>NZ_QPJW01000030.1 GCF_003337355.1 Fontibacillus phaseoli | reverse complement strand
CTCTTCGTTGTTCTCAAAAAACGCTCTGAATTTGTGACTCTTGAATTGCGGGCCGTTGTCGGTACGCACCACGAGCGGCGTTCCTTGCGTGTATACACCTCTTTTTAAAAGAGCCTTGTGCAGGGTGGCAAGCAAGTCTTTCGTCTTAGACTCCTTGCCGCGGTACTGTCCAACTACATTACGGTCGTATACATCTATAATGCTTGCAGTGTAAAAATACCGCTCCAGGCCAGCGATGTAACCATACTTAATGTCCATTTGCCACAGTTGATTTGGACCTGTTACCTCCATATTATTCGCCAATCTGCGTGGATAGGAGACCTTAGGTTTTACTGGCTTGCCCAGGATACCAAGTTCTTTGCAGAGCCTGTACACCTTCTTCTTGTTAATCTTAAGGCTATGCTGCCGGCGTAAAGCGATGGTAAGCTTCCGGTATCCATAGGTGTACTCCTCACCTTCTAGCAGCTTCATAATCAGGCGCTTGATTCGTACATCTGTCACTTTCTTACCTTCAAAGGTATAGGAGTATCCGGGTACTGGACGCCCACCTTTAGGCGCTTGTTTAGGGTTCAAGTGCTTGAGAGAATAGTAGTACGTAGAATGCGGCACACCACAGATCTTAAGCACGGGACGCACCTTGTAGCCTTTCAAGATCCATTTTCGGGCCACTTGAATTGGATGTGTGGATACTTTTTTTTTACAAGCTCACGAAGTATCGCAATCTCCAGTTCTTTCTCACCAAGGAGTTTGGCTGCCTGTTCATATTTCTGCTCCCATTCTGGAGCAGTCTGTGGGTTATTAAGGTTTTTCAAGTCTTTCTTCTTACCCATGGTAATCTCCACCTCATCCCGATATTGTTTGACCCATTTATACAAAGAATAGGGGGAGATTCCATGTTTACGAGCAGTTAATGCCACATTCCCCCGGTCCAGTGCCTCCTCGACGACCTGTATTCTTAACTCGTCGAACTTGCTGTGCTGTACTCTCATATGGACTACCTCCAGCTAATTTTTATTGTATATTGTTTAGCCTGTAAGTGTCCAAGGTGATTAGGGGGCTTTATAG
>NZ_QPJW01000029.1 GCF_003337355.1 Fontibacillus phaseoli | reverse complement strand
CCGCCGAAGGTGGGGTAGATGATTGGGGTGAAGTCGTAACAAGGTAGCCGTATCGGAAGGTGCGGCTGGATCACCTCCTTTCTATGGAGAATCGTTCTCTGCAACGAGGACATTCAAATACTACGGTCCGCGCAAGCGGCCGGATAACAAGACTTTGCTTGCAAAGTCGACCTTACTCACTCGTTGGTCAGTTTTGAGAGTTCAACTCTCTCGCGTTTGGTGACGATGGCGGAGGGGTTCCACGCGTACCCATCCCGAACACGACCGTTAAGCCCTCCAGCGCCGATGGTACTTGGACCGAAGGGTCCTGGAAGAGTAGGACGTTGCCAAGCGCATCCCTTTAATGGGTTGCAAATAGAATATCCCGATTATGGGCCCTTAGCTCAGCTGGTTAGAGCGCACCCCTGATAAGGGTGAGGTCGGTGGTTCGAGTCCACTAGGGCCCACCATCTACTCCATAATCGTTTTTTTGATTCCTGGGGTTTCTTATGGGGCCATAGCTCAGCTGGGAGAGCGCCTGCCTTGCAAGCAGGAGGTCAGGAGTTCGATCCTCCTTGGCTCCACCACTAATTTCATCTTAGAACCGTTATCCTTCACGCTTTAGCGTCGATCAGATAACGATTCGCACTTGACAGAAATTCTGAACGTCACGTTAAGTGATCGTTACAAAATTTCGTCCTTGATCCTTGAAAACTGGATAACGAAACGAAGAATTTGCGTTTTAGAACATTCCTTTAATGATGAATTTGAATTTGCTGCAAAGCCAAATTGAAAATCATCATAGCTGAACTTGTGTCAAAACAAGTTTAATAAAGGTAGTGAATACTGATGCGTAGGTTTTGGGATGGCCGATCCTTTGGAGGTGCGTGAGTCGTTGCGTAAGCAGCAGGCGAAACGACCGACAACAGAGCGGACAGCGCAAAACCGGAGCATATATGGTTAAGCTACTAAGAGCACACGGAGGATGCCTAGGCACTAGGAGCCGAAGAAGGACGTGGCGAACAACGAAACTGCCTCGGGGAGCTGTAAGCAAGCTTTGATCCGGGGGTGTCCGAATGGGGAAACCCGGCTGGAGTAATACCCAGTCACTCATACCTGAATACATAGGGT
>NZ_QPJW01000028.1 GCF_003337355.1 Fontibacillus phaseoli | reverse complement strand
CAGATTGTCGAGAAACCCATGGTCAAACTTAGACCATGGGTTTCTCTTTAGGTTATGGAATGGGTGAAAAGGGGGGAACGAGAGGTTACCCCCGTCTCTCCAGGCGATCCAGGTGGATCGCCATCTTCTTCATGTTCTGCACGGCTGCTGTCATCAGTGCTTGTTCCCTGACGTTATGCAGTCCGCGCAAACGACAATAGCGAAACCCATGGAGCTCTTTAGCATCCGCGAAGCTTCGCTCTATCGTCTCTTTTCGTTTGCGGTACAATTGTTTACCCGACTTGCTGAGCCGGTTATTCCGTACCCATTCCTTGCTGTCCTCCCAGATATGCCGAGTGACCACTTTCCGGTGGTTTCGGGATTGCGTGCATTGTTCAAGAAGTGGGCAGGTCTTACAAAGCTCCGAATCAGAAGCATACTGTCGGTAGCCCTTACGGTCTGTCGTGCGGTAATTCAATTCGTGACTCGCCGGACAAACATACACATTTCGCTCGGCATCAAAGATAAACTTCCACTTTGGAAACAATCCTTGCTTGGGATGAAACCTCCGGTGAGCAATGACAGCAAAAATATTTCGGTTTTTTAGTCCATGACAAATCGGTGTGGTTAAATAACCCGAGTCGAGCGCAACCGCTTCGACCTTGAATTTGAAACGTTCTTGCTGACGATCCAAACGCGACAAATATGACACGGAATCATGAACATTTCCGGGTGTCACATGTACATCGGTGATGAGATTGTACTTGGCATCTACAGTACGGTGGTCCAAATAAAAAAATCCCTCTGGCTTGCCATCGCGAATCATATATCCGCTGTCCGGGTCCGTTTTGCTCACTTTAATTTCTTTCTCCTCAGTCACTTCCTCTCTGGGTTTCAGGGCTTTTTTCCATGCTCTTTCCGGTCTTCGGTCACAGCAGCATTAAGCTCGTCTACATAGTCCTTGATATTTTGTAGAACTTGTTGCTTGGTGTACTGGTGTTTATTCGCATTAGCTTTCACATGAGTGGAATCCGTTACCAAGACACGTCCTCCCACCATCCGGTGTGAAATTGCCTGGAGGACAATCTCATCAAAAATCTCTTGAAAAATGTCCGTGTCTTTGAACCGGGTTCGTCGGTTCCAGCTAATCGTGGTATGATCTGGCACTTTGTCTGATAATCCTAACCTTAAAAACCAGCGGTAAGCTAGGTTTGTTTGTATCTCTCGTTCCAGTTGGCGTTCGGAACGAATGCCATAGAAGTATCCTAGGAAAATCATCTTGAAGAGCACGACCGGATCAATCGCAGGACGTCCGTTATCCGCACAATACAGAGGTCGAACCTTTTCATCAATAAAAGAAAAATCGATATATTTATCCACCTTGCGGAGCAAATGGTCTTTAGGAACCAAATCTTCTATGGAAACAAACTCGTAGGCCTGTTGTTTTTCTCGGTTGGAACGCAACATGCAGACACCATCCCGTTCTATAAATAGCTACCTATATTATACAACATTAACGCGGTGTCGTCTTAAATAAATATAACATAAA
>NZ_QPJW01000027.1 GCF_003337355.1 Fontibacillus phaseoli | reverse complement strand
ATACAAGTGAGAATGCCGGTATGAGTAACGAAAAGATCAGTGAGAATCTGATCCGCCGAAAGCCTAAGGGTTCCTGAGGAAGGCTCGTCCGCTCAGGGTAAGTCGGGACCTAAGGCGAGGCCGAAAGGCGTAGTCGAAGGACAACAGGTGGAAATTCCTGTACCACCGTAAACCGTTATGAGCAATGGGGTGACGCAGTAGGGTAGTGACGCGAGCTGATGGATGCTCGTCCAAGCAGTGAGGCTGATGTGTAGGCAAATCCGCACATCGATAAGGCTGGGCTGTGATGGGGAGGGAAAATTTACAGTACCGAAGGTCATGATCTCACACTGCCAAGAAAAGCCTCTAGCCAGGTGAAGGTGCCCGTACCGCAAACCGACACAGGTAGGCGAGAAGAGAATTCTAAGGCGCGCGGAAGAACTCTCGTTAAGGAACTCGGCAAAATGACCCCGTAACTTCGGGAGAAGGGGTGCCCCGGTAGTGTGAATAGCACGAGGGGGCCGCAGTGAAAAGGCCCAAGCGACTGTTTAGCAAAAACACAGGTCTGTGCGAAGCCGCAAGGCGAAGTATACGGGCTGACGCCTGCCCGGTGCTGGAAGGTTAAGGGGAGTGGTTAGGGGTAACCCGAAGCTATGAACTGAAGCCCCAGTAAACGGCGGCCGTAACTATAACGGTCCTAAGGTAGCGAAATTCCTTGTCAGGTAAATTCTGACCCGCACGAATGGCGTAACGACTTGGGCGCTGTCTCAACGAGAGATCCGGTGAAATTTTAATACCTGTGAAGATGCAGGTTACCCGCGACAAGACGGAAAGACCCCATGGAGCTTTACTGCAGCTTGATATTGGACTTTGATACGATTTGTACAGGATAGGTGGGAGCCTAGGAAGCCGGAGCGCCAGCTTCGGTGGAGGCGCCGTTGGGATACCACCCTGATCGTATCGGAGTTCTAACCTGGTACCGTGATCCGGTACGGGGACAGTGTCAGGCGGGCAGTTTGACTGGGGCGGTCGCCTCCTAAAGAGTAACGGAGGCGCCCCAAGGTTCCCTCAGAATGGTTGGAAATCATTCGAAGAGTGCAAAGGCAAAAGGGAGCTTGACTGCGAGACTGACAAGTCGAGCAGGGACGAAAGTCGGGCTTAGTGATCCGGTGGTACCGCATGGAAGGGCCATCGCTCAACGGATAAAAGCTACCCTGGGGATAACAGGCTTATCTCCCCCAAGAGTCCACATCGACGGGGAGGTTTGGCACCTCGATGTCGGCTCATCGCATCCTGGGGCTGAAGTAGGTCCCAAGGGTTGGGCTGTTCGCCCATTAAAGCGGTACGCGAGCTGGGTTCAGAACGTCGTGAGACAGTTCGGTCCCTATCTGTCGTGGGCGTAGGAAATTTGAGAGGAGCTGTCCTTAGTACGAGAGGACCGGGATGGACGCACCGCTGGTGCACCAGTTGTTCCGCCAGGAGCATAGCTGGGTAGCTACGTGCGGAAGGGATAAGCGCTGAAAGCATCTAAGCGTGAAGCCCCCCTCAAGATGAGATTTCCCAACTAGTAAGACCCCTTGAAGACGACGAGGTTGATAGGCCTGAGGTGGAAGTGCAGCAATGTATGGAGCTGACAGGTACTAATCGGTCGAGGGCTTATCCAA
>NZ_QPJW01000026.1 GCF_003337355.1 Fontibacillus phaseoli | reverse complement strand
ACGGGGGTAACCTCTCGTTCCCCCCTTTTCACCCATTCCATAACCTAAAGAGAAACCCATGGTCTAAGTTTGACCATGGGTTTCTCGACAATCTGAGCTCCCATCAGGGAGCTATTACTTTTTTACGAATTTTACATTTATGAGAGTATCCCCGCTTTTTCGACAGTATCTCTGATTGACGATATTTGGAAGTGTTTACTATGATTGATATAGGCCGTTTTTCTTAATCGGTGGTTGTCACTCCCAAATTATATATAGGACAAGCTCATGGAATAGGAAACAAGGTGGAGAGGTGAAGCTTCATATCTGACCAAAAGATATGGACTTTCTGCATAGTGATCGTTAGTTGTCGTCAGAGGCTGGAAGATCATTCGGAGAATAAGGGGGAACCGACTTGTTGAGCGAATTCCAGGAGACATTGCTCCAGTCCGTTAAAGCGTATCAATCTACCCAGCTTGTTAAGAACAAGTACGAAAACGTACTTCAACAGCTTGACAGCGGCATTATGCTGTTTGATAGCGATGGCGTTTTGACTTTCATTAATGTGCAGATGGCCAGGCTGCTTGAAATTCCGCGCCACTCACTAATCGGCTGCAATTTGCTCCAGTTGTTGCGCCACCCGCACATAAGCCGTTATAAGAAGAGAAAAATATTGCGCCTTTACCGGGAAACGATTTTTTATCGTAAAAAGAATCATGAATTTGTCGACGAATACGGCAGGTACTGGTTGGCTACGGTTACATACGGAGACCAAATGGACGGCGATTATTTGCTGAGCGTTAAGGATGTGTCCGAATTCAAGCAAATCGAACAAACCGCTTACCAAAATGATAAATTGGCGATGCTGGGTAAAATTTCAGCGGCAATCGCGCATGAAATCCGTAATCCGCTTACGGCGATCCGCGGATTCATTCAATTGCTTAGGCCCCACCTGGTTCAACTAGGAAGAGATGAGTATGCCCGGATTATCTTGAACGAGATCGACCGTGCCAATGACATCATATACGAATTTTTAAACTCCTCGAAACCTTCGGCACCGCAAAAGGTCGTGATTAGCATAGCCTCTCTTTTAAAGGAGGTCGTTCTTTTAACCGAAAGCGAAGCGCTCATGATGGGGTGTGAAATCAATTTGCAGGAAGCCGACCCGCATATGAAGGTATCTATCGACGTGAAGCAGATTAAGCAAGTGCTCCTCAACATGATCAAGAACGCAATGGATGCGATCGAGGAGGTTAGCGAGGATCATTCCGGAGTCATTGAAATCGACGCCAGACTTGATGGGAAGTACGTAAATATATCAATCAGGGATAATGGAAACGGCATGGACAAAGCGTTGCTGGGCCGCTTATTCGATCCCTTTTTTACGACAAAGGAGAAAGGTACGGGGCTAGGATTATCCGTAAGTTATCGCATTATCAAGAATCACAGGGGAAATATTCACGTGGACAGTTTTAAAGGGACAGGCACCGTATTTGTTATTTCCCTTCCCTTGGTGCCGTAATAAAAGTTAAATAAGGGCTGTTCCGACGTAAAATAGTACGTCGGAACAGCCCTTTGATAGTTAGCGACTAGTGAATATTCACTCTGATTTTGAGGAAGCGGCTACCGGGGAATCACTGCATGCGGCGGAACAGGATTTCTGCTGTGAGCAGGACGCGCAGGCGCCTTTTTTGCTTTTTCGGAGCCCCCGGTACAGGGCGAAAGCAGCGTAGGAGAATACGATGGTAATAATGACGATATCAGCCATCTTAGTCAACTCCTTTCCAAAATTAAATGTTAACCTTTGTTGATGTAATGAAAAATACTATGCCAGTCCGATCAATTTACCGCCTTGGTAGATAATCAGCGATACCGCATAGGCGAGGACAAGGGCGTAAGCAATGGAAAACAATGTCCATTTCCATGACGCCGTTTCCTTGCGCAGTACGCCGACGGTTGCCAGACAAGGCGTGTAAAGGAGAACGAAGGCCATGAAGCTATAAGCTTGTAACGGCGTGAACGCAGCCGCGATTTGGCCCTGAAGCCCGGCCATGTCCGGCACATGATAAATGATATTCATCGTGGAGACAACAACTTCTTTAGCCATAAATCCGGTGACCAGCGCGGCTCCCGATTGCCAGGTGCCGAAGCCGATCGGGCCCAGGAGCGATGCGAAGAAACCGCCTATAGAAGCGAGGAAGCTGTCGTCCATATCGACTGCGACTCCACCTGGACCAAGATAGGTCAATAGCCAGATCAGGACGGAGCCGCCAAGAATGAAAGTTCCTGCCTTGCGCAGGAATCCTTTGCCTTTTTCCCATGTGCTGCGGAACAAGGTGACTGCTTGCGGCATCCGGTAAGGAGGCAGTTCGACCATAAAGAAGGACTTGCTGTCTTTAAACATGAACATGGAAAATAGTTTGGCAAGCAACAAGGTAAGCACGATACCCATAACATAAAGCGATAATACGACAAGAGCCTGTGATTTTGCGAAAAAAATACCGGCGAATAGCGCATATACGGGCAGCCGGGCAGAACAGGACATCAGGGGGACAAGAAGCATAGTCAGGGTACGTTCCTTCTGCTGTTCGATGCTTCTCGAAGCCATGATAGCCGGAACATTGCAACCGAATCCGATAATAAACGGAATCAGCGCTTTGCCGTTCAATCCGACCATTTCCATCAATTTGTCCATCATCACGGTAATCCGCGCCATGTAACCCGAATCTTCAATGAAGGAAATAATCAGGAACATGATGAATATCTGCGGCATAAATACCAGAACCCCGCCAACACCGGCGATAATACCATCAATAATAAGTGCGTAGGTAAACTTGGAGGCCCCGACTGCGGATAGTCCGCGTTCCACCAGGCCGCTCAAGGGTCCGGATATGAAGGTATCGAGCAAATCCGAAAGCGGGTTACCGAGCCAATCAAACGTAAGCTCGAAAGTAAGAAACATGAACAGCAGGAAGATCGGAATTCCCCAGACAGGGTGGGCCGCGAAGGCATCGATTTTTTCCGTCAAGCTGTGCGGTTTCTGATTTGAATGATCGACAGCCGATTTACAGATCTCGTGGATGATCTCCAGACGAACCGAGCGAATATACTCTTGCAGGGATGCTGGATTTCCGTCGTTTGTAAGCCGTGCCTGCGTGTTCTCGACAATTTTCAGCACGCGTGCAAGCACGTCAGCCGGAAAAGATAATGAGCTCATTACTGCAGGATTATTTTCCAGGATTTGCAGCGCGACCCATCTTGGGAGCAATGGCGTGGAAGTCAAATAAGTGGTTACTTCCCGGGAAATAAGAAGAATCGCTTCCTCGATGATATCTCCGTAATGGATTTCAAACTGTTGTGTTTGAGCGTTATCCTTGGCCTTGCTCATGCTTAGAAGCAGATCTTTGGTGCCCGAGCCGGTCCGTGCGACAAGAGGTATAATTTCGGTATGAAGGCTGGCGGACAACCTTTCGATATCGATGGATAAGCCGCGGGCTTTGGCCACATCGACCATATTCAATCCGATGATGACCGGTTTTCCGTATTCAAGCAGTTGAATGGTAAGATACAAGTTCCGTTCCAGTTGGGAGGCATCGACGATGTTGATTAACAAAGACGGGGATTCGGTGACCAGATATTCGGCGGCCACACCCTCATCCCTTGATAGAGGATGTAGTGAGTAAATGCCGGGGAGATCGGTAAGCGGGCCGCTTTTGTCCTTCAAGTGTCCGACTTTTTTCTCGACCGTTACACCGGACCAGTTGCCCACGTATTCATAGGAGCTTGTAAGCGTGTTAAAAAGCGAAGTCTTTCCTGTATTGGGATTTCCGATAAGAGCCGCACCGCTCATGATACCAACACCTCAATTTTCGCAGCTTCCTTCTGCCGGATACCAAGAAGTTGGCCGCCGCATTCGAGTAAGATGGGACCGCCCCATAGGCACAGACGCTTGACGGTTATGTTGGAGCCTTCCGCTACACCCAAATCGGCAAGACGACGTTTGAGTATGGGATCTATGTTGCCGAAGCGACAGATGGACCCGGAATTGCCGGGTTGTAAACCTGATAAACAGCATTGGCATGGTGTCAACGGACATCACTCCTTTAGCGCTCATTCGATATTGAGAATCAATCTCAATTAAATTCAATTCAATATATCATGAAAGAAAAAGAAGAACCGTGATAATAATCACAACAAAAATCAGTTTTACATCTTTACTTTTTGTTTTCGCTTCAAGTAAGATGGATAGTAAAACAAACAGGGAAAGGGATCGGTAGGGATGAAGGAAAATCAAAGTAAAATTGTAGATTGTACGATACGCGACGGAGGCCTGGTTAATAACTGGGATTTCAGCGTAGAATTTGTTCAAAAATTATATGCCGGTCTTAACGACGCAGGCGTAGATTATATGGAAATCGGATATAAGAATTCGCCCAAGCTATTGAAGGGAGCCGACCAGGCTGGACCTTGGCGGTTTTTGAACGATGATTTTCTCAAAGAGGTCATTCCGCAAAAGGGGAATACGAAGCTGTCCGCTCTGGTGGATATCGGCCGGGTGGATGAGAACGATATTCTGCCACGGAGCGAAAGTCTGCTGGATCTGATCCGGGTGGCCTGCTACGTCAAAGATGTGGACAAGGCGCTGAAACTGGTTCAGCTTTTCCATGATCGCGGATATGAAACTACATTAAATATAATGGCGCTTTCGAACGTAATGGAGAACGAATTGCTTGAAGCGTTTGAAATGATTCGAGAAAGCGTCGTTGACGTCGTATATATTGTAGATTCATACGGAAGCCTCGATTACAAGGACATGGAATACCTGGTCAACAAATTCAAAACCCATTTGCCGAATAAACGGCTGGGCGTGCATACGCATAATAACATGCAGCTGGCTTTCTCCAACACGCTTGTAGCCGCCGATCTAGGCGTAGAATTTTTGGATGCCTCGGTATACGGAATGGGACGCGCGGCCGGCAACTGCCCGACCGAACTCCTGGTGACGCATCTGAAAAACACGAATTACAAGCTCCGTCCGGTGCTGGACGTGCTGGAACAGTTGCTTATTCCGCTTCGTGAGAAAGAGGAATGGGGTTATCTGATTCCGTACATGATTACCGGAACGCTGGACGAGCATCCCCGCTCGGCTATGGCGCTACGGGCTTCGGAGGATAAAGACAAAGCTGTCGATTTCTATGATAAATTAACGACGCCTGAAGTCAGCTTCGAGAAAAAGTAATCGTTACTAGGCAAAAGTTCGGCCGATCCCGTGCCGGACTTTTGCTTGTTTTTGACTATATTTTTAGCAAGTTACAATGAATTTTGAACAATATAAGTGAATATTCATGCAGCTTTTAGATTCCTTTAAAAGAAAAGGCAGGAAAAGGTCGTTTCTTGTTGAATTGTACATATTAGCAGCTTCACAGATAATAACCTCCGGGGGTTGAACACAAATGAGAATCAGGACAGAGGAGAGGACAACAATCATCCAGGGAGGATTCGGTTTGACGGTGATGCTCGGTGCTATTTGGCTTTCTGCCGGCACCGGGGAAACGCCGTCTGCCGCGGAATCACTGCAAACTTTGCAGTTGATGGCCGGTTTGGTCAGCGGTGCCGTATCTTTCGCTATTTTTACTCAGGGATGGATTTTGTTCACAGAAAAGTTGTCGAAACAGCGGCTGTACTCCGCGGTGCTATTCTCCATCCTGGGAGTACTGAATGTTCTTCACGCCGCAGGCACGAGCGGGATCAAACTGTTTGGCATAGAGACGGGATTCCGCTTATCGAATGCATTTTTAATCATTTCGCATCTGTTATGCGCGGCTGGAATGCTGATCATATTTTCGACGTCTGACCGGCAAACATCAGGGAAACATAAACTATTCGTTTTTTTGGGTACCGCATGGATCGGTGCTACGGGAATTGTGTTGCTTTATACATATCGTACGGATCTTCCCGCTTTACTTGAATTTCAAGGACATCCTGCAGGCAAATTAGGTTTAATATCAGGAATTTTGGCGCTTTACGCCGCCGGTATTTTTGCCATTCTTTATCGTCATCGTAAGGAACGCCCCAAGGCGACCTTGACGGTTATCCGGGCAATGCTGTTCCTGATGATGGGATTTACGTTGCTTATGTCCGGCAATCCCGGGAATTCCCGGCTGGTGCATGTCCTTGGGGAATGGTATACCGTAATTTCCTATTATTTCGTGCTTAAAGGCGTCTACCATTTGACCATTGATGAACCGTATAAAGGGCAGCGTGCGATCGAAGCCCAGATGAAGCATATGGCTTATCACGACGATTTGACCGGTCTTCCTAACCTTCGCCGAATGAAGGAGACGCTGAACGGACTTCTCGAAGCAGGCGGAAAGAGTGAAGGCGTGCATACGGGAGTTGCAGTAATCAATATCGACCGTTTTAAAGCGATTAACGATTCCTTGGGTTACAGTGCGGGAGACAAGCTATTGATGGAAGTAGGGGAACGTTTAAAAGGGCTTTGCCATGGCGATGAAAAAGTGTTCCGGATGGGCGAAGATGAATTCGCCGTTATCTTTACAGGTCCTATAGACGAATCCGGGATGGAAATACGCGCGGAACAGCTGCTCGTATCGGTGAATCCTTCCGTTATGATCGACGACACGGAATATCATATTTCGTTAAGTATGGGGCTTTCCGTTTATCCCGAAGACGGAAATTCGGTAGATCAGTTGATTCAATACGCGGACATGGCGGTTCACCATGCCAAAGAGCATGACCAAGTGTTCATCCGGTATACGGAAGCCATGAAAAAGGTCACCCAATCCAGGGTCGAACTGGAGAACGATATGCGCAAAGCGTTGGAACGGAACGAGTTTTTTCTGGAATACCAACCTCAATTCAGCCTTCAGAGCGGCAAGATGGTCGGTATGGAGGCGTTGGTCCGCTGGAATCACCCCAAACGGGGCTTGCTTCCGCCAAATGAGTTCATTCCTCTTGCTGAGGACTCCGGACTGATCGTTCCGCTTGGCGAATGGGTGTTGAAAACGGCGTGTCAGCATAATAAAAAGTGGCAGCTCGATGGCTATGAACCTGTCTGTGTCTCGGTGAATTTGTCGATGCGTCAATTCCGGCAGTACAATTTGGCCGACAAGGTCGATGCGATTCTGAAAGAAGTCGGGCTGGAGTCCAAATTTCTGGAGCTTGAGATCACGGAAAGCATGACTTTCGATATCGAAACCGCACTCAACCAGCTTCAAAGCCTGAAACGCTTGGGTATACATATTAGCATTGATGATTTCGGAACAGGATACAGCTCGCTCAATTATTTGAAAAGCCTGCCGATCGATCGTCTGAAGATCGACCGCTCTTTCGTGAAGGAAGTTATGCTGGACGGGAATGATGCCGCCATCGTTTCCACGATTACGACCATGGCGCACCATTTGAAGCTGAAAGTCACCGCAGAAGGGGTGGAGAGCGAGGAGCAGCTTGAATTTCTCAAGGGACAGAATTGTCATGAGGGCCAAGGGTACTTGTTCAGCAAGCCCGTTCCGGCCCGAGTGCTGGAAAGCGAATTCCTTAGCCGGCTTGCCGGCTAAGGTGTTTCTTTTTTAAGCAAAAAACAGTTGCATTGAGTTCTCGAAAATGATATATTATATTTTGTCTTCACGAGAGATACCCTTCAAAAGTGAAGCTTCGGGACGTAGCTCAGCTTGGTAGAGCACCTGGTTTGGGACCAGGGGGTCGCATGTTCAAATCGTGTCGTCCCGACCATGATTATTCTTAACTACGCGGGTGTAGTTCAATGGTAGAACTCCAGCCTTCCAAGCTGGTAGCGTGGGTTCGATTCCCATCACCCGCTTCATATTTACTTACGATAAAGCTGCCGGATGGCGGCTTTTTTTGTTTTGACTTTAGTCAGTTGAGTACGCGAAAGCGTGCGAAACAAAAAACCACCCGCTATGCGGGTGGAGGGACCTAGGGTTTGACCACTAAGACCA
>NZ_QPJW01000025.1 GCF_003337355.1 Fontibacillus phaseoli | reverse complement strand
GGTTGGCGAATCATTCAATGCCCTTTTAGGGCTGGCCAGTAACAAAGGCTTTCAGCCGCAGAGCAAACCACCCGTTATACGGGTGGTCCTGATTGTTTTTTAAGTATGAAGGGGGAAGGGAGAGGGTCTTTATTCGCTTTGCGGCCAGGGGGCTTGCTCGAGACTCGGGACGTCTCAGCATAAGACAGCACTACCGTGCAATTGAGCGCATGCAGCCCAGGGTGATGAAAAACGAGGAAAGTATCACTACAAGCTTGAGGGAATATCCACCATGGAGTTTCCGAAAGGGGGAAAAAGGTGATTAACGTCTTGAGAGAGTTTGAATGACAGAGAAAAATTTACGAATGTATGTTCGAAAAAATGCTTGGCAAACGTTCCAAAACAAGGTACAATTATAAATGTAAGAAATCCTGTATCCAATCATATTTAAGGATGTGAGCTGATTGTCAGATCGTAAAGCTGCGCTGGAAATGGCGCTTCGTCAAATAGAAAAACAATTCGGTAAAGGTTCGATCATGAAGCTGGGAGAATCCACGCATATGCAGGTGGAGATCGTACCTAGCGGATCTTTGGCATTAGATATTGCACTTGGTACGGGGGGACTTCCCCGCGGCCGGATTATTGAAGTATACGGACCGGAATCTTCCGGTAAAACAACGGTGGCGCTGCATGCGATCGCCGAGGTTCAGAGGATTGGTGGACAAGCCGCTTTTATTGACGCGGAGCATGCGCTTGACCCTTCCTATGCAAGCAAACTGGGCGTGAATATCGACGAACTGCTGTTGTCCCAGCCGGATACCGGCGAGCAGGCGCTTGAAATTGCCGAAGCACTCGTGCGGAGCGGCGCTGTTGATGTCATTGTTATCGACTCTGTAGCCGCCCTGGTTCCTAAGGCGGAAATCGAAGGCGAGATGGGGGATTCCCATGTCGGTCTTCAAGCGCGTCTCATGTCTCAGGCTCTTCGTAAATTGTCAGGGGCAATCAGCAAGTCGAAAACGATCGCCATCTTCATTAACCAATTGCGGGAGAAAGTCGGCGTTATGTTTGGGAACCCTGAAACCACGCCTGGTGGCCGTGCATTGAAGTTCTATTCCACGGTTCGTCTTGACGTTCGCCGTGTGGAATCGATCAAAATGGGTAATGATATAGTTGGTAACCGAACGCGGATTAAAGTAGTCAAGAACAAAGTGGCTCCTCCTTTCAAACAGGCGGAGATCGATATTATGTACGGAGAGGGGATCTCCAGAGAAGGCAGCATCATCGATATCGGTGCGGAACAGGATATCGTGGATAAGAGCGGCGCTTGGTATTCCTATGCCGGAGAACGTTTGGGCCAGGGCCGGGAGAATGCGAAGCAGTATCTTAAAGAGCATCCGGAAATTGCTAACACCATTGAGCAGAAAATCAGGGAGGCCAGCAATTTGACGACTTCCGTATCCCCTTCGTCAGCAAGCGCACAGGAAGCTGAAGCCAAAGAAGAACAGGCGCTTTTCGAAGAAGAATAACTCATGCTGTTATAACGCTCTGTGGCCGGGGCTTCCCGGTACAGGGCGTTTTCTATTTAATTGAGATTTATAATTTGTGCTGAATAAAGGGGCGATAGAAGGGTGGAGCAGCGATATGGCGGACGACGGAATAAACAGGCTGGTAGTCAGGGGAAGCAGGAACAATCCGGCGGCATTGTAGATATTTCGGAAGAGGGTTTTTGGGAGATGACACGCGGCAATGCTTCGGAAGACCTGTCAGCCGGGCAGTCCGGGGATGAAAGCGGCGGTATTGGCGCATTTCCTGAGGGCATTGAGCTGACGATCACATCCGTATTGCTGTTGAAACGTCCTAAGTTCCGATATGTGATCTCTTTCGGGCCTTATTCATTGGAAGTCCATGAGGACGTGATGATTAAGTATCGCATGATCAAAGGGGCGATCTTTACCAAAAGCGAGCTGGAAGAAATCGTCCTCGCCGATGAACGGCAGCAGGCTTATGCAGATGCATTGCATTATTTAGGCCGAAAGCCGCGCACGGCTTTTGAAATTACGATGCGCCTCGGGGAAAAGGGCTGGAGCGAGGAGGCTGCGGCGGATGTTGTCCTGCGGCTTACGGCGGAAGGTCTGGTGGACGACGCCGCATACGCGCAGGAATGGGCAGGACAGCGTGTCCGTGGCAGAGGCAAGGGAAAGCTGTGGGTTCGTCATGAATTGCGCCAGAAGGGGGTTTCCAAGCCGTTGATCGAAGAGGCGCTTCAGACTGTCAGCGAGGATGACGAGTTCGAAAGCGCGATGGAGTTCGCTTCCAAGAAATGGCGCTCGACGTCGGGCGAACCGGCAGACCGAAAACGCAAAACCGGAGCTTTTTTGATGCGTCGAGGCTTTTCTGGATCGCTCGTTTCCAGAGTCATTCGCGAGCTTGGCAAGGAAGATGGAATCAGCGAAGTAGAAGAGTGGGAGAATGAATCGCCGTAAATCAGACATTGCTTGTCATTTGCTTGACAATTTCTTTCATCAAATAATAAAATGAACATGAATCTATATTTACTTGGGCCCTTTTTTCCTTCCAAAATTAGAGGTTCCGTGAAGATTCTATTCGCAAATCATGTAGGCCAAATTTTCCGTTTGTGGCTGGAGGAAACCTTTGAATCACTCACACATGGAAAGCCTTGCCTTAAACGGCCTGTAATGAATTCTTTGTATGATGATGAATGAGAAAAATTACAACTGCAAACATCCCAAGGAATGCCTTGGAGGAATCAACGGGGAGGTGAACAGATGAACGCAGGAATCTGGATCGTTCTCGTTGCAGCCGCTTTATTCTTTGGGTTCGTAATCGGGTATTTTATTCGCAAATCTCTTGCAGAAGCTAAAATTTCCAGTGCGGAACAAGCTGCAAGTCAAATCTTGGATAACGCAAAGAAAGACGCAGAAGCACTGAAAAAGGAAACGGTTCTTGAAGCGAAGGACGAAGTCCATAAGCTTAGAGCCGAAGCTGATAAAGACATTCGTGAACGTCGGAATGAAATTCAACGGCAAGAAAGACGATTGTTGCAAAAAGAAGAGTCGCTGGATAAAAAATTGGATTCGTTAGAACGTAAAGAAGAGCAAGTGGCTGGCAAAGAGAAACGGATTGAAGAAACTCAGCAACAGATTGATCTGATTTATAAGAGTCAGGTTCAAGAACTGGAGCGCATTTCGAATTTGAGCATGGAAGATGCCCGTACCATCATTTTGAACAATGTGGAACAGGAAGTTCGCCATGAAACAGCCCAAATGATTAAAGACATTGAACAGCAAGCGAAAGAAGAAGCGGATAAGAAATCCCGCGAGATCATTACGTTGGCCATTCAACGTTGTGCGGCAGACCATGTCGCGGAAACGACGGTTTCGGTAGTTTCGCTGCCGAACGAGGAGATGAAGGGTCGGATTATCGGTCGTGAAGGCCGTAATATCCGTGCGCTGGAGACGCTTACCGGTATCGATCTGATTATCGATGATACGCCGGAAGCAGTTATCTTGTCGGGCTTTGATCCGATTCGCCGTGAGATTGCCCGCACCGCACTGGAGAAACTGGTGGCGGACGGACGTATTCACCCGGCGCGGATTGAAGAAATGGTTGAAAAATCCCGCCGTGAGGTCGATGAACGTATCCGCGAGTACGGTGAACAGGCTACTTTTGAAGTAGGGGTTCATGCGCTGCATCCGGATTTAATCAAAATTTTGGGACGTCTCAAGTTCCGGACAAGCTACGGACAAAATGTGCTGAAGCATTCCATGGAGGTAGCTTACCTGGCTGGTCTTATGGCCGGAGAGCTGGGTGAGGATATCACGCTCGCGAAGCGGGCCGGACTGCTGCACGATATCGGTAAAGCGCTTGATCATGAAGTGGAAGGATCTCATGTCGAAATCGGCGTGGAACTGGCTAAGAAGTACAAAGAGCATCCGGTCGTTATCAACAGTATCGCTTCCCATCATGGGGACTGTGAGGCAACTTCGGTCATTGCGATGCTGGTTGGTGCAGCTGACGCCTTGTCGGCAGCGAGACCTGGCGCACGGCGTGAAACGCTGGAGACGTATATCCGGCGTTTGGAGAAGCTCGAGGAAATTTCCGAATCGTTCGAAGGCGTGGAGAAATCCTTTGCCATTCAAGCGGGCCGCGAGGTGCGCGTAATGGTGCAGCCTGAAAAGATCGACGACGCGGAAGCATTCCGTCTTGCGAGAGATATTACGAAAACGATTGAAAGTGAACTCGATTATCCGGGGCACATCAAAGTTACCGTCATTCGCGAGACACGGGCGGTTGAATACGCTAAGTAAAGGTTATGCTGAAAAGTGGCCCCCCGTGGGCCGCTTTTTCACTTTTAAATATGATAAGTTCCGGAGGTTCATATGTTCCGGAATGCCAGTCTGAGGAGGAAACATTATTAAAGTTCTGTTTATCGGAGATATCGTTGGAAACACGGGACGTAAAGCGCTGAAGGATACACTGCCTCATTTGAAATCAAAATACAATCCGCACATTATTATAGCTAACGGTGAAAATGCAGCGGCCGGACGAGGCATTACCGCCAAAATCGCCAAAGATTTTTTTGATCTTGGCATTCATGGCCTAACGATGGGGAATCATACTTGGGATAATAAAGAAATCTTTGACTTTATTGACGACGAGCCGCGGATGGTGCGTCCTGCAAACTTTCCTCCGGGTACGCCGGGACTGGGTTCCACGATCATACGGGCTAACGGCAAGGAGCTGGCCCTGGTCAACCTGATGGGCCGTACGTTTTTGCCGGCGATTGAGGATCCTTTCCGGATGGCGGACGAAATTGTGGGTAACCTCTCCAAAAAGCATAAATGCATTTTGGTCGACTTCCACGCCGAAGCCACCTCGGAGAAAATTGCCATGGGCTGGCATCTGGACGGACGCGTCTCGCTAGTAGTCGGGACACACACGCACGTTCAGAGTAATGACGATATTATTTTGCCTCAAGGGACCGCTTACTTGACCGATGCAGGCATGGTCGGTTCCCGGGAGGGAGTACTCGGGATGGAGCGTGATGCCGTGCTGCGCAAATTCACGACCCAGTTGCCGGTGCGTTTTCAGGTATGTGAAGGGAAATGGCAGTTCCATGCCTGCGTAGTTGACATTGATGAGGCTACGGGCCATGCCAAAAAAATTCAAAAAATACGTCTTCTCGAAGACGAATGGATAATGGAGTAAACTTATTAGCCGTAGGGAAGGCCTCCGGGGAAAAAAGAAGGAATTTTTTGAAGTCTCACGAATATCTTCTAAGTAGTGGGATCAATCAAACCAATTCCCAGGAGGTACTAACCATGGAAGTATTAAAAGTTTCAGCAAAATCCAATCCTAACTCCGTTGCCGGTGCGCTTGCTGGAGTACTAAGAGAACGTGGCGCTGCTGAACTTCAGGCCATTGGGGCGGGTGCTCTCAACCAAGCTATTAAAGCGGTAGCGATTGCTCGGGGATTTGTGGCGCCAAGCGGTGTCGATTTGATTTGTATTCCGGCGTTTACGGATATCGTGATCGATGGCGAAGATCGCACTGCCATAAAATTGATCGTAGAACCTAGATAAAATAATTGAAAACCCTGTTGAAGATGCCTGTTTACGATAGCGTAGACAGGTTTTTTGCATTTATTTTGACAGTAACGGGTAATACATGTATGAGCGGAGGGATCGGTTTGGCTTACAAGATCGTGGATTTTCATTGCGATGTACTGAGTAAAATGCAAATGGATCACAATCTGGATTTTACGCGGGACCCCCGGCTGGATGTCAATCTGGAACGGATGGGCCAAGGCGGAGTCGAATTGCAATGTTTTGCGATATATCTTTCCGAAAAGCTCGGCAAACCGCAATTTGGTTACATCCTTGACCAGATCGATCTGTTCAGGCAAAAAGTTGTGCGATCCGGCTTGGCTGCCATAACTACCGTTGAAGAGCTGGATAAGGCAGAGAAAGCCGGTCAGCCCGGGGGACTGCTCTCAGTTGAAGGGGCAGATGGGTTGGAAGCGAATCTCCATTACTTGAAGCTATGCTATGAGCGAGGCGTACGATGCCTGGGTCTAACCTGGAACTTCGCCAATTGGGCAGCCGACGGTATCCTTGAGCCACAGGGAGGCGGATTTACTCCGCAGGGCGTGGAACTGGTCCAAGCCTGTCATCAGCTCGGAATCATCCTTGATGTATCTCATTTATCGGTCAAAGGATTCTGGGAGCTGGCCGAAGTGGCAGAAGAAGCGGGAAAGCCATTTATCGCATCCCACTCCAACGCTTACAGAGTATGTCCTCATGCCCGCAACTTGCGGGATGATCAAATCCGGGAGATCATCGCCTTGGACGGCAGAATCGGAATTACGTTTGTGCCCTGGTTTGTTAAAAAAGCTCCTGTAGTGACATCGAGTGATATCCTTCCGCATCTGGAGCATATTTGTTCCTTGGGAGGCGAAAGAAGCATCATGTTCGGTTCGGATTTTGACGGGATCGAGAGCCATATCGAGGATTTAAGACATGTTGGTCAATATGCGAACCTGGCAGAACTCCTTCTCCGGCACTATCCTGAAGACCTTGTAAAGGGATGGTTGTCCGGCAATGTTCTTTCATTTTTAAGAACATGGCTACCACAAACTAAGTAAGCGCTTTAATTAATCCAATTACGAGATTGGTTTCATCGAAAACTACTATATGAAAAAGGGTAGAAAACGCTTGCTTTTTATATGTTTGAGACATAAAATTGACATGACTCTGAAACAGAATGTTCACAAATGTCAGGGGTTTATATACGATTCCTCACAGGTTTACGTTCTGTCAGCACTAATGTCATCTAAATTCTAGTGCGATACCATAAAGGGGTGGGCGATCTTGAATAGTCAATTGTCTTGGAAGATCGGTGGACAGCAAGGTGAAGGCGTTGAAAGTACAGATCGGATTTTTTCAACGGCTTTGAACCGACTGGGTTACTATTTATACGGCTATCGGCATTTTTCTTCACGTATTAAAGGCGGCCATACGAACAATAAAATCCGGATCAGCACCAAGCCGATCCGCGCGATTTCCGACGACTTGGACATATTAGTCGCTTTTGACCAGGAGACTATCGATTTGAACGCACATGAACTGCTTAGCAGCGGAGTCATTGTGGCAGACGCCAAATTCAATCCGGTCGTACCCGAAGGCGTGGACGCCAAGTTGTTCGCCGTTCCAATCACTAGCATTGCCGAGGAGCTTGGCACCTCATTAATGAAAAATATGGTCGCTTCCGGCGCATCCTGGGCGCTCTTGGGATTGCCGCTGGAAGTATTCAATAAAGCAGTGGAAGAAGAATTCGGACGCAAAGGTCCGGCGATTGTTGAAAAGAACATCGAAGCGGTCAAGAGAGGTGCGGATTACGTGCTCGAGCTTGCCGGTGGTCCGCTGGAAAACTTCAAGCTGGAACCGGCCGACGGGAAGCAAAAGCTGTTCATGATCGGCAATGATGCCATCGGGCTCGGGTCCGTAGCTGCCGGTTGCCGGATCATGAGTGCCTATCCGATTACGCCGGCTTCGGAAATTATGGAGTATCTGATTAAAAAGCTGCCGAAGTTCGGTGGAACCGTGGTTCAAACGGAGGATGAAATCGCGGCGATTACGATGGCAATTGGCGCAAGCTATGCTGGAGTAAGAACCATGACGGCTTCGGCGGGACCGGGTCTCTCGCTCATGATGGAAGCGATCGGTTTGGCAGGGATGACCGAGATTCCGGTCGTTATCGTTGACACCCAGCGCGGTGGCCCAAGTACGGGACTTCCGACCAAGCAGGAGCAGAGTGATATCAGCGCGTTGATTTACGGGACGCACGGGGAAATTCCGAAGATTGTGCTCGCTCCGAGCTCGATCGAAGAATGCTTTTACGATACCGTTCAAGCCTTCAATCTCGCTGAGAAGTATCAAGTGCCGGTCATTCTGGCGACCGATCTTCAACTGTCGCTGGGCAAACAGTCTTGCGAGGTGCTGGATTTCGATAAAATCCAGATCGACCGGGGCTATATGGTCAAGGATATTCCGGACCGTGAAGATTCGAGCATGTTTAATCGCTATGCGTTCACCGAAAACGGAATTTCGCCGCGGGTGCTTCCGGGCGAGAAGAACGGCATTCACCATGTGACCGGCGTGGAGCATGATGAGTCGGGACGTCCTTCGGAAAGTCCGGTGAACCGCAAGAAAATGATGGATAAGCGATTCCGCAAGCTGGCAAAGCTGGAGGTGGAGAATCCGATCCATCTGCATGCGCCTCATGCCGATCCGGATCTTCTGATCGTGGGCATGGGTTCCACGGGCGGCACGATCGATCAGGCCCGCCTTCGTTTAAACGGCGAAGGAATTACTTCAAACCATATGACGGTTCGCCTGTTGCATCCGTTCCCGGTAGAGGAAGTAAGGGAGCAGATGGAGAAAGCGAAGAAGATCGTTGTTCTGGAGAACAACGCAACGGGCCAATTGGCCAATTTGATTAAAATGAACGTCGGACATCACGATAAGATCGTGAATGTTCTCAAATATGACGGAAATCCGTTCCTGCCTTCGGAAGTGTTCGAAAGATGCAAAAATGCAGCCGGCAACAAAGCACAGGAGGAGTTGGTGAAGAATGGCAACCTTTAAAGAGTTCCGTAATAACATCAAACCAAACTGGTGTCCGGGATGCGGCGATTTCTCCATTCAGGCGGCCATCCAGCGCGCAGCCGCTGCCGTTGGACTTGAGCCGGAAAATCTGGCTGTCATTTCCGGGATCGGCTGCTCCGGCCGAATCTCTGGTTACATTAACGCATATGGATTGCACGGGATTCACGGACGTGCACTTCCGATTGCACAAGGTGTCAAATTGGCCAACCGCGATTTGACGGTCATCGCCTCCGGCGGCGACGGCGACGGCTTTGCCATCGGGATGGGCCATACGGTTCATGCGATCCGCAGGAATATCAACATTACTTACATCGTCATGGACAATCAGATTTACGGCCTGACGAAAGGGCAAACTTCGCCGCGCAGCGGCGAGGGCTTCAAGACAAAGAGTACGCCGGAAGGCTCCGTGGAATCTACGCTGTCACCTTTGGAAATTGCGCTTGCTTCCGGAGCTACCTTTGTAGCCCAATCGTTCTCCAGCGACCTGAAGCAGTTGACCTCCCTGATTGAGCAGGGCATTCAGCATGAAGGCTTCTCGTTGATCAATGTGTTCAGCCCGTGCGTAACCTTTAATAAGGTCAACACCTACGACTGGTTCAAGGAAAATATCATTAATCTGGAGACCGTACCGGATTATGATCCAAGCAACCGGGCGATGGCGATGTCTAAATTGATGGAAACGGGCAGCATGATTACCGGCTTAATTTATCAGAACAAAGAGAAGAAAAGTTATGAGAATATGGTGCACGGATTTAAAGAAGAGCCGCTTGCCCATCAGTCCTTGGCTTTGCAAAAAAGCGAGTTTGACAATCTTGTTGCAGAATTCGTATAACACCCCAAAAGGTGTCCGAAACAGAGGGACACCTTTTTCTTTTTGTTTGAATTAGGTGTATAATGGTTAGCGATGTAAATCGTCATATATATAGAGATTATACGAGGAGTGTTTTAAGATGAGCAAAATTGTAACGGTCGGCGTTTCGGCACGTCATATTCACCTGACACAAGAACATATTGAAGCTTTATTTGGTCAAGGTTACCAACTGACTGAATTTAAGCCATTGTCCCAGCCTGGACAATTCGCGGCTAACGAAACGGTAGCCGTGATCGGATCGAAAGGCCAGTTCGACAAAGTCCGCATTTTGGGACCTGCACGTCCTGCTTCGCAATTGGAGGTTTCCCGTACGGACTCCTTCGCGATCGGCGTTAAAGCTCCGGTTCGCGAATCCGGCAAGATTGATGGAACTCCGGGAATCAAAGTGAAAGGCCCGGCTGGCGAAATTGAACTGGAACAAGGGGTTATTGTAGCTGCACGCCACATTCATTTCCATACATCCGATGCTGAAAAATGGGGCATTGCGGACAAGCAATTGCTGAAAGTTCGCCTTGGCGGCGAGCGCGGCCTGGTGCTTGAAAATGTAATCGCCCGCGTTTCCGATTCTTTCGCGCTGGATATGCATATCGATACAGACGAAGCAAACGCAGCAGGCGCCAATAACGGCGACACTGCGGAAATCGTGGATTAATTTACTTAAACAGAAGGCCCTCGCATCTGCGAGGGCCTTTTTGCTATAACCAGTGATGCGTGTAATTCTGCTGGGAGAGATGGGTGAGCCGAGCAATCGTAATGGCGTCAGATTGGATATTGCCCTCCAGCGTGCCGGTTACTCTCCGCTCTCAATCGATACTGCGTGGGCGATGCAAGGAATGCTTTCTCCCTGCTGAAAAGAGAGGGGAGAGAGCAGCGCCCCTGTAGCGACGACGAGAATTCGCTTGAGTTCGCCTTTTTGGACCCTTTTCAGCAAATGGCCGTAGGTAACGACCGCAGAGCAGGCGCAGCCGCTCGCCCCGGCCTGGACATTTTGTTTTTCGTAGTCGTAGATCATCATTCCGCAATCCTGATACGTGGTTTCACGTATCGGGATGTCGTGCCGTTCCAACAGTTCATTCGCGATTTCAAAGCCGACTTTCGACAAATCGCCCGTGACGATCAGATCATAATGAGACGGTTTGATTTGCAGATCCCGGAGGTGGGCTTCAATGGTGTCCACGGCGGCCGGCGCCATCGCCGCTCCCATATTGAACGGATCGGTAATGCCCATATCGATGACGCGGCCGATCGTAGCTGATGTAATTGCTGGACCGTTGCCTTCCAGGGAAACGACAGCTGATCCCGAGCCGGTAACGGTGAATTGGGCGGTCGGCGGCTTTTGCGAGCCGTATTCCGTCGGGTAACGGAATTGTTTCTCTACACTCGCGTTATGGCTGCATGTTCCCGCCAAAGCATATTCGGCTCCCCCGGAATTCACGATGTACGAGGCCAAAGCCAAACTTTCCATGGAGGTTGAGCATGCTCCGAACAGGCCGAGATAGGGAATGCTGAGTGTTCTTGCGGCAAAGCTGCTGCTGATGATCTGATTCATCAGGTCACCGCCGAAAAAGAACTGAATCTGCTCTTTGGTCAATCCGGCATGTTCGATCGCCAGGGAGGCGGATTCCTCGAACAGCACTTTTTCCGCCTTCTCCCAACTGTCCTGGCCGAGGTACAGGTCAGCATGAATGATATCAAAGTCATCGGCTAACGGCCCCTGACCTTCAAATGGCCCTACGACGGTTGCGGTGCTCACGATTTTTGGTTTGTTTTCAAAAATCCAGCTTTGGTGACCTTTTAGCATAGGTTAATGACCTCCTCCCGCAAATCCCGGTACAAATACGGCATAGATGATGCCGATGATAAAAGCAGCCACCGTTCCGAACACGATCACGGGTCCGGCGAGCTGGAACATCCCTGCTCCAACGCCAAGAACCAGTCCCTCGCTTCGATGTTCTATTGCCGAAGAGGCCACGGAATTGGCGAATCCCGTGACGGGAACCGCCGTTCCCGCACCGGCCCACTGGGCGATTTTATCGTAAACGCCGAAGCTGGTCAGGATGACGGAAAGAATGACCAACACGGCGACTGTAGGGTTGCCCGCTTCTTTTTCGCTAAATCCGCCATAAGCGATAAAAGCTTGCCGGATACATTCGCCGAGCAGACAAATGATCCCGCCGACCAGGAAGGCGCGGAGACAGTTGACGAAGACCGGCCGCTTGGGTTCGGTGTCAGAAGCGAGCCGTTGATACTGCTGCTGAGCGGGAGTTGATTTTTTGTTTTTTTGCTTGGACATGTGCCTATTCCTCCTTTATCAGGACAACAAGGGTTTGACCTCATTTATGACTTTCATGAGCTTCTCGGAACAAGTACCGTACATTTGCTTTGCGGAGGCTTCATCGGTAGATAGGGCGAACATTTCCAGGTCGGCTTCGCATTTTTTAAGCTGAGCCAGCAAGGAAGCTTTCTCCTGCGGCTGGGGAACCTGGACTTGGTCGTCGTACAGATCGACATAAAATTGGCCGTATCCGTCAACCTGGGCAAGGTTTACATTGTCGAGGGACACGCCAACCTTCTCCAGTTCGGTATGCAGCCATCGCCTGCTTAAGCCTAAGGTAGCCAAAGGCTCGTCCATGATGTTACCGTCTATGATGACGGTCTGAGGTTCGGGCTCCGGGGCTATTTTGATGCCAAGGTCTGACGGAGTAAGCGGCTGGTATTCTTTTTTCAGCAAGGCATTGATTTGGCCGTCAGGCTCGATCACCGCGAATTCGACCTGAGCGGCCTGAAATATGCTCTTCTTCCGTAATTGCTCTAACAACTCGTCATTCGTGATCTTTTCTTTCTTTAAATTCTCTTCCATGATTTTTCCGTCTTTAATCAAAACGGTCGATTTGCTGTCGATTAAGTCCCGGGCTTTTTTGCTTTTAATTTGCAGATATTCGATGCCCAACGACACCAGGAACCAGACCGCCATCGAGACGATGCCCAAATACCAGTGCGTATCGACATCGACGGACAGATAGGCCGTAATGCTCCCGATCGTAATGCCGGTGATATATTCAAAAAAAGACAGCTGAGATATTTGCCTTTTGCCCAGCATGCGCGTCAGAAGAAACAGAATCACTGCGGAAACGAGCGTCCGCACAATGACTTCTAACCATATCGGCATAATTTTGCTCCTTTCGATCCCGAAAAGTGAATTATTCCAATTATGCGCAAGTGGCGTTTTTTTATCTAAAACAAAATTTGGTACATTCGCATCCGAATAAATGGAGGGGCGGCAGGTTAACTTATGATTCGATCGTTATGCATACATGGACAAAGGTGGTGAGCAAAATGACAGTAGCAGCTCAAGTAAAGACCACGCTGGCTTCGCTAAAGAGTGCCCAAGCCAACCTGGAGCAGTTCGCTTTGAACACGCAAAATCAGGAAGCGAAAAACTTGTTTACGGGCGCGGCGGAGCAAACCCAGCAAATCGTCACGCAAGTGGAAAGCCGGGTCAAGCAGTTGGAGAACGAAGAACCCCAATATAAAGGATTTTAAGTTCAAGAAGATAAAATCAGGCCCGTTCTCGGAACGGGCCTTTTCGCATGCGCAAATGGTGGAAATGCTGATCATCTGGATATCAAAAGTGAATCATGTTATAATTTGGTGTAATGCATTTTTAAGCATTGATTGAAATTTTAATAATAATAAAGATAGATAGATTGTTAAAAGGAGTGAGCCGACATCATGGCTAAGGAAAATAAGGATTACTCCAAGTATTTTGACTTCTCGGACGCAAAAGTCATTTCGGAGGATGAGCGGGGCAAGAAGATCAGAATCCGCGGACGGGAGATCCAGATTCTTTCGGAACCGAATCATCGCATTGAAAAGCAGCGCGGCAAAGAAGACATTCAAGTGTTGTACGACAATGCCGTGCCCGAGGAAATGAAGGCGATCGGGAAAGGCAGGCACTATATCGTCTATACTTTCGGCTGCCAAATGAATGAGCATGATACGGAGACGATCAAAGGCCTTCTGGAGCAAATGGGCTACCGGCCTACCGAAGATCGCAAGGAAGCGGACATCATCCTGCTGAACACCTGCGCTGTCCGGGAGAATGCCGAGGATAAAGTGTTCGGCGAGCTTGGGCACTTGAAGGGGCTCAAAACGGAAAAGCCGGATCTGCTGCTCGGCGTCTGCGGTTGCATGTCCCAGGAAGAGGGCGTCGTTAACCGGATCTTGCAGAAACACGGATTTGTCGATCTCATTTTCGGAACTCACAACATTCACCGTCTTCCTTACTTGATTCAGGAAGCGATGTTCAGCAAGGAAATGGTTGTCGAGGTGTGGTCTAAAGAAGGCGACATTATCGAGAACCTGCCAAAGAAACGTGAAGGAATGCGGGGATGGGTCAACATTATGTACGGTTGCGACAAGTTTTGCACGTACTGCATCGTGCCGTTTACCCGCGGCAAGGAACGCAGCCGGCGTCCGGACGATGTCATCGCCGAGGTCAGGGAACTGGCGCGCCAAGGGTTCAAAGAGATTACGCTGCTCGGTCAGAATGTGAATGCCTACGGCAAGGATTTTACCGATATTCAATATAGCTTTGCGAATTTAATGGATGATATCCGTAAAATCGATATTCCTCGGGTGCGCTTTACGACATCCCACCCGCGCGACTTTGACGATCATCTGATCGAAGTGCTTGCAAAAGGCGGCAATCTGGTGGAGCATATTCATCTGCCTGTTCAGTCCGGCAGTACTGAAGTGCTGAAGAAAATGAGCCGGAAATATTCGCGGGAACAATACTTGGAACTCGTGCGCAAGATTAAAGCCGCTATACCTGGTGTAGTGCTTACGACGGATATTATTGTCGGATTCCCCGGGGAAACGGAAGAACAATTCCAGGAGACGCTTTTTTTGATGCGTGAAGTGCGTTACGACTCGGCCTATACCTTTGTTTATTCACCACGTGAAGGAACGCCGGCAGCGGTGATGGAAGACAACATTCCGATGGAAGTCAAGAAGGAACGGCTGCAACGGTTGAATGAAGTCGTGAACGAGAACAGCCGAATTAGCAACGATACCATGCAGGGCAAGATAGTTGAGGTACTGGTAGAAGGCGAAAGCAAAAACAACGCCAGCGTACTTGCCGGCAGGACGCGCAGCAATAAATTGGTGCATTTTGAAGGCGGCAGCGACCTGATTGGTCAGTTTGTCCACGTGGAAATAACGGATCCGATGACCTGGTACATTAAGGGGAATATTGTTCCCGAAGCGGTGTCGATGGCCGAATAGGCGGTCCTGTACATTAGAGCGTAGTAAAGGGGGGGAAGACCTTGGGAGAACAACATCAAGATCATGATCATACGGATTGCGGGGTGCCGAAATTCAATTCACGTGATCTGGTGATCCGTGATGATATTATGTCAAAAGCGAAAGAACTGGCAACCCTCATCGGAACAAGCGAAGAGGTACGCCAGTTCCAGAAAGCCGAGCAACTCATCCAGCATCATGAACACGTGCAGATTTTGATTAGCACGATCAAGAAGAAGCAAAAAGAAATCGTGGCTTTTGAAAGTTTCCAAAACAAAACGATGGTGGAGAAAATCGAACGCGAAATTGAGGAACTGCAGGACGAGCTGGACGGAATTCCGCTGGTTACCGAGTTCCAGCAAAGTCAAAGCGATATCAATTATTTGCTGCAGCTCGTTATTTCGGTCATTCGTGACACGGTTTCCGAAAAAGTGAACGTGGAGGCTGGCAGCGAGCCGGCGGCGACTTCCGGCTACGGCGAGTAATTGGATGAAGTCGGTGCGGAAGTTTTCTTCCGCACCTTTTTATTACGGCTTTAGCCAGTTGAGCTCGCGAAGCGTGCGAAACAAAAAACCACCCGCTATGCGGGTGGAGGGATCTAGGGTTTGACCAACAAGACCAT
>NZ_QPJW01000024.1 GCF_003337355.1 Fontibacillus phaseoli | reverse complement strand
AAATTTATTGTAACACCGGGAGGAATTTTTTTGATACATCGCTGAAAGCTCTCCCGAACCATACGCATAGCGTATGGTTTTCTTCTGACAAAAAAAGAACCGCAGCAAACTATCAGTTTGCTGCGGTTCTTCCGCTAAAATCTATTATACTCCGCTCGAAAGCTAGAAGGCAAGGCATTTCCGATTAACGTGTCTGTTCTGCCTTCAGCTGTTTCCAAAGATGGTAAAGTACAGTTTTGGCCGAACGCAAACGTATCGTATCGCGGTTTCCTTTCAAATTGAGTTCGTAAACGGCGGTGTCGCCGCCGCGCCGGGAAATGCCGATATACACCAACCCGACAGGCTTGCGCTCGGAATAGCCGGGACCCGCCACTCCCGTAATCGACAAACCGAAATCGGTATCCGCGATCATGCGCACTTGCTCCGCCAACACTTTGGCCGTTTCCGCGCTGACTGCGCCGGGGGCGTCATCTCCCTCCAACAATTCATGCGGTACGTTCAGGAGCTTCTCCTTCATCGCATTGGAATAGCAAACAATCCCCCCGAGGAACACCGTGGCGCTGCCGGGAATGCTCGTAATCGACTGCATCAGGAGCCCGCCGGTACAGCTTTCCGCGGCACTCAATGTGAGTCCCCGCTCCGTCATCATATCCACGATCGTCTTCTCGATGGGTACGTCTTCGCTGGCGTAAAGATGATTCGGAAGCCGTGAGCCGATTTCGGCCTCAAGCTTATCCAGCTTTTCCATCGCTTCGCGCTCTGTTCTCGCTTTGGTGGAGATCCGGATCGTAACTTCACTCTCCTTGGCATAAGGAGCGACCGTCGGATCGGACTGGTTCTCAACGAGATCAAGCAGTTTTGTCTCCAAACCCGATTCTCCGATGCCTGCAAACTTGAGCATTTTGGAATATAGCGGCTCCTCATGGGTTAATACATGCTGCATAATCCATGGTTTCGCCTGCTTTTCGTACATCGGCTTCATTTCTGAGGGAGGTCCCGGAAGCAACACATAGAACTTCCCGTTCTCCGCAATGGCATTCCCCACGGCAAGTCCGGTCTCGTTCGGCAATGGCGTTCCCCCGTCAATGACCAGCGCTTGCCGGCGGTTATTTTCCGTCATCGGAGTACCGCGGCCCTGGAAGAACCGGTCCACATTGTCCATCGCGATCCGGTCGATGTGAAGCGATCTTCCCAGAACCGCAGCCACGGCGTCCTTGGTCAGATCATCCTGGGTCGGGCCAAGCCCGCCGGTAAAAATAAGCAGGTCCGACCGCTCAGATGCGACCGTAATCGCATGGGACAGGCGATTCACGTTATCGCCCACAACGGTTTGAAAATATACGTCAATCCCTATGGAAGCAAGTTCCTGGGATAAATATTGCGCATTTGAATTAAGAATTTGACCAAGCAGCAGCTCGGTACCGACAGCGATGATTTCTGCTTTCATTTGTCATGACTCCTTCCGGAGGATTGCATGCTTAATTGCGGATAGCTTACATTTTCGATAGATTAAGCACGTTCTTATTTTTCACGAAATAATCGATTCCCGAGTAAATCGTAATGATGGCGGCCAGCCAGATCGCGATCTCGTCAAATGGGACATGAATCCACTCAAACGGGAAGTTGTTCAGCAAGAGCACCGAAATGGCAATAATCTGCGTGATGGTCTTGGCTTTTCCCCATTTGCTCGCAGCGATTACGGAGCCTTCAAGCAGGGCCACTTCACGAAGTCCCGTTACGGCAAATTCCCGGCTGATGATAACGATCACGATCCAGGCGTCGCATTTGCCCATGGCTACGAGCGCAACCAAGACGGCAGCCACCAGTAACTTATCCGCGAGCGGATCAAGCAATTTGCCCAAGTTTGTAACCAGATTATACTTGCGGGCGATATACCCGTCGATTCCATCCGTACTTGCCGCGATGATAAACAAAATGGCGCCGATCAGCTGATTCACCGGCAAGGAATAATTCCCCAGCGTCAGCTCATACGACCACCAATCCAAATCCACCAGCAAAAAAACAAGCATCAGCGGAATCATGAAAATTCGGGCTAACGTGATGCGGTTGGGCAAATTCACAGGATCGCCTCCCCTGACAGATCATACTCATAAGCATGCGTAATCCGGACTTTGGTTATTTCTCCGATGGCTGCCGAACAATTACTTACGTACACTTCCCCGTCGATTTCCGGCGCATCGTATTGGGACCGTCCCACATACACGTCACTACGACCGTCGTATCGCTCTACGAGCACGTCGAGAACCTGTCCGACATACTTGCCGCTGTTCTCATTGGCGACGGAACGCTGAATCTCCATTAGCGTATTGCCACGCCATTCCTTAACCTCGTCCTCGATTTGTTCCGGCAGACGCGAAGCCGGGGTATCTTCTTCCATCGAATATGTAAAAACGCCCAACCGGTCGAACTTGATTTCCCGCACAAAATCGCATAGTGCCTGGAATTCTTCCTCGGTCTCTCCGGGAAACCCTACGATAAGGGAGGTACGCAGCGACACACCGGGGATTCTATCCCTGATTTTAGATATCAATTCCCGGGTATCCCGGTTTCTTCCCGGCCGGCGCATCCGCTTCAAAACGGCGTCCTCACTATGCTGCAGCGGCATATCCACGTATTTGCAAATTTTCGGGTTGCTTGCCATCATTTCGATCAGATCATCCGTAAAAAAGCCGGGATAAGCATAGTGCAGTCTCACCCATTGAATTCCCGGCACCTGACTTACTCTATCGAGCAATTCGGCCAATTTGAACTCCCCATAGAGATCGCTGCCGTAGTTGGTCGAGTCCTGGGCAATCAGGCTGACTTCCTTAACCCCTTGAGCCGCAAGCTGCTCCACTTCAGCGACAACCGATTCGATGGAACGGCTGCGGAATTTTCCGCGCATCAGCGGAATGCTGCAAAATGTGCAGTTGTTATCGCAACCTTCGGCGATTTTTATATAGGTCGTATGCCGGGCGGTAGAAAGCTTGCGGGGCAGGCTCTCTTCATAATTAAACACGGGGTTTCCGACTTGAATCGGCTTTTTCCCCTTTAATGCCTCGTCCACGATCTGGTTGATATTATAGAAATCCCCCGTCCCGACGATTCCGTCAATCTCCGGCATTTCCTCCATAAGACTCTGCTTATACCGTTGAGTCAAACAACCCGATACGATCAAGGCCTTCAAATTACCTGTCTCTTTAAGATCGGCCAGATCCAGAATCGTATTGACGGACTCCTCTTTGGCCGCGTCGATAAAGCCGCAGGTATTGACAATAATTACCGTCGCATCCTCTTGATCCTCTACCAGCCGGTATCCCCGTGCATCGATCAGGCCGGACATAATTTCGGAATCAACTAAATTTTTCTCGCAGCCTAGTGTAACTACTTTCACTTTTTCCGTCATGAGATCGATCCCCCATTGCTCTACAGCCGTAATCCCGAATTAAAAAACCTAATTAAGTATAATATTTCCGTAACTGTACTGTCAAAATCATTAAGAAGCTGCTCATACAGGAATATAATTGAAAAAAGTCCCGCGCGGTGCCTTTGCACTGCGAGAGACCGTACGCTGTCTATTTCAGATTGGTAAACTGCAAATCGACGGTAAGATCACCCTTGCGGAGCATCTGGATAATCTGCTGCAGATCGTCCCTGCTTTTGCCGGTAACCCGAATTTGATCCCCTTGAATCTGGCTCTTCACCTTCAGTTTGGAATCACGGATCAACACATTGATTTTTTTGGCGTTCTCCTGATCGATCCCCTGTTTCAAATTAATCCGCTGGCGCACCGCGCCAAGTGAAGCCGGCTCAATCTTGCCGTAATCGAGATTTTTAATCGGCAAACCCCGCTTAATCATTTTCGATTGCAAAATATCGATTACCGCATTCAGTTTGTACTCGTCATCGGAAAGAATCACCAGTACGTCCTTCTCAATTTTCAATTCACTTTTGCTGCCTTTAAAATCAAACCGATTGGCGATTTCCCGCTCGGTCTGGTCGATCGCGTTAGTCAATTCCTGCATGTCCATTTTGGATACGATATCAAAAGAACTTTCAGAAGCCATCATTCACATTCCTTTCCAAGTGTTCTCTATCCCTTAATTATATGTAAAAGTTTTCGCAAAGTCGAGTCAGAGAATTCTGCCTGAAGAAAAATAAAGGACGTCCCTGGCCATCCATTGGCCAAAGACGCCCGTATTATTCAGCGTTAGTTCCAGTTCCGTCGGCGTTAGTACCATCGGTGGTAGTATTGTCCGTCGAGGTTCCGTTATCCGTATTTATCGTTCCTGCATCGGCGCTGCCCAGATTCAACTGGATTTTGGAAGTATTCTTGCCGTCCGTGACAACCTGATCTCCAACCGTAATCGTCGTTTTCGAAGAGGCTCCCGATTTGATGAACAGACCTTCCGGACCAAGTTCGTAATTCAAGACATCCCCGCCGTTTTCCGACGTATTGTCAAAAAACAGTTTTTCTCCGTTCTTGTCTCCCTTGCGCACTTCCACCCAGCTCTTACCCGTGGAAGTGATCACAACCTGGACAGGCTGGCTTCCGGCACCCTGAACAAGAAATTTAGTCGTACTTCCATCCTTTCCGTCAGGCGTAACAACCACGCTGCCGGATTCCGTTCCTGTATTCGTATCGTCCCCACCGGTCTCATCATTTCCGCCGTTCGTGCCGTCTCCGGCATTCCCCATACCCGTTCCGTCGTCGTTACCCGTGGTTCCTTCGTTGGTCGTACCCTGATCCGAGCCGTTTTGGCCTGCGTTTCCGTTGTTTCCTTTGCTGACATCGGTCACCGGAGTCTGGTCAGGCTGATTATCTTTGGCCTCGTCGCCCTTGCCCCAAACGGTGAAATACATATAAATCACCACGAGGATCAGCACGGCAAACGACCACATCAGCGTCGTGGACAACCACTTGGAATTGCGTTCCGATGTCCGCGAACTGCGCCGCTTCTGCAGCACGGGTTCCATCGCCGGTTCCGGAGCCACGTCCGGCACATGTTGCTTATGCTCGTTCAGCAGTTCATCCGGATCCACGCCTACAGCTTCGGCATAAGTCTTAATAAAGGCCCGCACATAAAAACTTCCGGGCAGAACTTTATAATCCCCTGCCTCGATGGCTTCCAAATATCGCTTGCGAATCTTCGTCATTTCTTGAACGTCATCCAGAGACAATCCCCTGGAAAGGCGGGCTTCCTTCAATTGCTGGCCCAAATCCGACACGACCATCACCTCCCGTAGTGTTTAAAATACGTAATCTGTAATTTCTTGTTCATAATCTTTATGTGATGCAGCGCGACATACGCTATGCTTCATAAATCGTCGGAATAAATTGTAGTGAACGTATCATAAACGATTTGCTCGTCAGGATTGTTACGCAATTCGATAATTATGTCAAAATCGTCATAATTGTACTCGGATTCCTTAATGAATACATCCGGATGTTCAATGACAATGGTTGAAGGCATGCTCATCAAATGCTGCAACAACTGATAGTGCTTTTCATTTGATCGAAGCGTACTGATAATGCCGTCAATGATGAACACGTTGTTCGGGTTCATTTCATCTTCCGATAACTGGCTGCGTACCGTCTGTCTCAGCAAAGTCGAAGAAACGAACGTCCATCGCTTCATCGCGCAGACGCTGCCGGCGATAATGGACTCCGTCTTCCCCACCCGGGGCATCCCTCTTAAGCCGATCACCTGGTGACCTTCCCTTTTTAATACTTCACCCAAAAAATCAACAAGCAACCCAAGCTCATCCCGCGTAAAGCGGAAAGTTTTATGGTCATCGGAATCCCTGACGATGTAGCGGCCATGCCGGACAGCCAAAAGATCGACAAGCCTTGGAGTCCGCAGGGCGGTTACCGTAATGCTGTCTACTTTACGGAGCATCTGGTCAATCAGGGTGATTTTCCCGTCGTCGTCACTCTCCAGGAGCAGGCCGCGGGTCTCCCCTTCAACGCCGTTGATCGTCAAAATATTTACTTCAAGCATCCCGAGTGTAGATGCGATATCCCCCAGCAAGCCGGGACGGTTTTTATGTATTTTATACTCCAGATACCATTGCTTCGGTTCCATCCATACACCTTCTTTATGTCCTTTACCAACATTCGACAAAATAGGTCTATTTTCCTGCTTCGCTCTCGAAAAGTTGGCTTTCGGAACGACGACCTCAAAATGCGAACAGAATATGAATACGTGTCTTATGATATATAAAATAGAATTGAAAGGCAAGCTGCTGCAATATATTGGAGAAAAGCTCCCTGAAAGGGAGCTTTTCTCTGCCGGATTATGCGTTTTTCTTCGCCAGCTTGACCATAAGTTTGGCAATGGTCCGGCGTTCCTCTTCATTTCCCACATCCCACATTTCTTTCAGGGTGCGATTGGATTCATTCTGAGGATCGACCTTGTCGTCCAGAAATCCACCAATTTCATAAGCCAGGTTGGCGATAGCTTCCTCGCTCATGCCCGAGTTTTCCGCGTGTTGTACGCGGTCGCCGAGAAATTTCTTCCAATTATCAAAATTTTTGAGTACGGTTGACATTTATTAAATCCTCCTTCGGTTGGCGGTTTAAAATCAACAGTCCTAATATGCGATGAACGTCTCTGCTTTATTCGCCGCCAACCAAAGGAGAAATCAGGTAACCCAGCCGCCGTTGGGGCTGATAATCTGCCCGGTGATATACCCCGACTCCGGCAACGCAAGAAAATAAACCAGCGAAGAGATTTCTTCAGGTGAAGCTAGCCTGCCGGCAGGTATTTCTTCTTCAAGCTGTTTCAGTTCCTCCGCATCAAAGCGTGCCATCATCTCCGTTTTCACCGCACCGGGTGCAACCGCGTTAACCGACACGCCCGAAGGTGCCAGTTCTTTTGCCAAAGCTTTGGTAAAGGCATTTACGCCACCTTTGGCGGCGGAATAAACGACTTCACAGGACCCTCCGGAAATACCCCAGATCGAAGATACATTGATGATCCGTCCAAAACGTTGCGTTATCATGTAAGGCATAAAGATCTGGCTGCACAAAAACACGCTTTTCAAATTCACGTCCATTACGTCGTCCCACTGTTCTTCTTCAACATCCGAGAGTACGCCGTAATGGGAGATGCCAGCATTATTCACCAGAATATCCGGACGCAGCCCGTGACTTTCCAGCTTTTCTTTCATGCGCAGAATTTGTTCCTTGCTCCGCAAATCCGCCGACACGGTATAAACTTTAGCTCCCAGCTCCAAGCACTTGCGGGCCACTTCATTGGCCGCTTCATGCGAGTTCATATAATGTATGACTACATTCATTCCGACTGAAGCGAACCGGAGCGCGATCTGCGCCCCGATTCCCCGGCTCGCGCCGGTGACAAGCACGGTCATGTCCCCGATGTTCTTCTCTACCCCATGATTCATTGCCATTTACGGACTCACCACTAACGAAACGGCCAGCTGTTCCCAATCGATATGCTCGCGCAGCCGGGTATTTACTTCGTCAAGGGTCAGCGATTCGTAGACCGATAACACCTCGAAGAAATCCCCGCCGCGGAAATGGTAGCGGGTAAATTCGTGGGCGATATTTTCGGGAGAGTTCAACATTCTCAAATAACCGCCGATCTTTTTCTTGCGGGCGCGTTCAAAATCCTCCTCGCGCAAGCCGGTTTCCGTTACGCCCTTAATTTCCTCCGTGATGACTTGCAGCAGGCGCTCCGGATCCTTCGTATCCCCGCCGATGGCCGAGAAGGCGTAATTGGGATTGCTATTGTACTCATGAGAGAAACTGTCGGAGATCAAATCCAGATCATAAAGTTTCTGATACAGCCGGGTGCTGGCACCGAGCAGCAGGTCCAACGCCAGCTTGGTCGCAAGATCACGGCGCAGCAATTCCTCCTTGCTGTATCCGAGCTTGGTTTCCTTGAAGCCGAAAAGGCATTTCGGAAGCGCCACCGCAAGCTTGGATTCACGTCGTTTTTCATGAACGGCAACCGGTTCCTCATCAAACAGGCGGGCAATCGGACCTTGGGGCTGATATTCTTTCCTGGCCTGATTTTCCCTCACTAGCGCAAACACTTCTTCGGCATTTACGCCGCCAACGATAAACAGCAGCATATTGCTGGGATGATAAAATGCGTTGTAGCAAGTGTATAGTGTTTCCTTCGTAATCGTACCGATCGATTCCACCGTTCCCGCGATATCGATATGCACCGGATGGACGCCATACATCGCTTCAATCAGCCCGAAGTAAACCCTCCAATCGGGATTGTCGCGGTACATGCCGATTTCCTGGCCGATAATACCTTTCTCTTTTTCCACATTCTGATCCGTAAAATACGGATGCTGAACGAAATTGATCAGCGTTTCCAGATTGTCCTTGATGTTCTCGGTAGCGGAAAATAAATATACGGTCTGGTCAAAGCTTGTGAAAGCGTTGGCGGAAGCGCCTTGGGAAGCGAACTTGGCAAAAATATCCCCTTCCGGCTCCTCGAACATCTTATGCTCCAGGAAGTGGGCAATCCCGTCCGGAACGGAAATCTCCTCTTCCCCGGTAACCCGGAAATGGTTGTCGATCGAACCGAATTTCGTTGAAAAAGTGGCATATGTTTTCTGGAATCCCGGTTTGGGGAGTACATACACCTGAAGCCCGTTATCCATCGTCTCGCGGTACAACGTCTCCTTTAAAGTATCATAGGTGATAGCTTCCACCGTTCATCCCTCCTTTTGACCTGTCAAAAAGTAAATGGTGTCGAGCTGGAACGTTTCGGCCGCCCCGATCACGTCTTTAACGGTCACCCGCTCCACCTGGCTAAGCAGCTCTTCCGCCGGGCGATCTTTTCCGGAGAGTACCCGGTTGAAATCGTAAGCGATCATTTCAAAAGCCGAGTCCTGCATTTCAAGCAGACTGTTGCGGATCATCGCTTTGGTCTGGCTCATTTCCAACTCGCTGATTTCGCCGCCTCGCATGCTTGCTAGTTGTTCTTCAATAATCCGAAGCGCTTTGTCGTAATTCTCGATCTCGATCCCGGACTGGATCGTCATCAGGCCTTTATGTCCGTCATAACGGGACGCGGCGTAATAGGCAAGGCTCTCTTTCTCCCGTACATTCATAAAGAGTTTGGAGTGAGGGTAACTGCCCAGAATCCCGCTATAAAGCAGGGCGGAGGCATACCGTTCGTCTCCGTAAGTAATCGGCGTGCGAAGCCCGAGATTTAGCTTGCCTTGATTGACGTCAAGGGCTTCCTTGACCGTACGTACTTCTCCGGGTTTGATTTCGCTATGCTCAGGCGCATAATCCGGTGAAGCGGAGCGGTTAAGATGAAACATCTTCTCCACAAGTTCCTGTACTTCCTCCAGAGATGTATCACCCACGACATACAAATCAAGGCGGGCTTGCTGCAGCCAATTCAGATAAGCTTCATAGAGCGATTCCGGCGTAATGCCGTCCAAATCACTGCGTTGGCCGAGCGGGTGCAGGCGGTAAGGATCGTTTCGGAACATCTCCTCCAGGCACCGTTCGGCAGCATACCGAATTTTATCGTTGATGATGCTTTCCAGCTTTTGACGGACGTTTTCGCGTTCGGAAGCTACATAAGCAGACCGGAAAACGCCCTCATCCAGCACCGGCTTGGTTACGACCTCGCCGAGAAAAGCAAAAGATTTGGACAGGAGCGATTCTTCGCTTTGTACGAAAGAATCGTTGATCGTATCCATGCGAAATTGCACGATTTGATAATTTCCCCGTTTATACACGTCAAAGCCGAAACCGGCGCCATACAAGCGCTCAAGCTGTTCCCGGAACTGAATCGTTTCCGGATAAGATGCCGTGCCCCTTCTCAGTACAAAAGGGGTTATTGCCGTCGTGGTTACCGTCTTGCTGTCCAGCGGGATACCCGCATACAGGGAGACGGCAAACGTCTTGAAGCGGGTCGTAGGCAGTACATGGATCCGGATATGACCGGCACTGCCGCGTTGGAAAATCGTTTTGTTCAAGACCAAAACTCCTTTACGAGAGACTGATACTGCGCGCTGTAATAAGAAATTTCAGTTCCATTCTATACCAATTCAAAGGAAAGAAGCAACCTGGCGGACCAAGCGGTTGCTTCTTTATAAAGGCATGAAATTTACATGCAGAAGATGTGTTTCCCTATCGTTTTTACCTGCTGGCGGGTCCAGATCCATTTGGAGGTCGCCGTTTCGGGGTTGAAGTAATACAGGCATCCCCCGGAAGGATCCCAGCCATTTAAAGCTTGTTGAACCGCCTTGCGCGCATTTTCGTTCGGCTCCAGCCAGATTTGACCGTCCGCGACCGCAGTGAACGCCCCCGGCTGGAAAATCACGCCGGATGTCGTGTTTGGAAAGCTTGGGGACTTCACCCGATTCAAGATGACCGCGGCTACAGCGACTTGCCCTTCAAAAGGTTCACCCCGCGATTCCCCGTAAACGGCATTGGCCATGATTTTCAGATCATTTTCCGAAAGTCCCATGCCATTGGATGGAGATAAATCCGAGGATTCGGCTTTCGGCTTTTCTTTAGCGGTTTCAGCCGCCTTTTTCCCCGTATTCCCTTGGCCCTTCCCTTGATTTCCCTGGTTTGCATATTCCATTCCAGGCTTCCAGGCCTTGGTTGCATTATATAGCTTAAGTTTGGTTTTTGGCCCGGCCAGCCCATCTACTTTCATGCCGAACTCCGATTGGAACCACTTTAATGATTCCTTTGTTTTCGGCCCGAAATTGCTGTCGAGCTTGCCATGATAAAATCCGAGAAAGGCGAGGCGCCCCTGCAGTTCATAAACGTCCTTGCCGAACGCTCCGTAATCGATGACCTGCTTACTGAAAACAGGAACGGCATGCTTCGGCGTTTCTTGTTTCAGGTCCGCATCTTTGACTTGCCGAAAGTGGCTGTACCCGTAAACCATTCCGAACAAAAGCAGCACTAAACCTGCCGCAAACCATATCTTCATATTTTTCATATCGTTTAGCTCTACCTTTCTGTTGTGGAATTAACATAATTGGTTGACATTATTATGACAAGGCCGGACCCTTCCTATGCACCTTAAAATGACTAACCGGGTTGCTAACTTCTAGGGAAGCGAGTAACGTCCCAATATGGTGTAATTTGGAGATTGTTCACGGAAATCCGGGAAGTACAAAAAGCCTCGCCGTTAATCGGCGAGGCTTGAAAGCAATTATTTTGCAACTAGTTGTTCAAGAGGATATTTTTCCGACTTTGTACTGATCGATGGACATCAGAACTTCCCGGGGTTTGCTGCCTTCATATGGCCCTACAATGCCTCTGGCTTCCATCGAGTCGATCAGACGGGCAGCCCGGGTATAACCGACCCGCATCCGGCGCTGTAGTAGCGATACGGACGCCTGCTTGGCCTCCAGCACGATCTGTACAGCCTGATCGTACAGTTCGTCCAGCACTTCATCCTGCTCCGCGGATTCCTCTTCGATTTCGGGAACGAGGCTTTCATCATATTCCGCCTGTCCTTGGCCGCGGACATAGGTAACGATCGCTTCCACTTCCTGATCGCTCATAAAAGCGCCCTGAACCCGAACCGGCTTGGAAGCGCCCATCGGCATGAAGAGCATATCCCCGCGCCCTAGCAGCTTCTCCGCACCGGCCATATCGAGAATAGTGCGTGAATCGACCTGCGAAGAGACGCCGAAGGCGATACGCGACGGAATGTTCGCCTTGATTACGCCGGTGATTACGTCCACGGATGGCCGTTGGGTTGCTATGATCAGATGGATTCCAGCGGCACGGGCCATCTGGGCAAGCCGCGCGATTGCGTCCTCCACATCGTTCGCCGCGACCATCATCAGGTCGGCAAGCTCGTCCACGATGACGACGATATACGGCAAAACGGCAGCCGGGTTCTCCTTCATCATCAGATTGTAGCCTTCGATATTGCGGGCACCCGATTTGGAGAACAACTCATACCGTTTCTCCATCTCAACAACGATTTTCTTCAGCGCGAGCGAAGCTCTGCGCGGATCGGTTACCACCGGTGTTAGCAGATGGGGAATCCCGTTATAAACATTCAGCTCGACCATCTTCGGATCGACCATCATAAATTTGACTTCGTCGGGCTTGGCCTTATATAAAATACTCGTAATGATCCCATTGATACATACGGACTTCCCTGATCCTGTCGCACCGGCTACGAGCAGATGGGGCATTTTCGCCAGATTGCCGACGATGGTTTGACCGGAAATATCGCGGCCAAACGCGATGGACAATTTGGATTCCGCATCGACGAATGTCGGGGTTTCCATGACTTCGCGCATGGTCACCAAGGATACTTCATTGTTAGGCACCTCAATCCCGATGGCCGATTTGCCCGGTATCGGTGCCTCCATCCGAATGTCTTTGGCAGCCAGCGCCAGGGCGATATCGTCCGTCAGGTTAACGATCCGGCTTACCTTGACTCCGATATCCGGTTGAATCTCGTAACGGGTAACCGCAGGTCCGCGCACAACTTCAAGCACGCGGGCACGCACGCCGAAGCTTTCCAGCGTCGCTTCAAGCTTGCGAGCCGTTTGCATATAATCGGCCTGATCACCCGATTTACCGCCGCTTGACGGCTTAGCAAGCAGCCTGAACGATGGCAGTTTGTACGGCTTCGGTGCCGGTTTAGGTGGTGCAGGGGCGATAGGTGCGGACGGACCATCAGCTCCAGCATCGTCAGCCGCTCCATTCGGCGCCCCGGGAACTCCAGGCTCCGTAAGATCTTGAGGTCCCTCGGCATCCGACGGAAGTGATGACACTTCCTCCTCGTTTAGCGATACAGTACCGTTCGCCGCCTCTTCTGCTTCACCATTCCAAGCCGGATGAAGCTCCTGTGCCTCTTCCGGTTCCGGCTCGTCATCACCTGGATGGCCTTCCCGCTGAATTTGATCGAAAAAGTCGCGGATAATCGGTCCGGTATCCCCTAAAGAACGATTTTCCATTCCCTGCGCCTGATGGGCTGCACCGTCTCTAACGTCATGATCAGCAAGTCCGCGATACTCCAATTCGTTCCAATTAATTTCATGACTTTCCGGATGATCATGGACACCTTCCGGCACCTCCTGTACTGGAGGTTTACTGTCCTGGGCCTGCCCCTTAAATCCAAAGAGCTGAAAAAACACCGGCTTCTGCTTCCGGGCACCCCCACCCGGAGGATGGGACAGTTCCTCTTCCGTCTCTTCTTCCTCTTCCGGTTCGAGAATGACCGGTTTGGATGCTGATTTGACTTTATTAGTTACCGGCACCGGACGAAGCATACGGATCTTTTTGCCCAGCAATTCGCCGAATCCACCCATTTTGCCCCGCATCAGCCGGATAAGGTCCACATAAGATAAACCGGTAACAAGCATAAAGCTGATCGCCAGCATGACAATCATAATTAATTTGGCTCCCGCCATGCCGAACAGCGAGTATAACAGAGCGAATTCAAATCCTCCTATGTATCCGCCGCTGATATTCAGCTGCAGCAGGCTAAATCCGGAATCGCCTGATGCAGGATGAAACAGGGCTCCCTGAAGATCGCGTTGGATTTGTCCCATAATATTTCCGAACGTCAAAGGTACGGAAGGCGTTAACCTTTGCCCCATCGCAGAGATACTACTCATCAGCACGAAAGCCAATACGGCTAGTAAAACACCGCTGCGCTTTGTCGACCATTTAGCGGGCCATTTCCTTCCGATCATGACAGCCAGTCCAACGTAAATACCGATCAAGGGAATAACAAAATAAAACTTGCCGAGGATCAGCGCCGACATTTTCGAAAGCGTCCTGCCGACGGCCGCCTCCCCCGACAAAGCTATAATGGATAAAGTGATCAGGATGATCCCATAAATTTCATATTTGAGCAGATTGCCTAAAGCTGCCTTTTTCTTCTTCCGTTTGCGTGCCAAACAGGAACACCCCCCAGGTGAATATTATACCATAATCACCGAAGGGTACCATATGAAACGTTCCATTTATCTTGTCAGCATCGGCAAAAAAGTGATCTGACCTCCCGGCGCATAAGCGGGATTCAAATAATCGTCCAGCCCGCACCGGAGGAGCCGGATAATGGTAGCTCTGTTACCAGGCTCCATACGAACCTGCATCAATATACCGCCAACCTCGACCTCATTGTACATCTCTGTGATTTCCGGCTGTTCCCAGTAAGCTTCCTCCGGCATAATCGTATAGTGGGTCATTGCGTGATCCCTCCCGGTGTCCTCATACTCCGACGCGACTCGATCAGCGAGTTCAGTTTGCCGAGCCCTTCACCAATACCGCCAATGTCATCGATCAAACCGTACTTAACCGCATCATTGCCGCCAACAGCCGTACCTATATCCCGGTTGAGTTCCCCTGTTTTGAACATCAGTTCTTTAAAAGTCTCTTCCGGTATTCGTGAGTGTGTCGTAACGAAACGGACCACCCGCTCCTGCATTTTCTCGATATATTCAAAAGTTTGCGGCACGCCGATCACAAGCCCGGTCATCCGGATCGGGTGGATCGTCATCGTGGCGCTTTCAGCGATAAACGAATAATCCGATGCTACAGCGATTGGAACGCCAATGCTATGTCCTCCGCCAATAACAACCGTAACGGTAGGCTTGGATAAGGATGCTATCATTTCCGCGATCGCGAGTCCGGCTTCAACATCGCCACCCACGGTATTCAAAATAATCAGCAGTCCCTCAATACGGTGATTTTGTTCTGCCGCTACCAACTGGGGAATCAGATGTTCGTATTTCGTCGTTTTATTTTGCGGAGGAAGCACCAGGTGGCCTTCTATCTGACCGATAATCGTCAAACAATATACATTCGATTCTCCTTGAACCGGTACGGCTGTCTGTCCGAGTTGCTCAATCGTCTCGGTCACTGCCGAAGCTTTCTTGTCCACCTCAGGCTGAACCGGGGGTATCTCCTCCTGATCCGCCGCCGCTTTATCGCTTTCCTTGTTCATGTTGTCACGCCTCCTTCCGGCCTTTTCGGGCCATTTCATCGGTTGTAATCCTACATGAGTAGTATGCCGACCTTCTCCCGCTCTCTATTCCACATGGGTATAGAACCCCTTTCAAACAAAAAAAGCCCCCTTTCCCGCAAGGAACCGTCCAATATTACCGGCGGGAAAAGAGGCGACTGTGTGCCTAACTATAAACTTGTTGTCGTCTTAAATTAAACTTCCATAATAATTGGAAGAATCATTGGTCTGCGGCGGGTTTGTTCATACAGGAACCGTCCCAGCGAATCCTTGACGCTGGTTTTGAGCGACGCCCATTCATTCACGTTCTCGCTCATCAGTTTCTCCAGCGTACTGGAAACAATGCGGTTCGCTTCCTCAAGAAGGCCTTCGGATTCGCGTACATAAACAAATCCTCTAGAAATAATGTCCGGACCGGACACGATCGTTCCATCCTGTTTGCTCAAGGTAACGACAACAACTAGGATGCCGTCCTGGGATAACAGTTTGCGGTCGCGAAGGACAATATTGCCGACATCGCCAACGCCGAGTCCGTCAATCAAAACGTTGCCTGCCGGCACTTTGCCGGCTTTGCGGGCTGCCCCGCCTTGAATTTCCACGATATCCCCGATATCGACCAGGAAGATATTATCCGGATCCACACCGACCGATTGGCCTAACAGCGCATGTTTGCGAAGCATCCGGTATTCGCCATGGACCGGTATGAAAAATTTAGGCCGCATCAGGTTCAGCATCAGCTTCAGTTCTTCCTGACTGCCGTGACCGGAAACGTGCACACCGGAGTTGGATCCGCTATAAATGACTTCCGCTCCGAGGCGGAACAATTCATCGATGGTTCGTCCTACATATTTCTCATTTCCCGGTACAGGAGTAGCCGCAATAATGACTGTATCCCCAGGTAAAATATCCACTTTGCGATGGGTAGAGCGAGCCATGCGCGTCAAAGCGGACATCGGTTCACCCTGACTGCCTGTGCAGAGAATGACCACGCGATCCGCTGCCATCTTGTTTACTTCTTCCGGCTCAATCACAATTCCGTCCGGAACATTCAAATAACCGAGCTCGGAAGCGATGCTTACCACATTGACCATACTGCGACCGATGATCGTTACTTTGCGTCCTGTCGAAAAAGCCGCATCGATGACTTGCTGAATCCGGTGCACGTTTGATGCGAACGTAGCCACCACAACACGCTGCTCCGCTTTACGGAAAATGTCATCCAGCACGATTCCCACGTTTTTCTCCGATGGGGTGAATCCTGGTTTCTCCGCATTGGTGCTATCCGATAAAAGAGCCAATACGCCCTTCTTTCCAATTTCGCCCATGCGATGAAGATCAGCAAATTGATCATTGACTGGTGTATGATCGAATTTGAAGTCACCGGTATGAACGACATTGCCTTCCGGCGTCTCGATGCACACTCCAACGGAATCCGGAATACTGTGATTTGTTCTGAAAAATGTCGCTTTCATCGTCGATCCCAATTGGATTTCCGAATCCGCATGGATCAATACCCGTTTTGTTTCCCCGAGCAAACCGGCTTCCTTCAGCTTGTTTTCTACAAGGCCCAGTGTCAATTTGGTTCCGTAGACCGGAACATTCAGGTTTCTGAGCACATAAGGCAAGCCCCCGATATGGTCTTCATGACCGTGCGTCAACACGATACCCCTTACCTTATCACGGTTCTCCGTCAGGTAAGTAATATCGGGAATCACGATGTCGATGCCGAGCATGTCCTCTTCCGGAAATTTAAGGCCGGAATCGATGACTACAATGTCATTGGCATACTGAACGACATACATGTTCTTCCCGATTTCTGCGACGCCGCCCAGGGCAAAGATCATCAATTTATCATTATTCATTTTTTTGGACAAGTGAATCTAACCCTCCTATTGTTTTGGACGTCGTAAATTGTAAATGGAAACGCACCGATCAGTGCTTTTCTATATAAATTTTTAATAAAATACACCGCACCCAGTCACTTGAAACTATTATACATGATTAAATTGGCAAAAAACAAGTCAGCCGCCCGCCGCCTTCATATCGTTACCTTGCTCCACAGTCAAAAAACCGATGCCTGCAACACAGGCATCGGTTTATGGAAATGGATCAAATATATGGTTTTCAGCCCAACAATTCGCGAATTCTGCCCGCTTCCTCTTCCGAAGGCGGAATCAGCGGAAGCCGCACGGATCCTACCGAATACCCTAGCTCATTAAGCGCATATTTGACGGCAACCGGATTTGGACACTCGAACAGGCCCTTAAACACCGGAAGCAGTTTTTGATGACATTTCGCTGCGGCTGCTGCGTTTCCGCCGATAAACGAGTCGATCATTTGTTTCATGTCCTTACCCACAATGTGGCTCGCTACGCTGACAACGCCGTAAGCTCCCACAGCAATCGCCGGTAATGCAGCCGCATCGTCTCCCGAATAAACTTTAAAGCCTTCAGGAGCTTCCGCTGCGATTCCGGCAACCTGATCTAACGCAGCACATTCCTTCGTAGCTACTACATTCGCAAGCCGGGCAAGCCGAAGGGTCGTCTCTTTGCTAAGGCTGATGACGGTGCGGCTAGGCACGTTGTAAAGCATGACCGGTAGCCTAGTCGACGTAGCAATGGCTTCAAAATGACGATAAAGCCCTTCCTGATTCGGTTTATTATAATATGGGGCTACGAGTAATAAGCCATCGACACCGACTGCTTCGGCTTCCTTGGACAGGTGGATCGAATGAGACGTATTATTGCTGCCCGTCCCTGCAATAATCTTACAGCGTCCCGCCGCATGCTTGACGGCGAATGCGAACAATTCCAATTTTTCTTCATCGGTTAAAGTGGGAGACTCTCCCGTCGTTCCACAAACGACAAGACTGTCGGACTTCTGCTCGTCGATTAAATAGTCCATAAGCCGAGCGGCTTGTTCCCAATCGATCTCATTCCGGTTATCGAAGGGGGTTACCATCGCTGTTATCAATCTTCCGAAATCCACGCTGTCTCCTCCTTGTTATTCTTCATTCGATTCCAGCACAGCCGTGTTACTTGCCTAATTCAAACTTGGTATGCAAGGCTCGGAGGGCTTGCACCATATCTTCCTTATTCACCAGTACCCAGATCGTTGTGTTGGAATCGGCAGACTGCAGGATCTGGATTTGTTGTTCCGTCAGTGCCTCGACAATTCGGGCCATGATCCCCGGTACGCCGTTGATTCCTCCGCCGATGACCGATACTTTGGCACATCCGCTAACAATTTGCGGATGAAGTCCCAAATCGTCCAAAACGGTCTTCGCTTTGGCGGCATCGCTGTCAAAAACGGTATAAACCGCTCCGGACGGGGTTACATTAATAAAATCGACACTGATCGCATTTTCCGCCATGGCTTTAAAAACCCGCAATTGCAGGTTGTCCGAACCTTTGCCGCCTGATTCAACCTTGATTTGGGTTACATTGGCCACATAAGCGATCCCAGTCACATAGCGGTCAACAATGCCGATCTGAACGTCCTTGAACCCTTCCGGATTGGCAACCAAGGTTCCTTCGCCTTGCGAAAACGTGGAACGCACCCGGACAGGTATGCCGGATTGCATGGCAATTTCCACGGCGCGCGGGTGAATCACCTTCGCTCCCTGGTGAGCCATGTTGCATATTTCGGCGTAACTGACGTAGTCGAGCGGTTTGGCGTCTTCAACAATTCTTGGGTCAGCCGTCAGGATCCCGTCCACATCGGTATAAATATCGACCATTTCCGCATGCAGCGCCGCACCCAGCGCAGTTGCCGATGTATCGCTTCCGCCCCGGCCCAACGTAGTAAAGTCACCATTTTGGTTTTGACCTTGAAATCCAGTTACGATAACAACATCGTTACGCTCCAATTCTTCCAGGACTCTGGTCGGCACAATATCAAGGATTCTCGCATTGCCGAACTGGCTGTCCGTGCGGAAGCCCGCCTGGGCCCCTGTAAGAACGGCCGAGCTAAGGGATACTTCCTGTAATAAACTGCACAGCATTGTAGCCGAAATAATTTCACCGCAGGAAAGCAGTAAATCCTGTTCTCGCGAGGGCAGGGAGCCCCCTCCTGTTGCGATCAGATCCAAGAGTGTATCCGTGGCGTAAGGATCTCCTTTACGACCCATAGCTGAAACCACAACGACAAGCCGGTAACCGTTATCCAGTTCCCGGCGAATATGAGAGATGACATGTCCTCTGGCTTCCTTTGTCGAGAGAGACGTGCCACCGAACTTCTGCACCAAAATGCGCATGGGTATTCCTCCAATTTAGTAAGCGGAGTAAAGCTATTCTTCATTCCGTTGTCGTGATGAGATTAAATGGATGATCAGCGGCCTTATTCCTGGGCCGCAATGATCTCCGCGATTTGTACGGCATTCCATGCCGCGCCTTTGAGCAGGTTATCCGAAACAATCCAAAGATTCAAACCGCGCGGATTGCCAAGATCGCGGCGCAGTCGACCTACGAATACATCGTTTTTGCCTGCAGCGTCCGTGGCGAGCGGGTAGCTTTGCGAGGCCGGATCATCGACCAATGTAATCCCGGGAGCATTGGACAGCAGATCTCTGATTTCTTCAAGTTCATAGTCATTTTTGAGTTCGACGTAAACAGACTCGGAATGACCGTAAACAACCGGAATACGGACACAAGTCGCCGTAACCTGAATCGAATCGTCTCCGAATATTTTCTTTGTTTCACGTACCATCTTCATTTCTTCCAGCGTATACCCGTTATCCTGGAATTTGTCGATTTGCGGTACGGCATTAAAAGCGATCTGATACTTTACCGGCAACGAGCCTACCGGCAAGATGTCAGGCGTCACTTCACGTCCTTCGAGCACATCCTTGCTTTGACGCAACATTTCGTCGATCGCTTTGGCGCCGGCACCGGATACGGCCTGATAGGTTGAAACGATAATCCGCGAAATTCCAAAGCGGTCGTATAACGGTTTCAGTGCCGCCACCATTTGAATCGTCGAACAGTTAGGATTGGCGATGATGCCTTGGTGCTTGCTGATCATATGTTCGTTTACTTCAGGAACGACGAGCGGAGCCGTCTCTTCCATCCGGAATGCGTTTGTATTGTCAATGACTACTGCGCCATGACGAACGGCGTGCGGGGCAAGCGCCTTGCTGACATCTCCGCCCGCGCTGAACAGCGCGATGTCGATGCCTTCAAAACTGTCCGGTCCAGCTTCCTCAACGGTAATCTCCTGTCCCTTAAAACGAAGAACGGTTCCTGCGGAACGGGCCGAAGACAAAAACTTCAGCTTTTCTACCGGAAAGTCCCTTTTCTCTAATAGTCCGATAATTTGTTCCCCTACGGCTCCCGTCGCTCCGACTACGGCGACATTAAATTTCCTTTTGCTCATCTGGCACGTCTCCCCTTCTCTAATAGAACTATATATTGAATGTAATGGATCTCCTGATAAAAGACTGTTTAATCCCGAAACCGTTCGATAATCAACGGCTGGAGTTGTTTGCCTTCGATCGCCGCATAACATGTCTCCGGAACCAGTGCCATCCGTGCAACGAGCGAATTGGGTTTGTTAACCGGGTTATCCTGACCAAACGGGACAAAATAAATATGTTTGGCCACAAGCAACTTGGCAATATTCGCCATATTAAAACCTAATCCGTCATTAGTCGACACTGCGATAACCACCGGGCGCCCGTTTCGAAGCGTCGCCTTTGCAGCCATCAGCACGGGACTATCGGTCACGGCGTTCGCCAGCTTACTTGTCGTAGTTCCGGTACAAGGGGCAATGGCAAGCACATCGAGCAACTTAGTTGGTCCTAGCGGTTCCGCGTCGACAATTGAAGAAATGATATCATTCCCTGTAATATCTTTCAACTGTTTTTGCCAATTTTCAGATTTGCCGAAGCGGGTATCCGTAACTTTAACCGATTGTGAAATGATCGGCACCACTTTTGCGCCGTCATCGACAAACCGCTGAATTTGAGGCATAACCTCAGCCAGTGTGCAATGAGATCCCGTCACAGCATATCCAACTGTTTTCCCCTGCCAATTCACTCTTCATCCCCCCGTAAATGAAACTCTTCCAATATCGACTGACAGAGCGTATTCGCTATGATGATTCCAGCCGTCTTGGGAGCGACGATTCCGGGCAAACCGGGAGCAAGGAGCGCTTTGATTCCGCGCTTCTCGGCAAACCGGAAATCACTTCCTCCGGGAGCCGAGGCAAGATCGATGATAACAGCTTGACGGGGCAATTTCGAGATGATTTGCGCTGTGACTATCATAGTCGGAATTGTATTAAAAATCAAGTCAATAGCGCTGTTGTAAGCGTTCAAATCCGTTGCTACAAAAGGCTTCCATCCCATTTGCACCGCCCTGGCCACATCGGCTTCCTTCCGCACTCCCACCTGTACATTCGCACCCAAACCCTGTAGCGTTTTTGCCAAAGTAAAACCTGTTCTTCCCATCCCTAGAACGATGCAATTCGATCCATGAATGGTGATCTCCGTATTCTGAATCGCCATCATTACCGCCCCTTCGGCGGTAGGAATGGAATTGTAAATTGCAACATCATCGCGATCCAACAGTTCGATCAGGCGAAAACCGTACTCAGCTCCCATTCGTTTCAAATAGCTTTTCGCCATCCCTGTATAAACCAAAGTTTCTTCTTTTATCGCAGCAAACATTTCTTTCTTCAAAACCAGATCAGTGGTTGAAAACGGTGCGGCAATTCCCCCTTGATCATTGCAGCCCACCACTGGTAGAACGATTACGTCCGCTTCCTGAAGCAGTGCCGGGGTCAGCGTTTCAAGACTAGCGCCGGTCAGCGGAGATTCCAGTGTTTCAAAACCAACCACCCGGACAATCGCATCCAGTTCCACACATTTATTGATCACTTCCACCTGGCGGGCATCTCCGCCCAAAAAAACGATGGTTAGACCGGTTAACATCAAGATCGGCACTCCTTCCAGGCCATACAATATAGAGCATCTTATGCCGCAGCCCACGAAGTGGTGAAACATTATACGTCTAACCCTTTTTCGGTGCAAAATTCAAATTGAAAAAATGGATCGAACACGATTTGCAGCGAAGTGATTTACTCCTCAACTTGAGTGGATTGACTGCGGTCGAATTATTCGATGAATTGAAAAAGGCCCCGCCGAGAATGACCAATGGATTATAAAGAAATCGCCCGTGAAAACCCTTGATGCCTGTGCGGATTTCCCTTTTGTTTCTAGTGCAGAAACTCACAGTGAAAAAATAATTTTTTTTCTAAGATAGAACAAATAAAAAAGGGGATCTGTATATGAAAAAAACAATGCTTAGGACAGCCACATTTTTCTTGGTAATGCTTGCCGGAATTATGCTGTTTCTGTTCTATCCCGATAAAAACAGTCCTACTCCTGGTAAAGTCGCTGTGTCGATTGAGCCGAGTGAATCCACTGAACCCATCAGTTCAAATCTGCCAGCCGATGCGCCGGCAACTATGACGGTCCAAGCGATGACAGAGGACCTCGATTATTTAGTGAAAACCATGGAAGAGGTTCATCCTGCCTTGATGAAGGGTTGGAATAAGGAGCAACAGGAGACGATAGATGAAGCCTATAAACAAATACAATCTCCATTGAGTAAAGAGAGTTTTTATTTTTCGGCCAACAAAATTGTTGCCCTGGCTCATGATGCGCATACAACGATAAGCCCGCTTTCAGACAATACGGAAATACTTTATTTCCCCTTGTATTGGGCTCAAGAAGGACCGGTCGTTCTGAATTCCACGCTTGAACTTCAACGCGGCGACCTGTTGGTCAAGCTCGGGGAACTTACGATAGAAGAACTGTTGGAAAAACTGACTCAAGTAGTACCGGCAGAAAATGAATACTGGATCAAAACCGTCGGCATTTCAATGCTAATGAACGGGGCGTTTTTAAGAGAATCAAACCTTGTGAAAGACGGCAAAGTCCCCATTACGATTGAACGGAACGGAGAACTTGTACAGTTGGATCTGCCGCTTGTTCCCCTAAAATCCGCAAACCCCTCCCAGACTCCGTACGATACAGGGCGTGAAAACTACAGCTATATCTTCAATGAGGAATTGTCGCTCGGAATTCTGCGCATAAATACGTGCAAGGTTGATCAAAATTATTTAAATACTCTGAAAGATTTCTTTAGCGAAGTCGCAAGCCTGAAGATTAAACATGTGGCGGTCGATTTAAGAAACAACTCGGGAGGGGATTCCAAAGTAACGGATGAATTTTTACGCTACATTGGTGGAGTTAAAAAGTACGCAAGCTATTCAGGCCTGGTCCGCTATTCATTGCAAGCGGCTGAACAGAGAGGCGAAAGCCAAACCAGCGGCTACTCCAGCTCCGATTCCTCTTATCAAGAGATTTCCCATCCGGCGACCCCTTCGTTTACCGGGGATATTTACGTACTGACTTCCCCACGGACTTTCAGCTCTGGCAACTGGTTTGCCGTCATCATTCAGGATAATAAGCTTGGAACGATTCTTGGGGAACCGACCGGTAATCAGCCCTCCAGTTATGGGGATGTCCTGGGCTTTTCGCTGCCCCATTCCGGATTTCAGTTCAATGTTTCCTACAAAAAATTTAAACGGCCCGATAGCAAACTGGATGATCAAACGGCACTGATGCCAGATGTGCCTGTGTATACAACGCGTCAGGATATTATCGATTCACGCGATGCCCAGATCGGCAAATTGGAGGAAATCATCAAAAAGAAACCATGAGGCAAATAGATTATTTTGTCAGAATCATAACCACCCGTCCAACGGGTGGTTTGCTCTTGGGGTATAACCCCCTGTTGCCAAACTGCGCCTAAAGACGCTAGCCTGACCATCAAAT
>NZ_QPJW01000023.1 GCF_003337355.1 Fontibacillus phaseoli | reverse complement strand
AGAGAAACGAAGTAAATGCGTTTAAAATTGCCGTATAACTCCGTCTAACTAAGGTTTGATCCTAAAGTGTCCAATATTCGGGGGCCCGGCCGTAATGTCCCGGCAAACGCTGCAAAGTAACGGTTCAGCCCAAATTAGATGGAGTTTTTCCAGCTAATTTAGCCAAAAGGTACTGCGCGGAATAATTAACTGGAGGAAATCCAGTTAATTATTTGTGGGTGTAGTGTATTAGCGGTAATAAGGAACCGGGAAACGTTGTGGAGTAACGAGTCGCGGGAAAGCAATATGCGATAGTCGTGAAAGTAGCTTATCCAAGTCTCAAGAAGAAGTCTCACGAAGTATCGCGTCTAGTTTCAAGTAGAAGTCCCGCATCCAAGTCTCGTATCCAAGTCCCGTATCCAAGTCCCGTATCCAAGCCCGGCAAGAGTACATAGATCCGGCCAGAGCTACAACTCAGCAACATACTACAACTTACAGAAAAATCCATTTGCTTACTGGACATCCCGTACTCAACAATAAGTATGTCGCCAGTGCCAGCAAGACAATTAGAGCCTACAACATATGAAACCGTTCTAATTGGTCCCAGAGCTTCTCCTGCTTTAAAACCTCCCGTTGTTTGGGGCCAAGGAGATCGAAATGGGGGAACGGGGGACGGTGATGAATGTATTTGGGATTCAAGCCGTGTTCCTTGCACCAGACGTTCAACCGGTCCAGATCACTACAGCCGACCTTGGTTACGGTCTTCGTCCCCGGAAATCTCGGGTCCAGCCAGTAATGGGTCAAAAAGGCGATTTCGCCCCGGGACACCGCTTCTTTCCATGCGTTCAGTTCCTCTCGTTTGATTCCGAAAGCCATGGTGTCTACTTCCTTTCTGCCCACGCAGCAATTTAGATATGGATGCCTCTCCATAAAAAAGCGACAATAGCTTCAGCCGCATCCCGTTCGGAGGGGAACAACACTTGAGTGTGGTCATATTGCCGTTCTCCGACTCGTAGCATCGAAACATAAATATGCGCTGTCAGCAGCGGATCCTCGCAGGCGATTTCCCGGCTCTTTACCGCAGCTTCGAACCCTTCCTTCAGCGTTTCGTACAGTCCGTTCTCATATTGGATCAGCGTCTGCTGCTGTTCATCGGTCAAATGGCGTTTCACTTGCTCAAACATGCCGTTCATGTGAACCTGCGGAACCTTCAAGTAGTTTTCCGTAATGCGGATTAACCGGCTCTGAAATGTTCCCGGTTGCTCAAGAAGCTCTCGGATCCGTTCATTGACCTGGGTCAACGTTTCTACGATTGACGCCACGAACAGCTCCGTTTTGGTAGGGAAATAATAGTAGATCGATGCCTTTGTAATGCCGCAGCGTTCGGCAACCTGATTCATGGATACGGAATCGAAGCCTTTCTCCATGAACAGGCGGGAGGCGGCCAGCAATATTTGCCGCGATGTAGGCAGGCCGTCCTGTTGTTGCACAGGCCTTCCTAAAGGCCGCTTATTGGGGGTGCTCATTTTATCACCTCAAACCATGTTCTGACGAATAATTATACCATAAGGTAATTCAAGGCAACAAAGTTGCGAACTCCCAGATTGATAATTAACCGTCCGGTATATATAATTAATATTATGATGAATATCACTGTCATAAAATAACTTTATAGAATGAGGATGGAGGAGAACAAGGGATGCTGAATCAAATAGGCCGCTGGGTGGCTGGGAAACGGAGTAAATGGATTACGCTTGCAGTGTGGGCCATCATCGTCGGGGTGTTGAGCGCGATCTGGCCCGATGTCAATCAAATGGAGAAAAATAATGCCGCCAATCTGGATGCTAGCAAACCTTCGGTAGTGGCGGGCGAGATTGCCGGAACTCAGTTTCCGGGAGAAAGCGGGCTCCCCGCGCTAATTGTATGGAATAGGGAAGGCGGACTTACAGATGAAGATTATAGCGGCATTCAGAAGCTGACCGCTTATTTTACGGAGCATCCGGTGAGGGGACAGGCCGCGCTGCCTCCGTTCGACAAAATCCCGTTGCCGGTATTGCAGCAGCAGGCTTCCGAAGACGGTACGGCGTTTGTGCTGCCGTTTTTCTTTGAAAAAAAGTCGGATTCCGATACGCTGAAGAAGGGGACCGAAGCCATCCGCAAGCAGGCGAAGGCGTTGTTCGGGACCGATCCTTTTGCGGCGGATCAGAAAGGCGGGGAACTGTCAGCCCGGGTGTCCGGACCGGCAGGAATATCGGTCGACGCGGTCGGCTTGTTCTCTGACGCCGATGTCTCTTTGATGATTGCGACGGTAATGCTTGTACTGATCCTCTTGCTGTTGATCTACCGTTCGCCGATTTTGGCGATCATCCCCTTGATCGCCGTAGGATTCGCGTATGGGGCAGCCAGCCCGATTCTGGGCAAACTGGCGGAGCAGGGCTGGATCACGGTCGATTCGCAGGCGATCTCAATTATGACCGTACTATTGTTCGGGGCGGGGACGGACTACTGCCTGTTCCTCATTTCGCGGTTCCGGCAACTGCTTACACAGGAAAAAGACAAAACCAAAGCGCTGCTTGGAGCGTTTAAAGATTCCTCCGGTGCCATCGCCATGAGCGGATTTACCGTAGTTATCGCATTGCTTGTGCTGCTGCTGGCCAAATATGGAGCCGTTCACCGTTTTGCGGTTCCGTTCAGCTTGTCGATCCTGATCATGGCGATCGCCAGCCTGACGCTGGTGCCGGCGCTGCTTGCGATTTTGGGCCGGACCTCGTTCTTTCCTTTCGTTCCCCGGACACCGGAAATGGAAGAACAGCGCATCCGGACGAACGGAAGGAAAGCGGTCACCAAGCCGAAAGCCCGGAACAAGGTCGGCAGCCGGATCGGGGTTATCGTTACAAAGCGCCCGTGGCTTGTCGTTATTGTAACACTAGTCTTTTTGGTGGCCGCAGCCGCAAACACCTTCCGAATTCAATATACTGTGGACCTGCTTTCCTCTTTTCCTGAGGATTCTCCGTCGCGCGAAGGTTTTGCCGTAATCGGCGAAAAGTTTACGCCGGGCGAACTGGCCCCGGTAAAGATCATGGTGGATACCCAGGGACAGGAAGTCCCGCTGAAGGAAACCTTCGCGGATCTTTCCTATCTAGCCAAGGTATCAGATCCGGTGCCGGGCAAGAGCGACCCGAATATATCCGCTGTGGACATTGAATTCAACCTGAACCCTTATTCGATGGAAGCGGTCAATCATATACCCGATCTGCGGAGCGTGGCTGAGAAGGCGCTAGGAGATGCCGGCATCGCTGAGCCGGAAGCGAAAGTCTGGATCAGCGGACAACCCGCAACCCAGTATGATACCGAAATGACAAATCAGCGCGACGAAAAGGTGGTCATTCCGATCGTCATCGGGCTGATTGCTGTCCTGCTGCTCGTATACCTGCGATCTGTCGTGGCAACGATTTATTTGATCCTGACCGTGGTACTGTCCTATTTTTCCGCGCTGGGACTGGGCTGGGTCGTCGTTCATGATGTGATGGGCAATGCGGCTATTCAAGGGTTGATCCCGCTATACGCCTTCGTGTTCTTGGTTGCGTTAGGGGAGGACTACAACATTTTCCTCGTCTCGAGCATATGGAAAAAGCGGAAAACAATGCCGCTCAAAGACGCGATTCGCGAAGGCGTAACCGAGACCGGAGGCGTCATCACTTCCGCCGGGCTTATTCTCGCCGGGACGTTTGCGGTATTGGCCACGCTGCCGATTCAGGTCCTGGTGCAGTTCGGCATCATTACCGCCATCGGGGTGCTGCTGGATACGTTTGTCGTGCGTCCGCTTCTGGTGCCGTCGATCACGATGCTGCTCGGCAAATGGGCGTTTTGGCCGGGGCACGGCGCGAAGGGTCACGAGGAAGACCATTTGAAAGAACATGTGAATGTATAGATAAGAGTAAATCATAATAGAAAAGAGAGGCAGTCACCGCTCATGAATGGCCGGTAATTGCCTCTCTTTTTTGTTTCATTCCGCCGGCGTTTCGGCAAACGTCACACGGTTTTTCCCGGCCTGCTTCGACCGGTAGAGGCAGTCGTCTGCCGCCTGGATAATCTGATTGGGATGTGCGCCGTGATCCGGGTAAAAGGCGGCGCCGATACTGCAGCCGATCGTCACCATCTGCAGCTCGATGACGAAAGGTTGGTTCAACTGGGCAATCAGCTCGTTTGCCAGGCGTTCCGTTTCGATGCGGGCTTCCTCGATGGACGGGGAAGCCGGCGAGATGAACAGGAATTCGTCGCCGCCCAGACGAACTGCAAGTCCCCCGGGCTGCCGGATGGAATCCAGCCGCTGAGCCACCTTTTGCAGCAGCAAATCACCGGCCTGATGTCCCAGCGAATCATTGACCGTCTTAAATCCGTCCAGATCGATATACATAAAAGCAAGCTTGCCCTTGGCGGGATCAATGCCCGGTAATGTGTCTTCGAGATATCCTTCAAGGGCGACCCGGTTGGGAAGACCGGTAAGCTGGTCTCTGTGCGCAAGAGCCTTCATATTTCCGAGGGCTGACTCGGTTTTGCTTAAGGAATCTACCAGGCTGCGCAATGACGTCGACAGGCTGTAAATATCCTGGAAGGTCCGGTATTGCGGAATATCCACTTCATCTCCCGCCCTCAGTTGGTCAGCTGCCTCTGTCAGTCCCCGGATCGGTCGGGAAATCCGCTCCGCAAGCAAGGAGCCAAGGAAAGCAAAGAAGATCGTGGCAATGGCGCCGGCAATAATGAAGTAATTTTTGAGTTCCTGCACAGGGGCCAAGGCGACAGCCTCCGGTTGGCGGACAAGAACGGTCCAGCCCAATCCTTCATAATTGAGATAGCCGTCCCCGTGAGAGTAGCCGGTGAGATAGCGCTGCCCGTCCGGCCAGGTGACGAGGTCCCAGCCGTTACGACCCTCTTGAGCTTGCTTTACGCTGTCCAGAGGCAGCGGCCGGCCTACCATCTCCTCAGGTCCAAGCAGAACGGTATTGTCGGATTTGCTGACGATGAATAATTCCAGACCGCGAAAGTGTTTCAACTGGGGAGCCAGAATGGTGCGCTGCACCTCTTTGGACCATTCCCAGCTCAAGTGGGCGGCCAGTACGCCGATCGGTTGGCCGTCCGCTCCTTTTACCGGCATGCTGATATCGACGAACTGCAGCGGCTCGCCGCTGGGGTTCGGAAGCAGCTTGGCGAGCAGGACCGCCTCGTGAACGTCGCCGATGAACTCCCCCTTAATGCCTTCTTTAAAAACCGGACGCTCCGCAATATTATTTCCTTCCAAAATCCGATCAGTCGAAGCTATAACCGTTCCTTCGGCATCCAGATAACCGATCCATGAAAAGGAAGGGAAACTTGTTTTCAGTTGTTCAAGCAAATGACGAATATCTCCAGGCCGTTCCGTTTGCTTTAATGTCTCCAGGGAGGTTATCAGTTCGATTTCCCCGGCACGGGCCCACATGAAGTGATCCAACTTGTCGGACATTTGAAAAGCGATGCCGGATAAGGAGTGTCCGATCTCTCCTTCGATTTCACGCGAGGAATGCCGGCCCATAATGATGCTTAATATTACGACGAGAAGGATAATGAACGCTGAAAAAGCAATCATAAGAAAAGTGCGCAGTTTAATCATGAGGCCTCCGTATTTCCGCTGTGCAGATATGTAAGCTTACATAAGCGGCTATGATGTATTTAAACCGTTTATCGGAGTCTGATCGTCCAAGCATTATACCTGACATAAAGAGTTGTTTATTTCCTGCATACTTTCGGCAAGGTTCCTGAATGCTATATAAATGGACTTTATCAGGGGTTGGGTGGCAACCAGAAAAAACAGGAGGGGTACTTGTGAGCGGAAGCGGGCAGAAAGAACAGAACAAGGGGAACCTGAAATGGTGGCAGCTTTCGCTGCTCGGGGTCGCGTCAACGATCGGGACGGGTTATTTTTTAGGCTCGGGCCTCGGAATAAGCATGGCCGGTCCTTCGATCCTGATCGCCTTTGCTCTGGCTGCGCTTGGAACTTATACGGTATTTGAAGCCTTAGCCCGCATGACCGCCAAGCGTCCGGAAAAAGGATCGTTTCGTTCTTACGCAAAACAGGCATACGGCAGATGGGCCGGTTTCAGCAGCGGTTGGGTATATTGGTCTTCCGAGCTCCTAATTATGGGCAGCCAGCTTACCGCATTATCTCTCTTTTCGCGGTTTTGGTTTCCGGGCGTACCGATGTGGCTGTTTGCGACCGGATATGCCTTGCTCGGGCTGATTGTCATATTAATCGGAAACAAAGGCTTTGATTCGGTGGAGAACGTGCTTTCCGTCATAAAAATCGCGGCAATCCTCCTGTTTCTCGGCATGGCGGGAGCTGCTCTTTTCGGTTGGATTCCCGGCGGCGGAAATCTTTCCTTCCCGCGGACAATCAAGCAATTCTTCCCGTCAGGTGTCATGGGGTTATGGTCCGGGCTAATCTTTGCCTTTTATGCTTTCGGCGGTATTGAAGTAATGGGAATGATGGCGTTTCGCCTCAAAGATCCAAAGGAAGCGCCGAAAGCGGGAAAGATTATGCTTCTGCTATTGGCCACAGTCTATATCTTATCGATTGGCCTGGTGGTCACACTAGTGTCGTGGAAAGCCGTTGTGCCCAAAAAAAGCCCGTTTATCACGGCATTGGACGGGGTGAATATGCCCTTTATCCCTCATCTATTTAATTCGGTGTTGATCATCGCCGGGTTCTCTACGATGGTCGCCTCGCTATATGCCGTGACAACGATGCTGGTAACGCTGGCCGAGGACCGGGATGCTCCGACCTTGTTTGCCAAAAAGGCGCTGAAGAAGCGTCCGATGTTTGCGATCGGGCTAACCGCTGCCGGCTTGACCGGTTCCATCATCCTGTCACTCGCGATGCCCGGCCGGATTTACGAATATATTACGACCGCTGCAGGACTTCTCTTGTTATATAATTGGCTGTTTATTTTACTCACTTCAGGCAAATTACTGAAACTGACGATGTTCGGAAAGGTGAAAAGGATTGCCGGCATGGCGCTGATCCTGCTCGCCGTATCAGGGACGCTGACCCACGCGACAAGCCGTCCCGGCTTTTGGGGTAGCCTTGGATTTGTTGGTGTTATCGGTTCGGTCACCTTATTGATGCAGTTCAAAGTATGGAAGAAGCGGAGATCGGGAGCAAAGCGCCGCAAAGCGGTGCTTGTTCGCCGGCCAAGGTTGGATTAGAGGCGTTCCAGAAGCAGGAGGACCGCTTCGTAACCGAAATAAAGCCCGAATCCGATCAGGGAAAGTCCGGACAGGACGGAGATGGCTTTAAGCACGCGATCGTTTAATACTTTTCTGAAAATGCTGGCGAATCCCGCCATGGTGACGTCCCAAACGAGAACTCCGGCGATAATGGCGCAGCTGTTCACAATCAGGTCCCGGGTACCGGAGGCGGCGGCGGTCTGCGCTAAAACCGACCCGTAAATGCCGAGCCAGAACAAAATCGACAGGGGATTGGACAAAGACATCATAAAACCGGAAACAAACGATTTGAACAGGGGTTCGCGGCTTCGCGTTTCATTCAGGCTGAGGCTGCCCGCTTGTTTTAGGCTGTCGATTCCGGTGTAGATCAGGATAAAAAATCCGAATAGCCACAGGAACGATTTCATGAACGGGGTGTTCAAAAAATGAATGACCCCGAAATAAACGAGGAGCATATAGATGATATCGGCGGCTATCGCGCCGAGTCCCACTAGCCAGGCAGCTAGAAAGCCGCTTCGGATCCCCTTGTCCAGTTGGGCCGCGTTTACCGGACCGATGGGCGCGGAAAGAGATAAACCCAAAAACACAAAGCCAAGCATACTGTTCAAGCTTCATACCCCCAAAAAAAATGAATTGAAAAACGTATTGGAGCGTTCTAAATCATTGACTTATACATCTTATTCGCCTGGGATGACTTGTACGACTAAAAAAAGGGCTTGATAAACTAATATCATTAGTTTATATTTTAACTAATGACATTAGTTTTAAGAGAAAGGATGATTTATTTATGCGTATCCTTCGAAAAGATAAACTCATTCAAATTACGTTCATGCCCAGGATGTTTCCGGTAAATTGTTACTTAATTGAGGAAGAAGAGGGCGTTACGCTTATAGATGCCGCACTGCCCTATAGCGTGAAGGGGATACTCCGTGCAGTTGCCACGACGGCCAAACCGTTGACTCGGATTATTCTCACTCATGCTCATGATGATCATGTGGGTGCATTGGATGCCATAAAGGGGAAATATCCGAATATTCAGGTATATATCTCGGAGAGGGATGCCCGCTTGCTAGAAGGTGATGTGACATTAGATGACGATGAGCCTCAGACCCCGATACGCGGCGGGGTTCCGAAGAAGGTAGCGACCCGCGCCGATGTTCTTCTGGCCGAGGGGGATCGGGTAGGATCGCTGCTGGTTGTCTCTTCCTCTGGGCATACGCCCGGCTCGATTTCTCTGCTGGATACACGGAGCGGCGCGCTCGTTGTAGGCGATGCCTTCCAGACGCGCGGCGGCATCGCCGTCAGCGGAGTGATGCGCCCGTTGTTTCCGTTTCCGGCAATGGCTACCTGGAATTTTGAAACAGCCCTGCGCAGCGCGCGAAAGCTGGCTGACTTGAAGCCGTCTCTTCTCGCGGCGGGCCACGGCAGCATGATTTCCGATCCGGTCGGTGACATGGAGAAGGCGATCGGGCAAGCCGAAATCAAATTGGCGGCTCTGCAAGCCGGACGGAAAGGGGAGCCCCGGCATGTCACCAAGAGCGGGAATTGATAGCGGATCCGTATTGCACGCCGCAATAGATATCGCGGACAAACAAGGAGCGGAAGCCATTACGATTTCATCCGTAGCCCAGCATTTAGGAATACGCCCTCCATCGCTATACAATCATGTCAGCGGGCTGGGGGAATTGCGCAAAATGGTGGCGGTCCATGCGCTTCATCAGCTCCATGACACCATTGCGGCTGCGGCCAAAGGCAAGCAGGGTGAAGCGGCCATCACGTCTTTTGCGGATGCCTATATCACATTTGCCCATGAACACCCCGGTCTATATGAAGTGGTTCAACTGGCACCGGACCCGCAGGACCGGGAGATCGCGGAAGTCAGCGGCGAGATCGTGAATCTTATCGTGGAACTTCTCGGTGAATACGATCTGACGGAAGAAGAGGCGCTTCATACGGTAAGGGGGCTGCGCAGCCTTGTTCACGGTTTCGCTTCCCTGGAAAGGCAAAGCGGGTTCGGTCTGCCGCTTGATGTAAAGACAAGCATGGATTTCAATCTGAAGCTGTTTCTTGCCGGTCTGAGCCAGAGAACTGGTTAAAAATTTGCCGAACGGGTAATTGGTAACAAAGAGGAGATTCTAGGCATATCAATAAACCCCGCCGGGGTTCTCCCAGCGGGGTGATTTTGCCCACGACCGGGGTGGGCGACATAGCAAAAGGGTTATAATAAAGGAAAAAGGAGCACTAGGCTCCTCTTGGACTCAATAACACGCGGGCACGTGTGAGTTTATCCACGACGGGGTGGATGACGTAGTATTTCTTTATATTTATACTACCCTGTCGCAAAAGCATTGTCAACCTTAAATGCCGAAGGACCATTTGAGCCGGTTTTCCAGCCTGCTTACATCCTCTTCATCCAGGTTGCCCAAATGTTCCTTCAGGCGGACTTTGCTGACCGAGGTCGTCTCTTCCGTTTTGGCCGCCGAATCGAAGGCAAGAAAATTATACTTGCTTTTAAAAAGGAAATAATGGCTTTGAAACCGGGGAATCGGTTTGCCGTCTTTGGTCAGGATCGCCTGTCCTGTTTTTGGAACCGTGCGGATTTTTAAATTCTTGGTGAGCGGGACGACTAGAACATTTCCGGACGTAGAGTTTACGGTATTATTCGAAACAATCACCACAGGGCGTTCCTCGTTCTGCTCGCAACCGATATTTTCCCCGAAATGGCAAAAATGAACCGCCCCGCGGGTCATATTCCTTTTCATCTGAGTTTTCTCATGCTCGATCCAATGATGCGCCATCTCGATTTTTAGCGGGAGCCAATTGTTGATTTGCTGCGTTTTTTGCTGTTTTACATATTCTATGCGGCGGTTTGTTGTGCGCTTTTCAAGTACGTTCCTTTGTTGGACCGGTTCCGCCTGTTTCTGATTTTTGTTCATGCGCTCTCCTCCAAGCTGGCAGTAGGTAAACATATACTTTTGAATTACACGTATTTACATAAGGATCAAACAAAATTAACGTAATTTTTATAAAATAATATCCTTCCCCGAAATTCGCCGTTTGCCACGATCTTAAGTTGACAACATTTTTCCCGGTATGATACTTTAGGCTTGAAATCGAGGTGAACGACACATGGCAAAAAAGAAAACCAACAGGACTCCGGCACCGGCGCCGGCCGAAAAGCCCGCTACGCTTAAGGACTTGCTTGGTGAAGATACCATTGCCAAACTCAAAGAGCAGGCTAATGAATTGAAGAAAGAAGAAGAGCAGCGTCGGGAAGAAGCCCGAGTCAAGGCCGAGGAAGTCCGTAAGGCTGAGCAGAAGCGGCTGGATAACGATTTCGAACATTTGCTGAACAATAACAAGATGGATTGGAATAAATTCAAATAGGATCGCCCATCGATTATTGAGCAAACCATAGTATCATAGAATTTATAGGTGTAAGCCGGCATGCTTAAAATGTCGGCTTCTTGTTTCATGAATGACTATTGCTTGTTGCCGGTAATTGCCGGCGGCGTCTTCAGTCGGAAAATATCCATGGTCAAATATCTATGTAATGAGGTGACGAATTGGATCATATAGAATTATGGGTTCTGTTTTTTCTCATCATCATCGGGCTGGGCTGGCTAAATCAGAAGCATAGATATTCCGGGAAAGTAAAGACGGCTTACCGGGACCTCAGGGAACTCGCGGATCGGACCCGGCAGGATTTGTCGCACGCCCGGGATTTGCCGATTTGGGAATCCCGCTTGCGGGAGCTGGAAGAACATCCGAACGAGTTTAACAAGCTCGACCAAGAAATACGACTGCGTGAGACGTTTGTACTTTATCTGGAAAAGCATTATCCAGGGGATCCGCGATTGAAGCAACTTAAGGATACCGCCGCTGTTCAGAAGGATACCGTTTGGGGCGTTAAAGTCAAACGCTGATTTTGACAAATGTTCCAGCTGCGTGCTACGCTGGGGCTGGTCTAAAGTTGGCGAAATTTTGCATGTGAAGGTGGATGAAGTGTTCACTCATGAGTAAATTCAAAAGCGATTACATTATTACAATGGATGATATTGTGCGGGAAGGCGAACCGATCCTGCGGATCGTAACCGAGCCGGTCAGCGTTCCTCCGACAGAGGAGGAACGCGAAGAAATGGCCTCAATGCTGCTGTTTCTAAAGAACAGCCAAGACCCGGAGCTGTCGAAAAAATATAAGCTTCGTGCCGGAGTAGGCCTGTCCGCGAACCAAATCGGGTTGAACAAGCGGATGTTTGCCGCTCTTTTGAGCGATGATGAGGGAAATGACCGGGAAGTCGCCTTGTTTAACCCCAAAATCGTCAGCCATTCGGCAGCGATGGTGTATTTGCCGGAAAGCGAGGGCTGCCTGTCGGTAGACCGCGTAGTGCAGGGCTTTGTTCCCCGTTATGAGAAGGTGCAGGTCAAGGGTTATGACGCGGAAGGAAAAGAATTAAAACTGCGCTTCAAAGGGTTTGACGCGATTGTCATGCAGCACGAACTGGATCATTTGAACGGAATCATGTTTTATGACCGGATCAACAAAGAACATCCTTTCAAGCTGCCTGAAGGCGTGCAAATTTCCAGTTTGTATTAATACGGAGACGGCACAGGTTCAGGACGGCTCAAATTTACTTTTTGAACAACCCTTAAATAAAACGGAGGAATTAAGATGAATACCAAGTCAGTATTAAGCCGAATCGATCATACGTTGCTAAAGGCCGATGCGGGAAAAGAAGGCATTCTCAAGCTGGCTGCGGAAGCGAAGGAATACGGCTTCGCCTCGGTGTGCGTCAATCCTTATTGGGTCAAGACGGCGGCTGAAGCGCTGAAGGATACGCCGAATGTGAAAGTCTGCACCGTCATCGGATTTCCGCTGGGGGCGTCGGCTCCCGAAGTTAAAGCATTCGAGACGGTTCAAGCGATTCGCGACGGGGCTACCGAAGTGGATATGGTCATTAACATCGGGGCACTGAAGGACGGGGACGACGAAGCAGTCGTTAAAGATATAGTAGGCGTCGTTGAAAGCGCCGCAGGCAAAGCGCTGGTGAAGGTTATTCTGGAGACTTGTTTGTTGACTCCGGAAGAGATCGAACGCGCAAGCCGGCTTGCGGTTGCGGCCGGCGTCGATTTCGTTAAAACTTCGACAGGCTTCTCAACCGGCGGAGCTACGGTTGAAGCGGTAGAGCTGATGGCGAAGACGGTTGGACCGGGGATCGGCGTCAAGGCTTCCGGCGGAGTCCGGAATCTGGCAGACGCGGAAGCGATGATCCAGGCCGGGGCGACCCGATTGGGAACGAGCGCGGGCGTAGCCATTGCCCAAGGGCTTAGCAGCCGGACCGATTATTAAAAGCAAGCGGCTCATATGCTTGTATCAAAAGCGCTATTCCAACGAAAGGGAATAGCGCTTTTTTTGATGTATCTTCCAGCCGCGATTTCAACGGCTCGCTAACTGGAAAACCTACAGCTAATCCGTCGTTATCGGTTTCCAAAGAGGATAAACAGCGAAAATAGCTGGAGGTTTTCCGGCTATTGTTGGAAAACGGGGACAGATGGGCAAAATTAGCTGGATAAAATCCAGTTAATCTGACCCGGCATGAGGGATGCGGGGGGCATCTACGGGCATTTTTACTTTTACTAGAAACAGGCAATAACTTTTTTCCCATACCCTCCGTTACATATACAGATAGTAACCGCGCGGGTTATCGAATACAGTCTTGGAATGAGGATATTTTATGATAGAAATCAACCATTTGTCCAAAAAGTACCGGCGTGGGGGATGGGCGCTTAATGATGTTAACCTGACGTTGAATGAAGGCATGGTCGGCTTGCTCGGACCCAACGGGGCCGGCAAATCATCGTTAATGCGTATCCTGGCTACCTTGGTACCGCCTACGGCGGGCGAAGCAACGATCAACGGGATTCCTCTTAGCAAAGCTGAGGACATCCGGGGCATGATCGGCTATTTGCCGCAGCAGTTCCAGGTGTATCCTCAACTGACGGGTGCCGAGTATCTGGATTACGTGGGCGCAATGAAGGGCATGAACGACCGGAAGCGGCGCAAAACGGAAATCGACCGTCTGCTGGAAGAGGTCAATCTGCAGGATAAAGCAGGTAAACGGGTCCGGACTTATTCCGGGGGAATGAAGCGCCGCCTTGGCATCGCTCAGGCCCTGCTGGGATCTCCGCAGGTGCTGATCGTCGACGAACCGACGGCTGGCCTAGATCCGGAAGAGCGCGTCCGCTTCCGCAACTTGCTGACCCGGTTCAGCCTGGGCCGGATCGTGCTTTTGTCCACCCATATCGTGGCGGACATTGAGAGCAACTGCCGGCAACTCGCCGTGCTGGACCGGGGCCGGGTCAGAATGTCCGGCGATTTGGCCGAACTGCAGGATTTCGGACGCGGCAAAGTGTGGGAAGGCATCGTCAGCGAGGAGCAGTTCGCCAAGTTGGACCCGATGTCCGTAGTATCCACGCGCCGGAGCGAGCAGGGGCTGCTGTGCCGGGTGATCGGCGAGGCACCTCCGTCCGGATCCGACGGCGTATTGGTTCGCCCGACTTTGGAGGACGGATACCTCGCTCTGCTGCGGACGAGCCAGAGGGATGGTGTTTTCGGCTATGAGTAAATGGCTCCGCCAGTTCCGTTTTGAACTGGACATGATTTTTCGTAACCTGTGGTTGTTGGCTCTGCCGTTGGCATTTGCGGTGATGAATGTGTGGATTATCGGCGGTTTAGAACCCCAAGTAAATTTGTTTAAAGAAGCCTATGGGTTTCATGCTTTCGTCCAAACGATGACGTTGGGACTCGTGATGTTTATCGGCATATTGACGGTGCGCAGGGATATCCGCCGTTCCTCTTATGAGTGGAGTTCGGTGCTGCCGGTTCCTTACGCCACGAAGGTGTCGGCCAAGTATCTGGCGGGGTTGATCTATTTTTCGATTTTCACCCTGATCGCCGGGGCGGTGTTTGCCTGGTTTTCGTCACAGCAGGGGATAGCACCGGAAATTACGAGGGATTATACGCTTTATTTCATCGGGACGTACGAAGTTTCCTATATTGTAACGCTGGCTTTGGCGATGCTACTGGCGATCAGTATTCCCAACCGGGTTGTCTATTTAATCGGGTTCTGCGCATGGATGTTCGGAACGTTTTTCATGGATATTTTTTTGATTGACAAAGCGAGGCTTTATCCGCTGCAGACTTTTCATTTGAGCCGCTTTTTCCTGATGACAAGTCAACCTAATGATACATGGAGTATCCGCATTATTGCGGATGAACTGTTCTATTCCCGCCTGTTTGTAGCTTCATTTGCCCTATTGCTTCTCGTTGCCGGAGTTACGGTGTTAAACCGGATTCGCCCGACTAAGCACAAACTGGCGGTCTGGAGTGTCAGCGCATTTGCGGTGGTACTGGCTGCACTGGCATTCTTGCCTTACGGCCAAATCTGGCAGCAACGGTATGAGGGATATTACGCCAAGCTTGCCGACTCAACCCTGACAAGCATGGATGAACGGCCGGAATGGAATTCTTCATCAGATCTGTTTAAGATCACGGATTACGACCTCCAAGTTGAAATGGAGAACCGGGACAGGCTGCGGATTGCGGCAAAACTGACGATTCCCGGCGAAGGACTGGAGGATAATGAGGAATTGAAGTTGACGTTGAACCGCAGCTTTAACGTGCAACAAATCAAAATAGGTGCAAGCACGGCATCCTTTTCGCGCCAGGGGGATCAACTGAATATCAAGCTTCCTCCCCTTACGGAAGGTCTGATGCAGGTTGAGGTTTCCTATGAGGGAACCATGATGGATTTCGCACCGGGATTCCAAGGTCAAGGCTCGTTTTATGCTTTCGCCAAAGGCGACAGCGTATTTCTCCCCGGCTATATCGGTTGGTATCCGCTGGCGGGACACCAACCGATTTACGTGAAGGAAATGGATGGTTCCGGCATTCAACTGGGCTCGGTATTTGTGTCTCATGCTCCTTATTCGGCCCATTTCAAATTGAGTCTGGCCGGATTTGAGCGGCCTTTGTATACGAGCTTGACGGAAGTCGGACGCGAACAAGGCAATCAGGTCTTCGAAGGTCAAGTGAGCGAAGGTCTCACGTTGTTCGGCGGGGAGTTTTTGGAGCTGAAATCAGCGGATTTTCCGGGTAAAGCAGTAACGACTCCTTATAACGCCAAGCTTGGGGAGGACATTCTCAAACAGTGGGAGCAAATTTACGATTATTTTTCAGGATGGATACATCCTTTTAAGCCCCATCTCGAGCAGGTGCTGTTCCTTCCAAATGAAAATTACGTGCAATATAGCGTAGAGAATCAGACATATGTGATGAACTACGTTTTTGACACGGATTATGCTTCGAAAATATTAATGAATGAGATGCTTCTGGGAAGCCGCAGAGGCGATTATTTAATCGATAATATGAGTGAGGATGTCCGGCTGCAAATCCGGGGATTGATGTGGTACCTGTATACCCGGGAAGCGGAAGGCTACAGCGACGAAGAAATTTGGGAAGGGTCAGGAAATAGTTACTTGATTCAGGAACTGTACGCGAGTAATACGGAGACCGATCCGGATCGCGTAGGGGTGCGAATGGTAAAGCAGGTTGCGCAAGCGTTGGATGAAGGCAAGTATAAACAAGTCAAAGAGGTTTTGAATTATTTTTACGCCAAAGGAATTGAAGTGCCGCACCCGAAAATGGAGCCCGCGGTTGCCGATAACAAAATCCCGTATTCGGAATGGGAACAGGAATGGAAGAGGGTGATGGGCGATGAAAACGGCAATTGAGCAGTTCCGGCGCGGATATATCTTCGATCTTAAGATTCATAAGCAGCCGGTGACGGCTTTGATGCTGTTTATTTTTATCCTCTATCTGATTAGCATTGTGGTCGGCGATAAGCCGCGGACCGTTTATTATTATTCGGAAATGGGGATGTACCCGATCGTCATTATGCTTATGCTGCTGTTATTCCAGCGCGAAATCGGGGGAGGGAGCATGGAGATGATCGCCACGTACCCCGTTTCTCTCCGGTTGATCGCCGTACGCAAATGGGTGTTAACGCTGCTATACGCATCTTTACTAAGCATAGGGTGGATGGCCGTTTATCTGTTGAAGTTCGGGCAAATTTCCACGATCATGCATTCATGGGGCGGGGGCGAGGCCGTAAAAAAAGGGACGGGAATCTTCCCGCTATTGCTCCAAACGATGCCTGCGTACATGCTGCTCGCCTCCATAACCATGGTCGGTATGGTTGTATTCCGTAAAACCTATGGGGGACTGGCTTTGGGGTTTACCCTTTGGGTAGTTGATACGATCAGCGGCGGGAACTGGTTGTCCGGATGGACGCTGTATAGCACTTTTCTACCGGAGAAAGCATCTTTCACAGCAAACCGGGTCATGATGATTCTGGCCGCCGCTGCGCTGCTGGCTGCAGCCGTTTGGCTTATCGGGAAACGGGAACGCTGGATTGTCGAGGAAGAAGAATAACTTTGAACTGAAGTAGTTGGGAGAGGGGGAACGGAATTGATTTCCGATCAACAATTGGCGGAGCGCATGGCCCAGGGAGAGCAGGAAGCTTTTGAACTGTTAGTCACCCGGTATCACGGGCCGCTGTTAAGCTATATTACGCAGCAGCTCGGTGACCGCGCAAAAGCGGAGGATCTCGTGCAAGAGACCTTCATCCGGCTTATCCGGCACATGGAAAGGCACGGCGGGCTTGAGCAACTCCGCCCCTGGCTGTACAAGGTGGCGCTCAACTTGTGCCGGGATTATTGGCGGAGTGCTTCTTACCGCTCCGAACATGCGGCAGCGGATGAAATGCCGGAGGACGCCGACCCCTCCCCCGGAGCGGAAGAGCTTCTGGAGCGGCAGGAAGCGGTGGAACAGATCGCTGAGTCCCTCGCCTGGCTGCCCGAAGTGCAACAGGACGTGGTCCGCATGCGTTTCTTTCATGAATTGAAGCTGCAAGAGATCGCCGAACTGATGGATCTGCCGTTGAGTTCGGTAAAATCCCATTTATACGGGGCGCTGCGAAAACTGAAGCGGGTTTTGATGAAATCGTCGGATTTTTCTCCTCCCAGGTTCGGAACAAGATTAAAGGATAAACAGGAAAGCGAGGTGTCATCCCATGAACCCCTCCATTGATAAAGAATTGGAGCAATTGGAACGGGAATTGCGCGAACCGCTGCGTCAGGCGGTACTTCCACCACCGTCCCCGTCGGAAACCGCGGCGCTGATTGTGGCGCTGCAACCTGAATTTGAGGCGCTTAAAGCCGTTGCCGTCACGCCTACGCTTGACTTCAACCCGCAGGTCGAGGCTCCGTCCTTGCGCAAGCTGCTTTGGAGCCAGTTCCGGGTAAACCGGAAATCGCTCATTCTGGCGGGCTCTGCTATATTTTTGATGCTGATTCTGCTGGTCGACCCGAAAAGGCCGTTCAGAACTTTTCTGTTGGGAGAGGCCATTCCCAGCGGATTGTTTCCGGTCATTACGCCGCTAATGCTCGTTGGGTCCATGTTATTCAGCTACCGTTCCTGGGATCGCGGCATGCGGGCGGTGGAGAGCATCACGCCGTATCCTCCGGCACTGGTGATTTACAGCCGGATGCTGATGGTGATTGGTCTTGTGGTCAGTTGGGCTCTGCTCAGCTCCGTGATCGTCGGTCTCAGGGTAACGGCGGTGGGAGAGGTATCCATGCCGTTTATTCCTTTTCTGCTGCAATGGCTCGGCATTTCAATGTTCACGGCGGGAGCGGCCATGTATGTGTTGTTCCGTAAAGGAATGACTCTGGCCTGTGTTGCAGCCTCCGTAGTTTATGCGCTGTGGTTCGTGATTGAGGATCAATCCCGTTTGCAAGGATGGACAGCGTCATCCAGAACGATGGTGGATGGGATTATGCTGCTTGCCGGAACTTTACTGATGCTCCGCTCTTATTACCGCAGCCGCCATCTGCAAATCAATGATGGATTAGGTGGAGGAGACGGAGTATGATCGTGCTTGAAAATGTGCATCAGCCGCTTGGCGGATTTACGCTGCAGATAGGGCGGCTCCGCATTCATCGCGGGCTGACGCTCCTGGTCGGCTCTAACGGGGCGGGCAAAACGACGCTGCTGGAGCTGCTCGCCACGCTCCAAATGCCGCGCCGGGGCAGCATTCTTTACCACCAGCGGTCCGCGGCCGAAGATTTGCCGCTCCTGCGCAGTCAAATCGGGTATGTTCCGGCGGAGATTGAGCTGTACGAGGAGATGACGGTATATAAACTGCTCGTTTACCTGGCGGAACTGAAAGGCGTATACCGGCTGGAACGCATTGAAGGTTTGCTGCGGGATTTCCGGCTGGAGGCTAGCCGGAATGTAAAAATCAAGTCGCTCTCCCTTGGGGTCCGGCGACGGATCGCGATCGTACAGTCCTTGCTCGCAGCCCCTTACTTTCTGTTTCTGGATGAGCCGCTGAATGCGATGGATTCCGCTGAACGCAAATTGGCGATTGCTTATCTATCGCGCTATGCGGTGGGGAAAACCATATTGGCAGCCGTCCACGAGCTGAATGAATGGGAGGCGGCGGCCGATCATATCCTCTGGCTTGATCAGGGTCGGGTTCGTTTTGAGGGGGAGAGAGAGTTGTGGACGTCCGATTTGCCTCTGAAGGTATGGGAGGGCGTCATTTCCCAGGAAAATTTCGGTGCCGTCATCGAACGTAATTTGCTTCTTTTTCGCGAAGTACCTGAAGGCATGTATGTTCGTCTGGTGGGAAAAGATCGGCCTTTCCCTGGATTAATCGAAGCGGAGCCGGGTATGGAGGACGCCTACTTCGTTCGCCAACGCGGCCGGTCACTGGAAAATATAGAATTTAGGGGTAAGTAAAGAACCTGAGATTACCCATTTTTAATCGAATTTGGCGCTTGGCGTTATGCCGGACGCTCTTTTTTTTTGCCTTTTAGCAAAGGGGGGTGTGAACAGGGTTATAGGTCCCGCTTCGAGGCTCCTGTATGATGGGTGGTAACGGTTAGCCTAATGATCAGTCAGGAGGAGCAGGAATGAAATATTGCATAGGAGAATTCTCGTCGATTCTGGGGATTACGCGGGATACGCTGCGGCTTTACGAAAAACACGATATCGTTAAGCCGGTCAAAGACGATCTGAACAGCTACAGATATTTCAATGATCTGGATGCCAGGGATTTGCTGATGAGCCGCTGGTACCGGAGCATGCATATACCGCTGCAAGAAGTGGCCGAACTCATGAAGCAGTCCTCGCCGGAAGGTATAGCGGAGAAAATGGGGACAAGCTGCGAAAATTTAGACATGGAAATCAGGAAAAATACGATGCTGCTGAATAAAATGAAGGAGCTTCACCGGGAACTGGAAATGCTGGAAGCCTCATTATATCAATGCATATATAAGAAAAGACCGGGGCTTTACCGGTTGAAGCAGACGCAAAAGAACCGCTTGTTGAAAAATGACGATTTAAAGGGAATCGTTAACACTTGGATGGAATGGCTTCCGTTTGTTTTCTATTGCTTCCGGATCGAGAAGGGCGAACTGGCCACGGAAGAGAAAAATACGTGGGATTACAGTTGGGGGCTTACGTTGACGGTCGAGGATGCACAAAGACTGGAAGTCGAAATCGATAGCCAAGTGGAATATATGGCTCCTGCAGATTGTATTTCCGCTGTTATCAAGGTCTCGCACAGGGAAAATATCACGAAGCGGACTTTGCAGTTTATGTTCGATGATCTTCAAGCCAACGGGTACGCCATTCAGGGCGATATCGTCGGCAGGATCCTGCTGAATGAGAAGAGGGACGGCCAGACGTGGTCGTATCTTGAGGTGGATATTTCCGTGTAAGGCATTGGCAATTATGAGCAAGCATCTCCATCTATTGACCTTGGTGTCGTACCAAGGTTTAAACTTCGGGTATAGCCTGACGGTCTGGCGTGATTGAAGTTGCTTAAAAAGTGAAATTAATCACAAGTATCGGCTATAATATTACACCCGAGGGAGAAGGAACTATGTACACGAAAAAAACATTCAACGGCATGCTCATGATCAGCCTCTGTTTTGTATTGGTCGCAGCTCTGCTGGGCGGATGCCAAGGAGAAAACGGGAATCAGGCATCCTCATTCAAAGCGGGCAAGTACACCGGTCAAGCGGAGGGAAAGGACGGCGTCGTCAAGGTCGAAGTCACGATGGAGCAGGCCGATCAAATCAAGGATATTGACGTTATTAGCCAGTCGGAAACGGAGGGGCAGGGTGATGAGGCCATTGAGCAAATCAAGGCGCGGATTCTTGAAGGCCAAACGTTGACCGTCGATACGATCAGCGGTGCGAGCTTGTCCAGCCAGGCGATGATAGCCGCGGTAGAAGACGCGGTAAAACAAGCAGGCGGAAATTTGGAGGCCCTTAAATCCGGGACGGTTAAAAAACCGGGAGAGGGGAAAACGGAGAAGCTTACGACCGACGTTGTTGTCATAGGTGCCGGGGCTTCCGGCGTATCGGCGGCCGTCACAGCAGCGGATAAAGGCGCCAAGGTCATCATCATCGAGAAAACGGGAGTCATTGGCGGAGCAAGCAACCTGTCCTGGGCGGGAAAGTTCTATAACTCTTCCGCAGCGGTGGAAAACGGGTTGAAAGTCAATGTGGAACAAGAGATCGCTGATTGGATCGTTAACAATCACTGGAGAGTGGATGCGGCGGCGATCAGGCAGTACGTCACCAAATCCGGAGAGACTTTCGATTGGCTTAAAGATAAAGGGTACAACACCACATTCCTGAATTTCGGCGGCGAACAGCTCCACATGCTGCCTGCGTATGAAACCCGGGAGGAGCTCCTGCGCAAGATGCTGTCGGAATCCGTGGAACAGCATGGTGGACAGGTTATTACGGAGACGACCGCGAAGGAACTGATCAGCGGAGCTGGCGGAGAAGTAAGTGGTGTCATTGCCGAGAAATCGGATGGAACGATCCTTGAAATCTCGGCAAAAAGTGTCGTGATGGCGACTGGCGGCTATGCGGGCAACAAAGAAATGGTCAAAGAAAGCTTCGGTTTTGAAGGCGTCAACGGAGGTCTGGGCCAAAACGTGGGCGAAGGGCTGAAGATGGCCTGGGCCGCCGGAGCCAAGGTTCCTGACAACTTCGGGGGACAGATGCTGCATCAGACTTTGGCTAGAGCGACAAGCAGCCTGAAGAAGGAATATTCCTCCTTCGAGGCCAGCTATCCGCTCATGCTGTCCTATCTTCCGAATTTTATGAACGTCGGTCCTTCGGGAGCGAGATTCCGGGATGAAACGGCGACTTTAACCTCGGTGGCGGCAGCCAATACCAGTGCCTTCAACGGACCTTACCATATGGTAATCGTGTCGAAATCCCAGTTGGATGCCTTGACGTCGCAAGGGATGAAAGGCGTAAAAGCACCGCAGCTTCCGGGAATGCCGCCTGAATTTTATGCGGAATTTAAGGACGAATTCACCCTTGATACTCCATGGGCCAAGGCGGAGCAAGTATTTGAGTCGATGGTGAAAAACGGGGACGGGTTCAAGGGAGAGACGATAGAAGAACTGGCTAAAAATGCGGGTATGGATGTCGATGTTTTCAAGGAAACTTACAATAGTTACATGGATGCTACGGTTACCGGCGTGGATACGGAATTCGGCAAACCGAAAGAATACCTCCAGCCCATGGGGACGGAAGGACATTATTACGCAATCATCGCGGAAATCAACAATCTGGGATCGGTTGGCGGACTTGTCGTCAACACCAAGTTCCAGGTGCTAAATGATCAGCGCGTGCCGGTGAAGGGTTTGTATGCGGTTGGGCTTGAATCCGAAGGCGTAATGTATAACGATACTTATGTCGGCAACGGGGTGGGACTCGGCTATTCATTTACTTCCGGACGTTTGGGAGGCGAAAGCGCGGCTGCGAGGGCATTAGGCAAATAAAGCGGTAAATGCAAATTTTCAAAAACAGTATCGGCAGCACCGGAGAAATGATGCTTAAACTCCGGTGCTGCTTTATTATTTAGATAAATATAATTATTCTTATGTTTTTTATCGGAATTCTATTTTCAAAAGACCATTTATGTGAGAGAATAGTTAAAAATATGAACTTATTTCATTTATACCGAATTTAAAGGAGGAATTACCCATGTCTGAAGAACGTCAATTCGCGCCAGAGACCCTTGCGGTTCATGCGGGGCAGGAAATCGATCCGACCACTTATTCCCGCGCGGTGCCCCTGTACCAAACGACTTCCTACGGTTTCCGCGATACGGAGCACGCTGCCAATTTGTTCGGCCTCAAGGAATTCGGCAACATTTATTCCCGCATCATGAACCCGACCAACGATGTGTTCGAAAAACGCGTCGCTGCGCTTGAAGGGGGTGTAGGTGCCCTGTCGACGGCTTCGGGGCAGGCGGCGATTACCTTCTCCATTTTGAATATCGCCGGGGCCGGGGACGAAATCGTATCCTCTTCCACCTTGTATGGCGGTACATATAATTTGTTTGCTAACACTTTGGCAAAGCTCGGCATTAAGGTGAAATTTGTGGACGCTTCCGATCCGGAAAATTTCCGGGCGGCGATTACCGACAAAACGAAGGCGCTCTACGCGGAGACGATAGGCAATCCGAAAGGCGATGTGCTTGATATCGAAGCCGTCGCAGCCATAGCGCACGAAAATGGGGTTCCGCTTATCGTCGACAACACGTTTCCGAGCCCGTATTTGCTTCGCCCGATCGACTTCGGAGCGGATATCGTCGTACACTCGGCGACCAAATTTATCGGCGGACACGGAACGTCAATCGGCGGCGTCATCGTCGACAGCGGTAAATTCGACTGGAAGGCGAACGATAAATTCCCGGGCCTGATACAGCCGGACCCAAGCTATAACGGCGTGGTCTATACCGATGCCGTAGGGCCGCTGGCTTATATTATCAAGGCCCGGGTCCAACTCCAGCGCGATTTGGGAGCGGCCTTGTCGCCGTTTAACGCCTGGCTGCTGCTCCAAGGCCTGGAGACGCTGCATCTCCGAGTCGAGCGCCACAGCCAGAATGCGCTCAAAGTCGCGCAATACCTGGAAGGGCATGATAAAGTGGAGTGGGTCAGCTACGCAGGCCTTCCAAGCCACGAATCTTACGAACTGGCCAAGAAATATTTGCCGAAAGGCCAGGGGGCGATCCTGACGTTCGGAATCAAAGGCGGCCTCGAAGCCGGCCGTAAGCTCATTGAGAACGTCAAATTGTTCTCGCACTTGGCCAATGTCGGAGACTCCAAGTCGCTGATCATCCATCCGGCCAGCACGACGCATCAGCAACTGTCGGAAGAGGAGCAATTTGCGGCGGGCGTCAATCCTGAGCTGATCCGGTTATCGATCGGCACCGAGTCCATCAACGACATTATTTACGATCTGGAGCAGGCCATCGCGGCAAGCCAGATCTGATAATCGGTTTTTACTGCAAAGCCTTCATTCGGAACAGTTCGAATGGAGGCTTTTTCATGCTTAACGCGGCAATTGATTGTATCCATCCATTCCGTGTTATTTTGGGTGGGCGGCGTCTTTACATACGGATAGAAAAAGTTTAAAATAAAGAAAAGTTTCTCTAATGCAATTTTATTGTGCAAGTACAAAAATGATTATCGTTCTCAATTACATGCTGCTTCGGGATGAATCCCGGAGCAGCATGTGCCATTTTTAGGGGATTAACAATGGTATTCATTCTCAAAGGGAGGAATCAGATATGCAAGCCAAAGCGATCCACAAACCGTTATCGGTTTCTCAAAAAAGTTCTCATCAGCCCCAGCCGGGGCGGGGCCGGAGGAATACATTCCTTCGGCTGCTTCGCCACCGCGAAATGCTGTTCGCCCTCGGCAGCGGCGTGCTTATGGTGGCCGGATGGGGAGCGGGGGAATGGTCCCGATTACTATCCGTCATTTTGTATATTGCGGCGTATGGGCTGGGGGGGTTCGATAAGGCTCGGGAAGGGCTCAAAACGCTGATCCGTGAAAGGGATCTCGATGTCAATCTGCTAATGATTGCGGCGGCGCTTGGAGCGGCCTCTATCGGTTACTGGAATGAAGGAGCGATGCTGATTTTTATTTTTGCGCTCAGCGGAGCGCTGGAGTCGTTCGCGAGCGAGCGCAGCCGGAAGGATATTTCCGCGTTAATTGCCCTTAAGCCGGAGAAGGCGTTGAAGGTGGATGATGGCGGAATGAGAACCGTCAGCGTGGAGGAGTTGGCGGTTGGCGACCTGGTGCTTGTGAAACCGGGAGAGATCATCCCGGCAGACGGAGTGGTCCAAAACGGCGGATCGGCGGTCAATCAGGCGGCGATTACCGGGGAGTCCATCCCGGTGGATAAATTAGCCGGGGATGAGGTGTATGCGGGGACATTGAACGGGGAGGGCGCGTTGTATGTGGAAGTCAGCCGTCCGGCCGAAGGGACGCTGTTTGCCAAAATTATCGCGCTGGTGGAACAAGCCGAGAATGAGGTCCCCCAAACGCAGCGCTTCATTAAGCGGCTTGAAGGCCATTACGCCAAAGGCGTCGTAGCGGTTACGGCGGCTCTGCTCGTGCTGGCGCCGCTTCTGCTGGGCTGGTCCTGGCCTCTGACTTTTTATAAGGCGATGGTCTTTCTTGTTGTGGCTTCCCCGTGTGCCCTGGTTTCTTCCGTTATGCCGGCCATGCTGTCCGCGATGTCCAAGAGCGCGAGGAAGGGCGTGCTTTTCAAGGGAGCGTCGTATGTTGATTTGTTGGCGGGCGTCAAGGTCGTCGCCTTCGACAAGACCGGAACGCTGACTTCGGGTACTCCCGTCGTGACGGAACTAGTTGTGACGTCCGGCTATGACCGCGATCAAGTGCTTGCGGCCTGCGCATCGGCCGAGCGGCTATCCCAGCATCCGCTGGCTCGGGCGATTGTGCATAAGGCGGAAGACGAGGGGCTTGAGCTGGAGGTTGCGGAAGAATTGAAGGCTCTGACCGGCTGGGGCATTGAAGCCCGGGTCGGCGGAGCGGCATGGAGAATCGGCAAAGCGGACGGAAACGATCCGGAGCTTCCGGGTTCGCTACGGGAAAGCATACAGCGGCTTGCCAGTGAGGGAAATACGGTGTCCGTCATCCGATGCGAAGGCCATTATGCAGGCGTACTTGCGCTCCGGGACCAGGTAAGACCGGAAGCCAAGCGGGCGGTCCGTCAGCTTCATAAACTGGGTATCGCCACAGCCCTGTTGACTGGAGACCGCGGAGAAACAGCTCAAGCGGTCGGGAAAGAAGCGGACATCGACATGATTTACGGGGATTTGCTTCCGGAGGATAAAGTGCGGCATGTCGGCGAACTGCGGAGCCGGTTCGGCCATGCGGTTATGGTAGGGGACGGCGTCAATGACGCTCCGGCATTGGCAGCGGCCACCGTGGGTATCGCCATGGGAGGCGGGGGGAGCGGCGCGGCGCTGGAGGTGGCCGACGTCGTACTGATGAATGATCATCTGGAAGCTGTCGCCGAAACGATTCAGTTGGCGATCCGGGCCAGAAGAATCGTGAAGCAGAACCTGGTTTTGGCCGGACTGATGATCATGCTGCTGATTACCGGCAACTTTATTCAGGACATCCCGCTTCCACTCGGGGTTGTCGGTCATGAGGGCAGTACGATTTTAGTTATTTTGAACGGTCTGCGCTTGCTTCGGTAGCTAGTTGGCATAAGCTTTCATAATTTGAAGTTCCGATAATTCATCATTCCTTCATTTAAACTTCACCGAACCCTTCCGGTACGATTGTTGACAGTATACCGCGGATTCCACATAATTAATCTCATAATCTATTTATTCGTAACTGCCTTAAAGGAGGATGCTATATATGTATAATGCAATTATTATCGGTACGGGTCCGGCGGGATTAACCGCCGCAATTTATTTGGCGCGGGCTAATCTTAAGCCCCTTGTGATCGAAGGTCCACAACCGGGCGGCCAACTTACGACTACTACGGAAGTGGAAAACTTCCCGGGCTTCCCGGAAGGAATCATGGGACCGGAATTGATGGATAATATGCGTCAGCAAGCTGAACGTTTCGGGGCGGAATTCCGCACCGGCTGGGTGAACAGTGTGGATATGAGCTCCCGTCCGTTCAAGCTTCAGGTGGAAGGCCTCGGTGAACTGGTGAGTGACACTATCGTATTGTCTACGGGCGCTACCGCTAAGTACCTCGGGATTCCGGGAGAAACCGATAACGTAGGTCGCGGCGTAAGCACTTGCGCCACCTGCGACGGGTTCTTTTTCCGCGGCAAAGAGATTATCGTCGTTGGCGGCGGTGACTCCGCTTTGGAAGAAGCGAACTTCCTGACACGTTTTGCGTCTAAAGTAACGCTGGTGCACCGTCGCGAGGAATTGCGCGCTTCCAAGATCATGCAGGATCGCGTGCGCGGGAACGAAAAAGTGGAATGGGCGTTGAACCGCACGCCGCTTGAAGTAGTGACCAACGAGATCGGCGTGACGGGTTTGAAGGTTCGCAACAACGAAACGGGCGAAGAAGAAATCATTACGGCTTCCGGCGTATTCGTCGCCATCGGCCATCATCCGAACACAGGCTTCCTCGGCGGTCAAATCGATACCGATGAAAACGGGTATATCGTAGTGAAACCGGGAACATCGGAAACAAACGTACCGGGCGTATTCGCTTGCGGAGACGTTCAGGATACGCGCTATCGCCAGGCTATCACCGCTGCGGGCAGCGGATGCATGGCTGCGATCGATTGCGAGAAATATATTGAAAGTCTGGAACACCAATCTGCGGCAGCCGCCGTCAACTAAACCGAAGGGAGAATTACAGCATTATGGAAAATGTTATCGTATATACAAGCACGAACTGCCCACACTGCCGTCAAGTCAAAAGTTTTTTGGGCGAGAAGGGCGTATCTTATGAAGAACGCAACATTGAGCAAAATGACGAATTTGCCCAACAGGTATGGGACATGGGCATGCGTGCAGTACCGGTGACCCTGATCGGGGAACACCGCATTCTCGGTATGAACAAAATCCAGTTTGAAAAGGCGCTTGCCGAACAAGCTTAGGCACTTTTACAGTTCTGCCTTGGAATTGAACTATTTAAGTCCAATACAAAAATTAAAAGACCTCGCCCTTGCCGTTGGCGGGGCCTTTTTAGCTATAAGTATGAGATTTAGCTGACGAGGCTCATCTTTGGCTTCTGCGCAGCGCAAATAAAGTCACTACATAAAGCACGTTGCAGCACAGTAAATTAAGCTACTGAAAGGCCCGGGCACATTGTGATAACACAAGCAAACACTTTATAACGTTCATGGGAGGTTCTTTTACATATGGGATATTGAAGTACATATCAGCCGCCAGAGAACTTTCGGCGTAGTACATTACAGAGATGCACAAAACACAACAGTATATTCCAACAAGGTTCATCACACACATCACACACATCACGCACATCACACACATCGCAACATCGCGCACATCGCACACATCGCACACATCGCACACATCGCACACATCGCACACATCGCACACATCGCACACATCGCACACACCACACACATCGCAACATCGCACACTCGCACGCATTGCACACATCGCACACATCGCACACATCGCACACATCGCACACATCGCACACATCGCACACATCGCACACATCGCACACATCGCACACATCGCACACATCACACACATCACGCACATCGCGCACATCACACATATCACACACATCGCGCACATCACACATATCACACACATCACACACTCGCAACATCGCAACATCGCGCACATCACACATCACACATCGCACATATCGCACACACCACACACACCACACATCACACACATCACACACATCACACACATCGCGCACATCGCGCACATCGCGCACATCGCACATCACACACTCGCAACTCGCCCATCACTATACAGTTATGTCCATCCGCTTTCTCATTACAATAACTGTATTTTCTACAGCTAATTTTCCGGTTTTACGCTTTTTATGAGAAATAACTGGAACACACTATAAAGCCCCCTAATCACCTTGGACACTTACAGGCTAAACAATATACAATAAAAATTAGCTGGAGGTAGTCCATATGAGAGTACAGCACAGCA
>NZ_QPJW01000022.1 GCF_003337355.1 Fontibacillus phaseoli | reverse complement strand
ACGGGGGTAACCTCTCGTTCCCCCCTTTTCACCCATTCCATAACCTAAAGAGAAACCCATGGTCTAAGTTTGACCATGGGTTTCTCGACAATCTGAGAAAACACCAAAGGGGTGTTTTCTTTTTTTATTTTCTAGATGAGGAGAAATGGCTTGAAGTCGAGCCGCATTTAAAGGAAAATATAGTGAAAATCCCCTTGGAGGGTGTGTTCATGAAAACAATAGGCCTAATCGGCGGGATGAGTTGGGAGTCATCCTTGTTGTATTACCAAATCATTAACCAACGGGTAAATAAGAAGCTTGGAGGACATCATTCCGCAAAAAGTCTCATGTATTCGGTAGATTTTGACGAGATCAAAAACCTTCAATATCAGGGGAAGTGGAGTGAAGCCACAAAAATAATGACGGATTCTGCACATAAATTGGAATCCGGCGGGGCCGATTTCATCGTTATCTGTACCAATACGATGCACAAGATGGCAAAGGAAGTGGAAGAATCGGTCACGATTCCGCTACTTCATATCGCAGATTCGACAGCAAAAGAAATTGTTAAGGACGGAATTAAGAAAGTCGCTCTATTGGGTACAGCTTTTACCATGGAACAAGATTTCTACAAAGGCAGGCTTATTGATAAGTTCGGGCTCGATGTTATAGTCCCGGACGAAGCGGATCGAATGATCATTCATAACATCATATACCAAGAATTGTGCCTTGGAATCATTAATGATGAATCCAGGCAATCCTATCTAAGGATCATCAATAAGCTTAGTCAGCAGGGAGCGGAGGCAATTATTCTGGGGTGCACCGAAATAACCTTGCTCGTTTCGCAAGAGAACTGCGGAGTCCCTCTATACGATACAACAAGACTTCATGCGGAGTCTGCCGTTGACTTCGCTTTGGGTGAGGACGGTTAATAATACTTGCCGTTACAGACAGCGGGGAGAACCTTGCAAACCTTGCAGGAGGAGGGGTTAAGTGAAAAAAATTCTCGTGATTGATGATGAAGCGGCTCTCCGGGACTTGATCGAGCTGGTGCTCAGGAGAGAAAACTTTCGGGTGCGAACCGCGGAGAACGGCAGCACGGGACTTAAGGAGCTGGATTCCTTTCAACCGGACCTGGTGTTATTGGATTTGATGCTGCCGGACTACTCCGGCTATGACCTGTGCAAGGAAATTACTAAGAAACAGGCGATTCCCGTTATTATGCTATCGGCGAAGAGTGAAATTGTAGATAAGGTATTAGGACTCGAGCTTGGGGCAGAGGATTACATGACCAAGCCTTTCGATAACCGTGAACTCATTGCCCGAATTAAGGTTGTGCTTAGAAGATACGAGAATAAGGATCCGAAAAATAATGGCGAAGAAAATCGGATGGTCTTTGGCGAACTCGTGTTTGATCTGGATACAAAAGTGGTGCTGAAAAACGGAATCCCGATTTCGCTGACCGCAAAGGAATTTAAAATTCTCGAAACGCTGCTGAAAAGGCCCGGGAAAATATTTACGAGGGATGAGCTGCTGGAAATCGCGTGGGGATATGACTTTTTGGGGGACAGCCGCAGCGTAGATATGACGATCATGCGGTTAAGAAAGAAGCTGGAAGAGGATGCCGAGAATCCAAAGTACGTCAAGACCGTTTACGGATTTGGCTATCAGCTTGGAGGTGACTAGCTCTGAAGTATGCAACCCGGCTGTTGTTGAATTATTTGTTTTTCTCGGTGCTTTCCTTTGCGGTCATTATTTTTTCGGTGGATAAAGCGATTGATTACTTCAGTTTTGCGACTATAGAGAAGAAAATGATGGAAAAAGCGGATCTTTGCGAGTTGTCCTTCAGGGAGGTGCTCGCAAGGCATGACAAAGCCATTGCCGAGGGGCAAGACTCGAATGTGCCGAGAAGCGCTCTGGAAACGTTGAAAGCTTCCGGGAAGGAAGTACGGATCTACGATAGCAATCGGCAGCTGCTGGGCTTGGCGGTGGACGGAATCATCATTGCTGACGGGAGCCCCTTGATTCTTAAGGGGAATATTGATAGGGCCCTCCAGGGGAATTACGCTTACACCGTCACTGACGATAAGCTGCTGTATTTCGCCATACCTATTCAAGATAAGTATTATCAAAATATTTATGTGTTCGAATTTGTGGAGGACATTTCCTACTTTTACGATATCATGGATCAAATCCGCAATATTCTGCTTGTCGGCGCGGCAGGATTCCTGGTTCTGATCACGATTTCCAGTTTGTTTATTGCCCGTACTACGACAAAACCGATCAAATATTTGCTTGCGGCCACAGAGAATTTCTCCAAGCAGCAGTTCCAACAGGTTCATTTGAACCGGAAAGATGAGCTCGGGATGCTTGCGGCAGGTTTAAACCGGATGGGTATCCAAATCAACGATTATATCCAATATCAGAAGCAGTTTGTCTCCAACGTATCTCATGAGCTGAAAACCCCGCTCGCCGCCATCCGCGGATTTTCCCAATATTTATATGAGGGAGAAAAAGAGGATAAGGAGCTGCAAAAGATCTATTTTCATCTTGTACATGAATCGGAACGGCTCACCCTGCTCATCAACGAGTTATTGCTGTTATCCCGGTTCGACAAGGCCGGCCCGGAAGAGATCGGTACGGAAAAGACGAATTTATCGGAGTTAACCGGGCAGGTGGCTGCGGATCTGAGAGCAAAAGCGGAGAGTAAAGGCATTACGCTGGAAATTAAGCTGGAAAAAGCGGTTTGGGTATATGTGAACAAAATCTTGATGTCGCACGCGATTGCGAATATTTTGGATAACGCCATAAAGTATTCCCATGCCGAGACTTCCATAAAAATTGAAACGTTTATCAGGCAGAAGGAAGCGGTAATCCAAATTAGGGATCAAGGCATTGGGATCGACGAGGACGATATTGCACGGGTTCAGGAAAGGTTTTATAGAGCAAAGAATTCAAATGCCGCCAAGGGATCGGGACTGGGACTGTCCATTTGCAAAGAAATAGCCGAGAAATTCAACGGGCGTTTGGAATTGGAGAGCAAAATGGATGTAGGAACCACCGTTTCCATCGTTCTTCCGCTGGTGTAGAAGTGACGTTACAAGAATGATACAAGTCTGTTATTACACTAATAAATTGTTTTCCTATACTAACCTCAGAAGATAAATCATTCATTTTGGAGGGGTAAGGATGAAAATAGGGAGAAAATCAGCAACCTTGTTGTTGCTTGCAGCATTTCTTAGCACACTTTTGGCGGGATGCCAGGAAAACCGGGCGGATACGCCGCCGGCACCATCCACGGCCAATGAATCGGCGGAGGCTCCGACCGAAGCTCCAACCGGCCCGCCTGCAGGCAATTCAGCAGGCAATAACCCGGATTCCCAAGTCATTAAGGAAGGTACGATTCAAAAGGACGGGAACGTGATCCTGAAAGAACTGGCCTTTGTCTATAATGAGCATACCATTGCTGTTTCCGACATTGCCGACGACGAAAAGCTGGAAAGCATGCTGGGAGAAGCGGAGGAGATAAAATCCCATACCTACTCCGAGGATGACGGATTGAATATGGATATGCTGATCGGCTTCACGGAGAAGCAATACAAATTTCCGGGGGTTGAAATTAAAACCATCGATGCGGCCGAAGGGAAGAAGTTCTACATTTTCAATATCAATATTACCGATTCCAAGTATGCCACGGTCCGAAATATCAAGGTCGGGGACAGTGTCGAACAGCTGAAAGAAGCTTATCCCGAAGGAAAACTGCTCGGCAATGGAGCACCTGACGAAGAGGACGATTTCCGGTATGAACCGGCAAATTACGTGGATGTCATGACCTTCCACATCAAAGACGCCAAGGTTGAAAGCATTCAAATGTACACGCTTCTGGATTGAGTTTTACGCACATCGCTTATAACTCGTTGAAAAAATGAGGCCCAGGGATTCATTGTTCAAATAGAATCCGCGGGCCTCTTTCTTTGATCGTTACTTACATGGAGAGTTTGGATACGACAGGCAACTCTTACTATACCTCGAACCGAACACTCGTCCCTTCAGCATCTACATAATCAATGACCGTCCGGTTTGTGCTCAGATCAATATGCAGCGTGCAGCGCAGGTCACCCTTGGTCCACTCCAGCCGGACCTCATTGCTTGCCGATTCCAGTACGCGGAAGTCGCCGTTAAAGGCACCGTATTCGTTGCGGAACCGGATCAGAGCAAGAAGACGCCGGACTACACTTTTGCCAAGTGCCTGCTCAATCTCGTCTATACTGAAGTTATGACGGTTGATCTCCCGTCCTTCTCCTGTGCGGCGAACCTCTTCTTCATCGTTCTCTCCGGCCAAAAGTCCGACGTAATACACCTGCGGGATGCCCGGAGCGAAGAACTGGATGGCACGGGCCGCCAGATAAGCGTCATCATCGCTGTTCAGCACCGAATAGTAGGAGCAGCGGATCTGGTGCACATCGAACCCGTCCTCGGCCTTATGCTCGTCGGAGACGATCAGGCTCAGATTGGAGCCGCGTTCAAGGCAAGTATCGACCAGCTTGCGCGCTTCTTTCGTGTCGATCAGTCCGTCGAGATCGGGCTTGACGGGGATGCCGTCATGACAGTCCAGCATCGTGAACTGCTTCGCGGGGCGTTTGGTCAGGTATTCCTTCAGCGCCTCCGCATTTTTATTGACGAGCGTATCGAGGATGCGATAAGGCAGAATGAAATCATAAATCCAGAAACCGTGCTCCGCCAGTTTATATTGAATGCTGTAGTGGGAATGAACCTCCGGCAGCAACTCGATATCCAGCGAATCGGCCAGCTCCTTGATCCAGTCCAGAAAGCCGTAAATCTCAGGCTCCACGAAGAAGCAACTCGTGCCCAGCTTCTTGATGATATAGCCCACGGCATCCAGCCGCACAATCTTGACGTTGTTATTACGGAAGTTCTCAAAGATATCGGTCAGCAGACGTTTTACCTTATCCGAATGAATGTCGAGGTCAATCTGCTCCGAAGGATCGGTTTTGCCGAACGTCGTCCAGACCTTCTCCTCTTCTCCCGTCTCTTCAATCGTGAACGTGGAATAGGGCAGGGGACGGCGGAGGAACATCTTGTCGATATCGGCTTGAACGGGCTGACCGTCCGCCCAAATTTTATCGAGTGTCAGGAACAAATCGGCATAGGGCGAGACTCTTCCTTGCCTCAAGAAATCCTGAAAATACGCCGACTGCCGGGAAATATGATTGACCATCACATCCAGCAGCACATCATGTTTCTCCCCGATCGCCCTAATGTCTTCCCAAGAGCCGAATGCAGGCTCAATCTCAAAATAAGTAAGCGGAGCGAATCCCCGGTCTCCCGAGGAGGGGAATGGAGGGAGGATATGAATGCCGCCCTTGAAAATATCACAAAAATACTCATCCAGCACACGGTTTAAGGTTTGCAGGCTCCCGCCCAGCGAGTCGGGATACGTAATCAGTTGTACTTGATTGTGAATGGCCATTACTCTCGCCCTCCTAGATTTGGTACTTTGTTTTGAATGTCTCAAGTGCCGGCAGCTCTACGACTGCCCCCGTATATTGTAACTTGTACGCGCTGACCGCCAGCCCGAATTCCAGCGCTTTGCGAACCGGATAGCCCTTAACGAGTGCCGCATAAAAGCCGGACCAGAAGGCATCCCCTGCCCCCGTTGTATCTGTCACCTGCGTAGCCAGCGTATCGAACTTCACGGTTTCCTGCCCGTTTGAGACGAGCGCACCGTCCTTGCCCAATGTCATAATGACGAGTTTCACGCCCAGGTCCAGAAACTTCTGAATCTGATTCTCCGGGATGTCTTTCCCGAACAGCCGCTCGGCATCGTCTTCCGACGGCTTGGCGATATCGACAAGGGGAAGGATAGATTTTATATACTTAACTCCGTCTTCCTCTTTCTCCCATAGCGCCGGATGGTAATTGGGATCAAAGCAGACGAGAATCCCGTTCTGGCGGGCATCCCGGATCACTTGCTCTACCGCTGATCTTACCGGCTGCCTGGACAAAGGCCAGCAGGAGAAATGGACGATCTTCGTCCGGAGCAGGGCTGTGCGCAATTCCTCCGTGTAGGCCAACTGGTAATCGGCTCCCCGGTAGAAGATCGGGACCGGCGTGGACCTGCTCTTGGTCACGACCACCAGGCTGGTTGCTTCGTCCACACGCTGTACGCAGCTTGTATCCATCTCAGATCTTCTCAAATGCTCCACCAGAAATTGTCCAAGCCCATCCGTCCCCACCGCAGATGCCACTAGCGGGCGGATGCCCAGCCGCTTTGTATTCATGGCGATATTGGCCGGCGAGCCTCCGAAATATCGGTGGTACGTGCCGTTCTCAAAGGAATCGCCATAATCCCCCGATATCATGTCCACCAGCAGTTCCCCGACAGTTAAAAGATCCAGGTCTTTCTCTTCAAATTTCACGCTATTCTTAAAATCAAACATGGGGTATTCCTCCCATTCATCTGCGATCTTCCGGTACTACTATGACTATATGTTAATCCTTTGACATATGTCAATCGTTTGACATAAATGATGAAACAATATGACCCAAGAACATATTTCCATATAAAGCTTTCTGCGCTCAGGTGGTTCCGCGCTCTACCAGTTCCACGGAAAGCTCATTTTGGTTACTTACAGGCTGACCTTCGATCTGCATTTGCAGCAGCCTGACCGCCTCGCGCCCGAACCCGTCCATCGGCTGGCGGATGGTTGTCAGTTCCGGTGTAACCCACCGGGCCGCACTTACATCATCGTAGCCCACAATCCGCACATCCGCTGGCACGCCTCTTCCCGTCCGGATGCATTCCTTCAGGGCATAAGCCGCGATAACATCGCTTGTGGCGAATATCCCGTCAATATCGGGATGAGCTTCCAGCACGGATTGCAGAAGCCCGCGGTACCGCTCCTCGTCAAACACATTCATCTCCGTCTGAACGATGAGATATTCCACTCCCGCTTTCCGGACAGCGTCGAGGAAGGCGTCCGTTCTTCGCTGGGAGAGCATATCCAGCTCCAGACTACCGCAGATATGCGCGATTTTGCGGCATCCCTTGGATATAAGCAGTTCCGTTGCCAATTTACCGCCCCGGTAATTATCCGAGCTGAGATAAGGGATATCCTCACTGATTTTACGGTCAAACGTTACAAGCCTGGAATGCAGATTCCGGTACTCCCCGATATCCAGCGTATGGCTGCCCATCATGATTCCGTCTACCCGGCTGCGCTTGAGCATATCGATGTAATCCCGCTCTTTGGCAGGATTCATCTGCGAATTGCAGAGCAGAATTTTGTATCCTTTCTGGTCCGCATAATATTCAATCCGTTCGGCAAGCTTGGCGAAGAACGGATGCGAAACGTCTGGTATAATCAGGCCAAGCAGGTTGGACTGCTTGCGCAGCAACGAACGGGCGAGCTCATTGGGCTGGTAGTTCAGCTCGCTCATGGCGTCGTACACCTTGCTGCGCGTCGTTTCGCTGATATATCCCCTGTTGTTCAGCACCCGGGAGACGGTTGTGACGGAGACGCCGGCCATCAGCGCCACATCATGAATAGTAGCCATCGTTCACACTCGTTTCACTAGCAGATTGTTTTAGAGGTTGTTCAAAAAGCCGTCTTTTTGAACATACATTTATATGTTCTTACAGGTACATATGGATACGGCTTTGGCTCAGCGCCCCTGGTTGTGTTTCTTGTAGGACATGGGAGAGGTTCCCGTTACATTTTTAAACAGCTTGGAGAAGTAGAGGGAATCCGTTATGCCGACGGAAGCCGAAATTTCCTGAATGTTGAGGTCCGTCTCCTGCAGCAGTACTTTGGCGTTCTGGATGCGAATTTTGCTGATATACTCCGGGATGGACATCCCGGTGATCCGCTTGAAGTAACGGGAAAGGTAGGAACGGCTGTAGTTGACGTGCTTGCACAGCAGATCAACATCAATATGCATGTAATAATTTTGTTCGATAAAAAGAACGGCCTGCTGCACTACGCTTTCGGAGCCTGTTCGCATGCCGGCCTCGCCGTAATGTTTAGCTCCATGCTCAACCAGGTGAAAAATATGCAGCAGATAGCTGATGCACAGCAGTTGCCCGTCTCTCGCTTCCGGGAGCTCCTGGATCAGCAGCAGCATTTTATTAATAATGGTATGCGTCGTGATTCCCGCCAAACAGCAATGATTAATATCCAGCCCCATCAGGCTCAAATAGTAGGGAACATGCTTGCCGTTGAAGGAGACCCACATGATTTCCCATGGATCCTCGGGGTCGGCATAGTAAAAATGCTTCTCCCTGGGAATCAGGATAAACATATCCCCCTGGTTCAGCATTTTGTTGACATGATCGCCCTGGGTTAAATAACCTTTGCCGCTGAGGACAAACACCATTTTATAGTTCTCAAGGACGCGCGGGCCTACGACATGGTCTTTGCCGCACTTCCGGTGACCAGCCCAGGTAATGAAAGGGGACTGATCCATTTGTGTTTTTGTCGGTGAGTGAAAGTGCTGTACGATATGATCTTCCATTTCTGCTTCACCCCAAAAAAGTTGCCGTAAATTAGATTCTCTCACTGTACCTCACCGCTTTTTCTTTGTCAATTTGATAAGAAAAAGCCCCAAGAAAGGGGCTGATCCGGGCAGAGGCCCGGTTATTCGGCGCCGGTCACCCACTGCTCCGTGAAGGAGAGAAACTTCATCGTGCGGCGGTTGCCAAAGGAATAGGCCGCATGCAGACTTCCGTCCGCAGCCTCCATAATGCATGGATACTCGTAGCGGCGGTTACGGATTAAGTTTTTGTGGCCGCTGAAGCCTTCGCCAGTCTCCACATGGCGGCGGTACGGCCACGTTCTGCCCTCGTCCTCTGAAATGGCTACAGTAACCGGGCAGCGTTCAAACGGCCAGACGGTAATATCCGGCTTGTCGTTGAAGCGCAAATCATTGTAGATGATGGCGAGCTTGCCGCTCGCAAGCTTGATGGCGGAAATGCTGGAGTTGTTGTTCGGCAGTTCGGTGCGCACCGGTTCCGTCCAGGTCTCTCCGTTGTCGTCCGATTTCGCAAAATAAATATTGTCCGCTGCGCGGCTGCGGAAGAGCCCGATGAGCTTCCCGGGCGCCATCTCGATCACGTTACAGTGCACACGGCCGCGGCTGCCGGGAACCTCGACGCTGCGCCACGTGGCGCCTTCATCGTCTGAGATATTCATGACCGTAATATCGCTGCCGTTGCGGGTGTCGTCATTGAAGCAGATCCAGTTCTCGAAGATCCATCTTCCGCTGGAGAGAATCTGAATTTTCTGGCGGCAGAACGAGCCTTCCCGCGAAAACATCACCTCCGCCTCCCCCCAGGTATGCCCGTTATCCCTGGAAACTTTGCGGTAAATCTTGGAGGTGTACTGCAGGTTGAACTCCGGCGGCTCGGTGGCCGTACGGGCTCGCTGGGCCGTGTACATTACCCACAGCTCGCCGCTTGGGTGAAGAAACAGGGACGGGTTTTGCTCACTGAAGCCGTTATCGTCGGAAATTCTCACAGCGGGCGTCCAGGCGTCCGAACCGGCGTTCAGACGGGACATCACGATGCTGACATCCGAGTTGCCTTCATCCGAGCCAGCAAACCAGACGCAGATCAAATCCCCATTAGGTAGCTCCTGCAGGTCGCAGGCATGGCTTGTTTCAAAATCGCAGGGCAAAAGGGATTCCACCAGTCCGAGGCGGCGGTTGAAATACAGCTTTCCGTCTTCCGTAAGGTCGTTCAATTCGATCATCGGATTGTTTAACATAATGCGCTCCTTCATTTGGGAAATTGTGGGATTGCTGATGGGCAAGGCGAGCTTACTTCACGGAACCGATCAGAATCCCCTTCTTAAAGTACTTCTGTACAAACGGATAGATCAGCACGATCGGCATCATCGCTACGAAGATCGCAGCAGCCTTCAGGTTGCCGGGATTCAGCATAATGCCGTTCTGGATAATCGTGCGGAAAGCCGTATTGGAATCGCCCGAACTGATGACAAGCCTTTTCAGCATAACCTGAATCGTCTGCAAGTCGGGAGTTTGCAAATAAATGAGCGGCATCAAGTACTGGTTCCAGATGAACACGGCGTAGAAGACGCCGATGGTGGCCAGAATCGGTTTGGAAATGGCGAGAAAGACGCGGCTCATAATCTGGAAATCGTTGGCGCCGTCGATTTTGGCTGCTTCTTCAAGCTCAGGCGGCAGGCCGTCCAAGAATGTTTTTGTAATAATTAGAAACTGAACATTGATCGCATTGGGAATGATCATCACCAGCCAGTTGTCAACAAAGCCAAGCTTGTTCAGGACAATATAGGCCGGAATAATTCCCGCTTCAAATACCCAGGTGAACACGAACAGGCTCATGATTAAAAAGCGGCCTTTAATCTGTTTGCGGGACAACACATAAGCCGTCATATACGTCAGCAGCAGGGCGACGATCGTGCCGACTGCCGTATAGATGCCCGAATTCAGCAGCCCCCGGAAAATGCCGAGGCTCGGATTCGTCAAAATATATTGATAGGCTTCAAAGTTGGGGTTCTTCGGAAAGAACACGACGTCCCCCGAGGCGATGCTTCTTCCGTCGCTGATGGAAAGAAAGAATATATACAGGAAAGGATACGTACAGACAAGAGCAATCAATAGCAGAAAAATATTGTTGCAGATGTCGAACAGACTGATCTTTGATCTCATCATCCTTCTCCTTTCTCAGAATAGTCGCGTATCGGAATATTTAGTGGACAGCTTGTTGGTGCCGACAACCAGGACATAGGCGACAACGGATTTCAGCAGGTTGACTGCCGTACCGTAGCTGTATTCCGGGAATCCCGTGCTGGCGAAAGCCAGGCGGTATACATAAGTCTGAATGACGTCGGCCGTCTCATAGACGCTTTGATTGTACATGAGCAAAATTCGGTCCAGATCGACCGTAAAAATGTTGCCAACGCTGATAATCAGCATGATGGCAATCGTCGGCTTAAGGGAAGGCAGCGTGATGTGAAGCATTTGCTGAAAGCGGCTGGCGCCGTCCAGCGAAGCCGATTCATAGACGGATGGATCAATAGCAGCCATTGCAGCAATATACACGATTGCCGAATAGCCGAAGGTCTGCCATACCTGAAGCAGCACATAGTTGCTGCGGAACCATCCCGATTCAGCCATGAAATAGATCTTGTCCAGACCAAAGCTGGCCAGAATATCGTTAACAAGGCCGGTCGAAGGCGAGAGCAGCGTGTACAGAATGCTGACCATAACGGCCGAAGAAATGAAGTAAGGCAAAAAACTTAGCGATTGCACGCTTCCTTTGATCCAACGGATCCGCACCTCGTTCAGCAGCAAGGCGAACAGAATCGGAATGGGAAACGTGAATACAAGAGAATAGAAGGCGAGAATGACCGTGTTTTTGACAAGGGTCCAAATATAAGGATCCTCAAAGACACGCTGAAAATGTTCCAGACCGACAAAGGGGCTGCCCAGCACCCCGCGGAAGGCGCTGAAATCTTGAAAAGCGATAATCATGCCGCCCAGCGGAGCCAGTTTGAACAATACCAGGCTGATCAAACCGGGCAACAGCATGAGCAGCAGCAGCTTGTTCGTATTCATATAGGCGAGAAAACGGCGCATCCTTGTTTTCCTGGGAAGAGTCGTCATTCTTTCGCTTGTTATCACTTTCTCCACCACCAATTTTATCTATATTTGTACCCTGTATTTAGGAGCCGCGCCGTCCCTTGGGAGGATGGCGCGGCCGTTACTGCTGCTTATTTATACATTGCGTCGTAAGCTTCTTGCTGGAGGGCTACGATATTCTTGTACCCTGCCGCTTCCATTTCGCCGAGGAAGGCGTCCCATTCGCTCATGGAGCGTTTGCCGGTAACGAATTGCGTCACGCCTGCGGTAACAGCCTCATTGACCTTGGCTGAAAGGTCAGCCAATTGTTTTGACTGATCGGCCGTGTACGTTACCTGTACGCCGGTTTTCAAACTTTGGTCCGTGAACAGTTCATGTGCGGCTTTACGTACAAGATCGGTATTCCAAGAGTAGAATGCATCGTTATCAATCGGCTTGACGAAGGTGAGACGGTCGTTGAGGAAAGACCAACGCGGTTCGCCGGCAGGCGTTGCTTCCTGCTCCGAGAAATTCACGATGTACTTCTTCTCGCCACCCGATTCTTCATAGCTTTCACCCTTAACGCCCCACGATACAAGCGTTTGGCCTTCGTCGGAATAGAGGTAATCCAGGAATTTGATAATTGTTTCTGCTTTGTCTTCACTGTCTTTGTTAACAACCATCGCTCTCAAAGTGTTGTACTGGGTTTCTGTCGTCTGCACGGAAGGATTGCCGTTCAGGTCTTTCAGATAAGGCAGGATGGCAATACTATAGTCCGGATCGTTCTCCGGTCCTCCGTTATCCAAGAACCATGATGGACGGGTCAGATAGTCATAGCTGATGGAGCCTTGTCCTGTCAGCATTTTCGATTCCCAGCTTTCCTCCGTGCCGGAGCCTGCTACCCATTCAGGATCGATCAAGCCTTCATCATAGAGGGTTTTGTACCATTCCACCATTTTCTTGTACCCTTCGGAGTACAGGTCGGTGCCTGTTTTGCCGTTGGCATACACACCTTTGGATACGCCGTCATCGTAGTTGGCGGCTGCATTGAACGCGCTCTGGAAGCGGATGTAGCCTTCGCGGCCGACCATCGGATAGTAGTTTTTATCATCCTTGCCGTAATACGCTTTCAATTGGCGCATCGCCTCGGTCAGCTCGTCAATCGTTTGCGGCACCTTGGTAATGCCGGCCTTATTAAAATGATCGGCGCGATAGAAGATGAAGTCAGCAAAACGCGGAGCCTCGGCAACCAGTCCGAAGATTTTTCCGTCTTCATTGGTAATCAGCGTTTTATAGGTTGGGTTCTTTTCAATATAACTCTTGATATTTGGTCCGAATTTATCGATGTAAGGAGCCAGATCGGCAAACGCACCTTGGGCGCCGTATACGGTAGCCTGCGAAACTGAAACGATGCCGGAATCAGGGAAGGTGCGGCTAATAATTTTCTGGTCGACGGAAGCGTAGTACTCATCGTCATTGGATCCTCCGGGAACAAATTCGACGGTCGTGCCAGTTGCCTCTTCCACGTGCGGATACCACTTGTCCTCATGGAGCCAGTTAATAAATTTATCATGCATCAAATAAGAAAAGCTGCTGGTTCCTTCCGCATTCCCGTTTCCGCTGTTAGTAGTGTTCTTGTTGGCATTTTGTGAGCAGCCGGCCAGCACGCTTCCTGCCGTAAGCAGGGCGGCGAAGACTAAGTAAAACGCTTTCTTTTTTCTCAAAATTTGTTCCCCCTCATAGTTTAATTTGAAATACTAGGAGTGTCTCTATGACTAGTATCTCACGACCGAAGCATAATATTAATGCAAAAATAGCTATAGCTCATGGAAAATTGCGCACAAAATCTTTTTTGTGCTACTCGTTTTAAAAATAAGTTGCAATTTGCAATAGGATAGGTAAAAAAATTTTACAATAAGCCTCTCTCTGCGTAACCGGCCACCATACGGCGCACTTCCTCCAGCGCCAGAGGTGTCAATGGAGCTACGGGCCGCCGGGCCGGACCTGCCGACAAACCGATCTCGTTCAGCACAGCTTTCAGCACGGAAGGCAGGGTGCCAAGCGCGAAGGCTGCCCGCAAATCACGGAGGACGCGCTGCGCCTGCTCTGCCTGCTCATATTCGCCGGAGCGCCAATGCTCATATATCGCCACCACCGCGGATGGAAAAACATTGGCCGTTGCTGCGATAGCCCCAGTGCCCCCCGCCATGAGCGTGGACAAGATGAGCGAATCCGTTCCGGCAAGCACGGAGAAGGATTCCGGTGTGCGGTCGATCAATTGCAAAATGTTATCAAAACTGCCGCTGCTGTCCTTGATGCCAACCACATTCGGCAATTCCGCCAGCTTGGCCACAGTTTGCACGCTGAGCGTGTTGCCTGTACGGGCCGGAATCGTGTACAGCACGATGGGCAGCGAAGTATCTCCCGCTACGGCTTCAAAATGGTATTGCAGCTCCGGCTGCGTGTAGGTCAGAAAATAAGGCGTAATCACGGAAAGTGCATCCGCTCCCGCCTGCTCCAGTCTTTCCGCAAGGCGGCGGGTTTCGCCCGTTCCGGCACAGCCTGCCCCGGCATACACGGGCACGCGGCCGCGCGTCTCATCGATGACGATTTGCGCTACCGCCAGCTTTTCTTCAAAAGAAAGATTAAAGAATTCGCCGTTGGTCCCCAGGCAAAAAAGTCCGTGTACTCCGGCGTCAATATAACGGTTCACCATCTCCCGCAGCGCCTTCTCGTCGATATCCTCCCGCTGATCCAGCGGAGTGACCATTGCAGGTATAATTCCCTTCACTTCCAGCATTGTCCTCAGCCCCTTCCTGTTATTTCATGTATCTTGAACTCCAAGACCAAGCAGCCCCGAGGGTTATGGCTGTGGCGCCAACTCGACAGCGGAGCCGATCGCTTCCAGCATGCTTCTTTCATCCGCAATGCCCTTTCCGGCAATATCAAAAGCCGTGCCGTGATCAACGGAGGTACGGATGATGCCGCCCTTAAGGCCAACGGTGATATTGACGCCGGCCTCAATGCCAAGCACCTTGATCGGCGTATGCCCCTGGTCGTGATAGCAGGCGACGACGATATCAAAGTCTCCCCGCATGGCCCTGTAAAAAAGGGTGTCTGCCGGAGCCGGACCATATACATCCATCCCTTCCGCCCGCGCTTTCTCTACGGCCGGAAGCAGCTTCTCTTCCTCTTCACCGTTTCCGAACAAGCCGTTCTCTCCTGCATGGGGATTGATGCCGCACAGGGCGATGCGCGGATTTTTATTTCCCGCTGTTCGCAGCACCTGATCCGCCAGCTTCAGCACATTGTACGTCCGCTCCGGCGTAATCATCTCCACGGCCTTGATCAGCCCGACATGGGTCGTCAGGTGAATCACTTTGAGGCGGCCGGTGGACAGCATCATCGAGAAATCTTCCGTTTGCGTCAGCTTGGCCAAAATTTCGGTATGTCCGGGATAGAGGTGTCCCCCCTTGTGCAACGCTTCCTTATTCAGCGGCGCGGTACAGATTGCCCGGACTTCACCGGCCTTAGCCAGTTCAACGGCCTTGGCAATATAATGGTACGCCGCATTTCCCGCCGCGGCGGATAATTGCCCGAAAGGCACAGGGTCCGGCAGAAGATTCAGGTCGATGCAATCGATAATGCCTTGCTGGAAAAGCGCCTCCGCGACTCCCGCTACCGGGCGAATTTCTATTTCACCCCGGCCGGAGACGGCGGCTGCCCGCTTCAACGTTTCGGCATCGCCGATGACTATCGGCTGGCATAACTCGTAAACATCGGGGTGCGATAACGCCTTCACAACAACCTCAGGCCCGATACCGGCCGCGTCCCCCATAGTAATGGCAATAATAGGCTTCATTATGTCACGCCTTTCTGCAGAGCCTTCACGGAGCGGACCAGTACCTGATCGCTTCCGAATGCTCCTGCTTTGGTAATAATATATCTGCCGGATTCGCCCGGCGTCCGCCCGAGCGGGACTCCGTTCTCCACCTCATCGATGAGCTTGATCTCCACATCGCTTAAATGGCGGCAGACCTGCTTTGCGGTATCGCCTCCGGTCAGCACCATATGGCGGATTCCGCATTCGGCGATAATATCAGCAGCCACCCGGCCAAGCTCCGCGCTGATGCGCTCGCCTACTTCCGTAGCGCTAAGGCCGTTGGCGCGCCCAAGCTCGTGAACCCGTTCGACCTCGTCCGGATCGCCCGATGTATAGAGGGCTACATGCTTCCCCTCCCGGGAAATGATGCCGATGGCAAGCTCCCGGACCCGGTTTAATTCCATCCCGCATGAGCCTGGGAAGAGCAGCTTATCCGATTCAACGACGATAGCAAAGACGCTGTCCTCTTTCACCAGTTCGGTTAGCTGGCGGCGCGACCATGGGTTGACGCTGCCGACGACAATAATTACACAATTACCATCGTAATACACGTTATTATTGCCGGATATTTCTTGTTTCTTGCCTGACTCATTCAGTACAACACTTCCTTGTTCCGAGGCTTCGCTCATGCTGCGGAGAATTTGCGTCGTCAGAGCGCCTGCCAAGCCCGCTGACCCGGCCCATACCACTTTCGGACGCCCCGGTTCTTCGGGAAACAAAGAAGCGATCAAGGCCAGATCCTCTTCCCGCTCCGCGTCGAACACAAGATAGGGAATGCCTGACTGACGGTACCCAGCAATCAGTTCATCAAGCGCGGTACGCTCTCCTCTCAGCCGTTCCAGCGAAATGAGGGCTGCCGGATAACGGCTTTGACGCTCAAGAATGGCAGAGAAAGCCGATTCCGTTGCCGGATGCTTGGGATCATAGGCCATCTCCGTCTCATGCAACGGCATCCCGTTCACATACACTATTCCGTTCCTCAGCGTGCGCCCGGCCCTTGGAAAAGAGGGGGCGATGACAATAAAGTCAGGCTGCAGCGTCTCATAGACGGCGTCCAGTTCACTGCCGATATTTCCGCGCAGCGTGGAATCAAACTTCTTGTAGATGACAGGAGAGAAAGCTTCTCCGCCGCGCCCCAGAAACAGACAGACATCTTTGACTTTCTGATAAGCCTCCAGCGGAGGAAGAGAGCGGCTGTCGGTATCAAACACAACGGCCTCCTGTTTCCCGCCGCCCGTCTTCAGTTCAAGCAGAACAGAAGTGGCCAAGCCCTGACGGGCCATTTGCACCCCCGTATCGTTCGCCCCGGTCAAGTCATCCGCGATGACGGCGATGTTCATTTTCTAATCCCCTCCATACAACAGCAATCACAAAATTACGGCAGAATACTGCTCCGGAAGCAGCCGCCCGATCAGTGCGAGTTACCTCTTGATTCACTCCATAATCAAAAGACGACTTTTTGAAAAACCTCTGTCAGTCTTGTTTTAATTTGCGCCACAGGGTCGAGCGGTTGATGCCAAGCCGCTTGGCGGCCAGCGACTGGTTCATGCCCTCCTGCTCCAGAACGGTCCGGATGATGTCCCGCTCAATGTCCTCCAGCGGCTGACGCAGGTTTAGTCCTTCTCTGCCGGGCGCCGGGGCCAATCCGCTGCGGGCTTTCCGGCTTCCTTCCTCAAGCATCGCCAGCGCTTCCCGTTCAATGAACGGACCCTCCGCCGCCGATACAAAGAGCTCCATCACCGTGCGCAGCTCGGTAAAGTTACCTTGCCAAGGATGCGCGAGAAGTGCTTCCATCACTTCTCCCCGGATACCGGCAATCTGCTTGCCCTGCCGTTCGTTCGTCCAGATCAGGCAGGCGCGGATGCTGCGTTCCAGCCATGGCGTATCACGCAGGGCCGGAAGCGAGGTTCTCCGGTTCTGAAAGCTGCGCAGCAGCTTGCCGGCCAGCCGTTCCTCCGCCGCGAGCACCTCCGGGTCTCTGTCAAACAGAAACACCGTCTTCATCTTGCGCTTGATAATAAACTCGGCCAACTCTCTCTGTTGCTTGGCAGACAGCATTTCCGCCCCTTCTATGGCGGTGACGCGTCCGCCGCCGTACAGCATCAGTTCCATCATGGCCTTCAGCACCTCTTCCGACGATCTGCGGATATGGAGGTACAGGATGCCGTCCCTGGATTCGGAGAGGGCGGCGTTGATGATGTAACGCTTGCGCCCGCTGCCTTTCTCGCCGTATACGGCTGCGGGATAAGCCGGAAAGTCCGTCTCCTGCCCGCCTTCTTCCTGATGGCAGAAAAAAGGGGCTTCCGCGAGAAGGTAACTGGCTGCAAGACCGCTGTGTTCCGGCTCTTCCTCCGATGCGAGCAGCATATACAGCCGGTGTTCATCCGCCGCAGGCAGCAATTGCGCCTGCAGATACAAACCTTGCTCAGGCTCATAAACGGCTGTCGCCCGGTCAAAGTCTGCCCCCCGGCCGACATCTCTGAGCATTTCGCGCAAACCCGGATACATGGCATACAGCGTATCTGCCGTTTCGGGAAGCTTCAGCAGATGCTTGAACGAAGGGTTGGCGAACTCCAGCTTGCCGCCTTGGTCCGCTGCCGCATATCCGCCCTGCAGCTTGCCCAGCATCGCCTCGTACATTTCATTTTTTATCTTCAGCTTCTCGGCCGATTTATAGAGCTGCCCCGCCCGCGAGAACGCTTCCATTAAGGACTCTTTGCCGGAGGTGATTAACACGCCCTGCAGTCCGCTCTCTGCCGCCATTTTGACTGTGATGCTGTCGCCAATGACAACCTGGATACCTCTCGCCTTGGCGTCTGCCAGGGCAGCGCCGACTTCCTGCTCCTGATGGATAACGGTGTATGAAATATCGACTTCCATCAAGCTGGACACGGACATAAAGCCTTCGATGATATTGGGAAATCCGATCATTTCACATTTGGCTTTATATTCTTTTACCAGTGTCAGGATCCGCAAGATGTCGAATCCGGAAATGGGAATTTCCACAACCGGCAGGTAAGAGTGCTTTTGCAGCAGCTTTGCCGTCCCGCCTCTGCTGATAATGACATCGTAGCCTTCCGTGTGAATGCGGCCGATCAGCGGCAGCACCCTCGACAGATCTCCATGCTCCACTACAATTTCAAACTCCTGCAACTCATTCTGCAAACTCAGCGTTAATTCGGATAACCCCGGGTAAGGAGCAATGACGATTGTTTTAATTTTCATGCAACTATTCATCCTTGTTTTTAGAGGTAGTTCAAAAAGTCGTCTTTTGATCACGAAGCAGATCATGAAGCGGATTCGACATCGAATCTTGAATTCAGCCGGGCCTTCCGTTGCTCACGTAGATCTGTCTACGCTCCGCTACTCAGTCCCTAGCTTCATCCAACCTTTTCGGTGCTAAAAACCCGACTTTTTGAACACGCACTTTTAGTGCCATTATAACCCAGCCGTCCTTAATGAAACAGCTTGCCGTATACCGCCCCGATATCATCCAGCGTCATCACCTTCGGATTGTTGCCCATCAGCCGGGTAACCTGCGAAGCCGCGAGCGAAAGCTCGGGAATATCCTCGCGCGTAGCTCCGAAGAGCGCCAAATCCTGAGGAATGCTCATCTCCTGCGTCCACAGCCGGATCTGCTCAATCACCTGCTCCGCATCGCGCTGTTTTCCCGCTCCCGTCTGAAGTCCCATCGCTCCGGCAACAAGAGCCAGCCGATCCACAATGGCATCAAAATTAAATTCCATCACATGCGGCAAAAGCATGGAATTGGCAACTCCGTGCGGTACATGAAATTTCCCGCCGATCGGATAAGCCAAGGCATGCACAGCCGCCGTTCCGGCGCAGGTCAGCGCCATTCCGCCGTACATGGAACCGATCAGCATATCCTCCCGCGCTTTTCTGTCTTCTCCGTGGTGATAGGCTTGCAGTATGCTTGCAGAAATGTTGCGGATGGATTCAAGCGCGAACATGTCGCTGAAACGGTTGGCCTTATTGGAAATAAACGATTCCAGCGCGTGGGTATAGGCATCCATTCCCGTCGAAGCCGTAATATCTCGCGGCAAACCAAGCGTCAGCAGCGGGTCCAAAATGACAAGCGCAGGCAGCAAGTAGCGGCTGACAACGCCGATCTTCAGCTCTTCCTCCGGCAAAGTCACAATGGCGTTCGGCGTCACTTCCGAGCCTGTGCCCGAGGTGGTGGGGATCAGTACCGTCGGAATGCCCGGATTCGGAATCAGATCCGTCCCCAGCATTTCCCGGACAGAGAGGTTATTGGTTTTCATGACAGACAGCAGCTTTACAACATCCAGCACACTGCCTCCGCCGATACCGATAATCGCATCGCAAGGAATTTCGGCTATTGCGTTATAGAGCTCTTCCAGTTGGGCGATGGTCGGTTCAGGCTGAACATCGGTATTCCAGTGCACGGCGATACCGCCGCTCTTCAAGAGATTTGTAACTTCGTCCAGCGTGCCGCTGCTTTGAAGAAAGGGCTGGGATACAAGCAGCACCGATTCTAAAGACCCTAGCCTTTGCAGATGCTCCACAATCCGCTCTAAGGAGCCGCAGCCTGCGATAATGCTGCCAGCTGTTTGAAAGAAATACTGTTTCATCTTATCTTCTCCTCTGAACGTCTTGATACATCAACTATCGCATTAAGTATAGCATAGCGTTGCTATATTACAACAGTTTATTGGTTTCTGTTAATTTATAATGAAATAGTGTTGTAATATACAACGATTATTATATGAAAATTGGACTGCTTGGGCAATATGATATGCTCCTCGTATAGTTGAGGAGAAATAATAAACGGCCAAATTGGTTTGAAAGCGACGGCTCAAAAATACGGATTGTCCAAAACATCTGTAATAGAGTGGCGGAGACGCCAACGCTGATTTCACTCATAAGCATCCTTGCAGGGGACAAGCGCGGCGCTGCCGTAACTGTTTATTCGCTTGTGTTATTTATAGGAGCATCAGTCGGGCCGCTTGTAGCATTAAAGTTTATTAAAGCAGGAGGGGCAAATCCCTGTATCTTCCTCACACATTTCCTCACAGAGGTATTGACAGTATTTTAAATTTAAGTTAAGTTTGAATGGTATCGATACCAAATTGTAATGGGGAATAGAAAGATGACGAACGCAAATATTAGTGATGTTGCCGCATTGGCGAAAGTTTCAGTTACAACCGTTTCCAGAGTTTTGAATGAAAGCGCTTCAGTCAGTCACAAAACAAGAACAAAGGTCAAAGAGGCCATTGAGACACTCAACTATAAACGTAGCGATTTGGCCAGAGGTTTGAGAATCAATGAAACGAAGACCATCGGAGTTATCGTTTCCAATATTCTTAATCCATTTTTCACCCGTATGGTCAGAGGGATTGAAGATGTCTCACAAAATTATAATTATAATATCGTTTTGTGCAACACCGATGAACAACCCGAAAAAGAAAGAAAATGTCTGGATATGCTATTGAGCAAAAATGTTGATGGACTAATTATTGCGGGGACAGGCGGAATGAATGACTATACGCGCCTGGAGAATGGTTTTCCAACGGTATTTGTTGACCGAAGACCGGACGACAAGTACAAGAAGCGCTTTGACACCGTTTTGGTCGACAACATTAATGGTAGTGCGGAAGCTGTCGAACATCTTATTGACTCTGGTTACAAAAGAATTGGGGTCATCGCAGGCTCCAATGAATCTACCACCGGTTATGAACGTTTTCTGGGCTATAAAAAAGCACTTAAAAAAAGAGGTATCCCAGAGGATGAAAGTCTGATCAAGTATGGCAACTTTCTTGGAAATATGGCCGCTCAACTCACCAAGGAATTGCTGGAAGCGAATTGCGACTCCATTTTTGTAACCAACAACATGATCATGCTTGGCGTTCTTGAAGCGGTGAACAAGTTAGGCATGAGGATTCCGAATGATGTAGGTTTGGTCGTTTTCGATGATGTGGAGTGGATGCAATATATTCAACCGAGTTTCACCGCTGTTGCTCAACCTACCTATCAAATCGGCTTGACCGCAATGACCGTTCTTATGGATCGGATTTTAAACAAAAATGAGGAAGCGCCGAAGGAAATCGTACTGCCCGTAAGTTTAATACAAAGAGAATCGTCCAGAAAACAGAATTAAAGCATTGTGTAGTACAATGCACTTTTTTATGTATTAATGAAACCGCTGTCATTTTAAACATAAAAATGGTATCGATTTCATTTCTATAAATAAATCAAAAGGGAGAGTTCAAAATGCACAAGAATAAGTTCATGTCGATTGTAACTGTTGTCATCCTTGCGCTTCTTACTGTCAGTTTATCCGCCTGCGGGAACAAAGCATCGGATCCGAAGGGCAACGCAACAAGCGGATCGAAGTCGCAAAAACAAATTGTCATCGGTGTATCGCTCATGACGCTCAACAGCCCGTATTTTGAGGCCATGAAGCGCGGTTTGGAAGAAGAAGCGGCGGAAAAAAATGTCAAGCTTGTCGTTACAGATGCACAGCTAAAAGTTGCAGATCAGGTTTCCACGGTTGAGAACCTGATCGCCCAAAAGGTTGACGCTATTTTGCTCAACGCCGTCGACTCGGCGGCTGTCGCTCCGGCGGTTGAAGCGGCCAACGATGCCAATATCCCGATTATCGCACTGGATGTGGCTCCATCATCAGGCGACATCGTGTCGCTTGTCGCTTCAAATAACAAGACAGCAGGAGCCACGGCAGGAACTTATGTGGCCGGAAGACTGGGCGGAAAAGGTAAAGTGGCCATCCTTGGCGGACCTCCAATCAGTTCGTTCACGGATCGGATTGCCGGATTTAAAGAAGAAATCGCCAAACACCCCGGCATTGAAATCGTCCGCGAGAAAAATGTGGTTGAGAACAGCAGCGATAAATTCATGGAAGCGGCGGATAATATGCTGACGTCCGTTCCGGACCTCGATGCGATATTTGCGGTCAACGATTTTGGCGCTCTTGCGGTCGACAGCATCGTGAAGTCCTCCAACAAGCAGTTCAAAGTGTTTTCCATTGGCGTAGATGGAATGCCGGATGCCGTTAAGGCCATTTCGGAAGGAGAAGTTGTCGCAGGTTCGGTCGCACAGCAGCCTGCAGAAATGGGCAAGTTAGGAATCGATACCGCACTTGATCATTTGAACGGCAAAACTCCGCAACCGGTCAGAGATGTTCCTGTTAAACTTCTTACCAAAGATAATGCGCAGTTCTTTGCATGGTAATCATTGTTTCGTATGTTATGCGGCTGACCTAGGCTGCCGCATAACTTATTCCCGAGATGAACTGAGGTGACCGTGGTGAGAGACCATATGCTCAAAATGACCGGCGTAACCAAAAGATTTCCTGGAGTAACGGCGTTGTCGAACGTCAATTTTCAGCTAGGCAAAGGGGAGGTTCACGCTCTGGTAGGGGCCAATGGCGCCGGAAAATCGACCTTGATTAAAGTGCTGGCGGGAGCCCATCGGCCCGAAGAAGGCATAATTGAATTGAACGGGGAAGAGGTGCGTTTTGAAAGCCCGTCCGATGCCAAAAAAAGAGGGATCGGCGTCATCTATCAAGAGTTCACTCTTCTTCCGGATCTGGATGTTGCCAAAAATATCTTTTACGCATCGGAACCGACGTATGGAGCAGGCTTATTCGTACATTGGAAGAAGGTTTACGAGGATGCCAGGAAGCTGATTGACAAATTCGGTCTGGATCTGGATGTGACGGCCAAAGTATCTTCGCTGAGCACGGCTGCGCAGCAAATGGTTGAAATCGCCAAAGCACTGTCTCTTAATGCGGAGGTTCTGGTAATGGACGAGCCGACAGCTACGCTGACCGTCCACGAGGTTGAGAGGTTGTTTGAAATCATCAACGATCTGAAATCCAGAGGCGTATCCATCATCTATATCTCTCACAGATTGGAAGAAATTTTGGAAATATGCGACAAACTTACGGTGTTACGAAGCGGCACCATGGTGGGCGGCATGGACATCAAGGACGCCACCAAGGACAACATCATCAGCATGATGATCGGAAACGACATGCAGAAATCGGAAAAGCCCGGATATTATGCGCAAAATGAGACGGCTCTTGAAATTAAAGGACTAAGCAACGCGAACGTCACGGATATCCATTTGAATGTCAGAAAAGGCGAAGTGATTGGATTGGCAGGTTTAGTCGGAGCCGGAAGAACGGAGCTTGTACGCGCTCTGTTCGGAGCCGATCCGATTCGGGAAGGCCAAATTATCGTGAATGGGAAACCCGTGACTGTATCGAGCCCACGGCAGGCCATTCAACACCGGATCGGGTTATTACCGGAAAGCAGAAAAGAGCAAGGCTTGTTGATGAATTTGAATGTCCGCAGGAACACCACGTTTGCTACTCTCAGGAAGTTTTCGCGGGGTCCGTTTATTTCGCAGAAGCGGGAAAAGGACGTAGTAAGAGACTATATTTCGAGGCTGAAAATCAAAACTCCGGATACCGAATTCATGGTGGCAAATTTGAGCGGCGGAAATCAGCAGAAAATCGTTCTGGCCAAATGGCTTTGCAACGAATGCAGCATTCTGATTCTGGACGAGCCGACCCGGGGGGTCGATGTGCCGGCCAAAGAAGAAATATTCCAGGAAATCAACAATCTCGTGAAAAGCGGGAAGTCGATCATATTCATTTCATCGGAGCTCGATGAAATTTTGCGAATCAGCGACCGGATCTACACGATGTATAAAGGTCGGATAACCGGCGAGCTTGACCGCGAGAACGTGACGATAAACAAATTGATGCACCTGATAACTGGAGGGGATCAACATTAAACGCGACGGCAAGGAAGAATTGAAACCGGAACCGGCCACCAAGGCAACTTGGCTTCAAATGACGAAGCAACGTGAATTCGCTGCTTTTGTCGGTTTGCTTATATTAATTGTCGGGTTCAGCATTGCCAGTCCTGATTTCTTTTCGACATACAATTTGATGAATATTATGAGACAAGCCTCGATTATTGCCATTCTGGCTATTGGCATGACGTTCGTCATCATTGCGGGCGGGATCGATCTGTCGGTTGGCGCCATCGCTTCCATATCGGGAACCTTGGCGGCCCAAGTCATGATTTCCTCAGGCGGTGGAGCCTTTATCGGGATTCTGACCGGATTAGCCGTAGGGATTGGAGTGGGCTTAGTCAACGGCTTGATTATATCCCGATTTAAAGTTCCTCCGATTATCGCAACGCTTGCATTGATGAGCGTTTCCCAAGGTTTGGCGCTCGCAGTCACCGGTGGTTATCCCGTCTCGGGCTTGCCGGATTCCTTTGCCTGGTTGGGGAGAGGGTTTGTCGGGGTGGTACCGATTCCTGTCATTATTTTGCTACTCATGTACATTGTTGCACATATCATTCTCAATCACACGAAATTCGGTGCTTATGTATTCGGTCTCGGTGGAAATGAAGAAGCGACGAGACTTGCGGGGCTGAACGTAAACAAGATCAAGATTTGGGTGTACGTCGTCAGCGGAATAACGGCTGCCGTCAGCGGCTTGATTTTGGCATCAAGACTGGGCTCGGGACAGCCCCTTGCGGGACAGGGTATGGAACTTAACGCCATTGCGGCTGTTGTCATCGGAGGAGCAAGCGTAGCCGGGGGCATAGGCGGGGTGATTGGAAGTCTGATCGGCGCGATGATCATGAGTGTATTGAACAACGGGCTGGACCTCATGAACATCAACTCTTACTATCAAATGATCTTTACGGGGATCATATTGGCTCTTGCCGTTGCATCTCAAAGCAAGAAACAGAAAAGAGGAAGATAAGATGGGCGGAAGTATCAGACAACAAATGGACCAATATCTGACGGACAAAAAAGATGACCATGTGGATTTTTTAAAGCAATTAGTCGGATTTGACAGCCGGATCATTAACGACGGAGCGACAGGCAAGGAAGGGGAAATTCAAAAGTTCATCGCGAATAAGCTATCCGAAATGGGCGCCGATGAGCTCGATATTTTCGAACCTGAGAACGATAGAATTAAGGATTTACCCGGGTTCAACCCGAACCACGATTATACGGATAGACCCAATGTTGTTGCTGTTTTTAGAGGGAGTGGAGGCGGAAGGTCTCTCTTGATTAACGGTCATTGCGACGTGGTAGATACGGGCAATGAGAGCCTTTGGACAAGCGGACCGTTCTCCTGCGAGGAGAGGGAAGGGTATTTGTTCGGAAGAGGCACGGCCGATATGAAAGGCGGACTGGGGGCGGCCATCTTGGCGCTCGAGGCGATTCAAAAAGTGGGAATAAAGCTGGCGGGAGATGTCATCTTCACCTCCGTCGTCGACGAAGAGGCTGGTGGAAACGGCACGTTGGCATGTGTGGAAAGGGGCTATCGCGCAGACGGGGCTATGATTATGGAGCCTACCGGTCTGGAAGTTCATGCAGCGAACAGAGGCGCATTCCTGGCGGAATTCAAGGTAGTCGGAAGACCGGTTCACGCCAGTCTGAAAGGGTTCGGTGTCAATGCGATCGACAAGGCGTTCAAACTGATCAACGCTTTGTATGAACTTGAGAAATCCTGGCTACTCACCAAGAGACATCCGCTGCTGTCGAATCCCACTATCAACGTGGGCCAGATTTCTGGCGGAGATGGCGCGTCGATTGTAGCGGGCGAGTGCACCGTACGGTTTGATGTCGAGTTTTTCCCGCGTGAATATGATGTCGACGGGCAAGAGTTTGTTGTTGATAAGAATCAAGTAAAACAAGAGGTGCAGGATTGGCTGACAAGATCATGCGAGGGTGACGAATGGCTTTGTGAGCATCCGGTACAAATCCATTGGTATCAGGATACTTCGGCATTCCAGACCGACTTGGACCACCCTTTGGTGACCACTGCGTTGGACTCGATCAAACGTTCGCTTGGCAAAGTGACATTGTCCGGATTTCCGGCAGGATGCGATGGGGTCTACCTGGCCAATATAGGCCGAATGCCCGTCATTATTTTCGGTCCGGGCCGCATTCATCAAGCACACACGGTCAACGAATATCTCGAAGTTAAGCAATATATCGACCATATCAAGGCTACGGCAAACTTTATTATCGATTGGGTAGGAATTGCAGGAGGCGTTGAAATTGATCAGTAAAAAGCAGTTTGAAGAAATCAAAGAAAAAGTGCTGGGGTACTTAGCACAGGCAAATATCGCCGTTACCAAGGAAGAAATAGATCTGATTGAAGTGGCCGATTTTGGACTTAACGATATTTATAATAATGGTTTGCAGCTATTGGAGTATGTCAATACAAGCAGAGTATGCGCGAAAGAGCTCGTGATGCTGCCCGGCCAAACTTGTCCGGAACATCGCCATCCCCCTTTCGGCGATTATAGGGGCAAAGAGGAAACATTCAGGTGCAGATACGGCAAGGTTCATCTGTTTGTGGAGGGCGAGGCCACAACTCATCCACAGGCACAACCACCCGAAAAGGGAAAAAAATATTTCACCGTTCAACATGAAATTATTTTGCATCCGGGAGATCAATACACCATACCTGTTGACACTCTTCATTGGTTTAAGGCCGGGGAAAACGGAGCGGTCATTACGGAGTTCAGTACCACAAGTTACGACGATTACGATATTTTTACGAACCCTGAAATAAAGAGAATCCCTGTTGTGGAGTAACACTCACTTTTTGCAAAATACAGCTCGATTTATGGGAGGACTATCTATGTTTAATAGCGCGCTATGGAAAAAACAGGCTGATATTATTGCTAAGGTGCTTGAGAAAGCGCCGAAATTCGATAAAGAATACCGGCTTCCCTCCGAGGAATTCGCTGACCGGCAACAAAAAGTATGGGAAGCTGTGAAGGCGGCTGGCTTCGACTGCGGCATCGTATACTCGGATGAGCATTACTGCGGAGACGTCCCATACCTTGGGGGGGATAACAATATTATCGTGGAGCCGATCGCGGGCGTCATTACGGAGAGCGGGTTCCATTTTATCGCTGGTCTCGAGAGCGGAATTGTGGCGGAGCAGATGTATCGCCGTTCAGGAGCAAAAATGAATCGAGTCGATATATTGAAGATCGACGAACCTAACTATCCTGCGAAATTGGTCCGGCCTGAGCAGATTATAGAAGCGGCATGCGGCAGGAAACCAAAGAAGATCGGGTTGCTTACGACCCGGTACGTGTTTCCCGTCAGTTTGTACAACATATTACGAAACTATGTGGGTGAAGAGAATATTGAAGATATCTCAGAAAAGTATTACGAAATCAAATATGAGAAGTCAGATCTGGAGATGCGTCTGATCGAAGAAGGTAGTAAAATTTGTGATGCTATGATGGAGGGCATGCTTAGAATTCTTCGACCGGGGATGTATGAAACCCAGGTAGCACAATGGGGATACGCGATTGCTCATGAACTCGGCGTCGAAGAGATGGGATTCAAGGTGATGGTAACCGCGGGAGATTCCAACAAAACGATGGTGGGTCGTGCGTCCAACAATGTCATTAAGGAGGGAGATATCGTTCATATCGGCGTTTCTCCTAAACGAGATGGTCTGTGTGCGGCCGAGAGAGCATCGGTCGTCTGCGTGAAGGACCCATCGCTAGTTCCTCCTAATTACAAGGTGTGGTTTGATTTTCTGGAGGGCGCGTTCCACGAAGGAGTAACGCAGTTCCGTAAAATCGCCGAACAAAACCTTCCGGGGAATACTCATGAACAGGCCATGATTGACTATTACAAGAGTAAAGCGGAGGAGATGAGCCGAAAAACAGGCATAGTATTCAAGGATTTTGCTGAGCTTAAAGGTTATGTAACAACACATAACTCCGGATACACCGAATGTCAGGAATTCTATGGCGCACTCTCACTTGACTTCAATAAGCCTTTGGCTAACCGGATGGTCATGATGATGGACGCAGGAATCAAAGGATATGGAGAAAATTGGAGCGATAGCGTAATCAAGGACATTGACTATCTTGTCATCGAGAAAACGTTAGGCAAATACGGCAGAGAAGTTCGCATTTTGAATGATCTTCCGGTCAATCTTCAGCATCTTGTCGGCGAAGCGTTCTAATAGCATGTTCTTTATAGTTTTTGTGTAGCTAATTGTCGGTTTACCTGATGAAGAGAGAGGTAATTCAGTTGAGCATGAAGTAGTAACTTAGGGGCACTCCGATGGAGTGCCTCTAAAAACTTGCTGTTACAGACAGCGCGGGGAACCTTACCATAAGTGATGGTAAACAGGAGTAGACACCTTTAGCAATATTTATCCACCATTTTTTTTAAATAATTTCGAAATTCTTCAACGTAGGATTTGGGCTCTATGATTTCTAGATTTGTACCGAAACTTGCTAAAAATTGAAATCCAAAACTGTTTTGAGGAATATAAATGGTTGCTAAGAAATATTCGGAACTATAGTTTTCAATACTCTTACGACCGTATCTTTCAATGAATTGATCTTTAATGCTAGGCGAAATCAACGCCTTAATTGCGACTAGTTGCGGTTGATAATTAGCTTCAGCTTGTTCTAATACATAATCTCTAGGATGAAATGTTTTTTCATCCATATTGAGATTATCGATCCTGGATAATTTAAATGTTCTATATCCCTGACGATGCAAACAGAATCCCTTCAAATACCAACTGGTTTCGCTAAAATGAAGCTGATAGGGCTCCACAATTCTATTAGTCGTGGTGCCATCTTTATCAATATAATCAAACGAAACTAACCTTCTCTTTAGGATTGATTCTTGGCATGTCTTCAAGGTTTGAAGAATCTCGGACCGACCCTCCCAATCATAAAATGACAGGTGGATTGAACCTTTCATAGACAATGGGCTAACCATTGCCTCCATTTTTTTAATCGTGATTTCAACTTCTTCGCTAATTAGAATTTGTTCCAATCCGCCGAGCGCGGTCAAAATATTTTCTAAGTCGGAGCTACTTAAAAGATGTTTATCAACCTTGTATTCATTCATAATACCGTATCCGCCGTTAATTCCATGAACGGAATAGATGGGAATGTTGGATAAGCTCAATGTTTCCATATCGCGAAGAATCGTTCTTTTGGAAACGCCAAATAATTGGGCAAATTCTTTTGTTGAAACGACGTCTTTTTTCAGCAATATCATGACTATAGATATTAATCTCTCAACCTTCTCCATAGTTGCCCCTCTTTTTGTACTTTTTTTAAAAGGTGACATACAGCTGTCACCACTTATAAATTATACTTTATTTATCTAAAGAAGGAGGTATAACTTTATGTCAGCTATTGCATATTTAAACTTTGATGGAAACGCAGAAAAAGCGATTGAATTTTATTCGGAGGCTCTGAATGCAAACGAGGTAAAAAAAGTGAAATTCAGGGATTTTCCACAGGATCCAAACTATCCCTTGCCGGAAAATGAATTAAATATGATCATGGAGTCTTCCGTAGAATTTGCAGGCGGGAAAATCATGATGTCGGATATTTTGCCTTCCATGAAGGCGGTAACCGGTGAGTTGGTGAAAGGAAATCATGTACTTATTAGTCTAGTCATTGATGATAAACAAGCCTTGGAAAAATACTTTAATAATTTGTCCGTTGACGGCAATGTTATAATGCCATTATCAAATACGCCTTGGTCATCGTGTTTTGGAATGCTGGTTGATAAGTTCGGGGTTTCCTGGAAGTTTAATAGTGACGCAGATAAGTTTCTTGATAGAGTCATTTCCAACCGACAGTAACTCATTCAAAAAAATGGTCTAGCAATTAGAGACCATTTTTTTATATTCCTTTAAGAAAGGATAATATAGTTTGTCTATGGAAATTGAAAATTTAATTCCCGTAAAATCGAGAGAAGGTTTAAGGATTTGGCTACAGAACAATTCTAAGAGTGAAAAGTCCGGCTGGGTCGTGGTTAGTATGGCGCCTACCCCTGATATGTTGTTATATTTGGACGCGGTTGAGGAAGCTTTGTGCTTTGGATGGATTGACGGAGTCAAAAAGAAAATTTCTGAAACGGAGCTGGCCCAGAGACTATCTCCTAGAAGTAAAAAAAGTTCATGGACTGAATTAAATAAAGAACGTGTCCGCCGCCTCGAAAAGTTGGGGTTCATGAGGGACGAAGGCAGAATGGTTCTTCCCGATATGGATCATGATTCTTTCAGAATAGATGGAGTTATTGAGCAGAGGCTAAAAGAAGAAAAGCAAGTATACGAGAATTTCATGGCATTTCCGGATCTTTATAAAAGAGTTCGGATTGACACGATACAAAGCAATAAGAATCAGCCAGAATTATTTAAGAGCAGATTAGACAAATTCATTACTAACACGAGAGAAAACAAAATGTACGGTCAATGGAACGATAATGGCCGTCTGCTGGATTACTAATATCCCCTACCAAAATTCAGGTAAACGAATTTGTTACTTATTCTTCAAGCGGATTAGGGCTATTCGTTGTCCCAGCTGTATAAGAGCTTTTGCTTGCAGTTTATTGAGCCTTTGTTTAATCTAAACACGTAAACCGTGGAAGTTATCAAGATTATCTGTAAATCCAGTGTACTGGGCAGCCCTTAATTAGAATCACCCTGTGGCGAAGTCTTACCTATTTCATTCGTAATAAGGAGGCTAATATGAACGAAACGGCATTGGATCTGCAGTTATTGGAGAAATTAAAGCCGGAGTTAACATCGTTCTGCTACAGAATGTTGGGATCTATCGATGACGCAGACGATGCTGTTCAGGAAACTTATATCCGCGTTTGGCAAAACTGGAACTCATTCAGGCAGGAATCGTCGCACAAAACGTGGATTTATCGTATCGCCTCAAATTTATGTCTGGACAAGCTGAGACAAGCCGAACGCCGTACTCTTCCCGTTGACCTGTCCGATCCCGCCGTTTCCATCGTCGAACCCCGTGAAACTTTGCCCGACTCCTCATGGATTTGGATAGCTCCTGACTTTGGGGAGAATCCCGAAGATGTTCTCATTCGCAAAGATACCCTGCAACTCTGCTTCATCGCGCTCTTACAAACCTTACCTCCTCGCCAACGTGCCGTTCTGATTTTGAAGGATGTTTTCGATTGGTCCTCCAAACAGATCGCAGAAGCTTTAGGTATGTCGCCGGCAGCCGTTAACAGTGCCTTGCAAAGAGCCAGGGAGACGATGAACCGAACCAAGCTCCGTTCCGACGAGCTTAGCAGGATGGATGATGAACCTGATCGTGAGCTGCTGTCGCGGTATGTGGAGGCCTTTGAGCAATTTGATATCGATGCTCTGGTCGCGTTATTTCATGAAGAAGGCTGCTTGTCCATGCCGCCTTTTGCCATGTGGGTGCAAGGCAAGGACGATTTGTTCAAGTTTTTCTCGCTGACTCGGTGGCATTGCGAGGGATCTCGCTTTTTGCCGGTAACGGTGAACGGAGGCTATCCTGCTTATGCGCAGTATGTGCCGAGTCCTGAAGAAGCATCGGTCCTGATTCCTTGGGGGATTCACGTCATTGAAATCAGAGACAAGAAAATCCGCCACGCCCAAAATTTCATTAACGCAAAATTATTTTCACGATTTGGGCTGCCGGATCAAATCCACCGATGAATTTCGAATTCGAATGACGTCTATATCATTGAGAAACAAAAATACGACGAAATTGAGTGAGGTGTCTTTCAAAATGGGAACAAATCATCCGACGAAAGTAACCGTTCAGGCAGTCATTCAAGCCCCCATCGAAAAAGTATGGAGTTATTGGACGGAGCCGGAGCACATTACGAAGTGGAATCAAGCTTCAGAGGATTGGCATGCGCCGAAGGCGGAAAATGATTTGCGGGCCGGCGGCAAGTTTCTGACCAGAATGGAGGCGAAGGATGGCAGCATGGGGTTTGACTTTGGTGGAGTCTACGATGAAGTAAAACTACATGAGGTGATTGCATACACCTTAGGGGACGGGAGAAAAGTCGAGATCACCTTCGTGAACCAAGGCAACGAAACGAAGGTCGTTGAAACTTTTGACGCGGAAAGCACACATCCGGTTGAATTCCAGCAAGCGGGCTGGCAAGCGATTATTGATAATTTCAAAAAGTACGCAGAAGAATCCTAAGAATGACCCCTGGCGCCCAATAGGGCGCTCAGGCTGTCGAGAAAGTCTCGACAGCCTTCTTTATGTTATATTTATTTAAGACGACACCGCGTTAATGTTGTATAATATAGGTAGCTATTTATAGAACGGGATGGTGTCTGCATGTTGCGTTCCA
>NZ_QPJW01000021.1 GCF_003337355.1 Fontibacillus phaseoli | reverse complement strand
GGTTGGCGAATCATTCAATGCCCTTTTAGGGCTGGCCAGTAACAAAGGCTTTCAGCCGCAGAGCAAACCACCCGTTATACGGGTGGTCCTGATTGGTCCCGAGCCTAGGTCCCGAACATGCACGGTATCTTTAGACGGGTTGGCTTCATTGCGTCCATTCATGATACTCTATAAGAATACCAACGAGAGGGGAAACTTGGAAATGAAGATGAAGAAAATAACGGCATCCTTTTTATCGCTGTTTTTGGCGGTAACCTTGTTTGCTCCGACCACCTTTGCCGCCGCCAATCCGGTGTCGCTGCAAGTGGACGGGGAGAAGATCGGTTTTGACGAACATGCACCTGTAATCGAGCGCGGAACGGCTTTGGTACCTTTGGAAGAACTGTTCGAAGCATTGGATTTCAAGCTTGAGCAGGACGCCAAGACAAAGCAAGTCAAGGGCACGAAAGGTGACCTGATCTTTGAACTTCAAAACGGCAATAAAGCCGTAGTCAACGGAGAGCCTCTTCCATTGATCTCTGGGCCAAAAGTGATAAAAGGCGTTACATATCTTCCGGTACGTTCAATCGGAGAAGCGGCCGGATATGAAATCTACTGGGATGAGGTCTCGCGAACCGTTATCCTGAAAAGCAAAGAAGTCGCGGCCAGCGGCGGACGCGGATTTCTGTGGGAAGTACAAAACGCCGGCAATAAGGTATACTTGCTAGGCTCGATGCACATTGCGGACTCCAGCTTTTACCCACTGCAACCCGCTATTGAAAATGCATTTACTGAAGCCGACTTTCTGGGGGTAGAAATCGATATTGCCAAGGCTGCCGACCCGGAAACCCAGCAACTGGTGTTGAAGCTTGGATCTTATCAGGACGGAACCACGCTGAAGGATCATATTTCCGAAACTACCTATGCCAAACTGGGCAACATTCTGGCCGAAAACGGCCTCGACAAAAATGCGTTGGATGCCTTTAAACCATGGGTGGTCGAATCGACGCTTTCGTCGATCCAGGCTGCCAAGACAGGATATGAAGGGCAAACCGGGATCGATCTGTATTTTCTAACTAAGGCGATGGAGCGCAAACTACCGATTATCGAACTGGAATCGTATGAATCCCAGCTCGGGATGTTTAATAACTTCTCGCAGAAGCTGCAGGAAGACAACCTGCTTGCGGTGTTGAACAATTTCGATCAAGTCGACGACAGCGTGGGGGCCATGGCCGAGATGTGGAAAAAAGGCGACGACGAGGCCCTGCTGGAACTGGTCAAAGCAATGAGCAAAAACGAGGAATATAACAAGGCGATGCTCGTGGACCGGAACATTGGCATGGCCGATAAAATCGAAGGTTATTTGAAAGGCCAAGATTCCTCCGTTTATCTGATCGTAGTAGGAGCGGCGCATATGGCGGGAGACATCGGCATTGTCAACCTGCTTGAGGAGAAGGGATTTACCGTTACCAGAAAATAAATGATGACCGAGAAGCCGTCCGCTTTGCAGCGGGCGGTTTTTTGCTTTTCTCTTGATTGAGTTTTATCAAGAATGCGTTGCCAATGGTATATTAGATAAAAAATTGTACGCCTCAGGGGTGAACTCGCCATATTGCCGCTCGGCCATTACTATCCCGGAATCGGCTCGCTCGATGGAGCAAGCGGAAGTTTTGACTATGGAGAGGGTATCGATAATGAGACGATTTTGTACAGAACGATGGATGATGTCACGGTGCGTCTTCTTTTCCTTTCCTTTTTTTGACATGAGAAAAGGTTAAGGGTACAATACAGTTATGTTAGTGAGCACTAACATTCTTGGAGGGTAGAGAATGGAGACAAATGAGACATTGACGGATAGGCAGAAATCAACGAGTATGCGTAAATCAAAGAATAAGCAGAAGTCGATGGGTAAGCAAAAGTCGACCAGCAAGGATAAGCTGATGCAGGCTGCGCTCTCGCTGATGGCGGAAAAGGGCTACAACGGTGTTTCCACCAAGGAAATCGCGGCCGAGGCGGGGGTCAGTGAGATGACGCTGTTCCGCAATTTTGGCGGCAAGCTCAATTTGCTGGACGCAGCGATTGACCGGTTTTATTATACCGGTGCCATGGAGACGATTTTTGCGGAACGGCTGACGTGGAATTTGCGGAGCGATTTGCGGTTGATCGCCGAAACGTACCATGAAATCATGAACCGCAACCGGATGTGGATTCGCGTCGTTCTTCAGGAAGCGGAATTATCCGCCGTCCGGGAAAATGCCCAAAAGCACCCGAGTCAGCTTCGGGAACTGCTTACGGACTATTTTTCCGCGATGGCGGACAAAGGAAAGCTGATTCCGACCTCCCCCGAGGCGCAGGCGATCACGTTCATGTGGATGAATTACGGGGCGTTCATGACCCACCTGTACGGATCGGAAGGCATTACCCGCGTGGCGTTGACGGAGTTTTTGGATTGCAGCGTCGAATTGTTCGCCAGAGGGCTGACGCCTTAATTTTTGAGAGGAGTGGTTTAGATGATAGGACAAACAAAATCGGTGGGATTTCAAATCGGCGTGCGCCGGACCTTTCCCGTTTCTCGGGAGGCAGCCTGGACGTTCCTGCTTTCCCCGGAAGGGTTGAAGCTGTGGTTGGGAGATTTACCGTCACTGGAGCTTGAACCGGGACACCAATATATCACCGGGGAAGGAAACTTCGGCGAGATGCGCGTCATTAAGCCGTTGGAACAACTCCGCATGACCTGGCAAAGAAAGGGCTGGGCGCAGACGTCCACCTTGCAGATTCGACTCATTCCCAACCCGTCGCATGAAGGCAAGACGACGATCAGCTTTCATCAGGAGAAGCTGGCGGACGCGTTGGCCCGGGAAGAGATGAAGCGGCATTGGGAGGCCGTAACGGCCGAGATCATGGATCGGTTGCGGGGATAAACTGAATCAAAGCGGAGTAAAAACATATTCTGTTTTCTAATCAAACTCTAATGAACGTATAAAGACGCTCTAACCCGGCCTGAACTACAATAAGAATGCAGGCGGACAAACGCCAAAGCGCGCGCAATTCCTTATTTGTGGAGGTGGCTGTACATATCTATAAATTCATGTGTGGCAGGTGCAATCCCGTTGGAAAAAATTCTGATTATCGAAGATGAGAAACCGTTCGCAAGGCTCATGGAAATGGAACTGCAGTATGAAGGTTATGAAACGCAGACGGCCTATGACGGCCGGAGCGGACTTGAAATGGCGCTGAGCGATACTTATGATTACATTTTACTGGATCTGATGCTGCCGAACTTGAACGGGATCGAGGCATGTAAGCGAATCCGGGCGTCGAAATCGACCCCGATCATCATGCTGACCGCGCGCGATTCTTTAATCGACAAGGTCAATGGTCTCGACAGCGGTGCGGATGACTATATGCCGAAGCCGATTGAGATCGAAGAACTGCTGGCCCGGTTAAGGACGATCAAGCGGCGGGTTCGGGCCGCGGAGGCGACCGTTTATGAGACCGGCGATCTTGAGCTTAATGTCAGCGCCCACACGGCGACCCGAAGCGGGCAGTCCATCGAGCTTTCGGCGCGGGAATTCGAATTGCTTCATACGCTGATGAAAAACAAAAACCGCGCGCTTTCCAGGGAGACGCTGCTGGACCAGGTCTGGGGCACGCAGTTTATGGGACAAACCAATGTGGTCGACGTGTATATCCGTTACTTACGTTCCAAAATGGATGACGGGTTTGGGACAAGGCTTATCCACACCCTCCGGGGCGTGGGCTACGTTCTCCGGGATCCGGAAGAAGAGGGGCGGTAGGCCAATGAACTTTACGAAAAAAACGATGCTGCTGATCACCGCCGTCATTGCTTGTATATTGATCGTGATTAACAGCCTTGTTTTCGTGCTGTACCGCGACTGGTCTGCCCGCAGCGAGCAGCGGCTGCTGCAAGCACAGTTAAATGAAGTGAAGCAAAGGATCACTAATGTGACTTTTCTTCCTTCGTTACTGCATCCAGGCAGGGGCCTGAAGATTTTTCAGCCCGATCTGGATTCGTTGGAGTCCAGTCTTCATAAAGGCCAACGGCTGCAACTGATTGACAAGCATGGAGATACGCTGGCGAAGATCGACCGCGGCATGAGCGGCGAAGCGGTGTTGAAGGCGGAGCAAAAAGTGAGCTTGCCCGCTTACGGAACGGTCACCCTGGAAATTGCGGAAGACCGCGGGGCCTACGGAGCTTCGGTGAGACAGGTCGGAACTTTTTTATTCCTCGGAACCTTGCTCGGCATTGTTTTGACCGGTTTTTCGTCTTACATTATCGCCAAACGGACGATCGCTCCGGTAAGGCAAATTGCAGAGAGGGTGCGAGGCATGGACGAAGGGCTGCTGACCGAACGGCTGGAACTGCCGAAGCAGCGCGATGAAATCTACGTGCTGGCGGATACGTTCAACCAGCTGCTGGAACGCATTCACGCCGGGGTAGAGCGGCAGAAGCAATTTATCAGCGACGCTTCGCATGAGCTGAAAACCCCGCTTTCCATCATTGAAGGGCATGCGAAGCTGCTGATCCGATGGGGGAAGGAGAAGCCGGAGGTGCTGGAGGAGTCGCTCGGCTATATTTTGGCGGAGACGGCGCGGATACAGCTATTGTCCCAGCAACTGCTGATGGAAGCCGAGCTAGAAGAACGCCCGGTTTCCGTAGGACAAGAATGGACCGATCTCGCCGAGCTTCTGCAGCAGATTGTTGACCAAGGAGGCAGCCTGTATCCGGAAGTCGAACTGGCTTACGACCGTTCCGAGGGTTCTTACCTGGTGGGCGTTTCTCCGGTATTTTTGCAACAGGTGCTGCAAAATATCGTCATAAACGCCCTGAAGTACACGCCGGAAGGCGGACGCGTGCACATTACGGCATTTTCCGGACTGGGAGAGATTGCCGTCCGGGTTACGGATACGGGCATCGGCATTCCCTTTGAGGATCAGCCGCGGATTTTCGAGCGCTTTTACCGGGTGGACCCCTCACGTAACCGCAGCAGCGGCGGTACCGGTCTGGGTCTCGCCATCGTCAAAAAGATCATGGACCGGATCGGCGGCATAATATCGCTTGAAAGCACGCCGGGGCTCGGTACTTCGGTAAACATGACTTTTCCCAAAGTCATAGCGAATCCATCCATTTAATGAAGCAGGCCCGTTGGATTTCTATGATATAGTCAACTTGTATCCTATTAAAAGACTGCCATGGTATTACGGGGACGCGGACTACCGGGACTCCGATTCCCCAGCTCGAAATACTCGGACTCGCTGGAATTTTATACACTGAAAGTGGAGTAATCGCCAAAAACCGGACCTTGATTTTATTCAGGGTCCGGTCTTTTTCTTTAATAGAGATAATTTAGTGCTATTGGTTTTGCGCTATAAGAAACACCGCAAGAAGGACCGCGGCTACGCAGAACAACACAAAAAATGTAATTTTCCAAGGGCTGCGCGGCACGGTGCCGGAAACCAGTCCCGTCTGTGCGTTGACCATGTAGCGGTAAGGCTTGCCGCGGTAGGCGTAGCTCGCGTTCCACACCGGCAGCAGCAGGTGTTTATAGGTAAGACCGCTGTATTGAGTGCGCGTGTGCAGCCCGCGGATTTCATCGCCGCCGATCTGCTTCTCGATGCCGTCCTCAATCGCATGGTCAATCCGCGCTCTGGCTTCCTGCCAGCCCTCGTTGCGGGATACGGAATACTTCTCGGCCATAAAGCCGCTTAAGTATTCAGGCCGGTATTCTTTCAGCTTGGACAGGTCAAAGTTATCCAGCTTATCAAGCAATTTTCCGTCATACCGCCTGGAGGCCGGAACCAGCATGTCGTCGAACCAACGGTCATACTCTCCGCTGACCCGGTGCCAAACGGTGTATCGTTCCTGGGTCGTATACGTCTCGGTTTTGCCGTTGACGGTCCGGGTGTGCGTGACGGTGCGGTAATGGTAGTCGCCGCGCTCCGCCGTGTAGACCGAGTCGGTATCGGCGTCGAAGGTCCAGTAAGGGATATACAGGCCGGACAGGCGCGAAACGATGCTGCTTTTCTTGAAGGCGTTCGGCACGAACCAACGCTTGGATTTCCAAGTCTTGAACGAGGCCATGGCCTGTTCCATGGAAATCTGAAACGGAATGACCGTTTCCGGTTTAATGCTGGCCGATTCCTCGAGAGGCAACACTTTGGACGATCCGCAAAAAGGACAAATCGCCGCGGTCTCCAGCTCGGGCAGCACGATATCGCCGCCGCAACTTTCGCAATGCAGCGTCTGCTTCCGGAAGCCCCAATCGGTCCGGTCGGCATTCTCCTCATCTCTCTCCGTCAGATCCAGATCGTACTCGACGGGCGGGCTGCCCGAATCTTCAATGGCCTCTTCGCGGCCGCAATATTGGCATTTCAGGTTTTGCGCTTCGGAGTCGAACAGCATCGGGCCGCCGCAACCGGAGCAGGGAAACGTTACGGGAGCCTTCGCATTGGCTTCTTTGGGTGCTGAAGCTTCCATCGTCATCCCCTACACTTTCGTGCCGCAGCCGGAGCAGAATTTTGCGTTTTCCGCCAGCGGCGAGCCGCATTCCGAGCAGAACCGCTTAGGGCTGCCGGCCCCCGGGTCATTCCCGGCTGCTGCGGGGCCTCCGCCGTTCGCAGTCAGCCCCGGCTCGGCCGGCCGGTTCATCATCTGGCCCATCATCTGGGCCATCGCCATCCCGGCGCCAAGTCCGGCCCCCGTTCCGGCCGCGCCGGAGTCCGGGTTATTGGCCGCCTCGCGGATCGCCTCGGCGGTCTGATATTTCATGTACTGGTCCAGGTTGCCGGCGATATTCATCGACGATTTGCGGTCGATCATCTGCTCGACTTCCGGCGGCAGCGACAGGTTTTCGATCAGCAGCAGCGACAGGAACAGGCCCATGCTTTCGAAATGCGGCTGCAGGCGTTCCATCGCCTGAGCGCTCAGTTCCTCATAGGAAGAAGCCAGGTCCATGACGGGAATGCGGGATTCTCCGATCAAATCGCTGATGCCGGTGACCAGGATCGATTTTAAATGCCCCGAGATCTGCTCGGTCGTGAAATCGCTGCGAGTACCGAACAATTCCTTCAGGAACAGGGCCGGTTCCTTGACGCGGAACGCGTAATTTCCGAAGCCACGCAGCCGGATGGCGCCAAATTCGGTATCCCGCAGAATGACCGGGTTCGTCGTGCCCCATTTCAAATTGGTGAAGTTAGTCGTGCTTACGAAATACACATCCGCTTTGAACGGCGAATTGAAGGCATGCGGCCAAGACTTAAGCGCGGTTAGCAACGGCATGTTTTGTGTGGACAACGTGTAAGTGCCGGGGCCGTATACATCGGCGATTTGTCCCTCGTTCACGAACACCGCGGCTTGAGATTCGCGGACGATCAGTTTGGCGCCCATTTTGATCGCATTATCGTATACTGGAAAGCGGTACACCATCGTGCCGGAATTTGCGGATTCATCCAGCCATTCGATGACTTCAATAAACTGGCCTTTCAAAAAAGAAAACAGTCCCATGCTTCTACCCCCAAATACTTGAAGATTCTGCCTCCATTATACTTAAAGTTCGCGGGCAGGGATACCCGATCCGCAGATTCAAAGGATTTGCCATAAGCGTATGCAGGTTGAAGATTGCCGGGGCGAATCGCCGATATAGAATAAAAAAGTATAAAAAAAACACCAAAACAACAATTGTAAACGGTTCCAGGGGTGTCTAGACTGAGGTTACCGCAATCGGCGCGGGTACGGGAAAAACCGCGAATCCAGGAACCGGCCGGAGGAGAGAGCAGCATGAAACATTGGCGAAAATACATTGAACGAAACCGTTGGAGCATTTCGAAGATCTTGAATACGTCCTTTTTCCTGATGATTACGGTTCCGATCCTGCTCGTCACTTTGTATTCGGTAAGGTCGCTGAATTCCATTCTGTTGAACAATACGACTTCCCAGGCGATGCAGACGCTGGAACAGCAGTCGGACGGCTTTGATTCCAAGGCGCGGATGATCATCAATACCGTATCGGCCATTGCGAATGACGACCAAGTGATTTCGACGTCGGCAGCCATCCATAAAAACGATGGGGCCAGTAGTCAGTTCGATTTGCGGAGAGCGCTCGACAAGCAGTTGAACAACTATTTTCACTATACGCCTGACGTGGCGAGCGTACTGTTTTTTTACAAAGATCAAGGTTCGTATGCCTACAAAAGAAACATGGATGTCGATGTGGCGGGACTCCGCCGCATGGATTGGTACGAAGACACCGAAAAGCGGAAAAACAAGGTCCATCTCATGGGAATTCAGGAAAGCGCTTCAAGCATACCGGATGGCGGATATTATTTTACGGTGGCCGTGTCTCCGAAATACAGCACCTTATTTTACAATGTCGAGATGATCTATTGCGTGTTTCGTTCCTCCGATTTCATGGAACGGCTGGATGTGAGCGGCGGGGGCGGCGGGGATATTTACGTCGTGGGTCCGGAAGGCCAAGTGATGGCCTCGAATGATGATCAAGCGCTGCATGAGGGAATGGGCAACTATGAGTATCTGCAGCCGGCACTTTCCGGCGCGAAGGGCAGTTACGTAAAGACTGTGAACAACGTGCAGTCCTATGTCATCTATACGACGTCCGATTTGGGCTGGAAATATGTCAAGGTCGTGCCGTACGAGCAAATTATCAATCAGGTGAAAAGCGTGTTCGGCAAAATCATTCTTTTCTCGGTGGGCGGGCTGATCGTGTTTTTGATCGCTTCTTATTGGCTGGTGCGCAGCATCGTCAATCCGATTATCCGGCTGTTTAAAGGGATGACTTACATCAAATCGGGAAATTTGAAGACCCAGCTGGAAGCGTCGGGGCCGCTGGAAATCTATGTGCTCGGACATGCATTCAACGAAATGGTCGCCAACATGGACCGCTTGTTCGCCGAAGCCAAGGAACAGGAAGACCAGAAACGCCTGGCTGAAATCAGGGCGCTGCAATCGCAGATCAATCCGCATTTTCTGCTGAATACGCTGAATACGATCAAACTGATGGCAACGATCTCCAAATCGGAAAACATCCAGAAGATGACCGACGCTCTGACCAAGCTGCTGTCGTCCACATTTAATCGGGGAGGCATGTACGCCACGGTGGGCGAGGAGATTTCGCTGCTCGACGATTATATCCGGATTATGAAAATCCGCTACGGCGATTTATTCGATATCCATTACGACGTCGATCCGGAAATCGGGCAAGCCTACATTTTGAAGCTGCTGCTGCAGCCGATCATCGAGAACGCGATCATTCACGGTCTGCACGAAAGGGAAACGCGCGGAAACATTTCCGTCTTCGGAGAATGGGGAGATGGCTGCTGCCGCTTTACGATCGAAGATGACGGAGTGGGCATTCGCGAAGAGGAGCTTCCCTTCCTGCTGGAACGGAGAGTGAAGAGCAAGGAGAGCTTCAGCGGGCTTGGGCTAAGAAACGTTCAAGAGCGTATCCGGCTCAATTATGGAGAGGCCTACGGACTCGAGATAACCAGCGTTTGGGGCGAAGGGACGAGTGTCCTGGTAGTGCTGCCGTTGCTATGGGAAGCGCCCCATACCAAGGAAAAGGGGGAACGGGAATGATCAGGGTGCTGCTGGTGGATGATGAGCCAATCGTCCGGATTGCCCTGCGGGAATTGATCCCCTGGGAGCGGTTCGGCTGCGAAATCGCGGGTGAGGCCTCCAATGGCCGGGAAGCGTTGAAGCGGATTCAAGATGAAAGCGTCGACTTGGTGCTGGTAGATATGCAGATGCCGCTCATGAACGGCATTGAGTTTATGAAGGAACTCCGCAGCCTTGATGTCGGCGGGCGGATCGTGGCCCTTGTCTTGAGCGCCTATTCCGACTACGAGTACGTGAGGGAAGCTTTTTTGTACGGAGCTTGTGATTACGTGATCAAAAACGATTTGGAGGAGAGCAAAGTATCGCCCGTGATTCGAAATGCGGTCGATTTGATTCGGGCAAAGACGACCGAAAGTGAACGCAAAGAGCAGGAGGCCCGTTCCATCCGTCAGAAGCAGCAGGAGCAGTGGTTGTTCCAGGCGGTGCAGTCGGGTGGCGCCGGGCGTAGCCCGGCGATCTCTGTTCAGGGTGCCGACGACGGCCAGGAGCGGTTTCAGACGTGGTGGGGTGATCGGGTAAGTTTCCACTATGGCGTGGGCTGCGTACTGCTTGACCGGATGTATGGCCGGCCGCTCGGGATCCAGGACCAGCAATCCCGGTTTGTGATGCATACGATCAGGCAAGTGGTCGAAGGGTACGGGCTGGAAATCGTAATGGCTCCGCTATCCGTGCTGGAGTATGCGGTACTGGTGTTCGTTCCCGTCCGGCTCAGCGGCCAAGCTTTCAGAAGCCTGTTCACGGAAATAATGCATAAAGCATTAAGCCATCTTCAGCAATATGTCAATGTCAACGGCGCGGTTGGACTGGCCGATCCGTCCTCGAACAGGCAGGACTGGGCCGGTCTCTACCGGCAGGCCATGCATTTGGCGCAGCTGCGCTTCTTTCGCGGGAACGGCCAGGTGTTTTTTGCGGAGGCCATGCCGATTTCTGCGGCGGAGAGTCATGCTCATACCGGGGTGTGGAACATTCCCCGGCTGATCCGGGATATGGAGCAGGGGAATGCGGAATGGGAGCAGGAGTTGAATGCGGGCCTGAAGGTAATGACCGAAATGCGGCTTCTATCCGTTGAGGCTGCGTTGCAGCCTTACAAGGCATTGCTTTGGGAGCTTAGTTCGCTGTTGAGAGGTCAGGGGCTGGGTTGGCGGCAAATTACGGAACAGGACGAACCGCCGGTTAGCCGGGTGGAGTACATGAACTCCCTTGCCGAAATCAATGAGTACATCCTCACCCTCGCACGGCAGGTGGCACAGGCCGTCCATCCCGCGTTCCGGGCGGCCGAGACGGTGCCGAGACTGGTGGACAAGGTGAAGCAGTGGATCGATCTTCATTACAATGAGCCCTTGTCCCTTACGGGGGCCAGCGAGATGGCGGGTATCAGCGAGAATTACTTGAGCAAGGTGTTCGCCAAGGAAATGGGCGAGACCTTTATCGAATATGTGGCCCGAAAACGGATTGAAACGGCCATTCAACTAATGAAGAGCGGTATGAAGCTGTATGAGATCGGGGAGAAGGTCGGATATCCGAATCAAGGGCACTTTACGAAGGTTTTCAAGCGAGTTACGGGCAAAACGCCGTTGGAATACCGGGAAAACCTGAGATAACGAGCGGGATGCGCCACAAACGAAAGTGAATAGAAAGAGAGAAAAAAAGGATAAAAAGAAACAAGTGAAAGCGCATCCATCCTAGCTATAATGAACCATGAAAAGAACCTGAGCGATGTGAAACGCCCTTGAATGACGGCGCTTTCATCCGCCGAACCGAGGCCAGGTTACTACTAAATTCACGGGAGGTCATAGTATGAGAACAAAAAAATGGGCAACCCTGCTGCTCATCTGCACGCTGGTCCTGACGGCTTTATCGGGTTGCTCCGGCGGCTCCGGCAAATCGGCGGAAGAGAACGGCGGCACCGCAAACAGCGGAGCGAAAGCGGAAAAGGTCACTTTGAAGCTGGCGATGTGGGATTCCAATAACGATTTTATTACCTTTTTAACCGACAAAGTGAAGGAATACGGCAGCGTGAATCCCAATGTAAAAGTGGAAGTGGAATCTTTTAAAAGCGACAGCGATTATTTGCAGGCCATCAAGGTCAGAGCTGGCGGCGACGCGCTTCCGGACCTGATCGAGCTGAAGCCGAACTGGCTGGCCGATTTTAAAGAGCAGCTCATTCCGCTCGACGACCTCGGCGTCGTATCAAAAAACATCTATGCCAAAAACTACGCCGTGGACGGCAAAATCCTGGCGATTCCTTCGGTGTCCTTCCCTGAACTGGTGTACTACCACCCTAGCGTGTTCGAGGAATTGAACCTGCAAGTGCCTACAACCTGGCCGCAGTTCATGGATCTGCTCAAAAAAATCAAAGACAACGGCAAATACATTCCTTACGCAATGGGCGGAAAAGATGCCTGGCCTGACTATCCGTTCAACGAGTTTCTGCCGCACATCATCTCCGATAAGGAGAGCTACTTGAGCGATCTTGCCAAGGAAGACGCTCCATTCGGAGAAGGAACCCCATTCTATCAAGGCTATACGCAAATTGCCGAAATGTATAACGCCGGCGTGATGGGCCCCGACCCGCTCGGAATCGGCGCCGACCAGGCCAACGACCTGTTCATTTCCAAGCAGGCTGCCGTGATGGCTTCCGGCCTTTGGTTCGTGCCTACTTATGAATCCAAAGCCGGAAACCTGGACGATTTGGCCGCCTTCCCGATGCCGTACCGCCAAACCGAGGATACGCCGCTCAAACTGATGATGTTTACGGATCATTTTTACGGAATCAGCAGTTCTTCCAAGCATCAAGAAGAAGCTAAAGCTTTCATGGAATGGTTCTATTCGCCGGAAGTTTACAAGGAATATCTGAACGGCGCACAGCTCGATACCGCCTTTGAGGGCGTGGAGTCTGATGTTCCATTCCTGAAGACGTTCTATGCCTCGCACCAGCCTGAGAAATTTATGTACATTCCGGGCGACGCGGCTTACACCGAATTGTCCAACGCGATCCAACTGGACGTGAAGGCGCTTGGGCAAGAAATGATGGCCGGCAAATCGGTGGATGAAATCGTGAAAGATTTGAACGCCAAGTGGACCGAAGCCAGAAAAAATAAATAGCCTGCCGCTGCTTGGAGGGACGTGGATGAGATGAACTACAACTTACAGAAGAAACTTGTCATATTCGGCTTTTTAATCATACCGGTCGGCCTGCTGATGCTGTTCCTCCTGTATCCTACGGTCAAGCTGTTTCAATTCAGCTTGACCGACTGGAACGGGATTTCTAAGACGTTCAATTACGTCGGCTTCAAAAATTACATCGCCGCCTTTCAGACCGACGGGGTTTGGGAAGCACTCGGAAACAATTTGCTTTATTTCATTATGCACCTGGTATTTATTCCGCTTGAAATTTCGATTGCGGTTCTGCTGAACAACAAAATCCGGGCCAGCCGCTTTTTCCGGTCCATGGTGTTTATGCCTTATATCCTGAACGGCGTTGCCGTGGCCTATATTTTCAGCTATCTGTATAACCCGATCAACGGGCCGTTTAATGCGTTGCTGGATTTGGTCGGGCTTGAAGGTCTGATCCAGAATTGGCTCAGCGATCCCGGCGTCGTCAACTATTCGCTGGTGGCCGTATCGCTCTGGCGGTTCAGCGGGTTCCACGTCATCCTGTTCCTGGCCGGGCTGCAGTCGGTGCCTTACGATCTCTATGAAGCGGCTACCATCGACGGAGCCAACGGCTTCCAGAAATTCAGATACATTACGGTGCCGGGCATCAGCCGGGTCATCGAAATCGTACTGTTCCTGAATGTGCGCGGAGCGCTTCAGGTGTTCGACATCCCGTTCCTGATGACCCAGGGCGGTCCGGGGACGGCCAGTACCACGTTTACCGTGTATACGATCCAATCGGCGTTTAAATACAACAACTACGGGCTTGCTTCGGCGCTAGCCGTCATGCTGATGCTGATGATCATCATCTTCACCCAGCTTCAAGGCAAGCTGTTCGGCGGGAAGGAGGACAACTGATGAAGACCGCTCCGGCAACTCCCGTCGCCACGGGCTACCGGCCTTCGGTTGGGCAAAAATGGTGGACCACTTTAGGAATCTACTTGCTGTTCGGCTTGATCAGCCTGATCGTCCTGTTCCCGATCCTGATCAATGTGTTCACCGCGTTCAAGACGGGTCCCGAGTTGATGAAGACGTCGCCTTTGTCGCTTCCCGAGTCCTGGCAGTTCGGCAATTTGAAGACGGCGTTCGAGACGGGAAATATGCTCGTCGGATTCCGCAACACCGCAGTTCTCGTGGTGGTCAGCGTCATTCTGAATACGGTGTTGGGTTCCATGACCGCCTATATTTTGAACCGGTTTAATTTCAAGCTGAAAAAAGCCATCATGGCTATGTTCATGGTCGCGATGGTCATTCCGTTTTATACGACGGAGGTCTCCCGCTTTCAGATCATCAAATCGATGGGGCTGTACGACACGATCTTTGCTCCGCTCTTGATCTATGCGGGAACCGATCTGCTGCAAATCTTTATTTTCCTGCAATTCATCGAAAAAATTTCCAGCCAGCTCGATGAGAGCGCCATGATCGACGGAGCAACGTATACCACGATTTTCCGGAAGATTATCTTCCCGCTGCTGCTGCCGGCTTCGGCCACGCTGGCAATCATCAAAGCGGTGGATATCATGAACGACATGTACATTCCGTACCTGTACATGCCTTCGAAAGGGCTGCATACGCTGTCGACGGCACTGATGACCTTCGTCGGCCAGCGGTCCTCGGATTTCGGCCAGCTGTCCGCGGCGATTCTCATCGTGCTGCTGCCGACCATCGTAATTTATCTGCTGCTGCAGAAATACATTTTCGCCGGCATCGCCGAAGGCGCGGTGAAGGGCTGAACTGTTTTTCGCGCCAAAATAGCTGCTCCAGGTGGAATGATCCTGGGGCAGCTTGTTTGTTGTTCGTCGAGTTCTCTCTCATCTCTCTTTTCATTGTCATTGGACAAAATTCAATCACGACTCGGGGCTGGCGTAGCTAGCATTAAATCGAAGGTTATAGAAGCTAATTAGGGTGCTGGAGGTTGTAGTGGTGCCGAATTACAGGAAGAGACTCAAGCCAAGGTCGCTGATGTTGCCTATTGCCGGAAAGTTGCACTGAATACGGAGACGGTTGCAGACTCAGGATCTTTTTTACCAAGCCGGTTCCGGGTTTAGCGGTCTCTTTTTCCGCGCCAGGCATAAAGGGGTCTTGCCGGAAAGGAGGTGCTGTATAGCCAGCTCACGATGCTGGTGGAGATCCATTGGCAAAGAAGGGCCTGAATAATAATCATCCAGTCAATGACGCAGGCTGTGAGGATAAAAATCGCCCCGTTCATCCAGAAGAGCGTTTTGCCCGGATCAAAATGCTTTTGCCTGGACAAGGCAAGCGCCGCAAATCCGATGCCTCCGTTGGAGAAACGCTGGGTTAAAAGAACGGCGATGCCGATCCCGAGCAAAACCGAACCGGCCAGCAGATCGAACCAGACATTGCCGAGAGGGCTGTTGAAGTAAACGCCGAAGATATTAACGGACACCGAAGTGGTTGTGATTACGCCGATCGTGCCGACGGTGCTGACCGTTCCGAGAAACGGGATCGCAGTCAAAAGAAACAGAAAGTTCATCAGCCAGAAGCCGATGCTCATGGGGAAGGAAAACCAGTGGTTCAGCAGCAATGCGAGTCCTCCGGCCCCGCCGGGAGGGATGGCATGCGGAAACAGAAATACGCCCATGCCGAATCCCTGGATGACGGAACCGGCGATAATTAGAGATGCTTTCAGACAGGATCGACGAAAAAGATAGGCCTTCGTTCTGCTAGATAAGAGATTCACAAGCATCGCGTCCTTTAAGGAGTATAGGGGAAAGGCCGGGTTCCGTCAGATCACCCTGTCCTTCTTCTCCAAATTGTATGCTTGTCAGTAGGCCGGAATGCCATTCTCTGGAGAATCTACTCCGGCGGCTCTTGATTTCTCGCGGACATGAGAGCCCTTAAACTATCCAAAATGGCTGCTTTTCGAATCTAACGGACACCAGAACCCTTATCGGAAGTAATTTGCTTCGATTTGGTGCCAAACGAGGAGATTAAGGTCTCCTGTGTCCGTTAGATTTATAAAGTCCTGGATTTCGGGCCAATAACGTCCCCTGTGTCCGTTAGAATTTCGCTGACCCAAAAAACCGTTGGTCATCCGCCCAACGATATCGCAACGATAGGGTCCGAGCAATATTGCCTGCCCGGCTTCTCTTCCATCGCTACCGCACCACGTTCGCGACCGGTTGATTCAAGTGATTTATATACTGGCGGCCCCCGATACGGTCATTTCATCACAATTACTTTAAGCGCGCGGAGGGAAGTCTGGCGGGACAAAATCGAATCACCTCAAGTAGGCTTATCCCGGATTTTCTACAGGCTAATAAAGAAAAGCTGCCGGGGGAAATTTCGAGCATGGGGCGATTTATGGAGCAGGCACAGCGGTGCGAAATTGTTACGATTGGCTGAGGAAGTGATAGAATAGGAGTGTTGTACGGCTCCCGGCACAAAGCGGGAAAGGGAAACGGGAGAAGGAAAAGGAGCAGAATACGATGAGCGATCAAAAAACCCTAGCGGAAACATTTAACCGGACTGCTTACCGCCTGTCGGGCCAGGGTCCGAGAGAAGTGTTGAAGACAGTATTGGAGCAAGCCGATGGAACAACGGAGAGCGATGCTTACGGCAAAGGCTGGATCATTGAAGAGTTCCAGCAGGAGATGGCGAGCTATTTGGGGAAGGATACGGCGGTTTTTTTTCCAAGCGGTACGATGGCGCAGCAAATTGCCCTAAGAATCTGGTGCGACGACAAAAATCTCCCGCAAGTGGCGTATCATCCGTTATGCCATTTGGAAATCCATGAAGAGGACGGCCTGAAGGAACTGCATGGCATTAAGCCGGTATTGCTTGCCGATAAGAGCCGTTTAATCACGCTGGAAGACGTTACAAATCTGGAGGAGGATATCGCCTGCCTGCTGTTGGAGTTGCCGCAGCGAGAAATCGGCGGGCAATTGCCCGAATTCCGGGAACTTGAAGCGATCTCTGTTTACTGCCGGGAGAAAGGCATCAAGCTGCACCTGGACGGCGCGCGATTGTACGAAATTTTACCCTTTTATCAAAAAACGGCCGCAGAGGTCTGCGCATTGTTCGATAGTGTCTATATTTCCTTCTATAAAACGATCGGCGGGATTGCCGGAGCGATCCTGGCGGGGGAAGCGGCCTTCACCGAAAAGTCAAAAGTGTGGAAAAGACGGCATGGCGGCGATCTGATCAGTCTGTATCCGTATATCTTGACCAGCGGGTACTATTTCAAAGAGCGGATCGGCAAAATGGATCAATACTACCGTGATGCCATCGTGCTCGCCGAACGGTTCAACCGGTGCCACGGTATAGCTACCCGGCCCGTCGTGCCCGTATCCAATATGTTTCACGTCCACTTCGAAGCTCCGAAAGACAAGGTAGAGCCGGTGTTAATATCGCTTTGCGAGGAATACGGGATCGGCATCACCGGGAATCTGAGAGATTTTGACGGGGGAACAAGCTATTTCGAACTTAGCGTCGGAGATATGTATCGCCATGTACCCCAAAATGGGCAGGATGCCATGTTCGAGATGCTGGACGCGAAGCTGCGCGAGATTTAGGGGAATGGAGAAAGGATGACCTCTTGGGGAACTAAGGGGTTGTCTTTTTTGTTGATTTCGGAGAGTTTCAATAAATTCATATTACATTATGACATGTAAAAGTTACATGCGGTCATTCCATATTCTAATGGTCTTGGCATATAATCATTCTCGAAAGAGAGGGGCCCTCTTATTTTATGACATAAAAAAGGCAGGTTGATATATATGCCGTATTATGCGGATGACAAGCGTTACGAGCAAATGATTTACAACCGCTGCGGTAAAAGCGGCATCAAACTTCCGGCGATATCGCTGGGGTTGTGGCAAAATTTCGGTGGCGACAAGCCTTTTGAGAATTCCCGGGCGATGATCACGACCGCATTCGATCTCGGAATTACCCATTTCGATCTCGCCAATAACTATGGACCACCGGCCGGATCGGCGGAAGAAACCTTCGGGCAGGTGATGAAAAAGGATCTGCGGCCTTACCGGGATGAGCTTCTGATCACCACGAAAGCAGGCTATTACATGTGGCCCGGGCCGTACGGGGAATGGGGATCGCGCAAAAACCTTCTCTCCAGCCTGGATCAAAGCCTGATGCGGATGGGACTGGATTACGTGGATATTTTCTACCATCACCGTCCGGACCCGGATACTCCTCTGGAGGAGTCGATGGGTGCGCTTGCGCAAGCCGTGAAAGCCGGGAAGGCGCTGTATGTGGGGCTGTCCAATTACGGCCCTGAAGACACCAAGCGGGCGGCGGAAATATTGAAGCAACTCGGAACGCCACTCTTGGTGCACCAGCCGAATTACTCGATGCTAAACCGGTGGATTGAACAGGGGTTGCAGGAAGTTCTCCGGGAAGAGGGGGCGGGTTCGGTAGCCTTTTGCCCGTTAGGCCGGGGACAATTGACAAATAAATATGTCCGCAAACTGGAGGAAGAGTCCGAGTCCAAAGCTCGGTCCTTGAAGCCGGAGGCCGTCACGGCGGAGCGGATCGGTAAATTCCGCAAGCTGGAGGCGATCGCCGAACGCCGGGGACAAAGCCTTGCACAGATGGCGTTAACCTGGGCTTTGCGGGACGGAGGCGTCACTTCCGTGATCATCGGCGCCAGCCGGGTGAGCCAAATCGAAGAAAACGCCGCGGCCGTCCACCAGCCGCCATTAACTGCGGAGGAACTGCGGGAAATCGACGACGTCATGCGCGGGATCGGGGATATTCCTTGGTGAACAAGTAAATTAATGGAACCAAAGAAATCAGGGAATCAACCCGTTTTCTTTGCTCCGCAGAAATCCTAACGGACACAGGAGACGCTATTCTATCATAATGGTCACAAAAGGTGGCGTTTCGGCAGGATTAAGGTCGCTGGTGTCCGTTAGAATTCAAAGAGAGCAAATTTAGGCATTTTAGCGTCCCTGGTGTCCGTTAGGTCAAAGTGTGTGGCGCTCTAGTCCAAATATTAATACGGAGTTGGGCGTGAAGGCGGATGAAACAATAACTATAGCAATAGCTCTTCTTGCGCTTTTATCGCGGACAAATTCAATAATAGAAAATTAGGCTGCCGGACTCCGGCGGTCTTTTTTCTGCGCCGTAATACTCCCTTTTTCGCGCTTTGTTAACTTTAGTTAGGTTACAGGATTCGGGCGGATTTTTACAATAGAAGGGATGGAAATCAAGGAGGAGAAGGGAGGATGGCCTCGTGAAATGGAAAAGGATGTTCAAACTGGCCTTGGCTGCGGCGCTGTTCAGTACAACCGTGGCCCTGATGGCGCCATTAAGCCCGGTGCGTGCAGAGATGAAGGACGTATCTTCTTTGAAACCGGTGTTCCTTGCGTCGGGAACGGACCATATGCTGGTGCTGCTGAGCGATGGGACGGTACGAGCCTGGGGAGTCAATTATACAGGGCAATTGGGTATCGGCTCGACACAATCTTTTAACTTTGCGATGCCGGTGTATCAGCAGGTTGGCGGAAAAACATCCTTGCTGAGCGATGTGACCGCACTGGCTGCCGGAGCCCAGTTTTCCGTCGCGCTGAAGAAGGATGGAACCGTCTGGACTTGGGGCGCCGACCTTAACGAGGAGCTTGGAAGAGATACGGATGGGTATTGGTCCACGTACGCGGAAAAGGTTGAGGGCCTTCCCGAGATTGCGCAAATTTCTTCGGGAGACGCGCATTCGCTGGCTTTGGCCAAGGATGGGACGGTTTGGGCTTGGGGGTTTAATTTCAATGGGATGGTCGGGGACGGAACATCGGGGAATATGAATTATGCGAAGTTGCCCGTTCAGGTGAAAACTGCGGCAAATACTTATCTGACCGATATTAAGAAGGTTCAGGCCGGGCAGTTTCACTCGCTTGCCTTGACGAAAACCGGACGGGTTATGGCTTGGGGGGCCAATCAGAACCGGCAGCTCGGGGATGGGACTGGGACCTCCCGGAGCTATCCGGTCGACGTAACCGTCAATGACGGTTCGCCGCTGGATCATGTTACCCAGTTGGCGGCAGCAGGCTATCACTCCTTGGCGGTCAAGGATGACGGTACATTGTGGTCCTGGGGGTATAATTCAACGGGGGAACTGGGCCTTGGCCATTACAACATGCAAAGCCGGGCGCAGCCCGTGCTGGACGAAAATGGAGGCCCCTTCGGGGACGTAACGGCGATCGGCGCCGGGTTGCTTCATTCCGCGGCTTTGCGAGGAGACGGCTGCCTTTGGACTTGGGGAGGCAATACTGATATTTACGGAGACTTGAAGTACCAGCTCGGCAGGGACCAGAATGCTTCGAACTCCCCGGTGCCGAAACCGGTGCTTGAGACGGAAGACGGGGTGAGCCGTGTCGAAGGATTCGTACAGGTTGTGGCAGGGAGCATGCATACGTCGGTTCTGAAAACGGACGGATCGATCTGGGCCGTGGGCGGCAACAACTTTAACCAGATTGGCGGCAACCGTTCGGAAGAGGCTCTGCCGAAGCTGTCCCAAATTACGCTGGCTAATTTGTCGGGTACTTATTGGACCGGAGGAGCTACAGGTTCGTCGCCGATTGGGGAAAAGGCGGAAGTAACCTTGCAGCTGGCGGATTACTGGGGCAACCCCGTTACGGTCGGAACCGACACAGTAGAGATGGTCGCCGATGGTCCGGGCGTGCTTGGTCCGGTTACCTATACCGGGGACGGCAAATTCACCGTGGAGTTGGAGCCTTACGGACTCGGAAGCGTGACAGTGTCCGCCAAGATTAACGGGTTGGCTGTGCCCGGCAAGCTGGCCTGGGACATTACTTCCGCAGCTCCCGCTGCGGAGAAGTCTTCGCTCATCGCGGCGCCGAGCACGGCGATCGCGGACGGGAGCAGCTCCGTCAAGCTGAAGCTGGAGCTGCGGGACCGCTTCGGCAACGCCTTGACGCGTAGCGGAGGCGCCGTGTCTTTTGACGCCTCGCTCGGGGACGTCGGTCCGGTAACGGAGACGTCGTTCGGCGTTTATGAGGCGGAACTTGCTTCGCGGCGGACGGGAGCATCCACGGTGCAAGCTGTCTTGAACGGCCAGCCTTTCGGGCTGGAGGCGAAGGTGAAATTCACGGCGGGGTCTCCGGATAGCGCGCACTCGATCCTGAGTGCCGACGTTACGCGGCTGCCTGCGGATGGCAACAGCGTGGCGACGGTTACGCTGCAGGTTTACGATGCTTTGGGCAATGCGCTGACGGAGAGCGGCGGCGCTTTAGTATTTGAAAGCGACTTGGGGCAATTGAGCACGGTCACCGAGGGCGTCTATGGTATTTACACTGCGAGCTTAAGTTCGTCCACTTCTGGGTTGGCGACGGTAACCGCTTTGAAAGAGGGAGCTCTCATGGCTAAGCCGCTCGTGATTGAATTTACGCCGCTTTTGGTGGGCCTGGAGTTTGGGGCGACCTCTTATGAAGTGGTTGCCGGGAGAACGGTGCAAAGTGAAGTGAAGGCCACGTACTCCAACGGCGACGTAGTTCCGGTTACGCGGGACAGCGTGCTGACGGTGACCGATCCAGCGCTGGCAACCATTAACGCAAGCGGCCTAGTCACCGGAGTTTCGCCTGGCAGCACAGTAATCAGGGCTGCTTACGAAGGGATATCGGCTACGGCGGACCTTAAGGTGCAAGCCGCTCCGCCGGACCCGGGGACCGGTTCTGAACCGGGCACGAATCCGGGAACCGGGATAAATCCGGGCCCCGGAACCGGCACGAACCCGAGTTCCGGTTCGGGACCGGGCGTTGTCCCGGGGCAGAATGCCGGACCTGACACCCCCGAAACGGGGGTGGGTCCGGGCAGCGGCGGCTCCGGTCCGGGCACCGGGGAACCGGGCGCCGCGGGAGGGCCGGAAGACGGCCCGCCGTCGGCGGGATCCGTCTTCACCGACACGGCCGGCCATTGGGCCGAGGCCGACATCGGGCGCGCCGTGCGCGAAGGCCTCGTCACCGGTTATCCGGACCGGACGTTCCGGCCGGACGCCGGCGTGACGAGAGCCGAGTTCGCCGCGCTGCTCGTGCGGCTGCTCGGGCTGGGCGATGATGCCGGCGCTGCAACGGCGACATCGGCATTGGCATTGGCGAGCCCGGCCGCTGCGGCGGCGGACCGTCAGGCATGGCCCGCTTGGGCCAGCGGCGCGATTAGCCTGGCCATGGAGGCCGGCCTGATCGAGGGCTACGAGGACGGAACCTTCCGTCCTCATCAGCAAATTACGCGCTCCGAGACGGCGGTCTTCCTCGCGCGCGCCTGGTTGGCCGTTCCGGGTCGTCAGCCGGTCGCGATTTCGGCCGATGCCGATCCGCTGCTCCCGTACGGTGACCGGGAGGCGGTTCTACCTTGGGCTGCCGAAGCTTATCGGCAACTGGTCGCGGAGGAGCTGCTGATCGGCGACGACCGCGCTCTGCTGCGGCCGAAGGCGCAGCTCACCCGGGCGGAAGCCGTAACGATGCTGCTCCGTTTCAAACTGCGGATCGACTAACGAAGCAAAGAAGACAACCGAACGCTTGATATCGGCGTTCGGTTGTCTTTCATTTATAGCAATCGGCGAAAGTAACTGGATTTTCTCCAGTTATTTTTTTGCTATTGGCCGGTTCCAGAGAATTAACCGGAAAACCTCCATCTAATTTTTGCGTCATATATAAAATAAGCAAAAAATCGCAAAATTAACTGTAGGTTTTCCATTTAATCACATGAAAACGTGGATTTTGCCTAAATTAACGGGAGGTTTTCCAGTTAATGAAGAGAGATATGCCCGAGAAATCGCAATCACAGCCCCAATCACAGCTACAATCACAGCCACAATCTCAATCAAACCCAAAAACGCGATTACAGCCACAAGTGTCACAGGCACAAAACCCGCAACTCCAATCTTTACTGCAACAGCAGATCGGTCCCACTGACTCAGTTACTTTTAATTTACCGCACACCAGTCCAGCAGACTCGGCAATCCCAACAATATCAGCAATATCAGCAAAATCAGCGAATCCGACTTCCTTCGTTCCGGAAGCGGAGTGGCATACGGCCACGTTAGGGATGGGATGCTTCTGGTCGCCGGAGGCCTTGTTCGGCCAACTTCCGGGAGTGCTCCGTACCCGGACCGGTTACGCCGGGGGATCGACGGAAAAGCCGGATTACCGCCGGATGGGGGATCACTCGGAAACGGTACAGGTGGATTACGATCCCGGACAAATTTCTTACGAGCAAATTTTGGAGGTATTCTGGGGCAACCATAACCCGGTGAATATTAATGGATACAAGGGGCGCCAGTACTTGTCCCTGTTGCTGTTTCATAATCGGGAGCAGAAGCTGGCCATCCAAAAAAATATCAGTCAGCGCATAGAAAACGGCCATAACGAGCCGGAGACGGAAATTGCACCGTACACTGTTTTTTATACTGCTGAGGAGAGGCATCAGAAATATTACCTGAAACGATTTCCTGATGCGATAGAAAAGTTGAGGCAGTTGTATCCCAAGCCGCAGGAACTCGAAGGTTCGACGATTGCGGCGAGATTAAACGGGTTGGCGAAGGGTTACACCAGTATGGAACGGATCAGACGTGAGCTTGAGCGTTGGCCGATGGGTGCTGCGGAGCGGACACGACTATCGGAACTCATCGGGAAAATCCGGTGGTGACCGGATAACGTCATTCTTTCGCGGGAACCCTAGTTTTGGCAATCATGTGCAGCGGCGCCGGAATATACTGAATACATGCAAAATGAGAGGGATATGGGGTATTCGGGTAATAAGGAAGTGTGGAACTAGTCTGAGATTAAAGGGACGGTGTCGCAAGTGATTATTGGGGTGCCAATGGAAAAGAAGAACAATGAATACCGGGTGGGAATGACACCTGGCACGGTGGTGTCTTACGTGCATGCCGGGCATCGGGTAATGGTGGAGACCGGGGCCGGGCGGGGGATCGGGTTTACGGATGAAGACTATTCTGCTGCCGGGGCGGAGATCGTAATGACCGCTGCGGAGGCCTGGTCGGCAGAGATGGTGGTCAAGGTGAAAGAGCCGGTACCGGAGGAGTTCGCGTTCTTTAGGGAAGGCTTGATTTTGTTCACCTACTTGCATTTGGCCCCCGAACCGGAGTTGACGCAGGCGCTTGTTCGGCAGGGAGTGACAGCGGTCGCCTACGAGACGATTCAACTGAATGACGGGCGCCTGCCGCTGTTGATGCCGATGAGCGAAGTAGCGGGGCGGATGTCGATCCAGATCGGGGCGCATTTTCTGGAAAAAGCCCACGGCGGTAAAGGTCTGTTGCTTGGGGGCGTGCCCGGGGTGGAGCCGGGAAAAGTGACGGTGATCGGCGGCGGGATTGTCGGAACCAACGCGGCCCGGATGGCCGTCGGCCTGGGCGCGGAAGTGACGATCATCGATTTGAGCGCGGAAAGGCTGCGCGAAATCGATGAACTGTTCCAGGGCCGGGTCAAAACGCTCATCTCCAACCCGTTCAATATTGCTGCAGCCGTGCGCCGGGCCGATTTGCTGGTGGGAGCCGTGCTGATTCCCGGCGCGCGGGCGCCGCGGCTCGTGACGGAGGACATGGTCAAGAGCATGTCCCCCGGTTCGGTCATCGTCGATGTGGCGATCGATCAAGGCGGGTCGATTGCAACAATCGACCGGATTACAACGCATGATCAACCCGTCTACGAAAAGCACGGCGTCATTCATTACGCGGTCGCCAACATGCCCGGGGCGGTCGCGCGCACTTCTACCATCGCGCTGACCAATGTTACTACTCCTTACGGCCTCCAAATCGCCGCAAAAGGCTGCCGTAAGGCGGCGCTCGACAACCGGGCTTTAGCGAAAGGAATCAATGTAATGGACGGTATGATCACCTATCCAGCCGTGGCGGAAGCACAGGGGTTGGACGCCGCCGACATTTTCGCTTTGCTGGAAAAATAAGACGTAGAGCCTGAGCCGAGCATCCTTAGTGACATTCGACAAGCAGTATCTTTAGGAAACCATCTATATATCACAGACACCATCGCCAGTACCAATCGAACAAGGAGGGATTTCATTTCATGTTGCGGACGAAGATCATTTGTACATTGGGACCGGCGTGTGACCAGGCGGAGACGTTGAAAGAAATGATTCGGGCGGGTATGACCGTCGGACGGCTGAATATGGCCCATGGGGAACCCGAGGAGCATGCGCGGCGAATTGCAAATGTCCGGCAGGCGGCCAGCGAACTCGATACGTTTATTCCGATCATGATGGATATTAAAGGGCCGGAGGTACGAATCGGTAAGCTAAAAGAAGCCTCCTGCCAATTGATTGCAGGCGAGGAAATTGTTTTGACTACAGAAGAGATCGAGGGCGATTGCACCCGGATTTCGGTCAATTATCATGAAATGCCTCAGGTCGTTCATGAGAATGACCGGATTTTGATTGATGACGGCCTGGTGGAGCTGCGCGTCATCTCTTCAACGGACACGGAGATCACCTGCCGGATTATTAGCGGAGGCGCGCTCAAACCCCACAAGGGGGTCAATTTGCCGGGCATTAAGACGACGCTGCCGGGCGTGACGGAGCGGGACATCCGTCATATTGATTTTGGCCTGGAGCATGATATCGAGATGATCGCGGTGTCGTTTGTGAGAAAAGGCGACGATATCCGCGAAGTTCGCCGGATTTTGGAGGAGCGCGGCGCAGGCTATGTGCAGATCGTTTCGAAGATTGAAAATGAGGAAGGTATTGAGCATCTGGACGATATCCTCGAAGCTTCGGACGGCATTATGGTGGCTCGCGGCGACCTCGGGGTGGAGGTTCCGGTCGAAAATGTCCCGATGATGCAGAAGGAAATGATCGACAAGTGCAACCTGGCCGGCAAGCCGGTGATCGTTGCCACGCATATGCTGGAGTCGATGCAGGTGAATCCGCGTCCGACCCGCGCCGAAGTCAGCGACGTATATAACGCCGTCATCCAAGGGGCGGATGTCGTCATGTTGTCGGGCGAGTCCGCCGCCGGCAAATATCCGGTCCAATCCGTCCAGACGATGGCCAGAGTGGCGCATCAGGCGGAAGAAATGATCGATTACCGGGAGCAATTTTACCGGAAAAGAGCGCAACACGCTACCGACATTACGGAAGTCATCAGCCAGAGCGCAGTCAGCGCCGCTTTGGAGTTGGATGCCAGAGCGATCATCACTTCCACGGAGAGCGGATTTACGGCGCGGATGGTATCCAAGTACCGCCCGAAAGCGCCGATTTTGGCGATTACGCATGACCGGCACGTCCTGCCTAAAGTATGCCTGCTCTCCGGGGTATTTCCGTTTCAGGGAGAATCCGTGTCCACCACGGATGAAATGTTTGAGTCGGCCATTCAAAGTGCGCTTAAGACAGGATATGTAACTCCCGGAGATACCGTGGTGCTTTCCGCCGGGCTGCCGCTCGGACAGGCAGGGACGACGAATCTGATTCAGATTCAGCAGGTTAAGCCATAAATCTGAGCAATCCGCATCAAATCCGAACGTCAAACGGTATCTGACTGCTTGCTATCCTTTAACTAGGAAGAAGCCTCTTAACTCACCGGGAGTCAGGAGGCTTCTTTCTTCTTGCTAGGAAAGGATAGGAAACGATGGGTTCAGGACATACATCTCGGAAGCGACCGGATGCTGGCCTGGAATCTGCACTTTCAGCGCGTCCAGATTCCAGACCGAGACGCTTCCCTTGCTGGTTCCGACAATGCCGAATTCCAACTCGTACATGTAACTAGCACTCCCGTCGACTTCCTTTATCCCGGAAGACAAGTCATAGGCAACGAGCGAAAAATGGGCCGAGGAAACCGTATCGAACCGTGTCGAACTTATCTGGCAATTTTGTCTTGCGGGATTATGCTATGTTGTCTACTCTTCTTATTTTTGCCCGATTCAACGGGGGGGCCCATGGGTATTCACCTATTTCCTTGCGCCTGCGTATTTTGTTTTGATGGGATATCAATGAAAAACGGAGGATTCTACAATGGGATACTATGTGCAGGTTGAGCCGGGCGTGAGAATTTATGTTGAGGATATAAACCCGGGAGGAAACAAAACCATCCTGTTTGTCCATGGGTGGCCGCTGAGCCATCAAGCTTACGAATATCAGTTCAATGTGTTGCCCGGAAAAGGGTACCGGTGCATAGCGATGGATACCCGAGGTTACGGCAAATCCGATAAGCCGTGGGAAGGGTATAACCTGGACCGGATGGCGGACGATGTGAAGGGCGTGATTGATGCGCTTGGACTGAGGAATTTTACATTGGCGGGGCATTCTTACGGAGGGGCGACGGTCATCCGTTATATGGCTCGTCATCAGGGGCATGGAGTATCCAAGCTGGCGCTTTTTGCCGCGGCGGCGCCGAGTTTGACGCGCAGACCGAATTTTCCTTACGGGATGCCGAAAGAAAACGTAACACAACTCGTGAATCAGACCTTAAATGACCGGCCCAATATGCTGCGGGGACTGAAGGAACTGTTCTTTTTTCAAAATATATCGAATGCGCTGGGGGATTGGTTCTTTGATATCGGACTTCCGGCAGCAGGCTATGCCACCGCTAAAGTGGCGATTTCCTTCCGGGATGAGGAGCTGTTCTCGGACCTGGGTAAGATTTGCGTACCTACGCTGATTCTGCACGGCATTCATGATAAGGTCTGTTATCCAGAACTGGCCGTGGCGCAAAAAGAAGGCATCCCGGACGCCAAGCTCGTCTGGTTCGAGTTCAGCGGCCACAGTTTGTTCTATGAGGAACGCGACAAGTTTAATAAAGAGCTGATGGAATTCATAGAGGGATAGGAGGGTCCTATCCCTAGTACACATATTTGCGTTGAGCCCAGTAGCTGAACACAAAGAGCGTGGCCTCGGTCAACAGCTTGGAGAGAATCAGCGGGATTCCCGCAGCGGTATGATAGGCATACATGAACCCATAGTTCAATAGCAGGATGAGTAGAACAAGGGTAAAGTATTTCGGCAGCGAACGGGAGACCGCTGCCCCGGAGGGCTTGCGGAACACGACATTCCGGTTCATCGCATAGTTGATGATGGAACTGCACAGCCGCGCCCCGGCGACGGAAAGCAGCAGATTTCCGCCGAGGTGCTGGAGGAGGAGGAGCAGTACGAAATCCAGCAGTGCCGAGATCAACGAGGAAGCGCTGAACAGCAGGATCGGAAGGTACACCCGCAGGGAATCGGCCAGCGGCCGGAAGTGCGAGGACTTGTTCTCATCCAGATACACCGTATCGATGAAGACTTCCCGGACGGAAATCCCTTCCTTCTGGGCGGCCAACAGCAGATTCATCTCATATTCGAAACGGTCGCCCGGGATTTCGCACAGCCAATGCAGCATGCTGGGAAAATAACCGCGGAGTCCGGTTTGCGTATCGAAAATTTTGCTCCCGGTCGTAAAAGCGTATACCGCCCGTGTCACCACATTGCCGAAACGGCTGCGCGCCGGAACTTTACCGGTGAACCGGCGGCTGCCCAATACGACTCCGGTTCCTTCCTTCATCAATATTTCGCTCACCAGTAAAATATCGGAAGGCAGATGCTGCCCGTCACTGTCCGCACAGATGACGGCCTCCGGCGTGTCCGCCTGCAGCAAATGCCGGAAGCCTGTCTTAAGTGCGCGACCTTTTCCCATATTGGTATCATGCCGCAGCACCGTGCAGCCTGCGGCTTCCGCCAGATTAAAGATAGGGCGGTAAGCATCGCCGCTCCCATCATCCACAATCAAAATATTTGTTAAGCATTTCTTCCGTAACTGCGAAATCAGCTGAAGCAGACGCTCATCGGGCTCATAGGCCGGAATAAGGATCGTCATCTTATTCCACCTCTTTTAAGTAGAGGATGTCGCTGACTCCGCGCTCGCGGTTTTTACCTTGGGGATTGTTCACGACGCGGCCCATAAAATACATCGTCGAAGAGCCGCCGCCATCCAGATTATACGCTTCGGTGCAACCCAGATCGGCAAATACCTGGGCGAATTCGTCCAGGGTCATGCCCCGGCTGTACCCGGATTTTCGTCCGTCGACCACTACGAAAACATAATGGTTCGGGGCGACCATGCCGATGCCCGTTCGCGGATTGGCGTCTTGAATCGAGCGGTTGCCGAAGTTGGAGTCGACTTTGATATGGTCGAAATTCCCCTGAACTTCGTCGTCTTTGATCAGGACAGGCCCGAACGACAACGTTTGGGTGACTCCTTCGGCCAGGAGGGAGCCGGAGTCGGTTTCGGTTTCCTCGTAGGACTTCATCGTCCCGTCATCCAGCAGCGCAAGCGCGGTTCTTGCAGGCTCGTCACGGTATAGCGTACCGTTCCGGATAATGACGCCGTCTGACCGGAAACCGTAATAATCGCCATTGATGGCGAAGATGGCCCCATGATCGGCGGCAATGTCCGAGGTGTTCTTGGTAATGTTTCGCCCGAAGCTGTTGTCGGCGAAGGCCGAAAGCAGGCTCGCAGCATTTTTTAAAGTGACGTCGGCTACAAAGTAAGTAATCCGGTCCGACCCTGAGCCGGTCTGCACCGGATCGATTTGGATTTGAATAGCATCGCTGTTATAACTCCAGTTATCGGATTCGGCCTGAGCCGAGGTTCCGCCCGCGCTGCCGGTGCTCCCCGCGTCCGGGTTGGTTTCCGTGCCGCCTTGATCCTCAACCACGATCTCCACGTGTTCAATTAAATACCGGTCGGCAAGCCCGTATATAATTGCCCCTACCCCCAGAATCGCCAGGAACAGGATGACATATAGTTTGCGTCTTTTGTTTTTTTGTCGTCTCACGATCTCGCTCACTCCTTTAACCAAGGGCTGCCCGGCTTCCTTCCGTAAGGAAAGCGGCCTGTTCATGCCATCATGTTACTTGGAGTAGCTGAAAGTGAACTGAAGGTTGGTTGAAGGCAGGGTGAATATTTCATTCAGGAAAGCGGGATTTCTTGGGGGCCCCTTTCGATCGTATTTTGCGTATTCCGTGGAGACCGAGCAGCAGCAGAGGAAAAAGAAGTCCGAAGATGAAGGAAAAGGGGGTCCAGGTTCTTGCTTCCCAGTTGTGTTCGAACATCACGTTGGGATAAATAAAGACGGCCAGGGTGGTTAAAATCCAGCCCAAAGGAATTACTAGCGGCTGAATGTTTTTGATATTAAAGATTTGGCAGTAACCGGCCACCGTCGCGTAAAAGTAGAAGGAGATGCGAAAAAACAGGGTAATGAACCACATCACAGCCATGATGACTTCGATGCGCTGCAGAAAATTGCCGATGTTAATTTTTTGGGCCAGCAAATAGCTGGGATACATCGTTTTTTCGGTAATCGTGGGACCTAGCACCAGTATGGATAAGATAACGATTAGCAATAGTATTAAAGAGCCTATCAGGCTGCCGATGAATACGGCCTTGTTAGCCTCGGACTGCCGATTGACGGAAGCCGGGAAGATCATCAACAGAATCATATTCGGCAGGTATACGATACTGATGAAGGAGCACACGGCCGGAATGAGCGGGCCTGGTCCTTGTTCCAGGATGGGCAGCGCGTTCTCCCATTTGACTTGAGAGAACAATAAAATGGACAAGGAAAGAAACAGAAGGAGGAACCAGGGAAATAGCAGTTCCGCGGAGCGGGCAAGTACCTCCAGGCCTAAACGCACGCCCATCAGCACGATGGCGCCAAACAGGATGATAATCGCCTGAATCGGGGTTTCCGGCATTATTTGGACCGTAAGGAAGGTACCGATCTCCTGCAGCACCGCTACAGGTCCGCCCAGGAACAGGATGAGAAGCAGCAGAAAACAAACGCTTTTGCCGAGCCACTTACCGAGCAGCTTTTCGGATATTTGGACCAGGTTCATATCGGGATAGAGCCGGGACAATAGCAACTGCAATGCCAATATCAGACTGCCTATGCCTATTCCGATCAGGGCGGCTATCCAGGCATCTTGTTTCGCCTTGACCGCCAGCGCGGAGGGAACGATCAAAATAGCGGTGCCGATCATAAACAGGGCCGTTATAATGGTGAGCTGGCGTAACGATATTTTTACATTCGGCATAATTTCCGCTCCTTTCTTTTACTGAATTAAACCGATGGCCGTAAGAAAATCGCTGAACGGCTTTAAGAGGCTTGCCACCAAAATCAAGGGCGTCGGAATGTCGCTGATGAAGGTTTGGGTCAGGCTGATGCCAACGCCCAGCAGCAATAACACCGAGAATCCCCACAATTCCCTCTGCTCTCTCTCCCGGAGCATCCGGGGAAGCTCTAACCAGACGACCAGCGCGGCCGTCATCAGAATCAACGCAACATTCATCTCGGGATTACCTCGTTTCCCTGATTTCATTAAGAAAAGAATCACTGATCGTCCCCGTCCGACGGATATGGTAATCCACCTGGATATGAACGGGGAGATTCGGAAAGTAACGCTCGTCCCAATCTTCCTTCATCGATTTCCAAGCCTTCGGGTTCGAGCGGCGGATGGCTTCCCCGAAACCGAAAATATCGACCTTATACTCGGTTTGCACTTTTTGAATCACGGTCTCTATGAGTCGGACCGTCATCTGCTCCATTTCGGTTTCCAACTTTTGGATCGTCTCCGGTTTGGTCAAATCCAGCCCGCTGCACTCTACGGAACCGACGTTTCCTTCTGCGCTAAACCTGATATTGATATGGGGCCGGGATTTAACCATGCTTCCTTTCACTTTTGCGCTGGTACGCAGCGTCTCCAGGACTACTTTTCCTTGATCCCGGCACTTCACATGGTTCACGGAGCTTTTCACGTCGCCTAAGATGAGCCTGTACCCGCGGCTTTCCTTTTCGTTTAACCAACCGATCAATCGGTCCGATTTGAAAACGGCAAAGCCGGAATAAACCAGGTGGCTTGGAGTATAAATATTTTCCACGTTGATTTTTTTTTCGCCGATATTTTTGTCTCCCCTAATCTCAAGTCCCGTCAGGACCGGGTGTTTTCCTTTACTGGAAAGATCGTTGATCAATTCGTCCAGGGTGACCGCTTTGGTGGGCGACCAGATTTTTTCCGAGGTCTGGAGAGAGGTAAACAGTTTATTGGCCGGTATGGTCTCTATTGGCGTCATAATTTTCAGGGTTTCCTCCGCGGTGTTCTCTTTCGAAACCGCGAAGTAGAAATCGGTGCGGAATTCGTGGTCCCTGAACAGCAGATCCAGCACCTCGGCTATTCCCTGCCGGGCCAGCGACTCGCCAATGATAAACATCCGTAAATGGGCAAAATAAATTTTCCGCGGGCTGGACTGAGACATTCTCCTTGCCGCTTCAAAAAGGGTATCGCCTTCCGACGTAAACAAGGTGGCCGGTGCCTGGGGGCTGCCGACTTTCTTGGAAGCGACCTGTCCCGGAATGGCGATCTGGACGGACAGCCGGTATTTGTCGCCGACCTTGTCCACCCCGGCGGCAACCGCGATTCCCAGTTCGTTCAACTCCCTGCGGTTCCAGCAACCGCTCAAAAGGAAAGATGCGGCAAGAGTGAGCAAAAGCAGTCCCAATATCCGTTTCATCAAGTTTCACTCGCTTTCCAATTTGTCGCATTCATTATTTCCTCGATTTTTGAGGAGGCGTACTCTTTCTGCGTGTTACATTATCCTTGTTTATTAATCGAGGGCGGGTCATCAGCATCCATTGAGGCAGGCGCAACACCGCGTCTTTTTGATCGTCAGGTATTAAAGGTGCAAAAGGCGCCATGTACGGGACCCCGAACGAACGGAGACTGCATAAATGCAGAATAAGGGTAGTAGCCCCGATGAAGATGCCGTACAGGCCGAAGGAACCGGCAAGCGCCATCAAAGGAAACCGCAGCATCCGAAAGGCGATCGACATATTGAAGGCCGGCAGGACAAAGCTGGATATGGCCGTAATGGCTACTACGATAACCATGGCGGCAGAAATAATTCCGGCTTCCACGGCAGCCTGTCCGATGACCAGCGTTCCTACAATGGAAATCGCGGAGCCGATGTTTTTGGGCAGGCGCAACCCGGCTTCCCGCAGGATTTCGAAGGTAACCTCCATCAGGACGGCTTCCACGAAGGCGGGAAAAGGGATTTGTTCCCGCTGGGCGGCCAGCCCGAACAAGAGCTGGGTCGGCAGCATTTCCTGATGAAACGTGGATACCGCAATGTACAGCGAAGGTCCCAACAAGGAAATGAAGATGCTGAGGTAACGCAGCATGCGGAGGAAACTGCTGATATCCGAGCGCTGGTAATAGTCCTCGGCCGCATGCAGGAATGAGACAAAGAGAGCCGGCATGACGAGAACAAACGGGGTGCCGTCCACGAGAATGGCGATCTTGCCTTCCAGCAGTTCCGCTGCGATTACATCTGGACGTTCCGTATTAAAAATGGTCGGAAAGGGCGTCATGGTTTCATCCTGAATAGCTTCCTCAATATAACCGCTCTCCAAAATGCTGCCAATATCTATGCGATCCAGCCGATCCCGTGCTTCCTGAACGATTTTCTCGTTGGCGATGCCGTTGATGTACATCAAGCCTACGTCCGTCTGGGTCAGGCGTCCGATCTGCCGGGTTTCCAGCCAAAGATTGGGATCCTTGATTTTCCGGCGAATCATGGCCGTATTCGTGCGCAGCGACTCGGTAAAAGCCTCCCGGGGCCCGCGGACGACATTTTCCACCGACGTTTCGGTTACTCCGCGATCCTTCCAGCCTCGGGTGCCCAGGGCGATCCCGTCTTCGAATCCATCCACCAGGAAAATGGTGTCCCCCGACAATAACGAATGGAACAACGTTTTATACTTGCTAAAATTCTGAATTTCTTTATTTTGCAGGGAGATTTCCGCTAAGATTTGACTTCCGTCGAAAGAAGGAATTTGTTCCCGGCCTGCTACCTTGGAGGAGTTTACCATACGCGCCAGCGTCTTCATGATTGATTCGGTAATGGTATTCTGATCCGCCAGACCATCCGTGTAAAGGACGGCAACCTTCAGACCGTCTTTCTCGTCAAGCGAAATCTCCCTGATCATAATATCCGTACTTCCGCCGAGAGTCTTTCTGATGTAATCCAAATTACTTTTTAGGTCGGCACTTAAAACATCGGAGGAATTGGATTGCGGCTTGGAGGATGTCTTTTCCTTCTCCTTGTCAACGCTTCTTACCGGGTGGCTGCTTCTTCTTCGATGGCGCATAAGTTGTCCTTCCTCTCACAGGTGGCTATCCCCTCATTATCTCCGAAGGAAACATAAGGTAAACTTGACGGTTTCGGACTTTATTTTGAAGTATACTTAACGAGAGACAGTTGATTTGAAATGAGGGATCCCTTTGCATGAAAAAAATGAAACGATCGATCCTCAAATGGTACTGAACGCAGCAAAACGGCAGAAACATTTGGTCAACTCCGGGGCAACGAAGCCGCTACCGTTTCGGCTCAAGCAGCTCCAAACGCTAAAGAGCGCGATCAACAAGCATGAAAAGGACATCATGGAGGCGCTGCATAAGGATTTGCGCAAATCGGAGTTCGAGTCGTATTCCACGGAAATCGGGTACATGTATGACAGCATTGGCCATACGATAAAAAAACTGAGGCATTGGATGAAACTGAAGCGGGTGAGGACGCCGCTGGTTCATTTTGGCTCAAAAAGCGTGATTTACTCCGAGCCGTATGGATCGGCTTTGATCATCGGCCCGTTCAATTATCCGTTCATGCTGGTTATGGACCCGCTGGTGGGCGCGATCGCTGCCGGAAATTGCGCCGTCGTCAAACCGTCGGAATTCACGCCGCATGTGTCCGCGGTGATCGCCAAGCTGATTCGCGACAATTTTGACGGTGATTATATCACGGTCGTGGAGGGCGGCAAGGAGGCCACTTCCGCGTTGATTCAAGCCCCGTTTGACGTTATCTTTTTCACGGGGAGTGCGCCTGTCGGGAAACTCACGCCCTAAGCCGTTGGCGCTATATTTGTTCACAAGCAGCAAGGAGACGGAGCGTCGGGTGTTGGAAAGGGCGTCTTTCGGCGGTGGATGCGTGAATGATACGTTGCTTCATTTGGTAACGCCCTATCTGCCTTTCGGCGGCGTCGGTTTCTCCGGGATGGGCTCCTATCATGGAAAATATAGCTTCGAGGCGTTTTCCCACAAGAAAGGCGTGCTGAAAAAGTCCACCAAAATCAACCCGGGCTTTATTTTTCCACCCTATTCAGATAAAAAGCTCAGCCTGATCAAAAAGTTTATGAAGTGACGGCTTTTTGTGGCTTCCCAAGAACGTGGTACAATTTTGGGGAGGATTCAACAAGCAATCCACGAATAGGATTAAATCATCTACCTAGCGGGAGGGAACAGGAATGAAATATCGCAGATTGGGAAAAACGGAGCTGAACGTATCCGTCATCGGCATCGGAACATGGCAGTTCGGCGGGGAGTGGGGCCTCAATTTTTCGCAGGACGAAGTCGACGCTATCCTCGACAAAGGCCAGGAACTCGGCATCAACCTCATCGACACGGCGGAGTGCTACGGCGATCATTTGTCCGAATCGTTTATCGGGAACTATATCGGCCGCCGGAAACGGGAGGATTGGATCATCGCGACGAAGTTCGGCCATCATTTTCATGAGCGGTTCACGCGGACCGATATGTATGGCGCGCAGGATGTGCTCAAGCAACTGGATGACTCCTTAAAAGCGCTTCAAACCGACTACATCGACCTGTACCAGTTCCATTCCGGGCCGGATACGGCCTTTGACAACGACGAATTGTGGACGGTGCTGGACAAGCAGAAGCAAGCCGGGAAAATTCGCCATCTTGGCACTTCTATCGGCAGCAACGACAACCTGCATCAGACCGAGGCCTCGTCCAAGGTGAACTCCGAGGTGATTCAGGTCGTGTACAACCGGCTGGACCGGGTTCCGGAGCAGCGGGTATTTCCTTCCTGCGAGACCCAGGACCTCGGGGTTCTGGCCAGAGTACCGCTGGCAAGCGGGTACTTAAGCGGCAAATACAAGCCGGGAGCCGTATTTGACAACACCGATGTGCGGCATCGCCACGATCCGGAGAGCACGCGGCGCAAGCTCGAAGAAGTGGAGCAGATCGCCCGTAAAGAAGTGCCGGAGGGCGTAGACATGGCTCAGTGGGCGTTGGCGTGGTGCCTTCGCCATCCGGCGGTCACCTCGGTCATTCCGGGCTGCAAAAACCCGGCGCAGGTGGAGTCCAATGCAAGCGCGGCGGAATTGGTAACGGATTGACAGATATATGGGAGGAACCGGGTGTGAAAGCCTCGGTTCCTCTCTCTTTTTTTACTATAATCGACGAAATTATATAGATAGCAGCTGACATTTCACAGGGAATATCTCAAATTATATTAAGGAATGACATTCTTATTATTTTTTACTTATATTTTTACATTTATCTTGTTGACGACTGTAAAATTTAGGATTATAATTTCATATAAATACATCATATGCTAGATTTTGGATGATGATCAGAGTTTATGCCGAATTGGTTTGGGGGGGGTGATTCGCCATTTGATTTCCACAACCACGATTCGCGCAGAAATGGAAGACCACATCAGGAAAGAAGGGACAACCCTTCATCAATTTGCAGAACTTTCGGGAGTGAACGTCGGGACCCTGAGCGGCATTTTAAATGGCAATCGGTTGATTTCCGTAGGACAATTGGATCTGATCACTACGGCCATGGGACTTTCCGAGGGCGGCTTTTACGATCTGTATGTTGATGAATGTTTTGTTCCACCGACTCCGCACTGGCGGCGGCTTAGACCGTTCTTGCTGCGTTGTGCTGAACTTAAACGGCATGATTGTATTGAGCAGGTGCTGAACCGTTTGCTGGAAGATTTGAAGCAGGTCGTGGGCATCTTCGAAACGGCAGAGTTAATGTTAAAGCAGGGATGGAAGGAAGCTGCCGCCGTTTTGTATGAAGTCGTGATTGAAAGCGAAAGATCCAATCACTCGGAGCGGCTGGCTATGAGTTATTATCGATTGTTTCAGATTTATCAATCCGACAGACTTAAAGGGTTTAAAGCAGCATTGCAGTTTCTGCCGTATTGCTATCGTCTTCCTGAAGCTTTGACGCTTGATGGGCTTTTAATGCTCACCGAGGTGTACGCCGTTAGGTTCAATTGGAACGAAGTCGAAAATTATGCGGATGAACTAAGTCAATTTGCTTGGAAATTGTATGAAAGAAAGATATGGAAGGACCCGGATTTCAATCCGGTTCGTCCGCTTGTCTTTTACTATGGGAAGGCTTATTTGTATAAATCGGGCACTTATGAAGTTCGCGGGATGTTTGAAGAGTCCAGGAAATGGATTGTAAAATATGCAGATTTAAGCTGGTTTGAGGGAATGGATGAGGCGGGGATTGAGGAAGTACGACTGTTACAAATGTTCGCCGAAGCTAATTATCTGTGCGTGGATATAAAAAGCGGCAATCGTTCAAAGATACCGGAGTATGTCTCTTTTTTAGAAGCACATCCGGATGAAGTTGTCGAGGGATTGATTACGTTAATTGAATCCGCGAATCGCCATCAGTTCTATATCGACGATGTTCTTGCCAAATTCTCGAATGAAATCGAACAATACAGAATCACTGGTAAGGACAACTGGTTTACCAAAAGAGCGGTAGAGGATGATGATACGAAAGTTCCCCCCTATTTTTTTCGATACTCCGTTTTTTTTCAGGATTATGCCCTCTATAACTTCAGAAAAGGCTTGTATGAGGAGGGCTTAAAACATATTTTATACAGCATGAATGTGTCCATCAAACTAAGTAGCAAAGACATACTGGTAAACAGCATGGCGATGTTTGAAATGCACCGTCCCTATGCATCAGAAACACAGTGCAAGGAATACTATGAATTATGTAGAAAGGTGTGGGAAAATGAAAAAGAAAACGTCTTGGGTGGTTTCGGGTATGCTTATGTTTAGTTTTGCTGTGGTAAGTGCTGGTCCAACAATTACTACATTTTTTCATGGATGGGGCGGGCGGTAAGTAAGTAGCTATTCAGATAAGGATATCTTTACTTTTAGGATCAGCTCATAAGCTGATCCTATTTTGTTTTGACTTTAGTCAGTTGAGTACGCGAAAGCGTGCGAAACAAAAAACCACCCGCTATGCGGGTGGAGGGACCTAGGGTTTGACCACTAAGACCA
>NZ_QPJW01000020.1 GCF_003337355.1 Fontibacillus phaseoli | reverse complement strand
TGGAGAGAAACGAAGTAAATGCGTTTAAAATTGCCGTATAACTCCGTCTAACTAAGGTTTGATCCTAAAGTGTCCAATATTCGGGGGCCCGGCCGTAAATTCATCATATTTGTCCCAATCATACGTATACGGGAAAATTAACTGTATGTTTTCCATTTATATTCTCCTTCAGAGCAAATAGTAAAAAAATTGATGCAGAAAATACAGTTATATTTTCGTGACCATAAATTTAATGAAAGAAGGGCTGTCCCCGCTATATATCGATAAGCGGGGACAGCCCTTGGTTTAGCCTGCGGCTGTTGAAAAGCCTTGCTCAACGCGGCTTCTTGCGCCCTGCGGCGGCGAGCTCGGCCGCACGCTCCATGACCCGGGCGGCGACCAGGGACAATCCTCTGGCCGCCCCGGAGACGCCGGGGAGCAACGCTGCCCACGGGGCCGAATCGGGGCCCGGCTCGCGGCCTTGTTCCACGCTGGATCGGCGGGCACGCTGCAGATGCTGCAGGTCCGCCTTTACATCGTGGAACTGCGGCCCGGGCAAGTGCAACCGCCCCTGCCCGGCCATCTCCGCGAGCCACTCCGCGATGTTCGGCCCCTCGCCCGCGGCTCCGCGCGGCGGTGCCTCCGGCCCTCCCGCCACCTGGCGGAGGGCCTCCTCTGGGTCGGGCAGCGGCTGCAGCGCTGCCCACCGGTCCAGCACGGCGGCCGCCAGCGCTTCCGGCGTCCAGCCGAGCAGCGCCAGCCGCAGGCCGGCGTCGGACGCCCAGGCGGCGTCGCCGTAGGCCATGGCGAGCTCGGCATGGCCGCAGCCGTATGCGCCGCAGGAGCATACCGGCCGCGCCGCGGATTCTGCGGCGCCGTGAGTCCTGCCCCCGCCTCCCTCTGCTTCTTCGCCCGCGGCGCCTAAGTCCTGAAGCCGTCGCCAAGGCGGCTGCTCAGGCAGAAGAGCGCCCAGCGCCGCCGCCCCTTCTTCGAGCAGCCCGGCCAACACGAGCGGCCGGCTTTCCAGGCGTTGCAGCAGTCCCCGGCTCTCCGGGCCGCCGGAAAGTTCGCGGGGCAGCAGGACACTAAAGACCGGCGCCCCTACGCCAACGGCTCCACTGTCGGCTGCGTCTTTCAGCGCCTCGGCCCGAGCGGCGCCGCCAGTGTTTTTGCGCGGCCGTCCCCGCCCTCTCCCGCCTTGGGCTGCCGTCTCTTCTTCAGCCGGAATGTCGATCCTCAACCCTTCCGGCACCCGCTCCATATGAATATTCCGCGGAATATCAAGCCTCCGGCTCATTTCGCATCCTCCTCCATGATGCTTTCTGACTGCAGCGAAATCAGGCTGCGCAGTTCATCATCGGACATTTCCGTCAACCATTGCTCGCCCGAACCGACTACTTGCTCGGAGAGCAATTTTTTGCGTTCGATTAACTCATCGATCTTCTCTTCCAGCGTTCCCTGGCAGATCAGCTTGTGGACCTCCACATTTTTTTGCTGCCCAATCCGGAACACCCGGTCCGTGGCCTGGTTCTCAACCGCCGGATTCCACCACCGGTCGTAATGAATGACGTGGTTCGCCCGCGTCAGGTTCAGCCCCACGCCGCCCGCTTTGAGCGAAAGGACGAACACAGGGGCTCCCGAGCCTTCCTGAAAGGCCGTGACCATCTCGTCACGATCCTGTTTTACAACGCCGCCGTGCAGAAAAAACGGAGCTGCCCCGTAACGCCGGGCAAGCTGCTCACGAAGTATCTCCCCCATTTGTACATACTGCGTAAAAATAAGCGCGGCTTCCCCGTTATCCATAATGAGATCCAGCAGATCCGTCAGCCGTTCCATCTTCCCCGAACGTTCCATTCCGGCCTCTGCACCGGACACAGCCCTTCCGCCCGCCAACTGCGGGTGGTCGCAAATCTGCTTAAGCCGCGTAAGCGAAGACAATACCAGACCCTTGCGGGCGATACCACCGCTTTGCCCGATTCTCGACATCAAATCCGCCGTTACCGTCTCATACATTCTGGCCTGCTGGGCAGTCAGCGTACAGTACGACTTGATCTCGATTTTTTCCGGCAAATCTTTGCGGATATCCGGGTCGCTCTTTAAACGCCGGAGAAGAAACGGGGCAACCAGCTTCCGCAGTCTGCCGAGTTCAGCGTTCTGACTCTCTCCGGACCCGGTATACCTGGAGCGAAATGAAGCGCTGGTACCCAAATAACCGGGGTTTAAAAACTGAAAAATCGACCACAGTTCGCTCAGCCGGTTCTCCACCGGCGTGCCCGTCATCGCGATCCGCTGGGGCGCGCTCAGCTTCATCACGCTTTGGGCCTGTTTCGTGCCGAAATTCTTTATATACTGCGCCTCATCAAGCACGATGGTTTTCCATTCCAGATCGCGGAGCTCTTTTCCGTCCCGTCCGGCCAGTTGATACGTTGTCAGTACCACATCTCTCTTCCGGCACTCCTGAATAAGCCGTTCCCCATGCAGACGGTCGCCCCCATGATGGACGTACAGTTGCATTTCAGGAGCAAACCGGTCCAACTCACGCTGCCAATTGCCGAGAAGCGAGGTGGGACAAACGATCAGGTTCGTACCCGGAGATACTTCAAGTCCGTCCAGCAGCTCCGTAATGACCTGCACCGTCTTGCCGAGCCCCATATCATCCGCAAGCAACGCTCCAAAGCCAAGTTGCCGCATGGACGAAAGCCATTGAAATCCTCTTTCCTGGTACGGGCGAAGCGTTCCGTTCAGCGACTTGGGCACGCGCCGCGATAAAGTACCCCGCAGATTTTCTCCGGCCAGCAAAACGGCCAGCATCCCTTCCGTTTCCACGCGTTCCACAAGCAATCCGTCGAATCGGTTATCCTGATCGGCTCCGGACGCCAAATACATCAGCTCGCGGAACGTCATCGTGCCGTTCTCTTGCCGCTTCATAAATTTCAATACCTGGCGAAGCTCTTTGGCATCAATCTCGATCCACTCTCCGCGGAAAAAGACCAGCGGCGATTTGGAAGCTGCCAGGCGAGCCAACTCCTCCAGGCTCACTTCTTCCCCGTTCAGGACCGCCGCAGCATCAAAGGCCACCAGTTGCTGAACGCCCAGTCCCGCTTCCGTCGCTGCATCCCCGTGCGGCTCCTCCCAGCCTGACGCTTTGATTTTGACGCCGGCCGAACGCCGGCCTCCGCGCGTCCAACGGGAAGGCATCTGCACGGTCACTCCGTGTTTACGGAGCATAACCACGGATCGGCTGAGGAATTCATACATTTCTTCCGGGCAAAGGTTCACCTCTTCAGGCCGTGCCGTTTCCATCATGGAAGCAATCTCGGCCGATAATTCCGCCGCTTTCTTCAGGCGAAGCAACAGACTTTGGCGTACATTCCGATACTTGCGCCCGCGAATATCCATATCCATACCTGGGTAGCTCCAGATCAATCCCGCCGGGAGCAGAACGGAGGGATCTTCGGCACCTTCGCCCCATAAGGACAACCGCCACATGAGATTATTTTCCCGTACCTGACCGTCTGTTTCCTTCAACGGTTCGATTCTCAGACACAGCCGCAGCGAACCGGATTCTCTCCCTTCCGTAACTTCATCAGACACGTGCGGCCGTTCCCCTCCGGCAGCCGCGATCTCCTCCGCCAACTGTTCAATCTCTGCCGTACTGCCTTGAATTTCCGGTGGTGTTCCTGCGTTAAGCAAGCTATTCCACCACAGCTCGGATAACGGAGAGTAACCTCTGCGATAATCGGCACGCACCGGGTTCAGCTTCCGTCCCAGCTCGCCTACCGCCTTGCGGACCTCAAAATCTATCATCGCGGTCAAAAAAGAGTGCAGTAAGGAAAGGCCGCGATCCGCAAGAGAACCGTTGTCCAAACCCGCCAAAGGCTGCACTGCGGCCAAGGCTAAAGGCGGCATGGAAGCTGCCAGTTGGCGAAACCGTTCTTCATCGTTTGTCTCATCCAGAAGCGGTCCCCATACCGCGCCAATGGATGCCTGCGAACCGCGCCGCCGCCCATGGATTCCCGATCCCTTTTTCATCCCCGGCACAATTTTACCCCTCAGCAACAAATCCAGGGCGAACCGGGCCGCTGTACTCCAATATCCCAGCTCAGGGCCTGGCTGTATGTCACGGGTTAGATAATAACTTTCATCCCAATCCAACAATAGCGCCCAGGTTTCTTTAACCGGCAAAGCAAGACCCTCGAGCGTTCTTCCGAGCAATCCCTTGCGCTCACCGCTTCCCGCCATTCTACGCACCGGGGAAACCGGATACCTGACTTCGGCAAGCCGCAGCGCGGCATGCTGAAACGGGCGAACTCCAGTCGATGGTTCAAGCGGCCGAACCGCCGCCGTCCATGCGTCCACTTTGGTTTCAGATATTTCACCGGAGAAACAAAACATCACATCTCCGAGCCAAATTCCATAAAGGCGTTGATTCATGGTGATCTCCCGTCATTTCCTGATTCTTGGCCATCGGCCGAAAAAAACACATTAATTCTATCTTATACGAAACCGCCCCTATATAAAACCGCAACTCATTTCTAGTCGGCTCTTTTTCCGCCGTGTGGAAATTTTTTCTTCAATAATGGGTATATTCATATAGTAAACGCGAACAACCGTCTTATAACTGTTCGGAGGAGATAACTTCCATGTTCAAAACTAGAGCTTTACAATGGTTGAACTGTCTGTTCTTTCTGGCCGTTATAGCCATGAATATTGTTGCGGAAACACTCCCTTTGGGCAGGGCCGACACGGGAGAACTGTCACAGCGTTACTTTTCCCTGCTGACTCCCGCCGGTTACGCCTTTTTGATTTGGAATGTCATTTATGTTCTGATCGGATGCTGCATAGTCTATCTCTTCCGCCAAAGAGACAACGGAGAACGTTGGATGAAGTCCTTCACGCTTTGGTTTATCCTGTCCTGTCTGTTTAATATGGGCTGGCTGGTGCTTTGGCATTATGAATATCTTATCCTGTCATTTATTGCAATGGTATTGCTGCTAATCACGGTTGCCGCAACATACCGCCTTACACGCAAAATTGAACACCCGACCCGGGGAGAAACCTGGTTTCTCCGGTTGCCGTTCAGTTTATATTCAGGCTGGACCTGCATCGCCACCCTGGTTAACCTGCAAGTCGTTATAGAGCACTCCGGTCTTTCGATCAATCTTCCGAAACCCGCAATGGCTATTACGTTACTCTTCATCGGCACACTCGCCGTTATTCTCATCGGTAGCGTGACGCGGGACGGCGCCCATCCGCTCCCCGTGGCTTGGGGATATGCCGCCATTGCATTCAAGCATCGCGAGGAACAGGGGTTATTTTTTACCGCGGGTTTAGCCGCGGCCATCCTGCTGGTATTTGCCCTCGGCCTGCTTTTTATCAGTGCGAGAGACCGGGATTAGCCGAACTTATAAAAGCTTTAATGTATTTATATATACCTTGGGTCTTAAAACAAAAATGGAGTACAAACCGTAACGTTTGCACTCCATTTTTGTTTTTCGGGGTGAGTTTCAAGTTCGGTTCCCGCACTACTTCAAAGCGATAACTTCAATCTCCACCAGGCCGTCCTTGGGCAAACGGGCCACCTGCACCGCGCTGCGAGCCGGATAAGGTTCGGCAAAAAAGCTGCCGTAAATTTCATTCACTTTGGCAAAATCGTTCATATCCTGCAGAAACACCGTGGTTTTTACGACTTTGTCCAGCCCGGTTCCTGCCGCTTCCAGGATGGCACTCACATTGCGCAGCGCTTGAGTCGTCTGCTCCTGTATTCCTTTGGCCAGTTCCCCGGTTTCGGGAATGAGGCCAAGCTGTCCGGAAGTAAATACATGCTCGCCGACTTGTACGGCCTGTGAATAAGGTCCGATTGCACCCGGTGCAGCCGTTGTAGATATAACTTGTTTCGTCATCGCTATCCCTCGTTTTTTAGAGTTTCTTTATATTGTAGCTAGTAACGCCCGCCTAAAGCAACCGCATCGCTTTTTCCCGGACCGGCGCCGGCGGTTCATTCCCTCTTAGATCCGGAGTCAACGGCAAATACAAAGAGAAGGTACTCCCCAGCCCCTCCTTGCTCTGAAGCCGGATGAAGCCGCCAAGCAAGCGGGCCAGGTCTCTGCTGATCGGCAGTCCAAGACCCGTCCCCCCGTATTTCCGGCTGATGGAGCCATCGGCCTGACGGAAAGCCTCAAAAATCGTCGTGTGCTTATCCTCGGGTATCCCGATTCCGGTGTCCGTCACGGCAAAGATAATCCATTCTCCCCGCTGCATATCCTCAAACCCCGCTTTCCGGATTTCCAGCTTGATTTGTCCGCGGTGAGTAAACTTAAACGCATTGGACAACAAATTACGCAAGATTTGTCCGATCCGCTGGGCATCGGAAAGAATCGTGCATGGCAACCCGCTCTCAATCCGGATTTCAAAATTGATTTCTTTCTGGTTTGCCGCGTGCTCAAAATGCATTTCCATTATTTGCGCCATTTCCGCAATGACGACCTCTTCCTGGATGACTTCCAGCTTACCCGCTTCAACCTTGGAGAAATCCAAAACGTCATTGATTAACCCAAGCAGATCTTGTCCCGACTTATAAATGATCATCCCGTAATTCGGCGTATCCTCATCGGCTTCTTCTCCGTCCCCGGACTCGTTTTCCGATATGATCTGAGCCAGATTGATGATGCTGTTTAACGGCGTCCTTAACTCATGCGACATATTTGCCAAAAATTCCGACTTATACTGCGATGCCTGAGCAAGCTGCCTGGCCCGCTCTTCCAGCACGATTTTTGCCGTTCGAAGTTCCTCCGTCTGCTTCCGCAGCAATTCATTGGCATGTTTAAGCTCCAGCGTCTGTCTCCGTTCGAGCTGGAAGTCCCACAGAATCAGCGCAAACGCCGCGCTAAGCACCAAGGTCAGCGGCAGCGTGATCGGCATGATCTCCAGCATGTATGTTTTTACCGGAATCACCCCGAACACCGAGATGTTAATCGTGTTAATTACATTCACAATAGCAATCGTTATAAGCCCTTTTACCGCAAGCCGGTATTTGCTTCGTCTCATCCAGATATTCAGACCGGCGCATACGACTCCCAATATCGATAAATTGATTAGTCCGGCAATAGCGGCATCATTCACGCCAAGGGTCAATCTTGCCAGACCGATGCCAACCCCGATGATCAAGAGCGTGAACGGCTGGGCATAAACGGCCGATGCGATAATCAGAGGCACGATTCGCAGATCAAAAATAACGTTGTCGCTTAACTGAAATCCGAACTTCATGCAGATCCATCCGGCGAAAATGAACAGAACTACCGATAAAATATAGTTCATTCTGAAAGATATTTTGGTAAAAGCATATTTATATATTACATTGGCCAAATAGGCAACGGTGATCAACAATCCCAAATTGAGCAAAAACATCTTGCCAAAGCCCATATGCTCACTCCCGTAGGTCAGTCATGCTTCCTAGTCTATTCTCATTCTAACACAAGCGGAGTTCCCGAAAATGAGCCGATTTGCATTTTTTTGGGAAATTTCATTTTTTCGCAAAAAAAGACGCAAATCAGATGCGATTCGCGTCTTTTTTCCAAAATAACGACCAAGGAAGATCCGCAATGCCACTATTTCTCTGCCTCCAGTGTTTCCAACGGTTCACGAATCTCCCCGGTTCGGGACTGAGCTCGGTTTCCGCAAGGAACTCAAGTTCAAGTTCCGGGTCCCTGAGCGTGTAGTAGCGGAGATTGTAGGTGGCAACCGTATCTCCTTGGACCGTTACCACACTATCTCCCCGCATTTCGATGATCCTTCCGGTTACTATGCGGGAAACATACATGTCGCTTCCGCCTCCATTGTGTTAAGACAAGAAGATGTTGGTTATTCGCGGCTACGGGCCCAATCATTATACTCACGCTCAGCGGCATCCTTGGTGTGTCCGTAACGTTCCTGCAGCTTGCCTACCAATTTGTCCTTTTCACCATCGATGACGTCCAAATCGTCGTCCGTTAACTTGCCCCATTGCTTCTTCGCTTCCCCTTTAACCTGGTTCCATTTTCCTTTAAATACGTTGTGATCCATCTCTGGCCAACTCCTTTTTTCACAAAATTATCTCAAAGGCTGTTTGAGCAGCAAAAACTTTTCCGTATAAGTTGTAAATACCCTTCGGCGCCTGATTTGAACCGCAAGCCGTCCGACTGGGGGATCGTACTTCCCTTAGATTATGTGCCGGCGTATGGAAAGCTCCGATTAACAAAACAAGCCCCGTAAGATTACGGAGCTTGTTTTTTTTCTCTATTTTCCCAATAAGAATCAACAAATAACTGCGCAATATGAGGATCCCACTGGGTTCCTCGCCCTTCCTCCAAAATCGATATCGCCTGTTGCTCATCCAGCCCCTTCCGGTATGGCCGGTCCGAAGTCATGGCGTCAAAGGCGTCCGCCACAGCGATAATCCGTCCGAACAGCGGAATATCTTCGCCCTGCAATCCGTCCGGATATCCTTTTCCGTCATAGCGTTCGTGATGAGACCGCACGCCCGGCAAGAAAGGGGCCATGGCATCAGCCGGTTCAATCTGTTTCAGAATGGCCTCGCCGAGCACCGGATGTTGTTTGATCTGCTCCCATTCCTCTTCGGTCAGACGGCCTTCTTTTAGCAATACCGCATCCCGGATTCCGATCTTGCCGATATCATGCAGAAGCGCCGATTTTCTCAAATCATGGATCTCCTCTTCCGGAAGCTTGGCCAGCAAGCCTATGCCGACCGCATATTCCGCTACCCTCAAAGAATGACCAGCCGTATAAGGATCACGGGCGTCCAACGCCGCCGCTAACGTTGCGAAATAACTCTCCAGCAGTTGATTGTTACGCTCCGCCTGTATTTTAATGCCGCGAAGCATGTGATTGAATCCCGAAACCAGCCGCGAAAATTCATCGGAGAATAAATCGCTGGCACCATTTCGCAGATAACCTACTTTTACTTCGGCCATCTTTTCGTAAAGATGCTGGATCGGCAGTACGGTTTCCCGGGTAAGCAGCCATGAGCCGATAAAGGAAAAACCTAAACCTATCAGAAGGATTAAGACGGCCCACTGCCAAGTACCGGCGGCGCTCCAATCGTCCATTCTAAACTGAACGGCCAAGCTGTAGAGCAAAAGCGGGAAAGCCCCGATCAGAAAAAAACTCCATTTCAGCTTGCGGCGGATCGAAATCAAAACCCTTCCTCCAAGGGTCAATTCTTTACCGAACAGACGCAGTGACCAGCCGCTCAGTTCGAGCAGAATGGGCCGGATGGTGCAGGAGGTCATATAAAATTCGATCAAGGCGTGCATGCCTGCAACCAATACCACTCCCAAGGAAGCAAGCAGTACATAATAGTAGGGAATGGACAATTTCCCAATATAAATGAGCCATATAGACAGAATCGTCGCAGGCAGCAGCAAACCGAATAAATGCGGGCCCAGGATGCGCTTTACGGCCAAAGCGGGTAATCTATGCGTCCTTATGTATACATTCTGCAGGGTAGAGAAATTGTCGACCTCGGCCAAGAAGCAATTTCTGATCGGCCGGATCTGTAATGAAAAAACGATCCATTCCAGCGTAAACATTATGCAAAGCGACAGAACGAGCACACCGATAAGCCATACGTATTGTTCCCTGGGAAGATCCAGCGGAGCGAAGATCATCAGGCTCCCTAGCGCGATAACCGCAAGCAGCGTCCCCGCTGCATAATTTAGCTTCAAGCGAGAAATAAATGTCTTGTATACCGTCAAGGGAATAGTCATTCCTTCCATCTCGCGTTTTGTAGAACAAACCGCACCTTACTTCATTATCGGCAGAATCAGGAAAATTTTACAGTCCTCGATTTGTTGGCAAGCTCCAATAATTTGTATAATAATTCATAAGAATAAAATTTGAATAGGGGGAAAGCTATGGACTTAACAACACTCACCGACTCGATCATTATCCTGCTGGCCAGCTTACTCCTGATCGGCGTATTCGCCACCAAATTCTCCAGCCGCTTCGGATTGCCTGCGCTGGTTTTTTTTATCGCGGTCGGCATGCTGCTCAGCCGATTTATTTATTTTGACAATTTCTTTATCACTCAATTGGTAGGGACCTTTGCTTTGATCGTTATTCTTTTTGAAGGCGGAATGCAGACTAAATACAACACGATCAAACCGGTTATTTCAAGCGCGTTATCATTGGCTACACTCGGCGTCGTGCTAACAACGGCGGTCATTGGCATCAGTGCCGTATACATTTTGGGAGTTTCGTTGGAGGAGGGTCTTCTCTTCGGAGCGATTGTCGGTTCCACCGACGCCGCTGCGGTTTTTTCCGTTCTTGGCGGCAAAAATATCAAGGAACGCATTACATCCACGCTGGAGGCCGAGTCGGGCAGCAATGACCCCATGGCGGTTTTCCTCACAGTATCTTTAATTGAATGGATCGGGCACTCCGATCACGATCTGCTGTTGCTCATTCTCTCGTTTTTTCTGGAAATGGGCCTTGGACTACTGTTTGGACTGGTTTTCGGGTGGCTCGCCGTCAAGGTTATCAATAATATTAATTTTGATTCTTCCGGGCTTTACCCGGTTATTGCCGTTGCTTTTGCCATTCTGACTTACGGCGTCACCGCGGTTATCCACGGTAGCGGATTGCTAGCGGTATATGTGATGGCACTGGTGTTAGGAAATTCAGATCTGACCTATCGCCAGTCGATCCTGCAATTTAACAAGGGATTCGGCTGGATTATGCAGATCACGATGTTTACCCTGCTCGGTCTGCTCGTATTTCCGGCCGAATTGCCGGGGATTATGCTTCCGGGGGTTGCCTTGTCCATGGTGCTAATGCTGGTGGCGCGCCCCATCGGGGTTTATGTGAGCCTGCTATTCGCAAAATTTTCATTTAAAGAAAAAACGTTAATTTCCTGGGCCGGACTTCGCGGCGCCGTCCCGATCGTACTCGCAACCTATCCATTGATGAGCGGGCTCCCCAACGGACCCCTGTTCTTTAATGTGGTCTTCTTCGTCATCCTCACCTCGGCCATCATCCAGGGGGCTACCATTTCACCTCTGGCCGAAAAGCTCGGATTAGCGGGAGAAAGCGGGACTCAGTCTCATTCCCTGCTGGAACTTGTGGCGCTGGGCAAGACCAAATCGGAAATCAACCATCTTCATATCCATGCGGGAATGAAAATCATCGGCAAAGAATTGCAAGAGTTGGATCTTCCCAAAGAGGTCCTGGTCACTGCGGTCATCCGCGGCGAGCAGATCGTCACTCCCCGCGGCAACACTATAATTGAAGAAGGAGATACACTCTATATTCTCGGCCCCAAAGCCCAGCGGGAGAAAATCAAGACTATTTTCAGCTTCCATGATTCTGCTAATGCCCCAGTAGTTCCCGATGTAGAGTTAATACCCGGCACACCGGAAAGTCCTAAATTTCCCTCTAAAAAATAAATTAAAAATTTTAAAAAAAATTATTATAAATTAAGGTACCGCTTCCAACCCCGATATTTCGCGCAGTGCTTTGCCTGCCGGGCTTATCGGGGTTGTTTTATGTCACACACTAAGTGATATTTTTCACATTAACCCATATGCATATATGCTAAAATTCCATCGAACAAAGGTTTTCGGACTCCTCTCAAGTCTTGAAAAACCCGTAATGGCGCCATCTTTCCCTCTTTTCGTTATTAAAATGTCTTCACATTTTAATATATATATTTTATTACTTATCTGGAGGTCATCTATCATGAAAAAGGCATCTATTCTACTGTGCAGTGCATTACTGATAGGTTTGCTTGCTGGCTGCGGTTCCGACAAGGATGGAAATAACGCTGCACCGGCTAACACCCCTGCTGAGAACAGTGCAAACAACAGTGCTAACAGCAGCACGAATAAACCGGCAGAAGAAGGCAAGTATCAAGACGGCGTTTACTATGCTCAAGGCGAACCGGACGCAAAAACAGGATGGCAATATTATGTTACTCTGACGGTTTCCGGAGGCAAAATCACGGAAGCTAAATGGAACGGAATCAATGCTACCGTTGGCGTAGACAAAGTGACTTATTCCAAAGAAGGAAAATACGGCATGAAAGCCGGCGGCGCTTCTTCCGAATGGCATGAGCAAGCCGAAAAAACAGAGCAATACCTGATTGAGAAACAAGACCCGAAAGACATCACACTGAACGAAGAAGGCAAGACCGATGCAATCAGCGGTGTTTCCGTGCACGTGAATGAATTCTTCGACTTGGCCGACAAAGCGTTGACTGCTGGTCCGGTTGAAGCTGGAACTTATAAAGACGGAACTTATCATGCCGAAGGCGACAAATTCGACGAGCATTCCGGCTGGAAAGAAACTGCGGACGTAGTCATCGCAGCAGGCAAAATCGTTAAAGTTAACTTCAGCGGCGTGAACGAAGCCGGCGAAGACAAGAAACAAAACTCCATCGACGGCAAATACGGCATGAAAGCCAATGGCGGATCGTTAGCCGAATGGCATGAAGAAGCAGCCACTGCCGAGACCTATCTGGTTGAAAAACAAGACCCTGCTTCGCTCACTTTCAATGAAGAAGGTAAGACAGACGCTATTTCGGGCGTAACGATCAGCTTGAAATCCTACTTTGATCTGGTAACCAAGGCTCTCGAACAAGCGAAATAATTTAACATCATTGCTTCATGATTACACCCTATTACAAGAAGGTGAGTCTCTTGAAAAAGATAGTCGTCCTAGGCGGCGGTTATGGCGGTGTCGTTACTTCCAAGCACCTGGCCAAACTGTTCAAAAAAGATAAAGACGTAGAAATCACGCTGATTGACCGCAATCCTTACCACACTCTTTTGACTGAGCTTCACGAAGTCGCAGCCAACCGCGCACCGGAAGATTCCATCAAGATCGAATTAAAGAAGATATTCGCCGGTCAAAAAGTAGATGTCGTATTGGACTCGATCGATCAAATCGATTTCGCTTCCAAACAACTTCGTTCCGAGAAAAACACTTATAAGTACGATTACCTGGTCATCGGTACCGGTTGTAAGCCAACCTTCTTTGGCATTCCGGGCGCCGAGGAGCATTCCCTGACCCTTTGGTCCTATGAAGATGCCGTTCGCCTGAAAGAACAGATCCGTAACAAGTTCGGGCTGGCAGCGAAAGAGACCAATCCGGCCAAACGCCGGAAGATGTTGTCCTTCGTCGTCGTAGGGGCCGGTTTTACCGGTGTCGAACTGGTCGGCGAAATGGCGGAGTTCCGCGACGAACTCTGCAAGGAATTCTTCATTGATCCTAGTGAGGTTCGTCTCGTCGTGGCAGATATGGCACCGAAAATTTTGCCGATCTTGCCTGACAAACTGATTGAAAAAGCAGCAAAACGTCTTCACAAAATGAATGTCGAAATCATCACCAGCGCCAAAATTACCGGCGTAACCCCTACCGGCGTCGTACTCGGGGACAAAGAACTCGAAGCGGATACCGTAGTATGGACCGCAGGCGTTGAAGGTTCCGAACTGGTAGGCAAGCTGGATGTGAAACAAGAAGGCCGTAAACGGATCGTTACGAACGACAAGCTGCAAAGCGTCGATCACGAAAATGTTTACATCGTAGGCGACAACATTTTCTTCATTCCGGAGGGCGAAACTCGTCCTGTACCGCAAATGGTAGAAAACGCCGAACAAGCCGGCCCATTGATTGCTCATAACATTCATGCCGATATTCATAACAAACCTAAGAAATCCTACAAACCGGGCTTCCACGGTACGATGGTATGTATCGGCAGCCGGTACGGCGTCGCCAACGTGGGTCTGCCGAACAAGATGTTCATGCTCACCGGTTTTATGGCGATGTTCTCCAAGCACTTGATTAATATGTACTACCTGTTTACGGTAGCAGGCTTCGCCAAAGTCTGGACTTACATGATGCACGAATTCTTCCATGTAAACAACCGGAGAAGCTTTGTCGGCGGACATTTCGCCAAACGTTCTCCTAACTTCTGGCTCCTTCCGCTCCGCGTCTTCGTCGGATACAAATGGCTGGAAGAAGGTCTGGATAAACTGCCGAAGATCTTCAAGGATCCATCGAATATCTTCCTGATTCCGGCTAATCCGAATGCGGGTGACGCTGTCTCCGCAGCCAGTGAAGCAGCTACGAACGTAACGCAAGCCGTAGATGCGCAAACCGCAGCTTCGGCCGTAGAAAGTGCTTCTACAGCGGTTACTGCTTTACCGGTGCCAGGATTCGTTAAGAGCATCGTCAACTGGTTTATGGATATCTTCTTCTATTCCTCGGACGGCGGATTTACAGCTTTGGCCACCGTGTTCCAGTTCTTCATGGTCTTCATGGAAATCGCCCTCGGCATCATGATTATCGTCGGACTGTTCACAGCCGTAGCTTCCGCAGCCACCGTGGCGCTAGGCATCATGATCTGGTCGTCCAGCATGGCTTCGACGGAAATGATCTGGTACATGACCGCAGGCGTCGCATTAATTGGCGGTTCGGGCAGCGCGTTCGGCCTCGACTATTATGTTCTGCCTTGGCTCAAGAAACAATGGAAGAGAATCCCGCTTGTGCGAAGATGGTATTTATACACCGAATAGCGTTATAGACGAAACATTAAGTATTGTAACTGATTGCAAACAGAGTAATGTGCGTAGCCGCGCATTACTCTAATTTTTACTATATTACCTAAGATTTTAACTATCGCGGCATTTCAGCCGAGGAGTGTGCCCTTATGAACTATGAGCTCATCCAAGACGCCTGTCACTTGTTGCAAAGCGAGCTATCCCCCGAAACCGGCATTCGGGTAACGATTTCCGATCAGGATGTACGGCCTTTTATCTTTCTATTGGAGCAATACGACATGCCAGCGATCCGCCGGCTGCGCCTCTTGTCCATTTACATCGCAATCAAGCTCGCCCTTCAGCGCCACGGTGACTGTGAATCATCCGACAGCGGAGAAGTTCTTACCCGCAAGGTGCTGGACGGCGACTATTTATACAGCTTTTATCTCCAACTTTGTCTGGGATGGCAAGAGATCGATCTTCTCATCCATTTGGCTCCCGTCATCAAGCAGATTCAAATCAAACGGGCCAGCGGTAAATCGGAAGACGAACGCTTGCTCAAAGGCTGGGAATTGTTTTTGCAGCTTGAAAACAATCCTTCCCGGCAGAGCCGGGCTATATAAAACTACATTCGTTCACATGGCGTCAGACCTTGTAAATTCGCGTAAATCCATTCGTTGTCATTTGTGATCTTTTCACTTTTTCATAAATGATAGCTGCACTTATCAAACCCGCCATGAAACGGAAACCGCCCCTGCCTGCTGCAAGCCATCAACATGAACAAGGAGGGTATTTCCATGAAGATCAAGCTGGACGATGCACTAGGTATCTCGCTCCGGTCCGTCGACCGGGAAATCGAAAACATGGTTAAGTATGACAAGGATGTTCCCCGTTCTTCCGAGCTCGTCAAGAGCATACTCGACCTGGTCCGTTCCGGAGGCAAGAGAGTCCGGCCCCTTATGGTCATCGTCGGCAGCCGCTTCGGCCCGTCTCCCGATGAACGCAAAACATGGCGACTCGCTGCCGCTGCGGAATTCATCCATGCCGCCTCCCTGATTCATGATGACATTATCGACGACTCTCCGGTCCGCCGCGGGCAGAAAGCCCTCCACATCAAGCTTGGCGTGAATGGTGCCTTACATGTCGGCAATTATATGTCCGCCAGGGTTATCGAACTGATCTCAGCTTATTCCGCAGACAGAGAGCGATACGTATACGATCTTTCTTCCCTCGCAACTACGCAGCTTTGTTTAGGGGAATACCAACAGTTGTCCCATCTCTTCGATTATGAGGTCACCCTGGAGGGATACCTGGAGAAGTCCAAAAATAAAACAGCCCAGTTGATGGCCACCTGCTTAAAGATCGGCGCCCAATCCGCAGGAGCGGATGAGAGCGTGGCGGATCTGCTTTACTCCTTTGGAGAAAAGCTTGGCATTGCGTTCCAAATCCGCGACGACATCCTTGACTTCACCCAGTCCGCGGAGAAGCTCGGCAAACCCGCCGGCAGCGACCTGCGTAAGGGGCAGGTCACCCTCCCTGTCCTTTATGCTTTACGGAACGAAAGACTGGCCCCTTCCATCCGGGCCATTACGGCTGATACGCCTCCCGCGATTACGGATGAAGTCATCGCGGCCATCCAGCAATCCGGCGCACTCAAAGAAAGCGAAAATCTGAGCGCCCGTTATCTGGACGAAGCCCAGGACATCATTTCCCGGTTAAGCCGCTATCCCGCGCACCGCGATCTGCAGGCGCTGCTGAACTATTTCGGCGGCCGCGACAACTAAGCGGCCTGGCGAAGCCTGCCGATCGTTGCCTTGCTGTTCCGCAGCCTGAACCGAATCGCCCTCCCCGCTCCTTGAACGGGTGGGGCGATTATTTGTCTTCTGCTTTTTACTGCGTCTACCCTCCGTACACCGAATATACAAACTCCCTACATTCCACCAACCTTCCTTCGTTCCCTAGACATTCTTGGTATAGATTTACCTACAGCAACCCCAACTTTCATTCCGCCTAAAATATCGTGCCCTCAAGCCCTGGCTCAGTCCAGCAAAACACCGCAAAGTTTCCTCACGGGAATATTTCGAGCGAACCGCCAATTCCCAACAGGCATCCGATTACTTCTAACGGACACTGGAGACGTTATTTGCAAAGAATCGGTAGTTTCGCGATCCTAACGGACATGGTGGACCTTATTTTTCTAAATATGACGCGAATCGAAGCGAACCTGACCTATTAAGGTCTATGGTGTCCGTTAAATTCAAAAAACCGGTAAATTGTCAGAGTTAACGTCCCCTATGTCCGTTAGATTCGGATGAAACTAAAAAAGCACGGCTGTCGACAGAGAACAGGTTTCGTCTCCGGACTGCCGCGCTTTTGATCGGTAACTTTTAGGTCAGAAAGAAATCGCCAAGGGTGAAAAACAAGATCACCATGCTGATTACCTGATTTAAATTGTAGGAAGCCACGCTCATTACTTTTCGATTCGACGGCTTGATCATTTTGTGCTCCATCATCAGCAGCAAAATGGAAATGGCGATCCCGGCAATGTATAACCAGCCCAGGTGACGGATCGGGATCAGCGTGATCAGCAGCAGCACCATAATCAAATGAAGACCTGCGGCGATCCGAAGACCGTTTTTTAAGCCGAAAATGCTGGGAACGGACCATAGTCCATGATTCTTGTCGAACTCAATGTCCTGGGACCCGTAAATGATATCGAAACCCGCAATCCACAGCATCACGATCGTGCCGAGAATGAAAGGCGTGAAGGCAAACTGGCCGGTAACGGCGAACCAGGCTCCTATCGGCGCCGATGCTATAGTGAATCCCAGATATAAATGGCTCATATAAGTGAATCGCTTCGTATAGGAGTAAGATGAGATCAGGAAGATAGCCACCGGCGATAAAATAAAGCACAGCGGATTCAGCATCGCTGCCGCAAAGATGAAAATCGCATAGTTAACGACTACGAACAGGAGCACTTCTTTCTCGCCGAGCAGCATCCGCGGAAGATGACGATGTGCCGTTCGCGGGTTTTGTGCATCAAAAGTGCGGTCCACCACGCGGTTAAATGCGTTTGCCCCGTTGCGTGCGCCGATAAGCGCGATCAGCCCCCACAGCATCACCCGCCAGGACGGGAACCCCTCTGCGGCCCAGATCATCGAGATTACCGCAAAGGGCAGCGAAAATAACGTATGCGAGAACATCACCAGTTCGCTGTACATCCTGATCTTGGCACCGACCTTACGCGCGTACTCCATGTTCGTTCCCCCCTATGGCTTCATGCACGGAATTCAACGCCTGATCGAGGGCGGCAAGCATTTCGGCAATATCCTCCTCCGTAATGACAAGCGGAGGTTGAAAAGCCAATACGTTGCGGCCCACGCCGTTTTTACCGATGATGAATCCGCGGTCCTTCATCTCCTCGAGCACGTCGTCGACCAGACGGGCCCCGCGTTCGCTATCGTCCGCGTATAGCTCCGCGCCGATCATCAGGCCGGCGCCGCGCACGTCAGAGACAAGCTGCGGATAGCGGGCGGCGAGGGCTTGAAGCCCGGCGAGCAGCAGGCCGCCAAGGTGCTCAGCACGCTCGGGCAGGCGGTGGGCTTCGATGTAATCGAGCACCGCAAGCGCGGTGACGGACGAGACCGGATTGCCGCCGAACGTGGAGGCCGAAGGCCTCGTGAAGCTGGCGGCAATATCGTCCGTCGAGGCGAACGCGGCCACGGGCACGCCGCTCCCGAGGGCTTTCGCCATGGTCAGGATGTCGGGCGTGACGCCCCAACGGTCCATGGCGAACATGCGGCCGGTGCGGCCGAAGCCGGTCTGAATTTCATCGGCGATGAGCAGCACTCCGTACTGCTCCAGCAGCGCCTTCACTTCAGGGAAATACCAATCCGGCGGCACGATCATGCCCCCGTTGCCCTGGATCGGCTCCGCGATCATGGCAGCGATCTCGCCGCCCTTCTCCGCCAGCACCGCCTTCAGGGCATCGATGGAGCGGCGTGCCGCTTCATCCCCGCTCATTCCGCGTTCATAAGGCTGCGGAATGAACGTCACGTCCTCCGCATCCTTGCCCGGCTCCGCAAGCTGCGGATCGGAGCGCCACATCCGCAGGCCCGTGACGCTCATCGTCAAGTACGTGCGGCCGTGCAGGCCCTGCTCCAGCGCGAGGAAGCCCTTCCGCCCGGTATGAAGCCGGGCGAGCAGCAGCGCGCCTTCGTTGGCCTCCGAGCCGCTGTTTACAAAGAATGTCCGGCTAAGGCCGCCGGGCATGACCCCCGCCAGCCGTTCCGCCAGATCGACATTCGGCTGGGTCAAATAAATCGTGCAAGTATGTTGCAGCGTTTTTAGTTGCTCAACCGTCCGCTCCACGATTTCCGGATTGCAGTGCCCGCTGGCAACCACGGAAACCCCGGCGAAAAAGTCCGTGTAACAAGTACCGTCATGCCCGTACAAATATTGCATCTCGCCTTTGACCAACTGCGGCGGATTCCGGTAGAAATGACTGGTACACGGGTAGAAGTATTGCCGACGCTTGGCCAGCACGCCCTCCGGTCCGATATAGTTTTCCATTTTTACCGCCCCTCTCATGGCTTTGTTCAATTGTCCTCTTCAACATATTAAAAATAACTGGATTTCCTACAGTTAATTCTCTTCGGTAGGACCTGATTTTCACATTAACTGGAATACCTCCAGCTAACTATCCCTAATTCTGCGAATCCTGCTGTAACTGCACAAATTAACTGGATGTTTTACGGTTAAATATACAAAACGATAAATTATTGCAAAAATAACTGGAGATTTTCCAGTTATTTTTGCGTCAGGCGGCAAGGCTATCTCGCCTCGTCGCCCCACATAGGCTATCAAGCCAATCAAAGGCCTCAAACCGACTCTTCCAATGCGACTCCAGCCTCGTTTGCTAAAGCTCATCTGCTTCCCCAGCGCCTCAGCCTCGTTTTCCGAAGCCCCTTAGACTTCTCCAACGTCTTAACCCGGCCTACACGCCCGTGCTCACGGGCGCTTGCAGGCTTGAGTCCTTGTCGGCGGGCTCGCCTGTAGCGGCGTCCTCCTCTGCGCTACCGGCACCGGCACCGCCGACACCCGCCGCTGCGCCGCCGTCAAACTGCAGCGCACCCAGCGTGTAACCGGCATATACCGGCGCCAGGCCTGCGAACAGCTCAACCGCTGTCTCCGGCTCGTTTAGCGCGGTTTTATAGGTGGCGACGATCTGACGGAGTTGTTCCGGCTTGTAGGTCGCCCCTTCAATCCGGAAGACGGACAATCCGGCTTCCTTCAACTCTTTCACGAGCGGCAGAAGGCAAAGCTCTTTAGCCAAAGTTAAATGGTTGCGTCCGTAGGCGTCCCGGTAAACCGGATTTTCGCCTTTATCCGTCATCAGCACAAGCACGCTGTTGTCTACGAAATGATTGTCCTCTTCACCAATCGGCTCAAAGACCTCCGCATTTTCATGCAGGTCGTGCTCCATGTACATCAGCGCCGGTGACCCGTGGACAATCGCTTCCAGCGGACTTGGCGAATTCGCAAGCAATGCCGTAAAGTCCAGCAGCGGCAGCTCCAGCGATGCCGTCATACGCTCCAAGCCAAGCTCCTTATAGAAACCGGCGGACAGCCGATTATAAACGTTCAGATTGAAATCGCCCACCAGCGGATAGCCTTTACCCGCGAATTTGCGTACGGCGCCCAAATCGGTCACCATCACACCGTCGATTGGCAGACGTTCCCCGGACAACAGCGCATCATAGATATCGAATTGCAGCTCCGTCATCATCCGCGGCACGCACACGTAGAGCTTTGCCGTGCCTTTGACCGCCGCGAGTTCCAAAATCTCAGCCTTGGTAAAAGGACGATCCGGCTCAAAGACATCGCCCGACAAATAGATATGGTCGGCACCAGCTTCCAGCGCGGCCTTGGCTTGCTTCAAGTTATTCACATGTACCGAGATTTCGGGTACGGCCACCGCATTCTTGTTCCCGGCGCCGGACAATTCCCCCTGGATTTCATCAAGCCGTTTCACGCCCAGTTCCCGCTCTTCGGTCGGAGTGCTGAACACTTTGCCCGTGCTGTAAAATTTGCCGGTTCCCTCGTACCGTTTGTTGATGTTCGACAGACCCGGACGCCCAAAAGCATATGCCGTTGAAAAATCGCGCTTGCGGTTCTGATAAAGCAATTCCGTGTCCTTGCTGCGTTCAAAACCGGCAGGATCGTTGATATAGCGGTCGATCGCATCGCCGTAAGCATTCACCAGCATGACGACGAATTCCTTGTCCCGCATGCGCCCTTCAATTTTAAAGGACGTGATCCCACCATGAATCAATTCCGGGATATGCTCGTACATGAACATATCTTTTACGGCCAGCGGGTATTCGGAAGGATAGACATTGCCGTCTTTCTTGATGCGGTAATCCCAGCGGCACGGTTTCAGGCATTTCCCACGGTTGCTGCTCATCCCGAACACAAGGGAACTGAAGTAGCAGTTCGCCCCGTGAACCGAGCACATATCGCCATGGATAAAATACTCCAGTTCCATTCCGGTAGCGGCCTGCAAATAGCGGGTTGTGTGCAAATCCATTTCCCGGGATGTCACGACGCGGGTTACCCCCATCTCTTGAAGCGCCTTGACCATCTCCACGTTATGTACATTCATCATGACCGAGGAGTGCACCGGAATCTTCAAATCCAGCTGTTTGATCAAAGCGAGCACAGCAAAATCCTGCACGATGATCGCGTCGGGTGCCGCCTCTTCGAGAAACCGGAGATAAGTTGCCGCCTCCTCGATTTCTCCTTCATTTAACAGGTTGTTAACCGTTACGTAAGCTTTTTTTCCCAGGGAATGAGCAATTTTTACCGCCTCAGTAATCTCTTCCAGCGTAAAATTGTACCCCTTGCGCATAAGCCGCATATTCAGGCTAGGTCCGCCGAAATAAACGGCATCACAGTTCGCCTTGATTACCTCTTTAAAAATCTCAAACGTTCCCACCGGTGCAAGCAGCTCGACTTCTTTTCCGTTAAAATAGCGTGCCACAGTGTTCCCCTCCTCCATTTTCCCGCTTTATAAGCGGTCTATATAAATTTGCTTAAAATGATTGAACTTGGATTACGATGAAACTGCGTTGGCAGTGAAATATACCTGTGTAAAAAAGTCGCCTCGCATCTTTAACTCCAGTTCAATCTAAGCATCAGCACAACCGCAACAAGTACGACATAGGACAATACAAACCAGGTATCCCGAAGCCTCCAGCCCAGCAAGTGATACTCCGAACGCGGGGCGCCTATGATATAGCCGCGGGACTCCATGGACAGAACGAGTTCTTCCGCGCGGCGGAAGGCACTGACCGTAACCGGAACCAGCAACGAAACGAGCATTTTCCCCTTTTCCTTCCAAGGCATCTCTTTGAGATCCGCTCCACGCGCGGCCTGGGCTTTTAATATTTTGTGGGTTTCATCCAAAATCGTCGGGATAAACCGCAGCGCGATGCTCATCATGAGCGTCAGGCGCTGCGCTGAAATTCCGATCTTTCGAAGCGGCGCTAGCACTCCGGCGAGGCCCTGGTTAAGCAATCCCGGTGTCGTAGTAAACGTCAGGATCGCTGTAAAAGAAACCAGCAGCGCCATCCTCGAGGCGGCAATCAACCCGCTGCTTAAACCTCCGGTATAGAGACCCCAGGAGCCCACATGCCAGAGCACGTTCCCCTGTTTCACCGTCAGGCATTGGACCACAAAAATAAACACCATCAGCACCCAAAGCGGCTTGGCCGCCTTGGCATAATACTTGAGAGGAATTTTGGTCGCAGCCATATACGCCAGCGAGAAAGCGGCGGCGATGCTCAACGCCAGCCAGGAGCCAACGATTACAATGGCAACCAGATAGAGGACCATGCCGGTCAGCTTGGCACGCGGGTCCACGCTGTGGACCCATGAACCGGTATCGATGCTCCGTCCGAACAGCAATTTGTTCCGCATCGTTATCCGCTCCCATCCCTCTTGATGCCTTGCTTACGTTCATCCAGCAGCCCTGCTACCCGCCCGGCCAAAGTCTCGGGCGTCAGGCACGGTTCCTCAGCTTCCAGGCCAAACCGTGCCGCGATTTCGTTCCAGGTCGTAATACAGGCCGGAACCGCAAGCCCGAATTCCTTTTCAAGCCTGCCCGCCTCACGTACCAGCCCGGCAGCAGGACCCTGGAATACTTTGGCTCCGTCCTTCATTAGAATCCAAGTATTTACATAGGGAAGCATCTCTTCCATGCGGTGGGTGACGACGATTACCGTCTTGCCTTGTTCCCGCTGCAGCCGGGATAACAGCACGGCCAATTCGGCCCGGCTTTGCGGATCCAGCGTCGCGGTCGGCTCATCGAGCGCGATCACGTCCGGGTTCATCGCCAAAACCGAGGCTATGGCTACTTTGCGCATTTGACCTCCGCTTAAATGAAACGGATTGCGCGGCAAAAACGAATCGTCCAGCCCGACCATCTCAAGCGCCTTGCTGGCCCGATCCTTTGCTTCCGCCGGGGTCATCCCGAAATTTAGCGGCCCGAAACATAAATCCTTCTCCACCGTATCTTCAAATAGCTGCTGCTCGGGAAACTGGAATACCAGGCCCACGCGCCGCCGAAGTTCACGTAACGGCGGCTGTTTTGCGCCGGCTTCCAACGTGAAATCAAGCACCCTTACTTTTCCGCTGGTCGGCTTCAAAATGCCGTTAAAATGCTGCAGCAAAGTGGACTTCCCGGAACCTGTCGATCCGGCAATTGCCGCAAATGCGCCCTTGCCCAGCTCCAAGTTGACCTCCTCCAGCGCACTGTGGCGCCAAAGACTGCGCTCGTCATAAGCGTAGCTTACTTGCTCGAAACATATTGCCATAACGCATCCGCCACCTCCTCTCCGGAGCGGTCAAGCGGCACTTGAATGCCTTGCTTGCCGAGTTCCAAGGCTAACCGGACCCGGTAAGGAGCAATCAGGCGGCAGGAGTCCAGCAGCTCCCCGTTTTGAAATAAATCCCACGGCTTCAAGTCAGCCGCTATTCCCCCATCCCGGAGCACGATCGCCCGGTCCGAAGCCATAATCTCCTCCGCATCATGCGTAATGGAGATAATCGTGTATTTTCCGCTTTGCTTCATCTCGCTCACGATATCGAGCAGTTCTCCACGGGCTTTCTCGTCCAGCATGGATGATGATTCGTCAAAGATGACGATCCCGGGTTCCATCGCCAAAATAGCCGCTACCGCAACCCGCTGCTTCTGACCTCCCGACAATTCCGCGGGATGTTTGGACAGCAGGTGGCCGATTTCCAGCTTTTCCGCATAACGCTTAACCCGGTCCACCATTTCTTCGCGCGGTAAACAGCGGCCCTCCAGGCCGAAGGCGATATCTTCCTCCACGGTTGCCCCGATAAACTGGTTATCCGGGTTTTGAAATACCATCCCGATCCGGGGCCGGATTTGCTGAACGGTTTCCTTCAGCAGCGGAGTTCCTTCTACTATAATAGTTCCGCCGTTTACGGCGAGGAGTCCGCCGAGAAGTTTGGCGAGCGTCGATTTTCCGCAACCGTTGGGCCCCACCAACGACACCCAGCTTCCCTGCCGGATGCTGAACGTTACATCATTGAGTACCGGATGTTCCGGCCCGTAAGCAAAAGACACATGCTGCAATTCGAAAGCGAGCCCGGTCCCTTCCATACTCTTTTTCCCCTTTCTTCACAGCCGCTACTTCGATAAGTCTAGGCCGTTTCTGCCAGGAATCCCTCGAACAACGACAGCTTGGATAGCGAAGGAATCAGATACTTGACGGCAATCCCGACAGCAATCCCGGTCAGTACCCCCATAATGAGCAGCATAGGCAAGTAGTAGAAGATTTTAGTGGTGTTGAAATACAGGGAAGCGGCTGTAAGCTGCCCAATATTATGGGCGATCCCCCCGATAATGCTGATACCGATGACGCTTAGCCGCTTCCGGCCGACAACCAGCAAGAACCACATCGCAGCAAAACTGAACAACGCCCCCATAATGCTGAACAGAAAACTTGAAAAAGTACCGAATATGAATGCGGAAAGCAAGGTTTTGAGAAGTACCATCATGAAGGCATCTCTCGCCCGGAGAAAATACAAGCAGGTCAGTACCATAATATTAGCCAGGCCCAGCTTGGCGCCCGGTACGCTCATATTCAAGGGAATCGCGGACTCAACTAGGCTGAGTACCACCGCAACCGCGGCGAATATAGCTACGATAACCGTTCTTTTTAAGGCCAGGTTGGATTGTTCATTTAACGACGGCATCGAGATCATCTCCTTCTCCGGATGCTCCTTCTATTTCTACGAGCAGCTTATGCGGCAAGCACACGATCGTCCCGCCGTTCCGCTCTATGAATCCGAACGTTAGACACACTTTGTCGGGGCAATCGGCGTCGATCATTTCGATGCCGTAATCGTGAACCTTTAGCAGGTTATATCCAAACTCCGTTTTGATTTCAATGGTCTGCTCTTCGCCTGTCAACTCCACCGTACGGAATGGTTTGCCATCCACCGTGATTTTGGCTATTCTAGGCCCGTTGTGATATTTTTCACTTGATTCCCCATCAAGCCACCTGGGGACCAAAAATACTGCAGCAATGACTACAATTAACCCGATCAGTAGAATATCTCCGCGTTTCATGGTTAACTCCCTTATTTTTTAATTATATAAATCTTAGATGAACTCATTATACCTGTAACATTCCTCACTCCCGTGTGACATTTATCTCATTCGCAGAGCCATTTCACAAAATCCTCACTTAAGAGAAGGTTAAATGGAATAATTATTACTTTGTGAATAAAAGTACTTTTAGAGCCGAATTATTTCTGCTAAAATCAAGGACGAAATGACAGGGAGAAATGAGGCTACGCATATGAGAAAAAACAAATCGGCAATGCTGCTGGTGACATGTTCCATACTCGCGGCACTTCTAGGCGGTTGCTCCGGCAGCGACAACTTTGCGGACGCGCAGAGCGCTAATCAGCGTTCCGATTCCGACAGGGGCACCGAAGTAGGCGACAACTCTGCGGACGCGCAAGACGCTAATGTCCAGTCGTCCCAAAATCAAGCTGTGGAACCCTTGTCCCAGACATTTTTTATATTCGATACCGTCGTGAATGTCAAAATCTACGATAACCGGGCTACTACCAAAAACTTCGAAGAAGTGGAAGCGCTGATGAAAAATATCGATAACAAGATCAGCCGCACGAACCCGGACAGCGAAATCCACAAAGTAAACGCACAGGCCGGCATCGCCCCTGTTAAGGTGTCTCCGGACACGTTTGAGCTCGTCTCACTGGCCGTCGATTACGCCAAGGAAACTAACGGTCTGCTTGATCCGTCCATCGGACCGCTCGTCAGCCTTTGGAACATTGGCCATGAGGGTGCGCACGTGCCGCCGGCCAAGGAAATTGCTGCCGCACAGCAATTGACGGACTACCGCAAAATTGAATTGAACCCGGAGAAACACGAAATTTATCTGCAAGTCAAGGGTATGGAAATCGATCTTGGCTCTTACGGTAAAGGCTATGCCGCCGACGCCATCTATGATTATTTAGCCGAGCAGGACTTTCACAGCGCCATTATCGACCTCGGGGGCAATATTTTCGCCATGGGCAGCAAGCCGGGCGGCAAGACTTGGAATGTCGGCATTCAGGATCCCGACCAGGAACGCGGCAATCCGATCGGATGGGTACGCGTGAAAGACAAAACCGTGGTCACGGCCGGCATTTACGAACGTTTTTTTATTGAAGACGGGAAGCTGTACCAGCATATCATCGACCCGCGGTCCGGATACCCGGTCGATAATAACATCAGCAGCGTAACGATTGTTACGGATCGCTCCACCGATGCGGACACCATGGATACTTCCCTGCTGATCATGGGTATCGAAGAAGGATTGAAGTTTGCCGAGAACACCCCAAATACGGAAGTCCTGTTCATTACCAAGGACAAGAAGCTGTATGCCACTTCCGGATTCAAGGAATTGCTGAAAAAAACAAACGACGACTATACGTTTGCTAACTGATCATCGGCTATTATCTTAATTCGCTTACGCACCTCCGCTTCTAAGGAAGTGGAGGTTTTTTCGCGTTGCATCCTTCAGGAGAAACATTTATTTGACTTTTCATGAAATTTGCAGTAAAATTACACATTAGATTGTTAAACCCCTATAGCAGTTCCTCAAAAGATTATAACTCTCCTAATACCTAATCGGTATAAAATTCCTTATTTGATTGACCCAAAGAGTAAGAAATTTCGTGTAGGTCTGATTCACACTGGCGCGGTCATCGGAGCCGCAAGGACAAATGAGAGGTAGGGCTTTTGTTGTTTTGGAAACCGTTAAATAGTTGCGGTTGTAGTCTAGGCAGGAACCATATCGTTGCACCTTCAACGTGTACATGAAGGACGGGTTGCAATATTAATCCCTCAAGGGAATATACAAAGAAACAAAAAGCAAGCGTCACGCGGATGAAACCACCCGTTTGACGCTTGCGTCCATTTTCCGGCCTTTTACGCTTACTCTACGCTAAGGTTATCCCAGTTAAGCTGAAATTGCTCCAGCATTTTCTGCTTATCGATTTTCCCGCCGATATAAGCCTGAATGCTGCTGGCGATTTCCGGCGCCATCCCGTTTGGAAACCGGAACCAGTTCCAAGTCAGCGCTTTGCCGGCGTCCGTATAGTTCAGTACTTCCATCCCAAGCGCCCCCAGATCTTCTTCGCTCCCCTGTATGCTATCGAACGCGGGAATGAATTTGAATTCCTTGGTGATATATTTTTTGCCCGTATCGGAAGTGACCAGCCAATTGAGGAACTCCTTTGCCTCTTCTTTGACCGGAGAGTCTTTGTAAATGACCCAGTTGTTCGGCACGCCGACAAACAGTTTGTCGTTATCCTCCGCCGAATCGTCGACCGGCATCGGCAGGATGCCCAGGTTGAGATCGGGGTTGATCCCGTCCAATTGTACCTGGGTCCAGTTCCCTTGCTGCAGCATGGCCGTTTTTCCTTCCGCAAACATCGTCACCTGGGTATTGTAGTCGGTGGTTAACGGATTGTCATTGCCGTATTCCAGCGTCAGGTCAAGCAATTCCGTCCACACCTTGAACACCGGATCCTCTCCAAACTTGTATTTGCCATCGCTCAATCCCCGTATGAAACCTGCCGGATCCTCCTGATTCGCAAAGGCCGCATTCACGTTATGGTTGCCGAGCACAAACCACTCCTGGTACCCATTGGAGAACGGCGTAATGCCCGCCTCCTTCAGCTTCTCCGCAGCTTCTCTCAATCCGCTGAGGGTTACCGGCTTTTCTTTGATCCCCGCTTTGGAAAATAAATCCTTATTATATATAAAACCATACCCTTCAAGATTCATGGGCTGGCCGTAAAGCTTGCCGTCTTTCATCATCGGTTCCTTGGCGATTTCCTTGACATCCTTTACCCAAGGCTCATCCGACAGATCCTCCAGATACTCCTGCCACATCTCCATCTCCGTATACCCGCCGATATTGAAAATATCCGGTTCTTCGCCGGAAGCGAATTTTGATCGCAAGGAAGCGCCGTAATCGCTGCCCCCGCCCACGGTCTGGATATCCAGCTTGATGTTCGGGTGTTCTTTTTCAAACTCCGCTTTCAGACCTTCCATCGCTTCGGCAATCTCCACCTTGAATTGAAAAATGTGCAGCACTTTGCGCTTCCCGTCCATCTCCGGCCCGCTTTTGCCGCAACCGGCAACCAGCAGCGCCATCACCAGCAGGAGCAATGCCTGTTTGCCCAGTTTCATTTCTCGTCACCCTCCTTTGCCTTTCTTGCTTATCTATCAAGCTGTAGGCGCTCTAATGTGCAGTATCCTTATCCCTTCACCGAGCCCTGCGCGATGCCTTCGATAATGTATTTTTGCATGGCCAGGAAAAAGATCAAGACCGGCGTAATGCCAAGCACCAGGGCCGGCAGCGCCAGGTTCCATTGCTTCGTATACTGACCGAAAAAAGCAAACGTTTCAATCGGAATCGTATACAGCTCCGGCTTTTGCAAAATCAGCGACGGCATCAGGTAATCATTCCAAATCCATAGCGTATTCAAAATAATAACGGTTACTGCGATCGGCTGCATCAGCGGCAGAATGATCCGGAAAAAGATGCCGTATGGTGAGCAGCCGTCGACCCGGCCCGCTTCCTCAATATCCACGGGAACCGATTTGACGAATCCATGCAGCATGAACACCGTTAGTGGAGCACCAAAGCCCAGATAACAGATCACCAGGCCCCAGGTCGAATTCATGATGCCCAACAGACTGGATACTTTCACCAACGGAATCATGATCGCCTGAAAAGGAATGACCATCGCGGCGACAAACGCCGCGTACAAGAACCGGTTATACCGAGTCGGCTTGCGGGCCATCCGGTACGCGGCCATCGAGCACATCAACACCAGCAGCAAGTTACTGGCCACGGTGACGAGCAGCGAATTGCCGAACGCTTTCGGAAATGAAGTCTTCTCCCAGGCTTCCACATAGTTTCCCCATTGGAAAATGCTTGGCCATCCGGCCGAATCGGTCAGGATTTCGCCAAAGCTTTTCAGGGAGTTGACGATCAGGAAATAAAAAGGAACCAGGAACACTAATCCGCCGAGGATCAATACCGCCTCGATTAAGATCAATCCGCCGCGATAACGTTTGGCTGTCTCCATCACAATTCAACCTCCCTGCTCTTGGTCGCCCGAACCTGAAGGATCGAAATCAGCGCGACGATAATGAAGAAAATGATCGCCTTTGCCGAGCCCATACCGAACCGGCTGATGTTGAAGGCTTCATTGTAAATGTTCAGCGCCACCGATTCCGTCGATTTGAACGGTCCTCCCTTGGTCAGGGACAGGTTCAAATCAAACAGTTTGAATGACCAGGATATGGCCAGGAACAAGCAAACCGTTACCGCGGGCATGACCAGCGGGAAGATGACGTTTCTTAACACCTGCCGGCGTCCGGCGCCGTCGACTTTGGCGGCTTCAATCAAATTTTTGGGTACATTATTGATTGCAGAAATATAAATAACCATGAGATATCCCGCGTTTTGCCATACAAAGACAATAACGATCGCCCAGAAGGAGGTCGCTTCGGTACCAAGCCAAGGCAATTTAAAAAAGGGCAGCCCGGTTGCTCCGCCAATCGACGCGAAGCCGCGAACAAAAATAAACTGCCAGATGAAACCGAGCAACAATCCCCCGATTACATGCGGCATAAAATAGACCGTTCTCATCACGTTACGCGTATACAAACGCTTTGTTAAAAAATAGGCCAGCGCAAAGCCCACCATATTCGTGAGCAACACGCCCAGTACCGTAAATTTTGCCGTGAACCAGAACGAATTCAAAAAGGCAGGGTCTTTGGTAAACACATGAATAAAGTTCCGTAAACCGACTCCATCCGCTTGCCTGGATATCCCGTTCCAGTCCGTAAATGCATAATATAAGCCCAGAAAAAACGGGACCGCTACGATCAATACGAAAAATATCGTCGAAGGCCCCACAAACACCAACTGCTGTATCTGCTGGGACGTCTTTCTCCGTGTCATCTAGGTCTCACTCCTTGGCTAACTGTTTTGACCTCTTTTTACCCTTGAAGCCAAAGGATTGAATCTGGTTATTACCGGAACGGGATTGTTGGCGTTTTGTTGTTTATTATTATTGCGCTTGGATTAACAGCGGGGCTGGCCTCAAATGGAGTTATGAAGTCCTTCGCTTTAATCGGTTTGGCGGGAGCTGTTTTTATGGCATAAGGTTTATATCAGGGATGAATAATTCGCGTTCCTTTTTCCCAGAATAATGATGTCTTTCCATACCAGTCCAAAGGGGTGTTTCGCATGCGTGAAGGTTTGATTCCTACCGTTCTTGGAGCCGTAGTGTCCGCTTCTGCCGCATCACTGCTTGGAAGCAAGTACAAACTTGCTGCAACCGGGGCTCTAGGATTTGGCCTGGCCCATATCGTGCTCGGCGCCATCGATCTGATCGAGCACCGCTAGCCATGTTGGAAGATAACCCGGGAAGGAAGATTCCCGGGTTTTTTGCAATTAAAAAAAGGAGATCGCCGCATGGTCTGCTAAAGGCATGCCGATCCCGGGAACGGGTATTACGGTTTTTGCAACCGTGATCATAGCTTTACTACTGATCCGTTAGTCACCGAAGATAGAAAATCCGCCGCGCCCGTGTCGGGTATGACAGATCTTACAAAGGTTGTCCTACCGTCTTTGGATCACCCGGATTGATATAGTAAACATACACTTTTTTATCCGAACCTAGAGCATAGACGGTACAATACCAGGCGGTTTGATTCTCATTCCAATGAATGAACAACTGCATGTTCACGTTTCCCGATTGTATCCCTTCCACATCGATGGTCCCAAACTCCCCGGCAGGACGTTTGTATCCTTATTATCGCGTCTATGTATTCCCAAATTTCAGAGCCGTCCATCTCATCCTCGCCCTTGACGGGGTTCGGGCCGAATAAGGTGATCGCCTCATTTTGATTTATCCCCTCATGCACTTTTTCAAAAATCGAGGCGACATGCGGACTCGCAGGAGTGACCGTTTGTTCTTTAAGGGGCATATTTAGCAATTTTGCAATCGCAGTGGCGTTTTGCTTCCGGACCTCATCGTAAACCGTTTTGCCATCGTTATTTTCCAGGTCGGGATTTGCTCCGTATTTCAGCAATGCCGCAAATACCTCTTCATCATCAAGAAGGAAATAAAGAACGGTGTTTCCCAGCCCGTCCTTTGCATTAGCTTCTGCTCCCGCTTCGAGAAGTGGTACACAGGCTTCCGGCAGGAATATTCCCGCAGAGATAAGGACCGGCTGGCCGGATGTCTGCGCATTCGGATCGGCTCCCCCGACAAGAAGCAATTTAACTAGCTCAAGCGCTTTTTTTCGGCCAGCCTTCATCAGTTCGGGGTCCGGCACGTCGGATGCATAATCGCCGCGATTGACCGCCAGCGTCAGTAAGGAATTTCCGTATTCATCCACCGTATTCGGATCGGCTCCTTGCGAAAGCAACTGTTCGACAGCCATCGTATCTCCATTATTTATAGCCTCGACGAGTTGGGTGTTTCCATTGTTTTGCGGTTGTTTGTCACTAGGCAAAGATTGAGCGGGGTCCAAGCTCGCTGAGAATTCCGCAGAAGCGGCAACGCCCTGCTCCTTGATTAAATCTTGATTGTCCCTAATCCACTTCATGGCATCCAGAAGCGTGGAATCTCTACCCTCTTCCTCCGAGAAATAAATCAGAACCATTTCGGTCCAAAACTCGGCCTCCACCTCATCGTTTTCAAAAAAAGTTTCAACTTCAATCCCTTGGCCGCGCCAGTCTTTTAGAATACTGCCCACAAAAACCCGCAAGCGGTCATAACCGACCTGTTCCTCCCAATCGGCCGCGGTAATTCCAGTCGAAATCGCCGACAAGTCTTCACTTTGAAGACCCTCCTCTTTGCCCGGAGCCCCGGAACAAGAAGTGACTATTAAAGTGAATGTAACTAAAACCGAGATGAATAAAGTCCGCAAAAAAGCACGCTCCATTTTCAGATTCTATTTTCGTTGATACGCATATCGATAGCTTTAGTCCGGATTTTCAGGGCCTCATAAGCCCCTTTGATGAACTGATGACTGACATCCTGGCCTGATCGATTCACGATTTTCGCTTTTCCCGGGAGCACATCCTCCCCGGTTCCGCCGACAATCTCGGCCGGTTCCCGCGGCGTAGCAAGACCTCCTAAAAGTTCCGGGCAGACGGTAATCGCCTTTTTCCCGGCAACCCATTTCGCGATACTTTCATCCGGGCAGTCCGTGCCATTGTAACGTACCTTCTTTCCCGCCGGGCAGGAGCTGACTAATAATCATTTTTGCGCCTCCTCATGCAGTTTGAGTTGCTTCTGTTACCCCCTATTATGTCAGTTCCCCGCAAAAATGGGCAAGACTTTTCCAAACCACGTTTTGGGATTATTCTCCAATTTGCGGGTTGACTAATTAAAATTTGCAGTATAACATACACATAAGCTTAACTACATTTCCTCTAATCTAAATCTACTCCAACATGAGTCTCGTCCTCCCTTTTGCGCAAACGTTTGCTTTATGGTTTGAACTGCAATTTATGAATCGCTACGGTTATTGGCTGCCTTACAACGATGGATCCTTAAACGGGTGTTCAACACCTAATGCGCCTACCTTCCCGAAAAAACAACCCGCAGACAGACGAGCCGTAATCGCTCAAATATCCAAACAAGCAGTCAGGCCTTGGCGAGAACAAACAAGGATCTCCCCCGCAAAACACCCATATTCTGAAAGGAGGGCCAAGGATTCAAACAAAACTATTTTTGAAAGCGCATTATATGTAATTAAACCCAATAAGAGGAGTGATGACGTGCAATGAAACTGAAAAATGCATGGTTCGGAGTATTCATGGCATTCATTCTTGTTTTATCGACATTCACCCCCTCCTTCGCCGATCCAGCCGATCCATCGGCTACCGTATCGGATGAAGCGTCGGCGCCGGCAAGCTTAAAAATACATTTCAAAAAACCAGGAGGCTGGGGGACTCCCCAACTTTATTATTATCAGACCAGTCCAAGCGTTGCCGAGCCCACCTGGCAATCATCTCCGTCCATGGACGCGGAGCAAGGCGACTGGTATGTTTACGCCATCGAGGGAGCCGCCGGTGCGAGAGTGATTTTCAAAGACGGCAACGGCAATCAGACACCGGCGGGCGGCCAGCCCGGTATGCTTAGGGACAAGGAGGGATGGTATGACGGGAGTAATTGGAGCGATAGCGATCCCAATGCCGCAGATACGATCTCCCCGGATGCACCATCCGGCTTGATAAGCACAACCAAGACGGACACCGCCGTGACGCTATCTTGGGCGCCCGGCTCGGATAATGCCGGCGGAAGCGGCTTGTCCGGATACCTGGTCTACCGGAACGGGTCGCAAGTCGGCTCAGAGACGGCTGCTGCCACCTTTACGGACACCGCGCTCAGCCCCGAGACGGAATATGTCTATACGGTTAAAGCGAAAGACAAAGCGGGGAACGTGTCCGACGCCAGCAACGCTTTATCGGTGACTACCAATTCGGCGGGGAGCACAAACAAAGCAACCATTTACTACAAGATGGGCTATACCACACCCTACATCCATTACCGGCCTGCAGGCGGCAATTGGACGGCCCTCCCCGGCATCAAAATGCAGAATGCCGAAATGTCGGGATACGCCAAATCGATCATCGATCTCGGAACGGCGGCCCAGCTTGAGGCCTGCTTCAACAACGGAAGCGGCCAATGGGACAGCAATAACGGCAAAAATTACTTTTTCCCTCCCGGAACCTGGACTTACTCCGCGGGAGTAATCACCCCGGGTGCTCCTTCCGACGGTTCAACGGACATCACCCCTCCCGCCGTGCCGGCTAATTTGGCCGTAACGGGCAAAACCTCCACGACAGTAACGATAACGTGGACCGAAAGTCTGGATAATGAAGGCGGAAGCGGACTTCAGGGATACGAGGTCTACCGGGACGGTACCCTGGTGGATGCCAATGTAACAGCGGCATCCTATACATTTGAAGGTTTGGCGGCGTCTACCGCTTATTCTTTTACGGTACTGGCCAAGGACAAAGCGGGGAATAAATCCTCTCCATCCGCACCTCTTATCGTGACGACTTCAGCACCGGGCGCCGGGAACCAGGCTATCGTCTATTACTACACCAAGACGCGCGCCTGGTCGCAAGTCAACATTCATTACTCCCCCGCCGGAGCCGCATGGACGACTCCTCCCGGAGTAAAAATGGCGGAAGAAGCCTGCAGCGATTGGACCAAAATCACGATCGACCTTGGGGAAGCAACCAGCATGAAAGCCACATTTAACAACGGCTCACTTTGGGACAATAACAACGGCCAGAATTATGTTATCGGCACGGGAATTACAACTGTCAAGGACGGCGTGGTCACCTCCAATGCGATCAGCCCGTGCACCCCTTTGCCCGAAGACAAGTTGCCTCCTTCGGTGCCGGAAAATTTAAGTGCAGTTGCCAAAGACCTTGGCATTACCTTGACCTGGAGCGCTTCAACCGACAATGAGAACGGAAGAGGCGTAGCCGGATATGAAATCACGCGCACAGGCGGAACCCAAGGTCAAAAGATATACACGACTACCCGGACCGATTTCAAGGAAACGAAACTTGAAGCGCAAACGACGTACACTTATACGGTAAAAGCTTTTGACAAGGCGGTTCCCTCCAACATGTCGGCTGCCAGCGAACCGGTCACGGCCAAGACGGGCGATGCTCCTCTTCCTCCGGTCGGCGGAAAGCCGCTTGGTGGCGATGTCCGCGAAGATTCCATTTACTTCGTCATGACAGCACGTTTTTACGACGGAGACTCCTCGAATAACCGCGGCGGGCAATATAATGTGGATTCGGGAAATGCGGCCAACAATGACCCTATGTTCCGCGGCGATTTCAAGGGATTGATGGAGAAGCTCGATTATATCAAGGCCCTTGGATTCTCGGCGATCTGGATTACGCCGGTCGTGCTAAACCGTTCGGATTATGATTTCCATGGTTATCACGGATACGACTTCTACCGCGTGGATCCCCGTCTGGAGTCGAGCGGTGCGAGTTATCAGGAGTTGATCAACGAAGCCCATAACAAAGGGATCAAAATTATTCAGGACGTCGTTTACAATCACTCCAGCCGCTGGGGAGCGAAAGGATTGTTCACACCAACGGTTTTCGGCATCCGCGATGCACAGTGGAGCTGGTACTACGACGAGAATATCCCCGGGCTGGAATATGACGGGCTTTATCCGAATGATGTTTCCGCCAAGGCCTATAACGGCGATATGTGGTCTACGACGGAGCCTGCCGGCAACACCTGCCGGAACTGGGGAGTACCGACACAGTACTATAGCAAGGAAGGTTATCGTATTTACAATTGCCAATGGCCTAATCCGACTTCCGGCATGTTCCCTACCGAATACTACCATCCATGCTGGATTGGCAACTGGGAAGGCGAAGATTCCCGCAGTTGCTGGCTCCACGAGGATCTGGCCGATTTCAACACGGAAAGCAAGCCTGTACAAGATTATTTGATTGAAGCTTATAATAACTTTATCGATATGGGCGTGGACGGTTTCCGGATCGATACTGCGGTTCACATACCCCGAATAACGTGGAACCGCCACTTCCTTCCAGCCGCCGAGGAACACTCCGTGGCGAAATTCGGCGAGAAGGGAGAAGACTTCTTTATGTTCGGCGAGGTCGGGGCGTTTGTTAACGACAAGTGGAATCGCGGCTCGGTCAACCATTCCGCCCAGTTCTTCACCTGGAAGGAGCGCAAAGAATATAGCGCCGACGACGAAGTAGCGGCTTTAGAGCAATACAATTACGAAAATCAGCTTGGGACGGGCAATCAGCCTACCTCGGACAATGCTTTCCTTCGCGGAAACGCATATCACACTCCCGATCATAGCAAATTCTCGGGCATGAACATCATCGACATGCGGATGCACATGAATTTCAGCGAAGCGGTCAATGCCTTCCATAACGGCAAAGATTCGGACGATTCCACCAATGACGCCACCTATAACGTGACATATGTCAGCAGTCACGACTTCGGCCCGAACAAATCAACCACGGCATACAATGGCGGAACCGGCGCCTGGGCGGAAAACATGAGCTTGATGTGGACGTTCCGGGGCATTCCGACCATCATGTACGGCGATGAAATCGAATTCCAGGCCGGTGAACGAATCGACTGCGGGCCGACCTGCCCGCTCGAAGAAACGCGCCGTGCCTATTTCGGCGACGAAATCGAAGGAACCGTGGTTGCTAGCGACTTCGGCAAGGTGGCTTCCGCTTCCGGCAAGGTCGCCGATACACTGCAAAAACCGCTGGTCAAGCATTTGCAGCGGTTAAACCAAATCCGCAGGCAGATTCCTGCATTGCAGAAAGGCCAGTATTCAACCGAAGGCATTACGGGAAAAATGGCCTTCAAACGCAGATACACGAATGCCGCCGAAGGCGTCGACAGCTTCGCGCTTGTAGCGATCAGCGAATCCGCGACTTTCACGGGCATTCCGAACGGCACCTATAAAGACGCCATTACAGGCGACGTGAAAACCGTGACGAACGGCAACTTATCCGTTTCCTTGTCCGGTATAGGCAACCTTCGTGTCTACGTGCTGGATCTGCCGGGCAACCCGGCTCCGGGTAAGATCGGCGAAAACGGTCCGTATCTGAAATAGCTTGCAGAATATGAACAAAAGCGAGGCCTCCGTGAAAACCGGAGGCCTCGCTTAACTTTTATTTTATTTCTTCCATTCTCCACTTTTGCCGGTCAAAATCGGGTTCCGGGTCATTCAAGAGTAACCGGGCCCCGTCCTCCGAAACCTCCAGTGCTTTGTGATGATGAACCGAGGTGATGTTTACCGTGCCGTCTGCGTTCTTGTTTATTAACCAGCGTTGATTGTTAAACCCGAGGTAATTGTATAGCTGGATTTTGTTCTGGCCGGAATCCAAATCAAGCGCCTTGCCCCCTGGGGTGCGAATCGAATAGGAGCCTTGTTCATCCCCCGTCGGCATCAAAATCCAAGTCCGATGATCCGTTTCACCCACCCCGGCATCCATGACGGTGACCGGCTCGCCGTTTTGCGATTTGGAAGCATACAACGATTTCCCCGTCCCCACATTAACGAAACTTGCCTTTTGCAGCTTTGCTGCCTGCATCCGGCTTGCGTTTACATTCTGGAAATAGGCCTGACCGCCAAATACATGAATACCAAAATGTCCCTCCGCAAATGTACCGTCCGTCAAATCCATGATTTCCTCGCCATCCACGGTGACCCGGATTTTCGGTCCTTCCGCTTCAATTTTGACCCTGTAAGTTTTCCCGGGCTGCACGAAGGTAGGCACTTTCGCAAGCACCTGTCTTTCCGCAACCCCTCCATCGGCTTTATAGAACAACCGGAATGCCTTCATATTCGGATCGATGTTAAAATAATACCCGTTGCGGCCATCCGGGCTGGCCCGGAACAAAATGGAGCCCGCCCCGCCGGTTTCGGCCAGCGTCATATCCGCTTCATAAATGAAGTCGCCCGCCGTTTCCCGGGCCATATAGGCTGCATCGCTCTCATAACCCCCGCGGATTCCCTGCTCCGCCGAAACCCATTTGGAGGAGGATACGTCCGGCGACCAGCCCGTCAGATTAGTATGAAACTTACCGTCAAACACTTTGACCAGGACGTTGGCCGACGTCTTCCCGTTGGGACTTGACGCGGTGATGACCGCTTCGCCCTTGTCGGCCGCTTGAATGACAGTCTTTGTTTTATCCGAAGATAGGATCTTAACGACTGACGAATCGCTGGTTTTCCATTTGAGCGGCTCCGCTCCGTTCCCTTTCCCGTTCGCCACCGAAGCATAAAGCGTCAACTCATCGCCCCGGCCCATTTCGCGATCACCGGTATCCATCATGATTTTGGCTGATGAATCTGCTGCTTCGTTCCAGATATTATCGAGGGCATGTACCTTCATCGAGGCTACATTTACCTTACCTCCGTTTACGTAGAAGCTCATCTCCCGACCGGCGTGATCCGGAAAAATCACTTCCGAGAATACCACGCTGCCGTCATTGCCGAACACTTCAACCGAGGATTCGTCTACAAAAATATGCAGTTTCACAGTCCCGTTCCGAGGCTGCATTGGCGCTTCATGAAGCGTGGAGAACAGACCGGAGAAATCGGTGACCCCGGAAGCCGAACGATCCACGTATATTTTCTCTTCCGCCACTTTGTATCCCACTACCGTTTTCTTTCCGGCTCCCTCGCGGACATGGAACCCGAATTCCGTGGCTTTGCTGCTTCCAGGAACTTCGATTTCCGCTTCGATTTCATAAGCGCCGGAAGACAAGCCTTTCAACAAGTTTGTTCCGTTGGGATTCACTACTTTATTGGCAACCGAGTAAAGTTCGCTCCGTAACGATTTCAGTTCTTCAACCGGCGCCTGCGCCAAAACGATTCCCTCATCACTTCGTTTCAGCGTCACTTCCCTCGGAACGGTCAATTCGCCCTTCCAGCCTTGAGTCGGGAAAGCAAAAGGATAATCCCAGTTCGTCATCCAGGCCAGCATCACCCTGCGATGATCAGGCAAATTCGAAAACGACATGGAAGCATAAAATTCTTTTCCGTAATCGGTGGTCAACACCTTGCCGGCCGGGTTATCATTGATAAATTTACCTTCCGGGGTAAGCTCGCCGAGAAAATACTCCGCTGCCGAGCCTTGCGTGTTAGGATTTGCCCCGGTACTGATCATCAGCACCCATTTCGTTTCTCCCTTGCCGTCCACCTTCAGTTGGAATAAATCCGGGCATTCCCATACCCCGCCGCGAACATAGTCTCCATACCCGAAATTATCCGTCAGTGTCCAGTCGATCAGGTTGCTGGAGGTAAAGAACCGGATATGATCCCCTCCGGATACGACCATTACCCAGCAGTTGCGTTCTTCGTCTCTTACGACCTTCGGGTCGCGGAAATCCCAGCCGCCGGGATCTTCTCCTTGTTTGCCCGGGTTCTCAATCACAATCGGATGTTCCTTGGAATACTCCCAGGTACGGCCATTATCCGTACTGTAGGCAAGGCCAATCCGCTGGTTGCCGTTGGGACCGTCCGGATTAAAGGATGTATAGTAGGCGACCAATCCCTTACCCCCGGAGTTCGTGAACAACCCGGAGTCATTATTGAGATCGGCGACGGCCGAGCCCGACCATACATGTCCATGATCGTTCCATGGAAGGGCAATCGGGAGCGGTTTCCAATGCACAAGATCACTGCTTACCGCATGAGCCCAGGTTCCTCCGTCCTGATGGAACAGGTGGTATTCGCCTTCATAAAATACCAGTCCGTTCGGATCGCTCGCGGACCCGCGCGCAGGCGAGTAATGGTAAGCGGGACGATATTTTTCCGAATAATAATCAGATGCTGCGGTTAAATACACATCTTGAAAGTACGACGTTCCCGCGGATGCGGAAAACCCGGCGTGGCCGCCAGCATAGCTGTTATCGGATGCTTCAATGGCTGCCTCGGCGTAACCGTCCACATAGACTTGGATCCCGCTGCCTACGGCGCGGATTTCAAGATGGTGTCTGGAAGAAGGTTGCGAGAGATAAGTCCGTCCCGAAGTCTTGATGACGGTGCCGTCCGCTTTTCTCAACTGTGCCCTGACCTCACTGCCGTCTTTCTGTAGAGCTACCTCATATCCTTCCGTTCCGCTTTCATTCGCTCTGAATAGCAAAGCCCCTTCTGCCTGCTCCGTACCAAAAGAAAGGTTTCCTTCCAGTACTAAATCCTGCTGCTGCTCCCGATAGATGCGAAGCGCCCGGGTTTGCACCGCTCCCGTTCCGGTCCCTCGTTCTCCCAGGAGGTCGGGCTGCCAAGCTCCCCTGCTGTAAACCGCCGCTCCCAAGTTGCCTTTCAGTTCGCTGACCTTCACATTTTGAAACAGCGCGGAGCCGTCCCACACGTTCAGCCCGAGAAACCCGGAAGAATAGGCACCGTCATGGACATCCATGATCGGTTGGTAGCGATCTCCCCAATACACTTTAATATGGGTCCCTTCAGCTTTTACTTTCAGATGATAAATTTCCCCTTCCGCAAGAGTCACCTGACGTTCTTCCTTCAACTTGCCGGCGCCGTTTGCATCCCTTAACCGTATAAGCCCCGCATTCGGTACAATTTGCAGCATATAAGATGACCAGCCGTCTTCGTTGGAACGGAAAATCAGCGTAGCGTCCGCTTCCGAGTCCTTCACCATAACATCCGCTTCATAGATAAAATTGTCCGCTTTCGTCTCGGAGATGGCCATGACGTTCTCCCTAGGCTCAGAGGACAAAAGAAGGCCGAGTTCCGTCTCCTCAAGCTTGCCTTTCCCTTTCAAATGCCAGCCCGATAAATTGGAATCAAAATTGGTTGCGCTTTCAAAAATGGCGGGGTCCTCCTTTGCCGATTCGCTTACCGCTTGGTCCGCAGCCGCAACACGTCCAACGCCCGGATATCCGGCCAATAGCGTTAATGAGGAAAATAGAAGTGCGGAGCTTAAAAGAATAGACCTCATAGATTTGGAATGTTTCATTATGCGCCCTTTCCTTTCCGGTCCGAAATGAGATAATCCGTTCACTAACTTCAAGTAGGAAACGAGGGGCAATGCATGCACGATTGCCCCTCGTTCCTTTTTCAGTAATACATGTTAACCTTTTTATAAAGCCTGATCCTTTAAGGCCGAGAGCCCCAACGCCAAAGCGCCGCATAGCCCCGCTTGCTGTCCAAGTCCCGGCGGGACAATGTATTCGTCCATATGGTCCAAAATTTCGCCGGCGCTCACATATCCGTTTAAATTGGTCTTCACCGAATTCCTGATCAGCGGGAACAACTGGGACTGCTGCATGACCCCTCCGCCGAGAATGACCCTTTTCGGCGAATTCAGGAGAATCGCTCCGGTAATCGACTGGGCAATATAAAAAGCTTCGATCTCCCATGCGGGATGGTGAGGCGGAAGTTCATGGCCCTTCATTTTCCACCGGGCTTCGATCGCCGGCCCTGCAGCCATCCCTTCAAGGCAGTCGCCATGATAAGGGCATATGCCTGCAAAATCGTCGTCCGGATGCCGCCTTGTCAGTACATGGCCGCCTTCCGGGTGAACCAGTCCATGGACGAGCCGGCCTTCCGAATAGACGCCAATTCCGACCCCGGTTCCCACGGTGTAATACAGGCAGCTATCGAGTCCTTTGGCTGCACCCCAGGTTGCCTCTCCAAAGGCTGCCGCGTTCACATCGGTGTCCCAGCCATAGGGAACCGGGAACTCCCGCCGCAACGTACCCAGGAAATCATAATTTCCCCAGCCCGGCTTCGGCGTCGTCGTTACGTAACCGTAGGTGGGACTCTCCGGAGTGAGATCGATAGGACCGAAAGAGCCGATTCCGATCGCCTCCACTTGCTTGTCTTTAAAATAAGAAATGACTTTGCCGAGCGTGACCTCGGGGCGATCCGTCGGAAAGCTGATGACATCCTCTATTTCCCCGCGTTCATTCCCGATGCCGCATACAAATTTGGTTCCGCCCGCTTCGATAGCGCCAATACGCATGATTCGTATCCCTCCCCGATTACTCAGTCCAAAGCCTTGGCAGATGGCGATAATGCATACACCGTTAGCGAAGCCAGTACGAGCCCATCATCATCGGCGGCCAAAGAAATCCCTTTGGACTCGGCATCCGGATAAATCAGATCGGTAATGACCGCCTGGCCCCCGTTCGCAAACACTTCGACGGACGAACGGTCCACATAAATATGAAGATCGATACTCTCGCCCGGGGATTGCAGCTTGGCCGTATGCACGCCCCGAAACTGCTCATGAAAATCGTGAAGCCCCGATTTCGTCCGGTCCACATACAATTCTCCCCGAACTCCGTTCACGCCGACCACGGTCTCTTCAAGTCCCGCTGTTCTCACTTTAAATGCAAGGGATGAGCCGGACGGAATCACAACATTCAATTCGTAGCTATCCAGTTGCAAAGAGCCCAGCGCTTGTACCGCTTCAGCTCCAGTCACATTCGCGAGCGCCAATACCGGCACGCGGGCGCTTTCCAATTCCTGAACAGGCTTTTGCACCAAAGTAATGCCGCCATCTTTTCCCGTTTGAAGCTTCAATTCCCTCGGCAGGGTCATCGCCCCGCGAAAGCCCTCCGCCGGAGTCAGGTTGGCATACTTCCAGTTGCTCATCCAACCGATGAAGAGGCGTCTGCCGTCTTCGCGCGGAATGTCGGACCAGCTTACGCCCGCATAGTTATCCCGGCCATGATCCAGCCAGCGTACCGTATTTGATTCTTGATCGGGAGTAAATGTAAGGCCGTCGAAATTCCCGGTAAAATACTGCGTACGCGAACCTTCTGCATAAGCCGGGTCATCGCCAATGCTGACCAGCAGGATCCATTTTTGCCGGGAGGCGTCCCCATCCACATTCAGCGGGAATAAATCCGGACACTCCCACACTCCGCCATGGAAACCGATTCCGGCTCCGAATTCGCTTCCGAACGTCCAGGATTTCAAATCGGGAGAATGATACAGGCATACCGTCTGGCCGCAAGCCAGTATCATGATCCAACGTTCGGTCTCGTAATGCCAGAACACTTTAGGATCGCGAAAATCGAGATAGGAATCGTGCTTGAGCACCGGATTCCCTTCGTGCTTCGTCCAGGTTCTTCCCCGATCCTTGCTGTACGCAAGGCTTTGAGTCTCAACCAGGGGACTGCCCGGCACTTCAAGATGATGCGTAAAGATAGCCACAAGCCCTGGCTCCTCCTCAAAAAATCCGGTTGTGTTGTGCCAATCCACTACCGCGCTGCCCGAGAAGATCGTGCCGAACTCATCCGGCGCGAGTGCAATCTCCAGCTCCTCCCAGGTGACCAGGTCTTTAGTGACGGCATGCCCCCAGTGCATCGTTCCCCAGGTCAAGCCTTTAGGATGATGCTGAAAAAAAAGATGGTACTCTCCCTTGAAATAGACCATCCCGTTGGGATCGTTCATCCATTTCTCTTTTGGCGAAAAATGATAGAGTCCTCTGTAATTTTGCTTGGTCATAGTAGAAATAATGTCCCTCTCCTTCTCTTCTTTTCTATATCTATTTAGAAAGAGGCCCGCGTATAAACATCTCTTCGCTGTCAGCTACGCGGCCTCCCTCATAAATAGTAAGGTATTATTTTGCGGCTCTGTCGTAACCGGATTGTTTAATTTGAAGCCATTCCTGCAGGCCTAACCGGTCCAATTCTTTCAGATATGCATCCCACTGTTGATCGATCTTGCCGTTTTGGTACCATTCGGTACGCATTCTCAACACATAAGCGAACAGATCCGTTTCGATGGTCGTCAAGCGATCCAAATCTTCGATGGAATTAAACACGCTTGGCATCACATTTTCGGCTTTCATTTTTGGAGCCATAATTTCCTTAACGATCCGCATTTTTTCTTTGGCATCATCCGGCAATGTGGTGTATTTGCCGTAATAGCTGTCTAGAATCGCGAGCGGACCGCCCACGCTCGTCTTGTCCCTTAATTCCACGGGCGCGGTTCCGTTCAGCGGCAAATGCTTCAGCGCATTATTCGCCTCGTCGTACTCGAAGATATTTTGCTGCGTCTCGTCCCCGTAGGTTCCCCAGTTGTTTTGAACCGATTGGATCGGGAAATACATTTGATCGACCCATTTTGCCGTAGTTTCCAAGTTTTTATTGGAGCTGGTAACTACCATTTTCCCGCGATAGAAACCGAGGGCGTTCGTCCGGGTAACATTGATTTCGCCATCGGGACCGGCTACAGGAGGCATGACATCGTAGCTGTCATCGGCACCGGAGATATTGCCCTTATCCCAGGAGAAGTAAAGGCCGTATTTGTGGTCCTTCCCTTTAGCCAGGTAGGTGCTCCAGTCCTGCGTATAAGCTTCAATATCGATAAGTCCTTCCTTATAAAGCTCGTTAATGTATTTCACCGCATTCTTATATCCTTCTTCTGCAGGGGTAAATACAACTTTCCCGTCATTCGTGACTACCGCGTGATCCGGGTTTTCCCCAAGGCCGAACGAGGCGAAAAGGAAGACGAGATCCTCGGCGCCCGGCTTATTGATAAAGGACAGCGGGATTTCGTCCGCCTGCCCGTTTCCGTTCGGATCCTGGGTTTTAAAAGCGATCAGCACTTTTTTCAGTTCTTCCGTCGTTTTCGGCATTTCGAGTCCGAGGTTCTTTAGCCACTCCACATTGATCCAAGGTACGGCGTCCACGGCCTGGATGCGCTCTTTGCCGCTTCCGAGTTCCTCGATCCAAGGAAACGCGTAAATGTTGCCGTCCGGCGCCGTTATCATAGCTTTGTATTCCGGCGCTTCTTCCAGCACCTTATTCAAATTCGGCATATACTGGTCGATCAGGTCGTTCAGCGGAATGATCGATCCGTCCTTGGCCAGCTTCAACAGTTCATAATCACTGTATCCGGCATCAAAAATAGCATCGGGCAGGTCGCCGCTCGCCATCGCGAGGTTTCTTTTTTCCACGAACACATCCTTGGTGAAATTTTTCCAATTAATATGAACGTTTGTTTTTTCCTCCAGCCGTTTATTGATCAGCTTCTCGTTAGGGTCTGCCGGTGCAAGCGGGGAGCTTTGCGTCATAAAGTTCAGCGTAACCTTCCCGTTCGGGTCTTGTTCCTTGCTGGCGGCCCCGCCGCCGCCCCCGTTACCGCAAGCGGAAAGCAGCAGCATGGATGCAATTACGGAAGCGGATACGGCCTTGAATGCGAATCCCGGTTGTTGTTTGTTCTTTTTCATCATTTTTAGTGACCTCCCATTCATGTGCTTCATCAAATTATCTATGTGCAGCCGACTTCTATTTCAAGGAGCCGACCATGACACCTTTCTCGAAATACTTCTGGAAGAACGGATACATCACGACGAGCGGAAGGCTCGATATGACGATGGCCGCGTATTTAATAATCTCGGACAAGCGCTTCATCTCCGCCATCGCCAGCTGATCGCTGATCATGCCCGGGTCCACCTGGTTCTGAATCAGAATGGAGCGAAGAACGAGCTGCAGCGGGTGCAGATTCGGATTGTCCAGATAAATCATGGCATCGAAGTAAGAGTTCCACTGCCCGACAAAAGCGTAAAGCGCAAGGACGAAAATAATCGGTTTGGAAAGCGGCAGTACGATCTGGAAGAAAGTCTTCATCTCGGAAGCCCCATCCACATTGGCTGCTTCTTTCAGTTCATGGGGCACCCCTTTGAAAAAGGTGCGTGACAAAATGATGTTCCATACATTCACCGCGCCGGGAAGGATTACCGCCCAGATCGTATCGATCAGGCCGAGGTTCTTGACCAGGAGATACGTAGGGACGAGTCCCCCACCAAAGAACAAGGTGATCAGAAACAAAGTCATGAATAATCCGCGGCCTTTTAACCGGGCATCCGACAAGGCATACCCCGCAAAAACGGATACTGTTACCGTAATCAAGGCAAAGGAGACGGAATACAGCACCGCATTGCCAAAGCCTCGAACCATGGCCGGATTGGAAAGAATCTTTTGGTAACCGCCCAAAGTCCAGTCGGAGATGCGAAACGACAAACCCCGGCTGAGCAGGACGGAAGGATCCATAAATGAGGCAACGACAACGTAAAGCAGCGGCAAGACCACAAGAAGTAAGGCCAAGGTTAGCAGGATGGCGTTTAAGGCAAGCAGGAAACGATCCAGGCCGGAATGTTTGATGGGCATTACAGTTTGCTCCTTTCTTCAGTAGAGACCTTCGCCCTCGTTCAGTTTTTTGACGATAAAATTCACCGTAACCAGCAGGATGACGTTGATCACCGCGTTGAATAACCCGACGGCGGCGGAGTATGCGTAATCGCCTGACTGCAGACCGATTTTATAAACATAAGTCGGAATGATTTCCGAGGTAGGCAGGTTCATGGCCGTTTGCATCAGGTACGCCTTCTCGAAGCCGATTGACATAATCCCGCCGGCCGCGAGAATAAACACGATCGCCATAATCGGCCGGATGGTCGGAAGATCGATGTTACGAATCCGCTGGAACAAGTTAGCCCCGTCGAGGCTCGCCGCGTTATGAAGTTCCGGATCCACGTTCGCCAGCGCAGCAACATAAATAATGGAGGACCAACCCGCTCCCGTCCAAATATCGGATAGAATATAGATCCAGCGGAAATATTCCGGCCTTGACATGAACATGAGCGGCTCGCCCGTCATCCATACGACCAACTGATTGATCGGTCCCGTCGGCGACAAGAAGATAAACAACATGCCTACAACAACAACGACGGAAATAAAGTTAGGGGCGTACAAAAATAATTGAATGTTCTTCTTCACGCCCGCCCTGCGTACCTGATTCAGCATCAGCGCCAGCAGAATCGGAATGGGAAAGCTGAGAAGCAGCCCATACAGGCTTAATTTAAGCGTATTCATAAAAATCACTTCAAAATTGGGGGACGACAGAAACTTGTAGAAATGCTTGAATCCTACCCACTCGCTTCCGAGGATGCCCTTAATGGGACTGAAATCCTTGAACGCGATCACGGCTCCATACATGGGACCGTATTTGAAGATCAGGGTCAGGATCAGGGCCGGAGCCAGCATTAGATAAAGAAAGTAATGTTTCTTCAAATATTCAAAGGGTCCTGGTCTGCCCGAGCTTCCCATCGCCGCGCTTCCGTGATCTGCCTTCATTGAATTTTGCAATTTCTTTGCCTCCATTCTTCCTGAAAGTTTACATTTGACAATAGCAAAGGCTTTCAATATTCAGTTTTCATGGATAGAGCCTCCCTGTTGCATTTACAATTTATCAAACTGCTTCTCATACGTCAATACAATATGTAAAAATTATAATGTGCATTTGACAATATTTTTAGCGCAAAATAAGGTGAAAATATTTACAAAATCAATGTTAGATCCCTTTATAAAGTTTAATCAGCTGATAAACAGGTTATTTTATTTGATTTTAAAATAAATTTTGGGCTATTCTCTTAAGCAAATAGTTTATCTTTGTAAACCTCTCAAACTAAGAATGCAAACTAAATTGTGCATTTGTAAAATTTTTGTTGCTATCTTGCGTAAACTATTATACATTTGAGAGAGACAAAATTAGACAATTACCCACCTGCGTGGAGACAGATAAAGAACAGGATAGTTGAGGTGAAATTATGGCGAAGGAAAAAGTAACGATCCAGGACATCGCCGATGCATTGGGTATCTCCCGAAACACTGCCTCCAAAGCGCTCAACGGAAGCGAAAGCATTCCCGATGAGACACGGAATAAGGTGATTAAGAAAGCGATCGAGTTAAAATATAAGCAATTCGCATTTATGGAGAACGATAGCATTTTGTCCAGAAGCTCGGGAAACATCGCCCTGCTGACGGAGAATTTGCCCAACACTTCCCATTTCGGATCCTTGCTGATCAGCGGCTTGGAGAAAAGGATCAGTGCGGAAGGCTACAATTTATCCATTCACATCGTGAGGGACATCGAGCAGAAAAGCTTGTTATTGCCGAACAACTTCGACGAATCCAATGTGGACGGCATTATTTGCATCGAGCTTTTTGATCTGGGATACAGTAAGCTCATCACGAGCCTCGGCATACCGACCATATTCATCGATTGCTCCGCTTACATCTGTTATCCGGAGTTCCAAGCCGACATCTTGCTGATGGAGAATGAACACAGCATCTACCACCTCACCAAGAAATTAATTGATGGCGGTTACAGCAGTTTCGGATTTATAGGCGATTACAACCACTGCCGGAGCTTTAACGAGAGATGGGTGGGCTTCAACCGGGCGCTGACCGAAGCCGGAATCGAACTCGACCTCTCCCGCTGCATCGTGGACGACGACCGTCTGTTCTCCTCCGAGCCGGGATGGATAGATGAACGGTTGAACGGGATACGCGACCTTCCTTCCGTTTTTGTCTGCGCGAACGATTACATTGCCGTGAGCGTAATGAAATCGCTGAAGAGCCGTAACCTATCGATTCCGCAGGATCTCGTGATTTGCGGGTTTGACAATAGTCCGGAATCCGTCATCGTGGAACCTCATTTGACGACGGTTCATATCTACAGCAATGAAATGGGAGTCAAAGCCGCGGAAATGCTTCTCTCCCGCATCGGCGATCCGGCTCAGCCTTATCAGGTTTCCCATATTTATACCAAACCGGTCATCAGGGAATCCACGCCGAACATCAGTTAATTCTTCTCTCATAAATAAAGACCGCGAACGCCCGTTATGGGAGTTCGCGGTCTTTATTTTAAAAAAGCGCGTCCCCTTGTACAGTGAGGCGCGCTTAAACATGTTTAGTTTATCGTTGCTAATCGTTTATTAATACGCTGTCCAACCGGCATCGGCCGTAATCACGGTTCCGTTCACGAAACTTGAGTCGTCCGACGCAAGGAACAAGGCCACTTTGGCAATCTCTTCGGGCTTGCCCACACGCGGGTTAATCGCCATACCGAGCTGCTGTTTACCAAAGCCGAACTGGCTGATCCCGTTCATGGAAGCCCCGATGTTCGTTTCTACGCCGCCCGGAGCGATCGCATTGCAACGAATGCCTTCGGTAGCATACATATAACCTGTGTTTTTGGTGAAACCGACAACGGCATGTTTTGATGCCGTATAAGTTGCGCCTGCACGAGCGCCATTAAGTCCGCCCGCCGAAGCCACGTTGACGATGACCCCTTTTTTCTTCTCAAGGAAGATCGGCAGCACTTTACGGGTAGAACGCATCACACTAGTTGTGTTAATGGCAAAAACTCTTTCCCATTTATCATCGTTAATTTCACCGGCCGGCTCCATACCGTCCATAATTCCTGCGTTGTTGACGAGAATGTCCACCGTACCATAATTTTGTACTGTCGTATCGATCAAATTTTGAATGTCTTCTTCAACGGCAACGTTTGTCTTAATGGCAAACGCCGTACCGCCCTGGGATTTGATTTCTTCTACCGTAGCCTGGGCTCCTTCCAGATTCAAATCCGAAACCGCCACTTTCGCTCCTTCTTTTGCAAAAAGCAGAGCAATTTGTTTACCCATTCCTGATGCAGCACCGGTTACTACCGCTACTTGGTTTTGAAGTTTCATTTTCAAATGCCTCCCAAAATATTCACAATCCATAGGTTAGACTGTGAATAATATTATTGCGCTATGCACCATCAGTATAGATAAACTCCAACTGCACTACAATCATTAATCGTTCAATAAATGTTCATTAACGTACAAAATGCGGCCGACTCTTCGTTATCTTCTATTGATTTTGGTTGAAGTCGGCTTCCAATTAATCATTCGGACCAACTGATCCTGCATATAATCCGGCGAATAATGAAATCCACTCTCGATCCAGTGGAAGACAAGGCCTAGCAGGGCATTCATCGAATAAATCAAAAGGAATTCCCTGTTAATCGAATCATGGGTATAGTCCAAGTCCTCCGCGGCGATCTGCATTAGCGAGGCGAATATCTTCTCCTTAAACGGAGGCAATACCTCGCTTTTAAACAGGATCGTATACACGGAAGAATTCCGAAAGAAATGTTCAAATATTTTCACCGAGTTTGCAGGCAATTCGTCGATCCGGAATATTTCCGCTTCCTCGTACGGCGCGCGGAAGGACTGCTTCAATTCATCGATCAATTTCGAAAAAACGTCGTCCAACAGCATTTCTTTACTTTCATAGTGGGCGTAAAACGTTCCCCGGTTATATCCCGCCATCTCGACGATTTCCTTGACCGAAATGGCATGAAAGGCTTTAATCGACATCAGATCCAACAAGGCTTGCCTTAAGGCGGCCGTGCTTCTAGAAATGCATTTGTCTGTTTTTTCTTGGCTCATGAACGTCCCCCCATTGCAAATTATTAATACTAATCAAATCCAGAATGCCGTTTTTCACATCGAATCTAAACATAGTATGTTAAGAGAACCCCAATTCTTAAATTAGCGTACCTAATCCTCCTAATCCTAACTATTTACAGTCATTCAGTATGTTGTATTTTAAAGGTTACAATGCGCTCTTATTAGTATATAAGGGGGACAGCCTAACCGTGTAGTTGAGCCGGTATGAAATCACCACGATATTGGCAGCAGTAATGAGCTTTTCGACGCTGCTTATATTAATGCCGCTGACCGAGCTTATGCAAAGTGCACTCGATTCGACAACTACGTAGAACAAAAGAGAGATTTTGTAATTCGGTTAAAGGATGAAGTGGTTCTTCATGAACCACTCCCTTCCCGCCGCCAAAGACCAGAGGACTCTTTTATTGAGCAGGGCGTCATTTGCCAACTAGGCACGGGAGTCAATCGTTCTAGGCTTCGGAATCGGGTTGTAAAATTTCGGGATTCGGCAGGAAATCCGATTACTTTAGCGACAAGTTTGAAGCGGATTTCTGCTGAGAAAATCGCCGAAATCTACAAGCTCCGCTGGCATATTGAAGTGTTTTTCCGGTGGATTAAACAGCATTTGAAATTTCCTGCTTTATTTGGTACAACGCCCAATGCCGTATACAGCCAACTATTTATCGCTTTATTAGTCTATCTGCTGCTAAAAGCGTTTACGATGAGATATATCCGAGTCCCTGCCTTTAGCGATCTCACGTTTGCCGATTTTACTCGCCTTCTAGGTTTGCACCATTTGCCTGCTGGGTGGGTTCTGTTACTGTATCAATACTGGTTAATCAACAGGCCTGGAAAAGATTCAGTTAAAATGTAAGAAGAGTTTAACTAACTCTTTGATTCCAGCCCATATATAACGTTGCACCTATCTACACCTCCTCGAAAATCATGACCACCCGTCCAACGGGTGGTTTGCTCTTGGGGTATAACCCCCTGTTGCCAAACTGCGCCTAAAGACGCTAGCCTGACCACAAATCTG
>NZ_QPJW01000019.1 GCF_003337355.1 Fontibacillus phaseoli | reverse complement strand
GGAGAGAAACGAAGTAAATGCGTTTAAAATTGCCGTATAACTCCGTCTAACTAAGGTTTGATCCTAAAGTGTCCAATATTCGGGGGCCCGGCCGCACATACAGTTAATTTTGGCCGAATGTGCTAAATGCGTAAGGAAGTCTGGATTTAGCTGTGCTTTTTCCAGTTAAGTTTGAGGACAGGCCGAGGAGTTTGAAATTAGATGGAGGTTATACAGTTAATGTTTTGTTCATAAATCAAAGTACACCTATTAACGATACGAGCCGGGTTATTCCCGACGGCCGATCACAAAAATGGGGCGGAAGACCTTTTGCAAAGATCCACTACCCCATTTTTCAAGTTTGTGTAGCTATATTAGGCGGGCTAATTTCTAAGATGTAAGAGTAAAGTGTAAAGGATGCGTTAATCCAACAGCCCGACAATAAGCTGAAAGATAAAATAACCGAGTACACCGCTGCCGATGAGGCTGAGTCCCGCTTTTTTCTTGCCTTGGAACAAACGCAGTACGCCGAGGCTTACTAAAGGGGCAATGATGAGCAGAAAGAACATGACGGCAACGAACAATTCAATGGATATGTCCGAAAGATTGACGATTGTCATAGCTTTGGTCGCTCTCCGTTCTTAACAAGTTTAAACATGCAATGATTTATATCACATAATTATGGTTGTTATTATATCAAAGCACAATTCATTTTGGGGGGATAGGAAATGAAAAAATAAGTCTATTTCACGTCTTTTTGCTGAGGAAATGCTGGATGGATAATTACGTTTTTTATCTCCTGCCGGGGTTCGTGCCGACTCGACAAAACTAGAAGGCCTTTGCAGGACAGCCTGTGCTACAATGAGCTTAAAGATGCCGATCATCTTCAATTCAAGTTTCATGGAGTCGGAATTTTATAGTAAGGGAGCTGCGCGCAACATGGGACAGAGCATGCCTAAACGCTGGATTACGGCTGGGTTACTGGGAGCTTTGCTGATGGGAACGGTGCCGGCCAACTGGAATACGCTCCAGGTTTTCGCCGCTTCGGAAAAGACCTATGTGACCACGGTCCAAGGTTTACAGCAGGAGATGACGGAAGGATTGGAAGCACGCAAAACCTCGCTGACTATAAAATATAAAGGTTCGACGAAAAAATTGGAGAGCCTGCTGAAAAATGCGATCACCGGAGCACTCGACAGCGACCCGTACACCAAATATATCGTAGACCGGTATACGTATTCCTGGCGCGGGACGAGCGGCACAGCCAAAATCAGCTTGAGCGTCAAGTACCGGGAAAACAAAGATCAATCAGCCTACGTCAACTGGCGCGTCTCAGGAATATTGAAAAGCATCATTACTCCCGGAATGAACGATCATCAAAAAGTAAAAGCCATTCATGACTATGTGGTCCAAAACCTGAAATACGACGAGAATTTGAAAAAATATACGGCCTATGAAGGGCTGCAAACCGGAGAAGCGGTATGCCAAGGATACACTTTGCTGACCTACAAGCTTCTGCAAGGCGCCGGAATTAATAACCGGATCGTTGAGGGGACCGCCGGCGGACAATTGCACGCTTGGAACCTCGTGGAATTGGGAAAAAGGTGGTATCATCTCGATACAACCTGGGACGATCCACTGCTGGCTCCACCAGATCAGATCAGTTATGCCTATTATTTGCTCACCGATGAGCAGATCCGAAAAGACCATCGATGGACTATCAAATATCCCGCCGCCAATACGCTTTACCGCAATACTTTGAGCGCACTCGTAAACAAAGGGGAAGCAGGGACGGCCGTCTATAAAGAACTGCAGCAGCAGCTCGGCCTGCATTTATATGATCCATCGCTTGCCATCGGCACGGAGGAAGGTCTTCAAGACAGGGTCAGACAAGGAATCAAAGCAGGCGGCTTAACCGTAACCATCCGCTATTCCGGAACCGAGCAGGAAATGCTTCGCGACTTGGAGGGCCTTTACGATTTGCCTATTGAAAATGTCAGATACCTTTCCGATCCGCTGGAAGGGACGAAAGATTTACGGGTCGAGATTCACTGGGAAACCCGTTAAGTGGGTTGGGGTTGGGGGTGGGGTAACGCCAAAGCACCTCTGGAGCAACTTCAAAGCTGCTCCAGAGGTGAGGTGCTCTATCCCATACAACTTATTTTAGGGTTATTCCAAAGGCTGGGCAGGGGAGTCCAGGTCACATTCCTGAAGCGGAATGACCTTGGTGCGCTTCAGCCATTTGTACCCTAGCCAGACGATCAGGAATAATGGAATACTGATATATGAAACTACAACGCCATACCAATCGATCTGGTCGCCTGAAAAGGCGGCCAAATTTTGTCCCAAAATTACGACAAAACAGAGTATGAAGGCAAAGATTGGCCCGAATGGGAACCATTTCGCTTTGTAAGGAAGATCCTTCAGGTCGCGGCCTTGGGCGACATACGCCCGGCGGAAGCGGTAATGGCTGATCGCGATGCCGAGCCAGGTGATGAAGCCGCACATACCCGAGGCGTTCAGCAACCAGGTGTAAACGACCCCGTCTCCGAACAGCGAAGCGAAGAAGGCAAACATCCCGATGACCGAGGTCATCAGCAGAGCATTGACCGGAAGTCCGCGACGGCTTAATTTAGCCAAGAACTTCGGCGCTTTCCCCCGTTTCGCCAGGGAATACAAAACCCGCGAGGAAGCGTACATGCCGGAATTGCCGGCGGACAGCACGGAGGACAAAATGACGGCATTCATGACGGAAGCGGCAAAGGCCATGCCTGCCTTTTCGAACACCAGCGTGAACGGGCTGACTCCGATACTTTCCAGACCGCTTTTGAGCAGATTCGGGTTTGTATAAGGAATGATCAGACCGATGACCAGAATCGCCAGAATGTAAAAAATCAGAATCCGCCAGAACACTTGCCGGATAGCGCGCGGAACATGCTCGCGCGGATTGTGGCTTTCTCCAGCTGCGACGCCGACCATCTCCGTCCCTTGGAACGAGAACCCGGCAGCCATAAACACGCCGAGAAACGTGAAAAATCCTCCGTGGAAAGGCGCATCACCCACCGTAAAGTTTTTGAAGCCGATCGATTCGCCTCCCATAATGCCGAAGATCATCAATACGCCGATAACAAGAAAAACAATGACGACCGCGATTTTAATCATGGCGAACCAATACTCCGATTCTCCGTATCCTTTAACGGACAACACATTGAGTCCGAAAATCAGGGCCAGGAACAAGAAGCTCCAAAGCAGGGAAGAGCTTTCCGGAAACCAGTATTTGATGATTAACGTGGCTGCAGACAGCTCTGCCGCAATTGTAATCGCCCAGTTGTACCAGAAATTCCAGCCCATGGCGAAGCCCAAGGAAGGGTCGACGAAGCGCGAGGCATACGTTTCAAAAGAGCCCGAATCCGGCATATACGTAGCGAGCTCTCCCAAACTGGTCATCAGAAAATAAACCATGATGCCAACCGCGGCGTAGGCGAGAAGCGCCCCTCCTGGCCCGGCGGATGCGATGGCACCGCCGCTGGCCAGGAACAGGCCCGTCCCGATGGATCCGCCGAGAGCGATCATCGTCATATGCCTGGCCTTCAGGCCGGGCTGCAAAGATTGTGCCGTACTAATATTTTTTTTGCTCATGCGAAAACACTCCTTAACAATTTAGAAAACCATATCCTGCTATCCTGCTATCTATTATCCGCAGTTGACTTGAAGTTAAGCTGACGGCGTGGCCGAATTCCGCGCATGTTTATACAAAAAGGCCGCGGAAAGGAATCCGCGGCCTCATATCTATACCGTGCACCCCCACCATTCATGCAAAAGAAAAGATAGCTCAACACGTCGTTCCAGGTGAAGGAACAACGTGACAGTTCTGTTCCTTTCGGAAACAGCCCCAGCCTGCCGCCGGATGAAGCGGGCGACGAGCTTCGGCGACGGTGCCTTTCCACGGGATTCATCGGCGGCTTCAGCGCCTCCTCCGGTGTACTCTTCACAATCGCGACCTCTACCTCACCTGGAATGATGAGGTTCTTATTCAGTTAAAGCCAAGCAACAATTCCATAGTATATAGCAAGAAAAGAGGCAGGACAATGTCTAAATGTTGACATTGTTCTGCCTTTTCACGAGCGCGTCAGCTATTGGGGTCAATGGCCCGGTCGCGTTTCGCCATTTGCTGCCATACCGTGCCGGCGGCTTGCTCTCCGGATTCGATCCGCTCCAGGGCCATGCGCGCCTGGAGGCCGACCTCGAATTCGGGGTCATCCACTGCCGTGCGGAGCGCATCGAGCGCGTCGTCGGTGCCGACTTCGTACAGGAAGCGGGCGGCCCGCCAGCGGACGAGCTTGCTCGCGTCCGACAGGGCGGCGATCATCGGCTCCGTCGCGGCCGGATCGCCGATGTCGGACAGCGTGTCGCCGGCGGTGCGGCGCACGGCGGCCGAGCTGTCGCGCAGCGCATCGTACAGCAGCGCCATCGCCTCCGGCGTCCGGAGGTCGCCGAGGTAGACGACCGCGAGGCGGCGGACCTGCATCTGCGGATCGCGCACCGCGTCCGCGAGCAGCGGTAGCGCCTCGAGGCCGGGCTGCTGCAGCGCCTCGAGGCCCGCATAGCGGACGTGCCAGTCCGCGTCCTTCATCCGCTCGCGGACTTCGTCCAGGCCGAGCGTCCGGCGCTGCTCGACGAACTCGGCTTCGCTGCGTCCGTGCGCGATCGCCTGCGTCTTGATTCTTTCCAGCCGTTCCGGCGGAAACGCCGCTTCCAGCTCCTGCTCGACTTCGCGGGCGATATCCGCAAGCTCGCCGTAGCGGACGCCGTAATCGCTCAGCTTGCGCTCTTTAATGAGCGTGGCGCTCGCTACCTCGGTAACGGCGGATACAAACCGCTGGGCGAGGGAGATCCGCTCCTCGCGGGCCCCGGACTTCACGCGGATTTGCATCGGAATTCCGCGGAAAAACTGGACGAACACCTGGGCTTCGCCGTACCCGGCCGCTTCGGCGGCCTCCGGATCCCAGGCAGATTCCACGTGATCCTGTCCGAATTGGTCCTGTACTTCGGACAGGATCGCGGCCCAGTCGGCGCTCCCTTTCCGGTCCAGCGCGATAAAATCCGCCGTGTGGAAAACACTTTTTACTCCCGGAATATTGAGCATTTGCGAAATCCACGACGGGGCGGAGCGGGCGTTGTCCAGGGTGTATGTTTTGCGAATCCCCGGTTCCAAAGTTTCGTCCAGGTGAAGCTTCATGGAATTGGGACTCGGTGTAGGTTCGATAAATATAATTTTCATAAGTTGTTCACATCTCCTTCCAATCTTATTTTACTTCAAGCCCGTCCCAAGCCCAAGCTTTTGGGTAAATTCTTTATTTATCCCGGAGGACAGGGGACCAGGAATAAAAAGGAACGGGATCGACACAATAAAACATGAGGAAATTCGGGCAGTCGTTACCAAAGGGGGCTGTGACATGTTTAAAAAGCAGGAGCGGACGCTGATCATTGTTTGCCTGGTTGTCGCCGTGATCATGCTGTATGCGTTCGTCAAAAGTGTGCTTCGCTTCCTGCAATACTATTAAAAGTTGTTTAAAAGTCATCTTACCTGAGGAGTTGATGGGCTGCATGCCTTCCCTTGATCCCGTTACATTGAGCCGGATACTTACCGGACTGACCCTTTTCGTACATATTGTGTTCGCTTCAATAGGCGTCGGCGTTCCGATGATGATAGCCTTGGCCGAATGGAGGGGGATTCGCAAGAAGGATCCCCATTATACGCTGCTGGCCCGGCGTTGGGCCAGAGGATTCGTCATCTCTGTCGCCGTCGGCGTTGTGACGGGAACATCCATCGGATTGCAGCTTAGTTTGCTTTGGCCGACATTTATGCGAGTTGCCGGACAGGCGATCGCTCTGCCGCTGTTCATGGAGACGTTCGCCTTTTTCATTGAGGCGATTTTTCTCGGCATCTATTTGTACACATGGGAGCGGTTCAAAAGGCCGATGCTGCATTTACTGTTGCTAATTCCGGTAGTGATCGGGTCTTCGGCGTCCGCATTTTTCATTACCACCTTGAACGCATTCATGAATACGCCGCAAGGCTTTACGCTGAAAAACGGGGTGTTTGCCGATTTTCATCCGCTAGTCGCCATGTTCAATCCGGCAACCCCGACGAAGGTGTCGCATGTGCTTGCATCGTCCTATACTTTAAGCGCCGGGCTGCTGGCGGGGATCGCTGCCTTTAGTCTGCTGCGGGGCCGCAAAGACGCCTACTTCAAAAAGGCGTTGAAGCTTACGGTGACGGCCTCGTTCGTTTTTGCGGTATCGACGGCGATCATCGGCGATTTTTCCGGGAAATTTCTGGCCCATTACCAGCCGGAAAAGCTGGCCGCCGCGGAATGGCATTTCGAGACGATGAGGAAGGCGCCGCTGATTTTCGGCGGCGTGCTTGGGGAGAACGGCGAGGTCAAATACGCGCTTGAACTGCCATATGCACTTAGTATTTTGGCCGGCGGCACTCCGAATACGAACGTCATCGGTCTCAACGAATTCCCGGTAGATGAGCGGCCTCCGCTTCTAATCCACTATATGTTCGACTTGAAGGTAACGATCGGCGTGCTGCTCGTATTGATTCCATTCCTGTATTTGCTGCGGCGCTGGCTGCCGGGAAAAAGCAAGGGTATTCCGAAATGGCTGCTGCTCGGCATTGTCGCGCTAGGGCCTCTTGCCATGACCGCGATCGAGCTTGGCTGGATGTTTGCCGAATTCGGGCGGCAGCCTTGGATCGTGCGCGGGTACATGAAAGTGTCGGAAGCGGCGACGACGTCGCAAAGCGTCGGGCCCATGCTGATCTTGTTCGTTATTTTGTATCTTGTGCTCTGTGTTTCGTGCATTGTCGTACTCGCCAAACTGTTTCGCAATAAAAACGTGGATGATGAGATGCGCGAGTTAGGGATACCGGGAGGTGAGCGGAAATGAGCTATGAAATCGTCGGCATTACGGTACTGTGGACGTTTTTATTCGGTTACCTGATCGTGGCCTCGATTGATTTCGGAGCTGGCTTTTTCAGCTACTACAGCGTACTTACGGGTCACGAAAACAAGGTGCATGACATTATCCAGCGCTATTTGTCCCCGGTGTGGGAAGTGACGAATGTGTTTCTGATTTTTTTCGTCGTGGGTCTGGTCGGCTTTTTTCCCGATTCCGCTTACTATTACGGTACCGCACTGCTCGTTCCGGGTAGTCTGGCAACTGTACTGCTCGCGCTGCGTGGAGCCTACTACGCCTACAATACTTATGGCAGCAGCGAAGTGAACAACAGGATCTATATGGCGATTTACGGGGCGACCGGGTTATTGATTCCGGCAGCCCTGTCTACCGTTTTGGCGATTTCCGAAGGCGGGATCATCCAGGAGCAGGGCGGGAAAGTGATTCTGAACTGGCTCGGTTTTTTCAGCAATCCGTATACTTGGTCCGTTATTCTATTGGCGTTGGTGTCCGTGTTGTATATTTCGGCTATGTTTCTGGCTTTTTATGCGGGCAAAGCCGGGGATAAGGGGGCTTTTGAGGTGCTGCGGGGTTATGCGCTGCTTTGGAGCGGTCCGACGATTCTGGCCTGCGTGTTTGCTTTTTTTCAGATCGACCGTCAAAACCCGGAGCATTTCGGAAATATGCTGGACATTGCCTGGATGTTCATCGCTTCGCTGATTTGTTTTCTTCTGGCGGTTTATTTTATATGGAAAAAACATCATCTCGGTTGGTCGTTCATCCTCGTCATTTTGCAGTTCGGGTTTGCCTGGTACGGGTACGGACAATCGCACTTGCCTTATATCCTCTATAAGCAGGTCAGCATTTATGAAAGCTTTACGAACGAAACGATGGCTATCGCGCTGATTACGGCTTTTGTAGCTGGCCTGGTAGTTCTGATCCCGTCGCTGATCTTAATCATGCGGCTGTTCTTGTTCGATGCCAAATATGTTCGCGGCGATTCGCCGAAAAAGGGGTGAGCCGGGTGGAGTTTTTCACGATGATGATCGCGCCGGAATTGGTCGTAGTCGTTGCCGTAGCGTTCCTGTTCGTGTACGCCAATCTGTACAAAGATCCCAATAACTAAGAGGGAAATTTGGCATCGTCTGAGGGATGCTTTACAATGATAAGCAAATACAAATAATCCTGGTAGTCCGGCGGGTTTACATGACTGGAAATCTTGGTCGCTCTGCCATGAAGGGTCATATGATGGAGAGGAATGGAAGGAGGAATCCTCGGCATGCCGAGAACGCGCTACAACAATATGGATAATATCAACACGGACAAAACGTTGAAGCAGTTTAAGCAGTGGAGAGAGGAACGCCGCAGAAAAAAGAAGGATTACTCATACATTATACCGAACTCGCCGCCGCAGCTTAATTATTTGCTTGGAAACAGAGAGGAAGTATCGATGACCTGGATCGGGCATTCCACTTTTTTGATCCAGTACGAAGGGCTGAATATCGTGACCGACCCGGTCTGGGCTTCGCGAATGGGATTCCAGCGCCGCCTGGGATCTCCGGGCGTCCCTATCGGGGATATTCCGAACATCGATGTCATTCTGATTTCCCATTCGCACTATGACCATATGCATGTGTCTTCGATCCGACGGCTCTATGGGGAAGAAACGGAAATCGTGGTTCCGTCCGGCTTGGGGCGCAAAATGATCCGTAAAGGATTCCAGCGCACTCGGGAGATGAAATGGTGGGAGTCGTTAGAAATCGGGAACGCCCGAATTTCGTTCGTGCCAACCCAGCATTGGACGCGGCGCACGCCGTTTGATACGAATACTTCCCATTGGGGCGGATTTGTGCTGGAACCTGCTTCTCCCCGGGAGGGGGAGAAGCATCAGGTGATTTATTTTGCCGGGGACAGCGGCTACTTCCGCGGCTTTGCGGAGATCGGGGAGCGCTTCGCCATCGATGTGGCGCTGCTGCCGATCGGGGCGTATGAACCGGAATGGTTCATGACGAGCCAGCACACGACGCCGGAAGAAGCACTGCAGGCGTTCGTCGACGTCAGGGCCAAGCTGATGGTGCCGATGCATTACGGCACGTTCCGGCTGGCCGACGACACGGCGCGTGAAGCGCTGGACCGCCTGGAGGCGGACCGGCAGAGACGCGGCATCGCCGAGTCCTCGATCCGCGTGCTGTTGCACGGGGAGACGCTGCGCTTCCCGGAGGCGTGACGCGCTGAGTGGGCCGGGCGTATTTGCCCGGCCCTTGCGCAGCAGCCGGCGTCCGCGCAGGTTTTGTGGGGCACGCGGTTGCCTGCGCGGCCACGCTGCGTACCCGCGGCGCCGCTCTTTACAAACAGAGTCATCCGGCCGGTTTTTCGCCCGGATGACTCTGTTTGTGCTAGCTGCTTCGCGTTGTGCCAAGCAACCAACCTAAATTAACTGGAAAACCTCCAGCTAATTTTTGAAAACTCCTCGGTTTGCTCCAATTAGCTGGAAAACCTACAGGTAATTCTCTGCTTTTGCACAAAAGGGGGAATATCGGCGAGAATAGATGTAGGTTTTCCAGTTAGATGATTTAAACGGTCTGTGAAGAGCAAAATAACTGCAGGAAATCCAGTTAATTTTATGTGCCAGTCTTATACGCTACGCTCACACATTACCTCACTTACTACTTCTCTACTTCAATCCGAAATATCGCCATTCCAGCCCCTTTCTCCTTTTCTAATTTACTTGGCACAAAGGTTGTGGAAGAGGAAGGTTTGGTAAATTACGAAATAGTTCTTGACTGCAAGGAATCAGGCAATCATCAAGTTGCATAAACCGCGCTTGTAGCTCATTGAACCGTTGGGCGGAGAAACTAAAAGTACAGCCCTTGCGGCGGCGATCCGCAAGCTGGCTTGTTCCATAGCTGTTTTTTTCAAGTGTTAGTTATTAGGATTGACTCAACTTACCGGACGATATGTGCTATAATATTGAGCCAGTAGTGTGATAACTCATAAAGGATGGGATTATTTAAATGATCAGTACAAATGGTGTAACGCTCCGCTATGGAAAACGGGCACTTTTCGAAGATGTAAATATAAAATTTACGCCGGGAAACTGCTACGGGTTGATCGGTGCCAACGGAGCGGGAAAATCGACGTTTCTTAAAATTTTGTCCGGGGAGATCGAAGCGAATCAAGGCGAAGTCAGCATGACTCCTGGCGAACGGTTGGCGGTTTTGAAACAGAACCATTACGAGTATGACGAATTTGCGGTGCTGGAAACCGTTATTGTTGGCCATGCCCGGCTGTATTCCATTATGAAGGAAAAAGACGCCTTATATGCCAAGGAGGACTTCTCCGAAGCAGACGGTATGCGTGCCGGCGAACTTGAGGGCGAATTTGCCGAATTGAACGGCTGGGACGCTGAGCCGGACGCAGCGGCATTGCTGATCGGCCTCGGGATTCCGCGCGATTTGCATGACAAGAAAATGGCGGAGCTTAGCGGCAATGAGAAGGTTCGCGTGCTCCTGGCACAAGCGCTGTTCGGCCGTCCGAACAACCTGCTGCTTGACGAACCTACGAACCATTTGGACCTGGAATCGATTCAGTGGCTGGAGAACTTCCTTATGGATTATGAAGGCACCGTTATCGTCGTATCCCATGACCGTCACTTTCTGAACAAGGTGTGTACGCATATTGCGGATATCGATTTCGGCAAAATCCAGATGTATGTCGGCAACTATGACTTCTGGTACGAATCGAGCCAATTGGCCCTGCAATTGCAGCGGGACTCCAATAAGAAGAAGGAAGAGAAAATCAAGGAACTGCAAGCCTTCATTCAGCGCTTCTCGGCCAATGCCTCCAAATCGAAGCAGGCTACTTCCCGGAAGAAGCAGTTGGACAAAATCACACTGGATGACCTTCGTCCTTCCAACCGGAAATATCCGTTCCTGCATTTTAAAGCGGAGCGTGAAGCGGGTAAGCAACTGCTGACTGTCGAAGGCCTGACCAAGAGCCTGGAAGGCGAGAAAATACTGGATAACGTTAACATTGTAGTAAACAAAGGCGACAAGATTGCTTTTGTCGGGCCTCACTCTACGCCGAAGTCAACGCTGTTTCAAGTCATCATGGGCGAGATTGAAGCCGATGCGGGCGAGTACAGCTGGGGCGTAACGACTTCCCAGGCTTATTTCCCGAAAGACAACTCCAGCTACTTTGACGGAGTGGACATCAATCTGGTGGATTGGCTGCGCCAATATTCCAATGACCAGGACGAAACCTTCCTGCGCGGTTTTCTGGGTCGGATGCTATTCGCCGGTGAAGAAGCGCTTAAGAAGGCAAGCGTGCTGTCCGGAGGAGAGAAGGTACGCTGTATGTTGGCTAAAATGATGCTGAACGGCGCGAACGTCCTGCTGTTCGACGAGCCTACGAACCATCTCGATCTGGAATCGATTACGGCCCTGAACAACGGTTTGATCGATTTTGACGGAACGATCCTGTTTACTTCTCATGACCATCAGTTTATCCAGACGATCGCTAACCGGATTGTCGAAATTACGCCGAATGGCGTGATCGACCGTGTTATGACCTATGATGAATATCTTGAAAGTGAAGAAATCCAAAATCTTCGTAAGAGCATGTATCCTGAAGAAGTATAAGCTTCTTCCGGTTTCATGCCCACTACACGAACAAGCCGCGGCTGTCGATGACAGCCGCGGCTTGTTTTCATTCGGGGACAAGGCTTACGAGCCTCCGGTCCGCCGGCGCTGATTATTAGGCTTTTTGTTGTTTTGGCTTCTCAGCGCTTTGGTCTGTTGGTTCCCTGACATTCCCGGCTTATTGGCGTTTTGCTGCTGCTGTTTTTTTTGCTGCAGTTTCTGGCGCATCGCTTCGGCCAGATCAATTTTGCGTGGTTCATTACTTTCGGTCATCAAGATCATCTCCTCAAATTGAAGGGGGCTTGATCCTATTCTATACGTTTTTAAATAAGCGTACAACGGGAATAATGAGTATCATTGCTTTTGCCTGGGGCAACACTGTTTCTCTGGACTTAAACGGAGGCCATTTGCTACGATGATGTAACGACTTTGAAAATCTTCATGTTGGGAGAGGCCTGGAGGTGCAACAGTTGGATATTTATGACGATATACGTAAGGGAGAACGGGGAGCATGGGTCAGCATTGCGGCCTATTTAGTGCTGTCGGCCTTCAAGCTGATCAGTGGTTATTGGTTTGCTTCGAGCGCTTTACTGGCGGACGGATTTAATAATCTCACGGACATCGTTGCCTCGGCGGCAGTGCTGATCGGTTTGCGGATTTCGCAAAAACCGCCGGATTCGGACCATGCGTACGGTCATTTTCGCGCAGAGACGATCGCGGCTTTGGTAGCCTCATTCATTATGGCCATGGTCGGGATTCAGGTCATCATCAGTGCAGTACGCTCCTTAATCGAAGGAAATCATACCGAGCCTGATATTTTATCAGCCGGAGTAGCGGTAATCTGTGCGGCGGCTATGGGCGGCGTTTATTTATATAACCGAAAGCTGGCCAAGCAGATTAACAATCAAGCCCTGATGGCGGCGGCAAAAGATAATTTGTCCGATGCTTTGGTCAGCATAGGAGCCGCGGTCGGCATCATTGGAGCGCAGTTTGGCCTGCCTTGGCTGGACGGGGCTGCCGCGATTGCCGTCGGTCTGTTGATTTGCAAGACGGCCTGGGAGATTTTCCGCGATTCCACGCACAGTTTGACGGACGGCTTCGATGAAAAGGAGCTCAGCGACCTGCGCGGCACAATTGCGCGAATTCAAGGGGTTGAAGGAATCAGAGACCTGAAAGCGCGCGTACACGGCAATCATGTACTCGTTGATGTTGTAATTGAGGTGGATCCTCAGTTAACCGTCATTGAGAGCCACCATATTAGCGACCGCGTAGAAGAACGCATGAGGAAGATTCAAAATGTGATGCATGTTCATGTCCATGTGGAACCGAAATCGGTTGAGCCCGTTAATACGGTATAAATTTAACTGGATTAGATGAACTACGCAAGGGAAAACCGGCAGACTGGTTCTGGCGGTTTTTTTGGTATTTTGGTTTCATCATTTACCCAAATAAATAGTTCCTATTAGGAAATAGGGCCTTTTCCGTTTGTTCGGAAACTGGGTAAATTGGAGCAGGAAATTACATGTTTCTGTGAAAATCGACGGATTTAGACAAAGTTCGACATGGACTATAATGGGAACAAGCCCAAGGAAAGGGGGAACGACACAGATTCACCTATCGACACCAAGATTATCCTCAAGGAGGTACAACTATGAAACGAAGTATTGCGGTTATAGCAATGAGCGCTGTATTACTTACTTCTTATACGACTATGCAAGAGCAGGTATCGGCTGCGTCCTCTACGGCTCAGAATGTACGGATAGGACATATCGAAAACGGTGTGAATTTACGCGACAAACCTTCGGTTTCCAGCAACGTTATCGGTTTTTTGAAAAAAGGAAGCGATGTAACGATACTGGAACGAAGCAGCGATTATTTTTATAAAATCCATAGTCAGGATGGAACTGTAGGTTATGTCAGCGCGTCGGACAAATACATAAGCGTTGGCGGAAGCGTCCGTGTTCCTGACGGGGGAGGGCAAGGAGCTACGGGCGTAGTCGTTTACGGTGTAAACCTGCGCAACCAGCCTTCCACTGCGGGGAAAATCCTTGGAATGCTCGATAAAGGAACGAAAGTTTCGATTATCGAGAAGAGCAATGATTATTTTTATAAAGTATTAACCGAGAGTGGTACTTCGGGTTACGTTAGTACGTCTGAAAAATATCTGGAAACCAGCGGCAATGTGTCCGGGTCTGCTCCGCCGCCAGCCCCAAACCCGGCTCCGGCCCCGGTACCTTCACCGGGGAATTCAAACCAATCTAAGATTGCGCAAGTCATTGAAGCGGGGAAAAAATATCTTGGCACTCCGTATGAATTCGGGTCCGACCGGGGCAATACGGCCACTTTCGACTGCTCGGACTTAGTCCGCCAAGCTTATCGCGATGCGCTCGGAATCGTGCTTCCTGCTGATTCGCGCAAGCAAGGAACCTGGATCCGGGATAACGGAACGGCCGTTTACGATATCGGGGGCCTCAAAGCAGGCGACTTGGTCTTCTTTATGAGCTATAAAGGTTATTCCGCTTCGGCCTACCAAGGCGTTGATCCTAATAGCGAGCGAATTACGCATGTCGCCATTTATCTCGGCGGAGGACAGTTGCTTCATACGTACTCCTCCAAGTCCGGCGGGGTACGGATCGACAAATTGGACGGTTCGTGGGAACACCGATTTCTCTATGGGGGAAGCGTGCTGAAATAACTTTTTTCAAGCATTCACCACAAAAATCGCTCCGCGGGAAGAGGGAGAACCCTTTTCCCGCGGAGCGATGTTGTTTGGAAAGATAACTTTTGGTAACCTTTTATTAAAAGTAGGTTGGAACGTAGCCAGGCAGATAAATCCATGCATTGCCGAGCCAAGTATAAATTTGCACCCAGTCATCAATCCTTTGGCCTGTCGGGTGAACTTCCTGAGGCGCCAAAGCGCTAAGCGCCTTGCCGTTCGGATCGGCGTAGAAATACGTTGTTTCCAGCAACTGAACGGGATTTGGAGCAATGATAATGTCTTCAGCCGCCACGAGCGGCTCATCGACTACCGGAGGAACCGGATCAACAACGGGATCTGCCGATACGGCAGTTGCGAAAGCGGCGGTAAGGATAAGAGATGCGGAAAGGGCTGCAAGTTTTTTCATAAGGTAATTTCCTCCTTCAAACGGTTTGGTTTGTGTTTGTATACATGTAATAAACAATCAAGCAACTTAAGAATCATTTTCCAGTAAATAAATTTTACCGCAGTATGAATAGCCGAGAAAAGGAGGGGCCGGAGGATGGGAAAGCGCAGGCTGGTTATCGGGTTTGTTCTCTTGATGTTTGTGCTGCTGATAACTGCGATAGTTCTGTATATTAGACCCGCTAAAAGTCTTGACCTTCATTACTCTGCAGTCTCTTGGAAAGACAAGTTGCGGGGGATGGCGGAGTCGCGACGTCCCGAACTGACGCTAACAGAGCAGGAACTGAATCATTTGTCCAAGAAAGAACTGAGACAATATATTGCCGAACATGAGCTTCCGGTTCGAATTACCGGGGCCGATTTTCAATTGAACGGGGACCGGCTTACCGCCGATGTGAATGCATCTTGGGGAGCGATTGATGTCGGTGTGAAAGCCGATTACCTCATGGAATATGCCTCAGGGCGTCTGCTGCTTGTGCCTGAGAAATTGGCGATACGAGAGTTGATGTTCCCGCCGGAGAGGTTCGGATTAGAGCCGATCGAAATTGACTTGGGAATTTATCTTCCCGATGTCGTAAAAGTCAAGGAAATGAGCTTTCCGGGAAAAACGATCAAGGTGGAATTTACGCTGGATTGGCTGGAGGTTGCCAGGTATCTGGACCTGCTATAACCGGACCGCGTGAAAAGGCAAATAAACAAAAAGCAGCAAGCCTCTAGTTACTCGGGCTTGCTGCTTTTTTGTTTTTAAATTTCATGGCTTCGGGTAAAGTCCTCATTTTACTTACAATGATCGGCTTCTTCCGGTGAACAACGAAATTACGAACAGAACCAGGAATATGAAGAACAGGACTTTTGCGATCGAGGCGGCAGCCGCCACAATATTGAAGAAACCGAATATGCCGGCGATCAAAGCAACGACCAGAAAAATCATCGACCATTTCAACATGGTAATCATCTTCCTTTCATATTAAATTATTGTATAGTGTTACTAAAGGCTGCACTTCGAGAAGTGCCTTACGAACCGGTTGCCTGCCTTTGCGGGAGGCGTCAATCGTCGTGAACCGCTTCGCTTGTAGCCTTAATTAACCCTGGCTTTTTGTCTTGAAACAGAGTGCTTATTTCCGTGTAGGGAAGTGGCCCCGTGCTTTGTTTCGGGTCTAAGGGCTTAGGGTAACTATGGAATATCAAACGAAACCGTACAGAAAGAGAGGGAACGGGATGATCTGGGAATTAAGCGTCGCACTCATTGCCGTAGCATTTGCCGTACTTGTTGTTTTTCTAATTAAAACATTAAAAGCTGCAGAAAAGTCTCTGGATAAAACGACACAAACCCTGCAGGAAGTCCAGAAGACGATTGATGAGCTAAGTTATGAAGTGAAGCATGTGGTCAGACAGGCCAATGATCTCACGGGCAACCTGCAGCATAAAATGGAGCAGATTGATCCGGTGCTTGAATCGGTGAAAAATGTAGGGGATGTGCTGAATGAAGTTACCCTGGCCGCCAAGCAGGTATCCACCGCTTTTATCGACAGAATGAAAAGCCAGCCCAAACGTTCGAAGGCTCCCCAAGCACAGGCCAAGAACGCGGTAGCTCAGACGCCGGAAGAAATGAGGGCCTATACACTGCCGTATGAAACGCCAGAGCCTGCGCACAAACCGCCGGGATGGTTGAAATGGGCGGACATCGCCGCTGGAGTATGGCAGAAATACCGCTCTTAATCAAGATCGGTACATAAACTCCTCATTTGTCGATCGCCGTTGAACGGTCCGCACGGAAACGGGTAACGATGCCGCAAGGGGCGCCAAACATCAGAAAGGGTGAGGAATATGATTCACGCAATGTTGTTGCTGTTAGGACTTCTTTCTCCCTTTGCCGGCGGAACGCCGGCTGTTGCAGAACTACCGGACCAGAACTCGGTCCGGCTGGCGCTCTGGCAAAATCCGTTTCCGGCCGATGCGGCGGAAAAAAAGGGGGAAATGGCCCGATCCGTCGAGTCTTTCGAATCCTTCGAATCAATGGGGAGCATTACTTTGTACGATGATTTCAAGAGCGTCCTCGCGAAAAAGGGAGAACCCGATTCCGTGGAGAAAGATCCTTACACGGGTTATACGGAATGTCATTACGGCAACTTGACCGTGGGATTATATGAAGATCTTGTTTATTATGTGCATACCGGACCCTACCCGAAAAAAGTGTCCCTAAACGGCATCTCGATCCCGCTTCAAAAGGTGTGGCTGCGCCATTTTTTCGGTGAACCCGATTTTGTGGCGGAAGACGGGGATGTATACGTTCGTGGGCATGCCGCACTGAAAATATATAAAGATCCCTCCTCGGGAAAGATTACGGGTGTCGATTTGTTTGATGACGCCGCTTCCTGATTTATCTGCAAATGAGAGGAAGCAGATGTTTCTTGCAGGCGTGCTGTGGGTAATATGATTTAGATTTACACTTTGATTAACCACTAACCTTAAGGAGCGTGATATCATGAGCACCATCGACAATAAATCTTATGCCAAAGTAGTTCAAAACGGCGTACAGGCTGTTGAGGCAGTTCAGGAACTCCACTCCACCGGATATGCAGCCGATGATATCTTCGTACTTGCCCATGACCAGGACCGCAGCGACCGGATTGCGGATGCAGCTAATGCGAATGAAGTTGGAATAAAAGAAGAGGGTGTCTTTACGGCGATCGCGAATCTGTTCCGCTCCCGCGGGGATGAGCTTCGGGCGAAAATCGTTTCTCTTGGTTTCACGGAGACCGAGGCGGCGTTCTATGAAAAAGAGCTGGATTTTGGGAAGGTTCTGATAATTGCGAGGAAGACCTTTTGATTTATGATCAGGCATCTCTGATACATCCAAATTATAGATAAGGAATGGGAGACTCCACCCCATTCCTTATCTATGTTTTTGGATAGATATGCAAAAGTTGCCTAATTAAGCAGGATATTGTCGTTTTATGCCGAAAGAAGTGCAAAACATGTTATCCTTAAAAAGAGTAGGATTCGGCACATATTCTAGATGGTTAAGGAGAGTTCTATGAGAATTTTAATCGTTGATGACAATCCCACAAACATCATAATTATTCGCGAAATTTTAAAAAAGGAAGATTACCGGGATACAGTAGCTGTCTCTTCCGCCCATGAAATGTTTCAAAGACTCGGGGTGGAAACTCCGGGGGGTTCTATAGAAACCGGGCGTAGCGACATAGATTTGATTTTGCTGGATATGATGATGCCCGAAATGGACGGGATTGAAGCCTGCCGCCTGTTGCAGCAGTATGAACATTTGAAGGACATCCCGATCATTATGGTCACTGCGGTAGGGGATTCCAAAAAGCTGGCGGAAGCGTTAGATGCGGGCGCAGTTGACTATGTGACCAAACCGATCAATAAAGTAGAATTGATGGCTAGAATAAGGCTTGCCCTGCGGCTGAAGCAGGAGAAGGATTGGCATAAGGAACGGGACCAGAGAATCCAGGAAGAATTAAAGCTGGCGGCATTGATCCAGAATGCCGTATTGAGTTCCCCGATCTCCGATCCTCTCTTTGAAATTGACGCCTTATATAAGCCCTCCTTTGAACTTGCAGGAGATTTGTATTCCTGGTATCCGCTCGGCGACGGCAGATATGGAATTATTCTGCTTGATATGATGGGTCATGGCATTTCCTCGTCGTTATTCTGCATGTTTATTGCTTCCGTCTTGAAAGATACCGTCAGCACCTATGTCGAACCTGAGAAAGTCATTCAGGAATTGAACCGGAGATTCAATCTCTTATACATCGACAGCCAACTTGTCCAATATTATTTTACGGCCATCTACTTGGTGGTGGATACAAAATACAAAAAAATCGATTACGTCAATGCCGGTCATCCGCCGGCGCTTTTCTACCAGCAGGATAACCCGGTCGCCAAGCTTAGTGCCGTTTGTCCGCCTGTCGGATTGTTCGATAAAATCGAGGCCACGACCCAAAGTATCTACTATGAAGGAGATTGTCATCTTGTCCTTTACACCGATGGACTTACTGAAGCGGTGGAAGGGACCCAGGAAGAACAGTTTGACTATCTGGAGCAGAAATTGCGTGGAAGTCATCTTTTTAATAAGGATGAGATAGAGCAGTTGCTGTTCGACGAGATGCTGCCGCAGGAACGGGAAGATGATAAGTGCCTGGTGTGGATCACGCTAAAAGGAGGAGAAGGCAAGGAATGAAGATTAGAAACAAACTGGTGATTGGCTTCAGTTCGCTATTAATCATTTTGCTGGTATTGACATTTACCAGCTATGACCGGCTTAGATATATGAATGGCGAACTGGATAATATATCCTCAAACAAATACTACATCATAAAGAATGCAACGGGAATGCGCGGCGACTATAACGATATAGCGCGGCTCCTGACAAATATGCTGCAAAGGCAGGACGATAATTATACCGCTTCGCAAACCGCCAAAATCGTTACGTTGAACGAATCGGCCCAAAAATATTACGGCGAGATTAAATCCAAAGCGGTTACCCCTGAGGAAAAACTTATTTTGAGCAAGACGGATGATGTCATCACCGATTTTATGGATTATAAAAACCACGTCACCGAACTAATGAACCGGGGAGAGTACGTGGAAGCCAATGAGTACAGGTTATCGATTGGGCAGAATGTGCAGGATACGCTGCTCAATAACCTGAATGAAATGCGGGATTATTACAACTCCGAAATTGAACTGGCCGTAGCGAGTGCCAACGAGGCCTATGAACGTTCCATCCAGATGACCATCTGGATTATGGCGGTTGGATTGCTGCTTGGTTTAGGAATTGTCTTATGGGTGCTTCCAAGCATATCCAGGGGACTGAATACGGTCAATACGATGATGCGCTATTTCGGAAGAAACGAGTTAAATGTAATTCAGGAAGTTCCGCTTTCTACGCAGGATGAAATCGGAGAAGTGGCGCAGGTCTTTCAGAAAATTTCGCTGGACTTGCAGGAAAAGCAGGAAGCGGAACAGAAGTTTCTGCAACTGCAGACGGATCAATCCTGGATCGACTCCAATCTGGCGCGCATAACGGAGCTGCTGCACGGTATTAACTCATTGGAGCAAATTTCGCAGATGTTTATCAGCGAATTTACACCCCTGCTTGGGGCGCATTATGGAGCTATATATCTCCGGGATGAAGAGCAAAGTCCGGACAAACTTTACCTGGCGGGCACTTATGCGGGCAGTTCGGACCTGAAATCACCGCCAACCTTCAGAGTCGGGGAAGGTCTGGTTGGACAGGCTGCCCTTGATAAGAAGCCTATAGCCCTCCAGAATGCGCCGCAAGATTATGTTTCGATAAGCTCCGCAACAGGAGAATCACAGCCGAACCATATTCTTATTTACCCGGTCGTGTTTGAAGATGAAGTTCTGGGCGTTGTAGAATTTGCGGGATTTGATGCCTTTACTTCCCTTGAGGAAACTTTGTTGTCGGGCTTAGCTTCAAGCCTCGGCATTATCTTGAACAATATTATTCGCCGCCTTCGCGTGGAAGAGTTACTGCGTGAATCCCAGGCTTTGACCGAAGAACTTCAGGTCCAATCCGAGGAACTTCAGACCCAGCAGGAAGAACTGCGGCGGTCCAATGAAAGCATGGAGAAACAGACGGTAGCGCTTAAGCGCTCCGAAGAACTGCTGCAACGGCAGCAGGAAGAATTGGAACATTTTAATACGGAGCTGATTGCCAAGACGCGGGCCCTGGAAGAGCAGGTTCAGGAGGTTGAGGAAAAAAGCAACGAAATCGAACTGACCAAGGTCCAACTGGAGCGTCATGCGGCTCAATTGGCCGTAACCAGCAAATATAAATCGGAGTTTTTGGCCAATATGTCCCATGAATTGCGGACGCCGCTTAACAGCCTGCTCATTCTTTCGCAACTGCTGTATGAAAATAAAGAGAGCAATTTAACCGATAAACAAATCGAATATGCGCATACCATTCATATGTCCGGTGCCGATCTGCTGAAAATGATCGATGAAATTCTCGATCTTTCCAAGGTGGATGCGGGCAAAATGGAAATCAACCGGGAATCGGTTCGACTCGAAGAACTGAAACGGTTCGTGGAGCAAAACTTTGGCCCTGTCGCGCAGAGCAACGGTCTTGCGTTGCGCATTGAACTGGATAGCTCTGTACCGGATGAAATTCAGACGGACGGGCATCGGGTGAAACAAATTTTGCGCAATTTACTTTCGAATGCGGTCAAGTTTACCAACCAGGGCGAAATATCTTTGAGCATCAAAACAGCAATGGCAGAGACCTTACCGCCTGCTCTGGATCCTTCGCGCGACTATTTGGAGATGGTCGTCAAGGACACGGGAATCGGAATTCCGACCGACAAGATGGACATCATTTTCGAAGCGTTCCAGCAGGTCGACGGTACGACCAGCCGCAAATACGGCGGTACCGGACTAGGCCTTTCGATCAGTCAGGGCTTGGCGGGATTGCTTGGCGGGATGATTACCGTCCAGTCCGAAGAAGGAGCGGGCAGCATCTTTAAATTGTATCTGCCGCAGGATACCCCGTCCCGGTTATTCATCGCCGATCAGGAAGCGGCGGTTACGAATACGGTAATCGCCCCTTACTTCGGCAATAACTCTTATGTCCGTCAGGTTGACGAACCCGTTGCCGTAACGGAGCATATCGAAGACGACCGGGAAGTGCTGGAAGCGGGAGACAAGGTTATGCTCATCATTGAGGATGATATTCAATTCGCCAAGATTTTGCTGGACATGTCCCGCAATCACGGCTTCAAAACGCTTATCGCGGTTCAAGGCGATAAGGGATTGCAACTCGCCCGGGATTATATACCGGATGCGATTATTCTGGATATCCAATTGCCTGTGATGGATGGCTGGTCGATTCTGAACGAACTCAAGAGCAGTGCCGAAACAAGGCATATTCCGGTACATGTGATTTCGGTGGTCGACGATGCGAAGCAGGGTCTCATGATGGGGGCTATCGCTTATCTCCGCAAGCCTTCAACCCGGGAACATTTGGAGCGGGCCTTCTCCCATATAGAATCGTTTACGGAGAACAGCCTCAAACACCTCCTTATCGTAGAGGACGACGATGTTCAGCGGAATTCCATCATCGAACTGATCGGCCATGATGATGTCATGATCACTGCGGTTTCCACCGGCGGAGAGGCGTTGCTGGAATTGCGGGAGAAACACTACGATTGCATGGTGCTGGATCTGATGCTAAGCGATATTACCGGCTTCGACCTGCTCGATCAGATTCGGGATGACGAGGAATTAAACGATCTGCCGATCATTATTTATACGGGCAAGGATCTTGACAAGCAGGAGGAACTCCGCCTGCGGAAATATACGGAGTCGATCATCATTAAGGACGTTAAATCGCCTGAGCGCTTGCTCGATGAAACGACGCTCTTCCTTCACCGGATCGAAGCCGACCTGCCGGAGGACAAGCGACGGATTTTGCAAAAGCTGCATAATAAAGAAGAACTGTTTGAAGGCAAAAAGATTTTGCTTGTCGATGATGATGTCCGCAATGTGTTTGCGCTATCCAGCGTCCTTGAAGGCTACCGTATGAGTGTGGTGTATGCGGAAAACGGCAGGGAAGCGCTCGAATTCCTGAGGGAACAGGACGATATTGATATGGTTCTGATGGATATGATGATGCCGGAAATGGACGGATATGAGGCCATGCGCCAAATTCGCCAGATGCCGGAGTACGCCAAATTGCCGATTATAGCCCTGACCGCGAAAGCAATGAAGGATGACCGGGCAAAATGTATTGAGGCGGGAGCTTCCGATTACGTGAAGAAACCGATTCAGACCGATCAATTGCTGTCATTAATGCGGGTATGGTTGTATTCGTAACCTGACAGAACGGGTAAAAAAGTAATAATCCTTATTTTTGCCGCAAATGTCGTTCCATGGCCTAGTTAATATAATCGGAGTTGAATCTATGACACCTAGTGATTTTCCGGATTTACCGGACTTGGAATCGTATAGTCAGCCGCTTGAAGGCGAAAGGGAGCTGCTGGAAATCGAACTGCTTCTTGAAGGAGTTCACCGGTTATACGGATACGATTTCCGGAATTATGCCCTCCCTTCACTGCGGAGGCGGATATGGCATCAGGTACACGCGGAGCATCTTGAAACCATTTCGGGCCTGCAGGAAAAAGTGCTGCATGACCGCGCCTGTTTCGAACGCTTCGTTTACAGCCTGTCCATCCCGGTTACGGAGATGTTCCGGGATCCTCCGTTATTCCGGGCGTTTCGGGAGAAGGTAGTCCCGCTGCTCAGAACGTACCCGTATATCCGCATTTGGCATGCGGGTTGTTCAACCGGGGAAGAGGTTTACTCCATGGCCATCCTGCTTCATGAAGAGGGATTGTACGATAAATCCAGGATTTATGCTACCGACATGAACGGGAGATCGCTTCAAGTAGCTAAGGAAGGAATTTTCGGAATTCAAAAAATGAAGCAGTATACGAAAAACTATTTGGAGGCGGGTGGAACGCGATCGTTCTCCGAATACTATACGGCGAAGTACAATTCCGTAATATTCCAGCCTTTTTTACGCAAAAACATGATCTTTGCCGAGCATAATCTGGCAACCGATCAATCATTTAATGAATTTAATGTTATCTTTTGCCGGAATGTGATGATTTACTTTGATGAAAAGCTGAGGAACCGGGTTCATTCCCTGTTCCATGAGAGCCTGAATCATTTCGGTGTACTCGTGCTGGGGGCGAAGGAGTCTATACATTTTACGGATTATACCGATTGCTACGAGCCTTTGGACCGGGTAGAAAAGATTTATCGAAAGATCAAATGAAGGATGCGGGAGGATTCCATGGGGGCCCAAGAACCGATTCATATTTTGCTGGTAGATGACCGCCCTGAGAACCTGATGGCCTTGGAAGCGGTCCTGGAAAGTGAACAATATAATTTGGTGAAAGCGACGTCCGGTGAGGAAGCCTTGAGGTATTTACTGAAGGATGATTTTGCCGTGATCGTGCTTGACGTGCAAATGCCCGGACTTGACGGAATCGAGACCGCGAAATTGATCAAGGCCAGGGACAAGACGAAGGACATTCCGATCATCTTCATTTCTGCCAACAGTAAAGAGGCGGAGCACTTGTTCGCGGGATATTCCGCCGGTGCGATTGACTACATGGTAAAACCGTTTATTCCGCAAATTCTCAGGTCCAAAATCGAAGGCTTCGTCGACATGTATCTGACCAATCAGCGGCTCAAAACCCAGAGCATGCTGTTGCAGCAAAAAACGCTGGAGCTTGAGCGCATAAATGAGGAACTAGTAAAAGCCAAGGAAGCCGCCGAAATTGCCGCAAAAGCGAAAACGGAATTTCTGGCGATGATGAGCCATGAAATTCGCACGCCGATGAACGGCGTGATCGGGATGATCGATCTGTTGCTGGAGACGGAACTCAGGGACGAGCAGAAGGAATATGCTGAAATCATTCGTGGCAGCGCCGATACGCTGGTCACGATCATCAACGATATTCTTGACTTTACAAAGATGGAGTCCGGAAAAATGGAACTCGAAGAGAGTCCGTTTGAACTCAGGGCTTCCATTCAGGAAGTCATCAGCCTGTTCTCTCTGGACGCAGGCCGAAAAGGGCTGGAGCTCGTTCCGTTTGTGGACGAGGATATTCCGTCATTGCTTTACGGAGACATGGGCCGGCTCCGCCAGGTGCTTATTAACCTGATCGCTAACGCGATGAAGTTTACCGACAAGGGCGGTATTTATTTAGTGGTGTCCAGCAAGGAAACGGATGAAGGCAAATACATGCTTGAATTCACGGTTAAAGATACGGGCATCGGCATTGCTCCCGAGAAAATCGATCGTTTATTCAAGCCGTTTTCCCAACTGGATTCATCGATGACAAGAAAGTACGGAGGTACCGGCCTTGGCTTGGCGATCTGCCAGACGCTCGTTCATATGATGGGCGGAACCATTCGGGTAGAGACCTTGGAAGAAAAGGGAGCGACATTTGTTTTTACCATTTGCGTAAGTCTTTATGAAGATGAGGCAGCGGAGTTGGCTTGTGCAGCGCAGGAAATTTCATTTGAGGGCAATCGGGAGCGCCGGGAGCGGATGCTGGTTGTCGACGATCACCCGGTGAATCAGCGGCTGATGGTAAGTATGCTTCGAAAGCTGGGCTATGAACCGGAGGTTGCCGAAGATGGGGTGCAGGCTGTGGAACTGGCGCTTTCGGAGGGGTATGATTTTATATTTATGGATTTGCAGATGCCGTTGATGGATGGCCTGGAAGCAACCATGCGGATTCGGGAATGCCGGAACTCCGGCAGAAAACCGAAGATCATTGCCATGACCGCTAATGTCATGGACGGCATTCGGAACAAATGCATGCAAGCGGGAATGGACGATTATATCAGTAAGCCGATCAAATTAGGTTCGATAAAGTCAATATTATCCAAATATAGCAATAGTTTTATTGCGGAATCTTCAATTCATTGATTCATCCCCCGGCATGACGGGTTATTTATAAAGAAAACATATTTCAGGAGAGAGTGTCTATGAATACAAATAAAAATGAGAAGTTTACCGCTACGTCGCAAGTGGAGAACGGTACATGCACTGTGTATTTACGCGGTGAGTTGGATTTGTCCGTCGCTCCTGATTTCCGCCAGGTAATGGAGCCCCTCGCTCTTAATGAGAAACAGGATCTGGTGATCAATCTGAAAGACTTGAAGTATATTGACAGCACGGGCATTGGTATTCTGTTGTCCATACTGAAGACAAGACATGGAATGGAAGCCGGCTTCCTGGTGAAGGAAGTACCGGAACAAATTCAAAAACTGTTCGATATGACCGGAATCGCGAAATTTTTTGCCGCACAGGAGAATTCCCAATAGGAAAGGAAAGAGTAACATGATAGACGAAGTACAGAAGGTTGTAATCAGTTTGCCGGCGACTGCGGAGTATGTCGATATAGTTAGGTTGAATCTGTATGGTGTAGCTTCCAAAATGGGCTTCTCCTATGAAGAGATCGAAGATATGAAGGTGGCTATTTCGGAGGCGTGTAACAATTCGGTCTTGTATGCTTACAGGGATAGCGATGGAATGATGGAGGTCACCTTTGAAATCATCGGGGATGCATTGTCCATTACGGTCATAGACGAAGGGGAGAGCTTTGATTCGTGGGGCGCTGGCGAACGCCAGGGTCTGCACGATAAAAATTTGAACGAGGTTCAAATTGGTGGACTCGGGTTTTATCTCATGCAGGCGCTTATGGATGAGGTCAGCGTCGAGAATGAAGCCGGAAAAGGCACAAAAGTGGTCATGACTCGCCGCTTAATGAAGAGTGAGGAGAAAGTATGACGGATAAATTGACTCCCCCCGAGTCTTTGAATGAATCCACCAGCATGATCTGGGAATACCAGCAAACCAAGGACAATGACATTGCCACAGTCCTGATTAAAAAGTATGAACCGATGGTAAAAATGGCGGCGGGCAAGATTGCACGAAACCGTCCCGACCTGTACGAGGATTTGTATCAGGTAGGACAAATGGCGTTGATTCGTCTGCTGCAGCAATATGATATCGAAATGGGCATCCCTTTTGAACCGTATGCGATGAAGAGCATGATCGGTCACATGAAGAATTTTTTGCGGGACAAGTCCTGGTATATTCAAGTGCCGAGAAGAATCAAGGAGAAGGGCGCCTTGGTTCAGCAGGCGATCGACGAACTGACCGTCAAACTGGAACGTTCGCCGGATGTCAAAGAGATTGCCTCCTTTCTGGAGCTTTCGGTGGAGGAAACGGTTGAGGTTCTGGCCGGTCGGGAATGCTATCATTACGTTTCGCTTGATTCTCCGCTATCGCAGGAAGAAAGTGCTGCGACATTAGGCGAACTGATCAGCTCGGAAGCCGATGATTACGACACTGTCGAGAAGCGGATGGATTTGCAACAAGCGCTCAGTCAGCTTAAGGAACAGGAGCAGCAAGTTCTTTTGCTGGCATTTCAGGAGGGACAATCCCAGCGCGCGATCGCACAAAAGTTGGGCGTATCCCAAATGAGCGTTTCCCGGATTCAAAAAAGGGCGACGGAAAAGCTGAAGCAAATTATGTCCAATTCAAATTCAACATTTTAAAAGAATACTCTGCTATGAACAAAGGAGCCCGGCCCATGGACGACATGAGAAAAATTCGGGTGGACGAGAACGGCCAGGGATGGTCCTGGGTTAATTTAGAAGTAAACGACTGGGATGAACTTGAGGTACGACAATTATATAATGACTATCCCTTTACCAAGGAGTGGCTGGACATGCTTCCGACGGTAGAGTCCAATTATTTGTCCGTAAGATTTCCGGACGGCAGGGAGCCGATCATTATCGGCTCCCTGCTTTATTCGATGGAGGAAGAAATCAAGGATGGAACCCGGGATTGCGTACTGATGCATTTCCTTGTAGGCAAGGACATTATGATTACGATCAATCTGGATTCTCACACCTGTCGGGTCATGGGGGAAAAAGATCATGCCGCCATGCTGCATGCCTGCCCGCGGCCGGTTGATGGCATGTTTGTGCTTGCCAGGACGATCCTTCATTATTTTCATAACGGCATGGACCGGTTTGAACGCAATTTGCGGCGGGTTGAAGAAACTATGAAGAAACGCAACCGGAAGCATCTCATGGACCAAATCCTAAGTTCCCGCTTTGAACTGCTGTATTGGTCCAATCTCTTCATTCCGTTCCTGGAACTCGAAACCGCAGCCCGCGAGGCGTATCTGGAACAGATGGACGATAGCGTACCTTTCCAACGGTTTAAGTATCGGGCAGAACGCATGAGCGGGCTCGTCAAGCATTATGAAAAAGAGATCGATACGTTGATCTCTATCGATGATGCCATCTCCGCTTTCCGCGGTAACGACATCATGAAAACCTTAACGATCATGACGGCGATTTTCACCCCTGCCACGGTGATTGGGGCGATCTGGGGCATGAACTTCGACTTTTTGCCCTGGGTAAAGGAAGGATTTTTCGGCTTTATGCTGATCTCCGGGCTTACGTTATTCGCTACGATCGGATTCTATCTCTGGATCAAGGCCAAAGGGTGGACCGGCGATCTGCTGGAGGTAGAAGATGAGGATTCGAATTTATAGTTCGTCAAAAAACCTGAGCGCATGGGAGAATGCCGTTCAGGTTTTTTGATTTTGCTTTTATTCTATTTCAAGAACGGTTTGTCAAAGCTATTGCTCGGGATCCGAAACCATCCCTTGCTTGCGGTCCTCGCTGCCCGTAGACATCTCATCCATATCCTCGCCGAGCTGCTTCAAGTCTTCCATGTCATTGACCATGGATCCGTTTTCCGCTTGAGAAATGTCCTTATGTTCCGGGTATTCGCCTTCTTGTGCTTCGCGGATCTGCTTCTCAACGTACTCCTGCTGTTGCTGCTCCGCCTTTTTTAAACCCACGGAAATCACTCCTTTTACCCTGAAATTGAAAATAGTGTTTCATCAAGGCTTGGATTTAATGTAGTCCTGAAGATTCTTTATATAATCGCCTACCATCGGGAGATCTACAAACAAGCTTAGAACCCAACCCAGCAAACCGAGGATGACGAAAGTGCCGACGCTTAGCCCGAGACCACGGGACAGACCGGCCATAAAATTGGTCATCACCCGTTTTTTCGGATTCGTATAGTTTTCCAGGATATCCTTGAAATCCGCTTTCTCCAGCATGTCGGCAATGCTGTCCAGTCTCCCGTTGAGGCGCTTAACTTCATGTCGAAGCTCAAAGGGATGATCTTTGGTGTCATAGGGATTGATGCGAGCCATTGTTCGCTGCCTCCTTCTTATGGATTGTTGGAGTAAAAAGAAAACGCCAGCTGCCCGAGCTGGCGTTTTCAGGGGACAGCCCCGATTACAGCGTAGAAGAAGAATTCGCGGATGACCCAAACTCTCTTTTGGTTTCATCGGCAGTTTTCTTAACCTCATCCTTGATGTCCTGGGAAGTCTTCCCGGCTTCCTTGGCAATGCCCCGGGTTTCTTCTTTGATATCCTCTGAGACATCGGCGGAAGCCTCTTTGACGCTGGACATGATATTGCCGGCGCTGCTGCTAACACTTTTCGCTAAATCCGTAGTTTTGGATACTACGTTTTTTGCCAGTTCGGATCCTTTTTCGCAAGCCGCCGATGCGATTTCTTTAGACTTGTCCGTAGCGACACTGAGTTTATCCGACAAATCGCTCCGCAGCTCCCGCCCAGGCTTTGGTGCGTACAGCAACGCAGCCGCCGCTCCGAGCAAAGCCCCGATCACAAGCCCTTTAGTAAAAGTTCCACCGCTTTGTACTGGATATTCTTCTTCCGCTTTATTCATGATTCATCGCTCCTTTTATATAGAATTAAATTGTTGAAAGAATAAAGCTGCCTTGAAGCTTGCTTTTCTTACTTCGTATATAAACGAGAAGGCAGAGTGTGAAACAAAAAGGGAGTACGGACAATTCCTCCTTGATTAGCGGGTTTGGGATAAGGGTAAAAAAATATCAAATCCATGAAGGTGTTTGAAGAGAGCGAGGAGGATTAGGATGATTAAGGTGGTAACTTCCGAAGAACGCCATACGGCCAGATACGGTCCTGTCCATAGTGAATTTAGCTTTTCCTTTGCGGATTACGACGACCCCGGCAATGCCCATTTCGGCTGTTTATTAGTATTGAACGATCATACGCTGGCTCCCGGCAAGAAGCTTGAGTCTCATCCCCATCATGATCTTGAAATTTTAACCTATGTAATTTCGGGAACCTTGGGACATTCCGACGGCTCGGGAGATACCCGGATTTTGCCGGAAGGCAGTTTTCAAGTACTGAGTGCGGGGACTGGAGTTACTCACGCGGAGTTTAATCCTTCTGAACAGGACCCGGTTCGTTATCTTCAATTATGGTTCCTTCCGGATCGTAGAAATTTAACCCCGTCCAGAGATGACCGGCAAGTGACCCGTGAAGCCCGGATCGGGATTTCGGAGCCGGTCGTAAGTGGAAAGGGGAACGATAGCCGGCTGCGGATCCATCAGGATGTAAATGTGTATGTGCCTGTTTTTACGGATAGCAGGGAGATCTTGATTCCTTCGCACAATCGCAGACAGCATTTATTCCTGATTTCGGGACATATCGAATTCGAATGCGGTAATCAGCAATTTTCCCTTCGACCCGGCGATGCGGCAAGAATCCAGGTCGGGCATGATCTTAAGATCCGCAAAACGGGGGAAGAACAAGCCGAACTCATGGTCATCGACATGCCATAACATCCAAGATTACCTATTTGCTGCGGAGTTTTCCCAGTTCTTGAGCGAGTGCTTCGACTTCGGAGATGCTAAGGCGTTCCTTGCTCATCACGAGTTCGTAAATATCCAGAATGTCATCGTACTGTTCCACTTGAAAAGCGGAAGCGTTCATGGCGGCTCCGGTCGCCATTTTCAGCTTCGTCTTGATCGCTTCAATCATATATTCCACGTTTTCCTGGGTTTTTTGAGTTAAGTCCATTTGCCCTCATCCTTTCGTTACGTTTCTTATCCCGGTCATTGTACCATGTTCGGTACCGGGTGCGCACACTATGTTTTGCGGTTGAAAGACGATTGCGGTACAATCAGGGTACCTTGAAAACAGCAAAGGGGGCGGCGGCTGATGGATGAAAGCAGCGTATTACCGGTTACCGGATTTGAACGAAAAAAAATGACCGGCAGCGAGCTCGCCGGTTTTTTTCGGAGGATTGGGAAAAGGCATCCGCACCAAGAAATTACTTTTCTCTGCATCGGGACGGATCGTTCCACCGGAGACGCCCTTGGTCCGCTCGTCGGCTCCCGCCTTGAAGAGCAAGGATTTACGAACGTCGTTGGAACTTTGAAATTTCCTTGCGATGCGGTCAACCTGGAAATGCGGATGTCCGCCATTCCGAAGGAACACATCATCGTGGCGATCGATGCTTGTCTTGGAGCCGCTTCCTCTGTCGGAAGTTATCAGGTATCGGGACTTCCGCTCGTCCCGGCCCAATCTGTCGGCAGGATTTTACCGGCGGTAGGCCATTACAGCGTAGCGGCGGTCGTAAACGTAAACGGCCCAAAGCCATATTGGACACTGCAGATGACCTCGCTCCATCAGGTTATGGAGATGTCCAGAGTGCTGGCGGAATCGATTATCTCCGGTTTCAATCCGTATTAATTTGGCTAAATAATAGGAATCAGGATTTTACATAATTAAAGGTGACTTTCTTGAACATCTATATAGGAAAAGAGGGAAGCGTTATGGACAAAACAACGGTTGGCGGGTTTACGATGGCATATGAAATGCAGGGGCAGGGTGAAACACTGGTCCTGCTCCACGGCTTCTGCGGAAGTTCCGCATACTGGGAGCGGGTGATCCCCTTGCTGGCGGCTTCCTACAGAGTCATTGCTCCCGATCTTCGGGGCCATGGTTCATCGGATGCTCCGCTCGGGGCTTATACCATCGAGCAAATGGCCGACGATGTTGCCGGATTGCTGGAGTCCCTGGGCATCGAGCGCTATACCTTGCTAGGACACTCTATGGGAGGTTACGTTGCATTATCGCTTTTGCAGCGGTATGCCAACCGATTGAACGGAGTTGGGTTGATCCACTCCACGGCATACCCGGACAGCGACGAAGCGAAGGAGAAGCGGTTGCAGGCGGTGGCCGCCATCGGCAGCGAAGGAATTACCCCTTTTGTCGACGGATTGGTTCCGGGACTATTTGCGCCGGAGTTGAGAGAGACATTGACGACGGAAGTGAATCGGGCGAAAGAAATCGGCTATAAAACGCCACCGCAAGGAGCGTCAGGATCGGCGATGGCCATGCGTGAGCGGATCGACCGCCGGGACGTTTTATCAGCGACGGTCCTGCCGGTGCTGTTGGTCGCCGGCGAAAACGATCAACTTATTCCGATAGAACGCACCTTCACGACGGAAGGCGACAACGTAACCAAAGCCGTCATCAAGGGCGCCGGACATATGAGCATGTACGAAGCACCTGAGCAACTGTCAGCCGTGATCATGGACTTCTTGCAAAGCATTCACGAGTCGGAAAAATAAGCCTGGCGCATATCCGCTTACCAACCGGAGTCATGATGACTCCGGTTTTTGTTGTGAAAGGGACCGATAAAAGACCTAGGGCCGGCCGCTCCGCTTATATCCCCGGCTTTAAATCGATCCCAACCAACCCAACAGATCCCTATACACTTGTTCAGCCGTTCTGCCCCCTGTCTCTGGGGGAGTAACTGGAATTTAAGACCGAAATGGCTTACAATTTGATGTTAATGAGTCACGGAGGAAAGGATGGAGGCCGGATGCTGAGAAAAGATTATTTGGTCCGTATGATCGAGGAAATGACCGAGATCATCGGTAAAGTGTTTGATCTTAAGCAGCAGCGGAAATGGATTGAATCTCTATGGGAACTAGACGAGCTGTATAAAAAGCAGTTCCGGCTAAATTCCCGGCTTGTGGGTTCCCTTGCCGCAAAAGATATCGTCGAGTTAATGCGCACCGGCGGAAACGTAGAAGCGGATAAATTGCAAAGCCTGGCTCGTCTGGTAAAGGAAGAAGGCGATATTTACAGCGTGTCGGGTCAGCCTGACGAAGGGATTTTTCGTTGGATGAAGGCTTTACACTTATATTTGGCGGCGAGCCAGCACGGGGCCGACCGCGACTTATGGAATATAAGCAGCGAGGTTAATGAATTACTTGCCATTCTCAAAGGTTATCAGCTTCCAGCGGACACCGAACGCCTTTTGATGAATTACGAAGAAAGTGAAGGCCGTTACGACCAGGCGGAAAATGCGCTATATCGCCTGTTGAAGAACGGAGCAGCCGAGAGAGCGGAGGGTATTGCTTTTTATGAGCGGCTCCTTATATTATCCCGGGAAAGACTGCAGCAGGGAGGATTACCTCAAGAGGAAGTCAGGGAAGGGTTGCAGGACTGGATCGATGAATCCGGCAAAGACTGAATAACATCATGTTTATATAAATTTGCACAACTCGAAAATGAAAGGTAGCTGTATCGTCTATGGAAGCATTACGCAATCTCTTACATCAAATTACGGAGCAGAGCAGTCTTATTGCTGCTACGTTAAGCCAACGTCGTAAAGCCGGGGAGGACGGCTACACCAAAACGGTGATTAAGCCCGTCATGCTGAAAGGGGCCTTGCATTACCAGTTTGCTTACCACTATAGCAATAAGGTACTTCATGAAAATATCCCGGCAGCCTCCCTCAGGGACGAACTGATGAAGCTGTTTGAAGAGTCGTTCCGGCAGGGACTGCTGTTTACCGCCGATGCGGATTATCAAGTGCTGATCAGCAAGAAATACAAAGTGTCGATCCTGACCAAATCACCGACCAAAAAACCGGGGAACCTCATGCACAACCGGTCGAAGCAATACATTCTTGAAGAAGGAAAACCGGTGCCTTTTTTGGTCAGGCTGGGAATTATGAATCCGGAAGGAAAAGTGCTGGCCAAAAAGTACGACAAATTCCGACAGATTAACCGTTTTCTCGAGATGGTTCAGGATGCACTCCCTCATTTACCTGAAGGGCGTCCGCTGACCATCGTGGATTTCGGCTGTGGCAAGTCTTATTTAACGTTTGCGTTATATCATTATCTGTCGGTAGAAATGCGAAGAGAGTTGAAAGTTGTCGGACTCGACCTGAAGTCGGATGTGATCGAACACTGCGGAATGCTGGCGAAAGATCTGCAATATCAAAATTTGCGGTTCCTTGTCGGAGACATTGCTGATTATGACGAATTGAACAAGGTCGATATGGTCGTGACGCTGCATGCCTGCGACACCGCAACCGATGCCGCTTTAGAAAAAGCGGTCCGCTGGGGAGCTTCCGTCATCCTATCCGTTCCGTGCTGTCAGCACGAACTGTTTGGACAAGTCAATAGCCCCGTACTGGATCCCCTGTTGTCTCATGGCATCCTAAAGGAACGCTTTTCCGCGTTGGCGACGGACGCCATCCGGGCCAAACTGCTCGATATCATGGGCTACAAAACGCAGCTGCTCGAATTTATCGACATGGAGCATACGCCCAAAAACATTTTAATCCGCGCAGTAAAAGCAAAAGCTACTGACACAAACCGCCTATGGCAAGAATATTCGGAATTCCGCGATTTCCTCAAGGCCGAGCCTTACCTGGAAAAGGTCTGCCGAGATCTGCTTCCGAAAGCGGCCGATTGGGCCGGGAAGGCCGAATAAGCCGAGAGCCTGGTCAAACCGGGTTAATGGACAGACTGACCAAAGAACAGATAAGCAGCGCGGCTGCGACATGGCGTTTGAAGCTAAAGGAACGGGTCAACACTTAGAGTGTTGGCCTTTTCGCTGTTTGCCGTTTTAGGTGTTTTGCGAACCGTGATACGGAGCCCGATTCAATAAATGAGATTTCCTGCAAATCGTCCATTATCTATGGACAAATTGCCAAAATGTCTTTCAAATAGTGGACACTTTTCTGCAAAAGGGACATTTAACCACCGTCACTGAAATTCAATATATAGTTATTTAATTTGTTGGTAGTACCGGATATAGAAAATTCTTCAAAGAGAAGAAATTAGTTCTCGTGTCCACTTTTAGGTGGACAAATCGGGGTTTTGTCCATTTAGGGAGTACGAATTCGAAGGTAATGACTGAATATCTCTTTTGTAATCAGAATTAGGAGGGAAAGGAGGATGAACAGATTAATGTCGTGCCGAAATCCAGTAACTTTCCGAAAACAGATATTGCCATCAGTTATCCTGATCACGGCTGCATCTTTTTGTTCGATAGGCGGGATGTTTTTTGTCGATACATTTCCATCGTTGGCATTGATATCAATTTGGCTTATAGCGGGAGCCGGAGCAATGGTGGCAGGATTAGCAAACGGAACAAGGGGAAAACAAGCAGCAGGTGTAACCGAAGTATCGGATGAAACGGGGAAAGCAGGAGCAAGAAAGGAAAACCGAGCTACAGGTGCAACAGAAACAGTAGGAGCAACAGAATCAGTAAGGTCAAGTGGAAGTACACTAGGTTCAACAGGGATAATAAGGCTTATCAAGTCGTTGGGAAATAGGCGTACTTCGCAGGCTTACGGGGGTGCTTCAACGGGTATTGTGGCGCTTTTGGCGGCCGGGCCTTTTGCGATTGCCGTGTTGTATGCGGCTCATTTGCCGTATCAGTACTTGTCATATCAAGCGACGAGTATCGCGGTTCTTTGTTGGCTGTTTTACGGTTGTTTCGGAAATGCGTTGCGGGTGGTCGGTAGGCGTGAGGACGGGTTGGCGTTTTTGGAGCGGGGCTGGCTAATTCTAACCGGTGGCATTGCCGTGACGGCATTGGCAGCCGTTTATGGCTTGCTGCCAGTGCCGGGTGCGATCCTGCGTACGGAGGATCGCGAGTTGGCTGCGGCGGGGGCCCGGCTGGGCGGTCTGTTCCAGTACCCGAACACGTTCGGGGCTGTGATGGCGGCCGCGCTGTTGGAGCGGCTGACCGCCCTGGCTCGCTTGCCCGCCGCGGCATTTACGCGGACAGCACGCTGGCGGGGATACCGGACCGGCGCTTTGGCGCCGGTCTTCGCCCTCTGCCTGCTGCTGTCGGAATCGCGCGGTGCGATCGTCGCTGCAGCCGCCGGCTGGGCAGCGGGCTGCCTGCTGCTACGCGGCCGGGAGCGGTTGCGCTACGCGCTGCACACCGGCGTGGCTACAGCGGCAGGCGCGCCGCTCGCGGGCCAGCTCGCCACCGCGGAGCTGGCACCGCCTGTGCTGCCCGGACTGCTATCGCTGGCAGCCGTCCTGGCGGCCGCGTTGGCGCTGTCCGGGCTGGTTGCCCGCGCGGCTTCGCTAGAGCGCGTCCGCCCGGGCAGAGCCGCCGATGCGCAGCGGTGCGCCGAGACCCTGCCAGGCAGGGGCCTCCGCACCTGGCGCCGCGCCCGGCGCTTGCCTGCCGCGGCGTTGCTCTGCGTCGCCGGCTTGGCCACGCTTGCGGCTGCGGGCGGACTAGCGGCGCTGTCCGGCCTGGCCGGGCGGCTGACGCGCGCCGCTACGCTGTACGCCCGCGGCGAACTGTACGCCGACGCCCTGCGGCTGCTGCGGGAATCCCCCTGGTTCGGGCAGGGAGGAGATGTCTGGCGCACGATGTACCGCAGCATCCAAAGCCGCCCTTACGTCGGCAGCGAAGTACACGGCGGTTACCTCGATATTGCGCTGGATCTGGGGCTCTCCGGGTTGGCGGTGATGCTGTGCTGGTTGGGCGTCGCCGCCTTTGCCTTGTTCCGGCATAACCGCCGTCTGCTGCCGGCCTTTGCCGTGCTTTTGTTGCATAGTGCGATGGATTTTAATATGAGCTTCGGGCTCTTTTGGCTGCTGATTATATGGCTGGTCGTCTGGGGAAGCTGCGGACCGTCCAGAAAATTTCTGGCGCTGCCGGGACTTGTCCGGGCGTTCTCCGGACAAAGATGGGGCCGCCGCATAAGCGCGGGCTTTCTGGCTACGATGCTGCTGGCGGGCGGCGTAAATGGCCTGTTCCAGGCGGAAAGCCAGCGATTGCAGTATCTCGCCGCCGTAGCCTCCGCGTCCCGCCCGGCCGGGGTGGCCCGGTTGCTGGAGCGCTCTATCGCTTTGGCTCCGTGGCGCACCGAACCCCGCCTGGCGTGGGCCGCCGTCTCAGCCCCGGCTGCGGCAGGCGAAGTGCTGCGCCGCGGGATGGCTTACGAGCGAAGCCATCCTGCCCTGGAGCAGGCGCTCGGAACAGCCCTCGCGCAGCAGGGCAACCTGGCCGCGCTCATCCACCTGTGCCGCGCGGCGGAACTGGACCGCTACAGCCGTGCTGCGCAAACGGCGGCGCTGCGGGGAATCAGCCTGCTGGCAAACAGGCTGAACGCGGATGGCAGGCCGGGGCAGGCCAAGCTGGTCGCGTCCGCTGGGTTGGAAATTTACCGTAGTTATGTCTCGCTGGCGGAGCGGACCGAAGAGGTCCGCAATGACCGGGAATTCCGGTTGACCCGCGAAGCGGTTCAACTGGCCAGCCGGCTGGAGACGATCGGCAAAATTCCAACTGCTCCCGCTTCCGCGGCTCCGGCCGAATCCCTGGCTACACCTGCGAAATAGTCACGCAACCCCCGCTGAGCCGGTCTGCAAATTTATTACTCAACCGCCAAAAGCGCTCCGGAAAGCCCGGGAGAGCGCTTCGCGGTCAACCTGCCACAATTCGGCCAGTTCGGCGCTGACTGTCTCATCCCACCAATCGGCAAGCAATTTACGGTTGCTGATATTTTCCCCGATCCATAGGAGATTGCCGATGACCTTTTTGTAATACAACGTTTCGCCTTGTTTGATAAGCTCTTCCGGAATGTAAACTCCCAGCCGCTTGACCGTGCGGTACAGTTCTTTGCTGCATCCGCGACGGATTTTGCGCGGCGTAGGGAGTGAGGTAGAGTGTTTTCCGGGCGTGTTCATTAAAATACCGCCTCCTTTCTCCCAACATATGCGCAGCTCGGAAATAGGGACACTGGTCCTTCTAGGCAAAGTAGAACGCATGTCCCAGGCTATGATAGAATAGACTGGTGATAAGACGTTTTTGGCCGTGCTTAATATGTTTAGGGGAGAGGACTACGCGGTGGATTGGATTTCTAATGTAGTTGCGACATTATTTGACTGGATTCAACAATTGGGGTATTTCGGAATTATGCTCGGTCTCATGATTGAGGTCATTCCGAGTGAAATCGTGCTGGCTTACGGGGGGTATCTCGTACATTCGGGCCATATCAATTTCGTGGGTGCCGTACTTTTCGGGGTTGTCGGCGGAGTTATCGCCCAGTTGTTTATTTACTGGATCGGACGCTACGGCGGACGGCCCATTTTGGAGAGATTCGGCAAATATATTCTGATTCAAAAAAAGCATATCGATGTTTCCGAGACTTGGTTCCTGAAGTACGGTCCCGGCGTGATCTTTACCGCCCGGTTTATTCCGGTGGCCAGACATGCAATCTCCATTCCGGCTGGAATGGCTAAAATGCCGGTAGGGAAATTTTTGCTTTTGACGACACTGGCGGTCATTCCCTGGTCCGTGTTGTTTGTCTACTTAGGGATGCTGCTTGGCGAGAACTGGAAGCATATTGACGAAAAGGCAGGCCCTTACATTATACCGATCCTGCTCGTTGCCCTTGCCCTGCTGATCGTCTATGTGCTCGTAAAATGGTTTAATTCTTCCAGAAAGAAAGGAGATGCCTGAATGAGTGTGAATGTATCCGAAAAGTTTGGAAAAGGGGTTGCTCCCCGGCAATTTATGGAGAGCATGCAACGAAACAAGGAAGCTTTTGCGCAAGGGTATGAGAATTTCGTCTGGGTGAGCGAAGAGGATCGCGAGTTTTTTGAAAGTTTGAACTTCCGTGACGATCTTCGTGTGTTGATTTTGGCCGCGGACTGGTGCGGCGATGTCGTACGCAGCGTTCCGGTCATATTCCGGGCGCTGGAAGTGTCGGGATTGAAGACGGAAGTGCTGATCCTGGAAGATCATCAGGATGTCATGGACTATTTTTTGACGATGGGCGGCCGTTCCGTTCCCATTGTGATTGTTGCGGATACCGGCGGACATGTGCTTGGCCATTGGGGACCCCGTCCTGCGCACGTACAGGCTTTGATGGTAGATTTCAAACGGGAAAACCCGGACCGGGAAGCCTTTGATTACGAAGAAAAAATCGGGGCCGTCCGGCAGCGGATGGCGGAGAGATATGAGGAAGGAGCCGGAGTGAACGCGTCGGTGGTTGCCGAACTGCGGGCGTTGATCTCGGGAATGTGAACTGCAGATGTTGAAAATAGAAAGCTTTTCCCTTGGACCGCTTCAAACTAATGCTTACCTGCTGCGGGGGGAAGATGAGAATCGTGCCGTAATTATCGACCCGGGTTCGAACCCGGGTCCGCTGCTTCGCCGGATCGAGGGCCTGGAAATCGAAGCGATTTTGCTGACGCATGCTCATTTCGATCATATCGGTGGCTTGGATGAAGTTCGCAAACTGAAGGGGTGTCCCGTTTATGTGCACCCGTTGGAAAGCGAATGGCTAACGACGCCGAAGTTGAACGGATCGCTGATGTGGCCTAATGTAACCGGGCCGGTCGCAAGCGATCCTGCCGAGTTCGATTTGGCTCAGGGACAGAAGATCACGCTGATCGGCCATGAATTCACGGTCTATCATACGCCGGGCCATTCGCCTGGCAGTGTGAGCTTTCTGTGCGGCAGCGACCTGTTCTCGGGCGATTGCCTGTTTAAAATGGGCGTCGGACGTACGGACCTCCCGGGTGGCCGCGAAGCGGACCTGTATAATTCAATCCGCGGGACGCTGTTCCGGTTTCCGGATGAAACGAAAGTGTATCCCGGACATGGCCCTAAAACGACTATCGGATACGAAAAGGCGAACAATCCTTACGTCTCCTAGTGATATCCTGAACGTATAGAGACTTTTTACAACAAATTTTTGCACAAAAAGTGCAAAAAAGCTGGACAAGGAAGCTCTGCTTTGCTAAAATCAAGTCATTAAATATTTGTAACCTTTGCGAAGCACGCAAGCTGCGGAATCATCCCGGTTTGCGTTCTTTTTTATCTAAGCCAATTGTATATCAAGGTTCTAAGAAATTTGGGGATCGCCTATAGAGGCGGTCTTCTTTTTATGACTTTTTTTATTGGGTCTGAACGTTTTCCTCGTCTCAGTCGTAATACATATGTTTACCGGAAACAAGAGGGGTGTGACATGTCACAGGAAAGGGAACAGGTACTGGTCCAACAAGCTCAACAAGGGGATTCCTCGGCTCTCGCCTCGCTAATGCATGAGCATTATTCCTTCGTGTATAAATATTTGGTGAAAATATCGATGGATCCGAAGGCGGCTGAAGATCTGGCTCAGGATACGATGGTGCGATGCATGGAGAAGATCGACCGCTATGATGGCTCTTCGTCATTCTCTTCTTGGCTGATAACGATTGCCACACGTTTGTTTATCGATAAGACCCGGCGGAAAAAACGGGAGAAAAACTGGATGCAACAGGAAGAAAGCGTCCGAAAGCTGCGCTGGCATTATGAGAACCAACAGGAGTCGTGGACCGATCTGCTGGAGCAATTATTCCGTTTGCCTGCCGATCAACGGATTGCCATACTGCTTAAGCATTATTACGGATACACCTACGATGAAATCGGCTCTATGCTGAATATTCCGTCGGGCACTGCAAAATCCCGCGTATCCTGCGGACTCAGCGAATTGCGGAAGGAGGTTGGTCGTCATGAAGGATAAAGGCATTCATGATCAATCGGGAGAGGGGCCACTCGAGGAGTTACTGACAGAATGGAACCGGTTGGACCGGGTTGTTCAGCCGATCAGCGATCTGTCGGAGAAAGCCTGGGAGCAGAGAATACAAGCTGCTTGGTTGGAGAAGAAAAGGTTGAACAGAAGGGATAGCTTGATTTTCTTTTTGATTTCATTGGCCGTGATAAGTGGCGGAGGCTTGTTTGCTTATAAGGCACCTTATTTATTTGTCATAGTCCAAGGGCTGGGAATGGCAGTGGCTCTGGGGGTAGTGGCCATAGCCGTTCTTTTCCGAAAGGAGAAATCGTTATGAGTCAGGAGTCGTTGCCTTGGGGACTTTGGGTTTTGATAGCGCTAATGCTGCTTACGCAGGGCATGTGGATCTTTAGGGATGCCCGTAAGCGCGGAAAAGAGAAGTCGGCGTGGTTTTGGGGGCTTTGGGGCATTTTAAACGTCCCGACTCCGCTGATTGTATATTTATTGGTTGAGGTAATGCCGGAATTCCGCAAAAAAAGAAAGAACGGAAAGCCGCCGGTTATGTAACACATGGAGACTTTAAGAAAGAAATGGGGAAAGTACGTGGACATTCAGTGGGGCCTCATATTGCCCGTCGTGATTTTACAGTTGATTCTTGCTTTGATCGGGCTGATCTCTCTGGCCAAAACGGCACCCGAGTCGGTAAGGGGGCCTAAATGGATTTGGGTTCTCGTTATCCTCTTTGGAAATATCATCGGGAGCGTTGCCTACTTTGCTGTCGGCCGGAGGGGACAAGGATGAGCAGACTAAGCGTTACTCAATTAAGCAAGAAGTTTGGTACGCGCACGGCGGTGAAGGAAATTTCTTTTGAACTGGAGGAAGGCGGTTGTACCGCCTTGTTAGGCCCCAACGGAGCAGGAAAAACGACAACACTTCGGATGCTTGCGGGGCTGCTGTCCCCAACTTCGGGAAGCGTATTGATCAATGGAAAGGAGACTTCGGAAATCTCTTGGCGCAATCAAATCGGTTATTTGCCGCAACATCCTTCCTTTTATGGCTGGATGACGGGCAAGGAGTATGTGGTTTATGCAGCGGGGTTGAGTGGAATGACCGGAAAGCAGGCCGTGGCAGAAGCGGAATTGATTCTGGAAAGGGTTGGTCTTAGCGAGGCGTCAAGACGGCGTATTTCCGGCTATTCCGGGGGGATGAAGCAGAGGCTTGGTTTGGCTCAGGCTTTGGTACATCATCCCCGGTTGTTGCTGTTGGATGAACCTGTATCCGCCCTGGATCCGTTGGGCCGGCGCGAGGTGATGGACTTGCTGCAGCAGCTCCGGCAAGGGACGACGATCCTGTTGTCAACGCATGTTCTTCATGACGCTGAGGAGGTTTGCGACCGGATCATCATGCTCAGGAGCGGCGAAATCGTCGAGCATGGAAGTCTTGCCGAGCTGTCAGCCAAATACCGTCAGCCTTTACTGACGATTCAAGTGGAGAGTGATCCGAAAGGACAAGCGGCGGCTTGGCTTCATTCTCTTCAGGACAGAAGCTTTGTCAGAGATTTTGAGTTGCGGGGCGATACGGCATTACTGACCGTCTCGGATATGGGAATAGCGCGTGAGGTCATATTGAAGGAAGCCGGTTCCCGGACTATGCCGCTGCTGCGCTTTGAGGCGGGAGCGACTTCGCTGGAAGATATGTTTATGAAGGTGGTCGGCTCATGAAGATCACCTTGTTGATGTACCGTAAGGAAATTTTGGAGATGATCCGAAACTACAAATTGCTTTGGATTCCGGTTGTCTTTGTACTGCTGGGGGTGACGCAACCGCTAACCTCCTTTTACTTGCCCGATCTCCTTCAGGCTTCCGGCCAACTTCCCGCAGAACTGGTGGACAGTTTTCCGGTCCCGGGACCGGCCGAAGTGATGTTGAAAGTGCTCAGCCAATATAGCCTGATCGGCATACTGTTGATCGTTATAGCCGGCATGAACCTGGTGGCGGGCGAGCTTTCCGGTGGTACGGCGGCTTTGGTTTTGGTGCGCCCTGTTAAATCGACTCAGTTTATCATCGCTAAATGGGCGGGGTATTTCAGCCTGGTCGTCGTTTCGTTTGTTCTTAGCTACGGCTCAGCTTGGTATTATACCTCGCTGTTACAGGGAACTGTGCCTTGGCGGGAAGCATTGGCGGCTGGAGGGCTGTATTTAATCTGGTTCTCCTTCGCCGTTTCGCTCACAATGATGTGCAGTACGGTGCTTCGAGGCAGTGCAGCCGCGGTAGTATCGCTACTGGTAATAGGCGCGCTGTCGTTGGCACATGGTCTGGTACCCTCCTGGCTGGCTTGGAGTCCCGCGCATCTTTTGACGACAGCCGCCGGACATCTGGCCGGACCGCAGGCTCCGGCCAATCCTGCTGTACCGATAGCAATAACCCTGATGTTATGTATTTTGTTTATTGCTGCATCTTCCTGGAGCTTGCGACGGCAGGGCATTTCAGACTGAACGCGACGGATTAAGCACTATCAAATTCCAGGCCCTTTGATTTCATTCTTCTCCCCGGTTTTGTTAAGATAGTATTATTGTTTCTTGATCGGGGGCCTAGAAGTGGAATACGAACTATTGTTGAGAATTCTGATTGCGGGAATATGTGGAGTGATCATCGGTTTTGAACGTAAGGACCGGATGAAGGAAGCGGGCGTAAGAACACACTATGTCGTTGCGGTCGGCGCGGCGCTGATGGTCATCATTTCCAAATACGGTTTTCAGGATCAGATCGGCTGGGACAACTTGTCTCTGGATCCTTCGAGAATCGCGGCCGGGGTTGTCAGCGGGGTCAGCTTTTTGGGCGCGGGTATGATATTTATGCAAAAGCATACCGTAAAAGGGCTGACTACGGCGGCTGGCATATGGGCGACGGCTGGGATCGGGATGGCTATTGGAGCAGGCTTGTACTTTATAGGAGTCGGGGTTACGCTACTGATTTTTCTTGGTCAGATCGCTTTGCATGGCCGCATTAGCTGGCTGACTTCCCCTAAAACCGAACAGATCGTTATTGTCATGGAACGGGAGCAAGGCGCCGTAAACCGGATTCTTGAACGTCTGGAAGAACATCATGTCTCCGTGCTTGTGTTTGAAGCGGACCGCCGTGAAGAGGAGATCGTCCTTACGCTTACCGTAAAATTTAAAGCAGAGGCTACGATGGAGACGTTATTATCGTCCATGGGGGATGACGTTAAGAGAATGAAGGTGGAATAACTCTTCTTTCAAGCAAATGTTGCCCATCTCTGATTTTTTTAGTAGGATAGTAAAATAACTTATTGATTATATCAGGGAGGTAGACGATGCTGCAGTTGGGAGAGAGAGTTGTAATCGTCGGAGATGCCTTTGAGCAGAATCTTCCTGTTGGGGAATATGGGTACGTTATTGCTTATGATCGTAATCCGGATAATGCGTTTGATTACGTTATCCGTGCTCCGAAGACAGGACGGAATTATTATGTCCCTTCGGATGATGTGGAATCCGAGGAACTGCTCCTGGAGTACGAAGCGGAGCGGGCTACCCAGGAAGCGCTCATCGATTACGCTCTGGCAACGCACAATGAAAAGCTGTTTCTGCATGTGTTGAATGGCGAGAACAATGATGCGGACGAACAGATGGAACCAACAAAGGAAGTTTTGTCTCAGGCGGAGTTCATCAAGCAGGTGAACTTGCGAGCGTGGATATAAAGAGCCGGCGATGCCGGTTCTTTTTTTCGTTCTCCTGAATGAATCATTGCGATATTTTACAATCTAATACCTGTAGTATATGACGTATCTCCAGAGGAGGCTACCTTAGATGAGCCAGCAGAAGCGCAGAAAAGAAGCAGCTTGGAAGGCCCGGAAGCAGGAGCAGCACCCCCATGGTAAAATCAATTCGCTGAAAAAGCTTTCCGGCGAGTATGATGTGGAACATACTACATCGTAGGCTAACCCAAACGATAGGCTACCGGTTTCATCGGTGGCCTATTCGCTGTTTAAAGCAGGCGCGGTCTGGAAAGCTACGGCGGCTTTCGTCTTGTTTCGCGTTAATGGATTGAACTCCATCCCATTCTACAATATAATTTTATTCATCCGAAACGTCATGTTAGAATGGACAAGTTAAGGTCCCGTCAGGGATAACGAAGGAGGAAAGAACAATGAGCATTCAGGTTAAGGACGTGGAGCATGTGGCCAAACTGGCCCGGTTGAACTTAACTGACGAAGAGCGGGAAATGTTCACGGAGCAGTTGAACGCTATTTTACAATATGCGGAGAAATTGAACGAGTTGGACACGGAAGGCGTGGAACCGACGACGCATGTGCTGCATCTTAGCAACGTCATGCGCGAGGACGAAGTGCACGAGAGTCTGTCGCAGGAGAAAGTATTCCGGAATGTGCCGGATGAAGAGGACGGCCAGTTCAAAGTACCTGCAGTGCTGGAATAGACGAGGAAGAAGACACTTTTGCACAATTTGAAAGGAGGATGCGGCAGTGACGCTGTTTGATTTGCGTTTGCAGGAAATACATAATCGGCTCAGCAAGAAAGAGTTGTCTGTCACCGATTTGGTTGGCGAAGCATTTGCCAAAATTGCGGAACGGGATAGTCGTGTTGGCGCTTATTTGACGCTGAATGAGGAAGGAGCCCGGGCGGAAGCGGCCCGACTCGATAACAAGCTGGTCAGCGGAGAGGCGCGCGGGTTGTTGTTCGGTCTGCCTGCGGGAATTAAAGATAACATGGTGACAGAGGGATTGCGGACTACGTGCGCGAGCCAGTTTCTAAGCAATTATGATCCGATTTACGACGCGACCGCAGTTTCGAAGCTGAAGCAAGCGGAAGCTGTGACGATCGGCAAGTTGAACATGGACGAGTTTGCCATGGGGGGTTCCAATGAAAACTCCAGTTTTCATCCGGTGCGAAACCCTTGGGATTTAAGCCGTGTCCCTGGCGGGTCCAGTGGCGGTTCGGCCGCCGCAGTTGCTGCGGGAGAAGCTTATTTCACACTGGGCTCCGACACGGGCGGTTCCATCCGCCAGCCTGCATCCTACTGCGGCGTAGTTGGCTTGAAGCCGACTTACGGTCTCGTTTCCCGCTACGGTTTGGTGGCCTTTGCCTCCTCGCTGGATCAGATTGGACCGATTACGAAAAACGTCGAAGATTCCGCCTATGTGTTGCAGGCCATCGCAGGCCATGATCACAAGGATTCGACCTCCGCGAATGTTGACGTGCCGGACTATCTGGCAGCTTTGACGGGGGACATCAAGGGATTAAAGATCGCGGTACCGAAGGAATACCTGGAGGGCGTCGATCCGCAAGTGAAAGCTGCGGTTTTGGAGGCCCTGAAAGTAATGGAAAGCATGGGCGCCGTTTGGGAAGAGGTCTCCCTGCCGCATACGGAATATGCGGTTGCGGCTTACTACTTGCTGGCTTCTTCGGAAGCTTCCTCCAACTTGTCGCGGTTTGACGGTGTGCGTTACGGCGTGCGCGCAGACCACTCGGGCAACCTGCTGGACTTGTACCTGGAATCGCGCAGCCAGGGCTTCGGACCGGAAGTGAAACGCCGGATCATGCTCGGCACATATGCGCTGAGTTCCGGATATTATGACGCGTATTATTTAAAAGCGCAAAAAGTCCGTACGCTGATTAAACGCGATTTTGACCAGACCTTTGAAAAATATGACGTGATCATCGGGCCAACGGCGCCGACGACCGCTTTTCCGCTGGGATCGCAGGTTGACGATCCGTTGACGATGTATCTTAACGATATTCTGACGATTCCGGTCAGCCTGGCCGGGGTTCCCGCCATCAGTGTTCCTTGCGGCTTTGCCGATGGACTTCCGGTTGGCCTGCAAATTATCGGCAAACCGTTCGGCGAGAGTCATCTTCTCCGGGTAGCTCATGCGTATGAAGCCCATACGGATCATCATAAACAACGCCCGTCGTTGTAATGAAATATTTACAGGAGGGTCAACATGTCAACATCCAAATATGAAACAGTAATCGGGTTGGAAGTGCATGTGGAGCTGCATACGAAGACGAAAATCTTCTGCGGCTGTTCCACGGAATTCGGTGCACCTCCCAACAGCCATACTTGCCCGGTTTGTCTTGGACACCCCGGGGTACTGCCGGTGCTGAACCGTCAGGCCGTCGATTATGCCATGAAGGCCGCGATGGCGCTGAATTGCCAGATCGGCGATGTCAGCAAATTCGACCGGAAGAACTATTTTTATCCCGATTCGCCCAAAGCTTACCAAATCTCGCAGTTCGATCAGCCGATCGGAGAGAACGGTTATATCGACATCGAAGTCGATGGCGTGACGAAACGGATCGGAATCACCCGTCTGCATCTGGAGGAAGACGCCGGCAAGCTGACACATGTCGACGGCGGATATGCTTCCCTTGTCGATTTCAATCGGGTCGGAACGCCGCTGGTGGAAATTGTGTCCGAGCCGGATATTTCTTCGCCGGAAGAGGCGCGGGCGTATCTTGAGAAACTTCGGGCGATCATGCAATATTGCGATGTATCCGATGTGAAAATGGAAGAGGGCTCGATGCGCTGTGACGCCAATATCAGCCTCCGTCCACAGGGCCAGAAGGAACTCGGCATCCGGGCCGAGTTGAAAAATATGAACTCCTTCCGCGGGGTACTGCGCGGATTGGAATATGAGCAATACCGCCAAGCGGAAATTCTGGACGACGGCGGACAAGTAGTTCAAGAAACTCGCCGCTGGGACGAAGCTCAAGGCAAAACGTTCTCCATGCGCGGCAAAGAAGAAGCGCATGACTATCGTTACTTCCCCGATCCGGACTTGGTGAAGATTCATATTGACCAGGAATGGAAAGACCGGATCAGAGCCTCTATTCCGGAACTGCCGGATGCGCGAAAAGCACGTTACGCCTCGGAATACGGGCTTCCGGATTATGATGCCGGCGTAATTACGTCCTCCAAGCCGGTCGCGGACTTGTTCGAGAACAGTCTGAGCTATACGACGGATGCGAAGGCCGTATCCAACTGGATTATGGGCGACTTGCTCGGCTATCTGAACAGCAACGGACTGGAGCTTGCGGAAGTGAAGCTGTCCGGGCAAGGCCTTGGCGAAATGATCAATCTGATTGAAAAAGGCACGATCAGTTCCAAAATCGCCAAAACGGTCTTTAAAGAAATGTTGCAAAGCGGCAAGCAGCCGCAGCAAATCGTTGAAGAGCAGGGACTGGTGCAAATCAGCGATGAAGGCGCCATTTTGGATATTGTTAAGGAAGTCGTGGCGAACAATCCGGCTTCCGTTCAGGATTATAAGGCGGGCAAAGACAAGGCGATCGGCTTCCTGGTCGGCCAGGTGATGAAGCAGAGCAAGGGCAAAGCCAATCCCGGTCTTGTCAACAAGCTGCTCGTGGATGTGTTAAAAGATTAGTTTTAAAGAGGAACGGTAATCTCGCCCAAGGGGGAAGACTGGGATGATCGAAAGATTGTCGCTGCAGGACCATGATATGGTGGAGCAGCTGTGGAACCTGCAGCACGTGGCTTATCGCTTGGAGGCGGCCGCGATCGGTTTGACGGAATATCCACCTCTGCCTGAGACGTTTGATTCGATTCGAAGCAGCGGAGAGCTTTTTTACGGAGAGGTATCTCAAGATGGAGAACTGCTGGGTGCAATCGTCACAGGCCCGTCGAACTCTCCGGATTGCCTGGAGATTACCAGGCTGATGATCCACCCGGGTCGCTTGCGTCAGGGAATCGGAGCTTCGTTGCTGAAGTACGTTATCGATAGTCAACCCAACATGAGATCCTTCGTTGTCACCGCGGGAACGCTTAATGCACCGGCCGTGTCTCTTTACCGGAAGTTCGGTTTCGTTCCGGGGGAGAGCGTAAGCTCGGCAGCAGGGGCAAGCCTTACCGTGTATCGCTATAATCGTGGGTAGACCGGCACACTTTCGCTTAACCCTCTGGGGTCAAACGAAGGTGTGTTTTTTCGCGATCAAGGGTTCGCAGGTTATATTGCCCAGTTCATTCCATTACAGAAGAGAGGTTTATGGGGTATTATTATACTAGAATATAATGACTCTAATTGGCAGAAAGGAGATGGCGATGCTGAAGACACCTGTGAATTTGCAGAACAGGCAGGCTTTGCAGCTTGCGGCCAGGACGAAGGGATTTCAGCCAAGACGGAGGAAACGCAAGTTTATAGCTTGCCTGTTCTCGGCGATCTTTCCGGGCTTGGGCCATCTCTATTTAAAGATGTTTTTTAAAGGTGCGGGTCTGATTTATTTCATTCTTCTGGACTCGTCGGCATTGATTTATTTTTCCTCGGTCCGAGGCGGCATAAATGTGCCTTTGCTCATTTTACTTGGATTGCTGATTCCCTCAATTTATTTTTATAGCATTTATGACGTGCTGCAATCTACCGATGTGATCAATGCGAAACTCAAACGTGCGGGAATGGAAAATGAAGGTAAGGATCCTGGCACGAACGGCGGGGCGTCTGGATCAAGTGTAGCGAGAAGCGTCCTTGCGGGCCTTTTGTTGATGTGCGGAGGGGCGGTTATTTTTTTGTTCCGTCAAAAGCCGCCATGGCTTGAGGGATTCGTCGCATGGTCATCCGGCTACGTAGTGGCTGCTTCTCTGATCTTGGCCGGACTGATGTTTATTTGGCGGGAAAACCGTCGGCGCTTCCTCAGGACGGGTCGATTCACGGCTTCGATCCTAATCATCGCAGTCGGAGTTCTGCTGCTGATTGACCGGATTACGGGACAAGATTTGATACTGCTTTTGCGCAAATGGTGGCCGCTTATTTTAGTATCGGGCGGTGTGGAACATATTTTGGTGTTGATCCGCAACCGCAGGCACACCTTGCGTCCCGAACGGCGATTACGGGTAGACATGAAGGGATTGCTATTGTCGGTATGTATCGGTGTCTCGGTCTTTGCAGTTACTCAGCAAGAGCATTATCTGCACTTATGGAATCGCGTCAGCCTGGATCTGGCGGCGGCAGGCTCGGACTTCAGCAGTGAGGAAGGGTTCCATACGGAGAAACCAAGCCTAGAGATTCCGATTGATTTGGACACGGAACAGATCAAAATCGACGGCGTTAACGGAAACATAGATGTTAGACGGGCGGAAATTGAAGGTGTTGCCATTCATGCGACCGTATGGGTAGATCAGATCCCCGTGGAGGCGGCCGAGGAAGTCGCCGAGAAAACTACAATCGACACCTCTATCGGAAAAACGCTGGCCGTTACGGTTAAAGACAAGACGTACAGTGCTTCCGGCAAGCGTCATCCTCGCGTGAATCTTACAGTTATTTTGCCGGAGAACCGTTACCTGGATATTGATATCAGCACGTCCAGTGGCTCTATCACCCTGACCGGAGCTCAGGCCTTGAAGCAAATCAAGCTGCAAACCGGTAACGGAAACCTGCGAATGTGGGACGTAGTGGGCGATGTGTCAGCCAAGACGTTAAACGGGGATGCGGAACTGTATCGCGTCTTTGGGGACGTGAGTATTGATACCCAGGGCGGCAATCTGAAGGGAAAAGGGATCAGCGGAAACGCATCGTTGTCCACGATGGTAGGCGATATTTCCCTAGTCAATGCGGAAGCCGATATCAAAGCAAGCACGAAAAACGGAAATGTCAAAATCGATGGAGCCACCTCCGCATTGCAGGCTGAATCCCTCAACGGGAAAATTCAAATTTCTACCAGGGAGATCGGCGGGGACTGGAGCGTGTATAGCGCTGTGGGAGAGATGCAACTGGAGATTCCGGATACGGGGGACTACACGCTTGAAGGTTCCAGCGGGTATGGAGATATTAGAACGGATTTGCCGTTTATCGTAGAGAATAAAGAAATCACAGGCGTATCCGGCAGTGGAGAGTATCAGATCAAGGTGGATGGCAACAGCAACTTAATTGTGACCAAAAGCTGAATTCGGATTATTTGAAAACAATCTCGCCTTGTACAGGATGTTACTTCGTTGACAAAAGAATTATTATAAACGTACAATAAAATTTGTAAGGATTCTAATTTGTACTTTTTTTAAGGCGGTGGACTTTATGGCTACTCGCGTACAGCATGCACTCGATCAATTGAAAAATAACGGTGTACGCATTACGCCGCAGCGCCATGCCATTCTTACCTATCTTTTGGAGTCGAAGGGACACCCGACCGCGGATGAGATTTACCGGGCCTTGGAGCCCCGTTTCCCCAATATGAGTGTGGCTACGGTTTATAACAATCTCAAAATGCTGATCGAAGCAGATATGGTCCGCGAACTGACTTACGGTGACAATTCCAGCCGGTTTGATGCAGATGTCTCGGATCATTACCACATCATTTGTGAGATGTGCGGCAAAATCAAAGATTTTTCATATCCTTCATTGGCGGAAGTAGAACGAAAAGCGGAGGAAATGACCGGATTCGTTGTCCATGGACACCGTATGGAGTTCCACGGGATCTGCGAAACCTGCCGTGATCATTAATTGAAATTGACCTGCGGGTCTATGGGGACGTGCGGGATTCCTCCGGGAATTCTTCACGTCTTTATTTTTAATAAGAGAGGTAGAGCCGTTGAAAAACAGACAAAGTATGCATGGCCGACGCAGGCGGAAAGGCCGCGGGAAATGGTGGTTTGCCTTGATCCTTATCATGGCAGGAGCTTACTTGTTTTCTACGCAATTTTTGCCTAACCGCGAACATATTGATCCTGACTGGATCGGAATTTACGATAAACCCGTTTTTATGAAAGGCGAACTATTGGAGGGCACGGCGATCGGGGAAGGCGATGGTCTTAAACTGCCGCTTCCGATTATTCAATCTGTAGTAGATCCAAACATAAGGTATGAGCAGGATTCCCAATCCGTCATATTGACTACGCCCCAAAAACTCGTTTTGCTGAAAACGGATAACAAGACGGGGAAAATTAACAATAAGCGGGTGACACTGCGGTTTGCTCCGGAGGAAAAGAATGAGGTCCTTTATTTGCCTGCTCATTTGCTTGAAGAACTTTATGGTATGGAGATTCATGAAGATGAAGCCTCCGGGGCAGTAATAATGATGAAGCCAGGCGAAAAACTGGAGCATGTCAGCGTGAGGGAGTCCTCGCGCAAAAAAGATATCACCATCCCGCTGCGTGAGGGAAACAGCATTCATTCGCCGATTTTAAAGGATATGAATCCGGGTACCAAGTTGCGAATCTTAGAAACTGTGGATGATTGGTATTATGTTCAGCTTTATAACGGTTATATGGGATATGTGAGGCAAAACGATACGGTGGGCGGTGAGAGCAGAGTTGTTCCGGAACTTGCGCCGGTGCTGTCTCCTGCCAAAGAAAAGTGGCAGGCCAAAAAAATTAATATGACTTGGGAAGCGGTCTATCAGGTTGCACCCAAGCCTGCATCCATCGGAAAGTTGCCCGGTGTGAACGTCGTAAGTCCGACTTGGTTTTCGCTGATCGACGGAAGTGGCAATCTAAAAAGTAAAGCTGATCCTGCCTATGTGAAATGGGCGCATGGACAAGGTATGCAGGTATGGGGATTGTTCAGCAACAGTTTTGAACCCGAACTTACGACTAAAGCGCTGTCCACCTTTGAAAATCGCATGACCACAATCTTGCAGATGCTTCATTATGCCAAGTTGTACGATTTGGATGGCATTAACATTGATTATGAAAATGTACACACCAAAGACGGACCTAATCTGACCCAGTTTATGAGGGAATTAAGGCCGCTTGCTATGGAATACGGACTAGTGGTGTCCATTGACGTAACGCCGAAATCGAACAGTGAAATGTGGTCGGCTTTCCTCGACCGGAGAGCGCTCAGTGAGACCGTTGATTATATCGTTCTTATGGCCTATGACGAGCACTGGGCTGCGAGCCCTGTAGCTGGTTCCGTTGCTTCTCTCCCATGGGTTCGTTCTTCCGTCACCCGGATCTTGGAGGAAGATGATGTTTCTCCGGATCAACTGATTCTTGGAATTCCGCTTTACACCCGGGTCTGGACGGAGACGGTGGAGGAAGGGCAAACCAAAGTTAAATCCAAAGCGATCGGAATGAAAAAAGCTCAGGAAATCATCAAAGAGAAGAAACTAACCCCAAAATTGTCGGAAGAGACTGGGCAAAACTATGTGGAATACAAGGAAGACGGAGCGCTTAACCGGATTTGGCTGGAAGATGCGGAATCGTTGAACCGGCGCGTGGATTTGGCTCAGTCCCTCGGGCTGGCCGGTGTTGGCACTTGGACCCGGGGGTTTGCTTCGGAACAAGCTTGGGACGTGTTAAAGGAAATCTCTCAATAAAAAACGGTTGGACAAGGATGCCTTGTCCAACCGTTTTTTTCTATCCTGCATTTGCTGGTGATTATACCGGACCGTCATTGATTACCCTGAGCCTGCTGTTCCTCTATTTCTTCAGCCGTAGTCGTCGCATGTGTCGGGTCCAAGGTCAGTATCGTTTTACAGAACATGCAGCGGTCCGTTTTGCCCAGCATTTTCGTCAGTTTATGGCATTCGGGACATTCCAACTGAACGGCGGAGGTTGAAAGCATACCGGCCCAAAAATAGATCGCGAGGCTGGCCATCATCGCAATGAGTCCGATAACCAGTCCGATACCGGCAACAACTTTGCCGGATTGGCCCCAGAACACGATTCCGGCCGTCCCGAGCACCATAAGCCCCATCCCGCCCATTGTAAGCAGCAAACCCCATAAGCGGAATTCATTAATTTTACTGGATTTAAAGAACATATTGGGAAAACCTCAATTCCTAAATTTTTTCGATAAAAATTGAAAGAAGGAAACTTCATGTAAGCGTAGAACTATATTATAACGAATTGGCAGAATTACGCCAAGGTGGGAGGGTAACGTGGAACCAACCTTTTTTTCTTTTACAAATAAAGAGAAGAACGGTCATCGAGCGATCGGAGCGGTAGGTTACCGCCATGCCGGCAATTCATTTCACGGTTCGCTTTTGCATGATTTCGAGCTTCTGGTGCTGGTCGTTTTCGAGGATGAGGATATCGATGGCCTTCAGATAGAACATTGTATGAGCGGGAATATACAGTATCAAATGCGTTACATCGGAAAAAACGAATTGCAACGGTGGGTTATTGAAGGAGAAAACCGTGAAATCGTAAAGTGCTTTATGAAAGGAGAAGTAATTTGGGATGTGGGAGGAGAAGTGACGAAGCTGCGCAATGAACTGACCGGTTTTGGGAACAGTATGAGAGAGCGGCTGAAGTTGAAGGAGTTTGCCAAGTTTTTGCGGACTTATGTGGAAGCGAAGCAATATACGCGCGAGCGGGATTTCACGGACGCTTACTACAGTGTATTACAGACGCTTAAGCACTACGCCCGCATCGAACTAATCGATCAAGGGATCGCTCCCGAACACAGCGTTTGGGAACAACTCCGGTCGATTAATACGGTGGTGCATAAGTTGTTCGACGAACTTACCGAAAGTAAAGAAACTTTGGAACAACGCGTCGAGTTGGTCTTGCTTGCGTGCGAATTTTTTGTCATGTCCCGGATGGAAGACTGTTGCTCTGCACTGCTTCGGGTCTTGGGAAGCCGAAGAGAGGCTTGGAGTATTCAGGAATTAATAGCGTTGCCGGAAATGGCTCATGTTAAGGAAGAACTTCCGATGATCATAAGAAAGCTGGTGTACAGATCCCTTGTCAAGCAGTCGACAGCAGTACCTGGAGAACGACGGGGAGATAGCCGGGAAATACGGTACTGGGCTTAAAGGACAGGGTTCAATATTTTACCAGTTTTTTTTGCGCAAAGACGGTTGACTGTCGCGTTGGTTCTGTGATACATTATATCTCGCCCCTGAAAGACAAGATTCACTGAACCAAGTTTGAAAGCGAGCTTACTGAATAACTTGAAAAAAAGATCTTGACTTAAACGAGGAAAACGTGATATATTATAAAGGTCGCTGCTGAAACAAAATTGCGACGAAATGAAGAAAGTTGATCTTTGAAAACTGAACAACGAGTGAGTATTAAAATGAGAATTAATTTTCTCGTCAGTTTTTCTAAATGAGCAAGTCAAACACTTTGATGGAAAGCCACTCCCCTTCGGGAGAGTAGATCCTTCCATCTTTATTGGAGAGTTTGATCCTGGCTCAGGACGAACGCTGGCGGCGTGCCTAATACATGCAAGTCGAGCGGACTTGATGGAGAGCTTGCTCTCCGGATAGTTAGCGGCGGACGGGTGAGTAACACGTAGGTAACCTGCCTGTAAGACTGGGATAACTACCGGAAACGGTAGCTAATACCGGATAATTTATTTCTTCGCATGGGGAGATAATGAAAGACGGTTCAATCTGTCACTTACGGATGGGCCTGCGGCGCATTAGCTAGTTGGTGGGGTAACGGCTCACCAAGGCGACGATGCGTAG
>NZ_QPJW01000018.1 GCF_003337355.1 Fontibacillus phaseoli | reverse complement strand
AAGACCCCTTGAAGACGACGAGGTTGATAGGCCTGAGGTGGAAGTGCAGCAATGTATGGAGCTGACAGGTACTAATCGGTCGAGGGCTTATCCAATATCTAACACGCAAATTCACGTTTCGTATCCAGTTTTCAGGTGATCAAAACATCTGAACTAAGCTGCATGCCTTTTATAAGGTTTGATATTTTCTCGCAGCGATTTGAAGAAGCGAAAGCTTCGAAAAATCATGTTTGGTGGCGATGGCGGAGGGGTTCCACGCGTACCCATCCCGAACACGACCGTTAAGCCCTCCAGCGCCGATGGTACTTGGACCGAAGGGTCCTGGGAGAGTAGGACGCCGCCAAGCAACGAAGAAAGAGCACTGCCGATAACCTCGGTAGTGCTCTTTTTGTTATATAAGGTGTCAACAGGTGCCAACTTAACTGGAAAACCTACAGCTAATTTCGAAGAATTAGCTCTTTCGAGACAATTAACTGGAAAACCTGTAGCTAATTTGGAGGGTTTGAGCCATTTTAGAGGAAAAGCGCAAAATTAGATGGAGGTTTTCCATCTAATTGACTTCGGAAGTCCTTCCACGCTAAATTAGCTGTAGAAAGTTCAGTTAATTAAGTTGTGATAGTTCGATGAACCCAAGTATACTCCGATTGCGTGAAATGGACTCGAGTAAATTATAAACCAAATGAAATTCAGTAGTATTTGTTCATAAAACCTGTTTGACGGCGATAGGCATTGCATTGCGAAGAATAAGGCTAAATTATACTAGCTCTAAAATTCGCCGGAAATTGCCGTCCCAGATCTGATGTTTGCAATCCACCGTTTCCGTATCCGGAGAGCAATTGGAATGGTAATAGCATGCATCCATGCCTATGCGTTTGGCGCCCGCGATATCCGTGGTAGCGTCATTCCCGATCATAATAGCCGAGGACAGATCAACATTAAACGTGTCGGCAAGATAGGCGTAGAACAGCGGGTCAGGCTTACAAATCCCCGGTTTGGAAGAGATGGCGATGCCATCAAAAAGGTCTGTAATGCCCAGAATACGCATTTCCGCTTCCACAAAGGTCTCTTGTCCGTTAGATAGCAGGTAAATTTTCTTATTCCGATCCTTTAATGTGCTTAATGTTTCTTTAACGCCGTCATATAACTTCAGACTCCGCATAGAAAGTAATCTAAACCAGCGTACCGTTTCATCGAGCCAGTTCTCTTCTGGGCTGAATCCTATTTCGGAAGCGATATTTTTGAAAATCAAATGAATATCCAACTCAGGAAATTCGCATTCAATGATCGGGGTGGAGATTTGCCGTGTAACCTCATTGCGATATTGCTCTTTAAGCGTACCCGGCTCTATCGAATAACCGTTGTACAGAAAATGATAACTAAGTCTTTCCCAAACGGCAGAGTCTTCCTCATCCGTATGAATATCAATTAGTGTTCCATATAAATCGAAAATATAAGTATTATACATGCTGATGCCTCCATTTAATAAAAGTTTATCGCGTCAAATATTCCGGAGGGTCCTCCTTTCAAAGCAAAGTTGTAACTTCTTTTTAATTGTGGAAACGATTGCACAAGTATTACTTTTCATTTTACCATGATAGTAAGCAGAAAAAGTTAAATAATTCAATCTCATTAAAAATGATAAGGATTGAGAAAGGTTTTATGACCGGTTTCAAAGGGCAAATAGGAATTTGAGGCTCCCCTTGGCAAATCAAAAATTTGTGCTATAATAAATTTAAGTTAAAGTCAAAGAAAGTCAAAGTCAACATATCATGGCCATCCCATATTCAAACCGGCGCATACGGTTAATACTATTCATACATGCGATGCTTGGTTTATAAGCTGAGTTAGGTTCATCGGTGGCGCGGTATGTTGGAGTACTGAGCAATGGAGGATAGGTGATGCGCAATATCTCCGAAATTATTGAAAAATATCTCAAAAGCATCTTGCACGAAAGCCCTGAAGGCGCGGTAGAAATTCAGCGCAACGATCTGGCCGATAAGTTTTCCTGCGTTCCTTCACAGATTAATTATGTAATCAGCACCAGGTTTACGCTCGAAAAGGGATACCTGGTGGAGAGTAAACGCGGAGGCGGAGGATATGTCCGCATCAGGCGGATCGAACTGCCGGGCCCGACCTCTTTGCATACGCACCTTAATCAAACGATTGGCGATGAAATCGGCCAGTCGGCGGCGGAGGGGCTGATTTATCAACTGGAAGAGGCCAGATTTCTAAGCGGCCGGGAAGCTGCTTTGATGCGGGCGGCGGTTTCCAGGGAAGTATTGATGGTCAAACTGCCTTACCGGGATCAAATCCGGGCGAGACTGATGAAGGCGATGCTGATCTCTTTGCTCGGCTGATGACCGGCACCGCCTCAGGTGTTATTAGAGTCTATCCATTGGAGGAGTGAAATCCTATGCAATGTCAAGAATGCGGCAAGCGCCCCGCCACGCTGCATTTTACGAAGATCGTAAACGGCGAGAAGACGGAATTTCATATCTGTGAAGCTTGTGCCAGGGAAAAGGGTGAAATGATCCCGGGGACGACGGGTGGATTTTCCATTCACAACCTGTTGTCGGGTCTGATGGATTTTCATCCCGGCGTCCAAGGTCAATCCGCGAACTCCAAGCAGCCGGAGAACCTCCGCTGTGAAGAGTGCGGCCTGACTTACTCGCAATTCAGCAAGATAGGGCGCTTCGGCTGTAGCTCCTGTTATAAATATTTTAATGACCGCCTGGATCCGCTCTTTAAAAGAGTGCACGGGAACACGGTTCACGTGGGTAAAGTTCCGAAACGGGCAGGCAGTCACATCCAAATCAAACGCAAGCTGGACGACTTGCGGCGTGAGATGCAATACCGGATTCTTCAGGAAGAGTTTGAGGAAGCCGCCGAGCTTCGGGATCAGATCCGCGAACTTGAGAAGAATATTCCCGCAGAGTAGGAGGAGTGCACGATGCCCAATCTTCGTTTTACAGAACAGCCATTAAGCGAATGGATGAGCCAGGGCGGCAAGGAGTCGGATATCGTCATCAGCACCAGGGTGCGGATTGCCCGCAACCTGATTCATCATCCTTTTCCGATGCTGGCAACGGGACAACAGTCCGAGGAAGTGCTGAAGCTGCTCCAGGAAGTCTTGAAGGATGAACGGCTGCAGAATTACGGGAACCTCCATCCGATTCTTTTGGCGGACCTGGAGGACCTGGATAAACGTATACTGGTCGAGAAGCATTTGATCAGTCCCAATTTGGCAGGTGAATCCCGCAGGGGTGCCGCATTTATTAGTGAAGATGAAAGTTTAAGTATTATGGTGAACGAAGAGGACCATTTGCGAATTCAATGTTTGTATCCCGGTTTTCAAGTGCAGGAGGCTTGGAGCAAAGCTACGGAGATCGATGATATTTTTGAGGATCACGTGGATTATGCTTTCGACGGCAACCGCGGCTTTTTGACCAGTTGTCCGACCAATGTCGGTACAGGTTTAAGAGCTTCAGTCATGATGCATTTGCCGGCTTTGGTGCTTACGCAGCAGATCAACCGGATTTTATCGGCCGTTTCCCAGGTGGGATTGACGGTAAGGGGGATCTACGGCGAAGGCAGTGAAGCGATGGGTAACTTGTTTCAAATCTCAAATCAGATTACACTAGGACAAAGCGAAACGGAAATTATTGAGAATTTGTACGGTGTCGTCCTGCAGATTATCGAGCATGAGAAAAATGCCCGCGAAAAGCTGCTTTCCGAATCGCGTTTACGAATGATTGACCGCGTAATGCGTTCTTACGGGATTTTATCCCATGCCGCCATCATGGATTCGAAAGAAGCGGCGCAGCGATTGTCCGACGTTCGGCTTGGCGTAGATATCGGTTTGATCAATGACGTGCCGGCCCAGGTGTTGAATGAGCTCAATGTCATGACCCAACCGGGTTTTCTGCAAAAGCTGTTCGGCGAAAATCTGTCGCCGGGAGAGCGGGATATGTACCGCGCCAAGCTGATTCGGGAAAAAGTGGGTAATTAACGGAAGCAATAGATATTATGTGGAGGTGCAAAGAGAGATGATGTTTGGAAGATTTACGGAACGTGCCCAGAAGGTGTTGGCTTTGGCCCAGGAAGAAGCGGTCAGACTCGGCCACAACAATATCGGTACCGAGCACATATTGCTCGGCTTGATCCGGGAAGGCGAAGGCATTGCAGCCAAGGCGCTGATCGGTCTAGGACTCGGACTTGAGAAAATACAAGATGAAGTGGAAACTTTGATCGGCCGCGGACAGGAGCAACCCTCCAATATTGCCTATACGCCGAGAGCTAAAAAAGTCATTGAACTGTCCATGGACGAAGCTCGCAAATTAGGCCATACCTACGTCGGTACCGAGCACATTTTGCTTGGCCTGATCCGGGAAGGCGAAGGGGTTGCGGCGCGCGTGCTGAACAACCTCGGCATCAGCCTCAACAAAGCGCGCCAGCAAGTGCTTCAACTGCTTGGCAGTAGCGAAGCCGTCTCGAGCCATCATGGAGCGCCAGCCAATGTCAATACGCCGACGCTGGACAGCTTGGCCCGTGACTTGACGGTCTCCGCCAAAGAAGGAAATCTCGATCCGGTTATCGGACGCAGTAAAGAAATCGAACGGGTTATCCAGGTGCTTAGCCGCCGGACCAAGAACAATCCGGTCTTGATCGGTGAACCCGGCGTCGGGAAAACGGCGATTGCCGAAGGCCTGGCGCAAAAAATCATCAACAACGAAATTCCGGAAACCCTTCGCGATAAGCGAGTAATGACGCTCGATATGGGCTCCGTAGTAGCAGGCACTAAATATCGCGGCGAATTTGAAGACCGGCTGAAAAAAATCATGGACGAAATCCGGCAAGCGGGCAATATTATCCTGTTTATAGATGAGCTGCACACTTTGATCGGAGCGGGTGGCGCGGAAGGCGCCATTGACGCTTCCAACATCCTGAAGCCGGCGCTCGCCCGGGGCGAATTACAGTGCATCGGGGCCACGACGCTGGATGAGTATCGCAAATATATCGAAAAGGACGCTGCTCTCGAACGCCGGTTCCAACCGATTACGGTAGATCAGCCGTCCGTTGAGGAAGCGATTCAAATCTTGCACGGGCTTCGCGACCGCTATGAGGCTCATCATCGCGTGAAGATTACTGATGAAGCGATCGAGCAGGCCGTCAAATTGTCGGACCGCTATATTCAGGACCGGTTCCTGCCGGATAAAGCGATCGACCTGATCGATGAGGCAGGGTCAAAGGTAAGGCTGAATTCTTACACGGTACCGCCGAATTTGAAGCAGTTGGAGAACCGCCTGGAAGATATCCGCAAGGAGAAAGACGCCGCGGTTCAAAGCCAGGAATTCGAAAAAGCGGCGGCCCTTCGCGATACCGAGCAAAAGATCCGCGAAGAGCTGGATGTAACGAAAAACCAGTGGAAAGAAAAACAGGGCCGTACCGACTCCGAGGTAACCCCGGAGGATATCGCGCAGGTCGTTGCCAGCTGGACGGGGATTCCGGTCAGCAAGCTGAAAGAAGAAGAGACCGAGCGTTTGCTCAATATGGAGCAAATCCTGCATGAACGGGTTATCGGCCAAGATGAAGCCGTTAAGGCAGTCAGCCGGGCGATTCGCCGGGCGCGTGCGGGTCTTAAGGATCCGAAGCGTCCAATGGGCTCCTTCATCTTCCTCGGGCCAACCGGGGTAGGTAAGACCGAGCTCGCCAGAGCGCTTGCCGAATCGATGTTCGGCGACGAGAACGCCGTTATCCGGATCGACATGTCGGAGTATATGGAGAAGCATTCCACCGCCCGTTTGGTAGGCGCGCCTCCAGGATATGTCGGCTATGAGGAAGGCGGTCAACTTACAGAGAAGGTACGCCGCAAACCTTATTCCGTCGTCCTGCTGGATGAGATCGAAAAAGCACACCCTGAGGTGTTCAATATCCTCCTGCAAGTGCTGGAAGACGGCCGTTTGACCGACTCCAAGGGCCGGGTGGTCGATTTCCGCAACACGCTGATTATCCTGACTTCCAACGTCGGTGCTGAAGCGATCAAGCGGAATACGCGGCTTGGATTTACGGCGGTCGAGGATGCGGGCGCGGATTACGATAACATGAAGGGCAAAGTGATGGAAGAGCTCAAGAAGAGTTTCCGTCCTGAATTTCTCAACCGGATTGATGAAATCATCGTTTTCCACTCCTTGGAGGAATCCCATATCGGTGAAATCGTGACGCTCATGTCCGAGGAATTGCGCAAGCGGCTGCGTGAATACGAAGTTGATTTTGTTTTGACCGACAAGGCCAAGGCATTCCTGGCTAAGGAAGGATTCGATCCGGCCTACGGGGCACGCCCACTGCGCCGGGCCATTCAGAAGCATATCGAGGACCGTTTGTCCGAAGAATTGCTGACCGGGAACGTGAAGAAGGGCGATTCGCTCACGATCGACGAAGAGAACGGCGCGTTGACGGTCGAGAAGTCGGGTTCTTATTCCAAAAACGCTTGACCAAGGAAAAAGAGTTTCTACCATAGAGATTTCAATCTATTACGGACGGACCTGCATTATTTTTGCAGGTCCGTTTATCTTTTTTTGAGGTGCAACGGAGGGATAATAATCGATTTGACGAATTTCTAAAGTAGAGTTCAAGGAGGCTTGTGAAGTGAAAGAAACGATTCTTCTGGTAGACGACGAGAAAGAAATTATTAAGCTGATGGAAATCTATATGCAGAATGAAGGATACCGACTGCTTACGGCGTCGGACGGCCTGGAAGCGTTGGAACGATTGCGGTCCGATTCCGTCGATCTGATTATCCTGGATGTCATGATGCCCAGGCTGGATGGTATTGAGGCTTGCATGCGGATTCGCGAAGAACGCGATACTCCGATTATCATGCTGTCCGCCAAGAGCCAGGACATGGATAAAATCGCCGGGCTGAGCATCGGAGCCGACGATTATGTCTCCAAGCCGTTCAATCCTTTGGAACTGATAGCCCGGGTCAAATCGCAACTCAGACGTTATAACCGCTTTGCCAGACAGGTAGTTCCCCCGAATCTTAACGAGATTACTATCGACGACCTCATTATCAATACCGCGATGCATAAGGTAACGGTGGATCAGCGGGAAGTAAAGCTGACGCCGCGCGAATTTGAAGTTCTTCATATGTTGGCCCTCAATTGTGGGATCGTGCTTAGCATGGACAGGATTTACGAGGAAGTCTGGAAGGAACCGTACATGGAGTCCAAGAATACCGTTATGGTTCATATTCGCAGGCTGCGCGAGAAAATCGAAAGAGATCCGCAGCATCCCAGATTCATAAAGACCATATGGGGAATCGGCTATAAAATGGAGCCAAATTGAAAAGATCAGGAGTAACCATGAGAATGAAGCGGTTATTGTCGTTGCGGGTGAAATTTTTACTGTATGTCATAGGCAGTTTCGTGTCTACGGTCTCCGTGTTATATGTGTGCTGGCAGTTGGCGGCTTACGTGCTCAAGCTTCCGAATTCTCCATTCGTAGCGCCCTTTCGTTCGATTATACGAGCGGTAATTAATCATATCGGCTCGGTTCCGGCTATCATTGTGGTGGGGATGGTTATGTTCGTAACCATATATTTTTTGCTGGCGAGAGGAACAACAAGGTATTTGAAGGAGATCGACCAAGCGCTGGTGGAAGTCGGATTGGGTCATCTTGATGTAAAGATCCCGGTGCGCACTTCCGATGAGCTCGGTAAGATAGCGGAAAGCTTGAATACAACCATGAGGGGATTAAATTCATCCTTACAGGAAATCATCAACGGGCTCGAGGAAATTGCAAGAGGGCGGTTTGACCGGGAAATCGCTGTCCAAACCGGAGAACTGGCCAAGGTATCCGAGAGCATCAACAGCATGGCGGTTCAACTCAGCCGTTCCATTGAGGAAGAACGTCTTGCAGAAAGATCGAAGAACGACCTGATTACAGGCGTCTCTCATGATCTGCGGACGCCGCTTACGTCGATCCTTGGGTTTTTGAAGGCGATCGAAGAAGACCGTTATAAAGATGAAACGGAATTGCGCTACTATGTCAATATCGCTTATGAAAAATCACTGGATTTAAAAAAACTCATTGACGAATTGTTCGAGTATACGCGGATTCACAACGGTCTTCCGATCCAGAAATCGGAGCTTGATCTAGTCGGCTTTCTTCGCCAACTCGCCGAAGAGTTCGTCCCGGCGCTGGAACAAGCCGGCATGGTCAGCCGCGTTACGGCGCTGCAAGAAGAAGTGCTCATTCCGGCCGATGGGAATTTGCTTGTCCGTGTCTTTGAAAACTTGATGGTCAATGCCATCCAATACGGCGCGGAGGGAAAATTTATCGATATTCAGGTCGGTACAATAAACGGGTGGGCCCGTGTCGCATTTATCAATTACGGCGAGGAGATTCCTTTAAGCAGCCTGCCCCATCTGTTTGACCGGTTCTATCGCATTGAGGGCTCCCGTTCGAAGTCGACGGGGGGAACAGGGCTTGGCCTGGCCATCAGCAAAAGTATTGTCGACGTCCATGGAGGACTAATATCGGTAGAGAGCAATCGTCAACAAACCGTGTTTGAGACGCGGTTTCCGCTGGCTTGAGCCTGTAGGGCCGGCGGTAACGCGTCTAGCGAATAGGCGGTAAGCCCATGTGTGAATGCCCGGCTAACAGCATCCGTTGCGGATGCTGTTAGCCGGTTTTTCTTTGCCGGATGACACTTGAAACTTGTAAGAAAATGATAAGTTTTTGTTAAGCTTTACTGTACGAATTGTTAAGTTCCCTCTTTTATACTTCTCTTCGATGATTGGAAAAATAGAGGGGAGCTACTCGTACATGGTTTTCTCAAGTCTGGTCTTCTTATATCTTTTTTTACCCGCCCTGCTTCTGGTATATTTCATATCGAAAAATTCGTCATATCGGATTTGGGTTTTGATTTTATTTTCCTACCTGTTTTATGCCTGGGGGGAACCCGTTTGGGTCATTCTGCTTTTGCTGGCTTCTATGCTGGGGTATTTGTTTGGTCTCGGCATGGAGCGTTTCAGAGGGACGCGGCTGGCCAAAGTCCAATATGTCGCGGCTATTGCCATTAATATTGGACTATTGGGGACTTTTAAGTATGCGGGTTTTCTCGTAGAAAATATAAACTTGATCCTGCCCCTGAATCTTCCGGTCCCGGAAGTAAAGCTCCCTATAGGCATCTCCTTTTTCACTTTTGAATTAATTTGTTATCTGACGGACGTCTACAAGGGAACCATTCGTGCCCCCAGGTCGCCGAAGAAAGTGTTGTTCTATGTCTCCTTCTTTCCGCATCTGGTAGCTGGCCCCATTATCCGGTATACCGATATTGAGCGGCAGATCGAGCATCCGCGGGTTTCTTTGGCGGGGTTTAGCGAAGGAATATCCAGGTTTCTGTTTGGTCTGGGGAAAAAAGTACTGCTGGCTAACCTGCTTGGGGAGACTGCCGCGCAATTGCTGAATCCCGGTTCGCCGTCCTCCTCGGTATTGGGGATGTGGTTCGGCATCACCTTGTTTGCTTTGCAAATTTATTTCGACTTCTCCGGTTATTCGGATATGGCGATTGGCTTAGGCAAAATGTTTGGCTTTAATCTGCGGGAAAACTTCAATTACCCTTATATCTCCAAATCAGCGGGGGAGTTTTGGCGGCGCTGGAACATGTCGTTGGGAGGTTTTTTTCGCGATTATGTTTATATTCCGTTAGGAGGCAATCAAAAATCTTATTTGCGCAATTTGTTTGTCGTCTGGTTTCTGACCGGCTTTTGGCATGGGGCAAGCTGGAATTTCATCATTTGGGGATTATACTTCGGAACGCTGATTTATTTGGAACGGCGATGGCTTCTGAAGTGGCTGGGTAAACTCCCTGCCGCCTTCGCTCATCTGTATGCCGTATTCACGATTTTGATCGGCTGGGTCTGGTTCTATTTCACGAACCTTACTGAAGCGGCAAAGGCGTTGCTAATTATGTTCGGGCTATATCCTAGGGAATTCGCCAATTTGGAATTGCAATTCTATTTCCGGGATAATTTATTGCTGTGTATGGCTGCTATGCTGCTTTCGACTCCCCTGGTAAAAAGAGGGCTGCAGCGAGCGATGAAACCATTCCCCAAGCTAAGATCGGTGCTGATGGTCGTCGGCGCGCAGCTACTTCATGCGGCGATTCTAATACTCGCAACGATTCTGCTTGTCGGCAGTTCCTATAACCCGTTTCTCTATTACCGGTTCTGAAGGGGAGGATCAGGATGAAATTTCGGAATACATTTAATACACTTTTCTTTTTGCTGGTTCTATTTGGCTTTGGAATCGTAAACCTTGCCTTTTTCCAATCCGGAAGCGTCTCTTCACTGGAACAGCGGAACCTTGTCCGGCGGCCCGCATTTTCGTTGGATCGCTTTATCTCGGGGGAGTTTCCGCGGGAGTTTGATGATTACTTCTCGGATCATTTCGCGTTTAGGACATTAATGGCCAAAGCGGGGGCTTACCTGATGGAGTTCAAAGGATTGCCGGATAAAAATGAAGCAACGATACTTCAACAGGGCGGCGACAACACTTCTCAAAATCTGAAACCCGGTAACGGAACCGGCGCAGCGGCGAATACAGGACAGGCAGTCCAATATTTGATTTTTAAAGACCGGGCATATACGCTCTTCAAATACTCAGAGCCGTCGGCCGAGAGGTATGCGGATGCGCTGAACCGCTTCAAGTCAGCAGTAGATCCAGAGATCCGAGTGTATTCCTTGCTCGCCCCCACCTCAGCGGACTTTATTGAAGAAGAGAAATACAGAGAATTATCTTATTCCCAAAAGGCGGCTTTCGATCATATCAATGAATCGTTGAACCCCGAAATCAAACCGATTGACGCATACGGGATGTTGGCCCGGCATATCGATGAGGAGCTCTACTTCCGGACCGATCACCATTGGACCGCTTTGGGCGCTTATTATGCATACGTAAAGCTGATGGATGCACTGGGAGAGGAACCCGTGCCGCTGAACTCTTATTTAAAAGGGGAAATCAAAGAATTTCTGGGCTCCGCATATAAGGCAACGTTAAGTTTCAGGCTCAGGGCGCATCCCGATACGATAATTTACTATGAGCCCGCTGAAAAATACACCTACACCCGGTACTCAACAGCCGGCAAGGAGATCGAGGGCGGAGCCGTCGATCCGGAGTACGCCAAGGCAAGCGGCGGATTGTATTCCGTGTTTTTGGGAGGGGATTTCCCTTGGGGCGAGATACAAACGGAACATAAGAACGGCCGAAAGATCCTCGTCGTGAAAGACTCCTACGCAAACGCCCTGATTCCTTTTCTGATTCCGCATTTCGAGAATATTTATTATATTGATCCCCGATTTTTCAGCGGAAGTTTGACCGGCTTTGTGAAGGAGCATGATATTTCCGAGGTCTTGTTTTTAAACAATTCGACAGTAGCCCGCAGCCAAGGAATTGCCGAGTTAATTAACAAGCGGATGTAATATTGTAAAATATTCCTCGACATTTACTACAAAACCCCGTCATTTTCGCCGATGAAATAGATAGAGGCAGCTTCCAAAGCGGCGCTTTGGGGCTGTTCTTTTTTATAATAAAGCATACATAAAATACAACTCTTGCCTAACCCAATTTGACCGTAATAACTTTACGCCAAATCTGAAAGAATGGTAAACTTTGAATGTCACCTTTGTGGTGTGACCTGCAAGGTTTGTCAAATTTTGCAGTGTGGAAAAGGAGAGATAAATGGTTAAAGTAAAAACAAAGTTTTATTGCACCGAATGCGGATACGAGTCGCCTAAATGGTATGGAAAGTGCCCGGGATGCGGGTCTTGGAACACCATGGTAGAAGAAACGGAAAAAGTGGTCAAGACTCAGGGGCTCACTTCAGGCTTATTTCATACGAAAGAAAAGCCGCTTCCGATCATAAATATAGAAAGCGGCCAGGAGCCGCGGATACAAACGGGAATTGGCGAGCTAAACCGTGTTCTTGGCGGAGGCATCGTTCCCGGATCGTTGATCCTGGTAGGGGGAGATCCCGGCATTGGGAAGTCCACGCTTTTGTTGCAAACCTCGCATGAGATGGCCAAAGCGGGTCTCCGGGTGCTCTATATCTCCGGGGAGGAATCGACCCGCCAAACCAAACTTCGCGCGGAGCGGCTCGGGGCATTGTCTCCCGATTTATACGTACTATGCGAAAGCGCCATGGACGGTATTGAAGAAGCCATAGACCAGGTGAAACCCGATTTTTTGGTGATCGACTCGATTCAGACGGTCTATCTGCCCGAGGTAACGAGCGCTCCCGGAAGTGTTTCCCAGGTCCGTGAATGTACCGCCCGGTTTATGCGGATCTCCAAAGGGCAGGGCATCGCCACGGTGCTGGTGGGCCATGTTACCAAGGAAGGCGCAATTGCCGGTCCCCGCATGCTGGAGCATATGGTGGATTCAGTGCTATATTTTGAAGGCGAGCGCCATCATTCTTACCGGCTGCTCCGGGCGGTGAAGAACCGGTTCGGTTCGACTAACGAAATCGGCATCTTTGAAATGAACGAAGCGGGTCTTGCGGAAGTGGCAAATCCGTCGGAATTGTTCCTGTCCGAGCGTCCGCTTGGCGTCGCGGGCTCTACGGTGGTGGCTTCCATGGAGGGTACGCGACCGATGCTGGTGGAATTGCAAGCGCTCATCGCATCAACTCAGTTTCCGTCGCCGCGGAGAATGGCGACCGGTGTGGATCATCACCGGATGAACCTGATCATCGCGGTGCTCGAGAAGCGGATGGGCATGTTTTTGCAAAACCAGGACGCTTATGTAAATCTTGCCGGCGGCGTCAAGCTTGATGAACCGGCCGTGGATCTGGCGATCGCCGTAAGCATCGCGTCCAGCTTCCGCGACCTGCCGACCAAACCTTTTGACGTATTTTTCGGGGAAGTCGGATTGACCGGCGAGGTCCGGGCGGTTTCCCGGGCGGAACAGCGGGTAAAAGAAGCCGCCAAACTCGGATTCAAACGGGTCATTCTTCCCGAAAAAAGCATGAAAGGGTGGAAAGGCCCCAAGGAAATACAATTAATCGGTGTAAATACCGTTGCAGATGCGCTAGCTGTTGCGTTAGATTAGGGGGCACTAAATGATGAAGGAAACAACCCAAGCGGAAAAAATGAATGATTTGCTTAGGCTCGTTGCGCCGGGTACCGCTTTTCGAGACGGGCTGGAAAACGTACTCCGGGCCAAAACCGGCGGCCTTATCGTCGTCGGTTACAGCCCGGAAGTGATGGAAGTGGTAGAGGGCGGCTTTTCCATCAACTGCGATTTTTCGCCAAACTATTTATATGAACTTGCCAAAATGGACGGCGGCATTATTCTGAGCGAGGACTTGAAACGGATTTTGTACGCCAACACCCAACTCATCCCGGACTCCTCCATCTCCTCTTCGGAGACGGGAATCCGTCACCGAACGGCCGAGCGCGTGGCCAAACAGACGGGCAAGCTCGTTGTATCGATCTCCCAGCGGCGGAATATCATTACGCTGTATCAAGGCGGGTTGCGATACGCGTTGAAGGAGATTGGCGTCATCCTGACGAAAGCCAATCAGGCGATTCAAACGCTGGAGAAGTACCGGTCGGTACTAAATCAGGCACTCACCAACCTGACTGCTTCAGAGTTTGAAGAACTGGTTACAATACCTGAAGTCATCAATGTCATGCAGCGGGTGGAAATGGTCATTCGCATCAAGATGGAGATCAAGCGGTTCATCAATGAACTGGGGACAGAGGGACGCCTGATCAGCATGCAGATGGAGGAATTGGTCAGCAATATGGAGGAGGAGGCCTGGCTTCTTTACAAAGACTATGCCAAGGATGACAGCGATGAAGCGATTCGCGAAATTATTCTCGGATTGAAGCGCTCCACCGATGACGAACTGCTGGATGACAACCATATTACTCGCCTGCTCGGTTATCCGATTTCGGTCGCTACTTCGGAGGAACTGATCTCGCCTCGCGGCTACCGGGTACTGAACAAAATTCCCCGGCTTCCGAATGTGATCATACACAATCTGGTGGAACGCTTCCGCGATCTTCCGAGTGTCCTGATGGCAACGATCGAAGAACTGGATGAAGTCGACGGCATCGGAGAGGTGCGGGCCCGTGCGATCAAGGAAGGGTTGAAGCGGCTTCAAGAGCAGGTATTCATTGACAGGCAAATTTAATTCTCCTACAATCAAATGATGATGTTAAGGAATATCTATTCGAGGTGAAAAGATGATTACTAAATCAATTCCGAACCTGTTTACCTTAGGTAACCTGTTTCTCGGAATGTTGGCGATGATGCTGGCGCTTGACGGCAGATTCAGCCTCGCCGCCATCATGGTCATTGTCGCTATGCTGTTGGACGGACTGGACGGACGCGTGGCCAGAGCTTTGAACTGTCAAAGTGAGTTTGGCAAGCAGCTTGACTCGTTATCGGATATCATCTCTTTTGGCATTGCTCCGGCACTCATTATGTATTTGATTTCATTCCATGACCTGCCGCAAACCGGGCTCGCCTGGGTTGTTACCGCGATCTTTCCGATGTGCGGAGCGCTTCGACTGGCCAGGTTTAATGTGCAAAAAGGCATTCCGGGATATTTCATCGGTCTGCCGATCCCGGCCGCAGGGGGCGTGGTTGCGACATTGTCGCTATTTCATAAGGACATATCGGCACCTTATTTTATCATTTCGATGCTTCTGTTATCTTATCTGATGGTAAGCTCGGTCAAATATCCGAATTTCAAGAAACTCGGTTTGCCAAAGAAGGCTGTTGTGATTACGCCGTTTGTCGTTGTGCTCGCCGTAGTGATCGCGGTGCTTTTCCCGGAAGAACTGTCAAAATTGATCTTCGTGCCGCTTGTTCTGTATGCGGGCTATGGATTGAAGCAGAATATCGACAAGCTGCGGCGCCGCAAACGGAGGGGCGATGACGATTCCGAAAGCGTATACCGGCCTAAACGCTAACAGGCCAAACCAAGCAAAGAAATCCAAAATAAAAAAGGCATTGCCTTCTGCCGCCGTGCGGAAAGCGATGCCTTTTCTTTGTTATTTAAGAAGTCGAGGGTGTCTTAGGACATATTGAATAAGCCAAGGGTGGAGCATTTTTGCGATTCTTTCTCCAGCACTTCGTCGAGCTCGATCCCAAGCAGATTGCAAAGCGCGGAAGTATAGAACAAGCTGCGTCCAAGTTCATTGCTGATCGCATCCCGGCAGTTTTCGCACAATTCACCCTGGACGTGCTGATTGATTCTCTCCTTGGCCTGTTCGAGGCTCATGCCCGGCTCGAACTCCTGTTTGGTGGCATGAAGCTCAACGCAGCCGCATTCGGTAACCGCTTTGGTCACGGAGCGGACAGCTGCGGCGTTGGTTTGTCCCATTTTAGACATGACGTCCAGCAGACTGCGGTGACGGAGCAACAGTTCAGAAACTTGGTCTTGAAAAGATTGAAGGCTTGGTGCGCTCATTATCCATCCACCTCAATATTATGAATTGAGTTCATTATATGCCACTTTTTCCCCACTTATCAACCAGAAATCCCGCACAGCGCGGGTTCTTTCCGAAGATACTCCAAAATCGTCTTCCAAAAAAAGTTGCTTCACCCCCGATTAGGGTACCAAAAATTGGATCATACTGGATAGAGATATTACTTAATCAGGAGGTGAAGAGAGTCATGCTGAAAAAAAGCTTATTGATCATAGCTGGGCTATGTGGTGCTTGGTTCGGTTATACTATCGAAGGATTCGCAGGGGTGTTTCCTGAGCCGCTCAAGGGCTGGTTTGATGGAATGAGTCCTCTGGTAGCTCATTTAATTCTGGCGGTAGCGGGAGCATGTCTGTTTTTATTTTTCTTTTCGCTTACAGCCGATGTAGTCTCGGCAAGAGTGAAACAATGGATAACGGGTTTGATCGAAATCCCGATGAAGGACATGGCGGCTGGAGCGGCCGGACTGACTGCAGGACTTCTTCTTTCTTTAATGGTCTATCCCGTTTTGTCCTGGTTTGGAACTCTGGAAAGTTTGGCTCAGCTTGCGGTCTCCGTACTGTTAGGTTATATAGGCCTATATGTGGGACTGGAGAAAAAAGAGGAGCTGTCTTCCTTGTGGATTTCAGGAAAATGGGGCAGTGGGAATCAAGAGGAAGAACGGCGGCTCGAGGAACATAAAATATTGGATACGAGCGTCATTATCGACGGCCGGATCGCCGACATTTGCAAGACGGGCTTTATCGAGGGAACGATCGTCATCCCGGAATTTGTGCTGGAAGAGCTTCAGCATATTGCTGATTCCTCCGATTTATTGAAGCGGAACCGGGGACGCCGGGGATTGGATATTTTAAATAAAATCCAGAAGGAACTCGATGTGAAGGTCCTGATTTATGAAGGGGATTTTGAAGAAATCTCCGAGGTCGACAGCAAGCTGGTCAAACTGGCCAAGGTATTGCAGGGGAAAGTCGTAACCAATGATTTCAACTTGAATAAAGTGTGCGAGCTGCAAGGGGTTTCGGTCCTCAATATCAACGATCTTGCCAATGCGGTCAAACCGGTCGTTCTGCCTGGCGAGGAAATCATGGTGCAGGTGATCAAGGACGGCAAGGAGCACGGACAAGGCGTAGCCTATCTGGATGACGGCACGATGATCGTCGTGGAGGGTGGACGCGATTTTATCGGCAGCATTACCGAGGTGTTGGTGACCAGTGTATTGCAGACCTCGGCGGGACGAATGATCTTTGCCAAACCGAAACTGTTGGAAAAAGCGCAGTAAATTCGGTATGATGGGAATAAATGCGGGGAATGGATTTTCGCATTATTCTGGCAAGGTGAGGCAGGATGTCATGGAAATAGAATCACTCCCGACAGCCGGGGTTATCGTGGTGGCGGCCGGCCGGGGAACAAGGATGGGCACGAAGGAGAGCAAGCAGTTTCTCTTTTTTCAGGACAAGCCGATCATCGTTCATACGCTGGACGTATTTGACCGCCATCCATGGATTAGCGAAATCGTGCTTGTCACCGGGGAGCAGGACGTGGAACGTTGCCGCGCCTGGGTCGCCGAATACGGCATTTCGAAACAAGTAAAAGTAATACCGGGCGGCGCCGAGCGTCAGCATTCGGTATACCGGGGACTGCTTGAGATCGGCACTTCCTGGGTACTGGTGCATGATGGCGTGCGCCCTTTTGTCACGAGCGGGCAGATTAGTGGCTGTCTTGAGGCAGCGGTGAAGCACGGTGCTTCCATTCTCGCCGTTCCGGTAAAGGATACGGTCAAGCAGGTTGACGGGCAAGGGCTGGTGACCGCGACACCGGACCGCCGCAGCTTGTGGGCGGTTCAGACCCCGCAAGCTTTTCGGCGCTCCGATTTGGTGACGGCGCACGAAACGGCGGAGGCCGATGGTTTTATCGGCACGGACGATGCTTCGCTTATCGAGCGGCTTGGTATTCCCGTGGTCGTGACCGAAGGCGGGTACAACAATATTAAGATCACGACGCCGGAGGACCTGGACTTTGCAGAAGTCATCGGCAAAAAGAAGGAATTCGGGGGAGAGAACAAACTATGATCGCAGTTGGACAAGGATATGACGTGCATCAGTTGGTTGAGGGAAGGCCTTGCATCATTGGGGGCGTGACGATACCGTATGAAAAGGGGCTGCTCGGCCATTCCGACGCCGACGTGCTGCTGCATGCGGTGAGCGACGCCATTCTGGGGGCGCTGGCACTGGGCGACATCGGCCGGCATTTTCCGGATACGGATTCGGCCTTCAAGGGTGCGGACAGCCTGGTGCTGCTGCGCCGGGTATGGGAGATGGCCACGGAACGGGGGTACCGGCTTGGCAATCTGGATGCAACGATCATCGCGCAGGCGCCGAAAATGGCGCCGTACGTTTCGCAGATGGTCGAGGTGATTGCGGGGGCGCTAGAAGCGAAGCCGGAGCGGGTTAACGTGAAGGCGACGACGACCGAGCATCTTGGATTTACGGGCCGGGGCGAAGGCATTGCGGCGCAATGTATTGTATGCCTGATCTCGGATGTGCTATCATCTTAGGATTGTAAGGTTTGTTTGGATTAAGTTCATATTTGGAGGGGATTGGAATGACAGAGGTTCGAGTACGGTATGCCCCGAGTCCTACAGGGCATTTACATATCGGCAATGCCAGAACGGCGCTGTTCAACTATTTATTCGCCAGACATCATGGGGGCAAGTTCATTATCCGGATCGAGGATACCGATGTGAAACGGAATGTTGCCGGTGGGGAAGAAAGCCAGCTTACTTACCTGAAATGGCTCGGCGTGGATTGGGATGAAAGCGTCGATGTCGGCGGTGAATACGGGCCTTATCGCCAAACCGAGCGGCTGGATATTTACCGCACGTACTGGCAGGATTTGCTGGACCGCGGGTTGGCTTACCGCTGTTATTGCACCGAAGAAGAGCTGGAGCAAGAACGCGAGGAGCAAACCGCCCGTGGGGAAATGCCGCGTTATTCCGGCAAGCACCGGAATTTGACGCCGGAGCAGTGCGCCGCTTTTGAAGCGGAAGGTCGCGTTCCTAGCATCCGGTTCCGTGTACCGGAAGGCCGCACCTATACCTTCGATGATCTCGTCAAAGGTCCGATTACGTTCGAGTCCGATGTCAGCGGCGATTTTGTCATTGTAAAAAAAGACGGCATTCCGACCTACAACTTCGCCGTGGCGCTCGATGATCACCTGATGAAAATCAGTCACGTGCTGCGCGGGGAAGATCATGTATCGAATACGCCGCGGCAGTTGATGATCTATGAAGCTCTCGGTTGGGAACCGCCTGTCTTCGGACATATGACCCTGATCGTCGGCGATAACCATAAAAAGTTGAGCAAACGCGACGAATCGGTAATTCAGTTCATCGAGCAGTATGACAAGCTTGGCTATTTGCCTGAAGCGCTGTTCAACTTCATCGCCCTGCTGGGCTGGTCGCCGGAAGGAGAAGAGGAAATCTTCTCACGGGACGAGCTGATTTCGATTTTCGACGCGAACCGGTTATCGCGTAGTCCTGCCGTGTTCGATAAGCATAAACTTGCCCACTTGAATAATCATTATATCAAGAATGCCGATTCCGAATTAATCGCCAGTCTTGCGATTCCTCATCTGCAAGCGGCGTCTCGTTTGCCGGCGGAGTTGACGCCGGAACAACAAGCCTGGGCTAAGACGCTCGTTGCGCTGTACCAGGAGCAAATGACGGCGGCATCGGACATCGTGGAACTGTCGGATATGTTCTTCCGCAGTCACCTGGAACTGGATGCGGAAGCGGCTGCCATACTGGCCGAGCCGCAGGTGCCGGACGTGCTGAGCGCCTTCCTGGGCAAAATTGAAGCCTCTGCGGAATTCACGCCGGAGCAAATGGCCGTCCTGATCAAGGAAGTACAGAAAGAAACCGGCGTTAAAGGGAAAGGGCTCTTTATGCCGATCCGCGTAGCGTTGACCGGGCAAACTCACGGCCGGGATTTGAACCAGACCATTTACTTGCTGGGCCGCGATGTCGTCACTGACCGGTTGAAATCGCAAATCCGCGGCGCCTAGTTGTGGAATAAATCATTTATTGTCAGTATAATGGACTATCATGTAAGATATAGGCATCGGCATAGAACGGGAGAAGTACGTTTATGCGCCAGTATTGTCCAGAGAAGATAACCAAAGAAGCGGCTTCGCCGTTTTCAGGCTGGAAGTTATCTCAATACGCGCGGCGGAAATGCACCCGGGAGCCGCAGACTCGAGCGCGCCGTTCAGGCGCGGGTAGATGCTGCCGTATCGTTCGCGTTAAGGACGCTTAGGAGGGATGAGTTCGACAATTAGGCAACCTTTGCAGTCTATGCAATGGCAGCTATTGCGAGCTGATCCGAAGCAGAGTGGAACCACGCATCAGGCGTCTCTGCAGCGAAAGCTGCGGGGGCGCTTTTTTTGATGAATGGCGGTTGACCGGGAGAGAAGCGTAAGCAAACAGATAGAGGGGGAAACGCTTATGTTCAAAAGAATGAAGTCCGATATTCAAGCTGTATTTGAAAACGACCCGGCCGCCAGAAGCTGGTTCGAGGTGGTCTTCACCTATTCCGGTCTTCACGCGATTTGGAGTCACCGGTTTGCGCATGCGTTTTATCGTCACCGCTGGTTTACGCTGGCCAGAATCGTGTCCCAGGTTAGCCGCTTTTTTACCGGCATCGAAATTCATCCGGGTGCCCGGATCGGAAACCGGCTGTTTATCGACCACGGCATGGGCGTTGTCATTGGGGAAACTTGCGAAATCGGGGACGACGTGGTGATCTATCAGGGCGTTACCCTGGGCGGTAGCGGCAAGGAAAAAGGCAAGCGCCACCCGACGATCGGCAACAATGTCGTCATTGGGTCAGGCGCGAAGATATTGGGTTCTTTTACAGTAGGGGATCAAAGCAATATCGGGGCTAACTCTGTCGTGCTCAAAGAAGTGCCGGCGGGCAGCACGGTTGTCGGTATTCCGGGCAAAGTCGTTCGGCAGGGCGGGAAACGCCTGGACCGTCTCAGCCACCAGTTGCCGGATCCCGTGGTCGATGCGATGCGTTCGCTTCAAGAAGAAATAGGACAATTGCAAAAAGAAGTTGCAAGATTAAAGCACGGTTCGCCTAGTAAAGACGGCCAAGGAATGACATGAAGGTGAATCGTCTTGTCTATGACAAGGGGATTCAAGGTAAAATAGAGTAGAACTCAAAGCGGAAAGGATCGAGAGTATGGCGCTGCAAATATATAACACGCTTACCCGAATGAAGGAGCAGTTTGTTACCCAGAAGCCCGGAAAGGCATCGGTTTATGTGTGCGGACCAACCGTATACGGATATATTCATATCGGGAACGCGCGGCCGATGATTTTTTTCGATGTTGTGCGCAGTTACCTGGAGAATCAAAATTATGAAGTGAATTATGTAGTCAATTTCACCGACGTGGATGACAAACTGATCCGCAAAGCGGAGGAAATGAATCTGTCGGTACCGGAAGTATCCTCCATGTTTATCGACGCGTATTACGAGGATCTGGAAGGCCTGGGAATTCCTCGGGCAACGGCTAACCCGCGGGTAACGGAAAATATGGACATCATCATAGAGTTTATCCGCGACCTGGAAAGCAAAGGCTATGCCTATGAGAACGGCGGGGACGTCTATTACCGGACAGGGAAATTCGAAGGCTACGGCAAACTGTCGGGTCAAAAGATCGAAGAGCTGCAGTTCGGTATCCGGATCGAGGTGGATGAGCGAAAAGAAAACCCGGAGGATTTCGTGCTTTGGAAAGCCGCAAAGCCGGGGGAAATCCATTGGGATAGCCCATGGGGCCAAGGACGACCGGGATGGCATATCGAATGCTCGGCCATGTCCCGCCATTTGCTTGGAGACACGCTGGATATCCACGGGGGCGGACAAGATTTGCAATTCCCGCATCACGAGTGCGAAGTAGCCCAATCCGAAGCGGTGACCGGCAAACCTTTGGCAAGCTATTGGATGCATAACGGCTACATTAATATCGGCGGGGAAAAAATGTCGAAATCGCTCGGCAACGGGGTGTTGGTGAAGGACCTCCGGTCCCAGTACAAGCGTGAATCGCTGCGGTTTTTCATGCTATCGACCCATTACCGCAATCCGCTGAATTTCACAGATGAGTCGATGGTGCATGCTGAGCGCGGCGTAGAACGGATCGCTAACGCATTGGGGAATCTGCGTTACCGGCTGCAGGAAGCTGCCGGGAGCGGGGAGGGTGCGGCGGTAACGCCGGAGTGGGAGCGGAAGCTTCGGGAAATTGGGCTGACCTTCCACGCCAAAATGCAGGATGATTTCAATACGCCGGATGCGATTACGGCAGTGTTTGAATGGGTGAGCGAAGTGAACGGCCTGCTGCAAGGCTCGGACGTGTCGCGCGCCGATTTGGAAGCCGCGCTGAAGCTGTTCGAGGAAATGAACGGCGTGCTGCGGATTGTCGCGGAAGAGGAGCAAGAGCTGCTGGACGACGAGATCGAAGACCTCATCGAGGAGCGTGTGGAAGCCCGGAAGTCGAAGAACTGGGCCCGTGCCGACGAGATTCGCGATCTGTTGCAGGAGCAGGGCATCCTGTTGGAAGATACGCCGCAGGGCATGAGATGGCGGCGTAAATGACGGGCCCGGAAACTACCGGGGGCGCGCTGCTGCCTGACGGCGGCAGCGAACCTGCCGCTGGTCCGGCAACGCAGGGGAGCGCCGTATCCGGCGCGCCTGCAGGCCCGGCCAGCGCGTCTGCTGCCGAGCCCGGCTCGGTGCTCTGGTTCCCGGAGCCGCCGTCCAAGCCGGCCCGGTTGCTGCCGCCGCTCGCGCTGGCGTACATCGGCGACGCCGTCTTCGAGGTCGCCGTCCGCCAGCATGTGATCGCCCGGCCGAATCTCCGGCCGCATCACCTGCACCGGCTGTCGACGAAATACGTCTCCGCCAAAGCCCAGGCCGGGCTGCTGGCCCTGCTGGAGCCGCAGCTGACCGAAGACGAGAAAGACGTTGTGCGGCAAGGCCGCAACGCCAAATCCGGCACCATTCCCAAAAATGCGAATGTGCAGGATTACCGTCATGCTACCGCGTTTGAAAGCCTGATCGGCTATCTGTACTATACGGGTGAGCATGATCGCCTGCGCAGCTTGATCGCACATGGCTTCGAATTATATGAACAATAACCCCAGGAGGATTTTTTATGGAGGATCAAGAATGGATTGCCGGTAAACACTCGCTGTTGGAAGCGCTGAGAGCGGGCCGGACGATCAACAAAATATGGGTGGCCGAAGGCGCCCAAAAACATTTAACCCAGCCGATACTGGCGGAAGCCAAAAGCCGGGGGATTATCGTCCAGTTTGTGGACAAGCGGAAGCTGGACCAAATGGCCCCGGGCATACAGCATCAGGGTGTGGTGGCCCAGGCAGCGCCTTATGCCTATGCTGAGGTGGAGGACCTGCTCGCGAGAGCGGCCGAGCGGGGAGAACCGCCGTTTTTGCTTGTTCTGGACGAAATTGAAGACCCGCACAACCTCGGATCGATCTTAAGAACCGCCGAATGCACGGGGGTCCACGGAGTGATCATCCCGAAACGCCGCTCGGCTGCGGTCACGGCAACCGTTTCAAAGACGTCGGCCGGTGCGGTCGAATACGTGCCAGTCGCACGGGTAACTAATCTTGTGCAGACGATGGAGCAATTGAAGGAAACCGGCGTCTGGGTCGTCGGTACCGATGTCGCCGCGAAGGACGAAATCTATGAGGGCGGCAATATTTTCACCGGCCCTGTGGCGATCGTCATCGGAAACGAAAACAAGGGAATGGGCCGCCTGGTCCGGGAGACCTGCGATGTACTGCTGAAGCTGCCGATGAGCGGACAGCTCAATTCATTGAACGCCTCGGTTGCCGCGGGCGTAGTGATGTACGAAGCGCTCCGCAGACGCCGCGCCCAAGGATAGAGACGGATGCGCGACATGCGCGACGTTCTTTTGGTGGACGGGTACAACATGATCGGCGGATGGCCCGAGCTGTCTTCCATTTCCAATACCGACCTGGAGGAGGCTCGGGACCGTCTGTTGGCGAGGCTGGCCGATTACCAGGCCTTCTCGGGGAGGAAGGTGATCGTCGTCTTTGATGCTTACCGGGTACCCGGACTCGGAAAATCATTCGCCCAATATAAAGTCGATATATATTTCACCAAAGAGAAGGAAACGGCGGATGAGTGCATTGAGCGGCTGGTCGGGGAATTAACCCACCGCCGCCGGCAAATTTATGTCGCCACGAGCGATATGGTGGAGCAGCACGTTATTTTCGGGCAGGGGGCTCTCCGAATTTCGGCACGGGAACTGCTGACCCAAGTGGAACAAAGCGAAAAGGATATTCGGGTAAGATTACAGGAACGAAGCCGCAACTCCAGCAGGAATACGATCGATGGCAAGCTGAGCCCGGAACTGCGGCAAATGTTCGAACGGTGGCGCAGGGAATGAAAGTGCATTCTTCTGTTTTGCTCCCAAATGCTCTTGACAAAGTTCGACTTTACATCTTTTGGTACTTTTTCGGTTGACGCTAATATGCGCCATCATATATACTGTTCGTATTACTTGATTGAGTGACGGGGCACCGTGCGTTGCAGCCGGAGGGATTTGTGGTGAGTGTCAACCTCGAGACTTGGATAAGATTCGATTATGAGGTCCTAAATGACGAAGACATTGTCGAAGCCGTCCGTAACGGCGACAGTGAAGCCTTGGAGTACTTGATTAACAAGTACCGCAGTTTTGTGCGTGCCAAAGCTAGATCCTATTTCCTGATCGGTGCCGACCGTGAGGATATTATTCAGGAAGGCATGATCGGCCTGTATAAATCTATCCGGGACTTCCGGGGGGACAAGCTTGCTTCGTTCAAAGCCTTTGCCGAGCTGTGCATTACGCGACAGATCATCACGGCAATCAAGACGGCGACCCGGCAGAAGCATATCCCACTTAATTCCTATGTCTCATTGGACAAGCCGATTTATGATGAGGATTCCGACCGGACGCTGCTTGACGTTATTTGCGGTTCCCGGGTATGCGATCCCGAAGAATTAATTATAAATCAAGAGGAATTCACCGGGCTTGAAGATAAAATGTCCGAGATTCTTAGCGATTTGGAACGCAAGGTACTAATGCTGTATCTGGATGGCCGGTCGTACCAGGAAATCGCCGTTGATTTGAACCGGCATGTGAAATCTATCGATAATGCACTGCAACGTGTTAAACGTAAGTTGGAGCGTTATTTGGAAGTGCGCGACGGAGGCATTTGAATTTATAGCTTTCTTCATACGGAAAATAGAGGGATGACGGATGAATCCGTCGCCCTTTTTTGCTGTTTAAGGGAGTTCTGGTACATTCCTTTATGTTTCGCTGATTTCTAGCGGACATGAGAGACGTTATTCCTCTTCAAAACGACTGTTTCAGAAGCTAACGGACACCAGAGCCTTTAATGTAGGGGAAATGGCGATTTTTGGTTGGAAATATGGGGATTAAGACCTTCTGTGTCCGTTAGGAGGTAAAATTTGGCGCTTTGGGTGAATTAAGGTCTACTGTGTCCGTTAAAATTATTTTGCCCGATATTACGGTGGCACAAGCGTAATATTGCTGAAGCGTTTTTGTATATTTCCGAAAAAAAACCACTATCTCATGAAAAGAAGCCTTAAGCGAGTTTATCCTATCAAAAGCTGAGCCATAATAGAAAGAGTACGCATTCGAACTCAGAACCCAACCCAAGCGAGCAATTTCCAGATTCAAGGGCTATTTTAGAATTACCTCAAATTAACGAAGAGATAAGCATGTTCGGCTCGTTGACACGGGTAGGGGCATGTGATAAAGTGTTTTAGGTAGGCCTAAATTTGTGTTTTTCATTTTTGGGTTTATACAATAGACTTTCTCATAAAAGAATGTCTTCGGGAGGTGCACATCATGCGGGTAATTATTACGTTGGCTTGTACGAATTGCAAACAAAGAAACTACACGACAACGAAAAACAAGCGTAACCACCCCGACCGCATGGAGATGAAGAAATTTTGCAAGTTTTGTAACGAGCAAGTTCCTCATCGCGAAACCAGATAGCCTTTGGAGGTGTAGTCGCGCATGAAACGCAGTTTCAAGTCGTTGATCTCTTTTTTTTCTGAAAGCTGGGCTGAGCTTAAAAAAGTTCGCTGGCCTAATCGTAAAGAGCTGACCAATTATACGCTGATTGTGCTTGGTACAATTGTAGTTGTCGCGATTTATTTTTGGGTACTTGATATCGGCATCTCTGCTGTAGTCGAAGCGATAATTTAAGAAGGGTCCTTAGGTGGCTTGATATGGAAAAAAGATGGTATGTAGTTCATACCTATTCCGGGTATGAGAACAAAGTCAAAGCCAACTTGGAGAAACGCGTCGAGTCCATGGGCATGGAAGACAAGATATTCCGCGTTCTTGTTCCAATGGAAGAAGAAGTGGTGAACAAAGACGGTAAGAAAAAGACCGTCATGCGTAAAGTTTACCCGGGGTATGTCTTGGTGGAAATGATCCAAACCGACGATTCTTGGTATGTTGTTCGCAACACACCGGGCGTTACCGGGTTTGTCGGCTCTACGGGATCGGGTTCCAAGCCTACGGCGTTGCTCCCTGAAGAAGTGGAGCAGATTTTGCAGCATATGGGCATGGAAGAACCGAAACCGGTCATCGAGTTCGACTTGAAAGAATCGGTACGCATCAAGGTTGGTCCGTTTGCTAATTTTGTCGGGTCGATCGAAGAAATTCTGATCGACAAGAGCAAGCTCAAGGTTCATGTCAACATGTTTGGACGAGAAACCCCGCTTGAGCTGGATTACACTCAAGTGGAAAAGATATAGGTTTCTTAGGGTTTCACGTGGGAGGGGCCTTGCGCTCCGTCTACCACTATTAGGGCAAGGAGGTGTTTTACATGGCGAAAAAGGTTATCAAAATGGTAAAACTGCAAATTCCTGCAGGGAAAGCGAATCCTGCACCTCCGGTAGGTCCGGCTTTGGGTCAAGCGGGTGTCAACATCATGGCATTCTGTAAAGAATTCAATGCTCGTACTGCCGATCAAGCAGGTTTGATCATTCCGGTTGAAATTTCGGTGTTTGAAGACCGTTCTTTTACATTCATCACCAAAACTCCTCCGGCAGCCGTTCTGCTTCGTGTTGCTGCGAAGATCGAGAAGGGTTCCGGCGAACCGAACAAGAAGAAAGTGGCTACCGTGAAACGCGACGTTGTTCGTCAAATCGCGGAGCAAAAAATGCCTGACCTTAACGCAGCATCCGTTGAATCGGCTATGCGTATGGTTGAAGGTACTGCTCGCAGTATGGGCATTACGATCCAAGACTAATTCTTGGGGCGTTATTTAGAACAACTTAGTTGCTAACAACCTGGCAAAGGCATCAAGATTTTGCAACGGAAGTTGTCTTAACATCAATGAACTGCATACACGAGCAACGGAAGTTGCCGCAAATTTATTCAGTATCTCTTCGGAACCGAATAAATTTGCGATCAGTGGGAGGATATTCCGCTAATACCACAAAGGAGGAACAATTTCATGGCTAAACACGGTAAAAAATACCTTGAAGCCGCTAAGCTGATCGACAGCGAAGCGACATATGAGCCTTCTGACGCCGTTGAACTGGTGAAAAAGGCAGCGACTGCAAAATTTGACGAAACCGTTGAAGCGGCAGTTCGTTTGGGCGTAGACCCTCGTAAACAAGACCAAGCCGTTCGTGGTGTCGTTGTCCTGCCTCATGGCACGGGTAAAACGCAACGCGTTCTGGTGTTCGCCAAAGGCGAAAAAGCAAAGGAAGCGGAAGCTGCCGGCGCTGACTTCGTAGGCGATCAAGACATGATCAACAAAATCCAACAAGGCTGGTTCGAATTCGATGTCTGCGTAGCGACACCGGACATGATGAGCGAAGTTGGTAAACTGGGTCGTCTGCTCGGTGGTAAAGGTCTCATGCCTAACCCTAAAGCAGGCACGGTTACGTTTGACGTAGCTAAAGCCGTTCAAGAAATCAAAGCCGGTAAAATCGAATACCGTCTGGACAAAGCAGGTCAAATCCATGCGCCAATCGGAAAAGTATCGTTCTCTTCCGAGCAATTGAATGAGAACCTCAAAGCTCTCATCGACGCATTGAACCGGGCTAAACCGGCTGCTGCCAAAGGCGTGTATCTGAAAAACATCGCGATTTCTTCGACGATGGGCCCTAGCGCTCGCGTTAATACAACTGTTTACAGATAATACCGCTCGCTTTTGCGGGTACGGGGATTGACATTGCGTAAATCTCTTGGTAAACTGAATGAGTTGTTTTTAAAGCGACAATTCAATTTGAATATGCTTACCGTAGACAGTAGGTGCCGAAAGGCTTAATTTCCTACCGAGGTGTTGTGATAGAATATCGTGTGCCGCAGTTTACCGCGGTTGATGATTCGTCAGGCCTTCGTGATTCTGCGGAGGCTTTTTTCATGGAAATGAAGAAGGCCGAGTAAATCTATCAGGAGGTGTACAGGTTGGCAAACGCTAAAGTGATTCAAAGCAAACAAGAAGCCGTTGATGCCGTAACTGCGAAGCTGCGCGAAAGCGCAACGACTGTAGTAGCGGATTACCGCGGTCTGAACGTTGCTCAAGTTACGGAATTGCGCAAACAGCTTCGTGAAGCTGGCGTAGAATTCCAAGTGCTTAAGAATACGCTCGTTCGCCGTGCAACAGCGGCTGCTGAACTTACTGAACTGGACGAAGTGCTGACTGGCCCTACGGCCATCGCGTTCAGCGTAAACGACGCAATTGCTCCGGCTAAAATTCTTAGCGATTTCGCGAAGAAGAACGAAGCTCTGAAAGTAAAAGGTGGCGTGGTTGAAGGCCGTGTAGTCGGCGTTGACCAAATCAAAGCGTTGGCGGATCTTCCGTCCCGCGAAGGTCTCCTTTCGATGCTCCTCAGCGTGCTCCAAGCTCCAGTGCGCAACTTCGCGCTCGCAGTCAAAGCCGTTGCGGACAAAGAAGAAAGCGCAAGCGCGTAAGCTTCTTTTCCAGCTAGTTGTATAAACAATAATTAAATTAAAATAATGGAGGTTCTACCATGAGTAAAGAAAGCATTTTGGAAGAAATCAAAGCAATGACCGTTCTTGAACTGAATGATCTCGTTAAAGCAATCGAAGAAGAATTCGGCGTAACTGCTGCAGCTCCTGTAGTTGTAGCTGGTGGCGGCGGTGGCGCAGCTGAAGCGGCTGAGCAAACTGAATTCGATGTAATTCTGACTAACGCTGGCGGATCCAAAATCAACGTTATCAAAGTGGTTCGCGAAATCACTGGCCTCGGCTTGAAAGAAGCAAAAGACCTGGTTGACAACGCACCAAAACCATTGAAAGAAAAAGTAGCTAAAGAAGAAGCGGACGCAGTAAAAGCAAAATTGGAAGAAGCAGGCGCAACTGTAGAAGTGAAGTAATTTCACTTCTAATGAATGGCAAACCCCTTGAATATGATTCAAGGGGTTTGTTTATAAGCAGATTCAATCCGGGAGCTCCTGTTTTTGGGTCTGGTGCTCTGTTGCTCGAGGATCTTGTCTGAATTCTTTTCCAGTGAAGAATCCGTTCGCAAAGGATCCCCAGCCTCAAAAACTTATGTCATTGATATATAGAATTCTCTCGCTCTCGTGCCTTAGATATAAACAACCCGTGGCGGAGAATAGAAAATAGCAAACTTTTAAAGCGACAAACGGAGGTGACCGTCAAGATGCCAGAACACTACTATACCAATCAACCAGCTACGGCCCACGACCGAAAGGTTTGGGACGCCAAACTCCGGGGGCAAGCTTTTTGTTTTATCAGTGATGCGGGCGTGTTCTCCAAGGGAGGCGTGGATTATGGGAGTCGGGTTTTGATTGATGCTATGGAGGTTCCGGTAGATGCCCGCGTGCTTGATGTAGGTTGCGGTTACGGACCGATCGGTCTTTCGGCCGCCCTGTTGGCGAGCCGGGGCCATGTAACGATGATCGATGTTAACGGCCGGGCGGTGGAACTAGCCAAAGAAAATGCAACAGCCAACAGGATTACCAATGTAACCGTTCTGCAAAGTGACTTGTTTGCGGAACTGGGCGAGGAGAAATTCGATATTGTGCTGACCAATCCGCCAATTCGGGCAGGTAAAGAAATCGTGCATACGATTTTTGAAGGGGCCTTTGAAAGACTGCGTGATGGAGGCTCGTTGTGGATTGTCATCCAGAAAAAACAGGGGGCGCCGTCGGCGAAGCAAAAGCTGGAGTCGCTCTTTGATAGCGTTGAAGAAGTGACTAAAGACAAAGGGTACCGGATTTACAAGGCGACAAAAAAATAGTTTGACTTGCAAAAATGGTTGTGTTATTATTATAAAATGTCAGTATTAGGATGCCCTCTGTGGCTTTACCTGACTGAAATGTCAAGACTTTTATGCTAAACGATGCATAAAATCACGTCGTTTGACGTATATTATGTACATTTCGGGTAAATCTACTGAATACGGGGACATCAGGCTGTAAATGACGCGGATAATGATGCTCTTTTTTCGAAAGCATTCGATAAGGGCTTTTCTTTATTTGTGGATGAATCCGTATGGTCCTATTATAAGGGTACAAACACGGGTTCGCAATGAAATTTTTAAAGTGAGTAGACATGAGGGGTGGGTATAAGTTGGCAGGACATCTTGTTCAATATGGTCGACGCACTCGGCGAAGTTATGCACGAATTAACGAGGTACTCGAAGTTCCGAACCTGATCGAAATCCAACAGAAATCCTACGAGTGGTTCTTGGAAGAAGGCCTTCGGGAAATGTTCCAGGATATCTCGCCGATTCAGGATTTCACCGGGAATCTGGTGTTGGAGTTTATCGATTACAGTCTTGGAGAACCGAAGTATACAGTAGACGACGCGAAAGAACGCGATGTAACGTATGCTGCGCCGCTTCGGGTAAAAGTCCGGCTCATTAATAAAGAAACCGGCGAAGTCAAAGAGCAGGAAGTATTCATGGGAGATTTCCCGCTGATGACGGAAACCGGCACATTCATTATTAATGGTGCGGAACGGGTTATTGTCAGCCAGCTGGTTCGCTCTCCTAGCGTCTATTTCAGCACTAAAGTGGATAAGAACGGCAAGAAAACCTATACCGCGACAGTGATTCCTAACCGTGGCGCATGGCTGGAACTGGAGACCGATGCAAAGGATATTATTTATGTCCGCATCGATCGTACTCGTAAAATTCCGGTAACCGTGCTGCTTCGTGCGCTTGGGTTCGGTACGGATGCCGAGATTCTTGAACTGCTCGGCAACGATGAATATATTCGCAATACGCTCGACAAAGACAATACCGACTCTACGGAAAAAGCTCTCATCGAAATCTATGAGCGCCTTCGTCCGGGCGAACCGCCGACTCTTGACAACGCTAAGAGTTTGCTGGTGGCTCGTTTCTTTGATCCGAAACGCTATGACTTGGCCAATGTCGGCCGTTATAAAATCAATAAAAAGCTTCACATCAAGAACCGTTTGTTCAATCAACGGTTGGCAGAATCTCTGATCGATACGAGCACAGGCGAAATTATCGCCGAAGCCGGACAAATGGTAGACCGCCGTTTGCTTGATCAAATCTTGCCTCACTTGGAAAATTCCGTAGGCTTCAAAAACTATCATGTTGCTGGCGGTGTGCTTGATGCCAATGACGTTCCGCTGCAAACGATCGATATTTTCTCGCCGATCGAGGACGGCAAGGTTGTTAAGGTGATTGCAAACCGCAATATCGATAAATCGGTGAAGCATATTACGCCGGCCGATATTATTTCGTCGATCAGCTACTTCCTGAACTTGCTGCACGGCGTTGGCAGCACAGACGATATCGACCATCTCGGCAACCGCAGACTGCGTTCCGTAGGCGAATTACTGCAGAATCAGTTCCGTATCGGCTTGTCCCGGATGGAGCGCGTCGTGCGCGAAAGAATGTCGATCCAGGATGCGAATGTGATTACGCCGCAAGCGCTGATCAACATACGTCCGGTTATCGCATCGATTAAGGAGTTCTTTGGTAGTTCGCAGTTGTCGCAGTTTATGGACCAGACGAACCCGCTTGCGGAACTTACGCATAAACGTCGTCTGTCCGCTCTCGGACCTGGTGGTTTGACGCGGGAACGCGCGGGCTTTGAAGTTCGTGACGTCCATCATTCTCACTATGGCCGGATGTGCCCGATTGAAACGCCGGAAGGACCGAACATCGGTCTGATCAACTCTTTGTCGACGTTCGCTCGCATCAATGAGTACGGCTTTATTGAAGCACCGTATCGTTGGGTAGATCCGAATACAAGCAAAGTAACGGATCAAATTGCCTATTTGACTGCCGATGAAGAGGATAACTACATCATCGCTCAGGCGAATGCGGTGCTAACCGAAGAGAATACATTCCAGGACGAGAATGTAATCGTTCGTTATAACAAGCAGTCCGACAACATCTTGACCATGCCGAGCGATCGCGTCGATTACATGGACGTCTCGCCGAAACAGGTTGTGTCTGTGGCGACCGCGCTCATTCCTTTCTTGGAAAACGATGACTCCAACCGTGCCCTGATGGGTTCGAACATGCAGCGTCAGGCGGTTCCGCTTCTGATTCCTAAGGCTCCGCTCGTCGGAACCGGGATGGAGCATAAATCAGCCAAAGACTCTGGTGTATGTATCGTTTCGAAATACGACGGGATAATCGAACGCTCCGCAGCGAACGAAATTTGGTTGCGCCGTGTTGAGAAAGTGGAAGGCAAAGAAGTCAAAGGCGATCTTGTTAAATATAAATTACACAAATTTATGCGTTCGAACCAAGGGACGTGCATCAACCAGCGTCCAATCATAAAACGTGGAGACATCATCAAGAAGGGTGATATTCTCGCGGACGGGCCATCGACGGAGATGGGCGAATTGGCACTTGGCCGCAACGTGGTCGTAGCCTTCATGACTTGGGAAGGTTACAACTACGAGGATGCCATCCTGCTTAGCGAAAAGCTAGTGAAAGAGGACGTATACACCTCGATTCACATCGAGGAATATGAGTCCGAAGCTCGGGACACGAAACTGGGACCGGAAGAGATTACCCGCGATATTCCGAACGTCGGTGAAGAAGCGCTCCGTAATCTTGACGAGCGCGGCATTATCCGCGTCGGTGCCGAAATCGGCGCAGGCGATATCCTTGTCGGCAAAGTTACTCCGAAGGGCGTAACCGAACTGACGGCGGAAGAACGCCTGCTGCATGCGATCTTCGGCGAGAAAGCCCGCGAAGTGCGCGACACTTCTCTGCGTGTGCCACACGGTACCGACGGTATCGTTGTGGATGTCAAGGTATTTACTCGCGAGAATGGCGACGAGTTGCCACCGGGCGTGAATCAACTCGTTCGGGTATATATTGCCCAAAAACGTAAAATTTCCGAAGGCGACAAAATGGCTGGACGCCATGGTAATAAAGGGGTCGTAGCCCGTATTTTGCCTGAAGAAGACATGCCGTTCATGCCGGACGGTACGCCGGTTCAGGTCGTATTGAACCCGCTGGGGGTTCCTTCCCGGATGAACATCGGTCAGGTGCTGGAAATTCACCTTGGAATGGCTGCGCTGAAGCTCGGCATCCATGTGGCTACCCCGGTATTCGACGGAGCGAATGAATACGACGTATTCGACACGATGGAAGAAGCCGGTATGCAGCGCAATGGTAAAACCGTGCTGTATGACGGCCGGACAGGTGAACAATTTGAGCGTGAAGTAACCGTTGGCGTCATGCACATGATTAAGCTGGCGCACATGGTTGACGATAAAATCCATGCCCGCTCGACAGGTCCTTACTCTCTCGTTACGCAACAGCCGCTCGGCGGTAAAGCTCAGTTCGGCGGACAGCGTTTCGGGGAGATGGAAGTTTGGGCGCTGGAAGCTTATGGCGCCGCTTATACACTGCAAGAGATTTTGACCGTCAAGTCTGATGATGTGGTCGGACGGGTGAAAACCTACGAATCGATCGTCAAAGGCGAGAATGTGCCAGAACCTGGTGTGCCGGAGTCGTTTAAAGTCTTGATCAAAGAGCTTCAAAGTTTGGGGATGGACGTGAAAATCCTGACCGAAAACGAAGAAGAGATCGAGATGAGGGAAATCGACGATGAAGACGATGCGTCCGGAGACAAACTGAGTCTGAACCTGGAAGGCGCGGAAGTCGGAGTAGAATAAGCATCGCGGGCGGCGTGAGCGCCGCCCGAAGATGATGATAGCCGGAGATTGTCAATATCAGGACTTGGTTAAGGAGGGATGCTCCTTGTTGGACGTCAACAACTTCGAGTTTATGAAAATTGGGCTTGCTTCCCCAGAAAAAATTCGTTCTTGGTCCCGCGGAGAAGTGAAGAAACCGGAAACGATTAACTACCGTACATTGAAACCGGAAAAGGAAGGGCTGTTTTGCGAGAAAATTTTCGGCCCGACCAAAGACTGGGAATGTCATTGCGGTAAATATAAACGCGTTCGTTACAAAGGCGTTGTCTGCGATCGCTGCGGCGTTGAAGTAACGAGAGCGAAAGTCCGACGTGAGCGGATGGGTCATATCGAATTGGCCGCACCGGTATCGCATATTTGGTATTTCAAAGGGATCCCGAGCCGGATGGGCCTGGCGCTTGATATGTCGCCGCGTTCGCTGGAAGAGATCATCTATTTTGCATCCTATGTGGTAACCGATCCAGGGGAAACTCCGCTGGAGAAAAAGCAGCTTCTGTCCGAGAAGGAATATCGCAGTTACCGTGAAAAGTATGGCTACGGATTCCAAGCCGGTATGGGTGCTGAAGCAGTGAAGAAATTGCTTCAGGATCTCGATATCGACAAGGAACTGGAATTTCTGAAAGAAGAGCTACGCACCGCTCAAGGTCAGCGCCGCAACCGGGCGATCAAACGTCTGGAAGTCATCGAAGCGTTCAAAAGCTCCGGTAATGAGCCGGAATGGATGATCCTCGACGTGCTTCCGGTAATTCCACCGGAACTTCGTCCGATGGTACAACTGGACGGTGGACGTTTTGCAACGTCCGACCTTAACGATTTGTACCGGCGGGTTATTAACCGGAACAACCGTCTGAAGCGCCTGCTCGATCTCGGCGCTCCCGACATTATCGTACAAAACGAAAAAAGGATGCTTCAGGAAGCCGTTGACGCCCTGATCGATAACGGCCGCCGCGGCCGTCCGGTAACGGGCCCGGGGAACCGTCCTTTGAAATCCCTCAGCCATATGCTAAAGGGTAAACAAGGCCGTTTCCGGCAAAACCTGCTCGGTAAACGGGTTGACTATTCCGGTCGTTCCGTTATCGTCGTAGGCCCTTACCTCAAGATGTACCAATGCGGTTTGCCGAAAGAAATGGCATTGGAACTGTTCAAGCCGTTCGTAATGAAAGAGCTGGTCAACAAAGGCCTCGCTCATAATATTAAGAGCGCCAAGCGCAAAGTGGAACGCGTCAGCCCTGAAGTATGGGATGTGCTCGAAGAAGTCATTAAGGAGCATCCGGTTCTGTTGAACCGTGCACCTACGCTTCACAGACTCGGGATTCAGGCGTTCGAACCGATCCTGGTCGAAGGCCGCGCCATCCGGCTTCACCCGCTTGTATGTACGGCATATAACGCCGACTTTGACGGTGACCAAATGGCCGTCCACGTACCTTTGTCTGCGGAAGCTCAGGCGGAAGCCCGCATTTTGATGCTGGCATCCGGTAATATCTTGAACCCTAAAGACGGCAAACCGGTCGTTACCCCTTCGCAGGATATGGTCCTTGGCTCCTATTATCTGACCATGGATAACAATGAAGCGAAAGGCGCCGGTATGATTCTTGGCTCCGTAAATGAAGCTTTCTCCGCTTATCAGCGCGGTACGGCTTCGCTGCACGCTCGTGTGGCGATTCCTGCCAAGGCGCTTGGCAAGACCGGATTTACGGAAGCGCAACAAGAGGCTTTGCTTATTACGACTGTAGGGAAAATTATCTTTAACGATATCTTCCCTGCAAGCTTCCCGTATATTAATGAACCTACAAGAGTCAATCTGTTCCAAGGCACGCCGGATAATTACTTTATCCACGAAAAGGGCGAGAACATCTGGGATCGGATTATGAATGCCAAACAAGCTGGCGGTGTAGGTAAAGAATATCTCGGCGAGATCATCGGTCGTTGCTTTGAGATTTATCACACCACCGAAACTTCGATCATTTTGGACAGAATCAAACAAACCGGGTTCACGTATTCGACTCGGGCAGGCGTTAGTATCGCTGTCTCGGACGTTATCGTACCGGATGAGAAACAGGCCATCCTCCGCGAGTCGGACGATAAGGTACATGTGATTACCACACAGTATCGCCGGGGTCTCATTACGAACGAAGAACGTTATGACCGCGTTATCGATATCTGGTCCAAAACGAAGGATCAAATTACCGAAGTGCTCATGAAATCGATGGATCGCTACAATTCGATTATGCTCATGGTTGATTCCAAGGCGCGCGGTAACAAGTCGCAGATAACACAGCTTGGCGGCATGCGGGGTCTTATGGCCAACCCATCCGGTCGGATCATCGAGCTCCCGATCAAATCGAACTTCCGCGAAGGCCTGACCGTCCTCGAGTACTTCCTTTCGACGCACGGCGCGCGTAAAGGGTTGGCGGATACCGCGCTTCGGACAGCCGATTCCGGTTACTTGACTCGTCGTCTGGTAGACGTTGCACAAGACGTTATCGTTCGCGAAGAAGACTGCGGAACGGATAAAGGCTTCACCGTCAGCGTGATTCAAGACGGTAAAGAGGTTATCGAGGATCTGTACGACCGGATCGAAGGACGTTACGTCTTCGAAACGATCAAGCATCCGCAAAGTGGTGAAATTATCATCCACCGCAACGAACTGATCGATTCCGACAAAGCGCATGAAATTGTCGATGCCGGTGTCGCAAAACTGCAAATCCGTTCCGTGCTCAGCTGTCGTGCACGCCATGGCGTATGTAAGAAGTGCTATGGCCGTAACCTTGCGACCGGCAAGCACGTGGAAATCGGTGAAGCGGTCGGCATTATCGCCGCCCAATCCATCGGTGAACCGGGAACCCAGCTCACCATGCGTACGTTCCATACTGGGGGCGTTGCGGGTGACGATATCACGCAAGGTTTGCCGCGTATTCAGGAGCTTTTTGAAGCCCGGAATCCGAAAGGTCAAGCCACGATCAGTGAAATCGACGGGGTCATCAAGGAAATCCGCGAAGCCAAGGACCGTCGCGAAATCGAGGTTCAAGGCGAAGCGGAAACGAAGACTTACTCCGTTACCTACGGGTCCCGTCTGCGCGTAAGCGAAGGCCAGGAAATCGAAGCGGGCGACGAGTTGACCGACGGTTCCATTGACCCGAAAGAAATTTTGCGCATCAAGGGCATCCGCGGCGTGCAGAACTACATTCTGCAGGAAGTTCAACGCGTATATCGGAACCAGGGCGTAGAAATCAACGACAAGCATATCGAAGTTATGGTCAGACAAATGCTGCGTAAGATCCGCATTGTAGATGCCGGAGATACACCGCTCTTGCCAGGAGCATTCGTCGATATGCATGAATACGAAGGGGCCAATAAGGATGCGATCCTGTCTGGCAAAGAGCCGGCCGTGGCTAAACCGGTCTTGCTCGGGATCACCAAAGCTTCGCTCGAAACCGATTCTTTCCTGTCCGCCGCTTCCTTCCAGGAAACGACACGGGTACTTACCGATGCCGCGATCAAGGGCAAAGTGGATAAACTCCTCGGCCTGAAAGAGAACGTTATTATCGGTAAACTGATTCCTGCTGGTACGGGGATGAACCGGTACCGCAGCGTTCGGTTCGAAGAGCCTGCCGGCGACGATACGGCTGAAGAAAGCTTGGAACCTGTCTCTGTTGAATAGTCAAGGAATATAAAGCCGCAGAGCTTTGACAAAACGTCGAAGCTTCTGCGGTTTTTTTCATTTTCAAGAAATATCGGGAATAAGCTAATTGACAGGCGAGTGATAGCTGGCTAACCTGTAGGCATGCAATGGAAAAAGCTGAGAACATTAGGACAGGGAGGTGGCTCATGGGGGTTGCCATTGCAGTGAGCTTGGGTTTAATCAGTTTTTATCTACTAGTAGAGTATGTTAGGTGCAGAATTGAAGTAAAGAAGGCAATCGGACGCTTATCAACATATGAAGCCCAACAGCAACGCTAAGCTGCGGGGATATGATTTACGTGGATCAAGGGGCGGATTCCATGCGTGGACAGGCCGGCAAGTACCGCATTATAGCTCCTTCCCGTTTTGGTTATTTGGGCAGCACAATTCCAGATGATTCAAGTCCATCCGCCCAAGCCAGAGCTTACCTTGAGTTGCTTGACAGCCTGTCGATTGAGCAGGTATATGTCCTTGGAACCTCTGCTGGGGGTACAATTGCGATTCGCTTCGCGCTGGCCTATCCAGAGAGAACGAAGGGACTCGTTCTGTATTCCTCCGCTTCACCATGGCCTGAAGAACCCAAAAAGTACAGTAAGCATGAAGGTCCTCCGGCTTTTTTTTGCAAGGATTATCCCATGTGGCTGTTGCGGCCTTTATTGCGGCCATTGATGGGCATGTCCAAAGATACGGTATACACCATGCTTCCACTCGGTAAGCGTAAGCAAGGAATGCAGATCGATGCCAAAATCGTTAATCCGGGTATGGCCGGGAATTTCGCCGAATATCCAATAGAAGAACTTCAGGTACCTTCGTTGATCATTGCGGCCAAGGATGACAATTTAGCGGACTCTCGCTCCATGGAGCAGGTTCTTTCGAGATTTCCGAACGCTACCTGGTTGCCCTTTGAGGACGGAGGCCATTTGATGGTCGGTCACGAAAAGGAAATTGAAAACGCACGGGATAACTTCGTACGCGATAATCCGTGATCCATGGGGGGCAAAAACATATCAAAGCATACATAAAAAAGGATACCCTAGCACGTAGTGATATGTGAAATATTTCATTAAAGGAGGGTGAATGCATGTCTATGGATGCCGGTCAGGAAATCACGATTAGGCCGATGAACTCCCAAGAGGCCAAGGAGGTACAGCGGCTGGGGCGTCGGGCCTTTATGGGATTGGAGAGCTTATTTGTGAGTAAACCTAAAGATGCGGTAGTAGCATTGGTTGGGAATCGAATTGTCGGGGCCATAATCATGAAATTTCTGAAAGGAGATCGCGGGCAGACCATCGGGGATTTTAGCGCTGGTTTTGTCGATTGCGATTATCGGGATTCGGGAATTGGGGGCAGACTCTACAAGGCGGCGACGAACCATTTCTGGGAGCGTGGCTGCGACTACATTACCGCTGAGGTGAAAGACGACAATGTCGGTTCTTGGCGCTTGCTCGAAAAAAACGGTTATATGCGCACGGAGATGATCGAGAACTTCAGTCACTTGCGGGGCAAAGGGATGGCATCGCTGCTGTTCGGAACGCCCGTTCCTTATGCATGCGGCATGGATTTCTATCTGGCCTCAAAAAAGAATCCTATAAAGGAGAAAACTGCTCCTAGCGCTGTGCAAGTTGTGATTTTTCTGTTGCTTAACCTGTTGTTGTCGTGTACGATACTCATTCTTAATCATCAGATTCAGCTAACTTGGTTCATGCTAGCCTATGGAATTCTAATGTTAGGGGATGTTTTTTTTACACGGATCGGGGCAGGCTTCGGCAAACGAAAATGGCAGTATCGAATGACGAACTGCGGATTTCTGATCTCCTTGCTCATTCCGCTCCTTGGCACCGTATTCCCGATGATCGGGAATTGGATGCCACGACAATACGAATCGACGCCAAAACTCAGGAAAGAGCTTGGAATCAGTGCGTTGGCAGGGTGGGCTTTCATTGTGATTCTGGTAGTATTTACAGGCCTCGTCACAGAACGTCATATTTTTGTTAACTATCTGAATTCCTTAGGAAGCATGCTTCTCTTATACCGAATTATTCCCGTGTATCCATTTGGAGCTTTCGGCTCCTTGAGAGTATACCGAATGAACAAGTTCATTTACGCCGTAATGGCCGTGGCTAGTCTCTTGGTTTTGTTCCTTATTGATTAAGCGGAGCTCGCGTTATCGGGCAGGAAATGAGAGGCAGGAAGGAGAGGAGGAGTCTAAAATTGAAAACGGGAGCGGATAAGGATGGAATGGATTGAACATTTGAATCAAGCGCTCGAATATATCGAGGATAACCTGGACCGGAAGATCGACTACGAGAAAGCGGCACGAATCGCTTGCTGTTCGTCGTTTCATTTTCAACGAATGTTTTCCTACATAGCAGGCATCCCGCTATCCGAATATATTCGCAGGAGAAGGATGACGGCGGCGGCCTTTGATTTGCAGACTAGCGAAGTCAAGATCATAGACCTGGATTTGAAATATGGCTATGACTCCCCTACCTCCTTTAATCGGGCATTCCAAAGCCTGCATGGCATTGCACCCTCCATAGCACGTCTTGAGGGTACGTCATTGAAGGCATTTCCACGGATTCGCATCTCAATTTCAATTAAAGGGGAAGCGGAAATGAATTACAAGATCGAGAAGAAAGAGGCATTTCGCATCGTAGGCGTAAAGGAGAGCATGAATGTAAACCTCGAAGAAAATTTCGTCAAGGTTCCTCGGCTCTGGCAGCAGGCGGCACAGGATGGAAGTATCATGAAACTCGCACAAGTGATGAATCGGACACCTTTAGGTATCCTGGGTGTAAGTACTTGCATGGACGGAGAAGAGATGGATTATTACATTGCTGCAGCCACTGATTTACCTGTGCCCGAAGGCATGTGTGAGACGATGATTCCAGGAGGGACCTGGGCTATCTTTGAATGCATAGGGCCACTGCCTCATGCCATGCAGGATTTGCAAAGGCGGATCATTACCGAGTGGCTACCGGCCTCCGGCTATGAATACGCCGATGCGCCGGACGTCGAGGTATACACAGACGGAGATCAACAAGCTCCGGATTACCGGTCCGAAATATGGCTTCCGATCGTGAAGAAAGCGCCGAACGATCTATGCCGTTAGGTTCTCTTCTCCGTAGTGGGTAAGTAAGGTAATTACTGATTTATCACATACGAAATAGGGGGCCATATGAACAATAATATTCAAACCCGCACAGCAAGTGTAAGAGGTAATTTTTTGCGAAACGCTTGTCCAATTGAAAGTACGGTGTTTAATTTCTAGTGTGCTAGAAGAAATAATCAAAGGAGGGGCGGGGAATCGCTCCTCCGCTTTTTTTATAGAAGAAAATGATATTTTCTTCTCCATTAATTGCTTGACATCGCCTAATAGGAGTGATAATATATCAAAGTGCGTGAGTACGGATATTCCCTGTGCTTTGGAGGACGGTAATCATGTCTAATGATAAAGGACTACAGGACGCTCATGTCAAAATCGGTACCAAACAAACCATACGAATGGTGGAGCTTGGACTAGCCGAGGAAGTCTATGTTGCTGAAGATGCAGATCCGCGCCTTACATCAAAGATCATTGCGCTTTGCAATCAACGGAACGTGAAAGTTACGCTGGTTGATACGATGCACAATCTCGGCAAGGCTTGCGGGATTGAAGTCGGAGCGGCAATGGCTGCGATTGTGAGTCAATAGTTGATAGGAACGTTTTTGCGAAAAGGAGAAATCCGGACGGCAAAAACTTTTCATTTGTTCTTTAATGAACCGCCTGGGTCTGTGGGCTTAAAAAGGTTTGTGAAGAAACATGAATTCTGAGGAAGGGGGTGGCAACAACATGCCAACAATTAACCAATTAGTCCGTAAAGGACGTCAAGACAAAGTGTACAAATCGAAGTCGCCAGCATTGCAAAGAGGGTTTAACGCCCTGAAGCGTGAGGCTACCGATCTGAGCTCGCCGCAAAAACGCGGAGTGTGCACTCGCGTAGGTACAATGACTCCTAAGAAACCAAACTCCGCACTTCGTAAATATGCCCGTGTTCGTTTGACGAACCGCGTAGAGGTGACGGCGTACATTCCGGGTATCGGTCATAACCTGCAAGAGCACAGCGTTGTTTTGATTCGTGGCGGCCGGGTCAAAGACCTTCCAGGGGTACGTTATCATATCGTACGTGGAGCTTTGGACACCGCTGGTGTTAACAACCGGATGCAAGCCCGTTCGAAATACGGCGCTAAACGTCCGAAAGCAAAAAAATCCTAAGTTGATTAAGTCAGCTTATTGAACCGTCAAGAGGTTTGGATTAATACTGAAAGGGGGATAACTATGCCACGCAAAGGTCCAGTTACGAAGAGAGATGTGTTGCCAGATCCGGTGTATAACAGCAAGCTTGTTACTCGTTTGATCAACCGCATCATGCTCGATGGTAAACGTGGAGTTGCTCAAAGCATTCTGTATAACGCGTTCAACCTGATTCAAGAACGTACGGGGAATGACCCGATGGAAGTATTTGAAGCAGCTTTGAAAAATATCATGCCTGTATTGGAAGTTAAAGCTCGCCGTGTGGGCGGTGCTAACTACCAAGTGCCTATCGAAGTTAAGCCGGAAAGACGTACATCCTTGGGATTACGTTGGCTCGTGAACTACTCCCGCAACCGCGGTGAGAAAACGATGGAAGAGCGTTTGGCTGCCGAGATCATCGACGCATCCAACAACACAGGCGCTTCCGTTAAGAAACGCGAAGATACGCACAAAATGGCCGAAGCGAACAAAGCGTTCGCACACTACCGCTGGTAGGATTCGGTTCAACCCAATAAATTTCTATTTTGAAGGGAGACAGATCCATGGCAAGAGAGTTCTCCTTGAAAAATACACGTAACATCGGGATCATGGCGCATATTGACGCCGGTAAGACAACCACGACGGAACGTATTTTGTTCTATACAGGCATTACGCACAAAATCGGGGAAGTTCACGAGGGTGCTGCGACAATGGACTGGATGGAGCAAGAACAGGAGCGCGGAATCACGATTACGTCCGCTGCGACGACCGCTCAATGGAAAGGTCACCGCGTAAATATCATCGATACCCCGGGACACGTTGACTTCACAGTAGAAGTTGAACGTTCCCTGCGTGTATTGGACGGGGCAGTAGGCGTATTCAGTGCGAAGGAAGGCGTTGAACCTCAGTCTGAAACCGTTTGGAGACAGGCTGACAAGTATAGCGTTCCTCGTATCGCTTATGTCAATAAAATGGATATCATCGGTGCTGACTACCTGAACGTTGTCAAAGATATGCGCGAGCGTCTGCAAGCGAATGCAGTTGCAATCCAACTGCCGATCGGTGCGGAAAGCGATTTTGTCGGAATTATCGACATCATCACTCAAAAAGCGTTTATGTATAAAGATGATTTGGGTCAAAACATCGAAGAGACTGAAATTCCAGCTGAATACGTTGCCCAAGTTGAAGAGCTTCGTGCAGAATTGATTGAGAAGGTTGCAGAACTGGACGAGGATTTGACGATGAAATACCTCGAGGGTGAGGAAATCACAATCGAGGAATTGAAAGCAGCACTCCGCAAGGGTGTTGTCGATGTTAAAATCTTCCCTGTTGTTTGCGGTTCTTCTTATCGAAACAAAGGTATTCAGCTTATGCTGGATGCTGTAATTGATTTTCTGCCGGCTCCAATTGACGTACCAAGTATCCAAGGTCACTTGGATGACGGTACGGAAGTGGAACGCCACTCTTCCGACGAAGAGCCGTTTGCAGCTCTGGCATTTAAAATCATGACCGACCCTTACGTGGGTAAATTAACGTTCTTCCGTGTATACTCCGGTATTTTGCAATCCGGTTCGTATGTACTGAACGCAACGAAAGGCAAACGCGAGCGGATCGGACGTATCTTGCAAATGCATGCCAATAGCCGTAAAGAGATCACTGAAGTTTACTCTGGTGATATCGCTGCAGCTGTAGGTTTGAAAGATACGGGTACAGGTGATACACTGTGTGATGAGAAGGCTCCGGTTATTCTGGAATCCATGAACTTCCCTGATCCGGTTATCGAAATCGCGGTTGAGCCAAAAACAAAAGCGGACCAAGATAAACTTGGCGTCGCTCTCGGTAAATTGACTGAAGAAGATCCTACGCTCCGTGCTCATACGGACGAAGAAACGGGACAAACGATCCTTGCTGGTATGGGTGAGCTTCACCTGGATATCATCATCGACCGGATGCGCCGTGAATTCAAAGTTGAGACTAACGTAGGTAAACCGCAAGTTGCTTACCGTGAGACGTTCAAAGCTCCGGCTCGCGTTGAAGGTAAATTCGTTCGCCAATCCGGCGGTCGTGGTCAATACGGTCACGTTTGGGTTGAGTTCGAACCATTGGAACCAGGTAGCGGCAATCAGTTCGAGAGCAAAATCGTCGGCGGTTCCGTACCAAGAGAATATATCGCGCCTGCTCAGCAAGGTATTGAAGAATCCATGAAGAATGGTGTCCTTGCAGGCTTCCCATTGGTAGACGTTAAAGCGACCATCGTTGATGGTTCTTACCATGACGTTGACTCCAGTGAAATGGCGTTTAAGATTGCCGGCTCCATGGCGCTTAAAGCAGCTAAAGACAAATGTCAAGCTGTTCTGCTTGAGCCGATCATGAAAGTCGAAGTAACGGTTCCTGAAGAGTACATGGGCGACGTTATGGGTATGCTGAACTCCCGCCGCGGACGGATCGAAGGTATGGATTCCCGTGGGGGCGCGCAAATTATCCGTGCGAAAGTGCCTCTCTCTGAAATGTTCGGTTACTCGACCACCCTGCGTTCCGGTACACAAGGACGCGGCGTATTCTCGATGGAACTTTCCCATTATGAAGAAGTTCCTAAGAGCATCGCTGAAGAAATCGTGTCCAAGAACAAAGGCGGAGAATAACTTTCAGTACCTACTAACCGAGGAGTCTTTGGAACCTGTTTAGGGGATGGACTCCCTGGTTAGTCCAACATAACAATCCATATTTTAAGGAGGAAATGTTTAAAATGGCAAAGGCTAAATATGAACGTACAAAACCGCATGTTAACATCGGTACAATCGGTCACGTCGACCATGGTAAAACAACTCTGACAGCAGCCATCACGACTGTATTGTCCAAAACATATGGCGGTGCTGCTGTAGCATTCGACCAAATCGACAAAGCTCCAGAAGAGCGCGAACGCGGTATCACTATCTCTACGGCTCACGTTGAGTATGAAACAAACAACCGTCACTATGCACACGTTGACTGCCCAGGTCACGCCGACTATGTTAAAAACATGATCACTGGCGCTGCACAAATGGACGGAGCAATCCTGGTTGTATCCGCAGCTGACGGCCCAATGCCGCAAACTCGCGAGCACATCCTGTTGTCCCGTAACGTAGGCGTTCCTTACATCGTTGTATTCTTGAACAAATGCGACATGGTTGAAGACGCTGAACTGATCGAACTCGTTGAAATGGAAGTTCGCGATTTGCTGAACGAATACGAATTCCCTGGCGATGATACTCCAATCATCCAAGGTTCCGCTCGTGAAGCTCTTCAAAACCCTGATGGCGAATGGGCTAAGAAAATCGTTGAAATGTTCGAAATCATCGACGAATACATTCCGCTTCCAGAGCGTCCAGTGGACAAACCGTTCCTGATGCCTGTCGAAGACGTGTTCTCGATCACTGGCCGTGGTACTGTTGCTACAGGTCGTGTAGAACGTGGTACAGTTAAAGTCGGCGACGAAATCGAAATCGTGGGTATCCGCGAAGAAACTAAGAAATCCGTCGTAACAGGCGTTGAAATGTTCCGTAAATTGCTTGATTCCGCTCAAGCGGGCGACAACATCGGCGCATTGCTTCGTGGTGTTGAGCGTGCTCAAATCGAACGCGGCCAAGTATTGGCTAAACCGGCTTCCGTTAATCCGCATACTGAGTTCTCTGCTCAAGTATACGTATTGACTAAAGAAGAAGGCGGACGTCATAAGCCTTTCTTCACAGGCTACCGTCCACAATTCTATTTCCGTACAACTGACGTAACAGGTGTTATCAACCTGCCAGAAGGTACTGAAATGGTTATGCCTGGTGACAACATCGAAGTTACCGTTCAACTGATCAACCCGATCGCTATCGAAGAAGGAACTCGTTTCTCCATTCGTGAAGGCGGACGTACAGTTGGATCCGGCGCCGTTGTTACAATCAGCAAATAATAAAAGCAATCACTTGCTTGGAAGATCCGTTCCTTCGGGAACGGATCTTTTTTTGTATAAAAGTGTTATTTAAATTACTAAATACGAGAAAATGACTTAGATAAATGTCGAATAATGTAGAAAATTAGCTTTACAGTGATTTTTATCACAGTTATAATTCTCTCATCAAGATCATCAGACTTCCCCAAGGAGAGGATAAATATCCGATGAAATGCCCCTTTTCTTTTTTAGGCAACCCATCATCCCCAACTAAGCAAACCAACCATCACAGCTTTTCCACTCCAGAAATCAAACCGGATTGGGTACGGGACGAAAGCAAACTTGTCATTGACGGAGAAACCGAGATTAATGAACAATTGAGGATGATTGATTTTAATGAAGGGGACGTTCAACTGCTGCATCATATGCGACCAATGATCTCTAGACGGATCGACTGGATTGTGGATTCTTTTTATCAATCCGTACTCGATGTATCCAAATTGGAAGAAATCATTAAGAAGCACAGCACGGTTGAAAAACTGAAGCAAACCTTGAGGGAACATTTGCTTGATATGTTCAGCGGGAACGTGGATCAAGAATTTATATTGAAGCGTCTAAGAATTGCTAAGGTCCATAAGCGCGTCGGGCTTGAGCCCAAATGGTATCTTTCCGCTTTTCAGAATCTGCAGAATGCATTTCTGCAAACGATATATCAGGAAGTCAAGGATGAGCAACTTCTTTTGCAAATGGTGCGGACAACGACTAAACTGCTAAATCTTGAACAGCAGCTGGTATTGGAAGCCTACGAAAAGGAGAATATCCGTGAGAAAGAAGAGCAATATGAGCTCGTAAAAAATGAGTTGAAAAGTAAGATCACGATTTTTAGTGAGGAACTTGAAGATTTAAGTTTGGCGACTAATGTAGCCGTCGAAGAACTCGTATCCAGCAGCAATGAGGTGAGTCAGGCGATCCGGCAATCTTCGGAAACTGCTTCAAATACTCGTGAACATGCAGAGGAAGGAAGAGACATACTCCAAATCTTACAGCAGCACATTGGCGGCATTCATGAGAAGACCAGCTCCATGGAAGAATCGGTCATGCAACTTGGCCAATCTTCCGCGCAAATTCAAAAGGTTGTAAGTGCGGTAGAAGAAATTGCAAGCCGGATTAAACTTCTCTCGTTAAATGCATCGATAGAAGCGGCCAGAGCCGGAGAACACGGTTTGGGATTTGCTGTTGTTGCCCGCGAAGTAAACAAGTTGTCGGAAGAAGCAAAGAGTACGGTGGTTCAGATTGCCGGTCTCGTTACTCATTCGGCTGAGATTTCGGGACGGGTCGTCCGTTCTATTGAAGAAGTTCGGGGTTTAGCGGAACAAGGTGAACTGCAATCGAAGGAAAGCGGGAACATGTTCATTCATATTTTGAATTCGATGAAAAACAGCGCAGAGGATATTGTATTATTAGAAGGACAAATCCGCGAGCTGATTACTACAATAGAAGGAATAGGTTCATCCACCGCCATAGTTGCCGAGTCTGCGGAACGTTTGAACCGTGTTTCCGTGAATTTATAATAGAAATTAAACGGCGTATTTCCCCAGGAAACACGCTGTTTTTGTATATAAATTTGGAAAGAACATCCGCACCAAAAACTTTTAATGAAAGGCTTGCAATGCGCCCGGCTTTTCTATATAATAATGAATGTTGTTCTGTGACGTTGCGATGATGTGAGAGGTTACTGACACACCCGGCCCCTTTGCCATGGGAGAGTGGTCAGAAAATTTTCACGGAGTATGTCCGATACCAAATTGGGCGATAGAAGGAGGGACTAAAATGGCAAAGCAAAAAATTCGTATTCGTTTGAAAGCTTACGACCACAGAATTCTTGATCAATCCGCAGAGAAAATCGTTGAAACAGCAAAACGTTCGGGTGCTGGTGTATCTGGGCCGATTCCGCTGCCAACCGAGAAACAAGTAATTACTATTCTCCGTGCGGTACACAAGTACAAGGATTCGCGGGAACAATTCGAACAACGGACGCACAAACGTCTGATCGACATTGTTAATCCGACTCCACAAACTGTGGATGCCTTGATGCGCTTGGACCTGCCGTCCGGTGTAGATATCGAAATTAAATTGTAATCCCATTAAGCAATGGAATAGGAAAGGAAAAGAGGTGTCAACATGAAAGGTATCTTAGGGAAAAAACTCGGAATGACTCAAGTATTTACTCCGGAAGGGAATGTAATTCCTGTAACGGTTATCGAGGCTGGCGGGAACGTGGTTCTTCAAAAGAAAGATCTGGAGAACGACGGATACGAAGCCATTCAAATCGGTTACTCCGATAAGAAGGAATCCAGATCCAACAAGCCTGAAGCTGGTCATGCTAAAAAGGCTAACACAACGCCTAAGCGCTACGTTCGCGAAATTCGCAATGTTGAAATTGCAGGATATGAAGTTGGCCAAGAGGTCAAAGTTGATATTTTTGCAGAAGGCGAATTTGTTGACGTAACTGGTATTTCTAAAGGTAAAGGGTTCCAAGGTAACATCAAACGTTGGGGACAAAGTCGCGGCCCTATGGCGCACGGTTCCCGTTATCATCGTAGACCTGGTTCCATGGGTTCCATTCAAGCGAACCGCGTTCCTAAAGGCAAACGCCTTCCAGGACACATGGGTAGCGATACGGTTACCATTCAAAACCTTGAAGTGGTTAGAGTGGACGCTGAACGTAATGTTCTGCTCGTTAAAGGCTCGATTCCGGGTCCTAAAAACAGTTTTGTGAAAATCAAACAAACAAACAAGAAATAATCGACAAAGGAAAGGAGGAACAATAAATGCCAAAAGTAGCACTCTTTAATGTTAGCGGTAGCCAAGTGGGCGAAGTGGAATTGAATGATGCGGTATTCGGTATCGAACCGAACGTACACGTTCTTCATGATGCGGTTGTTATGCAACGTGCTTCCCTGCGTTTTGGTACCCATAAAGTAAAAGGACGCTCCGAAGTTCGTGGCGGCGGCCGTAAACCTTGGAAACAAAAAGGAACGGGCCGTGCTCGTCAAGGCTCCATTCGCTCCCCGCAATGGGTAGGCGGCGGCGTGGTTTTCGGACCGACTCCGCGTAGCTATTCCTATAAATTGCCGAAGAAAGTACGTCGTTTGGCGATTAAATCGGCTTTGTCTTCGAAAGTGATCGATCAGGACATCATCGTACTTGATGCGTTGACGTTGAGCGCTCCTAAGACAAAAGAATTCGCAGCAATTTTGAACAACCTGAAAGTGGATCGCAAAGCACTCGTTGTAGCTCCTTCTTATGACGACAACGTAGCGCTTTCCGCCCGTAACATTCCAGGCGTGAAATTCGTTGCAGCTGACGGCATTAATGTTCTTGACGTGCTGACGCACGACAAACTGATCATTACGAAGGAAGCAGTTCAGAAGGTAGAGGAGGTGCTCGCGTAATGAAAGATCCTCGTGATATTATCAAGCGCCCGGTGATTACGGAACGTACGGCTGAATACATGAACGACCTGAAATATGTGTTCGAAGTGGACATTCGTGCCAACAAAACCGAAATCAAGAAAGCTGTAGAAGCGATCTTTAATGTGAAAGTGAGCAATGTGAATACCCTGCGCGTTCCTGCTAAACCGAAACGTTACGGACGCCACTTCGGATATACTCCGGAATGGAAGAAAGCGTTCGTTACTTTGGCGGAAGGCAGCAAACCGCTTGAGTTCTTTGAATCGGTATAAAATCGTTAAAGTAAGGAGGGAAATCTAGTGCCTATTAAAAAGTATAAACCGACATCCCCGGCGAGACGCGGCATGTCTGTGTCCACATTCGAAGAAATCACAACGGATCAACCGGAGAAATCTTTGCTTGCGCCTCTGAGCAAAACTGCAGGACGCAACAACCAAGGTAAAATTACGGTTCGTCACCATGGCGGCGGACATAAACGTAAATACCGTATTATCGACTTCAAACGGAACAAAGACGGAATTCCAGGCAAAGTTGCTACGATCGAGTACGACCCGAACCGGACTTCCAACATCGCTTTGATCCATTATGCCGACGGTGAAAAACGCTACATTCTGGCTCCTAAAGGCCTGAAAGTGGGCGACGTGATCGAATCCGGCGTTGGCTCCGATATTAAAGTCGGAAACGCAATGCCGCTCGAAAACATTCCAGTAGGTACAGTTATCCACAACATTGAGCTGAAACCTGGTAAAGGCGGACAACTCGTTCGTGCAGCCGGTACTGAAGCGCAACTGCTGGGTAAAGAAGAAAAATACGTAACGATCCGCCTATCTTCCGGCGAAGTTCGTAAGGTTCTCAAGGTTTGCCGCGCTACTATCGGCGCAGTAGGCAACGGAGACCACGAACTCGTGAAGATCGGTAAAGCAGGCCGCAGCCGTTGGCTGGGACAACGTCCTGAAGTGCGCGGTGTCGTCATGAACCCTAACGATCACCCACACGGTGGTGGTGAAGGTCGCGCTCCGATCGGTCGTAAATCGCCATTGTCTCCTTGGGGCAAACCAACCCTTGGCTACAAAACGCGTAAAAAAGACAAAGCGTCTGATAAATATATCGTTCGCCGCCGCACGAAGTAATCCGCGTTTTGCGGATCACTTCACGGTTGTGGATACAAGATCGAAACAAGCAGCGTAACGAAGGGAGGATAAAGAAATGAGTCGCAGTCTTAAAAAAGGGCCATTTATCGATGGTTACCTGCTCAAGAAAGTGGAAGAAGTGAACGGTTCGAGCAAGAAAATCGTGATCAAAACATGGTCCCGTCGTTCTACGATCTTCCCGCAATTCATTGGCCACACGTTCGGCGTATATGACGGCCGCAAACATGTTCCGGTATATGTAACCGAGGATATGGTCGGACATAAACTGGGCGAGTTCGCTCCAACCCGTACCTACAAAGGTCATACGGACGACGATAAGAAAACGAGACGTTAATCGATAAGTTCTTCGTTTGAGAGGAGGTAACACACATGGAAGCAAAAGCACATGCAAATTCTATCCGCATTGCTCCACGGAAAGTTCAACTCGTTGTTGATTTGATCCGCGGCAAGCAAGTTGGCGAGGCGATCGCGATTCTCCGCCATACTCCAAAGGCGGCTTCCCCGGTTGTGGAGAAGCTTTTGAACTCGGCGATTGCCAATGCTGAACATAACTATTCTCTGGATGTAAATAAATTGGTTATTTCACAAGCTTACGTAAACCAAGGTCCGACTATGAAACGTTTCCGCCCTCGTGCAATGGGACGCGCAAGCCGGATCAACAAACGCACCAGCCACATTACATTGGTGGTATCCGAAAAATAAGGAGGGAAAACGTGTGGGCCAAAAGGTAAATCCGGTCGGATTACGAGTAGGGATTATCCGTGATTGGGAATCCAAATGGTACGCAGGCAAAGATTTCGGTGATCTTTTGCTTGAAGACGTTAAAATTCGTGAACACCTGAAAAATAAACTGAAAGACTCCGCAGTATCTCGCATTGAAATCGAGAGAGCGGCTAACCGCGTGAACGTAACGATTCATACTGCCAAGCCTGGTATGGTTATTGGTAAAGGTGGTTCGGAGGTTGAAAACCTGCGCAACGAAATCACTAAAATCGCAGGCGGCAAAAAAGTTCACATCAACATCTCTGAAATCAAACACCCTGATCTTGACGCGATTCTGGTCGCTGAGAGCATCGCACAACAACTGGAACGTCGCGTTTCTTTCCGTCGTGCGCTCAAACAAGCGATTCAAAGAACTATGCGTTCGGGAGCGAAGGGGATTAAAACAGCAGTCAGCGGTCGTCTTGGCGGTGCTGAAATTGCTCGTTCGGAAGGCTACAGTGAAGGAACTGTTCCACTTCATACGCTCCGCGCCGACATCGACTACGGTACGGCAGAAGCTCATACGACTTATGGACGTATCGGCGTAAAAGTATGGATCTATCGTGGAGAGGTTCTTCCTACGGCTAAGAAACAACAAGCTGCTCAGGAAGGAGGCAACTAATCATGTTGGTACCTAAACGTGTTAAACACCGCAAGCAACAACGCGGTAATATGAGAGGCCAAGCTAAAGGCGGCACTGAATTGAACTTCGGTGAATACGGTCTGCAAGCTCTGGAGCCGACTTGGATCACCAACCGTCAAATTGAAGCAGCGCGTATTGCAATGACGCGTTACATCAAACGGGGCGGTAAGGTTTGGATCAAAATTTTCCCTGACAAACCGATTACTCAAAAGCCTCTTGAGGTCCGGATGGGTAGCGGTAAAGGTAATGTAGAGAAATGGGTCGCAGTTGTGAAACCTGGCAAAATCATGTTTGAGCTTGCCGGTGTATCGGAGGAAATCGCGCGTGAAGCTATGCGTCTTGCCGCCCACAAACTGCCGATCAAAACGAAGTTTGTGAAACGTGAAGAATTGGGTGGTGAAGCAAATGAAAGCTAATGAACTTCGCAACTTAACCACTGCTGAGATTGAACAAAAAGTCGCAGGATTTAAAGAAGAACTCTTTAACCTCCGTTTTCAATTGGCTACCGGCCAGCTTGATAACCCGACTCGGATCCGTGACGTGCGTAAGGAAATAGCTCGTGCTAAAACCGTTTTACGTGAAAGAGAACTCGGGATCATTAGTTAAGAAAGCGCACCGCGTATGCGAAGCGCCTAAGTCCAGGAAGGAGGCTAACCATGAGCGAAGAACGCAACAGCCGTAAAGTGCAAATTGGTAAAGTCGTTAGCGACAAAATGGATAAAACCATCGTTGTAGCTGTAGAAACGTACAAAAAGCATGACTTGTACCACAAGCGCATTAAATACACGAAAAAATTTAAAGCGCATGATGAAAATAACACTGCGAAAATCGGTGACACTGTAAAGATCACTGAAACTCGTCCACTGTCTAAAGACAAACGCTGGAGACTCGTTGAAGTCGTTGAAAAAGCGGTTATCATCTAATAGCAGGGAAGCTTAGACTGAAAGGAGGACATATCCATGATTCAACCATTTACACGTTTGCATGTTGCGGACAACTCCGGCGCGAAGGAATTGATGTGTATCCGCGTTCTGGGCGGTACCGGTCGTCGCACAGCGCAAATCGGTGATTTGATCGTTTGTTCTGTGAAACAAGCAACACCAGGCGGCGTTGTCAAAAAGGGTGATGTAGTCAAAGCGGTTGTCGTTCGTACAAAACGTTCGGTTCGCCGTAAAGACGGTTCTTACATCGCATTCGATGAGAACGCAGCGGTTGTAGTTAAGGATGACAAGAGCCCGCGCGGTACTCGTATTTTCGGACCAGTAGCTCGCGAACTTCGCGACAGAGATTTCATGAAAATCGTTTCCTTGGCTCCGGAAGTTATCTAATTCATCCCGGTAGGGATTGGTCAATAAGCCGACGAAACAGGAGGTGTAAAGAATGCCTAGACTTAAAAAAGTTCTGGAATCCCATAACAACAAGCTGCACGTCAAAAAAGACGATACAGTCATCGTGATTTCCGGTAAAGACAAAGGCAAAAAAGGCCGTGTCATCGCCGCTTATCCTCGTGAAAACCGTGTGCTGGTAGAAGGCGTGAATATGGTGAAGAAACATCAAAAGCCAAATCAGCTGAACCCGCAAGGCGGCATCATCGAGAAAGAAGCTCCGATTCACGTATCGAACGTTATGCATGTTGATCCAAAGAGCGGAAAAGTAACTCGTATCGGTTACAAAGTATTGGACAACGGTAAAAAAGTTCGTGTTGCTAAAAAATCCGGTGAAGTAATCGATTAATCCAGGAATGTAAAGAAAGGAGGTACATGATTCATGGTAAGATTGAAAGAACGCTTTTTGAATGAAGTAACACCTGCTTTGATTCAAAAATTCAACTATACAACAGTAATGCAAGTGCCAAAAATCGAAAAAGTTGTCATCAACATGGGTGTAGGTGACGCAGTAGCTAACTCGAAAGTATTGGACTCTGCAGTGAGTGACATGCAACTGATCTCCGGACAAAAACCGGTTATCACTCGCGCCAAGAAATCTATCGCAGGTTTCAAACTCCGTGAGAACATGCCGATCGGCGTGAAGGTTACTCTTCGCGGCGAGCGCATGTACCATTTCCTCGACAAACTGTTCAACGTAACGCTTCCGCGTGTCCGTGACTTCCACGGCGTATCGACGAAAGCATTCGACGGACGCGGTAACTATACACTTGGTCTCAAGGAACAATTGATCTTCCCTGAAATCGAGTATGACAAGGTAGATAAAGTGCGCGGTATGGATATCGTTATCGTAACTACGGCAAAATCCGACGAAGAGTCCCGCGAACTGCTGGCCGGTCTCGGAATGCCATTTGCGAAGTAAGAACGATTCGTTTCTTTTCTCCGAAACTATTTAGGAGGTGTCAGGCTAAGTGGCAAAAACTTCGATGAAAGTTAAACAACAACGCACGCCGAAATTCAAAGTACGGGCTTACACCCGTTGCGAGCGTTGTGGTCGTCCACATTCGGTATTGCAAAAATACAAAATTTGCAGAATTTGCTTCCGTGAATTAGCTTATAAAGGCCAGATTCCTGGCGTGAAAAAAGCAAGCTGGTAATCCATCAACAACGGGAAGGAGGTTTACACGTATGACTATGTCAGATCCAATTGCAGATATGCTAACTCGTATTCGTAACGCGAACACGGTTCGCCACGAAACAGTAGAAATGCCTGCGTCCACGATCAAGAAACAAATCGCTGAGATTTTGAAGCGTGAAGGTTTTATCCGTGATGCAGAATATATCGATGATAACAAACAAGGGATCATCCGTATTTTCCTGAAATACGGTGCCAACAGCGAGCGCGTCATCACTGGCTTGAAAAGAATCAGTAAGCCGGGCCTTCGCGTGTACACGAAGAGTAACGAAGTTCCTCGTGTCCTTGGCGGTTTGGGTATCGCGATTATCTCCACTTCTAAGGGAGTTATGACCGATAAAGAAGCTCGTCAGTCGAAAGCCGGCGGCGAAGTTGTCTGCTACGTTTGGTAATTAACGTCACAAAACAAGGAGGTGCAGCAAATGTCTCGTATTGGTCGCAAACCAATTACAGTACCAAGTGGTGTGGATATCACACTTGATAATAGCGTCATTACGGTGAAAGGGCCGAAAGGTACTTTGACTCGTGAACTTCATAAGGACATCAAGGTTTCGGTTGAAGACAATCAAATCCTGGTTGAACGTCCTTCTGATAACAAATTGCATCGTTCTCTGCACGGCACGACTCGTAGTGTAGTGAACAACATGGTGAGCGGAGTAACCGAAGGTTTCTCCAAATCCCTCGAATTGGTTGGTGTCGGTTATCGCGCAAGCAAATCCGGCGAAAAACTGGTGCTTAACGTAGGGTACTCCCATCCGGTGGAAATCACTCCTGAGCCGGGCATCGCGTTCGAAGTTCCTTCGAATACGAAAATCATCGTGAGTGGGATCAACAAAGAGCGCGTAGGCGAATATGCTGCAAAAATTCGTTCCGTGCGCGAACCTGAACCTTACAAAGGTAAAGGGATTAAGTACGAAGGCGAACGCATTATTCGTAAGGAAGGTAAAGCCGGTAAGAAGAAATAAACCTCTTCTTAACGGGCTAATCCTCCTGGCGTCTTGAAGTGAACGGCTTGTGAAGGTAAACCGAAGGGAGTGAAATGGAAGTCATGATTACAAAAGGCGATAAAAATAAAGCCCGTCTGAAAAGACATTTGCGTGTACGGAAAAAAATCCAAGGAACGGCTGAACGTCCAAGACTTAACGTGTACCGTTCTTCCAAACATATCTATGCTCAACTGATCGACGATGTAGCTGGCGTGACGATCGTATCCGCTTCGACCATCGACAAAGAATTGAGCAGCGAAATCGGCAACGGCGGCAACGTGGAATCTGCACGTAAAGTCGGTGAGCTGATCGCAAAACGCGCCCAAGTTAAAGGCGTAAAAGGCATTGTATTCGACCGCGGTGGGTACTTGTACCATGGACGGATTCAGGCGCTGGCTGATGCAGCGCGCGAAGCAGGCCTTGAATTCTAAAATATTTTAAAAGGAGGTTAACGACTTGCGTGTAGATCCGAACACTTTAGAACTGACTGAAAGAGTTGTAAATATTAACCGCGTAGCTAAAGTAGTTAAAGGCGGACGCCGTTTTAGCTTCAGCGCACTCGTGGTTGTCGGCGACGGCAAAGGCTGGGTTGGCGCCGGTATCGGTAAAGCTGGCGAAGTTCCTGATGCGATCCGCAAAGGAATTGATGATGCTAAGAAAAATCTTGTGCATGTTCCACTCGTAGGAACGTCGATCCCTCACCAAGTAGTTGGTCATTTCGGTGCTGGCCGTGTGCTTCTGAAACCGGCATCCGAAGGTACCGGGGTAATCGCTGGCGGTCCTGTTCGTGCGGTACTCGAACTTGCTGGCGTAGGCGACATTTTGACAAAATCTCTAGGTTCTTCGAATTCCATCAACATGGTCAATGCGACTTTGGAGGGCTTGTCCCGTCTGAAACGCGCTGAAGATGTTGCGAAATTACGCGGTAAATCCGTCGAAGAACTTCTCGGTTAAGGAGGGAATCTCATGGCTAAACTGCAAATTACCCTCGTGCGTAGTTTGATCGGTCGTCCGGAGAACCAACGTACTACCGTGAAAACTTTGGGACTTCGCAAAATTAACCAATCCGTGGTTCATAACGATAATCCAGCCATTCGTGGTATGGTTAATCAAGTAAGCCACTTGGTTACGGTTCAAGAAATCGCTGAATAATCCCTTGCACTAGCTGCGAATCGTCGCATTGAGCGAACCCTAGATAATCCGTAAGACGGATTATCGGGATGCTCAAATGCCAACAATAAATAAGGAGGTGCAACGAACGATGAAGTTACATGAGCTTTCCCCAGCTCCTGGTTCCCGCCAAGAACGCAAACGCGTTGGCCGCGGTACAGGTAGCGGTATGGGTAAAACATCTACGCGTGGTCACAAAGGTCAAAACGCTCGTTCCGGCGGTGGTGTTCGTCCGGGCTTCGAAGGCGGACAAAACCCGTTGTATCGTCGCTTGCCAAAACGCGGGTTTAATAATCCTACGCGGAAAGAGTACGCGATTGTGAACATCGAGGAACTTAACAGCTTTGCGGTGGATACGGAAGTAACTCCTGAACTGTTGTTTGAACAAGGAATCGTGAAGAACGCGAAGAGCGGAATCAAGATTCTTGGCAACGGTGAAGTTACTGTCAAACTGACAGTTAAAGCGAATAAGTTCTCCCAATCTGCGGTAGAGAAAATCGAGGCTGCCGGCGGTAAAACCGAGGTGATCTAATGTTTAAAACCATTAAGAACATTTGGCACGTTCAGGACCTGCGCACCCGCATTCTTTTTACACTGTTTATCTTCATTATTTACCGGATCGGATCCTTTGTTCCGGTTCCAGGCGTCGATACTTCAGTGTTTGACTCCATGGATAGCGGTGCGGCAAATAATTTGTTCGGGCTCCTGAACACCTTCTCGGGCGGTGCACTCAAGAACTTCTCAATCTTTGCGCTCGGGATTATGCCGTACATTACGGCTTCCATTATTGTTCAATTGCTCTCCATGGACGTCATTCCGAAATTCGCGGAATGGGCGAAACAAGGCGAGCATGGTAAGAAGAAAATGGCCCAGATTACACGGTACGGAACGGTTATTTTGGCTATCATTCAGGCATTCGCTACATCGGTCGGTTTTAACCGGATGTACAACGTCGAGATGGTACCCAATGCGAGCTTTGCCGACTATCTGGTTATTGCGATTGTTTTGACCGCGGGTACGTCGTTCCTGATGTGGCTGGGCGAACAAATCACGGAAAAGGGTATTGGTAACGGGATTTCGCTGATTATCTTTGCCGGGATCGTCTCAGCATTTCCATCGTACATTCAAACGATCGCTAAATCCGAATTTATCGTGGAAGGTCAAACTTTCATGAACGTGGTTAAATCGATTGCGATCCTTATTGTTGTTATACTGATTGTAATTGGCGTTATCTATATTCAACAAGCGATTCGGAAAATTCCGGTCCAATACGCCAAACGCGTCGTAGGCAACAAGATGTACGGCGGACAGAATACGCATATCCCGCTCAAAATTAACGCAGCGGGCGTAATTCCGGTGATCTTTGCAGTTTCGCTCCTGCAGTTCCCTGTTGTTCTCGCCAGTTTCTGGTCGACGCACACCTGGGCACAATGGATTACTAAAAACTTGGCCACCAGCCATCCGCTCGGCATGGTACTTTATGTCGTAATGATCATCGGTTTCACTTTCTTCTATACTTTTGTACAGATGAATCCGCAACAGATGGCCGACAACATGAAGAAAAACGGCGGATATATTCCGGGGATTCGCCCAGGGAAAACGACAGCAACTTATCTTACTCGGGTCTTGACCCGTTTGACGATGACAGGAGCGCTTTTCCTGGCGGCTATTTCGATTCTTCCAATGGCTCTCGGTGCTTTGGCTAATTTGCCTAGTAGTGTTCAAATCGGAGGCACTTCGCTTTTGATCGTAATCGGTGTTGCACTGGATACGATGAAGACGATTGAAAGCCAATTGATCAAACGCCACTACAAAGGCTTTATCAATAAGTAAGCGATAGGTTCCAGGGACGAGCTCGAAGTTGAACTCACCTGGCGCCTATTGTTCTGTTTCCTATAATGAAAGATCAAAAAAGTCGGGTTTTCAGTAGCAAGGGAAAAGATGACTTTTTGAACATCTTCATGTAGTAAAGTTTGGAGGGAGTGATAGACATGAACATTCTATTCATGGGACCTCCTGGAGCAGGAAAAGGAACACAAGCAGAGGTCATCGTTAACGAATTCGGCATTCCGCACATCTCCACCGGTGATGCGTTTCGTCTGGCGATCAAACAGGGAACTCCTGTAGGGATCAAGGCGAAGGAATACATGGATCAAGGGCTTCTGGTGCCTGATGATGTAACGGTCGGCATCGTCCGCGAGCGTCTACAGCAGTCCGATTGCGAAAATGGTTTTTTATTGGACGGTTTTCCAAGAACCCTTTCGCAAGCGGAAGCGCTGGAAGATTTGCTAAGCGGATTAGGTAAAGAACTGGATCATGTCATCAACCTGAAAGTAGATCGTAACAAGCTGTTGGCGCGTCTCACTGGACGCCGTATATGCAAGTCTTGCGGATCTACTTATCATGTGATCTTTAATCCGCCTGTTCAGGAAGGTGTTTGTGATAAGTGCGGCGGCGAGCTGTACCAGCGCTCCGACGATAACGAAGAGAGCGTAGGAACACGGCTGGACGAATATATCAACAAAACGGCACCTCTCCTCACGTTCTATGAAGATAAGGGCCTGCTGCGTCAAGTAGATGGTGAACAGGAAATCGGAACGGTTTCAAAAGAGATCGTATCCATACTGCGAGGTTAGGTGTAATGATCATTTGTAAATCCGAAAGTGAACTGGGCTTTATGAGAGAAGCAGGGCGAATCGTTGCGGAAACGCACAGACTCATAGCGCAATCGATTGAGCCTGGAATTACGACGGGGGAACTCGATCAAATCGCCGACAAGTTCATTCGCAGTCAAAACGCTGTGCCGTCTTTCAAAGGTTATAACGGTTTTCCTTACAGCATTTGCGCTTCGGTCAACGAAGAATTGGTACATGGATTTCCTGGCAAACGCAAATTGAACGAAGGCGACATCATTACCCTTGACATTGGCGCCGAATTCCGCGGTTATCACGGTGATTCGGCATGGACGTATCCGGTGGGTACGATTTCCGATGAAGCCCAGCAGCTTCTGGATGTCACCGAAGGATCGCTCTATGCTGGCCTTGCACTCGTCAAACCAGATGTACGCTTGTACACCATTTCGCATGCGATCCAGCAGTTTATCGAGGATGCGGGATTCTCGGTGGTTCGTGAATATGTCGGTCACGGTATAGGAACGGAGCTGCACGAAGAACCGCAAATTCCTAACTACGGCACACCGGATCGTGGGCCGCGGCTGAAACCCGGCATGGTGCTGGCGATCGAGCCGATGGTAAACGCCGGCAAACGGTACGTTAGAACGCTGGAAGATAATTGGACTGTCGTTACGGTTGACGGCTCACTGTGCGCTCATTTCGAGCATACCGTGGCGGTTACGCCGGACGGTTTAGAGATTTTCACGAAATTGGATGCGTAGGTGATGAAAGTGAAGCACCCTGCAGAACCGCAAGTCGGCCAAATCGTGAAAGCTTTGAAAGGGAGAGACGCTGGCGCCGCTTATGTGATCATCGGGATTGTGGATGACAGATTCGTACTTATCGCGGATGGGGACAAACGAAAGTTTGACCAGCCAAAACGGAAAAATATACAGCATCTTGAGCTTCAGTCGATGATCAGCAGCGAAGTAGTTCATAGTTTGCAAGAAAGCGGCCGGGTAACGAACGGAAAACTGCGCTACGCAGTTAACGTATATATGGAATCCGCCAACTCAAACGCCGAAGAGAAAGGAGAATGACAGTGGCCAAGGAAGATGTTATTGAAGTGGAAGGTACGGTCATCGAGCCGTTGCCGAATGCTACTTTTAGAGTAGAGCTTGAGAACGGTCATCAAATTCTCGCGCATGTTTCCGGGAAATTGCGGATGCACTTTATCCGGATCCTGACGGGAGACAAAGTGGTTGTTCAATTGTCACCTTATGACCTGAGTAAAGGTCGTATTACTTATCGTAAATAGATTCCATTACCATTTGGAACGATTATGTGTTATGATATTCAGGTTGAGTAATTTAAGATGTTCAGAAGTTCGTTTTACATTCGTAAAACTTAGTTCATAGTCATCCTTACGAAGAGAGTTTTGCTTCGCAAAACTTAGCATATGCTCTCGAAGTCAGTTTTACATCCGTAAAACTTTTAGGAGGTAATCAACATGAAGGTAAGACCTTCTGTGAAGCCGATTTGCGAAAAATGCAAAGTCATTCGTCGCAAAGGCAATGTCATGGTGATTTGCGAAAATCCGAAACACAAACAAAAACAAGGTTAAAGAAGGGGGTGTAGCGTAAAATGGCACGTATAGCTGGTGTGGATTTGCCACGTGATAAACGCGTTGAGATCGCCTTAACTTACATTTTCGGAATCGGTAAAACGACTTCTCAGAAAATCCTGTCTGAAACAGGCATCAATCCGGACACTCGTGTTCGTGATTTGACGGAAGATGAGGTTAGCAAACTACGCGAAACGATCGACAAAACGGTCAAGGTTGAAGGCGACCTGCGTCGTGAAATTTCCTTAAATATTAAACGTTTGATTGAAATCGGCTGCTACCGCGGTGTTCGTCATCGTCGTGGATTGCCGGTTCGCGGACAACGTACTAAAACGAATGCCCGTACTCGTAAGGGTCCTCGTCGTACTGTAGCGAACAAGAAGAAATAAGAAGGGGGGATAACAGACAATGGCTAAACCAAAAAAAGTCGTACGTACTAAACGTCGTGACCGCAAAAATATTGAATCTGGCGTGGCACATATCCGCTCCACCTTCAACAACACGATCGTTACAATTACGGATCCGCACGGTAACGCAATTTCTTGGGCCAGCTCCGGCGGTCTTGGATTCAAAGGTTCCCGTAAATCCACTCCGTTTGCCGCTCAAATGGCTGCGGAATCCGCTGCAAAAGCAGCTATGGAACATGGTATGAAGAGCGTTGAGGTTATGGTTAAAGGTCCTGGAGCCGGTCGTGAAGCCGCTATCCGCTCCTTGCAAGCTGCAGGCCTTGAAGTTAACATGATTAAAGACGTGACTCCAATTCCTCATAACGGTTGCCGTCCTCCGAAACGCCGTCGTGTATAATGAAGCCGCCTCTAGTGTGGTATAACAACATCATATATTGGTAACAATGGTTGTTTAGGCATACTACATGATAGACTTCAGAAAACATGACAGTTTCTAAGGAACGACGTTTTGAAGGAGGGGTAATTTCGTGATAGAAATCGAAAAGCCGAAAATCGAGACCGTAGAAGTTAACGATGGAGGCACCTATGGGAAATTTGTAGTAGAACCACTTGAGCGTGGATATGGCACCACACTGGGCAACTCGCTTCGCCGGATTTTGCTCTCTTCTCTTCCGGGTGCTGCGGTAACCTCGGTCCAAATCGATGGTGTTCTGCATGAATTCGCGACCATTCCGGGTGTAATGGAAGACGTCACGGAGATCATCCTGAATTTGAAGGCTCTTTCGCTCAAAATCCACTCCGATGAAGAGAAAATTCTCGAAATCGATGCGGAAGGCGAAGGCGTCATCACTGCAGGAGATATCCGTGCCGACAGCGATGTGGAAATCCTGAATCCGGATTTGCATATTGCTACGCTTGAACCTGGTTCCAGACTTCATATGCGCATCTTCGCCGGGCGCGGTCGTGGTTATGTTCAGGCAGATAAGAACAAACGAGATGATCAACCAATTGGTGTCATTCCCGTCGACTCGATCTATACCCCGATTGCTCGCGTCAATTACGTTGTAGAGAATACACGTGTTGGCCAAGTGACCAATTATGACAAGCTTACGCTTGAAGTATGGACCGATGGCAGCATTAGACCTGAAGAAGCGGTTAGTCTCGGTGCTAAGATTCTTACCGAGCATCTCTTCCTGTTCGTGGGACTCACGGATGAAGCGAAGGACGCGGAAATCATGGTCGAGAAGGAAGAAGACAAAAAAGAGAAAGTGCTTGAAATGACGATTGAAGAGCTCGATCTCTCCGTCCGTTCCTATAACTGCCTCAAACGTGCCGGTATCAACACGGTACAAGAGCTCACTACCAAAACTGAAGAAGATATGATGAAAGTCCGTAACCTCGGACGCAAATCTTTGGAAGAAGTACAAGAGAAGCTCGAAGAGCTTGGTTTGGGCCTACGTACGGAAGAATAGACTGCTTAATCGTTCTAGCGAAGGAGGGAAAACTCATGGCATACCAAAAGTTGGGCCGCGATTCCAGTGCGCGTAAAGCTTTGTTTCGTGATCTGGTAACGGACCTGTTCTTATACGAACGCATCCAAACGACTGAGGCAAAAGCGAAGGAAGTTCGTTCTATCGCTGAAAAGCTGATCACCAAAGCAAAACGCGGAGATTTGCATGCCCGTCGTCAAGTTGCTGCTTATGTTCGCCGCGAATCGATCGATGGTGAGCAAGACGCAATCCAAAAGCTGTTCTCGGAGCTGGCTACCCGCTATTCCGAGCGTCCAGGCGGATACACCCGTATCCTGAAACTGGGACCTCGCCGCGGCGATTCTGCCCCTATGGTTTACTTGGAACTGGTAGACCGGGCTTAATTTACAGGGGAATTCACACAACAGTAAAACTCTCTGACGGCTCGCCGCTTAGGCTTAGCTAAGGAGAGTTTTTCTTTTGTTTATTACTAATCAGGCTTAATCGGAGGGAGGGCAACAAAATGCGCAATCTGCTGATGACCATCAGTTATGACGGGACTCACTATTTCGGTTTTCAAACGCAACCTGACGGTAATACGATCCAAGATCATTTAGAAGCCGTGATATCACAATTGACGGGGGAGAAAGTGAAAATCCACGGGTCAGGCAGAACTGATGCAGGGGTCCATGCCCGCGGTCAAACCTTTCACTTTCTGACGTCTTCGCAAATTCCGGTGGAGAGATGGCGTCATGCGCTGAACGGGCGCCTTCCTTCCGATATTCGGATCACCGATGCAGTGGAGGTACCGTTGGAGTTTCATTCGCGACGTTATGCTAAACGGAAAACCTATCGGTACTCCATAAACGGGAATAGAGTCTTTGATGTCTTCTATCGCCAGTTTCAGTTGCATCATCCGGGAGTGCTTGATGTACAAGCGATGCGTGTGGGGTTGGCTTATTTAATCGGCACGCATGATTATACTTCCTTTGCATCCCGGCATTCCACCAAACAAAGCCATGTCAGGACCATCTATGAGGCAAGGATCGAGGTAGAATGCGGAACGGAAGGAGCAGGTACGCATGAGCAGGGGATTATTCATATCTATGTAACGGGTAACGGTTTTCTTCAGCATATGGTGAGAATTATTGTGGGTACATTGCTGCAGGTTGGCGAGGGCAAGCGGGCTCCGAAGGATATGAAATCGATATTGGAGGCCAAAGATCGTGCGGCCGCAGGTCCTACTGCCGAAAGCAAGGGGCTTATGCTGTGGAAAGTTGAGTACGATGAGGTGCCGGAAATACCGGATATCACAAAAATATCTCAAGATATGTCTTTTTAGCGAAACCGTCTGAGCTTTCATACGTAACAAAACCAAAGTAAAAAAAACTTTAATGAGAACCTTAGGAGGGCGAATACCCAATGAAGTGTCCCGTTTGCCATGATGTTCGTATGAGAGAAGTCGAGAAAGATGGCGTGTTGATTGATGTTTGTCCGGATTGTAAAGGCGTCTGGCTGGACCGTGGAGAACTGGAGAAGTTGATGAACGAGATCCGGCAGATCCGGCCGGCGTTTAATGAGTGGTACGACGGCCATGACGACGGACAGGCATATGATCGGAAAGAGAAAGAATATCGAAATCCGGACCCGAATTACGGCTCTTCCCGGCCTCAGCAAAACTATGATCCGAGGGTCCAGCAACAAGGCTATAACCAGGGTTATCCTCAAGGGCACCATAAACACAAGAAGAAGAAATCCGTGCTTGATGTGTTCGGAGATCTTTTTGATTAAACTTCGTATTTTGACTCAAAAAAGACTTGCACAAGTAATCCTCATCCTGTAAAATAAAAGTTGTGTTTTCTTAACGGCTATCCCACAGCCCCCAGTTGAGAAAACCGCATAACCGTGCAATACGCAACACTAATTAGGCATATAAAAACGATGTAACATAAATGGCGAGAAGCGGTCAAGGAACCCGAAGGCCAGATCGTTTTTACGCATCCATGAACCATTTCGAACGAGAATGAAGGAGGATCTTTTCATGCGTACCACCTATATGGCGAAGCCAAGCGAAGTTGAGCGCAACTGGCATATCATCGATGCCGAAGGCAAAACGCTGGGCCGTTTGGCAAGCGAAGCCGCTGCTCTGATCCGCGGCAAACACAAACCACAATTCACTCCACACGTTGACGGCGGCGACTTCGTTGTTGTCATCAATGCAGAGAAAATTGTTCTGACCGGCAAAAAGCTGGATAACAAAAAGTACTACCGTCACTCCCTGCATCCAGGCGGTTTGAAAGTGACAGTTGCTAAGGATCTTTTGAAATCGAAACCTGAACGTGTAATCGAGTCCGCTGTACATGGCATGTTGCCAAAAACTCGTCAAGGCGAGAAAATGAAGCTCAGACTGAAAGTCTATGCCGGCACAGAGCATCCACATGCAGCACAAAAACCTGAAGTTTACGAACTTCGCGGATAATTAAAAGGGAGGACAGTTTCATGGCACAAGTACAATACTATGGGACAGGTCGTCGTAAACATTCGGTAGCTCGTGTTCGCCTTGTACCGGGTGAAGGACGCATTGTCATCAATAAACGTGATATCAATGAATATTTCGGTTTGGAAACCCTCAAACTGATCGTTAAACAACCTCTGACTTTGACTGAGACGCTGGGCAGCTACGATGTAATCGTAATTGCTCATGGCGGCGGCATTTCCGGTCAAGCTGGCGCAATCCGCCACGGGATTTCCCGTGCATTGCTCAAAGCAGACCCAGAATTCCGTCCTTCGCTCAAAAAAGCAGGATTCCTGACTCGTGACCCACGGATGAAAGAACGTAAGAAATACGGTCTCAAAGCCGCTCGTCGCGCGCCACAGTTCTCAAAACGTTAATATTCCATTTGCGTGTGCAGCTGGAATTGCAGCCCTTGGCCTTTATTGGTCAAGGGCTTTTATTTTTTTTGATAAAAAGACCCCACTTTCAGGAAGAAAGTTGGGTCTTTTTTGTTGACTTATTAATAGAATGCCCTATACTTTAAACTATAAATCAGATAAGTTTAGTCGGCTTTTATTGTAGGAAATAGGCATTATTACATTTATTTATACAAGCAAAGGGGCGAAAAAGATGAATTTGCTGGAGAAAGAAAATTTGATCCAGACCAAAGCCGAGGAACTGGAATCGGCTACTCCGGAACAGATCATTGCATGGGCTGTTGAAACGTTTCCTAATATTACTTTTGCGTGCAGCTTCGGCGCAGAGGACGTTGTCTTAGTAGATATGCTGCAAAAAGTGAGTCCCTCCACGGATATTTTTTATCTGGATACAGATTTTCATTTCAAAGAAACCTACGAAACCCGTGATGCTTTAGTAGCCCGTTATGAACTCGATTTTGTCCGCGTGTCTCCGGTCATTTCACCTGAGGAGCAAGCGCTCCAGCATGGGGAGGAACTATGGAAATCGGATCCTAATGCCTGCTGTAACATCCGTAAAGTCGAACCGTTAACCCGAATTTTGTCCCAATATGAAGCATGGATAACCGGAATCCGCCGAGATCAGGCACCGACGCGGGCAAATGCCAAAAAGATCGAGTATGACGCCAAGTTCGGACTGGTGAAATTTAATCCATTGGCGAGTTGGAGTAATGAAGATGTCTGGAATTATATCCGCAAAAATGATGTCATTTATAATCCGCTGCATGACCGTAATTACCCTAGTATCGGCTGCGAGTATTGCACTCGCCAGGTGATGCCGGGCGAGGACGCTCGGGCCGGACGGTGGGCTAATTCCGAGAAGACGGAATGCGGACTTCACAAATAATATTCTAAAGTTTTTGCGAATGAATAAGGAGAGATGAAAATGACGGCAATTTCACCGCATGGCGGCAGCCTGGTAAACCGACTGGCGACCGGCGAGGAGCGAGAACGTTTGTTGGCGGAGGCAAAGGAACTGCAATCCGTTAAAATCAGCACTTGGGCTATCTCTGATCTGGATTTGATCGGGGTAGGGGCATTCTCGCCATTGACAGGATTTTTGAATGAGGAAGACTATCGGTCGGTAGTACATCGTATGCGGCTGGCTGACGACACCGTATGGAGTATCCCGATCACATTGTCCGTGAGTGAGAAAGAATCGCAGGCTTTGGCCATCGGCGAGAAGGTGGCGCTGGTTGGAGAGCAGGACGGAATCATTTACGGTTTGCTGAAAGTGGGTAGTATTTATACGGTAGATCAGAAAGAAGAAGCGAAAAATGTCTTTAAAACGGCTAATGAAGAGCATCCCGGGGTTAAGAAGCTTTACGAGCGTTCTGCCATTTATGTGGGGGGCGAGGTTACGGTGCTAAACCGTCCAAAGCCTGAACGATTCGGTGAATTTTACTTTGATCCGGCAGTGATCCGCCGCATTTTTGCCGAGAAAGGCTGGAAAAGCGTTGTCGGCTTTCAAACGCGAAATCCGGTTCACCGGGCTCATGAATACATCCAGAAGAGCGCACTTGAAATCGTCGACGGACTGTTTCTCAATCCGCTGGTCGGAGAGACCAAATCCGATGACGTACCGGCTGACGTAAGAATGAAGAGCTATCTGGTTCTTTTGGAAAATTATTATCCGCAGAACCGTACTTTCCTTGGCGTGTTTCCGGCGGCTATGCGGTATGCAGGGCCAAGAGAAGCGATTTTCCATGCCATGGTGCGCAAAAATTACGGGTGTACCCATTTTATCGTCGGACGCGATCACGCCGGTGTCGGCGATTACTATGGCACTTATGAAGCACAGGAGATTTTTTCGAATTTCACGGCCGAGGAGCTCGGGATTTCCCCTTTGTTTTTCGAACATAGTTTCTTCTGCACGAAGTGCGGAAATATGGCTTCCAGCAAGACATGCCCTCACCCGAAGGAAGATCATATGACCCTGTCCGGTACGAAGGTAAGAGGACTGCTCCGCGAGGGGATCTGCCCGCCGCCTGAATTTACGCGTCCGGAAGTGGCCAGAGTCCTGATCGAAGGCATGAGCCATCAGGTTGTAATTTAATCCGTGATCTATTCGTGATTCATACGTCATCAAAGTCAGCTTTTCAGCACCGAGAAGGTTGGATGAAGATGAGAGTGAGGAGCGGAGCGTAGGCAGAACCTACGTGAGCACCGGAAGGAGCAACTGAATTCAAGATTTGAAGTCGAGTTACTTCTTGTGTTACTTCGTGATCAAAAGATGACGGTCATATTTGTCCACCTCGTCCCATATGATGATTAATGTCATTAGGGACGGAGGTGGCTTTTTTATGGGTTCCAGAGATAAGGTGAGCGTTTGGATCTCGCTGAGCCATATCAAAAAAGCAGTGATCGGCATCGCGTTGGTCGGCATGCTTACGGGGTTGGCGGCTTACGAGATCCCATCGGCGAAAGTATGGACGTATTGGAGTCTTCCGCTGGCTGGACAGACTATCGTGCTTGATGCCGGACATGGGGGCCCTGATGGGGGAGCCGTTAGTAAACAGGGGGTCATTGAAAAAGATATCAATCTGGCGGTTGCGCTGTACCTGCGTGATTATTTGCAGCAAGCCGGTGCAATCGTCGTAATGACCCGTGAGGATGACCGGGATTTGGCGGATGCGGAGACGAAGGGATATAAGAAAAGAAAAACGGAGGACCTGAAGCAGCGCGTTCGTTTTATAGAAGAGCAAGGGGCCGAATTGTTCTTGAGCATCCACATGAACAGCGTGCCATCGCCCCGCTGGCGTGGTGCGCAAACATTTTACTATCTCAATAATGGCAATAGCGCCAACCTGGCGGATCTGATCCAGCAGGAGCTGAGACGGAATCTGGAAAATACTGATCGGGTAGCAAAGCAGTCCGACAAACCGGTATATGTCCTGGAGGCTTTAAAGATTCCGGCTGCTTTGGTGGAGGTCGGATTTTTATCTCATCCTGAAGAATCGGAGCTGCTTGGAGATGATCGATATCAGCGAAAAGTGGCTGCGTCCATCTATCAAGGCATTCTCCGGTACAGCTCGGGAGAAGGGACGGGAAAAACAGCAGATATCGACAAGTAATGATATAATAATTATCATAATGGAAGTCATTATGATACCAGTAAAGTCGAGGTGCTGTCATTGATAACGAAGGAGCAACTTGAAGCCGTGCTCCGGCCGGTCGCGGAACCGGCGTTGAAGCGGAGTCTGATCGAAATGCAGTGGATCCGGGACATGATGGTTAAAGAAGAGCGTGTATCCCTTACCGTTGTTTGCCTGGAGAAAGATGGGGACGCGCAGCAAGCCGTAGCCGAGGAGATTCGATTCCGGCTGGCGGAAGCGGGAATCCAGGACGTGCATCTCCGTTTTCGCGTAGCGTCGGAGCATGAGCGTGAACAAGCAGGCTACTCGATGAACACCTCTGCTTCAGATGCTGAAGAACCGTCGCTTAAAGGACATGGAGCGGGTTTGGAGCATCTTCCCGTACTTGATCCGGGAGCTGGCGTAAACTTTATAGCCGTTGCGAGCGGCAAGGGTGGGGTGGGTAAATCGACCGTAACGGTTAATCTCGCCGTAGCCCTAGCCAGGCTTGGCAAGCGAGTGGGCTTAATTGATGCGGATATTTACGGTTTTAGCGTGCCCGACATGATGGGAATCGAAACGGCCCCCGCCGTGGAAGAAGGTGCCATCATTCCGGTTGAACGCTTCGGGGTGAAGGTCATGTCTATGGGCTTCTTTATTCAGGATAACAATCCCGTAATTTGGCGGGGACCGATGCTTGGAAAAATGCTGCGCCAATTTTTTAACGATGTGAATTGGGGCGAGCTTGATTATATGCTGCTTGATCTGCCGCCCGGAACGGGGGATATCGCGCTGGACGTGCATCAGATGATCCCTCAGAGCCGGGAAATTATCGTAACCACCCCTCATGCCACGGCGGCATTCGTGGCTGCGCGGGCGGGCGCTATGGCGCTGCAGACGGAGCACGAAGTGCTTGGCGTAGTGGAGAATATGGCATACTACGAATGTTCGTCCTGCGGACAAAAGGACTACATCTTTGGACGCGGCGGGGGCGGGAAATTGGCCGAGACGCTTCATACCGAACTTTTGGCCCAGATCCCGGTCAGTGCGCCGGATAACCATCCCTCCGAGCCGGATTTCTCGCCGTCCGTTTATAAGGCAGCGTCGCTTGTAGGGCAAATGTATAAGGATGTCGCATTACATGTAATCGCTAAATGCACAAAAGACTGACCCTCGGGGCCAGTCTTTATTTACCTTTATGCGGCAATCGTAAATACCCATTTTGATAAAAACTTAGGAGCCGCCGCTGCCCCCTTGACTGTCACTACCGCTGCCGCCTTCCTGGCCGCCGCCCTTTTGGCCGCCTTCTTCGCCTTCTTTAGGGGATTTCTCCACTTTAGGCTGAAGCTGTTCCTGAACGACGGTTTTGAGCAGCTCCATGACCTCCATTTTAAAGAGAGGGCTTTGCATGGCTTCCTGCATGACCGTCATCGATTGTTTGCGGAAATCGGATGTCTTGGTGAGGTCCAGAAACATTTTCATGACTTCAGGCGACTTCATGATTTCACTGACCGATTTTTGATACGTGGGATCTTTGATTAGCTCCATATGCATTTGTTTGCTTTGCGAATTGACCGCTTTGGCAAAATCGCCGGCAAACTGCGGATCGGTCATGATTTTTTCCAGCTCTTTTTTGTATTCCGGGGCTGTGATGGTTTCCTTGACGGCCATGCGGATTTGATCGGAGGATTGTCCCGGAAGAATCATTTTGATGCCGAAGCCCCCTCCGCCCCCCGAAGCGCCGGAGCTACTGGATTCACCGGAGGCGCCTTCGCCTTCTGAGCCCGATCCGGATTCGGACCCGGACTCTGAACCAGAACCGGAACCCGAGCTTTCTTGCCCGCCGCCGCTGCTGCTTCCTCCGCCGGAGCCGCCGCTTAATGCTTCATATATGGCTTTTTTACCGTCATCGGTCTTTAAAATATCGATAACCATGGATTTCGTGTCTTTATATCCTCCCCCACCCTGCGAAGAGGAGGAGCTTTGTTCAGAACCGCAGGCCGCCAGCGGAAGAGTAAATAAACATAAAATGCATGCAAACCAACGATATAAATGCCGTTTCATGGTTCCATCCTCCTTGTGCTTCTTGTCGCTGTCCATAGTATGCGGCCGCAAAAAAGGATTTATCCAACCGAAAACAATGGTTTTTTAGCGGGATCGTTGGTAAAATATTTCGTTAGTGGGGGTGGGACGGTTGAATTTGAAAAAATGGCTGTTTTTATTTTGGACAACCTTGGTAGTGGGAGCTGTCGGTTCGCTTATAGTCGGGTTACTGCTGCAGTGGACGAATACGGTTGAACTGAACGGTACCGCGGATTTCCTGGTGAATATCGGTATTTTATTTGGGGTCGGTGTCATGGTTAGCGTTTATTCCCAGATGGGGTTCTTTGCCTATATGATGATAAATTATATGGGTACGGGTGTATTTTCCCGCATGACCTGGCTGTATATTCAGATTGTACTCACCGCACTGGCCTTATTGGAGCTTATGTTCTTCCGTACATTTGTGGGGCGAGAAGACAAGGGATCGTCCGACCTGATGTTCGGCATTATTGTGTTTGCAACTGCATGTGTCGTGGCTTACTTCAAAGTTAAAATGACAAATCGGTCTGCCTGGGTTCCTACACTGTTCTTCATGATCGCTGTAACGATCGTAGAAATCGTAGGGGTGCTGAAGATCGGTGTAGATCAGGCCACCGCCTGGATCGCTGCGCCGTTAATCGCATGTAATGCGTACCAAATCCTGATTCTCCATCGCGTATTGAAACCTGTACCGAAAACGGCCTGACCAAAAGCCCGGTGATCATCAGATCATCACCGGGCTTTTTTGTTCCTTTTATAATTATGGTCGATATTGATGAAATTGGGTAAGGTATGATTTACATGCCGGCTGCCGTATTAATCTGTCCCTGAAGCCAGGCCTGATCGCGGACTTGATTGCCGTTTACTCCGGCCTCCTGCAGCAAATCGGACACGGTGACGAATTCATAACCTTTTTTCCGGAGTTCGTCGATAATGATGGGGAGAGCTTCATGGGTTTTTTTCGCGGAATCGCTGGCGTGCAACAATACAATGTCTCCGGGGTGCGCCTTTTCGATCACGCGATTCACGATCGTTTCGGTTCCTTTATTCATCCAGTCCTGCGAATCGGTATCCCATTGAATGACTTTGTAGCCGAGGCCGTCAGCTATTTTCAGCACGCGCTTGTCAAAATCCCCGTTCGGCAGGCGCAGCAAATTCGGTGATTTTCCGGTCAGATCGGTTAAAATAGTATGTGCCGCCGTCAGTTGCTTAGAAATATCTTCTTCACTTAGCTCGCTGTAATTCGTGTGTTTATGACCATGACTGCCGATTTCGTAACCCTGTTGCTGAATGCTTTTTACAAGTTCCGGATGGCTTTTGCTCCAGGGAGAAGAGAGGAAGAAGGTTGCTTTCTGAACGTTTTTATCCTTCAGCACTTTGAGAATCGGCTCCGTTCGCTTATCTCCCCAACTGATATCGAAGGTCAATGCGATGACCTTTTTCTGTGTGGATACACTATAAATAGCTGTCGGGCTGCTCTCTTCGGAGAAGACAGTAATATGGCCTTGTTCCACATAGATCACACCTGCTGCAAATAACGCTGCGGCAAAAACAAAGAAAAACCTTTTGATTTTCTTCCCGTTCAGGACATAGAAGAAATTGTTCATGGATTGTTGCCCCTCTCATTATGAGATTGAAATTTGCTCCGCCTGTACTAATGTATGCTCGTACCTTTTTGCTTTATGACCCCGATTAGAATTAGGAGGATTTATGGACATGTTGTCATTGCGTCGATTTTTTCTGGATTTGTCCAGGTATAAAAAAATGATTTGGATATCGTTGTTGTTGTTTACCATAGGTATCATTCTAGGTGCGGCGGGATCGGAAAGCATTGCTAGACTGGTCGCGCCACAGCTTGAAAGCCTTCAAGGTTACAGCCGCCAATTGTCGCAATCGCCGATGCCGGAACTTAGCTTTTTTAAATTCATATTTATAAATAATGCGGTGAAAAGCGTGGCCGTCATTCTCTTAGGCGCCTTGCTTGGATTGTTCCCGGCTATTTTTCTGCTGATGAATGGGATGGTATTGGGAATGGTGGTGTCGCTTGCAGCGTCGCAGGGGGAGAATTTGTTTGATTTGATCGTACTGGGTTTATTGCCGCATGGAATCATCGAAATTCCCGCTATCCTTATTGCCTCTGCATTCGGCCTTCAGTTCGGCTATCTGGTGCTGAAAGGGGTTGGGGAATTGGGCGCAAGGGACCGGGGCGATCGCACTGTGAAGTGGGGGGAGTTTCTGACCTCGGCGGGACGCGGAGCGTTCTGGATCGTAATATTCCTTCTGGTGGCGGCCGTTATAGAAAGCACGATTACGTATTATCTGGTTCGGTAAAATAAATCTCGTAAGAGGCAGTTGTCATAATTTTCCCGGAAAGTGAGCATACCATTAAAGCGGTTCAAAAGAACGAGTTTATATGGGCAGGTATAAGGTTAATCAATACCCAGGATATGTAAATTGTGGAGCGCCCCGAAAAGTCCTAACCTACGTCCAAGTAAAAATCGCCATTTCGCTGAAAAAGGAGCTGTTCATATTATGCTGGGAATGTTATTTAATGAAAAAGAATGCAAAGAATTGGATTATGTACTTCGTAAAGAGTTGGACGAGATGTTGCTTGATTTGAGCGACCAGCGTTTGGATCATGAAATTCGCCACGCCATTGCCAATCGGTACAAAACTGTATTTCGGATGTATGCCCGGTTTGCGCCTTCCAAAGAACTCTCCAAGTATGCCCGTAAAGGGTAGTTTTCATAAAAGGATTATTAGGATATAATTGGATTTGACTTTACTGTTTTGAATGTGGTAAATTATCAAACGTTCCGTTTTTTCGGAAAACAGCCGAGAGCATGGTTGGTAGGGTAACATTGGAAATAAAAACTTTCAAAAAACTCTTGCAAAGAACTTGCTCTCTATGGTATATTATAAAAGTCGCCGCTGGAACGCAGCGACGAACGAAAGCGAAGTTGATCTTTGAAAACTGAACAACGAGTGAGTATTAAAATGGATGAATTTGAATCGGCTTTGTGTCGTTTGAAATTCCATCCTATGAGAATTAATTTTCTCGTCAGTTTTTCTAAATGAGCAAGTCAAACACTTTGATGGAAAGCCACTCCCCTTCGGGAGAGTAGATCCTTCCATCTTTATTGGAGAGTTTGATCCTGGCTCAGGACGAACGCTGGCGGCGTGCCTAATACATGCAAGTCGAGCGGACTTGATGGAGAGCTTGCTCTCCGGATAGTTAGCGGCGGACGGGTGAGTAACACGTAGGCAACCTGCCTGTAAGACTGGGATAACTACCGGAAACGGTAGCTAATACCGGATAATTTATTTCTTCGCATGGAGAAATAATGAAAGACGGAGCAATCTGTCACTTACGGATGGGCCTGCGGCGCATTAGCTAGTTGGTGGGGTAACGGCTCACCAAGGCGACGATGCGTAG
>NZ_QPJW01000017.1 GCF_003337355.1 Fontibacillus phaseoli | reverse complement strand
AAGACCCCTTGAAGACGACGAGGTTGATAGGCCTGAGGTGGAAGTACAGCAATGTATGGAGCTGACAGGTACTAATCGGTCGAGGGCTTATCCAAAAACACCCCAAAAAGTGACGCGAGGCTTCGAAGGTAATTCCGATTACTTTTCGGGGAGCCCGGGAAACCCAGTAAGGGCTAACACGCAAATTCACGTTTCGTATCCAGTTTTCAGGTGATCAAAACATCTGAACTAAGCTGCATGCCTTTTATAAGGTTTGATATTTTCTCGCAGCGATTTCGAGAAGCGAAAGCTTCGAAAAATCATGTTTGGTGGCGATGGCGGAGGGGTTCCACGCGTACCCATCCCGAACACGACCGTTAAGCCCTCCAGCGCCGATGGTACTTGGACCGAAGGGTCCTGGGAGAGTAGGACGCCGCCAAGCAACGAAGAAAGAGCACTGCCGATAACCTCGGTGGTGCTCTTTTGTTATATAAGGTGTCAACAGGTGCCAACCTTACTGGAAAACCTACAGCTAATTTCGAAGAATTAGCTCTTTTGAGACAATTAACTGGAAAACCTGTAGCTAATTCGGAGGGTTTGAGCCATTTTAGAGGAAAAGCGCAAAATTAGATGGAGGTTTTCCATCTAACTTACTCTGGCAGCCGATCTCGGCAAAATTAACTGTAGGAAATCCAGTTAATTAGGCAGACATAAGTGAATTAGGCAGGAGCACGAGAGTTAGAGCGGATTTATGGGAATTAGGCGTTAACCTGGTAGTATCGGAGCAGGTAACGAAACCATTATTAGTATCAGTGCAGTAATAGAACCGGTATCAGTAACCATACTAGCACTAGCACCCCGGACCCAAGATACAAGGTACATGGCCCCCAAAACTGTGCCAGTTTGGCCTCCCCCATTCAACCTCACGCTTGAAATTAAATATTGTATGTCGTACCGTATCTACAGGAATCATTTTTTCGTTTATAACAATGAGATCAAATATAGAGTGTCATGATCTTCAGGAGGTGTGCCAAGATGCGCAAGGAGCAAATGGATGGCCAGTCGACGACGGGGACTGAGAAGAAGCTGACGGACATGGCAGAATGGGTTGGAAAGCATCAGCAGGCTCTTCGGCAGTATTGTCGTTCCCTGGCCGGCTCTCCGTGGGAGGGGGATGATCTGGTGCAGGATACCTGGCTCAAAGTGTGGTCCGCTTTGCTTGGAGGAGTTCAAGGGGAGCGAATTACACAGGCCTATTTGTATCGCGTGGCACGCAATGCGTGGATCGATCGGACCCGCAAGAAAGTGGTGTCTACCGTACGCCAGTCTTTGGAAGACGACATTCAGACGCAGGAGGTTAGCTCTATAGAGATATGGGCGGCCATGGAAACTTTGGTTCAGAATTTGGCTCCTGTACAGCGAACCGCACTGCTGCTGGTCGATATTTTAAAATATACTGCTGAGGAAGCGGCCGTGCTTGTCAATTCCACCGAAGGAGCAGTGAAAGCTGCTTTACACCGGGCCCGTACAAAGTTGAAGGCGATGGTGAGTGTCGGAGATAGTCAGCAGAATCTGAAGGCAGACATGTCAGAGCCTGGTTCAAGGTCAACTTCCAAATCTAATGGACGGCATGAGCCCGAGGGAAATAGCGAGGTCATAACGGAAGCGGATGAGTTGACGACCTATGCCTATGTTGAGGCTTTCCGCCAGCAAAATACGGCGGCTATGATTATGCTGATGAATGACGGAGTAACGAAGGATGCAGTCGTATCCGTTTTGAATGCACATCGCCGGAGTGACCGTTCACGGACAGCTTCCCACCAGACAACGATCCGGAATCTCTCTATGCAATTGGCCGCCTAATCAATGGAGGTGTTTGTATGAGTACAGTAATTCCATATGTAATTGAGCAAACCGGACACGGGGAACGGTCCTATGACATTTACTCGCGTTTGTTGAAAGACAGGATCGTATTTCTGGGCTCGGCCATCGATGATCAGGTTGCGAACAGCATTACAGCGCAAATGTTGTTACTTGCCGCGGAGGATTCTGAAAAGGATATCCACTTTTACATTAACAGTCCGGGTGGTTCGACTTCGGCAGGCTTTGCGATTTACGATACGATGCAATATGTTAAACCGGATGTTCAAACCATCTGCTCCGGTATGGCCGCCTCGTTTGCGGCAATGCTGTTGATGTCCGGAGCAAAGGGGAAGCGATTTGCACTGCCGAACAGCGAAATTATGATTCACCAGCCGCATGGAGGAACTCAGGGCCAGGCCAGCGACATCGAAATCAGCGCCAAACGGATTATCCGGATAAGAGAGCGGCTGAATGAAATCGCCGCGGAACGAACCGGGCAGCCAATCGAGCGGATTGCACGGGATATGGACCGCGATTATTTTTTGTCCGCCGAAGAAGCGAAAGACTATGGGATTCTCGACCAGGTAATTTATAGCTCAAGAGCTGTGAAATAAGCGAGCCAGCCTGTGTCCACAACAAAAACCGTTGTCCTTAAGGACGGCGGTTTTTGTGTGTTCAACCAAATCGGCAAGAATGGAACGTGACGGTTTAGGGAAGTAATATTTTCAAATAAATCCGCGTTGTAACCTATGTTGTACATGTCCCAAAGACATTCGTTCGCACTGAAAAGGCGATTGGTTTTTCCACACGCTTATCCTTGACAGCCCATAGGCCCTTTGCTAAGATGGCAATAATATATTTTCGTAAGTATGAATTCGGCCTTGATTTATAAGGGAAATAGACCGGACCCGATCAAAAACAAGGAGGAAAACCAAAGGTGTGGGAAAGTAAATTTGACAAGGAAGGCCTTACATTTGACGATGTATTGCTCGTTCCCCGCAAGTCGGAAGTATTGCCAAAAGAGGTGGACGTGTCCACGAGACTGAGCGACAAAGTGAAGCTGAATCTGCCATTGATCAGCGCAGGGATGGATACGGTAACGGAAGCGGCCCTGGCGATTGCTATGGCACGTGAAGGCGGTATCGGGATTATTCACAAAAATATGCCGATTGAGCAACAAGCGGAAGAAGTGGATCGGGTGAAGCGTTCGGAAAGCGGCGTTATTACGAATCCGTTCTCTCTGTCGGCTGACCACCTTGTCTCCGATGCTGAAGTCGTAATGGGTAAATTCCGGATCTCCGGTGTACCGATCGTGGATGAGGAGAATAAACTGATCGGGATTTTGACCAACCGCGACTTGCGTTTTGTACATGATTACAGCATCAAAATCAGCGAGGTCATGACTCACGAAAACCTGGTTACCGCATCGGTTGGGACAACCCTGCAGGAAGCCGAAGTGATTCTTCAAAAACACAAAATCGAGAAACTGCCTTTGGTGGATGAAAGTAATGTACTAAAAGGCCTTATCACTATTAAAGATATCGAAAAAGCCATTCAATTCCCTAACGCAGCCAAGGATGCCCAAGGCAGATTGCTTGTGGGTGCGGCTGTCGGGATTTCCAAAGATACTTTTGAACGGACGGAAGCATTGGTAAACGCCGGTGTAGACGTGATTACGGTAGATTCGGCTCACGGACATCATATTAATATTCTGGAAGCTGTTGCCGAACTGCGTAAACGTTACCCGGAGCTCACAATTATTGCTGGCAATGTGGCGACCGGGGAAGCAACCCGTGCTTTGATCGAAGCGGGAGCTTCGGTCGTGAAAGTCGGGATCGGACCGGGTTCGATTTGTACGACCCGCGTTATTGCCGGGATCGGCGTTCCGCAAATTACGGCCGTATATGATTGCGCAACGGTAGCCCGTGAATACGGGGTGCCGATTATCGCGGATGGCGGCATTAAATACTCCGGTGAAATTACGAAGGCAATCGCCGCCGGTGCCCATGCGGTCATGCTGGGCAGCTTGTTTGCGGGTACCGAGGAAAGCCCCGGGGACTCGGAAATTTATCAAGGCCGCCGCTATAAAGTATATAGAGGGATGGGTTCCCTGGCTGCCATGAAGCAAGGCAGCAAGGACCGGTACTTCCAGGATGACGATAAGAAGCTTGTTCCGGAAGGGATCGAAGGACGTGTGGCGTACAAAGGGCCGCTCTCCGATACCATTACCCAATTGATCGGCGGATTGCGTTCCGGCATGGGATATTGCGGAACTAAAACTTTGGACGAGTTGCGCAATGATACGCAGTTTGTCCGGATTACCGGGGCTGGACTTCGGGAAAGCCATCCGCATGACGTACAAATTACGAAGGAAGCTCCGAACTATTCTCTCTAAGAAGAAGCGGCGCCCAACATATACCAATTCAAGCAGGGTGGAAATCACCCTGCTTGTCTTTTTTTGCAGTAGGCCCTGTGATAGAATAGATAAAGCAAATGAACGAGAATATGAGAGGAGCTTTAAGAACATTGAAACTGAAGAAAAAACAACGCACAACTTCAAAATCAAAACGGAATTACCTCCGCAAAGGCGTGGCTTCCGTTCTGTTGCTGAATATGCTGTGCTTCTCTCTGGTTCCGGCGCTGGCGCTGGCGGAGGGGGAGCAAACGAAGTCTACGACAACTTCAACCAAACCTGCATCCCAGCAAACGGGAGCCGTTAAAATCCCTACCGCTAAAGAACTCGATCTGAAAGTAAGCTCGGCTATTTTGCTGGAGCCGGTATCGGGACAGGTCCTTCTTAACATTAATGGTGACGAGCCCTTGCCTCCGGCAAGCATGACGAAAATGATGACGGAATATATCGTGGCGGATCTCGTCAAGCAGGGGAAATTCGGATGGGATGATGTAGTGACTGTCCAAAAGAATGCAGCTAAAACAATCGGTTCCCGGATTTTTCTTGCGGAAGGGGATCAACATACTATAAAAGAGTTGTACATCGCCATGGCGGTCGGTTCCGCCAATGACGCTACCGTAGCCTTGGCTGAGTATGTGGCCGGTTCGGAGCAGGCGTTTGTAAAGATGATGAATGACGAAGCCCAACGGATGGGCATGAAAACCGCGCATTTCGCGAACTCGACCGGCTTGGATATCAAGGATATGCCGGAAGGATTTCAGACGCCGGGTGGCCAAGAAACGGTCATGTCGGCAATGGACGCGGCCATCCTTGCCAAGTATATCGTAACGGACCACCCGGATTTTTCCGATTTTACGTCGCTTCAAACCTATCAATTCCGGGAGCGCGATGCCAAACCGATCGTAAACTATAACTGGATGCTTGAAGCGAATAAGAATGTAACGAACTTTAAGCAGTTTGCTTACGAAGGACTCGACGGTCTTAAGACGGGCCATACGAGCAACGCAGGCAATTGCTTCACCGGTACGGCCGAACGAAACGGCATGCGTTTAATTAGCGTAGTTATGGGAACAGCCACAGATAAGGCCCGTTTTGTAGAAACCCGTAAGGTTCTGGACTACGGCTTCAATAACTTTGAGGCGAAGCAAATCATTCCTCCGAAATCAACGGTAGCCGGTACCGAGACCGTAACGGTCAATAAAGCCAAAAATACTTCCGTGCCCGTCGTTAGCGATGAGGGAGTAAGTTTTGTAATTCCTAAAGGCGCAGACGTGAGCACGGTTCAAGCCAAAGTAGAGTTGACGAGTGAAACCCTGACGGCGCCGTTAAAACAAGGAACCAAGGTAGGGACGGTGACGTACTCGTTCAAGCCTGACGGAATGAATCAGACGCTGGAGAAAAAGGTGAACCTGATCACAACCGAGGATGTCGAGAAAGCCGGATGGTTCAAACTGCTGATGCGTGCGATCGGAGATTTCTTCCGGGATTTGTTCAACGGCATTAAAAACCTCTTCTAGCAAGGATCAATCCCGAGCATACGAGTTGTATATTTAAGGACAATATTGTAAAATATCAAGTTAGATTATTATCGGGAGGCAGGGACATGGAAACAGGAACATCGCGAGTAAAAAGAGGCATGGCTGAGATGCAAAAAGGCGGCGTAATCATGGACGTTATGAATGCCGAACAAGCAAAAATCGCCGAAGCGGCCGGGGCGACCGCCGTTATGGCTTTGGAACGGGTTCCTTCAGATATTCGTGCAGCAGGCGGCGTAGCCCGCATGGCGGACCCTACAATTGTCGAAGAGGTTATGAAGGTTGTATCCATTCCCGTGATGGCCAAAGCGCGGATCGGGCATTATGTCGAAGCGAAAGTTCTGGAATCTCTCGGGGTAGACTATCTGGATGAGAGCGAAGTCTTGACCCCCGCAGATGAAGTGTTCCATATCGATAAACGTGATTTTACCGTCCCTTTCGTATGCGGAGCGAAGGACCTCGGCGAAGCGTTGCGCCGGATCAGCGAGGGCGCATCCATGATCCGTACCAAGGGCGAGCCTGGAACGGGAAATATTGTTGAAGCGGTTCGTCACATGCGTTTGATCAATAGCCAACTCCGCAAGGTGCAGAACATGTCGAAGGACGAACTGTACGCGGAAGCCAAAAACCTGGGCGTAGCCTATGATCTGCTGCTAGAAGTGCACGAGAACGGCAAGTTGCCGGTCGTCAATTTTGCGGCGGGCGGGGTCGCGACGCCGGCGGATGCTGCCCTGATGATGCATCTTGGAGCGGACGGCGTATTTGTAGGTTCCGGGATTTTCAAATCCGATAGCCCGGAAAAATTCGCCCGTGCGATCGTGGAAGCTACAACGCATTATACCGATTATAAACTGATTGCCGAAGTGTCCAAAAATTTGGGTACGCCGATGAAAGGCATCGAAATTTCGAAGTTGACCGCCGCCGAGCGGATGTCAGATCGCGGCTGGTAAGCATCGGTTGAGACAGGCTGCAATGCCTTAATACAAGTACAGACAGCTGGGCATGGGGAAAGAAGGGTAGACGATGAAGGTAGGCGTATTGGCGCTGCAGGGCGCTGTAGCGGAGCATATACGAAGCATTGAGAGCGCTGGGGCCGAAGGCGTCACCGTAAAGCATGCCGGACAGCTGGATGAGCTTGACGGCTTGATTATTCCCGGCGGGGAAAGCACGACCATCGGGAAACTGATGCGGAAATATGAGTTTATCGATGCTATCCGTGCCTTCGCCAGCCATGGCAAGCCGGTCTTTGGAACTTGTGCCGGACTGATCGTCATGGCCAAGGGAATTGAAGGCGGAGAAGAAGCCCACCTCGGGTTGATGGATATCAAGGTTTCCCGCAACGCATTTGGACGCCAGCGGGAGAGCTTTGAGACCGATCTTGAGGTGAAAGGGCTTAGCGAACCGCTGCGCGCCGTATTTATCCGTGCCCCGCTCATCACGGGGGTCGGCGAAGGCGTCGAAGTGTTGTCGACTTATAAGGATGAGATCGTAACAGCCCGCCAAGGGCACTTGCTTGTTTCATCCTTTCATCCGGAGTTGACGGACGATTATTCGCTGCATGCCTACTTTTTAGAAATGATTAAGAGTAATGATGCGGCCGTAAAGTAAGGCCATAAGAGACACCTTGACTCTTATCCAAGGGTTAAGGTTGTTTTCTTTCTAATAGGAAGATAAGTTTTCCGGCGATCCCGGGGGTCATGGTCAAGCTTCATGAGCCGGCACGGCTGCCACGGGATGATTCTAGGAGGGAATACCCATGTTGGATGTTAAAATATTGCGAAATGATTATGCGCGTGTCGAAGAGGCGCTGAAGAACCGGGGAAAATCGCTTGCTCTGATCTCGAATTTTCCGGAGCTGGACGAAAAACGCCGGGAGTTGCTTCAAGAGAGCGAGAGTCTTAAAAACCGCCGCAATACCGTGTCGGCTGAAGTGGCCCAGCGGAAGAAAAACAAGGAAAACGCCGATGAACTGATCACAGAGATGCGTGAGGTAGGCGACCGGATTAAGCAATTGGACGATGAAGTCCGTGAGCTTGAGGCAAAAATCGATGAATTGACGCTGAATATTCCGAACATTCCTAGCAGCACTGTACCTGTGGGCGCCTCGGAGGAAGAGAATGTGGAGGTTCGCCGTTGGAGTGAGCCAAGAACGTTTAACTTTACGCCAAAAGCGCATTGGGACATTGCCGGTGAACTGGGCATTCTGGATTTTGAAGCCGGTGCCAAGGTTACGGGCTCGCGGTTTACTTTTTACAAGGGACTGGGAGCGCGGCTGGAGCGGGCTCTCATCAGTTTCATGATGGACCTGCACAGCACCGAGCATGGATATGAGGAAATGCTGCCTCCATATATCGTGAACCGGGACAGCCTGTATGGAACAGGCCAGTTGCCAAAGTTTGAGGAAGATTTGTTTAAACTGACCGAGAGTGACTATTATCTGATCCCAACCGCTGAGGTCCCTGTTACGAACTATCATCGTGACGAGATTTTGGCTGCGGAAGATTTGCCGCATAATTATGTAGCTTACAGTTCCTGCTTCCGTTCCGAAGCCGGTGCGGCAGGCCGCGATACGCGGGGGCTGATCCGTCAGCACCAGTTCAACAAAGTCGAGATGATCAAAATCGTTCATCCCGAGACCTCGTATGACGAGTTGGAAAAGATGACAGCTGACGCGGAGCGGGTATTGCAATTGCTGAATCTGCCATACCGTGTGCTGGCGCTGTGTACGGGCGATCTTGGCTTTACGGCCGCAAAAACCTACGACCTCGAGGTTTGGCTGCCGGAGAGCGGCGTTTACCGTGAAATCTCTTCGTGCTCGAACGTAGAGGATTTCCAGGCCCGCCGAGCGAACATCCGCTTCCGTCCCGAGCCGAAATCCAAGCCGGAATTCGTGCATACGCTAAATGGATCGGGGCTTGCCGTAGGCCGTACGGTAGCTGCCATTTTAGAAAATTATCAACTCGAAGACGGCAGTGTGGAAATTCCGGAAGTGCTGCGTCCATATATGGGCAATTTGCAAGTAATTGCCAAGCGAAAATAACTTGATTACATTTCTTGTCTGTGATAGAATCTGATTTGTTACGCGAATCAGATTCATCTTTGGAGAGGTACCGAAGCGGTCATAACGGGGCGGTCTTGAAAACCGTTAGGGTGCAAGCCCACATGGGTTCGAATCCCATCCTCTCCGCCATACATATCCATTAAGAGGGCGATCATCGTCCTCTTTTTTTGCGTTATCCGGCGCCATAAGACCAATACAGTTTCTCTGAATAAAGAAGTCTTTATTGTTGCAGTCTAACATAAGCGGTACATTTCACTGGAAGGGGGAATCCCTGATGACCAAACCGAAAACGTACATCACGCCCGGAACCCAGCCGGATGTGCAAAGAGAACAAGGACATGGAGGGGCGGAGCCGCTTTCCGGTTCCAAAAAGGTAAAAAACCGGAATCATGTAAGCCATAACAATCCCCAAGGAAGCTGAATCTCTGATCGCCTCTTCTTTTTTTGTTTAATAAAATGCGGTTTATTGTGATCCCCCGGTATGATTAATGCCGGGCTTTTTTGATGTGCTCTCGAATTCTCGCAAATCGGCGGTCAACAGCGGAGCTTGCCTGCAATGTGGACTAATATTATACCAATTTTGAATAAAGCAAGACACAAAGCTCATAAAATGTCATAATAAAGATAGGGCAAACTTAATAACCGATGTTCAAAGCGAAATGGGGAGATGGAGAAAAACGAACCATATTCTGAAAGGATCGTGATGCGATTGAATTTTGTAGAAACTAACATCCCTTCTCCGGAAAGCTTTGTTAAGACCGAACCACGCCAGCACAAAAAAAAGAGTTTGGGCAGCATTATGCTCAGATTTATCTTTATAGTTATCGGTGCCATCTTGGTTTCTGTCGCTCTTGAGCTGTTTCTTGTTCCTAACAAGATTACGGACGGCGGGGTTACCGGCATATCTGTCATGTCCTCCTATTTGTCCCATTTACCGTTAGGTATTTTTCTGTTCCTCTTTAACCTCCCTTTTCTGATTGTCGGTTACAAGCAAATCGGTAAAACCTTTGCCATATCCACGCTGGTTGGCATTACGGTCATGTCTGTCGGCACAGCCCTGCTTCATCCCGTGGATCCGTTCGTTACGGATACTTTGTTGGCATTCGTATTTGGCGGTATTTTGCTCGGTTTGGGTACAGGGATTGTAATCCGGTTCGGTGGTTCGCTGGACGGTACCGAGATCGTGGCCATTCTCATTTCACGCAAGTCCCCGTTCTCCGTCGGAGAAATTATTATGTTCTTTAACTTTTTCATTCTGCTGAGCGCTGGATTTGTATTCGGATGGGAACGGGCATTATTCTCCCTGCTGGCCTATTATATCGCTTTTAAGACGATAGATATCGTCGTAGACGGTTTGAACGAGTCGAAATCGGCATGGATCATTAGCGATCAGATCGATGAAATCGGCGCTGCCATTGTAAACCGGTTAGGTCGCAGCGTTACTTATTTGTCCGGTGAAGGCGGTTTTTCCGGCGATCCGAAAAAAGTGATTTTTTGCGTGGTTACTCGCCTGGAGGAAGCCAAGCTCAAGGAAATTGTAAACCATTTTGATGAAAATGCATTTTTGGCTGTAGGAAATATCCATGATGTGAAAGGCGGACGTTTCAAGAAAAATGCAATTCACTAAAATTTTCTGAAATGGGTTTCCGCTTACATGAAAATGGTTTATGATATGGAAGGGTTTGTACTTTTGCATGTCTTTTTAGGACGGAGAGGAGTCTTTAATGTCAAGAAAGCTTTATATGTCAACTTTGGTGTTGCTGATGTCGGTAGTTCTGGTGCTGTCCGGCTGTAATGCCAAAAAAGAGCCTAAAGAGGCGCTGGGGAGCGCCGCGATTCAGGCGCTTAAAATGGATTCATACGTTGCTACGAATCAAATTAAAATCGTGGATCTGACTTTTGATGCCGGAGCTTCCGCAAACGCGGAAATCGGCGCCGTGTTCTCCATGTTGAAGAATGCGGAAATCAATGTGAACCAGATTTATCAGAAGGATCCGATGCAAACGGAGGCTACGCTGGAAGTAAAATTGACCGGCGATATGTCTACGACAATTACGATTCCATTTGTAATGACCAAAGAGAAAATGTACGTCAAAATTCCGAACATCCCGTTCCTGCCGATGCCGGAGAGCGTCGTTGGGAAGTTCCTGGTCATGGACTTGAAGGAATTGGCTGAACAGAGCGGCGAAGAATTTAACCCGGATATGTTCAACCCTGAAAAATCGCAAAAGCTCGCAGGAGAAGTATCCAGCGCGATACTTGCGGAGTACGATTCGGCTACTTATTTCAAAAATGTAGAGCCGAAAGATATAGAACTCCCGGATGGGTACAAAGCGAAGCAAGTCGTTCAGTTTAACGTCACCAACGACAATGTTAAGGAAGCCTTAACGATCCTGATCAATAAGGCACTTCCGAAAGTGCTCGATATTATCGGCAAAGAGGAATATCGTACGATGCTGAACCTGGAGCCTACGGATATCGAAGAGTTCAAGAAAGAATTGCAAGCAGGCAACCAGGATGAGCTCGGTAAGGCGTTGGACGAAATGAAGAATTATTTGAAGATCAATAAGTTTACTGTGAATACGGCTATCGATAAAAATAACTATCCTTCTTATTCCGATGTGAATGCGGACGTGGAAATCAACGATCCGGAAACGAATGAAAAGGTGAAGCTGGCGTTGCAAATGACGAGCACGTTCAGCAAAATCAATGAAAAGCCGGCATTTACCATCGGTATTCCTACGGATACCATTACGATGGAGGAATTCGAAGCAGAAATGGGCGGTCTTGGCTACTAATCTCTAGCCCTAACTCAAGAACCCGTGTGAATCTTAGTGATTCACACGGGTTCTTGTTGTTTACCTGCTATCGTATCGTTGAATGGCGGGGTTAACTCTTTTTGCGCAGTTTTCGGAAAAACTGAGTAAGCAGAGAAGCGCACTCGTCCTGCAGCACGCCCGGTACAATTTCCGTACGGTGGTTAAACCGGGGCTCTTGCAGCAGGTTCATGAGCGTTCCGGCGCAGCCGGCCTTCGGGTCGGGAGCTCCATAAACGACAAGCGGAATGCGGCACTGGACGATCGCGCCGGAACACATCGGGCACGGTTCCAACGTGACGTACAACCGGCAATGGAGTAGCCGCCAAGCCTCCAGCGTCTCGCTTGCTTCGCGAATGGCGATCATTTCGGCGTGCGCTGTACCGTCTTTGGAGCTTTCCCTTAAATTGTGGCCTCGTCCGACGATTTGATCGCCCAAGACGATCACCGCGCCGATAGGCACTTCTCCGATGGCTTCCGCCTTATAGGCTTCACGGATAGCCTCTTGCATCCAATATTCATGGGATTGCGTGGAAGGAGGAGGCTCCGGAATAAAAGGTAATGGCATAAGATAATTAGTCTCCTTTGGAAAGTTACGGCACAGGTTGTCCGACGAACAAATATTCGTTCTTAACATGTTGTGGACAACACTGTGGACAACCCCGGTTTTATCCCCATTCTTATTCACATATCCTACTTTGGAGTTGTTGGTATGTTAATAATTTGTGCACAACTATTTTCGTTTTCACGGGATGAAGATAATAAATAGGTATTTTTTCTTATTGTAGGGAATGTATCTGGGAAATTCAACGTCTTTGCAAAACTTGTCGTTACAGGTATGATGAGGGTAGTGTCGAATCATTCCAAATATCCCCAAGTTTGCTGAAGGGGGGAGGAGCCATTTGTCGATAAAAATCAGACTTTCTTTAATCATGACTGCTTTTGCAGTAACGCTTCTCTCTATAAATACGGTTCTTAGTTTTTTTACGACCCGGGATAATTTGCGAAAAGACAGTGAAGCGAATATGATGGTGACCGCCAAGCAAATCGCTTTGGCTGTCGAACAGAGCCGCTCGGTATACGAATATATCAAGAATGGAACGGACCCGACAAACACCCGGGATTTTATTGAAGAGACGCTCAGGATGACAAGTCCGGAGAATATAACCCAAGAGTCGATGCGGGCCAACGACAATTTGCTTGAGATTACGGGGATCAGCCCCGCGAGGTTCGAACAGGATCAAACTTTGATTTTTGGAACATATCAATACAAAAATGACCCGCTCATCGTCAGCAGGGCCCGGTTGGCTTTGCAAAAGGGAGCGACTCTGCTCTATGAAACGGAAATCGACGGCAAGCGGGTTCTGGACAGTTTTATTCCGATTCAACCGCAGTATAAGGAGCCTTATGTAATCCGGATCATATCAAGTTATGAACCGATCTCATCGGCTATTTCGAAGCATATGTTAAGCCAATTATCCATATCCATCGTTTTACTGCAAATTGTCATCTTTACCAGTTATATATTAGCCGGAAAGCTGATCCGGCCGGTTCAGCATATTTTGATGAAAATCAGCAGCCTATCCGCCGGCGATTTCGATACCCGGATGGAGCTGTACAGGAAGGACGAGCTGGGTCAATTGGCACAGCAAATCGACACCATGGCCGACAGTATAGGGCATTATATGACGGTGCTAAGGCGAAAGAACGAAGAGAATCAACTGATGAAAGAACACTTGGAGTCCATCATTAACCAGACGGCAGATGCGATTCACGTGACCGATCTGGACGGCAACGTCTTACGGGTCAATACGGCCTTCGAAGAACTGTTCGGCTGGAGCAGCGAAGAGATCGTCGGTTCGAGGCTGGAATTCATTCCGCCATTTTTGAGTGATGAACGGGAAGGATGGTCCAAGGAAATTTGGCGAAACCGTCCTTTTGTCCTGACGGAAACGGTACGTTTACGCAAAGACGGCTCTGAGGTGCATGTGAGCATCAGCGAATCGCCGGTGTATGATGAAGCTGGGTTAATCGTCGCTTTTATAAGCATTTCCAGGGATATGACCGAGCATAATAAAATGGAGGAGCTGCTTCGCCGTTCAGAAAAATTAACGACGGTCGGACAGCTGGCCGCCGGGGTCGCCCATGAAATCCGTAATCCGCTCACTACGCTCCGCGGGTTTCTGCAGATGCAACAGCGGACCAAAAGTATCAATCAAATGCATACGGACATTATGTTATCTGAGCTGGACCGGATTAATCTGATCGTCAGCGAGTTTTTGATTCTGGCCAAGCCTCAAGCGGTGCTGTTTGAAATCAAGGATGTCCGGTTTACTTTGGGGGATGTCATCTCCTTACTGGACAGTGAGGCTCACTTACATAACATTGAATTCCAAGCCCATTTCTCGTCGTCGCCTATTCTGGTACACTGTGAAGAGAACCAACTCAAGCAGGTGTTCATCAATGTGCTGAAAAATGCGATGGAAGCTATGCCATACGGAGGCAAGATCACGCTTAGCTTAACGGAAGACAATGGGCGTGAAGCCGTTATTCAGGTCATAGACGAAGGCGAAGGTATTCCCAAAGAAAGATTGGAGCGGCTCGGAGAACCGTTTTATACCAATAAGGAGAAAGGTACCGGTCTTGGTTTAATGGTAACCCAACGTATTATCGAGGGGCATAAAGGAAAGATGACCATCGATAGCGAGGTTGGAAAAGGTACCGTCGTGACCATTACCCTGCCTAGAGTGACCGAGATAAACAAGCCGGAAGATGTAACGACAAAGAAGAGTTTAGCGTGAAGGGTGACAATGGAAAGTGAGAATCAATAAATTTATCAGTGAAACAGGATACTGTTCCAGACGTGAAGCGGACAGGCTGGTAGAGTCGGGTAAAGTGACGATTAACGGCGAGACGGCGCTGCTTGGCAGTCAGGCGGAGGAAGGGGACGATGTCCGCATTAACGGGAAGCCTCTTAAAGAGAAACCCGATCAGCATGTGTATATCGCCCTAAACAAGCCTATAGGCATCACAAGTACGACAGAGCGGCATATTCGGGGGAATATCGTTGATTTTGTGAGCCATGACAAGCGTATATTTCCCATCGGGCGGCTCGATAAGGATTCCGAAGGGTTGATCTTGCTCACGAGCGACGGAGATATCGTCAACAAAATCCTGCGGGCCGAAGGCAAGCACGAAAAGGAGTATATCGTGACCGTGGATAAGCCGTTGACCCCGTCCTTCCTTAGAGCAATGGGAGAAGGGGTAAAGATTTTGGGAGAGATGACGCGGCCTTGCCAGATTACCCGTGTGACGGAGCGGGTGTTCCGGATTATATTGACGGAGGGTAAGAACCGGCAAATCCGCCGCATGTGCAGCGCTCTCGGCTACGAAGTACGGAAGCTGCAGCGGATCCGGATTATGAACATCCATTTAGGGAATCAGAAGATCGGCACATGGCGCGACCTGACGGAGCAGGAGAAGCAGGAACTGGGACAGTCGCTGGGTTATTCTCTTTTGTAGATCTGACTTGATCTCAGGCCAAGCTATGGTTTCTGGAGGTCTACAAACCTTATAGGCTTGGTTAAATACAAAGGGCTGCCCCGATTATTAGGGCAGCCCTTTACTATTGAAAGAGATTTTGTTAATGCGTAGCCGGCATGCCAATTTGCTGATCGCCATCCTGATACTTACGGATGATGGATACTTCAACCCGGCGATTCTTGGCACGTCCCACATTCGTTTCGTTGCTTTCGACCGGATGATACTCGCCGTAACCGATCGCGCTGAATTTCTTGGGATCCAGTTGGTTGTTCAGCAACAGGATTTTCATGAAATTCAGGGCCCGGACCGAGCTGAGGTCCCAGTTGGAAGGGAACTCATAATTGGAAATCGGTACATTATCGGTATGGCCGGAGACGATGACCTCATAGTCGGGGAACTCCTGAAGCATGGCCGAAATCGCTTTGGCAAGGATACGGGCATCAGGCTTTACCTCCGCCTCCCCTGAAGGGAACAGCGCATTGTCGCTGATCGTGATCATCAACTGGGATTGATTAAGCTTGGTATTCAACTGATCAGTTAAGCCGTTATTCTTGATGTACGTGTCCAACTGTTTCTTCAGGGACTCAAGATTCTCCTGCTCCTTACGCATCAACTCACTCTTTTTACCGTTTGTAGAAGGTTTGGGAATCTCGTTTTCACTGATGGAGTTCTTCGTATTACTGCTCATCGCGTTATGATCGAGAACGCCGGATCCGCCGGTAAGTACGCTTTGAAACGCCTCGCTCATTTCCTCGAACTTCTTGGCATCGACCGTACTCATCCCGAACAGGACAATAAACAAAGCTAGAAGAAGGGTCATCAAGTCGGAATAAGGCAGCAGCCAGCTCTCGTCGGCATGTTCTTCATGTTCCTGGTGCTTCTTATTCTTTTTGCTCACCTTGACCCGCCCCCTTTTCTAAAATTTGCGCACGCTCGGCAGGGGTCAAAAATACGGCCAGTTTTTGTTGAATTGCGATCGTTGATACACCGGATTGGATGGAGAGCAGGCCCTCCACCATCATCAGCCGTATTTCCATCTCTTTCTTGGAGAGACGCTTCAATTTATTGGCGATCGGATGCCACATGACGTAACCGGTAAAGATACCGAAGACGGTAGCGATAAAAGCGCCTGAAATAGCATGAGACAATTTATCGATATCACTCATATCGGATAACGCGGCGATCAGACCGACGACGGCGCCGAGTACCCCCAGGGTAGGAGCGTACATCCCGGCTTGGGTGAAAATTTGGGCGCCTACCTTATGTCGTTCTTCGGTAGCGGCGATATCTTCCGTCAGCACGTCTTGAACGAAGTCCTGGTCGTTGCCGTCAATAATCATCCGCATGCCGCCGCGCAGGAAGTCATCGTCGATTTCCTCCACCTTGGCTTCCAGGGCAAGAAGACCTTCCCGCCGCGTGATCGTGGCCCATTCCATAAAGAGAGTGATCAACTCAGCCTTGCTGATCATCTTGGGCTTAGTCATCGTTAATTTAATCAGCTTGGGGAATTTCTTAATCTCGGAGAGCGGAAAGCCTACAAACAACGTAGCTGCCGTCCCTACGAAGATAATGACAAAAGCTGCCGGGTTGGAGACCAGACTTTCCACAGGTGCGCCTTTCAAAAACATACCTAAAATAAGCGCTACAAAACCGAGAAGAAGTCCAATAATTGTTGAAATTTCCATTGCACACCTCGTCCTTGAGATAATTGATGCCATTTTTCTGTCTCCGCATCCTTGCTGGGGACATCGGATCTTTCCAAATAAATCCGAAAAACGGTTTATCTTTTTTATCGACAGATTTCCCTTTTTTTTTAAGGTGTTTTTTCCGGTATAATAATAATACACTCTGTAAATGACAAGGATGAAGGGAGCAAGATAGCAGTGGGCGTAAAGCATGGAAGAGATTATGAATTTATTTTGGCAGATTTGACGGCGGCGGTGGGCCGTATTCCCGATAGCTATAAATTTTTTGAAATGGAGGCTTTGGAATGGCATGGGCTCTCGGATGAAGAGAGACGCGAGGTTCAGGAGGCACTTGCCGAGGATCTTTTCTTTGCGCTTGGCACCGAGCCGACGATTACGGTTGGGAGTGCTGTGGTTATCCATGATTCCGAAGGGCACCGGATAAACTTCCTAATCGGGGAGGAAGAACTCACCTCCGTCCAACTAGTTTGATGGGAGTTTCCGCAAATTTTTGGATTATTGGATAGAGCATGGTAAAATATAAACTTGGAAGAAAAATAAAATGGCTGCGACAAGGCTCCAAGTGAGCATTGATCGGGTCGAAACTATTTTTTGCATGAACTGCCGGAGAGAGCAATATAATAAACAGATGTGGAATTGAGCTAAGGTTACCGGGTAACTGAATCCTAGACTGTAGGACTACATAGCAGTGGAAGTTTTGAAGAACGGGGAGGAAGAAAAATGCCGTTTACACCTCAAGAAGTAGAAGCGCATTTGGAAAAATTGGAAGGTTGGGAAATGGAGGAGGGACGTTGGATTATCCGTAAATATACGTTCTCCAACTTTATGAAAGGGATCGCGTTCGTCGACGAGGTGGCCGCGATTTCGGAAGCGTTTAATCACCATCCTTTTATTACCATCGACCATAAAACGGTGACGCTTCGTTTGACATCCTGGGAAGAAGGTGGAATAACGGCCGTAGATATCAAGGAAGCCCAGCAATATAATGAGGCATTCGAGAAAGCAAGATCGGCCGGTTAGGCTCAGGCTGACAGGGTGGAATGAAGTCAATATAGTTATAGAAGCGGAATGTCAGAAAAACGCCCGCCGGGACCTTAAAGTCCTGGTGGGCGTATCTTTGGTTTGAGCGTTATTTTTTCTCCGCAAGCCACATGGCGATGTTGGCGATTTCATCTTCCTTCAATTTGTCCTTAAAGGCAGGCATCATACCGCCCTTACCTTTGGCAATAATGCCGAACAATTGTTCAGCCGACAGCTCGGATCCAATTTTCTGCAGATTTGGACCGGCTCCGCCTTGCAATTGATCTCCATGACAGGAAATACAATTGGCCTTGACCGTGGTTTCAGCTTGCTCTGCATTTAATGTAATTTCAGGCATTTGCGGCTTTTCTTCCTGCGCCACCTGATCTTTACCGGGCAATGTAAACATTAACACGGCTGCGAAGGCGCACGCCACGATGAGTATTCCGCTCATGATCCACTTCTGCATATCAATCGTCCCTCCTATGTAAGCTACCCCTTTTATTATAGCGGAACATGTGCGGCGATCATAGCGTTTGTGTCAAAAAAAGTAACGAATTATTTGTAGTATACGAAAAAACGGCATAATTATGTGCGATTAATCACAGACAAATGCCCACTCTCTGGATTCCTGTCTCTATTTTAGATGGTTGGAGGTGTTCCACGAAACACCATGCAATAATAGGGCTTGGAAATACCGCCAGGCGTCATCTTCTCATACAGATCGGTGATGACGAAGCCGGATTTTTGGTACGCCCGGATCGCCCGGGTATTCCAGGTCAGTACCTCCAGGTCGATCACATCCTTTGGTTTCCGCCGCTTGGCCTCTTCCACAATGGCAAGCACAAAAGCTTTACCCAAGCCGTGACCGCATAAATCAGGCCTCATGCCGATCCCTAGACGGGTAACCCCCTCCATAGGAAAGTACTGGGCAAATCCGGCCAGTTCGTCCTCCTGATTCAATAAAGAGACATACTGCTGCGCCCGTAAGGCGGGATTGCCGAATTCTACATCGAGCGCTTTCATTTGTTCCCAAGGGAGCCAACTATAAATATCATAGGGAGAATCGTAACGCCAGGTGCTGATTTCCGCACCGTGGCTTTCCTCCATGGGTACGATTCGAAATGCTGCGATCGGTTTTTCCATATTGCGCCTCCTTAAACGATAGGAATACATATGCGGTTACCCATATGGCGTAAGTTCTTTTTAACCTCACTCTATCGGGATTTTCTTGGATTGTAAAGGCTTTGAAATGGAGGACCGTAAGAAAGCAAGCACGAAATAAAAAAATGCTTAAAGAAGAAAAATCCTGTTTAGACTTATGTGAAAGGGGTAAATTTTGGATATAGAAGGATTTGGATATGGAGTGAAGGGAATACGGACGAAGTTCAAAATATTTTTTTTAAAATTGGCCGTGTAAAAGAAACCTTTTGATCCGATCCTTCGTTATATGATTAAGATGACGTAGAGAAAAACCGCAGCCGATTCCTGCAAGAATCAGTTGCGGTCACATGGTTTTGAGGTAAGGGCCTCAAAAATGTCAGGGTGATCAGGATTCTGTGGCAAACGCAGTAAAGCTGGATTGACTCAAAATTCTTTTTGCCCCGACATAACGCGTTTTATAGTAGCTGCTGCTTAATTTGTCTGTGCGAATGCCTTTAGATGAAGAGGCGTGCGCAAACTTACCATCGCCCAGGTAAACGCCGACGTGAGACACTTTACCTTTACCCATGGTGTTGAAGAAAACGAGATCTCCGGCCTTCAATTGGCTTTTGGCCACTGTCGTTCCTTGTTTGTACTGGGCTGCGGACACGCGGGCAAGATCGACGCCCATTTTTTTGAACACGTATCTTGTAAATCCGGAACAATCGAAACCGTTGGTCGTAACCCCTCCGTATTTATAAGGCGTGCCGTACACGGACTTAACAACACTGTTCAAAGTGGTGTCTGCGAAAGCGCTTCCCGTCCCCATGGTGAACAATATAGCCAAACTCGTAGCTGCTGCTGTGATCGTCTTTCTCAAGATGTAAAACTCCTTCCAATGCCTGCGAGGTTAGCTTGAGGATTCGGTTGAAGGTTCCCTATGATCCTTATGTAGCGAGATCAATTCACCCAAAATGGTTCCCCCGTCTCCCGGGTGCCGGGAATTCGGCTATTCTAAGTTGAATGCACCCGAAAAATACGACGTTACGACAGAAATTACAAAGTTGTTACTATTTACTCTGGTTATTTTACCAAGGCCAGCCGGACTTGGCAAGTTTGTTTCGGCATTTTTGAATAAATAAGTTAATTTGTCCTGTTTATGCCGGTCAGAACCGGGTAATGGTTCCTAGGAAGGTTGCCCGTAAATAAAAAAAACCCGCAGAAGTTGATTCCATAAAGAATCACTGCGGGCTTGACTGGTATTATTCTACTTCATCGTGTTCCTGAACGTCACCGGTCACTTCTTCATACTTGTCAGTGCTCATAATACGTTTCGCGCCAACATAACGCTCGACATAATACTTTTCGCTTAATTTGCTGATGACTACGCCCTTGGAAGAGGAAGCATGAGCAAACTTGCCGTCGCCGACGTAAACACCGACATGAGAAATGCCCTTGCCTGAAGTGTTGAAGAACACCAGGTCGCCGGCAATTAGTTGATCTTTCTCAATTGCGGTTCCCATTTTGTATTGGGAGCCTGATTGGTGTGGTAATTTAATGTCGATTTTCGAGAAGACATACATAGTAAATCCCGAACAGTCGAAGCCTGAGGTAGTAGTTCCACCGGAAACATACTCGGTTCCCAGGGCTTTGTCGATCACGCCATCCAGTTTGGAATCCGACGCGAAAGCGCTACCAGTTCCGATGGAGAAAAGTAGTGCAAGACTTACTGCTGCTACGGTTAACTGTTTCTTCAAGGAAATGCTCCTTCCAATGCCTACGAGGTTAGCTTAAGGATTCGGTTGAAGGTCCCCTATGATCCCTCTCTTGCGAGATCAATTCACCCAAAGTGGTTCCCCCGTTCCCCGCGAAGGGAATTCGGCTGTAATTTACATCTGGCTTCTTACATATTCAACACTCAGCAGAAAACTCCTGCTAATAGTAACAAAAATAATTACAAAACTGTTACTGAAATTGTGCTGCTGTTATTGTAACAAAGGCAAGTATATTTTGGCAATGGTTATTTAGCAAGATTCAGAGGGGAAAACGTAGGGAAAGGCCTCCGTATAAGCGCGGAGGCCTTGTGGCATAAGGGATGATAAAAATTAAAAAAATTTAACTTTTTTGTGTCTTGGTATGCCATAGCTGATATTGAGAGGTTAGGGTCCAAATTTGAAATAGACTACGGAAGAAAGGATAGGATTGTTGCAATATGAGGGCAAGCAACCCGGTCCAAATCCATGAGACAGTACCGAACAGTAGGAACAGGGCCGCTCCGGAAGCGCCGAGAATCAGGGAGATGGCAATCCCCGGCAAAAGGTATTTTAAGCTTACCATCAGCGAACCCCAGACTCCGGTTTTAAAGAGGTAGCCAAACTGGGCAAACAGCAACAATTGTCGCATAAGCCAGCCATAAGCGGCCCAGCCCAGGATAACCCCGCAGATGATCAGGATCGGGACAAGCCTGTCGCCGGCTGGAATCAGCCGGAGCGCCAGGGCGTACAATTCCGGAACGAGCCAAAATCCCGGTAAGGCTAAAAGCGCGAGCTCCAACAGGAAAAAGAGGGTGACGGGCTTCCAAAATTCTTTCATCCCACGAAAGAGAGGGAAACCGGATGCGCGGGCGTCGGCAGGTACCAGACTGTAGAGAATGCCGGCCTGCAGCAGCGGCGTCAACAAGAGTCGAAGGACCACCATCCCAAGTAGCAGCCAAAAATATTGATGGATTGCCGGATTATGCTTAAGCTCAAATTGGCCTTCGATCAGATAAAGGATCCGGTTCAGTTGGTTCGGAGGGGATTCGGGGTACCTGGACAGCACGGCGGTAACCGCCGAACTGACCAGCCGGTACAGAAACAATCCCCAGAGCAACTGGTACAGGAACAGGATGATCACAGAGGGAAACTGGCTCCTGACAAGCCCCCATCCATTTCGTACATAGGTCATAACTTTCCCTCCTAAAAGTTTTGTGAGCGTTACAACTATGAAATAACTTCGAACAAAACTGGCCTCGTAAGCATCGGCTTGTTTTGTTAGCGTTACAACTTTTATGTGGCTTCGAACAAAATAGCTTCGAAAGCATCCGCTTGGTTTTATAAGCCAGCCTAATACACAAGAGTTCCAAGCAGGGTCTCCAGCAGTTTGACGATGCTTAAGGTGGAACGGGTGTTAACCGGCTCGTCAATTTCGGATTTCATGTAGTTGTTGATATGCTTGTTCTCCAGCACCAGTGAAAAGTCGGGGTCAACTTGCACCCAATCCAGCGGTTCTTTGTATTGCAACTTCATTTGAATGGTATCGCCTTCGCCGTTCCAGACTTTTCTGGTCGTATGACCGTCTTTAAAGCTGAAGAGCAGCGGTATTTTGGAACTGGTTCCTCCCTTGCGGCTTATTTGCACAGTCGATTCGTAAATAGTGCCGCCTTTTTGGGTAAGGGGAGTCACGGTAATCCGGTCTGCGGAGAAATCCGCCATTTTTCCTTCATATACATATTGATTAAAGTAAGATTTCCAGCTCTTACCCGTCGTCTGTTCAATAATTCGCTGAAAATCGGCGGTGGTCGGATGCTTGAACTTGAACCTTTGGCTGTAGTTATAAAGGATCCGCTTCATGGTTTTCGCACCGACCTGGCGTTCGATATCGAGCAGGACCAACTTGCCGCGATAATAAGCATTCTTGGCGTAGACGTCCCCGGAACCGTACTTCCAGGACGGCAGGGTCAGGGAAGCCGGGGAAGAGATAAGCGCAGCCTGAATGGGTAGATTCGGAGCGATGCCGAATTCCTGCTCCATTAACTTATCTTCGGCATAGGAAGTGAAGGCCTCGTCCAACCAGGCTTCCTCGAATTCATTGCTGGCGATCATCCCGTAGAAAAATTGGTGCCCGATCTCATGAATGACCGTGCGTTCCAATTCGTCATAACCCGGGGAGTCGCTGCCTGCGCCGAATGCGGTGACCAGCGTCGGGTACTCCATGCCTCCGGCGCCGTTTCCGCCGATGGGCGGGACGACCACGGACAGGGTGGAATACGGATAGCGGCCATACCACTTGCTGAAATTCGAAAGAGCTACCTTGGCTGCATAAAAATATCGCTCTTTCAAATCTTTATGAGCCGGATCCAGATAGAGTTTGATTCGTACGCCCGGTACCTCTGCCGAAGAGAACGGCTCTTCCGCGTATACGAAATCGGGAGAGGCGGACCAGGCGAAATCATGGACATCGTCGGCATAAAATTGGACTGATTTGCGCCCGTCTTTCCGCACGGCCGGTTTAGTTTGGAACCCGGTCGCGGCCACGGTGTACGTCTCGGGTACATCAATATTGACGCTGTAAATTCCGAAATCGGAGTAAAATTCGGAGTTGCCGTGATACTGGTGCAGATTCCAGCCTTCCGTTGTTCGGCTGCGCGTCCCGGCCGGTTCATACACGCTCAGCTTCGGAAACCATTGCCCCGCCATCACGAAGTCGCCGGACGTGCCCATACGGGCAAATATTTTAGGGAGTTTCACAGTAAAATTAATTTTTAGGGTCACGCTTTCTCCGCCGCGGACCGTGACCGGCAAGCGAACTTTGGCGAGCGTTTTGTCATGGGTATTCCCGTCATCCGGTTGAACGAATTGAAGCCGGTGAAGCAGGGAAATGCCGTCCGTGGTCCGGATTTCAGTCAATTCCATCGCCCCCCAACCGTCCTTCGGCATGACGTCGCTCCGCAGTTTGCCGCCGGATTCCCTCATGAACGTAGAGTCCGCCGAGGCAAAGGCATTAGGATATAAGTGCAAGTAGAGCTCATTGACGGCTTTTTTCCCAGGGTGGGTCCAGGTCAGCGTTTCCGTACCTGTCAAAGTGTTGTTATCTTCATTAAGCTTGACTTGAATATGGTACTCGGTGACCCGGTCGCTGAGGATCTCCGCGGTCGGCTGCTGAATGCTTTCGGCCAGGGGGGCGGTGGCCCCGCTCTTGACGGTTACTGGGGGCTTGGCCTTATCGGGCGCGAACGAAGATTGATTTGATGGCCCTAAACTCAGGGTGTACCGGATAGTACCGGCGATGAGGCAGAGGGCCAGAATGGAAATGCCGAAGAATAAAGTTCGTCGGGTCATACAATGGATACCTCCCGTTGACAAGCATCTACAGCATGTATATGTTTGCATTTGGGAGATTATTAGCTAAAATTAAATTAAACCGATCCGCGCCTCGGAAAGCCTCTGCGGAAAGCGAAATCGGCGGCTTACTCGCCGCTTGCCATAGACATTTTACTTAGGGATAAATTGGGAGGGAATTATGGATAACAACAATCCGGAATCGCAAAAGACAGGCAAGAAGATATTCGCACTGAACATTATCAGCAATGAAGAGAAGAGCAAGCACAAAGGGTTCGGGGCCGGCTCCATCGACCTGAACAGCATGTCTCCGGTCATTATTGACGGGGATGAGGCTTATATCGATATCGGTGCGATGCATGCCAAGAGTAAGGTTGAGAAAGGGATCAAGTTCTCCATTAACCGCGATGACGTCCCGGCCGGCCGCCAAGTATGGGTCGTTTGGGTAGCGGTGGACCGCTCCCCGGAAGGACAATTTTATGGAGGCATGACCGCTTGCGAAATGTGGATCGATACCGAGGCGCGCCGCGGGTGGAAAATCCTTGCCGATCACGTCAATAAAATGGACTATGCTTTGAAGCGCCGGTTCATCCTGGACGGTTTGTCGGCCGAACAAAGAGGCGCGCTCAAAAAGTTGCTGATTGAAACGAACCGGGAATGGTGGGACCGTTCCTCCGATGAGTTGAAAACGGTCCTGGAGTCGGAATGATCCATACCGGGCATAATAGCGGGTAACATGAAAACAGCGGGACACGCGCGTCAAGCGCATGTCCCGCTGTTTTTTTGAGAATTGGCTTTTATGGTGTTGTAGTCTTCTTGGACAGGTCGTAGGTTTTTGTGACGGCCTCGGAGCTTAAGTTGGGCAGCTGCCATTTGAAGTTCAACCGATCTCCGGTACGGCCGGTATACTTCAGTCCGTCACCAATGCCGAACTCATCGTTTTGAATCCGGTCGATGCTGGCTTTATCCAGCATGCTGAGGTAGATGGACGTCGCTTCGCCCGAACTTCGGTCGACCAGCAGCAGCGTCCCCGTGGAGTACGGGCGGATCAGCAGGAAATCCGACTCCATGACTTCCAGGCTGTAAACGTCGTCCGGACCGCCGATTTTCTCCAGATCGATTATGTCGGCAACCTTTCCATCCGGCGTAACGAGTTCGGCGGTTTGCCCGTTGTTCAGGATGATCTTGCCGTCGTAGGTGAGTACATCCTTTTCCAAATGAATGCTCGAAGGTCCGCCGTAGGACATGCTTGCCTGACGGATGATTGAACCGTTGTGCAAAATGGCCCGGTATCGTCCATCGAAGATATGTGGCTCTCCATAGCTATTATAAATACTCGTCACATAGGTGGAGTCGTTGATTTTATGAGCGTCCATCCACAGTAAATCGGGATGTTCTACATTAATGGACCCGGCCCGGGCAGGAAGCCGGCCGCTTGTGCCCATATACAATACCCCTTTTTCGCGGTTTAGCCAAAACAGCTTGCCTTCAGCTTGAGCCATTACGTATTTGGAGGAATAAACAAACGTGATCTCCTGTTTGCCGGACGGAGTGATTGAAATTCCGAACAGCTTGGCAAAAAGGGAAGCCGGTACATAAGTGATGCCTTGCTTAATCAGTACGGGAGCGCCGAGCGAGACGACAACATTGTTTTTACCCGTGGCGCTTGCGTTGCCCGCCTTCAGTTTGGCATACTGGGTGACTCCGGTGAGTTCCAAGGATTTGGTTGCATGGTTATAAGTAAGTTGAAGGTCGAAGAGTGCGGCTACTTCTCTCAAGGGGACATAAAGTTGTCCGGATTGTTTGAAGGGCTTATGTTCCAGCATGACAGTAGCTTTTTGATTCACTGAATCGGTTGCGGCAGCTGCAGGATTCGGCGACAGGCAGGGGATGCTGCCCGAGGCCATCGTGACGGTAAGAACCAGTGCCACGGCTGCAGCCTTTGCGGCGGTGGATTTCGAATTTTTCATTTGAAAAGCCTCCTTTACACCTAGATGAACGCTTCAAGCCTAGGAAAAGTTGTGGTTATATAGATAAAGTTGGTAATAAGTGGAGAGGGTGTCCAAATAAATGGAAATCCTACAGCTAATTTGCTGGAAATCCGGCATATAGAAAAAATAACTGGAAAACCTCCAGTTATTTGGGCCCTAGAGCAGCAGTTGACGCTTTAAGGGCTGAATGAACTGTAGAATTTCCAGTTAAATGAACAAATTAGTGGCGTGGAGAGAAATTAACTGGATGTTTTCCAGTTAATGAACCGCTTGGCGAAACGGAACTCAGGTTGTGTATACCCTGAGTGGCGGTGAACCGCAATAGGTGGCGTAGCAACGCATGGGAACTCGTTAGCACGAAGGAGCGGTCTCCGTCATGCGGCAGGCACTCTCCTACTTATCCTTGCCGAGCAGGACCGTTAGTCCCAGCAAGGTCACGAGGATGGTCGCCCCCATATCGGACATGACGGCAATCCATAGCGTGAGCCAACCGGGAATCGTCAGCAGGAGGGCAATCAGCTTCAGGGTCAGCGAGATGCCGATATTCCAGCGGATCACCCGGCTGGCTTGCCTTGCGACCGTGATCGCGCCGGGAAGCTTGCCGAGATGATCCTGCATGAGTACAATATCGGCGGTTTCCACGGCGCTGTCCGTCCCCTTACCCATGGCGATGCCGAGGCTCGAAGTCGCGAGGGCGGGAGCGTCGTTGATGCCGTCGCCGACCATCGCCACGTTCCAGCGGGCGGAAAGGTCGCGAATCCGCTCGACCTTTTGCTCCGGCAGCAGGCCCGCATACCAGTCCGTGACGCCGGCTTTGTCGGCGATTCTCCGGGCCGATCCGGCATGGTCCCCCGTCAGCATGACGGTGTGGGCAATGCCGCTGCGGTGCAGCCGCGCGACGACGTCCGGGCTCTCCGGACGGAGTTCGTCGGCGAGGCCGAACAAGCCGAGCGCCCGGCCCTTTTCGGCCGCGAGCACAACGGTGAGGCCCTCCTCTTTCAAGCGGGCCAGGTCACCGGTGACCTGGCTGCGGATGGTCGCCGGCAATGCGAGCTGCTCCAGCACTTCCTCGCTGCCGACCCAATACCGCGTACCGCCGATGTCCCCGGACAGGCCGACTCCGGGAAGGGTCGTCAGCCCGACCGGTTGCGGAAGGGCGGATCTGGTGAGGCCGCGTGCCTCCACATGTCGCACGATCGCTTCGGCTAGCGGGTGCAGGGAGCCGGTCTCCATTGCGCCGGCGACGCGATGGAACCGCCCCGCATCGTAGGCGATTTCGCGGATGACGGCCGGGCGTCCCATGGTCAGGGTGCCCGTCTTGTCAAACGCGATAGCGTTGATCTTTCCGAGCTGCTCCAGATGGATGCCGCCTTTGACGAGGACGCCGGCACGGGCGCAGCGGGTCATTCCGCTGACCAACGCAATCGGCGAGGAGAGGACCAGCGAACACGGACAGCCGACGATCAGAATCGCCAGTCCTTCGTACAGCCACTTCATCCACGGCTGGGCGAATAGCAGCGGGGGCACGACGACGACGAGTGCGGCAATGATCATGATGGCCGGCGTGTAATATTTAGCGAACTTGTCGATGAACAGTTCGGTCGGTGTTTTGGTATCCTGGGCTTCCTGCACCAGATGCATAATCTTGGCAAGCGAGGAGTCCTCGTACGCTTTATCGATCCTTACCTTCAGCAGCCCTTCGGCGTTAACGCTCCCGCCGAAGACGGGCGCCCCCGGGTTTTTCGGCGCGGGTATGGATTCGCCCGTGATCGCCGCTTCATTCACGGCGCTATGTCCCTCAAGGACGGAGCCATCCGACGGGATCTTCTCGCCGGGACGGACGAGTACGACATCCCCGGCCCGAAGCTGCGCGATCGGCACCGTTACTTCCAGGCCGTCCCTGACTAGAACGGCCTGTTTTGGAGCCGCATCCAGCAGCGCCTCCATCGATTTGCGGGCCCGGCTCATGCCGTAGCCTTCCAGCAGTTCGTTCAGGCCGAACAAGATGGCGACGAGCGTAGCTTCCTTCCATTCGCCGATCAGCGAGGCGCCGACCAGAGCTACGGTCATTAACGTATCCATATTGAATTTGAGGCGAAGCAAATTGCGAAGTCCTCGCAGAAAAGTGGAGTACCCGCTCATAACAATAGAAGCAATGTACATTAGAATAATGGCGTTATCGGGTAGCCGCGTATCTATAATAAACGTTGCGGCATAGAGCAAGGCGGAGACGGTGAGCAGCCACTGGCCGATCCGGCCTTCGCCTTCACCGTGACTATGTCCATGGCTATGTCCGTGTCCGCGGCTCTCGACATGGTCATGCCCGCTAGCATGACCGTGCCCATCCCCATGATGATGGTCGTGTTCCTGCCCATGCTCCGCCCCGTGATTATGACTCCCTTCCCCATGATGATGGTCTTGTCCGTTATATTCCTGCGATGGGGCAGAAGACAGCAGCGAGGCTCCATCGCTGCTCAAAATTCGCTGCACCCGCTGCATATCAATTTCCGGCCGGACCAGCAACCGGCTGCTGTTAAACAATAACGCCGCGTCATGGCCATGCTCCAGCTTTTGTATTTCTTCCTGCATTTCGCGGGCGCAATTGGCGCAGGACAGGCCTTGAACCTTATATTCTTTGCGGGTCTCTTGCCGACCGGCGGTTTTAGGAGCTGAATCGGGTCTATTCATGGTCGTTCCTCTCCTTCTGGTGTTCCAATGTCATCGTGATGAGAGTCTCGATATGATGGTCTTTCAGAGAATAGAATACGTTCTTCCCTTCTTTACGCGATTTTGCGATTTCCATCAGCTTTAATTGGCGCAGATGATGGGAAGCCGTAGCTACGGAACTGCCCAGGACCGCGGCAATGTCGCATACGCAGCATTCCTGTCCCCGCAGCAGCAAATAGGCGATTTTCATCCGATTGGGATCAGAGAGTGCTTTAAATATTTGCACCATGCCCAGAATGTCGTCTTCCCGCAGGCTTTGGCGCAGCTGTTCCGTCCGGGCGGTATTCCCGCAGCCATGCTCGCAAATCTCATCGTTCGTAATAAGATCGGCCTCCAAATTTAATTCCTTTCCCCATTCCGTTTCCATATTAGTCCTCATCCGAGGTTTCACCTTCTTTTCGCGCTTTGATAAATTTTATATTCAAATGATGATTTGATTGTTTAAGTGCATTATACGACTTTTGCTTATCATATTCAAACGAGCGCTTGAATGTTAACGAAAAATATGTAAGAAAAACCCATAATTTTCTATTCTCTTTATTAACCTGACAATATTAGCAATTCAGGGCCCCAGACCGATATACAATTTATAAGTAGTCACGAAAAGTTAGTTGTCCCGTCGGATTGAAGTCATCAGAGAGTAAAGGGGAGGCCGACTTGAACAATTTTATCTTTGGATTTCTTATTCTTATTTTTCTACTCGCGTTGTATACGGTGATTGCATGGTTTCGAAAGCGCATCGGTCAATACCGCAAGGCGCTGGATGAGGCGGATCAACGGATCAGCCTGCTTGAAAATATGCTTCATAATATTGACGTAGGCACCTGGTCTTATAATGATCAATCGCGTAGCGTCGTGTTTACGTCGAGAGCATTCATAACGATTACGGGATATAGCCCGGATAATTTTAATAGTAAAATGGCTTGGGAAAACATTGTTCATCCGGACGACATCCATCATTTCCGTACCGTAGCCGCAGGTCTGCGTCGAGGGGAGGCGGATACCAGCGAATACCGGATTATTCACGTCAATCGGGAGATCCGCTGGGTAGAGGTCCGGATTATCCCTACCCTCGATGAATCCGGTAATCTGGCCCGGCTCGACGGGATGGTGCTGGATATTACCGGCAAGAGGAAAGCGGAGCAAGAATTGCAGGAAAGCGAGGAGCGCTTCTCCAGATTGATCGAGATCTCGCCGCATCCGATGATCGTACAGAAAGACGAACGATTCGTTTATGTAAATCCGGCAGGTCTGCGGTTAATGGGCGTCGATACGCTGGAGGAGATCGTTGGGCAGGAAATATACCGGATTCTGCCGCCGCATGAATGGAACAAGGCACGGAACAGGGTCTCTTTTATCGCGGAGAACGAGTTTGGGGCGGCCCTGGAGTACGAGGTAATCGGTCGGCACGGGCAAGTGGTGAACGCGGAGGTCATCGGCATTTACGATGCGCATATGGAGACGACGGTACACGTTTTTTACGATATTACGGAACGCAAAAAGATAGAAGTGGCCCTGAAAGAAACCATGGAACGGTACCGGAGGCTCGTGGAGCTGTCCCCGGTTGCGATCGCGCTATGTCATAAAGGAATGATTGTCTATGTAAATCCGGCAGGTATGCGGATTCTTGGGGCAAGGGATCTTGCGGATATCATCGGGACGACGCCTTGGGACTGGGTAATCGAAGAAGATGTGGAATGGTGCAGAGCGCTATTCGCGGATTTGATGGAGGCAGGCTCTCTTCCGCCTAAGGAGATGGCTCTAGTGCGGGTAAACGGAGAGAAATTTGATGCCGTGGTTATCGGAATTTTCGACAATACGAACTCGACGGTTGAAATCGTCTTCGAGGATATTACCTCCCGGAAGCAGGCGGAACGCGCGTTGCTGGCCAGTGAGGAATTCAACCGCCAACTGGTCGAGCTGTCTCCGATCGCGATTCTTCTTCATCGAGATAAGAAATTCACGTACGCTAATCCCGCAAGCGTTGCGTTATATGGGGCGAAGGATAAGAGCGAGATCATTGGGCTCGCATATTGGGACATACTGGGCCAGGAGATCTACGAGGAGGTCATGACCTGCGAAACGGAGCTGGACCCTGAGTTTGGGAGCACCCCGATGACTCAGCACAAGGTCGTTTGCCTGAACGGCAACGTGATTGAAGTCGAGGCGATTACCACGCCGCTCCCTCATCTGGGTCAGGGAGCGGCGATGACTTTGGCCTGGGATATCACTTCACGCAAGAAAGCGGAGAAAGAGCGGTGGAATGCCGAGCAACTGATCCGGCAAAGCGAAGACAGGTATTTCCGGCTCCAAATCAGCCTGGATCAATTTTCATCGGATCTATTCGGCGTGGTTAAGGTGGATGAATTAAACAGCCGGCTGGTGAGGGAAGTGCGTCAGGTACTTGGGACAGGCAAAATCAGCCTGATGAAGGCGGGCCCGGATGGGCTGACCGTTGTGACACACGGCGGGAAGGACATCCCGGATGATGTGCTGCTAAGTATCCGGGAACATGGAGCCGACAGGCTTCCTATATGCCGGTTGATCGATACGCTGGATGGACACTATGTCAAAATCGGGGAAGTCAACGGGGAAAGCCGGATTCTTTGCGTGGGGGAGAGTTCGCCGTTGCTGCTGGTTCAGGCTCAAAAGGTTTGGCTTGAGACGCTCTCGCGCTACGTCAGCGTTTTATATGATAATTTCCGGGTTATTGAGGATTTAAAGCGGGATATAGACATGTTGGCATCCGGAAGAATAATGCCGCAATGGCTGTTGAGGTTTATATTTCATCTATCCGAAAATGAACGGAAACGTTTATCGCAGGATCTTCATGATGCGGCGCTCCAGGAGCAGATCGTCTGGTACCGCAAATTGAACCAGATCACGGCGGATCCGGAGCTTCCGTCCCAGTACCGGTGTCAACTGTCTGAAATCGAGCAAGGGCTGCTTGACGTCATTTACCAGATAAGAATTACGTGTAATGAATTAAGACCTCCGCTATTGAAGGAGGAGGGGCTGGAACGCTCCCTGGAAACCTTGTTTGAATTTGCGCAACTGCGAACGAATTACGCAATCCAATTCGATTACTCCAATCTTGGGCTCGTGATCCACGATGACATCATTATCGGGTTATATCGGATCGTTCAAGAAATGCTGGCCAACGCGACCAAACACTCCGACGCCTCACTGGTAACGATAAAATTATATTCTGGTGGCGACCACATCTATTTGCATTATGAGGACAACGGAGTCGGAATGGATGTCGGGGAGACAACTCATACCTTTAACAGCATGGGGATTTACGGGATGAAAGAGCGGGTCCGCAGCATGGATGGACATATTGAGTTCAGCTCATCTTCGGAAGAGGGGCTATCCATCACCATTTCCATTCCGGCCCGGTAACGAATAAGACAGGAACAAGGGGGGTACAGTGATGATCCATATTTTGCTCGTGGATGATCATCCTTCGGTCATGGCAGGCACTAAAGTACTGCTGGAACAAGAAGGGGATATCGTTGTGGCGATCGCGGAAACCGTAGAAAAGGCGATGGAACTGGTCCGGCATAATCATTACGATCTAATGCTGCTCGATCTTCATATGCCGAAGATGAACGGAATTGACCTGGCCAAGCAAATTATTACCATAGTACCGGAGGCGGTGATCTTGATCTACACCGGATTTGAATTTACGAACCATTTCAACCTCATGATGGAGGCGGGAATATCGGGTTTTGTGCTAAAAACGGCGGATAAGGAACAGCTTGTGACTGCCGTACGCTGCGCTCTCCGTGGGGAAGCGGTGCTGCCTCTGTCCCTGGTCCGACAATTGAGGAGAGCATCCGGGCAGGAGACGGAAAAGACAGGCGGCCAGGACACGGGCGTCATTACCCATAAGGAATATGATATTTTGAAACAAATCGCCAGGGGGAAAAGCAATAAAGCGATCGCCGAAAATATACTGGTAAGCCAACGGTCCTTGGAATATAGCCTGACCAGTTTGTTTCATAAGTTAGGGGTTAAATCCCGGATTGAAGCCGCCATGAAGGCGAAGACGCTAGGCTTGTTGTCCGACTCGGACTTCTCAAAGCCCTCGAGTTAAAACTTAGGTCTAAAGACCCGTGAGTCAATAGCATAGACGTTTCCATAAAGAACGCCGAAAGGTGTTCTTTTTGCTGTTTTTCGACATCAAACTACAATAATCTACATAATTCCGCAAAATTTTTGCGGGCTCCCGCAATACTTTTTCGGTTACCGTACTTCTCCGTGCATATATGATGATGGTACTAAAAAAATAGGACATTAATCACACAAGGAAGGATTTGGTTTAGTGCAAAAGTATGACGGGGCAACAGATTTACTGAACAGCGCCATAGAATCGATAAAGCATGTGTTTAGTCGTCCTATGCAAGTCGAAGCTCCCCATTTATTCGAGCAAACTTTGATACAAAGTGACATCGGCGTGCTGGTAGGCATTGTTGGAGACATGGAAGGACGCCTGATTATAGAAGGAGAGGGCCGGATATTCTCTAATCTGAGCCAGAGTATGTACGGCATGCCGCTGGAAGGAGAAATGCTCCACAGTTTCGTCGGGGAGATGGCGAATATGATTGCCGGGAATACGTCCACGCTTTTGTCGAACCGCGGAAGACATATCGATATTACTCCGCCGACAGTGATGGTAGGAAAGCTTCAGATGTACGGGTTTAGTCGCGGTATTCGGGTTACGGTTCATTTGGAAGCCATCGGCCCGGTGAACACCATTTTATTGTTACAAGCTTAGGAGGATTCATTATGACTAAAATTCTGGTTGTTGATGACGCGGCTTTCATGCGTTTAATGTTAAAAACCATTTTGAGCAAAAACGGATATGAGATTGTGGGTGAAGCCGAGAATGGGCAGGACGCGGTAGAAAAGTATCGTGCCCTGTCGCCCGATCTGGTGACCATGGACATCACGATGCCGGTAATGGAAGGGGTAGAGGCAGTCAGGCAGATCAAGCTAATTGATCCGGAAGCGAAAATTATTATGTGTTCGGCTATGGGACAGCAGACGATGGTTGTGGAATCCTTGCAAGCCGGAGCCAGGGACTTTATCGTCAAACCGTTTCAAGAGGAGCGGGTTCTGGAATCCATACGAAAAGCAATAGGGGCTTAGAAAAATGAAGGTGGTAAGAGAAATGAAGTTCATCAGGGTTCATCATGGCGATCGTTTATCAGGGGAAGATTTAGAGCGGATTTTGGAACATCTTGAAGCAGAATTGGAACAAATTAATGACAGAGATAGCGAGGGATAACGATGGGATGGTTTCGGAACTTGAAAATATCGGTAAAGTTATACTTTGGTTTTTTTCTTATGGCCGCTTTATTGGTGTTCATAGGGTACTTTGGATTGAACAGCATTGATAAACTGAGCGACAGCATGTCCGACATGTATGACAACAATCTGGTGACGATTCGGGATATATCTGCCGCCTCGGGGCTGTATCAGAGAATTCGAGTGAATATCCGCGATATGGAAATCATGGATGAAAGCAAGGCGGTCAGGGATGACTACAATCAGAAAATCGATAGCTTCATCGATGAAGTGGAGGGCAATATCAAGCGATATCAATCTACCGAGTTGACCAGCAGGGAAGAGGAACTCCTGGCAACCCTCAACCCGGCGTGGGACGCCTTTAAGCAGGATTTGGACGAGGCCAAAGCGCTGATTTTTGAGAATAAGACCGATGAGTTTTTCGCGCTGCTGAGGGGAGAACTCGACAAGAGCGGAGATACGGTCATGGGAATCATCGAACAATTGGTTGCGGTGAACGTAGAGCTTGCGGAGGAACGCAACGATCAGGCGGACCAGTTGTATCTGGATTCGCGAAATATCACGTTTATTATACTGGTCATATCGGTTTTGCTCGGTATCGCATTCAGCGTAATTCTTTCGCGCAGTATATCCAATCCGCTTCACCGTGTCGTTAAACTGGTTGATAAAGTGTCCAAGGGCGATTTAACCGAAACGACGGAAGTGAACTCGAAGGATGAGATCGGTCGGCTTACCTCATCGACGAATGATATGATTCTGAGCCTGCGCGGCATCGTAGGCGGGGTTCTTACCACCGCGGAAGGCGTATCTGCTGCCGCTCAGCAAATATCCGCAAGCACGGAAGAGATTGCCGGGGGCAGCGCAGGACAGGCCCATGCCGCCCAAACGATTAACGAACTGTTTAAAGAATTGTCCGCCGCAACGCATGCGGTTGCCCGGATTGCCGAACAAGCTTCGGATATTTCGGACGATACGATGAACATCGCAGAGCAGGGCGGGAAAGTCGTCCGTTCCTCCGTCGAAGGCATCAATCAGATCAATGTGCAAGTGGCCAAGCTGGAAGAGGATTCGAACCTGATTGGTGAAATCATTGAAGTGATCGATGATATTGCCGAACAGACTAACCTGCTTGCTCTGAACGCAGCGATTGAAGCCGCACGTGCGGGAGATCAGGGCCGGGGCTTCGCCGTAGTAGCGGACGAAGTCCGGAAATTGGCGGAGCGAAGCGGGGAAGCTACCAAGCAGATTACCGATATTATTAAAGGAATGCAGGAAAATACGCGCCAAAGCGTCAAGGCCACTCGCGACGGAGTGACCCTCACCAAGCAGACAGGGGAAGCTTTTGAACACATCATTACAAAAATTAACGAGTCCGCAGGCAAAGTAACGGAGATTGCAGCAGCAAGTCAGCAGCAGGCTGCTCAATCTGCGGAAGTGATGGCGGCGGTCGAGAATATTTCGGCGGTGACGGAGGAATCGGCGGTCAGTTGCGAAGAAACGGCTTCGGCGGCGCAATCTCTTGCAGGTCTGGCGGAAGAATTGAACCATACCGTATCGGTGTTTAAAGTGAATTCATAGTTAGGTGGCGACGATGGTGAAAATAACAAAATCCCGATTTTCCATGAAATTAAGGACCCGTATGCTGGTTATCATTTTGGGGTCGGTCGTCATTCTGCTGGGAATCATGCTTACGTTTATAGGGGTAACAACGAGAAATGAAGCGATATCCACTGCGATGTCTTTATCGAAAACCTCGGGTGAGAAAATTGGCGCGACTGTGCAGCTGGAGTTCGAGAATGCGATTGCGGTAGCCCGTAATTTGGCTGAATCCGTGGAGAGTTTGAAGCAGACCCAAACGGCGAATCGAACAGCACAGAATACCATGCTGAGAAGAGCTGTAGAGAATAACCCTTCTTATATTGGAGCTTGGGCGATTTGGGAACCTAACGCTTTTGACGGCAAGGACGCGGAGTTCCGGGGGGCCACGGGTTCAAATGAGCTCGGAAGATCCGTTCCTTATTGGAAACGGACAGAGAACGGACTAGAGCTAAGCGCGCTTCAAGCTTCGGATATTGAAGGAGAAAACGGGTTCTATGACCTCGCGAAAAACAGCGGAAAAGAGGTTATCCTGGATCCTTACAATTATTCGATTAACGGAAAGGATGTCATGATGACGTCGCTTATTGTTCCGATTAAAGAAAATGGCTCCGTGGTAGGTGTTATCGGAATAGACATCGAGTTGGAGTATCTTCAGAACATGATGGACCAATTCAAGCTGTATACGACCGGCTTCGCCCATATTTATTCGAACACAGGTACCGTCGTGACGAATCCGGATAAGAGCATCATCGGCAAAAATTTGAAAGAGGCATTCCCGGATGCGAATACGGAAACCTTGGATTTCATCAGAAAGGGTGCCTCATACACGTATATTTGGAATGAGACTTATCTTATTTACACACCGATTGCGGTGGGCCAAACCGAAACTCCTTGGTCGGTAGCTACGGTGGTTCCCTTGAAAGAGATCACAGCCGATTCGGACCGGGTTTTGACCATCATTATTATTGCCGGTTTGCTCACGTTGCTAGTATTAGGCCTCGTAGTTGTCTTACTCACCAACAGCATAGTGAAGCCGCTTAAGCTGGTGGTGGATATCGGCGAATATATGGCCCGCGGTGATTTTACGAAAGATTTGCCGGAACAGGTCTTGCGCAGACATGATGAGATCGGCGTCCTAAGCCGGGGGTTCCAGGAGATTACGCAAAGCATGAAATCGATGCTTGGCCAAGTTAATGCAAATGCCTCTCAGGTCGCTGCCGCCTCGCAGCAGATTTCCGCGGGAGCCCAAGAATTGGCCTCGGGCAGCGGTGACCAGGCGTATGCGGTCCAAACGATCAATGAATTGTTCAAGGAATTGTCCGGCGCGATCAACTCGGTAGCAGCCAGCGCGGCTTCGGCTTCGGAATTGGCGAACAAAACCGCGACGGTCGCCAGTGAAGGCGGAGCGGTAGTAGGGCGTTCCATGGAGGAAATGAATTCGGTAAGCCGTCAGGTGCTCCGGCTGGAAGAAGACTCGATCCGGATCGGCGAGATTATTGAGGTTATTGACGATATCGCGGAACAGACCAATCTGCTGGCACTGAATGCCGCCATTGAAGCGGCCCGCGCAGGAGATCAGGGACGAGGCTTCGCCGTCGTGGCGGATGAAGTTCGTAAATTGGCGGAACGGAGCGGGGCAGCGACGAAGCAGATTACAGGCATTATTAAAGGTATGCAGAACAACACGGCGGAAACCGTTAAGGCAGTGGAAGTAGGAGTGCTCTCCACGGAGCAATCCGGAGAAGCTTTTGACCATATTGTTGCCATGGTAAGCGAATCGGCGAGCCGGGTGATGGAGATAGCGGCGGCGAGCGAAGAGCAGGCAGCCCAATCGAGCGATGTCGTGGCCGCGATCGAGAACATCTCGGCAGCGACGCAAGAGACAGCGGCAAGCAGTGAGGAAACGGCATCGACTGCAGGGGCTTTAGCCGAACTTGCCGATGAATTAAACCGCATGGTAGCGGCGTTTAAAGTCTGATTACGCAGGAGGTGGAAACATGCAGGTAAGCGGTCAAGAGCAGTACGTTGAATTTGGAATTGAACAAGAGCAATACGCGATCCGGATTCAGGATATACATGAGATTATCAAAATCCAGGAAATTACCGCCATCCCGAATGTCAGGGAATATGTTAAGGGTGTCATCAATCTGCGGGGAAGGATCGTTCCCGTAATCAGTCTGCGCAGTTTATTCGGCAGTAACGAAGCGGAATATACCAAAAGCAGCCGGATCGTTGTCATTCATCATCAAGAAGAAGCGGTCGGCATTGTCGTCGACCGGGTAAACAAGGTGACGACGTTTTTCGATATTCAACCTCCCCCGGAGCGGGTTGGAGGCGTACAAGGGAGCTTTTTCACGGGAATCGGGCTTGCAGAGAGCGGGCTGGTCGGCATCTTGAGGCTGGATGAAGTTCTTTTGCATGAATAAGGAGGCATATTGTCGTGCTATCTGAATATAGAGAGGTTTTTCTGGAGGAGCTTGAAGAACAGCTGCAATTGATGGATGAGGAAATACTGAAGCTGGAGCGGGAAGAGAATTCCCATGGCGTCGTGCAGAGCTTGTTCCGCGCGGCGCATACGCTAAAAGGTTCCTCGGCGGCCATGGGCTTTGATGTAATGAAGCAGTTGACCCATGAGATGGAGCAGTTGCTGGATCTGGTCCGAAGCGGAAAACGTGCCGTAACCGGAGCCTTGATCGATCGCTTATTCCATGCCTTAGATCACCTGAAGCTGCTGAAATTAGACATCGTGGACGGCGGAGGCGGCACAGGGATCGATATCTCTGCCTGTGTTCAGGAATTGCATAGTTTTGCAAACGGGGCGGAAGAGGTGAGGCAAGGAGTCGAACAAGCTGTTTCGCCGGTTCAACCGGTGGCTGACAAAATGGAATCCGCCCCTTTGCGGACGAGTTCCGTAAAGCCGGTTCTTTTACTCGATACCCGGCTCAAAGTAAGTGAATGCCAGGATCAGGGCCGGCAGGTAAACTGGATCTTTGTTCGGATTTCAAGCTCCTGCCCGATCAAGGGCGCGCGGGCCTTTGTGATTCAGTCCAGTCTGGCCGAGTGGGGCGAAGTGTTATATACCCATCCGGAGCTGGAAGATATGGAGGAGCATAGCTCGGAACCGACCGAGATCGCCTACCTCCATGCGGGCCAACGCAACCGGGAAGAACTGCGGGCACTAACCATGGATTTAATGGATGTGGAAACGGTGCGGATCGAGCCCGTATCCACGGAAGAAATCGAGCTCGTTCAGCCTTCTCCGGTGTTATCCGCTCCTAAAACGGCGGGGCAAGAGGATGCTTCCTCTCCTGCAAAGACCAAGCAGCAGACGATTCGAGTTAATGTCGAGCGGCTGGAGCATTTAATGAATCTGGTCGGTGAACTGGTCATTGACCAAACCCGGATTCATCAAGTAGAACGTATCCAGAGAAGGCGGTTTACGGATGACTCGGTGGAGGAACTGGGGCATATTTCCGACCATTTATCGCGAATTATCGGAGATTTGCAGGAGAGCGTGATGAAGACCCGGATGCTTCCGATTGAGCAGCTCTTTAACCGGTTTCCGCGGATGATTCGCGATCTGTCGCGGGATTTGGGCAAAGAAATCGAGCTGGTCATCGAAGGAAAGGATACCGAGCTCGACCGGACGCTGATTGAAGAAATTGCCGATCCGTTGATCCATTTAATTCGAAATGCGGTAGACCATGGCATCGAGGCTCCCGGGGTGCGCGAGGCAGCCGGCAAATCGCCGAAAGGGACGCTAACCATACGGGCTGCTCATGAAGATAACCAGGTCGTCATCTACGTGGAAGACGATGGAGCCGGAATCCACGCGGAGAAAGTCAAAGCTTCCGCGATGGCCAAAGGTGTAATTACGCAAGAGGAGGCTTCGTATTTGTCGGAGCCGGAAGCGGTCGAATTGATTTTCCGGCCGGGGTTCTCTATGGCAGCGGTCGTCAGCGACGTTTCCGGCCGTGGCGTCGGGATGGACATCGTCAAGAGCCACATTGAGAAGCTGAACGGACTGATCGAAATTCATACGGTAATCGGCAAGGGGACAACATTCAAAATCAAACTGCCTTTGACTCTGGCCATTATTGATGGGCTTCTTGTCAAACTAGCGGGACAAACTTACATTATCCCCATGAGCAATATTTCGGAAATCGTCAGAGTCACGCGGGAGGATATCGTTACGGTGCGGGGACAATCGGTCATTTTGCTTCGCAATCAGGTCATTCCGGTCGCCCGGATTCATGAGTACTTTCATTTGCCGGTAACGGAACACTCCAAGCAGAATATTTCCCTTGTCATTGTTGGATCGGCGGAGAAGCGTCTGGCTTTGGTAGTGGATGAACTAATCGGTAATCAGGAAATCGTAATCAAGTCGCTTGGCTCCTATATAGGCAAAGTGACCGGCATTGCAGGCGGAACGATTCTCGGTGACGGAAGCGTTGCGCTGATTATGGAAATAGTGGGAATTATCAGTAAGATCGGCGGTAAAACCGTGTCATAAAAAAAGGAGGCGAAGGCGAGGATGGTAACCTCTCTGCAGCCGGATCAAGATTTTGCACGGTTTGTCCAGCTCGTAAAGACAAAGTCCGGCATTGATTTGGCTTTATATAAAGAACCGCAAATGAAACGTAGATTGAGCAGCCTGCGCGAGAGAAGAGGCTATGACAGTTTTGTTGACTTTTATAATGCATTTTCAGCCCAGCCTGCACTGTATGGCGAATTTCTGGATCAGATGACGATCAACGTATCGGAATTTTTTCGGAACCCGCAAAGATGGGACGTGCTGAGGGGTAAAGTCCTGCCCGAACTGCTGAAACGCAGCCCGAGGCTGAAATGCTGGAGTGCGGCCTGCTCAACGGGAGAGGAGCCGTATTCCATAACGATGCTGTTATCCGAATTTATGAATTTGAAGGAAATTCAGCTGTTGGCAACGGATTTGGATCAGAATGCCATTGGAAGGGCGAAAATCGGGAACTATCAGGCGGCAGCGGTCAAGGATGTACCCAAAGCGCATTTGAACCATTTTTTCAGGAAATACGACGAACGGTACCTGATCTCGGATGAAGTAAAGCGTTGCGTGCAGTTTAAGCAGCATAACTTGCTTGCCGACCGTTATGAAACGGGGTTCGACCTGATCGTTTGCCGGAACGTGCTGATTTATTTTACGGATGAAGCGAAAGAGAGTATCTTTGCTAAGTTTAGCCAGGCTTTGAAGCCGGGCGGTTACTTATTCATCGGGGGAACGGAGCAGATTTTTCAACCGCATCTGTATGGGTTGGAAGCAACGGAAACCTTTTTTTACAGAAAGCAATAATTCAATTTAACTAAAGGAAGATACCAGTCATGGGGAAAATTAAAGTACTCGTCGTTGACGACTCGTTGTTTATGCGCAGGATGATCGTTCGGCTGGTGGAAGAGGATGAGGATATTCAGGTCGTCGGCACGGCCCGCAACGGGGCCGAGGGCGTCAGGATGGTCAAAGAGCTGCGGCCCGATGTAGTGACGATGGATATTGAAATGCCGGAAATGAACGGAATCGAAGCGCTGGGAAAAATCATGGAGGAACTGCCGACGCGGGTCATTATGCTCAGCTCCCTCACTAGGGAAGGAGCCGAAGAAACGATCACGGCGCTACAAAGCGGGGCGGTTGATTTTATACCGAAGCCTTCCGGAGCCGTCGGCACGGGTCTGGTCGGGGCCCGGGAAGAGATCGTTGGCAAGATCAAGGCAGCGGCCCGGACGCAGCTTTCGGTGTTGATTGCCGCACGCCGCGGGGGAACCCCGCAGGCCGCATGGGAGCCCAAGCGCGTTGTCTCGGATGGGGCCAAAGAGTTCCGTCAAATCGTGGCGATTGGCACATCGACGGGCGGTCCGAAAGCCTTGGAGACGGTGCTGACGGGACTGCCGGCGGATTTTCCGTACCCCGTTCTTGTTGTACAACATATGCCGCCGAAGTTCACGCTGTCTTTAGCTCAGCGACTGAACAACTTATGCCGGATCCGGGTCGTGGAAGCGGAGGACGGGCAGCTGGTGCAAGGGGGAACCGCCTATATTGCACCCGGCGGCTATCATATGACGCTGGTTAGGAAGAAAGACGAGTTTCGTATTGTTTTGCACCAGGAACCACCACAAAACGGCCATCGTCCTTCGGTGGACGTCATGTTCGACTCGGTATCCGCTTTGCCGGGATTAAAGAAGCACTACGTGCTGATGACCGGCATGGGCAGCGACGGCGCAAGGGCGATGGCGCAGGCCAAGCGGCAGGGGGCCGAATCCACAATTGCGGAAGCCCAGGACACCTGCGTGGTGTTCGGCATGCCGCGGGCGGCGATCAGTCTCAATTGCGTCGACCACGTCGTGCCTGTGACCGTAATTGCCGCAAAAATCCGGCAATTGACAAAGGTTTGATAACGGGGACATTCCTTAGTTAATAAGGAATGCCCTGTTTTTGTCGACAACCGAGACATACGGGTTGTCCTGGTAATAGAAGCGCCAAGGCACTTCGGCGTATTCCGCCGCATAGGCGATGTTGATGCGCGGCGCCGCAAGGATGATATCCGAGCCGTCGTCCCGGGCCGGCGGCTCGGCCGGGGTGCCCGCTGCTTCCAGCCGCAGCGGGCTGTCGCCGCTGTGCAGCAGCACGCCATTAAGCGACTTGTCGATGTTAAGGGCCCGGCATAATTTGCCTGGTCCCCCCGACAAGTCCATTGGCCGGCGGGCAAGGGATCCGCGATAGGCGCGCATAAGGTCCTCGTCTCCCGGCGTCAGCGGCTCCACGGCCCGGATCAGGACGGCCTGCGGGTCGTCCTGCGGCCCTGTGACCACATTCAGGCAGTGGTACATGCCGTAAATCAAATAAATATAGGCGGCTCCGCCCTCGCCAAACATAATCTCGGTACGGGCCGTCCTCCGGCCCCCGTACGCATGGCTCCCCTTATCCTCTACGCCGCCGTAGCTCTCCGTCTCAACGATCCGGCAGCGGATCTCGCCTTCTTCGGTCTCGCGGACGAGCGTCTGCCCCAGCAACCGGGGCGCCGCCTTCAGCGCCGAAACGGCATAAAAAGAAAGCGGGAGTAGGCCTCCCGCGCTAAAGTTGCTAGGCATAGACTTCATAGACTCAGGCCTCCTCTCTCTCGGATTTTCGCCATTCCGGAAGTGTTTGCTTAGAGACCCCGGAATGACGTTCAACCCCTGTCAGGTTTACCTTTATATTATAAAAACTGCTGTTTGGAGCGCAAGTCGAGCGACTGCCCCCCCGATTGCCCCGGCAATCGGAGAGCCGCCTGTGATGCAAAATTAACTGGAAAATATGCAGTTAATTTTGAGCAAAAGGCCCTCGAAGGTCAATTAACTGGAAAACCTACAGTTAATTCCGCGTTTTTGCTGATTTGGCTGACTTTACTCCGAATTAGATGGAGGTTCTCCATCTAATCCAATCCAGCAGCCGAATCGGGTCAAATTAACTGTAGGAAATCCATTTAATGTTGCGGCGCTTGCGGACGGTACTTAATTCAGCACACAAGCAACCTATCCTCGAGAGAGTTCAACTGCCGCACACCAACTACCATTCCAGGCAAGGTATTTATTCTATAGCACAAGTAACTTCACCACGAGTGAGTTCATTCAACGCGCACCAACTTCTCACTTCGGCAAAACTCTAACTGTACTCCTCGCCGTTCTAATCCATCCACCAGCGTTTCAAATCGCTCCACCAGGAGTGGCTTTCCGATTTGTCCTTGACCGGCAGCGGCTCGGCAGGCTGTTCGCCTTCACCGTGTTCGGTGCAGAATTCGGTCGGCTCCGTACCTTGCAAGAATACCTCCAGCTTCTTGTCCGGGCAGTCGGCGGTCGCGAGCTTGCCGGTGGCGGAGTCGATGTAGACGCTAACTACGCCGTCCGGTATCGGAAAAATTTTCGGCGGCACCTTTTCCAGCGCGTTCTCCATAAACTTGGCGAAGATCGGCGCAGCCCGGCGCGACTCAGCCGTGCCGAGCGTCTTGCCCTTGTCGTAGCCGACCCAAACGGCCGTCGACAGCTCCGGCGTAAAGCCGACCAGCCACGCGTCCGTACTGGTCGTTCCGGTCTTGCCGGCCACAGGCCGCTTAATCTCGGCGGATACCCGGTTGCCGGTGCCGCCGATTTCAAACACGCTTTCCATCAGCTGCGTAAGCACATAGGCGGCGGCCGGCTCGATCACTTGCTCCTGCTCCTTCATTTGAGGAGCTTTATAGAGCGTATGCCCTTCCTCATTCGTAATTTTCAGCACGGCGACAGGCGTTACCTTTCGCCCTTGATTGCTGATGACGGAAAACGCGGCGGCCATTTCGAACGGGCTGATCGGGGAAGTGCCCAGCGCTAATGAAGGCACGGGTTCCAGCGGGCTGGTGATTCCCATTTTTTTGCCCAACTGAATCACTTGTTCGGCCCCCACGGTTAGAATGGTGTTAACCGCGTAAATATTGTCCGATGCCGCAATCGCTTTGCGCATATCGATTTCCCCAAGATACTTGTCCCCATAGTTTTTCGGACTGTACGTCTTCCGGTTATCGTCATAGTGGAACAGCGTGGGCTGGCTGTTAAATGTGCTGACAGCGGTCATTTTTTTCGATTCCAGCGCCGCCAGATACATAATCGGTTTGAAGCTGGAGCCGGGCTGCCGGGTGGTGGCAAACACGTGATTATACTGGCTCACTCTGTAATTCGCCCCGCCGACGAGGGCTTTCACATACCCGTTCCGCGGATCGATGGATACGAGCGCCGCCTCCAAGTCGGGGCTGTTCTGAAGCTCCGAAGCTACGGCGGCCTCGGCGGCGCGCTGCGCGTCCATGTCCAGCGTCGTATAGATACGCAGCCCGCCATGCTCCAGCATACTTTCTTCAAAACCCAGCTCATGCACCACAATGTTCCGGATGTAATCCCGGAAATAGGGGGCTTCCTCGGTGCGGGTCCGCTGCTGCGGAGATTGGAAGGACAACAGCTGGTTATAGGCCTCGTCGGCTTGTTCTTGCGTAATCAATCCAGTCTCGACCATGGCGGCCAAAATGATTTTTTGCCGGTCCTTGGCGTTTTTCATATGGTTGTAGGGAGAATAATAGGTAGGTCCTTTGGGGATGCCGGCCAAAATAGAGCTTTCGGCCAGATCGAGATCCTTGGCGGACTTGCCGAAATACATTTGTGACGCCGCTTCAATGCCGTACGCTCCGCGCCCGTAATAAATCTCGTTAAGGTACATATTCAAGATTTCATCTTTACTGTATTTCATTTCAAGCTGCGCCGTGAGTTTGGCTTCTTTTAGCTTGCGTGACCAGGTTCGTTCGTGGGAGAGATACAGATTCCGGGCCAATTGCTGGCTAAGCGTGCTGGCTCCCTGGACTTTGTCCATTTCTTTCAGATTGACCAACAGTGCCCGCAGCATCCCCTTAATATCAAAACCGTAATGATCATAAAATTTCCGGTCCTCCACCGCCAAAGTCGCTTTGATCAACCACGGCGATATCTCATCCAGATCCACATACTTCCGGTTGCGCTCGCTGCTTGAAAAAACGGTAACAGCCTGTCCGTTGAGGTCGATCAGCTGCGAATTTTTGGCCGAATCCGCCGGAGGAAGGCTGGTTTGCGATAAATATAACAGTACAATGCCGAGAAACGCCGCTCCAAATAAGCCGGAGTACAAGGTATATTTCATCAGCCTCAGAAGCCGGCTGCGTGGCGGTTTGCGCTGGCTGCGGACAAGTTTATGCATTAGGGACCTCCTCTTTTACTCCCGGCCCGGATAATTAAAGGGAAAAACGCCGGATATAGCGTTAATTTCGCAACATGTAGATGCTGGATAATTCTAGTATGGGACAGATTATTAAGGTTATTCATAAAGGGCAAAAGGACCAATTATCTTGTTTCGTTGACGATGATAATCGTTATCAATTAGAATGAAGCTTATTACTTATGGAACTTATTACTTATGAAGCTTAACTACCTATCAGGCTTGATTAATATGAAGCTTAATTACTATACGGTACTTGGGAGGGTTGACCTTGGATTGGGAGGAATATGCGGATTTCTGGAATCATGCGCTGATCCAGATTACGGAAATCCGGCATTCGGCGGTAAGGCCATGGGGTCAGGAAACTTCTTTGTTCGCGTCCAGCGGGTATTTGCTTATGGTGCGCGGGAAAGGCAGCCTGCGGCTGGATAAGTCCAATCATGGCATTGACGGGTTCTGTCTATTGCATGCCGGTAAGGGCGCCTTTTTATCCATAGAAGCAAGCGACGAAGAAATCGAATATTACGCCATATATTATCAAGGAGAAATTTATGCGCGGACTGGCAAGGTCAAGAAACTTTCGCCATCCAAGAACCCGATGAAGCAAACCAGCGTCTGGATCCCGGAAGCCCCCGTCGTTCTGTTTCAGATTGTCCGGGCGATGTATTCGGATTGGGATCGGGGGTATGTGCCCGCACTGAACCAACTTTACGCCAAATCCCGATTTTATGAGTTCGTTTACGAGCATATCCGTCAGCTTCAGCTAGGGGAAAGTCCCTCCAAACCTCTCGATGTGGCGGAACAGATCCTTCATTACATTCACAAGCATTACAATGAGCCCATTTCCCTGGAAATGCTCGCCAAGAAGTGGAACTACAGCATGCAGTATCTTTCCAAGCAGTTCAGGCAGCGTACGGGGAAAAGTCCCATCGACTATGTCATCCAGGTACGGATCGACAAAGCGAAGGAGATGCTGTCCGGCACCGGGGCGAGCGCGCAGGAGATCGCTTCCGCTGTCGGCTATACGGATGTATTTTACTTTAACAGGGTGTTTAAAAAGCAGACCGGGCTGACTCCCGGACAGTATAAAGCCGAAGCGTCTTTAGGCAACGAGGATTCAGATTCTCCATGGATTACATTCATATCCTCCATTGGCGGGATGTCCCAGCATCGTTATATTAATAATGATAATCATTATCAATATAATGAAAAAGGGGATATATACATGTTTAACGGTTCGAGATCAACCCGGCTGCTGACTTTCATGCTTTGCTTTACATTAATGCTTACCGCCTGTTCGGGAGGGGGAGCAGCCGAGAACCGGAATTCGGCGGCTAATGCCGCAGGACAGGAAGCGGAAACGACCGGGCAGGAAAATAACGGGTCACAAGCCTCGGATACTGCCGGTACACGGAAAGTATCTACGGTGATGGGAGAAGTCGAAGTGCCTGCGGAGCCTAAACGGGTAGTAGCCGATTGGTATCTCGGCGATATTTTGGCATTGGATGTGATGCCAGTGGGAGTCAGCAAAACGCTGCTGGATTACGGTGCGTTCCTGAAGCCGCTTGTCCCCGCTAGCGTGGAGGATATAGGCCGGGACGGTCAGGTGTCTCTTGAAAAAGTAATGACGCTTGCCCCGGACCTGATTATTACCTGGGATCAAGAGGCGTATGAGAATTACTCTAAAATTGCCCCTACGGTCGTCTTCGATTCGACCCAATACAGTGATATTCATGAAGAGATCACCGCGATGGGCGAAATCTTGAACAAGCAGGACAAGGCCAAGGAGTGGCTTGCCGATTTTGACCGCCGCAAAGAGGCTGCGCGCAGCAAAATCGATCAGGTCATACCCGAAGGAGCCACTTTTACCATCGTGGATTACGTTACGGTAGAGAAATTCGCAATGGTTGTGGGTGATTTGGGAGAACGCGGAGGAAAAGCCATCTATCAAATTCTGGGACTCACGCCTGCTCCAAAGGTGAAAAGCGAGCTGATCGACAAGAAGGAGAGCCGGGTTGAATTGTCCTGGGAAACCGTCGGCGATTACGTCGGCGATTACGTGATCGTTCTGGTCAATGAAGGCCAAGAGCCGCCTAAGCTTCCGTCGACCTGGACCTCGCTTCCGGCAGTGACCCATAATCGCGTGTACGAGATCGAGATGAAGAAATATTTTGCCTCCGACCCGATGTCGGCCCTCTTGCAGGCGGAAGAAATTGCGGACAAGCTGGCTGGGAACACGAAAAACTAGTTTGGAATGTAAAAGGAGGAGGGACTAATAGATGTATAAAAAACCAACAACGCCGCTGATCCTGACACTTCTGCTTGTAATGTCCTTGGTATTAGGCGCTTGTTCCTCAGCGAATAAATCCGCCTCGGGCGCCGGGGAACCGGATACGGCCGGGCAGGCCGATGCAGGCGTTTCCGCCGGAACCAAAAGGGTCGATACCGTATTCGGCGAGGTTGAAATTCCGCTTCAACCGCAGCGGATCGTCGCTTTGGATTACTTGTCCGCCGTCGTTTCTCTCGGATTCAAACCTGTGGGAGCGCCGCAATATTTTATTGATAACCCTTATCTGGGCGATAAAACGGCAGGCATTGAAAGCGTCGGCGACTGGGATCCGTCCATGGAAAAGATCGTTGCCCTCTCGCCGGATTTAATCCTTACGTTCAACAACGATCAGAGCGCTTATGAGAGTTATTCCAAGATCGCTCCAACGATCGTGGTTCCCTACAATACTTACAAAAACGCGCATGAGGAAATAGAAGGCCTGGGGAAAATGCTCGGCCGGGAAGAAGAAGCCAAAGCCTGGCTGGAGGAGTATGACCGGCGCGCAGAAGCCGCCAGGGCTAAATTGAACGGGATTATCGGTCCGGAGGAGACCTTTACGCTGATGTCCATCGACGAGAAGAAAATGAATCTTTTCGCGGATAATTACGGCCGCGGCGGCCAAGCGATTTACAATGTGCTTCAGCTTACGCCTCCGGAGATCATCAAGAACGAAATTTTTGGAGATACGCAGGTGAAGAGCCTCTCGCTTGAGGCGGTTAACCAGTATGCGGGCGATCATATTTTCCTGGCCATTCCAAAGGAAAAGATGGGTTATCAAGGCGATAAGATCTGGCAGTCGCTTGAGGCAGTGAAAAATAACCGTGTCTATGAGCTGGACAGTGACCGTTACTACTATTACGATCCGGCGGCCGTGATTGGACAAGCCGAAGAAATTGCCGATTTGCTCGTTACGCGAAACGCCAAGCAAGCGGAATGAAAGGTGACGAACGATGAACACCCATGTCCAATCTTTAACGAGGGAGCTTCCGCGGAAAACCAAGACTTTGCGGTCACGGCCGCTGGCAGCCACCCTCATTCTGATCGGGGGGGCCGCGGTCCTTCTCTTGAGCATCGCCTTATCCATCTGTTTCGGGGCGGCGGATATCCGGCTCCCCGTGGTATGGTCGGCTATATTCCATTTTGATCCGGCGGCGACCCAGCATCAGATCATTTGGGAGCTTCGCTTGCCTCGCGTATTGGGCGGAGCTTTGGTCGGCGCCTCCTTCGCGGTTGCCGGAGCGATCATGCAGGGGATGACCCGAAATCCCATGGCCGACTCCGGCCTGTTGGGGCTGAATGCGGGGGCGGGCTTCGCGCTTGCGCTGTGCTTTGCCTTTTTTCCCGGCCTGCCGTTTTTGTATCTGATCCTGTATTCCTTCGTCGGAGCAGGACTCGGCGCAGGCGTCGTGTACGGAGTCGGTTCCCTGGCCAAAGGGGGCTTGACGCCGATCCGGCTGATCCTGGCCGGCTCGGCGCTCAGCGCTCTGCTTAGCGCTTTGAGCGAAGGGATTGCGCTTCACTTCAATGTGGGGCAGGATATCGCCTTCTGGGTTGCCGGGGGCGTAGCCGGTACAAAGTGGTATCAGCTCAAAACCATGGTTCCCTGGGTCGGGGGCGCCCTCCTCGGCTCTATTGTCTTATCCCGCTCCATTACGATGCTGAGTCTCGGGGAGGACGTTGCAAGAGGATTGGGCCAACGGACCGGACTCGTTAAGCTTGCCGCGACGGTCATTGTGCTGGTCCTGGCCGGTTCGGCGGTTTCGGTGGTCGGCCCGGTGGGCTTCGTCGGTTTGATCATTCCTCATCTAACGCGATACTTGGTCGGCGTGGACTACCGGTGGATCATCCCCTGTTCGGCCGTTTTGGGAAGCTTGCTGGTAGTTTTGGCCGATTTGGCCGCCAGGATGATCAATCCTCCATACGAGGTGCCGATAGGGGCTCTCATTTCTTTGATCGGCGTTCCTTTCTTCCTGTATTTGGCCCGCAAAGAAAGGAGGGAGCTCTAAACATGGAGATGGAAAACAACCTGCCGGTGAATCCGCTTGGCAAAAAACAAAACAAAAAGGGAGCTTTTGTCCTTTCCATACTTGGCCTGCTGATCCTCGTCTCGTTCATGATCAGCATGAATACGGGCTTCATCCGGCTTTCGCCGGTGGATTTAACGCATACACTGCTGGGAAAAGGCACGGCCCAACAGGAGTTGATCTTGTTCGACTTCCGCCTTCCGCGGATCGTGATCTCCGTGTTGATCGGCGCCGGACTCGCGGTTTCCGGTTGCGTGATGCAGGCCATTTCGCGCAACGCTCTCGCCGACCCCGGCATCTTGGGGATTAATTCCGGCGCGGGGTTGATGGTGATGCTGTTCATCTTCCTGTACCCCAGCGCCTCCGCCGTACCGGCGATGCTCTTGCCGGTGCTGGCTATGGCAGGGGGAGCGCTGACGGCAGCCGTGGTGTTCGCCCTGTCCTATAGCCGGCACAAAGGCATTATGCCGACAAGACTGCTCCTTACCGGGGTTGCCGTGGCCGCGGCGATCAGCTCCGCCATGATCGTCCTGACGCTAAGGCTCAGCCCGGAGAAATATCAATTCGTCGCCACTTGGTTGGCCGGCAGCATTTGGGGAACAAGCTGGAAGTTCGTACTAAGCCTGCTGCCGTGGATCGTTTTTCTGCTCCCTTATGTCTTTTATAAGGGAAGGGTCTTGAATGTGCTTAACCTGGGTGAAGCAACGGCAACCGGCCTGGGGACCTTCGTTTCCCGCGAACAGCTAAAAACGCTGGCCGCCGCCGTAGGTCTCGCCGCTTCTTGCGTATCGGTCAGCGGGGGCATCGGGTTCGTGGGCCTCATCGGTCCCCATCTGGCCCGCAGGCTGGTCGGTCCCAAGCATCAATGGCTGCTGCCCGCGTCGGCTTTGGCGGGAGCGCTGCTGGTGCTTACGGCGGATACGATCGGCAGATGGATCTTGCAGCCGACGGAAGTGCCAACGGGGATCGTGGTAGCCGTAATCGGCGCCCCTTATTTCTTGTACCTGCTGGTCAAGACCAAGAATTAACTTAACAAACATCGGGAAAGAAGGGATGCACCGACATGCTGAGGCGTTTTTTTGAATACTATCGCCCTTATAAAGGATTGTTTGTTCTGGATTTCTCCTGCGCCATCTTTGCCGCTTTGCTGGAGCTGGCATTTCCACTGGCCGTGAATCAAGTGGTGGATACGCTGCTGCCGAGCGGGAACTGGAGATGGATTTTTTACGCCTGCCTCGCCTTGCTGGGGATCTATGCGGTGAGCTCGTTCTTTCATTACGTCGTCACCTATTGGGGTCATAAACTGGGCATCAATATCGAGTCGGATATGCGGAAGAAGCTGTTTGACCGCGTACAGAAGCTGTCCTTCCGATTCTTTGACAACAACAAAACCGGACATCTCGTCTCACGCATGACCAACGATTTGATGGATATCGGCGAGATCGCCCATCACGGGCCGGAGGATTTGTTCATCGCCGTCATGACGCTGGCCGGGGCGTTCGGCATTATGCTCGGAATCAACTGGCAGCTTGCGGTGCTTACTTTTATCATCGTGCCGTTGATGATTTACTTGTCGCTCTTTTTCAGCCGGAAAATGTCCCGGGCCTTCAAAAAAATGTTCGCCGATATCGCCGATTACAATGCCCGGGTGGAGAACAACGTAAGCGGAATCCGCGTCGTGCAGGCTTTTGCCAACGAAAATCATGAAATCGCCAAGTTTGCCGAAAACAATGAACGCTTCCGGATAACTAAACTGCTTACTTACCGCATTATGGCCTGGAACTCATCGCTTAGTTTTATTTTGATGAAATTCGTTTCGTTGTTTGTATTGATGTGCGGAACCTGGTTCGTGATTCAGAAACAGATGACTTATGGGGAATTTATTGCCTTCGTGATGCTTTCGAACGTGTTTTTGGGGCCGATCGAGCAGATCAACCGGGTGATTGAAACCTACCCCAAAGGCATCGCCGGATTTAAACGGTACCTGGAACTGCTAGAGCTTGCGCCCGATGTGGCCGATGAGCCCGGGGCGGGACCCGTTCAAAACGTAAAAGGGGATATTTCGTTCAGAAATGTGACCTTCGGGTACGAAAATAAAGAAAAAATACTGAAAGGCTTGAATCTGGATATTGCGGCGGGAGAAACGGTCGCTTTGGTAGGTCCCTCGGGGGCCGGAAAAACCACGTTATGCAGTTTGCTGCCGCGTTTTTACGACGTGGATGAGGGGACCATCTCGATGGATGGGCGGGATATCAAGAGCATCACCTTGGAATCGCTGAGGTCGCATATCGGGATTGTGCAGCAGGACGTGTTTCTGTTTGACGGAACGATCCGTGAAAATATCGCCTACGGCGATCTGGGCGCGACCGAGAAAGCCATTTGGGAGGCCGCCCGGATGGCGCAGCTGGAAGAGCTGATTCTCGAGCAGCCGCAGGGCATGGACACTATGATCGGCGAGCGAGGCGTGAAGCTCTCGGGCGGTCAAAAGCAGCGCCTGTCGATTGCGCGCATGTTCCTGAAGAATCCGCCGATTCTTATCTTGGATGAAGCGACATCAGCTTTGGATACGGAGACGGAAGCCGCCATTCAATTGGCCTTGTCCAAGCTGGCGAAGGGAAGAACGACGCTGATCATTGCGCACCGTCTGGCGACGATCAAGGACGCTGACCGGATCGTCGTGGTCGCCGAGCAGGGGATCGCCGAGGAGGGCACTCATCGTGAGCTTATGGAAGCAGGAGGGGCTTATAGCCGTCTGCACCGGGCCCAATTCGGCATGGCGGAGCAAGTCTCCTGAGGACAGGAGGAGCAGCGATATATAGAGAAAATTTGCACTGGAGGAATATAAGATGTCGATACCTTTGGATTTATATGACGTGACCATCATCGGCGGGGGACCTGCGGGAATGTATGCCGCTTTCTACAGCGGGATGAGGGATCTCAAAACGAAGCTGATCGATGCGAACCCGGAACTGGGCGGGCGGATGCTGATCTATCCGGAGAAAATGATCTGGGACGTAGGCGGCGTAACACCGACGCTCTGCAGGACGCTGATCAAGCAGTTGGAACAGCAAGCGAAAACCTTCGATCCGACGATCGTGCTTGGCGAGCAGGTGATCCGGCTACAGAAGCAGGGGGACGGCACGTTTATTCTCATCACGGAATCGGGCCAACGTCACTGGACGCGCACGGTGATCATGGCAATCGGATACGGGATCCGGAAAATGGCCAAGCTTGAAATTGAAGGAGCCGACCGGTATGAAGTAACGAACCTTCATTATACGGTGCAGGAGCTGGAGGTATTTCGCGGGAAGAAGGTACTCATTTCCGGCGGAGGGGATTCCGCGGTGGATTGGGCCAACGAACTGGAGAGCATTGCGGCCCGGGTCACGATCGTTCACCGCCGCGAGGAGTTCGGCGGACACGAACGGAACGTGGCTCGGATGCGAGCTTCCTCCGTGGATGTGCGGACTTCTTGCCTCGTCGGTAAACTGCACAGCCAGGACGGCGAAACGATCGGGCAAGTCACGATCTGTCAGGTCGACGGAATCGCCGAGGATACGATCGATGTGGATGCCGTTATCGTCAATCACGGGATGCGCAGCGACTTCGGCCCGATTCGGGAATGGGGGCTGAACATGGGCGAGTGGACGGCGGAGGTTTCCGGGAAAATGGAAACCAATATTCCGGGAGTTTTTGCGGCCGGCGATTTCGTCGACTATGAGACCAAGGTTCGGCTGATCGCCGGAGCCTTTACGGATGCAGCTTTAGCCGTCAATAGCGCCAAGCTGTACATGGAGCCGGATGCCGAAAAGGTGGCCTACGTTTCCTCCCATAACAGCCGCTTTAAAGAGAAGAATCGCGCTTTGGGCGTGGTAGAGGATGCATAATTGGGTATAGAAACGGTGAAGCTTCCGATGATAGAGGTTGTTCAAAAAGTCATCTTTCCACGACGAAGCAGATCAGGATGAGGATTCGACGTCGAATCTTGAATTCAGCCGGGCCTTCCGTTGCTCACGTACCCCATGTACGCTCCGCTACTCAGTCCCCGCTTCATCCAACCTTCTTGGTCCTGAAAACCTGACTTTTTGAACTCGCACTAATAGGGAGCTGGCCGTTTTTTTATTGCGTAAATAATATAAGACGAACTAAAGAATGCGATGCAGGCAAGGGAGTAAAATGATTCCGAAGAAGTTGAAAGCTTTCTGCAAGAAAGCTGCATCGGAAGCATAGGCTGCGTTCGCCTTTGGTTCCGGATTTCCGCCGTATTAGATTCTATAAGATCAAGAAATCTGGAACCAACAGCGATCGTAGGAACATTTTACGTACTTGCCCCACATCCAATTAATGGTTCACCTTATATACCGGAAACATTTGGCGGTAATGACTCGCACAGCGAACACCAACTGTGTTATTATCAATTTTGTTTGGCAGGGGTGAATAATGATTCAAACACTATTCTGGCGGAAAGAAGGGTTGTACGATGGAATTGTGGTATACGGAGAAGCAAACGCCCGTCTTCGGCATCACAGCAAAAATTCGTGAAACTTTAGTGACGGAGAAGACGGATTTTCAAGACCTGGCGATGATCGATACCGAGGAGTTCGGGCGGATGCTGGTGCTCGACGGCATGGTGATGACCACGGTCAAGGACGAGTTTGTTTATCATGAGATGGTGGCACATCCGGCGCTGTTTACCCATCCGAATCCTAAGCACGTGCTTGTCGTAGGCGGCGGCGATGGCGGGGTGATCCGCGAAGTGATCAAGCATCCCCAGGTGGAAAAGGCCGTTCTCGTTGAAATTGACGGAAAAGTGATCGAATATTCGAAAAAATACTTACCGGAAATCGCCGGCGAACTGGACAACCCCCGGGTTGAGGTTCAGGTGAACGACGGATATATGCATATTATCGAAAGCAAGAACAAATACGACGTGATCATGGTCGACTCGACCGAACCGGTGGGCCCGGCGGCTCCGCTGTTCGAACGCGGATTTTACCAGGGCATCCACGAAGCGCTGAAGGAAGACGGCATTTTCGTTGCGCAAACGGACAACCCTTGGTTCAAGGCCGACCTGATTCAAAAGGTCAACAAGGACGTCAAAGAAATCTTCCCGATCGTCCGCGTGTATGGGGCCAACATTCCCACTTACCCTAGCGGTTTGTGGACGTTCACCATGGGCAGCAAAAAGCATGATCCGCTCGAAGTCGACGAGACGAAGATCCCGGAGCTCGATACGAAATACTATACGCCACGTTTGCATAAAGCAGCCTTCGTGCTGCCGAAATTCGTGGAAGATCTTGTGAAATAGAGGGAGAGAAAAAGAATGAAACTGGATCAAGCTTATTCAGGCAACGTATTTATTTGTAGTTCCGAGGACTATGCGTCCTCCAAAGCGGTCATATACGGGATGCCGATGGATTTCACGGTCAGCTACCGTCCGGGTTCCCGGTTCGGTCCGGCCCGTATTCGCCAAGCCTCGGTAGGACTGGAAGAATACAGCCCTTACTTGGACAAGAGCATTCTCGACGCCACTTATTTCGATGCGGGCGATCTCCTGCTGCCGTTTGGCAACGCCGGGCGCAGCCTGGAAGTGATCGGCGAGTATGTCCGCAGTTTGCTGGCCGACGATAAATTCCCGATCGGTCTCGGCGGCGAGCATCTTGTGACTTGGCCGGTGATTCAGGCGATGTATGAGAAGTATCCCGATCTGGCGCTGATCCATATCGACGCGCATGCGGACTTGCGCGAGCATTACGAGGGCGAGCCGTTATCCCACTCGACGCCGGTCCGCAAAGCGGCCGAACTGATGGGCGGGAAGAACATTTACCAGTTCGGCATCCGTTCGGGTTCCAAGGAGGAATTCCAATACGGACGCGAAAATATCAATTTCTATCCTTTCGATGTAGCCGCGCCGTTGAAAAGCGCGCTGCCGAAGCTCGGACGCCGTCCGGTCTACGTGACGATCGACATTGACGTGCTCGACCCGTCCTGCGCTCCCGGCACAGGGACGGCGGAAGCCGGCGGCATTACGTCGAAGGAATTGCTTGAAGCCGTGCATCTGATCGCGGGCTCCGACGTAAACGTCGTCGGCTGCGACCTCGTGGAAGTCGCTCCGATCTACGATCCGACCGAGCAAACACAAATCGTGGCGGCGAAGCTGATCCGCGAAATGTTGCTAGGATTCGTGAAGTAAAGCGCAGTAAGCTACTTTATATACTGAAGGTAAGCACCTCCTATTCGTAAACCTGGTTTGCGGGTAGGAGGTTTTTTTATATCCACCGGATCTCCGGGTTTGGAGCCTTTCTCCGAAACGGGTAATAGTAATGTAATGGAGGTGTTGAAAATGAACAAACAACAATTCCGGTTTTGGCTCGTCCCGATGCTATGCCTTGGCTTGATCGTCGGCATGTGGGCTCTCCCCGGTCCACCGGTATCCAAAGCTGCGGCAGCCGAGGACGGCAAGTGCGGGCAGGGCGATCACGGATTGCTGAAAAAGCTGAAGGAGGAACGGGCGGGTGCCGATCAGGATCCCCTTAAATTCAGCGATATCGATTTTTTGAGTACATCGACAGGGCGTGCAGCCGGAAACGGTTTTCTGATCGGGACGTCGGACAGCGGCTGCCATTGGCAGGATATTTATACGGGGCAGTGGCAATTTGAACAAATCGAGTTTCCGGACAATGTGAAGGGCTGGGCTTTGGCCCGAAGTGGGAAATCTCCGAATTTCAACCTGCTTCGTACCAAAGACGGCGGCTCGAAATGGTCTACTGTTTATACGGCTGGCCAATCGTTGCAACGGATCGATGTTCATGATGCCGAGACCGTGGTCGGGTATACGAGGAACGCGGCCTATGTGACCAAAAACGGCGGAAGTGCTTGGGCCCGGATTCCGACGCCGGCCAATACGCGGGCTGCGCTGTTCCCTAAGGATGGAGCCCTTAAGCGGGGATGGGCCATGACGGTGAAGCCGGGCGGTGGAATCCAATTGATGAGGACCGCTGACAGTGGGCGCCATTGGCGGGAGTCGTTAACCGTTTCCGGAGGCATCGGCGGCGAAATCTATAGCAGCGGCGATCAGGTATGGGTGCTTGTGCGCGGGGAATCCGGCATGTCGCAGGTATCGTATTCCCTTTACGCCAGCCGGGACGGCGGAAAGACCTGGACCCGGGTCATCGCGCAAAACACGGCCGGTGGCGGACCGGCACCCGGTTCGGGGAAAGCCGTAGCGGAGCGGGGACCCGCGAATCCCGGCGGACACCTCGGGAATCTGGCCATCGCGGATGGGGCGGCTTACCTGGCCGGCGGTTCTCCGGCAGCGGGCAAGGTCGGTGTGGGACGCTCTTATAATGGAGGCAAAACCTGGAGTAACGTCCCGGCGACGCTTGCCGGATTTGAGGCAATAATTGCCTTTCCGGCGAAGAAAAGCGGTTGGCTCGTCGTCACCAACCCGGATGACGCGGCGATTTACCTCACCAAAGACGGCGGGGCTAGCTGGAATATCAAGTTTGATTTATAGAGGTTGTTCAAAAAGTCATCTTTTGATCACGAAGCATTTCAGGATCCTTAACCGACATCGAATCTTGAATTCAGGCGGGCCTTCCGGTGCTCACGTAGGTTTTGCCTACGCTCCGCTCCTCAGTCCCTCCTTCATCCAACCTTCTCGGTGCTGAAAAGTCGACTTTTTGAACACGCATTTAAACGGAAAGTAACGTAAACCATTCATATACAGGTCAAGATAAGCACTTAAAGGAAATCCGGTTTATATCCGGGTTTCTTTTTTCTTCTCACTTAGGCAGAACCTCATCGTATTGAATTGAAACAATGAACTGGATATAGTAGTACAATAGGATACAATGTAATATATAGAATGGGGATTTGGGATATGCCGGATCAGAGCAGAGCCAAAATTGTGGTCACGAGCCGCCAGAACGGGGAGGAAACTCTTCAGGAAGTGACGGGAGAGGTCTTTGTCCGAGGGGATGCGGCCTACATCAAATATGAAGAACCCGAGCCAGGGGCGAACGGGGGTACGACGCGAACGATGATTAAAATCTCCGGTGGCGAACTGAAAATTATGCGTCACGGCGAAGTGGAGTCGGAGCAGACGTTTCAGGTTGGACGCAAGCTGCCCGGATTTTATCGTGCACCGTTTACGAAGTTCAATCTGTCCACGCATACGCGAACTCTGGAGACGCGGCTTAACGGACCTTATGGACATATCGCTTGGGAATACGATTTATTTGTGTACGAAGAATTGTCGGGACATTTCGCCAATAGTTTACATATACAGGAGGAAGTTTAAATCATGAGTCAAAATCCGTTGGAACAAATCAATCAGACCTTGAAAGAGGCCGTTATTGAAGCCATTACCGGCGCCGGGCTGGCGCAGCGCGAAGAAATACCGGTCATCGTGCTTGAAGTGCCTAAAGACAAGGCCCACGGAGATCTGGCTACAAATGCGGCCATGCAGCTGTCCCGGATCGCAAAGAAAAATCCGCGCCAAATCGCGGAGGAAATCCTAAGCCATCTGGATTATGCCAAGGCGGGAATCGAGAAAGCCGAGATTGCAGGACCGGGCTTTATCAATTTTACGCTCGGCAAAAGCTATCTCTACCCGATCGCTCTCCAAGTTTACGCTCAAGGAGAGAATTACGGCCGCATTGACGCCGGCAAAGGGCAAAAGGTTCAAGTCGAATTCGTCAGCGCCAACCCTACGGGCAGCCTGCACCTTGGACATGCCCGCGGGGCCGCTGTGGGCGATGCGCTTTGCAACGTGCTTGATTTTGCCGGTTATCAAGTAACCCGGGAATACTACATTAATGATGCGGGCAATCAGGTGGCCAACCTGAGCAAATCGATTGAAGCGCGGTATCTGCAAGAGCTGGGCCAGGATGCCGAAATGCCGGAGGATGGTTACCACGGCGAGGATATTAAAGGTTTTGCCAAGGAGCTCGCTGCCGAGAAAGGCGACTTGCTGTTGTCGCAGTCTCCCGAAGAACGCGAGGCCTTCTTGCGGAAATACGGCTTGGAGAAAGAACTGGCGAAGATTCAGCGCGATCTCGGACGATTCCGCGTCGGTTTTGACGTCTGGTTCAGCGAAACGTCGCTGTACGAGAACGGTCAAGTCGAGGCCTCGTTGAAGGAACTGAGTGACAAAGGCCAGACTTACGAGCAGGAAGGTGCGACCTGGCTGCGGACGACACAATACGGGGACGACAAGGACCGCGTTCTCGTCAAGAACGATGGCACCTATACGTATTTGACGCCGGATATTGCCTATCACCGGAATAAATACGACCGCGGCTTTGATCAGATGATCAACATCTGGGGCGCCGATCATCACGGCTACATTCCCCGCGTTAAGGCGGCGATGCAGGCCATCGGCAACGATCCGGCGAAATTGACGGTATTGATCGCCCAGATGGTCAGCCTGTTCCAAGACGGCGAAAAGGTGAAAATGTCGAAACGGACCGGTAAAGCGGTGACGATGGTCGACCTGATGGATGAAGTTGGCGTCGACGCTATCCGCTACTTCTTTACGATGCGTAGCATGGACTCGCATCTTGATTTCGATATGGACCTTGCCATTTCGACATCTAATGAGAATCCGGTGTATTACGTGCAATATGCCCATGCACGGATTTGCAGCATTTTCCGTCAAGCGGAAGAACAAGGCGTTGCGATTCCGGCTCCAGATAGCGTAAACCTGCAAAAATTGACGGCGGAACACGAATATGATTTGCTGCGGAAAATGGGCGAGCTACCGGAAGAAATCGGCGTCGCGGCCGAGAACTATGCTCCGCATCGCCTCGTGCGCTATGTGTATGAGCTTTCCGCCATGCTCCACAGCTATTACAGAGCGGAGCGCGTCATTACGGAAGACGCGGAGCAAACCGCAGCGCGCCTCGTGCTGTTGGGTGCCGTTCGCACGGTCATCGCGAATGTGCTGAAGCTGATCGGCGTATCCGCGCCGGAGCGGATGTAGCCCATCACGCGCCTGTGGCAGCCGTGATTGACAAAAACCGTCAGGGACTAGGATCTCCCTGACGGTTTTTTGCTGGCTGCGGCCGGCTTGCCGCGCAACAGGCGGGCGGCGTTGACTTCTCCGGCGCCGAGCTTCGTCTTGGACGACGGGGAATATAGAGGGCGGGCTGTGCGACGCAACCGCCTTTTGATCTCCCCCGGCGACAACCCCGGCCGATGGGCCAGAAGCAGGGCGATCGATCCGCTGACATGGGAGGTCGCCATGGAGGTGCCGTTCATCTCGCGATAGCCTCCGCCAAGCCAGCATGATTTGACCTTTTCCCCCGGTGCGTAAATATCGATGCGGGGGCCGTGATTGCTGAAGGGCGCAATTCGTCCGTCCTTGCCGGTAGCCCCGACGGAGATGGTATGGGGATACCGGGCCGGATAATCGGCGCCTCTGCTTTTTTTGTCATTGCCTGAGGAGGCTACGACGACAATGCCTGCGTTGTAGGCCTTGCGAATGGTGTTCTGCAAGGACTGGCTTTTGCTCTTCATGCCAAAGCTCATATTGATGATGTTCATACGGTTTTGAACGCACCAGTCTATGCCGAGGATAATATCGGATACATAGGCGGAGCCGTTGTGATCAAACGCTTTTACAGGATAGATCAGGGAACGGGGAGCAACACCCATCATGCTTTTGGAGCCGCCCGAGGCGGCGATGGTTCCGGCGATGTGCGTGCCATGGCCGTTATCATCGAAAGGAAGACTCATTTGGTTCAACAGATTGACGCCTCTTGCAAGCGAATGCCGGAGATCGGGATGATTAAAATCGGCTCCCGTATCAATGACACCGATGCGGACCTGATTGCCTGTCGAGACCGACCAGGCGTCCGGAGCGCCAATATGCCGCACCCCCCATGGGGTGCCTGTGGGTAGTTCTTTGCTTGGGACCGCGGCGGAGTGCACGGCAACCCGGGCATCTTCCTCGACGAGCAGACCGAATCGTCTCCAGGCTTCTCCCCCCGGCAGAGGCAAGGGGCAAAAAAAAGCCTGAAGCAACGAGGAGGTGCGTACCCGCCGTAAGGCCGGATATTGGCGTCTTCGTGCTCGAAGTTGTTTCACGAATTCGGCAAATAGCGTAGGATGCGGAAAGCGGATAATGCGGCGGCCGCTTTTTCCGGAGGTGTCGATGTGTTCATTCAAATACCGCAGGAAGCTGGAGTAGTCCATTATGAGTAGCCCTCCTGACGAAGCGTGTTGCAGTATTGTATGACAGCACCCTACAGCCTGAATGGGAAAGAGGCCCTGCTCCTTGCAAAATGGGCCTCACTTGCATGTGTGCGTAAAGAAATCGCTTTTATTTATCAAGTTGGGCCCTCATTCACCGTGTCAAAGCAGAAAACTGGACATAGGATATGGTGAAGGTCTTTTAGGCTTTCAACATCCTTCGGAGGGAAGGTTCAATTCCGTTCGAAGTGGATACAGTCAGGGGGCGGCGAACGAAAGTTCACGCCCCTTTTTAATTTCCGGGATGTTTGAATGGAATATGACATGGTATGGGCACAACTAAAAACTTGCTTTTTAATGGCAAATAAGGTTTACTATTTTGTGATATGGATATGTTAGTTAGGAAATCAATCTTTTTGTGAACAATGCGTGAGAGGAAGTGTCCGTTACGTGAGTACCCCACTCAATTTGAAAATTGACCCGGAAAAAGTGCACGAGGTTCCGATGGTCGACTTGGCCTTTATGATTCTGAAAGCTGCGAATACGCCGCATTATTACCGTGACCTTATGAATGAGGTAGCAAAAGTCCGCGGCATGTCCGAGGAAGAAATCAACAATGCGATTGCGCAACTGTATACGGAAATTAATATCGACGGCCGTTTTGCTTGCGTCGGCACCAACTTGTGGGGCCTTAAACGCTGGTATCCGATCGAACGTTCCGAAGATCCAGTCGGCAATGCCAAGCGTCCGCGCATTATTAACGATGACGATGACGATCTGGACGATGATTTCACGGAAGAAGAAGATACATTTACTTCTGACGAGGAAGATGATGATTACGACGCTGTTGACGAAGATTCGGACGACGATTTGTTCTCCGACGACGACGATGATGACGTTGAAGAAGTAGAGGAAGATACGATTCTTGGTGATGAGGAGTTGGACGAGGAAGAAGAAGACTCGGACGACGCCGAAGAGGAAGAAGAATTTGCCGAGGACGAAGAAAACAAATAAATAAGAGGCCCGGTCAAATGTTCACCATTTTGCACCCCGCCCTTCACTTGACAGAGGGGTGGGTAACGGGTAAACTATTGCATGGGCTTATGATTCAAACCAATAAATATGTATTCATTCAAAAGTGCCCCGACCTGTTCGGGTGTCACTTTTTTGTTTTTTTATGCCCATTTCGCTATGTTTTTTTGCAGAATGGGTTACGCTATATTGATCTAAAGTCGCCTGAAATCCGAATTGCCTGAGGCTTTGCCGGGGGCATTCGGGCAGCAAGACATTTTTGAAGGAACCCGTACTAATTTAGGAGGTTTTTGAACTGTGGCAAAATATATTTTCGTGACAGGCGGGGTCGTATCCTCATTGGGAAAAGGGATTACGGCCGCATCGCTCGGCAGACTGCTTAAGAACAGAGGTCTCAAGGTAACCATCCAGAAATTCGATCCCTACCTGAATGTGGATCCGGGCACGATGAGCCCTTACCAGCATGGGGAGGTATTCGTTACCGACGACGGAGCGGAGACGGACCTGGATTTGGGCCACTATGAGCGGTTTATCGATATTAACCTGTCCAAGAACAGCAACGTAACGACCGGTAAAATTTATTCCTCCGTCATCGGCAAGGAACGCCGCGGAGAATATTTAGGTGGAACAGTTCAAGTCATTCCGCATATTACTAACGAAATCAAAGAGCGTGTATTCCGTGCCGGACGCGAAGCGGGTTCCGATGTAGTCATTACGGAAATCGGGGGGACCGTCGGCGATATCGAGAGTCTTCCTTTCCTGGAAGCCATTCGTCAGATCAAGAGCGATATCGGCCGTGAGAATGTGATGTACATCCACGTTACCTTGATTCCTTATATCAAAGCAGCCGGTGAAGTGAAAACGAAGCCGACCCAGCACAGTGTCAAGGAGCTCCGCAGTATCGGCATCCAGCCGAATGTAATCGTATGCCGTACGGAGCATGAACTTTCGGATGACATGAAGGCGAAAATTGCGCTCTTCTGCGATATCGATCCGAACGCGGTAGTAGAATGCCGCGATGCGGACACTTTGTACGAAGTGCCTTTGAATTTACGTGACGAGGGCCTCGACGAAATCGTCGTAAACCATCTGAAGCTGACTACGCCGGCTCCGGACATGAGCGAATGGGAAAACCTTGTAGAACGGATCAACAAGCTGGACAAAACGGTGGAAATCGCTATTGTCGGCAAATACGTCGCACTTCACGATGCTTATTTGAGCGTTGTAGAATCCCTTTCTCATGCCGGTTTCGATACAAATGCGGATGTCAAAATCCGTTGGGTCAACGCGGAAGAAGTTACGGGTGATAATGTGAACGAACGCCTGAAAGGCGTTGGCGGCATTCTCGTGCCGGGAGGATTTGGAGATCGCGGTATTGAAGGCAAAATTACGACGATCCGGTTTGCCCGCGAGAATAACATTCCTTTCTTCGGCATCTGCCTTGGCATGCAAGTAGCGGTTATCGAATATGCACGTTCCCTGGCCGGACTTCAAGGTGCGAACAGTTCGGAGATCAATCCTTCCACCGAATACCCGGTCATCGACCTGCTTCCCGAGCAGAAGGATATTGAGGATTTGGGCGGGACGATGCGTCTTGGCCTGTATCCGTGCAAACTTCAGCCGGACTCGCTCGCCATGCAATGCTATGATGACGAACTGGTATATGAAAGACACCGGCACCGTTATGAATTTAATAATGCTTTCCGCGAAACGATCGAAGCGGCGGGTCTGCGCATTTCCGGTACTTCGCCGGATGGACGCCTTGTTGAAATAGTCGAACTGCCTGGGCACCCTTGGTTCCTTGCGGTTCAATTCCATCCGGAATTCACGTCCCGACCGAACCGTCCGCAACCGCTGTTCAGAGAGTTCGTAAAAGCATCGATCGCGCATTTGTCCTAATGCCGCAGTACGTTCTCTTCCTTAAAACGATGTAATTTTTAGTTGTAAATAACGTTGATATGTTTTTTGAGTCTCTTTTTTCCAATTTAGAAGGGATTTCCAAAATGAAGGCGAATTATTACAATATAAGAATTACAAGGGTGGAACTCGTAGGAGGGTTTTCTGTGGAAGAGAAGAAGGTGTTGATTGTCGATGATCAAAACGGTATCCGTATTTTGTTGATGGAAGTATTCAGCAGTGAGGGGTATAAGACTTACCAAGCGGCCAACGGCAAGCTTGCCCTGGAAATTGTCCGCAGCGATTCGCCTGATCTGGTGCTGCTCGACATGAAAATCCCGGGCATGGACGGGCTTGAAATTCTCAAGCACATCAAGGAGGTCAACCCGGCTATCAAGGTGATTATGATGACGGCATACGGAGAGCTGGATATGATCAAGGAAGCCACCGAACTCGGAGCGTTAATGCACTTTACCAAACCATTTGATATTGATGAAATGCGAGTGGCGGTAAATATGCAGTTGAAGAGCGGCTCTGTGCTCTAGAAATTTATGAGAACCCCTTTATCGGGGTTCTTTTTTTCATTAGCGGACCCTTATTTGCAATAAAAGTTCTATTAAGAAAGAGAGAATATTCGACTTGAATTTCCCTAGTGATCAAAAGATGACTTTTGGCCAACCTCTATTAGTAATTTTGTCAAGGTGTGGTATAATAAAAAATGTGTGAATGTCGGCTAAGAAAGATAATCCAACATCCTTAGGAGGATTGAAACCCATGCCATTAGTATCTATGACAGACATGTTGAACAAAGCGCTTGAGGGGAAATACGCAGTAGGTCAATACAATATTAACAACCTCGAGTGGACGCAAGCGATCCTTGCTGCAGCAGAAGAAGAAAAATCGCCTGTAATTCTCGGTGTTTCCGAAGGCGCAGCACGCCATATGGGCGGGTTCTATACCGTTGTTAAAATGGTGGAAGGCTTGTTGCATGACATGAAAATCACAGTTCCTGTTGCAATTCACCTTGACCATGGTTCCAGCTTCGACAAATGTAAAGAGGCGATTGACGCAGGCTTTACTTCCGTTATGATCGACGGTTCCCATCATCCGATTGACGAGAACATCGAAATGACGAAAAAAGTCGTTGATTATGCTCATGCCAAAGGGGTTTCCGTTGAAGCTGAAGTAGGTACGGTTGGCGGACAGGAAGACGACGTAATCGGTGGTATCCAATATGCCGACTTGCAAGAATGCGTTCGCATCGTGAAGGAAACAGGTATCGATACATTGGCTCCGGCTCTGGGTTCCGTTCATGGTCCTTACCTTGGCGAACCAAACCTGGGCTTTAAAGAAATGGAAGAAATTCGCGATGCTGTTAAGCTTCCGCTCGTTCTTCATGGTGGTACAGGCATTCCTACGCATGATATCCAAAAATCCATTTCGCTCGGTACTTCCAAAATTAACGTAAATACCGAGAACCAAATTGCATTCACTAAAGCAGTTCGCGAAGTATTGGCTGCTAAGCCGGATGCTTATGATCCGCGTAAATTTATCGTTCCAGGCCGCGATGCTATCAAAGCGACCGTTGTCGGTAAAATTCGCGAGTTTGGTTCCAACAACAAAGCGTAATTTTACTGCTGAATATTCCAGTTAAATAGGGTGATTTTGGAGAGCACACCGCCTAGACGGTGTCTTTCCATTTTCACAGCTAAAAGTTTCCACTTGTCCTAATTTTGAATTATCTCTAGATTGTAAAGAGTCACTTGCCGATTTTCGGCTGCATTATACGTAGGGGGACCCTTGAGCTTATGGAGAAATTAATGATCAGCGGCGGACGGCCGCTGCACGGCACAGTATCGATCAGCGGTGCAAAGAATAGTGCGATCGCGCTCATACCTGCCGCAATTTTGGCTGAATCCGAAGTAGTGCTTGATAACCTGCCCCATCTCAGCGATGTCGCCGTGTATTCGGTGATTCTGGAAGAGCTGGGTGCCCGCGTATCTTGGGAAGACAGTCAGATGAAAATTGACCCTTCCGATATAAAATCGATTCCTATGCCGAACGGGCCCGTCAAGAAGCTGCGTGCTTCCTACTATATGATGGGGGCACTGCTGGGACGTTTTAACGAAGCGACGATCGGATTGCCTGGCGGTTGCAATTTTGAACCACGGCCGATCGATCAGCATATCAAAGGCTTTGAAGCTTTAGGCGCTACCGTAAGTAATGAACACGGGGCGATTCATTTGCATGCCAAGGAACTACGCGGCGCGAAGATTTATCTTGATGTTTGCAGCGTAGGGGCGACTATTAATATCATGCTGGCTGCAACGCGAGCCAAAGGCTTAACAATTATCGAAAATGCGGCCAAAGAGCCTGAGATTATAGATGTAGCAACTTTATTGAACTCCATGGGCGCGAGCATAAAAGGCGCCGGTACCGAAACGATCCGCATTGAGGGAGTAGCCAAACTGAAGGGCTGCCGACATTCGATTATCCCGGACCGCATTCAGGCGGGAACTTATATGATTGCTGCGGCAGCGACGCGCGGGGACGTTATCATTGACGGAGTCATTCCGAAGCACCTGGAGGCCCTTACGGCGAAATTGCTGGAAATGGGCGTCAGTGTTGAAGAGTTGGACGAATCAATTCGTGTTATTGGCGCGGCAAAATATGAACATGTGGATGTAAAGGCGCTGGTTTATCCCGGTTTCCCGACCGATATGCAGTCGCCGATGACCAGTTTGCTGACCCAGGCTGACGGTGTGAGTATTCTCAGCGATTTTGTCTACAGCAACCGGTTCAAACACGTGCCGGAACTGGTTAGAATGGGCGCGAAAATTCGCGTCGAAGGACGCTCGGCTGTCATAGAGGGCGGACCGCTCAACGCTGCAAAGGTAAAGGCCGCCGACTTGCGTGCCGGAGCTGCGCTGGTCATTGCCGGTCTGACCGTGGATGGCGGTGTAACCGAAGTATCCGGCGTAGAATTGATCGACCGCGGATACGACAACCTGGTTACGAATCTTCGCGCGTTGGGTGCGGACGTATGGCGTCAGGTGGAATAAGCCCGCTTCTTTCGGCATAAGTTCCCAGAGAACGGGTAATACTATGATAATAAGTCTAGTTCTAGCAATCTTAATTCTTCATAGATTCATTCTTGAAAATGATAGGGTATTGCATTATTCGAAACGATCAAATTGAATAGGTGGTTTTTACATGGATCTGCAAATTGCCGATTTGGAAGAGCTGAAGCTGACTGAGCTGTACAAGCTCGCGAAGCAGCATCAAATTCCTTATTACGGCCAGTTAAAAAAGAAAGAATTAATTTTCGCCATTTTGAGAGCTCAGGCAGAGCAAAGCGGATTAATGTTCATGGAAGGCGTGCTGGAGATTCTGCCGGAAGGATACGGCTTCCTTAGACCGATCAACTATTTGCCGAGTACGGAGGATATCTACATCTCCGCCTCGCAAATCCGCAAGTTCGATCTTAGAACCGGCGATTTGGTCTCCGGCAAGTGTCGGACTCCTAAAGAGAATGAGCGGTATTTCGGCTTACTGCAGGTTAATGCGGTAAACGGCGAGAATCCTACGATTGCCGCCGAACGTCTGCATTTCCCGGCATTAACTCCTCTATATCCGCAGGAAAAGCTCGTGCTTGAAACATCCCCAACCCATTTATCCACCCGCATTATGGATGTACTCGCTCCCGTCGGCCTGGGGCAGCGCGGTTTGATCGTAGCGCCGCCAAAGGCAGGGAAAACGCTGCTGCTTAAAGAGATTGCCAATAGCATTTCTACCAATCGCCCCGATATCGAGTTATTCGTACTGTTAATCGATGAACGTCCCGAGGAAGTAACCGATATGCAGCGTTCCGTCAAAGGCGAAGTGATCGCTTCCACGTTTGACGAATTGCCGGAGAATCATATCAAGGTGGCGGAGCTTGTCCTTCAGCGCGCGCTGCGTTTGGTTGAACATAAGAAAGATGTCGTTATTCTGATGGACAGTATTACCCGGCTTGCCCGTGCATACAACCTGGTAGTTCCGCCGTCCGGACGTACGCTTAGCGGGGGGATTGACCCGGCCGCATTCCACCGGCCAAAACGCTTTTTCGGTTCGGCCCGGAATGTGGAGGAGGGTGGCAGTTTGACGATTTTGGCTACTGCACTTGTGGATACGGGCTCGCGGATGGATGATATCATCTATGAGGAATTCAAGGGAACCGGGAATATGGAGCTTCATTTGGATCGCAAGCTGGCGGAACGCCGCATTTTCCCGGCGATCGATATCCGCCGTTCAGGAACGCGTCGCGAAGAAGTTCTGTTGACGAAGGAAGAACTCGATACGATCTGGTCGATCCGCAAAAACATGAATGATTCCTACGATTTTGTGGAAGGGTTCTTGAAAAAGCTGCGGGGCAGTAAGAATAACGCCGAGTTTTTGGCTTCGTTCGATGCCGCCGGAAATGCCGCTTCGGGCAACGGAAGCTCCAGTAGTGGCACCGGTGCGCGGCGTCCGGCCCGGACCGTATCATCGACCTCCGGATCTGGAAACGGTTCGGGCGTTTAAAGACCCGAACACTTGAAAAGGAGTACACCATGTATTTAGTATACGCAGATGAGCAAGGACAAGTGTACGATCATCCTTCGCTATATGGGTTGGCCCGTAGTGCGGATATGATCGTTGAGATCATGGAAGATGAGCTGATTCCGCTGCCGGAAGGAGCGACGCTGGTCGGATTGCCTTGCACCCGTCCGATCGGCATGGATCCCGATACCGGGGAAATGAAGCCGCTGCCCGGCAACGTACAGGCTGTGGGGGCTTTGCTGCCCCAGGGGTTTACGCGGCTTTGCCTGCCCGGTTATGTTAAGACGGACAAGGATTATAAGCTCCCGTTGTTTGGCTATTCAGCGGTTGTATGGAAGGACGGACAGTTTTTTGTGACTGCCCGTCTGTCGGATGATCCGGAGAAGTGGAATCCGCTGAATTGTGATCCGCTCGAACTGAAAAATCAGGTAAAAACTTTGAAATCACGTTATCCGGAGAACCGGCTCTATGACCATCTTTCCAACTGTGCGCTCGGTTACGAATGCTTGACCGCTTCGAATACGTTCTTGAACCGCTGGGAAGGAGCCGTACCGGTTTCTTATTCCTGTAATGCGGGATGTTTCGGCTGTATTTCGGAACAACCGGATGACAGCGGCTTTGTATCGCCGCAGACGCGGATGGACTTTCGGCCGCGCGTGGAAGAATTGGTCGAGATTATGCTCGAGCATCTGAAGACACCGGACTCCATCATTAGCTTCGGGCAAGGTTGTGAAGGGGAGCCGTCTACTCAGGCCAAGTTGATTATTGAATCGATCCGTGAGGTTCGCCGGAAAACCGCTATGGGATATATCAATATCAATACGAATGCCGGCCTCAGCGATCATATCCGCGGAATCGTCGATGCCGGACTTGACCTGATGCGAGTCAGTACGATTAGCGCCCTGGATGATCATTACAATGCATATTACAAGCCGCGCGGTTATACTTTGGCAAACGTGGAGAAATCCTTGAAATATGCTGGCGAACAAGGCGTCTATACCTCGATCAATTATTTGATCTTCCCCGGGGTAACCGACCGGGAGGAAGAGATCGAGGCGATGGTGGAATTTGTCCGCCGGACCAAATTGAAGCTGATTCAATTCCGTAACCTCAATATCGATCCCGAAAGCTATTTGGAGCTGATTCCCAAAGCCAAGGGAGATGTGCTCGGCATGAAACAAATGATTGAAATTTTCCAGGAAGAGCTGCCGGATGTGGTCATTGGTTCTTATACCCATGTCCCTCCTGCCGAACTGGCGCGAGTAAAAGTGCGGCAGTAAAGAAGTTTTGATCTAAAACGAAGAAGTCCCTCAAGCCATGGCTTGAGGGACTTTTAACAATATAGAATCATTGGTCCTGTTGAGATTTATTTTATCATCTTCCGTACTTCTTCGGCGGGGAGGTCGAGGGTTTCACCGATCTCTTCGAAGGAGAATCCCTTAACGAGCAATTTATGGGCGACTTTTAGCCGAGCGGTTTCCATTCCCTCCTCAATCCCCTTCTCAATTCCTTTTTCCAAGCCTTCTTCATATCCCCAGCGCTTCCAAGCCGGCATCAACTCCATAATGGCTTCACCTTCCTTCGGATATATTCGGGTTAGTTCATATAATATAGCTTCGTCCTGTTTCTGATCGGGTACGAAGTACAAGTCTGCGATAGACATAATAAGCGCGATTCGAGCGTCATCTAGTTTCTTTCTTAGCTTTAGCATCATGTGTAGAAAAGCAAATCGTATTTCTCTTTCTTCTCCTTTATTATAACCCATTTTTGCTAAAAGAGCAGCGGCAACGGGGTTGTCGGAATCTATGAATTTTCGCCAGTGGTTGTTAAAAATCTCGACCTTCAAAAACTGAAATCGAAGGATGGTGTGTCCGGGAACAGACATGGATAAGGTATCTGTTTCACCTATAAGATGGGGTTCTGTGAAGATGGCGATCGGAATAATCAATTTATGCTCTTTCCGGTGTCTTTCATATAGCCGGCTGAAATAAATGAACATTCGCTCGTGGAATTCCTTTTGGTGATAGGATTGGGGTTCCAGGTGAATGAGAATGTAGGCGTTTAGTGTCTTATATTTTGTTTCCAGCAGCAGATCCAACGTACGTTTTTCCTCGCCGATGATATCTACAAGCTGCTCTTGCATAAGGAATCGGGTGTGCCGATGATCCAGGAGTTTGTCCAGCTCGGGGAAAAATAAAGCGATAAATTCCGCGAAAAAGGTTTGCAGTAACTTCTTAAAAGCTTCATCATGCGGAGTGGTCCGTTCCATCGTAGGCCCCTTTTCTAAGTTATTTAAAAACAACAAAAAAGCACACTGCGAGCAAAAACAAATGCTTCGCGAGTGTGCTTCACTCAAAAAATAGAATGGATATATTCCTGATTATACCATTAGGAGTTGGAAAAGAAACTGTAACTTCAAGGGTATGCCGAATCATTTACAGATGAGAGGGACAACCTGATACCCTGAAGTATACAATTGCGCAGTTACAACACCCGTGCTATAATGTTTTTATGTGTCATTATAACTCTGTGCACGCATGAGGCTCAGGGCGGAAAGAGGTGAAAGTCATGAAAGAAGCCATTCAACCCAAATATCACGTGACTACGATTTCTTGCGCTTGCGGAAACACGTTCGAAACGGGTTCCGTGAAACAAGATCTGCGCGTCGAAATTTGCTCCAACTGCCATCCTTTCTTCACAGGGAAACAGAAATTCCTGGATGCTGGTGGTCGTGTGGATAAATTCAAGAAAAAATACGGCATCTAATGAGACATGCTGCCCCGCAGCATCTCGGATAAATGCGAAATCCCCCGCTTTTTTAAGCGGGGGATTTTTTTGTTACTGTTTAAATTCTATGCTTTGCTCCAGGCTTTTCCACTCGTCTTCCTTAATAATGCCAAGACGCCAGAGAGCGATACCTTTCAAGTCATAGCGTTTCGCGAGGCCCGTTAATAGGCTAACCGAGTTCGCATTTTCGTTATCCATGTTCAAGCCCAGTATAAGTTTGTCTTTGCTTGTCTCTTTAATGGCCAGACGAATGGCCTCGTCTACCTTGGAGACGGGTTCCGGCTGCTTTCCGCCTTCTTCGCTGAATCCGGTGCCTGTCCGGTAATCGTAGGCCATGATGACGATTTCGTCGGCGATATTTCCAAGCGCTTTATAATCATAGCCTTGATAGGAAGAGTTCAATGGATGCAGGGCGAGGCCGAGCTTTAGGCCGGCACCTTTGGCTTCGGCACCGAGTTCCTTAACAAAGGAGTTAAAGGCAGCCCGGGTACTTGCTTTGTCCGTAGTCAGGCCGAGCCCTTCGAAATCCAGCATAATACCTTCGAAGGGAGTTCCGGTAGCGGCCGTAATAATATCGGCGATAGCCTTCTTTCGGGATTCCGGATTCTCGACGATTTTGGTGAGCTCGCCTTTAACGTCACTGGAGTAAACCATTAAATAAGGAGTGGTACCGGAATTGACCGCATCGGTTACAAGGCTGTCCGGGGTGACGTCACCGGCAGCCTGCGGCCATCTGAAAGGCTTGGTCGAAGTCGAGAAGACTCCGCTCTCGTCGATCCGGCTCCAGCCGAAAGCGACCGAATCCAGACTTTGTACCCGGGATACTTCAGAGAAAGCCGAGATGGCGTAGAAGCCGAGCGTATACATTTTTTCTTTTGGCGATGTAATGGAAACGGTTTGATTGGCTTGATTCCAATTGACCTTTGCCCCGAATTGCTGGCTAAAGAAGCTGAGTGGAATCAAGGTGTTACCGTTTTGCGATTTAGGCGCGACGGCCAGTTTAACGGAGGATCCGTTCACGGTAGCCGTGGGATTGTTCAGGGTCAGCTTAACGCGTACCGCCGCATCCCCTTCGCCTTTCACGGCCGTAATTGTTTTTTGTGCCTGATTCCAGGTGACCGGTATTCCTAACGCTTCGGAAATAGAACGAAAAGGAACCATAGTCGTCCCTTTGATAACGACGGGATCGCCTGAGAAGGACAGCGGGTAGCCGTCGAGTAAAATTTGCACAGGTGATGCTGCCTCGGCTCTGTTTGGATACGAACCCGACAAGGCTCCAGCAAATATGGAAATCCCCAATACGAGCGCTCCTAGCTTTTTCATAATTAAACGAGAACCTCCCCTATCTATTCTATGAAATATTCCAACCTATGAAATATTCCATTCTATAAATATAGCAAAGATTCCCTGTATGGGGTAGTTTCGAAGATTTCCCCTCCATTGTTATCTATTTTTAATGTCCTGCTCATAGAATTTATGCGAATGTTATGGTTCTCCAAGTACAATTGTTCTGTAAACGCTAACTACATGAAATTAGGAGGGATTTGGCTTGCTGCACATTATCATTAAGCCAAACTTATATCAAGACTCGGTAAGTCTGATGCTTATGTCCAATAAGCTGTCCGATATTGACGGTGTGAATCAAGTTTCTGTCATGATGGGAACCCCTGCCAACATTGACATTATGAAAAATACGGGGATGTATACGACGGATCTGGACAAGGCAGCCCCTAGTGATTTGTGTATCGCAATCGATGCGGAGAGCGAAGAAATCGTCGGCACCGTTCTTGAAGAAGTCGAGCAATTTTTGAAGAATCAGGCTACGGCTTCCGCCGGTAAAAAAGTCGAGAAAGTCAGAACATGGGATCGCGCAATGCAAGCTATGCCCGAGGCGAATTTGGCCGTCATTTCCATCCCGGGGAAATATGCTGCGGATGAGGCGATGAGCGCGCTTGAGAACGGGCTCCATGTATTTATGTTCAGTGACAACGTAGCGATTGAAGAAGAGAAACGGGTTAAGGATTTTGCAAAAGAGAAGGGTCTTCTCGTGATGGGCCCGGATTGTGGAACCGCAGTAATCGGCGGAGTACCGATTGCGTTTTCCAATATCGTTAGTAAAGGGAATATCGGCGTAGTCGGTGCATCAGGCACAGGCATCCAGGAAGTGATCACGCTGATCGATAAGCTGGGCGCTGGCATCAGCCATGCCATCGGAACGGGTGGACGGGATCTGTCGGAGAGCATTGAGGCAGTTACGATGTTGGATGGTATTCGGGCTCTAGCTGATAACGCGGATACAGAGGTTGTAGTCGTAATTTCCAAACCGCCGGCACCAAAAGTAAGAGAGCAGGTTGTAACTTTATTGGCCAATATCGGGAAGCCGGTGGTTGCCATTTTCATGGGAGAAAAGCCTGAATCCTATTTGCCGTCCGTTAAATTCGCTCATACGCTGGAAGAAGCGGCGATTCTGGCAGTTGAACTGGCGCAAGGGACGAAACTGGAACCGGCTCCTGAGGCTAAACTTCCGCTCGATTTGGGCTTCACCGCAAGTCAGACTAAAATCCGTGGTCTCTATACGGGCGGAACGCTGGCTTATGAAGCTGCGACTTTAATGAAAGAAGCGCTGCAGGTTGATAAGCTCAAGAAATACGATGAAGGCTATTTGCTTCAATATGACGGGCATGAGGTCATCGACCTCGGCGATGATATGTATACGCAAGGCCGTCCGCACCCGATGATCGACGGTACTACCCGTTTTCAGTTCATCGAAGAAACGTCCAAGCAGCCGGAGGTAGCGGTAGTACTGTTCGACCTGGTGCTCGGTTACGGAGCGCATGAGGATATGGCGGCATCTTTATCGAAAGCTATTAAAAAGGCAATTTCCGGAGCGGCGAGCGAAGGGCGTAAATTGTATTTCGTCGGCTCGATCTGCGGTACGAAGAAGGATCCCCAGAATTATGATTCGCAGCTTAAATTAATGCTTGAAGCGGGAGCCATTATGACAGACAGCAATTTCAGCGCTGTCCGCACCGCACTGCGCATGATCGGTCATGAAGTTCAAGTGGGTTCCAGGGAGTTTCCGGTCCAAGAAGAGGCTATGCCGAGCACGGTTGTTACTCCTCCGTCAGATGCGGTCAAGCAATTGCTCGATTCCAAGCCAAAAGTCATCAATATCGGCTTAAGCAGCTTTGCCGACAATTTGGAAACGGAGGGCAGCAGAGTCGTACAGTTCGATTGGAGACCGGTGGCAGGCGGTAACGAAAAGCTGAGAAAAATTTTGAGCATACTCAATAAAATGTAAATACAACATACGGGGTGATGAGAGTGTTTTCTAAAATTGATGAGGCAAATCAAGCGGTCATTGAGAAGGTAAAAAATTCGCAGCCCTTTCTGCTGGACATTGTACCGGCGAAATCGGTCATTTCCGAGCTGAACGGCAAGGTTCTCCTGCATGCAGGTCCGCCGATGGAGTGGGGACAGATGACAGATCCGATGAGGGGTTCCTGCGTCGGCGCCGTATTGTTTGAAGGTTGGGCCGATAACGAGGCCAAGGCGCGGCAAATGTTGGAGGGAGGAGAGATTCAGTTCATTCCGTGCCATCATGTTTCGGCCGTAGGTCCGATGGGCGGAATCACGTCGGGGAATATGCCCGTGCTGGTCGTCGAGAACAAGGAACATGGCAACCGGGCTTATTGCACGATGAACGAAGGCATCGGTAAGGTACTCCGCTTTGGCGCCTATAGCGAAGAGGTTATTAACCGTTTGAACTGGATGAGAGATGTTCTCGGACCTTCATTGTCCAAGGTTCTTAAATCCATGGATGGCGGATTGAACGTTAACGTGATTATCGGCAAAGCGATTACGATGGGTGATGAATTTCATCAGCGTAACATTGCGGCTTCGCTTGTATTCCTGAAGGAGATTGCCCCACACTTGACGGTTGCCGATTTGGATGAGAAAACCAAGTACGATGTTATGAAGTTCCTTGCCGATACGGATCAGTTTTTCCTGAATATCATGATGGCTTCGTCCAAAGCGGCGATGGATGCCGCCCGTTCTGTAGAGTACGGCACAATCGTAACTGCGATGACCCGTAATGGCCACGAATTCGGCATCCGTGTCTCGGGGCTTGGCGACCGGTGGTTTACCGCTCCGGTGAATACGCCTGAGGGCTTATTCTTCACCGGCTATTCGCAGGATGATGCCAATCCGGATATGGGCGACTCCGCAATCACCGAAACCTTCGGCGTCGGCGGGATGGCCATGGTTGCTGCGCCTGGGGTTACCCGCTTCATCGGTGCCGGCGGTTTTGATAATGCTCTTGCGATCAGCAATGAGATGAGCGAAATTTGCATCGCCTACAACTCCAATTATGCTATCCCTACATGGAACTTCCAAGGCACCTGTCTCGGGATCGACATTCGTAAGGTCGTAGAGACGGGAATCACGCCGATCATTAATACAGGCATCGCCCATAAGCAAGCCGGCGTTGGCCAAGTAGGCGCGGGTACCGTCCGGGTACCGTTCGGATGCTTTGAACAGGCATTGATTGCTTATGCGGAAAAGTTGGGAATTGAAGCTTAATGCTTTATCCTGCGACATTCATATCCAGAGGGAGATATAGCTCATCGGTCATTTTCCTGAATCAGGCCAGGAGCTTCGGAGTTGTTCAGAGTATTTTTGCGAACGGGCTTAATATTTCTTTCGGCAAGTATCTTGTATTCGTAGGAACGGAATATGGCAATGGAGTACCGTTCGGCATTCATATCGAATCCTATTTATATGATCGTTTGGTTGCCGAAACATTTATCGGTGAAGAGGTCGAATGGAGCAGTGACAGGAAATTGCTCTCCTTCGCTAACTGTAATGTTCATATCCATATTTTGTTGATGCACGAGTTTAATTGCCGTCTGGAGCTGCGGGCCGGGCCGGATCATCATTTAGCCGGTTGGGCTCCCCGAATGCGCGAGTTAGCTTTACGGATGGATAAAGAGCCGGGTTTAGGTTTATCTTTGACGGATGCACTGTCGCTGACGGACGGGCGCGAGGGAGGTTCCGTGTTGGAGCGGAATTTATTGACTCTATCGAATGCGCTGAAGGATCCGCAACAAGCGATGGATAGCAATTTGATCAAATATTTTATAGGACGGGGACAAGGTCTGACGCCAAGCGGAGATGATTTCCTCGTCGGCATTATGGCGGTTGAACATTTGTTAGGCAAAGCCGGCTCCGGTGTTTCCCAAGCCATAAGGGTGATTTCGAGAGAACTGCCCAGCTTAACGACACAGGTTAGTGCCAATTATTATTACAATGCAACCGAGGGTTATTTCAGCACAGTTATATTGGATATGCTTGCTGCACTACTGAATGAAACGGAATTTAATTTTGAAGTATGTGCGGAAGCGTTGTTGAATGTAGGCAGCCGTTCCGGAATCGATACGTATTACGGTCTCCTGTTTGCGATTTTGTCTTGCGAAATGTTATAGGTTTTTAATACGCATAATGAGCGGGTTATCCGGGGGTCAATTTCTGTTGCGCATCAGAAAACCCCGGAACCTGCTTTAAATGCTGTGTTTGTCATTAATCTTATATAGTAAACTGTCGTCCGTTTGGCATCAAGTTTTGTTATGTTTATTTTATTTTTTTGAACCGGAAAAGGCGATTATTTTAATGAACTTTTGATTAGATTTCAGGGTATTCGGTCCGTATGATAAAGGTATAGATAGCTATCTTATTTAGTTTCAAATGGAGAGGTTTATTATGAGTAAAATGCTTATTGCAATTGGCGGAAACGCCATTATTCAAGAGGGTCAAAAAGGAACGATTGCGGAGCAGAAAGCGAATATTGAACAGAGCTGTGCCCCGATTGTCGATTTGATCGAGCAAGGCCATCAGGTCGTCGTCACGCATGGCAATGGTCCGCAAGTAGGTAATTCCATCGTCAAAGCAAGAATGTCCTCGGATGTTCTTCCCATGTTTCCTCTTGATGTATATGGAGCTGAATCGCAAGGAAATTTAGGTTATTTAATTCAGCAAACGATTACAAATATGCTGGCTAGCCGAGGATTGGACAAGAAAGCGGTTTCGTTGGTTACGCAAGTGCAAGTGTCTGAAGATGACCCTGCCTTCAACCAGCCAACCAAGCCGATCGGTCCGTTCTATACTAAGGAAATGCTGGACAAGGCCTTCGCCGAAGGAGAATCTTTCCCTTACGTGGAGGATAGCGGCAGAGGCTACAGACATGTTGTTCCATCGCCGATCCCATCCCAGATTATTGAGAAGGATGCGATAGAAGCGTTGTTGTCCAAGAATCTGACGGTCGTCACGGTAGGCGGAGGCGGTATTCCCGTAGTCAACCATGACGGACAGCTTAAGGGAGTAGAGGCTGTCGTCGACAAAGATTTTGCTAGCGCTTTACTCGCCGCAGAGATTGGCGCAGATTATCTGTTCATTCTAACCGGTGTCGCCCAGGTCGCCGTTAACTTCGGGAAACCGGATCAGAGAAATCTGGACAAAATGACGCTGGACGAGGCTGTCGGTTATTTGAATGAGGGACAGTTCCCGAAAGGCAGCATGGGCCCCAAGATTGAAGCGGCAATTCTCTTCCTGAAGAACGGCGGCAAGAATGTCATCATTACTTCAATCGATAAATTGACTGATGCACTGGAAGGAAAATCAGGTACCTTGATAGTTCCAAATGCAGATTCAATGAATCATAAACTGGCATAGAAAGGTGCGAACTATGAAGACGAAAAAATTTCGTTTCCCAGCCTTAATCTTTACAGCATTCCTGTTGCTAATGCTGCCTCTACAAGTTTTTGCGGCAGACGCCGTCAGCGCGGAAGTTGCAACCCCAACCGGATGGTATGCCTTATTAACCATTGTACCTTTGATCGTTATTCTGGTACTGCTCTTCTTAAAGGTAGACATGATCGCAGCCGGTTTGGTCGGCGGTGTCATGGCGATGATTATCGGCGGTATATCGCTTCAGGAAGCTAACCAGCATTTCCTGGATTCGATTCCCGGTATGCTTTCGATCACCGTACCGATTATTAACTCGGCTGTAGCGATGGCCGTATTTAAATCCGGGGGCTATACCTCGGCCCTGACCTTGGTTCGAAGAGGAATCAAGGGACGCGTGGAATACTTCGCGGCATTCATCGTCTTGCTGCAAGCAGCAGCAACCTATATGTCGGGAATCGGCGGCGGAAGCGCGATGGTTATTGCACCGCTTGCGTTTGCGGCTCTGGGAGCGATTCCGGAGGTCATTGCCGCGATGTCTATCGTATCGGCAGTCAGCTTTACAACATCTCCTGCATCGCTTGAATCGGGGATTGTTTCCAAGCTCTCGGGGATCCCGGTAGCGGATTATGTTGCGGAAATGCGCTTGTTCACCTTGGGCTTCGTCATCCTTGGAATCGCGATAGCGTTCTGGGGAGCCAAGCGGAGAAAGGCCCTATTCGTCGGTGAAGAGAGCAGTGAGTTTGCGGGAATGACCAATAAGCAATTGTTCAAGATGACAATTCCAGCGATTTTCCTGCTGGGTTCCGTTATCCTGGGACCGATGATTAACAAAATGATCGGCTACAGTTTGTTTACGCCGCTTGTATATACAATGCTTACGGTTGGTTTGATTTTCTTGTGCACCAAGTTTACGCTTAATAAGTCGCTTGAATCGATGGTAGACGGATCTACGTATATTTTGACCCGGTTGTTCAGTGTAGGGATCTTCTTGGCATTCATCAATATGATCGGTCAAACAGGTGCGTTTGCAGCGATCTCAAGCGTAGCAGGACAGGCTCCATCGGCCATCGTGGTTCCCGTAGCCGTACTGGCGGGTATTCTGGTCGGTATTCCGGCAGGGGCTTATGTTGGCTCCATCCTGACTCTGGTATTGCCAATAGCAGTTACTCTGGGATTTTCGCCTATGGCCTTCGGTTTCGTTGCGATGGGGGTTGGTCTGGGAAGCCAGCTGAGCTTTATTAATATTACGATGCAGGCCCTTTCCTCCGGTTTCCAAATTCCGATTCTTCAAGTTGTTAAAGGCAATGGGAAATGGGTCGGTCTCGCGATGGGAATTCTCTTGATTCTCTCATTGATTTTTGGATAAGCAATCATTCAGACATTCAAGCAGGAGGGGCAAACTATGGATATCTTGATTAAAAAAGCAAGAATAAATGATGGTGCGGAACTCCGCGACATTGCGATCGAGAATGGGAAGATTATCGGAATTGAGGCCAATATCGAAGGCGAAGCCGGCCGGGTGATCGAAGCCGACGGGAAAGTGCTGATCCCGGGCTTGGTAGAAAGCCATCTTCATTTGGATAAGGCGCTGATCGCTGACCGCTTGCCGAATAAATCGGGTACATTGCAAGAGGCCATCAGCGTTACGGCTCAATTAAAACCTACGTTCACCAAAGACGACATCCGTGACCGGGCCCGCAGAACCTTGGACATGCTGGTCAAGAACGGAACGACGCATTTGCGGACGCACTCCGAATTCGACCCGTCCCAGGGCTTTGCCGGACTTGAGGTTATTCTGGAGCTTCGCGAGGAGTACAAGAATCTGCTGGATATCCAGGTTGTTGCGTTCCCGCAGGAGGGAATCTTCAAGGCGCCGGGTACGGACAAAATGATGCATGAAGCCATGGAAATGGGCTGCGATATCGTCGGCGGAGTTCCGTATAATGATCGTGATGCCAAGGAGCATATCGATTTTGTATTCGAGCTTGCCAAGAAATACAATAAGCCGATTGATCTCCATCAGGATTTCAAGGATAATGCCGAAGGCACGACCATTGATTATGTGGCGGAGAAGACGATTGCAGAAGGGTTCGTAGGCAAAGTATCGGTAGGTCACTTGACCAGCATCGCCGCGATGCCGCGCGAACAATTGATGCCGATCATCGAGAAAATGCAACAAGCCCAGATCAGCGTAATGAGCCTTCCGTGTACGGACCTGCATCTTGGGGCGAGAAACGATCCCTACAATGTGCGCCGTACCGTAACTCCGATTCGTCTGCTTCGCGACGGCGGCGTAAACATGTGTATCGCAACCAATAATATCCGTAACGCATTCACGCCTTATGGCAACGGAGATTTGATGCTGACAGCGATGATCGCAATTCCGGCGGCCCATTTGGGCGGCGCAGACGATCTGCATACGGTTCTGCCGATGATTACGACAAACCCTGCCAAGGCCCTCGATTTGAAGGGTTACGGGATCCAGGTTGGGAATAAGGCGGACCTTGTCTTGTTGGATACGCATACGGTTACGAATGCGATTATCGATATGCCGGCCAGATTGTTTGTCGTCAAGAACGGCAAAGTAACCGTCGAAACGGTAAAAAACGTAAAAATTAACGCTTAGGGCAAACCTGGCACTCCATATTCTGTAAGTCGGAATATGGAGTTTTTCCATTTCTCTTATACTTAACAGAATGACTCCGGATGCTTTAATATGGATATGAATCAAATTGCTTTAAGAGGAGACCGGATGATGATTCAAAAAAAGAGCGCTTTCAGCGAATTTGGCGACACCGATGATCGATTCAACTCCAATGCGCAGAACTATATCGGGAAGGAGCTGTTTCTGAAGGAGTGCCTGAGAGAATTGCAGAGTTCGACCCGTTATCGGATCAGCTGTTGGTTTCCCAATTATTCAATAACTTCCGACGGTGCCGTTCATGAAGGGGAAGAATGGGATGAATTTCTACGAAATCGCATCCCGAACCCGAGTCCGGTGATTCATTCGATCCATATCCACGAGGTAGAGAACGGAAAAATAGTATTTGACGATGGCGGGAGGAACGACATCGAAAGTTTGCCGCCCGAGCGATTGGTTTCTCTTGCCAATCTGTTCAGCTCTCTCTATCAGGCAAAGTTCAATTCCGATCGATACCGGGATTGGCTGTATAAACTGGATAATTTGCTCAATAGCATGTCCGACGGGATCGTCTTGTTGAATATGCGGAAGAATGTGATCCATCAGAATGAGGCATTCGTTAATTTTATTAAAGCTTATAATGACGGGAAGATGGTCATTAATGAAAACCAATTAATCAAGATGTTCGTACAGATCAATGAGCTTGAATCGGCGGACATTGAAGAATTTGCCGCGAGAGACGATGCTCAAATCAGGATCAAAGTGCAGGGTCCGGGGAAAATATTCTATTTTGAAATCAAAAAATTTGTTGTATACGAGAATAGTGAGTCATTGGGCAATGTGTATAGTATCAGGGATATCACCAAGGAATATGAGATCGATCAAATCAAAAGCAATCTGATTTCGATCGCCAGCCATGAATTCAAGACCCCGCTAACGAATATCAGGGGAAGCGTCGAAACCCTTCTGAGGGGCATATCCAATAAGTGGGACGAATCTTTTTCCAATGATTTATTGTTAGGGATTCATGAGGATGTGCTGCATTTGCAAGAACTGATTGATGTTTGGATGGATGTAAAGAAGATTGAGACCGGCACTTTGCTGTTGCATCAGGATTTTTTTCCGTTATTCCGCCTGATCAAGGGAACGCTCAATCAACTGCCAGAGAAAGTGATGTGCCAAGGAGAGATTGTATTTAATTACGATACGACTTCGAATTTTCCGTTACTATATGGAGACGAAGCCCGGCTCAGACAGGTCCTGATCAATTTGATCATCAACGGACTCACCTATAATGTTGCTGAGGAAAAGAAAATTATCGTCAATATTCACCATGACGATCAGTTTATTATTATAGAAGTTAATGATAACGGTATTGGTATTTCAGAAAAAAATCAGAAGAAAATATTTGAACGCTTCTACCGGGTCGATATTTCGGCGGCAAGAAAGAGCGGAGGCTCCGGCCTTGGTTTATCGATCAGCCAGGGATTGATCCGCGAGCATAGCGGGGATATCTATGTACAAAGCCAACTGAATGTAGGGAGCACTTTCACCGTAAAATTGCCGATCATACCAGCTCCATAGGAGGCAAGATGAGAAATAACTATAAAATTGCTATAGTAGACGATGAACCTAAGATCGTTCGTTTCATTAAAGCGAACCTGTTGTCCTTCAACTATCAAGTTTGTACCTTTTCAAACGGAGAGCAGTTCTTGGAGCAATTTGATTTGCATGAGCCCGATTTGGTGCTTTTGGACGTCATGATGCCCAATATGGATGGTTTCACGGTGTTGAAGCAGCTTCGGAAGTTCAGCAAGGTTCCGGTCATCTTCTTGACCGCGCGCAGTGCTTCGGATGATATGCTGCAGGCCTTCGATCTGGAGGCGGATGATTATTTGACAAAGCCGTTTTCCCTGGATGAACTGTTTGCACGGGTGAAGGCCGTATTGCGGAGAACGAAGGTCCATTATGAGCTTAGCCGCGAGGAGAGCCGGATAACAACGTATAATCTCGAGATCAACATTGCCCAGAAGCGCGTTTATGTCAAAGGCAAAGAAGTGAAGCTGACCAATATCGAATATTTGATCCTGGAACTTTTGGGGATGCATATGAACAAAATTATTAGCCATGATCAAATTTTGACGACGGTCTGGGGGCTGGATTATTCCAATGAAATCGAATATTTAAGAGTGGCGGTTGCCCGCATTCGCAAAAAGCTGAAGCAAGCCGGGTGCGACCATTATCTTGAGGTTATCAGAACCTATTCGGGCATAGGCTATTCGATGATATCAAGCAAAAACGATAATGAGGATGGAGAGAAGGCCGTAACCGAATAGCGTTGTTCGACTGCAGTATTATATAAGAGGGTTCGAACTGGTGATAGAGCCAAGTTTTGCCCCAGGTTGCATTTTGTCCAGGCATGGGCTATACTTAATTTCACCGTGCTAGATGGGGAGGTAGCGGTGCCCTGTAACTCGCAATCCGCTGTAGCGAGGTTGAAGTCCTGTTAGCGGTCTTGCCGATGTGAGGTCCGGTCTTTACGGCAGACGTTGACGGACGGGTCCTCCGCAATGAGTAATTGTGAACCTGGTCAGGTCCGGAAGGAAGCAGCCATAAGCAGTCCCACTCTTGTGCCGGAGGGGAGCCTGTCCCGAGTTGCGCCGTAGAGGTGCCGCTTGGATCGCAATGATCAATAACAGGTGCACGGTATTACAATGAATGAGAACGCATCTCTGCTCTCGGGCAGAGATGCTTTTTATTTCCTGAGAATGAGTTTTTCTGACGCGACGAGTATAGTATAATAAGAAAGCGGCGAAAGCCGCTTATGGATAGAAAGAAGGTGCCGCAAATGGAGCATATCGCACTGTACCGTGCTTGGCGGCCGCAGTCGTTTCAAGATATGGTAGGGCAACAGCATATCATCCGTACGTTGCAGAATGCGATCCGCGAACAGCGGTTATCACACGCTTATCTCTTCAGCGGACCGCGCGGAACCGGGAAGACCACGGCGGCGAAGCTGTTGGCCAAAGCAGTTAACTGCGAAAACGGACCTGCCCCGGAGCCGTGTAATGAATGCGATGCATGCCGGCGGATTACCGCGGGTACTGTCATGGACGTCCTTGAAATTGACGCCGCTTCCAACCGGGGGGTCGACGAAATTCGCGATCTCCGCGAGAAAGTGAAGTATGCCCCAACGGAAGTGCGGCAAAAAGTGTATATTATCGACGAAGTTCATATGCTGACTACGGAAGCGTTCAATGCGCTACTCAAGACTTTGGAAGAACCGCCGCCGCATGTGATGTTCATTTTGGCGACGACGGAACCGCATCGTCTTCCGGCAACGGTAATCTCTCGATGCCAGCGCTTTGACTTCCGGCGGGTATCGCTGGAGGAGCAAAGCCAGCGGCTCAAGGTCATTTGCGAGCAGGAGGGAATTGCGGCCGAGGACGAAGCGATCGAGTATATCGCAAGGCTCTCCGACGGTGGAATGCGCGACGCGCTCAGTATTTTGGACCAGATCGCTTCGTTTTCGGACGGCCAGGTCTCCTATCAGCAGGTGCTGGATATGACGGGAGGAATTCCATCCCGGCAATTTGCAGCGCTTGCCAAGACCATACTTGAAGATGACATCGGCGGCATGTTGCAGATGATCGAGGGTTTCATGCAGGAAGGTAAGAGCGCCGATAAATGCATGGAGAACCTGCTGTATTATTTCCGTGACCTGCTCATGATCAAAATGGTACCGCAGGCGGACAAGCTGACGGAACGGGTGCTGGAGGTGCAGGATTTCAAGGAAATGGCCTTGGCTTTTTCACGTTCGCACTTGTTTCGGATTATCGATACGTTGAATCATTACCAGACGGAGATGAAATACGCGGCACAGCCTCAAATGCTGTTCGAAGTAGCGCTGCTGAAGTTGTGCAGCCTTCCGAAGGGGGATGGCTTGGTGCAAGAGCCATCCTTACAGAATCAGGAAGGGGCTGCCGCTATGCCGGGAGCCTCCGCCTCCGAAGTGCAGCAGCTTAAAGGACAGCTCGCTGAGCTGGAGCGTAAGCTAGAGCAGGCGCTACAGGGCGGATTGGCGGCGGGAGCCGGAGGAGGCGATCGGGCAGCCGCTTCCGGCGGTCGCTCCGCGACGAGAAGTCCGGCGCCGCGCATCTCTTCTCCAGCCAAGCTCCCCTCGGGGATGGATCGGTACGTTGCCCAGCGGAACAACCAGGAGTTTATGGCGGTCCAAGGGAAATGGAACCAGATCTTGCAGGCGGTCAAGGATGCGAAAGTGACCATCCATGCCTGGTTCGTGAACGGGGAGCCTGTTTCCGTATCGGAGGATGCGGTATTGGTTGCTTTCAAGAACGATATCCATCGCGAAACGACCGAAAAGCCGGCCAACAAACAGCTGATCGAGCAGGTGATGGAGCGTCAATTGGGACGCCCTTGCCGCCTGGTTACGATGATGCTGAAAGATTGGAACGAGGCAATTCAAGGGGCGGCGAATTCGCCGAGTGAGCCCTTTGAGTTGGAGCCGCCTCCCGATGATGCGAACGGTGGAGGCAAAGAACCTTGGGTTGACGAGGCTATACAGCTGTTCGGCGAAGAACTCGTAGTCATCAAGGAATAGAGAGGCTTTTTGATTTGATGTGCAACTATTATAATTAAAATGGATACTAATGAAGGAGATGTGGGCCTAGTGAACAATATGAACCAAATGATGAAACAAGTGAAGAAGATGCAGGAGCAAATGCTCAAAGCACAGGAGGAACTGGGCGACAAGAGGATCGAAGGCAGCGCCGGCGGCGGTGTCGTAACGGTTCAAGTCAATGGCCACAAAAAATTGTTGTCCCTGACGATTAAACCGGAAGCCGTTGATCCGGAGGACGTTGAAATGCTGCAGGATCTGGTGCTGACCGCTGTCAACGACGCGCTCAATAAAGCGGAAGAACTCGCCAACCAGGATATGGGCAAATTTACAGGCGGAATGAAAATCCCGGGCCTGTTCTAATTTTAGACTGAAGGAGAACACTCCCATTGTATTATCCCGAACCGATCGCAAAGCTGATCGACGCATTTACCCGCTTGCCCGGCATCGGTCCGAAGACGGCCGCCAGGCTGGCGTTTCATGTGCTGCGCATGAAAGAGGATGATGTCATTGATTTTGCCAAGGCCTTGGTCAGCGTGAAACGCAATCTTCACTATTGCTCCGTCTGCTGCAATATTACGGATACGGATCCTTGCCGGATTTGTCAGGACAAAACCCGTGATCCTTCCGTTATTTGCGTAGTGCAGGAGTCGAAAGATCTGGTTGCGATGGAGCGGACGAAGGAATTCGATGGCTATTATCATGTGCTGCAGGGAGCGATTTCTCCCATGGAAGGTCTTGGTCCGGATGATATCCGGCTGAAGGAATTGTTGAACCGTTTAAGTGATGAGCGGGTAAAAGAGCTCATTTTGGCCACGAACCCGAACATAGAGGGAGAAGCGACAGCCATGTATATTTCGCGCCTGGTAAAGCCGTTTGATCTGCTTGTGACCCGGATAGCCCACGGCCTGCCAGTCGGCGGGGATCTGGAGTATGCGGATGAAGTGACGCTCTCCAAGGCGCTCGAAGGACGGCGCGAACTTCATTAAATAGAAATTGTAATTAAAGAACTTGAACCGCGAGAATGCGGGGTCAAGTTCTTTTTTTATTTCAGTAGCCTTCGGTTCTAAGTTTGTCCGTTCCCTGATACACATAAATATACCGGATGGAGGGGGCGAACAGATATGAAGCTATGGGGAACCCGGGCCGAACCGCAAAAGGAATCCCGGTGGCCAGACCAGGAGATGGAGTATAAGGAGCACCTTTATAGAGAAGTTTGCAAAGCCCGTGCGGAGTGGGAAAGGGCCTGGTGGGCTTTTCAAGAGGCGTTTGGGGAGGATGAGGTTGACGTGGCGATCTACACGCTCGAGGCGGCGGAACGAAGGTACCAGATTCAATTGAAATTGGCCAAGCAGGCGAAAGTGCAATGGGATATTTTTAAATATGGGTCGTATTTTTAACCGGATAATCGAACGGGGGGCATAAGATGAAAATGGTGCTGATAGGCATACTGGTAGTCTCATTACTATTGTTGCTGTACATTGCAGTCTCCAGGCGGCTCGGTTTTGCATGGCTTACGCGTTTTGGACTTCATGTCGTTCTGGCGGCTCTCGGCATTTATGTGGTCAATTTCTCCGGGTTGATGACGGAAGTTTATATTCCGTTAAATCCGGTGACTATCTCTACAGTGCTTGTACTTGGACTACCGGGTGTGGGGTTATTGTTGGGATTAAAACTAACCATGATATGACAGTTGACGGCGCTTTGTCTTATATGGTACATTATAAATCGCTTCTTCGACGGACAAGTCTTTCAAATTTAATCGAAAGAAATTGAATGAAAAAAGTCTTGACTTTAGAGGTAAGCGTTTGATATATTATAAAGGTCGCTGCTGAAACAAAATTGCGACGAAATGAAGAAAGTTGATCTTTGAAAACTGAACAACGAGTGAGTATTAAAATGAGAATTAATTTTCTCGTCAGTTTTTCTAAATGAGCAAGTCAAACACTTTTGA
>NZ_QPJW01000016.1 GCF_003337355.1 Fontibacillus phaseoli | reverse complement strand
CTACGCATCGTCGCCTTGGTGAGCCGTTACCCCACCAACTAGCTAATGCGCCGCAGGCCCATCCGTAAGTGACAGATTGCTCCGTCTTTCATTATCTCTCCATGCGAAGAAATAAATTATCCGGTATTAGCTACCGTTTCCGGTAGTTATCCCAGTCTTACGGGCAGGTTGCCTACGTGTTACTCACCCGTCCGCCGCTAACTATCAGGAGAGCAAGCTCTCCATCAAGTCCGCTCGACTTGCATGTATTAGGCACGCCGCCAGCGTTCGTCCTGAGCCAGGATCAAACTCTCCAATAAGGATGGAAGGAGTCTCATGTCCGAAGGCATGAGGTGTTCCATCAAAAGTGTTTGACTTGCTCATTTAGAAAAACTGACGAGAAAATTAATTCTCATTTTAATACTCACTCGTTGTTCAGTTTTCAAAGATCAACTTCGCTTTTTTCATCACCGCCTCATCAGCGGCAACTTTCATAGTGTACAACATCCAGCGCAGTTTAGCAAGCATTATTTTTTCGATCATTTCTGATCTTCTTCAAAAAGCTTGTTACTTGCGACCGGATTTATAATATATCACGTATGCTCATACAATGCAACCTATTTATTAAGTAAATTCAATTAAAAACAGACCCCGCATAATGCAGGGTCTGCAGCAAGTTAAATTATTCAACATTATTGCGCATGTGCGGGAATAGCAGAACGTCCCGGATTGAAGCGGCATCGGTCAACAACATCACGAGACGGTCGATCCCGATACCCAGACCGCCAGTCGGCGGCATGCCATATTCCAATGCGCGAATGAAGTCATCGTCCATTTCATGGGCTTCATCGTTACCATGCTCACGTTCGAGCAGTTGACCCTCAAAACGCTGGCGTTGATCGATAGGGTCATTAAGCTCGGAAAATGCGTTCGCATGCTCACGAGCTACAATAAACAGCTCGAAGCGATCGGTGAATCGCGGATCTTCCTCATTCTTTTTGGCCAGCGGAGAGATTTCCACCGGATGTCCGAATACAAAGGTCGGCTGGATCAGGGTTTCCTCAACAAACTGCTCGAAGAACGCATTCAAAATATGTCCAAAAGTCATATGCGGTTCAACCGGTACTTTATGTTCCTTGGCCAAGCGATGAGCTTCTTCGTTGCTCATGTGAACGCCGAAGTCCACGCCGGTTACTTCTTTAACCGCATCTACCATAGATACGCGGCGCCATTGCGGAGTCAGGTCGACTTCCTGCCCTTGGTACTGCAAAATTTGCGTTCCCAGTACTTCTTGAGCGATATAAGCTATCATATTTTCAGTCAGGGCCATAATATCCTTGTAGTCGGCATAAGCTTCGTACAATTCGATCATTGTGAATTCCGGGTTATGACGCGTAGAAATCCCTTCGTTTCGGTACACCCGTCCGATCTCATAAACTTTCTCCAACCCGCCCACAATCAGGCGTTTCAGATGAAGCTCAATAGCAATCCGCATGTACAACTCCATGTCCAGCGCATTATGATGCGTAACGAAAGGACGTGCGGCCGCGCCTCCGGCGATGCTGTGCAAAGTCGGCGTTTCGACTTCCAAGTAGCCAAGGGAATCCAAATAACGACGCATGGATTGAATGATCCGGGAGCGCTTGATGAACGTTTGCTGTACTTCCGGATTTACGATCAAATCAACGTAACGTTGGCGATAGCGCAGCTCCACGTCCTTAAGGCCGTGATATTTGTCGGGAAGCGGATAAAGCGATTTGGACAAAACAACCAGGTTTTCAGCTTTGATCGTAGTTTCTCCGGTTTTGGTCTTAAACACTTCGCCGGTCACACCAACGATGTCTCCGAGATCAAGAACGCCGAAAGCCGCGTACTCCACTTCAGGCACGCTGTCCTGACGCACGTAAATCTGAATTTTGCCCGACAGATCCTGAATATGCGCAAAGCTGGCTTTGCCCATGACCCGTTTGGCCATAATCCGACCTGCGACCGAAACCTTCAACTGCTTCTCCTCGAGTTCTTCCTTGGTCAATCCGTCGTATTGCTTCAAAATCTCCCCCGCCATCGCGGTGCGTTCATACTTGCCGCCAAAAGGATCTACACCCAATCCGCGCAGCTCGTCCAATTTGTCGCGACGGACTTGCAGCAGTTCACTAATCTCAACGATTTCCTGGTTATTTTGTTCCTCGCTCAATTCGTTCCACTCCTTACAACTTGTATTTAAAACAGTGAAAGAAGCTTCCGCTGGGGAAGCTTCTTGGGACGCTAGTTCAGCCTTATTTCTTGATATCGATTATTTTATATTGAATGACGCCCGCCGGTACCGTCACATCGACTACAGCACCTTTTTTCTTACCGAGAATAGCCTTGCCGACAGGGCTTTCGTTCGATATTTTATTCTGCAGCGGGTCGGATTCTGCCGTACCGACAATCGCATATTCCGTCGTATCGCCATACTCCAAATCCTTAACCGTAACCGTTGAACCGATGCTTACTGTATCCGTATCGATCTCGTCATTGTTGATGATCCGGGCATTGCGCAGCATTTTTTCCAGGGTGATGATACGTCCCTCGATAAATGCCTGTTCGTTCTTGGCATCTTCATATTCAGAGTTCTCACTGATATCGCCGTATCCAATGGCGGTTTTAATCCGCTCGGCCACCTCGCGGCGTCTTACAGACTTCAGATTCTCCAATTCTTCTTCCAGTCTCTTCAGACCGTCCTGTGTAAGAATGACTTCTTTATCGCTCATCTCAACCGATTCTCCTGTCATGGAAATAATATTCGCACTGTGCGGCGGACTGCCGGGCAGCTTCAAACAAGGGCGCCTCCCCCAAAAAATGGAGAAAATAGGCTGTGATCTCCCTAAGAAGTTCCGTAATTCCCGCCTGACAACGGCCGTGAAAACTCACGCTTCATTGAGAATATCATATGCAATCGCATGGAGGTCAGACCATCCATGTTGTGGAAGTTATCTCCTGAGGCGAATTTATACTGTGAAATTATAGGATAACCATTCTGAAATGTCAATGACACCCCAATTTGCAAATGAAAACGCTTCATAAGGGGTGGGCTCTTCCGAAACAAAAACTCATTAACTACACGGCGCCTATGCAGACTCGGCTGTATCGCCTTCCGCGCCCATCTCAGCGACAAAACTTTCGAGGATCCGTGCCATTTCGTCGCGTCTGGTTTCCTCCATAATAACGTCTTTGACCCGGGCAGCGCCCTTGAGGCCTTTCAGATACCAGGCCAAGTGCTTGCGCATTTCCCGGACAGCGACGCTCTCGCCTTTGAGGGCGGCCAAACGGTCCATATGCAGGATCGCGATCCGGATTTTCTCCGCAGCTTCCGGCTCAGGCAGCAGGATTCCGGTTTTCAGATACTCAACCGTACGATATAGCATCCAAGGATTACCCAACGCGCCGCGCCCGATCATGACTCCGTCGCAGCCGGTTTGATCCAGCATGCGCTTGGCATCTTCCGGAGTAGCCACATCACCATTACCGATAACCGGAATAGACACGGCCTCTTTGACCTGTCTTATGAATTCCCAGTCCGCCTTGCCCGTATACAGTTGTTCCCGCGTACGGCCATGAACACTGACCGCTTTACCGCCCGCCTGTTCTACAGCCTTGGCGTTATCAACGACATAAATATGCTCGGCATCCCAGCCGATCCGCATTTTTACCGTAACCGGTTTGCTTACGGCATCCACAACTGCGGACACCATTTCAAAGATCTTGTTCGGATCGAGCAGCCAACGCGCACCCGCATCACATTTCGTCACTTTGGGCACAGGACAGCCCATGTTGATATCAATAATATCCGCATTCGTCTCCTGATCGACTACTTTGGCCGCTTCGACGAGAGATTCGCGGTCCCCGCCGAAAATTTGCAAGCTCAACGGTTTTTCCCGCTCATCTACGAACAGCATTTCTTTAGTCCGCTTGTTGCCGTGAATGATCGCTTTATCGCTAACCATCTCTGCGCAGACAAGCCCGGTGCCAAATTCTTTGGCTATTAACCGGAAGGCCGGATTGCACACTCCCGCCATCGGGGCTAGCACGACCTGATTTTTCATTTCTATATCACCGATCTTTAGCATGATAGTCCCTCCTTAAACGTTTGTGAGCTATACTTTCTGGGAATCTTCGTACAAAACTTGCTTCGAAAGCATAGGCTTGGTTTTGCCAGATTTGCCCCCCGGAAAGCTTCGTATCGACTAAACTCGGAATCATGACAGCGGCTTGATTTTTCAAGCCCGCCTACTCCGTCTGCTTCAACTCCGCCACAGTGACTCCGATAACATCTGCAATTTTATTTAAAATTTGATCTTCTGCACGGCGGTTTCCCCGTTCTATAGCCCCTAGGACAGCTAGCGATACGCCCGACTCGTCGGCAAGCTGCTGCTGCGTAAATCCCTTCAGTTTCCGGAATGCGCGGATGCGCTGGGCCAGATGCCTGTTTTCCAAAACCGTACCCCTTCCTTTCCGTCCATAAGGTTCAGGGCCGTATGCGCCAGCTCGTAAAGTCCCGTAGCATCCCCTTTCGGAACAATGTCGCAAAGCGGAACCAGCACAAAAGACCTCTCCAGCATTCGCGGATGGGGCAAAGTCAGGAAAGGCGTATCAATGATTTGCCCCTCCATCCATAACAGATCCAAATCTACCGTCCGCGGGCCCCAGCGGATTTTTCGTTCCCGTCCGAGGACAAGCTCGATTTCCAGCATGACCTTCAGCAGTGCCTCGGGGGTTAGCGTAGTCCGAAGCGCTAATGCCATATTGACAAAATTAGGCTGATCCACGTACCCGACGGGATCCGTCTCATATAAATTCGAACTGCGAAGCACCGTAATATCCGGTTGCCCGTCCAGCAAAGCTACGGCTTTTATTAACGTGGATTTCCGGTCCCCCAAATTAGCCCCTAATGCAATATAAGCCTCTGATCCGTCAGAGGTGGAATGTTTAGTCATGAATCCTTCTCACTTTCTGGATCGGTGCAATTCGACCGTCACACCTTCGAAATGAATGTCAAAAGGCGGATGCGGCTTCGTCACGCCGACCGTTAAGGCATCTACCATAGTATAAGTGTCCAAAACCGAGGATGCAATATGCTCAGCAAGCGCCTCGATTAATTTAAAGCTTTTTTGCTCGACGATTGCTTTCACATGTTCATGGATTTCAGCATAATTTACCGTCTCGGTAAGATCATCGTTCTGACCCGCCCGCCGCAAATCAAGTTCAAGCGCAAGGTCTACGTAGAAACGCTGGCCCAATTTCCGCTCTTCGTCAAAAACACCGTGGTAGCCGAAATATTCCATCCGGCGAATAATCATTTTATCCATAATTTATATCCCCCTGGCTTGTAGATGGTGCGTATAAAATGGCGTCGCACATTTGCACCGTACGCTTGATCTCCTTAACATCGTGAACGCGAACGATCTGGCACCCCTGCGCAATGCCGAAAGCGACGGTAGCCGCCGTTCCAAGCACGACCTCATCGGCTTCCAGGTCCAGAGCGGTGCGGATGAATTTTTTGCGCGAAGTCCCTAGAAGCATAGGAAATCCAAGCTCCATAAGCTGATCCAACGACTTCATCACCTGCAAATTTTCGTTATAATCTTTGGCAAACCCGATTCCCGGGTCCAAAATAATCTGCTCATCCCGAACTCCGGCTTCCCTGGCAATCCGGATGCACTCCATCAGATCGTCCGCCACATCCTTTAGCAAATCCTTGTAATTGCGATCATGACGGTTATGCATCAAAATAACCGGACATCCGAATTCCGCGGCCACACCGGCCATTTGGCGATCCCCCTTGAACCCCCAAATATCATTAATGATGTGGGCGCCCGCTTTGAGCGACTCCCGGGCCACCATCGCTTTATAAGAATCCACGGATAACGGAATATGCGGTATCTCGCGGTGAAGGGCTTCCACCACCGGAATTACGCGTTCCAACTCCTCCTGCTCGCTTACCTGTTTATGTCCGGGACGCGTCGATTCTCCTCCGAGGTCGATCAGGTCGGCCCCCTGCTCAATCATCTGTATAGCATGGCGAACCGCCCGGTCAACATCATTATAGCGTCCGCCGTCCGAGAACGAATCGGGAGTCACATTCAGGATCCCCATAATGAGGGTCCGTTCCCCTAGCTTCAGCGTAGTGTCCCCGCATGGGTAATTCCTTTTGTACAACTTATTGCGCATGCTGTCTCCCCACACTCTCTCTGTAAAAATATAAAAGCTGTCTGGTTATCCGGCCGATTTCCCCGTCACCTACACCTATACGCTTTCCGTCCGGTTCGGCAAGCAAAGTCACCGGCACCAGTTCCTGTACCGAGTTGGTTACAAACACTTCCTCCGCCCGCGCGAGCCTGTCCCAGGTATACTTCCCCTCTTCCATAGCCAATCTGCACTTAGCGGCAAGCTCAATCACTACAGCCCGGGTAATTCCCGGCAGGATGCCCGTTCCGATCTCTGGCGTATATAGTTTGCCTTTTTCTATAAAAAATAAATTACTGGCAATTCCCTCAGCCAAATGCCCCTCGGCGGTAAGCAGCATTCCTTCGGCAGGGAGCGAGTATGAGCTTAAAGATGGAGAGGCGCCTTGGGCGACGGGCAAGTTCGAGGTTTCAGCCGTCTCCCGAGCTTCATAGACCGCCAATTCGCGCCTTGCCAGCAAATTGTTCATATAGTGGAGCGACTTCAAGCGGACATCACTCTCAGGCGTGTTACGCCGGGTGCGGAGCAGCCATAGCTGCTTGCCTAGCGTATACAGTACCGGATTCACGGGGGGCAATGGCTTTGCGTATAGAATAACGGCAGGCTTCGAGTACTTTTCTGTAGTAAGGCCGAGCGGGCCTTCTCCCGCCGAAACGGTTAAGCGAATATAGGCTTCACTTAGGCCGTTCAAAGCCAGCAGTTCACCGATCTCCGTTTGCATCTTCTTGGCATCAGCCTCATAGGGAATGCCGAGAATACCACAGCCTTCGTTCAGCCTGGTCAAGTGCCTGTCCAACAGGCAAGGCTCTCCGCTATACGTCCGCAACGTCTCGAATAGCCCCATTCCGTACATGAAGCCGTGATCCATTACGGAAATCACGGCTTCGCCCGATGGGGTGGGTACTCCATTCACCCCGATGTATTTCATACTCTCGCTCCCGACTTCCGGTTCAGGAAGTTGCGGAGAATTTGATGCCCATGATCGGTAATGATCGATTCGGGATGAAACTGGACGCCTTCCACTGCATATTGCTTATGGCGCAGCCCCATAATCTCGCCTTCCTCCGTCTCTGCCGTAATCTCCAGGCAATCGGGGAGGCTCTCCCGCTCCACGATCAGGGAATGATAGCGCGTTGCCGTAAACGGCGACGGCAGCCCCGCAAATACCGATTCGCCCTTATGGTGAATCGGCGAGGTCTTCCCGTGCATCAGCCGCTCGGCACGGATCACGTTCCCGCCAAAAGCCTGACCGATCGCCTGATGTCCGAGGCAAACGCCGAAGATCGGAATGGATTCTTTGAAGCGTTCGATGACCTCCAGCGTGATCCCCGCCTCATTCGGCGTGCAGGGCCCCGGAGAAAGCAAAATATGGTCTGGGCGCAGGTCTTCAATCCCTTCCACGCCGATTTCGTCATTGCGCCGGACTGTTACCTCTTCTCCCAGCTCCCCCAAATACTGAACCAGGTTATACGTAAAAGAATCGTAATTGTCGATGACCAGTATCATTCTTTCATCCCCTGTCCTTCGCCTGAGCGGCGTTTATTTCGCTATTTCGCAACGCCACGGCAACAGCCCTGGCTTTATTGCGGCTTTCCCTGTATTCGCGGTAGGGTACGGAATCGATCACGATGCCCGCCCCTGCCTGAATATATCCAAATCCGTCCTTAACGACCAGCGTACGTATAATAATATTTAATTCCATATTCCCGTTATAGTCAATCCATCCCATGGAACCGGTATAAGGCCCGCGGGTGACCGGTTCCAGCTCCTCAATGATCTCCATCGTCCGGACTTTCGGCGCGCCGGTAATCGTTCCTCCGGGGAATATGGCGGCGATCGCATCGAATGCGGTTTTCCCGGACGGCAGGGTCCCTTCCACCTCGGACACCAAATGCATCACATGCGAGTAACGCTCGACGCAGAACAGTTCGCTGACACCGACCGAACCGTATTCGGCCACGCGCCCCAAATCGTTCCGCAACAGGTCGACCAGCATGATATGTTCCGCGCGCTCTTTCTCGCTTTGAGTCAACTCAGCCTCCATAAAAGCGTCCTCTTCCTCCGTCAGGCCGCGCCTCCGGGTCCCCGCAATCGGGCGGGTGCTCATCCGCCCGTTCTCCAGCTTCACCAGCAGTTCCGGCGAAGCGGAAACGAGCTGGAAATCCGGAAACCGCAGCATGCCCATATAAGGGGAAGGATTGATCCGCCGCAGCCATTCATAGACCGCTTCCGGAGAAGATGACAGCTTGAAGGCTTGTCTGAGCGATAAATTGACCTGAAACACATCGCCGGCTGCGATGTATTCCTGTATGCGGCTCACGGCAGCCTCGAACTCCTGCTGGGACATCGAGGAAACTGCATCCTCGAAGGCATCGATCTCTTTGGCATCCCCGAGTTCCGGTTCCTCTGACTCATCTATTCCAGCAGCCCTGGCGGCCGAGCTAATCTTTTCCCATTGTCCGATCATGGAGATAGCCCGTTCCTCCGCTTGTCTATACGTTTCCTGCAAGGTTGAGAATTCTCCCGCCCGGCGGTGGACGACCGCATATAGAGCCGCTTCTTCCCGGTCCCACACCCAAAGCTCCTCAAACCGCATCCACACGTAGTCGTCAAGCTCCAAATCGTCTTTGGCCAACCGGGGCAGCCGCTCCAGCGAACGGACGATATCGTAGCCAAGAAAGCCGACTGCGCCGCCGCAAAACTTCGGCAAATAGGAAACGGCGGGTGATTTAAACGGTTGCATCCATCGCCGCAACAACTCAAGCGGCTTCCCCTTCAGTTCCATTGCGTTGTCGGAATTATCTTCCCGGACTACGGCCGAGTTGCCTTTCCCCCGAATAACCGACACCGGATTCATTCCCACAAAGGTGTATCTGCCTCCCTTGCCGCTCTCCAGAACAAAAGAATAAGGCTCGGCTTGTTCCCAGGCCCCCATCCAATTGAGAGGCAAATCCCCGACAGGCCGGTATTTTACGGCACATGGCAGCAGTGTCCACGCTCCTTCCGTTGCCCATGTCTCCCACTGCTTTTGCGATATCACCGTTTCCATCCGCCACTGTATCCTCCAGCTTCATTTTTTCGTCGTCTATATTCATGCTATATCCGTGTTCATCGTCGCAAGCTTATTGCTTGCTAGTATACTAAAACGCCGATACTTTGCAAACACAACAACCCCCGCGGTGTCCTGGAAGGATCAGCCGTGAGGGCGCAGTCATAAGCCAGCCTATAAACATTCAACTATTTCCGAGTGAAAATAACCAAAAATTTCTTTAAAAAGATTAAGCTTCGAAATTATAAAGCGGTGTGCTGAGGTAACGTTCGCCGTTACTTGGAATGATAGCTACAACCCGCTTGCCTTTACCCAACTCTTTAGCCACTTTCAGGGCAGCGAAAACGGCCGCGCCGGAAGAGATCCCGGAGAGAATGCCTTCTTCTTTAGCCACTTTGCGCGCTTGTTCAAAAGCGTCGTCATTTTCCACGTGAATAATTTCATCGTAAATTTCGCGATTCAAAATTTCCGGAATGAAGTTCGCGCCAAGACCCTGGATTTTATGGGGACCTGGTTTGCCGCCCGCCAAAATCGGAGAAGCAGCCGGTTCTACTGCATAAATTTTCACATCCGGGAAACGGTTCTTGAGCACTTCGCCCGCGCCGGAGATCGTTCCGCCTGTACCGATACCCGCTACAAACGCATCCAATTGGCCGTCCAGCGATTCGATTGCTTCCACGATTTCCGGACCGGTCGTTTCACGGTGAATCTTCACGTTGGCCTGATTTCTAAATTGATCGGCCAGGAAATAGTCCGGATTGGCGGCCAGAATTTCTTCGGCCTTCTTCACCGCACCGTTCATGCCTTCCGATCCCGGAGTCAATACAAGCTCGGCACCGTAAGCGCGAAGCAGGTTGCGACGCTCCAAGCTCATCGTTTCCGGCATGATGATAACCGCTTTATAGCCTTTAGCCGCAGCTACAAGCGCCAAGCCGATCCCGGTATTTCCGCTTGTGGCTTCTACGATGGTTCCGCCCGGCTTCAGCTTGCCCGCTTTTTCCGCTTCTTCAACAATGCTGATTGCGATCCGGTCCTTTACGCTGGAACCCGGATTTTGATATTCCAGTTTTACGTAGATTTCCGCGCTGTCTTCCGGAACAATGCGGTTCAGGCGAACCAGCGGCGTACCGCCAATCAAATCCGTTACGTTATTTACGACTTTTGCCATGATAAAACCCTCCTCATAATATAAAAACAATATTGGATAATCGCGTTGATTCTTGCTGTAGTAATCAAGCTCCTGATGTTAAAAACCAGTAGAGGCATTCATTTTGTTAAAATTCCTTATTCCGAGTAAATAAGTTGGTTTTACTATCTATTATCTTAACAACACCGATCGGAGTTGTCAATAAAGGCCATAAAAAATACTTTGCCCCCCCTAAGTTGAACTTCGGGCGAGCAAAGTATGCGCATGTTCTTTCTTCTCAATTATCCTGTTCGGTCTTGGCAATTAAATCATCCAGCTCTTGTTGTCCGAACGTGTATACCTCATTACAAAAATCGCAGACGACTTCAGTCTCCTTGTCCTCGTCGCGGAGCTGGATTAATTCGTCTTTGCCTAAACTGATCAGCGTGCGTTCGACGCGTTCCCACGAGCAGTTGCAGGAGAAAATGATATCCATTTCATCCAGCACTTTGACGTCCGGCAAGATCCAGCGCAGCATCTCTTCCAGCTCCAGTCCCTGGTCGAGCAGCGACGTCACCGGAGGCAGTTGGCTGACCGCGTGTTCGATGGCATCGATTTCGGGATCGCTAAGTCCCGGAAGCAACTGAATGATGAACCCGCCCGCCACGATTACGCTAGAATCCGTATCAACCAGAACACCAAGTCCAACCGCCGAAGGCGTCTGCTCCGACAAGGCGAAATAATAGGTGAAATCTTCTCCGAGCTCCCCCGAAATCAACGGCACGCTACCACGGTAAGGATCTTTAAGGCCCAAATCCTTGGTTACATGGATGAAGCCGGTTGTTCCGACGGCTCCAGCTACGTCAAGCTTGCCCTTGCTGTTACTGGGCAGTTGAACATGCGGGTTGGTCACAGTGCCGCGTACCTCGCCTTTGGCGTTGGCGTCCGCCGCGATTTGGCCAATCGGCCCGTCCCCCTTGACCTGGATCGACAGCCGTTCTTCCCCTTTGAGCATCGCGCCCATCATAGCCGCCGCCGTCACGGTCCGGCCAAGCGCCGCCGTAGTCGTCGGGTAGGTGTCATGGCGCCGGCGAAGCTCTTCTACCACTTGCGTCGTCCGGACCGCGAAGGCGCGGACTTTTCCGTCCATCGCCGTACCGCGGATCAGACGGTCTTTTTCAGTCTTGTTTTCTTCCACAGATGAAGCCTCCTTTGTAGAGGTCGATTAACTTCCACTACCTTCTTTATATAAACACCTTATTGATTTCGCTCGTAAATGAGGCGCAGCCCTTCAAGCGTGAGCCAAGGATTCACTTCCTGGATGGAAGATGCTTCACTAGCAATCAGCTCGGCGAGTCCGCCGGTGGCTACCACCTTCAGCTCGGCATTCATCTCGCGCCGGATTCGTCCCACAATACCGTCAACCTGACCGGCATAACCAAAAATGATCCCCGCCTGCATCGCATGTACGGTATTCCGGCCGATGACCTTCTTCGGTTTCTCCAGTTCGATCCGCGGCAGTTTCGATGCCCTTTGGTACAACGCTTCGGTCGAAATCCCGATGCCCGGCACAATGGCCCCGCCCAAATAATTACCCTGTGCATCGACGCAGTCAAACGTCGTGGCCGTGCCGAAATCGACCACTACCAGCGGTCCGCCGTATTGTTCGATCGCGGCGACCGCGTTGACGATCCGGTCCGCACCAACCTCGCGCGGATTCTCATAGCGCAAATTGAGCCCTGTTTTGATGCCCGGGCCGACGATCAGCGGCTTATGATGCAAATATTTTTCGCATAACTCTTCAAGCACATGCATTAACGGCGGAACGACCGAAGAAATGATAACTCCCTCGATCTCCTCTACATCAATTTTGGACATTTGAAACAAGTTGTAGATCAGCACTCCGTACTCATCGACCGTCGATTGCCGGTTCGTGCCGATCCGAAAATGATGAAGCAGCTCACGCCCTCTGTAAACGCCGAGTACGATATTGGTGTTGCCGACATCTACCACAAGAAACATGGCATTTACCCCTCTTTCTTTTTTTCGCCTAAGTCCAGACTGATATCCAGACTCTCAAAAGAATAAGTTAACCGTCCCACCGAAATAACATCCACGCCGCTCTCCGCGATGCCCCGCACCGTTTGCAGATTGACGTTGCCGGAAGCCTCCACCTTGACGTGAGGGGCCTTGGCTTTAATACGCGCCACCGCTTCCTTCATCAATTCGGGACTCATATTGTCCAGCATAATAATATCCGCTCCGGCTGCCAAAGCCTCTTCGACTTGCTCCAGGCTCTCCGTCTCTACCTCAATCGTCATCGTATGGGGAATATTCGCCCGCGCCCGGCTGACCGCCTGCGCAATGCCGCCTGCCCCTTTGATGTGGTTGTCCTTAATCATAACGGCATCATACAGCCCGAAACGATGATTCGCGCCGCCGCCGGTGCGCACCGCGTATTTCTCCAGCATACGGTGGCCTGGCGTAGTTTTGCGCGTATCGACCAGCCGGACCGGCAGCCCTTCCAGCGCATCCACAAAAGTGCGGGTCCGTGTGGCAATCCCCGACAGCCGCTGCAAAAGATTAAGGGCAAGCCGTTCTCCCGTCAAAATACTGTGGGTGCTGCCTTCCACTTCGGCGAGAACGGTCCCTTTCGCGACGGATTGTCCGTCCTTTACTAGCGGAGTAAAGGTGAGCAGGGGATCGACCACCTCAAAGACGAGCTGGGCTACCGGCATCCCGGCAATGACCCCGGCTTCTTTGGCATGGATAATCCCTTTCGATGCATGGCCGCCCGGAATCGTCACGCCGGTAGTTACATCGCCGGACCCTACATCCTCCTTGAGCCATAAGCGGATCGATTCAATCAGCCCTTCATTATATCCGTTAAACATCATCGCTTAGTTCCTCCAACATTCCATTTTCCCGGTGACATAAAAGATGTCTGCGCCACCGCGCGTCGTTTCGTTCCGGGAAATCTTCCCGGTAATGGCCGCCGCGGCTCTCCTCACGCGCCAAGGCGGATTCGGCCAACAGCAAGGCGCAAGTCAGCATATTCGCGAATTCAAGCTGCTCCCGGGAGTGCAGCGCAGCCCCGAAAATCGGCAGTTGCCGCTTTAATTCCTCCAGTCCTTTGAACAGTCCATCCTTGCTCCGGCGCAGGCCTACCTGACGCACCATGACCTTTTGCAGCTTGAGACGCCGCTCGACGATCGGCTGCATAACCGCTTCATGGCGGTTCATTTGGCAATCGATCCGCAGCGGCTCAGTATAGGAAAGCGGCTCCAAGCGCCGGATTTGCTCGACGATCCGCCGCCCGAATACGATCGCCTCCGACAGCGAATTGCTCGCCAGGCGATTCGCGCCATGCACGCCGGTAGACGACACCTCTCCGCAAGCGAACAAGCGGTCTACGCTGGTCTCCCCGTGATGGCCCGTTTGCACGCCTCCCATCATATAGTGCGCAGCCGGGGCCACAGGAATCCAATCGGTGGTCATATCGAGGCCGTAGCTGATACAAGTTTCGTAAATCGTCGGAAACCGGTGTTTGATCGTCTCCGGCGTTTCATGGGTGATATCGAGATACACGATACTCGATTTGGTATTCTCCATCTCGCTGACGATCGCCCGGGCAACAATGTCCCGGGGAGCCAGTTCCAGCAGTTCATGGTACTTCTCCATGAACCGTTCGCCGTGAATGTTACGCAAGATGGCACCTTCCCCCCGAACCGCTTCCGAAATGAGGAAACGCGGCGCGCCGGGGTAGCAGAGCGAGGTCGGATGGAATTGAATAAACTCCATATCCCGGATCACGGCGCCGGCCCTGTAAGCCATCGCCACGCCATCGCCGGTCGCCACTTCAGGATTCGTCGTGTAGCGGTAGAGCTGACCTGCTCCTCCACTACAAAGAATCGTTGCCTGTCCCCGCAAGAATACCCGCTGGCCATCGGGACGCTGAATCAAAGCGCCCAGACATTCATTATCCTCTGTAATGAGGTCAATTACAAAGTGATCGTTCCAGATATCTATATTGGAGTGGCCTGCAACCTGCACGGATAACGCTCGGACGATCTCATATCCGGTCGCATCGCCGTTCGCGTGCAAAATCCGGCGATGGCTGTGGGCCCCTTCTTTCGTCAGGGCCAGTTCGCCATTCTCCAAGTCAAATGCCGTCCCGAGCGTAATCAGATCCTTGACCCCGCTGGGTCCCTCGTTCACTAATATGTTTACCGATTCCGACGAACAGAGTCCGGCTCCGGCAAGCAAGGTATCCTCCCGGTGCGAAGCCGGGGAGTCTTCTTTGGAGATGACCGCTGCGATCCCGCCTTGGGCATATCGCGTATTGCTTTCCATCAGCGATTTTTTAGTGATCATGGTAACGCGACGGTCTTCACTTGCTTTGATCGCCGTAAACAAACCTGCAATCCCGGACCCGATCACAATGACGTCCGTATCGATTGCAGGGAGCTCGCTTAAATCGAAATCAACCAAATATTGAGGAATCAAAGGTAATCGCCTGCCCTTGAACAGAGAGTAGCGCATGCTACTTAACTTGTAGCATGCGCTCTAGTGAGGTTCTGGCCTTATCGGCAATCGCAGGCGGCACGTAAATTTGCGGCTGCATCGTTTCCAGACATTTGACCAGTTTTTTCAAATTATTGACTTTCATATTCGGACAAACCAGAAACTTGGTAGCGAAATGGAATTCCTTCTCCGGGCTGTCTTTCCGCAACTGGTAGCCAGTCCCGTCCTCCGTGCCTATGATAAACTGTTTGGCGGAGGAGTTTTTGCAGTAATCCAGAATCGCCGTCGTACTGCCTACAAAATCACCCATCGCCACCACTTCGGGCCGGCACTCCGGATGGACGACAAACTCGGCGTTCGGATATTTGGCCTTCATCTCGACCACATCCTTAACCGTAAGCATATCGTGCGTATTGCAGTACCCTTCCCAAATAATCAGCTTTTTGTCCGTATGCTGCTGGACGTAATGTCCTAGATTTTTATCAGGCACCCATATGATCTCGTCGGCATCCACCGAATTAATGACTTTCACCGCATTGGAGGATGTGCAGCAAATATCCGTCTCCGCTTTAATTTCGGCTGAAGAATTGATATAAGTGACAACCTTAGCGTTTGGATGCTGCGCCTTCATTTTGCGCAAACCGTCCACATTGACCATGTCGGCCATCGGGCAGCCCGCCCGTTCGTCCGGTATAAGCACCGTTTTGTTCGGGGCTAGAATTTTCGCGCTTTCCCCCATAAAATGAACCCCGCAGAAAACGATCGTTTCCGCATCGGTCGAAGCCGCCTTTTGGGCAAGCAAAAACGAGTCGCCGCGAAAATCGGCCACCTCCTGAATTTCATCACGCTGATAATAATGAGCTAAAATAATGGCGTTTCGTTCCTTCTTGAGCTGAACCAGCTTCTCCCGAAGTTCGCGGTTCATTTCCGCTTTCCGCTCCAGTGCTAAAGCTTCCACCTGACATCCTCCCCTGCATGCGCCCGCGGTCCCGCCGCGATCCTCTCTCTTGTCCGCATCCCGTTATATTGTGCAAAAATACGCATACTTGCCGGCAAAGTAACCAATTTCACACGGTGTGTTTAAGAACTAATTTACACAAGGGAATTGGGGCTGTCAATCGATCCCTATCGGATAACTTCAAATTTGAACAATAAAATCTCGGTCCGCGGCTCGATAATTTGCTCAGATCCAATTTTGTTGGGCGCGACTCGGTAACTTGATTACGCTAGGCACGCAGCGCGATTCGGCACTTGGGTGTGTTGAGGATGTGACTGACAAGGACGGGGCGATTGAAATCTCGATCTCTCAAGTCAGATCATTCAGATGAAAATACTGCAAACATGCATCAATTTAATCTAAATATCAATCAAACGGACAAAAATCCTGCAATTATACATCATTTTTCGCTGTATAGATCAATCTCACTAAGAATAGGAAAAAAATAATGCATATTTACAGAAAAATCTACTTTCATGCAAAAATTCCCGAGAAATACTGTATTTTTGCAGTATTTATGCGTGAATACAAACTGGAGACAAGCGGCTACCACTAGGACGTGGGCGCCTCCCAAAAAACAAAAAATCCGGGAAACAGATCTGTCTCCCGGATTTATATTGATTTCTTTACACCGTAGGCGTGTTGCCTCCGTTGGCGTTTCCTGGCCCGTTGTCGTCCTTGTCGCCTTGGTCTGGCGTTTGCGGCGCATCACTGACCGTGCCTTCCGGTGAATCTACCGTAGGGTCGTTAGTGATGTCATTCGCGGAACTGCCCGGAACCTCGTTCGGGATATCTCCGGTAGGACCTACAGGTGCCGGATCTTCGGTTTTACCCTGGATGCGAACGCGGACATCGCCGACGTTATCGATGATCGGCTCACCTGGCTCGGAAGAGCTGCCATCGTCATTGCCGTCTTCATTTCCGGCTTTGCTTGGCTCAAGTAATTTGCCGTTCTCGATCAATTCCTTGATTTGATCCAGCTCCAGCGTTTCCACCTCAAGCAGCGTTTCGGCGATGAGTCGTACCTCGGCAGCATGCTCGGTCAACAGTTGCTTACAACGTTCATACGACTCGTTGATAAAGCGCTGCATTTCCTGATCGATCGCGTAAGCAATCTGGTCGCTGTAATTCTGTTCATGGCCGATATCGCGGCCCAAGAACACTTGACCTTGCGATGTGCCGAACTGCATCGGTCCGAGCTTCTCGCTCATCCCGTATTCGACGATCATGCTGCGCACGATGCTCGTCGCTTGCTGGAAGTCGCTGTACGCCCCGGTGCCGATTTCGCCGATGAACAGCTCCTCCGCCACGCGGCCGCCCAGCAGGCCGGTCACCTTGTCGAGCAGTTCCTGCTTCGTCACCAGCATCCGGTCTTCCTTCGGCAGCATGATTACATATCCGCCGGCGCGGCCGCGCGGAATGATCGTAACCTTGTGTACCATATCGGCATGTTCCAGGAAGTAGCCCACAATCGTATGGCCCGCTTCGTGGAATGCCACGATCCGCTTCTCGCGGTCGCTGATCACGCGGCTGCGTTTCTCAGTCCCGACGATAACGCGGTCAATCGCTTCATCCACCTCGCGCATGGAAATATCCTTGCGGTTACGGCGTGCGGCAAGGAGCGCCGCTTCGTTCAAGAGGTTTTCCAGATCGGCGCCGGTAAAACCGGTCGTCCGTTTGGCGATGACGTCCATACGGACGTCTTTGGTCAGCGGCTTGTTGCGCGAATGCACTTTCAGTACCGCTTCACGGCCCTTCACATCAGGTCGGTCAACCGTGATTTGACGGTCAAAACGTCCCGGACGCAGCAAGGCCGGGTCAAGAATGTCGGCGCGGTTCGTCGCCGCGACGATGATGATTCCTTCATTGCCGCCGAAACCGTCCATCTCAACAAGCAACTGGTTGAGGGTCTGTTCGCGTTCGTCATGTCCGCCGCCGAGTCCGGCGCCGCGCTGACGGCCTACGGCATCAATTTCATCAATGAAAATAATACATGGAGCATTCTTCTTCGCATTCTCGAACAAATCCCGTACCCGGGAAGCACCGACACCGACGAACATTTCCACGAAGTCGGAACCCGAAATGCTAAAGAACGGGACGCCAGCTTCACCGGCTACTGCACGGGCAAGCAACGTTTTACCGGTCCCCGGAGGACCCACGAGCAGAACCCCTTTAGGGATACGCGCTCCCACCGCGGCGAATTTCCGCGGGTCTTTTAGGAATTCAACGACTTCGACAAGCTCCTGCTTCTCCTCGTCAGCACCAGCCACGTCCTCAAACGTAACCTTTTTCTTCTCCTCATTATAAAGACGGGCCCGGCTCTTGCCGAAGTTCATCACTTTGCCGCCGCCGCCCTGTGCCTGATTAAACAGGAAGAAGAACAGAATGAACATGATCGCAAGCGGAACGATGGAAGTCAGGAAAGTCAGCCAGATGCTCTCTCCCTGCATCTTTTTCCAGTTCAAGTCGAATTTGTTCTTTTCGCTGAGATCCGTTATTTCCTTGAGCACATTCTGGTCATAAGGGATATAGGCGGAGAAGTTCTTTGTTTTCGTCTTGCCGTCTCCAACTTCTACTCTATACTTACCGGTTACCAGATAGGCGTAACCGTCGAATTTCCCGGTTAATTCCTCGACGTTGTTCTCCTTTAATTGCTGCCGCAGTTCGGCATAACTTGGGTTGACGGTTGCCTCGTTTCCGCTGTTGAGGAATTGGACGATGCCCACCACGACTAAGAAAAGTATCAAATAAAAACCAGAATTCCGGATGAACCGATTCATCCCCTACCTCCTCTCAAAACCTTAAGTTATTTTAACATAGCCGCTCACGCCTTTCAAAAAAACGGCGGAGTTGGCTCCGGCCTCTCAAGGACCGGCAAAATTAGCTTGTATATACTTCCGGTTTCAGCACTCCGACGAAGGGGAGGTTCCGGTACTTCTCGGCATAGTCCAGCCCGTAGCCAACAACGAAAGCGTCGGGAATTACAAAGCCCGACAGATCCGCCTCGAGTTTAACGGTCCGGCGCGCCGGCTTGTCAAACAAGGTAACGATTTTGACGGAGTTCACTTTCCGCCGTTCAAGCACATCAATCAGATAGCTCAGGGTAAGACCGCTGTCGATAATATCTTCCACGATCAGGATGTCCCGGCCTTCGACAGAGGTGTCCAGATCCTTGATAATTTTTACTTCTCCCGAGGAACGGGTGGATGCCCCGTAACTGGATACCGCCATGAAATCAAGCTCCAGCGGCACGGTGATTTCTTTAACCAAATCCGCCATGAAAATAAATGCTCCCTTTAGAATGCAGATGACCAAAGGATTCCGGCCTTCATATTCAGCACTCAATTGGCGGCCTAGTTCCACAACCTTCTCCTGAATCTGTTCCCGGGTGATGAGAATTTCTTGAATGTCGTTTAGCAAGATAAATAAACCTCCTACGTTATACTATGAATGCCTTCACTTGGTTAACCCCAAGGTCGGTCACTTACTTCCCGAATCCAGTGCCATGCGCACAACGGAAGACGTTTGCCGGCCAACCGCTGCAACCGATGACCGCCGAACTCCGGGAATCCATAAAATCCGGCCTTTGGCGTCCGTCACCATTGGGATTTGGGAGCGAAGAGAGGGAGGTATTTTCTCATCGATGAAAATATCTTTCACCTTTTTGCTTCCATTTAGCCCCATAACTTTCATTCTATCTCCCGGAAGCCGGGAACGCACAGTAAGCGGATAAACGAGCTCATCCGCATCAAACGCCGCCTCGTCGTCCCCCTCCGGCATATCCCCCGAAAGGCCGGTACCGGCTTCATAACGGGTAAAGCGCAAGGTTCGCCCCGTGTCCATAATAGACAGTTCCGCCGGAAAATGTTCCACAACATATGTATAATGAGGAATCTGACTTTCCGCTCGGGCAGGTAAAAACCGGATTGTATCGTATTCACGCAAGCAGCGGATTCCTCCGCCAAGATCGAGACTCCATGTGGTGGGCAGGTCCTGGACCACGCCCTTCCGGATCGCTTCAATCTTGACAAAATCACTGTCCTCCGTGCCCAAAGGCAGATAATTTAATATTAGTTTAATCAACCTCCGTTGTAAAGCGGCATGTAAAGAGGTAAAAGCTTGTGCACCAAAAGCCGCTTCCCCGTCCCCCCATGTTACCATTTCAGCGTGAATCCGTCCGGTTTCCAGCGTCATATAATCGTCTTCTTCCCCGGCCACTTCGGCCAGGCGATTCAGCGAATCCGTAAGCTGTTCATTATATTGCCCCAAAAAAGGCAGCACATCCAGCCGGACAGCATTTCTTGCATACTTGGAGATTAAATTGGAGCTATCAACCACATATGGAATGCCGGAAGCATCGCAAGCCGCTATCAGTTGATTCTTGTATATACGGAGTAAAGGACGGATAAGTTCCACATTTTTTTGGCGCCGTTTCAGCTTCATGCCGCCCAAGCCCGTTAGTCCGCTACCGCGCAAAATCCGCATCAGTACCGTCTCGGCTTGATCGTCGGCATGGTGGGCAAGGGCGATGGCCGATGCTCCGTGTTTATCAGCTACTCCGTGAAGGAATTGATACCTTTTGTCTCGGGCGGCCAGTTGTCCCCCTTTGCCAGATTCCTTCATATAACCGGGAATGTCAAAAACGCCGAGTTCAAACGGAATTCGAAGCTTACCTGCCAATTTCCGTACAAACTCGGCCTCCCCGTCAGATTCGGTGCCCCGGAACCCGTGATTGACATGAGCGCACACCAGCTTCAAGCCAAGGTCCTGATCCCGGGAGATTTCATCTAATATATGCAGAAGCATTACGGAGTCCGGTCCTCCGGAAACCGCCACTACGATGCAATCTCCGGCTGACCACATACCGTGTTCACGCGCGGTCCGGCGCACTTGTTCTACCAAGCGGTGAAAATCCGGATTCATCATGCGCCTCTTCCTTTCCTTAATATAGAGGTTGTCCATATGTCGTTATTCAAAAGTCCGTATCAAAATCCAAGCGTCAAATAAAGCGCGCATCCCAACAAAGTTAACGCCAGGGCGAAAGCCCCAAGCATCCAGCGGGGAGTTTTGGATCTGGGCTTGCGCCGGCCAAGGGGGGCGATAACGAGTTCCCTCCAACATTGGCACGCATCTGAGGTGTCATGAAATTGCCCGGATACCGCCCGCTCCAGCCAGCCCCGATAAGGCCCGAGAGCAGGATCGCTCCGAATAATGGCTATCAGGTCGTTATAACTCCGGGTCTGTGGCAATTGATTAGCCGCCCGCTTCAAGGGTTCTTCCGCAAGCAGGTGAACGCAGACAACCGCGAAAGAAAACCAGTCGTAGGACGGATCGGCCGTTCTTCCTCCGGCACCCCAAAATCCACGGTCATACCATTCGGTAAACTGCTTTACACTACGTCCGATCCCGCTGACTCCCCCGTAATCGATCAGTTCCACTTCCCCATAAGGGGAGACCAATACATTCTCCGGCTTCAAATCGCCGAATACCCAGCCCGCCTCGTGGAGCTGCCGGAGTTGGCGCAATAAGTGCAGACCGGCAATGCCAAGCCACGGCTTGCCTCTCTTGGCAAGGAAGGAACGAAGCGGGTCCCCTTTTACGTACCGCATGACATAGAAAGAAATCTCCCTTCCTTGGAGAGAGTAATCATCCACCTCCACCAGATAAGAAAGATCCCGTCCTGCACCGCCGCGCCGGTGGCTCTGCCGCTGCAACGCCTTCAGCACATTGATTTCCGATTGTATATCCACCGTATCGAAGCCCATTTTGAGCGCGTATAGCTTGGCGCTGTCCATTTGCTTCACCAAATATACGACCCCGTTCGCTCCCTGTCCGAGCAAGCGCTGAATCATATAGCGCCCGCCCCGCCAGCGGCCGTTCACGATCGTTCCCTGTGCCAGGGTCGATTTAGACGACGTAGTCACCGAGTATCCCTTCTCCTCTGCCTGTTTCCTCCGGCCAGTTCTTGGAATCATGTCCCTTCAGTGTACCATACTGGAAGAATTCCATCACCTTCAGGATCGCCGGTCCGGTAGGAGTCGCCCCACGCATGGCAAGCCGCTGAAAGATCGAACGCACGGTCCCAAGGTCCGTCGTCCAATCGAGATCAAGCACGGCATCCTCGCCGCTGTGCGGTCCGGGAAAATGAAAAACGGCCAACCGGCTGCTTCCCTTTCTGGCACCCAGGCTAAGCATCATGTCGCGGATCGCTTCCTCAACGGCCGCCAGCTTCGGCTTCATGCTGGCACTCGCGTCGATTAACAGGGCAATTTCCAGGGAACTGGTCTCGCTTAACTCGTCAATCACCTCAACAACCTGGGAACGCTTTTCCGGAGGTAAATCCTCCACGGATGAATCACCCAAAATTTGTCTCAACTCTTTATTAACCGCGTGCTGAATCGTCTGAACCACGGTTTTCCGCGTCATCATCTGCATTGTCTGCGCCAGCTTCTGCGTTCCCGACAGGCGGCTCATTCCGCCTCCCGCCTTGGCGATTTCCGCGATCTCCAGACTGCCAAGCTCTCCGATCGTGCCGTAATCGACGATCCCGACGACATTGACAATGATCCCTTCCTGCTTGGCCAAAGCCGCAGCCATCACCGGGCTCTCCCCTACATTGGAACAACCGTCCGTAATCAACATGATTTGCTTCATATGAAATCCCCGCCTTCTTTCATCTATTCCGCAAGACTCTCTTCTCTATCATTTCCAGTAAAGATAGGATTCAAACCTGAAACTTGCAAGAGTTGATATAGATGAAGGGGAGGAATGAAAAATGAAGTGCTTCCTCCGAAGAGACGAGCACTCCATTCAGATTGCCTATATACAGGTTAATTCCCGGATTGAAGCTTAATGCCGAATCCGATGTCCCCGGCAGACTCATCTCGTCTCACATCGAAGAAACTCCAATGCTCCGGGACCAAACTTCTAAGTAACTGATAATCCTGTGACTTCAAGCGCAAGCCTTCAAAAGTGACTCCGTCAAAACGATAATCCTGTTCCAACTGCAGGGAGAACCGGATCCGGAGCAAATTTTGAATCCCGCCCGCGGTAATAAAGTTAAATTGATAGCCTTCGAGAATGGCCGTCTTGAGCTTCCGGAAGTTTTCCCTCGCATACTCAAGAAAATCGCCCCAGTTCAGTTCCGGATCAACATGACTCTTTAATTCCTCGCCATTTCCCCGCTCAATGAACGAGATAACTTCAAGGTCGGAGTATCCTTTCGAGCGTATCAGTTCCATCCGCAACGCGTACGGTTGAGGCAATTTTGCTTGTTCCATTTATTCACCCCCATAAACCTATCGCTCACACTTCAAGATGGCAGGCCACGAAGTGGCCTCCGCCGACATCGCGGAATTCCGGCGTCCGCTCCTTGCACTTTGCCATAGCGAAGGGACATCTGGTATGAAATTTGCACCCGGAAGGCGGATTGGCCGGACTCGGAATGTCTCCCTTCAAAATAATCCGCTCCCGTTTTAAGCGGGGAATGGGCACCGGCACAGCCGATAACAGAGCTTTCGTATAAGGATGGAGCGGCCTGAGAAACATTTCATCGCGTGTTGCCATTTCCACCATGCTTCCCAAATACATGACCCCGACCCGGGAACACAGATGTTCCACGACGCTCAAATCATGGGATATGAACAAGTAAGTTAGCCCCGCCGTTTCCTGGAGCTTTCTGAACAGGTTAATGATTTGCGCCTGAATCGAAACGTCCAGCGCCGAGACCGGTTCATCCGCAATGATCAGGTCCGGGTTCAGGATCAGTGCGCGGGCTATCCCGATCCGCTGCCGCTGGCCGCCGGAAAACTCATGGGGATACCGGTCGATATGATACGAGGACAACCCGCAGGAGCCCAGCACCTCGATCACCCTATCGCGGATTTCATCCTTTGGAACCAGGCTATGATCCAGCAAAGCTTCGCCGATGGCATCCCCCACCCGGATACGCGGGTTCAGCGAACTGTAGGGGTCTTGAAAAATCATTTGCATTTTCGGCCGCAGCTTCCGAAGTTCATGGTCATGAAGATCATACAGATTCGTGCCCTTGAATTTGATTTCTCCGTCGGTTTTATCCGTCAGCCTGATGATCGTGCGGCCCACCGTACTTTTTCCGCTTCCCGACTCTCCGACGAGACCGAAGGTTTCGCCCGGCTGGATCGTGATGCTAATATCGTCCACGGCTTTGATTTGCCCGGTCGTCCGTTGCAGCAATCCCGACTTGACCGGAAAATATTTCTTGAGATGGCTCACTTCAAGTAGCGGCTCAGGCATGGATGGCAGCCCCCTCATACAACCAGCAAGCTACGCTCTGGCTGCTTTCGATTTTATCCAGACGGGGTTCCTTGGATCTGCAGATTTCCATGCAATGCTCACAGCGTTCGTAAAAATAACAAGACGGCTGCAAATCAAGCAGGTTAGGCACTTGACCCGGGATCGAATACAGCGAATCCTGCCGCTGACCCAGCACCGGCTTCGATTTCAGCAAACCTTGGGTATAAGGATGCTTCGGGGACTCGAACAGCGCGGTCACTTCGCCTTGCTCCACGATTTTCCCGGCATACATCACGATGACGTAGTCGGCCATTTCGGCCACGACCCCGAGATCGTGCGTAATCAGCAGAATCGACATGCCGGATTCCGCTTTAATTTGCCGCATCGTATCCAAAATTTGTGCCTGGATCGTCACATCCAGCGCTGTTGTTGGTTCGTCCGCAATAAGCAGCTTCGGATTGCAGGAGATCGCGATGGCGATCATTACCCTTTGCAGCATCCCCCCGCTAAGTTCATGGGGGTAGCTTTTTGCAATTTGCTCCGGTCTTGAAATCCCCACCTGTTCTATTAGTTCTATCGCTCTTTTTCTCGCTTCCTTCTTGCTGATCTTCAAATGCTCGACCAGCGGCTCCATCATTTGCTCGCCGATGGTGAGGACCGGGTTTAACGAAGACATCGGTTCCTGGAAGATCATCGCGATCTCGTTCCCGCGAATGGCCCGGAGATGATGGCGGTCCATCGACAGCAGGTCTTCTCCTTCAAAATGAATCTTCCCCCCGATTTCAATCCCGGTCGTTCCTTGAAGCAGACCCATCACCGACAGGGCGGTCACGCTTTTTCCGCAACCCGATTCCCCGACGATGCAGACGGTTTCGCCTTGCAGCACCCGAAGACTCACGTCGTCAACCGCCTTGATGGTCCCTTCTTCGGTATGAAAGTAAGTATTAAGCTGATCTATTTCAAGTAAAGTCGACATATCCGTTGCCACCTATCTCTTCATTTTGGGATCCAAGACATCGCGAAGACCGTCACCGAATATATTGATCGCAATCACCGTCGCAAAAATAGAGACGCCCGGCGGAATCCACAACCAGGGATGCTGCTGGAAATCAATCATATTGTTCGCCGCATCAATCATATTCCCCCAAGTAGGCGTGGGAGGCATGACTCCCAGCCCGAAAAAGCTGAGTACCGATTCGCTCAAAATCGCTCCGCCAATGTTCAGGGTAGCCATCACAATGATCAGGGGCACCAAATTAGGGATCAAGTGGTGGATCAGCTTGCGCCGGTCTCTTAGTCCAAGCACGACGGCAGCTTGCATAAACTCCCGCTCCCGGAGGCTGAGCATTTGCCCGCGGACCATTCTGGCGAGACCCGGCCAATTGACCAGGCTGAGCATCAGCATGACGATATACATCCGGTAATCCGTGGGCACTTTCCAATCCGACAGCAAAGCACCAAAAATAAACAGCAGCGGCAAGCCGGGAATGGTTAGCAGCAAATCGGCGATCCGCATAATGACTTGGTCCACGATCCCCCGGTAGTATCCGGCAACGGCACCCAGGAAAGTTCCGAGAAACACGGACAGCACCATGGAAGCGAGGCCGACGGTCAAAGAAATCCGGCCGGCTTGCAACACCCGGGTCAGCACATCCCGTCCCAGCCGATCCGTTCCGAGCCAATGCTGTAGACTCGGAGCCCGGTTCATGGCGGCCATATTGATTTTATTGTCCGCATAGGGAGAAAATACGGGGCCCAGGAAACAGATAACAAACATAAACACAACAACCACCAGCCCGGATACGGCCAGCTTGTTTTTTAACAACCGGCGAAAAGCCTGACTCCATAGCGAAGGCTTTCGGGCTTTGCGCACCGGTTTGCCCGCTTCCGTTAGCGTTCTCTCGATAAATGCCATTTCGCGCCTCCCTAATGCAGCCTGACGCGAGGGTCGGCAATATGGTAAAGAAGATCGGATATCAAGGTGCCTATGACCGTTAAAATGGCGATAAGCATGGTAAAGCCCATCAACAAAGGATAATCCCGGAGCGAAAAAGAGCTCATATAGAGCTGTCCGATGCCCGGCCAGTTAAAAATCTTCTCAATAATCAGCGATCCCCCGAACAAAGCGGGAAGTTCAAAGCCGACCAGCGTAATCGCCGGCAACAATGCATTCCGCAGCGCATGGGAGAATAACACTTTGCTCTCCTTCAAGCCTTTGGCTCTCGCGGTGCGGATATAATCCTGTTTTATAACATCGATCATGTTCGTACGGAAGTATCGTGTAAGCGACCCGACTCCCAGAATCGTCATTACGATCACGGGCAAAGTCATATGATGGATGACTTCCTTCACGTAAGCCCAGCCTGTGGCATTACTTCCCGTGGTGATCATTCCGCCCGGCGGCAGCCATTTCAGATCGACGGCCACGATTTTGATGAGAAATAAACCGATGAAAAAGGAAGGCAGCGACATCGCCGCAAAAACAATCACCAGCACCAGCGTATCGAACCAGGAATACTGCTTATAGGCGGAAACGACGCCGACGATGACCGCGATGAACCAGGTCAGAAACGTGGAGGCGGCCGCAAGCAGGAACGAGTTCCATATGTAATCGTTAAACAGAGAAAGAACCGGCTTCTGCTGCGCAAGCGAATAACCGAAATCGCCTTGAAAAGCGTTTTTCATCCAGAGAGCATACCGTTCCAGCACCGGCTTGTTCAGGCCGTAAATTTCCCTGAGCTCCGCTTTTCTTTCCGGCGTCAGCTTGATATTCCCGCTGATGAAATCGCCGGGAGTCAAGGCATACAAACAGAATATAAGCAGAGAGGCGGCCAGTAAGATCACCGCCATATAAATTAATCTTTTACTGATATATGTGCTCATGATCGGCTCCTTATAAAAGCCGTCCTCCAAGGAGGGACGGCTGTTTCTTTACTCCAAAGTCCAATTAGGCAAGCTGGAGGACAGTCCGTTGAACGGACTGACGGAGAGATTCTGAATCCGCCCGTTGTAGGCGTACACCGTCTTCTTGTAGCTGGTGAAAATAACGGGAAGCTCATCGTTCAGCAATTGGAACAGTTCTTTGTATACGGCTTTTCGCTGCTCGATGTCGCTGGAGGAGAGCGCCTTCTCATACAATTCCTTCACTTTCGGATTGTCGTATCCTTTAATTTCCCCGTCTACGAACTGGAGAACTCCGTCGGAAGGATCCGTCAGCATCGGCGTCGAGAACGAAGCAATATCATAGTCCCCGCCTTCTACCTTGGATACGAGTGCATTAAAATCCGCAAAAATTTCGGGTTGGAAATCGACGCCGATGGCATCGAAGTTTTCTTTGGCTACTGCGATGAAAATATCCGTCTGGGCGTTCTTGGAGCCCAGGAAATGAATGGACAGCTTTTTGCCGTCTTTCTCGCGGATTCCGTCCGATCCCTTGGCCCAACCGGCCTCATCCAATAACTGATTCGCCTTCTTCGGATCGTATTCGTAGGCATTGATCCCTTCTTCCGTGTAGGCCCAAGAAATCGGCGACGATGGAACATTGGCCACCTGGCCGGCTCCCTGATTCGCATCCACGTAGATGCTTTGGCGATCCAGGCCGTAAGTCAGCGCCTGTCTTACTTCCTTCTCCTTCAACTGATCATGTTCCAAATTCAATTGCAGGTAACCGTAAGTACTAGGCGTGTAAGGAAGAATGTTGACGAAACCCATGCTCTTTAGCTTATCTATGTTTTCTGTCGTTGCGCTGAATGAGGCATAGTCCACCTCGCCAGTCTCCAGGTACTGCCAAACGTCGCCTTCGGAAGTCTTGTAAATAAAATGCTCGGTCTTCGGTTTGCCGACGTAGTAATTTTCGTTAGCCACATATCTTACTTCCTGGCCGGGAATAAACTTCTCCAGTACATAAGGACCGTTGCCCACCGGCTTTTCATGCAATTTCTTGATATAGTCCAACTGGCCGAACTTGTAATCCTTGCCGTAATAAGCTTTGGACAAAATATCCCCGCCAAGAATAACAAGGGCCGTCGCATTCGGCTTTTTCAGTTTAGCCGTGATGGTCAGCGGGTCAACGACGGTAATTCCCGATATGCTGTCGGCCTTGCCTTCTTTATAGGCTTCGCCGCCTTCAATTTGGAGCGTCGGGAGCTGTCCGTCCCCGTCATAGGCTTTATCGTGCAGCAGAGTCCAAGTAAATGCCACATCATCGGCCGTCAGAGGAGAGCCGTCGCTGAATTTCAAGTCTTTGCGCAGATGGAACGTATACGTAAGCTGATCCTCGGAGATCTCCCAGCTTTCCGCAAGCCCCGCTATCGGCAGGCCTTTATCGTCAACAGTTACCAGAGGAGTATATAACAAGGATGAGACATTGCCGTCATATCCGCTTTGATGAAAATAAGGGGTAAACGCTCCACTCGGATCGGTCAATCCCACGATGATCGTATCCGTACGCTCTTTCGCCACATTCGGCAGCTTCGACAAATCGCTGGCCGTTATCAGTCCGCCAGCATCCGCCGGGGCATTGCCGGCGTTTTCGACGGCAGGCTGATTGCTCTCCGTAGGAGCGGTCTTCTCTCCGCCATTCTGGGCAGCGCCGTTTGTATTTCCGTTTCCGCAAGCGGACAACACCAGAGAACTAATTAATATCAATGCGGTTAGTACTGTGATCCCATTTTTTTTCAATTTCTTCACTCCAGTCTTTTTTATTCTCTTTAATTCCGATAAGATAACTATGTAATACACATGACCATTATAGTTCCGTCTACACGTTCTGTAAATAGAGAACTATTTTAATTTTCTCTATATACAGAATTAAATATTTCAGAATAAAAAAAGAGCCGGTTCCAACGCAAAAACTTTGCGTTGGAACCGGCCAGACGTATCAGCTTATTTAAAATTGTTATTCATGCAAAATATACTCCATCAGCTTCACGTGCAGATGCTCCAGCATTTCCGGGCGCAAACTATACTCGGTCAACGTCTCGCCCTCAAAGTGAGCCCGGATAAACCCGCCGTTCCGAAGTTTGGAGATATGATCATGGGTAATCCCCTTGGATAATTTGAGATGGCGGACAATTTCGGTGAAGCTTCTCGGCCCTTGATGCAGATAGCGTAAAATTTTTAACCTGTTGTTTTCCCCCAAAGCCCGTATCATATGATATTCATGCAGCGGAAAAGCCGCAGGATTCTCCGGATAGATTCTTGCGGAGTAATGGCAAAGCGTTAATTTGCCAAAGTGCGAAATCACATTAATAGGCTGAAAATGATATTGGGGGACCAGGACGAGCCGCTCCAACCCTTCTTTGGGATTGAACACCAGTCCGTTGGTTGTACTATCGATGAATTCCCCAGCCTCAAGCCTGCCGGAAGTCATTACGTCCTTTCGTTCTTTTGCTTCTTCTTGCAGCGAATCAAGGATCGAATGATCGATATGCTTAAAGTACTGATCGTTCCATTGGGAAAACACGGATAAGATACGGGAGCGGAATTGTCCCATATCCTTTGGGAACTGATGACTGTACTCGGCAATCAACTCATACAATTCACCGGTCGATTTCCCCTCCAACCAAGCAAGAAAACTTTCCACCTCGGATCCGTCCCTGCACAAATAAACTAACAGATAAGTTAATTTCCAATCATTATCGACTTCCATCTCATCTAATATCGATGCTAGCTCAGGCGTTAAGCTTTTCTTGGTTTCCTTAACCCATCCGGGGGCAAGAACAATCTTCTTATGCGACTTACGGCAGATATAGGCATGAAGACTGTTCATAAGTTCATATAGAGGTTTAAATTCGATGTCTACGTGGTATTCCAAAAATGCGCACGCCCCTTCCTGAGAACTATTATAACTGCAAACCCAAAAAAACGGCATCACCCTCCCCGAACATTCGGGAAGAAGGTGATGCCGCTCCATCCGATCATTCCAATCCCGCAAAGGAAAAAATAGGGTTATTACAGAATATTAACTTACTCGCAATTTTTTAGTTCTATAATTTGGAAAAAAGAGATTGGAATAGCGACGATGTCTCACTACAAATCACTGACACTCATTAGGAGGCTTTTTAGCATGAAAAAAAAGGTAGTAAGCTTATTTATAACGGTACTGATGTTAGTAACTATTCAAGCCGTCGTAAGTGCGAATGATGCGACCACGCAATACCCGGAAAGTTTCCTGGGCGACAGCACCCGGGTTTTTGCCCTTACTCAGGATAAATCCCTTTTTGTGGATACGATCAATAACCAGTTGCAAGTTGTAAACCTAAACACACAGCAAAAAGAATGGGGCAAAAATTTCAAAATTATTTATGACTGCGATATATTGGCGAATCCTTCGAAAATCGTCATTTTAACTAAAGAAAACGATGCCCTTTTAAAAATAACTTTATCTGCTGACGGCAATGTTTTATCTAAGCAGCTATATCCTTATTTAAAGCCCAAAGACAATCAGAAATGGAGCTGGTCCCCGGCCCGAAACCAAGTGAAGGAACAGATAGCTATTTTAGATCAAGAAAAAAGACAGGTGCAAGTTTATCAATACCCTTGGAAAAAACCAAGCCACACGATTTCATTCGGCTTACCCGGCGATGCCACCTATGAAGACATTCTAATCAATGACATTCAAATTCAATATCCTTATGTAATCATAAAACTCGATGGGACCAGCCTAATGCAATCACAAAATTTATATAGAATCATCAACCTAGCGACTCGTGAAAAAAACACGATTCCAATGGAATGGAATGTGAACTCCGACTTTACGATTGAGGGGAACGAATTAGTCGTAACTACATCAAGCGTGACCGGCAACCCGCTCGGGATCAATACAAATGTCGAACATAATTTATATGCCAGATATAACCTGGAAACCCGCTTGCCTAAGGTGAAAATTACGCGTAAGTTCACGACAGTCGATTCCAATTGGAAAGCAAGTTATGGAGACAATCATCTTATGGTATTTGATTCAGAACAAAATACACAGTCGTTGCTTGATAAAAATGGCGAGTTGCTTCATGAAACGCCTATGACGGACACGGATTTACATAACAGATTCGTAGGTTATCATGAAGGGAAAATAATCTTCTTAGCTCCGACCGGGAACCGTGCCGGGAAAATAAGGATTACTCATCCAAACCCATAAAACACATCGGCACTTCAAATAAAACGGCATCACCCAACCCGAACATTCGGGAAGAAGGTGATGCCGTTTTCGTTAAGTTCTTTATTTCAGAACCGGCGCGGGAAAATAACTGACGGAGACAGCGTGTTGGACCAGCCGCGCGATGTACTCCTGATCCGGCACCTGACAGGACACCGGGGTTCCGTGCAAATATTCCATCGTTTGCGGGCAGGCGAACCGGTACGGCGAGTTCTTCGCCCCATCGCCTTCGAGTTGGGCCATGGCCAGCTCCATTCCTGTGCTGTCCTTCGGCTCCCCGGCATTCAACAGCCAGGCTTCGTAGTCGGCCCAATCGAGCAAATCAATATGATAACCATACTCCCGGAGATATTCCACCATCTGCGCATAAGATAGTTGAACCGGATTGCAGATATGGAACAACCGGCCGACGGTTTCCTCCTGAAGCGCCAGGGTGGCGATTGCCGCTCCCGCATAATTTACCGGTGTCATATCGACCTGCCAATTAACGCTCGGCGCTTTCCCCAGCAATATCATCGCCTTCAGCATACGGTAAAAGGCGTTATTATCGATATTCCGCTGAAAGGACCCGGACTTCGAGTGGCAGGACAAGTTTCCGACACGGTAAACCGTGGCAGGAACGCCTTCCTCCTGACAAGTTCTAACGACAAGCCGTTCCGCATCCAACTTACTGTTGGTATAGACATTGTTAGTCGCCACCGATGGATCGTAGCCTTCCCGACTGACGAAAGTGTCCCACTCTCCGGCAAACGCCAAGTCTTCCGGAATGCCGAGCGTGGAAACGTAATGGAAGCGGACACTCTTTCCGCGGGCGAATGCCAGCAATCGATCCGTACTCTCCACGTTAACCCGGTTAAAATACTCGGGATCGCCAAAATGCTTCACTTCTGCTCCGCAATGAACAATGGAATCGATTCTGTCCGAGAGTAAGGTCAGAACGCGATCATTCAGTCCCAGATTATTTCGTTCCAAATCGCCTTGAACCGCAAACACCCGCCCTTCCATCAGGGAGGTAATCTCCGGGCCGAAATATCCGCGCATCACCTTGCTCAGCCGCTGATAGGGGTCTTCTCCCCCCACGGAGCGAATCAGGCAATAAATTACGGCTTCCGATGACTGAAGCAATTCGTGCAGCAGTGAAGAGCCGAGGTATCCTGTAGCTCCGGTGAGCAAAATATGATTTTGCCGACTTACGGACTCGCTGTCCACGATGTCTCCGCCGAACATGCGCGGATATTCCTCCAAATCAATGGGCTGTCCGTTGTGAACGGCAGGGCCTTCATCATTATCCAATACTTTCAAACTCAGTTCGGTTACCCGATCCGCCAGCTTCGCCACCGTCGGATACGCAAAGAAGTCGTTAATCTTCAGCTTTGGAAAGCTTGGTTTCAGCAGCACGAGCGTCTCCAAAATTTTCAACGAGTGCCCACCGATTTCAAAGAAATCATCGTGGACTCCTATGGAGCTGCGTCGCAGGCTCTTTTCCCATGCGGCGGCTATCTCCTTCTGCAGTTCATTTTCCGGCGCCTCGAAGTCCGGGTTATCCCCATTGATGGCCGGAAGCTCCAAAAGTCCAAGACGCTTGCGGTCGATTTTTCCCGTCGGCGAAATCGGCATGGCATCCAGGCATACAAAATAGCCAGGAACCATGTAGGCAGGTACCTTCGTCTTCAAAAATGAGGCCAACTCCGCCTTAGCGACGGCATCTCCCGTTTTGGACGTATAGAAAGCGGCTAGCATCTTCTCGCCGGCAGCATCTTCCTTGACAATAATCGCCGTATCCCGGATCTGCTCGTGTTTGGCCAAATTCTCTTCGATTTCACCGATTTCAATCCGGTAACCTCTAATTTTGACCTGCAGATCCTTACGGCCCACATACTCGATTCCGTTTTCCTGCAAGCGAACGAGATCCCCGGAACGGTAATACTTCTTGCCCGAACCCGGATTTACGGGATCCAAAACAAACGCCTCGTCGGTTTTTTCTGGCTGATTCAAATATCCTTTGGCCAACCCGACAGAGTGAATCCATAACTCGCCGACCACGTTCAGCGGGCAGAGTTGCTGCTTCTCATTCACGATCAGAACCTCGTAATTGGCAAGTGGCTTGCCGATGCTAACCGTAGTCAGATCCTTCGATACGGGTCCGTCGATCAAATGCGTAGTCGTTGCCACGGTTGCTTCTGTAGGCCCATAGGCGTTTACAATAACCGGCTGATGCGGCAGTTTTTGTTGCAACAAACGTACCGATGCGCCCGGCAGGGCCTCTCCCCCAATTACAAAGCTCAAAATACCATTGTATTTAAGACCGTCTTCCGGACTTAAATAAGATGATAACTGGTTGAAGAAGACGGTCGGCAATATACCGATTCGCGTCGCCCCGGTTTCTTCGATAGCCGAAGTAAACGAATCCACGGAATAGCGCTGCTCATTGGATAATAAATGCAATCTTGCCCCGCAGCAAAGGGCACTAAAAATATCATAGACCGAAGCATCGAAACTGAACGTGGAGTACTGAAGAATCACATCCTGTTCCGTCATCTGCAGTTGATCTACCGTAGCCAGCGCCAGGTTAACGACCCCGGCATGAGGAATTAATACCCCTTTCGGTCTTCCGGTTGTTCCGGACGTATAAATTACATAAGCTACGTCCCCGGAAGCGGCGACAATACCGCCCGGCTCAGCGGAAATCCCGTCAAGCTGGGTATCCAGACAGAAGACGGACACGTCCTCTAATCCGGCGGACAAAAGGTCGGAAAGCTTCGAAGTATACGATTCCTTTGTGATTACGATCCGGGAACGCGTGTCCGCGATAATATATCCATTCCGGTCCTCCGGATGCTCCGGGTCGAGCGGCACATATGCGCCGCCTGCTTTGACTACTCCAAGCATCCCAATGACGGCATCCAGACTGCGTTCCATAAAGATAGATACGAAATCTCCCTTATGAAGTCCGCGTTCGAGCAGCCCCCGGGCAACCTGATTCGATAAAGAGTCGAGTTCCGCATAAGTCAGCTTTCGATCTGCGGAAGACAAGGCAACGCGATCTCTAAAGCGCTCTACGGTCCGGTGCAGCATTTCCGGAATACTCCTCGGCTGGCCGGGCCAAACTCGAACCGTATCATTGAGCAGTCTATAAGCTTCCTCATCATCTTCCGTGAGAATGGGAATGCTGCCAATGGCCCTATTACCGTCGGCCATCACCGACTTAACAATGCATTCAAAATGGGATGCGAACTTACGGATAGTACTCTCTTTAAACAAGTTTTTGTCATATTGAATAAAAACCAGAACTTCGCCGTTTTTTACGATTACTTGCCAATTCAAACAGCTTGGCTTGTAGGCGGAGTCCTCCCCGAAGATGGTCTGTACCAAAGGCGATTGGCCGACCAAACGTTCAATTTCGGCCAGCGGCAGGGCGGCGAAATCCAAAGCATTCGATTTTTCCGACACCGCCCGGTACAGATCCAGGAACGAAATCTCCGCTTCACAGCGCATCCGCAACGGAAGCAAACGTCCTTCATGATCTTTAACGCCGACAATTTGATCCTGTTCTCCGCTCATTCGATATAAAAAGGCGAAGTAGCAAGCCATCATCCAGCTATTCAAATCAAACTCCTTGGATATTTTAGAGATGGATTTCTGGTAGACATGCAACCTATAGGCCGTATACCCCATATCCCGATCGGAACCCAGCCTTGGAAAGTCTGTATAAATATCAAGGCCCGACAATGGCGGCTGCAATTCATTCACCCAAAAATCCCTGATAATACGATCCATTAGTAAGGTACCCACTTAAACTCAACTCCCTGCTTCTCTCTCTATAATTTCAACCCTTCAACCACATGTTCCAGTTTTCCGGAGATTTCGTTCAGGCTCTCCGCCGAATTGACGATTTTCCCGGCGGATGAACGTTGCTCCAGTGCGCTGGACTTAATAGATCCCGAGATGTCGGCGTTTCTCTCAGCCAATACGGCAATCTGTCTAATGGTAGTTGTGATCTGCTCCGTTTCTGCGGCCATTTCTTCCGTCGACGCGGAAACCTCCTGAATCTGGCTCGTTATCTCTTCGGTAGCGTGCAATATATTATAGAAAAGCTCTCCCGTTTCTTTCACGATATCGATGCCTGCTTCGACATTTCTTTGTCCGTCAGTAATGGCATTCACTGCAGTCAATGTTTCCTTTTGAATGTAATGAACGAGATCTGCGATCTTCTCCGCCGATTTGCCGGACTCTTCTGCCAGTTTTTTCACCTGGTTGGCTACAACCGCAAATCCCCGTCCTTCTTCGCCGGCTCTGGCTGCTTCAATGCTTGCGTTCAGGGACAGGAGGTGCGTTTGCGCAGAGATTTGCGTAATGACTTGAACGATCTCCTCGATTTCGCCCGAACGTTTCTGCAATTGCTCAATCGAAGACACGGAATTTTGTACCGACTGGTGGATCGAATCCATCTGTTTCATCACTTTGCCGATATTATCTCCGCCCAGTTCAGACTGCTCCTTCATTTGCAAGGATGCTTCCGACAGCGAGGAGGTACTTCCGGCAATCGTCGATACTCCGGAATTGATCTCCTCCAGGGAAGTTACGCTCTCCGCAATCGACTTGCTTTGCTGCGACACTTTATCCGAGATCTCTTCAATATGATTGGTGATATTGGTAGAAGTCTGATGGTTTTCCTCCGAAGCCGTGAACAGGACGCGTGCCTGCTCGGCCGATTGGGACGATACGTTCTTGATGGTAGTAACCAGTTCCTTAATATTCGTCACCGTGGAATTAAATTTCTCGTTGACCTTGCCCAGTTCGCTTTGGTTCGTTTTTAACTGCATACTAAAATCACCCTGGCTAAGCTTCTCCAGCGCGTTCATCAGATCTTTGACGGGAGCGAAAGTCCGTCTCAACGTTATATATTGGAATGTGAGAATTACCAGTAAAATGATAATCAAAGCTAAAGAAGTATATTTTAACAGATCCTGCTGCCCGCTCAAGATAACGCTGGCGTCAAAGTCCATCCCCATATAAGCTAATACTTCCCCATTTTCATTCTGGAACGGATAAAGCACGGTCAGCCAAGTACCATAGTCATCCTTGTAAGGCTTGGTAAAGGTGATCTGCTTTGTTTTCAACATTTCCTGGACGCCCTTTACATGGAAGGAGGGTTGTCCAAGCATATCCCCCAAATGAAGGCCTTCTCCCTCGAACATATCCAAAATCGCCGTCGGGAATGCAATCATCTGCGTACTATTGTCAGTAACTTTCGAACCGAAAATATAACCTTGCGCGACATCCGGATGCGTAGCGGATAAATCGTCGAAGATCTTCGTCAATTTTTGCTGAACCGGAGAATTGCGGTCCGTATTTTTCATCGCCTCGGAGGCTTCAGCAGGCGTAACCTTGGTGCTCCAGGCTTCCATCACCTTCTGTGAATCCGACTCCAATTGATTCCTCAAAACTCCGCCCTGAAAATAGTAGCTGGATGCAATCAGAATCACGCCGGTCATTAGGATAGAGGCACTGGTCAAAATCATATTTTTCGTTACAATACTCCAACGGCGGAATCCGCCTAATCTTTGTGCCAACTTCATTTCTTAAGTCTCCTCTTTCCGTCTGTTAATATGAATAGGATGTATGTTTGGTATAGTCAACAAGTTCTGATGCTCTACCCCTTTCCGAAAAAATTAAGATTTGCCCGATTTTTGGGCAAAAAAAAGATAACCTAAAGTAGAGATACTATAGGCTACCGTTTTTTCAGGCAACTGGCTGACATTTCCCGTAACAGGAATTAGTCCCTATAGCTTTGCGTCACTGCCTTTCGGCAGTTTTGCCAAAAATATATTTAAAATTTGAGAAATAGTGCCATATTTGGTGTATAACATGAACGATAGGGTATATTTTACTACATACTTCAAAACATTCCCATGTAAAAATATACAATATTTTGTCTAAATTATGACTAACGTCCCGATTTTTATATTTTGACAACTCCCTATTTCCTAGCTGACCGTCCGGGGTCGTTCCAGAGGAGTAATGCCCGGGATATGCAGCGTCGACCATTGCGGCATGAAATGATCCACTTTTGCTACGGCGACCGTCATATCGTCCTGGATCACATTTTTCTGATAACGGATGACCGATTCAAGCAGACAATCGGCAATTTCCTGGGGGTCATCCGACTGAATCTCCTGAATCAGACGTTTAATCCACAACTCCTTGTTTACCGCATAACCGGGTGCATCATAAATCCCGTCGGTCATCATGATCAGCGTATCGCCCGGGTACAATTGCACCGTGACCAAATCCACTTCGATATCCTGAATGATTCCGATCGGCAAATTGCTGGCCGACACCTGAATGACTTCCTGGCCCCGCTTGATAAAGCTGGGAGTGGAGCCGATTTTCAAAAACGTGGTCCGGGCCGAGTATTCATCAATCAGCGCCATGTCTACGGTTGCGTAGATCTCATCCGGCGAACGCAGCATTAATATCGAATTCACCGACTTGATCGCCAGCGTCTCATCCATCCCGGATTGCAGCAACTGCTCCAAAATATTCAGCGCGGTACTGCTCTCCAATCGGGCGCGCTCCCCGTTGCCCATGCCATCGCTAATGGCAACCGCATACGTTCCGTTCCCCAGTTCCATGGCGCTGAAGCTGTCTCCCGACAACAGATCCCCGCCCTTGGCCGTCCCAGCTACTCCAGTCATGATCACATAGGTTTTAGCTGAGCCAAATGTCACTGTAGCCAGACCGTCGCGTCCCGCCGGCAACGAATCGCTGATCACCGCGATATGCTCGCCAAGGATGTCGGACAGCAGCGGCGCGATAATTTTCCGGCATTCATCAAAGCCGCGGGTATAAGCATGAACGACTTCGATTTCCACATTGCCATGATCCAGGTTGACGATATCGATGCTGTGAATGGACAGGCCCATTTTTTCCAAAGCATCGCGAATCTGCTCTTCCTGCTTATACATGGCTTGTCCCTCGCGCTGAATCTCTTTCGCCAGATCCTCCATCACCTGCGATACCCCTGACAGTTGCTCCGCTACCAGCAGCCGGCTGTCGTATATTTGCCGTTTCCAGTGCATATCATGTTGATAAAGATTGTATTCGTGTTTCATAACCGACAGGACCTGATCGGTTTTCGCGCAAATTTTGTTCCATTTGGCCGGCAGTTCCTCCTTAGACAGATCCGGATTCTCTTCCACGGCCGTCATCATTTCGGTCATATATTTATAGGTTTGATAAAATTTTCCGTCCCAGCACGCATTCCGGCGGAAACAGGTCGCGCAAGCGCCGGAGGTGACTGCATTCATGAAATGATCCACTTCCTCACTCCGCTTGGCAATCTCCCCGGAACTGGCTATTTGTCCAAAACTGCGGGACAACTGTTTGAAGACTTGAGAGAATTGCGATACCCGGCCTGCAGTTACTTCACGCATACGTTTGGCGTATTCATGCTGCGTTTTGGTATGATCCTGCGTGCCGGGGATATATTTGGCGATAGCAGAGACAACGCTGCCCGGGGTCAATAAAAAGAGCAGTACGGCCACGCAGCTTTCCCATGTAGATGACATTACTTCGGCGGAGCCCGTCAAATAGATGGACAGAATCGACGATCCCAGCAGCATTCCGAAGCCGACGGCCCATTTCCGCCCTTCCCGCAGCATCCCTGCCAACATGCCCGAAAAGGCGAGCAGGCTCATTTGATAGAGAGCCGAGGTATCGGCCAAGCTCAGGATCAGACCGGTTACGACGCCTACCGAAGCCCCGAGCGTAGCGCCCCCGACTAGAGCAAATATAAGAATTAAATATCTCGTTAAAATATGTTCAATCGATAATCCGGAAATTTCCCAGCCGACTGAACCGGTCATGACCGAAGCCAGCAATATAACTAGACATACGATTTCCTCGGTGCGCAGCTGGTAATTCCGTTTTCGGTAAGTAAAGACCGGAACGGCTTGAATAAATACCAAAGTCAGCACAAAGCTCAGCACCGCGTCCATAACGGTCATTACAAAAACATACCAGGTAAGTGACGGACCGATCACTGCCGCAAACAATAATGCAAGAAAGGTGCTCGTAAAAACCATAAGCGGCGCATAAGATACGTCAGCGTGCTCAAACGATTCCAATCCCTTATGAATGAGAAAGAAAATGGTCAACTCCGCCGCAATCACGGCAGCGTGATGGCCGGAAATGAACATGGCCCCGGCAACCATAACCGCTCCCGTCACCACGGCGATATCACGCCGCATAAACATCATGACCGCAAAAAAAGCGGCCGCAAAAGGAGAAAACTCGTCAAGTATGGTCGCTTTTCCGAGCAAAAAACTCATCAACAGGAACAGGCCTGTCCACTTGCTCGCCGCAAACAATCTGCTGACGTTGATAACGATCGGGAGCTGCTTCCACCCGTTCCATCGAAATCTTCTGATCTGCCCCTTCGCCTTCTTCATCCCTGGAAATGGGATCACGTTCCACTTCTCCATTACCTGGCACCGCCTTTTCCATTTTTGTAAGGTATGTCCCATTATAGGAGGGGCCGGACGGAAAGTTTGTCATATACCGGAACCTGGGATAAAGAATTTTCCGACAAATTGAGAGGGCCTCACGAAACATCACGAACACAGGCCCCCCATGAGAATGAGACTCCATATGCGTGCCTATGTTCGTACAAAACCGAGGAATCCAAGTAAACATTTTCTGCCAATTCATCCAAAGTGAGGCGTGGATTGCGTAATAACCTGTCGCCTGAAGTGCTCAGACGACAAAAAAAGAATTTGAAGGAAAATGTCCGCGAAAAACAAAAAACCGCAGGCAATAGGTTGCCTACGGTGGGTTTCATTATAAAATTAGGAGATTACATGCGTTTGGCTCCGCGTCCTCCGCGTTTGCCTTCCGTGTTCTTCTTCAGCGAAGAAATGCGCTCTTCACTGTCCTTAAGGAAACGGGAAACTTTATCTTCAAATGAAGCCTTGTTCGGTTGCGGCTTAAAAGGACGTCCTCCCCGATCCCGGTTAAATCCGCCGCCAGGACGATCTCCGTCTCTACCTCCCGGACGATCGCTACGTGGTGCGCGAGACGGTCTTGTTGTAGCCTCTACCGGTTTATCAACGGCTTGCTTAATGGAAAGTCCGATCTTGCCGTCCTTGTCGACATTGATTACTTTGACGGTAACCATATCGCCGATCTTCAGATGATCATTGACATCTTTAACATAATTGTCTGCGATCTCCGAGATGTGAACGAGACCCGTGACACCTCCTGACAGATCCACAAATGCTCCGAAATGCGTGATGCCTGTCACTTTTCCTTCTAACTTGGTGCCCACTTCAATTGACATAAAATAAAATGATCCTCCCTTAAAAATATACAGCCAGGCCTCGAAATCATGACTGCGGTGATTTGATTATACATAATGAGTCAAACAAGGTCAACAGCCGTATATCCCGCATGGGGTCAGTCATTTGCGGGTTCAGACTCCGATACGTGCACCGGAATTTCACCCGGTTTGTAAAGTCCGTATTTCTTCATGGCAATTTGACCGATATATTCAGGATCTTTAAGACGGTTTAACTCATATTTTAATTGGTTTAAACTCTGCTCCGTATCCTCTTTGGAAGCTTGCCGCTCCGCCAGTTGATGGGATTTGTCCCCGATCTCTCCCGATTGGGCGATGTAAGTATAACCTGCCCAGCCAATGAATATTACCATAAAGCTCATCCATAACCGAAGCCGTCGGCGTGCCCCGACCGATTTAGCGGCAGTCTGATCATTCTTATTCAATTTCGCCGTTCCATCGCGCATCAAGGCACCTCCACTCCGTTATTCTTTGCTGAACCAGGCTTTCCACAATCTTGCAAAATAATTTCGAACAGAGCGAAGCCTGTCCGGCAAACGCAGAGACTTCCAGATAGGTCTTGTGGCCCAGATCAGAAGTTTCCAAATCGGGGACAGTGTGACCCTCCCCATAAAAAATACTACGATCCAGACAAAGCCCAGCAGCATTCGTATGCTTTTTAACAGCCATTTCAGCGGTGCAAGCACCGCAAGTTGCATTATTCTAATGGCTATTCTGTAAATCTTTTGAACTACCTTAATTAAATTTACCACAAAACGCTCGGTTATAACACTGAGAAACAAAAAATGAATCCAAACGCCTATAAACAATCCGAGAAAGACATAAAACCGGAGTTCTCCCTGGTTGACCCGGTATAGGGTGCGGAACACGAAGAGTGAAGCGGCAATCCAATACAACAGGTCCAGAATATGTACACTCCAGCGGGGAAAACGGAGCTGTCCCGATACGACACGGTAGCTGTCAAAGGCGATCCCCAAGATTCCCCCGCATGCGAACATCCACAGAAGAGTCACCCACTGCAATTGTAAATTCATCGGAACAGCTTTCCAAGCAGACCTTTACCGGAAGAGTGCGAACCCGGATCCAAATAAGACAAGGAATTCACGAGGCCCTCAATACTGACAAGTCCCTGCTCCAAATTGAGATTTTTGATATGTAAATTTTGGCCCCGGATCGTCAAGTGCCCCAGTTCAGTCTGAAGTAGAAATTCCTCGCTATCAAAGCTCTCCACGTTCAGGACACCCGAGATCTCCAACAGCTTTCTTTGCATCAAGTGCAACTCCTGGCGTTTCCCCTTTCCCTGTTCGACCATGGCATGTACCCCTCCTTCTTACAACTAGCTTATGGAAGGTACATTCCCTTTAGAACCTTACTGCACCGGAAAGCGAAATAACTTTGTTTCAGTGATCAATTTTACTGTAGAGGAAACCGCATTCTTTTACCATAAAGGAAATACATTCCAATTGCAGGATAGGGGCGCACCTATATGAGCAAAGGAAATGCATTACATTCTGACCAGCAACAAAGCTACCGTATCGAAACCGACCCGTTAGGAGAAAAAGCGGTCCCGTTAGACGCCTATTACGGTATTCATACAGCCCGGGCCTTAGAAAACTTCCCCGTAAGCGAAAGGGCCGCCAACCGGCACCTGTTCTCCTCCATTGTTATCATCAAAAAGGCAGCGGCGATGACGACCGGTAAGCTGACCCTGATTCCCGCCCCTGTCTCCCGGGCCATTATCCTGGCCTGTGACGAGATCCTCGGCGGAGCCTTGACGGACCAATTTCTAGTCGACGCGTTACAAGGCGGAGCGGGCACTTCCACCCACATGAACGTAAACGAAGTTGTCGCCAATCGGGCGATCGAATTATTAGGCGGGCAAAAAGGGGATTACTCCCTCGTCCATCCCCTGGATCACGTGAATTGCTGTCAATCCACGAACGATGTGTATCCTACCGCTCTGCGAATCGCCGCAATCTCACTTCTCCGGCCGCTGAGCGAAGCCTTTGCCTCCTTGCAGGAAGCGTTGCAGCGAAAAGAGCAGGAATTCGCAGATATCTTGAAGCTCGGCAGAACGCAACTGATGGACGCCCTGCCGATGATGGCCGGACAGGAATTCGGCGCCTACGCCAAAGCCGTGGCCCGCGATCGCTGGCGGCTCTATAAAGCGGAAGAACGGCTGCGCGAGATCCATCTCGGCGGTACCGCGATCGGAACGGGATTAGGGGCTCCCCGGGCCTATATTTATCAGGTGACGGAAGTGCTGCAGGATTTGACCGGTATGGGCCTATGCCGCAGCGAATTTCCGATCGACCCGACGCAGAATATGGATGTCTTCGTCGAAGTCTCCGGGCTGTTGAAAGCGGCGGCGGTAAACCTGCTCAAGATCGCCAACGATTTGCGGTTGCTGGCCTCCGGTCCGGCCGGAGGCCTTGGTGAATATCGGCTGCCGGCCGTGCAGGCCGGTTCGTCGGTCATGGCGGGAAAGGTCAATCCGGTCATGGCCGAAATGGCCGGGCTCGTCGCCATGCGGGTTATTGCGAACGACTCGGCGATTGCATGGGCCGCCGCGGGCGGACAGCTTGAATTAAATGCGTTCTCTCCGCTTATCGCCGAGTCCCTGCTCGAATCGCTGGAGATCCTTACTCATGCCGTACAACTCTTTGAACAACGCTGCATTCGCGGCATAACGGTAAACAAAGAGCAGTGCGAGAAGCACTTGCAGCAATCCACCGTGTTGGCAACGGCGCTTGTCCCTCATCTGGGCTATGAGCTGGCTTCGGAAATTGCCAAAACGGCTCAAAACGAGGGCAAAACGGTCGAAACCCTCGTTCTGGAACGCGGTCTGCTGACCGACGATCAGGTTCGCCGCATCCTGAGTCCGCTCCAAATCACCAAACCGGGAATTCCCGGCATATAAGGGGGGAAGGCATATGAGCACATCATCCACGCCGCGCGGTGAACGAATTCATATCGCCATTTTTGGCCGGAGCAATGTGGGGAAATCGAGTGTCATCAACGCGCTGACGGGACAGGAGCTTGCCGTAGTTTCCCCTGTTAAAGGGACGACGACCGATCCGGTATATAAAGCGATGGAACTGTTGCCGCTAGGCCCGGTCATTCTGATCGACACGGCCGGGCTGGACGACGAAGGATTGCTTGGCGAGCAACGCATGCAAAAAACCCGGGAAATCATAGGCCGCACCGACCTGGCTCTGCTGGTCGCCGATGCTGCGGCGGGGGCGGACGATTTTTACGTAGAGCTGCTTGCCGAGCTTAGATTCAAGGGCATTCCCGTCATCAGCGTGATCAACAAAAGCGATACGGTAGAGAACGTTCACAAGATCCAAAGCGGAATTGAAGCCATGTACGGAGTCAAGTCGGTTCCTTTCAATGCGTTGTCGGGAGACGGAGTCGCCGGGTTGAAGCAAGCCATCATTGATGCCCTCCCTCACGATAACGAACGATTCCGCATTGTCGGCGATCTGATATCGCCCGGCGACTTTGTCGTCATGGTCATTCCAATCGATAAGGCAGCGCCCAAAGGCAGGCTGATTCTGCCTCAGCAGCAGTGCATCCGCGACGTGTTGGAGAGCGATGCCGTCGCGATCGTGACCAAGGAACACGAACTAAAGGAAACCCTGGGCCATCTGGGTCGCAAACCGCGGCTCGTGATTACGGACTCGCAAGCTTTTCTCAAAGTAGCCGCCGATACCCCGAAGGATGTTCCGCTCACTTCCTTCTCGATCCTGTTTGCCCGTCATAAAGGGGAGCTGAATGAACTTGTCAGAGGTGCCCGCGCCATCGAAAACTTACAGGACGGGGATTCCGTACTAATCGCTGAAGCCTGCACGCACCACCAGCAATCGGACGATATCGGCACGGTCAAAATCCCGCGTTGGTTAAGGCAGTTGACCGGAAGACAGCTCCATATCGAGCATGCCGCCGGATACGGCTATCCTCCGGATTTGAGCCGCTACGCTTTAATTGTCCACTGCGGAGCATGCATGCTTAACCGAAAGGCAATGCTGCATCGCATCCAGGAATCCAAGGCAGCTCAAGTGCCGATCGTCAATTATGGCGTTCTGATCGCTTATGTGCACGGCATCTTCCCGCGTGCGATAGATTTATTCCCGTCGGCTGTCATGGCATGGGAGGAATCGGCGGACTCGCCCGTATAGTTATCACCCGTTTAATAAAAGAACCGTCCGACGAATGAATAGCTTCATCCCTGGACGGTTTTTTTATTGAAAACAGCATATAGGGTCATCCCCGACGGACTTGGCTAGAACCTTAAGTCGCGCTCCCCGGCTTCAATCCGTGCCAGCCGGTCTAGAGTAACCTTCCGCGCCGCGGCCTTCGGAATCCGGTCGAGATTTTGTTCAATCACGGCCCGGCCGATTTCCCGGGCCTCTTCGTCGCCATAGTCCAGCAGATATTCCTGCAAGGTCAGCAGCGAATTCGGATGGCAGACGTTGTGGATCTGGCCCGATTTGGCAAGACGCATAAATCGGTCGCCGGTTCTGCCTTCGCGGTAACACGCCGTACAATAGCTGGGGATATAGCCATCCCGGCACAGCGCCTTGATCATCTCCAGCGGGGAACGCTGATCTCCCACCTCGAATTGCGGAGTGTCCCCTGCCGTACCCTTCTCCTCATACGTGTTCATATACCCGCCGACTCCGGTGCATGAGCCCGCGCTGATCTGCGAGATACCGAGCTTAATGACCTCATCGCGGAATTCCGTATCCTCGCGGGTGGACAGAATCATTCCGGCGTAAGGGACGGAAAGGCGCAGCACGGCCACGATTTTTTTGAATTCCCTGTCGCTCACCAGATAGGGGAAACGTTCCAGATCGACCCCTTCGGCTGATCTTAGGCGGGGCACGGAGACGGTATGCGGTCCGCATCCGAACGTTTCCTCCAGATGATTGGCATGAAGCAGCATGGCTACGGTCTCGTACTTATGCTCGTACAATCCGTATAGGACACCGACGCCCACATCATCGATGCCGGCCCGCATGGCCCGGTCCATCGCCGTCGTATGCCAGTCGTAATCGCCCTTGGGTCCTTGGGCATGAAGCTTGCGGTAAGTAGGGCGGTGATAGGTTTCTTGAAACAGGATGTACGTTCCGATTCCGACCTCGCCCAGCTTGCGGTAATTATCCACGGTAGTCGCAGCAATATTGACGTTAATACGGCGGATGCTGCCATTGTCCACCTTGACCGAATAGATTGTCTCCATGCATTCGAGAACATATTCGATCGAACAGTTGAGCGGATCCTCTCCGGCTTCCAAAACAAGACGCTTATGTCCCAGCCGCTGGAGTACTTCCACCTCCCGAATCAGCTCTTCCCGGTCCAAACGCCTCCGGCGAAGCTCGCTGTTCGAGTGCTTGTATCCGCAGTACTCACAGTTATTCACGCAGTAGTTGCTGACATATAAGGGAGCGAACAGAACGATCCGGTTTCCGTAAATCCGCTCCTTCACTTCGCGGGCCGCGGTGAAGATTTCATCCAGGATTTGCTCCTCGTCCACATGAAGCAGCACGGCGGCCTCCATCGGACTTAACCCTTTGGATGCCCTCGCCTTCTCCAGGATACACCGGACCAAATCCGGATCGCGGGCCGCCGAGTCGCCGAAGGCAAGACATGCCTCGATCTCTTCCTCCCGTATAAATTCGGCAAGTTCCTCATGAGGTGCTGCTTTGCTCATCCCAATCCCTCCTGCTGATTAATAGAGTGAACCCGCTATTTATAGAACGTGGCTCCCGTTAATAACGGGAGCGCACTTTGTAATGCGTATGCAGATAAGTGTGGCTCTTGGAACTGTTCGGCCGCTCCAGGAACTCCGCATACACTCGAAGGATGTGCGGATTGCGGTGCGATTTGCGGATCGGCGACGCCTCGTCCTCGTCATAGATCGCTTTCGCCCGCTCCGCTTTTACATTGACCTTGCCCCTGAGATCGGCCTGGAGCAGAGGCTGGCCGCCGCCGCAGATGCAACCGCCCGGACAGGCCATCACTTCGATGAACTCGTAGTTTCGCTCTCCTTTGGCGATCATGTTCATGAGTTTTCTGGCGTTGCCAAGACCGTGTGCGACGGCAGTACGAATCATTTTCCCGTTAGGCAGCATGACCGCCGTTTCCTTGATCCCCTCCATTCCGCGCACGGCGGTATACTCGACGGTGTCCAGCTCTTCTCCGGCAACCAGCTCAAACACCGTACGCAAGGCGGCTTCAGCCACTCCACCCGTTGCCCCGAAAATGACTCCGGCTCCGGACGCCTCGCCAAACGGATTGTCGAAATCCTCCCCACGCAGACGAGCGAAATCGATTCCCGCTTCCTTGATCATCCAGGCCAGTTCTCTGGTCGTCAGGACATAGTCCACATCCTGCCGTTCCGCGTGCGACAATTCTTCACGCTGCCCTTCATATTTCTTTGCCGTACAAGGCATGATCGAAACGACCACGATCCGCTCGGGATCGATGTCCATCATCTGCGCAAAATAACTCTTGATGAGCGCCCCCTCCATCTCGTGAGGGGATTTGCAACTGGAGAGGTTATCCATCATATCCGGGAAAAAATGCTCGACGAATTTCACCCAGCCCGGGCAACAGGAGGTCATGAGCGGCAGCCGTTCGCCGGTTTCCAACCGTTGCAGCAGCTCGTTGCCTTCCTCCATGATGGTCACGTCGGCACCGAAATCCGTGTCGAACACCTTGTCGAACCCGATCCGCCGGAGCGCGGCAACCATTTTGCCGGTCACCCGGGTACCGACCGGCATGCCGAACTCTTCGCCGAGCGCGACCCTTACCGCCGGAGCGGCCTGAACCACGACGAACTTGTTGGGATCGGCGATGGCCTGCCAGACATCGTTCATATTTTCCCGCTCCTGCAGTGCTCCAACCGGACAAGCCATAATGCATTGGCCGCAGTTTACGCAAACGCTTTCGCCTATCGGTTTGCCCATCGCCGGGCCGATGGTCGTGTCAAAACCGCGATTCATAAACCCGATGGCCCCGACGGACTGTAGATTGCACACCGCTACGCACCGTCCGCAAAGAATGCACTTTGACGTATCCCTCATAATGGCAGGAGAAGAAAAATCGACGTGACTGTGCGATTTTTTTCCCGTATAACGTACGTGGCGAACGCCGACCTGCCTGGAGACATCCTGCAACTCGCAAGTACCGCTTCGCGAACAGGAAGGGCACTCTTGGTTATGATCCGACAGGATCAGCTCCACCGTCGTCTTCCGCGCATCCCGCACCTTCTGGGTATTGGTCCGGATTTGCATACCTTCTTCCGCCGCCAAGGTACAAGATGCGATCAATCGGGGGCCCGACTCTACCAGACAGACGCGGCAATTGGACGAATGACTGACCCCCTGCATGTGGCAAAGGGTGGGAATATACACGCCCAGCTCGCGGGCTGCCTGGAGAACCGTCGTTCCTTGGGGCACTTCCGTTTCGATATTGTCGATCCATAATTTTACGGTATCCATCTTGATCTCCTCACACCTTTAGCTTTTATAGATGGCGGCAAATTTACAGCTGTCAAAGCAAATCCCGCATTTAATGCACAGCTCCGGATCGATGAGATACGGCTCCTTGATCTTGCCCGTAATGGCGTTTACCGGACATTTGCGCGCGCACAGCCCGCAGCCTCTGCACTTCTCGGCCCGGATCACGAACGAGATTAGGGAACGGCAAACACCGGACGGGCATTTTTTGTCGACCACATGCGCCACATACTCATCTCGGAAATATTTGAGCGTGGACAGCACCGGATTCGGAGCGGTTTGCCCCAAACCGCAAAGGGAGGCCGCCTTGATTTGCACGGACAATTCATCCAGCACGTCAAGATCTTCCATCGTTCCTTTACCTTCTGTAATTCTCTCCAAAATTTCGAGCAGCCGCTTGGTGCCGATCCGGCAAGGAACGCATTTGCCGCAGGACTCATCGCGTGTAAAATCGAGATAATAGCGGGCCACGTCAACCATGCAGGTCTCCTCATCCATCACCAGCATGCCGCCCGAGCCCATCATCGAACCGAGGCTGAGCAAGGTATCATAATCGATCTTGCGATCCAGATGCTCGCTGGTGAGGCAACCGCCGGACGGCCCCCCGGTCTGCACCGCCTTGAAGGCCTTGCCGCCGGGAATTCCGCCGCCGATCTCAAAAATAACCTCGCGCAGCGTGATGCCCATGGGCACCTCCACCAGCCCGGTGTTGACCACTTTGCCGCCGAGCGCAAACACCTTGGTCCCTTTGCTCTTGTCCGTGCCGATACCGGCATACCATGCGGACCCTTTGAGCATCACCTGCGGGATATTGGCCAACGTCTCCACGTTGTTTATGACCGTTGGCTTCTCCCACAGGCCGCTGACCGCCGGAAACGGCGGCTTCGGATTGGGCATTCCCCGTTTGCCCTCCACCGAATTCATCAGCGCGGTTTCTTCCCCGCACACGAAGGCACCGGCCCCGAGACGCACGCTGACATCAAAAGAAAAGTCACTGCCGAACAGATTGGCTCCGAGCAACCCATACTCCCGTGCCTGCTTGATGGCGAGTTGAATCCGCCTTACCGCAATTGGATATTCGGCCCGCACATAGATGAAGCCCTGGTCCGCCCCGATCGCATAACCGGCAATCGCCATTCCCTCCAGTACCGAATGCGGGTCGCCTTCCAGAATGGAGCGGTCCATAAATGCGCCGGGGTCGCCTTCATCGGCATTGCAGATAATATATTTTTGCGGATTATTCTGTTTGGCCGCGGTTTCCCACTTCACCCCGGTCGGAAAGCCCCCGCCTCCGCGGCCCCGGAGCCCGGCTTCTTTCACCGTGCGGATAACTTCGCCCGGTTGCATCATGGTCAGCACATTATGCAACCCTTTGTATCCGCTCATGGCGATATACTCGTCGATCTCCTCCGGATCGATCGTTCCGCAGTTGCGAAGAGCAATCCGCATCTGCTTGCGGAAAAAATCAACCTGTTGCAGCGGCAAAATCTCCCCGTCCTCGATAGAAGCCTCATAAACCAGCCGCTCTACAATCTGCCCCTTCAATAAATGATCTTCAACGATTTCCGCAACATCCTCCACGGTGACACGGCTATAAAAGACCTCCTCCGGGTAAACGATAACCACGGGCCCCAATTCACAAAGTCCAAAACAGCCGGTACGCACGATGTCGATCTGATCTTCAATCCCCTGACTGGCTACTTCCTGATGAAATGCATCGACGATGATCATCGAATCCGATGAAACGCAGCCCGTACCGCCGCAAATCATGACGGACCGCTGAGCAATGCCGACGTTGTCCTCCTCCACCTTGCCGAGCTGCCGCCTGACAAGCCGGCTCAGCGCAGATGTGCGTATGCTTTCCAGATCCACTAATGTTTTCATGTCGTTTCCTCCTTAATGCGTATGGGCGGGCGTACGCATCGATTTCAGGATTTTCGGAATTTCGTTCGGTGTTAAGCGGCCATACACTTTCTCGCCGATCGTCATGACCGGAGCGAGACCGCAGGCCCCGAGGCAGCGGGTGGCATCCAGCGTGAATTTGCCGTCAGGCGTAGTCCCCTGCACCGGAATTTCGAGTTCCTGGGCCAGCCGGTCCAGCACAGCCTGCGCTCCCTTGATATAGCAGGCTGTACCCATGCAGACCCGGATCACGTACTCCCCTTTCGGTTCCAGCGAGAAGAAAGAGTAAAACGTCGCTACCCCGTATATTTCCGCCATCGGCAACTCCAGCTCTTCGGATACGATTTGGAGCGCTTCCTCCGGTAAATAACCGAATATATCCTGGATTTCATGCAGAACGGGAATCAGTGCCCCCTGAAGCATCCGAAACTGGGCGATGACCTCCCGGACCTGATCCAGCCGTTCCTTGTTCACCTTTCCCTGACCGCAGCAAGTATCCTCCATAGATGAAATTCTCCCCTTTCAAAAATCCCTGATTCCCTTACAGGAGCGGGGATTCATGCTTCAGCTTGAGACGTTCCCAGCGCTTGTCGATCTCTTCCTCGAAAGCGCCCAGCAGTTCTTCATCGGCAAGCATGTGCTTTGTCTTGCCCATCATCTCCAGCCACTCCGACACCGGGATCCGGTTGTTCTTCGCTTCCGGATCGTACGTAATCGTGGTTACGCCATGCTCCACCTCATACAGCGGGAAGAAGCACGAGTCTACCGCCGCTTTCAGGATGGTGCCGCCCAGGTGATCTTCGGAGCGCCAGTTTAGCGGACAGGTGCTCAACACTTTACCGTAAACCATGCCCTCATTCTGCGCGTACCACTGCGCCTTGGCGGCCTTCATAATCAAATCCTGCGGCATGGACTCCACCGCCGTAAATACATACGGGATATTCGTTGCGGCCATAATCTGCGGCGTGTCCTTATGATGGAACGCCTTGCCCTTCTGCTTCTTGCCTACGCCGGACGTACTCGTCTGATGTCCGAGCGGCGTGGAATAGGACAACTGGGAGCCGGTATTCATATAACCCTCATTGTCATACTCCAAAATAATCATACGATGGTTGCGCAGCGCCGCCCCGATGGACGGGCCCATCCCGATATCCATGCCGCCGTCGCCCGTCACCATAATGAAGGTTACATCATCGGACACTTCAATTTCGCCGCGCCGTTTCCGCTCCCAAAAAGCTTCAACCATCCCCGACACCGTCGCCGCCCCGTTTTGGAACAGGTTGTGAACGAAAGTCTGTTTATGGGACGTGTACGGATAACCGGCGGTAACGACATAAGCGCAGCCGGTTTGCACGAGGGTAACGACATCCCCCTCGATCCCTTTATAGAACAGCTCCAGGGAAGAGATGGCGCTACAGCCCGGGCAAGCGCCGTGTCCCGGAGCCAGCCGCTTCGGTTTGACTGTGAGGCTGCGCAGCGGCGGCAGCTTCACTTTGAGCTTGCCGGTCGCCTCGTTCGGCGTAATTTGGATCAGACCGCTCTTATAGGCATCGCCATGGCGCGGAGTCAACACCGGTTGAAGCCGTTTATCTTCCTCCCCCGGCACTTGGCCGTAATAGTCAAAAGGCACCTCTGCACGGCCCTTTTCAACGGCCTCTAAGGCCAGGCGGAAGAAAGCATCCGCATCATCCGGATAAAAATCCTTGCCTCCCAGCCCAAACACCCGGGAGAGCACGATCGTGGAATTATCCGGGTCCAGCTTCAAGGCGGAGCGCACCTCATGCGTCATATTGGCGCCCTGTCCGCCGTAAGAGTCGGCCCGCTCGCCGACAAGCAGCGCTTTGACGCCGCGCAGCGCATTCCGCAGCTCTTCAGCCGGGAACGGCCGGATAATATTCGGCCGGACCAGCCCCGCCTTGATCTCTTCCGCGCGCAACTTGTCGACCGTATCCTTTGCCGATTCCGCCGCCGAATTCAAGAGGAATAGCGCGACTTCGGCATCGTCCATGCAGTACAGCTCCAGCGTTTCATAGCTGCGTCCGGACAATTGTTCATATTGGTGGACGATCTGCTTATACACCCCGGCCGCCTGCTCCTGAGCAAGATGCAGCTGGTAATGGTTATTCAGCAGGTCGTCGCCGTTCATATGGGCGCCGATCGTAATCGGATTGGCCGGATCGGCCACATTATCGAATCCCGCCGGCGGCTGCTCTCCGACAAAAGCGCGGACGCTTCGGCCATCCTGGAAATAATGGAGCTTCCGTTTTTGATGGGAAGTAAAGAAACCGTCGTAAGCGACAATAACCGGCAACCGCACATCGGTATGCTCGGACAGTTTCAATGCGATAATGTTCATGTCGTATACCGCCTGCGGTGTGCTGGCCGTCAAAATGAGCCAGCCCGTGTTCAGCGCATAATACAAATCGGAGTGGTCGCCGCGAATATCCAGCGGACCGCTGATAGCGCGTGTCACCAGGTTTAACACCATCGGAAACCGGGTCCCCGATTGTACGGGAATCTGTTCCAGCATGTACATAAATCCGTTAGCGCTCGTCGCATTGACTACCCGAGCTCCGCTCAACGCCGCTCCATAGCAGATGCCCGCCGATCCGTGCTCGCCGTCCGCGGCGATCAGTTGGATATCATGAAGACCCTGCGCCTTCTTCTGATCGAGAATTTGAGCGATTTCCGTCGACGGCGTGATCGGGAAATAACCCATCACATGATAATTGATCTGCATTGCCGCCATTGCCGCGGCTTCATTCCCCGACTCAAAAGCAACCGTTTGTTCCGGGGTCGTTAATGCTGTTACTGCTTCTTCCATGATCGACATAGGAAAAGTCCTCCTTACGCTTTAGCTTTAATTAAAAACATGCGCTACACGATTGCTGTCGGCGTATCCGGCCTCTTCCCGGAGGGGAGCCAGCGACCCGGTCGGGCACACTTCCACACATTTCAAGCAGCCTTTGCAATATTGATAATCGATTCCCTGCAAAAACATCTGCCTTCTCCCGCACTTATCCTCCGCGGATTCCCATACGAAGCATAGATCGGGACAGGCTGCATCGCAGTTGGCGCAATGAATGCAGGATTCCAGATTCAACTCGGGCACATATCCCTGACGGGAGCCGCTTAAATCTTTAAGCAGACTGTTTCCTTGTGTCCGGATAATTCCGCCCAGTTCCTGCGTTTCATAACCAAGCTGAGGTTGTTGCCGCAAAAAGGATACCGCAGCCGCTTCGGCGGGAGATTCCACCGTTTCAAACTGCACCTCGTCATAACCCCGGTCGAAAGTCCGCAAATTGGGCTCGACGAGCTGCGGGTATTTTTTTTCAAAGGTACGCCGGATAACATCCCGCATGGAATCGCGATCCAAGAAATCGCAGATCCGGAACAAGGCTCCCAGCATCGAGGTATTCACCCTGGTTCGCTCCTCCAAGGCGATGCCCAAGGCATCGACCATGGCCAGCGTTCCATGGGGATAGTTCAGATCGCTGCGGATCTCCTCAAAGCTGCGGGTTGAGTTGACCAGGACGACTCCGCCGGGCTTCAACCCGCTCAGCACCTGCACGGTCGTGTGCAGCGCTTCATGAAATACGCCGATGACATCCGGCTGTTCGATCGGACTGTGGTCGCGGATCTCCATGTCGGGACCGCAAAACCGGATAAAGCTTTTAACCGGGGATCCTTTCTTTTCCGAGCCATATGATGAAAAGCCGGCTCCATTCAGGCCGAGCCCCAGCACCCCGGATTCGGCCAGCATTTTCCCGGCCAGATTTGCGCCCAGCCCGCCGATGGATTCCAGCCGGATTTCGAAAAATCCCGGCTGATTACTTTTGGTCCATTTGCTCATTCGCCATTTCTCCTCTGTATAGGGTTTTGTGTTTTATTTCACAGATTATTGTGCTGATTGTGAAGCCGTAAGCCGCTTCACCTGGAATGATTTCAGGCTATCCCCCCTCCCCATATCCACGGAAAAGCCGGCCGCATGAATCCGCAGCTCCAGGCAATGCCTGCAAGCCGCCGACTCGTCGCCGGTACAGATCTTGTTGTTATACAGGGCATATTTTGTGCGGACTGCAATAGGTGACAAGTTCGGCATCACGATGTTGGCTCCAGCCTTCAGAGCCTTCTCCCGCCCCTCTGAATCCAGCGAACCCAAGGCGGTCGTTGCGGGAATGAGCGCATCCGGCACCATCAAGCGCGCCAGGGCGACCATTGCCAATGTATCCTCAATCGTACCGGCCGCCGCCCCGCTTAAAGGAGTTCGGGAATGCGGAATAAACGGGCCAATACCGATCATGTCCGGGTGTAAAGCTTGCAAATACAGCAAATCATCCGCTAAATCATCCGCGGTCTGCCCCGGCAAACCAACCATGAAGCCGGCTCCCACCTGGTATCCGATTTCCTGGAGCACCTTGAGGCATCTCCGCCGATTGTCAAAAGACATCGAAGGATGAAGAGTTTGGTAGAGTTTTGGGGAAGCGGTTTCATGTCGCAATAAAAACCGGTCCGCCCCCGCTTCGTACAATCTTTGGTACGTCCGATCCTCCCGCTCGCCGATCGATAAAGTCAGCGCCGTATCGGGAAACTCGGCCTTAATCTCCTGAATGAGATTTACCAAAATCTCCTCCGTATACCAAGGATCCTCGCCGCTTTGGAGCACAAATGTCCGATATCCCAGGCCGTACCCTTCCCGGCAGCAATCAAGGATTTCCGGAGGCTTCAGCCGATACCTCTCCGCCGACCTGTTGCTGGCCCGCAGCCCGCAATAAAGGCAGTCCCGCCTGCAATAGCTCGAGAATTCAATCAGACCGCGCAAAAAAACCTTGTCTCCATACTTTTCGCGCCGTTTCCGGTCGGCCAGGCCATACAGCTCTTTACGCACCCCTGCATCAAGACGGGCCAGTAAATAGACGATTTCATCCCTGGACAACCCCCCGCGGGAATAGAGCTTGTGGATTAACTGTCTCATCAGCAATCATCCTCTTGAACAAGGAATAAACGGAATGCGAAAAACTCTGAATGGTGTGGAATGCAGTTATGCAGATCAGAAAGCAAAGCCGTGAAATACAGTTGTAAAACATGGTTGTGGAAAGGAGTGTTAACACCGTTCCGAAAACAGGGCAAAAAACTAGAGCTTAACCATACAAAAACTACGGCACGAATAATTGCGTGAACCTAAAGCAAAAACAACAGTAAAAACAAAAGTACATAACATAGTAGCGGCAAACTAAAGCAAAGAAGCAGCAAGACAATACCCAAGTGGATCCATGATACAAAAAAATCGCAGCAAGAAATCGATAGAACTCGGTATTCTCGTTAACTCCGCAAACTCTTGTCGGTGAACGAAGTATTCAGTGAACTCAACAACCGGTAAGTCCGGCGAACTCAGTAAACCAGTAACTTGACAATTTGATACCCTGGCAACTCAATGAACTCAGTAAATTCAGTAAACTTGATGAATTAATCAATCAAACGTTTGTGAAAAAATTCACTAAATTGTGCAAGCAAATAACAACTAGGGCGGATAGTGCGGCATAGGGGCAACATTAATTAAGAAGTGTGTGATACGAATGCTGATTATTGAAAAATCAGATCAGAGGTGTGTTGGTGCGACTGCAGAATGCAATCTTTAGATTGAGGTGTTTTCTAGGAGCAGTTTGTTAACCGAGAAGCTCCAGGTAGGAAGAATCTTGCTGCATGGTTGAAAGTACAGGCAGTACTTTTTAACAGCAAAGGAGGTTAGTTAATTAATATATTATCATCTTTCAATAATTTGGGTAGGGGTATTTTTGACTCCCCCCGCAAAAAACGGTATTCTCCGCAAGATTAGGGGTATAAATCATCGTCTTCTGCCTTGACCATCGGGTTCAAAATCCCGGATATAACCGGCCCTCCTTGGACCTGATCCTACCGGATGGGAGTACATCTAACTCTAACGGACACAGGAGCCGTTAAAGTGACCGATTCAGGCACTTTTGGCCGCTAACGGACACAGGGGACGTTATTCTTCGAAAAAGAACCCAAATATGACGCTTTAGGCCTGATTAAGGTCTCTGGTGTCCGTTAGATTTTAAAAACACCGTTTTCTAGACAAATAAGGTCCCTCGTGTCCGTTAGCGAGGCGGCAGAGTTATGCGGGCGTTGGGGTGTTAGGGTGTTGAGCGTGTTGGGCATGTTGAGCATGTTAGGCATGTTGAGCATGTTGAGCATGTTGAGCGTGTTGGGCATGTTGAGCATGTTGAGCGTGTTGAGCATGTTGGGCATGTTGAGCGTGTTGGGCATGTTGGGCATGTTGAGCATGTTGAGCATGTTGAGCGTGTTGAGCATGTTGGGCGTGTTGGGCGTGTTGGGCGTGTTGGGCGTGTTGGGCGTGTTGGGCGTGTTGGGCATGTTGGGCGTGTTGGGCGTGTTGGGCGTGTTGGGCGTGTTGGGCGTGTTGGGCGTGTTGGGCGTGTTGGGCGTGTTGGGCATGTTGGGCGTGTTGGGGCGATGGAGGGTCGCGTTTAGGGGTGGGATACGTTGTTTCCGATTCTACGTTCTCGATGATCCCCCATTTAGGTAACCTGTGCACAATAGAAAGCACGCCCCGTTTCAACAACGGAGCGTGCTTCATCTCACGCCTTAGTTCCAGTCTAAACCGGAGTCTTTGGCGATCGGTTCTTCCTTGACCAAGGTATACAGGGTGGCAGCCTCTTCCTTGCGAGTCGTCTCCGCAAGGCGTTCGACGCGAACCGTCACCAGCTTTTGGCCGAATTGAACGGTAATTTCGTCGCCCACCTTAACGGTGCTGCTCGGTTTGGATTCGCGCCCGTTGATCAGAACTCTCCCTTGTTCGGAGACGTCCTTCGCCACCGTGCGCCGCTTAATCAACCGGGACACCTTCAGGAATTTATCAAGACGCATTATTTTACGGCTTCTTTAAGTTTGTTGCCCGCTTTGAAAGCTGGAACGTTGGATGCAGGAATTTCGATCGTTTTGCCGGTTTGCGGGTTGCGGCCGGTACGACCGGAACGTTTGCGAGTTTCGAACGTGCCGAAGCCGATCAATTGTACTTTGTCGCCGCCAGCAAGAGCATCGGTGATTTCGCCGAGGACGCCGTTCAATACGGTTTCAACGTCTTTTTTAGTCAAACCGCTTTTGCTGGAAATGTTGTTGATAAGATCTGTTTTGTTCATTAATAATGCCTCCCAATAATAAAAGAAATAGATGGACTAACGGCTTCAGCCCATATGGCTGTAAGCCGCATGGATATCTTTGTATGAATAATTCTGTCTTAAAACCCAAATTCCTGCCCCGAGATCAACTTTTTTTTGCTTTTTCGCAAAAAAAACCGTTTTTTAGTGAAAATTCGAGTTATCTGGATTCCCTTTCGAGGCTTTTGGCTTCATCCCAGAGCGCGTCCATCTCGGTAAGATCGCTGTCTCCCGGTGTTTTTCCGGCTTCGCGAAGCTTCTCTTCCACATACCCGAAGCGTCTGACAAATTTCGCGATTGTCAAGGATAACGCCTCCTCGGGATCGACTCCGATGTAGCGGCCGGCATTCACGATCGAGAACAGCACGTCGCCCAGTTCCAACGCCTGATCCTCCGCCGGGTGACCTGAAGTCACGGCTTCTTTGAATTCGGCCAGTTCCTCCTCGATCTTTGCCCAGACGCCGTCGATAGAATCCCAGTCAAAGCCTACCTTCGCCGCCTTCTTCTGGAGCTTGTAGGCCTTCATCAGCGCAGGCAAATCCCGAGGTACCCCACTCAAGGCGGAAAGTTTCTCCGGTTCTATTCCTTTACGACGCTTCTCCTCCGCTTTCATTGCTTCCCAGTTCTGGAGCGCAGCCTCGGCATCCTCGGCGCTCAGATTGCCGAATACATGAGGATGACGGTACAGCAGCTTCTCATTAAGCTCCTGGATCACGTCGTATGCGGTAAACATGCCGGTCTCCTCTTCCATTTGCGAATGCAGCATAATTTGCAGCAGGAGGTCACCCAGCTCTTCCCGCATGTGCTCCGGATCGTCATCATCGATCGTCTCCAGCACCTCATAAGTTTCCTCGATGAGATTTTTGCGGAGTGACTCATGAGTCTGTTCACGATCCCAAGGGCACCCTTCCGGACTGCGGAGAATCGTCACGATCTCATGCAGCCGCTCAAAACTGCGAATGCGCAGGCTTTCGTCGCGGCTGGCCGGTACGTAGACGAGCGACAAATTACCGTAACCCTGGACGCGGTCCAGTTCGTAAAGCGGAATGCGCAGCACCTGCTCCTCCCCGGATACCCCAAGGGCATGTCCGACAACGACGGGGTAATCGTCCGGGTAGGTCTCCATCAGGCTCAGTTTCACGTCCGAGGCGGTGAATTCGTCGTAGACCTGCCCGATCAGCGTATGCCTCCGGGGATCGATCTCTCCCTGGGACAATTCAGACGAGTCCAGCAGTTGAAATCCCTCGATCGGATCAAAGCCAAGCCGGACAAAAGCTTCATCCAGGAAGCTCTCGCCCCCGGTGATGCGTAAGTCAATTCCCTCTTTCGGACAACGTTCGCGCAGCAGCTTTACGGTTGCCTCCGCAACCATCGGATGGCCGGGTACGGCATAGAGTACCGCTTTTTCTCCCGAAGACGGCTTTGCGGCGGAAATCAACCGCTCCACAATCTCCTTGTAGACCGAAGGAAAATCATCTTTGGACTCGTATACCTCATCAAACGAGGTAAAAGTCACCCCGCTTTCCTCCAGCCAGGCCACCACCGGATGGTCCTTGGTGCGCACGTATCGCTCCTGCGCTTCCTGAAGCAATTTCAAGCTTCCCAGCGTCAGACGGTCGGGATCGCCCGAACCCAGTCCAACAACGGTGATCACTGCTCCCATTCGAAGTCACGCTCCTGTCTCGTTACCGGCAAAATAGAACAATCCATTCCTTACTATACCACTTCCCGCGCCAATGACAAAAATGTTCCCGCTTTTCGGCGTCCCGCAAAACGGGGATCCGATCAGCGGCGGCGAATAGGCACTAGGCGCCGGCGGTAAGCTAGGGCGCTTGGCCGTAATCGCCGCGTGCTAGCGCAGCAGCCGCAGCTTCTGAAGCAGGCGCAGCAGCTTCGGGCCGACCCGCGGCAGAGCGGCAAGCTCCGCCGCGCTGACCAGGCGCGCCCGCAGCGCGGCGGCCGCAAACACGGCTGCGCCGAGCGCTACGCCGAGCAGGCTCTCCGCCAGGGCCGCCAGACGGCCCGGCGGCAGCACGGCGGCTGCGGCAAGGCGCAGCAGCAACACGGCGGCCGCCATCGCCAGGGCGGCCGCAGCGGGGCGCAGCAGCGCGTCCCGCAGGCGCGGGCGCAGCCCCGCGCGCCGGAGCAGCAGCGCCAAGTTCAGCGCTGCGGCGGCGGTGTAAGCGGCGATGCCGGCGATCGCCGCGCCGGTGATGCCGAGCTGCGGCACAAGCAGCACGTTCAGCGCCGCCTTGAGCACAGCCGCTGCCAGAAGGTGCACCGCGGGTGCGCGCACGGCGCCAAGCCCCTGCAGCAGCGCGGCGGTGATCGTCACCATCGCTCCGGGCGCGGCCGTCCAGGCTACCCAGGCGAACGTGCCCGTCCCGATACCGTCTTCGTACAGCATTACGTTAATGGGCCCTGCAAGCAACGCCAATCCTGCCGACGAGGCCAGGCCGATGAGCCAGAACCAACGCAGAGCAAAACCGGTTTGGCGCGAAATGCCTTCCCGATTGCCGCGTAAATTCATTTCCGCCAGGAGCGGAATGAACAATACCGACAAAGAAGAGGCAAGCATCGTTACGAGTTGGACAAGCGGTATGCCCCGGTTATATACGCCCACTTCCGTCATAACGCGGAGCCCGTCCATCGTCGAAGACAACAACCTCGGCAGCGTGAAAGTATCGACCAGGCTAAGCAGCGGAATAGCCAGCGAAGCCAGGCAAATAGGAATTGCGTATCGCAGCATTTCCTTGAGGAGCCCGGCGCCTAGGCGCGAGCCTCCTGCCAAATTATGCACAGCATCCGCGCCGGGCTTGTCAGCCTTCAGCCCAGCTTCCGCAGCCGGTTCATCGCCAGGACGGAGGTCGGCCGGTATGCCCGCCTCCCGATGGCCGTGTCCCGCCGTCCGCCGCTTCTCCTGTTTGCGATGGCTTCTCCAGTACAGCAGCATGACCGCCAGACCCGCAGCACCTCCGGTTGCCGAGCCCGCGAGCGCTCCGCCCGCAATCACCGCTTCCGTTCCCCCGGTTCCCGTCAAATAAAACAGCAACGCGATCATTACCGCTACGCGGACCCCCTGCTCCGTCACTTGGGAGACCGCAGTCGGTATCATATTTTGCAGCCCTTGGAAATATCCCCGCAAGGACGCGCTAAGCGGAATAAACAGCAAAGCCGGTGCCGCGCTACGCAAAGCGGGGATCAGATGGCTATTGCCAATCCATGCCGCAAGCTGCGGAGCTCCGAAGTACATGAGGACGCATCCGATGATTCCCAGCACGGCCATCACTATTGACGCCATCTGCAGTACAGCCCGTTTGCCGCGTTCCTCCCCCATAGCCTGCTGTTCGGCCACAAACTTGGATACCACGGTCGGAAAACCTGCCGTGGCCAGCGTGATCACTATCGTATAAAAGGGATAAACGGTATTATAAATTCCAAAAACGCCGTCCCCGCCGATATTTTGCAGCGGAATTTTTTGCAGCGTCCCCAGCAGCTTGCTTACGATAGCAGCGAGGCTAAGGACGGCCGCTCCCTTAAGCAGTCCTGATGCTGCATTTTTATTGTCTTTCATAGTTTACCTACTTTGCGAATTCATATTGGTCCTGCATTCAGGTTCCATTATATGATGAAACCCGTCGCCCCCGCCATGCCGCCGCAAAATCCGCTAAACCAAGCAAAAAAACACTCCCTGCCCTGGACGGCTCTGCCGCCCCACTGCGCCGGGAGTGTGCTTGTCAAATCAAGTTTACTGCTGTTATTGCTCCATCTGTTTGCCTAAAAAACCGGCGGCGGTTTCCGCCATTTTAGACTCGAGCTCCGACATTTTTACGGATTCATCCTTATTCAACAGAACCACAGCACCGATCGGGTCCCCACCCGAGATGATCGGAGCGATTACGAAGGAAGAGATTGTCTCGGAATGATCCTTAATAACCTCATACATACCCGTATTCGACTCCAGTATAATTTTACGGTTGTCCATGCTGGTTTCCAAGAGTGCGCTGATCTGCTTGTCCAAGTATTCCTTTTTCGATGCACCCGCAATCGCAATAAGCGTGTCACGGTCAGAGATCAAAGTAATATGGCCTGTGCTCTCGAAAAGCGATTCCGCATATTCCTTGGCAAAATCGCCCAGCTCCCCGATCGGGGAATATTTTTTCAGAATAACCTCGCCGTCGCGGTCCACAAAAATCTCAAGCGGATCCCCTTCACGGATCCGTAGTGTCCGTCTGATCTCCTTCGGAATGACCACCCGGCCCAAATCATCAATACGGCGTACAATTCCAGTAGCTTTCATATCACATGTTGCCCCGCTTTCTAAAGAAGTATTGAACTACTGTCAGTTGGATATTCATTTACCCTTCGGTATGTTAATACACCGCTACCGGTAAAAAAGTTGCGCGGCCTTCGTTTTTTCCTGATTAACCGGCGGCTTATTTTGTATACAATGGAGGGATTCGGCTCTTGTGATTCTGACCATAGTATTCATCCCTTCCCAGCAGCTTATTCATTCAATTTATCCAGTTCTGCACATCAGATTTCACGAAATGAATGCGTACAAAATAACCCCACGAGCGTGGGGCTTCTATCGGGTCCATCAGGCTGTTTTGCGCGCGTATCGGAAATTCGGATCAGCAAAACAGCGCGGATCGCTCCGCGCTGCTACTGCAAATCCGAATGAAACAGGTTACCCCGTTTATTTGCTGTTGCCGGTACTGCTGTTTGTGCCAGAACCGTTCTCGGAAGTTCCGGCATCACCGCCCGGATCCGTTCCGCTCTTATCGGCATCCCCGCTTGTCCCGGAATTGGTCGAGCCGGGATTCGTCGTTCCGCCTTCCTCTTCCTTCTGCTCAACCTTGGGCAAGTCGATCTTCTTGATAATTTTCTTCTCCAGATCGCCCGCCATGAACTCGTCCAGCTTTTGAGAAGCGGCCGACATTTTGATCAGGTCCTTCTCCTCTTGCGTCAGATCTTCGAATTTCTTCTCGGTCCGTTTCTCCACGCGCATGATGTGGTATCCAAACGTAGTTTCCACGGGTTCGCTAATCGTATTGAGCGGCAGAGTCATCGCTTTTTCCTTAAACTCGGTAACCCAGTTGCTTACAGGGGTGTCCGCGTACAGCCCGCCGTTATCGATGTTGGTTTGTCCGTCGGAAGAATACTCCTTTACCAGTGCCGCGAAGTCCTCGCCTTTATCCAATTTAGCTTTAACTTCATTGGCCAACTTCAGCGCGTCCTCTTTGCTGCGTTCTTTGCCTTCCTTGTCGGTTAACCCGATCAGGATATGGCGAACCGAGGCGGTGATGTAATCCTCTTTGGTCGCTTCAAATTCTTTCTTCACGTCATCGTCGCTGATTTTAGCTTTTTCGCTTTCCATGACGGTATAAATCCGAACCATGTAATTTTTGAATTCCTTCTCGGAAATTTTTTGTCCGTCCAGCAAACTTTTGAATGCTTCCTCGCCCATCGATTCCTTCATCGCGGCGAATTGTTCCTCGGCCTTTTTCTTGCCCTCTTCTTTCATCTTGTCGTCGGCCTTGGCTTCCAGATATTCATATGCAATCTCTTGTTTGATCAGATAGTCGCGAAAATCGTCCATTTGCATGAACTGTTCAACGTTTGGCTGAAGCGCAAGCACGATCCGCTGTTCCCGGTCGAATTCGTTCTCCGTAATTTCGCCGCCTTCATAGGTTGCAACTACTTTGCTCTTGTCTTCGCCGCCAGAAGCATTCTTATCCTCTTTCTTGCCGCAACCCGCCATAATGGAAAAAGCCATTACTGCAACGAGGGCAATGAGCAGCGTCTTCCAAGAACGCCCTTTACTTCGAAACATCTTGTAGTTCCCCTTTCGCTTTGAACGAGTCCTTCAGGGCTCCCAGGAACTGCTCCAATAAGCCCATCATTTCTTTATCGTCCATTCCCTTGGTTTTGATCCGGATCAGCATAACCGACCCCTGATTAAATTGTACACGTCTTCCAAACAGATTTCCAACTTCCGCAATCTTGGCCGGGAGAACATCCCGTTCCCGTCCGTCATAAAACTTCACGGTCACTTCCTCCCCGCGCAAAGCGATGGATTCGATGCCATATTGTTTGCCATACAGCTTCACCCGGGCAACCGATAACAGATTTTGAACGGCTTCCGGCAGTTCTCCGAACCGATCCAGCAGCTCGTCCTCCAGTTCGGCGACATCCTCGAAGGTAGCGGCGGAAGCTGTCTTTTTGTAGATCTCAATCTTCTGAATACTATCATAAATGTAATCCGACGGTAAATAGGCGTCGATGCCAAGGTCGATCGTGGTGTTCCATTTCGACTCGTCCGGCACGGTCTCACCGAGCATGGTCACCTTGCGCTTCTGAATTTCTTCGGCCAGCATCTGCGAATACAGATCAAAACCGACGGAAGCAATAAACCCGTGCTGCTCCGCCCCGAGCAGATTCCCGGCCCCGCGGATGGACAAATCGCGCATCGCGATTTTAAAGCCCGATCCGAGCTCGGTGAACTCCTTAATCGACTGAAGGCGCTTCTCGGCTACCTCCGTAAGCGACTTGTCGCGCTGGTACGTAAAATAGGCGTAGGCGATCCGGTTGGACCGACCGACACGACCCCGCAGCTGATAGAGCTGGGAAAGCCCCATTTTGTCCGCATCGTGCACAATTAAGGTATTGACGTTCGGAATATCCACGCCCGTCTCGATGATGCTGGTGCTGACGAGCACATCGTATTCCCCGTCAAGGAAATCAAGGATCGTCTTTTCCAGTTCCTGCTCCGACATTTGTCCATGGCCGATGCCGACTCTGGCATCGGGGACGAGCATTGAAATTTGCGCGGCCATCTCTTGAATCCCTTGTACGCGGTTATACAGATAGTATATCTGCCCGCCGCGCGCCATTTCCCGTTCCACGGCTTCCCGCACGAGCGCCTGGCTGTGTTCCACCACGTAGGTCTGCACAGGGAAGCGGTTCTCCGGCGGCGTTTCGATGACGGACAAGTCTCTGACGCCAAGCATGGACATATGCAGCGTCCGAGGAATCGGTGTCGCCGTCAAGGTCAGCACGTCCACATTCGTTTTCAGCTTCTTCAGCTTCTCCTTATGAGTTACGCCAAAACGCTGTTCCTCATCCACGATCAATAGGCCGAGATCTTTAAACACGAGATCCTGCGACAACAGGCGATGAGTACCGATCACAATATCCACCGTCCCCTGGCGCACGCCCTTGATCGTTTCGTTCTGCTCCTTGCGGCTGCGGAACCGGCTCAGCGTCTGGATATTGATCGGATACCCGGCAAAGCGTTCGCGGAACGTCTCATAGTGCTGCTGGGCCAAAATCGTCGTAGGAACCAGAACGGCAACCTGCTTGCCCTCAATGGCCGACTTGAACGCGGCTCGAATCGCCACTTCGGTTTTGCCGTAGCCGACATCGCCGCAGAGCAGCCGATCCATCGGCTGGGACTGCTCCATGTTTTTTTTGATTTCTTCGATAGCGCGAAGTTGGTCCCGGGTTTCTTCATAAGGGAACATCGCTTCGAATTCCTGTTGTTCCGGCGTGTCCTTCTCGAACGCATAGCCAGCCGAAGCCTGACGGTCCGCATACAGCTTGATGAGATCATCCGCAATGTCCTGTACGGAGGTTCGCACCTTATTTTTAACCCGGGTCCATTCATTGCCCCCGAGCTTATAAATCTTCGGCTCTTTTTCTTCCGAACCGACGTATTTCTGGATCATATCGATCTGTTCGATCGGGACGGACAATTTATCGCCACCGGCATACAGGATATGCATATAATCCTTGTGAATGCCTCCGACTTCCAGCGTACCTATACCTAAATATTTTCCGATCCCATGGTTCTGATGAACGACATAATCGCCCACTTTCAGCTCGGTGTAGCTCTTGATCCGCTCCGCATTGTCCATGCTTTTGCCGACCTTGCGCGCTTTCCGCTGTTTCTGGGAGAACATTTCGCCTTCGGTAATTACGACGAGATGAACGGAAGGAAGCTCAAAACCCGACTGCAGATTGCCCTGCAGAAGCGTCGGCTCATCGATCCCGTAATCCTGGAGTACCCGGCGCATCCGGTCCATCCGCTCTTCCGTGCTGGCCAGCATGATTACATGGGCCCCGCTTTTTTTCCACCGTTCCATTTCCGCCTTCAGCACATTCATTTGTCCGTGGAAATCCTGCATTGCCCGGCTGACGAAATTTAAAATGTTTTGTGGCTGCGTATGCGGAACCTGACGCAAAAACAGCGACAAGAACAGCGTCTGGAACGGACGGTGATACAGCACCCGATCACCTTCCAGCGCCAGCGGAAGCTCCGGCAGGCTCTTACCGTTCTGGAACAGATGCAGATTCCACTCGGACTCATCCCGCTCCAATTGACGCGATGTCTCCAACAGGCGGGCGGGCTCGTCGAGAACGAGCAGCGTATCTTTAGGCATATAGTCGTACAACGTTTTATTTTCTGGATAGATCAAAGAAATATATTTATAGATTTCCGGAAAATAGACATGTTCCCGCAACAGCTCTATTTCCCTTGAAACCTCTTCGCGCAATTTGTTCTTCGCCTGACGATCCGTCATTTTTTCAAGCTGCTGTTCCAGCTTTTCCGCCGCAGCCTGGGCCGCTTGCTCCAACCGGTCCCGGGTAGCGATCATCTCTTTGCAAGGCGTCACTAACACCTGCTTGATCTGATCCACGGAACGCTGGTCGGCAGGGTCGAAGGTGCGGATAGAGTCCACTTCATCGTCAAAAAGCTCTACCCGGTAAGCCAGCGCCGAGGTTAGCGGATAAAAATCGATAATGCCTCCGCGGATGCTCATCTCCCCCCGGGATTCCACGCGCTCTACCCTTTCGTAACCGAGCTCGATCATCCGGGTCAGGAAGTTCTCCAGTTGAAGCGTGCCTCCCAATTCAATCGTTAATCCGGCGCTGGCCATCGCTTCAGGCGTCGGGATAAACCGGCGCACGCCCGAATAAGGCACCACCACAACTCCCCGGAATTCCTGGGAACATTGCAGAAGCACCTCAATCCGCTGAGCAAGCGTCTCGGGACTTGAGACGGCCGCTTCGGCAGCGACCAGTTCGTTTGCAGGATACAGTAGCACTTGTTCCGCTGACAGCGCTTCCTGCAAATCTTCGAATATTTTTTGCGCGGAGAACATGTTATGAGTAACGACCAGTAAAGGCCGCTTGGTCTCCTGATACAGCGCTGCGAGCGCCACCTGCCGGGAAGACCCCGATAAACCGGAAATCAATTGCTCCCTCATTCCGGCGTCTACCCCCGCAATCATGGAGGTAAAATCTGAATCCCGGGAGAATGCTTGTATGAGTGCTTGTAACAAATGAGGCACCTCTCTTATTTCTTATTGCGAATTTCCTGCAAATCTAAATCATCATATTATCAACCTGCGGGGCCGGTTCCATTTTTCGTAACCTTCGGGTGCCGCATTTTGCCGCCCCGGCGACGTTCTATCGTGATGTATACGTAAACAGCTATTATTTCTTCCCTTATCCGCAAGCTATGAGCCTAGTATCACCGTCTGCTGCAAGCAGCGGAGATCAACCAAAAAGGAGCCTCAGCAACCGTGCCAAGGCTCTGTATCCCGTTATCCGGGGATATCGTCGTCGTTTCCGCTGCAGATCATTGCAGGGGATTCGTAAGCAACGTCAGCTCAGGGTTATGCTCCAGAGCCTCCCTACAGTAATCGCAAGTCACTTTGACCGTAGTCTCGCCGTTCGAATCATACGCTATTATATCCTGCCGCTCCTCGGGGGTCAAGAAATGGAAGCCTAGTTGGGCTTCGGATACATAAGGGTCTTCTATCCTACCAATAGGCGTGCGGCAATGCCGGCAAACGTAATTTATTGCCATCTATATGCCTCCTGAAGATTCATTATAACCTTCAGTATGTCCAGCTTCCTCTTCTTTTAGCCAGGCTGGTTACGGATCCCGCTTATCTGGTGATTGCGCTCTTCATCAAATCGCCTATCCGTTGAACTTGGCCATCGTCTGCTCGAAGGTATGATCAAGACTATACTCCAATGCGTCGCAGGCCGCCTCAATCGACTGCTGCAAAAGCGGCGCCTCCTTCTTGGCAAATCCCGAAAGTACATAGTCGACAACAGCAAAACCCGGTTCAGGACGTGAAATCCCCATCCGAATCCGGTTGAAGGTTTGCGTCCCCGTATGCTGGATGATCGATTTGATACCGTTATGGCCTCCAGCGCTACCCTGATACCGCAGCCGGTTGCGCCCGATCTCCGTATCGAGGTCGTCGTAAACGACGATCATGTCCTCCAGCGGGACTTTATAATAATCCATAAAAGCGCGTACCGCTTCGCCCGATAAATTCATAAACGTCATCGGCTTAATGAGCGCCACCTTGCCCCCCGGCAGCACGCCTTCGCCGATCAGCGCCTTGCATTTGCTCTGCTTGATCGCGATGCCATGTCTACGCGCCAACTCGTCCAGCGCCATGAACCCGATATTGTGCCTTGTCTTCTCATACTTGGCCCCCGGATTGCCGAGGCCTACGATCCATTTCATTTTGAATCCTCCAATAGTTAATAGGTGAAAAAGGGAACTCCAAGAAATTTGGGCTTCCGATCGCTGTTAAAGCCGGATTATTTGATTTTATTAATTCCTAAAAGGAAATAATCCGTCTGCAAAGGCGAACACTATCGTTTCTCCAGCTCCAAATTTTCTCTCCGTCCAACTTTCACCCAAAATAAAACAACTTGTTCCATGCAAAATCCTACTCATGATAGTCTCGCACCACTCTAAGCGCATCCCGAAGGGACAGCGACTTCGCACAAGCCCTATGCGCATCCCAAAGGGAGCCCGCTCTGCACAAACCCCAAGCGCATCCCAAAGGGACAGCGCCCTCCTTGCACAAAGTAACTCTCCCCCACAGAATTACCGCCCCCGCCCCCGCAGCCGCGCCAACGTAAAGCGTGCCCAAAGGGCGACAAGCGGCTCCTTCCGCCAAAGCCGCTCGAGTGCGTCCGAAAGCAGCAGTGCCTCCAACAACCAGGTAGCCAGGGTGCGCCAAAAGTAAGACGGACCCGAAGGGGGAAAAGCGTGCCTCGCACCAAACCAAGCGCATCCCCAAAGGGGACAGCGACAAAGGAGCATCTCTTGTTCTCCCACGTTCCCTCAGTTTGCGGGTGATCCCCTAGGGCAGCAGGCCCTCGGGGGGCCCTCCCTTACGGTAAGGGAGGGTTTGGGAGGGTTGAGTCACCGAGGGTTGAGTCAAGATACGAACTTAGGGGTTGCCCTCCTTAAGAGAAGGTGCAACCCCTGTTATGCAGTAGGATGAAATCGTTATTCAATCTCAAACAGCTTGCTGATCGACAGTTCCTCGTGGACACGGATAATGGCCTCGCCCATCAATGGGGCAACGGACAATACTTTCAGCTTGCTGGTCGGATTAGGATGCGTAATAGGAATAGTATCCGTGACAATAACTTCCTTCAGCGGAGAGTTTTCCAGACGTTCCATCGCCGGGCCGGACAGCACCGGGTGGGTACAGCAGGCATAGACCTCTTCGACGCCGCCTTCTTTGAGGGCGTTAGCGCCAAGAACGATCGTCCCGGCCGTATCGATGATGTCGTCCACCAGAATCGCGGTTTTTCCTTCGATATTCCCGATGATGTTCATCACTTCACTGACATTCGGCTCCGGGCGGCGCTTATCGATAATCGCCAGCGGCGCATTCAAAAAGTCGGCCAGCTTACGGGCACGGACTACCCCGCCATGGTCTGGAGACACAACAACCGGATTCGGAATGTGCTTCGAACGAAAATATTGGGCAAGAATCGGCACGCCGAGCATATGGTCTACCGGAATGTCGAAAAATCCTTGGATCTGCATGGCATGCAAATCCATTGTAATGACACGGTGTGCGCCTGCCTTCTCGATCAGGTTGGCAACCAGCTTGGCCGTAATCGGATCGCGAGAGCGAGCCTTCCGGTCCTGGCGAGCATAGCCATAGTATGGAATAACGACATTAATGCTCTTGGCCGAAGCCCGTTTCAAAGCATCCACCATCACGAGGAGTTCCATCAGATTGTCGTTGACCGGAGCGCAAGTGGACTGTACCACATACACATGGCAACCACGTACGCTCTCGGACAGCTTGACTTGAATTTCGCCGTCACTGAAGCTCATGGTATCCGAGTCTCCCATCGGAATTCCGATATAATCGGCGATTTGATGTGCCAGCTTGGGATTTGAGTTACAGGTGAATATCTTCAGTTTAGAATCACAATAAGTCATAAATTTTAATACCCTCCGTGCTGTGTAGATAGTTTAACTATCTCGTCATTGAAATGGTCGCTGCATCCTGAATCCGTTAAAAGTCATTCCTACTGTGCAAACTATCAAACTTATGATTCCTGTTCTTTTTGCTTCTTGGCCTTCGCGCGGGCGCGAAGCTTGTCTGCATATCCCGGCTTGTTCTCCTGACGGGTTCGGGCAATCGCCACATCGTTATCGGAAACGGTGTGCGTAATGGTAGATCCCGCGACGACATAAGCGCCCTTGCCGATCTTCAACGGTGCAATCAGATTGACATTGCTGCCGATAAACGAGTCATCTCCGATTTCGGTAATGGACTTATTATATCCATCGTAGTTGACGGTTATCGCACCGCAACCAATATTAACGTTCTTACCCACTTTGGCGTCCCCGATGTAGCTTAAGTGGGAAACTTTGGAGCCATCGTCCAGCGAAGCGTTCTTGATTTCTACAAAATCGCCCACTTTCACATGATCGCCCAGTTTCGAGCCCGGACGCAAATAGGCGAAAGGTCCGACCGTCGTTTCTTTGCCGACTTCCGCCTGGCAGATCACCGACTGTTTTACCTTCGCGCCATCATGAATACGGCTATCTTCAATTTCCGCAGCTGGACCGATGACACAATCTCCCCCGATCGAAGTTTGCCCCGAAAGAATGGACCCCGGATAAATAACCGTATCCGCTCCAATCGTAACGTCCGCTCCGATATAGGTGGAGCTAGGGTCTATAATCGTAACCCCGCCCAGCATATGCTTCCGGTTGATTCGCTCGCGCATGAATCCTTCGGCTTCGGATAACGCCAACCGGTCATTCACGCCGATCGATTCCGCGTTATCTTCAGTTAAATATCCTTCGACGATCTCGCCTTCCCGGACCAAAATACCAATGACATCTGTCAAATAATATTCCTGTTGTGCATTGCTGTTGGTCACTTTCTCCAGCGCTGCGAATAATTTCGCATTATTAAAACAATAAGTGCCTGTATTAATCTCTTTCACGGCATCCTCTTCCGGCGAGCAGTCCTTCTGCTCGACGATCCGTACGACGGAACCGTTTTCGGTGTCCCGAATGACCCTTCCATATCCTTGAGGATGATCCATGGAAGCCGTTAATACGGTAGCTGCCGCTCCTTGCCGGTCATGAAGGTCGAGCATCGATTGCAACGTCTCCTCGGTCACCAGAGGTGTGTCGCCGCAAATAACGATCGTTGTTCCTTCTTCCTGACCCAGAAGCGGTCCGGCTTGCTTTACAGCGTGACCGGTTCCCAATTGCTGCTCTTGCAGCACATACTCGGCATTCGTTCCCAGATAAGACTTGACCGCTTCGGCACCGTGTCCTACAACCACGATACTGCGCTCACATTGGACTTTCTTAACCGTGTCCAGGACGTGCCCGACCATCGGTTTGCCGCAAACAGGATGGAGCACTTTATAGAGCTTGGACTTCATGCGCTTCCCCTGACCTGCGGCAAGAACAATCGCAAATCTTTTCAAGGCCCCGGCCTCCTTCTCTTGAACTCATTACTGAATATATCTCATTTAGGACAAAAAGAAAAGAGAGCCATGTTACATGGCTCCCTTTTCTCGAACCCCAATTGGTTGAGACAAAACTAAGACTTAAGCCCCTTCTTCAATAACTTCCTCTTGCTCGGCAGCACGTTCGTACTCCGCCAGGACTGCGGCTTGGATCTTCTCGCGTGTACCCGAAGAGATCGGATGCGCAATGTCCCGGAATTCCCCGTCAGGAGTACGCTTACTCGGCATAGCCACGAACATTCCATTATTCCCGTCGATTACGCGAATGTCATGAACAACAAATTCGTTATCGATGGTAATGGATGCGATCGCTTTCATTCTGCCCTCAGAGCTGACTCGGCGGAGTCTTACATCCGTAATTTGCATATGTGTTCACCACCTTTTTCCATCAGAGACTTGGTGTAATATTCCACATAGCTTACGGAAATCCTTTTTTTTTCATGAACAAAATGACCTAAAATCAGGAATTTTTTTGAATAGATAGGCTTTTCGACACGTTTCGTCGCAAACTCTGTTCGTTTTACAGACAATCGACAAGGTCTACAGTTCTATTTCCTGGAAAAATAATTCCCCGGTTCTACGGAAATCTCTTTTCCCTTGGCATCTACCGCTCTTAAAGTTGCCAGCGATACATAATCCCGAAGCAGCCGCTGCTCCGTTTCAACCTCGCCCGATTCCACCAACACGCCGACTCCGGCAACCACGGCGTTAAACTCGGCGAGCAAATCGACCATTCCTTGAATCGTCCCTCCGGCTTTCATGAAGTCGTCCACGATCAGCACTTTTGACTTCTCTTTCAGCGCACGCCGCGACAAAGACATAGTGTGCAGGCTTTTATGCGAGCCGGAAACATAGTTAATACTAACCGCTGAGCCCTCCGTGACCTGATGGTCCCGGCGCACAAGAACGACCGGCAGATTCAGTTCCGCCCCGGTAGCATAGGCTAACGGAATCCCTTTCGTCTCCACCGTCATGACGCAATCAATATCCCGGCCGGCAAAAGCGGTCGCAAACAGCTTGCCCGCTTCGTTCATCAGGCCCGGCAAGCCGAGCAGGTCGGACATGTACAAATATCCGCCAGGCAAAATCCGGTTTGGTTCCGCCAGCTTTTCACACAACTGCTCTATGAAATGAAGCGCCTGCTCCCGACCCATCTTAGGAATGTACTTCACCCCGCCAGCCGCGCCAGCCAGGGTTTGCAGCTCCCCGGTTCCCTCATCTTCAAATACTTCTTTTATAATCGCCAAATCCTCGCTGATGGAAGACTTGGCAGCTCCGTATCGCTGTGCAAATGTGGTGAGCGGTATCAACTGATGCGGACGAGCCAACAGAAACTGCGTCATTTCCACTAAACGAGCGCTTCTCTTTAGTTTTTTCACGAAGTACCCCTCGCTAAATCCGAATATTTTAATCAAAATATATCATTTTTGTACGTCTCTGTTCAAGCTTGTCTATTATAAACAACATAATTTCGAAGTAATCCAATCTTTAGGATCAGGTTAATAACCGGACCGCGTACACTTCTTTGCAGAATCCGCGCAGCCCATTATAAATCCGGGGAACCTTCGATTCTTTGGATACCAGTCCGAATACGGTAGGCCCGCTACCCGACATCAGAACGCCATCGGCACCTAGCCGGATCATCGTTTCTTTCAGATGTGCGACATCGGGATAGAGCTGAAGCGTAACGTCCTCCAATACATTCCCGAGCTCCGAACAAACGGCGGTAAAGGATCCCTGTTCCAAAGCCTCTTGCATTTTGGCCGCGGAAGGATGCTTTTGGATTTCTTCGCTTCTAAGCCGTCCGTAGATTTCTGCGGTAGACACGTTGATCGGTAGTTTTGCAAGAATCACCCAGCACTGGGGCGGATTCTGGAGTGGAGTCAGCAATTCACCGCGGCCCGTTGCCAGCGCCGTTCCCCCCGTAACGCAAAACGGTACATCCGAGCCGAGCTCCGCACCAAGCTTCATCAGTTCCTCGTCCGAGATGCCGAGGCCCCAAAGCCGGTTTAATCCGCGGAGCGTCGCCGCCGCGTCACTGCTGCCCCCGGCTAGTCCGGCGGCAACGGGAATCTTTTTGTCCAAATGAATATATACACCGCTGCGAACGTCGTAACGTTCCTTAATCAGCTTGGCGGCCTGGAAAGCCAGGTTTTTCTCATCAAGCGGAATATATCCGGCCTGACTTGAGATGATAATCGTATCCCGCGGGAGAGCGCTCATTTCCAGCCGGTCTGCCAGATCAACCATCGTCATGATCATTTCCACTTCGTGGTAGCCGTCCGGCCTTTTATGTAAAACATCGAGCATCAGATTAATTTTCGCCGGCGCTTTTTCGTAAATTTTCAAGACGCTCACCCACTTTCAGTATCGCTAAATTCAATCCGTCTTAACTTACATATTATAAAAAAAACTCCAGGGTTCGTCTATGCACGGAAGACATTCCTTCTTCCGCTTCCCTTTATATTACTTGATCTTTATACAAAAACAAACAGACTCCCCACTTTATGGGGAGTCTGTTTGTTCCTGTTGCCTCAAGCCTAAGGTTGCTTCGATGCGGCCCGCTCAGCAAGCTCGATCGCTCTTTTGACCATGTTTCCCGCATCCTTCGCCTTGATCCCGCCCCAGCCTTCCTTACGAACGGTATCATAGAAACCCAGATCCTTCGCCAACTCGACTTTCAAATCTTCGGACATGACGCTCCGTCTTCTGCGTGACATGTGCCATTCCTCCTTTAGGAAGTCATGGATGAAGAACAAGCATAGTATGCGCCTTTCCTTCGGCGTTCATACGCCGAACCATGTCCACGCTACACGCACGCCGTATTATAAATAAAAACCGGCCCTTGCGCTTCAACGCAAAGGCCGTTTACTGCAACGTCATGATATTCACGGTTTAATATACGACAGCCGCATTTCGTTGTTATCGTCGCAAACCATGACTTCAACGGATTCGGTAAGTATATCGGCATAACTGTAAGACACACGCTTAAAGGTTTGCTGCTCTTCATCCAACTTCACGATAAAGACCGAAGGATAGGTCTCCTCCAATACACCGGTGCGTTCGACGGTCTTTCGGCGACCTCCGTTTGCACGCAGCATAATCTTCTGTCCAACGTGAGCGTCGAGACTGTGTTTAATTTCTGACAGCGCATTTTTAGCCATTGCCTGTGACCACCTTCCTTCTTTGTCCATTATACAAGAAAGGGAGTCACCTGTCAAGTCAAAACAGATTATTATATCAGCAGCAAAAAACGGTTGTCAACGGTTTTTTTTCGACACTCTTCTCAAGCACCCTGAATTGTGAAATTACATGGACGGAACCACTTTCAAAGCGGACAAATCCATCAGTTTCGGCAGGCCAATCCGGTAGCTGCCCCGCGTTTCAATTCCGCCCACTCCCTGCGTGCCGCTTATCGTATGGCCCAGGACGTCCGTAATGTGTATCGTCTCCCGAATGGACGTCAAAGAAGCTTTGGCGGCGATGTAGACCGGGTCCAGAGCGTGTATCAGCACCCTGGCAGGGGAACTCGCGAAATTGGCACCCGCCTGCAACAAAGCTTCGAAATGAGACTGGCACGCGCCAGCAACGATGGTAAGCGCATCAAAATTGCGTTCGTACTTCCGTGCAGCCTGGACGGCCTCCACAAAGTGCTTGGAATTTTTATAACTGGATAAATTGTACAAATCGCCCGACGGGCGATTCTTCAGTACGCCGTCATGACCGGTCAGCACAACAATATCCGGCTGGATGCTTGGCAACAAACGGTACAAGGCGTTTGCCATCGCGGATTCGTTCACGTAATAGCCATGAGCGGGTACGCGCAGTTTCTCGTACAGGCTGAGGCTTTTCTGTAAATATCGCTCATCCCCGTCCAAATGAAGCACCTTACCCGGAACTTCAAAAAAGGATGTCTCCCCCGGATTATGGAACTCCCGCCCCAAAGCGGACTGATTGCGTTCCGCCAGTTCAAGCCGGTCCTTCTCTAACCTCTGCAGCGATTCGGTAGCCTTGATTCGTGCTCGCTGCGTTTTTTCACCCGGGGCGTTCGGACTTACCTTAACCAGATCGGTCAAAGGCGCATCGGCCAGCAGCCGGAATTCCGTTCCTTTGATAATGGCCTGCTCCCGCACGATGTTCTCAATCCGGAAAGTAACATCCCCTCCGTAAGATTTGCGGACGACCAAGTCTCCCAAATTACTCAAATCAATCACCTCTATCCCATCGTATGGGCGAATATAGGGATTGGTTACAAGCGTCTATTTAGTAATTCCTGCTGCCAGCAGCGTATTGCTCAGTTCCGCGAATTCCTCCAGGCTTAACGTTTCCGCGCGGCGGGAAGGTACAATTCCGGCATCGTCCAGCAGAGACTCCAGCCGTTCCCGGCCTTCCCCCGGGAAAAACCGGCTCTTGAGATTATTTGAAATCGTCTTGCGTCTTTGAGCAAAAGAAGCCTGTACTACTTCGAAGAAAAAGGCTTCATCCTTCACCGAAACCGGTGGCGTGCTGCGCACCTTCAGACGGATGACCGCCGATTCCACATTAGGCTGTGGAATAAAGACGCTATGAGGCACGGTGCAGACCAGTTCGGGCTTACTATAATACTGGACGGCGATGCTCAGGCTGCCGTATTCCTTTCCCCCCGGGGAGGCTGCCATGCGCTCTGCTACTTCCTTCTGGATCATAACGACAATGTTCTCCAAAGGAAGTCCGGCTTCCAACAGATTCATCAAGATCGGCGTAGTGACGTAGTAAGGCAAATTGGCCACCACGCTAACGCCGCTGCACCCGATGAATTCCGACGCGAATAGAGCCTGCAGATCAAGCTTAAGCACATCTCCGTGAATGACATGTACATTAGGATAGGGCTCCAGCACCTCTTCCAAAATAGGCAGGAGGCGCTGATCGATTTCCACGGCGGTCACATGGCCGGCCGTTTGCGCCAGCTTCTCCGTCAAGGCTCCGATTCCGGGTCCGATCTCCAGCGCCCCTTTGGAGGGATCCAACCCGGCTGCGTCGACAATTTTGCCAAGGATGTTCTGATCGATCAGAAAGTTCTGACCGAGGCTTTTTTTAAATGAAAATCCGTGCCGCTGGATAATCTCTTTCGTCCGGCGCGGTGTAGACACATCTTCTCTCATGGTCATCGGTTATTCGCCTCTTTCGTTCTCCAATTGAGCCAGCGCGGCCGTAAACTCTTCACGGCTGATCCGGAAGATGGCCAACCGCTTATGAAACTGCTTGCCGTTACAATACCCTATTCCAAGCCGTTCGCCCATGAACCGCCGTCGTGCGGACGCCTCCGGGTGAACGATCAACCCCGCCGCGATCAAGTCCTCCCAGTCGATCAGATTCTGACCTCCGTCGGCCTCAAAAGGGACCTCGCTGCGGACGCGGGAGAGCGCCTCCCGGATCGCCTCCGGTGAGGCGTTCTCCACCCCGATGTCATCGCCCTTCGTCGCATCGGCCTCGTTCAGGAAAGCATGCTTGCAGCCGGGGACCCGGCTCGCGACGATTTTGCGGATGCGTTCTCCGGCGTGGTCGGGATCGGTGAAAATAATGACTCCCCGCCGCTCCATCGCGAGCGCGATTTTCCGTAGCGTCGTCTCATTGATCGCCGATCCCCCGGTCTCAATGGTGTCGGCGTCCACCGCCCGTTTCACCGCTACGGTGTCGTCACGGCCCTCCACCACAATGACCTCCTTGATCATGTACCCCATACCTTTCAAAATAAAATGGTCGTATCACAACAAAAAGAAGAGGAATTCTCCTCTTCTTTTCCGTGTCTTATTCATCATCCTAATAGTATATCATTCCCTGCGCAAAGTAAACGCAGCCGGTTAGTTCAACTCCGGTTTGGTTGGGCCGATGACGTATACGGTCCGCCCTTTCTTCCGGCCGAAATTTTCGGCCGATTTCAGAGAGTCGTAATACACGTCCATCTTGTTGCCCTTAATGGCACCGCCGGTATCTTCAGCCTTGCGGAAGCCGATGCCCTCGATATAGACCCACCAACCCAACGGAACGACGCTCTTGTCGACTGCGATCGTTCTGCCTTCCGTCACTCGGGTGCCGGAAGCCGTTCGCGTGCCGATCCCGTCTTCCTCCGAGGAATACGCCGTCAGGGTCACGTTCTTAAGTACTTTTTTATATTTAAACGAGACGCCGCCTTTCGTCGCAAGCCCGCTGATATTTACCGCATTTGCGCTGCGGGATATGCTTGCGGATGCAACAACTGTCGGTTTCTTCGTTCCTACAGCGATCACTTTAGGAGAGGCTTTCTTTTCAACCTCTTTACCGAGCCAGCGCTTCGACACGAAGCTTCCGTCTTCATACACTTTTTCGATGTTATGGACTACTATCCCTTCGTTTCCTTGCGACAAGACCTTGGTTTTTCCCTTGAGCAGGTTATTGTCCGAGGTTTTCACAACCGTGAAAGGTACGCTCTCTTTGGTCTGGATATTATGCTTGGTGACGCGGACGACCTTAATGTCCAGGTTGGCTGCCACTTTGCTGTCCAAAGCCGGAGTAATCTTATCTTCTTTGCCCAAAGCAACGCCAAGCTCTTCGATCGCTTCATGCACGCGGTCTTGAGTCGTAAAATGTGTTTTCATTGTGCCGTCCACGCTAACCTTCACCGGGACCGCCCGCACAACGACCATCCGGTTTCCGTCTTTGACGGAACTGGCGAGCGACTGAAATATCGCATCCTCAGATCCGAAAGCCATGGACCTCTGTTCCAGCCCTTGATTGACCAGCGAATGACGGGTTACGGTCTTTTGACTCTGCCCGTCAACAACCAAGTAAATCTTTTTATTGTTTTGGCTGTAAAACCAAATCAGGATGATGAGAACTACCGCGATGGCCAAAATTCCGATGACCGCTATTTGACGTAAATGTTCTTGTTTCCACCGCATTGCGTAAGACATGCTGGATGAGCGTGATTCATGGGATTCCTTTTTGCGGAAAATGCCCATTTCTTCCGTCCTCCTTACATAGTCCCGCCGTCTAGGTCGATTCGTGATATGTATGACGTGACTACATTTCATTTTTACGAAATGCACAAAATTGAGCTGCACTTCGCATCCTGCCCCAGTCTGCCCGGCTAGTCACCTCCTGTTTAAAACAGTATGATGACCCTATTACGTTTATTCAAAACAAAAGAAGCCTAAAAGAAAGAGTAAGAGGCTCTCTTTCGTGGCTTCCGAGTTTCTTGAAGTAATAGGATGCACGAGTTTGCCCTCTCTTTGTACGCTTACGGAGTTAGCTGTCGGGTTAGGACGCAGAGAGCCGCCCTTTCTCAATCATTCGCTCATGGCGCAATGACCTTCGAATTCACCCCAATGACCCAAAAAGAAATCAATTACGCCAAAACCGGTATTTCCGGTTTACGTATTTGGTTCCCCCGTTCTCCAGAATTGGAGATTAAGCGAGACTGGTTCATGGAACCATGTAACCGGAATCGTCATCTACACATGAACGACCCCAAATCGATTACTGAAAAGATTCTATCCTGTTTCGATGCATGTTGTAAAGGACGAATCAACCACGTTTATTTTAATAAATGGTTAAAAAAATGTAATAAACTCGGTGTATTTGGTTAAAAAGCATTAATCTTTCGCGAATGCTCTTTTTTTCACCGCTTTTTCTCCCGATTTCAATGAATTCCAAATCGTTCCAGTGCATTTCGGGTAGTAATTTCGGCGATTTCTTCGACCGAAACCCCCTTTAGTTCGGCTGCAGCCTCTGCGACTAAAGTGACATGTCCCGTTTCGTTTCGCTTTCCTCGAAATGGATGAGGAGTTAAATACGGGGAGTCAGTTTCGATCAATAATCGGTCCATTGGTGTCTTGAATAACACTTCTTTGGGTTGTTTTGCATTTTTAAATGTGATCGGTCCGCCAAACGACAAATGGAATCCCAAATCCAGACACATTTTGGCAATTTCCCAGCTCCCTGAATAGGAGTGCATAACGCCTCCAACTTCGTTAGCCTTTTCCTCCCGGAGAATGCGAACCACATCTTCATGCGCCTCCCGGTTATGGATGGAAATCGGCATTCCGAGCTTCCGCGCAAGACGGATTTGTTTTCTGAACACTTCATGCTGAACCTCTTTTGGCGACGTGTCCCAATAGTAATCCAGCCCGATTTCGCCGATAGCCACTACCTTCTCATGCTTGCAAAGTTCTGCAATCCAGTCCAAATCCTCTTCCTTCATCGTGATCGCATCCTGAGGATGCCATCCCACCGCCGCGTAAATGAAGTCATGCGACTCCGCCAGCTTCATGGTGGTCGGGATCGTTTCACGGTTAAAGCCGATGTTAATCATCCGTGTTACCCCTTGATCCAATGCGCGTTGAATCGCTTCCTCCCGGTCGCCGTCAAACTGCGGCGCATCCATATGCGTGTGCGTATCAAATAGCTCCATATCTGTGCCTCCTTGGGTGCCTGTTTATTGTCCCTGTTCAAATAGTTCAGCAATATTTGCCGGCAGCCGGTGAATCACCGACGCCAATTTATTGTCGGGATAGTACAAATGATATTTTCCGCGGTGCAATCCGCTAATCGAGCGGACAATATCCGAAACCTCGGAAATTTCCCGCAAATGTTCCTGACGGTCCAGCAGAAGGATCTGCTTGTCCTGAAACTCCCCGTCCGGACGAAACACATCATAAGGCAGATCGGTTGGAAAATCAATTTCCAGATCATATTCCGGGTGGAGTCCCGCCGCCTCGAAAGCGCTGCGAATGTCGTCGATCATTTCCAAATCAAGCACTTCTACTTCTACATATTTATACAATTTCCTGTCTAAAAAACGGGTGCATAGATCACTTAACAGTCCATCGGGTTCTTTTCTCCATTGCATGAAGGCGGTTTGTACTAATGCCTCATCAAGAAGCAGGTATTCCTCTACCGTCAAATCCCGGTTAAACAGCCCCGGCAGCGGATCCGGAAGAAAAGCAAAACGGTAACCGCCCGCATGAAGTTCCTTCGCCCGGCGGAAGATTTGCCGTAAAATAATTTCCGAACTCCGCGTGACCGGATGAAAATATACCTGCCAGTACATTTGGTATCTGGACATTAAGTAGTCCTCCACCGCATGCATGCCCGATTCCTTCACCACAATCCGTCCCTGGAACGGTCTGAGCATCCGTAAAATGCGATCCATGTCGATGGTTCCGTAATTCACCCCGGTAAAATAAGCGTCCCGCAGCAAATAATCCATCCGGTCCGCATCGAGCGGACTGGAGACCAAACTTACCACGATAGGATGTTCATAATCCTTGCGAATGACAGCTGCCACTTTTGCCGGAAAATCTTCACCCAGCCGCCGCAGCACGGCGCCTACTTCCGTATTTCCAAGCACAATTTTGCAGGTCCAATCCTCATGGTGCATTTGAAATGCCTGCTCTATCGAATGGGAAAACGGACCGTGCCCCAGATCGTGAAGCAAGGCTGCACAAAGAGCAACCAATCTCTCCTCCTGCGGCCAGTCGGCATAATCTGCACGTTCGAATTGAGAAATAATGCGCCGGGTAATTTCATATACACCAAGTGAATGGGAAAAACGGCTGTGTTCGGCTCCATGAAAAGTTAAATAAGAAGTTCCAAGCTGGCGGATTCGCCGCAATCGTTGGAATTCGGGGGTATTAATCAAAGCCCAGATAATTTCATCCTGTACATGAACATAATTGTGAACCGGATCTTTAAAAACTTTTTCTTCCCGCAATTGAAGATGCATGACGATGTCTCCTTTCATTAATTACAAATTGTTTTTGCAGAATAAAGAGAGATTGTGACTGATATAGTAGGATAATGTCGAATAATGTCGAACCCTGTCATTAAAGGCATTTCCAACATGTCGAATCGTAAAAAAGGGCAAAAAATCAGCAAAATTACCGTTGTATCATGTTCCACCAATAATTAAAATTAGAAATAATAATGAACTCTACCATAAATAGGTTGACTGTTTTGGCAATGGTTGGTATTATAAATATCATAAAAGATAGAAGTTTGTCGAATAATGACATTTTTAAATTATAGCGAGAGGGGCTATCATCGGTTATGATGAAATCAACAGGTATTGTAAGAAAAGTAGACGAATTAGGACGTGTAGTAATTCCTATCGAATTGCGCCGCACTCTCGGCATTGGTGAAAAGGATGCCCTCGAAATTTATGTCGATGGTGAACGCATCATGCTGAAAAAATATGAGCCTGCTTGTATCTTCTGCGGTAATGCGGAGAACGTTACTTACTTCAAAGGCAAAATTGTTTGTCACGAATGTATCACTGAGCTTCCTACCCCTGTGACAAATTAAGAAATATAGTATATAATAGTTTTATCGAAAACTGTTAATTCTAACCTTTTTCATATCTCCTTGGTGCCTTCCAGGCTTGAACCCAGCCTGTGAAGGCCCCTTTTTTGCCTTTTTCCGCTAAGTTAATCGACAGCAATAATTTTATAAATGTCCCGTTTTGACACGCCCCGGTCCCCGGCTGCCTTTTTCATCGCCTCTTTACGGGAAACTCCTTCTTGTTCTTCATAGTGAAGCACATGCTCCTCCACGGATAAGGATTGCCACCAGGCATCTCTTCGCTCCTTGACGTCTTCCGGATTAGCCCCGGCAACAACCAAGCAATATTCACCCAGCGGCGGGTGTTCTTGAAGCCAGCCCAGACACTCGCTTAACGTTCCCCTGGCCATTTCCTCATATCGTTTCGTCAGTTCCCGCGCGAGCACGACCTTACGGTCTCCCCAGGCTTGCTGCAACGATTCCAGCGTTTTGATTATCCGATGCGGGGATTCATACATAAGCAGTGTGTTTTCTTCATCTTGCAGCGAGGCAAGCAGATGATCTCTGTCTTTATTTTCTCTAGGCAAAAACCCGATGAATTGAAACCGCTCGGTAGGCAGCCCCGATACGATGAGTGCCGACAATGCAGCGTTAGCTCCAGGGATCGGTATGACTGAAATCCCTGCCTCTACAGCAAGTTTCACGAGGTCACTGCCGGGATCGGAAATGGCTGGCAAACCGGCATCGCTGACTAGGGCCAAATTTTTTCCTTCTATTATAAGTCGTATTAATTCGGGCCCGCTTGCGGTCTTGTTATGCTCATGGTAACTGAGCAATTGACCCGGGGAAATTTCGAAGTGCGTCAATAGTTTGCGGGTCTGCCGTGTGTCCTCTGCTGCAATAATGTCTGCTTCCTGCAACGTACGAACCGCCCGATACGTCATATCCTCCAGATTTCCGATCGGAGTAGCGACAAGATACAATTTGCCGGAGGCTCCGTCCGGCTGTTTCTCAAAACTTTTCTGAATGGTTAGACTCATGCGCTTCCCTCTTTTGGTCCATAATAGATGTTCATGATTTCCTGACAGTAGTTCCCTTGATCATCATACACGATCAGCGGAGGCAGTACCCGCACATCCGGCTTGCCGTCACGCAGCGCCTCGATCAGTACCATATTGGCTTCGGCTCCCGCTCGCGGGTGAACAAAGCGAATCCCTTTGGGCTCCATTCGATATTGGCGGAACAGGGTCAGGATTTCCCCAAGCCGTTGCGGTTTATGTACCATATACACTTTCCCCCCCGGCCGAACCAGCCTCATGGACGCAGCAATAACCTCCTCCAAGCTACAGTGGATCTCATGACGGGCAATCGCCTGATGCTCATTTATCTTCAAATCCCCGCCGGTTAGCGGCATATACGGAGGATTTACCGTGATCGCGTCGTAAACGCCATGTCCCGTCTTCTTGACCAGCTCTCGCAGATCTCCCTCAAGAATCGCGAGTTGGTCTTGAAGCCCATTCATCTCCACACTACGGCGGGCCATATCGGCCAAACGGGGTTGTATTTCAATACCATCGATTTTTGCCTTTGTCCGGGTGGAAAGCAGCAGTGGAATGACACCGTTTCCGGTGCACAAATCGAGAATTTTACCGTATTTCGGCACAGACGCGAAGCGCGCCAGCAAAACCGCATCCATCGAGAAGCTGAATACTTCATCGCTCTGGATAATTCCCAGCTCATGGGTCAACAGGTCATCCACCCGCTCTTGTTCTTGAATCTTTACTTTATTCTTCAAATTTGATCTTCCGTTCTGTGAAAGGATAGGCATCAATCCATGTATCATTTCTTAAAAAAAACCGTAGGAAAACTCCCTACGGTTTGTTATTTATTCAAAAAAGACAAACAGAACAAACAGTCGCCTTCCGTCCGCAAATGCCCGTAATAGACATTGCAGATATGGAAACCTTCATGATACAAACGCGCCAGATTATCGTAACCTTCCCCAACGATATCGATGGCTTCATTCCCTTCAAGCAGCAAAGGAGCGGGCTGAACAGGGGCCCTCAAAGGCGGCTTGCCTTCAGCGTTTTCCCCTTTCAGAATTTTGCGCATCTTCTCGTTCTCCAGGCGAAGCTGCTGATTTTCTTCTAACAGCCTCTTGACCTCCAGCATAAGCGTGCTAAATTGGCCGTGAACCTTACCCATTTGTGTTTCCAACGCTTGCATATGGTTGAATATATCTTTATTCTCCAAGTACCCACCCCAGAGTCATCTCTAAAGTCTTTCTTGAACAACTTTTATTTCAAAACGACATCGTCGAGCGGAAGCTCTTTGACTTTGCCGACTTCAAACAATTGCACATGAACCGTACGTGCTCCGGCGTTCAGACCAACCACTTTCCCGTCTCCCAGCGATGTGACAACCATCTTGCCTACCGAAGGAAGCTCCTCCTTTGAGCTTTCGTAGTTATCATGCTCAAATTTCAAGCAGCACATTAACCGGCCGCACAGTCCCGAAATTTTGGTCGGATTCAGCGATAAGCTCTGGTCCTTCGCCATCTTGATCGACACCGGTTCAAAATCGCCAAGCCAGGAAGAGCAACAAAGCACCCGTCCACAGGGACCGATCCCGCCAAGCATCTTGGCTTCATCCCTGACGCCGATTTGCCGAAGTTCGATCCGTGTCCGGAAAATACTGGCCAAATCCTTAACCAGTTCGCGAAAATCGACCCGACCCTCTGCCGTAAAGTAAAAAATGATTTTGTTTCGGTCAAACGTGAATTCCACGTCAACCAGCTTCATTTTTAAATCATGGTCTTTAATTTTATTTAAACATGTGGCAAAAGCGTTTTTTGCCGCAAACTTGTTCTCCTCCACAACACGGGCATCGGACTCGTCGGCAATACGGATTACCTTTTTCAGCGGGAGCACAACATCGTTCTCCCCGACCTGCTTCTTGCCAACGACTACTTTCCCGTACTCAATCCCGCGCGCCGTTTCAACAATAACGCTTTGGTCCTTCTCAACAGGAAGCTCCAGCGGATCGAAGTAATATATTTTGCCCGCTTTTTTAAAACGGACGCCTACTACAGTGTACAAAAACTTACCCCCTTGTATACCTATAAAAACCTGGTGACTCCTTAAAACCCATGTTCTTGCACGGGAGAAGTTCATCTGCCCGAAGCCTTGACTTCGGCCTGAGACATCACGGTTACCCGCCGATGCCGATCAGGAACTGTTCGAGACAGAGTTGGCCGTTCATATGCTGACGGAGTTTCTTCTTGCTCTCTGCCGCAAGCGCCATCGCATCAATCCACTGCTCCGCGCTGCGTGAAAAAGCATGCTTAACGATAAAATCCAGCTCATCTATGAAAACGATGTGATCATGTCTATGATAGAGCGCATGGATCATGTCTTTGAACCACAAATGGAAAAGGTCAAACAGCATGTCCAAATGCTCGCCTAACCCTGTTTTGAATACAATTTGCTGCGCTGTAACGATAGGAGAGCCGCCACGGCCAGCGGTATCCTTCCCTAATTGTAACACTACGTTTCTAATTTCTGCAAACCAATTCTGACGCAACAGTTCGCGGCATGCCTCCAGTCCGGCGGCCACATGAACGGCCGGCCGGGACAGGGCTACCGGAAAGCCTTCGCCGGTTAACATCTGCAGCATCACTTCCGGATCCAGCGGCAAAAACGATACCCACTGAGCCCTTGATTGAATAGTAGGCAGCAAAGCCCGCCCATTGTCGGAAAGTAAAATTGCGACTGCGGGAGATGGAGGCTCTTCCAGAAATTTCAGCAGGCTGTTTGCCGCTTGCACGGTCATTTTATCCGCTTGATCAATAATGTAAGCCTTTGGGTTCCCGCTCTCCGAACGGTACGAAAAAATCCGCTGCAAATCACGGATTTGGTCAATTTTAATGGTAGCTCCGTCAGGAGATATTTGATGCAGGTCCGGGTGATTGCCGTGCAACACTTTCCGGCACTCCAGGCATTCGCCACAGGCATCGTCGCCCTCAGCGGTACAGTACAAGGCCTGGACAAAGGCCATAGCCATCTCTTTCTGCCCGCTTCCCGGTGGCCCGCTGAAGATATAGGCATGGGATATGCGATGTTGGCGGAGGCCGCTTTGCAACAGCTGCTTCGCTGCCTCCTGCCCTATAATTTCCTTAAAAGACATAGTCGATTTCTACCTTTCTTCCAAGACATTTCCGGAAGATGCCTGTATACGGAGGGATACACGGTTCGGCGCTAGAAGCAAATATTAATCAGCATGCCCCGAATCTCGCCGATTTTTTGCAACAGCTCTATCTTCCCCTGTTCCGTCTCCAACAACTCATCCGCCATTGCGAGCAGGGCGGCATCCACCTCGTCCAGCAGCTTATAGCGCTTGCCGCGTCCCCGGCGATCCCAACCCCTGGATTCCTTAATGGTAACCCCGCGGCGAACGGTATCTTCCAGAAATCTTTTGACCAACAGGCGGTATGCCTTCAGTTCCCGGACGGTCATGGAATGGGCCAGCCGGTCACCCTGAAGCTGAATCTCCTTAAATCTCCGATTCAACTCCTCTTTGGTAGCCTGTTCGCCATGGTGCTGCATGACATCGGAAAAGCTTTTGGCCTGCACCGGCTTGGCCGCATTTTCATTCACTCCCAAACCGCTTTTCAGCGGTCTGTACCCCGGATCTATTTTCACAGCTATCACCGCCGTTCTTTCATTAATCTTGTTATATAAATGTCCTAAAAATGTTCAAACCGGTCAACCGGCAGGACGAATACGGTAGCTCCGCCTACCTGAACCTCCACCGGAAGCGGTAAATACGAATCTGTAGTGCCGCTCATCGGCGTCACCGGAGTAACCAACTGTTCACGCACTTTACAACTATTACGGATAACAGTCAGGAGCGGTTCAACCTGGTTGTCGTCAACCCCGATCATAAACGTCGTGTTACCAGCCCGCAAAAAGCCCCCGGTACTAGCCAATTTGGTCGCCCGGAAATTTTCCTTTACCAGTGCGGTAGACAACCGGTTGCTGTCCTTATCCTGAACAATCGCAACGATCAGTTTCATTTGCAGCCCCTCCTCGATTTTTTAAATGAGCGTTTACTCCTAAGATAACCTTTGAGCTACCTTATAGATTTTTAACCACTTCTTTATTATTTGACATTCATAGTCCAAAATCCTTTAATGCCGCGGCAAGCCGGTTTCTAATATCGGCCGTTACCTCTTGTTTTGTTCTGGAAGCGTCCACCTTCTGGATTCGCTCCGGATACATGGCTGCGACGATCGCATAGCCATCCCTTACCTTATGGTGAAACGAGAGATCCTCAAGATCAAGGCGGTTAATTTCCCTGCCCTGTCCCGCCGCTATGCGCGAAAGTCCGGTTTCAGGATCAATATCCATATAAAAGGTCAGGTCCGGAAACCTCCCGGCGGTGGCGAACAGATTGATCGACAGCACTTCATCTATGCCCAGTCCCCGGGCATACCCTTGGTAGGCCAAACTGCTATCGATAAAACGGTCGCACAGTACGGTAATTCCCTTCGCCAAAGCGGGTTCTACTTTCTCCGCTATATGTTGTCTGCGTGCAGCTGCATATAAGAGAGCCTCCGTCCGTCCGTCCATTTCGGTATTCGCCGGATTCAAAATGATCTCGCGAATACTTTCGGCAATCTGGATACCTCCCGGTTCCCGGGTGGTGATATAAGGAATCCCGCGCGCTTCCAGCTCTCGTCCCAATTCATCGATGATCGAAGTCTTTCCCGATCCGTCTCCGCCTTCTAATGTAATGAATAACCCTCGTCTTTTAGCGTTCAACACGTTCCCTGCTTTCTTTCCTATGCTTTATCACTTGTATGGTATTCAAGGTGGGATCGGCAGCTCCCTGACATTTAGCCTGGGCCTGACGAAGCGCCAACAACTGCTCCATAACGCGTTCGTTGATCTCTTCGCCCGGATATAAGAGCGGAATGCCCGGTGGATAAGGAATAATCATCTCCGCTGCCAAACGGCCTGCGCTGCTTTCTAGTGAAACCGACTCCTTGTCCTCCGGCATGATAGGGCGGAGACCGAAGGTCACGGGTGTTGAAACCGCATCGATGTTCCACGTGGAAAATTTACTTTGCGGGTTTGGTGGTCTGCCCGGGCCCGGGGAAACCTCGCTTTCTGAATCCATTTGCTTCAACGCTCGCAGCAAGCGGCCGATATCCCCTTCCGTCGTTGCCGGACTCAGCGCTAACACCACATGGCGTTCATCGCTCATTTCAGGAACGCAGCCGGCCGCTTCCAGCCTCTCCTGCAGCTCGTAGCCACTCCAACGGCCTGTCGCATCATACAGTACGGCTTTAAAGGGATCTTGTATAGCATATGCAGATCCTTCTCCGCGTGCGCCCGGTGTCAGCAGGCCGAAGCGCGGGAGCTGTCGCAAACCGAGGCGCAGTTGCCCGACGGCGGCCAGAGCACTTTCAAAAAAGGCCGGCCCACGGGACTGCAGCAGGCTGCGGCTCAAATCGAGCGAAGCCATGATCGGATACGACGGGCTGGAGCTCTGCACCATCGCCAGCCGCTGCCGCAGCAGGCCGCGGTCGAGCAGGCCGCCCTGCACATGCAGCATCGCGCCCATGGTGAGCGCGGTCAGCATCTTGTGCGTGGACTGCACGACGCCGTCGGCGCCGGCCTGCAGGGCGCTCTCCGGCAGCGCCGGGTGCAGCCCGAAGTGGGCGCCGTGCGCCTCGTCCACGAGCAGCGGCACGCCGTGCGCGTGGCAGAGCGTGGCCAGCGGCCATAGCGGGGCTCCCATCCCGTAGTAATTTGGGTGCGTGACGAGCAGCCCCTTGGCGCCGGGATACCGGCGCAGGGCTTCGCGCACCGTCTCCTCCGACGGGATGGTCGCTAAGCCGCTGCCGGGGTCGTGCAGCGGCGCCAAGAATACCGCGTGCGCGTGCGCCAACATTAATCCGTGGATCACGGATTTATGCACGTTCCGCTGCACGAGCAGCACATCACCTGGAGCGGTGCACACGCTCAGAATCAGTGCCAGGTTGCCGGCGGTACTGCCGCCAACCAAAAAGAACGACTCCTCCGCGCCATACGCATCCGCTGCGAGTTGCTGCGCCTCGCGAATGACGCCCTCCGGATGGTGCAAATCGTCCGTGCCGGTAATTTCCGTCACGTCGATCTTCATAACCTGGGCCAATTCACCGCCCAGGTCCCCCCTATGGGACATGCCGTTCTTATGCCCCGGCACATGGAAAGAAACATCTCCCCGCGCCTTGTATTGCAGCAAAGCTTCATATAAGGGAGCCTTTTCGTTTCCCTTCACTCCTTTTTCTGCATTCAATCTATATCCAAATCCTTCCGGCTTGTTTAGATATCTTGTCTTTCGCTTCATTGTAACGCTTTCCAACTATGAAGGGCAACATAAAAGGACCCGCCAATTTATAGATCAGGTCCCTCACCATACGTGTTTATGCATTTTTTTCTACCCAAATCTGCCTCATGCGATGAATAAAAAAATGATATTTATCCTCCTGAACATCCGTGTGTACCATTTCCGACTCGCAAGCGTCGCATATGAATTCCGAAACGATATGAATGCCTTCAGACTTCGGTTCCCCGCAGATAATACATGTGTTTTCGGTAAGTTCATCCATTTACGATCCCACCTCGTGTGTTTTACTACCAGTATGACACAGATTCTATTAATTTAAACCTTTTCATAGTCACTTTCCTACTTTATATATATGCCGCTTCCAAGCTCTCCGTGTTTGTACGGCGGATATCTTAAAAAATCTTTCTTTTATCCGATATAGTAATCAGGGTGTTCTTTCAATAAAGCATTTCACGCCAACGTTAGCCAAGGAGGAATACAGTCTCATATGCCTGCCGAATCCGGAAATAATGCGACGTTTTACCACTATAAACTGCTTAAAAAAATCGTCTTGCCGAAACCGTTGATCCACAGCTTTTTAGTACTCCCATTTATCTGGCTTATTGCAGAGATGGTGTTTATTTCTTGGACCAGTATTTTCTTTTTCCTGCTCGCGATTCCGCTCGTGCTATGGATCCACTTTGTCATTTCCCGGTCCGTACTTATTATTATCAGCCACTCTTACCGCAAGCGCTGGCGATTTACCCGTCGACTCCCTTGGATCGGCTACTTGCCCGATCAATTCGTCAGCTACAGTACGTTTCGAAGCGTACATCTTCATGCTGCCTGGATCGGCTGCTGCATTATCGCGATTCTGATTCCCTGGTCGCCCGTATCCTTCGTCATTTCATTAATATTGTGGCATTTGTGGTTCCTTACTCCAAGATTTTTTATTCTAGCCGGTCTAAGAAAACAACCCAAAAATGGCATGATCAAGTTTAATGAACAAGATACCTCTTATTACATGCCTTAACTTACCCTACATATCGATTCAACAATTCTGCTTAACATCTTCTTCGAAACTAAAATAGCCTGTTACTTGCAATATTTGCAAGTGACAGGCTATTTTGATTCCTTACTCGAAGGATTCATTGGCATATGCTGTTTTACATTTACTTGTGCTTGTCTTGCAGAGGGCATCCTATGAAAACTATGGGCTCTCCAAACCTTGAATTACGGCCTTCTCCTCCATTTTGGGAACTAACACGGTGAAGGCATTATCATGGATCGTAAGCAGTACAACCAATTTGTCCTTATTGAAAACCCGGGTTGTTCCCGCGCTTTCCTCTTTCTTCTCCGTCCAGCCCCATTCCGTAATAGCCTTCTGGTAAGCCTCCGGCACGCTATCGCTCTCACGGAGACCGGACAAGGAGTAATGCACGTAATCCATTTTTGAATTGTTCATCGCCGTTTCCGTTCGCTTTGCTTCTTTAGGAACAGGGAAACTCTTCTCTACCGCTGAACCGACAAATGTCGTCCAGGAAGGCTCAGAAGCAGCACAGCCTACAATGATGAACAACATCATGAAGACTACCCCCATGAAGCACAAGGAATGTCCTATTCCTCTTTGCCGCATGCTGTATTCCTCCTTACCCAACCTATATTCTCGCCGTTTATTATCCCTAGATGTCAATTCCTGATATAGAACGCGGATAGGCCTTAAAACCTATATAAAGATACCACACTTAATTATAACGGTAGTTTTGAGCCTGTCGGTGACAAAAAGGTTACATTCCTTTTAATAGCTCCTTAATCTTTTATATTCATAGTGTATTACTCTTATTTAAAAGCTTGGAATGGACTGCTGCCTTTAGGCAATAATTCATTGAAGCCGATCGTAAACTCGGGAAAACCTGCGGCATAAGGCGTATATTCATACAGTTGGAAGAAAAACCGCAACCCTCCGGGCTGCAAATAGAAGTCAGGCTGATCCCCCAACCCTTTAAATCCGCCAAAATACCCCGGCAATGCATTCAGCTTGCCGCTTAGCTTTTTATTCAGCAGTTTGAGGTAATCCTTATTTTCACCGAGTAAATCTCCCAAGCTCAACAACTTCCCGTCTTTTAATGAAAAAATATACCCTTTGCGAATATTCATGCCATGAGCGCCGCCCAAATATTCGTATTGTTCCGTAACAAGGCTTAGCACCCCGTTTTGATTATACGTCACAAGGTAAGACCCTTTAAACTCGTATGGCATATTGCCCTCTTCTACGGCTCCGAGTTCGTTTAACCGTTTATCGATACTGTCATGAAACAACTTGGCGTCCTTCTTCAATATCTCGTTCATAGCTTTTTCAGCTTCCAAATTTCCCGATCCGCTCAGCTTCGGATAATCGATGTGAATAGAGACTTGATTATTGTCCTTATCATAGCCCTCTGTACTAATGGTGAGTTCGTTTTCTTTGCTTTTAACCACATTTAAGACTTTTGTTGAAGAAATCCACTCCCCATCATAGCCTAGATAATTTTTTACCCATTGAAAAGGAATATATATGCGCCCATTTATGTTCTTTGCCTGCTGTTCCCATAGAAAATAATCATTCACATAAGAAGTAATGCCTCCCTCATAAATGGATACATTCAATGTTTGGTATCCCTGGCCAATAGAATAGGTCTTACTCTGTTCATTGTAATGAAACGGCAGCTTAAGATTATCCCTCAAAAAAGCAATAGGAATCCAAGTGTTCCCTTCCATGAGCAACCCCTGCAGTTGTACCGCCTTCCCGTTAAATTGCAAAGTTACCGAATTGCTTACCGAATGTTGCGTTTTACCACTTGCTACATAACTTGATTCCGCCGGTAGCCATCCTCCGCCAAAAAACAGTCCTGCCGCTAAAATTCCCGCACTAAAGCTTATCTTCAGGTTCATATGATTTCCTCCACTGATGTTCTGCTTTAATTAAAATTGAAAATTAATGATCAGCCAACGAATACACCGTAATGTAACAAAACCTATTGTAACCAATCCAGGACAGAAATGGTTTACATTTATCCTTACAATTTCTTCTTTATTTTCCTTTAGATTTAACGTTTCCTTAACTATTTTTTAACCAAATCTAAGATGCAGGACCCTACAATCTCCTTCCTCAATCATTAAGTGAAGTGACAATTTGCAAATATTGCTCTTTACCTGGATCCTGTATGCTCATAAATTATAGTCAGCCACTTTATATAAATTGCTCCAAATCAGATTAGGGAGTTTAGGAGTTCCATGAACCTTCCTTCGGACCTTCCTGGACGCCTTGAGGAGCGCCTAAAGCGGCTGATCACACGCCGTCACTGCTAAGCACTATGAACCTAAGATCGAGTGATAACTTAGTGCATCTGGTCTGGCGGGCATTTGAATAGCAAGTGGTAACTCCGGGCGCCTACAAAACATCTAAATCGAATAAAAGCGACTACGTGCCCTGAACTGAATGGATTGCATGTAAAACATCTGAGGACATTGCGTGGCGTGGCCTTTTGCACCGTAATATCCTTTCTGGCTAAATTGATACGCCTCTGTCTACTTCGTATAGTATAGTACTGTCCGATACGCACAGCTCGGAGTAACTCTCGTGCTCCTGACCAATTCACTTGTATCTGCCTAATTAACTGGATTTCCTACAGTTAATTTTGCCTAGATCGGCTGCCAGAGTAAGTTAGATGGAAAACCTCCATCTAATTTTGCGCTTTTCCTCTAAAATGGCTCAAACCCTCCGAATTAGCTACAGGTTTTCCAGTTAATTGTCTCAAAAGAGCTAATTCTTCGAAATTAGCTGTAGGTTTTCCAGTTAAGTTGGCACCTGTTGACACCTTATATAACAAAAGAGCACCACCGAGGTTATCGGTGGTGCTCTTTCTTCGTTGCTTGGCGGCGTCCTACTCTCCCAGGACCCTTCGGTCCAAGTACCATCGGCGCTGGAGGGCTTAACGGTCGTGTTCGGGATGGGTACGCGTGGAACCCCTCCGCCATCGCCACCAAACATGATTTTTCGAAGCTTTCGCTTCTCGAAATCGCTGCGAGAAAATATCAAACCTTATAAAAGGCATGCAGCTTAGTTCAGATGTTTTGATCACCTGAAAACTGGATACGAAACGTGAATTTGCGTGTTAGTTATTGGATAAGCCCTCGACCGATTAGTACCTGTCAGCTCCATACATTGCTGCACTTCCACCTCAGGCCTATCAACCTCGTCGTCTTCAAGGGGTCTT
>NZ_QPJW01000015.1:74053-108007 GCF_003337355.1 Fontibacillus phaseoli | reverse complement strand
AAGACCCCTTGAAGACGACGAGGTTGATAGGCCTGAGGTGGAAGTGCAGCAATGTATGGAGCTGACAGGTACTAATCGGTCGAGGGCTTATCCAAAACAACTCCAAAAAGTGGCGTCAGGCTGAATAAGCCGAAATGAGCACTTCAGGAGACTAACACGCAAATTCACGTTTCGTATCCAGTTTTCAGGTGATCAAAACATCTGAACTAAGCTGCATGCCTTTTATAAGGATTGATATTTTCTCGCAGCGATTTCGAGAAGCGAAAGCTTCGAAAAATCATGTTTGGTGGCGATGGCGGAGGGGTTCCACGCGTACCCATCCCGAACACGACCGTTAAGCCCTCCAGCGCCGATGGTACTTGGACCGAAGGGTCCTGGGAGAGTAGGACGCCGCCAAGCAACGAAGAAAGAGCACCACCGAGGTTATCGGTGGTGCTCTTTCTGTTGTGTGAAGAAAAACTTGCAGAAGAGCAGGGGTTTTCGGGGGCAGGGGATTATTGAGTCAAAAATCTGCAAAAAATGCAGGTGTTTTTTCGGTTTTGGAGCCACAGGGGGGAATGGGCGCTCAAGCCTGCATTTTTGCAGGAATTTCTGAAAACCGTCCGGGATGCTCCTTAATAACTGTATTTCTGTAGGTATTGCCGAGGTTTCGCGGCACGATGTTATTTTGGCCAGAGGCAAGGTTACCGGCGGGGCTTCAATGCCGCAAGGCCGGCCGCCTTTCGAGCGCGGCGGCGCTAAAGCCTCAAATCGTGCCCGCGCTGGCTGCGAGCCTGCGACCAGACCGATCTCGGCGCACGAGGCGAAAATGCCGCTGTCCCAAGACTATGAAGCTAACGGATACCAGAGACCTTATTCGCACAAAACAGGGATATGCATTTTGTAAAGGACACAGACGACCTTATTCGGTTCAATTCATCCGAATAAGGTCATTACGATCCGTTACGTGAAACAGCTACATCTTACTTTTCGGCAACGATGGCAAACATGGGTCTGTGACGGTTTAGGACTTGTTCTCCCGGAGTGTATAATTCAGTATCAAATCCCTGATGGACGTGGGTTTTATTAAAGCCAATAGATCTTAGCATTTCGCTGTCCCATCCTGGTCTTCTCACGTAGGTCAATGGTAAGGTAAGCGCCAATTGATCACCTTCTTCAATATCTTTCTCTTCGCGGTAGGGCAAGTAGCCTTGCTCAATCGCTTCCTCTTTAGCTTTCCGAAAAAGCTCCGCCTCCTGCGGGTCACTCAAAAACAAATTCCAATTGGCGTCAAAAATAATTGCTTGCCCCCCGTCATTGAGCATCTCATACCAATTTTGATAAGCGGCGACAGGATTATATAAGAACCAAGTGACATTCCTGGAAATGATGATATCAAAGGTGTCTTCCGGCTTATATTCTATAATATCCGTCTTAATGATCTTTATATCGCAGTTATATTTTTGCGCGTTTTTATGAGCCCTTGCCACCATTTCTGGCGAGGAATCAATGGCAGTGACCTGATGCCCCATACGACTAAGCAAAACTCCGAAAAATCCAGGCCCCGTTCCAACATCAAGGATGTTTAAATTCTTTTTTCCGGATAAAAGATTACTTAAAATAGCGTTCCATTGTTCATATTTATCGGTTGCAAATTCGGCATCCACGATTTCATCATAGACGGCCGCACCTTTGTCCCAATACTCACGGTATTGTTGTGCCAGTTTATGCTCAGTCATTAGCCTGTTCTCCTTTAGTTTTAAAAAAATGTCTTGCAAAACGTAATCATTACGATTAATAATATACAAAGATTACTCAGTATGCAAGTGATAATGGCAATGGCAGCTGTTTAATTGCAAACATTATAGAAGAGAATTAGGAGGAGCAGGATGTTTAGGACACCTGGATGCAGTGTTATAGTTGTTTTGATATTGGCTTTGCTTGTGGGGTGCTCCCAAGAACAAAGCATCATTTCCAGCAAAGAAGAGAGCAAGCAAATCGTTGTTGCGGTAACGCAGGATGCTGAAGGGGATAAACTTGATGCCGCAACCTACAATGGATCGCGACATACGCATGCCGCTGTATATGATGCGCTTGTGGAATATGAAGGGGAAGGTAAACTTGCCCCTAGCTTGGCTGAATCTTGGGAAGTCTCTGATGACGGAAAAATCTACAGTTTTCATCTGAAAGAACAAGTGAAATTCTCGGACGGCAGTCCATTGAATGCCGCAGCAGTTAAGTTTTCCTTGGAGAGAGCGATTAGTAGGGAAGAGAACGCTACGCTTGAAATATCCCGTTTGCTTAAAACAATAGAAACTCCCGATGATTCGACGGTCGTGCTTACTTTTAAAGAAACCGCAACTCAAGTGCTTTATGAGCTTAGTCAGGCTAGGCCATTCCGGATTATGAGTCCAAACTCGGTAACTCCTGCGGGAGATGTGAACGGAACCTTTCAACAAGCGATTGGAACGGGCCCCTGGAAAATAGGCAGCTATAAACAAGGGGTCGAAACCGTACTGGTGGCTAACGAGTATTATTGGGCGGAAAATCCATCGGAATATTCACTGGTTTTTAAGGTTATTACCGATCCTCAGGCGAGGGTGTTAGCTCTTCAATCCGGAGAGGTGGATCTTGCCGGTGGGGAACTTGGCAATGTTCCCGCGGAAAGTTTAAGTGTTTTTCAGAATAACGAGAAGTTTGTGATAGAAACAGGATCCAGTACCATGTCCTATTTTTTAGTTCTAAACCAAAACAATGCAGATCTGTCGGAAAAGAACATACGCCAGGCCATTAATTATGGAAATGATACCAGTAAATATAGGAACGGATCCGATGAAACCGTTAAAGGGTTGTTTCAACAAAAAGTTGCGTTTGTAACGGATGATAATCAGCCTTTCTATTCTTACGATCCGGGGAAAGCCAAACCATTGATCGAAGCCTCGGGTTATGCATGGAATGAGAAAAACCATCTCTATGAGAAAGATGGACGTGCCTTACAGCTTCGACTAGTTATTCAAACCGAAGAATATCCGGAGTGGAAGGAAATGGCTGAAATTTTTCAGGATAACATGAAGCAGATAGGTATCCAAGTCGACATTGTGAATCAGGAACGGGCGGCTTACTACGATACGTTATGGAGCAGCAAGGATTACGACCTTCTTATGTATCGAACTTATGCGGATGCGCAATTGCCGTACCGGTTCCTGTCCTCTTTATTCTACAATTCGTCATCTACACCGGGTGTTGCTTTTCAAGACGCTCCATTGTCGGACCTGCTGGATCAGATTGCCGACACGGTCTCTGTCGACAGGCAGCAGGCGCTATTCGACCAAGTGTTTTTGCGCATGCATGAAGAAGTTATGTCGGTACCGATGTACTATACGAAGCAAACCTTTGTTCATAAGCGCGATGTTGTCGGCTTTGCTTTCAATGCAATTGAAGACAATCCGCTGAAATGGCATCATTTGAAGAAAGAAGCACAGTAATGTTACGTTCAATCATCAATCGTCTGTTGATGCTCGTGCTTATGTTTGTCTTGTTTTCCTTGTTTGTTTTTACATTAATGCGTCTGGCGCCGGGTGATCCGGCGTCCATGATGCTGCTCGAAATCGGAGGGGGGCCGGAGCAATCGCTGGTAGCTAATCTGCAGGAGCAATGGGGACTTGATCAATCGTTTATTCAGCAATATCTTGTCTGGGTATTTCAGATATTTCAAGGAGAACTCGGAAATTCATTTATGTCCGGGGAACCGGTGGTAAATGAAATCATGAACCGTTTAGAGCCGACGTTCAGACTCATTTCAGGCTCTTTTTTAATTACGGTGGTATTTTCCATTCCGATTGGAATTTGGCTGGGATTAAATGAAGGCTCGATTCCTGATCGAGTCGTTTATTCGGTAACCATTTTAGGGTTGTCAGTGCCCTTATATTGGCTGGCCATTCTTCTAATGTATACCTTTGGTGTTCTATGGCCCATTCTTCCGGTTGTCGGCAGTTCTTCAGGGCTGCATTATGTACTTCCGATTACGGCTATTTCCCTGGTACAAAGTGTTTACTTTATCCGGATGATACGGTCATATACCATTCAATACAGTAAATTCTTTTATATTGAAGCGGCAAGAGCTAGAGGTTTACGTCCCTATATCTTTTATCCATCGTATTTGCTTCGCTCTATGTACATTCCAGTATTGACGTTGGTGGCGACTAGTTTGCCGGGCTTTTTTGGAGCTTCCATCATCACGGAGACGATTTATAGTTTTCCGGGGTTCAGTAAATATATGCTGGAGGCTATTTATCGCCGTGATTTTCCGGTTATTCAAGGGAGCGTACTTCTGGTGGCCGCGTTTATATTTGTGTTCAATTTTGTGGCGGACATTCTATACTACTTAGCCGACCCGCGTATTCATTTGGATAAGCAGAGGTGGGAAATATGATGAATATCATTCGAGTCAATAAGCTTTCGGCAGCCGCGCTGTTATTTATTGCGATGCTCCTTTTTATGGGGCTCACTGCATCATGGCTTTCACCTTATGATCCGTTCTTTACAAATCTTGAACAAAAGCTTCTTCCGCCAAGCTTCTCTCATCCATTTGGAACGGATTATTTAGGGAGAGACCTGTTAAGTCGCGTGATACACGGGATCGGCGACTCCGTGTTTCCTGTTTTTGTTGTTCTCAGCATCGTCATGTTGATCGGACTTTTCGTCGGCACACTGAGCGCCTTCTGGGGGAATAAACTTGATATGCTGCTGATGAGTGTAACCGATATATTTACCGCATTGCCGAGTGTCCTTCTCACCATCGTAGTTGTTGGTTTTCTTGGTTTTGGCATGGAGAATGTTTATTTCGCGGTTATTCTTTCTTGGTGGGCCAAGTACGTGAGACTCATCCGAGGTTTGATCCATGATGTTAAAAAGGAGCCGTACATTATGGCAAGCAGGGTAAGCGGATCATTTGGAATGAGGACCATGATTAGACACATGATACCCAATATCGCTCCGCAGATTGGAACCATCCTGATCCTGGATGTGAGCAAGGTAATTTTGACTTTATCCGGTTTATCCTTCTTAGGAATTGGTGCACAGCCTCCTTCCCCTGAATGGGGAGTTATGCTGCTGGATGGGAAAAATTATTTGCAAGTTGCACCTTGGATGGGTTTTTTCCCGGGCTTAATGATTTTTCTAACAGCCTGCTCGTTTCAGATTGTGGGCGAGCGGCTCAGGAAGGGGAAATAAATGGACGTAGTAGAAATAAAAAATCTGAGCATTAGAAGTGCAGAGGGGCAACTGCTTGTACATGACAGCAGTTTTTCTCTGGAATCAGGGAAAACCCATTGCTTGTTAGGAGAAAGCGGAAGCGGTAAAACGCTGACAAGTAAAGCTATTTTAGGAATGCTTCCCGCCGATTTGCATATGTCCGGCGATATCCTCTTTCGCGGCCAAAACCTGAATCTTTTATCCAAAAAAAGCTGGCGTCAAATCAGGGGGAAGCACATCGGTACCATATTTCAACATCCTGAACAAGCATTGCATCCATCCATCCCCATCGGCAGGCAATTTAGCGATCTGATGTGCAGTCACCTGCCGATTTCCAGATATGAAGCCGAGAAGCAAGCGGAGAAAATGTTGTCGCGCGTGCTCTTGAAAGATACCGCACAGGTGATGAAAAGTTATTCTCATGAGCTGAGCGGTGGAATGAATCAACGCGTAATGATCGCGATGGCGCTTTTGCCAAAACCGGAGGTCGTCATCGCCGATGAGCCGACGAGTGCCCTTGACGTGACCACCCAAGCGGAAATTATATCCCTGTTGCGGCATTTAATTTGGGATTTGAAAATGAGCATGTTGTTTATTACTCATGATTTACTCCTTTCCAGCTATCTAGCGGACACGATTGGGGTTATGCGTTCAGGAGAAATCATAGAGCAGGGAAGTACGGAGAGAATATTAGGGCGGCCGGAGCATGAATATACCAAACAATTGTGCCGGTATCGATCTCAAAGGATTCTTAGCAAAGGGGGCAATTCGCCAAATGCTCCAAGTTCAACGGCTTTGTAAAGAAATCAACGGAAGACCTATTCTGAGCGATATCAATTTTGTTATCGAGGATGGAGGATCCTTAGCGATCGTAGGTGAGAGCGGCAGCGGTAAATCAACGCTTGCCCAACTTATTATGGCATTAAAACAACCGACATCGGGTCAGGTTTTATTTAACGAACGAAGCTTGCCCCGCAAAGGAATCAAATCGTATAAAGAATGGTATAGTGATATTCAGATTGTGTTTCAAAATACAGCCTCAACACTAAATCCGGCGATGAGCCTGTACCGGTGTCTGGAAGAACCCTTAATTAACTTTACAAACTTGAAAAGAAGGGAGCGTAGAGACAAAATTCTGGAATATCTGAACAAAGTGGGTCTTCATAGGGATCTTCTTAAACATCGGCCGGGTAAATTAAGCGGGGGGCAGTATCAAAGAGCCTGCTTGGCAAAAGCCCTGATCATTAGTCCTAAACTATTGATCTGTGATGAAATTGTCGCGAGCCTTGATATTGTATTACAGCAGCAAATGATAGAACTGCTTATGTCCATTCAGAAGGAACGGGGACTGTCCCTTCTTTTCATTACCCATGATCTCTCGCTTGTACCCGGATTGTGTGCAGATATTCTGGTTATGAAAGACGGGAAAAAGGTAGAGCAATTTAATACTTCCGCCCTCCATAATGAGGAGGAACGAGACATCTATACGATCACGTTGCTTAAATCAACCGAATCGCTCGAAACAACGTGGAAGCAGTATGCAACCCACGATAATAAATCAACAGGATAGAGGAATGCACTCTATCCTGTATATTTGCAGAGCCCATTTAATGGCTAGGATTGTCAATTCCGTCACGTATATTCCCAGCTACTTCATGTACAATAGAGTTTGAATTTTCTTTAGATTACAGGAATGTTATAGCTGGAGGTAGCTGAACAGCAATGAAACCAATTTTGGAAGTGGCAGAATCATTCGGGATTGCGGAGAAATATCTTGATATGTACGGCCGTTATAAAGGCAAATTAGATTTAAGCCTGCGCCAGGATTTAGAGAAGCGGCCCGACGGCAAATTAGTGCTGGTGACCGCGATGAATCCTACGCCTGCGGGGGAAGGGAAAACGCTGACCACGATTGGGCTCGCACAATCGCTCAACGCGATCGGCGTACCGACGATTGCCGCGCTGAGGGAGCCGTCGTTAGGCCCATGCTTCGGCATGAAGGGTGGGGCGACGGGCAGTAATAAAGCACAGCTGATGCCGTCCGAGGATATAAATTTGCATTTTACGGGCGATTTGCACGCGATCACCTCGGCACATAATCTGTTAGCGGCCATGATCGACAACCATATATTTCAAGGGAATGCGCTGCAAATCGACGCAAACCGGATTTTGTGGAAACGGGCGATGGACATGAACGATCGGAGCTTGCGGCAAATCGTCGTTGGACTCGGCGAAGGGAACGGGAATGTACATGAATCCGGGTTTATGATCACGACGGCTTCCGAAGTCATGGCGGTGCTATGTCTCAGTGAGAATCGACAAGACCTGAGAGAACGCCTCGGCCGAATGGTCGTCGCTTTCACGATGTCCGATGAGGCGGTTACCGCCGAGCAAATTGGCGCCGTGGATGCGATGACCGTGCTGCTGAAGGAGGCGCTCAAGCCCAATTTAGTGCAGACGGCCGAAGGAACGCCGGCGATCGTCCACGGCGGGCCGTTTGCGAACATCGCCCATGGCTGCAGCAGTGTCATCGGCACCAAAACCGCGCTGAAACTGGCTGATATCGTAGTGACGGAGGCCGGATTCGGAGCTGATCTTGGCGCGGAGAAATTTTTTGATATTAAATGCCGGCAAGCCGGGTTAAAGCCGGATGCCGCGGTATTGGTAGTTACGGTTAAGGCGCTGAAATATAACGGAGGCGTCGTTAAGACTGAACTTGATCGACCAAACATGGAAGCATTACAAAAGGGCATGCTAAACGCTGCTAGGCACCTTGAGAATATTCGGAAATTTGGCGTACCGGTGATGGTGGCGATTAACCATTTTGCTAACGATGCGGAGGAGGAAGTTTCGTTTATTATGGAGGAATGCCGCCAGTTAGGCGTTCAAGCGGAAATTTCCGATGTATGGGCGAATGGAGGCCGGGGCGGAGAACAAATGGCGAAGACGCTGCGGGACATGCTCCAGCGGGAAGACTCCTGCTTCTCGCCGCTGTACCCCGATGGCTTAGACATCAAAGCAAAAATAGAAATCATTGTGAAGGAAATTTACCGGGGCGACGGCATTAAACTCACGCTTAAAGCCGAGACCAAAATCCGTGATCTAGAGCACCAGGGCTTCGGTCATCTGCCCGTATGCATGGCGAAGACGCCATACTCCTTTTCCGATCAAGGTAAATTACTTGGGGCACCGCAAGACTTTACCGTACAGGTTCGGGACGTGACATTGTCGGCGGGTGCAGGTTTTGTCGTCGTGCATACCGGAAATGTGGTTACTATGCCCGGACTGCCAGAAGTCCCTGCGGCGGAGCGCATTCATCTCAATGAACAGGGTGAAGTAGCCGGATTGTTGTAGGGGATATCATATTTAAAATATAGCCGATCTTTTCGCCCGCCAAGGGTGAGAGGATCGGTTTTTTTATTTTCAATCATAAAAATTCCCACCATAAATCGCAATATTGCCTCCTCAAAAGTTCAAAGCGTTTCCATTAGACTAATAATGAAAATAAGAGTTTTAGAAAGGGGTTATTAAGCAATGAAGAGAACCAAACCTTGGGCGATTCTGCTGATAGCTGTTCTGATGATTGCTTCCTTGGCTGCGTGCGGAGGAAACAACAAAACGGCTAACAATGGCGGAAACGCACCTGCAGCTACCACGACCAACGATGGTGAAAAAACGAATGACGCTGGGACTGAACCGGCGGAAAAAGTCGAGCTTACTTTTTGGTCGCTGGGTGTAACGAACTACGAGGATCTTGCTAAGGAATATACGAAAGAACATCCTAACGTTACCTTCAAATTCCAGAACACGGCCGACCAAACGGCTCATCACAACAATCTGACAACAGCGTTGTCCGCGGGATCAGGCGCTCCCGACATTTTCCAACTTGAAATCGCCTTCGTTGAACGCTTTATCAACAACACCGACAAGTTCTACAACTTGTATGATCTAGGTGCAAAAGATATCGAGGCTAACTATCTCGACTGGAAATGGAAACAAGTTACTTCGTTAGACGGTAGCGTTCAACTGGGCCTTCCTACAGACATCGGTCCAACTGTAGTTTACTACCGTACGGACTTGGCTGAAAAAGCCGGGTTACCTACAGATCCGGACGGATTCAGCGCTGCAATCGACTCTTGGGATAAGTTTGCAACCGTTGCCAAAGCTTTCAAGGATAAAACCGGTAAACCGTTCGCAGACTTGACAGACCTCGTCTACAATGGCTTGCGTGACCAATCCGACGGCCAAATTTATTTCAATAAGGAAGACGGTTCCTTTATTGGAGCTGACAACCCGCAAGTAAAGAAAGCGTATGACTTTACGGTTAAGGGCATTCAAGAAGGCTGGATCGGGAACTATGTACTCTGGGCTCCTGAATGGCAAAATGCGATCAATAAGGGCGATTTCGGCGTTATGCTTGGCCCTGCTTGGATCGCTGGTACAATCAAAAACGCAAAAGATTCCGCAGGCAAATGGCAAATCGCTCAAATGCCTGAAGGCGCAGGTAACTGGGGTGGTTCCTTCCTGACGCTGCCTAAAGAGGGGAAACATCCAAAAGAAGCATATGAATTCATCTCTTGGGTTCTGAATAAAGAAAACCAAATGAAATCGTTCGAAGACAGCGGTTTGTTCCCAACCATTCCGGCCATTTATGAAGATCCGGCTTTCACGGAAGAAGGAGACGAATTCTTCGCTGGTCAGGTTACATCCGAAGCTTACGCGAAAGCGGCCCAGTCCGTAAAACCGATTTATTACGGACCGCTTCATGACCAAGCCGATACCATTATCAAAAACGCGCTCAAGAACGTCCTTGAGAAAAAAGCGGATCCGCAAAAAGAATGGGATAGCGCTATGAAACAAATCAAGGCGCTCGTTGATCGCAGCTAGACCAAGAGATTCTAATATATGAATCCAACATCCGAATTCGCAGGGCGATCATCTCCTGCGAATTCGGATTTATCAATTACTTCCTGGAGGTGCATTCATGGCTGACACAGTTACAGCTACCCCAGCCCAGCAAATTCCGCCGAAACGGCCTTACTGGACGGAGAGAAGGCGAAGCCAGCTAACGGCTTATACGTTTATCTCGCCATTTTTTCTCCTTTTCGCCATCTTCGGACTGTATCCGATTCTGTTTACGATTTACCTGTCCTTCTTCAAATGGGACGCGCTCGGACCGATGAAATATGTCGGCTTCAAAAACTACGAGTTGATTACCGGCGATCCGACGTTCTGGATCTCTTTCAGTAATACGCTCATCATGGCCCTTATGGGGACTGTACCGCAGCTTATCCTGGCGCTTTTCGTAGCGGTCATGCTGAATTCAGCCATGAACAGGTTCAAGAATACGTTCCGGATTTTCTATTTTATGCCGAACATCACTTCGATCGTTGCCGTTACGCTGGTCTTCAGTACCATGTTTGGCAACAACGGGATGGTAAACTGGATTCTGAACTCCTTCGGCTTGGATAGCGTTCCTTTCAACTCGGGATGGTGGGGCGTTAAAATTGCTATTTCCACGATGGTTATGTGGCGTTGGATGGGATATAACGCGATTATTTTCCTGTCTGGTCTGCAAAGTATTCCAACGGATATTTATGAAGCGGCCAGAATTGACGGTGCGACTCGTGGGCAGCAATTAATTTATATTACACTCCCGTTATTGAGGCCTTTTATCCTTTTCGTTACGCTGGTTTCGACCATCGGGGCACTCCAACTGTTTACGGAACCTTATGTTTTCCTTGGACAATCCGGTACGGGTTCCACACGTCAGGAAGGCGTTACAATGGTGACCTACCTGTACAATGAAGCGTTTAAAAACGGATTCTTCGGCACGGCGGCTGCCACGGCGGTTCTGCTGTTGTTCGCCACAATTCTTTTCTCCTTACTTAATATGATGCTATCTAGCCGTATGGGCGGAGACACAGGGGGGGGAAAAGCATGAGTACAGTCGCATTACGCAGGAAAAAACCGGATGAGCCGGGAATGATCGCGAAGTTTTTCTTTTACCTTGCTCTGATTATCGGGGCTATCGTTTCCATATTTCCATTTTACTGGATGTTCGTCGTCGCTACGAATGATAAAGATGCAGCATTTCAAATGCCACCGCTATTGGCGCCGGGACTGGAGTTTTTCGACAATTTCTCGCGCGTTTTAGAACGGACAGAGTTTTTCCGGGCACTGATCAATTCGGTCGTTGTTTCTTCGGCGGTAACCGTTTCAGTCGTATTCCTTTGTACACTGGCAGGCTACGCTTTTGCCAAATACGAGTTCCCGCTTAAAAAAGTACTATTTGTCTTTGTCATCGGGACGATGCTTGTACCGGCACAATTGAGCGTACTTCCTCAGTACGTCATTATGGCTAAATTGCACTGGATCGACAGCTACAAAGCACTGATCGTTCCGGCCATGGTCAATGCATTCGGAATATTCTGGATGCGTCAATATATTTCCTCGGCGGTCCACTCCGAACTCATTGAAGCAGGACGGATCGACGGAGGCGGACATTTCCGGATCTTCTGGAATATCGCTATTCCGGTCGTAACGCCGGCTATGGCAACCCTCGGGATTTTGAACTTTATGAACGTTTGGAATGACTTCTTTTGGCCGCTGGTTGTGCTGAAAAACAAAGAAAACTACACGATTCAAATCGCATTGCAGCAGTTGTTCACCAACAAGGACGGTTTGGACTTCGGAATGATCATGTCGGCCACCTTTACGGCGACATTGCCGCTGCTTATCGTCTTCCTGTTGTTCAGCCGCTGGGTGATTGCAGGCCTCACTTCCGGAGCGATAAAAAGTTAGGCGGTCTAAATCATAGCACCGCAAGGAAATAAGAAGCATAATGAAGAATAATAGAGATAGGAGATTGTGGAGGGAGGGCGCTAATGAAGCTCCGTCGGAAAATCTTGCTGGCTATTATTCTTCTTGTGTTTATTCCGGTTATTTTGATGGGCTCGATTTCGTATTTCAGCTTTTCCAATGCCATGGAGAAAAAATCAACCAACTTCTATTGGGTTTCCTTGCTGGAAACGGACCGCAAGCTGAAATATGCTTTGAACGAAATAACGACCAACTCGAACTCGGCGATAACACAACCGGTCATTCAAGAGACCTTGAAGGAGCCTACATTTGTCGTCACCTACGACCAAAGACAAGATATTAACAAATCTATCGATCACCCGATGATTAGCTCATTCGGACTTTACTCGAAAGACAAATTGATATACCAATACAATGAAGTGATGACATTCGATTCGTTAAGCCATCAAGACTGGTATGAGGCGATGAAAGCCGCGGAAGGGCGTCCGATCTGGATCGGCCCGGGCGAAAATGGCAGCGCCTCCACGGGGAAGCCGGTTTTGATCCAGGCACGCATCGTCAAAGATTATTATTCGCTGGAAGATATCGGAGCGCTCGTGATTTACGTAAAGCCGGATATTTTGGATCAAGTGTTTTGGGATGCCGCCATGCTTAAACAGGGGGATATTTTGCTTGTCAATAAACAGGGAAATATCGTATTTGACAAATCGGGCGAGCATATTGGGGAACGTACGGACTTTCCTTTTCTGAGCGATGTTGAAATGAACGGAAAAGGATATTATGTGGATAAATATTTGGGCGAGAAATCGTTGATTACTTATTTGCCTTCCCATAACAAGGACTGGTATCTGGTAGCGATTACCCCAAGCAAGCTGATTGCGTCGGAGTCGAATAATATTCGCAATATCGCCGTGATTCTTGTGCTGGTCTCCTTGATTTCGGCGTTTTTGTTCGACCGTTATTTTGTGCGAAGACTGGTCCGGAGCATCATCGGCGCCGTTAACGGGATGAAACGGGTGCAGCAAGGGATTTTTGTGCCCATTCCGCCCATGGTGCGGGCTGAGGACGAGACCGATTTGCTGATGGACGGCTTCAACCGGATGAGCACGCAAATTTCCGAGTTGATCGAACAGGTGCAGGTAGAGCAGGCACGAAAAAAAGAGGTGGAGTTGCAGGCGCTGGTCGCGCAGATCAATCCTCACTTTATTTATAATTCGTTGGAATCGATTAATTCGATGGCTGTGCTTCAAGGAAACAGGGATATCAGTAAAATGGTGGTGTCGCTAGGTAAGCTGCTGCGGATCAGTATCAGCGAAAACCAGCAGTTGATTCCTTTATCCATGGAAATGGATCATGTCCGGCATTACTTGGATATTCAGAAGTTCCGGTTTGAAGACAAGTTTTCCTATCAAATCGAAATTCCGGAATCGCTGAAGTATTACAAGACGCAAAAGCTTATCGTACAGCCTATCGTCGAAAACGCGCTTTATCATGCTATCGAACCTATGGAGGGCAGAGGTTTCATTTCGATTACCGCCCGGGACGGAGACAGGGATATCCTCATTGATGTCATGGACAACGGTCCGGGATTCGATCAGGAGACGCTGATGCATTTGTGGAGCAAGGACCGCAACAACTTGAAGAAATACCGGGAGAACGGAGTTGGCCTGAAAAATGTCCATGAGCGGTTAAGCATCCGATTCGGCGGTTATTACGGCATCATGATATGTTCTTCCCCCGGCTTCGGGTCCATCATCCGAATCCGAATTCCGAAGATCATTACTTAAAGGGGGGAAGACAACTGTGAAATGGTTTGTGAATTGGGGCTGGATTGTCATGTATGCCGTGGTGCTCGGCATCTCGGTATTGATTATCTCATTAAACGGCAGCGAACCGATTGAAGAGAAACAGACCGAGAAGATTACGCTGACTTTTCGTCATTTCTGGATTAAGGAACATGACCGGAAGATGCTGCACATTTTTGAAGAAGTGGTAGATTCATTTCAAAAATCCCACCCCAACGTAAAGGTGAATTTCGAGGGGGTAGATCAAACCGTTCACCGTGAACAAAAGCTTAAGGGCGAAATGGTGACGGGCACGGCGCCGGATATGTTCGTACTGTTCGGCGGTGGTGAAATAGAGCCTTATGTACGATCCAATCGCTTAATGGATTTAACGGATTTCGTCCAGGATAACGGCTTGAAGGGGAAATTCCAGGATCTTCATTTATGGACCTATGATGACCGCATTTACGGCTTACCTTTGGAGGGCCACGCAGAGCCGCTCTATTATAACAAAGAAATTTTCGCAAGGTTGGGCATCTCACCGCCCAAAACGCTTGATGAAATGGATGCCGCGGTGAAACTGTTGAAGGAAAAAGGGTACATTGCTTTTGCGCTCGGTAATGAGGAGCGCTGGCCGGCTGCGATTTTTGCCCATTATTTCATGGACCGTTACGCCGGTCCCGAGATGATCAATGCACTTGCCCGAGGCGATGAGGATGAAAGTTTCAACAACAGCGCTTATCTACAGGCGTTTATGCATTTTAAAAACTGGGTATCTGTAGGAGCATTCAGCGAACCTGCTAACGATCTGTCCACCGAAGAAGCGATCGGGTTGTTTACTTCCGGTAAAGCCGCCATGTACGTAAACGGGAGTTGGGATATCAATCTGTTCCACAATGGGGAGGAACCGGATGATTTTCCGAACCGGGTGGGCGTGATTCCGTTTCCTACGCTGTCTCCGGATCAGCAAGGCTCGATGGCGGGCGGCTATACGATCGGAATTGCGCTTTCCTCGAATCTGGACGAGGTTAAGCGGGAAGCTGCATTGGAACTCATGCAAGCTTTTTACACCGAGGAAATCCAGAGGCGGATCGTGTATGAAGGGCTTCGCATCCCTTCGATGGAAATCTCTTTCGACTCCGAAAAAACAGGTCCCGTCTTTGAGCAGGTGGTGCGATTAATGGAACAAAGCGAAAGTATTTTCCTTGCTTACGACAATGTATTGTCGCCAGAAGTGAATAAAACCTACTTGAAGGTCATAGAAGAGATTATCTCCGGCGAGATAGCGCCGAACGTAGCTTTGGATCAAATACAAGCGGCCTCAAAGCAATATTGGAAGCAGCGAAATAGTTTACTGCCGGATGATCAAGGGTCAGGAGGTGAGGAGTCTTATGGAAACCAAAGAGGCGAAATACCAGGTTATACTCGTCGATGACGAGCCGATTATTTTGCGCAGCTTGAAGGTGGCCATTCCGTGGAATGAGCTGGATTTGGAAATCGTGGGCGAAGCGAGGAACGGGGAGGATGCGCTCAAGCTGGTCCGCGAGCTTTCTCCGCATATGATCATCAGCGATATCCGCATGCCGGGTCTTGACGGGATTAGCCTGATGAAGGAAGTGGTGGCGGAGAACGCCAAGCGGTTGTTTATTTTTATCAGCGGATACGGGGAATTTGAATACGCCAGGGAAGCGCTGCGGGAAGGCGCGTTTGACTATCTGCTCAAACCGATCGACCATGACGAGCTGATTGAGATGATCCTGCGGGCCAAAAAGACTCTGGAAAAACAGTCGGAAAACGACAAGTTGCTTCATTCGGTACAAGTCCTATCCATGCTGGCGAGAGAGCGGATGTTCGCGGAATTTTTAGAGGGCAATCCTAGCGATAATCACTTGCGGCATATGCAGTGGCTGGAAAGCAGCGAATTTCAGGAGGACTATTTTGTAGCGGTTCTCCAGTTGGATCACTATATGAAATTGTACGAAAACTGGTCTATGGAAGAGAGAAGGCTGTGGCTGTTTGCGATCCGTAACATCTTAAGCGAATGGTCCCTGGCCCATGGGGCGCTGACGGTGTTTCCTTTTCATAGCGGAGAATGGGTTATGTTGTTTCCGGGGTCTTTAAGAGACCGGAGAGAAAGTTTGGGAAACGATATTATCCAGCAAATCAAAATCAATACCAAGCTGTCCTGTTCTATTGGGTTCAGCCAATCGGCGGAAGGCATCGAGCAGTTGAGCGAAGCATACAAGAGCGCAGTGAATGCGTTATATCAGCGCTTTTATAGCGACCGGGAAGGCGTATTCGTGGATCCGGCACCGGAACTGGGAGCAACCCGGGAAGCCAGGTACCCGAAACATCTTGAAGCCAAAATGCTTGAATGCATTCGTACGCTGGACAATGAACGTCTGCTGATCCTGCTGGACGAGACGAAAACATATATCGAAACCCAGGCTTTCACCAAAGAAACTGCGGAACGGATGATCGTAGAATTATCGGTCGTGCTATACCGCGAATTCGAGCAAATGAGACTGTTATTGGAATGGTCGCTTGAAGGGTTGCTGCAGGAACTCCATTCTCTGGGCACCTTGAGCGAGATGATCGGGGTACTCAAATTCAGTCTCGGGAACTGGATCCGGGAAAGCAAGGAGTCCCAGCCCAAAGAAAATATCAATAAGGTTATCGCTAAAACGCAAGAATACATTTCTAATAATTACCACAAGGATCTCAGCATCGAAGAAGTTTCCGAAATTGCGGATCTCAGTATCAGTCATTTCTGCATGTTGTTCAAGCAAGTGACCGGCTACACTTTTTTGGAATATTTAACTCAGTGCCGGATTGAAAAAGCTAAATATATTTTGAAGAATAGCCAGGTTAAAGTGTACCAGATCGCTCCTTTGGTAGGTTACCAGGATCCGCGTTATTTTACTCAGGTATTTAAGAAGGTCACCGGAATGACACCTTCGGAGTATCGGGACGAGACGGCTTGAGAGATATAAACAATAAAAGAACCGCCCTGGGGCGGTTCTTTTATTGTTCAAAGTATTCTTACGAGCGTCCTCGTCTCATCGAACCCATAATCAGGCTCACGATAAATACTAGAACGACCGCGCCGATCAACGCCGGAATGAAGTAGAAGTCACCGATTACCGGCCCCCAATTACCTAAAATCATGCTGCCCAGCCAGGCCCCGATAAAACCTGCAATGATATTCCCGATGATACCGCCGGGGATATCTCTGCCCATAATTAGACCTGCAAGCCATCCGATTACGCCACCAATGATTAAAGACCATAAGAAACCCATTTTGTATCACCTCTTAGTTATTAATTTGCTTGTCGTTTACTATTAACCAAAGAGAGGCTTTTTAAACAATCCGACTTTATTCCTGTTTTTGGATGTGGATGTCCTGTTCCTGTAAAAAATGTATACAGAGGGAGGGAGTATCTGATACAATTTGTTTGAACATCTTCCAATATTAAACAAAATTAACATGATTAAAGATGTAAGTGCTTACAATCTTGCTTTGAAAGTTGCGAAGGTGTACATAAGAAAAAAGGGGGGGATTTATCAAAGAAAAAATTCAAACGTTTGCATATGACATGATAGCGAAATACTGATCTGAATTAGTCAAGGCGGTACGATTTTTTACAAAAATTCAAACGTTTGCATTAAATTTTGAGAGGAGTCAATAACGTGATAAGAAGATTTACACGGATTACTTCCCTATTTCTTAGCCTTGTTTTTCTGGTCACCTCCATCTATGTCTTACCGGCCCTTCAGCCTCAAAAAGCCGCTGCAGCAGCAGGGGATTTACCTGAGCTTACAAATAAACCATTCAGTTGGGATAACGCTAACGTGTATTTTGTAATGACGGATCGTTTTAAGGACGGAAACCCCGGTAATAACAATTCCTACGGCAGACCAAGCGTCGATGCGACAGGGAAAAATATAGGTACTTTCCATGGCGGCGACTTGAAAGGGCTTACACAGAAGCTGAACGAAGGATACTTTACCGAGCTTGGCACGAATGCAATCTGGATTACGGCACCGTATGAGCAGATGCATGGCTGGGTCGGCGGAGGAACTGGCGGGGACTTTGCGCACTATGGTTTTCACGGATATTATGCACTTGATTATACTACGATGGACAAAAACATGGGCACTGTAGAAGAGATGCGCGAATTCGTAGATACGGCCCATGCAAAGGGAATTCGGGTCGTGCTAGACGTGATTATGAACCACCCGGGCTATGCAACCTTGAAGGATATGGAGGAATATAGCTTTGGCGCAAGGAACGGCATCGGTGCCGGCTGGACGCCGGGCAGCGGTCAGACCTGGCACAGCTACCATGACATTATTAACTATAACGATTCCTCCGCTTGGTCCAAATGGTGGGGCGGATGGGTGCGTGCCGGCATCGCCGGTTATGAAAGCTGCGGCGGTAGCGATTTGACGCAGTGCGTAGGCAGCTTACCGGATTTCCGCACCAATGTGACGAACAGCATCGGTCTTCCTCCGCTCCTGCAAACGAAGTGGGGGAAGGAGACCGGCGGATACGAGCCATGGATTGTTCCCTCGGCCAAAAACTTGCGCAAAGACTTGGGCGTGGCTCCGGCCGACTACGTGAGCAAGTGGCTGGCGGCTTGGGTGGAAGAGTTCGGGATTGACGGATTCCGGGCGGATACGGCAAAGCATGTGGAATTAAACCGGTGGAAACAGCTTAAAAACGAGAGCAGCGCCGCGCTCGAAAGATGGCGACAAAAGAATCCCGATAAGCCGGGCGCGGACTGGACGGACAACTTTTGGATGACCGGTGAAGTATGGGGCCATGGGGTAGGGAAAAGCGAGTATTTCAATAACGGATTTGACTCGATCATCAATTTCTCGTTCCAGGATGCCAATATCAATTCGCTGGAAGGGATCTATGCGGATTATGCCTCCAAAATCAATAGCGATCCAAACTTTAATGTTCTGAGCTATATTTCTTCGCATGATACGCGGTTGTACGACCGAAGCCGATTAATACAAGCCGGCACGGCTCTGCTTCTTCTGCCTGGCGGCGTTCAGACGTTCTATGGCGATGAATCGGCCAGAGCTTTTGGCGCGACGGGTTCCGATCCGCAGCAAGGAACGCGTTCGTCGATGGACTGGAACAACTTGAATCAGACTGTATTGTCACATTGGCAAAAGGTAGGCCAGTTCCGGAACAATCATATCGCCGTGGGGGCGGGCAGCCATGAAAAAATCAGTGACAGCCCTTACACGTTTAAACGGGCGTATAGCAAGAACGGAATCGAAGATAAGGTGGTCATCGTTGTAGGCGCAGCGGGATCAACGAATGTGAACGTAGCTTCGACATTCCCTGACGGCACCATGGTCCGTGACGTCTACACCGGTAATGAGACCCTTGTAAGCGGCGGCATTGCGACCTTTACGCCAGGGGCGAACGGATTGATATTAATCGAGCAAGGAGCGGAAACCAAGCTCCCGATCCTATCGGCCTCACCTGCCGGCGGGACCTTTAAGACGGAGACTTTGAAGATTACGCTTCGTTTGAACAAGGCGGATAGCGGGAAATATACCTTGGACGGCAGTACTCCGGAGCAAGGAATCAGCTTCACGGACGGAACCGAAATTACAATCGGTGAAGATATGAATTTCGATGACTTTACTACATTGAGATTGTACGCAGAAAATGAGGAAGGGGTATCGACGCAGCAGTACAAATACACCAAGAAGGATCCTAATGCCGGACTGACGATTCACTTTAAGAAACCGGCAGACTGGGGGAGCCCGTACTTGTACTATTACGGTACTTCGCCTAAAGTGACCGAGCCGACCTGGGCTACTGCACCGGTCATGGTCAAAGAAACCGGGGATTGGTATTCCTATAAGATCGATGGCGTTGACAGCGTCTCGGTGATCTTCCGTGACGGAAGCGGCAAGCAAAATCCGGGGCAAAGTCAGCCGGGATTCGCAAGAAGCGCCGAAGGGTGGTATGACGGAACTTGGCATGAATCCAATCCGGATGGGGGAGGAGATACGATCGCGCCAACGGCACCCGGAAACTTGCGCTCCACAGGGGCGACCGATAAGAGTGTTACTTTGGCCTGGGATGCTGCGACCGATAATATCGCGGTAACCGGATATGATATTTACCGGAATGGGGCCAAAGTCGGCAGCTCCGCGGCCACCACTTTTACGGATACGGGACTTTCTCCGGAAACGGCGTATTTATATACCGTTAAAGCCCGGGATGCCGCCAACAATGAGTCGGATCCAAGTGAAGTATTGGAAGTAACTACCGCGCCTGCCGGAACGGGCGGAAACAAAGTGACGGTGTACTATAAGCATGGCTTTAACACACCTTACATGCATTACCGTCCGGAAGGAGGTACATGGACGTCTGCGCCGGGAGTGGCAATGGAAACTTCCGAAGTTCCCGGATACAGCAAGCTGACGATTGATATCGGAACGGCAACCCGTTTAGAGGCTTGTTTTAATAGCGGGAACGGACAGTGGGACAGCAACAATCAGAGGAATTATTTCTTTGGTACGGGTACATGGACTTACAAAGGCAATGGTCAGATCGTCGAAGGAGCACCTAATCCGACAGCTACCAATACGGTGACGGTGTACTATAAGCATGGCTTCGGCACACCTTACTTGCATTACCGTCCTGAAGGCGGTGCGTGGACAGCCGCGCCGGGGGTAGCGATGGAAGCCTCGGAAGTGACGGGATACAGCAAGCTTACGGTCGTTATTGGTGATGCCACCCGTATGGAGGCTTGTTTCAATAACGGAAATGGACAATGGGACAGCAACAACGGGAAAAATTATTACTTCAACGCTGGAACGTGGACCTACATGGGTTCTGGTAACATCCAACCGGGCGCTCCGGCATCCGCTCCAGCGTCGGATACTCCGACCGGGCTTGATTCCATAATAGTACCCGATGCTCCGGCAGAGCCGAATGTTCCGGTGGAAATAGACCCCCAGACTGAAACGGAACAGGGTAATACGGCGAATCCGGGTGTCTTGGCAGAAGAGGGGCAGACCTTGGATTCATCGGCTTATGGGTTGCAAAGTACCAAATGGTGGAACCGCTTGGCGGCATAATGCTATAAAAAAGAACCCTCTCGGGGGTTCTTTTTTATGCTCACGCTAACCTAGCAATTAAGTCTCAATTTTCCTGTATCAGTGGAAACTCCCTCGCATGAAGCTTCTCCCAGTCCTTCCAAAGTATCAACTCCAGTTCGGGTCGCGGAGTATCTTCCAGCATGGCAATCAGTTCAACGGAATGACCATCCGGATTGTCAGAGTAAATCGATACAGCCGGCATAAACGGAAACACAATCAATTGTTCGGAATTCTCGCCCCATTTTTTCCACAATTGTGCCAGATAGAACGAGGTAAATCCTGCAAAAGTACATCAATTGGAGCAGTAGAGCTCCTTATCTAACTAAAATCCTGCGAAAATGCATGAATTTTCAGTTTAGTCCAGACAAATGCCGTTCTGTGCGTAAAAATACTGCACAAATTCAGCAGATTACCTGTTTTTATTAAAAAACCTTGAAAAAGCTGCACTTTTACAGGAAAGGAAAGTTCAGAGTGGTTGTACATTCCCTCATGTATGCAAAAAACCGTCAGGGAGTTCATCGGACACCGCTGACGGTTACTTCAAAATCACAAACGTCTTCTTTTGAAAAAGATAATGAATACGCAGGCGAGCAGCAGAATCAGCAGGGATATACCTGCAGTAACAGCTTCATGGGGATTAGTTTGCACCTGTCGCTCGTTTCCTTGGCCGAATCCGCCGGGGCCAACATTCAAGCCCGTCGGACCGCCGCCGCCAAATTCGCCACCTCGGCCCCATTGGTCACCGTCCGCTCCTTGCTGTGCCTGACTGTCCGCGTTGCCCTTGGCGTTAGCGGCAGCATCCGGCGGCGCTGGGGGCACTTGGCCGTCAGCACCGCCAGGCGGTTGCCCGCCGGGAATCTGGCCGCCTTCACCGTCCTGCGGAGCCTGAGTGCTGGCGTCTCCGCCCGCCGCTACTTGCGGGGCTTGTCCGCCTCCAGCGGCGTCCGCCGCTTCGTTCCCGCCGCCGGTTGCATTATCTTGGCCGGCAGTTGCAGCGCCTTGCGCTTGTCCGGCTTGAGCGCCCCCGGCCCCGAAAGCGCCGCGGTCGTCTCCGCCTCTGCCACCGCCCATCCCGCCGCCAAATCCACCGCCGCTGCCGGAACCGTCTCCGGAAGACGGAAGCGTGGCGTCCAACTGTTGGGATATGTTCTTCACTTGGGAGGCGTTGGTGGAGATCAGTTTGGGAACAGCCTGTTCAAACTCTTCATACGTATAGAAGGGTCTAGGATCTGATTCCACATAGGAAGAGATCATTTCATACACTTCGTTGACGCGGGCCGAAAAGGTATCGTCTGCAAGGAAGCCGTCCACCGCTTTCTGAAGGATGGAGTGGTACAAATCCTTATAATCTTCGACGGCCAACAGTTTCGCTACCAGCGGCCGTTCGGCAACTGCGCCTTGCGTCGGTTCATCGATCAGCAGACTGCTGCCGCCTCTGCCCCCAGGGGCTGCCACTGCTTCAGTTTTCCTCACGCCGGTATCTGCTCCTGCCTCATCGGCATTGCTGGCACCCGTGGCGTCAGGCTTGTTGCGGCCGGCGCCGCCAAATCCGCCGCCCATGCCGCCACCGCCGCCCATGCCGCCGAACGCCATGTTGTAATCCCAAGGCAGCACGGAAAATACGCCGTTGTCCTCATACAAGTAGTAGTTCTGCTTATTCCCGCCGATGTAACTGTCGCTATTGTTGGTGAGCACATTCAGGGCGATATAACCGAGCGATTCTTCCACGTCCAGCACTTTTTCATAATCCGAACCGTTGTTCAGCTCATCGAGCATATCGATCAACACGTCGTCGTTCGTCGTGTCCGACTTCAGCGCCAGCCCGGTATATAAATCGGGATCGTCGCCGAGCCAGGCCAGGTCGCTGCCGTTTCCGGTCATTTCGCCCTTGTAAAGTGCTCCGTAGGCGTTTCCGAAGTGCCGGTTCAAATACGCGTCGCCGATTTGCTCAACGGCAAGATAGAAGCCCCAGAGCTCGTCGTTGACGTAGACATTAACGAACGAATACTTCGGCGTGGGAAGCCCCATCTCTTCCGCCAACTCGTAGGTCAGAAATTCGCGCATGGAGGTGGCGTCGCTGTAATTGTTGTTCAGGTTTATTTTGCTGATGCCGTCCAAAGTCTGATTGAGATATTCGTCAAAAGACAGCTTAAAGCTGTATCGGTCCGAATCCGGCATTTGCACGACGCTGCGCAAGCTCAAATTGCCTTTGGTCCGGATGCCGATATTGTCAAAATGCTTGCCGTTGTAATCGACCGAAGCCGTTTTGTATTCCTCTGCGCTGGCATTGTCCAGCATGTCCTGAAAATCTTCTTCATCGATCGTGATTTTGACGTCGACGACCTTATCCTTGGGAAAAACCTCCTCATCCAGCTTCTGTTCTTCCTTCGATACCGCCGTGTTTCCGGTGTCCTTGTTTTGAACCGTACCATTGCAGGCAGCTAGTCCAAAGATCAGCAGCAGCGAGCATAAGGATAGAAGAAGCTTTGAAAGTCTTCCTTTCCTCTTCATCTTCGTCACCTCGTTTTAGGATACATAATCGCCGTTATAGCTGATCAGAATGGTATTTTTCACCCCGCTGAGTTCGGAGATCTGATTGACAAACCGGCCTTCTCCATCGCGGAGGCGGATTTCAAGCGTCATCTCGATATTGCCTGGAGCCACGGTTTTTTGTTTGACGTTGTAGCGTTTAACGAGGCTGCGCAATCGGGCATGGATCAGGCCTTCGCTTTCATCGTTGTCACAGTTCACGACCAGCAAGTAAGGCGTTTCCACCGAGGTGTTCTTAATAAACAAGAACATGACGAGCCCGACGATGACGGAGCCGATTGCTGCAAGTGTGAAGAAGCCGGCGCCGGTCACGATGCCCGCAGCCGCTGCCCAGAACAGGAAGATCAAGTCGGTCGGATCTTTAATCGGCGTTCTGAACCGAACGATCGACAGGGCGCCGACCATACCGAGCGAGAGCACCAGGTTGGAGTTGACGGCGATGATGATCATTGCTGTAACCATCGTCATGCCGATTAGCGACACGTTGAAGCTTTTGGAGTAGAGCACTCCGCTGAATACCCGTTTGTACAAAATAAAAATGAACAAGCCAATAATGAATGAAATGCCGAGGGTAATCAGAATTTTGGAAATACTGATATCCGAAGTGAAATTGTCCATAATGGAATTTTTGATAATATCGCTGAAATTGGTAGACTGATTATTCGTATTCATGAAAATTATTGATCCTCCCAGGAATTCAATTTTAGATACTTGCAGCAGATGACGTATTTTGAAGCGGATTGCTGTCGGAGTCCCTCCATTTGCAGGGCGGTCCGGATCACTTCCGGAAGATATTCGTCATACTTGACTTCGAGAATAATCAGCTGGTCGTCCATGGCCGGTACGGGCCGCAGCGACCGGTCGAAAATATCCGTAGCGTGCAGGCCGGTCCGGAGCTCTTTGTCAAACGTAATCCGGACATTGCCGTTCGCGCAGACGTACGGCTCGCGCACATAGTCGACGATAACCTTGGGACGAAGGAAGTTGTGCTTCATTTCCCGGTACAATTCCATCATGAATGGCTTATCCGGTTGGCGGAGCGCTTCATAATCGCCGTTTAATATGACATCATACATTTCCCGGGTCAACGGTTCCTTCAGTTTGGCAATGTAATCGCCCTGTTTGATTTTTTTCTCAAAGTGAATGATTTGGTCGCCCATGTTGTAGATGCGAATCCGGTATTTGCAGCGATTGCGGAATCCTCCGAGTTTTTCGGACAAGGCGGAGCCGTCGATGTCGTCAAAATACAAACTGCGAATATGGTATTCACCGTCCCGGTCCGCATGTTGGTCATGCTGAATCAGATTTTTCAGCCGCTGGCTGATGATGTAATATTGATGGCGGTTGATCAGGAATTTAAGCTCATGGCGGAATTTTAAATTTTTATAAACGGTATCCAATGCTATTAACACCTCTTTTCTCTCGCTTGTTCACAGAACTCATGCTAGCAAGGTTTGCTGATTTCTCACTTAACGGATACTGAATATAAACTGAATGTTTTTACATTGCGTTGACAATTGGATGCAGAAGGTAAAAAATCGTAAGAAAGAAATGCGACAATCGGGAGGAGAACGATATGAGCAGGAGAAAACGCAGTATCTCCATAGGCGGGATAGCGCTGCTGTGCGTCGTTATTCTGGCGGGAGTGGTAGTGCTCGAAAAGTGGAATGGCCGCGGCCTGGAAAAAGATCCCGGGTATGGCAAATCGGCAAAATCCTTAGTGACGACCTTTAAGGGAGATCCGGAAACGTCCCGGGCCTTTACTTGGTATTCGCAGAATGCGGAGTCGGAAGGGATTTTGCAACTGGCAACCGGAACGGAAGCGGGAGAACTGGAAAAGAGCGGGACGCGGACTTTCCAAACCGTCTCCACGGTTATAACGTTGGAAGAAGGCCTGCAGGAAGCGGTTCATAAGGTGGAGGTGACCGGACTGAGTCCGGGAACGGCCTATATTTATAGGGTTGGGGATGGTACGGAGCAAGGTTGGAGTCAGCCTGCCATTTTTACGACAGAGGGTACGGATGAGACCGCGTTTACGTTTCTGAATGTCACGGATTCGCAAGGGGCACTGGAAGAGGACTTCGAGCTATGGGGAAAAACGCTGGACAGGGCCTTTGAAACGTTTTCGGATGCGAAATGGATACTTCATAACGGGGACCTGACGGAAGAGCCGGAGGATGAGGAAGCATGGGATTATTTTTTCGGAAAAGCTGCGCCCTGGCTGTCCCGGATTCCGCTGATGCCGGTGACCGGCAATCATGACGAAGTGAAAGGGGATTCCGAGCGGTTTACCTCACATTTCAATCTGCCGGAAAATGGGGCGGAGGGCTCTGCCGCAGGAACGACATATTCTTTCGACTACGGGAACGCCCATATCGTCGTGATGAATACGGAATCCAACATCAAAGGACAGACCGCGTGGCTCCGGCAAGATTTAGAGAACAGTGATAAGACATGGATAATCGTTGCCATCCATCGTCCGGCTTATGGGGGGAACAGGTACGAAAAAATCAGCGATTGGGTGCCGGTGTTTGATGAATTCGGCGTCGACCTGGTACTGCAGGGCCATAATCACGAGTACTCCAGATCCTTTCCGCTAAAGAACGGAGAGATAGCGGGGCAGGGGGAAGGGGCGGTTTATGTTGTGACGAATGCATCCGGATCGAAATTCAACGACAAGAAAAAGGATAAGTTTTATCATGCGGTCCATTTTCAAAACGGGAAGCAGATGTTCGCGGGGATAACGGTCAACGGGAACAGGCTGACTTATCAAGCCTATGACGTGGACGGAAACAAGCTGGACGAATTTGTATTGCAAAAGGACTGATTCGGGATTTTGGCCGGCATCTGCACCTCTGGATTAAGTTTATATTGAGTTTTCAGGTGTTCACATATTGGTCTCTTCCTTTCAAGAGCAGGATTATTCCGATCGGAACCAGAACGAGCATGACACCCAGGCTCCACAGAAGGTCCCCGGTGCTTATGATTTGGTCGGAGAGCAGGCGGTAGTAAGCGTAAAGCGAATAAGGGAGCACCGGAAAAATCGCGGTGGCGACGCCGGGAGTGTATTGCTTCAGGTACAGCGTTTGGCCGATATGGGTGAACACATGCAGAAAATACAAGTGCAAAGCCGCCAAAAAAAGCAGGTAGAAATCGAAGAAAACGGCCAGCATCGTTACGAGCACGATGATCGAATACACCCACAACACGTCCTTGGCAAAATGGAACGTGTTCATTCGAAGTGAGGATTGGAAGGCTCTTCTAGCGAAGCCGGGCAGGGATTGCCGGACACGATCACCGTGCTTTAAGGCCCATTTTTCGACCGTTAATATTTCTTCAAAATCGTGAAACAGGAACGTCACGGGAAAAAGCCACAACAGGCTCAACATTTCGATATGCTCGTTTAAAAAGCTTAGCAGTTGCATAAGAACATCTCCTTTTTTTATTTTCGGCGAATCAGGATGCCTTGCAGAAACAGCTTGGCGGTTTGGCGGCCCAATTCCGCCGCATCCTTTTCCCCGGTGGCGCTATAGCGGTATATCAGTCGTTCCACGGAGGCAACGACCGATTCCGCGGCCAGTTCGGGTTCCACATCCGGGCGGACGATACCGGCCTGTTGGTTGCGGACCATGTTCGCGCAAATCTGCTGCACGATTTTGTCCCGAATCGACAAGCCGCTTTCGGTTTCGAGCAAAGCGATCCGGGTTAAATTGGCGTTCCGGCCCAGCAGCACAAACAGACCCGTGAAGGCATGTATGACGTAAGCCACAAGCTCCTCCGGAGTTTTCCCGGCGGCGTTCCGGCCAGCGTCGGTAAGTGGAAGCAGTTGGTCTTCGAATTTTGCCAGCAGTTCCCGGAGGATTTCATCCTTGCTTTTAAAGTAAAGGTAGAACGCGGCTTGGGTAAGCCCGGCATTTTTGACGATTTGGCTGACTGTCGTTGCATGAAAGCCTTTTTGGGCGAAAAGCTCTTCGGCGGAAGCCAGCAGCTTGCTTTTGCTTGCTTCGCCTTTGGGAGTTAACATGGAGACATCCATCCTTTTTTATAACTAATTAGTTAGTTATAATATAATTGTGTTTTCAAATAAAGTAAAGCCCTTCCCGCTGCCTGAGTCCGTTACCGGCCAGGCCCTGGAAGAGCTTTAGTGTTATTGGGTCAGATTATCGGTTGCTCTCAAGCACCGATGACTTATTTTTGGGCGGGTCAGACGACTAAACCGGCTGACTGCCGGACCGAACGCGCGGCGAAGGCTGGGAACCGGGCTGAGCAACATAATCAAGCTCGCTGAAAACGTTGCATTCGCGGAAGGCGAAGTGCCGGCAACCCCGGCATTTTTCACCGTTCAAGGTATGCAAGGCGTAATTCAATGCTTCGCCCGTATGCTCAAAAAAGTGTTGCTCTCCGATGATGGTCAGCCCTCCCGTCTTCATGAGAAGCCTTTGGGGCTGTGGGCGAATTCCGCTAATAATAACGTTGGCGCCGATTCCGTGCAGGCGTTTGACCAGGGCCAGAAAGTGGGCTTCCCCCGTCGTATCCATGAACGGGACTTTGCTCATTCGAAGAATGACCGCCTTTAAATCCGAACCGTTTTCCATGATAGAAGCAAGATTGGCAAACGTCTGCGAAGCGCCGAAAAACAGCGGACCGTCTATGGTAAAGATCGAGACCTGAGGACAGTCATGATCTTTGGCGACTACGTGAGGCGCCACTTTTTCTCTAAGATTTGACCGGTCGGGCAGCACTTTATCAACGCTGAGCATGTCGCTCATGCGTTTGATAAACAGCAGCACGGCCAGCACAAGTCCGACTTCCACCGCCGTCGTCAATGTGGTAAAGACCGTGAGCAGAAACGTTACAAGCAAAATGACAGTGTCGCTGGTCCGGGTTTTAAGCAGCTTGGCAAACGCTTTGCGTTCGCTCATGTTCCAGGCGACCATCATCAGAATCGGAGCCATGCTCGCCAGCGGGATGGTTGAAGCATATGGCGCAAATAAAATGACCACGAGCAGGACCACGACGCCATGGATGACCCCTGAAACTGGGGACACCGCTCCGTTTTTGATGTTGGTCGCTGTCCGGGCAATCGCTCCGGTAGCCGGGATGCCGCCGAAAAACGGCGTAACGATGTTGGCGATCCCTTGGCCGACCAGTTCCCGGTTGCTGTTGTGGCGCGTTCCGGTCATGCCGTCGGCGACCACGGCTGAGAGCAGCGACTCGATGCTTCCGAGCAAGGCGATGATCAGCGCCGGCTGGAGCATCGTACCGATGCGGTCCCAGGTGAGGGAGACCGGGTGCAGTCCCGGGAATCCGCCGGGAATCGCGCCGTAGGCGGAGCCGATCGTCGCCACTTTGCCGGGGAAGAGCCAGAGCGCAACCAAGGTAGAGACGAGAATGCCGACCAGGGAGCCCGGTACCTTGGGAAGCCACTTCGGCGTCAGCAAAAGGGCTGCCAAACAAATGCAGGCGGTCAGAATGCTAAAGAGATTCAGCGAAGGGAGGCGCAGGACGATTTCTTTCATATTTTCAAAGAAATATTCATGCCGCTCCATATCCCGGAGTCCGAGGAAGCCCGCGATCTGACCGCTGAAGATCGTTACCGCAATACCGGCCGTAAACCCGATCGTCACCGGACGCGGGATAAATTTAATCAAAGTGCCGAGCTTGAGCAGCCCCATCAGAAGCAGCATAATCCCGGCAAGAAAACCGGCGATCAGAAGGTTCTCGTACCCGTACTGCATAACGATGGCCAACAGGATCGGTATGAACGCGCCGGTCGGGCCTCCGATCTGAAATCTCGATCCGCCCAGAAGCGAAATCAAAATGCCTGCGACGATGGTCGTGTACAGCCCGTATTCGGGCTTGACGCCCGAAGCGATGGCAAACGCCATGCCCAGGGGAATCGCGACGATGCCGACAATGCATCCGGAAATTAAGTCTTTTCGTAATGACCCTGCGTGATAACCTTTATACCGCCCACTCCACTTCATCCAAAACCCTTCTTTTCTATAGATATATGAAATACAGCACAAGAAATTTTCCGACATAAAAAGAGCCCCCGCATACCGGCGGGGAGTTCGCCTGCACCTTATTTTTCTTTTCGGATTCCCTCCAATAACGAAATCGACTCGACCAGATGATTATCGAAAATTTGCCGGGCTACCGCCAGCAGATCCTTGATCAGCGGATCGCGGAGTGAATAGACGACGGTCGTACCCTCTTTTACCGTATTGACCAGATTCTTGGCCCGGAGTACGGATAGCTGCTGCGATACGGCGGAGCCTTCGGAACCTACGATGCTTTGCAGCTCATTGACGTTCCGTTCTCCTTCGCAAAGAACTTCCAGGATACGGATGCGCATCGGATGGGCCAGCGCTTTGAAAAATTCGGCTTTAAACTGCTGCAAGCTTACGTCCATGGAACAAAGCCCCTTTCACGGGAGATTGAATTATATTTTATTATATTCAAAGATTTGAATATATTGAATGACATACATCATAGGGTACTTGAAAAAACGAGGGAGCAATCTCGCTTTTATTGACAATGATAATTATTATCAACTAGAATGAGGATAGATTGTATTGAATTAGGCCGTTTGGTCGGTTTATTTATTTTAAGAGGAGGCATGGTCCCTTGTTTATTATGACAAGAACGATCTTGGTCGAAAAAGGAAATAGCGACAAAGTGGTTGAGAGATTCAGCGGAGAGGGTCCGATGGATATTATGGACGGACTTGTTGACATCAGCGTGATGGTGAACACTAAAAGCAAAGAGCAGGAAGAAGTCGTGGTGGTCATTCGCTGGGAGTCACAGGAAGCTTGGAAGAACTGGGAGAAGAGCGATGCCCATATCCAGGGCCATAAGGACAATCGCGGGAAACAGCCGCCGGCTTATGTCCTTAGCACAGAGGTCAAACTGTATGAAGCTGAAGTCGTCAAGCGGGGCAAAGCTTACCGTTGAGGAACGGTACCGTTATTTAACTAGTTCAGGGATTGCAACCAAGGATGAACCTGCCGCTCTTACGGGCGGCTTTTTGACATTTACGGGTCTGACGGGTTACGATTTGACAGGCATTTTTAATAGAGGGTAAGATTTTGGTAGACATGTTATGATGGATTATGAGTTTAGAAATTATAGGCAAGGAGATAGATGGTATGAAACTGGTATCCTGGAATGTCAACGGCTTACGGGCCTGCGTGAATAAAGGGTTTTACGATTATTTCAAGGCTGTAGATGCGGATATTTTTTGTTTGCAGGAAACCAAGCTTCAGGAAGGACAAATCATTCTGGAGCTGGGAGATGAATATGAGCAGTATTGGAATTATGCCGAGAAGAAAGGATATTCGGGAACGGCCGTGTTTACCCGGGTTAAACCGCTATCCGTGCGTTATGGCATAGAAGAAGATAGTGAGCCGGAGGGCAGGACGTTGACGCTGGAGTTTGAGGGCTTCTACCTTGTCAATGTATATACGCCGAACGCGAAACGCGACCTTGCCCGACTCGGTTACAGAATGGAATGGGAGGATCGCTTCCGCAGCTATTTGCTGGAATTGGACAGCCGCAAACCGGTGATCGTGTGCGGGGACCTCAATGTCGCGCATCAGGAAATCGATTTGAAAAATCCGAAATCGAATCTTGGAAATGCCGGTTTTACGCCGGAAGAGCGGGATAAGATGACAGAATTACTCGGCGCCGGATTTGTGGATACGTTCCGGCATTTTTATCCCGACCGGGAAAATGTCTACAGTTGGTGGTCTTACATGCCTAAGGTACGGGAGCGGAACGTAGGCTGGCGCATCGATTATTTTCTGTCTTCCTCCCGGCTTGCACCACATTTGCTGGACGCCGGGATCGACTGCCATGTCATGGGCAGCGATCATTGTCCGGTGCTGTTGGACATAGCGGAGACTGCAACACGGCAAGCGCAAACGGCATAATTTATAATCCTATATGAATGAGAAGACGTCCTTTTTGTCGGCGGAACGCGGCAGGAGGGCGTTTTTTTGCTAAGTAAAAATCGATGTGCTGCCTATTATTGACATATTCCAAGTTCTGGAATTACATTTAACACAGGCTGGAAATAGCGAAGGGAGCAGGGGGGAGCCGAGATATGGATTTGATAACGATGGGGCAATTACATTATCCGGGCTTGATTCATGTCATGAGATGTGACCTGGAGACTATGCAAGATGGCAATATCGGCGCTGGTTCCAGATATCGACTGGTTTTGGTGGAGGAAGGCACCGGAATCATTGAATTGGATTCGCAAACTTACAGGTTGCTTGCACCCGCATTATTTTGTCTTAATGAAACATCGACCCTAAATATCTCTAATTGCGCTCGGCTAAAAACGAAGACGGTTTATTTCAACCCGGACATCATTAACAATCGTTTTACGTTTAAGAATCTTTTAAATCCGGTTGTGCTTGAGGGAAGCGATTCACAAGATTTATGGGGTTTGAATCCATTCCTTGAGCGTTCGCCCTCTTATAATGGTTCCATACCCGTAGACAGTGCTACTTCGCGCCACATCGCAAATGTATTGGAACAAATAGACCAAATTCTTTTAACTCAGAATGATATTCATTGGCCATGTCGAAGTAGATCTTATTTAATGGAATTGTTATTTTTTGTTAGCCGGAATTATAAACTAACTTACGTTTCTCCTGAAATTCCGTTGGATACTATAGACAATGAACTGAGACCTGTTATTACCTATCTGCATACTCATTATCGGGAGAAAATCAAGCTCGAGCAACTCACCCAGCTTTTTCATACGAACAAAACAACCTTAAATTTAAAATTCCGAACCCGTACGGGGCAATCCGTTATGGCTTATCTGGGTAATATTCGAATGCAGACGGCCGTTGCGCTACTACGCAATACCCTTCTTCCGAATGATGAAATTATGACGATGATCGGAATAAATGATGATGCCAACTTTATACGCAGTTTTCGAAACTATGCCGGATGCACACCAACCGAATACCGGAAGCTTCATTGCTGGATGATGCCTCGAACTTAAAGATACTGTCGATTCACAGTTATTCATGATCGATATACCCTGTGCTCACTAAGAAGGTTACGATACAATTCCTTTCATCAAGACATATCTTAGGGGGATTATTCATGGATATTAAGGCTAAACGCCGGTCTCCGGTGTGGATCATGCTTATTGTTCTGGTATTATGGCTGGCTGGATGCAATGGGGAAGTGAACAGTAATCAAGCGGCAGAGAGTACGGTGGCGGAGAACTCGGTGCAGCAGAAAGAGGCCGTTGGGACCGCCGAACAGCAGCCTCAAGAGGAAAAAGAAATGATGGCGCTAGATACGGCTACACTCAAAAACGATTCGGGCAAGACCATGATTAAGCTTCTTACGACTTCCACGGAAACAGCGAGACATGACTCTTACGCTATCGTTTCTTCCAAAGGAACCGTTATTGTTGCAGATCCAAACCTCGTCCCAAACTCAAACGGCCTCATTAAAGCGGATATCGTTACCGTGAGCCATACGCACCCCGATCATTCTGATCCGCAATTTTTAGTACCCTACTTGAAACAAGAAATTGAGGGAAGCCGGGTTTCGCGTTACGAAGAGGAGACATTTACGGTAAAGGACGTTAAAGTTACAGGTATTCCTGCAAGCCATAGCAGTGACTTTGATCCTGCCAATCCTTCGGACATGATTTATTTATTTGAGGTAGACGGTCTCAGAATAGCTCATTTTGGAGATATGGCACAGACGGAATTGACGGAAGAGCAGCTTAAGGCGCTTGGAAAAATAGACGTATCCATCTCTGTTTTCTCCGATGTCGGCGGGTACGGGTTTAGCAAGGATAAAACCGTAAGGGCACTGGAACAGCTTAAACCTGCCATAGTGATGCCGGGACATTACGAACCGGAAACAGCGGATTATATTCTGGAAAAACTCAAGATTGAGGATAGCACGGAAAGCGATAAGCTGTTTGTTAGCAGGGAAGACATCGATAGTCAGAGTGCTTGGCGCTATGTGTTGTTAAAATAGCCTTAAGAAGGAGGATCCCAGTGCGATCATCCCTCTGATTGATGAGAAACCCACGTCCATAAGACGTTGGGTTTTTCTTTTATATTTGCATTGTGCGCCACATTCCCCCTGTTTTGCATGGGGCCTTTTTTGGCATAAGCAGGTTTTACTATATACATAATCCGATTACTGGAAGGGCTACTGCGGAACTTTGACTGCTGATTGTCGCCCACCAATTACAATTCTCCAAAACATCCGATTACTGGAAAAGCTACTGCAGAACTTCGATCGACTGCCGTTGCTTTACTATCCCGCTAGCTGCGATCTCCTTCGACTTACACATTAGATGGATTTCCTACAGCTAATTTTGGCCATGTGTCCGTGTTGGCAGAAATAGCTGGAAAACCTCCAGCTAATTTAGAGGATT
>NZ_QPJW01000015.1:0-73955 GCF_003337355.1 Fontibacillus phaseoli | reverse complement strand
TCGACTTACACATTAGATGGATTTCCTACAGCTAATTTTGGCCATGTGTCCGTGTTGGCAGAAATAGCTGGAAAACCTCCAGCTAATTTAGAGGATTTGGCCGATTAGGTGCGTTTCGCGGCGAAATAACTGCAGGTTTTCCAGTTAAAAGGCGGGCAGACGCAAAAAACACAAAAATAACTGGAGGTTTTCCGGTTATTTTTGCGTCCTGGACTGAATGGGCTATTCTTGCAGGTTGTTCATCGTAATAATACCTCGTAAACATCCGATTACTGGAAGGGCTACTGCGGAACTTTGACTGCTGATTGCCGCCCACGAATTACAATTCTCCAAAACATCTGATTACTGGAAAAGCTACTGCAGAACTTCGATCGACTGCCGTGGCTTTACTATCCCGCTAGCTGCGATCCTTCGACTTACACATTAGATGGATTTCCTGCAGCTAATTTTGGTCATGTGTCCGTGTTGGCAGAAATAGCTGGAAAACCTCCAGCTAATTTAGAGGATTTGGCCGATTAGGTGCGTTTCGCGGCGAAATAACTGCAGGTTTTCCAGTTAAAAGGCGGGCAGACGCAAAAAACACAAAAATAACTGGAGGTTTTCCAGTTATTTTTGTGTTGATGCGAAATAGGTGATTCTTCCAGGGGTATTCGTCGGCAATTTCAATCGAAGCAACTAACCGGAATTATGTCTTGGGTTGTTCGGTCAAGCCTTTTCTCCGACCGTACCCGCAGAAGGTTTCCATATGATTTTGTGCTGTGTTTTGCTGATTTTTTCGTAGAACAGCTGGGGATCTTTTTGAAACAAATGCTTGATCACATGTATGAAGAACCATAGATCCGACACCAGGACGAGTACGCCCAGAAACATTCTCGAGATGCCCGGAAGTTCCCCGGACGAAAATGCAAGCATCCGGTTTAATCCGAACAGCAACCAGTAAAGGATACCATAACGTAAAATAAGCGCGAACAATGAAACCCGGCCTTCCCGGCCACTTTGGCTCTTTCCGCGATTTGCCGTCTCCGTCGCGGCACCCTCGCTACGCAGATTAGATGCACCGACCACGCTTTCTCCGCGATTTGCCGCATTCGCATCGCTTGCATCGTGCAGATGATTTACGCCTGCCAAGCCGCCCTGACCCTTGCTGCGGTTCGTAAGACCGGCTAAGAGCGCCGCGGCTTCGGCGGCGGGATCGTCGTCATACACCGGACGATCCGCATTAACTCCGCCGCGATGCGGATGCCGCCCATCCTCACTACTGGCAGTACCGGTACCCTGCCGTCCGACCGGCAGATTGCGGTCATGATCTGTCGAGGTCGAGGCCGCTCCCGTAAGCCGGATTCGCACTAGCCATTTACCGAAGGTGACGCCGCCGGCGAGGTACGGGAGCAACATGAAGTAGATGCCGGTGCTTACAAAGTAGGCGGCGGGAATCCCCAGCTTATGGCAAACCGTCATGAGGATGGCGCAGATGACGATATCGAACATCCACGCCAGGCCCCGGCGGGTATAGGAGACTCTTTTTACCGACAAATCCACGCCCTTGTCGAGATGTTCAATCCGGGGCAGCAGGCCGGCAAGCCACTCGGCGGCCAGGAAGCCGATCATTCCACCAAGGGTATTGGTCATCAGGTCATCCACGTCAAACACGCGATAAGGATGGTCGAAGATACCGTATATTCCGGTCAGTTGCGTAACCTCGAAGAAGAGCGACAGAAGAAACGACAGTAGCAGGCAGCGCAAAGGACCGAAACGGAAATAGTAGCGGACTAGCATCCCGAACGGAATGGTAAGCAGTACGTTGAACAACACCTGCAGGACGGCACGCTCTTTTAGCAAATGCAGGTAAGTTGAGGGCTCTCCTTTTACGACAGATGTTTCTTTGAGGATGTCCTGAATAAAGTTGAATGGAACAAGTTGCATCGTCCCACCACTCATTGGCGCATTATGCCGAGTCGCAGGGAAAGGCAGCATGACCAGAAACACGGCATTCATGAGATAGAGCAAAAACAGGTACAGTACAAAGGCTCTGTACTTGTTTATATAGCCGTGCCTGCGGTACTGGACCACGAGAAACGGCAGCGTAAACGCCAGTGCCGCTACGGGAAAAGCCATGAAGGCATAGGCGATAGGAAACAGATAAGACTCAAACACGGTAGTGGCCTCCTTTCCGGCGACATAGAAAAAGAAAATGAAAATGAAAATGACTTAGCATTGATGCTGCTTAACATCTTAACATACGGAGTTTAAAGCCAGGTTTAAGTTTTGGTTAAAAAATCGAAACCCTTCGGGCATAAGGCCCTTTCGTGTGCTACGGGGAATTCATATGCTATTGCAACTATACAGATATGGAGTTGAAGCTATGTCTCTAAGCCCGACCGGCCGCATCAGCGCGGCCGCCACGATTGATGTGCTGATCCCGGCGATCGAGAAAGATCTGGGCACGCTTCCCTATGTGATTGACGCTGTGAGAACAAAGGTACAGCATCCCATCGGACAGATTATTATTATTGCTCCAAAAAGACAAAGAATGATCGATTTTTGCCGCTCCAAGGGCTGCCGATTTGTCGACGAGAACACAGTATTGCCGCTGACCAAGCAAGATATCTCCTACGGTTCGGCCAAGTGGGAGCGGTCGGGCTGGCTGTTCCAGCAGTTGCTCAAGTTGAGCGGAGACCGGATTTGCAGCGCCGATTATTTTCTGGTCATCGACGCCGATACCGTGTTGATTACGCCGCACCGATTCCGCTCCGGAGGGAAGAGTATTTTTTACTGCCGGAACTGGAGCCAGCCGCAGTACTTTGCGACGTACAAGAGATTAATGGGCCGGAAGGTCTCCGCGTCTTCTTCTTTCGTCACCCATTATATGCTGTTCGAAAAAGGCAAGCTTTCCCGGATGAAAAGAGAGATCGAGGCGAGACACGGGATGCCGTGGCATAAAGCCATTATTCGGAGCATGAACCGAAAAAAGCAGTTTGCCTTTTCCGAATACGAAACGTACGGGAACTATGTCTATTCTACGGATCGGTCAGGGGTCTCGCTCCGTAAAGCCCGTAACAAGAGTCTGCACGGCAGCCCTGGAGAAATCAGCAAACCGCGGCTAGCCAAACTGGCCGGCTCCTACCGTTCGCTTTCATTCCATAAACGAAAAGGCTATGTGAAAACAACTGGAGGAAGCCGTTCCCGGAAATAAGGGTCCGGGCTAACGACAGAATGATGGGGAGGGGGTTCATTTGCGGATTGTTCTCCTGTCGGGCGGTTCCGGTAAGCGGCTGTGGCCGTTATCGAATGAAGTAAGGTCCAAAGCGTTCCTGAAGCTGCTGTCGTCTCCGGACGGCGGGATGGAATCGATGATCGGGCGGACCTGCCGGGGGCTGAAGGAAGCGGGATTGCTGCATTGCTGCTGCATCGTCACTCACCACACGCAAGTGGAAATTACGAGGCATCACACGGGCGGAGGCATACCGGTGCTCGGGGAACCGCAGAAACGCGGTACCTTTACGGCGATCGCCCTGGCTGCTGCTTATTTTCATTCCGTCGAGGGGGCAGACCTTGACGAGACGGTGATTGTGATGCCGGTCGATTCTTTTGTGGAACCGTCCTTCTTCAATTTACTTCGCCGGCTGCCGGTTTCGCTTGCGGATTCCGGGGCCGACATGGCGCTGCTCGGTACCGTGCCGCGTTTTCCTTCGGAGGCCTTTGGATATATCGTGCCGAAGTCCGGGAAATCGGCGGGCGGACATTTTGAAGTCGGAAGTTTCATTGAGAAGCCGGACAAGGCTATCGCGGAGAGCTTGATTTCGCGGGGCGGATTATGGAATTGCGGCGTTTTTGCCTGTAGTCAGCGTTACTTGCTGTCCTGTATGGCAGACAGGGAGATCATGCCCCTGTACAGCGGGATGCTGAAGCGGTACGACAGCCTGCCGCAGGAAAGCTTTGATCGCGAGGTGGTCGAACAAACGTCGCGGTCGGTCGTTTTGCCCTATGACGGGATCTGGAACGATCTTGGAAGCTGGGATGAACTGTCCGGTTATCTGAAGAACCGAATTACCGGAAAGGGCAAAATATCGGAGGATTCTTCGGATACCCATCTGGTCAATGAACTGGCCATTCCCGTCCACATCGTAGGCGCTCCCGGCCTGATTGTCGCGGCAAGCTCAGACGGCATTCTCGTCGCGGGCAAGCGTGAAGCCAGCCGGATCAAGGGTGAACTAGAAGCCGGTGCTCCGCAGCCCATGTTCGAGGAAAAACGCTGGGGAAGCTGCTCCATACTTGACATTTCCAAATCCCAACACGGCAGGGAAACGGTAATTTCGAAAGTCAGAATGCTCCCTGGCACGCATACGAGCTACCACCTGCACCGGAGCTTGAATGAGGTGTGGAGCATCTCCTCGGGATCGGGCGAGTATGTTCTTAACGGGGTTATGCGGCCCGTATCCGAGGGGGACAGCATTGTCATTCCTCCAGGCTCGCCGCACGCCATTAAGGCGATTACTTTGTTGGAATTCATTCAGGTGGAGACCGGAACCCCGCCGGTCAAAGAGGATATCGAGAGATTGTCGCTGGATTGGAATTTTGAATCTTCCGAGTGAGAGAGTGAACACCCGACGATTTACCAATAGAGCATTATCCATTTCCAAGTATGGGAAAAGAGCATAGCATGTTATAGCTCACTTAAGGAGAAATAAAGAGACTGGGACATTGGAGGCAATGCAATGGGGACAACAGGACGGTCCACGCTCACAAGCAAATGGATAAAAACCAAAGTGCTGATGAAGAGCTCCGAGATCTCGCCGCTGATTCCGGAGACGGTCAGGTTCGGCAGGGAAAACCTGAAGACAATGCTGCAAAAATACGGCATGGTCTACATCAAGCCCGAGCGCGGAACTTACGGCAACGGCGTGATGAGGGCCGAAACGGACCGGGAGTCCGGCAGAACGCTGTATCAATACCAAAGCGGGACAAAGCTTAAAAAGATGACAGACTTCGAGGCTTTTTACCAATCGCTAAAAAAACAGACCCGCAGCCGCAGTTATCTGATCCAAAAGGGAATTGTTCTCTTAAAACATAAAGATCGCCGCTTTGATCTGCGCGTGATGGTTCAGCTTAGCCCGAAGGGGAAATGGGAGACCACCGGCATGATCGGCAGAGTGGCTCAATCGGGAAAAATCGTCACCAACTATCACAATGGAGGCAAACCTACCTCCATTGAAAAGCTGCTGTCTCCCCATATGGATACAGCCAAGCAGGCCTATTTAATCCATCGTCTCAAGAAGCTGGGCGAGGATATCGGCCGGTTTTACCACAAAAAAAATCTCGGTTTCAAGCAGTTAGGCGTGGACGTAGGACTCGACCGAACGCTAACCCCGTGGATTATCGAAGTCAATACGAACCCGGACCCGTACATCTTTAATCAATTAAAAGATAAATCCATGTACCGCAAGGTTATGTCCTACCGGCGGGCCCTTAAAAAGCGGAAGGCCTGATCTCCCGATAATGGATCATTTAATTATGAAAGAAGCGTCTGGTTCGAATGCATCCGCATTCGAAACCAGACGCTTCTATGTTATTTCATCTTCATTTCGATATAACTTCCCCAACCGGCAATTTAACGCGGTAAAACTTGTATATTTCGGAAATAATATCGATCACTGTGATCAGCGCGATGAAAAAAAAGAGATTGTTGGTGACCGTGAGCCATACGGTTTTAATGACTTCGTAATCTTCGCCTGCTTGCGGAGCAAACCCGATGGCTTGGAGTTGACTCAGAAAATCGGGGTTCCAGAAGCCCGACGTGTTCAGCAGGATGCCGGCAAACACCAAGGATACAAGGCTAAAACCGATGTGAATAGCCAGCAAGGTGCCGGTCCGCCGACGTGTAATGATTTTATAGGTTTCCTTCAAAACGGCCAGAATTCCCAAAATAGCTATGAAGGGAAGATACTTGCCGATGACGTCGGGATTCATGAGGGTGATGAGATGCCAGGTATCGTTCCGATGCGCATACACCCCGATAAGATCGGAGCCGAACATGAAGATGATCGTGAACAAGATCGTAAAAATGATGCCCGCCACCGGTTCCGCCAGCTTGATTTGCGACTTGGGGTCCGGGATGGGAGGAAGATCGGCAGGAGACCATTTTTTGGTTAATTCTCCGCTGCCCGCATATTTTTTCCGGATGCCGTAATCGATAAGCGCAAAAGCGACGGTCACCCAGAGAAATCCTTGGGAACCCGTTGAAAACAGGGACACAAGATAACCGGTGAAATAGTCCAGAATCGCCGACGGTTCCACGATCGATTCGATCACGAACACTACGGTCATGGCGAGCAAAATTGCCAAAAGTACGATTTTCAGCGTGGACAGATAGGACTCAAACATAACCGGGCTGATCAGATAACGGTCGTGGCCGCGGTATTTGGCCGCCATTGCGCTGGGATGGCCCAACTGGAGCAGCACTTTTTCCACGGCTTCGGGCGCAGGATCGGAAAGCGGCGATTCCTCCTCCAACATGTCTTCAATCAGCCCATACAGTTCTTTGCGGATATCTTCACGCTGCTGCTCCGGCAGACGCTGTGTCACTGCATGAACATAACGGTCAATCATTTCCATAGTTTAACCTCCATCTTGATCCATAATATTTTGCATGCTCACGGTTAGTACGTTCCATTCCCGGCATAACCCCTCGTAAACCTCGCGCCCGAACGCGGTAAGCGCATAATATTTGCGGGGGCGGGCCTCATTGGTGTCCCAACTGCTCTTCAGGAGCAATTGTTTCTCCAGTCTTCTGAGCAGCGGGTAAAGGGTTCCGGGTTCGATCGTCATTCCCTTATCCTCCAGCACCGTAACAAGCGAGTATCCGTATTGGGGCTCCGATAATTGACTGAGCACTCCGATAATGATCGTTCCTCTTCTCAGCTCGCTTAATATTCCTTGTATTGTTTCAGCTACATCAGCCATATCATCAACTCCTGATAACATAATACTGTATGACACAAACTATTGTAAATGGTCTATTATAATATTGCACAAGATAATGATGCTTAAACATTTTGGCACAAAAAACAGCAAGAGTCCCGTATTTAGTGCAGAAGAGCGAATGCCCTTGTGCAGCTTCGCAGCGTGTGCGGGAGCCGCGCACGCTGCGGAAGAGGGTCCTTGCTGTATGTGATCGGTATATGGGTGATCGCGTCCTAGTTATTAGGTTTGGGGCTGAACATGGCTTGAAGCTCTTCCTTGATCGAGCGAAGCGGGGTGCTCGCAAGCCTTGTCAAATCGGGCGATACGTAGGTCATATCCGCGAGCGAGAGCATTTGAAAGACGGGATTGGAGAGGTCGGGATCGGTCCGCAAAACGACGGAACGGCCGATTACCTCTGAAAGAGACCGTGCCAAATCCTCCATGTTCCAGGTTTCAGATGCGGTCAATTCATAGGTCCTGCTCTCATGTCCTTCTCCGGTGAGGAGCGTTACGGCCGCCGCGGCCAAATCCTCCCTTGCCGCCGTGTTGAATGCCCATTCCCCCAGGGGGCGCCGAAGCTCGCCGCTTTCGGCGGCCTCCCGGACCCCAAGAAATTTGAGGATGTCCATATAGTAGGCGTTCCGCAGCAGGGTATAAGGAATTTGCGAGTCTTTAATGACTTGTTCCGTTTGCAAATGCAGACGGTGTAACGGCAGTTTCCCCTGCTCCGGCCGGGTGATGCTCGTGTATAGAAGATGTTTCACGCCTGCCTTTTGAGCGGCTTCAATGGCGTGGAGATGCTGCTCTAGACGCACGTCATCATTCTGGTGGGGGGAAGAGACCAGAAGAAGCTTTGAGGCGCCGTAAAACGAAGCCTCAAGAGAAGCGGGTTCATCGTAGTCGCCGTATCTCACTTCCACGCCGTGCGCGCTCCACTCCCTGGCGGCCTCCGGCCTGCGCACGCTTGCCACGATATTATGCGCGGGCTCCACCTGAAGTAACTTCCTTAAAATATGTTGTCCCAGGTGGCCTGTAGCCCCGGTAACTATGATTTTCATGACCAGTTCCCATCCTTTCTGTACGTTCAAAATTGGTTAAATGGTTAACTAAATGAGTGCAAGAAACCTTCAATCGGGTTTCCTGTGCAGCTTGTGAAGCAGGCTCAATAACTGCTTCATCTCCGTTTCGTCCAGGCTCTTCATATTCTCCGCAACCGTCTCGCGATTTCCCGGCATCTCTTCGAGCAGTAGCCGCTCGCCTTCCGGTGACAGGAAGATGCGGCGCTTGCGGCCGTCTTCGGGGTGGCTCGACGTATGAATATAGCCGAGTTGTTCTAGCGGGATCAGCATGGCGCTAATATTCGCTTTGGTGACGCCGATCCTGCCGGCAAGCACGGAAGGGAGAATATTTCCGCCCGCTTTGGCGATTTCGACAAGGATCCGGATTCGCGCTCCGTTTAAACTTTTGGAAGCCCAATATTTTTCGGAGGCCGCAACCAGATGCGCCGTCGTGTCCACCAGGGCGAAAAAGGCCCGGACCTCCAAAGGTTGTTCCGTCACATACTTTTGAATATTCAACAGTCAATCTCCTTCGGACATTTAGTTAAATGGTTAACTAAATAGATCGTACTACAGAGCGGCCGCTCCGTCAATTTTTAACCGCAATTGTTTCAAACAAGACTTTAAGTTCCGCCCTCTGACGGCTACAATAGCATAAAGCGATCATATTTAATGTAACGGAAAGCTAGGTTCTGCCAATAATAAGGCTGAAGTGATAAAAGGAGTGCGGGATATGAACATTCAAGAATTTAGGCAACATCGGCAGTATCGAGATAATATCGGTCAGGAAACCAATCGTGCAACGTTCGAACGTGATTACTCCCGGCTGATCCACTCGCCGACGTTTCGTCGCCTTCAGGGCAAATCGCAGGTGTTCGGAGCGGGCACGGGGGACTATTACCGGACCCGGCTGACGCATTCGCTCGAAGTGGCGCAAATCGCGCGGGAGGCGGCGCGCAGTTTGTTACGGGCCTATCCGGCCGTAGCTACGGAAGTCGCAGAGCATCCGGGCTTGATTATCGATCCGGAAGTAGTGGAATGCGCGGCGATTTCCCATGATTTCGGCCATCCTCCGTTTGGTCACAAGGGGGAGGAAGTGTTGGAACAAATTTTGGAGAACCTGATTGATAACAAATTCAAACAGGAGTTGAAGGGACGGAGCGTATCCCCTGAGGAGGCCGGGCAGATTAGGCAAGCCGTCACGCGGAAATACGAGCATTTTGAGGGCAATGCGCATAACTTCCGGCTCATGATGTTCCTGGAAAAGCGGGAAAATATCGACGGCCTGAACCTGTCCGATGCAGTTCTTCTGGGAACCAACAAGTATCCTTTTCCCGGCACGGAAAATAAAAAGGGCTTGTACCGGCATGAGTGGGAGTATATTTCGTATATTCGCGACCGCTGGGACATTCCGTATGGGAAAAAGACCTTTGAAGCGCAGCTTATGGATCTTTGCGATGATATTGCATACTCCGCCCATGATCTGGAGGATGGCATCAAGGCCGGTAAAATCGAAGTCCATGCTCATTTTCTGTTCGATTCCCATATTCAAAGGCTGATCGTAGAGAAAATTATGACGCTGGAGGATGACTTCTGGCAAAATTGGACTCCTGATCAGATCCAGGTCAAGGTGGAGGAGGTGCTCACCTCGTTCCTGAACGTCTGGAATGCCAAAATGCCGATCTGCGATCACGACTATTCACGGACCCGGCGCGAGGTCAAGGCCTACTGGGTCAGCCTGTTCGTGGGCAGCCTTGGCGTAGTTGACGACGGTAACTGGCAAAAGGTGACGTTCGTGAAAGAAGACCGGGAAGATAAAGATATGCTGCGTACCGTCAGTGTGCTAAAAAGTTTTGCCTGGGTAACGATGATCCGGGACCTTCGGGTGCAGCGTCTGCAGAAGCGGAGCGCCTGGGTTATCAAACGGTTATGGGACGCCTTCGTTGACCCCGTTACCTCGAAATCGATCATTCCCGGGGACTGGCTGCGCCGGTTTGACCGGGATCAGCAGCAGGCCGATCCGATTTGGACCTGGGAGCACATGATCATCGACTACATAGCGGGTATGACGGACGCCTATGCCGAAAAGATTTACAATGAGCTTTACGGACTTAAAGTCGGTACGATCTACGATATGGATTAACGGATATAAAAACAGTAAAGAGCCCCGAACCGGGATTTCTATGGTTCGGGGCTCTTGCCATAATAAAAGTGCCTGGTTATAGCGGCGGATTGGTATGACACTTACGGCATACCGGGTAGTAGGATTCGTTGCCGCCGATTTGAATCTGTTCGCCGGTATAGACCGGCTTCCCGTTTTCCACTCGCAGATTCATCGTCGCCTTGCGCGCGCAAAACCAGCAGATTGTTTTCATTTCTTCGATTTTATCGGCATAGATCAGCAATTGGCGGCTTCCCTCGAATAATTGGTTTTGAAAATCGTTTTTCAGTCCGAACGCCATGACCGGAATATCCAGTTCATCGACAATCCGGACCAATTGTCGGATGCTGCCTTCGTTCAGGAATTGGCATTCGTCAATAAGGACACAGTACAGCCTTGGACTGTGATCCCGGACGGTGACAAAAATATCGGTATCTTCGTAAATCGGAATCGCTTCTCTGCGCAATCCGATCCGGGACGAAACATAGCCCACTTCATCCCGGTTATCAACGGCCGAAGTAAAAATAAGGACAGGCTTGTTCTGCTCTTCATAGTTGTGGGCAACCTTCAAAATTTCGATCGATTTGCCGCTGTTCATCGCTCCATATTTGTAAAACAACTGTGCCAATGGGGACGTTCCTCTCTATGTTCTTATCGCTTGCAGCTTTTCTTTTCACAAACACGAATTATTTTATCACAAATCAGGTCGAAGGCGAATATGTAACTCATCTCATTGTTGGATTCCGCCTGCATCACTAACCTATTAAGTAATAGGTGGGTCTGGAAGGCGGCGAAACCCTTGAATGAGAGTCAAAAATACCAAGTGATTCTGCACGGTATGACCGGAGGGAATGTGGCTAAAACCTGCAAGGAGTTCGGAATTTCCAGAACGCTGTATTACCGGTGGTATAACGCCTACATGCAGCAGGGAATAGCCGGTCTCGGCAAGAAAGAACGCAAACCGGCGATGCCGAACCAGGTAGATAGAAAAACGGAGAGAACCATTTTGCAATATGTTCTTCGGTTTCCGCAGGATGGGCCAAGACGTATATATGAAGGATCCCGCTCATGCGTACCCCGGCTATATTTGTTTTCAGGCTATTCAATACATAGGCAGTTTTCCGAAGGTCGGTAAGGTATATCAGTACGTTACTCTGGATTCCTATTCGAGGCTGGCGCTGGTGAAGCTGTACAATCGGAAATCAAGCATTCAGCTTATCGAATTTATGCGGATGAAGATCATACCGCTGCTTCGAACTTTTCATTTGAGGATCGATAATCTGGTCACCAACAAGGGCCAGGAATTCTCGACAACGTGGGAGCGGGGAAGCCATAAGGGAAAACTCCTTCCGATAAGGTGCTTGATTTCAGCGGCGTTCAGGAACCATTGCCGCTCTGGTTATATACAAGGAGATGATGAATTGTGATCAAGGATGAAAAGATCGGGATCGTCGGAGCTGGAATCTCCGGGGTAACGCTCGCCTATGAGTTAGCCAAGAAAGGGTATCGTCACGTGACGATCATGGAAAAAGGAGACCGGGTAGGCGGCAAATGCCACTCGATCGAATATAAGGGCAAAACCTATGAAATGGGGGCTTTGATCGGGCTTCCCTCGTACAAATCGACTATGGAGTTGATGGAGGAATTCGATTTGAAGGAGAGCGGCCCTTTGCTGGAACGAAGCTTTTTTAACCGGGAAGGGACCAGAATCTCGCAGGTACCCAAGGAGCAAATGGCAGACTTTGCTAAAGAGTTTAAGAGGTTGCCGGCACTGTTTGGGCGCTATGAATCGATTAAAGCCCCGGGCCTGGAAGATATCCCTTCGGACCTGTGCAAGCCTTTTGCAAGCTGGTGCGATGAAAACGGATTGTTTGTACTCAAACAGGTATTTATGCACTATTTCAGCGCTTTCGGCTATGGCAGCATCGATGAGGTTCCCGCCGCTTATGTCATGAAGCTGCTCAATTTCGATAATTTGATGTCCTTTATCGAAATCACGCATATGATTTCCTGGCCCAAGGGAGTGACCGAACTGATAAAGCGCATGGGCGACAGGGCCTCGGACCTGCGGCTCACCTGCGAAGTGAATCGTATTGCACAAGAGGAGCCGGGTAAAGTGAGGGTGGAGACGAACCAAGGGGAACTGTATTTTGACAAAGTGATTTATACAGCCTCACTACACGACCTGCCGGACAAAACCAATCTTGATGCGGAAGACCGCAAGCTGATGGAGAAAATCGTTTTTGAACGATTTCGTGTTTATGCTTATAGGGTTGACAACATCCCCAAGCTGTCAGGGTACATTCCGGGCAACATGGGACCGGATCGCAGAGGACGAATGATGGCTTGGTATTACAGGTGGGCGGATCTGGCAGAGAGTGATCTGATTACCGTATACGTGGCCCAAAATGATAGCATGAGCGATTCGGAGATGCGGGAGAGTATTGAAGCTACGCTTGCCAGTCTGGGAGGGGAAAATATCCGGCTTTACATGATGAAGTCTTGGAATCACTTTCCGCATGTGGATACGGCGGCGCTGCAGAGAGGGTTCTATACTCAACTTGAACGCGCGCAAGGCAAGTACGGTATCTATTTTGCCGGGGAGATCATGAATTTTCCGACGCTGGAGAACTGCATTATCTATGCCAAGGCGTTGGTAGAACGATATTTTTGACTTGTCGCAACATGTCGAAATGCACAGTTTTATTTTACTTTGATGATTTGTTTACACTTCAGCTTGGAATTTCCGCTGCACGCGCGAATTTATGATAGATCATGATCAAAAAAAGAAGTGTAAACTCATCCTGAAAATAAAGTCTGTGGGCCCTTGTTTAACAAGCCTTTCCCTGATTTGAAGCGTAAATGCCAAAGCGCTATATTCAAGGCAGAAAGCGATTTCATGAATAAGTTAGGGAGGGTTATGCATGTTTTTATTCGAAGCAATGCCTTGGTACTCCGTCCTGATGTGGTTTGTGGTGCTTGGAGGCTTAATGCTCGTAAATGAACTGGCGCGAATGAGCAAATGGGTTTCTCTGTTTCTCTTTCTCGTTTTCCCGATTGTTCTGACCATTGCGGTATGGCCGAATACGGCTGGGGAAGGTTCCAGCGTCGGCACTTGGTTTCATTGGGTGAAGGTTTATTCGGGCGCTGTCCGACCATTCGTTTTATGCCGGGGCAGCATTGCTTATCTCCTGTACGATTCCGGCCTTTTTCTTTAAAAAGGGCGCATGGCTGCAACATCGGGCACAAACCCTGGCAATTTGGATGATGTTTACGATGTCCTTCCCGATGTTTGTCGGGGAATCCAAGTTTGCGGTTCAGTCCTCTCACAGTGAAACGGCATTGTGGGTGGTGAGCGGTTTGTCGCTGGCGGCGAATATTGTGGTATTCGTATACCATGTGTACAAAATTGCCAAGCATAAACGCAATCCGCTCAAGGTGGAAGTGTATACGGACTTGAAAGCCTATAAAGCCATTGCGGAGTAGAACTAAAGACTCGGAGAAGCAAAGCAAGAGAAGCTGCAATCTTAAAGGTTGCGGCTTCTTTGTTGTTTTTCCCCAGGTGACACGCCGAAAACAGAGAGTTAAGATTAGATTAGTATTGACAATGATAATCATTATCAATTATAGTCATCTTAAATCTTTCAACTTTAGAGGTGAGCCTGTATGAGTAAAATCATTATTATATATGCCAGTCTGACTGGAAATACGGAAGAAATGGCGGAGCTGATTGCCGAAGGCATAAAAAATACCGGAGCCGGCGTTGATTTGAAAGTGGTGGATGAATGCAGTGCGGGGATATTGAAGAAGTATGATGCTTATTTGCTGGGTACTTATACTTGGGGAGACGGTGAGCTTCCGGATGAATTCATTGATTTTGTCGAGGAGATGGAAGAAGTGGATTTAAAGCAAAGCGTGACCGCCGTCTTTGGAAGCGGCGATACCAGTTACCGCCTGTATTGCGGAGCCGTAGATTTGCTGGAGGAGAAGATGAAAGAGTTGGGTGCCGTGATTGCTCAGGACAGCCTTAAAGTGGAATACGGGCCAAGCAAAGAGGAACAGATTCTTTGCCGGCAATTCGGAGAGGCCTTTGCCGCTCGCCTGTATGCGGTGAACTAAAGAATGGCCGTACAACTATTTGATTACGAGTTGGAGGAATGGGTTCGGGGCTGTCCGGTACCGGCGGCTCCTCTTTCCGCTGAACAATTGACATGGCGCCAACGCGTCCAATATACGGTTGGTCATACCATTAACGATTACTGTTCTTTAACGCCTGAGGTGAGGAACTGCACATCCATCCAGTTACTGCTGGAACGCCGCTGGCCCAAAAAGGCGGATGGTTTTCTTGGCGACCTGCACTATTGGAAAGTGTATGCCAGAATGGCTGAGCAATTGAGTGGTATTTTTGCAAATGTATCGGTTACCGATTACCCGGTATCCCTTTATGAACAGTGGAATGCCTACATACCGGAACTGGACCTCCATCTGGCCATGATCTTTCAGGCGGTTTGGGAAAGCAAAGGGGTAACCGGTAACCCGTTTACGGTCCAAAAATTTATGGTCGAAGAGGACGCCGAGGTAATCAAAGCTTTTGTTCATATGACGAATGTGTTTTGGCACTCCGTATACGGTAAACCCCCGGCTGGGATTGAGGTTTATGCCTTGATGAGCGGGAAGAAGCTTAGTTTTAGAGGAGAAACTTTAGGCCTGCCGGAATCTCTTGACTATGTGTACTTGTTGTCGGAATCGGTTAGTGAGGACCAAGCGTTGCTCCAATTCTGAATCGCGACTGTGAATCTATGAAGATCTGCGTTAATATAGGTTATGCGAGTCGGATTTATCAGAATGAAGGAGCTTACGTAATGTCTTGGAATAATGAAAATTCTACCTTATTATCTGCCGATGGCCCACAACGGCTACAGGCCGATTGCGAGAGTTGTTTTGGCTTATGTTGCGTTGCTCTGCCTTATGCGGCTTCGGCGGATTTTGCTAAGGATAAAGATGCCGGGGAGCCCTGCCAGAACCTGCAACATGATTTCCGATGCGGCATTCACAACACGCTGAGAGAGCAGGGCTTTCGCGGTTGTACCGTCTATGATTGCTTTGGTGCAGGGCAACAGGTTTCCCAGGTCACATACGGCGGCATGGATTGGCGCCAAGCTCCCGGCTCTGCAAAGCAGATGTTCGAGGTGTTCCCGGTCATGCGGCAGCTTCATGAGTTGCTCTCGTATCTGACGGAAGCGCTGACGCTGCATGCGGCGAACTCCATACATGGCGAACTTGGCAAGATGCTGGACGAAACCAAGCGACTTACCCATCTTGGTCCGGAGGGTCTGTTGGGGCTGGATGTGGCGGCGCATCGCGCGGAGGTTAATGTTCTGCTGTTGCAAACCAGCGAACTGGTACGTAATGAGGCCCGCCGACGTCACCAGGGTTCCCTAATCCCTCAGAAAAAGGTAGGCCGGGGAGCCGATCTGATCGGCGCCAAATTAAGAGGAGCGGATTTACGGCTTGCTAATTTGAGAGGAGCCTATCTTATTGCCGCGGACTTGAGAGGGGCGGACTTGCGGGGGGCTGATCTCATCGGCGCCGATTTTAGGGATGCGGACATCCGGGGAGCCGATCTGACCGATGCGATTTTCCTGACTCAATTTCAGATTAACGCGGCGAGGGGCGATGCGGATACCAAGCTCCCGCCGTCCTTGCTTCGGCCGGAGCACTGGTCCTTTCCCGGTAAGAAGCAATGATGCCGGCGAAGCAGTTTCTCATATGAATAAAAACAGCCTGGAACAAGATGTTCCAGGCTGTTTCCGTGATTATTGGCTCAAAGTATATAGGGGGCTTCCTACAGACCCAATTTTTGACCTTTCTCCAAACGCTGAATCTGCTGTTCCCCGGTATCGGCCAGTTCCCTGAACTGGTTAATGGTATCGCGCATTCTAGGTAACGCTTCCTGTTTGTAGGTGCTGATCGAGTCAAACGCCGCCAGTACGTCGGTGAAGGCCTGTTTTAGCGTATCCACGGAAATGCTGGTTTCCAGCGATTGCTTCTGGATCGCCGCGCCCTGATCTTTCAACATTCTGGATGTACTGCTAATCAAATTGTCCGTGGTTTGATTTAGGAGTTCTATCTTTTTCAGCACGATTTTTTGGTTATAGAGCGCGCTGGCGACGGTGACCGAAATTCTCAAGGCGGATACCGTGACGTTTCGGGCTCTGTCCACGCCACGAATCAGTTCTTTGTTGTTTCTGATTACGACTTCGATTGCCATAATGCCCTGCTGGTTCACGACCAGCATTTGCTGCAGGTCCATAACGCGCTGACGCAGCGGGAATAATACTTCCTCGGTGATAAAGCGGATTTTGTCTTCGGATTCCTGGCGCAGTTTCGCCGCTTCAAGCTGGGATTCGATTTCCGTATCCATCAGCATCCCGAGCTGGATTTCTTTTTGCAGCTTCTTCGTGAGCTCCCGCAGCGCCTGTTGTTCAAACTCCAGCGTAGTATTGTCGTTTTTTAATACGGCCTTGCCTTTATCCAATGAACTGATGATGCCGGAAATGACGGAGTCGGCTTTTTCATATTTGGCAAAATAACTTCGGAGCGGATTAAACAGCTTGCCCAAAAAGCCGGTTTTGGCAAAATCGACAATGCTCGGATCCAGATCCTTCAATTGGAGATGCAGTTCCGTAAGCCCTTTGGCCACCTGGCCGCCGTCGTCGCCGGTTTTGGATAAGTTTCCAACCGACACTTGCAGGAGGGAGTTCTTTTCCGATGACGATTTCATTGTGTTCATACCGAAGCTGTCGATGGATTGCAGAATCTCCTTCCGTTTTTCCAGGGACTCGATATCGAGGTCCAAAATTGCCGAAACGTTGTTCGATGCCAGCTCTTTCAACTGCGTTACTTCCTCGGGCTCGGGTTGAATCTGTTCCTCAATCGCTGTTTTAAGTCTCTCCGGACTTACTACTTCCATCGTAAATGACATATAACCCCTCCTCTTGTAAAAGAAAATAATTACATCTGAACGTTGAGCAAATTGCCGATCTTGTAAACCACATCGTCCGTATCTGCATTGATGCTGGCCGCCTCGTTAATGCTCGAAATGCTTTCAAGCGCTTTGATATTGGCGTTATATCCGATCGTGTAAATCGGGACTTTATAAGTTTCGATTAATCCCCGGATATCTTTGAGCGAATGGCCCTCATTGGTTTCCCCGTCGCTCAACACGAAAATGAGCGGCTTCACGTCAGGATTAGCGGCTAATTCATCTTGCAACATTTTCATGGCTACCACAATGCCGTCAAACGTCGCCGTTCCCCCAGCAGCCTGAAGACTATTGATCGCGCCTACGAACATGGACTGCTGATTCGTATCGTACTTCCCGATCGGAAGATTGATCGTTACATTGTCGGCGTAAGATACGAAACCGATGCTATTGTCCCGTCCTAAATACTTTTGGCCAGTTAATAACGATTCTTTCAGGCGATTGAGCGGTTCACCGTCCATGCTGCCGGATACATCGGCCACAAATACGGCGGCAATCGGTTTGTTTACATCCTTCTTCTCTTTCCAAACCTTTTGTGCCGAGGATAAAAGGCTGCCGTCAACCGCTTCCATTTCGGAATGATAATCCTCTAGTCCGTTAAACCCTTTTTCCTTGGCCAAGCTCTGATATTTCTCCTGCCCGGCAAATTCGGCGAATTTTTTGATAATGTCCAGCTTCTCTTGAGGCATATCCCCCAGAGCGTATAGCGGGCTGTCATGTCTGACTCCAAACGGAGTAAAGACATAACCGCTCTTGAAATCCGCCGCGTTGACAAAAGTCTGGTATTCCAGGACAAAAGCATCCAGCATTCCCGTTTTGGCCGCTTCCCGCATCTGCAAGGTCGTGGAGGAAATGAAGGGTACATTGGCCTGGAATTTCTCAAATCCTTGAACCGCCTTGTCTCCAAGTAAATCCTTGTTGTCGAACGTCTTCAGGGCTGTCACCAGAAAATTCAATCCCGTTGAACTGGCGAATGGATCGGTGTAACCCATGGACAATTCGTTTTCCGCGATGGCGTCCGTAATCGTTTTGACGTTAAGCGAACCGTATTTATCCACCAGTTCATCATATTTCGCCTTGTTCGAAACAATTCCGGCCACATTACCGACGAGTCGTTTGGATACCAGCTCGGTTTTGATGCCCTGAGCTTTGACCATTTCGCCCCATAGCTCATTGGATGGAGTAAAAGCATCCGGTACATACTTGCCGGATTTAATGTAATCCGTAGCCGTGCCGGAAGCGATATTTCTGATTTTGACGGACACCGTGGTCCCGTTAACCGTAATTTTGGCATCGTTGAAATCGGTTGCGACTTCATTCAGCCACCCGTCGATCCCCGTGCCGGATTTTTCCGTGGAGGAGAAAATTTCGACAAAGCTGTCTGTCGTGTTCTCAACGGAGATCGGGAATTTGGAGATGTCGGGCAAAGAGTCGCCGACAGCTACAGGGTCAAGGTCGATCTGGCCTTTAACCGGCTCTGCGGAAGCTACGGAAATATCCTTAAAGAGTTTATCCAGCTTTTTTGCCGCATCTTCGGTAGTGACCTGAGTCTGGGATTTGCCCAGATTAGACGTTAACGTGATTCCAAAATACACGAGCGCAAAAACCGCCGCGGCGATGATTGCCAACACCAGAAAAGCTTTACCCTTCTTTGCCATTCTCATCTCCCCTTCATTGCTTATAAAATTTAGTCTGGTTAATCAGTGCATCGATTTCCTTCATGCAGGGCATATCCTCGATCTCTTTATAGTCCGTGCTGCCCAAGAGGGACATTTCGAGCAGCAGCTTATCCAGCTTGAGTAAAATTTCTTCGTTTGCGCCGAGATATCCGGACACATAAGCTAGATACTCGTTGTATAGTTTTGTTTTTTCCTGCACCAGCTTGTTGGAAAATCTCCCCGAACTTTCCTGGCTGGCAAAAGCGGAAAATTCCGAAGCGTCGAAAACGCCGAGCTTATTCAGAATGCCCCTGACATTCAGGTAGAACAGTTTTTCGACTTCGAAAATGACGGAATTGAATTTTTGGTAGCTTAATTCGTTTGGGTCAAATCGCTGGCTTAGCACATCCAGCAGGGTCGCCTTTTTCTTGTCAATTCGCTCTAGTTGATCCAAGGCAAGAATGATATCCTTCTTCAGCACTTTGATGTCTTTGTAATGATACAGTGCGTTTATGTAATCCTCATGACTTTTTATGTCTTTTACGGGCGGAGGGGCCGAAGCCTTAAACAGCAGTACATAGCTCCCGTAAATCAGCACAAGGAAACTGACCACCAGCAAGGTTACGCCGAATGCAGTCAGGATCACGCTATCCCCGCCGATTTGGACCCCTAATAAACCGGGCGATAATACCACAATATTCAGGAGAACCACTCCGACCATAAGTCCAAACAGCTTGAAAATTCTCGAGCTATTCAAAATTCACACCTCCTTCGCTATTACCTAAGGTATTCCGGCCGTTACTCGCTCAATCAATGAGCGGAATGATCTTTTTGCTAATTTTATCAGATAATCACTTCGGGGGCCCCAAATGTTTCTAATTAAAAATGATAAAAATGAAGCTATTTCTGTGTTATTACGGGGATACTGTGGAAATTGTTTCAAAAATATACTTTCCGGGATTCTAATTTCGTCCCTCAAAATGCTACGGGATGCCAGCGAGGGTGGACTCGTATCGGGGTATCAGGACAGACAAAAGCCGATAAACACCAGCTTCTGCGTGTTTATCGGCTTTTTTTATGACGGAGTGTAGTAGGCATCTTGCTCTTCGTTGTACCAATTTAGGTAATGAAAGCTGATGGAATCTCTTTTAACACTGTTGAACAAATTTTCCTCTGAAGAGGCTCTTTTATTCCGTATAGCACTTGAAGGTGGAAAAAAGTGCCCTGTACATCTAGTTTCGATTTTAATTTTCGTTATTTGATTTCCATTAGGACAAAAGTATTAATTTTTACTATAAACCAATCGCTAAACATACGCTTTCCAAAATTTCCTTTATAATGAGCATTAATCACATTAATCCATTGCTAGCGAGTAACGAGTAGATACGAAAAAGGAGGAATATAAGATGGGTGAGGAAGTGGAGGTAACAACAGGCTGGGATGCCATTGATCGGGAGATGGGCAAAATTTACGGGGATCAGGAGCCAAAGCATTACGGGACGCTTATTTCTTATGCGTTGGGCGGGCCGGATCCCTTGGACGGAATTAGTGCGTATAAGGCGGAAGAGCCGATTCCCCATTGGCATTTCGTGACTTACGGATTTTCGGAGCTATATGAAAAAGAATCGGAGCATGCCGAGGATAGCGGATACGGATTTGAACTGACTTTTCGGCTGGTCCGGGAGAATGAGGAGGAGGAGCCGCCTGCTTGGGCGCTGAATCTGCTTCAAAATATGGGAAGATACGTGTTTAACAGTGGCAACGTCTTTAAAGCAGGGGATTACTTGGACGCTAACGGCCCCATTTGCATGGACGCGGATACGGAGCTGACCGCGCTGGCTTTTGTGGAAGATCCACAACTTCCGGCGATAGATACGCCGAACGGCCGCGTGGAGTTTTTGCAGATGGTGGGAATCACGGGCGATGAGCTGGCGGCGATGCAAACCTGGAATACATTGGGTGTTCTCTCGACCGGGTTGGTGTATCTGCCTAAATACATAACTGATCTGACACGGGAATCGCTTCTCGAGGTTCCGGCCATTTCTGCGGCAGTCCAGGCGGGGATGGAACGAGACGGCTCGAATACCGGTTTTCTGTTTGTAGACCAGCTCGCTTTCGAGCCGGCGAAAAAAGGCTTCTTAAGCAAGACCCCTGCCACGCTGAAAATAGGGGCCAAACAAGCCGAAATCGTCGGCAAATTGCTCCGGGGCCGTATTTTGAAAGACAAGAAATTGAGTCTCGTCGGCCGCGACGTCCGGGTCGTTTTCACGCCGGGGGATGAAGCCGGATATGAAACCGGCGCCGACAATGAGACCACCTTCAGGCTGGACGATAAGACGGCCGCGGAGCTCTCCGGTAAATTAGTACCCAAAGAAAGCCGGTTTGAGCTGACCTCATTAAGGGGAGTAGCCGTTCAAATCGTGAAAACACATATTACCGATCACGAAGGAAACGTAGTGCATACTATCGGATGAGGTGAGTGATCATGGGCCGGATGAACGAAGGATTTATTAATTGAAGTATTGTCCCAAATAGCCTCCGTTCATCGCGGGCTCTTCCTCTGGAATGGAACACACATGTAGGCATGCCGAATCTAATGTATAGGACCTTTCAGTCAGGAAGCCTAGATTCCGCAAGCTTCAGGGTGTTAGCGATAGTTTGCTGCCAGGCATAGATTTTCTGTTGGGAAGCCTGAATTTGCGTAAGCGCATCAACCATCAGTCCGAGTTCGGCAGCCGCCGCTACGGCATTCCCTTGCTTAACGGCTATTTTATAGCGTTTATCCGCCGCCGTTCTAGTTTTGTTTAACTCCGCGATAGAATGATTTTCTGCAGTGACTTGCTTCTTGAGGCTTTGTACGCCAAGTAAAGTATCTTTCACTACTTTAGCTTTAGCCGTAGTCTGTTTCCTTGCGGCGGTTAAGGTCTTCTTCTTGGCGGCAATCTCCTGGCGCGCATGATTAACGGAGGTTTTGATAGCGTTCCGTTTGAGATCATAGAGTAGGGCTGATTTTTGGTCCTTGCGTTTCCTTGCTTCGGCCGCTTTTTTTCCAAGTTCGGTATATTCCTTGAGCAGCGGACCGTATTTCTGCTGGGCCTGATCCGATGTTGATTTCAATTGATCCAGCTTAGCCTTATCAATAAGCCGTACGTTTTTATTGATTTCTTTTAACTTGTCGTTATTCTCTTTGTTCAAGGACTGGATCTGTTGCTTTTCTAATGCATTGGCTGCTTTCAGGGTCGAGAACTTGTCATACAACCGATCAATGTCGTCTAATGCGGTAGTCCACCCGATATCTGAGGCTTGGACCAAGGTAGGGCCGGATATCCAAAAGACGAAACTCAGGATAAACATAAAAATGAAGACCCGCAAAGCGCAAAGTTTACCACGATGTTGATTTAACAACTATATCGACTCCTCAGCGACGAAAACGCAAAAAAGCACCTGCAAGAAGGCCGATCGGCCTGTCCTGCGAGGTGCTTCTCTCGCTTTTTCGTTCATTTTGATATAAATATATATTTGATCGAAAGAAATGTCAATACTTTTCAAGAACATTTGTTCTTATTTTTGGTTTGCAGCTGAGCTAGACAGGGATGAATCAGTTTTATTACTATAGGCTGTGAGTGAAGGAGGAGAAATTCATGACCGAACGTCTTCCCTGTAAAAGCGAGGGCTGCAAGGCAACGATTTTGCCTGCGACAGCGGCCAAAACAGGCGGGTACTGCATGCCCTGCGTTCAAGAACAAGAGCGGAGAAAGCGGCAGGCATATATTGAAGAACACCGGAAAACGGTAAATTTGTATGAGGGTTTAACCGCCCCCGTGGAGATTCTTAAACTGAAACATACTCCCAGACGGCATGATCCGCTCATTCAATACGTGCCATATCCGTTAAAGAAAGAGACGATTTATGCCGCATTATCGGTGGAGGAAGCCGAAGAAATGCTGGATTACGCGCTGCAGCTTTTGGCAGCAGGAGATCTGGAGACGAGCCGGGATATCTTATCCTCACTGGTCTGTTATAGAAACCATAATATTGCCGCAGCCTTGTCAAAGCTTATGGAGTGCGGAATGTTACATCCCGGAGTGTTGTATAAAGATGCCGCTGCTCCAATCCGGGACCGATTGCTGCAGCGGTTGGACTGGGATGATGATCATCGGAATTCCATGCTGCTGGCGTTGAGTTGGATCGGAGACGAACAGGTTTTGAGACGGTTCCGGGAATGGCGGGAAAACCAACCGTCGTGGGCGGAGCGGTTGTATGTCGCACCGGAGACGTATGCCCGGGAAGCAGGCTGGGAACTGACGCCGGGAGGAGAGCGCCGGGATTTGATTCATAGCCTTGCCTATTCCATCGCAAAAAGGGAGCAACCGTCCAACTCAGAAATGGAGGGGGTTGCCCGCTTCCTGAATCCGGCCGACAGCAACTGTCCGTGGTGCGGCGGGAAACTGGACACGCTGATGGATGTGGATACGGCTCATCCGTCGCTGTCTTATTTGGAACTGGCCGAAGAGCGGCTTCAGATACAAACCTGCGTGAGATGCGGCTGTTACGGCGTGATTTACATGGAGTACGATTCCAGCGGCGTTCCGGGCTGGAGCCGATTTAACCGGATTCCGGACTATCTGCAAGACCTCAGTCCGGAGGAATATGACGGGGAATATTTGGCGGCGGGCCCATTACTGACGCTATCATCTCAGCCGCATTCCGCATTTTATACGACAGAATGGGGGTTATCGCAGCATAATTCCCAAATCGGGGGACATCCAAGCTGGGTTCAGGATGCGGAGTATCCGGCTTGTCCTTGCTGCGCCAAGAGCATGGTCTTTATCGGGCAACTGGACTGGGAGGACTTTGAAGAATACGGGGAAGGCATTTATTATATGTTTCTTTGCCAAGAGGACAGGTTGACCGCCACGGTGTATCAGCAAAGCTAATTTAATCTAATCCAGGCTGGGCAAATCGAAGAGGAGAGCCGTTACTGAGCTCTCCTTTTGAATTTACCGCAGCCTTTGTAACGAATTCCGGTTAGGCCGGTCATATAGTCGTGAGGATGTGAAGGCGTGGCTGACTTTGAACAAATCTATGATCAATATTTTCGCGATGTCTACCAGTTTGTGTATTCCTTAAGCCGGAACGAGACGCTTTCGGAAGAAGTTACCCAAGAGACGTTTTTCAAGGCGCTAAAAAGCATCGACAGCTTTAAGGGCAACTGCAAGCTCAGCGTCTGGCTCTGCCAAATCGCCAAGAACACCTACTTTACCCACCTCGACAAGCAAAAACGCTATGCGCCGGAAGATGAAGGGACTGTAGCGAGCGGGGGAAACCCGGAAGAAGCGCTGCTGAAAAGAGACGAGACCATGAGAATCCACCGGGCGCTGCACAGGCTGAAGGAACCTTACAAGGAGGTGTTTACCTTGAGAGTGTTCGGTGAGTTATCTTTTGCGCAGATCGGCGGGTTGTTTGAAAAAAGCGAGGGCTGGGCCAGGGTGACTTTTTATCGGGCGAAACAAAAAATCCAGGAACTGCTGAAGGAGGAAGGATGAACATGAGCAAAGTCCATGACAACATCATCAGAGATCTGTTGCCTTTATACATCGACAAAGTATGCAGCGAGGAAACCATAACCATGGTTGAGGCGCATTTGGAGACTTCCAAATCACTACGGGAAGAGCTCGATAAAATGCGGGCCGACTTGCGGATCCCCCGGGATGAGAGGCAGGAGAACCGCAAAGATGCGGAGACGATCAAGGAGATTTCGCGGTTTTGGAACCGTTCGAAATGGAAGTCCTTTTTGAAGGGAGCGGCCATTTCCGTATTGGTGTGTGGCGTATTGCTGCTGGGTTACATCGGCTTATTCCGCTGGAGCATCGTTCCCGTTCCTTCCGAGGTCATCGCGATCTCGGACGTAGGCCGGCTCGAGAACGGCAAGATTGCGTATCATATTGCGCTGACCGACGGATACGAGTCCAACCGGGCTAAATTCGAAATGGACGAAGAAGGCAATTTTTATGTTGTCCCGTATCGTCCCCTCATTAAATCCAAGGCGAAAGTGGATATTGCGGTCAGCTATTACAGCACTTTGGATTATGAAAACTATGTCTATAGTGAGAAATACGACGGCAAAGAGATCAGCGCCCTGTACTACGGCAAGCCGGAGGATAGCGTACTGGTCTGGAAAAAAGGAAGCGATGTTCCCGCGGCCAGCGAGAAGGTGGAGGCTTGGTTTCAACCGTAAAAGGATGGACTGGGACGGTACGGAGGGGCTGTTTGCAGTATGAGTTATTTAGCGGAATGATCGTCAATTGCTTGAACTGCCAGTTCCAACGCTTTAATTCTTCTTTCCAGAAGCGTTCTTTGAGGGCTTCCAGCCTTTGACTTAGCATAGCTGTTTTCAATGGATGGAGATAAACCAGTGATAACATGGCGGGCTTCCGCTAATTCTTCCCGGGTGTAATGATGAGGTCTTTGATTCCAACCATGTTCCAGCATGGCTAAGCCGATGTAAACAGCTTTGAGTCGTTTCTTTACCAGGGTAGTATTTGCGCCATTTCGAGTCATCTTGGACAAGGCATTCTCGAGTTTACCGATTGTAGATTGTAAAGATTTTATGGATTCCAATTGATCTACATTAGATACGTGTTCCATGTTGGTACTGTCCTTTCTATAATAAGTGTAATGATTTTATATTTATATCTTCCACCTCTTCATTATTATAGAGGAAATTATGTACTATGACGTAACGTAGTAGCCAAGAGATTTAAATCAACAACCGGGCTGTTCATTTAGTCTCCGGATTTAATTATAGATCATCGTTTGACGCCGCCATCATTGTGGCGGCTTTTTTGTCTGCTTCGGTTGTTCCTGAAAGAGGATGAAGAATCTTAGAAGGGGGGGCTGGTGAGAACTCTCCACGAAGCGGTTTCCCGCTATGAATATATAGCATGTTTTTCAAACAAAGTATTAAAACTAAAATAGTACCTTGACAGTCACAGTACTATGTCGTACTATACAAATACGGAGGTGATTACATGAGCGAGAACAAAATTACATCCGACCTGCTGCGAGGACATACCGATACGATGATTTTACGGCTCTTATCCGAGGCTGACCGCTACGGGTACGAGATTGTGAAGTTGATTGCCGAACGCTCGGGTGGTGAGTACGAATTGAAGGAAGCCACCATGTACTCCAGCGTCCGGCGGCTTGAGGCGGATGGTGATATCGAGTGGTATTGGGGCGATGAAACTCAGGGCGGACGACGTAAATATTTTAGGATTACCGAAAAGGGAAAGTCTGCTTACGCCCGCAACAAAAGCAACTGGGAGTACGCAAAGCGCGTGCTTGAGAATTTATTATAAGGAGTGTTGAGGTTATGAATGAGAAATTGACCAACTATTTGAACGGCGTTTTCGCACCGTACGAGGAGGTAAAAAGCGTCACCGAATTAAAGGCCGACCTGCTCTACGATTTGCAGGAGCGGTTCCGTGAACTCAAAGCCGAGGGCAAGGATGATGAAACCGCTTTTGAGATGACCATTGACAGCATCGGGGACATTGAGCAAACGGTACAGGAGGTCGCTAACCTCTCCCGCACGCTGGAGCGGCAGGTGGTTACAAACTTTAGCGGAAGCAACTTGCCGGATAGCGACTTTGCAGGTGTTACCGCGCGTAAAGGACAGTTTAAAGGCAGCGCGCTTCACGGATCCGACTTTGCGGGGGCAGATTTGACCGGCAGTTCGTTTAAGGGCAGCGATGTGCGCGAAGCCAATTTTGACGGCGCGAATCTGACGGACTGCAGTCTGTCCGCCCTTGACCTGAGGAATGCAAGCTTCAATAAGACGATCCTTGTACGCACCAACTTCAGTTCGTCGATGCTAGACGGTGCAAAATTCATAGGTGTAAAAATGACCGACGTCAAGCTGAACACGACCGACCTCAGTAAAACAATCTTCGAAAACTGTATCTTTGACGGCGTGGAGTTCAATTCTTCCAATCTGGGAGGGCTATGTTTTGACGGGCAAACCTTTATCGGCGTCAAGTTTGGCAAGTCGGCATTGAACGAAGTTACGTTTAAGGGCGCGACACTTAAAAATGTGTCTTTCCCTGTGTCGTCCTTAACTAAGAAGTATTACCGCGTCATCAAAACCGTCTGCTTCGACGGCGCGATGATGGATAAGTTGACCTATGCTTCCCTTAAAGGCATGGGTGCCGATTTGACCAAGGTTACGGTTATTTAAGGAGGGGAAAACATGCCAAACAAATCAATTCAAGTAAATGGATTGCAAAAATCTTACAAACAGCTTCAAGTGCTGAAGGGCGTCGATTTCGAGGTAGAAAAGGGGAGTGTTTTCGCGTTACTCGGCTCCAATGGGGCGGGCAAGACGACGGTTGTCAAAATCCTCACCACGCTGCTCAAACCAGATAGCGGAACCGCCATCGTAAACGGATTCGATGTTGCGTCAAAGCCAGACCGCGTCCGGCAGTCCATTAGCCTAACCGGGCAATTTGCAGCGGTGGATGAGGTTTTGACCGGGCGGGAAAATCTGATCATGATTGCCAAGCTGCGGCATCTCAATCATCCGCGTCAAGTTGCGCACGATTTGCTGAAACGCTTCGGCTTAACTGACGCTGCCGACCGTAAGGCCTCTTCTTATTCGGGTGGTATGCGCCGCAGGCTTGACATCGCCATGAGCCTTATAGGAAAACCAGAGCTTATTTTCCTCGATGAGCCAACCACCGGGCTTGACCCCGAGGCACGCATTGAGGCTTGGAAGATTGTTAAGGAGCTTGCTGACGGTGGTACGACGGTATTTCTGACCACCCAGTATTTGGATGAGGCTGAACAACTTGCCGATCGAATTGCCATCCTGCACGAGGGCAGGATTATCGCCAGTGGCACACTCGCAGAGCTAAAGGAGCTGTTCCCGCCCGCCGAAGTGGAATATGTGGAAAAACAACCGACATTGGAGGAAATTTTCCTCGCAATCATCGGCAAAAAGGAGGCTATTTAAATGGAAGCGGCAAAAAATCATTTTTTCAGCGATATGAGCGTTATGCTTGGACGTTCCATGCGCCATATTTTGCGAAGTATGGATACCATCATTACGGTCTGCTTCACTCCGATTGCGATGATGCTGCTGTTCGTCTATGTGTTTGGCGGCGCAATCCAAACCGGTACGGATAACTATGTGAACTACCTGCTGCCCGGTATCCTGCTGATTGCGATTGCAAGCGGTATATCTTATACGGCTTACCGCCTGTTTTTGGATAAGCAACGGGGCATTATCGAGCGGTTCCACTCCATGCCGATTTCGCGTTCCGCCGTACTGTGGGGGCACGTGCTGACTTCGGTGGTATCCAACGTTATTTCTGTAGTCGTCATTATTCTCGTAGCGCTCATTATGGGCTTTCGCTCATCGGCGGGGGTACTGACTTGGCTTGCCGTAGCCGGTATACTCGTGCTGTTTACGCTGGCATTGACTTGGATCGCGGCGATTGCCGGACTGTCCGCAAAATCGGTGGAAGGCGCAAGCGCCTTTTCCTATCCGCTGATCTTCCTTCCCTTTATCAGCTCGGCGTTTGTACCGACCGAGTCGATGCCATCGGTCGTTCGCGCCTTTGCCGACAACCAGCCGGTGACCTCGATCGTGGAAGCCATTCGTGCGCTGCTGTCAGGTCAGCCGGTTGGTAATGATATATGGGTCGCGCTTGCGTGGTGCGTTGGAATTATGCTTGTCGCGTATTTCTTTGCAATGCGGGTGTATAAAAAGCGGGTGTAAAATAAAAGGACAGCGTCTTCCTTTAGAGCATCCGGACGGCAGATGATACGCTGTCTACGGAAGACATCGTGCTATACAGTAATTCCAGTTAATTTCAATCTTAGAGTACGTAATTTTATTACGTAAAACGATCTTATTACGGTAATTACGAATTGATTTCGTAGAATAAAAGTTAATATGACATATCCGAAAACCAACATTTTACTATACTGTGACTTATCTTTGTTATCATGAACTGTACAAGATGTTAATTGTTTGGAGGGAATTGGTAATTCTTGATAGAATAAATATGAAGATGATCAGGTAATAAATTTGTACGCATAGGGGGATAAAACTATGGCAAAAAACAAATTACTAAGAATGGACAATGTTGGCATCGTTGTAGAATCCCTTGATGACGCAATCTCTTTCTTCGAGGAGATTGGCTTGAGGCTCGAAGGGAGAGCTACTGTCGAAGGTGAATGGGCAGGTCGCGTAACCGGGCTGGGTTCACAGTGTGTAGAGATTGCTATGATGGTTACCCCAGATGGCCACAGCCGACTTGAACTTTCGCGATTTCTCAATCCATCTACTATATCAGATCACCGAACTGCACCTGTAAATGCCCTCGGTTATCTACGCGTCATGTTCACCGTTGAAGACATTGACGAAATGGTATCCAGACTCGCTAAGCATGGTGCTCAGCTCGTTGGCGAAGTGGTTCAGTACGAGGACTCGTATCGGCTCTGTTACATTCGTGGAAATGAAGGACTTCTAATCGGTTTGGCGGAACAACTCGGTAATAAATAAGTGACGTTTAAAAGATGACTTAACTGAAATATACATTACTAGGGTAAAAATAGAAACAGAAAAGCAGTGTGAAAGTATCTCGAAGAAGTCGGGTGCAGCATATAAACACCGCATTCATGCTCCGGGTCTGGGCGACCCTCGGTCCCGGAAACAAGGAACGAGGAAGTAATTGCCGGGACACATCCGCACCGACTAACCGCATCGCGGCCGGCAGCAAGCTGCCTTAACTCGGTGGGACTTCGTGATGCATGAACTTTAGGTTATTATCGAGAGACCTGACTTTTGTTGTCCCTCTTAACTTGAACTGTCTCTTGAAATGGCGTAAGGGGGCGTTCCAAAAGCCATGAAATGGCTGCTTGGGACGCCCCCTTGGTTTTTTTGAAGCAGGATCCACGTGGGCGCTTAGGAAGACGTTTCCGCGAACGGATCGTTGGTTGGGGCGATAATTTGGTCCCGAGACCGCTTAAAATTCCCCCTCGTTCCCTGTAGCCACCTGATTCTCCGCATAACTGATCCGGTCGCTCCAGCTTCTTACTCCCCCATGAACCCCCATGCTTCGAGGGTCTCAAAGTCAAAAAGTAGGGGTTCCGAGCAGCGCGGCGGGAATGCCTTGGAGAACATGCCAACGCTCATGTACAACGACCTCCCTTGGCTACGCTTGGGAGGACTTGTGGAGCAAGAAGCCTGTGAAGGACGGGGCCTCGCGAAACTGTATGGTTCGAGCCAAGGCGAGGTATACCCCTGTGGCTGGGTCAAGCCGGACGGATCGCCAACAAAAGGCCAAGTGAAGCAAGGTAGCACCCGGAAGGATGGATGAGTTGGGGTGTGGACGGCTGGGGGCCGTTTGCAACTTGTTGGTAGGTTGTTTGCGAACGCCCCGAGATGACAATCAGTGCGGCATCCTTTACAATGTGGACAAACGATGTCTTTGCGATTTTCCAACAGGAGGACTTATGAAAAGGATTGAGGAAACGATATATGAGCATTATGGGCTAAATGTGTCGCAACTTAAACCACAACAAGGAGGCTGGTCCTCACTTGCCTACAAGATGATTGCAGACAACTACTCATACTTTTTAAAAATATACGAGAAAAACAGAGCATCCACTCCAAAATGGACTGCCTTGATAAACGAATATGCTCCCGTCCTGATCTGGCTCCATCATTATAGCAGGTTAAATAGAAAAATCCCTGTTCCCCTAACGACAAGGGATGGCGATTACCAATGCGCTAACGCTGATGGCATTTTTCTGCTCTATAATTACATTGACGGAGAAACAATTGGGCCTCGAGATTTAACAGAAAATCAGGTGGTACAACTATCGGACATTATTGCGGAGCTTCACTCGTACGGCGAACAATTACCGGTTAATACAGAGCATCTTAAAGAGGATTTCTCCATTCCCTTTGTCAGGCAATTAAATCAGCTGATGAAAGGGCAAGCGTCGCCTATTCCATCAGACATGAGCGAAGCGATAGGCCAGTATAGAGGGCAAATGAATAATCTAATCGACGAAATTGAAAAGCTGTCTCGGAATTTGCCGCAACGACCATTACGAAATGTACTCTGCCATACAGACCTCCATAACTGGAATCTGATGCAAGCAGAAGAACAGCTTATCCTAATTGATTGGGAAGGATTGCGCCTGGCACCCGTCGAGGCGGATTTCATGTTCCTTGTTGATCAACCCTATTATGATACGTTTTTAGATGTCTATCGGAAGCGACACCCTGATTTTGCTCTGAAACCCGACGTTCTGCGTTTTTATCAAGTAAGACGCAGACTAGAGGATATTTGGGAATGGATAGAACAGCTATTATTCGACCAACAGGAGACGCATGAACGAAAAAAGACACTCGCCAGCCTAACGAAAGAATTGCAAGAAATGGCTTAACATTTGTGCTACAAAAGGATATACCGCCCCTGTTTATAGACAGACGGACTAGCAAAACTGATATTTCGGTATCACTTGCTTACAGTACGAACGAAAGCAAGGCTCCTGATGCCATTCCGCCATCTGACCCGACTGCGTGACTGTGGTGGGTCCGGGTCGCTTGCAACTGTTTTCCTCGGGTTCTTGTTTGCAAACTGTTTGCAGAACAACCCAAAGAGGGCTGCAACAGGTCACAAGCTCACAACCTGTTACAGCCCCCAAGCCCGCGTCCGACGCGGCCTCTCAGCTCTTACTCTTCCCCCGTAGCGATCGGGTTCTCGCTGTACGAAATCCAATCGCTCCAACTGCCCGCATAGAGCTTCGCCTGCGGGTAGCCCAGCCGGTGCAGCGCCAGCACGTTCGGGCAGGCGCTGACGCCGGAGCCGCAGTAGACGATGGCCTCGCGGCCATCGTCTAGCGCCCGGATGACCGGGGCGAGCCGCTCGCGGAGCGCGGGCTCCGCAAGCCAGGCCCCCTGGTCATCCAGCACGCCCTTCCAGAACCGATTGACCGCGCCGGGGATATGCCCGGCTTTGGCGTCAATCGGTTCTTGTTCTCCCGCGTAACGCGAAGCGTCGCGGGAGTCCACCAGCAGGACGCCGGGATCGCCTAGCGTCCGGCGGACCTCGTTCACGTCCGCGAGCATACCGCTGCGGACGTTCGGCACGAACGCGGCAGGCACCAGGGTGCGCTGCGCGTCGGTCACGGGAAAGCCGCCGGCTTGCCAGGCGGCGAAGCCCCCATCCATGACATACGCTTGGTCATGGCCCAGCCAGCGCAGCATCCACCACAGCCGCGCGGCGTACAAGCCGCCCTGGTCGTCGTAAGCGACGACTCGGGTATCATGGCCGATGCCCGTACGTCCTAGCCGGGCGGCAAGCTCCTGCGGGTCGGGCAAAGGATGGCGGCCGCCGTGCGGCCCGACCGGCGCCGAGAGGTCCTGCTCCACATCGAGGAAGACGGCGCCGGGAATATGGGAAGCAAGATAGGAATGTTTGCCCTCTTCCGGGCTTCCGAGCGCGAAGCGGCAGTCGACGATGACGAGATCCGGCTCGTACATCCGGGCGAGCAGCCATTTCGGCGAAACAACAGGATCGATATGATTCATAGATAATGCCCTCCTTGATCAAAGGTGAATTGATATTTTTCTGGCCTCAAATTTACTCCCAATGTAGCACACCCCGCGAAACACTTCAAAACGTAAATTTCCGATGAAAAAACGGAAACCGAAGTTGAATAATCCGCTTATTGATCAAAATTTTCAACTCAAATTCACAATCCCATTGTAGGAGCTCCCGGCAATAGTCTATAATTAGGGACGGTTTGCCGGAACGCACGAATCTTTTAACTTACAAGACAGGAGCAGCACCATGAACCTCAAATCCAAATCTTTCGTCTCATTCGAGCTTCTTTATATCATCGGGATTATCGCGATTTCATTTTCCTCGATCTTTATCCGCTGGTCAAACGCCGAGGTGTCCGTCGTCGGTATGTACCGTCTATATCTGACGAATTTGCTGATGCTTCCGCTGGCATGGAAGTACAGGAAGGAGATGTTCTCCTTAACCTCGGGGCAATGGAAGGGGCTGTTGTTAGCCGGAGCGATGCTCGGTTTGCACTTCCTCTTCTGGATGGCTTCTTTACGTTTGACCACGGTGGCAAGCTCGACCGTAATCCTTACGCTGGAGCCGATTCTCGTCATGTTCGGTTCTTTCTTTCTGTTCGGCGCAAAAATAAACCGGCCCATGCTGGCGGGAATGGCTCTGGCCCTGATCGGCTCCGTGGCTATCGGCTCGGGCGATTTCAAACTGTCCGGCACGGCGCTCCAGGGCGATTTGCTGTCTCTGCTGGGCACGGTCGCGGTAGCGGCTCATATGCTTGTCGGCAAAAAGCTCCTTACGAACATGAGCGCATTCGTTTATAACTTCTGGGTGTTCTTCACCGCAGCGACGATGCTTGCGGGGTATAACGCAGTCCGCGGGTTTGAGTTTACCGGTTATGCGCCGCGGGAATGGGGGATATATCTGCTGCTGGCCATCGTGCCGACCTTGTTCGGCCATTATTTGTTCAACTGGCTGATGAAGTTTATCAGCGCCTCCGCCGTCTCCATGGCTGTTCTGGGCGAGCCAGTATTCGCTTCTTTGCTGGCGTGGATGCTGCTTAAGGAAAGCTTGACCTGGTTACAAATGATTGCAGGGGTCGTCATTTTGTGCGGGGTATGGATTTTTATCCGTTACGGAAAAGAAACCCCGGCCGTAGAGCCGAAGTTGAGTACGCTTAAAGAATCGGCTTAATCAAGTCCGTTAATAACCGAGAATGGGATAAATATGCCAAAAAAAGACGCCGAGAGGCGTCTTTTTTAATGGACCGGGTCACAACCCGTATTTATTTTTTCAACTCGAAAAACTGGCTGTCCCGGCGGGAATGGTACGTTAATTCGCTCACGCCGGTTTGCGTGATCACGGTCTCATCGGTAAAGCGGATGATCAGCGTGTTGTTATCCACCATATGATCGTTACGGAAAACGCGGATGCGAAGCTGCCGGTCCAGCGCTTCCTGAAAATCCTGTTCCGTCAATAAACGTCTAATCGTTGGCACGGCGTTTGAATCTCCTTTTTTTGTTTTGCTCGTTTAGGGATAAGCATATCAACGTTCAAATCGATTTGTCCAGTCATGGCGGTGCGATTCGAAGCCGACATGGACAAACGCCCACCCCTGGAAGCGGGCGCATGCATATGATGCAATAAGGAATTGCGTATAGGACGTCCAATCTTTTCAGAGGGAGAGGATAAATATGCAGAAGTACAGGGCTTGCAAGCGGAGAATTTCGCGGCGGGGGTTAAAAAGACAGCTTCCCACAGCAGGGCTTTTGCGTAAGGTGGCGTTCGGGATGGCGCCGTTTTATAAGGCAATAGTCTACAGCCAAGGGTTTGCCGACGCCTGGAGCCAAGCGGTGGTAGGCGCCGATTTGGACCGTATGCGGAAGTTGTTGTACAGGGTAGCGCCGCGGATTGCAGATCATGGAATGGGGACCAACGGGATCGGTTACTTCATTTCTTTTAAGGCACTAGGGTCTTACTATTCTTGCGGAATTACAATTCCGCCGGGGAGAGTGCAGTTCTATTTCAATCCGAAGGTACACCGGCTAATCGCTCGGGCGCTGCTGCCTTTTTTCCGGGAATTAGTTTGCCGGTCACGATACGCGTCGGTACTAGCCCGCGCGATACGCCGGCATGACCGGCGGGCCGCTGCCCGCCTGGTTCGCTGCCGGATCAAAACCCTCGCCTTGAAATCGGTAAAAATCGAGGATGCGGGTTTGGTGCTGACCTTCAAGTATCCTTTCAGCAAATATGAGTATACGTTTGTGTTGTTCCGGGAGTTTAATTAGTTAGCCCCAGGTCACGATCAGACCGCAGTGCGTCAAGCCGCCGCCAAATCCGTAGAGCAAAATCCGGTCACCGGGGTTTAATTGTTTTGCCTGAATTCCTGATTGTAGGGCGAGCGGGATCGATGCGGAGGAAGTGTTACCCATATCCTGCACACTTTGCAGGGTTTTGGCCAAAGGGATACCGCTTTTTTCGCAGATCGATTCGATCATTCTTAAGTTTGCGCTGTGCGGAACGAACCAGTCTATATCGTCCAGCGTGACTCCCGCTTGCTCAAGCAGGCGGTCAATGCCGGCCGATACGGTGCGGACCGCCCATTTGAACACTTCGCGTCCGTTCTGGACGATCCGGCCTTCGCCCTCTAACTCGGTGCCGTCCATTCGGGACGACAGGCCGGAACGGTAAACTTGGATGCCGCCGCTTCCCTGGGTTCCCATGATGGCCGATTCAAACCCCGGCTGATCGGGAGCGTATTCCACAAGGGCGGCTCCGGCTCCGTCACCGAACAAAATGCAGGTGCTGCGGTCGGTGTAGTCCGTAATTTTGGACATCGTTTCTCCGGCGACGACCAGCACTTTTTTATGGAGGCCTGAGCTGATCATCCCGTTAGCCACGTGAAGCGCATAAGTAAAGCCGGCACAGGTGGCATTCAGATCGATGGCCCCGACGTTTTCCATTCCGAAGTGCTTCTGTACCCGGCAGGAAACGGTGGGAAAGGAATAGTCGGGCGTCGTCGTTGAAACGATGATGAGGTCGACGTCATCTAGGCTAACATTATGCGTATCGCGCAGATTTTCAGCGGCCCGAATGCATAAATCCGACGTAAATTCAGCTTCGGCGGCGATATGCCGCTCTTTAATGCCGGTGCGTTGGACAATCCATGCGTCGTTTGTATCGACGAGTTGCTCCAGATCTTCGTTACTAAGGATCTTTTCAGGCACATACGTTCCAAGTGCGGTAATCCGGGCTTTTGAAGTCGGGATCAAGACGTATCGCTCCTTTTTCAATCGATTTAGTACCTGATACTAATACCAGGTGTTATTTAGGATTTTAACAGCATTCCGAACTTTTTCCAAGTACTATTTAAGCATGGCAAAGGTAAATAGGTCGGCCGGGAGGGAATTCGGCCTTTTTTGCATGTTGTGTCCAAGCAATAATCGGTTTGCTCCATAATGTATATTAAACGCTGCAAAACTATTTGATTGAATGATAAGGAGGGATCCCTATGCCGGTAATCAAGCTGCACTTAAATGCGCAGAGCATCGTGACTGGTGTGCTGAACACTTCGACGAATACAAACACAGTACCGACTGTAAATCGATACACGGCTACGGTCGTACTGGGCAACATCCTCGGAAGCACTACGGTGATCCCGGCGACGAGTTTTACGAATGATAGCAATGAAGCCGTTCCGGCGGGCGGACTCGTAGTACCGGGAGTGAACGGTTATTACAACCTATATGTTAACGGCGTGATGCAAAGAGGGGGACTGAGCTCGTTAATCACGGCGAATTTAACGATCAACAGTGTGCTGGTCATCGGAGTAACCGTGACGATCGAGGTCGTTAATTTTTCATCTGCTTCCACCTCGGTTACGACGAACGGCTTGTCCGTATCTACGTTAATACAATATTGACTTCCGTTGATTACGGATGGTTGTTATATTATTGCACTTCCGCCCCGGTCTCTATGTGAGGCCGTGAAACTATGGCGGGATGGATGCATTACATAGGGCGGTATGATTTTAGCGATTGCCCGGGCGGGGGCAGGGAGCCCGCGGGGATGATATAATGTAGGCAGGAAAGAAAGGAGTGCATCATTACATTTATGAAAACGTTGGTATTGGCGGAAAAACCGTCCGTTGCAAGGGAAATCGCACGGGTGATGGGAAGCCGCGATAAGCATAAGAGCCATTTTGAGGGACCGAAATACGTGGTGACCTGGGCGCTCGGCCATTTGGTCGGACTGGCCGAGCCCGAGGATTATGACGGCAAATACGGGACGTGGTCCCTGGAGGATCTTCCGATTCTTCCCGGAAAAATGAAACTGAAGGTGCTGCGGGAGAGCAGCCATCAGTATAAAGCTGTACAGCAGCTTATGCGCCGCCAGGACATTAGCGAGCTGATTATCGCGACGGACGCGGCGCGGGAGGGCGAATTGCTCGCGAGATGGATTATGGAGATGGCGAAGTGGAACAAGCCGTTCCAACGGCTCTGGATCTCTTCGCAAACCGACAAGGCGATCAAAGAGGGCTTCGCTTCGCTGAAGCCGGGCGCGCAGTTCGAGCGGCTGTACCATTCGGCGCGCTGCCGGGCCGAGGCCGACTGGATGATCGGCCTGAACGTGACGCGGGCGCTGACCTGCAAATTCGGCGCCCCGCTGTCGGCCGGGCGCGTGCAGACGCCGACCCTGGGCATGATCATGCAGCGCGAGCGCGAGATTCTCTCCTTTCAATCGGAGGAGTATCAGGTGCTTCGCGCCGATCTGGGTGCCTTCGAAGCCGTATGGCGCGGAAGCGGCGGCGACTCGCGCATCTTCGAGGCGGACAAGGCCGCCGGCCTGCAGAGGAAGCTGGAGGGGCGCAGCGGCAAAATTCTCAAGCTGAACAAGAGCGAGAAGCAGGTGCCACACCCGCAGGCCTACGACTTGACCGAACTGCAGCGCGATGCCAACCGTCTGCTGGGCTTTTCGGCAAAGCAAACGTCCAATGTGTTGCAGCGGCTGTATGAACAGCACAAGCTGGTTACTTATCCGCGTACGGATTCGCGTTATCTGACCACGGATATGGTCGATACGCTGAAGGAGCGCTTGACCAGCGTCGCCATCGGGCCTTATGCTCCGCTGGCGAGACCCTTGTTACGTAAGTCGCTTCCGGTAAGCAAACGGATCGTAGACGACGGTAAAGTCAGCGATCACCATGCGATTATCCCGACGGAGCAGACCGTCATCTTGAATGCGCTGAATGCGGAAGAACGCAAGTTGTATGATCTGATCGTGCGGCGGTTCATCAGCCTGTTTTATCCGCCGGCCCGGTTCGATAGCGTTGCCGTCGTCCTGGACGTCAATGGAGAGAAGCTGCATGCCAAAGGCGTTACGGTGAAGGACAGCGGTTGGAGAGCCGTTTATGACGGGCAAGCGATCGACGAGTCTGACGAAGACGATGACCGGGAAGACCGGGAAGAGAACGGCAAGGCTTCGCTGCCGGAGCTGAAGGAAGGCGAGACCGTCACGGTAAAGCTCTGCCGCATCCAAAGCGGACGGACCCAGCCGCCGAAGCGGTATACCGAAGCTGCGCTGCTCACCCAGATGGAGAAGCATAGTCTCGGCACGCCGGCGACGCGCGCGGACATCATCGAGAAGCTGGTGAGTTCCGACACGATTGATCGTCAGGGTTCCGCCTTGCATCCTACGGGCAAAGGCAAGCAGTTGATCGATCTGGCTCCCGCCGATCTCCGGTCGCCGGAACTGACGGCGAAATGGGAGTCGGAACTGGAGCGGATCGCCCGCGGGCAAGGCAAACCGGAGCCGTTCCTCGGAGGGATCCGGGAAATGGCCGTGAGCCTGGTGCGCGGAGTCAAAAACAGCGAGGCCACCTACAAACCGCATAATGTATCGAATAGCCATTGTCCGGACTGCGGGACGCAGCTGCTCGAGAAGAAAACGAAGCGGGGCCTGCTACTGATTTGTCCGAGCGAGGACTGCGGCTACCGCCGGTCCGGAGAAAAGCGCCTCTCCAACCGCCGCTGCCCGCAGTGCCACAAGAAGATGGAGCTGAAGGAAGGCAAGGCCGGGCTTTACGTTCAATGTCTGCCTTGCGGCATTACAGAAGCCGTGAATAAGGATTCCAAGCACGTAAACAAGCGGGAACAGCAGAAGCTGGTCCAGCAATATGCGAAGCAGGAAACGCTCGGCTCCAATCTGGGTGAACTGCTCAAGGCCGCCATGGAGAAAAAGGGTGATTAATCCGTGAGGCTTGGAAACCGGTAACGTGCCCGGTACCCGATATTTACATTCCGTATAAATTGCGAAAACGCTCGGGATGCTAAAACCCGGGAGGTGATCTTTGTGCCGCACAACAAAGCTGAGAAGACCCAGAACCGGCAAAATAAATCTAGTATTCTGGAGGAAACCGTTTCGCTGAAACCCAAGAAGCAGGCGGAATACCCTCCAAGCCTGAATGAGATTGCGAAGCAGGAATCGTGATAGAATGAGCTCCCCGCGAGGGGAGCTTTTTAAATACAAGCATTAGCAGTATAATGGAATCAGGAAGGCTTATGCCAAGGAAGTCGGATGCGAGGGGGCGATCGACATAAGGACGGGGCTACTGGTCTGGTTTATTTTTATCAATGTCGTGGCATATATCGTCATGTCCGACGACAAACGGCGTGCCAGGCAGAGGAAAGAACGCATTCCCGAAAAGACGCTGTTCTTGCTCGCCGCCATTGGGGGAGCGCTCGGGGTGCTGCTGGCCATGAACATGAAACGCCACAAAACGAAACATGCCAGTTTCCGTGTCGGGGTTCCGCTGCTGCTTCTTTTGAACGCCGTGCTCTATGGTTATTTTTTAACCTGAGTTGCTTAAGCATTCGGGATAGCCTTCGTTTCATTCCGGGTTTATAGGGTTTAATGGTGTACATACTTTTAGAGAAGAGGGGTGCTTCCTATGTTATTTTCTAAAATTGTAGCCGCCTATGACGGTTCCAAAGCTTCTAACAAAGCGCTTGATAAGGCGATTGAATTGGTTAAAATCTCGCCGGGAGCGAGTCTTGAGGTGTTGCACGTGTTCGATTTCCCGCGGTTTTATGTAGCGGAGGGGTTCGCGCCCGTGCCGGCCTCGGTTAACCAGGATTTTTACGAATTGGCCGAGAAGACGGTGGAAGAAGCGAAAAACCGCCTGGATGCGGCCGGCGTAACGGCCAAGGTTGAACTGATCCAGGGAGCTCCGGCGGAAGGAATTCTCGATTATGCGAAAAAACACGACAACGACGTCATTATCATTGGCAGCCGTGGTCTTGGCGGCATCCGCGAATTCGTGCTCGGCAGCGTCAGCCATAACGTCGTTCAGCATGCGCGCATTCCTGTGCTCGTCATCAAATAATTAGAAAAGTCGGAAGGAATGCCGGTTATCGGTGTTCCTTTTTTGTGGTTTTGCGGCGGCATGGCTTACGTAACGGACATGGGAGCCCTTAAACAGCGCGAAAATGTTGATTTCAAAATCTAACGGACACCAGGGCTCTTAAGTTAGGAAAATGAGCGCTATTTTGCGCTCGGAGAGGCAATTAAGGTCTTCTGTGTCCGTTAGAGCAGGAAATGAGGACTTTTTTGCGATTTAACGTCTCCTGTGTCAGTTAGGATGGATCGAACCGTGGCATCATGACCCGATGACTCGATAACCTGCCGACGCTACTGACTTTGCTGACTCTGCTGATTCTGCTGACTCGATGACCCGAGATACGACAAACTTTTTCACTACCTCGTCGGCAAATAAGACAAGCTGATGCGCCCAGAGCACAGGGGTTTTGTGGCCGCAATCCGCTAAAGACGAACATTCGGAATTGGCATTATTTTAATGTTCGTGTTTTAGTTGACATCCTTTGTCCGGGATTGGTACACTAGAAGGGCACGGCGGGAAACCGCGATATCAGTTGAATATTAGTTAGTTATCTCGTATAAAGCCGGGAATATGGCCCGGAAGTTTCTACCTGAGAACCGTAAATTTTCGGACTACGAGTGAATACGTCATTTTGAGTGCGGGTTAAAGGTCGGCCGGCTTGCAGCACGGAGCATGGATGACTTTTAAAACCGACACTTTAAAGATAAGTTGCTCCGCGCGAACACCTTATTTGGCGATGGCCCGAAGAAATAGTTTTGGGGGATCGCAGGTCAAAGCGGCAGCGGCGCGTTCACACCCGGGTCCGGATCTTTGAAAATACATGTTATTTTCATGGTGTCCCGGACTTTTTTTATTGGAACGGAAGGAAGCCAATAGCAACATATTGCGCCGCTTTATGCATGGCGGCTGTGTAGTGACTTGTTTACCCGGACCGGGAAATGTTTATATTCCGGAACGAGATTAAATATAGAAAGTGGGTTATAGCCATGTCAGCACAGGTTGCAGTAATCATGGGCAGCAAATCGGACTGGGAGACGATGTCCCACGCATGCGCCGTATTGGAGGAATTGGAAGTCCCTTATGAAAAACAGGTGGTGTCGGCTCATCGCACGCCGGATCTTATGTTTGAATTTGCGGAAAATGCGGCCGGACGCGGGTTGAAGGTCATTATCGCCGGGGCCGGGGGAGCGGCTCATTTGCCCGGCATGGTTGCAGCGAAAACCGTGCTGCCGGTCATCGGTGTTCCGGTCAAATCGGCGGCGCTGAACGGCCTCGATTCGCTGCTGTCAATCGTGCAGATGCCGGGCGGCATCCCGGTGGCGACCGTAGCGATCGGCAAAGCGGGCGCGATTAACGCCGGATTGCTGGCAGCCCAGATGCTGGGCGCGTTCGATCCGAAGCTGGCCGCTCGGCTACAAGAGCGCCGCGACAACTTGCGCGACGTAGTGCTGGAAAGCAGCAGCGAGCTGGTGTCGGGAGCGGAGGGACAATGAGCGCGGCAGAGCAGCGGAATACGCTTGGCGGGGACGCGCCGAAGGAAGAAGCTCCGGTGATTGGGCCGGGCTCCACGATCGGCGTACTCGGCGGCGGCCAGCTTGGTCGGATGATGGCGCTGGCCGGCAGCAACCTCGGCTACCGCTTCATCGCGCTGGATCCGACGCCGGAATCGCCGTGCGGACAGGTGGCGGATCAGATCGTCGCGGGATACAGCGATAAGGATGCGGCCCGGGCGCTGGCGGAGCGAGCGGATGTCATCACGTACGAGTTCGAGAACGTGGACGCCGGGGTGGCCGCGCTGCTGGCGGAGCAGTCGTACGTGCCGCAAGGCAGTCGCCTGCTTTATACGACTCAGCACCGGCTCCGCGAGAAACGTGCGGTCGAGGCGGCGGGCGTAAAGGTAGCGCCGTATGCGGAGATCGGCAGCGAGGCGGACCTGCGGGCCGCCGTGTCCAGGCTGGGCCTGCCGGCCGTGCTGAAGACGGCTACCGGCGGCTATGACGGCAAGGGTCAGTGGGTGATCCGCTCTGAAGGCGAGATTGGTCCGGCCTATGCCGAGCTGAGCCGGGCAGGGACGGAGCTGGTGCTGGAGCAGTTCGTTTCGTTCGTGAAGGAACTGTCGGTCATTGCGGCCCGCAGCCCACGCGGCGAAATCGTCACGTTCCCGGTCGCGGAGAACATGCATGTGGATAACATTTTGCATGTGTCCATCGTTCCGGCCCGGGTGGACGAAGCGGTGCAGCGGGAAGCGGAAATATTGGGCGCCCGGATCGCTGAATCGATGGAAGCGGTCGGACTGCTTGCGGTGGAGATGTTTTTGACGGAAGACGGACAACTTTACGTCAATGAATTGGCGCCGCGCCCGCATAACTCCGGCCACTACACGCTGGAAGCCTGCACAACCTCGCAGTTCGAGCAACATGTGCGGGCGGTATGCAATCTCCCGTTGGGCGAAACGTCGCTGCGGACGCCGGTTGTGATGGTCAATGTGCTCGGCGAGCATATGGAGGCGGTGACGGAAGCCGTGGCAAGCGGCGATTGGTTTGGCGGGACGGAATCTTCGGCAACGACTGGATTTAACGTGATCCCGAAAGTACACTTATATGGAAAGAACGGCTCGGCCCCCAAACGGAAAATGGGGCATATTAATTTACTGTGCGGGGATGTGCGGGACGGACTGGATTTTATACAGCAAACCAAGATTTGGAGGAATCAAGACTCATGATCGAACGTTACAGCAGACCGGAAATGAGAGCGATTTGGACCGAGGAGAACAAGTTCAAAGCCTGGCTGGAAGTTGAAATTTGCGCATGTGAAGCTTGGGCGGAACTGGGCATTATTCCAAAGGAAGACGTAGCATTGCTGCGGCAGAATGCGACTTTTGACATCGACCGGATTTATGAGATCGAACAGGAAACCCGCCATGACGTTATTGCGTTTACACGGGCCGTATCGGAAAGCCTGGGAGCGGAGCGTAAATGGGTGCATTACGGCCTGACCTCGACCGATGTCGTCGATACGGCGCTGGGTTACTTGCTGAGACAGGCGAACGAAATTCTCGAAAAAGATATCGTGAACTTTATCGAAATCCTGCGCGACAAAGCGCTGGCCTACAAAGATACGCCGATGATGGGACGCACGCACGGGGTGCATGCGGAGCCGACCACCTTTGGGCTCAAAATGGCGCTCTGGCACGAAGAAATGAAACGCAACTTGGAGCGTTTCCGCCGCGCGGCGGACAATGTACAGTATGGCAAAATCTCCGGTGCCGTCGGCACCTACGCGAACATTGACCCGTTTGTCGAGGAGTTCGTATGCGGTAAGCTCGGTACAAGTCCGGCACCGATTTCCACGCAAACGCTGCAGCGTGACCGCCATGCAGAATACATGGCGACGCTAGCGCTGATCGCCACGTCGCTCGACAAGTTTGCCACCGAGATCCGAGCGTTGCAAAAGAGTGAATTCCGCGAGGTGGAGGAAGCATTCGCGAAGGGGCAAAAGGGCTCGTCCGCCATGCCGCACAAGCGCAACCCGATCGGTTGCGAGAACATTTCCGGTCTCTCCCGCGTTATCCGCGGCCATATGATCTCGGCTTACGAAGATGTGCAGTTGTGGCATGAACGCGACATTTCGCACTCCTCCGTGGAGCGCATCATTTTGCCGGATGCTACGATGCTGCTGAATTATATGTTGAACCGCTTCGGCAATATCGTGAAAAATCTGACGGTGTTCCCGGAGAACATGAAGCGCAATATGGGTCGTACGTTCGGCGTACCGTTCTCCGGCCGCGTCTTGACGAAGCTGATCGATAAAGGCTTCAGCCGCGAGCAGGCTTATGATACCGTGCAGCCGCGTGCGATGCAGGCATGGGAGACCCAGCGTCAATTCCGCGACATCGTCGAAGAGACGCCGGAAATCACTTCGGTGCTGAGCAAGGAAGAAATCGACGACGCTTTTAACCCGGCATGGCATTTGAAGCATGTCGATACAATTTTCCGCAAGCTGGGATTGGTTGAAAAGTAGGAGCATGAGGACAGCCGAAGCCTGACCGAGTTAGATTAGCAGGTCCGGGACGCCGGCTGTCCGGCTCTATTTTTAGAAATAGCGATAAAAAATATCGTTATTTTGCCCGATGCAGCGTTTTTGATCGGCGTTAGGCCATGTTGGCCGGTAAGTTGAGAAAAGGCTTGAAGTAGGGATATTTTTTAGCGTTATCTCTTGAACTTATGGGAGAAGAAGGAGACAGGAGGAAGCGAACATGTCAACAGCGGCAATTTCCACGGGGGCCGAACTGATCCAGGCTCCGCTGCTTTACAAAGGCAAGGTCCGGGAACTCTACGATCTGGGGGAGCATTATTTGATCGTGGTCACGGACCGGATCTCCGCATTCGATTATGTGCTGGAGCCGGCCGTACCCGACAAGGGCAATGTGCTGAACCGGCTGAGCGCGTATTGGTTTGAGCAGACCCTGGATTTGATGGACAATCACGTGATTCATACGGATGTCGAACGACTTGGCGATGTCGTGCCGAAAGAGCATCGGGATGTGTTTAGGAACCGGGTTATGGTGACCCGCAAAGCGCAGCGGATCGATATCGAATGCGTCGTTCGCGGATACGTCACCGGGGGAGGCTGGCGCCAGTATGAGAGCAGCGGCGAAATCAACGGGATCAAGCTGCCGGAAGGGCTCCGCAAGAACAGCAAGCTGGAGCGGCCGATTTTCACCCCGGCAGCCAAAAACGACGTCGGACACGACGAGGATATTTCGTTCGCGGCGATGTCGGAGCTGGTAGGCGCGGATTTGGCGGAACAGCTTCGCGCGCGAAGTTTGGAGCTTTACGGCTTCGCCCGCGATTACTGCGAGGAGCGCGGCATTATTTTGGCGGATTGCAAACTGGAATTCGGCCTGATTGACGATAAGCTGATCCTGATCGACGAGATTTTCACGCCGGATGCGTCTCGTTTCTGGGCAAAAGAAAACTATGCGCTCGATATAGAAATCGACAGCATGGACAAAGAACCGGTCCGGACCTATCTGGCCGGGTCGGATTGGGACAAGAACAGCCGGCCTGATCCGCTGCCGCCGCAGGTGGTCGAGGAAACAACCCGGCGCTATCGTGATATTTTCAGCCGATTGACTGGTCAGGAGCTAAAGTAGTTTTGTATCAATTATTCGCGGCATTGCCGCTCAATCCAATACTAGGAGGAACACAAGGAAATGATTAAAGCTCGCGTTTATGTCACCATCAAGCAAAGTGTACTTGATCCGCAGGGGGTTGCCGTACAAGGCGCGCTGCATTCCATGGGTTTCAGGGAAGTGGACAGCGTCCGGATCGGCAAGTATATGGAAATTCAGTTGGATTCCAATGACCGTTTCGAGGCGGAAGCCCGTATCAAGGCGATGTGCGAAAAGCTGCTCGCCAATACGGTGGTAGAAGATTACCGCTTCGAACTGGAGGGCTGATTTATGAAATTCGCAGTACTCGTATTTCCCGGTTCCAACTGTGATATCGACTGCTATAAAGCGGTGGAAGATACGATTGGAGAGCCTGTCGACTACGTGTGGCATACGGCCACGGATCTTTCCGCTTATGACTGTATTCTTGTCCCTGGCGGTTTCTCCTATGGCGATTACCTTCGCTGCGGCGCCATTTCCCGGTTTGCTCCGGTCATGGCGGAAGTTGCGAAGGCCGCGGATCAAGGCAAATATGTGCTTGGCATTTGTAACGGATTCCAGATTTTGACCGAAGCCGGTTTGCTGCCGGGTACGTTGCGGCGCAATATGTCGTTGAAGTTCCGCTGCCACGATACCGTGCTTCGCGTAGAAAACAACGGCAATCCGTTTACGACGCAGTACGCTGCCGGGGAAGAAATTACGATTCCGATCGCGCACGGCGAAGGCAACTATTATTGCGATGAAGCCACGCACGCCCAATTGAAGAAGAATAACCAGATTATTTTTAAATACGTGAACAATCCGAACGGATCAATCGATGATATCGCAGGCATCTCCAACGAGCGCGGGAACGTGGTCGGGATGATGCCCCACCCGGAACGTGCGGTGGATAGCCTGCTTGGCTCGGACGACGGCAAAAAAATGTTTACTTCGATATTAAAGGCATGGAGGGATCGGCATGAGTCAGCAAGTGTCCGCTAAGGAACCGAATGCGGAGCAAATCGCACAGCAGCAAATTTACAAACAAATGGGCGTTTCGGATAGCGAGTATGAACTGATCTGCGGATTCCTCGGCCGGAAACCGAATTATACGGAAATCGGCGTATTCAGCGTGATGTGGTCCGAGCATTGCGCTTATAAAAACTCCAAACCGCTGCTTCGCCGTTTTCCGACCAGCGGTCCTCGCGTGTTGATGGGACCCGGAGAAGGCGCGGGGATCGTCGATATCGGCGACAACCAGGCGGTCGTATTTAAAATCGAAAGCCACAATCACCCTTCGGCGGTTGAGCCTTATCAAGGCGCGGCGACAGGCGTGGGCGGAATTATCCGCGATATTTTTTCCATGGGCGCAAGACCGGTTGCTCTGTTAAACTCTCTCCGGTTCGGCAAATTGGAAAACGAGCGTGTGAAATATTTGTTCGAGCATGTCGTGTCCGGGATCGCCGGTTACGGCAACTGCATCGGCATTCCGACGGTAGGCGGCGAGGTTGTGTTCGATGACAGCTATGATGGCAACCCGCTGGTTAATGCAATGTGCGTCGGGCTGATCGACCACGATAAGATCCAGCGCGGCGTCGCCAAAGGTGTCGGCAATCCGGTCTTCTATGTAGGTCCTCCAACGGGCCGCGACGGCATTCATGGCGCGACGTTCGCTTCGGAAGAGCTGACGGAGGAATCGGAAGCAAAACGGACGGCGGTGCAGGTCGGCGACCCATTCATGGAGAAGCTCGTGATGGAAGCTTGCCTTGAACTGATCGACACGGGCATCGTACTCGGCATTCAGGATATGGGAGCGGCCGGGCTTACATGCTCTAGCGCCGAAATGGCGAGCAAAGCAGGCAACGGGCTTGAGCTGTACCTGGATCAGGTTCCGCAGCGAGAAGAGGGTATGTCGGCGTATGAAATGATGCTGTCCGAATCCCAGGAGCGGATGCTGTTCGTCGTCGAGCCCAAAGATGAAGCACAGGCAATGGAGATTTTCGAACGCTGGGGCGTCATTTGCTCGAAAGTCGGCAAAGTAACGGACGACGGCCGCCTGAAGCTGTTCCATCATGGCGAGATCGTAGGCGATATGCCGGTAACGGCGCTGGTCGACGAGTGCCCGATTTATGATAAGCCGTCCGCTGTACCTGCTTATTACGAGCAAAACGCGGCTGTGGATACATTGCGCTATGAAGAGGTTACGGACCTAGGGGGAGCGCTCGAAAAAGTGCTGGCTTCGCCTTCGGTATCGAGCAAAGCATGGGTTTACGATCAGTATGACTACATGGTCCGCACCAGCACGGCGGTTCGTCCGGGCTCGGACGCAGCGGTCGTTACGATTCGCGGGACCCGCAAGGGCCTGGCGATGACGACGGACTGCAACGGACGGTTCGTTTATCTGGATCCTGAAGTGGGCGGTAAGATCGCGGTCAGCGAAGCGGCGCGCAATATCGTTTGTTCGGGCGCGGAGCCGCTGGCGATTACGGATAACCTGAATTTCGGAAGTCCGGAGAAGCCGGAAATCTTCTGGCAGATGGAGCGGTCGGTCGACGGCATGGCGGAAGCTTGCCGCGTGCTGGACGCGCCGGTCATCGGCGGTAACGTCAGCCTGTACAACGAAAACGCCAAGGGAGCGATTTATCCGACGCCTGTCGTCGGGATGGTCGGACTGGTGCATGATACCGATCATATTACGACGCAGGGTTTCAAAGCCGAAGGCGACGTCATCCTGCTGCTCGGCGAGACGCGCGGCGAGCTTGGGGGCAGCGAATTCCAGGCAACCGTACATGGCGTGACGGAAGGACGTCCGCCGCAACTGGATCTGGTGGTGGAGAAGAAGCTGCTGGATACCGTTCTTGGCGCGATCCAACACGGGCTGGTTGCTTCCGCGCATGATTTGTCGGAAGGCGGCCTGGCGGTAGCGCTGGCGGAATCCTGCATCAGCGGAGGCCTGGGCGCCATTGTCGAATTTGATTCCACGCTACGTCCCGATGTGGCCTTGTTCAGCGAATCACAGTCCCGGATCCTGCTCTCCGCCTCTGCGGAACAAGCGGAGAAGCTGCAGGATTTCATCGTTTCGCGCGGTGTTCCGGTACAAAGAATCGGGCGGGTGGCAGGCGAAAACCTTGTCATTCACGTAGGCGGAGCTTCCGCCCTGAACAGACCGGTGGAGGGACTCAAGCGGGTTTGGGAGGACACCATTCCATGTCTGATGAAATAATACCGCAAGGGCTTTGGACAGGCGATTATTATAACGAAGGCACGGGAAGAAGCGATATATTCGATACGTTAAAAGAAGAATGTGGCGTATTCGGCGTATTCGGCCATGGGGAGGCCGCCTCTCTTTCCTATTACGGGCTGCATGCATTGCAGCACCGGGGGGAGGAGAGCGCAGGGCTGTGCGTAACGGACGGGAAGTCGTTCAACTACCACCGCGGCATGGGGCTGGTCAAAGAGGTGTTTGACCGCGACAAGCTGGCCACGCTGGTCGGGAACCGGTCCATCGGCCATGTGCGGTATTCGACGAGCGGCGATAGCCGTTTGACCAATGCGCAGCCGCTGATCTTCAAATACCGCGACGGCGACCTGGCGGTGGCGACGAACGGCAACATCGTGAACGCGCCGAAAATCCGCCGCGAGCTGGAGCAAAGCGGCTCTATCTTTCAAACAACGAGCGACACGGAGGTTATCGCGCATTTGATCGCGCGGTCGCCGAAGGATTTCGTCGAGGCGGCGAAGGACGCGCTCCGTCAGCTTGTCGGCGGCTTTGCCTTCCTGCTGCTGACGAACGACAAGCTGCTCGTCGCCAGCGATCCGAACGGCCTGCGTCCTTTGACGATGGGACGGCTGGGCGACGCCTACCTGTTCTCGTCCGAGACGTGCGCGTTCGAGGTGGTCGGCGCGGAGACGATCCGCGATATCAAGCCGGGCGAGATGCTGGTGCTTGATGGGAACGGGCTGCGGGAAGATCGTTATGCCGAGCCACAACGCAAAGCGTTGTGCGCGATGGAGTACATTTATTTCTCTCGTCCCGACAGCGATCTGAACGGGTCGAACCTGCACGCCTCGCGCAAGCGGATGGGACAAGTGATGGCCCAGGAGTCATTCGTGGATGCCGATGTGGTCACCGGCGTGCCCGACTCCAGCATCTCAGCCGCCATCGGCTACGCAGAGCAGACCGGCATCCCTTACGAGCTCGGTCTGATCAAGAACAAATACACCGGACGGACGTTTATCCAGCCGAGCCAGGAACTGCGCGAGCAGGGCGTCAAGATGAAGCTGAGCGCCGTCCGCCGCGTGGTGGAGGGCAAGCGCGTCGTCATGATCGACGACTCGATCGTCCGCGGCACGACGTCGCGGCGCATCGTCAATCTGCTGCGCGAGGCCGGGGCGACCGAGGTGCATGTGCGCATCACCTCGCCGCCGTTTAAGAATCCGTGCTTCTACGGAATCGACACGCCGGATCGCGGCGAATTGATCGCCTCGTCCAAAACGGTCGATGAAATCCGCCGGGAGATCAATGCGGATTCGCTGCAGTTTTTGACGCCGGAGGGCCTGGTTCGCGCTGTTGGCGGCGACAATCGGGACGACTATAAAGGCGGCCTGTGCATGGCCTGCTTCGACAACGATTACCCGACCCGGACTGATTTCGACGGCGAAGAGAAATTTGGCTGCACCTGCTGATTTTTCACGGCATTTGTATTTCACATGATGAATTAATGTCGGGTCTCGGGTCAGAAACCACGGATTGGTGCTAGTATGTACGAAGCAGAGAGATAAGTTCGGTGTTAGTGTCAGGGTTCGGAGGCTGAGCTAGGTTTGAGATCGAGTTACTTTCGCACGGATTGGATAGTTAGTTCGGGTAAGTCTAATTTTCGACGACCTAGTTAAGGTCAGGATAGAGTAATGTTCGGTAAAAGAAGCAGAGAGATAAGTTCGGAGTTAGGCCAGTGCTCGGAGGCTGAGCCAAGATCAGGTAGAGTAACTTCCATTCGAGCGTGTCGAGTAATGCCAGAGACCAAGTTAGTGCCTAAATGCGGATGTCATCTGGGAATTAACTGTATTTCCTCCAGCTAATTTATTCAATTAGGATCGGTTTTCTTAAATAGCTGGGTTTTCTCCAGTTAATTTCGGGCTTTTTGTTCATGAGGGAGCTTTTCGTGCAAAATAACTGGAGGATTTCAAGTTATTTTGGTTGATGAAGCGTTTATTGGGAAAGTAACTGTAGGTTTTCCAGTTAATTGAGCCGGAAGAGGCGATTCGGCACTATTCATTCTAGATTTACTGTTTGTTCTTTGCATTACAACGGAGTTTGGCTGCAAGTGTTGGCGTGTTCAATAAATCCATTTTAAGGAGTGTGTCCTTACGTGTCTGAAGCTTACAAAAACGCCGGTGTGGATATCGCGGCAGGCAATGAAGCGGTAGAGCGGATGAAGAAGCACGTCAAACGGACGTTCCGTCCGGAGGTTATGACGGATTTGGGCGGTTTCGGAGCTTTGTTCGGGCTGAACAAAGACAAATATGAGGAACCGGTGCTGGTGTCGGGAACCGACGGCGTAGGCACGAAGCTTAAAATCGCGTTCGCGATGGATAAGCACGATACGATCGGAATCGACGCGGTTGCGATGTGCGTGAACGACATCGTCGTTCAAGGGGCGGAGCCGTTGTTCTTCCTCGATTATCTGGCTTGTGATAAAGTGGTGCCCGAGAAGATTGAGTCGATCGTGGCCGGGATTGCCGAAGGATGCCATGAATCGGGCTGTGCCCTGATCGGTGGCGAAACGGCGGAAATGCCGGGCATGTACAGCGAAGGCGAATACGACATCGCCGGATTTACGGTTGGCGTGGTCGACAAGAGCAAAATCGTAAACGGCAGCACGATTGCTGCCGGCGACACGGTGATCGGCCTGGCATCGAGCGGCGTGCACAGCAACGGCTTCTCGCTGGTGCGGAAGCTGCTGCTGGAGCAAGCCGGCTGCGGCCTGCAGGATCGCTTGCCGGAGCTCGGCGGCGAAGCGCTCGGCAATGTGCTGCTGACGCCGACCAAGTTGTATGTGAAGCCGGTTCTTGGCCTGCTGGAACAGGTCAAGGTCAAAGGGATGGCTCACATTACCGGCGGCGGGTTTATCGAAAATATTCCGCGCGTATTGCCGGAAGGAGTCAATGTCGAAATCGACTACGGTTCGTGGCCGATTTTGCCGATCTTTTCGCTGCTTCAGCAAAAGGGCGATGTCAGCAACCGGGATATGTTTACGACATTCAATATGGGCATCGGCCTTGTCATCGTCGTATCGGAACAGGATGCCGAGGCTTCCTTGGCTGCGCTCAGCGCCGCAGGAGAAACGCCTTATGTAATCGGCGTGGTAACATCCGGCGAAGGCATCGTTACGTTTAAGGGAGCGGAAGTGTAATGGCGTCGTCTTCCTCCTACCGGATCGCGGTGTTTGCTTCCGGCCAGGGAAGCAATTTTCAGGCGCTGGTGGAGTCCTCGCGTGCTGGCAAACTGGGCTCCACAGAAATTGTCCTGCTCGTTTGCGACAAGCCGCAGGCTCCGGTGGTGGAGCGCGCACGGCAGGCGGGCGTAGATACTTTTCTTTTTACGCCTAAGGGGTATGCCCGCCGCGAAGATTACGAGGCAGAGATTGTCGCGGAGCTTGAAAAGCATCAGGTCGATCTCATAGTACTTGCTGGATATATGCGGCTCCTTACTTCGGTTCTGGTAGAACCTTATGCGGGAAAAATGATCAATATCCATCCTTCGCTACTGCCGGCGTTTCCGGGTAAAGATGCGATCGGGCAGGCGTGGGAATACGGCGTAAAGGTAACCGGCGTTACCGTGCATCTGGTGGACGGAGGCATGGATACCGGCACTGTTGTGGCGCAAGAGGCGGTTCCTTTGTTGCCGGATGACGATATTCAAACACTGGAAGACAGAATCCACCAAGCGGAAAAAAGGCTGTACCCGCAGGTTGTGTCGTGGTTTGCAAGCGGCCGCGTTATTGTGGAAGGCAGAAAAGTCACTGTACGACAGTAAAATGCGGCTTTTTCAGCCGGACAGATAGAGGTTTCGATATTTCCCGAGAAATATCGGGGTCAGCATTACTTAATTTAAAGGAGGAGCGAATCGTGGGAATCAAAAGAGCGCTCGTTAGCGTATCTGACAAAACAGGCGTCGTGGAGTTTTGCCGTGAATTGTCACAGCTGGGTGTGGAGATCATTTCGACAGGAGGCACGAAGAATCTATTGTCGAAGGAGGGCGTTCCTGTCATCGGGATTTCCGATGTTACAGGCTTTCCGGAAATTCTGGACGGTCGTGTCAAAACGCTCCACCCTGCCGTTCACAGCGGCTTGCTCGCCGTTCGCGACAGCGCGGAGCATCAAGCACAGATGAAGGAACTGGGGCTGGATTACATCGATCTGGTCGTGGTAAATCTGTATCCGTTCCAGGAGACGATCGCCAAGCCGGATGTTACGTATGAAGATGCGATCGAAAATATCGATATCGGCGGGCCAACCATGCTGCGTTCAGCGGCCAAGAACCATGCCTTTGTCAGCGTAGTTGTCGATTCGGCAGATTACGGCATCGTTCTGGATGAAGTCCGCGCAGGCGGAGATACATCTCTTGAAACGCGCAAGCGGCTGGCGGCCAAGGTATTCCGTCATACCTCGGCTTACGACGCGCTGATCTCCGATTATTTGTCGAACGTGACCGGAGATCCGCTGCCTGAGCGTTATACGGTGACTTATGAGAAAATCCAGGACCTCCGCTATGGCGAGAATCCGCATCAAAAAGCGGCATTCTACCGCAAACCGCTGGCTGCAGCCGACACACTGACGACAGCCGAGCAGCTTCACGGCAAAGAATTGTCGTACAACAATATCAACGACGCAAATGCGGCGCTGCAAATCGTGAAGGAATTCGAAGAACCGGCCGTAGTGGCCGTAAAACATATGAATCCTTGCGGGGTCGGCGTTGGTGAAAGCATCTACGAAGCCTACCGCAAGGCCTACGATGCCGATCCGGTATCGATCTTTGGCGGGATTGTCGCGGCCAACCGGATTATTGATGAAGCAACCGCGATGCTGCTGAAAGAAATTTTTCTTGAAATTATTCTGGCGCCTGGATTTACGCCGGAAGCGCTGGAGTTATTGACGAAGAAGAAAAACATTCGCTTGCTGAAGCTTGGAAGTTTGGAGTCGGCGGCCAGCCGGAGCAGCCAGTTTGTCGTCACTTCAATCGAAGGCGGCATGGTCGTTCAGGAAAGCGATGTTCACTCTTTGATCGAAAGCGATCTGCAGGTTGTAACGGATCGCAAACCGACGGAAGAAGAATTGAAGCAGCTGCTGTTTGGCTGGAAAGTAGTTAAGCATGTGAAGTCCAACGCCATCGTGTTGGCGAAGGATGACATGACGGTTGGCGTCGGGGCCGGTCAAATGAACCGGGTCGGATCGGCGAAGATCGCCATCGAGCAAGCGGGAGACAAATCCAAAGGCAGCGTGCTTGCTTCCGATGCGTTCTTCCCGATGGGCGACACGCTGGAGATCGCCGCAAAGGCGGGGATTACGGCGGTCATTCAGCCGGGCGGTTCCGTTAAGGATGAGGAATCGATCAAAGTAGCCAATGAGTATGGCATTGCGATGGTGTTCACCGGCGTAAGACATTTCAAACATTAAGCTAAGGCCTGGACGGCAGGACCGCTGCGGCGGCCCTGCCTTTTTAACGAGATGAAGTTGAACCGCATGTTGGATGAGCGACATGTTAAAGCTGACTAGTTAATTAAGAAATTTTTAGATTCGGAAAAGGGTCGCGGTCGTTAATGCAACATATGAATCTACGGGATGAGCCCGGAAATACGTAGGAGGAACTGTATGGATATTTTAGTAATCGGCGGCGGCGGACGCGAGCATGCGATTTGCTGGTCCTTGGCCAAAAGTCCGAATGCCGGCATCATTTATTGCGCACCGGGTAATGCCGGAATCGGGCAAATCGCGGAGCTGGTTCCGATTCAGGTCCACGAATTCGAACGGTTGACTGACTTTGCGAAGGAGAAGCAGGTCGGACTCGTCGTCGTCGGGCCGGATGATCCGCTTGTTGACGGAATTGTCGACGCATTTGAAGCGAAGGACATTCCGGTGTTCGGGCCACGGAAAAATGCGGCATTGATCGAGGGCAGCAAAACCTTCATGAAGGATCTGCTGAAAAAATATCAAATCCCGACGGCGTCCTACGACAAGTTTGACGATTACGAAGCGGCGCTGACTTACTTGCAGGCCCAGCCTGTGCCGATCGTCATCAAGGCGGACGGGTTGGCCGCGGGTAAAGGCGTAACGGTTGCATTTACCCGGGAAGAAGCGGAACTGGCCCTTAAGCAGATCATGGTGGACAAGGTATTCGGAGAGTCGGGCAGCCAGGTTGTGATCGAGGAGTTTCTGGCGGGACAGGAAATGTCGATCCTGTCGTTCGTGGACGGGGAGACGGTGCGTCCTATGGCGGCCGCCCAAGATCATAAGCAGGTGTACGACGGCGATAAGGGGCCGAATACGGGGGGAATGGGCACCTATTCTCCGTTGCCCCATATCGCGGACAGCATCATAGAAGAGGCGCTGGAAACTATCCTTAAGCCGACAGCGAAAGCGATGGTTCAGGAAGGACGACATTTCCGGGGGATCCTTTTTGCCGGGCTGATGATCGGGCCGGACGGAAAGCCGAAGACGATTGAGTTCAACGCCCGCTTTGGCGATCCGGAGACCCAGGTGGTCCTGCCGCGGCTGAAGAGCGATTTGCTGGAGATTTTTTTGGCGGCGGTTAACGGAACGCTGGCCGATGCGGAGATCGAGTGGAGCGAAGAAGCCGCGGTTTGCGTCATTTTGGCTTCTGGCGGATACCCTGCTTCTTATCCCAAGGGCCTTCCGATTTCAGGGCTCGACGACGCAGTAAAGAGCGAGGGGCTTGTATTCCATGCGGGAACAGCCAAGAATGAAGCCGGCGAATGGGTGACGGACGGCGGACGCGTACTTGGCGTCGTCGGACTTGGCCGGAATATCGCCGAAGCCAGGAATCAGGCGTACGCGTCGGCGGACCGCATTGCTTTCGAAGGCAAGCACAACCGTACTGACATTGCTGCCAAGGCATTGGTATAATAACGGATTTAGTCGAGATTTAGATGCGGATAATAGCCGCCTTTTTGGAGATGTTATCGAAAGAGGAGGCGATCTGCAGTGAGCAAAGAGAATAAGGACATGCTTCCGGTTTCACGCGAAAAGGTGGAAGTGGAAGGGGTGTACACCGATGAACTCGGTCGGGAGAATTATTTGCAAAAGGGAGAAGAGTTTCCCGCCGATCTTGTGCTGGGCGAAACGGAATGGAAGTTGACCGAGATCGCCCATGTGAACAAGGTGGAAGTACAACCCAAACCAAGTCTCGTTCCTAAAAAGCGCTGATGTTGTTTTGCGCAGGACGCCCTTTGGTCGAAGCTGATCCGCAGCTGGCCAAAGGGCGTTTGTCTGATTTTTTACGATGAAATCGCTATTATGAAGATACCTCTTGAACCCCGGTCGATTCGGGTGTAACTTTAGAAGAATGAGAGAAACATAAAGGAAGGAGATAGAGATGAATCATACGGAAAGGCATACTGTCGGAATGGAAGATATCGTGCGTGCGCACCATGTACTGAAAGAAGTCGTAAGACGTACTCCGCTGCAGCTGGATCCGACCCTATCGGCCAAATACGATTGCAAAGTCTATTTGAAGCGAGAGGATTTGCAGATTGTCCGCTCGTTTAAAATCCGCGGAGCATATAATATGATTCGCAGCTTAAGCCAGGAGGAGCTGGCCAAAGGCATTGTGTGCGCGAGTGCGGGAAACCACGCTCAAGGAGTAGCCTTTTCATGCAATGCGCTGGGGATCCAGGGCAAAATTTTCATGCCGAGCACAACGCCGAACCAGAAGATTAAGCAGGTGAAGCGGTTCGGAGGTACGTCGGTAGAAGTGATTCTTACCGGGGACACGTATGACGACGCTTATGAAGAAGCGATGAAAGCATGCAATGAAGGGGGAATGACATTCATTCACCCGTTCGACGACCCCAAGATCGTGGCCGGAAACGGGACGATTGCGATGGAAATCATGGAGAGCCTGGATACTCCGGCCGACTATGTTTTCGTGACAATCGGCGGCGGCGGATTGATCTCGGGCGTAGGCACCTACTTGAAAACGGTAAGCCCGGAAACAAAGCTGATCGGTGTGGAGCCGTCCGGAGCGGCCTCGATGACGGAAGCGATCAAGCGCAAAAAAGTCGTTACGCTGGACAAGATCGACAAGTTTGTTGACGGAGCGGCGGTAAAGCGCGTAGGTGATCTGAATTTTGAAATATGCGCGGGAATGCTTAACGATATCGTCAAAGTTCCCGAAGGTAAAGCGTGCACAACGATCCTGGAACTGTATAATGACAGCGCCATCGTTGTCGAGCCGGCGGGGGCGTTGCCGGTGTCGGCACTGGACATGTACCGGGAGCAGATCAAAGGCAAAACGGTCGTCTGCATTATCAGCGGCGGCAATAACGACATCGACCGGATGCAGGAAATGAAGGAACGTTCGCTCATTTACGAAGGGTTAAAGCATTACTTCATGATCAATTTCCCACAGCGGGCGGGAGCGCTCCGCGAGTTTCTGGAACAGGTTGTCGGTCCGAACGACGACATCACGCGGTTTGAGTACACCAAGAAGCACAACAAGGAGAACGGCCCGGCCCTGGTGGGCATCGAGCTAAGCGATAAGGACGATTACGGAGCGCTGGTCGATCGGATGGCGGCTAAAGGCATCCCTTATACGGAGTTGAACCGCGATCTGAATTTGTTCAATTTGCTGATTTGATCCGTACGGGAACTGGTCTGAACTGAACTGAATTGAATTGTACTGAACTGAACTGAATTGTACTGAACTGACTGAACTGATCCGCCATGATCTGATCTGACTTGGCCTGAACTGTCGATTTGATTCTAACGGACACCAGAGACGCTAATTGATGCTAAAACGCTGATTTAAAAATCTAACGGACACCTGAGCCCTTAACCGGAAGAAAAGTCTCTATTTTGGCCTCTTTTAGAGTAAATAAAGTCCGCTGTGTCCGTTAGAATGATAAAGTTACTGATTTTGGCGAATTAAGGTCCCTGGTGTCCGTTAAAGAAGGGATCCATAGCGGAGAGAGGGTTGCCGCACGAAATAAGAGGTATGCAGCAGAGCACAGTGTGGTTATCGTACGGAATTAGGTGTGTTCAGCAGAGCAGAGTGGGGCTTTTGCACAAAATGAGAAGTATTCCGTAGAGTAAGAATACGGTTCTGAGCAGAATTAGGCTATCTCATCAGCCGGAGTTCACCGGGCATCCCTGCATAACATAGCGTGTGAAAAAAACTGAGGCCAACTAGTCTCAGTTTTTTTATTGCCAGAAATCGGCTTTACAAATTTGAAATACTAGTGTACTATTCAACTATAACACTAGTACGAATAAAGTTAAGGAGTGAATGTAATGAACGAACATTCTTTACATGAAAACACGGACAATGCACCTGTGCTTTCTGTTAAAGGAGTAACCAAGCGGATTAAAAACCGGAACATTGTTGACCGGCTTTCTTTTGAGATGCATAGAGGAGAAATCGTCGGATTGCTTGGACCGAACGGGGCGGGGAAAACGACGACGATCCGGATGATCGTAGGTTTGATCGGAATGACGGAGGGAGACGTGCTGGTCAAGGGGAAGAGCATCCGGAATGATTTTGCCGGAGCGATTGCCCATGTAGGCGGGATCATCGAAAACCCGGAATTTTATCCCTATATGACCGGTCACGATAACCTGAAACAGTATCAGCGGATGACGGAAGGAATTACGGAGGAACGAATCCGTGATGTAGTGAAGCTGGTCGGGCTTGAAAACGCGATGAAGAAAAAAGTGAAGGCCTATTCGCTCGGGATGCGGCAACGTTTAGGAATTGCACAAGCACTGTTACATGAACCGTCGATCCTCATCCTGGACGAACCGACGAACGGCCTCGATCCGGCGGGGATTCGCGAAATGCGCGATTACCTGAAGCGGATTGCGAACGAAGAAGGCATTTCGGTGCTCGTGTCCAGCCATTTGCTGGCGGAAATGGAGCTGATGTGCAGCCGGGTCGTGGTGATTCAGGAAGGCAAGCTGGTCACGGTTCAAAGTCTTGGAGCTTCGGGTGAAGACGGGACGCCGGCTGAACGGGTTAATGTCGCTTTCCGGGTGGATGACGCGGAACGGGCGAAGGCACGGCTGGAACGGATGGAGGAAATTTCGATTCTGAAGGTGTCGGAAGAAAAGAACGAAGTGATCATTTCGGTCCGGGATGCTTATATTCCGAGGGTGGTAGGAGCGCTTGGCGCCGAAGGAATCGCCCTGTATCGGATCGAGGAGATCAAGGAATCGCTTGAAGATGAGTTCTTGAAATGGACGGGAGGGAACCGCATTGCTTAGTTTCGGAAAATTGGTAACGAATGAATGGCTGAAAATGTTCAAGAAACGCAGTTTCTTTATCCCTTACGCAGCAATAGCCGTTGTTATTGCGCTGGTAGCTTTTATGATGAAACAATTCGGTTCGGCTGAAGGAATGCCTACAGGCCTGGAATTCACGTCCGCTATGTTTACTAAAAACGGCATGGGGCAGTTGCTTACATTCCTGGCGATCATCGGGACGGCCGGTTCCGTGCCCAAAGAACATAGCCTGGGGACGATTAAGCTCCTCCTGATCCGGGCGCAGAGCCGGAGCAAAATTCTGGCCGCCAAATACGTGTCCGTACTGGTTTACATTTTGTCTTTGTCCCTGTTTGCGGCCGGCTTCTCGCTTCTCACGGGAGGATTGTTGTTCGGTCTTCATGCCAGGGAACTCGGATGGAATGACGTTTTTTTATCCTTACTGGTTCAACTGGCGTATAGTCTGATCTATGTTACGGTTACGTTTATGATCGGCGTATTGACCCGTTCTACCGGGGCTACGATTGGAGTCGGCATGATTCTGGTTCTGATCGAGAGCCTGGTCGTCGGTTTATTATCGAGATACGACATTATTAAGTACGTTCTCTTCACGAACGTGGACTTGTCGGTATATCTGGAAGGCGGCACTCCGCCGATTCAGGGCATGACGCTGGCGTTCTCGCTGATCGTGCTTGCGGTATATATGGTCTTGTTTCTTGGAACAAGCTTTGTTACGTTTAAAAAACGGGATGTCGCTTAATAAATGGCCTGAATACGGGCGGAAAGGAAGGGCCCGATTGTGACTGTGGAATTTGACAATAATCTGCCGATCTACATGCAAATAATGGATTTTATCAAACGGGAGATTGTAACCGGAAGGCTAAAAGCGGGAGATAAGATTCCCTCCGTACGGGAAATGGCTGCCGAGCTGCAGATTAATCCGAACACCGTGCAGCGCACGTTTCAGGAGTTGGAACGCGAAGCGGTCGTAGAAACGAAACGAGGTCTCGGAAGATACGTGACAAGTGAGGAACATAAAATTATGACGATAAAAAAAGAGATGGCCGGCGATTTGCTGGAGCGGTTCATTAAAGGGATGCAGGAGCTTGGTTTTTCGAGCGAGGATATCGCGGCGATTGTCGCCGAAGCCGTGAATTCGGAGGAACGTCCGTAATCAGCTGTCAAGGGAGGTGTGAAACAAGGGTGGAAAAACTATTGGAGTTTAAGGGAGTGTCGAAGTCATACCGTTCCAAGTCGGCGCTAAACAATATATCTTTCGGCGTGGAACCCGGGAAAATTATCGGGCTGCTGGGCACGAACGGCAGCGGTAAGAGCACGCTGATGAAAATAGCCGCGGGACTGATGCCGGCTTCTGCGGGAACGACGACCGTCATGGGCGTACCGGTCGGACTCGCTACGAAATCGGTGGTATCTTTCATGCCGGACCATCCGTTGACGGAGTCGTGGATGAAGGTCCGGGATGCGGTGGGGTTCTACCGCGATTTTTACTCCGATTTCGATGAGGAAAAGGCAAGGAAAATGCTCGACTTCATGAATTTGCATGAACGCGATCGGGTCAGTTCGCTGTCGAAAGGCATGAATGAACGGTTGCAATTGACGTTAACGCTGTCGCGCCAGGCCAAGCTTTATTTGCTGGATGAACCGATCGGCGGGGTTGATCCCGTAGCCCGGACCAAAATTTTGGATGCCATCGTGGAATTTTATAGCGAGGATAGCAGCCTGCTGATCTCGACCCATCTCGTTCGGGATATTGAACGGATTTTTGATGAAGTGATTTTTATCCGTGACGGAGAGGTCGTTCTACAGGAAGAAGTAGAGGGTTTGCGGCTTAAACACGGAAAAAGCGTGGATGACATGTTCAAAGAGGTGTTTGCGGAATGATGAAACTCCTGAAATACGATTGGAAACGGAATGCCAATACCTTTTCAGGCATAGCGGTAGTTCTGGTGATTGTTCAAACCCTGTTGGCAGTCATCGGAAATATAAAGGGTTGGGACGAGAGGGTGATGATCGCCTTCTCGGTGATGTTGTATTTAGCGGCAGGCATTATCCTGCTGGTGCTCGTTTGCAAAACCTTTGAAGCCAATATCAAAGCATACAACCGCAGACTGCTGCCGGTTCACCCGGCCCGAACCTTACTTTCTTCACTGCTGCTCGGCATGATTTCGGCTGCTGCGTTTGGGGTCATAATGCTCGTACACGCCCTGATATATATCTATTATTCGAGCATGTCGTTCAATCATTTTCTGGGACTGGCAAGCTGGAAGGATTGGCTCCTGCTTGTATTGGCTATGGCGTGGAATTGTATTTTTCTATTACTGATCTTGTTCACGTCCATTACCATCGGTGCGAGCATCAGCGTGCGGGGAAAAGCCGGAACTTGGATTGGAATTTTCTCTTTTTTCGTGATCATTACCTTGATGAGCTGGTTCGAGGGTCTGCTGTTCGGGAATAGCGATTCTTCCATTCTAGGCTATAAAGTTTTTCAAGCGGGTACGAATGATCAGGTTGTTCAGATAACGAGCGGCAGTCCTATTCTGGACTGGGCTCCGTTCTTGATGGAAGCCCTGTACGCGGGGATGATGTTCTATGCCGTTATATATTTGTTGAGTAAAAAAATAAAAATATAGAGATATGCCGGGAGATGTGTGAATCAGATGAAAATGGGTTTGAATAAACTGGTCGGAGTAATGTTATCTATAATTGTTGCCTGTTCCATACTGCAGGTCCCCGCAAACGCTTCGGCAGCGGCTGAACGTGGTCAAAAGGAATGGTTGCGGCAAAACGCTCATGAGTTGAAGTCGCTGGAGTCCGAGGATTTTAGCGACCTCGCCTTTCTGAAACCGCTGTTGAAGAACAAGACGGTAGTAAGCCTCGGGGAGAATTTTCACAACGTGGCGGAGTACAGCAGCATAAAAACAAGACTAATCAAATTTTTGCACGAAGAGATGGATTTTGACGTCATCGCTTTCGAATCGGGAATGGGGGATGCGGTCGCCGTATTCGAGACTCAGGATTCCCTTTCTGCGGAGGAGATGATGGGCGCTTCGATATTTCCGATCTGGCATTCCAAGGAAACCTTGGAGTTGTTCGATTATATCAAGGAGCAGGGCAAGGGGGACGACCCGCTGTACCTGGCGGGATATGACAACCAGTTTACGAGCGCTTATTTGACCCAGTTTATTGGCGAGGGGATCGCAAAGCTGAACTTCGACAAAGGGAAAGCCTTTTTCCAGATGGAACTGCAGGCGATCACGGATTGGTACGATGTTCTCAATAAATACCCCGGCGCCCCTTTCAGCAAGGATCCGGCTTACTTAAAGGAAATGCAGGCCGTGATCGACAAGTATGTGCCTCAATACGAGGAGGTCATCAAGTATGTTGAGCGGAACCGCAACGAACTAAAAGCTTATTATCCTGACCAGCCTCATATCGATGATGTTTTTCTGAAATCATTAAGCGATCATGTCGCCTTTTTGGAGAGTGGGTTGGAGGATGTAAAGGACGTATATTCCTCCCGGGACATCTTAATGACCGAAAATCTGGAGTGGGTAATGAAGACGCTGTATCCAGGAAAAAAAGTGATTCTATGGGCCCACAATGATCATTTGGCCAAAAACACTTCGAAAATGCTGGTTAAGGAAGAAGGGAAATGGATTAACAGCTTTACGAGCATGGGCGAATTAATGCATCGGAAGCTGAAAGACAAAATGTACGTGATCGGGCTTTACATGAATCGAGGCTCATCGGCGACCATTACTTCGAATAAGCCCTTTACCATCCAGCCCGCGATAAAAGGAAGCCTCGAGCACCTGGTGATGCAGAGCGGTTATGCGAACTCATTTATTGATTTGAGTACTCAACAAGTGATGAACCAGCAGAATTCATGGATGTTCAGGCAGATCTATGCTTCCGAGGACGGAATGACCACAGAGCAGGTTCTGCCGAATGTGATGCGATTCATCCCTAAGGAGCAATACGACGGAATTATCGTCATTGACAAGGTTAAAGCGCCAACCCCTGTCAAATAAATGTGCAGCAAGCAAACAGAAGGAGCCCGGAAGCCATTACATGGCAGCCGGGCTCCTTTTTAGGTTTTGATACAGGTTATGATGTTATGATTTGGTTCGCCGCCCGAAAATGAATTTCTGCCCCAGGATCCCGATGACAAAGATGATCAAGCTGTCCCAGGGCGACACGGTAAAGGAGGGCATGATCCGGCCCAATAGCAGTCCTATGGCGACTAGGCCGACCGCGATGACGAGGTACATGGCGAAAGCCTTCGGATCGAATTTGCGAGAGGCGACCGTGGCTTGTTGTTCCTCCTCGTGTTTTTTAGTCGTGGGACCGAGAAATCGGGTGACCAGTTCCATCAACACGATGGAAAGCCCGGCAATCAGCAGCAACGAAGCGCTGCTGATCAGGGTATATTCCAATTCCCCGCCGAACCACTTGCTGAAAAATCCGGTAATCATGTAGATAAAGAACACCCAGGTCAAGGCAACCCAGGGGATCATCGTGTAATACTTGATTTTATCCTTCGTACTGCGCGGTTTACGCATGTTGACGTCATCCACGAGTTGTTCGCAGTAGGCGGCTGCGTCCGGTCCAAAGAGGTCTGCGGCGGAAATGCCTTTATCCTGATTCTTAATGATTTGCTTGGCCAATCCCAGCAGCACTTCTTCTCCCTTTGCTTCCGTCAAGGAACTCGAACCGGATCGGATGTACATGACCATTTCCCCGAAATAGGACTCATTAGCCGGGTTCATTTGCTGTCTTAACATTTTAGTTTCATGAATCATCTCATGAATGTACAATGATTTCCTCTCCTCCCAAGCTGTGCAAATCTTGATTGAATCTCCCATTTTGCATTTAAATTTTCCGATTTTCTCCAGTAGTATACTGCAAATTTTGTCACTTTCGCAAGGGTCCTCGGAAGTGACCGTTCGTGGTCGGCCTTATATGACTGAAGAATCAGGATCCAGGAACTTCGCATCCAAAGTAAGATATATAAGCCATAACCAGGGGAAAAGAAGAAGTTCGGGAGCTTTGCGGGGCGGAAGTTTGTCTATTTTTTGAACAGGGAATAAAATGTCTTCCTCCCTGTCGAAACTACAGCAAAAGTAGAAGGAGGCATCAGAGGTATGGACAACGATAAATATGAATCGGAACTGACCCGCCGTTATTTATTAAACAGCCATTCCCGGGGGGGCCTGGAGGAAGTCGTGGGCGAAGAAGAAACAATGGAATCAATTACGGGAGATGAACTATCTGCGGGCCCGAGCCAGCCTGAGGACTATCTCTTTATGAATCAATGGGAAGGAAATGAACTGACCAAGAGCTATTTTAGCCAATCGTATGAATGAATTAGGAAGAGGATTGACACCCTGTTGGGGCGATGCTAAGATAAGTTTAAATATTATTCACATTAAACTTATCGGATTAATATAAAATTAGCATTGCAAGTACAGGGGGAATGGAAATGGAACGGCAAATCATTATTCATCATGGCGAAGAACAGATTGCGGCCAGCGTTCACTATGCAGCAGCTGTTAAGTCTACGGGGCGGTGCAAGGATCGTGTTCCGCTCGTTGTTATTTGCCACGGATTTGTCGGGAGCCGGATCGGGGTAGACCGATTGTTCGTGAAGACTGCGCGGGACCTTGCGGAACAAGGTCACCTGGTCGTCAGATTCGATTATATCGGCTGCGGAGAGAGCAGCGGCGACTACGGGCGGGAAGGAATCGACTCCATGATCGCCCAAACCAGAGCGGTGCTGGATTACGCGCTCGGCATCGGCGACATCGATCCGACCCGGGTGACGCTGATCGGTCACAGCCTTGGCGGCATGGTCGCGCTGCTCACAGCCGCCCGGGACCGGCGGGTTAAAAACCTTGTTCTCTGGTCCGCCGTCGGTTATCCGTTTAACGATATCGTAAAAATTACCGGACGCAAAGTGTACGACCAGTCGATCAAGGAAGGATCGGCCGATTATTTGGGCTATGGGCTGACCCCCGTGTTTTTCGAATCGCTCGGTACCTATCAACCATTTCAGGAAGCGGTCAAATTTACGGGCGATGTATTGGTTATTCATGGTACTTCCGACGATTCCATTCCGACCGACTATGCGTTCCTATATCAAAAGGTGTTCTGGATGCGGCCGGAAGGCCGCTGCGACAAAGAGATCATTTTCCAGGCGGACCATACGTATTCCTCCGCAGATACCCGGGAACAACTGCTCCGGAAGACGTGCGAGTGGCTTGGCGGAATTGAAGCGAAGCAAAGCGACTGGCAGCATTGGATGATTTAAGAATAAGAATAGGCTACCGAAAAATGCTTTTTTCATGAAAGTGGTAAATGACTTCCTTTCAGGATAAAATGGAAGTATACCATTTGCATTGACGGGAGGCCGAACATATGGCTCAGCCTGCATTGTTTTTAGCCCATGGGTCCCCTACCCTGGCGACAAAAGATAACAATTACACTCGATTTCTTCGGCAATTGGGACAGGAGAAGCTGAAGCGGCCGCGGGCGGTGATCCTTTTTTCAGCGCATTGGGATTCGCCGGTTCAGCAGGTCACCGAAGAGAGGTTGCATCAGACGGTACATGATTTTTACGGATTTCCGGATGAAATGTATGCGATCCATTACCCGGCCCCCGGAGACCTGGAGCTTAGCCGGGAAATAGGTTCCCTGTTCAAGTCCAACAATTTGCCCTACCAATCCGTCTTGGAAAGAGGTCTTGATCACGGGGCTTGGGTGATCCTGCGCGCCATGTTCCCGGATGCCGATATCCCCGTAGTGGAGCTCTCCGTAGACTCGAAGCGTTCCCCTGCAGAGCAATATGCAATCGGCAAGATGCTCGCTAAACTGCGCGAGGAAGATGTACTCATCATTGGCAGCGGCGGGCTTGTTCACAATTTGCGCCTGCTTGGTGCAGAAGGGGCAGCGCCGTCGTCCTGGGCCGTCCTTTTTGACGACTGGATCGGGTTACAGCTGAGCCGTTGGGATCTTCGCACCTTGTTTGACTACGACAAAAAAGCTCCCCACGTTAAGGAAGCTGTTCCATCCTATGCCAATGAACATTTTATCCCGCTGTTGTATGCCATGGGAGCCGCGGACAATGAGCGGAAAGCCCGCAAACTTTACCAGGACTACGAGTACGGGAGCCTGAGCTTAAATTGTTGGATGTTTGGAGGCCAGGACTAAAGGGTCGATTGACCCTTTAGTTACCGGGTTCCGGGAAAAGAACCGTAATCGCTTTTCCGGCCAAACAGCCTCCGTAAATAGGGGAGTACAAAATAGTCGAGTCCGATTCGGCCGGCGTTTGCCCCTGCAACAGTAATAAAGATCTGCAAGAGAAGCAACTGCGGATTACTGCTGACTGTTCCCGAGAACAAGAAGGCCAAGTTCATGATCATGCCGAACAAGGCGGCCGTCCAGGTAAAGAGCCCCACGATCAGGCCAAGCCCGACCAGTACTTCCCCCACGGGCACTAGCACATTAAACAATCCTACGCCCGGCAGGGCAAAATGCTCAAGGAACGAAGCCCACCATCCTTGCACGGCAGGGTGTTCACCGCCGCTTTTTTCAATCGCTCCGATCAAAAACCCCTTGGCGTCAAATCCGCCTGTAAGTTTTCCCCAGCCTGAAGTCAACCACTCAAATCCGACGTAGATCCGGATCACGGCGAGCAGCCATGAAGCGATCACGTTGTTCCTCAACCAATGGACAAACATCTACATACCTCCTTTTATTATATTTATACTATAATTAAAATTTTAAATAATTGCTCGACTTTTCTTGCTATTCGATTACAATTATTTCTTTTCGGCGCGACTTTATTCGACGTATAATGAAAGTAATACATAGTCAGACGGAGGAATTATGAAATTATCCATCACAAAAATCAGTTTTTTGTTCCTGCTGTTGTCGGCGTTCCTGCTGTTTCTTTCGGCTTGCGGCCAGAATAAAGGAGTCTCGCTTCCGGCGGACGAGTCTTCGGTCCCGGTGATTAGCGAAAATAACGAACCGCCTGCCGATTCTGAGGAAACCGGAGGTTCTGCATATACGGCTCCGCTAACGGGTATGCCGTTGGAGGAACCGTTGACCCGGCGCCCGCTGGCGATCATGATCAATAATGCTCCTGCCGCACGGCCTCAGTCGGGTCTGGGCGGAGCGGATATCGTTTTTGAAGTGTTGGCGGAGGGTGGAGTGACCCGCCTAGTGTCGATTTTTCATAGTCATGCCGAAGAAGCCAAAATCGGTCCGATCCGCAGCATCCGTCCTTACATGATCGGGTTGGGTGAAAGCTATCACGGGGTTCTGGTGCATGCCGGTGCAAGCAACGACGCGTACGCTGTTCTGCAGCAACAGCACAAAGAAGACCTGGATGAAATCACGAATGCCGGGGCTTATTTCTGGCGGGATAAATCGCGGAAAGCGCCGCATAATTTATACTCGAACGTTGAGAAGCTGCTGGAAGGCGCGGCCAAGCGCAAATATGATACCGAGGATCTGGAGGTTCCGGCCTATCCTTTCCGGGAGAAGGACGAACTTATTACCGGGGAGCCGGCAAGCTCGGTGGAGATCAAGTTCCAACTGGACAATTACAAGGTAACCTATGAATACGATACGGGGTCTCAATTATATAAAAGGTCCATCAATGGCAGTCCGCATACCGATCTGGACACGGGGGAGACGTTGACCGCCGCCAATGTCGTCGTGTTAGGCGCTGAGCATAAAGTGCTCGACGATGTCGGACGGTTGGGCGTCGACCTCAATCTGGGAGGAGAAGCGCTGTTGTTCCAGCAGGGCAAGGTAATCCGGGGACAGTGGATTCACCGGCCGGATGACGTTATCCGTTTCGTGAAAGACAATGTGGAGGTTCCCTTTGTTCCTGGAACTACCTATTTTAATGTCGTTCCGGATCATCCGGACTTCGACAGCCATGTGACGATCAAGTAGGCAGTCAGTGTCTGAAAATCTTGTATGATTGTGGAGACTCAAGGATAAGAATGGGAAAGCAAGGGTAAATATAAGCAAATGAACGTGAAATGTTTGCGACATTATTTCCTATAGAATGACGAGTTGTGTTAGAATATTCAAGTGTGTTACAGGAGTGTAAAAATGACACGTAGAGAAAAGGGGAACCGAGATGCGAGTGAAGAAAAAGGACATCTTTTTCCAAACTTTAGAGAACATGGCCGATACGATTGTGCATTCGGCGGATTATTTCGCCCAGCAGGTGACAGAATTTAAGGATGTGGCTCAATTTGCCAAGCAAATGAAGGAATTTGAGTCCAAATGCGACGAATACACACACACCATTATTGTCGAATTAAACAAGACGTTTATTACTCCCATTGAACGAGATGACATCATGAACCTCACGACAACGCTGGACGATGTCATGGACGGTTTGGAAGCGACGACATCCCGTTTTTACATGTATCATCTTAACGAGCCCGATGAGCATATTATCCACTTTGCGGAAATTTTGCGCAACTCGGCTTATGAAATCCAAAAAGCGATCCATCTGCTTTCCCAAAAGAAATTGTTGGCCATCCGCGAATATACGATTCGCTTGAATGACCTGGAAAATCAAGGCGACGAACTGCTGCGAATCTGCATCAATGAATTGTTTGCAAAAGTGACGGATCCGATCGTTCTCATTAAAAAGAAAGAAATCTATGAGCGTCTGGAGACGACGACCGATGCTTGCGAACATGTAGCGAATATGCTGGAATCCATTATTATGCGCAATTCATAAGTTTAGCCAGGATTTACAATCGATTTTCGGGAGGTTGGGATTGCGCGGATTCATATATAGAGAAACCAGGGTCTGTGCAAAAAAGATATGGATACGAGTATACTAATTATTCTCATCGTTATCATACTGGCGCTCGCTTTCGACTTTATCAACGGGTTTCACGATACGGCAAATGCGATCGCTACTTCAGTCTCTACGCGGGCTTTGAAGCCGCGGACGGCAATCATGATGGCGGCTGTCATGAACTTTCTCGGGGCGATTATGTTTACCGGGGTGGCGAAGACAATCGGCGGCAGCGTGGCGGACCCCGCCAAGCTGGACAACGGGCTGGAAGTGTTGATTGCGACGCTGCTCGCGGCGATAATCTGGAACCTCATTACCTGGTGGTTCGGGATTCCTTCTTCTTCGTCGCATGCGCTGATCGGCGCCCTGGCTGGAGCCGTCTATGTCGGCGCCGGACCGGACAAGCTGAACATGAGCGGTTTTACGAAGATTATCGAAGGTTTGGTTTTCTCCCCGCTTATCGCATTTGTTGTCGGTTACATCATTATGATGATATTAAAATGGATTTTTGCCAAACGCAGTCCGCATACGGTCAATAAAGGCTTCCGTACGATGCAGATCATTACGGCGGCGATCCAGAGCTTCACCCATGGGACCAACGATGCCCAAAAGGCGATGGGGATTATCACCTTCGCGCTGGTTACGGCCAAGTATCAGGATCATATGGAAGTTCCGCTGTGGGTTAAGCTTTCCGCGGCAACCGCAATGGCTCTGGGAACTTCGATCGGCGGCTGGAAAATCATCAAAACGATGGGCACGAAAATTTTCAAAATCGAACCGATCAACGGATTTGCGGCCGACCTAACGGGCGCTTCGGTAATATTCGGCGCCACGCTGCTTCACTTGCCGGTCAGCACCACGCATGCCATCACCTCGGCGATTCTTGGCGTAGGATCGGCGAAGCGGTTTTCCGCCGTCAAATGGTCGCTGGCCGGGCGGATCGTTATTGCCTGGGTGATCACGATTCCGATCGTGGCCGTACTTTCAGGCCTAATATATAAGATTCTGTTCTAAACCTGCGAATTAAACCTATGAATACAAAGCCAATCTGACCGAGGTTGGCTTTTCTTCGTATTTACGTATGAAAAGTGAGAGGAGAAGTCGCCGTGATTCGAGTGATGGGGATTACGCATGACCATAAGGTGGAAACGGAAATTCCATTGGAGGCGATCGGAGATTCGAAATATGGCTGGAGCTGGGTGGATTTTAATGCGCCGAGCGCCGAAGAAGCGGAGAAGTTGGACAGCTTTTTTCATTTTCACCCGCTGGCTATCGAGGATTGCCTGCACATTTTGCAGCGGCCGAAAGTAGATTACTATGAGGATTACCAGTTTCTTGTCCTCCATGCTCTGGATCCGGAGTCGCTGGGAACGGTTGAAGTGAATCTGTTTATCGGACCCAAATATCTGGTTTCATTCCATCATCAGAGGCTGAAAGAAATTGATGAAGCATGGGACAGTCTCGCTATAAGGGCGCAAAACCGGAAAACCTGGGCGCGCGGTTCCTTTGCCGCGGCCTATATGGTCATTGATGCGCTAGTGGATCAATATTTTCCCTGCGTGTATGCGGTCGAGGACGAACTGGATGAACTGGAAAAGCGGGGTAGCCGCGAGTCCGTCGAGCTCCTGATGAACCAGGTGTTTGATCTGCGCAGCAGGCTGCTCAAGCTTCGCCGGACAATCGTGCCGATGCGGGACCTGATGTACCGCATTTTGAATTCGCAGCATATTCAAGGGGAAAAGGAGCCGCGGGCCTATTTTGCCGATATCTATGATCATTTGCTGAAGCTGGGGGAAATGATCGAGAGTGACCGGGAGATGACCGCCGATCTGCGCGACTCCTATATTTCGCTGAATTCCAACCGTATGAACGGAATCATGAAGACCTTGACCGTCATCACTACCGTATTTATGCCACTGACTTTGATCGCCGGAATTTACGGGATGAACTTTGTACATATGCCAGAACTGCATTGGCGCTACGGCTATTTTGCAGTGTTGGGGATCATGGTCTTGCTAAGTGTCTGGATGATTCTCGCGTTTCTGAAACGCGGCTGGTTCAAGTAAAGACGCCGCCGCAGGTTCAGCGGCGGCGTTTGACCGTCTTTTTGCGGCTGCGGGAGCCAGAGGAGCTCTTGCGGCCTTTTTTGCTCCGGCGACGGCGTTGAGGCTTATACTCGTCGAGATTTCCGCCCTGCACCTTGGGCCCTTTTCCGCCTGGAAGCAATCCGGCGAACATTTTGGCCATCGGGGCGAATTGCTGCACGGTCTGCATGACTTTCTGCACTTTTCCCATCGTGGCAAGAATCCCTTCGATGCCGCCCAGCCGTTCGATCATGCCGCCGATATTGGCCAAGGAGAATCCGCTTGCCGTACTGGCCGCCGTATCGGCTGCCGCTGCGGGCAACGTAGTGAGTGAACCTCCGGCCGCCGGAGAGAAGGGAGCCAGTGCGGAGGCCTCGGCTTTGATCGGTAAGTCTGAGGATTCAAAAGAGTTAATCCCCGGATAAAAGTCGCTGTATGGATAGGAAGGCGGCGTAGCGCTCCGGTGGGGAGATCGGTAATGTGGCATTGTATCACTTTCCTTTTTTTAAAATTTTGTTGAAATTTGAACCCGGTAAACCCGCCTTTTTAGGCGTTTGTTTACTATACTGTATGTGCCCGGAGGTAAAGGCGTATAGACGAATGTCCCGGTTTGATAGGCAATTGCCGGATTTGGGCGTTCTTTCTGTGATGCGTGAAATCGTTAATGCTTGAAAAGGGGGACTCAGCTACAGTACAATGAGAATGTGGTTACAGTAACATTAGGGGATGATTATCTAGTGCAGCTTAAGAAATTGAATGATAAAACGATTGATCAATTATTCGAAGCGATTCTTACTCTGAAAGACATCGAGGAATGTTATATCTTTTTTGACGATTTGTGCACGGTCAATGAAATCCAATCGCTCTCCCAGCGTCTTGAGGTAGCGAGAATGCTTGGCAAGGGGAACACGTACAACCAGATCGAAGCCGAGACCGGCGCCAGTACGGCGACGATTTCCCGGGTCAAACGCTGCTTGAATTACGGCAATGACGGTTATAAAATGTCGCTGGACCGTTTGGGACGTTAAGTATGGATTTTTTTAGCCAACAGGGGCGGGAGGAGACTCTGTCCGGGGGGAACCATGCCGGAAATGCGGACATGCCGTTCAAACCCGGCGTGCTGGTTATTAGCCATGGTTCGCCCGACCCTGAGTGGGTAGGTCTGGTGGATGAAGCCGTCGCTGCGGCGGCGGCTGACCTGCCGGATACTTTGCCGGTCGAAGCCTCCTTTCTTGAAATTGTAGAAGGCAGGCTTATTCAGGATGGTATCGACCGGCTGGAGGCGCAGGGAGTGAGCGATCTGATCGTCATTCCCTTGTTCGTATCGTCCGGAAGCACGCATATCGATGAAATTGCATACGCCCTTGGCGTTAAGAACACGCCGGAGAAAGAGACCGACATGAAGCGTCTCCGCATCTCCGCCCGCGTGTTTTTTGGCGATCCGGTCGACGACGACCCCGTCATCGCCGAGATGGTCTGGGACAAGGTCAAGGCCTTGTCGAGCAAGCCGGAGCGGGAGATATTGCTGCTGGTGGGCCACGGCAGCATTCATGAAGGTTTCCTGCAGCGTTGGGAGCGGGGCATTTCCTCGCTGGCGGCGCGCACGGGCAAACTCAGCGGCCTGGCGGGTGCCGACTTTGCCTTGCTCAATCCCGACAGCTTACGCCGCAAAGTGAGCTACTGGAGCGAAGAGCGCGGCTATGACGTCATCGTGGCACCGCTCTTCCTGAGCGCGGGTTATTTTACGAAGACGGCCATTCCTTCCAGGCTCACCGGCCTGATTTTCCGGTATTCCGGAGATGCCTTGCTGCCGCATCCTTTCCTCGCCCGCTGGATGTATGGGCAAATATTGAATATAATGAAGTCATTGAGTTTATAATGGGAGTTCAGGTGGTTAATAGTTACTGAACAACTATTACAATGAACAATCTCCATAATGAAAGTTCAGAAAGTCAGGTTTTAAGCATCGAAGCTTATGCTTCCGATGAGCGTTTTTTCAAAACGCTTTAGGTCGGATGAAGCTAGGAACTGAGTAGCGGAGCTACACGTTTTCGTAGAAAACGACTTCGAAAGCATAGGCTAGGCCCGGCTGAATTCAAGATTCGAAGTCGATTAAGCTTCTCGAACTGCCTCGTGATTAAAAGATGAGTTTATGAACAACCTCTATAAAAAAACAGGTGGCGTTAATGGAATGAAGAGAGCTAGGCTAATATATAATCCGACCTCCGGGCGGGAAGAAATGCGTCGGCTATTGCCCGACGTCCTTGATCGGCTGGATAAGGCCGGAATTGAAACCTCCTGCCATGCTACGGCAGGGGAAGGGGACGCCACGCGCGAAGCGGCGGATGCGGTGGAACGCGGATACGACATCATTATCGCGGCCGGCGGCGACGGCACTTTAAATGAAGTCGTGGACGGACTGGCCGGGAAGGATAACTTGCCCCCGTTGGGTATTTTTCCGCTCGGCACGACCAACGATTTTGCGCGTGCCATGAAGATCCCTAAGCGTTGGGAGGATTATTGCGACCTGGTGATCGAGAATAAGACCAGGCCGATCGATATCGGCAAGGTGAACGGGCGCCACTTCATTAATATTGCCGGCGGAGGCTCCCTGACAGAGTTAACTTATGAAGTGCCGAGCCGGCTCAAAACCCTGATCGGCCAGTTGGCTTATTACATGAAGGGAATCGAGAAGATGGCCAGCTTGTCGCCGACTCATCTCATCATCGACGCCGAGGGCCATGAGTTGATGGAGGGCGATTTCATGTTGTTCCTGATCGCCAACAGCAATTCCGTAGGCGGCTTCGAGAAACTCGCTCCCGGCGCGGAAATTGACGACGGCTTGCTCGATGTCATCGCCGTGAAGAAATGCAATCTGGCGGAGTTTATCCGTCTGGTGACGATGGCGCTCCGCGGCGATCATTTCAATGATCCGCACGTCATTTACTTTAAGACGAAGCGGATGGAAGTGACTTCTCCGGATAACGTGCTGCTCAACCTCGACGGCGAGCTCGGCGGGGAACTGCCAGGCGTGTTCGAGATTTTGCCGCAGCATTTGCGGATCTTCGCCTAGCGAAGAGGTTCGGCGTAAAAGGTAATCTATGCTAGAAGTGTCTGGTACTCGGCGAAGGTAGCTCTTTGTTAGTTAAACTAACTAGATCTGTGCGGATGAGAGGTGGTTCTCATCCCCGAGGGTTGCCGGTCGAGGCCAATGTTGGCCGTTGGGGCTGGTTAATGGGCGCTTTGTGTCCCATAGGCCAAGTAGGGCGACAATTAACTGGATTTTGTACAGGTAATTTTGAGAAATCGGCTAAATGTGAAGCATTAACTGTAGAACCTACAGCTAAATTGAGGGATCCACGCGCAAAAGTCCTTTTTTCATAAAAATACGGCCGGGCCCCCGAATATTGGACACTTTAGGATCAAACCTTAGTTAGACGGAGTTATACGGCAATTTTAAACGCATTTACTTCGTTTCTCTCCA
>NZ_QPJW01000014.1 GCF_003337355.1 Fontibacillus phaseoli | reverse complement strand
TGGAACGCAACATGCAGACACCATCCCGTTCTATAAATAGCTACCTATATTATACAACATTAACGCGGTGTCGTCTTAAATAAATATAACATAAAGAAGGCTGTCGAGACTTTCTCGACAGCCTGAGAAAACACCCCTTTGGTGTTTTCTTCTAAGCCAGCCTGTCACATTTTATCTAATCCTTGCGGACCATCAAATGCCTAATAAAATACTAGGGATGGCTATATTCTTATCCCTTTACTGCACCGGCCGTCATCCCATGTATCATATAACGAATCAGTATGAAGTATAAAAAAACAATAGGTACCGCTATAAAAACGGAGCCTGCCGCAAATCTTGAAAATTCAGTTTCACCAAGGTTCATCAGACCCACCGCTACTGTATAGAGATCTTTTTCCTTTAATAATAGCTTTGGCAATATAAAGTCACTCCAGGGGAAGGTAAAACTTGTTAGTGCGGTATAGACTATCATGGGCTGGGACAGTGGCAGATTAATTTTTAAAAATATCTGAAAATTTGTTGCCCCGTCAATTTTAGCGGCTTCATCAATAGAGTAAGGTACGGTATCAAAAAAACCTTTTTGGGTTAAATAGCCCATTGGTGCGCTGGAACTGTAAATTAGGATGACACCCCATAAATTATTGATTAGTCCGAATTGCGTCATGATAATATATACGGCGATCATTCCCATAAAGGAGGGAAACATGCCAAGGATCAGTGTTCCTTTCATGATTCTCTTCCTGCTCTTAAATTGGAACCTGGACATGGTATATGCCGTTAATATCACAAGAAAAGTACCAATCAGACTGCTGAATATCGCAATCTGCAACGTATTCATAAACCACCTGGGGTAATTATACATGGCGGTATCCGTAAATAAGGTAATAAAGGTGTCCAAACTATATTCACTGGGGAAAAAGCCATTGTATGTATAGATGGATCCTGATTTACTAAAAGACGCTAAAATCAACCAAAGGCAAGGAATGAGGAAGATCAATGAAACCACGACTAGCGTGGAATGGGTAATAACGGTATCCGCCGCACGAAGGAATCTGTATTTTTTCATCGGAAAACATCCTCCTCTTTATACGATGGAGATTTAACATATACAAACAGAGAAATCATAGAGGTGATAAGGAATATGACTAAACTGATTGCCGCACCGATATTATAATAGTTGTTACTAATGGATAAATTATAAAGCCAGTTAATTAACAGGTCCGTATCGCTAGCTAAGAAGTATCCATCCATATATAATCCGCCGCGGAGGAAGAAGAAGATGCCGAAATTATTAAAGTTTCCAATAAACTGCCCAATCAATACCGGAGTCGTGGAAAACAAGACAAAAGGCAAGACGATTTTTGTGAATTGCTTCCACGGTTTCGCACCGTCAATTTTAGCAGCCTCTAACTGCTCCGTATCCAGATTTGTTAATATACCTGTGGCTAAAAGCATGATGGAGGGTACTGTAATCCATGCGTTTACCAATAAGCCGATAAGCCTTGCCATCCATTTCGCATCGATATCCAAAAAACCAATGGCCTTATGCCCCATATCCATAATCATTTGGTTAATAGGTCCGCCATAAGAAAACATGAAGCGGAAACCAAGCAGGGTAATAAATCCGGGTACCGCGTAGGCCAGGATCGGAAATGCCCTCCATATAATCGTGCCTCTTACGCACTTCTTATTAAGAAGCAGAGCAAGACCAAGACCTGCAAAATAATTTAAAAAGGTGGCGCTTGCCGCCCAAAGCAGGTTCCAGCTAAGAATCCTTCCAAAGGTTGGCGCAAATTTTGAAAGGGTGGCAATCTGTATAAAATTCCTGAAGCCAACCCAATCGACCAGTTCTGGAGGAACAATGTTACCGCCATAATTCGTAAATGCAACCGCAATCATAAATATAATGGGCAATATACTGAATACAAATACGCCTATAACCGGCAGAAACAATGCTGTCTTGTAGAATTTTTCGTCCAGTAACTTTTTAACATCTTCCGTGAAGGTTCTTGGTCTCCCTCCCTTCTCCACCCGAGTTTGGGTTTCATATATGTCTCGGATATTTGAAAGGTAACAGCCAATAAATAGTATAATTGCCGCTATGAAAAGAATGCCCATAAGCAGCATAACAACCGAGTTATCTCCTTCAATGCCAAACCAAGCATCCTTTTCCTTGGTTCCTAATGTGAAAAGACCCGCCAAGTCGGAAAAACCCCGAGATATAAAATAGAGAACTCCACAGACAAGTATGGCAAGGTATAGCAGCCCCTTCCCAATTTGGCCATACATTAACTGACCCAGGCCCATAAGACATATACTGGCTTTAACATTTTTACCCGCATTTTTTCTTAAAAAAAATGGTTTCTCTATTTTTTTGTTTAATATATTCATATAAACACCTCTAATTAGAAAGTGTGTGGATGGCATCATAGATTTGCTGATCTACAACCTTTAACCCACTCTTTAGCTCTTCTAAAGAAGTATATTTTTTATCGGATGTACGAAAAGCATCCTTTGCTAAATCCGTAAAGAAGGTCTCTGACGGTGACCATACCTGTACCATTTCCGTAATGGATGGCATTACTACCACGTTTCCTTCATTTAAGTTATTAAATACGATTTCCGAGACTCCTCCGACCGCCTTAGCAGCATCGGAACGTGCCGGTATACTTCCAAGCAGCTCCTGTCGCTTCATGATCATCTCATAACTTGCGGCAAATTCCACAAAAGCAAGGCTGGCATTGGGTGCTTTTGTATAAGCACTGATGGCATATCCGTTTATGCCTCCCATAGCCTTTTGAGGGATTAATTCCGGATTTTCTTCCGTTAAATCACCACTTGCAGGCAGCATAGGCAGTCCGGCTACAACCAGATTTTCTTCAGCCAATGCTTTAGCCTTCTCCGTACTCATCCCTTGCTTTTCATATTCCAATGCCAGCTCTTTAATAAATAAGGTATACACATCCGGTGTTGTCATCGTTGCAAAATAGGTACCATCTGCAATTTTGCTATAGCCATTTACTGTTATGGAATCGTCTATGCACTCTTCATTCATTACAGAAGCAAGTTTTAACAAAACATTTGCTCCAACCTCGGCATTACCGGCAGATAATCCCACTTCTTTTGGGTTCGTATTATGATCTCCAAAGATATAACCTCCATAGGAGAAAAGGAAGCCGGAAGAAAAATATACATCATATAATGACCGCATATAGCCATATTTTCCAGTACCCGATTCAACGGTTGCTTTTGAATACTTATACAAAGCATTCCAGTTCTCTACCATGTCCGGTACCTTATTCTTATTGTCATCCCAATTGGTCTCCCAGTCTTTAGGAAGCATATCCTTACGATAAAATAACATGGAGGTCTGGACATTTACGGGAACTCCCATATAATAGGGTTTGCCGTCTACCTCGGACTTATATGCCTCCCATGCGTTTTCGGGAATCTGGGAAAAGGACTCCAAAGATTCTGCAGGGATTGGATAAATATGTTTCCCTTTTACATATTTCATAATGGAGTCATTGGCCTGATACAATACATCCGGCCCATATCCATAAGGTCCGTCGTCCGCCAAATTACTGCGCTGATCCATATTGGCATCCACTGCAACAATTCCGTAATCCTTATATTTCTCATTAAAGGCGTCAATTAATTGTTTAAAGTATCCCTGTTCGATGGCTGTGTCATTTTCAAGGATGCGAAGTGTCACATTTCTTTCTAATTCGCCGTTGTAAATCGATTTTAATGCATTGGTCTGGGCAGACGGATCCTTCTCATCCAAGGCTTCTGATTTACAGCCGGTCAGTTGTCCTACGCTTAACAAGACTACTAGGAAAAGGCCGAAAAATCTCTTCATCATCATCCACTCCTCTAATTTTCGTAAACTGCAAATCCATCCGTTGATAAGTTGCATTCCAGCAATTTATTTTGAGCCAGTATTGAGCCTGTTTGGCTTATGCGTACTGTTTTACCGGATTGATTCAGAATTAATATAATTTCACTGTTTTCAAAGGTTCGAATGATATAGCATAGATTCTCATCATAGGAAATACGGATATCTCCCTTCTGTAAAGCGGGCTTTTGCTTTAATGACAACAGACTTTTTAAAATCTCCAAAAACGGAATATCCCAGCGGGATTCCTCCCAATCAAAACACCTTCTGTTATCCGGATCATATCCTCCCTCAAGGTATAATTCCGTCCCATAATAAACACAAGGTGCCCCCATATACATACACATGACGGCAATGGCCGAAAGTAAGCGGTCCTTATTCTTATTTACAGAGGTAAAAAAACGGTCCGTATCGTGAGAATCCAAAAGATTCAGCATCATAGCGTTAACCTGCCCGCTATTTCTCATTAACAAATGATTTAACTTTTCGGCAAAGCCCTGTGCGTTAACCGTCTGGAAAGCATAATAATCCAGGCAGGCTTTGGTAAAGGCGTAATTCATGATGCTGTCATACTGGTCTCCCTGTAAAAATGCATTGGCATCGTGCCAGTTTTCCCCGATGATTACACACTCCGGCTTAACTTTCTTAACCGCTTCTCTTAACTTTCTCCAAAAGTGATGAGAAACCTCATCCGATACATCCAAGCGCCAACCGTCAATATCGTATTCCTTGATCCAGAAGAGAGCTATATCCAATAGAAATTCTTGTACTTCGGGGTTACTGGTATTAAACTTTGGCATATATTCGCTGTAACCAAACACCTCATAATTGATGTTTTGGGTATCAATGCTATCGCCATCAATCATGAACCAATTAAAATACTTGGATTCTTTTCCTTTTAAAAGCACATCCTGAAATTGCGGCAGCAGATTGCTGCAGTGATTGAATACCGCATCCAATACTATCTTAATACCTCGTTTATGAGCCTCGTTTACTAGTTTATAAAGATCCTCATTTGTTCCAAAATGCCGGTCAATTTTTTTATAATTGGATGTATCATATTTATGGTTGGAAATGGACTCGAATACGGGAGTTAAGTAGATGCCATTTACCCCAAGATCCTTTAGGTAATCCAACTTGCGCGTAACGCCCGGAATATCTCCGCCTGTGAAGCTCTTGGGATCCGGTATCCTGCCCCATTCCAAATTGATATAATCCGTAGTTTTATCTATTAACCCTTGATAAAAGCGGTCGATAAAAATTTCATAAAACACGGCGCCCCGCATCCACTCCACTACTTCATGAATATCATTTTCATTTATATAGGGTAGCTGAAAGGAATTATAATAGGACAATTTAAAATCATAGGCGGAAGTAAGCCCATCTTCGGAAAAATAGCGGCATTCCTGACCCTTCCAAATTCGAAACACATAGGATAGTCTTACATCTTCCAACTTAAGTTCTATTTCGTAGTATTTAAATAGATCATCCTTATATTTCTCTTCCATTACTGCCGCTTTTTGTTCCATGTGGAACTTGTATTTACAACCGTATACTACCTCAACGCAGCCTATTTCATCTTCTTTATCCATACGCAAACGTAATATGATCGTATTCTGATTTACGGGATAGCAGTATTTTGATTCAGGTATATGTAATAGTGCTTGTTTATTCATGGTATCCATCCCTCTGATGTTAGATTTTTATCTATCCGTTTTTTTGTATATTCACAAAAATGCCAATTGAGTATATAACTAAGTCATGGATAAAAAAATTACAATGAAAGACATTGCTAAGCAAGCAGGTGTCTCGGTGGCCACAATTTCATATGTGATAAATAACCGCACGGATCAACGAATCAGCGAAGAAACAAGGAAGAAGGTTCTGCAAATAGTCAATCTGTTGGACTATAAACCAAATTCCTCAGCGAAGTCTCTGTCTACAAGCAAAACTTATAATATCGCTCTTTATATGATGCCTGAGAGTTCTCTGTTAAAACGTTCCGAGCAATTACTTTTGATTGAGGCATTATCCGAGGTTTCGACGCATTACGGATATCATCTGGTTATCCAAGATAATAAGGAAATTGCAAAATTAAATCACGTAGATGCCATTGTATGTTTTGACGCTACACTTGATTTTTTCCTTCGGATCGGGGATAAGAATCTTGTTCCTGTAATCGCCGTTGACTGCTTAATTGATATTCCCTGGTTTTTTCAAATTTGCAGCGACTATAAACTTCTAAAGCAACATGCGGATCAACATTTTGGAGAAGATAATTACTTCTATTTATGTCTACCTCCAAACAATGAGTTATTAAAATCGTTTATCTGCAAAACTTTCCGTGAAGTAAAGTTTGTAAAGGATTTAACGGATATTTCAGAGATTGCTAATCAAAATTGCGTATATAATCAGAGTGCCCTGAAGGATCTTATGGCAGGAAAGGAACATTCCTGCTATATTCCGTACGACTTGCATTCGAAAATGGACAGGGTGTATCGTTGCATAGACTTTGCTATAAATCGCATTCCTGATATGGAACACGCCCAATTTGTATAATCATCTTTGCAAAAGGCTGCCGTAAAATATAGGGCAGCCTTTTGCCGTGAAATGCGGCGGCCTGTTTACTTTTGAATTTTCTATTTTGTCTTAAAGCTTACGGTCAGTTCTTTCGTTTCCGGATTATAGGTAAAGGTATAAACTCCCGCCGCTTTTGCGATGATATTATCACTGGCACTGCCCTCAACAAATTCCAGCGAATTTTTGTCCTTAATATTACTGAATTTTACATACTCGTTTCCTACACTTTCTGCGTCTCCCGCTTTGACTGTGGAAGTAAATAAAAATTCTTCTTTCTCCGCTAACTTAATGGTTAAAGCAGGTAGTCCGTCTATTTCTTTGAATCTGTATTCGTCTTTATAAACGTCATTCCAGCCGGTTGTAATGGAACTCTTAATATAGTATGAGGTTGTAATATCCGCTATTGGGTCCTTAGGTTCCCCGTTATATATCCACTCAATGGTATCGTAGGGATTCGAATTAAAATTTTCTTTCGTCGCTTCGGTGTAATTGCTATTCTCGGTATCATAGACATCAGCACCAGGATATGTAGTCAACTTAAGGGTATAGTTACCGGATTTGAGGCATTTAATATTAGCCTTTTTGGCTTCAGCCGATTGATAATTACCGCCAGAGCCCGCAAAGTATTCCATTCCGTCCTGACTTGTAGTCGTTAAATAGCCTGCCCCCCTTTGGTTAAACCATGAAGAATTCGTCGCTAACTGGAATTCGTCACCTTCATACAAATCCATGTTTATGGAGTAAGCGTTTTCATCTTTCTCCTTGGTTAGAATCAGATTGTCGTTAATCACAGTTCCCCAGTTGGAGGTGACGAGGATCGGACTCTTACCGCTTCCAACAACAGCAAAACTCCTTGTATCTTCCTTATCTTCTAAAAAGCCTGCAAAGATTTTCGTATCGGCAGTCACTGGTGTGCTAAAGTCATATTTATGGGTTAAAGAAGGTGTTGCATACCAGCCCATAAATATATAGTTCTCTTTCTTTGGGGTATATTCACTTACCGATTCATTCTCCTTGACTTCTTCTTTTGATAATTCCGTACTCCCATCCATATCATAAAAAGTTACTATATATAGCGTTTTCTTTATGTCTTCCTTTGAACTATCCGGGTTTTTTGATACGGCAGGTTCCATTGTGGAGTCTGATTTTCCGCAAGCAGTCAGTAAAAAAATGCTTAAGAAAATAGATAATAATACCATAAATATAGCTCTGCATTTTCTCATAAATTCTAACCCTCCCGATTGATTAACCGGTTAAGCAAAAATTAAAATAAATAGCGTCTAAGCAAAAGACGCCTAATTTTTGTTGCTTAACTGTTTAAGCAAATTTTACTATGTCAGTTGTTACATGTCAATTCAACTTTTTACTAATATCTTTCAGAACGATCACCCATACCACTCCTACTTCTAAATCCTAAAAACCGTTTACCGCGGCGGCCACGGGCGTTGTACTCTGACACAGCCGTCTGCCCAAGACCCAGCAACGAAGCGTATTGACGATTCAACTTTCCACAACAAAATTTTTCGCCGTCACTTATGGTAGGGTTCACCGTAACGGAGCTATTGACGAGAAATCAAAGAGGAGCCGGAAGGGAACTCCTTTTATGCAAATGAAAAGTACGTGATTCGTATCACAATCACAATTGCCTGGACGTGTATACTTTTATTCAGTAGAAATATTAAAGGAGGGGCTAGATGAAATTGATCAAAAAATTGATGCCATTACATTAGAGCAGCCATTTGTCCCGAATTTCGCGAAAAAGGCTGCCGTAATGTTCGCATGGAGTACAATTCCATACCGTTCCGAATGGAAATATGATATCTCAGCACATAAAAAAATTCTGATCGATATAGGACATGTTTCTCAGAACCTTTATCTGGCAAGCGAATCGATCGATGCCGGAGCTTGTGCGATCGGTATTTATGACCAAAACCTGATCGACGAGGTATTAGGTTTAGACGGTGATGAAGAATTCATTATTTTCCTTGGCGCTGTTGGAAAAAAACGAAAATAGTCAAAAGAATCTGAACCTTATTTGGCGGAAGCTTGCGCATGCGGATTAAATCCCTTCACCATGAGCCAAACCGGTAAGACGAGTTCGAATATCGCTCCAGGGATGTAAAGAACCTCTCCGGCATCCAGTCCGGCCACGGACAGAGAACTACTTGCTAACAGACCCGTATACCCGATTAGGCCGATAATGGACAACCATCGCGGAACTAATCTTGATCGATAGAGAATATAGCAAAATAACAAGCTCCCTAAACTCAGTACAAGCATGGCTATATCGAACAGCAAATAGTGGGCTTCCACCGCTAAATTCCCTAACGTTTGCAGATATGAATCACCGGTAGTTCCTGCGGATACAGACTGCTTGCTTAACGCGAGAAGGATCAGCGGACCGATTAAACTTATCATCAGCAATACCGACTCCATGACACGAGAAGCGAAGTAACCAAACGCAAACGCATCATGATATTTCTTTAATGTCGGCTGCAGCAACATGGCAATCCCCACAACCGCTATGGCGTTAACTAGCTCCAAGAACAATCCTGCAAACACGCTCATTCGATCGGAATCCACACTGACAAGCAAGTCATTTCGATGCAAAATAGGATCCAACATCCCACTCCCTATCAGGAAGGAGCACGTTGATAACAAAAACAATGCCCCTACCATTCTCTCCGCCTTTTTCATGCCTGATCTCCTCTCCTAGCTAATTGATAGCAGTATAGCTCAAAGAGGATAGGACCTATAGACACTTTAGTGTGGTTTTGGGGTTCTCTTTAGTAAATTGAGGTCGCGGGCGCGAGCGATCGCTTCCGTACGTCGTTGCACGTGGAGCTTCTCAAAAATCCTTCGATTGTGGCCCTTCACCGTATCCAATGCCAAGAAGAGCTTGTCGGCGATCTCCCGGTTGGAGAGTCCCTGATCGATGAGCTGCAGCACTTCAATTTCGCGCTGGCTAAGCGGCTCAATCAGGATATCCTTCAATTCGCCTTCGAGGACGCGGCTCACGCGCTCCAGACCCATCTGGGCTTCTTTTATAGCTGGGTGCGGCAGACCGCCGGCAAGCCTTAGAGCTTCCCGGTAACACTCCGCTGCCAGATCGGGCCGCCCTTCCGCTTCCCTTATCTGAGCGATTCCGATCGTGGCCATTACTGCCATCAGTTGATGATCGATCATTCGGCAATTCGCTATGACTTCGTTATAAGCTGCGCATGCTTCGGCATAATCCCCCCGCCGCTGGCAAGCGACGCCCAACATCCAAGCAGATGCCGTCCGGGCAGGCAGATTGTCCTGTCGCAAATAGGCAAGCGCACGTCGTGATTGGGCGATGACTTGGTCTACTCCGTTTGTTTCACTTTTCCCCGCATTTCGAGCAGGCGTAATTAATCCGACAAGATCCTCCGTCTTATCTTCTAGTCCCGAGACTTGCATAGCCGCTTCGGCCGCTTGTAGATTCGGTTCCGCACCATTGTGATTATCGGCTAACATCAAAGAGGCCAATGTCGCGCGAGTGGCCGCGATCCAGCCGATCAGTTCCTTGACGCCAACGTCTTCTTGGTCCATGCCTTCCAATGCAGCCTCTGCCGCTCGGAGCTTGTGTTCGACTCCCGTCGGTTTACCGGCTATCAATAGGGCAGAGCCATAATACACCCATAACTCCGGTCTTACATCCAGTTCCTTGGCAGGCAATGATTCCAGCCAGTCGAGCGCCATTCTTGCAGCTCCTCGCAGATGCAACGGCATCCCGCCGCCTTGAAGCAGGCGCGAGCTTCGCGTAATGTCCTGAGCTTTTACGGCATGATGAAACGCCTCAATCTCGAAGCCATGGTCTTCATACCAAATGCTCGCTCGTTGGTGTAATTCGGTGATATCGCTCCCATTCATATTTTCCAGCAGCCGTCTACGGAGGATATCCGCGAACAAATGATGATAGCGATACCAGCGTCGTTCCTGATCCATGGGAACAACAAATAAATTTCTACGATCAAGCTCGATTAGCATGTCTTTGCCGGAAGCCTCGGAATTGGCCATGATGTCATCGCACAAAGATCCGCATAATCGGTCGAGGATAGAGGTTCGTAGCAAAAAATCCTGCACGGCTGAAGGCTGCCGTTGCAGAACCTCTTCTGCCAGATAATCCAGCACGAAATGGTGATTGCCCGTGAAAGACTGGAGGAGCCGATCGGCATCGTGGTCCTCCTGAATAGAGAGCGCAGCCAAGCGCAGGCCCGCAGCCCATCCTTCGGTGCGTGATTGCAACTCGGTTATATGATCCGTGGAAAGATGAAGATCCATGACATGGTTAAAGAGGGTCTCGGCTTCGGTAAGCGTAAATCTCATATCTGTAGCGCGCAGCTCGGTTAATTGGTCCCGAACTCGTAGCCGTGGCAGAGAAATGGCCGGGTCCTCGCGGGACGTTATGACAAGGTGCAGTTGCGTGGGAAGATGGTCCAGCAAGAAGCTTACCGCCTCGTCGACCTCTCTTGAGCTCGCCGCATGATAATCATCAAGGACAAGGATGAATGGAGATGGAATGGCCGCAAGTTCATTAAGAAGAGCCGTCAGGATGGACTCCGTCGGTGCCGGTTGGGGGGAGTGAAGCACGGAAAGCACGCCTTCTCCTATATTCTCCTCTAAAGTCTGAAGAGCGGAAATCATATACGTCAAAAAACGCGTAAGTTCGGTGTCTCCCTGTTCAAGCGAAAGCCATGCAGCCGGTCGCTCGCAACCGGCTAGCCATTCGCAGACTAACGTCGTTTTGCCATAGCCCGCCGGTGCAGAGATTAAAGTCAATTTGCGGTGCAGACCCTTGTTCAATCTTTCAGTTAACCGCTGGCGTATGACCGTCCTCGACCGAAGCGCAGGGATATATAATTTGGTGGTGTTTATTTGGGTTGACATAGGTCTATTATAGCAACACCAATTATCCATCATCAATGAGGTTGTGGGCGAAGCATTTGTGATACGTAAACTCTTTAAGAGAGTTCAAGCTCCTCCGAGTGCTGACTTCGATAATCGAATAATAAACGCTGCATTTTTTCTACTGTGCCGTCTTGATGGGGAACATGGATGGGAACGGTCAAATTGGAATCGTTCAAATACTGAAACGAAACCCTATCAAAATTCAAAATCCCAAGGTTTGGACACTGCAGCGCCTTTGGACCATCGATGGCATCCAGAACTTCATGAGAGTCCCAAAATTCCGCTCCCTTTCGGACATAGCCGCGTTGGTATAACGAAGCCAATAACGACGAAGACCCTAACACATGCCTGCTGCGCATTCGTCTGACCACAAGTCGTAACAGTATCTTATCGTTAAATCTCTCTACCGGCATTCATGACCGTTCTATACATTTTTTCTGCTTCAATCGGACTTTCTTTTGCCGTCATATGGTGCGGAATAATCCTGCAAACTTGAACCGGTCCACCGAATACAGCCGACCTATACTTGTCCACATGCTGCTTCGACAAGGGGCGGTTATAATAGCCGGGTACGTACTTATTGAGCATTTCCTGAAGCACATGGGTGGCTTCGTCCAAATCTGTGATCGGCTCCGCTTGACCAAAGATCATGACGCTCATATAAGCCGTATCCGTTTTGGCAGGTACCGGATCCGTGATAGTTCCGTATTCCTCACATACCGTAAAACACACCTCTGGATTTTCGCTCATGACATGATTACGTCTTCCGTCTCCAGCCCCGTGAAAATAGAGCTTCCCTTCCGTCCACACATAATTAAGCGGTACGACATAGGGCAGTTTCCCATCAACCAACCCAAGATACCCAATTCTCGCTTGATGTAGGAAACTTTCGATTTTTTCTTGATCCCGGCATTCCCTGATCTTGTAACGAACCGAATCCATTTCAAAATTTCCCCTTTCACTCCTAAGATTTCACCCCGCTCCAGCCCAGCATGATCCGGTACTCTTCGGAGCGCGAAGCAACGACCAGTTTGCAAATCCCAGCGTTATTACGGTAGTATATCAACGAATGGATTGCGTTGAAACATCCAAACATCTCGGTTCAGAGCAATCCATAATCAATATCTAGGATTGAAACTTCTATTTGGAGGTGGGTACGATGATGAAAGTAATTCGTGATGATAAGAGGCCAATCTGGCAGCAATTGCTTGATCAAGCGATTCATAATATTACTAGCGGAATCTGGGCGCCAGGAGAATTACTGATTCCTTCCCGCGAACTTGCTCACATGGTAGGTGTCTCTCGTTCAACTATACAGATCGTCTATGAGGAATTGCTAAGTCGAGGCTATACGGTTACCTCCCGCCGAGGAGGGACGCGAGTTAGTAATTGGAAGCAAGTCGCAGAGTCAACGAAGGAAATCATGGCAGACGGTCCCATCCCCCCCTCCCTTCCCTTGTTGAACTCGGCTGTCGATCAATTACATGACTGGTTCAGAGGCAAAGAACAACGAGAAGTGGATATTGATTTTAGTCCCCATGAGCCCTATTTGGATGAACAATTTCAAAAAAACTGGCGACAATGTCTTCTCCACGCATCCGCTGCAATGGATTTATCAAACTGGGCTTACGGTGATCCCTATGGTTTCACCCCGTTACGTGAGCAAATTCAGCGTTATTTATCGCTTGAACGAGGCATCCATCTCCAAACCGATCAGATTCTGTTGACCTCAGGGGCTCAGCATAGTATTGACTTAATCGCACAATCGCTTTTAGCTGACGGGGATACTGTCTCTGTAGAAGACCCCGGTTTTCCGGCAGCCTGGATGGCGATGAAATATCGGCGTATGAATGTGGTGCCCGTACCCGTTGATGAGTATGGTCTAGTGGTTGAGCATATTCATCCAAAATCCAAACTGGTCTTTACGACTCCTTCGCACCAGTGCGCGGTCGGGGTCGTTATGTCGGAGCCGCGTAGGCAACAATTGCTACATCAAGCTATTCAAGAACAATTCTGGATCATCGAGGACGATTATGATAGCGAATTTCGATATCGCGGGGAACCGCTTCCGACACTGTTTAGCCAAGCGCCTAATAATACCTTATACCTCATGAGTTTTTCTAAAATGATTGCTCCAGGCATTCGAATTTCGGCTATTGCCGGATCTGTCGAGGCAATTGCTCAACTAGCCAAAGTACAGGAGCTGACCTACCGTCATCTCCCGATTATGGATCAGCTAACACTAACCCACTTCATCCAGAATGGTCATTTTATGCGCCACATGAGAAGAGTCAGAAATGTGTACCGAAGAAGGCACGAAGCCATGACAAAGGCTATAGTGGCTAGCGGTTTAGAGGAGCGTTTCACATTAAGGGGAGCAGAAACGGGATTGCACATGTTCCTTGAAGCTGAAGAGTCATACGACGAAGAAACCATGACAAAGTTAGCTCTTCAAAAGGGAATACGCGTATACCCTCTTCGACCCTATTGTTTGGAAAGCAACCGAAAGGGATGGGTGTTGGGGTTTGCAAAAGTAGATGAAGCATCGATTGAGCAAGGGATTCATCGTTTTGCGGAGGCGACCTTATAAGGTCATCATGACATCCATCCATTCCAGATAAATAAAGGGGCAGCTTTATAAAACCTTGCCGCACCCTTGAGCCGTTAAGCCCAATTTTCTTCCCCATACTCGTCCCAGTAGGGTCCAATGAAATCGGACGTGACATCAGCCCTCAAATCTTGTATTTCCCGATAGTACGCGACACGGAAGGAGGTTTCAGTTAATCCTCCTTTTCCATCCTCGGTAGATTTCATGGAGCTTGAGCACCTCGCTCACTGAGAATTGAATTTAAGCTTGACTGGCAGTAATTCTAGCGATAGTTTCTGTTGATGTAGAAGTACTTCTTCAAGTTCGTATATCTCAATGCAGCATCATACTCCTCAGGTCCAAGCCCAAAAGAATCCATCGCGGTCCCAAGCAATTCTGCCGCCGTGGAGTTTGCGGAAAGCCTTCTTCACCTCTTTAGACAGCGATGTATTTCCATTCTCATTCACGAATACGAATTGTTCGCCGAAATGGGTCTTCACATATTCAATCGCATCGGTCTGATATAGCGTTCCCGTAGACCTGATTTCCTTGACCATCCATTCTGCCACTTCCTGTGCGGTTACTTCCATAGGATTATGCTCCTTTTTACTCGCTTATTGCCCCATTATCGGGAACCTTCATTAACTCAACATAGCCTTCTTGCAGCATCCCGCGATCCTCGATAAAGGCGGGTGCCCACACCGGCGATTCCGCTTGAGTTCATCCCCAGGCCCCCCCTTCCGAGCTCTAGGTCTATTCTAGCACTTAATGCTGCGGTAACTTCAATAGTAATCGCCGACCTCACCCAAGGAAACATAGATTACAACTAAGGTCGCCATTTGCTCGTTACTTTATCGTATTATTCTTCACATGCACTAAGGTTTTACAATGATAAGCTTAATAATGTATGCCTTATTACACATTGGGAGGTAATAAAGTGAGCAAGTACGACGAAGCCATGAAGTTGCTGGAAGATCAAGTGGGCAACAAGGACGGCCTGATCTCTCTGTCCACCATCGCGCTGGAACCGGGGGCCGATGGCAAAAGCCGCCCCGCCGCCCGCATTGTGGACGCCTATTATGAGGACGGAGCGTTCTACACCGTCACCTACGCGACTTCCAACAAGATGCAGCAGATCGCCCAAAACCCCGAAGTCGCTGTTTGTATCATCGTCGAAAACTTTACGGCCGATGGGATCGGTGAAAACCTGGGCTGGGTGTGTGACGAGAAAAACGCGGAGATGATGACAAAGCTGCGCAAAATATTTGCCGAGTGGTATTACGAAGCCAATAACGACGAAGACCCTAACACATGTCTGCTACGCATTCGCCTAACAAAGGGCCTGTGGAATGACGCCCACAAAGGGATCAGAAATGAGATTGATTTTGTCAATAAGACGGCAAGTTAGACATTTGATAACAGACAATGTTAGCTCAAAGGGAGTGTCCGTACACTCCCTATTCTTCGCTGTTACTTAGGGTAGGGTTCAGCAGCATTGCCAGTCATACACTACTTTTGAAAAGTCCTTATTTTTCAAAGCATCCTTAGGAATAGAGAAAACACAATTCCCGGCATCCCCAAACATAATACCGCATTCATCCTCTATATCCAGCTGCAATAAAAGAAAATCACTTTCATCAAAACCTATATAATCATTCTGAACAAAATAAGGGTAACCGCCAATTCTGCTGTCACAACTATAGCAATCCTCGCTCAGCTTCTCATATTCTACTTCTGAAAGCTCATTCTTAAAAGTTTCATGAAATAAATCCAATGAGGAAGACATGGGCATTTCCCTTGTTTTAAAATACATTTTTCCACTGTGTGAATAAGGAAGATTCATCTTATACTCTTCATTCTCATAAGGATTAGTCCTTATTAAGGGTTCTTCATTTTCTTCAAAATCTTCAATATATTTTACTAAAACCGGGCTTTCCAAACCAAACATCTCTTCATTTACAACATAAAATTGCAGCAGTCCCTTTTCGGGTAATTCGTCCAGGTTTTCAAGATCCGCCAGATTTATTTGGGCTATAAACAACATGGGTTCCCCAGCCTCGTCCATCGGGTAATCTTTAATATTTTTTAAATAAGGACAGCCCCCTAATTTGCTCTCCCCTGGGTTTGTTTCTTCTCGTTTAAAACTTATCTCATTACTATACCTAAGCGTTCTTTTAATTAAGTCTTCGTGATCTTTCAACATTTCAGGAATCTCATATTTTATCAATTTAAGTTCCTCCATCCTTTTTATCAACGCCCGTTCTCACCGAACCACCGTCAGGTCAGTAAAGAGAGCAACACGAGTGACTCATTCGTTCAGACGCTGCATGAACGAATCGGTGTCCTCATGTACAGAAACCAGGATGCACAGGTTTGGATGTGCCGGCATCGGCGGCTCCTGGCAGGCGGCCAGACTCCTTTTCCCAGCCCGTGATCCGCATTCGCCAGATCGTCGCAAATGTCCGGTACCGGGTGAGATCCGGAAAGGACCCATTTCATCCCGGTATAGCTTGGACTTACTTTGGCCGCGGCGATCGTCCCCTCCCCGAAGGCGGCAGCCGCCTCCGTCCGGACTAACCGGAGTGCCTCATAGGAGATATCTTACGGTATCCGGCCGCCCATGCGCTCCATCATCTCAGGATAATCCACGGCAAGCGTCTTACGGCCTCGGCGCACATATTTTTCAATTTGCCGCGCTGTTTCGACCGGATCCTCGCCGGTGGCTACACCATCCTGAATGATCTCAATCACAGCCATTCGAAATTTTTGATTGTGTTTCCATATCCGGTCGGAAAGATGAAGGCCCTGATGTTGGTTTTCGTACACATGCATACAAAAACAGGGCCGTACGGATTCACCGCGGCCCCTTCCTACCATTCTATGGTTTTGTGCCTCTATTTGGTCAACTAGAACACATATGTCTAAATTTAGCTCGTAACGCGTTGTTTAGACAAATTAAAAGCCCCTTATAGGAGCCGCTTAATTTCTGAGATACTCTTTGCAATTGAACCATAAAAAGGAATTAATCCGTTATTATCACCATTTTCCGTTAATTCATCTATGACTTTCCTAAGTTGAACTTCGTATCCGTTAATCACTTCGATTGCCTCATTCTTGTTTTCTCTTAGAAACTCTATTTCATCTGGAGTAGGCCAAGAAACGATAAGTCCACTAATAATCCCATCAATTGATTTCTCAGTCAAACAAAACACCTCCCCGTCACAATTATATTGCATCAGGGACATTTTACCTTTTCGGGACAAATCGGTCTACTACAAAACTGTTTTATCCCGGTCCAAGATCCCCAAATACACCTCTTACATTTCTCGGGTTGCTTGGCTCCGATCGGATCTGCTGAAGCCTATTACGTTTTCTGGCCTTGTCGTCGCTCACCTCGGTTTCTCGGGTCATCTGATCTCCCGTAAGTCAACTTAACCAGCCATTTTATAATTCTCATCTCTATCACACCCCAATAAAAAAGCCGCTCCAGGAAGGAACGACTTCGAGTTATGTATTGAATTGTTATACGTACTTTGAAAGACTTTTTCATTGAACTGACAAAAAAATATTACGCTTCTATTTATTGACAGTCCCTTTTTCCTAATGTATTTTCTTTAATTCCATTATTGTTTTATTAATTGAATATTATTGTTAATTTGGTATAATATAAGTACTTTACTATATTTTACAGATTTGATAATGAATAAGGGTATGAAAGGAGGTAGCAAGGTAGAGTTTTAATATTAAAATACTATCTTTTCTAAAATTATATGAAAGAGGGATGAAAATGTTTAAAAAAACTATTTTTTTAATTTCACTTTCTTTGTTAATGGTGATCACACCAATTTCACAACCGGCAAGTGCATACGAAAGACAAAAAACTGATAAATCTAATATAGTAATATATCCAAATGGTTTATCAATACCACAGGATATCATTCAAGATTTGAAAGATAGCAATCCTGATGCCGGATTAATTACTATTTATGAATATAGTGAAGCCCCAAGCGTTGAAGATAGAACTAGACAAAATAGTAACTCCCCTTCCTCCCCTTTGGCCCTTCCTCCGACATACGTATATAAGTATACAAATAGCACAAAAGTTACTGTGGCCGATGCACTTAACAAAGATGAGTTCAAGTTCTCGGTGGCTAGAGGTGAGGAGGTAACATTATCCCGGACATATACAGGTTCCCTTAAAGGGACTTTTTCAGGATCACCTTTTGATAAAGGTGCTATCGGTGCCGATATAACTGTAACAGCACAATACACTAAAGGAACAAAATACAAAGGGCCATCTGAGACCTCTAGCTTTAACACAAGAGAATTCAGAATAAAGTTTTATGAGGAACGGGGCACTTGGAAACAAATTAAACAAGCCATCAGCACTATAAACCAAGAGGTAATAGCTACTGACACAAAAGAAGGTACCTATAAGAAGCCAACCCGTTTCCTATCTTATAGTATTGACAAAAAAATCTAATGAGAAGACATAAACACACAATAGGCATTATCACTATTCTGTTACTTCTAGTTTCTTTACCAGCAGGAGCGATGTTAGGAAATTTATCTCTCAAATTAGTGGATTTGACACCAGTGATGCAAGATGTTTTTATCCTTATATCTATAACAATTTGCATACTAGCATCAATTATTTTTTATATAACTTTTTCAAAAGAAACTAAACCTTAAAGTAACCTAAACACGGGAGGGTGTCACGAAGGTCATCAAGATTGATTGAGGGACTACCCTCTCTCCCTTTTCCTTTGGATAAAATAACTTCATACAGGTAGATTAGGATACTCCCCCTTATGAGTACAAAAAACAATGTTTTCAGCTTCAAATGAATTTTTAGAAATGATAAATACACTTTCAATTCGATATTGATCCTGATAATTGAGAAACTTTCCACTCCTTGATTAAGGATAATTAGAATAGAAAGGCGAGAAGAGTTACGCCCCGGTTTCAATGCCGTATTCATGCAGCCGTGCGTGTCATTCTCGCCTGTTTTCTACAATACAAATATACCCCTTATAAAGTCCAACGAATGGCGACAATACGGTAATTTCTCGGTAATTTCTCGGTAATTAACCGAAAACAACTTATACCACCACATCGTCAGTGTCAATAATGACTTCAAGCCCCATTGCAGCCGCAAGAATAGAAATAGCCCCGGCTTTTATATACCTAAATTTCCGATCAGTGATGCCCATTTTTCCACAACTGATGAAATCATATTCGCCTTCATCATCAAGGTAGCTCCGTTCGATAACTTCACGCTCAGTACTTGACAACTTACTCATGGCCTCTCCAACAATCTATCTTTTGCCTTCAATTCGGCTTCCTTGTCTATGTTCCATGTAGCAATATTCTCCGTCGGTTTGCTTATCTGATTCGTCGCTCCGTGGTACCGTGGGGAATAAGCTGGTATCATAGCCGCTTCCCGCCGGACGAAACCAATTTGACGGTATTGACGAACTTCTTCGAGACGTTTCTCAACAGCTGCGCTAGTAGCGGCCGCATCGATCGGCATAATATTGAATGCTAACTGAAGTGGATTCTTACGTCTTTTCCCCATCGCGATCCCCTCACTCATGTTATAATTTGTGTGAGGAAACTTTTACACGAGTGACTGCCGCTCCCGTGCTACTCTCTTTTGATTGTACGACAAGATTAGTGATTAGACTGTGACGCAAAAAAGCGTTCAATCATTACTTTCGTTTCGTGTGGACTTCTCAACTGTACTGCCTTCCCGTCTTCATCAAAAGTAAAATGACCCTTAAATGCTTCTGGCATATCCTCATACTGTTTCTCGACTTGTTGAAGTGCTTTTTCAAAACAGGGATATCCGTATTTTTTAATTAAGAGAGGCAGCCCGAAAGCAGATCTTAAAAACTCATATTCTTGGTAGTTATAGGGGGTAGTCTCCGGCCTTTTTATCAAGATCTTAAGGAAATGATTCATAACCTTGTTGATCTCTTCTTCTGAGGCATAATGTGCCAGCCCACGGATCGCGAGGAGTCTCATGTCCAGGTATCGTTCCTTTTTATAGGCGTTTCGAAAAAATTGTTCCAGTTCCAATTCCTTGCAGTGGATGAGACCATACAGAATTTTATTTCGCAGCGCGATATTTTTCAATTTAAAATACAACTGCTCTATCCATGTTGCCTCATCTGTTGTTAAAAACTCATAGTCTACATTACTTATTGCGGAGATAAACTTAGGATCATTTTCGCGAAGGGAGGCCGTCATTAAGTACTTTATTGATTCCTTGTGAAGCTGTAAAAGCATATCGTTATAACTCCTTTGCAGAGTTTCTCATCCTCTAAAATAGGAAGTCATTAAAGTACAGTAAGCCCACTCTCAAAAATGACTTTCAAATCGTCACCCTCAAAGTGAAACTCAACACTCAACGTCAAATCATTGGGTTCGCCATCCGTCGTCAGAGCATATTCGTAGGAAATTCCGCTTCCATCGTTAAAGTGGTAGAAAGATTCTTGTTGATAAACGCTGCCATCTTTATAAACAGGCCTAAAGGTACATTCCACATCAAACCTATCGATCTGTTCCAACTCATTATCTTCCTTAAAACTCTCGATGACCTCTTTTAATAGCTCAATGTCCCAATCCTGCATATCATCAACTTTATGAGCAATTTCCTCATACTTTCCGTCTGCGATGGAGTCGACAAGCTCTCTTGCGAACGCCCGAATAATATCTTCCTCTTTACCTGAAACCCGTTTAAGCATACCACGTGCTCCCCCTATTTTTATTCTCGTTCTCCTGCCGCATACTCGCCCGTACAGACGTCCATCACTTCTCTCGAAGGCTGGATCAGCGCCATTTCAAATCTGCAAGGCCAATGCACGTCCGGCGCCATCTCCCCGTCCAGCAAACCGGCGATCGTCTCGCCGTCGCCCACCGGCACCTCCGCTTCAAACAAATAGGCTGCAACATTGAAGGCATGTTGCGACACTTCGTTCGGATCCAAGGTATGAAAATGGTACTGGACATCCGGAAGTCCAAGCGCAAAGAGGCCGAGCGAATCGATCAAGCTGTCTTCGGTACCATGAATCGTAAAATAGCGAATATTCATGCCGAACTGTAAGAACCTCGCAGCACCTTCGTATGGGTTATCCGTAATTTCGGCTGGGTGCAGCAATTTCCCGCTCAATGGAATCCATATCGCTTTGCAGGTCGGGAACAAGCTTACGGCAGCCTCCAGCCAATCCGCCAATAAGGCGCTGCGCGATTTATAGTCCAGCCCCGCCGCCATGAAGTCGCTGATCAGCAGCTTATAGTGACATTCTTGCAGAACGTCCTCCGCATCCGGCATCGTCCAAAACTGGGTGCGCTCCAAATCGGTAATCGTCTCCGGTTTAAACGGAGTAACGTCTGCCATCATGACCTGGGCCGGCAGTTCCCCCTCCTGGTAAGCTACTTTATAAGCCTCTACGGCAAACGACGACAATGCGTCGTCTGGCGACACGGTATCCGTTTTTCCGCATCGGGTTTCTAACGCGTTCCGGACGATTTCCGCATTCGGCCGCTCCACTATCTCCTCAAATAGCAGATACATTTGAAACAACCGCTGAAACTCGCTTTTTTCTTCTAAATTTTGCTGAAGTACGCGTTCGCTCTCCATTTCCCCCTACCACTCCGTTCGTATGTCGTTCCCTATACTATAGAGATTGCCGTACGATTCACGCAAGTCCGGACAGGAAATTGATTCCAAAGTCCGATTTATGGAATTTACAGCAAAGCTGGCCAAAACGGCACGATCAATTACTCTATTAACGGGACTCCGCTGTCAATTTCGGCAAGTTTAAAGGCACCCAGCCAGGGTGCCTTTAGTTTTTTTACTAAACTGGTTTCCTAAATCGCGTCTTTTCCGCATGACCAAGTAAATATAGAAAAGCAAATGCCGGAATTCTCATAATAGGAGCATGATCAAGTAAACCGTAATCCTCTGCATTTTTTGTTACAAGTAGTGAAGCCGCTGTTAGTCTATCTTTTTTTGCCCATTCTACAATGGCCTCAGTCTCCTTTATTTTCGGATTCTCACGATATTTTATTTCAATTAAAATTTTTGAGTTGGGCATCATTACAACGATATCTATTTCCTTTTGTGAACTAGAATCCCTGTAGTAACCTACTTTAGGGTTAAAGTTATAGTAGAATGTGTTGATGTGCTTATACACAGCCGATTCAACGATCATGCCCATCTGATCTGAATCCTGCAGTACTTCCTCACCTTGTAGAAGCACAGCATTTCGAATGGCTGCATCGGCTAGATACACTTTCGGTTTTGCCTTCAAAACCTTCTTCCCAACCATATCAACAGGATAGCCAGTGTAAATAAGGTTTGCTAATTCAAGAAAATTGAGATACTTCAATACCGTTGGTCGAGTTATATCCATATTATTTGAAATTGTAGTCGCTTCAATGATATTTCCTGTCGTCATACAAAGGTAAAGGAATATTCTCTCTAACTCGTCAATGTGCCTTACATTAAAGAGAGACACCATGTCTCTTTTTAATACTTTATCAACGACGTCTTCTCGAATTATCCTTTGAGCATATGAGACATCATCCGATTGAGCAATTTCTGGAAACCCGCCAAGTAATAAATATCTATGGAAATGACGCTCCAATGGTTGAAGATTACCCATAAGTGAGACTAGTTCTTTTCGGCTCAATTCACTTAGAGCAGTTGGCTTTATTTTTTCTTCAAGTATCGGTACCTCGATCCCTCGAAGTTCAAGATATTCATAGAAGGATAGGGTTGGAATCCGAATTTGTACCCAACGCCCAACTCCACTTTCAGGCATTTTATCACTCAGAATTGGACTAGCCGATCCAGTTGCCATTACTCGATATGTAGGATTGTTATCATAAATCGTCTTCAACCAGCCATTCCATTCATGGGCGTATTGGATTTCATCTAAAAATAGGTGTATGTTATCGCTAAATGCAACATTATTTATAAACACTTTAAGGATACGGTCAATTTCCGATACCTTTAAAAGTGGATGATCGAAAGAAACATAAAGGACATTCTTTGACGGAATACCTGTCTCTAATACATCTTGAATAGTTTGATACATAATAGTTGATTTTCCAACTCGACGTGGCCCAGTTAATATGACATGCCGACGAATCGTTGTATGTTCAAAACTTTGTTTTGCCTCGTAGTATGCAAATCGCTTTACAGGTTTGGCAAAGTCATCAGGGACTTTTTCAGTTTCCCACCACTTGTTGTACCCTCTTAAAACCTGTAAAACACTTTCATCCGTAATTAAATCCTTCATGGTCAACCACCCCCTTATATCTCTTATTATATATATTTACAACAAAAGTGTAAACTATACTTTCGTTTTTTATGAACATTACTTAAAACAAACATTAAAACAAGTGCAAAACTACTGTTCCTTATGCTACGGCTCTCAGCGCTGTAATTTAACGGCAAGTTTTTAAGGAATCGTGAAAGCAGACGCGAAATAGCAATTAAACAAAAAGGATATCAGCTCATAGACTCTGCAGTAATCGTCTCACACCCATTAAATAACGCAAACTTTTGGAGACAACGGTTCAAGGCTGTTCGCAATTGCGTTGTTTGCTTCACACCGTTCTCGTACCAGATGTTTTTAACAACGAGCGTTCCGGTTTTTCGCTCCGCGATGATCTCGGCTCGTCCAATGAAGCTCTCTCCATATAAAAGAGGCAGCACATAATAGCCGAATTTCCGCTTGATTGCAGGCGTGTAGATCTCCCAGGTGTAATCGAAGCCAAACAATTCGTTGATCAGCTTTCTGTCCCATATGAAATTGTCCAGCGGGGCAATCAGCTCGCAGCGGAATTTCGGCTCCGGATTTTGCAGGACGGCTTCAATAAGCCGCAAATCCTCGGCTCGGCAATACAGCATATCCTTTATATGTTCCACGGCAACAGCAACAATGCGGGCTTCGTCTAATAGCTGGCGAAAAACCTCGTTGCGCTGTGCTGCTTTCAACCCCCATATATTCAGCCATGCATCTGACGCACGATTCCATAAGAGACCAACAGCACCGATCCGGCGCAGAACCCGCCACTTATGATGCTCCAGCTCATCCTCCAGCGGCTCTGATGCATTCAGCAGATTGGGATGTATGTATTTCTTGGCTAAGTCGTAGTATTTTCGCGTTCCTTTTTTATGATGGATAATCAGCTCACCCGTCGAATACATCTGCTCCAGCACCGATCGAGATGAGTTGTTTCCAGCACTCCAGTGGATGGCCGATTGCCAAGAGAAATCTCCATCCAGTTTCAAATCATCCGAACTTAGTACACCGTGATTTTGGATATGAGCCCGTACTTGCGCTGCCAGCGCTTCCATTTCTGGATAGCGTTCGGCATGTTGCCTTGAGGCCTGCCTGTATCGCTCAAAATAAGGCCAGTCCTCGACTGGGATAATGGCCAGATTTTTATCCGGATAATCGACAAGGCTTCTGTCCTCATACAGCAACTCGGCGAGCATTCCCTTGGAAAATCCCTTGATTCGCGACTGCAGCACCAATTCGGCGTTTTTTCCGCAAACATCGATGGGGTCGTATTGAATGCAGCCGACCTGCCGGGCAAAGTCCAATACGCCTTGCTTCCCACTAAATTTATACTCGCCCAATAGTCCATGCTTCAACAACAGAAATTGCCGTGCCTGGCGGTTTGTTAATTGGATCATGTTTGCAAGGCTCCTCTTTCGTTCACGTTTCTTTCATCATACAAATTATTCGCTCAAAAGAAAAGAAAAAATGCAAACGTTTGTTCCCGACCTGGGAAATACGTACAAATAATATCTGCTTAACGAAATCGAAGGCACCCGGCCGGGTGCCTCCTTTGCATAAATGGCAGCCGAATGGTTCCGGCCAGCTTACTATATTGGACATTTGCCCTTAGAGCCTGCGGCTTTTCGGACGCAACGCCCAGGAGGCGATACCAAGCGCGGCATAGAAAAGCGGAAGAATGATATGAAATCCGTAATCGCCGTAATCGTTAGCGAACGCATGAGATAAAGCCGCCCCCGTCATTAGAAAAAAGATACCGCTATAAGCCCATTCCTTAAGCCGGGGCAAACCTGGCATTACGATCGCAATGACTCCAAGCAACTTCCAAGCTCCAAGAATGTTCGTGACATATAACGGGAAACCAATATCGGTCACTAGATCGACATTCCCTCCATATCGCATCAGTTGCCCGATACCGCTTAATGTAATTGAGAATGCGAGTATAATCGTGACCGTCCAATAGGCGGCTGTCCTTCCAACAGGGCGGGATTCTACTTTCGCGTTTTTTTCATGAGCCATAGTCGTACTCATTTTCATTCCTCCTCTGACCTAGTTTTATTTTTTAACAACCGGATGTGTTTATAATAATCATTAATCATGTCAAATTATGATACTGTTTAGGAAACTAATTACATTTTGACTACAACTCCTAAAGCTATATCCTAATCTTCGTTCCGATAGGGAGCAAACTGCGCTATTTTGTTCATTGACGCTTCAATTAACGACGGCTTTGTGCTTACTCATGGTACGGATCAGCTTAACGGGGCTATCGTTGAAAATGCAAAAGGAGCACGCTCCGGCATGCTCCTTGGTTAAGTTGCTTATGAATTTTTGTACCGCTGATGTATTACCCCCACCTTGCTCAATTTAGCGTACCTACTTATGATACGGTTCTCCGCATATCATTTAGTGGTAAAGCATCGCCTTCTGAAAACCAAAAGACGATGCTCTTTAACCACTTGCGGTCAGGCTCGACTTCAATTTTTTTTACTAGAGCCTTTATCAGTTGCTTCTTATCTTTAATATCTGCTTGCTCAAACAGTGTATCAAAGTTTTGCAACGCTTCAAGAATTAACTCCTCGGTAATATTAACCTTAGACGATTTTTTCTCAATTAGAACGTTTAGTTTGTGTATTGTTTGTTCAGTAACATCTATTTTTTGTACTAATGCCTTCATAGCTTCATTGTACGCTACATTCTCAATGTCGCCCAAAATGTACGCTTGATTAAACTTCTCTTTTCGCTGAATTAGCTTGTTCATTTCCTTCAGGTGCGCATTTAACTGAGAATTCAGTTCATCAATGTCATGAGAACCCTCATTCTTGACCTTATCTAAAATTACTCTAACTAAATCTTGATTGCATAAAATACCTTTCACAACTCTAATTAACTGTACCTCAATTGATTGTTTATCAATTAAATTTGTTCTGCATGCGGTTATTCCTTTAGAGTGATAGGCTTGGCACATATAATATAGATGATATCCCTCGCCACTCCTCTTCTTTCTTTTCGTCATAACTGTTCCTGCACCACATTGTGGGCAACGCAATATTCCAGACAATAAGAATTGACCTTTCAAATTAGAATCAGTTAAAGCTTTGCTGTTTTGATGCTTTGCAATTTCCTCAGCCTTATCCCATAATTCCTTGCTTATAATCGCTTCATGTTTCCCCTCTACTATGATTGGAGTTTTCGACTTCCCCTTCCTTCTCTTCTTGTCCCATTGTCGATGCTGTCCCCATCTAATTTTCCCTATATACGTTGGATTGTTTAGAATTGTTTTAATTGTATTGATTTGAAAAGCTTTATTATGTTTTGTTGTGTAACTCAATTCATTCATACGGCTTGCTATGGCTTTATACCCCAATCCCGAAGCTCTCATTTCAAATATTTTAGTTACTACATCTTTCTCTTGCTCATTAATCTCCAATACACCGTTAACAGAATCATATCCGAGTATTTTTCCGCCACACCAATTACCATTGGACGCTCGTTTAGACATTCCCATTTCTACACGCTCAATAATAACCGTTCTTTCATACTCTGCAAATGTGCCTAGCAAGCTTATAAACATATATCCAATTGTAGTAGTGCTGTCAATGTCACAAGTGCTTATAAGCAACTTTATATTTCGGGGGTGTAACTCCATTTCAATCATATTAAGTACATCTCTGTTGCTCCGTGAAATTCTATCAACCTTCCAGGCTAATACAATATCAAATTTCCCTTCATTTGCATCTCTTAATAAACGTTGAATCTCCGGCCTTTTAAAATCCTTTCCTGAATAACCATCATCAATATATAGATCGTAAACTTCATAATTTTTAGACTTTGCATACTCTTCTAAAATTGCAGCTTGGCTTTCTAAAGAAAATCCATTTGCTTGTTCTTCCGTTGAAACCCGACAATAGATAGCAACCCTACTTTTCTCCAAAAAAATCAATCCTCTCATTCATAATACTTAAAAAAAACAGGTGGATTACCTTTATGGCAACCCACCTTGTACTTCATTATTCTTTTGTTTGCTTAAACTCTGCATATTTTTCTATTATATTAACAAGAGCAGCAAACAACTGCTCCCGCTTAACTTCTTCTGTAGTAGAGATAATAATATCATATTTTGTAATTTCTTTCATTATAGCTTTCTCCTCATATTCACATATATTTAAAAGCCACATCCTTGTGACCGTATGTTCATTAGTTATAAACAAATGTATTAATCAAAGTAATGCTTTTAATATTTAATTTTTTCTTGAAAAGAAGTCAATTGTGTTTTAGCAATCAAGTATAGATTTAAATTTATCTTTATATTGAGTTGTACTATCAAGACGCATGTTCGCTAACTCTATGTAGCTAGGTTCTGTTTCAAAAGCAATAAAGTTTCGATTAGATACTTCAGCAGCAACACACTCTGTACCGCTGCCTCCAAATGGTATAAGTACAATGTCATTTTCTCTCGAATGCAAATTAATTAGTTTTATTGAAATTTCTAAAGGTTTTTGGCAAGGAAATTTCCCATGTGCTTTTTCACTTTTAGGAGTAAGGGCTGTCTCGAATACGTTTGTAATATTTATACCATTGTTAATTTTCCTTGCATATCCATGGTTGTAAACTGGAGCTTTTCCTTTAATACCCCATATAATGGATTCAGTTGAGAATCTTGGTGTTCTACCGGCAAAAGCTGGCGGTGGGTTTTTCTTCTTCCATTCATACTTTATCTTTATTTTAAAACCAGTCTCCTCCATTAAATACCCCACAGTAAACAAGTTATGATGTGTACCATAGCTGAGAATTGAACCACCTGGCTTTAAAACACGGTAGCATTCGGTAATCCACAATAAATTAAATAAACCGAAATCATCTATTTTATCCCATTTTTGATTGAAGTAGTTATAGCCGTATTCTTTTTTCATGTCAATTTTGGTTCCTTTATTTCCTGTATTGTAAGGCGGATCTGCAATGATTAGGTTAATACTATCGTCAGGAAGCATCTTCATCCCTTCAATGCAATCACGTTGATAGATGCGGTTCAGCTGAATTTCATTAATTAGTTTATTCATGATTATTATCCTCTCTTTAATTAAATTTGGTCTACAGACCCCATTTCCAACTTGCGGGTAGTTTTACCCCGACTCCCCCACACAACCCTTTCAGAGCTGCTGAGTACCTACTTTGATAACGGTCAGTAGACATCACCTCCCTCATTTGAGGGATTAATTATTCAGTTTAGTTAACTTGAATCTTCACCTCCTTTCAGGCAAACAAAAAACACCCATAATATTCCGTTTGCGAGCTGATTAATCGTTTGCTTGTATTCTATTGTGCTATTAGATGGGCAAACTTCTCCCTTGTGCTAATAGCGGCAATAGATACACAATTAAAACGAAAACGATAGATCACCAGTGATGAATTCACAATTGGTGACGTACCAGCTCCACACGCCTTTCGGCATCGGAAATTATGGGTGTATCATTTATAAAAAATTTAGTTTTAGATGGTTGCTCAAATGAGCTTAGAATGAATTTTAGCAGGAACTAATTACCTTGTCAATCATTTTGCTACACTTTTTAAAATTGTATGAATCCATATATAATAACATTTTTTAATATAACTAAAGGAGAAATGTTATTTATTTTAAAGGAATAGTAACATCAAAAGTCTCTTTTCCTGGAATGGGAAGATTATCAGAATCCGCTTCACGCATTCCTGTTATGGTCAAACTCTGATCTGATACTTTCTCCGCTAAGTTAAAGGTAATTAGAAAGGAGCCATTAGATTGTGGTCCAACGTTTGCTTTTCCTAATTGCTCCGTCATTTGAGCCTTGTCTGTATTTAGCACTGCTAAGCTTTTATTCATCCAACCAACAACAATTCGATTTTTCTTTAAGTTATTTCTGTATTCAACATTAAACTCATATCCATTCAGCTTTGTTGTTTTGCTTACCTTTGTAACTGTTATTTCCTTATTCTCGCTGTTTACAGCTACATCGCTTGTCTCAGTATTGACAATTAAAGAAAGGTCAACTTTCCATTCATTGTTGCTCAAAACTAAGCCTACACTGTCCTCAAGCGCTGCAGAGCCACTGGAGGGCTTTACTAACAACTTCGCCAACTTATGTGTATCATCATAGTCTGTAATTGATGTAATCATGTATTCAGAATACTCAACACTGTTTTTAAAATCGTTCTCTTTTATCCTTTGAACAAGTTCTTTAGCTGTAATTTGAAAATGATCAGGGTATAATAACGGCTCTAATTCATCAAATTTTTTAGAAATAAATGCATCAAGATATTTCTTTAATACTGTTTCTGCATCATTAGTCTCTACCATTTCTGAAACCGGTGCTTCAGTTTTTTTAATATCTATTGTTTGAGTTGGCGCAACCGTTGGTGATAACTCTACTTCAGTTGTTTTATGTGGCTGTGATGTTTCGGAGGGAATCAAATCATTGGAAGAGTTAGAACAACTCGTGAGCAACAAACTCAAGAAAATAGTAGTAGTAATCAGAATAAGCTGTGATTTCATTTATAGTCCCCTTTCTTTAATTGTTACGATTTTCACTAATAAATGTATATAAAATGTAGACCCCGACATTTATCCCACTGTCGTGAATAATCCGCGTCTGTTTGATTTTATAACCAGGATGCTTCTTTTGAAATTTATCTATTGCCTTCTCCACATTCCAGCCAGTTGCTACCTTTGACAGGTAGCCGAATATTTTTGCCCCAGGCGTTCCTAAGTATGCTATTCCAAAACGATACGGTACTTCTGCCGATACTTTTTCCGCGAACAAGGTCATACTTTTTGCTCCGCCTACATGGACTACCAGATTCCATCGGACACTTTTAAAATTACTTTTTTCAAGAAAACTATTTGCCTGCTGGATATGTCCTTCGTTAAGGCCAAATATCGGAGCACTAAAGCTTTTTGTGACCGTTTCAGAATACCCTTGAATTTTCTCCATTTCCCCAACCCCCAGTCCTTTATATGTTCATACTAGCACCATCTATGTTTTGTAGGCAATAGCCTACAGAAAACACATAAATAAAACCTCTACTATTTGAGTATAAATTTTGAACTCTTGATAGGGGTTATTCATTTGGAAAAAGAAAAACGTCCAGAATTAGTTGTATTTGGCCTTACCCTACAAAAAATCAGGAAAAATAGAGGGTATACTCAAGACGAACTTTGCTTGTTCAGCAATGTGGATAGGTCTTTTATTTCTGAATTAGAGAACGGAATAAAGGCTGCCACATTTCCAATTATTGTGTCACTAACCAAGGCATTGAATATTAGTATTTCTGATTTTATGAAACAATATGAAGAGAACTTTTCAGAATACATTAAAAATCACTCTATATAATAGATAGAGTGATTGGGTTGTAATAAACTTACAATATTATTATGTGATGAATACATAGAACAATGTTCTTTAAAAACTTATTCTTTATACTCTGCAAATAAGAGTTTAAGAGTCATTTATTGTTTCACCTTTTATTAGAAATTGCTGTGCATGTTCCTTATCAAAAGGGACTTTTGAAAAGTATTTTGTACGCCAGTACAATGCCATCCCGATAGCATCAGCTTGATCAGTATTAAATCCTGACGGTTGACCAAGCTCTTGATTCAGATACTCGTACAAGGCCAGCTTACTACCGTTCACGAGCTGCAGCTGTTTATTTACACCAGAAGTACGCCATTGATGGACTTGCAATAGTTTAGCGAATTCTACGCCCTTCTTTCGACTTGTTGATTCTAAAATGAATTGCAAGATACAGAGCTTTCGATAAGTCTCAACGTTTTTCTGATATTGAATTTCTTCAACGACTATAATGCTCCTCAATTAATTTGATGAGCCATTTTTCAATTTGGATAAGGCGTTCGAAATAGTTTACTTTGCCATCTAAATTTAATAATCCATATTCTTTTAATATGTATGATTGTGTGCTTACATTTACGATACAGAATCCGAATTGTAATAACGATTGGTCGCAAAACAATATATTCATTGGGCTAAACTTATTCTGAACTTTCGATTAGCAATGTACTTCTGTACATATTCAAAACTTTCCTCAAAAATCCCATGCATTTCAGCAGATTCGGTGGTAACCTTAAACTCTACTTCTGAAACATTCAGCAATGCAGGAATGTGATATACACTCGACTTTTCTGAACGATACTGTCCTCGTTCAATAACACGAATAAAATTCATTGCAATAAGAATCTGTAGCCGTCTATGTACAGTGCTACGACTGTATCCTGTCATAGCCGCCAATTGTCGAACTGAGAAGAATAGTCTTCCTTGATGGTGAAACATACGTCCTAAGACTAATATTGCCCATGCCACATACTGAGTAATGGGTTCCTCAAACTGAGAAACCATCTCAATATCAGCTATACTAAAAGAAAGCTCATTTGGAATAGCGGAATAAAACTTCTTATTTTTAGCGTAAATGTGGTGCACATCAATTGTAACATCCTGATAAATTTCTTCTTCTGTACTACTGCTCCGGTTATACCTTTTCTCTCGTAAGGCCCACTCTATTACCTTTACTATAGTTTTTTTCTCTGAAAAGCCCTGGTCCTTAAAAAAAAGTGCGATGAAATATTGATAATAGTGCCTCCCAAATGAGTCACCAGGTGTCCTTTGTGGAATTCCATATTTCAACAATTTCTCTGCTAATTGATTTAATGACGAGCCTCTAATAAATTCAGGTGTACGTACTGACTGTATAGGTTCTTCCACGAGTTCTTCGGATTGCTGCACTAATTGGTCTTTTATTTCGGAATTATCACTAACTTCCTCAAGTAAAGCAATTGCCAATTGCTCGAAGCGCTTATTACTTGTTGGAACAATGTCTAAGAAATACTGGACGCTATCCGATGTTGGAAATAAGTTGTGCTCCAAAAACATAGTACGTATCATCGTTTTACGGTGTATGGCAAACGGCAGTTTAATTCCTCGACTATTTTTAGTTTGTTCGGGCCGTAACTCAATACAATGACCATCACATCCCATCTCCTCGATAAAGTATCTTCCAAAACTCACAAGCATAGATATTGGTATATTTCCACTAAAGAACATCCATATATGCCACCCTTTTGAGCCACTATGCTCTACATGAAGTTCGTCATGATCAAAGCCAGCGTCCTTTAACATTTTGAGCAGTTGCAAAGGAATCTCTGGATCTGGCTCATCAATATCAAAACAGAGGAACTTGCTTGCACTTCCAATATAATGGCAGCCTATTGTCCGTTCTCCACCCAAGTGCTGGGCTACAATTTCATTCTTTAATGTCCGCTTCGCTGTATAATACTTTACGCTTTCACCTTGTCCATACTGCTCTATAAATCTTTTGCGCTCACCAATGATAAGCTCATTTATTTTGTTAAGAAGGCCTTCTTTATTTTTTTGTATTTGTGTTTCTAGTACATCTTCCATCTTATATAATCTCCCTTGAATCTATTAATGTCATAGCTCTGCAATTCATTAAATAATCAGGCAATTGCTATGAGTAGGAAAATTATATATTCGAAAAATACAAAGTCAAATCTCGCCAAAAAAGTTGTCTGTGGGACACAAGCTATATATTCTCTCTTTTCTAACCAGAACCAACCAGTAAGCTATAGTGAAATCAAATACTAAGACTCAAGCTATATTTTCTCTCTTTAACAATCAATAAAACAATGAGTGTATAAAAACATAGACTCTCTTGGCAAAAGACATAAAACCAGCTATACTGATCATTACAAGAAACTGGTTAAATATGTAATTAAAAGGAGCTGATTCTGTGGATTTTATTACTCCTAATCACACACTAATTTTTTCATCAATCATTATTGCTTTCTTAGTCTTTTATAAATGGTTCGAGAAAAAGCTGCTCCAAGCTATGTATCAAGAACCTCAAGCTTACTCTAGTATCAACAAAAGTTATCGACTGCAATTTCAAAAAATATACCGCGACAAATCTGATCATCGACATTCTATTTTCTTTGATGATGAATTAACCAAAGCTCGCCTGAATAAAATAAGCTCTCCTCTGAATAAGATGGAATAGCTTTCCCTCCTATTCTGTTATGACCCAATGTCCAAAATTTAATGGAATATATTGTACATTAATTGCTGACCGAGACCATTAACCTGTTAAGACCACGAAGAGTTCCATGAGCCATGAGGAGGGTTTCCAATCAAGTGGGCCGATTAATTATTAGCCTCTTGCTCGGTTCGCCACGCGGTAAGTGACGCGGGACAGAGGATATATGTCTGCGTGCTCTCCTCAGGAGGAAGCAAGAGAGGGGGGGAGGGGTTCTCAGATATTGAATTTGATTCGGTAGATCCTATTGTTTTATGCAAACGTTTTTTTCTAAAAAACAACTATTTTTTCTCGAAAATCACTTACTTTTATCTGTTATCTTAATGTATAAAGCTTATTTCTTAGCACAATCACTAACATTTCATTGTTTTTTTAATGTCTTACTGTTAGCTATTCTTTATAGTATATTTTTATGTGAGCAACCGTGATTCGCTTTGAAATGTGTGGATTCAATTAGGTTGTATGTATTAGATACAATAAATTCAGCACATATAATTAATGCATTCACAAGACTTAATCTATCTTGAACAACAGATAAATTGAACAGAGCAGATATAATAAATGAAATAAGACTTTGCAATTTAACCAAAACAAAAAAAGCCAAGCCTTGTTCCTCTTGAACAATGTGCTTGGCTTATTGTTTTAAATAATATCATCCAGTATGCGTAATACGCTGCTTAACTCCTCGTTTCGATGCATTGTATATATTTCAGTTGAAGAAGTATGCTTATGGCGAAGTAGCTCCTGTGCCAATTTGATATTACCTGTTTTATCTATGATCCGCTTACCAAAAGTATGACGCAATTGATGGCAAGTGAACTCAACGCCAGATGTTTTACTCACACGCTTAATCATCATTACTGCAGCACGCTTACCGGCATGCTCTGACTTTTGGCTCACAAAGCAGAATCGACTTTCAGCAAATCTGCTTTTGGAGCGCTCTTTAATCCATAGGTCAATGGCTCCCCGAAGTTCTGTACTTTCAATCCCTAACTCGCTATAAAATCCACCTTTACCATCCCGTATAATGACTTTTTGCTTGCCAGGCGTCCTAATAATATCTAACAGTTCAAGGTTCAGCATCTCTTCCTGTCTTAATCCAAGATAAAGCATAAGGTATGTCATACATCTATCCCTGTTCCGTAGAAAATCATTTCGTTCCTTCTCAATAGCTTTACGGATATTTCGAATTTGGTTTTTGTCTAAATATTTTGGCTCCCGCAATTGTTCCATAGGTGCTAATACCTCGTCTTTAACCGTAATAATATTTTTAACTTGTCCAATGGCTTGAAGATATTGAATCCATTTACGCATTGCAGCCAACTTCCGGTTTATCGTCTTCGGGTGATTTTTTCTGATGGTCTTTAAATAAGACTTGTATTCTAAAATTTGTAATTGAGTAATTATTTCTGATGAATCTGGAAGTGTATCTCGCCATTGCTCATATTCATTAACCACCGCGCAGTAACCGACGATAGTCTTGGGCCGCATTTCTTGTTCCTTAAGATATCGGGCAAAGTCCAATGGGCATCTCTCCTTTAACATTCTGTAACCTATTTTTTCTTAACAGATAGTCCTCTAATTTAACATTCTGTACCTTATTATAATATAAAAAGACACACAATCTAAATTGTGTGCCTTTTACAAATACAGTCCTATTACTATAATTAAGTTTATTCAAGGTCTATGTGTTGTATTAAAAATTTGATTTGGTATTCATATAAAGAAATGCCAGGCACAACTGAAGCTGCATATTTTAGCTTATTATCCACTTCTTTAGCAACAATAATCCCCTTAACTTCTTTATCAGCTGCGATATTCTTCTTAACCCATCCCATGTAACGAGCTATTTGCCCTATAGCTCTATCAGGTCCTTTTCCTAGCTTCAACTCAAATACGATAAAATCCCCATTTTGGTCTACACATAATATATCAATAGGTCCAACTTCAGTAGGATATTCAACTCCATCACGAAGATTTTCATCAACGAATAACTTCAACATCATGCAATTAATATTAATTGAGGAGAGATTTTGCACTATAAAATCACGTAATTGAGCTTCAAATGGGAAAAGAAAATCTTCAGTAGTTTCGGTGTGCATTTCAATTTGCGAATCAATGCTTCCCTCATCCAACTGTTGTCTTACAACAAGCTTTCCAAAGTTGGAATGAGTTATCTCCCACACGCCATGTTCTTCTGGATTATATATGACCACTTGCCCACGACCGACTGTATATAGAAAATCATATTTAGTTTTAGAAATTCTCGGTTTCTTATTTTCAGGATAATGAATTCTCGATGGTTGATTTACGGTACAAACAATTATTTGGGCATTGATTGTGCCTTCATTTATATCTCCATATGTCCTAAAGATATAATCTTTAATTTCCTGATAACTAACTTTTACATTGGGGCTATTCTCAACAGCTTCTTTAATCATTTGCCAGATAAATGTTCTACTGCTAATGAGATAACACTCCGATCTATAAGAATGTAAAAACTGAGCTAATATCAATTTTACTCCCTGCTAAATACCAACTGAACATTTTTTGCGCAGGCAGTTGTACTACTGAAATACTGCAGAGCGCAGGCAAAGATAGGTTATTTAGCATATTTAACTCAGCAGTCCCTAAATATTCACCTGCCGCTTTTTCGGTTGGCATTAAAAAAGCATTTTGTATTTTAGTAAAGTTATGCGCTTTAATAAAGTCATTATATGCGAGTTGGTATAGATACTGTTTTGTAATGTCGCCAATACCAGGCTGACCCACTATCCTATTTTCATCCAAATAAATATTATAATATTTAGCGTCAAATATTCCAAAACATTCTCCATCTGCAATCGAGTAAATACTAATTATATCCGGAATTAGTGTTTCTTCTACCCGATGTGTTTTTATCACTCTACCTTCTTCTACGCGATTCCATTTCGGTTTCTCAATCAGACCTAGAAGAGTATTGTCCTTATCATTAGAATATTGCTCACTAAGTGTTTGTGGTAATGAAAGATGCTTAAGCTTAGTTTGTAGTTGATTATTAAAGACATCTGAACAAACCTTTTCCCATACAAGATTAAAACTATTTGTTCCAAACAGGCTAATCCCATTCTCTCTTCTATGCAACTTTCCCTTAAAAATATAATTATAAATAGTTTTAAGGACTAGCTGCTTTCGGCTTTGAAATTGAACTGCAAGTTCTCTTGCTAAACGATACAATATATAATCTTCGTCACCGAAATCTGAAAGTTCGCCATCATAAAGAATAGCCGTTTCTATATCAAACAGTTCTAATAAACCTAGCTTCTTTAGTTTTAAAAAACATTCTGTGACTATACATTCATGCAACTGTTTAAAATAGTCTAGTTCATCATCTAAAGAACCGTGTGTATACATCTCTGTATAGTACGCTTTATTATTACTCAGTAATGGATACGTTTCTCCGATAGTTTTCTCCCAGTTAATTTCCCCTTCTCCATTTAGCTCATTAATCTCAATTGGATTTGTATAAATACCATTTTCAGAATAATCATCAATGAAAAAGAGGATAATAGGCAATAAATTAAAATCGACGTTTTCATCATCGCCACTTGCTGATATCAGTAACTGTTCCTTAGAATTATATTTCCTCAATACATGTAAAATTTGTTTCATTTCTTTCAAAGGCACATCAACTTCAGAAATATATTTGGGGTAGCATTTGATAACATAGTTTCCTATATTGATCACCCCAACATAGTCAAAAATAAAGGTGCTATTTTGGGATTTTAAATTTACATCTAATATCTCCATATCTAAAACCTTTTCATATACATCAGTTTCTAATGCCCTTTTCATTTTTTCTTTTACAATACCAAGAGATTTTAATTTCCTAATTAGTGATATGGTTTCCTCATGCTTTATTTGCAAGAGAGAAGCTATTTCTTCCCCTGAGTATCTTCTGAGTTCTTTAAAAAAAGCAGCCTTCATCATATCACCTATACATCTTCATCTTCACTAGATTCTCGTTGCCCTTCATTTTGTAAATTCAACCCAAAAATCTCGTCACCAATTTCATCATAAGCTATGCACACATTTGAATAGGTACTAGCATCGCAACCACTGAATACCACTTTTCGATATTGTTTTGCAGCATCCTCAAATAAATACATCAATAGCTTGCTTTTAAATATTTCATTAAACTTCTCAGTACTTTCTAATGCAGATAATCCTAAAAAGAAGGGCCCTACCAATTTATCCTCATTTACTTTACATGACTTCAAGAGTATTGAATTTAATTCCTTTCTTAATGTGTCCCAGAAAACCTGTTTTCCATTTGGAAGTGTAATACAGTAAGACTGAATAGCATCACTTCCATCATTTATCCCGATATATTCATACTCCCATCTTCTTTTGAATGCAGTGTCCATTGGGAATACCCCCTGGTCTGCACTATTCATAGTCGCCCAAATGTACATGTTGTCAGGTATCATGATTTTTTGGTATTTATTAATCATGCCCCTTTTTTGAGCTTCGTCCTCACAAGTTGAAAAATCCGGCTCCAACTCGAATGCCAAATATGTTCGCAAATCCTCACTAGTTTCAATAGGATATTGGCTGACACCATTTTTTCTGTCTAATAATTGAAAAACATCTCCGAACACTGCGGCAACATTAGCTCTGTTGATTTCTTCAATTATGAGAAGCTGTGGTGTGTGGGTTTTCATCGCTTTAACCAGCGTTCTAGTGAACGGTCCAGGAACAAATTTGTATGTGATCTCTCTGCCAATGGGAACCGGTTTATACGTTCCAACAAATTGCGCATACGAGTAGTTTGGATGGAATGTAACTCGCTCGTAATTTTCTTCGAAAGAAGTCTTTTCCATCTCTAATTTATGACTCTTACCTGTACCAGGTGCCCCAAATAAAATTCTATTGTACGGAAGATTAAGATGACCATGATCATCTTCTGGACCGGTTTCTACTTCAACTTCGTTTTCTCTTACAATCACTTTAAAGTTACATAAGCTTAAGTAAGTCTCAACGCGTTTTTGGTATTCCGACAACTTATCTAATTCCCTATCCCCTCTAAGACCAACATTTCCTTGACTGTAACTCAGAAAATCATTTATCCCTTCGGACAATGATGATTTTAGTATCCGTAATGAACCTTTTGATTCGAGCTCTCCGCTAATGTTTACACTATCATTACCATCCACAAGCTTCTTGTATACGCCATTAAGATTAAATAGTACATCAGTTCCATCTGATGTTAGTTTAAAAACCGCCTCCTCTGAAAACAACATTAAAATTTTAACTAGTTTTTCTTCGGCTGCTCCATCAATCTCAATTTCGAACCCCGTAGCCCACTTCAAGAGAATAGGCATATATTTATCCTGATTTTCTGTCACTAAAAGGTCTATTACATCCATATTCTTGGTAAAGGTAAACTGTTTTGTATATCGAACCCTGCCAGTACGTTCTGCACTAAAGGAGCGTTGTTCTAAAAAAGTTACTTTCGCCAATCTCCAAATTAATTCAAATGCAACTATTAAGGGCTCTATCTGTGACACAAAAAGTTGGTTTTCATTAATTTTATTAATAAATCTATCATCAGGTATACCAAATGTATCATATGTAGGACGCAGTAAATCCTTTAATCGCTCAGCTACGTCGTCCTTTATTTGTATAGTATCTCCATTTGATTGGGAGTACTCGAGATTCGCTACTCTTCCCGAACTTCCCCACAAAAGATAGGCAAGGGATATAGTTTCCCTTACCTTTGGCAAAGATGATTTAATTCCTAATTTAAGATCGATTTCTCTATGCTCTTGTATACTCTCTGGAGTTGTCATTTAAAAACGTCCCCTCTTCTTTTCGCATGTCCTTTAGTAATACATCTGCAATCGATTTTGCTAGTAATGGTGGGACTGCGTTACCCACCTGTTTCATTTGCGAACCTTTGTTTCCTGTGAATTTAAATGTATCTGGAAACGATTGTATACGTGCAGCTTCTCTAACGGTAATTGCTCTATTTAGAAACGGATGAGTGAATTTCCCAGAAGATGGAGTGTCAAATCTAGTTGTAATTGTTACTGAAACCTCTTCTTTTCTCATCCTTGTCCATGTACCACTATAAATAGATTTTGTAAGGTGCTCTTGTGGCAATACCTCCTTGCCACTGTTGGGTGGAATTAAACTTAATCTCTCTAGAGCCAGTAATGAATGATTAGTAGCTACATGATTAGTAAGATTCTTACTTCCTGCTCTAAGCATTGATTGATACTCGCTTTGGGCATTATACCTGTATTCTTGTTCTTCCTCCCCTTCTCCTGAGTCCAAATAAGCTAGGTCGCTTATAGCATCCCATATCGAGATATTATAACCCACTGGTTCTGGAAGATTAGGAGCTATTCCGCCTAACTTACCAATAATTACAGCCCTTTTTCTGTTCTGTGGAACCCCATAATCTGCTGCATTTAAAATACCCGCTGTTAACGAGTACTCAATATTTTCGAACATTTCAATTATTTCATTCTTAAAAAAACCATTCTCTGAGGTAAATAAATTAGGAACATTCTCCATCACAAAATATTTTGGACGAACTAACTCAACAACATTAAAAAAGTATTTGAATAAAAAATTCCGTTCATCATGAATGGTTTTCCTCTGTCCTTTTTGGGAAAAACCTTGACATGGTGGGCCACCTATAACTATATCAATTTTACCTTTATATTTTTCAAATGTATCTTTGAGTGGCAAACGAGTGATATCTTCTACCAACATATTTGTTTTTTTTCTATTATGAACATAAGCATTAGCAATCGATTTATCGTACTCATTTGCTAAGACTACCTCACACCCTGCCCATTCAAAACCGAGAGACATTCCTCCTACACCAGAAAATAGATCAATTACCTTAGGTTTCATATGACGTTGTCTCCACAATTTGTTTTGTTGCATTTAGTCTCCTCAATCCGCTTTTTTGCATTTTGAAAATATTCTTTATTTAATTCAATACCAATAAATTTTCTGTAATTTCTTTTCGCTACTACACCTGTAGTACCACTGCCCATGAAAGGGTCTAATACAGTATCTCCTTCGTTCGAGAGCAGAGATATAAATTGCTGTAGTAACTGCTCTGGCTTTTGTGTTGGATGTTTTCCAAACTTTTTCTCTGTTGAAGACGTAATAGCCGTTTCAAAAAAATCATGTACCATTTTCCCGTCGTTATTAAAAGTTCCTGTTTTTTTCTTATATGTTAAATAAACCCACGCTTCAGTTGAGTTTACAAAATGTAAATTCATATTTCTTGGCATTGGATTAAGTTTATGCCATATACCTGTAGTCTTGTAATAGAATCCATTTTGTTCGGCTAAACGTATTAATGTCTCTACTTTTATTACTGACATAAAGACGATCATTGCCCCGCCCTTTTTTAAAAGTCTGGCAGATTCAATGAAAAATTTATTCATCGATTCTTCCCATTCAGCAAAATCTAAATCATCCCAACCAGCTGCACCAAAGAAGTTATCTCTCATTTTCTTAAGATTTGTATCCCTATCTTTCATAAATAAGCCTAAGTTGTACGGGGGATCAGTTAATATTAAGTCAACTGACTCAGGGTGTAGTCTTTGCATTGCCTTTATGCAATCATCATTAGACAATAAGATGTTAGTCTCTATACTTGATAAAATTTTAGACATTCAGTAAGTTCCTCCTAAGCAGATACATCTATGTGTTTCTTGATGATTTTAATCTAGCGCGCTCTTCCCGCTCTTAACCCAAGTATCCACTTCGGAAACCTTGAATTTCCATTGTCTGCCGATTTTATGTGCTGGCACATCAGTCTTTTTAATCCAATTCCTTATCGTATCCTTTGTCACGCCTAAATACCCAGCAATCTCCTCAAGACTACACCATTTTTCAGCATTGAGTACCATCGTAGACCTCCTACACCGTAACCACGTTCAATATTCAATATCATTATAGTCTCTTATTTAGATAAATTACAATGATTAAGAGGGAATTAGTATAAATAAGTAGCATTAGATATAAATAACATGTTGTTCTCTAACAAATGTTTTTTGAGTGTATAGCGGTTAGAATAACTTGTATGTTCTGACTCTATCCACCTAACTTTTAAAACTCATCGGTTCAGATCTATTTACTCTGGTAAAATAATCAAGTAAGGCTTACAATTAATATTAGGTTTGAGCATTGTTTGGCTTATTGACTTGTATATGAGGAGAAGATAAATCATGGCTCAATTTGAGAAACATTCACTGCCTATCGACCTTGGTACACCTTACTTAACAAATGAAAGTGCGTATTTTTTAGGTGGAATTATTGCTGCTGATGAGACTGTCATTATTAATGGAGTACGATACTGGATTTCCCCGGTTAGGCATAACAACGATTATCCTACAGCATCAGAACTCTTGAGTCACTTCGATTCCGTATCCTCAATAGCTAATATACTTAATAAGATAACTTTTTGGGTCGAACAAGGATATATAAATGGAAATGTAAAAGCCCCTAAATTCACGGGTAGGCAAGTTGGATTTGTTACACTATTTCCGGAAATCGAAGAAACAACTGTTGAAGAATTAGCTTCCTTAATAGAAGAAGTGATTAAACATAGTTCCGATGAGGTAATACGATGTTTTATCGCGGGAATTTTTGATGGTAGAGGGGCTATAGATTTCAATTATCAGAATAATACTATAAGATATATCTCCTTAGATTGTGATAATACCTTTGTTGTTAGAATACTCAGATCCATACTCAGTGACTTTGCAACAAACTATAATACAGCTCGAGAAAGACTTGAGGGTGGAACTCGGCGGGATAAACAGTTAAGAATAGAAAATATTTCATATTACTATAAAACCATCGGATTTGTATCTGATGTAAAATTCAATAAAATACTAGAAGTAAATACAAATTATGCAGTTAATTATGAGGACTCTGTTTTAAAGGGTTTAAAAACTATAAACTAATCTTTTATCCCGTATTGGTAACTAGGTTCATAACCTAAATTGGTATGAGCCTAGTTAGAATTTTTTTCGATGATTATACATGAAAGTTAAGCACTCTCTTCTGAAAATAAACGTTGCTGGTCAAATAGTATTCAATATCAACAGGTTCGCAAGGGAATTCTCAATTTTAAGTAACACTAGATTTGGACGGTGCGGAGATTTTCTGATGGAAGGAAACTACAAATCCCTCTACAATTAAAAGTATTTTATAATGAAAAAGTTTACTGCTGCTGCAGCTTAATTGAAAGAGATTCAGCATATGAACGGCGGACAATAAGGAGATTAGAAGAGAAACGTACAGATAAATATCTGATTTGTTACAAAAAACCACTCGGACATCTTTTATGAGACTTAAACATACTCTACTTTTTTTCATCTTTTTTGAAGAAAACTTCTTGTAGCACGGTCTCTCGAGATTCGCGCTCTTTTCGTATTCCTAAAGGAGATATAGTATATCGTCTATGTTACAAATTGATTTACAATCCTTAATATTACTCCAATTTTATGTAAATACCTAACACACTAATTCGAAGTACGTCTATGATTTTTAGAAATCTTCTAATAAACCCTCCGATGCTATATAAATTAATGATCCTCAGTTTGGATTATCATTATACGCTTAGGTAAAATTTCGATTTCATGATTATAGAACTCTGAATTAAGAATACTCTCACTCGTCACATTAGAAAGATTTATTTTATATGGTCTAACTTTTTCATAACCAATGCTTGCCAAAGGATGAGAGGAGTTTTTATTAATATCAACCAGAAAATCTGGGCACCTCACTAAACATCTCCATGGGATAGAACGAAAATCACTGTGTAGAGCAGAAAAACTCTTATCCGCCCTTAATGTAAATGCCTTCCTAACAGAATCAAGTGGAACAACTGTACAACCTAATTGTTCCTTCTCAAAAGGAAGGTAACAATGCCAGTTTTTATTTAACATATTATCATCAATATAATTATAAAAACAATATAGAGGTATGCAATTATTTGATTTAGAGTATCTTTCCAAAATGTCAATCTGATATTCTTGGCCTACCCTGTGACGTAGTTTATTATACTTTCTATTTTCAGATAATTTTTTTGCTTGTACTGCATAGCGCCACCAACCAGTTGAGTTAGAGCCTATCCACCATTCCCAATCTATGCCTGTTATACCCTCTTCATATTTGTCTGACTTAGAAACCAGAATATCATGTAAATTTGCTCGTTTTATTTCTAACAAATTGATATCTGTAATTGTTTCCTCAGACTGACTGCAATTAAGTTCTTCCCCATACTTTAATCTTTCCCATGTATCAATAGCTAGCTTCTCAAATAAATCTATAGTAGTTTTATACACATTAATCCCCTTTTGCTAATTATTATCTCTTTCTTAAGTTTGCATTTGACAATTGCACTTATTAATATATCCATATTTACTAATTCAAAAAAATTATCAGTCACTTGTTTAATGTTATAAAAACAACCTAAAACTTTTTCTCCGAATCATTAACTTGATTCTCTTTAGTCTTACCGCATTCAACGCAATCTACAGCACAGTTTCTATTAATCTAATCTTCTATATTGAGATAAACCCGGAGGAGTAAGACATCTATGTTATTAAAACAGGCAGACCTACAACGAGTTTATACTTTACGTAGAAACATAAGGTGCGTTAAATATTAAGAAAATGACCAAAAAGAGAGTCTCTTCCTCTCTGGTCATTTTTCGGAAAATAAAAAGTGTTTCTAACTACTTAGAGCCAGTTTCAATATTAAGTAAATATAGTATCACTTAGGCGAAGAACAAAAAAATAATATTTGTCCTCCTAGTTTTAAGTAAATCGATATTTGATCTTCTTCAATCTCAATTTTATCCGTGTTAATATCCTTAGCATAAAATGAAAATCCTGGACTATTTGAGTTACTTTTAATTGAGATTCCTGAAATATCACCTGATTGGGGAATAATTCTCTTAAAATTAATATCGTCGGCTGGGATATTATTAATATCTAGATTAATAGAACCAGAGATAACCCTACATTTCCATATAGTTTTAAAGCCCTTAATATGTTTCATAACATCTTCTAAGCTATACAAATTGAACACCTCCAATAGATACTATATCACAATTTGGAATTAACTGTTAGGTGGAGATATTAAAAAATACCTTTTTCACTTCTCAACAAGATACTCCGTTTTACTTGGTTTTTCACATATTAAATGAAATTAGATGTTTTCCTAAATTTCTCAAGACTATTATTTCTTAAATTGTAATTACAGATCTATAAACTGCCCAATCATAATAGCGAATTAACTTTTTAAAACTTGATTTCAGAGTTTGATTATCTGATTCAAGCAATGAAAGATTTTGATGAATAAATTCCTTTACACTAACTCCATCAAATTTGCCTGTGCCAAGCACCGGTATAAGTTCAATTATTTTAACTAAAGGAGCAGTCCCGATAAGCTCGTTCACATCATTATATTTCTCTCTTATTTCATGCAACTGGCTCTTTTGTGCTCTATTTAAAAAATCATCATATTTTAAATCTAGCTTTTTTATTAAATTCTTACTAAGGGATTCTTTCGATATTGTGCTTTCAGCAATATATTTAAAAACCGGCAAATAAGTATTTGCTCTTAATAGTAAAGGTAGCGTCTCTAAAACAACCTGTTCTGGAACCCAAGCTGTATCTTTTACAATGCATTCAAACAATTCATTTTCAGGTATACTTCCGTATCCTTTCAAAGAAATCTGTTTAGAAATCCCAACTCCAAATACAAACTCTACTTTTGAATTATCATATTGTTTTTCTAATTCAATAGCAGCATGAAGTTGATTATTAGGGTCGTTATGTTTAATAAGTTCATAGATTTGCGTTTTCATTTTTCGCATTAGCTTAGCACTGAATTTACGTTTATTTCTTGAGAGTGCTTTATATACTTGAGAAAAATCTCCACACCTTACAATTGTAATTGGTAAGGATATCTTGTTTATAAGTATTGTGCCTTCTTCAAACGAGTCCTCTTGATCACCTTTAGTTCTTTGTATGAAAATCAGTCTATCCTTGAGCTTATGCAAATTCTCAGTGGTCAAACAGTTTGTAATTGACTCTAAAATACTTACAATATTATTGTCAGACAAAGAATATCCAATAAATACAACGGGGTGTTCAACAAAAATAGTAAGTAGCTTTGCCGCAAGATAAGGATTGCGGTCATTAAAGTCCTTATAGTCTTCTTCTGTTAGTATTAAAGAGTCAGGAGCTGAACAACAACCATGTATTTTGTATATCTCATTAATTTCTTTTGGGTCAGAAAAAAGTAATTCCTTCTGTCCGATATATTTTACAAACTCTTCTTTTTCAAAAATTTGCTCCAATAAATTATCCCAGTTAGTAGTTATAATACCATCAATATTTACTTGTTTTAATGCTTCAATTTCTCTGTCGAGATGTTTTGAATCACCGTAAATATATTTTTTATCTTTTAAATATTTCGATATTTCTATTTTTAGGGGTGTACTTTTACCTGTGATTCTTCCTTTAAATTCTATTCTACTCTCCTCATACTCATCTTTTTCAAACCATATAGGATGAAAATCGTTTGCCAACAATCCTGCGATACGTTCCATCTTACCTTCGACTGATGAAAAGTAGTACTCATATCCCGACTTACTAAACCGAGAAAATCTTTCAAGCAGCCCGGCCCAATCTTCTAATCCTATATATCTTCTAGAAAAACCTGAACCTACAAATAAAAAAGGTGATGACTCAAACTTTTTAAGATGTAAAGCCAGTTTATCTTCTATCATAAGAACCACCCTTCCAATACATATAATCATACATCGTTCTTCTTTTATAATTCCTTCTATCAGAAAAAATTACGGAAGTGATAACACATATAGAGTCTTGTTTATAAGAAAAAGCGTCCGGATTTCCGGACGCTATTAATATTATGATCTGCAATGTTCTCCTATGGTTGATCCATAGCGTGCATGTGCTGGAATCCATCTCCCTTTACGGAAATGCCCCTTAACCCAATGACTTTTCCTATAGTGAGTTCTTACATGTTTCGACTGAGGAAAATTACAAACAAGCACCATAAGAACCACTCCTTTACCCCTTTTTATGTTTAGTAGCATCTACTAACTTATACCCTTGATTAGGTTTAGGTGTAGGCGGTAGTGGATTTCCTTTGGTAGCAGTTACTTCTAAGCCAGTCTTAGTATTTTGATACTGGCCAGATTTAGGAGCTATAGAGCCCGGTTTTAAATTTGCCATGAATAGTTTTCTCCTCTCTCTTCAGAAAATTAGAGAAGAAAGACTTGTCCTATACCCGAAAGCAAATAGAACAGCCCCCGATGGCGATTTTTTTATGCACTTAAGAACAGGCTAAAGACACGAGCGTCTTGTCCAATTCAAATAGATGTGATAAAATTGTCTCGCATAAAACATATCAGGAAGAGAGCATCCAAACTTGGCGGGGAGGAGCTCTCTTTTTCTTTTCTAAAATTATTATACCACTTTATTCCTTGTGCGACAACGATATATATTATCACCTCGTTTAATACACCTGAGGACGCCGTAGAAGCGTTTTTGCTTGAATAAAACCAAATCATCTCCATCGAACTATATAACTCGTATGCATCATTTCAGAGTGTTTTGAATACGTCAAGAACATTCATTCCCCTTTTGGTATGGCTTAATAAAATATAATCATAAATCAGCTTTATTCTTAGTAAGTTTTCCTTTTCTCCATAGTCCCTTTAATCATGAAATTTAATTTATGGTAAACACCCATTCCACCTGTTCATATCATGACTAAGGATAGTAGAAATGGATCTGAGCCAATAAAAAAAGCCAACTTTAGATAAGTCAGCTTAATCAAATATAATATGTAGCAAAACAATAGATCCGTATTATATTATTCTTCTGAATCAAATGATTGATTCTCTTTTTTCTTCCCACATTGAACGCATTCCACAGTACAGTTTCTTTGATAATTAAGCTTCTCTAATGCGGTTAACCCAGAAGGATAAGCATAGATATTCTTAACTAAGAGCACTCCGCCACATTCACAAAGAAACATTCTACCACTCCTTAATTCTATTGTTTAATTTTGTTATTGGATGTACCCCTTGCGCCTTCTATCCAAAAGTGACCTACTTTAATCCTTCTCCATGAAAACGACAAGGGATACTATAATAATCGGAGCAACGTTTATAACCATCCAAATCACCTCTGACGTTGGTCTTATGGCATTCATGATGTTGGAAATGTTAGAAGATAATAAACCAGCAATAAATATGCCAATAAACCATCCTTTACTTCCCAAGTACGTAGAAACCGATTGGAGTAGGAGTGGTACTGCCCCACAGCCACAAAATTGGTATTTCAATATCTTAAGCATATTACTGTATAACTGTTTTGTCTACTAAGCGTCTCAAAACAATAAAAATCCTCGTTCTTTTCCAGTGAAGATACACAGAAATATTCTTCAATCTGACTTACTACTTTCCAAATATCTCTTATGCCTCTTTTATCAATTTCTTATACTTTCAAGGATTACTAAAGTCAGAATAGCCAATCTTATAATCCAACTAATAACTTTTAGATAAGCAATTCACCTACCTCAAAGTCTATTTTTTGGAGGAAAAAAAAGTTTTAGGGTCGAATCAAGTATAAAAGGAGAGTGAACTATTGGATAAAGAACGCTCGATTCCATTCGAATATCTGTTCAAAACCTTATTTCACAATGAAATATCACAAATGATGAATGACCTCCATAAACCTCCTCAGCTAACACAAAAAAATTATTTGACCATAACTGAGGTTTCCACGATGTCGGGGATTGGAACTTACACCTTACGGCAACTAACATTCGCTAGAGCAATGCCTCATCGTAAAGTTAAATCTCGCATTATTTTCGATAAAATCGAAATAATGGATACAATCGATAATTTTAAAAATCGGGGATGGCACGACCCTGATAAAGATTGGGATGTTTCAAGAGTGCAATCACAAATTGAAAGTTTCCACAAACAAAAGGAGGAACCTCCGTTGATTGAAGATATCTTTAGAAGCTTAATCAAAGAGGAATTAGCTACTTTTTCAGAGGATATTTTGAATTATACAAAAAAAGATAGAGAAAGCTACTATGGAAGAACAGTACTCACCATAAAAGAAGCATCTAAACATTTTAGAACTAGCCCAGCAACAATTTATAGTTTGATAAAAGATGAAGGAATGCCCCACTTTAAAATTCAAAGCAGATTTTACATTGTACTAGAGGAGGCAGAAGCATACCTATGGAGAGAAACTGCAAAATCATATGCGCTACAAGGCAACATTTATTGGCAACGAATACTTCAGCGGCTTGATTGGGAGGAGTCAGAAAGAAAATCAGCATACGAACGAGCATTAAAGAGATTAGAAGATAAGTATTAATTCAAAGAGAACTTACAAGCGTCCTTTAAATGATAAAAAGCTGTACGAGTGCTTCTTTGCGCAGTATAACCATAATTTTAATCTTTACTTCTCCATTTATAGCTAACTATCTGTACCTTATACAAGTCGTTATACTTATGCGTTTAATTATGGATTTGACAATACCACAGGCAAACATGATACAAGATTTGAACTTGAACCATTTGGTATTTGAACACTTCGAAGACACATGAAAACCTAGCTTTCATGCTTACTGGATTTTCATAATGGAGACGAGGGGAGTAGAACTCCCCTTCCATTGTCATAAACTTTGATTAAAGAACTTATTAAATAGATCTAAATCCAGAGTAAGCTCTATCTTCTGCTTTACCACTATTTGTGATACGGTTCCCCCCTATTAATCTTCACCGCCCGATAAATCTGCTCCACTAGCACCAACCGCATGAGCTGATGGGGCAGCGTCATGCGCCCAAAAGACAGCCGCTGCTGCGCGCGGCTGATCACGGCATCGGCGAGCCCGTGGCTCCCGCCGATCACAAACACGACATGGCTCGTCCCATACGTGCCGAGCCTGTCCAAACAACCGGCGAGCTCCTCCGAGCTCCACAGCTCGCCGCCCACTTCCAGAGCGATGACATGCGCATCGCTCTTCACCAAACCCAGAATGCGCTCGCCCTCTCGCGCCTTCACCTGCAATACCTCCGCCTCACTCATCGTCTCCGGCGCCTTCTCGTCGGGAACCTCGAGAACTTGGAACTTCACATACGGGCCCAGCCGCTTCGCATACTCGGCAATGCCCTGCACCAAAAACTTCTCCTTCAACTTGCCGACCGCAATAATTTGAATAAACATTACCGAGACCTCCATTAATTTTTGATCTACAAGGCCTACTATGACAGGTCCCCTTTTGCCTAAAGCCACAATCAGCAGACGTCTCTCAGACTATTTGTTCCCCGACAAGCAACGCCGAGCCAACTCAATGACTCTAACGGACATACAAGACCTTATTCGCCGAATAATGGCTATTATAAAATTTAACGGACACAGCAGACCTTATTGGCCCTATAAACGGGACACAAGCCTCTATTTTGCCTAAATAACGTCTCCTATGTCCGTTACAATCAGAAAAGTGAAATTTCACGCCTAATAACGGCGCTGGTGTCCGTTAAAAACTCTAAACCCCAGTTGAATCGAGCTTCAACGCCTGGAATAAGCAACGCTCTCCATACCAACTACCATGTATCCTGTGGAGGCCGACGCATTGTCCCACCATCCCCCGCTACCAAGCAAAAAGGCAGCTTTCTCCCGCTCCCGCGCAACTTGAGAAAACCGCCTTCCAGATACTCTTTTATCCGAGCTCCTCAACCTGGCCGCCAAAACAGCCCGGACCCCACCCAAATCTGACAGCTACACGATCAAAAATCTCGCCTCATGATCGCATTGCTCGCATTTCACCGGCGGTTCCCAGTCGATGAACTTCGTGTGTTCCAAATCGACGACGTCCGGGGCATCCTCAAACTCGTCCACGAACATGTCGATCGCCAGTTCCACGTGGTCTTTACAAACTACATACATAATTCAAAGCATCCTTTCTCTACCGCTCCCGCGGCGCGCTCTTAACAGGTTGTCCCTTATCTGTTCTACCATACTCCGCCCCAAAAAGGAACCGCACAGATCACTTATAACCAAACAATCTGCCCCTCCTCGCCATTCCTTACCATTGTACCCGCTATCGCTTACCGCCCCAATCAACCTTCCAAGCTACCGTTCGCCTACCCTTCACCCGGTTGCCCAGCTCTCTCCGGCTCGACCGCCTCCGTCAGCGCCCGCTCCAGTTCATCGGCATGACGTGCCTTCTCCTCCGCCGACCACCCGAAATAGCCCGCCATATAAGCAATCACCGGCTCCTTCCACCTGCGCGCCCATGCGATATCAAACAGCAACCAACCCGTTCTTCGGATAAAAAAGTCCCCCGGCGTCACCACCATCTCCTCATCCAGAGCGTACTTCAGCGGAACCGCCACCTCTAGCGGCAGCGCATCAGACCCGGCCACAGGCCGTGCCTCCCCTTTCACAAAAGACTCTACTCCGGCTTCAGCTTTCACTTCCGCCTCCTCTGTCACCAAACCACTCCGACCCGCTTCTTCCTGCTCTGAATTATCGGAACCGCTTCGCCCTTCTGCCTCCCGCTCCACCTTCACCGCACCACTTCCCAGCCCCCTCGCCGTCCGCAGCATCTCTCCGGCGATTGCCATCAACTGGCCCGCGTTCGACCCGTACTTGTCTGCCCATGCCGCGCCCAGCTCCCGGGGAACGCCCAGCCCTTCGGCTTCCAGGCTCTTGCTCCGAACATAGCCGGACAAATCGTCTTCTCCCCCCACCTGCCCACCAGAAACGGGCAGATGCTTCGTAGTACAGGCATGGAAGCGCAGGCCGTGCTCCCGCCCTAACTGGGCGGCCACCCGGTCGACGACCGTCTCGGCCATCTTGCGATAGCCCGTCAGCTTGCCGCCTGCCATCGTGATCAGGCCGGATTCCGACTGCCAGATCTCATCCCGGCGCGAAATCTCGGACGGCGATTTCCCTTCCTCATAGATCAAAGGCCGAACGCCCGCCCAGCTCGACTCCACGTCCTCCGCCGTGATCCGGAGCCCCGGGAACATCCCGTTGATCGCGTCGATCACATACTGGCGATCCGCCGCATTCATGCGCGGATGGGCGATGTCCCCCCGGTACACCGTGTCCGTCGTACCGACGTAGGTCTTGCCCTCCCGCGGAATAGCAAAAATCATCCGCCCGTCCGGCGTATCAAAATACACCGCCTGCCGCAAAGGAAACCGCCCCTGGTCGATCACCAGGTGCACGCCCTTGGTCAGTTGCAGCATTTTGCCCTGCTTGGACCCGTCCAGTTCGCGCAGCGCATCCACCCACGGTCCGGCGGCATTGACGACCTTCCGAGCCCGCAGCTCGTAAGTCCCGCCGCCGATCCGGTCTCGCACCGCTGCACCGGCCACCCGGCCGTCCTCGTAGCGGAACTCGGCCGCCTTCGCGTAATTGGCCGCCAGCGCCCCTTGGGCCACGGCGGCCTTCAACACCTCAATCGTGAGCCGCGCGTCGTCCGTGCGGTACTCGACATAGTAGCCGCCGCCGAGCAGCCCCTCGCGGCGCAGCAGCGGCTCCTTCGCCAGCGCGGCTTCCGCCGACAGCATCGACCGCCGCTCGCCCCGTTTCACCCCGGCGAGCAGGTCATACACCCGCAGGCCCAGCGCCGTGCTGAGCCTGCCAAACGTGCCGCCCTTGTAGATCGGCAGCAGCATCCATTCCGGTGTCGTCACATGCGGACCGTTCTCGTACACGATCGCACGCTCACGTCCGACCTCCGCCACCACCCCAATCTCGAGCTGCTTCAAGTATCGCAGCCCGCCATGCACCAGCTTCGTCGACCGGCTCGACGTCCCGGCGGCGAAGTCCTGCATCTCCACCAGCCCGGCCCGCATGCCCCGCGCCGCCGCATCCAACAAAATCCCGGCGCCCGTAATTCCCCCGCCGATCACCAGCACATCCAGCGGCGCCTGTGCCATCTGTTGTAGCATGCTCGCCCTGCCCTTGCCCGAAAACGGAGAATTCATTTCGCCCAACCTCCTTTGCTGGAGAAGTACATAGTGCCATATATTCCTCATTTCACCGATAGGCGCTTACTATGCAATATATACATAGGGTTCGAGTAATGTCCTGCCTGCACCTAAGTAACAATACTCCGCCGCGCCACGGAGCCCAAACGCACACCTCAATTTAGTTAAGCCCCGCACAAACAACTATCTACTCCAACGCCAACTTCCGCGGTCTATGTAACTCCTTCTTTCTTAATGTAACTTTGCGTTTGTGCTTCTTTCGAGCCACCCTTCCTCTACTTACCCCGGTACGCAGAAAAATAACTGGATTCCCTCCAGTTATTTCACCCATTTACCTGCCTTTCTCAAGATTAGATGGAAAACCTCCATCTAATTTCCGGATCTTTGACCAAATCAGCCGTAGAGCACAAAATTAACTGGAGTTATTCCAGTTAAATGTTTCTAAAGCTCTATTTAGGCTGAATTAGCTGTAGGTTTTCCAGTTAATCTGACGACCGAGCCGAGCTGAGCTGCCCAGCCGTCAGCCACCCGCAAAAAAGGACCCCACCACACCTCAGACGCTAGGTTCTACGGCTGCTCATGTAATGGGATCCCTGTTTTGATCTTCTATTTCTACCGTTTCTACTGTTTTCAGCTACAATCTCGGTTTATTTGCCTTCGGCCCCTTCGGACTCGACGTCGAGTTCCGCTTCGGACGGCTTGTCGGAGAGCTTCACGGTTACGTTTTGCGGCTTGCCGTTCCGATAGAAGGTAACCTCCAGGTCTTCGCCGATCTTTTTGTTCTCGTACAGATATCTCCGCAGCTCCAGCGTCGATTCGATGGGCTGTTTGTCGAGCTGGGTAATGACGTCGTTCAGCTTCAGGCCTGCATCCTTCGCGGGGCCATGCGCTTCAAGCACGATCACGCCCTCGGTGACATGGCTCGGCAAATTCAGATCCTTCTGCTGCTCATCACTCATAGCAGCATACGGATTATTCAAGTCAAACGAGTATACGCCGAGATACGGGCGAACGACTTTGCCGTACAGCATCAGATCGTCTACCGTCTTCATGACCTCATTGACCGGTATCGCGAATCCGAGTCCTTCGACTCCGGTATCGGCGATCTTCATCGTATTGATGCCGATCAACCTTCCGTTCAGATCGGCCAGTGCCCCGCCGCTGTTGCCTTCATTAATGGCCGCGTCCGTCTGGATGACTTCCTGCTCCCAGTCATAAACACCGTCCTGACTCAGTGAAATCGGAATCAGCCGGCTCGTATAACTGACGATGCCGGATGTCAGCGTTCCGCCCAAGCCGAGCGGATTGCCGACCGCAATCACCGTCTCGCCGGGGCGAAGCTTCTTGGAATCGCCGAGGTCGATGACGGTGTTAATCCCCCTGTCATCCACTTCGAGTACCGCGATGTCGTTAATGGAGTCCTGACCGACGACCTTGGCTTTGCGCGAATCTCCGTAGCTCGTCACTACTTCCAAATTGTCGGCACCGGCAATGACATGGGTATTGGTGATGATGTAAGCCTTGCCTTTGTCTTTCTTGTAAATTACGCCTGAGCCCAGCGCTGCCTGTTCCGGGTCTTCGCCGGACAGTTCGCTGTGGTTCAGGATGCTCACCACGGCCGGGGCTACCTTGGCCGCAGCCGTACTGATCCGGTCGAACGAATCGCCTCCCATACCCGCCGAGGAACTGCCGTTCGCACCGGCTTGATTGGAGGCTGAGGGAAGTCCGGTGATCAGGTTGAACAACAGTACGGCGACCACCGCACTCAGGATGGAAGAAACCAGGGAAATCTGCAGCGTGGACCATCCGGTCCTCCGTTTGTTTCCCTGCCAGCGCTGGTTGCCGTCCGGACTTCTGCGAAGCTGCCGTCTCGACACCTTGGTGGAGTAAAAATCATCATCAAACAATCCCATCCCGTTTCTCTCCCTCCATGGACTACCCGGGTCCTGATGCCCAATTTATCTATAAATCTTTATTACCCAAGAGTCGCTGCACATTTCACTTTATGCCGTGACGGCACAGCCATATTCCCGTTCAACTCTTTACTATCTTAACGCAATAAAATGGCTGGATGTTGCCTATCCGGGAAAGAATTTTTCCTCTGTTTTTCGTTCATCAGGAATGTTTATGCCAATGTCGGACTACACTAATAACAAAGCGCTAGATTGATAGATTTATTTTACCATATCCGGGGGGTTCTGGTGCATTTTCCGCGAAGGGAAATTTCGGGAACTCGGACCGGCGTGCGCCGACCCTGGTTTTAATCCAAAGGAGGTCCAAACCGTTATGAATTCCCACTTTTCCTCGCCGATGAATGAGATCCATGTCCTTGCTAAACTGGCCGATATGAAAGAAGAGCACTACCATCAGCTGGTAACGCTCAGTGCGATCATGGAACTATTGGTTGAAAAGGGCATTTTAACCCGCAAGGAAATCGAACAAAAAGCGGCCGAACTTGACCGGTTTATAGCTCCGCCACAATATCCCACGGTGTAGGACGGTCGAAGTACGTATCCCGCAGCTTGAATTCGCTGTCTTTATAAAAGCAGCCGCGATCCTCCATGGAGCCGCGCACGGACATACGGGCCAGGTCCAGCATGTTATGCTCACGGCTCAAGTGCGCGAGATACGTCCGCTTGATCCGGCCGTTCATCAACTCGCTCAGCAATTCACCCGTCGCTTCGTTGGACAAGTGGCCCATGTCGCCGAGAATGCGCCGCTTGATATTCCAGGGGTAGCGTCCCATGCGCAGCATCTCGATATCATGGTTTGCTTCCAGTACCAGCACATCGGAATCGGCAATCGCCGCCTTCACCTTGTCGCTGGCGTAGCCCAGATCGGTGCAGACACTCAGCTTTTCCTTACCGTCATAGAAACAGTAGCCTACCGGTTCGGCAGCATCATGCGAAATCGCAAACGACTCCACCCGTATCGATCCGAAGTCCTGCGAATCCCCCGTCCCCAGTACACAGCGGTTTTCGTCCGGAATTTGGCCAATCGATTTTTCCATGGCGCTCCATGTCTTCTCGTTGGCATACACCGGAAGATTATATTTTCTCGCGACCGCTCCAAGGCCCTTGATGTGATCGGAATGTTCATGCGTCACCAGAATGCCGCTTAAATCCTGACCCGACACTTCACGCTCCATAAACAGCTCATCGATCCGGCGGCAACTGAAGCCCGCGTCAATCAACAGCGTCGTTTCTCCGTTATCCACCACCGTCGCATTCCCCGTCGACCCGCTCGACAACACTGTAAATCTTAATCCCATGATTCCCATTACTCCTTTGTTTTCTCTGTGTTCGGACTGATGACGTCCCCGCTGATGCCTTGCACGTAGTACTCTTTCCCGCTCTCCAAAATAAATCTCCATGCCGGAGCCGCCGGCAAATGCGCGTCCGAATTGAACACTTCGCCATAATAGCCCAGCTCGATTTCCGTCACGACAGAGCCTTCCGGCAGGAAGTTTTCGATCAGATTCCCGAGCGCTTTGGAAGCGGACAAGACCCGCTGCCGCTTCTCACCCTCCAGCCCGCCGATTTCGATCACTTGATCGCGGTAAGAGATGATCTTCTGGTTGCTGTAATACAGCTTCAGTTCAATCTTGAACAACGGCCATTTCCCGTCTACCAGCGGATGGAGCACGAATTCCCCGGCCCGGCTCCGGCTAGCTGCCTCATCGTATCTGTAATTGCCGATATCCGGGAGGCTGGTCTTCATCGCGCTCGCCAACTCCTTCGGCGTATAGATCAGCCTGCTGTCCACCGGCGTCTGCAGATCGACCATATCCTCGCTCTGCCCGCCATTCACAAAGCGGTACGATATCTTCGGGAGTTCCGGCGTTTCGGTCGGGATTTTGGCCAATACCTTGATCCTCTTGTCATCCATCGACTTCTGAATGCTGCTCTCCAATGAGGTAAAGTCCGGATTGGAATCGGCCTGTTCCTGCAAATCGTTCCACAACTGATACCCCAGCACCAGATTCAGCAGCAAGAAAGCGTAAATCAACACATTTTTCGCCCGGCCCCAATCCATTCTTTCACCTCCAAATTTGATCTCACTGCTATTGCCCGATGATTTCAGTGCATCTAGTAAAGCACGCGGGTAGCTCCGTTTTTGAACTCGGCTGTCCACATCGGCTTCAGCAGTAACCCGTCTTCCGACAGCGACGGCAGATAAGCCGGATACAGATTGACGATCTCCGCTTCATTCTCCAGCCGTGCGATCTGATTTCGCAGTTCTTCCCCGCCTGGCAGCTCGACCATTTTTTTATTCCAGAACCCTTCGGTAGAATAGATCAGTGAGCGTTCATACCCCGTGATCGTGCCCTGCCGCATTTCCAAGGTAATCTCGCCGTAATGGAACGAGGACATATCGATAATCGGAAAAGCGCCGAATTGCCCTTCCCCGTAATACTGCTGGAACACTACCGTATGCTGCTCGCTTCCGGTGTCCTCGGTTTGCTTCAGTCGGTATTGGCCGTTCCAGCCCCCGTGCTGATTTACAAAATCAACGGCGGACAGCACATTCTTTCCGGGATTGTTCTCGCCTGCCGCCGGAGCGGCCGGATCGGTGTAATTGATCCAATTCCGGTTCTGCTTTACCTGCAAGCTCCGTTTGCTGTCCGTGTAAATCTCGGAGCCGTCTTTTTCGCGGATATAGCGCGTAATGCTCGGATCGAAGAATAAGCTGCTCTGCATCTGATCCGTGGAAAAGAGCCCGATATTCTGTCCCGTCTCCACCATATGAATCGGCTTCTCCGGAATGTAGTACCCGTTCACCAGCGTATAAGGCACCCAATCTTTACCGAAATCCACCTGCTGCCGCACATCTTGTACCGTTAAATCGGCTTTCGTCGCTTCATACACGACATCCCCTTGGGAGCTAAAAAAGAACACCCGCACCTGATCCTCATTTTCGGAGTTATAAATCAGCACCCGGCTGATACTTTCCCCTTCAAACAGCGGATCTGGAGCGATCTGCATCACTTTCTGCAGCAACGCAACCGGCATTCCATCGCCGAATTGCAGTTCAATTCCGGCATAACGGCCGCGGATGTCGGTCCAGTTCAGATTCTCCACCGCATAACGCTGGAATCCGTCGAACTGCCGCCCCTTCAGCCGAGAGTAAATCAAGTTATAGAAAGCGGAGTCCGGATAAAATACCGTGTGGCGGTTTTCTCCCAAATGCACGGCGATCTGCGACGGAAACAGCATATCTTCCGCTTCGGCTTCCTGACCCATATTTTCCGTCTTGATATAATCGCTTTCCGTTTTGACCACCGGGTCGTTTCCCGGCAGCCGATAGATAAGAAAATAGCTCTGCACCAGGCTGCACACGACCAGCAGGGCAAGCATCAGCGATTTTAATCTTTCCTTCATCGCCGGTCGCCTCCTTGTTCATGCCGCGGCAACGTAAAGGTCACCTTGGTGCCTTTGCCCAGCTCCGATTGCAGCGAGATCGTCCCGCCGTGCGCTTTAACAATTTCCCGGGCAATGGACAGGCCGAGTCCCGTCCCGCCCATATTTCGCGAACGGGCCTTGTCCACCCGATAAAAACGTTCAAAAATCCGGTCCAGGTCTTTCTTCGGAATCCCGATCCCGTTATCCTGCACGGAAATGGCGAGCGCCCCGTCGTCCGCTGTTCTGGCCTCGATGCCAATGGTACCGCCTTCCGGCGTATATTTCATCGCATTGGAGATCAAATTGTCCAGCACTTGGTCGATCTGGTCCCTGTCCAACCAGGCTGAACCTACGCTATTCCCGATAAAAAGAGACGGCTTGATGTCTTTTTCCTGCATTTGAAAAGAAAACCGGTCGGTCACCTCTTCCAGCATCTCCATCACGGAGACCGGTTGCTTGCGCAGCAACGCTTCCTTCGAGTCCAGCCGCGAAAGATGCAGCAGATCGGTCACAAGGCGGATCATCCGCTCGGTCTGATTCTGGATGACGGAGGCGAATTTCGGACCCAGTTCCGGGTCCTCCATGGCGCCGTCCTCCAGCGCTTCCGTGTAGCTCTTGATCGTCGTCAGCGGCGTGCGCAGTTCGTGCGACACGTTAGCCACGAACTCCCGCCGCGACGCTTCCAACTGCTCCTGCTCCGTGACGTCCTGAAGCACGGCGATCGTTCCCACGATACCGATCTCCCGCCGATGAATCGGTGTAAACGTCACGCGGATGAGGAACGTGTCCCCCTCCGGCGTCTCAATTTCCAGGATCGTGGAATGCATCGTTCCCTGCCGGAAAATCTCGCGTTCCTCCGGCGACAGATGCAATAGCGAGATCATGTCCCTGCTTCCCGTCAGTTCCTCTTCGATGCGCAGCATCTCGCCCGCCCGGCGATTCATTAGAATGATCTTCCCGCTCTCGTCGGTCGCGATGACCCCGTCGCTCATGTTCGTGAGGATCGAGGCCAGCTTCTCCTTCTCCTCTTCGTTCTGGGCCAGCGCGTCGCGAAGACGGCTCGTCATATAGTTAAAAGCTTTGCTGAGTTGCCCGATCTCATCGTTCCCGAGCACCGGCATCTTCTGGTGGAATTCCCCTTCAGCCACCGCCGTAGCCCGCCGGGTCAACTCCTTGATCGGCGAAGTGATCGTGTGCGCCAGAATTACGCCCAGTACCGCCGTCAAGCCGAGCGCCAGCAATATCCCCGAAATAAAAATATTATTAATCCGCTCCATCGTATCGTACAGCTCGTTCATCGAGGCCGCGATATAGATCGCGCCGACGATTTTCCCGTCGTTGACCACCGGCTTGGCTACGACCTTTTTGCGGATATTATCTTCGTCGATAATATATTCCTCATTGTCCCGGATCCCCTGCAAAGCCCGGTTAACCACAGTCTGCGTATTCTTCGTGCCGACGTAATCGGCATGCGACGGCTTGGACGTCGTCAGCACCTTGCCGCCGGCATCCAGCACCTGAATTTCCGCGCCGTTGATGTTGAACAAATTGTTCACCAGCACGCGCAAATTTTCCAGCGATTCCTCCGCCGAATCCCCGGTCACCCCCAGGTTCTGTGCTGCCAGCACGGAAAGAAGTTCCGCCCGTTCCTGCAATTCCTTCGTGAAATTGCTCGTCAGCGACGTCTTCATCGCGCTCACGAAATAGACCCCGATCAACTGCATCGCGATCAAGATCAGCAACACATAAATGATGATCAGCTTTGCCTGGATGGTGCGGAAAAAGGAGGGCAGCTTCATGGCTAGAACCCACCCGCCTTGGAGCTTCGCATCATATAACCGAGACCGCGCCGGGTCAAAATATATTCCGGCTTGCTCGGGTCCTTCTCGATTTTTTCCCGCAACCGGCGGATGGTCACATCGACCGTACGCACGTCGCCGAAGTATTCGAATCCCCATACCGCTTGCAGCAGATGTTCACGGGTCATCACTTTCCCGGCGTTTCTCACCAGATAGTGGACCAGCTCAAATTCCCGGTGAGTCAGGTCGAGCGGCTCGCCGTTCTTGTATACCGTATAAGTATCCGTATCGATAAACAGCTCAAACAGGCTGATCCCCTGCCGCTCCTCCGGTCCCTCCAGCGCCACGGGCTTCTGCTGCCGCCGCATCTGGGCCTTCACCCGGGCCAACAGTTCCCGCGTGCTGAACGGCTTGGTGACATAATCATCCGCGCCAAGTTCGAGACCCAGCACCTTGTCGATCTCTCCGTCCTTGGCCGTCAGCATGATGATCGGGGTTTGCAGCTTGGCCCGCACCTCTCTGCATACGTCCATGCCGTCCTTGCCGGGCAGCATCAGGTCGAGCAGAATCAAGTCGGGTTGCTCCGAATAAGCGAGTTCCACCGCTTCGATTCCATCGAAGGCGAGAATGACCTCGTAGCCCTCTTTTTCCAGATTAAACTTCAAAATATCCGCGATGGGCCGTTCATCGTCAACGACCAGAATTTTCCCTTGCATGCTATCTATTCACCCCAAACTTTCAGGCTTGGTCGATCTTACTCTATTCTACCATATCGGGAGCCGCATCATCCATCGGCTTCCAGGAAGCGGCACCCGCCGAAATGTATTGAAACCCTCTCCCTCCTACTGTTAATCTAGGGATAGAATAAATTTGAAGATTTTGGTGCCTACATGGAGAGGGGAAACTTTGGCAAATGACAAGCATTTTGGTAGTGGATGACGATGCGGACATTCGGAAACTGATTTGTCTGTATTTAACCAGGGAGGGCTTGGATTCCAGGCAGGCCGCCGATGGCCGGGAAGCACTGGAACTGATGGCGCAAACACCGGCCGATCTCGTGGTTCTCGATATTATGATGCCGGTGATGGACGGCTGGGAACTCTGTGAGGAGCTGCGGAAGCTGTATCCGGATACGCCCCTGCTGATGGTGACGGCCAAGGGGGAGACCGGGCAAAAGGTCAAGGCCTTTAACCTCGGCACCGATGATTACCTGGTCAAACCGTTCGATCCGATCGAATTGGTCATCCGCATTAAAGCGTTGCTCAAGCGGTACCGGATTTCGGCCTCGCAGAGCATTCAATTGGGACAACTTTGGCTGAACCGCCAAACTTATAAGGTTATCCGGGACTCGCAGGAACTGACCCTGCCTCCCAAGGAATTTGAGCTGCTGTTCAAGCTGGGCAGTTACCCCGGGCAGATTTTTACGCGCGAGCAATTGATCCTGCAAATCTGGGGTTCGGATTACAGTGGGGACGATCGGACCGTCGATGTCCATATCAAGCGGTTAAGGGAGCGGTTCGCCTATGACGACCCCCCGTCGTTCCGGATCGAAACGATTTACGGGCTGGGGTACCGGATCGAGGTTTTCAAATGATCAAGTCGCTGTATATCCGCATCGTCCTGATGTTCTTATCCGCGATCATCGTCAGCCTGCTTACGTCGGCCATAATTACCGGCTATGTTTACGAGAAATCGGTAAACAAGCAGACCGAAACGTATTTGATTCGCCTGGGGGAAAGCCTCGTCCGGATTTTTGAACGGACGGGATTCGATAAACGCTCGCTCGTTATGGATGATATCAAAGAACTGGTGCACTCCATCAGCTTCGAAATTTACAATGAAAAATTCAACCGCGAAACTTACGGCTACCAGGCGGGGGCGGAGTCTTTTGTCAGCAAGGCCCTGGTCGAGCGCGTGCTGCGGGGAGAAACCGTACGCGGAGAAATCGAGGACAATTTCATGTATGTCGGATTTCACTTTGAGCATCAAGGGGAAGTGTATGCCATGTTCATTCAGCCGGGTTCGTCCGACCAGATCGGCTACCCGGTCAACAACATGCTCCTGACGATGATCGGGATCGTGCTGATCGGCGGAAGCCTGTTCTTTACCGTAGAAGCCACTTTTCTGATCCTGCCGCTGCGTAAAATGACGGAAGCGACCAAGCGGATGGCCCGGGGGGATTTCAGCACCGACCTCAAGGTCCGGCGTAAGGACGAGCTCGGCGTACTGGTCAAAAACTTTGACGAAATGCGCCAGCAACTGCAGCAGATGGAGCAAATGCGGCAAGACTTCGTTTCCAACGTGTCGCATGAAATCCAGTCACCGCTAACCTCTATCCGCGGATTTGCCAAGGCACTCAAAGACGAAACCCTGGAACCCAAGGATCGGGAGCGGTCTCTGGACATCATCATCGCGGAGAGCGAACGGATGTCCCGTATGGGCGACAACCTGCTCAAGCTCGCGTCGCTGGAGTCCGAGCATCATCCTTTTCAGCCCGAAGCTTTCCGGCTGGATGAGCAGATCCGGCAAATCGTCATCGGCTTTGAGCCGCAATGGTCGGCCAAATCCATCGACATCGACCTCCATCTGCCGGCCGTAGTCATCAAGGGTGACAGCGACGGGCTGAATCAGGTATGGATCAACCTGCTCGGCAACAGTCTGAAGTTCACCCCCGAGGGCGGGAATATCTCCATTCTTCTCCGCCAGGAGGTTCATAAAGTTGTCGTGACCTTCAAGGACAGCGGCATCGGCATTCCCGCGGAGGATCAGCCGCATATTTTCGAAAGATTTTATAAAGCCGATCCCTCCCGCAACCGAAGTCAAAACGGCAACGGTCTGGGGCTCGCCATCGTCAAAAAAATGATCGACCTGCACCGCGGCCGCATCCATGTTCACAGCCAGCCGGGCCAAGGAACCACGATCGTGGTCACCCTTCCCTATTACAGTTTAAATTCATCCAAAGAAATATGAAAGCAGACTGCAAAACCATGCATTATTTCATGAAAATAAATCCAATTCACATTCAGTTCACAATCATCCGATAATCTTCTTTTAGATAGGAGGATTGCCATGAACAAACTCACCAGCTTCTCCATGAAAAATGTGGGGGCCCTCATCATTATGATCGCAATGCTGTTTGGAGGGGGCATGTATGCGGCAGGTAATCTAAAGACCGAAATCATGCCCGACATTTCCATTCCCCTCGTGTTCATATCGACACAGTATCCCGGATCTCCCGCCGATGTCATGGAACAGGTGACGAAGCCCCTGGAGAAAAAAATCGCCAATGTGGAGGGCGTTACCTCGCTCCAGTCCACATCCAGCGACAACTTTTCAACCATTATCGTGAATTTGACCGAGAAATCGGATCCGGAGAAGAAAAAACTGGATATCGAAAGCTTGTTGCAGGAAGTGGAGTTGCCTAGTTCGGCGAGCACACCGAAAGTTGCGACCTTCGGCTATTCTTCGATTCCGGCGTATTACTTTGCCATTTACGCGGAAAACGGCATGAGCCAAACTGAGCTTGACCATTGGTTCGCGAATGAAATCAAACCCGGACTGCAGTCGATTCCAGGCTACGACCATATGGATGAAATCGGCTCGCGCAAAACGACGCTCAGCATCCGGCTGGATGCCGACAAGCTGAACGCGTACGGGCTGACGCCGCCGCTGGTATCCAATAATCTGCGCCAGAATATCAGCTCCATCCCGGCGGGAGCCGTCGAGCTCGACGGCAATCAGTTAATGGCCCGGATCAAAAGCGAAACGGACAGCGTCTACGCTCTGGAGAACATGGAGCTGACCACGCCGCAAGGCATCAACGTACGTCTAAAGCAACTGGGAACGATCCAGTCGGTGTCGGAATCGGGTTATGTAGCCCGCCTGGACGACAAGCCGGCGATCGGGATCCAGCTGTATAAAGCATCCGATGCCAACGCGGTCGATTTCGCCAATAGAACCGAACAACTAATGAAGGAATGGCAGGCACAAAATTCCGACATTCAATTCAAGACCATCTACGATACGTCCGATGAAGTAAGCAAGTCGATTAACGGCATGCTCAAGGAAGGCTTAACCGGTGCCCTGCTAGCGGCGCTGATGATTTTGCTGTTCCTGCGCAACATACGGATGACGCTCATCGTTTTGATTTCAATTCCACTCTCAATTCTGATCACGCTGCTCGTCATGAACTATCTGAACATTTCCCTGAACATTTTGACGCTTGGCGGGATGTTTATCGCGATCGGCCGCGTGGTGGACGACAGTATCGTCGTCATCGAAAATATCTACACCCATTTGCAAAAAGCGCAAGAGCGCGGCGAGTCCGTCATCAAAAAAGCCACGATGGAGGTCAGTGCCGCTATTACGTCCTCTACGTTGACTACCGTCGGTGTATTCGCTCCGCTCGGCATGGTCAGCGGGATGGCCGGTCAATTGTTCCGCCCGTTTGCCATCACGCTGGCTACAGCGATGCTCGCCTCGCTGCTCGTCGCTTTGACGGTCATACCGATGCTGGCGAAGCTGCTCGTGCGCGGGGATAAAATCAAGCATCACGAAGAAGGCAGGGAAGGCCGCCTGGTGAATTTTTACCGGCGTTCTTTGGAACTGACGCTGCGCCACCGCATCAAAACCTTGCTTTTGGCCTTCGTTCTTTTCATTGTATCCGTCATCGGCACGGTTCCTTTCCTGTCGGTAACGCTGATTCCTGAAGGCGAAGCGCCGCGGGAGTTTTATTACGTCATCAAAATGCCGTATGAAACCTCTCTCGAAACGATGGATGCCAAGGTAAAGGACATGGAGGATATTCTGAAGAATGCCAAGGATCCCGCAGGGAACCGAACGTTCACCTTTATCGAATCTCTGGTAGGTTTTGATGAGGGTTCCACCGAGCCATTGCCTTATAAAGCGCAGATTTTTACGGAGGTTAACGAAGACAGCGACGTCAAACAGGTGAGGGATACATACAAGGAACTTCTTCTGGCGGAACTCCCTCCCGGTTCCGAGTTGGATGTCCGTACCATGGAGGGCGGTTCGACCGGAACTGCGGACTTCCAGTATGCTGTGAAAGGTGAGGACTTACTCAAACTGACCGAAGCTTCGGCCCTCCTCAAAGAGAAGCTCAAGGAGTTCCCGGAGCTGCGCGAGGTGAAGGATTCACTGAGCGATGCCAAGAAAGAGCTGCAGATCGAAGTCGATCAGAGCAAAGCCCAACAGTACGGACTTAGCGTCTCCGCCACTCAGCAAACGGTCGCCAGTTGGCTGATGAAGGAAGAGATCGGCGATTTGAAGCTGGACAATACGACGTATACTACCACGTTGGAATTGGATAAAACCGATATGAACAGCTTGTCCAAACTCGGGAATATTCCGTTCCAGACGGCAAGCGGTTCGGTCGTCTATTTAAAAGAGATCGCCGAGCTGAACATCATCAACGCGGCTTCCGGCATTCAGCGCGAGGATCAGGAGCAGGTCATTACGATCACTGCCAAAATCGACAGCCAAAACAAGGGCGGCATTAGCGCCCAGGTCGGACTCGCCCTCGACGAAGTCGAGCTTCCAGACGGCGTGAACCGCGAAATCGGCGGCGTCAGCGAAGAAATCGGGAAAAGCTTCTCGCAGTTGTTTGTCGCCATGGCTGCCGCAGTCTTTATCGTATATCTGATCATGGTCGTCTCCTTCGGCAACACCAGCGCACCGTTCGCAATCTTGTTCTCGCTGCCGCTAGCGGTCATCGGGGGACTGATTGGCCTGTTCGTGACAGGAGAATCGCTAAGTATCACCTCCCTTATCGGCTTCATGATGCTGATCGGGATCGTCGTAACCAACGCGATTCTGCTGATCGATCGAACGCAACAGCTGCGCCAGGAAGGCTACACCGTCCGCCATGCGCTGATTGAGGCGGGGATGATCCGCCTGCGTCCGATCATTATGACTGCGGTCGTAACGGCGATCGCCATGCTGCCGCTCGCGCTTGGACTCACCGACGGAGGCACGATTATTTCCAAAGGGATGGCCGTGGTCGTCATCGGCGGCTTGGTCACCTCTACGATTTTGACCCTCGTGGTCGTACCTATCGTTTATGAATTGATCGAATCGTTCAAAAACCGGATGAGCGGACTGTTCCGCCACCGGGAAGGCAAACCGGCCAAGGGCAACAAGAAAGGAGTTGTAATCGATGAATAGCAGAACATGGCATAAACTTATGCTGGGCAGTGCAATGCTGGCCATGGTCGCTATAACGGCGGCCGGCTGTACCAAAGCGGAGGAACAGAAACCGCTCGTCCAAACCAATGTGACGCAGAAACCATCCGTGAAAGTGGATACGGCGGATTTGCGGACGATCGGCGATCCGCAGGAGGTCGTGGCTGAAATCGTCGCCTCGGATCAGCGGGAAGTCGTCGCGAAAGCTAGCGGAGATGTGAAAAGGGTGTTGAAGCAGCGCGGGGACCAAGTTAAAAAAGGAGAGCTCCTGTTTGAACTGGATACCACCGATGTTCTTCTTCAAAAACAGAAAGCCGAAATCTCGCTGCGGACGGCACAGCAAAGCTTAAAGAGCGGGCTGTTCAACAATCCGGACGATCCGGATGCGTTACAGCCATTGAAGGATCAAATCCAGCTCGCTCAAATCGGCATTCAGGAAGCGAATCGGATGCTGGAGAACTATAAAGTGGAAGCCCCGATCAGCGGAATTCTGACCGATTTCTCCGTCAAGAGCGGCATGACAATCTCTCCTGGAAACGTTGGAGTGATCCAGCAGATCAATCCGGTGAAGATCAAAGCGAACATCACGGAAGAATACGCGGAGCTGGTTAAAGGCAAAATGGAACTGTCCTTCTACTCCGCCAGCCAGCCTGATACGCTGCAAAAGGCCAAAATCGTTTATTTTGCCGACATTATGGATACCCAGCAAAGAACGTATGCTTTAGAATTGCAGACGGATAATGCGAAGCTGGTTTGGAAGCCGGGGGCCAAGGTTCAGCTCCGGATCACCGAAGAAGCCGAGCAAAAAGTGCTCACCATTCCAACCACAGCGATTATTCGGGAAGAAAGCGGCACCTTCGTTTATGTGAACGCCGCCGGCAAGGCCGAGAAGCGCCAGGTTGAGCTGGGCCGGTTGAACGGAATGTATCAGGAGGTTACGCAAGGACTCAAGCAGGGCGAACAGATCATCGTCTCTGGGCAGCATCAGCTCAAGGACAAGCAAGAAATCGATACGGTTCCCGCAAAATAACAAGCATGCTAAAAAGACTTGGCTCATCGCCAAGTCTTTTTTATTGTTTTTATAGGTATGAGTTTATTACAAGTATTTCATCGGATTTTGTATACTGCCGTCCTTGTGGATCTCGAAGTGCAGATGCGTCCCGGTGGAGCGTCCCGTATTGCCCATAATCCCGATCTCCGAGCCCTTCTGGACAACCTGCCCCTCTTCTACGCTGATCTTGCTCAAATGCCCGTACAAGGTCTCATAACCGTTCTTATGGTCGATGATAATGCAGTTGCCGTACCCGGACTTGGTGCCCGTAAACGTAACGACACCCTCATCCGCGGCGAGAATGCTCCGGTCGGAAGAAACGAGGTCGATGCCTTTATGCGTTCTGCCCCACCGCTCGCCGTAGCTGCTGCTTAAGGTTGCGCCCGAGACCGGCCAGGCAAACTCCCCGCTCCCTTCGCCTACCACCTTCGTGCCGCGTACCACGATCTTGGGCTTGGATTCCGTGATAACCTCCTGCCCGAGCCACTCCTCGGCGATGACCTCGCCGTTCTCTTTCGTGAGCCGGTAATTCATCGTCTTCAAGCCGCTGGCGCCCAGTGAAATGACTTTGGTCTGCCCAGCCTTTAGATCTTCGCTTTTCCGAACGATGACCTGCGGCTCAATCTCGATTTGTTCGGAAAACTTCTCCACCGTTTTCACCGTCAATGACGGCTTCACCGTGTTGATTTTCAGCTCGGTTCCGATCTGAAGCGTAAGCTCTTTGATTCCCGGATTGTTGCCGAACAGCTCCTTCTGGGTAACGCCGAAACGGGCAGCTATGGAGGAAATCGTATCTCCTTCCCGAACCGCATACGTCACCCTGGCTTCGTCGCCTGCCAATATGCGGGCAACCGCTTTATTTACGTCCATCACCTTATTCGGATCCGTTTCGACGGAAGCCGTGGACACGTCCTCTTCGATACCGACCGATTCCAGGATCACACCGCCTGTTCCGCTGCTGCCGGTGGCTGCCGCTTGCCGGGCCCCGCCGGTCTTCTTCACCTTGGAAGCCAGCCGGGTCGTGGCCATGACCGCCTTGTCCTCCGAAGCGTACTTGCCCTTGATCTTCTCAAGCACCGCATCCGCCGTCGCCCGATCCTTGACGATCCCGATAGTCTTGCCGTCAACCTTCAACTCCACGCCCTTAGCGTAACCCGTAAGCATACCATCCAGCGTTTCCAACGTTTTCTCGCTTTGAATCTCCGCCTTATACGCTTTGTCCGGTACCGTCGTGATCCCTTCGGTATGTACCGCCATCTCTACTTGCGGGTATTTTTCGTTATATTCCTGCTCCTTTTGTTCAAAAAGAGCCTGCAATTGTTCCTCGTCAGCGATCGTGCCAATTTCTTTGCCTGCGACGTAAACCCGATAATAGGACACCGTGTTGGCCTCCACATACTGCTGTCCCGCCAAATAGATCCCGCCCGCAACCAGCAAGGCTGCAATCGCGCTTGCCGCGATGATGCGCGGCTTCGAGCGCCGGCCGGTATTGCTTTCCGCCGGTGTTGTATCTTGTTCGGACATCTCCAGATTGTTTTCCGGGCGGCCGTGATTCATCTGCGCCGGGTCTTGGCCCTTGCGCCACAGCTGCCAACGTATCCCCCTGAAACCTCTCATGCTGATCTCCATCTCCCATTCGACTCAATACGCCAAAAAAAAGTTTCAAAATTTTAACCATTTGCCGCTATTGTTTACTTTAACATAGTCCATCAATGGATTTCAACCAACGCAAAAAACGCTCAAACCCCTTTTCTGTCAAGGGATTCGGGCGTTTTATCAACATTATCGGTATAAGGTATATATTTACAATCCTGTGAATGGCACCGCTTTATTATGAAGTTGTTAGGGGTTATTTTTCAGCCATTCAGGATCTGCATCATTTTGGTATACTCCGCTTTGTCCAAATATTTGGAAATAATTTGTTCGATTTCGATCATCTCCGCTTCCGTAAGCCCCCCTTCCATCGCCTCCGTCATCTTCTGCATCTCCTCTTGCGGCAGCTTCGCCATCAGCATAGCGAACACTTCCTCCTTTTCCTTGTTTGAAAGTCCGTCTTTCTTGGCCACCATTTCATCCGGAGTCACTATAATCTGCTCATCCTGCCCGAGCGCATCCTGACTGCCGCCCGCTGATCCCGAGCCCCCGGAAATGCCTCCCATAACCGATAGAGCGTCTTCCGGAGGAGCCTCCCCGTCCGTACTGCCTCCAGAACCGCCGGTACCGCCACTTTTATCGGTCTTACTGCTGTCCGTAGCCGATCCCGTGCCGCCTGTACTATTATTACCGGCATTGCTATTAATTCCGTTGGCAACTCCCAATTCCCCGCTCGTATTTTCCCCTTTGCTATCCGATCCGCCGAGCCCGCCTAGGCTTCCGGTTTCATCGCTCTCCTTTCCCGTATCCGTAAACCGGGTATCCTTGTCTTTTCCATCCGCTTCCTTACTATTCTTGTCCTTCTCCTTGCTTCCCCCGATCCCCAACATGCCCTTCATCATCCCGCCTAAAGTAGGGGCTTCACCCGCCAGCGGCAGATTGTAACTGCCCAGCAGCGATTGTATATACGTATTCACCACGTAACCCGTGGTCATAACCGTCAACATACAAACGGTAACTACCGTTATAGCCAGCTTTGCTAGTCTCACTAACCATCGCATTTTACATCCTCCTTCTGCCTGCCGGTCAGACCGGCATACCTGCTCTCCTAAATTCCAGTATGGACGACAGAAGCGGAAAGTAATCTTTTGAAATAGAAATAGGTTCGTAAAAATAGTAGACTGGGTCGACCTGCGAAACATCTGGTTCCCGCCACAGCTATAATTCATAAAAAAAGCCGTTACAGAGCAAATTACCAGCTCTGAACGGCTTTCATTTTCTAATCTTACTCGTAAATCGGCAGCACTTGATTCGTTTGGCTTCGGTTGCGGCCAACGGAGAAAATCGCGATCGGAATACCCGTCAGCTCGGACACGCGCTTCACATAGTTGCGGGTCGTTTCCGGCAGATCCTCCAGTGTCTTCGCGGCGCTGATATCTTCGGACCAGCCCGGAAGCTCCTCGTACATCGCTTCGCACTCGGCGAGCATTTTCAGGCTGGCCGGATAATGCGTAATTACTTCGCCCTTGTACTTGTAGCCGGTGCAAATTTTAACCGTCTCCAGTCCGGTCAATACGTCCAGCGAGTTCAGCGAAAGGCCGGTCAGTCCGCTAACGCGACGAGCATGGCGCACCACAACGCTGTCGAACCAGCCGACGCGGCGCGGACGTCCGGTTACCGTGCCGTATTCATGGCCGGTTTCACGGATGAAATCGCCGATCTCATCCTTCAGTTCGGTCGGGAAAGGTCCGTCGCCGACGCGGGTCGTGTAGGACTTCGCCACCCCGATCACCTGATCGATCTTCGACGGTCCGACGCCGGACCCGATGCAGACGCCGCCGGCCGAAGGGTTGGAGGACGTCACGAACGGATACGTCCCTTGGTCGATGTCCAGCATAACGCCTTGAGCGCCTTCGAACAGCACCTTTTCCTTCGCATCGATCGCATCGTTAAGCACAACCGAAGTATCCGTTACGTAAGGGCGAAGAACTTCCGCATATTCCAGATATTGCTTCAGAATCTCTTCCACATCCAGCGGTTCCGAACCGTACACTTGCTGGATCACGTGATTTTTCTCGTTCATCAAATGGCGAAGCTTCAGCTCGAACTCCTCCGCATCCATCAAATCCGCAATCCGGATGCCGCTGCGTGCCGCTTTATCCATATAAGCCGGGCCGATCCCTTTACGGGTCGTTCCGATTTTGTTCGGCCCTTTACGGTCTTCTTCCAGCGCGTCGAGCACCATATGGTAAGGCATAATGACATGAGCGCGGTCGCTGATGACCAGGTTTTTCGTATTGAAGCCATTTTCGTGAATATAGTTAATCTCTTCAATCAGCGCGGCCGGATTCACGACCATGCCGTTGCCGATTACGCATTTCTTATCCGAATAAAACACGCCCGACGGGATCAGGCTGAGTTTGTACTTCTTGCCATCGATGAGGATGGTGTGACCGGCATTGTTGCCACCTTGATAACGGGCCACCACATCTGCGCTCTCCGCCAGATAATCCGTGATTTTACCTTTACCTTCGTCTCCCCATTGGGTTCCTACAACGACTACCGTTGACATGTACATTCCCCCGCCCGGTGCCCTCGCACCTGTATTTGAACAATTTCATGACTGAAAACCCGAATGTCGCACCGGATCAGCATGTATTAACCTCCGACTTTGCTTCAGGCCTTCTTAAAAAAACAGACCAGACTTACACAACACGTCAATTTACTGCTGGAAAGCAGCAATATCAGTTTACCAGTCTCCATTTTTAAAGTCAAATTAAAAAACGAACAATCATACAGTTGCCCGTATGATTGTTCGGAAATAATGAATGATTGCTAGGAATTACAGGCATGGATTACGTGCAGCATTCGCCAAAGTCAGTATTACCCGGCAAACGCGTCGCTATGCGCCCGCTCGTAATTCGCAAATTTATTGAAGTTTTTGAGGAAGACCAACTCGACGGTGCCAACCGGGCCATTCCGCTGTTTGGCGATAATGATCTCGATGATGTTCTTCTTCTCCGTCTCCTGGTTATAATAGTCGTCCCGATAAAGAAACGCCACGATATCGGCATCCTGCTCGATCGAACCGGATTCCCGAAGGTCCGACATCATCGGACGCTTGTCCTGCCGCTGCTCCACACCCCGGCTGAGCTGGGACAACGCGATTACCGGCACTTCCAGTTCCCGCGCGATCTGCTTCAGCGTCCGGGAGATTTCGGACACTTCCTGCTGCCGGTTCTCGCCCGCCTTACCGCGGCCGTGAATCAGCTGCAAGTAGTCGATGAGGATCATGCCTAGCCCTCTCTCCTTTTTCAGCCGCCGACATTTCGCCCGAATATCGGCCACGGTCACGCCCGGCGTATCATCGATGTAGATTTCCGCCTCCGACAAAGCCGAAATGCCCATCGTCAGCTTGGCCCAGTCGTCGTCGCTCTTGAAGTCGCCCGTCCGCATGATGCCTGCGTCGAGATTCGCCTCGGCGCAGATCATCCGCTGCACCAACTGGGCTGCGGACATTTCCAGACTAAAGATTGCGACCGTTTCCTTGGCGCGAACCGCCACGTTCTGCGCAATATTGAGCGCGAAGGCGGTTTTACCTACGGATGGACGGGCTGCCACGATAATAAGATCGTTCCGCTGAAAACCCGCCGTCATCTTATCAAGATCCACGAAGCCGGAGGGAATTCCAGTCGTACTCCCGCGATTCTGGTGGAGCATCTCGACGCGTTCGAACACTTCCATCACCACGTCGCGAATCGCGATAAATCCGCTGCCGGAGCGACGGTTCGAAATTTCGAGAATGCGCCGCTCCGCATCGCTTAGCATCCCGGAGACATCCTCGCCGCCGGTGTAGCCGTCGCTGACGATTTGCGTCGCGGTCCGGATCAAACGGCGCAGCATCGATTTCTCTTCAATAATGCGCGCGTAATAATCTACGTTGGCCGCCGTAGGCACCGCATGCGCCAATTTCGCCAAATAGCTGACTCCGCCGGTATCCTCCAGCTCGCCGCGGTCCTGCAATCGTGAAGTCAGGGTAACCAGGTCGATCGGTTGCCCCTCTTCACCGAGTTGGACCATCGCTTCATAAATTAACTGATGAGGCTTGTCATAGAAATCATCGGTATGGACCCGTTCCATCGCCGTAATGAGCGCCTCGGACTGAAGCAATATCGCACCGAGTACTGCCTGCTCCGCCTCCAGATTTTGCGGGGGGATCCGATCGTAATATGGATCGCCGCTCATGTTACTCCTCCGTAACCTGAACTTTAAACGTCGATTTCACTTCAGGATGGAGCTTCACCGGAACCTGGGTTACGCCCAGCGTACGGATCGGATCGTGCATTTCAATTTTGCGTTTGTCGATCTTCACGCCGGCTTTCTCCAGCGCTTCAGCCACCTGCTTGCTCGTAATTGCCCCGAACAGACGGCCGCCTTCCCCGGCTTTCGCCTTCAACGTAACCGTCATTTCTTCCAGCTTCTTGCCTAGCGCCTGAGCTTCTTCCTTTTCCTTCTCCTTACGCTTCACTTCAGCCGCCGTTTGATTCTCCAGCGTTTTTACGTTACCGTCGGTGGCTGGACGAACCAGTCCGCGCGGCATTAAGAAGTTCTGTGCGTAGCCTTCCGATACTTCCTTAATTTCCCCTTTTTTCCCTTGACCCTTCACGTCTTTCAAAAAGATTACCTTCATTCGAATAACCCCTCTTCCTTCTCTATTTCATCCAGTACGGCCAGCAGTCGTTGCTCTGCCTCCGCCTGAGTGCCTTCCAGTTGTACCGCGGCGTTCATCAAGTGCCCCCCGCCGCCAAGCCGTTCCATAACCACCTGCACGTTCATGCTGCCTAAAGACCGGGCGCTGATGCCGATCAGGCCGTCGGGCCGTTCGCTGATAACAAACGAAGCAAGCACGTTCGTCATATTCAGCAGCGTATCCGCCACCTGGGCGATCAAAAGCTGCGGAATTTTACGATTCTCCTCCGTCACCGCAAGCGCGATATGCCCGTGAATCATCCGGGCATGCTTGATGATATCCGCCTTGGCGATGTATTCCTGCAGATCTTCCTTCAGTAGCCGCTGCACCATGGCCGTATCCGCCCCCATCCGGCGGAGGAAAGCGGCCGCTTCAAACGTCCGCGACCCGGTATGCAACGCAAAATGCTTCGTATCGATCGTAATCCCCGCCAACAGCGTTGTTGCTTCCAGCGGACTAAGTTCGACCTTCTCGTGAATATACTGCAGAAGCTCGGTTACGAGCTCGCACGCCGAGGAGGCGTACGGCTCCAGATAAACCAGCACCGCGTCGTTGATAAACTCCTCGCCGCGGCGGTGGTGATCTACCACCACGACCCGCCGTGCGGCGTCCACCAGACGCGGCTCCATCGTAATCGACGCCTTATGGGTGTCGACGACGACCAGCAGCGTGTGCGGAGTCATCATGCCGAGCGCCTGCTCCGGCGAGATGAAGCGGCGCGCCAGCGCCTCTTCTTTATCGACGCGCTCCATCAGACGCTCGATTCCCGGATTCGAGCCGTCGAGCACGATGTGCGCCTCGACCGAGTACATATCGGCCGCCTTCATCACCCCGATGGAGGCGCCGATGACATCAAGGTCGGGCATGCGATGGCCCATGATGATAACGCGGTCGCTCTCCTGCATCAAATCGCGCAACGCATGCGCGATCACGCGAGCGCGGACGCGCGTCCGCTTCTCTACGGCGCCCGTCTTGCCGCCGTAGAACGACAGCCGCTGACCGGCCTTCACCGCGGCCTGGTCGCCCCCGCGCCCGAGCGCCATGTCCAGACTCGACTGGGCGAGTTCGCCCAGCTCGCTGAAGCGCTCGGTACCGAACGCCATGCCGATGCTGAGCGTCATCGGCACCTTCAGGTCCGCGGTCATCTCGCGGACCTCGTCCAGGATCACGAACCGGCTTTGCTCCAGTTCGGTCAGCGATCTCTGATTCAGCATCATCAGATACCGCTCGGACGACAAGCGCCGCAAATAGATGCGGTGCTGCTTGGCCCATTCCGTGATCGCCGACGCCACCCGGGCGATCAGCGCGGTCCGCTGCTGGTCATCCATGCCCTGCGCAGCCTCGTCCAGATTGTCCAGCATCACGATGCCGAGCGCTGGCCGTTCATTTTCGTAACGGTCGCGCAGCATCGCCAGTTCGGTCATATCGTGAATGTAGATCAACCGCTCGTCATGATCGATCGTAAGCTCGTAGTACCGCTCATTCGCCACAACTTCGACCATGGATCGTGCACTACTATCCTTTTTGTCCTTGACCGGCTGCGGCAACGGAGGCAGAAGTTCGGCTAATGAAGAGCCTACGACCGTATCTCGGCCGAACATGCCGCCCACAAAACCGTTATGCCATTCCACTACCCGGTCGTCACTGTATAGCAGGATCCCGAAGGGCAGACGCCCTACGGCTTCCCCCTCCACCCGCTTAATCCGGTACGTCAAATCCGTAACATACTTGATCAGATCCCTGCGGAAACGCCGCTCCGCCTGCAGCATCAGGAAGGCCAGCACGCAAACCAGGCACAACCCGATCAAGCCGAGAATCCAATTATAGTAAGATACGAATATAACAAGCAGCAATTGAAGCATGAACATCCAAACCGTCTGATAGCCGTGCCAACGCTTTTGCAGTAAACTAGGCATGCTTTCCCACCCTATCGTCTTGGTCTTGTAAGCATCTCACGCAGCGGAAACGCAATGTCCAATATTCCGACGATACGAAGCGGCGGAATAAATACCATCGCCACCACAAGGAGAACCGGAATCGCCGGATTCCATTTTCGGTGATAAGCTGCAAAGAAGAACAGACTTGCCGATTGAATCATGAATAGGAATTGTAGGAGCGGCGTCAAATTCAGCAGGATCGTCCCCATAAACCCTTGGTGGACCGCTTCCCCGCCAAACATTTGAACCAGCAGGGCGATCAGGTAATACCAGATCAGCGATCTTGGCAGCCGCCAGTCCCGGACCGGCGGAAGCTTGGGTACGATATGCCCCATGCTGCCCAGGGTAGGACGGGCAATCGCATGCGCTATGGCCGTAATGACCAGCGAGCAGACGATCATCGTGAACGGAATAAGGCGCACCGTCAGGCTTGATACTTGCTGACTTATCTCCGGTGACCAGACCACCCCGCTGGCAAGAGGGCTACCCGCCACGTTTTGGAGCGGAGCCATCGCCGTATTGAGCATATCTTCAATGGCCACAGCCAGATTGAAATCAAAAAACGCCGTGCTGATAAGCAAAATCAGCAAAAATAGAGCCATAATCGTACCGGCTCCCGTCAGAATAGTCCGGATCGCGGACGCCCTCTTCTTATAGAGATGTCCCATCACGATCCCGGGGATCAAGAAATAGGCTGCTTGAAGCAGTATCGCTGGCCCAAAGATCAGTGAACAGATAATCCAGACCGGCACAGTATGAAGCAGAAACGCTTTGGCCGATAAAGTAGTGTACAACAGGACGCCAGGCACAATCAGAAAAAAAGCCGTGACGACGGTAAGCGGAGTAGCGAGTGACAACAGGAGCAGCAGATAAACGACGCTCCAAGCCACCGATGTCCAGCGCAACTTCAAATGGGTTCACCTCTTACGCATATGTTCTTCCAATGTAGATATATCCTGATACCAATCCTCTAGTTGGTGCCCTTCTTGTTTGTGCTTTTTCAACTTCTCCAAGATGGCTTCATCCAACTCCCGATAGGAAACACCCAGTCTGCGTCCCAGTATGTAACTGCTGACGATCAGGCTGGCAAGACTGTCCGTTATCCGTGTCGTGCTGCCTTCCCACAATGCTTTGAATAAACGGGATACGTGATCGACAACTTCGGTTTTTAGCCACTCGATCACTTTAGCTCGTTTGGCTACATCCATTTCCCTTTGCATGGCCGACAGCTTCCACCCTCCCCGAAAAGCTTTATTCTACATTATAGCATAAAGCAAGCTCACCAAGGGACGCAAACGGGAGCAGCAAGTTTTTACAGCGGGGGTTCCGTCCGGATTTATTGTTTATACGGAGTCCTCTTAAGGTTTCGGTAACGAGGCGTCACGGGTCACGAATTTTTCGCAATACTCAATAATCTGGCTGCGGCGAACGATACCGATAAAACGCCCCATATCATCCACCACCGGCACGAAGTTTTGCATTTTCGCCAAATTGATCAGGTCTTCCATATCGGCATCGATGGATACCGGCTTGATTTCCATCTTGAGGGGAACATCCCGCAAGTGGAATTTTGAAGCGGTCTCAAAAGTAATCTTGCCTTCCGAATTCTTCATATACCACAGCAGGTCGCCCTCTGTGACCGTCCCGACGTATACTCCGTCCCGGCCGAGAATCGGCACCGCCGAGTACCTGTGGAATTCCATCCGTTCAAGCGTCTGCCGCAAAGTCGAATCCAGCGTTACCGTAACGACATCATTTTTCGGCAGTAAAAAAAACGCGATATTCATGAGAATAAGTTCCTCCTCTACCCTATTAACCTTCCTGTCGGAGATCAGAAAAATCCATGTTTCGTTTTGTTATCCGTTCCTCTACACTTGTTTGTACGTTTCAGGATGTCTCCTGTTCCGTCAAATGGCGCGAAATCGGCAGCCGGTATACCGGACTGCCGAAGGATTTGCGGAATGTATGATTGCTAGGTCGTTGTCAGTGAATTATGGAATAATAGCTGATAATTATTTGGCCTGGACCGTTTCCGCAGGTTTTCTTTCCGCAGATTCCTTGCTACCCTCTATCTCCGCTTCTTCAGCGGCTTTCTCACGCGCATCCGGCATCAACAACTGGTCCGGGTCCGTATCTGGATCGTTCCAACTGGCGATCAATTGTTTGGCAAATTCAAGATCTTCTTCATCGGCCGCATCATAGTATACGCCATTCTTGCGGAAGCCTTCCCCCATAATGGTAAACCCTTTAATGGATGGGGCGTCTCCCAGCAACACTTTCTTCGAGAGATCGATAATATAACTCGGCATCATGTCGGTTTTGAAATTCTCGCCCAGCATATCCATCAGATCCGGAATCTTCGATACTTGATCCAGCTTCAGCATCCGGTCCACAATGGCGTTCAAAAATACCTGGTGCCGTTTGGTCCGGTTAAAATCGCTATCCTCGCGGTACCGGACGAAGTTCAATGCTTCTTGACCATCATATAGCGGTTTACCCGCCTTGATCGTGAACTTCTCATGGTCCTTCTGCTTGTTTACGATATCTTTCGTGATCGGCAGTTCAATACCGCCAAGCGCGTCAACTACTTTCCGCAACCCCTCGAAGTTGATGGCCGCATAGTAATCGACCGGACTGCCGAGTAAGTTTTCGACGGTATCCTTAGCCATTTTCTCGCCGCCGAACGCATAAGCATGGTTAATCTTGTCTTCCTTATCCTTGCCGACGATTTCCGTGTACGTATCCCGCGGGATCGAGACGAGCAGCACTTTGGATTCCTCCGGACGAATGATCGCATAAATCATCGTATCCGAACGGGCCGGTTCATTCGCCCGCTGGTCGACCCCGAGCAAAAGAGCGCTGAACGGCTCCATCTTCTGCTCCTTGACTACCGGCTTCGGCTGCTCTCCCTCCAGCGGTGAATAAGATTTCTCCAGCTTCTTCTCCACCTGGCCGGAAAGGAATAAGTCAAACGCCATCACAGCTAACGGTTTGCGGAACGCGTAGCCTCCCGCCCCGAGGATCACCAGGATCGTCAGCACGATCGCGAGCTTTTTTCCCCGGCTCCCTTTCTTCTTTACCCTTTTATCTCTTTGTTTCATCATATGCCTCCATCTGTGTTGATTATTTCTTATTAAAAATGTACGACTCTACTCATTGAATAAATACCCTACCGTTTCGTACTATACCATATAGACGAATTTCGGTACAACAAAGTTACCGCCTCCGTTTAATGGCACGCACCGAAAAATCCCCCATTTATGACTAAAATGTGCACAAGATAATACCGCGGATTAGGCAAAAAAGCCCGCCCCCCATTTTAAAGAGGAGACGGGTTTTTTATAATTTCGGACTTCCGTTTTCTTGAAGTCGGCGCTACTCAGGAATCGCCTTTGACCAGCGGAAAATGACAAGCCGCCTGTCTGCCTGGCATGATTTCCTCCAGCAACGGCTCCACTTGGGAGCATTTCGCTTGCGCCAACGGACAGCGCGTATGAAAGCGGCATCCCGAAGGCGGATTGGCCGGTGACGGCACATCGCCCTGAAGAACGATCCGCTCCTGACGGCGGCCCGGCGTCGGCTTCGGAATGGCTGACAGCAATGCGGCTGTATATGGATGCAAAGGGGCGGCAAACAGCGTCTCCGTTTCCCCCACTTCCACCATCTTGCCCAGATACATGACGCCGACCCGGTCGGAAATATGCCGGACTACATTAAGACCGTGAGCGATGAACAAAAAGGTGAGACCCAATTCTTTTTGCAGCTTCATCAGCAGATTGATGACCTGCGATTGAACGGATACGTCCAGTGCGGACACCGCTTCATCCGCCACAATGAATTGTGGATGCAACGCAATGGCCCGTGCAATGCCGATCCGCTGCCGCTGTCCGCCGGAAAATTCATGCGGATACCGGTTGCGGCGGGAAGCATCCAAGCCTACCATTTCCATCAATTCTACGACCCGTTCATCAATTTCTTTCCCTGACATATTCCGGTGAACGCGCAGCGGCTCCCCGATAATGTCTTTTACCAGAAAACGCGGGTTCAGCGACCCGAACGGATCCTGGAAAATAATCTGCATCTCCTCGCGCAGTTCCCTGAGGTCCTTCCCGCTCATCTCATGAATATCCCGACCGTTAAACAACACTTCGCCTTCGGTCGCGCCTTGAAGCCGCAGAATGACCCGCCCCAGCGTAGATTTGCCGCAGCCGGATTCCCCGACGAGTCCGAAGGTCTCGCCCTTTTTGATCGTCAAGGACACATCATCCACCGCTTTAACCTGGCCGACTACCCGACTCAGCAGCCCTTTGTGAATCGGAAAATATTTCTTCAGATTCCGGACATCGATTAATATCTCTTCAGCCGCCGCTACACCGGCAGCCGATGGATTTTTCACTTCGGTTTCCGTACTCATGCGCGCTTCACCTCATCTCTGCCGCATCTACCATCCACAAGCGCCACCGGCCGATCTTCAAACAGCCAGCAGGCGGCCCGATGATCTTCCCCTACCAAAAAGTCGAAAGGTTCCTTTTCGCGGCAAATATCCATTGCGTGCGGACACCGCGGATTAAAGCGGCAGCCTGTCGGCAACTGACCAATCGGCGGAATCGTTCCCTGTATCGTATACAGTTCTCTGCCCCGCTCTCCTTCGAATCCTGGAATCGATTGCAGCAATCCAATCGTATAGGGATGGCTCGGATGGCTGAAAATTTCCTCCACGGGTCCTTCCTCTACAATCGCTCCCGCGTACATCACCGCTACGCGGTCCGCCATTTCCGCCGCAACCCCCATATCATGGGTGATCAGCAAAATAGACATCCCAAGCTCGGACTGTAGCTTACGAAGCAAATCCAAAATCTGCGCCTGTACCGTAACGTCGAGCGCCGTTGTCGGTTCGTCGGCAATCAGCAGCTCGGGTTTACACGCCAGGGCGATCGCAATAACGACACGCTGACACATCCCGCCGGAAAGTTCATGCGGATACTGTTTGGCACGAATTTCCGGTGCCGGAATCCCGACCATACGCAGCATGTCGACCGCTGCATTCCAGGCTTTGTCGCCGCTCATATCTTGATGCAGGCGTAAACTTTCAGCAATTTGCTCTCCGACCGTAAACACCGGATTCAGCGATGACATCGGGTCCTGAAAGATCATGGCGATCCGGTTACCCCGGATATGTCGCATTTCTTCCTGACTTTTCACGGTCAAATCCTGCCCGTGATACTGTATGCTCCCATCCGCGATCACTCCGCCCGCATAGTCGATCAGCCGCATCACGGCGAGCGAGGTGACGCTCTTTCCACTGCCGGATTCGCCGACAAGGCATACGGTCTGCCCCTGGCCAATGGACAGCGAAATTTCATCGGTGGCTTTAACCAGTCCTTTATCGGTTACAAATCCAACCGTCAGTTTCCGGATTTCGAGTAATTTTTCCGCCATTGTTTTAGCCTCCTCCGGGTTTTGCTCATACTTTGCCGAGGATCAAGCGCATCTCTGATCCCGTCGCCGATAAAGTTGACTGCGAGCACGACTAACAGAATACATAGGCCTGGATATACGGCCTGCAATTTATCAACCAGCATAAATTCCTGCGCATTACTCAACATAACCCCCCAGCTTGTCGCGGGAGCTTGAATGCCGAGACCAAGCCAGGATAATGCCGATTCACTCAAAATGGCACTGCCTACCATCAAGGTGGCGTTTACGATAATCGGAAAGCTCGCATTGCGAAGCAAGTGGCGGAAGATGATGCCCCAGCTCGACACCCCGATGGCCCGTGCGGCCTCGACGTATTGCATTTCCCGAAGCTGCAGGAAGGTTCCCCGTACCAGACGCGCAATGCTCATCCAACTCGTAAGTGCCAAAATCATAATCATATATTTAATTTCCGAGCTGAAAATCGCAAGTACGAGAATATTCAGGAACAGAGTCGGTACCGAGTTCATGACGTCAACAAATCTCATAAATATCGTATCGATCCACCCGCCGAAATAACCGGATATAGCTCCTACAATAGAGCCGATAATAACCGATGTCAGCGCTACGGAAAACCCGATCAAGAGAGATATACGCGCACTATAGAGCAGTCTCGTAAAAATATCGCGGCCCAACTCATCTGTGCCCAGTAAGTGTCCATCCGTACCAGGCTTTAAATTCGGAAACATCATATCGATCCGGGAAGGATCGTATTTCGCAATCCAAGGGGCCAGTAAGGCCATTACTACAAAAAAGGTCAGTACCACAAGCCCGGTCATCGCATAAGGATTTCGGGAAAATTTACTCCAAAGCATTCTCCACGGACCCGGAGGCCGCTTGGAGAGTTTTTCCGTCGATGGATCACGAGGTTCCGGGGGTAGTCCGGTTGGGACGGAAAGCAAAGGATCATTTCCAGTGACTGCATGAACTTCCACTTTCATTTCACTCATGCCGCTTTTCCCCCTTTTCCACCGAGTTTGACTCGAGGATCGACCACGGCATACAAAATATCCGCTAACAGGTTACCGATAATAACAATCACAGCCGTAACGATCGTAATCGCCATCAGCACGGAATATTCACGGGCCAGGGCATTCTCCACGTAAAACCTTCCCATGCCCGGCCAGTTAAAAACATTCTCCGTCAGGGCAGCTCCCGCAACCAGAATCGGCAAATCAAGCCCGATTACGGTAATGATCGGAATCAACGCATTACGGAGCGCATGCCGGAAGACCACCTTCCGTTCTTTGACCCCTTTAGCACGGGCGGTCCGGATATAGTCCTGATCCAGCACTTCCAGCATACTGGCGCGCGCGTATTTCATATAGGAAGCAAGAAAACCTAAGGCAAGCACCGAAACCGGCAATACAAGGTGCATGAACAGGTCGCCGATGTCACCCTCTTTGCCTCTGGAGTGCATGTCCGAAAGCGGGAACCAGTCCAGCCCTAACGACAGCCACTGCTGAAGCAGTATCCCGAACCAAAAGCTCGGCATGGCAAACCCTAGATATGAAATAAAGGATGAGGTCTGGTCGGACAATCCATATTCCCTTGTACTGTTGTAAATCCCCCAAGGAATGGCGATTACCAGCGAGACAAACCAAGCAACCCCCATTAATATCAGCGTATTCATCATCCGCGGCCACAACAAATCGCCTACCGGGATGTGATTTTTAAAAGTATAGCCCAAATCTCCCTGGAGCAGGTTGCCCACCCATTTTGCATATTGCACTGGCAAAGGTTTATCCAGGCCCATATTTGCTTTTTGTTGAGCCATCGCTTCAGGCGATAAACCCGGGGAGAGCATCACTTGCGTGGGGCCGCCGGGAGCAGCATGAATCAGAAGAAACGTGGCGACCGTAATTAAAAAAATGACCAACACCGATTGTAACAAGCGACGGACCAGATATTCTGTCATCGTTCTTTCCCCCTAATAATTTGCAAGGTATAGAATCTCCGTATGAACATTTCTCCTAAAGGAGAAGGAGAAAGAGACATTTCTCTTTCCCCTCCGGTGATTCTATTTCCTTATCCGTTACTTATCGGTTACCCACCATTTAATCGCATGGAAGTATTGTCCGTAACCGATCGATGGTTCCGGCCGGTCTTCTTCAGCCCAGTGAACTCTAGGTCCTGTGCCGATAGCCTGACCATATTGATAGAGGAATACGTATGGCAGGTCAGTGGAAATTTCTTTGGCCACTTCCTTGTAAATTTCTTTCCGTTCATTTTGATCTACGGTCGAATATCCGTCTATCCACAGTTGGTCCAGCTTTTCGTTCTTATACCAACCGCTGTTTTGTCCAGTCGGCGGGAAGTACTTCGAGGAGAATACGCTCTCCGAGTCGGGATCCGGCGTATTCAGCGACCAGGCTAACAGCAACGCCTGATATTTACCCGGAGTAACGTTTTGATCGATCCAGGCTGCAAAATCGATACCCTTCGGTGTTGCTTCAATACCAACATCTTTAAGGTTCTGTTGAATAACGGCCGCTACTTGTTCACGGCGGCTGTTCCCCGCATTATATTGAAGTTCGAACGAGAAGCGGTGGCCGTCTTTTTCGAGAATGCCGTCTTTACCGGCAACCCATCCGTCCTCAGCCAAGAGCTTCTTAGCTGTTTCAACATTGTAATCATAGTTTACGGCTGCTTCTTTTGGATCCGCCCATGTATCCGGCAGGAATGGTGCGTTCATCAGAGCGCCGACACCCTTAAGAATGTTATCGACCATGCCTTGACGGTTCAATGCGTGAGCAATTGCCTGTCTTGTCTTCTGTCCTTCAAACAAGCCGTAATTGTCCGGGAAGTTCTTCGGATCAAAGTTAAAATTGAGATATTCATATTGCGCGCCCGGCTTTTGAATAATATCGATTTGGTCATTAGCTTTAACCGCTTCAACTTGGGTTACCGGAATGGCGCTAATATGGTCGGTATCGCCTTTCAACAGTGCTTGAACCTCGGTGTTTTGATCCGCATAAATTTTATAGAAGATTTGCGCGATATGCGGCTTCACTTCGCCCCAATAGTTCGGGTCCGCATCCATGGTATGACTTTCGCCGGCCTTCCAAGCCGTCCATTTCCATGGTCCGCTTGTTACCGTCTTCGCCGGATCGGTACCATAAGCATTTGCTTGAAGTTCTTTTACAGGAACATCTTTCAATACATGGGCTGGAACCAATTCGGTTACCAACGAGTATTGGAACGGAGCGTACACTTGTTTCAATGTAATATTTACGGTTTTGTCGTCCACTTTTTCAATTTTATCCACTTTATCCATAAGGCTTATGCCAGGAGCACCCACATCCGGATTACGGACCGTATCAATCGTAAAGATAATATCATCCGCCGTTACCGGTTTACCGTCGCTCCATTTCGCCGAATCTTTCAATCTAACAGTGTATGTTTTGCCGTCTTCAGATACTTGCGGAGCTTCAGCAGCAAGCGACCACGGTTCCGCAGTTACATTCCCTTCACGGTTCAAATCATACAGTTTTGCAAACAGGAATTGAGCCACGTCGCCAGAAGAAGTATCGTTAATAAAAATAGGATTAAGACTTACGATATCAGAGAATGTACTAAGCGTAATCGTTCCACCGTCAACCGGCTCATCAGCCGCTGGAGGGGCCTCTGTATTTGTTTTTTGCTCGTTGGTTTTGTTATTCTCCGCCGGAGCAGGAGTGGCTGCGTTGTTATTCGTGCTGCAGCCCGTAAATAAAATTCCAATCAAAGATACTATAAGCAGAACAGACCACCAATTCATCTTTTTTTCCTTCATTACCAAGACTCCTCCTTCAGATTATGTAGATACTATTTACAGTAAAGCCGTCTTGCCGGTAGAAAATAACCCTGTCCCTCTCCTCAATCCCCCCTTGTAAATACGGGCCATTGCTTCTTTATATAACTGTCGCCATGGGTCGGTACAGCGATCTCCTACACGAAATCGGACGCAACCTTAGGCGTAGTTTCCAATAAAATAAACCTCTTAAAAGCTAGAAGCGGCACAGTAAAATATAGCGCTGAAAATAGTGCGACCTACATTAAATATTAGAATCTTAGAAGTGATATTGAGGATGTGGCAAACTCAGAAGTATATTGGAAATTACTGTTTAACCTAATCATATATGTGAACTTATGAGGAAAATGAAAGAAGATTAACCACAGTGTATAACTTATGTTAATGAGATAAAGCGTCAAAGCGCCAAAATATAAACCAGTGGTTAATAAGAGAAGTGAGTCGAACCCCTTGCAATCTGGGGAAAATATCCAACTTAATTATTGTAAATAATACATGTTAATTAACCTTACGTCAATATCTTTTTAAGGTATTTTATACCTCCTTTCAACATGACACAATTCGTCATGTACCCATATTTTTCATGACCTTCCCCATTCTGTATAACCCTGGTGCACAGTACTTTTGTCCCGAAAATGCAAAAAACAGCCCGATCCAAATGGATCAGGCTGTCTCTGTTTGTCTCTGACGATTACTCCGTAGTATACGGAAGCAATGCGATTTGACGGGAGCGTTTGATAGCTACAGTCAACAGACGTTGGTATTTCGCGCTTGTACCCGTTACACGACGTGGCAAAATTTTGCCGCGTTCGCTGATGAATTTCTTCAACAGCTCAATATCTTTATAATCAATGTGAGTAATTTTGTTCACAGTGAAGTAGCACACTTTACGACGTTTGTTGCGGCCGCCGCGGCGAGCCGGTCTTTTGTCGTCTCCGCCTTCTCTTTGTTTGAAGCTCATGCTTTTCAGTCCTTTCCGTTATTAAAATGGCAAATCGTCATCCGAAATATCGATCGGTTTCCCGTCATCGGAGAAAGGATCATTTTGATTGCCGCGCGGTAAATTGCTGCTGCGTCCGGTATTGCCACCGCCGCCGCCTCCAAATGGAGCTGCTTCCTCACGCTGACCTCCGCCACCTGCTCCGCCTTCGCGGTTCGACTCCAAGAAACGGACATTATCGGCAATGACTTCGGTAACGTATACCCGCTTACCTTCGTTATTCTCGTAATTCCGTACTTGGATACGTCCTTCCACAGCCGTCAAACGACCTTTGCGCAAGTAGTTTGCGCATGTCTCGGCGAGCTGTCTCCAGGTTACGACCGGGATGAAATCCGCTTCGCGTTCTCCGCCTTGCGAGGTAAAGGGTCTGTCCACGGCAATCGTGAACTGAGTGACCGCTACACCGGATGGCGTATAACGCAGCTCCGGATCCTTGGTAAGACGTCCGATCAGAATGACACGGTTCAACAATCAAATCCCCTCCTTCGGGCTTCGTGTTTTACAAAACTTGAAGATTAGGCAACGTCTTTTGTAATGAGATAACGGATAACCTCGTCGGAAATCTTCAGAATCCGCTCGAGCTCAGCAACTACTTCTGGAGTAGCTGTGAAGTTCACGAGTACGTAAACTCCGTCACGGATCTTGTTAATCTCATACGCAAGCCGGCGTTTGCCCATTACGTCATGCTTTGTAATTTCACCGCCGTTTTGGATGATGCCTTGGAATTTTTCGACTGTAGCTTGAACAGCTTCTTGTTCAACGTCAGGACGAATAATGTACATCACTTCATATTTGCGCATCTGGTTCACCTCCTTGTGGACTATGGCCCCCAATTTGTTAGCCTTGGGAGCAAGGAACGAGTCTAAACTCGCACCATAGTAGTATATCAAATCGAAAGCCGCTGCGCAAGAACCCAAAAAATACTGCTATGCGCTTCAATTATCTACTTCGTTTTGACTCCGATTCCTTGTTGACCGTATTCGTTACCATACCCCCACACCCACAATTTGCCGCCGCTGATCCAATAAATGTTCCGACTCGTATTTTCGATATAACTTACGCTTTTATTCAAGTCACCCAGACGCGGATATGTATTATAGGTCAACATTTCGTGGTTCTCGGTCAGAAGCAAAACGCCGTTCACGTTCAAAGAAACTTCTGTGTACTTCAGCTTCTTGCCAGCCGCGCTCCAGCCCGTTTGCTTGTTGTATCTAAGCGCCATATTCGTAATATTCGTTGGCTTGTCCAATTTGGAAGGAACCTTTTGTCCAAGCTGTCTCGCCGAATTGTCTCCATATCCCCACAATTCGCCCTTGCTGTCTACCGCAATGATATATTCATCATTCGTATTCGCGGCATCGAACTTTTGGATGTCCTTGAACCCGGCGATTTGTTCGGCTTGGGTTGTCTGCCCTTCCACGATCGAATTGTTCCAGGTCCATAGCGTTCCATCCTTTTTCAACGCATAACCTTTCATATTACTCATAGATACCGAAACCGCATCCTTTATCAATATCTGTCTGTAATGATTATGGACGAATTCGCGAGCCTCATCATTGGCCCAGCCAACCCCTCCCAATTGATAAACATTCCCCGATTTGGTCAAGAGTGCGACTCCGCGGTTAAATGCGTTCATATCGGTAATCGGCTCGCTGATCAATGTGATTTTGGTCGGTTTTCCTATAATCGTTTTGACGCCCAAATAATTCAAATCGCCCCAACCATATAACTCTCCGTCCGTTGTAATATATAAGGAAAACTTCTCCCCCGCCTCGATCTTTTTAATCGTTTTGTCGGTTGTAATCAGCGTCGGCGGAAGCACCGGCATTTCGCTTTCATTGATTTCGCGACTCGTGTTTTTGCCCCAGCCATATAGCTTGCCATCCTTTCCAAGCGCCAAGGTGTGAGTTTCGCTTGCGGCAACAGAGACGGGTGAAGCTACGGCTTTTAGCTGCGTTGGTTCTTTGGCGATAGGCGCTTGCGATCCGACGCCATATTGTTCAAACTTCACCGGTTTCTGCTCTTGGTAGCCCTCGCGATACTTTTCGTAGGGACTTGGCGATTCGTAACGATCCCGGAAATCCTGCAAGGAAGTGGCCGCTTGTGCGCCTCCCGGCACGCTCACGTAAACCCCTACGCCATAGTTGTATTTGGAGAACCTGGATTCCTTGAACACCTCTTCTTTAAAGGAAGGCGTAATTAATTGATAATAACCTTCATTATTTACCTGTACCGTAGCGGAATAAAAAGTTTTCTCGTCCTCGTCCCTTAATTCGATATTCACGGTCGAAGCTTCAGCCAATCCCTCAACCAAGATGGAGTTATCTCCATTTCGTTGTGTGAAAATGTCAATCCTTTCTCCAATGGCCTGAACCGGCTGAACCGATATAGGCAAAAATGGAATAACGAGCGCCATGACGACCATAACGACTAATCCCCTCATGCGCTTTCCCATGTTCAATCATCCTCCCCATTCTTTATGTCTGTAAATAATTATCGGTTCGAGCCGGTACATGATTAAGTCCACGTTACAAACAATATGCTTGATTCCCCTCTTTGGGGACGGAAAGGAGGAATAGAAAGATGGGCGAACAAACCGAGTTCGAACCGGGAGACAAGGCGCCTAATCCCGGTATTTATGTGGAGGTTGGCGAAGCGCGCAGCTTCCATACCCAAATCCAAGATCCCCAGCGCGTGACCCTGGAGCGAGGCGACACTTTCCCGGATACCTCGAAAAAGAACCGGAAATGGAAAAAAGCCGAAAAAGCCCGAGTACACTAATATTTACGCTCTCGAAAATTAAATATCGAAACCGTGCATAGAACTTGCGAACCTGCACATAATACAATTAGACGGCGTTGCCAAAGAGAGGTGTGGTTCCGTTGGAGGTATCAGCGAGCAACATTTTTCAGGAGTCTTATTCACTTTCTTTAAGAAGCCAAGATCTCGGGTTAGTGAAGACCCCTCTTCTTTAAGCCGGGCTGCCTACGCACACATCGACCGTTTCTGGGGTTGTGAGAAAAGAATTCCAAATTAAGCAAGCCGTCGACCAGAATGAGGACCCGCAAGGGTCCTTTTCTGATTCAGTTTATTTTCCCATAAGCACAAAAAAACCTCCCGCGTTATTCACGCAGAAGGTTTAATCATTAGTATTAGTGGCGGAGAGGGTGGGATTCGAACCCACGCACGCCTTGCGACGCCTAATTGATTTCGAGTCAACCCCCTTGGGCCTCTTGGGTACCTCTCCACAGCAAGCAAGAATGATTGTAACATGATTTTTTACTGATTGCAATACCTAACCTTAATAGCAATAAGGCGGCCGGAAGCGGTGCTTTTTTTCAGATTGAACTGAAGTCAGCAGCCCCGCTCCGTCGGCTAGACCAATTAATTAAGCGGGTCTTCCGTTCCGCCGGCTTGGTTTGGATCCTGAGTCGAGGATCGCAAAACCTTGCGCATATTTTTTTCAAACTTAGCTCGAGGAACGAGTACGCTGTGTTTGCAACCAACGCATTTAATCCGGATATCCATCCCCATTCGGATAATTTCCATCTCATTGCTCCCGCAAGGATGGTTTTTTTTCATTAATACGATATCGCCCAATTGAAATGATTTCCGCTCCATCTCTTCCCCTCCTTTAATTAACCCGGTTGCTGACCCTGCTGTTTTCCGGCTTCCGCAGCCAGTCTGAGTTCTTCTTCCTCCTCGAGGGCCTCTTTAGCGTATAATTGGATCTGACGCTCCACGTTCGCCCTGACGCCCGGCAGACACTCCACGGCGATACGGATTACGTACTCGCTTGCTGTAAGCGATTGTACGCCCATCACACTCGGAACCTGACCAATTTCCTCGCTGCTTTCCTTCAACTCCAACATGGCCCTTTTTAACAATTCCAGCGTATCCTCCAGCTTTCTTGTATTGCTGAACGGCAGGTCCACGACCGCTAAGGCATTGCCAAGCGAAAAATTGGTCACATTGGTAATCATTCCATTCGGTATGATATGCACTTCGCCTGTCCAACTGACAAGCCGTGTGGAACGAAGGCCGATAATTTCAACGGTTCCTTTTAGGGTACCGGTCTGTATCACGTCGCCCACCGCAAATTGATCCTCCAAAATAATAAAAAAGCCGGTAATCACATCTTTCACTAAACTTTGTGCGCCAAACCCGATCGCCAGTCCGAGTACGCCGGCCCCAGCCAATAACGGACCTAACTCAACCCCGATCTCACCCAAAATTAGCATGATCATAATAAAATTACTCGTAATCGAGGTTACATTTTTCAGCAACTCCCCTACCGTGATGAATCTGCGGGGATTCACCTGCAGACGCCCCTTTTCCCGACGCTCCAAGGACCGGTCAATGATTCGGAAGACAATTTTTACAAATAATCGCGTCAACAAAAAAATAAGAATAATCCGAAGCCCGGAGAACATTACACGTTCCCACATTTCCATATTTGTAAACCAGTCCCACATCTTATCTTTCCAGGTAATCGCAGCTTCGATAGCATTCTCAGTACTCTGCTCAATCAGCCAGCCTCTCATCTCGTCTCCTCCTCCAAACCGATGTTATCGTAGGCTCCGTCCACTCGGGAAAAGATCCCCCGTATTTCCACGGTTTCGCGGATAACAATCTCTCTTACTTGCCCAAGAGATTCTTGCGGAAATTGAATGGATAAGGCGCAGCCTGCCGTAATTTCCTTGGGAGTCGGGCATAAATCAATCTCCACTTCCGCATACTCCAGCAGCATTTCAGCTCTCAGCGCCTGCTGCGTCGAATCAAAGGCCATGACCAGCCAATCGTCCATCCCCATCTCCCCCCTCTATGCGACTTTAGTCCGAGTATATAACTTCATTAATTTCCATATACTAACTAATAATATTTCAAAATTTAACCCGTCGACCCTAAATAATCGTTCTATAATCAGGAAAGGAAGATTATATGTCGCAGATACAGCCCACAGTACCGGGACAGCAAGATATCCCCTACTTAAAAATTCCACATACCGAGCCCGGCATTGATTCTGCCATCATTCACCGCTTGCTCCTGCATTTTGCCAAGGTATCTCCCGGCCAGGATATAGTAATTGTATGCATCGGTACCGATCGTTCCACCGGTGACTGCCTCGGTCCGCTTGTCGGAACGGCGCTTTCCAAGCTGAATCATTTCGGCCATTTCCACCTTTACGGGACACTCGAAGAACCGGTTCATGCCATGAATTTAAAAGATACGCTTGAAAAAATCAATAACTCTTTCACGAATCCCTTCATTATAGGAATCGATGCCTGCCTTGGCCAAACCACAAGCGTAGGTTCCATTCAGGTCGTGCAGGGACCTCTTCGTCCAGGTGCAGGCGTAAATAAAGAACTACCGCCGGTCGGCGATATCCATGTTACGGGAATCGTCAATGTCGGCGGCTTTATGGAATACTTCGTACTGCAAAACACTCGGCTCAGTCTCGTTATGCGATTGTCGGAAATAATTTCCAGCAGCATTCACACAGCGATCAAAGAGTGGAATAAAGGCTTTATTCCCCTAGTCCGGCGAGAGAAATAGCTTCGATCTCTTCCGGTGAAAGTGCATGCGTTGACTCTCCTCTGATCAGAGATTTGGCATAAACATAAGATCCGTCCCGGCTGTATAACCCGGTTATGACGACCCCATCCTTCTGATCATCCACGAAGGCAACGGAGAAGCTCAGTTCATTCCCGCGTTCACCAAAAGCGTTATACCGTTTGATTCCAACCTTCGCCTTTTGCTTAGGCAACAAGGCTTTGATTTTTGCAATCTGCTGCTGCTGCTCGGACTGGATATCTTCTATTTTTCCTTGTCCATTTTTCAGATCAATCAGCAAGCCTTCCAAATCATCAACACCGGTTCCAGCCATCATCAATTCGTATTTTTTGCGTAATTTTCTCAATCTTCCGCCTTGAACAAAATTCCAAATTAGCAGCCAAAAAACTAGAACCGCCAATCCACCTATAATCCAGACCAACTGATCCAAGATGAGTTCATTCCACTCCTGCATGCCTGCTCTCCCCTATGTTTCACTTTATGATGAATTGTATGGCGGAAACGAGTGCCTCGATGTCCTTCGTCGTCGTCGTAAATCCCACGCTAGCACGCACGGCTCCACCCGCTGTTGTTCCAGCCGTTATATGTCCCAGAGGGGTGCAGTGGTACCCCGCTCTCACGGCAATTCCAAATTTACGATCCAACTGAAAAGCGACATCCGATGCATCAAAATTATGGACTGTAAACGCAACTATTCCGGTTCTTGGATTCCCAAGTTCAGGGCCCAACAACGATATGCCTGGCATTTCTCCCAAATGAGCCATTAGTTGTTGCGTCAACAGCCACTCATGGTTATAAATCCGTTCTACACCCAGTTCCATTACATGTTTGATTCCGGCTCCCAACCCAGCTATGCCTACTGCATTTAAGGTTCCGGCTTCATAGCGGTCAGGCCGCACCTGCGGCATTTCCAAGGCTTCGGACTGACTGCCGGTGCCACCATGGTGCAGCGGTTCCAAATCCACGTTAGGATGAATGTATAGACCGCCAGTTCCTTGTGGACCCAACAATCCCTTATGACCGGGAAAGGCCAGGAGATCAATCCCCATCGATTGGATATCGATAGGATATCCTCCTGCACTTTGTGCTGCATCAACTAGCAATAATGCTTCATGTTCATGCGCAATCCGGCTTATTTCATCAATGGGAAGTAGGCTTCCAAGCAAATTTGAACTATGGGCGCACACGGCCAATTTTGTTTTTGGAGTGAAGCTTCGTTTCATTTTCTCCAGATCTACTTCTCCCTGTTGATTCAAAGCGAGATACTCGACGGTAATCCCCCGAGTTCTCTTCAAGTACTCTAGCGGGCGTCTAACGGAATTGTGCTCCACCATGGTAGCTATCACATGATCACCAGGTTTCAGGATGCCTTTGATTGCTAAATTGAGCGCTTCCGTAGTGTTCGAAGTAAAGACAATATCGTTAGGATTTTCAATATGAAAAAGGCGAGCAAGCAGCATACGGGTTTGAAATATTTTCCTCCCGGCTTGTAATGCCATTCCATAGCTCCCTCGTCCGGAGTTGGCTGAAGGTCCATTTAGTATTTCCAACATAGCCTCTCCCACACTCGCTGGCTTGGGCCACGAAGTTGCGGCGTGATCCAAATAGATCGCTGACTGCTGTTTCATATTGATTACCCTCTTTCTCCTACCGACAACCTGATTTCTCCATCTAGATTACAATGACATACTCTTCTCCCTAATAAAGGGCGCTAGCCCTTCATTGACTACAGGAAAGCTGAGTATGTCACATGTCATTGTCAATTCAACAAATCGAGCAATCGTTGCAAATCCTGTTTACTATAAAAATTAATTTCGATCTTGCCTTTTTCTTTATTCGCCTTAATCTTGACCGTAGTTTTGTATCGTTCACGCAAGTTTTCTTCTACTTCGTCCATATAGGGATCACGCTTTTTATTTACAGGCTTCACTTTGTCCTGCTTATTCCGATCCAGTTGTTGAACTGCATCTTCTAAATCCCGGACGCTCCATTCATGATCAATACACTGCTTTGCCAATTGCTTAATCTTTCCAGCATCTTTAAGACCGACCAAAGCCCTTGCATGACCCATGGATAATGTTCCACGTGAAACATATTCTTTGACTTCTTCAGGGAGCGATAACAATCTCAAGAAGTTAGCAATATGCGATCTTGATTTGCCCACTTTCAGGGAGAGCTCCTCTTGGGTTAATTGAAACTGATCCATCAATCCTTGATAAGCTACAGCGATTTCCATCGCATTCAAATTCTCCCGTTGCAAGTTTTCAATGAGGGCAATTTCCATAACTTGTTGATCGGAAAATGATCTCACAACTGCAGGGATGGTGGAATTGCCGCAAAACTGCGAGGCACGGAAACGGCGCTCCCCTGCGATGATTTCATATCCCTTTAAAACACTGCGTACAATAATCGGCTGAATGACTCCGTGCTGACGAATCGATTCCGCCAGTTCACGAATGGCATCTTCGTCAAATGTTTTTCTCGGCTGGTAAGGATTGGCACGAAGCTGCTTCAGAGGAATTTCAATGACCTTATCGTCGTCTTGAACAGAAAGCGATGGAATCAAAGCATCCAAGCCCTTTCCCAAACGTTTATTCATAGGAAACCACTTCCTTTGCCAACTCTAAATACACTTCAGCGCCCTTCGATTTTGGATCATAGGTAATGATCGACTGACCGTGGGACGGTGCTTCGCTAAGTCTGACATTCCGAGGAATAACGGTTTTATATACTTTTTGCTGGAAGTACTTTTTCACTTCTTCAATGACCTGAATCCCCAGATTTGTACGGGCATCAAACATGGTCAACAATACCCCTTCGATTTGCAAAGAAGTATTGAGATGTTTCTGAACAAGACGAACCGTATTAAGCAATTGGCTCAACCCTTCAAGCGCATAATATTCACACTGAATCGGAATAAGTACAGAATCCGCAGCCGTCAGGGAGTTAATCGTCAAGATCCCAAGCGATGGCGGGCAATCTATTAAAACATAATCATACATGTGTTTAACTTGATGTAAAGATTTCTTTAAACGGACTTCCCGCGAGATGGTTGGAACCAATTCGATTTCAGCGCCTGCCAGTTGGATGGTGGCCGGAATAATGTCCAAGCCTTCAATATCCGTTGGTGCAATCGCCTCTTTCGGATCAACTTCATTGATCAAAACGTCATAAATGCAATTGGCTACATCAGCCTTATTAATTCCTACCCCGCTGGTGGTGTTCCCTTGCGGATCAATGTCGATAAGGAGCACTTTCTTACCGATAGATGCAAGTCCAGCTCCCAAATTAACGGAAGTCGTCGTTTTGCCGACGCCTCCTTTTTGGTTAGCTATGGCAATTATTTTAGACAATCCATTTCACCTCAATATAATAGAAGAATCTTCTTGTAGATTTTTAATTATGCAAGCGTCCACCAAGTTGATGCTACAAAAAGACCACAACGTTCCTGGCGACTTATCATGAAGCACCCAAAAAGAAACTGACCTTAACTGTTCCGGATAGGGTCAGTGGCAGGAAACCTCTTTATCTTTTTGGAATTTTAATAACGATTTCGTAATGATCTTCATGATCTTTTTCCGCAGTCTTGATCGCAAGGCCGGAACCCGAAACCATGTCTATCGATTGACGAATGGTGTTTAAGGCAAGTCTGACATCTTTGGTGAAAGAGATCCGTTTGGATGCCTTTTTATTTTTAGCTACTTCTTTATAGAAGGCAATTCTCGCTTCCGTCTGTTTAACATTCAATTCCTTGGAAATGACTTCTTCCAACACTTTAAATTGAAGTTCCTCGGAATCGAGAGAAAGCAACGCCCTGGCATGTCGCTCCGTAATTTTACGTTCCATGAGCGCCACTTTTACAGTCTCAGGTAAATGCAGAAGTCTGATCTTGTTTGCAATCGTAGATTGGCTCTTGCCCAATCTTTGAGCCAGACTTTCTTGAGTCAACTGATGCAAGTCGATGAGGTTCTGATAAGCCAACGCCTCCTCGATCGCAGTAAGGCCTTCACGCTGCAAGTTTTCGATTAAAGCAATTGAAGCAGCCTGGGAATCGTTAAAATCCCGTAAAATAGCCGGAATGGTTTCCATACCCAATTTTTTGACTGCCCGCCAACGACGTTCCCCGGCAATGATCTCATACTTTTCATTCCGGAAGCGGACTACAATCGGCTGAATGATGCCATGAGTCCGAATCGTTTGGCATAACTCATCGATTTTTTCATCATCAAAAATGGTACGGGGCTGATAAGGGCTGCCGACTATGTCCCCTACCGGGATTTGCTTTACTTCATCACCGTTCGATCGTTCGGTTAAACCAAACAATTTAGAAAATTGTTCTTTCATTCCGCAGATTACCACCTAAATTCATAGTGACATAGGGCATACCTTATAAACACATTTTCTTCCAAACAAAATGTGATTACACTCGGGCTGCAAAAACCCCGCTTAAGGCAAGACTCCCTATGTATAAACCGTTATCACAAAGCAAAAAAATCTCCAGACAGCGGTTGTGCAAAAAGATATACTCTCACCTTTAGGCTAGTAAATATTAGGATAAGCCATCGTTGAAGCGATTGCCCCGACATTTAATTAGCGATATCTCTATTCTACCACTTTTTTCTCCATAATCCTATTCTCTTAAATATGAATTTTATGAATATGTACTGAGGAATAATAGATAAAAAAAGCTCCTAAACAAAGTTGTTTCACGTGGAACAATTTGTTAAGGAACATATTTGTAATTGGACTGTTACAGAATAGGGGACTTTAGTGGTGTACCCGCTTTACGCGGATATTTTTTCGGAGTCGGCCCGATCTTTTTCACCAGTATAATATGTCGATCCGAATTTTCCATCGGCAGCGAAAAATGATGACTTTGAAGATTTTTCCCTTTAAGTTCAGTCAAGCTTTTGGAAGCCTCACGAACCTCTTCTCCAGGATCGCTGCCTTTCATTGCAGCAAAAGTTCCGCCTGGTTTGGTGAAAGGAAGACAAAATTCATTCAGTACGGACATTCGAGCAACCGCACGAGCCGTTACCAGATCAAAGGAATCCCTTAAGTTCTCTTTTCGTGCCAGATCCTCCGCCCGTCCGTGAAGCAAGTTCACTTGACTCAACCCCAACTTGTCCACCACATTCTGCAAGAAATGGATTCGTTTATTCAAAGAGTCCACAATCGTCAGCTTTAAATGCGGGAAACATATTTTAAGCGGAATACCGGGAAACCCTGCACCCGAACCAATATCGGCCAGGCTTTGGACCTCCCCGATATTTATATAGAAGGAAAGCGTTACGGAATCATAGAAATGCTTGATGTACACCTGATCCCGCTCCGTAATACCGGTTAAATTCATTTTTTCGTTCCACTCTACCAGTTCCCGGTAATATATTTCAAACTGTTCCAATTGCACAGGAGTCAATTCAATTCCCCGCTGACTCAGCAGGGCATGAAATTGAGATTGTATATTATCCAAGATCTATTACCCTCCCGCCGCAGTTACCCGATTATAATGTTCAAGATATACCAGTAATATGGAAATATCGGCAGGAGTTACACCAGAAATCCGAGAAGCTTGGCCGATGGAAATCGGACGGATTTTCGCGAGCTTTTGGCGAGCTTCAATCGCCAACCCCTGAATATCATCATACTTAATATTATCGGGAATTTTTTTCTTTTCCATTTTTTGTAAACGTTCAACATGCAGCAACTGCTTTTCGATATATCCGGCGTATTTAATCTGAATTTCGACCTGCTCCTTCATTTCGTCATCCAATTCAATTTCGGAAGGATACAAGTTACCCACATGTGCATAAGTCACTTCAGGACGCCGTAATATGGTCAACAGGTTGCTTCCATCCTGAATCGGTGCCGAACCGATCGATTCCAGCATGGTATTGACCTCGGTCGGACGGACTTTGGTTTCCCGAAGGCGCTGAATTTCGGCCTCCACTTTCTCCTTTTTATCAAGGAAAGACTCATACCGCTCGTGGGGAATAAGCCCGATCTCATGCCCGATTGGCGTCAACCGCAAATCGGCATTGTCGTGACGCAGCAGCAAGCGGTATTCCGCACGGGAAGTCAGCAACCGATAAGGTTCATTTGTCCCTTTGGTCACCAAATCGTCGATCAGAACGCCAATGTAGCCCTGGGAACGGTCGAGAATGACCGGTTCTTTCCCCTGAACTTTGCGGGCCGCATTGATTCCTGCCATAATCCCTTGACCCGCCGCTTCCTCATAACCGGAAGTTCCGTTTATTTGGCCGGCCGTAAACAGGCCCGGAAGACGTTTTGTTTCCAGCGAAGGCCACAGTTGGGTCGGTACGACCGCATCATATTCGATCGCATAGCCGTTCCGCATCATTTCGGCATTTTGCAGGCCCGGGATGGAGCGCAGCATTTGCAATTGGACATCTTCCGGCATACTGGTTGAGAACCCTTGAACATAGTACTCTGCCGTGTTCTTACCTTCGGGTTCAAGGAAAATCTGATGCTTGGGCTTGTCGGCAAAACGCACGATTTTGTCCTCGATAGAAGGACAGTACCGCGGTCCGGTTCCCTCAATAACCCCGGAGAACATAGGTGCCCGATGCAAATTCTTATGAATAATGTCATGAGTTTCAGTAGAAGTATAGGTCAGCCAGCAAGGCAATTGTTCGTTGTCGGAGCTTTTTGTCTCATAGGAGAAAAACTTCGGCTTCTCGTCTCCGGGTTGAATTTCCGTCTGAGAAAAATCAATGCTATCCTTGTGCACCCGAGGAGGCGTCCCCGTCTTAAAGCGGACCAGGTCAAAGCCCAGACCCTTCAGATTTTGGGACAGCTTCACCGCAGGCTGCTGGTTGTTCGGGCCGCTTTCATACATCAGTTCACCCATGATGATCTTCCCGCGCAAATAAGTACCGGTTGTCAGCACGATCGCATTACCCCGGTATTCCGCCCCCGTCTGAGTAATGACGCCGACGCATTTTCCGTCTTCGACGATCAATTCCTCCACCAGACCCTGACGCATCGTCAAGTTTGCTTCCTTCTCCATCGTTTCCTTCATCGTATGCTGGTAGGAAAATTTATCCGCTTGCGCTCGTAACGCATGCACAGCCGGTCCTTTTCCGGTATTCAGCATCCGCATTTGGATGAACGTTTTATCGATATTGCGGCCCATTTCGCCGCCCAGGGCATCCACTTCACGCACAACATGCCCTTTTGCCGGACCGCCGATCGACGGATTGCACGGCATAAAGGCAACCATATCCAGGTTGATCGTAATCATCAGCGTGCTGCAGCCCATCCGGGCCGCAGCAAGCGCCGATTCACAACCCGCATGGCCTGCGCCGACGACGATAACGTCATAGTTTCCGGCATCATAACCCATCTGATTTCCCTCCTAAAAATGATTAGGCGATCCCACCTGAGTTTTTCTCAAACCCGTATAGGTGTAATTGCCAATTAAAGTGGTGAACTCTATGTGTAGTGTCCGCACACGTGTAATTCAAATTTAAACCAAAGTTGGTCCCCCTCATAATACCATGATCTCCGGACCGTGAGGCTCTCAACCGCAATTTTATTTTCCCAAGCAGAACTGGGAGAAAATTTGATCGATCAGCGCATCCGGCGCCGAATCTCCGATAACTTCCCCTAACTGCTCCCAGGCCAGCCCTACATCGATTTGCATGATATCAATCGGAATTCCGCTATCCGCAGCCTCATATGCCTCCGCCAAAGACTGCTTTGCCTTCTTAAGCAAGGCAATATGCCGCACATTACTGACATACGTTAAATCTCCGGATTCCAGCTTCCCGCCAAAAAATAATTGGGAGATGGCCTCTTCCAGATGATCTAGGCCCTCTTGGGTTTTCGCGGACAGCTCAACGACGGCATTTTCCGGGAAATAATGACTTACCTTAGCTCTATCCAATTGCTGAGGGAGATCGATCTTATTCAAAAGCACCAAGGTAGGACGGCTACTCAACTGCTCCATTAATTTCAGTTCATCCTCATGTAGCGGCTCTGCGCTATTCAAGACCAATAAAATCAAATCCGCTTCCAATACGGCCGCTTTGGAACGTTCCACCCCGATCTGTTCGACGACGTCCATCGTCTCTCGGATCCCGGCCGTATCCAGCAGCTTCAAAGGAATATTGTTAATCGTTACATATTCCTCGATGACATCGCGAGTCGTCCCCGGAATATCCGTAACGATCGCTTTATTTTCACGAGCCAGCGCATTCAGCAACGAGGATTTGCCGACATTAGGCCGTCCTACGATGGCTGTCGTAATCCCTTCGCGAAGGATCTTCCCCTGGTTCGCCGTTTTGAGCAAACCATTGATTCCCTCCGTCACCTCGGCGCATTTGGTCTTGATGAATTCGGTGGTCATCGACTCCACATCATGCTCCGGATAGTCGATATTTACCTCGATATGGGCCAGCGTTTCTACCAGCGTATGGCGCAGCACGTTGATTCTGCGCGACAACTCGCCTTCCACTTGCTTTAGTGCCACCGAGAACGCCCGGTCCGACTTCGACCGGATCAAATCGATGACCGCTTCAGCTTGGGACAAGTCGATCCGCCCGTTCAAAAAAGCGCGCTTCGTGAACTCCCCAGGCTCCGCCAGGCGGATATCCCGCTGCTGCAGCAGTAAATCCATCACGCGCTTCACTGAAATGATGCCCCCGTGGGTACTGATTTCCACCACATCCTCGGTGGTAAACGACCGGGGTGCCCGGAATAACGAGACCAGAACTTCTTCCAATTTCTCGCCCGTCTGCGGGTCGATGATAAAGCCGTAATGTACCGTATGGCTCCCCGCCTCAGGCAAAGCAGTCTTAGAGCGGAACAGCCGCCCCACTTCGGCAATCGCCTCAGGTCCGCTGACACGGATGACGGCGATCCCGCTCTCCCCTACCGCGGTTGAAATCGCGGCGATCGTATCGCTAAGCATATATTGTCACCTCGAATATATAAAGTTATTGGTGAATCATCGGCCGCTCCGCAACCCGTTTGATTCTCCGATCGCTGTTGCAGCCGGATTATTTGATCTTATAAAATCTAAAGTGGTCATAATCCGACTGCAAAGGCGAACGCTAACGCTTCTCCGAATTCAAACGGCCTTGCTACGCTAACGATTCACCATGTGCAGAACCTAGCGCATCCTCGAAGGGGACTACGCCCTCTTTGCGCCAGCATTCAGCTCATCCCAAAATGACACCAAACATCATTGCGCCACCGTCCAGCGCATTCCCGAAGGGAACAGCGCCTCCTTAATCAAAGCAGATGTCAAAAACCTCAGGCGTTTCTCTCCGCTCCCCTGCAGGCGCGCATACGTATAGCGTGCCCCAAAGGGGCGACAAGCGACTCTTTTCGCCAAAGCAAGCCCGGGGGCGTTCGAAAGCAGCAGTGCCTCCACCAAGCCAGGTAGCCCGGGAGCGCCAAAAGTAAGACGTACCCGAAGGGGGAAAAGCGTGCCACGCACCCAACAAAAGCGATCCCCGAAGGGGACAGCGGCAAAGGAGCGCCTCTTATTCTCCCACGTTCCCGCAGTTTGCGGGTGATCCCCTAGGGCAGCAGGCCCTCGGGGGGCCCTCCCTTACGGTAAGGGAGGGTTTGGGAGGGTTGAGACAATAAAAGAAAAGCAATGACTTTTGCCGGGGCAAAACGTCATTGCGTCTTCATGCATCATTTGCTCTGCTTCAGTGAAATAATGACCCTCCGGTTAGGCTCTTCGCCTTTACTGTAGGTCTTGACTTCCGGATGATCCTGAAGTTTGGAATGAATCACTTTGCGCTCCTGCGGCGACATCGGTTCAAGAGTAACTTCCTTACGGGTACGAACGACCCGTCCCGCTAATCTTATAGCCAAATCTTCCAGCGTTTTTCTCCGCCGTTCCCGGAAATTTTCCGCATCCAGAACGATGCGGATAAAGTTCTCGGAATAACGGTTAGCGATGATATTCGCCAAGTACTGCAGCGAGTCGAGGGTTTGTCCGCGACGGCCGATCAGTACGCCAAGATCATTGCCTGAAATGTTGAGGACGGTGTTGTCTTTCTGATGGACAATCTCCACGTCTACTTGGAGGCCCATATTCTCACCGACGTCCCTGATAAATGACGCCGCCACTTCGTAAGGATCCTGTCCGTCATGAACATTCCCCCCGTTCTCCTCCCGGATCACAGGCGGACGTTCTTCCGAAGAGATTCCTTGCGGCGGAGCGGATGGCTTGGTTTCGGATAACAAAGTCAATTCGACTTTGGCCTCCTTCACCCCAATCAGCCCCAGGAATCCTTTTGATGGCTGCTCCAACACATTCACGGCGACTTGATCCTCGGTGGTGCCGAGCTTGGCCAATCCTTGTTTTACAGCTTCTTCAACGGTTTTTCCTGACGTCACTATGCTCTTCATTTCGATTTTTTGGCCTCCTTGGCACCTTTACCGGGATGCCCGGCTTTTAGATTCGAACCGCCCTTTTTCGATTTTCCGGAGGAGCCTGAGCTTGTTGCATTGTTATTAGTAACAAGGACGGGATCTTTTTTACGGTAAATAAAGTAGTTTTGCGCAATCGTGTAAAGGTTACTGAAAATCCAGTACAATGGAAGCGCGGCGGCAAAATTCATGGCCATGACAAAAATTAAAATCGGATAGACAAACATCATAAACTGCATCGGACCCTGCATGCTGCTCGGGTTCATGTTCGACATCATCTTCGTTTGAATGAACGTCGTCAATGCAGCGACTATCGGCAAGATGTACCATTTATCCGGTTCACCGAGTTGCAACCATAAGAAGGAATGGTCCCGGATCGCCGAGTTATGATAAATCGAGTTATATAGAGCGATGAACACCGGCATCTGAATAATTAACGGGAAACAGCCGGCCATCGGATTTACCTTGTTTTCCTGGAACAGCTTCATTGTCTCTTGCTGTTGTTTCTCCGGGTTGTCCTTGTACATCTCTTTGATCTTCTGAATCTCCGGCTGAATCGCTTGCATTGCTTTCGAACTCTTGACCTGCTTCAAGGTAAGCGGTAAAATCAACGTCCGAACGATCAGCACCATGACGAGAATGGCCAGGCCGTATGCTCCGCCAAACCAGTCCGCAAACGTATCCAAAGCAAGCGAGAAATAATAAACGACGTTCGCCGTCCACCAGGAACCGCTCTTCGCCATGTCCTCGGTGGTGCTTGAAAAATTGGCGCTTTGCGTACCGCACCCGGCCAGCAAAGTCATCAGGCCGATTGCGAGGATGAGGAGAAGCCATTTTCTTTTGTTATTCGTAATACGCGACACTTCAAAACCCCTCTCTTAAACCTATCCATCATTGTAAATCATACCATAATTATATGGACAAAGAAACCAGCATGCTTACCGTCCGGAAGGCTTGAGCAGCGAGGCTTTGCGCAACACGTGGAGCACACTTTTCTCCAATTCCTTATACTCCATTCCAACGGCTCCGTTACGAACGATCAGAATCAAATCCAGATGATCCCTTATCTCAACTTCATGCAGACGTACAATTTCCTTCAGCATCCGTCGCATCCGGTTGCGGACGACGGCGTTGCCGATCTTTTTGCTGGCGGAAACACCGAGACGGAAACGCTCAATCTCAGGTTTGGCCGAATAATAAACAACAAGTTGACGGTTAGCGAAAGACTTCCCGTAGCGGTAAACCCGGGTGAAGTCCGCGCGGTTTCTTAATCTAAGCTTTCTATGCACGAGCTTTTCTCCTCGATTTGAGCTCCTGAAGGGTAAAAGTACTATTGTAATTATAGACCAATCCCAAAAGGCATAAACGATACAAAATAACCCCACAAAGTCGGGCTTGTACACCCGTGTTTCTTCCTTATACTTTGTGGGGACCGCGAAATATCATCTATAGCGTATCTTAATATAATGTAAAAAAAGACCACCGTAGTGGTCTTCATACAGTCATTAAGCACTCAATACTTTTCTACCTTTTTGACGACGAGCAGCCAGAACCTTGCGGCCGTTTTTCGTGCTCATTCTTTTACGGAAACCATGAACCTTACTACGTTTGCTCACATTTGGTTTAAAAGTCGGTTTCAATTTATTGCACCCCCTTAACAGGAATCGATCACTGTATATTTACCATTTTCATATCCACAGAAAATGCCTTTTTACATTTAACCATAACCCCTCTGAAAAGTCAACCGAGCCCGGCATTTCTTTTTTCAACTTCTCCCTCATTGTGTATAAAATTTCAAAAAAATTTTCCACAGCCCGTTTGGTATTTCGCTCCCGCATAAAAGTTATACACATGTGGAAAAGTAAATTGAATCTGTCGATTTTCTTTTGTTTTTAATTGGAAATCGCTTTCAATAAGGTTTACAGTGACCGGACAACAAGGTAATATGAAAGGTGTAAGTTGTATACAAGTATACTTGTTTATGAAAGGGTGTATTTTTTATGAAATTAGGCATGATCGGACTAGGTAAAATGGGTTACAACCTCGTGCACAATTTGCTTCAACATCGCCATGAAGTGGTAGCCTTTGATATGAACAGCGAAGCCGTTCAGAGTGCAGCGAAAGAAGGGGCCATTCCTGCCTCCAGTCTGGAGCAGCTTGTCCACTCCCTGGAGACACCGCGCATTGTTTGGGTCATGGTTCCTGCCGGTCCGGCGGTTCAATCGGTAGTAGATACGCTGCTTTCGTTGCTTGCCCCAGGCGACATCGTCATTGACGGCGGTAATTCGCACTATAAGGACTCGCTTGCCCTCGCCGAAAAGTGTTCCGGCCACGACATTCATTTCTTTGATGTCGGTACTTCCGGAGGCGTTGAAGGCGCCAATCACGGCGGCTGCTTTATGATCGGAGGCAATGAAGAAGTATTCCGCGGAATCGAGCCGATTTTTAAAGATATCGCTGTCGACCGCGGATATTTGTACGCAGGGAAACACGGTAGCGGCCATTTTCTGAAAATGGTGCATAACGGGATTGAATACGGCATGATGCAAGCGATCGCGGAAGGCTTTGAATTGCTGGATAAAAGTCCGTTCGATTACAACTTCGAAGACGTGGCCCGCGTTTGGTCCAACGGTTCCGTAATTCGCGGCTGGCTGATGGAACTGACGGAGAATGCTTTCTCCAAAGACCCTAAACTGGAAGGCATCCGCGGCGTCATGAAATCTTCCGGAGAAGGAAAATGGACCGTCGAAACCGCACTGGATCTGCAAGCGAGCGCCCCGGTGATCGCATTGTCCCTGTTCATGCGCTACCGCTCCCTCGAATCCGATACGTTCCACGGCAAGGTGGTTGCCGCTTTGCGCAACGAATTCGGCGGCCATGCGGTCGAATCCGCAAAATAAGAAGGAGAATCAACTATATTATGAAGTTTCCTGCTTCCTGGCTGAAGGGCAGTTCCTTGGGCGAATCCATCGCCTGCGAGCTGCGCCTTCAAATTATTAACGGCACCATTAAGCCGGGGGAAATTCTGTCCGAGAACCGCATTGCCGCGGATTTCGGAACGAGCCGTTCCCCGGTTCGCGAAGCGTTGAAAACGCTATCCGGCGAAGCTCTCATTACTTTGCAGCGGATGGGTGCCGTCGTTAACGGTCTTCAATTGAAAGAGATTGAAGAATTATATGACGTTCGCTATCTCATAGAGAGCTTTGCCTGGCAGCGTCTGGCCGAGAAGGATCCGGCTCCGTTACTGTCTAGCCTGCAGCAAATCGTCGACAAAATGGAATTGGCCGCCAAGTACGGCGATGTCGTGGAATTTGCTTATCAAGACCTGTCTTTTCACGAGTTAATTATCACTTCCGCCAATCACACGCGCATTTTGCATTTATGGACCAGCATCCGTCAAATCGTAATGACCGTCATGCTGATTACTACGGAGGATGTTTTTTCTCAAGGAGAAGGCAAAATCAAGTATGTGGTGGATAAGCACCGCAAACTGCTTAAAGGGCTGGAGTCCAGAGACCCCGCCGTCATCTCGGCAAGAATTGAAGAATATTTCGCGGATTCCCGCAATACGTTGCATACGAGTATGAAGGAATCACCTAAAGCTCATTGACAACCGCATTCATGAATTTTCAATCCTTGCTTCATACTAGGGTTAAGTAGTTCCAAGGAATCTACATCTTCGCTTGCAGCCCTGTTACACGGGGTAAATAAAAGGAGGAGCACCATGAGCACGTTATTCAACATGAGCCACAACGCCACCTTGTTATTTTGGACCCTGGTGACCATCGTTTTTCTTATCGTTCTGATCTCCAAATATAAATGGAATCCGTTCGTTACCTTGTTAATATCCGCATTGCTCCTTGGCCTACTGGCCGGCATGCAGCCGCTGGACGTGGTCAACTCGATCACTAGCGGACTGGGAGGAACCCTCGGCACAATAGCGATCGTCATCGGGCTGGGCACCATGCTCGGCAAGATGATGGCCGAATCCGGCGGCGCGGAGCAGATTGCCAATACGCTTGTCGACCGTTTTGGAGAAAAAAGGGTCCATTGGGCCATGATGATCGTCGGCTTTATCGTCGGTATTCCCGTCTTTTTTGAAGTCGGGGTGATTCTGCTCATTCCGATTGTCTTTACCGTAGCGAGAAAAACAAAAATGTCGCTTCTTCAAATCGGCATTCCGATTTTGGCCGGTTTGTCCACGGTGCACGGTCTTGTTCCGCCGCATCCGGCTCCGATGATCGCCATTGAGGCCTATGGGGCAAATCTGGGACGAACGATTTTATATTCTCTTATAGTAGGAATTATTGTTGCCATCATCGCCGGCCCCATCTTTGGCAAATACATCGGTAAACGCATCGTCCTGGAACCGCCGGCCGAACTTGCGGAGCAATTCGCGGTAAAAGGTACGCGAAAACTGCCGGGATTCGGGATTACGCTGTTTACGATCTTGCTGCCGGTCATTTTGATGCTGATCGGCTCGATCGCCGACATTATCGATCCGCAGGCTACCAGCAGCATTACGCTGTTCTGTGAATTTATCGGCCATGAAATTATGGCCCTACTCATTGCCGTCGTCTTCTCTTTCTTCTCCCTCGGTTTCTCGAGAGGGTTTACGAAACATGAAATTTCCCGCTTTACGAGCGAATGTCTCGCGCCGATTGCCACCATCGTCCTGATCATCGGCGCGGGCGGCGCCTTCAAACAAGTCTTGATTAACAGCGGCGTAGGCGGCGCGATTGCGGAAATCGCTACTGGCGCCCATGTTAACGTCATCCTGTTTGCCTGGTTTGTAGCCGCCTTGATTCGGGTCGCCACCGGTTCGGCTACCGTCGCCATGACGACCGCCGCCGGCATCGTAGCGCCCGTCCTGGCCCTCACTCCCGGCGCCAACGTAGAACTCGTCGTACTGGCTACCGGGGCAGGTTCCATTGTGTTGTCTCACGTGAACGATGCCGGGTTCTGGATGGTCAAAGAATTTTTCAATATGACGGTCCCGCAAACGTTGAAGTCCTGGACGGTGATGGAAACGATCCTTTCCGTCGTAGGCTTGGCGCTGATACTTCTCATCAGTGTCTTTTAATCAAACAGAAATTTTCAGGGAGAGAAGGTTAATCTGATGGAACAAATTTCGTATATGATCGGAATTGATATAGGAACGACCAGTACCAAGGCCGTGTTATTTGAAGAGAACGGCAATATTGTTGCGACGGCAAACGAGGGTTATCCGTTATATACCCCTACGGCTGATGTAGCGGAGCAGGATCCGGAGGAGATTTTCGTCGCAATGTTAACTGCCGTCCGCCACGTGATGGATCAGAGCAAGGTTGCTCCGGACCAAATCATGCTCGTCTCCTTCAGTACGGCAATGCATAGCGTCATCCCTATCGATCGGGACGGGAAGCCTTTGATGCGGTGTCTCACCTGGGCGGACAATCGAAGTGTGGAATGGTCGGAAAAATTAAAATCCGAGCTGGGCGGCCATGAAATTTATTTGCGCACCGGCACCCCAATCCACCCGATGTCCCCCCTGTCCAAGCTGCTCTGGCTGCGCCATGATAAGCCGGAAATTTTTAATAACGCGAACATGTTTATTTCTATTAAAGAATACGTCTTTGCCAAGCTGTTCGGAGAATACGTCGTGGATCATTCCATCGCTTCTTGTACCGGCCTGATGAACCTGGAGCGCCTAGACTGGGACGAAGAAGCATTGAAGATCGCCGGCATTACACCGGACCAGTTATCCACCCTTGTGCCGACAACGCATATTATGAAGGGACTAGCCGGCAGATATGCGGACCAAATGGGGCTTCATGACTCCATCCCGTTCGTCATCGGCGCCAGCGACGGCGTACTTTCCAATCTTGGCGTCAACGCCATTGATCCGGGGGTCGTGGCGGTCACGATCGGAACGAGCGGAGCGATCCGCACCGTGGTCGACCGGCCGAAAACCGACCCGAAAGGCCGTATCTTCTGCTACGCGCTGACGGAGAAGCATTGGGTCATCGGCGGTCCTGTCAACAATGGCGGTGTTATTTTCCGGTGGGTCCGCGATGAATTCGCTGCTTCCGAAGTTGAAACCGCCAAACGTCTCGGGATTAGCCCCTACGACGTTTTGACCAAAATTGGTGAAAGGGTACGCCCCGGTTCGGACGGACTCTTATTTCACCCTTATTTGACCGGAGAGCGGGCTCCGTTGTGGAATCCGAACGCCCGCGGCTCCTTTTTCGGCTTGACCCTGCATCATCAGAAAGAGCACATGATCCGCTCCGTGCTAGAAGGCGTCATTTATAACTTATATACCGTACTGCTTGCCATGGAGGAACAGATCGGCCGACCTCAAAAAATTCAGGCCACAGGCGGATTCGCGCGTTCTCCGCTTTGGCGGCAGATGCTCGCGGACATTTTCGATCAAGAGGTCGTGATTCCCGAAAGTTTCGAAAGTTCCTGTCTCGGCGCCGTAGTGCTCGGATTATATGCGCTCGGCAAAATCGACTCCTTTGACGTGGTTTCAAGCATGGTCGGCGGCACGTTTGAACATACCCCCATCAAAGAGCACGCTGCCATTTATAAAGAACTCCTCCCCATTTATATTCGCATCTCCCGCAAGCTGGAGGAAGACTATGAAGCGATTGCCAAATTCCAGCGGAATTTGCCCGCGGAGTAATCGCATATAAATCTTCTATATGAAGAAGGCTGCCTATAAGCAATATAGTTGCTTAACTTAGGCAGCCTTCTCTTTTTCGAAATTCATAAATCTCCGCAAACCAACTTTTGGATATAGAACATCCTGTGCATAATTTTTTATGAAAATCTCAGATCCTGTCGAATTTTAAACATATTATAAACAATATGTAGTGGTGTGAGTTAAAATTATACACAAGTTATTGAATTTGTGGATAAAATCAAGCAGTGCATTGAAAAACAAGGCTTCTTTTGCTATGATTATATTGCTTTTGTTGTGAATATCTAAATTTAACATCAAAATTATTAACAGCCTGTGGATAACATTGTGAACAATTCGAATTTATTCATGTTTATAATGATTCCACTTTTCTGACCTATGGGGATAAATTTCCCCATTATTTATGTTTTTTCGACCCCTTTCTGCATGGCTCATGCCACAATTGGAAGATTTAAAAGGAGTGACCGCTGTGGATAGCCATACCTCCGATATATGGCAGCATATTTTATCCATCATCAACACCAAACTCAGCAAACCCAGCTTCGATACCTGGTTTAAAGCAACCAAAATCGTCTCGTTAAACGATCGTTCGATCGTCATTTCCGCTCCGACCACGTTTGCCGTGGAATGGCTGGAAAGCCGTTATACGAAATTGGTCGCCACCACCGTGTATGAGTATCTTGGCAAGCATGTCGACGTTTCCTTCGTGATTGAGGAATCCTCCGCGCCTGAACAGACTCAGGTATATAAGGAGCCCCCTGCACCTGTCCAAGCAGAGGAAAGCGTTTCCAATATGCTTAACCCGAAATATACATTCGATACGTTCGTTATCGGCTCAGGCAACCGATTTGCTCACGCGGCCTCACTCGCTGTAGCTGAAGCGCCGGCCCGGGCCTATAATCCGTTATTCCTGTACGGAGGCGTCGGTCTCGGCAAAACGCACTTGATGCACGCCATCGGCCATTACATCCTGGAACATAGCCCCAGCAGCAAGGTCGTCTATATTTCTTCCGAGAAATTCACGAACGAATTCATCAATTCGATCCGGGATAACCGGGCGGAAAGCTTCCGCAACAAATACCGGAACATCGACATCCTGCTGATCGACGATATCCAGTTTATCGCCGGCAAGGAGTCGACCCAGGAAGAATTTTTCCATACGTTCAACGCGCTTCATGAAGAGCGCAAACAAATCATTATTTCCAGTGACCGGCCGCCGAAAGAAATACCGACGCTGGAGGAACGGCTCAGGTCGAGGTTTGAGTGGGGCTTGATCACGGACATTCAGCCGCCGGATCTGGAGACCCGGATCGCCATCCTCCGTAAGAAGGCCAAAGCGGAGAACCTGGACATCCCGAATGAAGCGATGATGTATATCGCCAATCAAATCGATACTAACATCCGGGAGCTTGAGGGCGCCCTTATCCGTGTCGTCGCTTACTCTTCCCTCATTAACCAGGATATTACGACGCATCTGGCCGCCGAAGCGCTGAAGGACATCATTCCTTCCAGCCGTCCTAAGATGATCACCATTCAGGACATTCAGCAAAAGGTCGGAGAGTACTATAATCTGAGGCTGGAAGATTTCAAAGCGCGCAAACGCACGAAGGCCATCGCCTTTCCCCGCCAAATCGCCATGTATTTATCGCGGGAACTGACCGATTTCTCGCTGCCCAAGATCGGAGATGCCTTCGGAGGCCGTGATCATACGACAGTCATTCACGCTCACGAAAAAATAACCCAGCTACTCAAGGTAGACCAAGATCTCTATAAAGTTATCAACAATATTTCTGAGAAAATTAAAAACTCATCCTGAATAAGCTATAAGCCTATGCACATGATATTCACATGTGGATAGGCTTCATTTCATATATTACAGTGCGTTATCCACATATTCAGGGCCCCTACTACTTCTTCTATATATTTTAAAGATATACATCATCCTAAATAACGGCTATGCCGCCTTGGAAAAAAATCGAAATTCAGGGCATGCTTAACGGTTCATTTGCGGTTACAATAGATAGGGTACGAGGAACACCCGAATGCATTTGGTTGCTAAAATCAAGTTTATGCAGTTTGAGATGAATTATGACATTTTTCGAAGTAAGATTATTTGGGAAAGAGATATTAAGAAGCTAAGCTTTATAAACAAGCATAGAGGCTATGCCTCATAAAATTTTTAGGAGTTGAATTTATGAAAATCCGCGTTTTAAAGCATGATTTGAACGAATCCATCCAGTATGTGGCTAAAGCCATTTCCAGCCGGACTACCATCCCTATTTTGACGGGGATTAAGCTGGAGGTTAATTTTCAGGGGATGACGCTGGCCGCCAGCGATACCGACATTTCCATTCAAGCGTTTATTCCTGCTGAGGATCAAAATAAACAAATCGTGCAAGTAGAACGCCCTGGTAGCGTTGTGCTTCCGGCGAAATTCTTTGTGGAAATTATCAAAAAGCTCCCTTCCAACGAAATCGAAATGGAAGTATTGGACGGGTTCAAGACACAAATCCGTTCCGGCTCTACCGATATTCAGATGGTCGGGTTGGATCCGGAAGAATTTCCTGTGCTTCCAAGCATTGAAGAGAACCAGGTCATCTCCATTCCCGGCGATTTACTGAAAAATATGATAAAACAAACAGCATTCTCCATTTCCTCCAACGAAAGCTCGCCTATCTTGACCGGGGTATTGTGGAACTTGAACGACAATCAATTCAAATTTGTCGCCACCGACCGCCATCGTCTGGCAAGCCGTATAGCTGAGCTTGACGATGCCGAAGACGTACGCTTCAGCAATATAGTCATTTCCGGCAAAACGCTGAACGAGCTGAGCAAAATCATTCCTGACCAAAACACCCGTGTGGATATCGTCGTTGCGGATAATCAGGTGCTGTTTAAAATTGATCGGGTGCTGTTCTATTCCCGGATTTTGGACGGAACTTATCCGGATACTTCCAAGATTATTCCGACAAGCTACAAAACAGAACTTGTTTTGGACACGAAAAAATTAAGCGAATCGATTGACCGCGCTTATTTGCTCTCCCGTGAGGAAAAGACGAATATTGTGCGTTTGCAAACCATGGAAGACGGAACGATCGAAATTTCATCCAGCTCGTCCGATCTGGGGAAAGTAACCGAGCAGCTGGAACTGGCTCAGTATACGGGCGATCCGCTGCGGATTTCGTTCAACTCAAAATATATGCTCGATGTATTAAAAGTGGTGGAGAGCGAACAACTGCATATCGGTTTTACCGGAGCAATGAGCCCGATTATCATAAAACCGATCGACGACACGCAAAGCCTCTACCTGATTCTGCCTTACAGAACAACTAACTAAGCGAGGTAGTTCTATGAAAATCGTTACAATTTCCAGTGAATATATCAAGCTGGACCAATTTTTAAAGCTGGCTGATTGCGTTTCTACGGGAGGCATGGCCAAAGCTCTGCTGCAAGAGGGAGCCGTAAAGGTCAATCAGGAGCCGGAAGAACGCCGGGGGCGGAAGCTGTATCCCGGAGACTTGATTGAAGTGGCCGATTGCGGTTCATTTCAAGTAGTGCGCGGCGAGGAGTAAAGGGCTCCCTGAACCTGGACGACGGGGGGAACCGAGGAGGGCCTGGGATAACGTGTTTGTTAAATCATTATCACTCATGAACTACCGGAATTACGAGACACTGTCGCTGGATTCCTTCGGGAGCGTTAATTTGATGATCGGGCGCAACGCCCAAGGCAAGACGAATTTGCTCGAAGCACTACTGGTGCTTGCGCTTACGAAGTCTCACCGTACGTCGAAAGATAAGGAATTGATTTCATTCGGCAGCGATCATGCCACGGTGGCCGCAGAGGTGGAGCGAAAGTACGGGTCGGTCGGTCTTGAGCTGCGTTTTTCCCACCAAGGGAAACGGGCGAAGCTGAACGGGCTGGAGCAGCGGAAGTTGAGCGATTTTGTCGGGGGGCTGAATGCCGTTATGTTCGCGCCTGAGGATCTGGAGATCGTCAAAGGCACCCCGGGAGTCCGGCGGCGTTTTCTGGATATGGAAATCGGCCAGGTGCAGCCCAGTTACCTTTTTCACCTTCAGCAGTATCAAAAGGTGCTGATTCAGCGCAACAACCTGCTCAAACAGGCTTGGGGCTCAAGCAAGGACAGCGGGACGATGCTGGAGGTCTGGAATGCGCAACTCGTAGAGCACGGTGTTAAAATCATCAAGAAAAGGAAACAATTTATAAGAAAACTGCAAAAATGGGCCCAGCAGATCCATGAAGGTATCACCGGAGGCGGCGAAAACCTGAAATTATCCTATCTTCCGTCCTTCGGCGAGGCCGACGAAGAAGATGAAGCTGTCTTATTGGAGCAATTTATGATAAAGTTATCACAAACGAAAGATCAGGAAATCCGCCGCGGGATGACCCTTTCGGGCCCTCATCGCGATGATTTGGCTTTTCATATCAACGGGAATGAAGCGCAAAGTTTCGGTTCCCAGGGCCAGCAGCGGACAACGGCGTTATCACTTAAACTGGCGGAAATCGAGCTGATCCACGAGGAGATTGGGGAATATCCCATTCTGCTCCTTGATGACGTATTGTCCGAGTTGGATCCGTACCGCCAGACTCAATTGATCGAGACGTTTCAAAGCAAAGTGCAGACGTTCATCACGGCTACGGGGATTGAAAGTATTAATGCCAGCCGTCTTCAGGACGCCAGCATTTTTCATGTTCAAGAGGGACGAGTCCAGAAGTAGAAACGGGGGAAGGCGATGTACGTTCATTTGGGCGGGGAAAAGGTGATTCTCTCTTCGGAACTTGTGGCGATCTTCGATATTTCGATTGAGAAATCGTCCAAAATTTCCAAACAATTCGTAAGTCACGCTATTAAAGAAAAGCAAGTGATGCGGATCGGAGAAGAAGAGCCGAAATCGATTGTAGTGACCAAGAATACGGTGTACTATTCGCCGATTTCCTCCGCCACGCTGAAGAAGAAGACAAACATTCAATCTATGGTGTAATCCATTGTCATAGAATCTATAGAAGTAGGTGAAGGCATTGTCTATGAACGAGCAATCGTATGATGAGAGTCAGATACAGGTACTGGAAGGTCTAGAGGCGGTTCGCAAACGCCCCGGGATGTACATCGGTTCCACCAGTGCCCGGGGTCTGCACCATTTGGTCTGGGAAGTCGTCGACAACAGTATTGACGAAGCTTTGGCCGGCTATGCGAACAAAATCGATGTCTTCGTCCATGAAGATAACAGCGTTACCGTTATCGATAACGGACGGGGAATTCCGGTCGGTGAAAATACGAAACTAAAAAAATCGACCCTGGAAGTAGTTATGACCGTGCTTCATGCCGGGGGGAAATTCGGCGGTGGCGGATATAAAGTGTCCGGCGGTTTGCACGGAGTAGGCGTATCGGTTGTGAATGCACTCTCCGAAAAAGTCGTCGTTCAAGTTAATCGGGATGGCCATACCTATCAGCAAGAGTACCATCGCGGGGCTCCGCAATATGATGTTAAGCAAGTAGGCGATTCCGACATCACCGGAACAAAGACGACCTTTCATCCGGATCCGGAAATTTTTACGGAGACGACCGTTTTTGATTACAATATCCTGTTGACCCGGATTCGCGAATTGGCGTTTTTGAACAAGGGGATTAATATATCGTTGACCGATGAACGGACAGGCGCTTCCGACTCGTTTCATTACGAGGGCGGCATTATGGAATACGTCAAATTTCTGAATCAGAACAAGGAAGTTCTTCATGAAACGCCGATCTATGTGGAAGGCTCACGTGAAATGATTCAGGTTGAAATTGCGCTGCAATATAACGACAGCTATACGGAAAATATTTTTTCGTTTGCGAATAACATAAATACGCATGAAGGCGGCTCCCATGAGTCCGGCTTTAAGAGCGCATTGACGCGGATCATCAACGATTATGCACGCAAGAACGGCATGATTAAAGAAAACGACTCTAACCTAACCGGTGATGATGTGCGCGAAGGCTTGACCGCGATCATTTCCGTCAAAATTCCCGAGCCGCAATTTGAAGGACAGACGAAGACGAAGCTAGGCAACAGTGAAGTGCGCGGGATCGTGGAGTCCTTATTCGCGGAGAAGCTCCAGGAATTCATGGAGGAAAATCCTTCGGTAGCCCGGCGGGTATTGGAAAAAGGGCTGCAAGCCTCCCGTGCGCGGGAAGCGGCGCGTAAAGCACGCGAGTTGACTCGGCGTAAGAGCGCGCTGGAAGTCAGCGCATTGCCAGGCAAGCTGGCGGATTGCTCCTCGAAGGATGCATCCATCAGTGAGCTGTACATCGTCGAAGGCGACTCCGCAGGCGGATCGGCCAAACAGGGCCGGGATCGTCACTTCCAGGCGATTTTGCCGCTGCGGGGGAAAATCCTGAACGTGGAAAAAGCGCGTTTGGACCGAATTCTCGGCAACGCGGAAATCCGGGCGATCGTTACCGCGCTTGGTACCGGGATCGGAGAAGAGTTCGACATTTCCAAAGCCCGTTATCACAAGGTTATTATTATGACCGATGCCGACGTCGACGGTGCGCATATCCGTACTTTGCTGCTGACGTTCTTCTTCCGCTACATGAGGAAGATTATCGAAGTTGGATACATCTACATCGCACAACCGCCACTCTTTAAAGTGGAGCGGAATAAGGTGGTTCGTTACGCCGGTTCCGAGAAAGAACGCGACGAAATTATCGCCGAATTCGGAGAAAATGCCAAATTTAACGTACAGCGGTATAAAGGTCTCGGAGAAATGAATCCCGATCAGCTATGGGAGACTACGATGGATCCTGAAAGCCGGACCATGCAGCAGGTATCGATTTCCGACGCCATTCAGGCGGATGCGATTTTCGATACGTTGATGGGGGATAATGTTGAGCCGCGGCGCGACTTTATTCATGAACATGCCAGAACCGTAAAAAATCTGGACATCTAGATCAAAGACTAGACAAAAACCTCGCCGAATCCGAATGGCGGGGTTTTTTTGATTCGTGAATGAAACGGCCTTCTCCGTCTATTTTTTTAATCTGCCGTAGGCGACCGCGTAACGGTGGATTTTTTTATAGATATCTTTGTTTTGCAGTTTCTTAAAGGGAAAAAGCGCGGGAAGGGTGTTCACTTCCAAAATCCAGATTTTAAACTGCTCGTCTATGGCGATATCCAGGCCGATTTCCTTAAGATTGGGAAACTTTCGGGTTAATTGGGCCGCTGCAAGGATGCCTACCTGTTTCATTTCTTTATACAACTGTAAATATTCTTTAGCCTCAAGATACGGGCTTAGAAGTTCTTCAATCGGCATGACAGAGCCGCCGCCGTGATAGTTGGTAATAATTTTTTGCTGCGCGGCCACACGCCCGATAAAGCCGGTCGTTTCCCAAGTTTTTTGCGGTGTCTTTTGTACAAGCGCACGAATATCAAACTTGCGGCGGCGAAAGGTCAGTAGAGTAATTCCTTTTTGGATCAGATAAAATTTCTTGTCGATCCTCTCGGACACGGCCGCGTGCAGCTCTTCTAACGCAGGATACAGCTCACTTTGAATTCCGAAACGGAGCTTATATTGAACAGGGCTTTCCGGCTCCAATTCATCGCACCAAGGCTCAATGCTCATGACCCCATTACCGTAGGTTCCCCGGTCCGGCTTGACGTAGACCAGTCCGTGAATATCAATCATCTCTTTTAGATGCTCGAACGTATATTTCCGCGTTTCTGGAATGTAGGCACGGATCAACTCCTTTTGTCTTAGAATGATCGTTTTTTCCCATTTGCTCGCAATGCGCTGAATCGCCAACTGAGAATCCTTCCTTTCCATCACCCCGGGCTGCTATGGCTTCAGGTATGAAAAACATAGGACAGAAGAGATAAACAATGGTATAATTATAAGATATGGGGATTTTATTAGTTTTTTGAATGTTTTTTGGAACAACCTCTCAAAATGCCTATATTTGTAGTGTATGAAGAGTGGATGCAATGGGAATGGACACATCCCCATTTTATTTTGTGCCTGCTGTAAATAGGGACCGGAACCCACAGGTTTAATTGTGCATGATTTGTGAAAGTAATATAATGAATCATAGCGGTTTTTCGGGGATTCAACTTGATTTTTCAGAATTCTATCCCGTTTACATAGGCACTTGGATAGATTATTGAAGGAGGTCCAGCATGGCGGAAGAAAAATTTTCGCAAATTATAGACCGGGACATTAATGTGGAAATGCGCGAATCCTTTATGGATTATGCCATGAGCATTATTGTCAGCCGTGCTTTGCCGGACGTAAGGGATGGACTGAAGCCGGTGCATCGGCGTATTTTGTACGCTATGAACGAGCTTGGCATGCATCCTGATAAGCCGTTTAAGAAATCGGCGAGAATTGTCGGCGAAGTCATCGGTAAGTATCACCCTCATGGTGATTCCGCGGTTTATGAAACGATGGTGCGGATGGCACAGGATTTTTCCATGCGTTATATGCTTGTCGACGGTCATGGTAATTTCGGGTCGATTGACGGCGATTTTGCCGCGGCGATGCGTTATACGGAAGCACGCCTTTCCAAGATGGCAATGGAGATGCTGCGCGATATCAATAAAGAGACGGTAGATTTTATGCCGAACTACGACGGGGAAGAGAAGGAACCGGTCGTACTTCCGGCACGTTATCCTAACTTGCTGGTCAACGGGGTTTCGGGGATCGCCGTCGGAATGGCGACCAATATTCCTCCGCATAATTTAGGCGAAGTCATCGACGGGGTTCAGGCGTTGATTGCCAATCCTGATCTGGATTCGCTGGATTTGATGGAATATATCAAGGGCCCGGACTTCCCTACGGCGGGTTATATCATCGGACGTTCGGGAATACGTCAAGCTTATACGACAGGGCGCGGCTCCATTACGATGCGCGCAAAAACGACGATCGAGGAGAATAATAACAAAGCCCGGATTATTGTGGACGAGCTCCCTTATCAGGTTAACAAAGCGCGTTTGGTGGAGAAGATCGCCGAACTGGTCCGCGAGAAAAGAATCGACGGCATTACGGATTTGCGCGACGAATCCGACCGGAACGGTATGCGCGTAGTGATCGAACTGCGCCGTGACGTGAACCCGAACATCGTGCTGAATAATTTGTTCAAGCATACGGCGCTGCAAAGCACGTTCGGTATCAATATGTTGGCAATCGTCAATAATGAGCCGAAGATTTTGACGATCAAGGAAGTTCTTCATCATTATTTGCAGCACCAGGTTGAGGTTATTCGTCGCCGGACGGAATTTGAGCTGAAAAAAGCGGAAGCCCGTGCTCACATCCTGGAAGGGTTGCGTATTGCCCTCGATCATCTGGATGAAGTAATCGCGCTTATTCGCGGATCGCAAACCACGGACAGCGCCCGGACCGGGCTGATGGAGCGCTTCGGGCTCAGCCAAGAGCAAGCCCAGGCGATTCTGGATATGCGTCTGCAACGTCTGACCGGTTTGGAACGTGAGAAGATTGAGAACGAGTATCAGGAGCTGATGCAAAAGATCGCGGAATACCGTGAGATTTTGGCTAATGAAGCACTCGTTCTGCAAATCATCAGCGAGGAACTTCAAGAGATCCGCGACCGCTTCTCCGATGAGCGTCGGACCGAAATTATGGTCGGGGAAGAAGCCATTCTGGACGAAGACTTGATTCCGCAGGAAGAGGTCGTTATTACGATCACTCATACCGGATACATCAAGCGCTTGCCTTTGACCACTTACCGCAGTCAAAAACGCGGGGGCCGGGGCGTTATCGGGATGGATACCAAGGACAATGATTTTGTGGAGCATCTGTTCGTAACGAACTCGCACCACTATCTGATGTTCTTTACCGACCGTGGTAAAGCCTACCGCCTGAAAGCGTATGAGATTCCGGAGCTTGGCCGGACGGCGCGGGGAACCCCGATTATCAATCTGATTCAGATCGAGCAAGGGGAAACCGTTAATGCAGTCATTCCTGTCGAGCGTTTCGATGAAGATAAATATCTGTTCTTCGCTACTCGTTCAGGAGTCGTGAAGAAAACGCCGATCGAAGACTATATCAATATCCGCAAAGGCGGGCTGATCGCCGTAAACCTGCGCGAGGATGATATTCTGATTGATGTCAAACTCACGGATGGCCATCAAGAGATGATTATGGGTACGGCTCAAGGCATGTCCATCCGCTTCCCTGAGAGCGATGTACGCTCCATGGGTAGAGCGGCTACCGGGGTCAAGGGCATTACGCTGGGCGAAGAGGATCAATTGATCAGTATGGATGTTATTGTACCTGAACAGGATATTCTCATTGTTACGACCAACGGTTACGGCAAGCGGACACCGGCCTCGGAATACCGGATCCAAAGCCGGGGCGGTAAAGGGATTAAGACGATCAATGTGACGGAAAAGAATGGTCCTGTTGTCGGTCTGAAAGTCGTTAAAGACGAAGAGGATCTCATGATTATTACCTCTAGCGGTACCCTGATCCGGACGAGCATGGAGGGTATTTCGACCATGGGCCGGAACACGCAGGGCGTAAAATTGATTAATATCCGCGAAGATGATTCTGTAGCTACGGTTTGCCGCTCAGATAAGACGGAGGAAGAACCGGACGAAGAATCTCTGGATGGAGACGGAGAGGTTGTACAAGCCTCCTCCGAGGACAGTGATACGGATGCGCAAGAGGCACCAGAACAAGGACTTGAGGATTCAGAAGAATAAGTACAGACGATTAAACCGGGCTTCCTTTTAGGAGGTCCGGTTTTTTTAAAAATTCAATATATTATAGGTTGCAAAAAGGATTGTTGGGCAGGGAGTCTCGTAATATAATGACATTATGTAGTACTATTTCACTAGATAGGGCACCTACCCTAAACATTGGAAGATTGAGGAGCGAAAGTGAATATGGCTAGTGTCCCTGTATTGGAACTTAAACCCGGATTAAAAATTGTGAATCATGTACATACTCCCTTGGGCAGCCTTTTGCTGCATAAAGGAAAAGTGCTTCTGCCCAGAGATTTGGATATATTACGCGCATTTATGGTCCAGCAGGTAGAAATCGAGGAGGCGCAAGCCAAAGGACAGGAGGAATTCGTGGATGCTCTCGAGTCCGGAAAGTCAGGACGAGGCGTTAATGCGGCTGCGGGTATTATTCAATATGAAAGCGAACAATCACCATCCGGCCCTCTTTACAAAGAATATGATCGGATGCTGCATTTGACGAAAAGCGCATTTCAATCCGTTCTGGCTTCCGAACTTCCGATCTATGAACTACGTCACCAATTAGAGGCATTGATCAAGCAGTTGAAACACTTTAATATACTCACTTTCGTTCCACGTAATATGAATGAATATGATTATTTGTTCCACAATGCCATTTTATCTTCACTAACTTCCTATCAGATTGCAAAGTGGTGCGGCCTGCCGCAAAAAGACTGGATGCAGGTAGCGTTTGCGGGCTTGCTTCACGATATAGGCAATACAAAAATAGATCCGGGAATTCTCTACAAACCGGGTCATTTGACAGATGATGAGTCGGAAGAAATGCGGATGCATACCACTTACGGTTATCAGCAACTCCGTAAAACTTCAGCCATTAATGAGGGCGTGAGACTTACGGCACTGCAGCATCATGAAAAAATGGACGGAACGGGCTACCCATTCCGCCTAAGCGGAGACAAAATTCATACCTATGCTAAAATCGTGGCAGTTGCCGATATTTTTCATGCAATGACGTTAAACCGGAGATACCGTAAGGCACAGTCCCCTTATCTGGTTCTGGAGCAAATCAAATCGGAAGCCTTCGGCAAGCTTGATCCAGGGATCGTCCAGATGTTTGTGGAAAAAGTGACTCAGTTTCACAATGGCATGCGGGTGCGCCTTAGTAATGATAGCGTGGGAGAAATCGTCTTTTCCGACCGTCAGCATCCAACGCGGCCAATGGTCTCTGTACAGGGAGAAATCGTCAATCTCGTGCAGGCAAGACATCTGTATATTGAGGAAGTTCTTTCTTAGGGTTGCTTTTTAGGTTGGTTATGAGGTATATTAATATTCGCTGCTGCGGAAGGCAGATCGGGATTTTGAATCTTGATAAAAAAGTTTTTGAAAAAAATACTTGCGAGTTTCCGCAGTAAGTGATATATTATAAGAGTTGCCGCTGAAAAAACGATAACAACAAAAAACGAAGTTGATCTTTGAAAACTGAACAACGAGTGAGTATTAAAATGAGAATTAATTTTCTCGTCAGTTTTTCTAAATGAGCAAGTCAAACACTTTATTGGAGAGTTTGATCCTGGCTCAGGACGAACGCTGGCGGCGTGCCTAATACATGCAAGTCGAGCGGACTTGATGGAGAGCTTGCTCTCCGGATAGTTAGCGGCGGACGGGTGAGTAACACGTAGGCAACCTGCCTGTAAGACTGGGATAACTACCGGAAACGGTAGCTAATACCGGATAATTTATTTCTTCGCATGGAGAAATAATGAAAGACGGAGCAATCTGTCACTTACGGATGGGCCTGCGGCGCATTAGCTAGTTGGTGGGGTAACGGCTCACCAAGGCGACGATGCGTAG
>NZ_QPJW01000013.1 GCF_003337355.1 Fontibacillus phaseoli | reverse complement strand
CTACGCATCGTCGCCTTGGTGAGCCGTTACCCCACCAACTAGCTAATGCGCCGCAGGCCCATCCGTAAGTGACAGATTGCTCCGTCTTTCATTATCTCTCCATGCGAAGAAATAAATTATCCGGTATTAGCTACCGTTTCCGGTAGTTATCCCAGTCTTACAGGCAGGTTGCCTACGTGTTACTCACCCGTCCGCCGCTAACTATCCGGAGAGCAAGCTCTCCATCAAGTCCGCTCGACTTGCATGTATTAGGCACGCCGCCAGCGTTCGTCCTGAGCCAGGATCAAACTCTCCAATAAAGATGGAAGGATCTACTCTCCCGAAGGGGAGTGGCTTTCCATCAAAGTGTTTGACTTGCTCATTTAGAAAAACTGACGAGAAAATTAATTCTCATAGGATGGAATTTCAAACGACACAAAGTCGATTCAAATTCATCCATTTTAATACTCACTCGTTGTTCAGTTTTCAAAGATCAACTTCGCTTTTTTCATCACCGCCTCATCAGCGGCAACTTTCATAGTGTATCAGGTTAAAACCAAGAAAGCAAGCATTTTTTATTTGTTATAATCACTCGCTTTTTATCGAAAACCCGGCCGCCAAAAGCGACATGTATTACTATACCAAACATTGAGCTTAATTACAAATTGAAAAACCTGGATTCTTGATGGCTGTTATTTTACAAATGTATTTTTGCACGTACTATCAATCTATGGGTTGGATTTACAAGAGGATCGCAAGTGATCAGGGTTAAGACTTTATCGTCGGGGTTCTTGATGTCCAATACAGAAACATCGGTAGGTTTTACGATTGATATTTTATCTACCGTATAAACAAACTGACTTCCTTTTGCTTCTATAATAATTTCATCGCCGATTTCCATTTCGTTCAGACGATTGAACAATCTGCCTTTAGTGTGGGCCCTGTGAGCCGCTATTGCAGCATTTCCTACCCCTCCCAATGATGTGGTTTCCTTCAGATGAGCGGCTGCGTATTTCATGTTGGATTTTGTCGCACCTTCAAGAACGGGTAACTCCAGATCAATTTTTGAAATTTTTATAACTGCTATCCCCCGCTTGTGTTCTGTTTTACTACTCTTTTCTTTTACAATGTTCCCATTTATTATTGTTTTTGCTTTAACTTCGGTCTCATTAGATTGAGTCTCCAATGCTTGGGACATAACCAAATATTCATTACGTAGACTTTCATTTTCGGCCCCGTTCTCCTCCAAAACTGCGCTGGTCTTCACGGCTTCCAACAATTTCTGCTGCTTTATATCGTCGATCCATTCATTCATTTTCGGAAACAAGATGATTAAAATGCCTAGCCCTATCAGCAAATAAGCAATTTTACGCATACCTGCAATTCCCTCCAGCCTAAATAGAGAAGTAAAGAGTTTATCTCTTCACTTCTCTTTCATAGAAATATGAAATTAATTTCTTTTCGCAGTTTTTCTAAAAATGATCCCCAATGCAGTAATAGCGGAACCAATAATGTAAAAAGGCAGTGAACTGTTTTCTCCTGTTTTAGGAAGAGTTTTTATTTCAGCCGCTCCCTCTTTGGATTCGACAGCATCATCCGGGGAACTCCCAGGCCCTGGCGGTTCCACAGGTTCATTTACCAAAACAACCGGAGTTGGACTCGGCGTTGGAGTCGAACTTGGTGTTGTTGACGGACTTGGTGTTGGTGTTGAACTTGGCGTTGGAGTAGAGCTTGGTGTTGTTGTTGGACTTGGCGTCGTAGTTGAGCTTGGCGTTGTTGATGGACTTGGTGTCGTAGTTGAGCTTGGCGTTGTTGATGGACTTGGTGTCGGGTTAGATGATGGCGTCGGCGTTGGGTTCGATGTTGGTGTTGGTTCTGGTGTCGGTGTCGGTGTCGGTGTCGGTGTCGGTGTTGGTGTTGGTGTTGGTGTTGGTGTTGGTGTTGGTGTTGGTGTTGGTGTTGGTGTTGGTGTTGGTGTTGGTGTCGGTGTCGGTGTCGGTGTCGGTGTCGGTGTTGGTGTTGGTGTTGGTGTTGGTGTTGGCGTTGGTGTTGGTGTTGGTGTTGGTGTTGGTGTTGGTGTTGGTGTTGGTGTTGGTGTTGGTGTTGGTGTTGGTGTTGGTGTTGGTGTTGGTGTTGGTGTTGGTGTTGGCGTTGGCGTTGGCGTTGGCGTTGGTGTCGGTGTCGGTGTCGGAGTTGGCGTCGGTGTTGGTGTCGGCGGGCAATCCGGTGTTGGTGTTGGTTTCGGCGTTTTAGTAGGTTGCGGGTGGTAACCCCCAAACGTGCTGTACTCCAATTCCTCCTGATTCTCCGTCTGTCCCTCGGAGGTTGCCGTTACAGCGTTTGCCGTACCCAATGCTAATCCGGCAGCTAATGTCGCCGCAATAGCCGTTCTTGCTCTCATCCTCATTCTGCCCACTCCAGTACAATTGATATCTTGCAAAATCCACACTTAAAATCAATTTATTGTATTGGACTAAGGCTTGCCCTATGACTATTTACAATCAAACGAAGATAATATTTTTTATTAATTCATCAACAGACTAATCTCCGGGTGAATAACGCCGCTCCCGAAATACCCACTTTCGGCTTCCATAAAAATTCAAGATAAGCGTGATGCAAGTGACTCCAAGTTTGGCAATTAGAGCATGGAGCCCGGCATGTGAAGCCATGAGCGTCAGTAAGACCAGAGAAACAGTCAGTACAATTAAATTAAGAACTACGAACCGGAGAAACTGCTTTACTTCAAATAGCTTCATTCTTCCAGTAACTTCTCGATCCTTGAAGGTGTAACCTTTGTTCATCAAAAAACTATTCACCGTACCTACGGAATAGGAAAGAATCTGAGCTGTTCCGTTTCCGATTCCCCATCCTGTCAATGCCGCAAAAACCGCAAAATCCACGGTTGTGTTCAACACCCCGACCATATTGAATTTTATAAATTGAAACAAAGACGGATGAAGCCACTTAACCAGCATATTCCTCTACCTGATCCCTAAGTATTTCTTCAGAAAAGGATGATTTCGTTCCGGAAATCCCGGCCTCTTCCAGTTCAAACCCCAACTTCTCACGAACAATATACAAAGGGCGATCCTTCGTCTCATCATAAATACGGCCGATATACTCCCCCATCACGCCAAGCAGCATCAATACGATCCCGTTGAAAAACAGATTAATCGCTACGATCGAGGCCCATCCGGGTACCATGCCAAATTCAAGCCATTTTTGCAGAAGTACGATAAACAAGTATATAAAACTGGAGAAGGAGAGTACAAACCCTAAATATGAGGCGATTTTCAACGGTTTATGGGAAAAAGACGTTATTCCGTCCGCAGCGAAACGCAGCATTTTGCGCAAAGGGTATTTGGTTACGCCAGCAAACCGTTCCTCGCGCACATATTCCACCCGGGTCTGACGAAATCCGGCCCATCCGACCAACCCGCGAACAAAGCGGTTTTTCTCCTTTAGCCCTTTGAGGACGTCGCATACTTTACGGTCGATCAATCGAAAATCCCCGGTATCCAAAGGAATATCGACCTGAGTTAACTTCCCGAGCAAACGGTAAAACATCAACGCCGTAATTTTCTTGAACAGACTTTCGCCCTTGCGCTTTACGCGTTTGCCATAAACAACTTCGTATCCTTCCTTCCATTTATCGAGCATTTCCAGAATGACTTCCGGGGGATCCTGAAGATCGGCGTCAATAATCACAATCGATTGACCAGCAGCATAATCCATGCCGGCGCTAATGGCGATCTGATGGCCGAAATTCCGGGAGAACTGGATTAACCGCACGTCGGAATCCCGCTGACAGATTTCCTCCACGATCTCCGCCGTCCGGTCGGCGCTTCCGTCATTCACAAAAATAATCTCATACTTTTCTCCGGAGAAATCCATGACCTGCTTCAAGCGGGTATACGTATGCCGGATCACTTCCTCTTCATTAAACATCGGAACGATAATACTGCAGCCGATCGCCATCACAATTCCTCCTTTTCATCCATTAACTAGCTACTCTCCTGCCGGGGATGCGAAACTCAAAATAACCATGAAGGAAACCAGCGCAAAATATGCTCCACATAGAACGAGCTCACCTGTACGCCGGACAAGACCGGATAGAACATGGCAAACAACAATACCGCCACGACGGTGTACCCTTTTCCGATCCAACTCCATTGCGGCCGCTTTTGTTCCAGTATTTTCGCTATATACACAATCGACAGAATCAGAAACGGCACCATGGCAAAATAATGATATAGGAACGTTTCCCGTGATACGAGCATCCAGGGAACATATTGGGCAAAATAGGCGATCCAGATAACATAGGCGGTTCGGTCTTTCCGCTTCAACGACAGCCATAATGCAGCTATCAGCAGGAATACGCCGCTCCACCAGATTAGCGGATTTCCCATGACAACGATGGTCGATACGAGTCCTGAAGCATCGCCTTCCCCGCTGTAATACCAGACGGGTCTTTTCATAAAGGGCCATTCCCACCAGGACGAGGCGAAGGGATGGCTCCCCACCAGACTGCTGTGATAATTGAACATGTTCTTTTGCGCCTGAATCAAGCCGTTCCAGGTGAATCCTTCCGGCGAAGCGGATAGTGGCGGAATAAATGACAAAGCATAGATGATGGCAGGTATCAGAACGAAAAAGACCAGACAAGACCCGAGCGTAATGAGCGTATTTCTTGGAAAATGAGCTACTGTTTTACGATAAAGCGAAAGCGGGGCCGGCTCTCCTTCACCACCTTCATCTTCACTGATATCTTCACGCTCTAGAACTGCCCCCACCGCCAAGGCTCGCTTGGCAGCGGCGTATTCCCGCCAGCGCATATAAATCGAAAATCCGAGCATCAGCGCAAGTCCCGCCCCGCCGTAAACGACAATCCATTTGGCTGAGACTCCGATCCCGAAGAACAGGCCGGCCCAAAACAACGGGACGAGTGTCTTTCCGACTCCGATCCGATTGAAATTCAAGCTGAAATAACGGCTCATAAAGTAAAACATCAAAAGGATGAAAAATACGGCGTACACATCAATCGTGGCGATCCGGGTTTGCGTAAAATGCATAAATTCAGCCGCAAACAGCACGGCGGACATGACGGCGTATTTGCGCTGCCCGAAAAGACGAAGCGAAAACGCGTAGATGAGCGGAAGCATGGCTGCTCCAAACAAGGTACCCATGATGCGCCATCCGAACGGATTCAACCCGAACAACTGGATACCGACGGCTATAAATATTTTGCCGAGGGGTGGATGAGTATTTTCATAGGGAGACAATCCATGCAAGTATTCGTAAGCAGTACGCGCATGGTAAATTTCATCAAAGTACGATCCATTATAAGAATCGGCCTTGGACTCCGCTGTCGAAGGCTCATCAAACAGCAAGCCGGCTTTTTCCCCGGTCAAGACCGCACCATCCGTTGCCTCGCGGACTTGAATTACGGGCACCGGCGTTTTGCTGCCTGCTTCATAGAAAACCATCTCGTTCAGCGAGAACCCGGCTTCCGTTACCGTAACTTTTGCATATCTGGCCGCGAATCCGACCGGGTAACTCTTCCAGGCCAATACTTCGCCGACATCTTCGGTGACTTCAAGCGGATGTTCCCAAACCGAGCCATCGCTACCGAATTCTAGTTTGAATTTCCCGGTTCCCGTACCGCCGAATATATTTACTTGTTCAAGCCGTCTGGTGTCGCCGAAGTCCACATAAAAACTGCTTTCGTCCGGTTCCGGTGTCCATGCGGTCTGCGGCGCCCTGGTCGAACCAAGCTGAAATAAAGCTACCGCCAAATATAGCAGCAAGATTAAGCCCATCCATTTCCACTCTTTGGCACGCTTCAAGACAGAAAATCGCTTGGAAGTACCTGAATCATCCGCGGGCGATGACAATCCGGTGAGCAATGCCCGGTCCTTAAACCGCTGCTCGGCATCCGTCCATAGCTTCAGCGGCTTAATTCTTTTTTTTACGTAAATATCAAATCCGAGGTACACCATATAAACAAGCAGAGCTACATTTGCCAAAGAGCAGATCAGTACAATGCCGTCCGTTTGAGGGCTTATTCCCAGATTTAAATGTTTCAGAACATACGCCGTATTCACATACTGGGTTATGCTAAACCCCATGAATAAGGTGAGTAAGCGACGGTCCTTGATCTGGATAAAACAGAACAAACTTAAAATCAAGGCCGGGAACAGATAACGCTCATGCATTTTTGTCCCCAGAACGAACACGATGACGATCAGTGCCATGGCTAGAAAATAGGAGTTGGATAAATCACGGCCCTGCCCTTTTTTTCTAAAGGCGATGTAGCCCACGTAGGCAACCGCTCCAAGGATGGCGATGGCTCCCCACACTCGGAATGTAAGAAATAACCACTCGGCATCCAAAGGAGACCAATTTTGCCCGAACAAGGCATAGATGTTGAACGCGTTCACGGAGGCGTATGGATAAGAGGCAAGGGTTGTGCGATATAAATCAACAAGTCCGCCGAGCCCGCCCTGGTTCCAAAAGAAAGGAAGCGCAAGCAGCCCAAAGACGCTAATCCCGTACAGCAAACTTTTCAGAATTCGCTTTCCATCCCGGTAATAAAAACAAGCAATCAGCCAAACCGGTGCAAAAATGAGCGTTTGCGGTTTAATCAGTGCAGCGACAGCCAGCCAGACGGCAGAGCGTTCAAAGCGCCGCTCGGTTAATGTCATGATGGATATGAGGAGAAATAGCACGTAAAAAGAATCCACCTGTCCCCAGGCCGACGAATTGACCAGGATGGCCGGGTTCCACAGGTACAAGACAGACAGAGCGATAGCGTATTTGCTGCCGAGGTTTTTGCTGGCCATCCGGTAAATCAAGAAACCTGTGATCAAATCCGCAAGGATGGATGGCGTTTTAAAAAGCAACTGGGTGCCAGCCGCCCCAAAGTCCATGGAAAAGACGCTGCGGATTGAACCGATGACATAAAGGATATAAATATATCCCGGAGGATAATCGGCAAACATGCCTTCGTCGTAGAAACCGCCGATTCCCCGGTCTACCGCATGCTGGGCCCAGGCCATAAAGGTGCTCATGTCGGTCTGAAATCCTTCTACCGTCAATGCGATCCAGATGCGAAGTAGAAACGACGTTAATAGTAGCAAACCGAACCAAATATGCCCCCGGCTTACGGTTTGCCCAAGAGTGGCATTTTGACGCCGAAGTACCTTTTGATATAAAAAGGCGAATAAGAGGCTGAACAAGACGGAGAAAAGCATGATTGTCAGTATCGACACCGACTGCGCCACCGTTTCGGTACCGGCTTCAAGACTCGCAGCATCTCCTGAATCTCCTCCTTGCGGAGGTTCCGTCGGTTGCTCCAGGGAGACCGGGCTTACTCCTTCCGGCAACACATCGACTTCTTTGATTTCCAGGTCATCAAAATACGCCTTACCGGTGTTGAGATGTCCATACCCGCCTATTCCGGCGGCGATTGTAAGCTCGAGTTGCTCAGGCCCGGTTCTGCCATAGAACTGTATTTGCTTCCACTCTCCGCCCGGTTCACTCAGATGCGGGAACATCCGCCGACGCCAAGGGGAAAAATAGTAGCGCCGACCTCGCCGCTACCCATTTCCGCAACCTGAACCCAGCCGGAGATCAGATAATTTCTCCCTGGATTCACTTTTGCCTGCTGCACCCATTTCGCATGGTTTGGCTGCATATTCTCCACCACAGCGGAGGCATTCCCCGAATGGGCTTGATCCTGGGCGATTCCAAGATGGCTGGAGCCCTCCGTCTGCAGCCAAACATCCCGGTTCCACAGATCAGGAGCATCCGAAGAAATGGTCTCGAAACCGGCGTTTTGCAATACATTTTCTCCATCCGCGTGCAGCGCCCCGCCCGGCAGCAAAGCCAGTATCCAAATCATTAGGGCAACCATTGCCAACTTAGCAATTCTTAACACGTGCATCCTTCACCCCGGACTTCATACTGGTTCCATGAATTCATATATTTTTAAAATATATTGCGAAGGGACAAAGGTTATGACGAAATAGAAAAAAGCCCGCCACCAGGGAAACTGGTAAAGCGGGCTTCTTAATTATTATGGAAGTTTAGCCTTGGCTGCCAAGGAAGACGTAACGGAGAACGATGAGTACGGCCAGTACCCACATCAGCCAGTGGACATTGTATTTCTTCTTCTCGCGCAAGTTGGCGATCGATGCAAGCACGACATAGAACACGATCCCGAAGGAAATCCCGTTGGCGATATTGTAGCTGAAAGGCATCATGGTGATCGTCAAGAAGGCTGGAATCGCGACAACCATGTCATGGAAGTCGATTTCGCGAATCGATTGAAGCATCAACACGCCGACGATAATCAAAGCAGCCGCAGTAGCGGAGCCGGGAATAAGCGCCGCAATCGGAGCCAGGAACAACGCAAGCAGGAAGCAGACCCCTGTAGTTACTGCCGTCAAGCCGGTACGTCCGCCTTCGGCAACCCCCGCCGTACTTTCTACATAAGCGGTAGTAGTCGAAGTACCGAGCATTGCACCGCCTGTTACGGCAACTGCGTCAACGAGCATCGCTTTACCTACGCGTTTTTTGCCGTCCACAGGATCCTTCATGATCCCGGCACGAGTCGCTGTACCAACCAGCGTGCCGAAGGTGTCGAACAATTCGACGAATGTAAAAGTAACGATGGCAGAAACAATACCTGTATGCATAATGCCATTCCAGTCAAACTTCATGAAATTAAGTTCGGAGAAATCAGGAATCCATTTGGCCTGGCTTGTCGAGACCGAGTTAAAATCAACAGCACCCATCAGCATAGCGATAATTGTAGTTCCAAGAATTCCGAACAAAATAGCGCCGCGAACTTTAAGCACCATCAGAACGCCGATCAGGAGCAAGCCAATAATAGCCAGTTGCACGTCGGAGTTTTCCAGGCTGCCCAGGTGGATTACAGTTTCAAAAGACAAGACATCGGTAAACTTGTGCGCCGGAATGTCATTGCCGGCTTCTACGCCGATTGTCATCAGGCCGCTGTTTTTCAAACCAACAATAGTAACGAATAACCCGATCCCGACTGTAATCGCATGCTTAAGCGAATCAGGAATCGCATCCAGAAGCATTTGGCGGATCTTGGTTACCGTAAGCAGAATAAAAATCAGACCGGAAATGAATACGGCGGTCAATCCCATTTCCCAAGAGAAAGGATGGTCCGTGGAAGCAGACGAAAGCACTACGGAGGCAAAATAAGCGTTCAGACCCATACCTGGTGCAAGTGCTACTGGGAAGTTAATAAAGAGACCCATGGCGATCGTAAAAATACCAGCGGCCAAAGCCGTCGCCAAGAAAACAGAATACCAGCCCATATCGATCTGACCGAAAGCCGTAAGCGTGTTAGGGTTGACTGTAAGGATGTAAGCCATGGCCATAAACGTGGTGATACCGGCCATAATCTCCGTACGAACCGTCGTACCATTCTGTTTTAGCTTAAAAAAACGATCCATGATTCAAATACTCCTCCTTATTATGAGTCGGAAACGACAAAAAGCCCGAGGTTATATTTATCCCCGGGTACCGTTGCAGCCAGAAGAAGCGAGAAGGAACAACTCCAGGGTACCGGATTCATGCAGCCGGAGTCCCAAGCGTGCCTCAATAAAAATGCGGCGCTTCTTCTTTTCGTAGCCAGATCATTTACGGTGACCTCGTAGAGACTTCCAGGCCGATCCCCGGAATTATACGAAAAGCATAAAACTGTAATTTGTCGAATATTTCCGAACAAGTCTTGAACTCAAGACATATTACATGACTTATTCTAGGTGTCAATTAGGGGATTGTCAACTAAAAAGCGAATATTATTTCGTATATCAGGATAGATTGTTCGCTATTTACACTAAATTTAAATAATTTCTCTTCATTTTTGAGCTTAGTATGCCCGTTTTAATTTACAGGATTCGGCAATTTGCATAAAAAAAGACCGGAAACCATAAGGTTCCCAGTCTTAAATTCACAAGTTATACGGATTCTTGTTTAGTTTATTTAGCTCTTAAGATACTCTGGCTTACTGATTGTCTTTTGCCCCAATACTCTATCCGTAACATTTATAAACATGGACTTGTTTTGATATTTTTGAAGATGGAAAAATTCGTCTTGCTGATAGTATTGAGATTGATCCATATTAAGATACTTAATTCTAAACGAGATTGTGTTGCCTTCCTCATCATAATAACTAGGCGCGACATAAAATCGAAATATTTCGCTTTGATTTACTAATAAATTAAATTCCCGATAGTTATAACCATTGATGTTGATTTTTATCAGTAGCGCATTCCCAGCACCTACGTTAGTTAATCTATATTCGAAATAGTAAGCTTTATTTTTCCGAACCTGATCTACCATGCTTTTTTCGATTTTTCTTACAATATTTACATTCATAAAATCTAGAACGATTACTTGATCATCTAAACCATGCAGTTTGAAATCATCGGCAGACATAGGTTCTATTCTACAATCGATTAATGGCTTTATCTGTTGGATCCTGTCGATCCTTTTAGAACGTTCAGTATATAATATTGTAATAACTACTGCAAAAATAGTAGCAAGTGCGCCAAGAATTGTAGAATAATAAGCCAATACATCACTGGCTTCCCATCTTGTAACATATTTTGGCTCTGACTTGTAAAGTTCATTAATAAAAATAGGGACACCGACTAATAAAATGAGCGCCAATAAAATGATAAATAAATTCAATATTAACTTTCTAATATTTAGTTTGCCCGCTTTCTCGAAGAAACCATCACTATTTTTCTTTTTCTTCAAACTTATTCAACTCCGTAAATGCTAGATAATTAGTCAGAAACATTTTATCAATTCTTCTATTGATTATGTAGGAAAAAAGTAAATTGCCACAAATTTGAGAAGTGGCGTAATGAAGCAAACTCGTAAATGCAGTTTGTTGAAGTCCTCGGTCAAATCCTGATATCGGTCATAAAAAAATACTCCCTTTTATTTGCTAAACAACGCAGATAAAAGAGAGTAATTTTTGTACTCTATTGTTGCAGACGTCGCGGGATATTCACTACCGCCAACGCTGGAAACCCATTCGCATCAAGGATTCCAAGCGATTGGCGGCGTTAAGTTTTCCCGTTCCTACTCCCACTCGATCGTAGCCGGCGGCTTCGAAGTAACGTCGTACACGATCCGGTTGACGTTGTCCACCTCGTTGACGATGCGCACGGAGATTTTCTCCAGCACATCCCAAGGGATACGTGCCCAGTCGGCGGTCATGCCGTCGATGGAAGTTACGGCACGGATGCCTACGGTATAGGAATAGGTTCTTGCATCGCCCATGACGCCGACGCTCTTCATGTTCGGAAGCGCGGTGAAATATTGCCAAATCTCACGGTCAAGTCCGGCCTTGGCGATTTCCTCACGCAGGATGAAGTCGGAATCGCGAACGATTTTCAGCTTGTCCTCGGTTACTTCGCCAAGCACCCGGATGGCCAGACCCGGTCCAGGGAACGGTTGTCTCCAGACGATTTCACCCGGCAGACCAAGCTCTTCGCCGACCTTGCGAACCTCATCCTTAAACAGGGTATTCAGCGGCTCAATCAGCGAGAACTTCATGTCCTCCGGCAAGCCGCCCACATTGTGGTGAGACTTGATCGTTTGTGCGGTAGCCGTGCCGCTCTCCACGATATCCGTGTACAGCGTACCTTGAGCCAGGAATTTAAAGTCGTCGAACTTCTCCGACTCTTCATCGAAGACATAGATAAACTCGTTGCCGATAATTTTCCGCTTACGTTCCGGATCATCGACTCCCGCCAGCTTGGACAGGAACCGTTCGCGGGCGTCGATCTTGACGACCTTCATATCGAATTTGCCGCCGAACGTTTCCATCACGCTTTCGGCTTCCCCTTTACGAAGCAATCCATGATCGATAAACATGCAGGTGAGCTGATCTCCGATCGCTTTATGAATCAGCGCGGCTACCACGGAAGAATCTACGCCGCCGCTAAGCGCGCAAAGCACCTTCTGGTCTCCGACTTGCTCGCGGATTTCGCGGACCTTATCTTCGATAAACGTCTCCATGCTCCAGTTACCTTCGCAACCGCAGATATCATAGATGAAGTTCTTGATCATTTCATTGCCATGAACGGAATGACGCACTTCCGGATGGAATTGTACCCCGTAAATTTTACGCTGCTCACTAGCAAAACCCGCTATCGGGGCATGGTCGGTCGAAGCATCCACTACGAAGCCTTCCGGTAGCTCAACCACGTGGTCTCCATGGCTCATCCATACCGTTTGCTTCGAGTCCAGACCCTTCGTCAGCGCCGAATGCTCGGCAAAATCAACATCCGCTTTCCCGTACTCGCGTTTTGCCGCGCGTTCCACTTTACCCCCAAGCTGCTGGGCCATAAGCTGCATGCCGTAACAAATTCCGAAGATGGGCACGCCGACATCATAAATCGCCGGATCGCTATGAGGAGCATCCTCCGCGTAAACGCTGGAAGGTCCGCCCGAAAACACGATTCCCTTCGGCGCAAGTTCGCGAATCTTCTCTACCGGCGTGTTAAACGGCAGCAATTCGCTGTATACGCCCAAATCCCGGATTCGTCTTGCTATCAGTTGGTTGTATTGTCCACCGAAATCAAGAACGACAATTATTTCATTTGGCTTATTCATTACCGAGCCTCCCTTAATTCATGAAACTAATTATACGAAACGACAAAAGAGCTCGTCAAGGAAGACCCGGCGGCAAATCATCGGCTTTGAAACGCCAAATTCCGGCAAAGTTTCAAGAAGTCCCTGCTCTCGGTCCGGTCCAATCCGGCCCTCCCATAATAGAGGGTTTCCCAAATCGAGACAAAGCTTTCCAAATTTCCGTTTTGACCACCATTCCGGGCAGCGATCATCTCCGTATACTCCCTTGCGGTCATACCGCTTGCCTTCGGTCCAAAGGCAAGGTGCATTTCCTGCCAGACGCGGTCGGCGGCCAGCAGCAATTCGCTCCTTGAAGGAAACTTCCGGCTCCGCCTCAGCATAAAGAGCCATAGAAGATAACGGCTTTCCCGAAACCATGTTTTCCGGTAAATGACAGCCGCAAATAACGCAAACCCCGCCCCCAACACGATACTGGTCCAAAGAAACAGGGCTCCCTGAACCACAGTCCAGCCTTGTAAGATCAAATCGCCGATTCCGGTCATGAGCACTTTCGCGGTAACCCGCAGATTCCGCCACAAATCCGATTTTTGATCTTCGGCGCTTGCGCCCGAAGTTTCTGCCGTACCCGCGGCAACGACCGATTCATACCCCGGGGTCGGGTCAAAAGGAATCCAGCCCTCTCCCGGAAAATAGACTTCCACCCAGGCATGCGCATCCGCATAACTGACGTTGTAACGATTCTCCTCCCCGGTAACCGGCGTTCCCGGTGCAAATCCCTTGACCCATCTGGCAGGAATTCCTCCACTCCGGAGCAGCACGGTCATTGCCGTTGAAAAGTGATCGCAGTAGCCTATTTTCTGTCCGAACAGGAAATAGTCGACGAAATCGGCTCCTTCCGGCGGAGACTCCGTATCCAAACTGTAAATATGATGCTTCTCCAAATAGTCCATCACAGCCATTACGGCGTCGTACCGGTTCGGCCGGTTCTCCACGAGGCTTGTGCCTAGCTTGCGTACCCGGTCCGGCAAGTGGTCGGAAAGTTCGAGATTGCGGTTACTGATTTCCGCAGGATCTTCCCCCTGGATCAGACGCAACCGGTCTGAGGAGATGGACGGCAATCTGGCGGTCAGCTCATATCCGTAAATCTCCTGTTCCAAAAATGCCCGTTCAAAGTAAACCGCATCCGAATCCGGATCTTGGCGGGTACTGACTTGCTTTGATCCCGATTCCGGATGTCCCGCAAAAATATGCTCAATCTTCACGGGGCTTCCCCCGCTAAAGAATGGTACAGTTCCTGTCACCGGCTGCTTGAATAACACTCTTTGTTTAATGACAGCGGTTGAGCGTCCAGAATCCGTTTCCGAAATTCCGTTAGCCTCCAGTTCTTCCGCAGTTTCGGCAAACTCGACTACTCCCGCTGCATCCGTGCCATTAGGAGACTCGCTGACTCCCGCGGTTACAGAGACGGCCGGCATGGATTCAACCTCCATTTCGACCGCTTCCGTGATGTCCGGGGCATTCACCGGTGACGAGATCCAGCCTTGGCCTGTATATATGCTTTTGCTTTCGCCGCGCCAATAAGTATTTTGTGGCGATACCGCCGTAAAATAGGTCTCGTGGCGAAGGCGCAGCGGAGCCCCTAGCCGGGAGTCGTCTTTACTGTATCCTGACACGGCATAGCTCTCCGAGGAACGGCCTGTCAGTTCCGAGCCGCTCCATCTTTCCAAAGCCGCTACAACCCGGTTCCACGGAATATCCCTTGCCGGTTGCACCGGAAGCAGCGAGCTCAGCAGCAGAGCGCCCATTACGCATCCTGCCGCCACGACAGCACCGGCCCCGATTCCTTTCGATTTGCCGGGGGCATCCTCGCCCAGATGATTGCGAAGCAATAGGGTTTGAAGCACGAGCCCCAACGCAGCGGAACGCAACAGTCCGGGATATACCGGCACTTCCCCAACTGTTTCGAGAGCTATCAGATATAGCAAAGTTGCCGAAAAAAAGAGCAAAACACTATGCTTACTGAGCGCTAGCATCTGCACCGACACCACCAACAACGTCCACCCGACCAACAGCAATAGCGTACGGGACTCCTCACTGATTCCGTACAGCCTTCCGGACTGAACAATCTCCATAAAATCTGCGGCAAATAGTTGGGCATATCCTACGAACCATGAAACGCCTTCTTCTTGCCCATGCAAAAATAATAGCGAGCCGGCCACCAGGAACGAAGGAAGCAGAGCAGCCAGAAATGGCGGGAGCCGCAAGCAGCCTGTGACTAGCAAGATGCCGGTAACGCTCATAAACAGGACGATTAACTTGGTCGGCTCCCCTCCCAAAAAGGAATGCAAAGGGTACAGCCATTCTCCGAACATAGCGAGCAGGAGCGCGGAAAGAAAGAATCGCTGTCCAATTTGCCTGAGCTTTCCTCGATTGCCTGCCACAGAGGAAGCCATGGAGGACTCATTAAATAACCCGGAACCCCGACTCGATAATGAGTCCGAAGTCGGGCCCGCAACGGAACTTGTATCCGGGCCTGCCGTTGGGGCCATAGCCGAGCCCTCGCCTTGCGAACTAAGCGATATCATGCCTGTCCCCTCCCTTATGCGTCATTGCCGGCAAGCTGGAATAATTACGCAGATCGACAACGGACAGACCGCATTCCCGCAAAGTCATCGCCAGGGAGGCTGAATCCGCGTGTTCACCGTTTCCGCAGGCGCACCAAATTTCCAGCGTCTTGCCGTGTCCCGCAAAGTGCATCGAGGCCTCGGTCAACTCCTGCGTCAAACGCCCCGTAATGAAGGTCAGGGCATGCACCTGTTCCGAAGCCTGGACGAAACGCAGGAGTTCCGCACCCGAAAGGCCAGGTGCCGTAGTCGCGCCGGCCAGCAGGTCGAGCGCCGCCTTCAGTCCGCGACTGCCCGAAAAAATCTTGGCTGCCCGAGAACCCGGTTCGCGGCTTCGGCCCATTCCTCCGTAACTGAAGCCTACTTCGCGGGAGGACTCGAGCTCCCGGCCAAACCAGACGGCCGCAGCCGAAACGGCGAGCTCAAACCCGCTGCCGGGTCCGCGCTGGTTCGCGGCGCTTCCCGCCCGGTTCCCGTCGCGGGGATACGATGCTTCATCTGTATCCAAAATCAGAAAACGGGAAGGCGATTCGGGGAGATCGGGAATACGCGTCAGCAGCGCCCCTTTCTTGGCGGAACTCTTCCAGTGAATCCGGCGAAGCGGATCTCCCGGTTCATACGTCCGCAGCAGTCCCGTGTCGAGGGAGCCCTGATTCGTCGCGGCTCGCCCGGAGCGCACCCCCTCTCCGTCCGGCTGGAGTATCTCCTGCCCGGCGGGATCAACGGGCAGCGGCGCAGGGTGAATGACAAGGACGTCATTCGCCGCTGCGCGCAAAGAACGCTTGAACCACCCGAAGGAATCCCCCCAAGTAATCAGCACGGGCTCTCCGGTATAGATCCCCCGGCTCGTTTTTTCCATATAATAAGTGCCTGTAAATTCACGTTTCCAACCGCCAAAAACCAGCTTGCTTCCTTGCCGCTCCCCATCTTTGTCCGGCCCCGTTTCCTGAGAAACCGACCAGGCATCTTCGGCTTGCACCCATAAAGGAAATCCTCCGGAAAGCTTTATGGTCAACGTAACGACCACGGATTCTCCGGCCCGCGGGTTCAAGGGATACCAAGAGCGCTCTACTTTGGCATGTTTGGGTCCGAACAACTGGGCTACCGCGCCCTGAACAATCACAATGACCAATAGCAGCAGCAGAAAAAGCAGCGATTTGCCACCCTTCCAACCATAAAGCGCGCCAAGCGAGCCTACAGCCAGAACACAAACCAGCCATGTCCAAAGCCCGTTCTTCATAGAGATCCTCCTGAAGCCTGGGGTCTGCTGAACATAGGCACCTCCGTGCGATTAAGCAGGTCGGTAACGACCTTCGCTTCGCGAATACCGGAAAACGCCGCCTCCGTCTTCAAAACGACCCGATGGGCAAGCACGGCTTCGGCCACTGCTTTTACGTCATCCGGGATTACATAGGTTCTCCCGCGATAGTAGGCCATCGCCTGCGAGGCTCCCATCCAGGCTAGCGTACCGCGCGGACTAATGCCGAGCGAGAGTTGGGAGTGGCGCCGGGAAGCTTGAGCGACCGAGACCAGATATTGTTTGATCCGCTCATCCACCAGCACGGATCTTACTTTGTGTTGCATAAGCTTGATCTCTTCAGGCAGCAATACCGGTTTGATCTCCGCGACCGGTTCCTGCATTCTGCTCAACATTTGGATCTCCTGCTCCGGCTGCGGATACCCCAGGGATAAACGCATCAAAAAACGGTCTAGTTGGGCCTCCGGAAGCCGGTACGTCCCTTCGTATTCGAGCGGGTTCTGCGTAGCTAGCAGCAAAAAGGGCTGCGGCAGCGCCCTGGTGATGCCATCCACGGTTACCTTGCGTTCCTCCATGGCTTCCAGAAGCGCCGATTGCGTCCGCGGAGCCGCGCGGTTGATCTCATCCGCCAGCACGAAGTTGGCATGTACCGGACCCGGCCGGAACTCGAACTGACCGGTTTGCGGCTGATATACCGTAACGCCGGTTACATCCGTAGGCAGCAGATCGGAAGTAAATTGAATCCGTCCGAATGAACCGCCCATGCAGGCGGCAAGCGTCCGGACCAGCAATGTTTTGCCCACCCCGGGTACGTCTTCGAGCAAAATATGCCCGCCGTAAAGCATGGATACGACCGCAAGCTCAATTTCATCACGTTTCCCGACAACAACGGTCTCCACGCGCCCCACCAGTCTCTCCAAGATTTCCCGAGCCTGCTCGTGAATCATCTCTCATCCCTCCATAGAAACAGCAAATCTATCAACCAGTTTTCCCAAAAACTAGTCGTCATAGACATGCGCCAGAGAGAAAAGAAAGGGACTGTCTCATCATGCCTTCCTTGATATTATAAAGCCTTGACTCTCCGTTCCTGCCGGCCGGATTTAAATGAAACGATAGAATGTCCCGTCGATTCCAGCAGCGGCCTCAGGGATATCCAAAGCGAATCGTACTTCCGGCTGAAAGTCACCGGCAGGGTCTCAATAGGCTGATTCACACTTTGGGACACTAGAGTTTCCTTGCGCGGATCTATCGTGACCGTAGCGTCCCCCCAAAGCAGCAGCGCCGATTGGGTCGGCCCGTCCCACATCACCTTGGCTCCCAGGCGCTCCATCATCGACCGCAGCGGTACCATGTACTGGCCGTCGCTTAGTTCGTATTCCCCCGGCTCCAGCTTTGTTTCGACTCCTCCAGCTTCTACGTACAGCGGCTGCCCCGGTCCGAATAGCGCCGCATTCGGCAAGACATGATTTTCGATCCAGGCGGCTGAAGGCGCAGGCTTTGTCTTGCTCTTGACCGAAGCGGCCAGACTGAATTGTACGGGGTTCTGTTCCGGAGTAAGCGCGCGGAACCCGTATCCATGGTTTTTATAAAATTTGATGATTTCCGGCAATGCCTTCACGGACTCTCCATGTCCCGTTCCGTCATGCAGCAAAACGATCATTTCATTTTTTAGTTTCTCCGAGGTTGCATTTTTGACGATTTCTGCGGCTGGTACCCCTTTTCGTCTAGAATCCCCGCTGTCTACGTCCCAATCGAACACTTTATATCCAGCCTGTTCCAATAACTTGAAATAAGTCTCATCAAAATGGCCGTAAGTTCCTCCCGGGGCCCGCAGCAAGACGGGACGATCCCCCGTAATCTCCCGCAACACTTCTTCCGTCTGCTTGATCTGATTCCAAAACCGGGGGAAACTGCTGTACAAATCGCTATATTCATGATCATAGGTATGATTTCCAATGGCATGTCCGGCTTCCGCCGTACGCAAAATAATCTCCGGGGATTGCTTGGCATGCTCACCCAACACGAAAAATGTAGCAGTGACTTCCTCTTCCTTTAATATGCTTAATACCTCATCCGTCAGCTTGCTGGGACCGTCGTCAAAAGTAAGATAAACGATCTTTTCTTCTTCCTTCTTCCCGGACACAGCCTTGTCGGACTTGACGGTTGAGACGGCGGACAAAAGTGTAGCCGCTGCTTCCGTCTTCTCCTCGGGTAACGCGGCAAGCTCCACTTGGGATGCCAAAGGCGCTGCAGGAGTCTCGGTAGCGGCCGAGCTCTCCGGGTCATGGACTGCCGTTAAGGAATTAGCAGATACCGCGGGCATGGACGTCTCCTTTTCCCCATAGATCGAAGCTGCAGTGATGATCATGATGATTGCGATGGCTGCTATCCGAAACTTTTTTAAACTCGACATCCGTCTTTTTCTCATTTATTTCTACCTCCGCCGTTTATATCAATCATTTTGCTTTCTGGTAGATTGTATGAAGGTAGAAAAGAAAATAGACTTCCTCAAATGAAGGAAGGAAAACAATTCCCCGAAAAAATCATAAAAGGATCATTACAGTCTCTATTACTGCAGTGCTCTAACGGCCTCAACCACTTGATCCGCATGCCCTTTAACCCGGACTCCGCGCCATTCTTTAACTAGCGTCCCCTCCTCGTCGATCAGGAAGGTGGAGCGTACAATGCCCTCATATTCGCGGCCATACAGTTTTTTGAGCTGCCAGACGCCGAACAAAGTACAGACCTCATGGTTTTCGTCCGACAACAGCGGAAATGGAAGACTTTGCTTCTCTTTGAACCGGTCATGAGATTTCACCGGATCGCCGCTGATGCCCAGCACGACTGCTCCTTCCTTCTGAAGCTGCCCGCTGCGGTCGCGGAAATCGCAAGCTTCCTGCGTGCAGGCCGGGGTCATATTTTTCGGATAAAAATAAATGACGACCTTGCGCCCGCGGAAATCTTCCAGCGACACCTCTCCCCCGCCGCTTGCCGGAAGCTTGAAATCGGGCACGGGCTGCCCCAGTCGAACTTGTTTCTTTGCCATGATAGGTTTCTCTCCTTATCCAATTACAGTCCCGTGTATAGCTGCAAATACATGGGCCGTTACATATGCAATTGTCTAAATATGATAAATTGATTGTAATTATAAAAGAAATTATAATGTAATGATATGAAGACATCCATTTTTGAAGCGAATCTATTCGTTTTTCTCTGAAAGGACGAACAAAATGACAAAACGCACAAAACGAGCGATCATCTGGTCTGTGGCAGGAGTTCTGGTCGCCGTCGCCGCTTTCGTGGCTTATTATTTCATCGCCATTTACAACCAGGTCGACGACTTCCAAAAGACCGGCGAAGACTCTCCTTTTTATAAGGTACAACCCACCGAAACAAAAGTTCCCGAGCCTCCGAAATGGGAAGGAACCGAACGCGTTAATCTCCTGCTGATGGGCGTCGATGCCCGCGGCCTGAAAAAGGGGGAGATCCCTCGTTCCGATACGATGCTTGTCGCTTCGCTTGATCCTGTCGCCAAAAAGATCTATCTCTTCTCGATCATGCGCGACACTTATACGGAAATTCCGGAACACGGTTCGGACCGCATTAACACGGCGATTACGCATGGACCGAACACGGCCATGAAGGCGGTATCCGATCTGCTTGGCATTCCGGTCCAATATTATGTATACACCGACTTCCAGGGGTTCAAAGAGCTGGTCGATGCCGTTGGCGGGGTTGATTTTTACGTTGAAAAAGATATGCACTATACCAGCAAAGCGGATAAGCACGAATTTGATATCGATCTTAAAAAAGGTCAGCAGCACCTGGACGGAAATACTGCGCTGCAATACGTGCGTTTCCGTCATGACGCCATGTCCGACTTTACCCGGACGGAGCGCCAGCGGAATTTCCTGAAGGCCGTGGCGGATAAATTGAAATCGACCACCTCGATTATGAAGCTCCCGTCGATTCTGGATAAAGTGAATCCGTACATCGACACCAACCTGTCCGTCGAAGATATGTGGAAGCTCGCCACAGTAGGCTACTCCAGTGACATGAGCTCCAGCGAACAGATTCCGCCGATGGAACTGCTCGTGGAAAAAACAGTCGGAGGCTCGGCCGTATTGGGCGTTCGCAGCGAGGAGGAGCTCAAAGCTTACGTGGAAGAGGTATTTAATAGAACAACCGAAACCAATACGGGTACTGAAACCGATAGCGGCACTTCCGGAACGGAGAACGGCGGCGGCAACTCGGCTGACGGAAGCGCAAACGGTTCGGGAGACGGCGATAACGGGCAAACCACTTCCACCGGACCTTGAGCCGGCGGAAGTGGCATAAGCCTTAAGTTGTGATTTAAGCTGCCGCTCCTTGCGATGAACAAGACAACATCTTGTTCAACCGAACCTATTCTGAAAGGACGTTTTACTTTTATGAACCGAAAGCAATCGGAACTTCTTTACGAAGAAGCATTGAAACACATTGTCGGCGGCGTCAACAGCCCTTCCCGCTCATTCAAGGCGGTCGGGGGCGGGGCACCCGTCTTTATGAAAAATGCCGAAGGCGCGTATTTCTGGGACGTGGACGGAAATCGTTACGTCGACTACCTCGCCGCCTACGGACCGATCATTACGGGCCATGCCCATCCGCATGTGACCAAAGCGATTCAGGAAGCGGCCGCAAACGGCACGTTGTACGGAACTCCGACCGAATTGGAAATCAAGCTGGCCGTCATGCTGAAGGAAGCCATTCCTTCGATGGACAAGGTCCGGTTCGTCAATTCCGGCACCGAGGCGGTAATGACGACGATTCGGGTAGCCCGCGCTTATACGAAGCGCAACAAAATCATTAAATTCGCCGGGTGCTACCACGGCCATTCCGATTTGGTGCTGGTGGCTGCCGGTTCCGGGCCGTCCACGCTCGGCATTCCGGACAGCGCCGGCATCCCGACGAGCATCGCCCAAGAAGTAATCACGGTGCCGTTCAACGACGCGGAGGCACTGGGGGATGCTCTCGAACAATGGGGCGATGACGTAGCTGCCGTCATGGTTGAACCGATCGTCGGCAACTTCGGCATGGTGATGCCGAAACCCGGCTTTCTTGAAGATCTTTGCCGCTTGGCTCGGCAGTACGGGGCACTCGTCATTTATGACGAAGTCATCACCGCCTTCCGCTTCCATTACGGATCGGCTCAAACCTATGCCGGACTTGCCAATCATGATCTGATCAAGCCGGATCTGACCGCACTCGGCAAAATCATCGGCGGCGGCCTGCCGATCGGGGCTTACGGCGGCAGCAAGGAAATCATGGAGCAGGTCGCTCCGCTCGGACCGGCGTACCAGGCCGGGACGATGGCGGGTAACCCCGCATCCATTTCCGCGGGCATCGCCTGCCTCGAGGTGCTGAAAGCCGAAGGCGTCTACGAAGTGATGGAGCGCCTGACCGTCAAGCTGACGAACGGCCTGGCGGAATCCGCCAGCCGCCATGGCGTCCCGCTTACGATCAACCGGATCCGCGGCTCCTTCTCCACCCATTTCTGCGACCATCCGGTCACGAATTACGACGAAGCGCAGGATACCGACGGCGAAGTATTTGCCGCATTCTTCCGCGCCATGCTGAACCGGGGCGTCAATCTTGCCCCGTCGAAGTACGAAGCCTGGTTCCTGACGACGGCTCATAAGGAAGAAGATATCTACTTCACGCTGGATGCTGCCGAGGCGTCGTTCAATGAAATAAGTTCAAAATAAGCGCCAATAAAAAGGCTGCCCGACGTAGCAAAACTACGTCGGGCAGCCTTTAATTATTGCGTTACTTATTTGGCTTCAATTTTATCAAAGTAGTTCTCTTGCACATATTGTGCAGCTGTATCCAGCTGCTTCTTGGAATCCGTACCTTTCTTGGAGAACGATTCCTGCACCACGTTGGACATCGTCGCGTAGAAGTCCTGGGTGCCGAACTGCGCTTCCGGCTTGCCTTCCAGCAAAGTGAAGAGGTTCGGATCATATTTGTACACATTGTCGTACTTGTCGTAAATCGCTTTTACTTTCGTAGCGTAGTCGGAATCTTCGCTGAAGTATTCAAGCGGCGTCGGGATATAGTATTTACCTTCCGCTTTACGGGCTTGAATCGTATCTTCTACGGATTTCAACGCATCGTCGGTAAAGTAGTCAAATGTAATGTAACGGAAAGCCATTTCTTGTTCGTCTTTCGTGGCGTTCGGGTTGACTACAAGATAGTTGCCGCCCAGAATCCCGTAATGCTTGCCGCCTTTCTCCGCAGCCGGCATCGGGTAAACGATCACGTCTTCAGGCTTCATGCCACCTTCATTCAAAGCCGCTTGAACTACGTCAAAAGCTCCGGCGATAACCATGGCCGTACGCCCTTGTTGGAACGAACTTACCGCATCTCCCCAACCAAGCGCCCAGTCTTGAGGAATCGCATTGGCTTCCCATCTCAGCTTCTTATAGAAATCAAGCGCTTTGACGCCGGCTTCGGTGTTGAATGCAGCCGTTACTTTGCCGTCTACGTTCGTTTCGATATCTCCACCGGCTTCGAACAGGAAATTCGTCCAGTTCCAGCCTGCTTCATTCCCTTTCCCCATCGGAGCAATCCCGGAAATGCCCTTTTTCGGATCGGCAACGCCTTTAGCGGTGTTATACATATCGTCCCAGGTCCAGTCGAGGGCAGGGGCGGTAACGCTTTTCGCATCAAGCAATTTCTTGTTCACAACCGTGGAGGTAACATAACCGTTTTGAGTTACCCCGAATACTTTTCCGTCCACGATAAACTGATTTTGCAGCACCGGGTTGATCTCGTCTTTATATTCCCAGTTGTTCCAGAGATCCGTAATGTCTGCGACCCATCCGCGCTCTACAAGGAAATTCGCTTCCGTTGCCCAAGTATTATAGAAAGTGGGGGCTTCGTTGGACGCCATTTTTACGCCGATTTCGTTAATGTCGTATTTCCAGTCATCCTTAACGATCGTTACGTTCGGATATTTTTCCTGGAACCGGGCGATTTTATCGTCCTCTTGCGCACGAAGCGTAGTTTCATCCGGCAACGGATAATGGATTTTCAACGTTATTTTTTTCTGCGTAATATCTTCCGTGGTTCCTTCGGCCTGAGTGGCATTATTTCCGCCCGAATTGGTGACCGCTCCTTCATTGGTCTTGACCTCCGCATTGTTCTTGCCGCCGCACGCAGCAAGCAGCGAACCGAACAGCATGAGGCACATCAGGACTGCTGAAAACTTGCGCATTGATTGATACTCCCCTTTTCAATGAATATTATTTTTAGTTACGTTTCTATCTTAAAGTCGAACCCTGGCTAAGACGATGTGCATTCATATGGCGATCATGTGCAGCGCTACGCTAAATGAAAACGCTATCCTATCCCTTCACCGCCGACAGGCTGACGCTGCGGACGATAAACTTCTGGAATACCAGGAATACGAAGATCGGCGGTACCATGACCATAAACAGAATCGAAAACTTAATGCTGCTATCCAAACTCCGAGCATTGATTACGTATTTATAAATGGCGGTTGCCAGCGTGTACTTGTCTTCCGTGTGCATAACCAGTGACGGCCAGAACCAATCGTTCCAGGCGGTGGAGAAAATAAAGATCGCCAATGTCGCAAAGATGGGAACCGAAAGCGGAATCGCAATCCTCAAATAACTGGACAGCTCCGAGGCACCGTCAATCCGGGCGGCTTCAAAAATTTCCGGATGGATCCCGTCGAAGAAATTTTTCATGAGCAGAAAATAGTAGGCATTCGCACCGGCCGGCAGCCAAAAGGCCCAATAGGAATTTAACAGTCCCAATTCCTTGAGGTTGACGAAGTTCGGAATCATATAGCTGGTCGCCGGAATAAACAGCGTCAACAGGATAAAGAAGTAAATCGCCCGGCTATGAGGAACGCGAATTCGTGAAATACTGAACGCCGCCAAGCCAAGCACCATAATGGTCATGACCAGGTTCCCCAGGAATATAAACATCGTATTTTTGAGAAACACCGGCAACTCGATATAATTCCAGCCCTTAGTGAAGTTTTCCCAGTGCCATGTCGTTGGAAAGAACTTCGGCGGGAACGTGTTGATCTCGGGATTGCTTTTTAACCCGTTAAACATCGTCATTAGAATCGGATACAGCATGGTAACGGCCATAACGGCAATGCATAAAACCATGAAGGCATAAACGATTTTATTCCCCGGCTTCCGCAGGTCTGAACGCGATAAGATGCCTCTTTCTTCCATTTTAGTATTCCTCCCTGTTGACCTTGAATTGAATGATGCCGAGAATGCCTAACACGATGAACATGAGCACGCCCAGCGCCGTACCGGCACCATAATCCAATTGGGTAAACGCATATTTCACCGTAAAAAGCGCATAAGTCAGCGTAGCCTTGTTCGGGCCGCCATCCAGCAAGGCCAGTTGGGATTGATACGCCTGCGAGGTACCGATGACTTGCAAGATTAGCATCAGCACGATCAGGCTGCGCATGGAAGGCAGCGTGATGTGCTTGATCCGGTTCCAAACTCCCGCGCCGTCGATCTCGGCCGCTTCGTACCAGTCTTTCGGAATGCTGAGTACCCCGGCCAAATAGATCAGCATCGCCGAGCCGAACTGCTGCCAGGTTTCCATGAACACGATGGAAATCATCGAGAAGCGCCCATCCGAAATAAAGGAGACCGGGTCGGCTCCGAACCAGCCTAGTATCGCGTTAATCGGCCCTACCGGGTCATACATCCATCTCCACATGCCATACAAAACGACTCCCGGTACGACGAAAGGCAAATAGGCCGCGATCCGGGCAAAGCTTTGAAAGAACTTCAACTCCGAAATGGCGATAGCTGCCGCAATCGGCACCCAGAACCCCATAATCAGCGTAAGGAACATAAAATATAGCGTGTTCTTGACGGAAAGCCACAGGTCCGGATTATGAAAAATTTTGATGTAGTTATCGAATCCGACAAACGTGTTTCCTTTTACAAAATCGATATTGTAGAAGCTGTAAACCATTCCTTTAATGATCGGAACCCATAAAAAAATAATAAAAATGACGATTGCCGGAACCAGAAAAAGATATCCCCAAATATGCTTTTTCCAGTTTGATGTCCGAGTGTGCTTCTTTGTCTCTCTTTCAGGCCCCTTTGCCCTGCGTGCTGGTGAAACCACTGATTCCTCCATGAGTCTCCCTCATTCCTCTTTAGTGTCCAGCTTTCATTTTAAGAAAATGCAGGGGCTCCGAACATGTCTAAAACTATGTGAAGTATAACCGTTCTTACTTCTTCAAGTCGGAGGGGCTGACACCGAAGTGTTTTTTGAAAATCTTGCTGAAATGTTCCGGGGATTCATATCCGACTCGCTCTGCAATTTCATAACGGCGCAAGTCGGTATTCAATATCAGCGATTTGCTTTCTTCCATCCGCAGTTTGATTACATACTCCCATAAATTGTAGCCGGTATTTTTCTTGAAGAGGTAGCTCAGGTAATTGGGACTGACATGATTTTTCTTGGCCACGTCATGAATGGTGAGTCCCTTCTGGCTGTAGTTTCCTTCGATATATTGTTTGGCGCTCTGGACGATCCGGTTGTTCTGCGAAGACAATTCTTCGGCGGAAGGATCCTGGGTAAAGTTATTCCAATTAAAATCGCCGTAATAAAAAACGTGGTAATCCCCTTGTTCCGCGCCCCAAAGAATCGCTTTCTCCGCTTGCCGGCTCAGTACGCTCAAAAACTCGGCGCCCCTCAAAATCTGGCTGATGCCGACCGTCGCCTCGATTCCAAGATACTTGTTCACATGATGGTGCAGGCTGCGTCCGATCATCTCAAGCTGGTTGATTTTATTCACGTCCAACTCGGCATACTCCGCTTCATTCCATTGCAGCAGGATACTGATTTCCCAATCGGCGGAATAACAGGCCAGCGCATTCCACTCTTTGTACAGCAGCTCTTTGGCTACGTTCAAGGACGCATACCGGAACAGCTTGGCGTCCCTGTCGGTATAGGCGTTCTCTCGATCTCCTCCGCCCGTTTTGCGGTGATCCAGACTCAGTTTGATGATAGAAAAATAAGGCCCCCGGACCCCCAATTCGTTCTCCAGTTCCCGTAATCCGGCATCTTCCCCCGCAGGCATATTGGCTGCGAGCAATGTCTTCAACCGTTCATTTTGTTCCGGTTCAAGCTCCTCCATATGGAAATGCTCGGTATCCTGCAACAAAAAATCGTCGATTTGCGGCACCGGTTTATCCATCTTCAGCAAGGTGTTTCGGACCGAATCAAGGAACTGTTCCCGGCCCAGCGGTTTGATCAGATAATCCCTGGCTCCGAGCCGGAGCGCCATTTGTGCATATTGGAAAGTCTCGTGTGCGGAAATAATGATGGTTTGCACCCAAGGTTTGATCATTTTTGCCTGATGCATCAGCTCTATGCCATTCATCTCTCCCATCTGGATATCCGTGACGAGCAGATCGATCTCTTCCATCCGAATATAGTCCAACGCCTCGTGGCCGCTATAGGCGGTGTAAATCGTCCCGATTCCTAGTCCAGACGAGGTTAATAGTCCGGCCAGGCCTTTGCAAATCAACGGTTCGTCGTCAACGACCAAAATATTGTACATGTTAGATTCCTCCTGGTTGCTTATTCCTCCGACTGAAGCGATCTGGGAAGATGAAGGGTCGCCTTCGTCCCGCCCCCTTGGCGCTCCGCGTAGGACAGACCGTAGCCCGGCCCGAAATGCAGCCGAATACGCTGGTGTATGTTGCGAATGCCGTATCCGAACGCCGGATTCGGACTTTCCTCTTCCAGCAGCCGGTTGATCATGTCATAATCTACCGGCTTATATCCGTTGTCTTCGATATAGAGATAGATGTTCTCCTCATCTCCTTGGGCGCTGATCCCGATTTCCCCGTCCTCGCCCATATGCCTCACCCCGTGAATTATTCCGTTCTCAATCAACGGCTGAAGCGAAATCTTGGGAATGACGACCGGAAGCAAATCCTCTGGGATGTTGATCAAAACCCGGAATTGATAGTCATATCGGTGCTGCTGAAGTTTGATATAAGCTGATGCATGCTCCAGTTCCTCCTCCAGCGTAATCAGTTCCCTGCCCCGGCTAAGGCTGATTTTCATCAGTTTGGACAGCTCCTTGATCATCTCCGTGGAGACGTGGTTCCCCTCCATGGAGCTTTTCCAGTAGATGCTTTCCAGGGTGTTGTATAACAAATGGGGATTAATTTGCTGATAAAGAATTTGCAGTTGCGACTCCTTCTGCTTCAGATCCATCGTGTATTTGTAATGAACCAGATCGTTCAGGCGCCGGGCCATGTCGTAAATCGTGGACATCAGCACGCTGATCTCATCGTTCTTGTTTCGCCGCGGCGTCTCCGGCACCACGTTCCCGGGTTCATAACGCCTGACGAAATAAACCAGCTTCTGAATCGGCGTCATGAGCGAGCGCCAAAAATATAGCATGAAGATTAGGCTTCCGGCGAAAAAAACGACCGAAATCAGCTGAATGACCTGCTTGATTTCATTCTGCTGCTGCAGCAGCGCTTGAACCGGCACTTTGTAAACCAGCTTTTGCTGTAGAACGCGATTATAATTAATGACATAAATAAATTTGTCGGTGATGATATCCTTCACGCCGATGGCGGAATCGCCGATCTCCGCCTCCGGGGGCAGCTCCAATATCGCGCTGTGATCCTTTGTCCGGGCGGTCAAGATCCGGTTTTCAAAATCCGTAAAATATAGCTCCCCTTCCGGCAAGGAAACGGTCTGCAAGGATTCCCCGATCCGTCCGTCCAGATTCGTCACGACCAGCACCCCAATCGTTCCGTTTTTGTAGATATTGTTGATCGCCCGGATGTAAGCCAGTGTCCTCTGGTCTCCCTGTCCCTTGGACGGAGGCGATAAATGCTCGACCAGCCTCAGGTAGCCCTTCCCTTTTTTCGCTACCGCTTCATCAAACCAATCTGGCTTCTCCTGTTCCGAGAAAAAATATACCCCGGATGTTCGTTTGCCCGGATAATACGGCGCGAAAAAATACGTATTCTTTGGATCATAAACATAGAGCGAATAATACAACGGCTCTCGTTCATCCGTTTCCTGCGAATAGTTTGTCAGCAGGTCTTCCAGTTTCTCGTAGTTTTTCACCCGTTCCAGCACCGTCTCCCCTGTTGAAACCGGATTCAATTGCTGCAACAGCGAATTTTGAAACACCGTCGAGGTAACTTTGTTGACCGCTTCGATATCCCGGTTGATGAGCCGGAAATTTTGCTTGTTCAATTCGATATAGGCATTCGTAACATGCCGCTTCAAGATTTGGTCCGCCCGGAAGTTGCCATAGGCGTTCAAGACCAATAGCGGAATAATAATGACCAAAAACAGCAGGAATAGCTGCTGCTTCACATTCATTTTGTTGAGCGGATTCCTGAATTTCTGTCTCAATCTCTTTGCACCCCCGGCACTTTAACTATAACAAGAATGAAACCTGCAGGTATGCGCATTTCTACGCACATCATGAGCGTTTCTCCGATGAGATCTTTCGCTCCGCGTGCCGTTTCCCTCCCTAGTGTAAAGGATTTCGGACGGCTTGCCAGCAAAAATTACACGGAAGACATGAAAAAGACCTGAGGCAGGCTTCGCCTCAGGTCTCATTTCTAGTCCAGCTTGATTTCTACTCGCTGAAATTCATAATCACTTTATCGCTTGGCTGAACGGTAGCTTGCCTTTATCAAACCAGTTCGTATAAGCCGCCAATCACGCGGTCGGCTTCCGCCAAAATATCGGCGCTGCCGATGCCGACCACCTTGCTGCCGGCGGATATGCCGGCCTGCACTCCGGCCGCCGCGTCTTCGAACACGACGCATTCGGACGGCTCCAGCCCCAGCGCAGCGCTGGCCGCCAGAAACACCTCAGGGTCCGGCTTGGCTTTGGACACTTTCGTACCATCAATGATGGCGTCGAACAACTCCGTAATCCCGAGCCGATTCAGAATGAACTCCGCATTCTTGCTCGCCGAGCCGAGCGCTACCTTGACTCCCTTGCTTCTCAGCAACAGCAAATACGCTCTCGCCCCCGGCAAAATTTCGGACGGCTCCAGCCGGGAAATGTAGTCCACGTACTCCTTGTTCTTGGCGTCGGCCATTTCAAGCCGCTCAGCCTCATCGGCTTCCACACCGCCGACCTCCAGCAAGATTTGCAGCGATTCCATCCGGCTGACCCCTTTAAGCCGTTCGTTGTCTTCCTCCGTGAATTCGAACCCGAGCCGCTGCGCCAATGAGCGCCAAGCCAGGTAGTGGTATTTCGCGGTATCCACGATCACCCCGTCCAAATCGAAGATTGCGCCTTTCATCGTTTCCAGCATGATATTCTCTCCTTGCTTGATTCTATTTTTTATAGATCGACCCTAGCCGTCTCACCGGGCGCGACCTGAATATCACGAGTCCCGATCTTGAACGCCACCGTTTCGCCGTTACCCGCCCCGGCTTCTACGGCAACGCCGGTCGGCATGACGCGAACCTTAAAGGATTGGCCTCTCAGGATCAGCGAAAGTTCCACCGCCTGCCATTTCTGCGGCATCGACGGCTTAATGCTTGCCGTCTTTCCGTCGAAGGATATCCCGGCAAACCCTAGCACCGCCGCCATCCAGGCGCCCCCGTTCGCTGCTGGATGCGTGCCGCCGATATACAAATCTCCAACGTATTGCTTGGAATCCCCGGTCAGGTCAATGGTCGCCGTTCGCAGGAAGTAGGGATAAGCCCATTCTGAAGAACCGATATCCGCGGCCACCAGAGCATAGATGCAGGAGCTCAGGCTTGAGCCGTGCTCGGTGCGCGGTTCGTAAAACTCCCAGTTCGCTTTCTTCGTTTCCCGGTCGTATTGATTCTGGAACAGATGCAGCATCAGCACCACATCGGCCTGCTTCAATATTTGCGTGGTCGTTGCCAGGCCGTTCCCGCCGCCCCAATATTCGTTCTTGTTCAACACTCTCGATTTCAGCTCCGGCAGCGGAACGTCTTCTAACGCAAAGTATCTATCGAACTGCTCAATCAGCTTGGTCTCGGCGTCCGGCTGCGGTACGTACAGGCGATCATGCAGATCGCGGATATGTTCCGGCTGAATCGCGCTTCCCTTAACGAGCGCCTCATATTGCTGCGGGTCATTCGTGCGCAGGAAGTCCATCGCCTCCAGAGCGACGTACAGGGATCGTTTGACCAGGGCATTCGTAAACGCATTGTTGTTCACCCGCTCATGATATTCGTCCGGCCCGGTGACATCGAGAATTTCATAGCGTTGTTTGCCGGGATTAAAATAGGCATAAGTGTAAAAAAATCTGGCGCATTCCCATACCGTTTCTGCTCCTCCGTTCAACAGCAGGCTACCGTCTCCGGTGAAGCTGTAATACTGCCAGATCCCGTAAGCCACGTCCGCGCTGATATGCACCTGCTTGTCGCGGAAATAAGTACGCATCGGCCGCCCGGTAAACACGTCGTTGACGTTGAACAGCGTGCAGGCGTCATCGCCGCTCTCCTGGCTTTCCCAGGCGTAAAACGCACCTTCATAGCCGTATTCCGCCGCTTTTCTCCGCGCGCCGTCAAGCGTATGGACCCGGTACATCATCAGATTGCGTGCCGCTTCCGGCTGACTGTACAAGAAGAACGGAAGCATGAACATTTCCGTATCCCAGAACACCGCGCCTTTATACACCTGGCCCGACAAGCCGCGCGCCGGGATCGACAGCTTCTCGGAATGTTCCGGCGCGATGATCAACAGCTGGTACAAGCTGTACCGCAGCGCCAGTTGAGCCTCTTCATCGCCTTCAATCACTACATCGGCGCGGCTCCACTTTTCCTCCCATTTTGCCGCGTGCTCCCGCAGCAGAGCTTCATATCCGAGGACGGCGGCCTCCCGGCTGAGTCGCAGCGCCGCTTCGCCGGGATCGCCGGCGCCGTCGAGGCCGGTAAACACCGCTACGTACTTATAGATCGTATACGTCTCGCCCGCGCGGCATGGCACGCGAAGTTCCCGGGCCATTAATCCCGGGGTTGCCGTATCCTCTATGACTGCTTCAGCGTCAAATTCATAGCTTGCCGCTTCCGCTACAGCCACAGGCACTTTCAGTTCCTGCGTCGTTCCGGAAAGCAGCAAGCTCCCTTCGGCCTGGCGTCCGGCCAGCCCTTCCAAATGCGGGCCGTTAATGTCCCACACCTCGCCGTCGATCCCCGTGCGGATCACCAGTTCGCCGTCCGCACTGGACGTAATCGAGATTTTGGCGGCGAGCAGGTTCAGCCGCTCCGCGCTCGCAAACCGCTCCGCATTAACCGTGACCCGGCGTTCCTCCGCTCTGCCGGGTATCCCGAACACCGTCACGCGGCGGTGCACCGCCTGCCGGATATCAAGCTCCTGCTCATGCTCAAGAACCTCCGCATCCGAGGACAGGACGCCAAGCGGCGTCCCCTCATACTCTGCGACTGTAAAGAGCCCGTTCGGCGCGTTCACCGGCTCGCGCCACTTCCCATCGACCCGGTCGTACAGCCCGGCCAGCGTTGTGGCCGTCAGCTCTTCCCGCGTGAATTCTTCCATCGTTCCCCGGTAACCCATATATCCGTTGCCAATCATGAATTTGTTGCCGTTCGCGGCTATCCGGTCCTTATCGAATCCTTGCTCCCGTATTCTCCAGTTCACCCTGTCACCCTACCTTTACTTGATCCAAAGCGACCTTGATACCCTCGACCCCTACCCGGTAACATTGACCGTACAGCGAGATTTCCACGGGTTCTCCCGAATCGGCACGGAAATACGCATACTCCTTGTTCACTTCCACGGCCAGCTTCGTTCCGCGGAAAGTGATCGGGAAGCGGTATTGCCCCCACCGCTCAGGGATGCTCGGGTTAAACACCAGCTTCTCCCCGTCCGAGCGCATACCGCCGAAGCCATACACGATATTCATCCAGGCGGCGGCAATCGACGTGGTATGCAGACCTTCGCGGGTATTGCGGTTATAATTATCCAGATCAAGACGCGTCGCAAATTCGAAGAACTTGTACGCTTCCTCCGGCCGGCCGATCTCGGCGGCGATGATGGAGTGGATCGATGGCGACAACGAAGATTCATGAATACATCTCGATTCATAATAATCATAATTGGCGCGTTTTTCCTCTAGCGGGAACTGTCCACTGTACAGGAACATGAACATCAGCACATCCGGCTGCTTGATCATGTCGTACCGGTACAGGCGGTCGTAAGACCAGTGCGAATAGAGCGGAAACTCAGTTACCGGAATAGAGTGAATATCCAGATGCGGCATATCGAAAAAGCCATCATGCTCTTCATAAATTCCGCTTGCTTGGTCTTGAGGGATTTTCATGCGCTCGGCCTTGTTAGCCCAATCGGCTTGCTCCTCCTCCGTTAATCCCAACCGCTCCGCAAGCTCGCCAAAAGCGGCCGCTTCCTCGCCGCGCATTCGGCTTATCGACTCCAGGGTATATTCAAACATTTTCTTGGCCATCAGGTTAATATAGCAATTGTTGTTGACCATCAGTTGGAATTCATCGGGACCCATGACGCCAAAATAACCGTACTCGTCGGTCTTTTGCCCGAATTGTCCCCGCGTGGCGTAGAAACGGCTGATTTGAATCAGCATTTCCAGGCCTTTTTCATACAAAAAGGTGGTGTCGCTCGTAATGTTGACGTAATGACGGATGCCATAAGCGACCGCGGTGCCTACATGCAATTGCAGGTTGGAATGCTGCCACAAATCGCAGCTCTCCGTGCCGTCGATGGTAGCGATCGGATAGAACGCGCCCTCGCAATCCAGCTCCTTCGCCCGCTGCAGCGCATAAGGAAGCGATTTGTAGCGGAATTCAAGAAGACTCTTGGCCGCCTTCGGATTGTTGAAAATATAGAACGGCAGGCAGTACGATTCCGTGTCCCAGAACGCCAGGCCGCGGTAAGCTTCGCCCGTCAGCCCCTTCGCTCCGATGTTGAAGCCCGGGTTGTCGCCGTGATAAGTCTGATACATTTGGAAAATACAGAAGCGGATCCCTTGCTGGTTTTCCGGATCCCCTTCAATTGCTATATCGGAGGCGTTCCAGACTCCAGTCCAATACTCGCGTTGCTGCAAGGCCGCCTGATCATAGCTCAGGTCCGCGTATTGCCCCGCAAGCTCCATGCCTTTCCGCCATACGCTCTCATGATCGAGGCTGAGGTCTTTTTCCGCATAATTCACGGTCAGTTTGTCCAGTGCAGTACATTTGCCTTGTTCCAGCTTGAGCAGCACGTCGCGGCCTATGAAACGGTCGCTCTCCACCAGCTTATTGTCGAGCTGACCCGGTGCCTCCACCCGGAAGGCGGAGAACAACCGGTTCTTTGTATTTACCGTTTGGCCGAGAATGCCCGCCATTCCGTCTATTTCCTGCCGTTTCAGCGTCCCCCAATAACTGCGGCCCTGATCCTCGTGCAAGACGGAAAAATCAAGACCGGTCTTGACCTGCACCGTGCCGGAGAAATTAAGCGGCTCGAACAGTATCCGCTGGCAGCCCAGATGGGAGATGGTCATGCTGACAAACCGCTCGAACTTGAGCTTCATGCTTTTTCCGTTTGACAGATGCCATACGAATTCACGGGTGTAAGCTCCGCTCTTGAAATCCAGTTCCCTGCGGAAATCGGAAAACCGGCTTTCGGCCAGATCAAGCGTTTCCCCATCCACCGTAATCCGGGCATACAGCCAATCCACCGCGTTTACCATAAAACGCAGCGATTTAATGATGCCTTTATAATGGGCCTCGACCTTGCTCTCTTCGAACAGGCCGTTAAAATAGCTCCCGAGCAGCGTATCCCCGCCATATCCTTCTTCCGGGTACCCTCTGACCCCCATATATTCATTCCCCAGTGAAAAAATCGATTCGGAAACCCGGTTGCGCGCCGGATCGAATCCTTCCTCCACCACTTTCCAGGGATCAACCACCAAGTATTTATCCGCGATTTTCGGCATGTTCCGCTCCCACTCCTTTACAGTTTTACTTTGCATCTCTATGCTATCTTCCGATAAACCTAAGCCAAGGCAGTCAGTTCTTCTCCAGATTAGCCTATGAGGACTTACCGGCCCAATGTCCAACTCTAATGACCTTATGTGCGATCATACGGAGATGGTAAAACTGCTGCGGAAAGAGCGCACTGCGCAAGCTGATCGCCGGCCTGGACCCCTAGTTTCACGGTCAAATTACCGTTAGGGATACGGAAGTCCACGGTCCTTCGATCGACAGATCCAGTCTAAAATTAGACGTCTATAGGATTAACCTATTAAGATGATTCGAACTATATATTTCAACAATTCCAGCTCATGCCGCATAATGAACTCATGACATGGCCGAGGAGGAAACGGGAATGAGCGGAAAGCAGGTTTGGCATCCCGGGATGTACGATGAAAAACTGGGGTATGTAGCGGAATACGGAAAAGGCGTCGTGGAATTGCTTCGTGCCAAGCCTGGCGAACAGATTCTCGATCTGGGATGCGGCACCGGGGATCTGACTCAGGAAATTTCCAAGTCTGGCGCCGGAGTGCTGGGCATGGACTTGGCGGTAACGATGATTGAGCAGGCAAGGATTAAATATCCTCATTTGAATTTCAAAGTGGGAAATGCTGAAGATTTCGAGTTAAACGGTTCGGTTGACGCGGTGTTCTCCAATGCGGCCTTGCACTGGATGAAAAATGCCCGGGGTGCAGCCGGCTCGGTTTGGAACGCCTTGAGGCCCGGGGGACGCTTCGTGGCGGAATTCGGAGGGAAAGGGAATGTAGCGGCGATTGTTCAGAGCTTGGAGACGGTTCTGGAACAAGATTACGGAATAGATGCCGGGCCGCTCAATCCCTGGTATTTCCCAAGCCTGGGGGAATACAGCGTTTTGCTAGAGGAGCTTGGCTTCCGTATCGCCTATGCAGCGCATTTCGACCGGCCCACCAAGCTGGGAGAAGGCGAAGACGGTCTGATCCATTGGCTGAACGGATTCGCCGCCGGCTCGTTTTTGGCAGGCTTTAAGGAGGCCGAAAAAGCTAACGTTCTTCATAAGGTGGCAAAGCTAGCGAAAAGGGAGTTGTTCCGGGACGGCGAATGGTTCGCAGATTATGTACGGTTGCGGATCGTGGCCGTAAAGCATCCATAAATTACAGGTTGCACCGCAAGCTTCTCCCCACTCAAAAAAACAAGGCTTTCCGCACCCGCAGATCGCCTTGTTTTTTGATATGCATAGATTATAAGTTAATAAATACCGTCTTCATTTTCGGGCTGTATTGGACATCAAGACCAAGGCCTGCTACTAACACGGCCAGCGGAACATAAGTTTTCTGCTCTTTGCCCACTTTGTGCAAAAATGCAGGCGTCGCCGTATCCACCTTGACTCCGTCTGCCGTAATCTGCTTCGCGCCTACCGGGATCACCACGGTCCGGCCGGCATAGGTAATCGTCGCGGTGCCCGCCTGCGAGTCCCAACGGGACTGGCCGCCGACAGCGTCCGTAATATCTTTCAATGCGAGGAAAGTCTGGCCCTTTTTAAGTACCGGTGCATAAGGCGTAGACAGTTCCTTGCCTTTTACGACGATCGAGATTTCGGCTTTGCCCAATTTGGCCGCCGTCTCCAGGTAGCTTCCCCATATATTTTGGGCCATGATCTTGGCGATCACTTCATAGCCGGCCTGATTGGGATGCACATCCTCATTGAAAATATGGGTCAGCGACAATTCCTTCCCGACAAAGGCTTCGGCCACATGAACCGCCTTCACCTGCTTGCCTTCTTTCGCCAACGCGCTTGCCAGTTCATCCACACCGGCGGTAAAACTGCCCGATGCTTTTGTTAACTGATCATAGACCGCCGTTCCCGCCACCTTCGGTACAGGCTGATATTGATCGGCCAGCACGATTTGTGCATTCGGGTTGATCTCCGTCAAAAGAGTCAAGGTCTGCTGCACATTTGTCCGGTATGAATTCAGCAGTTCTGCGGCTTTGGCGGCAAGCTCGTTGTTCGTCATATTCTTCGCTTCCAAGATCAGCGCCGACACATCGTTGCCGCCGATCGTGATCACAATGGCATCGGCCTGCTCCAATTTGGACTTGGCTTCAGCCGTCCCGGCGGCAAGACCGGCCAGGCGCGGATCGCGCAGCCCATCCTGAATATCGTTTGCGGTAACCGCGTTGCCCGCTTTAATGGCGGATACGTAGTTAAGCAATCCGTCCGTCTTCAACCCCAAAATCCCGTAGTTCACCACCTCGGCCCGGCCATGGAACAAAGCCTGCTCCTTCAACCGGTCCACATAACCGTAAGGCACGGAGGCCTCGCTCATGCCCGGCTCATATCCCGCCGTAATGGAATCGCCGAGCGCCACGATCAATTGGCTGCCTGATTGGATTGCGCTAGCAAGAGCCGCGCTTCCCGTTGTGACGTCTCCTTGAGGCAGGGATGACGACGCCAACGCCGATGCCCCGCTTCCCAGCACCAGAGCAGCCGTGAGCATGCCGGAAGCCAGGATGCGGCTTTTATTTTTGAACTTATTGTAATTCATAAATTTACTCCTTCTATGAAATAAAATAATAGATTGCGATAGAAATCCGGTCACAAAGGCAACCACGGCCGTTTCTTCGGAATCATTTTACTTCCTTGCTTGCATCATATTCTTTAGTTCATCTCACTTGAGAATAAACCGTAATCCCTAACAGAACATCAAAAAAAGCACCCCGCGTTCACTTGGGGTGCCCCGGGACTTAAAAACCGTAAAGCCGAATCATACGTTAATCAGAGGTTTTTTCCTTATCCGTATGTTCCGTTTTCTTTAAATAGTCGTCATAACGACCTTCAACTTCCTTAGCCATACTGCGATATTTGCGCGTCTCTTCCACGATCGGATCGAGGGTGGTTTGCACCCGGATTTCATATTTCGGGGATAACCTTCTCCGCTCTTCTTCCCGGCGTTCTTCCTCACTGCCGTACGGCTGGTCCTCCAACATTTCGCTAAGCTCTCTTTCGAGATCTTTGTTATCACTCATTACGTGGACGCTCCTTCCGAGTGAATTCTGACGAGTCCGCTCCTATCTTCTATAACCCCGTTGCACCGGCAGCTGTAACTGCGTTCAGCAATTGCTCCTGGATTTTGCCGTTGCTGGCGATCACGTTCCGGACTCCGATATGATAAGGATCGCCTGCGGTATCCGTCACTATTCCGCCGGATTCCATAACCAGCAGCGCCCCCGCTGCCGTATCCCAGGCATTCAGGTTCACTTCATAGTAGCCGCTCAGCCGTCCGGCCGCTACATACGCTAGATGCAGCGCGGCCGAGCCTCCGGCGCGAAGGCTGCGGGTCTGCTCGGACAGCGCCGTAATGCCTTTCAGATTTATAGGAGCCGCAACCTCGCGGTCCGGATTAAAGCCGACGGCAATCACGCTTTCCGCAAGCAGCTTCTCCTCCGAAACCCGGGTCGGATTTCCGTGCATGTACGCTCCCTTTCCTTTTTCGGCGACGAACATTTCGTCCCGCACCGGGTCGTAAATGACCCCGATGATCACTTCACCCTTGTAAGCGAGCGCAATAGACACGCAGAAGAAAGGAAATCCGTGCACAAAGTTAGTCGTTCCGTCCACCGGATCGATGATCCATAAATATTCGCATTTCTTGGCTTCCGCTACCGCCTGCGCGGAAGCCGCCGCTCCAGGCGCGACTCCCTCTTCTCCCAGAATATCATGGTCGGGAAAATGGGTCAGAATCAGCTTGCGGATCATCGTTTCCGCTCCCTTGTCCACATCGGTTACCAGGTCCTGCGGGGAATATTTGGTCGCTAAATCCTTCACCAGGCCTAGCCGGCTCTTAATCCATTCCCCCGCCTTGGCCGCGCAGTTGATCGCCACGGCCATCGAGCTTTTGCTGCCTACTACATAAGGAATACTAGGTTTGGATTCCACTTCTTTCACTCTACTTTCTTTGTTTTTTTCTATTCGTCCTCTATGAATCTTGTAAAATTTCCCTTTTTTAAACTATACGCCACCCGGTATGCAAAGTTGCGCCTTTTTCGCTTTCAGGCTGCAGAAACGGGCGGCCTGTCCGGGAACCCTATAGCCATTATATAAAAAGTCCGTACCCGGCCTGCTGACAAGCAGCAAAGCCGGAAACGAACTTTCAAGAACTTCATGGTCTCGGTTTAGGCCCCGACGATATTGTATCCGCCGTCCACATAAATGACTTCGCCGGTAATCCCGCGGGCCAGATGGCTGAGCAGGAACATAGCTGTATCGCCCACTTCCGCCGTTTCCGTCGTTTTACGAAGCGGCGCCTTTTCCTCAACTTGCTTCAGGATAGAGTTGAAATCGCTGATGCCTTTGGCAGCCAGCGTCCGGATCGGTCCTGCGGAAATCGCGTTGACCCGGATATTGCTTGGCCCAAGGTCATTCGCCAGATAGCGGACGGCCGACTCCAGCGCCGCCTTCGCAACGCCCATGACGTTATAGTTACGCATAACGCGTTCCGCGCCCATATAAGTCATGGTCATAATGCTTCCGCCTTCGGTCATCAGCGGAGCCAACCGCTGCGACACTGCCACGAGCGAGTATACGCTGATATCGTTTGCCAGCGCAAACCCTTCGCGCGACGTATCCACGAACCCGCCCGCCAAATCCTCGGCTTTGGCGAAAGCAATGCTGTGAACCATCCCGTGCAACACGCCGAATTCCGTGCGCAGCGTATCCGCCAGTTTGTCAATCTCTTCATCGATCGTCACATTGCAAGGAAGGATAAGCGAGTTCGGAATAGTTTCCGCCAGCTTGCGCACGCGTCCCTCCACCCGTTCGCTTTCGTATGTAAACGCGAGGCGGGCACCTTGTTCCGCCAGGCTTTGGGCAATCGCCCAAGCAATGCTGCGGTCATTGGCAACGCCCATGACGATGATATTTTTACCTGCCAACAAATCTCCCATGAATAAAAGGCCTCCTTTTAAATCAAGCCGTTTCGTTTTGTTCAACTTACCTTATTTCCCCAACAATTTCAAGGGTGGGGAGGTGTAGATTCAAGGTTGAATCCGCACGCTGGCCCCGTCCAGCATTTCAACGCCGTCTCCCTGGTAGCGGGCGAGGTCCTCCATCAGTGCGAACAGCGCACCGTCCTTCAACTTCGCTTCCAGCATGACGTCAACCGCTTCCGTTCCTTTTGCGGCGATGTTCCGGAGAAAATGCAACAGCGGCGCGGCAATCACATGATCCGCATGACCGCGGGAATCGCTCGCGCTTTTCGGACTGGAGGCGTGGATTTTTGGCGGAAGGGGTTCTTCTTCCGCAGAACCCGCCTGGGCAAACGGACTTGTCCAGGTTTGCAGGATCCGCAGCCACAGTTCTGCCGGGTCCTCGCCCTCATTGTTCACCCACTGATGATGAATATCGAGCACCATCGGAAGGCCCAGCGCTTCGCAAATTTCCAGCGTTTCCGGCACGTTGAACGTCTTGTCGTCGTTCTCCAGCGTCAACCGCTGTTTAAACCGGTCCGGCAGGGCCGAAACCTGTTCCTTAAAACGCTCCCCTGCGGAAGGCTTGTCCCCGTAGGCTCCGCCCACATGGATGTTGTTCTTCGCCCTGCCGTCCAGCCCCATCGCTTCCAGCATATCGACATGGTACTGCAGGTCCCGCACCGAACTGCGGAGCACTTCCGGGCGCGGCGTGCTAAATACGGTAAAATGGTCCGGATGAAACGACACTCGAATTCCGTGCCGCTTAACAAACTCCCCAACCTTGGCAAACGGCTCGCGCAGCGCTTCAAAAGGATTCCAGTCCCGAAGGGCTTCATGGGTGGCCAGCGGAATCAGCTTCGAAGAAAAGCGGTACACCCGGATGTCATGGGCCACATTGTGCCGCAGCAGCCGCAGCGTATTGTGCAAATTTTCCGCTGCAATCGACTCCAGCCGGCGAACCGCAGCTTCCCGGTCCGACAGGCCGCTGAAGGTTTTGTAAGTCATTGTCCGGGATGGCGAAGCATTTCCAACCACCGTGGACATAGCGACATAGCCGAACCGGACGATCACTTGGAACCGGCTTCCCCGAAAAACATCTCATAGGCGAGTGCCGTCTGGACGGCAGATTCTTCTTCGGTCAATTGACGAACCAGATCCAGCTCCACCGCAGTGACTTCTTCACCGTTAAAATTGATCTCAGCCACGCAGGCCGTGATCTTGACGATGGCTACCGCTTTATTATCCGGCGTGTAGGCTATGACCTTCTGCCCGGTCGGGAATATCCGCAGCCCTTGCTTCCGCATTTTGCCGCGTCCGTATTCCAGCAGATCGTACAGTTCCTGTTCATTCTTAAATTTGCATACCGAATTGAATTCCGTTTGAAAGCCCATCGTCTCTCCTTCTTTCTCTTTGGAATCTGGACGTAATGAAACGAAGGTGAAATTATACCCCGTTTTCGAAGTTCAGATTTTGCCGCATCTCGTAGCGTTCCAAGGCAAGTTCGATCAGCCGGTCTAGAAGAGCTTCGTAGGATACGCCGGTCTCGCGCCAGAGCAACGGATACATGCTGAATGGAGTGAAGCCGGGCATCGTGTTGACTTCATTGATCCAGATACTGCCATCGGATTTTTTGACAAAAAAGTCCGCACGGCACAACCCGCTGCCGGCAATCGCCTTAAACGCTTTGACTCCCAGTTCGCGGACCCGGTCGGCCAGTTCCGTATCCAGAGGAGCCGGAATCAGCATCTGCGATTTCCCGTCCAAGTACTTCGCCTGATAGTCGTAGTATTCACCGGAGGAGACGATTTCTCCCGGAACCGACGCCAGCGGCTCATCATTGCCCAGTACGCCGACCTCCACTTCGCGGGCGTCGACGAATTCTTCGACGATGACCTTCACGTCATAACGGAACGCGAAGGCGATCGCCTGCTTCAATTCCTCTCTCGTTCTCGCTTTGGAGATTCCCACGCTGGATCCCAGGTTCGCCGGCTTGATGAAGCAAGGATACCCTAGCTTTTCCTCCATGCCTTGCAGGAGAGAATGACCGTGACGTTCCCATTCCGTGGCGGTGAAATAGCAGTATTTGCACTGCTCGAGCCCTGCCTCAGCGAACAGTTTTTTCATAATCACTTTATCCATGCCCGCCGCCGAAGCCAACACCCCGGCACCTACATAAGGCAGGTTCGCCATTTCAAACAATCCCTGAATCGTCCCGTCTTCCCCATTCGTACCATGAAGCAGTGGAAAAGCGACGTCAATCTCCGGTTTGCCGGTGGAAAGTCCGCTGAACAGCAGGTTGACCGCTTCATTCGTACCGTCGCCGTTCTCGGCACTCAGTTGCAACTGATCCAGCGCTGTGAATGGCGAGGTCAGTCTGCTGCCGACTCTCCACTTTCCCTGCTTCGTAATATAAAAAGGAAGTAATTCATATTTCGCGTAATCGAACGCTTTGGAAACCGCAAAGGCTGTCTGCAGCGAAACTTCATGTTCGCCCGACTTTCCGCCGTAAATCAGCCCTACAGTCAATTTTTCCTGTCCCATGTGCAACCTCTTTTCAATAATTGTAACGGAACCAAAAGCGCGTCCCTCATAGTATGGTCAGAACCGGTCCGCAATATGGAAAAAACGATACACCGTATTCTCGTTCCAGGCGTAAGAATCCCGATAATCCCAGTACCTGTGCTTGCTTGGCACCGTATGGGCATTCACCAAGGGCATGCCGCCCGCATCAAATGCCGTCACGATCGTGCTGTGCTGGTAGGACCCGTTGCCGTCCCAGTCGTAAATGATGACATCCCCAAGCTCCAGCTGTTCCGGCCGGCTCACGAGTTCCCCACGCAGTCCTAATCCGCTGTTTGCCAAAAAGCGTTCCAGGGCGTTGGCGACCGACCAGCTGTAACTCCAGGCTTCGCGGCCGCCGACGTATCCCTTATACCACCAGCCCGATTCTCTTTTTCCAGTATAGTTTATTGGGCCACCGCCTGCAAAGAGGCACTGGGAGATATAATTGGTGCAATCCACCTCAAAAGCGGCGAATTCCGGATTGAATCCATCCCACCACCGGTCCGCATACAAGACGGCATCTTCGCGTCGGTAAGGCGAGCTGCGCAGCCCGCCCCCGCCAAGCACTTCACGGTTCAGAAACGGGCGGGGCGTACGTGATTTTCCGCCGGAATCGTCGCTTTGGAATCCTGCCGGCAAAGCCGCAGAAGCGCTCCGTTCAGGTACGGGCTGGATCACTCGCGTGATGCTCCATTCGTCGCCTTCGCGCTGCAGCGTCAGGCGCTGCTTGACGATCCGCTCTTCCTGGTGGCGGGCACCGCCTTTTTCATAGTCCACTTTTTGCGCCAGGAGCATCTCCACTTCCAGTTCTCCTTCGCGGTTCTCGATCTCCCGCAGCAAGCGTGCCCGGGTTTCGCAGCGGAGCGGAACGGCACCGCGTCCCTGATACCACGATTCCAGCCTCCGCTTCTGTTCTCCGCGACGCATCAAATAATCCAGATCCGTAATCAAGGTACTCTCGCTGCGGACCCGATAATCGACCTCATCCTGATTGAACTCGTTCACATAGAGGGACAACGTTTTTTTCCATTCATCCGCCATCAGTAGACCTCCTTTAGTCCATAACCGTACCCATCATAAGATTTATATGAGTCCGATAGATCGAGTATGTACCGGATGTACTGTAAGCCCATTCACCCGCGCCAATTCAGGCAATCCGCCGATAAAATGGGAACAAAAAGTTCTTTACTCCCCGTCTGGAGGACGGTATACTTGAAATAGTGAGATTTTGAAATTGTGTTTCATCTAGCGAAACAAGGAGGTTCATTCATGTCAAAGAACGATTTTTTCTCCAGCAGCCGCACGCTCGAAGTCGGCGGCAAGAGCTACCGCTACTATGACTTGCAGGCTCTGGAGCAGCTAGGGCTGGGAAAAATAAGCAAACTGCCGTTTTCCATTAAAGTATTGCTTGAAGCCGCCGTCCGCCAGTTTGACGGAAGAGCGATTACCGAAGAACATGTGAAGCAAATCGCCGGCTGGAGCGAAGGCCGCGATGAGAACAAGGAAATTCCTTTTATTCCGGCACGGATCGTCCTTCAGGATTTTACCGGCGTTCCGGTCGTGGTCGATCTTGCCGCAATGCGCGATACCGTGAAGAAAGCGGGTGGAGATCCGAAACAGATCAATCCGCTTGTTCCCGTCGATCTGGTTATCGACCATTCCGTTATGGTTGATGCCTTCGGAACTCCCGAAGCACTCGAATATAATATGAACGTCGAGTTTGAACGCAATGAAGAACGCTACCGTTTCCTGCGCTGGGCACAAACGGCGTTCAACAACTTCCGCGCCGTACCTCCGGCGACCGGAATCGTGCACCAGGTCAACCTGGAATACCTCGCTTCCGTTGCCGCTACCAAGCAGGTTGACGGCGAAACGGTCGTATTCCCGGATTCCCTCGTGGGCACCGACTCCCATACGACGATGATCAACGGTCTAGGCGTTGTAGGCTGGGGTGTCGGCGGTATCGAAGCCGAAGCCGGCATGCTGGGACAACCGCTGTACTTTGTTGCGCCGGAAGTCATCGGCTTCAAGTTGACCGGCAGCCTGAGCGAAGGCGCTACGGCGACCGATCTCGCGCTTACGGTAACGCAAATGCTGCGCAAAAAAGGCGTCGTAGGCAAGTTCGTCGAGTTCTACGGACCCGGCCTTGCCAACATCAGTCTTGCGGACCGCGCAACCGTAGCCAACATGGCACCGGAATACGGCGCAACGGTCGGGTACTTCCCTGTCGACCAGGAAACGCTGGCCTATCTGCGCAGCACCGGCCGTTCCGAGGAGCAGATTACGCTGGTTGAGTCGTATTATAAGGCTCAAGGCATGTTCCGTACGAGCCAAACGGAAGATCCGGAATTCAGCGATCTGATCGAGCTGGACCTGGCTTCCGTCGTACCGAGCCTCGCCGGACCTAAGCGTCCGCAGGACCGGATCGAACTGACCGAGATGAAGGACAGCTTCAACGGCATTATCCGTACCCCGGTTGATAAAGGGGGATACGGGCTCAGCGATGAAAAAATCGAGCAAAAAGTACCGGTCAAGCACCCGAACGGCGAAACCAGCGTACTGAGCACGGGGGCGGTCGTCATCGCCGCGATCACCAGTTGTACGAACACCTCGAACCCGAGCGTTATGCTCGGCGCCGGTCTGCTGGCCAAAAAAGCGGTAGAACGCGGACTCAAGAAACCGGGTTATGTTAAAAGCAGTTTAACCCCGGGCTCTCTGGTCGTTACGGAATATCTGAATAAAGCCGATCTCATCAAGCCGCTTGAAGCGCTTGGCTTCCATGTGGCCGGCTACGGTTGCGCCACTTGCATAGGAAACTCCGGTCCGTTGCCGGACGAAGTCAGCGCGGCGATCGCGGAGAACGATATGACCGTTGCGGCCGTATTGTCCGGGAACCGGAACTTCGAAGGCCGGGTTCACGCCCAGGTCAAAGCAAACTATCTGGCTTCCCCGCCGCTTGTTGTAGCTTATGCACTTGCCGGCACGGTTAATATCGATTTGCAAAACGACCCGCTGGGCTATGATCAAAACGATCAGCCGGTTTACCTGAAGGATATCTGGCCTTCCTCCGCGGAAATCAAGGAAGCGATCGGTTTGTCCGTCAGCCCGGAAATGTTCCGTGCCAAGTACGAAAACGTATTTACCCAGAACGAGCGCTGGAACGCCATTCCGGTTCCGGAAGGCGAATTGTACGAGTGGGATGAGAAATCCACCTACATTCAAAATCCGCCGTTCTTTGAAAAGATTAGCGACGGCTTGCAGGATATCGCCGATATCCGCAGCGCCCGCGTGCTTGCCCTGCTTGGCGATTCGGTCACGACCGACCATATCTCACCAGCTGGCAACATCTCGCCGACCAGCCCGGGTGGCATTTATCTAAGCGACCGCGGCGTCGCACGCAAAGACTTCAACTCCTACGGCTCCCGCCGCGGTAACCATGAAGTCATGATGCGTGGCACGTTCGCAAATATCCGTATTCGCAACCAAGTTGCCCCTGGTACGGAAGGCGGCGTAACGAAACATCTGCCGACGGATAGCCTAATGTCGATTTATGATGCTTCGATGAACTACCAGGCGGACGGTCAAAACCTGGTTGTCATTGCCGGTAAAGAATACGGCACAGGCAGTTCCCGTGACTGGGCTGCCAAAGGTACCTACTTGCTCGGCGTTAAGGCCGTTATCGCCGAAAGCTTTGAACGGATTCACCGCAGCAACCTGGTCGGCATGGGCGTACTGCCTCTGCAATTTCAGGAAGGCCATGGCTGGAATACGCTCGGCATCGATGGCACCGAAACATTCGACATTCTCGGCCTGAGCAACGACGTGAGACCAGGTCAACAATTGACCGTCATCGCTACACGCACGGACGGCACGCAGTTCGAATTCCCGGTAAGCGCCCGTCTCGACAGCATGGTTGACGTGGACTACTACTACAACGGCGGTATTCTTCAAACCGTGCTGCGGCAGATGATCGCGGAAGGCAAGTAATAACGCGGCAACATATAAACAGGCTGTCCCAACATCAAAAGATATCTCATATATGGCCGTGCGGGTATTAAACCTGCACGGCCACTTTTGGTTTTTGAACTATGGCTTTTTTAGCAAATTATGGGCAAGCTAAAGCCACCCTCCCCCAGGCTTACTGCTTTAGCGGACCCCATTGCAATTTCTCTGATTTTAATATATATTTGATAGGTCAATCATTGATACATCAAATATTGATACATCAAATAAATCATTCTAAGGAGAGAATGCATCATGAAGAAGTTTCAACAAACCAACGATTTTAACGAGATTGTATATGGACGCCGTTCCATCAAAACATACGATACGAATGTAAAAATCAGCAAAGAGGAAATGACTCAAATTCTTGAGGAAGCCAGCACCGCTCCATCTTCCATTAACATGCAACCATGGCGGTTCCTTGTTATCGACAGCGAAGAAGGCAAACAAAAACTGGCTCCCCTCTCTCGGTTCAATAAAGAGAAAGTACTTCAATCTTCTGCAGTTATCGCGGTATTTGCCGACAAAAACAACTTTGATTTTGCCGAAGAAATCTACAGCAAGGCAGTAGAACTTGGCTATATGCCTCAAGAAGTAAAAGACATGCAGCTGAATGCATTCAAGCCGCTCTATGCAAACATACCCGATGAAGTGATGCGCGAGATTATTATGCTCGATGCCGGTCTGGTATCCATGCAGCTTATGCTGGTGGCGCGTGCACATGGCTACGATACGAACCCGATCGGCGGTTATGAAAAAGGCCAAATTGCAGAAGCTTTCGGATTGGATAAAGACCGTCTTGTTCCTGTCATGCTAATCACGATCGGGAAAGCAACCAGTGAAGGTTTCACATCCTACCGATTGCCGGTGGAAAAAACGACTACTTGGGCGTAAACGAACGATTACTTTACGTTTTCGCTGGATTATTCATACCGGATTCTGCTGCCCTTACCAGTTCGGATGTTCTTTATGAGAAGAAAATCAGCCTTCTTTGACATCATATTAGGAGGGAGCAAAAAAATGAAATGTTCGCTGGAACAAGAAAAAATAATATATCTGCTTAAAATAATGAGCAATCAACTAAGTCCCAAGTTTGAACGATGTACGGGTATCAGCTCTTCAAGATACGATTTACTGTATCAACTTTATATCACGGACGAAGTAACCCAGAGCAACTTGCAAAAAGCTATTCATATTGATGGTGCCGCAATTACGCGTCACTTGAAGCAGCTTGAGGTGGACGGCATGGTGGCGAGAAGGCGAAACCCCGAAGATCAGCGGGTTACCTTTGTCCGCTTGACCGACGAAGGTCGCAGTCATATCGTCAATTACAATGAAGAACGGAGAAGTTTTGTCCAGCAGATGCTTCAAGGCTTTAATGACGAGGAATTGGTTTCTCTCACGGACATGCTTAATCGTATGCATGACAACCTGAAAGATCTCTAACTACTAAGGAGTAATTAATCATGATTATTATACACGCGCACATGCAGATAAAACCGCAACAGGAAGAGGCCTTCTTGGAAGAAGTACGCTCACTGGTGGCTTCGTCCAGAGCGGAAGAGGGTAACATCAGTTACGATCTCCTGAAATCTACTCAGCAAGAGAACCGCTATACCATGGTTGAATTATGGAAAAACACGGAAGCAGTAGGGATGCATAACGCGAGTGAACACTTCACTGCCTTTACGCAAAAAGCTAAAGAATTTCTGGCCGCGCCTATGGAAGCGAAACTATACAGCGGAGAGCCTCTCCAATTATAAGAATGTAATTCACTTGTCTCGTCAGGTAACATATAACAAGGCTGCCCGGTTTCCAAGAACGGTGCAGCCTTGTGTCTGTTCGTACAATGTTAAACCGCCGTAGATGACCTCGTTCAATTGATTTAAAACCGCGTGAAACGACGACCCCAGTTGCTCTCCCTTTTCGGTCAGACGGATCAAAATCACCCGCTTGTCTCGCTTGTCTCGCTCGTCCCTTCTCCTTTCCACGTAAGGATGTGATCATTTTATTCACGGCATCTCTTATTTTACTAATCATGGAAGCGTCAATATGTTCTATCCTACCCCATATTAATAATTCGCTGATTTAATATTAAGCACTTTACACCTTTATCTTCAACTGTTATATTACATGTATAACAGATAGAACACGAATAGGGAGGATTCTCTTGATTATCGAGCTCGATTTACAGGCCGAGGTCCCAATTTACACGCAACTCGTCAACCAGATTATCGAGGGAATCGCCAGCCGGCGGCTTCAGCTCGGTGAACCTTTACCTTCGGTACGCAGCCTCGCCTCCGATATAGGAGTGAATCTCCATACGGTCAATAAAGCCTATACCCTGCTTAAACAGGACGGCTACATCCAGATTCACCGCCAGCGCGGCGTCGTCGTTCATCCAGACGGAATGCCGCCGGTCACGAAGGAATTTTCCGATAAACAGCACCGTGAACTTAGACCCATCATTGCCGAAGCGATCTGCCGAGGGATGGGCAAAGAGCAACTGCTGGACATTGTAAATCACCTCTATAACGATATTACACAACAATGAGAGGGGAATAAATAATGCAAATTTTATCCGTCCTGCTGCTTGCCCTGATGTTCGTGCCTGTTCTGGCTTCCCTGTCGTTTATGCCCTATTTGACGAGGGAGACGGTCAGCTTCGGCGTTTCCGTCAGTGAAGAAACCTACCGCAGCGAGCCGCTGCGCCGTATGCGCAAAGCATACGCTTTGACCAGCCTCGGCATCTATACCGTCCTGTTCCTGCTTTGCATTTTCAATACGGTTGATTCGAAAGAAAGCTTGGCGCAAAACGACGCTATTGGTATTTATATCTCGATCATGGTCGCCGTCTCCATCGCTTTAAACTTGATTTTTCACTTTAAAATGAAAAACCTCCGCGCCTCCCTTCCATCGGCCCCGACAGTCAAATCCGTGCTTGCCGTGGATACGGGCTTCCGGCGGAACAAGCTGATCTTGTCCCACTATTGGTTTCTTATCCATGGCACCGTCATTGTGGCCAGCATGCTACTAGTGCTGTTGAATTACGAAAAGCTTCCTGCCACGATCGCGCTGAAGTTCGATTTCCAGGGACACATCGTCAATAGCGCGACCAAATCGTACTGGACTGTTCTTTTTCCTAATGTCACGCAGATTGTTATGACCTTATTGTTTTTGTTCATTAACTGGAGTATTTTGAGAAGTAAACAACAGACCTACGCCGGAGATCCGGAGCGTTCCATCCGTCAAAACACCCTGTTTCGTCGAAGATGGTCATTGTATACGATTTTAACCGGGTTTGCCATGGTGTTGTTATTCTCCTTCATCCAGCTCAATATGCTCTATCCGATGGACACGGACGTCATGCTGTTCGTCAGCATCCTCATTCCCGTGTTTGTCGTGCTGTTCGCAGTAATTCTCGCTTTTAATACGGGTCAAGGGGGCAGCCGGATCGGCCGCTCCAAGACAGGCCCCGGCTCCAATGTAAAACCGGTAAACGACGACGACAACTGGAAATTGGGCAGCATTTATTTTAATCCCCAAGATCCTTCGATCTTCGTTGAAAAAAGGTCGGGCATCGGCTGGACGATGAACTTCGCTCATCCGGCTGGCTGGATCATCCTTGGCGGTATTTTGATCGCCGTCGTAGCCTCCCTTATTTTTTCGGTTTAAACCAACATTCATATATTTATATTTTAGGAGGAAATTTCATGTCCAGAAAGAAAAAGATGCATTCTGCGGCCGCGGTAACGCTGGCACTGAGCCTGGCGTTTCCAGGGGCATCGGCACTTGCGGCTTCCCCTGTCGCCGCTTCTCAAAGCGGAACAGCCCTTGTCCCTGTCCGGGAGACGGCTGCCGGTCTGGAAGCGCTTGTCGAATGGAATCAACATGAACAAACCGTTACCGTTAAGAAAGGAAGCTATGTTCTTGTTCTTCATGTAGGTAAAAAGCAGGCTTTGCTGGATGGAAAAGCAGTAAATTTAAATGAAGCAGTTCGGGTAGCATCCGGCCATGTGCTGGTTGATTCCGCTTTTATCACAAAAGTACTCGCGGACGCCGAAACGCCGGGTGATCCTGCCGATGCCTTTATGGAGCTGCTTAAATCCGGCAACGGCGCCAAAGCAGCGGAATATGTCAGCCCATCCTCGGCTTCGGTTCTTTCGCCTCAGCTCCTCGACATACTTTGGTCCAATTATGCTAACGTATTCGGCCAAATCGGCGAGCAAACCACGCGGACCGAAAAGACAAACGCCATTCACCGGAACGTGACCTACACTTTCCAAGCGGCCGCCGCTCCGTTCAACTTTATCCTGAGAATGAATCCGGAAGGACAAGTTGATGATTTCTATCTTGAAGCCGCCACTCCTTCGCCATATCAAAAACCGGTTTATGACAACAGCGATGCTTATACCGAGCAAGAAGTCATCGTAGGCGAAGGCACCTTGGCTCTGCCGGGCACGCTCACTCTGCCCAAGGGAGACGGACCGTTCCCTGCGGTCGTACTCGTGCAAGGTTCCGGGCCGCATGACCGCGATTCATCCATCGGTGGCGCCAAGCCGTTCCGCGATCTTGCCGCGGGCCTTGCCTCGCAAGGAATCGCCGTGTTGCGCTATGACAAGGTAACTTACGAGCACTCCCTGAAGGTGTCGACGAATCCGAAGTTTACCCTGAAGCGGGAAAGCGCGGACGACGCATTATCCGCGGTGCAATTGCTGAAGGAAACGGCCAAGATCGACGGTTCCCGGATTTTCGTGGCCGGTCATAGCCAAGGCGCGTTCGTGATGCCGCTGATTCTGGACGGCGACAAAGCCGGTGATATCACCGGCGCAATCCTGCTGTCCGGCCCAAGCGGCAAATTTGCCGATATTCTGGCGGAGCAGCAGAAAGAACTGGTGTCCCGCGTTAAGCAATCCGGGCAGGACGCCACGCTTTACGAACAGCAAGCCGCCCAATATACGGCGATCGCCGACATGGTGAACGACCCGCAATATACGGTCGATAACATGCCCGCAAACTTCCCGCTCCAACCGGCATACTGGTGGTTTGAGCAGAAAAATTACAAGCCGTCCGAGCTCGCCAAGAAGCAATCCGGGCCTCTTCTCATCCTGCAAGGAGAGAATGACTGGCAGGTTCCGCTCAAGCAGCTCGACGGCTGGAAGCAAGCGCTGAAGAGCCGCACCGGCGTGGAATACAAGTCCTACCCGAAGGTCAACCATCTGTTGGCCGAGTATGACGGTATCTCAACCGGTACGGAGTACTATCAGCCATCCAACGTCTCCAAAGAAATCGTCGACGATATCGCCGCTTGGGTGAAGAAGACGAAATAAGCATTCAGTAACCAAAGAAGCCCCGCGAACGGGGCTTCTTTGGTTACTGTTTAATAAAGCACTTCAAAATTGACAGTAAAATCGACCACTCAACAGTCTGTTTTCCGTCCCCTGACAACACCAAGCTCGTAGCTGCGTTTTTCAACTATTCCTAGCATTTCCCAAGTGCTGCTAAACCAACTACTGCCAACTAACTATTTGTCAAATTAACTGGAAAACCTCCAGCTAATTCCCGTCTAAAAGTCCCTTTTTAAAGATTAACTGTAGAACCTACAGGTAATTCCAAAGTATGGGACCATTTCGAATGAAATCCGGTAAATTAGCTGTATATTTTCTATCTATTTATCCGATTCGGGGACTTTCAGGGAAAATACCTGTAGAAAATACAGTAAATTTAACTAAAAATTTGGAATCCAGGCTAGTTCGTCATCGATAACCGCGATGATTATCCAACGTGCATTTTCAAAAAGCTTCGCGCACTACCGCTCCGTTCAGCCAACGAACGCATGCAAAAAGCAGGCTGTCTCCGAACCTGCCGCCAGGGACAACCTGCTTCTTCTGTTTAAGTATGAATCATCATTCCCATTTCCCGGGCCGCCTCGATCAGGACCGGGGCGAATTCCTTCAGCGTCTGCGGCGATAACCGGCTGACCGGCCCGGAAACCGACAGGGCCGCGGCAATCTTGCCGGTCCGGTCAAAGATCGGAGCCGACACCGCGGCAGCGCCCGGCTCCCGCTCCTCATAGCTGGTGGCGTAGCCCAGCTTGCGGATTTCCTGGAGCTGCGCCACGTACGCATTCCGGTCCACCGCCGCGGGCCAGTCGGCAACCTCGAGCACGGCGCGGATGACCGCCTCCTCTTCGTAGGCGACCAGCACCTTGCTGGACGCCCCGACATACAGCGGCAGCCGGGCCCCGACCTGAGCAACCCGGCGAATCGCCTGGTTGCTCTGCACCGCCTGGATCCGCAGCCGGTCGGTCCCGTCCCGCAAATACAGGCTGACCGTCTCCCCGAGCCGGTCGCGGAGCTGCTCCATTTGCGGCAAGAGCAAAATCGCCGGGTCGTCATTATGGGACAAGTGAGCCGAAAGCTCCCATATTTTCAGCCCGAGGCGGTACTTCTCCGTCGCCGAATTGCGGATGACGAACCCTTTTTCCTCCAGCGTGGTCAACAAACGGTATACCGTGCTTTTATGCAGCCCTATTTCCCCCGCAATCTCGGTTAAACCAAGATCGTCAGCCTTGGTGAAACACATCAATATATCAATCGCCCTTTCTACGGCGCGTACAGTCAGCTTCCGATCTTCCATCAGGAAACCACCCCTCTATAAGTTTCACTACATGAAACGCGGTTACCATAAATTATAATGAACAAGACGGGGTTCCGTCAATGAAAGCCTAGCCAAATATACCCCCTGCATTGACATATTGACATCCTCGTCATAGGATATTTTTATGCATCATTCGTTCTGTTTCGACATTTTCCGATTATTTCGTTTGAATTCGGTTATGTATTAATTATTATATTTGAACATTTCTTTTTGAAGGGGAAGCCTTGCTTGCCCGAACATATAATAAAACACGATTTGAATAAGGAGGGGGAACCATGAGCCAGAGCAGCCAAAGCGATCTTCCCCTGTCCGCAGGACTAAAAGGGAACGAGACCCCCGCGCTCGAAATCAAGCACATCAGCTTTAAACATATCATCGTAGCTCTGCTATTATCGGTTCTGTTTTTCCTGATCTTTTGTTTCGTTTCCCTGCACGGATATATCGCCTGGGTACTGTCCAATCCGACGGTGGCCCCGCTGTATTCCAACCCGAAGCTGTCGAAGAACCTGGAGTACGAAGATGTTGCCTTCCCCGCTGCCGACGGCAGCAGAGTGATGCAGGGCTGGTATATCCCCGCCGCAGATTCAAACAAAACGATCGTATTCAGCCATGGTTACGGAGCTAACCGCGAGGAAACCTGGATTCCGATGTACGATCTTGCCCATTACGCCCATCGCCTGAATTTCAATGTGTTGATGTTCGATTACGGATTCGCCTCTCAAAACAGCAAAGAGGTAGCCACCGGCGGTAAAAAGGAAGCAAAGCAACTGCTGGGAGCCATTCAGTTCGCGAAGCAGCAGGGCAGCCAGGAAATCATCGTCTGGGGATTCTCCATGGGGGCCGGTACGGCCTTGCAGGCCGCCTTGACCAGCAAAGACATTGACGGAATGATTCTGGATAGCACCTTCCTGCTGGAGCCCGATACGATGTATCATAATATCCGCCAACATATCGATCTCCCCCGGCATCCGTCCCTGGAGATTATCGGAATGCTGCTGCCGGTACTAAACGGTACGAGTCTGCGGCAAATTCCATATCCCGCGGTTAAATCACAGGATTATCCGTTCCCGGTTCTCTTTATCCACGGAACGGAGGATGAAAAAGCCCCTTACCCGATTGCCGAAAAACTGGCGGAAAACCAGACCAATCCTGCATCCGGGGTCTGGATTGTGAAGGGATCGCATCATGAGCTGATTTTCCGCGAACATCCTAAAGAATATCTGCGCATCGTATCTACGTTCCTCAGCCAAGTCGGTCAGTTCCAGGCAACAGGCCCGGCCGGAGGCCAAAGCTCCGCGGGAAACAGCAACTAAATCTTTCGACAAACGTTCGGCAAATGGCAGTCGGACGTATCCTACGCTTGACCATCAAGGCCCGTTTCGAATTGGCATAGGTCAACCCATTCCCGGAATAGACTGGTTACAACGATTACATTCCGAGGAGGTATTTCCCGATGCTGTTCGTTTACGGGCCCTATTTGCCTGTCCGCATTCTGGAAGAAATCCGCTTCTGGAAAGAGCAGGAAGCGGAACACACCGATGTTATTAAAGCGATCATCCCCACTTTGGAGCCAAACTTCGTCAAGCTGCTGGATGAGTGGAAGCAGGTCTTCTCCTCCACCCAAGAGGCGGCGGACCGCTTGCTCCAACACGGGGTCACCTCTGAAGATGCGGCGTGCGATCCCCAGCTGATCAAAGAAACGGAGCGAATCCTGGAAGCTTCGTTCCGTCAGTCCAAGGAGTTTATCCGGCAGTTGTACTTCATCCTTGACCAAAGCGCGGCCGCGAAATCCATCCCGTTGGCCAAAACCGTATTGCTTCACATCATTCGCGAGTCGGAGTATTTTCTCGGGGTATTGGAAACTCTCAACCACCCCGGAAAGCTCGCTGACCTTATGAAGGGTGCTGTTCCGGTTATCGATCCTTATCGGCCTGATGCCGGCTCACAGGTTTCATCGTTCTCCACTCAAGCAGAAACACTACTTGTCTCCGGCCAGCAGCCAGCCTACTTCACCATTTCAGGCGCCCAGAAACAATTGCAATACGACCGCAGCGAAATCGAAAATTCCGCGGAACCCGCGGGATCGGAGCAAGACCGGATCAACAATCGCCCCGTACCTATCGGCGGGCACACGCTTCCCCCGCTTCCTTATCCCTACAACGCGCTTGAACCTTACATCGACGAAAAGACGATGCGCATCCATCACGACAAACATCATAAAACTTATGTCGACGATTTGAACAAAGCGGAAAAAAAGCTTCAAGAAGCGCGCAAATCAGGCAATTTTGAGTTGGTCAAACACTGGGAACGAGAGCTTGCCTTTAACGGGGCGGGACATTATCTGCACACGATTTTTTGGGACATCATGAATCCTAAGGGCGGCGGCAAACCGGAAGGCGAACTGCTTGAGCAAATCAAACGCGATTTTGGCAGCTATGAAGCTTTCCATAAGCAATTTTCCAGCGCTGCCGAAAAAGTCGAAGGCGGCGGCTGGGCAATCCTGGTCTGGAGCCCCCGCAGCCATCGCCTTGAAATTCTCACGGCCGAGAAGCATCAGAACCTGTCGCAATGGGACGTCGTGCCGCTCCTTCCGCTGGACGTCTGGGAACACGCTTATTATCTGAAGCATCAGAACAACCGCAAAGATTACATCGCCGATTGGTGGAACGTCGTATATTGGCCGGCCGTTGCGGAACGTTACGAAAAGGCGAAAAAATTGAAATGGCAACCGTTTTAACGGCTGCCCACGCGATATGTCCCTTTGGCAGCCGGTCAATTGGACGGTTTTCCGATCAGCATCGTCCCGATTTCCCCGGCGACGCTAAACTACTCGCCGTCCCCATGATCTGAAATTCAAGAAAGTGCGCCAAAAAGCCTTTGTTAAAGACGGCCGCAACCGCTCTTTAACAAAGGCTTTACTTTAAATCCATTTCTCTTTGCTTACTCTTTAATCAAAGAAAGGAACTCGGCCCGTGAAGCGGCGTCTTTGCGGAAGGTTCCTCTTACCGCCGAGGTCACCGTTTTGCTCCCAGGCTTTTTGACGCCTCGTGCGCACATGCATAAATGCTCCCCTTCGACGACGACCATAACTCCCTGAGGCTTAAGCACCTCGTCCATGATGTCGGCGATTTGCGACGTGATACGCTCTTGCACTTGCAGACGGCGGGTCACGGCTTCCACCAGACGTGCCAGCTTGCTGAGTCCGGCGATTCTGCCGCTTGGAATGTATCCAATATGCACCTTGCCGAAGAAAGGCGCCATATGGTGCTCGCATTGGCTGTAATACACGATATCTTTTACAATTACGAGCTCTTCATGGTTCTCTTCAAACGTAACTCCAAGAACATCCCGGGGATCGACTTCATATCCGCCAAAAATTTCCTCGTACATCCGGGTTACTCTCGCCGGTGTATCCAGCAGTCCCTCACGTTCCACATCTTCCCCGATGAGCTTGAGAATTTCGCGGACGTGATGCTCGATCTGCTCCCTGTTATCCCCTACCCGGGTGTTGACATAATCTTTTACTCCAGCCATTAGCGCCTCCTCCTTTCAAGTAATTATGCCGCAATCTGAAGCAGCTTATTTCTTTTTGCGTTTTCCCCCTGCCGGAGGCGTTGGATTCTGATTTTTCATCATCTGCTGGGCACGCTGCATTTGCTTGCCGTTTAAATTATACCCCATTTGTTTCGCCATCTTTTGCAGCATTTGCGGATCATTCTGCATCTTCGTCATTTGTCTGCGCAAATAAAAGACGCCGATCGCAAAGCCGCCGACCAAACCGACGATTAACGTAATAATAGGAATTACGATATCCATGCTTAAGCCACCCCTGTATAAAATCTCCTTGCGTCAAGCCATACAGCTAGCGCACTCAACATATCATAGCATTCAAGCAGATGCGATTCAAGCCAGAACCGCTTCGATAAACACCGTCGTTTCGTTGGCTAAATCTACTTCTTTGACTTCCAGTAGTTCCCCGGAACCTTGAACGACGCGCACGGCAGGACGTCCGGGCAGACCGCGGTGCTGGCGTACGACGACGCCCGTCTCCTTAGTTGACAACCGAACCGCAGTACCGGTCGGATACACGGAAACGATGCGAGTGAATTCCACCAGCACGTCGCGGTCAAGCACCTGCTCGGAGCAGGCCATCAATTGTTCGCATGCCTCGTGCGGCAGCATTGCGCGTCCGGTCCCATTCCCATCGGCAATGAAATTATCGTACATATTGGCTACCGCAACGATTTTAGCAAACTGATGGATCGCTTCACCATTCAAACCGCGCGGCACGCCTGTCCCGTTCAAACGCTCGTGATGCTGGAACGCCGTGTGGGCAATGAGCAAATTGAACTCTCGTTTATGCTTCAAGATTTCAAACCCCCGCCAGGTGTGGTGGTTTTTGGCGTCCTGGGGATCGGCGTCCTCCGGCAGCGGAATGTTCTTGCCTATATCATGAAGAAGTGCCCCGATCGCCAAATCTTTGAGCTGTCCGTAATTCAGCCCCAGATTAAGCCCCATCATCGAAGCTATCAGGCAAACATTTACGGCATGCAGATAAGCCGCATTATCCGCCGTACGAATCTCACTCAGTTGAACCAGCACTTCTTTATGATTCAATACGTCCGTAAGCAAACTGTCGACGGAAGCGCTGATTTTCCGTGGACTCCATTCCTTGCCTGACCGGACCGCTTCCAGCGTCTCGCTCATATCCCGAAATACGGCCTGTTTCGTCGATTCGCTAAGTACGTCTTCTATTTCGATATCCTCATAATCGGGGTGTTTGATGTAAAGCATCGAAACGCCGATCCGTTTCAGCGTGCTGATCATGTAGACCGTAAGCTGAACTCCCGACGACAAGAGCACCGTTCCGTTAGATGAATATACCGTCTTTCCCAATAGTTGACCCGGTTCGATATCCTCAATGCTGATAAATCTCATACCTTCTCCCCCTAGGTAACGATTTCTTCCAGTTTAATGCGGGCGGATTCGATGCGCTCGAGCACTTCGGGATCAGCCTCACTCTCAGCCGCTTTCGCGACAGCCGCCAACGCCTCCTCCCCGCCGATGCGGCTTAAAGCCCAGGCTGCGGTTCCCCGCAAGACCGGCCGCGGATCGTTTACCATGATATCTATTAATTTCGGTACGGAAGAGAGATCTTTGAAGTTCCCGAGCGCAATAACCGCGTTTCGCTGAATTGGTTTTTTTCCTCTCCAGGCCGCCGCGCTATCGCCGAACCTCTCTTTAAACTCCCGGTTACTCAAATCGAGAATGGGCAGAAGCAGCGGTTTCACCGTTTCAGGATCGGGCTGCAGCTCCGTGCGGTGTGACCATGACTTCCCTTTGTTTTTGGGACAGACAACCTGGCAAGTATCGCATCCGTAGAGCCGGTTCCCGATCTTCACCATAAATTCTTCTTCGAGAAAACCCTTTGTCTGAGTCAAAAAAGATATGCAGCGCTGCGCATTGAGCACCCCCGGACCGACCAGCGCACCCGTGGGACAGGCATCCAAACATTTTGTACAATCGCCGCAATCCTCTGTTACCGGTGTATCCGGCTGAAACGGTATATTCGTAATCAATTCACCCAGGTAGATCCAAGAGCCCCATTCGGGAGAAATGATGGCGCAATTTTTGCCATGAAACCCGATTCCCGCACGCTGAGCCACCGCTCTGTCCGATAAAGCCCCCGTGTCAACCATATCTTCGATCCGCGCGTCCGGCACCCGTTCCAAAATAAATCCCTTCAGTTTGGCCATCGCTTGCCGGAGAACCTGGTGATAATCCTGTCCCCAGGCCGACCTGGCGAGAATGCCGCGACGTCGTCCCGGCTCCGATTTCGGCGGATTATCCATTTTGGACGGATAGGCGACGGCGATGGATATCAGCGATGCCGGCTGTTCCAAAGACAATTCCGGATAGATTCGCTTGTCCAGATCCGGCTCTTCAAAGCCCGATTCATATCCCTTTTCGCGCCGATCCAGCAAAATGGACTTCAGCGACAAGAACGGGTCTGCGGAAGCAAACCCGATATCATCAATACCGAACGATGGCGCGGCTGCCTTGATTTCCCGTTTCAATTCGTCCCATACGGATTGTCCCGGCTTCCAAGTTTCGCTCGTTAAGTTGTTGGCCCTCGCCATCGCTCTCTCCTCCTTTTGCGTAAATCGTGGTGTAGCTGTCCATCATTTCAGGGACAGGCGTTTAATCGCTTCCCGCGCGAGCAGGTCGCAATGATTGTTAAGCTCGTTATCGCTATGGCCCTTGACCTTTACATATTCCACCTGATGAATGCCCATAAGCCGCCATAATTCCTGCCACAATTCTTTATTCTCGACCGGTTGTCCTTTGCTGTTCTTCCAGCCGTTCTTTAGCCATCCGTGAATCCAGCCTTTCTGAAAGCAGTTGACCACATAGGCGGAATCGCTATAGACCTGCGCCTTGCATGGCTCTTTTAACTGGCTCAGCGCCGAAATCACAGCCTGGATCTCCATCCGGTTATTCGTTGACATCGGCTCTCCGCCGGACATTTCCTTGCGGTGACCTTGATATAGAAGCACGGCGCCCCATCCCCCCGGTCCCGGGTTACCCGAACAGGCCCCATCCGTGTAAATCATAATTTCTTTCAAGTTAGCTACCTCCAATATTCGACTACAATCCACTACAGACCTCGTATCTTCGCAATCGGCCAGAACACGAATTCCGCCCGGCCCACAATGCTCCCCTTTTTCACACTGCCGAAATAGCGGCTGTCCTTACTCCGCCCCGCATGGCGGTTGTCTCCCATCACAAAATACTCGTTCTTCCCGAGAGTTACAGGGGCCAAATCGCTATCTTCGATTGCGGTGTCCGTATAGGGCTCGCTCTGCGACTGTCCGTCGACCAGCAGCTGATGATCCCGGATTTCCACCGTTTGTCCTGGTACGGCAACGATCCGTTTGACAAGGAACGGTTTTTTGTCGTTACCCGTACTTGGATCTCTAAGCACAACTACCTCGCCCGCTCGCGGCTCTGTAAACCGATAGACAATCTTATCAACGAACAGCCGCTCCTGTTCTTCCAGCGTCGGCTCCATCGATTGCCCTTTTACCATGGACAGATTGAACACGAATACATTCAAAAGCAGCATCACCGCAAAAGCGATCGTCACGGTCTTGAGCATATCCCAAAGCTCGGTCACCCAGCCTTTCTTGGGTAGTACCGGTTTCTCTGCAGGGCTGTTATTTACTTGCTCATTATTTATCAAGTCCTCCTCATGCCGGGAAGGAAATACTGGCTCCATGAAGCACCTCATCTGTAGCGTTTTAAAAAAATCAAAAAATAACTTATCATTAAATTTAAAACAGTCTAATAATAGAAAAGCATATCCTGCGCCCATTTGCAACGGGCGGAAGATATGCTTAAGATCTGCAAAAATAAGCAATGCACTAAAGTGTTCCTTCTTTATCTGGATCCGGATAGCGAACTTACAGCAGCGATGCCGAGCTTCTGGAATGCCTCTAAAAATTTGCTGGCTCCATAGCCCATAGCCTCGTACAACGGAGCAATCGCTTTGTTGTGCGGGTCTCCGGCAATCATAATTTGACGAATATTGCGCTGCTCAAACCGTTGTTCCATAGCAGTTACGAGATTTTTGCCTACTCCTTGACGACGGTAATCCGGATGAACTGCGGTACGGTAAATGAAACCTGTATTATTCTGATCGATCGTTCCAATCAAAATGCCCACAATCTCCTCGTCTACCTCAGCTATCATAATTAATTCCGAATCCCAAGACAGCTGTCTGGCAAACGCCCGCTTCGTGTCTTCGTAGCAATCCTCCATTAAGGCTTCCTGCAAAAGCTCCATCACTTGATTTACATCGCTCAACTGGAAGGAACGAATACGCATGCTATGATCTCCCTTTTTTCTACATATGATAGATTCATGTAAAATGTACGATCGATGATTTTTACACCAACCGAATAGTTGAATCCAGACAAAAACGAGAAAAAAACTGCTTCCTTGTCCATTAAACCATATATATCTCCAGAATACATCATTTTTCTTCTGAAAGCGCTTAATATGAAGCGTTTACATTTATTATTTTAAAAAAATTTTCTAATATTGGAAATGTAAATGCATAAAAACAGCTTCTCTTCCAATAATAGGATTGTTAATCTTGGCTTTACATTATGTTGACTTTTCCGACAACATTTTCGGAATCCACGGATGATTACCGCTCGGGTGATTTCTCGGTAACTTTTTGATCAACCTCTAAAAGGTTAATAATACTAAAGGTAATAAAAAACAAAATTGACGGAGGTATTTTAAACATGGCTCATGAACTCCCGGCCCTACCCTATCCCGCAAACGCATTGGAACCTCATATCGACGAACAGACGATGAATATTCATCACGACAGGCACCATAATACCTATGTTACCAACCTGAACGCAGCCCTTGAGAACGCACCGGATCTGCAGCAGAAAAGCGTGGAAGACCTCATCTCGGACCTGGACAGTGTCCCGGAAAGCATCCGTACGGCGGTTCGGAACAACGGTGGCGGACATGCCAACCATACTTTGTTCTGGCAGATTATCGGACCGGGCGGAGGCGGTACTCCTACCGGAGCAATCGGCGAAGCCATAGAACGCGAACTGGGCGGATTCGAGAAGTTCAAGGAGGACTTCACCAAAGCCGCGACGACTCGTTTCGGCAGCGGTTGGGCCTGGCTGGTAGTCGGCAAAGACGGCAAGCTCGCCGTCACCAGCACGCCGAATCAGGATAATCCGCTATCCGAAGGACTTACTCCGGTGCTTGGACTCGACGTATGGGAGCATGCCTACTACCTTAAGTATCAAAACAAACGTCCCGATTACATCGGCGCGTTCTGGAACATCATCAATTGGGATGAAGTGAATAAACGTTATGAGGCCGCGAAAAAATAAACTCTGGAGGGGATTTCCATGACTACGGACAATCAAAACGAATTGACGAACGACCCGCAAGAATTGCTCAAGCACAAACATGAAGCCGACAAGCAAAAGCAGCAATTCACGAACTTTGCGCGCAGCGTCAGCGGCACTACTCCGGTCGACAATGGTCAGGTTTCGCCGGACAAACACCATGAACCCGATCAGCAAAACAACATGAAGGATACGGAAAACCGGATGATCTGAGCCCACGTAGGTGGGAGACCGCTTCGCTGAGAGATGCTGCCCGGCACAACTTTAAGTGTTGCGTCGGGCAGCATCCGTTTTGGCAAAAATAACTGGATTTCCTACATCTAATTTCCCCTGTATGGGCCAGTGGAGCAAATTAGATGGAAAACTTGCAGTTAATTTTAGCTTTCTCCCACTTGGAGGACATAAAGCAGTATTTTAGCTGGAGGTTTTACAGTTAAATTCTCGAAAGCAGAAAATCGCCGATAAATAACTGGAGGTTTTACAGTTAATTCAGGCAGAATGAATGGCTAACGTATGCAAAAAAGGGCTGGACGAGAGACTTGCCTCTCATCCAGCCTTTTTATAGTTAGATTCACTTCCATAATGGAGCGTATTGTTTCAAAATCCGCAGAAATACATTGGGAAATGCAAGCTCCTCCATGTCTTCCGGAGTGATCCAGCGATATTCCGCAGAATCCTCGGCGGTTGTTGTTTCAACAGCAACCGGGTCTGACTCGTAGGCGGCCGATGCCTCGGCGGCGGCGAGCCCGGCGCCGAGGCCGGAGCTAACACTGGAGTCTTCCGCTTCCCGGAAGCGGAAGACGCGGAGGTTCCAGTGGATGTGGCTGAACGTATGCTCCGCGTCCATGAACGCTTCCACCGGCTCCGCGGCTACGCCCGCGGCGGCAAGGCCCGCGGCGAGCCGGTCCATCGCCGGCCCGTCCGGCAGGCCGGCGCCTTCGCCGGCGACCGCGGCTGCGGGGATGTGGGGCAGCTCCCACATCCGTGCGAGCAGCCCCGCATCCGGCCGCCGGCGGACGAGCACGCGCCCGGCGTGCTCCCCGTCGCCCTCCACAAGGGCGACGAGCCGGTACTCCGGCCGCGGCGGCTTCGCCTTGCTCTTCACCGGCAGGATATCCTCCGCGCCCTCAATTCGGGCCGCGCAATGAGCCATAACCGGGCAGACCAGGCACTGCGGGGACTTGGGTGTGCACACCAGCGCGCCCAGTTCCATCAGTGCCTGATTGAAGTCCGCGGCTCTTCCCCGCGGAATCAGCCCGGCGGCCAATTCTTCCATCAAGGTGCGCGTACCTGTTTTCATGATATCGTCCCGAATCAGAAAATAACGCGACAGCACCCGCATCACATTGCCGTCAACGGCCGGTTCCGGCTGGTTGAAGGCGATGCTGAGAATCGCGCCGGTCGTATACGGACCGACTCCCTTAAGCGCGGCCACATCCGCCTTATTCGCCGGAACTACCCCGCCGTGGCGCTCCACTACCTGCCGCGCAGCCGCCTGCAAATTGCGGGCCCGGGAATAATACCCGAGCCCTTCCCAGCATTTGAGCACCTCTTCTTCCGGCGCTTCGGCCAAATCGTTCAGCGTCGGGAAACGCTCGATAAACCGCTGAAAATACGGAATCACCGTGTCGACCCGCGTCTGCTGCAGCATAATTTCGGATACCCATATATAGTAGGGATCACGCTGTCTGCGCCAGGGTAAATCCCTTTTGGAACGTTCGTACCATTCAAGCAACTCTGTACTGAAATATTTTTTGCTATCTATGCTTTCCTGCATCGGTTTCTCCTTTAAATACCTGTTCAAAAATTGAATTTCACCGCAATTGCTCTACCACGGCAAAAGCCGAAGCTAGCTGGCGCTCATGGGTGATGCTCAAATGGATGTCGTATTCCCCAGGGAATAATCCCAGACGGCCCCATGCCCCTGAAGACAGCACGATTGAGGGCTTGCCTTTGTCGTCCGGCAAAATTTCCATGTCGGCAAATCCAAGCACTTGTCCTATACCGCAACCGAACGCCTTGCTTACCGCCTCCTTCGCGGCAAACCGTCCGGACAGAAATTCCGCGGGCCGCGCCGCGCATCCAGGAAGAAGCAACTCTGCAGGTGTCAATATCCGCTGCTTCAGCTTTTCACCGGCTGCCCCTTCCAGTATGCGGTGCATGCGTCCGATTTCCACTACATCATGACCAATTCCATATATCAAAAGGCTGCCCTTCTTCCTCTTTGTCTTCTTTGGCCGCTATTCAACAAATTCTCTATTCGTAATTCGCATACGTAAGCCAGTAATTTACTGCTTCACAAATTCACCGATCGGCTTGTTTGCTTACCCCGCATCACACATTCACATTGTAACAGGGAAGCATTCATGAAGCGAGTCCGGTAAAATTTCCTATGTTATAATTAGCGCATAATGACGGTCTTACGAAAGGATGGATCACATATGGCGATCGATTTCCAAATTCCGCTTAAAGACGGGGCCGTGCTGAGATGTTCCCGCTTTCCGGCACAATCCCCCGGCACCTCCAAAAGCCTGATTGTCATCGCGCACGGATATAAAGGATTCAAGGACTGGGGCATGTTTCCGCACGCCGCCGAATATTTAAGCCGCAATCATGAAATCGTCACGTTCAACTTCTCCCATAACGGAATCGGCGACGAACCGGACCAATTCACCGAACTGGAGAAATTCGCCGTAAACACCTATGACCGGGAACTGTCCGATTTGAACAGCCTTATCGCTCACTTACAAAGCGATCTTCAGTTCCACGGGCTTCCGCTGTTTTTGCTCGGTCACAGCCGGGGCGCCGGAGTCTGCCTCGTCTATGCCCTCGATCATCCCGGCCAGGTCCGCGGGGTCATCTCCTGGAACGGAATTACGAACCTTAACCTGTTCAGTGACAAGCAGAAAGAAGAGATGCGCGAAGCCGGACGAAGCTATGTACTCAACGGGCGGACCGGGCAGCAAATGCCTCTCGACCGGGTCATCCTTGAGGATCTGGATTCACAGCGGGATCGATACGATATTTTGGGCCGTATGGCACTCGGCTCCGGTTCCGATTTCTCCGCCGTCCTGATTCAAGGCTCGGAAGACGGCGCACATTTGCGCAAAGGATCGGCGGAACTGGTCAAGCTGCGTCCGGATATCTCCTTGATCCAAATCCAGGGGGGCAATCATACTTTCGGCACCGTCCATCCGTTTCAAGGGTTTACGGAATCCTTCTCGGAGGCGCTCCAGGCCACTCAGTCCTTCATTGCAGCCACCGTTGGCGCGTCATCATCTCCCCACCATGACGGAAAGCAAGATTGATCAAGTTTACCGCTCCCCCGTCCGCTATACTTATTCCATAGACCGGTCTGGAGGAAGTTCATGAACAATTTTGAAACCATTCAGCAAAGCATCGAATATATCGAATCGCGGCTTGACGAGGAGTTGACGTTAAAGGAAGTGTCCCAGGCCATGCATTATTCGGAGTACCACTTCCATCGTACCTTCCTGTATATGGTAGGCGATACCGTGACCTCGTACATCCGGAAACGGCGGCTGTCCAAAGCGGCCGAGTTGCTTGCCTTCAGCAACAAAAAGCTGCTCGACATCGCGCTGGAATGCGGCTTCGGTTCCCATGAGGCTTTTACGAGGGCATTCCGGAAAATGTACGGTATTTTGCCGTCGGCCTGCCGCAGGCTGGGACGCCCTCCATACATCGTCGCCAAGGCCGAGCTGCAACCTTTATTCGATGAAAAAATCTATTTGGAACGGGGAGAAGTTAACATGGAATATCGGATTGAGACTAGCCAAGCTATGAGAGTTATCGGTTATGGGATTCAAACGACCACGGTAGAAGGACAGAACAGCACGGAGATTCCGGCCTTCTGGCAAGCTTACATGAAGGATCGGTTAGGCGAAAAAGTGCCCGGCAAAAAGCGTCCCGATGTAGAGCTCGGCATTTGCACCGCCATGGACGAGGACGGAATGTTCCGTTACATCATCGGTTTTGAGACGGATAACGTTACCGAGGTGCCTGAAGGAATGGTAGACTACGTAATCCCGGAAGCCACCTACGCCATCTTCACGACTCCGCCCGTAAGCCAGGAAGATTTCACGTCGTCCATTCAGGAAACATGGAACCAAATTTTTAGTGAATGGTTCCCTTCCTCCGGTTACGAGCAGGCTTGCGCTCCCGACTTCGAATGGTACGATCAGCGGTGCTGGCCGAAGGAAGGCAAGCAAATTGACATTTACATCCCGGTTCAACCAGCGGAAGCAAAATAAAAAGAAGGGCCTTCCCCCGCGGAAGGCCCTTCTTTTTATTTTGCACTATTCGTAGCGAAGCGCTTCGATCGGATGCAGTTTGGAAGCCCTGTTCGCTGGATACAGGCCGAAGAAAATGCCGACCGCGGCCGAGAATCCGAACGCGAGCAGGATAGCCCAAATCGAAATGACGAAAGGCCATCCCGAGATGAGGGCGAACATATATGCCGCAAACAGTCCCAGCAGCGCACCCAGCGTTCCGCCGATAAACGAGAGGATGACCGCCTCGATCATGAACTGCAGCATAATCGTCCCCGGAGTCGCCCCGATCGCTTTGCGTATTCCGATCTCCCGTGTCCGTTCCGTCACCGATACGAGCATGATGTTCATGACGCCGATGCCCCCGACCAGAAGGGAGATTCCTGCGATAGATCCAATAATCGTTTGAAGAATGGAGAAGGTGCTGGATACCATTTTTTCGGCATCTTTGCCGGTTTCGGCGATATACGAGTCAGGTTCCACATTCTTCCGTTCCGCCAGCCAATCCTTCAGCGTCTTTATCGTCTCATCCATCTGATCGGGAGAGGAGGCTATAATCTGCAGCATCCCGAGCCGCCCGTCATTCTCGGTATCACCATAGGAAAGCGTCGTGATTGGCACATACCCGGTATACCGTTCGCCCTCCATTCCGCTCATTATATTATCCTGGGTTTTGTATACGCCGACAATGCGGAAGGTATCGTTCCCCAGAACGACTCTTCTGCCAACGGCTCCTTTGGCCGACCCAAATGCCTTTTCAGCATATTTAGCGTCGATTACGACGACCTTCTGCCTGCCTCTTTCTTCCTCCGCTTTAAAAAACCTTCCTGCCTCCATATCAATCTTTTGCATTTTAGGCATCTCCGAGGTGGTGCCCGTTACGGTGAAGCGCAGCTTCTCTTGCTTTAGCATGGTCGTCACCCCATAGCCCATGGAGGCTGAAACATAACGAACGCCGGGCACCTTGCGGACTTCAGCCATATCCCGCTGCCGGAAATCGGCCTTTTCCACGTTGGTTTCATCGTTATAATTCGGATAAATCACGAAATAGCCGTCCCCGTAATTGGAGACCATCGAAATGATGGACGACTGTCCGGCCTGCCCGATCGACACTACCGTTACGACCGCAGCAACCCCGAACACGATGCCGATCATCGTCAAAAAGGAACGGAGCTTGTTCATCCGCAAATTGTCCAGAGCAACCCATACGCTCTCCCAAATGCTCATAGGCGGACACTCCCTTTGCGCGTATCCTTGAGCAGCTTGCCGTCCCCGAACAGAAGCACGCGATCCGCATGTTCGGCGATTTCGGGTTCATGCGTTACGAGTACAATCGTCGTTCCTTCCCGGTGAATCTCTTTGAACAAGGCCATGATATCCTGGGAGGACTTCGTATCCAGATTCCCGGTCGGTTCGTCCGCAAGCAAAATTGGAGCTTCCATCGTCAATGCCCGGGCGATCGCCACCCGCTGTTTTTGCCCGCCGGACAGTTCATTGGGGCGATGTTTCACGCGATCCTTCAGGCCGACCTTGTCCAGCAGGCCAAGCGCTCGCTCCTGACGCTTCTCCCTGGAAGTCCCCGCGTACATCATCGGCAGCGTCACGTTTTGCAGCACCGTCTGCCGTCCCAGCAGATTAAAGCTCTGGAACACAAACCCGATTTTCCGGTTACGGACTCGGGCCAAATCGTCTTCATTCAGCGTATGAACTTCTTCCCCATCCAGCAAGTAACTGCCGGAGGTCGGCACGTCGAGGCATCCGATGATATTCATCAGCGTAGACTTGCCCGAGCCGGAACTGCCCATGATGGCCACGAATTCGCCCCGTTCAATCTGCAAATCAATATGGCTGAGCGCCTCCACTTCAAGCGGTCCGTTTTTGTATACTTTGGTGATGCCGCTGAGCGTAATCATTGAACGCTCACCTTATCGCCGTCTCGCAGCGAGTCCACACCGTCCACCACAATCCGGTCCCCTTTCGCGGCCCCGCTAACGATCTCGATCTGTTCATCGCCCTCTTTTCCGGTCGTAACCGGCACTTTAACGGCTCTCCCCTCTTCCGGTTTGAAAACGAAAGCCTGCTCTCCCTCATATTGCACGGCACTAATCGGCACCAGCAGCCGAGGCTTGTCCGGAATTTCCATGGCGATCGCTACGTTGTAGCCGGAGCGAAGTTCGGCGGACGTCGTCTTCAAGCCTACGGTCATCTCCACCGAAGTATCTTTGGAAGTAGTATCGACAATTTTCGCAGTCGGAGCCAAATAAGTGACTTCGCCGTCATACGTCCCCGCGAACGACTCGCTGGTGATGACAGCTTTCATACCCATAGCGGCCTTGCCGGCATCCAACTCATTCAAATAAGCGCGAACTTTGTACGAAGACAAGTCGGAGATCGAAACGATCGAGCTTCCCTCCGCGATTAGTTGGCCTTCATTGACGGTTAGTCCGGTAACAACCCCTTCAACCGGCGCATGAACGACGCTGTTCGTCAGCTTTTTCTCCAAAGAAGCAATTATCAGCTTGCTGCTTTGAATGCGCAAATCATAGGCTGTCAAATCCACTTCCGCCAAGTCTTGTCCGGGATCCTCGTTCATCACCTTTTTGAAGTTGTCGAAATGCTTCTTTTTCGCCTGAAGGCGCTCGGACTCCGCCAGTTGTAAATTCAACCGTTCTTTCTTGAGTTGTTCCTTCATCTCATCCATTTTAAGGGTTAGCAGAATCTGGCCTTTGGTTACCGTATCCCCGAGCTTAATTTTTAGATCCTCCACGACTCCGCTGGCCGGAGAATACATCTCCGTCGTATTTTCCGGCTCCAGCTTACCATTGGTGTAGATTACTTCGACGATAGAATCTTCGGCGACCTCGACGGTCTTAACCGGTGCAGCCCGATTCGTGTTTACGATATTGACGAGAACGAGGCCGATCACAACCACGCCAATAATAATACCCCATATCCATTTTTTCTTTAACACATCCATCACCCTATCCTATTCTTTGAAGACTCAGATCAAACCAGCAGCAGCGAACCCAATGAAAATACAAGCCACGTCCCGATGATCCACATGCCGACCGTCTTGCGGGGACGCTTCATCATCACCGCGGCGCCGACCACGTACAAAGCCAATCCCCAGAGACTGAATGGATTAACGAGCAACAGCAGGTGGTATAACATGCTCGATTTATCCGATACCAAAGCAGCCAAACTGAGCGAAACCTCGGTCGCCGATTGCGCACCCGTAGCAAAAATAATAATTGATGTAATTAATCCGCCCAGCGTGCCCGGCAGCGCCGCGTAGGATATCATCGTGACCAACTGCATGTACTTAGCCTCGCCTCTGACGATCAGATTCAGCAGTATATACAGAAGGGCTCCGATAAAAGTAACGGCTGCAATACTGAGCGGGGCCATGACTATTGCTCCAATAATAGCGCCGGCCACGACGGTATCAACCGTGGCGGAATCAGCAAGACCGTTGACTTGCAAGCTTTCTTTGGCGGTTTGTTCAATCACCGGCATCTGCAGGAAAATCGATACCAGAGAAATTGCGATGAGCAAGATAAAAGGAATAAGCCATGCTGTCTTGCTTTTGTCTCTGACCCTCTTGAACGTTTCCTCTGGCGAAACAAAAATAGTAAACAAATTTTTCAAATAAAATCCTCCTTAACTCCCGTTTTTTCCACGCTTCAAAAAAAATATGTATTAAATAAGTTGCTGATATATATACGCTTCAAGAGACTTAAAAGATTCATTAAAGTCTTGAAAACTTTGCCATATTCCAAAGATTGTACTTTTTTGCACATAAAAAAATCCGCCGGAGCCCGTAGCTCTCAGCGGTTAGCCGTTACGCGTATGCTTCTTTATTAAATTCCCGGAATCGGGTTGCGCTTAGACTCGGTCTTCCGGTAGAAAGACTCCAGCCGCTCCCGGATTGCGGAATCGACCTCCTTGCCTTCCAGGTAATCGCAAATATCCTCGTTGCTGATTCCGGGTTCCTTCTCATTTCTCTGTCCTTCCCCCAGCCCGGCAGTCGGTTCCTTGTCGATCATGCTTTCCGGCACGCCCAGGTAAGCGGCGAGCTGGCAGATTTGGCGCTTGTTGAGCGAACTTAGCGGAGTAATATCGCCGCCCCCGTCTCCATGCCCGGAATAGAAACCCGTGAACACTTCCGAAGCATGGTACGTACCGACCACCAGCAAATTGAGTTCAAATGCCAGCGCATATTGCACGGCCGTCCCGGTCCGGGCTTTGACATGGTCTTTCCCTTGAGGACTCATATGCCGGAATTGCCCGATGTTTTTAAGCCCGTATTCTACTTCCAGCGCGATTTCATCGACCGCTTCCTCGATATTCGTCTCCACGGTATGGCTCAATTCGAAAGCTTTGGCGACTTCATAGCTATGCACGATATCCTCCCGATCGCCGTAAGGCTGGAATACGCCGAGCGTAATGTAATCCCGGCCCGACTCCCGTGACAGTTCATCGCTTGCCTTCTTGCACAAGCCGGTTGCAACCGCACTGTCGATGCCGCCGCTGATCGCGACGAGCAGTCCCGTGGTACGGGAGCTTTTTACGAATTCCTTCAAAAAATCCACGCGTATGCGGACTTCCTCTTCCACATCGATTACGGGCTTTACCCTTAAACGGTCAATGATTTCCTGCTGCAAGCTCATCCCGGTATCCCTCCGCTCATTCTGCAGACATATGTAAAACGCCCCGCAAGTCGCTGTGATTGCCGAACTGCGGGACGCCTGGTCTAATCGTTATGATACTGTCTTACTGAATATCTTACCGGCAAAAGCGGTCAAAAGCACCGGTCAGATCGGCAGCGATTTCTTCAGCCGAACGGTCCTCAATTTGATGGCGTTCGATGAAATGAACGAGCTCGCCATCCTTCATCAACGCAATGGATGGTGAAGACGGCGGATATGGCGCGAAATATTCGCGGGCCGTTGCCGTCGCTTCCTTATCCTGACCTGCAAATACGGTAAACAGGTGGTCCGGGGTCAAATCGTGCTGTAGCGCTTTGGCCACGCCCGGGCGGCATTGTCCGGCCGCACAGCCGCAAACCGAGTTCACTACGACCAGCGTCGTTCCCTTCGCGGTTGGCAGCGCTCCTTCCACATCCTCAGGGCTCCGAAGCTCCCGGATTCCCAGAGAGGTCAGTTCATCCCGCATCGGTTGAACCATGTCTCTCATATATTGATCAAACGACATTGACATAGCTGCTTCACTCCTTATAAAACTTATGTTCCGAAAGCGCGATCACACACTTCGTATTAAAACTATATATAATTATACATTCATAAGGAAGGAAAGCAACTTTGTATGAACGTTTCTATGTACCCTTCAATAAGCATCGTCCCCAAAAACAAAAGAATCCCTATTAATCGACAAGCGGCGGCAAGGTGCCGCTACGAAGACGCTGAGAAGATGGATCAGTTTGAGTAAAAGGGAAGAAAACCGTAAATGTAGTGCCTTTTCCTTCTTCGGAATCTACGCTGATCTTTCCGCTGTGGCGCTCCATAATGCTGAGGCAAAGCGAAAGGCCCAAGCCCGTCCCCTGCGATTTCGTCGTGAAAAACGGTTCGAACAGCCTCTCCTGCTGAGCCGGGGAAATGCCGGCGCCGGTATCCTTAACATACAATTCCACGCCGTCCGTGCCGCATTTCGTCTCCAGAGTCAACTGACCTTTTTCATCCATCGCTTCCATCCCGTTGCGTCCCAGATTCAGTATTAACTGCTTGATTTCCTTCTGGTTCAACAGCAGTTCCGGCACTTCCTCATCCAGCATGACCTCGATACTTTGGCCCCGCAGATTGGCGTCCGCCCAAAGCAGCGGCGTCAGCTCCTTGATGATTTCATGCAGGCTGCACAGTTCCATTTTGACCGACCGATTCTGTGCCAGGGATAAAAAGTCGTTTATGATGCTGTTGGCGCGGTCCAGTTCCTCCAACACGATCCGGTAATAATGATCCAGGGTAGATGGACTCTTTTCCCGCATCAATTGCAGGAATCCCCGGACAACGGCCATAGGATTACGAATTTCATGGGTGATTCCTGCAGCCATTTGCCCGACGAGGCTTAACCGCTCAATATGATTCAGTTCCTTACGGAACGTCTCCAACTCGGTAATGTCCTGAATAATCAGTACAGCCCCAATCGTTTCGTCGGTGTGGCCTTTTTTGATCGGTGACGTACTGGTAAAATAGATTTGATCCCCGCTTTGGAGCAGTTCGCGGGTTATCGCATTTTCCTCGAGCGTCTGGGCGGCCCGGGATATTAATACTTCAAACTGGATATCCGTAAGTACAATATTCAGCTTGTGCCTGATGAGATTTTCGCGGGTAGCTGTCGGATCGCTCCGGCGATAGAGACGGAGGAACGTCTCGTTGATCGCCATAATATCTCTCTGCCGGTCGAGCAAAATAATGCTGAGCGGAGCGGCGTCGAGGCTCTGTTGCAGCTTTTCCGCTTCGCGGAAATAATTACGGGACAACTGCATAACCTGCAAGCGGAGCTTTTCCTTTTCCAGCGTATGCTCGATCATATAGACGAACAACGCTCCGATCATCAAGGTAACGAGTACATTGACCGCAGTTGCCGCCAGGGAGGACAAATCGGTTCGAAGCGTTTCCGTCCCGGTCATGAACGGGGAGGACGTGATCATTAACTCGCCTGCGACAAAAAATACGGAAAGCGTTACAACCTTCCCGTGCCTTGTCGTCACTTTAAAATAATTCGATGCCAGGAGCACCATCGGGTACAAAAGCATGCCCGTTTCCAGAATCATTCCGGAAAAAGTGAAGTTTAATGCAAATAAAGGATAAAGAAGCAGTTGAATCAGTGCAAGCGCTACGCCGTCGCGCAACCGGCCGTATAGCATCAAAGCAAACAGCGGCAAAATACCATAATTAATCGGAAGCTCATCCCATAATCGGGTGGAAAATATCGAGCAAAGCAACATACTTACCGTGCAAGTATAAAAAAGCCCAACGGAATAGGAATTTTTGCAGATGCCCCCTTCCTTCGACATGTGATTGGAGGTGCAATTCCCATAGATCAACGGGAACAAAAATGCAGGTACGCCGGCGATCAGCATCTGCAGCAGAATTTCTTTTATTTCCCCCATGTTCTCCCTCCTTTGGCGGAAGAATTATCCTATTTCCGATTAAATCATAGGCGACAAAGTTTTACAATATTTCTTGTTTTAGATAAAAAAAACAAGGCCTGTTTGTGAAAAAAGTACAAATTGGAAAGGAAGTTTATATGGATATTTTCGAGGTAATTGTAATCGGAGGAGGACCGTCGGGCCTAATGGCTGCCATCGCGGCCGCAGAGCAGGGGGCCCGTGTGGCCTTGCTGGATAAAGGGGACAAGCTGGGGCGCAAGCTCGGCATCTCGGGAGGCGGACGGTGCAACGTTACGAACGCCAAGGAAATCGATGAATTGATCACCTTTATCCCGGGAGGCGGCCGATTTCTTCACAGCGCCTTCGCTATGTTCAGCAACCGGGATATCATCGCCTTTTTCGAAAACCTGGGTATCGCTTTAAAAGAAGAGGACAACGGACGGATGTTTCCGGTATCGGATAAAGCCAAAACCGTAGTTGATGCCTTGGTCGGCAAAGCAAGATCGCTGGGGATCAAGCTCCTGACGCATCACCCCGTCCGGGAACTTCGTTACGGAGCCGAGGGCGTGGAAGGAGTTACGCTGGCTAACGGGGAAAAGATTGCGGCAAGATCGATAGTCGTGGCCACCGGAGGGAAGTCCGTGCCCCATACAGGCTCAACCGGAGACGGATATCCTTGGGCGGAAGCCGCAGGACATACGATTACGGATCTGTTTCCCACCGAGGTCCCGATCATCTCGAAAGAAAAATTTATCGCAGGCAGGGAACTTCAAGGACTATCGCTTCGCGATGTGAAGCTGTCCGTCCTGGACCCAAAGGGCAAGACCGTTGTCTCCCACCGGGGGGACATGATCTTCACCCATTTCGGTCTGTCCGGACCGATTGCCCTGCGCTGCAGCGGATTCATCCGCGGCGTCAAAAAAAAGCACGGCGTTTCCGAAGTGACGATGACCATCAACTTGTTTCCCGACCGCTCATCGGGGGATCTGGAGGCATTTCTTCGCAAACTTGCTGCGGACGAGCCCAAAAAGGCACTGAAAAATGTTTTCAAGGGAACGATTCCCGAACGCCTGCTCCCGTTGCTGTTCGATCGAGCCGGACTGCCCGGCGAAACAACCTACGAACATCTTCCCAAGGAAGCTTGGCTTGCCTTCGTAGCTGCAGTGCAGAACTTCAGGATCCAGGTAAGCGGCACCCGTCCGTTTGAGGAAGCCTTCGTCACCGGCGGCGGCGTCAATCTGAAGGAAATCAACCCAAAGACGATGGGCTCGAAGCTGATGCCCGGCTTGTTTTTCTGCGGCGAAGTGCTCGATATCCACGGCTATACCGGCGGCTATAATATTACCGCCGCATTCACCACCGGCTATACGGCGGGCCATCACGCCGGCAAATCGGCGCAGGGGGATCTATGACCGCCGATACCCTCCCGCGAACAGCTTCCACATCGGTGCGAGGACTATGGTGACGAGCAGACTGACCAAAGCCGCGAGCACCGTTCCCCACCAGGTATGGAACACGGTTGCCCCGATCACGGCGGTCATAAAAAGCACTCCCGGATAGAGCAGCAACCTCATCGTCCGGGACGCTGCCCGGTATTCGGTGAATTCCTCCAGCGGCAAAATGGACAACAGATCGCGGGTAAAAAAGGCGCGACGGTGGCCGTTTAGCCAGTAGATCAATAGTGCCAGTACCGATGCATACACGATGAAATTTACCGGGTACGGCGGAAAGTAAACCGCCAGGCAACCGAAAAATACAAACTGGCTGTACAGCTTGAACTCTCTTCCGCGGAAAAACGATTTGAACGTCGCCTCCGCGATGCGGACTTCGGGCCGACTTGAGCGGAACAGACGGCCCCCGCGGCGGAACAGCCAGGGCCGCGTCCGAACGGCGGGGGGGCGATCCACCGATCCCGCCAACAGCAGGCCGGTCAGCAGCGTCTTTTGCCGTTCGTCCTCACGCACTTCGGCATGAAATCTTCCGTTAAGCCGAAGTCGTATCCAGGCCATCAGCCAAGTCAGACCGAGGCAGATGGCGACAGGCAGGATTGCGGATGCCGGGCGTCCGTTACCCAGGAGCACCCACAGCGTAAAGCCGCTCCCCAATATGCTGAATGCAGCCGATTGCAGCACGGCCGACTTCCAGCCGGACCAGAGGATCGCGATCAGATTCGCTCCGAACAAGTGAACGGATTTAAAGCCGCAAGTTATGGCAAACAGCAGCAAGATATCAGTCAGCCCCATACTATAGACTCTGTTCAGCAGCGGGGCGATCAACACAAAGCAGACCCCGATAATCAATAAGCTGCTGACCATTCCGGCCAGCGCGCCTCTTATCAGGAGCCCCTTTTTCCAGCTTGAACGCTGTTTCAGAAATAGCACATCGGCTGCCTCTATATATAAAATTACCCCACCAAGGACGTAGATTAAAAGCAGCAGCAAAACAGGCACCGCCGTCAACGGCAATTGCAGCAGCCATTCCGGCAGTTCTTCCCTCCACAGACCGAAATAAACCCGCCCCAACAGAAGCAGAGCGGGTATGCCAATATACAGCAGGACGATCCCGTCGAACGTTGAGCGAAGTAAGTTAAGCTGTTTCCGGAAGTGATCGAGCCACCGGCGGAAAAATAATCCTCGAACGCTTATGTCTGGTGTAATCCGGATCAAATAACTTCCCTCCCTGTCGTCATGTCAGAACATCGAAACAGTCGAACAAGGAGGCTTCAGGCAGCCCCGCGGCAAACCGGATCTCCTCCAGCGTTCCGCTTGCCGCCACTTTTCCGCCCGACATTAGAATGAAGTCATCGCAAATCCGCTCCGCCGTGTCGAGAACATGCGTACACATCAGCACACCGGCTCCGCGGCGCCGTTCCTCTTCCAAAAGTCCAAGAAAATCTTTGGTCGCCCGCGGATCAAGGCCGATAAAAGGCTCGTCCACGATGTATACGTCCGGTCTAAGAAGAAAACCGATCATCAGCATCATCTTTTGACGCATCCCCTTGGAAAATCCCCCCGGCAAATGATTGCGCACCTCGGTCATTCTGAATTTCTCCAACAGCAGACCGCTTTCGCGCTCAAAATCCGTCTCATCCATTCCATAGACTGCGGCTGCCAGGCCTAAATGCTCCCACAAGGTCAATGTATCGTAAAAAACCGGATGCTCCGGAACATAGGCGTACTTGTCCGAGTTTCCGGCAAACCTGACATCCCCTTTGGTTTCCGGCAACAAGCCGAGAATAGCCTTCAGGGTCGTGCTCTTCCCCGCCCCGTTCGGGCCGATCAGGCCCGTCAATTTGCCGGACCTGACCGTGAGGGAAACATGCTCGATTTTCGGCTTCCCGGCCTCATAGCCGGCTTCTTCGATGTTTACCTGCAGCAATGATTCTTGGAAGTTTTTATTGAATGATTCTTTCATTGGTTCTCCCCGCTTATGCCGATTACATTTTTTCTATAATATTCTGATTTTGAACACGTACTTTTAATACGCTCCATGATATCCTAAAGTTTCGTCATCAGGCGCTGGCGGCTGGTTGTACGGCCGTGGCTGACTTATCCCGTTTAAGGATCATCGGCTTGAATATCAGGAGCAGCACTCCGAACAGCGCCATCAATCCTCCGGACAAGATAAAGGCAAATTGCGGCCCGATGGCGGTGACCAGATATCCTCCTAAAATGGGGCCGATGACGGATGCAGCTGAAGTAACACTCGTAACGGTACCGAATACTCTCCCTGTCAGTGACTCAGGGGTCCGCTGTTGAAGCGCGACTTGAAACGGAATAAACGTTAGCCCCGCACCCAAGCCGGCGACGAAAAATAGGATCAACATTAGCGAATAACCAAAGCCATTAAAAGGCCCATGCTGGGCAAAGAACCCGGCACCGACAAACACAATGCCGAGCATTACTCCACCGGTTCCCATTTTTGCTAAAGGCGAAAAGCTGCGCAGTAATTGGGAGATCCCGGCTGCCATCAGCGCCCCTACCCCACTGAGCGCGATGGACCAGCCCAGCAAATTCTCCGGAATGCCGGGAATTTCGCGGAATAGCACGACGGTTTGCGAATCGGCCAACTGAAGTACGAGCAGCGCCATCGCCAGGGTCAACAAGCCGAAAGCGATCATGGGGATTCCTGCAATTATCTTCATGCCGGCTGCCATTCCACTCCAAAATCCGGATTTGGCCGGGCTGCCATCCTTTTCGCCTTCTGCAAATTCCGCGTCAATTACCCTTTTGCCCGGAACTCCAAACAAAATGATGGCCGATACAAGAAAGGAAGCTGCATCAATGATAAAGCAGGACGCGATCCCGAAGGCTACAGCCAGCATCCCGCCTATCGCGGGACCTACAATTTTGGTACCCTGCTCAATGATTGCACTGTAGGAAACGGCCTTCTCCAAATGTTCCGGAGCGACTACTTCCTTGATTTTACCGTTTTTTGCAGGGGAAAAGAGCACATCGAAAATGCTTTTAGCGATCAGCAGCACATAGACATGCCAGATCTGCGTCACGAAAACCAAGCCGAGTACGATAAATATTCTGGCTACGTCCGACAGGATCATCAGCTTTTTGCGTTCCATGCGGTCGGCAAGCATGCCGGCGACCGGTCCGCCGAGCAGCATCGGCAGCAACATGCAGAGCATCGCCGTCGTGATTTGCCATGGCGTTGCGTTCCACTTTAGACCGACCATGGTAAGCAGCGCCAGGACATGCAGCCAATCTCCCAAATTTGATATGAGCTGTGATGCCATTAAAGCCAGAAAAGGACGGTTTTGCAGCAGTCCTTTTCCTGCCGTTGCCGTTTGTTGCACCATGTTTATCATCCACCTATCCATTAAATATCTTATGGATTTATCTTAAATAAACGGCCTTCCGCCTCCATCCGTCGACCGCATGATTTATCCGAAGACCTTTGGAATGAAATTCCAATCCGTCTCTGGACGGAGCCCGTTAGTTTTAAAAATTAAATCTGAAAATTGTGATAAATTATATTTTTTTTAAACTTTACGTGTTCTAAGATAACAATGATCCTAACTACTTTAAACATTGTCAAAATATAGAAAAAGGCGGGATGAACATGTTGAAAACCGAAGAACGCGGAACCGATTTGTCGCTACATCTGTACCGGGTATTTAGCAAGTCGTTCAAAAGCGTCAACGAGCATGCCGTGACGGGAAGCAAAATTCAAGGATTTAACCCTACGGCTTTTGCCGTAATGGAAGTACTTTATTACAAAGGCGCACAACCGATTCAGCAAATCGGAGCCAAACTGCTGCTGCAAAGCGGCAATGTCACTTATGTGATCGACAAGCTGGAGTCGGCGGGATTCCTGCACCGTACGCCTTGTCCACGCGACCGGCGCGTTATTTTTGCCGAACTTACTCCAAAGGGCAAAGAATTGATGGACCAGCTGTACCCGGAATTTTCCGACCGGATCGATCATGCGCTCAGCGGCTTGAATGAAGACGAGAAACAAGTCATGATCGAACTGCTCAAAAAAATGGGACGCGAAGCCGAAAAACTGGCGCCTCTGGCCCGCAAATAAATTGCTAATTGCTGGGCCATCTCCTGCCGCCATATGAGCAGATTTTTGGGCCGGATCACCCTCGTGAAAATATTTACGTGCAAAAACGGCGTCCTAGACGCCGTGATTAGCTGGAAAATAGGCTGTTAATTCTCCGATTTTACGCTGCTCTTCGGCATTAGCTGGAGAATGTACAGTTAAATTGTGCGTTTGTGATTGATTGCGGGGATTTCGGCGTAAATAGATGGAGTTTTTCCAGTTAAACCGGTGAAACGAGGAATTCGGCTATATTTAGCTGGAGGAAATACAGTTAATTTTGCGTGGGGCAGTCAGTGTGGTTGCATCGTATGGTGTGCGAACTAACAAGCAAGAAAACAAAAAAACGGCTGATCCGGTTTACTCCGGTCAGACCGTTTTTTTGTTTGATACTAATGCTAATGCGAAGGATCCATATCTCTTTCCTTGTTATGATTGCGGACATCATGGCGGCGACGGTCATTAACGTCCTGTTGCAGTTGCTGGGCCTGATGGCTGTTTACGGGCGATTGCTCCAAATCGTGAACGACATTTCCCGGATTTTTATCCCCGGGAAACTCATTGGCTCTCGTCATATGGCAGTCCTCGCTTTCCTAATTAGGCTTTGTAACCCGATGCAGGGCTTGCGCGCATTCATGAAGATGACGGACGTAGTCCTCTGTCAGCTCCTGAATTTTATCGCTGCGTTCATTGACGGTTACTCCGTCTCTTTCCACATCGACCAATTGAACGGAAACCTCCCGCGCATCCTTATAAGAGCACTCAAAATCGAAAGAATAAAACTGGCGCCCCGACGCATTGATATGGATACGGAGTCCTTGCGGATTACCAAGATCGGCCTCAACCTGCACCGAGTCTCCCGAATCCAGATAGTCCGGCAGCTGTTGTTGCCAAGCATGGACGAGCGAGCTTTGATCCAGATTCATTTCCTCATTCATCCTAACACCTCCCCTTTCCCGTTATGGTGTGGAGGAGACGGTTGTTTTATACCTCTTCCGGCTCGGGGGCTTTACTGCGCAATCCAAGCGTGGACAGAACGCCAAGGACCGCCAGGATGGCCATGATGAGAAATAACGTATGCAGGCTGCCTCCGAGCACATGCTTCAGCTCTCCCCACAATTCTTTGGGAAGCAGATGAACTTTTTCCGGCGACAGCAAGTTGTTGATATCATCCTGTGATACTTGAGCCCCCGATGCCGTGCCCTTGGACGTCCGGGACACAATTCCCAAATTGATTAACGCACCGAACACCGTCACGGCGATCGTCTGGCCGATCGATTTGGTGAATGAATTTAGGGCATTGGATGCCCCTCGCAGATTATAGTTGACGGACGACTGGGCAATAATCGTAAACACGGAAAACGAAAAGCCGAAGCCGAGACCGTACAGCGCATTGAAAATTAACATGACGATAATCGGCGTTCCTTCATGAATAAACGCCATCCCGCCTGCACCCAGCAAGATAATCAGCATCCCGATCAGCGACGTAAGCCGGGACCCCCGACTGATGATCCAGCGGGAACCGATGACCGAACCCAACATCCAACTGATCGACATCGGGGCGAGCACCAGGCCGGAAATCGTTGCATTTTTGCCGAGGACCCCTTGAACCCACAAAGGTAAATAGGAAGTAAGCCCGATCAGCAAGGCGCTCGCCAGCAAACTTGCCAAATTGGAATAAGCGATATCCCGGATGCGGAATAATTTCAACGGAACCAACGGTTCTTCCGCACGGTTCTCCACGATAAAGAACAACACAATCGATGCGGCGGCAAGGATAAGCATCCCGATCAGCAGCGGCGAGCTCCAGGCCAGCTGTTGGCCTCCCGTGGCCAGGCTGAACAACAGCGCAGTTACGCCGACCGTAAAGGTCACCGCTCCGGCGATGTCGATTTTCACTTTGCGCTTCTTTATGTCTTCTTTTAAATATTTGATAACGAATATGAGCGACAACAGACCGAACGGCACATTAAACCCGAATACCCACCGCCAGTTGAGCGAATCCACGAAATATCCGCCCAGCAGCGGGCCAACCAATGAGGAAATCCCCCAGACCGAACTGATCCAACCCTGGACCTTCGCCCGTTCTTCGATCGAATATATATCACCGATGATCGTAAACGTGACCGGGGTCAATCCGCCCGCGCCAATCCCTTGGATGGCCCGGAACAAGATCAACTGCTCCATGCTCTGCGCCAGCCCGGACAAAAGCGAACCGGCCAAGAACAGGACAGATCCGATAACGAACACCGGTTTTCTTCCGTACAAATCGCTGATTTTGCCAAAAATCGGCGTCGTGACGGCCATGGCTAACAAATAGGCCGTAAATACCCAACTCAGCAGCTCAACGCCGCCCAAGTCTCCTACGATTCTCGGCCCGGCAGGGCCAATTACCGTTCCTTCAATCGCGGCAAGGAACGTGGAAAGCAGTAACCCGATCAAAATATAATTTCTTTTTAAAGCCGTACCCAAAATAATGACTTCCTTTCTCTCCCCAAACGGACATTCACAAGTTAACTATTATATAGGAAGCCCATTGAAAAAGAAAGACACCAAGTAACTGAGCCTAGCTCAGTGCCTGCTGTCCCTTACTTGCTATTCTTCCCGCAAACGACCGTTTTCGAGCGTCCAGATTCTAGTGTTCTCCCCGGCGAAAAATTCCGGTTCATGCGTGATCATCAAGAGGGCGGCTCCTTGCGCGACCGTCTTGCGGCATAGCTCCGAAAGTAACCTTGCCCCTGCGTAATCCGTACCTACCGTCGGTTCATCCAGCAGGATCAATTTCTTTCCCAACATAAAACATGCCGCAACGCTCAGAAGGCGCTTCTCTCCGCCGCTGAGCAAGTAAGGAGATGTTTGCTCCCGGCCTTCCAGTCCGACCAGCCGCAGCATGTCCCGGGCCTGCCGAAGTACAGGTCCCGGCGCGTTCTCTTTGGGCCGCAGCCTCAAAGTACTGCGCGGCCCGTAAAGCAGCTCGTCCAGCACCGTCGAAGACACGAATTGCCGTTCCGGGTGCTGAAAGACATAGCCGATGTCAGCTGCCAGTTCGTACAGCGAGAGCCGCGAAACATCGCGTCCCCTCCAGTAGATGCATTCAGGGGGGGCCTGTAGCAGTCCCAGCATAAGGCGGGAGAGCGTCGTTTTGCCTGAGCCGTTCTCCCCCCGCAAAATATGCCATTCGCCTTCGCGAATCGACATATGGATATCCTGCAGCACGGCGGCCGGTTCCATCGCTTGAACCGACGTTCTCCTTTGCCGCCGGGTCTTTGACCCGTAGGCAAAGGACAGTCCGGCGATCTCCAGCAGCGGAGATCCGCCCGAACGATGCGGGCCCGGATTAGGCCCGGCAATGCTGTCGGCCGCGCCGGAGACGGCATCGGAGCCGCCCGGCTGGATCTCAGGTGCCGCGGCCCCCAGGGACGCTTCGCCTGTTGCTGGGGCCCCGGGCGGCAGCAGCCCCAGGCGCCCCAGCAGCGGGCGATGCTCGCGCAACAACTGCGCCGCCGGCCCGTCCGCCGCGACGCGGCCGGCGTTCAGCACGACCATCCGCTGCGCGGCCAGGGCGAGCTCGTCGAGCCGCCCCGTCACCGTCACCAGCGTCCGTCCGTGCTGGTGAAGCTGGCGCAGCAGCGCCAGCAGACGCCGCCGGGCCGCGGCGTCCAAGCTTGCCGCCGCCTCGTCGAGCACGAGGATCGGCGGCTCCAGCGCCAGCACGGACGCGATTGCCGTCCGCTGGCGCCCCCCGCCGGACAGCTGGTTCACGCTGTCCCGGCGGCGCCCCTGCAGATCCACATCCCGCAGGGCCGCAGTTACCCGCCCCTCGATAATCTCGGGCGGATAGCAAAGATTTTCCGGACCGAAAGCTACTTCGTCCTCCACCCGTCCCTGTACAAGCTGCGCGTCCGGGTCCTGAAAAACAATGCCGATCAAGCCCGCCATGTCAGCGATTTCCGCCGTAGCCGGATCAAGTCCGCTCACCTTCAAGCCGCCTGTCCGGATCCCCCCGCCCGCACGCGGCAAATATCCGCTGAGCAGCCCGGACAAAGTCGACTTGCCGCAGCCGCTAGGCCCGGTGACGGTCACCCACTCTCCCGCATTAACGGTAAGCGAAACTCCGTCAATGATCGGACGGGCTCCGGATTCGTAAGCATAAGTCACATTCTGCATTTTAATGGCCGGAATTCCACAATCCTGCCGAACCGGTTCGGAAGAAGAAATCCAGGGAGCCATCGTCTAGCCCTCCGCCCCTTGCTTCACGGCGAACCGCCGCAACAGGCCGCTTCGTGCCAGCGTGTCGCCAAGCAGCTTGGATAACATTCCGCAAAGCACGATTCCGCTCAAAATACGGACAACCAGCGCAATCAACAGAATGTCGGTCCCCCATTTCGTATAGCCGAACATCCGGGCGGCAAAGAAAAACCAAATCGGCACCAGGGCTCCTCCCGCGAGCAGCATTACTGGCATGTTCCACTTTCTGTACCGGAAAAAGGCGAATACCGCTTCGGCAACGACCATATAACAGGCCGCAGCTACAAAACAGGAAGCTATCCCGTATGCCGAACCCATAAAAGCCTGGACCACCGCTCCGATCCCGTAGGTGATCACCGCTGTCCCCGGTTTACGGATAATATAACAGGCAAGCAATCCGTAGATCATGTACAATCCCGTTACCGTAGAGGCCGCAATCGGTCCTCCCAAGCCGTTCAGCGCCTGATTTAACGGCGATAGATAGACCGTCATTACGGCGTTGGCGGCAGCCAGCATCGCCATCAGTACGATATCCAGGGTGGTAAATGCCTTAAAGGGAAAAATCCTCGTTTTCACTCGATCATTCATGTTCACAGGTTTCGTCATCCTCTCGTTCTAATTGTTAACCATGTTTTAAAATATAGGTTGACAATTAGAATTCGTCAAGACCTTTTTGGGTAGGGCCTTCACAACAACCATATTCCGGCCACGGCAGCAATGCTTAGAACCATGAGCATGTATCCTCCGGCCGATATCCTGACCTCGCGTAAAAAAGTGCGCTTGGCATATGCCCCGAAGCCTTTACTCTCCATCGAGCCTGCGGTTTGTTCCACCCGGCGGATCGCCCCCGCGAATACGGCAACCAGATTTCCGCGCCAGATCGACAGCCGTTCCCAGAGTCCCTTGGGCTTACGGCCGAGCCGGATTTTCCGGGCCTCTGCGGCATTCCTCCCTTCGTCTTCCAGAAGCGGTAGAAACGTCAGCGCCATCGATACGCCGAATACGATCCGGTACGGCAGTTTCAGCCGGGTCGTCATCATCACCACAAAATCCTGCGGATCCGTCGTTTCGATGTAAATCAGCGATGACAAAAACATGCAAAACATCCGGAGCGTTATCGCGGCCGCATACAACAGCGAATCCTGCGACATCCGGAGAACTCCCCACTCCATATATTCCTCGCCTGCTGGTGAGGTTAACGCTGTAATTAAGAACAAGGGCAGCCCGAAAACCGTTATGAACATCATCCGCGAGGACAACCTGCTCCATGACATTCCCGCTCCGAATACGGCCGTAGTAGTAAGCAGAAGAAGCATGATGCAGAGTGGAACGGGAGTATCCCAATGCATCGCCAAAACCGCAATACTGAATACGGCAATCAGCTTACTGAGCGGGTCTAGGGCCTGCAGGAGATATCGGCTTCTTTTCATGTGATATCCCATTCCCTCTTTCGCGGCATGCCGTATTCCTTTTTAAGCAATGAGTACATCAATAGGTCGACGAAACCTTCTTCCGTCTTCTGATAATCGCGCAGCAATCCTTCTTTCCGAAACCCGAATGCCTGAAGCAGCGCCCTGGACGCGACATTCCTCGGATCCACCAGCGCCTCGATCCGGTTAAGCCCCATCGTTTCGTATCCGTAAGGAAGCACGATATGCAAAGTCTCCGACATATACCCGTGACCCCAAAATTCACGTCCAAGATCGTAACCGATCTCTCCACGGTAAGCCCCCGCAAGCTCCCAAACGTTAAAGCCGCAGCTCCCGATCAGTTTGCCGCTTTCCTTCAACTCAATGCCCCAACGCAAAGCATCCTCGCTCTCCGCAAGGCCATTGAGCAAATCGATCATCTCGAGAGTATCCCGGGTGGAAGCAAACGGCGGCATATTCATATACCGAACTACCTCGGGGTCGCTCCAGTACCGGTACATCTCAAGCGCATCCTCCGCCTCCATTCGCCGCAGCAGCAGCCTTTCGCTTTCCAAAGCCGGAATTTCACCGCCGCACTTATACATTGTTCTCCCCCTAACGTCTGTTCTTTCTTCAACCATGCCTCATTCACTTATATAATCACAAAGCCTGTAAGCCGTCAAAGACCGATACGCAGGAAAAAGTCAGCTTCCGCGATTTTAGCGCCCGCCTTTCGGTGATACTATTTATAGAGATAGAAAACAGGAATGACGGGACTGGAAAAAAGGAGGATCCTGCTTATGATATACTCCATGATTATTTTCGCGATCACGATGACGTTACCCCTTGCCATAAGCGGGATGACGAAGTTTGCCTTTCGCCAGATTACCCAGATGAAGCTGCAGAAGCACGAGAACATTTTCGAGTATTTGGAATCGACAGGCGTGTATTCCCGTCAACGTTTCAACAGCCTGGAGAAAAGGGAAGTGCAGACGAAATCGAAAGACGGATTAACGTTAAGCGGTTACGCGCTGGAAACCCATCCCGGGGCTAAGCGGTGGATGATTATCTTCCATGGCTATACCGTTTCCCTGCATGTCTCCACCCAGTATATCGATATGTTTGACCGAGAAGGATTTAATATGCTGTTAATCGACCAGCGGAGACACGGAAACAGCCAAGGCTTATATACCACCTACGGCTTCCATGAAAAATTCGATGTGGAGACATGGATTGAGTGGATTTTGGACCATTACGGAGAGGAGTGCGTTATCGGGCTGCACGGGCAATCGTTAGGCGGGGGGACTGTGCTGGAGTATCTTGCAATTGCGGATCACCATGTCAAATTCGTTATCGCAGACTGCCCTTATTCGGATCTGACGCGTTTAATGCATCATCAGATACGAGTGCTCAATAAGATTCCCACCTTCCCGTTACTGAAGCTAGTCAACCGGCGGATGGAGCGCGTAGCGGGATTCAGAATGGAACAGGTCAGTCCGCTCAAAGCCGTGGAACACAGCAAGATGCCTGTTCTTTTCGTGCACGGGACCGACGATAATTATGTCCCTACCTATATGAGCAAGGAGTTATACGAGCGGAAGCCGGAACCCAAGCAGCTTCTGCTGGTGGAAGGGGCTGTTCATGCCAATGCCTATAGCGTGGATCGTAAACGTTATGCCGAGGAAGTTCATGCCTTGATTCGGAACGCACTGGAAACGGAAGGCCATCATATAGACGTCGAACGGCTTTACGACCGCTCCGACACGGCTGCAGCTACGTAGTTTGCTTATCTGCCAAGCATTTGATTCTGTGCCATTACAATATATTGGTCCAATCTTTGGCTTAATTCTACCACCGTATCGCTATTGAAATTGTCGTGTTCTGCTGCAATCACGAGTTCGGACCGCAAAAGCTCAATCATTTCCTTCAATTCGTAGCTAACCTTCGGGCGTCCCTGGGTCCGATTGAAGTTTTTGAAGGAGGGATAAACCATTCATTTCACCTTCTTTTTATTCTTGGAGCCCATTATAGTGCATGATGCCAAAAAACATATTTTGCAAATTTTGAAAATTTTATCACTCTTTGTCGGCGAGTGTAAAAAACCGCCCGGGTTTTGTCCGGGCGGTTTTTTGACTATTATGACATTATGTTGAATCTGCTTTTGTCTTTCCGTCATCAACCGGCTGAATTACCGTTTCGCATAGCTTCCCAAGCACCGCGCGAATTTCTTTCAACTCTTCCATCCCGGCGCCGGTCATCGAATATACATCATCGTGAGAGGTGAGAAAATTGTCTTCCGTTAAGCGTTCAAGCTCCTGTTTTACTTCGCGTTCTCCCACTTTATACCCTTGTGCCTCCAAAAGCGGCAGCGTATCGCTGACGGTAAGATCCTCGCGTGTAGCCTGATGGAGCATATGAATGCGTATGAACAGATTTTGCACGTCGGCGCGCATGGTATTATCCCCTTTCCGGCGTTAAATCATTCCAGTTTTAAATTACCCTTCGATAATTAGGCGGAAACAGCGCATATTCAGTATAATAGGTTGTACAAACAAAGGAGGAATGCCAGCTATGTTTCATGCCGGTGATCTAACAGGTTCCCGCGAGGAGCAGCAAAATAACGTTTTGTCCCAACTGCAAGCGCTCATTGAGGGGGAACGAAGCACAGCCGCCAATCTGGCCAACGCTTCCGCGCTCCTTCATTTCTTTTTAAAGGATATTAACTGGGTAGGTTTTTATTTGTTTGACGGAACCGAATTGGTGCTTGGCCCGTTTCAGGGGCTTCCCGCCTGCATCCGCATCCCGCTTGGAAGGGGTGTCTGCGGAACAAGCGCGGAGCAACGGAAAACGCTGCGCATTGAGGACGTCCATGACTTTCCGGGACATATCGCCTGCGATGCGGCGTCGAACAGCGAAATCGTCGTCCCGATCGTAAAAGAAGGTAAGCTTCTGGGCGTACTCGATATCGACAGTCCGCTTAAAGGCCGCTTTGATGGACTGGATCAGACATTCCTGGAACGGTTTGTCGGGTTGCTAACGGACAAGCTGGAGCTTCCGCTTACGTTATTCTAGAACTGAGACAAATCGCATGAAATTCGTTCCCTGTTAGGCAAAAATTTGGCCCTTTTGGATGCAACTCCGCTCCAATAGGGCCATTGTTCTAAAATTCTAGCGTTCTTTCCTTTCGTTCCCCCGCTTAATTTCTTTTATCAATACGACTCATCCCATCGCTCCTTCATGTTTGATCAATTTAGTGTTCACCGGGCCGGCGGATGATTTCCAGTCCTTCCACATGCCGTTTTCCCATCAGTTTCCGTTTCTTCCGATTCTCCTTCGAGTCCAGGACAATATCCAGATCATAATCTTCGGGATACAATTCCTCTTTCTTGAGATAAGGCTTCAACCTTTTCCGGTTCATCTTCACCCTCTGCTTCTGAATCATGACGCCGACCATTCCCCGGGAATCCTCGGGTTCGCTGACGATGCCGATTTTTCCAAAGGCGGTAACGTAGACGGCGTCCCCGACTTCAAACACCGTCTTTGCCGGTTTGACTGCGCCGATCTCTTCGGAGTCTTCTTTGGCTTCCTCGCGGTCATGACGGCCGCCTCTGGCAATCTTATCGCGGCTGGCCCTAGGATCCGCCCTCTCTCCGGCTTCAGACCGGTCAGGGATGCCCGATTGCGAGACTGATCCGCTATCCCCCCGCTCCGGAACGATTTCATCCCAGAGCGACACCTTGCCGCCTTCGCCGATCTGGCGGCTTACGATATGCTGCGACCTGGCAATAATATCGGACGTGATTCCCAGTTTTTTGGCGATTTCGATTGCATAGCTTTGGCCGGCCAGTCCGATCGTCAACCGATACAGCGGCCGCAGCGTTTCGGCGTCAAACTCCATCCGGGCGTTCTGGAATCCTTCCGCCCTGGAGGCAAACGTCTTCAACTCGTTAAAATGCGTCGTAACAAGAACCGTGGCCCCTTTGCGGCTGAACTCCTCCAGGATGGCGATCGACAAGGCGATGCCTTCGCCAGGATCGGTACCTGCGGCCAATTCGTCGATTAGCAGCAGGGTGGACGGGCCTGCGTCCCTCAGCATCGACACCAAGGTCTGAATCTGTGCCGAAAAGGTGCTGAGCGACTGCTCCAGGTTTTGCCCGTCTCCGATCACGGCCATAATCCCGCGGTATACCGCAAACCGGCTGTCGGGGCTTACGGGCACGAGCAATCCCGATTGCACCATAAGCGCCAGCAGGCCGAATGTTTTTAGCACCACCGTCTTACCGCCCGTATTGGGTCCTGTAATGATCAGGGTTTTATAGTCGGAGCCGATCTCCAAGTCCAGCGGCACCATGCTTCCTAGCAGCTTCGGGTGCCTTGCTCCCCGCAGTACGGTGTCGCCGCGCGCGCTCAACTGGACGGGGACGCCGCCAATGGAAGCCGCATACTTCGCTTTGGCGAAAATGAAATCATAAGTACCCGTGATCTCAATGTTCCGGGCAATCTCATCACTTTCTTTTTCCACCAGATCGGTCAAATACCCGAGAATTTTGGATTCTTCCCTGGATTCCTCGCCTTGCAGCGCCTCGAGTTCTCCTTGAAGGGATGAAATTTCGTCAGGTTCCATGAACACCGTCTGCCCGCTGGTCGATTGATCCAGCATCCGGCCTTTGACCTGTCTGTAAAATTCCTTCTTGACCGGAATTACATACCGTCCTCCCCGCACGCTGACGATGTTCTCCTGTAAAATGGATGCGTAACGGGACATGACGGACTGGATTCGTTTGCTGATTTTCTCCTTCACCATCTCCAGCTTCCTGCGCACCTTCTCAAGCTCCCGGCTTGCCTCATTCGTGATGACGCCGTGCCGGATGCAGCGCAAAATTTCCTGTCTCACCGAGGGAAGATCCCGGAGCGAGCCGGCGTAAACGCCGATTTGCCAAGCCAAGTCTCCCTTGGATTCCATATACTTTTTCAACTGGCCGCAGCTTTGTAAAAAGGTCTGCACGGCCATCAGATCCTGCTCCGTGAACAAATATCCCGTTCCCATCAGCGACATGACCAACTCGATCCCGTCCAGCGAAGGAAGGGGAATGCTAGAGCCTTTCCCGATAAGTTCGCGCGCTTCAGCCGTTTCTCCGATCGCCCGCTCGATCATTCTCGGTTCCTCCATCGGCGCCAGTTTCGCAATCCGTGCGCGGCCTTCGTAAGAAACGGCAAACGTCATCAGATCCTGTTTGATACTTTCATATTCCAGCATGTGCAAAGTGAATTTTTCCATGGGGATGCCTCCTTGATTAATGTATTGACTAACGACAAAAAGGGCAAAAGGCAGCACGAATGCCATCCTTTGCCCTTTCTTTTCCGCAATATAAATGTCTGTTCATGATCGGAGCAACAAAAAAAGCCGTGCTGAAAACAGCACGGCTTCGGTTCGTACTCCGAAGGAACAAACAGCGGTCTGAGAGCGCTGAATGATGTTCTGCGTGTGTTCTTAACTAAATCCAGAGACTGAAAACAGGTACAAAAAATAAAGGGCGCTTCGCGACTCAAAAAAATAAAAGCCCGCTTCCCGATTGACCAGATTTACAGTCCATATGAAATTAATTAGTTAAGAACATTCACCGACATCAAAATCTCTCCTATTACTTGCGGATGTCATTAATTTACCAAAAACAGCGGTTAAAAGTCAATAAGACCGCCCTGCTCCGATTTACCTGACCCTAACATGGAATTTCTTGTTAATTGAGTGAATTGATTTATTTTCATCTTTGCTTCATTTCATGTATTATATTAGGGGTATTTGAATTGTAATTGCTGTGTTAAATAATAAACAAATAGAGATAAACCGAAAGGAAGGATCGTACTGTGTCCGTTTTTAACCGTATCAGGCTTGGCAATACAAAGCCGTTCGTTTTTTTTACCCTGATCATGATTCTTAAAACGTATCTTGCTTGGATCTCCATTTTTGACGGGATTCCTCCTTGGGGTCCGCTGCTAAAAGAGCTTCCGTTCATCTGGGTCCTGTTCTGTCTGATTGAATGGTTCTCATCCAAACGTAAAATGGGCATATATTTGACCGTCAACCTGGCCGTAACGGCGATCTTCTTCGCGGCTATCATGTATCATAAATATTATGGCGTTATCGTAACTTATCATGCGCTTCAACAAGTCAACCAGGTGACAGCGGTCAGTAACAGTGTCTTCTCCCTGTTGGCGCCTTACTATCTGCTGATCTTCCTGGATATCATCGTAATCGGCTTTTGGCTGCTGCGGAAAAAAAGAGCCGAGAAGCTGAAAGCTTACTTCAATATGAAAAGACTGCGTACCGGCGCTATAGCCACGGTCTTTGGGATTTCCATCGCGCTCTGTATCTTCAACGTTTGGCCGAACCGGGCCAGCATGAACGAGATCAAACAAGCTGAGAAAATGGGTATCCTCAATTATGAAACCTATGCCATTTTCTCCAGCAAACAAGAAGATCTGGTGGACAAGAATCAGATTTCTCAAGCAAAGGTTGACCAGTTAAAAGGGGCTACGCAACCGGGCGACCCGAAATTTTTCGGAGCTACCAAGGGCAAGAACCTGATTATCATCCAGCTGGAATCCTTCCAGAACTTCTTGATCAACTTGAAGATCGACGGACAGGAAATCACGCCGAATATGAACTCGCTGGTGAAGGATAACCTGTACTTCAAGCATTTTTATCAAATGGTCGGCCAAGGGAATACCTCGGATGCGGAATTTGTAGTCAACACATCGTTCTATATTCCTTACAACGAAGCCGCAACGCAGAACTATCCGAATAAAGTTCTGCCGAGCCTTCCGAAAATGATGAAGGCGGCGGGCTATGATACCGCTACGTTCCATACGAACGTTGTGGATTTCTGGAATCGCGGCGAACTGTATAAGGCCATCGGGTTCGACCGTTATTACGATCAGAAGTTTTTCGGACAGGAAGATACGGTATTCTTCGGACCGTCCGATGAAGTACTTTACAAGAAGACCGCTGAGGAACTTGATAAAATACAGCAGTCCGGCAAACCGTTCTATTCCCAAGTCATCTCCATGACCGCGCATCATCCATTTACGATGCCGCATGAGAAGGACCTGATTACGCTGCCGGAACGCTTCCAGGACAATATGGTGGGCGATTATATCCGTTCCCAGAACTATGCCGACAATGCCTTGGGCCAATTTATCGATGATTTGAAGCAAAGAGGCATTTGGGATAATAGCGTCGTTGTCATCTACGGCGACCACCTCGGCCTGCCGATGTATTCGCTGGATAAACACGGCCTGGAGCTGATGCATGAGATCTATGGACGAGATTACGGCTATATCGATATGATTAACATTCCGCTTATCGTTTCTGCGCCGGGCATGACTTCGCCGACCATCTTCGACAATGTGGGCGGACAGGTAGACATCCTGCCTACAGTCGCCAACTTGATGGGCATCTCGCTGGAGGATCACCTTCACTTCGGGGAAGATATTCTGAATCAAAGCTATAATCTGCTTCCTCAGCGCTATTACCTGCCTTCCGGCTCTTTCCTGAACGACAAGGCTTTGTTTATGCCGGGCGTCTGGTACGAGGACGGAACCCAATATCCGTTCGCCGAGGGCGGCGTTAGTCAGGCTCTGACGACGGAAAACGAATATAACCGTGCGCTCGAGTTGCTTCGCATGTCCGACAGCTATGTGCAGCAGCTTCCCGACCGGGTGACAGAATCGGAATAATTGAATTTTTCAAAATAAAGAGGTGTACGGGAATTGCCCGTACACCTCTTTTTATGATGCCACAACCTTACCAGTTGTTCCCCGAAACTCTTATGACGTTAAAATTCGGAGTCTGATCTTCACCGTAAATCGCGGTAATTCCGGGATTATTCACTTTCACATTCGTGAATCGCGCTTCTCCGGCAACCGGCCCTTGGCCTTGTTCGGCCCGTACTACAAGTTTGATGCCGTAGCGGGACGGGTTATTGATGTTGACATTTTCTATGCGGACATTTTGCATGCCCAGATTCTCTGGTGATTTTGTCTGGAACATTAAGCCAAAGTAAACCGGATTATTAATATCCACGTTTTTCACCAGGACGTTTCTGAAAGCTCTGTCTCCGCCATGAAACCAAACGGCTCCGAAATTTTGATATTCATTGATCTTGTCATCGGCTCCGACACTGGTCCAAAAGTCTCCGCCGGTCCTGTCCAAGGTAACCCCATCGATGACCGTATCCTTGTCTCCGAATCCTAAAGTATTATATCCAAAGCTTAAACTGCTGATCGTGAGTCCGGGATAGTTTAGCGTATCCGCCGCATAGAGATTCTGATAAAGGTTATCGGAACCGCCGTATACCGCGAACGCCGCCGCCCGTCTTACGCAGGTCGCCGTTAGATTCGTGTACTTGTTGCCCACATTGTAGGAGCCCCCGGAATCGATGGCGCTGAACAAAGCAAAAGCATCGTCCCCGGCACCTCTGGAATAATTGTTGTCGATTACATTATAAGACGAACCGTTCGTCATATTGATTCCGTCCGCGAACGTATTTTTGATGCGATTGTTTTTGAACGTGTTGTTGGAGGACTTGACGCCCCAATACAAGCAGACGAAATGCTCGACCCAAATATTCTGGACCGTTACGTTCTGCATGCCGTCGCCGTCGATGAATTTGCCGGGACCGTCCACTCTGTACACATAGTTTCCCCAGGCGGACAAGTCTCTGATCGTGGAACCGTTCGCCGATGAACCGATATTAAAGCCCACGTCCGTATTGCTTTGATTTGGCGGAGCGACCAATTTGGTATGCCAAGGGCCGGCACCGATAATTTCGGTCGCACGTCCGTAAAGGTAAATCTTATTGCTGATCGTCCATTCGCCGGCAGGGATGAAGATCCCTTTTTTGGACGTATCTTGCCTGAATTCATTCAGCGCCTGCTCTATGGATTTGCTGGCCGATACTTCAACATATTTCCCGGGGTCCGGATTGGATGTTACCGCAGCAACATTTTCAGTTTCGATCATGTCCACATAGATCCAAGGTACGTCCCCGGCATCTTTTTGAATTTTGATTTTGGTGCCCGCCTGATACACCTGATCCAACAGCAATTGAGAGTCCTCATACAGCCAATAAGCCGTTAATCCGGCCCCGGGCTGATTATCGTAACCAAGCCGTCCAAGATTGCTCGGCGTCGTGTACAAATAGGAGAATTTCGAAGTTACGTTGAACTTCCCCACGCTTTCTCCATCCGCATAAATGCTGACCGTTCCGCTCATATTCTCCGCAACGGCATTGCGAAGCACAAAAGCGTTGGCCGGGGCCGTCAGCGTAAACTCCACGTATTCCCCGTTAGCATCCAGGTAAACCGCCGAACGTCCCGAAGCCTCGCCTGCATAATCGCCCGGCTTGAAGTTCGGAGCCAATACGGTGCCGTTTGTAAGATTTGAAGAAGACTCCGCCTCAATCACTGTAAAAGGCATATTCGCGCCCCGGCCTACATAAAGGCTTGTTGTGCTTGTGTTGTTACTTCGTTTGGCTGCTACTTCCGTATTGTCCGGGGCAACGGAGGTCGACAAGGCAAAGCTTCCGTTCGCCGCTGTCCACGTTCCCAAACTGACGTTAACCGATGCTCCCGCCGCTAAAGTTCCGACGTGGGAGCCGTTCCATGTTTGAAGGGTCGTTCCTTGGTCACTTTTAAGCACTAAGGTGACGGGATGCGGGCCACTTGAAGTAGCGATGTTTCCTTGATTTTGGAGATTTACCGTAAACGTTGCCGTGCTGCCGGCGCTCGGATTACTCGGATTCCACGCCACTGTTGCTACCAAATCCGAGCTTGGAACCTGTCCCACCGCCAAGGAAGGGATATGGTTATAAGCGTTGTTCGTTTCATTTTGTTCGACAACGTTCTGATTCTCATCGACCTTGGCACCCAATACGTAGGAACCGGCGTTAAGGACGCCGATCTCGGCGGTTACCGTAATCTCTTCTCCGGCTGTCAAAGCGCTTGCCGGAGACGATCCGGCGAGCGAGTTGTTCAGGTAGAAATTAACCGATGTCGCCGAGGAGCCCAAGTTCCCTTGGTTCTTGACGGTCGCGCTAAGCGTAATGTTATCCGGCTCGGCGGGAGATGACGGAGACCATGCCATGCCGGTAATCGTCAAATCGGGATTCGCCGCGGCCGTTCCGTACACTTCGAATTCCGCGACCTGTCCCGCAGGCGCGCCGGAGTTTGCCGTAATATTCAGTTGTATACGCTTTGCCAGGGCCGAGACTGGAATCGTGACCGAGTTCCCGGAAGCCGGGTTGAAAGTGTAGGATTGCGCGGCAACCAGATTGCTGAACGAAGTCGTGCTTTGGTCATGACCCAATATTTGAATTGTTTGTGTTCTTGCACCCCATGCAGAAGACGGATTCAGTTTCACGACGACCGAGGTGACGTTGTGGTTTGCGCCCAGGTCAACCGTCAGTTGGCTGGGATTTCCGTTTCCTTCCCAATAGGTAGCCGTGTCCCCGTCGTTGCCATTTTCGGCAATGAACGTATGAATGGTAGATGAAGCCGTAATGGGTTTACCCAACGCCAGGTTGTCCCCGCCCGGCTCCGGCGTCGGTTCGTCTGTTCCGTAAATCTCGAATTCGGAAAGCTGACCTGCCGGCCAGCTTGAGTTGGCCGAAAAATTCAGTCTCAAATATCTGGTGCTTATCTCCTGAAAAGAGATGGTTACGGTATTATTGTCCGCAGGATTAAATGTATAATCCGAGGAGCCTACTATATTCGTAAACGTCGAGCCGTCTGTGCTGCCTTGAACTTCCAGCATTTGCGATCTCGTTTCCCACCCTGCCGGAATTTTCAGTACGATTTCATTGATGCCGGTGCTCTCGCCAAGATCGACTTGGATCCATTGCGGAAATGCATGGTTTGCGCTTTCCCAATAAGTGCCTTGGTTCCCGTCCTTTACATTGTTCGCTTCATATACATCGGCATAGCTGCTTGCCGTGACATTCTTACCGAGTGTCAAATTGGGATTACCTTCCGCAAATACTGCGGCATGAGGCACAATATTCAAGAACAAAGATGTGAACAGCATAGTTGCGACAATCGTCCAGACCAACCATTTATTGCGCATTATTCTCCTCCTCAATAATTTGGAATCGAGAATTCACATGAACCGTCCTCACCTCGTTGTTAGCGCTTACATTTCTGAATGACGCATCGTCTACAAAATCGCCTCCTCTACATTTAATTCCCCTGGATAAACCAGGATATCCAAATTATAGATTTCAATTTTTATATATCTAAGGTGTAATTTAAAGAAAAACAGGTCAATTAATACGCATTTTTTCGATTCAATGCAAAAGGCTGCCCCTTTACAGCCAAGCACTGCTTAAGGGGCAGCCCAAATTGATTTTCATTTTCGGATCGGATATGAAACTTTCTATACTTCTAAAGCGCCGGACTGGCTAAAGCTTCATTGCACCGATTCTGCTCCTGCTCTCTCTCCTTCTGAAGATCGTCTTCTTTCATGCGCAAAAATTTGCGACCCCGCCAGCGGAAAAAGGAAAGCACGCCCCGTACATATTCATCGGTAATCATGCAGGAGTAAATAGCGATGATACCGATGCCCAGGGAAACGCCGAATACGTACGAGCATCCGGTGGCGACGACCCACATAAAGATCAGCGAGATATTCATCGTATACTTGGTATCGCCTACCGCATTCAGCGAGTTGCCGATTGCCATATTGACCATTTTTCCCGGCTGAAGCAACAGGTTTAACCATAACAGTGCCGTGCAAAGGTTCAGAATATCGGTATCTTTCGTAAACAATCCAAGTACGTTCCGGCCGAATAGAACCAGGATAAACGCATTGACTATAACGAGCGGCAAACCGACCTTAAGCACTTTAAATACGGCATGGTAAGCCTCTTTGGTCTTGCCCGCTCCATACAGATGGGCGATCTGGATTTGCGCGGCCAGGGCCAGCGAGAAGCCGAGCAAGAAACAAAACGATTCCAACGTATTCATATAGGTCCTTGCAGCCAGTTCCGTTGAGCCCAGCATCGCAAGGAAGGAGAAGATCGCCAATTGCGAAAACACCCAGCTCGCCGAATTGACGCCGAGCGGCCAGCCGATGACTAAAATTTCTTTGAATAGCTTACGGTCAAAGATCGAGAAATCGCGAGGCCCGATTTTTCGCTGAAAAGAACCCAGGAAAATGATAAATAATACAATCGTGGCCAAAAGCCGGCTTATGACAGTGGAGATCGCCACCCCGGTCAGTCCCCATTGCGGGAACCCGAACTCTCCGAAGATGAAACCGTAATTCATGATAATATGAATGACGTTCATGCCGATCGCCGTCATCATCGGACCCTTCGTATTGCCGGTATTCCGGATCGCCGTGCCGAGCACCGCCATTGCGGCGGTAAGGATCATGCCGCCGCCGACTACGGAGATATATACCTTCGCTAACGGCAGCAGCTCCTCCGGAAGCTGCAGCATTCCGGCGATCGGCTCAGGAGCCGCGATCAGCAGGATGCTAAGGAAGAGGCCGATGGCCACTGTTACTTTAAACGCGATTATTGCAACGGTGCGCGCCTCTTCTTCTTTGCGCGAGCCGATTTTTTGAGCAATTACAATCCCTGCTCCGCTTGCCACCGTGGCAAACAGGGTCGTCAGGGCGTTAAACAGCTGATTGGAAAACCCGACCACCGCAACCGCGTTGTCCGAGATCCGGCTTACCATCAGCGTGTCGACCGATCCAAGCAAAAATTGCAAAAACTGTTCGATAAAGATGGGCCATGCGAGTAGCCAAAGGGAAAATTTGTTTTTCTCGCTGTCCTTATTTTTCATCATTATTACAACCTCCTGTAGAACGGGGACGATTCTACTTGCCCGCATTAAACTTTTAGCATGAAACAAATTATAGATGGTATAGTAAAATCGATGTATCAGGTAATCAACTCAATCTTTCATTATTCAAACCTTAATTATGGATAACTGGAGGTGTCTTATGCCGCCTGTAATTGAATTCACCGCTCCGCCGCTCCCCCACTATATTACCAGCGGATTGTCCCCGCTTCCGATCGGCGGCAAACACCCCAGCCGCAAAAACATCGGCGCATTCGATCTGCTTGTCGTAGTTCGGGGTTGCCTCTATGTCGAAGAGAGTGGCCACAAGTATGAAATTACAGAAGGACATGCGCTAATTTTGCTTCCCGACAGCTATCACTACTCCTATGAGGGCTGCAAAGAGGAGACGCTTCATTACTGGACTCATTTTCAAATTCTCGGGGAATGGAGAGTCGTCGATGAAGTTGAATATCATATCAGCCATGGACGGCATCCCGAAGGAGAACAGGGGTATTTATCGCTCCCCCCTTTTGCGGTTTCCTCCTATACGGTGGCGCTTCCCCAGTTCACCAAACTGGCCCAGCCGCAAAAAATGGCCGAAGCCATCAACGAATTAAACGAGATGAACCGGAATATACATCTGGCGAGTGTCCGGCTAAGGCAACAAACGTTATTTCAAGAAGTCATCATGCTGCTGTCAGCCTCGCTGGGGGCCGATGGTCCTTCGCCCCAGTCCGCCTGCGCCGAACGTGCGGCTTCTTACTTGCGCGAGCATTACCGCGAACCTTTTTCGGCAATAAAATTGGGAGAGGCCATTAACTTCCATCCGGTCTACATCGCCCGCTGCATGCAAAAAGTGTTCGGCTGCTCGCCGTCCACCTATTTGCTCCGGCTGCGGATCGATCAATCCAAGCTATTGCTGATTCAGACGGACTTGCCGGTGGAACGCGTCGCCGAAGAGGTCGGCTTTAATCTTGCCGCCTACTTCACCGCCAGTTTCACCCGGTTTGAAGGGATGTCCCCCCGGAAATACCGGCAGCGCTTCGCCTGGAACAAGCCGTAAACCCGAGGGCCGAAAGACCCGACAATTATTACCTGGCTAAATATTTTTGCGTATAGGTCGACGCTCCTCTATAATCAAGGAAAGCCATTCTATTAATCTAATAAATTCATTACTGGAGGAAATGCGTTGACACAAGTGAAAATTTTCGCAGACAGCATCTCTGATATTCCGGAATCCTGGATGACTCAGTACGATATCGGAATTGTTCCGCTTTATGTCGTGTTCGGTGAAAAGGCCTACAAGGATAAACTTGAAATCACCACGACTGATATTTACCGGCGGGTCGACGAAACCGGGGAATTGCCACACACGTCGGCACCGTCCCCCGCAGATTTCATTGCGGCCTTCACGCCCTGGATTGAGCGAGGCGATACGATCCTGTTTATCAGCATGTCTTCCAAGCTCTCCTCAACTTACCAGAACGCCCTGATCGCCGCGGATGAGCTACCTGAAGGACGCGTCATCGTCGTAGATTCACTCAATGTGTCAGGAGGCGTTGCCTTGCTTGTCATAAAGGCGGCTCAGGCAGCCCAAACCGGAGCAAGCCCAGGCGAGATCGTTACGATGCTGGAGGATCTCCGCGACCGGGTCGAAATCGAAGTGCTGGTAGACAGCTTGGATTACCTTCATAAGGGAGGCCGCGTCTCCAACATGCAGCATATGATCGGAAGTCTGCTGAAAATCCGTCCCGTGCTGCGCATCAAGGAGGGGCTCGTCATTTCCGCAGATAAATATAGAGGCAAAACCGAAAAAGCGGTGGAACGCATGCTCCATCACTTCACGGAAAATATTCATAAGGTTGACCGGGAATTAATCATCGTAGCCCAAACCTTAGCGGAAAGGGCCGCCGATTATATCCGAACGACGCTGCTAGAGAAGACGGATACCCGGGAAGTCGCCATTATCGAAGGCGGCTGCGCCATTTCGTGCCACTGCGGACCGCGCACCGTAGCCATCATGTATTTGCGCAATAAGGCGTATACCATGTAACCATCCTCTAGTCATGCAAAGCTTGTCTTGCACACAGAATTCGCCTGCGAAAAGGCTCCTCTCCCAAAGGGAATTTATCTCTACCCGGGAGACGGCCTTTTTTTGCTTATACTCGTGTTGCTTAGGTGTAAATAAAGGATACGGAAACTTTTTCGGAAACCGGTTCGTAATAATGAATTAGAGGCTACTACACATTGGCGGAGGTGGTACGGATGATTCGGGGCTCCATCTATAAAAAAACGGTCTGCGCTTTGCTGGTTTGCGGTATATTGCTGGTTTGCGGTTTGGTTCTTCCGGGCCAACCCCGTGCCTACGCCGGCTACTTCAGCGATCTGTATCAAGGGGTAAAAGAACTGTCGGAACTCCCTAGCGAAGTAAACGAGCTTAAAGCAAACTACCAAATGACGCAGGACAAGCTTGCGGAAGCGGAATCGACCATGGAAGCGTATCGGCAGCAAAACGAAGCCCTGCTGGAGCAGAACCGCGAACTAAGCGCCTCGGTGGCTGCCCTGACCGAAGCCCAGCAAGCCCGGGAGGCGAATGCCCGAAAGACGCGGATCCTGATCCTGACCGGTGTGCTTCTGCTTGCCGGATATTTTATCCTGCTTCGAGTCATTCGCTTGGTGCTCCGGCGATAATCGCATGGCAAGGTTATCCGGTCTGAACCAAGCTACTTCCCTAGAGAAATGAGAAGGAGGGGAATCTGCACGATGAGAATTGTTTACGATAACGAGCCTGCGGGCTATGGAGGACAAGCCGTTACCTTCGAAGTTCATGAAGGCGAAAAACTCCATGTCCTGCATCCGGCGCAAATTATTGCCTTCAAAGGGCCCTCCGGTAGTCGCACCGACAAGCTTATGAACATGAAAGGCATGTACCGGAAAAAGAAATTGATCCGGGCCGATTTCATGGGGGCTTGCCAATTCGTGGCATCGATGCCTCCGTCCATCACCCTTAAACCTATCAAGCTGACACACGGGAGCGACTTGCTGTATGACTTCAGGCATCTCTTTTTTTATACGGAAGGTGTCCGGATGGAATCCCGGTTGCTCAGCATGAAAAATATGATGATTACCCGCGATGCGATAAAAATGAAATTTTCCGGAGACGGAGAGATCGGAATTCTGACGCAGGGTCAGGTGCTTGAACTTCCGCTCGAACCGGATGATCCGCTGTATGTCGAAGCTGGCTGCGTTATCGCTTATCCCGAGAACGCCAAGCTGGAGCTATCCGTGTACGGCAATCATCTGGCGAGCCAGCACATGAAATACCAATGGAAAATCACCGGCCATGGCTCGGTGCTTATCCAATCCGGCGGCGGAAGCCGGGAGCTCGAACGCGATCTGGACAACAACGACGGGATCGTCAAACGGTTCCTGCGCGAAGCCATTCCGTTCGGAGGCGTGTTTATCAAGTAGGACATAGCCGCGTGTAGGCTGTGGAGGCTCGTGCAGACTGCCTGCCCTGCCCAAGTTGGTGTAAATAGCTGTATAACCTACAGTTAATTTACGAAAAGGGCCTGCCTTTTGCGATTTAACTGTAAAACCTCCAGCTAATTCTAAGGTTTCCGACGATTCCGGGCAGATGGGATACAAATAACTGTAGGTTCTCCAGTTAATTAGTTTGCAGAAGGCCAATCGTGAAAATTAGATACAGGAAATACAGTTAATTTCGCGCAGGTCTGCTGACCCGGGGACGAACGGAATGAGCAACATGGATTGGGTCGGATTGTATCGGATCGGTTCGGTTCGGTTCGGATCGGTTCGAATCACGGTGGAATAAAGAGAGCGCAGCCGATCCATCCTAATCCTCTCCTACAAAATACAAAAGCGCGCTGCCCGCCAAAGCACCCAGGTGCTTTGAGAGCAGCGCGCTTTTTGCGCCGGTTTATTTTTTCCCCGCATCAATATCCTGCGGACGCAAGCCCTCCCAAATGTTCGGGATATCTACCTTCTCCGGATCCTCGAACACGAGGAACGCCGTCGGTAAATAGCGCTCGCCGTATTCGGAGGACGGCTTGTTGACAATGTCTCCGCCTTCCTTTACCAGTACGGAGGAAGATCCTCCGTCCAGGTTGGCGGCGATGACCGCGCCGTGGTCCAGCATGATCTGCTGGACATCGTAAAGGCTCGCTCCGATGCTGTACCCCGGCTGGCGGCCGTCAATGATGACGAACAGGATTGCGCCGTCCTCTCTTTGCCCCATCGCGGTCCGGGGCGCGATTCCCCAGCCTTCTTTCTGGCTGCGGATTTGACCCTTGCCATTAACGATAATCCGCGGCTGAAAGGTCACGGCTTCCTGAATGCCCAGCTTATCCAACTCATCGAGCGTATATTTGCCGGCGATCATCTTCCCTTGCTTATCGAGCCCGACCACCTGGGTCGATGCATTTTTGCTGATTCCGTTGTAATACAGCTTGCCTTGCGAGATGACGACCCCGATCGGCTTAAAGCCGTTGCCTTTCCAGTTCGGGTCGGCAAAGCCGCCGCCGTTCACTCCGGCCACAGCCCCGGTACGGGCAACCATGCTGGATACCTTCTCCCCTTTGCCTCTTTTGGCGGGAACGCCCAGCCGGATTTTCGTCGGATCGTTTACAGTCAGCACATATCCGTGATATCCGGTTCCGGACACTTCCTCCACTTCGATCAGCGGCTTCTCCTCTTGCGTCTCCTCATCTTCTTCTTGGGAAGGCAATGTAATGGTGTGGGTGTCTTTTTCCGTACCCATATCGTCAAACGACTTTTGATAAGCCGCCACTCTTTTGTCCAGCTCAGCTTGCCCGATTATATATTTCGCCCAATGGCGGTGCTGCGTCGTAATCAAAGTGTCCGCCATAAGGAAACGAACATTATTGCCTGATGGAGTAAAAAACAACCAGATCATCGCAACTCCCCCTAGAAGCATCATTACGGTGATCATTCTGCCGACAAACCGGAGAAATCCTCCTTTGCGCCGCTTATTCTTACGTTTACGTTTGTTAGCCCCGCTTCCCTTTCGTGCCGAAGAACGGCTGGGCAGCGTTGTGGACTCTTGCTGCATAACTTGCATACTTACTCTCCTAACTGCTTGCTGATGTACATGCTATTCATGTAAACGTCCGGCAATGGATAAAAGTTTCATTCGTCACGCGTCTTTTATACACACAATACGGTTCCCAACTACGGTGGAAGTGCTTCAAGCAGCAGTCACCACATTCTTGTTATTGTTGTAAATATCATTTTTATACAATAAAAAAACACCAGTCCCTTTGCTTTAAGGACTGGTGTTTCGTATATTAACTTGCGGCGGGCTACCTTATGCGCAAAATCTTCCGCGCACCGCATAGATCTCCCGGAAACCCCGGCTTTTCAGAAATCTGGCTGCTTTTTTGCTTTGACGCAGGCTGTCCGAGAGGATGACTACCGGTTCATCCGGGGACAACTCTTTGTTCCAGAGGTACGGAAGCCGTCCTATCGAAATATTGATCGCGCCATTAACATGACACTGTTCGTAAAAGAACGCATCGCGGACATCAATCATCTTAGCCTGACCCGTCAATTCGGACGTCTCCCGGAGCTTGCCCGCTTCCACGTAAGCCAACCCTTTCACGGGCCAAAAGCGACGCACCAGCCATAAGCCCGCGGCGCCAGCGCTAACCAAAGCGGCAAATATCAATATCATCATGCGTTAAACCAATTCACCTCTCCAGGCCAGCAGACCGCCGGCCATATTCACGGCTTTATAGCCTCGTTCGGAAAGCAGTTCGCAGGCAAGTCCACTCCGGGCTCCGCTGCGACATACGATAAACCATTCCTGCTTCGGATCGAGCTCTTCGTATCTCTCGGGCAATTGCCCTAACGGAATATGCTTGGCCCCCCGGATATGGCCTTCTTCCCACTCAACAGGCTCCCTTACGTCCACAATATTCAAGGCATCCCCACGTTCGATTCTTTCGGCTAATTCATGGGCGGAAATTTCTCTATCGGGTTGAAAACTCATTTCTCGGTCAGCTCCTTGACATCAGTTTTGGTTTGAATAATATCCTAAACATGCCATCTTCTATAACAACTATCTGCTCTTTACAAGCAACTCTACCGCTTCTTGAACCAGCTTGTCGGTAGTATGACCTTCTGCTTTCTCTTTCAGCAGACAATGCTGCAAATTATCCGCCACGATCTGCGCGATCGCCTTGTCGGACGCATTGCGGACCGCGGAAAGCTGGCTGACGACGTCTTTGCAGGACTTGCCCTCCTCCATGAGGCGTAAGACACCGCGCACCTGACCTTCAATTCGCTTCAGGCGCCGTTTTAAATCTTCCGAATAATGTACTTCATGATCTGCCATTGGAGTCCCTCCATACCTTGTGAAATACCCCTATGGGTATACATGATAATAAATCCCGCCGTACTTGTCAAACCCGGGGATGGGACAAAGACTCTGCATGAGACGAGCATTTATCCTCACGCCGATGATGCTCCAAACATCATGAATCTTTAAAATGCCAAAAGCTTCATACCTCTTTATCTTCACAAGGTGTATGCCCTTTTACCCTGTTATTTATTTCAGCAGTTGGATACGGAGCCGATCTTTCGGGACTATTGCTTCTTTGCCTGCTTTTGGTTTCTTTGACGGCAAAAAGCTCCCATTCCGGACATGTTCCGTCCACAATGGAAGCTTATTGAATTGCTATACGTTGCGGGCGACAATTTTAGTTGGGATTGCGAAGATCCTTTTCCTTCCGAATCCGTTCCAACAGCGCCTTGCAACCCGTACCTACCAGTTCGTAAGTCTCTTCAAAATTGCCCGTAAAATAGGGGTCCGGGACCTCTTTAAGCACCGAATCCGGAACCAGGTCCAGCAGCTTGATGATATTCGCATCCGCTTGCCGCGCCAATGCCTTTAAATCGCGTTCATTCTGATCATCCATCGCTACGATATAGCCAAAACGCTTAAAATCATCTCCCGCCACCTGACGTGCTTGCAGCCCTTCATAAGAGATGCCGTATTGATCCAGAATCGTCCTTGTCCCTTGATGGGGCGGCTTCCCAATGTGCCAGTTTCCAGTTCCTGCGGAATCAATCCGAAATTTCCGTTCCAGGTTCTCCTGAACCACCAAATGCCGAAACACCGCCTCAGCCATGGGAGAGCGGCAAATATTCCCCAGGCAGACGAACAAGACGCCGATTTTGTTGTTGTCATCCATTTCTTCTCACCTCATGTCAGATACTACTTTCTGATACTACTACAGGCCGCTGCTTTCAACAAGTCGTGCAACCGGAAGCCATCCTTACGGATTCAGCAGGGTCGCCCTTCATCTGGTATTGGGAATCCGCATTTTCAACTGCATAAAAAAGGAACCCATGCCATAAGCATGAGCCCCTCCCTTACACAATATACAAACACCTCATTAGGCCACGAGAAAATCGTTCGCATGATAATCACTGCACCGGAAGGATTGTCGCACAGATCAACAGCATGCCGACCAGATTAAGGAGTGAACCTATATTCTTTGATTTTTGTAATTAAATTCTTCCTCCCTAAATTTTATAAGCTTTCATCGCTTTGCGAAGCTCTTTGAACGTCGGACGTTTGCCGTACAGGAGCACGCCCGTGCGGTATATTTTAGCGGACAGCCATCCGAAAATCAGGATCGCAACGACCAGGATCACGATTGAAATGAGAATCTCCCATACCGGCGTGTCTCCGACGCCAATCCGCACGATCATCGAAACCGGAGAGAAGAACGGGATATAACTGCTGACCTTTAGCAGCGTGGAATTCGGGGCTGCCAGGCTGAAAATACCGATATAAAAAGCGGCCAGCGACAGCATCGTAATCGGCATGATCGCCTGCCCGAGCTCTTCAGTACGGCTTACGAGCGAGCCAATTGCAGCAAACAGGGTCGCGTACAGGAAATACCCGAGGATGTAGAAAATCAGTCCAAACACCAGTACTTCAATATTGATCTGCGACAAGTCCATATTAAAGCCGGCCAGAACGGGACGGTTATGAGGCAACGACACGTTGATCGCGATCACCGCTGCAAAAATAGCGATCTGGAACAATCCGATGAAGAACATGCCGATGATTTTGCCGAACATTTGAGCCAGCGGCGACACGCTCGTAATCAGGATCTCCATGATTCGGGAGCTCTTTTCCGCTGTTACTTCCGCCGCGATCATATTCCCCGTCATCATAATGGTCATAAAGAACAGGATGACCAGCACGTAAACGATCACGTAGTTGATAGTTGCCGCCTTTTCAGCTGTCGCTCCTTCGCCCGATCCAGCGCCGTCTCCTCCCGATACCGCCTGCTTCATCGCTTCGATTTGAACGGGCGATGTGAGAGCGGCAATCTGTTCGTCACTCAGCGTTCCTTTCGTAATGTACTCGGCCTTCACGCTTTGCAGCGCAGCCTGCAGCGAGGTCTGCAACCCCTGCGGGATGCTGTCCTTCTTGGAAATATAAGTGACGGAAGGAAAAGCCCCCTCTTTGCTGTCCCCGAACTGCAGATAGCCGTCAATTTTTCCGTTTTCCATATCATTACGGAGCACTTGTTCATCCGCCTGTTCGTACTCCACCAACGCAAACCCGGTCGTGCCTGGTTGCTGTTTCTCCCGGTAAGCTTTCAACGAGTTCGCGAGCTCAGGCTGGTTGCTTTGTATTAATCCGATCACCGTCGGGCCGTCGTCATTCCCTGTGAACCTGTCGATAAAATAGGGTACATTCATGCCGATCGTAACCAACAGGGCCAGCACCAGCGTAGTTATCGTAAAAGATTTCGCCTTGACTTTGTTCAAAAAAGTAAACCCGATGACCGTGCTCATTTTACTCATTTGACTCACCTACTTCCTTAATGAAAATTTGATTCAAAGTCGGCTCTTTGATCTCAAAATGCTCGACATCGCTTTGTTCCATCGCGATACGCAAAATGTTCTTGGCCGCACCGACATCGGTGATCCGGATCAAATAACCCCGCTCCCGGCGCTCCACCCGGCTTACGCCTTCGATCAATTCCAGACCGGACACTTCACTTGCCGTATGCAGGAGAATCTCCTCGCGCGGGTAACGCTTCTTAATCTCGCTTAAGTTGCCTTGCAGCACGGTTTTGGACCGGTCCAGAATCGTAATATTGCGGCAAAGTTCCTCCACATGCTCCATCCGGTGGGTGGAAAATAAAATGCTGGTTCCGGCATCACGCAATTCTTTGACCGTTGCCTTCAGCAGTTCCACATTGACCGGATCCAGGCCGCTAAACGCTTCGTCCATAATTACGATCTGCGGTTTGTGGACAACTGCGGCAATAAAGCCCATTTTTTGCTGATTCCCTTTGGACAATTCTTCAATCTTCTTGTCGTAGTACTCCGGCACTTCAAACCGGTCGAGCCAGTATTTCAGGCTTTTGTCGGCCTCTGAGGCGGACATCCCGCGCAGGCGGGCCAAATAAATGATCTGGTCGCTAACTTTTACTTTCGGATATAAACCTCGCTCTTCTGGCAAGTACCCCATTTGATGTTGAAGCTCGTTTCCGTATGGCTTACCGTTGTACAAAATCTTCCCGCCATCGGGATAGATCAGCCCAAGCACCATCCGCATCGTTGTCGTTTTGCCTGCACCATTGGCACCAAGCAGCCCGTAAATTTCTCCCTGCTCCACTTGCAGCGAAATTTGATTGACTGCCGTCTTTTCGCCAAACTGCTTGACCACTTGCTCTAAAATTAATGGCTTCGTCATCATTGCTTACCCCTCGTTTCCTATAATAATTGCCCAGGTTGATGTCCCTGAATCCATAGCCCCAAGATTTCATCCAGTTCCAGGCTGCGGCTCTTGATGAGCTGAACAGCCCCGCCGGAGCACCACTCGTCAAATTCACGGCCGTCGCTTACGACGAGCTTCATGATGGACGGTCCGTCCTCACAGAAGGTCAATAAGCCGGGCAGTGTTTTCAGTTCCTCAGGTCCTGCTCCGCGTATCCAAACCTCTTTCCAACTGCCGAAAAGATCATCCTTTTCCGCCATTCCCACAATCTTGCCCTGGTGAACCAGCACGATAAAATCGGCCAGCCGCTTTACTTCATCGACAATGTGCGTGGACAGCACGATCGTCACGTCTTCCCCGACCAGGAGGGCTCTCAGTTCGTCGATCATGTCCTTCCAGGCGAACGGATCGAGCCCGGACGAAGGTTCGTCCAGCAACAGAAGCTTCGGTCTCGCCGCGAGGACGGCGGCGATTTCAAACTTGCGCCGCTCCCCTTTTGACATCCGGTTGAGCCGTTCATGGCGCGGCACTTCAAACCGGGTCATCAGAGCCTCATACCGCTCCTGATCCCAGGTAGGATACCAGCGGGCTCTGAATTTTGCCGCCATCTCCGCCGTCATAAAATTCTCCTCCAGCGCCGGATTTTCCGGAACATATCCGATTTGCTGTCTGAGCGTTAGCGGTAAACCTTCCTCCGGCGCTGCACCAAACCAGGAGATGTTTCCCTCATCGGGATGAATGGTTTCCAGCATCAGGTGCATCATCGTGCTTTTCCCGGAACCGTTGGGACCGACCAAAGCAACTACATACCCTTGCGGAATCCGGAGATTCAGAGGACCGATCGGCTTTCTCCGTCCTCTTTTTACCGCGCCGGCAAATTCAATGGCTATTTTTTGTTCCGTCAACTCCGTCACTTGGATTTCCTCCCGCCTTCAGCCTCGCTGTATTTTTTCTTTAAAATCCGGAGAAACAGCTGTTTTAGCTCATCTTCTCCGTACTGGACCGAAATCCCCTTGTCCACGGCTACCTCTACCGCTTCCTGAACAACGATCCGCCGATATTCATTCCGTTCTCCCGCACCGACACTCGCTACAAAAGTCCCCGTACCTTGTCTCGTCCGCAGCAGACCTTCATTCTCCAGATCCTGATACACCCTGCGCACAGTAATGACACTGCAGTTTAGACTTCCGGCAAATTCGCGGATGGAGGGGAGCAAGGTTCCTTCATCAATCTGCCCGCTTACGATTAGCGACCTAAGCTGCGTCTCTATCTGGTGATAAAGGGGTTCGGCGCTATTTTCATTAATTTGAATAGGAATCCACACCTTCCAAACTCACCTCCGGTTCTGACCAAATCACGTATGCTATTCATCGAGCCAAATCCCGCTTATGCATCGTCCGCCGGGTTATCGAGCTTGACACGCCCAGCACGATAACGCCGCCGGCCAGAACTCCCCACATCAGAGGAGAAAGCAACCCATACCGCTTTGAAAAATCGAGGGTCAAATTAAGCAGGCTGCCGTCGAACCAGGTAAAAACGAACGCGCCTCCCCCCATGAATATCATGAGCAGGATCGTCAGCCACAAGTACGTACGACCTTTTCTCGTAAATTCCAGATGGATAAAGAGCCCGTTCATCGCGAGGGAATATCCGATCCAGGTCAAAGCAAAAGCAAGATATTGGACCAACGTGATTTCGATGTCAAAAACAAGGAAAATGGAGTAGATCACTGAAAATAAAATAAGTCCGTTAAACAACAAGGCGCTAACAAGCTGGATTAACCTGCTTACCATGATCGTTTTGTCCGAAATCGGCAATGTCCGGTAATAAAGCAACATTTGCGTATACGAATCTTCCTTGATATAGCTGAACGATCTTCTGGAGAAGTAGAACCCTAAAAATGGAGTAAGGATTAGCATAAGAAAATCCGCCATCGGATCGAGCACATCTCCGGCCGCTTCCCGGCCTCGGAGCATCACGCCGATCATCCCTCCGGTATAAATCATAAAGATGACGCTCCAAAGCAGATACATCCGATCTATGCGCAAATCCTTTAAGAAAATAGCCCAGGCGTCTTTCCACGTGTTCAATTTTGCTCACCCTTCTTTGCTGAAAATTATCCGGCGGATTAATGGTCCCCGGTTTATTGTGGTTATTTAGTGTGCTTAATCAAGTGCGCTTGCTTGGTGTGTTTGCTCGGCGGCGTGCTTAATCGATGTTCTTGGTAGTGTGATTACTTAGTGTGCCTGCCGGTGTGCTTATAGAGTGCAGTGGTGTTACTGGTAACTGCTTTGCTCTGTGCCCCGTGCTCCGTACCCCTTGCTCCGTGTAGAATACAAATATGCGCTGTACCACCGTTTTCCACAGCGTCTTTTTCACTGTGCTTACTGTGATTACTGTTCATATCTTTATACACAGTATATACTGTGTATATTTCTGCGTCAACTCTGTTTTCTCCACAAAAAATAGTAAATCGTACATCACCGGATAGTTCCATCCAATTCTAACGGACATAGGAGACGTTAAACGGCACTTTTCGGGATGTGAAATCGCCTAACGGACACAGGAGACGTTAATCCCCAAAAAATCCTCATAAAAGGGAAAATCAGGCGCAATTAAGGTCACCGGTGTCCGTTAGATTTTGAAAAAGGCGATTTTAGAGGAGTTAAGGTCCCTGGTGTCCGTTAGAGCAGGAACGCATCGTGCAATCCCAATCAACAACGGATTCGCTCCGAGGAAACTCCAACTAAACAAACCTATCGGATCCTACAACACAAACGCCTCTATCGCCACTCCCACCCGTCCCCTCCACGTTCCCCCTCACCTGCCCCTAACTCACCTGCCTCAGATACAAAAAAACGCCGGAGCGAAAAATCGCCCCAGCGGTCTACCCGTCTTTCTTAGGTATTCTATAATCCAAAAATAACTTGCCATACCGGTTTCGTATGACCGCCGGGATACAGCAGGTACAGAAGCACATAAACCATAACGCCGGTAATCGCCGTGAAAAACCAAATTACCGAAGTTGTCCGGCCCCATTTGCGGTGCTTCGCGTATTTTGCTTTGAAGCCGAGAACCAGGGTTGTGATCCCGAATACCGCCGCCACCGTGGCCAATACGATATGAAAAATCAGGAATATCTGATAATAAGGCTGCAGATGATCAGGTCCGCCCCAGGACGTATTGCCGATAAACACGGTACGCGACATGTAGATGATAAAAAAGAGCAGCGCCGCGATAGCCGCCGCGATCATCGTTTTCTTGTGCGCTTCCCGCTTTCCCTTAATAATCAGGCCCCAGCCGATCGCTACAAGCACTGCGCTGATCACGATAAACGAGGTGCTGATCGTTGGGAACAAGGTAAACAAATCCATGTGAATCCTCCTGTCCAGACTACAAATTACACGGCGTCCATCCATATTTTATTATTTCAAATTCAATCAATTTAGATCTGATTCAGTTTAACATCGTCAGGCAGCTGCCCGTCTTCTTCCTCCCGGTTCTCTTGCCTGTACCACTGGAAAAATACATAGGCCAGCATCGAGGCAAAGATGATCTCCTGGATGAATTTCATCAGAATACCCCCGACTTGCTGATCGATCCGCGGTTCCAGATAGCCGAAGAACTCCGGTCCTCCGAATTTGCCCAGCAACAGCGTCGGATCCCCCGAAATGCAATAGCCCATAGCTTTGGCCCAAACCCCAGGATCGCTATAAGTGGCATACAAAGTATCGGGCGCAAAAATTATCAAGCCGCACGCAGGAGTAAGCAGCACCATGTTGAGAAAAATGAAGCCCATTTTCTTTAGACCCTGTGCCTCCCCCCGGTCCGGCAGCGGTTTGACCAGCGTCCACCACATCAAAAGCGAGGCTAAGAACAATACGACGTAATACAGCCGGTGAATTCCGAAATGGAGCATCACATAGTCATGCACAACCGGGATATGATAAAAAGAAAACAGCCCGTTGAACACGACGGCGGCTACAATCGGATGCGTCAAAAATTTCAAGCGGCGCAGCGGGCTGCGTCCCAGGAATGTAACGACAGCGTTCCAGATCCAGCGAGGCAGGCCGAGCATTAGAAGCGGCGGGGCGACCAGATAGGAAAGCGCCATGCTGACCATATGGAAGCTGAACATCATATGCCCCAGCAGTTCCACCGGACCGCCTTGGGCCAAATACAGAAAGGCCATACCAAGTATGAACAAACTCTTTTTTCCGGCGGATACGGGCTCTCCTTGTCCGTACTTTTCATTAAGGGGTCCTGCCAGCAAAAAATACCCGGCCGTAACGAGCAGCATGGCCGCCAGGAACACAGGGCTCCAAACATCCGCAAATTTAAAGTATTCTAACCCCAACACGCTTAACCCTCCTTCCGCCGCTTTGTTTTTCTGTCCAAATTGTGAACAGGCCCTTAATAGCATGAAAGAGGTGGCTTGATATCAAGCCCACCTCTTTTTATTTTACCACCACATCCAGTATAGCGCGGCAATAATTGCAAGCCCTGCAACAAAAAATCCCCCGGCCATGAATACGATCGGTATCATATGGCCCTTATCCTTCAAATGCATCCAGTACCCGAGTTGAACGAGTACCTGGAGAACGGCCATGACCAGCAGGAGCAGTACCGTAAATGCGGTATTTACGCCGCCTGCAGCCACCGTTGCAAATGCAATCAGGGTGAGGATGATAGAAAAGATGAAAGCAACGACATGCTTTTGCGGTCCTTCATGACGATGGCGGTGCTTAACCGCGCTCCCGTCATCCAAATCGTGGTTTGTCATCTTTTACCCTACCACCTTTCCGAGCAGGTACACCACCGTAAAGATGAATACCCACACGACGTCGATAAAGTGCCAATACATGGCGGATACATATACTTTCGGAGCCGTAACCACGGTCAATCCTTTTTTGTACAGCTGTCCGATCAAAATTGAAATCCAAAGAATTCCAAACAAGACGTGCGCTCCATGGAAACCGACCAGCGTGTAAAAAGCGGAACTGAAGGCACTAGTGGTCATTCCATAGTCATCGTGAATGATATACTCCGCGAACTCGTAAATTTCGAGCGCAAGGAACGCAAGACCGAGCAGGACGGTAACCCCTAACCAACGGGCCAAAGACGTCCGGTTTCCGCGGTGCATCGCCTGGATCGCAAAGACACTCGTCAAGCTGCTCACCAGCAGGATGAACGTAGCCACTGCCGTAATCGGCAGACTGAACAACTCACTGGCGGAAGGGCCGTCGGCCACTTGGTTCCGCAGCGTCAGGAAGGTAGCGAACAGGGTGCCGAACAAAACCGCCTCGCCCCCAAGGAAAAGCCAGAAGCCAAGCACTTTGTTGCGCCCTTCCAGCGTCGCTTTCTCCGGTTCATGGGGAAGCGCGCCGGAAGCCTGCTGTGCATGAGGTGTCGTCATGCTTTTACCCCCTTGTCATTCAATTCTTCCGGTTCAATATGCCAGCCGTGATCGTCAAAGAGCGAGCGAAGCAACATCGAACCCAAAGTAATCGCCAGGCCGATGCCTGTAATAATGTAATTGCCGAACAAGAAGTTCAACAGGCCGTTGCCGAAATCATCATTCGTAAACATAAACCCCAGTCCGGCGATAAACAAACCGACGGACATCACGAACGGCAAGATCGTTGGCGATGGCATATGGATCGGGCCGACCGGTTCGGCCGGAGTCATCTCCGTATTGCCAGCCATCTTTTCTTTCCAGAAGGCATCGATACCGCGAACCAGCGGCGTCTGTTTAAAGTTATATTCCGGCGGCGGCGAAGGAATCGCCCATTCCAGCGTACGTCCGTCTTCCCAAACGTCGCCAGGCACGCCTTTCGGTTGTCTGAACGAAATGGCCACATTGACCAGGAAGATAATCACGCCAACTCCCATCAGAAATGCCCCGACGGTGCTAATCAGGTTCATCGTGTCAAAGCCCTGGTTCGGCAAATACGTAAATACACGGCGCTGCATGCCGATAAGCCCAAGAAAATGCTGCAGGAAGAACGTCAAATGGAAGCCGATGATGAACGTCCAGAATTCCACCTTGCCAAGCTTTTCATTCAGCACGCGGCCGAACATTTTCGGCCACCAGTAATGAAGGCCCGCGAACAAGCCGAGCACCAGGCCGCCAACGATAACGTAATGAAAGTGAGCCACAACGAAGTAAGTATCATGGTATTGGTAGTCCGCCGGTGCCGAGGCGAGCATCACCCCGGTTACCCCGCCCATAACGAACGTCGGGATAAATCCGGCCGCAAACAAATTCGCTGTAGTAAAGCGGATCTGTCCGCCCCACATCGTGAACAGCCAGTTGAAAATTTTGATCCCCGTCGGAACGGCAATCAGCATCGTAGCGATAGAGAACAGCGCGTTCGCCACAGGTCCCATACCGGTAGTGAACATATGGTGCGCCCAGACCATGAAGCCTAAGAAAGCGATCAGAATCGTAGCGAAAACCATCGAGCTGTAACCGAACAGACGCTTGCGCGAGAAGGTACTGACCACTTCGGAGATAACTCCGAACGCTGGCAGGATCAGGATGTACACTTCAGGGTGACCGAAGATCCAGAAAATATGCTGCCAGAGCACCGGATTTCCGCCCGCTTCTACATTAAAGAAGTTGGCGCCCAAAATTCGGTCAAAAGTCAGGAGCACCAGACCGACCGTAATCGCCGGGAATGCGAACAAAATCATCGTCGAAGTTACAAATGTAGTCCACGTGAACATCGGCATGCGCATGAAAGACATCCCAGGCGCACGCATCGTAATGATCGTGGCCAGAAAGTTAATCCCCCCGATCAGCGTACCCAGACCCGCTATCTGCAAACCGATCGTGTAAAAATCCACGCCATGCGTCAGACTGTAGGTCGTTGAGGACAAAGGCGTATAAGCGGTCCACCCGGCATCCGGTGCGCCACCCATAATCCAGCTGAGGTTGAGCAGCAGGCCGCCGAACAGAAACGTCCAAAATCCAAGCGAATTCAAGAAAGGAAATGCCACGTCGCGGGCGCCGATTTGCAGCGGAATTACCGCATTCATGAGCGCAAAGATCACCGGCATAACCCCAAGGAAAATCATGGTCGTTCCGTGCATCGTAATCAATTCGTTAAATTGCTGGGCCGTTACGAAATCATTCATCGGTTTGGCAAGCTGCACCCGGATCAACAGCGCTTCTATCCCGCCGATGCCGAAGAACAAACCGCCCGCTACCAAATACAGGATAGCGATTTTCTTGTGATCGACCGTTGTCAGCCAGTCCATCAAACCCTTGTGACGCTTGACACTGTGAGCGTGAGCCAAGGTTTGTACCCCCTTTAAGTTCCTATACCATCAATGCCGCCCGAGGCACCAAAGATTAATATGATAATTTGTAATCGGCCAAGTATTGGGCGATCGCATCGATTTCCTCATCCGTAAGCCCGAGATCCTCTTTCGGCTGCGGCATTTTGTTGCCCGGCTTTACTTTTTGCGGATCGGTCAGCCATTCCACCATATTATCCTTGACCGGTTTGCCTCCAATCGGTTTCCCGGAACCTTCCTCGTTGAGCAAGATGCTGGCCACAGTCTCTCTGCTGCCAATGCCCGTAAGGTTTGGCCCTATCGGACCGCCTTGGTCTCCTACTGCATGACAAGTCAGACATTGATTTTTGAACACCTCGGCCACTGCCGGATCTTCAGGAAGCACTGCAGGTGCTTTCAAGGAATCTACCCAGTTTTTGAAGGACTCTTCACTGACTGCCTTCACTTTAAATTCCATAAATGCGTGGGAAGGGCCGCAAAGTTCGGCACACTTGCCGAGGTAAACGCCTTCCTTCTTGGCTTCAAACCAGGTATTGTTGATCGTTCCGTCCGTATTGGTATCGGTTTTGCCAGCTAGCGACGGTACCCAGAAAGAGTGCAACACATCGGCCGTCTTCAACTCAAGTGCGATCTTCTTACCCGTCGGGATAATCAAATCCTGAGCTGTTGTTACGCCATAGTCCGGGTAGGAAAACTCCCACCAGAACAAATGAGAAGTTACTTTCACCTTCACGGCATTCTTATCGGCAGAATAATTTTCTCCATACGCAAACACCTTCTGCACGGTAGCAACAGCCAGAATCAGTACCAGTACCAGCGGAATAGCCGTCCAGATAATCTCCAGCTTAAAGTTGCCCTCCACTTGTTTCGGCACTTCGTTTTGCCCCGGTTTCCGGCGGAACTTGATCCAAACATAGGCCGCGATCCCGAATACGATGAGCATAACCGCCACCATGATCGTGATCGAAAGTTTAATCAAACCTAATTGCCCTTCTGCTACCGTCCCTTGCGGTCTGAGCACCGACAGGTCTTCGCGGCCGCATGCGGACAGCAAAAGCATCAAGCCGACAAACAGAGGTACGAGCCGCTTTACAGCCTTCCACGGTTTCATCATTGATCTACCCCACTTTTCCGTTTTCTTCCCGGTTATGTACAGGCTTTAAGCATATCCAAATAAAAGCCACCTGCCTTAGCACGGAAACTGCACTCCTGTCAATTAAAACAATCACCTATTAAATATATGATCGAACCCCTGTTTTGTCAATGATTCAAAGGCAGTTCACAGAATGTTCAAAAAGCCGAGAAGGCGCGCCATAAAAGGATTTGCGAGCGTTTTCAGCTAAGGATCGCCCCCCGAATTGACTCCTGAACCGAATCGTATCCCCTCCGTTTTCAGCCGAATACACTTTTCATTCATTTTTGACATTTCCCAAAACTTTATTATTAAAATACAAAAAAAAGAGAGCTTAGCTCTCTGATTAGGACGTAAGTATTACTGGACCCTCTTCCAAAATTGCCAAAGTATGTTCATAATGAGCCCCCAGGCTGCCGTCCGCCGACCGGATCGTCCAGCCGTCATTGTCCCACAGCACCGCTCCGGTCTCACCAAGCGTAAAGATCGGCTCGATGGTAATGACCATGCCGGGCTGCAGCTTGGCGCCCGTATGAGGACGGCCGAAATTCGGAACATCCGGTGGTTCATGCATTTTTTGACCGATCCCGTGCCCGATCAACGGTTTTACAATCCCGATCCCGGCCTCCTGGGCAACCCGCTGGACAGCGTACCCAATATCGCCGACGCGATTACCCGGCAGCGCCTGTGCGATTCCGGCATAGAGCGCCTTCTCGGTAATTTTGAGCAGTCGGTCGGCCTCCGGACCAACCTCCCCGACCCGGTAAGACCATGCCGAATCCGCAAGCCACCCCTTCTTGTTAACGACCATGTCAATCGTTACGATATCTCCCTGCCGTAACTTCACGTCCCGGGGAAAACCATGGCACACTACTTCATTAATGGATGCGCAAGTAGCATAAGGAAATCCCCGGTAGCCCTTCTGTTCGGCGGTCGCCCCCTTCCCGGCCAAAAACGACTCGACAAAGGCGTCGATTCCCGCAGTCGTGACTCCAGGTGCGATCAGCTTGGCGATCTCTCTGTGGCATTCCGCCAAAATGGCCCCCGCCTCGCGAATCCGCGCGATTTCTTCTTTTGACTTTAAGTTGATTTTCAATGTTCAAACTCCTTTCGCGACACAAAGCTGTGCTGTAGCTCATTAAATTCAACCTCGATATTCTAATATATGTAGAATCCAATGAAAAAACGCCCCGGCTATCGCCGGGACGGTAGTTAACCATTTAATTGGTTGTCAAAACCTGTTCAGTCCTTCAGGAAACGGATGAATCCAGCTTCCCCATCTCCATTTCAACAAGATGCGTCAATTCTTCCTCATACCCTCCGGTAATCCGGTATTTGCGGACGTATTCCTTCACGAACTTTTTCGGGTCTTTCGGTTTGAAGATCCGGGTCATTTCCCGCAAACTTTCCTTCACCTCATTGTGACCTTTCGTTGCCATACCAAATTCCCTCCCAGAACGATTCTAGTTCAATGCTCCGATCTCGAGAATGCGTAAAAAGCAGTTATTCATGAAGTCAGCCTGCGGATAAGCCAATTCAGCTGGCGCATGACACTATACATACCCGAACAGTTTCCCGGTGAATCAGGGCATGGTTAGAACAGCTTCTTGCAATTGTCAGTATGTCTTGATGAAAAAGTAGAAAAGACCACTACCTCCCATATTGTAACATATTCAGCTTCATGTTACAGCTTTCTTCCAAATACCTATTTCTTATTCCAGTTTAATCTTTCTTATTTAGTTTTGACAACTCTGGTTAAGATAAGTTTATATCGGCATTTATTCGCTCCCATTTTATCCGGAGTTAATCAATCCGCCGTAATATTAAGGGAAGGACACCATGCATATGAACTCAGCCATTGCGAAAGAGGCCTGGATCGCGGCCGATCAAGCAATCCGCAAAGATTATCCCAAAATACGGAGCTTTCTCGCGGCCCAAGGCGGAACAGCAAGGTTCGAGGCCTATTATAGCGGATATCACGTCTCAACCCTGCATGACCTCAGGTCCGCGACCAAAAGCGTACTTTCTATTTTGTTGGGAATTGCCGACGCCCATGGTCGTCTTCCCGACCTTGACCAACCGGTTTGGAACAGCGTCAATGACCACGCACCGAAACGCCCCGATCCGTTATGGTCAGAGCTGACGCTCCGAGAACTGCTGACAATGACGACCGGGCTGTATTGGCAAACCGGCCCCAGGTTAGGGGAACGGTTTCTCCGCCGGTTTCATCTCAGCCGAAACTGGGCCGATTTTATTTTGCGACTCCCGGTAATACCGGAGCAGCGCGGGAAATTCCAGTACTGCAGCGCCGGGTCGCACTTGCTATCGGTCCTGCTTACAAAATGGACAGGATACAGCGCCTTGGAGTACGCGCGCCGTTACCTGTTTCGTCCGCTCCAGATATCCAAAGTCATCTGGACGTCAAGCCCGGAGGGCCATTCCAGCGGACATATCGGACTCTATATGACAACTAGAGACCTGCTGAAAATCGGCCTCCTATGTCTTCAAGGCGGGTGCTGGGAAGGCCGGACCCTGCTTTCACGCGATTGGCTCGACAGGTCGATGTCGCCCCATGCTCCGTCCTTTAACGGATATGGACAGTATGGGTTTCACTGGTGGAGCGCGGAAACCGGCGGCATTCGTTACAGCTATGCCCACGGACATGGCGGGCAGCAAATTTATATCGTTCCCGATCTCGAAGCTGTCGTCGTTTTCACTTCCGAGAGCCGGGTCAACCGTTTTAAAAATCCGAAAACACTGCTGGAAAAAATCATCTTGCCCGCACTTCATCCCATGTAAACAGGAGGGTTCTCCATGAGCGCCAAACCGCCGAAAATCATGATTTTATACGCCAGCTACGGAGACGGCCATTACCGCGCATCCAAAGCGATTGAGGCTTGCTTTCAAAGCAAGGGAATCGAAGAAATCGTCCTGCTTGATTTACTGGCGGAAGCGCATCCTGTACTGAACGAACTGACGAAATTCATTTATCACAGCAGTTTCAAGATGTTGCCGTCCGTTTACGGGGCTGCTTATGAAATGACCAAGGATCTGCCCCCAGAGGCTGCTCTCCTGCGTGCGTTGAATTCGTTCGGTACATCCAAGTTGAAAGAAGCCATGTTCCGGCATGAACCGGATCTCTTCATACACACCTTCCCTCAGATGGCTTTGCCTGATATTTTGAAAAAGAGTCGCTTGTCCCTGCCTGTCGTGAATATTATTACCGATTTCGATGTGCATGCCCGATGGATCCATCCTGGCGTCGACCGGTATTACGTAGCGACCGAAGATATGAGAACGGAAATGATGCGCCGGGGCGTTTCCGGAGACCGCGTGCTGGCTAGCGGAATTCCGCTTCGCTCGGATTTTCATCACGTCCGGGAAGCGGCCCCGGTTTTCCGCGAAAGGCTGGATCCCGCTAAAAAAACCGTGCTTTTGATGGCTGGGGCTTACGGAGTTATGCAAGGAAACAAGGATATCTGCAAAATGCTCCTCGAGGGGGGGAAGTATCAAGTTTTGGCCGTTTGCGGGCGGAACGAGGAGCTGTACAAGGATCTAAGTTCCGTGTATGGCGAACACCCGGACTTTCATGCATTCGGCTTCGTAAATGAGATTGCTCTTTTAATGCAGGCCAGCGACTGCATTATTACAAAGCCTGGCGGAATCACGCTATCTGAAGCATTAGCCTGCCGGCTGCCGCTCTTTCTATACCGGCCTGTTCCGGGCCAAGAGCTGAATAACGCCCGTTATTTGCAGCATAAAGGGATTGCCCCCATAGTCTATGATGCCGACTCTCTGCGGCAAGAGATCGAGGCCTTGCTCCTGGACGGGGACCGCTTGTCCAACGTCAAGGCCAAAATGGAAAGCCTCCGCAAGCCGGAAGCCGCAGAGGCAATCGTGAACGATATTATGGCAACATGGTTTCAGCCCGAAGGGAAAACACCTGACTCCATCGGTTCTGCCGACCCTAGGCTCGTCATACATTGAGTACTAAGGAAGGTTATCCGTCATTGGAAAGCAGGTGTTTACCGTGTCCCCATTCAAATCTTCAACCGGGCTTTACGAAAATGTAGCCGGATTTTTGTGTTATCTATTCGCCTTCGTCGGCGGCGTCGTCTTTCTGGCCATTGAACGCCGAAGCCGTTTCGTGCTGTTTCATGCCCTGCAGTCCGTCATCCTGTTTGCCGGACTGATGGTCGCGCATGCATTAGCCGGATTTTTACCGATCATCGGCGTTGCCGTCAATCTGCTGCTCTCCATGCTGGGCCTGGTGTTATGGGTGATCATGATGTTGGCCGCCCTGCAGGGTAAATGGTTAAAGCTCCCCTGGATCGGCGAATTGGCCGAGAAGCAGTTGAATCGCATGTAAGCCATGGCAACAGGACTACTGCTCTGCCGAGGCTTCCTGCTGTTTTCCCCCACTTAAGCCGTTAAACAGTAAATTCATCACAATCGCCGTAAAGCTTCCCGCTACGATCCCGTTGTCTACCAAGATACGCAGCCAACCCGGCAAAGCGTCAAAAATTTGCGGAACTACCGTCACGCCGAGCCCCATACCGACCGAGCAAGCAATAATCAGCAGATTCTCGTGCCGGTTCAAATCGACCTGGTCTCCGAGCATTCGGATCCCCGAGGATAACACCAATCCAAACAGGGCGATCATCGCTCCGCCAAGCACGGATGTCGGCACGAGTTGGGTCAGGGCGGCAATCTTCGGCACAAAGCCGATCAGAATCAGCAGGCCGCCGGCTACGGCGATGACGTCGCGGGTTTTTACCTTGCTCATTTGGACAAGCCCAACATTTTGGGAATACGTCGTATATGGAAAAGAGTTGAACACGCCGCCGAGCATAATGGCCAGGCCTTCGGCCCGATACCCGCGCGAAAGGTCTTTTGAGGTAATATCCTTATCCACGATTTTGCCCAAGGCCATAAACACCCCGGTGGATTCAGCCACGCTGACGATCGCGACAAGGATCATCGTTAAAATGGCTGAGACGTGAAACGTCGGCACTCCGAAATAGAACGGTTGGACCATATGGAACCAGCTTGCTTCTTTTAATGGCGTCAGATCCACTTTACCCATCAGGCCTGCCACCAGCGTCCCCGCAAGCAATCCGAGCAGAACGGAAATGGATTGCATAAAACCCTTGGCATACCGGTTCATCAAAATAACGAAAGCGAGTACTCCGAATCCCAGCGCCAGATTACTCGGACTGCCGAAATCCGGTTTCGACAAATTCCCGCCGCCAAGGTCGGTCAAAGCCACAGGGATCAAAGTCACCCCAATGATCGTAACGACCGATCCGGTAACAACCGGCGGAAAGAAGGCGATCAGCTTACCGAACAAGCCGGAGAACAGGAACACAAACAAACCCGAAGCGATAATCGCTCCATAGATGGCCGTAACGCCCATCCCCGCTTCCCCCCCGATGGCAATCATCGGAGAAACGGCCTGGAACGCACAACCCAGCATCACCGGCAGTCCGATGCCGAAGAAGCGGTTACCCCATACTTGCAATAAGGTGGCTACCCCGCAGGCAAGCAAATCGATCGAGATCAGATATGTCAATTCCTGGTGGGTAAAATTCAGCGCTCCGCCGACAATGAGCGGCACGATGATGGCCCCCGCATACATAGCCAGCACATGCTGAATTCCCAGCGAAAACGTTTTGAACGGATGCCGGTTTCTTTGAAAAATACGTTCGCGTTCCATTGTAGTAATACTCCTCCCCATGGTCCCCCATGATCTAGCTTATTTTTTTTGTTACAGCTGTTCATGCACTTCTTCCACAAAAGTAACGGTGCCGTTCTCCAAAGAAGCAATCCGAACCAGCGAATCCACCCGGTAACCGGCTTCCTCCAGCAGTCTGGCCCCCGGCTGAAACGATTTTTCGATCACGATGCCGATACCCGCGACGCTGGCTCCTACTTGCTCCGCGATCCGGGTCAGTCCAAATGCGGCTTCGCCGTTAGCCAGGAAATCATCGATGATCAGCACCCGGTCATTAGGATGCAAAAATTTCTTCGATACCGTAATTTCATTGGTCTCCCGCTTCGTGAACGAATATACCTTCTCGACCAGAATATCCTCTTTCAAAGTGAGCGATTTATGTTTCCGGGCAAAAATCATCGGTACCCCAAGTTCCAACGAAGTCATAATCGCAGGGGCAATACCCGACGATTCAATCGTCAGCACCTTAGTAATACCCTCACTGGCAAATCTCCGGGCAAACTCGCCGCCTACTTCCCTCATCAATACCGGATCCATCTGATGGTTCAGGAAGGAATCCACCTTAAGCACCTGATCCCCGAGCACGATGCCCTCCGCCATTACTTTGTCTTTCAACAATTTCATCTGCCGTTTCCTCCTCATATCGATAATCGCTACTAAAATTGCTTGTTCAAATAGTCACTGGACAGCATGAAAAAGCCCATCTCCCGGCTCCCTAACCGGAAAATGGACTGATAAAGGCAAAAAACCAGGTTGCCGCTTTCTGTTCAAGCTGCTGCACAAGTACACAGCTCAATCCAGCCGCCACAACCGTGGTTTCACCCCGTAGTCCGATCATTCCGGTGATCAGGTAGAGACATGCAGGCCAATTCCTGCACATATACGAGAAAAATATATGAAAATGAAAGTCTTCTTTTCATGCAATGTTAGAAGTATAACGCAAACCGGGTGGGGAAATAAAGAGGAATTTTTTCAACTGCCTTTTTGCAACTACAGCGGTCTGGATTCACCCGGCAGCAAATTGCCCAACAGCGATCGCAGTTCTTTATCTTCCTTGTAGCTCTTCTCGCCTGTGTCGAGGCGTTTCACCCGTATCTTACTGTAGTTCGCACCGGGCTCCACCGGCGTGAACACCAGATTTTCCTTATCTTCCAAACGGAGTTTATATCCCATTTCTTCGAACATCGTCAGAAAATCAATCTCGGAAGGAGTTTGTCCCTCCTCCAGAAAGATCAGACCTCTTAATTCCTTGATTTCGTGAAGATGATGCACCTCAAAATGAACAATGCATTCCATTGCTTAAACTCCCCTTTCAAAATAAATGCTTTCAAAATCGTATTAACCTACATAAAAAATGCCCGTTCGTCTGGTCAGGACTCGCCGCACGATCATATGCAGCTAATGACACTATCTTTATAAGCGTTCCCCCGCTTACCGCGCCTCATCCCGGTGACCTATTTCCCGGAAAGAAACGCAAGCGGCACGGTGCCAGAGAAAAATTCTCTGATCTCCGTGCCGGCGATTTCTGCGCCTACCTCTTACTACGGCTTAACCCGCAAGCCACGAGGCGCCACATATTACAACTTGGTGAATTTTTCGAAAAAGACGTACTTAGATCTGCTCTGAACCGCAGTGCGGGCACCATTTGGTTCCTTTTACCAGTATCGCGGAGCAGATTTGACAACTCGTCGTCGGAACCGCACTCTCTAAAGTCGAAGAAACCTGATCCCTCGGCACAACATCCTCTTTCCAGGTACGTATGCGGCGGTCCAGTTCCTCCTGGCGCTCCCGCTCTCGTTCCAATTCGCGCTGGTGCCGAGCCTCTTGTTCCTCGTCCACCGGCTGCGCCTTAGGTTCCCTGTAAATAATGGTGTCATCGTTCGCAGGCCCTTCAAACAAAGCAAGCGGGTCGGTCAGCGGCTTTACTTCCTTCACCGGTTCCTGCGTCGGCACAGGCTCGTGATCCGGCTCTTTCACCCGGTCGGCCGCAGCGGCGGGCTTGGATCTTTCCAGCTTATGGCCGCAGTATTGGCAAAACAGCGCATCCTCGGTAATCGCTTTGCCGCAGGCGCCGCAAAGGCGTTCATTTTTCAATTCGGCGATCTTCGAGCGGATTTCATCCCGTTCCTCCGAAAGCAAATCGCAGGTTTTAGCGAGCTCCACCATTTCCTTTTCCGCATTGGACATATCCTTACGGGAGTATCCCTCGTAGAAGACCTCGCCCATTCGTTGAAAGTAAAGTCCCATTTCACGTTCGATATTCGAAATTTGTGTGTTCAGACGCCCGATTTCCACTGCGTTTTGCGCGCGATCGGTCACTTTCCCAGCACCGTCTTTAATTCGCTGTAAAAAATTCATGACTGAAATCCTCCCATTCATTTGTTTCCTTAACACCTTACCGGCAAGGAAACTCCCCGCCTTACCTTACAAAATCCATGTAGGATTATAAATTCTAGAAGTAATCATACCAGATTTGGCGCTCCTGTGAAAATCAGCCCTTTGATTCAGGGGAATAGGCTTCGTGTAAAAAAGAGTAGATTCCATAGTTCTTCAGAGAGGAGGATTTGGCAATGGCTATTCAAAAGACCCCCTACTATGTATCCGTGTCGCACCGTCTCATTCAGGAAGTACCGAACGATTCCACCGAATTCGAAGTGCTTCTCGATGACGAAGACCTCGCCCTACTCCAGGACAAAATCGCCGGCTTGTCAAAAGAGGACGAGTATACCTTCAAACGCGCGCCCGTCCCTTACAAGTCTACCGATCATGACGAGGCTACCGAACACTTCAACCGGCAGCTAACCGAACTATACGTTCTCCTTTACCGTACCGGAAGCGAGCGTACCCGCAGGTCCATCATAGAAATGGGCGTGCTAAGCAGCCTTTCGAACACGGACTATAACCATCCCGGATATGGCGGCGGTACGCCCTTGAACAAATGATGCCCCCTCTTCCGAACCGATAAAGAACCGTTCTTGGATCAATCCGATCTTGGGGACGGCTTCTTGCGGTTACAGGCCATTCTTTGGATTTAAGTTGCTAGATAGCTGGAGTTGTTTGTTTCCGTGGGTTACTGGATTCCGTTGGAGTTGCTTGATACCGTTAGAGTTACTTGGACCGTTGGAGTTGCTTGATACTGTTAGAGTTGCCGGGTGCCGTTAGAGTTACTTAATACTGCTGAAGTTGCTGGATCCCGTTAGAGTTGCCTCATACCATTAGAGTTGCTTGATGCCGTTAGAGTTGCTTGATACCGCTGGAGTTGCCTGATACCATTAGAGTTGCTTAATACCGCTGGAGTTGCCTGATACCATTAGAGTTGCTGGATACTGTTAGAGTTGCTGGATGCCGTTAGAGTTACTTAATACCGCTGGAGTTGCCTGATATCATTAGAGTTGCTTCTTGCTAAGTTCATCGCTCTTTACCAAGGCGACTAAACGAAAGAGCGACTCTGCCTATAATTTAGCTGGAAAACCTACAGTTAATTTGGAGGGAAAGTCCCTTTTTCTCAAATTAACCGGATAAACTACAGCTAAACTATAAAGCCCCCTAATCACCTTGGACACTTACAGGCTAAACAATATACAATAAAAATTAGCTGGAGGTAGTCCATATGAGAGTACAGCACAGCA
>NZ_QPJW01000012.1 GCF_003337355.1 Fontibacillus phaseoli | reverse complement strand
TGCTGTGCTGTACTCTCATATGGACTACCTCCAGCTAATTTTTATTGTATATTGTTTAGCCTGTAAGTGTCCAAGGTGATTAGGGGGCTTTATAGTAATTTGGGCTGAACCGTTACTTTACAGCGTTTGCCGGGATATTAGCTGTAGGTTTTCCAGTTATTTGCGGCGATTACGGCAAACTGACAAAATTAACTGTAGGTTTTACAGCTAATTTTGTCAGTTTGCCAGCGCTAGATATGAGTAACGAGCAGCAGTGTCGTTCATCAAATAGTGGTTATGAAGAATAACCCTCCTTCATCAGTCTGACACCAGACTTTTATAAAGGAGGGTCTTAATTTTCTTTTTAACATACCTTCCGTTTCTCCCGACTCAGGACAATCCGAGGCGCTCGACGAGGCGCGTGCTTTCTTCGTTCAGGCCGACGATGGACACTTCTTTGTCCAGTTGCCGGTATTTGAATAGGACCTTCGAGATCGCGTTCGCTGCGGAATGATCCCATATGTGGGACTTGGAAAAATCAATCACGATAACTTCCGGATCCTGCTCCGGATCAAATTCGTTCAGGAAATTGGTCACGGTCCCGAAGAACATTTGTCCGGTAACGCTATACATTCCCACTTCATCGGCTTCTGTCCGGGAAATACGGATTCTGGCAATCTTCCAGGCAAACACCAGCGCGCTCAAAAGAACGCCGATCCCAACTCCGATTGACAAGTTATCGGTAGCCACGACAGTTACCACGGTTACGATCATGACTAAAGCGTCGGACTTCGGAACCTTGTGAAGACTCCGTAGCGAATTCCACTCAAATGTTCCGATGCAGACCATAAACATGACTCCGACCAGCGCAGCCATCGGAATTTGCTTGACAACCCCGCCCAGTACAATGATCAAAAAGAGCAATCCGACACCCGACACCAACGTCGACAGACGCGTCCGTCCTCCGGATTTGATATTGACCATCGATTGGCCGATCATTGCGCAGCCTGCCATTCCCCCGAAAAATCCGGTGACGATATTGGCCAGTCCCTGCCCTTTCATCTCCCGGTTTTTATCGCTGGACGTATTGGTAATATCGTCAATAAGCGTCGCCGTCATCAAGGATTCCAGCAGTCCTACAACCGCAAGCGACAAAGAGATCGGGAAGATCGTTTTCAGCATGTCCCAGGACAGCACCACATCAGGCAAGTGGAACACAGGCAAGGAGCTCGAAATATCTCCCATATCCCCAACGGTCTTTACATCCAGGTTCAGCGTGATGCTCAAAACCGAGACGATAATGATCGCCACAAGCGCTGAGGGAACCGCTTTGGTAAAGCGCGGAACAAGATAAATAATGGCAAGCGTAAGGGCAACGAGCCCATACATCAACCATCCCTGACCTGAAAAATGCGTAAGCTGTGCCATGAATATTAGGATGGCCAAGGCATTTACGAAGCCGGTCATGACGGAATGAGGGAGGAAGCTAATCCATTTTCCAAGTTTGAGCTGCCCCATCACGATCTGCAACATGCCGGCCAAAATCGTGGCCGCGAACAAATACTCAATGCCATGATCGCGGACAAGCCCGCCCATTAACAGCGCCATGGCTCCCGTAGCCGCGGATATCATCCCCGGCCGGCCTCCGGCAAACGAGATCACGACGGCGATGCAAAATGAAGCATACAGTCCAACCATCGGACTTACGCCAGCCAGAATCGAGAAAGCGATTGCTTCCGGAATAAGTGCAACCGCAACCGTCAGGCCGGACAAGACGTCGTTTCGCGTGTTGGAGAACCAGCCTGCAGAAGTATTATTTTTTAACAAAGAAGGAATCCCCCTTATGAAGTATAGATATCCATATTCAGGTCCGGTGCAACGCTCACGATCTCGATTATATGAAAAAAGGGCCAATAACCTCAAAAAGGTCATCGGCCCATGAAAGCGTTTTGATCAGGAGAATACTCTGTTTTCCTGCTCTATCCTTCCCAATTCTGTAAAATTAAAAATATTTGCCGATCACTTCAGTTACGACCGAGCTTTTGATCGGCTTGCTGATATAATCATCCATCCCCACTCTTAAGCAGTTTTCGCGGTCTCCCTTCAGGGCGTTAGCCGTCACGGCGATGATAACCGGACACTTTTCCTGCGACACCGTGCGCTTGATGATTTCGGTCGCCTCCAAACCGTTCATTTCGGGCATATGGACATCCATGAAAATCATATCAAACGATTCATAAGCAATAGTCTGAAGCACTTCTTGTCCATTGCTCACAATCGTAGTGAAATGCCCCAATCTTTCCAGCATTTTTTGGAGGACGATTTGATTAATTTCGTTATCTTCCGCAATCAGAATTCGCAGTTTTTTACTCTGAGGCTGTTCTTGCGCATCAGACCTCATTAGGTTCGTCACTCCCTGCTTCTCCTTGAAGCAGATGTCAAACATGAAAGTCGCTCCCGGCCCATCCTGCGGCTCAACCCAAATTTCTCCGCCCATCAAGCCGACCAGTTTTTTGGTAATGGCAAGTCCCAGCCCGGTTCCTTCATAACTGCGGGTCATAAAATGGTCGAGTTGGGAAAACGGTTCGAACAACAGCGGAATTTTCTCCTTGGGAATACCGATGCCGGTGTCCCGGACCGCGAAGCGCAAGCTTATCTGTTTCTCTTTGCCAGACAAGCGGTTAACGGTGACGTTTATTCCGCCTGTATAAGTAAACTTCACGGCATTGCCGATCAGATTGAGCAGCACCTGCTTCAATCGTTCCGGATCGCCGAGCAGCGTACCCGGAATATCCGGACTTACGGTAAAATCCAAAGCAAGCCCTTTCTCCTTTGCCCGGACCATCACGATGTCCAGGGTTTCCGATATCACCTTCCGCAGATCGATAGCTTCCTCATGCAGCTCCGCCTTACCGGATTCTATTTTGGCAAAATCAAGAATGTCATTGATAATCGCAAGCAGCGTATCGCCGCTCTTTCGGATGATCTCAAGATATTCCCTCTGGGTATCCGTGACTTCCGTCGTTTCAAGCATCAAATCCGTCATGCCGATCACACCGTTCATCGGCGTGCGGATTTCATGACTCATCATGGCGAGAAACTCGCTTTTGGCTTTATTGGTGCTCTCGGCGGTTTCTTTTGCAATAAGCAGCTTTTTCTGCTCGGTAATATCTTTTGCGATGATATAAAAACCCACGTTCTTCTGGTTGATGATGATCGGGGCGATGGTCGTCAAAACCTCGGCCTCTTGGCCGTCCTTCGTCTTTATCTTATCGATTCCTTTTTCAATCGTGGCATCGGCAATCGCTTCGGATAAAATATCTTGCAGTTGCCACTCCTCAATAAACATGGAGAACCGTTTTCCGGTCATTTGCGGAATTTTGTAGCCCGTTAATTTTTCCGCCATAACATTGGTATTTATAATATGGCCGTTCAAATCCAACGAGAAAACGGCGTCATGATTGTACTTTTTGAGAGAGTTGTATCTTTCCACCGTCTCCTGGAGCTTACGCTCCACCAGCTTCCGGTCCGTAATATTTTGCACTGTACCGCTTATTTTCACGGGTTGCCCGTCCTCGTTATAGGTTACGATTCCGCGAAGATGCAAATATTGGTACTCTCCCTCCTGCATCTCGTGCTGAAACTCAAAGTCGAAATGTCCCAAATGCAGCGCATTGCCGACGGCCTCGATCAATCGTTCTCTTTCGGATGGAAGCACCATAGCCAGAATTTCAGCTGATGACATCGGTTCATCTTTCTTTTCGATTCCGAATATATGATAAAGCTGGTCGAACAAAGCGACCCGATCTTCGGCGACATTCCATTCCCAACTTCCGATCCGGGCAATTCGCATCGTTTCTTCCAGTACCGTCTCTTCATACTTGCGCTTGGTAATTTCCCGACCGACAGCCAAAATTCTTGGGTTTTGCTGTCCTTCATCCGCGAGATGGAGGGCAAATTCAAACCAGAGGAAACTTCCGTCATTGGCCCTGACTCTAAGCTCGATAATACTCTTTTGATTGCGCAGCAGCTCCTTGCCGCCGGTAAAATGAACATCGTCCGGATGACACCACTCCGTGTACCTGCTCCCGATAATTTCCTCCGGGGTGTAACCCAGCCATTTTGTAACGGATGACGAACAATATAAGCATGTTCCTTCTAAATTGCAGCAATAAACCAAGTCATCCAAATGCTTCAGAATAAAACCGTTCCAATCTTCCGACTGCCCGTCCGACTGTGTTAAGAGTGCATTGAAATCGCCTTCATCAAGAGACTGCTGCCCCCTGCGTCTGTTGCTCATACCAAGCCTCCGTCCCATGATAGTAAATTAAGTAAAACCGGAAGGAACCTGCAATCCGCTATAAAAATGTTTTTCCTTTTAAATATCAAACATTTATTTAAAAGTCAATTTAAATCGAAGGATCCGCCCGACCCGAAAACCTGAAAAAAGAAGAAATGATTATACTTAACATTTCCCTTTTTAGGCTTGTTCCTATGCTTTATTGTTAATATGGGAAATTCCCGTTTTTAGAGAGAAAACCATATTGAGGTGGTATATTATGTCAATTCAAGCTCACGCTTCACCTGGAAAAGCCAGTCTCTTCAGCAACCGGTTTTACCAGACGATCCTGATCTCCAACATCTTCTTGCAAATTGGGATCTGGGTTCGCAACTTTGCCATTTTGATGTTTGTGACCGAAAAAACAAACAGCGATCCGCTGGCAATTTCGCTCATCTCCGTTGTCGAATTCGCTCCGATCTTTGTATTCTCCTTCATCGGAGGGGCCTTCGCCGATCGCTGGAAACCAAAACGAACGATGATCTGGTGCGATTTCCTGTCCGCTTTGTCCGTGTTTGCTGTTCTCATTACCTTGTTATACGAATCATGGGAAGCCGTGTATTTTGCAACCTTTATCTCGGCGATCTTATCGCAATTCTCGCAGCCTTCCGTCATGAAGCTGTTCAAACAGCATGTGCATCCGGAAAAGCTTCAACAGGGCATGGCTTTATTCCAATCCCTGGTTGCTATCTTTATGGTGCTAGGCCCTACGCTCGGCATCTTTTCCTATCATCAGTTCGGGATTAACATCTCCATCGGCGTGATGGGCGTAGCCTTTCTGCTCTCCGCGCTCGTTCTGTTCCGGCTCCCGGCCGATGAGGAACAGGAAACGAAGGGTGAACGGAACAGCAAACTACGCCAGGAACTGGCCGACGGATTCCGCTATGTATGGCGCAGTCCGATTTTGCGGGTGCTTGGCGCGACGTTCGCTATTGCCGGTTTCGCCGTCGGCACCATCCAGACACTTGGTTTATTCGTCGTTACCGAACGCCTCGGGCAGCCGAAGGAATTTCTCCAGTTTCTGCTTATGGTGAACGGTGTAGCTATGTTGATCGGCGGCGCCGTGATTATGACGCTGTCCAAAAAGATTCCACCGCAGATCCTGCTAGCGTTCGGCATGGCCGTGAGCGCCGTATGTATCGTCGGCATGGGCTTATCCACCAGCATACCATTAACCTTGGTATTGCAGTTCCTAAACGGCCTTACCTTCCCTTGCATTCAAATCGGGATTAACACCCTGATTTTACAATCGACGGAACAGTCCTATGTAGGCCGGGTAAACGGTGTGCTTAGTCCGATGTTCATGGGCATGATGGTCATGATGATGTCCTTGTCGGGCGTACTCAAGAAGTTATTTCCGCTGGTCGGCATATATGCTTTCTCCGGCATTGTGATGATGCTCGGCGCGGTCATTCTCATTCCGATTTTCAAGCATAAGCCAGCTCACGCCCCGGCTCCGGCGACGGGGGAAGCCGAGGGTGCTTAGCTAAGTCTAATGGTACCCGATCATCCGCGAAAGCTAGTGGCGCTTTGACTCTAGTGGTGCTGTGAGTCCTATTGGTGCTGTGGGTAGCGGATAAGTTGGAAGTACGCGGAATAGCTGGAGCTGACCTTGGAGTAGCTTTAAGTGCAAAAGTATCTCCCATTGGCGAGTTGCGTCTATAGGAGCGAGTGTTTCAGCTTCATTGATAAAAAATTTTTAACGGACACAGAAGCCCTTAATCGCTCCAAAACTGCGTTTTCTGCAAGCTAAGGGACACAGGAGACGTTATTCTCCGGAATTAGGCCTCCAACAGAGGGTTTGGGCCAAAATAACGGCCGTGGTGTCCGTTAGATTTTGATAGCGGCTATTTTCGCCCAGATAAGATCCCTGGTGTCCGTTAGAGCTTGTTACCCTCTGTGGACCAAAGGACCCCGTTCCACGGTCCCAGCACCGTCACACGAAATAAAAACCAAAGAGTCCTGAAGCAGACCGGTAACCGGCTGCTTCAGGACTCTTTTTCGATCAGGATATGGTTATGCTATTAACGCTTGTTAAAAATATCGGTGAGAACAGGGACGATCTGGGATTTGCGGGAAACTACGCCCTTCAATACTGCCTTATTGTTCACAAGCTTCACGTTATACGCAGCTTCCACGGCGTCAGCAGCTTTACCCAGCGCCAGACCTACCGAGTCATTGTTCAAAATATCCGTGACTACGAATAGGAACAAATCCAAGCCTTTGCTGTTCACAATACTGTTTAAAGCGGCTTCCAGCTCCGATTGACGGGCCAGCACGTCATTGACGTCAACCGCATTCACTTGGGCGATTTCCACTTTGGCGCTGCCCATCGAGAATTCTTTGGCATCCAGGGAAATCAGTTGCTCAATAGTTTTGTCGCTGAGATCGGCACCCGCTTTAAGCATGTCCAGCCCGTATTCCTCCGGATTCACACCGGCGATGTCCGCAAGTTCGCGGGCGGCGGCTACATCCTGCTCGGTGCAGGTTGGAGATTTAAACAAAAGGGAGTCCGAAATGATTGCGGACAGCATCAACCCGGCCACATTTGCGGGAACGGCGATGCCGTTTTCCTTGTACATTTTGTTCAAGATCGTTGCTGTACAGCCAACTGGCTCAGCGCGATAATAAAGCGGCCCGCTCGTTTCGAAATTGGCGATCCGGTGATGGTCGATCACTTCGACCACCGTAACCTGCTCAATGTCGGAGACGCTTTGCTGGCGTTCGTTATGGTCAACCAAAATAACGGACTTCACTTCTCCGGCGGCCGACTGAATGACGCGCGGCGCCTGGAAGCCGAACCGGTCGAGCGCAAACTGGGTTTCTCCGTTGACCTCGCCCAAAGCGACGGGTTCAACGTCCCATCCCAGCTTCGATTTTAGATCGGCATAAGCAATCGCGGAGCAAATCGTATCCGTGTCCGGATTTTTGTGTCCGAAAATCAATACTTTTTCCATTCGTTTACTCTCCTTTTGGTCATTTCGCTTAGAAAAGTATATCTCAGAACCAGATTCACAATCAAGGGTTAGACATGATAGGATCAAAGAAACGGCGAGCCAAGCAACTAGATTTCAGTTCCCCCTCAGGGGACGTTCAGCTAGCGTTCAGTGAGATCGAAGATAATATTTACATAAGCGCAGTGTACTGGAGGCATGCTTCATGAAAAATCTGAAAGACGTAAAAATAATGCTTGTTGACGACGAGCCTCATATTATTCAATTTCTGGAACTCGGACTCATGAATGAAGGGTTTGAGATCCGCACCGCATCCGATGGGATAAACGCCGTTAACCTTGCTCTGGACTTTCAGCCGCAGGTTGTCGTGCTCGATGTCATGATGCCGGGCATGGACGGTTGGGAAGTGTGTCGGCTTCTGAAGAAAAATCTAAATAATGTAGCGATCATCATGCTTACGGCCAAGGACGAGGTGGAAGACCGGGTTAAGGGGTTAACGACCGGAGCGGATGATTATGTGGTTAAGCCGTTCAGCTTCGAGGAACTGCTCGCTAGAATCGGCGCCCGTTTGCGCAACCAGTTCCCTGCTTTGTTCAGCGAGGTCTCCTTCGGACCGTTCCGGCTGGATGACCGCAGAAAAGAAATCCAGTACCAGGATCGGGTACTGGAGCTGTCGCCTACCGAATACGAGCTGCTGAAATATCTGGTCATCAACCATGGAATTGTTCTCAGCAAAAGCACGATACTGGATCAGGTTTGGGGATACGATTTCGGCGGAGAGGAGAACATCGTCGAGGTTTACATCAGGTCCTTGCGCGAAAAGCTGAACGATAAGGATCACCGGCTCATCCGGACGCTGCGGGGCGCGGGCTATCGCGTAGATCTGCCATGAAGAGGCGGAATTTGACGGGGATGCTGCGCTCGCTGATATCCCCCCGCTCCCTCCGCTCCCAGCTGTTGTCGCGCTCCCTGTTCATTTTGGCGCTGCTCTTGCTGTTAATCGGCACTGTACAATTTGTCGTGATGAAAAATTTCCTCTACAGCAATCAGGCCGAAACCCTGCTATCGCAAATCCGCAGCTTGCCCAAAGAACTGCTGATGAACGACAGCGCTTTTCCCAATCGCAGAGAACGAGATGAAAACATCACGCCGGGAACTTCGAACCCGAACGAAACGCCGGACAACGGAGAACGCGGGCCGTTCCTCTTCCTTCCCGATACTTCGCTCGCGCTGATCAGCCAAGAAGAAGGGTTTAAGAACCGGTCCAATGAGTCGGGACTCCCCGCCCCCCAGTTAACTGATGAAGAATATGAAGCTATCCGGGAGCAGTGGGAAGGGAAAAGAACCGGTGGGTACAAAATTGCCCATGACGAAAACGGAAACGAGCAACTTCTTGTTTTTCATCCCGCAGAAGGGCCTTGGGGCTGGAACAGCCTGATTCAAATGGGCATCGCAACCGCCCCGCTAAAGGCCATCGCGTTGCGGCAGTTGTCCATTTTCATTATATTGTCGCTGCTTGCTCTAGCCGGCGGACTCATGCTTTATTTGCCGGCCCTGCGCAAAACGCTGAATCCGCTAAATCAGATGGTCAGTACGGTCAAAGAGCTTGACGCGGGCAAGTTGGACCAGCGCTTCCCGGCCGCGCTCGGACAAAGCGAGATCGACCGGTTAGCCGAGTCGTTCAACGGCATGCTGGAGCGCCTGCAAACTTCCTTTGAAACCGAACGGGAAGCTAAAGAGCAAATGCGCCGCTTCATCGCCGATGCCTCGCATGAGTTGCGCACTCCGCTAACCTCGATACACGGCTTTCTGGAGGTGCTACTGCGCGGCGCCGCGGACAAACCGGAGCAGCTGAACGCCGCGCTGAACAGCATGCTTGGCGAGGCCAAGCGGATGAAGAAGCTGGTCGAGGACCTGCTCATCCTGGCCAAGCTGGACCGGACTCCGGTCGTCAGCCGGTCCGAGGCTCGTCTCGACACGCTGGTCGAGGAAATGGAACCCCATCTGCGCATGTTAGCGGGAGACCGAAACCTCATGTTCAATCTGACCCCGGAAATCAAGAGCATGGTTGACTGCGATAAATTCAAGCAGGTCATTCTGAATTTGTTCCATAATGCCGTCCAGCATACGGATCCGGTCAAAGGGAACATAACGGTATCGCTATCTTCCCCCTCGCAAAATCTGGCGCTGCTAAGCGTGCAAGATAACGGACCGGGCATTTCCGCGGAGCACTTGCCGCATGTATTTGAACGCTTCTACCGCAGCGACGCTTCCCGCACGCGCAAACAGGGCGGCGCCGGCCTCGGGCTCGCGATCTCCCAGTCGATCATCGAAGCCCATCGGGGCCGGATCGACGTGCTCAGCAACCCAGGAGAAGGAGCGACCTTCGAAGTCAGACTGCCGGCGCTGTGACATGGCGGCTTTTGCTGACTTTGCTGTAGCATTAGAGTCGTCCTTATTCCTGCTGCAAAAGGGGCACAAGATACGTACACTCCTGTACGGCACGCATGCTCCGGTTCGATACACACACTTTGTCACGCCACTCATGCTCTGACACGGTACATACTTTGTCACGCCACTCATGCTCTGACACGGTACACACTTTGTCACGGCACGCATGCTCTAACCTGCTGTTCGCGAACAAGTCGCACCTCCCTATCGAAAATCCTGCAATAATGCAGGATTTTCGAGGCAGGAACGTGCAAAAGAAACAAAATCCTGCGATTATGCAGTTTTTTCTAAGCAAATTGAGCAAATAAGTCACTTTGCGGAGAAAATAATGCACTTTTGCAGGAATTAAGCCTCAGACAGGTCAAAACAAAAAGAAAAGCTGCATTTTTGCAGCTTTTCTTGCTCTCTTCCTCATTCCTGGTGCCGAGCACTCCACTTACAGCTACCAAATTACTCTACTTAATAGAGTTGTGCCGCTCCCCCGCTATTCCCCTAAACTTTCTTCGCTCTCTCCAGTGCCCTCCAGCGCATACTGCTTATACTTTCCGTAATCGCTCTGCTTGCACTCCAGCGTAAGTTTAGTGCCTTCGGGCTCGTAACTTGTTTCTAAGATATGGGCATGCTCGTTGAAATAAGAGACAACCGCCCCTTGATCATAAGGGATCAGCATTTCGCAGTGAATGTAGTCTTTAAATACCCGTCCGCGGATTAGTCCGACCAGTTCCTGGATGCCGACTCTCGGCTTGGCTGCAAGGAACACCTTATCCCCTTGTACTTCAGGGACCGATCGGTCGGTCAGATCGGATTTGTTATAGGCATACACGACAGGAATATCCGTAATCCCGATCTCCTTCAGCGTCTGATTCGTAATGTCGATCAGGCGCTCATATTCCGGATTGGAGTAATCCACCACATGGATCAGCAAGTCCGCTTCCGCCACTTCCTCCAATGTGGAGCGGAATGCCTTGATCAAATGATGCGGCAGCTTGCTGACAAAACCGACCGTATCCGTCAGGAGGAACGTCTTGTTATCCTCAAGCGGGATGCTGCGGACCGAGGTTTCCAGCGTCGCGAATAGCATATCCTTTTCAAAAACTTGCTTCTCCTGCTCGGGATTAAACAGTTCCATCATCGCATTCATCATCGTCGATTTCCCGGCGTTAGTGTAGCCGACGAGCGAGACGACGGGCACATCGTTCTTCTTGCGCTGTTTACGCTGAGTTTGCCGGTGCGCCACGAGCGTATCCAGCTCTTTGCTCAGCGCAGTAATCTTCTCTTCAATCCGCCGGCGGTCGAGCTCCAGCTTCGTTTCCCCCACGCCGCGGTTTTTGGTGCCTACGCCGCCACTCTGGCGGCCAAGCGATTCGCGCAGCCCCACGAGCCGCGGCAGCATGTACTTAAGCTGGGCCACTTCCACCTGAAGTTGCGCCTCTCTCGTCTTGGCCCGCTGATCAAAAATATCGAGGATTAGTATCGTCCGGTCGATAATTTTACAATCCAGATCGGATTCCAGATTGCGAATTTGTGAAGGCGACAGTTCATCATTGAAAATGACGAGATTGCCGTCGTTAGCCTCCAGGAGCGCGCGTACTTCTTCTATTTTTCCCGTTCCGATATAGTGGGATGAGTTGATCTTCACCAGATTTTGGGTGAGCGTCGCTAAGACTTCAATGTCGCAGGCTTCCGCCAGATTCGCCAATTCTTCCATAGAATATTCGAAATCGTCCTGGTGATTCAGATTGACTCCGACCAGGATCGTCTTTTGCTGCAATTGTTCCATATATTAGTTCCTCCCTCAGGTAAAAAAATGATTATCCCCGCAAAGAGACCTTAGTGCCCACTGTACCTAGCTTCTCCGATATCATGGCGGGGACCCCGGAAAAAACAAAAAACACAGGCAGATTCCCTGTGTCGGTTCAAACGAAAACGTCGCAGACACCCTCTTGGCTACGGCAAACAAACGTCTCCCGTAAAGCGGCGCCCGCAAAGTCGGCATATTCTATTCAAAAGACCAAGTTCCCTTTGTCATAGCATACCTATCCCGTTTGCCCTGCACAGGTGCAGAGCCTTTGAGCACTATTCAATTAGCCGCGCAAAGTGGTAAAACGGAATTTAATGTTAATCACAAGGAACCCTCCGTTCATTAAAGATTATCTATATTTTAACATGTTCTTATTCTTAAAACAACGATACATAAACCAGTAACGGTTTTTTGCAAACAAAAGCAACAAAAAAAGGCGGAGCCTGCACAGCAACGCAGCCCCGCCGGAACCATTCCAGGAATGGAGTCAAGGTGTCAGTTCGAAGTCGTACGAAACTCGTCCACCTTGCTCATTTTAAATGGTTACAACTTGCTCTTCTTCATTCCATACCTTAAAAATTTGTCTGTCCTTCATTGATTCTCTTAAGGATATCCAATGGCACCTTCGGTTCCCGGTTCCAGGTCAGCAGACCGCAGATTTCCGTTTCCGTGTCGGTCAACTGCGTATAGCAGTACCCTTGAACCAGCTTGGATACGAGGAACGGATTTATGACGTCCACCAACTGCTGCACAAACTGGACTTCATTCTCCGCCTTCGGTTCCACAACGGGAGCGGCCGGTTCAGAGTGGTAATTCACGCCTCCGAACTCGGTACAGAGCACGGGCTCTCCCCGGTAGAAAAATCCCGGGTTGTAGATAAACTTTCTGCCTTCCAGCCCCGGCATATCCGCAAGGATATGCTCGATGTTCGAATAGCGCTTATGCAGCACTTCAGGATCCTTGCCGTAGTCATGCACGGTACATAGATCCGACTCGCAATGCTCCCAGCCGTCATTAGAAATCACCAGTCTCGTCGCGTCCACCGATTTGGTAAAATGGTACAGGGATTGGGCATGGTGCTGCTGCTTCTCGTTATAGTAAATATCGGCGACGCCCCAGCTCTCATTTAAAGGCACCCAAACGACAATGGAGGGATGATTATAATCCCGCTCGATGACTTCCTTCCATTCATCCATCATCCGATGGGCATACTGCTCGCTATAAACGTAAGCAGCTGCCATTTCCCCCCATACTAAAGCCCCCAGTTTGTCGCACCAGTACAGATATCGCGGATCAGCCACCATCATGTGCTTGCGCAGACCGTTAAAGCCCATAGCCTTGGACAATTCCACATCCCGGCGAATGGCTTCGTCCGTCGGCCCGGTCAGCAAGCTCTCCGGAAAATATCCCTGGTCCAGCACAAGCTTCATCTGATAAGGACGATTATTGAGACAAAGTTTTCCGTTATCGACGGAGATTTTCCGCATTCCGAAGTAGCTTTCGATCCGATCGACAACAACTCCATCTTCCTTCAGTTCAAAGGTCACGTCATACAGATTGGGCTTCTCGGGCGACCACCAGCGGCCCATACCATGATCGTTAAAATCCCGCAAGTTTACGCGCCAGGACTCCACGCCCGCAAATATTTTCCTGCACTCTTCCGCAATCCTTTCACCGTTGAATTGTATCAACGTCACCAGTTCAAGCCGGGACCGTTCGTTCCAGCCTTCCACAAAAGACTGGATTTCGATTTCGTTGGTATCCAGGTGCGGGGTAAAACGGACCTTCTCCAGGGAGACTTCTTCAACAAACTCCATCCAGACGGATTGCCATATGCCGGTCATGTTCGTGAACCACATAACCTCGCCTTTTTCTTTCCAATATTGCTTGCCCCTCGGGATCGTCAGGTCCGTCAAGTAATCTTGCGCCATCACGGTAACCACATTTTGATTACTTTCGATCAGTTCGGTGATATCTAGCGAAAAGGAGGAAAATCCGCCGCGATGGTTCCCGGCCCGCTGGCCGTTTACCCAAACCCGGCATTCGTAATCGACCGCCCCGAAATGCAGAATCACGCGTTTTCCGGCGTACGCTTCGGGAATGTCGAACGTTCTTTGATACCAAACCCGTTCATGGTTGCTTTTATCTTCAACCCCGCTTAATTCGCTCTGATAACTAAAGGGAACCGTGATTTCAAGCGGGAGCTTTCCGGTGCCCTGATACCACTTTTCTTTCAATCCAAGGTCATGGTCATCGAATGCAAAGGACCACGCCCCGTTCAGGCTCTGCCATGAATCCCTTACGAATTGGGGACGGGGATAGTCCGGTCTCACGGTTGTCATAAGTCATCCTCCAATTCAAATTTGCCTTCATTCATCGCCCGGATCGTTTCCAGCGGAATCTTTGGTTCGCGGTTAAAGTCCAGCAACCCGTTGATCTCCTGCTCCACATCGGTTAATTGAGTGTAACAGTAACCCTGAATCAATGGCGAATCTTGCATGGCTTTGATTACGGCATATACCCGCTTCTTGAAGTCCGCCTCATCGCTGGCCCCCGAATAGCCCCAACCGCCCGTTTCGCCCTTCTGGAAGGAGATTCCTCCAAACTCCGTCATCAGGATCGGCTGGCCCTCATATTGATAGCCTTTTACGTAGACATCCCGATTCTGAGGGGCATCCAGCGCAGAATCAATTTGACTGTATTTCTCAACCAGCTTGTTGTAATCCCATTGATAATCATGAATCGTACATAAGTCCGATTGAACATGCTCCCAGCCGTCATTGGAAATCACCAGCCGGGTCTTATCCAGCGATTTCGTCAGATGGTACATAGCCATCGCATGCTGGCGCTGCTGATCATCCACCTTGATATTCGGGATGCCCCAACTTTCATTCAAAGGAACCCATACGATAATGGACGGACAGTTAAAATCACGATTTACCGCTTCGATCCATTCCGAAGTAAACTTCTGTACGTACGCCTCGCTAAAAGCGAACGCATTAGCGGCTTCTCCCCAAACCACCAGTCCCAATTTATCGCACCAGTATAAAAAACGGGGATCTTCGATCTTCTGATGCTTTCTTACGCCGTTAAAACCCATCGTCTTGGTCAGCTCTACATCCCTCTTTAAAGCCTCATCCGAAGGTGCGGTGAGAATGCCTCCCGGAAAATATCCCTGGTCCAGCACCGCCTTCATGTAGAACGGCCGGTTGTTCAGGCACAGCTTGCCGCTGTCAACCGATACTTTACGCATGCCAAAATAACTGCGTACTACATCCGTCTCGATCCCATTTACAAAAATTCGATATTCCACGTCATATAAATTCGAATGTTCCGGGCTCCACCACCGTCCCATGCCGTGATCGTTAAAATCATGCAGCTCGATTCGGCGTTTTTGCTTGGCGGCTGTAATTTTACACTCTTCGTCCGCGACGACCTCGCCTTCAAACGATATGCGGGTTCTAACCTTGATGTCCGGCTCGTCCGACCAGCCCTCGACCACATATTGAATGCCGATCTCATTATGGTCAATGTCCGGATAATAAAATACACGGCTTAAATGAACCGGTTCCACCGCTTCAAGCCACACCGACTGCCATATGCCTGTCGTTGAAGTATAAAAGATCAGTTCGGATTTTTCTTTCCAGAATTGCTTGCCTCGCGGCAGAGTGACGTCTTTGCTGTAATCCCGCGCCTGCAGCGTGATATCGTCAGAACCGTCCTGGCGCAGCAGGTCTGTAATATCTGCCGAGAAAGGGGTATGCCCCCCTTCATGGACGGCCGCAAGATGTCCGTTTACCCAGACCCGGGCCGAATAATCAACCGCTCCAAAATGCAAAATGATGCGCTTCCCGTACATTTCCCGGGGAATTTCGACTTTCCTTTTATACCAGACCGTATCGTGAAAGTCCGTTGTTCCTATTCCGCTAAGCTCGCTTTGATAACAAAACGGAACCTGTATCCGCTGTGCAAAATTTCTTTCTCCATACCATTGCTCGGCAAGTCCAATTTGCTCGTCGTCAAATTGAAATTGCCATTCCCCATTTAGGCTCACCCATGCGGATCGTTCAAATTGCGGACGGGGGTAGTCCCCCCGCGAAAACATGCTGGTCATGATGCTATCTCTCCTTACTTACTCATTCAAAGACTCAAACCGACGGCTTTGATTTCTTTTATAAAGTTTTGCTCCATATCATCAAGCGCGGCTTGCGGAGTCAATTCTCCTCTCAATACGCCCTGGATCGCGTTTTCCATAATATCGTTCAACTTGGCGGAAACGAACGGAACGTCCGGATCGACCAAAATTTGAGCTGCCGACAAGGAATCAAGCAACGCCGGATACATCGGATTGGATTCCAGTACTTCTGGCCGGTTGTAATTGGAGGTCCGGGTCGGGTCCATCGTGTTGTTGATTTTCAACAATTCCCCATCCTTTGACGTTACGTATTCCAGGAATTTGTAAGTTGCTTCCGGATTTTTCGCCGTGTTAGTCATCGCAATGGCCCAGCCGCCCATCGTAGGGGCACCGCCCGGAGTCACGCCAAATCCCACCTTGCCTTTGACCTTCGACTGTTCGCCATCAATCGTGCTGTACAATCCCGGCCACTGCTCCATCATGGCAACCTCGCCGCTTGCGAACAAGGCGTTGGCTTCATCCCAGCCCAATTGCAGCCACTCGTCCGGTGCGAACTTCTTCAGTTCAAGCATGGTTTGCATCGCTTTCAGTCCGGCTTCATTATTGAATGCAGGCTTAAAGTTTTCATCTACATCCTTCCCGCCGAAAGCAGCCAAACGATTCTGCCAAATCAAGCGGCTGTTCGTTTTGGAAGCCATGGAGCTGTAACCGTATTTGGTCGGAGAATCGGGATTGGATTTTTTCGTGAAAAACTCGGCTACCGACAGGAAGTCCTCGACCGTGGCCGGAACCGCCAGATCCTTTCCCGTTTTATCCTTATATTGCTTTTGGATTTCCGGATCTTCGAACAAATCCTTGCGGTAGAAAAATAATTGCGAGTCCGGTTTGTAAGGGAAGGCTACCATTCTTCCTTTATAGAGACCGTAGCTCTTCCATAAACTCGGAATAAAATCATCCAGATCCAGATTCGGGCTGGCGACGGAATTAATGAACGGCTGCAGGTCTTGGATAAGACCGCCTTCCGCATAACCGTGAACATTCGCCACCGGCATCAACACCGCATCGAAATGGTGGCCGGTATTCAAATCCAATTGAATTTTTTCAATATCGTTTCCGGCAGGAAAGCTCTGAACTTCAACGGTAGCCCCCGAGGCCTCTTCAAAATATTTCGCGGCATTTTTCAATGCATCCGCAAAATCACCGGTCCGCGTGGCAACCACGATCTTCTGTCCTTTATACTGGCCGCCGAGCGTTCCGCCGCCGTTCAAGTCCGTCAATTTGATCCCGAGCACATCCGGAGCTTCCACTTTCGCTTCCTTAAACTCGCCTTTCGGTTCGGCAGGTTTGCCGGAATCGGCACTTTTGGAGCCGCATGCACTAAGCACAAAGGTTAACGTCAAAACACATAAAAGCATGATATTGAATTTTTTCTTCATGATATATACCTCCGAAATTCATAATGGGAACGGGTCGATCCGACCCGATTTATTAGCCCTTTACCGCGCCGGCCGTAATTCCCGCCTGCACGTATTTTTGAGTCGTCAGCGCGAGCACAAGCGCCGGGATGAAGGCGATCGTTCCCGCCGCGGCCAGCGTTCCAAATGGCGTATCCTTTTGCAATTGAATCATGCCGCTAATTCCGAGCGGAAGCGTTTTGTTTTGATCCGTAAAAATCAATACAAGCGATAGGCTGAATTCATTATAAGCGGCCAGGAAAACAAGAATAGCGGCTACGACAATCCCTGGAACGATGAGCGGCAGCGCGATTCTCCAATAAGTACCGAACTCACTGCAGCCATCGATCTTGGCCGCTTCAAACATCTCAGTCGGCAATTCGTCAAAAAATCCCATAAACAACCAGATCGCCAGCGGAAGCGCGGCAGTGATATACACGATAATGAGCCCAAACAAGGTATCCAGTATCCCCAGTTTCTGAAAAATAATATAGTACGGAATGATGAATACCAGCCCGGGAACCATCCGCATCACAATAATGGCGTACTGCCAAAAGGCGCGGCCCCTGAACTTAAACCTCGAAAATCCGTACCCGGCAAAGGTTGCGACGATTATAGCGCATAAGGTGGTGGTAACGGCAACGACAAGGCTGTTGATAAAATACGTACCGATCTGATGCTTCGTAAAAACCTCGACATAATTCTGTAGATTCCAGTTGGACGGAAAGAACTCGGGCGGTACCTTCATGATTTGTCCTGGCGTTTTGAACGATGTCGTAACGGCCCAATAAATCGGGAACAAAAATACGATGACGAACAAAGCAAGCAGCAAGTAGAGCGCGAATTTTTCGGCATTATGTTTTTTCATCTATTCTCCCCCTTGCTACTGCCGATCATTTCGGATTAATTTCAGGAATATTAGCGTAACCACGATAATAATGACAAAGAAAATCATCGCTCCCGCCGAACCGGCACCCACATTCATGTACCGGAAGGCGGTCTTGTAGATCATCGTTCCCATCGTCTCTGTCGAGTCCCCGGGGCCGCCATCGGTCAAAATCATGATGGAATCGAATATTTTCAATGCATCCATTACCCTTAAGGAAACAACGAGCGCGATGAAATTCCGGATCAGGGGCAGGGTTATCTTGAAAAAGACTTTAAAGCGATTGGCCCCGTCCATGAACGCACTTTCATAAATATCCCGCGGTACGGTCTGCAAAGCGGCGATCAGGATTAACATGCAGAAGGGCGTTGCCCCCCAGACGTCGATAATGATGACCGCGATTTTCGCCGGCAGTGTTTCCCCCGTCCAGGCAACCGTTTGCAACCCTATCGACTCCATGAGGTAATTAATAGGACCGTAGATGGCACCAAACATGATTTTCCACATGGTAGTTGAAACGACGGGAGCCAGCATCATAGGCAGAATAAACAAACTCTTGAAAATCTTTGTCCGTTTGCTTACTTTCTCATTGTTTAGCATAAGTGCCAGGATCATCCCCAACACGACATTCAGCAATACGGTAAAAAAGGTAAAGACCAGCGTCCAACCGATGGATTTCATAAAAGGACCGTTAGTCAACATATATTTGTAGTTGTCCAACCCGGTCATCCTGATCATCGTATTGGGTAAAGATAGGTTATAATTCAACATACTTATATAAAGGGAGTAAAACAACGGCACAATGGCCAGTAACGTGATGAGTATGACGGCAGGTCCTATAAAAATATAGGGTAATGCTCTGTCAGATAGTCTTTTGACAACCACCGTGTCTCGCTTCATGAAAAATCCACCTTCATTCCTCTTTGGATAACGCTTTCACTTTCTGCAATCATGCTAATTCGCTCAGTTCTACTATCGATGAATGTTCACCTCCCCTTTCATTCAAAATGTTTGAAGACCCACTTTTATTCAGTTGAATTATATAAGCTATACTAATATACTTTTATTGAAATATATATACTAAATTGAGTATAAAGTTTGGGCTCATCCCTATAATTCACTTATTCACTTGTGCTTATTCTCTTATAAGTCAATATACTAACATTACTAATTAGCTAGTAGACTTTACAAGACGTAAACTATATAATTTAGTTAGTATAAAAAATATATTTTAGGTGTGATCATTCCATATGAAAGAGCTGCCTTTGTATAAGCAAATCCAGGAAAAAATCAAGGAACAAATCAAACTGGGCATCCTTCGTCCGGGAGATCGGGTGGGTTCGGAGAAGGAACTGTCGAAGTTATATTGCGTCAGTCAAATTACAACCAAAAACGCACTTATCGGCCTTGCGGAAGAAGGATGGGTTGAGCGCATTCAGGGTAAGGGGTCCTTCGTATCCGACCTCTCTTCTCAATTGCGGCCTTCCATGGCAAAACCTGTTTTAATTGGAGTAGTCTTTCCCAGCATGAAAACTATGATTGACCAACAGTTGCTAAACTATATCGAACAATATGCCTACGAGGAAGGCTTTCAAATTCTATTGCGCATTACAAGGGAATCTGCGGAGAGGGAAACGCAGTCCATCAGAGAATTAATGGAATTAGGCATCCAAGGTTTAATCGTTTTTCCAACGGAAGCGGAAAACTACAATGAATCTATCATCCAGCTGTCATTCGACAAGTTTCCGGTTGTGCTGGTTGACCGTTTCTTTAAAAATATCCGGGTCGCCCATGTAGTATCCGATAATATAACGGGAACATTTGATGCTATCGATTATTTGTTAAAAAAAGGGCACCGGCATATCGCTTATATTTCTCCCGAAATCACGAACTCGGTTACGGAGGACCGGGCAATCGGCTATGAGAAGGCCTTTATGGAACATCAATTGCCCATAGATAAAAATTTGTGGTGCATGCTGAGGTTGAATACGATCCAACAGAACGGGGCTGAAGAAGAAATTGCGGCCTTTCTTAAGGGCAAGGATAATATAACCGCTATTTTCACCGTCAATGTTAAACTTGCCCATATCGTCCACGCTTACTTAAGGAATCATAATCTATTGGGCAAAATTGAACTTGTGACTTTCGACCGTCCCGATTTGCCCGAGGTGCCCTATGCTGCGCAAAACATTGAAGCCATCAGCAGAAAAAGCATTGAGATCTTGAAAGAACAATTCGCCGGAGAGTATGCTCCTCATCAGCACCAGGAACGCGTAACCCTTTGTTTGTAAGCTGCTAAATCCGCTTGTTCCTCATATACTTCCCTCATATTAAGCACAAAAAACCGTCAGAGAGCACCATGCCCTCTGACGGTTTTTTTGAATCCGTAATGCTTATCCCCGCACGTACCAGCGGCTGCTTTCCTCCCAAATCTCGCCCGGTTCCAAACTGAAGAGACCGATATCGTCCGCAGGCAAGTCCACATGCGGAGCGTTTACCAGATTGATTTGCGGCTCGGGGCAGAAAAAGCCTTCCTGTGCCCCATTGTTCCAAATCATCCACTGCTTGTAGGACGTACCCGCATCATAGACAAGCGTAATCTGCCGGCTCAGATCGGTCAGTTCCATCCGGTTCCGGCCGTTTTGGGCTACAGCGGTGTAATGATTGTCCATGCTTTCGAAAAATGGATAGACACCTTCGCCTTGCATCAGCAACTCCTGAGCGGTCAACGGCTGAAACTTGCCGGTAGGCAGCATGCGTTCATTCAGCTCCCAGCGGTCTCCCACCGTCAGCTTCAGGCGGTAATCTTTCGCCAGACTCCCCTCGGCGAACGGCGCATTGACCGAGGTGTGGAAGGCCAGCAAGCACGGCATCTTCTCGCTGCCTTCATTGACCACCATTACCTGCTGGGAAAGCCCATGCTCACTCAGGCCATAGCGCAGCCGCACCTTATATTCATAAGGAAAATACCGGTACGATTCATGCCGTTCGTCTACGGTCACCGCAACGGATACGAAGCTTTCCCTGTCGGCATGTCCGAACTCCTCCACCTGCCAGGGAATATTGTATAGGAAACCGTGCAGATGGTTGCCGGTCGCACTTTCATTGACAGGAAACTGATGAAGCTTGCCGTCCCACGGGAAGCGCCCGTCCTCATACCGGTTCGGCGGAAACAGCACCGGAATTCCGTGAATCATCGGCCTGTTCTTGAAAGATTCCATTTCCTCCGGACCGGGCTCATGCAAAAACTTCAATCCTCGTTCCGCGTCCCGAAACGCAATCAGATTCCCGCCGATGCCGGGAAGCAATGCTGCTTCATAACGGCCCGCTTTCAGCCAAATCGCTTTTTCCCCCTGAAACTCGCCTTCATATGCTTGCAATCCTAATGTGCTCATCAATTTCGTCTCTCCTACTCTCTCTTATTTTCATGTGTTATCTACACTAACCTTACGGCCGGTTCATGAACGCCTGCCCGGAAACGTACACGAACCGTTCTCCCCGGGCCATGACATGGACTTTCTGCTCCGGGAAATGTTCGTACATATAATCCACAAAGTAACCCGGCTTCTCCGCATTGCCTGCAAACACGTCATAATGCAGCGGAATCGCGGTCTCCGCGCCGATGCTAACGGCGAGCTCGGCGGCTTCCCGGTAATTCATATTGCCGACGATGCCGCGCTCCCGGCGGAAGAAATCCCGGCCGTTGATGGGCAGCATCGCCACATCGGGCTTAAACGCCCGGAGGCGTTCTATCAATCCGGGATAAACGACCGTATCCCCGGCATGGTATAGCGTTACGCCGTTTAACTTAAGTACATAACCCACGCTGCGGTAGTGTCCCTCCGCATCTTGCTCCAATTGTTCATGGGCGGCGGGAATCACCGAAATTTGCAGCTTGGAGAACAGCTCGGTTTCCCGGCTATCATCCGCTACCAGAATTAGCGGCTCCTTCACTCCCATTGTGATCAATGGACCCTTGCAGCAGGCCGGAGCCATAAACGGAGCCTTGCTGTTCTGCTTATGAAAGGCCGGTAAGGTTCCGGCGTCCATGTGATCCTCATGCTCATGCGTAATCAGGCAGAGGTCCGCCCCTACGATATCTTCCGGAACAATCGGCGCCGGATAGGAACGTTCCGGTCCGTTTTTGTCCAGATAATCCGATACATAAGGATCGATATATACGGTTACTCCGTCCCCTTTGATAATGACGCTCTCCTGTCCAAGAAACCAGATCGCCAAAGTTCCGTAAGGAACCTCGGTTTGATTCACTTCGTTAATGAGGGCGGCCCCTCTTCTTCTGTTATGTTCGTTCATCTGTATCCTCCCCAGGTTCCGACAAAGTTTCTCCGCCCTTAATGTAACGGTTCCACTCCGATCCGGTCAATGCGGACCGCGACATCCGCACTCTGCAGTCCGATTCGTCCCTGAAGGAACGGTGCAGCGCTGCGATCGGTGTAAGACAGAACGGGATCGCTTGAATCCCCCGTATACACTTCGATGGTCGCACCTTTCGCGATCACCTTTAGATGCAGCTTGCCGTCAGCTCCGGGGGAGCCTGTTCCCCAAGGTACGCTTTTTAACGAGGTAGTGCCATAGTTGATTTTATCGAGATGCAAGCCTTCGGCATCGGCATAAATATAATACCCGCGAACAAAGTCGGACCGATGCTGATTCTGGTCCAGCCCGTTTGCCGGCTCCGAAGCCCGAATGAGCAACCCGGCGCGGCCAGCATTCTCCATCCGCTGCAGATCGACCTGAACGCTGTAATCGGACCAGCCGGGTTCGCCGGTCAAAGATTTGGCGGGCGATACCGAAGAAGCGCGAAGTTCTCCTTCTTTCACGGACCACATGCCTTCAAACCGGGTCCAGCCAAAATCATTGCCGTCGTCAAAGAAATCTTCCCATTTCTCGACGGGCTGGTAACGCCCAACCCTGAACCAGTCAAGATCCAGGGTTCCCTCTGTAATCTCAAGCTTCCACCGTTGTGGCCCCGCCGGCAAATCCATTCCCGGTGCGGATACGATCTGCCACTCTTCTTCCTTCTCCCGTGCCGCCAAGAACGCCGCCATCTCCTCTCCGTCCTGATCGACCAGCCTGAATGCCACGTTCTCCGATATAGGCCGGATTCGGAAGTGAATCGAGTATTGACCGGGTTCATCCGGATTTACCAAATAGTTCCCCCAATCCCCCGCCTGGAGTCCGGACAGCACGTACCCCCCGTTCCCGTCACTCTCCATGTTTATGGTGCCGCCTCGATAAGAGGACTTGGCAGCGGCATCCGCTTTCTTGGCGACCCGATAGGCTTTGCCTTCCTTGCCTTCCTCAAAATGGACCGCCTGCACTTGACCCGGCAGGGGCTGATAGGCACGTCCGTCGCTGCTGCCGTTCACCTCGTTGCTGTACGCGATATACCCGAATCTCGCATCCAACCCCGCTGCGGCATAACCGATGGCGCCTCCACCTGTCACCGATGATCCTGCGTATTTCTGCATCTCGTCAATATAAACGCGCAGATCAGCATTTCCGGTGTTTCCGGTAGCAGCATGCTCGATCCGGATTTTATGCCACTGGTTGTAATCGAAGTCCGCAGGCAGATCTGCTTCGCCAAGAACGCGCTCTTTCCCGCCGGATCGTTCGGTCAGCTCCATCCGGCCCAACGCCGGCAGCAGCCATACGGTGCCGTAATTTTGCTCATCCTGATACGAGAAAACGGCCCCGACCCTCGATTCGGCCTTCGCTCCGCTCTCTGCGCGAACGTAAAACTCCGCCGTATACCCCGGCTCCGTCTCGGATTTGGTCCGCAGCATAGCTATGCCGGCCGCATTTGCCGCCCGCACGCCGGCACCCTTTTCGGCATCGACCGACCAGTCTCCTTTCCCGGATTTAAGCCATGACTTGCCGAGCTTATCCCGCTCGAACCGGTCGGCAAAAGCGGGCAAAGTCGGCGCAGGCTGCGGCGTGTCCGTGGGTCCGGCCACGGCGAATCTGTCTCCGTTCCAGAAGAGCCGGTCCAGGTTCATATGACGCAACGGCCCCACAATGCCCGGGCCTTCAAGATTATGATAAATCATGTACATGGAGTCGAGGTCCGGGCCGGTGACGAGCGAATTATGTCCCAGACCGACCGTTTTGCCTTCCGTCCGGATCAAGACGGGATTCACTTCAAACGGCTTGAATGGCCCCAGAGGCGATTCGCTGACCGCCGCATCAATCCGGTAACCGTTGCTGAAGACATGATTTCCGGTATAGGTCATGTAGTATAAACCATTTCTTTTGAATACCGTTGGCCCTTCGGTCCAGCCGTCCATATAAGCCCCGGTCGGCGAGCCCGGAGCCGTTACGGACAACGGAGAATCCATCGGCGCGGCATCGATGCCGCCGGTTCCGGCATAATAGAAGTACCAGGTTCCGTCATCGTCCACAAAGGTCGAGGCATCGATCATTCTGCCGAAATTGTCCGTCGCCACCCGGAAGGGTCCGACAGGCGAGTCGCTTTCGAGCACATAATGGCCGTTTCCGGCCGGTGAAGTATACATATAAAATTTGCCGTTCCAGTACCGTACCTCGGGTGCATAGGCGGCTTTTGTAAGGGAATCTTCCGTACACAATTCCCGATATGTCCAATCCGCCAAATCGGGCGAACTCCACACTTTAACCCCCGTATCAGTATCCCGAGTACTTACATACAAGTAATAATACCCGTTGAACGAAAAAATAAAGGGATCTCCAAGCCCATACTCTTCCCATTCATCCGGCAATGACAACGGATTGTTCCATGTCAGGGCCGATTCTTTTTCCGCAGGCGAACAAGCCCCTGTTACCAACAGCAGTAACATGATCGCCAGCCATTTCCCAAAGCGCACGAACACTCTCCCCTTTCAAAATATCCCGGTGAACCCCGTCTCTCAAAAAAAAACGGCAGAATCGTCGGACAACGGAATCTGCCGTTTTGTAATTATTTTCGGGTTCCCTCCACGATAGCGCGGATCGTCTCCAGCGGAAGCTTCGGCTTCCGGTCATAAGTCAACAATCCGTTGATCTCTTGTTCCACATCGCTGAATTGGGTGTAACAGAAGCCTTGAATGACCGGCGATTGCAGCATCGGATCCACGACATTGCTGAGCCGTTCCACAAAATCCTCTTCATTTACGGCTCCGGAATACCCCCATCCGTCCCACTCATTCTTCTTGAAGGAAATACCTCCAAATTCCGTGGCGAGAATCGGCTGGCCTGCATAAGGGAAGCCGGGGACCAGAATCCACCGGTTCCCGGGCTGGGCACTCAGCGCCGCTGCCTTGGTCGCATAGCGCTCCGTCAGCACCTCGCGCCTCCATTCATAATCATGGATGGTCACCAAATCCGTGCTGACCATCTCCCAACCGTCATTAGAGATGACGGGACGACTCGGATCAAGCGATTTCGTCATATGATAGAGCGACAAAGCATGCTGCTGTTGTTGCTTGTCGACCAGAATATTGGGCACGCCCCAGCTCTCATTGAGCGGCACCCAGGCCACGATGCACGGATGGTTGTAATCCCGCTCCACGGCCTGAATCCACTCCTGCGTCATCCGTGCCACGTAAGGCTCGGAAAACTGGTACGCGTTTGCCATTTCGCCCCAAACCAGCAAGCCCAGGCGATCCGCCCAATACAAGTAGCGGGGATCTTCGATTTTTTGATGCTTGCGCGCGCCGTTGAAGCCCATCTCCTTCGTCAACTCCACGTCCCTGCGCAGATCTTCATCGCTCGGAGCGGTCAATATGCCCTCCGGGAAATAACCCTGGTCCAGCACCATTCTCATGAAATAGGAACGGTTATTCAGTAACAGCTTCCCATCCTCAATGGAAATTTTCCGCATGCCGAAATAACTTTTTACATTATCAGCAACCACGCCGTCCACGCTCAAGGTCAATTCCAGGTCGTACAAATTCGGTTTTTCCGGCGTCCACCAGCGTCCCAAACCATGATCGTTGAAATCTTCGAGATGAATATGGCGGCTGGCCGACTCATGTCTCAGCGAGAACATATCTTCCGTTACAAATTCACCGTTAAATGTAACGGTCGCTTTAACGCTGACTATAGCGCCAGGGCGATAGCCGGACAGAAACACGTCAAGCGCAATATCGTTTTCGTCTATATCGGGAGTCAAGCGAATTCGCCGGATATACGTTTCCGGAACCGGTTCAAGCCAAACGCTCTGCCATATCCCGGTTGTCCGCGTATAGAAGATACTGGCCGATTTCTCCTTCCAGTACTGTTTGCCTCTCGGCAAGGTTACATCCCGGCTATAGTCGGTCGCTTTCACCACGACGGTGTTTTCTCCCTCGACGAGAAGATCGGTAATATCAGCATGAAACGGGGTGTGTCCACCTTCGTGCATCGCTGCAAGCTTCCCGTTCACCCACACCTTCGCCTCATAATCAACAGCGCCGAAATGGAGAAGAAGCCGGTCTTTTCTGTAAGCATCGGGTACGGAGAATACTTTCCGATACCAGACTGTATCATGAAATCCGGTGTCGCCTATTCCGCTTAACCGGCTTTGGTGGCAGAACGGCACGATGATCTTGCTCGCAAAATCATGATTTTCGTACCAAGCTTCCCGCTCGCCCGTCCCGTAGTCGTCATAATCGAAATCCCATTCCCCGTTCAAGCTCATCCATGCATTGCGTACAAATTGCGGCCGGGGATATTCATTGCGTACCGATTGATCAGCCATTGTTTCTACTCCTTCTTTATCCAGTAGTTATTTCTTAGTGTCATTGATCAGAGCCGCGCCGCGCGCCGGTTTCGTAATAATCCATATGCTGAACCCGATGACGGCAAGCAGTCCCAGTTCCATCCAGAACGTATCCAGCAATCCCAGCAATAACAACGGCTGATTGGACTTCAGTGCAAAAATAAGCACATTGCTCATCACTAGAAACCAAAGCACATTTCGTCCCATAGCCTCCAGCGGCATAAACGGCAAGGGATATTTTTCCATCACCCGAGACAGAAGATAATATCCGTATAACAGCAAAGCTGGGCCGGCGATCCACCAAACCGAAGGCGGAAAACGTTCCGGCAGCGAGGCGTCGGCACCCGAGAGCCACTTCCATGCAAAGGCTCCCGAGGCAATCGCCGCTCCCGCCAGCACCCGCCAATCCCAACCTATGCGATACCGGGCAAACAGCATGCCGAGCAGATAATACGGGAAATATTGCAACACGGGAAACGAGGCAAAATCCCGGGTTCCAAGCAACGGAGCCCATGCAGCCGCGTGAATATATCCATAAGGGATCCAGGTGGTCAGAAGCAAGAGTCCCGCCGCCGCGAATCCGACCCATTTTCGCCCGACCAGCCACTTTAATGGAACAAACAATAACAAACCGAGCGCGATTAAATAAGTAAACGAAGCCAGAAATTCAGACCAGCCCGGCATATCGTTCAGCAGCAATATCGGCTGGATCGTTTCCCATTCCAACGGCGACTTATCGATAAACAGCCGGTATGCCGTCCCGGAAATATAAAAGGCGAGCAAGGTTTTGAACGCCGCTGCGAGCATGCGGTGCCAGACCTCGGCCAGCGGCTTGCTATAGTACGCCAACTGGCATACATACCCGAAACTGAACACAAATCCCGAGAACGTGATCAAGTTAATGAGGTCAATCCACTTCTGCCCTTGCGGGAAAATCATCGGGTCGCTGAAAAATTGCAGGGAATGGCAATACACCATCCCGAACACCAGCAGGCCCTTGAATAGATCAATCGCCCTTTCACGCTGACGCACTGCCACAACCGATACTCCCTTCGCTTATCCTTTGATACCAGAGAGGCTGACTCCCTTGATAATCTGACGCTCGAAAATAAGGAACAGCAGCATGATCGGCAGTGAAGCTACGGTATTAATAACCATCGGCTTCACGTAATCTTCCGTGTACTGATTCATTAAGGTAGGAATCCCCATCGGCAGCGTGAACAGGTTGTCGTCGGTAACCGACAGGAACGGCCAGAGAAAATTGTTCCAAGAGCCGATAAACGTTAGAATCGCGATCGAGACGAGCGCAGGACGAGTGAGCGGAAGCATGATGCTTACGAAGATCCGCCAAATTCCCCCGCCGTCGATCTGAACGCTTTCCAGCAGGTCGTTTGGAATTCCGTCGAAGAAGCTTTTTAACACGATGATCGCGAAGGGTGAAGCCAGAGCCGGAAATATCAGGCCCATGTATGAATTCAAAATCCCCATATCTTTGGCGACCTGGTACAGCGGGATGAGAATCGCTTCTCCCGGAATAAGCAGCCCGGCCAAAATGAAGAAAAACATAAACGTCCTGTAGCGGAACGGAACCTTGGACATCGCAAACCCCGCCATTGCAGCGATTACCAGCGTCAGCAGAGTCACGCATACGGCGATAAAAAAGCTGTTCCAGGACCAATTGATCAGTTTGGTGCCGGTAATGATTTCATGATAGACCGCGAAGGAATAAGGTGGCGTAAACCAGTCCACGACGGAGGTGATTTTCATGCCTTCCTTTTTCACGGAAACCACAAGCATCCAGACGAGCGGAAAAGCAAACAACAGGGCCATGAACATGGAAAAAATCCGATAAAACCACTTCATTTCTAGTTCGCCTCCTTCCGGTTATTGACCCAGTATTGCAGCCCGGACAGCACTAGAAGAATGACGAACAGCATATAGGACATGGCAGAAGCGTACCCAAGGTCGTTTTTCCGGAAGCCCGTTTGCCAAATCAGTTGGATGACGGGACGCGTCTGATCGAGAGGTCCCCCGCCGGTCATGACATAGATCTGCATGAACACTTTAAATGAAGCGATGATTTGCAGCATCGTTATCGTTTTCGTAATCGGGCTGAGCAGCGGCAGTGTGATTCTCCAGAACAGCTGGGCATCGGTCGCTCCGTCCAAACGCGCCGCTTCATAAACTTCGTCCGGCACGTCCTGCATCGCCGATAAGTACAAAATAAAGTTAAAACCGACCGTCCACCATAACGTTAATAGCGAGATGGCGATCCAGGCCAGATTCGTTTCCGACAACCAAAAGATCTCCGAACCTTCCGGAAGCAGCTTCACTAAGTGGAGCAAAGAATTTACAAGTCCCGTATATGGCTGAAACACAAACAACCCCAGAAAAGAGGCAACCGCCACGGACAGAATGCTCGGGATAAAGAACACGCTACGGTAAAACCTTTGCAGCCTGGAGTTGCGGTTGGCGATAAGCGCCAGAATAATGGCCAGAACGATCATTAACGGCGTTGTGATGATTACAAAAATCGTGGAATGCCAGATGGATGCCCAAAAATCCTGATCTTGAAACATCCGTTCATAATTGCCTAACCCAACGTACTTCATCTTTTTGATAAGCGTCCATTTATAGAAACTCATCTCCACGCCCTTGATCATCGGCCAAATGGTAAACAGGAAATAAACGACCAAGAAGGGGAGCAGGAACAGGAGTGCCTGCACGTCTGCTCTCAATTTGTTCATTTTCATAAGCACCATACCTCCCCATATGACCGGCAGACTTTACGACACCCGCCGCAAAGTCTGCCGAATTCATTACCTGATCCGCTATTCGCTGAGCACCTTTTGCACTTCAGCCGACATCTTGGCGATTCCGTCAGCCGGAGTCAATTTGTTCGCCCATACCTCGTTCAAATATTTAAACATGGCCAAATCACGAATTTGCCAGTTCTTTGTGGAAGGTTTGCTGAATTTAACGGTTGAAGCTACGGATACATAGTCGCTGCGGTAAGGAAGATCTTTAAATTCCTGTTTTTCGAATACGGACGGCTTGGAAGGAATATGACCGGCCTTGGCCCAAACCTGTCCGTTGTCCGCAAGCCAGTTGGCGAACGTAATAGCTGCTTTGCGCTTAGCCGGATCTTCTTTCTTTGTTACCGGAAGAATTACCGTATGCGAGTCACCCCACGTAGCTTCCTGGTCAAACACTTTCGGAATCGGCATCGCTCCGAATTCAAGCCCTTCCGTCGATTCCCAAGTGCCGGTCGCCCAAACTCCGGTCATCATAATCGCTGCCGTGCCGCTTTGGAAGTTTTTGTAGAAGTCCGGATCGTTCAATTTAATCACTTTATGTTTATGGAACAAGTCTTGGACATATTGGGCCGCTTGGACCGCTTTGTCCGTATCGATTTGTGCCGAGCTTAGATCATCGGAAACCACGTCATTGCCGCCCAGTTGGGAGTAGAGCGCCCACCACAAACGGAAAGGATCATCATTTGTGTTCGAAAGAGCAAACGGTGTTACCTTCTGCGGCAATTTCTCTTTAAGCGTGGTCAGAAAAGCAATAAATCCGTCAGCCGACTGCTCCAGAATAGGCTTGCCTTCTTCATCTAGCAGTCCCGCCTCCTTCAGCAGTTTCTTGTTATAGTACATAATAAATGGATGCGTATCGATCGGCACTGCATAATGCGCTCCGTCCACCACGGAAGCATCCAGAATATTCTGATTAAAGGTGGTCCAGTCCACGCCAGCCTCGGTAGCTACGTCGTCCAATTCCGACACAACCCCTTGGTCGATCAGGTCAGGCAGCCGGGATATGTGCGAAATGCCGACATCCGGACCATTGCCGTTACCGACTGCGGTAATGAGTTTTGTGTAATACTCTCCCCACTCCAGCTTCGTATTCTTGACTTGAATGTCGGGATGCTCCTTGTTGAAGGCATCAATCATCGCTTGCATATTGTCGCCGTCACCGCCGGAGAACAAGGTCCAGAAAGATAGGGTGACTTTCTCTCCATCATTTGAAGCGCTTCCATTTCCTTGATCGGCAGTTCCCGCATTCGTAGTTCCTGTTCCTCCGGTATTTCCCGTATTGCCGCTGTTGCCGCCGCATGCGCTTAACATTAAGGACAACGATAGCATTAAGGCGAGCACCATCCCATAACTTTTTTTCATGTTGACCTCCCCTTTAACCATTGATGAGGTACAAAACATCATTATTGTTTTATTACATGTTTTTTGTACCTTTGAAGCTAATATAATGCCCATATTCCAGAATGTCAACGGTTTCAAACTAATTTATTGTAATAATTTATGTTTTAGGTCTTTTGTTACAGAATTATTGTAATAATCAACTTGTCTCATTATCTTGACGTATAATAATAGGACAATCTTTGCCCCTGTCTTATTTCTTACGCAAATAAAAGGAACCATCATCTCCCTAAGGAATGATGGTTCCTTTTATTCCGTCTCTTCCTGAGTATACGCTACCCGCATGACGATATCCTGTTCGTAATCCCCGAATTGTTTGCCGAAAAGATTAACGCCGCCCTTGTGTACCGCTTCCGAATCGACCCCGACTCGCAGCCGCAGGCTGGGACGCTGATTCAAGTGCAGGTCATCTATCGTCACATCGGACACTTTTTGCATATCCAGCGTCGTACGATCATGGTCGATCCGCCATGTTTTCAGCAAACCGTATTGCGTCGTCCAATCCAGCCACCATGACGGATTCAGCACGCCCCGCCGGTCACCGAAATCACCGGGACTGGTCCACATTCCAATTTCAACCCCATTAATCCATATCGAAATGTCCGAAGGCCAATCATTGTCGTAATTCGGCGCTTCCGAGCACATCTCCATGGAAAATTCGATCGATTGAATACTCGCATTCAGGGGAATCTCCAAAGGAAGCAAGTATTCCACATAACCTTTGCGGAACCAGATAATTTGCGCGCCTACATGCTTTGGATGATAAAAACTGGCCGGTTCATCTTCCCTAACCAACATTCCCTCGTGGGTAGCCATGCCGCATGTCGGGTGAACTTCGCAATCACTATAATGTCCGATCGGCATTTCGACCTCATAAAACTTCATCCCGTCCTTGGTGGAACGGACGCTTGAGTTTAACGAAATAAGAATATCATCATAATTCCGGCTGCATACCTTCATCGCCCCGCGTACCGCCGGAAGCAGCTCCGTATTGATAAGTTTGGCCGCTTCGAGTACCTTAACGTTGTTAGCGACAGTGGAAACCGGAAGCTGCAGCGCCTCGGCAAGTTCAATAACGTTCATGCTCCGCGTATTCAGCAGGCGAAGAATATCGACCCTGGAACGCGTAGATAGGGCATGAGCCACTTGAACCAATTTATCGGCTTCGTGGATACCGACTTCCAGCATAAGAATCCTCCTACAGCATTTACAAGAATTTTACATAGGCAATCTCTAATGTACTTTACTATAATAAGCTGTATTAAAGCAATAATATTAATTATATTGGAAAATTGGCTGCTCGTATGCTTTTTTTTATATGCTTTCAACATCTTCGGAATCATTTTACTCCGATGCTTCCATAGTATTCTTTAGTTCATCCTATAAATGAAAAAAAACCGGCATTTAACTATGCCGGTTTTTAAGTATTTATGCCTATTTCATACCAGTACGAAAGTTACTCCTGATACTTTATGCTCCCGACGGGAGAGGTATTTTTATCTCGGTTGCCAGCGGAAATCCAAAATCCGGCCTTCCGTCCTCTTTCCAGCCAAACTTTTGGATCCGCGTGCTTCGCGGACTTCCCGCCGAACGGTCCTGTTCAGTCTCGGAGTAGGAATAGGCATGGTAAACCAGCCAGTCTTCCGAACCGTCCGCCGAAACGGTAAAACTGTTATGCCCGGGTGCGTAAACACCCGCTTCCGGATTCTTGGCGAAGACCGGGCCGTTATGCTTGATCCATGCCTGGGCGTCCATAAGATCCCCGGATTCCGAAATCATCGTCATTCCCAGACAGTAATCGTCGGACCAGGTTGCGCTTGCCGAAAAAACGAGGAAGATTATCCCGTTCTTCCGCAAAAAGGACGGTCCTTCGTTAATGGCCATTCCGCCTTGCTTCTCCCAAGGTTCCGTCGGTGCCGTTATAAGCACGTTAGGTCCCGTTAATGTCCAGGGATTGGCCATACGGGCGGCATAAATGGCTGATCCGTAATCGGGAAAATGCCCATAGCCGGAATAAAAGAAATACAACTCGCCCTGGTGCGGCAATACCGTTCCATCCAAGCCCGGATACTCCGTATTAACGGCTCCTTTAAATATCCACTCGTCGTTCATGGGATCATCGCCCTTAAGCTGAAGCACGCATACTCTCCTGGTGTCGTCTCCCCCGCCGTCGTTCGCCGTATAATAGATATACCAACGATCTTCGATATAATGAAGCTCCGGCGCCCATAAGTGATGAGAGTATGGCCCTGGCGATTCAGGCATCCAGACGGTTTTTGGAGCAACGTCGCCCAGTTCCGTCATCGTTTTGCTATGCCGAATCGCGATGCGGTCTCCCAATGTAACCAACATGTAATAACTGCCGTCCTTCTGCTTTAAAATCCAAGGATCGGCACCGTTCTGCAAGATCGGATTGCTGAATGAATTCCGGGCCATGGTTATCCTCCTTTGCCCCTGTACTGTGAACCAAGCCTAGCCGTTGTACCGGATTGACAGATCCAGCGGATAACGTCCGGCATTGCGGCCGTACAGGGCCACGCCGCCTTCTTCTGCCTGCAGTTCCAAGCGGAAAGTACGGCTGCGGTTCAGCCTGGCCGTCAATTGCACCGGGACGCTCAACTTGCAAAGATAACCGTACGATCCGGCTTCATCCAGTTTGTTCGCGACCGGCTGGTAATGCCAAGACAATACGCCACGGCTGTCCGCCGGATCGTCCGGCAGAACGAACGAGCCGATGCTTTCGCCGTCGATCAGCACGTTCAGGCGGGAAGGATGCTTTTCCTCATCGGTCATGTAATAGGTGTTAGGGTTATATTCCACTTTCGCGTCGGCACCATGCATCGCCCCGATTCCCATATCGGTATCTATCGAGCCCTCGGTATTCCGGGCCAATACCCGCTTTGCTCCGGCTTCGAACAGAATTTCGATATCGTGAATGGCGGTCTTCTCCGTTAAGCCGGGCAGCGTTATGTCATAGATCAAACTTCCCTTCCCCGCACCGCTTACTTTCGCACCTTGAATCGAGGTCCACTGATGTTCAAACGTCTGCTCCGCATAAGAGCCTACCGGGATCTGTATAACCTCAACATCCGTCTTGTATCCGCCGGTTTCGCCGCTTCTTACATCGAACGTTGTGAAATTGCGCGTAATCGCCTCACCCTCTTCGTTGACAAGGGAAACCGCCAGCACAGCTACCGCGTCCCGATCAGGCATCGTCAGAGTCAGCGAAGAAAGCGGCACAACGCCGTAATCCTCCCAATCCAACTGGATGACACCGCTATCTTCCACGGTGCGGACGCCCAGTTGATCATGCCACAGCTCCCATTTCACCTTCAGCTTTTGCCCATGATAGCGGTCGGAGAAGCTGGACCGCAGCATGGGAACAACCACCTGTCCGCGAACGGAAACGGTCTGGCATGGAGGGGCATCCAGGACGATGAAATCCGGGGTATGCAGATCGGCAATACTCATGCCGGGTACGAAAGCTTCATATCCGAAATCTTTGCCCGTTCCATCCAGGCGGTAATAACCGTTGAATTCGTTGGTCACGTCGCGGAACTCCGTAAACACGAACCCGCACAGTTTGTCGTGCTTGCGGAACTCGTTCATCATGTAGCGGTAATGCCAGGCGAGGTCGCTGTCGCCTGCACCGTTTTCGATGCCCCACACATTGCCGCATTCGCTGTTCATCAAAGGAGCATCCGATTGTACATTACCGCCGATGCAGTTGAAGGACGAGCCCGGGTACGTTTTGCTGACGACTTCATCCAAATGGGCGCGGACCTGATCATACCCGTTGATATAGAAATGCCATGTATTGATGTCGGACTCGACGTGATCATAATTGCAAGGCGAGTTGTCTTCGATGATCCGGGTCGGATCGATGCGCTTCGCCCAGCGGTATTTTTCCCGCACCCATTCCTGGGTTTCCGGCAAATAGCTGCTCTGCCGCTGGATATCGCCCGTAACTCCCGCTTCCTTGGGATCTGTCTTGAGCCCCCACGTCTCATTGAACATCACCCAGGAGAAAATCGACGGATGATTGTAATCCCGCTCGATGACCTCCAGTGCTTCCTGCTCGTAAGCTTGGCGAGCCTGTTCATCCGGGTTGCCCCAGAAGCAAGGCATATCCTCCATGACGAGAATGCCCAGTTTATCCGCCCAGTACAATTTGCGCGGCTCTTCCGGCTTGATATGGATACGGACGAAATTGAGCCCCAGGCGTTTCATCAGGTAGATTTCGTCATGCATTTCCTCATCGGACGGATAAGTAAAATAACCGGTTTTGTGATAAGACTGGTCCAGCGTGCCGTTCAAATAAACCGGCTTGCCGTTCAGCGTAATCCAGCGGTAACCCCGGTCGCCGAAGGCAGCCGTCCCGATCTCCCGGATGCCGAAATAGGTACTGACTTGATCAAGGCCAAAAGAACCGCCCAGCTTTAATGCCCCCTCATACAAATGCGGGGTTTCCGGACTCCATAACCGGGGGTCGTTCACGATAAACGAGGTATTCACTTCATTTTCACCGGCAAGGAGCTCCACGGGTATGGCATGCAGGATGGAAGCGCCTGCAAAATCGAATGTAAGCTCGGCCTTTCCTTCTTGTTCCGCCTTGATGGTTGCCGTGACCTCGATCCGGCCGTCTATATAAGTTCTGAACTTGGCTTCTCTAATGTAAGTTTGCGGGCGGGCTTCCAGCCAAACCGGTTGCCAGATGCCGCGGATTTCGCCATACCCCTGCTTTCCGCGCGCTTGATAGTTATGGTCCTGATCCTCGGCTCTTACGACGATCGTATTGTTGCCTTCCATTTGCCAGAAGCTTGTAACATCAAACTCAAACGAGCCGTAACCGCCTTGATGACTTCCGGCATGACGGCCGTTAATCCAGACGTCGCACGAATAATCCACCGCTCCGAAACGTATAAACATCCTGGAGCCTGAAGTTGCCGGATGCCACGCCACCGTTCGCCGGTACCATCCGATCCCCTTCACGTCTTTACCGATGCCGGACAACGGGCTGGTCCAAGAAAACGGGACCTGGATATCCGAGTCGAACGGAACTTCACCGTTTACGCTCCAGTCGTTTTGGACGCCTTCATTTTTGGGGTCAAAACGGAATGACCATGAACCGTTTAAATTAAACCATTCTGCCCGTTGCCAGTGCGGATGGGGAAATTCCGGGCGGGGCACTCCCAATGCTTCCTGATTTAACATAGTGATGTTCACGCGATACACAACCTTTCACAGCAGATTATGTGCCCATATTAACACCTATATATGATTTTTACAATGTTTATTATTGTTTTACAATATTAGTTTCGCATTGTACAATAATCTCAACATTATCTCTGTATAAGAAAAGGAATTTTGATGATGAGCGAACTTGTACAAGAAATCATCCGCTACCCCGCTTCAAGAATACTTGACGTAGCCAAGGCGTTGTCCGGAGACCTTCGGGTCCGCATTTTGGAAGCGCTTGGGGAAAAGCCGATGAGCGTCAGCCAACTGGCCGAAGCGCTGGGCGTAGCCCAACCGACCATCTCCATCAACGTCCAGACGCTTGAGCAGGCCGAACTGCTCGTCTCCGCCCAGGGAGCCAACCGGGAAAAAATCTGCTCCGTAACCTGCCGCTCCATCCAGTTGGAGCTCCCTTCCAAACCCGGGGACGGCCTTCATCCTGTCGAGAGTATTCATATGCCGATCGGGATGTACTCGCATTGTTCCGTGAAGCCCTCCTGCGGCATGGCCGGCAAAGACGGGATCTTGATCGGCTCGCAGGATGACCCCCGGGTATTCTATATGCCTGAACGGATAGACGCCGCGCTTCTCTGGTTTGCCGAGACGGGCTATATCGAATATTATTTCGCCAACCCGCTGCCTCCCGGCGTCGAGCTCGATGAATTGCGCATTCGCGCCGAGCTGTGCTCCGAAGCTCCTTCCTTTCGTGCGGACTGGGCTTCCGACATCACGGTCACCGTAAACGGCCTGGATGCCGGCACATGGACCTGTCCGTCCGATTTCGGGGACCGGAAAGGCAAGCTGACTCCCGAACGCTGGAAAAGCGGCACGGAGTACGGCAAGCTGACGGAATGGCGCATCAGCAACCAAGGGAGTTCCGTCAACGGCGTCCCTGCTTCGGACACCTCGATCGGGATGCTTCATTTGGCCTATAACCAGCCTATTTCCGTCCGGTTCGAAGTAAAGAAGGAGGCGGCCAACAAGCGAGGACTCAATCTGTTCGGGAGCCAATTCGGGGATCATCCGCAGGATATCGTACTGGAGTTCATACGGCGTAACGGAGAATCGTAAATGAAACTTATGTTTACGCTTGTTCCCATTCTAATTGCCGTTATCTTTGCCGCGGTCATCATCAGCTTGATCGTTAGGGGCGTCCGCTATGCCAAAAATGCCGGTTCGCCGCGGGATTCCCGCTATGCGCGAATCGTATCCAAACGGATGAACGTGAGGAGTCACTCGCACAATATGAATGATTCCATGCATAACTCATCCCGCACCTATTACTACATCACGTTGGAATTCGATAACGGGCAGCGCCAGGAATATCTGGACGTAAAAAATTTGTACGGACTTGTCGTGGAGGGAGACGTCGGGTACGCCGCAATCCAGGGGGATTGGATCGTGGCCTTTGAGCGGAATGCAGGCCAAGGGCAAGGCGGGAACCGGTTTTAAGGGATTCGAAAAGCTATGGGATATCGGATAAAGCTTATTTTAAGATTACTTCATTCAAACAAAAGACCCTGACGGTTTATTGACCAGTCAGGGTCTTTCGGCATTTTATTCCGTTCAGTTAATCGGCAATCCTTGCTTTTTCGCATAATTGCCCCAATGTGGCTGTCTGCCATCGACATCGCTAAATCCGTATTCGTCGGACAAATCCCAGCTTGTCAGCGCGCAGCCCGATTTTTCGTGGACATTAGGATCACCGGCAAGGGCGGCTATAGCTTGGCCGACAAAGTAAGGCGTTTCCGATTCAATGTAATGTGGTTCCTGGGCAACCGCGTCACGCCAGTTGTCCTCTCCCACTCCAAAATGATCCAGCATCTGTTCGGACCGCAGAAATCCCGGCGTAACCGCCAGGGCGGTAATATTACTGGAGCGCAGTTCCTCCGCCATGGCTGCCGCCAGGTGAATCGGCGCAATTTTGGCAAGGCTGTAATACAAATTGCCTCGGTAATTATAGGTGGACCCGTCGGTGATTTCTATGATCAGTCCCCCTCCCCGTTTGATCATCAGCGGAGCCCCATAATAGCTCGTGATCAGATGGGTCTTGACCGCCCGCTCCTGCATCAGCAGCGCATCGCCTAAAGGCTGTTCCCAAAAGGGAGTACCCCAATGAGTTAACTGCTCACCGCCCCAAATATCATTGACGAGAAGGTCCAGCCGACCCTGTTGTTCCTCCGCAATCCGCTCGAACAACGCCTTCACTTCCTCTTCCCGCGTATGATCCGTTCGGACCGGAATGCCGATTCCGCCGCGCGCGGTAACCATCTCCGCCGTCTCGTCGATCGTTTCGGACCGGTTGATATCCGAGGCGCCGCCCCGGACGCTGCGTCCCGTACAATAAACGGTTGCCCCAGCGGCTCCAAGCATGACGGCGATCCCGCGGCCCGCTCCCCGCGTGGCTCCGGCTACCACGGCAATTTTCCCCGCCAATGGCTTCAAAGTCTTGTTTTCCATAGATGAATCATCCTCCCGGTAACTTCTGTTTCTAACGACATTTTCAGTTTACCCGTCAAATATGACATCCATTGTCTTATATAAATGATACAATTCAAAGTAGGAAAGAAAGATGAAGGAAGGGATCTACATGAGGGCGGATCGGCTGTTATCCATTTTGCTGCTGCTGCAAAACGGCGGCAAATTAAACTCGCGCCAGCTTGCTGAAAAATTGGAGGTCTCGGAGAGGACGATCGTGAGGGATATGGACGCTTTGAGCTCCGCCGGAATTCCGGTATATGCGGAACGCGGTCCCCTTGGCGGATGGATGCTAGCGGAGAATTATCGGACAAGTCTGACGGGGATGAATCAGGAAGAAATTCTTTCCCTGCTTTTGACCAGTTACAGCCATCTGCTGGGAGAGTTAGGAATTCCAAAGCGAAGCTTCGATGCGGCGTACCAGAAGCTGCTCGCTTCCTCTCCTGCACCTGTCCGGCAGGATGCCGAAATGCTCTCGGAACGCATTCATATCGATGGAGCCGGCTGGCATACATCGGGCGAAAGCTTTCCGCAGTTAACCGTAGTGCAGGAAGCGGTCTGGGGACAGCGCAAGCTGGACATATCCTACCGCAAATCGGAAAGCGATGCCGCCTACACCGGTGCCATCTCCAGACGGACCGTTCACCCGTTAGGCCTGGTGGCCAAACGAAACGTCTGGTATCTGGTGGCGGAGGAGAACGGAGTGATTAAGACCTTCCGCATCTCCCGGATCACGGAAGCCGCTGTGCTCGAAGAAACCTTCCAGCGTCCGCCCGGCTTCTCCCTGAGCGGATACTGGGAGCAATCCACCGCCGACTTCAAATCCGCCTTGCCGCGGTACCCGGCAACGATCTCCATTTCGGTGCAGCGGCTGGCCCGGCTAAAGCGGGAGCGCTACGCCAAGGTGCTTCGCGCCGAGCCCGAGGACGTCCAAGCCGGCTGGATGTCCGTGGATATCGAGTTTAACACGCTGGAATCGGCGTGCGAAATCCTGCTCGCCTGCGGCCGGGAAGCGAAGACGCTGCTCCCGCCGGAGCTGCGGGAGATGATCCGCAATGAAGCGGAGGCGATATCCGCGCTGTACCGCTGAAAGCGGCCAGCCGCTTCGCCTTATTCGGCCGGCCCGGCCGCAGGAGCGGCAACCGCCGTAAAATAAGCCTGCAGCTTCCGGTTCAGCCACAGCGACACTGCGATAAACAGGGCGACGCCGAGAAATTTGGCCGGCTGGTCCAAAAAGTCGGACAAATGGGTCCCGATATAGGACACGCAGAAGACCATGACCGCCTTGCCCAAAGCCACCGCCGTCGCGAAAGTACTCACCTGCATCCGCGTCAATCCCGCGGCCATATTGATGACAACAAAAGGCCCGACCGGGAGCATACTGAGCAGGAAAACAAAGCTGAACCCGTTCTTCCGGGCCCATACCATTGCTTTTTGCACCTTCGGTTTCTCGGCCCAACGCCGGATGAGGGAGGTGCCTGCCGCTTTGCGGATGAGCATAAAAGTCAGCAGACTTCCCGCAACGAGACCGATCCAGGAATATAGAAATCCCTGCCACATGCCATAGATCGCAGCATTAGCTCCGACGATAACAATCGTAGGCAGCGGCGGAACGAATGATTTCATAAATGTGAGCAAAATTCCGGGCAGCGGCCCAAGCGACCTGAACCTGTCCAGAAACAGCTGAAAATGTTGTTCCGTAAAATAATCCATGATACTGAGCTCTGCATCAAGCATTTGTTCACCTCTTTTAATCGGGGTCACTATATTATACTATGAGCGAACCGGAAACCTTAAAGTAATATTCGACAATCCTATTATGAATGAGGATGACCCCCGATCCCGTAATTTCGATTACTTATTCCATCCCTTTTCCTTAAATCGCGCAATGGCTTCGATCCGGTTCCCCACCTTCAGTTTTTCTAAGATCGTTGAAATATAGTTGCGTACGGTTCCCTGGGAGAGGTATAGCTCCTCCGCAACCTCCTTTGTCTTCTTCCCCTCGGCAACAAGCCCCAGCACCTGGATTTCGCGGTTCGTCAACGGATTCTCGCTATCATCCTCATAGACAAAATCCACAAGCTCCGGGGCATAAATACGGCGGCCTTCCATAATAATGCGGATCGAAGCTATTAATTCCTCAATGGGACTGTCCTTCAGTAAATAACCGCGGACCCCCGCTTTACGCGCACGTTCAAAATAACCGGGACGCGCAAACGTGGTTAAGATAATAATTTTGCAGTCGTTATCCAGAAGCTCCTCCGCTGCGTCTAGACCGGTCAGGATCGGCATCTCGATATCCATAATGCAAATATCCGGCTGTAATTCAATCACCAGCTTAATGGCTTCCTCGCCGTTCCTGGCGATGCCGACTACTTCAAAATCTTCCTCCATGTTTAACAAGGATTGCATGGCACCGAGCAGCATCCCCTGATCTTCCGCTATCACAATACGAATCATATTGTCTTCCCCCCTTATTGATTTGTAATCGTAACCGGGACAGAAATAATCATGGTCGTACCTTTGTCGGTCTTCATATGAAAGGAACCGTTTATAAAATCAATCCGTTCCTGGATCCCTTTCAAGCCGTTGCCGCCTTCAAATCGTTTAGCATTCGGAAAACCGATTCCGTTATCATGAATCGTCAGCTTAAACATTTCATCACTTTGATAAAAACTGATGCGACAAATCGTTGCCTGGCTATGCTTCACGATATTGGTTACCGCTTCTTTCAAGCACATACTTACGATATTTTCAGCAAAAACCGGCATATGAATCTCACTTGTATCCCCGTTTAAACGAAATTTAATCTGCGCCGCCTTTAAAATCTGTTCGACACGAACCAATTCATCCGCCAGATGTATCGCGCGTATATCCGCCACCAACTCACGAACTTCTTTGAGCGCAATGCTCGCCGTTTGGCGAATATCCCTGATTTCTTGGATGGCCTGTTGTGGATTTTTTTCTACTAAGCGTGTCGCCAAATCACTTTTCAATCCAATCATGGATAGCTTCTGACCCAGCGTGTCATGCAAATCGCGCGCAATACGTTGGCGCTCCTCATGCACCGTCAGCTCGGAAATGCGCTCGTTTGCCGTTACGAGCTCCCCCTCCAGATTCTCGCGTTTCGACTTGGAATATAGAGCAAAGGGCACTAACACTACCCCTAGAGCAGTAACGATAATGAAAGGCGTTTGGGATATAAACAAATCCTGAAAGAAAAAATACCCCACTTCGATGGTGACTGTCGTAAACAGAATATTCAAACCATACATGACATAAAAACCAACGGCCTTCTTAAAATTAAAACCGATCAAAATCGCCGTAAAGAGGACAAAATAAGCATAACCAAACGACAGTGTCATTAGGATATTCAGCACCATTTGGAGGCCGATCCACATGTACTTCAGGCCCGTCCGTGCACTGAACGAGAAATAATAGCTTAAAAAATATAGGATAATCAATAATACCGCTACGCTAATGAGCCACAATGAAAACGAATGGATAATATGGATAATAAAGTAGAAGGGCATAATGCAGACGATGATCCACAGATAGATACTTAACATCGGACTTTTAGGAATGATACTGTACCACTTTTGCATAACAGCCCCGCTTCTTATGTTCGCTTTTTCAATCATTATAACTCAAAAAGGGCACCTCTTACCTATGAAGAGGCACCCTTCCAATAAGCTAGCTATATTTTTTGGTCAATACCACTTTACTGCGTGTCACTTCTAACTTTGCAGCCTCTTTAAACGTTACAAATTTATGCCGTTCAGGGTCATATAGCTTATAACGAATCGACTCTAAACTCGTCTTTAGCGTGATCGTGGTTGCCTGTTGTAATGGCGGAATCGATTCATGAGCATCCTCCAGCTTATAGTTCGGTACGCGAGGCGCCAAATGGTGAACATGGTGGAAGCCGATGTTACCCGTTACCCATTGCAGTAATTTTGGCAGCTTATAGTAAGAACTGCCTTCAACGGCAGCTTTGACATAATCCCACTTCGAATTATGTTCAAAATAAGAATCCTCGTACGTGTGCTGAATATAGAATAACCAAATCCCCATCGACCCTGCGATCAATAACGTTAGACCATGCACAAGAAAGAATGCAGTCCAGCCAAATGCCAGAATAAGTGCTGTACAGACCGCCAACAACATGATATTTGAAAAATAAGTATTCAATCGCTCTTTTGTACGTACCCCACTACGGTTAAATCGATTTAATACAAGCACCATATATAGAGGGCCTAATCCAAACATCACTATCGGATTGCGGTATAAACGGTACCCTAGACGACCAAGCTTCGATTTGGCCAAATACTCATCCACAGTCAGCATATCGATATCGCCGATCCCGCGCTTATCTAAGTTCGAGCTTGTTGCGTGATGAAGCGCATGCTCGCGTTTCCACTTTTCGTAGGGGAAGGAAGTCAGGATCCCCGTAATGTTTCCGACAATATCATTGGCTCTTTTGCTCTTGAAGAATGACCCGTGTGTACAATCATGGAAAATAATAAACGTACGCACAACGAAGCCTGATGCAATAACGCTACATAATACGGTGTACCATGGTGAATACGGCAATACCGCATAGCCGGCTCCCCAAATGAGTAACAACGGGAGAAGGGTATTGATGATTTGGTTAATACTGATTCGCGTATCAGATTTGGCAAACGGTGCAACATCATTATGCAACTGCTTCGTCTTGTTTGCATCTGTGTTAATCAATATAAATTCCCACTTTCTCTAAGCTTCTATATTCATCATATAAAAGATCAGAAATCAGGGGTACTCTCAAACATCATTATTTTCATATGACACTTGTCATATAGTTAACGTTACGGGGAGCTCAATAGCTATTCGTTTCCATTCCTCCGCCCAGATTTCCTTTTATTGCACGGTGTCAAGCGGCTTCAAGTAAGCTTCAATTTGGGCTCGCTTAGGCTCCAGGAAAGGCGGGAGTGCCAGCGACTCACCGAGATGGGCGGGATTTTCGTCCGTGGCAAATCCGGGGCCGTCGGTCGCGACTTCGAACAGAATTCCGTTCGGCTCGCGGAAATAGAGCGACCGGAAATAGAAGCGGTCCACGAATCCCGAATTCGGGAAGCGAGCACCCCGGATGCGCTCGATCCAGGCCCGCAGTTCCTCCTCGTCCTCCACGCGGAACGCAACGTGATGCACTCCGCCGCGCCCCAGCCGTTCCGGCGATAGGTCGGTTCTCTCCTCAACATGAACCTCGGCACCACTGCCGCCTTCCCCCGTCTCGAACACGCTGATGTCAGGTTGTCCTTCCACGAAAGAAGGATACTGCCCTTTCCGGCGGAAGCCCATCAGTTCGGTTAATACCGAGATCGTCAGGTCAGGCTGGGCGACCGTCAATTGGACCGGCCCCAATCCCAGGATGGCGAATTCGGCCGGAACCGGACTCCGGTCCCACGGCTTGCCGCCGGGAACGCCGGTATTGTTTTCATCCGATACGAGAACCAGCCGCTGTCCTTCAAAATCCCTAAACGCCAGACTCGCACGTCCCGCCCGCTGCTTCACTTCCTCACGCTCGACCCCGAATTCATCCAATCGCCGGGACCAGTATTCCAGAGCCCGATCGCTCGGCACGCGAAGCGAAAGTGCGGAGATACTGTTATTCCCGTCGACATTCCGTCCCGCGTTCGGGATCTCGAAGAAGGTAAGTTCGGTTCCCGGATTGCCTACCTCGTCCCCGTAAAATAAATGATACACAGAGATATCATCCTGATTGACCGTCTTTTTGATTAGCCGGAGTCCCAATATTTTCGTGTAGAATTTAAAATTTTCCGAAGCTGTCTTGGTTAGAGCCGATACATGGTGAATGCCTTTGAATTCCATATTCATAGCGAAATCCCTCCGTTATCTTATTGGCTTTTTTGTATTTTTCGAAGCAGCCCGAGAAGCTGATGCTTTTCCTCCCGGCTGAGTCCGGCAAACTGCGAAGCCTGATATTGTTCCTGTATGGGAACTACTTCATGATAGAGTGCCCATCCCTTCTCAGTCAGCGACAGCCATTTTTTCTTCCATTCCTGCTCCCGCTTGATCCAGCCCAACTCCTCCATCTTCGTCAGCAGTTGGGTGATGTTACCTTTCGACACCAGCAGCTTGTCGGCCAGATCTTGCTGAGTCAGCCGCCGATGGCTTCCGATCTGGACCAGCGCATCGAATTGGGCTACCGAAAGATTCCATGACTTAAGATGCTGGTTGGAGGCGCGAAGACTCCGGTTATAAATCCGCGAAATGCGGAACCATACAAGCAGCCCCAATTTCTCCTCTTGCCTTTCCGCAGCTTTGGAGCCGCGCTCTATTTTGTCCATTCCCTCTCACCTCATTTGCTGTGATTAACATCAGTTTAGTACTAAACTTATAAAAATTCAAGTAGCAGCTTCTTCATAACCTGAGATGGTTCCTTTTTTTAATGTTTCAGTATTCCGTTAAATGACAACAAGACCGGAGGCCATGCTCTGGTCTTGTTGTCATGTTTTAGACTAATTTGGTGAGGAAATGGCTCTTCCTTCAGGAAACGTCGAGAATCCTCGACAACCGTACGAGTAAAACGGCTGCCTCCGCCCGGGTGACTTGCTCGTTCGGCGCGAATCGTCCCGCGCCTCGCCCCTGGAGTAGCCCCTGTTTTACGGCTTTACGAACATAGCCCTTGGCCCAGGCTGGAATTTCGGCGTCATCTTCGAAAGCAAGACCACCCAAAACGGCACCCGCTTCCGAGTTGCCGCCGACCTTCCCGTCATCCGGCCACTTCAGCACGCGGCCCAAAATGACGGCGATTTCCGCACGCGTCAGGGACTGCCCTGGCCGGAACGTGCCGTCGGCGTAGCCGGTGATGAGTCCCCGCTCAGCGGCCCCGTCGACGGCTTCCTTGGCCCAGGCAGGAATGGAGCCGTTGTCGGTGAAGAAACCGGAAGAAGCAGCCCGAGATGATTTAAGCAGGCGATCCAGCATGACAGTCCATTCGGCGCGGCTAACGTCGTTATCCGGCCGGAATGTCCCGGAAATATCCCCTTTTACGAGCCCCATCGAAAAGGCGGCCTGCATTTCGGCATGCGCCCAATGCCCCTTCACGTCATTAAACGGCAATGGACTTACCGTACCCGGCTCCTCCGACGGCAACCTCGTCAAGGTCAGACGGTAGGTTGTCGACGTTCTGTCTTCAGCATAAATACGCATCTCCAGGAGGTTATCTCCTGCTTTTAGATCGGCCGTGTATTTTCCCTTGACGATTTGCCCATTAATCTCCACCTTTGCTAAAGGATGCAGGGACTCGAAACTTAGCGAAACTTGTGCCCCCCGGGTCAACGCTGCATAATCATGAACGTCGGCCTGAAACGGCGGCGTCATGACGAGCGCTGTGCCGGCCGCGGTCAGGCTCAACTGCTTCAGCCGGGATTCCGGAGATTTCGCCAGAAGCGCAGGCGCCGTGATCGGTCCTGTCTCGCTGAAACCGGAACCCGCCCCCGAGCCGGAAGGCGGCGGCGTGCGAACGCTACCGGCCAGATCGGAGCTGCCATTTCCAGCGGCATCGACCGCTTTAACCATAAACGTATAATCGACGTTTGCTGTCAGACCAGTTACCGTGTAGCTTCTCGCAGCGGCAGAAAGCGAATTCACGCGGCTTGCGCCCTGATAAATCTCGTAAGCCTCAATGCCGGTGTCATCGCTTGCCTCCGGCCACTCCAAGGTTACGGCGCTAGACGCAAGCCCAGAGAAATCCAGCTTCGCTCCGGTCGGCCAAACCGGCGGCACCGTGTCGGCCGGCTCCGGCGACGCGCCCTTCGCCAACGTCACAGAGACCGCTGCCGAGGCAGCAAGCTCCGACTCGTTGCCCGATGCATCCGTGGCAGTCACAACGAAGACATAGATGCCGGGAGCAAGGTCCCCGATGTCGCCGGCAGGCACGGAGCCATCCGCCATGCTTATGCCAACTACGAGTCCCGCTCCAAGCTCCCCTCCGCCTACGGTTCCATCTCCGTCAGCATCGTTCCAGAGATAAGCCCGAACGACCGTTCCGGCTTCCCCGACTGCATTGTCATCTCCGTACAATTGGTCGTTCACCCCACTATAGTGATCGATGGAGCCAAACCGGGAAGCATCCAGGATAGGAGCCGTCGTATCCGGTAGGTCTGCTCCCTCAAGAATCATGACGGACGACACAGTTTGCGTTCCAAGCACGGCCCCGTTGGACGGTGTGCTTATTTGAACCTGAAATGACCGGTCTCCCTGGTATCCGACCATATTTGTAATTGGTATGGAATACTGTTTACTCGTCTCCCCTTGATCGAACACGAGTGTATCATCGATGGCGGAGTAATCTCTGCCTGCCGCCGCAGTTCCCTCCAGCGTTAGAAGCCGGATCTTCGCCTGTCCGTAGCTTCCACCCGTCCGGTAAACCGCCACTGTTACGCTTCCGGCATCCTCCCGAACTTCGTAGCGGTCCAAAGCCAAATTCAGCGTGCCATCTGCCGCGCTGTTCATGACCTGGAGATAACCTCCTGCATGCACCGTTACGATGTCTGGTTTACCGTCCCCGTTTAAATCTCCGGAAGTCACTTGGCCTGCAAAAGGATAAGAATCGCTGAATGGCGGTTGAAACGTCCCATCCCCGTTTCCGAACAAAATCGGAACGGAAGCGCCTTGAACGCCGCCTAAGAGGTCAAGATTTCCGTCCCCGTCAAAATCGCCCAGTTCGAGATCCAGAGGCAGTGAACCAAGCGGATAGGTAGAGACAGGTCCGAATGTCCCGTCTCCGTTTCCTAAAAATACATTCACAGTGTTGTCATTATTCGCAGCCACAGCCAGATCCAGGTTTCCATCCTGATTGAAATCTGCAGCTTGCAGTCCAATAGGGCTTCTGCCCGAAGATAAGGGACTGATGGCTGCGAATCCGCCGTTCCCGTCCCCGAGCAAGATGCTGATATTGGCGGAACTGTTATTGGCCACGGCCAGGTCCAGCTTACCGTCTTTGTTAAAATCCTCGGCAACCAGACTGCGAGGATTGATTCCGACGGAATATAAGGATTGCGTCGAAAAGGTTCCGTCTCCCTTCCCGAGCAAGATGGACACCTCATTGGAAGAATTGTTAGCCACGGCCAGATCGCTATTACCGTCTCCGTTAAAATCTCCCTGTACTAAGCCTATGGGCTCCGCCCCCACAAGAACCCTCGTCTCCGGCAAAAAGCTCCCGTCTCCAAGCCCCATTAAAATACTGAGCGTATTGTCCCCTGAACTGGAAACGGCCGCATCCACCGCTCCGTCCCCATTAAAATCCGCAAATGCAACCTTACGCGGAAGGCTTCCTACCGGACTCTGAGAACCGTTCCTGAACGTGCCGTCCCCATTACCCAGCAATACGGACATTATTTTTTCCGGAACATTGATAGCTATGATATCCTTTTTTCCATCCCTGTTGACGTCCTCAACGGCAGCGCTATATAGAATCCCCCCGATATCATGTCGAACAGCCTCGTGAAATAACGGCCGTTGCGCAGCCTTCGCGGTCTGGGGCGCCGCCATAGGCAGCAGGAGCGACACCCCCAGTACAACCGTCAACAGACTAACCAGCCCAATCCGTTTTTTATGTAACCTTAACCTCATGATCGCCATTCTCCTCCTCTCCATCATTCAACCTATCAGTCTATCAGAATTATTATAACTAAATAATAAATATAAAAAATCCCCCTGATGGGGGATTGGTTAAATATTTGCAGTAGCGGCCGCACTATCTGTACCCGGTCCGGCCGCATCCGATTATCCTCTTGACTCATTGATACTGATTTGCTTCAATCTGTTTTCCAGAATCTCCTGCCGTTCAAGCATGTCGGAAAGCATCTCATAAAGAGTATCCAGCGTGACTCCCGAATCCTTTAACCCCTTCGCGGCAAGCTGAGCCTCTTCTTTCCTGGCATGATGCCTGGCCGTAATCTCTTCGGATCTTACTCTTTGCGGATCGGCCGGAATATGGAAATGAGGAGTTTTGTTTAGCGGTTTTTTAGTTGCCATCGGAAACCACCACCTTCAGGACGGCATTGCGATCCAGACCGACCGTTCTGACCCAAAACTCGCCCGGCTCTTCGCTGCTGAGCGTCATTTCCATCTTCCCCTTCGTCACTTGAACCGGCTGTTGTATTCCATTTACGTCAATGAGGACCTGATCATTAAATGACTGCTGAATTCGGCCTTCCCAATCAAACACACTTAAGCTCAGGGTCATCAAGTCTTCCCCGTCGGATTCGATCGTTGCTTTATCGCCCGACAATTCGGCGATAGAGCCCGCGAATGCCCCGTCTACGTATTTCGTGTTCAGCAAATTCAAATTATTGAATTGCTGCTCATCGATCGGAACTAACCATTCCGATTCTACTTCCCCGGCAAGGTCGCTAAGCCCGATGACCCGCTTTTCCCGATTCAACTGCGCATAATATCTAGACAAATTCGATCACCTCCCAGGATATCCGTTGATCGAAGAGAGGGCTGAAAATCGTTACTACTTCGAATTGAGTCGCATTTAAAATTCGCCCGCGTACACCCGCATTATACTTGGGAGAACCATTGGTAGACCCTGTACTTGACACATTCAGAAAAGACTTTTCTATGTTAACGGCGTTCATGGTTAGAACGAATCTTTCTCCATCCGACCATGTTCCGTCGTTATACAGTGCAACATATCCGCGTTGGACTTTTTTTACCGCCGCCACGTTCTTCCACCCCGTTCCATCATCGAACTCCAAATATCCGTTCTTCGTTTGAAAATCGATGCCATCCACCTTATCCGCATTCGGCAGTATTCCGGCAATTTTGGCTTGGATGGCGCTGTTCATGAAAATGTCTTCGTTCGCGTTCCGCTGAGCGATCACGATCCGGTCCTTGTTGTCGTACCCCCGGCTTCCCTCCAGCCATTTACCGATTTTCGGCGTGATCGATTGGGCATTGACATGAGGTATATCCACGTACAGATACCCCCAATCCGGAAGCTCGTAAGTCCCGGGATTCACCCGAAAATACGTGCCCGAGCCAGGATTCATAACGATCAGGGACTTGTAGATGCCCAACTGTCCGCCGCCATAGTCCCTGATCTGTCCTTCCGGTATGATCATAAGCCCTTGAAGTCGCGCATTAAGCCCCCAGGACCGTTCATCTTCCAACGGATCGAGATCGACGTTGCCATGATAGCTGCTGTAAACGGCCAGGCAGGAAATGACATTCTCCAACGAGACACTGGCTTCCGTAATCGTCAACCGGACGTATTGTCCATTCGTCACTGGATTGAACGGCAAGAACGTAAACGGCTCATTCACCGTCCCCGTCTGGCTGTAGACCCGCGTCCAGTCCGTTCCGTTGGCACTGACCTCGGCATAGAAACCTCTGGGCATCCGGCTCAAATCCGAGCCTACCCAGGAACCGAAGGACATCCCCTCCAGCCTCACATATTCTTTGCCAAGATAGATCGTCAGCGATTGGGGAAGAACTACCTCCTTGGGGAGAGTCCATAAATGGCTATCTCCCACGCTTCCCCACTGAAAGGTAAACGGAGTCGTCGGATTTCCCGTCAATGTTCCTGCCGTCACGCTGACCCGCTTGAATTTGGCAATATTCGAGCTAAGGCCGCCTTGGCGAAGATGCTGGCGGTCGAGACTGTTTTTGGAGATCTTCCCGCTAGTCACGGCCCCAGTGGCAATCTTATCCGTGTTTACTGCGTTCGCGGCAATTTTGTCGGTGCTTACCGCTGCCGATGCGATTTTATCGCCGGTTACCGCGCCTGCGGCGAGCTTGTCGGTAAGGATGGCACCCCCGGCAATTTTGTCGGCCGTTACCGCACCGGTGACTATTTTATTGGTGTTTACCGCGCCTGCGGCAATTTTATCACCGGTTACCGCACCCGCCGCGAGCTTATCGGCAAGAACGGCACCCCCGGCGATTTTATCGGCCGTTACCGTCGCGTTAGCCAGCTTTTCCGTTACCACCGCGCCCGTTGCGATACCTTCCTTGCCGATTTGTGGAGCGTCCCCTCCCTTACCGGTATGACGATGGCCTTGTGCTTCATGGAACAGGGCATCAATCGCCTCGATATTTTCATTTTGTGCGATGCGTCTGACAATGTCGCTTGCCTCAAACGTATTCAGCCCACTGGGCAATTTAGGCATAAATCGCAATCCCCTTTCCTAAGGCTTCCAAACTTCCAACTGGTCCCATGTCTTGTTCAAAGTTTCCAATTCGCTCCAAGTCAAATTGGCGGAATCCAGTTCCTCCCAACTTAAATAGGTGTACTTAAATTTGATGTTTAAATGAGCCGGTACAATTTCGCGCAGCGCCGTCCACACATCGTTAAGATTCGGTGGAACGCCGCGTTTGCCGATAAAGGTAATTACCACTTCGTACTGCCCGAAGTTTTCCTGAAGATGGATCTCTCCGTTTTGAAAGGAATCCGCTACATTTTTAATGACGGCAAGCGTGACCGTTCCCGCCCCCCGCAGCTTCGATTTAATGACAGAGCGCCGATGGTCCGCGGGCTTAAGCACATCGACGGGAATCCCGCATATTTCTTCCCATCTGGCCAGTCCCCAGGTTGCCGTATCGATAAAAAACTGGCACAGAACCTCTTCGATTCCTGCTTTCAGAGCAACCAGCTCTTCCGCTTCCCGTCCGGTCAAATTGTCCACGATGACGGAATCCGCATAGTATCGCGGCAAATATTCCACCATGTCGGTTCGGATATTGCGTCTATAAAGCAACGAAACTCACCGCCCCGGCTACGGCCACTTGTTCTTCATCCAATTGCAGGTTGCCGCTCACCCCGTTTATTTTCAAATCGCTGAAATCCGAAACCGATGCAATATCGAGCAGTAGTCCGAATATCCGGTTATAAGGAACTATCGTGCTATGAAAGGCCAGTTCTGCCAGATAAGCAGTCAATTCCTTTACAAATAGCCCCTTCACCTCATCCAAAACGGCGCCTGGCGCAAGGGTCAATCGGGCCGACACGTTAATCGCGACCTCCAGTGCTGGAGATACCGTTACTAACGCGCCCACCGGCCGGCGTTCTTCCACCACCGTCTTGACCTGCTCAAGGATCGACGGAACAGGTGCCCTTTTGTCGTCGGACAAAACGGCAAGCTTCACCGTTCCGTTACCTTCCCACACGGGGAATACCTTCACATCACCCACTCCGGGCACCTCGAGTGCCCACTGCCGGTAATGCCATACATTTCCGCTGGTAGCGGGTCTGCGGACCCGGTCAAAGTACCGGCCAAGCAAAGACTCATCCGATTCAATATCCGCTCCATTGATAAAAGGCTGCGGGTTGGTGACGGAGACAATGCCCGACAAATTGCCCAACATTAACTTGATTCGGCCTGCCGCGATATTTCCTTTATCCCCGCCCGTCGCCGCTATAGCCTTCACAGATGCCTTGCCCTGCTTGATCGTACCGGTTTGTGCAGTTACGAAAACGATAGAATTTTCTTCATCTGTCGATACCGCCGTTCCGATTGGAACGATTGTGTTTTCATCTCCGACAAAAACTACTTCTCCCTCCGCCTTGACGCTCGGTCTCCGGGACAAGCCGAATTCCCGCGCACGCATATCCAGAAATTCAGATGGCTGATCCGGCCCGGCAAACCCAAACCGCAAAACATTATCGAGCTCAATATAGGCATGCGCCAGCTCGATCGCAGCGGGAGAAAGCAAATCGAAGGTAACGGAGCCTTGACGTGTGTCCAGATCCTCCGGCGTAGCCTCCAGCATCCGCTGCAGGATGGCTGCTTTGGTTTGATGTTCGTACACGATTATATACTCACCTCCTGCTCAATGACTCCTTCACTCGTAAGTACGGTAAACGTTATGAACAGCTTGTCACTGTCCCGTTCAATGTGAAACTGCTCCACAGCTTTCACGCGGTCATCCTCCAGCAGCGCCTCCGAAATGACGCGAGTAATCTCGCTTTTTAGCAACTGCTGGGAAATATCCTGACCGAGCAAGCTTTCAAGTTCGCAGCCGTACTGGCTGTTATAAATCAAGTAGCGATACCTTGCGGTTTCAACCGCCTTGCGGATAAACTGACGCATCGCTGCGATTCCGTCGATCATCCGACCTTCGACTTCACCTGCACCAAAGTCGAGACTATACGTTCTGGAAGGAGCGGAAACCGCCTTAACCAGGACGAAACGCTCCTCCTGACCTTGCAGCGGGGACAACGCCATTAATACATCACCGCCCGATCCAAAATAATATAGGTCTGCCCCTGATGAATCCCGGCGACGATGACCCGGTCGCCCTCCTTAAGTTCGTCGGTAAATTCCAGCTCAACTTCTTGGGCGACAAATTTTGCGGAGGCCATCTCAAAGGAAATGAACGATATGCTTCCGGTTCCTTGCGATAAAGTTAAAGTAGAGGCCTGCGATACGGATGATGAGGATATCTCCGCTTTCTTCTCGGTGTTCAAATTCACCTTCCGCTTGTACTTCGTCAGGGACTGGGCTACGATCAGGTCATCTTTCTCAAGTTCCACATTCATGTGATCCACCTTGATTTTCAACTCGGGAGGCTTGGCCGTGACGGTCGCCAGCTCAATGGTGATATCGCTGTTATACCCGATCGCACGGATCAGTTGGACGAGTTGGCTCGCTCCCGAACCCTCGATGCGTTCCATCATCTTGAAATCAGCCTCCCTTCTGCTCCTTGTATTCCATCTTCGGGATGTCATCGGTCGCTGACAGCGTCAGCGACATCGTATGGCTTCCGGCCTGGAAGCTGTGATCATCGGCCGCCACATAATAGCCTCCGAGAATCCCGGTCACCGATTCCTTGACATATACACAAGAACCTGAGACTATGTCCGGAATGCCCAGGCATTCGATTTTCGCCTCGTCGTCGATCATAGCCAAATCCTTCAGCAATTGCTTCGCCCTTTGCTCCATTTGCGATTTGGTCATATTTTGCTCCGGCTTCTCCAAATGCTGCATCAGGCCGAAGCGCTTGATCAATTCCCCGTCTTTGGCGCTGGCCGAAAGTTCCTTTTTCTTCTCGTCCCCGCCGGCCACTTTGATCTGGGTGCGGGTATCTTCGATCGATTGATTGTAGCTCGCCTCCAGCAGGTTTACCCCGTTTTCCAGCACCCATTTCGCTTTCTGTTCTTTTCGCCCCAGAAGCTGCAGCTTGCCTTCTTTAGATGTGATAAAGAATCTCTGCCCGTTTTGCTTCTCGGATTCGGTGAGCGCCATCACCATCATTTCGAACAGAGTCTTATCGCGGAACACGAGCTTGGGAATGACAAAGCCCGTATCGTGGATTTCGCCGGCGGGAATGGAGAATTCATTGCACAGCCGCTTCACCACGGCGGACGCAGTCTGGCCCCGGAATATTTTCGTATCCTTGTTTTTGGTCAGATAAATGTTCTCGTCGTAAGCCGTCAAAGACATCTGGCCTTTAGAATTGATGGAATCCGCAAACAGGACCCCGCGGAATAATTCCTGCTTTTCATCCAGCATCAGCCGCAGTTCCCCGCCTTTTTCAAAATTCATATATAGCTCCCGAAGATCCCCCGTATTGGACAGTTCCACGACGAGCTTGCGGGAAGCCTGCTTGATATCTCCGGACCATTTGATCGATTTGACGATCGGATCGAGATAGATCTGCTGCTTCGTATCCTTGTAAATGACGTTCCAGTTCATGCGGGAATCACCAGCTTCTGGCCGGGGTAAATCCGGTTCGGATTTTTCCCGATAACGGTCTGATTGGCAGCGTAAACTTCCTTCCACCTGTCGCCGTTACCCAGCGTCCGCTGGGCGATTTTCCATAACGTATCCCCGGGAGCAACAATATAAAAAGAAGGAGGCACTTTGGTATCCGGCCGGTGTTCTCCTGTAATGACCATGGCTTTGCCCGATCCGGAGGTTTCCACCTGACGGAACTGCACCTCTTTATATTCTTTTAGCTCCAGTTGGAAGTAGACATCTCCCGGATTTCCCGCCCGTTCGCTGTATTGAAAGGAGCGAATCGTAACCAGCCCCTTGATTTTGGAGCCCGTAATATCCAGACGAATGGGCTTTCGGCTGTGCATCCATTTCTCGATCTTCTCCACCGTATCCCATGGCTTGGGCAAGTCTTCATACTCACAATAACCGGGATGATAATCACGCGGAAAAAAAGACGCAAACGAGTATTCTTTCAGCACGGGTTCCCCGATCACCGTATATTCTCCCAATTGGGTAACCTGCACGTCTTCATAACCATACGAGGTTTTGACGGATACCTCCTCCGGATTGACCGGCAGCCAAAGCCATTCCTTCTCGTCAATCGTTTTCAACCAGAATTCTAGCGATGCCATTATGCCATCAATCCTCCTGCCGTCTTGATTTCGCGTGCCAACGCTCTGGCAATGGCATCGATATCGGATTCCTGGCGGACGTTAAACGTATTGCCCGTAATCGATATCGCTCCCCCCGTGCCGCCCTGGGAAAATTCCCGGTTTTCGCTCGCCGTCATGATCCGTTCGCCCTTATGTAACCGGGCCATCATGCCGTCATAAGGAACGTAGTCCATCCCGTGGTATTTGCTTGTCGGCGGACCGCCGGCTGAGGCGACCGGGCTTGTGCCGTTCGTGTTCAATTGGACGGAAGCCTGAGTGCTGACGCCAAGGCCTAACCACGATCTCATTTCGTTGAACTTCTCTTTTACAAACTCCCAGGCCGAGAGGAGAGCCCCCTTGATTCCGTCAGAGACCCATTTGAACGCGCCTGCGATTGCGCCGGTTATCGTATCGATGATGCTTTGAATGTCGTCCATATGGTACTTGACGAGGTAAGCCAGTAAACCGAAAGCTGCCCCGACCAAAGCGACGATGGCGATCAGCGGCAAGAATGGAATAACCAATGCCCAGGCTCCCATGGCCGACGCCCAGAGCGCGGTAACCGAAGCCCAGAGCGCGGGCGCAAACGCGGTGATCAACACGGCGCTCATGCCTAAAAGCGCGGCTCCCATAATATCCGCGTATTCCATCACGAATTCCAACGCCGCGACCATACCTTCCCCGAACGGAAGCAACGCTTCTCCCAACGGTGCAAGGGCAATGGTAATCCGGTTCTTTAAGGTATCAAAACGATCGCCAAAGCTTTGCAAGGCCTCGGCATGGCCCATAATCCCATCCTTGGACTGGTTCATGGCGCCGAGCATTCCGTTGAATTCGACTTGCCCGCCTTTCAATGCGGTAACCAGATCTCCTCCTACCAGCGGACCGAGGTTATCCAAGACAAGTTTGGCAGCATCCGCTGAAGTCGCCGCTTTTTTGATTCCATCGGCAAGGTCGGCGAATCCACCTGCAGGCATCTTTTTCTTGAGGGCATCTTCAATCGGATTAATGCCTTCTTTCTGCCATTTGGCCAACAGCACCATGGATTGCTCGAAGCTGAGGCCCATTTGCTGCATCGGCACGCCGAACTGGGCCATCCGTTTCATCAAATCGCCCATATTCACTTTTCCGGCCCGGCTTGCGGCAAAAAATTGCTCCAGCATCGGTCCGGCGTCCTTCGCGGCCCGCCCCCAAACGCTCATGGCTCTTGCGGCCGATTCTGCGGCTACGGCACTGTCCGATCCGGTAAGCCTGGAAGCTGTTAAAAGCAGTTTGGACAAATCCTCTAGGTCGGTTCCCGTTAAAGTTGTATCCCGCTGCAAAATCCCCATTGCTTTCCCGACTTCGCTCAAACTTTGAGGCACTTGCCCCCCCACGACTCGGAACGATTGAAGCAGGCTCTCCATTTCCTTCTGAGAGGCCCCCGAGGTGGAACGTAAAACGACATAAGCGGCATCGAAAACTTTAGCCGCCTCCAAGGATTGATCCTTGACCGAGCTAAGCCAGTTTCCCGCCGTACTGAACGCGCTGGCGATTTTGTCCCGCGGGCTTGCTGCGGCACTCGCGGCACCCGCCGCTTTTTCTTTTGCGCTTCCCGCCTTGGCGGGCAAGTTCGGTTTCAACCACCACGATTGCAGCGGATTGTTGCCAAAATTCCCGAGCGGATACCGAAGCCTTTTGTAATAGGCCGCGATTTTGCTTTTCGGCTCATCAAACTTCTCACTGATCCGTCTGCGGATGCTTTTCGGGCCGGCGGCTTTTTTCCTGGCCTCTTCCGCTTGTATCGCTGCAACCTTCGCAGCCCTCGCCGCTTCGGCCGCTTTCTCCCTGGCCTCCTTAGCCGCGAGCATTTTCCTCAGACTTTGTTTGGCCTTTTTTCCCTTGTTCTGAGTCAGATAAGCAATAGTAGCTTTCTCTGCCGCTTCCTCTGCAGCCTTCGCCTGTTCCGCTGCTAGCCGGGCGGCTTTCTGCGACTCTTTCTGGATTTCCGCAGCCTGATTGTTAAAATATTTTTTAATCGATTTCTTGCTTGTGAACTTGAACGCCAGTTCAATGCCAATGGTCTGAACCGTTCCTTTCGTCAACTTTGAGAGATCCGCTTTCGCTTTTTTGATACGGTTGGACAATTTCTCCAACTCCGAGAGGCTGGAACTCGTACTCAAAGCCATTCACCCCCTGGGCCCGGCTTTACGGCCTCATTCTGCGGGCAGCCCTCTCCTCTTGCTTCCGCATCTTTTCTTCTTCTTCCAACTGCAGCATCATCGAAGCGTACATAAATCGCTTCACATTCTCGTCTTTGTTGTACATCTCGTCCGGAGAAATATGATGGCGTTGAAAAATGAGATGCAACAGAAAGGCCTCACCGCCCGCTTTAATCAGTTTTTTATTTCGTCTTCATCGCTATCGAAACCGCTAATTTCCAAGATTTCCGCCGACAGCTTCGCTATTTCCCCTGCCAGCAGTAAACCCATGATTGCTTCCGTTGGCGTTCCGTATTTTTCGATCAGCTCTTTGGCCGACCAATCCGGAATCAGGCAGGCCTTTTGGATGACGAGCGCCCCGAACTGTTCCTCGTCCATCACCTTTTCCCGTTTTTGGCCTTTCCCCGTGTAATGCGTGCACTGCTCCTGAATTTTGTTTATCGTCTTTCCGTCCAGGGCCTGGATCTGGAAATCAACCCCCAGCCGTTTCAGCGGAATATCCTTCGTCGGTTTGCTGTCTGCGCTTAAGAGCGCCTGAAGTACGCTGCTTTGTCTGTCATCCGTAATTGCCATTGCGATCGATCTCCTTTTTTTGATCATTTTAGGTCTCTCCATGAAAAAGAAAAAGCAAGAACCCGGAGAGAGAAATTTATGAGGGCCGGGTTCTTGCGCTTCCGGACTTAACTGTTTTATTCGGCCACGAGCTTATCCATCAGCTCATAGCCGGTGAAGTTGAACGGAAGCTCTTCCTCCACGATAGAGCCGACCTCGAAGTGCATTAGCGGAATTTTATCGAACGTGACGCCTTTCAGCCGTACCCGGTAAGCCCCATAGGATTCCGGGTCCTCCAGCTTCAGAATCAGTTCCGTGGCGAACGTTCCCTTGCTGTCATCTGCGATCTGACCGATCAGTTCGACGAATTCAGAGGTGACTTTGTAGCCGGTGATGGTGCCGGATCCGCTTAGCCCGGTCACTTTATGCGCCGTCCAGCGCGTGCCGGAACGTTTGATTTCCTCCTTGGTGATCTCCACGTTCGCTTCCGCCGACTTGATATTGGTCAGCCATCTTCCATCGTAATACACGTATCCATAAGTCCCATTAATTACACGGGTTGAATCCAACACATGAACCCCTCCTATTAATTAAATATGAGAAAACCGCAAACTAAACTTTGATACTCAGCAAAATCCGTTCCATGCTGTCGATTTCCGTGAAGCCGATCAGCAGGAATACCGTGTCTCCTTCAGACTTCCGGTCCGGATCGAGCAGGACTACGATATCGGTCAGTACATTGTTCAGTTCCAGACGCTCCAGATAGGCTTTGACGGCTGAAATCAATGCGGCCTGGCCGTCGGCGTTATTGTCGAGCTTCCCTATGTAAGCTTCGGCAGCCGCTTTGGGAATATCGGTCGCGATGGCTTGACGCGCCCGCATGGCACGGATTTTTTTCTTGCTCGTCACGAGCCCTTGCTCCACTTTCACTTTTTCTCCGTCGTGGACAAGCACCAGGGAGCCTTTCTGCAGCGACCCGTTGACTTCGCTATTCTTGAGCCTCTTGGTAACGTCATTAGCGCGTACCGGCGCATACGTGATGGACTTATTGATTCCGGTTCCGGCAATCAATCCCGCAATATAAGGCGCATACCGGGATGAACTGTATACGTTCCCGCCAATATCCACGCCGGAAATCAAGTTGACGACATAATCATCCGCCAGATCGACGGAGCGCTGATTACCGATGGAGGAATCCTGGTCATCATCAACCGAGCCGCCGAACACGGTAATGAAATGCTTGCCTTCATCCTCGCGATTGTCTTTGCACCAAACCTGAGTCGCTTTTTGTTCATCCGCCGGAATTTGATCCGGAAAAACAAACACGTTGAACTGCCGGGAGCTGAACACATCCCGGATGGACGTATACGTAGCCGCTGTGACTGCTCCGCCTACTCCGGTCGGAACCGTATATACGAGTACTTCCTTCGCTCCGCCTTGCAGGACCAGACGAATCGGATCCACCGCGGCGATTCCGAACAGCACGACCGCTTCCGCTTCCTTTTCAATCGTGTAAAACTTGCCTGCTTCCGCTCCTGTGTATTGGAATAACGGCAGGCCTACCGTGCCCCGCGTACCGCCCTTGATTTGCGCCGCGGCTGCCTCCACAAAATTAATATACAGACCCGGACGTACCGGTAAACTAATCGGATCCCATGTTCCACCCATTATTTCATGCCACCTTTCAAATTAATTGTCGCCAACCGCATTTCTACCTTGCCTATTTTTTCGTGGTTCTTGAATGTTACGGATTCCCTTGCGTGAACATGAATCGTACCGTTGCATTTCTGCAGTCCGCTGTCCAGTTTCTCCGGGGCATCGATGGTGAAGGATTCCGCTCGGACAGGTCCAGAGAGCACACCCCCGGCATCCACGCCTTCGTTCATAAGGCTGCGGCTTAGCGCTTCCATGGTAAGAATCGCCGTTTTCGCATCATTGGCATAGCAAACCATCATATACTGCCGTTCGACCCGGGTTTGGCTTCGCGTTTCGCTCCGCCGGGTCTCCTGTTTCAAAGTGACCGCAAACTCCCCCGCCGCCGGCAGAGGCGGCTCCTGGAAGCGGTGAACGACGGCTTCCGGATATTTAGCGGTGATCAGTTCCGCAAGCCCGCCGACTTCTTCGGCCAAAGACATATCGCATCGCTCCTTTCGGCCGGTGTTTCGGATAAAGCAACCTTTCACGTTAAGCTTTGAATTTAATCCCTCGCCTTCCGTCTCATTGTTCAGCCCACTCACTTACAGGCTGCATTTCGGATTATAGGCCGGGCGTGAAACGGCGAATAGGATGAACTTTCTTCACCTGGGGGTGAAAGAGGTTCATCCTACCTTTTTGTCGCAGTCGCTGATATACTAGTTTTAATTGTAAACATCTGTAAAATGCGGAGGGGTTTATATTCATGGAGCGAATTCGGGTCATGCTGGTGGAGGACGATTCCTTTTGGCGAGAACATATTAGTGGAGATTTGGCAGACGAGCCTGACATCGTTGTGGCCGGGGTCGCCGCAACCAAGGAGGAAGCCATTGAACTGGCTTCGCACCAGGATCTGGACGTGATTCTGATGGATATCAACCTGACGGGCAACAATCTGGACGGACTGGACGCCGCCGAGCAAATTCTGCACCAGGACCGGAACCGCTCCGTAAAAATCATCATGCTTACTTCCATAACCGAAGCCGAAGTGATTATGAAGTCTTTCCGGCTAGGCGCTATGAATTACATAAACAAGTCGAGCTACCGGGATATCTTGCATGCGATCCGCGAGGCCAATAGCGGCCGGGCTTCCATACATCCCGATGCCGCACGGGCGATGCGGAGCGAAGTTCAACTGATGGAACTGTCACCGACCGAACGCGAGGTGTTTGAGCTGCGCCGGAGCGGAATGAGCAAACGGGAAATTTCCGAACGCCTGCACAAATCGACCAACACGATCAAAACCCAGTTGCGCAGTATCAAGAACAAACTTACCCATTTCAAGATGGATTAAGAAGGATTCAGAGGGTCCAGTCGGCGGTGCTCTCTCGGAAATTTGAGGCTTGGCGCCGGAGACTCGGGTTTGAATTTGTATTTTGGAAAATGAAGCATAATCGTCGTTCCTTTGCCGGGTTCGCTTTCGGCCACGGAAAGCCTGCCTCCGTGTTTGGACATCACGCTGCTGCAATAGGAGAGCCCGAGCCCGTAATTGAGCGCGTTTTTCTTGGTGGTAAAGAACGGTTCGAAGATTTTCGCCAGATGTTCCGGGGGGATGCCCGCTCCATTGTCTCTGACCTCGATCCTGAATTCCTTCCGGATTGCCGAGGTATGCAGTTCCACCACTCCACCGCCGGGCGGCATCGCATCGATGGCATTGCGGATCAGATTCGAGAGAGTCTCTCTGATATGCACCGCATCGCAGGTCAGTATTCCCTCGGCTCCATAAGAAACGGACAGGGTGACCTCACCATTCTCCGTAAGGGTTCCGCTGGAGGTCAAGGCATCGTCCAACAGCTTACGGACCTCATGCTCGTTCTCATCCAGCACCACATCCTCCGCTTTTTCCTTGATCCGGTTTACCATATGAAGCAGATGGGCCGTCAGGCCGTGGACTTGGCCGATTGTTTGGACGGCTTTTTCCGATTGCCCCGTGGAGAGCAAAGTCCTGCTTTTCTCGGCGAGATAGTCTATTTTTTGAATCTCGTTCTTGATGGAGTGATTCAGAATGGACACGCCCATCGTAAGGGTACGGATGGAATAATCGATCCTTTCCCGCTCGATTCGCAGCTTGATGCCGAGGAATCCGTAACGGATCGTAAAGAAGAGAACAACGACGACGGTCGCAAGGATCACGATGAAGTTGGCCTGCCACATCCCGTTGCTCCGCAGATCAAATGACCACCAGCCCAACTCCAAATAGTCGAAACCAACGTAATCGGACATAAAAGCCCAGATCATCACGAGGGGAAACAACAGCGTTCTGCGTTGGCTGCGCCTTCTTAATTCATTTTTTTCGCGGAAGTAAGCCAGCAAATAAAAAAAGCAGCCGATCGCGACGAACATGCCGTCCCACCAGCGGAAGCGGCCGATTTCAAAGATGTTCCAGGGACCGTTCCGCAAATGGGTTCCCAGCAGCAGCACCATCCCCGATAAAAGCAGTCCCGTCAAACCCCATTTCCACCGGGAGGACATCCTCTCATTAAGCCATAAGCCGCCCATACTAAAAACATAAGGCAGAACAAAGAAATAGATGTTCATCCCGATCACCGTCGAAAGGTACAGTAACCGGCTAATAAACGGGGGCAGCCACGCGGCGTCAGCAAACACGGGCATAATTGACAGATGCATGCTGAACGCGTAACTGGCTGAACCTCCAAGCAAGATCGTTAATCCGATCCATATGTTGGACCTTGTTCTGTGCAGTAAAATAAACAGCCCCAGGGACCATAGCGACAGGAACATCAGAATATAAATAATCCGCACTTCACTTACTCCTTCAAATCGCAGATTTAGCTTTATTTTCTAATTATTCCCTGTAACTTTCATAAATTCCTGCTTGGATTTGTTAAAAATATCACGATTTACCTAGCTGGTCTGATTTAGCGTGACGGATTCAGATGCGGGAGAGCCAATTGCCGCAGCTTCGGTATGAGGCCACAGCAGGCGGCGGAACAAAACCCCAAGCAGACCAAGCACAAGCATCACCACGCCGATGGACATAAATGCTGTTCCGACGGAAACAGCCCTGATCAACAGGCCTCCCGCCAGCGGCGCAGTCAGCATCACTAAGCTGTTCATCGTATTCTGAATGCCGAACACGCGACCGACGACCTCCGGCGAGGTTTCCTTTTGCAAAATATAATTTTGAGCCAGAATATATGCCCCATTGCCGACTCCGATCAACAAACCAAATCCCAGCAGCCAAAGAAGATGGCTTCCCGGAGGGCATAAGCCGAGCAGCGCGACGCCGACTCCGATTAATCCGCAGCCTCCGCCCAGTCCCCAGCCATAGCTGATCCTGTCGAGCCGGTTCAATAATAGGATTACGCCTACAGCGCCTGCTCCTATGGCAGCGACTACTTGGCCGGTCAACGATTCGTCCTGGGGCGAGATGGACTTAAACAGGGTCGGAAACTGATAATCGACCATCAAGATGGCCGCCAAACCGACAAAGCCAAAAAGCACGGTATGAAACACCACTTTGTGATGCCAAAGAAATACCCAACCCTCTTTCCATTCGCTCCAGAAACTTTGTTTCCCGGCCCTTCCTTTTGCAGCGACCTTCTCCTCTTGTACCGCAGAATTTTGAGGTGCGCGCCATAATCCCAGCAGCAACAGGGCGGACAACAGTCTCGCTCCCATATTGATCACGATACAAGCCTGCGGAGACAGGGCGGCAAGCGTTACCGCCCCCAACAGTGGCCCGGCTACCTTCGAACCTTGACCTACCAAGCCGTTATAGGAGGTTGCCTGCAGCAGCAAATCCGCCGGAACGACCCGGCGGGTCAGCGCCTGCTGGGCCGGCACATGAAACACGCCGGCCATGGCCCGCAAGGCCAGCAGCGGCAGCAGCCATGCAAAATTCGGAGCGAACAACACACCAACCGTCAAGAGTACGGTCAGCAGATCGCAGAACATCATCAGCTTGGCCTGTTGTACCCGGTCTGCCAGCGTACCCGCAAAGGAGCTGAACAAAACGGACGGCAGCGCCATGCATACCGGAATAAGCGCGATCAAAAACGGGTCGATGCCCCAGCGGTAAACGACCAAAACCTGGATCGCCAGCGCGTCGAACCAGTCGCCGAACGAGGCGAGCGCGTAGGCGGAAAACATGCTCCGGTAGTTGCGGATCGACCACAACTTGGAGCGGGACATAGATGCCATTTACTAATTCCTCCATCCTTCATCAAATCAGTTTCTTTCTTTGCAGGATAACTGATTTATATCAGAGGATTGTCAGACGAGAACCGGAAAAACCAGATTAAATTACTTAATTCCGCTTGCTCCATTTGCAAGAATTTCCATGATGGACTGTTCCAGATCCTGGCGTTGCGTTAACAACTGGTGTTCCTTCTCGACCGATTCAAATAAGGATGCATATTTGCGAACCAATGGACTCTCAGGATAGTAACGCCACAAAAACAGATTGATCTGGTTAATCGCAGCTATATAAAGCGGAATATGCAAAGACATCCCAAGCACCTCCAGGCCTTCATCCAGGCACTTTTCCGCTTCCCGTTCCTGGCCTTCCGAGAGAAGCCGAAGTCCTTTAAACACGCGAAACCTGCCTATCTCTCTAATATATGGCTCCTTCTCGAGCAAACGCTCCAGTCTAGCCGAAGTCTGGTCGGCTTCGTTCCAGTTCCCCGCAACCAAGTGAACGTACATTTCCATCAATGCGACGGGCATGACAAAGCCGATCAATCCGTCATGCTCCACCACGCGGCGGGTGTGGACAAAGCGTTCGATAGCTTTCTCGGGCTGTCCCGCATCGGCATATACCTCGAGAATATTCAGGATTTCCATTTCCCTGTGCTGTTCCGGAGTCATCAAGCCTTGCTTTAGCGCCGCCTCGCAGTAGCCGAGCACACGGGCGGAATCGGGCGCAGTCGCCCAGTAAAGAAGGAGCAGCCAGTATAACCGTTCCCGTGGGTGAACTTCGCCCGTCTCTACAAACCACTTGATGTCAGCTTGAATAAACCGGATATACCTCCGGTAAAATGCATCGATCTCAAATCCGAGGACTTCGTGCTGAGCCGCCAATGCCATGATCGATTTTCCCTGCCCAAGCAAATGATATTTTTCAAACAGCCCCAGTACAGCGGACTTTATCTCTTCATCGCGCATGGACGGATTGTCCACGCCTTTGGGATCGGCCATGATCAGGCTGTACCCGTATCCCCGGATCGTGTTGATCCGGATATGGCTCCAGTGATGGAGCTTTTTCCGCAGGCGGTAAATATGATCGTCGACCGTGCGCTCGACCGGGTATTCCAACACCCAAACCCGGTCCAGCAATTGCTCGCGCGAAAACGCCTGACCCCGGTGTTCATACAAAAACTGCAGCAGGGCGAATTCCTTAGCCAGCAGTTCCACGCTCTCCGTCCCTTCGGTCACCGTATAGCCGGCCGGATCGAAAATCAGTTGTGCCATGATGGTTCTTCCTTTCCAACATCAAGAAGCGGATTCAGTTGTTATCCATTTTAATACATAATACAACAAATGGTTATACCGATATTTACATGAACATGAACGCGGGAGATGTCCACTTATCTATAAAAATGGAACGAGCTGTGCCTTTCCATTTAGTTGCTCTTCCTTTCCGTAATCTGCTATGCCGGAATAACGGCCTTTCTGGTCGCTATTTTGTGCTTTGTGGGTAGTTTGCAAGAAATAGCGAACTTCTGGGCCCTTATTTATGAGGAACCCGACCATTGGGAGCTCCTTTGACCGATTTACAGAGAAATAGCGCCCCAAAAGGACGCTATTCCCTATTGCTTCGCCTATTTGAGGGAATAAGGTCCTGAAAGGGCGCTATTTATGCTTAGGCTCTGTTTCCGTCGCAGTCGAACTTATTCCATGGACATATTGACCTTGTTATCGGCTTCCCGGGGCGATGACAAGCCTCGGTTCTTACCAGCTTTAAGAGAAAGTACGAAGCAAAGAAGCAGAACAAGAGCAGCTGCCACGTATGGAAAATTGACATCGAAATCAAACAGAAAGCCCGCAATGATCGGCCCGGCGATATTGCCCAGACTGGTATAAGCCGAGTTCAACCCCGCAACATACCCCTGCTGTTCCCCGGCCATCTTGGACAACTGCGTGCCCACCGCCGGACGCAAAATATCGATCGACAAAAATACAATGAAGGTAACTGCGACGATCAACCAGTAGCTGGACACAAACAGCGTCAGGGTAACGAACAATCCGGCTAGAAGCAGGCAAAGCGATATCACGCGTTTCTCCCCGAAACGGTTCAAAATCCAGCCGAAAACCGTGACCTGCACGACGGCGCCGGAAATCGAACCGAATGTAATAATAAATGCGATATCCTTGGGGGTAAAGCCGAATTTATGATCCACGAACAGGCCGAATACCGTCTCGTAATTGGCTAGCCCGAAAGCAAGCACGAATACGATAATTAAATTGAAAAAGTAGACTTCCCGGCCCGAGTTCAATAATTGGGTTAGCAGGCTCTGCTTCGGGGCAGCATCGGAACGGGACTCCGCCCGCTGCTCATCCGTCAACGATTCCGGCAAAATAAACAGCGTAATGACCGCCGCTACCGCACCTGCTACCGCGGCTGCATAGAAAGGAACACGAATGCCGAATTCCGCGATATATCCCCCGATTCCCGGTCCGATAATAAAGCCGGTAGTAATCGCGGCATTGATGAATCCCATTCCTTTGGCTCTCTCCTCATTCGACGTCACATCCGCGGCATAAGCCATGACGGCCGGCATGATCAATGCAGCGCCGATTCCTCCCAGCATTCTAGCCGCAAACAGCAGCACGGGGGAACTGACCGCCCCGAACAGCCATTCGGAAAGTGCAAAAACAATCATCCCCGCAACAATGATTTTCTTCCGTCCCAAGGTGTCGGACAACCTGCCGGCAACGGGGGAGAACAACAGCTGGGTGAGGGAGAACGCCGCAACGAGCAGTCCTACCATGCTCCCGCTGATATGAAGCTCCGTCATGTAGGTAGGCATAATCGGAACAACGAGACCTATTCCCGTGAAAACGAGAAATATATTCAACATGAGCAGGAGCATGGCTCCCCTGTTTCTTAAAATAAGTGACATAAAAATTCCTCCTGGATTCTGCAAATGGATCAGCCTGACGTATTGGAGGTTGATCATCCTTTGTTCTTACTTATACTGAACGTTCGTTTTGTATTTTACCAAAACAACGGTTTTTTTAAAAAACTTTATGGATGCCTGAGATTTACCTGTCAGCTATCCCGTACAAGAATACCTTCATCGCCTGCTTATACAACTCGAGCACCGCTTCCGGGTCTTTCTTCCGCGCCATCTGGCTCAGACCGATCAATAAACTTTCAAGAATAACAGCCTGTTCTCCAGCACTTTCCGACCGAAATTCCCCACGATCTATGCCTTGCTGAATCAAGCGTTGGTTCCACTGAAGATGTCGTTCGACCATTTCGGCCATCCGCTCTTCAATTTCACTCGTTTTCTCTTCGCTCTTGAAAAATTCATCTGCCGCCTTGGTTAGAGGGTGATTTAGGTCATCATGCACGAGCAGTTCCGCAAAACCGTACAGTTTCTCCGTCGTCGTTTTGTATATCGGCTCCTTCTCCTGCCACTTCTCTTCCCACTCCCGGTCCCACTCGTCGATTAAATAGAGAAATAGACCCTCTTTGCTTTTAAAATGATAATAAAGGTTCCCCTTGCTGCTCCCCGTTGCGGCGACTATGTCTTCGATGGAAGTGGCTTTATAGCCCTTTTGGGCAAACAGATTTCTGGCAGCGTCGACAACTCGCTTTTTGGTCTGTTCGCTTTGCAGTTGCTTTTTATTCACTTCGGTTCCACTCCATTCGCAATTCGCAATAAAAAAATAGACCCTGACATTTATACTGAACATTCGTTCTGTATCTTAACAAAAAGTACAGCCGCACGCAAGTGCCGCTGTACTTCCATTTTCACCAAATTAACGCGTCCGCTCGGTCATTCACCCAATTAATCTAGCTTACCGACTTAATTCTGACGTACATTCTCCAAAGGAGCCACGCGCCCATATGAAACTTTGGCTCCTTCAGATTTTGCCGCCCATTGTACTCCGTTTGCGATAACTTGGAGCACTTCAGGTTGGTGATATATCGGGAATGTTTCATGGCCTGGTCTGAAATAAAACACTTTCCCCAGCCCTCTCTTGTAGCAGCATCCGCTGCGGAACACTTCGCCGCCTTCAAACCAGGAGATGAAGATGAGTTCATCCGGCGCCGGAATTTCAAAGCGTTCCCCGTACATTTCTTCCTTCGGGATTTCGATATATTCCCCCAGTCCCTTTGCGATCGGATGGCTCGGTTCGATGACCCAGATTCTCTCTTTTTCCCCGTCGCTCCGCCATTTCAACGACCCGGTATTCGTGCCCATCAGGGCGCGGAAAATTTTAGAGGCGTGGCCGGAGTGAAGGACGATCAGTCCCATGCCGTCCTGTACCTTTTGGCGCACCTTCTCTACGATCTCGTCGCTGACTTCGTCATGGGCCAGATGCCCCCACCAGAGCAAAACATCGGTTTGATTCAACACTTCATCGGTCAGGCCGTGTTCCGGATCATCGAGCACTGCGGTTCTTGCTTCCAAACCTTCCTGAGTATTCAGATGATTGGCAATCGCCATATGGATGCCTTGCGGATAAATGGCTTTAACCTGTTCATTATGTCTTTCGTGCCGGAATTCATTCCACACGGTGACTTTAATTTTCGACATGATAAAAAATCCTCCCTTGTCCATAGAAGCCTTCCAGATCGGCTTAGCGTCCCTCTCCCAGACTCCCGGAGAGGGATGGTATACATATGTATAATATCGCCCTTTTTTCATTGTTGCATTAGCTATTTTGCTATCTTGTCACCGTTTTTTTGCCGTCAGCCAAAAATCGACCCTACCACATCAATCCACCAGAAGTGATGTCATCAGTATAAAACAAGCCGACATCTGTCGGCTCACAGCAGCGGAATATGAATATACTGATCATATTCCGCTTTGCTATACTGATGTTTATTATCCTTTGAACGCGAATCGATATAAAATTGCATAATTTGAAAGGCAATATCAACCTGATTCCTGTCTATTTCCATTCTCAGCGCGCTTGTGTCCGGCGGCAGTAGCTCCGGGCAACCGCTCGTGCAAAAAACGGTCAATTGAAGCTCCATCCCCTGCGCAGCATTCGCAACATGCATGCCGACAAATTCATTGATTATGGCGCCGTTCTTCCCATGCTGCTTTGCCAAAAATCCGGGCAAGCCCTCACCGTTGTCTGCGCTCAGGACGAAGATAGAATCCGAATCCAGATTCGCGGCTTCAATAATTTCATTCATCAGACTATCGTTATTAAAAGAATCCATAACAAGGAAATATTGTTCCGTGCTTCTTCCCGTCCGCTCCTTCCAAAGCGCGAATGCCTTTCGGTAATCGAATACGACCTTGTGAAAAAGCGGGTCCTCGATATAGCTGTCGAGCAGCACTATCGGCACTCCGATATTGAATTGAACGGATATATCCCGGAAGACCTCCTTCTTCACGTCGACCAGAAGGACCCCGTCCACCTCCCGCTGCTGCACAATATCGAGATTCGGCTCTTCCGCGTCCATCCCCATTACAAGCAGATGATAGCCTTCCCGCTTGCAGATGGCTTCCGTGCGTTCGATCAGCATCCCGTAGTAAAGCTGCTTCCAATAGCCGTCCTGCTTGCTGCGGTTAAAGAGCAGGGCCAGCATGCCCGATTTCCCTTTGACCAGCGAACGCGCCGTCAAGCTCGGAATGTAGTTCAGTTTCTTGGCCGTATCAAGCACTCTGCAACGCGTTTCGTCCGTTATCGTCTGATTATCCACTTTGTTAAGAACATAGCTGACCGTTGCCACCGAAACGTTAGCTTCACGGGCAATATCCTTCATCGTCGCTTTTTTCACAGTCGGCACCTCATTGGTTTTCTTCTCTAGCGTTGATTAACCTGTGGATGTTTCTAATCATTATAGAATTGTTGTTCTGTTAGGATGATACCATATCCCCTAATCCAACCTCTACAATCCTCTGTTCCTTGGAACAATACCGAAATTGGTAAGTGCAAGATAAGTCAGCATTTGACCCCATATAAGAGAACCAACCTCCGATTCATAGAGCTCCATTCTGGTTCTCCCACCCCTCTACCCGGTATTCCAGTTTCGCGTCCCCATTCCATCGAGAAATGCGATACGGAATAACTTCTCCATTTGGCCCGGCCTCATGTACCCCGCTGTCAGTCACAATTTTATAGCGTACAGCCATATCCCGAGGGAGTTGGAAAACGCCTCCGAATAGCTGTTCGGAAATTCGCGAAACGGCCAACTTCCCGATCAGGATTGCTTCCTTCGCCGGCGTCTTAACCGGCACGCGTATGCAGATGGACACATTCACAACATCGGACAGATGCTCAACGACCGAAACCTCAGACTGAGCATTCACCCCCGCCTTGCCTCTGTAAGTGATTTGCGCGTTTCCCTTTTTGAGCGGCCTCACGACTCCATCCTTCTTCACTTCAAGAAGTGACGGATCACTCGTCTCGAAGACGCCATTCAAGTCGGTCATTCCAAAGCCGCTGTCGAAGGTAACGACCGGGTTCAGCCAAGAGTTCATGCCCGTCAGCCCGATTTCGGTTCTCCCATGCAGCTTGGCGGCAACCGGCTTTCCCGGATTGCCGAAAAAGTACAGCAGCGGCAGATGGACCCGATCCGCCCAATCCTTCTCCGTGTGCGCTGCTCCCGGCACCTCATGAAACATCAGATTGTCGCCGGGAGCATATCCTTGAGCAATCAGTTCTCCAACAACTCCTCTTACATGCCGGACCAGAATATTCGCTTCGACCTCCCCGATATCAACCCACAAGTTCAAATTATTAATATTGGTATAACGGTTATAGAAACGGGTTTCTTCAAGCGTATTCGGATTCAATCGAATGAAATAAGGCGACAGAATGCCCAGTTTCGAGAAAATATGCGGATTGCGAAAGCCGATATGATAGGTGGCGAGCCCGCCCATTGACGAGCCCATCAGCGCCGTATGCTCCCGTCCCGGGAGGGTGCGAAACGACTGATCGATATAGGGCTTAAGCTCTTCGATCAAAAAACGCTCATATAATTCCCCTTTGCACACCATATCCGGGGCACCCGGAATACATCCGTCCTCAACAGCGAAGGCGTACTCATTTAACCGTTCCTCGCCGCGGTTGTCGATGCCGACAATAATGATTTCTGCCATAAGTCCTTCAGCGATTAACCGATCTGCTGTCAGATGAACATTCCAAGAGCTATTGGAAAACGGATTCGGATGGAATATTCCCTGACCGTCATGCATATAAAGGACCGGATAACGCCGGCTCGGCTCTTCATAATAACCGGGCGGCAGATAGATGTGCATTCCCCGTTCCTGCTCCATCGCTGCGGAAACGAAGGCGGGAATACGCAGCAATCGCTCATCCCAAGTATTCTTATTCATCACGCTCCCACTCCTCTACAATGAAATGAAAGCTGGCAGATTCCGAAGTGTTGAACCTCCTGCTCGTTTCCCTTTTCTCGTGAAATCCGAATCCCCTGGATACTTTGATATCAAAGGCCAAGTCCCGCGGCAAAAGAAAATGCCCTTGATAAAGCCCCTCCCGCTTCTTCGGTATTTCAAACCCGGCATGTATTTGGGCATCGGCAGGCGTGGCCGCAGGAACGGTTACGCAAATTCCAATCTCCACCATGTCCGACAATTCCGGGACAACCTCGATTTTGGCCGAGGAGGTCACACCTTCATACCGGACAGATACTTCAGCCGTTCCTACAGTAAGAGGAACCAAAGCGCCATCTTTTTCTATCTCCAACACTTTGGGATGATCGACTGCATATTCGGCTGTAAGCAGGCTCATCTGGAAGCCTGTATTAAACGTTACCTTTGGATAAAGATACGTCCTCTGTCCCCTTAAACCGATTTCCCTTCTGCCTTCAATTTCCACGCTTTGAGGACGACCAATATAACCGAACAGATAAAGCAGCGGGTTGGCCAGCCGTTTTGCCCAATCCGCCTGGGAATGCCCTGCATCTGCATCCAGCAGAAACATCAGATCGTCCCCGGGCTTGAAGCCCTGCCCAATGAGTTCATCGGCAAATTCCCGAACATGCCGCACCATAATCGTACCTTCCACCCCGCCGATATCCAGCCACACCCGGACAGACGGCTTGCCCGAAAAGCGACGGTAAATTTTCATCTCGCTGATCGGGTCTTGGTTACCCGTCCCGTCCCCTTGCTCGTTCACAACCGCATGCACGAAGAAAGGGGACATTATCGCGACCTGACCGAATATGTCCGGTCTCCGGAAAGCGATATGATAAGAGATGAGACCTCCTGCCGAAGAGCCGATCAATGCCGTATTCTCCCGATCCGGCATAGTGCGGAACAGTCCGTCGATCATCGGCTTTACCTCCTCGATTACGAATAGCTCGTATAGCTCCCCCTTGCATTTAGCATGGAATGCTTCCCCTACCCCTGGATTATCGTGAAAATATTCAGATACTCGCTGATCGGATATAGAGGATATGGCGATAATAATAATTTCCTTCATATGACCCTCACGACTTAGCCGCTCCGCAGTATGGTGCATCTCCCACGAGCCGCCCTTCTCATCAGCGGCGAACATATGCTGTCCATCATGGGCGTACAGGACAGGATAACGCTTCGAGACCGTTTCGTCATATGAAGGGGGCAAATAAATATAAATATCTCGAGAGTTGTCCAGATACTTTGAATAAACATTAGATAATTTGACGATTTTCATTTCCACAACCACCCTGCCTCTCCAATATTAGAATAACTTAAACGTTTAATGTATTTCACTTATACGTTTAAGTAATTCGTTAAATGGATTCTACTCCCTAACCGTTATTTTTGTCAAATTGCACCTATATGCCGGGAGACGCAGAAGAATAGATAAAATTCAGGGCGATACGGACCTCATACCAGAGATCTTAATGTAAGGCGTTTCAAAGATCTATGCCGACAGCATGAGTAATAGCGCACCATAGGTATGTTGCTGCCAATCGCATATCCCTATGCCGAATCACACGGCGAGGCCGTGATGCAGCTTTTCATATAATCCTCCCGAAGCCATAAGCTCCTCATGGGTTCCCTGATCGATAACCCTGCCTTGATCCATGACGAAGATTTGATCCGCCTGGCGAATCGTGGACAACCGATGGGCGATCACGATGACGGTACGTTCGGATTTCAGGCGCGACAAAGCCTCCTGGACCAATCGTTCGGATTCGTTGTCGAGCGAAGAAGTGGCTTCATCCAACAACAAGACCGGCGCATTTCTTAGCAATGCCCTGGCGATCGCAATCCGCTGCCGCTGTCCCACGGACAGATTGGAACCTCCCTCGCCTACTTCCGTCTCCAACCCCTCCGGCAACTGCCGGATAAATTCTATCGCATTGGCATCGGCGGCGGCCCGGATAATTTCCTCCTCCGTCGCACCCCGTTTCCCGTCCGCAATATTGTCCCGGATCGTTCCCGAATATAAGCAGTTCTCCTGAGGCACCACGGAAAAATAGTTGCGCAGCTCGTGTAATTCCATGTCCCGCACCTCTCTCCCGTTCATGAAAATCTCCCCTTGCTGCGGTCGGGATAGGCCGAGCAGCAGACCGAACAAGGTGCTTTTTCCCCCGCCGCTCGGTCCCACTATGGCAATGGTCCTACCTGCTTCTACTGTCAGCGATATCTCATGCAATACCGGACGGTCCCGGTCATACCCGAAGGTGATTTGGCGAAGTTCCATGCTTTGGAAACCTGGCTTTGACTCTAGAGACTCAGGGATGGAGTGATATTCGGCTTTTTCATCAAGCACTTTAAAAATCCGGTCCGCCGCGCCGATGGCCTGCTGAAGATCTCCCCAGAGCGAAGCCAATCCCGTAAAGGGCCAGGTCAGATGGTTCATCAATTGAATAAAGGCAATCAGCCCGCCCACGGCCATATCCCCCCGGGCGACAAAATACCCTCCGGTAATAAACGTAACTATAAATGCCAGAATGCCAATCCCGGTTGCGGCCCCGGTAACGGACGCGACTATTTTCCCGCCGTGAATTTCGACCCGGCTCACCTCATTACTCTTACCCCGGAAAATTTGAAGCAGCTTTCCTTCCAGTCCGAATGATTTGAAAACAAAGCTGGACCCGATTATCTCCTGAATCCGGGAAGTCATTTCGGCAATCGCGTTCTGTAGTTCGTTCGAGTTTCGGCGAAGCATTTTGCCGAACAATCCGCCGATCAGCATAGTCACCGGACCGATAAAAATACAAATCAACGCCAACTTCCAATTCAACGTCAGCAAATAAATGAAGGATAGCAGCGCAAGCAATGGGTTGCGAATTAGCGTAATCAGCGTTTCGCTGCAGGCTTGGCCAATAGCCTGGTTATCGCTGGTCAGCCGGGACAACAGCTCACCCGAATGATTTTTACGGTAATACTCCGCAGGAAGACACAATAGTTTTTCCAGCGTGCCAAGCCGGATATCGTTGCGGATTTTCGAGGAAACACGGGTTTTGAAATAGATGTCCACATAGCCGTTGATAACGGTAAATACTAAAATTACGGCCCCCGCACCGATAAGAAAAGGCCATGCCGAGGAATTCGCTCCTACCGCGGCATTGGTGATCTGATTCAAGTACCAGGCGATGACTAAATCGAGACTTACTCCGACAATCATCGTAATCCCTAAGATCAGGTAAGTTAACTTGTAACGATACGCATAGCCAAGCAAGCGACGAAACGTAGATTTTGTTTCCATCTGCGTCAATCCTCCCATATTTAAATCACTTACGAACCATCCACTGAACATCCCATGGACATCCGTAAACCATCCGTATGGAATCCAATCTACCACAATCCCCCATTTTGCGCAATATTGTTTTTTTAGCCAAAGGAGGTCTTGAGTTGACAGAGTAAAAAGATTTCAGGCATATTAGTTGTAATGATTGGGGGAAGATGCATGGCAGATTTGGAGAAAATCACGATCAATTTAGGGCCTGTCGATCTGGGACAAATCGATTTGCTGGTCGATCAGGGCTTCTATTCCAACCGGACGGATTTTATTCGCATTGCTATTCGTAACCAAATCGATTCGCACAGCCACGAGATCAACCAGTATAAACAGGAGAAATTTTTCGTTTTCGGGGTAGCGCAATTTAGCCGCAGCGAGCTGGAGGATCTGAAAAGCGTCGGAAAACGGTTGAATGTAAAGCTGGTGGGGGCGCTTATCCTATCCAATGATGTCACGCTGGAATTGGCTAAGGAGACCTTTGAGAATGTGAAAGTGTTCGGCATGATCCGGGGACCGGAACCGGTAAAAAATTGGTTGCGGGAGTTACAGCAGGAGAAGTAATGAAGGTGGACGCCGCATTCGGAATCAAAACCGGAGGGCGAGGTTATAAAGCATATAAGAGCACGGCATCTTCATTGGAATATTCCAATGAAGTTAGCACCGTAGCGCAAATTGCCGCAGCTTCGTTGGAAATTTCCAATGAAGCTCGGCTGTTTAAAGCAAAAGGGCCCATTCGGGCCCTTTTTACTTGGATATTTCCAATATAACCTTTGAAAAATGCTGTTTATCGATAGCCTCGTTGGAATTTTCCAATGGAACTTACAAGGTACAATCTCTATCCTCGCTCGACTAGGCCAAATCAGTCATTTTGGGAGCTGATTTTGTATTTATACACATCCCCGAACCAACCGGCTCCGAAAAAGACTTTCCGTACCTATCCCCATCTCCTATTCCATGGATACTTGTGAAATATTCGAGAATTTTCCAAAAAAATGGTTGCTAGATATCCATCCTAGCCGCAGAAATCCGCAAGTTATTCACGACATATTCCCGGTCCACGACAGGCTTGTCACCGCTTTCCACGGGACCCCCACGAATTTCACCATCTTATCCACAAAGTTATCCAGATATTATTAATAGTTATCCAGTTATTCGATACTTGTGCACAGTCGGGGATGTGAATAATGTGAATAAACTGTTTATTTGTTGATAGTTATTATACGGAATTGTTTCGGTTCCAACACACAATCCACAATTCCCGGTTCCGACGGGATACCCTGTCCGGTCCACAGATCAGAAATTTTCTTGGCTTGCCAATCGGAAGGCACCGGAACTGTCACCGGCTCTTCTCCGTTATTCAGAGCTACCACAATTTCCTCGTCGCCTTGACTTCTCGAAAAGACAAACAGACCGGAGGCATCGTCACTCTTCAACACCTGAAGCCGGGAGTTTGCGGTCAAGGCCGGATGGCTCTTGCGGATGGCAATCAGCCGTTTGACGGAGTCGAGCAAATCCTGATCCTGCTTCTTCGGATCCCATTCCATGCAGCTGCGGTAATAGGCAAAATCGTCCCCATCGCCCGTCAAGCCGACTTCGTCGCCGTAATAAATGCACGGGCTGCCGGGATACGTAAAGAGCAGCAGGAAGGCCAGCTTCAGCTTCGAGGTGTCATCCCCGCACTGGGTCAGAACCCGCGCCGTATCATGGCTGCCGAGCAGGTTAAACATCACTTCGCTGACATTTTCGGGATATAACTGAAGATGGCTTGTAAGCAAATTGCCGAACCGCGTTGCGCCGATCTTGCCCTTGGCAATAAAATCGATAACCGCCTCGGTAAACGGATAGTTCATCACCGAGTCGAATTGGTCGCCCTGTAGCCAAGGCATGGCGTCATTCCAAATTTCTGCGATAATGTAGACATCGTCTTTCGCCGCTCTCACGGTGTTGCGGAATTCGCGCCAGAATTTATGGTCCACCTCATTCGCCACATCCAGCCGCCAGCCGTCGATGTCAAACTCCTCGATCCAGTATTTCGCTACGCCGAGAAGATATTCTTTTACCTCAGGGTTACTCGTTTTCAATTTAGGCATGTTATCCGTAAAAGCAAACGACTCATAAGCCGGATGATCCCCTTCTTCCTCCCCGAAGCCGATCATATGAAACCAGTCCGCGTACCGGGAGGACGCTCCGTTCTTAAGGACATCCTGAAACGGCGCAAAGCCGTACCCGGAATGATTGAACACGGCGTCGAGCATGACCCGGATTCCGCGTTCATGGCAAGCTTTAACCAGCTGCCGGAACGTTTCCTTATCGCCGAACTGCGGGTCGATTTTCATATAATCGATCGTGTCGTATTTATGATTGGTCGGCGCCTCGAAGATCGGGGTCATGTAAATGCCCGAAATCCCCAGCTCCGCCAAATAGTCCAGATGCTGAATGATCCCCTCAAAATCGCCGCCGAAGAAACTGTCTGGCTTCGGGACATCCCCCCATACTCCGTTCGTATTGGTCTTCCGTTCCGGATTGCCGTTGGCAAAACGTTCCGGAAAAATTTGATACCATACCGTGTCCTTCACCCAAGCCGGCGCATCGAACACGTCGATGGCATTGAGATACGGAAAGCGGAAAAACCGGTTGTCCTCCAGGTCCTGCGTGAATCCCATTTCGCCCATAACCCAGGTTTCGTTACCGTCCGTCACTTCGAATTGGTAAACAAACCGGTTATTTTCCGGCGAGATCGCGATAAACCAATAGTCAAACAGCTCATCGGACGTCATTTTGGCCATCGGCAATTTGTCCGACAGCATATGCCCTTCGGCCCACCGGTACGGATCTCCATGAATCAGCTCCACGTCCGTCAAGTCGTCCTTCTTTGATCTAAGCCGGATATGCAGCGTGTTGGCGTCGTATGCATAGGCGTAACTGTTTTTGGGACGATGATAAATGGCTTCCTTAATCATTTCTTTCTTCCTCCTTCGATTCATAAAAATAAAAAAGAGCACATCCCCAAGTCCTTCCCGGGGTTGTGCTCGTCATTCGCTCGAATGAAAAGTCAGGCATTGCCCTTCTGTTGATGTGCTCCATTTACTGGTAGTATAGATCGGCTTATACCGGGTGTCAATCCTTATTTCCGACCATTAATACAGCTGAAAAAGCGGACTCTGGGCGATAAAATGCACCGGCACTTCCGGATAGAGGCTTTGCAGGCGCGCGGCCAGCAGTTCCATTCCGGGTTCCTCGCTCGGGGCGTGGCCCAGCAGGATCAAGGCTTTCTTTTTCCCCTGGTAGACCGCGTCCCTTACGTATTCCGGGGTTTCCCATTCCGGTCCTTCACCGGCAATAATCAGGTCCAGCTGCTCATTCTCGAACAGCGGGATGGCCGTATCCCCTCCTCCCCGGTAGCCTACCAACAAACCGACGCGGGTACAGATCATGGAGCCGTCGCCGACTGCGCGTACGGAGGGTAATCCCAACCTGGCTTTGATATGTCCGGCAACGTCGCGCAGATTCATGGGAGGAAGGCTCAGCGTCACAGACACCGTTGAATAGGCATCGACATGCGGCGTCCAGCCGAGCTTTTCCACCAGTCCCTGCGTAATCATATCCGGCTTGTACCGATGTATGTAGTCATGGAGGCGAAAAATCGTTACGCCCGAACGGTGCATCGCACTCCGTTTATCCCGGCCTACGGGATCCCGTTCAAGCCAGCCTTCGGACTCCCTATGGCGATAAAAAGCCCCTTCATGCGATAGGATCAAGTTAGCCCCTTGAGCGGCGGCCTGTTCAATCACTTCTTGTGTTGCCATGAACGTGACGGCGATGCCTTGAACGGCGTGATCCTCATCCCCGGCCAAGAGTCGGTCCACCGTTTCAGGCAAGGAATCATAATCCGCCCCTGCCCGTAAAGCCTCCAGGACCTGTTTCACTGTTATAGCCAATGCCTTATCCTCCCGTCTATTCCCTTGTTTTATTTCCCGCTCAAACCCGCTCCAGCAATCTCATCTCGACGCAGGTCTGTACGGAAAGCGTCTTTACCCCCTGCTCGAACGCGATGTCGATCAGGTCGCCATGCCGGCTGCGGACTTCACCCTGCCCGAAAACCCGATGCCGGACTTGGTCCCCCGCCAGAAAAGCGGCCGCTTCGACCTCTTGTTCTCCACCCTCGGACGCCGGTTTCACGATGGACCGGATATGAGAGACGAAGCGCGACTCGGCGACTTTTTCCCCATCACGCTCCTGATAAGTCAACAGTTCCAGTTGCGACTTGGCCCGAGTCATCCCGACGTAGAACAGGCGGACGGCTTCCTCCATCAGCGCCTCATCGCCTGTGGCGTTTTTCTTAATATCTTCGGAAGAAGGGATGATGCCGTCGACCAGATCGATCATATACACTTTATCGAATTCCAACCCTTTTGCGCTGTGAAAAGTAGATAACGTGACGGCATTGGCGTCCTTTCTTCTTTTCGAAGTTTTCAGGGCCGATTCCAGCGCCTTCAACCGGTTCGCGAACTCTTCCATCGTGTCCAGCGTATCCGCGATATCTTCCAGCGTGTTCAAAATTCCGATCAAAAACTCCTTGCGAAACCCGAGCCATTCGCACATTTTATCCAGGGCTTTCTCATAACCGAGCCGCTCGCGGATGACGCGGATCGCCTGCAGCGGCGGCATGCCGCTCATTTCACGGAAAATGTCCCGGTTGGCCTGGATCAGCCCCCGCTGATAATCCTGCAGCTTCACATGGTTCAGCAGATTATCGAAGACGGACCCGTTGTTCTGAATTTCCTTGAGGGCCGCCATCTGTTGCTTGCTGATATACCCGGCCATCTTTAAATGAATTTTATCCAGAATGTCCGGGCGCTTGTCGGTAAAGGTCATCCGCATAAAATTCAGTATATCTTCCACCACCCAGTGGGAGAAAAAGCGGTTATCGGTATCCTTCATATAGAACGGAATTCCCGCCCGGTCCAGCGCGTTCATCAGTGCGACGGAGGAAGAGTTGTTGCGGTAAAGGACCGCGACTTCGGAGAGCTTGTCCGATTTCCGGATTTCCTCCACCACATGCCTGGTCTGCGACTTGTAGTCGGCAAAGGTCCTCATTCCGATCGGCTCCCCCGCTTCGCTCCGCTCCGTAAACATATTCTTGTTATACCGGTTCTTGTTCCGCCGAATGAACTCATTAGCCGTATTCACGATTTGTGGGGTTGAACGGTAATTTTGCTCCATAAACAGAATCGCCGCACCGGGGAATGCCTCCCGGAAGTTCAGCAGATAAGTGGGCTCTGCTCCTCGCCAGCTATAGATGGACTGATCATCGTCCGCCACTACGCAAAGATTGCCGTGTTTACGGGCCAGCTTTTCTATCATCGCATGCTGAACGAGCGACGTATCCTGACTTTCATCCGTTAAAATATAATCGTATTTCCCTTGATATTTTCCCAGGAGGACCGCATCCCGCTCCAAAATCTCGTTGCCCAAAGTCAGCATATCGTCAAAATCGATCAATAGACTAGGGTGCCCCGACTGCTTGAAGGACTCATACTCACTCAGGATGACCTCGGCGTTTGGAATCCCGGTCTTCACGGTTCCCCATTTTTCCGGGGGGAGCATTTTGTTTTTGACATAACTGATATAGGTCGTCAGCTCGTCCATTTGATCATCCGTCATATTTTCCCCGGTCACCGATTTAAAAATCTGGCGCAAAATGGCTTTCTTGTGCAATGGGACCTGCTCAGGCCCTTTCTGTTCCGCCCGCTCCTGATCGCCGCTTCCCTCAATCATTTGATAGGGGACCCCGGTTTTGCGGAAATGCTCCCGAACCACTTCATAGGCCAGACTATGAATCGTGGAAAACTGCACCGGCGGAAGTTCGGGAAAAAAGCGCAGATACCGTTCCTTCATATCATTCGCGGAGGCACGGCTGAATGTCACCGCTTTGATCCGGGAAGGCTGTACGCCTTGTTCGGTAATCAAATAACCGATCCGCATAATCATCGTCGTCGTTTTCCCCGATCCCGGAGATGCAAGAAGCAGGACGGCCCCCTCGGTATGGAGCACCGCCTGCTTCTGAATTTCGTTCAATGCTACGCCAAGCTGGCTATGTTTCCGTTCAAAAAATGAAGTCATGCTGTTTACGCTCATGCTCGATGTACCCTTTCGATTCTTACGGTAGTCATCTACTAATCATACGCTCCTCCGAAATAAATTCAAGATGAACGCGGCCACCACAACATGACGGAAACCCCGATAAGACAAATTGCCGCTCCGATCCAGTCAAACAAATCCGGCGCTTTTTTATCCACGGCCCATCCCCATAATACCGCCAGAATAATGAACACCCCGCCGTAAGCCGCATATACCCTGCCGAAGGAAGGGTATTTCTGCAAGGTAGGTATAATGCCGTACAGCACAAGAATCAAAGCGCCAATAACTCCGTATCCATAATTCTTTCCTTCTCTCAACCATAACCAAATCAAATAGCCTCCGCCGATTTCGGCAATGCCGGCAAGCACAAATAGAATGATGGATTGAATCATGACCTCACCTTTTTTCATGAAATGAAAGATTCTTATATAGTTAAAATTATACTTCCCCTTCCTGCCCGTATCAAAGAAAAAACCGACAAGCCCCGGAACTATCGGGTACTTATCGGCTAAGATTTATTATTCTATACAATCTCTGCATTTTTCAAGGCATGTTCCCAGCTTGGAAAATAAAACAAAGCGCTTCGCATCAATTGAGGATCGGATTGCTTCACTTGCTTTTTGCTGACGGAGACCCCGTTTCTTTGCAATTCTTTAATCCTGTTGATTACTTGGTCAGCATCGAGTGCAATGTCCAAATGATCACCCCCTCAATTCCCATGTTTTCCATTTCAGGGTAATATATGCACTACAAATCACAATTTGTCTTAATGCTCTATTTGATTCCCAGAGTCATTCTGTAGCTAAACAGAATCTCTTTGCTTTCTCCGTTAAAATATTCCCGGGCCTGATGACGGAAAGACTCGATCTCCGGATTCAGTTCCGTCATACCCAACTTAAACACCGTCTGAAGTCCGCCTTGGCTTAAGGCTAAACCAACATAACGCTCGGCATCGCAGGTCTCCTTGTTGTGGAACACGATTTCCCTGGTGTAGCGAAAAAGCCCGCTCTGTTCCAACGAGCTGAGGTGTTCATTTTTGTTGCGTTTCACCGCCTGTTTCTCTTGGTCAGCACTTTGTTCGATCAGTTCATCCGCTTTGCCGGTCAGTTGCATATATGCTTTTTCCAGCTCCCAGCTTAATACAGGCGGCCAATCGCAGTCATAAGCGGCAAAAATCCCGCCCCGTCTGAGAACACGATGCGCCTCATTCAAGGTGCTCACCGGTTCCATCCAATGAAACGACTGGGAACAAGTGATGATATCGACCGAGGCATCGGAAGCGCCCAAATGGTTGGAATAGCCGGAGACGAACGAGACATGGTCCGATCCAGAAATTCCACGTCTTTTCTCCTCCGCTTTGCTTCTCATGTCGTCGTTGGGTTCCACGCCGATGATCTGTTCCGCCCGGTCCCTCCATATCCAGGTAGATAAGCCGGTACCGCAGCCCAGATCCAGCACCAGTTCAGGTCTTTTTTCCAAGTAAGCTGTTAAAATATCCGCAACAAGCTCCGGCGCCTCCGGACGATGTTGATCATACAGCTCCGCAAAGCCGGAAAACCGCTCGATATTGCTCTGCAAATTCCCTTCCGGTATCATCTTTCAACCCCCTTCTCAAACTTCTTACCCGTTCACCCCGTAGACTTGGAGATTCTGATAAATGGCTCGGATCAATGGGGTTTCCAAGGAATGCTCTTTCGCCATTTGCAGCAAGTAACCGTGCAGATGCTCTCCTTCGACAGCAAATCCTTTTTCCATATCCCGCTGCATCGAGGATTTCATGTCATACGACAAGTTCCACATCGTTTCCATATGCTTGTTTACAATGTCTTGAGCCAGCGGAGCACCGTGCGCGATCATCACGGCTTCGGTTTCCGAGAATACATCGCGAATAAAGCTCTCCCCGCCTTCGCTTTCGCGAATCGGACCGATCGGGGCTTGCATCAGCGTAGTGACTCCTGCAATGGTTGAGATGAATAAATACTTATGCCAGATGTCCCGTTCTATATGAGCGCTGCGGATAAAAGATGTCTTCGTTCCACTTAAGAGCGATTCGATCTCGGCGATTCTTTCCGTATCCTTCCCTTCAAACTCGCCGAATTTGACGTAGTGATCTTTGCTGGTTTGAAGGACATGTCCCTCCTGATTCAAGGTCGCTTCAATAAAGCATAATCCCCCGATCACCCGGTCCTCCCCGAATTCCTTCTTTAAAAGCGGCAGATGCGCGACTCCGTTTAGAAGCGGCAGAATCACCGTTTGCTCTCCGACAAAAGGTTTTAAATCTTGCACTGCGCTTTGCAGGTGGTAGGCTTTGGTTGAAAATAGCACCAGGTCGTAAGGATTTGCCGGATCGCTGGCCGTGATCGTATTGGGCCGTAGCGTTACATCGCCGTTTACGCTGCGGATGACCAAACCGTCCTTGTCCAGCTGCTGTTTGCGACCGCTGCGTACCAGAAACGTTACCTCGGCTCCTTTTTCCGCCAGCCTGCCGCCAAAATAACCGCCAACCCCGCCTGCTCCAAGCACTAATATACGCATGTCATTGCCTCCGATTTTGAAGTTAATTTCGTGCAGCAATCTCCTCTTGGATCTGCCGGATGAGCTCCGGAATGCCGCAGGAGCCGAGATCCCCTTCTCCGCGCTTCCTTACCGATACGCTGGACGCCGTTTTTTCGCTTTCGCCGACGACGAGCGTGTACGGCACTTTTTCAAGCTGGGCTTCGCGGATTTTATAGCCGAGCTTTTCGTTTCTCGCATCGACTTCGACGCGGATTCCGGCCTCCGCCAGTGATTTCTTCACCTGGTAAGCGTAATCGGTATAATTGTCCGAAACCGGCAGCAACTTCGCCTGAACCGGGGCCAGCCACACCGGAAAAGCCCCTGCATAATGCTCGGTCAGCATTCCGATGAACCGGTCGATCGAACCGTACACCGCCCGGTGAATCACGACGGGGCGATGTTTTTGATTGTCCTCGCCGATATAAGAGAGATCGAATTTCTCGGGCATCTGGAAATCCAGTTGGATCGTCCCGCACTGCCAGCTGCGTTTGAGCGCGTCCGTGATGTGAAAGTCGATCTTAGGCCCATAGAACGCCCCGTCTCCTTCATTGATGCGGTACTGTATACCGTGCTGGTCCAAAATGCTTTGCAGCGATTTTTCCGCCTCATCCCATATTTCCTCGGACCCCATGTAATCGTCCGGACGGGTCGATAATTCAATTTTATATTCGAAGCCGAAGATTTGATATACATGGTCAATCAGCGCAATGACCCGGCTGATCTCGTCCCCGATTTGCTCTGGCAAAACAAAAAGATGGGCATCGTCCTGGCAAAACGTGCGGACCCGCATCATTCCGTTCAAGGCTCCGGAGTATTCGTGGCGGTGCACCTGGCCGAATTCCGAAATCCGGATCGGCAAGTCGCGATAAGAGCGCAGACTGTTTTTATAAACAAGCATGTGCCCGGGGCAGTTCATCGGTTTCAGCGCAAATTTAGTCTCGTCCACGTTCGTAAAATACATATTGTCTTTATAGTGATCCCAATGTCCGGAATTTTCCCAAATCCGGTTGTTCATCATCAACGGTGTGCGAACCTCGTCATAATCCCGCTGTCTTTGAAGCTCGCGTACGAAATCCTCCAACTCCGTACGGATCGTCATCCCTTTGGGAAGATAGAAGGGCATGCCCGGAGCTTCTTCGGAAAACATGAATAGTTCCAGTTCTTTTCCCAGCTTGCGATGGTCGCGCTTCTTCGCTTCCTCAATAAACCGCAGGTGTTCCTCAAGCTGCGATTGCTTGGGAAATGCCGTTCCGTAAATCCGCTGCAACATTTTTTTGTTGGAATCGCCGCGCCAGTAAGCCCCCGCCACATTAAGCAGCTTGAACGCCTTGATCCGGCCTGTTGACGGGAGATGCGGCCCCCGGCATAAGTCGAAAAATTCCCCCTGATCATAGATGGTGATTATGGATTCTTCAGGCAAATCGCGAATGAGTTCCAGTTTGAGCGGGTCTTCGAGTTCCTCAAATATCCGTATCGCTTCCCCGCGGCTGACGACCCGGCGGAGAATGGGCAGGTTTTCCTGCACAATCTTCTTCATTTCGGCCTCGATGGCGGCAAGATCGTCCGTGGACAACGGCTTTTCGATATCGATGTCATAGTAAAACCCGTCTTCGATCACCGGTCCGATGCCCAGCTTGACGGCCTTCTCTCCATATATACGCTTTATTGCTTGGGCGGTTAAATGAGCCGTACTGTGCCGGTATATTTCCAACCCTTCGCTGCTATCGAGCGTAATCACTTCGGCGAGGCTGTCCTGGGGGATCGGGTAACTTAGATCCACTAGTTTTCCGTCGACCTTACCGGCGACAGCGTTCTTTCTGAGTCCGGTGCTGATGGACTCCGCAATTTGAGCTATGGTGGTTCCTTGCTGCACCCTCCTGATTGTTCCATCCGGCAAACTTACATTGATCTCCATGATTTTAGCCTCCATTTCTTCAGTGATTGAACGCAGATCATAGCTACCGCAAAGGGCGCATGACTTGTCGGTTAGATACTTTACTTTGCGGAAACCTTGTTCCTGTAAACATTTCAGGACGCAAAAAAAACGCATCTCTCCGCCAAGGGACGAGTGCGTTCTGCTCGTGGTTCCACCCTAATTCGACCTTCCGCCCTGCTATCGCCTGGCAATATGCCAAGAGATGCGGATGAATGGTCCTCGTTTAGTAAGATTCCAAAAAGTCGGCTTTTCAGCGTCGAGAAGGTTGGATGAAGTTTGGGAGTGAGTAGCGGAGCGTAGGCAAAACCTACGTGAGCAACGGAGCGATCAACTGAATTCAAGATTCAATGTCGGTTCCTCTCCCGGAAATACTTCACGATCAAAAGATGACTTTTTGAATTACCTCAATTAGAATCCGGTATCGGGGATCGGACGGTGACGAATACTGCCGTAAAAGTAAATTTTGCGGGTTCAACGCCACGGCTGCAAAGGGGTAATTTCACTACCGTAACAGGAGCAGCTTTCAGCCTGAGCTACTCTCTCTGGACAGTCCGTGCAGGAAATCATGTCTTTGGTCAAAGCCTGATATTTGTTTATTGGCTACAACAATATTACATATTCATTCCAAAAGTCAAGAGCGGATCGATTAACCTCATCTATTTTTTTGTGAAAAGACTACTTCACGTAAGTCCGGATAAACTCTTTCACCACTTGATCATATTTCTCCGGATCGACGGTACGGGCCAAGCCGTGCCCCGCTCCGGGCGCGATATACAGCTGTTTCTCCGACGGTCCGTTATCGTAAAGCTCATGCACCATTTCGCTAGGGACGAACAAATCCGCATCGCCATGAATGAACAAGGTCGGCGTAACCGATTTTTTCACCTGCTTCAGGGAAGAAGCTTCGCCGAAGAAATACCCCGCCCGAAGTTTGGTCAACAAGCTTGTTGTCTGGACGAGCGGAAAAGAAGGAAGATGATACATGCGTTTCAACTGATAAGTCAGTTGTTCCTTAGCCGATGTATATCCGCAATCATCTACAATCGCCTTTACATTGGATGGCAGCTTCTCGCCGCTCGTCATCAGGACGGTTGCTCCGCCCATGGACACGCCGTGAAGCACGATTTGAGATTGTTCACCCGTGTGTTCGATGACTTTATTAATCCACTTGACGTAATCTTTGCGTTCCGGCCAGCCGAATCCGATATAGCTGCCTTCGCTGTTCCCATGCCCGCGGGCATCCGGCAGAAGCACGTTATAACCCAGCTTGTCCCCATACATTTGGGCCAAGTTGCCCATATCCGTAGCCTTTCCGCTGTATCCGTGCGCAATGATGACCGTTGTATCGGTCTTCGATTCGGCTGCCAAATAATAAGCGTGCAGCTTCAGCCCGTCGTCCGAGACCATGCTCCACTCCTCAAAAGATCGTTCCTCCCACCACGCCTCGCTCTTCGTAAACGTCAGCTCATCAATATCCGCGCTGACCTCCAGATCCGGATTGCCGTTCAAAAAGCTCTTGTCCGCGCGCGCAACCGCGACGTTATAAAAATAAAAACTCGCGGATGTAACGATTACAAGCAGCAGCGCAACAAGGGTAGTAACCATGATCAACACCTTCTTCTTCACGAGAAATATCCTCCAACCTTCGCAGCAGAATATCCCCTCCTTCCTACCGGACTTCGTTACCTTTCGGTTAGTTCAACACTCAATCCCCATATTTTCTCCCTGTTCCGGATGTCTGCGGCATAACTTGGATAACTTTGGGATCCGAACAGATTCTTGATCTGCGAGAAGCCTTTCTCGTTTGAAGCGGGCTGTATGCACTCTCTCATATGGTTAATAAGCCGGCCTGTCACATCCTTCATTTCATCCGAGGTGCAAATATGGAAATAGGTTTCAGCCATGCCGGCGGGCATCGGATTAATGAGATTTTGCGCCTTGGCCAATGTTCTCCACAGCGGGCTCATCTTTTGAAGGGTCTCAGGCGAAATTTTAACGCGGTTAATTTGCAGGGCATTGACTTTAATTCCCCGGCTTCGATATTCTTCCGCCAGTTTAAAGTTCAACAGCAGCAGCGCCATCTTGGAATCCCCATACATCTTGTAGACGCTATAAGGCCGGGTATCCCGATATTCTCCGCGCAGATTATCGAAATCGATGATCCTTTTGGGATCGAAAAAATGTTTGATATTGGTCGTGCACGCATGAAGGATTCTCGGATCTTGCGATTCGGCAAAGTGCTCCTCCAACAGCCGGGTCATCAGGAAGGGCCCGAACGTATTGACGGCAAATGACAATTCGATCCCGTCCGCGCTGAGCTTGTACTCCTTTTCCCCATGGCTCAAGTAAGCGGCATTGTGGATTAAAATATCGAGCCGCGGGTAGTTGGCTTTGTAAGCTGAACAAAAGTTGCGAATCGATTCGAAGGATGACAAATCCACCTTCATCAAGTCAACGTCGGAATTGCCGGAATTCGCAATCAATTCATGCCGAGCGACATTTCCGGCCTCCATGTTTCGGCAAGCCATAATGACGCGGTATCCTTCTGCCGCAAACTTTAACGCCGCCGCTTTACCGATTCCCGAATTTGCTCCCGTAATCACAACATATTTTTCAAGTTTTTCTTTCATGCCGCCTCCCGATTTTAATACATATCTATAACTATATAGGAAAAGGAAATATTATTCGACATCCCCCTGCACTGCAAGGAAAACGCGAGGAGTGGGGGATCGTCCCATACTCTTCGCGCTATAAAACTACCTGAAAAATCACTACTATTTTGTGTAAATCCGATACTCCCAGGGGCCTAATTCTACCGAATGCTCCTCGGACAGACTCATTTCCGTCCCCTCGGGATAGGCATGATACGTGCCGGCAACGGAATCCATGCTCACAACGCCGTTCACGTTTTCCGCGGATAAATTCATAATTACGATCACCACATTGCCATTCTGTGTTCTTTCAAAAGCAAGCAACTGCTCTTCAGTCGCTTCCAGGGCGTGAAACGGGCCGCCGTCTTTTCCGTTCCACAGGGCCGGATTGTCGTGCTTCAAGTCGGCCAGTTCCCGGTAGAAATCCTGCATGGAGAGATCGTCCCATGAAATTTCGTCCTTTTCGAAAAATTGGAGCCGGTGGTCCAGCCCGCCTTCCTGCCCCGAATAAATCAGCGGCAGACCCGGAAGGGTGAAGCTAAGCGCCGCCATCGCCTTCACCGCTTCGCCGAGCCGTTTCATTTGCCGGTACTCGCTGGGCAAGAGCCCTACTTGCTCCCGGAACAATCGGCTAAAATACTTAAATGTATCCGTCATCGCTAACCCCATGATACAGGGCATTTTCCACCAACGGCTGCAACAGAAATCTGGGGCTCTGCAAAGTGAGACACTGCTCATCCGCATCGATTTCCACATCAAACTCAAAATCGTATCTGATTTGCTGCAGTTGCAAATATTCCTTCAAGGCCTCGATCTCGTCGCCAACGGTCGAGGTTTCGCCCATTTTCCCCAAATTATAATACAATAGCTTGTTCAGGCTGAGCACCAGCTTGTCGATTTCGTGCTGTCCGTTCATTAGCGCAAGCCAATGCACCGTATCTAAAGTGTTCATCAGAAAATGAGGATTAATTTGGTACAACAGTTTTTCTACTTCCAAATCGGCCCTTCGCTTTTCTTTCTGCTCGATCTCCTTGTAAAGCGCCCATATTTTCCCCTTCATGTTCCGGGTCTGATAGAGCAAATAATCGAATTCCGGAATCAGCGTTAATTCCGTATGCTCCTTCGCATTCGAGTGGATCAGGGATTTAATTTCGGTATGGAATTTGTCCAGCGGCCGGTAGACCATTTTCCATAACAACCAGGCGAACAGGACGGCGACAAAAATAAAAATCAGAAAAATGCCGGTAATTTGGGCTAACCAGCGGTTCCGCTCTTTATTCAGCTCCCGTTCCGGCAACACGGATACGACACTCCAGCCCTGATTGCTGATTTCCCTGTTCCAAAAATAGCGGCCCGAATACCCTGACAGCGCTTTCGAATTCACTCCGGGAAACAACGTGTTTTCGGCAAACGCCTCCGGAACCTCGCTGAATGCGATGCGCCCCGAGTCATCCAACAGCAACAGGCGGCGCGGGCTCTCCTTCTGGTTCTGGGGCGCGAATAAGGACTTGAGCGCATTTCTGCCCGATTCAATATATAAGTAGACGTTCCGATCCGGCAAATTCACTTTCCTCATGATGCTGAACACGAACTGATTGATCGAACCGTTATAACTGGGATGGGGTCCGTAATATGAAATGTCCGTATACTCCGCAAGTACGGGGAGTTCCTCCTGTGCGAAGTTTCCCCTAACCCTGAAATTTTCGAAATCGTAGGAATGATTATCCGGATAATAATACATCACCAGGCCGACATTCGGATTCGAAAACGTAATGACGTTCAACTCGCTTCGGATTTCATTGACCAGACGCACCCGCTCGTACGGCTCTTGCTCGACCCCCAGTTGTTCGATGAGCCGGTTCGTTCCGCCGCCGTAGGCCAGTTGCTGCGAAACGTGGCTCATGTTGTTCAACGTGTTTTCCAGCGTCATTAGATCCTGTTTCAAATTGCTCTGAAGCGCGCTCTCCACCTTGTTCCCGATAATCGAATCGATCGTAAAGAAAGAAAGGAAACCGAGGCAAATAAACGGGGTCAAGCTGCTGATCAGGAAAATGAATATGATTCTGTTTTTGAAGGTCACATTTTTAAATCGATTAAAAATCATATTCGTAGACACTCATTCCTCTCCGTTAAGCCTAGGGCGGAAGCATATAAAACTCCTCCAACTTTAATAATACCGTGAAAGCAGGCAAATACAGGTAGGAAATTTCATGGATTTTAGGGTGATTTTTATCCGATTCACCGGGGAACGGGAGCATAGCAAAAACTCCCGGACAGGCTTGAAGATAGATGCCTTATCCGGGAGTGTTCAATTTCGGGAATGCTCGGCTATTCTTTGGTCGCCAGCTTTAGCGGGGCGGGAATGTTATTGTCCACCGTCTTGCCCTGCAGCACTCCACAATCCGCCGCCCGGCAGCGGGCAGGACCGCTCCTTCAGCCAGGCAATGACGGGGATAATGCAACCGCAGGCCGCGCAGGTTGCCCCGTCGATCAGCTTCGGACAGGAACGGCAGCGCTCCAGCCGATCCTGATACTGGGCATCGCTGACCCGCCGCTCCGGAGCGAACATCGTCGTCTTGAGCAAGCGTTCCATCTGCGCATCGGAAACCTTGTAATCGTTACGGCAGGCTTTACAGGAGGTGTCCGCCATGACAGCCTACGCTTTTACCGCCAGTTCCAGCGTTGTTACCGACATGGCCGGCAAAGTCACGGACAACGTGCCGTCTTCCAGTGAGAAGTCGGTGAACGCTCTCGGCGCGACGGCTTCCGGCTGCTCGAACGTATTGTGGGCATCTATTTTGTCGCCTGCAAGCGTGGTGCCCGTTATCGATAGCTCGCCCGAAGCCAAACCGCGAAGGTCAAGCTTCACCTCGCTTGCCGATTCCGTCCGGAGGTTACAGAAGCTGATATGAATCGCCCCTTGCGCATCGCGGGATGCCGTAGCCGTTACGGCCGGAATCTCTTCCCCGCCCAGCTTGTAGCTGCCGCCGTCGAGCGAGAGATCCAGCAATTCGGCGTCCTGGTGAACCTTATACATATCGAACACATGATAGGTCGGAGTCAGCATCATCTTCTCTCCCTCCGTCAAAATGACGGCTTGAAGGACGTTAACGGTTTGAGCGATGTTCGCCATCCGAACCCGGCTGCTGTGCTTATGGAAAATGTGGAACGTCAATCCCGCCACCAACGCATCGCGGATACTGTTTTGCTGATAGAGGAAGCCCGGGTTCGTTCCCGGCTCTACGTTATACCAGGTGCCCCATTCATCCACAATGAGTCCGACCCGGCCTTCCGGATCATATTTATCCATGATCGTACTGTGGCGAGCGATCAATTCGTCCATGTGCAGCGCCTTTTTCAGCGTCGCAAACCAGGCCGCTTCGTCAAATCCCGTCGCTTCCCCTTTGTCGGCCCAGTTGCCGGTGGGAAGGGTATAGTAATGGAGCGTAATGGAATCCATAAACCGCCCGGCTTCGCGCATCAGCACTTCCATCCAGTTATAATCGTCCGAATTCGGACCGCAGGCAATCCGGTGAATGATATTGCCGTCGTAATTCCGGACATAGGTTTGATAACGACGGTATAAATCCGCGTAATACTCGGGACGCATGTTGCCGCCGCAGCCCCAATTTTCGTTCCCTACTCCGAAATAGGTCACTTTCCAGGGCTCTTGATGCCCGTTTTGGCTGCGAAGCTCGGACATCGGAGATTTCCCGCCGAATGTCAGGTACTCGACCCACTCGGACATTTCCTGCACCGTGCCGCTGCCCACATTCCCGTTGATATAAGGCTCGCACTCCAACAGGGCGCACAGGTCCATGAACTCGTGGGTCCCGAAATGGTTGTTCTCGACCACGCCGCCCCAATGGGTATTGATCATCTCTTTGCGCGTTTCCTTCGGTCCGATGCCGTCCTTCCAGTGGTATTCATCCGCAAAACATCCGCCCGGCCAACGGAGAACGGGAATTTTGATCTGCTTAAGCGCTTCCAAAACATCGTTTCGAATTCCGTTGGTATTCGGAATCGGTGAATCCTCGCCAACCCAAATGCCTTCGTAAATGCATCTTCCCAAATGCTCGGAAAAATGTCCGTAAATGTTTCGGTTGATACTTCCTTGTTCACGATCGGCGTTCAGCACACCTTGTAACGTCATTATCGATTCACTCCTTAGTTAATATATTTATTAATTAATTCATATTTTTATAAATATTATAGGCAACAATTGGAGGAATAGTCAATTGATTTTTCACAAAAATGACCTTAATCACATATCTTCTTGCTAAAGGACCGGAACATAGTTAATATAATTATTAACCAAATTGATAATAAGGCGGACCCTTAATGAATCTTGATCTAACGGAAACATCCCTTCCCGTATACGAAGCGCTTGCTAGTCCCGTACGCCTGCATGTCCTGCGTTTGCTGGCCGAGCGGCCGATGAATATTAAAGACCTGGCAAGCGCGACGAGATTATCGAGTGCGATTATGACGATGCATGTCCGCAAGCTGTCCGAGGCCGGACTGATCGCAACGCAGATGATGCCGGGAAAAAGCGGCTTGCAAAAAATCTGTTCTCTCGCCGTAACCGGCGCTGAAATTCAATTCCTGAGGGGCGGACCCTCCGGGCGCAAGAGCCACCGGGTTGAAATCCCGGTTGGGCACTATTCCGATTTCCACATCGAACCGACCTGCGGCCTGGCAACCATGGACAAGATCATCGGCAGCTTCGACGACCCGCGCTATTTCTGGGACCCGGAGCGCATCGACGCCGCCGTTCTGTGGTTCGGCAAAGGGTTCATTGAATACAAGGCACCGAACTATTTGCTGTCCAGCGAGCAGCCGGCGGAGCTGATATTAACCATGGAAATTGCCTCGGAAGCCCCGGCGGTCAATAATAACTACCCATCCGATATCACCTTCATGTTCAACGGAGTCAACGTCGGCACCTGGACCAGTCCCGGGGACTACGGCGACCGGCAAGGAAAATTCACACCGGACTGGTGGTCTCCTTACACGAACCAGTATGGGCTTCTGAAACGGCTGCGCATCACGGACGAAGGCACTTTTATGGACGGGCTCAAATTGTCGGGCATAAAATTGCAGGACATCGACTTGAAACGGAAGGAATGGACATTCCGGTTATCCGTCGAAGACGATGCCTTGCATATTGGGGGATTAACGTTGTTCGGAAAAGGATTCGGAAACTACAACGATCACCTGACGCTTGAGCTGTTTTATACGGAAACCTTTTCGCCGCGATCGTAATTGCGGTGATGAGGTTTCCGGGCTTTAAGGCATGTTCACGGATTCAGCCCGTGCAGCTTCTTGAAGTCCTCGGGACTCATACCGGTATGCCGCTTAAACACCGCGCAGAAATAACTGGAATTCTCGTAGCCGACCTGGTGGGCGATCTCGTAAATCTTTTTGTTCCGTTCGCTGAACATCAGTTTTTTGCTTAGGCTGATGCGCTCCTGATTCACGTAATAGAGCGGCCTCATTTTCATCGTTTTCTGGAACAGCCTGCATAAATATTGGGGTGAAACCGAGGCGATTTCGGCCAGCTCGGCAAGCGGCAATGGCCGATGCAAGTGTTGTGCGATATACCGGAGCACCGGCTTCATCCGTTCCAAGTCCTCATTTCGGCCCGCCGGCTCGATGAGGAGCTTTTTTAGGTCCAGGAACAAGGAGTAGAGCTGTTTGGAGCATTCAACTTCGAATTCTCCCGCCTCCTTCCCTTCCATCGAAAGCATCCGCTCAAGCCCCTTTAGGAGAGTCCCGGAACGCAGCTTGCCTACCCCGGAACTGTTGATCCCTGCGTAGGAAAGCAAGTGGTTTGATTCCCTCCCTTGAAACGACACCCAAGCCATTTCCCATTGCGTGCTGACGGGCATGTAACGATGGGGAATTCCCGGAAACAGGAAGAATACGTCTCCCGGACCCACCAGGTATTCGTCTTCCCCCAACCTCAGGTTGCCCTGGCCGCTGAGGACCTGGTGCAATTGATAATCGGGAAATCCCGAGGGCCGGTCGGTTTCCGATTGATGCCGCCAATACCCGACCGTCGTCATAAAGACAGGAAGCCCGGTAGTCTCTTCCGTCCGGGAGAACAGGAATGCATCCTTCACCTGCAGCCCCTCCTTAGTTTCATATTTTGATATAGTACGCTAATATTCTTTATTTTATATAGGATCATCCAATCGTATAATGACAATATTATATCATCGAATAAGAAAGGTGTTTTAACTATGCGCAAAAAACTGGTTTATACGCCTCCCTCTAACGGGTATCCCGAATGGAACAACAACCCGGACATCTTCCAGCTTGGCCGACTCCCGGCCCATGCTTCGATGATGCCCTTTCCGTCCCCATCGGATGCTCTTGCCTGCGACCCTGCTTCGTCCCCTTTCTATTATTCCTTGAACGGGGTTTGGAAGTTTGCTTTTGCCGAAACGCCGGATCGGCGGATCAGGTCCTTCCACGAAACCGACTACGATTCCAGCGGCTGGGCGGAAATACCCGTTCCCTCCCATTGGCAACTGCAGGGGTACGATTATCCCCAATATACGAACGTCCGATATCCCTGGTCGGAATCGGAGCCTGAACTGAGGCCTCCTTTTGCGCCAACTGCCTACAATCCCGTCGGTTCTTATCTCCGGACGTTTACCGTTCCCGAAGCTTGGGCCGGCCGGCCGGTCGTGCTCAGCTTTCAAGGCGTGGAATCTGCCTTTTATGTGTGGATCAATGGAGAACTGGCCGGATACAGCGAAGATACGTTTACACCAGCAGAATTCGATATCACCCCTTATCTGATCGAGGGAGAGAACAAGCTGGCTGTTGAGGTGTACCGCTGGTGCGATGCGAGCTGGCTGGAGGACCAGGACTTCTGGCGGCTTAGCGGCATTTTCCGGGACGTCTATCTGTACTCTCCTTCCCCGGTTCATATATTCGATTTCTTCGTCCGCAACGAGCTGAATGCCGATTATCGGGATGCTGAATTGCTGGTGGACGTAACAATAGACGATGTAAGCGACGGGGAAAAATTCGGAGAATTCACGGTTGAGGCCGAGCTGTTTGACGCAAGCGAACAAGCCGTTTTGACAAATCCGCTATCCTTCGCCTTTTCCATCCAGAGCGGAGAATCCCGTACGGCACAACTCTCGGCGACGATTTCCGATCCGTTGAAATGGAGTGCGGAAGCGCCCCATCTGTACACGCTGGTCCTGTCTCTGAAGGACAAGACGGGCCGAGTATTCGAAGCCGTCAGTTGCAAGACCGGGTTCCGGAAATTCGAGCTGAAGGAAGGCCTGATGAAAATCAACGGCAAGCGAATCCTGTTCAAAGGCGTGAACCGGCATGAATTTTCGCCCGATACCGGCCGCGCCATTGGAAGAGAGGACATGATTCGGGATATCGAGCTGATGAAGGCGCACAACGTCAATGCCGTCCGGACCTCCCATTATCCCAATCAGCCTCTTTGGTACGAGCTTTGCAACGAATATGGCCTTTACGTGATCGATGAGACCAATTTGGAGACGCACGGCACCTGGCAATACGGGCAGAAGGAACTGAACGAATTCAATGTGCCGGGCAGCCGGCCCGAATGGCGCGAAAACGTCCTCGACCGCTGCAACTCCATGCTCCAACGGGACAAGAACCATCCGTCCATTATCGTTTGGTCGCTGGGAAATGAGGCGTTCGGCGGCGATAACTTTATAGCCATGCACGATTTCCTGAAACAAGCCGATCCCACCCGGCTCGTCCATTATGAGGGCATCTTCCATTACAGGAAGTCGGAAGCCGCGAGTGACATGGAATCCACCATGTACGTGAAGCCGGCGGATGTCGAACGTTACGCGCAGAACAACCCGCAGAAGCCGTACATCCTTTGCGAGTACAGCCATGCGATGGGCAATTCCTGCGGCGGGCTCCATCTGTATTGGGATCTGTTTCACCGGTATGAAATCCTCCAAGGGGCGTTCATCTGGGATTGGGTCGATCAAGCGATCCGGACGACGACGCCGGATGGCATAGAATACCTTGCTTACGGGGGGGATTTCGGAGAGTCGCCGCATGACGGGACTTTCTGCGGCAATGGGCTAATCTTCGCCGACCGGACGGTTACGCCAAAGTTACTGGAAGTGAAGAAATGCTACCAAGACGTAAAAATTGAAGCGGCTGATTTGCAGAACCGGCTACTTAGGATCACCAACCGATTCCTGTTCACGGATTTAAGTCACTATCCATTGAATTGGGAGGTGGCGCAAGACGGCGTGGTTGTGCAAAGCGGCGTCCTGGAGATATCGATTCCGCCGGGAGGGTCAGCCGAAATCATGATTCCTTTTGACGTTCCGGCCGACTTTGCCAAAGAATCCGTACTCACGGTATCCTTCAAAACGAACCGGAATCAGAAATGGGCCGCATCCGGACATGAAATAGCCTGGGAACAATTTATTTTGTCGCCTCGCCTCCTTCCTCTTCGTCATGGTTGCGAAGGGGTTCCGGTTCAAACGAAGGAAACGGCGGAGGAACTGCTCATTGCCTGCCCGGATGCATCGATACGATTCAACCGGTCCACCGGAGAACTCGTCTCCTATTCCATTGCCGGGAAGGAACAGCTGCTGGCTCCGGCAAGGCCGAATTTCTGGCGAGCCGTCACCGACAACGACCGCGGCAACAAGCTGCCCGAGCGGTGCGCCTTCTGGAGAAACGCCCCCGCCACCCGCCGGTTAATCCGGTTTGACTATGGCATGGAAGGTACGGATTGCATCGTTACGGCCGAATACATGTGGGAGGTTCAGCCTTCATGTACGCTATCCCTCGCCTACCGGATTCATCCGGATTCTTCGATCGAAGTTGAGCAAACTCTCGTTCCGGGCGAAGGCCTACCCGAACTACCGGAGTTCGGACTTTTGCTCGAGTTGAATGAAAATCTGGATACGGCAAGTTGGTACGGCCGGGGGCCGCATGACAGCTATGCTGACCGCAAAACGGGCGCTAGGCTTGGACTCTACGCGGGTGCCGTCCGGGACCAATACGTCCCTTATCTGAGACCGCAGGAATCCGGCAACAAAACCGACGTGCGGTTTGCGCAAGTGTACCAAGGCGTTAAAGGATCCGGCCTTCGTTTCGAATCGGGGGCACCGTTCGAGTGGAATGTCCTCCCTTGGACGCCCGAGGAACTAGAAGCCCACGACCATGTTTACAAGCTGCCCGTCAGCCATAAAACCGTGGTGCGGGTGAACTACAAACAGATGGGCGTGGGCGGCGACGACAGTTGGGGAGCGCCTACGCATGAAGCGTATACCCTGCCTGCCAATCGCCCTTACCTCTTTAAATTTACGCTTCGCCCCATCTGACAACCTGCCAAATGAAAGAAGCCGAACCGTTGCAGATTTGCGGCGGTTCGGCTTTTTCATAAGGACCAAATATATATTCAAGGGAATTGAGACTGCACTTGAGGAGGCAATCGGTAAAATTCCCCCGGGTGCGCATCGTTGATGCCGAGCTCGAGAATCCGGATGGAAGTGTTGTCATCCTGGATACCGATTTTCCGGATGAACAAAGAGCCGAACAAAGTACTGTAAGGCCCATCGGGATTTTGAAAAAAGGGATAAACTATTTTCAATTTTGGTAATCCTCCCCCTATCTTTTTCGCAGCTTCTGCGATTTCAGGGGAAGCATGACGCAAGCCAAAAAGCAGGAGGCCATGCCGGGCCCCCTGCTTTTTTTCATATCCCTGAACAGCTACCCCCCTATTCTTTGCAAGACCGCCTCTCGTGCCGCTCTCGTCAGACTGCCGAGCACCAGTTCATAGGAATGGTCGATCATCGCCTGCATATCGGCCATCGGAAGGCTACCGTCGGCAACCACGGTATTCCAGTGCGTTTTGTTCAAATGATATCCGGGCAGAACGCATTCATGCTGTTCTCTCAGATTGGCCGCGATCACCGGGTCGCATTTTAAAGAAATGCTCACCGTCGCATCCTGTTTCCCGGGCACGGTGATCAGCGCAAACATTTTTCCCCCCACCTTCATGACGAGCGGATCCGGCCCGAACGGATATTCCTCAACCGCCCCTTTTTTGGACAAACAATAAGAAACCAGTTTCTTGTACACCGGGTTCTCCCCCTTGACTATCATAATCACATAATCTGGTGTAAATATACCATGATCGCCGGAAACCTCAAAGGTTCCTCCAATATAAACAAAAAATTTCGACAAAAATCCAGAAATAATACAAAATAAAATGACCTATAAGCACGGAGGAAAAAATGAGACGATTCGTAGTTAGTATTTCAATCTTGGTGATGGCATCCCTGTCCTTATCCGCATGGCCTTTGTATGTTTGATGCCAAGTTCGCCAATGACGAGAGCCAGATTTTTGTTTAATACGTTATCGATGTTGTTTTTCACCGTCGTCGCGTTCGCTCCGGCGTATTTGTACATATGAATCGAAAACATCGTGTTTTTGATTCCGGCCTGGCGGAGTTTCGGGATACCCCCCCTCCAGTTCAGGTGCCTTTCAAAATGAAGACGTCGTCAAATTTCTTCATTCAAATTGCTGCGTAAGATGTTCAAACTTATATAAATGCTTCAATAAAGTACGTTGAAGGCATCTATTGCTACGTGATATTGACCTTGTGTCTTGGATGTTTGCGAGGAATGGATCAAGGTTTCGAACTCTCAGGAGCTCTCTCTAACCGGTCATTTCATATCGGAGGATGACATCATGGAAAAAGACAGTAACCTAAATTTGAACCAACTATAATTTATTTTTGTTATCATAATTGTCAAATGCACTGAAATAGCAAAATGATAAGATTATAATAATTTAATTTTCAAACGATTTTCATTCAACAGAAAAGACCCGCACCTGGTGGCGGGCCTTCACATTCTGCTTACATTTCGGAGATGGGATGCCGTTATACGCGCGTTGGCTCCGCAAGCAATTGTCGGATGTCGCTCACAATTTTATCCGGCGTCTCGTTCGGCCCGAACCGCTTCACGACGTTGCCTTCCCGGTCAATCAGAAATTTCGTGAAGTTCCACTTAATGGACTTCGATCCCAGCACACCGCGTGCCTTATCGCTCAAATGCTTGAACAGCGGGTGCGCCTCATCCCCCTTCACGTCCACCTTCGTGAACAGCGGAAACGATACGCCGAAGTTCAGCTCGCAAGCCTGGGCGATCTCCTCGTCATGCTCCTCCTCCTGATTCGCGAATTGGCCGCAAGGAAATCCGAGCACCGAGAATCCCTGAGCCCCGTATTCGTCGTGCAGCTGTTGCAAGCCCTTAAACTGCGGCGCAAATCCGCACTTCGTCGCGGTGTTGACGATCAGCAGCACGTTCCCCGCATACTCCGCCAGACTTTGCTTTTCTCCACGAATCGTCTTTACCTCATAATCGTAGACAGACATTGCAATCTCCTCCGTTTGGTTTTTCTAAATTAGATTTTATACAATTTAATTTGATACGTCAAATCTAGGCGTGATATAATGAATCAAATTATTCATGTAAGGAGATTTGTCCGTGACACCCGAAGACGATCTACTCAAGCTGGAGAATCAGTTATGTTTCGCTTTCTATGCCTGTTCCCGCGAGATGACGAAGTTGTACCGCCCGATTCTGTCCGGACTTGGACTAACCTATACGCAATATATTACCCTGCTCGCTCTGTGGGAAAAAGACGGCATCGGCGTCAAAGAGCTCGGTGCCCGCTTGTATCTCGATTCCGGTACGCTTACGCCGCTGCTGAAGAAGCTGGAATCGATGGGCCTCCTGACCCGCACCCGCAGCAAAGCCGACGAGCGCAACGTCATCATCGAATTGACCGACGAAGGCCGCGCGCTCAAGTCCCAGGCTGCGGAGGTACCGGCCAAACTGTATGCCGGTGCGGGGCTTCGGCAGGAGGAACTCGAATCGCTCCGTGCACAGCTCCAGTCCCTGCTGCGCAAGGTGGATGAGGCGGTGCAGACGTAAGGCATGGTGCAAAGGCATTTTTAGTGTTCTGTATAGCAAGGGAGTCCCACTTGGAGGCATTTTCGCTGGCGAAAGAGTAAATTCGTTGCGAGGTGAGACAGAAGGCTAAACAAATGAGCCCCTCTTCCGATTTTATTAAAAGTTAAAGGAAGTCCACTATAGCCAATAACGATAAGCAATTGAATGTGATGTTAGACATTTTATTGGCGAAATTAAAAAATGGATAGAGGTTTCAGAAAACATCTGAATCCCTATCCATTTCTTTGTTCATTTACAATTACATTATGACTTGGTAAAAAGTATTGCTGAATTGAACTATCGTTCTCAGTTAGTTCAACGAATTAGGAGTTTAAGATCTAAGAATATTTGTCTTTCCACTAAGCAAATCTTCAAAAACTGGTCGTTGGACTTTGTTTATTTGATCCAGCGAGATATCGCTAATATTCCAGAACTGTAATTTCAATGACTCACATAGATCGTCCTGGAATCTTATCGTGTCTCCATCTTCTGATAAATGCTCACTGTGATTAGTCCAAGCATTGAAAAGGAACATAACGAAAACCACCTTGTTCCCATCAGGATAGGTGTATTCCATTCTAGGGCCGCTATAAACTGCATAAAATTCACAATCCTTAACAGATAATCCTGTCTCCTCAATAACTTCTCTTATCATTGTCTCTTGAATGGTCTCACCCGGATTCATGCCTCCGCCTGGCAATCCCCAATCACCGTAATCAGATCTCTGCTGCAATAAAACTCTACCGTTGCTATCTCTTATAATCGCTCCGCCAGTTACAACAATCCTCATTAGAGGTGACCTCTCTTCTCACTAATATAGTCATACTATATTAGCACATATTGGAAGAAACCTGCCCGTTACTTTAATGAAAAGGCAGCCGGTCATCAATGGCCGGCTGCACCTTTAATATTACAGAGTAGAGGCTCTTTTTGTTCCCTATTTAAGCATCACTTTATTGTCATAAATACGGAAACATTTTAAATTAGTCAGAATCTCAATAGCCTTGTTTCTTATAGCTAGAGCAATTGTTGTCATATCTACAGGTGTCCCGGACATCATAGGCGCTACACCCCATCCTATGGGTGAAGATTGATCTCTAGGGTTTCCTCGAGTATTCATTGCTACTATCGATGTCATTAAACAGGTATTCCTGTTAGCAGGATCTGTTATAATACCTCCCCCTGATGAAACATAAAATATTTTGTTTGTCAAGACTGACTTGATTTGAATTCGTCTGCGTTTTGATAAAATTCTCTAAACTAATCCCAAGCTCCTATGCGCTCTAAGTCAGTATCAATCACCTGTCTACTTGACGGGGAGCATATCAGCTTTAGCCCGGTCTTTATTTTTTCATCTACTCATAATATAGTCCTTCAAATCAACCACAACTTCAAACTTTGGCATTACCACAATTTGTTATATGGTTCTCTGCGCAGTCTGTAACGGCAAGTTATTTTTCTGGAGCTATTGTTGCAAAAAAATATCGTTGGTATAATATGGATAAATGAATCGAAGGGCTCTGCTGCCCTGGCCACGCTTGAAACGCCCCCGCTAATTATTGCGGGTTATTGTAATAAAAGAAAGGGCTGAGAGCCACATGACCGAACTTCAAGAAACAAGATCCATATTAACGAAAGAAGATCTAATCCATGCATTAAAAAACTGCGGATTAAGGGAAGGTCAACACATATTCGTTCATACTTCTTTAAGCAAATTGGGTTTTGTTGTAGGTGGAGCCGAAACCTTAATTGAATCTCTTCTTGTAATTATCGGTGAAGAAGGGACTTTGATGATGCCTTCCCAGACATGGAAGAATCTCGATCCTTCAACGGGAGTCCACGGTGAAGTACCTATGGAATGGTGGCCGATAATTCGCGAATACTGGCCCCCCTATGATAAAGAAATAACCCCTGCGATCGGTATGGGCGTCGTGGCTGAAGTGTTTCGTAAGTGGCCGGGAGCCAAAAGGTCGGATCACCCGGCACGGTCAATTGCCGCAGTAGGCAAGCATGCGGAATATCTAACTCAAAACCATGATTTATGCAATATCTTCGGGAAGAAGTCCCCGTTGGATAAATTGTATCACCTAAATGGTTATGTACTCCTGATTGGCGTCGGCTATGATAAAAACACGTCGCTACACCTGGCTGAAACTATAGCTAATTTTCCGACCAAGAAATTCGTCCATGAAAGCAGTGCAATTCTGGAGCAAGGAACGCGCAAATGGGTGACTTACGAAACACAGGCTGTGGACGACGGGGATTTTGTCCGCTTGGGAGACGAATATGATAAAGAAATGAATATTAAGATTCACAGAATCGGAAATGCTGAAGTCCGATTTCTGGAGCAACGGCCGTTGGTAGACTGGGCAGCCGCATGGATGGAAAGAAACAGGGGGTAGGAACTTTAAACAACAGGGGTTTTCATAACACAGTTCTTATTTCGCTACCCCTGGCTCTCTACAGAGCCGCACTCAGCCTGTTCCTTGCCAAGAAGAGCATCATTCTTTGGGAGTTACATAATCCATTTTACAGAATCGCTCGTCCCATACTCCCTCAAATTAATATCAGTTCTAAAATGAAACATCGAATCAGCGAAATGCCGTCTGCTTATTCCGATGAGTTAGGCAATTATTTTATCCCAGTGTGGGTACGATGGCGGTATTGGACAAAGGGATTTCTGCTTCGTAAAAGAGAATTTTCTCATTACTATCATTCTCTAGTTGCTCGAAAAGCCCCTCTTCCGTATGATTTCTAACAAATGCGGAGCGGATCACTTGATTTCTTAATTCTCTTTGTATTTTTGGTCATTCCGACCACTTCTCTTCTTATCCTGAAATGAGTGTTATTATTCCTTTACCGACCCTACCACAATCCCTGTAACAAAATACTTTTGTAACATCGGGTAAATCATTAAAAGGGGCACTACGGAGATGACGATTTTGGCTGCATTCAAGTTTCTGTTTGATATTTCCGTAACATTGGCTAGTGAACTCGAATTGGCCCCCTCTTTTACCAGATCCGATATATTAATACTTAATGACTGTATGTATGTCATCAATGGATAGTGGGTCACCTTGGTCATATAAATCAACCCACTGAAAAAGTCGTTCCATGTTCCTACAATGCTAAACAAGGCTACTGTCGCTAATGCCGGAACGGAAACCGGTACATAAACCTTCAATAAAACCTGCATTGGATTTGCCCCGTCAATAACTGCAGCCTCTTCCAATGCCCGCGGCGCCCGCTCCATACTGGTGGACGCTAACGATCGTGGCATCAATCATAATAATTTCAAAGTTAGGTTCAATTGAAACATGCTTCAATATGTTATCCAATAACCAATAAACGAAGACGGCGTTTCCGTGGTTTACACGAAAAACGCCGTCTTTTCTCTAAATGGTACCTTACTTGAACGAAAAGCTTGCATTATCAATGTTTCCTATATAGGTATACTTCGAATCCATCGTCCCGGTCAGAACAAGGTAAATGTCCTGAACCCCGGTTATGGTCTGCGTCAATTGAGTCGTTGCCGTCGCATAGGAGCCCCATGAGCTTGCCGTCGGCGGAACCTTCGCCTTGCCGATCAGCGTTCCAGTTACCGAGCCCAGACGGATCTCCACCTCTGCATCAGGTGAACAGTTGCCGCTATTCCCGGAATATTCGATGGCAAATTGATTTACTCCGACCGTGCCAAAGTCCATTCCTTTATATGCGAGCCACGCTCCATTAAAGGTGTTCGCTACCTGTTGCCCACTCTTTCCGTTTTCCGTCTTCAATGGACTGTTCTTGGCCGGATTTAGATCCGTGGACCATGCATCATAGAGCTCCAGCTCCAGCTTGGCATAGTCACTTCTGATCTTATCGAACGTAAAGCTGTCCAGGTTACCGATGTACGGTTTACTTGAGTTAGTTGTTCCCCTCAGAACAATGTAGACATCCTGTATTCCCTTAACTGTAGTATTCAGTTCTGCAGCCATTGTTCTGTAAGTTCCCCAACCACTGCCCGTCTGCGTCAGGTTTACAGTTCCGATCAATGTACCATCTACCGCGCCCAGGCGGACTTCAGCCCTTGCATCTGCAGGCGCTCTTCCGGTAGGGGCATCGTATACCATCTGTATCCGATTCATTCCCGTAGTTCCGAAATCAACACGCTTGTAGGCCAGCCATGCACCGCTAAAGGTATTCTTGACCACGGTTCCCCCATTGTTTGGTTCTGTCCCTAATGGACTGCCGTTATTATGCTTGTCAGTCGACCATTCCGTTTTGCTCTCGAACTGGATCGTCAACTTCCCGTCTACCGCTTCAAAGTTCGGCGTGTCCGCCGGAGCCTCAGGCTCTACCGAAGGTTCAGGCACATCCGGTATCTTGACCGGAACCGGTAACGGCTCCGGAAGCGGTTCTTCTTCCGGTGTCTCCGGATTCGGTTCCGGCTGCGGTTCCGCTTGTGACACAATCGGATCAGCCAGCCAGAGGGAATCATAGATGTTGCCTTCATATTTATCCACCAGATAAATATTGACCTGATATTTCTTGGCATTTACATTGAAGGCTTGAGTCAGATCGAAATCCCCGGTATTAACCGGAATCGCACTGGTCACAAAAGCTTGCTCGCCACCATTCATTAATTGAATTACGGCAACTGCCGAGTCTGTATAGGCGCCTTTTAAATTGCCGGTTATATCAACGAGCATATTTCCGGACCGTGTAACTTCGGCGTTCAGGTCGAATACATCCCATTTAATATCAGAGGTATATTCAGCATCTGAAAGTAGTGGCTCTCCCGCAGCTCCCCCAAGAGCTTCATTTGCTTCTACCCGTACCTGTACAGCACCGATCTCATAAGCGACCGGACCGACAAGCTGCGGATTGGCCGTGGCGGTCATCCAGGTCCGACCTCCGTCCGTGCTGAACTGATAATCGGACGGCTGGCTGAAGCCTGTTACATAAGTCCATCCGAACGAGTTGGCCGTATCATCTACAACTGGATTCGTTGGAGCAGCAGGCTTCGCCAGCTCTCTTACAGCAACCAGCTTGAAATCGAATGCCACATCCGAGCTTGTGGCGTTTGCCTGATGCACTTCCACCGCGATAACGTTGGTGCCCTCTACAAGCAAGGAAGGATCTACTTGATAGACGTTCCAGTCTCGCTCATCATTCACCGTTGCATTGGCATAAGTGTTATAGCTCACTGCACCGGATGGCATATTCGTCCGAATGATTTCCTGGTCATTCAGGTATACCACCGCGCCGTCGTCGCGAATCAGGGATGCGTCCAGCTCGATCAGACCGTCCAGGTCAGCAACCTCAAAAGTTTTGCGGAAGTAAGTAGTCGGGTATTTGTTATTGCTATCCGTTCCATAGCTTACCGTCGTCTTTGCATATCCTTTGTTGTCATACCCCAGCGGTGCCGAACCCGATTTCCAGGCACTATCGTCGTAAGAAATACCTGTCCAGCCATTGCCGGCATAGCTTCCCTTATCGAAGTAATTCCATTCTGCTACCTCAGCAAGCAACTCCTGCTGGGACAAGTTACTGTCCACATTTGACTTGTAATCCGTTGTCGGCGGAGCCGCTGAAGCCTTGGCGCCCCAAGCCGTATTCGGCACTGAGGACATTTCAAACTCAAGAGTTCCTCCATTCATAATATCCTCATAGCTAATCCATGCCTGGTCAAATACCTTGCCATTCAATTGCGCAGATTGGATAAAGCGATTTTCGCTTGATACTTGGTTCGCCTTGATCGTAAACGTCTTGCCCCCATCCAAATGCAGCTTCACTTCCGAGAAAATCGGCGACCCGATCAGGAAACCAGCATCTCCCGGATTGGTAGGATAGATTCCCAGTGCACTATACACGAACCAGGAGGCCATTGCGCCCGCATCATCGTCCATCGAAGACAAATAGCCTTCGGGATCGGCTCTGTATATCCGCGATTTCATCGGATAGCTATATAGTCCATGGTTATGATATTTCTGGGTTACAACCTCTGTCGTGAACTCGCGCGCATAATATTGCGTCAAATACGGATACCCCAAGTAGTTAAACAAGTAAGGAGCATCCAGATCCTGCTCATTGACAGCCATATATTCGTCCCGGCTGAAGAAATCCAGCAGTTGCTTGGCCATTTCAGTCTTGCCGCCCATCAGCTCAGCCAAGCCGTCCATATCCTGCGAAGCGGACCAGCGATAATGCCACAGATTTCCCTGATAGGCATATTTGTCTACTTGAGCCACTTCCCCACTGCTGACGGTTATTCCGTTCGGAGTAAAGAAACCCATTTTCTTGCCATTTTCATCTACTTGATTCGGATTCCAGAGATCCTTGTAAGATAAGGCAATTTCCTTGTACTTTTCATATGCCGTGTTATCTCCAAGCAGCTCAGCCAGCTTCATCGGAAAATACCCGCTCTTTGCCTTTTCAAGCTGACCGGATACCTTGTCTTGATCCCCGAAGTTATCCGTATCGATTCCCATCCCCTTCATGGCAGTGTAGGCATCGAAATCCCGGAATCCCTTGGCATACGCATCGAGCAGAACTGCCCCGTTGAACTCATTACGTACCGTCGGGCTTGGCCAGTACCCATCTCCCCATTGCGTATAGGCTCCACGGGTCTTGTACAAATCTGCCAACGATTTCACCATGTTGTTATATTCAGTTGGAGTCAGCACAGAGAACAGGGCATATTTCCGGAAATCATCCCAGGTTGTCCAGCCGTTGTAATATTCAAAATCACTGCCCAACTCGGAAGCCTGCCGGACCGTAGTCTCATCTCTCCCCGCCTTAAACGTGCCCAAGGAGCTTGTCACATTTTTAGGATGCAGGAACGTGTGATACATTTGCGTGTAAAAAATCTTCTTGTTCTCTTCATCCGCATCCGTGATCTCTACCTTATTAAGCAGGTCACTCCAAGCTTTGCGGATTTTAGCATGCTGAGCATCAAACTCCCAGTCTGTGATGTCGTAGTCGCGTTCATACTTTGCCTGCTCGACGCTGATTGGCGACAGACCCACCTTGGCTTGGATCACCTCACCGCCGGCATTTTGAAAGTTCACCCACACTCCGCTGTTGGAACCGCTGCGAACGGGATCGGTTCCTGTTGCATCACCCTGCCAGGAGGTGTACGAATCAAAGTCCTGATCGAATTGGATCGCAAAATACATGACATAGTATCCATTTTCGCATACATTTTTCGACTTGACCATACCGGTAATTTCATTATTACTTTCCACTTTCAAATTTGCATCGATCATACCCGCATAAGAATTGGACAGATCGACCAGAACGGAGCCTGTTGTGGCTGTACTCGGGAAAGTGTAGCGATGAAATCCGACATGATCTGAAGCTGTAAGTTCCACATTGATGCCGGAATCGAGTGTCACAGCGTAATAGCCGGCAGATGCCTGCTCGCTCGCCTTGTCGTATCTCTGCTTATATTCATTAACATTTTTGGTGAACGTACGGGTCTCAGGCATCATCAAGATATTGCCGCCGGCCCCGCTGCAGCCTACACCGCTAAAACGCAGATGCGAGAAGCCCTTCAGGTTCGTGTCCTGATAATAGTAGCCGCTGAATGCGCCGCCGTCACTATCGGGTCCAAGCGATACAAGGCCGAACGGCATCGTCGGTCCCGGATTGGTCTGACCATTGTCTCCGAGCGTATTAATGAACGGATCTACATAGTCAACCGCCTCGAGATTGACGGGCGGATACGCAGGCGTCTTCCCGGCTTCCACTCCGTACAATTCTAATTCATATAGACGAACGGCATTAGAGTCATTCGCTCCCTGGCTAACGTAAAACCGGACGTACCTGGCCGAGAACGGTTCAGGCAAATAGCGGTCAACGATGGCCTGGGCATTGTTCTGGACGATATCGACGTCTGTCCATGTCGTACCGTCATCACTTTTTTGCAGACGGAAATTTTTTGTATTCCAGAAAGGGGCATTTTTGCTTTCGCCAACCGCCGCATTCATGACAACCCATTCATTAATCGTGTAAACCTGCCCCAAATCGAGCTTCAGCCATTTGATTTTGGCACTCGTATTATCGCACCATTTCGTGTCTGTCTTACCATCGACGGCGAACTTTCCGGCTTCATTGCTGTTACATTGTCCCGAAGCGGTCACTGCTGAGCTCAAGGCGACATTGCGTGTCGGTTCCCCCTGAACGATCGTGCCGGATGCTGCCGTTGTCACGTAAGCCATCCCAGGGATCAATGATTCCAATAAACCGAATAATAGCAACAGCGTCATAGTGATTGCAATAAACCTCTTATTCATTACGCTTGGTTCTCCTCCTTTTTATTCCTTACAGAGAACTGCTCTTCAATAGCCGCTCCACCATAACAGCTATTTCGGCTCGAGTCACAGCTTGGCCCGGGTTGAACTTCTTCCCGTCGCCTTGAATCAAGCCGTAGTTCCATGCACTCTCAACCGCTTCCTTAGCCCAAACCGAGATGCTTCCGGCATCTGCAAAAGCAGGCTGTCCTTGTCCGGATGCTGTCAAATGAAAATAATCTGCCGCACGATTTAGTGCTACGACTGCTTCCTCACGGGTAATCTGGTCGTTTGGCCGGAATTTTCCTTCATATCCGGTGATGATGCCAAGCGCAGATGCATTGATTACATGTTCGGTAAAATAGCGGTCAGCCGGCACGTCGGTGAATACTCCCGTAGCCCCTTGGACAGTTGCCTGACTGCCCGAATACTCAAGTGCCCGCATCATCAAGGCAACAAATTCGGCACGCGTAATGCTGCGTCCTGGCGCATAATGATTATTGTCCACCCCGTTCACAATCTGTTTGGCAGCCAGCGACTTGACCGAGGCCCCTGCCCAATGGCCAACCAAATCAACAAACGTCTTGCTGTATTGCAAGATAGTAAAGTAGGAAAAGTGATCCGCAGAGAACGTAAATTGACCGTTCTTCAAGATGCCCGGCACATATTCCACAGATTTGCCGTCCGCATAATACACGCCGGCCAGGTCTGCAGAAATAAGCTGTGCCTGTTCACTCGTCAGAGCTATCGTCACTACAGCCGGTTTATCTAATTGATGAATTTCTTTAATGCTATCGCCGGAAATCAATTGAATCACTACAGAAAGCACGACACCCGTGGATGCATAATCCGATTGGGATCTTAACGATTGCTCTACCCATGCCTTGGCTTCATTGTTCCAAGCCGCTTGCACTACAATATGGATTCGGGCAGACGAATCGACAGATCCCGGTAATGACCCGGCTGGAAAACGCACCGTCCGATTACCGGACACAATGATCAAATCCGTTCCTTGATCACTTAATTCCGTCAACGATTTCGCCGGGAATTCCAGCGCTGCGCCAGATTCCGAGGCCGTAGCGGGAAGTTCAATCGTCACGGAGCCATTTGCCTGGCGGGCAGCCTCAGCGATTACATCACGACCCGCGAGATAACGGCCGTCCTTAGCCGGCTCAGGCTGGATCTTTGCCCCATTCGCCTGTCCTGCATTAGGCGGAATCTTATCGGAATCAATCACAGGACCACTGTTATTATTCGTAGGCGCCGTTGGAGTTGGGGTTGGGGTTGGTGTTGGAGCCGGATTCGTACCGGAGCCTTTGGCCGGGATTGTAAACGTCCCGCTTTCCGTCAGGCTACCGTTTCCTGCAATCACCGTATATTGTCCGGTAGGAGCCAGGTCTTCCGTCTGAGGAATTGTAACAGTCTGCGAGTAAGCGCCATTTGCTGCAGGTATCACATCAATATATAAGATGGTTTGATTCGGACTTACAATTTTGACCACAACATCGTCCGATTCATCCGCAACTTCTCCAGAAAGCGTAAGTTGACCGCCGCGTTGTACTTCCTCCACACTGAGATCCAGTGTAAAGGAAGATGCAGCAAAGACCGAAGCCGGCATAAGCATAATCACCAATGCCAGAATCGCCGCCATATATTTTCTCACCGTATTGTCCTCCCCTTCAGCCCGTTATTGAAGCACAACCGGTCTTGCCAGTTGGAATGGTACTTCAAGGTTGTTATCAAATTCGTCGAACACGAACACCTTCACGCTGTATTTATTCCCGCTGACGTTAAAATACTGGGAAACATTCAGCTTGTCATTTTTCAGCGGTATGGCATTGATCAAGATCGGCTCGTTCCCGTTCAATAGCTCAAACACTACATAGACAGGGCCCGTGTAATTCTCCTGCTCGATCTCCACATCCACCTGGAGCTGGTCCTCCCTCTTCACGGTTCCGGTCAGCGCAAACGTATCTCTGAACCCGTTCAACGTAAATGGAAGATCCGAAGCCAGCGGCAAGCCTGCTTCTGTTCCTGCCGCAGCATTGCCTTTCACGCGCACTAGAACTGTACCGGCAGGATAGTCATGATCATCTACCGGCTGCGGGTTTGACGTCACCGTCCGCCACGTTCTGCCTTCGTCTACGCTGTATTCATAGTCAGACAACTCAGCATAACCCGGTACCATCTTCCAGCCGAATGTGTTGCGAGCATCATCCACTACGGGATGGGTTGGCGCAGATGGCGCACCACCTTGCAGAACTGCCGTCCGGATCTCTGAATTGTCTCGCTTGTCCACAGCTCTGACTGCAAATTCGTAGGTTACAGAAAAGTCCAGCTTTCCGATTTCAACCTGATAGTCTGTTTGTCCAGCTACAACAGGTACATAAACGCTCCAATTCGGTCCAAGTCTCCCGCTCGTCTCATAAATTCGGAAGCCGCGAACCGGATCATCCGCAGAGTTATCAGCAGGCCGTGTCCAGGATAATACCGCCCCTCCCGTCTCCGTCTTATCGATCGACAGCTCCTCTACCGGATTTGGTTTGGCGCTGTTTTGTACAATCGCATAGCTGTCAAACGGGTCATCTTCTCCGGAAATATACGTATGGATTGTCAGGCTGTCCTCCGTAATTTGAACCCCTGAATAGATCGGTTTGTACGGCTGCTGATAAACGGCAGCAAAAGACTTGTCCGCGCTCGCGTTAATTCCATAATATTTTCGTCCCGGCGAGTTGTTGATCATATATAGCGTTCCGTCCGGATTAATCAATCGGCCGTTCGTATCGGTAGTCACATTGGCTACAGGCTGATTGTTATACATCTGATAGGATCTCATAAAGACATGGTCGTGTCCTTGAAGGACCATATCGATCCCGAGTTCATCCAGCACAGGATATAGCTTCTGCCGCAGCTCCTTAATATCCGTATCGTTAGCATGATTGCCTACGGAATAAATCGCTTTGTGGAAAGCAACAATCTTCCACTTTTTATCTGTTTGAGCCACTTCTTTACGAAGCCACTCCATCTGCTTGTTGAATGAATTGGTCTGCGCGTCATCCCAAGGGATGTCCCCTGTATTCAGCACCATAATATGAGCAGGACCATAGTCAAAAGAATATACGGTTCCTCTTGGCTTGGGATCTGTATACGAATCATCCGGCAAATTGAAGTGATAGAAGAAATTATTATTGTTCGGCCCCTCATGGTTACCGATCGTTGCCATCAACGGCAGATTCATCAACATATCCTGCGGTTGTCCGAAATAATCGCTCCATTGGCTTTCGTTTGCTCCAGCATCCACCAAATCTCCGGGCATAACCAGAAATCTCGCGTCCGGATAATCGTCTAGGGCATTTCTGAGTGATCCGGCCCAAACGCGGTAATCCTCGGTGTTCGCGCCTTGCGAGTCTGTCATATACAAGAATTCAAACTCAGTCTCGTTTTCGCCTTCGGTCGTAAAGTGACCGTTCGAGCTCCAATTCCCATCACTGCCTACCCGGTATTTATAAGCTGTTCCCGGAGCAAGCCCGGAAGCTATTGCTTTATGGCTGATATATGTACCTTTCGTACTGCCTAGATTCAAATTCTTTAAGATTAGCGTATCTTCTGGCACACCCGTAAAACGGAGCGCCGTTGCCGAATTAAAATCTTGAGCTGCAGGAACTACCTCGACAATGCTATCCAGAATATTCCCAGGGGCATTATCCGGCGCCTCATAGGAGGTATACCAGGCAAAGGAACGAGTCGTCTTTGCATCACCGTACAGAGACATTACGATATCCTTTGGCGAGTAGTCCACAGCCTCCGATTGATTGACCGGACTAAAGGTAAAATCACCTATACTTTTTCCGCTGCTGAACTTCAGTCCGGCTTGTCCATCATATACAATAGTTACGATTTCTTTAGGCTTTACTGTGCTCTCAAGCTTCAGTTGAAGCATGGAAGGATCGTTTGCCAACGTAGCTTCTTCAACCTTCAACTCCCGATCACCAACTTTTGCCGTAAGATGACTCTTGAAGCCGGAAGGGGGTACATTCATCTCCTCCATTAGCTGCAATGATACGGTTTGACCGTTCGAAGCCAAGGTGCCGGCGATGGGTCCGGTATAATCATCGGGCAAATAAAACGCGGTTGCCGGAATAATCTCCTTCACCATCGTTGGAGTAGACCAACGTAAATACAGGTTTGAACCGCCGAAATCTTCGAAATAGTCCACTTTGAAGCTGTATTTGACCCCACTTTGCAAATTCACCGGCTGACTGGTTTGTTCCACATCCCAATCATTTACCCAGTGATCAATCACGAGCTGGTTATCAATCCACAAGCGGAATCCGTTGTCACCGTTCATGTAGAAGGTATAGTCGTTCGTCTCCGGCACTGTTATTTGACCGGTCCACGATATATTGGCATTGTCCTGCTTGCCGACCCAGGTCTGCAGAATCGGGTCCAGATTCGTGAAATGGATTTGCGGATCAATAATCGTCGATTTGTGTTCGCCAAAATTAAACGGCGAACCCGAGTTCGTGTAATATTTCCCCAATAACCCTTGATTCTTCGCAGTAACAGGAGGAGCAATATCAGAACTGTTTAACTCCATGGAGAAATAAAGATCCGAACTACTGCCTCGCTGCTGATGAACCTCCACTGCAATGACGTTTTTTCCATCTACCAACAGGGAAGGATCCATATCGAAATCCAATTCTTCACGCTCATCGCCTACCGCATCGGGAGCAAGGGTTGTGTAGGTGATGGCCCCTTGCGGCAAATTCGTGCGGTATACTTCCTGACCGTTCAAATAGACTACTACGCCATCGTCACGGATTAATGCTGCAGAGAGCTCTTGAATGTCGCCTGCATTGGCAATCTGAAATTCCTTGCGGAAATAGGTCGTAATATATCTATTGTTGCTGTCCGAGCCATAATCGACAACGGTAGTTGGCTGTGCCTTGCCGCTGCTGGCATAGCCGAAGGAACCCGGAGCCGACTTCCATTGGCTGTCGTCAAAGTTAACAGCGAACCAGGCCTTTCCTTGATCCGTCCCGTTATCAAGATAAGTCCATTCACTGTTATGTGCGATCAATTGTCCTGCTGCCAAAGCTGTCTCGGCCTTCGGCATTGTCACAATGACTTGCGCAGACGTGGTATGGCCGCCATCTTCTGTAGTCACAGTAAGTTCTGTTGTCCCCTGTGCTATTGCCGTAACCAGACCGTCGACACTCACCTCTGCGACAGAAGGATCTGCCGTTGACCAGGAATAGCTTGTATCGCCCGCATTGCCCGGTACAACCGTTGCTCGAAGCGATTCCGATTCCCCGACCTCAAGCTCCAGTCTTGACTTATCCAGGGAGATACCAGTTACCGGAATGGCATCTACCGGTGTATTCCCGAACGTTCCATAAGCCTCAAACTCATAGATGCTTGCCTGATAATAACCATTATCCTTACTCTCACCAGGATTCGTAATGTTCAGCTTGAAATAGCGGGCCGTAACCGGCACATTCAGTTCATGCTCCGTCACGCCGTACGTGTTGTCTGTCACCGTAACCACATTATTCCAATGTACCTCATCAGAGCTGGCTTCAATCGTAAAATCGCGGGTGTTATACTGCTCTGGCTCCCCCGCTGCACCGGCATGGTACAGCACGAACTTGTGAACCGTTGCCTCACTGCCTGCATCAACTTCTAACCAATAAGGGTTGCTCCGTTCAGGTAGCTGTGCATCCCCTTCGTATGACCATTTCTTATCAGTGGCTTTCCCGTCAATTGCATTGGCCGCCGAAAAACTCTGCGAGATCTCCCCATTAGCCATGGCCTTAGCAGCCGCGCCGGCGAACACATTGATGTCACCGGGCTGCGCCACTGCCGGCTGAACCGGAACATACCCCGTTGAGAACAACGAGGTGATAAGCATAATTACTGCTAGAACCCGACTTGTAAGCGCAATCCTGCTCTTCACTCCTGAATTCCCTCCTAGACAAAGTAATGATGACCTAAAGAATGATAAGATTTTAGTCCGGTTCAAACAATACATCGATCGTAAAGGGAGTATTAAAGTTTCGTAAAATTTTCAATAAGGGAGTATTGTGCGATGATTTGCAAACATTGAGGAATTAGGAGAAAGGTTCTATGTAAAATCAAACCGTGTCTAAAAATAAGTTTTAGACTGACCCTAGAAAATGAAACATCGAATTGAGAGTGAACTCCATCTCGTTCTTGGGCGTATTCCTTATGCCTAGAAAGATACTTTCCATTCGAGGGATAAACACTACAAACTTGGCTGGAGCTCACTTTTACAGAGGCGGCGACCCTCCCCGTAGCAGGGCTCACGGCTCTTTATGCACTCCGCCAAGGCATGCTTGCTTGGCAAACGCATTTTCATTACAGGCTCTACCGGCGGGGTTGGGCTATTCACCCATCAGCTTGCAGCCCAATCCGGCGCATTCGTTGTAGGTACGGCAAGCACGGAAGAGAAGGCCGAGCTTGTTCGGGAGGCCGGATCCGACGAAGTGATCATTGGATATTCCGCAATTTCATCAGCCCGTAAATTTGGGCCGTACGATCTGATCATCGATTCAGTAGGCGGCAATACATTGGCGGCGTTGCTGCCGCAGCTAGCGCCTCAAAGAGTTTGCATTGCGGTAGGATTTTCCTCTTCAAATATCGCAACAATCGATATGATGAATCTGGTGACCAGCGGAGGAAGAACCTTGTACAGCTTCTTTTTAGGTGAAGAACTCACTGTCATTCAGTCGCGGATGATCTGTGTTTGCTGGCCCGGCTGGTCACAAATGAGCGGTTAATCCCCCGGATCGAAGTGGAGGCGCCTTGGACCGAAAATGACATCGTTGCCCGTAATCTGATGGAACGAAAATTGTCCGGCAAAGCCGTGCTTCACATAGGTTGATTGTATAAGTTTGCAACGATAATGCCAGGAACCTAAAACCTCTATATCCTGCTGATCGCTCTAAAAATGACTAAGGCCTCACCCCTTAATAACCAAAGGGTGAGGCCAATAGATTTCAATTATTTGCTTTATTACGCTACTCCGTCCATTTCAACACTTCAAATGAGTTGCCGGGCATATGCATTTACAGCCATATTCCTCGGTGTAATGCTGTTGAACATCCCTTCTGCGGATACGTACGCAGGTATCAAATTAAATAATGACGTAGGTGAATTTAACCCCAAACCACCAAATAATCCACTCTGCTGCAAGCTATTTGTCGAACCGCCCATAAGCCCAAAACTTAAATAAGGATTTGATAAACTATCGGCGGTGCCGGTTGTATTTAGGTAACTTGATAAAAGTTGTTTGGAGTACATAGTTTTAAGTTCTGTGCTTAATACATCTTTAAACATTTCAACTTGTTCATTTGATAAATTTATCTTTTTATTCATCGCAATGGTATCCACGATTTTTTCACTCTGTCTCTGGTTTATATAATTCAATAATTGGTTTGGTAATAAGGAATTTACTAACATGAAAGCACCCCCACTTTTTTTAATCGAAATTGCCCCTCTCTAAAATTCTCGGATATCCAATTCAGGATTGAATACAAATGACTTGAATAACGTTCTTTTTGTCATGAATGAAAAAAAGAGCCCACTATTGCTATTCAACATTAGCGGACTCTGGTGAGATCAATAAAATATTAATTTGAAAAATCGACGAATCTACTTCAAATTCAAGATCTCCATAATATTTTCTGGCAATTTCCTGAATATTGTTTAAACCTATTCCATGATTCACCCGATCCTTTTTTGTAGTAAGGGGCCATTTATGTTCTTCCCATTCTAATGTGGAGGCAAATGGATTACGAATCGTTAATAGATAACTGTTTTTAAACTGCTTGGAAGACACCTCAATCCAACCATTCTCTAACGTTTTCGTTGCCTCCAGGGCATTTTCCAAGGCATTATGAAGGATGACACTCATATCAAATGCGTTGATTTGATCACCTGCAGGATAGTAGAAAGTGGAAGAAAAAGTGATATTGAACTGTTTTGCTTGCTCGGATTTTTCATGCAGAAGGATATCCGTAATCGGATTGCCTGTTTGAAAGGACAGTTCTTTATGAGCCAAGACCTTTTGAATAGACGTAAGATAACGCTCTGTTTCGGTATATTGCTGTTGCTCCAATAATCGTTCAATGACGGTGATATGATTGCGTAAATCATGTCTTAAAGACCTTAATTCCCGATACGTCCCTTCTACCCCTGAAATATGCTGTTCAATATTTTTGATTTGGTTTTCTAAGATAAACTGTTTCCTTTTATCCTCGCGCTGGATCTCCAATCTTTGAAAAAGAACAAGTACGATTAGCATAGCAGCTAATATAATCAAATTATGTATAGCCCAATAACTTAGTATCTGCCTATTCATAAAAAGCGGGTTTGAATTTGCTTCTGTTAATTTATTGAATTGATTCAAGAGAGCGTAACTGGATATACCGGAAAATGCCGGTATTAATAATATTATAATTTCCTTCGTACTTAAGTCAGCACGATACCAGCTATTGATTTTCTTGTACGCCAGTACAAATAGCCACATGACCAGCCAATAAAGCGACATCATAACAACAATCATGCCCAAATTATAATAAAAATAATATAATCCGATATACTCGGACGACGAATCGATGACTTGATCATATAAGCGCAATAACGACCGGTTTATTGGTAAAAACAGCATTGATACAATAGAGGGTCCTAACCAGCGGATCGCAAAATAGGTCACACTAATAAAGGTTTCTATCTGCACAGATAATCGTAGCAAAGGCCACATCAGCAAAAACGCTACAGTTGAGGCAATCATGCATACCCAAAAATTTTCCAAGCCAGGTTGAAACGTATTCAACGATAGTATAATGAGGAAATATAAGATTGCTATAAAGCCAATAAGCCGTTTTTCATCCGTATAAATCCGACAAAATCGGTAAAAGAAAAACGCCAACATGCCTTGTAAAACAGCTTCATAAACTTTCGTAGCAATCGCATAATATTGATTTATTTCTTCAAGAGTCATAGCTATTGTCCTTTACTCTTCATGAATTGCAAGTAGGCTCGGACAAAGTCGGCGTATTTTTTCTGTGCGATAACCAGCTGTTGACCTTGATCCAGAGATACCTGAGCTGCATCATAGGATGATATGTAATTTAGATTCACCAGATAGGAACGATGGATACGGTAAAAATGTGAACCTAAGCTTTTTTCCAACTCAGCTAATTTCCCGTTAAATTCATGCAGGCCTTCCACGGTGTACAACTGGATTCTTCGTCCTAAAACCTCGGCATAACAGATCTGATGATGGTAGATTTTAAATGAGCTGTGTCCCTTTTTAATGATCGTGAAAGGTTCTTCCTTTCGATCTTTAATGTGGATATTCTCCACGGCGGACTGTAAAACCTTATAAAATTTTACCGAATCAATCGGCTTCACCAGAAATTGAAAAGCCCGTACATCAAAAGCATCGTATACATATTTCTCATATGCCGTAATAAAAATGATCGTGATGTGATCATTCTTTTCTCTAATTCTCTTGGCAACCTCAAGGCCATTCAGATCCTCCAGGTGAATATCCAGAAAAACGATATCGATCCCTTCTACCTCGCTAAGCAATGATTCTCCCGTTTCATATTGCACAATCGGAGATTTGGGATAACGGAGATGGATTTTCTCGGCAATACTTTCCCGAATGACTTTTTCATCTTCACAAACAGCAATCCTCAACTTCATCACCCGTATTTCATTATATTAATTTCTATTCCTGACGAAACCAATTCGAGAATGACTCTGCATTTCCCTTCCCTCCCCCCTAACTTTCCGTCTCCTACAAAAAAGAAAACCGAGCAAATGTCAGGGATAATCCCGGATTGGCTCGGTTTTGGTAGACAAACAAAGTGTCTGGTGATAAAAAAGTCGTGAATCAAACTAGGCATAACGCCTTCCCAAGATTTCTGCTATTAGCTTCGTCTCCTCAAGTGGAAGGAGCGGGTATTGCTCTCTTATATCTGTTACCTCATCGGCAAAATCAAGAGAATAGAAATAATCACATTCCAGATCCGACAGAAAGGTATGTTGTCTTCCGGTAGTCCAGCCGACTCCGCGCGTTGATCTGCCTGTTGACGGTACATCCTGATGTGCATAGAAAATAAAGTGTTAGATTGTATTTGTTGATTTAATGCGGATTCCGAGTTTGGAAATCATCAACTTTTAAGAATCGAGTTGCAAATCAGCAAGGATACTTCCTAATTCTTGTCGAGCAAGTCCATCTAAACTTTTTAGCGGTAATGGGAGACTTGGATAGTTGGTTAATCCTTGCATCTCCGCAATTGTAGCAACGACGCGTAAACTACCGTACCTTTGAAACATCTGCCAAAGAGGGGCAAGAAAAGCAGATTGACTCTCGGCGTTGACCGAATGCCCGCCCAGAGCAGCACGTGTTATCCTTATGCAAATATCAGGATACAAACCACCAAGTACAGAGTACCATGCCTCGCATCCGGCATTTAAACCAACTACTGCATACGGATCTCCGCTAGTTCCTATAGTAACATCTTTCGGTATATGAGCACGTAGTTGTTCCACTCTCTGCTTAGCAGAAACCAAATCAGGTACCCCGGGTATCTTTATGGAACGGACTTTTGGTAACTGCGCAATATGTCCATGCAAATGATCACTGAACCGGAAGTGAGTTGTACTTGGGTTATCGTACACACACAATGGTATAGAAAGAGATTTTGTTACTGTCTCATACAGTGAGAACACCTCGTCATCAGTAAGTTGCTGATAGGAAACGGGCGCTAGAAGTACAGCATTCGCCCCTGTTTTCTGAGCATCTTCTGCTAATTGAAGAACATCGCGTGTACGCAAAGCACTTATTCCAATCATTACTGGTATCCCCTTGGCGTACTCTATTGCGAGTTGAGCAACACGCAATCGTTCTTCCCTATTGAGATAAACATAACTGCCAGTCGATCCTAAAACTCCGATCGAATCAACTTTTGCTGAAGTTAAACGTATGAGCAATTGTATTAAAGCCTGCTCATCTATTCCCCTCTCATTCATTGGAGTTAGAGGAAATGCAGCTAAGCCTGTAAACATATTAAATACATCCTTTCAAATATAAAATATCTTTAATTACGAACATAAATTACGATCAGGAAAATTAAAAGGTACAATTTTTTTTTATTTTATTGGACCAATTTCCTTATCCTTCATTAGCGTAAACTGCCCTCACTTAACAAAAGTTGAAATCCTGCGAATTCATGAGCTAGCGTGAGGATACGGAATCATTTCGAGAGAGCTTAATTCTTCATTACCAAAGAAGCGCAAGTATTTAAACATGCCATTAATATTCGTATTAAGAAATATATTGTTGCCTGTTATTGGTTCCATTCAATAATGGATTACTTGTCCTAGCAGTGTTGCTGTAACAAGTAAATTATTGCTATCAAATGAATAAATATTACTTCATCCCGTGTGATGAGAGGAGCGACGACATGGTCTCGGCTGATTCCTGCATGCCACGGCCAATCCATTCTTCGATCCAGCCATAAGTTCCGTAGGCTATAAAAGATGTAACATAGGCTGTCATATTGTCGTATTCGGTTTTGGATCCGTACAGCTCGATATACGTGTTTAAAAACAGATAAAACAAATTTCGTTTTTTTAGCAAAAGATAAAAATCGCTATTTTCTTTTAAGTGCTTAAACAAACTGCCATATAGTTCTACATTGGAATCATTATTTACAAGTTGATAATCCGAATCCCACTTTGAAATTAAATTCTTTATGTGCTTCAGTAAGATATCCTCTTTATCGACATAATTTCGGTAGAAAGAATTTCTGCTCACCTGCGCTTTCGTAGTTATTTGACTTATAGATATTTGAGAAAGTTCGTATTTCATTAATAGCTTTAAGGTAGCTTCCGTAATTTGTTCTTTTACAAAAGTGTTTTTTTCTTCGTTGTTCATGATGGTACATTTCCTCCTGATTTGTGCCATTTTTCTTATGAGTATTGATCTTGCAAATAAGCGATGGTACATTTGACACATCGGTAGAGTACATCTGCTACAACAGATTGTCAAGCGTAAACGATACGATTTGAAATTACGGAGATAAAGGAGAAACATATGATAAATTTTCTTACTATGAAACGAATCATTATTCTCGCTGTAGTGATTATTGCCGGTCTGATTTTAGGAAGACTGGTAGTGCGAATGTTTATTAATCTGATGGTCGGCGGATCATTGTTCGGAGGCAATTTCCTATGAGCAAAGATAAAAAGAAAGGAAACAAAGCAGGCATGTTTATTCTGCTGTGTGTAGGGGCGTTTATCGTTTCTTTTGTGGGATCGGCTATCTTCAAAGTGACTTATACTTCTCCGGAATTAAACAAGTATTCCGTAGACTGGGACGAAGAGATTGGAACGACTTATACCGATATAGCATACGGAGACGGCGAAGCAAATAAATTTGATTTATATGTACCTGCAGATCATACAAAAGAAACTTATGGTCTTGTCGTATATCTCCACGCGGGAGGATTCACGACGGGTGATAAATCGGATGATGCAAGCATGCTACAGTGGCTGACTTCAAAAGGTTATGTGGCAGCGGGAATCAATTACACCCTGCGCGATGAAGAACACCCTGAGACCAACGTTTATTCACAGTCAATGGAAATTAAAAGCAGTATCCCCGCTATTGTCAAAGAGGCAAAAAAATTAGGATACAATCTTGATTCAATGGCAATATCCGGAGGCTCTGCAGGCGGAACGCTGGCGATGCTCTATGCATACCGCGATGCGGATGAATCACCGATTCCGGTGAAGATGCTGTTTGAAGCTGTAGGGCCTTCGAGCTTCTACCCCGAAGACTGGTCTGTATACGGCCTCGATCAGAACCCGGAGGCGGCAGCCGGATTGTTTTCAATCATGGCCGGTACTGAAATCACGGCGGATATGCTCGGCACGGAAGCTTATGAAGAGACAATCAAACCGATTTCAGCATACATGTGGGTAAATGAAAATTCGGTGCCTACTGTCTCCGCCTATGGCGTATATGACAAAGTGTGCCCGTTTGATACAGTGAAGCATTTGATCAATGCATTAGAAGAAAATAACGTAACGCATGAGTACATTGAATTCCCGCATTCGGGGCATGCCCTTCAAAATGACAATGCTCTGTATGTAAAGTACATGGAGACAGTGGAAAAATATCTGGATACTTATATACCGGTCAAATAAAAAAACAAGAGATATTCAATATGGATGAAAAAAAAAGAAACACAAGTCATTAACCGATATTCTGACAGATTATTTTCCGTCTGTAGAAAATTCTACAGTACTTGTCGATGGCGCATTACTTTTAAGTGATGATTGGAAGAGTATATCTGAAAATGTATGGCAGTCGCCTGAAAAAATATCGGATCGACTTGTTACCGATAATCTTGTTCTGGATAGCTTCAAAGCTTTGTCATCTGATCATCCAGATACCAAAATATTATTCACAAGTTCTACCAGAGACGGAGCATTAGTCCTTGTACGAAATTATTTATCTAGTGGTGGAGTATCCTGAACCCATTTATCGAGTGAATAAATGAAAAGAAGTTGGAGGAAATTTGAATTGGGGATTTTGAAGATTATCCTGAAAATTTCGTTAATTATCGTTATTATCATAGCCTTATTGGTTGCGGCAGGGGTTACATTTTTTAAATATAAGAGTTCACATTACTACAAGTTCACGAAAACAGAGCAGCCGATCGAGAAGCAATATACTGCTCTCGGGAAGTATAAAGTATCGTTTGCGGAATTTGAGGCTAATGACGAGACAAGCAAAAAATACGAAATCTGGTATCCAAGAGAACTGGAAAGCAGCGAGATAAAATATCCGGTCGTAGTCGTTGCCAATGGAACGGGAATTCCTGCCAGCTCATACAGAGCATTTTTCAAGCATCTGGCTTCATGGGGCTTTATCGCTGTCGGCAACGAAGATGGGAATTCAAGAACAGGTGCTTCTTCGGAATCAAGTCTTAAGTTCTTGCTGGAACTAAGCAGAGACAGCAACAGTATATTTTACGGTAAAGTGGATATAGATCATATCGGAATCGGCGGCCATTCACAGGGTGGGGTCGGGGCAATTAATGCAGTGACGTCACAGGATCATGGAAACATGTACAAAGCATTATATGCAGTCAGTACTACATCTCCATACTGGGGACAGGAAAACATATTCGGACTGGAATGGAGCTATGATCTTTCAAAGGTCAATATACCGACCTTCATGGCTGCGGGTACCGGTAGCTTTGATGCAGGTACTGCCGAAGATATCACTGCAACGGAAGGACAGGGCATCAACCCGTTATGGTCACTTCAGGCAAACTATGAGGCACTTCCGGATTTTGTTGAAAAAATTATTGCCAGAAAGACGGCTGTCGACCACAGTGAAACATACCAGGCAATCGACGGATACATGACTGCATGGTTCATGTGGCATCTGCAGGGGGATGAAGAAGCAGGTAAGGCATTCAAAGGCAGTAATGCGGAAATTCTTCATAACAGCCTGTATCAGGACGTTGAAAGCAATATCCATTAAAATAAAGCTGAGATCAGGGCTCGTATAAGAATTACCGCACATAAATTTGGTAAAACTCATTCAAAATAACACGATTCAAGCGGTCCGAGCCCTGAAAGTGAATAGCAATGAAACCGAAGCCGGAATAAAGATGGTTACTGCAGCGGGACAAGCGTTTGAGCAGATCTCTGATGCAGTGAATCCAATAACTTTTTCGATTCCATCCTCTTGTAAGTGTCGGATTAGACAAATGCGCAATCAGCTGGACATCCCAGGTTCTTGAAAACTGTGCGCGCGGCAGAATCTACCGGCAGGAAAACCTCAATTTGCGGATATAAGCGGCCGCCTGCAGAAATCGAAATCTGTCTGTAGCGTACGGGAATAAGGTCTCCGGAGCTTTCCATTCTGGCTAGAATTGTTTGTATTTGATCAACATTTCCCCCTACATCCGGAACACTCAGATATTCGCACGCGTTATATTTCTGAACTCTATCCAGCAATTTTTGATACCACCCATCATAACGCGAGAGTATGTGCTCACTCTTAAAGGCTTGTATTCCGTTTATGATGTGCTCCTCCCACTGCTTAAACGACGCCTTGTCAAACGTGGAGCGGGACCGGATAGGAAAACCAGAATTAAAATGTAAATCGACCCTATTCATTAAACCGTCATATGAACAGTCGAGAGGGATTTCGAACAATTGATGAAAAGGCTCATTTAATCCCTTGATGTCCTGAGTATGTGTTACGACCATGGCGGGAAAAGGAATACTCCTCATCGTTTGCTGAGCCCACTCTAATGCACGCTCCAAAGACCGTCCATCCAATTCGGTCTGAATTGGAAGATAACCGGCTGCCAAAAGCAAATCGTTACGCTCGTCGGATGTACACTCAAGATATTCTGCAATATTTATTATCGTCTGGCGGGTCGGTATGCGGCGGGTACGTCCAACCAGCAGATTTTTATACGAAGGAAAAGCCTCGTCGTTCAGCTCTTGTTGAGTAAATCGTTTCAAGGACGGTTGAGGTCGATCGACAAGCTTTTGCTGGCGTTTTATCCGCAGGGCTTCAATTTCTCCCATTACGATTCTATGTCTGGAATTCTCCGTATCTATATCCATCTTCTCTTCCCTTCTCTTATGAAGTGTAGTTCTGCACTTGGGCCGAACCTTCATTTAAAGTATACTCCTCATTGAAATGAAGGTCATCTAATGACCATAACCAACATGGAGGAAAACCGATATGATTCGTACTATTGTTGTTGATCCGCATGCACCGTCTCATTTGGCCTTCAAGGAAGTTGACGCCCCGCAGCCTAAGCCATGGGAAGCGCTTGTGCAAGTGAAGGCCGTCTCACTCAACCGCGGTGAAGTGAGTGACGCTAAAAATCAGGAAATATCTAGCCGTCCTGGCTGGGATCTCGCCGGGATTGTCATCGAGCCGGCTGAGAACGGCGCAGGACCGCAAAAAGGGGCCAGGGTTGTTGGTTTGCTCCCGATGGGAGCCTGGAGCGAGCAAGTGGCTGCTCCCGTATCGTTGTTGGCCGAAATCCCAGACAAACTCACTTTTACTATGGCGGCTACCCTCCCCGTAGCAGGGCTCACGGCTCTTTATGCACTTCGAAAAGGCGGCATGCTGCTTGGCAAACGAATTTTCATTACAGGCTCTAGCGGCGGAGTTGGGCTATTCGCCCATCAGCTTGCAGTCCAATCCGGCGCATACGTTGTAGGTACGGCAAGCACGGAAGAGAAGGCTGAGCTTGTTCGGGAGGTCGGATCCGACGAAGTGATCATTGGTTATTCCGCAATTTCATCAGCCAGCAAATTTGGGCCGTACGATCTGATCATCGATTCAGTAGGCGGCAATACACTGGCGGCGTTGCTGCCGCAGCTAGCGCCCCAAGGGATTTGCGTTGCGGTAGGATTTTCCTCCTCAAATACCGCAATGATCGATATGAAGAATATGGTGACCAGCGGAGGAAGAACCTTGTACAGCTTCTTTTTAGGTGAGGAACTCACTCGTCAATCAGCTGCGGACGATCTGAGTTTGCTGGCCCGGCTGGTCACAGATGAGCGGTTAATCCCACGAATCCAAGTGGAGGCGCCCTGGACCGAAATCGACACCGTTGCCCGTAATCTTATGGAACGGAAATTCACGGGCAAAGCCGTGCTTCACTTAGATTGATTATATAAGTTTGCAACTATATTCCCAGGAATCTAAAAACGAATCTGAAAAAGAAACGGCAGTAGTACACCCTTACTCGTTTGAGTGGGAGTACCGCTGCCTTTCAATGAACCCGGCTATTTGACCTTTATATTTCGTATAGTAATCTATCCAGCTTTAATATCAACACAGTTAGTCATTTACCCTCATTGGCACCGCTTTAAGAATTTTCATTTTCTCTCACTATTCTGCCAGTTGGCTTAATGAAGTGCTCACCAGTCTAATACTTTATTTTTCAGTCTGACACTTTATTTTCTTCGGACAACAGATGTTCAGTGACATTATAGTTGGTTCCCATTTCGATAGATAAAGTAAGTGCCCTTCAAGGCTACCGAATGAATGCCAGGCAGTACCGTTCGATTTAACAAACTAAAGTTAGGTTTACGAATTTTTATATACTTTTCAAATTCACTTTTCAGCCAATACTGACTCTGATACGCAATTTACTGTTCCATCCGTATTAGTAAATCGACCAGCTCCGACTTAGTGAGCTGCATATAGCGCTGTCGAACTCGATCTATGTCACGATCCTGTTTAATGTGCAATGTATCTAAATCATCGTTTAAGGCCTCGTGTGACCTTTTACGAGGCCTATAAGTCTTAGTAATACTGTGCTGAAGAAAATGATTATGAAGCACTTGGTTCTTTCGGATTGTATTTTGGTGTATATCTATTCCGTCTGGATTATTTTCTTTAAATTTGTCCGATACAGTTCGGTACGAAACCGTTTTACCCACTTTGATAAGAGTATCAATCTTTATTTTAAACCGACTGTAACAGAAGTAGGCGCGGCATCTGTCGATCGACCAGCCTTAAATCCGGAAGCGAGCAGCAGCACCAGAAATCCCGCGAAAACGCCCCACAAGACAGAGGTGTTCGAAGAGGCCGCGTCCAGTCCGCCGAAGTACATCACTTCCCGCAGCCCTCCTGCTGCGAACCGCAATGGCGTCCACGAATAGATCCAATCTCGCGTCGTATGTGGTAAGAACTCCGGAGCCATGTTCAGCAGCGGGATGGAGAAGAACATCAGCAGTACGAGCAGCGGCATAGCCCGGAATCCGATCCAATTTAGCAAAGAAGATTGCAACAAGAAGAACGCCGATCCGACCAGCCATAAGAACAACCAAGTTGCCCCTGCATCCGCCATTTCCATACCGTACCACGACGTGGCCATCCAAATAGTGAAGCCCGATGAAAAGCTTACGATCACAAGTCCCACGATCGCTTGCAGTGCAATGACCGTCCATCTTCTTGAACCCGCGTCGACCACTTTCTTGCCAGCCAGGAACAAGACTATTCCGGTCACCAGGCTGCCGATCCACATGATCTGAGTCAACAAAGCCGGGGCATTCCCCGACGCATTGTTCACCCCCGGTGAATGCATGACTTCCTCCTGAACGTTCATTGGTGCCATAAAAGCCTTCGCCGTCTCAACCGGAATATGCTCATTTTGCTGCTCAATCTGCCCAAGCAGCTGTTGCGATAGTTTTTCGTTGATCATTTTCAGCGCTTGCCCCAATGCCTGTGTTACGACGATCGAGGCTTGTGTGCTCATGCCCTCGTTGGTGATGAGCTTCACATTAGGGTGAATCGGCGAAGAAGTTGCTAACGAGAGCAGTCCGGTGCTCAGATCAACCGGAAGCACTACCGCTCCGTAAAAATCGCGTTTATCCATCCCTTCCCGAGCTTTTTCCTCGGAATCCACAACATGCCATACGAACGGTAGCTCCGGGTTCGAACCTAATGTCTCCTGAATTATCTCCCCTACCGCAAACGTTTCGCCAGTCACCAGCTCCGCCGGCTGGTCAAGGACAACGAGGGCCACCGGAAGCTCCTTTGGCTTCGATCCGAGCACCGAACCCATCATCGCCAACCCAAATACGATCAACACGACCAGGACGATTGCCACTCCCAGCCACGTCATTTTTTGTTTCAGTATTCTCATGATACGCTACTCCTCGTCTATTTATAATGAACATCTTGTTGATGATCAACTTTGCAATGTTCATCTGTAAAAGGCTCACCTTTTAATATAGCTGCTCCACAAGTTTACTTAATCGCAATGGATATAAAAGCGTTGCTGCAGCAACGTTTCTATATCCATTTGAAGAAAGATTTATCGCTCAAGTACATTCGCGATGCGAAAGACATCACCGTAATTAATATCGGTGATGTCTTTTTTACAATTCCAGCTGCATCAAACTCAAAATCTGCTATTCGAATTCTTTCGTTTTTCTGTTGGCAGTATGCCCTCGATGACGTCCCAATGTTCGGCGATCTTTCCATTCTCCACGCGGAACATGTCAAAAAAAGCAGTAGGCTGACCGTCGAAGAGACCTTCACTCACTGTAAGCACAAAATCGCCTTGTCCAATCACCTGATGGACATGAGTATATTCAAATTCAATATTTTTCTTCTTCAGCGCCTGCAATGCAGTATGGAGGCCGGAAAGGCCATCTGCCATATGTGGACTATGCTGGATGTAGTTATCCCCATCAAAATATGCCTCAATCAGGCCGGGGTTTTTCCCAAGCAAGATGTTTTCAACATAGCTTTTGACAATTTCTTTGTTGGCATCTGTCTTGTCGATATCCTTTATCGTGACCGGTCCATCAATCATCGTATGGTTGCTTGGTGTTTTTTCAACCAACTCTTGCATATTGTCCCAATGTTCAACAATCAGTCCATCCTCAAAACGGAAAATATCAATGATGATTTTGGGGCCGAAAAACTCATATACGGAATGAAGTACCACATAATCTCCGTCGACCAAAGCACGCTTAATACTTACCTTCGTACCAATTTCCTTTAAATGGTCAAGTGCACCAAGCATGGCCGCACGACCATCGGATAAGCCTTGGTTGTGCTGAATATATTGATTTGGGTTAACGTAAGCCGTAATCGCTTCGGGATTGCCGCTCTCAAAACTTTCCAGCACAGCGATTGCCTTAAGGACAAGCTCATTTTGGTTTTGTGATGTCATTTGTTATCCTCCTTGGTATTTATAGTCATTAGATAAATAATGAACGTCGTGTTGTTTATTTATCTATCGCTCATTATAATAAAGGTTAATATCACCATCAATATTCAATATTTTTAGTTTTGAAGGATAACAGACAACTCATCAAACTTTGTCGCTTAACTGCTCTAAATAAATTTAGGGGGACTGAAAATAATGAACAAGAAAACCGACCTAAGAATACTTCGCACGAAACAATCGATTCGAAAGGCTTTTTATGAGCTTATTCAGGAAAAAGGATATGAAGCGATAACAATCCAGGATATTGCCGATCGGGCTATGATCAATCGAAACACTTTTTATCTGCATTACCAAAATAAACCTGATTTATTGGATAAGTGTATGAATGAATTGTTGAGCGAACTAAAAGATGCCGTTGTTCTTTGTCCCATCAGCATGAATCCTTTCAGTATTTCTATACTTGAGACAGTCATGCAAACTTTACTGGAACATATTTCTCTCAACACTACCTTTTACTACGCAATGTTAATTGAAGAGAATAGAATCTATCAGTTTCGAGCAAAAATGGAGAATATCATTAAAGATAAATTGAATGAGAGGTGGAATCCTGCTCAGGGACAATCCCATTTAGCGATATCCAAGGATTTGCTGCTGGAATATCTCGTATCGGCTTTCATGGGTATAGTCATTTGGTGGATTAAAAACGATCAGCCTCTTCCTGCGGATGAAGCTTCATCTCAGTTTAGTAGAATTGTTACCTATGGGCATTTGAAAGCTGCCGGCATCCCCGTTGAGGAATAAAATTAGCGAGGGGCGCTATCCTGTCCGTTAGGAGCTTAATGAAGCGCCCGCCAGTCTAATACTTTATTTTCTCAGTCTACAACTTCATTTTCCGATTCTAACACTTTATTTTTCAGTCTAACATTTTATTTTCTTTGGACATTTAAAGCCTTTTATATTCAATATAAACTCGACCTTTCATTTAATGATTCTCCCTTTCATAAAAGGTAACTTCCTATTTTATCTTACCAAGACAATTCACCCCCTCCACCCGCATAGCGGGTGATTTCTTTTCGCGAGTTTCACGTAGTCAACTGGCTAAAGCCTAAAAAAAGTCGCTCATATTATGAGCGACTTAAAAAAATATGGAGGTAATTCCATTCTTTTTTGTCAAGATACAAACATTATTGTTAAATTACTAACATTAATGTCTAGTAACTAACATTAATGTCATTCTACACAGAATTGTCCCGGTTGCCTTTCCTTACTCCACCGTCACGCTCTTCGCCAAATTCCGCGGTTTGTCGACGTCGTTGCCGCGAGCCAGGGAAGCGTAGTAGGACAGAAGCTGCAAAGGTACAACGGACAGTGCCGGCGTAAGCAGCGGCAGCGTCTTCGGAATCGCGAAGGCCTGGTCGACGGATTTCAGCAATCCGGCTACGTGCTCTTCGTGCGTGATCGCCATCACGTCTGCGCCGCGGGCTTTCACTTCCTTGATGTTGCTGACGGTCTTCTCGAGTACGGCTTCCTGGGTCGCCAAAGCGATAACCGGAATGCCATCTTCAATTAACGCCAAGGTTCCGTGTTTCAATTCACCCGCCGCATAAGCTTCGGAGTGAATGTAAGAAATTTCTTTCAGCTTGAGCGATCCTTCCATGGCTACGGCATAGTCGAGGCCGCGGCCAATGAAGAACAGATGCTCATGCTTGGAGATTTGCTCGGCATAAGCCTTAATAGCTTCGGCCTGCTCCAGCATACTTTCTACTTGCTCAGGCAGCGACTGCATCGCGGCAAGGATATGCGCGATTTCGTCCTCGGATTGCGTACCGCGAACTTGGGCCAAATGCAAGCCAAGCAGGTAGAATGCGATCAACTGGGACGTGTACGCCTTTGTCGAAGCTACGGCGATTTCCGGGCCTGCGAGCGTAGCAATCACGTCGTCCGCGTCGCGAGCGATGGAACTGCCGACTACGTTCGTAACGGCCAGGACATGAGCGCCATTGGCGTGAGCTTCACGCAGAGCAGCCAAGGTGTCCGCCGTTTCACCGGACTGGCTGACGACGATCACGAGCGTCTCAGGCGTAATGAGCGGCGAACGATAACGGTACTCGGATGCGACGTCAAATGCTACCGGTACACGGATCAACTTTTCAATGGTAGCTCCACCTACCAGACCGGCATGATATGCCGTTCCGCAAGCTACGATGTGAATGTTATTGATCGAACGAATCTTTTCCTCGGTCAGATTCAGGTTAGGGAACAGCACTTTGCGGCCGCTCTCGTCGATCCGACCCCGCATCGTATCGCGGTAAGCCTTCGGTTGCTCATGGATTTCCTTGAGCATGAAGTGATCAAACCCGCCTTTTTCCGCGGTCACCGCATCCCAATCGACAGAAATCATTTCCCGAGAAATAAAATTCCCCTCAATGGTCATCAATTCGACAGCGTCTTCGGTCAATACGGCCATTTCACCGTCATTCAGAATATACACGTTGCGCGTGTAATTCAAAATTGCCGGGATGTCGGAGCCGATGAAGTTCTCGCCTTCGCCGAGACCGATGATCAGCGGGCTTGCTTGACGTACGGCAACCAGCTTATTCGGCTCATATTCCGTCAATACGCCGAGCGCAAAAGCGCCGCGCATATAGGTGATCGCTTTTTGAACGGCTTTTACGATATCGCCTTCATACTCGCGGGCCACCAGATGGGAAATGACTTCCGTATCCGTCTCCGAGACGAACTCGCAGCCTTGGCCGATCAGCTCTTCTTTCAAATCCAGATAATTCTCGACGATCCCGTTATGCACGACCGAAAATTTCTGGCTGTGGTCGGTATGCGGATGAGAATTGACATCCGACGGTTTACCATGCGTTGCCCAGCGGGTATGGCCGATGCCGGCCGTCCCTACCAAAGGGGCTCCTTCCAGTTTGGACTCCAGATTAGCCAAGCGGCCGATCGATTTGGCGATTTGCAACCCGTCCGGCGTAAATACCGCAATGCCCGCCGAATCATAACCGCGATACTCCAGCTTCTTAAGTCCTTCCAACAAAACCGTCTGCGTGTCTCTCTTCCCGATATATCCAACAATACCACACATATTTATATATCCTCCGTTTCATTCTCTCCGAATTTTGATTCGCAGGAGGAAAGAAGCGGACGATGCCAGCGCGGTCCAAAGAGACAGAACTATTCAATTTTTAGTGGTTGTTCAAAAAGTTATCCCTAAATGGGCATCAAGCTTTCCGAATTCCCCTTTTATTTGAAAAATCAGAAAAGTTACAAGTAACCATGCCTATTTTCATGAATGTCCATAAATCTCCCGTCCATCGCGCTTCTTCCGCGTCTCCTGCGCACACTCATGAAATATACTTTCATCCAAAAATCCCTTGTAAAATAACATCGGTCCGTAAGGTTTGTGGGAACGGTCGCCCATTCCTTTTGTCCTTTCGGTCACGGTGCGATGCGGCACCGGGAGGCCCCCGCCGAACATCTCGAACACCTCCACCTCGTCAGCTTGCATTTGCCGTTTCCTCATCCAGCCTTATCCAGGCGAGACACAACAACATTGTGTCTGCCTGTTCCCTTCCGGATAACTTCAACGCGCGAAATGAAGCTCTGGCGCTTATACTGCTTAAACCTTACAACCCTCACTTTCTTTTCTTGAATATGCTTATTATATGCACCCCAGTGACATTTGGCAATAATCAAGTTGTCCCGATTATCCCTCTGCCCCAAGGAAGCTTACCCAATTAAAAAGCCGCTGAAACCGGATTTCCCCAGTGCCAGCGGCTCATTTTGTAGTCCTATGAAAAAAGTCACTTAAATTAAAAATTAACTTCAAAAAGTCAGGTTTTCAGTACCGAAAAGGTTGAATGAAGATAGGGACTGATTAGCGCGGCGTAGGAGAAACCTACGTGAGCAACTAAAATGTTTCCGAAGGAAACATACTTCGAAAGCATAGGCTAGGCCCGGCTGAATTCAAGATTCGATGTCGAGATAGCCTCAAGAATTCCTACGTGATCAAAAGATGACTTTTTGAAAACATCTATTATATCAGTTCCTTCTCCACCACGGAGACGATATGCGCTACCAACTGCTCCAGTTCTTCCTTCTCCGGTCCCTCCGCCATGACGCGTATCAGGGACTCGGTACCGGAAGGACGAACCAGTACCCGGCCGTTGTCGCTAAGCTGGCGCTCTACAGATGTAATGGCTTCCTCAATGGCTGGATTGCCGACAAACTTGCTCTTATCCTGCACACGGACATTCACCAGCACCTGCGGGTACTGCTTCATTACCTTTTTCATCTCGCTCAGCGGTTGGCCCGCGGCCTTCATGGTGTCCACCAACTGAATCGCTGTCAGGATGCCGTCGCCAGTCGTATTGTAATCCAAGAAAATCACGTGACCGGACTGTTCCCCGCCCAGATTGTATCCGCCGCGGATCATTTCCGCCATGACATAACGGTCTCCTACCGCCGTCTGTTGCGTATTCAGCGCCAGTTTCTTGGTCGCCTTATAGAAGCCGAAGTTGCTCATCACAGTCGAAACGACCGTGCTGTCTTTCAGCTTGCCCGCGCGGTTCATCGCGTCGCCGCAAATACAAAGAATATAGTCGCCGTCGACTTCTTCCCCTTTTTCGTCAATAGCGATCAGGCGGTCGGCATCCCCGTCAAATGCGAGTCCCAAGTCCGCGCCAAGACGTATAACTTCTTCTTTCAGCTTCTCCGGATGCGTAGATCCGCAGTGATCATTGATATTCAGACCGTTCGGCTCCGCCCCGATGGTATAGACTTCAGCGCCTAACTCCCGGAACAGCATCGGAGCCAGTTCATAGGCAGCCCCATTGGCGCAATCCAAAACCACCTTTAGCCCCTCAAAAGAATGACTGATCGTCGTTTTCAAATGAGCGAGATATTTAAATTTCGATTCAATGTCGATCATGACGCTGCCCAGCCCGCCGCCTACAGGGCGCGGAAGCTCGTCTACTTCCTTATCCATGAGTTCCTCGATCAACAATTCCGTTTCATCCGAAAGCTTGAAGCCATCGCTGCCAAAAAACTTGATTCCGTTATCCTCGACCGGATTGTGCGAAGCCGATATCATAACGCCTGCATCGGCGTTAAGGATCCGCGTCAAATAGGCTACGGCCGGCGTTGAAACCACACCAAGTCGGATAACGTCCGCGCCGATCGACAGCATCCCCGCTACAAGCGCCGATTCGAGCATAACGCCCGAAATGCGCGTATCCATACCGATAACTACCTTCGGCTTCGGAACCTGTCCCGCAAGCACATAACCCCCACAGCGGCCAATCTGATAAGCCATTTCTGCCGTTAATTCTTTATTTGCAATACCTCTTACTCCGTCGGTTCCAAAATACTTCCCCATGATTTCACTCCTTCAACAAGTTGTGAAGCCCCCGCCGCATAGTTGCTATACGGCGAAAGGCTCCAAATCTTCCACGTAAAGTATCGTTCTTTCGATGTATGTTGTTTCCGGTTTTCCTGTGTTAATCCATGCCGGATGAACCTTGGCTGAAATAATATCAGCCACCGTTATCCGGGGGGTTCCCATTCCCATTGCCATTGCCAATCCCGTTGCCGCTACCGCTCCCATTACCTTCATTGGCTCCGCTTTGGTTCGTACCTTCCCCTGAAGGCGAACTATTCTCCGTGCCCTGCGTTCCCGATGGATTCTCATCCGGAACCGAAGTCGCAGGCTTCCCTTTTTCCGTCAGCTCAATCTGCACCTCAAGACTCTGACCGGTTTCAGACGACTCGACATATTCAGGCAGCTTTACATTGACCGGGACCGTGTGCGTTCCCTGCCCCAACCCGGATAAATCGGCTGTTACCGTAAAATCTTCCGCTTTCAGCTTATCCAGCACCTCTTTGGCTCCAAATACGCTTAGCGAAATCTTGGCGTCTTCCGGGTTAATGAACTTTTCCGTTAAAGCTTCATTCACGTTAATCAGGGTTATCGGAATGTTATCGATCAGCTTTTGTCCGGCGGGTTCAATTTTGACGGTGACTTGAACAGAGCTCGGCTCGATTTTCTCAAAACCTTCGGGAGGAGTCAAGCCCACCGTGTACCTGGTCTCATTTGTACCATTAAACTGACTCAAATCGACCGTAACCGGATAGGAAGATATACCCTCAAGCGATTCTTTTGACCCATAGATAGCAACGCCTTCCACGTTCGTGCTAATACTGGAAAGAACATATCCATTCGGGAGCTTCCCGGTTTTGCGTACCTCTAAAGGCACATTTTTGTACAATTTATTGATCGGCACATCCACCTCGACCGAATCCGGCGAGATCTCCGCATTTGTCATTTCCTGCCCATGTTTATCATATGCAGTTAGCTTCACGGTTTTGCCTTTTGCCGTTTCGTTCAGGCCGGTCACATCCACGGTACCTTGAACTTTTTGAAGTTCCTCAATTTCGCTTTGCGGCAAAGTTACGTCTACGGTGCTCTCTCCGATCACGATCGGACTACCAAGCTGCATCCCGTCTGCCGGGTTGCCCTTAGTCACAATCGTTACGGGAATTTGTTTCGTTTCCTTTGCTTCAATCGTTACTTTAATGATCGATGGATCCATGGAAATCAGCTGAACGCCTGGCGGCAGCTCATGAGCCAAAGGTAACGTAATAGTTCCGGGTCCTATATTTTTTAAGTCCAGCTTCACTTTATAATCAGAAAAATTCGTGGTCAAATCCGTTCGTTTTCCCTTGACTTCCAGCCTGACCGTGTCCGGTTCCAGATCATACAACACATATTTGTCGCTATCGAATCCGGTCACCTGGATTTTCGTGTCGATCGTCTTCGAGTTCACCACGGTCGTTGGAGCGACAGGGGTACCGCTGTCGATATGAACCATCGCCCATAAAATAATGCTGAAAATAAGGGCGATCACCTTGGCAAAATTGTTCTGGTTCAGCCACTTATCCATTATTACCGCCCTCCTTCTTTTTCCAGAAAGGCTTTCGTTTTTCCTTCTCGTTCGAATTCGGGCCAAGCTCTTCATACAATTTGGAAATGAGCGATTCTTCATTAATGTCGCGCACGACTTGTCCGTCTATGGCCAGCGAAATTTGTCCCGTTTCCTCGGACACGACGATGGATATCGCATCCCCGACTTCACTGATTCCTATCGCGGCACGGTGTCTTGTCCCCAGCTCTTTGCTGATGAACGGGTTTTCCGATAACGGCAAATAACAGGCTGCTGCCGATATTCTATGCCCTTGAATAATGACAGCCCCGTCATGCAGTGGCGTATTCGGAATAAAGATGTTGATGAGCAGTTGCGAAGAGATCATCGATTGCATCTTAATTCCCGACTCCGTATATTCATTAAGCCCTGTATTTCGTTCAAAAACAATTAATGCGCCTATTTTTCTACGGGATAAAAAATTAACGGCCTTAATGATCTCGCCGATTTCCTTGCCGAATTCTTCCTCATCCGCACTATTACGTCCGAACAATTTGCCGCGTCCGAGCTGTTCCAGTGCCCTTCTTAACTCCGGCTGGAAGATGATGAAGATCGCAAGCACCCCAAAGGTGAACATCTGATTCATAAGCCATTTCAAGGTATACAAATCAAACCAGGTACTTACCGCCCAGATTACGACCAGGACGAGAATTCCCTTCAGCAGTTGGATCGCTCTCGTTCCCCGTACCAGTAAAATGAGGTGATATATAATATAAGTGACGATCAGGATATCAATAAGATCCTTAATGTAATCCTGCCATGTCAAATTAGCAAAATAGTTCATGGTGCAACCCCCAACAAGCCCTCTAACGACGAATTCGCCGACGAAGGAACGGTTATGTACATCTCTTTATACGCTTGTCTTTATATCTTCCCCTTATCCTCTAGGTTATAACGTTCCAAAGGCAGATGCAAGCATACAATATAATTAGAAGCTTTCGTAACTGCAAGCAAATTTTTCCTTTATGAAGCAAAAGAAAAAGGCGCCGTGGTTCCCCGCGAAGGGAGGCGCCGCTTGCCGCACAAGTGATCAGTAGGCGACTTCCATAAACACATTGGTGATCCTGTACCACACCCAGTCCAGCGCTTGATCAATACTCTTGATCTCGCCCGCGATATGAGCCGTTGAAGCTTGGTAGTACGATCCGTCGATCACCGTTAAGTTTCCTTGAACATCGCCGTATATTTCAGCCTTGCCATTCTCTACAGTAAGGTTACCGGCAATGGTAGATCCATTGGGCACGGTAACGGTATTGCCATTGATGATGACCTGATCCAGATCCGCCGTCTTGACTACGAGTTGGTCGTCGCTTTCCCACAGGGAAACCGCACTAAACAGCATAACCAGCAAAAACATGGCCGCAGCCGTAAGAGCCGGATGCTTCCGAATCCAGCCGATCCATGCCTGCTGTTTACGCGGCGTCGGAATTTTGCACATAATCCGGTCAACGAGTTCATCCGGTGCATTGATCGAACCATGCTTGATGGTCGCAAACAGCATCATTTCCGTTTGTTCCAATTTCTTATACCTTTCCTTGCAAGCGGAGCAGCCTTCGAGATGCAACTTTAGCTCCACGGCCTGCCCATGCGTCACATCTTCGTCCAGGTAATCATGCATCAATGAGGAGGCTTGTTTGCAATCCATATCAGCCAATCCTTTCAGTATCAATCTATGGATAACCAATAACACCGTATTGGCATAGTCGTCCTACCTTACATTACGTCTGATTCAACAAAGCGTTTCATAATTATTGCAAATTTCGGGTCCCCAAAATCAAAACACTTTGTGCTCCAATTTTTTGCGCAGAAATTCGCGTCCCCGATGCACCCTCGTTTTCACGGTCGTCACCGGCATGTCCAGCACATCGCCAATCTCCTGCAGCGAAAGGTCCTGCAAGTACCTCAGAACAATCACCGACTTATATTTGGCGGGCAGGCCCTCGATGGCCTGATGAATCGTTTGCTGGGTTTCCGACAACAAGTACTCCGTTTCCGGTGTTCTATCGTCCCCGGGAATCAGCGTATATCCGTCCATTCCTTCCTGATCGTTCATTTCGGCATCAAGATAATAGTTTGGTTTCCGCTTCCGCAGCCGGTCAATGCACAAATTCGTAGCGATCCGGTAAATCCATGTGGAGAATTTCTGCTTCTCGTCATAACGGTGAAAATTTTTATAGACGCGCAAAAAAGTCTCCTGGACGATATCCTCGGCCTCATGCCGATTGGACAACATCCGGTATGCCAAATGAAATATTTTATCCTTATATACATCAACGAGTTCGGCAAATGCACCCTGATCGCCTTTGCGGGCTAACTTCACCAGTCTCGCTTCGAAATGGTCCACCACTATAATTTCCCCCAGATCCATAGACGGGCTTATTCGGGACTCCAGATTGTCCGGGCTTACGCTTACCGAGCCCATTTTCGGTGATTGCTGCTGCCCTCACTTCATTCAAATGTTAATTCAACTCCATGCAAAATGCAATACTATTCCTATTTATCCTATCCCCCGGCTAACCATTGACTTTCTCAAAAAAACAAGCCGGATCGCTCTCCAGATCTGGAGAGGACCGGCTTGGGTTTAAAACCAGGGATCAGCCCGTATTCCGGAGCCCCGCGGCTATGCCGTTGATGGTAAGCAGCACTTCACGCAACAGTTCGGAATCGTCCTGCCCCCGTTCGCGAACGGCCCGAAGCTCTGTCAACAGTTGAACTTGCAAGTAGCTAAGCGGATCCACGTAAGGATTACGTAGCCGGATGGATTCCTGCACGGCCGGGGAATCGTCAAGGATTTCCGGTACGCCCGTAATCTTGAGGATCATATCCTTCGTTAAATTGAATTCCTGCTCAATTTGTCCAAAGATCCGCTCCTTGGCATCGGAATCGCCGCACATTTTAGCATATTCTTTCGCGATAACCAGATCCGCCTTAATAATGGCAAACTGTAACGTGTCCATCAGCGATCTGAAAAACGTCGAGTTCTTGTACATCTCTTGAAGAACCTTAAGATTCTCCTCGTTGTTCTGATAGAACGTATACAACCCTGTGCCTGCAGCGTACCAAGCCGGGAATAGATAGCGGCTTTGCGTCCAGGCGAACACCCACGGAATGGCCCGCAAATCTTCGAAGCGATCGCTATTTTTGCGCTTGGACGGTCTGGAACCGATATTCAATTCGCCGACTTCTACAAGCGGTGTCGATTCTCTGAAAAACTTCAGGAAGTCCGGCTCGCGAAAAACCAAATCCTGATACTTGTTGAGTGAAGTTTCGGAAATGCCGGCGACGATGGCATCCCATTTCTCCTCTTGTGGATTGAAATCCTGATGCATTTTGGCTTGAATCGCCGACGTAATGAGCGCAGAAGTCGCAGTTTCCAAACTGCGGTAGGCGATTCCCTTCAAGGAGTAACGGGAAGAAATTACTTCCCCCTGCTCGGTAATCTTAATGCCTCCGCCGATCGTTTCCGGCGGCTGTACCAGAATGCTGCGATTCAGCGGCATGCCTCCGCGTCCGAGTGCTCCACCCCGGCCATGGAAAAATTTCAGCTTCACGCCGAACTCTTTTGCCGCAGCCGTTATCTGTTTCAGAGCTACCCGAAGCTCCCAGTTTGCCGTAACCACACCGCCGTCTTTGTTGCTATCGGAGTAACCGAGCATGATCTCTTGCAAATCGTTCATTGCCGTCACGGATTGACGGTAAATCGGCATATCGAACAAACGGCGCATAATGCCCGGAGCTTCGTGCAGATCATCGATCGTCTCGAAGAGCGGAACGGATTGCAACGTACATACGACGGTACCGTCGGCTTCCTTACGGAACAAGCCCACTTCTTTGGCAAACACCATGACCTCCAGAATATCGCTCGCCGCTTCGGTCATGCTGATCAAATAGCTGGTAATGCACTGGGTGCCAAATTCCTTTTGGGCTTGGAACACCGTACGGTAAACGTTCAGGCATTCCGTTGTACTTTCACTATACTCCTGATAAGGCGAAGTCAAAGGACGAGGGTCGTTGAGCAAACGCTCCAGAAGTGCAACCTTTTCTTCTTCCTCCATCGCGGCATAGTTGCTTACAATATTCATATGAGCCAAAACTTCCGTCATGGCATTCTCATGTTCTTTACTGTGCTGGCGTATATCTAACGTAGCGGTATGGAACCCGAACAATTCAACCTGGCGGATAAATTTCTTGATATGGGTATCCGCAACGTAATCCGCATAATGGTGACGCAAGCTCCGGTCGATGATTTTCAAATCCTCGATCAGATCTTTCACGCTGGCATAGCGCTCGGAGGTATCTTTCTTGGACTCATCCAGAACATTGTGGAGTCTCTCCGTCATATAAGTCAGCTTGATACGGTAAGGTTCCTTCTCATTGCGCCAGTGCGGCGTTTTATTTAAAGTTACCTGCAGCCGGTCCTTTTGAATCGAAGCAATCAACTCATCCGTAACGTCCACGATGCTTGTGCTGAAACTGAGATACTTAAACAACTCGGAGAGCAGAGTCTGGTATTCGCGGATAGCCAGCTTACGCTGCATTTTAAGCGTCTCCCAGGTCACATTAGAGGTGACGGACGGATTCCCGTCCCGATCGCCGCCGATCCAGGAGCCGAAGCGCAGATAGGTCGGCACATGCCACAGATGCTCCGGATAGTATTTACTAAGCGAACGTTCCAGTTCCTGATAAACCTCCGGCAGTACGTGGAACAGCGTCTCATGGAAATAATACATCCCGTTTCTCACTTCATCCAGAACCGTAGGTTTGCGATCCCGAAGCTCGTCGGTTTGCCAGAGCGTAATGACCTCATTCAGCAACTTTTCTCTTAGCTGCTCCCGTTCTCGGAAGGTCAAAGTCGGATTATCAAGCTGCATTACATCATCGGCAATCCGTTTATGAATGTCGAGAATGGCGCGGCGCATTGCTTCCGTAGGGTGAGCCGTCATAACAAGTTCCAGCGACATACCTTCCAGAATTTCCTGAGCTTCACTGAAAGTAAAACCCCGTTCCTTCAAATCTCTAACCGAGGCTTCAATCGTACCGGATTGCACAGCTTCCCCTGCGGACCGCTCATAATCCCTTTTGCGGCGGATCCGATGATTCTGTTCGGCAATATTGACCAATTGAAAGTAAATAGCAAATGCCCGGATGACTTGGTGTCGAATTTCCGGCTCCAGGGAATTGACCATTCCCTTGAACTCCTCATGCAGTTCCGGCAAGAACACAGCCCGCAACGACTTACTGGCTTCACGAATCTTCTCGACAATATCCAAGAGCTCATTACCGCCTTGATGGACAAGGACCTCTCCTAGAATATTGCCCAAAAAACGTATATCTCGCCGAAGAAGGTTGTTCGAGTTGGTTTTGCCGGCAGCTACCGTTAATTCCGTCATATTTCTCCCCCATTTCATCCCTATTCCTTCTCTAAAAGCCTTCCTACCATAATACAATAAACTTCCCTGAAAATCTTCACTTTATTTGTAAGGAATTTAAAGGGAACGGCAGTAAACATAAAACAATTAGAGCAACTTCCCGAGTGGGAAATGCCCTTAGCGCAAGACGTTAAACATCTCACTAACTACACCAATAGTAATAACAAATTTGTTACCCGGTATGATAGCTCTTTAACTACCCTAACACGGTGAAGCAGTAAAATGCAAGGTTAAAAAAAACCTGATTATAACAAAAAACATCATCTCGCTGATGATGTTGCTGTTATGTATGGAGCGGGTGATGGGAATCGAACCCACGCTACCAGCTTGGAAGGCTGGAGTTCTACCATTGAACTACACCCGCACCTTATAATGGTCGGGACGACACGATTTGAACATGCGACCCCCTGGTCCCAAACCAGGTGCTCTACCAAGCTGAGCTACGTCCCGAAATAAGATGGTGATAACCATTATGAAGTTAAAAATGGCGCGCCCTAAGAGATTCGAACTCCTGACCTTTTGATTCGTAGTCAAACGCTCTATCCAGCTGAGCTAAGGGCGCAAATTATGGAGCGGACGACGGGAATCGAACCCGCGACCCTCGCCTTGGCAAGGCGATGCTCTACCGCTGAGCCACGTCCGCAAATATGGTGCGCGTGGAGGGACTTGAACCCCCACGTCAAAGACGCTAGATCCTAAGTCTAGTGCGTCTGCCAATTCCGCCACACGCGCACTGTGAAAAGTGAGCCATGAAGGACTCGAACCTTCGACACCCTGATTAAAAGTCAGGTGCTCTACCAACTGAGCTAATGGCTCTCAATAAAATGGCTGGGGATATAGGATTCGAACCTATGGATGACGGAGTCAAAGTCCGTTGCCTTACCGCTTGGCTAATCCCCAATAGGTAATCATGGTGGAGGCTGAGGGGATCGAACCCCCGACCCTCTGCTTGTAAGGCAGATGCTCTCCCAGCTGAGCTAAGCCTCCATATGTAGTTCGTACTGAAAGTGGTGACCCGTAGGGGATTCGAACCCCTGTTACCTCCGTGAAAGGGAGGTGTCTTAACCCCTTGACCAACGGGCCATCCAGTAAGAAAATGGAGCTCTCAACCGGGATCGAACCGGTGACCTCATCCTTACCATGGATGCACTCTACCTACTGAGCTATGAGAGCAAGTGGCTCCCCGAACAGGACTCGAACCTGTGACAACTCGATTAACAGTCGAGTGCTCTACCAACTGAGCTATCAGGGAATATTATGCTTGGCGGCGTCCTACTCTCCCAGGACCCTTCGGTCCAAGTACCATCGGCGCTGGAGGGCTTAACGGTCGTGTTCGGGATGGGTACGCGTGGAACCCCTCCGCCATCGCCACCAAACATGATTTTTCGAAGCTTTCGCTTCTCGAAATCGCTGCGAGAAAATATCAAACCTTATAAAAGGCATGCAGCTTAGTTCAGATGTTTTAATCACCTGAAAACTGGATACGAAACGTGAATTTGCGTGTTAG
>NZ_QPJW01000011.1:69270-144539 GCF_003337355.1 Fontibacillus phaseoli | reverse complement strand
TGGAACGCAACATGCAGACACCATCCCGTTCTATAAATAGCTACCTATATTATACAACATTAACGCGGTGTCGTCTTAAATAAATATAACATAAAGAAGGCTGTCGAGACTTTCTCGACAGCCTGAGCCAGCTTTATAAGCTGGCTCAAGAAAAATACTCATCTGATTAAGCTCCGCCATGTTGATCAAAAGTAGTGAAGATTGGCTTTGGACTCACATTAGTTGAGCCAGGTACAATGAAAACGAACGTTAGAATCATACTAGCTACGATCAAAGCAACTTTTCTTTTCATAGAACCGCACACACCTTTTTAATCAGATTTTTGTACAATGCACGTACTTCGATTGATGCTTCGTTACTAAAATCTTCAAATAATCCGACAAATTTTAAAATCATACTCTCTTTATTTATTTTAATTGAATACTCCAACCCTTGCATTATATTTTTGAATCCGTTTCTGTAATCACACTTGCGCAAATAGTAGAAAGCCAATTCATAGAAAAACTTGGCGCAGCTGTCGGGGATGACCTGTCCACTGTACATATCTTTTGATTGCGGTTCAAATGTCTTAATCTTAATCTCGAATCTTTGCAAAATGGAATCAACATTGAATTGATATCGGTTAGCAGCGTATAGAATATTAATAAGGGCTGTGAAAACTTCGTCGCTTCTCATTTCAATATAGCTAATATAATCCGAAAGTATACTTAAATCTCCGCTCATAAGCTTGTTTGCAAAGATATTGGCTTGTGCCCAAGCAAGAAATAAATTCATCCAGTATTTAGTATTATCGTCGGTTTCTTTTACCCAGTTTAGATCCGCATATTCATATGTATATTGAAGGGCGTGTTCATAATCACCTTTACCTTCGGATACATTTGCATATAGGAGCTTTGCATATGCAATGTATACAAAAAGGGGTCTGCTCAATTTATTTTGCTGTTCAAGAAAAAATGAATTCTTTGAATGTTCTTCGGTAAAATACAATATTTTAGCCTTATGTTCCATTTCTCGGGCGAAGATCTCCACCCGATCCCATAGACGTAGTGACCGGTACATATTGGCCAAATCTTTAAGTGCATCGAGTTGTAGTATCTCATCCAACCGGTCAGCAAACGGCTCAAATTGGCAGGCGGTTTTGAAGTTTTGCATCTGGTCTTGTCCGATCCGGATCGTAAATAGACGGTACTGACACAAGGCTAACCGTTCGGAATGTTGCTTCCGCTCACTATCGGCTACATTCTCATACAGGATTTCTGCGGCACTGTATTTTTTGGACTGAAATAATTCTTCTGCTACATCAAATAACAAAGGGGAATACATCAAGTTTTCTAATAGTAAGTTCACAGTCTCAGTGATACAGTCTAATTTGTCCAGCTCTACACAATTAAATAGGAGGGGACGGATTCTACGCCAATCCGGATTATTCTCCTCCAAATATTCACGAATAAATTCCGCATAATAGTGCCCCCTCGGAAATCCCATCACTTCCGTAATTCGATCTAATTGATTGACGGTCAGCTTGCGCGTGCCATTAAGGATATGACTAACTGTTCCGACGTTAATCCCTAATTTCAATGCAAATTGTCTTATGGTGAACTCGTGCTGCTTGATGTAAGAATTCAGTTCCGTAAGAATCGTGGTGGATTTCAACAGAACCACTCCTAAAAATATATTTTATATTTAAATGAAACATATTGATGGAATTATCGTAATTTATTCCGATATATTACAAATATAGCCATTTTTTGGACTTTGGTCAATTAAATTTTTCCCTACTAAAATTCCTCCCTTCCCGCTATCTCCGTGATAGAAAAACTGTGACATTTGTCTTATACTTTCACTATATAGCTCTAGATACCTACTTCATGGCGTGAAAGGTGGACTTTTACTCGGACTGGCCGGAATTCAGGGCCATGATCGAGGACTTTATTCATTGGTTAAATAAAGCAGGCTTAGCTGTCGGGATATCTATTTCCGGCAGCTTTTTTTGAGCGTCAGGGCTTGTGACAGCCGGATTTCCTGCAATAGTGCAGCTTTTTGTGGATGACATCTCCTCCTGGACCTGAAATCCTGCGATTGTGCAGTAATTTTACGCCAAATGCGGCCAAATGGGGATTAGAAGGAGGAAATGATGTATATTTGCAGGAATTTAGCACAAATGAAGCTCATTTAGCCGAAATGATGTATATTTGCAGTTTTGTAATAGGGGGGTCCACCCTTATGTCCAAGGGAGTTGCCTAGGAGGTAAAAAGAAACTTTTCTTAGGTGCATAAAAGCTCGGCTATGAGCTGACTAGGAACTTTTCTATGGTGCACAAAGTAACCGCACCCAAGATGCGGCCCTTCTCGAGATCAGAGATAAGTTGCACAAGAACCCCGCATCACAGGGGTAGTGATCTTTCCCGAATTCCCTGTATACTACGTTTAAGGGAGATGGTTACGTGATGAGCAGATTTGAAGTGATTAGCGAGCATATAACAATCATGCACGCCGAGCATGAAAGCGACCGGCCGATTCTCGGCTATGTGAAAGGAAGAGACAAGAGCCTGCTGATCGATGCCGGAAATTCCCCGCAGCATGCGGCTCTGTTTCAAGAGCATTTGAAACAGCAAGGATACCGTACTCCGGACCTGGTAGTGCTGACACACTGGCATTGGGATCATACCTTTGGCCTTCCGGCATGGAATGTTCCCGTAATCGCCCATATCGGAACCGCGGAGGCGCTTCGCCCGCTCGCCGGCTTGGCTTGGTCCGATACGGCACTCGAAACGCTGGCGGAGAAAGGAATTATCAGTGATCAGACCATTGGGCATATGAATATAGAGTATGAAGACATAACGTCCATGCGGGTGATTTTGCCGAATATGATGTTCCCGGAACGGCTGGAACTCGATTTGGGCGGAGTTACTTGCGAAGTTCAGCATGTTGGGGGCGATCACGCAGCCGACAGCTGTTTTGTATATGTAAGGGAAGATAAAGCGTTATTCCTGGGCGATGCGCTGGGTCCATCCGTGTATGGGGGGCCTTATTCGTACACAGCAGAAAATTTCCTTGGCCTTCTTAGTCGCATGTACTTCTATGATACGGAGATCTACATCGAGTCCCATGGCGTCCCGACCGGCAAAGCGGAGTTTCACCAGGATATCGGGCGGTGGGAGCAATTTGCCGAATTCGTGGATCAACATGGAGATCATCCCGAAGCTATCGCCCGCGATATGGCGGCATATCTGAATCAGGAAAGCTTACCGGACGAATTCCGGAGGGCGATGGATTACTTTATAGAAGGGTTACGTCGCCGCACATGATTCCATGGAGTCCACAAAACAACAAATAAAAAGCGGCCCGCCAACTAAAAAAGATGGCGGGCCGCTGCATGAGGTATTAAGTTAGGCGTCCATTATCGGACTGTTTTTTCTCTTGAACATAGCTTACGGCCCCGATCGCAAGGGCGAGAGTGACAATCAGCGATCCGACCCATGGCAGCGACGAGAGCCCCATGTGGTTGATGACGAGACCGCCGATAAAGGCCCCGGCGGCATTACCCAGGTTTCCGGCCGAATGGCTGGCGGTGGAGGCAAGCGCGGGCGCAGCCTTTGCCAGGCTCATGATCCGCACCTGTAGGCCCGGCATCACGCCGAACGAGACGAAGCCCCAGAAGAAGATCGTGATGATGGCAAGCACGGGACTTTGAATCGTAAAGGTGAAGATGCCCAGAACAACGGCTACCATCAGGTAGAGCCCGAGCAGGGAAGGCATGAGCTTCCAGTCGGCCAGCCGGCCGCCTGCCATGTTGCCGAGCGTTACGCCAAAACCGAAGATCACCAGAATCCAGGTAACGCTATGCTCGGCAAAGCCGGTGATCTGCTGGAGCAAAGGGGCGATGTAAGTAAACACCGCAAACAGGCTCGTATTGCCAAGCGCTCCGATCAGCAGGAACAGCATCAGCTTGGGGCGGAGAAGCGCACGGATTTGCTGGGCGGCTCCGGTCTGCTGTTCCTGGCGCAGATGCGGCACGAACAGCAAAATTCCGCCCAGAGCGATGACGCCCATCAAGGCGATGGCGCCGAAGGAAGCCCGCCAGCCGAGCTGCTGGCCGACGAAGGTACCGAGGGGCACTCCCACGATGTTGGCGATCGTTAGGCCGGCCATCATGATGGAGATCGCCCCGGCGCGTTTTTCCGGCCGGACGAGGCCCGCTGCGATGACCGCCCCGACGCCGAAGAAGGTACCGTGCGTCAGCGCGGTCAGAATCCGCGCCGCCATCAAGACGGCATAGTTCGGCGCAAACACCGAGATTCCGTTGCCGAGGATGAACAGGATCATCAGCAGGCAGAGCAGTTTTTTCTGGGGGATGCGCTGGGTCATTAAGGTCAAAATAGGCGCGCCGATGGCAACGCCCATGGCGTAAGCGGTAATCAGCTGCCCGGCGGCGGAGATGCTGACATGCAAATCATCTGCCACATTAGGCAGCAGCCCCATAATGACGAATTCGGTCATGCCGATGGCGAACGAGCCGACCGTCAATGACAAAAGCGCGATCGGAAAAGGTTCTTTCACGGCAGTTTTTTTGGGAATCGTTTGTGTTGTATTCATGGAGTACACCTTTCAATTTACTGTTAAAAAGTAAGTTCAGCTCCTAATTATTGAGCCTGGGGGGAATAAGATCAAGGGCAAATTTTGGGTGATAACGCTTTAATGGAATAAACCTTTTCCGATTCGATATTAAAAAGGAAAAACAAGGATTAAAATCGAAACATACATATACAGAAATATCTAGTTTTCATCAAGAGAAGTTGAAGTTGAACGAGGGGGATCTAGTGAAGAGAATCACGGGAATGACAATAGGCGGAATTATGTTGGCGGGGACCCTCCTGCTAAGCGGATGTACCGGCAATGGGGAAGTGACCGTGCCGACGGAGTTAGAGAAGAAAATTTTCCTGGCCAATAATGAAGGCTACCTGTTGAATGAAGAGGGGAAGTATGAGGAAGCTCTGGAACACCTGGAAAAAGCGATAAATCTTGTATATGAGCAGGACCCGAGTCTGAAGGATCTGGATACGGAGGTGCAGGGATCACAACTGCTGGATTCTCCTTTCAACAATGCGGCCTGGGCCTGGAATGAGCTTGGCGATCACGCCCGGGGATTGGAATTGATCGAGAGGTCCTTGCTTATTTTGCCGAATGATGATGTGGAATACTCCAATAAAGGGAATGCCTTGTACGGCTTATTGAGATACGATGAAGCGCTGGAGAATTACGACAAAGCCCTGGAACTTAACGAGGAGAATACCAGTGCGTATTACGGAAAAGGCTTGATCCACTATGATCGGGGAGATTATGAGGAGGCCTTGAAACAGTTTGATACATACCTGAAGTATGAACCCTCCGATGCCGACGCCGAAGAATACAGAATATACGCTCTTTTGGCCCTGGATAAGGAGGAGACGGCGGAGAAGCATGCCGACAGCTATTTTAAAAAATATTCCGATCGTTATGAAGGCTACAGAGTAAAAGGCGCTTTGCTTGAGAATACGGCGGACTATGATGACATTGTCTCCTTTTACAAGGAGGCCGGAGGGAAGTTTCCGCAGCAATGGGAAGCCCGGGAGAAGCTTGGGGAGATTTATTACAGCTACAATAAATATGACGAAGCTCTGGCCCTTTTTGATCGGTTGGCGCTGACTTTCCCGGAGCTGCCGGAGGTCGACGTTTGGAGGATCAAGGTTTACGGCGCGCAGGGGGACCTGAAAAATGCCGAGCTAATCTATCAGGACGGAGCGGATACGGCGGACATACATATGGCTATGGGGGATGCTTACGTGACCAACGGATGGTACACCAAGTCCGTTCCCTATTTTGAGAAGGCCATTAAGGCAGCGCCTCTGGATCAAAACGGGTACGTCAAGAAACTCCAGGCCCTGGATTGGGGCAAAAGATATTATAAATGCGCCGCATTTGGAGAAACCGCCTTGCAATCGGTGACGCCGGTATCTTCGGATATTCCTTGGTACACCGGTCAATGCAAGTATGACCTCGGAAATGACGAAGAAGCGATTCGCTATTTTCAGCAAGCCGTAGAGATGGATCCCGAGGATTACGAGGCCTGGTCTTATCTTGCGGCTTCGCATCTGGCCCTTGGGAATGAAGAACAGGCGGAGGAATTCAGCAAAAAGGCGTTAGAAATCTATTCCGAGGACAGCACGGCGCTCTATGTAAAAGATTCGCTGGAAGATCGGAAAAGTCCGCTTGGAGAGCGAATTGGGCAATTTTTTAATGATAATTATCTCTACAATAAAGATGCCGACAAAATGGGTGTTGCGCTCGCCAAACTGGAGGACCCTTCCCTATCCCAACCGGAAATGGCTGCTGTGATCGATAAAGCGAAATTATCCGAGGACCGGTTTACGTTCATGATTTACGGCAAATTATACGATCAGTTGGCCGAGTCCGGAGACGAGGATATGATCTATAAGGATATGGGTGACATTCGTTATTTCAGAATCGAAGGTTTCAGCAAGAACACGGACGATCAGTTCATTCAATTCCTGGATGAGATTCCGGAACCGGAAAGCAAGACGCTAATCCTGGATTTGCGCGGCAACGGGGGCGGTCTGACCGACAGTGCCAACAATATGCTGGATGCCCTTCTCCCGGATTTGGTGACCTGCACTTTAATATACAACGACGGATATACATATAACTATTATTCCGATCCGGAGTTCATTGATTTCAAAAAGATTCATATTTTCGTAGATGAGAACACGGCCAGTGCCGCCGAATTGCTGACCTTGGGCCTGAAAACTTATTCGGACAACGTTACGGTTATAGGGCGCCCGACTTTTGGGAAGGGTGTTGGACAGCGGGTGTTTGAGGATAAAGAGAACAAAGTGATGGTGTTCACGGTCAACCATTATTGGAACGTGATGCAGAACAATGTGGCCAACACCCGGATCACCCCGGATATTAAGGTAAAGGGCAACTCTTTGGAGAGTTTTATGAAGCGGGTGAAGCAGTAGAACTGTTGGAAAAAAGCCTCCGGATCACCGCACATGCGGATGAGCCGGAGGCTTAGAGCGATTCCGGCGTCCCTGTCCTGCGGATCATTGTTTCAGGATGACCGATCATTTCGGGCTGCATAATCTCCTTTATGCGTGTCGTTATCGTTAGTAATATTTTTCTAATTTTAGTATTATTAAGGTGGTCCTTGATTTTAAAGGCGAATGGAAAGGAGTAGAAATAATAAGGTATGAAAAAGAGCAATGGTTTCAGGATTTTCTTCTTACTATTGGTCACGGCAATGATTGCGCAACTGCTCGGGTTCTTTCCCGGAGCTAAGGTGGCATCAGCCGCGCATGCTTCGGAAAAGGAGATTGTTCATTACGACGTAGTCGTGATCGGAAGTGAATTACAGGGAGTATTGTTGGCAAAGTCGGCCCGGGATTTGGGATTGGACGTATTGATTCTGGATCCGCGAAGCAAGCCTGGCGGTGAATTGATTCAAGGCCAGATGATCGTATTGGATGAACCCAACGACAACAAGCAGCGCAGCCTGGTTCAGGGGGGATTAAGTCAGCTTTATGCGGATTACAAGGCTGGGAAGGTCCGCAAGCTGGCCTCTTTCGAAAAGTTTTATCAAAAGCAGATCCGGGACATCCCCATAAAAAGCGGGATTACTATCGAAGCCGTGGATATTAAGGAGAAAGATGACATAAAGACGGTAAAGTCCTTGACCTACCGGAATAAAAACGGCGCGAAGTTTACGGTTCAGTCGGAATATTGGGTGGAGAATACGGACTTCAATGCTTTGACCGGCCAGCTTGGAGGCAAGCGCATTCCTGGAATGGAGAGTATCTATAACGGGAAGAAGCCCGATTATATGGCGGCTACCTACATGCTAAAATTTAAAAATGTAAATTGGAGCAAGCTTCACCAGACCGTTTTACAGGATTATCCGCTGACCAATGTTCGCAAAAAGTATGGCGCTAATACTTATGTGGATTGGGATTTTGCCGCAGGATTCAGCAACATTACCTTTAAATACAAACCTCTTGATTCGCAACTGATGCTGCGGGGGTTGAATGCTACCTATCAAAAAGACGGAGAAGTCATCATTAACGGATTGCTGGTATATGATGTAGATCCATCGGATCCTAAATCCGTGGAAACGGCCGTAAACAAGAGCAAGGCGGAAGCCCCCTATATTCTTAAGTATTTACAAAAAAATATTCCCGGTTTTGCGAACGCGGAATTGAATGGATTTCCGGAATACTTGTATATCCGCGATTACAATCGGTACGTGACGGAGTATGTTCTGGATTACCCTGATTTGATGTCGGGCCGAATGTTCTGGGATAACGTCACTGTAGGCGGCTACGCCGTTGATCTGCAAGCTACCCGTATAGTCAAAAAGGGCGTCGGGTACGGAAAGCCGGATCGTTACGGCATACCTCTTCGTTCTTTCACTATGAAGTCTTATGGCAATGTGCTCGTCGCCGGGAAAAATGTCGGAGCCACCATCAAAGCCTATGGCAGCGCCCGGATTGTGCCGACGACGGCTCTTGCAGGTCAAACCATCGGTATCATTCTGGGCCGGGAGCTGAAACAGGGCAAGCGATTGAATGAACTAACCCCTGCCGATTTTCAAAGGATTCATAAGTATTTGGAGAAAGATTACAAAATCGTGCTGACCCGGTAACAGGGAGGTAGGCGTATCATATTAATCAAATAGGACTCCCATGCCTCCATACGCTGAACAAACTCAATACTGCTTCTCCACGAATCTATGCTATACTTAGAACAAATGTTCTACTAAAGTACAGCAGGTGAAACAATGATCAATCCGGTGATAAATATAGCGGTAAGGCCCTTGGTGGAGTATGTGTTCCGCAGCGGGGATCTGGACAGCGGGTTCCGTACAATGACCGCGCTGGTCGAAGGGACGAAGGCCCATCAACAGGTGCAGCGGCAGTATGGGGAGATGGATCAGAAGGAAGTGTATGTATCGGCGGAGATTCCTTGCGGGGATCTCCTCTTTGTCGTGGATGGACGTTGCGATGGGCTGCTTGCGGAAGAGGACGGGCTGATGACGATCGATGAGATTAAGTCCACCTCGGGCGACCTGGCGCTCATTACGGAAGAGACGTATCCGGTGCATTGGGCGCAGGCCAAATGCTATGCGTACATGGTGGCCAGAGCGCGCGATTTGCCGCGGATGAGGGTTCAGTTGACGTACATGCAGCTCCCGTCCGGTGAACTGAAACGGTATCGCCGGGAGGCGGATTTTGCCGAGCTGGAGTCTTTCGTGCAGGATGTGGTGGCTCAATATGCGCCTTTCGCTAACATGCTGAAGAGCCACCGGGAAGCCAGGGACCGGAGCATTGCGGATCTGGCTTTTCCGTTTAAGGCATACCGGGCCGGTCAGCGAAAACTGGCTGGAGCGGTCTACAAGACGATCGAAGAGAAAGTCAGCCTGTTCGCCAAGGCGCCTACCGGAATCGGAAAAACGATCTCCACTACATTTCCTGCCATAAAAGCAATCGGGGAGGGGCATTTGCAGCATCTGTTTTACCTGACTGCCAAGACGATTACCCGTACCGCGGCCGAGGAGGCTTTTGCGCTTATGCAGTCGGGAGGCCTGCATCTGCATGCCGTTACGATTACTGCGAAGGAAAAGGTTTGCTTTCAGGAGGAGGTTAGCTGCCGGAAAGAGGACTGTCCGTATGCGGACGGATATTACGACCGGATTAATGGCGCCGTGCTGGATATCCTGGCCCATGAGACGTTAATCGGGCGGCAGATGATCGAGAAGTACGCGCGCAAGCATCGGGTTTGCCCATTCGAATATTCGCTGGATCTCGCCTATGCGGCGGATGCGGTGATCTGCGATTATAACTATATATTCGATCCCAAAGTATCCTTAAAAAGAATGTTCGGCGAGCAAAAGAGCCGGACGGCGCTGCTGGTGGACGAGGCTCACAATCTTGTGGACCGGGCACGCGAAATGTACTCGGCGGAGCTGAATAAAGCCGATTTTCTGGCCTTGCAGCGGGGATACAAAGGGGTGAACCCCGCGGTAAACCGTGCAGCTAAGGCGGTCAACGGGTTTTTCATCACCTTGCGCAAAGAGACGGAAGGACCGCACCGGATCGACCGGAACAAGCCGGAGGAATTGCTTGCGCTGGCCGAGGACTTCGTCCTCCACGCGGAGCAGGAACTGGCATCTCCCGGCCCGGCATCTGCTGGCACGGAAGAGGCGGCGTTGCTGCTGCAAACCTATTTTGCCGCACAGAGCTTTGTCCGAACCGGCAAATTGTATGACGAGCGCTATGTTACTTATGCGGAGGTCACTGCCAAGGACTTGAGAATTAAAATGTTCTGCCTCGATCCCTCGCACCTGCTGCGGGAGATGGGAAAAGGATTTCGCTCCCGGATCCTGTTCTCGGCCACCCTGTCGCCATTATCCTATTATCGGGATATGCTGGGCGCAACGCCGGAGGATTATACGGTCTCGATTCCGTCGCCGTTTGCCCGCGAGCAACTGGACGTGACAATTCATCCGCTCTCGACCCGGTACCGGGACCGGGAGCAGACCAAGGATGCGCTCGCGCAATTGCTGAGACGGCTGGCTCTCGGGCGCTCCGGCAACTATCTGTATTTTTTTCCTTCTTATGCTTATATGAATCTCATCTATGAACAAGTTACCGCCAAGCCTATGGAGAATGTCCGTTTCCTGTTGCAGCAAGGAGCCATGTCCGAACAGGAACGGGAAGATTTTCTGGCCGCTTTTGATGCCGGGAATAAGGAAACGCTGGTTGGGTTTGCGGTGATGGGCGGCATATTTTCGGAAGGCATCGACCTGGTGGGCGACCGTTTGACCGGAGTGGCCGTGGTTGGTGTCGGGCTCCCGCAAATCGGTTTGGAGAGGGACATCATCCGGGATTATTTTAATGAGCAGGACAAGGACGGATTCGATTATGCTTATGTTTTTCCCGGGATGAACAAAGTGCTTCAAGCTGGAGGGCGGCTTATTCGTTCGGAGAACGATCAGGGCGTGCTGCTCCTGGTGGACGACCGGTATCTGCATCCCCATTATGCCCGGTTGCTTCCGGAGGAGTGGTCATGAATGGCGGCTCGCGTGAATACAATGTGAGGAATCGCAGGCCTGATTTACCGGCTATTTCCGAAAAGCGGCCGCAAGCATGTTGGGTAAAATCCAGTTTTGGGTCCATTCCATCGGCCTTCCCATTATGATGATCGGTCTCGCTTTAGTGCCGGAGGGCAAGGAGTCGTTTGAAGCGATCATCCCGATCGGCGCGACGCTGGTCGTGGTGAGCGTTATTTTGTTCGCTATCAATGTATTCGTGAACGTAGGGCCGCGGGCGGGAGTCCGGAAGAAATAAGACCGTAAAAAATCCCGCCATCCATTAACTTGGACGGCGGGATTTTAATGTGAGCATATCTGCTTACTGCGGGTTGGTGGTCCAGATCCCCGCGGTTTTGACGAAGACCCGCTTCGGCAGCTTCAGCGTGGCCAAGGCGAGCTCGGCAACATCCTCCGGCTGCATCATCCGGTCTTCGTCTCCGATTTTGAGCCCTGCCTTTTCGGCAAGTTCGGTATTCACCGTACTAGGGGTAAGGGCGACGACGCGGATGTTGGATTTGCGGACCTCTTGCAGCAGAGATTCGGTCAACCCGAGCAGGGCGAATTTGGAGGCGCAATAAGCCGAACCGGTTGCAAAGCCGCGTTCCCCGGCTGTAGAAGCGACATTGATAATGTCGCCGCTTTGTTTTTCAAGCATATGAGGCAGGACGGCACGGGTAACATAATAAGTACCCATCAGATTTATGCGGATGATTCGCTCCCAGTCTGCAGGGTCCATATCCATCAAGGTGCCAAATTGGGCGATCCCTGCATTGTTGATCAAAATATCCGCGGAACCAAGCTCTCCGATGAGCTTGGACACGGCAGCAGCAGCCTCGGCTTGCTCGGAAATGTCGGCCGGAGCGATAAGTACCTTGATTCCATATGTTTTGCCGAGTTCTTGCTGCAAAGATTCCAAGTCCGATGCAGTGCGCGCGATCAAACCGAGATTTACGCCTTCCTTGGCGAGCGCAACAGCTAGCGCCTTACCGATTCCTTTGCCCGCACCTGTGATAATAGCTGTTTTGTTTTGAAGTTCCATTTCTATTCCCTCCTATTTAGATTTAGTTTATTTTGTTTTTTTATTATAAAGGATAATCAGGTCCATCTTCCATGTTAAAGGATACAAAGGCAGCAACTCCCACCATGACATTCTTGACTCGCTCCGAAATGAGAAGTATTATTAAATTCTAATAGTTAAACGGTATTAACTATTTAAAGGTAATAACTATTATTTTATGATGCTGAGGTGATCAGGCTGGACAAAGGTGATTTACTCTCATTTATGTTGTCGCAACAGATGACTAAGTTCGTGGTCTCATACGGCAAATTGCTGGATCCCGATCTTACTGCGCAGCAATATCTGATTCTGCAAATTTTGAGCAAGACCGAACAGAGGAATAGCTCGGAGTTGGCTCAAGAGCTGGACGTAACTTTGCCCGCCGTGACCAATCTGACGAATAAATTGGTCCGTAAGGGATACCTTGAGCGGAGAACGTCCGATACGGATCGGCGGAGCGTAAACCTGTCCCTGACGGAACAGGGCCGGGAAGTGGAGAAGCGGTTGTTAACAAAGTACAAGGAACTGACGCGCCATCTCTGGTCACAATTCACCGAGCGCGAGTTGGATTTGCTAGTGGCATCCTACCAAAAGATGCTTGACGCTTTACAGAAAAATCCCGGTTAGGAGCCGGATACCATCGAGACTAACTAAAATCAGGAGGACTCAACATGGGGAGATTAGATAATAAAGTAGCTATTATTACAGGTGCCGCCGGAGGCATGGGGAAAGCCGATGCGCTTCTTTTTGCCAGGGAAGGAGCCAAGGTAGTCATTACGGATATTCAGGAAGATAAAGTCCTGGCTGCTGCGGAAGAAATTAATCAAAACGGCGGCGAAGCCCTCGGCGTGGTTCACAATGTAACTTCCGAAGACGACTGGAAGCGCGTAGTGGACGAAGCGGTTGCGAAGTTCGGTAAAATCGACATTTTGATCAACAATGCCGGCATTTCCAGTCCTACGCCGATGATGGACACTACAGTCGAACTTTGGAACAAGGTTATGGACATTAATATCAAGAGCGTGTTCCTGGGTCAAAAATACGTCATTCCGCACATGATCGATAATGGCGGAGGTTCCATCGTGAATATTTCTTCCATCGCCGGCTTGACCGGCGGTAATGGAGCAGGCCCGTACACTGCAAGTAAAGGCGCCGTGCGCATGCTTACAAAAGCCACGGCGGTTGACTTTGCTAAGCACAACATTCGCTGCAACTCCGTGCATCCGGGCATTATCCAAACGCCGATGACCGAAGGATTGATGGAAGACGAGAAAATGAAAGCCTGGTTCCATTCCGTGACCCCGCTTCCTCGTCTGGGTCTCGCGGAAGACATAGCGGCAGGCGTATTGTTTCTGGCTTCGGACGAATCGTCCTACATTACCGGGATTGAGCTTCCGATCGATGGCGGATATACGGCGAAATAAGTAAGTTACAATGGAATAGATGGTGGTAAGGAACGTAAGTAAAGCCCGGCGGATCGCCGGGCTTTCTTATTGCCCATAACGCTGCGTTAGAGAAAATTAACAGGGAAAACTCCAGTTAATTCTGCTGTTTCATGCGATTCGTGACATTTAGCTGGAAACTCTACAGCTATTTGCCCCATTTTCGCTTAGCTTATCGAATTTCGGCAAAATTAGATGGATGTTTTCCGGCTAATTTAGTTCAATGGAGGAAGACGAAGTAATTAGCTGGGAGAAATACAGTTAATTTGCACGGACGCGTGAACGAGGTGAGGGGCATGCGTTACATGCTCGATAACACGGGTCTGCAGCAGTAGCTTGTTTTGAAGAGAAAGGAGGGCACCACGGTGAAAATGGAACGTTTGCTGGCTATGACGGTCTTGCTGTTGAACCGGGGCCGGATGAGTGCCAAAGAACTGGCGGAACGGTTTGAAGTGTCCGTCAAAACGATATATAGGGATATGGAAACGTTAAACCGGGCGGGCATTCCGGTAATGGCCGTGCAGGGAATCAGCGGCGGATTCGAAATTATGGACCGGTATAAACTGGACCGGCATCTGGTGTCCCAGGGGGAAGTCTCTTCGCTTCTCGCTGCCATTCAAGGAGTAACCCAGGCGATGGAGGACCGGACTTATAGCGATTTGCAGGAAAAATTCAAAACGCTGCTGCAACCTGCGGACAAATCGGTTTGGGAGTCCAAAGGGGGGAGCCTGGTTTTTGATTTCCAGCCTTGGGGTCAGGGACCTGCCGTCAAGCAAAAAGTAACGCTGCTCAGGCAAGCGGTTCAGGATAAACACCTGGCGAAGCTAAGCTATATCAACCAGGATGGAACGGAGAACGCCCGCATTGTGGAACCGTCAGCGCTTGTTATGAAAGGGTCGGCTTGGTATCTGCAGGGATATTGCCGGATGCGCGGGGATTTCCGGATGTTCCGGTTGTCCCGAGTAACGGAATTGTCGCTGCTGCCGGAGTCTTTTACCCCGAGGGATGCTCCGGTATTGGACGGTTATAGCTGGAATCCGGCCTGGTCCCACAAGGAAGAATGCGAGGTCAGGCTGATCTTTCGGCCTGAAGCCCGTTATCGGATGGGGGACATGTTTTCTCCAGAACAAATCGTTCCGATGCAGGGCGGGGATTTTGCGGTTCAGGCGATCTTTTCGCTGGACGAGTGGTTTTATTCCATGATTCTTGGCTTCGGCGATTTCGTTAAAGTCGAGCATCCCGTTTCTGTAGCGCAGGAAATCAAAACCCGGGCGGAGCGGATTATTGCCCTATATCAACAAGAATGCTGATATATTGATATATAGACAAGAGCTTGGTGTATCATTTGACGCTAATCTTTTGACCCTGCCTTCCGATAAACTGGACATACAGATGTCCACTTTACCTTTGTAGAATGAAAATATCCATAGGGGAGGGTGCAAAGAATCATGATGACTACAAAATATGTTGGACAAACGGAGATCAGACTGGCCGGGATCGGGGCCAGAACGACGAATGCGGCGGAGGCGGGGCCGAACGGATGCTTGCCGGAGTTATGGAGCCGTTATTACCGGGAGAACATTTCGGCGGTTGTCGGCGAGGAAAATCCGAAGACGCTCTATGCTTTATATACCGATTATGAGAGCGATGCATCAGGGGCTTACACCGTTATTATCGGGCATGAAATTCGAGAGACGGCAAAGGTCCGAGAATCCGGTTCGGAATCCGGCATCGCCATCCAACAGGCGGTAATCCCGACCTCCGACTATCTCGTGTTTCAATCCCGCAGAGGTCCCGTGCAAAACGTAGTTGCGGAAGCGTGGGGCCAAATTTGGGCATATTTTCAGGACTCGGTGGAGAAGCGGACTTTTACCGGGGACTATGAGGTATACGATTTGCAGGATTTCGACCCGGGGAATGCAGTCGTTTTAATTTATATTGCCGTGAAATTTTAATAAAGGGGAGAACGTCATGGAAATGGTGGAGATGACACCGGAAATGCTGGATCGGGAGCACATCTGCTGCGCCCTTGGGGCCAAATCCTATGAAGAGGCCGTGCATGGCAAGAAAAATTGGCTGAAAGACAGAATGACCGAAGGGCTTGTGTTTTACCGGTTGGATGAACGGGCTAAAGTGTTTATTGAGTATTTACCCGCGGAAGCGGCCTGGGTTCCCGTGGATGCGCCGAATTACATGATGATTAATTGCCTCTGGGTTAGCGGAAAATACAAAGGACAAGGCTATGGACGCCTGCTGTTGGAGCACTGTATCGAGGATGCGCGGAACAGGGGCATGGACGGAATCGTCCATGTGCTTTCCGGCAAGAAGCTACCTTATTTAAGCGACAGGAAGTTTTTTCTGCACCACGGTTTCCGGGTGATGGACGAAGCGGGCCCATATTATGAATTGGCCGTATTAAAATGGAATGCCGCCGCACCGGATCCCATTTTTCGGGACACTGCCAAATCGCTTACCGTTGACGAGCCTGGAGTCGTTATCTACTACACTCCGCAATGTCCGTTTGCTTCGGGCATTCTTCCTGAGTGGAAACAAGCAGCCGAAGAACGAGGAATTCCGTTCGGGGCCTATCCGTTTCGGACCAGGGAAGAGGCCCAGGGGGCACCTGCACCATGGACAACGTTCGCCTTCTTTTACAATGGACGTTATATAAGCCATGAAATGATGAGCCGGGGTAAATTTGAGAAGTATCTTGACGGAATGGGCAAAGATCAATAATTGTTGCCCATTTTTTTTGAAAGGCTTGACAAAGGATTTTAAATATATTATCTTAATATCAAGATAAACGACATCGAGATAAAACAAATCGAGATAACGGAGTGTAAAGGAGGTAATCTTATGCCATACGATCAGGAAGATGCCCTTAATCTGCATATCGCATTGACTCGGGCGAGCCAATGGGTTAGTGCCCACACGGACCGGGATATCCGCCAGTATGGGTTGACGCGTACGGAGTTCGGCGTGCTTGAACTGCTGTACCATAAAGGGCCGCAGCCGATCCAGCAGATCGGCGGGAAAGTGCTGATGAGCAGCGGAAATATCACCTATGTCGTCGACAAGTTGGAGAAGCGGAACTTCGTCCGCCGCAGAGCTTGCGCGGAAGACCGTCGCCTGACCTTCGCGGAAGTTACGGAAGAGGGATCGAAGTTCATTGAAGAGGTATTCCCCAAGCATGTTGAAGTGATTGCCGAAGCTACAAATGGACTCAGCGCCGAGGAAAAGAAGATCGCCTCGCAATTGCTGAAAAAGCTGGGGAAGCATGCCCAAGATGGATTCAAATAGCGGAGCCGGTACCTGAGCCGGGCAGAAGGTTTGGGGGCTCCTTTCAGAACTAATATCTTAATATCGAGATTCTTTAATTAAAATAAAATGAAAATCAAAGGAGAAATTCATAATGAGTATAGCTATTGGATTATTGATTTTACGGTTGGTCGTAGGTTTGTCTTTTATGGCGCATGGTGCGCAGAAGCTGTTTGGCTGGTTTGGCGGTTACGGGCCGAAAGGCACCGGCGGTTGGATGGAGTCGATGGGATTGAAACCGGGCGTGCTGATGGCCGTTATGGCGGGTGCGGGCGAGTTTGTCGGCGGGATTTTGTTTGCCGCAGGATTTCTGACTCCTCTCGGTGCCGTGCTTATAGCGATCACGATGATTATGGCGATCGTCACGGTGCATGGCAAAAACGGATACTGGTCGACGGCGAACGGATATGAATACAACTTGCTGATTATTGCCGTTGCCCTCGGGGTAGCTTTGATCGGTGCGGGCGATTACTCGCTGGATGCCTTGTTGTTCTAATTCAGAGTCAAACATGAAAAACCGAAGAAATGAGGAGACTAAAGATGAGCAATTTTACAACTTTATTAAAAACCCGCAGATCGGCCAACAAATTTCTAATGGACGTAGAAATTCCCGATAAGGACTTGGATGACATCTTCAATCTGGTTAAGTATGCCCCGTCGGCGTTCAACCTGCAGCACACCCATTATGTCGTAGTTAAGGATCCGGACCTTAAGGAAAAAGTATACGAAGCCGCGAATAAGCAATATAAAGTGCATACGGCGTCAGCAGTGATTGCCGTGTTGGGGGATCTCGAGGCCTATAAAGACGTAGCCATGTTGAATGAGGGATTGCTGAATCTAGGGGTGCTCAGTAAACAGGAATACGATATGACCGTGAATTCCACGCTTGCCTTCTACGAAGAGCGGGGCGAAACATTTCAAAGGGAAGACGCGATCCGAAATGCCAGCTTGTCGGCGATGCAGATGATGCTGATTGCCAAGGACCTGGGGTGGGATACCTGCCCGATGATCGGTTTTGACCCGGAAGCTTTGCGTAAGGCGCTGAATATCTCGGAAGCCCACGTACCTGTGATGCTTATCGCCATTGGCAAAGAAGATAGCTCCAACCAGCGTCCGCGCGGCTACCGTAAACCTGTCGCTGAATTCGTAAAATACTTGTGAGGGGGAAAATAAAATGACTCAACGTACAACCGGAATTCATCATATCACTGTATTTGTTCAAAGCGCGCAAGCCACCGTCGATTTTTATTCGGGAGTGCTCGGGTTGCGCCTGGTGAAGAAGACCATTAACTTTGACGCTCCCGAAGTGTACCATCTCTATTTTGGCGATGAGAAAGGGAGTCCGGGAACGATCATTACGTTTTTCCCTTCCCCGGGCTCGCGGCGGGGCCGGATTGGCGGAGGCCAGGTCGGGATCACGACTTACGCGATACCGGAAGGAAGTTATGATTTCTGGCATGCTCGCTTGCTGCGATTCGGAATATCCGTTGAAACCAGAGAGCATTTTTCCGAAAAAGTGCTGCATTTCCGGGATAATTCGGGCCTGCTGCTGGAATTGGTAGAACGGGCGGAGGGCTCTGCCAGCACCTGGTCGTTCGGCGGCGTGCCGGCGGATAAAGGTATCAAGGGATTCGGCGGCGCCGTTCTGTACAGCGCGTTCCCCGAGAAGACGGCGCATCTGCTGGAACAAGTGCTCGGGATGGAAAAAGTAGGGCAGGAAGGGTCTTACGCCCGATACAAAACGGCGGGAGACTTAGGTAATATTATCGATATCAACGTAAAGCCGATAGAGTACGGGGCCGGGGGTGCCGGAACCGTCCATCATATTGCTTGGCGGGCCAAGGATAACGAGGAGCACGCGGCATGGAGAAATAAACTGGCGGGACTTGGCTATCAGGTCACTCCGATTGTCGACCGCCAATATTTCAACGCCTTGTATTTCCGCGAAGAGGGCGGCATTCTGTTTGAAATTGCCACCGATCCTCCGGGCTTTGCCCGGGATGAGCCTGCGGGCAAATTGGGTGAAAAGCTCATGCTGCCGGAGTGGTATGAGGAGCAACGGGCGCTGATCGAAGCGAATTTGGAACCGATTGAGGTTCGGGTATTGGAGGAGGATAAGGAATGAAGCATATTTTTCAGCAAGGGACCAGCTCGGAAGCGCCGGTACTGGTACTCTTACACGGTACCGGCGGCACGGAGCGGGACTTGCTGCCGCTGGCGGGAATGATCTCGCCGCAATCCTCGGTGCTGAGTGTGCGGGGGAATGTACTGGAGAACGGCATGCCGCGTTTTTTCAAGCGGCTTGCGGAAGGTGTCTTTGACGAGGAGGATCTCGTGTTCCGGACGAAGGAGCTGAATGACTTCCTGGATGAAGCTGCCGTCAGCTATGGATTTAACCGCCGTAATCTGGTGGCGGTGGGGTATTCCAACGGCGCGAATATCGCCGGCAGCCTGCTGTTTCATTACGGCGCTGCGCTGCGCGGGGCGATTCTGCATCATCCGATGGTACCGCGCCGGGGCGTCCCGCTCCCGGATTTGTCCGGAGCACCGGTCTTTATCGGTGCGGGACGGAATGACCCGCTTTGTCCGCCGCAAGAATCGGAGGAGCTAGAACGCCTGCTTGGCGGAGCAGGGGCAGCGGTAACGCTGCATTGGGAGGCTTCCGGCCACCAGCTGACTTCCTCCCAAATCGATGCCGCATCGGCCTGGTATCAGCGGACGTTTGCATAAGCAAGGAAGGGGGATATCTGGAGCCATGTTATCCATTAATCCGGATCAGCAAAGCGAACGGGATAACTATAAACTGCTGACGGGCAGCATAATCCCGCGCCCCGTTGCCTTTGTGACCACATTGTCCGGGGCCGGCATATTGAATGCGGCCCCCTTCAGCTATTTTAATATCGTTACGGCCGACCCGCCGATGGTGTCCGTTTCGGTTCAGCGCAAACAGGGCCACCCTAAAGATACGGCCCGGAATGCAGCGGATCAGGGGGCCTTCGTCGTCCATATCGCGGATGAGTCCTATATCCGGCAGATCAACGAGACGGCGGCGGCGCTCCCTCCGGAGGAGAGCGAGGTGACTCTGGCCGGGCTCACGCCGGTCCCGAGCGAGAGCATTCCGGTACCCGGCGTCGCCGAGGCCAAGGTCCGGATGGAATGCGTGCTGGAGCGGGCGATTCCGCTTGGCGGCACGGCGGAAGCACCGGCGGCCGATCTGTTGATCGGCCGGGTGGTCCGCTTTCATATCGACGAATCTCTGTATGAGGATGGCCGGATCAATGCGGCGGAGCTGGGCGCGGTAAGCCGGCTTGCCGGCAACGACTATGCCAAAGTGGGATCGCGGTTCTCCATTCCGCGGCCGGAATAAATAAGCTTTATCCTTAGTTAAAGAGCGCTTTTCTGCAACCCTGGTTGCAGGAAAGCGCTTTTTTGATTACTCTCTTAAAGTGGGTGCACAAAGTAAATCAAGAACCTGGAGGGATAGACGGATGAAGTATCGGGCACTAGGGAATACAGGGCTGCAGGTCAGCGAAGTCAGTTTCGGCACGTGGGGGATTGGCGGCGACTGGGGCAATTCGGACGATACCGAGGCGCTTCGCGGCTTGGAGTTTGCCATCGGGCAGGGCGTCAACTTTTTTGATACTGCGGATGTTTATGGCGGCGGTCATGCGGAAGAATTACTTGCGAAAGCGACCAAAGGCAAAGAGGATGAGATTCATATCGCCACCAAGTTTTGCCGGGCGGGCGATATTCATGATCCCCACACCTACTCTGAAGCTTCGATTCGCGAGTTTTGCGAGGGCAGTCTCAAGCGTTTGCAGCGGGAGCGCATCGACCTGTACCAAATTCATTGCCCTCCGTTTGAGATATTGAAGAATGGCCGGGTGTTTGAAGAACTGGATAAGCTTCAGGCCGAGGGTAAAATCCGTCATTACGGCGTGAGCGTCGAAACGGTGGAGGAGGGGCTGTTCTGTCTGGATGTTCCCGGGGTGAAGGCGCTGCAGGTCATCTTCAACTTGCTCCGGCAAAAGCCGGCGGAAGCCCTGTTTCCTAAAGCGGCGCAGCGTGGTGCAGGCATCCTGGTGCGGTTGCCGCTGGCGAGCGGGTTGCTGACCGGCAAGTTTACGAAGCAGACAACATTTGGTGCGAACGATCATCGTAACTTTAACGCGAACGGCGAAGCGTTTAATGTGGGTGAGACGTTCGCCGGACTGCCGTTTGACAAAGGCGTGGAGCTGGCGTCCCGGTTGTCCTGGATTGCCGAGGGACGGGGCGATATGGCTCGTGCGTCCATGCGGTGGATCCTCGATCATCCGGAGGTTAGTTGCGTTATTCCGGGCTTTAAAAACGTCCGCCAGGTTGAGGATAATCTCGGCACGCTGGACGTTCCTTCTTTTTCTCCGGGAGAAGCGGGGCGCTTGCGTGAATTTTACCGGGGCGAGGTTGCGGAGCATATCCGCGGAGGTTATTAAACAGGCTTCGGTATACGCAGTCGGGTGTATATTTGCGGAATAAAATTGAATCGAAATGTTCGATAAAGGTAGCGCTGAATTTCCAGTGCTGCCTTTATTTACGCGGCATATGCATGTTTTGGTTTCCACTACCATACAAGTATGGTAGCATTAAACTATGAGTACGCTTTCATAAAGATGTAAAGTTCAATCTGGAAGAGGCGGTCAGATAATGATGAATGTGCTTTTGGTGGATGATGAGCCCTGGGTGCTGGAAGGACTCCGTACCATGGTCAACTGGAAGAGTCACGGCTTTCAGGTATGCGGAGAAGCGTTGAACGGACCGGACGCTTTGAAGATGATTCAGGAGCTTAAGCCGGAATTAGTCGTTACCGACATCAACATGCCTGTTCTGAACGGACTGGAGCTGGTGGAGCAGTCCAACAAGACGCTGGCCCGGCCGCCCAAGTTCGTCATATTAAGCGGTTATGATAATTTCAATTATGCTCTTACTGCGATACGGCATAAGGTCGCGGAATATTTACTGAAGCCGATCGACGAGGAAGAGATCGAAACGATATTGGATCAGATTGGAAAAAGAATACGGGAGGAGCTTGCTGCGGAGCAAAGCCAAAGCCGCGTGCAGTTTCTATTCAAGAATAATCTCCTGAACCGGCTGATTCAGGGTGAATATAACGAGGCCTTGGAGCAGCAGGCGGCCCGTTCCCTTGATTTGGAGCGCAAAATGGAGTTAAGATGCGTGCTGGTTGAAGCTGTTCCCGGCTGCGATGATTTAAGGCAGCGGATCCAGGGATATTTTGCGCAAGAGAGGGACCGATCTTTTCAGGATATCTCGGGCAGAGTCGGGGTAATCGTGCCGGAGGATAATTATCGGTCTGCCGTTCTGGAGGAGATTGTTTTACGGATGCACAGGGACTTGTCCGACAGCTTGTCGCAGCCTGTTATTATAACGTTAAGCGATACCTTGAAGGGGATTTCGTCGATCCGCAGTCTGTACCTGCAAACGCTGGAGGTAGGCAAGTCCAAGCGCAGCCAGGATAAAGAGGGTGTATTTTACTATAAGTACTGCAAGCAGCCGGCAGGGGCGGTTGATGTCTACAAGGAGAAGATCAAACAGCTGGCCGAAAAGGTAACGGCCGACGATGCGGGCAAAATCCGTGGCCCGGTTGACGAGATCCTGGGCTCTTTTGCCTCAGGTCTCCAGGAGATAGAAATCGCCAAGGCGCATATTGCCGATCTTGAGCTGACGCTGTGCCGAAAGGTTGCGGATATGAACGGGGAGCCGGACGTTTTGATGAAAACGATGTGGGAACAGCATGGTAGCCTGAGCGGCATAAGCAATTATCCTGCATTAAAGTCGTACGTTCAGGATTTGTGTCTGGAGGCGGCTTCCTTCCTTTCCCGGCTGACCCGGCAAAACGAGAACAATACGATTTTTCATGTCATTCAATACGTGGACCGGGAATACAAGAACAAGCTGCAGCTTCAGGATTTGGCCAAGCATTTTCATATGAACGCTACCTATTTGGGACAATTGTTCAAGAGAGAAACCGGCAAACCATTCAACGAATACTTGAACGAAAAACGAATTGAGGAAGCAAAAAGCCTGCTCAAGCGAACGCAGATCAAAATATCCGATGTGGCGCTGCAGGTCGGCTATCCGAACACGGATTATTTTATTAGCAAATTTAAAAGCAGCACGGGGATGCTGCCCTCGGCATATAAGCATGCAGCAGAGAACAAACCGGCAGATCATTAGCAGGACGGTGTACACATGGTGAAAAGACGATTCAAGTTCAGAAAAATCGTGAACGATATCCCGCTCAATTATTAATTTATCCTGATCTATCTGGTCGGCGTACTGCTGCCGATCATCATCATTAATCTCGTAGTCATGAACCGGATGTCCGACCTCATCAAGGAGAGGGAGCAGCAGAACTTGGAAATTTCGCTGGAACGGGCCAGAAAGGATATCCATGATTTCATGGACGGCGGAGTGGCCGTCAGCCACGCCTTGAATACCGACAAAACGCTTTACGAAATGCTGGACCGGACTTATCAAAACCCCGTAGATTTTTATGAGACGTTCGATGAACAGCTCCGCAACCGGTTAAGCAGCTATATTCCGGTAAACAATCAGCTTTTGCGCATCGGTATCTATACGAATAATCCTACGATCGTCTCTGGGGGGAACTACCATGTGATTGATCAGGAGGTTAAAAATAGCGATTGGTACCGGTTATGGAACGAATCCGGCGATCCTGTTATGGTGGCCGCCTATCGGGCTGCCGAAGTGAACAACCGGACCTCCACGGTTCCTTACCTTAGTGTGATTGAAGAAATGGACTACTTCGATACTTTCGATAAGTATTACAAGCTGCTGCGCATCGATATCGACCTCAGTAAAATCTATGATGTGATTGTCCGGGAACAGGAGTATCTGGATCTGTATCTGGTCAACGAGAAGAACGAGATCATTATGTCTGCGGAAAGCGGCTATCAGCGGGAAGTTACCGATGCCTATCCGTTGTTTCAGTTAAGCGGCAAACCGAAGGAAAAAGATGTCCATACGGTATCCATCGGCACGGCCCGATATGTGAAGGGGTGGAAGCTGGTCGGCATCACTCAGGGAACGCGCGTGACCAAGGCTATGCTGGACATGCAGATTTCCATCGGTGTTTTGGCCGCGGTTATCACGCTATTTACGTCCGTTTTTATCTACATTATGCTCAGATCTTATAACTACCGGGTAAAACGGTTGTCCCGGCATATGCAGAAGGTCACGAACGAGAAGTTTGACCTGATCTGGATTGACGAAGGGCGCGATGAGATCGGCGGATTGATCCAGAATTTCAATATGATGACCGCTCGGATCAACTCCCTGATCAACAACGTCTATAAATTGGAGATTCAGAAGAAAAGCCTGGAGATGGAACGGGTGCGTGCGGAATTAAACTTCCTGCAAAGCCAGATGAACCCTCATTTTCTCTTCAATACGCTGAATGCGATCCTGGTCGTCTGCACCAAGTATGATTATTCCGAAGTCACGGATATAATCAAGAGTTTGTCCAAGCTGTTGCGGAGGCTGCTTAGCTGGAAAGAGGACCTGGTCACCTTGGAGGAAGAGATCCTGTTTACCGATATGTACCTCAAAATCGAGAAGTTCCGGTTCAGGGACAAATTCGAATACCGGTTTGATATCGACGAGAACGTAATGCACTATAAAATTCCGAAAATGAGCATCCAGCCGCTGGTCGAAAATGCCTGCAAGCACGGGATTCAAGCCGTTGATGAGGCGGGAATCATCACGGTCAGCGCAACGCTCATCGAAGGCCGGCTCCGCATTGCCGTTTCCGATAACGGGAAGGGGATCGAGCCGGGCAAGCTGAGGGAGATGATACTGGCCGTACGAAGCGAGAATGTCTCCGGCAACAGTATCGGTATCCGGAACGTGTATCGAAGACTGGAGCTTTATTACGATGATTTGGTGCGTTTTGACATTGCGAGCCAACCGAATGAAGGAACGGAGGTCTCCTTTGAAATCCCGATCAAGCAATTGAATCAACAAGAAGGAATGGACGAGGAGGAATGAGCATGAGATTTAAAGTGCTCTTGATTGACGATGAACCGGGAGCTTTGGAAGGCATGCAGCTATGGATCGATTGGGAGCGGCTAGGCTTTGAAATTGTCGGAACCTGCGGCAACGGGGCCGAGGGATTAAGAAGTATCGGGGAATTGAATCCGGACCTCGTGGTTACCGATGTGAACATGCCGCTTATGGACGGGCTGGAAATGATCGAGTCCTGGCAAAAGAACGGCGACCGGAAGATCAGCTTCGTCATTGTGAGCGGTTATAGCGAATTTGATTATGCCCGGAGGGCGATGCGTTATGGCATCGCCCATTATTTGCTGAAGCCAATCGAACAAGATGAAGCGGAGAAAGAGCTCCAGGCGGCGTATCAAGAGCTTCTTCAGGAATACGAAGAACAACACATCAGCCAAATCGCATCTTACGAAGAAACGGTCAGCTTGCTTAAAAAAGCGGCGATGGAGGAACCGCAATCCGTCGCCGATCTGACCGTCCTGGAACGCTTGTCTGCCAGCCGGGAGGCGTGGAACTTCTGCCTCGTCCAATGTGATCCGCCGCTGTATGCCCCGTCGCGGGAAACGGCGGCTTCTTTGGTGCGGAACCAGGATGCGATGTATCTGGTTGATTTGGAAATGCACTGCTTTGGCATTGTATACGGTTATACTCCCGCAAGGGGGGATGAGAATGAAGCATGGGCCATCCTGACTCAATTATCGCAGTCTTATTCTCCCTATCGTGTTTTTATGTCTACAGGAGCCGGCGAGACATCGCTGGTTGGATTGAATAGTTGTTATAAAACGGCCAGGGCGGCCATTTTGCACAATTTCTATGACTCCGGCTACGCGGAAATCAAAAAATATGAGTCGGTCGGAAATCATGTTTTTCAGTACCATTATGATCAGATCCGGCTTATGGACGGAATCATTGGCGCGATGAATTTACTGGATATCTCCGGACTGGAGGACGCCGTAAGCTCGGCAGTCCAGAGCTTCCGGGAAATGGCGATGGCTCCCGAAATCGTCAAGAAAATTGTCATTCATCTGATGTACAAAATCATGGAGTACCTGCAAGGTTTGGACGGGGAGCCGGCATCTTCGCTATTGGAGAAATACAATTCGCTGCTGTCCGGCTTATCCGATGCGGTTCTTCTCCTTGAGGACTTGATGGGTTATTTGCTTCATTGCGGCAAGGATACCATCGATTTGATGCTCCAGGAGCAGATGCGCAGGTCGCAAGGCATCATCCAGGAAATCAATGAATACATTCGCGGACACTACCGGGAGGCCTTGACCATCAAAATGCTGTCCGAGATATTTTACCTGCATCCGGTGTATTTGGGACAACTTCTGTTGCGGAAAAACGGAATCAGCTTTAACGAGCTGGTGCACAATCTGCGGATTGAGGAAGCCGTGGCGCTCCTGCAGCAGAACCGGCTAAAAAACAGCGAGATTGCCGAACAACTCGGTTACTCCAATTACGGGCAATTTTTGAAACAATTTGAGAAGAGGATGGGAGTCTCACCAAACGAGTTTAAAAACAGAATCTAATATTTTTGGGGTTAATGCTTTAATTGCGATATAGTTCCATTTTGGTAGCGCTTTTAAAATAAAGATAAGTTACATGAAAGGGCTTTCAAGTCTGGATGTAACAAATATATGCGGAGGTGCTTTACATGGGGGGCAAGTCCAAATCGATTTTCCGGCTTAGCATGATCATGTTGTTATCGCTCAGCGTCATCCTGTCGGGATGCGGCGGCAACAACAATGCTGCAAATTCCGGAAGCGGCAATAACGGCAAGCAGGCAGAATCCGGAAACAATACCGGAGATAAGGTTGAACCGCTCGAAATCACGGCATTTATCGGGGAAGCCGGCCAGCAACCGACACCGGACAACAAGATCTACAAAAAGATTAAAGACGAACTGGGAGTTACTATCAAAATGGAATTCCTGGCTGGAGATATTAACCAAAAGCTCGGCGTTATGATTGCCGGTTCTGATTATCCGGATATTATGACGGCAAATACGAAGCTTACGGCTGCCGGCGCCTTTATTCCGCTGGAAGACCTCATTGAAGAACACGCCCCGAATTTGAAGAAACACTATGAAAAGTACTGGAACATGATGAAGGACCCTAACGACGGTCATATCTACATCCTGCCGAACTATGGGGCATATAACGGCGAAGTGAGCACTACTTGGTATTCCGGACCGGCTTTCTGGGTTCAAAAGGCCGTTTTGGAAGATGCCGGATATCCTCAAGTTAAAACGCTTGACGAGTATTTCGACCTGATCGCCAAGTATAAAGAGAAGTACCCGACCATCGACGGCAGCCCGACGATCGGTTTTGAAATTTTGAACTATGACTGGAGAAACTGGGGCCTGTTCAACGCTCCACAACATTTAATTGGTCAGCCGAATGATGGCGGCGTTGTCGTTAAAGACGGTAAAGCGGAAATTTTTGCGGATAAAGACTCCGCTAAGCAATATTATCAAAAGCTGAACGAAGTCAATGCGCAAGGCTTGGTTGACAAAGAAACGTTTACTCAAAACTACGACCAATACTTGGCCAAGATTTCCAGTGGAACTGTCCTCGGGATGTTTGATCAACATTGGAACTTCCAAACTGCAGAAGATGCTTTGACCACCCAGCAAAAACTGGAAAGAACCTATGTTGGACTTCCACTGGTTTATGACAAAAACACGAAGGACCACTATTTGGACCGTCCGGCGCTTAATCTGAACAACGGATTCGGGATCAGCGTCAACGGCAAAGATAAAGCAGTCCAAATTCTCAAAATGTGGGACCGTATGATTCAAGAAGATTGGCAAAAAGTTCTCTCCTGGGGGATTGAGGGCGAAGATTATATCGTGAACGAAGAAAGCAGGTTCATGAAAACCCAGGAACAACGTGATGACTTCACGGACGCAACTTGGAAGCTGGCTAACAAAGCGGATGCCTTCTATAAATTTAGTCCGAAAATGCAAGGTTACTTCGAGGACGGCAATGCTACGGATGCGGCTGCCCAGCCTGAAGAATATAAAGCGGGTTTGAAAGAGTATGACAAGAAGTTCCTTGAAGCTTACGGCTATAACAGCTATGTCGATTTCTTCAGCCCGGCGCCGGAAAACCCGATTTATTATCCGGCATGGTCCGTGGATCTGGTGGAAGGCTCTGAAGCAAAAATCGTCAATACGAAGCAAAACGATCTATCGACCAAATATTTGCCGAAAGCCATATTGGCCAAACCGACGGAATTTGAAGCCGTATGGAGCGACTATGCCAAGGAAATCGGCAAGCTCAATATCAAAGCTTACGAAGACCGCATCAATGAAGTTCTGCAATGGAGAATCGACACCTGGACCGTGAAATAAGGTATTGGTTTAAATCGGAAAATGGAAGGCTAACCGCCTTCCATTTTCCGAAATATTAGGCTTTGTGGGGAGAAAAGAACATGGATGAGACCTTAACAAAAAAAAGCGCCTTCCGGAAGCCGAAAAAAGCGAAGAAACAGCCGATTACATGGTCCCTCATTAAAGACCAGAAACAATTGATTTTCATGTCGGTTCCTCTGTTAGCTTATATCATCCTGTTTGCTTATGTCCCTATTTGGGGATGGACGATGGCTTTTCAGGATTATAAGCCCGCTCTCGATTTCGGCGATCAAAAATGGGTGGGATTCAAGCATTTCAAATTTTTGTTCCAGGACGATAACTTCTTGCGGGTACTGAGAAATACGCTCGGTATGAGTATCATCAACCTGATACTCGGATTTGTAACCGCCATCATACTGGCTTTGCTGTTGAATGAAATCAAGAAAATTTTTTGGAAACGAACGGTACAAACGATTTCTTATTTGCCGCATTTTTTGTCCTGGATTATCGTAACCGGGATCGTAGCTACATCGCTTGCTTCCGACGGGATTATCAACGACCTCCTGATGAAGCTGCATCTGATAAAAGAGCCGATTTTGTGGCTCAGCGAAGGGAAATATTTCTGGGGCGTCGTCGGAGCTTCGCATGTTTGGAAAGAGGTCGGCTGGAATACGATTATTTATTTGGCCGCTATGGCCTCTATTGATCCGGCTTTATATGAAGCGGCAGATATAGACGGCGCAAGCCGATACAGCAAGATGAGACACGTCACGCTGCCAGGTATTAAACCAACTATCGTCATCCTGCTGATTATGCAAGTCGGGCACATTTTGGAAGCCGGATTTGAAATTCAGTATCTGCTCGGGAACGGACTTGTCGTCGACTGGGCGGAAACGATCGATATCTTTGTCTTGAAATACGGGATTGCTCAAGGGAACTATTCCATGGCCACCGCCGGCGGTATATTCAAAACGGTCGTTAGCGTCACGATGCTGCTTATTGCAAACTGGACCGCCAAGCGACTAGGGGAAGAGAGGCTGTTATAAACATGGCAAATCAATCAATCAGCCCTGGGCATGCAACTGCTGCCGCTGTGAATAGACGGATGGGAAGAAGAAAACTTGAGCCGATTCTTTTTAATACATTCAATACCCTCTTCATGATCTTTCTCGTGATTGTCACTTTATATCCGTTTTTGAACACGATCGTCGTTTCCTTCAACGCCGGGAACGATACGATCCGAGGCGGGCTGTACTGGTGGCCGAGACAATTTACGTTGCAAAACTACAAGGCGGTTTTTGCTTCGGGTACGATATACAATGCTTTCGGGATTTCAGTCGCAAGAACGCTGCTCTCGACGGTGCTTAACATATTTCTGACGACGATGCTCGCCTACACTTTGAGCCGCAAGGAGTATGTGTTCCGCAAACCGATTACGTTAATTTTTATACTGACGATGTATTTTAACGCCGGTCTGATTCCGGGCTACTTCCTGATGAAGGACTTGCACCTGATTAATACATTCTGGGTCTATGTCATCCCTTCGATGATGAGCGCGTTCAATATGATCGTCATCCGTACCTATATCGGCACGATTCCGGAGAGCCTGATCGAATCGGCGAGAATCGACGGCGCGGGGGATTTTAAAATCTTCTGGCGAATCATCTTCCCGCTGTGTAAACCGGTTCTGGCCACCATTGCCCTGTTTGTTGCAGTAGGGGCCTGGAACCAATGGTTTGACGCTTTCCTGTACACATCTTCCAAACAGGAGCTCAGTACCCTGCAATATGAGCTTATGAAGCTGATATCTTCCAGCATGAACGCGAACAGCAACCCGGCCGTGTCCAACGGGGCAGGCATGACGCAGCAATCAATCTCTATGGTAACTCCGTTATCCATCCGGGCTGCGGTAACCGTGGTCGCTTCCGTGCCGATCCTCTTGGTTTATCCGTTCATGCAGAAATACTTCGTAGTCGGACTTAACGTAGGGAGCGTAAAAGAATAATGACTAAACAATCGGCATCTTACTCCAACCCGGTACTTCCGGGATTCTACCCCGACCCGAGCATCGCTCGGGCCAGGGATGATTTTTATCTGGTTTGCAGTTCCTTCGAGTATTTCCCTGGCGTGCCGATCTTTCACAGCCGGGACCTTATTCATTGGGAGCAAATCGGGCATGTGCTGGACCGGACCAGCCAGCTAGATTTGGCCGGTCGAAAAAGTTCGGACGGTATTTATGCGCCAACTCTTCGGTATCAGGACGGAACGTTCTTCATGATTACCACGGATGTGCGGGGGATCGGCAACTTTTATGTGACCGCCACGGATCCTGCGGGACCCTGGTCGGACCCGATTCTTGTTCCGTATGGCGGCATTGATCCGTCCCTGTTTTTCGATGATGACGGCAAAGTGTATGTAACTGCCCAGCAAGGCGTGGACTACAATTCGCATGTAATCCAGTACGAGATCGATATCGCCACGGGCAAGGCCTTGTCCGAACCGGTTGTGATTTGGAGAGGCGATGGCGGACCCTGGACGGAAGGTCCCCATTTGTACAAGATCAACGGAATGTATTACATCATGACCGCCTCCGGAGGTACCGCGAAGGACCACCGGGAAATTATCGGCCGGAGTTCCAGTCCTTACGGGCCGTTTGAATTATACGGACAGCCGATCCTGACGCACCGGAGCATCGAGCACCCGATTCAATATTTGGGCCACGCTGATCTGGTGGAGGACGGCAACGGAGACTGGTGGGCAGTTTTTCTTGGGGTTCGGCTCGTTGATTCGGGCTATAGCGTGCTCGGCAGAGAAACCTTCCTTGCGCCGGTGACCTGGAATGAAGCGGGTTGGCCGATGATTGACAACAATGAAGGCACCGTAAACCTGAATATGAGCGTGTCCGGAGTGCCGGAGCAAGATTTGGCGGCATCACCGATGCCGGAGATGGAAGGATATTTAGGACCTAAAGGAATTGCCGGAGCTAGGGTACTTGGTAGTAAGGATGATTTTGAGAGCGACGAACTCGGGCTGGCCTGGACGTTTCTCCGTAGTCCGATGGAGGGAAGTTGGTCTTTGGCGGAACGGGCCGGATGGCTCGCCCTGCATGGACAGGCCGCCGGTTTGAGCGACCTTGGCCGGACAACCTTTGTCGGCCGTAGACAGCAGCATGTTCAGGCGGCTTACAGCACTTGCTTGCAGTTTTCGCCGCAGGATGGGGAAGAAGCAGGTCTATGTGCCAGAAGGGACGAACACGCCCACTACGAAATAGCCCTGAAACGGGTGAACGGACGAAACGTGGTGACTGCCCTGCTGACCATTAGAGGCGAAACGCATGCTGCGGGCGAGGTACAGGTCGATGGTAATCAAATTTGGCTCAAGATCGAGGCGGATGTGACCGCGTATACACTGTTTTATTCGCTGGGTGGCCAGAATTGGAGCAGACTTGCGATTGGACCCGCGCGAGCATTGTCTCCGGAGGATTTCGTAAACAAGATGTGCTTTACAGGCGTAGTCATCGGTCTGTATGCCAGCGGCAACGGCAAGCCTTCATCCGGTCCGGCTTACTTCGACTGGTTTGAAACCGAGATCGGATAAGAGGACACTTCATGAATTCATTTTAGCTTAAAATTGCGGCAAGCGTGGAGGAGGAGACTGAAGTGAATCAATCAAGGCCGGCTGAAGCCGCCCTAAAGGATATGTTTGAAGCTGATTTCCGCATCGGCGCGGCGGTGAATCCCCGCACGATCCGGTCGCAGGAGCATCTGTTGGCGCGGCATTTTAACAGCATTACCGCGGAGAACGAAATGAAGTTCGTCAGCGTGCATCCGGAGGAAGAGACCTATACTTTCGACGAGGCCGACCAGCTTGTGGCCTTTGCTCGCAAGCACGGCATGGCGGTGCGCGGCCATACGCTGGTTTGGCATAATCAGACCAGCGATTGGCTGTTCAAGGACAGCCATGACGGGACCGTAAGCAAGGCAGTGCTGCTGGAACGGCTTCGTTCCCACACTCAGACCGTGGTCGGACGCTACAAAAACGATATTTACGCTTGGGATGTGGTCAATGAAGTGATTGCCGATGAAGGCGAGTCTTTGCTCCGCCCTTCGAAGTGGCTCGATATCGCGGGACCGGACTTTATCGCCAAAGCGTTTCATTTCGCCCATGAGGCCGACCCGAAGGCTCTGTTGTTCTACAACGATTACAACGAATCGAATCCGCTCAAACGCGACAAGATTTATACCTTGGTTAAATCGCTGCTGGAACAGGGAGTTCCGATTCATGGCATCGGTTTGCAAGCCCACTGGAATCTGTTCGATCCTTCTCTGGACGACATCCGTGCGGCCATCGAGAAGTACGCTTCCTTGGGACTGCAACTGCAGTTGACGGAGCTGGATATATCCGTGTTCCGTTTCGAGGATAAACGAACCGACCTCGTCAAGCCGGAACCGGGTATGCTGGAGCGCCAGGCCGAGGTGTACGAAGCCGTGTTCCGGCTGTTGAAGGAATACCGCGAGGTCATTAGCGCGGTTACGTTCTGGGGTGCCGCGGACGATTATACCTGGCTGGACGATTTTCCGGTGCGCGACCGAAAAAATTGGCCCTTCCTGTTCGACGAACGGCATCAGCCAAAACCTGCATTCGACCGTTTGGCTAAACTAGCCGGCAAATGAGTCCAACTGTAGCAATCTAGGCAGTTACGGAGCTACCGCGAAATAGAAACAAGCGGGGATAAGAAGAGAGAAGCGCCCTCCAAGGGGGTGTTTCTTTCCTTTTAAAGATATTTTGCAGGAGGAAAAACGGATGAGAATGGAGAGTACATTGTATAAAACCTGGCTTCAATATAACGAGATTCCAGGGTCTGAATTGCGCCGGGAGTATGCTGACCTTCTGGGCCGAGTCGTTGTAGAGAGAGAAACTTCGCGTCATTGCACAGCGGCGGTGAATGAACTGACGGAAGGCTTTAAGTCCATGCTGAGAACGAATGCCGTATTTATGGACGAAGCCCCTGCAAGCGGCTCTTATTTGCGGATCGGAGTGAAGGTGGTAGAAGCAGCAGGAACAAATAGGGAGGGACGAGGCTGGGAAAAGGGAGAAGACGCATTTTCGTTGAAACTGATCAAGGCGGGCGAGGGTAAGCGCCTTGAACTGATAGGGCGATCCCCTTCAGGCGTGTTATACGGGGTTTTCCATCTGCTTCGCGGCATGGCTCTTGGCCTTAGACCGGAAGAACTGGAAAGAGAAGAGTGTCCGGTAAACCGGCTGCGGATGATCAACCAATGGGATAATGCCGATGGTTCGATTGAGCGGGGTTATGCGGGGAACTCGATTTTTTATGAAGGCGGGAAAATCGTGGCCGATACCTCCCGAATCCGGGATTATGCCCGAATGCTGTCTTCGGTAGGGATCAACGCGATTTCGGTCAATAACGTGAACGTACATGAAATCGAAACCCGTTTCATAACGGAGGAAGGGCTGCCGGAAGTAGCCCGCGTCGCGGAAGTATTCCGCAATTACGGCATCGCGCTGTTCCTTAGCATTAACTTCGCCGCCCCGCTGGCCATTGGAGGCATCGGCACCGCGGACCCGCTCGATCCGAACGTGCAGCAATGGTGGGCTGAAACAGCAAATCGGATCTATCGGCATATCCCCGATTTCGGCGGCTTTGTGGTCAAGGCCGATTCCGAGCATCGGCCGGGTCCGTTCGCGTACGGTCGCGACCATGCCGACGGGGCGAATATGCTAGCCGAAGCGCTGGAGCCGCACGGCGGACTCGTGATTTGGCGCTGCTTCGTATACAACTGCATGCAGGATTGGCGGGATCGTTCCACGGACCGTGCGCGTGCGGCTTACGACCATTTTGGCCCGCTCGATGGCAAATTCCGCGACAACGTTCTGCTCCAGATCAAGAACGGTCCGATGGACTTCCAGGTGCGGGAGCCGGTATCTCCGTTGTTCGGGGCGATGAGCCGGACCAATCAGGTGCTTGAATTCCAGGTTACCCAGGAATATACCGGGCAGCAGCGTCATTTGTGTTATCTGGTACCTCAGTGGAAGCAGGTTCTCGATTTTGACACGCATGCGGTAAGCGCAGGCGTACAAGTGAAGAATATCGTAGAGGGCTCCTTGTTCGGTATGAAAATCAGCGGCGTGGCGGCAGTGTCCAATATCGGGAATGAGGAATGCTGGACAGGGCATCCGTTGGCCCAGGCCAATTTGTACGGATACGGGCGGTTGATCTGGAATCCGGATCTGTCCGCCGAGGCCATAGCCGATGAGTGGACGCGGCTGACCTTCGGAAACGACAAGGACGTCGTCGAAAAAGTAACGCAAATGCTCATGGCTTCCTGGCCGATTTACGAAAGTTATACGTCCCCTTTGGGTGTTGGCTGGATGGTTGTCCCTCATTACCATTACGGTCCTGACGTGGACGGCTACGAATATTCGCGCTGGGGAACCTATCACTTTGCCGACCGGGACGGCATCGGGGTGGACCGGACGGCCGCAACGGGTACGGGATACGTAACCCAGTATTATATTCCGAACAGGGAAACGTACGAGTCGCTGAAGAAGTGTCCGGATGAACTGCTGCTTTTCTTCCATCATGTACCGTACAGCCACCGGCTCCACTCCGGCAGCACCGTCATTCAACACATATACGACACGCATTTTGGAGGAGCCGAAGCGGCGGAAGGACTGAGTTTGATCTGGTCGGCTTTGGCGGGCAAAATCGATGCCGAGCGCTATGAGGCGGTGGAGTCCAGATTAGCGGAGCAGAGAGATCATGCCAAGCATTGGCGCGATGTGATCAATACGTATTTCCATCGTAAATCAGGGGTCCCGGATGAGCGGGGGAGAGAGATCTATTAACGGGTTCGTAACAATTACCAAATTATTCTTAGCTCCGATTTTCTATTATCTGTCCTATTTCACCGTTCTCTATTGATGGACAAATAGCCAAAATGTCTTCTAAAAGGTGGACAGAAGGGGTTATTCCTCGATTCTCTCAAGACTCAATATCTAGTTTCTATATAAATGTATCGTGCTATATATAGGATTATTGAAAGTGGGGAGTATATATCTCTTTTGCAGAAAAGTGTCCACTATTTGAAAGACATCTCCACGATTGTTCCGCCTCTCAAGGACAATGTTAAAAGGCATCGCCCGGAAGCTAATTGCTCCGGGTGATGCCTTTTTGAGTTTGAGGCTGAGGGAGTCGCCGTTATAGCGTCCACTCGGACTCGAATACGCGGGATCGTCCGCCATTGTCGCAGAACAGGACGATCTTCAGTTTGTAAGCGCGGCGGATACTTGGCGTGGAGCCGGGAACGCCGTTGCCATCCGCGAAGCAGAGGCGCTGCACGTCCTCGCCGCCGCGCGGCACGATGCCGGTGACGGCGGCGCGGTCCAGCAGCCGTTCGCCGCCGGTGCCGTCTCACATGTAGAGGGAGACGGTCATAGCGTAGCGGCAGCTGGCATCCGCCTCGGTGCCAGCGCCGCTAAGCAGTCCGATCTGCGCGGTGAGCGGCAGATCGGGCAGCAGTCCGCTGCGCCGCAGGGATGGCCGGACGGCGAGCCGGTCCGGCACCGCCAGCGTCAGGCGCAGCTCCTCTTGCAGGGCGCGGCAGCCTTCGGCTTCCAGCCGCAGCGTGTGCCGCCCGGCGCTGAGCGGGATGCCCTCCGCGAGGTAGCGGAGCGATCCGCTTTCGCCCTGGGCGTGCCGCAGGCGCAGCGGCCCCGCGAGATCGCGGCCGCCGGAGAGCACCCGGATCATCGGGCTGTCTCCGGGTTTCACGATGGCGGCCAGCTCCAGCGTGTAAAGTCCGCTGCTGCGGACGAACACGTCGAACGGCCCGCTTGCAGCGCGTACCCCGGCCAGAATACCGGGAACTCGGCACGGATCGGAGGCGTCCTTCGAAGCGTCCGTCGCGTGATCCGCCATTGCCTTCGTCATTGCGTCCTTAACTCGCCGTCCGCTATGCCAGCTTTCCGGCGGGCCGAGCAGGCTTGGCTTCACGCCCCCGGCATCCAGCACGATCTTTTGCAGCACGACGATCGGATCAACCATCCACACCCGCAGCGTGTGTTGTCCCGGCTGCTCGACATGAAAAGATACGGAAGCGGTGCGTAGGTTATAAATTACGCTTTGTTCCCAATCCGGCTCATCAAATCCGCCTTCGGAAGTATGCGAGATCGCATCCGCTATTTGCACCCGCCCGTCGTCCAGCGACACGCCGATCCGCAATCCCTGACCCGGCACAAAATCGAGCGAAGGTGCGAGATATAGCGTCGCTTTGAACTCTCCGGTACTTGTCAAATACACCGGATAGGTCAAGCTAGGCGAATTAGCAAAATCCGGTTGTTCGGCACACGCGGTCGTAACCGGAAAGACGGCCATCGAGGACAGGGTCCGGCCGTGGCAGGATATTTTCTCCCAGGCTACGCCGTTCGAATTGGCCTCTTTATCCCCGTAATGCTCCGCTTCAATCGAGACAAAGCCACCGGTTTCCATATGGCCCACGAGACTTTGTCTCGTCGGCTCAGTTGGATAAAAAACGGGCACGTGTACGGCAACCTCGGTTTCATCGGGCCCTGTCAGGACAATTCGGCCGAACACGGTCCCGCCGACCGGAGCGGCTGTCCAGTCGATGTCGACCCAGAGCCGTTTCTGGTGGACGACGGTTCCCTCCGTCATGGACAGCTTGATCCAGGGCTCATCGGTATGGGCTTGAAAGACGAAAGGCTGACTTTTTCTGTTAAAAATCTCAATGTACCTCGCCTCACGTGTAAAAGCGTCAAACTGCGGCAACTCACACGCCGCCGAGGCACCCGGCCATACGTCTTGCGAACCTTCGATCGCGACTCCCATCTCCGAACCGTCCAGTTCTTCGACGTACCCGGTTTCCGGCATGACATTTTCGGGGGGCTGATTCCAGTAGGTATATCCGATATGATTCTGATCCATCATGTGATCCCATTTGCCTTCGGCCAGCAGCTTGTTGTACCGGAACGTCAGCTCGCGGTCGGCGGCAAACAGCAGTTCCGCTTCGCGGGCTTCCACGTTTGCCATCGTCCTTCCCTGGCGGGCATATAGCCTGCTTCGCGCGGCCCGCAGATGAAGCTCGAGCACTTGGGCCGAGGCTTCCACCGGATACAGCACCAGTTGGAAGAACGCATCCCGCATGTCTTCGGGCATAGCCGCGTGAAGCTGCTGTGCTGCCTGAACCGCTTGGCTGAAATCGGTGATCGCCGTCTCGGCCTCTTTATAATGCGTCAGGCTGTACAACTCTACAGCATTTAGCAGCTCCGGCTTGATCCGGCCATTGAATTTCGTATAGGCATCGAGGAGGTTCGCGACAGAAACGCTATAGTCGGCCCCGAATTGCCGCTCTGCCCACCACTCCGTATATCCCCGGGCGTTATCGCGGGTAAAGTCCGAAATATTCCAGGCCATCCGCAAAAAATACTCCATCGGGAACTCCATCGGCTTCAAATCGCCTACGTTGAGAATCCAGATGCGGTCCGCACCGTATTCGCAGGCTTTGTGCATTTGCTCCCAGATTTTTGGGATCGGCACCGTGTTCAGCCACTTGTAGGAGCGCGGGCCTCCGACATAGTCAAGGTGATAGTAGATACCCGCACCCCCGGAACGGCCGCGCTCCTCTTCGGTCGGCACCCGGCGTAAATTGCCATGGTTATCGTCCGACCAGAGCAGGGTAATGTCATCCGGCACCCGCATACCGTGATCATAGTAGTCCTGAACTTCCTTATAGAGCGCCCAGAGTTGCGGCACTTCGGTAGCCGCTTTTCCTGTCTGCTCCGCAATGATGTTCCGCTGATCCTCCACAATCCGTTCGAGCAGGGCGATTTTTTGTTCGAAATTCAAATGCCCGCCCATCGCTTCGTCTCCGTCTCCGCGCATGCCGAGGGTGACGATGCTTTCATAGGCCCGGCTGCGCCGGATGCCTTCTTCCCAAAAATCATGGAGCACCCGTTCGTTGACGGAGTAATCCCAGGGGCCCTGCCGGTGCTTCTTCCAGTCCCCGTGCGGGCGCTGCATCGGTTCGTGGTGCGAGGTGCCGATCACGATGCCGTAGTGGTCCGCGATTTCCGCGTTTCGGGGATCATCCTCATAGAACGTATTGTCCCACATTGCCGGCCACAAATAATTGGCTTTGAGGCGCAGCAGCAGTTCGTATACGTTTTCATAGAATTCATGGGTAAAATCGCGATAGTTCGCCCGCACCCAAGCCATCAGCGAAGGGCCTTCATCGTTGAGAAAAATCCCCCGGTATTTTACGGACGGCTCGCCTTGTATGTAGGTACCGGGAATCACGTGAATCGTTTCCCGCTGCGCCGGCGGAACATCGGCCCACCAGTGCCACGGGGAGACGCCGATATTTTCGGAAACGTCGTAGATGCCGAAAATCGTTCCCCGCTTGTCGCTCCCCGCGATAACCAGCGCCGAATCCAGGCCGGAAAGCGGGTTCGCCACCGTCTGGATAACGAAGGCCTCCCATTTGCCGGCAACTTCTCCGGCTTGAAGCTTGCCTTCGGCAATCAGCGCATCGATGACCGGGCACTGTCCGATCGTTCCGATCAGAACAGCATGGCCCTGCTGTAGATAACTGGTCTCACTGACCAGCCGAGGAGAGACGCCGGTTACCCGCCCGATGTCACATTGCAGGTCGCCAGCCGCCCGGCGTACGCCTTCGTAATCCTCCGCCGAAACGTACAAATTGGCTGCAATCCCTTCATGCACCAGGCGGAAAGAGGCCGGGTCCAATTTCGATATCTTTAATTCATTCTCGACGATCTTAGGCCGATTATTGCTCTCCGTCGCATATTGAATATATCTCTTCCTGAACATGGAAACCTCCCGTGTTTGTTTGCGTTTTCAAAATGAGTGTCAGTGCATATATCATGAGCTACAGCTTATGAGGCAGCGCCATCCCGGCTGCCATACGCCGAACTAGGTCATGCACCCCACCCATTGAAACCGCCGTCACAAAGAGTTGACAACGACCTTTCGTCCCATGCGGTGGGAAGCCTTGAACGCGTTACATTTATTTCACCGCAGAGAAAAAATGCGGGAATTTCTCCTGCAGCACACTCAGGCTCGCAATGCTTAATGTCAAATGAGCTTGCATGATTTGATCGGCACGGTTTTCATCCTGCATGCGGATGGCTTCGGCCATTTGGCGGTGCTGCTCATACAAATGATCCCAATGCGGATCCGTCTTCAGCCACATGATCCGTGTCCGGTTCAGATGGGCGTTCATTTGCTGAATGACCGACCATGTACCAAGCTTGCGGCAGCCATCGAACAATATGCGGTGGTACTCTTCGTCCAGCGCAAACATGGACTCTTCGTCATGCTTCTGCAGGCTTTCCCGCTGCTGCTCAACGTTGTTGTCCATGGCGGCCAAATGTTCCGCAGGGAGGCTCTGGCAAGCCAAACGAATGACGGCCCGCTCCAATTGCTCCCGCATGAACCGCGCTTCTTCAACGAGGTCCGGATCGATCAGCGAAACTCGCGTCCCCCGTTGCGGCAGTACCAGAAGGAGTCCTTCTTGTGCCAGACGAACGAAGCTTTCCCGGACAGGGGTTCGGCTGACCTGAAAGGCAACGGACATTTCTTTTTCCGACAAGGCCGTGCCCGGAGGGAGCTCCATAGAGACAATCTGCTGTTTTAACTGGGCATATACGCTGTTTCCGGCTGAACCTGACTGCGAATGCAACAATTCTTTCAAACGATCACCTCCTATTTTGTTCCATACTACCATACTTGTATGGTAGTATGGAACTGGAAAGATGGAAAATTATTTCTCTTCATAAAACGGCCTTATTTTGATTATTTTGTATTACTTAAATCCTCGGGGGGACGAAGGAACATGCAGCAGTGGAACTTGGAAAATTTGCTGTTGAACGGCACTAGTGCCAAGAAACTTTATCACGATTATGCGGCCGGGATGCCCATCTACGATTATCACAATCATTTGAATGCGGGAGATGTGGCTGCTAATCGGAGGTTTGGCAATCTGACGGAGCTGTGGCTGGAAGGGGATCATTACAAGTGGCGGGCGATGCGCTGGCTAGGTATTGATGAATTCTTGATCACCGGCGAGTCCGACGACTTTACCAAATTCAAGGCCTGGGCAGGCGCAGTTCCAAGGCTGGCGGCTGCGGATTTTAGCCGATATATGGAGGAACTCGGAAATCGGGCGGAGATGAGAATTAGCGATTATGACGGATTAATCCTTGCCTTGAACCGGCAGATGGAGAAGTTCCACGAGGTTGGATGTCGGTTATCCGATCATGGCTTCGGGGAGTTTTCGTATGAAGCTGCGACCGAACGGGAGGTGCGGACGATTTTTGCCAAGGCGATGCAGGGAGAATCCTTGAATGCTTCCGAGGAAGGCAAGTACCGGACGTTTACCTTGCTGCGTTTGAGCGAAATGTACCATTCCCGCGACTGGGCCATGCAACTGCACATTGGCGCCATTCGCAACAACAATGAACGGATGACCTCGCTTTTAGGAAAAAACAGCGGATTCGACTCGATTCTGGACTACCATCTGGCGGCTTCGTTAAATGCGTTCTTGAACGAATTGGATAAAGTAGACCGTCTTCCGAAGACCATTGTATACAGCTTGTACCCTTATCATTACGAACTGATTGCCACTACGATCGGCAACTTCCAGTCGGGAGATGTTCCCGGAAAACTGCAGCTCGGCGCCGCGTGGTGGTTCCACGATCAAAAAGAAGGGATGCTTCAGCAGCTTAAGGCGCTGTCTTCAGTCGGGGTCCTCAGCACCTTTGTCGGTATGCTGACCGATTCGCGCAGCTTTATGTCTTTCCCGCGCCATGAGTATTTTCGGCGGGTACTGTGCCGCTTGCTCGGACAATGGATCGACGAGGGCGAATTGCCCGCGGATTACGATTACATCGGCGGGATGGTGCAAGACATTTGTTTCGGTAATGCACAGCGCTATTTCGGTATCCCTGATAACAGAGCTTGATATAGGTGGAGCTCTTCATACGGGAAAATACCATCAGTCCGGTGAAGATATGGGGTACATGATGGATACGGGAAATCTCGATGCCCGGACGGAGGGGGAAAACGCCGGTTATTTCGCCTGGTCCTGTGCTACCGACGGCGCAAGGCTGTCCGACGGGCCTGCTAGATTGGATAGAAAGGAAAGGGGCGGCCGGGCAACCGGCTACCCCGAGTGCTTAGCCAATTGCCCTTGAAGCATTGCTTCCTTCCACCGGCAAAATGCTTGCCAAGGCAGGCCGTTCTCCAACAGCGACTTGCTGATGTAGATGCCCTCTTCCACGGAATCGGCGAGCCCGACCAGGTGGAGGCGAAGCGCTCCGTTCAGAATCACCTGGTTGATGAACGCAATAGGGGCATCCCCGGTGAGAACCGCTTCCGTAATTCGCAACTGCTCGGCAGCCGTCCAATCGTTGTCCGGAATTGAGGACTCCAACCCGTAAGTCTCCGGATCGATCATATGCAAATTTGCCTCCCCTTCTTCTACAAGGTAAGTTCGGGTGGGGCGGTCGATATACGCATCCTCCGAACCTTCTGCGCCTTGTACGATCAACGCTTTGCGGTAATTCAACCTTTGGAGGAGCTGGGCTGTCCGGTCAAACACCGTATTATGAAACACGCCGTATACAAGATAAGGAGAATGGCTGTAATCCACAAGCTTTTCAACGGTATTGAGGATGGTCCGCAGACCGAGTTCTTCGCGGATTGCCCGTAAGCTCCCGAGCGGCGGGCACCATGCCTCGGCAGGTACGAACAAAACTCCGGTCTCGTCTGCGGTTTGCAGCGCCTGGTCCCGTGTCGGCGTAGTTCCATCCAACCCCATCTCCCGGAGCAGGTCAGGCAAGGTGACTCCCCATTTGGGCGGAAGCGATTCGGTGCCGTGCAACGTAACCGGCGATCCGGCGGCAGCCAAGACAAACGCTGTGGCAAAGCCGGCCATGAAGGAAGATTTTCTCCCGTCGTAAGGACCGGCACAGTCCAGTCCATCCGGGCGCGGCATGCGGACCGCATGGCTGCGGCAGACCTTTACGAAAGCATACAGTTCGTCGACGCTCTCCATCTTGATCCGTTCCGCCAGGAAGAAGGCGCCGATCTGTGCCGGGGATGCCGTTTTATTAAAAATCATCTCCGCGGCGGCGAGTGCCTCTTCATAATTTAGGTCGCGAGCGCCGCGCTTGCCCCGGCCCACTTCCTTTAAGATCTCTGTCATGTTCATGGAAGGTCCCCCTCTTGTACATCTTGTTCGGGCTAAGTTCTTAATTGTTGATGCGCTTTGACGATCGATGTGGCGATATCCACGATTCGTTTCCGCTCATTCATCGCCCGCTTACGCAGCACATCGTAAGCCTCAGCTTCCGAGATCCGGTTGATTTCGCACAAGACCCCTTTGGCCAGATCGATCCATTTCCGTTCCTCGAGCCGGGAGACCAGTTGGGCGCGTTCATCGATCCATTGCTGGCGTTCAAAGAAATGTTTGGCACCTAGATGAAGCGCCCAATGCAGCTCGTGAGCGGACATGGACGGGGTCAGGATGCCATCCACGGCGATGTCATCTTCACAGGACTCCAAAGAGGAGGCCGCCGTCGCCGCGCTGCACCACCAGAGGAGCGGGACCGCCTTCCACTTTAACAATAGTTGTTCCCAGCCGCGAATGGCGGCAATAGGCAACTGAAGGACGACAGCATCCGCTTCCCGGACTTTTTGCCTGATCTCTTCCTCCAGACTGGAAGCAAACACCTGATATCCGTTACATTTCAGCATACGCTCAGGCTCGGCGTTAGAATGGGAATCGGAAATGGAGCCGTTCCTGACCGGCTCCGTATCTTTAGGCGAAACCTGTTCGCAAATGACCAGAAGAAAGCGCATCGGGAGTATAACCCTCCTCTCTATGTCGGACTTCAAAGTTTCAGTGCAGATGACCATTAGTTATAAAACCTGACATGAGTTCGATTTCCTAAAGATTTTAATTGTATTTTCGCGTTATATTTCTGAAAAAGCAATATAATTTTCGCAATATCTCATAAAATTAATGATAATGAAGGTAAGAACAAGCCTTATTCCATAATAATAACATTTTGAGTGAATAAAACTAACATAATTTAGATTTTATTTTATTTTTATGTTATGTATATTGACATAACTAAAATTGTTGGTTATATTAACGTCAATAAATCAAATTTAATATTTCTTTACAGACACAATGGCGTGTCTGAATGAAGCGGCAACGGAGCCTGCTTTCGCCTGAATTAGGGATAGTCATGAATGTAATATTCATGTCTGTTCCCCGGCGGAGCAGGCTTTTTATGTTACTTTGCACTTCTGCGAGAGATGAGGAAAGACCGGGAGGAGAGAGCCGAACATGGGTGAAAAGAAGAGATTAGTGCTGGTAGGCAACGGAATGGCGGGAGTGCGTACGATCGAACATGTGCTGAAATTGGCGCCGGATACGTATGAGATTACCGTATTCGGCGCAGAACCCTATCCGAACTACAACCGGATCATGCTGTCTTCGGTACTGGCAGGAGGGTCCGACATGAAGGACATCGTGATCAATGATTGGGATTGGTACTCGGAAAACCGCATTAGCCTGCATACGGGAGACGAGGTTACCCGAATCGATACCGGGAACAAGAAGGTAGTCTCCAAATCGGGGGCGGAGGCGAAATATGACGCGCTGATTTTGGCGACCGGTTCCAATCCGTTTATGCTCCCGATCCCGGGTGCGGATAAAGAGGGCGTGATCGGGTTCCGGGATATTCAGGATTGCGACCTTATGATGGAAGCCTCCAAGAAATACGCTAAGGCGGCTGTTATCGGGGGCGGATTGCTCGGACTGGAGGCGGCCAGAGGACTGCTGCATCTCGGAATGGACGTGACGGTGGTTCATATTCATCCTTATTTGATGGAACGTCAGCTTGACGAATCTGCGGCGAAGATGCTGCAACTGGAGCTCGAAGCCCAGGGCATGAAGTTCCTGATGCAAAAACAGACGGCAGGCATTCGAGGAATTCGCCGGGCCGAAGGACTGGACTTTGCTGACGGCAGCTCATTATCTGCCGATCTTGTCGTGATGGCGGTAGGCATTAAACCGAATGTGGCGCTTGCGAAATCGGCCGGGATTCAAGTAGGACGCGGCATAGTAGTGGACGATTATTTGGAAACGAGCATGCCAGGGATATACGCGGTTGGCGAATGCGCGGAGCACCGGGGGATCGCTTACGGTCTTGTTGCCCCGTTGTATGAACAAGGCAGCGTGCTGGCCAAGCGATTAGCCGGGGTAGAAACAAGCGGATATACGGGATCGGTCACTTCAACCAAGCTCAAGGTGTCGGGCGTCGACGTGTTCTCGGCCGGGTATTTCCAGGATGCTCCCGGAACGCGGTCGCTGCGGATTCAGGACGATTTGGATGGAACCTACAAAAAGATCGTGCTGCAGGACGACAAACTCGTCGGAGCCGTCTTGTTCGGAGATACGACGGACGGAGCCTCTCTTTTTTCAAAAATAAAGAGCGGAGAGTCGGTGGCGGGAAAGGAAAAAGAGCTGCTGCTCGGATTTGCGCCGGGGGGTTCCGGTGGAGATTCGCAGGGCGCGAGGCTTGCCGCCATGGCCGATGATGAAATCATTTGCGGCTGTAACGGCGTCAGCAAAGGCACGATCGTGAACGCGGTCAAGGACGGCTGCGCCACGGTCGGTGAAATTAAAGCCTGCACGAAAGCTTCCGGTTCCTGCGGCGGTTGTAAACCGCTGGTGGAAGGCCTACTGCAGCTTTACGGAGACGGCGTGACCGGAGAACCGGTTAAAGAAGGCATTTGCGGCTGTACCTCCCTTGCCCGTGAGGAGATTGTGGATAGCATCAAAGCAATGGGACTGAAGAGTGTCAAAGAGGTCATGAACGTACTGGAGTGGCGGGTATCGGAAGGCTGCTCGAAATGCCGCCCGGCCTTGAACTATTACCTGGGGATGCTATGGCCTACGGAGTATATGGATGAAAAGGAATCCCGGTTCGTCAATGAGCGGTATCACGCGAACATTCAGAAAGACGGCACCTTCTCCGTCGTGCCTCGCATTTACGGCGGTGTGACTTCTCCGGCCGATCTCAAGAAAATCGCCGAGGTTGCGGAGAAGTACGAGGTACCGATGGTGAAATTCACCGGCGGCCAGCGAATCGATTTGCTCGGCGTGAAAAAGGAGGATCTGCCCAAGGTATGGGCAGAACTGGATATGCCGTCCGGCCACGCCTACGGCAAAGCGCTGCGTACGGTCAAGACCTGCGTGGGCTCGACGTTCTGCCGGTTCGGTACGCAGGATTCCATCGGTATGGGGATCCGGCTGGAGAAGGCTTTTGAACGGTTGAATACGCCGGGAAAGGTGAAGCTAGCCGTCTCGGGATGTCCGCGTAACTGTGCGGAAGCGACGATCAAAGATCTGGGCGTCGTCGCGATCGATGGCGGATGGGAGATTTATGTCGGCGGAAACGGCGGCGTGAAAGTGCGTGCTTCGGATTTGCTCTGTACGCTCAAGACGGAGGATGAGGTCATGGAATGGACGGCCGCCTACCTGCAATATTACCGCGAACAGGCCAGTTGGAACGAACGTACTGCCCAGTGGGTGGAACGCGTGGGGCTGGGTACGATCAAGGCGGTACTGGAAAATCATGAGGAGCGGGAAGCTCTGGCGGCACGGATCGAAGAAACGCTGAGCCGGACGACGGATCCGTGGAAAGAGATTATCTCAACTGAAGGCTTGCGTAAAAATTTCGAATCTTTGCCCAGCGTTCAGCCGGTTGTTGGATAGCGTTAGCACAGGTGCGGAAATTTGAGAAAATGAACTAGTTGGACTCATTCGTATGTTGGGAGGAAACGGCGATGTTGACGAAAATCAAGGTGGCCCATGTGCAGGAAATCGATGAGCAGGGGGCGCGTACGTTTGCGGTCGGGGATAAGGAAATCGCCGTATTCAAGCTTAGTGACGGCAGTGTCCGGGCGATAGAAAACCGCTGTCCTCATAAAGGAGGGCGGTTGTCGGAGGGGATGGTGTGCGGCTCGGCCGTCCACTGTCCGCTGCACGACTGGAAGATTGACCTGCACAGCGGCCGGGTGCACGAGCCGGATCACGGTTCCGTAACTGTGTACGACACGGAAGTGGATGCCGCCACCGGCTCCGTGTACATCACACTGGATTAAAAGGGAGGATGAGACCGATGGATCATGTAAAACCTGCCGAAGTGCTGGAATCGATGATTGAGGCGGGGGCCAATAAGGCCCGCTTGACTACTTTTCAAATGTTGGTCAAAGGCTTTTTGGCCGGTGCGATTCTGGCCTGTGCTACGACATTGGCTTTTACAGCTACCTCGCAAACTTCGCTGGGAATCGTGGGCGCGCTGATCTTTCCCGTCGGTTTCGTCATCATTATTTTGCTCGGCCTGGAGCTGGTGACCGGCAGCTTTGCGCTCATCCCGCTTGCGGTTCTGGAGCGTAAAGCTTCGGTGTCCCGGATGCTGGCGAATTACGGCTGGGTCATTGCCGGCCATCTGCTGGGGTGTGCCGTATACGCAGTATTGTATGGCCTGACGATTACCAAAATGGGTACCGATATGAGCCATCCAATGGTACAGACACTAATTCAGGCCAGCGAGACCAAGACGCTCGGCTACAAAACGATGGGCATGTCCGGTATGGGGTTGGTAGTCATCAAGGCCGTGCTTTGTAACTGGATGGTCACGCTCGGGGCCGTTATGGCTTTTACCTCCCGGTCCACGGCCGGGAAAATTATCGCGATGTGGCTGCCGATCCTGATCTTTTTCGCTCAGGGGTTTGAGCATGCGGTCGTCAATATGTTTGTCATTCCCGCCGGGATGATGCTTGGGGCTGATGTCAGCTTGTCGGACTGGTGGGTTTGGAACCAGCTCCCCGTATTGGTCGGCAATTTTGTCGGCGGGGTATTGTTTACGGGCTTGGGATTGTATGTTTCGCAAAAACAGAAAGCCGCGGCAGGACCAAGCCGGACGTCTCCTTCCGGTTTGCACAGCCCAGGTTCCAAGGATGCCCCGGCGGATCACCGGCGGATCCCGGCGGGCGCGCCCGGAACGGGAGAAGGAGCATGATCCGGCCGGGCAGCGTAAGTATCGTAGGGGCGGGGCCCGGCGATCCGGAATTGATCACCGTCAAGGCGCTCAAGGCCATTCACGCGGCGGATGTCATCCTGTATGACCGCCTTGTCAACGAGGAACTGCTCTCTTATGCAGGCTCCGGATCCATACGGATCTACTGCGGCAAAGCGCCGGGACAACATGCCATGCCCCAGGGGACGATCCAGCGGCGCCTGATCGAATATGCGCTGGAAGGGAAGCGGGTGGTCCGCCTGAAGGGCGGGGATCCGTTCGTCTTCGGACGCGGCGGAGAAGAAGTCCTGGCGCTGGCGGCCCGGGGAATTCCTTACGAGGTGATCCCTGGCATCACCTCGGCGATCGGCGCGGCGGCGGCCAGCGGCGTCCCGCTCACGCATCGCGGGGTAGCGGCTTCCTTCGCCTGCGTGACGGGCAGCCGCTGCCCCGGGGAGAGCGATGGGCAGGTCGGGCCGCCCATCCGCTGGGATTTGCTGGCCCATGCCGTTGACACGCTCGTCATCTACATGGGCGTGGGCCAGCTTAAGGAGATCCGCGCCGAGCTGCTGCGGCATGGCAAGGCCGGATCGACGCCGGTGGCGCTCATCGAGAGCGGCACGACGGGCCGCCAGCGCACCTTCGTCAGCACGCTGACGGAGATGCACAAGCTGGCCGCCGCCGTCCAGCTCAGCAACCCGGCGCTGATCATCGTCGGCGAAGCGGCCGCGATCCGCGAGCAACTTCGTCAACTCCAAGACCAAGCCTCGGCCATGCTCGGCTGAGCGGCTGAGCAAATCAGCCCAAATAAGGTAATACAAGAAAAACCACCGGATACAAGGCTTGGCCTTGTTCCGGTGGTTTTTGGTGATGATATTCTTTTAACCGCCAATGTGCCACCCTAGCAATTGAATAATAGGTTCCACACTAATTCCTACTGCCAATAGAAAGCTAGTTACGTGTAACAGGGTCATTTTTTTCTTTTTCATAAATTACCCTCCTAATTGGACTATATTATGATACTCTGTTTTTGATTCGATCGATGCAAACTTTCGATAAGATTCGAAGAGTCGCATAAACCGCAAAATAGAGTTCTCATTATTTATTATAGTCGATTTTTTCAACCCGTCTACCAAGTATTGGAAGCCCTTATCGTATTTACAATTAGACAAATAATAGTTAGCTAATTCACAGAGTAACCCAACAAGTTCATTGTCCGTATTTTGTTGGCTATTTAATTCATTTCCTTTCTGTTCGAGGAGATTGGGTATTTCTATTTCAAATTTATCCAGAATATCGTTTACATTCATCTTGTAGCGATTTGCAGCCGTCATTATATTCCACAAGCCTGTAAGAATTTCATTTTTTTTGGGTGCAATAAAACTAACATATTCTGAAAGGAATGCTGTGTCTCCAGTCATTAGTCTGGTCAGATAAATATTAGCCTGGGCCCACTCAAGGATCTGAGTCTTCCAGTATACTGCCTCTTCGTCAGTTTCTCTTACCCATTCTAAATCAATTGATTCATTGGCTACTTGAAGAGCGAGTTCATACCTTTCTTGTTCATAATAAACAGCTCCAAAGAGTAATTTGCTAAAGGCTACATAAAAGAATAGTGGCCTTACCGGTTTTTTATATAAGGTTTGATCTTCTTTTTGCTGGCAGTTCGGCAAGGAGTATTGGAATTTTGCCAGTTGGTTTAAAGTTGCTGCAACTTTATGCACTTTATCCCATCGACGTAATGACCGATAAGTATTAGCCAGATTTCTCAATGCATCCAACTGATCGATCTCATCAAGCCGGTCTACATAAAGTTCAAACTGGATCGCAGCCTGATAGTTTTGCTCCTGGTCCGCACCTTGCCTGATTAGAAACAGACGATATTGGCAAAAGGCGAGCCGTTCCGAGTGCTGGTGCTTTTCGCTGGAAGCAATGCTTTCAAATAATAAAGCGGCGGCCTCCTTGTTCCCTCTTTGAAAAAAGTCTTCGGCAGTCTCGAACAGTAAAGGCGAGTACATCAGATTTTCCATTAATATATCATTAATTTTCTTAATGCAGTCCAGCTTGTCCAATTCCATGCAACGGTATAAGAAAGGCCGGATTCGCCGCCAATCCGGGGTCGAATGACTCAAGTATTCCTGAATGTAGGGGTCGTAAAAATAGCCCTCGGGTAAATTCATCACGGAAGTAAGGCGGTCTAAATGCTCTACGGTAAAAACTTTGTTTCTGTTAAAGATCGCGCTCAGCGTACCTGCATTGATATCTGCTAAAGTAGCCAATTTGCGCAGATTTAAGTTCTCATTTTTTATAAAGTCATCTAGGTGTTTGAGAATGGGGGCCGTAGTATTCATGCAAATCACCTTTGTTCTTTCTTAATTTAATATATATCGGGAGTTACTAAGTTCAAGATTTGTTAATATATTACAATATAACGATGATTTGATATGTGGTCAATTATTTTTCATCGAATTCATAAAATAGTCATAGAGTAGATGTTTTGAGGACCTTTAGTTAGATTAAAAACAGGGCAGTCTCCACAAGATCAATGATCTGGGAGACTGCCCTGAGAATAAATTAGTTATTTTTGAGCTCGGCTAGCAGTTCGTAAGAACGCAGACGAGATTTATGGTCATAAATCTGGGCAGCCACTATAAGCTCATCGGCCTGTGTTTCCTGGATGATTTGCTCCAGTCGTGCGCGCACGGTTGTTGGCGAACCGATGGCGGAGAAGCCGAGCTGTCTTTGGACGAGCGCTTTTTCCTGCGGTGTCCAAATGGAATCCATGCTGTCGACCGGAGCGCTAAGCTGTCCTGTCCGGCGGCGGATCAGGTTCAGGAACTGCTGCTCCTGGGAAGTAGCAAGCCTGCGCGCTTCGTCGTCCGTATCGGCTACAATTACGTTGACGCCGGCCATGGCGAACGGCTTCTCCAAAAATTCCGACGGCTGGAAATGGCCGCGGTACAGGTCCAGCGCCGGCAGTAAGTAATCCGGTGCAAAGTGGCTGGCGAAGGCAAACGGCAGGCCCAGCGTGGCAGAAAGCTGGGCGCTGAAGCCGCTGGAGCCAAGCAGCCAGATCGGGACGTTCAATCCTTCGCCGGGAATGGCCCGGACCCGCATCGAGGAGCCCGATACGGGCTGGAAATAATCACGGAGCTCGCGCAGCCGCTCCGGGAAATCCTGCCCGTCGCTGCCCGGCCCGCGCCGCAAGGCTTGCGAGGTCAGTTGGTCCGAGCCGGGTGCTCTGCCGAGGCCGAGGTCGATCCGGCCGGGGTACAGCGACTCGAGCGTGCCGAACTGCTCGGCGATCACGAGCGGCGAGTGGTTCGGCAGCATGATGCCGCCGGAACCGACCCGGATCGTGTTTGTTCCGCCGGCGACATAGCCGATCGCGACCGACGTAGCCGAGCTTGCGATGCCGGGCATGCTGTGATGCTCGGCGAGCCAGAACCGGCGATAGCCCCATTTTTCGGCATGCTGAGCGAGGTCCAGTGTATTATGCAGAGATTGAGCCGCCGTGCTGCCGGCCGTAATCGGTGCGAGATCCAATATGGACAGGGGAATCGCGGACAACTGTCTGTTATTGGAATCGGTAGCGGAATGGAGACCATAATTGAGTTCAGACATAGATTCGATACCTCCTGGATAAGTTAGTTTAGCTAGTGAACAGCGAGGAACATACCTTGTTGGTTGAGAAAAGGTATGCGCTACTCACATACTTTAGATCACTATCATACCAAAAGTAACTGGAAAATTGAAAGTTTGGGGCGCTATTGGCCTTTACTATTGTACTTTTGCGTTGGTCGTTCGGCGCCTTGGGTGCGTATGGAGTGCGTATGGAGTGAGTTTACAAAGCGTGTGGGAATAGGATTCCTTTTCGGCGGGAATTTAACTGGAAAACCTCCAGCTATTTTTTGAGAAAGGGAGTACTTGAGAGAATTAACTGGAAAACCTCCAGCTAATTATGCCGATTTCGCTGTTAAGCAGGCAAATCGGAAAAATTAACTGTAGGAAATACAGCTAATTGGTTATCGGAGCCTGATTTGGGAAAATTAGCTGTAGGAAATCCATTTAATTTCCATGGAGCAATCGTCGTAATCATCCGTAAGTCCAAAACTTTGTGCCACACGAGATCAGCACCAGGTTCCACGCCAACGTCAAAGAAACCTCAACAATCGAAGTAACTATTCCGCTCCTGAGCAACACCGACGCCACCAAGTAACTGTCCCGCTCCCGGGCAACAACAGCGTACACAGTAACTATTCCGCTCCTGAGCAACACCGACGCCACCAAGTAACTGTCCTACTCCGAGCAACAATCAGCGTACACAGTAATGTCCCGGCCCGCTTACACTTGCGCAATAAGAACAGCCCGCCAAGCACCGAAGTGCCCGCGGGCCGTTCTTTTTCCGATCCACTCGATAAGATCGATCAGCCTTTTACCGCGCCGGCGACTACGCCTTTGACGATGTATTTTTGCAGGAAGATAAAGACGACGATCGAAGGTAGCACGGCCATCACCATGGCGGTCATGGCATACTGCCAGTCGGAGGTGTACTGACCGACGAAGGTGTAGGCGGCCAGGGTCAGCGTTTTGGTATCCGGCGAGCCGTTGACCATCAGGAGCGGGAGCAGGAAGTCGTTCCAGATCCACATGACGTCGATGATGATGATCGTGGTCGTTACCGATTTCAGCAGCGGGAAGATCACGCTGAAGAACAACCGGAAGCCGGAGGCGCCGTCGATTGTGGCGCTTTCGTCGATTTCTTTCGGAATCCCTTTGACGAAACCGTGATAGATGAACAGAGCCAGCGGAGCGCCGAAGCCCCAGTACAGAATGCCAAGTCCCCAGGTGCTGTCGGAGAGATGCAGGTTTTTGGCCATTTGCAGTACGGTCAGCATGATCGACTGGAACGGAATCAACATCGGCATGATGCATAGGAAGTAGATGATCGAGCTTGCCTTGGATTTTGTCCGTGCCAGTTTGTAAGAGGCGATAGAAGAGACCAGGATGATCCCTGCCAGACCCAGAATCGTAATGACGGCGTTATTCAAGAACAGCCGCGGATAGTTGATGAATTTCCATACGTACGTATAGTTTTCGAACACCAGCGCTTTCGGAAGCGCGATCACGTCCGTCATCACCTCGGAGAAGCTTTTCAAGGAGTTGATGATGGTCAGGAACAAAGGATACAGGAATATCAAGGACACAATGACCATGACGACTTCAAGAACGATCCGCCCCGCTTTATTGGATTTCATTATGCCTCAACCTCCCTGCGTTTGAAGATCGTTAATTGAATTACCGTGATGATAAGAACAGCCACGAACAGAATGAGCGCTTTGGCCGTACCGTATCCGTACAGATTATTTTGGAAGGTGTCGCGATAAATATCGTAAGCCACGGAATAAGTCGTTCCGCCAGGACCGCCGGCGGTCAGAGACAGGATGACGTCGAACACTTTGATCGAGTTGGTGAGCGCCATGAATACGGAAATCGTAATCGAAGGAGCCAGGAGCGGCAAGGTGATGTTGAAGAACCGGCGTACCGGTCCGGCACCGTCCACGGTGGCGGCCTCCTTCAAATCATCCGGTACCGATTGCAGCCCGGCGATGTAGATGACAAGATAGAAACCGATCGATTGCCAAAGCGAAACCAGCAGTACGGAAATGAAGGCCAGACCCGGCTTCCCTAGCCAACTGAGCTGGAAAATTCCCCATCCGGTGCTTTCCCCTAACGATTCGAATCCTTGCATGAAAATAAATTTCCAGATAAAACCGACGATAACTAAACTGAGGATGTACGGAATGAAGAATGCCGCTCTCAGCCAGTTGGTCGATTTCAGCTTCATGTCCAGCACGAGGGCCAGCAATATGGCCAGTACATTGACAAGGACGATATAAAGGATGGCATACTTCACGGTGAACCAGGCGGCGTTCGTGAAGTTGGCGTCCCCCATAAAAATTTGCTGGAAGTTGTCAAACCCGACGAATTTCGGGTGTTTGGAAATCCCGTTCCACTTGGTCAGGGAGTAACGAATCGTCATGATGAACGGATAGTAAAACACTGCGATGACGCAAATCAGAATCGGAAGCGTAAATGCTCCGAATTCCAGTCTTTCGGCCCGTTTTCTCCCTAGCTTCAACATAATGCACCTCTTTTTCGTAAGCGATCTTTGGCGGTCGCTCTCGGATTTCTGAATGTTCATGTCCTCATTTGACTTTTTGAACAACGTCTATAATGTATTATAGAACAGGGTCTATTCAGCCCTAAATGGATTTAAGAAAACAGTTAAGGGTAAAAAGGTGAACTGTAAAAGAGTGAACAGAGAACCTTCCCTTCGAAGGATGAGGACGATGTTTGAGCGCTTGAGAAAAGCATTCAGAAGCTTGATCGACCGGATGTCGAGACGGCTGGTCAATAAGCTTATTTTGTTTTTTTCCACGATAATTATCCTCGTTGTCGGATCTTTGACCATCATTTCGTATCAGATGATTCAAAAAGAATCGGTCGATTACAACATGTCCAGTACGGCCAACAATTTGAAGCTGGTCAATCAAAATCTGGAGGATTATCTGGCCGGAATCGAGCAATTGTCGCTGCCGCAGATCCGGTATGACGAATTGATCCGGGCTATCCTGAATGAAGAAGACGATTACGCCTCCAAAATGTATCTGGAGGATTATCTGCGGAGCCTTTTTTATTCCCGAAAGGATTTAAACAGCATATATCTTTACCTGGTCGGTCAGGGCAAATACTATTCGATCACCCAGGAGGCCTACGATATTAAGGTGAGAGTTGGCTATGATGGCCAAATCCCTTATCGGTCGTGGTACAAAAAGGCGATGGCAAGCCCCAACAACCGCTCGTATCAGTCTTTTGCCGATCCCGGCGCTGATCCGGGCTATTCTTCGATTACCGATCCCGGCTTTATGGCTTATCACCGCGTGATCCGGTCCATCGCTTCCAAGGAGGCCCGTGCCGTCATTTCATTTTATCTGAAGCCGTCGATGAAGGATGAGATCATGAAGGACATTCCGTTTGAAAACGGAGAACATCTTTTGTTCCTCGATCCGGACAACGTACCTTTTCACCTGGATGATCTGGAATTTTACAACCGCCTCAAGCAGACTGAATGGCTAACCCGGTTGGAACGCCAGGAGGAGCAGGAACCGATCACCTGGACGACGAAAGACAAAGAGAAATATCTGATCGTTTACAACGTCGGCGAGCAGAACGGGTGGAAGCTGATCAAGCCGATTCCCTATAGCAATATTTATGAAGCCGCGCGAAAAACGCGGGATCTGAACTATCTCATCGGACTGGTGTTTCTTGTGATCTCCGTCATTCTGGTGACGCTAATCGCCAACGCCATCACCCAGCCGCTTAAAAGGCTGTCCCACCAAATGAGACGTTTCAGCGAAGGGACGTTTGATGTGGAGGCGCCGGTCAAAGGCCGGGACGAACTCGCCTATTTAACCCGGCATTTCAACCGGATGGTAACCCGTACGAATGACCTGATCAATGAACGGTACAAAATGAAGCTGGTGGAAAAGAACGCCATCCTGAAAGCCTTGGAAGCGGAAATAAACCCGCACTTCTTATACAACGCTCTGCAGGCGATTTCGACCAAGGCGTTGAAGAGCGGAGACTTCGAAGTGGCCGATATGGTCGATGCTTTGGCATTAACGCTTAGATATTGCATAAGCGGGAAAGACATCGTATACGCTAAAGAGGAGCTCGGGCATATCGATCGTTATCTGGCTCTGCAAAAAGCAAGATTCGGCAGCCGGCTCGAGGTTACCCTCGAATGGGATGACTCGCTGATGGAGCTGCAAATTCCGAAACTGTCGATCCAGTCGCTGGTTGAAAATTCGATTAAGCATGCCGTAGAGAAGGTATCGGTAGGAATCAGGATCAAGATCAGGGCCGAATTGGAAGAGTCCCGGGCGGTAATTACGGTGGAAGACAACGGTCCCGGCATACCGCCCGCCCGCATGGAAGAGATTCTGGAGTCATTCCGCACGGAATGGGAGGAGCAGGAAGGGGAGAACATCGGATTGAAGAATCTGAACACCCGGCTGAAGCTGTTATATGGGGAAGAAGCTGGCTTAGAGATCCAAAGCGGGGATACCGGAACTAGAATGAGAATGTTGATTCCGCGGGGAGGCCAAAGTCATGTATAAAGTGCTTATTATTGATGATGAGGAGCCGCTGCGTGAAGCGATAACTATTTTGGGCGATTGGGAAGGTCTGCAAGTTGATGAAGTGCTTGAGGCGACGGACGGGAAATCCGGGCTGGAGATGCTGAAGTTGCACAAGCCGGATTTGGTCATGGTGGACATGAAAATGCCGGAAATGAACGGCGTTGAATTCCTGAAAATTGTGGAGACGGAGTACCCGGAGTTGTTGACGATTGTGATCAGCGGATATAACGATTTCGAATTTACCCGTCAGGCTATTCACTCCAAGGTGATTGATTATTTGTTGAAGCCGATTAACCGGCAGGACCTGAACCAGGCGCTGCGCAAAGCGATCGGACTGCTGGAGGCGAAACGTCAGATCCGCAGCGAGTCCATCACTCGCAATATTGCCTACAACATGTCATTGCCTAAGCTGAAGGAAAAAATATATCTGTCGATCCTGGAGCGCAGCTTCAAAAAGCAGAACAATAGTGCGTTCCTGTCCCTGATCGGGGCGGATGACGGCAGCCTTCGCTATGGCGTATTGGTGTTCCGGATCCTCAATATGGAGTCGATCCGCGACAGCCGCTTCAACTCCGATACGGAACTGCTGTATTTTGCCGTGGCGAACGTAATCAACGAGATGTCGGACGGGGGGCTGCAGTGTTTCAGTTTTGCCAACCCGAAGCAGGAGCGCGAGGTCATTGCCGTTTATACCTCCCATGGCGGCTATCCTCAAGAATTGATGTTTCGATCGGAACAGTTGATGAAGAAGGTCGTGTCGACCTTGAGTTCGTTATTTGGCATTATTTGCGCGGGCGGCGTCGGCGCTTCTTGCATGAATGCTTTGGAACTGGCCGATTCCTATGAGGCCGCCAGTTTGTCGGTGCATTCGGTCGACTTGTTGAAGTTAACGGGAAAAGCGGTCATCGGAACGCAGGACAAGCAGCCGACCCGGGACATTCATTCCTTGACCGGGCGGATGCCGATTCTTCGCAACACGCTGGAAGCGGGGAATATCCATCAGGCCAAAACGGTGCTCGGCGAATTCGTGAAAAAGGTAAGATCTTCCGACTTTTTCAGCCTGGGGGATGCGGACCGCATGATCCGCGAAATCGTCGTGCTTTTTAACGACATGGCACTGGAACTTGGCGTCCCGTCCGATAAAATGCCGTCTTCCGGCGGAGAACGGGCGCTGCGCTCTTTTCATCTGAAAACGGATTTTGCGTCCTTCGATGAATTTGAAGGCCTGCTAATGCGGATACTGGAATATTATAACGAGCAAATTCGCCAGTCGATGGCGGGGAACCGCTCGTTTAATGTGGACGATATTAAAGAATATATCGATAACCACTATTTTGAGGACATCAAGATTTCCGTGTTTACGGAGAAGTATTTTCTCAGCCGGGAGTATCTGATGAAGCTGTTTAAGCAACAGTTCGGGTACGGAATCCATGAATACGTTCAAAAAGTGCGGATGGACAAGGCCCAGCAGCTACTGGACGATTCCTCCCTGAAAATCCAGGAGATTTCGGAAATGCTCGGTTACAAGGATAAGAACTACTTTAGCAAAGCTTTCAGAAACTATTACTCCGTCTCTCCGTCCGAATACAGAAATCAGCGTGCGGAAGGGGCTAAAAAGTGAACTATGTGATAACATCACTTTTTTACCCTTAACTCACCACTTATCTACATTTTTATCCCGTACCCTTTTCATTAGAATAAGGACCATAGCAAGCAAGACCACTAGCACAACACAACCAAGAAAGTGGGGGTTATATTTATGAAAAAAAAGATTTGGGCTACCCTTTTCAGCTTGACCCTAATCATGGGACTGTTATCCGCTTGCGGCGGCAACAATGGTGCCAATGAAGGGGCCAATGGAGGGAATGCGGCGAACAACGGGGCTACCGATGACAACAAGAAAGTCACCATCAACATGTTTACGGCTTCTCCGGAGTACACGGATGCGTTTAATGCTTACATCGAAGAATACAAAAAAGTGAAGCCGAACGTAACGATCAACCTCGAGATCATGCAAGCGGACTATAACACGGTGCTTAAATCGAGAATCGCTGCCGGCAGTACGCCGGACGTGTTCCAAACTACCGCGGGCGGAGACATCGACACCTATGCCGAATATAGCGCCGATCTGACCAATGAGCCGCTCGCTGCGGCGATGACCGATGCCGTTCGTGCCAATATGTCTTCTTCCGATGGTAAAGTGCTTGGCCTTCCGGTTAAAGGCAACCTGTTCTCCATCATCTACAACAAGAAACTTTTTGATGAAGCCGGGATTACCTCCTTCCCGAAAACAACCGCCGAAATGGACGATGCCATCGCCAAGCTGGAAGCCAAAGGAACGATTCCTTTCGCCAACGCGTATAAAGAGTGGTGGGTATGGAAGCATCTTTTCCAACACTTTGTTGATGCGGCTGCGCAGGATTCCGGCGTAGCTCCTAAGGAACTCGTTGACAAATTCATTGCCGGAGATGCAAAAATCAAAGACTACCCGGTTCTGTACAACAACTTCTTCGCATACGTGGACACGACGGTCAAACATGGTACGGATAAACCGCTCGAACGCGACAGCAACGCGCAAGTGAGCGACTTTGCTTCAGGCAAGGCTGCGATTTTGAACGGTAAGGGTGCATGGGATGAAGAAGCTATCAAGAAAATTACGCCGGACTTCCAGCTCGGCATTGCCGGTTACCCGGTGAGCGACAAAGCCGAACAATCCCAGATCATCACGGGTGCCGATCAGGCGCTACGGATCAACAAAGATTCCAAAGTTGCCAAAGAAACGATCGAGTTCTTCAATTGGCTGTATACTTCCGAGTACGGGACAAACTGGTTCTCCAGCGTAGCGAAAGTCATTCCGCCGATCAAGGACGCTCCGCTTCCGGATCTGGACATGCCGAAGCAAATGGAAGAAATCCTGAAGACGGAAGCATCGGGCGACCTGTCCATCAACTACTCGCTGGATACGTTCCATCAAAAATTCGGTGAAATTATGCAAGCTTACATTGGCGGCAGCAAAAATAAAGACCAAGCCGTAACGGAAATTGAGCAAGCTTGGGTACAACTCGGTTCCGCCCAATAATTGAAAGGCCGCAAACTCTTAACGCAGCACCGGGCGGTGCTGCGTTAAGTCTATTTAATGATAACGATGATAAAAGGCAGGTGCATGCAAAATGTCCCAAAGATTCAGTTTTGCCGAAAATGGACTTCATTTTATTTTTGAAGTGACAGATGAAAAGGATGTACGGCTGCTTCATTTCGGTGCCAAACCCTTTGAGGAGGAGACGGTAAGCGAAACGCAAAAACAAGGTTTTCGCCTAATGGAACTTCAGCTTACCGGCGAGGACCGTGCGGAGTATCACGGGAGAACGCACCGGGCGACGTATCCCGGCTTGCGGATGCAGTATGACGGGCATGAAGATTTCCGAAGCGGTCTTGGCCGCAAGCTGGAAATCGCCCTGAAGGACCCCGATACGGGTCTCCGGGCGGTGCAGCATGTTCAATTTTATGACGGGATTCCGGTAGCCCGCATCTGGGTGGTATTGAGCAACGGCGGAATGGAAGCACTGGGCGTGGAGTATGTTTCCACGTTCGCTTTGACCGGGGTCGATAAAGAGGGCAAGACGTCGCGGGATGACAAAATGAGATTGTTCATCCCTCATACGGGTTGGCAGAGCGAATTGCAGTGGAGATCTTACCGTCTGCCGGAGCTTGGGCTTTCCCATTTGACCGACCGGACCTCCAAGCGGATTTCCTGCAGCAATACCGGCTCCTGGTCGGCGGCCGAACATATTCCGATGGCGGTGCTGGAAAATGAGGAGGCGGGAAGCAGCCTGTTCTGGCAAATTGAGCATAACGGCTCCTGGCACTGGGAGATTATCGACCAGAATGATCATCTCGCCTTGCTCGTCAGCGGCCCGACCGAGCATGACAATCACTGGTGGTTGCAGCTTGAACCGGGCGAAGAGTTCGTTTCCGTTCCGGCCGCGGTCGGTTCGGTTAACGGGGACTTCAATGACGCTATCGGGGTGTTGACCCGGTATCGCCGGGTAATCCGTCGGCCTAATGAAGATAACCGCAAGCTACGGGTTATATTTAACGATTACATGAACTGCCTCTGGGGCAGTCCGACAACGGCCAAGCTGCTCCCGTTAATTGATGCCGCAGCGGAAATAGGGAGCGAGTATTTCTGCATCGATGCAGGCTGGTATGCGCCGGGCGAATGGTGGGACGGCGTGGGCGAATGGTTGCCGTCGGAGGAACGTTTCCCGGAAGGGATCAAATATGTCCTCGACTACATCCGCAGCAAAGGGATGATTCCCGGCCTTTGGCTGGAGCTGGAAGTCATGGGCATCAACAGTCCAAAGCTGAAGGATACGGACGACAGCTGGTTCTTCATGCGGCATGGCAAGCGGGTCAAAGACCGCAGCCGCTACCAACTGGATTATCGCAATCCGAAGGTAATACAGCACGCGACGGAAGTGATCCGCCGATTGGTTGAGGATTATGGAGTCGGCTATATCAAGATGGATTACAACATAAATGCCGGAATTGGGACGGAAAGGGATGCCGATAGCTTCGGCGACGGGCTGCTTCAGCATAACCGTGCTTATTTGCAGTGGCTGGACGGAATTTTTGCCCGCTATCCGGATTTGGTCATCGAGAACTGTTCCAGCGGCGGGATGCGGATGGACTATGCCATGCTCAGTCGGCACAGCATCCAGTCCACGAGCGATCAAGAGGATTACGTGAATTACGCCGCTATCGCGGCGGCTTCACCGTCGGCGCTGACGCCGGAGCAGTCGGCGATCTGGTCGTATCCGCTGCGTGAGGGCGATGACGAAGAGGTCGTATTCAACATGGTGAACGCCCTGTTGCTTCGCGTACACCAGAGCGGCCACCTTGCCGAGCTGAGCCCGCGCCGCCGGGAACTGGTCAAGGAAGCGCTGGACTATTACAAGACGATCCGCCACAATATTCCGGAGGCGCTGCCGTTTTGGCCGCTCGGTTTACCAACGCAGCAGGACGAGTGGGTTAGCCTTGGCCTTCGCAAGGACAACCACGTATACTTGGCCGTCTGGCGGGTGCGGGCTGCCGAGGCTGGCGGCGCACATGAGCCGGCAGAGAAGACCATTCCGCTGGGCTGGTTGAAGGGCAAGCCGCTGCAAGTGCACCGCGCTTACCCGCAGGACCTTGCGGGCGACTGCGTTTGGAACGCCGAAGACGGGGAGCTGAAGGTCGTCTTGCCGGCAGAGAAAACGGCACGATTGTACGAGATTACCGTGGGAGAATGACCATAACCAAATTGGAATGAAGAAGGGGCCGTATTCACACCCTATGGGGGGAGTACGGTCCTTGATTTTAGTTGACAGGAAACCAAATGGTTTCATATAATGACGACAGGACTTATGCGAAACCTTTAGGTTTCCCATTGAAAAGGAGAAGATGGGATGATGAATAATAACATGAATGAAACGCTGCCGGACATCCGGCATACCATTTTGTTGCATGCCACGGCAGAGAAGGTATGGGAGGCGGTCGCTACGGCGGAGGGACTGTCGTCCTGGTTTATGCCGAATGATCTGCAGCCGGTGGTTGGACATGAATTTCATTTACAGGCGGGGCCTTTCGGGCAATCCCCATGCAAAGTAACTCTGGTGGATCCGCCGAACCGGTTGTCGTTTAATTGGGGCAAAGATTGGACGCTGACCTTTGAATTGGTGGAAAATGAGGGGCAGATCGAATTTACGGTCATCCACGGCGGTTGGACTGCGGCTCAAGTGACGGAGTTCGGCGAGCCCCATGACATTGTGCGCGGCCGGATGGACCAAGGCTGGGCCGGGCTGGTTAACAAGCTGTCCGCCTACGTCGGAGGTTAACGATGACGTCCACGGCCTCCGCGCCGAACCAAGATGTCTTTCAGGCGGTCGCAGATCCGACCCGGCGCCAGCTTCTAGGCTTGCTTGGCGACCGCGAGCTGCCGCTGAAAGACCTGACCGGCCACTTTCCGATGAGCCGGACCGCCGTCTCCAAGCATCTTCGCATCCTCTCCGATGCGGGACTGGTCCGGGAACGGAAGGTCGGCCGGGAAACGCGCTACCGGCTCGACGCGGATCCGCTGCTCGAGCTGAAGCGCTGGCTGGCTTACTTCGACCGCTTCTGGGAGAACAAGCTCTCCCTGCTGAAGCACTATGTCGAATCCAGCCCGGACGCCGGTACCCCGGCGGCAGCGGAAGAACGCCTCCGCCTGGCCGGCCCGGCGCAGCAACCGGCCTCGCCACAACAGCCAACCTCGCCGCAGGGCCATGAGGATTGACGCGAGAGACGGGAGTAACGGGAGTAACGCCTCATCTGGGGCGGTCATTCCAGGTAATTAACTGGAAAACCTCCAGTTAATTTCCTCAAAATCGGCCAAATTGCCAATTTAACCGGAAAACCTCCAGCTAATTTTTTCGTTTTCGGCCCCAAACGCCAAAAAAGTACTAGATAGCAAAAAATAACTGGAGGTTTTCCAGTTATTTTTTGTTTTTTACAATAACCGAGAAATTAACTGTAGTTAATCCAGTTAATATTCTAGCTCGACAGCAGCCGGGCGTGAACATGCTTTCTAACAAACTAATCAACTAACCATAAATAGCTCAAGTTACCCCATACTCATCTCAATCCACTCAAGCTTCCACTCAATGCTATACTCTGCTCAATGCTCAATCTACTCAATGCCTCAATTTACTCTAAAACGCCCAACAGTCCGCCCGCCAGCCGGAAACTCATTCTCAACGCCCCCATCGTTCCTGCATAAGTAGCGACTTGCTCTTCTGTCAAGAAAGTAGACACTTCTTACACTGCCTGCTTACGGTAAAATTGCTCCTCAAAACGACACGGGGACATGTAGCCAAGTGTGCTGTTGGAACGTTTGCGGTTGTAGAAAAACTCAATGTACCTGTATAGCTTTTCAAAGGCTTCCTGCTTTGTTTTGAATTTCGGCGAACAGTAAATGAGCTCCCGTTTCAAGATGCTGTGGAAGGCTTCGATACAAGCATTGTCGTAGCAATTGCCCTTGCGGCTCATGCTCGCCTTGATTTTGTATTTCTTTAGTTTGTTGCGGTACTCCTTGGAGGCATACTGGGAGCCTCGATCCGAGTGATGGATGAGCCCCTTCTTTGGTTTCTTGGCTTTGTAGGCTTGGTCTAACGCTTCAGTAACAAGTTCGGTGGTCATTCGATCACTAAGCTTCCATCCAACTACTTGCTTTGTACATAAATCCAAAACGCTTGCCAAATACAGCATCCCTTGGCGACAAGGGATGTAGGTAATGTCTGCAACCCATTTTTGGTTTGGGGCTGTTGCTTTGAAGTTTTGCTTGAGCAAATTTGGTGAAATTGGCAAATCATGCTTGGAGTCGGTGGTCATTACCTTAAACTTACGACTCATGCACGAGCGAAGCCCGTGGTCCCGCATAATATTGCTGACTGTTTTCTCTGCGACAATCCACCCTTCCTTTTGGAGTTCATTCCATATTCGAGGGCTGCCGTAACGATTCTCCGAGTCGATATAGTGCCATTGGATGCGCGCTGTAAGCTGCTCCTTGCGTTTTTGCTGTTCACTTGGCACGTGGTTCAACTACTTGTAAAAGCCGCTCCTGGAAACGCTGAGGACCTCGCACATCTTCTCCACTCGAAACTCGGAGCGATGATCTTTGATGAACTGGAACCTTAGTTCCTTTCTTTGCTGAAGATGTGCATGGCTTTTTTTAAGATCGCGATCTCCTCTTTCAGATCCTCAATCTCACGTTGCTGGTCGTGAATAGTTTGAGACTGATTGCGAAGAGTCTCCCCGTGGTTGATAGGTTCGTTCTCGAACTCCCGGTACTTCCCAACCCATTGCCGCAACGTATCCGGATTTATGTTTAGTTCTTCAGCAATCTGAGGAAGGGACTTCGTCTGTTCTTGAACGTATCTCACAGCTTCTCGTTTAAACGTCTCGTTGTAGCTTTGCCTTTTTTCACTCATGCTCCGCGCCACCTCTTAATTATATTAACTCTATTATCCGTGAGTGGTTAAGAGGTGTCCACTTTCTATACTAGGTGCGACTGTCCGATAAAATTACTCACCTAACCCACTTAACTCGGAATAACTCCACTTAGCCTGCCTCTTCACTCAACAGCTACTGGTATTCCTACACATAACAAAACAAACACTTGTTATTCATTCTCACTGTCTCTGATAAAGTTGCTTATCACGGACCTTGCAGCCCCATCAGTCATATTGCTTTATACGGCCAAATAGACGCACTTCCGCCAATCCTCCATGCCAATCACTCGCGTCGTATGCGGATACCAATCACATATGCCAATTCCCCCAGGCTAGGCGCAACCGCCAAAACCCCCGGCTACTGATGGACCTCCAACAGCTTTTGAAGGAACATGTCCACGGCTAAGGTGGGGGAAGCGTGTTTGTTACGAATCAGAGAGAAATCGCGCTGTAATGCGGTGCCGTCGGTTATGATTTCGAGCAGTTCGCCGCTGGCCAGTTCTTTGCGGACGACCCAGCGGGAGAGCAAGGCGACGCCGAGGCCGGCGGCGACCGCTTCTTTTACGCCTTGGCTGCTGTTGAAGACATAAGATTGCTTCACGGTCAGGCTGCGCTCCTGTAGAAAACGGTCGCTGAACGCCCGTGTTCCGGAGCCGCTTTCGCGCAAAATCCATACCAGGTTTTGCAGGTAGGAGTATTCTGCCCGCCGAAGCGAGGATAAAGGGTGCTCCGGTGCGGCAACTACGATCATTTCATCCTTCATGTATGGCGTAACCCGCATCTCGGACTGATCGGGAACTTCGCCTTCCACGAGGCCGAGGTCAAGCTCGCTCAGCCGGACGCCCCGGGTGATCTCTTCGGTATTGCCAATCGTTACTTGCATCTCCACCTCCGGGCAGCCCGTGGCAAACTCCGCCAGCATGCGAGGCAAAATGTACTCACCGATCGTAAAGCTGGCACCGATGTGAATGGAGCCGGTCACAATCTCATGGAGCAGCCGGATTTCCTGCTTCGCCCCCTCGTAAAGCGCCAAAATTTGCTTGGCCTGGCGGTACAAAATCTCGCCCTCCTCCGTCAGCTTCACATGTTTGGGGGAACGGTTCAGCAATTGGGCTCCGAATTCATTTTCAAGATTGCGGACATGTAGACTTACTCCGGGCTGAGACAGATTGAGCATCTCTGCCGCCCGCGAAAAATGGCTTTGCTCCGCCACCGTAACAAATACGCGCAATGTTTCCACGATCACACTCTTTCACTTCCTCTCTGATTCCATTGTATCCCTGATCCTGTAACTGCAACAATTCAATCATTAGTATTTCTGATGATAGGAATAGCAGATTCCTATTTCACTTTCGTTGCGACGGGAGATAACATGAACGTGAGACAGCGCGGTTCCTTCTATATAACAGGCTTGGAGTGAAAGACATGGCACAAACGGTAAAGATACAGATTGAGGCACGACCGTACAAACGGAGGCAAAAAATCGGCTTTGTGCAGGGCCTCGGCCTAACCTTGCTGCTTGCGGTAGCAGCCAAATACATGGCGGTTCTCCCGTTCTTGAACGTCATGGGACAGCTAGTGATCGCCATGATCCTAGGTATGGCCTGGCGGGCGATATTTGGCGTGCCTGCCGCTATTGCGGAAGGAATTTCGTTTTCCGGTAAAAAACTGCTTCGCCTCGGCATTATTCTGCTCGGCATGCGGCTGAATTTGGGGGACATTGTCCAAGCCGGGCCGAGCGTACTCATTATAGCTCTGATTCATATTACAGTGACCCTGTTCGTTGTTTACGGTCTTGCTTCGCTGTTCAAAGTGGATTCTAAATTGAGCATGCTAACCGCTTGCGGTACCGCTATCTGCGGGGCGGCAGCTGTGGTGGCGATTGCCCCACAGGTGGAGGCGGGGGATGAAGAGACCGCGATAGGTGCGGCCGTTGTTGCGATTTTGGGAACGATATTTACTTTGGCGTATACCTTGCTATATCCGGTTTTTGGACTTACACCGGAAGGCTATGGGGTATTTTCGGGATCCACGCTGCATGAGATTGCGCATGTGATCGCGGCGGCAGCCCCTGGCGGAAAAGAAGCTGTCGACCTGGCGGTCGTAGTGAAGCTGACGCGGGTAGCGATGCTTGTTCCTGTAGCGTTGCTGGTGGGCGCTTGGGTACAAAGAAAACGGCGGGGGAGGGAAGCCGAGTCTGCGGATTCGGTGAAACGGCCGGATTTGCCGGATGCTTTGGAGGATCATTACAAAAACCGGGGATTCCGTTCGATCCCGATTCCTTGGTTTATTCTTGGCTTCCTCCTCATGAGCGGGGTTAACACCCTTGGAATTGTTCCGCAACGGCTCTCGGCCTATCTTGTCGCAGCCGCCTATCTCCTTATCGCCATGGCGATGGCCGGATTGGGGCTTGGCGTGGACTTCGCGGCGTTCCGACGTTTAGGCATCCGCCCGTTCTGGGCAGGACTGATTGGCTCGCTGGCGTTGTCCGGGCTAGGATGGATTACTGTCCATCTCTTCGGGCTTGCGTAAACACTTCATCATCATCATTTCGGGTTAAAAAACTTGTAAGCAACAATGCCAATAACACCATAATTCCGGATGCGCCTAATTGAATAATGAGTTCGTAGCCATCCGGAAGCCGGATATAGCCAAAAATCTTTTGCATAAAGAACAACAGGATCCTGAACAAGGCCAGAAAGACTAGAATCTTTACTGCATATATTTTAAACTTTTTCATGGACTTCACCCACCCACCAATGAATTGCTTCTAATCGATATTTTACACGAAGTTGGCCATAATTTGGGAGACTTAAGAGATATAGATTTTGAGCCGAAAACCCTGACAGGCTGCTGTCAGGGTCTTTCCTTTAAGATAGAAATATCCCTAAAACAACCAAGGAGGTCACCTCGAATGAAACAGCAAACTGGAAAACTGGATTTAACCAAGGCGGACACCGCCTATTATACCGCCGCACGCCATCCTGAGTATCTCACGCTGCCACCCTATAATTACCTCGCTTTGACCGGATACGGTTCACCTGACAGCAAGGCTTTTGCAACCGCAACGGAGTCTTTGTACAAGCTGGCCTATGGAATTAAAGGAATTTACAAGCAGACGGGAGAAGACTTTGTTGTAGCCAAACTGGAAGGTTTGTGGTGGGTTGAGAGTAAAGTAGATTCCTTTAAAGATGCGCTGGCTGTTCCCAGAGAGGAATGGCACTGGAAGTTGTTGATCCGCCAACCTGATTATGTAACGGCTGAGGCTGTAGAGAAGGCGAGAAATCAGGCGTTGGCCAAGCAGGGCCAGACTTCCCCGGGTACTTCCGAGAAATTACATCAGGTGGCTTTTGAAAATATGGAAGAAGGCTCCTGCGTACAAATGCTGCATCAGGGTCCATTTACCGATGAGCCTCGAACGCTGGCACAAATTCATAGCTATATTGAGGAGCATGGCTTTACTCCGGTCGGGAAGCATCACGAAATTTACTTGAGCGATTACCGCAAGACCGCCCCGGACAGGCTGAGAACGATTTTACGTCAACCGGTAAAATAAATCTCAAAATCCAGCATTGCAACCGGATATTTTGTCCAAGACCTCTGCGAGGTATATAATGGAAGGGCAGTTTGCTTCAGTTAATGCCAGCCATCATATATCGAGGAGGTTGTTGCAATGAAGTATGCGAAATTGGGAAGAAGCGGCTTGAATGTCAGCCGATTGTGTCTGGGGACGATGAATTTCGGACCGAGCACGGAGGAACGGGAAGCGTTCAAAATTATGGACGCGGCGCTGGATGCCGGGGTGAATTTTTTTGATACGGCCAATGTTTACGGCGGAACGCCGCACCGGGGCTGGACCGAGGAAATTATCGGACGCTGGTTTGCCCAGGGTGGCGGAAGAAGGGATAAGGTCGTACTCGCTACGAAGGTATACGGAGGCATGGGCGATCCGAACGCGGACCCGAACGGGGGACACGGATTGTCCGCCTATAAAATCCGCCGTCATCTGGAGGATTCGCTGCGCCGCCTGCAAACCGATCATATCGAACTGTACCAGATGCATCATGTGGACCGGAGCGTATCCTGGGATGAATTGTGGAACGCCTTCGACATTGCGTTAAAACAAGGAAAGATCGGTTATGTCGGCGCCAGTAATTTTGCCGGCCGCGATTTGGTCAAAGCCCAATACGAAGCGAAAAATCATAGCCTGCTGGGACTCGTCTCAGAGCAGCATAAATATAGCCTGCTCTGCCGCTTGCCGGAGCTGGAGGTCCTGCCGGCCGCCGAGGACCTTGGCATCGGTGTCATTCCGTGGAGCCCGCTGGACGGAGGCCTCCTCGGCGGCAACTGGAACCCGCAGCCGGGCTCGCGGACCGCAAAGCAGGGTGAACGCCTGGAGAAGCTGCGCCCGCAGTTGGAACGGTTCACCGCGCTTTGCAAGGAGCTCGGCGAGGCGGAAGCGACCGTCGCGCTGGCCTGGACGCTGGCTAATCCGGCGGTTACCGCGCCGATCATCGGACCGCGCACGCTTCAGCAGTTCGAAGATACGCTGCGCGTCGTCGAGGTGGAGCTGAGCGAAGATACGCTGAAGGCGCTGGATGAGATTTTCCCGGGGCCCGGCGGAGAGGCGCCGAAGGCTTACGCCTGGTAATTTGCATAACACTTAACGAACTTTTATCAGCCGTTCCGGCTTATCCTGAGGGAGATCCGGAACGGCTGTTTGATTTTACAAAGACAGGAGAACGACTCGGCACTTGTCCCGAATTGTTTCTTGACAGTGCATCAAATTTAAACTAAATTATATAGACCGATTGGTTTAATTTATGATGAGACGCGAGGTTAGTATGATGCCAAACCAGAATCTTACCCGCAAAACCCTGATTGAGACGACAGCCAAGCTGCTATCGAATCAAGGCTACAATGCCACCGGGCTGAATCAGATCACCCAACTCAGCGGAGCTCCGAAGGGCTCGCTTTATTATCATTTTCCCGAAGGAAAGGAACAACTCGCTTGCGAAGCCATTCAGTACACGCAAAATATGGCACGCATGAAGCTTCAAGACGTGTTTCAATCGGTTTCCGATCCGATAGAGGCCGTTCAGAGCATGTTCGCTCTTTTGACGGAGCAGTTTGAACATGGGGAGGCGCTTGGAGTACCGATCGGCATAATCGCCCATGAAACCGCCAAATGTAACGAAACGATTCGCCAGGCCTGCAGCAGCGCCTATGAGTGCTGGGGTTCCGAGTTCCAAAAGAAATTTGCGTCCGCCGGATATTCGAGTGAAGAGGCGCGTGAGCTGTCGGTGATGATCAACGCGATCATAGAAGGCTCGGTTATTATGAGCTTGACCCAAAAAAGCAGCGATCCGCTGCGGATTGCTTCGGAAATGGTTCCGAGATTGTTCCGGAAGTAGCGTTTTCGCACCCCTATTATTTCAAATTTTAAATATAGAACGGTCTAATTATAGGTTGAATTAATATGCCGATTAAACATAAACTAAATTCGCAAGGCCGATGCTTAGCCTCTGACTGACGGCTGACGGTTTGTCTTGTTCACATAGAGACTACTACTATAGACAGAAAAATATACCCTGGATAAGTCTGGAGGAAGTTATAAAATGAATGTTGGCACAATGGGCGCGGATCATTCCGCCCAACCCCAGGGGATTCGAAGGCTTCCGATTACGATTGCACTCATTATCGGTGCGTTCGTCTCGATTCTGAACGAGACCCTCTTGAACGTAGCTTATACGGATCTTATGGGCGAACTGCACGTTAGCCCTTCAACCATTCAATGGTTATCTACGGTTTATATGCTGGTGATCGGTATTCTGGTCCCGATTACGGCCTTACTGATACAATGGTTTACCACAAGACAAATGTTCCTGTCGGCCATGATTTTATTCTTAGTCGGTACAATCGTGTGCGGCATCGCTCCTTCCTTTGGCGTCCTGCTGACCGGACGGATTATTCAGGCGATCGGAACAGGGCTTTTGCTTCCGGTTATGATGAATACGATCCTTACGATTTATCCCCCGGAAAAAAGAGGCGCGGCGATGGGGACCATCGGCCTCGTCATCATGTTCGGTCCGGCGATCGGCCCGACGCTGTCCGGCCTGATTCTCGATTCGTTGAACTGGCGCTGGTTGTTCTTCATCGTCATTCCTTTAGCCGTATTTTCGATTCTGTTTGCCGCCGTTTATTTGCGGAATGTATCCGAGCTTTCCAGACCGAAAGTGGATCTCATATCGATTCTGCTGTCCACGGTCGGTTTTGGCGGAATCGTCTATGGCTTCAGTCATGCCGGGGAAGGGGAGGGCTGGTCCGATCCGGTCGTCTACACTTGCCTGATCGCGGGCTTTGTTGCACTGGCCTTGTTTGTATGGCGGCAGTTGTCGGTTAAAGAACCGACCCTGGATGTCCGGGTGTTCAAGTATCCGATGTTCGCGCTTGCAGCTGCGTTGCTGATGGTTATGATGATGACGCTGTTCTCCACGCTGATTCTGCTGCCGATGTATTTGCAGGGGGCGCTGCTTCTGACTCCGTTCGTGGCAGGTCTCGTCCTGCTGCCCGGCGGCGTTATCAATGGGTTGATGTCGCCCGTTGCCGGGCGGTTATTCGATAAATTCGGCCCAAGAGCGCTGATCGTACCCGGCTTGATCATTGTTATCGGGACATTGTGGTTCATGAAAGACTTAACGACCACCACGCCGGTCGGCATCGTAATCACGCTGCATATTACGCTTCTCATCGGGATCTCCCTAGTGATGATGCCGGGCCAAACGACGGGGCTGAACCAGCTCCCGCCGCGGATGTATCCGCATGGCACCGCCATCATGAATACGCTGCAACAGGTGTCCGGGGCGATCGGCACGGCGCTGTTTATCAGCATTTATTCTTCCGGCCGGTCCCGTTATTTGCAGGCTTTGGCCAATCCCGAAGATCCGGCGGAAAAGCCGAACGCTTTGGTCGCGGGGCTTCACGATGCTTTTACGATTTCAATGTTCGTAGGTCTGATAGCGCTCCTGCTCGGTTTGTTCCTTCGCCGGACGCAGGCTCCGATCGAGTATCATCCGACCGAGCCTCAGCCTAAACCTCAACCTCAGCAGTAAAAATAGCAAAAAACCCCGATAGGCCCGCCATATCATGGCGGTGCTTATCGGGGTTTTTCAATTCAAGGCCTCATGTCGGGGTCGGGTCAGCGTGAAGGGGCCAGGCGGCTGTGATCGCTTTGCCGATTCCCCGGCTGGCGCCGGTAATTAAGGCGACCTTTGGATACGCATATCGTTTCCCGTAAAAAAAGATTATTCTGGCTAAAATTTCCCTGAATTCTGTACAGTCTGTGGAATTAATCCTTGGCCGCTTGACGACGATAGGGGATAGGCGGACAATACTAGAGGGCTAAACAACAAGTAGCTTTACATAAGAAAGGGAGAGCCATATGAATAAATTTTTTAAATTGAAACAACATGGTACCACCGTCAAAACGGAACTGCTGGCAGGGGTGACCACCTTCCTGGCCATGGCTTACATTCTGGTCGTCAATCCCGCCGTATTGCATGCCGCCGGGATTCCGTTCGATCAGGTGTTCATGGCAACGGTCATTTCCGCCGTCGTCGGCACGCTGTTCATGGCGCTTTTCGCCAATCACCCGATCGCCATCGCTCCGGGGATGGGGCTTAACGCTTATTTCACCAGCGTCGTCGCATCCACCGGCTTAACTTACCAAACCGTGCTCGGCACCGTGTTTATCGCTGGCATACTGTTTCTGCTGCTCAGCCTGACCAAGCTCCGGGAAGCGCTGATTCGCGCCATTCCCGATTCGCTCAAATTCGGCATCACGGCCGGCATCGGCCTGTTCATCGCATTTCTCGGCCTGAAAATGTCCGGCATCGTTGTCGCCAGCCCCGACAACCTCGTTACCTTCGGCGACCTGCACCGTTCGGTAACGCTGCTGACGATTTTCGGCGTCTTCGTTACGCTCGTTCTGATGGCACGCCGTATTCCGGGCGCGCTCTTTATCGGCATGGCGCTGACCGCGGTGATCGGATATCTGACCGGTCAGCTTCATTTTGACGGCGGCGTTGTTTCGGCTCCGCCGATGCCGGTCTTCTTTGACATGGATATTCCCGGCGTTTTTAGCCAAGGGCTATACTCCACCGTATTCGCCTTCCTGCTCGTTACGTTGTTCGATACGACAGGTACCCTGATCGGCGTGGCGGAGCAAACGGGCACTATGAAGAATGGCGAATTCCCTCGTGCCAAATCGGCGCTGCTGGCGGATGCGACGGCGACGACGGTCGGCTCGATGTTCGGCACGAGCCCAACGACTGCGTTCATCGAGTCGACAACCGGGGTAGCTGCGGGCGGACGGACCGGGTTGACCTCACTGGTCGTGTCGGTTCTGTTCCTGCTGTCCATCTTCGTTTCGCCGCTCGTAGGGGCGATCTCCTCATTGCCGGCCATTACGGCTCCGGCCCTGATCATTGTGGGTTGCTTTATGATGGAGGGACTGGCCCGCATTCAGTGGAAATCTTTTGACGAAGCATTTCCTGCCTTCGCTATCTTGTTGATGATGCCATTGACCGCAAGTATCGCGACCGGCATCGCTATCGGCTTCATCACCTATCCCGTGATGAAGCTCGTCAGCGGAAAAGGACGGGAAGTTCATCCGCTGCTCTATGTCTTTGGGGCGATCTTCGTTATCCAACTGGCGTTTTTCCCGGCGCATTAAAACGCCTTCAAAGAATAAGATTTTGTTACCTGATTTAACCTGGTTGTGACCCTTTTCCGGCAGTGTGATCATATAATGGAAGTATAAATAATACTTCGTGTTTAAACGTTTGAAAAAAGGTTATTTATACTTATAGCGTGTGTTATAACTTGTCGGTCGGTGTATCGAATTGCCGTTCATAAGTTCATGATGAAGACCGGAAAGGCGGGAACCTTGTAATGAAAAAATTAATGACGGTTCTGCTCCCCTTATTCCTTATTGTCGTAATGTCTTCGTTAACTACGTCCAGTTCAGGAGCTGCCAAGCCGGAAAAATCACCGGACACCGTCCGGGAAACACAGCACTTGACCGTCTATATCGACCGGCTCAATCTCGGGTCGGACGGTGGCGAAATCACGGTCGATCCCATACAATGGTACACCGGGGAAGAAGCCGAAGCCGTATTCGCCAAGTTGGAACCGGATGCCGGCATCGACGGCCCGCCGGACGGTTATTATATCGTGAATGAGGATGAACGACTGGAGCATTATCCGGTAGCCAAGAATACTCAAGTCCTGATGCAAATCTACGATCGTACTGGCATCGTTGAAGATGCCGAGATTTCGTGGAATGAGCCGGTGACTCTGGAAAAACTGGCCAGCCTGCTCCGGTACGCCGACGTTTTTGATGTTAGCCTTTTTCCGTATCATTTGACAATTGAAAACGGGCAGGTAACCGGCATTGTGCAGCAGTATGTGCCTTAATGTATACTAAGCGATTTGAGATGGTTCATAAGTAGGAAAAGAGAACCAGAGGGAATGAAAATACAGGGCAATCCCCTTTTGGAAAACAAGTGAATGAACCCATCTAAACAAGATGGATTTCCTTGTTGTTCAGAGGGGATTTTTCGCAAGCAGCTGTTCTTTGACTGATGATTGCTGGGTCCGCAACCCTTAAGTCCGGTTTCGGAGAAGTAGAATTTTTCATAAAACAGTACCCTTATAATTCCCAAAGGTGTAATATGGAAGAAAGCGAAACTAGTTCTTTATTACTATTTTTGGAGAGCGTGAACGGATCATGAATAGGGTACAAGAAATTCACCGGCGAAATGTGCTGATGCTAAAGCTGCTTTGGAGCTTTTATTTGATTTCGCTCTTAGTCAACCTGATTGTAGATAAAAGCATATACGTCCTATATCCACCGGTCGGACTCCTTCTGGGCATTGGTTTGCTGGTACTTGTGGCAAGCCGCCGCGTTCCGGAATTCGCCATGTTTTTGATGGTGGCGTCGCTTTACGTTTTTTTGCTGAGCCTTACTTTGAAATATCCTTATCTCGTTAATTTTATATTTCTGGGACTCATTCCCTTGTTTACTCTTTTATATCTCGATTTTAGGGCCGTTTTACTGTCCGGCATCTTGTACCTTGCTACGGCCATCTATATGTTTTACACATTGCATGATGAAATGTTTGCGGCGGTGGAGCGAAGCGACATAGTTTATATCATTACGTTCGGGCTATTTTCAACCGCGTTTTCTTTGTTCTTCACGAAATTCACCAAATCCCTTTGGCTGAAGGCCGAAAAAACCGGAGACCAGCTCAGTAGCATTCTGCAAAATGTCGAGATAGCAACCTGGTCGTATAATTTGAGCGATGGCATTATGCGTCTGTCCGAAGGCATTGTTCATATTAGCGGTAGGCCGTTGGAGGCTTTTAAGGGCGATTACCGGATTCTGACCGATATTGTATTGCCGGCGGACAAGCCCCTTATTATGCAAGCCCAAAAAGAAATGGTCCTGGACAAACGAAGCATCGTCACGGAGTGCCGGATTGTCCATCAAGACGGTGAATATCGGTGGACTCAAATCCGGGGGAACCCCTATTTTAATGAACTTGGCCATTTAGAGAGGCTTGAAGGCGTCATTATCGATATCACGGAACGGAAGAGGCTGGAGGAGCAGGTAGAATACCTGGCTTACCACGATGAATTGACCGGCCTTCCTAACCGGGTGTTGTTCAATATGCGTTTTGACCAATACATACATGAGGGCACGTCCCTTTTGACGATCATGTTTATCGATCTCGACAATTTCAAGGAAGTCAACGATGCATTCGGCCACAGCGCGGGCGATCTGCTCTTGAAGGAGATTGCCGGAAGGCTGTCTGCTCATATTCGGGATACCGATATGGTCTGCAGGCTTGGCGGGGACGAGTTCCTGCTTTTGCTTTCCCATAGCGATGCGAGGCACGCCTCCAAAGTGGCGGAACGGATTATCGCCAGTCTCTCCAGCCCTTTTCATTACCAGGGCTATCCGCTCGTTGCAACGCCAAGCATTGGAGTATGCGTGTATGAAGGTGGCCCCTGCGACCTGGACCAGCTCATCCGGGAAGCGGATGAGGCGATGTATGAAGCGAAGCGGGAAGGACGCAACCGCTACTTTATTAACTCGGCATCCTCCGGCGTGACTTCGTATGTTTAAGTGATAAAAGGCAGACAAGGGCACAGTCAGGTACGCTAGATGAACTAGGTTGGTAGGTTAAGCATCGCGGAAAGCATGGCTAGTTATAGGGTTAACCAGGTTGGTAGGGTAAGCGTGGTGGCAAGCATGGTGGCAAGCATGGCTAGTTGCCAGGTAAGCTAGATTAGCTAGTTTTCAGAGGAAAAAGGTTGCCGGGCCAATATATTGCTGCAAAAGTGCAGTTTATTTCGCTTAATTCCTCTGGAACTAGAGTAAATACTGCAAATGTGCAGGAATTTCACGACAGAATGATA
>NZ_QPJW01000011.1:0-69175 GCF_003337355.1 Fontibacillus phaseoli | reverse complement strand
GGGCCAATATATTGCTGCAAAAGTGCAGTTTATTTCGCTTAATTCCTCTGGAACTAGAGTAAATACTGCAAATGTGCAGGAATTTCACGACAGAATGATAAAATTGGGAGTTTTGCTGGCAGAATGATGTATTTTTGCAGCAAAACCCCTTGGTTGATAAGCAAAGTGACTGAAATGATGTATTATTGCAGTATTTCACCAATCCGATAGTAATCTAGCTCAAACCCAGGCAATCTAATAGACGCAAATCATGTAACTTAGCGCCAACCAGCGCAATCTGACAAACGCCATCATTCATCGCAGCCAATCCACCATAAGCCAATCGACTACAAGTCAATCCACCGCAACCAATCGACTACAAGTCAATCAACACATAGGCCAACCGCAATCTAGTTTCAATTTATATAAAGCAGGCCTATATCCGTCCCCTATTCTAGAGTCACTTTCTATGTTTATTGTAGAAAAAGCAGCTAAGTTAGCCTAATTCAGTAGGTTGACTAGGTAAGCTAGATCAACTGATTCAGCTAGGCCAATATATTGCTGCAAAAGTGCAGTTTATTTCGCTTAATTCCTCTGGAACTAGAGTAAATACTGCAAATGTGCAGGAATTTCACGACAGAATGATAAAATTAGGAGTTTTGCAGGCAGAATGATGTATTTTTGCAGCAAAACCCCTTGGTTGATAAGCAAAGTGACTGAAATGATGTATTATTGCAGTATTTCACCAATCCGATAGTAATCCAGCTCAAACCCAGGCAATCTAATGGACGCCAATCATGTAACTTAGCGCCAACCAGCGCAATCTGACAAACGCCATCATTCATCGCAGCCAGTTTACCGTAATCTATTTTAATGCTATCGACTCCCCCCACCAACCACCCCCACCAATCCCACTCAACTCAAACTATAATTGCTGCACGGCACTTGGGTGGAGTTCGTATTTCACGACGTATTTGCCTTCTTCGCCAGTGATAGGGGTAAATAAGCCTTTAGTGCAGAGTGAATGCAAAATTCGCACCGCCGTTCGATGGTTCATGGTCAGATGGTCCACTACATCAATCGGGCGCAGAGGCCTGGCCAGCCGGAGGGCCAATCGGATGATTTCCCGTTCCGCCACACTTTTGACGCTGGCTGGAGAAGATATTTCCGGTTGGTAGCGATTAAGCACCATTCGCAGCAAGGTAATACATAATTCGGGGCGATGGGCGACATCGTCGTATGCAAAAGAGATGACTTGATATCCTAGTGCGGTCAAAAAAGTTTCCCTGTTCAATTCGTAGCAGTATTTTTGCCTATCCATATCCCTTACATGGGCGCCGAATCCCTTGATCTCAATAACTAGCCTAATCTGTCCGGAGAGGAACACGAAATCGCAGAAATAGGAAAGCCCGCGCCAATCAAGGACTTCGAATTCCGGATGCAGTCCGGAAAAATCCTTTCGAAGCGGCCACCAAATGTTGGCGCAGAACAATTTCTCGGCTTCCCGGTGGCCCCGGGCCAAGCGGCCTTTACGTTCTCCTGTCCTCCTCTGCAAATGGTATTCAACAAAAGAAGTATGTACTGTCTCGAAACCCATTTTTAACATCCCTCCTTAAAATATAAAAAAAACGTCTCGGCGCCACCTCTTTTTAGAGGGGATCAAGACGTTCTTCGTCACTTGCTTGCAATATTAAAATGGTTAGATTACTTATTATTGCTCTTTCCTCTTCCGATCATAATATATCGCGCCCAGCCACTGGCTGGCTGCAAACAGCACGACCATCCCGAGCACCAGCAGAAACCGGTTATCTCCTTTGCGCAAAATAAATTGCATAAAGAACAGTACGATGGCGACTTCCGTCCACATCAACCCCCGCTTGCGGAGCGCTTTGAAATCATAGGCGCCCGTTTTCATTTTGCGCAAATTGATCCAGGCGACGATCACTAAAATAAGAAGGAAAATCAACGAACCGATGAGGTCTTCTCTTTGAAACGAACCCATTGTTCCAACCCCGCATTCCATATGTAAATTTGTGTCAGGCTGTATGTATGCATTGTAACTTATCCCATAGGGAGTCGCAAACTGAACCCTGCAAAAGGGCCTTCAGGCAGGCGGTTAATTTGCCAGCATGGAGCCGTCCCAATGCTGGACGAATTTAGAAAACTCGGTGCTCGGTAAGGGCTTGCTGAAATAATATCCCTGGAACTGGTCGCACTCCAATTCGGTCAGATAATTGAGCTCATCCGGCGACTCAATCCCTTCGGCTACGACCCGGAGATCCATATGATGGCCGAGTTCGATCACCGCGCGGACGATGGACGATTTTTTGGAGTCATCCATCAGGCCCTGGATGAAGGAGCGGTCCAGCTTCATTTCGCTGATCGGCAGGCGGTCCAGTTGGCTGAGTGAAGAATAACCGGTTCCGAAATCGTCCATCGAAATATGGATGCCCATCTTGCGCAGGTCCTCCATGATTTGGACACCGTATTCGACGTTGCGGATCAGCGTGCCTTCAGTAATTTCAAGGACAAGCCATTCCGGCTCCAGGCCCGTTTCGTTAAGAACCCGAGTAATCAAAGGAACGAGGTTGCTTTGAAAGAAATGCCGCGCAGAGATATTCACCGCTACGGGGAATTTGGCAAGCCCCTGGGACTGCCAGACTTTGTTTTGGCGGCAGGCTTCGCGAAGCACCCATTCGTCGATGTCCAGAATGATGCCCGAATTCTCCGCCAAGGGAATGAATTTCGCGGGAGAAACCACGCCGTATTCCGGGTGCATCCAGCGAATCAGCGCCTCGGCGCCGATCACGTCTCCGCTTTCCGCACCGATCTTCGGCTGATAGTACAACGTGAATTGCTCGCCATGGAGCGCGCTTTTCAGATCATTTTCAAGCTGCATATTTTCCGCGCGCTGATTTTCGATCAGGCTGTCATAAAAATGATAGAAGCCGTCGCCTTGCTCCTTAGCGACATACATGGCGATGTCCGCGTTCCGCATGATGATGTCCATCTCGCCCCCGTCAAACGGAAATACGCTGATGCCGATGCTGACGGACATGTACAAGGACCTTCCGTTGATATCGAAAGGCTCATCAAGACAATCGCAAATGTGTTGCGCAATCCGCTGAACATCCGAAATATCTTCATAATGCAGGACAAACAGGAACTCGTCGCCGCTTAACCGGAACACCTTGCACTGCTCGGAGACGATCCCGGAGAAACGACGTGCGACTTTTCTCAGAAGCCGGTCGCCCACTGTATGACCCAAGGTGTCGTTGACTTGTTTGAAGCGGTTCAAGTCGGCAAACATGACGGCAAAAGGCAAGTTGCTGTCCGGGTTGTCCAGGTTCAACGATTTGGTGTACTCCAGGAAATGAAGCCGGTTGGGCAACCCGGTTAATTCATCGTAATAGGCCAAGCTGTGCAGCTTTTTTTCCGAGTGTTGCAGCCGGTTGGTTTGCTCTTTGAGCAACAGGTTGTTTTGTTGTGAATCTTGAATCATATGTACCAGCTTGTTCGACATCTCCCGGAAATTTCGGATGAGCGAGCGGATCTCGTAAATCCGGCTTTTCGGCCAATCCGTCTTGTTTTCGGAAAATAACTTCCCCGGAAGATTGGTCGTCAGTTCCGTCAATTGGGTTAAACTCTGTAGTAGCCGGCGGTTCATAATATGACCGGCTACGGCTGCGCAGAAGAAGAAAAGCAGGACGAGCATGAATTGTCCCAGGTATTGCTTATATATCTGTTGCTGATATTGTTGCATCGGGATCAGAATCGTCAACCGGAGAGGCAAAGGACTTAGATCCGCGTTATATATGTAATTGGCGTCATGCCATTCCCGATCAGGCAGAATCCGTTGAGTCTTTACCGCCATGCTTAAGAAAAAATTGTCCCGGATCACATAGTCCGATCTGGCGGGTACCGAGCCGGCCAACGCAGCGGCATCGCCGCCGTTGCCGCTGTCTGCGATGACATCTCCTTCAGGACCGGTAATGATGAGCCGGTACTGGTTGTCGGAAGCGTATCGCCGGGTTAGATTTTGCAGTTCCCCGGCTTCGGAGGTGTTTGGAGCTAAAGCATGGGTAAGGGTATTGGGATCCCAATTACGAATCTCCTCCGAAAAGGATCTGCCGGTGTTAGAGGCAAGCTGAAGCGAATAATTCGTTACCGAGGCATATGTATTCCAGCTGTTATTGACTATATAGAACAAAAAGGGAAGTGCGATAGAGATAATCATGATATGAAAGAGGACCTTGCTGAAATAAAGCGGGCTTTGCTGTAATGAGGTTCCTCTTTTGAACTGACGTTTCGGCAAGTATCTTAACAAAATATCCGCAAACAATACGTTGAACAACCCGTTGGCCGCTGAAATCATGATCATCAATCCAAGCTCGATCGTTATCGCATGGTATGTAGAATAGTAGACCACCAGGATGACAGGACAACCGATCAGCAGCCAGAACAAACCGTCCGCCAGGAACATCCGGTCCCGTTTGGTCCAGCGCATTAGCAGGCCGAGCGCCACTAATTCCAGCAGGGATATGACCTGGAAATACGGCTTGTCCCATAGGAAAATGGATACGGCATATACGAAAGTAGCGGCAGAAAGGCCGTAAGCAATTCCATAGCAACGGATGAGCAGCAGCAGGGCAATATTGGTAAAGGTCAGCGACAGTCCGAAAATCAAGTGCAACTCGTGATACTCGCAAAACAGAGCGAGCGCTAGTCCTGCCAGAAATACAGCAGGCAGAAGCAGAGACGAATATCTCTTTTGCGTCATACCTGGGGATCCCCCTATAGCCCAAAAGTGGTAAGAGTATTGGATAGATGATGGTGAGTAGGAGATATGAGGTACAGTACTTAATACCTATTTTTCATTCTACATAATTAGATAAATATCCTTTATTTTTTTAAAAAGGTGTTGAATAACTTTCCAATTATCATGTTTACGCATCAGATGAGGACATGCGTCGCGTGCTCTCCCTTTTTCATCACTGGATGCCCCGTTTGTCAAGGACTTTTAAGACAGAATTTACTTAAAAAATTAGATATCATCTTTTTAAGATATTGCAAAAGGATGATGGAGATGGCGTTACGAAAATTCCTCAAGTTGGTGGAGATCCAGACGAAAGCGGCCAGCATGATTCCCTTTTTGTTGGGCACGATTTATGCTTTATTTCGCTTTCATGAATTCCAGACAGGACATTTTATCTTAATGCTGCTTTCGCTGCTAAGCTTTGATATGGCAACAACCGCGATCAACAACTATTACGATTACAAAAAAGCTTCCAAAAAGCACGGTTACGGCTATGAGATCCATAACGCGATCGTTAACTACAAGATGAACCCCGGCGCAGTGGTCGCTATCATAGTTATTTTGCTGGTAGTGGCGATAGGAGCGGGCATTGTCCTGTTCCTGGAAACCGGCTGGCTGATTTTGCTGCTCGGCGGATTATCGTTTGCAGTCGGAATTTTGTATTCGTTCGGGCCAATCCCGATTTCCCGCATGCCGCTGGGTGAAATATTTTCCGGTCTGTTCATGGGGTTCGTCATTATGTTTATTTCCGCTTATATTCATGTGGGGGACCGACTCGCCTCCCTGAAAATCGAAAGTGGGACCGTGATGCTTCAGGTTCAGCTTACGGAGGTGTTGCTCATTTTCTTGGTCTCGATTCCCGCCATCCTCGGGATTGCGAACATTATGCTGGCCAACAACATTTGCGATTTGGAGGAAGATATCGAGAACAAGCGGTACACCTTGCCTGTCTATATCGGCCGCAAGCATGCGTTACAGTTGTTCCGAATTTTGTATTATGCGGCTTATGCGGATATCCTTGTTTTGTTTTTCCTGGGCGTGAATCCGATTCTTCTGGTATTGGCCTTATTGACCCTGATTCCGGTCAGCAAAAATATCCGGGCCTTCACCGAGAAGCCGACCAAACAATTTACGTTCGCGTTGTCGGTGCAAAATTTCGTGCTCACCAATCTGGTGCGCATTGCGGTACTGGGCCTTGCCGTTCTGATTACGATGTAAGTGTTAAAACGTTATATTACAAATGGATGTAACTATACGAAACCGGGAGACCGCTGTGGATGCGGTTGCCCGGTTTTTTGTAGTAAAATAAAGGGATAGGGTTACTGACGGTTTTGAAAGAAAGCAGAGGAGATGGAGAACATGCACGAGGAGCAACAGGAAAAGGAAAGTCAAAAAATCAGCTTCGGCATTATGGGCGGGGGCTGGCGCGCCGAATTTTATCTGCGGATCGCGCAGGCGCTTCCCGACGAGTTTGAAGTCAGTGAAATTTGGATGCGCGATGAAACTAAGGGGCGCGAGACGGAACAACGCTGGGGCATAAAAACGACCACCCATCTCGAAGGGTTCCTCGAACGCCGCAATTTTTCCTTTGTCGTGCTGTCCCTGTCCCGCAGCGTGGCGGCCGAGTATATTGACAGGCTGGCGGGTCTGGATATTCCGGTGCTGACAGAGACGCCGCCCGGAGTAAGCCTCGATGAACTGCTCCGGCTATACGACAGCGTCGGTGAGGTCGGCCGCGTTCAGGTGGCCGAACAGTTCATTCATCAGCCGATGCATGCCGCGAGGCTGGCGGTTGTCCGCTCGGGGCTGCTCGGCGGCGTGTCCCATGTTCAGGTGTCGGCGGGCCACGGGTACCACGGGATCAGCCTGATCCGCCATTTGCTCGGGGTCGGCTTTGACGAAGCGGAAATCAGCGGGGAGCGAATTGTGACGCCCTTGATGCAAGGGCCGGGACGTTATGGCTTGCCGCAGAAGGAGGCATTGGCCGACTCCAGGCAGGATTTGGCCCTGCTGCGTTTCGGTGGTCGCAGCGCTTTGTTTGACTTCACGTATGACCAGTACTTTTCCTGGATCCGCCGTCATCGGATTCTCGTCCGGGGCCATCGCGGCGAGCTGGAGGGGCGGGAAATCCGTTACCTCAAAGATTACCGGACCCCCATTACCCTGGAACTCCGCAGGATAGATGCCGGACAGGACGGGAACCTGGAAGGTTACTGTCATGAGGGCATCCTTGCCGGTTCCGAGTGGGTGTACCGGAATCCTTTTCCGGCCGCCCGTTTGAGCGACGAGGAGATCGCCATGGCGGTTTGCCTGCGGAACATGGCGAAGTACGCTGAGGGCGGACCGTCCTTCTACAGTCTAGCGGAAGCCTCGCAGGATCAATATTTGAGCCTGCTCATGGCGGAGGCCATTGAGACGGGCAGGACGTTAACCTCCACGCGGCAGCCATGGGCGCGGGATGTCTTACGTTAAAACGCCAGAAGCATTAGAAACATAAAAGCACAAAAGCACCAGGCCTACATGCTGCTGTGCCGCTTTGCTCTGTACGTCAGGCTGCGCCGGGACGTCCGCTCGGAGTCCCAACGGAAGGTGAAGGTAGCGGTTGCCAGAAATAAAACGGCGAATCCGGTTAGGGCCGCCAGCGCGGTCCACAAATCCGTGGAGAAGACACCGGGCCTTGTAACGGCGGTGTTCATAGCCCGCACAAAATAGTGGAAGGGCTGAAGCTGCCCGAAGACCCGTACCCATTCGGGCGCATGCTGCAGGCTGTAGAAAGCTTCGCTGGTGAAGAGCATCGGAAAGCTGATCAGGTTGGAGATCATGTTGACGTTGCTCTCGTCCCGGGACAGGTTGGCGGCAAGAAAGCCGACCGCCGTGAAGCAGACCGAGCCGATGAGCAGCACCAGAAGGATGCCTAGCAGGTTCGTTAGGCCGAGACCGAACCCGAACAGTAGCGTACCGGTGATCAGGATGCATGCACTCACGACCAAGGTCAGCACCGTCCGGGCACCCGTCATGGCCGCAATAAATGCGGCGGTAGAGAAGGGGTAGTCCGAAGCAGTTTGTAAACGCCGCGGTTGCGGTGCGCCATCACGTTGAACGCAGTGACCATTGTCGAACCGAACAATACATTCATCGTGAGGACACCGGATAGCAGTCTTTCCGAATAGCCCGGATGATCCAAATATAGACCCAGCCCGCACAGCATAGCGATCGGGAACAAAATCGTCCAGAACAGGGTATGGGCATCCCTGACAATACCGAGCAGCATCGTTTTAAAAATCGTATACATCGAAGTTATTCCTCCTTATTCCGGGATAACCGGATATATAAATCTTCCAGATCGCCTGCCTGGTATTCCGCCAGCAGGCTTTCCGGCGTGCCGTCGGCGATGATGGAGCCGCCGCAGATCATGATGATCCGCGTGGCCAGCTTGTGGACCTCCTCCATATCGTGGGAGGTGAACACCACGGACGTGCCTCCTTCGGCCAGCGTCGTAATCAGTTCGCGGACCTCGCGGCGCGCCCGCGGATCAAGGGCGGCGGTCGGTTCGTCGAGGAACAGAAGCTGCGGGTCGTGCGCCATCGCCATGGCGATGGCCAACCGCTTCTGTTGTCCTCCCGACAACCGTTCCGCATGGGTCTTCGCCGCGTCCCCAAGTCCGCACCGCTCAAGCAGACCTAGTATGTCGCGGTCTGCAAGCCTTACCCCGAAAACGCGGCGAACATGGCCATATTCTCCTTGGCGTTAAAGCCGGGGAAGAAAGGGGTGCTTTGAAGCTGAACGCCGATACGACGGCGCGGTTCAGCGCACCAGTAGCTTACCGACCCTCCGTCGGGACGGCGCAGTCCAAGAAGAAGATCGAGGGTCGTCGATTTTCCCGCCCCGTTTGGGCCGATAATGGCCAGCACCTCTCCTTCACGGATTTTCATGCTTAGGCCATCTACGGCGTGCTTTTGCCCATACTTTTTGACCAATTGTTTAGCTTCGATTAACAGAGTCGATATTGTCATCATAAAATCTTCCTTTGACCAACGTTATATATCCAATGTTGGATATTGGGGTAAAAAAAGAGATAAACCACGTAAGCAAGCTTATTGCTCCAAAACTCGAAAGCTATTACTCCAAGACTGGAAAGCATATTGCTCCCCTATGAAAATCAACATTTAGTTGTCCACCTAGCGTGGAAAAATCCAAAAAAATGTCTTCTAAATGATGGACATCATTCTCAAAAAGAGTAATATTCCCAGTCTAGGAAATAATCAAAATGTAGATGCAGGTTGCTCGAAACTCACCATATATAGGAATTTCTCTATGATGTAGCTAAATCTTGTTGTGTCCACTTTTAGGTGGACATTTTTGAAGTTTGTCTGTGTATGGAGTACAAAATACGTCGTATTGAGAAAAAAGAAAATATCAGGATTGTTCCAATAAGCCGATGATTCGGTTCAAGTAATCGATGTCCAGTTGCAGCAGAGCCATTGCGTTATCGAAGGAAGCTTCCGCAAAGGCGTTCAGGGCGCCGTGGTTTCCCTTGAGTTCGCGGCCGATTTTCCAAAATGCCAAGGTTTCTTCAACTTGTTGCAAATTTTGCCGCAGGAGCGGTATCGCTTCTTCCTTCGGAACAGTTTCCACCCAACTCAGCGCAAGCGAGAAATCCGATTTTACCGAGTGAGGATTCAGCGTCAACGCTTCGCGGACCATCCGTTGAAACATGTCTTCTCCGGTTTCCGTAATGGCGTAAATTTTGCGTAGTCTCGCCCCCGTTCGTTCCTCCGCTTCCGTGCGGATCAGTCCGTCTTGCTCCATTTTGTTCAAAGCATAGTAGATCGATCCCGACAATAGATTGGCCCAGGTGTCCACCCGGCTGGTCTGAATCAGCTGCTGAATTTCGTATCCGTGCATGGGACGGTCGCGAAGTAAGGCTAATATAATTAGATTGGTCACAAGGTTTCTCCTTCAGCAATTTTGGCAAGAAAGTTACTTTACTTGACGTTGAATATCCAACGTTGACTATTTGTGATTTGATTATAGAAAGAGGGAGCAGGAATGTCAAGCGGCGGATTAGCTATAACCCAAAATATAAAGCCGGACCATGTCGGCAAAAATGCGACACGTCCGGCTTCTGGGGAATGTTCCGTAATATGCTTGGATGCACCGGTCCCCGCTTGAGGTAGGAGGTCCTAAGGCCCTATTCTCACTTCTGGAGAAGAACCTTCAAAATCCCCGCTGGAGTTTCTTGATCCTAGAAGCGCCGCTTTTTCGGGGCAATCATGACACCAGCGCCGATTATAATGAGGGCAATCGCCAGCAGCGGTTGGCCTAAAATCATTTTGTTATACAAGGTTCCGAACGAGAATACGGCGAAGAACAGCAGGGATAGCACGCCCAAAATGTTAATCGGGATCAGCAGCCATTTGTTCCGGTTTCCGAACCAGTAGAACTCGAACAGACCGACGGCGGGGGCCAGAATGAAGCCGGGCCAGAGGTACTGCCAGCTGTCGAACAGGGTGGATAGTTGGCACACCAGTCCAACGGTAAACAGGACTCCACCCGGAATGAGAAGTCCGAGGGCTCTCCGTTCCGTCAGGGAGAAGTACAGCCAGTGGAAAAACAGTCCCAGGGGGATAATGAATAGCGTCGGCCAGAAATGGCCGATGAGCGAGCCCGAGCTCATGGCTTCCTTGCGGAAGAAGAACAGGTAAACGCCGAGCAGGATCAGTACGGGACCGAGCCAGGTTTTTTTGTTCATGTGGATCAAATCTCCTTCGTCTATGTAATCATCTTTTCACAGCATACAATAAAAGCGGCGCCGTATCTTCGGTCTCTGGGGAAGTAAAAGACTGGACCTTAGTCCAGTTCATGGCTATCTAAAAATTTCCCGGTTCAATCTGAAAAAGATCATGTATAATTAAAGTGTGATATTTTTAACACACTATAGGACATGGGAGCGTGAATCGACGGGTGAATATATGGACAACTTTTAGGAAAGCATCCCGGTTTCAGGTCATTCCCGTGATGTTGGTTCCTGTATTTCTTGGTGCACTGGGGGCTTTTATGTGGAAAGGCGTTTTCCACCCGGTGCTGTTTGTGATTACATTGATCGGCGCGGGAGCGGCCCATCTGTTCTCGAACATGATCAATGATTTATGGGATTACCGCAATGGGGCCGACGTAACGGCCAAAGAGACGCCGGAGGTCATCTCGACGAACTCCGGCTTTTTGTCGGGCGGTCTGATGCCGGAGCGTACGTTTGCGGCGATTACCTGGTCGCTGCTTGGACTGGCCGTTCTATGCGGTGTTGTTTTGAGCTTATTTAGCGGCTGGCCTGTGTTTGTGTTTGGTGGTTTAGGCGGCTTGATCGCTTACTTTTACGTGGCTCCGCCGATCCGGTTCGGGTACCGTGGCCAAGGGCTCAGCGAAGTGGCGATCCTGCTGTCCTTCGGCGTGCTCCCGGTAATGGGAGCCTATTACGTGCAGACCGGAGATATTAGCTACCAATCACTGCTGCTCTCGATGCCGATCGGATTGCTGACGACGCTAGTGCTGTTCAACCACCACTTTTTGCATTGGCAGGCGGACAAGCAGGCCGGCAAAAATACGCTGGTCGTCGTCTGGGGCGAAAGAAGAGCGCTGCATTTCTCGAAGGCGCTATTGTTTCTGGCCTACATTTTCCTAATTCTATGCGCGGTGACGGGAATCCTGCCGCTTTACTCCCTGCTGGCGCTGTTTACGATCATTCCCCTATACCGGGTATACGGACGGTTAAAAGAGCACAATCCTTCCGCGGCTTATCTGCCGCTGATGGGTGCGTCTCTGCAAGCCTCCATCCGCTGCGGGTTGGTTATGATAGCGGCGCTGCTGGTGCAAGGTTTTATTCAAATGTGAGGAGTATTAATTTATATGTACCGATTAAAGATATTTTTTTGTGTGTATTCACATTACTTGAAAGCGAGGACAACGATAGATGGAACAACAAAAAGTATTCGGTGATTTCCATACGATATTGAATGAAGGACAAGTTTGGAAAATAGGCGGTTTCCCGCTGCCTGACGGATCCTTTTGGGAATACCGGGAGCCGGAGGCGGTAGTTATCGTTCGCAACGGAATTCTATACTGCCGTGCCCCGCTCAGCCGTCAGAATCATCAAATTCAAATTTTGGACAATGCCAAGCATATGTATTATTCCGTGGAGGACGTCGTAGTCCCGGAATCCGGCGAAGTCAGCTTTGAACTGCAGATCCGCGCCCGTTCGCAAAACACGGCGCCCGGCGACCTGTATGACGGCTATGTATCGCTGAACTTGCTGGACTTCACGACCGGCGCGGCGCTTGATTTCTTTGCGGGTAACGACAAGTATGCCAGCGTTTACGCGGTGCTGCCTTTCCCTGGCGTAGAAGTGCCGAATAGCGATAAGACGAAATATTTTTGCGTGTTCAAAGAAGATACGGATTTCAACGCACGGGAATTCAATACTTATAAAATCACCTATAACCGCGGGACCGATGAGGTTATCTTCTATGTAAACGGTACGGAAATCCGCCGGGAGAGCAGGGTTCCGGTCAAATTCAACCGCTTCACGATCGCGCTCGGCATCATGACCGAAAAAGACCTTACCCCGGAAGGCAGCGTATCCGTTCACGGTCAAACCGTGATCGCCGAATGGTCGCCGGTTACGGTGACGGTTAAGGAGTAGGTGAGGGGGGACCACCTTCTTTTTTCCTAAAATGTGAATGCGAATGAAAATGAGAGAGGGCCGATCGGCCCTCTCTCATTTTTTTCTCCACAAGGTAGCGGATGCATAGGGTCGAAAGCCGATTCGGTAGTAAAACGTTTGGGAAGAGCCGACAAGAACGGTTTTAGCCCCCAGGCTATGAACCCGGCGGATTCCCTCCAATACGACGGCCTTCCCGAGGCCCTGTTTACGGAAGGCGGGATCGGTTGCCACCGGCTCGACTACGGCGTAGCCGACCTCCGGTTCGTACCACATACCGCAATAGGCCGCTAAATTTCCGTCGGAAGTGATTGCCGCCACCTTGAGCTTTAAATCCACATGGGGCCGCAGCATTTCGGCTTTCAAGGCTTGTTCGTGCTCTGGTGTGTGAAGGTATTCGCCCTCACCGTTCAACTCGTGATTGAATCCTTTCCATAGTACGCGTCCGTATTGAAACAAATCGAGGGATTCATCCAGTCCCGTGAGCGTAAACCCGGGAGGAAGTTCATACTGAACAGGCGTGGCATCCGGATAAAACACGGAGTCGTTCTCCCGATGCTTCGTGGCGATATAACCGAGTTCAGCCGCCATCTGCTGAAAATCGTAATCCGTATCCGCAATCACGATGGAAAACTCGCCGTTTTTCGCAAAATGATCTTCCGCATACTGCAGCATTTCTTTTTTCAAAGAAGAATAAGCAGGTAGCGTTAGACAATAGGCCGTACCAAGCTGGCAATCGAAAGTCGCTACTCCAACGAGCGCACCGCGATGTTCCCACATCCCTATTTTGCCCACAGCCGACTGGTCGAGAGAGGTATGCGTGATCATCCAATCCCAGCGGGCATAAGTAAATTCAGCCGTTCCCAAAGTAATCAAAAAATTCCTGATCCGGTCGGAGTCCTCGGTGACTCCCGGAGAATTCGTATAATGTCTAAACGTAATTGGCATCCGAACAGCCTCCTTATATTTAGATAATTACATTATAGGAGGCCGTTTAATTTTCAAATATATCAACTATGATTAGGAATCGTTTTATATATTCAGGCCCATGAAGGCGGGTGCCAGTAACAGTGCTTTTAACCGTTCTACCAACTACAGGGCTATAAATCGCGCCGTTAAGAGTTTTTAACAAGAAACAACAAGAGCACCAACAAGAGCACCAACAAGAGCACCACCAACCCCACTATTGCCAGTGTCATCCACAGCGCGCCGTTATCCGTAAGAATAAAATCGTTCTCTCCGTCAAAGGCTAGGATCAAGCTGAATCCGGATGGGGACAGCACAGCACAGTAGACATCGGGAGGGTTCCACCATGACGAGCAAGCGCGAAAAGCATAACCGGCGTGTCGGAAACGGAAGCAGCAACGGACAAAATGCCGCCACAGGCAACGGCGGGGAAGGCCGTGCCGGACGGCTGAGTCAAATTAAGAACAATCCTTCCCCGGGAAGCGACGTGCCCAATGAATACATCTCCGGAAGGGATCTTTATGATCACTAACGGATGATCCTGGCTAACAGCAAACAGAAAGCCGCCTGCCCGGCTTAATTCGGGGGCGGCTCCTGTCGTTTTGGCAGCAACGCCATTTCGTTCAAGTCGGGATTTCGTCCCTAGCTCTTGGTCCCGTGCTGTTTTGTCGGAAGGCGGTCGGAAGGCGATCCTTTGCCCTGCTTTCGGTTGCGTTCGTCCTTCTCCTGCTTGTCGTGAATTTTCTCGACGAACTCATGCAAATTCTCCATTAAGATCCTCCTTTGCAAGCTCGATGCGCTTCTCGCTGTTTTACTATGCCACATTCGGCAGGGTTTCATCCCGGGATAATGCGCAGCCGTCCTTAGGATGCGGGTCCGGCGGCAGCGGCAGCCTGCCTAAGTATCACCAGATCTAGGCAGCTTCTCGGCAGCAACCAATTATGCAGTAGCCTTTTGCGTAAAGCTTTTTCTCGACAACACCGTGTACGGGAAAAATAGTTTGGTAAACTGCTCGTCGTGACACCGCTCACCTTGATACTGCACTGCTCACCATAACACTGCGCCAGTTAAGTACTCTAACGGTATGTTTGTATGCGTACAACCCTGATTAATGTAAAAGTACATCAATTTGTTCATATCTAGGACAAAGATTACGTTATTGATGTAAAAGTACATTATTTTCACCAATATTCAGCTATATCGCCGGAACCTCAGCAAAAAAGATGCACTTTTGCAGTAATTAGGTCTCCGTCTCGAAGATCACACCTGAATTACTGCATTTTTGCATCTTTTCGCGTTATATGGATTTGTTTTGTTTGTCTGCCAGTCAAGGCATTCATCATATAGGAATGAAAATGATTTGTTCAAGCCCGACCCTGCTCCAAGCTTTTCTTGAGGAAGCAGGATATGATTCAGCCCCAGATTAGGGGCCATTCTTCAGGCTCTGCTTTAGATCCGTTAGGCCGGACCTGAAGCCGGCCTTTCTTCGCCATGCCAGAGCTGGCGGAAGCTATCGCTCACGGCGAGCAATTGCTCCGCCGTGCCCTCGGCTTCAATCGTGCCGTCTTTCAGCACGATGATATGGTCCGCGTGCGAGAGCGCGGCCTTGCGGTGCGACACGACGAGGCAGGTGGCCTCGCCCCTGTCGCGGAACAGCCGCTCCCACAGCTTGCGTTCGGTTTCGACGTCGAGCGCGCTCGACAGGTCGTCGAACACGTAGAGCTGTGCGTCGCGCACGAGCATCCGGGCGGCCGCGGTCCGCTGGACCTGGCCGCCGGAGAGCTTGACCCCGCGCGGCCCGACCATCGTGTCGAGGCCGTGCTGGAGCTGCGCCACGTCGTCTTCCATGACGGCGGCGTGCAGCGCCTGCTCCAGGCTGCCGCCGTCGTCCGGCAGCCCGAGCAGGATGTTGTTCCGCAGCTTGTCGCTGTACAGGCGCGGAATCTGCGCCGTATAAGCGCTCTGCGGCGGAACGAAGAAGTCCGCCGGCGCCTCGACGCGCCGGCCGTTCCAGGCGATCTCGCCGCCTTCGGCCGGCAAGAGGCCGAGCAGTGCCCGCAACAGCGTCGTCTTGCCGGAGCCGATCATGCCGGTGACCACGGTGAACGATCCGCGGGCCAGCCGCAGATCGATGTCCTGGATCCCCCGGCCCGTTTCCGGGTAGCGGTAAGTGAGCCCGCGTACCTCCAAGACTTGCAGCGGCTCCGCTCGATACTCCGCCGCCCCCTCAGCGGCGCGCCCAGACTCGCGTGCCGCTTTTGCCGCTGCTTTCGCGCTCTTGGCATCGGCTGCGGCAGTCCCGCCGCCTACGTTCCCCGCGACCGCGACCGCCGCCTCGCCCCACCGCCGCTTGCCGAGCCCGATGTAGGCCGGCGCGGTCAGAATCCAGGCCGGCGCACCCTGGAGCATATCCTTCAAACGTCCGAAGCTGATGGCCATTTGTTTATAGAACGTCATGAAGTTCCCCACATTGGAGATCAGTTGGGTAACAAAGGTCAAATAATAAATGAACAAGGACAAGTCGCCGACCGAGAAGGTGCCGCTGCGCATTTTGTAGCCGGCGAGAACGAGTATCAGGCCGGTGCCCAGATTCACGGAATTCGTGAACACGGAGGACAGCGCCTCGGTAATCAGCTTGTCTTTGACCATCGATTCGCGGCGGGCGTCGCTCAGCCGTTCAAAACGGCGCACGATCCGAGATTCGGCCCCGGCGACCTGAATCGCCTGGACATTGGAGAACATCTCGCTGATCGAGCTGGTGACTTTGGCCGTCGCGGCGCGGCTGGCCGCGCGGTATTTCTGAATCCGCGTCGTGGCTACTTGCGCAGCCGTCACGACCAGAATCAACGGGACGAAGACGAAGAACGTCATCTGCCCGTCGATGGAAATCAAAATGTAGCTGGATACGATCACGAAGCCGATCAGACCGAACATATCTACCGACCAGCTCATCGCCTCTTCCGATTGATCGACGTCGTCCCGGAAGTTGCTGATCGCTTCTCCCGGCGAGCAAGGAATGGCCTTGGCTCCGGGCTCCTTCAGGACATGGGCCAGCATATTTCGCCGCAGCAGGGCGCTGATCCGAAACCGGTAGCTGGCATCAGTCCAGAATCCTCCGGCGATCAGCACGATCCGTCCCAGCGCGGCAGCGACGAGCAGGGCGGCGATGCCCCAGACGCCGTAAGGGAAATCGTAGTTCCCCTCAAGGTAGTCGAAGAAGGCCTTGGTAATCAGGCCCACCAACAGCGGAGCCATGTGGATGATCATCCACGCAAACAGATTGGCAAAATAGAAGACCGGCCGGTAACTGAGCAGCCTCCAGAAAAAATGTCTTGTACTCATGTCAGCACCTCCTCAAGTCCGACGGCCAGCATCCGGCTGAACCGGGAATCCGGATTGCCGGCGAGCGCCGCTCGTGAACCGTTCTCCACAATCCGGCCGCTCTCCAGGATCAAAATCTGATCGGCCCGCTGTACTGTCGAGAGCCGGTGGGCGATCATGATGCACGTCCGCTCTTCCAACAAGCGGTTGATCGCCGCCTCGATCCGATTTTCGGTCAGCGGATCAAGCCGGGAAGAGGCTTCATCCAGAATGACCAGCCCCGGATCGCTCAAGAATACCCGGGCAAAGGCGAGCAACTGGGCTTCGCCTGCCGACAGGCTTCCCCCGCCGGAGGACAGAATGCTGTCCAGCCCGTCCGGCAGAGAGGCGTACCATTCTTCCAGCCCTAATTCCTTCAGGACGGCCAGAATTTTCCCGTCATCAATCCGGTCATCGAACAAAGTGAGATTGTCACGGACGGTTCCTTCCATAATCTCGATATTTTGCGTGACCATCGCTACCCCGCTGCGAAGTTCATGCAGCTTACAGTTGCGAATATCAACGCCGGACAGCTCGATGGAGCCCTCTTGAGGATCATAGAAGCGCAGCAGCAGGCGGGCCAGCGTCGATTTGCCGCTGCCGGTTCTGCCCAGGAGCCCGAGCGTTTGGCCCGGTCTCAGGGTTATATCCAAATCTCGCAGCGTCGGCTCGCCATCTTCCTCGTAAGCGAACGTCAAGCGGTTAAACCGCACGGACAAAGGTCCTGACGGAAGCAGCGCACCCGGGCCATCGGTGATCTTCGGTTTCGTACCTAGCAGATCGAGAACGCGAATGAGGCTGGCATCGGCTTTTTGCAGATCTTCAAGCTGGGTGCGGATTTTTTCAATCGGCTTTGCCAGCAGTTCGGTATAGTAGAAGACAAGATAAACGGAACCGATCGTCAGTTCCCCGCGTTTCCAGAGCCAGGCGCAGACGATGAAGGCGGCGGCGTTGCCGAGCGCAAACACGAGGATGGTCGTGCCCCACATCATCCCGAAACCCATGAAGGCCCGGATTCGCACCGGCAGCATCCGCCGGGACAAATCGTAGAAGCGGTTCATGACATAACCGGCAGCGCCGTTGGCACGGGTATCTTCGGTTCCTTCCAGATGCTCGCCGATGAAGCCGTACAGCTCGGCGTTCTGAGCCCGCCATTTCGTCCAGATCGGGACGGTGAATTTGCGGATCCGCTGGATGACAAAGACGGCTCCTACCACGAACAGTGACATAACCGTCCCGATCCAAATATTTTCACGAAATAATAGAAGTATAATGCCTAGCATGAGCAGGATGTTACCTAGCAGGTGGATCATAAAGCTGGAGAAGAAGTTGGCGAGCGCGTTGACGTCCCCGTCGACCCGTTCGATTAACGTCCCGGAGGTATTGGATTTATGGAACGACATGTCGAGCGAGAGGCAATGTTCCACCAGATCGGCCCGCAGTCGATTGGTCGTTGTCCAGCCCAGGTTTTCACTGTAATAGGACGCACATACGGTGATCACCTGCTGGATCAGCGAGAAGCCGATAAAGATCGCCGCTGCATAATACAACGCATTCAAACTGCCTTCCCCTTGGGCCGTATCGATGAAAAAGCGGATGACCTGCGGATTTACGAGCTGCAAAGCGATGGACAACAGCAGCAGGACAGCCAGCCATATCAAGAGCTTCCGCTGCGTGAATACGTACCGGCTCAGCATTTCCCGGTAATGTCCCAGGGACTTACTCCTTCGTTTATTACTTCCTTTCGACGTTTCGGATTGTTCAGTCAAGGGGGGACACTCCTTCCAAATAATGCAACTATGTATATTCTGTTTAGGAGCGTCGATGATAGATCGTTCCTAAGAGGTTGTCAAAAAGTCATCTTTTGATTACGAAGTGGCATCAGGTTGCTTATCCTACATCGAATCTTGAATTCAGGCGGGCCTAGATGGTGCATTCGAAGTATGTTTCCCACGGAAACATTTAAGGTGCTCACGTAGGTTTTGTCTACGCTCCGCTCCTCAGTCCCTCCTTCATCCAACCTTCTCGGTGCTGAATAGTCGACTTTTTGAACACATACTAATATTCTCCAATTTATTTTATACAAAAACATATGTTCGTACAATAGGGTTTCAACAATAAATAATGAGTTATCCTGGGAAATTTAAATTTTAAAACGGTTGACAGTGTGAAAATTGGCACGGTATAATTCTAGCTAATTGATAATGAATATCATTATTAGTCAATCGTCTGTCCTGCCGGCAGCGAATCACTTGGGTTTCCTCCAGGCCAGAGGAAGCAAAGTAAGGACGATCACATGAAGAAGAAAACACTTACCATTTTAATAGCTCTATTAATCGTACTATCTATTACATCCCTGTTTATCGGAGCTTCGAGCATGTCACTCTTAGACCTGTTCGGACCGGGAAGCGGGGAGGCCTGGGAACTGCTGTGGATCAGCCGGATTCCCCGGCTAGTCAGCATTATTATTGCCGGAGTCAGTATGAGTATCGTCGGTTTGATCATGCAGCAGCTGACCCGTAACAAATTCGTGTCTCCTACGACGGCGGGCACGATGGATTCCGCCAGCTTCGGCATTATGGTGGCCCTGCTCCTGTTCACTTCGGCGGGGGCGCTCGTCAAAATGTCCGTAGCCTTTGTATTCGCACTGCTCGGAACCTACATATTCATGGCAATCTTGAACCGGGTCAAGTACAAGGATACGATCTTTATCCCGCTCGTCGGGTTGATGTTCGGCGGAATCGTCAGTTCGGCGACTACTTTTTTTGCTTACAAATACAATTTGATTCAGAGTATGTCCGCATGGTTGTATGGGGATTTCTCCATGATCATGCAGGGCCGTTACGAGCTGCTGTTTATCAGCGTGCCTTTGGTGGCTGTTTCCTACGTTTACGCCAATAAATTTACCGTCGCGGGCATGGGCGAGGAGTTTTCCGTCAACCTCGGTTTGAACTACAAGCAGGTGGTTAACATCGGCCTGGGCCTGGTGGCGCTCGTTACTTCGGTCGTCGTGCTGACGGTCGGGTCGATTCCTTTTCTCGGATTGATCATTCCCAATCTGGTCACGATATTCCGCGGCGACAATCTGAAAGGAAACTTGACGTACACGGCTTTGCTGGGCGCGGTGTTCGTGCTGGCCTGCGACATTCTGGGCCGGGTGATCATCTATCCCTACGAGGTGTCGATCGGACTGACCGTCGGGGTGGTCGGAAGCGGTATCTTCCTGTATCTGCTGATGAGGAGAAAGACATATGAGCAATAAAGCCAAACTATGGACCCTTGCCGGCATCGCCGTCCTGCTTGCCGTTGTCTTTATGACGATTGATGCGGGAGGGCACTGGGATTATATCCTGCCGAGACGGGGCAAAAAACTGATCGCCATCCTCCTCACGGGTACTGCCATCGCCTTTTCGACCGTGGTGTTCCAGACGATTACGAACAACCGGATTCTGACGCCGAGCATTATCGGCCTGGATTCGCTGTATATGCTTCTCCAGACGGTGATCGTTTTCCTGATCGGGGGAACGGCCTTGACCATGATGAGCAAAAATTTGCGCTTTGTTCTGGCGGTCGGTTTGATGGTCGTGTTCGCCATGCTGTTGTATAGAATGCTGTTTCGCAGGGAAGGGCGCAACATTTATCATCTGCTGCTGATCGGACTCATTTTCGGAACCTTTTTCTCGAGCGTGACTTCGTTTCTGCAGAAACTGATCGATCCGAATGAATTTCTGGTCATCCAGGATAAAATGTTCGCCAGCTTCAACAATGTCAATTCAGATCTGCTGTGGCTGTCGCTCGTTGGCGTCATGCTCGTGGCACTTTATTTTGCAAAATTCACCAAGTATTTGGATGTGCTTTCTTTGGGCCGCGATCATGCGGTCAACCTGGGAATCAGCTATGAATATGTCGTCAAACGGATGCTGATCGTCGTCGCGATCCTGATTTCAATTTCGACCGCGCTGGTCGGGCCGATAACGTTTCTCGGCCTGCTGGTGGCCAATGTGTCTTATCAGTTCCTGAACACCTATCGTCACAAAACGTTGATCCTCGGCGCTTCCCTGGTCAGTTTTATCGCCCTTGCCGGAGGCCAGTTGCTCGTCGAGAAAGTGTTTACCTTCTCCACTTCGCTAAGCGTCATCATCAACTTTATCGGCGGGGTGTACTTCATCTATCTGCTGCTAAAGGAGAATAAATCGTGGTAAAGGTCAGAGGAGTTTCCAAACAATACGGCGGCAAAAAGGTCGTCGACAACGTCTCGCTGGAGATCGCAAAAGGAAAGATCACTTCCTTTATCGGACCGAACGGGGCGGGGAAGAGCACATTGATATCCATGATCAGCAGGCTGATTGCTAAGGACGAGGGCGAAGTCCTGATTGAAGACCGGGAGGTCGGGCAATGGAAAAGCGGAGAACTCGCCAAAAAAATCTCGATTCTCAAACAGTCCAACCATATCAACATTCGATTGACGGTGCGGGATCTCGTGAACTTCGGGCGTTTTCCCTATTCGCAGGGACGCTTGAATAAGGAAGATGAAGCCCATGTGGACGAAGCGATCCGCTATATGCACCTTGAAACCATGCAAAACAAATTTCTCGACGAACTCAGCGGGGGTCAAAAGCAACGGGCATTCATCGCCATGGTTATCGCGCAAAACACAGAGTACGTGCTGCTCGACGAGCCGCTCAACAACCTCGATATGAATCATTCGGTGCAAATTATGAAGGTGTTGCGCAGACTGGTCGACGAGCTCGGCAAAACGGTAGTGCTTGTCATCCACGATATCAATTTTGCCTCTTGCTACTCCGATTATATTGTAGCGCTGAAGGACGGCAAGGTGGTTAAGGAAGGCACGACGGATGAAATTATCGAACCGTCCGTGCTGCGCGAAGTTTACGATATGGAAATTCCGGTCCAGGAGATCGGCGGCAACAAAATTTGCGTGTATTTCAAATAATAAGAGGAAATGGGAGTGTAATTACGGTGAAAAACAAAAAAATCGGTCTGATCTTGACTACGCTGATGATGGTCGTTGTACTGGCCGCTTGCGGAACCAACAACAAGAACGGTAACGGCGGGAACAATGGCGGCAATGAGAATGCCGGTGCCAATACGGGCAGCACGAATACGACGCAACCTGCGGCGGCCGCGCCTGTTGAGGATGAAGAGCTTACGATCAAGCATAAGCTGGGCGAAGCCAAAGTGAAGAAAAACCCTGGCAATGTAGTGGTGTTCGACTATGGCGTGCTGGAAACGCTCGACAAGCTGGGCGTGGAAGTTGCGGCTGTACCGCAAGGCAATTTGCCGGGCCATCTGAAGAAATACGAAGACAGCAAATACAAAAATGCGGGTACGTTGTTCGAGCCGGACTTTGAAGGGCTGAACGCACTGGATCCGGGCGTTATCTTCATCTCGGGCCGTTCGTCCGAAGCTTATGAAGAATTGAACAAAATCGCCCCGACGATCTTTATGGGCGTGGACACCGCGAATTATATGGGCTCTTTCTCCGAAAACGTGAAGACGCTCGGCGAGATCTTCGGCAAGGAAGCCGAAGCGGAGCAAGAGCTTACGGCGATTAACGACTCGATCAAGGCCTTTAATGACCAAGTCTCCGCCAACGGGAAAAAAGGCCTCGTCATTTTGACGACCGGCGGTAAAGTCAGCGCATATGGCCCAGGCTCGCGCTTTGGCATCATTCACGATGTCTTCGGCGTTGCGCCGGTTGACGAGAATATTAAGGCGGATACCCACGGGGATTCCATCTCCTTTGAATTCGTCGCCGAGAAGAACCCCGACTACCTGTTCGTCGTAGACCGTGACGCTGTCGTAACGGAAGAAGGCAAGCAGGCCGAACCGGCCTCCAAGCTGGTGGAGAACGATCTCGTGAAAAAGACGAATGCCTACAAAGACGGCAAAATCGTTTACCTCGACGCCAACTACTGGTACCTTTCCGGCGGCGGATTGCTGTCCGTACCGGAAATGTTGAAGGAAGTGCAGGAAGGGATTCAATAAACCGGAGTGATTGATCTTAAAAGAAGCAGTCATGCCTCCACCCTATTCTGGTTGGAGGCATGACTGCTTCTTTGCAGTGTATAAATTGGAATATAAAGCATATATACACCAAATTTTTCTTGTGATACAATATATTTGGTTGCAAACGTTTGCGCAACCAAATATGCTGGCCAGCGTACGTAATAACCTGTCATTTGATTACCAGACTTCCAACAGATTTATCAGTTCGCATGATAGCGCTTACTGAATAAATCGATGTTCAGCCCTACATAGTGATCAACGGGCAGGAAAAAATTATGGTAAATGGAGGATATCAAATGAAGAAAAACAAACGGTTATTTGCAGTGACTTTGGTTCTGGTAGCATCAATGGCCTTATCGAATTCGGCATTCGCAGCGTCCACCTCAACCTCCGGTTCGATTGGGGGGGTATCCGTAAGTGGCAATCTTACCATGGCTACGAATAGCTCAAGTCTAGGTTACGCAACGGCAAGCACTTGGATTAATGCTTCTCCGGGGTATCTGGATGCAAGTGTGGTTTACAAGTACAAATGGGGATATCGTAGTGATATCTACACTGTTTCCAACTCCACAAGCCAGAGTGCAACTAGCGTAAGCACGACAGCTACCTCGAATCATGTTAATCCGGTTCATTACTCAGCTAACGCGACACATCGAGTTAGCTGGAGCTCATATGTATGGAATGGATATACGAGCCTTTAAATTACAAACTCAATTTTGTATGATCCACGTCTTGTAAGTTCCTCTCTCCGAATTAGTGGGTATAAGCAGGTAACCCTCTAATCGGAGAGGGGTTCTCTACTATTTGAACCTTAGGAGATACCTTTAATGAGAATTCGATATCTATGGATGGTTTGTTGTATGTTTCTAATTTTAACGGGCTGTGCTGGGACACCTGCCGATTACAGCAACGAGTATAATCCTGATACGGATTATCAGTATTTTCTTCATGAGCAGGGGCCAGGGATACGAATCGGTGCGAGTAAGGACGGCTATTACTTTCTGAATAACAAGTATATATATTATATGGACAAAACAACGATGAAGCCGGTTCTGCTGGACAACCGGCCCGATTCGGATTGTCTGAAGAAGGAAGACACCAATCCGATTGAGAACTGCAACGCTTATGTCGCCCAGTATGCAGGGCCGAAAGATTTTCTGAGCTATTACAACGGCAAACTGTATATTATTGCTTCGGATACCGTTACCGAAAGGGACAAACAGGTTGACCGCGCCCAGTTGCTTGAACTATCCAAAGACGGAACCGAGCGGCGCAAGATATTAACATTCGAGTTTATCCCCCAAGCCATCGCGATTCATCGCGGGGTCGTTTATTATACGTCTATGGATTTTGATCAAAACTCCGACGGCAAATATCAAATCATGCAGTTCCGTCTTGGTCAGCGCTCTGCTAAACCCGAGGTCATTTATGAAGGGACTCAGGAAAAAGGTCATATTACAGATATGATTCCCTACGGGAAGAATGTTTATATTTTGGAGTGGGGTATAAACATGTACCGTACGCTGAGATATGATATTCAGGATCAGACCGTCACCCCCATGTATGATGAAGACGATGAAAACAGCAATGAGGGAATTGCGGGGATTATGGATCAAAAGTTGTTATTCGATAAATTTTACGGCGATCCGCTGGATGAGCGCTCCTGGCATTTTTATGAATCGAATCTCGAAGGGGAGGACGTTAGAACATTGCCGATCAAGCGGGATTTCATGAGTTCGGTCTATGCCGACCAGAAGCATTTTTTTGCCCGGACCGCCTGGTACTATTTAACGCCGGAACTGGCGGAAGGCAGAATGAACCCCAATCAGATAGATGTGTATGACTTGGACTATAAGTTAGTCGATTCCATTGACGTCTCTTTCCTGCCGATGGATCACACTATCATTACGGGGGACGAGAACAATATGTTCGTTCATTACGGGGAAGACGGGAAAAAAATCATCGCTGTACTGGACAAGAGCCAAATCGGGAGCGGGAAGGCCGCCTTCCGTACATTGATCGAGACCAAGGATGAAGGCCCCACGTTACGAACTAATCCCTAAGAGGGCGGGGCGAGATGATGAAACTGATAGCTTATGAAATGTTAAAAATATTGCGTAAGCGGTTATTGTGGGTGCTTCTATTCGTGCTGGTACTGTCGAACGGTTGGATGTATTATCAGCAGCAGATGAAAGGACAGGACTACTTAATCGGCCACATGGAACGATACTATGAGCTTGAAAGGGAATTCAGCCGTATGCCGAACGAGAAGGCGTATGCCCAGGTAAACCAGCTAAACCAGGAGTTAATCAGTTTTGGGCAACTGCTGTATGCGCAATTGCGTCCCGACAATCCGGAGCTTCGTCAATCCAGCGAGCAGATACAGCGGGATTCTCCCGAAATAGTCAAGAAATTTGAAGAAAGCCCCTATCGCGAAGATGCCGACCGATTACGGCGAGACACCTTCCTTGTTGACTTACTACTTAGACAGTATAAGTCCCTTGATGCATATCGGGACTATATAAACGGCATTCAGGAAAAAGCGGATGAAATGCTCTCCGTATCCATTTTTTATGAGAAAGACTCCTTCTCCTACCGCAACATTATGAAAACTCCAACTGACTTTGATCACTTGAAATCTATTCCACTCGACATTGGGCTGGAGAACGGAATAGTAACGGTGACGCAATATAAGCCCAGCGATCTGATGACCGGCATTATGATTTTTCTGCTCTGCGTCTATCTGTTTGTGCAGGAGAGAGAACGCGGATTGCTCCGAATTATTCGTACCAACCGGAAGGGACGCTTGCCAACCGCCTTGGCCAAGGTGATTGCGCTGATCGGGATGACCGTCCTGATCGCGGCACTATTTTACGGCACCATCCTGTTTATTGCCGGCAGGATTTACGGCTTCGGGGATTTATCGCGCTATATCCAATCCATGCCTACGTTTAAATATGCCAATATGCAGTTGTCTGTACTTCAATACCTGATGGCCTTTGTAGGTTTGAAAATGCTGGCTGCGGTGCTGTTATCGCTAGTTCTCGCCGTATTATTCATTGCCATCCGGCATGTCGGTAAAGCATATGTTGTTGTGGGCTTGTGTCTGGGCTGCGGTTATATTGCCTATAAAAGTATTCATCCGCTTTCCCCGCTGGGACTGTTAAAATATATAAATCTATTTGCTTATTTCGATACATTCGGCTTGCTTGGCTTGTATCAAAACCTGAACCTGCTCGGCTATCCGGTAAATCGTTTCTGGCTCTCATTGGCCAGTTTGACCAGCTTTGTGGTTATTCTGCTGTTGCTGGCCCTGGCTCTGTATATCCGGCAGGATGCGGCGGATTCCGGATTCTGGCTGGCCCGATATTGGACCAAATGGAAAGAACAAGTCGCAGGCGCTCGAGGAACAAGTCGCCTGTTCATCCATGAGACCTTAAAAGCTCTGTTTACGGGCAAAGGCTATCTTGCGCTGGCGGCCGCGCTCGTGTTCAGCGTTTATATGATAGACCCGAGTGAGGTTCGTTTCGGACAAGACGATCATTATTACAACAGTTATATCCGGGAGCTCTCGGGGCCTTTGGACCAAGAGAAAGCAGCCTATATAGAACAGGAGAAAGCGCGTCATGATGATATGGGATCCGTTCGCTTGCAGAATGAAGTCGCATTTCAGAATGGCGAGATCACACTTGAGCAATACAACCAGAAGAGCAGTGAACTGGATGAACTGAATTTAAAGAAAATCGCATTCAACAAGATCTACCAGCAATATAGCCACCTTGTTCAATTACAAGAATCCAGAGACATAACGGGAAGCTTCCTCAATGAGTTAACCTCCGAGGAATTGTTCGACAATCGATTCAGGGATTCCATTGTCGGCATCGTATATATGGTCTTGCTGACACTGCTCTTGAGTCCGTTATTTCCAAACGAATACCGAACCGGGATGATTGCGGTCGTCAGAAGTACGAGGAAGGGACGTTGGAAGCTGTTTGTGTACAAGCACTTGATCGGCTATCTGCTGGCAATAGTGGTTTTGTTAGCCCTCATTATACCGAGATATATCAATCTGGACGGTTACAGCCAGCTCTTGTGGCATGCCCCAGTGCAGAGTCTGCAGCGGTTCGCAAATGTGGAGATAAATATGAGTCTTCTCGGCTTTGTTCTTCTTACGAATGTGCTGCTTTTATGGGGATCGGTCATCATCGTCCATTTTGTTCTGATGATATCCGTTCTTTTGAAGCGCCAGTCACTTACATTGTTTGCGGCGACAGCCTTGACGGCGATCCCCGTGTTTATTCAAGGAGTCGGAGTGGAGGGGATCCGCACTTTATCCTTTAACAATATCCTATTTCTCAATATGCAATTTTCGGAGAGCGGTCCTATGATCTCTGTATTACTATACTACTCGGTGATCACGGTAATCGGGTTGTTGGCCGGATGGATAACATGGCAGTGCTATAACGGTAAATCTCTTGCGTTGGGGGTGAAGAGCAATGAACCTTTCCGTCAATCGGGTCAGCAAGCATTATAATAAAGGCAAAAAGCTGGCTCTGGACGATTTCAGCATGGAGTTGACCCCCGGCGTTGTTGGCCTGCTTGGTCCCAATGGCGCGGGGAAGTCAACGCTGATGAATATTATGACCGATAATTTAAAGCCGGATTCGGGCGAGGTCACTTTTAACGGGGAAGCCATTTCGCGTTTAGGTTGGAAGTTTCGGAATATTCTAGGCTATATGCCGCAACAGCAAGGACTGTACGATGATTTTTCCGGTCGCCGGTTTTTGTGGTATATGGCTGCGCTGAAAGGAATGAAGAAGCCGCATGCAGCGGAGCGAATCGAGCATCTTCTTGAGGTCGTGAACCTGAAGCAGGACGCGAGCAAGCGGCTCGGCTCTTACTCCGGGGGGATGAAACAGCGGATTTTAATCGCGCAGGCGTTGCTGAATGATCCGCAAATTCTGATTCTGGACGAGCCGACCGCCGGGCTGGACCCTAAAGAGCGCATCCGCATCCGTAATTTTATTTCCACGATCGCGCGGAACAAGATTGTTCTGTTAGCAACACATGTGGTTACGGACATTGAGTTTATCGCCAAGCAGGTTGTTCTGATCAAGGAAGGCAAAATGCTGCTGCAGGATGAGCCTAACCGGATTCTGGAAGGGATAAAGGACAAAGTATTCGAGCTTCATCTTCCGGAAGAAGAGCTTCCGAAGGTGAAAGAGCAGTACAAAGTGAGTAATATTACGGGCGATAAGGAAGGCGTACTTGTGCGCATTGTGAGCGACCATGAGCCGGATAAGTGGAAATCCGTCGCGGTGAAGCCGAATATGGAAGATGTTTATTTGTATCATTTGGATAAGGATTAAAAGACGGCAAAATCGTTTACCTCGACGCCAACTACTGGTACCTATCCGGCGGCGGATTGCTGTCTGTACCGGAAATGCTGAAGGAAGTGCAGGAAGGGATTCAATAAACATTCAAGACACCGTCCGGAGTAAGTTCCGGACGGTGTTTTTCTTGCAGGGGTTCAGTTGTCTTTGTCGTCAACATCTTTAGGTAAAACGATTTGAAATGCCGTGTTGCCCGGGCTGTTATCCAGCGTTAGCCGGCCCCCGTGCAGTTCCACGGTGGTTTTGGCGATGGCTAGGCCGAGTCCCGTGCCGCCGTCGCTCCTTCGGGAAGCGTCCCCCCGGACGAAGGGATCGAAAATAACTTCCTTTAGCTCGTCCGGGATTCCGACGCCGTTGTCGATGACGTCCAGCCAAACTTCATGGTCCGTCTCCGATAGTTGAATGATGACTTCCGTGCCGGGCGGGTTATAGAGCAGCGCGTTGGTGAGCAAATTGGATATCGTCCGCCTCATAAGTTTGCCGTCAAAGGTAAAAGTAACTTTACGACGGGGCAGGCGCAGGTTCAGCGGAAGTCCTTTATCCGTAAACTGTTCGTAAGTTTCCGCCGCAAGTTCCCGGATAAGTTCGGCCAGATCGCCGGACGTTTTCTCTAGCGGATAGTCAGGGCTATCCAGCTTGGACAAGCTAAAAATATCCTCGATCAAAGAAGTGACCAATATTGATTTATTATAAATAAGCTCCAAATACTTCGACCGTTCCTCTTCGTTCTCCACGATCCCCAATTGCAGAGCTTTGGCGTATCCTTGTATGGTCGTAATGGGTGTCTTGAGATCATGGGAGAGGTTCACCAGCATCCGCTGCTTGCTGTTTTCCAGCCGCAGATTTTCGGCCGTCGCCGTTTCCAGTTTCTCCGCCATTTCATTAAATTGCTGCTGGATGAGCGAGAACTCGAACCCTGCCTGATCACCCAGACGCCGCTGGTATTGTCCCCGGGACATGTCCTGAATGGCGGCGGCAATTTGCTCTAACGGAGTCGTAATCCGTTTGGCGGTCCAAAGGCTGTAAATCCAAACATTTAATACGAACAAAGCCAAAGCCAGCAGCAGCCATCCCAGGGTGATTTCAATGGTGGCACTTTCGGGATGAACGACAAATACCAGCAATACCGAATTGACAATGCCGATCGTCAAAGCGAAATAGACGTACGATTTCGTCAGGGAGGAGAAGAGCTTCTTCTTTTTCTTTTTCATGGCAGCTCATCCCTTTTGGCGAACTTATAGCCGATTCCGCGAACGGTTTGGATATAGAAAGGGTGTTTCGGCGTATCCTCGATTTTCTCGCGCAGTCTGGAGATGTGGACCATGATCGTATTGGCATCATCGTAATAATAGTCGGACCAAACCTGTTCGAATAATTGCTGCTTGGTGAAAATACGGCCGGGCGATTGCATAAAGGCCGTAAGCAATTTGTATTCAATGGACGTCAAAGGAATTTCGCGCCCGTCTTTATAGATGACGCAGTCCCTATGATCAAGAACCAGGTTTCCGATGCTCAGTTGCTCCGGGACCTCCGCCGTTTCGTTGAATTCATAAGTCCGCCGCAGTATAGCTTGAATTCGGGCCACCACCTCAAGCGGATTAAAGGGCTTGGCTATGAAATCATCGGCGCCCAGATGCAGCCCGAGTATTTTGTCGCTGTCCTGGTTTTTGGCGGATAGCAAAATAACCGGCAGCTTGTATTCGGTCCGCAGCAATTTCAGGAGCTGCACCCCATCCAGCTTGGGCATCATAATATCGATGACCGCCAGATCTATTTTCTTTTCCCGTATGCACCGCCACGCTTCTTCTCCATTTCCCGCCTCCAAAATATCAAGGCCATCCCGCTCCAAAAACAGCCTTAACAGCTCAACAATTTCCGGTTCGTCGTCTACCAGCAGTACGGTTCGGTTCACTTCCCTCAACTCCTTCCGGTTCAGTAGCTCTTCTCTCAGGATAGTATCTCTTTCGCTAGTTTGTTTCTCTGTGCCACCTCTACAATCCTTTTTCTTAAGGTTAATTTAAGATTGCTGAAATGCTACTGAAAGGATAGGAGGATAGTCTTAGCCAGGGGAGGGATTACCATGAAACGAATTGCTTATTGGCTTTTGATCCTGTGGATCGGATTGATCTTGCCGGGGGGCGCGGCGACCGTAGTAAATGCAGCTCCCGACACAACCTTGACTGCGGACCAACTGGAGCAGGTCGTGGATAACGTGATGGAAGCAAATATGGATAAACTGCACATCGCGGGCTCCGCCGTTGTAGTGACGCAGGGAGACGACATTCTGTTCAGCAAAGGGTATGGGTACGGGGATGTCGAACATCGGGTTCCGATGGACCCGGCATCCACGTTGATACGCATCGGATCATTGACCAAACCGATGGTTGCCGCGGCCGTCATGCAAGAAGTGGAGCGGGGGCTTTTGTCGACCGATACGGATATTAACCAATATCTAAAAACCTTCAAGGTTCCCGTTTTCGGAAAACGGCCGATAACGCTTCACGATCTGCTGACCCATACCTCGGGACTGGACCAGGTGATGTATAATGTCGTTTCCCTATCCGAAGGGAAGACGGTTCCGGCGAGTGAATTTTTACGGCAGTATTTTTTGAAACAATCGCCTGTCCGGGAGCCTGGCGAACAATACGATTACAATAATATAAATTTCGGATTGGTTGGAAATCTGATCGAACAAACCAGCGGACAGACGTTAAACGACTATCTGACCGAGCAACTATTCAAGCCGCTTGGGATGCCGAGCGTCTCTATGGAAAAAGGCAGCGTCGTCCCCAAGTCCTATCAGTATGCGGGAGAGGGGAATTATCGGCTTCTGCCTTATGAGCATTTCAATATACCGGGAGGCGGCGCGATCAATGTGGTGCCGAATGAGTTTGCGCATTTTATGGTAGCCCAGCTTAACCAAGGGCTATATAAGGGGCAGGCGATTATGAAACCCGAGACAATCCAGTCCATGCAAGATCTTCAGTACACCGCTCATCCCCAGTTGGATGGTTTCGGCTATGGTCTTATGAGAGGAAAACTGGCTAACGGAATGCCTATATTGTGGTATACGGGAGATGTGGAGGGTTTCTCGTCCAAGATGGTATTAATCCCTTCCGAACGGGTTGGTATTTATGTCGTCGTGAACACGGGCGAAGGCGGGAGTCTGCTTTATGAGCAAGTGATCGGGGGCATTGAAAAGCTAATGGATGGAGGAGCTGTTCCGGAAGAACCGGAAGTTTCGGCCGGTGATTTGAAGCAGTATGAAGGCCGGTACGCCTACCGCTTGAGTCCGCAGCATGGCTGGGGGAAATGGATCACATTTTTTGAGCGAAACAGCTTTGATGTAAAACCGGCGGGCAACAAGCTGGAGGTGAGCGGCGTCTTCCCGCTGGGCAGCGGGAAAGTGGAGCATAGAACCTTTTACTCCATCGGCGATCAGGTCTTCCGCGAACAGGGAGGAAGCCAGAAACTATGGTTTCACCAAGTGGAAGGGACATGGAAAATGACCGGGATCGACAGCGCTACCTTGGAGAAGACGGGATTTTGGCGGCAGTCGTCCACTCTACTAATGGTCTTAGCGGGAATCTGCTGCTTTTGGATAGGGCTGGCGGTCGTTTATCTAGTCCGCTACTTGGTCCGGTTCATTAGAAAAGGGAAACGTCCGATCTCCGGCAAGATTGCCGCGATATCTCTCCTTTTTGCCGTTTACTTGCCCGTGCAGGTGATCTATGGCTTGATGAAAGTGACCTACGGTTTTCCTTTATGGTACAGATGGGGTATAGGCTCCTTACCTCTTGTCGCGTTCGGTATAGCCGTCTATATGCTGGTGGGCGCACTTTCGAATCGGGCCTTAGGAAAATGGACAATCGCCGGCCGGGTCTTCATTGCAGGCATTACGGTATTTTGTACGGTGTACTTGTTTTATTGGAACATGCTTCCTTTCCACTATTCATAAAGCACTCTGATCTAATTTATATTTTTTCTAATCTGGGAATGATTCCTGAATTCTCCTTATATAATAATCCAGATTTATTCATCAACCTCTCATCTAACCTTCATGCCAATTGACATGCGGGCATGTTAGAATTTAATTCAGAACTTAGATTAAGTCTAAATCCAATAGTAATTAAATTCGAAAGGATGATTTATAGATGAATAATCAGTTGACTACGAATCAGGGAGCGCCAGTAGGGGACAATCAGAACTCGCGGACGGCGGGACAACGCGGTCCGACGCTGCTGGAGGATTACCATTTACTCGAGAAAATCGCCCACTTCGACCGGGAGCGGATTCCTGAACGCGTCGTCCATGCACGGGGTGCGGGGGCTCACGGGGTATTCGTTACCGAGCACGGTATGTCCGAATTTACCAAGGCGCATTTCCTGCAGGCAGTAGGACGGGAAACGCCGGTGTTCGTCCGCTTCTCGACGGTGATCCATGGTCAAGGTTCGCCGGAGACGGCTCGCGACCCGCGTGGGTTTGCGGTGAAGTTTTATACGGAGGAAGGCAACTATGATCTGGTCGGGAATCATTTGCCGGTATTTTTCATTCGTGACGCGATCAAGTTCCCTGATATGGTCCATTCGTTGAAGCCCGCGCCGGATACGAATATTCAGGACCCGGCCCGCTATTGGGACTTCATGTCGCTGTCGCCGGAATCGACGCACATGATGACCTGGGTGTTTTCGGATAACGGCACGCCGGCAAACTACCGGCAAATGGACGGGTTTGGCGTACATGCATTTAAGTGGATCAATGCCGAAGGGAAAATCACCTACGTCAAGTACACATGGAAGTCGAAGCAGGGCGTGGTGAACTTGTCGGCGGACGAAGTGCGCGAAGTGCAAGGCGGCGATTTCAACCATGCGACGCGCGACTTGCACGATCTGATTGAGCAGGGCAACTTCCCGCAGTGGGAGCTGAACGTACAGTTGATGCCGATCGAAGACGTCGATCTGTGGAGCTACGATCCGCTGGACCCAACGAAAGTGTGGTCGGAGTCTCATTACCCGCTCATTCCGGTTGGTACGATGACACTGAACCGCAATCCGGAAAATTTCTTTGCCGAAGTGGAACAATCCGCATTTTCTCCAAGCGTGCTGGTGCCGGGGATCGAGCCGTCGGAAGATAAATTGCTGCAAGGCCGGCTGTTCTCCTACCCGGATACCCAGCGTTACCGACTTGGCGCCAACTATTTGCAAATTCCGGTCAACTGCCCGTACGCACCGGTTCGCAATCATCAGCGGGACGGTCTCATGAACGTGATGCAGGATCTCTCGCCGGTCAACTATGAGCCGAACAGCTTGGACGGAAGCCCGAAAGAGGACCCGGGCTACAGCGACAGCGTCGTGTCGGTGAACGGACATATCGGCCGCGAAAAAATCGCCAGGACAGATGATTTCACCCAAGCAGGCGAATTGTATCGCAGCTTTACCCCGGAAGAGCAGGCGAACCTGATTGGCAACCTGGTGAATGATTTGAAGCAAACGACGGAGCAAACCCGGCTGCGTGCCATCTGCAACTTCTTCCGGGCCGATGTCGGCTATGGCATGCGCCTCGCGCAAGGCCTGGGCGTGGATATCAGCGGCTTCATTCCGGCGGCGGGAAGTCAAGATCAAGAGGCATAAACGGAAATTGAACCAAATAAAACACAAAGAAAGACGGAATCCGGAAGGGTTCCGTCTTTCTTTGCAGTAATGTTATATATGGGACTTCCTGGATTTTTTAAAGATAGGTGCTTCAATTGGACAATTTCCAGGCATTAAACTATGTGCGGAGACTTTATTGGAATTCGGTTGAAAAAAATCCAATCTAATCGTAGTCAGGACAAAGATATGATTTATAACGGAGAGGGTGGGAATATGACTATTGACAACAGTCCTGTCATTACTTTACGGGATTTAAGAAAGAAGTTTGCGGACAGCTATGTCTTGAACGGCATCGATTTGGACGTGCATCCCGGGCAAATCATCGGATACATCGGCCCTAACGGGGCGGGCAAGAGCACGACGGTAAAAATTATGTTGGGCCTCGTCGAAGGATACACCGGCGAAGTCCGGATTTTCGGCGCAAGCCCGAGCGACGGCGGAGTGGAGTACAAGAAGCGCATCGGCTATGTGCCGGAAGTTGCGGAAATGTACGATACGCTGACAGCGCGGGAGTATCTGACGTTTATAGGCGAGCTGTACGGCCTGAGTTTCATGGAGGCGGAGAGCAAAGCGAAGCGCCTGATGGAAATGTTCGGGCTGAGGGGTGTGTTCAACGTGCGGATAGCCACCTTTTCCAAAGGAATGAAGCAGAAGGTGCTGATTATTTCCAGCCTGCTGCATAATCCGGATATTCTGTTCCTCGACGAGCCGCTGAGCGGGCTGGATGCCAACAGCGTGATGGTTGTGAAGGAAATTCTTGCCCTGTTGGCCGCTCAAGGGAAAACAGTCTTCTATTCCTCGCACATTATGGACGTCGTGGAAAAGATCAGCGACCGGATCATTCTGCTGGACGGGGGACGCATCGTGGCGGACGGCAGCTTCGAGCAGTTGAAGGGCCAGAGCCAGGAAGGGTCGCTGGAGCAGATCTTCAATCAGTTGACCGGATTTAACGAGCATCGGGAGATCGCGGAGCAGTTCGTGGCGATCGTGCAAGAGGTGTAGCCGATGAACGAGTCGAGTTTGTTGCGGGTGCTGGACCGGTTCAAAGGCGGTTTCGGAAAAATAGGGGTGGATTATCCCGTGATGCGGCGCATTCTCCAAGTCAAGCTGACGATGGACGGAAGAAGAGTGCCCACGATTATCGGCAAGTCCCGGAAAAAGGATGGGGAAGACGGCGGGACGGAAAAAAACCAGTTTTTCGGCTCCTTGTGGCTGTACCTGATTTTCGGGGCGTTCAGTTCCATGTTCGTGGCCCTCGGGGATAACTTTATTTTTCAGATGAGCCTCGTTTTCGGCATTTTTATGTTCATGATCATGACTTCGTTAATATCGGACTTCTCCTCCGTGCTGCTGGATATCCGGGACCGCAACATTTTATCCACGAAACCGGTGAACCGTAGAACCATTGCGATGGCGAAGATGCTTCATATCTGTTTTTATATGTTTTTTCTTACCGGGGCAATTGCGATCGTTCCGCTGGGAGTAGGGCTTGTGCGGCACGGAGTCGGATTTTTCCTGCTGTTCGCGGTGGAATTGGTCTTGATGGACCTCTTAATCGTCGTAATTACGGCGCTGATTTATCTGGGCGTGCTTAAATTTTTTGACGGGGAGAAGCTGAAGGACTTCATCAATTATGTGCAAATCGGACTCACCATCGCCATCGCGCTCGGGTACCAGTTGCTGATTCGGCTTTTCGATTTCGTGGATATGCAGCAGGCGGCGTTCCAGCCAAAATGGTGGCAGTTCGCCCTTCCTCCGCTGTGGTTCGGCGCACCGTTCGAGACGATGCTGCACAGGGACGGGAATCCGCTGTTTCTTTTGCTTTCATTATTGGCTTTAGCCGTTCCGGTGCTGGCCTTCCTGTTGTATCTGAAACTGATGCCTTCGCTGGAAAAGAATCTGCAGAAGCTGTCCGACCCGGGCAGCCGCAAAAAAGAGAGTGCGGGAAAAGGGCTGAAGGCGATATCCCGCCTGCTGTGCTCGAGCCCGCAGGAACAAGTATTTTTTCGGTTTGCCTGGACGATGATGGGAAATGAACGCGAATTTAAGCTAAAGGTGTATCCTTCCATTGGATTTTCGCTGATTTTCCCTTTCATTTTTTTGTTTACGAACGGCACGGAGGGCGGAATCTCGGGACTTCCGGGGAGTAAGCTGTATCTGTTTATTTATTTTTGCGCCCTGCTGGTGCCGAGCGTTCTTTTAATGCTCAAATATTCGGGAAGCTACAAGGCGGCCTGGATTTACCGGGTTTTGCCGATCGGGGATCGGGTTCCGGTTTACCGGGGGACTCTGATTGCCGCCGTGGTCCGGCTCATTTTGCCCCTGTATGCGGCGGAGGCCGTCATCTTTGCCATTCTGTTCGGCGCCGGGGTTGTTCCGGATTTGATCGTAGCCGGCCTCGCCATTTTAGTCTATACCGTGATTTGTTTTGCTTATCTGAGCAAAGCACTGCCGTTCTCCGAACGGTTTGAAACGGCGCAGCAGAGCGAAGGCCTGCGCATGATTCCGCTTATGCTGCTGCTGTCGGCCTTCGCGCTGGTGCATTATGTGGCTACTATGATCAGTTTCGGCACCTATGTGTACGCGGCGCTGCTGCTGGCCGCCAACTGGATCCTGTGGCAAAAAGCTTTTACCGCAAAATTGCCGTGACCGGAGAGTTACGAATACAAAATCGCAAGTCATAATCGGAGGTTGGAGATGGACAGGAGGACTAGAGAACCCGGACGGGAACATCGTCAGGAAGGAACGAGAATCCGCCGGGAAAAGGCGACGGTCGGACACATGATCGAAATTTTCTGCAAAGGCAAGCATCGAAAGGAACAAAAGCAAGGCGGGTTATGCCCGGATTGCCGGGAGATGCACCGTTACGCCATGAACCGGTTGTCATTCTGCCGTTTCGGGGAAGAAAAATCGACCTGCGTGGACTGTCCGGTCCACTGCTACGCCCCGGATCCGCGGGAAATGATCAAAGAGGTGATGCGATATGCCGGTCCCCGCATGCTGTGGTCCCATCCGGTACTGACGATCCGGCATATGGTGGACGGACGGAAATCTAGATGATTTACGGCTGACACAGTTTTTTCACAACCGTGACCCGAAATGAAAAGTCAGCGGCGCAGCAAGGTTTTTTTAACTTTGTTCACGATTGTGACATCTATCATGTGATTCTTGTCACAAAATTATTACTTTTTACCCGTGTATCTTCATAATTCCGTGATAGAATTCACATTAGTTAAGAATTAATATTGTGTGAGAAAGAGGGAAGAAAAATCATGGATGTGTTAGTGCTGGCACGACTTCAATTTGCGGCGACAACCATTTTCCACTTCTTCTTCGTTCCTTTGTCCATCGGTCTGGTGCTCTTGGTTGCGATTATGGAGACCATGTATGTCGTCAAAGGCAAAGAGGAATACAAACGGATGGCGAAGTTCTGGGGGAAATTGTTCCTGATCAACTTTGCCGTCGGCGTTGTCACAGGGATTATTCAAGAATTCCAGTTCGGGATGAACTGGTCGGACTACTCACGGTTTGTAGGTGACGTTTTTGGCGCGCCTCTGGCGGTGGAAGCCCTGTTTGCCTTCTTTATGGAGTCCACTTTCATCGGGCTGTGGATCTTCGGCTGGGACCGGTTGTCCAAAAAGGTCCACATGGTCTGCATCTGGCTGGTGGCGCTCGGAACAACCGCATCGGCATTCTGGATTTTGGCCGCCAACTCTTTCATGCAAAGACCGGTTGGCTTTGAGATCAACAATGGGCGTGCAGAAATGAACGATTTCTTTGCCCTGATCGGCAACGGCCAATTGTGGGTGGAATTTCCGCATACCGTGCTGGGTGCCTTTGCCACGGGCGCATTCATGATTACGGGCATCAGTGCCTATAAAATGCTGCGCAAGCAGGATGTGCAATTTTTCAAAAAATCGTTTACGATCGCTATCATCGTCGGCCTGACCGCCTCCTTCGCCACCGCGTTGTTCGGCCATCAGCAGGCGCAATACCTGGTGAAGACCCAACCGATGAAAATGGCGGCTTCCGAAGGGCTTTGGGGCAAGAGCGGCGACCCTGCTCCGTGGACGGTATACGCTCATATCGATTCCGACAATGAAAAGAACAATTTTGAAATCAAGATTCCTTATTTGCTCAGTTTTTTGTCTTATAGCTCGTTCTCCGGTGAAGTCAAAGGCATGCACCAACTGCAAGCGGAGTATGAACAAGCCTATGGCCCTGGCGACTACATTCCTCCGGTCCGCACGACCTTCTGGAGCTTCCGGATCATGATCGTCGCCGGCTGTCTGATGATTCTGCTCGGAATGTACGGGGCGTATCTGGCTTGGCGCAAAAAGCTGGAAAAACCGAATAAATTTTTCTACCGCTGCATGTTGTGGGGCATTTCGCTTCCGTTTATTGCAAATACGGCTGGCTGGGTGATGACGGAATTCGGGCGTCAGCCGTGGACGGTATTCGGTTATATGCAGACGAAGGACAGCGTTTCGCCGAGCGTTACTTCAGGCCAACTGTTGTTCTCCCTGATCGCCTACTGCACGATTTACACCGCGCTGGCGATTGTGATGATCTACTTGTTCGTGAAGACGATCAAGAAGGGGCCGTATGCCGAGAACATCGACGATCACTCGTCGGATCCATACTCTAAGGAGGGATACCATGCTGTCTCTTAATGAACTCTGGTTTGTGCTTGTGGCCGTATTGTTCATCGGTTTCTTCTTCCTGGAAGGATTTGATTTCGGCGTCGGAATGAGCACTCGTTTTCTTGCCAAAAATGATATGGAGCGGCGCGTGCTGATCAACTCCATCGGCCCGTTCTGGGACGCTAACGAAGTGTGGCTGCTGACCGCGGGCGGCGCGATGTTCGCGGCATTCCCGAACTGGTACGCCACGATGTTCAGCGGATATTATACCCCGCTCGTAGTGCTTCTGCTTGCCTTGATCGCCCGCGGGGTGGCGTTTGAATTCCGTGGGAAAGTAGCGAACGGGAAATGGAAAGGTACCTGGGACGTGGCGATTTTCCTCGGCAGCCTCCTGCCACCGTTCCTGCTGGGGGTCGTTTTTTCCGGCCTGATGAAAGGTTTGCCGATTGACGGCGACATGGAAATGAAAGCCGGTCTGTTGGATATGGTTAATATATATACATTAGTAGGCGGAATTACCGTCGTCGTGCTTTGCCTGGTCCACGGGCTCATGTTCGCATCACTGCGGACGACCGGTTCCTTGCAAGAGCGTGCGCGGAAACTGGCCAAGAAACTATTGATTCCGTTGGCAGCCTTGTTTGTTATTTTTGCCATAATGACTTATTTCCAGACGGACGTGTTCGAAGTTCGTGGGTTGGTCCTGGGACTGCTTGCTGTAGTCGGCCTGGTCTGCTTCCTGCTCGCGGGAATGTTCATGTCCAAACAAAGGGACGGCTGGGCATTCGGCATGACGGGCGCGCTCATCGCGCTCTCGATCTCCTCCGTATTCGTCGGTTTGTTCCCGCGGGTCATGGTCAGCTCAATCAGCGAGACGTTTTCACTAACAATTACTAATGCGGCATCCGGCCAATATTCGTTGAAAGTCATGACGATCGTAGCCTTGACACTGCTGCCGTTCGTACTGGGATATCAGATCTGGAGCTACTTTGTTTTCCATAAACGTGTTCATGAAAAGGAGCATTTGGAGTACTAATGGGTCGCGGACTAATGAAATACAAAGGGATCAAGCCGGTTCTTGCCATCATGGCCGGCCTGACCCTGATTCAAACCATAGCTATCATATTGCAGGCAAAATGGTTGGCGGAGGTCATCTCCGCCCTGTTTGCCGGCGCCAAGCTGCAGGAACAAGCCGGCGGGGTCGGCCTGTTCCTGCTTGCTTTTATGGCCCGGCAGGGAAGCGGGCTGCTGATGCAGAAGACGGCCTACCGGTTTGCCGAAGTGACCGGGCAGTCCCTGCGCAAACAGGTGTTGACCAAATTGTTTGAGCTGGGTCCGCGCTTTGCCGGTCAGGAAGGCACGGGAAATCTCGTTACCCTCGTTCTTGAGGGTGTAACGAAGTTCCGTAACTACCTGGAGCTGTTTCTGCCGAGGATGCTGGCGACGGGGATTACTCCGGCGTTGGTTTGGTTGTACGTGTTTACCCTGAACAAGACCTCGGCGGTCATCTTGCTAGTGACGTTGCCGATTTTGATCATTTTTATGATCCTGATCGGCTTGGCTGCCCGCAAGCAGACGGAACGCCAGTTAAAGACCTACCGCACGCTGTCGAATCATTTTGTCGATTCGCTGCGCGGGTTGGAGACGTTGAAGTTTCTCGGACGCAGCAAGAATCATATCGATTCCATTGACCGGGTCAGCGATTCCTACCGTTCCGCGACGATGCGGACGCTTCGCGTCGCGTTCCTGTCCTCGTTTGCGCTGGATTTCTTTACGATGCTGTCCGTGGCGTCCGTGGCGGTAAGCCTGGGCTTGCCGCTGGTGAAGGGACAGATCGAACTGCTGCCGGCGCTGACGGTGTTGATTTTGGCGCCGGAATACTTCTTGCCGGTGCGGATGGTCGGCGCCGACTTCCACGCGACGCTGGACGGCAAAGAAGCCGGCGAAGCGATGGAGGCGATCATCGCGTCCGCGGAGAAAGAGGCGGCCAAGGCGGCGCCGGTTCCGGCGGGCGCCGATATGAAGTGGACGCCGCAGAGTACATTGATGCTGCGCGGCGTGGGCATGACGCATGAGGCGGAAAGGGATTCTGCCGATGGTGCCGGAGATCGGGAAAAGGCCGATATAGCCGGGATAACGGAGGAAGCGGGCGGATCGGAAACGCGTCCGTCTCTGGACAGTGTAGATCTGGAGATCGGCGGGATGCGCAAGATCGGCGTTATCGGCGAGAGCGGTGCCGGCAAATCGACACTGATCGATGTGCTCGGCGGATTTCTGCGCCCGACGGCGGGAAGCATTGAGCTGAACGGCACGGTACTGGGCGATTTGAGCCCGGAAGATTGGCGGAAGCAGATTACATACATTCCGCAGAAGCCTTATATTTTCAGCGGCTCGCTGGCTGACAATATTTCCTTCAACAAGCCGGACGCTTCGCCCGGCGATGTGAAAGCGGCGGCGGAGGCCGCCGGGCTTGGCGCGCTGATCGCAAGCCTGCCCGGCGGGCTGGATGAGCCCATCGGCGGCGGGGGGCGTCCGCTCAGCGGTGGGCAGGAGCAGCGCGTGGCGCTGGCCCGGGCGCTGCTGAGCGAGCGGCCGGTGATTTTGCTTGATGAGCCGACCGCGCACCTCGATATCGAGACGGAGTATGAATTGAAAGAGACGATGCTTCCGCTGTTTGCAGGGAAGCTCGTCATCCTGGCGACGCATCGCCTGCACTGGATGCGGGATATGGACGAGATCGTCGTGATGGATCAGGGGCGAGTGGCCGAGACGGGCACCCATAAAGAACTTATGGCGCGCCATGGCGCTTATTATCAATTGGCCGCACTGCAGCGGGAGGGATTGCGATGAAGGGACAGGGACAGCAGGGGCAAAAGGGGCAACTTGCGCAGCGGGAACCATGGATCACCCCGTATTTTCGGATGTACAGCGGCCGCTTTGCGCTTTACCTGATTCTTGGCGTTCTGACGCTGTTAACAGCTTCGATGCTCATGTTTACTTCGGGCTTTCTGATTTCCAAGTCGGCCACGATGCCTTACAACGTGCTGCTCGTGTACGTGCCTATTGTCGGCGTTCGGGCATTCGGCATCGGGCGGGCCGTCATCCATTACGTGGAGCGGCTTGTCGGCCATGACGCGGTATTGCGGATTCTCTCCAAGATGCGGGTGCGGTTGTATCGCGTTCTTGAACCGCAGGCCTTGTTCATCCGATCCCGCTACCGGACGGGGGACATTCTCGGTGCGCTGGCCGATGACATCGAGCAATTGCAGAACGTTTATATCCGCACGGTATTTCCTAGTCTGGTCGCCCTGTTCCTGTATGCTGCGGCGGTGATTGCGCTCGGTTTCTTCGACTGGACGTTTGCTTTATTGATCGCTTTGTATATTTTCGTACTCGTCGCGGTGCTTCCTTATATTTCGCTGAAACTGACGCGGAAGATGGACACGCAAGTGAAACAGGAACGGAACGGCCTATATCAAAAGCTGACCGATGCCGTGATGGGGATCGGGGACTGGGTGATCAGCGGAAGATCGGCCGATTTTCTGCGCGAGTATGAACAGGATGAAGAAGCCGTCATGCGTAAGGAGCGCAAGCTTCGAGCCTGGGCTCGCTGGCGGGTTCTGATCGGACAGCTCGTAGTGGGGATTGCGGTCGTGTCGATGATTTATTGGTCCGGTGCGCAGGCGGAGGCCGGGCAGATCGACTATACGCTGATCGCGGCCTTCGTGCTGGTCGTTTTTCCGTTGGCCGATGCGTTCCTCCCGGTTTCCGAGGCGGTTCAGCGTCTTCCCGAGTACCGGGAGTCCTTGAACCGGCTGGACCGGATTTCGGGCCGGGATAGCGCCGCTCCTTCAGGGGCTTCGGCGGCTAAAGTCGCCGTTTCCCCGGAAGCGGTTGCTGCTGCAGCCGGCAGCGCGCATCTGCGGCTGGAACAAGTCCGCTTCGCCTATGGCGTCGGCGACGGGAATTCCGTTGACGGCGTGACGCTGGATATCCCGCAGGGTAAGCGGATCGCCGTTATCGGCCGCAGCGGAGCGGGCAAATCGACGCTGCTGAAGCTGATCCAGGGAGCCATCGCCCCTACGGGGGGCGCGGTCACCATCAACAGCGTGCCGTCCGCCGATTACGGCGATGACGGCATCCCGCGGATCATCTCCGTGCTGAACCAGAGCCCGCATTTGTTCGACACCACGGTGGCGAACAATATCCGGCTCGGTCGTCCGGACGCGGAGATGGAGGAGCTTGCCCGCGCAGCGGAGCAGGCGCAGCTTGCGGAGCTGGTCGCCGGTCTCCCGCAGGGGCTGGATACGCCGATGCGGGAGACCGGCCAGCGCTTCTCCGGCGGAGAGCGGCAGCGCGTCGCCTTGGCGCGCGTACTGCTGCAGAACACGCCGGTGCTGATCCTCGACGAGCCCACGGTAGGGCTCGATCCGCGTACCGAGCGCGAGCTGTTGTCGACCATTTTTCGGTCGACGGCGGGCAAGACGCTCGTTTGGGTAACGCATCATCTGGTCTATGCGGAACAGATGGATGAGATTATCTTCATGGAGCATGGCCGCATCCTGATGCGCGGCACCCATGCAGAGCTGATGGAGCGCGAACCGCGATACCGCAATCTGTATCACCTGGACTGTCCGAAGGAAGGTTAATCCTTGCTGGTAGTGCGTGGCTATTGCGGAAGTGAGCGGGTAGTCAAAACCAGTGTGCGGTTATTGTGCGGATAGTCTCAGGTTAGTCGTAAGTTTGTCCGAGATATGTCAGAGGTACATCAAGGCACATAAGTTATATCAAGTTACATCAAGGCACTGAGAGGTGCTTCTGAGGTACGCCTGAGTTGTGTGCGAGGTTACGCGGACGTTTATCTCCAAGCTACTTTACGGACTTAAATAACTGGAAAACCTCCAGTTATTTAAGTCCGTAATCGGCTTATCGGTGAATTAACCGGAAAACCTCCAGTTAATTCACTACATGGAACTGCATAAGAGCCAATTCGGTTAAATTAACTGTATGTTTTCCAGTTAAATGATGTGGATGGAGATCAACGGCCAAAATAACTGTAGGTTTTACAGCTAATATCAGCGGAAGCTCCAGAATTCACGCATCTGCCAGCTTAGGGATTCCGCCAAGGTTCTCGATACTCAACCTTCTCTCTCGAATTCATGGCTAATGCGGATATACAAAGAAGAACGGTTAGGCAAGGGGCGCATTCCCCCCTTGCCTAACCGTTTTTTTAATCTGCCGGCGCCGGTTTAACGGCTCCGTTCCCCAAACCAGCGTGTCGTCGATGTAGCCGATCAGCTTGGGAGCGTCTTGGAAATACGGATCGGTAGGTCGATGCTTTGTCCTGCAGCGAGGCTGTCCGCTCCGGATTTCAAGTTTAGACGTCGTGGGATCAGATTGATTTTACCGGAGAAGGATCTGCATAAACCTGCTATTCGCCATTTAGCTATCTTATTGGAATTTACCGGGCTGGTCCGGGATAAGATAAACGCTAGGAAAAGTGTTTAAGACTTCCGTTCCTGGAGCTTACCCGATATAATGGGGGATAATTAAATTAATATTACATGATGTGGAAGTGTTTTTTTAACATACTGAATTTAAAATATTATTTTACGTGAGATATCGGCAGGAGTCGGGGGTGGCGAAGTGGAACTGAGGCAAATCCAATATTTCATCGAGGTCGCAAAGCTGGAGCATGTAACCGAGGCGTCTTATGCGCTGCATGTTTCCCAGTCGGCGGTAAGCCGGCAAATATTCAAGCTGGAGTCGGAGCTTGGGGTGGATTTGTTCATCCACGAAGGCCGTAAGGTAAAGCTGACGCCGATCGGGCGGCTGTTTCTGGAGCATATGGAACATCTCATGAAGGTGATAGAAAATGCCCAGCAGGAAATCAGCGAGTATCTGGACCCGGAACGAGGGATCGTTAGGATCGGTTTTCCCAGCAGCATGGCCGCGCAAATGATTCCAAAGGTGGTTTCCGCCTTTCGCGAACGCTATCCGTCGGTTCATTTCCAACTGCAACACGGCTCTTACAAGGAGTTGGTAGAGTGGGTGGCCAAGGGCGATATGAATTTGGCGATTATGGGGCCTGTGCCACAAAATGAACCGCTAATCAAAGGTGTTATCCTCTTTGAGGAGAAGTTTGCAGCCTTGCTCCCAGCCGGGCACCATCTGGCAGGGCAAACCTCGGTCAAACTGAATGAGTTGAAAGAGGATTTGTTTGTCTTGTTTCCGGAAGGCTTTGTGCTTAGGGACATTGTGGTCAAGGCCTGCGCCAATATCGGCTTCCGGCCTAAGGTGAAGTTTGAGGGCGACGATTTGGACGCCATTAAGGGACTGGTCTCCGCCGGCCTTGGACTTACCGTACTGCCGGAGATTGCGCTCAGTGAACATATCGCTTCGTCCATAGTAATTCTGCCAATTACGGAGCCGCATGTCACGAGAGATGTGGGGGTAATTATTCCCGCAAACCGGGAACTTCCTCCCACGGAGAAATTATTTTATGATTTTTTGCAAGAAATGGCCCCCGATTTAGGAACCGCAAGTAAAGAATAAATATGCGCTGAAATGTGCAGAAAATCGCCCGTAAACGGCCAAAAAAGCAGAATAGCTTGAGTGAAACAGGACAAACTATGATAAAATTCACTGATTATAGTCATTAAGTTTAATACTTAATGACTATTTTTATTGAAAATATGATACAATCAATATCGGGTTGTTTACTGCTTAATTGTTCAATTTTTCACTAACTTAGTAAAGTTGTGAGGGAATTGGGGCCCTGATCGACCCCAAAATTCAAGCACTATGGCTTATTGCAAAGGAGAATTGGTATGTCAGAACCGATCACAGAAACAAAGTCTGTACCAGAAACGACGGTCTCGTCCAGCGGAAACGCTCAGCGCGATATCGTTGATCAACTGCTCAAGCCTGAGGTTCAGGAATCCTTGACAGTCCTTGTTCAGCAGCTGCCTAAATTAACCGAACTGGTTAATCTGATGACGAAATCTTATGATTTTGCTAAAACCGTAGCTTCGGATGAAACGCTAAAGAGCGACACCATCGGGGCGATTACGGAAATTGCCGGACCGGTAAAAGACAAAGTAAAGAATCTAGCGGCTACTGTTATTGAAGCCAAAGACCGCGCCGATGAGAGCACGGAAGTTATCGGTCTTTTCGGCTTGCTCAAAATGCTTAAAGATCCGGAAGCTCAAAAGCTGTTCCGTTTCGTTAATGCTTACCTTCAAGTTGCCGGCGAGAAGAGCCGACAAAAATAAATCAGCTATATCCTATGTACCAACATCTTAATTTGTCAGAACGGAGGACGGAGAATTACTATGTCTAAACATATTGTCATTCTGGGTGCGGGTTACGGCGGCGTATTGAGCGCTTTGAACGTACGTAAATATATGACCAAGGAAGAAGCGCGGGTCACCGTAGTCAACCAGTATCCAACACACCAAATCATTACTGAGTTGCATCGTCTTGCTGCAGGCAGCATTTCCGAACGCGCAGTGGCTTTGCCGCTGGAGAAGCTGTTTAAAGGAAAGGACATTGATCTTCGCGTCGCCAAAGTCGAGAGATTCTCGGTAGACGGAAAGGAAGTAAAACTGTCCGACGGAACGCTTCTTTCTTATGACGCGCTCGTTGTCGGCCTTGGCAGCATCACCGCTTACTTCGGTATTCCGGGGCTTGAACAGTACAGCATGGTGCTCAAATCCGCGGAGGATGCGAACCGCATTCATCGTCATATCGAAGACAAGATCGCGGAATATGCCAAAACGAAAAATGCTGCTGACGCTACTATCCTCATTGGCGGCGGTGGATTGACCGGGGTAGAGTTGGTCGGTGAAATTGCCGATAAATTGCCGGAGCTGAGCAAAAAATACGGCGTAGATCAATCCGAAATCCAGCTTATGCTTGTTGAAGCCGGTCCGAAGATCCTGCCGGTTCTGCCGGATGTGCTGATTGAACGCGCCACGGCTAGTTTGGAAAAACGCGGCGTCAAATTCCTGACCGGACTGCCTGTTACGAATGTCGAAGGCAACGCGATCGATCTGAAAGACGGACAAAAGATCTTAGCCAATACGTTCGTTTGGACCGGCGGCGTGCAAGGTCATCCGCTTGTCGGCGAATCGGGCCTGGAAGTCAACCGCGGTCGGGCGACCGTTAACGAATTCTTGCAATCCACTTCGCATAAAGATGTATTCGTAGCCGGCGACAGCGCGGTTTATTTCGGCGCGGACGGACGTCCTTACCCGCCAACTGCACAAATCGCTTGGCAGATGGGCGAACTGATCGGCTACAACCTGTATGCTTCCTTAACCGGCAAGCATCTGGAAGGATTTAGCCCGGTCAATTCCGGTACCCTGGCGAGCCTCGGCCGCAAAGATGCAGTAGCTACCATTGGCGCAAGCAACTCTCAACTGCGCGGCTTGCCGGCCACGATGATGAAGGAAGCAAGCAACATCCGTTACTTGTCTCATATTAAGGCATTGGATGCATTGGCTTATTAATCGGCGAATTCTCAAAACAAAACGGCATAATCATGCCTGAACAAAGAGCCTTTATCCCCGATCGAAGAAGCGATCTAGGGTGAAGGCTCTTTTTGACTTTCTATTGCTTTCGCATATTTGGCCGATTTCGATTGCTATTAGCTTTCATTACTTTCGTGGTCTTTATTGCTTTCGTTAGTCTTCGCTTCTTTTGTTTGCTTCTCCTCACGAATTCCTGCAATTCTGCAGGAATTTGAAGCCAAACAACGCGATATTAGTAAAATTGGTGCAATAGTGCAGGAATTTACAGCTTGTTCAGGCAAAATTGTTCGGGATGCGAAAAATTGATGTATTTTTGCAGAAATTTTCCCCGACAGAACCCGGTAAGAGATAAATTACTGCACTTTTGCAGGATTCATGCATGATTAGCCCCGCGCCCGTCCCCTCCATGCTGTTCTAACGCTCGCCGGCCAATAAAAAAGAGTACCCGCTGAGCCATGGCATGGCCAAACGGATACTCTCATACCGATCAAGTAAATTACTCTGATTTAAACCACGCCGTGAGCGACCATCGTATCGGCGACTTTCAGGAAGCCGGCGATGTTGGAGCCGACCACGAGATTGCCTGCATGACCGTACTGTTCAGCCGCATTCACGCTGTTTCTGTAGATATTTTTCATGATATCCTGCAGCTTGGCGTCGACTTCTTCGAACGTCCAAGCCAGTCTTGCGCTGTTCTGTGCCATTTCAAGAGCGGATACGGCAACACCGCCTGCATTAGCTGCTTTGGCAGGTCCGAAGTACACGTCATTGCTCAGGTATACTTCAATGGCTTCCAAAGTGGAAGGCATGTTGGCACCTTCGGCTACGAATTTCACGCCGTTTGCCACTAGCGTTTTGGCGGCATCTTCGTTGATTTCGTTTTGCGTTGCGCAAGGCAATGCGATGTCGCAAGGAATGTTCCAGATGTTCTCGCAACCTTCATGATATTCAGCGGATGGATGTGTGCTCACATATTCCTTGATCCGTTTTCTTTCCACTTCTTTCAGACGTTTTACAGTCTCCAGGTCGATGCCGTTCTTATCGTAGACATAACCGTTGGAATCGCTGCAAGCGACTACTTTGGCGCCGAGTTGTTGGGCTTTTTCAATGGCATAGATCGATACGTTACCGGAACCGGAAACGACGACCGTTTTGCCCGCAAAGCTTTCGCCTTTGGTTTTCAGCATTTCGTCCGTGAAGTATACCAGACCGTAACCGGTAGCTTCCGTACGCGTCAAGCTGCCTCCGTAGGTAAGTCCTTTGCCTGTCAGGACGCCGGCTTCGTTTCCGCCGCGAAGGCGCTTGTATTGGCCGAACATATAACCGATTTCTCTCGCGCCTACGCCGATATCGCCGGCAGGTACGTCGGTGTCCGGGCCGATGTATTTGGACAATTCCGTCATGAAGCTTTGCGTGAATTTCATGACTTCGTTATCGGATTTGCCTTTCGGATCGAAGTCCGAACCGCCTTTACCGCCGCCGATCGGCTGACCGGTAAGGGAGTTTTTGAAAATTTGTTCAAAGCCCAAGAATTTGATGATGCTGGCATTAACGGACGGGTGGAAGCGGAGTCCGCCTTTGTATGGTCCGATCGCGCTGTTGAACTGAACGCGGAAGCCGCGGTTAACCTGAACGTTCCCTTGGTCATCGACCCAAGGCACGCGGAACGTAATCAGTCTTTCCGGCTCAACGATTCTTTCCAGGATCGCGTTGTTTTTGTATTTCGGATTTTTGGCGAATACGGGTACCAGTGAATCGAGAATTTCTTTTACCGCCTGATGGAATTCGCTTTCTCCGGGGTTGCGTTTTTTGACGGTTTCATAAACCTCATTTACGTAAGCTTGGGCTGCCTGAAGCTCTGGGCTGGTTTGTGTTGTGATAGCCAATCTCTTCTCCACCTTTCTTTTTTTAACAATATGGTTTGTTCCATTTTTCACGATTTTTATAACTTTAATTGTAATATCCATGTAAGATATAAACAAAACTTTATTTAGATGAACTTGATGACCGTATGAGATGAACTTTACAGTTCGTGTAAGGTAATTCGGGGCGTTTAGGTATGCAAAATATATAAAAAAGCCAGGCGGATCAAGGCTTGAGCCGCTTGGCTTATAAAATTTCAGGAAAATGAATCAGGTTATTTCAGGTCACAGTTTTTTCTCGTAAAAAGCCATTTGAAACAAGGCCTTCATTCCGATGGCTTCGTACAGTCTGTTGGCGCCAGTAAGGCTAGCGTCATCGACGCTGAGCAGGACTTGCCCGATCCCGTGGGTATATGCGGCTTGAAATACGCGTTCCAGCAGAGCACGGGCGATCCCTTGTTTGCGCCATGGCCGCCGCACGCCGAGAAGATCGACATAGAGGTGGTCCCCGAAATTTTTACTGATGACGAATCCGGCCAGTTGTCCGTCGGCATGAGCCGCGAACCAAAAGTTCCGGTCATAATGAGTACCGCTTTTTTCCTTCAGCCAGTCCGATTTGTCCACTTCGTAATAGGTTCTCGTATCCTGGAACGTTTCGCGGTAGGCGGACCAAAGCCGATCCTCATCGGCCACGGGATTGTAAAGATCGATGGAAATCCCGTTAGGCGGAGAAGATAAAGCAGGGGGAGTCTGCATCTCCATACTCATCCGGCTATACTTCCGTTGAAAGACGTAACCGCCGGTTTCCAGCAACTGCCGAGCCGCCTCGCTGAGCGCAGGGATGACGTTGGAAAGGCTCCAGGCGGTTTCGGGTGAGTCGAGTACATATTCGCGAGCTCTGTTTTCTATGCCTTCAAGGAGAAGAGAACCAAGCCCCCGTTTTTTCCATTTTGGATGGACATAGCCGTAGGAAGACAATCGACCGGCTCCATTTTCTTCTAGAAAAGCGAAAGCCGCCACCTCGCCGCTCATCCGGATCATCCATGAATTGGTGGCCAGCGGAATGCCGCTACAAATGTCCAGCAGGTCTTCAAGTACGAAGTCAGGCTGTCCGTATTCGTCGATATCGCAGGCCACCACAAGCTCCGATATTTCTTCAGCGAGAGCCAAGTCGGCCGGTTCAAGCATAACATTTTGCATATAAACACCCTCTATATTCCCATAAATTTGATTTTATTATTCCACAGGGTTCCATTTTCTGCTACATCTATTTGCGATTTCGTATAAAATAAAAAAGAGACCAGCCCTTAGGCCGGTCTCTTCGAAATATAGATAAACTTGATTATTATATCGTGTTCCAGTGAGTAATTTGGTCAATAGGCAGGCGGGCCGTGCCGTGTGCGGCCTTGGAGGCTTTACCCACGGCGATCAGCAAAATAGGCTTCAGCGTTTCCGGCAAAGCATAGGCTTCCGCGAATTTTTCGGCGTTAAAACCGCCCATCGGCACGGTATCATAGCCTTTCGCTTTGGCAATCTGCATCAGTTGCATCGAAACGAGACCTGCATCGAAGAGGTTGACCTGATGCAATCGCTCCGGTCCCAAGCTGCCGTACATGTTGACCAGCCGCTCGACGAAAGCCGTTTTTGTGGCTTCATCCATCGCGCCTTTCTCAACAGCCTTCGCATAAATGTTATCGGCTTGCTCGAACGATTTCAGGTCGCCGAGAACGGCGATGACGGCAGAGGCATCCACGACCTGTTGCTGGTTGTTGGCGATCGGCAGCAATTGCTCCTTCAGGTTCTGATCATCGATAACGAGGAACCGCCAGGGTTGCAAATTGGAAGAGGACGGAGCGGAAGTCGCCAGTTCCAGCATTTCCTTCAATTCTTCCCTGGAAATTTTGACAGACGGATCGTAAATGCGAACCGAACGTCTTTCTTCAAGCACAGTATAGAACTCATTCAAGTTCACGGTTTCTTTCACACTCATTGATCTCATATCCTCCTTAAAAAAGTTATTTTCAATGTAAGCAATGTATTCATGTAACCACAGTATATTATCAAACTGTAATTTTAACAACAACAGTTCGGAGCGGATTTTCTCTTCTCTTGAGATTCGGTTAAATAACGGCTACGCTTAAGATACAATACAATACGTTTTCAGGAGGCAGACAACATGAATTTGAATATTGGGATTATAGGCACGGGATGGTTCAGTAAAGTGCACGGCGATATTTTGGCCGGTATGGATGGAGTCCGCGTTACTGCGGTCAGCGGGACAAGCTTGCCTAAAGCGGAATCGCTGGCGGCGCGTTATCCCGGAGCCCGCGGCTTTGCCACTCTGACGGAGATGTTGGACAGCGGGAAGCTGGATGCGGTTTATATTTGCGTTCCGCCGATGGCTCACGGGGACATCGAAGCCGAATTGATCGACAGGGCCATCCCCTTTTTGGTGGAAAAACCGCTTGGCGCGGAACTGGACGTTCCGCTCGGGATTTTGAGCCGGCTGGAGAAGAAGCCGTTGATTCATGCCGTCGGGTACCATTTCCGATACAAGGCGACGATTCAAAAGCTGAAAGAGACGCTGGAAGGAGCAACGCTGGGAATGGCCCTCGGCTCCTGGATGGGCGACATGCCGCAGGTTTCCTGGTGGAGAAGGCAGGAGGGCTCCGGCGGTCAGTTTATCGAGCAGACGACCCATATTGTCGATTTGCTGCGTTATACGGCCGGTGAGGTTCAAGAGGTATACGCCACTTACGCTAACCGCGTCGTCCATAACCAGTTCGAGAATGTCAACGTGGCGGATGTGGGCACCGTAACTCTGAAATTGCAGAGCGGGGCGATCGCGAATATCTCCAATACTTGCATTCTGCCGGGCGGGGTAGGCAAATCCGGCCTAAGCCTATATACCGACGAGGGGATTCTGGACTGGAATCCTGACCGTCTTGAGATAGCCAGAGCCGGTGAGAAGAGTTCCTATACCATCAATGACAATCCCTATGTAAAAGAAAATGAAGCCTTCATCCATGCGCTCCGGACCGGAGATACGTCGGCAATTCTTTCCGATTACGCGGATGCTGTGAAGACGCAGCGGGTAACCTGGGCGGCCTTCGAATCGGCATCCTCGGGCAAGCCGGTTAAGATCGGAAATTGAGATTTTTTTAAATTTGAAAGAATTATGGAACCAAGACGCTCGTATTAACTACGCTACGGTATGCAAAAAAAGGACCTCGTCAAAAGCGAGGTCCTTTTCTATGTCCAAACCTAGAATGTCAGATCGTAATTCACAAAATGCGTGTCTTCGGCTTCCGTAATGGCTACATTCCCACCCAAAAGCTCGGTGATCTGAATAAGCGGACCGACCAAACGATCCTTCACGATAACTACGGGAGCTTCCAGGTTGACGGCTTCCCCGTTCAGGGTGGCGATCGGTTCATTGGCCCCGAGGACGAGGGTCTTGCCGCCGCGGGTCAGGGTTGCCTTCTTGGCGGCGGCATCGTAAAGAAATTCCGCGCCGGTACCCATCGCAAAATCCTTAAGCGGAACGCGTACCTGGTCTTTGGACGTCGTAGGAATTTGACTGAACGTGGCGGGCTGCCCGTCAACGGTCAAGGTTAGCGAGAACACCGGTCCGTTCTCGTTGATGACCAAGCTTTGCACCTGCTGTTCAAGCTGGCTGTTGTTCAGAACCACATTATCGCCGGTCACCCGATGCGTACCTGCGGCAATCTCCTGCACGATCAGTTCGTTGATTCCTGCCGAGTGGTGCGACAAGTCTTTGTAGACGCCGAGATCGTAAGTGATGGAACTGTCGCTCTGGAAGTCATGGATGCTCACATTGTCATAAGCGCTAAATTGCTCGTACATATATTTTTTCATGGCAAGCTGGTTATTGAACCGTTCCGGGTTGAGGCTATACCAGACTTGCTGGCGGATCACGGAATACGGCGGATAGTAGATGATAAATTCGATTTCCGGATGAGCTTGGATCAGGCTGAGGATATTATCCTGGAAGCGCTGTTTGACCACGTCCAGAGAAGGTTCGCTTTCCGATGTGGTCTGTTCCGAGAGCCAGGCTTCCTTCCATTTGGTCAGCACCCGATCGGCCCCGTACACCGCGTAAGCATCCCAGTTGTTGAGCTTTTCAAGATTGCGGTACTGGGGATATTTGTCCTTGGGCAGGAGCATGGCCCCGAAAGCTTGCTTTACGTTCGAAACGTTAAAAATGTACTTATAGTCGTTGAGCTTGTTCTCGTCGTACAAGTAAAACGGAAACGATTGCTCATCCCGCACGGAATTTTCGCGGAGGGAGAAATAATCGAGTCCCCAGAGAATTTTCTTGACCTGGCCGGTGCCGATGGCTACGTCGGCGATCATCCGCTGCTCCTTCGCGGTCGATCCTTCCGTTGACAGCTTCAGCACGTTGCCGCCGAGGCTTTCGCCGACCTGGGACGGGACGAAGTTCTCCGTCATGGAACTGCCGATGATGACCATGTCATACTTGTAGTTTTTGGCCAAGCCAGGATTCTGATAGCGCTGCTGTCCCGAGAACAGGGGCTGATAAGAAGCCTTCCGGTACTGCTGGAGAGGGTCGACGGCATACACGAACGTTCCGACGATGGCGCCGAACAACACGACGAACGCGAGGAACGAGATGACAAAACGAATATTTTTCAAGAAGTGATCTCCCTTTCACAGATATATGAGTTAGAAGGTGAAGTACAGGAACTCGCTGACTTGGTTGAAATACAGTACAGAGAACACGAACAAGAACGCGATAAACGCGGCATATTTCAAGTTAGGGCGGAACTTCTTCTTCATATCCATCGAGTTGAGCGCAAATACGGCAACAATCAGGGCGACCGCGATCATCAGCACTTGTCCGAGCAGGCTCATCGACACGCCGATTTCACTGAAGTTGAACATGCCGCGGAACACTTTAATGGCATCATCCCAGGTTTTGGCCCGGAAAAACACCCAACTGAAGTTAATGAACATGAACGTAATGAACCAGGCGACCCAACGCGGGAGCACGATCCCGGTTTTTTTCCACAATCGCTCAATGACCTGGGCAACCCCGTGCAGCAGGCCCCAGACGATAAAAGTCCAGCCCGCGCCATGCCAAATTCCGCCGATGACGAAGGTCGCAACCAGGTTGAAATAAGTGCGGTAATGGCCTTTGCGGTTTCCGCCCAGCGGAATATAGATATAATCCTTCAAAAACCGGCTCAGCGTCATATGCCAGCGGCGCCAGAAATCCTGGATGCTGACGGCTTTGTAAGGAGAGTTGAAGTTGATCGGCAGTTTGATATTGAAGAGCAGGGCGATCCCGATCGCCATGTCGGAATAACCGCTGAAATCAAAGTAAAGCTGTAAAGTGTAAGCCAGTGAAGTAGTCCAGCCTTCAATCAGGCTCAAGTGCGTAGACACGTCAAAGCCTTGCGTTGCGATCGGCGCCAGTGTGTCGGCAATCACGACTTTTTTGAACAGCCCGATGCAGAATACGAACAGGCCTCTCGCGACATTGCCGGGGATGATCTTTTTGCTGCGGGCCCGGTCAAATTGCGGCATCATCTCTTTATGATGGAGAATCGGACCGGCGATCAGATGGGGATAGAAGGTAACGAAGAGCACGTAGTTCACGATGCTGTACTCTTTCGCTTTACCCCGGTAAGCATCGACCAGATAGGCGATTTGCGTAAAGGTAAAGAAGCTGATCCCTAGCGGAAGCGCCAGTTGCAGCAAATGAAGCTGTGCTGAAAATAGAGAATTTACGTTGGAAATCAGGAAATCGGCGTATTTATAGTAACCTAACAGCAGGACATCTCCGGTAATCGCCAGGGTAAGCAGCAGCTTGCGGACCGATTGCGATTTGGCGGAATGGCTTATAGCCCAGCCCATAATATAGTTAAAGGCAATAGAAGCGAGAATTAACGGAAGCGACTTAATGCTCCACCAGGAATAGAAGAACAGGGAGGCAACAGCCAGCCACAGTTTACCGATTACGGGCGGGCAAAAACGGTTCAGCAAAAAATAGACGACAAATGTGACGGGCCAGAAAGCAAAAATGAATTCGTAAGAGTTAAACAGCAAGTCCCTTGTACACCTCTTTGCTAAAATATGAAATATTCAAATAATATGATCATAACCTAGTTGGCAATAATCGACAATGCAAAATACGGATTTGGCCCTCCGCGGTAGGCTCGAAAAAGAGGCTGTTCCTCCGGATGGAAGGCAGCCTCTTCATTCCGAATTTGTGCGACAAAATATTAACGTCGTTTCGCATCGGAAAGTTACTGTTATTTGACGGTTTTATTATTGGGTTTGCGGTTCGGCAAGGAATATTGATGGATTCCCAGGTTTTTTTTGCTCGCTTCAGGTTTGTTGTTCAGGATCCGGAGGCCCGCCCCGCCGACGACTATGCCTCCGCTTTCTGCGCCGTCAGGTTTATCCCGGAGTCAACGCGGGGTAAAGTTATCGTAAAAATTCCGGGCTTTGCTGCAAATGTGCAGGATTATGAAGCGATTCTCCGATTCTAAAGGCAAATTCCTGCAAAAATACAGCTTTATTGAGCTAAAACCAGACCGGGGTGAGGATTAGGGGGATAATTCCTGCATTTTTGCCGTAATTCCCATCATGGTGGGCTTATTCCTCTGAAAATGATGTACTTTTGCAGAAACCCCGAGAATTGCGAATTTGATCCTCGACGGCATGCCCATGAATAGAAAATAAGCAAAAACCCCGGTCTACTCGTCCATGCGGAATCTATTAGCCCTTCATAGAATGTACTATTCCCAGGAAGGAGTTGATTGAATAATGGCAGTCCTTATAGAACATGTCATTAATGTCCCTACCCCGATCACGAACGGTGCTGCGATCGATATACCGCAAACGCCGGCCGGGCAAGGCATTGCACTGGTACGCGTCACTATCCCCGCACAATATCCGGTTAATCGGGTCCAATTGGATGCGACGGTCGGCTTGCAAGGCATCGCAGGAATCCCGAGAGTCTTGTTCCGCGTATTTCGGGACGGCACGGAAATCTATTACGGCCTCCAAGGCATAGAAACAGGCCTCGAAACATTCAGCCTCACCTCTTTCATCGCGGCCGACATCAATGTTGCCCCAGGCGTCCATGACTATGTCTTGTCCGTAGAAAAACTCGGGGCCGCAACACAAGCCAGAGTTATCGGACCGATCGTGTTCACCGCGCTAGCCACAGCTTAAATTTAGCAGTCCGACGCCGCTGAATCGGAATCGTATGAACATGAAGAATGCCGCCTCCTGCAGGGCGGCATTCTTTTTGCGAATCTCTGAATCTATAAAAAAATCGACCCCGCCAAAGGCAGGGTCCATGAGAGAAATCTCTATATTAAAAATTAGGAGGAAACATGAGAAAGGTGCTTAATGAAGCAACAAGCTGATTAGCATCGGCGCAACGCCCAGAGTAAACAGGGCAGCTAAAATCATGGAGATGCTTGAGATGGTACCGGTCAGGGAGCTGAGCTCGAATGCTTTGGAAGTACCGGTGCCATGTGCGCTTGTGCCAAACAGAATACCGCGGGCAACCTCCCCCTCGATACGGAACAGCTTCATGACCCATGGGCCGAGCATGGCGCCCAGCAAGCCGGTCAGTATTACGAATACGGCCGTTATATTCGGCACACCGCCGATCACCTGCGAAACGTTCATCGCGATCGGAGTCGTCACCGAACGGGGAATCAAACTGCTGACCAGTTTCATATCCAGATGCATCCACTCCGCCAGGATAGCTGAGGAGAACATCGCAACGATGGAACCGGTCAGTACGCTGACGAGAATTTCAACAGCATGTTTTTTCAGCACATCGTAGTATTTGTAAAGAGGAACCGCAAAGGCAATGGTGGCCGGCTGCAGCATGGCGCTGAGCCATTTCCCCCCGGAATGGTAAGTCTCGTAAGGAATCTCGATCCAGATTAATCCGCCGATCAGCACAAGCGGCGTAAGCAGCAGCGGCGACAAATAGACCCGAGGCCGGACGCGGTACAATTGTTTGGATATTCCGTATACGACAAGAGTGACAATCAGACAAATCAGGCCCGGAATCATGACAGCTTGTGCTCCTTTCTTTTGACGATATGGGAGGCGATCAGGCCGGAACTGGCCATGACGATCACGGTGCTGGAAACGACGACGATCAAAATCTGAACGCCGTCATGCTCCAAAAGCGGGATATATTTCATAACGCCGACAGCGGCAGGGATGAAGAACAGCAGCAACTCCGCAAGGAGCCAGTTCGCTCCCTGTTCAATCCATGTCAGTTTTATGATGTTCATTTTCAATAAGGCGAACAGGACGATAATGCCCAGGATAGATCCGGGTATCGGCAGATGAAGCCATTGCGCCAAATAGTTCATTGCTAGCGAGAACAGAACCAGAATGGCAACCTGAAGAGCAATTTTACCGATCGTTTTGATGTTTCCCATGGTGTGGGCACCTTCGTTTCTGTATAGTCAATGTTAATAATGAAATATTACATCAATTGTTTTCATGGGTAAAATGAATATACTGAATGAGAAGCATTCCATTTGTCTATGATACAAAGCGAAGAAAGAAGGGACATGCTAAGGATGGATATCCGGCAAATGCAGTATTTAATCGAGGTAGCGCGGCTGAAAAGCTTTACCAAAGCAGCCGATGCTCTTTTTATTACGCAGCCGACGATCAGTAAAACGATCAAAGGCATGGAAGAGGAACTAGGCGTTGTACTATTCGACAGGGTTGGCAAAAAGGTCGAGCTGACCGATGCGGGCCAACTGATCGTTACGCAAGCGCAGCAGATCGTAACCTCTTTTCATAACCTGACGGCGGAGTTGGACGATTTGCGCAATCTGAAAAAAGGCCACATCCGGATCGGACTTCCGCCCATGGTAGGATCGAGTTTCTTTCCGCGGGTTATCGGTCAATTTCACCAGCGCTATCCGGAGATTACGATTCAATTGTTTGAAGACGGAGCGAAAAAAGTGGAGTCCGACGTAGCGGATGGATTGCTGGAGGTTGGTGTCGCGGTTTTGCCAACTGTTCAGGAGGGACTGCGCAGTTTTCCTTTTGTCGAGGAAAAACTGAACCTGGTGGTGCATCCTTCGCATCCCCTGGCGGAACGGGGTCAAGTGGATCTGGCGGAGCTCGCCAATGACGGGTTCGTCTTGTTCCGGCAAGATTTTACGCTGCATGACCGGATCATTGCGGAATGCGCTATAGCAGGCTTTCAGCCGCATGTCATCTACGAGAGCTCGCAGTGGGATCTCATCAGCGAAATGGTCGCTGTCGGCCTGGGCATTACCTTGCTGCCCGAGACGATTTGCCGCGAAATCGATAAGGAACGGGTCCGGATCCTGTCGCTCGTGAATCCGGTCATCCCATGGAAGTTGGGGATTATTTGGCGGGAGGACCGGTATTTGTCGTTCGCTACCCGGGAATGGATTCGGTTCGCGCAAGAGGTGTTGACCTCGGCGCCAGATAACACTTAATTGCATAACAGCATAAAAGCCTTAAAAAGTTCACGAATTGGAGAATATAACCATGAAAAGCTACCTAGGCATGTCAGGGTGGATTCATTATAATAACAAAATGTGCATTTCAATACATCAATATTAGGGGACAGCCTGAATGAGTCTTTTCAGAAGAAAATCGATTACTTCCATGCTTCAAGAAAAAGCGGCATCGAGTGGCGGAGGATTAAAAAAGGAGCTTGGCGTATTTGACCTAACGATGCTCGGTGTCGGATGTGTGGTAGGCACCGGGATTTTTGTGTTGACCGGGGTGGCTGCTGCCAAGCATGCCGGACCTGGTCTTATTTTATCCTTCCTCCTTGCCGGGATTGTCTGTGCTTTTTGCGCACTGTGCTATGCGGAATTCGGTTCTATGGTCCCCGTTTCGGGAAGCGCCTACACTTACAGCTATGCCACATTCGGGGAAATCATCGCATGGATTCTCGGCTGGGACTTGATCCTGGAATACGGTTTCGCCGCTTCCATGGTGGCCAGCGGCTGGTCGGGGTATTTTCAGGGCTTGTTATCCGGGCTCGGCCTGGAAATTCCCAAAGCGCTCAGCAGCGCCTTTAATCCCGCCGGCGGGACTTACTTTGACTTGCCAGCCGTGTTGATCGTTTTGCTGCTTACTTTTATCGTTTCGCGCGGAGCCAAGGAATCAACGCGGCTCAATTCCATCATGGTTATCATTAAAATCGCCGTGATTGTCCTGTTCCTTGCCGTCGGCGTATTTTATGTGAAGCCGTCCAACTGGACGCCGTTCATGCCGTTCGGTTTCGGCGGCGTGGTTACCGGGGCGGCAACCGCATTTTTGGCTTATATCGGTTTTGATGTCGTAGCAACGGCAGCCGAGGAAGTGAAAAATCCGCAAAAGGATTTGCCTAAAGGCATCCTTTGGTCGCTGGCCGTCTGCTCCTTGTTGTACATTCTGGTTACCGCAGTATTAACGGGCATTGTTCCTTATACCTTGCTCGATGTGAAAAATCCGGTTGCTTTCGCACTCCAATTTATTCATCAAAACTGGGTAGCCGGTTTTATTTCCCTGGGTGCCATCGTCGGCATCACCACGGTGCTGTTCGTTCTCCTGTTCGGACAAACCCGTCTCTTCTACGCGATCGGCCGTGACGGGCTTCTTCCGGAGAGGTTGTCCAAGCTTAATCCGAAAACAGGGGCACCGGCCACAAGTACTTGGGTAACCGGCATTGTGGTCGCAATCTTTGCAGGTTTGATACCGCTGAATAAACTGGCCGATCTCGTTAGTATCGGCACCTTGTTCGCCTTCATTGCCGTCTCGCTCGGGGTTGTTATTTTACGGAAAACCCGTCCGGATTTGCAACGGTCCTTTAAAGTGCCGCTCGTTCCGGTGATCCCGCTTATTGCGGTGGCAACCTGCGGATACTTGCTGATCAGCCTGCCGCGGATTACCTGGATTGCGTTCCTGTTGTGGATGGTCCTCGGTCTATGCGTTTATTTCTTGTACGGCTACAAGCATAGCCATTTGTCCGGCAAGGCAGAGAAATAGCCAAATGAAGAAATCGCATGTATATTCCTGGTGAAAGTTGCTGAAATTAAGCGGAGTATTTCTACAATACAAGACGAGGAGAGGACTTTCCTTATGAAGGTTGCCTGGATTTCGGGCTTGCTCGCCTGCTTTCTCTTCAGCCCTGTAAACGCGGGAGAGGCTTTGGCTTCTACCCCGGCTACAGCCGCTGTTGCCGCTGCTAGTACTTCCGCCGTTTCTGCCGATGTGCCTTATCATTTCGGATTCAAAAGAAGCGTGGGCGGACAGCTTCCTTCCATTAATGAAGAAGGCTTCAAAGAGATCGTGGACAAGCATGGCGCGATTTTTTTGGGGGATACGTCCCGCAAGGACCTGTTCCTTACCTTCGACAACGGGTACGAGAACGGGTATACCTCGCCGATCCTCGATACGTTGAAGGCGAAGAAGGTGCCCGCAGTGTTCTTCATCACCGGTCACTATGTAAAGGATCAGCCGGATCTCGTGAAAAGAATGGCTGCGGAAGGGCATCTGGTCGGCAACCACTCCTGGAGCCATCCGGACATGACGACGATTACGGATACCCGCATCAAAGAAGAGCTTGACCGTGTGAAACAGGCGTCAGCGCAATTGACCGGTACCGACCGGATGCGTTATTTGCGTCCGCCGCGCGGGATTTTCAGTGATCGGGTACTGCGGGTGACGAAAGAACTCGGGTATACGAACGTGTTCTGGTCGGTCGCCTACAAGGATTGGGACGTGAATGACCAGAAAGGGACTGCCTATGCCTATCAAAAAGTCGTGCAACAGCTGCATCCCGGCGCGGTAATTTTGCTGCATTCCGTCTCCAAAGATAACGCCGCCGCCTTGGGCGCGATTATCGACGAAGCCCGTCGTCAGGGCTATGAGTTCCGCAACCTGGACGAGCTCGGCAAGCGGCCGCAGGAACAACAGTCTTAGCTTGAATCGTTGCTTTAGCCAGACACACAAATAGACCGCCTTGTATCGGGAAAAAATCCCGATCAGGCGGTCTATTTTTTTAGGGGGGACCTGTTGCTTGACTTTGGATTTTTAGGCTCCTATAATTAGGTTTGCGAATAAATAAGTCGACTAAATATTAAAGTGTATAAATAAATTAAAGGGGGCGATGAGTTGATCATGGGCGAGGATATCAAAGCCCAGCGACTAATGGAAGTCCTTGGCCGTTTCAGAAAGGCCGAATGGCATAAGCAGGTCTTGGACGGATACAAGCCCAGTGAGCTCAGGGTATTGTTTATTATCCAAAAAGGAAGCTTGAAGGAAGAGCGCGGTATTACCGTTTCGAGTATCAGCAGCATGATGCGCGTGAGTCCGCCTACAGTGACTCCGCTGGTCCGAAGTTTGGAGTCCGGCGGCTTGGTCGTCCGGATCCACGATCAGGAAGACCGGAGAGTCGTCCGGGTAAAGTTGACCGAGGAAGGCGAACGGGTCAGACAGGAAGCCAAGACAGTCTATGCCCGCCACTTCAAGGAATTGTCCGACTTTTTGGGTGATGAGCGGAGCACTCAACTGGCCGATTTACTGGAGCTTGTGTTTGAGTTTTTGAAAGAGAGACATAATCGGGATCTTCCTAAATAAAGAAAGTGGAGATGATGGGGATGATAAAACTTTTCCGGCATTTGAAGCCATACCGTTGGCTGGTTGCGGCCGTCTTGGTACTGGTATTTTTCCAAACCCTGTCTGAGCTGTACCTGCCGACGCTCATGGCGGATATCGTGGATGTCGGCGTCGTGAAGGGGGACACGCCGTACATTTGGCGGATCGGCCTGTTCATGCTGTTGGTGGCGCTGGGCGGGATGATCTGTTCCATTGGAGCAAGTTATTATTCGTCCAAGGCGGCCTCCGGCTTCGGAAAATCGCTGCGGGGCAAAGTGTTCAGTCATGTATCGAACTTTTCGCTCGAGGAGTTTGACAAGATCGGCACCGCCTCGCTGATTACCCGTACGACCAATGACATCACCCAAATTCAGCAAGTGCTGATCATGATGCTGCGGATGATGGTCATGGCGCCGATGATGTGCATCGGCGGGATTATTATGGCGGTATCCAAGGACGCTAAGCTGTCGCTGATTTTGGTCGTCATCATGCCCGTACTGGCGGCAGCAATCTTCCTGATCGCGAGAAAAGGGATTCCGCTGTTCAAGACGATTCAGAAAAAGATCGACCGGCTCAATCTGGTTATGCGCGAAGAATTGACCGGGATGCGGGTCATCCGCTCGTTCAACCGGATCAACCATGAGAAGAAACGGTTTGAAACGGCGAACTTCGAACTGACGGATACGTCGATCAAAGTCAACAAAATCATGGCTTTCATGATGCCGATAATGATGCTGGTCATGAACGTCTCCTCTGTGGCAATCATCTGGTACGGCGGGCTACGCATTGACGCAGGGCACATGGAAGTCGGAGACCTGATGGCCTTTTTGCAATATGCGATGCAGATCATGTTCTCCTTGATCATGGTATCGATGATGTTCGTCATGATTCCCCGCGCCTCGGCTTCGGCGGTTCGGATCAATGAGGTGCTGGATATGGTTCCTGTGATCAAAGACGCGGACGAACCCGTACATGCCGGAGAACAAAAGGGGTATGTAGAATTCCGGAATGTTTCCTTCAGCTATCCCGGTGCGGAACAACCGGCGGTACAGGACATCTCATTCAGCGCCAACCCGGGGGAAGTGACCGCGATCATCGGCGGTACGGGCTCCGGCAAATCGACGCTGATCAGCCTGATTCCGCGGTTCTATGATGTGGATGGCGGACGGGTACTTGTCGACGGCATGGATGTCAGGGACTTGCCGCAGGAAGAGCTTCGCGCCAAGATCGGTTTTGTGCCGCAGAAGGCGGTACTGTTTACCGGAACGATACAGGACAATATCCGTTACGGCAAAGAGGAAGCAAGCGACGAGGAAGTACGGCACGCGGCGAAAATCGCCCAAGCGGCCGACTTTATCGGCGAAATGGAGCAGGGATACGACTCCATTATCGCGCAGGGGGGGAGTAACGTCTCCGGCGGCCAGAAGCAGCGTCTGTCCATCGCCCGGGCGCTGGTCCGGGGAGCGGAAATTTATATTTTTGACGACAGCTTCTCGGCGCTCGACTTCAAGACCGATGCCAAGCTGCGCGCGGCACTGAAGGACGAAACCCGTGAATCGACCGTAATTATTGTGGCGCAGCGGGTAAGTACCGTGCTGGATGCGGACCGCATTATCGTCATGAACGAAAGCCGGATTGCCGGAATCGGCACCCACCACGAACTTATGGGAACCTGCGACGTGTACCGTGAAATCGTGTATTCGCAGCTTTCGGAGGAGGAGATCGCATGAGCCAGGAGCAATCGAGAAGAGGTCCCGGCGGACAGGGTAAACATGGCGGTCTCGGAGGTCCCGGCGGTCCTGGCATGGGAATGCCTGTAGAAAAAGCTAAAAACTTCAAGGGTACGCTGAAACGACTGATCCGCTATTTGCAGCCCCATAAATATCAGCTCGGCGCCGTTTTGGTCATGGCCATATTAAGTACCTTATTCAGCATTTTTAGCCCGAAGGTTATGGGTAAAGCGACCACGAAATTGTTTGAAGGCATTATCGCTAAAATGCAAGGCGTACCGGGAGCGACGATCGACTTTCATTATGTATGGCAGATCATTGTGATCTTGCTCGGCCTGTATGTGCTAAGCTCCATATTCAGTTACTTCCAGCAGTATTTGATGGCAGGAGTCGCGCAGAAAACTGTTTATGACTTGCGGCGGGACGTGAACGACAAGCTGTCCAAGCTGCCGTTGAAATATTTTGACGCCCGGACGCATGGGGAAATTTTGAGCCGGGTTACAAACGATGTAGATAACATCAGTAACACGCTGCAGCAAAGTTTGACGCAGCTTATTACATCGGTATTGACGATCATCGGGGTTATCGCCATGATGCTGTCGATCAGCCCGCTGATGACGCTCATCGCCGTATTGACCCTTCCGCTCAGCGTCGTTGCGATCACCTCGATCGCCAAGCGCTCGCAGAAGCAGTTTGTGCGACAACAAAAAGAACTGGGCCAATTGAACGGCCATGTGGAAGAAATGTATACCGGCCACAAAATCATCAAAGTGTTCGGCCGCGAGCGGCGCTCTCTGGAGCAGTTCGACGAAATCAATGGCCGGTTGTATGAAGCCGGCTGGAAAGCTCAATTCATTTCCGGGGTTATCATGCCGATCATGAGCTTTATCGGAAATATCGGGTATGTGCTCGTGTCGGTCGTAGGCGGGATCCTGGTTACAAAAAAGAGTATCGAAATAGGGGATGTGCAGGCCTTTATCCAATATGCCAGACAATTTACGATGCCGATCACGCAGACTGCGAATATCGCCAACATTATTCAATCTACGGTAGCGTCGGCGGAACGGGTGTTTGAAATTTTGGATGAAGAGGAAGAAGTTCCGGAAGCGGCGACTCCGGTGCTGCTGGAGCAGCCGAAAGGCAACGTGGTCTTCGATCATGTGAAGTTCGGATATGACGCGGACCACACGCTTATTGAGGACATGAATATCGAGGTATCCCAAGGCCAGACGATCGCCATCGTCGGACCGACGGGCGCGGGCAAGACGACGCTGATTAATCTGCTGTTGCGTTTCTACGAAGTGAATGACGGAGCGATCAGAATCGACGGCGTAAATATTACCGATATGAAGCGCGGCGATCTGCGCAGCTTGTTCGGTATGGTGCTGCAGGATACCTGGCAGTTCAACGGCACGATCCGCGATAATATCGCTTACGGTCGCGAAGGCGCAACAGAAGAAGAGATTATCACGGCTGCCAAAACGGCGCACGCCGATCATTTCATCCGCACGCTGCCGGGCGGATATGATACGATCCTGAACGAAGAAGCTTCGAACATTTCACAGGGTCAAAAACAACTTTTGACCATCGCGCGCGCCATTCTCGCCGATCCGGCCATCCTGATTCTCGACGAGGCGACCAGCAGCGTGGACACCCGGACCGAGATTTACATTCAAAAGGCAATGAACGAGCTGATGAAAGGCAGAACGAGCTTTGTCATCGCGCACCGGTTGTCGACGATCCGGGATGCCGATCTCATCCTCGTGATGAACCACGGTTCCGTTATCGAGCAAGGAACGCATGAGGAACTGCTTGAACAAGACGGCTTCTATGCCGACCTGTACAACAGCCAATTTTCGAAGGGCGGCTTTGATCAGGAAGCAGGGTAATCCGCGCTTTCTTTGTTGATTAGGCGCTTTCATTGACCCAAATTGAAGGCTTGAGAAGGCGTGATTCGCCTTTCGTTCTCCTTCATTATCTCCGGAAAACCGCGTGCCGCTGGCCGCGGTTTTTTGTTTGTTTCGGCGAGGTGTGGTTACTTACCGGAATAGCGAATAGATACATTGGAGTTTTGCTATTGCCGTTACGCCTCGCCCGCCAATCTGCGCAGTTCCTGTTCTTTCAGGATGATGATCTTCCGTCCGCTGACGGCCGCTATGCCGCTGCTCACCAACTGACCGAGTTTGCGGCTGAGCGTTTCCGGCGTGGCTCCGATCACGCCGGCGAGCTCTTTTTTGCTGACCGGCAGGGTGAATTCACTGGATGACGACGCAGATTTATGCTGGAAATAAAGCAGCATTTTGGCCAGCCGCCGATCGGCCTCAAGGAGAGTAAGAACCGCTGCCCAACTGTCCGCTTCTTCCAGTTGTGCGCTCAGTGCGGTCATAAATCTGGCGGCCGTATCGGGACTTCGGCGCAGCACCTCAAGAAAGTCGGCGCGGTGGATGCAGCAAATATCGGCGTCATCGGCCGCACTGGCGTTTGCGTAATGGGGTTTTTCTTGCAGCAGCGAAAATTGGCCGAAGAAATCGCCGGGAAAAAGCAGTCGGATAATATGCTCTTTCCCGTTATCTTCGAGCTTGGTCAACTTAATGACCCCGCGGCTGAGGACAAAGAGAGAATCGGAACGGTCTCCTTCTTGAAAAATCATTTCTCCCTTGGCAAAATGCAGTGATCGCATTACGGTATGCAGCAGTTCGACTTCCTCCGGGCGCAATTGACTAAAGACGGGTACGCGGGACAGGCAGGAAGGAGCCGTTCCAGCACCGGTGGAATGCAATTTACAAGCCATATTCGGCACCTCCATAGTCATCTTTACTTCTAAATTACCAGCAAGCTATTCCTGACATTGTGCGCTACATCACAAACTTTGGGGACAAAACTTGACCTGAATCAAGGATGAAACCAGGCGGATAAGGCAAATTGGAAGTATGGAAGTGAGGTGACCCTCACGCAGAACAGGAGGAGAACAAGATGAATGGATTTTCTTTTGAGGATTTGAAAATGATACACCGAACCCGGCTTGGTAAAGAAGTGCCGCTGGAGTTGTTCCGGGCAATCCGGCTTATCGGAATGAGGGAGGCTTTGCCGCTGGAAGGCAAAGGGACAACGGCATCCATTGGCCGGAAAATCGGAGAAAGCCTGCCGGTTTCTACGGAAGAGGAATTGCTGGACATGTTTGCGACATTGCAGATCGGCTTGCCCCGCGTAACTCATCGGGACAAGCATCTGATTAAAATCGTGGTGGATGACTGCTTTTGCAAGGGACTTCCCGTACTGGAGGAGAAGAAGGTATGCGATCTGGAAGGAGCGATTCTTGAAGGGGCGTTAGGGCGGATTATGAACCGGAAGGTCACTGTCCGCGAAACTAAATGCAACGTTTCCGGGGATGAGCATTGCGAGTACGAAGTTCGTTGGTATGATTGATTATTTTCTAAATTAAGGATATTTTTCCCCATAATTCGATATAAATCTACACAATTCGACATGTCCGGCCGATATTTATTTCATTATCTATTCGCACAAGTTGGCAGGAGGAAATAAGTATGGTGGAGCAGGAAAATCAAAAACAGTTTATTTATCAGGATTTGCGCAAAAGAAATCATATGATCTGTTTGATGGTTTCCTTTACGGTCGGATTAACGATAGTTATGCTGCTTGGATTACGTGCAGGGGGCACTGCGTTTGCGTCGATTATGATTCCTTGCTTAGTATTGGTAACGGTTGTATGGTTCGGGTATCTGACTAAAAAATTCGAACGGTGGATTTCATTAATAGCGGTTCTGGGCATGTTTGCTATATCCGCGATCCCGATTCTGCAAAACGGCGGCAGTGCAACAGGAGGGTTATCCGCCTTCTTCGTACTTAGTATCGGCCTCATGTACAATTTGCCTTTGGTAGTATGGTCGGCATTCGGCTCCGGCCTGGTTCTTATCCTGATCAATTATTTCATGGCTCCATCGGGTGCACCCGTTTCTGGCATACAATTTTCGCTATATTTATTCTATTATGTCGTTTCGGCTGCAGTGTTGCTCGCCCAGTCCGGCTTAAGCAGGAAGATGTTAAAGCATATCGGCGAACTGAGCCATGAGACCTCGGAGATGCTTGCCAAAGAGCTTGAACGGGAAAATGTAACCTCCGAAGCTACTCGCACGATCTCCCAGAGCATTGGCGAAATTCGGCTTAACAGTCATGATAGCCAGCAGGCATTCTTGGAAATGAACACCGCTTTTCAGGAGATGGCCACGGGTTCGGCGGTTCAGACGGAGACGATCGGCGGAATATCCAACCATATTTACGCTTCTAATCAGAAAATCAACCAAATGCTGGAGTCCATGACTCATTTGGTAGATACGGTAATGGCGACAAAGCATGCTTCCTCGGATGGCGCCGAGATTATTACGCATCTGACAACAACGATTGATCAATTCCACAATAATATGGATGAAATGAAAACCGAAATCGGCGCACTGATCGCAAATATTCATCAAATTGCCGAACTGACAACCTCGATTCAGGAGATTGCCAGCCAAACGAGCCTTCTGTCTCTGAACGCCAGCATTGAGGCAGCGCGCGCAGGCGAGCAAGGACGGGGATTTGAGGTCGTTGCCAATGAGATTCGCAAACTTGCGGATCTGACGAATGAATCGGCGAAACAGATTACCGAAAACGTAGGGCATGCGACTCGTCAGGCCGACTTGTCCCATGTCCGTCTGGAGGAGAATACTGCGAGCATGAACCGGAGTCTGGAGCTTGTAAGCCAGACGAAGCTTGCGTTTGACTCGATCGACAAAAGCGTTGGCGACCTGACGATAGGTGCGACGAGCATTTCCGAAGTAGCTGATTCCGTACAACAGACTTCAGGAGAAATCGAGCATGCGGTGAACGACTTTGTCGCGGTGATCGAGCAATCGTCTGCAACCCTGCAGCAATTGCTGGCCACTGTTGACACGCTGACCGCACAAAATGAGCCGATGGTTCGCAGAATCGAAGAGACGGATCAAGCCGTCAAACAACTGATCGCAATCGAAAGCTGACCTGCCCATCGCAAACAACCGCCTGGAGAATTTTCCCGGGCGGTTGTTTGCGATGGGGGAAAGTGTGCGAGGTGCGTGCGGCATAGGTGTAGTCGGCACAACTGCACGCTACCTAGCTGACAAGCCGATTAAATGGAAAACCTACAGCTAATTTAAAGAAACTACCCTTTTATCGCAAAATAGATGGAAAACCTCCATCTATTTCAACCGATCTAGGTGAATTCAGCGATTTCTAGCCAAATTAACTGTAGGTTTTACAGTTAGTTGTTCCGGCACTACAGCCTAGCAGCAGCCGGGGTATGATTCCCCGCCGAAATAAGACCCCCTCTTAAAGTGCAGTGTATCCATAGAAAGTAGCGCCGACTCAGCTAAATAGCTGATTAAATGGAAAACCTACAGCTAATTTAAAGAAACTACCCTTTTATCGCAAAATAGATGGAGAACCTCCATCTATTTCAACCGATCTAGGTGAATTCAGCGATTTCTAGCTAAATTAACTGTAGGTTTTACAGCTAATTGTAAATGAATGAGCGTTTGCCTAAAAATAACTGTAATTTTTCCAGTTAGTTGTTCCGGCACAACAGCCTAGCAGCAGCCGGGGTATGATTCCCCGCCGAAATAAGACTCCCTCTTAAAGTGCAGTGTATCGATAGAAAGTAGCGCCGACTCAGCTAAATAGCTGATTAAATGGAAAACCTACAGCTAACTATAAAGCCCCCTAATCACCTTGGACACTTACAGGCTAAACAATATACAATAAAAATTAGCTGGAGGTAGTCCATATGAGAGTACAGCACAGCA
>NZ_QPJW01000010.1 GCF_003337355.1 Fontibacillus phaseoli | reverse complement strand
ATTTGATGGTCAGGCTAGCGTCTTTAGGCGCAGTTTGGCAACAGGGGGTTATACCCCAAGAGCAAACCACCCGTTGGACGGGTGGTTATGATTCTTAATATATGTGAATCGGAGCCATGACAAAAAAGGGTTATAATACGGGCATGGTCATAATAGCCTTATCAAGATATTCATAAAGACATCAGGAGGTAACGATTCATGGATTGGAACGAGGTCATGCGTAAAGAAGAGCAGTCGTTTTGGGGCATGCTCGGAATGAAGCTGATTTCCGCCGAACAGGGTCATGTCGAGATCGGAGTAACAGCCGGGGATCCCCATTTGAATTCCATGGGCATCGTACATGGCGGCGTGCTGTCATCGATGATGGATCAAGCGATGGGGACGCTGGTGGCCGTCGTGAAAGAAGGCAGCTTTGGTGTGACGACCCATTTGAATGTGAATTTTTTAAGCCCGATGCGCAAAGGTGAACTGATCGCAACGGCGTTCGTACTGCATGAAACCCGTCGCACCATGACGCTGCGAGCGGAAGTGAAGAATCACGAAGGCGTGCTCGGCTGTATCGCTACGGCAACTTTTCGCTTGCCGCGAGAGCAGGGATAACCGTTTGTCCGTAATAGAATGAATTGAGTTATTAATGTGATGAAATATCTGGAACGCCCGTGCCGGTCAGGCACTGCGTTATCAAACGACTGATGTGGTGATCGTAATGAGCAATGAGGAACAGCACGCTTACCGGGAAGACGAAGTAAAAAAATATCGGACACCGGACGGCATTCCGGCTGATATAGTCATGTTTACGCTGACGAGGCAGGAGCGTAAAGCTTCTACAAAGTCATTGCCGCGCTTTGATCTCAAGGTGATGCTGATTCGCCGCAGAAGTTGGCCATTTGCCGGCGCCTGGGCGCTTCCGGGCGGTTTTTCGCAAGAGGACGAGTCGCTGTTTGAGACGGCGCGCCGGGAATTGAAGGAGGAGACCGGAGTCGACGGTCACCATCTGGAGTATTTAGGGGTATATAGCAAACCGGGGCGGGACCCCCGCGGCTGGATTATTTCGCACGCTTTTTTTGCGTTAGTGGAGGAATGGGTGCTGGAAAAGCGCCAATCGGCCGACGATGCGCAGGAAGTGGGCCTGTTTACGGTTAGGGAAGCGCTGGAAGAGTTGGACCTGGCTTTCGATCATCGCGAAATTCTTGAGGACGCGTACCGGAGAATTCAGCAGCAAATGTTGCAAACGACGATCGCCAGGCAGTTTTTGCCGCCTCATTTTACGCTGGGCGAGCTGTACCAGGTCATCCAGACGGTGGTTCCGGATTTTGCCGAGCTGAATTTCATCCGCAAAATTACTTCGACGCGAAGCCGCCAAGGTATACTCGAAGAAGTTCGCGACGAGAACGATAAACCGATGCTGTCGAATCAATATTCGCAGCGTCCCGCACAGTTGTACCGGTTTACGGATTTCACGCCTCAGCTGTCGATCTATACCTAGATACATATAAGAAATTGCTGCCCTTTCTGTCATCCGGGACAGCCAGAGAGGATGAGACACCATGCTAAGTGAACATTTGGCGCTGCATACGGATAAATATCAAATCAATATGATTTATGCGCACTGGATTAACGGAAGCCATAACCGCAAAGCCGTGTTTGAAGCTTATTTCCGCAAGCTTCCCTTTGGCAACGGTTATGCCGTTTTTGCGGGGCTGGAACGTATTGTCCAATATATCTCGAACCTGCGCTTTACCGACAAGGATCTGGCGTACTTAGCGCAGCAGGAGGAAAACTACAAGCCCGAGTTTCTGGAACTGCTGCGGGATTTTCGATTTCGAGGAAACCTTTTTTCGCTTCAAGAAGGGGATCTCTGCTTTCCTAATGAGCCCCTGATCCGGGTAGAAGGCTCGATCATGGAAACGCAGCTCGTTGAAACCGCACTGCTTAACTTTATGAATTTTCAGACGCTGATTGCCACGAAAGCTTCCCGCATCAAACGCGTTGCCGAGAAGGATGTACTGTTGGAATTCGGTTCCCGCCGGGCTCAAGAGGCCGATGCGGCGGTTTGGGGCGCAAGGGCGGCTTACATTTCCGGCTTTGACGCCACATCCAATTTGCTGGCGGGCGAAACCTTCGGCATTCCGACGAAAGGCACGCACGCCCATTCCTGGGTCCAGATTTTTGATTCCGAGCAAGAAGCGTTTGAGATCTATGCCAAAGCCTTGCCGGATTATCTTTCGCTTTTGGTCGATACCTTCGATACGCTGGAGAGCGGGGTTCCGCACGCGATTCGTACGGCCAAGCTGCTTGAAGCTGAAGGAAAGCGGCTTGGCAGCATCCGGCTGGACAGCGGGGACCTCACGTATTTATCCATTCAGGCACGTAGAATGCTGGACGAGGCGGGACTGCCTTACGTGAAAATTGTGGCGTCAAACGACCTTGACGAGAACACAATGTTCAATCTGAAGGCCCAAGGGGCCAGAATCGATGTTTGGGGCGTGGGTACCCAACTGATTACGGCGGCGGACCAGCCGGCGCTGGGCGGGGTGTACAAGCTGGTGGAACGGGAACGGAACGGAGTCATGGAGCCGACGATTAAAATTTCCGGCAATCCCGAAAAGGTGACCTCCCCGGGTAAGAAGGATCTGCTTCGCATCGTTAGCAAGGAGAGCGGCAAGGCGATTGCCGATTATATCTGTTTGCCGCATGAAGACCAGGCCAGGTCAGGCGGGAAGCTGCGGCTGTTTGATCCGGTCCATCCCTATCTCAAGAAATCGGTCAAGGACTATGAAGCCATATCAATGCTGCAGCCGGTTTTTGCGGGAGGCGAATTAGTTTATGATCTCCCGCAGTTGGAAGAAATTCGTAATCATCACCAGGATCAACTGAACATGTTCTGGCCGGAGTATTTGCGTAAGTTAAACCCGGAAATCTATCGGGTCAATCTGAGCCAGGAAGCCTGGGAACTGAAGCAGAGAATGATCGAGGAACATATGAGCCAACTGGAAGAATAAAGTGAAGCCCTGGATGTCTTGATAGAGACTTCCGGGGTTTTTTTGAAGATTATAGAATTTATAAGTTTTCAGCGGAGCTGAACGATTCTATCATCGCAAGAAAAACTTCCGCTAACTGCAGTCTGTCTACTTCGGAGGTATGTCGATAGACGTTTTTCTTATGGTTTCAAAAATTATTTCTCGGGAAAGCGCAGAAATCGAGTTTTTTCAAACCGGTCCCCCTTTTTTTCGACATTCTTGAGTGAATATGACAACCCCCGCACAATTGCTACTCCGAGATTGTCCATATGACATTTGTTACATTCGTCACACTGTTTCTATGATAAACATTAATCAAGGCACTATTTTGTGTGACATTTTTTACTCATTTTACGTCGTTATGATTTCGCAGTGGCGAAGAAGGGAGTCAAACGCGTGGTACAATTACCCAAACTGAACGAACTGGGCTTTTTTGAAATCCGCTTGGAATCCATTGGGGGATTAGGAGCTAATCTTGCCGGGAAAATGCTTGCCGAAGCCGGTGTGGAAGGTGCGGGCCTGAATGGCGTCAGCTTCTCATCCTATGGCTCGGAGAAAAAGGGTTCACCTGTAAAAGCCCATATCCGTTTTTGTGATATGGAGACTTCCATCCGTGATACTTCTCCGGTGGAGCGGCCGCATATTGTTAGTATATTCCAAGAGGCGCTGGCGAAGACGGTCAATGTCATCAGCGGAATTTACGAGGACAGCACCGTGCTCGTAAACTCGCGTAAAACGCCTGAACAATTAAAAGAAAAGATGAAGCTGATCGGCGGGACGATCGCCGTCATCGATGCAACCGGTATCGCACTGGATGAGAACAATCGCGTTAATATGGCGATGTTGGGAGCGATGTTCCGGTTATGTCCGTTTCTGGATCCCGAAACGATGAAGGGCGTTATCCGTAAATCGCTGGAGAAGAAATATCCTCAGACGGTAGCACCCGCATTAGCAACGTTTGAACGCGGTTATCAGGAAGTGGTTATTCAGACGTTTACGTTGCCGGAGGGAGCGGCCATGCCTGCTTTTGTCCGTGCGGACACGCCTGTCTTGGGCTACGAGACGCAACCGATCGGCGGACTGATTACGAACCCGGGCAACAGCATGCTTAAGGATCTCAGCATATCCCGCTCCGGGATGATGCCTCATTTTAAGGAAGAATCGTGCATTCATTGCGCTCAGTGCGACAATGTTTGTCCGGATAACTGTTTCGTCTGGGAGGAGTTGCCGGACAAGAAGGGCCGTCCGCAAATGTTCCTGAAAGGCATCGACTACCAATATTGCAAGGGTTGTCTGAAATGCATTCATGCCTGTCCTACGGACGCTCTGTCCGGAGAGCGGGAAGACGACGGGTATGCCGAGCAGCATCGGATTCCTCATTTATTCGATTTGGCGGTCCACTAATATTTTTGGGAAGGGCGGTTACCTAAATGGCAATCAATATGGAAAAAGAACGCAAAACGGCCAAAGTGGAACAACGCGTCGTTTTCGAATCGGGTAATGAGATGGCGGCCTATGCCGCCCATCAGATCAACTATCACATCATGGGTTACTTTCCGATATCTCCGTCTACGGAGGTAGCGCAATTCCTGGATCTCATGAAAGCAAACGGGCAGCACGATATCAAGCTGATTCCCTCGGACGGCGAGCATAGCTCGGCCGGGATTTGCTTCGGGGCTTCCACCGGGGGCGGTCGCGTATTTAACGCAACCAGCGCCAACGGATATATGTATATGCTGGAACAAATGCCTGTTCAGTCAGGCACTCGTTTCCCGATGGTTATGAACCTCGTTTGCCGCTCGGTCTCCGGACCGCTCGATATTCATGGCGACCACTCGGATTTGTATTTTGCACTGAACACGGGCTGGCCGATCTTGATGTGCCGTGATCCCCAAGCTGTTTACGACATGAACATCATGGCGATCAAGCTAGCGGAAGATCCTGAAGTTCGCCTGCCGGTGCTCGTAGCTTCGGACGGTTATTTCACGTCCCATCAAAAACGCCGCGTCAGCACATTCGCTAACAACGAAGACGTAACTAAATTTGTCGGCGAGCATCCGCCAGCCGGTTTCCTGCATACACTGGACCGGGACAATCCGATTACGGTCGGTCCTTACATGAACGAACCTGACTATATTAACAACTGTTATCAGCAATCGCAGGCTATGTACAATGCGGAGGCCGTGTTTGAACGAATTGCCGGCGAGTATGCCGAATTAACTGGACGGGAGTATCCGATACTGGACCTGTACCGGATGGAAGATGCAGAAGTCGCCGTGTTCCTGATGAACTCCGCTTCGGAAATCATCAAGGATGTCGTCGACGATTTGCGCCGCCAAGGCATCAAGGCAGGCTCGATCGCCCCAAACATCATTCGTCCGTTCCCGCAAAAACAAATTGCCGAGGCGCTGAAGAACGTCAAGGCAGTTACTATCGGTGACCGAGGCGATTCCTACGGAGCTCACGGCGGCAATATGAGCAATGAAATCAAGGCCGCCTTGTTTACGCTCGGAAACCACACGACCAAGGTAGTGAGCCGGGTATACGGCCTCGGCGGTAAGGAGTTTTATGCAGAGGACGGTCATCATCTGTTCTCGCTGGCCATCGAAGCGGCGAAGCAGGACCGGGTTGAAGTAGCGTTCGATTATTACGGGCATACACCAGGCGACAGAGAGAAAGCACCGACACGCGTGCTGAATCCCTTACGCTTCGAAGACTTGAAAACCGGACTAATCACGGTAACCCGGAACGAAGAAACCGGCAAGCTGGGTGTCCGGATTCCTCCGCTTCGCGCTTTGACCAAAAAGCCGAAACGGATTGCACCGGGACACGGCGCTTGTCCGGGCTGCGGTATTTTTTCCGGGCTGGAGTTGTTCTTTAAAGGCATTGAAGGAGACATCGTAGCGCTGTTCCATACGGGCTGCGCCATGGTTACGACAACGGGTTATCCGTACTCATCTCATAAAGCGACTTACATCCACAACCTGTTCCAAAACGGGGCAGCCACGCTGTCCGGGCTGGTGGAAATGTTCTGGGAACGCAAACGAAGAGGCGAGTTCGACGGGCTCGGCCTGAAAGACGATTTCACCTTTGTCATGGTAACCGGAGACGGCGGCATGGATATCGGGATGGGACCGGCCATTGGCGCAGCTTTGCGGAATCATAAGATGATTATCGTGGAATACGACAATGAGGGTTATATGAATACTGGCGCACAGCTGTCCTATTCGACACCGCTCGGTCACCGGACTTCAACGTCCAATCTCGGTTCGGCGCAGCAGGGTAAAGTGTTCCATCATAAGGATACCGCGCAAATTATGGCGGCAACCAATATTCCTTACGTATTTACCGGCAGTGAGGCGTATCCTCAGGATCTGGTGAAAAAAGCGGCAAAAGCGCAGTGGTACGCCCAGAACGAGGGGCTCGTTTATGGTAAAATATTGATAGCCTGTCCGCTGAACTGGATCAGCAAAGATGATGAGGGAACGAATATCGTGGATGCGGCCGTTAATTCGTGCTTCTTTCCGCTTTATGAAGTGGAGCATGGACAAACAAGTATCACCTACAATCCGGAAGAGAAGACGAAGCGCGTTCCGTTGACCGATTGGCTGAAAACGATGGGGAAAACACGCCATTTGCTCAAGCCGGAGAATGAAGCTGCGCTCAAGGCGTTCGAGCAGGAAGTGGAACGCCGCTGGCAAGTTCTGCTGGTGAAGCACGAGCATCCTTTCTTGTAGGTTAGCACGATAGAATATAGTCCAGTCAGAATAGTAGTCGCGGTAGACGTCATGCTCATTTTCTAAGGAGGAAGGCACCATGGAGCAGTTTCGGGCTTTTCGCGTGCATAAAGATGAATCAGGATTTCGTTCTGGAAGCGAACAAATAACCTTGAACGATTTGCCGGAGGGGAACGTAACGATTTCCGTTCATTATTCCAGCGTGAATTACAAGGACGGATTAGCTTCGATCCCGGACGGGAAAATCGTAAGACAATATCCGTTCATTCCCGGCATCGATCTGGCCGGAGAGGTAACGGATTCCCGGGATGAACGGTTTCGTCCGGGCGATCTTGTGCTCTGCACCGGGTATGGTCTCGGCGTAAGCCACGAAGGAGGCTTCGCCGAGTTCGCCAGAGTCCCAGGGGACTGGCTGGTGCCGCTGCCGGCGGGCTTGTCGCCGCTGGAAGCCATGGGTATCGGAACTGCCGGATTTACTGCAGCTTTGTCAGTGGAACGACTGCTTGCGAACGGGGTTACCCCGGCAAGCGGCCCGGTGCTGGTCGCCGGAGCAACCGGCGGCGTCGGCAGCATGGCAGTTTCCATGCTGGGCAAGCTTGGTTTTGAAGTGGCGGCGGTAACGGGCAAGGCTGCTATGGCAGACAAGCTGCAGGCTCTTGGAGCGGCCCGGGTGCTCAGCCGGGAGGAAGCCGCCTCCGGCTCCAAAGGTGCGCTAGGCAAGGAATTGTGGGCCGCCGTGGTCGATCCTGTGGGCGGAGCCGTTACGGGCGATTTGCTGAAGAGCGTGAAATACGGCGGTTCGCTTGCCTTGTCCGGTATGGCTGCCGGCGGTAATTACGACGCCACCGTATATCCGTTTATTTTACGGGGCGTCAATCTGTTAGGGATTGATTCCGTACTCTGCCCGATGCCTATGCGGCTGAAGTTGTGGGAGCGTCTGGCCGGAGAATGGAAGCCGGAGACTGCATTAAGACATTGGGTAACAGTCTATGGTCTCGACCGGCTACCCGAAGCTTTGAGCACGGTGCTTGAAGGGAAGGCTGTAGGCCGTCAGGTTATTTCGCTAATGTAATCCAAGAAATCAGCAAGAAAGGCTTATGCCGCAACAATTGGGCATGGGCCTTTTTATATGAAGATACCCTGCATTCATCTACTGGTGATTATCCAAGGACTATGGTATAAATTGGACGCGAAATAGGTATTCTAACACCATCGAAAAAAGCGAGCCTTGAAAGGGAAGGGATAGCTATGAGATGGTGGTTGATAGGGTTGAGTTCCTTGCTGGCTTTGTCACTCGCTGCAGGCTGCAGCGAGGGCGGACAGCGGATGGCCCGGGACGAATTGGACAAGTACAATATGAAAAGTTATGCGAAGGGAAATGAGCGACAACTGCTCAGCGGGACTACGCTAAACACAGCGCTTCTCCAAACATTGAAGGCGGAATGCTCCAAGCGCAGCATCCGGCTCACGCACGAAACGTATGCGGAAGGGCTGGACGGCAATATCAGCTACAGTTATTTTATCAATGGCGATGCCCGTCATTTTTTGCTCGTTCATGTTTACCCTAGCGAGAGCGACCGGATTCGGGAGATCGGGGAAATGTATGGGGTTAAGAATGGATCGACGGCGGCTGCGGCGGCAAGCGAAACGTCCGTCATTTCCCAAAAAGGGAACACGGCGCTCGTATATGCTTCAAGCGGGATCCAGAAGAGTAAGTACAGTAAGGACATAAAGTCGGTCTTTGACAAGGTGCTGGATCGGATGAACGATCAAGACAACCCCTAATAAAAATAAACCCCTTCCCTGCGGAATCATTTTCATTCTGCGAGGAGGGGTTTCATTGTTTTCAGGTTCAAGTTGTTTTGTTTTCGCTTAAAGAGCGGCAGATTTATTTCTTGTATATTTCCCGCATTACGTGCCGTAGTTCCGGGAGAATAATCTTTTCCATGGCAAGCTTAACCGCTCCCTTGGAACCGGGCATCGAGAACACGGCCATATTGCCGATCGTACCCGCAATCGCCCGGCTTAATATCGCGGCAGGGCCGATATCCTCGGTGTAGCTTAAATAACGGAATATTTCGCCGAAGCCCGGCAATTCCTTATTTAGCAGGCTGCGCACCGCTTCATAAGTCGTATCCCGCGGCGCAATCCCCGTCCCCCCGGTAAGCAGCACGGCCTCGACCGAACGGCTGGATACCGCTTCGCGCAGTAGTTGGCGGATTCCGTCGTATTCATCTTTGACTATCTCATATCTAACAACTTCGTAGCCATGTTCAGTAAGGAGTTGCTGCATCAACTGGCCGCTTGAATCATTTTCCGACGTGCGGGTATCCGATACGGTTACGACCATGCAAGACACCTGCTGCGGGGCTTCATTCCGGTGTTCATCAACGGATCTCATTTTCGCTATATCCTTTCTGCATGTAGGATGCTGTATTTATACTTTACCATATTCCGCGAATATCGTTCATAATGGCTTTTGGCAGATAATGACGAACTTGGCGGAAGAACTTCACTTCTGAAAGTTGCGTGATTTATCGCCTTGGTGTAAACTCGCTTTCATGGGAAGAGAGATCAATGACGGAGGAAGGTAATTATGGAAGTAGAACATGGAACCACGCCTATATATATTTTGTCCGGATTTTTGGGAAGCGGTAAAACAACTTTGCTGCAGCACCTGTTATCCTACTGGAAAGACCTCGGCTTGCGACCTGCTGTCATTATGAACGAATTGGGAGAAATAAACCTGGACGGCCAGCTTATCAGGGAAGAGGTACCTATGGCTGAAATGCTTGGCGGTTGTATCTGCTGTACGATCCGGGGAGATTTGAGCGTGCAACTGTATGAGCTGGTTAAACAGGAACGGCCGGATGTGGTAGTGATTGAAGCGACCGGGGCAGCCAACCCGATGGAGATCTTCGATGCGGTGACGGAATCGTCGCTTTATATGAAATTGGATATCCGGCCGATGATTACGGTCGTGGATGCCGCTCATCTGGCGGAGCTGTATGCATCGCAGCAAGGGAAAACCTATCGGCTGATGCTGGAGCAAATCCGCTGCGGTTCCGACCTGATCCTGAACAAAATCGACCGTATATCTCCGGAAACGCAGCAGGAGATGAAGGAACTCCTGGGCAAGTTGAATCCGTATGCCCGTGTCATCCCGGCCGTCAAGTGCGAGGTAGACCTGCCATACCTGCTGGAAAAAAGACAACATCAGGAGGATCAGTTCCCTCCTGAAAGTCCCAAGCACGTTCATGAACAAAAACTTGACCCTGTCCATGAACATCATGAGGAAGCCGAACATTACCATGCAACAGATTCCCTTGCAACTCATTCGCACGCCTCTCACGATCATGTGACCGTCTATACCCACTATTTTTCAGGGCCGGTGAACAGTGTGGTGTTCGAACAATTTATTAAGGACTTGCCCCGTGAAATCTATAGGGGGAAAGGGATATTGCGGTTTTCCGATACTTCAAGCCGCTTTTTGTTTCAATATGCGTACCGTGAGGCTGATTATCTCAAAATAACTCCACAGGGCGATGTTCCGGATGTAGCCGTATTTATTGGCGAGCATTTCGATCAGACGGCACTTGCCGGACGATTGAAAGACATGGAAGAGAAACCTGAGTAAGCATAAAGCATACCATAAGCAGACCTGAAGCAGAGCCGAAGCAAATTCTGAAGCAAGGCAAAAGCAGCGGGGTATCCTTTCCTTAACGTTTCATAGTCTCGTGAACATGGTAATACATAAAGAGCGTGTTTACATTTGCAACTCAACATCGGGAGGTTATTGAACTATGATCCAGGAAAAATACCGTGAATACATCGATGCGTGTCTCCAATGTATGAATGCATGTAATTACTGCTATGTCTCCAGTCTGAAAGAATATGAATTGGCCATGCTGAGAGATTGTATCCGGCTGAACCGTGAGTGTGCAGACATTTGCGCTTTTACCGCCGAAGCATTGTCCCGGAACACGCCGTTTGCGAAGGAAATTTGTCAGCTTTGCGTCAAAGCCTGCGAGGCGTGTGCGGAGGAATGTGAAAAGCATGAACATGAGCACTGCAAGGATTGCGCAGCCATGTGCCGCCAGTGCGCGGAAATTTGCCGTAAAATGAACGGAGCAGCCTAAGATCTGCAAAATCATAAAGTCCGGAATTCTTTCTCTTTAGAGAGAGGAGTTCCGACAGGGCTCAATGAAAGGAAGAAACATGCAACCTTTATGAAACTTGCTGCGTCTAGGGGGCAGAGGTGATTACAAATGAAAAATACAAAAATCAAGACAGCGGCCGCATTGCTCTTATCGGGTTCCTTGTTGCTGGCTTCATCGGCATCGGCGTTTAGCGATGTCCAAGGACAAGACGCAAAAATTACGGAGTCCCTGCAGCAAAAAGGGATTATTCAGGGGATCTCGAAAGACAAGTTTGTTCCCCGCGGCAAATTGACCGGTGCTCAGGGGGTATACATGATTCTCAATGCACTCGGACTACAGAATAAAAATGATATCAAACCATTCAAAAATGATCATGGCAAAAATCCATGGTATACCTCAGCGCAGAAGGCTGCAGAAGAGCATGGAATCAAGCTGCCGGACAATTTTAAATGGAATAGTGAGATTTCCAAGGAGCAGTTTGCGTATATTTTGGATCAGGCGATCTCCGCAACCGGAAATTATCCCATGATTAAAATGTATATTGAAGTGAAGGATGCGGATAAAGGCAATGTTCTTTATTCCGGAAGCATTCAGAGATTGCTGCTCATGAAAATTACGGAGCTGGACGATCAGGGCAAGTTCTATCCGACGGCTACCATGACGCGGATTGAAGCCGCACGGATAGTGTATAATGCAGCCGAATATGTGGAGAAATATAAGGAGAATGAAGAGAACGCCCAGCAAAACGTATCGTTCACTATCGAGAAAGTTAATGATCAGATTAACAAGGTCGTTCTGACCCGATATGAACAGCCGCATCCGGGCTACGGCATACGTGTGGCGAAGGTGGAATTTACGAAAGAGAATAAAGCGATCGTATATTATGAATTGCTATCTCCGGAAGCAGGTAAATTCTATCCCCAAGTCATAACGGATTCCAAAACGGAAACGTATGTTTCGAGTAACTATACGGTTGAAATTGCGCAACAGAAATAATAACAGAGTCTGATGTAGAAGCCGTCTAACGAAGTCCTAAAGACTTCGTTAGACAGCTTTTAGTAGAAGGATTAGTCTTCCCGCCGGAATCCCAGATGTGATTACCTTAATACCGGGAACATTAGCGAACCGTTTAGGTAGAAGTGGAGGTCAAACCTGGATTGTACGCAATCCCTTCGATCATGAGGAGGCAATCGTCATCAATAAATGCTGTGGTCGTCGTCATTCTCGCAGGAAACTGATCCGGCTCAAAATAATCGAGAAACACTTTCTCCATGGCCGGCAGATCTTCAATATGCTTCAAATGGACCGAAACTTTGACGATCTGATCTAGAGACGTATCACACTGCCGGAGCGTTCTTTGCAAATGTGTAAACAGGTCATGAATCTGCTCCTGAAACGTTTCGCCAATGCCACGGTGCAGTCCGATAAATACATAATCTCCGGCAGATACTGCTGAAGAATAGCTGAATGGGGTGGGGATTCTTTTTATCATACGATAGCCTCCAGAAAGTTTGTAACAACTTTCACAATTATAGAACATTTGTTCTTGATTTGCAATATACTTTTTGGCATGAAAAAACCGGCCGGCACAGGGAGGAAGCCCCGTATCCAGCCGGTTTGCCGGTTCGTGCGATATTAAATCCGGTTTACTGCCGCTTGCATAGCGGGCCCGGGGGATGCCGGGGCTTCCGTTGTACCCAGCTGCAGGCGGTACATTTGATAATAGCGACCACCTTGCGCGAGCAGTTCCTCGTGCGTGCCGCATTCGACGATTTCACCGCGGTGCAGGACGAGAATCTGATCCGCGCTGCGGATCGTGGACAACCGGTGGGCGATGATGAAGGTCGTCCGCCCCCGTTTGAGCACTTCGAGCGCGGATTGGATCAGTGCTTCGGTTTCCGTATCGATGTTGGCGGTAGCCTCATCGAGAATGAGGATCGCCGGATCGAAGGCCAGCGCACGCGCGAACGAAATCAGTTGGCGTTCGCCTGCGGACAGGGTGCTGCCTTTTTCGACGACCGGCTCATCGAGTCCTTTAGGCAGGTGAGCGAGGATGCGATTCGCTCCAACATCCTCCAGGGCCTTTTCAACTGTCTCGCGGGAGATGCGCTCGTCGCCCAGACTCACATTCGAAGCGATCGTGCCGGTGAACAGGTAAGGATCCTGCAGTACAATCCCCATATGCTGGCGGATCCACTGTTTAGGCAAATCTTTTACCGGCTGTCCATCAATCGTGATGCTGCCTTTTTGCGGGTCATAAAACCGGAACAGCAGATTGATGATCGAACTTTTGCCTGAGCCGGTATGCCCGACGAGCGCCACGGTTTGACCCTGCTTCGCTTCGAATGAAATATTCTTCAGCACATAATCCCGTTTGTAAGCGAACGATACGTCTTTGAATTCCACATTTCCTTTGTAACGCGGCATCGATCCGTCAGTGACGGGTTCGCCCGGCTCATCCATGAGGGTGAATACACGGCCGGCCGAGACCAAGGAGGAATCCAGAGCCGCCAACTGGTTGACCATTCCGGTAATCGGCTGGAACAAACGGCCGAGCACGTCGACGAAGGCATACAGCACGCCGAGCGAGATGATGCCGGCGCCGGTCAATTGCGCGGAACCGAAGTACCAGAGGACTACGGCGAACGAAAGGCTTCGGATTACGTTAACCAGATTATGCGAAGTAAATGCGTTCAAATTCAGCATCTTGTTCTGATGCTTCATATAATCGTCGTTCAAGTTTTCGAATTCTGCTTTGGTTTGCGCCTCGCGGCGGAAAATCCGGATGATCGACATGCCCTGAATCGATTCATTGATAATGGCGTTGATTTCGCTCAGTCTTGAGCGGATGATCGTGTTGTATTTGGTGGCGAATTTCCGGTACAGCACCACCCAAAGCCAGATAATTGGTACGACGAATAGACAGATCAGCGCAAGCCGGACATCGAGCAGGAACAGGGCGACGAACACGCCGAGCATATTGATGATACCCGAGAAAAAGTTGGCCAATACGGCGATAAACAGATCCTTCACCGCCTCTGTGTCGTTCGTGACCCGGGAGACGACTTTCCCTGCCGGAAGATTATCGAAGAAATGAACCGGCAGACGCTGAATATGAGCGTACACGTCCATCCGCAATTTTTGAATGACTTTATTGGCCGATGATTGCAGCCAGTAAGTTTTGCCGAATTCCATGACAATCGAGACGGCCAGGAAAACGAAATACCAGCCGACCAATGTCAGAATGCCGGGGATTTCGGGCTTGTAAAAAGCAAACACTTCGGATGCTCCCAACTTTTGGGCCGGATATTCGGTGACTTCTCCGTTATGGGAGAAGCTTAGAATACCGTCTTTGAAGCTGCGGTCGCCGGAGACGTTGGGTACCGCGGAGTTTACGAAAACGAAGGATTTGCCGACTTGTAAAATGCGGGCCTCGGCTCCGCGGACTTCCCCGTCGGCAAACCGATCGCCCCGTTTGAAATTGACTCCGTCATAGGCGACGGTGCTGTCACCGGCTTTCGCCGTTTCGAAGAACGGCTTCTCGATCGCCAGCATATGATCGTCGATCATCGTCCGGGCCAGAAACGGGCCGGCCAGTTCGGCGGCCACACCGATTGCCAGCATGACTAAAGCCAGAATGAATGTATTTTTCGCCGTTAAGGCGTATTTAAACAGTGCTTTTCCCGTATGGGTGTGCATCTTAGGACACCTCCCCGTCAGTCAGGTTGGATTCCACCTGCTGGCGTTCATATTGTTCACGGTACCAGCCGCCGGACTGCAGCAGCGTTTCGTGGGTACCTTGCTCGATGATGCGCCCCTTTTCCAGCACGACGATCCAGTCGGCATGTTCGATCGCCGATAAGCGGTGCGTGGAAATGAGCGTTGTTTTGCCGGAGCGTTTACTTCGGATATTCCCGATAATCCGGGCCTCCGTCCGTGCATCGACCGCGGACAGGGCGTCGTCAAGAATCAGGATGTCCGGATCGGCGATAAACGCTCTTGCCAGCGAGACGCGCTGTTTCTGGCCACCGGACAGGGCGACGCCTTTTTCGCCGACAAGCGTATCCAGCCCATCGGACAATGTGCCGAGGTCCTGGTCGAAGGCTGCGGTCCGGATCGCTTCCATGATGACTTCATCCGGCGCGTCGGAAAGTCCGAACTGGATGTTTTGCCGGACCGTTTTGGAGAACAGCACCTGTTCTTGAGGCACATAGCCGATCCATCCGTGTAACCGGTTTAGGGCAATCTGCCCGATCGGAACGCCTGAGATCGCAAGCTCACCGCTTCCGGACGGATACTCGTGCAGCAATTGTTTCAACAGCGTCGATTTCCCGCTGCCGGTTCTGCCTACAATGCCGAGGGTTTCGCCGCGCCGGATGGTCAAGCCGATATTCTCCAGATTGTTAATGGTCGAGGTCGGATAGCGGAACGTGACGTCTTTGAATTCGATGCTTTCCGGTTTGGCGATATCCACCGGATGCTCCGGGTCCTCGACGTCGGGGCGTACATTCAACGTTTCGTTCACGCGATCCAGCGAAGCGCCGCCGCGCTGCATGACGTTGATCAGTTCGCCGATCGCAAACATCGGCCAAATCATCATCCCCAGGTACATGTTGAAAGATACGAGATCGCCTAGGGTCAGTTCATTGTTAAATACGAGATAAATGCCGTAGGTCAGGCCGATCGCATAACTGAGCCCGACACAAAGGCGGATGGTCGGTTCAAAGTAGGCATCCACTTTGGCCACGGCCAGATTTTTTTGGTACACGTCGTTCGTAATCTCCTCAAACCGTTTTTCGTCATTCCGCTCCTGAACATAGGCGCGGATGACGCGAATGCCGGCTACCGATTCCAACACCTGATCGTTCATGTCCCCGAAGGCATCCTGGGCAAGCGTATAACGCTCATGAATGATCCGGCCGTAAATTTTCATCGCCAGCGCGATAAAGGGAAGAGGGATGATCGCGGCCAAGGTCAGCTTCCAACTGATCAGCGTACTCATCGCAATAAAAATGACCGACAGATAAGCGGTGGAATCCGTCAGCGTCAGCATCCCGAAGCCGACGGTTGCCGCTACCGAGCGCAGATCGTTCGTCGCGCGGGCCATCAGGTCGCCTGTCCGGCTACGTTCAAAGAACGGGGGCGTCATGCCCAACAAATGGTTCATAAATCGGGTACGCAGCAAACGCTCCACCAGATTGGAGCCACCGAACAATTTATGCATCCATATGTACGTGATCAGATAAATAACGGCGAGGACGGCGATGATGAGCAAGATATAAATGGTCAGCGAATTCCAGGTAACGGTGCCGGCCACGATCTCGTCGATAGCGCTGCCAAGCAGCCTTGGCGGTGCGAGTTCAATGATTCCTGCCACGATTAGCAGAATCAGGCCGATTATATACCGCCTTTTTTCTCTTTTAAAGAACCATCCCAAATTTTTTAGTACAGAAAACATAGCGAAGGTTTCCTCCTTTTCTCTACATCCAGTTTGTTGTCTTTCTAACCTCTACAGGTGCCGGAAACCGCCTTTTACTCCCAATAGGTGATGCAGTTGCCAGGGCGCTTAGCTATTCAAGCGCATTCCAATAGCATGAAAACAGCAAAAAAGGCATATCGTCCGTAAACGATATGCCTTAATAACTTTAACATATGTCGCATACGCTACTCGACCTGCGCAAGTAACCGCCGCGAAATGGATAAGCTGCTTTTCTCACATGCCTAATTGTACGAAAGGATTCGGTACAACAACGCTCCATTGAAGCCTGCAGGGGTTACTACGGTATTCTGTTGTTTGCGGTCGCTCTGAACGTGAGCGGGAAAATTGTTAAACATAAACACCGTACCCCCTTTCTGAATGGTAATTAATTCAAACTTCGATCTCGTATGTTGACGATTTTATCATCGGTTTTGCAAAGGTGTCAATTTATTTTTTGCAATTTATAAGGATTGGGCTAAAATAAGGAGAGAACAGGAGGGGACGCAGATGATTGAAATTTCCAAAGAAGCCGCACAGTGGTTCAAAAAAGAGCTTGATCTGAAGCAAGGCCAGTCGGTTCGATTATTTGCCCGTTACAGCGCCGGCGGTCATATCCATCCCGGTTTTTCACTCGGCATTCAGTCAGATCATCCGGTTTCGCCGGGAATTTCCTCCGAAGCGGAGGGAATTACGTTCTTCATGGAGGATCAGGACAAGTGGTACCTGGATGGATACAACCTTAAGGTCGCCTATAACTCCACTGAAGACGATATTGAATATGAATACGAGCCAATAGCTCCTTGAACGTAGGTTAAGGAAATTCCCCGGAGAAGAAAAAAAGGATTGAGCGATGAAGGACATCGCCCGATCCTTTTATGTTTATCGGCCCATAATGAAAACGCTTGGAAGAGGGAAAACATTGCTCCGGTTCAGCAAAGGGTCCGAATATAAGACTTTAATTCAGGTTGGAGAAAATGCTGTCCTCCATCGCAAAGTCGAAATCGCCGATATCAAACACCTGAACGGGAGCCTCGGCTTCGATTATACGACGGATAAGCTCAAGCTGATCGGTTAATACCGGTGCATTTTCCCGTTGTGCGGTAAGCACGATTTCGGTTTCGATCGGATCGAGCAACTCCCCGAACTGTTCATTATCAACCGCGTTGATGACGATCCAGGAAATGTTATCGCCGAACAAAATGGCCGGGCTCTTGGACCATGGCACGGATAGCGCACGTTCCAGTTTCTTGCGGTTGAGCGGTTCCTCAAGATAGGAGATCAGCTCGCTGATCTTGTTTTTGACATGCAGGTCGTCCGAAGCATCGTTCATCAACGGTTCCGGACTATTTTGAAATTCGTAAAGCTCCATGACGGTGGTGTAAGGGACAATATATTCGACAGGTGCTGAAGGCACCAGCAATTCACCGTAAATCGCCACCATCACGGCTTCGATGACAAATCGACGTGACATGGTTATCCTCCTAATGCGGCTGCCGCCTATGGTTGACTGTCTCCTAAGTAGCGCGGCCCGAGCGGGTTCTGCTCATGCTACACCGCAACTAATAACGCTCTTGCAGGCAGTGACATGTTAATATGGAGTATATCATTATTGAGTTGACAAATACAGCATTACGCAAAAAATGAGCGGTTGTCCAGCGGAAGGGAGCACGGAATGGAAGTTTTCGATCGGCCGGGGTATCCGGCGTTGCCAAAGCAAGTGCTGTCATGGATAGAGGAGCAAGCCGGGACACAATCCCGGGTGGTGCAGGTAACTCCGCTTCAAGGCGGGATTTCCTCCGCGGTAGTTGCTTTGGAAGTTTACCACGGTGAGAATAACGAGCAAATCCATTGGGTAATTCGGCAGTTTACGGATACGAACTGGCTCCAGATTGAGCCCGATTTGGCTCTGCATGAAACAGCGGCATTGCAGGCCGCCAGGCCTACAGGGCTGCCATCGCCTGAATGGATCGCAGCAGATCCTGACGGCAAGCGCTGCGGGCTGCCGACGGTGCTGATGAGCCGATTGCCGGGTCGGGTGGTTCTACCGCCGCAAGCCCCTTCGCTTCCCTGGCTTCAGGGATTGGCAGGGATTGCAGCAAAATTGCATGCGTCGAAAGCCGAGCCGATATCGTGGAATTATTTTACGTACAATAAGATAGAGCGGCTTCAAATTCCGGAATGGACGACCAAGCCTGCCGCATGGGCTAAAATAATTGAATGTCTCCAAGGCCCGCTTCCCGGTTATGCGCCCCGATTGATTCATCGGGATTTTCACCCGGCCAACGTGCTTTGGCAGGATGAGCACGTGAGCGGTGTCGTCGACTGGGTAAATGCGTGTCAGGGTCCGGCGGGGATCGATACCGGACATTGCCGGCTGAACCTGGTTCAGTTGTACGGAACGGAAACGGCGGATATTTTTCTGAAAGCATATCTGGATTCTAAAGGTAGTGTAGCGGAGGCAGCTAATCCATATTGGGACATGCTTTGTTTAATCGAGGTGCTGCCGGGGCCTCCAGGGGTATATAAAGGATGGGAAGACCTCGGATTTCGAGGTTTGAATGCAGGCCTGATCCAGTCGCGTCTGGATGATTATGCGGAAAGTTTGGCGAAGAAAGCTAGAAGAAGAGATAACTAAAGGGATGTGCAATCAAGTTGATGCATTGGAAAGCTTATTTTCAGTTTGTAAAACCTTATACGAAGTGGATTATTTTAACCTTGATCATCGGAATCCTGAAGTTCGGCATCCCCTCGCTGCTACCGTTGGTCCAGAAGTATGTCGTTGACGATATTTTGCTCAATCCTAGCGTGGACATCGGCGAGAAAATAAACCGGCTTCTTACGGTACTCGGAGGTACATTATTTCTCTTCGTCATCGTACGGGGGCCGGTGGAATATGCCAGACAGTATTTTGCCCAATTCATTACGGCCAAAATATTGTTCGATTTACGCAACAAACTCTATGCCCATTTGCAGCGGCTATCGCTCAGGTACTATCAAAACACCAAGGTGGGAGAGGTCATTTCCCGCTTTATCAACGACGCGGAACAAACGAAAAATATCGTCGAAGTCGGCATGATGAACGTTTGGCTGGATTCTTTTACCCTGGTGTTTGTACTCGGATTCATGTTCTATCTCAATCCGCTGCTTACGCTCGTAGCGATTGCGATATTTCCGCTCTATGCGCTGGCGGTGAAAGTGCTGTACAAACGGCTGAAAAAGCTTACCAAGGACCGCTCCGCCGCGTTGGCCGGTATTCAGGCTTATTTGCATGAGCGTATTCAGGGAATTTCCGTGATCCGCAGTTTTGCCCTGGAGCGCCATGAAGCGCGCCAATTTGAGGGCATTAACGGTAAATATTTGAGCCGGGCGATGGCACACAGCCGTTGGAACGCTTGGACGTTCGCTATTATCAACACTTTGACGGATATCGCACCGTTGCTGGTAATCGGGTACGGCGGATATGAGGTGATTCAAGGCCGTCTGACGCTGGGAACGTTCGTCGCCTTTTTCGGTTACCTGGACCGTTTGTATGCGCCGTTGAAGCGTCTGATCAACTCTTCCACGATCTTGACCCAGGCTTCCGCTTCCTGGGAACGGGTGTTGGAGCTTCTGGATGAACCTTATGATATGACCGATGCCAAGGATGCGGCGGTCATGCCGGCGGGTACTCATGGCATAATCTTCCGGAACGTTTGGTTCAAATATCAGGATCAGGGAAGCTGGGTGCTGAAAAATATTTCACTGCAAGTGAACCCCGGACAGACGGTTGCTTTTGTCGGAATGAGCGGGGGCGGAAAATCGTCCCTGGTCGGACTGATCCCCCGTTTTTATGACATTCAGAAAGGCACGCTTATGGTTGGCGGTAGAGATATCCGCGACTGGACGATGGAGAGCTTACGCAGCCGGATCGGCATGGTGCTGCAGGATAATTTCCTGTTCAGCGGCAGCGTGCGGGATAACATCAAACTGGGCAATCCGGATGCTGATGAGGAGGCGGTGGTGGCCGCTGCGAAAGCAGCCAATGCCCACGAATTTATTGAGGCGCTCCCGCAAGGCTATGACACCGAGGTTGGCGAGCGGGGGGTGAAGCTGTCAGGCGGCCAGAAGCAGCGGGTCGCGATCGCCCGCGTCTTTTTGAAGGATCCGCCGATCCTTATTCTGGACGAAGCGACTTCGGCGCTCGATCTGGAATCGGAGCATTTAATCCAGCAATCGCTTCAGCATTTGTCTCAGAGCCGTACTACCTTGATCGTCGCCCACCGGCTATCCACGATTACGCATGCCGATCTCATCATCGTGATGAAGAACGGCTCGATCGCGGAACGCGGTACGCATGAAGAGCTAATGGCCAAGGAGGATGGCGTTTACGCGCAGCTGTATAGTATTCAGAATTTGAACGCTTGATAAGTTTTCAAAGGTCCGCCCCGATTCGGAGTAATCCGGTATGGCGGAATTAATTTATCAAGCATCGAAATATTGATTTTGAAAAAAAGAATGCCGCCCACTTGAACGGGCGGCTAATTAAATTATCTCTCCCAAATTAGTTAACAAGAAATTGGAATTATCTTAGGTATCCGCCATTATTAATATCGAATGTTGCACCTGTATAATGCTTGGACTTATCTGATAATAAGAAGATAACAGTATCAGCAACATCCTCAGGTGTTACAGGCGTATCAATGAGCTGATGGCTTAAATATTGTTCCTTCCTCCAATCAGGTATTAAATCCATCATAGGAGTATTAACCATCGCAGGAGCAACAGCATTAACACGGATATATGGCGAGTAATTCATTGCACAACTTTTGGTTAAACCCAATATTGCTGCTTTCGATAGTCCATATATTGCATCTGAACTGCCTTCCATACCTGAAACTGAAGACATATTCACGATAACTCCATTACGTTTGCTGTGGAACAGTTTCTTTCCGAACATTTGGGAAAAATAAATAGCCCCCTTAAGATTTATATTTAGGACTTTATCAATTTCATCCACTTGATAGTCCAGTATATTTTTCGCCAAATAAATCCCTGCATTATTAATTAAACTATCTATGTCGTAATGTTCTTTCTCAACATATTCAAAAAATTTAACGACCTCTTGATGCTTACTTATATCTAACTGATATATATGTAAAGCATCATGGTTGTCCATAGCCCTCTTTAGATCACGTAAGGCTGGTTCATTAATATCACATGCAATTACTGAAGCACCTTCATGTAAGCAGTGTTTAACAATTTCTTTTCCAATTCCAGAAGCCGCACCTGTTATGATTACTTTTCTATGATTAAGCATTTTAGATCTCCTCTCCGCCTCTGTTTATTTCTCCACCTAACTAAACATTGTATCATGATCATTTTTTAATGCCTTCTCCAACTAAACTTGGTCGTTAGTCCATGAAGAAAAAGATATAATCTTCTTAATTCCATTCTTTAATGCTTTTAATAAAAAGAGGTTGTCCCACTCCTTGTCCATGGGATCAACCTCTTTATTTGCTTACACCTTTCCGATCAGCAGCGACAATATCCCCGCCGCGATCAGCGGGCCGACCGGCACACCGCGGAAGAAGGCGACGCCGAGCACGGTGCCGATCAAGAGACCGGCGACTACGGTCGGTTGGCTGCCCATAAGCGCGGCTCCGCGTCCGCCTAGCCAGGCCACGAGCATGCCTATGGCAATGGCGAGCAGCGACTTCCAGTGAAAAAAAGACGACCACAGCATTTGAAGCGAAAGCTTTCCGCTGGCTACGGGCGCCATTACGCCGATGGTCAGAATGATGATTCCTACGGTCAGGCCGTATTTCTCCAGCCAGGGAAAAGCATAGTGCATATGCAAGACCCGGATCAGCAGAAGAACGATCATGGCCACGGTAATCGGCATATTGCTGCTAAAGATCCCTAGTGCGGCCATGAATAATAGTAGAAGCGAAACAACATCGATTTGATTCATCTTAAGAATTCTCCTTATACCGGGTTTCCCGGCGGTCCAGGCTAGGCTTCAAGCTCCATCAATCCAGCGATATGCTCCGCAATTTGGCGGCCATGCCCGCGGCCGGATTCAATGAACACTTCGTTCGCGTTGCGGCCTGAGGCGATGACGCCGGCGACATAAATGCCGGGAATATTGCTTTCCATGGTAACCGGATCGAACACCGGCTTTTCCATTTCGCCGGACATCTCCACCCCGGCATCCAGCATGAGCTTCCGGTCCGGGCAAAACCCTGTCAGCGCCAATACAAAGTCATTCGGCAGCGAAGTTTTTTCCCGGTATTCTGCGGATTCGACGATAATTTCCCGCTCGCGAATCTGAACGACCTTTGACTCCAGAAGAAGTTTGATTTTCCCTCTGCTGACCATGCTTTCAAAGACAGGTTTCACCCAAGGTTTGACGGACTGGGACATTTCTTTGCCGCGGTAGATGACCGTGACGTCAGCGTCGACGCGAACCAGTTCCATAGCGGCATCGACCGCTGAATTGCTGCCCCCGATGACCGCAACCTTCATGCCGGCATAAGGATGGGCTTCCTGGAAGTAGTGGGATACTTTATCGGTATCTTCTCCCGGAATTCCCAAAATATTAGGATGGTCAAAGTAACCTGTGGAAATAACGACATAACGGGTAGGATATTCCCATGGTTCACCGCTACGCGTGACGGAATGGACAATAAAGGTGCCGTCGGGTTGGCGCTCGATCCTGGTGGCTTCTTCATAGGCTGCAATTTGCAAGCCGTAATGTTGACTTACCCGGCGGTAATAAGCAAGCGCCTCGTGACGAAAAGGCTTCTCGTTGGGAGAAACGAATGGAATATCCCCGATTTCGAGCATTTCCGGAGTGCTGAAAAATTGCATATGCGTAGGATAAGAATAGATCGAATGGACGAGGCAGTTCTTTTCAAGTATGAGCGTATGTAAGCCGCGCCGTTGGCATTCAATGGCCGCGGAGAGTCCGCAAGGACCCGCTCCGATAATTATGACGTCCTGCATGAGAGTCCTCCTAGGTATGATTTTGGCTTGCTGAACATTATCATCCTACCGCAAACGCCGGAGAATATCCAGAGACGTGCGTTTGGCGCCGATTGGCTTGTCCAGGGTATGACTATTCTATGACGTTTAGCTAAATTAGCGTTCAAAACAGGTGAATCAGGATACAATAATATTGTAAGCGCTTCCCATACAAATAATCCAAGTTAGGAGGTACCTGTCATGCTGTTTTGGACAAAAAATAGCCGTAAGCGCCGTCTTGCTGCCGGTTCTCCTCCTGCCGTGCAGGTGACGCTCGAAGATGTCAAACTAGGCGTTCTGCGATATGAGGCAGAGATGCCGGAAGGCATTAATCGCAAATCGCTGCTTTTGCCTGATGGAAGTCTGGATTTAAGACGATTGTCGCGTTATTTGGGCGGAGTCAGTGAGCAGAAGTTTTATTTATCCCGTGAAACTTACGAGATCTTCGAAGAAGAGGATCGGGAAATCCCTTATTTCCTGGATCTCGTGCAAGTTGCTGTGGACGTTTATGTGGAGGAAACCGGCAAGCTTCCCGTGTTGAAGCCGGATCAACCGCATCAAGTGGACTACAGGTTGTTGCAAAGAGAGCATTACCTGAAGGAAATACCGCCGTTTCCGTTATATATCACGGATCAGGAAATGCTGCTGAGTCATCGGCCGAAGCAGATTATTTAATTAAATTAAATTAAGCTTCAATTTGAAAAGCGCAGGTCCGGCCTATGGATTTGTGCTTTTTATTTTCCTTGCCTGCAAAATGAACAATACGCTGTTACAATATAAAAAGGAGAACGATAGAAATAGAGGGATGGTATGGAGAGAATTAATGCGGTCTTGTTTGACTTGGACAATACGCTGATGGACCGGGATTGGACTTTCCGGGAATTCGCTAAGCAGTTGGTGCGGGAGCGCTTGCGTGTCAAAGATCAGGAGGAGATCGACAAGATCGTTGCTTATATGATCGAAAGCGATGTGGACGGGTATCGGCCGAAAGAAGGCTTTTTCCGGGAATTGATCGATACGTTGCCATGGACCGTGAAGCCTGATTTAACCGAATTGAAAACCTATTATGATAAAAATTATATGTCCCACGCCCGTGTGATGGAGCATGCAGTGGATGCGCTGCAAACGTGCCGGTCTCTTGGACTGAAGCTTGGCATCATTACGAACGGGTTCAGTCATTTACAGCATGGCAAAATCGATTTGCTGGACCTTCGCGGGTATTTCGATGCCGTCGTCGTATCCGGTGATATCGGAATTAAAAAGCCGGATGAGCGCATCTACCGGAATGCGTTAGAAAGATTAGGGGTAGCGGCGGAGGAGACAATTATCGTCGGGGATCATCCGCGAAACGATATTTGGGGAGCCTCCCAGGTTGGGATACGCGGCGTCTGGTTGCTCAGGAAACATGTCTGGTTCGAGGATCTCGAAGGCGGGGCCCCTTGGCGCACTATCAACGAATTGAGCGAGGTTGCCCCATTGCTTCAAGCCTGCTGTTTACCCGAAATTTAAAAATATTGGCAATGGCAGGTTGACAAATGTTTCCGGGTTCGAATATGATGTAGACAAATCTTTTAAGGAGGCTGGTAATTATGTACGAAGTTAACAATGATATGTTCGCTGCGATCCAATACATGATTACGGTCTTTGGACGGGATAACTTTTAACGGGCGCCAATGGGTTGTTTATTTGAACAACGGGAATTAACGCCTCGATAAATGGATATTGCCGCAGGACCGTACAGGTCCTGCGTTTTTTCGTATCCGGAGCTTTTCATATTTCCGGATACGAAATGATGGATAACGATCTTCCTTGCTATTTAAGTTAAATGGGGTTCTATGTCCATATTCGAAGACGCGGGTGAATTGACCCGCGTCTTTTTTTGTTTTCTAAAACCACAAACAGCTAACCGGGAGGAAACCAATTTGAATTTACAGTCAAAAAGAAGCAATAAAGATTTGAGTATGGCCGTACTAGGCTGGAACCAGAAATGGGAGGAAGCCTTTGCTGAGCTAAAGCTCGAGGGAGCACAACCTGGCCGAATTATCGCAGATCATGGGCATAAGTACCGGGTAATGACCGAACGGGGCGAAGGCTGGGCGGAATTGTCAGGTAAGCTTCAGCATGAGCTTGGAGACCGGAGCGCGTATCCGGCGGTAGGCGATTGGATTGCGCAGCGTTTCTTTTCGGAATCAGAGAAAGACGGCATCATTCACGGAATATTGCCGAGATTTAGTACAATTTCCCGCCGGGCCGCCGGGTCGGTGCCGACGGAACAAATTATTGCCGCTAATGTAGACGTACTGCTGCTCGTGGCCGCTTTGAATCTGGATTTCAATCTCCGCAGGCTCGAACGCTACCTCGTAATGGCTTGGAATAGCGGAGCAAATCCGGTTATTTTGCTCAGCAAAGCGGATCTATGCGAAGATCCGGAGCAATTTGTGAAGGAGACGGAGTCGATTGCTCCGGGAGTTCCCGTGATCGCCGTCAGTGCCATGGAAGATCAGGGGCGGGATCAACTTGAAGCTTTGCTTCGGCCCGGCTTGACGGTGGCGCTTACCGGATCTTCCGGTGCCGGGAAATCGACGATTCTGAACTGGTTGGCCGGGGAGGAGAAGCAGTTCACGCAGGGAATCCGGGAAAGCGACAGCCGCGGCCGCCATACGACCACGCACCGTGAAATGTTCGTGCTTCCGCAGGGAGCCGTGATGATCGATACGCCGGGAATGCGCGAACTGCAGCTTTGGGATGATGCCGGCGGGGGCTGGTCGGAAGCGTTCACGGACATAGAAGAGTTCGCGGCGCAGTGCCGGTTCGGAGATTGCCGTCATGAGCGGGAAGAGGGCTGCGCGGTGCAGGAAGCGGTAAGAAGCGGAGATCTGGATCAGAAGCGGCTGGAGAATTACCGTAAAACCCAGCGTGAATTGAAGTATCAAGCTACTAAAGAGCAGGCTCGCCAGCGAAACGACCGCAAAACATCCGGCAAAAAAGAAACCCGCCGGGGTAAAGGCGAGCAGCGAAGACGGTTTGAGCTGGAACGGGATTGAATCGACTGGCCGCTAGATTAAAGCGGCAGCCTTCTGGGTTTGGGAATCCCAGTAGGCCCAGTCATGCCCCCGGGGATGACTACTCTCTTTATATCCTCACGACCGCTGCTTCCTGCATCCGTAAAGTTTTCAAATCTGCCTTGTCCATAAAGTGGTACAATAGAACAATAGCTGTCTACCCGGGGAAAATAGTCTTTACAACAATGGGGGTGGATAACGATGGAATTCCCCTGGAAAAGAAATTTGTACGTTTTATGGCTTGGCGCGTTTTTTTGCAGTATGGCCTATTCGATGGTGATCCCGTTTATGTCTCTATTTATAGCGAATGATCTGGGCGTCACCGAACATTTGACCCTATGGTCGGGATTTGCATTTGGAATCACTTTTTTGGCCGGTGCGCTGATCTCTCCTTTTTGGGGATCGCTTTCGGATAAGTATGGCCGCAAGCCGATGCTTCTTCGTTCCGGGTTTGCACTATGTGCGGTTTATCTTCTTAACTCGCTAGTACAGAATCCGATACAACTGATTGCGGTGCGCATACTATCAGGTCTCCTTGCAGGATATATCCCTGCGGCGATTGCTCTGGTCGCCACGAATACGCCCGAGAAGCGGGTGGGCTTTTCGCTCGGAATCATGTCGACCGCCAGCGCGGCCGGCGGGATCATCGGACCGATGATCGGCGGTTTTGTCAGCAAGTATCTGGGATACCGCGAATCGTTCCTGGCGGCGGGCTTCGTAGTGCTGCTCTCCGCGATTATCGCCTGGCTGTTCGTAAAGGAAGAGAACTTTGACCGAACCCGAGAACGTTCGCATGTAATCGACGATCTTAGGGAAGCGAAGGCGAACTCGGCTTTCATGAGACATTTGGGCGTCGTGTTAATCGTTACGGCTTCCGTCATGGTGCTGGAGCCGCTGCTTTCACTTTATGTGCTAGACTTGGGAGCTTCCTCTTCGGATGCATCGCTCAGCTCCGGAATTATCTTTTCGGCGGTGGGGATTGCTACGGTACTAGCAGCGCCTGTATGGGGGAAGATTGGAGAGCGGATCGGGTACCGAAACACGCTGATGATCGGACTTTTGGGCGGTGGTATCGGAAATATTCTGCAACTGTTCTTCCATAGCCTGATTGGTTTTGGTTCTCTCCGTTTCATCTACGGCCTGTTCTTTGCAGCCGTTTTCCCGGCGCTTAACGCGCTGATTGTTGAAGCAACGGCACCTGAATTTCGCGGCAGAGCTTTCAGCTTGAATCAATCGTCAGCACAACTCGGGCATATGGCGGGACCGATTGCCGGCGGTGTGTTGGCGGGCTGGGTGCCCATTCCTGTCGTGTTCGTTTTGAATGGCGCGCTTCTGATGGCTACGGCTTGTCTGCTTCTTATGAGACGGGGCACAGTCCGAAACGCAAGCCGCCAGAAACATGTCGAACTCTAAGAATCCTTGTCAGGCGCGTTTTTTCGTTTAATCCTTTTAAAATGGGTTAATTTAGGAATAAGAGCGAAGCAGGAAATTTGTTCCTGTAACGTTTCAATAACGTGCTGGAGGAAAAAGATATGGCCATAGACCGGTTTATTATCAAAAAAATTCAAACCTGCACCTATGAACCGATGCGTCTGAATCTCCTGAGACTCTTTTTAATCCGGATTGAAAAAGCCATGCATGAAGAAGAGGCCCACAAAACGGCAGTTTATTAACCGCCGTCTGGGGCCTCTTTCTTTTTGCTATCAATACTCATGATTCTTCGCTTAGTATAGCGACAGAGCCAAAGAGTCGAATTCGCTTTTACTGTGCAGGATGGCTTCGGAACCTTCAATTTCGATGCTGATCAACGAATTCAGGCATTTCTTCAACGCTTGCTTACCGGTGCGGAATTTGTTCTCCAACGCACTGGTCAGGAGTTTCAAAGTACGTTGAACGGGTTGTTTGGTATCGGTGTTGAAATATACGGGAACTTGGGTGTTTTGGAAAGTAATTAAGATTTTCATAGCTAATCACCTCTATACAGTGGTCTCATATTACACATTGTAAATCACATTTCTTAAAAAAAGATTAAGATAAGATTATAATTAAATTAAGGTTTTGTGACGATAGGCAGCGGGAAAATGCTAGATTCTCGAACTGCCTTTTCATTTATTACGAATAGTTCAGGAAATAAGTTTCATATATTTAAGAAAAAAGTGCGATTCAATTCCTATTTAATTGGGTATGTTGTAATAGATTACCATGAATTTTTGGGCAACTTGAATTTAAAAGAATGATATGATAACAACATCCTGAACTACAAGGACCCTATTGGATAAGAAGTCAGCAAAGATATGACGTAGGTAAAAGGAGGTAGGCTGAATGATCATTACTGATACATCTCCCCTGGGAGCCGTAACGCTGGAATCGAAAGAATTATATTATCTGGCGGATTTGCTTGGGGCGGATTGCCTGGACGGCACGGAAAGTCCTTTTAGGGGGTATTTACAGGGCGGAATGGACGAAGATCGGGAAGAGGTCCAAGAATCCCTGATAATGAAAGGCGTTATTAACCGGGCAGCGAACGGCATGATGATCACGCAGCAGATGTTTTCAAGCCTGGCAGCCGTTTTATTTTCGGACAAGGCCTGCTGGATGAAATACCAAACCGGAACTCAAACTTTTGAAGAATTTTTACATATTACGAATGAGCGGGTTGTCGCGCTGGAACGATTGCCAGAGAATTCGAGCCTTCATAGGGTAGATGAGATCGGCTGTGTAAGCGAGGCCTGCGGCATGCTGGCCGGAAAGATGAAATGGAACCGGCGTACTCCCGGCGAATTACCTGCTTTGATGCTTTCCAGACGGCAGTTTGCGGAAATCGTCGCCCACTTGGATAAATTGGAGCTGGAGGAGATTTTGTCGGAACTATCCAAAGTATCCGATGATCAGGAGGGAATCATTGCCTTGGCTAAATGCATGAAGACCAGCATTTCGCATGGAGATCTCCAGTTTTTTGCCCGCAAAGGGGAACGGTGGGAGAGTCAAAGGGCACAATTTATCAACAATCATCATATGAATTGGTTGATCCGCGCCAGTTCAAGGGAAGAAGAGGACTGGCTAATCGCTACGCCGACACCGAACGAAAAATTTCAGGAAATGCTTCAGCTCTGGTTTCGACAACCAAGCAGCCACGTGGAGGACGGACATTAAATTTTTTCATTACGAATTTAGCTCCATTAAGCCGGGGCTCTTTTTTTTGCAAAAAAAAGTTGAATATATCGTATATATTGTGTATATTGAATATATACAATATATCATGTAATACAGAATTAGGGGTGGTGAGCTATGAATATTTTGCTGTCAACTTCTTCAGGTGAGCCGATATACATGCAAATTGTCAGGCAGATGCGGGGGAGTATTTTACAGGGAGAACTACTCCCCGGCACCCCGCTCCCCTCGATCCGCCAGCTTGCAAAGGATCTTCAGATCAGCGTGATTACGACGAAACGGGCGTACAACGAGTTGGAGCAAGAGGGACTGATTGATTCCATGGTAGGCAAGGGTTCGTTTGTCGCCGGAGGAAACCAGGAATTCATCCGTGAACAGCGGATCCGAATGCTGGAAGACAAACTCAGGGAGTTGCTGGAGGAATGCCGTAGTATTCCGGTAAGTGTCGATGAATTGATCGAGTGGATCAGACTGCTGGAGAATGAGGGAGGCCATGAGGAATGAATGCGATTGAAGTGGAAGGGCTCGGCAAAAGTTATGGCAGCTTTACGATGTCGGAGATGTCTTTTTCGGTTCCGCGCGGTTATATTACGGGCTTGATCGGTCCTAACGGCGCGGGAAAAAGCACGCTTATTAAAACCATTATGGGAATGGTGGTTCCGGACAAGGGCGAGGTCTCCGTGTTCGGCCGGAGCGTGGGACCGCAGGAAGGCGATTATAAACAAGATATCGGCTATATCTCGGATGAAAATATTTTTTACGACTATCTGACGCTGGAACAAATGAAGCGGATCGTTGCCCCTTTTTATCCTCGTTGGGATGAAGAATTGTATAGAAGATATATGGATCAGTTTGAACTCCCGTCGCGCAAAAAAATTAAAGACTGCTCCAAAGGCATGAAGATGAAATATTCGATTGCGCTGGCGATGTCCCATCATCCTTCGCTCCTGATTATGGACGAGCCGACAGCCGGCCTTGATCCGGTCTTCCGGCGGGAATTGCTGGACTTGCTTGCGGAATATATCCTCGAAGAGGAGCATACGATTCTCTTTTCTACCCATTTAACGACCGATCTTGACCGGGTGGCCGATTACGTAACCTTTATTAACCGGGGGCGTCTCGTATTTTCGGATACAAAGGATGATATCCTGGAGAGCTATTTGATCGTAAAAGGCGGCAAAGATTTGCTGGATGGCGATATCCGTAATGAACTGCTCGGCATCCGGGAAAGTGATCTAGGATTTGAGGGGTTGTCCAGCGACCGGAAGAGGGCGCAACAATTATTCGGCGACAAAGCCCTGTATGAGCAGCCTACCCTGGAAGATATTATGTATTTTACGGCAAAGGGAGGGAAGCCGCGTGCCTAGAATGATATGTTTGATCCGCAAAGATATAATGCTGGTTTATCGTTACATGTGGCTGGTTTTGATTTATGCCTTCGTATTTTCAGGCTTTATTCAAAGCAATAATTCGACGCTCCTTTACGGCTTGCTCCCGGGATTGGTGTTGATTCTGGGGATCGGATCCGATGCGAGACTGCCAAACCAGCAGTTTCTGGTCACGCTTCCGGTAAAACGCAGTTATCTTGTATTGTCGAAGTATGCATCCTCACTTATTTTTCTCGTCTCGTCAATTGCTATCTGCATAATCCTGAATGTGGCCACAGATATGATCGATTTCGGAACGGTGCGAATCGATCTCCCCTTTGTACTCGGTACGCTGATCTCGATGATCTTGTTTATCTCCTTGTATTTGCCGCTGTATTACTGGCTCGGCGTCAGGGGCACCCAGTTCCTGAATATTGCTATGATGTTGATTATCATGGTCGGAAACGGAGCGGTGACCGCTTTGTTAAGCAGCGATGACATGGCCGCGCCGCTCGGTTGGCTTTCCTCTCATGCTTTGGCTTCCGGGGCGCTCCTTGCGAGTGCAACCGTTTTGGCGCTGGTCATTTCTTATCTGATTTCCGTCTCCATTTTCAGGAAAAAGGATTTGTAAGCTTAGCAAATGATTAAACCGCACCTCTTTTTGGGTAATCTTGAGACAGGTACTTGACATAAGTCTTTAACCCAATTCATGAAAATAGGAGCGTGTGGCATCATGGCTGAGAATCAAAGTAATCGTCAGCGGTTTCAGGGCAAGACAGCGATCGTAACCGGAGCGGGCTCCGGAATCGGCAAGGCGACTGCGATCAGGCTGGCAAAAGAAGGGGCCAAGGTCGCACTCTTTGATCTGATGAATGACCGCACCCGCAGCACGGAACACCAGATCAACAACATTTACCGCGGTATCTCGCGCGCTTTTGACGTGGACGTCTCCGATCCGGAACGGATGGAGAAGGCGGTCCATGATGCGGCCAAAGTGTTCGGCGGCATCGATATCGTTTTCGCGAATGCGGGAATCAACGGATCGTTGGCCCCGGTGGACGAAATGAGTTTTGAAGATTGGGAAAAAACGCTGCGCATCAATTTAAACGGAACATTCCTGACCGTCAAATATACCGTGCCTTATTTGAAAAAGCAGGGGGGCGGCAGCATCATCATTACGAGTTCGATCAACGGGAACGACCGGTTTGCCGGATTCGGCATGTCGGCTTACAGTACGACGAAAGCCGGCCAGGTCGCTTTTACCAAAATGACGGCGCTTGAGCTGGCCAAGTACAAAATTCGGGTCAATGCGATTTGCCCCGGAGCCATTGCCACCAACATCGATTCCACCTCGGAAATCAGCGAAGAACTGGAGGAGATTATTATCCCGGTGGAATATCCCGAAGGAGCGCAGCCGCTCGCGGACGGACCGGGCCAACCTGAAAATGTCGCGGATTTGGTTGCCTTCCTTGCTTCGGACGAATCCATTCATGTAACTGGCGCGCGCATCGTCATCGACGGTGCCGAGTCGCTCTTGTAAGGCGAACGGCAAAAACATCACAGAAAACCGGCTTTCCTATGGAAACTTAATGACAAAGGGAAGCCGGTTTTTATTTTGACGTAAAATGTAATATTTGAGTGCTTGGTTTACGCAGAAAATAACATCGTGGTTCATTGTAAGGAGATAAGCTGGTTCAAGATTTCCGGATGCAGTATAAAGTTTTGTTTGGACACCCTGTCTAAAGAGAAACAAGGGATTAATTCCTGTGCGGTGAGCGGCTCGAACCGGTCTATCAGGCCGCTTATATAGGCCAGCCATCCGATCACCGCTTCCGGCTTGCTTCCGGCGGCGCGCAAGCTGGTGATGCCCAGATCGCCGTGCCGCTTAGCCAACCGTCGGCCGTCCTCGCCAAGGAGCAGCGGCGCATGGGTAAAGGCCGGGGGCTTAAATCCAAGCGCGGCGTAAAGTTCAAGCTGGCGCGGCGTTGAATCCAGCAGATCGCCGCCACGCAGCACATCGGTGATGCCCATCAGGGCATCGTCTACCGTGACGGCGAGCTGGTACGAGTACAAGCCGTCTGCGCGCCGCACGACGAAATCGCCGCCGCTACCGGGCGGGAAGGTCTGCGGCCCGGCGATGCCGTCGTGAAAGCGGACGGGCTCCGTCCCCATCGCAAACCGGAGCGACGGCGTTTTGCGCGCCGCCCGTTCCGTCTGCTCAGCGGGGCTCAGCCCTCGGCATGTTCCGGGATAAGGCGCGCCTTCGGAGGAAAGACCGTGCGGGGCGCCGGCCACGGCCAGCAATTCGGCTCTGCTGCAGTAACAGGGATATAGTCTTCCCGTATCCTGCAGCCGGGATAGAGCCTCCTTATAGTAATCGAGGCGCTGGCTTTGCCAATAAGGGCCGGAGTCGTCATCCGCGCCAGGCCCTTCGTCCCAATCCAGTCCGAGCCAGCGCAGGTCTTCCAGAATGCATTCCGTAATTTCCGGCCTGGATCGCTGAATATCGATATCTTCGATGCGTATCATAAAAATTCCGCCTGCCGCCCGCATTTCCAGCCAGGACAACAACGCGATTTTTGCGTTTCCCAGGTGCATATGGCCGGATGGCGTAGGTGCAAAACGGCCTCGTCTCATGGGCTTCACTTCCTTCAAATTCCTTCAATATTTTCTGCGTCATCCGCCACGGCTTTTTCGATTTCGATCTTTCGGATGCGGCTATCTACGCGTTCCAACACGGTAAAGCTCAAATCGCCGTAATTCAGAACGGTGCCTTCCTCGATATCCATGTCTTGTCCATAGACCCAGCCGCCGATCGTGTCGGTATCGTCGTCTTCCAACTCGGTAAGCAGTAGGTCATTGATATGGGATATTGAGACTTTGCCGTCCACAATGAAATGGTTCTCTTCGAGGATCATGATTTCCTGCTCTTCTTCGGCATCGAATTCGTCACGGATGTCCCCGACGATTTCCTCCAGCAAATCCTCGATCGTAATCATCCCTGAGGTACCGCCGTATTCGTCGATCAGCAAGGCGATATGAGAACGTTCTTTTTGCATGCGGGAGAGCAGGCTGGTCAAAGAAATGTTTTCCGATGCTGTCATGACCGGGCGAACCAGCGATTCCAAGGGAGCGTCCGGTTCATCTTCATGGATTAAAAACAGCTGTTTCGTATTGATAACTCCGATAATGTCATCTTTGTTTTCGCGGATCACCGGAAATCGGGTGTACTGTTCCGCTTTTATAATTTCGAGATTTTCTTCCCGCGACTTGTTGGCGTAAAGGCATACCATGTCCGTTCGGGGTACCATGATATCTTTGGCCGATAGTTCGTCAAAAGCAAAGATCCGGCTCAAATAGTTATATTCGCTGCTGTTGATCTCCCCTTGCTCCAGGCTTGCGCTGAGCAGGGCTTGCAATTCTTCTTCCGAATGCGCGTCGTCCAGTTCCAGATGAGCCCGGAGCCCCAGCAAGGAGACGATCCGGCCGGAAGACCGGTTGAGCAGCCAGACTAAGGGCGACATCAAGGTCGCGAACCAGAGCAACGGACGGGATGCCGCGAGCGCGAAGGTTTCGCCTTTCTGAGCGGCTAACATCCGGGGGACTAAGGCTCCGAGCACGACGTGCAAATAAGTAATGACAAGAAAGGCAATGACAAAAGAAAGAATGCTTTCCAGTTTCTCCGGCAGCCTCACCAGCAGAAACAACGGCTGAAGCAAATGTTTTGCCAGCGGTTGTCCTAGCCAGCCCAGAATCAGTGAGGTCATCGTGACGCCAAGCTGGCAGGCAGAAAGCGCCTGCTGGGGCCGCCGCATCAGTTTCGCAAACGGGACCGCGGCTCTCCGGCCTTCCCGGAGCAGAATGTCCACCCGGCCGGCACGCAGTCTGCGGATGGAATATTCCGCAACCACGAAAAAAGAAGTCAGCGCCACCAGTGTGATGACCAGCAGGAAGCTCAAAAGGGTTCCGTCCAAAAACATGAAATTGATAATACCTCCCTGGTGTTCGGCGGACCTTTCCTAATTATACAAAACAGGCCCCCGGGCTTCAAAGCAAACACGGTTGTCCGCGAGTGTGATAAAATGGAATATCCGTAGCTGATGCTACGAGAAACGAACTTAAGAAATAGTGTAACCTCGTAAGGAGAGAATGATGAATAGACTTGCGATGCCAATAGATGAAATCCTTCCGGATCTACGGGAGCATCTGCGGTCCCCGGGAATGGCGGTGCTGATCGCGGAGCCCGGGGCGGGGAAAACGACGCGGACGCCGCTATCGCTGCTAAACGAGCCGTGGATGGAGGGACAGCAAATGATTATGCTGGAGCCTCGCAGACTCGCTGCCAGATCCGCTGCCGCTTATATGGCGGAGCAGCTCGGCGAGCGGGTAGGGGAGACGGTAGGTTACCGGATCCGTACGGACAGCCGGGTGTCTGCCCGTACCCGGATTCTCGTCGTCACGGAAGGCGTCCTGACCCGGATGCTGCAGCAGGATGCCGCGCTGATCGGCACGGGACTGGTGATCTTCGATGAATTTCATGAGCGCAGCCTGCACGCCGATCTGGGATTGGCGCTGGCGCTTCAAAGCCGGCAGCTGCTGCGCGAGGATTTGCGCCTGCTCGTCATGTCCGCCACCCTGGATGCCGGGGCCGTGGCGGAGCTTCTGGGGCAGGCGCCGGTCGTGCAAAGCCGGGGCAGAATGTACCCGGTGGAGACGATATTTGTGGGCCGTCCGCAGCAGGAGACGCTGGAAGCGGCGGTCGTACGGACGGTGCGCCTGGCGCTGGCCGATCATGAGGGCAGCGTGCTGGTCTTCTTGCCCGGCGCCCGGGAGATCCGCCGGGTGGAGTCGGCGCTCGCCGGACAGATGCCAGCGGGCGTGACGGTCGCGCCGCTGTATGGCGCGCTGTCGCAGGAGCGGCAGCAGCTGGCGATCGAAGCGGCGCCGGAAGGCGGGCGCAAGGTCGTGCTGGCTACGTCGATTGCCGAGACCAGCCTGACGGTGTCAGGCGTAACTGTCGTCATCGACAGCGGCCTGCGCCGGACCGCGCTGTTCTCGCCGCGCACCGGCATGAGCCGGCTCGTTACGGTTCGCGCCGCACGCGACTCCGCCGACCAGCGGCGCGGCCGCGCGGGTCGCACGGCGCCCGGGACATGCTACCGCCTCTGGAACGAGGCGGAAGACCGGGCGCTTGACCCAAGCACGCCTCCGGAAATGCTGGAGGCGGATTTGACGCCCCTGGCGCTGGAGCTGGCCGCCTGGGGCGCGGAGTCGCCGGCCGAGCTGGCCTGGCTCGATGCGCCGCCGGCCGCGCCTTACGGGCAGGCCTTGCAACTGCTGCGGCAGCTCGGCGCGCTGGACGCTGCCGGTCGCATCACTGTGCACGGCCGGCGCCTGGCCGGGCTCGGCCTGCATCCGCGGCTCGCGCACATGCTGCTGCGCGCGCAGCCGCTCGGCCTCGGCCGGGCGGCTTGCCGCCTGGCCGCCCTGCTGGAAGAGCCGGGCCTCGCCAAAGGCCCGGCCGCTGGAAGCGACGGCGACCTGCGCAGCCGCCTCGCCTTATTGATGGCCGTGGCCGGGGAATCCGGTCCACGGGATCATGCCGCCGGACTGACAGCAGATCCCGGCGATGTTCAGCGCCTGCTCACCGTAAGCCGGCAGTGGGAACGCCGCCTGGAGACCCAGTTCTCGGAAGGTGCTTCCGAATCGGATAGAGCGGGCGACTGGTGGAGGTATTGCGGCCTGCTCGTCTCGTTTGCTTATCCCGACCGAATCGCGCGGCGCCGGGGGGACGGCCGCTATTTGCTGCGCAGCGGCCGGGGCGCGGCTTTCATCCGCCAGCAGCCGCTGAGCGCGGAACCGTTTTTGGCGATCGCCGATGTCGACGACGAGGGAACGGAGGGGCGGATTCTGCTGGCTGCGCCGCTGGAGGAGAGCTGGCTGACCGAATTTTACCGCGACGAGTTGCTGGAGGAGAAGACGGCCGAATGGGACGACCAAGTAGGGGCGGTCCGGGCCCGGATTACGTTGTCCTTCGGAGCTATCATGCTGAAAGATCATCCCGACCCGAATCCATCGCCGGACAGGGTCCAAGCTGCATTGCTTCGGGTAGTGGCGGAGCAAGGCGCCCGGATTTTGCCCTGGAATGCCAAGTCGAGGCAGTTTCAAGCCAGAATCATGTTTTTGCGCCGGCTTAACGAGGAACGTTGGCCGGATGTATCCGATGAAGCTTTATCGGCAGAGGCGGAGGAGTGGTTCGGTGCTTATGTTGCCGGGTTCCGCAAAAAAAGTGATTTGCAATCACTATCCCTCTTTACGATATTGGAAAACCGGTTGGGCTGGCAGCATACCCAGGAGCTGAACGTAGAGGCACCGACCCATTTGCTGGTACCGAGCGGTTCGAAGATTCCGGTTCAATATGACGGGCCGCAAGCCCCTTATGCTTCCGTCCGTTTACAGGAAGTATTCGGGATGATGCAGACACCGGTAATCGGATACGGAAGGATTCCCGTAACGCTGCACTTGTTGTCCCCTGCGAGCAGACCGGTGCAAGTGACCTCAGACTTAACCAGCTTCTGGAAGTCCGGGTATTTTGAAGTCAAGAAAGACTTGAAAGGGCGTTACCCGAAACATTATTGGCCGGAGGACCCCCTGCAGGCGACAGCAACCAGACGCGTCCGGCCCGGTAACGGGCAATAACGGAAAGATTCCGTTTGAGGTGAAAGACCTTCGGGTAATAAAGGGAAACCAACATACCAGGAGGTTGATCCCTATGAGCAAAAAAATAGTCGGTGTTTTCGATAGCGAAAGGGAAGCTACAGCCGCGATTGAGTCGCTTCAGCGACAGGGCTTTTCGGCGGAAGAAATTTCGGTACTGTCCCGCGACCGGCGCGACCGGGAAGCGATTCAGGATGAAACCGGAAGCAAGGCCCCTGAAGGCGTAGCCGTAGGTGCTACCACCGGAGGAGTATTGGGCGGTGTAGCCGGTCTGCTGGCAGGCCTCGGAGCTTTGGCGATTCCGGGAATCGGTCCTATCGTTGCCGCGGGTCCGATTGCGGCCGCTTTGACCGGCATGGCCGCGGGCGCAGGTGCGGGCGGATTGGCCGGAGGTCTGATTGGCCTTGGCATTCCCGAGGAGGAAGCGAAGGCGTACGAGTCTTATCTGGACGAAGGAAAGATTCTCGTTCTGGTCGAGGAAGATAACCGTAGCGTTAGCGTCTATGATACATTCCGTACAAATCGTTCGTTGAATTCGGACATTTATGCTTCCGGGTTGGCCGATCCGTATCGTGAGGATCCTTCCGGCAGGTTATAGGCATAAACATCATTTTTCGTAAGTGACTTCAGGGGCGGGCGCCTAGTGGATCAAATGGCCGGATTTGGCTTTTTTCACCCACTTGGCGGCCGCCTTATTAACGACTTTCTTCAGTCCGAGGCCGAGCGCCAGTGCCAATCCGGCAAAGATCAGCAGCGCGATAATATCCCTCGTTACAATATCCCGTACACTGCCTCCGACCGCTTCGCGCATCAGACTGATGCCGTACGTAAAAGGGAGGAAGGGATAGATCGCCTGGAAAAAAGGCGGGGTGACCTGGATCGGAAAAGTTCCTCCCGATCCAGCCAGTTGCAGCACGAGCAGGACGATAGCCATTGCTTTGCCCACGTTTCCGAAGACGGAAACGAGCGTATAGATAATCAGCATGAATACCCCGGCCAATAGCAGGCCGTAAATAACAAACCGCATCGGATCCGCGGCATATGTGCCAAGCAGCAGCAAGTCCCCTGTGGTCGTGAACACGGATTGGAGTAGCGCCAGCGTTAAAAAGGTGAGGAATCGTCCGATATATTCCTGGTAACTGCGGATACCGCTGTAAGTATCATGAACTTCGACGGTAAGCATGGATACGAGCAGCAATCCTCCGACCCAGACCGACAATGTCGTAAAAAAGGGAGACATCGCCGACCCGTAATTAGGGAGGGGAAATACCCGGTTCTCTTTTAATATGACCGGTTCGGCAAAGAACTCGCTTTCTGCGGAAAAATTCAGGCTGAGCAGACCGATCAGATCCTCCAGACTTCCTTCCTTTTCGAGCGAGGTGATCCGGTTTGTAACTTCACTCAGTTTTATTTCGGCCGCCGGCAAATCCTTAACAATATCTTCGGCACCGCTAACAGCGACGGTTAATCCTTTCGCGGCGTCCGTAAGTACCTTATCAATGACGGGTAAATCCGACTCCGCTTTCTTCAGCATATCACCGGCATGTTCCGCTTCCTGTTTCAGTTTCGCGACTACCGACTGTATGGCCGGATAGATCTCGGTATCATAGCTGCCAGCTAGCCGATCTAGCCGGAGGGCAGACGATGCGGCCAGATCGTTCAGATTTTTAAGCGAGGTTTTGGCGTTGGCTTTGGTTTCTTTTGCCTGGTTATTGAAGTCCTGAACAAGCTGGGCCATTTGCCTGAATTCCTCCCCGGCCAGATGAAGCGAAGTTATCACTCCGGCTAGCTTGTCCCCTGGAGCAGCGGCTTCCAGACGCAACAGCATAGCGGAGAGCGAATCCGTTGAATCCGCTACAGTTGTTATAATCGGAGCGAGCTTATCCGATAGCTTGGAGGGGAACGGGGTGACATCTTCGTCCTGATCTAGCGCCGCTAAAAGCAAGCCGGTCGACTGGGCTACGGCCTCCGCAGTGTTAGCCATGGTGCTTAGCGTTTCCTCAACGGCAGGGGAGGCTGCCTCCAGAACCTTGCCGCTCTCGTCCAAAAACTGAGAGGTTTTTCCGGACCATGCTTGACCTGTTGCAGCCAAATCCGCAGCATGCGGCAGCTCCGCCTGAACATTGCCGAGAATTTCCCGGCTCGTATGCAAATCTTGCACCGCGGTACCGGCGGCTTGATTGATTTCCGGGTAAAGCTCCTGAATCCGGAAAGCCAAGGTTTTTATTTTGCGGATTAACGGTAATTCCTGCTTCAGCTCCAGACCGATTTGATTAAAAATGCTGAATATCGTTCCGTTCGCCGTTTTGATGAAATTTCGGTTCACTTCGCTGATGACGGAGCTTGCGCCTTTGGCCGTGATTTTGGGAGCAACCGCATTAATTTTTTCGTTGACATAATACAGAATTTCGGCTTTTTCCGGATTAGGCGTCAATACGGATGCTATTCTTGCCGAGAAGTTGCAGGGGATGATAATTACCGCATAATATTGCCCCCGCTTCAAACCGGTCATTGCTTTTTTCTCCCCGAGAAAGTTCCATCCGATATTATGATTCTGGTTCAGCGAACCGATGATTTCGTCACCGATTCGCAATGGTTGTCCACGCATAGTCGTGCCTGTATCCTCGTTCACGACGGCGACCTGAATCCCGGACGTTTGTCCGTAAGGATCCCAGGAGGCTTTAATGTTAAACCAGGCGTACAGGGAAGGGAGGATAATCAATCCTCCAATGATCACCGCAGTTGCCCAGTTCGTCACAATGCCGCGCAGATCTTTTGCATAGATGGAGAATATGGATTTCATTGGCTGCTCCGTTTCATTTTTGTGCGTTAGTATCCCACTTGAAATGGTTTCGATTCTTGTGTACGGGAATAGGGACTTTAGTAGCAGACAAGCTATGTATATTGGCCATTTATGGAATAGGTACCGCTTTCAAAATTTCTGTTGACGAGTGAAGATGCTTGATTTATGATTAGCACATAACAAAAAACCGATTTCATATGGCGTGTTACCGTTACTACTAATGGGCATGAGCCAAGGAAAGCAGACCTAGACCATAGGCTTCTTTTCTTGGCTCTTTTTATTGCCTTTTGAAATAATACAACGACCCGCCAGGCATAATAATAGAACGTATGCAAACATGTCATCGGTAGTAAATAGTGAGGATTCAGCTCAAACCTAGTGCTGTAGTCACCCACTTAAATAGGAGGCCGCAAAATGTTCTCAAAATGGAGAAAGAAATCTGCTGAAAATCAAGTTGTAGACATGGTAGCACCAGTGACGGGCCGGGCCGTTTCGTTGAAGGAAGTTCCGGATGAAGCATTTGCCGGGGGGCATATGGGGCAGGGAATCGCTATCGAGCCAACGGAAGGCAAATTGATCGCGCCGTTTGACGGGACCGTGGTCCATGTCATTAAGTCCAGTCATGCGGTGATGGTGGAGAATGCATCAGGGATGCAATTTTTGTTCCATATCGGCATTAACACCGTGTCGCTCAAAGGGGAAGGATTTACATGCCATGTAACTACCGGAGATGCGGTTAAAGCCGGGCAAATCCTGATCGAATTCGATATCGCCAAAATCAAAGAAGCGGGATATCCGGTTATCACCCCGATCATTGTAACAAACGCTGACGAAGTGGCTAGCGACCTGGAGAAAATCACCGGGCCTGTGACGGCAGGCAGAGACGTCATTTTAAAGGCGGTTTTGAAGTCATAACATCACATTTTTGAAAGGATGATTGTTACATGCTGGCTTTTCTCCAGAAAATAGGGAAGTCGCTTATGCTTCCGGTCGCCACATTGCCGGCGGCGGCCATTTTGTTACGGTTCGGCAACATTGATTACATCAAGGATTTCCACATGGGTGACGGTGTAGGGGGCTTCTTGAATACTTACATCGCTCCTTTCCTGAATGCAGGCGGTGGAACGATATTCGATAACCTTCCGCTGATTTTTGCAGTCGGTGTTGCGATTGGCTTGGCTGCCGATGCCGTAGCTGCTTTATCAGCCGTAATCGGACATTTGATCCTGCTTAAGGTTCTTTCCATCGTACCGGGCATATTCCCCGATTTGATGAAATCGCCAGATGCAAAATTGAACATGGGCGTTCTCGGCGGAATTCTGGTTGGTTGTATCGCGGCATTCCTTTATAAAAAATACCATAACATCAAGCTTCCGGATTGGCTGGGCTTCTTCGGCGGAAAACGTTTCGTGCCTATGGTTACAGCTATTACGATGGTAGTCGTCGGTCTGATTTGCGGGCTGATCTGGGGGCCGATTCAAGCCGCACTCGATATATTCGGCAACTGGGTTACGAGTCTCGGCGGTATCGGTTCTGCTATTCACATGGTGGCAAACCGTCTACTCGTTCCGTTTGGTCTCCATCATATTATTAACTCCATCGTCTGGTTCCAAATTGGTGATTTCACCAACGCGGCGGGCGATGTCATTCACGGCGATTTGTACCGTTTCTTCGCTGGGGATAAATCAGCCGGCATGTTCATGACGGGCTTCTTCCCGGTGATGATGTTCGGGCTTCCGGCAGCTGCGTTTGCAATTATTCACACGGCTAAACCCGAAAGACGCAAAACGGTTGCTTCGATCTTTTTGGGCGCCGCCCTGGCTTCATTCCTGACGGGGATTACCGAACCGCTTGAATTTGCGTTTATGTTCGTAGCTCCTGTACTTTACGGGGTTCACGTCGTCCTGTCCGGAATTGCAGCCTTTGTATCCTACGCGGTGGGGATGAAGCTCGGCTTTGGCTTCTCGGCCGGTTTCATCGATTACGCCATCAACTATCAGATCTCCACGAAACCATTGCTGTTAATACCGATTGGCCTGGTTTTCGCCGTCATTTACTACGTGATCTTCCGGTTCCTGATTGTTAAGATGAACCTCAAGACACCGGGACGTGAAGATGAAACTGTTGAACTGGAAGAGGAAACAAGTGCCGGAGGTTCCATATCCGGAGACAGCCGCGCCGCCAAAATCCTGACTCAAATCGGCGGACCTTCGAACATCGAATCCGTAGATGCCTGCATCACTCGCCTTCGTCTGGTTGTGAAAGACGACAAGGCGGTCAATGACGCAGCTTTGAAACAACTTGGCGCATCCGGCGTCATGAGACTCGGCAAAGGCGCCGTGCAAGTCGTATTCGGACCGCAATCCGAAGCGATCAAAGACGAAATCAAGAAAATGTTATAACGCTAACTCCCTAAATTCCCATAGGCAGGATGGATTTTTTGAATCCGTCCTGCCTTATTTTACGGCGATGAGTAGAGATTATGGTTAATGACAAGGACTTTGTGACGCTAATCACGATCCTACTTATGGGTTTCTCCTAAACTGAAAGAAAGAGCAGTAAGGGGGAATAACTCATGATCCGAAGATATCTTGTTGTATGTTTCATGATAGTCGCAGCACTTACCGTGTCGGCCTGCGGGAAGATTGAGGATCAATCAGCCGGCGGGAGTTTGGGCGGACCAGTCAAACAGTTTACCGTCCACGCCCGGAGTACCGGATACGATTTACAGGAAATCAAAGTGAAGCGGGGAGATACCGTCAAGATTACGCTCAAGAACGATCAGGGTATGCATTCCCTGAAAATTAAGGGCTATAACAAAGAGGTAAGAGGCGGGAAGAGCATTACTTTCGTGGCGGACAAAGCGGGAGAGTTTGTGTATTCTTGCAATATTTCTTGCGGGAAAAACCATAAACAAATGACTGGAAAGCTGATCGTTAAATAAAACAGAAAGCTGAGGGATGAACAACTGGAAAACCTCCAGTTAAACTTCAACCGAGTGGCTTAATCCGCGAATTAAATGGAAATCCTCCAGTTAATTATGCCGCAAAGACGTCTTCAAGGAGATATGTGGCAAACTAGATGGGGGTTTTCCCTTTATTTATATAATAATTCTATAAATTAGTAAATTATATGCAGAATATCCAGTTAAATGCCCTCCGACACCGCCGCCAAGGCATACCAAAACGAGCCCTAGAAAATATTCTAGCGGCTCGTTTGTTTGTGCAACTTAGTTTTTAGTTTGACCGGGTTACGAATTAGAAATAGCCGAGCTGTCTTTTGGCTTCTTCGGACATCATATAGGGTGACCAGTGGGGCTCCCAGACGAGATCCACTTCTACTTCGCTGACTTCCGGCTGTTCCTCCAGAATGCGTTTGACGCCGCCCACGATCGTATCATGCATCGGACATCCCGGGGTTGTGAGCGTCATCTGAACATAAATGCGATCACCTTGATCGCGAATATCGAAGACAAGGCCAAGGTCCACGATGTTGACGCCGAGTTCGGGATCGTAAACCTCCCGTAGCCACTCACGAATTTGCTCTGTTCTATCCATGTTATCCATACCTCCATTTATCGGGAAAATACGAGTGCTATCAGAGAAATATAAGCAAGGGAAACCAGGGAAAATGCAACGCCGGATATGGCGATAACGATTTGAGAATCCAATGCGATTCCGACCAGGACGGACAGATTGGTAACAGCAATCAGTGCCAGGCCTAGGCTCGCTTTCTTTTCGTTTAATAAGTCGGCCATCACGGGTGTGCCGGGCTTGCCGACCTGTTTGCCGTATTTGTGGGTCCACCACAGAAAAGGAACGATTTTGGACGAGTAGCACAGAACCATGAAGGATACCCAGCCGCTCAGATATACCCAGCCGACCATGAGCATGGTCTTTGTATTCATCAACTGATCTGGTGACCCTGCCAATTTCAGCAGCAGGGCGACGGCAAATACCGCAAAGACTTGGTTGCCGTAAAGCGACCAGCTAATCCCGGCGCCGGGATTGCGTTTATGACGTTTTTTCCGGATTTGCAGCAGATGAATATTGTAGGTAACCAGGGCAAGCACGATGATCAAAAGGGAGATCCATAACACAATATTGTGTAAACCAAACAGGAAGGAGATAGCTCCAAGCAGCACGCCTATATTCCATAACCCTACGGTAATGTATTGAAGCCAGGTTTTGTAGTCATGGGACAGGAAGAACATCGGGAATAGTTTATAACTGAAACCAGTGATCAGCAGTCCAAACCAGCCGAGCGTCCCGAGCCAGATATGCGCGCCGAACAGGTTTTCGTGGAATTCGCCGAACCAGCCTGTAGCGAAATCCAGGCCCATGGCCATACCGAACAATCCCGTCAGCAAAAGGTAGAGCACGGCGCAACCCGTACTGATCGTAATTGAGTTCCATTTGGCCGCCCGGATTAAAGTCACGGCCATGTTCCAGACAAAGACGATAATTCCGGCGAAGGCCAGGGTGGCAAAACCGGCGATCCAGGATATTTCCCCTTGAATAAAGCCGAACAGAAGGCCGAAGAGTCCGATGGTAAAAAGGAAATAATGGATGTAACCAAGCCGTTCGCTGTAAATATTCGATTGCAAAATGACGTTGATCAATTGATAAACGGCTCCCATGGCGAACATGGTTGCCCAGCCGAGCACGAACAAGTGGACGTGAAACCAGCCGGTCGGGCCGCGAATCCCTTCTCCGATCCAACCGGTCAGCGACATCACGGACGTCGCGTGAAACAGCACGAAGCCGAAAATTCCAGTGATGATAAACAGGAAGGGGAGACGTGACATGGATGACATGGCTTAACCCTCCTTATACTTTAAGCTTTGGTGATAGTTACTTTTGCCGATCCGTCCGGTTGTTCTTCAACGGTGAACGGGCAACCCATACCGTTCAATTCTTCAATAAGAAATACAGGGACTCTGTCATTGTGGATCAGGACCCGATCTCCAGGGCGGCTGCGGTCAAGGGCGGCAAGCGTGCGCATCATCGGCTGCGGCGGCTCCAGGCCGCGGTTATCCAGTTCGATCACCTTCGGTTGATGATCAGCCTCAGCGGAAAGGGTCTGATCCGAAGAAGTTGATGCCGGCATGGCGTCTTCTTTCCCGGCGGTTGGCTGCTCGTCAAGCCAATGCTTGTTCTTTTTGCTTACGAACGTCGTAATCCAGTGCTCCTTGTCCTTCTGCTGAGATTTACCCGCATAACCCCGCATCTTCAAAAAACCAAGCAACGGTGTAGGCTTAAACGTGGCATGCAGGACGAAAATATCGTCTGCTTCCAGTGTTTTGACGGTATCCATAATGAGCTGGAACGGCTCCAGTTTTTTGCGCAGTTGGTCTCTTACGTCCAGTTCCACGATTTTTGCTTCGTTTCGATTCATTTGAATCACCTCGTTTTCATTATAAAATAGCTGTATTGACGGATTGTGATTTCTGTCACAGGCATTATTGCAGGTTTCAAAATAACTACGGCTCATGTTCATTTTGGTGCTTTACTAATGGGTCATCGTAGGCTCATGCGTGTCCTTACCGTCTTTCGTAACCCGTAATATGGCCGTAGCTCCTTTTGAGGCATGCTTTAGCTGATGTGTAAGGACCGGATAATCCCCTTCCTCTGTCACCGTGAATTCAACGACAGCCGATCCTCCTGCCGGAAGCATGACGGTTTGCAAACCGTACATGATGTTTTTCGGATTGCCGTCAATGTAGACCCTGTCCATCGTCGTTCCTACAACATGGAATGAAGATACTTCGTTTGGCCCCACATTACTGACGTAGAGCCGGATTTTGTCCCCTGTTTTGGCGAGAAGAGGGTGATTTTTCAGCGTGAAGTCATCCCCGTTAAAAACGACGTACTCCGGTTCTTCATTCATAAAAGCTTCCTCGTCATGCTCCCGGTACCACTCGCTTTGGACGATGGTAAATTCCCGGTCGATCTCGGCATCCGTCGGATAGCCGTTTTTCGGTTCCACGATGATCGTTCCGTACATGCCGTTTGCCACATGCAGCAGGACCGGACTTGTGCCGCAATGATACATAAAAATGCCGGGGGTATCGGCGGGATAAGTAAAGGTGCCTTGTTCGTCCGGCATCACGTCTACGAACTTTTTGCTCGGCGCGGCATGAACCGCATGGAAATCCATCGAATGCGGCATGTCGGGATCCATATTTTTCAGGGTAAAGCTCAGCGTATCCCCCTCCTTAACCCGAAGCACGGGGCCGGGAACCGTTCCGTTAAAGGTCCAGGCGTTATAAAAAACACCTTCCGAAATTTCCACATCCGTCACCTGGGCGGTCATTTCTATATGAACGGTGTCGCCATCGCGATGGATAACCGGTTCTACCGGGTTCTGATTGATTTTTTGAACCTCCTGTTCCGGTTCGGATTCGCTGTCTTGAGCCGGGGGAGGAGCAAGCCAGACCACCGAAATTACGAGGAGACAGGATAGGATGAAAAAGGCCGATTTCGCAATTTTCATAGGGGCGAACCTCCTTAAAGAAAATACAATTTCAATAACTTAAGATTAAGATGAATTCGAAGTCCGCCTTGTGACGGAAAGCACATTTTCGGACGTGTCGAAAATTCGTAACATGTCTTGTTGTTATTATTTCAATACATGAAAAATTCACAATAGAAATCCTAATTACCGTTCCAGTTACTCCGAATAAAATACTTCATATTCTCTCTTTTAGAAATCTATCATCCATGTATAAAAAGACAATTAAACCAACTGTTGTGAACATTTCATATATTCGGTATATTTAAAGAAACGGGGATGAGGTGAGCGAATGGCATTTATGATTGCCCAAAGGGCATATATCAAGTTGTATCTGATTAATAAAGTGGAGCAGCGCAGAGGATACGGATATCAAATGTTGGAAGAACTGAAGGAAGAATTCAAGCCGTTCGGTTATGTGCCTCCGCAAAGCGAGATTTATCGCGCTCTCCATGAGTTGGTGCAAGAAGGTGTTTTGTATCGGACCAAGCAGTTGAAGGGAAACGATCCGAGCGTGGATTTTCAGGAGATCGTCTTATATCACTTTACCGATAACGGTGCAGAGAAAGCCGCGCTATACAAGAAACAAGTTAAAACGGATCTCGACCGTTGCATCGGTATGCTTCATAAGGCGGTAGCGGATAATTTCGTTTAATTTTTTACTGTCCGCTTGAAATTATCAGAATCCGATAAGATTACTGTTGAATTATAGGGCAACATCCGGTAGTATTTAGTGCATATTCAATAACTGAATATTGTGGGAATAGGTGTTCCAGCCGCTGCTGGAGCTTAAAAGGGAAGTCCGGTGCAATGCCGGCGCGGTCCCGCCACTGTTACAGAGAAGTCGTGATTCGTTTCATGCCACTGGTGTCCAGGATACCGGGAAGGCTGTATCCGGCGATGATTCTGGAGCCAGGAGACCTGCCTGTTCTAGCAACACTGCTGTACCTACGGGAGATAGGGAGGTGTTAAAGATCGCAGCCGTCGCATCAGTATCGAAGGTCTTCTTTAGCATTGACTAGAGAAGGCTTTTTTTGCGTAGTTCAGTGAATCAATAATTGCATGATTGGATCAATCAAACAGTCCATAAGAAAAGAAGGGGAGGAATGAGAGATTTGAACAAGATATTGAGCGGCAATTTGGGTTATCCGAGGATCGGGAGAGAGCGGGAATGGAAAAAAGCGATCGAAGCTTTTTGGAGCGGTAAGATCGATGAGGAGGAACTGCACGGCAGACTTGGCGAAATCCGCCGAAATCATTTGAAATTGCAGCAGGCACAAGGTATCGATTTGATTCCGGTCGGAGATTTTTCCTACTATGATCAGGTTTTGGACACCGCGGTGATGTTCGGACTTGTTCCGGAGCGGTTTGAATATAGTGGCGGTCCGGTACCGCTCACAACGTACTATGCCATCGCTAGAGGCAGTAAAACGGCTGCAGCCAGTGAAATGACGAAATGGTTCAATACCAACTATCATTATATCGTACCCGAACTTGAGGGAAGAGAGCCTGAGTTGACGGCAAATGTTCCGCTGTCTTATTACCGTGAAGCAAAGGCAGAGCTGGGGATCGAAGGCAAACCGGTACTGCTGGGATTGTACACGTTCCTTAAACTGTCGAAAGGCGCTTCCAACCGCCTTCAGGAATGGGTGCATAAACTGCTGCCTTTATACGTGCAGGTTTTGCGCGAATTACAGCAGGAAGGTGCAGCCTGGGTGCAGGTGGATGAACCGGCACTGGTCACCTCGGTATCCGACGAGGATGTAAAGCTTGTTCAAGAGATTTATGAAACCATCTCCCGGGAAGTTCCGGGGTTGTCGATTTTGCTGCAAAGTTATTTCGATGCCGTGGAACGATATGAGCAGATCGTTGCTTTGCCGGTGAAGGGAATCGGACTTGATTTTGTGCATGGAAAAGAGGGGAATTTACAGGCGCTTCGTCAATTTGGTTTTCCTTCAGACAAAACCTTGGCGGCGGGAGTAGTCGACGGGCGCAACATATGGCGTACCGATCTTTCCGAGACCGGGCAATTGTTGAATGAAATCTTGGCATTGACTTCATCTTCTGCAGATCTTATCATCCAGCCTTCTTGCAGCTTGCTTCATGTGCCGGTTTCCGCCAAAGCGGAAACGGGATTGCCCACTGTATTGCATAAAGCTCTCGCTTTTGCGGAAGAAAAGCTGGAGGAGGTTTCGGCTTTATGTCAGGCGGCAAAGACAGGATCGACTCCGGCCTTGTTTGCTATGAATAGCGATGCCTTGAAGCTTTTGTCCGCGGATCCTTCGCGTAGCCGCAAACAAGTCCAGGACGCGGTTCTTACGATCTCCCGGCAGCCATCGGAACGCAGCAGTGAGTTTGTCCGCCGCCGGTTGAAGCAGCAGGCCAAATGGAATTTACCGCTGCTGCCGACGACGACCATCGGGAGCTTTCCTCAAACCGCGGAGGTGCGTGCCGCCAGACAGAAATGGCGCAAGGGTGAGTGGTCGGCAGAGCGGTATGACGAGTTTATCCGGGCGGAAATTCAGAAGTGGATCACGATCCAGGAAGAGATCGGCCTGGATGTCCTGGTCCACGGGGAATTCGAACGCACCGATATGGTGGAGTTTTTCGGCGAAAAGCTTCCCGGATTTGCCTTTACGCGGGGCGGATGGGTTCAATCGTACGGCACGCGCTGCGTGAAGCCGCCGCTCATTTACGGCGACGTGGAATTCGACCAGCCGATGACCGTTAAGGAGACGGCGTTTGCCCAGTCGCTGAGTTCCAAACCGGTCAAGGGGATGCTTACGGGTCCGGTTACGATTCTGAACTGGTCTTTCGTCCGCAGCGACGTATCCCGGGAGACCGTGGCTTATCAAATCGCCTTGGCGCTTCGCCAGGAAGTGGAGGCACTTGAGAAGGCAGGCATCACCATGATCCAGGTGGACGAACCTGCGCTTCGGGAAGGGTTTCCGCTGAAGCCGAAGGATCGGGATCGTTATCTTGATTGGGCCGTGAAAGCATTCAAAATATCGATCTCCACCGTTCAAGAAACGACGCAAGTTCATACCCATATGTGTTATTGCGAGTTCCATGATATGCTGGGCTCGATCCAGGCGCTGGATGCGGACGTGATTTCCATCGAGACGTCACGCAGCCACGGCGAGCTCATTCAGAGCTTTGAGGAGCACACCTATCCGCTCGGCATCGGGCTGGGAGTCTATGATATTCACAGTCCCCGGGTTCCTTCCGAGGAGGAGATGGTATCCATGATCCGGCGGGCGCTTCAAGTGCTGGATCCGGAACTGTTCTGGATCAATCCGGATTGCGGGCTAAAGACTAGAGGACAAGAGGAAACCGTTGCGGCCTTGAAAAATATGGTAGGCGCCGCTGAGCGTAGCCGTCAGGCACTTGCTTCCTCGGGCTCCGGAGTTTAATTGGGATTAGTAAAATTCTGCATTTGACAGGTGGATTCCTTATACTGTACTATACTTTATAAAGTACTAGAAAAATAGTTAGCGTTATAGATAACAGGAGGGAAACCACACCATGTCACATGTATTATTTGTTAAAGCAAATAACCGTCCGGTAGACCAATCGGTTACCGTTAAACTGTATGAAAGCTTCTTGAAAACATACAGAGAAACTCATCCGGAAGATATGATCTCCGAGCTGAACCTGTTCGAAGCGGATCTTCCATATTATGACAACGATATGCTGAATGGCTTGTTCAAACTGGGCAAAGGTTTTTCGGTAACTCCGGAAGAACAAAAAGCCGCCGATTTGGCGAATACTTACCTGGATCAATTCCTTGGCGCCGATAAAGTCGTATTTGCATTTCCGCTCTGGAACTTTACGATTCCGGCTCAATTGTTGACTTATATGTTCTATTTGAACCAAGCGGGCAAAACATTCAAGTATACGGCAGAAGGACCGGTTGGTCTCGTTGGAGACAAAAAAGTCGCTTTGCTGCAAGCTCGCGGCGGCGTATATTCCGAAGGTCCTATGGCTGACATAGAAATGTCCATGAAATACATGGCCGCTTCGCTGGCATTCTGGGGAATTACCCATCCGGAAACCGTTGTTGTCGAAGGGCATAATCAATTCCCGGACCGGGCTGAAGCCATTGTACAAGATGGCGTGAAGCGCGCTGCGGACCTGGCTGCCAAGTTCTAATTAGATTTCGCAGGCAAGTAGCTGCATTACTGAAAATCAAGGGGCTATTCTGACAAGGTGAGAGGTCATCACCTGCAGAATAGCCCATTTTTTTCATTCAGCCCAACAGAAAATTTAATGACTTTTAGGTTATAGTCCATACAGGGATAGATAAAGTTACATAGTATGGTTGTGTAAACCGATCATACACAAGGAGGGAAATCAAATGGGTGATTGTAAAGGAGTTCTTGGGGGATTCACTTCTACTGCAACGATCTTGGTTCTTTACATTCTGTTGGTCATTGTTCTTAGAACGTTCTAATGAAGTAATCCGATTTGATTAACTGATGTCAACGCAAGGAAGGCTCCAAGATGGCAAGTTACGTGGATAACAAAGTGATAACAAGCAATTCGTAAAGGACTAGGGTTAGAATGAGTTCATCATCGTTGTAGTAGGGATTGCCGAAAAACGCCCGTTGAGCTCCCTGATGGGGGTTGTGTACTGCCAAATACAGCAAGCCCTTATTGCAATTAATGATTCTGCCCACGAACGTTTGGCCGTCTAATGTTTCAATTTTTACGACCTTGTTTTTATGCAGGCTGCAGATATGATGCACATGTTTTCTTGCGTCCTTTAAGTTTTGGACTAGGTGTTTGTCTGCCTGATAAAGCACATTTTGATGATAACTTCCATGCTGAAGACTCATGATCAGCGATTCCTCCTCTATATAAGTAATTCATACTATGCTTTATAGCATTTCTTCGTTCATTATTTTTTAAGAAAGAATAAGTTGGGACAGTGGCAGCAGACCTCGGGTGCGAGTCTGAACTGCCGCTGTTTTTTTGAGGATGAAAATGCATTGCTTTTCAAACATCAACTAGCATATAATACAAACAAACGTTCGTGTTCGTTGGGTGATTCTATTAACATTATCGAGATTTGATTAGAAAAATGCAGGGCACCCCAAAAGGCATTTGTTTGCTATAATGGCCTGTGACATCATGGAGAAACTTGGAGGAATTACATATGCTTCAGAAAACACACACTCTGGCCGGTTTATTGACGGCAGAATGCGTATTATCTTATTTCCATCAGCCCCTATTGACATGGGAGGGAGGGGCCGCCCTCCTGATCGGATGCGTGGCCGGACCGCTGGCCGATATTGACAAAAAAGGATCGACCATGGCAAAGATTCTTTTGCCGATTTCATGGGGTTTGCACCTGTTGAAGGTCAAACACAGGACCTTGACGCACTCGCTTATCTTTATTCTGGCGCTGGCCAGCCTACTGTCGGCTTTGCCGGAATTGTTCTACTTGACCGCTATACTCGCCTACGCCTCACATTCCCTCATCGATATGTTTAATGATCAAGGCGTGGCTTTGTTCTGGCCGTGGAAAGTCAAAATCCGACTTCTTCCGAAATTTCTGGCTATTGACACGGGATCCTTTTCCGAAGGTGTCTTCCGGTTAATTTTGGCGGCTGCGGCGATCGCGTACCCTTTTCTCGGCCTGAGCTCAGGAATTTTATTCTGAACTGAACCCGCGGCGTTTTTACCGGTTAGCAGAGTTATATCGACGGTGATTGTCAGACCTTTAAAACGAAGAACGTTATTGTATACTTAAGATGTTTATGAGTATCTATTCATTTTTTTCATGCCAAGAAAGTGTCCGGAAAAAGGTATAGAATGTGCTTGGCATCTACCGCGTTGTTGTCTATGATGAGAAAAGAATATTTTTCCATCTGGATTCCGTTAACGATTACAAAGGGGGGGACTTTGAACAACCTAACAGCGTCAGTGATCAAGCTACGGCCCGGGACAGCGTAGAAACCGGTGAAATGGATAAGCAGGGCGTTTATAATTATGTGCATTGCCGGGTCCATTCTTATCGGGTTACTGCAATTATCTGCTCCAAGGCCGGCCGGTTCGACGTAAGGGATTCATAGGGATTCATAGCGTCCGGGCGGAAAATATCTGGTCAGGCGCGCGATGCTGTTCTGGCTTCTGCTAGGTGCCGGAACCTGCTTTTACCTCCCTGGAGGAAGCTATTTGTTTGTATGGCCGCTGATCTTTAGTCTGATCGGTTTGAATGTGTCCTTGATTTTCCGGGATGGGGGGCCGGTCACCCAAACGCGATTTCCATAATGTTGGGTACGAAGATTTCGGCTAGATATGAAACTATCGAGTAAAAACATCGTATCATTAAATAGTCGTTTATTTGGAAAGGATGGGGTGTCAGAGTGGAGAACTGCATGAACGTCAAGATGTTTGAGAAAACGTCCGATGGCAATATCAGTCAGATTGACGAGCGGAAATGGAATCCGGCAATGATCACGGCTCTTGAGCATGCAAACTATATCGTCGTTGGCGGCCGCGAATTCGAAGCGGTTGAAGGCCGTTTGAATGTGGATGAGGGAATACTGGAGCTCCTGCTCGTTCCGGTACGGAACGACTAAAGCTCCGAAAGGAGGAAATTGTTTTGACAATGGAAGAAGACAAAGTAAAAGAGGCTGGCGGTTCGAAACTTTTTACGCCGGATGGAAAACCGCTGAAGGTATTGTCGACCTCGCTGGGCATAGCCCTTCTGGCTAATGCGTTTCTGATTCCGGGTGGGGTGGCTTCGGCTTCGGGCAGCAATACGGCCTCCGGTGATGAACCTAAATTAGTATCATGGTCCAATGATGAAGTAAAACAGTATTTTGACAAAACTGTCGATTGGAATCTCCCGTTGCCGCCCACGGAAGAAGAGGGGCAGCAAACCGAGGGCACGGGGGAAACAGGAGCCGCATCGGGCGGGACGACCGTCATTAATAACTACGGAGGATACGGAACGGGATTCGGCTGGGATGACATGTTGCTGTATCATTTGCTGTTCAACAGCGGGTCCAATTATTCTTCAAGCAGCTGGCACAAAAATCATGGCGGATACTATACGGGTACGAGTACCCCGTACAAGCCGCGCACCTATTCCAGCGGATCGTTCCAGAACAAGCAAGTAGCGGGTTCGGTAGTACCTCCGAAAACTTCGACTTCGACGAAGGGCTCGATCGTTAGACGTTCTACGTCATCCGGTCCGGGAGGCATCGGTGGAAAATCCAGCGGCTTAGGCTCGTCGTCCAGCAGTAAATCGAGCACGAAGAGCTCCATTTCGGGTTCATCCAGCTCCAAATCCAGCTCAAGCAAAGGATTTTTCGGCGGATGACCGGCAGCGTGTTCGAAGTTGCAGGAGTACCGGATCCCGACCGGGCATCCCGAGTACAACAGCTCTATGAGCTGGGCTTTACCTGGGCGGATCTGGAGGATGAAGCTTACTGGATCGACCAGATCGTTTTAATGGATCACTCTAAATATAAAGAATTGGAATACGCATCCCGGATGCTTTGGAGTATCCTGGACAAAACGGTCCGCTATATTCACCGCAAGCCGGATCTTTACGAGCTGCTCGGAATACCGCCGGTGCTGTGGACATTGCTGGATGAAACGCCTCTGGCGGAACAAGGACTGATCAGCCGCTATGCCAGATTTGATTTTGCGATATCGAACGACGGCAGCATCAAGCTTCTCGAATTGAATGCGGACACCCCGACCGGATATGTGGAGTCTTCGATCGCTACGCCTTGGGTGCTGGAACAGGCCGGGCTGGTATCACCGAATTCGGGGATGAAGGATCTCGTAGCCGCGGCCTGGGCGGTGGAGCAGCCGGAGACGGCAGCTTGCGTCGCTTACGGCCAGCATCTTGAAGATTCCGGAACGATCGAGGCGCTCGTCCGCCATAGCGGCCGGGAGATGACCTGCGAGGATTGTCTGGAGCTTTGGTTTGATGAAGGTTATTTGAAGAACAAGGACGGGGAAGTCATTAAAGCGATGTTTGCCCTGTATCCGAAGGAATGGATGGCCGTAGACGACGCCGGCGAAGCGATGGCGTTCGCGATCGAGACCGGCCGATTGACTCTGTTCAATCCGCCGCACAGTCTTTTGCTGCAATCGAAAGGCTTGTTGGCCGCCGTGTGGGGTCTTCACGAACTTGGCTTGCTGTTTAACGAGCAGGAAAAGGAAGTCATCTCGGCCTATGTGCTTCCGACTTATAACAAGCCTGTCTTTTCGGGAAGCTTCGTGTCCAAGTCGATGTTTGGGCGTGAGGGCGGTTCGGTGCGGCTATTTGACGCCGAAGGCCGATTGGAGCTCGAAGATGAGGAAGGATTCGATAGCAGCGTGCTTTTCCCTTCGGTATACCAGAAGCGGGCGGAGCTTGCGAAGATTGATACGGCTGAAGGAGAACTTCATCTTTTGACCGGTATGTTTGTGATCAACGGGACTCCTTGCGGCCTTCTTGGCAGAGCGGGCGGTCCGATTACCGGCAATGCCAGTCATTTTATTGCGATGGGAGTGAAATAAATGGGAATGAAACGGAAGTTTTGGCTAATCTTAATCACGTTGTCCTTGCTGGTGCTGAGCGCCTGCGGCGGGCAGAGTAGCGTGTTTCATACGGATTCCGGCTCGGAAACCACCCTTAATTCCGTACGGGTGCCATGGGATTACCGGGTTCAGGAAGCCACTGTCGGGGATTTGATCGGCAGCGATATGACGGTATTACCGGACAATGAGCTGCTTCCGAACGACGGCAATTACGGGACAGGGGATAAAATCTGGATTTTGCAGTTTATGGATGCCGAGCTGACGACGGATGAAAATCAGAAGAATGAAGTCCGTTTATCGGCTTGGAATACAATCAAATCGTATGCGGATAAGGCGTCGGTGGATAAAGACTTGGCCGAGTTGAAAGTATCCATCACGACGGATGTCGATTTGGTTGGGGTTTATAAGACTGAGTATAAAGAAAAAACCAGAAATTTTGCCGTGCTGGAACTCCCGACCGGTAACCGGATCAAACAGCCGATTGATGATGCACGGTACAAGGAATTGGAAAAAAAGAAAACCGCTTCCGTTGTACTTGAGGAAGTTCATGATTTTGCCGATTATGATTCGGCCTTTGCGAAATTTAGGGGGTGGGCGAAATGACGGTAATTATTAATATTCTAGTGAGCGTAGTTGTCATTATCGGGCTTCAATTGCTGGGCATGGTGATTTTCAGTTGGATGACTCCCTACAAAGATATGGAGGAACTAAAAAAAGGCAACAAAGCCGCCGCGCTGGCCATGGGCGGAAAGTTTATCGGCACGGCGATCATACTGGGGGTGTCCGCTTATACGAATACTTCCATCTGGTTCATGATCTTGTGGTTCGCCGTCGGTTACGTATGCCTGATCGCGGTATATTGGATTTTTGAACTGGTTACGCCAGGCTTCAAAATCTCCGATCATTTACAGCAGGGCAACGTGGCGGTAGGTATCTTGCTGTGCCTGGTGTTTATCGGCACCGCATTTGCCATTAGCAGCCTCATTATTTAAAGAAGTAGGCGGGGAAGGGGCAAAAGCCGTGCATTTTTTCCTCAAGATCACTACGAAGCTTATGACTCTGCGAAAAACGTCCATCACCTTGATTATCCTCGGTTTCATTGTTGTTAGCGCGACCGTCGCTTTCCTGCTGGAACCGGGAACGTTCGGAAATTGGTTTAACGCCCTGTACTGGGTCATGACAACGATGGCGACGGTGGGCTATGGCGATTATTTCGCCAAAAGCGACCCGGGCAAGGTGTTCACGATATTTCTATATGTTTTCGGGATCGGTCTGCTCAGCTTGGTCATCGGTAAAGTGATCGATTCATTGGGCAGCATTCAAAGGCAGAGAGGAGCGGGAACCTTGAACTTTCGGGGCGAGGATCATATCCTGATCATAAATTGGAGCAAAAAAGCGCAGTCGGCGGTGGATGAAATTTTGTGCTATTCGCCAAAAAGCCAGATTGTTGTCATCGATGAAAGCAATTCGCACCCGCTCATTCACTTGCATCAGGTTCATTTTGTAAGCGGGGACCCGGCGGCAGATGATGTGCTGATCAGGGCGAATCTTACGAAGAGCAAAGCGGCAATTATTTTTGCGGATTCACGAATCGAAGAAACGTCGTTGATCGACGGCAAATCTCTTCTGATCGCTTCCAGCATCGAACGTCTGGCTCCTCATGTACATACTACGGTGGAAATTACGCAAGAAAAGCATATCCAGAATTTCCGCCATGTTCAGGTCAACGAATTCGTCCTATCGCATGACGCCATTTCCAGATTGGCGGTAAGGGCGGCACTGCAGGAAGGAAACTCGGAAGTAATCCGGCAGTTGCTCAGCCGCCAGCATGGGGACGATATCTATGAGATTTCGGTTTCAAAGGAATGGAAAACGTATAAAGATGCCTTTCAGGCCTTGCTAAACCAGGGAGCGACATTGCTTGCGGACCGCAGCGATTTGGGTATCAACCGTAAGCTGGATCAAACGATACCTCCGGATGCACGGTTGTATATCGTATCGGATGAAGCAACCTACCGGCGTATCGCCGGACTATAAGTTAGATTTTGAATAAACATGACCCCCTCGCTAAATTGCGGGGGTTATTTTATATACTGCTATAAAACAGTAGTTTGGGTAAAGGTAGTAAAGGTGAAGAGTGATTTGCACGAAATGGCAAAATACACTTATACTCACTCTATAATGTTTAAGGAGAGAGATTATGGAACAGGTCGATCTGGAAATGATTTTTAAATTATGCATGGCATTATTATTCGGTCTGTTTATCGGGATTGATCGTCAGTTGAAGCAGAAGCCGCTTGGCATCAAGACAAGTATGGTCATTTGTATTGCGAGCTGCCTGGTCACGATCGTTTCGATCGAGGCGTTTGAAAAATTCGCCGGACCGGAGCATCCGAACATGGATCCGATGCGGCTTGCCGCGCAAATCGTCAGCGGGATCGGTTTTCTCGGAGCCGGGGCGATTCTCCGCAGAAGCAATGAAGGCATATCAGGACTAACTTCCGCCGCGATGATCTGGGCCGCTTCGGGCATCGGGATCGCGATCGGCACCGGATTTTATCTGGAGGCCGCACTGGCGGTCATCCTGCTTATTATTGCCGTCAATTTTATTCCGAGCGTGATTAAATGGATCGGCCCTTACAAGCTGAATCAGCGTGATGTGTCCATCAAAGTGGTGATGGGGAATCAGGGCGATGTGGCGGAACTGATTCGGATTATCGAACGGAAAGACGGGAAGGGGCCTGGAGCGAAAAAGAACCAGCACCGGATCCGCCGGCTGAAAATCAAGGATCTCGAAGAAGGAAGACAGCGGGTTGACATGGTTATTGCCGCTTCGGAAAAAGAGTATACCACCGAGATTTACCACTTTGTGCGTCATATCGATTATGTGATCAGCGTCGAGGTGGAGAACTTATAGTCGCTTTGGATAGAAAATAAGCATCCTTCGAAATTTACATTTATCTGCGAAACCAGTTTAAACTCAGTTTATATAGCTGGGGTATTCTTTTCCTGAACTTATATAGAAGGAAGAGCTTCATGATAGGAGAGGGGAAGAATAATGGAAGTTGCAGAAAAACAAAAAAAGGGATCTTTCTTTCGCTTGATGCGCGAAACCAAACCATCGATGGGATTGTTGGTAACGGCGATTTTACTCAGCGTGGTATCTACGCTGGTCGGATTGGTAATCCCGATGTTTACGAAAAATTTGGTGGACGGGTTTTCGCTGGCCGCGATGGACAGAAAACAAATCATCTCGCTGGTCGCAGCTTTTGCCGGTCAGACGCTTGCTTCCGGAGTGGGTATTTTCTTGCTGAATTATATTGGACAGAATATGGTGGCGTCTTTGCGGGATCGACTATGGAAAAAACACCTGGTTCTTCCGGTCTCGTATTTCGACAATAACCGGACGGGGGAATCCGTCAGCCGGATGACGAACGACACGGGCGTAATTAAAACGCTGATTTCGGAGCATGTGGCCGGCTTCTTTACCGGCATCATATCCATTATCGGTTCTATCATTGTACTGTTGTATTTAAACTGGAAAATGACGCTGATTATGTTCATTGTCATTCCCCTGGCTGCGCTGGTCCTTTATCCGTTAGGCAGAAAAATGTACAAGATTTCGGTGGGGATGCAGGACGAGACGGCTTCTTTTACGGCCACGCTTAGCCAGGTACTCTCGGAAATCCGCCTCGTAAAAGCTTCGAACGCGGAACGAAGAGAATATGCAACCGGAAGCAAAGGGATATCCAATTTGCTGAAATTCGGTATCCGGGAAGGACTCGTAATGGCCTGGATCAGTCCGCTCATCTCGGTCGTGATGATGATGCTGCTGGTCGTCGTCATCGGCTATGGCGGCATGCAGGTGTCCTCGGGCGCGTTGACGGCAGGAGAGCTGGTCGCGTTTATTTTGTATCTGATCCAGATCGTTATGCCGATGACGCAATTAACCACCTTTTTCACCCAATTGCAAAAAGCAAAGGGAGCGACCGAGCGGATTATGGAGACGCTGGACGCGGAGGAGGAATCTTTTGACGCCGGCAAAGAGGTCGATTATGCCAATCGTCCTGTGAAGATCGAAAATCTTTCTTTTGGCTACAAAGAGGATGAATCCGTGCTTAATAATGTCAGCTTCCGCATGGATCCAGGAACCGTTACAGCGGTGGTCGGTCCGAGCGGAGGCGGGAAAACGACGCTATTCTCCATGCTGGAGCGGTTCTATCTTCCGCAGCAGGGGCAGATTCTGCTTGGCGATGAGCCGATCGATAGTTTCTCGTTACGATCCTGGCGTTCGATTATCGGATACGTGTCTCAAGACAGTCCGATGATTGCAGGTACGATCCGGGAGAATCTGTGCTACGGGGTCGAACGTGCCGTGAGCGATGACGAACTTCGGCAAGCGGCATCTATGGCGTACGCCGACGGCTTTATATCCGAGCTGCCGAATGGGTATGACACCGATGTGGGAGAACGGGGCGTTAAGCTATCAGGCGGTCAGCGGCAGCGTATTGCGATTGCCCGTGCGCTGTTGCGGGATCCGAAAATCTTGATGCTCGATGAAGCGACATCCAGCCTGGACAGCCGCTCGGAGCAAGTCGTCCAGCAGGCGCTGAATAACCTGATGGCGGGCCGGACGACGATAGTGATAGCCCATAGGTTGTCGACGGTGGTTGGAGCCGATCAAATCATATTCGTGGAGAAAGGGTCCGTGACCGGGCGGGGAACGCATGAAGAATTACTGCATGACCATGCGATGTACCGGGAGTTTGCGGCCCAACAGTTGCAAATTGCCGAAGGGCTTTTAGAAGAAGCAAGGGAATGAGAAGGTATGGCTAAAATACTCATTGTAGATGACGATCCGCACATTCGCGAGCTTGTGCGGGTCTTTCTGGAGGAAGCGGGAATGGAAGCGGCCGAGGCGGAGGATGGGGTGAAAGCTCTGGCCTTCCTGGAGCAAGAGAAGGCCGATTTGGTCATTCTCGATGTGATGATGCCGAACATGGACGGCTGGGAACTGTGCCGGGAGCTTCGGCGGCTGTATGAAATGCCTGTGCTGATGCTCACCGCCAAAGGCGAAACGAAGCAGATCGTGAAAGGCTTCGATCTTGGCACGGATGACTACCTGGTCAAGCCGTTTCAGCCGGCGGAGTTGGTCGTTCGGGTCAAAGCGCTGCTGAAGCGGTACCAGGTGATCATTTCCCAGACCGTGACGATCGGCAGCATCCGCATGAACCGCCGCACCTTCGAAGCGGAAGCCGATGATGAGGTTTTAACGCTCCCGTTAAAAGAATTCGAGTTGTTGTTCCGGCTAGGCAACAACATGGGAAGAACCTTGACCCGCGAGCAACTGATCGAGGAGATTTGGGGCTACGATTTCGAAGGCAATGAGCGGACGCTGGACGTTCATATCAACCGGCTGCGCGAACGCTTTTCCGAGGATAGATACGGGTTCAGGATCAGGACGATCCGCGGCCTGGGTTACCGGCTGGAGGTGGGCGGAGAGTGAAATCCGGAACGGAAAGAGCTCTTAAGGTCATCTGGAATATTTTGAAGCATATATTGCAGTTGATCTGCCTCTTTTTGCTTTTGGCGGTTTGCTGGACGGGGACGCTCTATATCACCAAGGCGCTTTATTTCTATACGGGGAGTCCTTCTTCGGATTATCTCGTCCAACTCATCAATGTCATTATAGGGGTTATCTTGTTTATGTGCTGCTTACTGTTGTTCAGCGTTTATTTTAACCGAAAAGAAATGGCGATGTTGACGGCTATCATCGATGCTATGCGTCGGATCTCAAAGGGAGACTTCTCGGTCAAGCTGGAGTATCGCAGCAATCAGCGGGAATTTGAGAAGATTGCCCACAGCATTAATGAGATGGCCGGCGAATTGGGCAGAATGGAAACGATGCGGCAGGATTTTATCTCCAACGTTTCGCATGAAATCCAATCTCCTTTGACCTCTATCCAGGGTTTTGCCGAAGCGCTGCGAAATCTGGGGTTGTCCGAGGAAAAACGAATTCATTATTTGGACATCATCGAGCGCGAGAGCTTGAGATTGTCCCAAATGAGCGACAATTTGCTTAAGCTGTCCTCGCTTGAGAGCGATCCAGCCGAATTTGAAACCAGCCGCTATAGATTGGATCGTCAGTTGCAGGCCGTGGTGCTTGCCAGCGAGCCGCAGTGGATCGCCAAAAACTTTTATGTCGAGTTGGACTTGCAGGAAGCGGAAATCGTTGCGGCCGAGGATTTACTGAGACAAGTATGGGTGAATCTGCTGCATAACAGCATCAAGTTTACGCCGCCGGGCGGGCGGGTCGTGATTTCGCTTATTAAGCGGGAGAATGAAGTGGAAATAGCGATATCGGACACGGGCATCGGCATTGACGAAAGCGACTTGCCGCGACTGTTCGAGCGTTTCTATAAAGCGGACCGTTCCCGGAACAGAAGCGTGGGAGGAAGCGGGCTGGGGCTGTCCATCGTCAAAAAAATCGTGGATATCCATCGGGGAGACATTACGGCCCAGTCCGCTCCGGGTCAAGGAACGACATTCATAACTACGATTCCCTGCGTCTGGGGGAAATCTTAATAACTTCGTAATCCTTTTTTAACCTTTTGTATCTTTTCCGCTCAGTACGTCATGGTATGATAGTATTATGAGTCAAGCCAGGTTAAATAAAGGATGAGTAAAACAATGAGTAAACAAATTCTGATTGTGGACGACGATGAAAAAATAGCGAAGCTGATCGAAATCTATCTGCTCAATGAAGGGTTTGCCGTTCATCGGGCGGATAACGGACTTCTGGCCCTTGAGATGATGGAGCAGGAAGAGATCGATCTGGTCGTGCTGGATATAATGATGCCGGGCATGGACGGTATTTCGGTGTGCCTGAAAATCCGGGAAACCCGCACCACTCCGATCCTGATGCTAAGCGCCAAAGACGGAGATATGGATAAAATCACCGGGCTGATGACCGGGGCCGACGATTACATGGTCAAGCCGTTTAATCCGCTGGAACTGGTGGCAAGGGTGAAATCGCTGCTACGCAGATCCTCTTATTCGGTTCAGCCGCCGCAGCCGCCGCAGGATCATCTGATCAAGCTGGGTTCCCTGCAAATCGACAAGGAGACCCACACGGCCATGGTTGACGGGAGGCCGGTCAAGTTAACGCCGCTTGAATTCGGAATTTTGTTTCTGCTGGCCAGTCATCCCGGCCGGGTGTTCGGTTCGGAGGAGATTTTCGAGCTGATCTGGAAAGATAAATATTTCGAGAGCAACAATTCCGTCACGGTGCATATCAGCCGGCTGCGGGATAAGCTGGAGAAAGAAATGGACGGGGAGAAGCTGATTCGGACGGTATGGGGGGTCGGCTACAAAATTGAAGGCTAGCTTAAGATTCCTGGCATGGCTGTTTTGGACCAGCATCGCAACGATCGTTTCATTGCTTCTGCTTGTTTTTCTGGCAAGAGCGTTCTATTTCTTTTATCCAAAAGTCACTTTCAATACACTTATTATATGGGTCGGTCGCAATATCGGGTTTCCCGAAGTGTATTATTTATCGGGCGTTCCGATTCTATTGTTGTTCGCCCTTTATTTCTACCGGCGGAGCGTTCGACGTCATGAGCAGAAATACCTCAAGCTGTTGATCGAGGAAGTTCACCGGATCGAAGAAGGTTCGGCAGCTAAAATTCCGGTGGATAACGTCGGACAGTTGGGGCAACTCGCGACGGACATTAACCGGATGGTCGAACGGCTGCGTACTTCCATGGAAGAAGAACGTAGGGCCGAGCAAACGAAGAACGAACTGATTACGAATGTATCGCACGACCTCCGAACGCCGCTAACTTCGATTACTGGCTATTTGGGCTTGATCGATCAGGACCGGTACCGCGATGAAGTCGAACTTCGCCATTACGTCAATATGGCCTACGAAGAGTCTTTGCGTTTGAAGCAGCTGCTTCAAGACTTGTTCGAATACACGCGGCTTCAAAATAAGGAAATGAAGCTGCACAAAAACAAAATTAACCTGGCGGAAATGCTGTACCAAATTACGGCCCATTTTGGATGGCAGCTACAGGAAAACAAAATGGAATGCCGCTTGTTCATGAGCCAGCAGCCTCTGTTCGTGATCGCCGACGGGGACAAGCTGCGCCGGGTTTACGAGAATTTGATCACGAACGCCATGCGCTACGGCAGCGACGGCAGGCTGCTGGATATCCGGGGACGGATCGAAGGAAACGAAGTGATTACGGAAGTGATCAATTACGGAGAACCTATTCCGGAATCGGATTTGCCGCATTTATTCGACCGGTTCTACCGGGTGGAAAAATCGCGCGCCGCGCACACCGGGGGCTCGGGCATCGGGCTCGCCATCGCCAAGCATATCGTTGACCTGCACGGGGGCGTCATTTCGGCCGAAAGCGATGAAGACCGAACGGTATTTTCGGTCCGGTTATCTCAAGACGATATGGAGCGGCGCCATCAACAAGACTGAAATTATTGAAACGGCTGATCGGGGCTGCACCTTGGTCAGCCGTTTTTTTTTACATAGATGTACGAATCTGGACTATCCAAGGTTAAAAATGGATTATTATACCAGTTTAAGGATTTCGCAGTGAAATCTTAAGGGAATCTTAAGAATTTCTTATCCGCCGCGCAAACTCTGGGAGTCATAATAATAAACAGGAAACCATGTTTGGGAAATCAAGAGGGGTTGGCGGTTTTGTTTAGAAAGAAACGTTACATTGTACTGTTGCTTATCATTCTCATTTTTCTGTTTCATGACAAGTTGTCGTTTCAAAACGTGCAGAAACACGGGAACGCCTTGATCGACCGGGTGGAGCAAACATGGCGCGGGTTAAAGACTCCCGAACTTGCCGGAGTAGAGGGGCAGGCGGTCTTGATTATGGACCGGGATACCAGGGAGCTTTTATACAGTGATCATGGAAAGAAAAAAATGTATCCGGCCAGCACTACGAAAATATTGACCGCGCTCATTCTGTTGAAGAAAAGTGCGCCGGATGACGAAGTGACGGTTGGCGACGAGGTGCTCCTGCGAACGCCGGACGAAAGCTCGGCCGGACTTGTTCCCGGGGAGAAATTGACCGTCAGGGATTTGACGGCGGCGATGATGCTGCCTTCCGGAAACGATGCAGCCAGAACGGCAGCGGCTTACATAACCGAACTGGAAACGGGGGAACGCCAAAGCCCGGAACAGGCTATCGCTTATTTTGCCAAGTTAATGAACGAGAAGGCGAAGGAACTGGGGGCCGTAAATAGCCATTTCGTCAATCCGCACGGTTTGCACGATCCGGATCATTATTCAACCGCCTACGACATGGCGCTGATCGCCCGGGAAGCCATGAATCTTGAAGTGTTTAATGAGCTTGTCGGGGAAACCGAATACGCCGCGGATCTGGAGGGGCAAGGAGATCACTTGTTCCAAAACCGGAACAAGCTGCTGAATAGCAACGGGGAGTGGTATTTTCAAGGGGCCAACGGAGTGAAAACCGGATACACGGAAAAAGCCGGATACTGCCTAGTTGGCTCGGCTGTACGAGAAGAGAGAGAACTGATCACCGTAGTGCTTCATTCCACCGAGCAGGGTGTCTGGTCCGACACGGTCAAGTTGCTCGACTACGGGTTCAGAATTTGAGGAGGGTCCATATGAAAAAGTCATCGATGGATATGATCTACCGTGAATATAAAAACGACGTTTACCGATATTTGTTTTATTTGTGCCGTAACCATCATAACGCCGAGGATCTGATGCAAGAAACGTTTTACCGGGCGTGCAGCCGAATCGAAGATCTGGAAGGAAAGAAAACGAAAGCCTGGCTGCTCCGCGTCGCTCATAACGCGTATATTGACAGATTACGCAAAGAGAGCCGTTCCTCAGCCTACGAGAACGAGTTCTTTCATAATATGCCGAGCGAAGAAACGCCGGAAGCCAGCGTATTATCCGTGGAAAGCCGGGAGGAACTGTTCGCCATGCTGTCCATGCTTCCCCCGAATCAACAGCATGCAGTGTTGTTATATGATGTGCACGGATTCTCTTATCAGGAGTCGGCTAATTTGATGGGAATCGCATTGTCCCATTTTAAAATTGTGCTGTACCGCGCCAGACAAAAATTGCGGAAAGGGAAAGAGACGGCCTAGTCAATCGTGTTGTTTTGATGTAGGATATAGAATACCAGAAAAAGTTAATTGTTTTTTGGGAAGAAATGTCCATCTAAACAAAATACGTTTGGGAGGGATAGAAATGTTACCGCAGAGGATTACTTTGATCACTTTTGGCGCGCAAGATCTTCCTTCGCTCAGGGCCTTTTACACCAGATTAGGATGGGAAGACACCCCGACCAGTTCTGACGATTACTGTGTTTTCACAACGGCCGGAGTACTGCTGAGCATTTTCCCTTACCGAGAATTGTTGAAGGACGCCCGTTTGGAAGGATTGGTTCCCGAAGGAACGGAAATCCAAAAGCCGGCTTACAGAGGGATGTCGCTGGCGGTCAATGTGGAGGAGCCTGAACAGGTTGATGCTGCCATCGAAAAAGCCCGGCAAGCCGGTGCGGTGATTCTGAAGGAACCGGAGGAGGCGTTTTGGGGCGGACGCTCCGCGTATTTTGCCGATCCCGAGTTCAATGTGTGGGAAGTCGCCTGGAACCCATCGGCCATTTTCGATGAAACGGGCGCAATGATTTCATTTTAGCGAAGAGAGATGCACGAGCAATCTTATTTTCGTTCCATATCGTAAGGCCGGGAGATCGCTTTCCGGCTTTTTTTGCGTTTCGGGAACCCACCCTATCTAGCATCGAGAAAAAATAACTGGAAATGGTACAGTTAATTTTGTGAAAATGGCATCTCGAAGGAAATTAACTGGAGAACCTGCAGCTATTTTGACTGATATAAGCCCATGTCATTGATTTGCGGAGAAATAACTGTAGTTCTTCCATCTGAATGGGGTAAAAAGCTAATCTAACCTAAATTAGCTGTATGTTTTCCAGTTAATATCATGATGGGGGAGAAGAGCTGCCATTTTTCAATGCGGCTTTAAATTTTGTCCGAGGTAGGTCATAATATACTTTGGAATATTTTTCTCATCAAAACCCAACCTAAGGAGGAAAAAAATCATGCCTAAAAATTTGCAGGAAACTGTAAAGCTCAATAACGGAGTGAACATGCCGTGGTTTGGTTTGGGGGTATATAAAGCCCAGGAAGGCGAGGAAGTGATCCAGGCCGTCAAATCGGCGATCCGCACCGGTTACCGCAGCATCGATACCGCTGCCGCTTACAATAATGAGGAAGGCGTCGGACAAGCAGTCCGGGAAGCGATGGAAGAGAACGGCCTGACTCGGGATCAGTTGTTCATTACTTCGAAAGTATGGAATTCCAATCAGGGCTACGAGACGACGCTGCAAGCGTTCGAGACCAGTCTGAGCAAATTGAATCTGGACTATATCGACCTGTTCCTGGTGCATTGGCCGGTAAAGGGCAAATATAAAGATACCTATCGTGCGCTGGAAAAAGTCTATAAAGAAGGCAAAGTCCGCGCGATTGGCGTGAGCAATTTTCAAATACATCACCTGGAGGATTTGCTGGCTGACGCCGAAGTCGTACCGGCCGTGAATCAGGTAGAACTTCATCCGCAACTGACCCAGAAAGAACTGTTGAAATATGCGACGGAGAAAGGCATTTTCCTTGAAGCCTGGTCTCCGCTTGGCCAAGGCAATTTGCTCACAAACGACATTCTGGTTTCCATCGGCAAAAAATACGGCAAAAGCGCAGCTCAAGTTATTTTGCGCTGGGATCTGCAGGTTGGCGTGATCACCATTCCGAAATCGGTCAATGAGGGACGGATTATCGAGAACGCCGACATTTTTGATTTCGAGCTTAGCACCGAGGATATCGCCGCTATCGATGGCTTGAACTTAAACAAACGGTTTGGGTCTGATCCGGACAATTTTAACTTCTAATATTACAGACAAACAGAGCGGATGGAGAGATTTGAATGAATAAAGCCGCAGCAATCAAGCCCACTGCGCAGGCATTAACGGTGTACCCGATCCTGTTTGCGATCAGCATGGTCCATTTGCTAAACGATACGATGCAATCGGCCATACCGGCCTTGTTCCCGATTCTGAGGGATTCGCTGGCGTTAAGCTACGGACAGATCGGTTGGATTTCGTTCGCCATGAATATTACGGCTTCGGTGTTTCAGCCGCTGGTCGGCTTGTACTCGGACATCCGGCCGCGACCGTACATACTGCCGCTCGGCGTATGCTTCACGTTGGTCGGCGTCGTCATGCTGGCGTATGCCCCCGCGTACAGCATCATCTTGCTGGCCGTGGCCTGCATCGGACTCGGGTCCTCGGTGTTCCACCCCGAATCTTCCAGAGTCGCGTACCTGGCGGCCGGGGCTCGGCGCGGACTGGCGCAGTCGATCTTTCAGGTCGGCGGCAATATCGGCACCTCGCTCGGCCCGCTGATGACGGCGCTCATCTTTATTCCGCTTGGCCAGCGCAGCGTGGTCTGGTTCGCTTTTGCGGCGATAGCGGCGATTATTATCCAGTTTTTCGTCGCCCGCTGGTATGCTTCCTTGAACGTACAGCCACGTCCGCGCCGAGTTATCCAAAACGGGGAAGACGCGAAAAAATCGGGGCTAAGCAAGAGGAAAGTAGGGCTCGCCATTTCGGTGCTCGTGCTGCTGTTGTTCTCTAAAAACGTATACTCCATCAGCATTTCCAGCTTTTATGCTTTCTTCATGATGGACCATTACGGCGTCGGCAAAAGCGCTGCACAATGGTACGTGTTCGCGTTCCTCGCCGCGGCTGCGGTCGGTACGTTTTTCGGCGGCCCGATGGCTGACCGGTACGGGCGCAAAAATATCATCTGGTTGTCCATTCTCGGAGCTGCGCCGTTTTCTTTGCTGCTCCCATATGCCAACTTGTTTTGGTCCGGCGTACTCGTCGTGTTAGCCGGATTCATCATGTCCTCGTCCTTCTCAATTATCGTCGTCTATGCCCAGGAACTGCTGCCGGGCAAGGTGGGACTGGTGTCCGGCCTGTTTTTCGGCCTTTCCTTCGGGCTCGGCGGACTCGGCTCGGCGGTGCTCGGTCATTTCGCCGATCAGTCGGGCATTTTGTTCATCATGCAGCTCTGCTCCTTCTTGCCGCTGATCGGGTTATTGACCGTGCTGTTGCCGAAGGATGAGGCGCTGCGGTCGGCTTAAGCCTGGATTGCGCTCTTGGCAAGAGCGGTTTGATATGAAATGCGGCTAGATCCCTATGGGGATTTAGCCGCATTTTGCGTAAGTAAGGAAGTAGGAAGGGTACGCGAAATGCGATCGTATCCATTCTAATGGACATGGCCGACGTTAAATCAAGATTTTAAGCTAGTTATGGAATCCAACGGACATGAGAGCCGTTAATCGGGGGAAATCTACCGTTTTGCCGTTGTTTTCTTTGAAATAAGGTCTCCCGTGTCCGTTAACCCAAAAAATCGGAGATTTTTGGCCCGTTAAGGTCTCCTGTGTCCGTTAGAATCGAATGAGACGCGTTTTGTATACCGAAGCACGGATTTTCTGGTGTATAATGAAGGAACGTTTGATCCGTGAAAGGTGGGGGAATTTGTGTTGCCTACGAAGAAGATCTCGCGGATTACCGATTCCGAAGGATTTAAGGCTGCGATTGGAAAACAAGCCGAAATGGTAGCCGATCTGAAAGCCGTAGCTTCCTTGGGATTGCCGCAAGGGTGCATCGCGGCTGGATATTTTCGCAACTTTGTATGGGACGTAATGCATGGTTATGCGGACAGAACGCCGCTTCACGATGTGGATGTGCTTTATTTCGATCCGGAATGTCTGGACGAGGGCATGGAAAAAAAGCTGGACGCCCGGTTAAAGGGTTTGATTCCGAATCGGGACTGGTCTGTCAAAAATCAGGCGCGTATGCATCTGAAAAACGGCGAGCCGCCTTACCGATCGGTGGAAGACGCCATGTTGTACTGGCCCGAAACCGCAACAGCCGTCGGGGCAAGGCTAAATGAAGTTGGGGACATCGATATCGTAGCCCCTTTCGACCTCGATGATTTACTTGGTTTGCTGGTGCGGCAAAGTCCATATTTTCTTGACAGGAGTATATTTGAGCATAGAATTCGGGAGAAAGAATGGCTCAGGATCTGGCCGCAGCTTACCGTTGTGACGACTTGAGGAGGACGGAGCAATCGTCGTGCAGGGAAGGGAGAGGAATTATGACTTTTATCCGCAATTTGCTTCAGTTTGCCTGGCTGCAGGCGTTATCCTGCATCTTTCCGGTCATCATTTTCGGAACGCTTGGACTGACCAAGGTGGTCACGGTTCCGGGCATTCCCCGGTATGATCTGATTTTGTTGATCTGTTTGCTGGCCCAGGTGGGCATGGTCGTTTTCAAGCTGGAAACGAGGGATGAACTGAAAGTCATTTGCGTATTTCATCTGATCGGGCTCGCTCTGGAGCTGTTTAAAGTGCAAATGGGCTCTTGGTCTTACCCGGAAGCGGGATGGAGCAAGGTGTTCGGGGTTCCGCTTTACAGCGGTTTTATGTACGCCAGCGTTGCCAGCTACATTTGCCAAGCCTGGCGCAGGATGAACCTGCAAATGACCGGTTGGCCGAAAGCCGTCTATGTCGTACCGCTGTGCGCGGCGATCTATTTTAATTTTTTCACGCATCATTTTATCGGGGATTATCGCTGGGTCCTTACGGGATTGCTGGTCATCGTATTCATCCGGTCACGGGTTCATTTTATGCTGCTCGGCAAAACGTACTGGATGCCATTGACCTTGTCTTTTTTACTGATCGGCTTTTTTATTTGGGTAGCGGAAAATATATCGACCTTTCTCGGAGCCTGGAGTTACCCGGATCAGGAGAAAGTATGGCGGCTGGTGCATATCGGAAAAATTAGCTCCTGGTTCCTGCTCGTCGTGATCAGCATCATCATTGTCGCCCAGTTGAAGCGGGTTAAGGCGGGGATGAAGGACACGGAGATTCCGCCGAAGGACGCTGTTTAATTGGATTCGCAAATTTATACATAGGAGAGTCGGCCCATGAACAAATCCAAAGGGTACTTTTATTATTTGCTGTGGCTTCTCGGCGCATTGGTGCTGGTATATTACGGCAACCGTTTTGTCGCGATAATGGAACAGAATCCGGAGAGATTGCTGAAAATCAGTTACGGCATGTTAGGAAACATGTTGTACGGCCTGGTACTGGGAGCGTATGCCAGTTTGCTTGGCGGCCTTCCAAACCGGAGAAAGTTTTACCGTCCGTTGTTCTTTTTCATATTCATCCCAAGTTTAATTCTTATGCTGTATCCGGTGCTGAGCCTGTATCTAAACATGCCCTACTACTCGTTATATAAAGATGTAGCGGCTCAGGAAGGACATTTTTATTTTTCGGTGCTGTGCGGGTTGAGTTTGATGAAAAGCTTGTTCGGCAGCCGCTAGAAAGAGGGAGACAGAATAAGAAGGGAACTGTCCTAATATTTTTAATATGTGTGAATTCGTCTCTGATGCTTTTCTAAAAACGAAGCGAACGGGGTGTTTTGAATGGCAAAGGTGTTAGTATTAGGCGGAACAAGATATTTCGGCAAAAGATTGGTAGACTTGCTTCTTCGGGAAGGCGGTCACGAAGTGACAGTGGCTACGCGAGGTTTGACGGAGGCGGTCTTTAACGGTCCTTTGAATCGGCTTATTGTGGATCGAACGGACGAGTCTTCGCTGGTGGAGGCTGCTAAAGTCGGTCCGTGGGACATCGTCTATGACAATATCTGTTATTCGCCGAATGAGGCGCTGGCGGCGGTACGCGCTTTTGACGGAAATGTGGGGCGTTACGTGCTGACCTCGACATTGTCGGTTTACAAGTTCGGCAAATCTCCGTTGCAAGAAGAAGTCTTTGATCCCTATCGATACGAATGGAATGCCGGGGACCGGAAAGATATGGATTACGGGGAAGGAAAAAGACAGGCGGAAGCGGTCTTTTTCCAGCAGGCGGACTTTCCGGTTGCGGCCATGCGGATTCCGATCGTGCTGGGACCGGACGATTATACCCGTAGACTCCACTTTCACGTCGAGCGGGTCATGAACGGAACGCCGATTGGGTTTCCGAATGTGGAAGCGTCCATGTCTTACATTTCCTCCGCGGAAACGGCCTCTTTCCTCAAATGGCTGGGGTGCTCCATGCTAACCGGTCCGGTCAATGCAAGCTCGGATGGGGAGTTGACGATTGCGGGCTTGCTTGAACTGATCGGAAGGGCAACCGGCAAACAACCGCTGGTCTTGCCGGAAAACGAAGCGGGTGAGGGGAATGAATCGCCGTTCGGTATTCCTTCGGACTGGGTGCTGGATATTTCCAAAGCCAAAGCGGCGGGGTATTCTTTTGGATCGGTCATGGACTGGTTACCGGACTTGATCGGTAAAATTGCGGCGGGTCAAGCTTGAGACAAGGAGGCGCTGAAGGAAGCCGATCACTGGCAGCACCCGGCCGGGTCGGAACGCCGGAGGGTATCGCCCGGGCCTGCCTGTATTTGAGCCACCCGGACAATACGTTCGTTACCGGGGCGCATCTTGTCATTGACGGCGGGATGACGCGGACAATGATTTACGAGGAATAACCGTTATTGAATTTGATTACGCGCCTAATAGCGGTAAGAGCATTCCGCCTGCGGCCCCGGCAAGCACCGTCGTCCAAGGCGGCATCTTCCACCAGGCCAGCATGGCGAATAGCAGCAGGGCGAGCAAGAAATCACCGGCGGTCCGGACAGAACTCGTCCAGACCGGGTCGTACAGCGCCGCGAGCAGAATCCCGACGACGGCGGCATTGACGCCCTGCAGGGCTCTTTGGATGTTGGCGTTCCGGCAGAGGCGGCTCCAGAAGGGCAGCGCGCCGACGATCAGCAGGAAAGCTGGCAGGAAGATGGCCATTGTCGCGATCAATGCGCCGGAAAGGCCGTCCTTGACCGCTCCGAGATAAGCCGCAAACGTAAACAAAGGGCCGGGCATGGCCTGGACGAAGCCGTAGCCGGCGAGGAAGTCGGGCTCGCCGACCCAGCCCGGCGGGACGACTTCGCTCTGCAGCAGCGGCAGAACCACCTGTCCGCCGCCGAAGACGAGCGAGCCCGCTCGGTAGAAGCTGTCGATCAGCGGCAGTGCGCCGCCGCCTGCTTGGGGAAATCGCTGCGCGATTAGCGGCAGCAGGATGAGCAGGGCGGCGAACAGTGCCAGGCTGAGCGCGGCGCCCCTGCGGCGGAGCGCTGGCAGCGGCGGTCGAGCTGCCGGGGTGGCGGGCTCGTAGCTGGGCGAGCCGGGCGGTGGTGGAGCATCCGCCTCCCGGCGGTAGAGCCACAGCCCGGCAAGTGCTGCTGCGGCGATCGCAGCCACTTGGCCGAACGCGCCCGGCCACAGCAGCGTGAGCGCCGCGGCGAACACGGCGATCGCGGCGCGGCTGGGGCCGGCAGCCAGCTTGCGGCCCATGCTCCACACGGCGTGAGCGACGACCGCCACGGCGGTGAGCTTCAGGCCGTGCAGCCAGGCCGCACCGCTGATGTCGCTGCCGCGCAGCGTAAGCGCGAACAGCGTCATCGCCGCGGCCGACGGTAGCGTGAAGCCGATCCAGGCGGCGACGGCGCCGAGCAGGCCGCCCCGGCGGAGGCCGATGCCGATGCCGACCTGGCTGCTCGCCGGGCCGGGAAGGAACTGGCACAGCGCCACAAGCTCGGCGTAGTTTTTTTCATCGAGCCATTTGCGACTTTTTACATATTCATTGTGAAAGTAACCCAGATGCGCGATCGGGCCGCCGAACGAGGTGAAGCCCAGTTTGGCGGAAACCGAAAATATCTCGAGCAGTTGCCTGGGGCGTGAGCCTGGAAACAATGAAGATGATGTGATCGAATCCGCGCTTGGATTTGAATTTTTAGGTTGTTTTATTTCATGATCAAGGTCCGTGTTCAAATGGAGCACTCCTTTTCCGGCAATATCGCTAGACAAAGTTACATTTATCACCGATATCTTATCATGAGATTGTTAAAGTAGAGTTTGTTCACCGTAAAATTAATACGTTAAATAAAGGAGCCGTTATGAGACCGATTTGAGTTTGAACTTTGTCTTCACTTCCTAATCCCGGTTACAACGGGACTTATACAATTGAATAAGGAGCGAATAAAGTGATGTTCAAACGGTCTTTTTATTATTTATGGGGTTCGCAGACGCTGTCCAACACCGTCGACGTGCTCTATATTGTTGCGCTTACTACGTATGTGCTCAAAGTGACGGGTTCCGTCGTTTTTGCCACGCTGGTGCCATTTTTGCGGGTGGCTTCGCAGTTGTTTAGCGGTCTGATTGCTCCGCTCATGATTTCACGGTATCGGCTGCCTTTCCTGCTAACTTTGTCGCAGTTCGGACAGTTCCTGCTATTTGTGCTGCTGGCCGGTTATCTGTCGCCGATGTTCGGCGGGGATGAACTCCTGCCTGTCTATGTGCTCATCGTCTGCATTTCATTCCTCGACGGTTGGACAACACCAGCCCGGAATGCGCTGGTGCCACGACTCGTATCCGATCAGGCACTGTTGAAGGCGAACGGGCTGATCGCAACGACCGATCAGATCGTCCAGTTTGCCGGTTGGGCCATTAGCGGCTTGCTGGTGGCGACGTTCGGATCTTTTCCCGTGCTCGTCGCAGTTGCGGTCGGCTATGGCTTTGCCATGGCGATCACGGTGCTGATCGAGGACCCGACCGAGCCGAAGCGGCGCAGCCTTTGGGATGTGCGCTCCGGTTTGGCTCTTATTCCCGCAGTTGAGGTTGATGAAGCTGGCGAATTGAATCCGGCTGGTATTTCTAACCCGCCATCCCGTTGGGATACTTTGAAGGAGGGTTGGGTCGCTTTATGGCGGTCCCCGCGCCTGCGTTCGCTGACGTTGATGGATATGACCGATATGCTGGGCGGGTCCGTATGGGCCGGGGCGTTCATGCTGGTCTTCGTGAACGAAGTTCTGCTCAAAGACGAGCAGTGGTGGGGATATATCAACGCCAGTTATTTTGCCGGAGCCGTTATCGGAGGAATACTTGTCGTCGCTCTGGTGGAGCGGTTGGAAAAAAGAATCTTTCCGGCGATGCTGCTCGGCATGTTGGGGTATGCAGTCTTGACGGTCTGGTTCGCACTGAACGATTTTGCGCCTCTAACCTTGCTGATCGTCCTAGTGACCGGCCCGTTTACGGAGCTTGCCGCAGTCTCCAGACGGACCTTGATTCAGCGGAGTGCCAGTCCGGATTTGTTGCCAAAAGTGTTCTCGGCGCAAGCCACGCTTCTGAATACGGTATTCGGGCTATCGCTTCTGTTCATGAGCGGGGTGGCCGAGTGGTTCGGGATCGTCAATATGTATCTGTTCGCCGCAGCCATCAGCATGTTGGCAGCCGGGGTAGGTTGGTTGAACCGGAGAGCATTTGCGTCGGCAGAGAGCAGAAACGAGCTCAGCGATGCAGAGTAATTTTGACTAATTTTTAAAGCGCGTTGAGGTCAGGGTTGAACATTAATCGTTAATCGCATCATCTTGGGGTCGTGGTCCGGGTTGCTCCCGGGCCGCGTATCCTAAGGGATGCTTTTTTTATGGGCATCGTTAAGCGTTCAGAGGAGTATCACGAATGTGTTTTGTCCTTAATGGATGGATTTTTTAAAGAACTGTCCACCAGAGCGTGGACAATCTTTGTTGAAGATTTATGATTAATAATGAATTGAATCATCTATATATAGTGAGTTGATACGTTGCTTTGCCTGAATATAGATTTTTTCTCGGCTTGTGTCAAATAGTCCCGATGTCCACTTTTAAGTGGACAATTTCTTATTTTTGTCCATGTATAATGTACGAAATAATCGGACTTGAAAACCAAAAGCGAAGAATGAATATAAGTAATTGATTATATAACTGATTGATTATATAATAATTTCTGAAAGGGGCGTGCAGGCATGGATGAAATGATTACCGTATTGAAGCTGTTGGCGGATAAGACAAGGCTTACGATTCTGGCGATTTTAAAAGACGGGGAACGCTGCGTTTGCGATCTGGTGGACGCTTTGCAAACGACGCAGCCGAATATCAGCCAGCATCTGCGCAAGTTGCGGGAAGCGGGACTGGTCAAAGAATCCCGGCGCGGACAGTGGTCTTACTATATGCTCATGGTAGAAGACAAGCCTTATGTTCAAGCCGTGATGGACGCGGTGCCCGTCCCTGAAGAAGCTTTGAAGCTGATCGGTACCTGTGCTGACGGCGATTGTTGCAATTGACGGAAGAGGAGTTTTGAAGTTGGAGTACGTTGCGGGATTTATTTTTCTACTTACTTTGGTATTTGTCATCTGGCAGCCTAAGGGGCTCGGCATAGGGTGGTCCGCCATGGGCGGTGCGGTGTTGGCTCTGGCATTTGGGGTAGTGAGCTTTGGCGATGTGGGGGATGTAACGGCCATTGTATGGAATGCCACGCTGGCTTTCGTCGCGATTATCATCATTTCGATTTTGCTTGATGAAATCGGCTTTTTTGAGTGGTCCGCGCTGCATATGGCCCGACTGGCTGGTGGAAGCGGCAAGCGCATGTTCGTTTACGTTATTTTACTTGGTGCGGCCGTGTCCGCTTTGTTTGCGAACGACGGTGCTGCCTTGATCTTGACGCCGATCGTGCTGGCGATGGTCCGGGCGCTACGATTCGATGACCGGATGGTGCTGCCGTTCATAATGGCAAGCGGTTTTATCGCGGATACAACCTCGCTGCCGCTCGTGGTGAGCAACCTGGTCAACATCGTCTCGGCCGATTTTTTTGGCATCGGGTTCCTGGAATATGTCGTCCGAATGTTCGTTCCGAACCTGGTTTCGCTAGGAGCGAGCATGCTGGTGTTGTACTTGTTTTTCCGCAAGCAAATCCCGGGCAACTATGATTTGAAGCAGCTAAAGAAACCGGAAGACGCCATCCGGGATCCGCGCATGTTCCGGTTGTCCTGGATTATTCTCGGCCTGCTGCTGGTAGCTTATCTGTCCGCCGAATTCATCGGTATTCCGGTATCGTTGGCCGCCGGAGTCGTGGCGATATTCTTTATCATCGCGACCCGTCGCAGTCCAGCCGTCGAAACCCGTCGGGTGATCAAAGAAGCGCCTTGGTCGATCGTCGTCTTTTCCATCGGGATGTATGTGGTGGTGTACGGTCTGCGTAATGTCGGATTCACCGATCATCTGGGAGACGTCATTCAGTGGCTGGCCGATCAGGGCGTTTATGCCGCCACCGTCGGCATGGGCTTTATCGCCGCGATTCTATCGTCGGTTATGAACAATTTGCCTACCGTAATGATTGATGCGCTGGCTATTCATAGTACGAATACCGAAGGACTGGTGCGGGAAGCGCTGGTTTACGCGAACGTAATCGGTTCCGACCTCGGGCCGAAAATTACGCCGATCGGCTCTCTGGCAACTTTGCTGTGGTTACATGTCTTGTCCCGGAAAGGAATTAAAATCACTTGGGGACGTTATTTCAAAACAGGGATTCTACTGACCGTACCTACGTTGTTCATTACTTTAACCGGACTTTATTTGTGGCTCATGATTATTTCTTAAGTGATAGTGAATCATTAAATGAGATAGTGAGAGGAGAAAATGTTAATGAATAAGAAGACCGTGTATTTTCTTTGCACAGGCAACTCCTGCCGCAGCCAAATGGCGGACGGATTCCTGAAACAGCTGGGCGGCGACCGCTTTGAGGTGTTCAGCGCGGGACTCGAAGCCCATGGCTTGAACCCCCGGGCGGTGCAAGTGATGGGTGAAGCTGGCGTGGATATTAGCGGACATCACTCGGAGGTCATTGACCCCGCGATCCTGAATCGCGCGGATTACATCATTACGCTCTGCGGCCATGCGGACGAGCACTGCCCGGCCGTTTCCAACCCGACCGCCGCCCGCTGGCACTGGGGCTTCGACGATCCCGCCAAAGTGATCGGCACGGAAGAGGAGATTATGGCGGAATTCCGCCGGGTGCGCGACCAGATTTCGGAGCGGATGGAGAGGTTTGTAGCGGAGGGGAAGTAGGGGGGAGGGGGATTCCCAACTTATAAATTTGTTCAGATTCACTATGTGATGAGGAAAAAAATAAATTGTTGATAATCTATGAAAATAATTAAACATTCACAAAATGGGGAATGAAGCAGATATTTTGACAGTATGAAACCATAACTATTGAAAAGTTTAAACGGCTATCCAGAGAGGGTAGCCCCTTTTTCTTTTACTTTTTCTTACCCGCCCCCAAGTTTACACTCACCCTCGCCATATGCCAAAATGGAATCAGTAAATGAGGAATTGTCATTTCAATCGCTACATATATAACTTTAGCCCATAGGGAGGAAATACGATGAGAATCGGGATAATCGGTCTTGGAGACATCGCGCAAAAGGCGTATTTGCCGGTGATTACGGCGCGGGAGGATATTGAGCTTGTGTTTTGTACCCGGAACCTGGAGACGTTAGGGAGGTTGTCCGATAAGTACCGGGTCCGGGAAGCGGTGCGGACCGTGGACGAATTGATCGCGTCGGGCATTGAGGCGGCGTTTATTCATACGTCGACGGAATCGCATGCCGGTATTGCGGAGCAGTTGATGCGCAGCGGAGTGCATGTATACGTGGACAAGCCGATCTCTTACCATTATGAGGAAGCGGAGCGGCTTACGCTGCTGGCGGAAGAGCTTGGCGTCATTCTGATGGTCGGCTTCAACCGCCGGTTTGCCCCGATGGTGGCGGCCATGAAGGAGAAGAACGACCGTCGCGTGGTTTTGCTGCAAAAAAACCGTCTTTTCTCGCCGGACTTTGCGCGCCGGTTTGTGTATGACGATTTCATTCATGTGATCGATACGATTCGTTTTCTGGCACCCCCGGACGTTGAAGGAACGCCTCAGATAGTAACTTTCTCTCAAGAGGGGAAGTTGTATCATGCCCAGCTGCAGCTGCAAGGGAGCGGATTTTTTTGCACAGGGGTGATGAACCGGGATTCGGGTGCAAACGATGAGCTCCTTGAGGTGATGAACCCGGGGAACAAGTGGGTTGTTGACGGCTTGAACACGACCGATCATTTTGCGGGCGGAAAAGAAATGGTGCTGAAATTCAACGACTGGGATCCGGTGTTGTATCGCCGCGGGTTCGTGCAAATCATCGACCATTTCCTGACCTGTGTCCGGGAAAACAAACAGCCGTCCATTTCGCCGCGGGACGCGCTGGAAAGCCATCGTTTATGCGAATTGGTGATTGCCCAGGCGGAAGAAAATGGGGCATTCCCTTGGGAGAAACGGTAGAGTCTAGCCGTCCGTTAAGCGGAATAACAGGCAACTTTTTATTGCCTAAAGCGTTTATTGTGCATAGCCTTCGTTCGTTTGTTCGAAGCGAGACTTCCAAATCATGAAAGGACATGCAATGAAACGAATTGTTTTTATCGTGGTGCTGGCGTTGATCGCGGGAAGCTGGGGAGGTAATCTGTGGGTTTACTATAACTCTCAACTTCCGGAGCCCGTGTTTTTCAAACATTATATTGAAGTGGAGAATTCGCCGGGTTACAGCTTTGACCTGAACTATCTGGAAAATAAATCAGCCAAAGTAAAGATTCAGTCGATCCGGATTCCGGAGCTTCCGAATGCTACCGTGACCCCGATTCTCGTGCAAAACAGCTACGTTCACCAAAATCAGGGAACGATGCGGACGCAGATTATGGATTATGATCTCTTGCAGCCGACGTTTCCCGAAGACGGACCGCTGGTGATTCACCGGGTCGAGGCGGTTTTTGACGATAATTCGACCAAAGAGCTGGAGATCGGCGAGATTCGGGTCTATAACGATTTGCTGAAGGGGGATTCTCCCATACAGAGTACATCCGGCGGATCTTCATCGGAGAATGCGGGATATACGCGGGTGAAGTTTACTAAGGATACCGTAATTACCGAGATATCTTCCGCATATTTACCTGGTTTGGGTGATCGTTTAACGGTGATTCTGGAAGCTCCAAGCATCAAGCATCTGGAACAAAGTGAGATCCAGTTCGGGAGCGAAACGACGCATAGCGGTGTGCCTCTGTCTCAAATACCTTTTCCGCTAAAGTTTAAAAAAGGGGATACGGCAAGCGTAACTTATAAGTTCGATCCTTTACAAAATGCCGACGCCATGGCCAAAAGTGAAGTTTACCGGTTTCTGCTTAGAATGGAACTTCAGTTGGATAACGGCAAGAAAGCCGCCTATCCGATTTTTGTCCAGAGTGACCCCTATTTATCACAGCGCGAAGTCGCCGCGATTGTGAAGTCCAGGAGGTCGGGATCATGAAAACCTTATTTTACCGTATCGGTTACGGGATGGTTTTTGTCATAATCAATATCCGGGTGGGCATCGATCTGATGCCCAATGTAATCGGTTATCTTATGATTCTGTCGGCGCTTTCCGGATTGCGTAAAAAGGAACAGAGCTTTGGAATGGGCGTTCGGGCTTCCGTTGCGCTGAGCATCATCTCGATTCCGCAGTTTTTTCGCGCGCACGAACTGCATTTAAACAATCCTGTGTTGTCCCTGAATGTCGATCTTGTGCTGAATTTGGCCGAAACGGTCCTGCAGTGGGTGCTCCTGTACAGCATTTGCGCAGGAAGCTTCAAGCTCGCCGAGATTCGCGGAAAAGGTGAATTGGCCGCATCCGTGCGATTCCGGTGGTATTTTTACTTCGGTTGTTCGGCTTTATACATGTTTTCCTATCCGTTCATACTGAACGCGGAAGTGACCGGGTTGATTTTGATCAGCAGCTTGGCCACCGCGATCGCTTTCTTGATGATCCTTCTCGTCATCCGGCGGGTCGGCCGGGAATTGGCGAAGCCTTTTGAAATAAGTGTATAAGGTAGCATTACAAGGTATGGCAATAACGGATAAGCATCTGCGATTAGGGATAGGGCAATTAGTTATGAAGCCATCGAAAAGGAGGAGAATTTTTTGTTCGAAAACCTGAATGAACGAATGGCAGAATTGAAGGAAAAAGGACGCCAAAAAGAAAAATGGGAACAGCGCCTAAAACAGCTGAAGCAGGAGGTTGCCTCGCTGGAGCATTCCAAAGACATCGCAAAGAGCAAGCTAGCGGCGGAAGAGAAGGACGTGGACCGGCTCACCGGGATGTCTTTGTCCAACACATTATATACGATACTCGGCAAAAAAATGGAAAAGCTCGACGAGGAGCAGCGGGAGGCGGTTGTAGCCAGGCTTAAATATGAAGAAGCGGACCGGGCACTTCAGGACGGTCTTCAGCAAATCAGTCAGCTGGAACGGCAGTTGCAGGAAGTACGGTATTGGAAAAACGACTATGATCTGATTTTCCGGGACAAGGAAAAGCAAATCCTTCAAGAAAATGAGGAACTGATGGACCTTGCGGAACGGCAGGCGGTTTTGACCGTGGAGGTCCGGGAACTGGAGGAAGCCGTCCGGGCGGGACACTCGGTGCAGGATGATCTGGCGCGCGCGGAAGAGGGGCTTCAATCGGCGCGCAATTGGGGCACTTACGATATGCTGGGCGGCGGGATGTTATCCACGCATATTAAACACAACCGTCTGGATGAAGCGATGGATCATATTTATGCGGTACAGAATAATTTGCGGCGATTTGAAAAAGAACTGAAGGATGTAGGCGGAAGTTTCACCGGTTCCGGGCTGGAGGTGGGAGGCTTGCTGAAATTCTCGGACTACTTCTTCGACGGACTGATCACCGACTGGCTCGTTCAGGGCCGGATCAAGGATGCCCTCGAACAGGTTCAAGGAAGGCAGCACGAAGTAAATTCTCTCGTTTCCGAGCTGCAATCCGCCCAGCGGCGGACCGAGAATGAACTGGAGACGGTTCGGCGTAAATATGTACAGTCGGTGGAATTGTATCAGTAACGGACAGAGTCCTATAAAAAAAATGACGGCGCGAGGATCGGTTCCTTGGCACCGTCATTTTTCTATTTTTATTTTAAACCCGAGTAAGGAGAAGTTTCGTATGGTGATGGTTTAATGCAGCGCATACACATATCCGTCAAGGGTTGCGAAAAAAACGATTCCGTCCGCGACGATCGGCGTGGAAAGGATCGGAGATTTGGTGCCCTCAAACCGCCACAGTTCTTCTCCGCTGTCCAGGTCGACCGCGTAAAAGGCATCTCTCTCCTTGCCGCCATCGGTATAAGCACTACCGAAATACATGATCTGATCGGTAATCACCGGGGAGGCAAACACGCGGCTGTCCAGTTTGAAATCAAACTTGTGCTTGCCTGCCGAACGATCAAAAACATGCACGACCTTCGAGTCGGAAGCTCCGATGACGACATGCTTGTCGCTGGCAGCAGCGGAAGAGACAACCCAGGAGCCGCTCGGGGAGAGATGGGTCCACAGGATAGCGCCGGATTCGGCGTCCAGGGCATAGACGTACTGGTCGCGGGAGCCGAAATAAAGCACTCCGTCTTTGTAGGTCATGCTGGATTGCACCGGGCCGAACTTAGCGCTCCACAATTTGTTTCCGGTTTGCTGGTCCAGGGCTGCGACTTCGCCGCTCATATCCGCGATATGAATGTTTCCGTCGGCAATAGCCGCTTTTCCATGCACGAAGGAAGCCGTCTCGGTTTCCCAGACTACAGAACCATCTTGCCGCTTAATAGCGTAAAATTGCGGACCCTCACCGCCTACGTAAATGTAATCCCCGTCCACCGCCGGAGAACCGATATAATAATCCCACATATCCGGTAAACCTTCATCCGTGAGACTGTCATCCAGCTGTTGCTTCCACTTCAGCTTCCCGGTCTCCCGTTCCAGCGCATATAAAGTGGAGGTCGTATCCGTAAAGTATAGTTCATCCTCCACGACGGCCGCGGATGATCTGATCTTCCCGGGGAATTTAGCTTCCCAGGTAATCGTTCCATCGTTGGCATCCACCGCGTAAAACTTGCCTTCCTCGGAGCCGAAATACAGCGTACCCTCCGCCAGTACCGGCGAGCTCTGAATATGCGCTTCCAGTTTGAGACTCCATTTTTCTCCGTTCAGCCTGGGCAAACCCTTTGTGGCATAAACCCCGGTATTTGCCGCATCTCCCCGAAAGGGGTAAGAGCCTTGGAATCTTGCCGACGGTTGACCGCCGCAGCCGCTGACGACCCCCGCAGTCAACAGAAGTACCGCACACCAGCCCATTAATGTACCTTTTCTTTTCATTTTTGAATACCTCCGTGGAATAGAATCCTCATACATAGAATCTGATGCCAAAGAGGGGGGAATTCTTACAACGTTTCGGATTCACACAACAATAAAAACAGTGCTTCTAGAATTTGCAGCCCTTGCACTTCATCCACCTTTGCTTTTTCGAGCAACTGGAGTCCGATTTCCTTGACTTCGGGTTCTCCCGGATTTCCTCCGCCCGGAAAGGGGAAGAGCTTGCACATCTGGCGAAGCGCATCCGTAGCCTTACCGTAATAATCCGCGGCTTCGCCTGCAAGCCGGCAAATTAGGAGACCATAAACCTCCGGTCGGTTAGCGACCAATTCAAGAAATTGGACGGCGAAGGATCTGGCATTAGCTGTACACCAAACCGTATATGCATGGGAAAGTGGATCAACTTGCCCTGAAGATAAGGCGCTAATCCATGAATCGTAGGCAGCCAGTCCTTGAACATAATCGGCATGTGGCGTCCGTTCCTGTCCTTCGGCGTGCGTTAGAACCATTCCGAGCGCTCCGCGCAGCGCATCCTGCGGGTTTAACGCAATCGGCGTTCCTAAAGATAATGCAAATAAATCGGCACTCCATTCGCGGCCAAGCTCTTCGTAGCCTAGATGAGTCTGCTCAAACAGCCCTGTGATGCGGAAAAGCCGCTGCTCATCATCATAACCGTGGATGACGGCAAAGAAAGGCAGCTGCACTCCCCATACAATGACCGGCTGACCATGATCGATCATTTGATGAATGAACGAGAAGGCTTCGACCAGTAATTCATGAGATTGCGGAATCCGGCTTCCGTCACCGATCGAGCGGCCTGCAAAGCCAAGGTTCAACAAGCCCTTGCCGAAGACGTTTCGCCAATGAAAGGCCGTTACCCCGGCAAGATCAACCCGGTCCCGGTGGACCTGAAGCCGGAAGGCCTGACCGGTAAGCCCCATGATTTCGGACATCGAGTAATGGTTGAAGTTCGTATATTGCAGCGCATGCTGAACGCTTAGCGCGTAAGTGTCCCATATTTCCCCGATATAAATGCCTCGTTCTTGTAGCTGATTTCGGGTGCGGGAAGAAGGGCTGGTGTGCCGGCTTTGCAGATAGTTTTGCAGGTTGCTTTCATAGCGGGCTTGACTAATTTTTTTTCTCGTTCGGGACAAAATGGTGTAAATGTTGCTGGAGGAAGTAGAATAGATGGCTGCGATTTCTTGGGGAGAATAATGCTTGAAAAAATGGGCTTCAAACACTTCGCGCTCTTTGGTGCCCAGCCCTTGAAGCATTTCTTGAAGCATATCGTAGGTATCCAGCCGGAGAATCTCCCTTGCGGGGTCTCCGTTTTGCTGTAGCTCTTTGGCTGTATTTTTTGCCAGTGTTCCGAGAATGAATTCGATTTGCTGAAAATTCTCACCTTCATAGTCCCCGGATCTGCTGACATAAGAAGAGAAGGGGCGCTCTTTGGCATAGGGACCTCCCCGTCTTACCTGCATCAGTGCCTGATTCGTAATGATACGGCGGAACCAGGGAATGAACTTTTCAATTTGCTCCAGTGAGCCCAAATAAGAAAAGGCACTGATCAGCCCTTCCTGGACGATGTCTTCGGCCAGGTGAGGGTCGTCAGCGATTTTGCGCGCCCAGTTCAACGCTTGGCGGCGGTGCCGTTCCATCAACTTGTTGAAAGCATCCTGATGCCCGCAACGCGCTTGCGCCACCAATTCCTGATCGGAAGGATGATTTTCGGATTTTCTTGAATGCGACACAAGATCACCGCCTTTTTATAACCTATGAAAGTGAAGTTAACCTCGAAGTCAGTCTTTCGCGTTCATTTTAAAGTCTTTTAACGATTCCAGCGCCGTTTTTGTCTTGGGTTTGGCATAAGCCGGCCGCTGGGGAGCGGATTTATCCGGAGCCAGTTCCTCTGTTCTTTGAAGAAGAACCTCCAAGTAGTAACGGTTTTCGTTTAAACGATCAAGGATCGAGGCCAGGGCAAGCAATACGACTCCGATTAAAAAACATCGAAGGAAGAGCAGGAATCCGGCTCCCCAAGCCCCTTCAAAAATGCCAAGGACTACGAATGCAAGCAAGCTTCCGGCGATGAACAAGATTCCGATACCTTTAAGGAGCTTTGACAAAGTCATTCCTCACTTTCGACACAGGCAAATGGATTTATTCATTATTAACCACGACGGCTCACAGGCCTAACGAGAAAGATATAACTCAGGACGGCGCCGACATCGGCGATAGCGATGACCAAGGCCATCGGCAATGCGGTCTGATCGCCGCCGAGCCCGACCAGCGGGGCGACCGCCGCGCCCAGGATATACGGCAGCAGGCCGAGAAGCGCAGAGGCGCTCCCTGCAGAGTCCTGCTGATTTTGCATGGCCAGCGTAAAACTGGCCGTCCCGACGATTCCGACGCAGGACACGACAAAAAACAGCGGAATCAGGACCGCAGCCAGTCCGCCGTCCAGCAAAATACCGCCAAGCAGCACGAGCGAGGCCAGTGCAGCAAGTCCGATGCCGAACCGGAGCAGGGAAGATTCGTTAATTCTTCCAGCAAGCCGCCCGGTAATCTGGCTGGCGAAAATAATGCCTAGTCCGTTCAGGGCAAAGATCAGGCTGAACGTCTGCTCCGAAACCTGAAACCGATTTTGCAGCACGAAAGACGAACCCGAAATATACCCGAACATCGCTGCCGAGATCAGCCCTTGGCATAAACAATAGCCGATAAAGAGCCGGTCGCGGGTCAGCCGGGAGAAGGTGGACAACGTTTCGCGCAAGCCGCCGCTCTGCCGCCGATCTTTGGGCAGCGTTTCCGGCAGTCCGAGCAGGACGGAGAGCAGCATCAGGACTCCGATCACGGTGAGAACAACGAATACGCCTCGCCAAGAGGTGAACGCCAGGAGCTGACCGCCGAGGATCGGGGCAAGAATCGGAGCCGCGCCGTTGATCAGCATCAGCAGCGAAAAGAATTTGGTCAGCTCGGAGCCGGAATACATGTCCCGAACGACTGCGCGGGACAGTACGATGCCGGCGGAGCCTGACAGACCCTGAATGAAGCGAAGCACATTCAAGATAGCCGCATTCGGTGCGAAGACGCAGAGCAGTGAGCTGATGGCGTAGGCGGCCATCGACACGATCAGCGGGGCGCGGCGCCCCCGCGTATCGCTGAGCGGGCCGACGATAAGTTGCCCGAGTGCCAGGCCCAGCAGGCAGGCTGTCAAGCTGAGCTGGACCATCGGGGCGCTCGTGTTCAAGTCGTCCGCCATTTTTGGCAGGGCGGGTAAGTACATATCCAGCGACAGCGGACCGAAGGCGGACAAGCTGCCGAGAATGAGCGCAGCCTTAATACGGTTGGCGCGGGATTTTGAGGTTTGGGAAGAAGCTGATACTTTTTCTGCGCTAAGACTCATGATTGCAATCCTTTCTTGAATAGATTTATTAATTATACTACAAGCTCAACGAACCGGCAGCAGGTTTGAAATTCATCCGATCTGCGAAAAACCTTGCCGTTTCGGGTATGTTATAGATATGGAAAAAAGGAGGCATAGCGGATGAACCCGAAATGGTGGAAAGAGAGCGTGGTCTATCAAATCTATCCGATCAGCTTTATGGACTCGAATGGCGACGGCATAGGGGATCTTCGAGGAATCATTTCCAAGCTGGATTATTTGCAGGACCTGGGCGTCGACGTGATCTGGGTATGCCCGATCTATAAATCCCCCAACCACGACAACGGATACGACATCAGCGATTATTGCGACATAATGGATGAATTTGGCACGATGGGAGATTTCGATCTGCTGTTAAAGGAGATCCATCTCCGGGGAATGAAACTGATGATGGACCTTGTCCTGAATCATACCTCACATAAACATGCCTGGTTTCTCGATTCCCGGAGATCCAAGGACGATCCCAAGCGGGACTTCTACATATGGCGAAAAGGGAAAGGCGGAGGTCCCCCTAACAACTGGGAATCCTATTTCAGCGGGTCGGTTTGGGAATACGATCAAGAGACTGATGAATACTACCTTCATTTATATTCCAAATATCAGCCGGACCTCAATTGGGAAAATCCGCAAGTCATCGAGAAGCTGCATGAAATGGTGGCATGGTGGTTAAAAAAGGGCGTTGACGGCTTTCGCTTCGACGCCATTGCGCATATCGTCAAGCAACAGGGGCTGCCCGACGCGGAAAATCCGCATCAAAGGCCCACTGTCCGCGCCTACGAGATGTTTTCGAATTTGGATGACGTGCACACTTTGCTGCAGAATCTGTATGATAAAGTGCTGTATTTTTACGATATTATGACGGTTGGCGAGACATCCGGCCTCGGGCCTGAAGAGGCACTGGATTATGTGGGGGACGGCCGCCGCGAGTTGAACATGACGTTCCAGTTCGAGCATATGTTTCTGGACGCCGCATCCGCTGGCAGCGGGAAGTGGGATGCGGTTCCCTGGAGCCTGATCGAACTCAAAAAAATCATGAGCAACTGGCAGATCGTGCTTCATAACCGGGGATGGAATGCCAACTATTTATGCAATCACGACCAGCCGCGCGCGGTTTCCCGTTTCGGCGACGATGTAGTATGCCGGGTTCCGTCCGCCAAAATGCTGGCAACGTTCATCCATACGCTGGAAGGAACGCCTTACATTTATCAGGGCGAGGAGATCGGCATGACCAATGTCGCCTTCGATTCCATCGATGAATACCGGGATGTCGAAACGCTGAACTATTACGAGGAAAAGCGGAGCCAAGGAGTTTCCGAAGAGGAGATCATGCGGGCGGTTCACAAGAAGAGCCGCGACAACGCGCGGACGCCGATGCAGTGGGACGCTACCGAAAATGCGGGATTTACGACGGGAGATCCTTGGCTGAGCGTTAACTCCAACTATATGGAGATCAACGTCGTCCGGGCAGTCAAAGATCACGATTCGATCTTTCATTACTATAAGAAACTGATTCAGCTGCGAAAAAAGCACAAAGTCATCGTTTACGGCGAATACAAACTGCTGCTCCCGCTCCATGAGGAGATTTATGCGTATACCCGCACACTGGAAAATGAGCAGTTGCTCATAATTTTGAATTTTTTCGGCCGCGAGCCGGTGTTCGAAATGCCGGAGGAAATGGATCCGCAAGGAATGGAACTGCTGATCTCCAATTTCGAACCGAAAAAGGGAGAGGACCTTACCCGATTGAAGCTGCGTCCATACGAGGCGCGGGTATATCTGAAGCGACTGTAGGTTTGAATTGGTCTGAATTGGACTGGGTAGGGCTGTGTTGTCGACGAATTGGGCCGCTCGTTGGAAAAATCCAACGAAACTCCCTCACTCTTCAATGTTCACCGGCTTTGATCGGTGATAAACTGAGGGTAATGGAATTTGAGCGACAATAGGAATGTAGAATAGAAGCAAGAAAACTAAATAACCAATGAGGTGAGTCTATGAAAAGAGTGCTGGACTGCCGGGCATCGGATTTCCGGCAGATGGGCCGCGAGGATTTGAAGGGAGCAATTCTGGCCGCGGAAGGAAGAACTGTCGTGGCGGAAACGGTCGTCGTTTCGCAACCGTTGCTGCCGGAAATCAGTAATGCCGAACTGGCCAAGGCGTTCGGTGCGGACTTGATTTTGCTCAACGTATTTGATGTATTTCAACCGGAAGTGAAAGGCATCGTTCCGTTTGATATGTTCTCGCCTTCTGGCGGACCGGGATTTGACGGCAACCCCATTGCGGAGATCAAACGGCTGACCGGACTGCCGGTCGGGATCAATCTCGAGCCGGTCGATGAGTCCGCAGACGCGGTGGAGTCTTTGAACGCGCTCCCGGAAGGTCGCCGTGCGACAGCCCGCAGTCTGGCGAAAGCGAAGGAGCTTGGCTGCGACTTCGTCTGCTTGACGGGTAACCCTAAGACTGGGGTTACCAATGCGCAGATATCGCAAGCGATCGGCACCGCTCAGCAGCATTTCGGCGGATTGATCATCGCCGGTAAAATGCATGGCGCCGGCACGCGCGGCCGCGTCGTCGACCGGGAGGCCGCCGTCGCGTTTGCCGAGGCGGGGGCGGACATCGTTTTGTTCCCGGCACCGGGAACCGTGCCCGGACTTCGCGAGCAAGAACTGGCGGAGATCATCGCCAAAGTTAAAGAAAGAGGCGCTTTGGCATTGACAGCGATCGGCACCAGCCAGGAAGGCGCCGATGAAGGTACCGTGCGCTCCATTGCGCTCAGCGCCAAGCGGGCGGGGGCCGACATCCAGCATATCGGCGATGCCGGATTTGCCGGCATGGCGACACCCGAGAACATTATGGCCTTGTCCATGGCGATCCGAGGCCGCAGGCATACCTACATCCGTATGGCCGCTTCTCCGCTGAGGTAGCCGAAGATGAGGATCGGGGTCGTATCGGATACGCACATGCCGCGGAAAGCAAAGGGCCTGCCGCCGACGCTGGTGAAGTATTTACGTCGGACTGATCTAATCATTCACCTCGGTGACTGGACCTCGCTCGAAGTGCTGGACCAGCTTTCCGCGCTGGCACCGGTTGAAGGAGTTGCCGGCAACAATGATCCCGCTGCAGTGGTCAATCGGTTTGGTTATCATAAAGTGATCACGCTGGGATCGGGATCGTTGAAGCTCGGGTTAACCCACGGTTTTTTGCCGGAGGGAAGGGGAACCGCCAAGGAGAAAGCGCTACGGACTTTTGCGGGCAAGACGCTGGACGGGATTTTGTTCGGGCATTCCCACCTGCCGTTGTCGGAACGGAAGGATGGTCTCTTGCTGTTCAACCCGGGCTCGCCCACCGATAAACGGAGACAACCGAAGTACTCTTTTGGAATCCTCGAACTGACAGCGACAGGGATCAAAGCGAAACATCATTTTTTCGACTCCAAAGTGTAGGGGGTTAGAAAACGGCTCCTTTTTTCATATTCAATGAACAGGGTTCCATAACGGGACCCTTTTTGGTTTGGAAATTTAACGTGGATTGTCAGGGTAGTCAGTAACCGCAAGAAAGCGATTGACGGATAATTGACCACCATTTAATATAGGAATAATACATCGGTAAGAGGGAGAAGCATACCTGTACACCTTCTTGCTTTAAAACTTTCACCGATAAAAGCGGTAACAGGATCATGCTTTCATGGCCTAAATTTATTGGGTCGTCAATTTAAAGGGAGAGGGGTTATTTAAATGAAATTGAGGAAAAAGCTAAGCATGTTTTTGGCGGTAACGGCATTATTAGTCGGCGTGGTCGGATGCGGCAACAATTCGGCCAAAACGGCGGATTCCGATGCCGGTAACGGGGGAGACAAAACAAATGCATCGAATGCGGGAGCGGCTGAGAATTCTGCGAAGGAATCTTACAAAATCGCAATTTCCCAGTATGTCGAGCACCCGTCTTTGGATGCCACGCGCGAAGGTTTCATGGCAGCGCTCAAGGATGCGGGCCTGATCGAAAAGGAAAATCTGACCGTCGATTATAGCAACGCACAAGCTGACCCTACCAACAATATGTCGATTGCGCAAAAGATAGCCGGCGAAAAATACGATCTCGTTCTGGCGATCGCAACGCCTCCGGCTCAAGCGATTGTAGGACAAGTAAAAAATTCGCCGATTCTGTTCGCGGCGGTAACGGATCCGCTTGACGCTAAGCTGGTCGACAATCTCGACAAGCCGGGCGGCAATGTGTCCGGCGCTTCCGATACGAATCCGGAGGCGATTACGAAGCTGATGGACTTTATTGCCGGCAATTTCAAGGACGTAAAAAACGTCGGCGTCGTCATTAACCAAGGCGAGCCGAACGCCGTCATCATGACAAACCACGCCGAAAAGGCGCTCGAAAAACACGGCATCAAGCTGGTAAAAGCATCGGTGACGAATACTTCGGAAGTTAAGCAAGCCGCCGAATCCTTGGTCGGCCGGGTGGATGCGATTTATATCACGTTGGACAATACCGTGGTGGAAGCCGTCAATACGGTCATTAAAGTAGCTAATGACAACGACATTCCTTTCTTCTCCAGCGACCGGGATACCGTAGAGCATGGGGCATTTGCCACCGTAGGTTTCAAATATTACGACCATGGCTATCAAGTCGGGCAAATGGCGGTCGAAGCCCTGAAGAACGGAAAGAAAGTCGGGGATATGAAGGTTACGGTACCGGACAAGCTGGACTTTATCCTCAACTTGAAGGCTGCCTCCGAGCAAGGGATTGAAGTGACTGACGCGATGAAAGATCAGGTTCAGGACAAGGAAAACAATCTGATCGAATAGTCGATGAGGTTAGTGGCCTTTTGGGCTTAATTTTAGGAGGTAATCATCATGATGAACTCGTTACTCGGCGCTCTCGAATCCGGCTTGCTGTACGCACTGATGGCACTGGGTGTATATATCACGTTCCGGATTCTGGACTTTCCGGATCTGACCGTGGACGGGAGTTTTACCACCGGCGGAGCTATCGCCGCCGTCATGATTACGGGCGGATCGTCCCCATGGCTGGCGACCATCGCCGCCATGATCGGCGGCATGGTTGCCGGAGCGGTTACGGGACTGCTTCATACGAAGGGAAAAATTAATGGACTCTTGTCCGGGATATTGATGATGATTGCGCTATACTCCGTCAATATGCGGATCATGGGTAAACCGAACGTCGGGCTCCTAGGGGAAACGACGGTATTCAATTCGATTTCTCCGCTTTTGCTGATGCCGTTCATCGTCGTGATCGTGAAGCTGCTGCTGGATTTGTTTCTGCGTACCGAGTTGGGGCTGGCGCTGCGTGCCACCGGGGATAACCAACGGATGATCCGCAGCTTCGGAACCCACACCGACAATACGATTATCCTGGGCCTGAGCCTCTCAAACGGCCTTGTCGCTCTTTCCGGAGCGTTGATTGCCCAGCAATCGGGCTTTGCCGATATTTCTTCGGGAATCGGGATGATCGTTATCGGATTGGCTTCGGTCATTATCGGGGAGGCGATATTCGGGGCGAGAACCGTGTTCTTCGCCACGCTGGCCGCCGTTCTGGGCTCGATCGTTTACCGTATTGTCGTAGCTTTGGCGCTGCGCATCGAATGGCTGGAACAAACCGATTTGAAGCTGATTACGGCCGTCATTGTCGTGATTGCGTTGGTGCTGCCTTCTGCACGGAGATCGTGGAAACAGAAAAACGTGGCCAAGAAGCGCTCCATGGAAATCAGTGCAATGACCGATAGCAAGCAAGTAGGGGGTGGGCTCTGATGCTGCAACTTAGCCATGTATCCAAATTGTTTCACCCCGGTTCCCCCGATGAGAAAATTGCGCTGATCGACGTGAATCTGCATTTGCGGCCGGGAGATTTCGTGACGGTCATCGGCAGCAACGGCGCGGGAAAATCGACCTTGATGAATATGATCTCCGGTGTGATCAAACCCGACACCGGTGAAATCCGCATCGACGGTCATGAAATCAGCCATCTGCCCGAATACCGGCGCAGCCGTTGGATCGGCCGGGTATTTCAGGATCCGATGGCCGGGACCGCGCCGCATATGACGATCGAGGAGAACCTCGCCATGGCGTATTCCCGCGGCAAATCCCGCGGCTTTAACATCGGCGTCACCTCGAAGCGGCGCGCCATGTTCCGCGAGGAACTGGGCCGGCTCGGCATCGGGTTGGAGGGGCGCCTCAAGGCCAAGGTCGGAACTTTGTCCGGCGGGGAACGTCAGGCGCTCAGCCTGCTGATGGCGACGTTCACAGAGCCGCAAATTTTGCTGCTCGACGAACATACGGCAGCCCTGGATCCCGCCCGTGCGGAGCTCGTCACCCGGCTTACGCAAAATATCGTCAGCGAACTGAAGCTGACGACGCTCATGGTGACGCATAACATGGAGCAGGCGATCCGCCTGGGTAACCGTCTCATTATGATGGACGGCGGCCGCGTTATCCTCGATGTGGATGAAGACACCAAACGCCATTTGACGATGGAATCGCTGATCGGCGAATTTGAGCGCATCAGCGGGCACAAGTTGTCTGACGACCGAGTAGTCCTCGGCTCTTAACCAAGCACAACAGCAAAAAAGCCTATCTGAGAACGGAGACATCAGTAAATCGATAGGCTTTTTTTGCTGCTTCAGGGGCTAAACTATCAGCCCATCTTTTATCGAATCCGTGCGCTGCGGTCCCGGCGGATTCCATCCTTCAGCAGCCAGTTATGGAACATGTATTCAAATAGCATCAAAACCACTGCTATAGACAATATTTCACCCAGCGATAGCCTCCAGGCACTGTTTGCCGAGATAGCCCAAATGAATGCAAAAGCAAGTACCCCGTCGGTAAGGGTCGCGATTACATTATTGGTCCTCGGCAAGACGAACAGATCGCCCAACAAATAAGCCAAGGCCGACAAGGCCACCGCGGTAAGGAGCGAACCGATAAAAGTGGCATTACTGAGTAGCATCATCATAGCCATAACAATGACTCCGTTGCCCAGCAGCTTTACCAAAATTTTATCCATGATTTCACCTCCTTTGGATTTGCCCCATTGTGTTTAATATACACTTAGGCTCCCCCGCTTCATTACCTCGTATTCTTAATGAATGAAACCGGGTCACCGGGATGAATAGTAAGAGGTGGAGTGAACGTATATCGAAACCGATCCGCGCAGCAAAGAGAGCAATGTTAAAGACCTGTTCGCGGCTGGAGATGTAGGAATTCATGCTGAACAGGTTACCGTTGCCATGGGCGAAGGTTCCTTAGCTGCGATATGGATTCATAAAGCGCTTAGTCCGTGCTATAATCAGTAAACGAAGGAGATGATGAAATGATATTGGAGGTAGCCGAGCTGCAGGTAAAGCCCAGAATGATCAATGATTTTGAGAGTAATTTCCGCAAAGCTTCCAAAATCATATCTCAGATGCACGGGTATATAGACCATGAATTGCACAAGTGCGTGGAAACGGCGGATAAATATATTTTGCTCGTAAAATGGAACACGATTACTGACCATGAAGTAGGCTTTAGAAAGTCGCCGCAATATGAAGAATGGAAGGCATTGTTGCATCATTTTTATGATCCTTTCCCGAAGGTGGAACATTATGTACAAATCCGAGATTGAAGGTTACGCGATTGAAGATGCGTCGCTTACCGATCTGGATGCCATCGTGGCGATCTACAACGAGACGATTGCGGGACGGATGGTTACGGCCGATCTGGAACCGGTCACGGTGGAAAGCCGCGTGGGCTGGTTTGATGATCATGCTCCGGATTCAAGGCCTTTATGGGTCATGAAATCACGGGGAGAGATCGTTGCCTGGCTCAGCTTTCAATCTTTTTACGGCAGACCGGCCTATCAAGCGACCGCGGAGATCAGCATCTATATTTCTGAGGCTCACCGCTCCAAAGGCATTGGAAGCATATTGTTGAAGAAGGCCGTCGAACATTGCCCGATTATCTCGGTCAAGACGTTACTTGGCTTTGTGTTCGCCCATAATGAACCAAGTCTTTCCTTGCTCCGCAAATTCGGATTTGAAGCGTGGGCATTCTTGCCCCGGGTAGCGAATCTGGACGGGGTAGAACGCGACCTGGTGATTTTAGGGAAAAGAGTAGAACCGGATGATGAGAATGGAGAAGAACTGCATTGAACGACTGGATTGAGCAAATAACCGGGTGGCTGCTTGAAGTTACCCAAATCAAAGGATTCTGGATACTTCTGATCACGATTCCGCTCGCATTGCTTCAGGGCATTGTCGGGGTATTTCCTTTCGCGACCCTCGTCATGCTTCATATTTCCGTTCTTGGCGTAGCTAATGGACTGTTGGCCAGTTGGATCGCCGGTTCGGTGGCCGGAATGGCCGTTTATTTAATTAGCAAGTTCATGTTTTTCGATTGGTTTAACCGAAAATGGCTGTCCAAGCTGGAAAAATATGAACGCTGGCAAAAAAGCCTGGACCGGTACGGGGTTTGGGCCGTTATTTTTTTGCGGACGATTCCGATCATGCCTAATAACCTTATTTCTTTTATGTCGGCCGTGTCCAATTTGAGAACGGTCCCCTATACATGGTCCAACATTATCGGTAACTTATCGAGCATTTGGTTGTTCGGGATTCTGAGTGCATCGATTGTTTTTCCGGGCATGGATCTCCGGTTGCTGATTCTTTCCTATGTAGGATTTTTACTGGTGCTTTTGGGAGCTTTTTTTATAAGACAACGGATGATGGCAAAAAAAGACCGCAGCATGACCGCCTAAACAAAATATGTACTAACCCTTCAGGGTCATGTTCTGCGCTTGCCGAGTTTTCAATGATTCTTTATAAGCCGCATAACTTGGCTGCGCCAAGAACATGTTATGATCACAGGAACTTGCTTGTGATCTTAGGCTTAGGGAGGGACCGATTTGGCGGTTCAGCAGCAAAGAAACATGGTAACAGATTATGGAGATCTCGCCGTAACCGGGGGGATCTCTGTTTTTTCGCGCGATTTTGATGCAGCGTTCAATTACGAAGGGAATGATTTAGGTGCGTTTTATACACCGGAACAGACAGCATTTCGGCTTTGGGCACCTACGGCTTCGGAGGCAAAACTGAGATTATACCCCTCCTGGGACAGCAAGACCTATGAAGAATTGGGGATGACCAGGGATGTTCGCGGTACTTGGGTATTAACCGTTACCCGCAACCTGGAACAAGTTTATTACACTTATTTCGTCCGGGTTGGCCAAAACTGGAAAGAAGCGGTGGACCCTTATGCCAAAGCGGTTGGGGTGAATGGGGACAAAGGCGTTATTCTTGATTTGTTCAAAAGCAACCCGGACCGCTGGACTAAGGATAAACCGCCGTTTGCCTCATTCACCGACGCGGTAATTTATGAAGTACATATTGGCGATTTCTCGCTTCATCCGGAGAGCGGCATCAAGAACAAGGGGAAGTATCTCGGATTTACTGAAACGGGAACGCAGGGGCCCGGAGGCATTCTTACCGGTTTGGATTATCTGAAGCATTTGGGGGTCACCCATGTTCAACTCATGCCGTTTCAAGATTTCGCTAAAGCCAGCGTGGATGAAGCGAAATCCGGGACAGGATATTTGGGTGGGCAGTACAACTGGGGCTATGATCCGAAAAATTACAATGCGCCGGAAGGTTGCTATGCTACCGATCCTTTTCAGCCGGAATTCCGGATCTCCGAATTGAAGCATGCCGTTCAAACGATGCATGACCAAGGCCTTCGGGTGATTATGGACGTGGTGTACAACCATATTTACGATGGATATATCGCTCATTTCACGAAGCTGGTTCCGGGATATTATTTACGCTACAAAAAGGATGGGAGTTTCTCGAACGGATCGGGCTGCGGAAACGACTGCGCTTCAGAGCGCCGGATGATGTCGAAATTTATAGTTGATTCTGTGGTCTATTGGGCAACCGAGTACCAGGTAGACGGATTTCGCTTCGATTTGATGGGTCTGCTTGACGTGGAGACGATGAACGAGATCCGCCGTCGGCTGAATGAAACCGATCCAAGCATTTTGCTGCTCGGGGAGGGATGGTTGATGGAAACGGAGCTTGATCCGAAGCGGAGAGCGAATCAGTCACAAGCATCCCGGATGCCGGGGATCGGCTATTTTAACGGAGAGCTTCGTAATGCGATCAAAGGTGATATTTTCAAACCTGAGCAGCCTGGCTTTGTGAACGGCGGGTTGGGGCAGGCAGCACAAATTATGAGCGGGGTCTGTGGTGCCATTCATTATAATGACGATTTACGCGGTTTTGCGTCCGAGCCTTCCCAGAGTGTGAATTATGCCGAATGCCATGACAATCAAACGCTGTGGGACAAATTGTCCTGTTCGGCGCTGAAGGCAAGTCATGAAGCGCGTAGATGCATGCACCGGTTGGCTACGGGGATCGTCCTGACTTCCCAGGGGATTCCGTTTCTTCATGCCGGTCAGGAGTTTCTGCGGTCCAAAAATGGGCTTGAAAACAGCTTTCAGGCTCCAGCGGAGATCAATCGGTTGGACTGGGTTCGTTGTGCGGAGCATTGGGATGAAGTGGAGCGTGTGCGCAGGCTGATCCGACTAAGAAGGCAGCATCCCGCTTTCCGGCTAAGAACGGCGGCGGAAGTGGTAAGGCATCTTCAGGTAGAGCATGTTCAGGATTCTGCGATAGCATATACGTTACGGGATCATGCCGGAGGTGATCCCGCCCGGCATCTGTACGTTTTGTACCAAGCCTTACCCGATAGAGGGAAATACCGGTTACCGGAGTTAGGGCGTTGGGAAGTTATTTTTGGGGACGAAACCGTTCAAGATATTGAACGTGGCCATTTGACGGCAGCCGGGATTGGCATGGTTGTACTCGCGGTTCATTAAGCTTCGTCACAGGGATTTTTTTGTGAAAAGAATAGCATTTTTTGCTAAAATAAGATGCAAGCTAAGCGATATAGAAAATGATTCGAGGATGAGTGGGGGAATACAAATGAATACTGCAGAAACGGCTTCAAAGCCTAAGCAACGTAAGCTGCTGATGAGCGCCGGGCTAAGCTGGATGTTCGATGCGATGGATGTCGGAATTATTTCGTTTATCGCTGCGGCACTGGCCGCGGAATGGAGCCTCACGCCGCAGCAGACCGGATTCTTTACGAGCATCAATTCGGTCGGCATGGCGTTTGGCGCGGCGATTGCCGGAATTATGGCCGATAAGTACGGCCGCAAAGCTGTACTGCTCTGGACGCTGCTCATTTTTTCGATAGCCAGCGGATTGTCGGCGGCTGCCACCGGTTTTGCCGTGTTATGCGTGCTGCGTTTTATAGCCGGCTTCGGCCTGGGCGGGGAACTGCCCGTTGCATCCACGCTGGTATCGGAGTCGGTTGCGGCAAAAGACCGGGGGAAAATGGTTGTCTTGCTGGAAAGCTTTTGGGCCGCCGGTTGGATCTTATCCGCTTTGATCGCCTATTTTGTCATTCCGAAATACGGCTGGCAAACCGCATTTCTGATTGGCGCAATTCCGGCATTATATGCGCTCTATCTGCGGAAGTCGATTCAGGACCCGCCGCGGTTTACTCAAAGGATAGCCGGAAAGAAGGACCGCAGGCTTTCCGTCAAGGAACGTTTTGTATCGGTCTGGACAGGCCCTCATAGACGTTCCACGATCATGTTGTGGATCCTGTGGTTTACGGTTGTTTTCTCGTATTACGGCATGTTTTTATGGCTCCCGAATGTGATGATGCTTAAAGGCTTCAGTCTTGTGAAAAGCTTTGAATATGTGCTGATCATGACGCTTGCCCAACTGCCGGGTTATTTTACGGCCGCCTATTTTATCGAGAAATTCGGCCGCAAATTCGTCCTGGTGGTCTATCTGCTCCTGACGGCGGTGAGCGCTGCGTGGTTCGGGAATGCAACAAGCGAAGGAATGCTTATTGCAGCGGGCATTTGTTTGTCCTTTTTCAACCTGGGAGCATGGGGAGGCATGTATGCCTATACGCCGGAACTGTATCCGACCCGGGTCCGTTCTACCGGGGTAGGCTTGGCCGCTTCCTTCGGCCGGGTGGGAGGCATTATCGGGCCGTATCTCGTTGGCATGTTGGTTGCCCGTCAATTCTCCATCGGTTCGATTTTCTGGATTTTCTTCGTCACGATCCTGATTGGCGCATTGGCCGTATTCCTGCTTGGTACCGAGACGAAGGGAAAAGAATTAACGGATTGAATGATTCATTACATTAATTAAAAGAGTGAATATAGACTCCACAGATATTCATACCGGAAGACTGTGGAGTTTAGCGTTTACAGCATTCTTACTTGTCCAAATCTGAAGTATCCAGACTCTCTCCCGGTTTCAGTGCATGGCCGCGAATATCTATTTTTTTCAATTCCTCGACAAATTGCTCTCCGTCCTGGGCGATAAGTCCGAACGTATTGTAGTGAACCGGGACGACATGCTTGGGATGAAGCCATTCGGCTGAAATGAGGGCGTCTTCGGGCCCCATGGTGAAATAATCGCCGATCGGCAAAAAGGCGAGATCGATGTCGCGGCGATTTCCGATCAGTTTCAAATCGCTGAACAAGGCGGTATCCCCGGCATGGTAAACGATGAAACCGTCCAGATCCAGCAAAATTCCAGCCGCTACGCCGAGATAAACATTAGTTCCGTCAACTTGTACGGAAGAACTGTGCAGGGCGGGGGTGAAGGTTAATTTTCCGAAAGGGAACTTAAAAGACCCGCCCAGATTCATGCCGATGGTTTTTAACCCCTTTGATTCAAAAAAATCGGCAAGTTCGACAATCCCGACGATCGTTGCCCCGGTTGCCCTAGCGATATGCTCCGCGTCACCGATATGATCGGAATGACCATGGGTCAGCAGTACGTAATCCGCCTGGATTTCATCGGCCTGGACCGCTGCTGCCGGGTTTCCCGTCAGAAATGGATCGACGATCAGTTTGTACTCTCCGGTATCGATAAAAAGTGATGAATGTCCCAAAAATGTAAACTTCATAAATGTCACTCCTTTGGAAATTTATGCGTTACGAATCATTATAACTTTTTGGGCTCTACAAGTCATATGTTATGAGTTAGAATGTAAGTGAAAAGAAGTACATACTAAGGAGGAACGGTATGACAACAGCATTATTGGAACGGCTAAAGGAAGAAAAGATCGTCGCCATTTTGCGTGGTGTACCGAAAGAAAAGGCGTGTAACATAGCTGAAGCGCTTTGTTGCGGCGGCATCGTATTTACGGAAGTAACCATGAATACCAAAGGTGCGATCGATATGATTTCAGGCTGGAGGGAAAAATTCGGTGAACGGATGAAGATCGGAGCAGGCACGGTGCTGGATCTGGAAGAGGCCAAAGAAGCTGTCAGGGCCGGAGCGGAATATCTGGTCTCGCCGAACCTGGACGAGAAGGTTGTAGACTTTGCGCGGAGTAACAACATCGGCGTTTTTCCGGGGGCCATGACGCCGACGGAAATCGTAAGAGCCTGGAAGGCTGGGGCCACCGCAGTGAAGGTGTTTCCGATGGCTACGCTTGGGGTTGGCTATTTGAAGGAGATCCGGGCTTCGCTGAATCATATTCCAATGATCGCGACAGGCGGCGTACGGCTTGACAATATTCACGGATTCATGGAAGCGGGAGCAACGGCCGTTGGGATTGGAGGGTATTTAGTACATTCGGCACTCGTGCGAGAAGGACGATACGAGACAATAAAGCAAAATGCGGTCGATTTGGTACGAGCCGTAAAGTCCTGGAAATCGGGCGGAGTCGATTAAACTTGAAATAAGAAAGTAATGAATGAGTCAAGTCTTGAGTCAGAGACATTCCTTTTTATGAAAACGCTACCTTTTAATAATAATTGGCGCTTCGCGTGGAACAACTATCGCATTGCAGAGTCCCGAACGTAATTCATAAAAGAAAAACCCGGTCCGTCAAGCCAACTGAAGGCTAAACGAACCGGGTTCTTTGTTATTTTGCTGGGGGCTCGTCCCGTTTAACGAGATCCATCCAGCCTACCAAGTCATGCACGGCGATCCCTTCAAAGGAAGCGTGGGCCGAAGCGAGCTGTTCCAGTTGCAAGAGTTGTTCGTTTAATACGGCATTGCCTTCTTCGTAGAAAGTAATAAAGTTACCTTCGGAAGAGGGTTTCGTTTCAACGCCCGTGTACACTTTTTTATTTAACCGTTCACCTTCCAGGAGCTCATTTTTGGCCGTGTCATAGATGGCTTTGGCTTGATCGCGGTAGGACATGAGCGTAACCGATTCGAATCTGGAGATCATCCAGGAGCTTAAGGTTTGGTCGCTTCCCGGTACTTTATAGTTGTTGAGCCAGAATGGCAATGCGGCTGAAATCGGCAAATTTGCGGCTTCCGCTTGTTGAACGAGCGCATCAATATTTTCCTGCCACTGCGTGACCAGACCTGACCAATCGGTTTTCCATTCGGGAAGGAGATAGGGCTCGATATCCACATGAATTCCTGCCAGCATCTCTTCGGGAGCAGCGGTCTTCTGATAGTCAACAATCCATTTCATGAATGAATCCAGTTTGGGCCGGCTGGTGGATAATGCCCAATCCGGGGCGCCGTTCAGAGCATGGACTTCGATCTGCTTGGAACGGGCCTGACGGATGAAGGTTCTGTATGAATCAAGATCAACTTTCGAACTGATTTGAAGATAGATGATTCCGATATGTTGAGATTCAGAAAAATCAAGAATTTCGGCGGGTGAGGTTTTGATCAATTGCGTGTGCCACAACCAGGTTGTTTTAGCCCCCGGGGCGAGATTATTGTCGGCTTGGGCGGTTTGAACATGGTTTCCGAATGCGGCAAACACTAAAAAGATAGCGATAAGCATGGCAAATCTGCGGGGGAAAGCGTTGATTTTCACGAAGAAGTACACTCCTTTTATGGAATTAAGTTAGTAAGTTCTTAGCGGAAATAGGAGCGGCGAACGACATAAAAGCAAAGTAGGGATGAATGCAATGACGATTCCAGGCCTTACCTCCCACGCAGAATTAAAAATGGAGCTTCCCGAACTTGGGCCGAAGTCCCTGAATACCAAGAAGGATCTGCGACCAAAGAAAGGGGTATGATAATATATTCGTCATAATTGGAATGAAACGCCATAGGCCTTTTGGATTAACTTGTCGTTCGAATTTGAATTTTTAGCCGGGGTATGTTAAATAATGTACTTCAGGAGGTAGTAGACGTAGGTTCGATATATTTCATTGGAATATTTGTCCTCTTTATAACGTAGACCTTCTTTAGCTTCAAAATCCGGGTAACCGGTTAAACAGGAAGTAAGGCAAAGAGTGAACGGATAAAAGGAGAAGATCGATCATGAAAATCATAATTACGCAGAGTGAAGCTGTGGAAAAAGACATCTGGTCAAAAATTATGATCATGTTCGGCATTTCAAGTACCGATGAGCTTTGGGAAAGCGAGCAGTTTATTTTAACGGAAGAGCAGGCGAAGGAACTGGGGTTGATCCGCTGAATAAACCAGCGATCATGAATGGGAGGCAATTACATCATGAAGGTAGAAATCTGGTCGGACTATGGTTGTCCATTTTGTTATATCGGAAAAAGAAGATTCGAAAAAGCGTTGCAGCAGTTTCCGCATAAAGATGAGGTTGATGTGATGTTCCGCAGCTTTGAACTGGATCCGAATGCGCCTAAAGAAACCCGATCCAGCATGGAAGAAATTTTAGCCGCAAAGTATGGAATGTCCCTGGAAGAAGCGAAAGCCGCCAATGACCGGGTAGCGGAGCAAGCCGCCGACGAAGGTCTCGTCTAACGGTTCGATACGATGATTCCTACGAATACGTTGGATGCTCATCGCTTGACTCATTATGCGGGGGAGCAGGGGAAAATGAACGAGATGTCCGAACGGCTGTTTAAAGCTTATTTTACGGATTCGTTGAATATCGGGGATTTAGATACCCTTGTGTTTCTGGCTCAGGGCATTGGATTAAACGGTGAGGAAGTTGGAAAAATATTGACCTCCGAGTCGTATTTCGCTGAAGTCCGGGGTGACGAACGGGTGGCCGGCGAAATTGGAATCCGCGGCGTTCCGTTCTTTGTATTGGATGAGAAGTATGCCATTTCCGGAGCCCAACCTCTTGAAGCATTCCGCAATGCACTTCAGCAGGTTTGGGAGAAGCGGAGCGAAAAGCAGAGTTAGGCCCAGCCAACACGATTAATGAAGGAAAACAATAAAAACGCTGATCCCGAAGGACCAGCGTTCATTTTTATTAGAAAAAAATGATCTTGTAAAACCATAAAAAACATGTTAAAATGACGGATAGTCAAATCAATGGGCTAATCAATTCAACATCGCTTATATAATAGCATAATAGCACTAATTTGTCAAATAGAGTATACCGTTGTTAGAGAAAACATCATGTTATTGTTTTCCATTTATTAGGGTGGGGGTCTGAGCCATGACAGAGGATTTGACAAAGGGCACTGAACTTGATTTTACAGATGACCTGACGCTGCCGCCAGGTGTAAAAATTGATGATCCGGTTCGCATGTATCTAAAAGAAATCGGGCGCGTGCCGCTCTTGTCCGCCGATGAAGAAATCAAGCTGGCGCAACGCATTGAGCAGGGAGATGAGGAAGCCAAACGCCGTTTGGCCGAAGCGAATCTGCGCCTTGTCGTAAGCATTGCCCGTCGTTATGTGGGACGCGGCATGGTTTTCCTTGACTTGATTCAGGAAGGGAATATGGGCCTGATCAAGGCGGTGGAGAAATTTGATTATTCCAAAGGATTCAAATTCAGTACTTATGCTACCTGGTGGATTCGTCAAGCCATAACGAGAGCTATCGCGGATCAGGCGAGAACGATCCGGATTCCCGTCCATATGGTGGAGACAATAAACAAGCTGATCCGGGTTTCCAGACAACTTCTTCAGGAGATCGGCCGTGAACCTACGCCGGAAGAGATCGCCAAGGAAATGGATCTTACTCCGGAAAAAGTGCGTGAAATTATGAAGATCGCTCAAGAGCCGGTATCGCTGGAGACGCCGATCGGCGAAGAAAACGATTCGAACCTCGGAGATTTCATCGAAGACCATGATGCACCGGCTCCAGCGGAGGCGGCTGCATACGAGCTGCTGAAGGAACAACTGGAAGAAGTGCTTGATACGCTCACTGAAAGGGAAGAGAACGTGCTTCGTCTGCGCTTCGGCATGGATGATGGACGGACCCGGACTTTGGAGGAAGTAGGCAAGGAATTCGGAGTGACCCGGGAACGCATCCGGCAGATCGAAGCCAAAGCGCTGCGGAAGCTGAGACATCCTAGCCGCAGCAAACGATTGAAGGATTTCATGGAATAAGCACCGATCTTGAGTGTTGAAATTATAAAGAGGAAAGCAACCACAGATGGCCTTTTGGTTACGGCCTTTCTGATGCGGCAGCTTTCCTCTTTTTTATTTACGAGTTACTTCCGGAACGACATTTTTGGGGGCGTAGCTTTCTTCCCATTTTGGAATCAAGCGGTCGTACGCACATATAATTGTGCTTACTTCCCCTGCCTGGGGTCATGATCGGCCGCTTACAGCTGCGGGCAACGCGGGTGCCGAATACTTTCATGAACCAGTCGACCGGATAAGCGATGGAGAGATACCCTTCGTCCGAGCCGGCAAAATTAACCGCCGCCGCAAGGTTTCCCCGCTTGGTCAGCCAGACGGAACCGGAATCCCCGCTCAGGGATACGGGGCGCTTACCACGGATGACGCTCTGGTTTTTGAAGGTGATCGTGCCGAGATTACCATATTCGCCGTAATTGACCTGAACATCGGTGTGAATCGATTCCACTGTACCCGTTACAGCTCCGGTCGTCCGGCCCACCTTTTTAAACCCGTCGCCGATCCGGTAAGTGCGGACAAAGCCGGGGACGGTTCCATATACGGCATACTCGGGAGACAGCAGGTTGCGGCGGAGCGGTTTTGAAGTTGCCGCATCGAGGAAATTGGGGCCCTTTTTGCGCAGCTTGACGAAACGGTCCATGAAGCCGATTTTGTCCCGTTGAATCGTTCCTCCATCTGCTCCCCCAGGCTGCAGCGTAACCGAGGTCCGGTTCGAATTTTCATTGACCAGGACATGATTGTTGCTTAAAATATAGCGGCTATGCGGGCGGCATTGATCACTGATAATAAGCCCGGCGGTCCCGGAGACATCTGGCGTACCTACGCTGTATCCGGCTTTGACGGGCCTGATGCGTTTCTGAAACCGGGGCGAAGATGAACCGTTTTTGTGAAACCTGGACGAGCGAACGATGCGAACCGGAACCTTGGACTTCAATTTTGGCGGAAGGGATACAGGTTGGGTTTTGGTTTTACCCCTTTTGTTTTTAGCGGCTGCCGCAGAGACCGTATCGGCATATACAATAATCGCCGCTCCTTTGCGGGGGCGGGAAGGTTCTTTGAAGCCTACGCCTACACCATGAACCCCTCGCTGCTTCAGCATCCGGGCGGAATAACGCTCTTTCAGCAAATAAGCCTTGCGAAAACTGACCAATAGCATCACCTTTTCTTCTTATTTGCTCTATACTATGCAATGCATGGCAAGGAGGTATGGCGGATTCAGGCCAATTGGATATGTAAAAAATAACCCGGCCTTTGGCCGGGCTTTTTTGCGGATAATCAAGTAATGATAGTAATCGTAGGTGCGGAGATGGTGGGCTGAGTCGTTATATTCGAGGCGACGGTGGAAAAGCTTGCGACTTCCAATTGGATCGGAATTCCTGCGGTCAAATCGACGGTATCCAATACCAGACTTGCCGTAGTCAGCGTAGAGAGGGACGCTTGTTGAAGAACGCCGTTAATATAGACATTAAAATAATCGCTTGCCGCCAAAGTCGGCAGGGCCGCCACTGGTCCGTTCGCATCATCGACAAAGCTTGCAGCGGGGATCGTCGTTTCGGTGGCTCCAATCATTCCGGCTGTGAGCGTCACAAAGTAACGGGAAGTGTCAGGGGTAATGGCCGTCGTAATTACACCGCCGGTAGCTACAGGGGCCGTGGAAACGGCAGTAAATACAGGTTTAATAACTGGCATGTTGTTCACCTCCTATTATCGGGATATCGAGGCAATTCTCGATTCTATAACATATAATGATTATTTTTTCAGCTTGAAACGGCGTTTCATCCCTTTCGGAGACTTTGTTCCAGAAATAAGGCGGTTCGTTTGTTTCATAGTCGGATGGCCGACATATGATATTGGAGACGATGGTGGCGAATGGAGGTGTATAGGTGTTAAAAAGGCGTAGGAAGCACAACTCCCGAAAACGATTGAACCGCTGTCTGCAGCGAAGTTCCCGGTATAAATCCCGTAAAAAACGAGGTCAACCTTCCTCGTGTCGGCCCAAAAAGTCTGGAGGCCGGATTGGTCTGCGAGGACCAAAGAACGGTAAAAGCCCGAATGAGACGCCGGTTATTCCTGGTCCACAGGGTGTAGAAGGCACGCATGGCGTTCATGGGGCAGTTGGGCCGGAAGGAATTCTAGGGCCGAAAGGGGCAGATGGGCTGCATGGTATGCCGGGCGGTCAGGGGCCGGAAGGAATTCAAGGCATGCCCGGTCAGCATGGTTTGCAGGGGATGCAGGGACAGCAAGGCCTGCCAGGAACGCATGGCCTGCGGGGACCGCAGGGAATACAGGGCCCCCCGGGTCAAAAGGGGTCGCAGGGAACAAACGGACCTCAGGGCGATCAAGGAATACAAGGGAATCTGGGGTTTCCGGGAATGCCAGGCATGGCGGGCCCTCCCGGGCCGCAAGGAGCTCAAGGCCTCCCGGGACTGCAAGGTCCTCAGGGCTTGCCAGGCTTCCCGGGACCACCGGGACCGGAAGGAGCTAGAGGCCCTCAAGGCACACAGGGAGTGATGGGACCGAAAGGACCCCAGGGAGAACAAGGCGCACAGGGAGCGATGGGACCGGAAGGACCTCAGGGAGAACAAGGCGCACAGGGAGTGATGGGACCGGAAGGACCTCAGGGAGAACAAGGCGCACAGGGAGTGATGGGACCGGAAGGACCTCAGGGAGAACAAGGCGCACAGGGAGTGATGGGACCGGAAGGACCTCAGGGAGAACGGGGGTTGCAAGGGCCCGAAGGGCCTCAAGGACCACCGGGCACAGCTGATCTTACGATCGTGCCGACCGTATACAGATACTTTTATTTTCCCGATGCCAATCTGGAGGCGCTGACTGTTGTTGAGGCCAAACAGTTCACAGATGATCTGGGCGAACCCGTTGAAGTTTTTGAAGGGATAGGCTTAAATAGCTATTCCAACTTGTATTTGAACGGTATGTTACAAGAAGGCAAGTTGTACTCCATTCAACCGACCGCTTTGACGCTCAATCTAGGCTCGGATATTATACTTGCAGGGACTCCGATAATTATTGAAAATATAGAGTTGAATGTATTATCGAAAATTGCATAATCGTCATTACGCTACGCGTTGCACCGCGAAGGTTGACCCAATAGGATATAGCGAGCGGAGCCGAGTCTTCTTGGCTCCGCTGGCCTGGATTTTTTGGACGGAGGGGAAAATAAGAAATGAAGCTTCAAGGGATTAATCATTTATGTTTTTCGGTATCCGATTTGGCCAAATCGATTGATTTTTACCAAAAAGTCTTTGACGCCAAGTTAATGGTTGCGGGAAGAACTTTGGCTTATTTTGATCTGAACGGACTCTGGCTTGCCTTGAATCAGGAAGAAGTAGAACGTAGTTTGTATCCTCGTACATACACACATATCGCTTTTACGATTGAAGAGGGGGATTGGAACAAATGGATGGACAAGCTGGTGCAAGCGGGAGCCGAGGTGCTACCGGGACGTGAGCGGGACGAGCGGGATCAACGTTCGGTCTATTTCTTGGATCCCGATGGCCACAGGTTTGAGTTTCACACAGGAACTTTGGCGGACAGAATAGATTACTATAAGGCGGACAAGCCGCATATGCAGTTTTTTGATTAAGGAATCGCTTCGGGGCAGAACTAAGGAAATTTTCAGTTGGGACTTCCGACAAATTGAGATAGAATATATTTTGATGTGACAGAAATCATATTTTGATGGAGGAACGATGGATGAGAGGTATTAGATCCACTTACGCATACCCCTCGGCTATTAAAAATTGTTAAAAATACCGGAGAGAAGCAGGTTAAGGCAATCATGAAAAAATTCAAAAAGTTTTATATAGAAACAACCAGCATTTGTAATCTGGCCTGCAGTTTTTGTCCGCCGACCCATCGGCAGGCCCAATTTATCGGGATCGATGATTTTGTTAAGATTCTTGACGATATCAAGCCGCACACGGATTATATTTATTTTCACGTTAAAGGGGAGCCGCTGTTGCATCCCAAAATCGATCAGTTACTGGACATCAGTCATGAAAAGGGCTTTAAAGTCAATATTACGACTAATGGCACCTTAATCCGCAAGAATGCAACCAAACTGCTGGGTAAACCCGCGCTGCGGCAGATGAATTTTTCCCTGCACAGTTTCGATGGTCATGAGGGATCAAAGGACCGGGAGGGATACATTACGAGCGTCTTGTCTTTCGTAAGAGAGGCAACCGCGATCTCCGATCTGCTCGTGTCGTTTCGGCTCTGGAATTTGACGAAGGACAATGAAACCAACTTGGAACGCAGCCGCAATCGGGCAACGCTGGAACTGATCGAGAAGGAATTCGGACTGGATTACCGGATCGAGGAAAAAGTTCAGCCAGGGACCGGCATTAAATTGGCCGACCGTATCTACCTGAATCAGGATCATGAGTTCGACTGGCCCGATTTAAAAGCCAAGGAAGACGATGGCAGAGGATTCTGCCATGCGCTGCGCAATCAGGCCGGAATCCTCGTCGACGGCACGGTCATTCCTTGCTGTCTGGATGGCGAAGGCGTCATCAATTTGGGCAACGTCCATGAGACCCCGTTTTCGGAAATTGTTGAAGGAGAGCGGGCGAACCGGCTGTATGATGGATTTTCGCGGCGGGTCGCGGTTGAAGAATTATGCCGCAAATGCGGGTACCGCCAGAGGTTCGGGGGCGAAACGTAAGCGAGTTTGACTGCAATCGGAGAAGAGGGTTAAATGTGGCAAGTTGGTTCACTGAAGCCATGGCCTAATCCGTGCTTAGGGGAGATACGCTGGAGCGGAACCCATAAGATAATCTAACGGACGTGAGAGACGTTAAACTCCGAGAAATTGCTTATTTCGGAATCTAACGGACACCAGAGCCGTTAATCTGGACATTTCCCCGAATTTTGAACCTGATGAGGTCATTTAAGGTCCATTGTGTCCGTTAGCGCACAAAAAGTATGATTTCAGGGTCGATAACGTCTCCTGTGTCCGTTAGATCAACTGGAAACACCAGAAACATCGGAAACACCAGAAGCACCAGAAGCACCAGAAGCGCCAGCAAACTTGATTAAAACAGCCTGGGAATCATCTCCCCCAGGCTGTTTTGGCGTTACTTCTTTAATAACGACAGGTCTACTTGCGGGACCAGTCCTTCGCGCGCGGCCCGTTCAAGCAGGGCCGTAACGGCCGCATAGCCGTCGTTGCCGAGGTTGGACGTGTAGTCGTTGACGTACAGGTTGATATGGGCCTTGGTGACGTCCGGGGACATCTCTTGGGCATGCTCGAGAACGTATTCCGCCGATGCCTCCGGATGTGACCAGGCATATTCCACGGATGCACGAATCCAGCCGGAGATGGCTTCCAGGTCTAGCGACCGGCGGGCGATGATCGCCCCAAGCGGGATGGGAAGTCCGGTGTCGGATTCCCACCAGTTGCCGAGATCGGCGAGCATGTAGAGCCCGTAGGACCGATAGGTGAACCGGGCCTCATGAATGACGAGCCCGGCGTCGATCGAGCCGTTTCTCACGGCAGGCATGATCTCGTCGAACGGCAGGACGACGATCTCACCAATGCCGCCCGGCACGTTTTGCGCTGCCCATAGCCGGAACAGCAGGTAGGCTGTCGAGCGCTCGCTCGGCACGGCGACGCGCCGGCCCGCGAGATCCGCCGCGCTGGGCTGTCCGTCCGCCGTCAGGACGAGCGGGCCGCAGCCGCGCCCGAGCGCGCCGCCGCAGGGCAGCAAGGCGTATTCGTCCAGCACCCAGGGCAGGGCGGCGTATGAGATTTTCAGGATATCTGGACCGTTGCCGCCGGCCGCGAGGCCGTTCGTAATATCGATATCCGCATAAGTGACGTCGAAGTCCGGCGCACCGGGGATTAAACCGTGCACCAGGGCATGAAAAACGAACGTATCATTGGGGCAGGGCGAAAAAGCGATATTCATGTTTGCAGCACCTCCGGTAGTATTGAGCAAGCCTCTTCCAAGGCTTGCAAAGCTTCGCCGATTTTCCAAAGTTCGCGCTGGCGGGGGCCGATCCTATTGGAAATTGCACGGATTTCCAACACGGGGATGCCCAGCCGATGTGCCGCCGCGGCCACGCCGAAGCCTTCCATCGCTTCGGCAGCCGCGCCCCGTATGCGCTCGGCCAGCAACTTGGCCGTGGCCGCCGTCCCCGTGACGGTGGACAGCGTTAGCACCGGCCCGTAGCATGCCGGGAGCCCGGCTGCCTGAAGCGCCGCCGTCCAGCCGGTGGCCAGGCTGCCGGCGACCGCCACGGCGGCCGAGCCGAAGCCGAGCTCGTCCACGCTGGCGAAGCCGTCCGGCGTCTCCGCGCCGAGGTCGGCCGCGATGATTTCGCTCGCTACCACGAGCGAGCCTATCGGCGCGCAGCCTTCAAAGCCGCCGCCGATACCGGCGCTAACGACGAGGTCGTACGCGCCGCTAGCCAGCTCGCTCGCCGTGGACGCCGCGGCGCGCGCCGGCCCGACCCCGGCCAGCCGTACGTCGACGACCGGCGCTATATCCGCGCCAGCCGTCGACGCCGCCCGGCCCAGGCCGCGAAGCACGGCCTCCCGCTCGGCGTCGACCGCGGTCATGATAAGCACCCGCTTATAAGCCGAACGCGGGTTTTGTTCTTGAGGATTATTTTGATTTGTCATACGCCAGTTGCCAACTCCTTACACAGGTTCCTGTCAAATCGGGTAGGCGCCTTAAGCTCTTCCATACTGTTGCGGGCGGTCGATCTCGGCGCCAAGCTCTTTGGCGGCATTGAAAGCCCAGTACGGATTGCGAAGCAGCTCCCGTCCGAGAAATACGAGATCGGCGCGTTCATTGCCAAGGATTTCTTCGGCTTGTACAGCACTTGTAATGAGCCCTACGGCGCCGGTTGCAATTCCGGCCTCCCGCCGGATTCGTTCGGACAAATTGATTTGATAACCCGGGTAAATATCGATTTTGGCAGGGACTACGGCGCCGGAGCTGCAGTCGATCAAGTCCACGCCCTGAGTCTTCAGGGTACGGGAATATTCAATATATTGCTCCAGGGAATTCCCGTTTTCATCGTATTCGTTTGCGGAGACGCGTACAAATATCGGCCCGTCCCATTCGGTCTTAACGGCATCGATGATCTCGCCCAACAGCCTATAACGGTTATCCGCTGTTCCGCCGTAGGCATCCTGCCGCCGATTGGCAAGCGGGGAAAGGAACTGATTGATCAGATAGCCGTGGGCGCCATGAAGCTCGATAATATCGAATCCGGCTTCCTTGGCCCGGCGAGCCGCCTGCGAGAAGGCCTCGACAACACGGCGAATATAATTCTCGTCCGCTTCCAACGGATTTTTCATCCCGGGAAAAGGAAGGGCCGACGGCGCGAAAACATCCTCGTTCAATTCGGCCTTCCGTCCCGCATGAGCCAACTGAATAGCCGCCTTGCCCCCGTGCTGGTGAATGAGATCCGTGATCTCTTTCAACCCGGCGATATGCTCATCGCTCCAGATTCCGAGGTCGCGATAGGAGATTCGGCCCTCCGGCAGGACGGCCGTCGCTTCCACAACGATTAATCCCACGCCGCCAACGGCTCGGGTGGCATAGTGAATCCGATGCCAATCTCCGATTTTTCCATCCTCATTCGAAGCTGAATACATGCACATCGGAGCCATAACGATCCTATTCTTTAGGGTCACCTTTTTTATGGTATACGGAGAAAACAGCTTACTGCTCATGTTCTTCTCCTCCTTTCTCAATACATACATGGATTTGGCACTCATTCCTCTGTTGTCTATGTTAGATCAAACCATTTCCTGATACAAGTCGAGTCATGGAAATAACTAACGGACGCTGGTCCAATCGATTTTTCTGTATTGACCTTGACCCGAACATCAACATCGTGTATCATAGGACTCACTTTGTCTCCTAGGGTTCCGCGGCAGTCGCCGGTCATGGTCCGAGAGGGGGCACGCAGAGCATACTCTGCGGACACGGAGGGATAAAAGCCTGGGAGATAAACTGTTAATAACAGTTTGTTTCCCGGGCTTTTGTATATTTCCGCCACATTTAATTAAAACTTCATGTGGTGCAATTTTAATGAGGAGGATGAAAGTAATGAACAAAACGTGGTTGTCCGTCGTTATAGCTGCGGTATTTGAGGTGGCTTGGGTTATTGGATTAAAACATGCCGGCGGGTTTCTAGAATGGGGAGGTACGGTGATTGCCATCATTGTAAGTTTCACCTTGATGATCAGGGCTTCTCGATTCCTTCCAGTGGGTACTGTGTACGCTGTTTTTGTTGGTTTAGGTACAGCGGGTACTGTATTAGCGGAAATTATTTTATTTGATTCTCCTATTAGAATTGAAAAGATGGTATTCATTGCAGTGCTGCTATTGGGTGTTATTGGGCTAAAAATGCTAAGCAAAGATAAGGAAAAGGAGGCGGCGTAACACATGGATTGGGTATTTCTTATTTTAGCGGGGCTATGTGAAATGTTCGGAGTCCTAATGATCAATAAAGTGAACAAGGACCGTAACACGGCATCATTCCTCTTATTGGTTGCAGGTTTTGGATTAAGCTTTTTGTTCTTGTCCGTAGCCATGAAAACTCTGCCGATGGGAACAGCATATGCTGTATGGACAGGAATAGGAGCATCCGGAGGAGCTATTCTCGGAATGATCTTTTATGGTGAACCAAAAAATGTCCTGAGAATTGTATTTATTGCCATGGTGCTTGGATCGGCTGTTGGCTTGAAGCTAGTCAGCTAACTCGAGATTGTTATCTTTGAGTACGGCAATACTCGAAATTCCATCGATTTATATTACAAGTGCAAAAAAGACACGTCATATTCAGTTATTATTTTGTTGCATTTACAGCAATAATTCTACCGGCTTCATGATTCTTCTGCTCGGTATGAACAGGGATAGTTTAATCCGCATATACAAAAAAACGCTCTTTCGGTTAAAGAAACCGGGAGAGCGTTTTTTATTTATGCCCGTTTGGTAGCCTGGGCAAATCGGTCTTTGATTTGTTTGTTGTTGCGTTTCATTGCCGTGCGCTGCTCGCGCAAGATTTGCGAGGAATTTTTGGACAGCGGAGCAAACAGCAGCGCTTCTTTGGGCTGGCTTCCGACAGCTTTGCTCACCCGTCCGTTTTTGGATACGAAGACTCCGGAACTCATGGGTGCATTCCCCCCAGGCATAATTTGATAAATTCAATGATGAGCGGATTTTTACTCATTATAGCATGATTGACACTCTCTTTGTAGTGGATGAATTTCTTATAATTCCAGTCGGGATCGGCCGGGTAGTGTAAAGTGATGACATAATTGCCGGACCGAATGCAGTGATAAATCATGTTCTTGGCTTCCTTGAAAAACACCTGCTCTCCCGGATCCCCCAATTCAAGGGTAAGTACGGCGTAAGAGCTCTTATCGTCCAGCATAAAAATCGGTACGGAAGCCGCAGTCCCTGCTTTGGCCACAAAATTCAGGCCGTTATCCCGCAGTTCATAAAGCGTGGCCGCACAGCAATCGTCATAATGTCCTACGGATTCACTCATATATTGTCCGTATTGCTGTTCAATCATGCCGCCGGGTAGCCGGCTTATCATCAATTCCAGGAATTTTTGCGCCTGACGAAACCCGGTAATCTGCAACTGGGGCATCAAGCCGGTCAAAAGCTCGAAGGCTTCGTCAAATTGGTCAAGCCGTTCGGCATTTTGCTCAATGGACTCTTCCAGCGGAAGCAGCAGGGAGCCCCGGCGCAGCAGGTCGCTGAAATAGGTCTTCCAATCAATCATTACCCCGATCGACAGGTCATCGATGTACACTTTGCGTAACATCATGTCATACAGAAGGAACCATACATAAGGATCGATGTTTTTGGGGACCCGGTCGTCGTTCCTTAACATCTCCATCATATGAGAGGGAGAGGGAAAACGGTCTTCCTTGGATATGTAACCGTCGATGAACTGTTCAAGGAGCGGCCTGACTTTGCTGAAGAAAGCCGCCTTAATTTCAACATCGCCAAATACTAGGATACTTTTTTCCTCTTCATGCGCCTTGATGAATTCCATATGAGTTATCGTTCTTGACGCTTTATCATGATATGTACCGGCTTTGTCTCCGATAAAAAGCAGATAAATATCGCATTGCTCCACGGCTTCCAGGCAACGAACCACAGGATCGACATGAGCGGGCCAGGGACCGAGGTTTTCTTCCCACATGACGGGTTCATGCCCCAAGGATTCGAGTTCCCGAAAAACGCTTCGTCGAAGCGGCTTTAGCCCGTCCTCGTTAACGGAGCTGATGAAAATTTTTGTTCTTGCCACGAAAGTTACCTCCCGAGCCAGTTTGTTTCCATTATAACCCAGACTTAACAAATTAGAATATGAGCAAAATATTTTTAAAGAACGTCTTGCAAACAAAAAATATTTCATGTAATATACTATCCATAGTCACTGAATAAATGTAAGTGTTGTACAATATTCTTAATTTGAATAAGGAGAGGTAAACAAAATGAGTCAATTTTTAAACGAAATCAAAACAAGACGCAGTGTATATGGAATCAGCAAAGAAATTCCGGTATCGGAGTCCCGGATCGAGGAAATCGTAGAAGAGGCCGTCCTTCATACTCCATCTTCCTTTAACTCGCAAAGCGCGAGAGTGGTAGTATTGTTTGGCGAACAGCACGACAAGTTCTGGGACTTGACCAAAGAAACACTGCGTAAAATCGTACCTGCTGAAGGCTTTGCTTCGACCGAAGAAAAAATGGGATCTTTCCGCAGCGGTCGCGGTACGGTATTGTTCTTTGAAGATCAAGCGGTTGTAGAAGGTCTGCAAGAGCAGTTTGCCCTGTATGCCGACAACTTCCCGGTTTGGTCCAACCAATCTTCAGGGATGCTGCAATTCGTCGTTTGGACTGCACTGGCAAATGAAGGCGTGGGAGCATCGCTTCAACACTATAATCCGATCGTTGACGAACAAGTGGCTAAAGAATGGAACCTGCCTGCAAGCTGGAAACTGATTGCTCAATTGCCGTTCGGCGGCATCGCCGCAGAACCTGGCGAAAAGCAATTCGCACCGATCGATACCCGACTCAAAGTTTTTAAATAAGCGGACATTCATAAAAAAGCGTTTGACAGTAACCTGTCAAACGCTTTTTTTCATTTTCCGCACCGGGCTCTCCAATTGGCGCTCGTTTGTCGAAGTAAGCCAAATATCTTTAAAATCCATCCAGCCCAAATTGTTGATGACCAGACCGCGCACGGAAGGGTGTACATAGGTGCTTAATTTTTGGTGAATCAGGAACAGCACCTGGGCTTCGTCCCGGAGGCGGTATTCAATTTGCCGCAATAGCGCACGTCTTTTTTCTTTGGACTTGGTGGCAAGGATTTGATCCGTAAGCTGGAAAATCCACTTTCGGAGTCCCGGATCCAAGTGCTGATAGATCGAGCTGTTCGCTTGAAGATAACTTTCCAGTTCACAAACCTCATCGTCCGCAAAAACGAGACATGTCAGCATCGCATCCGCTTCCTGAACCGTTTCAACCCGGGTAAGCGCGCTTCTTTCTTCATAACGGAGGTGCATCGTAATGCCGATTTTCGCACATTGCTTCTGAATCCATTCGGCTTCATCGGCGTCCGTATCCCTGGTTACGAGCAGGAAAGGGGAGCCGTCATATCCCGATTGCTCAAGCAGTTGTTTGGCTGCATCGAGGTCATACCAGAACATACCCAACTCGGTTTCTTCCTGCGGCACAAAACTTCGGGCGGGATAACCGGATTTGCTTGAATGCTGAATCATCCCGATCCGGTCAATGATGAGATTCACAGCCTGGCGGAAGGATAAGGATTGCTGAGGCCCTTTTTTGTTGCGGTTCCACGTCATCAGGCTGCAGCCTTTGCTTAGCGTTTCGATGCGCTGCCAATCCTCACCGGCTTTGGCGGGAATACGGGAGTCATTGGCGATAAGCTGCTCCCATTTCAATTTGGATATATTCGGGATGTTATCGGGTAAGAAAATTAGCTTAACCCCATCCAGATAAGGTCTGCCCAGAAAATAATCGTCATTTACCGTCAGCTCCAACCTGTTGCTGTTCCAGACCGCCATTCGGAAAGGGCCGGTGCCGCTGGGCAGCATCCAATAACTGGATTCATTCTGACCGCCGAGATCGGAGGGGAGGATGGAAGCGCAGGAGGAACACATCAGGCGAGGGAAAAGCCAATTAGGCTGCCGCAAACTGATTTTGACGGTCCTAGCGTCCAAGGCTTCCGCCTGCTCCATCGTAGACAGCAGCCAGGCGTTCATCTTCTCCGTACGAAGGCGCTCTAAAGTAAAGACAACGTCCTCGGCAGTTAATATTTTTCCATGGTGAAAGCGGACCCCTTTACGCAAAAAGAAAGTCCACTCCGTTCCGGATTCATTGCTCTCCCAATGATGGGCGATCAGAGGCACGACGGCTTCCTGTTCCGAATCATACTGGACGAGGCGGTCAAACATCTGCCGGACCAGATGGGAGTCAAAGCCATAGTAAAGTTCTGCAGGATCCAGCGAAAGCGGAGCTTTGTATACCGGAAGGCGAAACACATCCCTGGCCTGGATGTCATCGCTTAATTTCTCCATGCCGAATTGGTTGTTCAACCATTTGATAAACTGCTCAAGAATCAATTTGTCTTCTTCATACTGATGCAGGAATTCAAAAGCGTAGCGATATTCCCCTTTTTGCGCCAGCCGCTTGGCAAACTCCAGCAGAAAAAACTCGCGTTTGACGAGAAATTGAATGCGAGAACGGTTTCCCCGGCCCCGGCCGGGAATCCAGCCGATTAATTCCTCCTCTTGAAGCTTGCGGACGATCAGCTTGACATTCCGTTCCGTACAGTGAAACAGCGCCGTTAAATCCTCAAGCGCCACCTCATATTCCTCCTGTTCGCCCGTTACCGGCCCGGCATAATGGTTCAACAGTGTGATATAACGCTCTGCTGTGAGCATAGAACACCTCCCAAGGCAATTGGCTTCCCCCAAAGCAAGAGATTATCCGGAAAAGGGGAAATGCATTTTCCATAGTGTACACTTTTTCTTCCTGATTTTAAAGATGATAATGAGAGCAAGTTGACACATCGGCAATCGGTGAAGAAGGAAGGGGAGAGGTTTTAAAATGAATTACGAGGAGCTGTACAGAAAGGAATTGGAATTGAAATCATTTCACAACCCTTGCAGTTATATTCGCCAGATCCGGAATGAATGCAGAGAGCGGAGAATGACCTACCGCATCCGGAAAAAAAAGAAAACCTGGCTGGCCAGGTTTATGGGCAGGATGACAGTTTCAAAAAATGATTAAGTTTAAACCAGCATTTGCTTGAATTCCTGCGTCAAGAGGGGAATGACTTCAAACAAATCGCCGACGATCCCGTAGTCGGCCACTTTAAAAATCGGCGCCTCAGGATCCTTATTAATGGCGATGATGACTCGGGATTGGCTCATTCCGGCGAGATGCTGAATGGCCCCGCTAATGCCGCAAGCGATATAGATTTCGGGCGTCACGACCTTGCCGGTTTGCCCGATCTGGAGGGCATATTCGCAGTAGCCCGCATCGCATGCGCCTCGGGAGGCGCCGACTGCGCCCTGGAGCACTTCGGCCAGCTCTTCCAGAGGTTTAAAGCCTTCGGGACTTTTGACTCCGCGGCCGCCGGAGACGACCACCCGAGCCTCGGTCAAATCGATTTTGCCGGTCGCTTTGCGAACGACTTCTTTAACCGCCGAGCGCAAAGACGGCTCTGGAGTATAGTCAAAAGCCACGATTTCGGCAGGCGAAGAAGCCGGCTCTGCAGGCGGGATATTGTTAGGACGCAGAGTGATAACTCCATTGCCGCCGAGAAACACCTTCTTTTCAAAAGCTTTGCCGGCATAGACGGGGCGGGTATAAAGTACTTCGCCGCCATTCTTCTCGATCGCGGTCACGTCGGAAATTTGACCGGCCTGCAAGCGGGAAGCGATGTTCGGAGCGAGATCCCGTCCAACCGCCGTATGACCGAACACGACTAGATCGGGACGAAGGGTGTCGAATGCTTGGGAGAGCGCGGCAAGATACGTTTCCGCGAGGTATGTTTTTAAATCGGGGTGGTCGATCACGAGCACCTGGCCCTGAAAGCGGGCGGCCAGTTCATTAGCCGGTCCGGAAAGTTCGTATCCGAGCAGCACGGCGGTCACTTGATCGCCGTCTTCTTTTGCCATAGCCGCTGCTTGAAGCGCTTCCAGAGAAACCTGCCGCAATTTTCCGTCGCGCGCTTCGGCTACGACAGCATACGTTTTACCCATAGAATATCCCTCCTCGAAATATAGGCGCTTGGATTTAAAGGACCTTCGCTTCCGTTTTCAACAGCCGGACAAGTTCTGCAGCCTGTTCGGGCAGCCCGCCTTGCAGCACTACCCCGGCTTTACGGGCCGGAGGGCTGAAAAGGGCGGTGCGCTGACTTTTTGGGGTAATTTCGGTTTCGCCGAGCCCGAGATCATCCAGCCCCAGCCGTTGAAACGGCTTCTTCTTTGCCTTCATAATTCCGGGCAGGGAAGGATAGCGCGGATCATTAAGTCCTTGCTGGGCGGTGAAGAGAGCCGGGAGGGAAGTTTCGACCGTTTCGGTGTCTCCTTCGGCGTCGCGGATCGCCAGAGCCTGGCCGCCGCCAATTTCCAGCTTTATGATGGCCGAGGTATGTGGAATCTCCAGCAGTTGTGCCAGACGGACCGCCACCTGCCCCGCACCGTTATCGACCGAGAAGTAGCCGCCGAGGATCACATCGTACGACTGTCCCTTAAAATAGGCGGCAAGCAGGGCGGCGATCCCGGATTCATCGGTACGGATCTCGTCGTCAGAGATCAGCACGGCTTCGTCGGCGCCCATTGCCAGCGCGGTCCGCAACGCTTCGGCGGTCCGTTCGGGGCCCACGGAGACGAGAATTATTTTTCCTCCGTGCTGTTCCTTAAGCCGAAGGGCTTCTTCGACGGCATATTCGTCATAGGGATTGATGATATATTTCACGCCGTCATCGCCAATTTCACCGTCATGAACGAGTATTTTTTCCTCCGTATCAAAGGTTTGTTTCAGGATTACGTAAATGTTCATCAGGTACGTCTCCTCTCAAAGTCCACTTTTTTGAGCCAACCTCTTATTTCAAACCGCGCAAGAAAAAATCTACCGTCCTGTCAACCTGGGCTGACAAGGAGTATTTCCGCCCTGAGATCAGCCACGAAGTGACCACTTCGTCCATGGCTCCGAAAATAAGCTGGCGCGTCAGCTTCGTATCCAGATCGGAGCGAAAGGATTGTTCTTCGATGCCTCTTTTTAAAATATGCTCGATTAACTGGATATAGGGCTTTACCGACAATCCAATCGCTTTGCGCAATTCAAGGGAACTCTGGCGCAGTTCGATTTGCGTTACATAAGCCAAATTCACATTTTGTTCGAGCTGGGTGAAATGAATTTCGCACACTTTGTACAGCGCTTCGGCCGCAGTGCCTGATTCAAGCATGCTCGCGTTAAACAGGGCGACCAGCTTACCCAACCGATCTTCGAATAAGGAGATCAGGATATCTTCCTTTTTCTTAAAGTATAAATAAATCGTACCGTCGGCGACTCCGGCCTCCTTGGCGATTTTGGACACCTGGGAACCGTGAAACCCGTTTTCCGCAATGACTTTTTCCGCGGCATCCAAAATCATTTCAAATTTTTCCTGTTTCCTACTTGTCATAAAGCCACCTCAATGCTAAAATTTAAAACAACTGAATGAATACTCATTCATTTTTCTTCATCTTAGGATAGTGAAAGCGCTTTGTCAATAGAGGCGCATTTTTAAAATCTCATAATGTAAACGCTTACCCTGGCTTGACCTGATCCGATTCAATCAATTCGAAAGAAAGGGTGGGAGCAGAGATGGTGTGGCAGTTGCTTCATTTGGGTCTGTTTTTGGCGGTGACGGGATACGGGATTTATTTGTTCTACAGAGCTGTCTATCATCGGTTTTTGTATGTAAAGCTAGGTCGGAGGGCGGATTTCTCCTGGCGGTCGAAAGGCGGATGGGGCGAGTTCATGGCCCAAGTGTTCGGACAGAAGAAGCTGCTGAAGGACAAAAAAAGCGGAGTCATGCACATCGTTGTTTTTTACGGTTTTATTATTTTGCAGTTCGGTGCGGTCGACTTGATCGTCAAGGGTTTGACGGAAGGAGTACATCTTCCTCTCCCCGCCTACGAGGTGTTCGGACTCTTGCAGGAAATTACCGTTTTACTGATCCTCATTGCCATGGGTTATGCGGCATACCGTCGTTACGGGGAGAAGCTTCCCCGGCTGAAAAAAGGGTGGAAGCCCAGCCTCGTCGTGTTCTTCATATATTCGCTTATGCTTTCGGTGCTATTGTCGCTGGGATTCGAGCGTTTATGGCTCGGTCTTGAATCATCTGCGCTTGCCCCGATTTCCTCACTAATCGCCACAGTCTTTTACGGTCTTCCCGCCATCGGAGCGAAAGTAACATTTTATGTGTTCTGGTGGCTGCATCTGCTGATTCTGCTCTCATTTCTCGTGTACGTACCTCAATCCAAGCACTTTCACCTCATTACGGCTCCTCTTAATATATGGCTGCGGCGCAGGGAACCGGTCGGCCGATTGAAATCGCTCGACTTGGAAGACGAAGAAGCCGAAAGCTTCGGGGCCGGTAAAATCGAGGATTTCACCCAAAAGCAAATGCTGGACTTCTATGCCTGCGTGGAGTGCGGACGTTGCACTAATGTCTGCCCTGCCTCAAATACCGGTAAAAGTCTGTCTCCGATGCATTTAATCACCAAGCTCAGAGATCATCTGACGGAAAAGGGCGCCGAGCTCACTGGGAAGTCCCCATGGGCTCCGGAATTTGTCATCGGGACAGCCTCCGGAAGGGTCACGCATGGGATGACGCAGGAAGAAGCCGAAGTGGAATGGAACGATTCTGATTCTGCAGAAGTAACGAATATCACGCCAACACTGGATTGGCAAAAGAAGACATGGAAAGAACGGGAACAAGGTACCGATCTCACCGCAATGGAACTGGTCGGCGATGTCATAACCGAGGAGGAAATCTGGTCCTGCACGACTTGTCGGAATTGCGAAGACCAGTGCCCGGTGGGCAACGAACATGTCGACAAGATTATCGATCTCCGCCGCCATCTCGTCCTGATGCAGGGCAGCGTGCCGCAGGAAGGACAGCGTGCGCTCACCAATATCGAGCGTCAAGGCAATCCTTGGGGCATCAGCCGGAATGATCGGGCGGTGTGGACCGGAGAGGTGGAGGGCGTCGTTGTACCGACGGTGAAAGAAAATCCGGATTTCGAAGTTTTGTTCTTCGTCGGATCGATGGGCTCCTACGATCTCCTCAGCCGCAAAGTTTCCCGAGCTTTCACCCGGCTGCTCAAAGAATCCGGCATAAGCTTTGCGATTCTCGGCAATGAGGAGAAAAATTCGGGTGATACGCCGCGGCGGATGGGCAACGAGCTGCTGTTCCAGCAGCTATGCCGGGAGAATATCGTCCTTTTCCAAAAGTATGGGGTCCGCAAAATCGTTACGGCCTGTCCGCATACATTCAATACATTCAAAAACGAGTATCCGGAATTCGGAATGGAGGGGGTGGAGGTACTGCATCATTCGCAGTTCCTGGACCGGTTGATCCGGGAAGGCAGACTGGCGCCAAAACATGAAGTGAAGGAGCGGATCACCTATCATGATTCCTGCTATTTGGGGCGGTACAACGAGGTTTACGACCAACCCCGGGATGTATTGAAGGCAATCCCCGGCGTGGAGCTTGTGGAAATGGAACGCTCGCGGGAGAACGCGATGTGTTGCGGGGCCGGGGGCGGGATGATGTGGATGGAAGAAAGCAGCGGAAAGCGGATCAATCTGGCCCGGACGGAGCAGGCGCTGGCGGTACAGCCGACCGTCATCAGTAGCGCTTGCCCGTATTGCCTGACCATGCTGGAGGACGGCACCAAAATGAAGGAGGTCGAGGATCGGGTGAAAGCCAGAGATATCGCGGAGCTGCTGGAACTCTCCGTTTTCGGCGAATCAACATCGCCTGCAAGGCAAGGAGCCTGATTCAAGAAAGACCAGCGGCATGTCATACATCATTTATATTCATCTGAACGGAGGTATCAGGAATATGCATAAACCGATTAGAAAAGCAGCCGTCATCGGCTCCGGTATCATGGGCTCGGGAATCGCCGCCCAATTCGCTAATGCGGGCATTCCCTGCCTGCTGCTGGATAGGGTACCGGCACAGCTTACTGCTGCGGAAGCGGCAAAAGGTTATACGCTGGAGCATCCGGCGGTGCGTAACCGGCTGGCCGTTTCGGCGATTGAGAATTTGAAGAAGACGAAGCCCGTGCCGTTATATGACCATGATTTTGCAGAGCGTATCACGCCGGGAAATCTGGAGGATCATCTCTCCCAAATCGGTGAGGCCGATTGGGTGATCGAAGTGGTTGTCGAGAATCTTGAAATCAAGAAAGAGCTCTTGGCCAAAGTGGAGCCATATTGGAAACCCGGCATGATCGTCAGTACAAATACGTCCGGGATTTCCGTGAATGCCATGGCGGAGGTCAGGTCGCAGGAGTTTAGGAGTCATTTTCTCGGAACCCATTTTTTTAATCCTCCCCGGTACATGAAGCTGCTGGAGATCATTCCGGGAGAAATGACGAACCCGGAGCTTGTGACGGAGCTAAGTTCATTTTGTGAGCGAACGCTCGGAAAGACGGTTGTACTCGCCAAGGATACGCCGAACTTTATCGCCAACCGGATCGGAACTTACGGCCTTCTTGTCACGCTGGGCGAGATGATCGACAAGGGGTATACGGTAGAAGAAGTGGATGCGGTCACGGGTCCGGCGATGGGGCGGCCCAAGAGCGCAACCTTCCGCACGCTGGATCTAGTCGGGCTCGATACGTTTCTTCACGTGGCGGATAACGTGTACTCGAACGTTTCGAATGAAGCGGAGAAGCAGGTGTTCGCCGCGCCCGAGGTGTTAAAGCAGATGGTTGCCCAGGGACGGACCGGGGAAAAATCCGGCCAGGGCTTTTACCGGAAGGCGAAAGGACCGGACGGAAGCCAGATCCTCGCGCTCGATTTGCAAAGTATGGAGTACCGTCCGCAGAAGAAGCCGGCATCCGGCTCGCTGGAAGCCGCCAAGCTGGCGAAAGGCGCCAAGGCGAAAACCGTCGCCTTGCTGGCCGGTGGCGACCGGTATGCCGATCTGGCCTGGAACGTGCTGAAACAGGTGCTGGTGTATGCTGCCGAAAAGCTGGGTGAAATCGCGGAAAGCGTGCGGGAAATCGATGAAGCGATGAAATGGGGATTCAACTGGGAAATGGGCCCGTTCGAAACCTGGGATGCTATCGGTTTGGTCAGGTCCGTGTCGAAGATGGAGGCCGAGGGGCTGACCGTTCCGTCCTGGGTGAAGGAATGGATCGCGGCGGGCAACACTTCCTTCTACCGGAAAGAGGACGGCAAGCTGTTCCATGTTTTCGAAGGACGTTATAAAGACGTGGAACTGCCGCCGGAAGTAATATCGCTGAAGGGTTTGAAGATGCAGAACCGGGTGGTGAAGGGAAACAGCGGCGCCAGCCTGATCGATCTCGGCGATGGGGTAGCTTGCCTGGAATTCCACTCTCCGAACAATGCGATCGGCGGCGATATCTTGTCGATGATTTCGCAAAGCGTCGAAGAAGTCCGCCGGAATTTCACCGGGCTTGTGATCGCCAATCAGGGCAAAAACTTCTGCGTTGGAGCAAATCTGATGCTGCTGCTGATGGAAGCCCAGGACGAGGAATGGGACGAAGTCGATGATATTATCCGGTTATTTCAAAATACGATGTATCAATTGAAAAGGTTTGAAAAACCGGTGATTGCGGCGCCGCACCGGATGACCTTGGGCGGCGGCGTGGAGGCTTGCATGCCTGCCGACCAGGTCATTGCGGCGACGGAAACCTACTATGGGCTGGTGGAAGTCGGTGTCGGTCTGATTCCGGCCGGAGGCGGCTGCAAGGAACTCGCCCTTCGGGCCAGTCAGCAAGCCGGATTACCTGAGACCGATCTCCAGCCTTACATGAACCGGATCTTTGAAACGGTCGGGACGGCGAAAGTGTCTACCAGCGGGCATGATGCCAAAAACCTGGGCTATCTAAGACCGAGTGACCGGGTAGTACTGAATCCGGATCATACGATTTATGAGGCGAAGCAGGCGGTACTGCGCTTAGCCGCTTCCGGCTACGAGCCGATACCCGAAAGCAAATTGCGTGTTGTCGGCAGTGAGGGTAAAGCGGTGCTTCGGCTCGGTGCGCTCGGCATGAGGGAGAGCGGATTTATCAGCGACCACGATCTGCTAATTGCAAACAAGCTGGCTCATGTGCTGGCGGGCGGAGACGTTCCGGCCGGCTCCCTGGTGACGGAACGGCACATGCTGGATTTGGAGCGGGAAGCTTTCTTGAGCCTGTGCGGTGAGTCGAAAACGAGACAGCGGATGCAATACATGCTCACTAAGGGCAAACCGCTGCGGAATTAATGAAAAGGAGGCTGAATCCATGAAAGAAGCCGTACTTGTTTCTTTGGCGCGCACGGCAGTTGGCAAGGCGAAGCGGGGGAGCCTGGCGCAAACCCGCAGTGATGATCTGGGCAAAGCGGTGCTGGAAGCTGTGATTGAGCGGGCACCGGGATTAAAGAAGGAAGATGTGGAGGACATTATCATCGGCTGTGCGATGCCGGAAGGGGAGCAAGGCCTGAATTTCGCCCGGATCATGTCGCTGTATGCCGGATTTCCGGTGACGGTGCCCGCCATTACGATCAACCGGTTTTGCTCGTCCGGGCTGCAATCCATTGCTTTCGCGGCGGAACGGATCATGCTTGGCCACGCGGAGATTCTGATCGCCGGTGGCGTCGAAAGCATGAGCCATGTGCCGATGACGGGCTTCAAGGTGTCGCCGAATCCAAGGATCGTCGATGAGATGCCGGAGGTCTACATGGCGATGGGCCATACGGCGGAACGGGTGGCGGAGAAGTTCGGCATCTCCCGTCAGGACCAAGACGAGTTTGCGCTTCGTTCGCATCAAAAAGCGGCGACAGCGATCGCGGAGGGGAAATTCAAGGACGAGATCATTCCGGTCACCGCAGAGCTTTCTCAAATTGGCGCTCAAGGGAGGCTGGAGCGCAAGACAATTACGTACGATACGGACGAAGGCGTGAGGGCGGATACGACCATGGAAGCGCTGGCTCAATTGAAGCCGGGCTTTAAGGCGGGAGGCACGGTAACGGCGGGCAATACATCGCAGATGAGCGATGGCGCAGCCGCGGTCGTCGTGATGAGCCGGGAACGGGCCGAGGAATTGGAATTGCCGCCGCTCGCTACGTTCCGCTCCTTCGCTTTAACGGGCGTGGAACCGGAGCTGATGGGCGTCGGCCCGGTGAAGGCGATTCCGAAGGCGCTTGACATGGCGGGGATAGGCCTGGACGACGTCTCGCTGTTCGAAATTAACGAGGCTTTCGCCTCGCAATGCCTGCACATCATCCGCGAGCTGGGCATTGACGAAGACAAGGTCAATGTCAACGGCGGCGCGATTGCGCTCGGTCATCCGCTCGGCTGCACCGGGACGAAGCTCACCATCTCGCTCATTCAGGAGCTGCGCCGCCGCGGGGGCGGTTACGGCGTCGTGTCGATGTGCATCGGCGGCGGCATGGGGGCCGCCGGCGTGTTCGAGGTCCACGCGCAAAGTGCATCGAACTTAACGGATGACTGTCATTAGCTTTGTCCGTGACGTGTGGGGTATTGAAAAATCGCAAAAGGAGAGGATCACAAATGAGTCATGAAACGATGGATAAGGTGCTTGGCGGAAGTTTTGTGATTGAGGATGTGGACTACCGGGGAATCGTGACGCCGGAGGATTTCAGCGAAGAACAGCGGATGATCGCCGAGACGACGGAGCAGTTCGTGGAAGGCGAAGTGGCTCCCCGCGACGAAGAGGTGGAGAAGCTGAATTACGGCTTGACCGTGGACCTCCTGCGGAAAGCAGGCGATCTGGGACTGCTTGGAGCCGATGTCCCCGAAGCTTACGGCGGGATGGGGCTCGACAAAGTGAGCACGACACTCATTAACGAGAAGCTGACAAAGGCTTCCTCGTTTGCGCTCTCCTTTGGCGCCCATGTCGGGATCGGAACGCTGCCGATTGTTTATTTCGGCACCGAGGCGCAGAAGCAAAAATATTTACCGAGCCTCTCGACCGGTGAAAAAATCGCGGCCTATTGCCTGACCGAACCGTCTTCCGGTTCGGATGCGCTCGGCGCCAAGACGACGGCGAAGCTGTCGGAGGACGGCACCCATTTTGTGCTGAACGGCACGAAGCAGTTTATTACGAATGCGGGCTTTGCCGACATTTTTATCGTGTATGCCAAGGTGGACGGCAAAGATTTCAGCACGTTCATCGTTGAGCGGGAAATGCAGGGCGTCAGCATCGGACCGGAAGAGAAAAAAATGGGAATCAAAGGCTCTTCCACCTGTCCGCTGATTCTGGAGGATGTCCATGTGCCTGTCGAGAACTTGTTATGGGAAGTCGGCAAAGGTCATTTGATCGCATTCAATATCCTGAACATTGGGCGCTTCAAATTGGCTGCCGGATGCGTAGGGGCGGCGAAGGATGCCATTGAGCTGAGCGCCGCTTATGCTAATGAACGAACCCAATTCGGCCGCAAGATATCGTCTTTCCCGCTGATCGGCAAGAAGCTGGCGGAGATGAACATCCGTACGTTTGTGCTGGAAAGCATGGTATACCGGACTGCGGGGTTGTTTGACGTCGGTCTCGCCGAGGTGGATCACAGCGGTGAGGATGTCGGTTACCAGTCAGCCAAAGCAATCGCGGAATATCAGTTGGAATGTTCGATCAACAAGGTGTTCGGTTCGGAGGCTCTTGATTTCGTGGTGGATGAAGGCGTTCAAATCCACGGCGGTTACGGTTTTATTCAGGAGTACCGGATCGAACGGATCTACCGCGATTCGCGGATTAACCGGATCTTTGAAGGCACGAATGAAATTAACCGGCTGCTGATTCCCGGTACGCTGGTCAAGCGGGCGATGAAGGGCGAATTGCCGCTGATGCAAAAGGCGATGAAGCTGCAGTCGGAGCTCATGGAGCCGATGCCATCGAAGGAATTTGAGGCTACTCTGGAACAAGAAGCCCATTTGCTGGCCATGGCAAAGAAAATTTTCCTGATGGCCGGCGCGCAGGCCGTACAGAAATATCAGTTGCATCTGGAGCGGGAACAGGAAGTATTGAGCCACTTGGCCGATATCATGATTTCGATTTTTGCGATGGAAAGCGCTCTCTTCCGTACCCGGAAAATGATGGACCGCTCAGGAGAAGGCAAAGCCGGGACCGCGATTGCGATGACGACGTCATTTATCCATGAGCAGTTTGGCTTGATCGAATCGTGGGCGAAAGAGGTGCTGGCGACGATGGAAACCGGAGATACGCTGCGGACGCAGTTGTCCGTCCTCAAGAAGCTTGCGAAACGCCCCGCCGTCAATACGCTGGAATTAAAGCGCCAAATCGCGGCCAAAGTGATTGAAGGAGAGAAATACGTGGTGTAGTGAAGCTGATCGGATGGGAGGAAAGGCGATGTTATCCAACAAGCCATGGTTAAAACATTATCCTGCCGAAGTACCACCGACCCATGAATATCCGAAGCAAAATTTAGCCCAGTTTCTCGTTCATACCGCAGCGCAATATCCGGAGGTGGAGGCGCTTGATTTTTTGGGGAAAAAGACGACCTATGCCGAGCTTCTGGAGAAAAGTTACCGGTTTGCCGATGCGCTGCAGCGGCTCGGGATAGGCAAAGGGGACCGGGTGGCGATCATGCTCCCGAACTGTCCTCAAGCGGTGATCGCTTACTACGGCACCTTACTGATGGGCGGCATCGTAGTGATGACCAATCCGCTTTACATGCCGCGGGAATTGGAGCATCAGCTGAAGGATGCGGGGGCGCGCATCGTTATTACGCTGGATGTACTTGTGCAAAGGGTGCAACAATCCATGGGTTCGCAGCCCTTGGAATTCATCATCGTTACTTCAATTAAGGATGCGTTGCCGTTTCCGAAAAACCTGTTGTACCCCATTAAGGCTAAAAAAGAAGGCATGGCAGCTAAGGTGACTTACACGGATCGGGTGCTTTCTTTTCAAGATTTGCTGAAGCGTTCCTCTACGGTACCCGTTCAGGTCCAAGTGAACCCGGATGAAGATCTTGCGCTGCTGCAATATACCGGAGGAACGACCGGTTTTGCCAAGGGAGTCATGCTGACCCACAGCAATCTGGTCGCCAATACGCTGCAAACAAAGTTGTGGTTCTACCGCTCACGGATAGGCAAGGAGCGGTACATGGCCGCTCTGCCCTTTTTTCACGTATTCGGGCTGACCGTCTTGCTGAACCAGGCGGTTGCGCTGGGAGGTACGCTGGTCCTTGTTCCCCGGTTTGAAATCAACCAGGTGCTGAAGACGATCCATAAGAAGCAGCCTACCGTTTTTCCGGGCGCACCGACCATGTATGTGGCGATAATCAACCATCCCGAAATCAACGGATACGATCTGTCTTCCATTAATGTATGCATCAGCGGAGCGGCATCGCTGCCCCTCGAGGTGCAAACCCGGTTTGAGTCGCTGACCGGCGGGAAGCTGATCGAAGGCTACGGATTAACCGAAGCTTCGCCGGTGACGCATGCCAACAATATTTGGGAGAAGCGGAAAACCGGCTCGATCGGCATTCCGTTTCCAGATACCGAGGCTAAAATCGTGCAGCCGGATACTTTGGAGGAAGTTCCGGTCGGCGAAATCGGCGAGCTTGCGGTAAAAGGCCCTCAGGTGATGAGGGGCTATTGGAATCAGCCTGAAGAGACCTACAAATGTCTGAAAGAGGGCTGGCTTTTGACGGGGGATCTGGGGAGGATGGATGAGGACGGGTTCTTTTACATTCTGGACCGCCGAAAGGATCTCATCATCGCAGGCGGCTACAATATTTATCCGCGGGAAGTGGAGGAGGTGCTCTTCGAGCATCCCGATGTGGAAGAGGCCATTGTGGCCGGAATTTTTGATCCTTACCGCGGGGAAACGGTGAAAGCTTATATTGTGCCGAGAGCGGGATCCAAGCCGGATGCCGAGGATTTGAAACGCTGGTGCAAGGAGAAGCTTGCTGCTTATAAAGTTCCGAAGGTGTACGAATTCAGGGCCAGCCTTCCTAAAACCCTCGCGGGCAAAGTGCTGCGCCGTAAGCTGATTGAAGAAGAAATGGGGCGAAGCCCTAACGAACCGGGAGCATAATGGACGATGACAAGGAAAGTGCCTACCCCGAATGAGTAATCGGTTAGGAGGTTGAAATTATGGAAACGAATTCATTTAAGATGCATCCGAAGTGGGAGCAGTGGAATGAAGCAGCGAAGGGAACCTTCTGGGATGTGCTGGGCTGTACTATTGAGTCGGTGAGCGATCGCCAGGTCGTTGTCTCCCTTGAAATCCAACCGCTTCACCTGAACTTGATCGGTATTTTACATGGCGGAGTACATGCGACGATCATCGACTCGGCCATGGGTCTGCTCGCGATGATCGCCAAACCCGAAGCCAGCGTAGTGACGACGAACCTGAATCTGAATTATGTCACCAAAGCCAGTCAGGGCCGTCTTCTAGTGACGGCGGAACTTGTTCACCTTTCGCACAAGTCGATTACCGCCCAAGCATTCGCCCGTCTGGAGGACGGAACGCTTTGCGCCTTCGGAACGGGAACGTTTCGAGTGCTCTGATCATCTGTAAATGCCCGCCCGGGACGGAGCCGAGGCGGGCTATTCATGTTTAAATTCTCATTGTTTGAAAGCATGGAAAACAATTCATCTTAAATAGCGGCTTGTTTTCACCGTCTTGACATATTTAGTTGTTTTAGATATAGTTGTTTGAACAACCAATAGAAAAGAGAGGATTAGGATTCATGACCACAGAAGATCAAGACAAGAGTTTAGCCATCGGGTTTATTATGGGGGTAACTTACCGGAAAATCGCATCCCTTTTACAAAAAGGGTTGAAAGCATATGACATTACGCCGGAACAATGGTCGGTACTGCACCAGATCGATCGCTCCGAAGGCATGATACAACGCGAAATAGCGGCACGAACCGGAAAGGACAAGCCGACAACGACGCGAATTCTGGATCATCTGGAAAGCAAGGGTTTGGTGTACAAACAAACGGGCTTGCAGGACCGGAGGTCTTTTCTGGTCTACAGTACGGAACGGGGAAAATCGTTGATTCGCGAAACGATGCGGATCGAGGAGGGAGTAACCGAAGAAGTCAAATCCTGTTTAACCGGAGAAGAGTATGCCCTGCTTACCGAGCTGCTCTTGCGAATTAACGATCATGTCAGTGAGATTATAGATAATAAAGAATAGAAAAGAACAGAGTAGGATGGGAGAAAAATTATGCATCAAGAAGAACATAAGGGAGCGCTTTGGACAAAGTCGTTTATTTCACTAACGCTTTGTTCGTTTTTATTGTTTTTAAATTTGCAAATGTTGTTGTCGTCTTTTCCGGCTTACGTCAAAAATCAGTTTCAAGCCGGAGATCTGCAAGTCAGTCTGGTTACCAGCGTCTTTGCCATCTCAGCTATACTTACTCGTTTTCTGACAGCAGCTTTATTGAAAAAATACTCACGCAATGTGCTGATATTCACCGGATTGATTATTGCAGCCGTTACGACCGGTATCTATGTTTTTGCCGGATCGGTTGGAACGCTGTTAATCATGCGGGCAGGGTACGGCGTCGGGTTCGGGATCGCGAGTACGATCCTTCCGACCCTTGTATCGCAAATCATCCCGCTTCGGCGTATGGGGGAAGGAATCGGGTACTTTGGTCTGTCTTCAAGTCTGGCCATGTCGATCGGCCCGATGATCGGATTGAATGTGATGAAGCAGTCCGGTTTTGGCACGCTCACTATAATCGGGACTGTCACCGTCATCGTGATTCTTCCGATTCTTATACTGACACGCTCCATACCGCGCGCAACGCGAATCAATAATGGAGAGGGAGCGGCAAAGGTGGTTTCTCGCGAAAATTTGAAAGGCGGAACGTCAAACCCGATCTCTCGCACACCCTTCAACCGCAAGCTGTTGTTCCCGGCATTGTTAAACATGGTTCTGTCGATCACATACAGCGGGTTGCTCAGTTTTATCGCTTTGTTCGGCGAATTCGTTCATTTGGAACAGGTTGGTTTGTTTTTCCTCTTCAATGCGGTAACGATCATTATTATCCGTCCGATCTCCGGACGGGTGTTCGACCGCCGGGGACATGCCGCGGTATTGATCCCGGCGGCGTTGCTGGTTGTTGTCAGCATGACGGTGCTTTCCTTTGCTGCAACGCTGCCGATGCTCGTGGTTTCGGCTTTGTTGTACGGGCTCGGCTTCGGAGCGATTCAGCCGACGATACAGGCATGGATGTTGCGTACATCCTCACCGGAACAATATGGAGCCGCGAACAGTATGTTTTATAATTCCACCGACTTTGGTGTTGCTATCGGCGCAATCATTCTCGGTGCCATCGCATCCGCCACGAACTATGCGCAGATGTATTTATATTCCGCAGGTTTTATGGTGTTGTTTATCGTATTATATTTGTCTATCTATCTGCTTTCCCGCTATAAGAATAAGGGGAAAACAGAGGCGGATTTTCCTCCGCGACTTTAGGAAAGTCATCCGTATTGGCTGAGATGTGACTATAAGGCTGCGGTGCTGTGCACCGTATGCCTTATTTTTTTGTGGGTTCTCTTGATCACCTTCCGTGTTGGAACTCCTTTTTCACCCCGGTTCCGATTTGCAGCAAGAGTTGAAACCAAGCGTAAAATTTGGAAGATGTGATTTCAAAGGGTTATACTCATAAGACGAATACTTGTCTACATCGGCAGAGAGGATTAAGAAAATAATGTTTCAGTATGATGACCAGCATTATGAAGGAGTAGAGGACGCAATATACGCACACTGGATCTTAAAGACTTTCGTATTGAGCGGGAGCAGGCGGCCGGTTTTCTTCGTTCCTTTGGAGCCTAGGTGGGGTAGAAGATGAAATCCAGTAGATCCATGCCTATTACAGCGATTACCGGGCTGATATGTGCAGTTGCATTCACCGTAATTGCTGTTGCCGTGCAAAGCGGCCAGATAAGCCAGTTCGATCGGACTTTGATCGATGCCGTTCAGGGGAGGGAAGCACCGGGTCTAACCGGAGTTATGGAGTTTTTTACTAGCATCGGCAATGGAACATCGGTAGCCTTGATTACCCTCATTGCCATGACTTTTTTATACGGAGTGTTGGGGCATCGCAGAGAACTGCTGCTTTTGTGTTGCACGATGCTTGGTTCTGCGATCCTTAACAGTTTGCTCAAAATCTGTTTTATCCGGGAACGTCCAACGTTTCACCGTTTGATTGAGGTGACCGGCTACAGTTTTCCAAGCGGGCATTCAATGGTAGCTTTTTGTCTTTACGGAACGCTTGCCTATTTGCTTTGGCGGCATCTTCCCGGCAGGAAAAGACGGTTTATACTAATCTTGCTCAGCCTTATGTTCATTGTCACCATCGGCTTGAGCAGAATTTACCTTGGCGTGCATTACCCAAGCGATGTGCTCGGGGCTTACTTTGCAGGGGGATTCTGGCTCTCATGCTCCATTTGGTTGTATAAACGCTTTATAGTGCAATGAAATATAACCTTAGCGCTTTGGCGTTGGTGGATAAGAAACCGTCGGAGAAATTTCTCCGGCGGTTTTACTTTGTTACTGGTCAGAGCTGCCATTGAAGAAATTATTAACTAACTGGAATACCTACAGCTAATTATCCGCAAAAGTGTGTGGTACACAAATTAACTGGAAAACCTCCAGTTAATTTAGCCGAATATGCTTGTGAGGCCGATAACCTGCGTTGATAGATGTAGTTTTTCCATTTATTTAAGTCAAAGGGGATACTAATGGAAAATTATCTGGAGGAAATCCAGTTAATTGGTCGGCGAGGCGTAAGGTACTGATGAGTCAGGCACAAATGATTAGTTCCCAGGATTAAGGCCGTGAAGAGTAACATTGGTTAGGGACGAGGTACAAAGGGTTGAGTAACTATTGTACTTTGAATGGGGCAGCGCGAGGTGGAGTTTGGAGCAAGGGGGTATTTTGTTCATAGATTCGCTCTTTTTGGACAGGACCGGGTAGAGGTCCAAGCTGTTAACGCAAAATGGAATACGATAGTAACCAAAGATAAATCGAAGGGGTACGAAAAATAGCGGAGGTGAGGTTCGTGCCGATTCAGAAAAAGGGGTTGGCGTCCGGGTCGTCTTACGCTACTCCTTATTATGATTTCCAAACCAGGCGGAAGGGGCCGACGGTGATGGTGGTAGCCGGGATTCACGGAAATGAGACGGCGAGCATTCAGGCCGCAAAACAGCTGGTCGACAGGCTGTCTTCCCGAGAACTTGTGCTTCAAAAAGGGAGGCTGGTGATCGTCCCGATCGTTCATCAAACCGCTTACCGTAAAAGAATTCGCGGCGTTCCCGATTTGAACCGGACGTTTCCGAGAGGACCCGGTAAAAAGGCGGGCCATCCCTTGGCTTCAGCCCTTTATCAACTAGCAGAACGTCTGGAGCCCTCATGGTATCTGGATTTGCACGAAGCGAACGGATTGTCCCAGAGCAATTCAAAAGCATTGGGACAAACGCTGATCACCCAACCGCGCAGCCGAGCTGTGCCCGCTTTGCGAAATTTGATCCGTAGCCTTAACCTCACGATTCCCCTGAAATCGCGTCATTTCAATTTGCGACTGCATGAACTGCCCGGCTCATCCCGGACGGCAGCCGCACGAGTTTTGAAATCAAGGGCGGTTACGGTCGAAACTTGCTGGAGCCTGGACAAGGTGGAACGCGTCCGGTACCAGGTTGATGTGGTTTGCGGGTTGTTGCGGGAAGCCGGATTACTGAAATAACTCGGCGATCCCGTTTATTTTCCTTTCCGGGTCAGTTTGGCAATATCATCCCATTCCTCGGCGGTGAGCTCAGAAAGATCATTAAACTGACCGGCCCCTCGAAGCCATTCCCCGCCATCGATCGTAACGACTTCCCCGTTGATATACCCTCCAGCATCCGAAATGAGGAAGGTGGCCAAGTCCGCAAGCTCATCCGGCGATCCGGTTCTCCCCAGGGGAATTCGCGACATCATTTTTTCTTCAAGTGAGGTCGTGGGGGAGAGACGGGACCACGCTCCGTCTGTGGGGAATGAGCCAGGGGCAATTGCCACCTGACGGATGCCATAAGGCGCCCATTCGACGGCCAGCGACCGGGTCAAAGCCAGCACACCGGCTTTGGCCGCCGCTGACGGAACGACGTAACCGGAGCCGGTGGTGGCATAGGTCGTTACAATATTGAGCATCGTCCCGGTTTGTTGACGGTCAATCCAGCGCTTGCCGACTTCCAGGGTCATGTAAAATGTGCCGTGCAGGACAATGTTCAGCACGGCGTCTACGGCGCGGGGGGACAATCTTTCCGTCGGGCTGATGAAATTGCCGGCGGCGTTGTTGATAAGCACGTCGATTCTGCCGAACCGCTCCTCAACGGCTGAGACCAGGTCTCGGACCTGCTCCGGATCTCTGACGTCGCAAGTATTATAATAGATCTCAAACTTACCTTGATTATTGCCGTGGCTGAGCTCCTCAGCAGTTTGTCTCAGTACATCCTCACGCCTCCCGCAAATGGCGAGCTTCGCGCCCAGTTCCAGAAACCGGCTGCCCATCTCCCGGCCAAGTCCGCTACCTCCACCGGTAATTAAGATGACCTTACCGCTTAACAAATTGTTTGCAAACACGCCCATAATGCTCTGCCCCCTTAAGATAATTATCATATAATAAACAAGTATTCGATTTGGTAACGGTTTAACCCTTCCGGTTTAGGACAGTGTCCTAAAGGAAAGCATAAACTCCCTATTTAACGGCCTTTCGCATTGCTCAAAATTGGCATAATAAAACACGGCAACATTCCTACTTGAATGCTGCCGTGTCTTATAAAAAGGGCGTACCTACCAAGCCCTCCGATAAATAGAACGGGGGCTTCGACTTTTTTCAAAAACGCCGTTTGGTTACTTTCTTCTATACAACACATACCTATCTAGCCGCCGCAACAACGGTTTTTTTAATTCCCGATGGGGCAGAGGTTTTCCCAGTTATTATTTCTATACACAATTTTCAAACATGGGCTCAATATGCTCTTTAATAAGTTCTATTCTATCCTTGACCTTTGGCACAAAAAGAGAAACAATAGAAACTACTATTTTTTTCTTTGTATTGACATAAATCACATTTCCTCCATCTCCCATAGCTGCATATCCATTCCCATTCTCTACCCACCATAAATATCCATAGGACAGATTAAGTTTTTCCCATCGGTTATGTTCTTTTGTACTCTCGTCTATCCATCTTGTCGATACAATTTGTTTTCCATTCCACATTCCGCCATCTAAATATAATTGGCCTATTTTTGCCATATCCGTAGGAGAGAGAGTAAGACCCCATCCTCCTGTATTTACTCCAGCCTTGTCTGCAACCCAGCCGCTGATATTTTTAGCTTTATTAAATGCGAGTTGTTCCTCTTTGCTATGAAAATTCACGTTACTCTCAACAGTAATTCCCAGTGGCGAGAATAAATTTTCTGTTGCAAATTCAAATACAGATTGCCCAGTTGCTTTTACAAGGATGCCCGACAAAATATCTGGTCCTATGAGGGGAGTGTATCTAAATTCCCCTATCTGCCCCCTACCTCCTAATAAATCAAGACTAAATTTTACCCAGTCATCACTTGTGAAATACTTTATGTAGGGTGTAAATAACTTATATTTATACGGAGCTGTCATTGTCAGTAAATTATTAAGTGTAACATTCTGTATTGTTTTTTCACTTCTTTTAACTATGTAATCCGGGAAAAAATCTATTACTTTCTGGTTGATACTTTTGATGTAACCTTTGTCCATGGCAATCCCAATCAATATGGAGATAATACTTTTTGTTACTGAATAAACATGGATTCGGCTAGCAGCAGTGCATTCATTAAAGTAATTTTCATATCGAATTTCACCTTCTTTTAGTACAACCATGCCTGCAATATTGCTATAATCATTGTTTATTTTCTTTTCCAATTCTGTGACTTTTTCTTGATTCATATCATTTACTCCTTTATCAATTATTGTCTTTCTAGCTTAGCTTTCTTTTTGACAGGATAATAAATTTCAGTTATAAACTCACTTTCTTTTGAAACTTGAGAGGGGTCAGTTACATATACTTCATAAAGAGCGTTGCTAGATTCATAGCCTTCCTTTTCTGCCCATTCACTTTGTTTAGTGTATACGGAAGGTAGGTCGGAATAAGAGCCATATAGAACTGTTTTTAAGCATAGTCCTGGGTAAAAATCCCTTGTACCTGTAACACACTCTTTTACTGGAATAGCAAATTCAGTCTCTAAACCAAATGGACTAAATTCTGCACTGTGAAAAAGCACCATTGGTGGAGCAAGCAAAGTTAATTTGTCGTCTGCAATTTTCCTGAATAATTTACTAAAGCAATTACCATATTCTTCAGCAAAATCGTATTCATGAACCATTTTTCGGATAGATAGAAGATACATCATGGGTACTTCTACAAGTTGAACCTCAATGCTTTCCAGATATGACATAATTGACTTGCCTTGTTTCAAATTTGATATATCAATATTTAGTTGGTCTAAAGTTTTTTCAAATTCTTGTACTTGTTTCTCAATTTCTTTTTTCTTTCTGTTAAGTGCCAAGTAAAGTTTTTCGTCCTGTGATTCTTCTGATTCAAGTATTGTTTTAATTTGTTCTAAAGAAAAATTGTATGATTTTAGGCGGTTGATAAATAACATCGTTTCTAATTGTTCGATAGAATAATATCTATAACCATTTTCTGGGTTGATTTCATCAGGCAGAATTAGCCCTATTTCAGCATAATAACGAAGCGTCTTTGTAGACACTTTACATATATTTGAGAACTCTCCAATAGATAACACTAAACCACCTCTATGCTTTGACTATTGTATTCTTCTATCCATACTGTAAACTTTACCCTAAGGGCAAAGTCAAGAGGGTACACTTCCGTCATAGGAGGCAATATTTGGGAGTTGCTCCCTTGAGCACCCTACCCATTGGCGCCAGCTTCGAAAACAACAAAAAACCGCCCGATATTAACGGGCGGCTTAAGGTAGCAATATTATTGTTTTGAGGAATCCGAATCCGTAGAAGCTACCGGTTTGGCAACCCACTCATCGGCTTCCGGTTCGATATCTACGCCGTTCTTCATTTTCTTCTTCTCGGCCAGCGAATCCCCTTCATGATCCAGTTTATTCCGGAGTTCGGATTCGTCACGGTATTGTTCGTTATCTTGATGCGGCATGTTAAATTCCTCCTTCTGTGACTGAACTGTGGTAATTCCTTATTTATAGTTACCCGATACCTCCATTTACAAACATTTTGAAGGAACATGAGCCTTAGATGTTTATATTTTTCAATATTTGTAATAAGATACCTATATAGGACATCCTTGCTAAGAAGTGTTCCGCTAGTGTAGTTCAATTATTTACTACTCAAGGAGGAATGATCATGTATTTAACAAGGACAAAAGCAAGTACCCCTGGTAACCGCCCCAAAAAGCCAAGCCTAAGATTGAAACAGCTTCTGATGCTGACAGTTCTGGCGCTATTAATCCCGGCCGGCTCTGTAATATCCGTTCCAAACGCCTCCGCAGCCGGAATCAGCAAACCGTTTCCCCAGCAAGTCAATTATCCCGGAATGATCAAGCCTAATCACATCACCCAGAGCACTATGAACCAATCGGTTTCTTCTTATTATGACTACTGGAAGTCGACTTATCTGAAGAATAATTTAACGTCACTGCCTGGCGGATATTATGTGAAGGGCAATATAACAGGCGACCCGGACGGTTTTACAGCTTTAGGCTCCTCGGAAGGACAAGGTTACGGCATGATTATTACGGTCTTGATGGCCGGACATGATTCTAACGCCCAAACTATCTTCAATGGCTTGTTTAAAACTGCAAGGGCTTACAAAAGCTCCGGCAACCCGAATCTGATGGGCTGGGTCGTTGCGGACAGCGTGCAAGCCCAAGGTCATTTCGGTTCGGCTACGGATGGGGACCTGGACATCGCTTACTCCCTAATTTTGGCGCATCAGCAATGGGGATCGGATGGAACCGTCAATTATTTGAACGAAGCCAAGAAAATGATTACGGACGGAATTAAGGCCAGTTACGTAACCACGAACTACAGGCTGAACCTTGGGGATTGGGATTCTAAAGATGCGCTGAATACGCGGCCTTCGGATTGGATGCTGAGCCATTTCCGCGCGTTTTATGAAGTGACGGGTGATCCGGTCTGGATTCAGGTGATCGATCATCTCTATTCGGTCTATGAACAGTTCACGACCAGCTATTCTTCTTCAACCGGGCTAATCTCCGATTTTGTGGTCGACAACCCGCCCAAACCGGCGCCAGAGTGGTATCTCGATGAATTTAAAGAAACGAATCAATATTACTATAACGCCAGCCGTTTTCCTTTAAGAATCGTGATGGATTATGCATTTTACGGAGATTCGAGAGGCAAGGCTGCAGCAGATAAGTTGTCGGCCTGGATAAAAACCAAGACCAACGGTTCGCCGGCAAATATTAAAAATGGATACAAAATGAATGGTACCGCAATCGGCGATTATGCCACGGCGGTTTTCGTGTCACCGTTTATCTCCGCAGGCGCCGCGAACAGCTCCAACCAGGCCTGGGTGAATGCAGGTTGGGATTGGATGAAGAACAAGAAGGAAGACTATTTCAGCGATACGTACAATTTGCTGAACATGTTATTTATATCCGGAAACTGGTGGGTTCCAACAGCGGAAACCCAGCCTCCCGTCACTAATTTGGCATTAAATAAACAGGCCGTAACCAGCACGATTGAAGGTACCGGATTTGAGGCGGACAAAGCTTTTGACGGAAATCTCATGTCACGATGGGCCAGCAATGAAGGAAGCGATCCGGAATGGATCTATGTCGATTTGGGCAGCGTTCAGAATATCTCGGCAGTGAAACTGCGGTGGGAGGCGGCTTACGCCACACAGTACAAAATCCAAGTATCAAGTGATACAGGGTCAAGTCCGGTCAACTGGACCGATGTGAATACGACGACGAACGGAGACGGAGGCGAAGATAACATCACTTTCGCTCCACAAAATGCGCGTTTCGTAAGAATGTTCGGAACCGTTCGGGGAACGTCTTACGGATACTCGTTGTATGAGTTTGAGGTGTACGCAGCGTCGACACCATAATTTTCAATTATAGAAGAAGCCGGGTCAACTGATGATCCGGCTTTTTTAATTTGATATGAAATCATCAGGCATGCAGGCGCTCTCGAAAATGAGAGGGGGACAATCCCGTAACTTTTTTGAACATTTTGGAAAAGAGTAAGGGATCTCCATATCCGACAGACCGGGAAACGTCCGCTATGGATAGGTTACGGTTTCCCAGCAGCTCGCAGGCTTTGTTCATCCGGAACTGCAACAAATATTTTTGCGGTGACACGCTCATTTTCTCCTTGAACAGGGTAGAAAGATAAACGCGGTCGATACCGACGATCCGGGCGATTTCAGAAATGCTAACCGAGTTGTAATAGTTCATGCGGATATATTCGATCGATTGATTTACGTAACGTTCTTTGGAAGAAGATGAATTTACCGGGTTGCGATGGACCATCATGGTATCAAGCCAATCGGCAAAGAAACGGTAAAGGGTGCTCTGAAGGGCCAGTCCATGAAGATTCTTCTTCTTGCATGCTGAATCAAACTCTTGAAGATAGGCATCGAACCAGGCCGGCTGGGAAAAGTCGAACACGGGGTTGTCTCTGTCCAATAGGGCATTCTCCAGCAAGGTTTCGGCGTCCCGGCCTTCAAATGCTATCCAGGAGTAGAACCACGGATCTCCGTCATCCGCTTTCATAAAACAAATCATCTCGGGGTAGACAGCAAACCCCTGTCCTTTTTCCAAATTGTAAGTTCGCCCGTTGAAATGATATTCGCCCCGCCCATTGTGGATAAAGAGCAACTTGTACTGCTCCTTGATTCCAGGTCCCCAGAAGTAGGCCGGCTCGCATTGCATTTTTCCGTGATAGCAGTAGGAAATCTGGTATTGTGCTTCCATGTGGAGCTCCTTTATCCCGTGAAATAATTACATAATGACATGAAGTGCAAACATCCCAATATTCAATAATTCTATCACCAGGAAGTAAAATCGGGAAGAAGCTAGGTTGCTTTGTCATTATTGTAACATGTTCATGCGTCGGTCAATCTAAAAGGCGAAGATTTCATTCGCGAAAATAAAAGCCCTCCTGAGAGGGCGGGTTCAAATCATTAAAATGTCGCGAATTTCCTGTTCCGTCAGAGTCGATACGGATTCTCGTCCCGGTTGAATGATTTCATCGATCAGATCTTTCTTCTTTTGCTGCAGCTCGAACATTTTTTCTTCGACGGTATCTTCCGTAACGAGGCGAATGACGTGAACGATATTTTTTTGCCCGATCCGGTGGGCCCGGTCAGCCGCTTGTTGCTCGACGGCAGGATTCCACCACAGATCGTAAAGAATGACGGTGTCCGCTCCGGTCAGGTTCAGCCCGGTTCCTCCAGCCTTCAAGGAAATCAGGAACAAGTCGCGTTCCCCGTCGTTAAATCTGTTGCAAAGTTCTACGCGCTCGGCGGAGTGAGTTTTTCCATCGAGATAGAAGAAAGGTACGCCCTTATATCCAAGTTCCCTTCCGATCAGGCGGAGCATTTCGGTGAACTGCGAAAAGATCAGCAATCGTTTACCGGCGCTAAGAGCCTCACCAACGATTTCCAGCAACTGTTCGAATTTGGCGGAGCCGCCTTCGTAGTTCTCAACAAACAGGGCAGGGTGGCAGCATAATTGGCGCAGCCGGGTTAAGCCGGCCAAGATGCGGATACGGTTTCTCTGGAAGCCGTCTTCCTCGTTCAAATGTTTGAGCGTATCTTGCTGTAACTTAGCCAAGTAAGCGGCGTACAGCTTCTTTTGATCCGGGAGCAGTTCGGAGGCCTGCACGGATTCGATCTTTTCGGGAAGTTCCTTCAGTACGTCGATTTTTAAGCGGCGAAGCAGGAACGGGGTGATCATTTTGGCGACTTGATCCCGCCTCAATTCGTTGAACTGTCTGCGGCTTTGAAATAAAGCCGGGAATACCGCATCAAAGATCGACCACAATTCTTCCAGCGCGTTTTCGATAGGCGTGCCAGTCAGGGCGAAACGATGTTTGGCCTGAAGCGTTTTGACCGCCTGCGCCGTCTGCGTCGTATGGTTCTTGAAGGTTTGGGCTTCATCGAGAAAAAGAGTATGAAACGATTTGGCGGCAAACTGTTCGATATCCATGCGCAGCAGCGGGTAAGAGGTGATGACGACATCCGCATTCTCCGAGTTGTTAATGATGCGGAGCCGGTCTCCCTTACTGCCGTCGGCAATGACGCTGCGGATTTCCGGCGCGAATTTCTTAAGTTCGTTGCGCCAGTTGTATACCAGCGAAGCAGGGGCTACAATGATAGCCGGCAGCTCCTGGGCACGGATTTCCGGCAGCACGGAGACAAGAAAGGCGATGCTTTGAAGCGTTTTGCCGAGTCCCATATCGTCAGCTAGAATACCGCCGAACCGGTACTTTGCGAGCATTTTCATCCATTGGAAGCCATAGGTTTGGTAGTCCCGCAGCACTGGCACCAACCGGTCGGGGACCGGAAAATCCAGATTGTCCGGATTTTTAATATGATGCAGGAGCTGGCGGAAACTTTTCCCGAGCTTAATGACGTTGCCGTACCGCTGTTCATCCAACAGATGCAGACCGCGGGTAATCGGTACGCGGAAGCCGGTTCCGTCTTCGATTAAGCGGTGCGGACCGATGTCGTTCATGAAATTGATGATTTGTTTGAATTCATCGCTCTCGAGCGGCATCAGCCCGCCTTCTGGCAAACGATAGTATTTGCGTTTGACCTCCAATGCCTGCAGGATTCCGCGAATGTCCTGCTCGGAAATACCGCCCAGATCAAATTTAATTTCCAGCCAGTTCGTCCGTTCGTCCATTTGAACCGAAACTTTAGGAGGCGTTGAGACCGGGCGGATTCGGACTTTGACTGCCGACGTGGCATAAACGTCCAGCATTTTCTCCAGTTTGGGAACGACATGCATCAGGAAATCGTATTCGGCGTCTTCATCATCCAGAAAATAACCGCTTTCCGTTTTAATAAAGGAACTCTCGTCCATCAAATCCAGGATGCTGCGTTCCTGATCGTCATCGCGCAGCAGGATCAGATCGGTGCCGCGCACAGCGCCTTCCTCCAGGGGATTAAGCACAATATCCCCGTATTGGAATTCAAGGCCGGCCAGCAACCTGTTGTGTACCCGGTCCAGGTACAGACGGGCTTTCAGCGGAGTGCGCACCATGCGGTCGGCTACCGACTCCGCGATCGTTACGTTGCCGAGCTTCATAAGGCCGGGAAGCACTTTTTGCATAAACGGTTCGATTTGCTCGGCAGCAATATGAATATGATGCCTGCGCGAGGCATCCAGCATGCTCTTCATCTCGGCCAGCCGGCGGCAGCCGTCTTCCGGCAGTTTCAGCAGGACTCCCCCGGAAAGAACCAGTCCGTACGCTTCGAGAATCGTCAGCTCGTCCAAACCTTGAATACCGAGCCGGTAACCTTCCTCGTCGGATGGATCGAAGTAGTATTGCACCGGTAGCGGCTCATCGGATAGGGTCATATTCCACGTTCGCCCGGGTCCGAGATCAAGTTTCACGGAGGAGGCGGCCAAGAGCTTGGGCAACAGGGCACCCCAAGCATAGGGAGGCAGAATCAGCATACGGTCGTCTCCGGATCGTCTGCCCGGGTAACCATGTGTAGGTGAGCTCTCCCTGTAAAGCTGCTCATTACGAGAGATGGTGACAAGCTGGCGGATGATGTCATCATCGTTTATTTCGAAGCTATGATGGTCAGGGTCATACGTGAAATGTTCGGAAAAGAGATAGGGGTGGACAGCTTCAATTTTTTCGAGAAACTCTCGGATATGTTTAACAATATAGAGCCGCTTGTTTCCGATTTTTAGCTCAAGCCCGAGTAAATGCTTGCCTACGCCGTAGGAGACCGGCTTTAAGATAAACTCCGTTTGCAAGCGGGCACGGGAGTCAAACCGGGTCTCCCTGCGAATCCGCCGCGAAGTTTTGGGGTCGAACAGCCCCATCATGTCCCGGGTCAGCCAGACATCGCGGGTTGAACTGCCTCCCCGACGCTGGATGGGATCGCGGACTGTCGAATCGTCGGGTTGACCGCTTGGAACGGTTTGGTTGGTATGATGGGTAGCCGAGTCCAAAGCCGCCAACGGCCGGTTATCCGGATGCAGCAAAGATACGGAATGCACCGGCTCGAAAGCGCCGTTCTGCATTTCGTGGATGCCGAGCAGTGCGGCGGCAATATGCTGGCAGTAGTTGTTATAGGACACGAATGCCTGGCAGTTGCATTCCGCAGTAACGTCTCCATTGAGGTCTATGTGCACATATACGCGGTAGAAATCGGTTCCGTGCACCATAGCCTGATACTGGCCGGATTCCGGATCGGTATGTGTAAAGTGAACTTTTTTTTGACGGAAATAAGCTTCGCCCCGGTCATAAGAAATCCGACCGCAAAGCAATTTGATAATCCGCTGCGTTAAGGTTGAACTCATGGCTTACCTTCCTGAATACAAAAATTTTGGCTATATTTCATGATACCAGAATGTGAGCGAGATGGAAGGGTGGTGGTGTAAACGTAAAATCAAGACGTTTCGAAAACTGATTACTGGAAGTTACGTGCAGCCTGGAACTAAGGGTATATGACAGGCTAGGCTTAAAGTGAAGACAATGGAATATTTTACCCATTGTGCTACGGAGAAATGAACGATCAAAATGACGGTCCGAACAATGGGGCCGGACTGTCCTCCTACAAAATGCGCCGACACTTGGATGGTTGGAGAGGCCCCTCAAGCTTACGCTTGGTAAGCCGAATTAACGCAGCTTCGCGTCAATTCTGGAATCCCATCCTGTTAGCCAGGATGGGATTTTTTGTTTAGCTTCGAATCTCGTCTTCAGTAGTTGTTCCTTGAGTGGATCTCAGACTTCTAGCGGACAGGAGAGACGTTAAATCGTATTAATTCGCCCTTTTCGAAATTTAACGGACACCAGAGACCTTAATAGGGTGAAATCTATCCTTTTTGGGCTCAAATCATGCAAATAACGTCTCCTGTGTCCGTTAGATTTTTGAGCTTGAGTTTTTGAGTACTTTAAGGTCGCTTATGTCCGTTAGCCAGGGGAAAGGAGAGGGTTCAACAGAACTTAGTACATAGAATATTACGCATTCCAGCATAAATGAACACAACATCGGACCAGAGAAACAAAAACGTAATCAAAGCTGCCAAAACTCGCTCGAGCAATAAAGCATACCAAGGCAACTACCGCACCGGAGCAACAAAGTCCACCAGAGCAACTACGTCACCAGAGCAACAAAGCCCGCCAGAGCGGTAAGCATCGCATCCGCACCTGAGTAACCAAACTTAATTTGAGAAACAAAGTGCTGCAGTGTATCAGAGAGCACCGAAGTGAATGGCACGATACAGCTCGAATCTATACGTAGTGCGAGCTTTCCCTGGTTTTAGGGTAAATTTATTTTAGGGGTTGACCTTGACGTTGCGGAAAGGTGTACATTGAGGATGTCAGGAGGTGAACACATGGAATATACGGTTCAGAAGTTGGGGCGTCTTGCGGGGATAAGCACCAGAACGCTGCGGTACTACGATGAAATTGGCATTCTCAAGCCGGCGAGGATGAGTTCATCCGGGTACCGGATCTATGGTCAGGCGGAGGTGGACCGGCTGCAGCAAATTTTGTTTTACCGGGAGCTTGATTTTCCCCTGGAACAAATTAAGGCCATCGTCACCAATCCTCGCTTTGACGGAACCCGGGCGCTGATCGAACATCGTGAGCGGCTCCTCGACAGGAAAAAGCAACTGGATGCGTTAATTGCGAATGTGGATAGAACGATCGCTATGAATGAAGGGAGAATAACCATGTCGGATAAAGAAAAATTCGATGGCTTCAAGCAGAAGCTGATCGACGAGAACGAAGAGAAGTACGGTACCGAAATCCGCGAGAAATACGGCAATGAAACGGTCGACAAATCGAATGCCAAGCTTAAACATATGACCGAGGCGGAGTATGAGAAAGTACAGACACTGGAAAAAGAGATGTTTGCCGCCCTTGAGGAAGGAATGCAATCCGGCGATCCTGCCGGAGCTTCCGCACAAGAGGCCGCCAATATGCACCGGCAATGGCTGACGTTTTACTGGGATCAATACTCCAAGGATGCGCATGCGGGTTTGGCGCAAATGTACGTGGCCGATGAGCGTTTTAAGGCCTACTACGATGACCGGGCCCGGCCGGGAGCGGCTGAATTTCTGCGGGATGCCATTCTGATCTATACCGGAGCCGAAAATTAATCCGCCCGAAAAAACCTGGCCGAACTGGCCGGGTTTTCATTTTTGCATTGCCACCCTTGTCATTGTTTCCGTATAGGCAATTAGGGTATCATGTTAATTAGTATGTGAAACAGTTCTCTAATCGAGGTGGAAGGGTATTGAAAACAGTCGTTATTGTTGGCGGGGGGATTACGGGTCTTTCGGCGGCCTATTATTTAAATCGCCAAATTGCGGAGCGGAAGCTGGATGCCCGCATTGTGGTTGTGGAATCGTATGGAAAATTAGGCGGAAAAATCAATACAATCTCCCGAAACGGATTCTTCATGGAAGCCGGTGCCGATTCCATGGTTACCAGAAAGCCCAACATGGATCAACTGATTGATGAACTTGGCTTACGTGACGAGGTTGTCTATAATGCGACGGGCAAATCCTACATTTATACGGAAGGCAAACTGAAGTTGATTCCGGAAGAGGCGGTATTCGGGATCCCGCTCAGTCTGGAATCTCTGGCGGGCAGCAAGCTCATCTCGGCTGAAGGCAAGGTTGAAGCGCTTAAAGATTTTTACACGACAAACGATGGGGAATTTACGAAAAATGATTCGGTCGGCCTGTTTCTCGAAGCTTTCCTCGGCAAAGAAATCGTGGAAAAGCAAATCGCACCCGTCCTGTCCGGGGTATATTCCGGCAAGCTGAATGAGCTGACGATCGCCTCAACATTACCTTATTTGCTGGACTACAAAAATAAATACGGCAGCATCATGAAGGGGCTGGCTGAAAATCGGCAAGCTTTCAAAGGGAAAGGAGACCGTAAATTTTTTTCCTTTCAAAACGGGGTTTCCACTTTGGTCGACAAGATGCATAGCGAGTTGCTTCCCGAGACGGAATTCATCATAGGGATTGGGGCAGAAAAGATAACCAAGACCGGCAATCAATATAAAATTGTTCTATCTGATCAAAGAGAGCTAACCGCCGACTTTGTTGTAATGGCAACGTCTCACTCTGTGGCCCAGTCCATTCTTGGCGACGACTCCCTGAACGAGGACTTTCATGAGCTGAAGAACAGCTCGATGATCAGCGTGTACCTCGGGTTTGATATTCCCGATGAAAAGTTGCCTGTAGACGGGACCGGATTCATCGTCTCGCAATCGGATAACGTCGTTTGTGACGCATGCACTTGGACCAGCCGGAAATGGAAGCATACCTCGGCAGAGAGCCATCTGCTGGTCCGGTTATTTTATAAGAGCTCGGGGCCGTCTTTTGCCAGGTTGAAGGACATGTCCAAGGAAGAACTGCTGGAGGTTGCGCTTGGCGATATTCGAAACAGTCTCGGAATCGAGGCTGCACCCGTAACGCATCTCGTGACCAAATGGTTGGATGAAATGCCGAATTACCACATCAAGCACCATGAGCTGGTGAAGTCGCTCGAACAGAAAATGGCCGCTGCTTATCCCGGCGTTTATTTGGCGGGCTGCTCCTACTACGGCGTCGGAATCCCCGACTGTATCGCGAACGGGGAAAAAACGGCGGCGCGGATTGCCGGACAATTATGATTCACCGCTGTTGAGGCGGGTATATATAAAATAAGTGGGAAGTGGTAATGATCATACAGCGAAAACGGATGTCATGATTGATTCATGAGTCCGGAAAGGCAGTTGATTCACCATGAACTCTCTTGGAAAAAGAAAGAGACGAAAGAAATTGCTTCGTTTCTTGTCAGGTAGAATACCCTAGCAATTGGAAAATTGCTTAACCTTAAATATCGCTTCCCACGAACAGAGGGCGCTCGCGGTTTCCAAACCGCGGAGCCTTCTTTTTTTGCGCTAATGGACAAATTCATCAATTTCGCCGCTCCCGTAACTTGGGGGGGAAGGCTCGAATATGATCAAATAAGGCGATAGAGAGGGTTCAGCCGGAGGTGAAGCTATTCAATGAAAAAAGATCTGATGATTTATGATGTGGACTGGTGGATCTTGGGCAAGCACGCAAAAATTCTTCAACAGCATCATCCCGCCCTGGATATTATATCCGCCCGCGAACTTGACGATTATCTGCTGGCCTATGGCAGCGAATCACTAAATTCGAAATATCGCGTTATCTCGGCGATGTGCCTGGGTCTGGCGGCTTATGCCTTATTCAGGAATCTCCGCATCGATTCCTCCGCGGCCGTATCCTATTATTATTTCAGCCGGAACTATGACACGTTTCGGGAGTGGAGCGATCCCCTCATTCCGGATCCTGAGTTTTTGAGGCTCGTCATTCCCAGGATCAGCCGGATCGGGGGGATGAACCGGAAACTGACAGAGACGATAAAGCAGCTCGCCCCGTCCGCCTCGGTTGAATATGTCGGACATTTCGTCGATCATTATTTATTCCGCCCCGAAATCAATATCGCAATGGATCGGGCCGAGCGGCCGCTTGTCATTGGTTGGGCCGGTGACAAAGCTAAAAAGTCCAAAAATTATGCCTCCTTATATGAGCCGTTGCGAAATCATTTTGAATCCGATCCCGAGGTGGAGTTCAAGGATACGCCCGGTCTCTATGCTTATGAGCAGATGCCAATGTTTTATCATTCGATTGATTTGCTGCTGATTACGTCGGCGAATGAAGGCGGCGGGGCGCCGGCGCTGGAGGCTTACGCTTGCGGAAAACCGGTGCTTTCCACCGATGTCGGCTATGTAAAAGAAGCGGCGCATCCTGATGCTCATGGGCTTATTCTCCGTAGCGACGATCCGGTAGATTATATGAACGTGATTAATTTCTATAAAGACAAAAGTCGGCGTCAGAATTTGCAAGAGCTCGGCTTCAAATGCAGGGAGCGGATCGAAGCGAACTGGACGATTGAAAACGCTGTGGGCCGATGGTTAGAGGTGCTGTTCGGAATATAAAGCTGCATACAGGAGGACAGAAAGGTATGGGGACATCGAATTGGCAAAATCTTTCCTATTGCATTGAACTGATCAGGCAGGTTTCTCCGTCCCGCGTACTCGATATAGGCATCGGGTTCGGACGATGGGGGATGATTTGCCGGGAATTTCTGGACGTTTGGCAGGGAAGGGTGCATCGGGAGCAGTGGATGACCGTGATCGAAGGCATCGAAATATTTCCGAAAAATGTAGACGAATACCATTCGTACTTTTATAACGAAATTCATATCGCTGACGCCTACGAATTACTCACACAACACAAGGTTGGTACGTTTGATTTGATCATCCTCGGCGACGTGCTGGAACATTTCGATAAAGAACGGGCAATCGCTTTGCTTGAAGCCTGCCTTCAAACCGGGCGATATGTCTTGCTTAACATTCCGATCGGCAATGATTGGCCTCAAGGGAGCGAGTACGGCAATGACTACGAAATGCACCGCAGCGAATGGACAATGACGGAATTGGATCCATTCCCCACCGCTGCTAAGAAGAAGTTCAAAGACTATATCAATCGAGAGTTTGCCACGTATCTGTTTCAGGGTCGTCCCTGATTTCAAGCAAGGGGGGATGCTCATGGACAATTTAGAAAAGGAACAATATTCGGAAGTAAGCGTTACGGTCGAAGTCCCTGTTGAACTTATTTTTACGGATGTGGATGTCCGAACGGCAAACAGGGAGCATTTAATTCCCGATTTCACCGAAATGTGGTTCGCTCATCATTTGTCATTCTCGGATATTTCGATTGCCCGATTAGAACCGCACCGGATGTTGTTCCGTTATCTGATGGGTGTCCCCGCCGCATCGCCGGAGCCGTATTTGGACTGGTACGTTAAGATCCACACACTTCGGGGTCAAAGCCCGGAACTGGATAATAACGAACTTCTGATGCAGCGGCAGATGGAATTTATCAATATGCGGGATTATCTCCAAACCGGCTCCACCTTTTTTAGCGATTATCCGATTGAGGTCAGCTATCGTACGCCCGGCCGCTTCAATATCCATGACGGACATCACCGTGCCTCATTTCTATACTGCTCTGGTTTGCGGAGACTTCCGGTCAGAATGACGAAACCGGATTACGAGCGCTGGCTGAATGATCACGCCTTATTGGAAACCGAAGCGACGATAACCGGCCAACACAGGAAATTGTTTTACACCCCGATTCTTCATCCGCATTTTTATAACGTGCGTTGTGAACGAGATGAGGTATATAAGACCCGGTTGGATTACATTCTGGAATATATCGGCCTGTTGAATTTGCGGGACAAGAACGTGCTGGACATAGGTTGCAACATCGGCTATTACTCCCGTCACTTTACTCGTGAAGGAGCAAAAGTGACCGGCATTGAACCCGATTCATATCATTTCGAGCTCTTGAAGAAATTGAACCTGCTGGAACGAACCCCATTCGAACTAATCACCGAACCTATGGAAAGATCGCAATTAAACAAAGAATATGAAATCGGATTGTTGCTGACCGTTTTTTACCATTTGATGCGGGACCCCATGAAACGGGAACCGTTTCTGGCCGTCGTCAACCGCAGCGTCCGCAGTATGCTGTTTTGGGAATCCGGCGATAACATCGAGGAGGAAAAAAGCATGCTTCTAAACGGCACGAGTTTTAAAAGCTACTTGAAGCTGGCGGACACGTTTGGAACCGGAAAATATAGGGAGCTTGGCGTTTTTTTAAAGTGACCATTCGAAGTCAGTCTGGAGGGATGGAACTTATGTTTCAAGATATATCCGTGCTGATACCATACAAACCGGACGATGGACCCAGGGATCGAGCTTTCCGTTATATAAGGCGGTTCTACGACAAGATGATGCCGGGAACGCAACTATGTGTCGGGGAAGTGGAAGAAGATCCGTTCAGCAGATCGCTTGCCATCAACCGGGCGGCAGAAAAGGCCCGCGGTCGCGTATTTATCATCGCGGACAATGACATTATTTATGACCCGGAATTAATCGTTGAGTCGTTAAAACGGCTGAATGACGATTGCTGGGTAATTCCTTTTTCACAAATCAACAGGTTATCTCAGACGTACTCGGAACGACTTGTCACGGGAGAAGAACATCCCTGGCCGCTACAAACGGCGCCGGAAACGAAGCCAGCGAATGCGTCTTATTTCGTCGGCGGAATGAATGTGCTGCTGCGGGAATCCTTTGAAAAAGTCGGCGGGTACGATGAGCGGTTTAGCGGGTGGGGCGGTGAAGACGAGGCGTTTGCCTACGCTTTGGATACGCTTGTGGGTAAGCATGTCCGGCTTGACGGGGAGTTAATTCATTTTTGGCACCCTTTCGTCGGACCAAGCGGAAACCCCCATTATGATGACAATTATCTACTTTATCAGCGGTATAAGGCCGCGCTTGGAAATATTACGGAAATGAGCCGTCTTATCCAGGAAAAAAAGAGGTTAATTAATCCGGAGGAGGGGCAGATATAGATGAAGTTGTCGGTCATCGTTCCTGTTTTGAATGAGGTGACGTTCGTTCCTTTATATCTGGAGAGCGTAGCTGCATTTGCCGACGAAATTATTATGGCGGACGGGGGCAGCACGGACGGTACGGCGGAACTGATTGATGGCTTTCGGCGCCAATACCCAATTAAGTTCTTTACCATGCGGCAAACCGGACTTCCTTACAGTGAAGACTGGAACGAGTCTTTGGTCCGTAATTTCCTGATCGAACAGGCAAGCGGGGACTGGATCATGAATCTCGATATCGATGAAATGATGGAAGACCGTTTTCGGGAAGACTTGCCGGAGCTCATGGGCAGTGAAAACGTGGACATCTATCAGTTCCCGTTCGTCAACTTCTGGAAGGACCCCTGGACCCTGCGGGTTAACAGTCCGGGGGATGAGCGCTGGTCTAACGATATTACGAGAATGTGGCGAGCCAGCAGGGGGATTCGTTATCGGGACGAAAAGCATCACTGCACACTGCAGGGGCCGGGTGGCGTCAACATCTGGAATATCCCGCGGGCAAGAAGCGATGTAAAAGTGTATCATTACCATTATGCCATCGGAAAAAGAATCAAATTCAATGACAACCGGCGCGGGGACGTGAATTTATTTCAAAATGAAGGAGATGCGGATTGGAACTTCACCCATTCCGAATACGCGATCTCGACCGCAGCGTTTGTCGGGCAGCATCCGGCGGTTATTCGGCGGTATTTGCGGAAGCAGTCCAATTAGGAGAAAAAGATGAACAAAATTAGCCCTCACCGACAGGCGCTTAACATGCCTGATCTGGTGAGGGCTTTCTTGTTTTTTTGCAACATTTATACAGGACTGGCGAATGATTTGTCTTAGCTTAAAATAGGGGCGGGGTCCATGATCATGTCGATCAAGGAGACCTGATCAGTACCACTCCAATATTCCAGACTTGGTAATGCGTTGCCGAGCGCAGCAAGCTGGTCTTGGGTATAAGAGGCCGAAATAGCAATTTGCCGTCCGGCGTGTATCGGGTAGGCCAACTGCTCCCCGCAGTATATCACGACATCGAAATAAGCTTGACTAAACAGATCGACCACATTAGTCAAATATATTTGTGGCCCTGCTTTACGAATGCCCATGATAGGCTGATTGTAATGCCGCAAGGCGTTAATAATCAGCATGCGGCTTTGACGAGACCCTAGTTCCCTTACAATGGATTGCCAATGCGAAGCGTTAGCCGTCCAGTTTTTTCCTCCGAGCACCAAAATGCTTCGTTGATTTGATTTTTTCAATCGGGAAGCGACTTCCTCCGGGGTCTCAGCGCCGTGAAACCAATTTTCCGGGCGTTTGGGATCTCTCCAAGGTTTTTCCCATTTTCGTTCAAAATACGCTTTGTTTTTCTCCCACAGGGATTTGTACACATCCGGCTCCAATTTCTTGATTGTTGCACTGCCGTGATGATAAACAAATGCATCTTCCGCGATCATCAGACGGTAACCGGCTGCTTTGACCCGTTCGCAGTAATCGTCGTCCTCAAACATGCCGATCCCGTATCCCGTGTCGAGCGGCCCGACGGCTTCCCACACTTCTTTTTTCATGGCGACGCAGAAAAATCCGAGCAGATCGGTTTCGCGGGATACGCCCTTATGAAACAAATAGTAATCCTGCAGCCAGTTCGGATGGGCTCCCGTGACGGGATCTCCGACAAAATGATCGAGAGCCTGGTCGTTGCCGACAAAGTTGGACATCGGTCCGGACATACCGACGTCGGGATATTCCATAAGCGGCCGGAGAAGCCTGGATACCCAACTGCTGTCTGGAACGATCGTATCATTATTGAGCAAAATGAAATATTCTCCGGTGGCGTGTTGGCAGCCCAAGGAATTTCCGGCGGCAAATCCCTGATTGTTCTCGGAAACGACCACTTTGATCCGCTCATCCCGGATGCTTTCCAAGCGGTTCCGCGTCTGGTCGGTTGAAGCGTTGTCGACAATGACAATCTCCAGATTCGGGTAATGTCCGGGGCGAAGCAAGCTGCGCAGGCATTGCTGGGTGTACGGCCAATTATTGTACGTTACCAAAACGATGCTGACTTTGGGGAAAAGATGGAGCTGGATCGCCGTCTGGAGTTCCTCGAAGCGATGTTCCCAGGAATGAAGCTGCGCAAATTGTCTCTTTTGCGTCGGTTGTTCCGGATCTTTAAGCTCGAGGGCTTTCCCGATGGCCTGCTCGAAAGCACCTGGTCCGGAAACCATGGTTACGAGATGGGGAGCCACGGCGGAAAGTTCAGGAAGATCACTCGAAATTACCGGTTTCCCGGCGGCCAAATATTCATACAGCTTAACGGGATTGGTTGCTTTGGTCAGCGCGTTTTCCTTAAAAGGAATCAGGGCGGCATCAAAACGGCAAAGAAAGGAGGGGAGGCGATGATACGGCTGTTCCCCGAGCAGCATTACATTGTCCATTCCTTCTACAACCGAAGTGTCGCAGCCAAATGTATGACCGATCAACACAAAATTCCATTCCGGCCGTTTCAAAGCAAGCTCATGAATCAAGTGGATATCAAACCAGTCCGAGATCGCTCCGTAATATCCGATAACCGGCCCCTTCAACGCCTCCAGTTCGGAAGCGGGCGCAACGCCGGTCGCGTTGAAGTGATGAACGTCCGCCGCATTACGCAGCAGGAATACGGATGGATGAAGGGCGCTTAGTTTATCAAAAAGCAATTGTGACGAAGCCAGAACAAGGTCGGAACTTCGGATCAGCCGGTCCTCTTGAAGCAGCATGGAAGGCGAATTTGTAGAAAAACCGGAATGATCATCCATGCAGTCGTAAATGATTTTATTCTGTTCCAGGCTCTCGACCAATGGAGTCCAGAAGGGAAGATCGACGATCGAAATCATCTGGGATACGTTGAATTTGGACTTCACGTGCTCGATCGACCATCGCAGAAAGGTTAAATCCTGAGAACTCATTTCATCCTGGTAAAGGTTCAGTCTGCGGTTTGTGCAAAGTGTGACGAGCCAAACGCCCGGGGCGGCTTTTTTGATTCTTACATAACGGGCCACTTCATCCTTCGTTAATGTTTCCTTCGAAACGGCGGTCATATCGGTCGTAATGTAAAAAACGCGCTTTCCGTGTACAGCAAATTGCCGGGAGATTTGTTGCGGCCGTTGCCATCTGAAATCCCAGTCAATCACCGGAAACCGGAAAATATCATACACTCCGGGCTTGAAAGGATATTCGCCCGTTTCTCCGTCCTGGGGTCGGATGTCGCTGAGAGGACGTGACTCCGCAACCTTCAGAGTGGAAGAATCTAAAAGGGCAGCGGCTGACGGAAACAGTTCACAGGCTCCGGCCTGTAACTCAATTCCCGCCGGATCAGACTTATTTGTTGGAGCATGGTCCTCCCGGAATAAAGTATTGCTTACAAGCGACTTCGAAAATAGAGAGTTTCCTTTAGACGTGTTTTTTTTCCGGAGCCGGTTTTTGGGCTTTTTCAACTGTGCTCTCCTCCCTATGCTATTGTCTATTTACAAAATATGATTCAAATAGGAGTTCCGATTGGGTAGAATACCTATCACCTATGTAAATGAATCGGAAAAAGAAACCAGTAGGCCATTTTATTAACTTTGACTGATTGGGTTACCGCTTGGGGGCGGATTACATATGTTACCAGTATCAATCGAAGGAGGTAGGTTAAGTGACGACCTTGTGGGAAAAAGAACGGGTCCCGGACTGCCCGAAACCTGCGTATAAGAAAAAAAGAGGATCCGGAATAAAAAGAACGAAACTTTGGTCAGGGAAGCTCAGCATTTTGCGGCATAGTTGGCAGAGTAAGTTTGTACGCTTAAAGCTGCAGATCCGCCGTCTTAGCGAAAGTGTGAATCACTTGATATCACAAGTAAATAATCTGCAAAAACAGGTGGACACGGTTACCGCTCGCATGGGCACCAACCAGCAAACGACCCCGCCCGTACAAGTCATTCCAAGCTCGCCGCCTCTTAATCCGCCGCCCGGACCGGTGAATACAACAATTCAACGGAACTCTAACGCAACCAGTGCAACGTCGGTTCAGCAATCCGTGATTGAAATATCTCCGCGAGGCGGCGTGCCCCAGGATACGATCGAGGCCGTAAACGCGCGTATCAGCTCGCTTCATCAACTAGTGGACAGCATTCTCAGACGCATTAACTCGCAACAACAGCAAATAGACGATGCGTTAGGCAATATCAGCACACTTAGGCAACAATTACAGCAAGTCGGAGGTTCCTATACGGAAGAATGGGACGCATTGATTGAATCCCTAACTCCACGATTGAATACCAACATAACGGTAGATACCGCCGCTGGCCCCGTATTCGGCATCTTGGTGGCTGTGGGCGAAGATTATATAGAAATTCTGGAGCCGGACGGAAGCCTCGTTCTGATTCCGTTTGGCCAGGTGCTGTCCATATCATAATCAGGAATAGGGGAGGGACGAATTGCTATGAATTTTGAGGAAAGACTTAGCGCATTTATCGGGAGAGTCATCGAGGTCGTCTATTCGAATCAATTTATTCAAGGCAGACTGCTTAGAGTGGCTAATGAAGTATTTGTCGTACAAGCGGAAAGTTCCAACTATATACCGGAGCCCAGAGAGGTATTGATATTTACCGAGAATGTAAGTTTCATACGGATTCCGCCAAGATAATTCATGGAATCGGAGCGGATTTCCTTATTTGGTCCAGCATCCAGGTCCGCCACTGACGGTAAGTATCAAATTGCTGACGGTGAGTGATGCTGGTGCTTCTGATCCGCCGGTGGTACAGCGGTTCGAAAACGAAATGAATTTCATGGCGTAGTGCCAATCTGGTCAGAATCTCCAGATCTTCATACAAGCGGCCTTCGAAAGGCGCCTCCATATTCCAACCGGAATGATCCCGCAAGATGGCTACTTTAAACATTCGCGGGGCTACCGGCATCGCTTCATCGATTAGGCTCCGCGAGGAATGCGGGGGAACAGGCAGTTTGACTCCATTATAAAGCAATTGCTTGTTCATCCGTTCGGTCCATTCCACATGGCCGGCGCAAACCGCTATGGCGTCCGGCCGGTCTTGGGCGGCTTCGAGCAATGTGTCCACACAAGCCGGGTCAAGCCAATCGTCCGCATCCAGTTCCAGGAGCCATTGGCCGCGAGCCCGTTCCAGGGCATAATTCAAGGCGAAGGATTTACCGCAATTCTCCTCAAGCAGATAAGTTCTGACTCTAGTGTCTTTGGGAAGCTGCTGAATGACGCACTTCGTGTCATCGGTAGACCCGTCATCGATCACAATCAGCTCCCATTGCGAGAAGGACTGCGCCATCACGGAACGTACGGCCCAAGGAAGATAAGCGCTATCATTATGGGCACAGATGACAATGGTGACCATCGGCTCTTCCGGCAGTGCGTCCGTGCCGACACCGGTTGTTCGGGATGATACCGCTTGTAGCAAGGGGGAAAGGAACTTCCATTCCTCCGTTTCTTTTTTCCAAAAGGGAGTCTGCAGGGGACTGAGAATCAAGGAATCGGTTATGATCTCCAGCCATTCGTATCGGCTGGCTAATTCATATTGTTTTTCGAGCAAAAAGTATCTTTCGAACGGGAAGCAAGCAGCCTCCTGAAATCCTGCATTCGGTCTAGCCATGACGGCATCCCTGAACCAAAGCAGTGGACCGCGAGGCACTGGCGATGACCCCGGTTTCGGGAAATGCAAGTTGCTGTATTGGATAATTCCTCCCGCAACGGGTTCTTTTAATCCTTGAATCAGTTGCATCAATTCTTCATCCATTTCCGGTCGTACCATTTCCCCAGCTTCAAGCGTAAGGAACCAGGGATCGTTGGTTAGGCTCAGAACGGAATTCATTTGCTCCGCCATTCCTCTGGGCTGGACATGAACGACATGGATGTGTGGAAAGGACATGAGCAGAGAACGTTCCGTAAGCTGCTGCTGATGCGGCGGGGCATGTCTGGAAAGGATAAACGCGATCATTAAGCATCACCCTTGAATGGTTGGAGTTCACGCTACAGTATATGCGGCTTTAGCCTAAGTGGTCCTATAAAATGAAAGATAAAAAAAGATCATTGTCTTTGCTGATCCGTTGGATGAGGGATGACAATGATCTTTTTTATTAGATGCGGCCAGGATTAGACCCAGTTTCCTTTACGGAAAACCGGCTCGATCGTACCGTCTTCCAGTTCGCCGTCAATGTCCAGTTCGGCGGAGCCGATCATGAAATCAACATGCGTCAAACTGACGTTGGCGCCTTTAGCCAAGAGTTCTTCTTTCGAAAGCTTGGTGCCGCCTTCAATGTTGACCGGATAAGAACTGCCTAATGCAAAGTGGCAGGAGGCATTCTCGTCGATGCCGGTATTATAGAAAATTCGATTCAATCGCGATATTGGCGAGTTATGCGGAACGAGCGCGACTTCGCCAAGATAGGAAGCCCCTTCATCGGTGGCTAGCAGGGACGTGAGATGTTCCCGGCCGGATTTTGCGGCATAGTCCGTCACTTTTCCGTCCTTGAACGTAAGCTGAATGCCTTCCACCAGCCGTCCATTCAAATTGAGCGGCAACGTGCTCGCTACGGTGCCGTTGACTCCCGACCGGTGGGGCATGGAATAGATTTCTTCGGTCGGCATATTCGCGACGAAATAAACGCCGGCCTCATTGTTATCCCCTCCGCCAAGCCACAGATGCCCATCAGGCAGTTCCACTTTCAGATTGGTACCCGGAGCGCGGTAGTGTAGGCTCTTGTAGCGCTTGTTGTTCATGTATTCCTGTCTTTGTTTGAGTTCGCGGATATGATCACGCCAGGCGGCAACGGGATCATCACTGCCTACCCGGTTCATGGAAAAGACAGTCTCCCACATGGCTTCAATCCGCTCTTCCACCGGCAGATCAGCAAATACGGTGTTCGCCCAGGCGCGGGTCGGAGCCTTGATCAGCGACCAGCTGACCTTGTTGGTGCGGATGTAGCCCTGGAACTTCTCGCGGGCGACGGCCGCTGCCTTGATGGCGGTGGAGACCTTCGTCCCATCTACGCCTTTTAACAGCAAAGGATCGGGCACCTTGATATGCAGCAGGGCGCCGCCACCCTCAGCCAACTGCTCCATCATGTCCGCCTGCCATTTCGGATAATATCCGAAAGAGTCGTCCGGAGCCTTTTCGTAGCGGATGCGCGAGATTATCTCATCGTCCCACTCGACTTGTACATATTTCGCTCCGGCTTCATAAGCTTTGGCAACGACCAGTCGTGTAAATTCTACGGTCTCCAAAGGCGATTGAACGATCAGTACCTGGCCGGGTTGTATGTTTACGCCCACTTTTACGACCAGTTCAGCGTATTTTTCCAATAAAATATCGAAATTTTTCAATAGAATGTCCTCCCCGACAAATTGGTTTATCTAAAGATTATACATGGAAAGAGAAGGCAGGGGCAAAGACAACATGTGCTTGGCGTGCCCTATAACGATCAAAGTCCGGTCCGCGGTACTTGAAGTATAATATCCGGCACTTAGCCACAAATTAGAACCGTAGGAACGAAAAATGAATGACTCATCAAGGAGGGCGTGACCGTGCAGAATCCATTTTCCAGTATGCAATCCCAAAATCCAATTTCGCTTGCCCAGCAATCCGTTGAAAATGTGCACCGTGCCGTAAAGCAAGCGCAGTCTCATCCAAGTGAAGAAACGGTGCAAAATGCACGCAATGCACTGGATAATGCCGAAAGTGCAATTTCCCAAGCCGAGGGGCGCATGAACCAGGAGCCGATTGAACGGGCGAAGGAAAGCCTGGAAGAAGATCGCTTGAATTTAGCGCAAGTGGAAAATCACTTAACTTAATAAGGATGAAGTCGTAAGAAAAATCTTATCTGACTAGGAGTGGAAATTCATTGGCTGTGCAACTGACCCCTTACTTAACCATGAATGGAAACGCTAAGGAAGCCATTCAGTTTTACCAACAAGCGTTGGAGGCGGAAGTCCTCTTTATTCAAAATTTTGAGGAAATGCCCGAAAATCCCGAGTTCCCTTTACCTGCTGAAATGAAAGACCGCGTGTCCCATGCCACACTAAAAATAGGCGAGTCCGTACTGATGTTCTCCGACTCTTTTCCCGGTCAAGCTTCCCAAAACGGTAATCTGTTGTCCATTTGTATTACTACGGACAGTCCGGAACAAGCAGGACAATATTTCGAAGCCTTGAAGCAGGGTGGTAAAGTTGAGATGCCTTTGCAGGAAACATTCTTCAGCCCCAATTACGGCATCGTAGCGGACAAATTCGGCGTGGTGTTTCAAGTTTTCACTCAAGGACCGCACTGAGAGTAAGATATCATTCCCTTAATCCGCGGATTACGCGGATTTTTCATGGCTAATTTCATTTAGAAAATCACAATTTTAATATTCTTTTGCGGGTTGATGGTAATGAAATAAGCGATATCAAGATAGTGATTGGTCAATCAATAAATGATTTCATGGTTGAGAAGGTGTAATTAGCTATGGCAAAAGAAACTGCTTCTGCAAACCGGTGCACCGATATCGTCAATTCCGCCATCGAGGTGTTTTGCGGAAATTGGTTATTACCGGGCTACGAAGGCTCAGATAAGCGGAGCGTGCGGAAATTTCTCAGCCTTACGTATTTCGCTTTTTCACAAAGGAATCGCTGATGGTGGAAGCACTGGAAGTGTCGTTTCAGCGGATTTTACAAGCTTTAAAAGAAGTGATTGAGACGGCGGGCAAGGAACAACTAGAAACGGGGGTGATCCAGGAATACGAAACAATAATGAATCAGCAACACCTAAATAATACGTTTATTTGCCGGATGCGGCGCGCATGATCGTTGAACATAGCCGAGCGGAAAGATTCATATCGCCAAAACTGGCATATCCCAGGACTAGATCTTATTTTCGGATGCAATATGGTTCGACTTGCCCAGGAAGCCAAGCGGTAACCGCAAAACGGTTTCCGATAAGACGAATCGGATTAACCATGGCCGGGGCACTTTGTATAGAAGTGTCACCGCACATTGGATTGGGCTGGGAGTTGGAATCTGTTTGGATTTATTTACAAATAGCTATTCGGAATAAGAAATGATACGATAAGTGTCCGGTTAAGAACACTCGATGGATTGTTCGGGCAACACTTAGATCCGCGATTCAATTCGATGTATGATCAAGCTCGACTGGAAAAATTATCACTTGTTTTTTGGTAGCATCCGTGATAGATTATTATTCCGGCCGCTGAAACGGCAGGTTGCTAAGCGGCTTGGTAAGAATTTCATCTTGCCAACACGCTAGCGGATATGGTACATTATTGTTCCGGCCTTTTGAACGAAGCCGAGAGCAAAAACGAAGTTGATCTTTGAAAACTGAACAACGAGTGAGTATTAAAATGGATGAATTTGAATCGACTTTGTATCGTTTGAAATTCCATCCTATGAGAATTAATTTTCTCGTCAGTAGTAACTGAATGAGCTCATCGCTCTTTCGAATAAAGTTTCACTTTATTGGAGAGTTTGATCCTGGCTCAGGACGAACGCTGGCGGCGTGCCTAATACATGCAAGTCGAGCGGACTTGATGGAGAGCTTGCTCTCCGGATAGTTAGCGGCGGACGGGTGAGTAACACGTAGGTAACCTGCCTGTAAGACTGGGATAACTACCGGAAACGGTAGCTAATACCGGATAATTTATTTCTTCGCATGGAGAGATAATGAAAGACGGTTCTGATCTAATCAGGGCTGTCACTTACGGATGGGCCTGCGGCGCATTAGCTAGTTGGTGGGGTAACGGCTCACCAAGGCGACGATGCGTAG
>NZ_QPJW01000009.1 GCF_003337355.1 Fontibacillus phaseoli | reverse complement strand
CAGATTTGTGGTCAGGCTAGCGTCTTTAGGCGCAGTTTGGCAACAGGGGGTTATACCCCAAGAGCAAACCACCCGTTGGACGGGTGGTCATGATTGCTGTTACACAGATTCTGGAAGTTTGAAAAGGAAGCCAATGGTTAATTATCTTCTGAACCCAATCTACATCAGGAGGTAATGGACATGGCTCAAAAAATAGTTGGTGTTTTTGCTTCAGATCAGGATGCTTCTAATGCGATTCGGGATTTGCAAGTCCTTGGATACGATACTAACGATATTTCCGTCATTGGGAAAAACAAAGACGATATTAACTCTATTCATGACGAGACGGGAACGAAAGCGCCTGAAGGAATTGCCACCGGGGCTGCCACAGGCGGGCTGTTGGGCGGCGTAGCAGGTTTGTTGGCGGGCCTGGGTGCGCTAGCTATTCCCGGGATTGGACCGATCATCGCTGCCGGGCCGATCGCGGCAACGCTGACGGGGGCGGCCGTAGGCGCCGGAGCCGGAGGACTGGTCGGCGGTCTGGTCGGCCTCGGTATTCCCGAGAATGAAGCGGAAGAATATAACAACTTCGTCAAGCACGGGCGCATTCTTGTTATGGTGGATGCGACCGATGCACAGGAAAGACAGGTTTACAACGTGTTCCGGGATCACCATTCCCTGAATGCCCACAATTATCGTGCTGGAAACGACAGTAACGGGATACACCGCAGCGTGTCTGAAGAAGAGGTGCGGGAAACCCGGGAACCGGCAGGTACTTTCTACCAGGAAATGGCGACGCTGGATCGCCCGCAGGGGCAGGTGAGAGATTACGGCAGTGAGGATCGCACGATGCGACTGCACGAGGAACAGCTCGGTATTTCGAAAACCCGGGAAACTACCGGTGAAGTGAATTTGCGCAAAGAAGTGGTTGAAGAGCAGAAAACGATCAATGTGCCGGTTAGCCGTGAGGAAGTGGTGATCGAGAAAAAGGTGATCCATGACGACGCGAATGGCGAGCCTATAGGCCGTGATGATAGCATCCGCATTCCGGTCACGGAGGAGCGGATAGAGGTCAACAAGCGTCCGGTCGTGACCGGCGAGGTGGAGATTCATAAACGGGAAGTCCAGGATACGGAACAGGTACGGGATACATTGAAGAAGGAAGAAGCACGTCTGGACCAGACCGGTAATCCTAGAGTACAAGGGGACGCAAGGCTGTACTGATTTGCTGTCTTTGCGGTGGAGTTACAGCTTTATTTGTTCCAAAAGAAAGGACAGCCTTCAGGCTGTCCTTTCAATTATTTTCATGGTGTTTGTGAAACCGGTTTATTTGTTCCCGTCCGGGATGATGACTTTGACGCGGCCCACCTGGCCGTCTTGCAGCCGGACCTTGATCCCATGTGGATGGTTCGGCGAGTTGGTCAGAATATCTTTGACGATGCCGCGAGTAAGTCGTCCAGTCGGCTGGTCTTTTTTCAACACGATGTCGACGGTCAGACCCGGAGCAATATTTTTGCGTACAGTTCCGTTCATGGTTGGGTATATCTCCTCAAGTCGCATTTTTTGCAATTCAAATTAGAATTATCCTATACGATACCACAACCTGATGGATATCCAAAATGCACGGATTGGACAGTTACTGACGATAAACGACGGAGTTGTTGGGGAGGGCGGCAGATCGAACGTATTATTACAGAGGTTGCCTCAGATGCCGTGGTTGACCGCTACGGCTTGCCATTGTACAAAACTTTGCATATAATATCAGGTAAGTCAAAAAGTAAATGCAATGATGGAGAAGAGTAGGCAGAAGCCTCCTTACAGGGAGGAGACGTCAGTGATTGAGAGCGTCTCTATGGAATCAGGCTGTCGAAGTTCGCTCCGGAGCAGTTCCTTGAACCCCGCTAGCCGTAATCCGGCATTAAGCGGTGCAGTAGAGGATACCGGCTGCGGCCCGTTACGCCGATAAAGTGAGAGTCTTATCCTTTGGGGAGGTCCGTTTCGGGGCTTCCGGCAGCGGGTTATAGAGACTCTAACAAGGGTGGTACCACGGTCTTTTCGTCCCTTTCCGGGAGAAGAGGCCTTTTTTGTTTTCTGGACCAACACTGATTTATAAAGCTTAAGGGGGATTTGTCGATGAAAGAAACTTTGGAGGCACTCAAACACGAAGCGATGGAACAGCTTGGCAAAGCGGCCGACGCCATTCATCTCAACGACCTGCGGGTCAAATATCTGGGTAAAAAAGGCGCCCTCACCGAGATTCTTCGGGGTATGGGCGGGCTCAGCGCCGAGGAACGGCCGGTGATCGGCCAGGTGGCCAATGACGTGCGCGCGGTGATCGAAGCGCTGATTGAGGAGAAGCAGAACGATTTCCAGCGGAAAGAGACCGAGGGCCGGCTCGCAGCCGAGAAGGTTGACGTTACCTTGCCCGGACGACCGCTTAAGCAGGGGGCCGTACACCCGCTTAACCAGGTCATTCAGGAGATTGAAGACATTTTTATCGGGATGGGATACAAGATCGCAGAAGGTCCCGAGGTGGAAACGGACTATTACAACTTCGAGGCGCTGAATTTGCCGAAAAACCATCCGGCCCGCGATATGCAAGACTCTTTTTACTTGACCGAAGATTTGCTGATGCGTACCCAGACTTCTCCGGTTCAGGTTCGTACGATGGAAGACATGAAAGGGGAAGTTCCGATCAAGGTGATTTGTCCGGGACGCGTATTCCGCCGCGATGACGATGATGCGACCCATTCCTTCCAGTTCCATCAAATCGAAGGCCTGGTGGTTGGCAAAAGGATTCGCATGAGCGATCTCAAGGGAACACTGCTGGAATTCACCCGCAAGATGTTCGGAGCGAATACGCAAATTCGCCTTCGTCCAAGCTTCTTCCCGTTCACCGAGCCGAGCGTCGAGGTTGACGTTACCTGCGTGAAATGCGGAGGAAACGGCTGCCGGGTATGTAAGAACTCCGGTTGGCTGGAGATTTTGGGCAGCGGAATGGTTCATCCGCGCGTGCTGGAAATGAGCGGATACGATCCGGAACAATACAGCGGATTCGCGTTCGGAATGGGCGTAGAGCGGATCGCGATGTTGAAATACGGCGTCGACGACATCCGCCACTTCTACAATAACGATCTGCGTTTCCTGCAGCAGTTTGCCAGAGTCTAGGCCACGGAAAAGGAAGGGGAATTGACATGAAAGTATCAACCGAATGGTTATCACAATATGTTTCGCTGGAAAATGTAGATATTCAGGAGCTTGCTGAGCTGATTACGCGTTCCGGCATCGAAATCGACTCGGTCGAGGATCGGAATAAAGGAGTTACCAAAGTTGTAGTCGGTTACGTGAAAAGCAAGGAAAAGCATCCGGATGCCGATAAATTGAACGTCTGCATCGTCGATGCCGGCGCAGGGGAAGACTTGCAAATCGTTTGCGGCGCGAAAAATGTGGATGCCGGACAGAAGGTGCCTGTCGCCCTTGTCGGGGCAAAGCTTCCGGGCGGGCTGGAAATCAAGAAAGCGAAGTTGCGCGGCATCCCTTCGCAAGGCATGATTTGCTCGGCCAAAGAGCTTGGCCTGAACGATAAATTGCTGCCAAAGGAACAACAGGAGGGTATCCTGGTACTGCCTGAAAACAGCGAGATCGGCACGCCGGTCACAAAACTGCTGCATCTGGACGATCAGGTGCTGGATTTCGACCTGACCCCGAACCGCTCGGATTGCCTCAGCATGCTTGGGGCGGCTTATGAAGTTGGCGCGATTGTGGGCCGGGATGTGAAGCTCCCTCATCCGGAGAAAGAACTGATCGAAGTGGCTGAACCGGCAAGCGGCCGGATTTCTGTAAGTATACAATCCCCGGATCTGTGCAGCCGTTATGCGGTCCGGTATATTTCGGGCGTAAAGATTGGCGTCTCGCCGCTCTGGATGCAAAGTCGTCTGATGGCGGCGGGCGTCCGTCCGATTAACAATATTGTGGACATTACGAATTATGTGATGCTGGAGTATGGGCAACCGCTCCATGCTTTTGATGCCGATAAGATCGCGGGGAACGCAATCGGCGTGCGCGAGGCCAAAGAAGGCGAGACCTTGGTTACGCTGGACGGACAGGAGCGCAAGCTTGAAGCGGGAGCGCTGTTAATCGTGGACGGCGAAGATCGGCCCGTAGGCTTGGCCGGCGTAATGGGCGGACTGGATTCCGAAGTGACGGAAACCACCATGAACATCGTGCTGGAGTCGGCCAAGTTCGACGGCGGTTCCGTACGTAAAACGTCGCGTCAGCTCGGTCTCCGTTCTGAGGCATCGCTGCGGTTCGAAAAGGAAGTAGACCCGGCTAGGGTGCTTCCGGCACTGGACCGCGCGGCATCGTTGATGGTGGAATTCGCCGGCGGCAAAGTACAGGAGGGCGTAGTTCAGTCAGTTACTGCAGAACCGCAGGATCGTACGATTACTTTATCGCTGAATAAAATGAACGCCTATCTGGGCACGGACATTTCGGCTCTGGAAACGAAAGCTCTTCTGATTCGCTTGCACTTTGACTGCGGAGATCTGGAAGGGAATACGCTCGAAGTTCGCGTTCCGACCCGCCGGGGAGACATCACCCGCGACGTGGATCTGATTGAAGAGATCGCCCGTTTATACGGCTATGACAATATTCCGGTTACGATGATCGAGGGACCTTCGACTGCCGGAGGATATACTAAGCCGCAAGCTTTGCGGCGGGCGCTTCGCGGCCTGCTCGTACACGGAGGTTGGCAGGAGACGATGGGCTATTCCTTCATCCGTGAAGGGGCTAGCGGTAAATTCCCTGCGCCGGGTGAAGGTGGACATGAAGTGAAGTTGGCCATGCCGATGAGCGAGGACCGCAGCGTGCTGCGCGGCAGCCTTTTGCCGGGGTTGATCGATATGGCACAGTATAACCGGAACCGTAAACACGACGAGCTTGCCTTGTTCGAAATCGGCACGGTTTTCCATGGAAAAGATGAGCATTTGCAGGAGCAACCGAGGGAATTGCCTGTGCTAGGTCTGCTGCTTACTGGTAACCGCGGAGTCAAACGCTGGAACGCTCCGGCCGAGAAGGTGGATTTCTTTGATCTGAAAGGCGCTCTGGAAAGTCTGTTTGAATATCTTGGACTTGGCGATGCCGTTTCTTATCGGGCTGATGAACCTCAAGGGTTCCATCCCGGGCGTTCAGCTTCACTTTACCTGAATACTCCGGAAGGCGGGCTAAGAATCGGCACGCTAGGACAACTGCATCCGGAACTGCAACGGGACATGGACCTTGAAGATACGTATGTAGCCGAACTGTTGCTCGGACCTCTTTACGAGTATGCCGGCGAAACCGTAGCATACCGGGATCTGCCACGCTTCCCGGCGATGCAGCGGGACATTGCGGTCGTTGTGGATAGCCATGTGGAAGCAGGGGCTCTGATTTCTAAGATTACTCAAACGGCTGGAGAATGGCTTGAATCTGTTGAAGTTTTCGACATATTTACCGGCACCAAGCTGGGCGAGGGCAAAAAGAGCGTAGCCTTGTCTCTGGTATACCGTCACATGGAACGGACACTGACCGACGAAGAGGTAACCGGAGTGCATGAAACCGTCATTGCGGCTCTGGAGCAAACTTTTGCTGCAGAATTGAGAAAATAGCAGGAATTGAACGGAGTCACATCGAATCTTTCTTTGTAAGTAACGATTCGATGTGACTTTCGTGCAAATACAGACATCTGAGATCAAACCCGGACTGAAGGAGGCACTTGGCTGTGAATACCCCTGACCGTATTAGTGTAAATGTGGAAATATACGGAACTTCTTATAAAATCGTTGGCAGCAATGCTGATTACATGAAGCAGGTTGCCCGTCGAGTTGATGAGCAAATGCGTTCCATCGCCAAGATGTATACCCATCTGGACATTCCGCGCCTGGCGGTGCTGGCGGCTGTCCGTATGGCGGAGGAGGCTGTAAGAAGTGAACAGCTTCAAAGCGAACTGAAACAGGTTCAGCAGGAGAAAGGTGATCTCAAACAGGAGATCTCAGTGATGCAGGCGCTCCACGCGAAGCAGGAAAATGATCATAAGGGACTTCAGGAGGAGCATCTTCAACTGAAAAGCGACAAGAAGTTGCTCGCGGAGCAGGCAGCTCGAAGCGAAGATTCGCTGAAAGAGCGCGATGCAGAGTGCCGGAAACTGACCGTCCGGATTCAAGAGCTGGAGCGGCAGTTAGCGGAGCAACGCGGAAGTAGTACGCAAATTCAGGCAAAATTACGCACCGCGGAACAGGATATTCGTAAGGAGAAAGAAGAGCGCGTGAAGCTGTCCGAGCAACTCAAAGCATCCCAGCAGCGTGAGGAAGCGGCAAAGACGGCTGAACAGCGGGCTAAGGAGATTAGCCTGAAGCTGGAGCAGCAGTATAAGCTGGCGCAACAAACGCTGCAGGCTGCCGATGCCGAAGCCAAGAAACAGGCCCGTCTGCTTCAAGAAGCTAAGGAGCGGGAAGATAAGCTGCGTTCGGAGCTTGCGGCTGCCGTGCAGAACGAAACTTCGTGGCATAAGCTTGCGGATAAACGGAACGAAGAACTCAGCCGTTTGGAAATCGGTCAGTTAGAGGCGATCAGCCGGACGGAAAAGCTGGAGGAGCAATTAAATACCTTGAATGGCGAATTGGCGTCGGCCAAGGAAAAAGTATCTCTGGAAAAGGACAAGTCCGGGAAATTGGCGGGTGAACTTGATTCCCTTCGCGCCAGACTTGAGCAGAGTGAGCGTGAAAGAGAATCTGCGCTGCTTACCGCACAATCTGCGGGCGAAGACAAGCGGCGGCTGGAAGCGGAAATTGGCAAGTTAAACGGACGATTGCAGGAACTTGAGCAAGAGATGCAGGAATATGCGGCATTGGCCGAAGAGCAGGATGATTCCCGTCAGGCTGCCGAACGTCGTGAACGCGAATGGAGAGAACAACTTAAGTCGGCGGAGGAGGAATTGGCTTCCTGGCGCGAAACGGAAGCCGAACTGCAGCGTCAGCTTGCGGAATGGCAGCAGGAGTGTGCGAGCGGTGGCGAACAAGTGTTGAATCTGTCAACCGATTACCGGGAACTGGAGCAGGAGAAGGATCGCATCGCCGAGGAACTGCGGCAAGTTTCGGAAAGTTTTGAGATCGTGTCCCACGAGTATCGTTTGCTTCAGGCGGAACGCGAACTGGAGCGGGAGAATGTGCAAGATAAAGAGGAAGAATACAAGCGTCTAAGGGAAGATTATGCAAAGCTGCAGACCGAATATAATGAATGGATTGAACTGATCGAGCAGGATCAGAATTAAATCCACACATCGGGTTTTGTCAGTCCATTCATATAATAGAGCCCCCGGCGTTTTTCGCCGGGGGCTCTACTCTCTTATTCTACGATAATTTTAGAAATCATGGCGCTATGCCCGGTTCCGCACATCACCGAACAGGATAATTCGAATTCCCCTGTCTCTTTGGGGATGATCACAGCGGAATCTTCCTTGCCTTTAAGCTGCAGCTTTAGACCGGGGACCAGCATCCCGTGGTTTCCTTCCGAACTTTTGAACGTAATCTTCACGGGTACGTCTTTCTTTAAGTGGTATTCGTTCTGGTCAAATGTATAGTTTGTAGCTTCGATCACCAGTTCAGCTTCCGGTTTAACATGGCTTACTTCAGCGCTGCTGTTCGATGCCGAACCGCTTCCGCACGCTGCCAAAACCAACAAGAGAACAGAACTCATCAGAAATGCAACTATCTTTTTCACGATAATCACCCACGATATTAATATTTTTATGACAATTTCAAGAATATTATATCGTAGTTGAAAAGAGTCGATGAAAACAAGGTTTGGAGATTTGGTGAACATCTTCCTTGCAAACGGACAATCCGCCCGGTGCCGAAGGTCCGGGCGGATCGCTGTTGTGTATCTATAACTTTAAAGTCCGGTAGAAGGGATTAATCTTTCCCGGCTTCAAATGGAGTGGATACCGGGATAAACAGGTCGATAATCCCGATAACCAATGCGGCCAACAGGGCCCCGATCATGGAGACGGATACTCCGGATACGATAAATTGGGCCAGCCAGATCACCAGCGCGCTGGTGATGAAACCAACGATGCCGCGTCCGAACGGAGTGACTTTTTTACCGAAAATACCTTCAATAGCCCAACCCAGCAAGGCAATGACGAGCGCAAGCATCAGGGCGCTGCCGAAGCCGCCGATACTGAATTGCGGAACAAGCCAGCCTACAACAAGCAATACCAGGGCTGAGACAATGAATCGTACTACATGTCCCAGAAAATGCATGGCACTTGGCCTCCTTTTGTAAAAATGCGTGTCCTAATTCCCAGTTATCTTGTTCCGTGGAGCCCTGTTTTATGTGTGACCGTGTGAAATGGCGAAAAATGACCGGTTTCGCTATAATGAAATCATAGCCCGAGGGGAGTTGTGAACGTACTTGGACGACAAAATTTTAAAAACGATGGAATACCGAAAAATTATAGATCAATTAACCAAATATACGCAGACGCCGCTTGGCAGAGCAGTAGCCGAAGCGCTGTCTCCCGTTACCGGACTTGAGGAAGTCAAGTGGCTGCTGCAGGGTACGGAAGAAGCTTTTACCGTGGACCGGTTAAAAGGTTATCCGGCGTTCGGGGGGATACTCGACATCACTCCGGCCGTTAAGCGGGCGCGGATCGGCGGCACGCTGAATCCGCATGAATTGCTCGGCGTGGCAACCACGCTCGAAGGATCGCGCAGGATCAAGCGCTATTTGTCAGCGATGCATGAAGAACACCCGATCGAGCTTCTGTTTACCCTGAGCGATGCGTTGAGCGAACAGAAAACGCTGGAAGAAGGCATCAAGCGCTGCATCGATGACAGCGCGGAGGTGCTGGATTCCGCCAGTGCGGGGCTTGCGCAAATTCGCAGGGAGCTGCGGGGCGGAGAAGTGCGTATCCGGGAGAAGCTGGATGCGATGATCCGCTCCTCCAGCATTGCGAAGATGCTGCAGGATCAATTGATTACGATCCGCGGAGACCGGTTCGTCATTCCAGTGAAGGCGGAATACAGATCGCATTTCGGCGGTATTGTGCACGATCAGTCCGGTTCCGGAGCGACGCTGTTTATCGAGCCTGAATCGATCGTGGCCATGAACAATAAACTGCGGGAAACACGGCTGAAGGAAGAACGGGAAATCGAAGTGATTTTGCAGAAGCTTACCGCCCAGGTCGGCGAGCAGGCGGAGTTGCTGTTATACGACAGCGATGTGCTTGCACAGCTTGATTTCATGTTTGCGAAAGCGCGGATAGCCCGGCAGATGAAAGCGACGCTGCCGCGGATGAATGACCGCGGATTTATGAAGCTAAGACGCGGACGCCATCCTTTGATCCCTGCGGAGCAGGTCGTTCCGATCGATGTGGAGTTGGGCAACCAGTATTCGAGTATCATCGTGACAGGACCGAATACCGGCGGTAAGACGGTCACGCTAAAAACGATCGGCCTGCTTAGCCTGATGGCGATGTCCGGCTTGTTCGTTCCTGCGGAGGAAGGCAGCCAATTGTGCGTCTTTGACGCCATTTACGCCGACATCGGGGATGAACAGAGTATCGAGCAAAGCCTCAGTACTTTTTCAAGCCATATGACCAATATTATTTCGATCCTGAGTAAAATGACCACGAAAAGTCTCGTTTTGCTGGATGAGCTTGGAGCCGGCACGGATCCGGCGGAAGGTTCTGCGCTCGCCATTGCGATCCTGGAACATATTCATTCTCTGGGCTGCCGGATGGTAGCGACCACGCATTACAGCGAGCTGAAGGCCTATGCCTATGAGCGTAAAGGCGTCATCAACGCGAGCATGGAATTCGACGTGGCCACGCTGAGCCCGACTTACCGGCTGCTGGTTGGGGTTCCGGGCCGAAGCAACGCGTTTGCGATCGCCGAGCGGCTCGGGCTTCCGGGTGCCATTCTGAATTATGCCCGCGGCGAGGTGAAGGAAGAAGACCAGCGGGTCGAGCATATGATCGCTTCGCTGGAAGAAAACCGCAACGTCGCGGAGCAGGAGCGCGAAACCGCGGAAAAACTGCGTAAGGATTTGGAAGCTTTGCGCGGCCGGCACGCGGCGGAACTGGAAAAGCTAGAGCAGCAAAGAGACCGCAGGCTGGAGAAAGCCGAAGAAGAGGCGAGGGCGATTATCGTCAAAGCCCGGGGCGAGGCCGAGAAGATCATCGAAGACTTGAGGAAGCTGGCGCTCGAGGAAGGCGCTTCGGTGAAAGAACACAAGTTGATCGCCGCGCGCAAGCAGTTGGATGAAGCCGAGCCGCAGCAACGGAAGAAAACGGCCGGACGGAAAGCGGCCAAACCGCCGCAGCAAATACAGCCCGGAGATGAGGTCATGGTATACAGCCTCAATCAAAAGGGCCATGTCGTGGAACTGGCCGGGAGCAAAGAGGCGGTCGTACAACTGGGGATCATGAAGATGAAGGTGGCGTTGGACGACCTTGAGCTGGTTGGTTCGGCTCCGGTATCGAAACCGGCTCAACGGACGGTAGCTAATGTGAAACGGACGCGGGATGATCAGGTTCGGAGCGAACTCGATTTGCGCGGAGCCAATCTGGAGGAAGCGCTCATTGAGGTCGACCGCTTCATCGACGAAGCCTTTCTGGCTAACCTGGGACAGATTTACATTATTCATGGCAAAGGCACAGGAATATTGCGCACCGGCATTTCGGATTATTTGCGCAGGCATAAGCATATAAAGAGTTATCGTCTCGGAAATTACGGGGAAGGCGGTACCGGAGTAACGGTGGCCGAACTGAAGTGACGGGGAGGAGAACGGATTGAAGGGAACCACCATTGATCCGCTGTTGGAACAGCCTATAGGACTTATGGCCGGATATTTTTCAGTAGCGGTAGTAGAACTGATTGTGTTTCTTTCCTGCTTTGAGCTTGTAACGAGGTATCGTTGCTGGCATGAGATCAAACGGGGGAATTTGGCGGCCTCGCTCGCCACAGGCGGGAAAATTTTTGGCCTTTGCAATATTTTACGGTTTGCTACCGCACGTTCAACCATCTACGAGTTCATGGCATGGTCTTTTGTCGGAGCATTCCTGCTGTTTCTGGCTTACATTATGTTTGAGTTTGTGACTCCGGTCTTTCGGATCGACAAAGAGATCGCCGAGGGGAATGTGGCGGTGGGCTTTATCGCCATGGCCGTCTCCGTTTCGGTGTCCTATGTGATCGGAGCCTGTATCGCTTAGGAGGAATCTGGTATGTTGAAAAACCTGGTCAGGGTGTTATTTGTGGCTGCCGTGTTGTTTTTGGCTGCCGGAGTTATCTTCTTATGGAATGCCTGATGAAGTAGCTGTAAAGATGGACTAAAGAATTCATCTTATCCAAAACGTGACTTAAACTGTAAAAAAGGAAGGAAGGGCTGGCATGGATACAACGATTTGCCCATGGTGTCAAACGGAAATCGTATGGGATGAGGAGCTTGGACCCGAAGAGGAATGTCCTTACTGCCACAATGAACTTAAAGGCTACCGTACATTGAATATTGCGCTTGGTTCGGATGAGGAGCTTGAAGAGGAAGATGAGCCGGAGGAAGAAGATCTCGGGATTTGGGAAGAGGATGACGAAAGTCATCTGAACGCGATCCGGCGATTAGAGGCTTTTGGGGCCGTTGGCGGAGATCTGCTGGCTTATGAGTCCGGCGTTGAAAAAATTCTGGACCATCAGGAAGAAGTTCCCGAATGCCCTCACTGCCGGGAATATATGATGTATGCGGGGAGCCGGTCGCTGGGGCCTGATTATATTCCAGTTGTTCCGGAAGGATTAAAAGCGCCTCTGCTAAAGCAGGCTGCCAAGCTAAATGTTTATGTATGTACCGCCTGCTTCCATGTAGGCTCCTTCCTGTCGGAGGAAGACCGGAATGCGTTAATTCGTGCCGTTAGCCAAGATTGAGTTCAATAATATGGAGCTTTCCCGTAGTCATGCATCAAGACCGGGGAGGCTCCTTTTTTTCATTGCTTTGCTAGGAATTCATGCTTCCCCGCAGATTGGGTATCTTACAGGTACACTTAATCGTTGGAGGGGCAAAATGCATGAAGAGGAACCTTAACGGCCAATCCAGGCTGCTTCTGGCCGTCAATGGCTTATTTGTTTTGGCCGGGGCGTTGTCGGGAACTTTCCTGAACGTCTATCTATGGAAGGTAAAACAGGATTTTGCGATGATCGGATGGTTTACATTCAGCCAGCAGATTGCGCTCGGGCTCACATTCTGGATCGCCGGCAAATGGGTAAAGGAGCGGGATAAAATGGTGTCCCTTCGGCTGGGCATCGTCGTGTCGGGATTGTTTTATTTGCTCGTTCTTTGGGCGGGAGCGCGTACGGTCGAGTACATCTGGCCGCTTGGTTTTTTGTTCGGCATCGGCTCGGGCCTGTTTTGGCTCGCATTCAATGTCGTTTATTTTGAAGTGACGGATGTCGATACCCGGGATTTGTTCAACGGCTGGATCGGGATTTTAGGATCGGTGATCGGTATTTTGGGTCCCTGGACTTCCGGCGTGATCATTTCAGTGATGAAAGGCGATCTGGGGTACCGCGTAATATTTACGGTTTCCCTCGTCATTTACGGGGTCGGAATTCTGCTTAGCTTCTGGTTGAAAAAAAGAAAAAAGGGCGGCCCATACCACTGGCTGGGACCTTTCCGCCACTTTGAAAAAGACAGTCCCTGGCGGCAGGCTATACCGGCCTCGGCCGCGCATGGACTGAGGGAGGGTGTTTTTTCGTTTCTGGGCACTTTGCTGGTGTTCATCAGCACTTCCGCAGAGAGGAAGGTGGGGCAATTTTCCCTTGTTACATCACTCGTGTCCCTGGTCAGCTTCTGGGCGGTAGGCAAATGGCTCCATATCCGTTACAGGTATGTCGGCATGCTGATCGGGGCGGTATTGATTACCGGAGTCATCATTCCACTGCTCTGGAACGTCAATTATTTAACGCTGATATTTTTCGGGATCGGTACTTCTCTGTTTATGCCGCTTTATTTACTCCCGGTCATTTCCTCGGTTTTCGACTTGATCGGCAAAAGCGAAGATACGGTTGAGCAGCGGGTGGAGCTGATCGTGCTCCGGGAACTGAGCATTATGTCCGGAAGATTGGTCGGCACGCTCCTGTTCATCATTGTATTCGGCTGGTTCCCACGCATGACGACGGTGACCTGGCTGATGCTTGGACTTGGGGCATCGCCAATATTAAGCTGGATCGCGATCCGTAAATTGTTCAAGCCTCGAGCCGATGCGCCTGATACCGTCTGATTGGCTTGATGCTCCAAGAACCGCGTGCACTTTGGGTACGCCATGCCGAAAGAGCGGAGCGCCGGGGCAAGGAATTTCCGGTCAGATCAGGGTGAAGGCTTGGTGCTTCTGGTCAGCGCAAACAGGTCCATATCGTTGCGGTGCTTACCGGACAGGACATCCGTAATCATTTCTGCGGCTAACATACTGCAAACGGTGCCGTTACCTCCGTAGCCTTCCAGAAAGAAGCAATGGGGATAGTCCGGATGGGTGCCGATATAGGGTAATCCGTCGCGCGTTTCCCCGAACACGGCTCCCCAGGAGTAAGCGGCCTGAAGTTCCGCTTTTTCCGGGAACATGCTATGGACCATGCTCAATATCTCGCGCGATTTGTGAATTTCCCTTCCCTCCTTGAGCTTGCCGCCGGACAATGCTTCATCAAGGCCGCCGGCCATAATCCGCCCGTCGGGCGTCGTCCGCATATAAAGGTAAGGACGGGCGGATTCCCAGATCAGGCAGCGTTCATGCCAATCATTGAAATGGTCCGCCGGCTCCGTCACCACCACATAGGTACCCGTTAATGAGGCGCCCGGTTCTTTTTTCAGTATCTGCGCTTCGTAACCCGTCGCAAAAACGACATGTTTGGCTTTGATCGTGCAGCGTCCCGAACGGCATACAACCCCATCGCTCCTGAATTCCCAGCCGGTTACGGGGGTATGCTCAAAGATTTGCAGGCTCAAGGGTTCCGAGCGCTTCAGAAGGCTGTGAACAAAGGCGAACGGATTGATCTCGGCATCGCCCTGCGTATAAATGGCTCCTGGTTTGCGAAACGGGAATTTGCTGCCAATCTCGTCTTCGTCCCACCATGCTACGTTAAATCCGTATTTTATCAAATTCTCAAATTCATCTCTCAACATGGCTAGGTCCTCATCGGTACTCGCCAGATAAAGACTGTTCCTCTCCTGCAGCGGCAAGTCCGGACCCAGGCCCCGGTTGATTTCTTTCAAACGGATAAGGGCATCCCGGCAAAGCCGATAAACATGAACGGCCTTCTCTTCGCCGAAAGTATGGATTAATGAGGTCAGGGTTTTATCGTTGGCATACTGTAGAATGCCTGTATTGACCAAGGTGCTGCCTGAGGCGATGTCGCCTCTTTCGGCTAAGACGGTAATTATACCCTGTTCGCTTAAAAGATAAGCGCATAGGGCTCCGCCGACGCCGCCCCCGATAACGAGGCAGTCGCATGAGATATCCTCCTCCAAGGCCGGGTAGCGGGGAACCGTAGCCATCGTTTTGTTCCAACAATATTTCCCCGTATGTAATTTCATCGTTGCTCCCTCCTTGTTCTTTTCTCTAATCCCATATTCACCGAGACGCCATAAGTATAATCATCAAACGCCTTATAAAAATGGACAGGCAGGACATAATATGCCCGAATGTACCTATCTATCAGGAGGAAACCGAAATGAACCATATGCAAATGAAGCCATTGTCCGGCAAAGAGGTCAATTACATTGCGGATTCTGTGGCTAACGAAGACATGCTGATCAAAATGTGTGCGGCCGCGGCTGCCGTCTCGACAAATTCTCAACTCGGACAAGCCATTACGGAGCATATGCTTGTCCACGAACACCATATGCACACACTGATCGATGCACTGAAACAGCATCAGCAACTTGCTCCGACCCAGGCTCAGTAATGAAAACCAACAACAACTAAATTAGGAGGAAATCTTGTGAACTTACCATCCAGCACGGAGCAATTGCCCGAGAACGATCTGTTGAAAATTATTCTTGCCGACCTCCGGCGCACCGTAAGGGAATACACAACAGCAACAACGGAATCGTCCTGCCCCTCGATCAGACGCACCTTTGCCGAATTGACGGACAGTACTTTAAGACTTCAGGGCGATCTGTACATGCTGCTTGAGCAAAATAAGGTATATTCTGCTCCTGCCAGCGCCTCCCGTCAGGAAATAGACAAAAAGATTCAGGAGGCGGAACAAAGCCATCAAAAGGTCCATCAGTTTGTGCAGCAGCGTTCGGCCCAGAATAACCCTTATCTCCATCCGTCGAATGTTTCATACCATCAGACCAATGTGCAACAACAAAATCCCCGCTACATTTAGTAAAGCCTGTTTGTAAAGTATGGGGTTAACCCGAAACGTCCGCTTCCGTGGAATCTTCCATGAGCGGACGTTTTTCTTTGCAGGATGCACAAATTCATGTAATATTAATATTAAATTTAGATTCCGCGGACCTTCATCCTTGACGGCCCGCCGGAACAGCGCTGGAGGGTGAAGCATGAAACAATTGAGCGAACTTAAGCTGAAAGTGCTGGAACTCCTGAAAGAGGACGCCCGCCGGGATCCGAAATTGCTGGCAACCTTGCTGGGCGTATCTTCGGAAGAAGTCGCGACTGCCATTACGGAGCTGGAAGAGGATCATGTTATCGTTAAATACGCGACTGTGGTCAATTCAAGCAAATTGGATGACGAGAAAGTGACTGCCTTGATCGAGGTACAAATTACGCCGGAACGCGGCAGAGGCTTTGAAGCGATCGCGGAACGGATATACTTGTTCCCTCAGGTCATGTCCGTCTATCTGATGTCCGGAGCCTACGATTTGCTGGTTGAAGTGGAAGGGCGCAATTTAAAGGAAGTGGCCAGCTTCGTTTCCGACAAGCTGTCTCCGCTTGAGTCCGTGCTTTCGACGAAAACGCATTTCATTCTTAAAAAATATAAACAAGACGGCATCATCTTTGAAGATCCGGAAGAAGACCGCCGCCTGATGATATCTCCGTAAAGGAAGTAATGTTATGAGTGTAAATTCACAAGGACAAACAGAGCAGACGGGCAGATCCATGACTTCTTACTTGGCACCACGGGTTAGAGAGATACAACCTTCGGGCATTCGCCGCTTTTTTGACCTCGCCAGCGGAAACAAGGATATTATTACGCTGGGGGTAGGCGAACCCGACTTCATTACTCCTTGGCATGTGCGTGAAGCATGCGTTTATTCGCTGGAGCGGGGGTTCACAAGCTATACAAGCAACGCGGGTACACCCGAGCTTCGTGAAGCGATTGCGGAATACTTAAATAACAGCTATGACGTAAAATATAACCCGAAAGATGAAGTCCTTGTGACCGTAGGAGCGAGTGAGGCCATTGATCTGGCGTTACGCGCATTGATCGTACCGGGAGATGAGATTCTTGTTCCCGCACCCTGCTACATTTCGTATTCACCGATTACCGAAGTTGGCGGCGGGATTTCCGTAGAGATCGAAACGTTCGCCAAGGATAACTTCAAATTGAAAGCAGATCAGCTGAAGGCCAAGATCACGCCGAAATCCAAAGTTCTGATTTTGAACTACCCGAGCAATCCGACCGGCGGAATTATGAGTTACGAGGATTGGTTGCCGATCGCGAAAATCGTGGAAGAGCATGATCTTATCGTGATTTCCGATGAAATCTATTCGGAATTAACCTACGGCGAGAAACATGTCAGCTTTGCAGCCATTCCCGGCATGAGAGACCGGACGATCCTTGTCAATGGGTTTTCCAAAGCCTTTGCTATGACGGGTTGGCGCATGGGTTATGCCTGCGGCCATCCGGATTTGATCTATGCGATGTTGAAAATCCATCAATATACAGTTATGTGCGCTCCGGTCATGGGCCAGGTTGCCGCGCTTGAAGCACTCAAGAACGGATTGGAGGAAAAAGACCATATGGTTGAATCCTACAATCAGCGAAGAAGACTGATCGTTCAGGGATTGCGTGACATCGGGCTGACCTGCCATGAACCTCAAGGCGCATTTTATGCCTTCCCGAGTATCGAGTCTACCGGCCTAAGCTCAGATGAATTTGCTACCCGATTACTGATGGAGTCCAAAGTGGCGGCCGTACCCGGCAATGTGTTCGGAGCGGGCGGCGAAGGTTTCCTCCGCTGTTCCTATGCGACTTCCGTTACTCAGCTTAGCGAAGCGCTACATCGGATGGGACAATTCATTCATAAACTGAAGCAGGGCTAAGTCAATAGTACCTAACCGGGAAAATGGGGCTAATTAACATTTCTTTCATATATTAATTGATCACTGTCCAATTGACATGGTATAATTTTATTTTGGAAGAGGGTTTAGTTTCTCAGGGAGGGATTACTTTTGGGTTGTGGTGAGTACAATTTGCCTTATGAACTAGCTGGAATTGTGAACGCAAAGGGCAATGAATCGAATCAGTGGATAGTCGAAACCAGTCGCGGGACTTCACCACAAGCAGTTTCCTTGGAAGATGAAATCCATTTGCTGCGCAGTAAAATGGAAAAGCTATTCCAGCAGGAAAATTCGTTTACTTCGGATATCGTAATTGAAATCAGCAGCTTGCTGGATCTGAAAATTAATGAATTTATGAGAAATAACCGGAAGAATAAATAATTGCAGTTTTGGAATAGACCGTATTTTCCCAAAGAAGATCCTTCAAGGATCTTCTTCTTTATTTTTATGGTATATTTGAAAATAGGAAAAAAAGGGGGTAAGGTTTGTGAGTATTTATACACGTACCGGTGATCAGGGGCAAACCTCCGTCATCGGCGGAAGAGTATATAAAGATGACGAGCGGGTTGAAGCTTACGGAACGATCGACGAATTAAACAGTTTTGTCGGGCTGGCCGGTAGCTATGCGGATCAAGTCTTGTTTGCCGACTTGAAAGAGGATTTGCAGCAGATCCAACAGGAGCTGTTTGATTGCGGTTCCGACCTGGCTTATGTCAAGGCCGAAGAGCGCCGGTTTAAGGTTAGCGCTGAAATGGCCGAACGTTTGGAAACCTGGATTGACCGGTATCAAGCGGAAAATCCAGCGCTGGAAAAATTCATATTGCCTGGAGGGACGATGCTGGCTTCTACGTTGCATGTATGCCGGACCGTTTGCCGACGCGCCGAACGGCGGGCGGTAACGTTAAGTCGCCAGTCGGAGATCAATGCGGAAGCCGTAAAGTACTTGAACCGCCTGTCCGACTTCTTCTTTGCAGCAGCCCGGACGGCCAATGTCCGCCAGCAAACCCCTGATGTAGAATATGTACGCAGCAAGAAGGTGTTCGGCAGAAAATCATGACCGTTTATTATGATCCGATTTCTTATAAAGTTACCGAGCAAGAGGACGGATGGCTGTTAAAAACCGTGCTGCAGCGCAGGCTGGGGGTGTCACGGAAGCTATTGTCCCGCATCAAGCTTACGGAACAGGGCGTTATGCTGAACGGAGAACGGGTGTACATCAGCGTCCCGGTGAGGGCGGGGGATATCGTGTCCATCTCCCTGGAGCAGGAAACGTCGGAGGACATTTTACCGCAGCCGATTCCCTTTGATATTGTTTACGAGGATGCTGCTTTATTGATCGTGAACAAAGCGCCGGGCATCATCGTCCATCCGACCCATGGACATTATACCGACACCTTGGCTAACGGGGTGGTCCATTATTGGAAGGAAAAGGGCGAAAAGGTTCGTTTCCGCCCGGTTCACCGCCTGGACCAGGAGACGAGCGGTCTGATTGCGATCGCTAAAAATGCATATGTACACCAGCATATCTCCGAGCAATTGATCGCGGGCAATGTGACCAAGAAATATACGGCACTTGTACACGGCTGCCCAAAACCGGATGACGGCATTCTGGACGGCCCGATTGACCGCGATCCTCAGGAGCCTCATCGGCGCATAGTTACCCCGACCGGATATCCGGCGCTGACTTATTACAAAGTCGTCGCGTGTTACGGGCTTGGGGCACTGGTGGAATTGCGCCTGGGGACAGGCCGGACCCATCAGATCCGCGTTCATATGACTTCGATCGGTCATCCGTTGATCGGGGACAAGCTGTATACCTGGAGCGGAGCAAAAGGAACCGAGAATTTAACATTTTCCGCTTCGGTGCTGGATGACGTCATCAGCCGGCAGGCTCTTCATGCGTCGGAGCTCGGCTTTCAACATCCTCTAACTGGAGAAGAAATGCTTTTTCAGGCACTGCTTCCTGCGGATATGGAGTCATTGCTGCAGAAACTGGAATGCGGAGAATAGGAAAGTGAAGGTGACCGTTTAAAATGAGTAATTTGATCGTGTATCGATATCCGCCTTGCGATACCTGCCGCAAGGCCGTTAAATGGCTTGAAGCTCGGGGACATCACCTTGAGCTGAGAAATATCAAGGAGACCCCGCCCGGCCCGTCCGAGCTTTCCGAAATGGTAGGGCTCAGCGGATTGGAGTTAAAGAAATTTTTTAACACCAGCGGCGAGGTATACAAAGAATTGGCGCTAAAGGACAAGTTGCCGTCCATGCCAGTGGAAGAACAAATTAAACTGCTATCTTCAAACGGGATGCTGATAAAGCGGCCATTGGTATCTGACGGAAAGACAGTAACCGTGGGTTTCAAAGAAGAGGCATACGATCAGGCATGGGGAAATAAAAAATAAGTTAGCGTTGTTTACACTTGTTGATTTTCACGCAGAAAGGGGAGCGAACCATGACTCTCGGACAGAACAACAAAGAAAGCATTCTGCTGGTTGACGGTATGGCGCTGATGTTTCGCGCCTATTATGCATCTGCCGCTACGGGGTATATCCGGCGAACCAAGGCCGGTCTTCCGACGAATGCGATTTACGGGTTTATGCGGTACTTTTGGGACGCGGTACAGAAATTTGCTCCGAGTCATATCGCCTGCTGTTGGGATCTCGGCAGCAAAACATTCCGGACAGAGCAGTTTACGGCTTACAAAGGCAACCGTTCCGAGGCGCCGGACGACTTGATTCCGCAGTTTTCCGTTATCCGGGACGTGATGGAGAGTTTGGGCATTCCGAACATCAGCTGTCCGGGATACGAAGCCGATGACTGCATAGGCACGCTGGCGGCCAAATTCAGGGAGGATATGGACGTGCTCATCCTGACCGGAGATCATGATATGCTGCAGTTAGTCAGTGAACGCACGAGCGTTATTATCATGAAAAAAGGACATGGCAACTACATGGTCTACACTCCGGAAAGCCTGATGCAGGAAAAGCAGCTGACTCCGGGCCAGATTATCGACCTGAAGGGGCTGATGGGCGATACGAGCGACAACTACCCCGGCGTCCGCGGGATCGGCGAGAAAACGGCGTTGAAGCTTGTCCAGGAATACGGTTCCGTACAAGGCATCCTGGAAAATCTGGACAGCCTGTCCAAATCGGTGCGCACGAAAATCGAAAGCGATCTGGAGATGCTCCATCTGTCGAGACAGCTCGCTGAAATCCGCTGCGACGTCGAGCTTCTGTGCAATTCGGATTCCTGCCGTCTGGAGCTGAACCATGTGGTGGTCGCGTCCAAATTCGAAGAATTGGAAATGGCGAGCATCAGCACTTTAATGGGATTGGCGGCAACGCCGTAAAATAAGGGCTTGGGCCAGAATCGCCGTGGGTCAAACCAATAAAAGGGCCTCGTTGGAATTAACCCAACGAGGCCCTTTTGTATAGATGTTTATCCCTTAAAGGTAGGGAAGTCATCTTCGGTGTCGTATAAAACGGTTCCGGTCAACGATAAATCATAACCGCGAATGGAAGACAGCTCCTGCCGAAACTCGGGGGACCGCAAGGTTTGAAGGAGCAGTTGAATCCAGGCGGTATTTTGTTTGCTTTTTAGCACAACCAAGTCATAGCGCTCCTTGATCAGAGGCACGAAATCGACGGTGCTGATCAGGGATACTGCATTTTCGATCCCGACCCCCAAGTCTGCCTGACCGGACGAGACTTTGCCTGCGACGGCCAAGTGACTCGTTTCCACGTCATCATATCCCTCGATACCGGAGCGGTCAATGCCATGAGCACGCAGTTGCTCATCCAGCAGAACGCGGGCCCCGGAGCCGATTTCACGATTGATTAACCGGATGCCGGGCCGGCTTAAATCCGCCCATGTATTCAATTGTTTGGGGTTGCCTTGTCGCACGTACAGCCCGGCTTGGCGCTGCAGTAAATTGACGACGACGTAAGAATGACCGGTGAGTATTCTTGTTATATACGGAATGTTGTATTCGCCGCTGATTCCGTCCAGCAGATGGGTACTGACGATATCGCTCTTGCCGTGATACATGGAGATCAGACTGTCCAGGCTTCCGTCATGCGAGCGAAGCGGCCGGAGTGACGGATTCGCGCGTTCCAGATGTTTGGCCAGTACATCAAGGCTAAGATCCTGACCGGTGATGACCAAGGCCCCGGAGATTTGGGTTTGACCGGGAAGATTCGGATCTTCCTCGCGGAATTCCTGCATATGCGAAACTGTCCGCTTGACGGTTGCCAGCTTCCCCTTGGCGCGAATTGCCGCATATGTGCTATTTCCGCTTTTCGCGTTCTGCTTATACATTTCAAGATCATCCGCATCCACCCGCATCTGCTTGCCTACCCGGTAAGCGGGAAGCTCTCCTTTTTTGATCAGGTCATACACGGTTAATTTGGAGACTTTCAGCAGTTTGGCGACTTCCTCGGTAGTATAAGAGACTTCGTTCATGGATATCCTCCAATTGACAATATTATGTCTAATTATAATTAATTATGTTCAAATATATCTAGATATAATAAAATATAAAAATAAAATTCATTACATATTGGATCGGAGGAGTTTTTATGTCGATGGTTCAGAAAATTTCGGTTCGAGGCCGGTCCCTAGTCTGCTTGCTTCTGCTGGTCGGAGTCTTGTCCGCTTGCGGCAGTACGGGTAACACCACGGGAAACGCAGCGGGTGACAATACTACCCAACAGGTAGACGCGGAGCCGAAGAGTCAGGTTACGCTGACAATTTCAGCTGCGGCCAGTCTTAAAGACAGTATGGAAGAGCTTGCTTCCTTGTACAAAAAAGAACATGGGAATGTAACGCTGACCATGAATTTCGGTGCATCAGGCTCTCTGCAAAAGCAAATTGAGCAAGGCGCTCCCGCCGATTTATTCCTGTCCGCCGGACAAAAACAAATGAACGCCCTGATCGACGGCAAGTTCGTTAACGCGGACAGCAAGATCGATTTGCTGCAAAATCGCCTGGTTCTGATTGTTCCGTCCGATGCCGCGATAGTTCCTAAAGACTTGGAAGCCCTAAAGGATAACGGTTTTGGCAAAATCGCGCTTGGCGAACCTGAAGTAGTACCAGCGGGTTCCTATACGAAGGAATCGCTCGAATACGCGCAATTATGGGATGCGCTTCAATCTAAAATGGTGTTTGCCAAGGATGTGACTCAGGTATTGACCTATGTGGAATCCGGGAATGCGGATGCCGGTTTTGTGTACGAGAGCGATGCCAAGCTTTCCGACAAAGTGAACACGGCGCTCGTCGTGGACGAGAAAAGCCATGCTCCCATCGTATATCCGGCCGGAATCGTGACGGCTACCAAACATCTTGACGAAGCCGGTCAGTTCTTGAAGTTTCTGCAAACCGCGGAAGCTCGCGACGTGTTCGCAAGTCACGGGTTCACCGTTACCGAGTGAGGCCGTCCATGGAGTGGAGCGATTTTTGGTCGCCTGTCGGTTTGTCGCTAAAAGTATCGCTGCTGGCGGGCATAATCGCTTTTTTGATATCAGGCTATGCAGCCTGGGTCATGTCCCGTAAAAAATTCCGGGGTAAAATGATCCTGGAAACGGTATTCATGCTGCCCATGGTTTTGCCCCCGACCGTTGTCGGCTTCCTGCTGCTGATGGCGTTCGGCCGCCGCAGTCCGGTCGGAAAACTGTTTGAGGCATTGGCCGGTATGCCGATCGTGTTTTCATGGGGCGCCGCCGTGCTCGCCGCGTCCATTGTTGCCTTCCCTTTGGGATATCAATCGGCGAAAGCCGGATTTTTGTCCATCGACCGGGATTTGCTGTCAGCCGGCCGGTCGATGGGTGCCTCCGAATGGCAGGTTCTGCTGTGGATCGCGATTCCGCTTGCCCAGCGTACGCTCGTAACTGCGTTCGTGCTGTCTTTTACGAGAGCGCTCGGCGAGTTTGGCGCGACATTAATGCTTGCCGGTAATATTCCCGGCAGAACGCAGACGCTGCCGACGGCGATTTATATGGCGGTTGAATCCGGCGATACGTCGTCCGCCTGGGCTTGGGCCGGCCTGATGATTTTGATCTCGTTTCTATTGTTGGCGTTTTGCGGATCCCGGACGGAGCGAGAGATTTGATCCCTAATGATTCATCCGGCGAGTCCGCGGTAGATTCAGTCCGTAAAATAAGCTTCGCCCACAACCTGATACAGGAAAGTCCGGAGTTCTCCGCTTTCCTCTTCATTTAGACCGAAAACATGCTCCAAGTAGCCTTCTTCCTCCAAATCGTCCGTCCCCAGGATGGCAGTTTTGCCGTTTTGAAGATCGATAATGAGTTTTTTTCCGTAGAAGCGGTTGGTGGTGGTAACCGCCAGATCAAACCGCTTTAGGGAGTTGCCGATAAACGTAACGAAGCGGGTTGAAGTATTTTCCGTACTATCGGATAAAAAATCCAGTTCCTGATTAGGTTCAGGTTCAGTCATTGGCAAGGCCTCCTCGGATACTTGTTGTCTTCTGTCATTATATCCGAAAAAGAGAGCGGCGGGGAAATGATAACGATTGACAGCGAAACAAAAAATGGTATGATTAGGAATAACAGTATACGACTAGGGGAAGCACCTCTCTTGATTCATTCAGGAGGGGTGCTTTTTTGCGTGCCTGAAACATGAACCGGTCGATGCTGACAGTGATTAAGGAGGGTAATGAAATGAGGATCGTTTTTTTGAACAGCTTGGAAAAGCAAGAGGACGGGGCGGTTTCCGACGGGGCCCAGGTATGGATCGGGGAAGATGAAGGCATATGGCGGATGGGCTGGAACGAAATCACCGGGAGTGAGGAGCAGGAGACCGTTTGGTATGAAGGCGGCTCCTGGTCCGAGATGCTGCATGTGTACCGGCACCGTCTTGTCGTCAAGATGGGGGAAGGCTACCGGCCGGTGATCGAAGGGATTTGGGATGAGAGAGAAGAGTTTCACGGGCGTGGGATGGCGGCACAGAAGCTTATTTGTTATAGCGAGCAGCACGGCAATGAGGGGTTGTATAACGAACTCTGTGTATGGCGGCGAAAGAAAGCAGCTGCTGACCGCAAGGCACCTTATATGATCGCAAGCAACCGGCTCCTGAAGCTCATCAGCGTGTTCCGCCCGAGAACCGTCGAGGAATTGCTTCAGCTCCCCGGGTTAGGGGAAAGCAAAGCAACGGAATATGGACCTGATCTTCTGGAAATGGTGCAAGCCCAAGGGGAGGAACGACCGGGAGACTTTCCGCTGGATTGGGTGGAGCGGGAGATCGACGAGGATGTATTCCGTACCTGGATGTATAAACAGAAGGAGGCCAAGTTCCGGCTGGAAATGGAGAAATTCAGCTTGCGCCGCATGGTGCTGGAGTCGCTTGCCCAAGGTCTGGATCTCGAAGGAATCTGCAACCGGACGGGTCTCGAACGCAGGGAGGCAGTGGAATTGCTTGAATTGCTGGAGAAGGATGGATATACGACGGATGCCGTAGTACAGTTAGAGATCCAGAACATGCCGAAGGAACAGCAATCGGCGGTATGGAAGGCCTTCGAGGAACTCGGTGATCATTTCCTAAAGCCGGTATTGCAGCGCGTCTACGATCAGGAGGCGATTGAGGGCGGAGGGGTGGAACAGCTTTATGAAAAATTGCGGCTGATTCGCATTTCTTACCGGCGGCAGAAGGAGAATGCGCCAAAAGCGGGTTAATCCCGGCACAAACGCGCCACCGTCATAGAACGAAAAAGCGCCGGTTTCCGGAAAATCCTGAAGTGGATTCATCGGAAACCGGCGCTTGCTGTATTGTGTCAAACGGTAACATTACTCCGCATGCCGTTCATATCCAGTCGCGTTTCCGGAACAGATAGAACATTCCCGCCCCAAGTGCGATCATGATGCCAATGACGACATAGTAACTGTACTTCCAGTGGATTTCCGGCATATTGTCAAAGTTCATTCCGTAAATCCCGGTAATCAACGTCAGCGGGATAAAGATCGTCGTAATCGCCGTAAACACGCGCATAATTTCATTGGCCCGGTTGGCGATGGCCGCCTGGTAAGCTTCTCGTAAGTTCCCCACGAGTTCCCGGAACATATCGAAGTTTTCGGAGATCTTAACGGCGTTCTCATAGATGTCGCTGAAATATTTCTGCAACTGGTCATCGATCAGGCGCAGATCTTTTTTGTTTAAAATATTGATGACTTCTTTTTGCGGGCCCAGTACTTTCTTAAGCCACAATATTTCGCTTCGCAGTCCGATAATTTCATTCAGATGCGAACGTTTGGTGTGCATGAGGATGTCTTCTTCCAGTTTCTCGATCTTGACTTCGATCCGGTCGCCGACGATAAAGTAATTGTCAACGACCAAGTCGATAAGATAATACATGAAACGGTCGGGCTCGCTGACTTCCTGTTCCCACAGGATCGGCTTGACGGCACGGAGTTCGTTGATTTTTTGCTTGGTCACTGTAATGATATAATGCCGGCCCAGAAAAATGTTAAGCGCCCGCAGAAAGATTTCCTCATCATCATAACGGATGCTGTTGACCACAATAAAATAATGATTATCGTAGGTTTCGATTTTCGGACGCTGCTCTTCTTCGGTCAGACAGTCCTCCACCGCGAGATCGTGCAGCGAAAACAGCGGCTGCAGCAGTGCCAAATCGTCGACATCGGCGTCGATCCAGTAAAACCCTTGCTCAGGTGATGTTGTTGTCAATTCCACGTCCTCTACCGGCGTAAATACACCGGCGACCACATGACGGATTTTCATACCTTCACTCCCTTTCCGGCCGGAACAGCCGGTTATGCTCATATCTGTTTTGGTTGAGCATAGGAAGGTGATCAGGACTGGCGGCGCGGGAACGCCGAAAAAGGCGTTTTATGAAAACACCGGGAAAAGAAAGTGCCCATGACTTCCCGCAGGGCGCCTGCTGATCGGTTTCCTATGCGATTGTTGCTTCAGGACAGTACACTGCGGACTCGGGTCGCCTTCCATTCTCGGATTCACCTCTTTTTGGTCATAAAATTTACCTCTCAAACACTTGTCTAGTATAACGCTGGGGGATGAAATGTTTCAAGCCAAAAAGTTGCGGACAAAAAAGGGCGCATGACTTGTTAAAAAAGCAATTTCATGTATAATGAAAATCAGCATATTTAAATTTAAATCATAACAACAAAATAATAAGACGATTTTCTTATCAAGAGTAGGTGGAGGGACTGGCCCGATGATACCCGGCAACCGGCGATATGTCGCACGGTGCTAATTCTTGCAGAACTGCGGAGCTTCAATCCGAAGCTTAACGGTCTCTGAGAGATGAGAGAGGCGCATTCAGGAATAGATGATGACCTTTCTCTTTTTTTGGAGTGAGGTCTTTTTTCTATTGCACGCCCGCTTTCAGGAAAACCAATTCCAGTCTAATCGTCAAAAGGAGTGGACATTATGCCGATTAAAGTACCGGATCATTTGCCGGCCAAGGAAGTGCTATCGAACGAAAATATTTTTGTCATGGACGAGAGCCGGGCTTATCAACAAGATATCCGCCCCTTAAGAATTGCCATTCTTAATCTTATGCCGACCAAGGAGACGACGGAATCGCAAATTTTGCGCCTGCTGGGCAATACGCCGCTCCAGGTGGAAATTGTTTTGCTTCACCCGCGGTCCCATACGTCCAAGAACACATCCGCGGAGCATCTGGAAATGTTCTATAAAACCTTTGACGAGATCAAAGGACGCCGTTTTGACGGCATGATTGTCACGGGTGCTCCGGTCGAACAGCTTGCTTTCGAAGAGGTGAATTATTGGGACGAGTTAAAGGAAATCTTTGAATGGAGCAAAACCCATGTAACGTCGACCATGCACATTTGCTGGGCTTCCCAGGCGGGCCTTTACTATCATTTCGGAGTCCGGAAAGTACCGCTTGAGAAAAAATGCTTCGGCGTATTCACCCACGGTGTCAACAATCCGCATGTAAAGCTGCTGCGCGGCTTCGACGAGGTATTCCAGGTGCCGCATTCGCGCCACACGGACGTGGCGAGAGAAGATATCGAAGCTGTTGCTGAGCTGGAGATCTTGGCGGAATCCGAAGATGCAGGCATTTATCTTGTAGCTTCCCGGGACGGCAAGCAGATTTTCGTAACCGGACATTCGGAATACGACCCTTGTTCCCTGAAATGGGAATATGACCGGGATATCGCCAAAGGACTCGACAGCGAGCCGCCGGTCAACTATTACCCGAATAACGACCCTTCCAAAACTCCGGCTTCAACTTGGAGAGCGCATGCGAATTTATTATTCTCCAACTGGCTGAATTACTATGTGTATCAGGAAACACCATACGATATAGATCAAATGGCTGAATTCGTTTATCAGATCTGATGGGGAGGGGTTAATCTAGTGAAAGAGAACAAATGGCATTTGGAAAGCAGATTAGCACAGATCGGCTCAGTCGATGAGCCGGTCACGGGTGCGGTGAATTACCCGATTTATCAGGCGACCGCGTTTCGGCATCCGCAGCTCGGCCAAAGTACGGGGTTCGATTATTCCCGGACCAAGAGCCCGACAAGAACCGTGTTGGAGGAAGCCTCCGCGGTACTGGAGAGCGGTGACGCCGGCTTTGCCTGTAGTTCGGGCATGGCTGCACTGCAAACGGTATTCAGCTTATTTTCGCAAGGGGATCATCTGATCGTTTCTCTGGATTTGTACGGCGGTACTTACCGCCTGCTGGAAAAGATCCTTTCCAGGTTCGGGATTAGCGCTTCTTATGTAGATACGAATGATCTGGATGCGCTTGAGCAAGTGCGCAAACCGAATACGAAGGCGGTATTCATCGAGACGCCGACAAACCCGCTGATGATGATTACCGACATAGAAGAAGTAAGCCTTTGGGCCAAGCGGCATCAGTTGCTGACGGTCGTCGATAATACGCTGCTGACGCCTTATTTTCAGCGTCCGCTTGAACTGGGTGCAGATATCGTCGTACACAGTGCGACGAAATATTTGGGCGGACATAACGATGTCCTTGCCGGTTTAATCGTCACGAAGGGAGAGGAATTGTCCAAGGAGATCGGTTTCCTGCACAATTCGATCGGTGCGGTGCTCAGCCCAACGGACTCCTATCAGCTTATGCGCGGCATGAAGACTCTGGCACTCCGAATGGAGCGGCATGAGAGCAACGCCTTGGCAATAGCTCAATATCTGCTGAATCATCCGCAGATTGCGGAAGTGTTCCATCCGGGCCTTCCCGGCCATCCGGGTTATGCCATCCAGAAGAAGCAGTCAAGCGGCAATACGGGAATCTTCGCGTTTAAGGTAACTGATGCCCGTTATGTTGAACCCGTACTCCGCCATCTGGAGCTAATCGCTTTCGCGGAAAGCCTTGGCGGCGTGGAATCGCTGATGACTTATCCGGCGGTTCAAACGCATGCCGACATCCCGGCGGAAATCCGCGAGGCGGTCGGCGTGGATGACCGGTTGCTCCGTTTCTCGGTCGGCATCGAGCATGCGGAAGATTTGATCGCAGATTTGGGACAGGCGCTGGAAGCGGCGCGGATTGAAGTCGAGGGAGGACAAGGCCATGAGTGACGCAGGACAACATCAGCAAGGGAATGAGGGGCAAAATGGGCCGGGTAAAAAGTTCGACACAAAGCTGATTCATTTCGGCAATGAAGTGGACGCGGCTACCGGAGCATCCAGCGTTCCGATTTACCAGGTTTCCACTTTTCATCACCATGACATCTTCAATCCCCCCGAATACGACTATAGCCGTTCGGGAAATCCGACACGTCAGGCCCTGGAGGATTATATCGCCGTACTTGAAGGCGGCGAGCAAGGATTTGCCTTTTCCAGCGGGATGTCGGCGATCTCGACCACGTTTATGCTGTTTTCGGCAGGCGATCATCTGATCGTTACGGAGGACGTGTACGGAGGTACATACCGGCTGCTTACGAATATATTGAGCCGTTTGAATATTGAAGCGACGTTCGTCGATATGACGAATTTTGAAAATGTCAAAGCGGCGCTGAAGCCGAATACGAAAGCCGTCTATATGGAGACGCCGTCCAATCCGACCCTGAAAATCACGGATATGGCGTTGATCGCGGCTTGGGGCCGAGAGCATGATCTGCTCAGTATCGTTGACAATACATTTATGACTCCGTACTATCAACGGCCCATCGAACTTGGCGTAGACATCGTATTGCACAGCGCCACCAAGTTCCTGGGCGGACATAGCGACGTGTTGGCCGGACTGGCCGTGGCCCGCAGCGAATCGCTCGGACGCCGCCTGAAATTTCTTCAGAACGGTCTTGGCACGGTGCTGGGTGCTCAGGATTCCTGGCTGTTGATGCGAGGCATGAAGACGCTCGGCGCGCGAATGGCGCACAGCGAAATCAGCGCCCGCAAGCTGGCCGATTGGCTTAACCAGCGTAAGGACATCGACGCCGTCTTCTATCCCGGTCTGCCGGATCATCCTGGCCGTGATGTCCAGGAGAAACAATCGACCGGTTACGGCGCTGTCGTATCCTTTGATGTCGGTTCGGGCGAGCGGGCGAAGCAAGTGCTGAGCAAAGTGAAGCTGCCGCTTGTAGCCGTCAGCCTTGGCGCCGTCGAGAGCATCCTGTCCTATCCGGCAATGATGTCGCATGCATCGATGCCGCGGGAAGTCCGGCACGAACGCGGAATCACCGACGGCTTATTACGATTTTCCGTCGGTCTTGAAGATATCGACGATCTGATCGCCGATTTGGAGCAGGCACTGGAGAATAACTAAATTGATGTGCGAAACGGCACCCGAAGCAGATCGGGTGCTGTTTTTTGGTGACGATTGTGTTACGATTATTTTATTGGTGTTGGAATTTTATTGATTAGCTATTATAGAACAAACGCAAGGAGGCAGCAGAATGACTGCGATTAATGATATTTTAGATAAGGCGCTGCAAGGGGAGCGCCTCGATCTTGAAGATACGATCAAGCTGTTCGAGTCGGACGAAGTGGAGAAGATTGGTCATGTGGCCAATATTTTGATGGAACGAAAACATCCCGATCCGGTGACGACGTTCGTGATCGGGCGGAATGTGAATTACACGAATGTTTGCGACGTGTACTGCCGGTTTTGCGCTTTTTACCGCCGTCCCGGCTCGGAGGAAGGCTACGTGCTGCCGGATGAAGTGATTTTTCAAAAAATTCAGGAAACGATCGATGTCGGCGGAACCGAAATTTTGATGCAGGGCGGAACGAACCCGAATCTTCCCTTCAGCTATTATACCGACCTGCTTAAAGCCATCAAAGCGAGATTCCCAGACATTACGATGCATTCCTTCTCTCCTGCGGAAATTATGAAGATGAAGGAAGTATCGGACGGGCTTTCCATCGAGGAAGTCGTGCGTGAAATTCATGCGGCAGGCCTGGATTCTCTTCCTGGCGGAGGCGCGGAAATTCTGGACGACCGCACGCGCCGCAAAATTAGCCGGGCCAAAGGTTCTTGGCGGGAATGGATGGATGTCATGCAGACAGCGCACCGGATCGGCATGAATACGACCGCAACGATGGTCATCGGATTCGGCGAGTCGATGGAGGAGCGCGCCCTGCATTTGCTTCGGGTCCGCGAAGCACAGGATGAATGCTTGCAAAACGGATATCCGTCCGAAGGATTTTTGGCCTTTATTCCTTGGACATTCCAGCCCGACAACACGAATCTGAAGGTCGAGCGTCAGACGCCGGAATCTTATCTTAAGACCGTGGCCATCAGCCGGATCGTGCTTGACAATATCAAAAACCTGCAATCCTCCTGGGTAACGATGGGTCCTGAGATCGGCAGGCTGTCGCTGCAATACGGCTGCAATGACTTTGGCAGCACCATGATCGAAGAAAATGTCGTATCTTCCGCCGGAGCGACTTATAAGGTAAATATCGAATCCATTCTGTCCATCATCCGGTCGGCAGGGAAAACCCCGGCGCAACGGAATACGAAATACGATATTTTGCGTGTATTTGATCAGGATTCCAGCATCGAGCGGGATTTCATCATGCAGAATTAATACATTTTCAAACTGGTAATGCTGGCTATCTTTCCATAGGCTCGTCTCGTATATCCGTTTCCTTCCCGCCATATACTTTGGGAAGGAAACGAAAGGGGGAGGGCTTATGGATTTTTTTATGCTGCGTGCGGATTTAAAGGGCATTTTTTCGGAACAGCAATTTCTTGATTATCTCGGCAATACCGGCGGTGCGGTACATAATGACGCTACCCCGGTATACTTCGGCCATTCCCTGAATGGAACCGTGATGACCTTTACGATTTCCTTTGCGGAGCCACATTTCAGTCCGGAATTAAGACAAATGATGATGGAAGATCTCGCGCGAGGGATGGCTGCTTACATTGTGGATGTCCGGGAAGAGAGCATAGCGATGAGCATCGCCTCGAAACAGTATTCATTTTCCTCACGCGAAGAAAGTAGGGCTGCGGAACAGTGCTGCCATAAACTGCTTGCCGGTCCTGAAGAAGGAGACCAAGCGGCAAGGCAACGGCGAAAAAGCGGAATATATAAGGTCCTTAAAGAATATTTGCAGGATAACCGCTATTTAGACCTGGATGGTTTTATTGCTTTCCGGCTGCCTGAATACAGGGACAAGCTGCGTGAAACGGTGGAGAACGCCATGGAGGAATACCTGCTGGACCAGCAGTATGAGGAATTCATTCACTTGTTGCAGTATTTTGTTCATTTCCAGGAGCCGCTCATCCCGCTGATCCATCTGATGCATAAAGAAGATCATGAATTTCATATTTTGAACGAACAATTTTCCAAAATCAGCGTTCCTTCCCAAGGCGGCGTCGTGGCCCAAATTGCGGATCAGGAGATGGAAATGGAGGATATGATCGTCAGTACGCTGATTTCCTTATCCCCTGACCGGATTTTGATTCATACGCTTGAGCCCGAGGCGCAAATTATTTTGACGATCCGGCGTATTTTCGGTGACCGCGTGGAACTCTGCTTGCATTGTCCGCGCTGTCAATTGTTTCATCAGGAGCAGTTCCATAGGGATCAGGGAACCTGAGGAGGTCCTTGACGAGCTTTCGCGTTAGCTTTATAATTACACATAATTCAAGTCAAAAGCGTTGACAAAGACATGAACCAGAGCAGCGGACAGTGCAGAGAGAGGGAACCTTGGCTGAAATTCCCTTGTGATCCGGTTTTGGTTTACCCCTTTGTAGCTGTGATTCCGAACCTGTTCAGGGAATTCAGGACGGAAATAAGGATCGCCGGTTCATTACCGTTACCAGATGCTCAATAAGGGCTGCACTTGCGATGGCAGGTTGGCCGAATGAGGGTGGAACCACGGGTAGATAACGCTCGTCCCTTTCCGGGACGGGCTTTTTTTTGTCGTCCGTTTCCGGGACAATAAATTTTTTCGGGAGGAAAAGACAGTGGCAATTAAAGTATCTTTGCCGGATGGTTCGGTCCGGGAATATGCGGAAGGAAGCACTTTAGAAGATGTAGCGTCATCGATCAGCAGCGGTTTGCGCAAAAACGCCGTAGCCGGCAAAATCGACGGCAAAGCGGTGGATCTGAATACGAAGCTGGAAGACGGGAACAAGGTGGAAATTGTGACTCTCGATTCCCAAGACGGTCTGGAAATCATGCGTCACAGTACCGCCCACTTGATGGCTCAGGCGGTTAAACGCCTGTTTGGCGGCAAGGAAGTGCTGCTCGGTATCGGTCCGGTTATTGAAGACGGATTTTATTATGACATGGATCTGGAACACCCGTTGAATCCGGAAGACCTGCAAAAAATCGAAAAAGAAATGGAGCGGATTATTGGCGAAAATCTGCCGATCACCCGTCGCGAAGTCAGCCGGGAAGAAGCGGTAGCGATCTTTACCGAACTCGGCGATCCATACAAGTTGGAACTGATCCGCGATCTGCCGGAAGAGAGCGTCATTTCGATTTATGATCAGGGCGAATTTTTCGATCTTTGCCGTGGACCGCATGTTCCTTCGACCGGTAAAGTCAAGGTGTTCAAGTTGCTGAGCGTGGCCGGCGCATACTGGCGCGGTAACAGCAACAACAAGATGCTGCAGCGGATTTACGGCACGGCGTTCGTGAAGAAAGCCGAGTTGGATCACCATCTTCTCATGCTGGAAGAAGCCAAAAAACGCGATCATCGTAAGCTCGGTAAAGAGCTGAACATCTTTACGTTCAACAATCTTGTGGGTCAAGGGTTGCCGATCTGGCTGCCTAAGGGCGCTACTCTGCGCCGGACGCTGGAGCGGTATATCGTCGACATCGAAGAACGCCTCGGTTACCAGCATGTGTATACGCCAGTGCTTGGCAATGTCGATTTGTATAAAACTTCGGGGCACTGGGAGCACTACCAGGAAGACATGTTCCCGAAAATGACGATCGACACCGAGGAATTCGTGCTTCGTCCGATGAACTGCCCGCATCACATGATGGTTTATAAGAGCGATATGCGAAGCTACCGTGATCTGCCGATCCGGATTGCCGAGCTTGGTATGCAGCACCGTTATGAAATGTCGGGCGCGCTGACCGGGCTTCACCGGGTGCGTTCCATGACGTTGAACGACGCGCATATTTTCTGCCGCCTGGATCAGATCAAGGGGGAATTTACGCGCGTACTGGATCTCATCAAACAGGTGTACAGCGACTTTGGCATCCATGAGTACCGGTTCCGCTTGTCCTATCGGGATCCGCAGGATACCGAGAAGTATTTCCAAAACGACGAAATGTGGAATACGGCCCAACGCATGCTACGCGAAGTTGTCGAGGAAGCCGGTCTGCCGTTCTTCGAGGCTGAAGGCGAAGCGGCGTTCTATGGTCCTAAGCTGGACGTGCAGGTGAAAACGGCGCTCGGCAAAGAAGAAACTTTGTCCACCGTGCAAATCGACTTCCTGTTGCCTGAACGCTTTGAGCTGGAATATGTCGGCGACGACGGCGCGAAACACCGTCCGGTTGTCCTTCACCGGGGCATCCTTGGTACGATGGAACGTTTCTCGGCCTTCTTGCTTGAGAACTTTGCCGGAAATCTGCCGCTCTGGCTGGCGCCGGTTCAAGCCAAAATCATTCCGGTTTCCGGGGCGTTCGAAGAGTATGCACGTGCAGTTGAAGAGAAACTGCGCGCCGGAGGCATCCGGGTAGAGAGTGATCTGCGCAACGAGAAGCTCGGTTACAAAATCCGGGAAGCACAGCTGGAAAAGATCCCTTATATGTTCGTAGTGGGCGAAAGCGAGCAAAGCAGCGGCAGCGTCTCCGTCCGCAAACGCGGTGAAGGGGACCTTGGAGCGAAGTCGCTGGATGAGGTACTGGCGTTCCTCCAGGACGAAATCCGCAATCACGTGATATAGTGGATTTTTTGAAGTTTATTTGAATTGGAATTAAAAAAAACATTGAATAATCGATGTATAAACTGCGGCGCATGTGGAAACCCTTCGGAATAAGGGGGAGGTTTTCATATGCGCCAATTTGTATTGTGGCGGAGAATCGGATTAAGTTTGTTAACGATTCTTCTCATTCACGGGATCGCCGCAGAATGTAAAATTCATGCCAATACTATAGATTTTTCGAAGAACCCGTATCATCAATATGTTCTTCGGGAATATCGGGAAAATGCCCTGAGGCTGGAAATAGCTGCAGCCAACCAGCCGCAGAGCGAAAAGACCATGAGTTCGATTCATACGCCTCTTCAGGGCAAAAAGATAAGTGACGTAAAAGTGGAGGCGGCCAAGAAGAAAGTCCAAACGGTCAAAGTGATGGCTACCGGTTATACCGCCGGTTTCGAATCCACGGGTAAGAAGCCGAATCATCCCCAGTACGGAATTACGTATTCGGGGGTCAAGGTTCGCCGGGATAAAGATACGATTTCGACGATTGCCGCGGATTTGAAAGTATTTCCGCTTGGCACCATTCTTTATATTCCCGGTTACGGTTACGGCGTAGTCGCGGACAAAGGTTCGGCGATCAAAGGGAACAAAATCGACCTGTATTTTAAAACGACCAAGCAGGTGTTTAAGGAATGGGGCAAGAAGGAAGTAGAAGTCCAGGTGATCCGCAAAGGGAACGGTAAGCTGACGGAAGCGATGCTTAATAAATTAGGCAAAGCGATGGAGGTCGGACAAGACATTCCTGATAAAGTATGGGAGCTGGCCATTTGATCAAGCTGAATATTTCGCAATATCTGTAAGCATAATAAAAGGCGTGGTCATAACTGACCCACAAGTCATACAGCGCTTGCGCTTTATGCAAAGGGAGGTGAAATATCATGCCTAATCAAAAAAACAAGGCTGCTTCTCCAGGCTACAAAACGCCAAACGAGAAGTTTAATGCCGAATTTGCTGAAGAATCCACAGCAACGGTTGCCCAAAAAGCGAAAGCATCCCGGAATGCTGTGAACAACCAAGGTTCAGGACAACAACAACAATAACGCAAAGAATCGACAAGGTGCTTCCTGACCACTCAGTCTGTGGTCTGAGGCACCTTTTTCTCATGTACAGCCATTTTCTATAGAAAATGATTTGGATAAAAAAGTAAACCCCTCCGTCTGTAGACCGAGGTGATCTTCCATCCGGCGCCGCTGTTGCACGTCCCCTGTATACGGTAAACTGGGTTTAACCATTCAGGAATGATGAAAACGGAGGGAACTGCAATGAAAAACGGAATGATGGGACGGTTGATTGGCGGCCTGGTGCTGATCTCCATCGGCGGAATATTTTTATTGAATCAGATGGGGATTACCGATCTTAGCCTGGGTTATCTTTTCGCTACCTATTGGCCTGTATTTTTGATACTTGGCGGCCTCGGTCAGCTCAGCAACGGAAATTGGAAGGGCTCCAGCTTTATCGGGAGCGCAATATTAATTATTATCGGGGGCTATTTTTTAGCAAACAATCTAGATCTAATTTCGTTGTCACCGGGAGATTTCTTTAAGTACTTCTTCCCGCTTGCGCTCATTGTTGGCGGCTTGTGCGTGTTGTTCAAACCGGGCCGCGGCAAAAAATACCGGAACGACGATTTTCCGCCTCCTCCACCTTCAAGACCACCGGTACCGCCGCTGAACGACACTTATATTCCGGAGATGGAATCTCCGCTAGACTCCATTTTTGGCGGTTTGGAACAAGAAGAGAAGAAAAAAGAACAGAAATTCAAACATGAGAAGTCGCACCATTACGATGCATTCGGCAAAAGTTATGGCAACGACGGCGGATTCTCCGGCGGAACGGAGAAGATCAACAAGTCAGGCTTTATCGGAGACGTTCATCTGGGGCAGGATTATTTTGAGCTTCACCCTACGAATATTTCTCACTTTATCGGCGATACGATCATCGATTTAACGAAAGCGCAAATTCCTTACGGAGAAACCAAAATTAATGTGTCTGCATTCATCGGTGACGTGAAGGTGTTTATTCCGGACGACATGGATATCGGGATAACCGCGGTTTCGAGCGCTTTTATCGGCGATTTAAAGGTGCTGAACCAGAAACAGGGCGGATTTATGAGCAATGTTCAGGCTCAGTCCCCTCATTTCGGAGAAGCCAGTAAACGGGTAAAACTGTTGGTCAACGTCTTTATCGGAGACGTTAAAGTGAATATGGTGGGTTAAGCTTATGATGGTGCAACGGATTTTGAAAAATACGAAATGGGAGCTTCTGCTTTTCTTCTTGCTGGCAGGCGGTTTGGCGGCGATTACTCTCTATATCGGGACCGTAACCGGGGTCATTGTGGTCAATGATTCCCGGATATGGATTTACGATATGGCGGGTGTCGTCGTTTTGACGCTCATTATCGGGTATGTCGCCGGACGGCGTATCCAGGGGCGGATTGATTTGATGCATCTGAACATGCTCCAGGTAGCTAAAGGCAATTTATCGGTACGTATGCCGGAAACGGTGGATCAGACTTTTGCCGGAGTATATCAGGAATTCAACAACATGACGGATGCGGTAGAAAAAAAGATGCAGCTTCTTCAACGGCTCGGGGAGCAGGAAGTGGTGGAGAAGGAACAGGCTGCGGAGAAGGCCGTTCTTGAAGAACGGCGGAGGCTGGCCCGTGACTTGCACGACACGGTCAGCCAACAGTTGTTTGCGATTCATATGGCGGCTTCCTCCCTTCCTAAAGTGCTGGAAAATAACGAGGCGCAAGCGCATGCGGTCATGGATCAGCTCATCTTGATGTCCAATACGGCGCAAAAACAAATGCGGGCGTTGATCGCCCAGCTTCGCCCCATGGAACTGGTCGGAAAGAGTCTTGCGGAAGCGCTCGATCAGTGGTTTCCCGATTACTGCAGGCAAAATGGACTTAAAGGGATCAAGGACATGGATGTGCAAGGCGACATGTCGGAAGCAAAAGAGCATCAATTATTTCTGATTGTACAAGAAGCAATGGCGAACATCGTCAAGCATGCCGGGGCCCAGTTGGTCAGTTTGTCGCTGCGGGAAGGGCCGAGACAGGTCGTGCTCAGCATCAGCGATGATGGACAAGGGTTTAGCGGCACCTCTCAGAAACAGGGGTCTTACGGGCTGACCACGATGCGGGAACGGGCCGAGAAGCTTGGGGGACATGTGGAAATTATCAGCAAGCCCGGTGCGGGAACGACGATCAGGGTACATATTCCAAAGTTTGAGGATGGTAAAAGGGGAGAGCGGGAATGAGCGGAAAAATCAAAGTGATGATCGTGGACGATCATGACATGGTACGGATGGGGCTTAAAACTTATTTGATGCTGGACCCCGGGTTCGAGGTTATCGCCGAGGCCGGAAACGGCCAGGAAGCGCTACAGGTCTTGGAAGCCGGGGTGGAGCTGGGACATCCGGATATCATTTTGATGGATTTGATGATGCCGGTCATGAACGGCGCCGAAGCGACAAAAGCGGTGCTAAGCCGGTTCCCCGGCATGAAAATCGTAATTTTGACAAGCTTTCTTGAAGATGAGCTGGTCGTGCAAGCGGTAGAGTCCGGAGCGGTCAGCTATGTGCTGAAAACCGTGTCCGCGGAAGAGTTGATCTATGCGCTGCAAGGGGCTTACCGGGGAATGCCTGTAATGACGGGGGACGTAGCCCAGGCATTGACGCGGGGACTTCGCCAAAGGACGGTGCAGGGCGATGATTCCGGCATGACGGAACGGGAAAAAGAAGTGCTGCTATTGATCGCGGAAGGAAAAAGCAACAAAGATATCGGCGAGGAACTGCACATCAGCATAAAAACGGTGAAGACGCATGTCAGCAATCTATTGATGAAATGCGAGCTTGAAGACCGGACGCAGCTTGCCATTTATGCCCATAGACAGGGATGGGTCTCCAAACAGTAATCCTATATTTTTATACCCTACTTCTTAAACCTATTCCTTACTCTTTCGCTTTTATCTCCTTTTTAATTGTTTTTAAGGTACGCTTAAGGTTTATAGTACAAAATAAGAACAAGAAAACAAGATAACCCCTGTAAGGAACAGGGGAAGGAGGGTACATCACCATGGACGAGGAAAGAAACAAATCTGGTCAGCCTTTTGGGGAGGACATGAACAGCAACGAAAATAACAACGATAAACCCCGGCAATCGGAAGGTTCCGGCTCATCATATTATTATTCGTACGGACCTTTTCAATCCTATGGCAAAGACGGCGACAACAGCGATGGCGGAGCTTATCCGTACGAGCCCCGGCAGCAAGAAGAAGTGGAAATCACCAGACCGCAGCCGGTTCGGCCGATTCCCGCGTCTTACGAGATTCGTTCTGCGGGAGACGGCATCGGAGGCGGTGCCAATGGAGACGGAAGATCCTCTTCACCGGCAAAAAATTCGGGTAACTGGCAGTTTAATAAACCGCCGAAAAAATCGTCGTTCAAGTCGGTACTGGCTGGCGTGTTGGCCGGGATGCTGATTATGACCGGAGCGATGGTGTTTGCGGATAGAGAAAATTTATTCACGGGAGATCAGCCTGCGGCAAGCGTGGCTGCGCCGGCCCCTTCGACTTCAAACGGAGGCGACAGCGCGAAAGAAAGCCAAAGCGGTTCTTCTTCATCCAAAGCTACGCAGGCACTTTACCCGATCACAAATCCCGGCGACGTGACTAACGTAGTTCAGCAAGCGGGACCGGCGGTCGTGAAAATCGAAACCCTGGTCAGCTCAAGCAAGCAAGGTTCGGGCAGCAATCCCTACAGCAATGACCCGTTCTACCGTTACTTCTTCGGTGATGATTACGGAAGCGGAGGCAATTCAGAAGATAACGGAGGAGGAACCTCCTCGGGATCGGATCAGCTTGTTCCTACGGGAATCGGCTCCGGCTTTATTTTCGATAAGAGCGGATATATTTTGACCAATGAGCACGTGGTGCATAACGCGGATGTTGTTCAAGTAACGGTTCAGGGTACGGATAAACCGTATGAAGCCAAAGTGCTTGGCACAAGCTATGAACTGGACTTGGCCGTACTGAAACTTGAAGGCGACGGAAACTTCCCTTCGATTCCGCTGGGGAACTCCGACAACACGGAAGTCGGCGAATGGCTCGTGGCGATCGGCAATCCGCAAGGTTTTGACCACACAGTAACTGCCGGTGTGCTCAGTGCGAAGGAACGCGGCATTACGATTGCCGGCGAGAACGGGGAAAAGAACCGTGAATACGAGCATCTGCTGCAAACGGATGCCTCCATCAACCCCGGAAATTCCGGTGGTCCGCTGTTGAACCTGAACGGGGAAGTCGTAGGAATTAACGTAGCGGTAAGCTCGGATGCCCAAGGGATCGGATTTGCGATTCCGACAAGTACGATTAGCGAAGTGCTTGACAAGCTGAAAAACAATGAGAAAATTCCGCAAAAACCGGTACCGTTTATTGGCGCAACACTGATGACGATGACCGATGAAGTGGCGAAGCAAATGGGAACAGACGTGAAGGAAGGCTCTGTCGTATCTGATATCGTCTTCAAATCTCCGGCTTATAACGCGGATCTTCGCCCTTACGACATCATCACCGGAGCGGACGGGAAATCCTTTGCCACTAAAGAAGCGCTGATCGAGTACATTCAGACGCAGCAGGTCGGCGACGAAGTGACCTTTAATGTAGTTCGCGACGGCCGCAAGCTGGATCTGAAAATTACGATCGGCAACAAGAATAATTTTAACAATCTGGAGTAAGCGGGCGGGAACCATGTCCGAGAAAGAGAGGCGGCAGGCTGAGGCCTGCCGCTTTTTTTAAACCGAGGTTTAGGGCAAAGCTTTAGCCTAAGCTTGTTTGGCTGGTCTCTAAAAAGTCCGGTTTTTTTGTTAAAATAAATGAGTGAGAAGAAGTATAATGGCTGGCTGCCCGACTGTCGGTGAAGTTATCCAATGCATGAGTAAGGGCGGCCTGAATAAAAGGAGTGATGGTAAGTGAGATCTACAATTCTGGTCATTGATGACGATGAAAAAATCACCTCCATGCTGCGGCGGGGTTTGGCTTTTGAAGGGTATGACGTACATACGGCGCTTAATGGTGCTGAAGGGTTATCGAGAGTAATTACGGAAAACCCCGATCTGATTATTTTGGATGTCATGATGCCGCAAATCGATGGGTTTGAGGTATGCCGCAGGCTGCGTGAAGGCGGAAGTAAGGTTCCTGTGCTGATGCTGACGGCCAAAGACGAAGTAGAGAACCGGGTAAAGGGCCTGGACACCGGGGCGGACGATTATCTGGTGAAGCCCTTTGCGCTTGAGGAACTGCTCGCGCGCGTTCGCGCTTTGCTGAGACGGAAAGAACCGGCAGGCGAAACCGAGAGTCATCGGCTTGCATTTGAAGACATTCTCATGGACATGGATTCCCGCGAGGTGCTGCGGGCAGGCCAACGTCTGGAACTGACGGCGAAGGAATTCGATTTGCTGCATCTGTTCATGCAAAATCCGAAGCGGCTGCTGACGCGCGATCTGATTATGGATAAAATTTGGGGATATGATTACAGCGGCGAGTCCAATGTGCTGGAGGTCTATATCGCGATGCTCAGACAAAAGACGGAGGAGTATGGCGGCAAAAGGGTCATCCAGACGATTCGCGGCGCAGGCTACATACTGAGAGGAGACTCCTAGAGATGTCGATGAGATGGCGGCTAACCGCCTGGTATACGGGGATTTTGGCAGTAACCCTGATCTTGTTCGGAGCTTCGATTTACGGATTTGTCAGGTTTTATACGTATGGCGAAGTGAAAAGTCGGCTCGAAGAGCAGGCGGAGAAAATAAAAAACTCGCAAAATTTCAGTCTATCCCAAGGCCTTGACCTGTATCTTGATCCCATGCAGGCAGAGCGGCTTGAGGATGCGCAATTGTTTGTCCAAATTCATAATTATACGAACGGCTACACCCGATTTTCCCGGAACATGCTGGATCGTCAATTGCAATTTCAGGTACCGGATTCCAGCGAGGTTTCGAAGATTTTCAGATTTCAAAACACTCAGTTGAACGGCTACTCTTTTTTGTTGTATCAGGTTCCGGTTAGTTTGAACGATAAGGTAATCGGGCTTGTTCAACTGGCAGCCTATACCGGTGCCGAGGACCGGCTTATGGAGCGGATGAAAACGATTCTGCTTATCGGCTCCTTTATTACGATTATAGTGGCGAGCACTTTCGGTTTGTTCCTTGCCCGTAAATCGATGGCGCCGATCGGCAAGGTGATCGAGGCGGCGAGCGGGATTCAGACCGGTAACGATCTTAGCGTACGGATTGACTATGATGGGCCCAATGACGAAATCGGCCGCTTAATCGGCACGGTCAACAGTATGCTGGCCCGGACGGAAGGATTTTATAAGGAGCTGGACGAAGCCTATTCAACGCAGCGGCGGTTCGTGTCCGACGCTTCCCATGAGCTGCGCACCCCGTTAACAACAATTCGCGGGAATGTGGATCTGCTTAAAAAGATCTGGTCTGCCGAAGAGGGGGCCCGCCCGGAGATGGATGAGGAGCGGCTGAGAAACTTTTCGCTGGAAGCCGTAAACGATATTGCGGATGAGTCCCAGCGGATGAGCCGGCTGGTGAACGATATGCTGTCCTTGGCGCGCGCGGACGCCGGACAGACGATTGCGCGGGAGATGGTGCCGATGGCTCCGCTCGTGGAAGAAGTGATCCGCAGGGCACAGTTTTTGCCGCGTAATGCAGTCTGGGTCCAAGGGGATCTGGAAGTGCTGAATGGGGCAAGCGTTTTTGGCAGCAAAGATTATTTACAGCAAATGCTCTTTATTTTTATAGAAAATGCCTTTAAATATACGCCTGAAGGCAGCGTTACGTTGGATGCGATCCGTGCGGGCGAACAGATCGGGATTCGCATTACCGATACCGGGATCGGTATGGACCGCAGCGAGGTGCCCCATATTTTTGAGCGGTTTTACCGGGCGGATCCTTCCCGTGGCGTAACGCCGGGAACCGGGCTTGGTTTATCGATCGCGAAATGGATCATTGACGAGCATGGAGGATCGGTCGAAGTCATGACCAAGTTTGGCGAAGGGGCGACATTCGTAATCTGGCTTCCGGTCGTCTTTAATGCCTTGCCGGAATAGGCTATAATAGAGGAGGTTCCCTCCGGAAGGAAAACCGGGAACGAGAAAGCAGGGATAGAAGAATGGAAGTTATTAAAATCTCGCCGCGCGGTTACTGCTACGGGGTTGTGGATGCGATGGTACTGGCCAGACAGGCCGCCAAAAACCTAGATCTTCCGCGCCCGATTTATATACTGGGCATGATCGTTCATAACAGTCATGTCACGAATTCTTTTGAGGATGAAGGCATTATCACGCTGGACGGTCCCAACCGGATGGAAATTTTGGAGCAGGTGGAGAGCGGAACCGTCATTTTTACGGCACACGGCGTATCTCCGGAAGTACGAAAGCTGGCGCGGGACAAAGGTCTTACAACCGTGGATGCAACCTGTCCAGACGTCACGAAGACGCATGTTCTAATCCGTGAAAAAGTGGCTGAAGGCTATGCTATCATCTATATTGGTAAAAAAGGCCATCCTGAACCGGAAGGCGCCGTTGGCGTTGCTCCTGACAAAGTTTATCTGATCGAGAAGGAAGAAGAGATAGAAGCTCTGGAAGTGGCAGGCGATAAAATCGTGATTACGAACCAGACGACGATGAGTCAATGGGACATCAAGCATATCATGAAAAAACTGCTGGAGAAATTCCCCGGCGCCGAAGTACACAACGAGATTTGCCTGGCGACTCAGGTGCGGCAGGAGGCCGTGGCGGAACAAGCCGGGCAAGCCGACCTGGTCATCGTGGTCGGAGACCCGCGCAGCAACAATTCGAACCGCCTTGCCCAGGTATCCGAAGAGATTGCCGGGGTAACAGCTTACCGGATCGCGGATGTAAGCGAATTGAATCGCGATTGGCTAAAGGGCGTTCAAAATGTGGCGGTGACATCCGGCGCATCAACGCCTACGCCGATCACGAAAGAGGTCATCGCTTACCTGGAGCAGTATGAGCCCGAAGATCCGGCGACCTGGGAAATTGTACGAACCGTCAATATGCAGAAGCTGCTGCCACCGGTGAAGGCAGGAGTAAAGAGTAAAACCGATGAGGTTCGCAGCTAATAAGCAAGCCAAGTGCTGGTTCGAACATTACAATAAACCGCCCTTTAGGATGGCATCCCAAGGGCGGTTTTAATGTATGAAGGGAAGATTTCAGTTCTATTACCAACTTTTGCGGGGTCCTTCTTTACGAGAATCATGTTATACTCCTGATAGAAAGATTACAAAATTGTTACTATATCAAACTAGCTATCAAGGAGATGACAGCATGAGAACAACCCGAATGAGAAAACATTTGATTACCGGAGGATTAACTGCCATTCTGGCAGCAGGTCTCGTCTTGCCTGCATCGGCTTCGGCGGCGTCCAATAATCATGATACGACGAATACTACGTCCTATTGGAAAACCTACTTCTATTCGATTCCTTGGAACGAAATCTATAAGCAACAACCGGTGCAAAACGGAAATCAAGGTACGACTGGCGGAACGAACGGAACGGTTCAGAACGGCAATTCGGGCAACACCAGCAACACAGGCAACACAACTAACTCCGGCTCTTCTTCCCAAAGCGGATCAAGCACCGACAAATCGCAATTTGCTACCCAGGTGATCACGCTCGTGAATCAGGAACGTGCCAAACAGGGGCTGAAGCCGCTCGCCGGTAATGCGGAATTGAATAACATGGCTTTAGCAAAAGCGAAGGATATGAGCCAAAACAATTATTTCGACCATACGTCTCCAACCTACGGTTCGCCGTTCGACATGATGAAGAAGTTCGGCATAAGCTACAGCTATGCTGGCGAGAATATTGCCATGGGACAAAAAACACCTGCGGAAGTCGTTAATGCCTGGATGAACAGCGCTGGCCACCGTGCCAATATTTTGAATGCCAATTACAATTTGATCGGCGTCGGCTATTATAACGGGTATTGGGCACAAGAGTTTGTAGGCAGATAAACAACGAGGAATGCTTGAAAATGGCGGTGCAGATATTAGCGGTGCGGAGGTTTATTTCCGCGCCGCTTTTTTTGTTTATGGCAAGCCTGCCTTCATTCGAACTTTTCCAATGGGGAACCAAGGGAGCCGTGATTTGTGTTCTCTCATTGGATAAATTACCCTACATAGTTGGATATTGTCCAATCAAGCGGATAGCCAGTATCCGCAGGTAACTAATTACGCGAAAAGGGTTGACGAGAAAGGTAAAAACCGTTATATTTACTTTAATGGATAAAAGCATAAAAGCGAACAAGCGTTCAAGCGAAATAGTATTCTGCGGATGAACGCTTTACATCGAATTAGTTGGGTTAAACCCGTTCAAATGAGAGGATGAAGGAATCATGATCGTTATTACTTCGAATCAAACGCCTGAGGAACGCGTTCAGGAAATTATCGCAGTCATCGAAAAGGAAGGGCTGCAAACCCATGTGTCCCGCGGGAAAGACCGGACGGTTATCGGCCTGATCGGCCAGATCGAACCGAAGCTTGCTGAGCATTTGCGGCAGATGAAGGATGTAGAAAATGTCATCAAAATATCTAAATCATACAAATTAGCGAGCCGCGACTTCCACCCGGAAAATACGGTGATCAACATCGGAGACGTGAAGATCGGGGGCGGAGATCTGGTCGTCATGGGCGGCCCTTGCGCCGTGGAATCGCCTGAACAAATCGACGAGATAGCAAGACTCGTGAAGGCTGCAGGCGGGCAAGTGCTGCGCGGCGGCGCCTTTAAGCCCCGTACGGGCCCGTACAGCTTCCAGGGCGTCGGTGTGGAAGGTCTCGTCATGATGGCCGAAGCAGGCAAAAAACACGATCTGTTGACCATTACTGAAGTTATGACTCCGGAGTATGTCGACGTCTGCGCCGAATACGCCGATATTTTGCAGGTGGGTACCCGCAACATGCAGAATTTTGATCTGCTGCGGAAGCTTGGAACCTGCGGCAAGCCGGTGCTGCTCAAAAGAGGATTCAGCTCCACGTATGATGAGTTCCTGAATGCCGCCGAGTACATTTTGGCTGGCGGAAACCCTAACGTGATGCTCTGCGAGCGCGGTATCCGCACGTTTGAAACTTATACCCGTAATACGCTCGATTTGTCGGCAATTCCTGTACTTCAAAATCTGAGCCATTTGCCGGTCATTTCCGACCCTAGCCACGGGACGGGACGCAGGGAACTCGTCGAGCCTATGACCAAGGCATCCGTAGCCGCCGGCGCGGATGGACTCATTATCGAAATGCATACCGATCCGGACAATTCGATGACAGGGGACGGCGTGCAATCTCTCTTTCCGGACCAGTTTGCAGCTTTGCTGCAGGATCTGGAGAAGTTAGCCCCATTGGTCGGAAAAAGGTTTGACACGCCGAAGGCCGTGCAAATTTAAACAAAAATCCAGTGGTTTCCTTTCAAATTTGAGCTCTCCCGCACTTAGTAGCGGGAGGGCTTTTACACTTTTTGTCGACAAATTTGTACTTAGTGTAATAATACCTTACACGGCATATAAAAATACCTTACATGGCTATTGACGACATTCATCGTGCAGTTCTATAATGACGACAGAATAAATATAAAGGATGAACGTTAAACCAGTTTTAGAGATTTAATGTTCGTGATTTGGGGAGGAAGTTATTATGTCAGCAGAGTTGGTTATGAAAACAATTCAGGAAAAGCAAATTGAGTGGGTCGATTTTCGTTTTGTTGACTTATCAGGTCGCGCACATCACATTACTCTTCCGGCTAAAGAGGTAGATGAGGATACTTTTGTAAACGGGGTTGCTTTCGACGGGTCTTCGATCCCGGGCTTCCGCGGAATTGAAGAGTCCGATATGGTGATGATGCCGGACCATGGCGCGGTATTCGTGGATCCTTTCACGGCTCATCCGACACTGAACGTATTCTGCGACATTTTCACGCCGGACGGGGACAGATATGAGAGAGATCCGCGCAGCATAGCGGTTCGGGCGGAAGAATATCTGAAAGCAAGCGGCGTCGGTACCGCTGCATTCTTCGCACCGGAATCGGAGTTCTTTATTTTTGACGATGTTCGTTATGAGAGCGGAATGAACAAAACTTCTTATTCGGTAGATTCAGAGGAAGCGATCTGGAATACGGGACGTACTGAGGAAGGCGGAAACCTTGGTTACAAAATCCCGGTGAAAGGCGGTTACGTACCGGTTGCTCCGGCTGACAAACAGCAGGACATCCGTAGCGAAATGTGCCGTCTATTGGATGAAGCAGGCATTCGCGTGGAACGCCATCATCACGAAGTGGCGACTTCGGGCCAGGCTGAAATCAACTTCCGTTTCGATACCTTGTTGAAAACAGCCGACAATCTTATGGTGTATAAATACATCGTCCACAATACGGCCATTCAATTCGGAAAAACGGCAACCTTTATGCCAAAGCCTTTATTCGGAGATAACGGCAGCGGGATGCACGTTCACCAATCGATTTTTAACGGAGACACTCCTTTGTTCTACGAAAAAGGCGCCTATGCGAATCTGAGTGAGACGGCGCTGCACTATATCGGCGGAATTTTGTATCATGCTCCAGCGTTGATCGCGTTCACGAATCCGAGCACGAACTCGTTCAAACGTCTGGTACCGGGTTATGAAGCTCCGGTGAACCTGGTTTATTCGAAGGGCAACCGTTCGGCTGCCGTACGGATTCCGGTCGCAGCCGTGACGCCTAAAGGCTGCCGGATCGAATTCCGTACGCCGGACTCCACGGCGAACCCGTACCTCGCATTCTCGGCCATGCTGATGGCCGGTCTGGACGGAATCAAACGTAAGATTGATCCGACCAAGGAAGGCTACGGTCCGTTCGACAAGAATATTTACGAACTGTCTGATGAAGAAAAAGCGGGTATCCGCAGCGTTCCGGGATCGCTTGACGAGGCCTTGAGTTCGTTGGAATCCGACTATGAATTCTTGACAGAAGGCGGCGTATTTACCAAAGCATTCATCGATAATTTCATTGACCTGAAACGCGCAGAAGCCAGATCGGTAGCGATCCGCGTTCATCCTTACGAATTTGGGCTGTACTACGATCTGTAAGTAAGGCAAACAAAAAACGGCTGGAACCTGAATCTTCGGGTCCAGCCGTTTTTTTGTTTGATGAAATAAAAAAAGCCGCTCACAAAAACTCGCGGCGGCCTAACTTTAAAGCTGAACTTTCAATTTATCCCCGCAGGACTCCCGGATGACAAGCTCGGGTTCCACAACCACATTGCTGGTTACCGATTGGGAATTGATCAGGTCGAATAATAAGGAAGCGGCGAGTCTGCCGATCTTATCCTTGTTTTGGCGGATGGTCGATAGGGCCGGACTCGTATATTTGCAAGCTTCAATATCATCGCAACCGATGATGGCTACGTCTTCGGGAACGCTGAACCCATGCTCCTTCAAAGCGCGCATCGCGCCGATGGCAATTAAATCGGAAGCTGCAAAGATGGCCCTTGGTAGGCTGCCGATATCGATCATTTTGTTGATCGCTTCATATCCGCTATCTTCGAAAAAGTTCTCTCCGTTTACGAACCAGGTTTCGGTTACCGGAAGTCCGAAGCTTTCAATGGCATCCTTGTATCCTTTCTCCCGCATATTGGAAATATCGGATTCCAGCGTGCTTCCTATGTATCCTAGCTCCCGAAATCCTTGCAAATAGAAATGTTCAACCACTTTGTAAGACATTTTGTAGTTGTCGGACATAATATAACCGGAGCTTTTCCCCTTCAGCTCGATGTCCACGCCGATGCAAGGAATTTCGCTGTGATCCAGCTCGCTGATTGAGGGCTCCACCTGCTGTCCCGTAACGATGATGCAGCCGTCAACTTGAAAGTGGCGGCATCTGGCCAAGTAATCTCCGTCTACGGCATGGGATTTTTCATTGGAAAAGAATAGGAGGTCGTATCCGAGAAAGCCCATCTGTTTCTTAAAGGAGTTGAGTACTTCCACGAAAAATGGATGGGTAAAGTCAATGTTCAGTTTCCCGGCAAAAATAACGCCGATCAAACTGGATTTCTTGGTGGCCAGCGTTTTCGCGGAATTTGAAGGCACATAGCCGGTCTGCTTCATGATTTCGTGAACTTTCGCTTTGGTTTCTTCTGAAATATCACTATAGTTGTTAATGATCTTGGATACGGTCGATACTGAAACCCCCGCCATTTCCGCAATCGTTTTAATATTGATCGGCAAGGTGAAGCCCCCTTCTGTTGAAACTGATTCATTTCACGGGATATTCTTGCTACGAAACATGTTTCGTGACTTTAGTTTACATGTTCGCATTAAGCAAGTCAATCCAAAATAGCAGGTCATATGCCGTCAATATTGAGGAGAAAACCGCTAATATAAAAGGAAACTTTAATGTTAATCGTCTTTTGGAGAAAGCGTTTTTTCTTCCGGAAAGAGGTTTATAAAAAATACCTTTACAAACGGCATGAATGATGCAATAATGTGTTTTGACGAAACCGCTTTCGGAGAATTTTATCTATTTGTTCGATTTTCCTGAAGTTTCAACGAAAATTTTAGGAACTTCACTGTCGGATGCATACCGAAAGAGTTGTCTACTTATTTATCAAATTAGGGGGTAACAACATGGTAAAGAGAATTTCAGCCTTGGTACTTGCAGGCGCTCTTACACTCAGCCTTGCAGCTTGTGGCGGTGGGGATAAAGGCGGCAATGCGGCACCTGCAAATGAAGGCGGGGGCAACAAAGCAACGGGTGAAAAGAAAGTTGTAAAGATTCTCCACTGGAAGCAAGAAAACATTAATAAAGCGATGAAAGAAATCAACGATGCTTTCGAAAAGAAATATCCGGAATATAAAGTCGAATACACGACGACAGGTCCGGACGACGAATATAAACAAGCCCAAAGAGCCAGAATCACGGCAAAAGACGTGGATGTCATGGCCGATTTGTCGGGAATGAGACTTTCGCCGCAAGATTGGACACCGGGTGCGAAAACGCCGGATTGGCAGCAATGGATCGATTCCGGTCTGATTGCTGATCTTTCGGATCAGGCGCTGGTGAAAAACTGGAACGCGAATGATATCGAAAAAGCCGGTACATACAATGGCAAAGTTTATGCCGTTCCTACCGGTAAAGTGGCCATGTCGGGTCTGTTCTACAATAAACAGATTTTTGAAGACAATGGCTTGAAAGTGCCTACGACCTGGACCGAATTTCTCAAGCTTTGCGAAGATTTGAAGGCTAAAGGAATCACTCCGATCGGTGTGGCCGGTAAAGACGTATGGCCGTTGAAGCTGCCGGTATTTGCGCTTCAAGCGAAAATCCTGGGCGGCGGCGATCAGCAAAAATGGATCGAAGGCGTTTGGAAAGGCGAAACCGCGTTTAATGACGCCGAAGCCGTTGAAGTGCTCGACAAGATGAAAACGATTCAGGACAACTACATGATCGACGGTTTCATGGGCATCGACTATGCTTCCGCTCCTGCTATCTTTGCTACAGGAAAAGTTGCTATGCTGGCTGACGGATCGTGGGATGCTCCAACGATCGCTACGGCTAACCCGGATTTGAAATTCGGATACTTCCCGGTTCCGGCTACCGAAGATGCAGCGAAAAACGCTTCTTTCGTCGGGAAGTACGATGTAACCTGGTATGTTGCCGAGCAAGGCCCGAACAAAGAGGGCGGAATCAAATGGCTGGAATTCTTCTCGGAGCCTGAAAACTACACTAAATTCGTCAAAGCAGCAGGCTTTATTCCAACCCAAGACAACATTTCCACGGACAGCGAGTTTATCGATAACGAACTGACTCCTTACCTCGGAGATTTTGAATTGGCTTACGAAATCATGATGATCAACCGCGAAAACGTGGGTGAACATCTCGCTGCAGAAGGCGTGCATACAGAATATCTGGCACCGGGCGGACAATTTAAAACCGCTAAGGAATTGGCTGACGTACAACAAAAAGAGTGGGAAGCCGCAGCTCCAAAATAATATAGAGAGAAAATTATAAAGATCATACTGCCCTCGGGGTCTGCGTTGGCGGACCCCGATCATTTATTTGATATGGACCTGCGAGGTGAGAGAGATGTATCCATTTGGCAAAGGCTTTGCGAGATTTATACCGTTTATATTACTGCTGATCCCCATGGGATTGTATCTTGTCTTCTATTTTGGACCCTCCGTAATGACAGTGATTTATTCCTTTACCGACGTGAAAAACATACCCGGCAGTTCCATGAAATTTGTCGGCCTGGAAAATTATTATGATCTTTTCTACTCCGGAAACTCTGGAGAACGCTGGCGCTCCATTATTAATACATTAATCTTCATGTTTGTCGTTACCATCGTTCAGAATGGAGTCGCCTTATTCGTTGCCGTATTGATTAATCAGCGGCTTCGCGGCGACTATTTCTACCGTGCCGTATTCTTTTTGCCGGTCGTGCTTGGGGTAGCTGTGGTCGCTCTGATCTGGAGCATGATGTTCGACCCGATGAGCGGTCCGGTAAATATGCTGTACGAGTGGCTGTTCGGATATAAAGATATGTTTTTTGCCAGCTTTACGCATGCGTTCGGTTATATTATTTTCGTTCAAATCTGGATGTACATGGGCTACTCGATGCTTATTTTCTTGGCGGGCCTGCAGTCGGTTCCTAAGGACCTCTATGAAGCCGGTTATATCGACGGTACAACCAAATGGCAATCCTTCCGTCATATCACCTTCCCGTTGATCGCTCCGTCCTTTACCGTGAATATGCTGCTTTCGATCATCGGCGCGATGTCTGCGTTCGATATCATTCTGGCCACGACGGATGGACGATTTAACACGAGAACGATGGCTTATGACGTTTATAAGGAAACTTTCCGCGGCAGTCTGGAGATGGGACTTCCGTCCGCTTTGTCTGTCGTTCAGTTCCTGATCATTCTGGTCTTCGTCGTAGTTGCGGTGAGACAGACGCGTAAGAGAGAGGTGGAATATTAATCATGAAAAATTCCAAATCGTTTACAGTGCTGTCTTATGCCGTGATCGCGATATTGTTGATTTTATATGTAGTACCGCTGATTCTTGTACTCAATGTTTCCATTAAATCATACCCCGAATACCTGATGAATCCGATCGGTTTCGTCAAGGAAATCCAGTGGAGCAATTACGCTACCGCATGGACGGAGGGGAATTTTGCGAATTACTTCGTGAACAGCGTTCTTTATACCGGCGTGGCAACCGTGTTAACGATTATCGTGTCCGTATTGGGTGCTTTCCCGGTAGCCCGCGGCTATGTCAAATGGGCCGGATTTATTTATCTCTTCTTCCTTTTGTCTCAATTTCTTCCGAATCCAATGGTTGCCCAATATAAGCTCATGTTGTCAATGCGCGAAAGTCTGGACATGTTCGGATATGACACGAAGCTGGGTTACATCATTCTGAAAACATCCGGTACCGGTGTCGTCTTCATGATGTTTGTCGGTTATATCAAATCGATCAGCCGGGAACTGGATGAAGCGGCCGGAATGGACGGATCGGGCTATTTCCGTTATTTATTCCAGATGATTCTGCCGCTGATGAAACCGGTTATCGCTACCGGCGTCATCCTGACGGCCATTGGAATCTGGAATGATTTTGTCGGACCGATCATGTATTTGCCGAGCAAAGCCAATTACCCGATCACTTTCGGTCTGAAGGAATTCAAGGGCCAATACGGCAACAACTGGCCGCTCCTGGCCTGCGGTATTACCATTGTGGCAGCACCGTTAATCGTGTTGTATACCTTCATTCAAAAATATCTCGTGGACGGCGCGCTTGCGGGAGCAGTAAAATCCTGAAGCTGTTTCACGGAACAGAATCCCGCGTACCTTCGTAGAGCGGGATTCATTTTTGCCTGAAAACAGAAATCCGGCTGGTAAGGTGCGGATTTACGATATCCAAAGGAGAGGGAGATCCAAATGAAAAGCAAAAAATGGGAGTTTTTAGGGGATCATGGGCAATTTAGGCTAGAGCAACCGGAAAAGAGCAGTTATTTGTATTTTCCGCTGGTCAACGAAGCGGGGATGATGTCTGCGATCACCCCCAATTTACACGGTGAAATGACCTCCGGCCATAACACATTTTTGATGGAGCCGGTGTCGGTACTGGATCTGCACAATTCCAAGGCTTCACGGAATTTTTGGGTGTTTATCGAAGGAAGCGGCGCCTGGTCCGTGAGCGGTAACTCCGCCAAGCAAAACTCCTCTTTATTTTCCGCGGAAGAAGAGGAAAGTAAGCTTGAGGGAGGCTTTTTGTGGCATAAAGTGACCCGGGATCACGGGGCTGTAGGCTTGCGGGCGGAAACGGTGAATTTCGTTCCCGTCACGGACGACAAGGTGGAATTAATGAAAGTTAGTCTGACCAATACGGGGAATAACCCGCTTGTCATTACTCCGACCGCGTCTATCCCGATTTATGGGCGTTCGGCGGACGATCTTCGCGATCACCGGCATGTTACATCCTTGCTGCATCGCACATTTACTTCGAAGTACGGGGTAGAAGTCCAACCGGCGCTTTCCTTTGACGAGCGGGGGCATCGGGTCAACAAGGTGACCTACGGCGTATTCGGAGCCGAGGCAGGGGGAGAATCACCCGTCGGCTTCTTCCCGGAAACCGAAGATTTCATGGGCGAGGGCGGTGCCCTTGATTGGCCGGAGGCCGTGGTGGCGAATCTGGAGCCGTCTGTCGCGTCCGGTGCCGTTCTGGAAGGCTATGAGGCGACAGGAGCCCTCCGTTTTGAGAAGGTTTCCCTTGCCCCTGGACAAACGGTATCCTTCGTCATCGCGATGATGATCTCCGATGACCGGATCGATCTGGACCGGATCGCCGCCGACTATTTGTCGGAAACCCGTTTCGATCAATTACTTCAGCGGAACGAATCTTACTGGCGTTCAAAGCTTGATACGGTGTCCTTCCATACCGGAGATAACGAGCAGGATATGTGGATGAAGTGGGTAACCCTTCAGCCAATTCTGCGTCGACTTTACGGCAACTCCTTCCTTCCGTACCATGATTATGGCCGCGGTGGGCGGGGTTGGCGCGATTTGTGGCAGGATTGCCTGGCCCTCATGGTCATGGAGCCTGCGGAGGTCCGGAATTTGCTGCTTAACAACTATGCGGGAGTCCGGATGGATGGCAGCAATGCGACGATTATCGGTTCCAAGCCCGGCGAATTCGTGGCCGACCGCAACAACATTCCGCGCGTCTGGATGGATCATGGAGCCTGGCCGCTGCTGACAACGCTGTTGTACATTCATCAGAGCGGGGATTTGGAGCTGCTGCTTCAGCCGCAAACCTATTTCCGCGACGTGTTTGTCAAACGCTGTAAGGATCGTGATTTGACATGGACTCCGGAGCAGGGGAACAAACTGCTGACGCGGGACGGTCAAATCTATGAAGGAACAATTTTGGAACATATTTTGCTGCAAAATATGACCCCGTTCTTCCATGTCGGAGAACACGGCAACATCCTGCTGGAGGGCGCCGACTGGAACGATGGATTGGATCTGGCGCCGAACCGCGGCGAGAGCGTGGCATTTACGGCCTTCTATGCGAGCAACCTGCTTGAGCTTGCCGATTTGCTGCTGGAGATGCAAGCCAAGAACGGTCAGAACACGATTGAAATCGCCGAAGAAATGGCGATTCTGTTTGACACATTGGCGGAGCCGTTAGCATATGACAGCATTGCCGATAAGCGGGATTTGCTTCAACGCTATTACGATTCCATTGTCCCGTCGGTTTCCGGGGCCAAGGTGAAGCTGGATATTTGTCAGGCAGCCGGAGATTTGAAACGTAAAGGCGAATGGGCGATGGAACATCTGCGCCAGAACGAATGGATCAAAAACCGGGAAGGCTATGAGTGGTTTAATGGATATTACAACGACCATGCGAAGCGGGTGGAAGGGGATCATCCTAATGGGGTGCGGATGACATTGACGGGTCAGGTGTTCACCATCATGGGCGGTGTCGCTACTGGAGAGCAGGTCGGCAAAATATCATCCGCCGTGAACCAATATTTGAAAGACGACAAGATCGGGTACCGGTTAAATACCCGGTTTGGGGGCATTCAACAGGATTTGGGCCGGGCGTTCGGATTCGCCTTCGGTCATAAGGAAAATGGAGCGATGTTTAGCCATATGACCGTAATGTATGCAAACGCCTTATATAAGCGCGGTTTTGTTAAAGAAGGCTTCGACGTCCTGGACTCCATTTACAAATTGTCCGCAGACTTTGAAAAGAGCCGGATGTACCCGGGAATTGCGGAATATATTAATGAAAAAGGCCGCGGAATGTATACGTATTTGACCGGATCGGCCAGCTGGCTGCTTTTGACCCAGTTAACGGAAGTATTCGGGGTCAAAGGTTATTACGGCGATTTGAAGTTGGAGCCAAAGCTGATGAAGCCGCAGTTTGACGAGGCCGGAAAGGCTTCCGTGGAAACGCTGTTTGCCGGACGCATGCTGAGCATTGCATATCTGAATCCTCAAGGTGCCGATTACGGAGCCTACCGTATCCAATCCGTTAAGCTCAACGGGGAAACTATCCCGTTCGTTATTTCCGAAGACGGTTGCTTGCTGAACCGGAACGTAATCGGAAGCCTGGCGGAGACCGGATTGCATGAACTTGAAATTGTGTTGGGCGAATAGCCTGAAAATGGTTTGGAGGCATTTCAGCAATGGTTTATCAACTTAAGAATGAACAACTGGAGATTGAAATCGCCGGGGCGGGGGCTTACAGGGGATCCCGTTTCGACTGGAGCGGATTTATAACGGGCATTACTTTACTCGAAGGCCGTCATTCATTCTGCGTTCCGGAAAGCCTGGTGCCGGGGCAAGGCACCGGGGGCGCCGGTTTGTGCAATGAATTCGGGATTTTACGAGCGATCGGTTATGAGGAAACACGTACAGGAGAATCTTTTCCCAAGCTTGGCGTCGGGTTGCTGACCCGGCTTGACGATAGGAAATACGAGTTTTCGAGAGACTATCCGGTACAACCATTCGAGACGGAAGTCGAAATGGAGGGTACCCGCAAGATTATCTTCCGGACGATTTTGGAGGAATGCCGGGGCTATGCGGTTTCCCTTACCAAGACGGTCTCAGTCGACGAAAACCGTCTCACAGTGGAATACGCTGCGCATAATACGGGTACAAAGGTCATTGCTACTGAGGAATATTGCCATAATTTCCTCGGGATCGACGGCAACCCCGTCGGTCCCGACTATGTGCTGAAGTTTCCTTTTGAGTTGTCTCCTTGGGCGGATGAGGAGGAAACACTGAGGGGCCTGACCTTCGGACAGGGGGAAGTTCGTTGGGGACATATCCCCGACAGACCGTTCTATTTTCGCCTCCCCGGCTTTGAAGGGGAGAGGTATCCCTGGATGTGGGAGCTTCTGCATCGCCCGAGCGGAACCGGCGTCCGCGAAATCAGCAGGTTCCCGGTATCCGCGGCGGCGGTCTGGGGGCTCGGTCACGTGGTGGCTCCGGAAATGTTCTATGAACTGCAACTGGCTCCGGGAGAACGGAAAACATGGTCAAGAGTGTACGAATTTTTTACGAAATCCCCCTCAATCCTTTGACGAAATGAAGCGTTAATGTGTCAATTCTGCAAACTGCTGCTTCTTAGCGAAATAACAGCTTGATGGAAAAAAGAATAGTTGCTATGATAGTCCTTATCAAAACTTCGAACCTTACTAGACACGGAAGAGAAAGGATGGGGGAAATGAGTAAGAGAGCTTACAACTTTAATGCCGGCCCGGCTGCCTTGCCTCTAGCAGTGCTGGAACGCGCCCAAGCGGAATTCGTTGATTTTAAGGAGACGGGAATGTCCATCATGGAGATGTCCCATCGCGGTAAAGTATATGAAGAGGTTCATAATGAAGCCGCCAGTCGTTTACTTAAGCTGCTCGGAAATCCTGAGGGCTACAAAGTGTTGTTCTTGCAGGGCGGAGCTACAACGCAATTTGCCATGCTGCCGATGAACTTTTTGGGCGAAGGCAAAAAGGCAGGTTACGTGAAGACGGGAAGCTGGGCCAACAAAGCCCTCAAGGAAGCCAAGCTGATCGGCGAGACTTTCGTGGCTGCTTCCTCGGAAGAAGATAAGTATATGTCGATTCCGGATCTCAGCAAGCTGGAGCTTCCTGAGAATACAGCTTACTTGCACATCACCTCCAACGAAACGATTGAAGGCACCCAGTTCCAGGCTTATCCCGATACCGGCAGCGTGCCGCTGATCGCCGATATGTCGAGCGACATTTTGTGCCGTCCGTTCGATCTGACTCAGTTCGGCGTTGTTTATGCCGGCGCACAGAAGAATCTCGGGCCGTCCGGCGTAACGGTCGTGATCGCGCGGGAGGAACTGCTGCAAAACTCGCCTAAGCATCTTCCGACTTACTTCCGTTATGATACGCATACGGAGAACAACTCGCTTTATAACACACCGCCGTCCTTCTCGATCTACATGGTGAACGAAGTATTGAAATGGATCGAAGAGCAAGGCTCCCTGAAGGGAATCGAGCAAAAGAACCTGGAGAAGGCGAACCTTTTGTATCAAACGATCGATTCCAGCGGCGGATTTTACCGCGGTTGCGCAAACACGGCGGACCGTTCGATCATGAACGTGACGTTCCGTCTCGCTTCCGAAGAACTGGAGAAGCAGTTCGTCAAGCAATCGGAGCTTGAAGGGTTCATCGGATTGAAGGGCCACCGTAGTGTCGGCGGATTGCGTGCTTCCATTTATAATGCGGTGCCTTATGACAGCGTCAAGGCGCTCGTAGACTTCATGAATGAGTTTCAAAAAGCAAACGGATAAGCTAATGAAGTGAAACGATAGATGTCGAAGCGGCAGCGGAGGGAAACCTCCGGCTGCCGCTTTTGCGTCGGGATACTTCACGGATTTTCTTTTTCATGCGGATTTTTCGGATAAACTGTTATAATAATAAATATTAAATAGATATACGAGGTGTTGATCAACATGGCATTACATATTGTACTGGTGGAGCCGGAAATTCCGGCGAATACCGGAAATATTGCGCGCACCTGCGCGGCCACCGGCATACATCTTCATTTGGTCCATCCGCTCGGGTTCCGTACTGACGACGCCACGATGAAAAGGGCGGGCCTGGATTACTGGTATGCCGTTCAAATCGAATATCATGATTCGTTCCGGGACGTAGAAGAGAAATACGGCGGTAGCCGTTTTTTCTTTGCGACGACAAAGGCGAAGAAATCGTATACAGACTTTGAGTTCCAAGACGGTGATTTCTTTGTGTTCGGAAAAGAAACGAAGGGCTTGGCGCCGGACATACTGGAGACTCACCCGGAGACGTTGATGCGGATGCCGATGACCGATAAAGTCCGCTCGCTGAATTTGTCTAATTCCGCTGCGATTATCGTTTATGAAGCGTTGCGGCAGCTTGATTTTCCCGGTATGGAATAAAACAGAGGATCAATATAACATTTTGGAGGTAGCGAGAGAATGTCACATCTTAAAACGGAAAAGGAAAAGATGCTAGGCGGGGAGTGGTACGACGCTAGCGACGAGGAACTCGTGGCGAAACGGCTGAAGGCTCGCAAACTGACACGTCAGTACAACCAGACCCTGGAGGACGAGAGAGAGCAGAGAACGGCGATCATGAAGGAGTTGCTCGGGGCTTCCGGGGAGCATGTTTATATCGAACCGACATTCCGCTGTGATTACGGTTCGAATATTTACGTCGGAAATCATTTTTACGCCAACTTCGACTGCGTCATTCTGGATGTTTGTGAGGTGCATATAGGTGACTATTGTTTCATGGCTCCAGGTGTCCATATCTACACGGCAACGCATCCTTTAAACCCCACTGACCGGAATTCCGGGGTCGAGTTCGGCAAGCCCGTTAAGATCGGTAACAATGTGTGGATCGGCGGACGAGCTGTGATTGTCCCGGGAGTGACGATCGGTGATAATGTCGTCATTGCAGCGGGGGCGGTAGTCACAAAAGATGTGCCGAACGGAGCGGTCGTTGGCGGTAATCCGGCCAAAATAATTAAATACGTCGAGATTTAGCGAAGCAGCAGGAATCCTGAAAACTATAGCGAATTATAAATAGAATAGGTATTTGGTTCTATTTTTACATAATATTTTTCAGGAGAGGTGTCCGATTTATGAAGCCTGCTGGTGTGGTCCGTAAAGTGGACCAGCTGGGTAGAATTGTCTTGCCCAAATCGCTGCGTAAGAGATATCAAATGAACGAAGGGGATCCGGTAGAAATTTTAGTTCAGGGCGACCATATCATTTTAGAGAGATATCGTCCAAAATGCGTTTTTTGCGGTTCCATGGAACAGGTCAGTGAATTCAAGGAACGTTCCATATGCAGCCAATGTCTCGTTGAAATGAACCGGCTATCCTAGCCCGTTCCGAAACGGCAGAGTATCCTTGCAAATTACGATGTGGGATGCTGTCATTCCGGCCTGTAAATAAATAAGCCTCCCTATAGGGAAGCTCATTTATTTACAGGCCTTTTGTTTTGTCATCGTTGTAGGACGAGGTCAGAATACCGCACAGGAACATGGCCAGCACCACAGTAATAATCCAAAATGTCAGCGAAAAACTCATAGCGGAACACCTCCACGATTAACTCCTGCTCCTATTATACCCGTCTCCTTCATAAAAATAAATCAAAATTATGAACTAATTCATAGACAGAATGAAGTCGAGCGTGTTTCAGACCCTTATTTGAAAAACAGAAAATGGGTCGGAACCGGACGCAGCTGTCCGTCCGAAGGCTTGTTGACGACGCGTCCGTTGACGATGAGGGAAGATGAGCCGCCTCCATCGAGATTATAAGCGTCCTGTACGCCCATTTTGAACAATTTGTTTTGCAACTCGGTCAGCGTGGCCCCGGAGCTTCCGTTCTCATCTCTCCCGTCGATGACGAGGATGAGAAGCTGGTCATCCTTGTAGTTGCCGATCACCGTACGTGGAGCCCGCAGCGGTGAATTCAACCATTTAGTCGGAATGGTCGTTTTAACACCGTTATTGAGCAGCAGAGGTACGAAGGACGCACCGAAGGATGGCTGAAGCATGTCCAAATCGGTTTTGTTCTTGAATTTCCCGCCGATCAGCTTGCCGGATTTATTAAGGCCGACAAAAAATAAATCTTTAAAAGAAGGTTCAAAGCCGGTCAAATATTCGCCGTTCAGAACAGTCGTGCTTAGTGGGTAACGTTTCCCATGCGAATCGGCAAATCCTCCGGCGTTGATTCCGGCCACCGCGCCGTGCCGTTGCACCGCACGCAGCGTCGTTTCCGAACCTCCAAGCTTGTCCTTGCCGAGCGACATTTTCATTGCATCCGGGGATTTCAGTTTGACTTTCATCGCATAGCCTTTATAGGTGCCGGGATTGACTTTATACAATTCTATCCGGATTTTGTCGCTTTGAATGGTTTGGTAAGGCGACCCTAATTGGGCCGTTATCCTTTTGTTGTAGATGGTTTCCGGCTGTTTTGCCGACTGCTGCGCCGTCTCTACGATTGAGGACATCGTCGCGGTAGTTTTATGATATAACTCCGCGGTTTCCCGGATGGAAGATGCAGTCAGCTTCGCTGCCCCCTCCGCTTCGTCCAGCCGTTGGGCGATTGCTCCGGTGACTTGCGGAATTTCCGAATCCGGTACAAAGCTTTGGATCCCGGCTTGAAATTCGATACCGGCACCGCCTATAAAGAGAGCGATCAATAATCCCAGCAGAGGGCCGGTGGCCAGCAGGAAAAATCGGTTGATTTGTTTGATTGGAGTGATCATTTCAGCAAATCCATCTTCTTCTGCAGTTCGGCCAGTTGTTTTTTGACCTCGTTCAATTGAGTGTACAGCTTGTTGCTGTTGTCGCTTTTATTCGTGGTGTTGTCTTTGGTGAATTCCAGCAGTTCATTGAAAGTTTCGACCTTGTTCTGCAGGTTGCTTACTTCGCTGTTTAGTGCGGATAGTTGAGCCGTATAGTCGGCTTTTAATTCATCCGCCTTGATCTGCCAGTTGGCATTGAGCTGTTGCATCATGGATTCCTTTAGATGATTGCTGTATAAGTAAGCGGAAACTCCGCCAGCTCCTATTAGTAAAATCCAGACAAAAACAACCAATTTCGCGGAAGGCCTTCGCGTTTTCCTGCTGCGCGGGGACTCGCTAGCGAGCTCAGTATTGTACGACATGATATCACCTCAGGGTTGTTATTTCCAGACTACATTCTATCATGAGGTTCCTATTATCGCAAAAACGACTAGATTCCGACAAGTCCGCACAAAACTAATAGTCTGCTAACGGAATTGCCGGGACATTTTGTCCTCGGTTACAATCGGCATAGGAGACAAAATCGGGAGGTGTGCAGATGCAACCGTGGCTCAAAAAGAGGATTGAGAACTTTCCGGCTGTGCTGAAAAGCCAGGTTGACAGTTACTTAGATGAAGGAACGTTTATATCTTTTGCGGGACCTGAAAAAGCTGGGCAGGATTCCTCGGAGAGGGACGGGAAAGGGCTGGAGGAAAACGTAGGGGAATCCGCGAAGAGCTTGCTTATGCATGATTTATTGGGCGGCCCGGATTGGACGGGAACCGGTATCCTGGACCCGGGGAACAAAGAGTATCTATGGGTTACCTTGCCTGAGGGTATGGATGCGGAGGTGTTGTTAAAAGCTTCTTTACTAAAAGGAACGGCGTTTTGGCCGGGCTCGATCCCTTTTCCGGAGGAGGGTAAAGATGACCAGGCCGTGGGACGAAGTCCCGATTCCGGGATGATCCGGCTATACTACGCCGGGCAAAGCGAGGATAGAATCTTGGCGGGCTTGGCCCGGATCTCCGAAGCGATCTCGGAATTTACCGCACGATTTGAAAATTGAGGCATGCCATTCCGGAGCGAGTTTAAAAGTCTTGCTCCGGACCGGCATCGGCTGCTGAAGCGGCCTGGTTCCACCCGTCCGCCACGCCCCGGTAAAGCGCTATTCCTTCAATCCCTTCCTCCGTCAGGGCATAGCGGCCGCGCGCGACCCGGCGGAACCAGCCATAGTAGTTTCGCTGAAGGAATGCGGCGGCATTACCGATGCCGCTGCGGTCGCGAACTTCGCGTGGCGCCATCTCCCCGCCGGCCTGAAGGGCGAGGGCGACGCGCAACGCTTTTTCCCGGTAGGCGGTCACCAGCTTGGTTCCGTGGCTGCCGCCGACATTGTAATCTCCGCTGCGCTCGTTGAACTCGTAAAGCAGCTTGGAGGCTCTCGCCTTGATCACCTTCGGAGACGGTACGATCACTTTGTCCCCTGGAGAGCAAAGGATCTCCACGAAAGGCGGCTTGGTTTTGTACCGCGTAACGGTAAGGAGCCCGAGACCCAGCCTGCGGCAAAGAATGGTGATCTCGCTCCAGCGCTGATTGTGTGCGCCGCGCTTAACCCGATTCCTTTCCACGGCCAGGTAGACCTCGCTGCTTAATTTTTGTCGTTCCAATCCCTGCAGCAGCAGGGCAAGATTGAATGTTTTTTTCATTTCCACAATCAGCGGTTGCTCACTGCCCGGAGAGATTCCGACCAAATCACAGTGCCGAACCTCGCTTTTTATCGTATATCCCCGCTCCTCGAAAAATGCTTTCAGCGGCGCATACAGTTCCGTCTCATGCTGTACAGCCATCACGATCTTCCTTTTCAAGAAATTTGCCTTCCCGAAAAATTATATCATATTCGATGGTCAACTTATCCGCTCCCTACGCATAGGTATGTAGTACACTTTTTCCAAAAAAGCGCGGTGATTAGAGCCGCGTTGACATCCGGTGTAAGAAGCTTGCGAGACAATGAGCGAAGGCATGCGCCCAGCCTAAAGCCTATCAGCCAGGATTTTACTAACGGGGGAATCAGAACACATCAAGCGGAGTACAGGAGGTACCGAACATGGACATTTTTGAACGTATAGCGGCATACCGGACGGAGAGCGATTCCCTGGCGTGGAATGGCACATTCAAGCAATATATTCAGCTGCTCGCCAAGGACCCTGCTCCTGCCATGACGGCCCATGCCCGGGTATATGAAATGATCGAGTCTTACGGTGTGGAGGAAATGAACGGTCGAAAGAGGTATAAATTTTTTGAACAGGAAATATTCGGTCTCGATCGTGCGGTAGAAAAACTCGTGGAGGAGTATTTTCATTCGGCGGCCAGGCGGCTTGATGTCCGTAAACGGATATTGCTGCTCATGGGTCCGGTCAGCGGCGGCAAATCGACGCTGGTGACGCTACTGAAGCGGGGACTCGAGAAGTTCTCGCGAACCGACAGAGGAGCCGTTTTTGCTATCTCCGGCTGCCCGATGCATGAAGACCCGCTTCATCTGGTACCGCATGAGCTCCGGCCCGAAGTGGAGAAAGAACTCGGCGTACGGATTGAAGGGAACTTATGCCCCGTGTGCCAAATGAGATTAAAGACCGAATATGAAGGCGACATTGAAAAGGTTGCCGTAGAACGAGTTCTGCTGTCCGAAGACGGGCGGGTCGGCATCGGCACGTTCAGTCCCTCTGATCCGAAATCCCAGGATATTGCCGATTTGACGGGGAGTATCGATTTTTCCACCATTACGGAGTACGGATCGGAATCGGATCCGCGGGCTTACAGGTTTGATGGGGAACTCAACAAAGCCAATCGCGGTTTGATGGAGTTCCAGGAAATGTTGAAGTGCGACGAGAAATTTTTGTGGAATTTGCTGTCCCTGACTCAGGAAGGCAATTTCAAAGCGGGGAGATTTGCGTTAATTAGCGCGGATGAGCTGATCGTGGCTCACACGAACGAATCGGAATACAAAGCGTTTATTGCCAACAAAAAAAATGAGGCCTTGCAGTCACGGATGATTGTTATGCCGATTCCATACAATCTCAAGGTATCCCAGGAAGAGAAAATTTATGCCAAGCTGATCGGACAGAGCGATATGAGTCATGTGCACATTGCCCCGCACGCCCTGCGTTCCGCGGCTATTTTTTCTATTCTGACCCGGCTCAAGGAGACCAAGAAGCAGGGCGTCGATCTCGTAAAGAAGATGCGTCTGTACGATGGCGAGGAAGTCGAGGGGTACAAGGATGCCGATTTGAAGGAGCTTCAAAACGAGTATCTGGAGGAGGGCATGTCCGGCGTGGATCCGCGCTACGTGATCAACCGGATTTCGAGCGCACTGATCAAGCAGGATTTACACTGCATGGGGGCGCTGGATATCCTCCGCGCGATCAAGGACGGTCTGGATCAGCATGCTTCCATTACGAAAGAAGAGCGCGAACGTTATTTGAATTTTATTAGCATCGCCCGCAAGGAATATGATGAACTCGCCAAAAAAGAAGTGCAAAAAGCATTTGTATATTCTTTTGAAGAATCGGCAAGAACCTTGTTCGAGAACTATCTCGATAATATTGAAGCCTTCTGCAACTGGACGAAAATCCGCGATCCGCTCACCGATGAGGAGATGGAGCCGGATGAACGGCTCATGCGCTCGATTGAAGAGCAGATCGGCATTTCGGAGAACGCCAAGAAAGCCTTTCGCGAGGAAATTCTGATCCGTATTTCCGCGTATTCCCGCAAAGGCAGAAAGTTTGAATACAACCACCATGACCGGTTGCGCGAGGCGATCGAAAAGAAACTGTTTGCCGACCTCAAGGATATCGTCAAAATCACGACGTCCACCAAAACGCCGGATGAAAGCCAGTTGAAGCGCATGAATGAGGTCAGCAAGCGGCTGATCGACGAGCATGGCTACTGCCCGGTCTGCGCCAATGAACTGCTTCGCTATGTGGGGAGCCTGCTGAATCGTTAGAACTTTATCTTACTTAATCCGATACACCGTCAATCCGGTACTGCGCGCCGCTCCAGTAGCTATTCTGATAGAAGATATAGATTCACAGCCTGACGACGATTCAGTCGTCGGGTTATTTATATTTGTTTGGCTTAAATAGAATCATGAGTCGCCAAATTGGTTAAACTATGAAGGAAAACGTCTAGGGAAGCATCGAGAGTTCAATGATCGAGAACAAGGATAGAGACAAAAATCAAGAATTACGCCGGGAAACAAACCTCAGGAGGGATTCTATATGCCAAACATAAATTTAGCCGTTATTTATTACAGTTCTACAGGGACGAATTATCAATTAGCCAGTTGGGCTGTCGAAGGAGCCAAGATTGCAGGTGCAGAGGCTAAACTGCTGAAAGTGGAGGAACTTGCACCGCAGTCGGCCATTAGCAGCAACCCGGCTTGGAAGGCGCATGTGGAAGCGGCCAAAGACGTTCCGGTCGCCACCATGGATGATCTGATATGGGCGGATGGAATCATTTTCAGTGTACCTACCCGATTTGGTAATGTACCGTCCCAAATGAAGCAATTCCTGGATACAACCGGCGGCCTTTGGGCCCAAGGCAAGTTGGCCAACAAAGTCGTAAGCGCAATGTCCAGTGCCAGCAACCCCCATGGCGGCCAAGAAGCTACGATTCTGTCGCTATATACGACGATGTACCACTGGGGTGCGATTATCGCAGCTCCAGGTTACACGGACCCGGTGACCTTCGCGTCCGGAGGAAATCCTTACGGCATGAGCGCAACGGTAGGTCAGGACGGGGAAATTCAGGAGAACCTGCGTGACGGAGTCATATACCAAGCCAAACGCACCGTTTCCGTCGCGCAATGGGTGAAAAACGGGAAGCCGCAGTAAGTGGAGCAAGTTTAGAAAAAGAAGCAAGAGCAAAGTAAGAAAGTCAGAGTTGAGCAAAGAGTAAGGGTAAATTAAAAGTAAGAGGAAGAATAAAAATATAACTATAAATATAAATAAGAGTAATAGTCAGAGTGAGGGTAAGAAAAAAGAGTAGAGTGAACAGCAAGAGTAAGTGTAAGTGTGAGTGTGAGTGTAAGTGTAAGTGTGAGTGTGAGTGTAAGTGTAAGTGTATGAGAGTAAAGAGTTAATAGGTTTGAACAAGAGTAGAGGTAGCACGGTGGGCAACTGCAATAAGCAAACGCTGGCAAGGTCCCAAATAACTGTAATTCCTACAGGTAATTTACCGGATTTCATGGGTTTTGGAAAATTAGCTGGATTTTCTACAGTTAATTTTTCTGCGGAAAGAGATCTTTCGGCGGAAAAGGCGAGAATCTCAAATATTAGCTGCAGGATTTACAGTTAAATTTCGAAATCAGGCGGATCTTTGAAGATTAACTGTAGGTTTTACAGTTAATCTTATGGATCAGACTCGCGGAAGACAAACGAGCTATGCAATCGAGCCGCCGATGCCTAGCCAAGCATCAACATCAATTAAATCAGCAGCCAGAGATTTCTGGCTGCTCGTTTGCGTTCAGGTCATAGCTTAAGGCATGTTTCTTCCGCGGGTGCTGACGTAAAGGGTGTACCACTCTTCACGAGTGAGACGCACCTCGGCCGCGTCGCGGCAGGCACGGATGCGGTCCGGGTTGATGGTGCCGATGACGGGCTGGATGCCTGCCGGATGCCTCATCAGCCAGGCGAGTACGATTGCCTCGGTAGTCGTTCCTTTTTCATCGGCCATATTCCGGACAAGTTCCGCCGTTTTCACGATGCTTTCGCCTTGTCCGTCCAGGGACCGCCCGGAATACAGGCCTTGAGCCAACGGTCCCCACGATTGGAGCTGGATGTTCTCCAGCCGGCAAAACTCCAGCGTTCCTTCCGGGAAGACGGTATCCTTATATTCGTCCTGATTGACGTGGATACCGGTCTCCAGGAAGCCGAACTTGTTCAGGCTCATTTCGAGCTGGTTTACGATAAACGGCTCTTCGCAGTAGGCTTGAAGCAGTTTGATCTGCCCCTGGCTCATGTTGGATACGCCGAAATGGCGGACCTTGCCGGCCGATTTGAGCTGATGGATGGCACTGGCAACCTCCTCGGGCTCGACCAAAGCATCGGGGCGATGCAGCAGCAGAATGTCCAGGTATTCCGTGCCAAGACGCTCTAAAATTCCATCTACGCTGTTCAAAATATGGCTTTCCGAAAAATCGAACCGATGCGGGCTTGTCCCCTCCGCGAACCGGATTCCGCATTTGGACTGAATCACTATTTTTTCGCGCAAACCCGGATTTTGCTTCAGAACGTGCCCGAATACCTTCTCGGCTTTGCCTGCGGTATAAATGTCGGCATGGTCAAACATATTGATGCCGATCTCCAGCGCGGCTTCGACCGCGGCTTGTCCCTCACGGTAATGCTCTTCGGTGATACCGCTATTTTTATCCCAGTCACCGCCCATGCGCATGCATCCGAGAACCAGTTGACTGACTTCAAGACCCCGCTGCTGTAATGGAATCGCTTTCATATATAGCCTCCTGTGCAATGAATGTAATCCAAACAACTGATCATATTATAACAAATAACGATCCATCGGACGCTAACGTTAAAACGTAGATCTGAAAAAGACACCCCGCCACCCTTCCGGCCGACGGAGAGTCTTCTCGAAACAGGATACGATCAAAGTATTTTCCGGTAATGCTTTTCCCCGTCATAGCTGAACAGGGCGGTCTTATCTTCCACGACGGTCTCCAGGTGGACCGGTCTGCCCCAAAGCCGGAAAACGTAAGGCAGCGTGCGCTCCAGATACTTGAGATCCAGTTCGATCCCTTCGTACTGATGTCTCAGCAGCAGCTCTCCGCCCCGCTGGTAATCTCCGTCTTTGACGACGATATAAGGGGAGCCGCCATTGACGCGGGAAGCGACTAACTGGTCGCGGATGTTTTCCCAGGCTTTGTCGGTAATTTTCCATTCCGGACCCTGCTTTTCGAAAATATACAGATCCAGCTCGCGGACCAGATCTTTCGTCAAATAACTGCGGAGGAAGGAAATATCGGAGTCGAGTTCGCGGACCTCGAAGATTTTATCCCGTCCCTTACCCGGCTCCCGTCCGAACCGGGTTATTTCTTCTTCCGTTGGATGGTCCCAGCGCCGCTCGATATCCTCGAATATTTTCAGCCCCAGATAATACGGGTTCAGGCTTTGGCGGGACGGTTGAACGACCGATGAATTCAGCTTCGCGAATTCGATCGTTTCCTCGCTGGTCAAATCAAGTTCGCGCAGGATGCGCTGATGCCAGTAGGAAGCCCAGCCCTCATTCATGATCTTCGTCTCCATCTGCGGCCAGAAATACAGCATTTCCTCGCGCAGCATGCTCATGATATCCCGCTGCCAGTCTTCCAGGGTTTCCGAATATTCCTGGATAAACCAGACGACGTCTTTTTCGGGCTCCGGCGGGAAAAGGCCAAAGGAATCCGGTTTCGATTCTTTGGCTTTACCACCTTCGGCTGCTGTATCGAGCGCCCATAAGTCATCATATTGTCCGCCCTGGAACGGCCCTTGCCGCGACTCTTTCGCCCGGCGAAGCTTCTCTTCCGTTTGTCTTCGTTTATCGTAACGCATAGGTTTAATCAGTTGCTGGTCCACATGCTCCTGAATCCCCAACACCGAGTCGATAAAAGCCTCGACGATATCGGCGCCGTACAGCAGTTCATAATGGCTGATCCGTTCGGCGGTGGCGGACATGCTTTCCACCATATCGCGGTTTGTACTGCTAAAGCGCATATTATTTTTAAAAAAATCGCAATGGGCCAGGACATGAGCCACGATCAGCTTGTTCTGAATCAGGGAATTGCCTTCCAGGAGGAACGCATAGCACGGATTCGAGTTAATGACCAGCTCATAGATTTTACTTAGCCCGAAGTCGTATTGCATCTTCATTTTATTGAACATTTTGCCGAAGCTCCAGTGCGAAAAACGGGTTGGCATACCGTAAGCCCCAAACGTGTAGATGATGTCGGCCGGGCAAATTTCGTAACGCATCGGATAATAGTCCAGTCCGAAACCGTCCGCGATCTCCATGATTTCCGCGATGGCATATTCGAGCTGCGAGAGTTCACTCGTCACGATAGCGCCCCCTTTTCCCGTTTGTGAAAAAACCGTTTCAGCGCGTTGTACACTTCGCCCTTTTCCTTAATGACATAGTATATGAACCGGTCCTGCTTCAAATTACGGTAAGCGGACATTAGCGTACTGCCCCGGTTATACTGGTTCACTTCGCCGTAACCGAACAAGTTGCAACGGTTCAGCAGTTCGCCGATCAGTCGGATGCAGCGCTCATTGTCGGAAGTCAAATTATCTCCGTCGGAGAAATGGAAGGGATAAATATTGTAGCTGGAAGGGGGATAACGGGCATCGATAATTTCCAGCGCTTTCTGATAGACCGAGGAGCAGATCGTGCCTCCGCTTTCCCCGCGGGTAAAGAAATCCTGCTCGCTGACTTCTTTGGCTTCCGTATGATGGGCGAGGAAAACAATCTCCACCTTCTCGTATTGCCGCCGCAGAAACCGCGTCATCCAGAAGAAAAAACTGCGGGCGCAGTATTTTTCAAAGGCCCCCATACTCCCGCTCGTATCCATCATCGCAATAATGACCGCATTCGACTTCGGGATGCGTACATCCTCCCAGGTTTTATAGCGAAGATCGTCGGGGGATATGCCGTGGATGCCGGGTAAGCCCGTAGTGGCGTTGCGTCTGAGATTTTCAAGAATGGTACGTTTCTTATCGATATTGGACATCAGCCCTTTTTTACGGATATCGTTGAACCGGAAGGAGACGGTTTCGATTTCTTCCTTGTCTTTATCTTCGATAAAAGGAAGCTCCAGCTCATCGAACAGCAGATCTTCCAAATCTTCGATACTGATTTCCGCCTCGACGACATCGCTTCCCGGCTGATCTCCCGCTTTTCCGCCTTTGCCCGGATCCTTGGGGCTCTCCTGCGCAAGCACATCTCCCACTTCGCTGTCCCCGTCACCCTGACCGACATGCTTTTGCTTCTGAAAATTATGAATGAATCGGTACTCCTCCAAATTCCGAAGGGGGACCTTGATGATCTGTTTTCCATCCGACATGATGATGTTCTCTTCCGTGACTAGGTCGGGAAGGTTCTGCTTGATGACTTCCCGTACTTTCTCCTGGTGGCGCTGCTGATCCTGATAGCCCTTGCGGTGCAGCGACCAGTCTTCTTTCGATACCAAGAAACTTACTTTGTTAGGATCAAACGATGACAATGATAAGCACCTCCCCAATTGGCTTGGTTGAACGGCGAGAGTAGTTGTAAATAAAGTATATTCACGGGGACTCCTGATATGTGAGCGGGCATAGGACATAAAAGTCGAAAGGGTGCCAAAAGTAGTATATTTGCAGCCAGATTGCGAAGAATAGGGATATTATCCCAGGCATGTCTTCCCCTAAGTTTCAGGAAACGGTTTAAATTTGAGGGAACGGGTATGGTAATAAAAGAAACACTCACCATTGGAGGTATAAAATGGTCAGAAAATTACAATTGCCTCTTCAAACCTTAAGTCTGGTCGTTTCCTTCATGGCCTGGGTGTTGATTTCCTCGCTGATTACGTACATAAGCCTGGATATTCCGCTGAGCTCGGGGCAAAGGGCCTGGTCGACGGCCATTCCCGTTATTTTGGGCTCCTTGTTGCGAATTCCCGCAGGTTTTCTAACCAACCGGTACGGCTCAAGGATGATGAATAGTCTCAGTTTCATCATTTTATTGGTGCCGGTGTTTTATTTGAGCCGGGCGGATTCATTTCTTGATCTGGCCATCAGCGGCTTCTTTCTCGGGATTGGCGGGGCGACCTTTTCAATCGGGGTAACGTCTCTGCCGAAATATTATCCCAAGGAAAAACAGGGAACCGTCAACGGGGTATACGGAATCGGTAACCTCGGGACCGCGATCTCCACGTTCGGAGCACCGTTGCTGGCTGATGCGCTCGGATGGGAACGGGCCGTAGCCTGGTTTCTTGTTTTGCTGGCTTTATTTGCATTGCTTAATTTACTGTTTGGCGACCGGCATGAAGAGAGGGTCCGCAGTTCCTGGATCAGTCAGTTCAAACAGGTTTACTGGAACCGGAAATTGTGGTTTTTCAGTATTTTTTATTTTATTACTTTCGGTTCTTTCGTGGCCTTTACGATTTACCTCCCCGGCTTCCTTGTTAGTTATTTCGACCTTGATAAAGTGGACGCGGGTCTGAGGACGGCGGGTTTTATCGCTTTGGCGACGTTTCTTCGCCCGGTCGGCGGTATCTTGTCCGACAAAACCAATCCGTTTATCGTGCTGATGTTCGTGTTCGCAGGGCTGACTTTATCGGGAGTGTTGCTGTCCTTCGGATTAACGATGCCGCTCTTCACTGCCGGTTGCTTCGTAGTGGCCATATGCGCAGGGATCGGAAACGGCGCCGTGTTTAAGCTGGTGCCACTTTATTTCGCCAAGCAGGGAGGGATTGCAAGCGGGATTGTGTCTGCGGCCGGGGGGATAGGCGGTTTCTTTCCCCCGCTGTTACTTACCTTGCTGTTCGATTGGACGGGTCATTATGCCATCGGATTTATGGCTTTGTCCGAAGCTTCGCTCGCCAGCCTGATACTAGTGCTTTGGGTATTTTTCAACAACAAATTGGAGTTTGCCGCCGACATTATCAGATCCACGGCGGATGCCGTGATGGTCACGGACACGAAGGGAGTGATCCAAACGGTAAACGACGCATTTACCAAAGTTACCGGGTACGCCAAGGAGCAAGTCATCGGCAAAAATCCGAACCTGCTGAGTTCCGGTTATCATGAGAAAGCTTTCTATGACACTTTCTGGAATACCTTGAAGGATACCGGAAAGTGGCAAGGAGAGATCGTTAACCGCAGGGCGAACGGAGAAGTCTACCGTGAATGGCTCTCGGTTACTGCGCTTGGAGATGATCAGGGCGGCGTCAGGCATTATGTTGCGATATTCAGCGATGTGTCGCAGGCCGATTCCGTCCTTGCATCGGATATAGACACCGTGCCGTTAGAACACCCGGACAAAAAACCATAATCGAGGAGAGGGGAAGTGAATTCATGTCGGGACCTGCACTGAAAAACGTGGACAGCCATACTTCCATTCATGAGGCTGCACTGGAGGAAGCCAGAGAACTGACGGAACTCTTCGGAAAGTCCCTTAGACAAGGAGAACGGGAGAAATCGTTGGAGCTTGCCTACATCACTTTGGAACACTGGGAAACGCGCACGCTGCAGCATGCATTGAGTGAAGAAGAAGGGTTATACGTGGAAGCAGTAAACCTCAAACCGGAGCTTCAGCCCGTCATTATTTCTTTGACCAGGGACCATGATCTGCTGAGGCAAACCGTTCAGGAGATCAGGCTACTGCTGGCCGGTGGCGAGGTATCCGAAGAAATTCTTTACCGGTTTCAAGCGCTGATCGTTATTGACCAGCTTCATAACCGGGATGAGATGGAGATGCTGGAAAAGGAAATCGAGGGGGTGCTCCATGACCATCATTAATGATCCATATGCGCTTGCGGCTATGTTACCGGACAAGCCTTTGCCTGCGGTGGAACCGAGACTTTACCAATTGCTGGCCAGGGAACTGCAGGCATTGCATCTTCATCCTTATGACGTTAAGGCGGGAGGCCGTGCTGATGAACAGGGATTAACTCTCAATTTGCGGTTCGGCGAGGATTTGGGACAGCTGCTCAGCCGGAGATTTTCCTGGCAGGTCATTGAAGCGGGTGATGAAGAAGTAGTGGCGTTTTTCCGTGAGGCGGCGGAAAGGATGCGGAAAACGCTGATCTCCGACTATTTTAAGATCATGAAGTCCTGATAGGTTTGAAGATTGCAGTTAACAATTCCTTTACGGAAGAGGTGGACGTGATGGATCAGGCGGAAATGGAACGGTTTGTCCGGAATGACCGGGAAGATTTGTTGGCCTTGTTGGAGATGCGCTTTGAAACCGTGCCGGGTAGCGTACGTGAACAAATCGGCCGGATGGATGATCTGAACGAGCTTCAGCGGCTAATACTTGCCGCATGCAACGCTGCGGAATGGGAAGTTTTTAGGGAAGAACTGAACGCAGGAAAGGGCAGCTTCAAGCTGACGGGCGAAAGATTTAATCCTGTGGCAAATCCAAGCGGGAAAGGAGCATCTCTGTGAGCGACAAAAAAAACAGGCTCTTCGAAACCCTGAAATATTTGAAGCGCGGCGAAGCGATCAATGAGGGTTGGACCGAGGAGAGCCCGAGGTCCCGGGATTGGGAAGGATTGTACCGCGGACGCTGGCAACATGACAAAGTCGTGAGATCGACGCACGGCGTCAACTGTACCGGATCCTGCAGCTGGAATGTGTTCGTCAAGGACGGGATCATCACCTGGGAAACGCAGAAGACGGATTATCCGACGACGGGAGCGAACTTCCCGGAATACGAACCGCGGGGCTGTCCGCGCGGCGCCAGCTTCTCCTGGTACACTTACAGCCCGATTCGCGTGAAGTACCCTTATATCCGCGGTGATCTATACGAGATGTGGCAGCAGGAAATGGCTGCGGTACAGGATCCGGTCATGGCCTGGGACAATATTGTGAGCGATCCGCAAAAGCGGGAGAGATATGTCAAGGCAAGAGGGAAAGGCGGATTTGTACGGGCAGACTGGGATACGGTCTGCCAGATTATCGCCGGCGCCACGATTCATACGATCAAGAAATACGGACCCGACCGGGTGGTGGGCTTCAGCCCGATTCCCGCCATGTCCATGGTCAGTTATGCGGCGGGTACCCGCTTTTTGTCCCTGATCGGAGGGACGATTCTCAGTTTTTATGACTGGTATGCGGATCTCCCTCCGGCTTCGCCGCAAGTTTGGGGTGAACAAACCGACGTGCCGGAGAGCGGGGACTGGTACAATACCAAATATTTTATCATCTGGGGCACGAATATCCCGCAGACGCGATCTCCGGACGCCCATTTCATGGTAGAAGCAAGATACAACGGGACGAAGGTGGTCGGCGTCAGTCCCGATTATTCCGAGTACGAGAAATTCGCGGACATTTGGCTGCCTGCCCGGGTAGGCACCGACGCTGCGCTGGCGATGGCGATGACGCATGTCATCCTGAAGGAATTTTATGTGGATCAGCCAACCCCATATTTTACGGATTACGTGAAGAAATTTACCGATTTGCCGTTTCTCGTCATCCTGGATGAGCAAGCCGGCGGTTTCCGTTCCGGACGCTTCTTGCGGGCATCGGATCTGGGATCCTCAGTAGAACTGGCTGAATGGAAAACCGTGCTATGGGATGCGGCAACGGGTGTCCCTGAAGTTCCGAACGGCAGTCAGGGCTTCCGCTGGGATCAAGACAGCAAGTGGAATCTGGATCTGGAGAAACCGGACGGGACAATCATCGATCCGCAATTGACCTTTATCCATGAAGCGGACGAAGTGGCGCTCGTTGACTTTCCTTATTTTGCGGAAGAAGAAGGCGCTATGGTTAAGCGGGGGGTTCCGGTCAAGTACTTGCGGGATGCCGCAGGCGAATTGATAAAGGTAGCGACGGTATATGACCTGATGATGGCCCATACCGGCGTTTCCCGGAATTTGCCGGGCGACTATCCCATCGATTATGACGATATGAAGCCATATACGCCGGCCTGGCAGGAAGCCATAACGGGGGTGAAAAAATCCCATTGCATCCAGGTGGCCAGGGAGTTCGCCGATAATGCGGCCCGCACGGGCGGCAAATCGATGATTGCCATGGGCGGCGGGACGAACCATTGGTACCACAGCGATCAAATTTACCGGTCGATTTTGAACCTTGTTCTGCTTACGGGGTCGCAGGGCGTGAATGGCGGAGGCTGGGCCCATTATGTGGGACAAGAGAAGGTCCGACCGCTGGAAGGCTGGCAGCAGGTTGCATTCGCCGGCGACTGGATCAAGCCGCCCCGGCTGCAGAACGGGACCTCGTTCTTCTATTTCGCTACGGAACAGTTCCGGTATGAAACAAGAGTCAATGAAGAACAGCAGACTCCATGGGGCGGAAGGTTCAACAAAATGCATCCCGCGGACGTGAACGCGATGGCGGTGAGATTGGGCTGGCTGCCGTCCTTTCCGCAGTTCAGCGAGAATTCCATCGATGTGGCCAAGCAGGTTCGGGATAAAGGATTCGCGGATGACAATAAAGCGGCTCAAGAAGTTGCAAGAATGCTTAAAGAAGGGGAGATGGACTGGTCGATCGAGCACCCGAACGATCCGCGCAATTTTCCGCGCGTCTTCTTTAATTGGCGGTCGAACCTGCTGGGGGACAGCGGTAAAGGCCATGAGTATTTCGCCAAGCATTTGATCGGCGCGGATAATCAGGTGCTCACCGACCCGAGCCATTCCTGGCAGCCGGAAACGGTAGAAACGGATGAGGTTCCTCCGGAAGGCAAGACGGATTTGTTCGTCAGCATGGACTTTAGGATGACCAGTACCGGGCTGTTCTCGGATATCGTGCTTCCGGCTGCGACCTGGTACGAAAAGTATGATTTGAGCAGCACGGACATGCATCCCTTTGTCCATCCGTTTAATCCGGCCATCGAGCCCCCTTGGCAAAGCAAAAGCGACTGGGATGCCTTCCGTGAAATCGCCAAATATTTCTCCGAATTGGCCGAGAAGCATCTTCCCGTATGCGAGGATGTCGTCATGACGCCGCTCGGGCATGATAGTCCGGACGAGATTGCTCAGGTTTACGGAAAGATCCGGGATTGGCGGAGCGGGGAAAGCGAGGCCGTTCCGGGGATAAGCATGCCCCATTTTCAGTTTGTGGAACGGGATTACCCTAATGTTTACGGGAAGATGATTACGGTCGGGCCCAATATTAAAAAGGGTTACGGAGCTAAGGGGGTAAAAATTCCCGGCGAAAAGGTGTACGGGCAATTGGAGGACCGGCTGGGGATTTCCAAACGCGAGGGCATCGGCAAAGGTCAGCCCGAGCTATATTATGACCGGCAGGCCATCGAGGCCATTCTCTTGATGTCGGGAGCGACGAATGGAGAGCGGGCCGTAGAAGGCTGGCGATCCATGGAGGGAAAGACGGGCAAGCAGCTTGCGGAAATCGCGGAGCCCCGCGAGGAGGATGCCTTTACGCTGCTGGATATAACGGCGCAGCCTCGCCAGGCCATCTCCGCTCCGGTCTGGAGCGGACTCGAGAAGGATAACCGCCGCTACTCGCCGTTCACGCTCAATACGGAATACGGCATTCCGTGGCGTACCCTGACCGGCAGGCAGAGTTTCTATCTCGATCATGAGATGATGCTCGATTTCGGGGAAGGACTGCCGCTTTACTTGCCGCCGCTGGCCCATGTTCCTTTTCTTAAGGGAGAAAAGGAAGTGCCGAACAACGGCAAATCTTTGACGATCCGTTACTTGACCCCGCATCAAAAATGGGGGATTCACACGATGTTCACCGACACGAACCAGATGTCCACGCTGTTCCGCGGCTGGCAGGTCGTCTGGATGAACGAAAAAGACGGGGCATCCATCGGAATCAAGGATAACGATTGGATCGAAGTCTATAACCGCAACGGGGTGGTAGCGGCCAGAGCGGTGCTGACTTACCGGATTCCTCAAGGGATTGCGTATATGTATCACGCGCAGGACCGCACGCTTGGCGTTCCCGGCACCTCCATCACCAAGCAGCGGGGCGGCACGCATAACAGCGTTACGCGCATAACTCTGAAGCCGACTCACATGATCGGCGGCTATTCCCAACTGAGCTACGGATTCAATTATTACGGGCCGACAGGAAACCAGAGAGATACGATGACCATTATCCGTCCGCTGAAGGAGGTAGATTGGCTTGAGGATTAAAGCGCAGGTAGCGATGGTGATGAACCTTGACAAATGCATCGGCTGCCACACCTGCTCCGTGACGTGCAAAAATACGTGGACCAATCGCCCCGGCACGGAATACATGTGGTACAACAACGTGGAAACGAGACCGGGGCCGGGCTATCCGAAGGAATGGGAGGACCAGAAGAAATTCAAGGGAGGCTGGGTACTGCGAAACGGGAAGCTGACGCTGCGCGCAGGCGGGCCGATAACGAAGCTGGCCAATATTTTCTACAATCCGAACATGGCCGGTCTCGACAGCTTCTATGAACCCTGGACCTATGATTACGATAACCTGATTCATAGCCCGAAAAGAAAGCATCTTCCGGTCGGGCGTCCCGTATCGCTCATTACCGGCGAATATTTGGACAAGCCGGAGTGGGGGCCCAACTGGGATGACGATCTGGCCGGCGGGAGCGAGATCGTGCCGCTGGATCCGAACGTCAAAAAACTTCAGGAGCATATTGCTATGGAGTACGAGAAAACGTTCATGATGTATCTGCCGCGAATTTGCGAGCATTGTCTGAATCCGTCCTGCGTAGCCTCCTGCCCTTCGGGAGCGCTGTACAAGCGGGAGGAGGACGGGATCGTTCTGGTGGACCAGGAGGCGTGCCGGGGATGGCGGTTCTGCATGAACGGCTGTCCTTACCACAAGGTGTACTACAACTGGAATACGCATAAAGCAGAAAAATGCAACTTTTGCTATCCGCGGACCGAAGCGGGTATGGCTACCATCTGTTCGGAAACCTGCGTCGGCAGAATTCGGTATATCGGCGTTGTATTCTACGATGCCGACCGCGTCAAAGCGGCCGCATCCGTGGAGGATCCGCAAGATTTGTATGAATCGCAGCTTTCCGTGTTTCTGGATCCTACGGATCCCGAAGTCATCAAGGAGGCGAGAAAAGCGGGGATTAACGATTCCTGGATCGATGCGGCCCAGCGCTCGCCCATTTACAAGCTCGCCATGAAGTGGAAGGTAGCCCTGCCTTTGCATCCGGAATACCGTACGCTTCCGATGGTATGGTACGTACCGCCGCTCAGCCCGATCATGAATCATATCGAGGAGGAAGCACTGCAGACCGATCACTATATTCCGGCCGTGGATCAAATGCGGATCCCGATGGAATATCTGGCTTCCCTGCTCACCGCGGGAGACACCTCGGTTGTCCGGTGCGTTTTGTTGAAAATGACGGCGATGCGCATACACATGAGGGGCAAGTCGCTCGGCGGGATGGATGATTTAAGGCACAGCAAACTGTTGGAGGAGGCCGGAATCACGGTGGAAGAGATTGAAGACATGGCCAGATTGTTTGCCGTCGCCAAATATAACGAACGGTTCGTGATTCCGACGGGAAGAAGAGAAATGGATGGCGAGGAAGCGCTGCATTACAAGCAGGGGGCTTGCAGCATAGAATCGATTACGCCGTCCTCTGCTTTCATGTCGCATCTTTTTGCAAAGGAGGAGTAAGAGTGGAAGCGAAACATGTTCTTTTGGCCGCTTGCGCAAGAATGTTGGGGTATCCCGACGAGGGGTTCCATGATATGCAAACCGATCTGCTGGATACTGTACAAGCCGGCATCGACGATCCGATCCTGCGGGAACATTTTAAAGCATCGGTATTCCCGGTTTGCTCCATTCCATTAAAGGAACTGAGGGAGATTTATGTATGGACCTTCGACTGGAAGGAGAAAACCGGGCTGTATCTGACCGCTCATGAGCTGGGAGACAGCAGGGAGCGCGGAGCGGCGCTAATTTTGCTGCAGCATATTATCAGGGATGCCGGATTCAGTTTGGCTGACGGGGAACTGAGCGATTACATGCCCATGCTGTACGAATTGCTGGCAATCCGGCCCGATCATGTCCATGTGCGCGCGTTGGAGCTTCGACTTGCGGCAGCCAGCAAGCGGATTCGCGACAATTTGCCTGAGGACTGCCCCTATGGAGGTTTGTTCCGCATTCTCATGACCGATGTGTTCGAAGAGCCGACGGAGGAAGAAATCCGTAAGCTGGAAAGTAAGCGGGAGACCGCCGATCTGGACGAACTGCCGTATCCGATCCTGTTCGGGATGGACGGATCAGCCCGGAGTGATACCGGTTTGCCGGTTTACAAAATGTGTAACTGAAAGAAATGGAGGTACATCGATGACCGGTATTTTCTGGTGGGTCGTGTTTCCGTATATAACGTTGACAGTAATGATCGTGGGCTTGTTGTACCGTTTTGCTTTTCGTCAAGTTAGCTGGACTGCGCCTTCTACGGAAATTTTTGAAAAAAAATGGCTTAAGGTCGGTTCGACCGTGTTCCACTACGGGATTATATTCGCGTTCATCGGCCACATCATGGGCGTGCTGATTCCGAGAAGCGTTTATCATTCCTTGGGCGTTTCCGATGAAACGTATCACGTGTTCGCGATCGCCGGAGGAGGCCTGGCCGGGTTGATGGTCGTCGGCGGCCTGGTGGTTCTCCTGATCCGGAAATTGACTAACCGGCGGGTGCGCGTCCATGCGGGATTCGGGGATTATTTTGCCGTCATTCTGGTACTGGTCGTAGCTGCGATGGGAACCTATATGACCCTTGTCTACAATACGACCGTGGTTGCCTACGAATACCGGACTACGATCGGTCCCTGGTTCCGAAGCCTGTTCATTTTGAACCCGCAGTATCATTTGATGGAAGGTGTCCCGTTCCTGTTTCAGCTCCATATTGTGCTTGCTTTTCTGTTGTTTGCGTCCATTCCGTTTACCCATCTCGTGCACATGTTCTCTCTTCCGGCGCGTTATCCCGCGAGAGCTCCGCAGCAGTATCGCTCGCGGATAAACTACAAGAAACGGGAAAGAACCTGATTTTTTTGAAACTACAGCGTCCCGGAACGAAACAGCCGGGGCGCTGTTTTTATGTATAGGCTTCTAGGCATATGGACCCTATTCATAGTTTCCGAGAATCGGTAAAATGTAGGGTGATATAGATCATAACTTGTCAATTACTACCTTTGATAAAAGGAGCCTTGGCCGTGGAACACGATAAAAGCGGACTGCTGAAACAGCTCATTTCCGAGGATAGCACATACAAGTTACTGTACGAGAATCTCCCTGATGCGATTTGCATCATTGATGTTAACGGCAGATATGTGGAAGTGAATCCGGCGACCGAGAAGCTGACCGGATATCCGGCCTCTCATTTTTTACAATTGAATCTCGATCAGCTGTTTTGTGAAAAAGGACAGCAGAAGCGGGACGCTTATTTTAAAAAAGCACTGCACGGAGAAACCGGCAATTTCGAAATTACGTTCAAACGCCGGGATGGAGAACTTCGGGATGCCTGCGCAACCTACATTCCGATTGTTCATGAAGCCGGGGTAGTCGGCGTCTTTTCAATAACGAAGGACATAACGGCAGAAAAAATAAACCAGGCGCGCGGAGTTAAGGAAAGAAACCGGATCGAGGAAGCGCTCCGGGAAAGCGAGGGACAGTATCGCCTGATTTCCGAGTATTCCATGGATTTGATTTCCCGGCATGCCGCAGATGAGGACAATACGTATCTTTATGTCTCGCCTTCCTCTCTTTCGCTGCTCGGGTATGAACCCGAGGAAATGATCGGAAGCAGCGCTTTTGACTATTTGCACCCCGAGGACGTGCAGATGGTCAAAGATGACATGAAATTGCGGATGAATTCCAGGAGCGTTTTTTCATTGACTTACCGGGTTCGCCACAAGGACGGGAGATATATCTGGTTCGAGAGTACGGGCAGGTACAGATATTTGGCGTATTCCGGCGAAATCGGTGAAATTATTACGATTTCCCGCGATGTGACCGAGCGCAAAGAGAGCGAACGGCGCCTTCAGGAGAGCCAGCAGCGTTACCGCTCTTTGTTCCAGTACAGCCCGTCCAGCGTATATTCGATGGATTTGAGCGGCAAATATACCTCTTTGAATTCCAATCTGGAGACGCTGCTGGGATATTCCAGACAAGAATTGCTCGGCATGAGCTTCCAGCAAATCATTGATCACGTAGATCTGCATCCTACGATTCATCATTTTGAACAGGCTAAGAACGGAAATCCGCAAAACTATGAAACGACGGTGATCCGCAAGGATGGAAGCCATTTGGAAATCGCGGTGACGAATGTGCCGATCATCGTCGACAAGCAGGTGGTCGGCGTTTACGGCATCGCTAGCGATATCACCGAAAGAACGCGATATGTTGAGCAAATCGAGAAGCTGAGCTATCTCCATTCGTTGATTTTGAGTTCCGTTTCCGAAGGGATTTACGGGCTGGACGAGAACGGCAAGACCGTCTTCGTCAATTCTGCTGCGGCGGACATGTTAGGTTACGAAATTCATGATTTTATCGGACAATCCAATCACCAGCTTATTCATCATACCAAAATAGATGGTGCCTCCTACCCGCTGGAGGAATGTCCGATCATCCGGACGATGAGAGACGGGGTCCCCCGGATCGTGAATGAGGACGTGTTTTGGAGAAGAGACGGGTCCAGCTTTCTGGTGGAATACCGCGTAAATCCGATGATCGAGCGGGGACAGCTCATCGGGGCCGTCGTCGTCTTTAACGATATTACCGGGGAACGGGAAATCATGCGGGCAAAAGAGTCAGCGGAACGTGCCACCCAGGCAAAATCGGAATTCCTTGCTATGATGAGCCATGAAATTCGCACGCCGATGAATGGCGTGATCAGCATGATCGACCTGCTTCAGGATACGAACCTGAACGAGGACCAGCGATATTATGCCGAGGTGCTGTCTAGCAGCAGTCGGGCGTTGCTGTCCATTTTGAACGATGTCCTGGACTTCAGTAAGATTGAAGCCGGAAAAATGGCGCTGGAATATGAAACTTTTCATTTGGAAAGCTGCGTTATGGGGGCGGTGGATTTGTTTCTCCCGGAGGCGGCCAAAAAAGGGCTGGAGCTCAGCTATACCATTTCACCCGAGGTTCCGGAATATTTCTACAGCGATCCTTCCCGGCTGAGGCAAATTCTGGTCAACCTGATCGGCAATGCTTTGAAATTTACCGAAGAAGGTGAGATCACCGTTCAAGTCCGGCAGGCTCCAGCATATGATTCGCGGGATCTCCTTGAATTCGTAATTACCGATACCGGGATCGGCATTCCGACCAACAAGCTGCATCGACTCTTTCAATCTTTCTCCCAGCTCCATCCGATCATTAACCGGAAGTATGGGGGAACAGGCCTTGGCCTGGCGATTTGCAAAAAAATCGTGGAAATTCTGGGCGGCAATATAACGGTGGAAAGTGTAGAGGGTGTCGGCTCCACGTTCCGTTTCACCTTGGTCGGCGAGTTTTCCAGGGAAGGAGTGCCGAAGGAAGGTCCTACGGAAGCTTTAACGGAATTGGCGTCGGCAGCGATGGCTGAGGGCAATTCTTTTGAAGAACAAACCGGACATCAGAACCGTCCCTGGAAACCCAGGACTTTGTCGATCCTGATTGCTGAAGATCATCCGGTTAACAGCCAGGCGTTTGTCCAGATGCTTGAGCATCTGGGATATGAACCCGATATTGCGCATAATGGCATGGATGTGATCGAAGCGCTAATGGGGAAAAAGTATGATCTGGTTTTTATGGATATCGAGATGCCGATGATGGACGGGATAAAAACCGCGCGCCTCCTCCGTCGGCTGCTTCCGGTGGACAGGTTGCCTGTGATCATTGGCGTAGGCTCCTGCGGCGAACCCGATAATCGCGAAAGATGCCTGGCCAGCGGCATGGAAAGTATCATCATCAAACCGCTAAATCCGGAGGATATTCAGGAACTGCTGGACGTATGGGGGCCGGAGTTGCTCAACAAGTAAAGCATGCAGAACCGTAGGACTTGTTTCTAACGTAGTTAAATAGCCAAACAGCTAAAAGATCTCGCCCGTGGCGAGGTCTTTTTTTCTGCGGGTTCAGTGCATTGCGGGGAGGGTGTGATGGACAGTGAGCAAAGAGAATTATCAAGCGATGAACATTGTCCGGAAGAGGAAAACAAGGTGTTACGGCTGATTGATGAACCTTATGGACCAATTGAAATTATTGCAGTAAAACGGGAAAATTCAGCAGCGCTCTCCGACCTCCACCATACTATTGCAGATATTATGATCAAACAAGCTGAAAAGAAAGCCGCTCAGGATTAATGAACGGCCTTCTTTTATTCTAATAGTCTACTCGGTTACAGTTATACCGATAGGAGAATAGTTTTTAAGAAGCCGATAAACTAACCTTTCTGTCACTGTTGCCGGTTGCAAACCGTCATGATATCGTTTTCAAAGATTTTTCAAATATCCATGGTTAGACACTTTACCAAATTACGATCAGGATGTCCATTTTGAAAAAAACCACATTTCTCAAGTACCTGCTGCACTTGATTTGCATATTGTTATTCTATAACTTCTTACTGATAGGGAGGTAGACGATATATGACAATCCCTCTTTATATTGTTGCAGGAACTAGCGGTTCTGGAAAATCGACAGCTGCCAAGGAAGTACGTAAAATAATGGGTTCCGGCTTCAATGTATATGATATGGACACTATCATTGTCGATGGAAATTTCCAGACGGCTTGCCAACACTGGCTCAGGATTGCATATGCAAACTCTTTAAGTGGGAATACCACAATTTTATTTGGAGCAGTTCCTTATCCGTATAATGTAAATATATGTGATTATTTTCATTACTTTCATCCAATCCACTATTTACTCCTACATTGCAATAGCGCCAGCAGAACTGAACGTTTGCTGAAACGTGGTGGATGGACGGAACAGGGGATACAGGGTACGAATATTTACGCAAAACAACTGTGTAATAACTATATTTCCGCAAGCTTACCAATAATAAACACTACTATTAATTCACCTGTACAGGTTGTGAATCAAATCAAGGAATGGATATTGTTGAAGCAGAAGCTAAACACATAGTCCAGTGCGGATAACAATTTCACACCGCGAAGCTTTCAGTTGTCTTAATGTCCTTTGGCAAACCAACAGGCTGCTTCTTGGGCAGCCTGTTTACATGTTAATTTTTCTGTTCGATTTCAGGCTCAATCCGAAGATCACCGATATTAATTTTCTGATCAACTTCCACCATCGAACCCCCCTCCGATTTTGCCGTTTTCGGGATTAAAGGCATGATAGCCTTTATTTCGGTCCGATAGCCGTCAACACCGAAAAAATCGAACAGCTTAACGTCTCCTGTGTCCGTTAGAGCGCCAAAGTTGCGGTCCCGTAGTTCATACGTTCATCTTCGCTCACGAATGCATCCGAATAGCAACTAATAAAAGAACCCCGCCCTACAGGGGCGAGGTTTTATAGTTTTAGAATAATTCCTGATCCTGTGGATCTATCAGTCCAAGGATTTGGTGTAAAGAATGCCGATCGTCTTCGCGCCGCAATGGCTTGAAATGACGCAACCGGCGTTAGAGACGGCGACCTCTCTTGCCCCCGTCTTGGACTGGAGCGCTTTTTGCAGGTGGACGGCGTCCTCATCGGCCAGGGAATGGGTGATGAAAATGAGGTCGTTATCCATTTCCGGAATACGGCTAAGCGCGTTGTCCAGAAGCTGGTCCAGCGCTTTTTCCCGGCTGCCCCGGATTTTGTAGGCCGGCGTCATTTTGCCGTCGATCACCTTGATGACCGGGCGGATACGAAGCAAACTTCCCACAAGATTCTGCATACCGGAGCACCGGCCGCCTTTATACAAATAATCCAGCGAGTCGATGACGAACTCCGTCTCGACCCGGGGGCGAACCGCATCCAGTAAGGCTACGATTTCTGCAACGCTCTTTCCATCTTCTGCCGCCCGGACCGCCTTCATCACTTGGAGACCTATTCCGGATGACAGGTTCAGTGAGTCAAATACCTTCACCTGACCTTCGGCAAACTCCGTTGCGGCTATGAGCGCATTTTGATAGGTCGAAGACAGCTCCGAGGACAAGCTTATGTAAAGAATTTGCCGTCCCGCTTGGATGAAAGGGGAAAAGGCCTGAATAAAGTCGGCCGGAGACGGGGCGGCTGTTTTCGGGAGCCGCCCTGTTGCATCAACTTTATCATAGAGCTGGGGAGTATTCAGGTCAACGCCATCGCGGTAATTATTTTCTCCGAACGTAACGTACAGCGGGACGATGCCAATATCATATTTTTGAATCCATGCAGGCGGCAGGTCACAAGTGCTGTCCGCAAATATTTTGATTGCGCCCATGATTGAGATCCTCCTTGGAATTCGGATAAGCGGATGCCTTAAACAGGAATCTTCTTAGTATACATAATAGCAACGGTATGAGGACCGCAATGGCTGGAAATGACGCATCCCGCTTCGGCAATCGCTACCTCGCCCGCGCCGGTCTGCTCCCGGAGAATCGAGGCCAGACGACGCGCCTCCTCTTCGGCAAGCGTATGGGCAACGATGATCAAATCGTTATCCATCTCCGTTATATTGGAAAGCGCATTATCGAGCATCTGCTGAACCGCTTTTTCTTTCTTTCCGCGCACTTTATAGGCAGGAATGATGTTGCCGTCCACAACTTTCAGGACAGGCCGGATTTGCAAAAGACTGCCTATGAAATTTTGCATGCCGGAGCATCGTCCGCCCTTATATAAGTATTCCAGCGTATCGATAACAAACTCCGTTTCGACCCGCGGCCGGCAGCTTTTCAGCAAAGACACGATTTGCTCGGCGCCCTGGCCTTGTTGCGACGCTCTCACGGCTTTCATGACAAGCAGTCCGATTCCGCTGCACAGATTAAGAGAATCGACGACATGAATCCGGCCTTCGGAAAACTCGGCCGCCGCGATCAGGGCGTTCTGGTAGGTCGATGAGAGCTTCGAGGACAGGCTGATATACACGATGTCTTCGCCCCGTTCAATATGAGGAGCAAAGTGATCCAGAAAATCTTTAGGTGAAGGAGCCGTTGTTTTCGGCAAGTTTCCGCCAGCTTCCACCTTACGGTAAATATCGAGCGGAACGATATCCAGCCCGTCTCTGTAGGTTTTGTCATCAAAAACGACGTAAAGGGGGATGATTCCGATTTGATATTCGCTAATCCATGCCGCAGGCAGATCCGAAGTGCTGTCCGCGAAAATTTTGACCTTTGACATAAGTTTCTCCTTAAATTCAGATAGTCCAATCTATATCTTAACAAAATCCTTGTCCGTTTAACATCGTTTTGAGACGGCCGCTTAAAAAAACATCTTTTGATCACAGTCTGGTTACGAAAAAAGAAAAGATCCCTCGGACCGGGCTGCAAACCACTGGTGCAAGGGATCGGGAAAAAAGTTGTTGTTTGACTTAAACGTTACAAAGCTTAACAGGGAATAATTATATCGAGCCGAGAGCAAACAAAATCATCAGCAGAATAAAGATGCCGACCGAAAACGACAGACCCAGAATGGCGAAAAGCTTTTTGCGGTTTTTAAGAACTAAGCCGATTATCGACAAAATAAGGGCAACCAAATGCAGCACGCCGGCAAGCATCATCATCAGGATTCCGATAATGGCTCCGGAATGTATCATCATGTCTTCGGTAATGGCGTCGATCGATTGGTCCGCGATATCAATGACGGCGGCCGTAACCAGGGTTAGGGAAAAAATGTAGACCACAATGGCCACCAGAATAACGACGAATGAAGCGATGCCCGGTCCGGAATGCTTACGTGCGGAGGCTGCGAGAGCGCCGTATTCGGGATAAGGCGGCACCGGCACGGGAGTCCCGTTTAAATTATTTTGCTCATATTGGTCCATACTTGATAAGTCTCCTTTTAAGGGATTGATATTCTTTGTTTAATTCTTCACATATTTCAAAAAAAATCAATAACGAGATTCCTAGATATGATAAAATCATTGATTTTTCGACTCGGACGTTATCGGACCCCATCCATTTGGAAAGAGAGCCATTGCTGGGTTATGATAATAGAAGTCGTGCTTTCTAGATTGTAAGCATCCCAAAAATCCATTTTGAGAGGCGGAAACATATGCACCGAAAATATGCCGGAACAGGCGCGTTCGTGATGCTGGCTGCCGTTGCGCTTGGAGCCTTCGGGGCTCACGTACTGGAGCCGCAGATCGGCGAGAAGGCGATCGGGACGTTTGAAACCGGGGTTCACTATCATATGATTCACGGGATAGGTATGCTATTGGCGGCGTTTGCTTCCGGGCTTGGCGGTGACCGGAGACGGCTTTTATGGGCAAACCGATTGTTTTTGCTGGGGATCATTCTTTTTTCGGGCAGCTTGTATCTGCTCGCCGTCACCGGCTGGAAATGGTTCGGTCCCATCACTCCGCTAGGGGGCGTGTCATTTATTGCAGGCTGGTTGATGTTTGCTTTGGCTATGCTTAGAAAAGACAATTAACGAGGGCTTTGCATAAAAATACGGCCGGGTCGTCTCAAGTGAGCGTCCAGCCGTATGTTTTAAATAAGATATTTTCTTATTTTTTATCGATAAAATCGATAATCTCGCTGAGATTAAAAGTATATACCTGTTTCTCATCCACATGATACACGCTGAGCGTATAGGTTTCAGGCAGGAAATTCAAGACCCGGCAAGGGATGCTTGTTCGTTTGCCGTTGTGATTGACCAGCAGACGAACCAGCCGGTTTTCGGCGATATAGGTTTTAATCCACTTTTCAAATTCTCCGCTTTTGGCGATTTCTTCGAAAGTGCCCTGCTGTGTTTTTGATGCGGGTTCTTGTGCGGGAGCTTTGGCTTTGGCCGGCTGGGCGTCCGGAGTTTTCTTCGTTTGCTCGGTTGCGGTCAGCCGTTTATAGGATTTGGAGATAATGGACTGTTTCTTGGCGGTTAGCAAGGACTCGATAATTTCTCCAAGCTCAATCCCCGAGTTAATTCTGTAATCGATAATATGTTCCCCGGAATTCAGTAACGTCAGCAGAGATTGCAGCGCCTTGGCATTGGTCTCGTTTCTCACGAGAATCTCTACATTGAATAAATAACCTAAATCTTCTTTCTTGTTGCGTTCAATCTGATTGTCCATATAGCCCCCAAAAACACGTTCATTAATTATTGTTACGTTGTATTGTTATGCATCGTTGCACTAACCATCATAGCACCGCGAGGGAGACAATCATAGTCCTAAACCTCTTTGTTTTCATGAAATTTAAATGGAAAATAAAGGTTACTATAATCGGACAATAAAAATGGAGGGTGTTTGAAGCTCTTTTTCATTTTTTTTGGAAATCGGGTATAATAAGAAAGACAAGCAGCTTGTTTCGGCTTAACTTGGCTCGGGTAAACTTAGAATATTGTTGTATTATACCTTTATCGAAAGCGAGGGTTTACAATGGCGAAAGCGGACTCTAAGACTTCAAGCAAGACGAAAAAATCCAGTTTGGAGCAAGTACTCAATGAGCAGGTTGCCAATCTGAATGTGTTGTATGTGAAAATTCACAATTATCATTGGTATGTGAAGGGAGAAAACTTTTTTACCCTTCATGTTAAATTCGAGGAGCTATACAATGAAGTTTCCGAAAAAATGGATGCGGTAGCGGAACGGCTTCTTACGATCAAGGGCAGCCCTTCGGCAACTTTGAAGGAATATTTGGAAATCGCGACCATCCAGGAGGCTACCGGTAAGGAAGACCAACGAATGATGGTACAGAATCTGATCGAAGATTTCGCTACTTTGACCGAATCTTTCCAGGAAGGCATCGAGCTTGCCGACAAGGAAGGCGATGAGGCGACCAGCGATCTGCTGACCGGCTTTAAGGGAGAACTCGAAAAACATATGTGGATGCTGCGTTCTTATCTCGGATAATATATTGGGACAGGAACAAGGGGCTTACGCGGGCTTGGCCAGACATGGTCAGGCCCGTTCCCGTTTTCGACAAACTCCGCAAATGCTAATTGTCTGTGACAAAGCTTATGGAAAGAGACCATTCTCCGCTTCGACACGTTGATTAAGCTTTAAAAGTGAGTTAGAATGAAATGAGAATCAATGAGAATCACTTAGAATAATTCTAATGTGATAATTATTATGTTACAATAGCAACAAAATAGAAGGATAGATTTTAACGACCAATGGAGGGAGCAGTAAATATGGCTACACATTTCGTTGTTGAGGGACTTAAAGCGACAATTGAGGGCAAGGAGATCCTGAAAGGGATCGACATTGAAATAAAGGGTGGAGAAATCCATGCCATTATGGGACCGAACGGAACCGGGAAAAGTACGCTGGCTTCTGCACTGATGGGTCATCCCAAATATGAAGTTACGGACGGCAACGTAAGTCTGGATGGCGAAGACGTGTTGGAGATGGCCGTTGATGAACGCGCCCGTGCCGGCTTGTTCCTGGCTATGCAGTATCCGAGCGAAATCGCCGGCGTAACGAACTCGGACTTCCTGCGCAGTGCAATCAATGCGCGCCGCGGTGAAGGCAATGAGGTATCTCTGATCAAATTTATCCGCCAAATGGAAGGCAAAATGAAAGAGCTTGAAATGAATCCGGAATTTGCCCACCGTTATTTGAATGAAGGCTTCTCCGGCGGGGAGAAGAAGCGGAACGAAATTTTGCAAATGCTGCTGCTTGATCCAAAAATCGTCATTCTTGACGAAATCGACTCGGGCCTCGACATCGATGCGTTGCGGATCGTGGCGAAAGGCGTCAATGCAATGCGTAGCGAAGAACGCAGTTTCCTGATCATTACCCACTATCAGCGTTTGCTGAACTATATTACACCGGATTATGTCCATGTCATGATGCAAGGACGTATCGTGAAATCCGGCGGACCGGAACTGGCGGAACGCCTGGAACGCGACGGCTATGATTGGATTAAAGAAGAGCTTGGGATCGTGGATGAAACTGTAGGTCAAGAAGCCTAAACGGAAGGAGGAAAAAAAATGACTACACAAACCGTTCTTCCGGTAGAACCCCAAACACTCCAGAACATCTCCGCGAGCAACGGGGAACCGGCCTGGTTGACCGAAAGCCGTCTGAACGGCATTCGGCTGGCCGCGGAACTGGAATTGCCGAAGCTGGAAAAGACGAGACTCGACCGTTGGGATTTGAGCAACTTCGGAACGATGCGCCAAGATCGCCCTGGGCTGACCCAGCAACTGCCTGAAGGCGTTGCTTCCTATGTCGATTTGAAGGAAGACAGCAACCTGGTCGTGCAGCATAACAGCTCTGCGGTATTTGCCCGGCTGTCCGCCGACCTTGCGGCCAAAGGCGTTATTTTTACCGATTTGGAGACTGCGGTGCGCGAGCATGGCGAGCTGGTGAAAACCTACCTGCATACCATTGTTAAACCGGAAGAGAACCGGTTGACGGCATTGCATGCGGCACTTTGGAACGGCGGCGTATTCTTGTACGTGCCGAAAAACGTGGAAGTGGATGTTCCGTTGCAAAGTATTTTCCTGATCGATGACGCCTCGGCATCTTTTGCTCCGCATATACTGATCGTGGCGGAAGCTAACAGCCGCGTGACTTACGTCGACAATTACATTTCAGGACAATATGAAGGAAATGTCGTGCATAACGGCGCTGCTGAAGTTTTCGTCAAAGAAGGAGCCAAGGTGCAATTCGCTTCGGTTCATCATTTGAATGAGCAAACGACCGATTTGATTAACCGCCGCTCTGTCGTAGAAAATGACGGCAGTATCGAATGGATCGTCGGCGAAATGAATGCCGGGGATGTAGTAAGCGAGACATTGTCCATCCTGAAAGGGAACGGATCGGTATCCGACGCGAAGGTAATCGCGGTAGGTTCCGGTTCGCAAAAACTGAACTATACAACAAAGGCGGTTCATTTCGGCAAAAGCTCGGAAAGCCAAATGATTACCCGTGCCGTAATGCGCGAGCAAGCAACAGCTATCATTAACGGTATTACCAAAATCGAGAAGGGCGCGACGAAGGCGAACGGAGAGCAGACGGAAAAAGTGCTGATGCTCAGCCCGAAAGCCCGCGGAGACGCGAATCCAATTCTGTTGATTGACGAGGACGATGTGAAGGCCGGCCATGCCGCTTCCGTCGGCCAGGTCAACCAGGAACAAATTTATTATTTGATGTCGCGCGGTATTTCCCGCGAACAGGCTGAGCGTTTGATCATCTACGGTTTCCTCGCTCCGGTCGTTTCCGATATTCCACTGGAGCAACTGCAGCAGCAATTGCAGGGACTGGTGGAAAGGAAGCTGGGCCAATGAACGCGGAACAGATCAAAGCGCAGTTTCCCATATTAAATCAGGAGATCAACGGGCATCCGCTCGTTTATCTCGACAGCGCGGCGACTTCCCAGAAGCCGCGCGCCGTGCTTGAGGCGCTGCAGCGTTACTACGAATCGGATAACGCGAACGTACACCGCGGCGTCCATACCCTGGGCAGCCGGGCTACGGATGCTTACGAAGGCGCCCGCGAGAAAGTCGCTCGGTTTATCGGGGCCTCGAGAACCGAGGAAATTATTTTTACCCGGGGAACGACGACCGCATTGAACCTGGTGGCCTCCTCTTACGGTCCTTCTGCTTTGGCGGAAGGGGACGAAATCGTGATTACCCAGATGGAGCATCACAGCAACCTGATTCCCTGGCAGCAGCTTGCCAAAGCAACCGGGGCTGTGCTTAAATTCATTCCGCTCCAGCAAGACGGAAACATCGCGTTGGAAGATGTGGAGAAGACGGTGACGGACAAGACGAAAATCGTCTCCACTGCGTATGTCTCTAACGTTCTCGGCGTAGTGAATCCGGTGAAGGAAATCGCTGAAATTGCCCACCGGCATGGGGCTGTCATGGTTGTTGACGGGGCGCAAAGCACGCCGCACATGAAGGTCAACGTGCAGGATCTGGATTGTGATTTCTATGCGCTATCCGGCCATAAAATGTGCGCTCCGACCGGGATTGGGGTACTATATGGTAAGAAGCATCTGTTGGAATCGATGGGACCCGTCGAGTTCGGCGGTGAGATGATCGACGATGTCGGCCTGTATGAATCGACATGGAAGGAGCTTCCGTGGAAATTCGAGGGCGGAACGCCGATTATCGCCGGAGCCGTTGGTCTCGCGGCAGCGATCGACTTCCTGGAAGAAATCGGGCTGGATGAAATTCACCGGCATGAAACGAAACTCGCGGCTTATGCGATGGGGCGTCTGTCGGAGATTGAAGGAATTACGGTGTACGGTCCGCGCGAACGCGAAGTCGGCCTCGTCACCTTTAATCTGCTGGATGTTCATCCGCATGATGTGGCTACCGTACTCGACGCGCAGGGCATCGCCATCCGGGCGGGCCATCACTGCTGCCAACCGCTGATGCGCTGGTTGCAGGCAAGCGCAACGGCAAGAGCCAGCCTGTACCTGTACAACACGGAACAGGACATCGACCGATTGGCGGAAGCTCTAATCCAAACAAAGGAGTATTTTGCGTAATGCAATTGGACGATTTATACCGCCGCGTCATTATGGATCATTATAAAAATCCGCGCAACCGCGGAAAGTTTGAAGACGGTGGCCTTACGGTCGATTTGAACAATCCGACCTGCGGAGACCGTATATCGTTGCAGCTCAAAGTCGAAGACGGCATCGTGAAGGATGCCCGGTTTACCGGGGAAGGCTGCTCGATCAGCATGTCATCGGCATCGATGATGACGGAGGCCGTCAAAGGCCGGACTTATGAAGAGGCCATGGATTTGGCCAACCGGTTCTCCTGTCTTATGAAGGGCGAGCCTGCGGATTTCGAGGATTACGAAGATATAGAGGCCCTGTCGGGTGTGAATAAATTTCCTGCCCGGATCAAATGCGCCACGCTGGCGTGGAACGCGCTCAAGAAGGGCATACACGAAGAATCATAATTTTAAGGAGGTAATGCAGCCATGGCAAAAAAAGCGCCTGAAATGGAAGAGTATAAATATGGCTTCCGCGACGAGCACAAGGCGGTTTTCCAATCGGGCAAAGGCTTGACCCGCGAAATCGTCACGGAAATTTCCCGTATCAAGGATGAACCGGAATGGATGCTGAACTTCCGGCTTAAATCGCTTGAACAGTTTGAGAAGATGCCGCTGCCGCGCTGGGGCGGAGATTTGGATGATCTCGATTTTAACGATATTCAATACTATGTTCGACCTTCCGAGAAGCAAGGGAAGACTTGGGAAGAGGTTCCTTCCGAAATCAAGGAAACGTTCGACAAGCTCGGCATCCCTGAGGCCGAACAGAAGTTCCTGGCCGGAGTTTCCGCGCAGTACGAATCCGAGGTCGTATATCACAGCATGCAAAAGGATCTGGAAGATCAAGGCGTAATATTTACGGATACCGACACTGCGCTTAAAGAGCATCCGGAAATTTTCCGTGAATATTTCGGTACGGTGATCCCTCCGGCGGACAACAAGTTCGCGGCACTGAACAGCGCCGTATGGTCCGGCGGAAGCTTCATCTACGTGCCGAAAGGCGTTAAATGCGAAGTTCCGCTGCAAGCCTATTTCCGGATCAACTCGGAAAATATGGGGCAGTTCGAACGGACGCTGATTATCGCTGACGAGGATAGCTTCGTGCACTATGTGGAAGGCTGTACGGCTCCGATCTACAGCACCAATTCCCTGCATAGCGCCGTCGTTGAAATCATCTGCAAAAAGAACGCGCGCGTTCGTTACACGACGATCCAGAACTGGGCGCCGAACATCTACAACCTTGTTACCAAACGGGCGGTTGCTGAAGAGAACGCCACGATGGAATGGGTCGACGGCAATATCGGCTCCAAATTGACGATGAAATATCCAGCAGTCGTGCTGAAGGGCCGCGGAGCGAAAGGCAGCGTGCTGTCGATCGCAGTAGCGGGCAAAGGCCAGCACCAAGACGCAGGGGCCAAAATGATCCATCTTGCGCCGGACACCACGTCGACGATCGTTTCCAAATCGATCAGTAAGCACGGCGGCAAAGTAACGTACCGCGGTCTGGCTTCCTTTGGACGCCAGGCGGAAGGCGCCAAATCCAACATCAAATGCGATACGCTCATTCTTGATAATGAATCGACGTCCGACACGATTCCTTATAACGAAATCATGAACGACAATATCGTTCTGGAGCATGAAGCTACCGTCTCCAAAGTGTCCGAGGAGCAGCTCTTCTACCTGATGAGCCGCGGTCTCTCCGAAGCCGAAGCGACGCAAATGATCGTCATGGGCTTCATCGAACCGTTCACCAAGGAATTGCCGATGGAATATGCGGTAGAAATGAACCGGTTGATCAAGTTCGAAATGGAAGGGTCTATCGGGTAAGTTAAAAGCTGTATAAAAGCCCGCTGTCCATATAGGTCAGCGGGCTTTTTGTGATTACACTTTAAACAATATTTCTTTTTTCTTAGCCTCAAATTCTTCGAGGCTAATTATTCCTTGATCTTTCAATTGCGCTAATTTTTCAAGCTTTGATAATTCATCTTCAACAGTTTGGTTTGTAGGAGCAATCGTGGAAGGTACACTTGGTTCATTTTGGAGCTTATAAATTAATTGCTCTAATCTCGTAAAGTTTTCGTAATCTTTATTATTGGCGATAGTTATCGTATTCTCATCAAAGAGATAATCAGAGCCCTTAGTGAATCGCTTGACTTCACTTCCGCCGGAATTTGGTATTATTTGAAAATAACCATTTTGTAAAAAAGTTTTCTTTTTACTTTGTATGGAAGCAATATTCTTGATAGTATAGGTCTTTAAAGATTTTCTTTCAAGGACCTTGCCTCTTTGTAAATAAACGGCATTCTTGGTCACTGCAATTAGTCCATTGAAACCTTCCGCATAGTCAATAATATCCTGCTGGTTGACGGATTGAAGTAACGTGTTCAATAATTTTGACATATCAGACTTCCTTCCCATATTCATGTGAATACATGATACCAAAATAAGGATGTATTTTCTATTAGTAAACTTAATAGTATCTGGACGCAGCACTATCGACACAAATTGATGGAGTGGACACGCTTCTACTTCTGACTAATTTAGAATTGCATCGGTATTATCCGGGTTACATGCTTAATTTCCTCCAACATCACCCAAACGGCGCCCTCAACGGTCCTAATCTGAACCTTTTCAGGTCTATGCCCCCATTTAGGTAAACCGACGATAGAATTTCCGTCTTCCAGCGTCAACACAACATGATGCTCCAAGGTTACCGCCATTTTTAATTCATGCATATTACTCATTTCTGCCACCCTTCTAAATATGCCTTCTTACTATATCGGTAGTTGAGGTGTGAATCTAAACCTGTTCTGGAAATAATAAAAACTCTTCCATATTCCGTATATGGGAGAGTTTTTATTGAGAGATGCCGATCATTATGTTACAAGTAAACTTCCTCAATCGCCGTGTCGCGTTCCTTGGACAGATCGACGAATCGGGAATCCGTCTGTACGAGAGGCCTGAAGAAATCGGATTGGTTCGTCATTACGATGGAGCCGACTTCTCCGGAGCTAAGCAGTACTCTTTTGCCGATAAAATTAGGAAGCAAGTGGTTGATGAGTGCCTGGGTTGGTTCCGGACTCAGTTTCCCGAAGCTGAGGCTGTTCAATTCCCGCAGAACGGATAACAATTCCTGCTTCGACTGGTATACCCGGTTGGAGGTCATCGCTGTGTACACATCGGCAACGGCCGCGATTTTGGCGAGCGGATGGATGTCTTTTTCAGTAAGGCCATGAGGATAACCGCTCCCGTCTTCACGCTCGTGATGCTGTAGGGCCACCAGGGCAGACAGCTTGTCTCCGGTGGATTTCAAAACGATGTCATGTCCGTATGTCGTGTGGTGTTTGATTTCTTCAAATTCTTCCGGCGTGAGCTTGCCTGGTTTATGTAAAATATCCTGGGGCACCATGCATTTACCGATGTCGATCAAATAACCGGCTTTTCCTGCCGTATAGGCTTCCTCCGTAGGATAGCCGAGCCAGGAGGCGATATAATAAGAGAGCATTCCAACCTGCATGGAGTGATTATATGTGTAATTGTCGCTGTCGCTTAACAGGAGCAGAAGGGAAACTACGTCCTTTTGGTTCACTAATTGATTCACCATGGGCTCAAGCAGTTCATCCACTTGATTTTCGTCAAAAGTACCCCGGGTTAGCGCTTCCAAGAAAATCGATTCAAATCCGTCCACCGCATTGTCGAAGTAGGGCTTTAATTTTTGTACCTGCTCTGAAATCGGCGGTGCCACAGGGATCTGAACATCTGGCGTATAGGGTACGACATCCACATAATCGATGCCGTGCTGCATGAGTTTGACGATTGCATCGTTTGTGAGTTCTTTTTCCTTTTGAAGGACCAGGACCCCAAAATGATTGAAAATATCGGATTCGAGACGGTCTCCGGGACTGAGATCCATAATGTGTATTTTCAAGGACGATGACACCTCGTTATGAGTTTTCTTTCATCATAACAGGGAATAAATGGATTGACAATGAATGTTTATGGGACTTGAAATTAGCAAGTCTAGGAAAGCTCGCCCGGAGCTGAAGGGTCCCAGGGTCCCAGTCCGTGCCCCTTCCATTCGGTTCCGTCCTCCCAGGATTCTTTTTTCCAAATGGGCACAATTTGTTTCAATCTTTCGATCGAGTAGCGGCTTGCTTCATAGCAGCCGGCCCGGTGCGGGGAGGATACGGCGATCACTACGCTGGCCTCGGCAATCTTCACAAGGCCGATCCGGTGGCTGATCGCGCAGCGGGTCCCTGGCCATTTTTCGTTGATTTCGTCGCCGATTTGTTGCAGTTTCGCCAGGGCCATCGGAACATAGGCTTCGTATTCCAGGTGAATCGTCCGCTGCTCTCCGGTCATTTCGCGAGTAGTCCCGGTGAACGTAAGGACTGCACCGTGGTTTGCGGTAATGACTTTAGTGGTAACTTGATCTATAGATAGCTCTTGATGCGTAATGACGTACATCCCGTCCTCCGAGGCATGGTGCTGAAGGTCTGGTTTGGGTTCGCCTCCGGAGACGGGCGGAATGAGCGCCACTTCATCTTTCTCCGAAATGGGAGAGTTCCCTGCGGCGTACTCCTGATTGACGGCAACGAAAGAAACGGAAATCAAGGAAGCGGCCGCCGGATAATCCTGTGATAACAGCTCTTTCAGCCGGTCTGCGTTCAGTTCGTTTTCGTTACAAGCAAATTCTAGGGATGACGTTCCGATTCGGTCGGCAAGCCCTGCAAATAGCGATATTGTAATTATCATTTTAATTCACCTCGGAATGGATATGAAACCATTTTAATATATCATATAAAGAAGACAATATATAAATTTGAGGTATATAATATTCTTTATAACTGAAAAGTTCGTGCAAACTCAGTGTAACGTAATTTCTAGATAACAAGGAGGGTGGGCCATGCTACCGGAGAGTGACCAGGAAACGTTAATGATCGTATACACCAATGATTTGCACAGCCATTTTGGCACGATGGGACGCATAGCGGCGATGGTCGACGAGCTTCGCGGCCGGCCCCATACATCCGTATTGCTGCTCGACATCGGCGATCACATGGACAGGGCGGCTCCCGAAACGGAAGGGACAATGGGACAAGCCAATGTCGATGTGCTTAATCTTACCGGTTATGACGCGATCACGATAGGCAACAACGAAGGTCTGACCTTTACGCCGAAACTGCTGGAACAAGCCTATGCGGGTTTGACCTGCCCCGTAATTTGCGGAAACATCCGCGAAAAGGAAACGGGACGTCCCCCTAAATGGATGAAGGAGCATTGGATTGTCCGTCGGGGCGGGATGACGATCGGCCTGATCGGCGCGACGGCGTCTTATCCCGAATTTTATGGTTTGCTTGGACTTGAGGTGCTTGACCCGAAGGTCACGATTGCAGATTCTGTGGAGAAGCTGCGCAGTCAGGTGGATCTGATCGTTGTCATGTCCCATTTGGGACTGCCGATGGATCGGACGCTGGCGGAAAGCATTCCGGGTATCGGCCTGATTATCGGCGGCCATACTCATCATCTGCTGGAAGAACCGTTGATGATTGGTAATACGGCGGTAGTCGCTGCAGGAAAGTTCGGGATGTATCTTGGCCGTATCGAATTCCGCAAAGCGGACGGAAAGCCCGTGCTCGCTGAAAGCCGATGTGCAGTGGTGGGGGATGGAGAAGAGAGCGAAAGCGTGCTGAAGGCCATAGGGATTCATCAAGCAAGCGCTAAGCGGCGTTTGGACCGTACCGTAGCTGTCACGGAGATGGATCTGCCCATTGATTATGGATCAGAATCTCCCTTTGGCAATCTGCTGGCCCAGGCGGTCAAAAGGTATACCGGCAGTGAACTGTCGATCATAAACAGCGGTCAGTTGCTAATGGGTCTTCCCGCTGGAGAAATTAGCGAGGGAATGCTGCATGAACGTTGTCCTTCTCCGATTAATCCCTGCCGGATGAAGCTGAGGGGAGAAGATATTCTTTATAGTCTGGAGCAATCTTTGCTTCCGGAAATGACGGATAAAAGTATCTATGGTTTTGGTTTTCGGGGTAAGCTGCTTGGAGGAATTTGCGTGGACGGCATGGATATTTTATATGACCCTTCCGGGGAACCGTTTCACAAAATTACGCAGGCTAGCGTACAAGGAGTCCCGATCTTACCCGATAAAGATTATATAGTAGGTACACTAGACATGTTTACGTTCGGAATCGGCTATGAACGGTTAAAAAACGGCACGGAAAGGCAGTATATGCTGCCGGATTTTTTGCGCGACCTGCTGAGGATGGAACTTCAAACGGCGGGAGCCGTGGTGAACTGTTTTCTTCCGCGATGGAAAGAGATCGAATTGTAAACGAAGGATGCATTCCCGATAATTCCATTGTATTCTATAATAATAAAGGTTAGTTCAACTACATCATATGCTAAGCAAACAATGAGAGACGGAAGTGGTTTTTTTGCGCCTGATACCAGTAAGTTCCTTACAGCCCGGGATGAAGCTTGGAAAAAAGATTTATAATGAGGACGGGATTATTCTGCTATCGGAAAATGCGGAGCTGAGCGATGCGGTTATTCGCCGGCTGCGTTTGCATGGATTGGATTTCGTCTATGTGGCCGATTCGCGGACAGAGGATGTTGTCATTCCTGATATGATTGAGGATGAGACGCGCCGCCGGGCGCTTCAGGAGATCCGTACCAGTTTCCGTAAAATGACGGGACCGGCCGTGAGGGGGATCGTATATCCTTATTTGGGTAAGACGTTTACCAACTTGGTGGAATCCATAATGGACGATCTTAGTTCACGGGAAGACGCCATGATTATGATGATGAACATCAATAGTATGGATCATTATTTGTACCGGCACTCGCTTAATGTGTGCATTTATACGATTCTGCTCGGTCAAATTCATGGATACGACAAGGAGGATCTGACCTTACTCGGACTTGGCGCGATGCTCCATGATATCGGAAAAACCAAGTTGCCGCTTGAACTCTTGAACAAACCTTCCAAATTAACCGAGGAAGAATTCAATCAGATTAAGCTGCATACCCAAATCGGGTTCAACATGCTCAAGGATGAGCCGGGTATTCCTTTAAAGTCAGCGCACTGCGCTTTTCAGCATCATGAACGTATCAACGGCGGCGGCTACCCTCGCGGACTTAAAGGGAATGAAATTTCCGAATTCGCGCGTTGGATTGCCATTACCGACGCCTATGACGCCATGACTACACATCGGGTGTACCGTCCGGCCATGTTGCCGCATCAAGCACTGGAAGTGCTTTATACCGGCTGCGGGGAATGGTATGAGAAATCCAAGCTGGAAGTGTTCAGGGATCATGTAGCGATCTATCCGTTAGGAATGACGGTTACGCTCAATACAGGCGAGAAGGGCGTCGTGGTCAAGATACATAAAGACATTCCCCATCGCCCGACGATACGCGTTCTGAGTGATCCGCTGGGAGCGGAGCTGAAATCGCCGTTCGATGTCGATTTAAGATTCCGGTTGTCCATGGTCATTACGAAAGTGGACGGGATGGAAAATAAAACGGAGGAGTCCGTCTCTTGACGGTAATATCTTCGTAAGAGGATTCTGCACCGATCCGGTGCATTTTCTTCTTTTTTAGGTTAATAAAAGAAATAAGGTGAGTAAATGATGAAATTAGAGAATGTTAATATGGATAGGTATTCCGCCATCAGTCCGGGCTACGATCCCTGGGACCCGATTGTTTCACTCCGCGAATTCGGACGGCATGTATTGACCAGCGTGGAGATGACGGTGACCAATTTGTGCAATATGCGCTGTGAGCACTGTGCGGTAGGCGACAGCCTTATGCTGAGGGAGCCGGAGCAAATTCCGTTAGAGGTCATGCTGAATTCGCTGGACCAGGTGGAGAATCTGCGCACGATCAGTATCACGGGCGGGGAGCCGACCTTTCGTCGGCAAACGGTGGACGAAGTTATTGTTCCATTACTGAAGTATGCGAAATCAAGAGGCGTACGTTCGCAAATCAATTCCAATTTAACGCTGGACTATGAACGATATGAGAAGCTGCTTCCTTTTCTGGATGTGATGCATATTTCATTCAACTATACCAATGAGCGTGAATTTCATGAGGTCGGATTCGCCCGCAGCGGACATTCTGTAAATGCGGATGTCGCTTATAGGATGTATCATAAAATGATTGAAAACTCGCGAAAGCTAAGTGAAGCCGGAATGTTTATCTCAGCCGAATCGATGATCAATTATCGTACTTATGATAAATTGCCGGAAATACACCGGCTGATTCAGGACATGGGTTGCCGGCGGCATGAAGTTCATCCGATGTATGCCGCCGACTTTGCCGAAGGGCTGCCGGTTCTTCCTTTAGAAAAGATGCGGAGCGCTATTCATTCGCTCCTGGATGCCCGGAACCGGGAACTTTGGATGTTGTTCGGCACGCTGCCCTTTTTCGCCTGCAACGGGAATAAGGAGGATACCGAGTTACTCCGCCGCTTGCGCAAGGAGCCGAATGTAACGGTGCGGAACGATCCCGACGGACGAAACCGGGTAAATGTCAATATGTTTACCGGGGATGTATATGTGACCGATTTTGCGGCGATCCCGGCTTTCGGAAATGTACGGGATGCGCGGTTGGACGATATATTCGCCGATTGGCTGAATAACCATCCCCTGAATCAAAAGGTAAACTGCCACTGCGATGCGGCGGGTTGCTGCGGGCCGAATTTGCTTGTCGCCGATATGTATTACAAAGACATCGACTTCAAATCCCGGAAAGCGATCACACTATAGAAAGAAGGCGCACTTTACATGCACTACGCCATCGCCAACGCTCATGCTGATTTTGAATTTGGCAAACTGGCCATAAATTTATTAATCGTATTTATTTTAGTATTCCTGAACGGTTTCTTCGTTGCCGCGGAATTCTCGCTGGTGAAGGTTCGGCAGTCCAGGCTGACCCAACTCGTCAGCGAAGGGAATAAACGCGCCATATACGCGCTGAGGGTGAACAAGCGGCTGGATGCCTATCTTTCGGCGACCCAGCTCGGGATTACGCTTGCTTCGCTTGGACTCGGTTGGGTCGGGGAACCGGCGGTGTCGGAACTTCTCATCGAACCGCTGATGCTCAAAATGGGCGTCACCGATCCCACGCTGATCTCAACGGTTTCCGTAGCGATCGGATTTGCGATCATCACGTTTTTGCATATTGTCATCGGGGAACTCGCCCCGAAATCTTTGGCGATTCAGAAATCCGAAGCGACTTCGCTTTGGCTTTCCGCTCCTCTCCTGTTCTTTTATAAGATCTTTTTGCCAGTGATCTGGCTGCTTAATTCGGCGGCGAACGGCATGCTTCGATTAATCGGCATCGAGCCCGCAGGCGAAGGGGAAGCGGCGCACTCGGAGGAAGAAATACGCATCCTGATGAATCAAAGCGCCAAGAGCGGGGTCATCGACAAAGATGAAATGAAGCTGATGGACAATATTTTCGATTTCTCCGACATGCTCGCCCGGGAAGTCATGCTTCCGAGGACGGACATGGACTGCCTGTATACCAATTTAACCTGGGAAGAAAATATGAAAATCATAGCGGAAACGAAACATTCCCGCTATCCGGTAGCGGTGGAGGATAAAGACCAGATTATCGGTTTCGTCCACATCACGGACCTGCTGCTTCCGGAGGCCGGACGTCCGCTGAATCTGGCCGACATGGTCCGCCCGATCCTGAATGTGCCGGAATCGATGGAAGTCAGCCATGTGCTTCGCCTGATGCAGAAGAAGCATTCCCAACTGACGCTCGTAGTCGATGAATACGGTGGTACGGCCGGACTGTTGACGGTCGAGGTGATTCTCGAGGAGATCGTCGGCGATCTTCATGACGAGTTTGAAGATGAGCGGCCCGAAGTCGAAAAACTGGGCGAAGGCGTTTATTCCGTAGACGGCCGGTTACTGCTTGAAGACGTGAATGACCTGATGGGCATCGATATCGAAGACGATGAGGTCGATTCCGTCGGCGGCTGGCTGTTCAAGGAACTGGAGGGCGCCCCGGCGAAAGGGAAGAAGAAGTCCTTCGGCAATGTGATCTTCGAAGTGGCCGAATCCGGCCGATTGCGGATTACCCGGGTAAAAATCAGCAAAGAGACTGTCGCTGATAATTCAGCGCAGGAATTTGAGCCAGGAGTGTAACCATTAAAAAGTATAAAAACGTCAGTCCTTGTACCCACAAGGCTGACGTTTTTTTCGGTTTATTCACAAGAAATCGGGTTCATATTCTGGGCGAACGTCATATGTTAATGATGAGGATGCAGGGGACCTAGTTGTCCCGTGCAGCAATGGAATCCCTTAGAAGGAGGAACCCAGATTGAGTTTTCCGAATGAGCAATCTTATGCTCCATTTATCGGCCCATGCGATCCATGCCCTCCCATAACCTGCAAAACATACAGCACACCTCCGCAGTTGTTTATTTGCTTTCAGCCGCCTAATTGGCCCCAGTTCACTCCGCAGGAAGCTTTGAGACATGGCACGTTGTGGCCCGCTTTGTACAGTCCCTATGAATCCAGATGGGGAAAAGGACGGTGATGAAATGAGTTCCACATCGAAACCGCATTGCGATCCGGAGTACTACGCGTTGTTGGAGAAGCTTCAGGCGCTGGATTTCGTGCTTGTCGAGCTGAACCTTTTTCTCGATACCCATCCGGATGATTTGGCTGCGATCCAGCAGTTTAACCAGTTAACCCAGGAGCGGACGCAATTGGCAAACCATTTTCAGCAACTCTACGGGCCGCTGCAAAATTTCGGACGTGCTTATTCCAAGTATCCGTGGGAATGGTCGCAGGCCCCATGGCCGTGGCAGGTATAACAACCTGCCGCCTGCACTTAAAGAGCTAAAGGAGGTAAGTACGAAGCAATGTGGATCTATGAGAAAAAGTTGCAATACCCGGTTCGGGTCGGCAAATGCGATATTCATATGGCGAAGTTGTTAATGGAGCAGTACGGCGGTGCGGACGGCGAATTGGCGGCTGCCCTTCGTTATATGAATCAGCGGTACACGATCCCGGATAAGGTGATCGGTGTTCTTAATGATATCGCTACCGAAGAATTGGCGCACCTCGAAATGATCGCTACGATGGTCTATAAATTGACTAAAGACGCCACCGTGGAGGAACTCAAAGCCGCCGGGCTGGACAGCCATTATGTGGCCCATGACCGGGCGCTCTTCTATGAGAATGCTTCGGGAGTTCCCTTCACCGCCGCTTACATCCAGGCCAAAGGCGATCCGATCGCCGATCTGTATGAAGACATCGCGGCGGAAGAAAAAGCGCGGGCTACATACCAGTGGCTGATTGACATGACGGACGACGTCGACCTGCAGGATAGCCTCAAGTTCCTGCGCGAGCGCGAGATCGTTCACTCCCTGCGCTTCCGCGAATCGGTGGAAATCTTGAAAGACGACCGCGAACATAAGAAGTTCTTTTAGAGTACTGGGCTAATATTTGCCGCCACTTTGAAATGAAGGTGATCCCTTATGTCAAAATCCAAGCGCGGGAAAGCGTTGTGGATCATTCCCTCCAGAGGCCGTGGCACATGCCCGGTCTGCAAAAGCACTCGGATTAAACTGCTTTATACGAAGATGAGCAGCTCGGGTCAGGCTCTGAAAGTCTGCAAACGCTGCTTCAACGCACCCCAGGAACGAATCGATACCGGAGCAGACCAGACCGTGCAGCGATAGAGCAGCTTGTGATCCAAGTCAAGATAAAGAAACCGTCAGGGCATCTTCCCCTGACGGTTTTTCTATGGAAACTAATTTACGTTCGTTTTTCTATGACCAATAATATATTGAACCGCTTCCTGCAAATTTGACGCATTGAAATGAGCCCCGGTTCCTGGGGGAAAGTCCTCTCGCGATCCTCGGCCATCGGTCAGGAAAACCGTGTGCAGTCGCGACTTAATCCCGGCCTGAATATCCGAACAATGGTCACCGATTAAGTAAGAATGCGATCTTCTCAGGGAGAGTTCCGAGATGGCACGTTCGATCAAGCCGTCTTCGGGTTTGCGGCACTGGCACGCCTCGTCCGGAGTATGGGGACAAACATAGATGGCACCGATGTGCCCCCCTTTTAATTGAATCTCCCGCTTTAGCTTGTTATGGATTTGTTCCAATTCCGTTTCACTGAAAAGTTGGCTTCCGATCCCCGCCTGATTCGTAATGATCACGGTAGCAAATCCTGCACGGTTCAATTGTGCGATGCACTCGCCGGCCTGCTGCGTCAGGATCAGTTCATCCACCGATTTTACGTAATCGGAACGGTTTAAGTTAAGCACACCGTCACGGTCAAGAAATACGGTAGGTTGTTCATATTGTTCTCTAAGTTGGCTTGTCCAGCAGTGACATAATAACAAGAACACATCCTCGGCCATAGACGGCGCATCCATCGGCACGGTTAATGCAACGTCGCAAAGCTGAATTAGCTCATTAGAAGATTCACCCGTTACGGCTACGGTGCTCATGCCGATTCCGCTGCAATATTCCACGGCACGAACCACATTCTGATGCGGAGCCGAGGCACTGAACACCATAAGCAAATCATGTTGGGTAACCCGTTTGTTCAAGAAATCGGTAAACATATTTTCCAGCAAGTTGTCATTGGCATATGCGGTTAGGGCTGACATCGATTCGGTTGCGGATACGACATTGAGCGCGAATCCATAGCGGTTTAGCAGCAAGGTACCGAAAGATTTGGAAATATCGTTGGCAAAATGATCGCAGGTACTGCCGCTGCCGCCTGAACCGACCAAATAAAGGGTACCGCGGCGATCGGCGAGGTTGGATAATTGACGATAAATTTCACTGTAGTTGTCCCAGGTGCAGTCACTGATAAACTGGTTTATTGCTTTTACATAATCTGCAGTTATCATGCGAAGAACGACCTCCCTGTATTGAATTAAAAACTATGCCGACAGAGCCAGCTTATTCTTAACTTAATATAATCGGACGGAGATTACTAGATTATATTTCCATAAATTGATTGATCTATCATATTTAAGAAGTATTTCAACCATAAACCTCAATATCGCCCACCTTAAAAATGGATGCAACTATTTTATAATGACAGGGACAAGTAAGTAAGTTTTGTATATTTTTCACTCCACAACCAGTCTCTATGTTTTGAGGATTCATTAGAATTCGGGGGCGAGGGATGTTTAATGATTGTGATTAGAGCACCATTAAGAATCAGTTTTTTTGGCGGGGGAACCGATATTTACGGGTTTTGGAAGCAAGACGTCGGAAAAGTGATCAGCACATCCATCCGAAAATACATCTATGTATTCATCTTTGCCAGAGACGACAATCATATTTATCTGGATTACCTCGATAAAGAGTTTGTTTCGGGTATCGATGAGATCCGCCATGAAATTATTAGAGAGTGTTTACGCCTTACGGGATTGCTTGGCGGAGTAAATATTGTCGTCAGGTCCGACGTCACCTCGAATGGCAGCGGATTAGGCTCCTCCAGTACATTGACCGTGGCTTTGCTGCATGCGTTATTCATGCACCTTGGGCAACAACCTTCCCCGGAAATGCTGGCCATTCTGGCTTGTCACATCGAAATAGATCTCCTTCACAAGCCAATCGGCAAGCAAGATCAATACATTGCGGCGTATGGCGGTTTTAGAGTTCATGAATTTTTACCTTCCGGCAAAGTAACCAGTGCCATTCCCGACATTTCATGCGAAGAGATTGTCCGGCTGGAAAAGCACCTCATTTTATTTTCAACACAAATTCCCCGTAAGGCAGAAAGTATTTTGAGCAGGCAAAGCGACAATATTGAATCGACCCGCCCCATTTTGTCCATTATGCGGGATCATGTTGATGAAGCAATAGCATGTTTGCAGCGAGGCGACATGGATCACTTTGGGCTGCTGATACAAGAAGGTTGGGAGTTGAAGAAAAAGTTGTCCAGCGGGATCAGTAATGCCCGGATCGACTCTTACATTGAGCGGAGTATAGCTGCGGGGGCCTACGGAGTGAAAATCGCCGGAGCCGGCGGAGGGGGGCATATGCTCGTCGTGTGCAAACCTGAGCTTCAGGGAAAGGTCATTACCGAACTGGCGGAACTGGCGAAAGTAAAAGTCGGGTTCGACTCTATGGGAAGTACGGCGATTACGCTCGAAGATTACAATAAGCAAAACGGTCATCATTCGATAGATTCCATTTTGTGTTCTGCGGAGGAGGCTGAATGCATTGTATCCACACAACAAAATCGTTGAACTTAGAGATATTCTGGACGTTGTTTCCGGGCAAGAATTAGATACTTTAACCGCAATTATGGAAGACGTGATTGATCATGAGGGCCTCATTTATTTTTGCGGTAACGGCGGCAGCGGGGCGACAGCCAATTTATTGGCCGGAGATTTTTTGGCAGCTGGAATTCGGGCACTCAGTCTGAATGCGAATATGGGTGTACTGAATCACTATAGTGCCCATTTCGGGTACCGGTATGTTTTTAGCAAACAATTGGAATGTCTGGGCAGAGAAAGGGATCTGCTGTTTGCCATTTCCGGCAGCGGTAATTCCGCCAATGTTCTGGAGGCCGTCACAACGGCAGCAGACAGAGGAATGCATACGTTTGGCCTTACGGGAATGGGAGGCGGCCAATTGAGCCGATTAAGCCGGAAGGCTCTGGTAGTCCATTCCGACGACATGGAACAGATTGAGAATGCGCATGTCATTATCGGGCATGCGGTTTTAGCCAAGCTCAGCAGCTTTTCCGCTGCGAGGTGCTTACATTGAATGTACTGGTTACGGGCGGAGCGGGATTCATCGGCCAGCATACCGTTCATAGATTGGTTTCGGAGGGATATCGGGTTACGGTGCTGGATAATTTCATGTCCCGTGTTCATATGGATGCGCCTGAACCCGATTTTCCCCGGGACGTTCAGGTCGTTCGCGCCGATCTGTTGGATCGCAGCCGGCTGGAACAATTGCTTAGGCAGGCCAACTCCATAATTCACTTGGCGGCGTATCAGGATTATTTAACGGATTTCAGCTCTTTTTTTGCCACGAACAGTGTAGGGACATCCTTGATTTATGAACTGATTCTGGAGAACAAGCTTCATATCGACAAGATCGTCGTTGCTTCTACACAGGCGGTTTACGGGGACGGGAAGTACCTTTGTCCGGAGCATGGACATTTTTACGGTTCTCGGCCCTTAAAACAGTTGGAACTTGGCGACTGGGAGATGAAGTGTCCCGTTTGTAATGGCCCAAGTACTTGGACCGCATTAGATGAGAGCGACGCAAATCCTGTAACTCCCTACGGAATTTCCAAGTTTGCCGCAGAACGGTTCGCGATCTCTATGGGAGAAAAATATGGCATTCCTACGACTTGTTTGCGTTATTCGCTCGTTCAGGGTCCGGGACAATCGATTTACAACGCCTATTCGGGCATCGGGAGGATATTCAATCAGCAATTGATGAACGACAAGCCGCTTACTATTTTTGAAGACGGGGAACAGAACAGGGATTTTGTCCATGTAAAAGATGTGGCAGAGGCTAATCTCCTGGCATTAGAATCTCACCTTACGACCGGACAAATCTATAATGTTGGCGGCGAAATCCCGACCACGGTAAATGAATATGCGAGGAAGCTGATTTCCTTATATGGAGGCGGTTATGAAATGGAGGCTCCGCAGCTGTTCCGGATCGGGGATGCCAGGCACACCTTTTCATCTTCGGCAAAGCTGACTGCCATGGGCTGGCAGCGCAAATATACGCTGGATGAGATTATCCGCGATGCGAAAGCGTGGTTTAATTTACGAAACGAACAAAAAGACAGAAGCGGTGAAGCTATCGTGGTGATGTCCGGTCAAGGGGTATTGCGAAAATCACGGCAAGGCCATTAACGTGTACAGAGGTAAAAGGATGATCAAGAAAGCAGTGATTACGGCTGGAGGGTTGGGGACACGCTTCTTGCCGTTCACCAAAGCAATCCCTAAAGAGATGCTGCCGGTGATGAATAAACCAGCTATCCACGTTATCGTGGATATGCTCGGCCAATGCGGCGTGGAAGAAGTACTTATCATTATAAACAGGCACAAAAAAGTGATTATCGATTATTTCAATCGGCATGAGCCATGGGAGCGGCAATTGCAAGAAAAAAACGCCCTGCTCCTGGAGCAATACCAACGTGATTTTTACGGGCTGCCGATCATTAATTTTGAAATGCAACACCAGCCTTCCGGACTAGCCGATGCCTTGCTTCATGGGGAGCGGTTTACGGGGGATGAACCGTTTCTGGTCATTTTGGGGGATGTGATCATCGAGGAAGGAGTAAGCCATCTTGTGCGGTTAATCAAGGCCTATAGCGAAACCTTGAGCCCGGTTATCGGCCTGGCTACCGTCGAGCGTGAGCGAATTAGCTGCGTGGGGATCGCCGAGCCGGAGGACCAAGCCGGTTGTTCGTCAGATGTTTTTATGATCAGGAGAGTCGTCGAAAAACCGGACCCGCGCGAAGTAACTTCGAATTTATCGATTTTAGGCAGTTACATTTTTCCGGGTCTTATCTACGATTTGCTCAGGTCCTCGATGATAGGTAGATCCCATATGAAGGAAGTAGATTTGTCGGACGCCTTGAATACGCTGGTGGAGAGAGACCGGTTATTTGGCGTGATGCACCATGGGGCCATTTACGATATAGGTACCCCTCAAACCTGGTTTAGGCTGAATGAAGCCTTGTTCACCGGAAAAATAAAACTGGCTTAACATCCGTAAAGGGGGGCAGTTTTCTATGATAAGCGTAATCATGCCTACCTTCAATAAATCGCCGTATTTGAGGCTAACCCTGGCCTCGTTCATGAACCAAAGCTACAAAAATTATGAGCTCATCGTAGTTGACGACGGAAGCGGGGATGATACGAGCCAAGTAGTTCAGGATTACGCGTCGAAATTGAATCTGACTTTTATACGCCAACAAAACCAGGGGCGTTCACAGGCTCGAAATTGCGGGATTCGCGCTTCAAGCGGGCAGCATATCGTGCTTGTTGACGATGATTGCCTTGTTCCGCCGGACTATTTGAAACGATACTCCGAGCTGCTGACGAGGTATGGCGACCGCTATTTTATCATCGGCAAAATCAGCAGGGTTCTTACGCATTGGAGGGAGGGGCTGCCATTGTCTCTCCAAGACATGCAGAAGGCTGGCGAGGTCCTGGGGAGGATCATACCGGATGAAAGAAACGGCATCGCTTTACGTTCGATCGTTAAGGAAGACGAGGTCGTGCATCAATTCGATAAGACCATTTCAACAATCGATCTCGGCGAAGAACCGCATCCCGATAACCCCAAAAACATCGATGCTACCAAACTCTATCATTTCCGGTTCGGCTGGTCCTACGGAACCACGGCCAATATGGGCGTTGCCAAGGCTGCGGCGCTGGAGGCCGGACTGTTCGATACACGCTTCAGCGGCTGGGGGATGGAGGATACCGCTTTCTGCTTCGGCTTGTGGCAAAACGGGCTGGATATGAAATACGTGCACGAGGCCATCAACTATCATCAGGTTCATTCCAGGCCGCCTTCGCGGCACGACGAGTTCAAGGCCAATTTCAAATATTTCAGCGATAAATATCAGCAATACCTGGAACCTTACATTTATGATATGGCCGCGAAACATTATCTTGACGTGTTCGAAGCCGAGCGCTTCATCAGAAAATTGCTTTTGAAAAAGAAAATGTTATCGGAGCGCCGGATCATATCCAAGAAACTGAAATCCAGAGTGTTGTTTCACTTGTATATGTACAAAATCATGCGGCTTAGATTTAACCGGCGTTAACTTTGTTAATGAACGGTCAGTTCCGCCTTTAAAATGGCTATGCTTTGCTGTTCCAATTGTTTAAGCCGGGCCAGCTTTTCTTCCAACAAGCCGTTGTTTGTAGTGCGGGTCAATTTGTATTTTAGCAGCAGGTTTTTCAGATTTTCCGAGAGTCGGGAAGCTTCCTGCAAGGTTTGTTGTACCTCGGGATTTTGGTTCCGATACTGCAAATAAACGGAGAATATGAATCTGGATCCTGCGATAACGGTGAATGCATCGATAAAACGCTCGGAGATCGAGACGAAGTCCATATTTTCCGGAGGAGCAGTTAGCATAGAGGTGACCTGATCGTAGAATGTGCAGGGATCCTCGAAATGAAGCAGCCAGTTGTGATAGCGCCGAGTCGTTTCCGCTAACAGTTGCTGAGGGTCATAAGGAAAAAATTTGAAGAACCCAAGTGCTTTTTTGCTGATAATGAACGCTTTCCGGAAGGTTTCCACATCTAATTTGTAGGGTTTATAGTCTCCAAGACAACTCTCGTTGTCATCCAGAAAGGTGAAATACGGCTTCGCTTCTTTCAAGTTGTGTCCGCTAAAGTAGATGTAGTGATACTCGTCCTGGACGGAATTCCGGTGCGCCAAAAACATCATTTTCGAGTTGAAGGAGACAAGCTCCCCCCGGTCAATGCAGGCAATCATTTCACTTACGGCATTATCGAACGAACGGAACCGCTTGTACTCGACGGAAACGCCGAGCAGTTTTAAATCATCATAAGACATACATTCGGTATGGTAACACCAGCGGGGTTTGGCTTCACCGACGCATTGCTTGAAGATGTTCTCCGTAGATTCAAAACTGTTGTAAAACAGAAGTTCGACCGGCAGATTCGCGAATTTCAAATAACTTACGATTTTTGATGCGCGGCAGTTAAAAAGTTTGGTCTCATACCGTGGCAGCAAATCGATCTTGGTTACCAAGCTTTTCATTGGGCAAACCTCCATTTGGATTAAAATTAGGACCTTAGGCTGGCTAAAATTGTTCTAATCCGGCCGTCAGTTCCTGAAGTTTCTGCCGGTTGCGCACTAATTTCTGGGTAGCCGTTCTCGGTAAGGAGGGGAGGAAAAAAATTTTGTTCGGTATTTTATAATTTGCCATTTGTTCCGTGCACCATTGCAGTACTTCGTTTCTGCTTAATGAAGAGTCGCCGCTGATATAAGCCTCAATTTCCTGTTGACCGGATTGGGTGATGACAACTTCATGAATAGCGGGGTGCAACTTTAGAATATCTTCGACCTCCGTCAGATTCACTTTTAATCCCCCGACAATCAATAACGAATCGGCTCGCCCGCAGATATGCAGTGTATGGTCATATTCGTCCATATAAGCAATATCAAACGTACGCAGCCATCCATCCTGATATCGCTCCGGCAAACGGTCAAAAATGTATGGCGATTGTTCCTGGAAAATATAGAGCTCGTCCCGTTCGATTTTATGCCGCAAGCCACCGAGAATACGGCCGAGACTGCCCGGGAAATCCCCTGGAAAATCGGCAGATATGATACCCGTTTCCGTCATACCGTAGATCTGTCCCAGCGAGATGCCGAACCGGGTTGAAATGAGTTGCAAAGTTGGCTCCGGTAATAGTTCTCCTGCTGTAATCGCGATGCGGACATGGTCCCATGGGCGGAAATCACTGGCGGAAGCCAGCAAATTATAGTGAAAAGGAACTCCGACAATGCCGGTTACCCGGTGTCCATGGATGTTGTAAAGGATGTCTTTAGCTTGCTGGCTGGAAGCGAACAGAATCGATGCGCCTTGCCGTAATAAAGGCAGTAGAGCGGTCAGCAGACCATACGTATGGCTGATGGAGCTCAAAATCAGCACTTTGTCTCCGGCAACGAAGCTGCCTTCGGCTTTAAGAACGCGATCGATTTCTTTGATGAGTGAGTCCGGCGTTCGGCCGACAACCTTCGATTTGCCCGTGGATCCCGAAGTAAATTGGATGAGGCAATAAGAGATATCGGACTTGCATCCGTCATAACGTCTGGTGACACATATATCTATATCGGGTGCAAACGGGGCAAGGCTGTTTACCGGGGATGTAGGACCAATATAGTAATGCGGGTGGCAGATTTGCATCAACTCCTCGCTCTCGGCAGGCTTCAGGCGAAAGTCGAGCAATACAACTTGGCAATTGTGTTTCCACAGGGCGAGCAGCAAGTAAATAAAAGTAAAAGAATTGGGCAGTTGCAGTGCAACGGAGCTGTCGGGTTCGATTCCTTGCATGTGCAAATAAGACTGCCAATATTCGACGAGGTCTTCCAAATCGCCATAAGTAACATTGTGGTGGCCGCTCAGGCAGATGTCGCCCCGGTTTTTACCATTCATGAGATGGACATACAGATTCTCTATGGATTCGTGAGAACTATTCATTTCCTTAATCCTCCTTATTTTAAAATATTTAGAAATATAAACCTACGTCTCTTTTACCATAAAGAAATTCAAAAAGATAGACTGCTTTTCAAAAATATGAATTGACGGTGACTTAAAGCGAGGTGGTCGATGTGGAGCAAAGCGGCATGATCAGGATTCAAAAAGAGGACATCCGGCAGATGCTTCAGGACAGAAGAATATTCCGCAACCTTCCGGAGGGTTTGGAGGATGATACACAAATTGTGTTCGACTCCCTTTCGATGCTCTGGCTGATGCACTGCCTGGAGACGGAATGGGGAATCAATCTTTACGCAGAGGATTATGACTGGCTCGGCGTATGCAGCATTAACGATATTCATCGGGTCATCCTCGGCCAATCAGGTTAACGAGAGCGTTACCGCAAGCGTCGGCAGGATTTCCGGAGGGAGGGGATTCATTGCTAAGAGTCGTGATTACGGGTTACAGCTTGTTTACCGCTTTTGGATTTGGCCGGGAAGTGGCTGCGGAGCATCTTTTTGGGGGAACGCATGGGTTTAAGCCCATCGAAAGGTTTGATCCTGCGCCTTTTCGATGTTCCTTTGGAGCGGAAGCCGATTTTAGCGGAAGCTTGCTGGAGTTGGGAATGATCTGCGCGAAGGAAGCGCTAAGTCACGCCTCGCTGAGCCTGCCCGCAGATGCCGGAATTGTAATCGGATGCGCCGGTGACTTTGAGGTTGTCCATCGGTTTTGGAGCGGAGTCCAGCGCCTTGATCCAAGCGGGGCACACTTGGAAACTGCGAGGTTGTCCGAAAGCTTGCCGGGTTACCACACGCGTGCAATCGCCGATATGTGCGGCATTCCCGGGACAAGGACGCTGACGTTTAATAACGCTTGTATCTCCTCAAGCAATGCGATCGGCCACGCTTATGACCTGATTCAATCGGGCAGGGAACATTCGGTTTTGTGCGGAGGTTACAGTCTGATTAACAAGGAGTTGTTCGCCAAGTTCGATGCCGGAATGGCATTTTCCCGGGACGGGGTTATCCGGCCGTTCTCGCTGAACAGATCCGGACTGCTTTTGGGAGACGGAGGATGCATGATGGTGCTGGAAGAACTGGGACACGCCTTGCATCGGAAGGCGACAATTTTGGCCGAGCTTACGGGATGGGGGTTATCCAGCGATGCCTATCATGTCAGCAAGCCGCATCCCGAGGGCAACGGCATTGCCGCTGCGGTAACAACGGCTTTGAAACGTTCCGAAATTTCGCCGCAACAAATCAGCTATATTAACGCCCATGCCACGGGAAGCAAATTTACCGATTGCGCCGAGACGAACGGGATCAAGCAGGTGTTTGGGGACAAGGCGTACGATATTCCCATCAGCTCGACCAAATCGATGACCGGGCATCTCTTGCAGGCAACCGGAGCCGTTGAAACCGCAATCTGCCTGATGGCGCTGCAAGAGGATTTGGTTCCGCCTACGATCGGGCATGAAGCCTTTGATCCGGAGTGCGATCTCGATTATGTGCTCCACGAAACCAGAACTAAAAAGCTGGAGTATGTACTCAACGTGAATTCCTCTTTTGGCGGAAACAATACGGCCCTCATTTTGCGGAAATGGAGGTGAAGGGCGAGGATGATGCCGATGTCCTTGTCGGTCAAAGCGCAGAGTTGCATTAATGCTTATGGTATTTCCGCCTTGGAGCTTGCGGATAAAGGAACCGCCGGATTATCTCCGAAGGAGATCGAATTGCCGGTCGTTCCCGGCTTTATTAAATCCAATTTCAGCCCGCTCATCTTTGAGAGCATCGCCCGGTTAAATCAAAGTTGCCGGATCCGGAGCGGACCGCGCACGGCAATGATTATGGGCAGCGTTTATGGGGATACCTCGACCATCGATTTAACGAGCCGCGACCTGGTGGAGGGGAGGAACAAGATGAACCCGCTGCTCTTTTATCAATCCGTTCCGAATTGCATCATGGGTTTCATTTGCATGGAATATGAAATTACCGGACCCGTCTCCTGCATTAGCGGGTTGGACGATCTGCTGGTCCCGCTGTTGGATTTGGCGGGAACTATGCTCCACGGCGATCGGTGCGACCAGGTCATCGTCAGCGGGATCTGCTTGTCGCAATCACCATGGAGCGATGAAATGAATGGCCGTCCCATTCGGGACTGCGTTGTTTCCTTGCTGTTGGAGCGCGAGCATGGAACGCACAATTTTCATCCAATGAAATCGTTGGAGAAAACAATTGTCGTAAACAGGAATTCTCAGGGATGGAGCATTCAATCTCGTAACGAAGGCGGGGAGGAGGCATGTCATCATCATTTTCCCGAGTTTCCTGGGTTAGGCCGACTGCTTGAGCTTAGCGCACAGGTTCATCAAATAGCGAAGGCTACCTAGGCCAGCATCATTTCAGCGATATAACATGCGGTGAAAGAAGGTGAATCGATGAAAATATTGCTTGTGGATAACTATGATTCCTATACCTATAATCTGTTCCAGCTCATTGCGCAAGTAAACGGGGAAGAGCCCGTGGTCATTAAAAACGACGATTTGGAATGGGAGCAACTATCCAAATACGATTTTGACGGCGTCATTATTTCTCCCGGTCCGGGACGTCCCGAAGTTCCGCGGGATTTTGGGGTGTGCGAATCGATCATCCTCCAGTCCGGCGTACCCGTGCTTGGCGTTTGCCTCGGACATCAAGGGATCGGGCACCTGTACGGAGCCCGTGTAACGCAAATGCCGGACATCATGCATGGAGGGATCAGCCGGGTAGAGCATACGGGGGCAGACCTTTTCCTGGACATTCCTCAACAATTCCAGGCGGTCCGCTATCATTCTTTAATGGTTCAGGATGTGCCTTCCGACGAGCTTGAAATTACGGCTTGGTGTGAAGATAACGTCATCATGGGCATTCGTCACCGGAAGCTGCCGGTCTTCGGCATTCAATTCCATCCGGAATCCGTTTGCACCGAGTATGGACACCGGATTATCGGAAATTTCATTGGCATAACGAAGAAATTTTGGGCCGACAATCCGAAATCATGCCCGGAGGACAAGACTCCGCTTGAATTTTTGCATTTGACGGAAGGAAAGCGGGAGAAAGCCATACAAGAACGAAACGTAGATCGTAGCGTTCAACCCGTTCAAATACTTGTCCGCAAAATCAATCATTTCGCCGATCCCGAACAAGTCTTCACCCAATGGATTCATGACAGGGACGTTTATTCCTTTTGGCTGGACAGCAGCAAAACGGATCAAGGTTTAGCCCGCTTTTCTTATATGGGAAATACGTCAGGACGATTCAGTCAAACTGTTAAGTATGAAGTGTCCCGTAAAATCGTCACCGTGACCAGTAGAGGCATAACAACGGAGCATAGAATGACGATTTACGAATACCTGGAACGGCAATTGGCCCGGTTCACTGCTGAACCTGAAGTTCCGTTCCCGCTGAATGGCGGATTTGTGGGGTATTTGGGATACGAATTAAAAGCCGATTCCGGTGGAACCATGGCCTATGCAAGTAAACTTCAGGACGGATTGCTGGTGCTGGCTGACCGGATGGTGGTTTTTGATCATCAGGAACATTGCATGTATTTGCTGTGCCTCGCATTCCAGCATGAGGATGAAGCTGAGCCGGGGAAAATGCAGGATGAATCCTGGTTGGACGAGATGGATCGCCGGTTGAGGCACATCGATGGCAAGCCGGTTGACCGTTCCTCGGGTACAACGTTCGGCAAACCTCCAAATTGTCCGGATATGCTTGCTTTTCAACTAAACCGAAGTTACCCGGAGTACATTGAGGATATCGTGAATACGCAACAGTTTTTGCGTCAGGGAGAATCGTATGAAATCAACCTGACGAATGAACTGGAAGTCAGCTGCGCTGTCGACCCTCTGCAATTGTATTTAACCCTAAGGCAGATCAACCCGGCCCCTTACTCGGCATATTTATCCTTCGGCGATGTTCAAGTGCTGTGCTCTTCGCCGGAGTGCTTCATTAAGGCAGACCGGGAGGGGGGAGTCCAGGCCAAGCCGATCAAAGGTACGTCTGGAAGGGGAGCCACACCAGACGAAGACAACGAGCTCCTCCGGAATCTGGCCGTCAGTGCGAAGAATCGGGCGGAGAATCTTATGATTACGGATTTGATGCGTAACGATTTGGGACAGGTCTGCGAGGTCGGAAGCGTCACGGTTCCCAAACTGATGCATATCGAAACTTATCAGACCGTGCATCAGATGGTAACGACCGTTTCCGGAAAACTGAAAAAGGGAAATACCGCCGTTTCCTGCATCCGTACTGCCTTTCCCGGAGGCTCGATGACCGGGGCGCCGAAAATCAGAAGCATGGAGCTTATCGACGTGTTGGAGCACCGCCCGCGCGGCATTTACTCGGGCAGCATCGGATATTTCGCCTTGAACGGGTCTGCGGATTTTAATATCGTGATCCGCACGATCGTATGTCATAAAGGCAAGCTGACCATCGGCGTAGGCGGGGCCATTACGGTTCTTTCGGACCCGGAGGAAGAGTATGACGAGATGCTTTTAAAAGCCAGGGCCCTGATTAAGGCCATCGTTCTTACGGCTTGCGGCGGCTTTGATTCGGAGCGGTATTGCATCCTGGGTGACCGCACTCCCGTGCCTGCGGACGTTAATATGTTTTGAACGGAGGTTTATGGATGAACACGCTATCTAAGGATCAGATCGAAGGAAAGATTACCGAATTGCTTCAAAACCAGCTCGAATCGGACTTGGATTTTCACGGCGATATCGATTTGCTGGAGTACGGGTTTGATTCGATCAAGTCGATGATGTTCAGCATTAGGCTGGAAGAGGCGTTCGGTATCGATTTTGACGCAGAGGACCTGATGTACAGCAATTTTGCCACAGTAAACAAAATCAGCGAAATCGTAATGAAAAAATTAAGGTGACTTCAATTTAATGGGAGATGCGTGATTCGTATGCCAAAACTGGACATTCGGCCAGACCGGCTGGAGAGAATACCGAGCAGGCACTTTGAATATTACAGTTGCCTCGAAGATAGCGTAAAGACGTTGACGCGCTGGCTTGGGCATGACTGCGAATTGATGTTTCAGGGTTCATGGAATTTTAGCTTCGGCAGGCGCGGCTGGTTTCATAAGGACTGGGAACTTTCGTTTCGCCGCTGGAAGTTTGATTGGCTGGACCGGATCTATGGCGTTAAACTTACGTCCCGTTGTACCGATGTCCATAGCGATTTGCAAATGATAGGAGATGAGCTTCGACAGGGCACGCCCGTTATACTTGCGGTTGATTGCTACTGGGTCCCCTGGGATTCCGGGTTTCAAATGAATCATAACGGAGGTCATTGCTCTGTCGTTGCTGGTATGGATGAAGCAAAACGGGAGCTGACTTGCGTAGATGGCTACTTTCTGAGGAAAGATGCCGTGATGCCCTACGATTGTCTGGAAAAAGGCTATAAAGGATTTTGGAAAATCGAGCTGAATGACCGGCCAAGTCCTGCCATTACCCCTCCAAGGGTCCGGCAAATGCTGCTAGAACAAGCTCAACGCTTCAAAAAACATAGAATGTATGAGCAAATGGCTTTTTTCGGCAGTTCGATCTCAACCTCCCGGGAAATCCTCATCCGGGATGAAGCGCAGCATCAAGAGCTCGGACGGACCCGATGGTGGGGAATTATCGGCAGGGTCGCCGACGGCAGAGTTGAGTATTGCCTGTTTTTAAGACATTTGGCGGCTCATTTGGAGAAGGGGGAAGAGGCGCTGCGCGAGATGGCTGCCGAGGTGTGGGCCTGCGGCGAACAGTGGCATCTGATCAAAGCGCTGCTCGAAAAAGCAGCCCTGTCGCATCCGGACAGGCAGCATGACTTGTTTCATGACGCCGCCGACAGAATCAGGAGAGTAGCGTTGAAGGAACAGCAGATATCGCAGCAGCTTTTATTGCAATTTTAATAGCCGGAGAGGTGAGTTATGAACCCTGTTAACGAGACGGCCACCTTTGTTGTTCCGCATTGGAGCGAGAATATGTCTTATACCTGCACGTTTCTAAATGAAGCCATCGAATCGATCATGAACCAAAGCGACCCCGATTGGCAAATGATCATCATTGATGACGCATCTCCATGTTTGGAAGCCAAACCTTACTTGCTGGATTTGCAGAGCAAACATCCGGACCGGATTGCGGTCGTGTTGAACGAATCCAATCTAGGCCCCGGCGGATGCAGGAATGTCGGAATTGCCATGGCTTATGAGCGAAGTTCGCCGTTCATCTTATTCAACGACGCGGACGATCTTTCGCACAGCAACAGACTGCAAACGGTCAGAACCATCTTACAACGTAATCCTGGAGTGGATGTCGTATATACCAGTTTTCAGGTTATCGACGAGCATGGCGGATACGTCGGTAAAGACAAGCTGACAGCCTCCATCATTGAAATATTGGATAGCCATGAAGATCATCCGGTGCAAGGCCCGGAAGCGTGGATTGAGATGGGGACGATGACGGGTTATACCAATCTGACTTCGGCTACGGCGGTCAGAACAAGTCTTGCCTATAAATACCGTTTTCCCGATGTCAGAGTGTCGGAAGATTATTATGCCTGGCTGCTATACTCTGCCGGAGGCGGCGACTACGCATATGCAAGCGGAATTCACTCCAAATATAGAATTCCGCAGCAAACAGGCTCGGCTACGCGGGCCAGACTGAAACAATATTACGCAGAGAAAGCAAGGGTCGACGAAATGGGATTTTTGGAAGCGTTGAGAATTGCCGGCGAGAAGGACGAGTGTTATTCCGAACCCGAAATCGTAAACGCTTTACTGTACAAATTTTATGTCAGGCTCAGTGAAACGCTGGTCAAAGAACGGGAGTTTCATTTGGCGAACGAGCAGATGCTTAAGGCCGAACGCTGCATGATTAACCCCGGTGGGAGTCTATGATGGAGGATCTGCGCGGAGACATCGTAATCGGATATGTTGGAGGCCGGCCTAAACGGGTAAACGAAAAGGCAATCGACGAGCAGTGGATTTCTTATTTGGGACAATATGCCGATGTCGTGAAGATTCCTCCGCTAGCTTTCATCAAATTGTTTGACGGATCGATAGAGCAATGGATCCGGCGTTATCCTTACGGCATGCCGTCACTTTCGGAGAAGCTGTCTGCTTTATGCTCCAGGTACCGGATAAATGTACTGTACATAAATTTGCCGGTTATCGTTCCTTATTTGTTGCTTGCCCGAAATTATATCAAGTCGGATTTGAGTTTCCTGCTCATTGCGCATTCGGTAGCTTCTCCTTTTTGGTTAAAACAGTGGCTGGCGATTGTCCCGAGCTTGGCAACCCGGGACATCCTGCTTGTCAGCAGCAGTTCGTGCAGGCAGGCTCTACTGAATATTTCTGCTCATTATGACCGGGCTGAATTTATCCCCTTGTGCATCTCACTTCAGAATAAAGACCGCATGTCTTTATCCACCCAAGTACCGGCAACCGGGAATAACCTGGCCCGCCAACAGCTGCTGGCTATCGGAAGAATTGAAAATGTAAAAAACACAGACTTTTTACTCCATTGTTTTGCCAAGGTGCATACCGAATTTCCCCAGGCCCGCTTGACGATCGCGGGAGAATATACAGGCGCGACGCCGGAACAAATGGCAATTTACAGACACTATATTACCGGTCTTGTTGAGGAATTGGATTTAGAGGGTGTTGTAGTATTTCCCGGGATCGTAGAGGGCGAAGCAAAAGAAAAGCTCTTTATGGCCGCCGACTTGTTAGTAAATTTCTCGACCGATCCCGGCGAGACGTTTGGATTTAACCTGCTTGAAGCGAAAGCTTGGGGCATTCCCGTTGTTTGTACGAATTGGGACGGCTTCAGGGAACTTGTCGATCATGGCCATGACGGCTTTTTGGTCGACTGTTGCTGGGAGAATGACTATCCGACAATCGATTTGGCACAGGCCGTCTCCTATTGTTTGCAAATTCTGTCTGACGGCTGCCTTAGAGAGTCGATGTCGAGAGCGGCCAAACAAAGTGCGCAAAAATACGATTATCAGGTCATCGTACCTAAGATCGTGGAAGCCATTTACCGGCGGTTTGGAGAACCTTGCGACCCCGTTGTTTCGAAAGATGCCATATTCAATACACCGCTTAGCTTCTGCCCTGACATTTATCATCTGCATCATTTGCAGCAATTTTCTTTCATAAATGATTCATTATTCTCGATTCTTAGAAGTCCCAATGACGAACCCATGGAGGAGTGGATGCCCAAAGCGAAGCCGATCATCAAGCATTTTTGCGAGAGGAGCGTGGAGCGGGTTTAACAGGTTGAGAGGAGGAGAATGAAATGGATTTTAATCTATGCACGATTTCCTTCAGACATGAGCTGGTTTCGTTTGAAGAGTTGATGGAGTTCGCCGTCAAGGCTGGATTTACCGGTATTGAGCTGTGGTCCGTTCATGGTAAAGCCATGTTAAACCGTGAAGGGGAACGGCTGTTGCAAATGGTACGCAGGCTGCGTTCCTATCATTTGCACGTACCGATGGTTAGCGATTATATCGATCTGTCCGCCGGCTCATCCGCCTATGGAGAGCATTTGAAGAGCTTTCAGCAAAGTATCGATCTGGCTTGCATGTTTGATGCGGGATTGATTCGGTTGTTTGCGGGAAACAAGGCCAGTTTGCAGGTGGACAGGTTTGAGCGGGAATTATGGATCGACCGCCTAGGTGAGTTAACGGAACGGGCCGGCAGGCGCGGAATTGGGCTGGCGATCGAGACGCATCCAAAAACGATGGCGGATACGCTGCAATCGACGCTGGACTTGATTCGGGATATTCATCATCCGCAATTAACGGTCAATCTGGATTTTTTGCATTTATGGGAATCGGGAAGTCATCCGATAGAAGCATTTCGAGAACTGCAGCCGTTCGTCAGCATCATGCATTTGAAAAATATTTCCGCCAAGCAGCATCTCGGCGTGTTCGAGCCGGGAAATGTATATTCCCCGAACGGGAGCAGGGAAGGGATCGTGGCTTTGGGGGAAGGGTTGGTTGATTACAAGCAAGTCATTTCATGCTTAATGGAACAAAACCTCCACGTATCGGCCTCACTGGAATGGTTTGGGCGCAACCCCTATGAGGCGTTGTCCAAAGACATCGGCTGGCTGAAGCATGCGGAGGCGGGACAAACCGTATAGAACAAGAACGCTTCATTCAAAATCGCAACTATTCCGAATGGGGGGTGCCGATGCTACAGGTCAATAAAGACAGGTATAGCCGAAGCGACCTTGAAGACCAATACAGGTGGCTGGAGGGACAGCCTTTGCTTCATTCGCCGGAGGGGAAAATGTTCTCGCTATGTCTGAACCATCCGCTTTTTATCTTGAGCATCGCTCAATATTTACGTGAGCGCGGCGGTTCCCTATTGCTGCTGCGAGGGGATACACCGGTTGTCTCGGCGAGGGAGAGCTCGCAAAAGGCGGGATGCCATGTGCTGATATATGGGGATGACCGGCAAATGATTGCTCTGGACGGAGGGGCGGCGCAGGATACGCCTTCGCTCATGCAGTATTCATCGGGGACGACCGGAGAGCCGAAGCTGATCGTGCGGAGCTGGCAAGAGATACAGGAAGAAATCGTGAATTATAACCGGCGGATTGTCACTACGTCGGAAGAAGCGGCGATCATTCTAGTTCCCGCCCATCATTCCTTCGGATTCATAACGGGAATGCTGGCGGCGGTGGAACGGGAAGCCTTGCCGATCGTCATTACGGACAAAAATCCGAAGTTTGCGATTCATATGATTCGTTCATGCAACAAGTCCATTACTTACGGGGTTCCCTTTTTGCTGAATCTGCTGATGTCTTTCAAACGGCAACCGGTTGCCTTCGACCGTGTTATCAGTTCGGGCGCGCCAATGCCGGCTTCTTTGCTCGAATCGCTAAATAGTTCTTCAAATCAGGTATGGAGCCAATACGGCTGCTCCGAATGCGGATGCATTTCGGTAGGGGTACATCCCGAAACCGCCGGCAGTGTCGGGAAACCGCTGGATCATCTGCGTCTATCCTTGGAACCGGGACAGACCGTGCCGCAGGAGATCGCCGTATTTGCTTACGGGAGGCAAACAAGAACCGGGGATCTGGGCTTGCTGGATGAAGCGGGCGAACTCCTGGTGATGGGCAGGATGGATGATTTGATTAATGTATCCGGTTTAAAAGTAATCCCTTCGGAGGTGGAAAGGGTTATCGATCAAATGCCCGGAGTAAAGGAATCCGTTGTATTCAGGGGCAGACATCCCGTGTGGGGTGAAGCGGTAAAAGCGCTGGTAGTTACGGAACCATTTCTGGAAATGAATGAAGTCAGGGAATGGTGCCTGAACAGATTGCCCCCCTTTAAAGTACCTCATTCCATTGAGTTTAGGGATGAAATTCCGAAACTGCCCAGCGGGAAGGTCAGCAGGAAACTATTAATCGAAATGGAGCGATGAAGATGACAAGAGAATCAATTTTGATTACGCTTACAGATTTGATTGCAAGTAATTTGGAGGTTCAGTTGCCTGAGGTTGTGCTGGAGTCGAGCCGGCTGTTTGAAGATTTGCATATCGACTCGCTGATGGTGCTTCAACTGGTCGTTTACATCGAAGAGGAGTTCGACGTGGTTGTGCCGGAAGAAGGGGTGGATCCTGCTGTTTTTTCTACAATGGGCATGTTAGTGACGTTCATTCAGGAGCTACAGGAAGCTATGAAAATTTAAGGGGGAGCGGAAAATGGGGATTTTATTTTCGGCACCGCAGATCGAATTTCAGATCATTCGCGAGCGCTGGTTAGAAGCGGTGGAACAATTAGCGAAGCGTGGGGTATTTGTGGGCGGCCCGTCCGTGGGCAGCTTTGAACAGGCGTTCGCGAGCTTTTCGGGGTCGGAGGGATCGGTCGGCTTAGGTAATGGAACCGACGCCTTGTATTTAGCGCTGAAGGCACTGGGGATCGGACACGGGGATGAAGTCATTACCGCTACAAATACGTTCATTGCCACAGTGGAGGCGATTCATCATACGGGAGCGACTCCGGTGTTGGTCGATTGCTGCGAGGATACCTTTCTGATTGATATTGAACAGGTCAAAGCAGTGGTCACTCCCCGCACCAGAGCCATTATCGCCGTTCATCTGTACGGGCAAATGGCTGATTTGAGCGAACTGATTCCGTGGGCCGGAGAACGAGGCATTGAAATCATTGAAGATTGTGCGCAGGCTGCCGGAGCGCGTCTTGACGGCAAGGGAGCGGGAAGTTTGGGGGCGCTGGGGTGCTTTAGCTTTTATCCGGACAAAAATTTAGGTGCCATCGGTGATGGGGGAGCGGTCATTTCGTCGTCACCGCAGCTCTTGTCCCTCCTAAGAAAACTGCGGAATCACGGCGGAGAGACCCGGTATGAACATGAAATCGCCGGTTTCAACTCCCGGCTTGATCCGATTCAAGCGATCGCCCTGGAGCTTAAACTGGCTTATCTGGATGACTGGTCGTGCCATCGCCGCAGTATGGCGGCATGTTACCGTTCCTATTTGGATGGCGCAGCTTCCATCATTGTGCCGTCAGACCGGGGAGACGAAAGTCATGTCTATCATCTCTTTGTGGTCAGGGTAGACACGCAGATCAGGGAAACTTTGAGAAAACAACTGCAAAAGAAAGGGATTTTGACTGCCGTACACTATCCGCTGCCGGTCCACCAAACGCCCGCCTTTAGACATTTGGGCTATGATTCGGGGACATTCCCCGTAGCAGAACAATTATCGAAAGAAATCATTTCACTTCCGATGCATATCGGAATGACCGAACGGGATGTACAGGAGATTGCCGGGGTCGTCAAAGAGGTACTCGGAAAAATTACGGCCTAGACGTGAATTGGTTTTCGGAAAGGAGCTTTGTTATGGATCATCAGATGTCCGTGTTGCATTCAGATATCGCCGGATATGTATGGACGGCTATTGGCGGTTTGCTCAAAGACCCCCATATCGCGGAACGCACCGACGAACATACCATGCTTTGGGAGCTCGGACTGAGTTCTGTTCTATTGATTACATTAATCATTCAACTGGAAGAACATTATAAAATTTCTTTTGATGACGCCGGCATGTTGGAAGAGAACTTTCAAACGGTCGGCAAAATTAAGCAGATGATCCTGGCCAAGCTTGAACCTGAGGGCGGATGAATATGAAACGTCTTGAAACCCAGTGCCTCCTGGATTGTTTTGCCTTTGCACTCAGTGAGCAGCCGAGCTATGACTATCGTCCGCTTTACTTTGGAGCCTGGAATCCGCAATTTGCGCTTAATCAGGCCGGGACCATCTCCTATTATTCCAAATTCATCACGTCCGATGTTTTTCTGGAAAGGTTTCAGTATTTGTACCGGCAGCCTATTACCGTTTGGCATAATTTGAAAAAAAGCAGGCGAAAAAACTTTCAATATTTGCTGCGGGATATTACGAGCAAGCCCGATCATTGTTATCACATTATTTTAGTGGACGGTTATTATCTTTGCTATCCGAACCAGTGCTATAAAATCAAGCATGCTCCGCATATCGTCATGCTGGAGTCCTATCATCCTACGGAGGGCTGGAGCGTCATCGATCCGTATTTTGGCTGGAGAGGGGTCATCGATCATCAGTCGATGGCTCAAGCGTTCGGCTGCGGGAAACTGATCGCCGGATTCAGGCTGGATAAGCGAGATATTCAAGTTCCGGATTTCACGAGCGTATGCGCTTTATTTGAATCCACGCTTTCCTTGGAGAGCAACGATTTGATCGATTTGATGAAACCGCTGTTTCAGCAGGCGTTGCAAACCGGCAGCGAGTATTCAATGCGGAATCTGTCCGAAGCCTTGGCGGAAATCGGTACCATGGGTAAACGAAAAAATGCCTACCTTACCGCAGTCGGTTTTTTCTCAGATGGTACGGATCCGGACCCCCGGATAACAGAGTCGAGCAGCAAGTTGATCGCCCGGTGGAATTCGCTCTCGATCCAGGGGGTCCGTTTGGGGATTGTACCCAGTTTGGTGAATGCTGAGAAGCTGTACGAATTGTTGCTGGAAATAGAAAGTTTGGAGCAGGACATTAAAACTATGTTGTGGTCGCTATATATGCAGTGGAGAGAGGAGACGTCAGAAATAGAAACGGTGAAATGACGGCAGGCGAGGAAAATGGGGGGGATTCAGACGTGAATTATTCATTTGCTCTCGACAAATCGCTGAATGAACAGCAAATGGAGTTGTTGTACGGCAAGCTGATTTATAGCATTGAAGGAATAGTAAGCTGCATAGTGGATGCCGATAATCATGAAGTCGTACTGGATATTACGGATCCGGAGAGGTTGCCGGTGATTGAAGACACGATAACGGCCTTGCAGGAAGAGGTTAAGCGAGTGCGTACCGTTAAACGCAGAGTGATCAAATCCACTCAACAGGGCGGAATAACGATACAGGATGCCGCGGTGACTCAGAATGCGGATAGCCATGATTTCACTTTACACAAAGAACTCGGCGCCGAAATGCCGGCAGTGCTGTTTAAGGCGCTTGAAAACGTCTTTACGCACCTAACGGAATTATTCGGAGCGGAGAAGAGAAAGTATCCTTCCCTGATTTTGCAAGCCACGTTAAGCAAGTTAAATTACATCGAAACTTACCCGCAAAATATTTATCTTGTCTCCGAAATTCCTCATCAAATGGAGACCCTTGAAAGCGTGCGCCACCATGAACATTTTGAGAGAATTCCCAGGTTAAGCGGCTATGCCCTGACCCCCGCAGCCTGCTTCCATTGTTATGAGGAACTCGAAGGTCAAGTTGTTAACGGACCGCTGGTATTGGCTTCGACAAGCAATTGTTTCCGCCATGAAGCGCCTTGGCGGCTCGGTAAGCACCGGATGAACGAATTCAATGTCAAGGAATTGGCGTTTATCGGAGATGCCGAATTTGTTCGGGCTACCCGGCTTCAGGCGGTGGAAGAAATTTGGGCACTATTTACCGCGCTTGGCCTGGAAGGAAGCATCGAGACGGCGAGCGATCCGTTCTATTTTGAAGAGGATGTGCTGAAGGGGCAGCATCAATTAATGGCCGATATGAAATATGAGCTTATTTGCCGGCTGGATGGGGGCAAGGAATCTTTTGCGATTTCATCCGTCAATGATATGCGCCAGTCTTTATGCAAAGCTTTTGATATCCGCGACCGGAACGGGAATTGGCAACATTCCGGCTGCGTCGGCTTTGGCATTGAACGTTGGATGTATGCGCTGTTTGCAACTTACGGGAATGTACTGGCTTTTTGGCCGGAGCCTATTAGAAAATTGCTGGGGCTGGAATCGGAGGATCACTTGGAGAAAGGAGTTGAAGAGAAAGCATGAAACTGGGAATAGCCGGGTATGGGAGAATTGTTGAATTGCTGCATTATCCGATGATTCGTAAGCTGAAAGAAGTTGAGCTGAGTGCGGTTTTTGACGTTACTTTGGAACGGCGGGAACTGGCTGAGAAAAGAGGATTGCAGGTTTACGGCGATTACGATGAATTTTTGGAGAATGACTTCGAGCTGTTGTTGATTGCCGCACCTCCCACATATCATTATGAACTCGCTATAAAAGCGTTGAAGCACGGCAAACATCTGATCATTGAAAAGCCCGTTACCGTAAACGCAGCCCAAGCGCGAGAAATCGCCGACCTTGCGCTGCGTTTGAACAGGGTGGTCACGGTGTTCCAAAACCGCAGATTCGATGCCGATTTCGAGTTCGTCAAATCTGTATTAAATGCCGGAACTCTAGGCAATTTGAAGTTCATTGAACGGTCCCATCATATGCCCGACTTAGGGATTGGTTTCGGAATCAAGTCGTACCACCCGGAGTGGCGCGGGAAGGAGAAGTACGGCGGAGGCATCTTACTAGACTGGGGAGTCCATTTGGCCGATCAACTGGTGGAATTGAGGCTTGGTCAGGTACAAGAGATCACGTCCAACATGCATAGATTGAGCCATGAAACCGGAGATGTGGAAGATTACTGCCATGCTGTACTGAAACTGGATACGGGAATTGTTGTAATGATCGACTTGAATGCAGCATCCTGTGCCAGCAAACCTTCTTGGATCATCGGGGGAGATCGTGCGACACTGCTGATTCATGAAAACGAGGCAATGCTTGAGCAAAAAGGGGAGGCCCCGAAACGGGTTCCGATTCCGCCGAATTCCAGGTTTGCCGGCGACCGGATTTATACCAGCTTCATCCAGGAAGTAGCGGGAAGAGGCACATGCGCCGTTACGATTTCCGAGGCTGTGGAGAGCATGGAACTGCTTGATGGAATTAAAAAATTTGCCCTTAAAGAAGAGGTGATGTTATATGGTTAATCCGGCCAAAGTAAAAGTAATGACAAAACCGGAGCTTGTCAACATTGGCCCGCTGGAATGCGCGGCATCGTGTATGGCTACCTGGCTAAATATGCACGGCCAGGATTATCGCTTGTTTGTGGCGAATTACTGGAACGTCCATTATGAGCAACACACGCTGATCACAAGCAGAACCCCCAATTATTATAATATGGACAGTTTATACGGGATGGCGATCCGGGCAGATATCGGTCGGATTCCGGATTTAATCACTGAAATTCGTGAAGGCAATGGTGTAATGTTCATATGTAACGCGTCCGGGTTATTCTATTTCCCGCGCAATATCCTGACGTTTGAAAGCGTAAATGCAAAGCATTGCGTGTTGGTGTATGACTATAACGAACAGACCGGAAAGTTTGCGGTAATTGATCCGATTGCGGAATTTTGCGGTGAAGTAGCGGCAGCGGAACTTGAAGCCGCAAGTGTAATGAATAATGAAATGCTGTATTTTTCCGTCGGGAGTCATTTTGATGATCGCAGCCGGCCGCTCGGCGATAAGCTGGCGATGGCTGCGGAAAGAAACTGGATTTCCTTTGATAAACCGTATATACCCGGTGGAAAACAAGCTTTGGAAATACTGGAGCGTGATATTGAAACTTGTTCGGGCTGGAGCGAGGTAGAGCGAAAATCCTGGGTTGACCGGAACAATATTTCAATCATGGTGTTTCATAAATTGCGCCCGATGATCTGGGAGAGCTTCGTAAGTTTCGGACAAATGAAGGAGACATCGGTTATCACTGGCGGAGAAATCATGGAGGACATCAAGCAATTATGGAGGTCCCTTAATCTATGTCTGATCCGATTGGGCCGGAAAAGCGATGATCCCCACAAAAGGGAGACTTGTCTGGAAAAGGTTGCTCAGATTAAAGCGTCGGAAATGAAGTTTCTAAAATTCTTATACAACGAACTTATAGATTAATCATATTGTCGAAATCCGGCAGTGCTCCTTGTAAAGGGGTACTGCTTTTTTGATTGCAAAAGAATGGATTGACGAAAACAATATTTTGGAATATTGTATATTTTGAAACTTAGTATCATATTATATTAAATTTCTTTTTTTAGAGAAAAAGAAAAAACTTAATCAAACTTTACTTTTGGGAGGAATGAGAGGGATGGAAGGTATGGTTATCGGTTTCGGGGAAATGAGTCCGGAGCTTAGGACTGCGGCAGGAGGGAAAGGAGGTATGCTCTCCATGATGTTTTGTGCGGGATATCCCGTGCCGGAAGGGTTTGTAATTCTGCCAGCGGCGTTTGAAGAAGGAAGGTTGACCGAACTGGCGTGGGCCGGGATCCAATCCCGGATAAACCTGCTTAGGAAGAAACACAAAAACGCCAAATTTGCCGTCCGATCTTCAGGGTTGAACGAGGATTCGGCCGAGGCGTCATTTGCCGGAGAATTCGAGACCGTTTTGAATAACAAGTCCGATGAAGACATTTTAAGATCCATTCAAACGGTATATCTCTCCGCGCAGGCCGAAAGGGTTCAAATTTACAGTTCCGTCAAAGGTGTTGATTCCGCTCACCGGATCGCCATAGTAGTGCAGCTCATGATCGATAGTGAAATTTCAGGCGTTCTATTTACCATCGATTCTCTTACGGGCAGCAGAAAAACGATGCAGGGGAATTTCGTGTACGGGTTGGGGGAGCAATTGGTGTCCGGCGAAAGCAATGCTGAAGCCTTCTCGCTCATTCGTCCCGGCGGGAAGTATTCAGGCCCCGTCGGATTCAAAAAACATGCGCTCCGGCTATATAAGCTTGCCTCCAGATTGGAAGCCGAATTGGGAAATCCTCAGGATATCGAATGGGCTGTCGTGAACGGAAAGATCTATATTTTGCAGTCGCGGCCGATTACTACGATAGGTATAGGAAGCCGGGATTCGTACGAAATTAACGATTCTTTGGCGAGCGATGACCTTTGGATCAATACGAACGTCGGCGAATCGATATCCGATGTCATGACTCCGTTAAGCTGGTCCCTCCTCCGTTTGCTGGATGAGGAACACAGTTTGCTTCCGGGCCATTACGTGATGTCGGGAAATATTTGCGGTAGAGTGTACTCCAATATCAGTCGTCCGCTTTCCATGTTTGCGGCTTTTGGAATCTCTCCGAAAACGGTGTTGCGTAAAATGAGCCGGGTATTCGGAAACATTCCCGAGGAGATCGAGGTGCCGTTGTTTCCTTTTTCAAGATGGGAATTAATTAGGGTTACGGGGGGCAAGTTTTTCTATCATCTGAAAAAAACCAAAGAAGCGGTTCGGAATGCCGGGCAGTTTCTGCAAGAAACTCGGACATGGTGCGAGCGGGTAACCGAGGAAATCTCGATGGCCAAAACCCGGGCACATTTAGCTGACTTATGGAACCATACACTTTGGCCATACAACGTGAATGCGATGTGGTATGCCCTCGAAGCTCCTTCGCGGCAAATGCAAAACTTTGAAAAATTGCAAGTCAAGCTCGGCAAACTTGTGGGCGAGGAAGATGCGAATCATCTTTTATCATACGGGAGCGGGTCTTCCGAACTGGAAAGCCTGGGTCCGCTTTTAGGGATTTCCAAGGTACTGAAAGGGGAATTAAGCCAGGAGCAATATATTGAAAAATACGGGCATCGCGGCCCGCATGAATTTGAATTGTCGATCCCTGCACCGGGAGAAGACCCCGCTTGGCTGGAAGGAAAAATTGCCGAGTCCAAGGCGAGTCCGATGGATGGAGATCATCTCTTGAAGAGTCGATATCATCAGAATAAAGAAACTTGGGAGCGGTTTGAGCAAAGCTATCCCCGAGCGGCAACCCGGGTGATCCGGAAAATGACATCGGCCTCGGAAGGCCCGAAATTGCGTGAAGCCGTCCGATCGGAATGGACGAGAACCTTTCGGGTCAACCGGCAGTTCGCCCTGAAGGCTGGCGAATTGGCGGGAATAGGTGAGGATATTTTCTTCTGGTATATCGATGAAATTTTGGCTTGGCTGTCAGGAGGATCTTTACCTGCGGCGAAACATCTGTCTGCCCGGAAAGAAGCCTATGCCAAATACCGGACGCTGCCGACATTTCCGTCCGTGATCCGCGGAAGGTTTGACCCTTTTGCCTGGGCGGAGGAACCGTTTCGCAGAAGTGATTATTTCGATGCATCGTTGCCGTTGACTCATGATCAGTCGGACAGCCTGAAGGGGTTTGCCGGCGCTGCAGGCCGGATTCAAGGCAGCGTTCGCGTTCTTGGACATCCGGATGAAGGGGAGCAATTGCAACCCGGCGAAATATTGGTGGCTTCTACGATGAATATCGGATGGACGCTACTGTTTCCCAAAGCCGCGGCGATTGTTACCGACATCGGTGCACCGCTGTCCCATGCGGCCATTGTGGCGAGGGAACTCGGGATCCCTGCCGTAGTGGGATGCGGGAGCGCCACCTCCAAGCTGAAAACAGGAGATCGGGTCCTCGTTGACGGAGGGCGGGGCATTGTCCAAATACTTGCGGAGTGATAATCTGTAAACTACGGAAGGTCGAGAGATCAGGAATCAAAGTTCATTCGAATTGAGGTGGCCGTCATAACGACAAACAGCAAACCTGGCGGAGGTTTACGCGAACGCAAGAAAGCAAAAGCGATGGCAGAAGTACAAAAACACGCGATGAGGCTGTTCCGTGAGCAGGGGTACAAAGCAACCACGGTGGAGCAGATTGCCGAAGCGGCGGAAATCTCGTACAGCACTTTTTTTCGTTACTTTTCAGGGAAAGAAGATGTGTTGACACGCGATAATTATGACCCGCTGCTGATTCGTGCTTTTGAAGAACAGCCTTCCGGGTTAAGTCCGCTTCAAGCGTTGAAAAACGCCATGGTTTCGGAAATTGCGAGAATGTCAGAAGACGAACTAACGACCATGCGGGAACGAAATCAGCTCGTGATCGCGATTCCGGAGCTTTGGTCGGCAACGGTGAACGGAATGACCCAGATGATGCAGCTGATAGCGGAAATGGTGGCGAATCGAGTCGGCCGCAATTCCGACGATTTGACGATACGCACGCTTGCCGGAGCCGTTGTGGGAGTAAATATATCGGTAATGCTTCATTATGCCGAAAATCCGGACGCGGACTTTGCCGGGCTGCTTGAAGAAGCGCTGGGCAAGCTGGAAAACGGATTGGGGCTGTGAAGGCTAGTAAAACTTGGCGATGAAAAATCCCGTTAAATAATCCACTGACTTTCTGAAAATAATGCTACAATAGAGGCCGGAAGCTTGTTAAGTTTGTTGCAAAGGAGTATGACCCATGTCAACCATACTGAAAACATTAACGATTGCCGGTAGCGATTCCAGCGGAGGCGCGGGGATCCAGGCGGATTTGAAAACTTTTGAAGAATACGGTACATACGGGCTTAGCGCACTAACGACCATTGTCACGATGGACCCGGACCGCGGATGGCATCACAGCGTTTATCCGGTGGATGCCGCTTTGGTTGCCGAGCAACTGAAAACCGTATTTGCCGGCGGGCCCGTCGATGCGATGAAAACGGGGATGCTGGGCAGCGTGGCCATCATTGAAGTTGTGGAAAAATGCATCCGTCAGCATGACCAGAAAAATGTGGTGATCGACCCCGTTATGGTCTGCAAAGGCGAAGATGAAGTGTTGAATCCCGAGAGCGCCGATGCGATTCGCGATTTGTTGGTTCCGCTCGCTACGGTCGTTACGCCGAATTTGTTTGAAGCTGGCGTCTTGTCCGGTTTGGGCCGTCTTACTTCCGTCGATGAAATGAAAGAGGCCGCAAAAATCATTCATGAGCGCGGCGCCGCGAACGTAGTCATTAAAGGTGGAAAAGCTTTGGAAGGCGATAAGGCCATTGACCTGTTCTATGACGGTGAGGAATTTGCGGTCCTGGAGACGGAAAAGATCGAACCGGCATATAACCATGGAGCGGGCTGTACGTTTGCCGCAGCGGTTACCGGAGGATTGGCTGACGGTTTATCCGTGAAAGAAGCCGTGGTCAAAGCGAAAAAATTTGTTACGGCAGCCATTTCTTCGGGTTATGCCTTTAACGAGTATGTGGGACCGGTATTTCATGGTGGGTATCGTTTGAACGGCGAATAAGGCGAAGTTTGAAAAATAGTACACGGACAGGCCGGTTTCCATATTTGGAAGCCGGTCTTTTTTTGTTTTTTCTGTAAGCAAAGTAAGAAATGATTACTGTTGTGATCCATTTCAAGCTGCGCATGTGTCCGGCTGCAATAATGAATGATAATAAATGAAAGCGATGGAAGTAAGCGTTTTATTCTTCTTGAATACCCGAAAAAAACGCGATTTGAGGCAAATTCCGCGATTTACAGAAAATGAGAGCAGGCGTAATATTCACTCTTGGATTTTAAATTCTTGATTCGCTGAATTTCCCGTATCGCGGGAAAGCGGGGGAACCGAATACCGGGCGTACCAGGCAAAACAGCCGAAACGAACGGTAAGGGGTGAATCCGCAGCATGTTCTGCAGAACATGCTGCGGAGGGGTGACTCTCGCCACCCTAATCCGACAGCTAACCTCGTAAGCGTAGTCCGAGAGAGGAATGATACTGTGCCCATGTAATGCAATCATGGACCGCAGGGGATCGTACCTCTGTGGTTTTTTGCTGTGCAAAAAGCCACGGAGTTTGCCGAAGCTCCTGTAAACCATTTTATGAAAACCTGATATCGCAAATTACCGATTCGGGTTAAAGATGGATAAGACGATTTACCAAAATTATTTAATCATAATCAGCCTTTGTATTTGCAAAAAATAAAGTACGGTGGTGTTGCAGCTATGTTTTCGATAATCAAGAGAGTGCTCATCGGTCAGCCGCTGAAGTCAACCGCACTCGGCGAACAAAAACTGAACAAAACGAAAGCCCTGGCCATCCTCTCATCGGATGCCTTGTCCTCCGTAGCCTACGGACCGGAGCAGATCCTGCTCGTCTTGATGACGATCGGCGCGGCTGCCTACTGGTACTCCATCCCGATTGCCGTGGGAATTCTGGTGCTGCTTGTAGCTCTCGTTTTATCCTACAGACAAGTAATTTATGCGTACCCGCATGGCGGAGGAGCCTACGTTGTCTCCAAGGAAAACTTAGGGGTTAACTCCGGGCTTTTAGCGGGCGGTGCTCTGCTGGTGGATTACATTTTAACCGTCGCGGTCAGCATTTCCGCGGGTACGGATGCCATCACCTCGGCTTTTCCGTCGCTGCATTCCTATAATGTGCTCATTGCATGTATTTTAGTAGCGGTTATCACGGTTCTTAATTTGCGTGGAATCACCGAATCGGCTTCTATTCTGGCTTATCCGGTTTACTTATTCGTGCTTGTCATATTTATCACTATCGGAGCGGGGCTTTATCAAATTGCAGTGGGTGAAGTCCCGGCCGACCTGCACTCCCCGATCGGTACGCCCGTGGCCGGACTTACACTGTTCCTGCTCTTGCGGGCATTCGCCTCAGGGAGTTCGGCCTTGACCGGGGTTGAGGCGATTTCAAACGCTATTCCCAATTTCAAGGACCCGGCTCCCAAGAACGCCTCCAGAACATTGGCTGCAATGGGCGTGCTGCTGGCCCTTTTGTTTACGGGAATCGTATGGCTGGCTTATTATTACGGAATTTCGCCTAAAGCGGAGGAAACCGTCGTTTCCCAGATCGCTTCGGCTACATTCGGGCGGGGCTTCATGTATTACACGATTCAAGGGATCACCGCGATGATTCTGGTGCTGGCCGCCAATACGGGATATTCGGCGTTTCCGCTGCTGGCCGTGAATCTGGCGAAAGACAAATATATCGCCCGAATGTTCACCGTTCGGGGCGACCGCCTCGGTTATTCCAATGGGATCGTTTTTTTGGCGGTAGCCTCAATCCTGCTTATCATTGTTTTTAAAGGACAGACGGAACATTTAATTCCGCTCTATGCGGTTGGCGTATTTATACCGTTTACGCTGGCGCAGACCGGTATGCTCGTGAAATGGTGTCGGGAAAAACCGTCAGGCTGGGGATTGAAATTAACGATTAATGCGGTCGGCGCTGTAATCAGCTTTACCGTCATGATGATCTTCTTCATCACGAAATTCACGCAAGTCTGGCCTGCGCTAATCTTTTTGCCGGCGATCGTATACGTTTTCCACAAAATCAACCGTCATTATGAAGCTGTAGGAGATCAATTGCGGATCACTACATGCGAACCGCCTTTAGCGATCAAGGGGAACGTAATGGTGATCCCAGTAGCGGGGATTACGCATGTAGTGGAAAATACGCTAAATTACGCGAAATCGTTGTCTCCGGATCAGATCATCGCGGTGTATGTGGCATTTGATAAAGAGGCGGAGAAGCAATTCGAGGAGAAATGGAACCAGTGGCACCCCGAAATCCGGCTGGTCACGCTGTTTTCCCAATACCGGAGTATTATCCAGCCGCTGACGAAGTTTATCGATACGGTGGAGCATAAGGCGAAGGAAATGAATTTTCGGGTGACCGTACTGATTCCCCAATTCATTCCGAAAAAACGGTGGCATAACGCCCTGCATAACCAGTCCAGTTTGCTGATCCGCGCCTTTTTGCTGTACCGGAGAGATTTGATCGTAACCACGGTTCCATATCATTTCAAAAAGTAAAAACGCGACATTTTATAATATCAGGCATGCAATCAAGTCAGGATATGCCGCACCAGTTCGTTCATGCCCTTCCAGGAATCTTTTAAAATAAAGTCCGGCTGGACTGGTCTGTTCCAGGGACGGGGAATCATAATCGTCTGCTTGCCCGCTTCTTTGGCAGCGATCAGATTATGAGGTCCGTCGTCGATCAACAGATCGAATTCAAGCAGGTATTTGCGCTTGGCGACGAAAAAGTTTTCGAAGGGGATGAACGGCAGATGCATTTGCAGCCATCTCCACTTTTCCGGAACTGAAGACGGACGCGCCGCGGTCACGATAATGACATCGTAGTCGGCAGTCATTCTTTGCACCTCATCGACCGTATATTCATCAAAGAGCTCCAGCTCTTCATATAAACCCGGTCTTCCGAAAAAAATATCGTCCGAGCAGCTTGGATGCCAAATGCCGCTCAAGTCAAAGCTGACAATCTGTTCCATGGTCAAGGGGAGATCGGGATACATCATATTGTGATATTGGATCGCTTTCGGAATCAAATGGCAGATCGTATCATCCATGTCTATGGCTACTATTTTTTTGCTCATGTTTACGTCCTTCTTCCTACGGTTGCATTGGCTTGTAATTCAACGTAATTGTAAAGGACACTCTGAAAAATGGCAAACCCGTCCAACCCGCAGGCTGGTTTACAAGGGGAGGGGTTTGGCTTATCATGGGCTATAAATACAGACAGGAAGGAACGTGGAGATGGAGACTACCCAGGCTAAGCTTAAAAAACCGGAAGCGATGATATTCGATATGGACGGAACTCTTTTCAAGACGGAGACACTGCTCATTCCAGCTTATCACGAGTTGTTTGACCGGCTCAGAGAAGAGAAATTGTATGTCGGGGATACGCCTCCCGAGGAATTGATGCTAAGCTGTCTCGGAATGCTGCTCGAAGACATCTGGAGAAAGGTGATCCCGGACTGTAGCGAAGCTGTGCACCGCCGGGCGGATGAACTGCTCCTGGAACTGGAACTGGCAGGGCTTAAACAATACGCCACGGAGTTGTATCCTGGCGTCAAGGAAACGCTGGAGCAGTTGAGAGATCGGGGAGTCAGGCTGTTCGTCGCAAGCAACGGGTTGGAGCATTACGTAAAGGGCGTCGCCGAAACCCACTTGATCTCTCCGCTGTTTGAAGCAGTCTACAGTGCAGGCGAGTATCTGACTGCTTCCAAAGTCGATCTTGTCCGTCTCCTGATGGACAACCACGGCATTTCCAGTGCCTGGATGGTTGGGGATCGCTCCTCGGACGTGGAAGCGGGCAAGAAGAACGGACAAACCGTGATCGGCTGCGCCTATGCCGGTTTTGGACAAGGCCAAGAGCTGGCCGGTTCGGATATACTGATCACTACTTTCAACGAGCTTCCCGGACTCTATGACCGGTCGGAAAGTCTCGAATAAGCCTCATGCATACATGAAGCCGCTCCTCCTCGCTAAGAGGAAGGGGCGGCTTCGCGTTTATCATCGCGCTTATCTTCATGTTTTTCTTCTCGCTTGTTTTCGCGTTTGGCATCGCGTTTATACATCCACATGGCATATTCCAAAGGCTTGATGATTGCACGACGGTACGATTCCGTGTCTCCCGATTTAATAAACACCTCTCTGGCGGGCTTGGGATTGACTTCCAGAACGTATACCCGGCCGTTTTTTTCGATCGCCAGGTCCAGTGCCAGCTCGCATAAGGCGCCGAAGGTGGATTCGAGATGCGCGGCGATTTCCAGGCTCAGTTTTTCGGCGGAACGGCGGATTTCGGAGCGCTTCTCCTCGCTCGATGTAACCTGAGCAAGCAGCGCATTCATCGTAACGGCCTTGCCCCCGCCGTGAAGATTGGAGGTGACGCTTCGAACAGGTCCGATCCGGCCCGCACAGCCGGTCACTTCCCACTGCCCGTGTCCGTTCTTCTGCACAAGCATCCGGTAATCGGCCACCCGACCGCTTGGCAGTTTGATTTGAATTCCTTGCTGCGCAAGGAAGCGGCCGCTTCCTTTCCAGCTTAACAGGAACGCGCCGAGCCGGGATTTATGCAGCTTTTGGGCGGGGATGATCTGACGGCTTTGTTTTCGTCCCTGAATGAGGAACATGTCGCCGCCCAGTCTTTCCACCCGGAGAATTCCCCGCCCCCCCGTGCCGTTAATCGGTTTGACGTAGACGGAAGGGTAGTTTTTCAACAGATGGAATACGTCGCCGCTATTTTGAAATAATACCGTTGCGGGTTGATGTTTACGGAACGCCGTTTTTCGGTTCAGGGTTTGATAAATCGTCCACTTGTTGCGCAACGGCCGGTTTAAATAAGTAAGATTGCCGTACCGGGAACGGAATCGCAGCAACTGCTCGAACCGCTTGCTGCGCTGAATTCGGCAACGGTCGAAAATTAGATGGGGAAACTTGCGCCATTTGCGCGACCATTTCTTGTGCTTCGGATCATAGATAAGGGCATGTATTAAGCCTCTATTGTCGTCCACATCCATCGGAGTGAACACAAAAACATCGAGACCGAGAGTCTGGCCCTCTTTAATCATTCTCTGATATATATGCCGTTCTTCCAGTTGCTTTTTATCGTTTAAATATAAAGTCAGAATGCCCAAAACTGGCTGTGCCAACAGGGTTCACCTTCTTTGCAAGGAATGGATGGCAAAATTATGGTCCGGCGGAGATGCTGCTTCCTGCGCTCCGCTTTGGTTTTTCTCCAGCACAAGCACGGCCCGGCCGCCATGCGGCTTTAGCAGCCGGCTTGCGCGGAAGCCCGCGCGGAAGCACATCTGCAAACTGGATAAGTTGCTCAGAGACACCAGGCATGTCAGTTTTCCAAGAGACGAAAACTGCCGGTTTAACAACTCGGAGCCAAGGCCTTGCCCCCGGTACAACGGATGAACGACAACGAGACTGATGCCGCGGCCATAGTCACTCACGCAGGAAATCCCGGCGATCCGGGGGCCGTCCTCGGCCTGGAGGGTGGCTAGCAGGAGGGAGGAGCCGGGCATAAGCAATTCCCTACAGGAAAGCTTCATCAGCGCCCGGTATGTCCCGGCGGGAATCTTCTTCCGGCCGTACCTCTTCACAAAGTTCAAGATTTCTGCATGCTGCATTGCCCAGGCTGCCGAGTCGCAGGGTTGCCATGCCGCTATCTTCATGCAGGACTCACCTCCCTCCATAGGCTATTCCTTGCCCTGCCGGTATAAATATTGACTGAACTGAAAAATGCGTTCCAGCGATTTTTTACGGATATGCGGTTCATCGAATTTCATTGGTTTGGCGTTTGCTTCAAAGAACCAGATCTTCCCGTCCGTATCCACTCCGAGATCCATCGACATTTCGCCGAGGGTATAACCCGATCCTTTTTCAATCTGCTTTGCGATCAACAGGCCGCTGGATTTCAGCCGGCTCATCAAAAATGCAGTCATTTCCTGACCGAATGCCGGGGTCATCAGCTTTTCGGGATCTTCAACGCTGCCGCCTTGCGGAACGTGAGTGGTGATCCTCCGCCATCCGGCCAGCCGCGCGCCGACCCCGGTTACCGTCCAAATCCCTTTGCCTGTTTTCTGCACAAGCATCCTGATGTCAAAGTGACGGCCCTTGTAGGAAGCAAGTTTAATGCCTTCCTGCATAATGTAAGGGACGCTGCCGGTCTCGGCCCTGATCCTTTTCCAGAGCAAAGGGGGATTGCCGGTTCGATAGACGACGTTCCTATTCCGCGTTCCCTGGATCGTGAGACGGTAAGGTCTTTTCTCGTCTTCTTCATACTGGAGCAGCATGATGCCTTTCCCTGCCTTGCCGCTTTCCGGTTTCAGATACAGGCTTCCATACTCCTGGAGCATGGGGAGAAGACTTTTCGCAGAGCGCAGCCTTTTCGTGTCGGGAACGAGTGCTTTGGTGGTACGGTTTTTTTTCAGCCAGTCAAACAGGGTCCATTTATTGAAAAAGTAAGGGTTGAACAACTGGATGCTGCTATGCTTGATGCACTCGTCGATTTTACGCCGAACGGAAGGCCTTCTTTCATCCTCACGTTGGGGGATCCGGTTGTAAATGACTTGAGGCAGCGGGCACCACTGCCTTTTCCACTGCTTTTCATCGGGGTTGTATAAATAACCCTGTACTTTTTTGGCGGACAGCTTCAAATCTTTGGCGGTGACGACATAGACCGGGAAGTCCAGTTCTCTGCCCATTCTCACGATATCCCGGAAGTTCCCCCGATTTCCCCGGAACTGCGTCCATTCGTCATCGACGGTCAGAACGGCGACGATGGGTTTCTGATCGCCTGAAATCTGGCTCATCAGGACTCCCTCCTCCGGAATTTACTCAAATACAAACAGTGCTCCAGAATGTGCTCGACGGAGGCTCTCCCTTCCGCACGCAGCGAGGGATGCTTGAAAATGGACCGGCCGGGCTTGGCGTTGGCTTCAAACATCCAGATTTTTTCATCCATATCGATCCCGATGTCAAAGCCGATTTCGCCGATCAAATGCTGATGATGCGATTCGATGGCTTCGGCGAGTGTAATGGCGACGTTTTTGGCGTTTTTCAGCACTTCTTCCGCCCGTGAGCCGAATGCCCGGGCCAGGGCTTGATCCGGCGTCAGCAGCGACCCCCCGTTTTTAAGATGGGTAGTGACGCTGCCTTTCCCCGCCTTTTTGGCTCCGATACCTACAACGACCCATTGGTTTCTTCCGTTCTTGTGCATATGGAAACGGAAGTCGATGGGGCAGCCGTCGATTTCAATCAGCCGGATGCCTTGCTGCGCGACGTATCCCCGCAATGAACGGCCGTGTCTGGCTTGCAGCGTCCGCATCAGGCCGGCGAAGGAGCCGAAACGAAGCAGCGCGTTTTTGCCGCTTTTGCGGTACCTGGCGTAGTACCCGCTCTTGGGAATGCGGGACAGGCGGTAGATGCCGTGGCCAAGACTGCCGCTGTTCGGTTTGTAGTAGATGAGCGAATGCCGGTCCAGCAAATCCTTAATTTGATCGGGAGTCGGGCTCATGATCGATTCGGGCACGTAACGGCCCACCAAAGTGTCTTTTTCAAGCATGCGGTAAATATCGGACTTATTGAAAAAACTCCAGTTGAAAAACGGAATTCTCCGCCTAATGAACCGCTCCCTGAGCTGGGTGATGGACGTTGTCGTTTCCGCCCGCCGGCTGGGGAGGCGATTGTAAACTACATCCGGCAACGGGACCTTTTTTCTTATAAAGTTTCCGGCTTCATTAAGAAAGTAACCGTTGACCGTTTCGTTTTCCCAATGGATATCCCGGGGGGTGAAGGCGAAAATGTAGGACTGTTTGCTGCCGTATCTCAGCAATTGTTTGATAAAGCCGGTCCGGGAGCCGAAAGGGCTGGAGGCCGAAGCGGTCGGTCCATCCGACAGCACGCCGATGAGCGGGCCTATTTGTACTTCACCTTCTTGGAGACTGCGCAAAAAGACGCCGCCCGCTTTCGGAATTTTAATTTCTTTCCGGATGCCGGAGCCGAGATAGAGATGCTTTCCCGCTTTGTTGATGGGTTTGACTGCGGCGGGGATGCGTTCGCCGCCGAATCTGAGGTGAACCGACTTTTTCCCCGACAGCTTCAAATTTTTCATTAAAGAGCCGGACACGTAGACGACCCTTTGGGGCTGCTGCGTGAAATGAACGTTGCAAAAAGTCAAACTCATGAATTTTTCCTCCTAAAAAAGTCTTCCATGCCTCATTCAAGGTTTGCTCAGCAGCAAATAGCGCGCATAGAGGATCGGATTTTCCATTGATTTTCTGGCGCTTCTGTAGTCGCCGATCCGGAAAAAGGAAGAGCGTCCGGGTTTGGAGTTAACCTCCAGCACCCACACCTTTCCCCGTCGGTCGATCCCGTAGTCAATTCCGAGCTCGGCAAGGCGGCCAAAGTGGGATTCCAGCGAGCCCGGGATTTCCATCGACAATTTGGTAATCATGGACAGAGCTTCTCTGGCCGCGGCTGTCCCGAGTTCCCGGCTCAGAAACGGCACCGCCTTGTGTGCGGATCCGCCGCCATGCAGATTCGAAGTGAGCGCATGTTTCGGACCGACCCTCACCGCCATTCCGGTTAATTGCCATGACCCTGTTTCGTTCTTCTGCATCAAGACGCGGACGTCGAAGGGCTCGCCCTCAGAGGTGCTGAGTTCCAGGTAAGGTTGCATCAGAAAAGGACGATTTGCCGTAAACTTGTCGATCCATTCCAGGCCTTCGTTGCGGGTGGTAAAGCGATGCCGCAGTATGCCGTTACGGCTGTCACGGCCGGCGATTCTTAGTCCGTCCCCAGCTCTTGGCGCTCTAACATGCAAGGTCCGCTTGCCATGCGTTCCGTTTTGCGGCTTAAGGAAGACCTCGCCTTGGTGCGACTCCAGCCAATCTGCCAATTGGGTGGGGCTTTCATAAGGAACGGATTCCGGCAAATGAAGCGCGATCTTCGGGAATTTCCGTAGTACCTGGTAAACGCGCCATTTTCCTGTCAATCCCCGGGTCAAGTATAGGAAAGGGTGAGTTTCCGATAAATGGGCTAGCGCTTGCTTTTTTCGCTGCTGCCTGCTGCGGTCATGAGTGAAGCAGCGGTCGTAGATAATATCCGGAGGAGGAAACAGCCTTTGATGCCAACCGCCGTTCTCATAACAGTAGCCGGGGACGGTATCTTTTCCCCGCCGGAGATAAGACGGGCAGAACACATAAACGGTCATCCCCTGTTTGCTGCCGATCAGGCATAATTTGCGGCAAAATCCCGGCTCCGCAAACGGAACGGGTTCATTGCTTTCGCCGACCATAATGCCGAGTACACCTCTTGATACCTTGTTAATCATGACTTCCCTCCTCAAAAGCCGGACAAATAGCGGGCGTATTCAATCACCTGTTTGACGGAAGGACGGATTTTTCCGCCACCGATCGGGGTGTTGTCATTTTTGGACGGTTTGGAATTGACCTCCAGCAGCCAGATCCGCCCGGATGTATCAAGGGCAAGATCGATGCCAAGTTCTCCGAAGTGGGAAGGAATTTGACTGTCTACGCCCACAGCGATATCGAGTGCGGCTTTTCTGAGACGCAGCGGGATTTTTCCTTTAATCCCCGCGGGAAGCGAGCTTCGTCCGATGGCGTCCTTCACGGTGCTGAGCGACCCTCCCCTGGCGAGATTGGACACGAAATGCTGACTACCGGCGGTTCGTGCAACGATCGAGGTAACGTTCCAATTTCCCGCCCGGTTCTTTTGAACAAGCGCGCGAAAATCGACCGGCCTGCGATCCGCTTGAATCAAGGTCAATCCTTGCTGAATCTGGTACCGGGTCGTTTTCATTTTGCCGGAGAGGGAGGAGAAGAGCTTGGCAAGACTCGGATAAATTTGCCGACGCGTTCCGCCAACCTGGGCGGTTAAGGTCTGGTAGGTGCCGCCTTCCGATCTGGATACCCGGATGATTCCTTTACCGAGACTCCCTTTAATCGGTTTTAAAAATACTATGGGGTGTTTGGCGCACATCGTTTTTAGTGTAAGAAAGTTACGGAAGAGGTGGGATTCCGGCAAATATCTTGATACGGCGGCATCGCGTTCAAGAGCATCGAACACTTCGGTTTTATCGAGAAATTTTTCATTAAAAAAGTGGCTGCCGTACCGGGATTTTACTTCCTTTAAGAAATGCTGTACGCTAGGTTTGTTCTCCAATTTGCGCGAAGTCAGCCGGTTGTAGAACACGTCTGCGGCCGGCACCTGGATCTGCCTCCATCCTTCGCCATAGACCCAGGCCGATAATTTGCTTGAACTTGAACCGATATGATCCGGTGTGAAAAAATAAACGTACGCCCCTTGCCGCTGACAGGCGTTTACGAGCTCCTTGCAGAACAGGGTAATCGGCCCAAAGGGCCGTTCCGGGGATCCCGGGAGATCCCGGCTGATCAACACGCCGACCAGAGGCCCGAGCTGAAGGGTGGTTGAATGGGGACGGAAGGTTAGCCGCAGCATGGAGCGTGGCAGTACGCCCATTTTATCTGCAAGCTCCTGACTGATCCGAATTCCGTCGAATCTGGCCAACGGTACGACCCGCACGGTCTGCCGGAATGATCCGAAGACGAGCTGCAGCGGATAGTGCACGGGAATTCTCCACAGTTTCACCAGCTGTTCTCCGATAACGATAATATCTTTTTCCAGCAAATTCGGGCTCATGATCTGAATTTTTAATTTTTTGGAGGGCATGAAGCGGATCTCCTTCCAAGCTTAAGCTTGATGTCTTGGATGCCAAAAGGTCATCTGCATAAGCGCATGTAATGCATCATATGAGGACATAGAATCCTTGGTGATTAACCCATTTACGATTTGATTGTACGAAAGCGGACTTAATGGCGGATGTTTTCATCGTTGGGAGAAGGCTCTTTTAAGTTGGATATTAAGGTTTTAGCCGTGGTTTAAGGGAGGGTATACGAGGTGGCCGATTGGCTTTATATTTTGGTCAGCGTGTCTGTAGCCGCCTTTGTTGGCGGAGTAACGAATCATTTTGCGATTAAGATGCTGTTTCACCCCAGAAATCCGGTATATATCGGGAAGTTTCATGTTCCGTTTACGCCGGGGCTGATTCCAAAACGTCGCGAAGATATCGCGGAGTCGCTTGGGACAGTCGTGGCGGATTATTTGGTCACGACGGAAGGAATCCAGGAATTGGTGACTCGTCCGGCTTTTAAAAAGCAGGCGGAACAGTACTTGGAGAACCTGCTTGTCCGGTTGGGCGAAAGCGAGATGACGTTAAAAGAAGCGGCGTTAATGGTATGGGAACCGCAGCGTTGGGAAGAGGTCAAGCTGCGGCTTGCCGATACCGGCAGATCAGTGGCGGACCGTGGGCTCAGCCTGCTGTGGAATGATCTCGGCTATGGGGACCGGTCATTGAAGGATCTGGTTCCCGGCTGGAATGAGGAGAATCGGATGCGCTGGAGCGGCGTGGCCGCGGAAGCGGTGCTGCGTGCGGTGGAAGAGGAACTCTTGTCGGCTGAAGGACAGCGTATGCTGACCAAGATGGTAGGGGATATGGCGGATAAAGCCGGCGGATTCCTCGGCACGATGGCTGCGATCTTCATGGACGAGGATAAACTGGTCCGCAAGCTGACGCCGACGTTGGTGCGGGCGCTGCAAAGCGAGGAAGCCAAGCGCAAGATTACGAACGCGATTCAGGGCAGGATGGAAGTGTTCGGGGAAAAGCCGGTTACCGAATTGATCGGGCTGGTAACCGGAGTTCCGGCACCGGAGTGGCTGTCCGATAAAATGAACAAACTTCCGCTGGAGCAATGGATCGGGGCAGCTGAACGACTTCGGGTCTCCTCGCTGGTCGACCCTTGGAAGGCACGGGCGACTGGGGCGCTTCCGGCTATTTCCGAACGGATAATTTCCATTGTAAGCAAAGGAATTCCGATGGTAATGAAGGCGATTCAATTGCCGAAACTGGTGCAGGAGCAGGTGCAGAAGTTTCCGGTGGAACGGCTGGAAGAAGTCATCCTGAGCGTATCCGGCAAGGAGTTCCGGGCCATTACCTGGCTGGGGGTGCTTCTCGGCGGAATTATCGGTCTATTCCAGTCGCTGCTGATGTTGTGGATGGGATAAGCGCGTTTTACAAACTATATTTTTCGGAGGTTGAATATATTGAATATTTACGATAAAGCAAATGAATTGGCAAAAGCGCTTAAGGAAAGCACGGAGGTAACTGAAATTACCGCCGCGATGAAACTGGTTGACGCCGATCCCGAGAGCAAGGTGATGCTTGAGAATTTCCGTATCCGTCAAAATGAGCTGCAGCAGCAGATGATGACCGGAGAAATGCCTTCACCGGAAGAAATGGAGAAAATGGAAAAGCTGTTCGAGGTACTCAGCATGAACCTGAATATCCGCCGCTTGTTTGATGCCGAAAGACGGCTCAGCGTTATCATTCAGGACGTAAACAAAATCATTACGGACAGCTTGCAGCATTTATACGGCTCGCAGATGTAATCTCACGATATAGTCTCATATTTTTCGGACAGCCCTCATAGAATAGAAATATAGATTCGAAGACGAAGGAGCTGCGGAATATATGAAGACCGTGAAAAAAAAGAGTAAATTGAAGCATGTCGTGTATTTGATTCTGGCGCTGGGGATGCTGGTGTACGCGCTGCCCATGATTTCTTTTGAACCCGGGGCCGGATGGGTCTCCGTGTTCGGGATGATTTGGGCCGCCTTTGCCTTTCTGGTGATCGGGGCTCACTTGCATTTCATCCTGGGCGTGAATGAAGAAAAACAGCGGTCGCTGGACGCGGTCCGCCGGGCGAAGCTACGGGAATGGCAAAATAAGTGGTCCGAGGAAGGCAAGCAGGGCCAGAGCATGTAGCTGAGAGAGTAAAGATAGCGGGAAACAGCAAAAAGGCTGTCTCGAATGCCGGACAATGGCTATTGAGACAGCCTTTTTAACGTTTATACGGGTTATTTTCAATTCATAATCATCTTGTCATTGCTTTCTCCCGGCGGGACCATCGGATAGACGTTCTGTTCTTCTTTCACGTTGAATTCCATCAAGACGGGTCCCGGAATGTCCAGGCTCTGCCGGATAATGAATTCGGCTTCGGAGAGCGTCGACGCCCGTAAACCGGCTACACCGTAAGACGCAGCGAAAGCTACATAGTCGGGTGATGAAATCTGAACGGAGGAGTAGCGGCGTTTATAAAACAATTGCTGCCACTGACGTACCATCCCGAGATAGCCGTTATTCAAAATGACTATTTTTACCGGGAGCTGATAGTCTACCGCGGTCATTAATTCTTGCAGATTCATCTGAAAGCTGCCGTCCCCCGTTACGCAGATGACCGGATCGCCATTCCCCGCGATGGCAGCCCCTATAGCCGCCGGAAGTCCGAAGCCCATCGTTCCGAGTCCGCCTGAGGTCAGGAAAGAACGGGTATGCTTGAATTTGTAATGGTGGGCCGTCCAGATTTGATGCTGGCCTACATCGGTCGCCACGACCGCGTTACCGTCCGTGAATTTGTTCAACAGCTGGATGACCTCCTGCGGGGACAGGGTGCCCGGTTCCGCCGTAAAATGAGGCACTTTTCTTTGCCACCGGCTTGTTTCCTGGGCCCACGGTTGAGCCGTGAGCTTACCTGCGAACGGGATTAATTTTTGCAATAAATTTTGTATGTTTCCGTGGACAGCAAGGTCGACGGGAATATTTTTGCCAAGCTCCGCATCATCAATATCGACATGGACCTTCCAGGAGTCAGGCGAGAATGACTTGATTTTACCGGAGAGACGGTCGTTGAATCTAGCTCCGAGCGACAGCAGCACATCCGCATGATGAACGGCCCGGTTGGCCGCATAAGTGCCGTGCATGCCTAGCATGCCGAGATAGAGGGGATGATCGGACGGAAATGCCCCGATGCCCATCAGCGTGCTGACGACCGGAATTCCCGCGCTTTTGGCCAACGTCCGGAGCCATTCGGCCGAACCGGAGGAGACGACACCCCCGCCGGCCAGAATGACGGGACGTTCTGCTGCGGAAAGGCGGCTGGCAATCAGAGCGATCGTCTCATCATCAATCTCCGTGGCCGGTTGATAGCCGCGGATTGAAATTTCCTGGAGAGGTCCGTGCGTCGTTTTGGCGTTCATGATATTTTTCGGCAAATCGATGAGCACCGGTCCGGGTCTTCCCGACGAAGCGATATGGAAAGCCTCTTTCATGATCCGGGGTAATTCTTCCACATCCATAACGACGTAATTATGCTTGGTCACATCCATCGTCATACCAAAAATATTCACTTCCTGAAAGCTGTCTCGACCGATCAGATCGGTAGAAACCTGTCCGGTCAACACGACGAGCGGAACCGAATCCATGAATGCGTTGGCGATTCCCGTTACCGCATTAGTGGCTCCCGGTCCGGATGTCACCAGAGCTACCCCCGGACGCCCGGTTACCCGGGCATAGCCGTCGGCGGCATGAACGGCGGCCTGCTCGTGGCGGGTTAAAATATGACGGATATCGGAGCAATCATAGAGCGCGTCGTATATCGGAATGACCGCCCCTCCGGGATAACCGAAAATGGTGTCGACCTGTTCTTCAAGCAAACATTCGATGAGTAGTTCCGCGCCGTTTAGTGTGTTTTTTATTTGACAATGATCGTTAGCCATATGGTTCCCCCTGCATTTTTTCTGACAATTCTATCTCAAATGTGACGAATTCGGAGTGACCCCAGTCATAAGCGGGCAATAAAAAAGGAGATAAGATAACGTGAAAGTACTTGTTGAGGGGGACGCCCGGCGTGATCAAGTCAGTTGCAGTCATCGGTGGAGGTATTTCCGGCTTAAGCGCGGCATACTATACCCGGAAATTAAGCCGGGAGCGTGGAATTGACGTTTCGATAACAATCATCGAACAGAACCCCCGGCTAGGGGGAAAGATTCAGTCCTTGGTCCGGGACGGTTTTACAATAGAACAGGGGCCGGATTCGTTCCTTGCCCGCAAGGTGTCCGCCCTGGACCTGGCAGGCGATCTCGGGCTAGAGGATTTGCTTGCGGGAACAAACCCGGCGGCCAAGAAAAATTACATTCTTCACCGGCGGAAGCTTCACACGATGCCGCCCGGATTGATGCTGGGTATTCCCACTCAAATGTGGCCGATGATGAAGACCGGACTGCTTTCTCCGCTCGGCAAAGCACGGGCGGCCATGGATTTGCTGCTTCCCGCCAAACGGAGCACGGAGGACGAGTCCCTCGGGGGATTCATTCAGCGCCGATTGGGCAAGGAAGTGCTTGAGCACATGACCGAGCCGCTGCTTGCAGGAATTTATGCCGGCGATACCGCGCAGCTTAGTTTGAGGGCAACATTTCCTCAATTTCTAGATATGGAACAAAAGTACCGTAGCCTGATTTTAGGACTTCTCGCAAGCAAGAGGCCTGCCGTTAAACCTGCTGCGCCAGCCGGTTTGCCGCGTCCGGCGCTGACAAGCATGTTTCTTACGTTTAAAGGAGGCTTAAGCGTATTGATCGATGCTTTAGCCAAATCGCTGCAAAGCGAGAGATTGATCACGGGAACCGCGGTGCGCTCATTGGCCTCAAGCCATGAAGGCTATGAACTGCTGCTCGGAGACGGTGAGCGGCTGAAGGCCGACGGAGTGATTATGGCTGCACCTGCGTTCGCGGCTGCGGATTTGCTGTGCGATGTTCCCGAGGCGGCTTATTTGAAGCAAATTCATTACGTGTCCGTGGCCAATGCGGCATTTGCTTTCCGTAAGGAAGATGTGCCCCATGACTTAAAAGGTTCAGGCTTCCTGATCCCCCGCAGCGAAGGAAGGGGAATAACGGCTTGTACCTGGACATCGTCGAAATGGCTGCATACGGCTCCCGAAGGGAAAGTTCTCCTTCGGACCTATATCGGACGTCTGGGGGATCAACGGTGGACCGCCATGTCCGATGAAGAGCTAAAGGCGAGGGTTGCCGGGGAGCTTCGCGACTTGATGGGGATCACGGCAAAGCCGCTGTTTTGCGAGTTGACCCGGCTTCCGCAATCGATGCCGCAATATCCGGTAGGCCATGTGGAGGCTATTCAAAAGCTGCGCGGTAAGCTGGACAAAGCCAAACCGGGAGTACAGCTTTGCGGTGCCGGTTACGACGGCGTTGGAATTCCGGATTGTATTCGTCAGGGACAACAGGCCGCCCTAAACATAATAAATACGATTGCCGGGAGTGGATTGGGATGAAACCAGATTTCAGTCAGGAACGCGATTATCATAAAAATCCGTTTATCGTCATTTGGGAAGTTACCCGAGCGTGCGCATTGCAATGCCTTCACTGCAGGGCCGAGGCGCAATATCATCCCGATCCGCGCCAACTGACGCTGGAGGAAGGCAAAAAGCTGATTGATGACATCGCCGACATGGACCGGCCCTTGTTCGTGTTTACCGGCGGCGATCCGTTAATGCGCCCGGATTTATTTGAGCTGGCCAAGTATGCGATTCACGAAAAGGGGCTCCCGGTATCCATGACGCCGAGCGCCACCCCTAGAGTGACGTTCTCTGCCGTGCAAAAGGCGAAGGAAGTCGGCTTGTCCCGGTGGGCCTTCAGCCTGGATGGTTCGACGGCGGAGATTCACGACCATTTCCGCGGCACGCCGGGTTCCTATCAAATGACGATGCGCGGCATCGACTATTTGCATGAACTGGAGATTCCGATCCAGATCAATACGACGGTGTCCCGCTACAATCTGGATGACCTGCCCCGAATCGCGGACAAAGTGAAGGATATGGGCGCCGTCCTGTGGAGCGTATTCTTTCTGGTGCCCACGGGCAGAGGCATGGTCGGCGATATGATTTCTCCGGAAGAGCATGAGCAGGTCATGGAATGGCTGGCGCGTTTGCAAGGGGAAATGCCTTACGGCGTCAAGGCAACGGAGGCGCCGCATTACCGCCGAGTTTTTATGCAACAGAAAAAGCGGGATGTCGCCAGCGCCGTGCATGGGCAGGTTAGCAAGCCGGTGAAAAGGGCCGATGTGCTCGGGCGTTCGCCTAAAGGTGTAAACGACGGGGACGGCTTCGTGTTTATCAGCCATGTCGGCGACGTGTATCCGAGCGGTTTTTTGCCGGTTAGCTGCGGAAATGTCAGGGAATCATCCCTGTCTCACATATACAGGAACTCTCCGGTGCTTCAGGAACTGCGGGATAAGTCGCTTTTGAAAGGAAAATGCGGGGTCTGCGAATTCAAACAGCTTTGCGGCGGTTCAAGAGCAAGAGCGTATGCGATGACTGGCGATTACCTGGAGAGCGATCCTTATTGCGCCTATTTGCCGAAGGTGTTAGCGAAGCAGTCTGCCGAGTAAAAAATATACGACCGCTCTCCGGGGTATCCGGGGAGCGGTCGTTGTATTATTGCCTATTCTCTTCTTAGTTGCTTTTTGGAACAAACGTCACGATCCAGTGGTCTCCGCTCACTTGCTCGCAGGTACTTTCGTAGCCCCTGGCTTCGAGTTTGGGGATCAGCGGGACCGGCTTTATGGTCGCATGTAAAACAAAGGTTTCGTCCGGCTTCAAGGCATTAAACGTATCCATGATCATGGTGAACGGCTCCTCGCCCGACCGAAGTTGCGGGCGCACATCCAACTCTACGATGCCGGCTCCGGCATGATTGTCAGTGGTCATCCCTGGTTCACCTCCATTCCGGTATGCTCCGCCGTCAGAACGCTCGACAGGCGGGCCATGCCGCTTAGCCCTTTCATTCCTCCATAAAGCGTATAAAAGAACGAGTCGGGAGCATCCAATGAAAATGACAGGTACTGTTTCGGATCGATCCCCAGCATTTTCTCGAACAGCATCGCCGTGTCGTACGCATAGAAGCAAAAGTAGGTATACTGAAATTCCGGCATTTTTTCCGCGATCATCAGAATTTCAGAAGCATACTGTTCCAGATTGCTCTCGGCCTCTGCGATCATGCTTAGAGCATCTTCAAGATCCACGGATATTTTAATGGTTTTTTCATCAATTATCGCAATGGCTGCCATGAACAACGCCCCCTTGGTTTGATTTATTCGTTTTTGCCGATTTTAACCTGGAAGGTTTCAGGTCCTTGCTCAAGATACTCCCAAGTGAATTGTCCGGGATGCATAGCATCAAATTGAAAACGCAACGGCACAGGATCGTGATCGTTTACCAGCAGCATTGCTTCTCCCGGTTGCAGATCGTTGAATGCTGCAAAAATCGTTTTATGTTTTAATTGCGGCGGATACTCCGTGGCGTTAACGGTGGTTTTAATATTTTGACTCATGACAAGTCCTCCTGTTATTTAAAATTTTACTATTCGCGATCATTATATCAATGCACCTGACATTGATTGTGATACTAGTCACAAATTAAGAGGCCAGAAAGAAATGTCTAGGCCAGCTTCGAAATTCCGTCAAGGATGGAGTGACGGACCTCACAAGAAATGGTTCAAGTCGCACAAGAATCTCTATCAATTATCAATTCAATAGAACCCAATCATGTTACACAGTCGCACAAGTTACTCAAGTTACTCAAGTTGCTCAAGTTGCACATCCTGACCAAGTCGCCCGATTCCCGGCAAAGTGGTGTACGCCACTTCCTTTCGAGAAATTAACTGAATTTTCTCCAGTTAATTTCTTGGAATTTGAGCATGTAGTTAAATTAGCTGGAAATCCTCCGGTTAATTTCGCTATTCTGCACTCAAAAGGCTAAAATCGAAAAAATAACTGTAGTAATTCCAGTAAGTCTGCTTCAAACGGTCAATCGCCCAAAAATAACGGGAGATTTTCCAGTTAAATAATTCGGTTCCATTTCGACTGTTGATGAAAATATGCACTGGCCATCAAACGATTAACCTAAGTCCCCGCCCGCTTGCGGCCAAAGGCATTCCTACGAATTCCGGAGTGAATTTGCTCACGGAATGTCCGTTTTTTTTTGCATCTGGAACGTGTATAATAGATACAGAATAGTACAGATCGGGACGGGAGGTATAACAGTTGCAGGGACATGAAGAGAGCGTGACCAAACATGAACAGTTGCTTCAGCACATCGAGAGTCTCAAGATCGGAACGAAAATATCGGTGCGCAAATTGGCCAAAAGCTTGGGTGTGAGCGAAGGAACCGCGTATCGTGCGGTAAAGGAAGCCGAGAACCTGGGGATCGTCATTACCAAAGAACGGATCGGAACGGTTCGCGTGGAAAAGAAGCCGCGCAATATTTCCGATCAATTAACGTTTGGGGATGTCGTAGAAATCGTGGAAGGTCACGTTCTGGGCGGGGCGGACGGTCTGAACAAGACGCTGCACAAATATGTCATCGGCGCCATGAAGATCGACGCCATGGCCAGATATATTGACGCAGGAAGCCTGCTCCTTATCGGTAACCGCGAAAATGCGCATTCCCTAGCTTTGGAACAGGGAGCAGGCGTGCTGATCACCGGCGGTTTCGGGACAAGCCGTGACGTCAAAACGCAGGCGGACCGCTTGTCTTTACCGATTATTTCCTCCCGGCACGATACGTTCACGGTAGCCTCGATGATCAACCGGGCGATTTTCGACCGCCTGATCAAGAAAAAGATTATGCTGGTAGAGGATATTGTAGTGAGCAAACCAAAAGTGAACATGCTTAAGGTGAGTAGCAATATATCTGATTTTGACCAGTTATCGATTGAAACCGGGTATCAGCATTTTCCGGTCGTTGACGAGTGGAACCGGGTAATCGGCATTGTCACCCGCAAGGACATAGAGGATCTTAACGGAGATCAGAGCATCGAAAAGTGCTTGACCCGCCATCCGATTACCGTCGGCCTGCAGACTTCGTTGGCCTCGGCGGCGCAGATCATGGTGTGGGAAGGCATCGATTTCCTGCCGGTGGTGGACCGCAACCGGAAGCTGATATCGTCGATCACCCGCCGGGAAGTGCTTCAGGCGATGCGCGACGTCCGGAATCAGCCGCAGCTTGGAGAAACGTTTGAACATCTCATGTGGAACGGGTTTGCCGAAGAGCGGGATGAGAGCGGGAAATTGTTCTTTCATGGGGTAATCACGCCGCAAATGGCAACCGATCTCGGGACGATTTCCCATGGCGTGTTGACGTCGCTGATGACCCAGGCGGGACTTAGCGCGGCTAAGGATGCCAGCGGCGGAGGGGATTATGTCGTGGACAACTTGACGACGTATTTCGTGCGGCCGGTGCAAATCGAGAATCCGGTCGTTATAACGCCGGTGCTGCTGGAAATGAGCCGGCGAGCCTGCAAGCTGGAGATCGTCATGACGTATCAGGATCATTTGATCTCCAAAGCCGTCATGACGCTGCAATCGATCGATCATTCCTAGCTTCCGCGTCTTCTCATTCAGGATTTCGGCGGGAGAAGATGCCGAGATTGCGGATGCCGGCAAAAATATTAAAAGCGCCAAGCACCATGAACAATGCGCCCACAACGACGCGCACTGTGGAGCCGCTGAACATAAACATCTGAATGATCGCAAGGACGATGAGCATGAAGCCCATGCTGATGTTCATTTTGGCCTGCGATATGCCGCGGACCCGGGCATCCAGGGAGCGGCGGGATTTTACGCTGAAAAAGATGGCACAGAGGCTGGATACGATCAGGGCGGCGTATAACACATACAAAAAACCTTCGATCATGGAAAGGTCACTGCTCCTTTAGATGAGGTAGTCACAACTCAACAGTTCAACAAACCAGCCTGCCGGAAAGGGAAGGTCCGGTTGCAACAAAAAAACGAAACATGTGATCTTTTTCATTGTAGCATGAAATATCAGCTCCGCACATAGGGGCGGATATCGACCCACACCTGCAGCACGCCCTCGCTGACAAGCATCGTTTTTACCTGAATCGCATATTCCTTATCCCGAACGGCATAGATTTTCCGGTTCAGCAGAGTGCGGGCCATCTTGGCGTCGGAATCGATTTCGAAAATGCTTCGTCCGCGCAGTACTTCCAGTTCCTCGTGCAACTGCTGCACGACTTCCTTGACCGCAAGACTATCGAGCGGAGGATCTCGATCTTCCACCCGCACTTGAATCTCTTTGATGACGGTGGAGCGCTTGTGGTATTTTTTCAGCGTCTTGTTGTCTTCTTCCGCCTGATAAAGCTGGATTTGCAAGTCCTTATTCTCGACCCAGAGCTTGTTATAGCTCGTCTGGTAGACAATATTGAACGTGATGCTGCCTGCGACCATGCCGAGCAAGAACACGGCGACCAGCTGCATAAACCGTTTGAATCCTTTCAAAGTAGGCATCCCCGGCAGGTTCCTCTCATTCATCCTCTGCTTCCTCCGCACATCCATCTAACCAGTTCGGACCCCATATGCGCACCCATAAAGGCGAACAGCAGATACAAAATTTGCTTAATGGCCGGAGACAGGTTTCCGTCAAAAAAATTGCTTTCAATGACCCGCATCGGATCGATCGTTCCGCCTACTGCGGCGGCCAGCGCCCATATTTTGATCCGTCCCGCGATATCCAGCATCGTATGGGTCGGCGGCTGCAGCGAGAAGATCGCGCCGAGGCCGCCCACCATCGCTCCACCCACAACAATGCCGAAGGCCACGAAAAAGTCCATGACCGCCTTGGTCAGAAATGTACTCATCTTCGGGTAACTCCCCTTTCAGGTTTTGCGCTTGTCCTTCTCCATACCATTCTATGGGCGTAATTGAGCAATGTATGATAAAATATTTTTAAACGCGAACAAATGTTTTGATGGAAAGGAAGGAAACGCATGGACAGCTTCGTTCATCTCCACGTACATAGTGAATACAGTCTCCTCGACGGCGCGGCCCGCCTGGAGGATCTGGTCGCCACGGCGGCCGGTTTTGGCATGAAATCGCTGGCGCTGACCGATCACGGCGTGATGTACGGCGCGGTTCCTTTTTATAAATTGTGCAAGGCTCACGGCATTAAGCCCATTATCGGGTGCGAGATGTATTTTACGGCGGCGTCGCGGAAGGAACGGGGAAGCCGGAAGGACCAGCCGATCCACCATTTGATTTTGCTTGCCAAAAATGAGACCGGGTACCGCAATCTGATGAGACTGTGCTCGATCGGGCATCTTGAGGGCTTTCATTATAAGCCGAGGATCGATTGGGAAGTGCTGGAGCGCCATAAGGAAGGCCTGATCTGTCTCAGCGCATGCCTCGGCGGGGAAGTGCCGCAGCATTTGCTTCACGGCCGGCTTGAGGAGGCGAAGCGCGCCGCGCTTCGTTACCGCGAGGCGTTTGGTGAAGATTTTTATCTGGAACTGCAGGATCACGGCATTCCGGAACAAAAGAAGGTCAATCCTCTGTTGGTTGATCTGGCCCGTGAAACGGGCATCCCCCTTGTAGCTACGAACGACGTGCATTATCTCGGCCACGACGACGCCGAAGTACAGGATGTGCTGATCTGCATCGGGACGGGCAAAACGGTGGATGACGAGGATCGCTTTAAAATAAATACCTCCCAGCTTTATTTGAAAAGCGGGGAGCAAATGGCCGAGCTGTTCCCGCATCTTCCCGAAGCGATTGCCAATACCGACTTAATCGCGGAGAAATGCCAGCTCGAGCTGGAATTCGGCCGCCATATTCTGCCGGCTTACCGGCCGATTCCGGAAGGAATGACGCCGGGGGCTTACCTGGCTTACCTGTGCGAGCGAGGTCTAAACGAGCGGTATGGACATCTGGAAGAGTGGCAGGGAGAGGCACAGAAGGCCAAACTGAAGGAGCGCCTGGGTTACGAACTCACGGTTATCGGAAACATGGGCTTTTCCGATTACTTTTTGATCGTTTGGGATTTCATCGCCTACGCGCATCGTAACGGTATCGCCACCGGTCCGGGGCGGGGATCTTCCGCGGGCAGTCTGGTCGCCTACGTACTTCGCATTACGGATGTCGATCCGATGAAGTACAAACTGTTATTTGAACGGTTCCTGAATCCGGAACGGATTACGATGCCCGATATCGATATCGACTTCAGCGACGAACGGCGGGACGAAGTCATCGCTTACGTTGCTGAGAAATACGGCCCCGAGCATGTTGCGCAGATTATTACGTTCGGAACGATGGCCGCCCGCGCGGCCGTCCGCGATGTGGGCCGGGCGCTGAATGTGCCTTTCGGCGAAGTCGACAAAGTCGCCAAGCTGATTCCCGGTTTCATCGGCATGACGATAGAACGGGCATTGAAGGAAAGCCCGGATCTCAAACAGATGTATGATTCGCATGCCCGGATCAAGGGCTTGCTGGACATGGCCAAAAAGGTGGAGGGCATGCCCCGCCACGCTTCCACGCATGCAGCAGGCGTAGTCATTTCCCGCGATCCGCTTACGGACGCGGTACCTTTGCAGGCAGGCAGCGAGGGAACGGCATTGACCCAGTACTCCATGGAAAATCTGGAGTCGGTTGGCCTGTTGAAGATGGACTTTCTCGGACTGCGAACCCTGTCCATCATTGAGCGGTGCATGCGCTGGATCGGTGAGCAAACCGGCAAGGCGCCCGATTTCCGGATGATCGCCGATGATGACCCTATGACCTATGACATGCTGGGACACGGGGAAACGACGGGCGTGTTCCAATTGGAGTCCGCGGGGTGCCGGCGGGTGCTGCGCGACCTTAAGCCGTCGGTGTTTGAGGATGTGATCTCGGTCGTGGCGCTGTACCGCCCCGGTCCGATGGAATTTATTCCGAAATTCATTTCGAGCAAGCATGGCGAGACGAAGGTAGAGTATCCGCATCCGGACTTGGAACCGATCCTGAAAGATACGTACGGGATCATTGTGTATCAGGAACAGATCATGCAAATCGCCTCGGTTATGGCCGGATTCTCGCTTGGCGAAGCGGATTTGCTGCGGCGGGCGGTATCCAAGAAAAAGCGCGAAGTGCTCGATGAGGAAAGAGAGCACTTCGTGACCGGCAGCATCGCACTGGGATACCGGGAAGAGGAAGCGAATGCGGTTTACGATATGATCGTGCGGTTCGCGAACTACGGGTTCCCGCGCGCCCATGCCGCGGCGTATGGGGTGCTGGCTTTTCAGACGGCCTATTTAAAAGCGCATTATCCGGTGCATTTCATGGCGTCGATGCTTACGGCCGTGATGGGCAGCCATCGCAAGGTGGCGGAATACATCGTGGAATGCCGCCGTATGGGCATTACGGTACTTCCGCCCGACGTGAACGAGAGCGGCGTGTTGTTTACGCCGCAAGCGAAAGCGGGCCTCGGCTTGTCCGTCCCGTCGGGAGAAGGAGTCATGCAGGACGATGGCTACGGTCATCATTCGGGAAATATCGATACAAGCGATAACTCTGCTACTTCAGGTGATCCCGCCCTCTCCGATCATTTAGATGCATCCCCGGGCGTGATCCGCTTCGGTCTGGCGGCGATCAAGAACGTCGGAACCCAGGCGATGGAAAGTATCTTACAGGAGCGCAAAGAGTCTCCGTTCGACAGTTTGCTCGATTTTTGCCGTCGTGTCGATTTGCGCGTCTGTAATAAGCGGGTTATTGAATCGCTTATTCAGGGCGGGGCCTTTGACGGGCTTCCGGGACACCGGGCACAATTGCTGGCTATGCTGGATGAGACCGTAGAAGCGGCGATGAAATGGCGCAAGGAACGGGAAGATCTGCAAATTCAGCTGTTCGACTTTGTGGAAACGCCGAATTGGAATATCGAGTATCCCGAAATTCAGAAATTTACGGTGACCCAACAACTGGAATTGGAACGGGAACTGCTCGGGCTGTATTTATCCGGCCATCCGCTGGACGATTTTGACGAGCAGCTTGAGCAGTCAGGCATCGACCGGCTGATGGACCTGGCGGAGGCGCCGGATGAAAGTAAGGCAATCGTCGCAGGAATGGTAGTATCGGTGAAGGCCATCACGACCAAGCAGGGGAAGGCGATGGCCTTCATGGAGCTCGAGGATCAAATCGAGCGCTGCGAGGTCGTGCTGTTCCCCGAGGTGTGGCGGCGGTGCTCGCCGCACATCGCCAAGGGGGCTCTGCTGGCGCTTCGCGCCACCGTCCAGCAGCAGGACGAAGGCTTCAAGCTGCTGGCCGATGAGGTGGCGCCGCTCAGCGCGCAAAGCCTTGCGCAGTTGAAGCGCGGCCTGGCTTCGCGCTCGGGCCGCGCCGCGGCCGGGTCGCCGCCGGGGGCCGCCAAAGGCGCCCGCAGCGGCAGTGCCAGTGCTGCGCCGCCTGCAACGGCGGCGGCGCAGACGCGGCCCGCAGCCGTTGCGGGAGCGCCGGCCGGCCGCGAACGGAAGACGCCCGCGGAGCAGCGCGTCTTCATCAAAATCACGGCGGCGGCGGAGAGCGCCGGCCTGCTGGAGAAGCTCAAGGCGGTGCTTGAGCTTCACCCCGGTCCGGTTCCGACCGTGCTGTTTTATGAAAGCACCGGCAAACTGCTTGCGCTAAACGAACGCTATCGCATCAAGCCGTCACCGGACCTGTTCCGTGAATTGGAACAGTTGCTCGGACCGGATACGGTCAAAGTGAAGTAAGGGGCGGATTTTAGCTTCTTTCCTTTGTCGCAAATTGCGGCTATAGGTCGTTCGAACCTCCTAGTAACCTTGACTGTCTCTCAGGCCATGATATGCGGAATTTAATAGATTGACGAGAAGGTGTATTCTCTAGGCGGACAAATCGCGAAAATGTCCATCTAAAAGTGGACACGAGGGTTAAATCCCTCTTTTGCTAAATATATCTATATTTAGATTGTTTACTTAGTTGAATTTACTGTATATAGATAGTTTCGGATAAGTCGCAATATACTGTCCTCATAGAAAAGTGTCCACCTTTTGAAAGACATTTTGATGTTATTTTCCACCACACATGGACAAATTCTGTGCGCGGCGGGATTCAGAACTACCAGCGAAATTTGTAGATTTATAATAGTAGAAATGCGCTTTGGTTTATCAAAGCCGCTTCATTTATTCGGACGTGAAGAGGAATGTTTTTAATGAACATTTTCCCTCCTCTCCGCATACACTTAGGAACACGATGGACAGAACACCCAAGTCGGGCCGACGTATTCGAACAGACGCTAAACGAGCAAATGCTGGCAATAAACGAGCAAACGCAGAAAGCAGAAGTTTAACGAGCAGAAATCCCGTCTGGCTCCCGAATGGGTGTTTATCGTAATCCGGGAGGGATGAGCATGTCATATGAAGTAGCTGAGGCACAGCTGCTAAGGCGGGGAGTAAGGCTTGAAGAGATTGCCGAAATTGTTTATTCGCTGCAACTTCCATACCATAAGGATTTGGAATTGGAACAATGCATGGACAGCGTTAAGGCGGTATTGCAGAAACGCGAGGTTCAGTATACGTTGTTCACTGGGATCGCATTGGATGAATTGGCCGAGCAAAAGATGCTTCCGGAGCCGCTTCAATCCATTCTTGAGGCGGATGAACCTTTGTACGGCGTGGATGAAACGATGGCACTCGGAATTACGAGCGTGTTCGGCATGATCGGATTGACCAGCTTCGGCTATTTGGACAAGGTTAAGCCGGAAATAATTGGAAAACTTAATAATAAGGGTGCCGATATCCATGTTTTTCTTGATGACCTGGTAGCCGGTCTCGCCGCAGCGGCTTCGGCCAGAATCGCCCACAGGAGCGGCAATGCCGCTACCTATCCCTCCGGCTGATGTTGACCCGGATACAACCAGGCCTCCAAATTTATCATGTTCGAGTCCGCACTATCCGATAACGGCAAGGCTTCCATGACACTTTCTCCTTTGTTGCGGTATTTTTGAAAATTATGTTATCATTACTCTATTATATGGGCTCAAAGATAAGGTTAGGGGGCTTGGAAAAGGACATGTGGACTGTAATGTACATTGCGCCTACCGCAAAGATTGCGGATATGATCAAGACGAAACTCACCGAAGAAGGCTTTCTTGTCCAAACACGTCCTGTTAATTTATCCAAACAGCAGTTTGAAATTTTAGTTCCGTCGGGTGAACTGGAAGAAGTTCAAGAAGTTCTGAATTCGATATTGCATCCTTAGAGGCAAGGAAATAGGCTGGGTAACTGACTATATTTCCTTGTCTTACTGTGATGCGGCCAATACATTAACGGCTGAAGAGGTGTAGTTGTGTTTAAAGACTTGTTTCAGAAAAAAAGAAAATACGCGACCATTCCTTCAGAACGTTTGGGGAGCGATCAAAGTCCGGAACCGGGAGATCGGCCGAAACGTGAAATACCGGAAGGTCTGATGAATAAGTGCAGCCGCTGCGGCACGATACAATACAGCAAGGAATTGGAAAAGAACCTGAAGGTATGTCCTTCTTGCGGGCACCATATGCGACTGAATGCTCTGGAACGCATCCGGATGACTGTGGATGAGGGGAGTTTTCAGGAATACGACGAGGATCTGGTTTCCGTCGATCCTTTGAACTTTCCGGGGTATGCAAACAAGTTGGAGCAGCAAAAACTCAAATCCGGACTTCGCGAAGCCGTGGTCACCGGAGAGGGAACGATCGGCGGCTTTCCAGCAGTCGTGGCCGTGATGAGCTTTGATTTTTTCACGGGCAGCATGGGTTCCGTCGTCGGTGAGAAAATTACTCGTGCCATTGAAGCGGCCACGGAGAAGCGGCTTCCGCTGATTATATTTTCAACCTCGGGCGGGGCGCGGATGCAAGAGAGCATTTTAAGTCTGATGCAGATGGCCAAAACGAGCGCGGCCTTGGCTCGTTTGGACGAGCAGGGCGGCCTTTATATCTCGGTCATTACGGACCCGACTACAGGGGGCGTTTCGGCCAGTTTTGCCATGCTCGGAGACGTGATTATCGCAGAACCGGGCGCGGTGTTCGGCTTTGCCGGACGGATCGTCATTGAACAAACGATTCGTCAGAAGCTGCCGGATGATTTCCAGACGGCGGAATTCAATCTGCAGCACGGACAACTGGATATGGTTGTTCACCGCAAAGAGCTTAGAGCTACGTTGTCTCAAATGCTAGACCTGCATGGAGTGAAAGGAGGGGTCAACAATGGCGGGTGAATTGCCTTTTGAATCGCCTCTCGTGAAGCTCCGCGAGAAGATACAGGAACTTGAACAGTTCGGCATGGAGAAAGGAATCGATTTCAACGAGGAAATCGCCCGGCTCGAGGAGCGTTATAAGCAGTTGGAGGAAGAGATTTACAGCAATATCTCTCCTTCGCAAAAAATGCATTTGGCCCGGCATCACCAGCGTCCGACTTCGCTGGATTTGATTACCCTTATTTTTGAAAATTTCGTTGAGCTGCACGGAGATCGGGTCTTTGGCGACGATCTTGCCGTGGTCGGCGGGTTAGCCAAGTTAAACGGTACTCCTGTCACGGTACTCGGCCAGCAGCGCGGGAAAGATACGAAAGACAATATCGCCCGCTTTTTCGGCAGCGCACATCCGGAAGGCTTCCGTAAAGCGCTGCGCTTGATGCATCAGGCCGACAAATTCGGCCGTCCGATCATCACTTTTATCGATACTAAGGGTGCCTACCCGGGCATTACGGCGGAGGAAAGAGGGCAATCCGAGGCGATCGCCCGGAACTTGCTGGAGATGGCCAAGCTGCATGTGCCTGTCATTTGCGTCGTTATCGGGGAAGGCGGCAGCGGTGGAGCCCTTGCGCTTGGCGTGGGCAACCGGGTGCTGATGCTGGAGAATGCAATTTACTCCGTCATCTCGCCGAACGGGGCGGCCTCGATTCTTTGGAAGGATGCTTCGAAAGCGGATCAAGCGGCCGAAGCGATGAAGATCACCGCGCAAGATCTCCTGGATATGGAGGTGATCGAAGAGATCATACCGGAGCCTAAAGGCGGCGCCCATCGGGATTACGAGATCACCGCATCAGCGATTAAGGACGGGCTGATCCGCCATCTGGAGGAATTGTCTCTGATGAATCCGGACGAGTTGGTGGAAGATCGCTACCGGAAGTTCCGCAAAATCGGAGAATTTGAGGGTGGGGCGCCCAAAGAAAGTCCCGAAAAAGCGGAAGAACTCATTATAGATTCCACTCTAGTCGGTAATGACTAGATAGACTGTTACAATATGATAAACTTCCTATACAAAAGAAGAGATTTGTAGTAAATTTAATTGTTGGAAAAGAAGTATAGAGAGAACTAAATAAACGGAGGAAACCCAAAATGCGCAAAACAAAAATCGTATGTACTATCGGTCCTTCCAGTGAATCGTTAGAAAACATCAAGAAACTGATTATGGCTGGAATGAACGTCGCTCGCCTGAACTTCTCCCACGGAGATTTCGAGGAGCATGGCAACCGGATCAAAACGATCCGCAAAGCGAGCGAAGAGCTGGGGAAATCAATCGCCATACTGCTGGACACTAAAGGTCCTGAAATCCGCACCGGCAAATTGAAGGTAGAACCGATCGAGCTTGAGCAAGACGAGTTCATCACGTTGACCACGGAAGAAATTCTTGGCGACAAAGACCGCATCTCCATTACTTACAAAGAGCTGCCTGGAGACGTGGAAGCCGGTTCGACGATTCTGATCGATGACGGTTTGATCGGTTTGACGGTAGTGGATGTTCAAGGAACAGAAATCAAGTGCCGCATCATTAACGGTGGTACGATCAAGAGCAAGAAAGGCGTTAACGTACCGGGCGTGAACATTTCCCTGCCAGGCATCACAGAGAAAGATGCTAACGACATCAAGTTCGGGATCGAACAAGGCATCGATTTTATTGCGGCTTCCTTCGTTCGTAAAGCTAGCGACGTGCTCGAGATCCGTGAATTGCTCGAGGGCAGCAATGCTACTCATATCCAAATTATCTCCAAAATCGAGAACCAACAAGGTGTAGACAACCTGGACGAAATTTTGGAAGTTTCCGACGGTCTGATGGTAGCCCGTGGTGATCTTGGTGTGGAAATTCCTGCGGAAGATGTACCTTTGGTTCAAAAACGCATGATCGAAAAATGTAACCGCGTCGGCAAACCGGTTATCACGGCAACACAAATGCTGGATTCCATGCAACGCAACCCAAGACCTACACGCGCTGAAGCGAGTGACGTGGCGAACGCGATCTTTGACGGCACTGACGCTATCATGCTGTCCGGGGAAACCGCTGCGGGGAAATATCCGGTGGAATCCGTTCTGACGATGTCCCGCATCGCTGAAAAAGCGGAGTCCGCTCTGGAATACCGCGAAATTTTCATCAAACAAAGCAATGCGCAACAAACGACGGTTACTGAAGCGATCAGCCAAGCGGTTGCCAACTCCGCTCTGGAATTGAACGCCAAAGCGATCATCACATCGACCGAAACCGGCTATACTGCTCGCATGGTATCCAAATACCGTCCGAAAGCTCCGATTATCGCCGTAACGACTGTGGAACAAACTTGCCGCCGTCTTGCCCTGAACTGGGGCGTGACACCTGTTAAAGGTGAAGTGGCTACTTCCACGGATGAAATGTTCGATAACGCTATGAAGGGCGGCTTGAACTCCGGTCTCGTTAAAGAAGGAGACCTGGTTGTTATCACTGCGGGTATTCCGCTGGGCCGTTCCGGTTCGACGAACCTGATTAAAATCGGTCAAGTTCGTAAATAATAGCTGCTAGAAGTTTCGATATACATTCAAGAGCAATGGGACGCCCGAATTCGGACTTCCCATTGCTTTTTTGATATACTGGATTTTGCGGGTTTCGGAGTAGCTAATACAGGCAAAAGAGGGTGTACTTATGTCATATGTCAGTGAGCTGGAAATTAAGCCTAAATATTTTGAGTTCGATATGATGGGAATCATTTATCACGCTCATTATTTGGGATGGTTTGAGGCGGGCCGGACCAAGTTGATCGAAGATTTAGGCTTTAATTACATCCATATGGAACAAGAGGGATATATTTCGCCCGTACAGGAAATGCGGATTGAATACAAGAAAGGAGTCCGTTACGGGGACGATGTATTACTGAAAACTTGGATCAGAAAAAACGGTGGAGTAAAAACGGAATATGGTTACGAAGTATTGAACGGAGATGGTGAGTTGTGCGTAGAAGGTTCTTCGACGCACTATGTAGTCCGGCGCGAGGATTTTAAGCCGGTTCAATTTAAAAAGGTGTTTCCGGATTGGTATGAGGCTTTTGAGCAAGCCAGCAAATTTTGATTATGGGGAATCAAAACGGTACAATACTCTTTAGAATGAATTGCCATCATCCTTTAAGAAGGCATGCTGCTAGAAAAAGGAGTTATTATTATGCGTAAATGGATTGCCGTTTTGATTGTCGTAGTCCCGATCGTAGAATTCTGGGGTTATGTGGAAGTTGCCGAAAGGCTGGGGGTAGGGAAGACGATTTTTCTTACATTGGCTACCTCGATTATCGGCGGCTTAATGATGCAGTTTGAAGGACGCAAAGTGCTCGCCGATGCCAAAGCGCAGATGAATGGCCGTCAGGTGCCGGGCAAGATCATGATTGAAGGAATGTGCGTTTTCGGCGGCGGAATTTTATTGCTGATTCCAGGGTTTGTGACCGACTTGATCGGATTCACTATGGTATTCCCTTTGACGCGTCCGCTATACCGTATGCTGTTGATGAAGTGGATCGGCAAAAAGATCAAGGACGGCTCGATCACTTTTTTTCGGCGCTGACTCGCTATCGTTGACGTTTCGATGATTTTGCTATATATTCAATTCTAATATTTTGTTAATATCCGTGAACGGGATAGTATTTTGCGGAATTCCATAACAGCGAGCCGGAGGGGTGGGAGCCGGTATGGAAGCCGCAAATGAATCGGGCCCGGGAGATGGTTTGCCGATCAGCAGCTGACATTGAGTTGTTTTATAGGCTAATCCGGTGGTTGGCCGTTATCCAGCAGAGTGGCTGGGTCATGGATCAGCACTTAGAGTGGTACCGCGGGAACTTAAGTCTCTCGTCTCTTATTGAGACGGGGGACTTTTTTTATTTATCAGTAGAAGGGAGAATTGTTGCAATGGAAACGTATAAAAGGAAGATTGCCGCAAATATATCGTCCCTGTTGGACGGAATATCAGAGGAGGAAGTGCGGGCGATGCTGGAGTATCCGCCGGACGACTCCATGGGCGATATTTCGCTGCCCTGCTTCAAGCTCAGCAAACGGCTCCGCAAATCTCCGGCGGCCATCGCGGATGAACTGGAAGCGGGATTCCGCGGGAAGGAGAGCGAAGGACCCAGGAATATCGCCCGGACATCGTCGGTATCCGGTTATTTGAATTTTTATTTAAACCCGGCGGTTATCGGCGGTCACGTTATCAACGAAATTTTGAACTCCGGGGAAAGTTACGGCTCGCAAACGATCGGCCAGGGAAAAACGATTGTGATCGATTTTTCATCTCCCAATATCGCAAAGCCTTTCCATGTGGGTCATTTGCGCTCCACGGTGATCGGTAATTCTCTCTATCAAATTCGATATGGCTCCGGCTTTAATGCTGAAACAGGACGGTAGCTCGCTTTATCATACCCGTGACGTCGCGGCAGCCTTGTACCGGAAGAACACTTATCAATTTCATAAAGCCGTCTACGTGACGGATTATTCGCAAAGCCTGCATTTTCGCCAGTGGTTTAAAGTTGTAGAGCTGATGGGTTATGACTGGGCGGAGGATTTGGTGCATGTACCGTTTGGGCGCGTAAGTCTCGAAGGGGCGAGCTTGTCCACTAGAAAAGGCAACGTCGTCAAGCTGGAGGACCTGCTTGAACAAGCCGTTTCGAAGATCAAGAGCATTATCGAATCAAAAAATCCGGGGCTGGAAAATAAAGAAGAAGTAGCGAGGCAGGTCGGCGTCGGCGCGGTGATTTTCAACGATTTGAGCGGGAACCGGATCAAGGACATCGTATTCTCCTGGGAGGATGCGCTCAGCTTTGAAGGGGAAACCGGGCCGTACGTACAGTACACATATGCTCGGGCTTGCAGTGTGCTGCGGAAAGGAACTGGGGAACAGGATGGGCAGACAACGGTAGTGAAATCTTGCAGTACCTTTAATTCTGCGCTGTTAAACGGGGAGGCCGAATTTGCCCTCGTCAAGCAATTGTCCTTGTTTACCGAGCGAGTCGAGCAGGCGGCAGTCAAGATGGAGCCGTCGATTGTTACCCGTTATCTGGTGGATACGGCGCAGGCTTTTAACCGGTTTTATCATGATTGTCCGATTCTGACCCAAGATCCTGGATTGCGCAAGGCCAGGCTGGCTTTGGTAAAAGGGGTGCAAATTACGTTAAGCAACGGGCTTAAGCTGATTGGGCTACAGGCACCGGAAAGGATGTAAGGTGAACGGGGGTTGCGACACGGAACTATTTACTCCATTCGTGATTATCGCAGCCTTCCGTTTAGGATGTAGTTTCGCAAATCCCTTAGGACGCCCGCGCGCGCAATCGCCCCGAATACGACGAAAGATACCGGACCGATGATCAGTCCGAACACCCCGAACAGCTTCAGGCCGACGAACATGGAGATCAGCGTCGGCAACGGATCGAGTCCGACACTGCTTGCCAGCACCTTCGGCTCGATTAATTGTCTGGCTACAAGGATGACTCCGTACAAAATAGACAGACCGATACCAAGGCCCGTGTCTCCAGACATATAGGTATATAGCAGCCAAGGAACCATTACGGTTCCCACGCCCAAATAAGGAAGCAAATCGACGAACCCGATCAGGATCGCGTAAGTGAAAGCTGAGTCCACCCTTAATATAAGCAGCCCTATCAATACAATGACCGCGGTAATAGAAATCATGATAAATTGGGCGCGTAGATAGCCGAACAAAGCCTTTTGCAGATCCTTCCAAACTTCAATTCCGGTTTTGCGGAACGGGGATGGCATTAGACCGGCGAGGAAGCGCATGTTTCTTTCCCAGTTTTTACTGATAAAAAATACAGACAGCAGGATGACAATCAGAATGACGCCGAAATTCGGAAGCGAAGTCAGCAAATTGACAATGCCGCTTAGGAAGCTGCTGAGCAGCCGGGAAAGGGCTGAACTGATCGTCGATGTCGTGTTGTCGATATTTTGGTTTATCGTATTCTCATAGCCGGGGTTGTTTGCGATAAACCGGTTGATTTCGTTAATGATATTTTGGATTCCTTCGCTCTGGCTCCATTCGACGAACCAGTTTCTCCATTCTTCGATATGAAAATCCAGGGATTCGGCCAGGCCGATCAGCTCTTTAACGAGCCGCGTGACGGCTGCAGAGAGAACAATCCCGGCACCGCCGACGAAGAGGATCAGCGCGGCGGTAACAGCCAGCCATCGCGGTAATTTTACTTTGGATTGCAGCCATTGCACAAGCGGATTCAGGGCAAATGAAATCAGCCAGGCGATCAGAAACGGATAGACTAACGGAAGCAGCCAGTAAAAGGCGCCGGCTAGCGCGATCAGCACGATGCAAACCCAGCCTCCGCGAAGCAGGCGCTTTGTCAGCACATTATCCAAACGGCATTCTCCTTTACGGACAGGTCCTCTTCTACCTTATTACTTAGTCTCTTTTTGTATGCCGGAAACAAGTGAAGAAGCGAAGCATATCAAAATCGACTTTTTAAACACAATTAGAAGTGAAATCTGTGACATTTGTCGTTGCCAACGAAAGCGATTACAAAAAATATTTTATCTCAGTGATAAAATCATTTGATGTAAAGGGGCGGGCTGAACATGTTCCTTTGCTTCCGAAAATCCAGTATGATTATTTTACAGGCCACAAGAGATCGATGTTACATGATTACAGGCCACTTCTTGCAATGCTCTGAAAATTTTAAACTTTTAAATTGAAAATGTTTTCATTGGCTTGTTTGGCTTATATTTCGTTTCCAAAGGAGAGATGTACTATGACAGCTACCAAAGGTCTGGAAGGTATCGTGGCAGCTACTTCATCGATCAGTTCCATCCATGACGGGGTTCTTGCTTATCGCGGTATCAACATTGACGATCTGGCGGAACGCGCAAGCTATGAAGAGACTGCTTATTTGCTATGGTACGGCAAGCTGCCCACCAAGACCCAGTTAGCTACCCTTCAGAAACAGCTAAGCGAATCGGCTTCCGTTCCTGAAGCGGTACTGGAGCAAATGAAGCTGTATCCCGGCAATGCCAATACGATGGCTGTCCTCCGTACCGCCGTATCGGCTCTTGCTTTGTACGATGAACATGCGAATGAGAACACCCGGGAAAGCAATCAGCATAAGGCCATTAAGCTGCAAGCCCAACTGCCCACGTTAATTGCCGCCTTCGCCCGGATCCGCGACGGCAAGGAGCCTGTCGCCCCATTGAAGAACGTGTCACTCGCGCATAATTTCCTCTACATGCTGTCGGGGGAAGAACCGGATCCGGTGGCGGTGCGCGCTTTGGATCAAGCGCTGGTATTGCATGCGGATCACGAATTGAACGCTTCCACCTTCTCGGCCCGCGTCACGATAGCCACACTGTCGGATATCTACTCCGGCGTGACTTCCGCGATCGGTACGCTGAAAGGACCGTTGCACGGCGGGGCTAATGAAGCCGTTAGCCAGATGCTTGGCGAAATCGGCACCCTGGACAACGCCGAATCTTATATCCAGAAGAAGCTGGCCAATAAGGATAAAATCATGGGATTCGGACATCGTGTTTACAAGAACGGGGATCCGCGGGCGAAACACCTGCAGAAGATGTCGCGTCAGCTTGGCCTAATGAAAGGCGATTCCACACTTTACGACATTTCGGTCAAAGTGGAGGAGCTTGTTACCGGTCAAAAAGGGCTGAAGCCGAACGTGGACTTCTATTCCGCTTCCGTCTATACGATGCTTGGCATTCCAAGGGATTTGTTCACTCCGATTTTTGCGATCAGCCGTCTTTCGGGTTGGACCGCCCATATTTTGGAACAATTGGACGACAATCGTATTATTCGGCCTCGCGCGGAGTATACGGGCGTGACTAATCAGCGATATATTCCGATCGATTTGCGATAGTACATTTGGTCAACCCGGGAAACCGGGTTGCCATTTATGTTAAAATGAATTTCGTAACCGCGAATTCCCGTCAATACCAAATTGTTATGAGGAGGAAAACATACACATGTTGCAATTGGAAAAGTTTAGCCTTCCTACCGAAGGTGAAAAAATCGTTATCGAAGGCGGTAAGCTTCAAGTGCCGAATAATCCGATCATTCCTTTTATCGAGGGTGACGGAACGGGCCGCGACATTTGGAAAGCGTCCAAACGCGTATTGGATGCCGCGGTGAAAAAAGCTTATGGCGGCGAAAAGAGCATCGCCTGGTACGAGGTATTCGCAGGAGAGAAGGCCTACAATACATACGGAGAGTGGCTTCCGGCCGATACGCTGACCGCTATCCGCGAGTATATTGTGGCGATCAAGGGACCCCTGACTACGCCGATCGGCGGCGGAATCCGCTCCTTAAACGTGGCGCTGCGCCAAGAGCTCGACTTGTACGTATGTCTTCGACCTGTCCGTTATTTCGATGGGGTACCATCCCCTGTTAAGCGTCCGGAACTCGTGGATATGGTTATTTTTCGGGAAAATACCGAGGATATTTACGCGGGGATCGAATATAAAGAAGGCTCCGAAGAAGTGAAGAAGGTGCTTCAATTCCTTCAAAACGAAATGGGCGTCAAGAAGATCCGCTTCCCGGAAACGTCCGGAATCGGTATCAAGCCGGTATCGGAAGAAGGTTCCAAACGCCTTGTCCGTGCTGCGGTTGAATATGCGGTTAAACATGACCGGAAGAGCGTGACCCTTGTTCATAAGGGCAATATCATGAAATTTACGGAAGGCGCGTTCAAAAACTGGGGCTACGAAGTGGCTGAGGCCGAATTTGGCGATAAAGTGTTCACTTGGGCCCAATATGACCGGATCAAGGAAGAGTCCGGTACCGACGCTGCCAATCAGGCGCAAAAGGAAGCGCAGGACGCCGGCAAAATCATTATTAAGGATGCGATTGCCGATATCGCACTGCAACAGGTGTTGACGCGTCCAACCGATTTTGACGTCATCGCGACATTGAACTTGAACGGCGACTATTTGTCCGATGCTTTGGCGGCCCAAGTCGGCGGCATCGGCATTGCCCCTGGAGCGAATATCAACTATGTGACAGGTCATGCGATCTTTGAAGCCACGCACGGCACGGCGCCGAAATACGCGGATCTCGACGTAGTGAATCCGGGCTCGGTGATCTTGTCCGGCGTGATGCTGCTTGAGCATCTGGGTTGGCAGGAAGCGGCCGATCTCATTTATAAAGGCCTGGCGACCTCTATCAACAACAAGACCGTAACCTACGACTTTGCCCGCCTGATGGAAGGCGCAACCGAAGTGAAATGTTCCGAATTTGCGGATCAAGTCATTAAAAACATGTAGGAGGTCTTGACCAACGTGGCTATTCAACGCAAAAAAATTACGGTTGTCGGCGCCGGCTTTACCGGGGCGACGACCGCGCTAATGCTTGCGCAAAAAGAACTTGGGGATGTCGTTCTGTTAGATATTCCGCCGTTGGAGAATCCGACGAAGGGCAAGGCGCTCGACATGCTTGAAGCGAGTCCCGTTCAAGGCTTTGACAGCCATATCGTCGGCACGTCTTCTTATGAAGACGCAGCGGGCTCCGACATTGTCATCATTACGGCCGGGATCGCCCGCAAGCCGGGGATGAGCCGCGATGATCTCGTTAACACAAATGCGGGAATCGTTCGCTCGGTATGCGAAAACGTGAAGAAATATTGCCCGGATTCCACCGTCATTATCTTGAGCAACCCGGTCGACGCAATGACGTATGCTGCTTATCAAGCGCTCGAATTTCCGAAAAACCGCGTCATCGGCCAGTCAGGCGTGCTCGATACTGCGCGGTACTGCACGTTTATAGCCCAAGAGCTGAACGTTTCGGTTGAAGACGTACGCGGCTTTGTGCTTGGCGGACACGGCGACGACATGGTTCCGCTCGTGCGGTATTCCAGCGTCGGCGGCATTCCGATCGACACGCTTCTGTCCGCGGAACGCATCGAGGCGATCGTGCAGCGCACGCGCGTGGGTGGCGGCGAAATCGTTAACCTGCTAGGCAATGGCAGCGCCTATTATGCGCCGGCTGCTTCGCTGGTGCAAATGACGGAAGCGATTCTGAAGGACAAAAAACGGATTCTGCCGGTCATCGCTCTGTTGGAAGGCGAATACGGCTACGACGGTCTGTTTATGGGCGTTCCCGCTATTTTGGGCGGCGAAGGAATCGAGAAGGTTTTCGAGTTGGAGCTTACCGCAGGCGAAAAAGCGGCGTTGGATAAATCGGCAGCTTCGGTCCGCAATGTGATTTCTGTCGTTCAAGGTTAATCGTGTCTGAAGTGTGAACATGTGAAAAATCAGGAACCCTCCCATTCAGGGGGTTCCTTTCTTTTGAGGTAAACTATGGGTATAATAGATTGTAATAAATATAATTGACGATGAAAGGCGGTTGTGATAGAAGATGTTTGGTGTTATGCTCTTTCTCCACATCGTGGGAGCTTTATCATTGGGGTTTTATCTGATCCTGCCTCTGGTGTTCGTTAAAGTGAGCAAGCTCGCACCTGCGGCGCAGGAAGGAACGGTTGCGACCGTCAAGACGTTGAATACCTATGCGCAAGTCGGCTTGGTCATCCAACTGCTGACCGGCGGTTACTTGATGAGCAAGGGGGATTATTCCGTTCCCTGGATGATCGTCGTCGTGGTTTTGTTCCTGGCGATCGGTGCGTTCAGCGGCATTATGGGCAAACCTCTCCGGCAAACGCTTGAAGGGATCCGTTCCAATAAAGGAACTCAGGAAGCGGCTGGCAAGCTCCGTACTTTCAGCGCTTTGCTGAGTGTTTGCGTGCTGTTGATCTCTTTCTTTATGGTATACAGCGATATTATCTAAAAGATGGATGATAGAAGTACATAATGAAAGCCTGCCGGTTCACCGGCAGGCTTTTGTTGTTGAATTTATTTTGTCTCCATATCGTCCAAATGGGCGAACATCAGCTTCATCACATCAAGCGCAAGCTGCTTTTCCTTGGGAGAACGGTCTAGCATAATTTGACGGATCTGGTTCATAAACTGATCGTCGCTAATTTCAATCGAATCATGCAGCAAATAATCGACAGTCACACCCAGCTGATTGGCCAATTTGACGAGCGTTTCCAACGACAGGCTGCGTTCGCCGCGCTCGATTTGCCCTATGTATGCATCGGAAACCTCGACCTTTTCAGCGAGTTTTTCCTGGGTCCAATTCATTTTGTGTCGCTCTTGCCGCAATCTTTTGCCTAAAGCATCGTAGTCCATATAACCCCTCCTATATTTACCATAGATAGAATGAGAGGTAAAGATAATAAACTATCAGTTTTGTTTGTGTTTACTGAAAGCATGAATTGGGTTATTATGGAACCTAAGACTAGTCTGTTGTTAGCGTCATCATGGTACTGCGTAAAGATATTATTTCCGAACTTAAGGAGAATTATCATGCCTTGCCAAGCCCCTGTATCCATCATTATTCCCGTCAAAAACAGCGGTGTGGATCTCTTCATGACCATGGAGTCACTGAAGGTTTCCCATACCTGTCTACCCTATGAAGTGATTATCGTAAACGAAGACTCGATTGACGGATGCTGCGATTTTCTGATGAATTATAGGTTTCATCAGCCGGTAAAGCTGCTTAAGGGACACAAAGGCCTGCCTTCCCGTAATTTGGCTGCTGCTCATGCCTCCGGGGAATATTTAATTTTTTGCAGTCCCCGTTTGTATTTCGAAGACGATTGGATGGAGTTGCTGCTCATGCCGCTCATGGTGGGAGAGGCGGATTGCGTATCACCGCAATTGACGATCCATGAATCGTCCAGAAGGAAGCCGCCTTGCAGTTATGAAGGCCTATTTCTTCATTCCGTGCAAAGCTTCCCTTGGATCGGACAAGGGGATGAATTGTCATGGCTTTCCTGGGAATGTTTTGCCGTCAGCCGGGCGAAGTTTCAGGAAATCGGAGGGATGGAAGAGGGATTCCTTAGCAAAGAACTCGAAGCAGCCGAATTTTCGCTTAGAATATGGCTGCTGGGAGGAAGCTGTCGTCTCGTTTCCGGAGTTTTGCTGAAAGTAGTATTTAGGCAAAACTTTCCTAATGACGACAGTAGCAACCAATGGGGAGAAGATTTGCTGAGTATTTCTCATCTTCACTTTAGTGACATACGTATCGCAAGTTGCCGGGAGCTCGTGTCTCAGGTTTTCGGGCTGGATATTTTGCATAATGAGAACGCAATCTTGGATAGGGTCGCTTTATCCAAAGAAAAATATGCAGTTCGGCGAATACGTGATGATTCCTGGTTTTTTCAGCATTTTGGCATACCGGTCTAATCGTTTGGTGTGTTTGGGTTATTCCTTCCGGTGGTAAGTTAGTTCTTGAAGCGTGATAACTTCGTGCAGGCTGCAGGATTACTCATTCCTTCTGCTGGATTTTTCATGCAGGATGATCCTGCGTTGTTTATGATTCGGCATAGACTTCACTGCATAGGCTTATCCTAGACGTGTAATAACAGGAAACTACGAGCCAATGGAAGGAGAATGCAACATGTCAGGAAACGGACAGTCAAAACAAACGATGCCTCCCCAGCACCAGAACCAGCAGCCTGGGATCGAATCGGAAATGCATCCCCGCCCCGAATACGAGGGCGCCTATCTAGCCGCGGGTAAACTGCGGAATAAAGTAGCCTTGATCACCGGGGCCGACAGCGGAATCGGCCGTGCGGTTGCTGTGGCCTACGCCAAGGAAGGTGCGGACGTCGCGATCGTCTATTTAAATGAACATGATGACGCGAATATAACCAAAGCGGAGGTTGAGGAGGAGGGGCGCAAATGCTTGCTTATCCCCGGTGACGTAGGGGACGAGAATTTTGCCCGGCAAGCGGTCAAGCAGACGGTCGATACGCTCGGCGGCTTGGACATCCTGATTAACAACGCGGCTGAACAGCACCCTCAGCAAGGCATTGAGGATATTACAACAGAACAGTTGGAGCGAACGTTCCGCACGAATATATTCGCGATGTTTCACTTTGTGAAGGCGGCATTGCCTCACTTGAAAAGAGGCAGCGCCATTATTAACACGGCTTCAGTTACCGCTTATAAGGGGAACCCGAGTCTAATCGACTATTCGTCTACCAAAGGCGCGATCGTAAGCTTCACGCGCGCGCTTTCGATGAATATTGTCGGCAAGACCGGCATCCGTGTGAATGCGGTGGCCCCTGGCCCGATTTGGACGCCGTTGATCCCATCCACGTTCGATGCCGAGCAGGTGTCCAAATTCGGCGGCGATACGCCGATGCAGCGCCCCGGCCAGCCGGAGGAACTGGCTCCCGCCTATGTTTTCCTGGGTTCGGACGATTCCTCTTACATGAGCGGCCAGGTGCTCCATATCAATGGCGGCGAAATAGTAAACGGCTAGGCGGAATGGAGCAAGAAGAGGAAGCTGAGGAAGAAGAGTGCGTAGAAGAATGCGGAGGAAAAGGGCTTAAGAAAATTCCGTAAAAAAGTGCGGAAGAACGCCCGACTGTAATTAAGAATAAAAGCTCCTGCTTCCGGCATCAACGCGGAGGCAGGGGCTTTTATTCGGACAATATCAAGCAATCGAGCAGTTGAGAAATGAGCAGTTGAGCAAATTGAGGATAAACAGCAAATAATACTGTAGAAAACACAGCTTGAAATCAAGATGTCTACGGCAACTGCTCATGCAGCCGATGAATAACTGGAAAAGCTACAGTTAACGGCCGGGCCCCCGAATATTGGACACTTTAGGATCAAACCTTAGTTAGACGGAGTTATACGGCAATTTTAAACGCATTTACTTCGTTTCTCTCCA
>NZ_QPJW01000008.1 GCF_003337355.1 Fontibacillus phaseoli | reverse complement strand
ACGGGGGTAACCTCTCGTTCCCCCCTTTTCACCCATTCCATAACCTAAAGAGAAACCCATGGTCTAAGTTTGACCATGGGTTTCTCGACAATCTGAGCCAGCTTATAAAGCTGGCTTTTTTATTGTTCTGTTAAAAGACTCTTAAAAGAAGAAAACCTCCAAATCATATATTGGAGGTTTTCACTATTATACTTTTAATACTTTAATATAAAACTCCCGCTCACTCCGCCTCCCGTAGCCGCTCCACGATCGAGGCTTTGGACAGCCAGCGGTACGCCGCGAGGGTTATGGCCAGGGAGATGGCCACCAGCAACGGAACAGCGGAAGCGATCGGCCAAACGGACATGCGGAATACCGTAAAGGCCATATTCTCCGAAATGCTCTTGGCAACGCGGTAAGTAAGATACAACCCGGCCGTGCCGCCGATCAGGCCGACAAGCAAAACCCCGTACAAGCCTTCGAAGATCAGCGTTTTTTTCAATTGCTTGCGGGTCATCCCAACGCTTTCCAGAATGGCGAATTCATTACGGCGCGACATGATGCCGGTGATTACCGTGTTGATATAGTTCAAAATTCCGATGAGCGCAATAATGAGACTGAGTCCGTAACCGATCGTCTGGAAGATTCGAATGAAGCCGTCCATCTCTTTTTTGTAGTCTTCCCGGGACTTCATCATCAAATCCGGATTGGAATCGACCATACTCTGAACCGTCCTCATCACCTGTTCCAGCTTGGCGGGATCGACATGAAGGGTCGCTGACATGATGCCGGGATTTTCTATCGAACGGGCAAACTCTTCCGCCGGGAAATATACTTTGAATCCAGCACTATTATAGGACTGGGTTCCTGCTGCATAAAGCGCATTCGACTTGAGCACCGCCATGACTTCATAGCTTTTGTCCATGCTGTCCAGCTTGATCCGGTCGCCGGGCCGGTAATAGACCGCATACACGTCATTCCCTCCGTCCAGTAACGCTTCCGTAACCAACACGTAATTTCCGGTGGCGAATTTCCCACGATCAAAACTTCCTGAAACGATATCGCCATTATGGATTACATCGTACCAGCCCGGATCAATCCCGTGCACCTGCAATTCAATACTTCCCCTGCTCAGAATGGACGTGAATATCGGCATTTGGGGATCCTCATTGACAGCAAACGGTTCAAGCGTCTGTCTGATGGTTTCGTTAATTTTTAAAAGATCGCCTTGAAAGTAAACCTTATCCACACTCTTTACCCCATCGATAGCCCCCAGCGATTTTACAACATCGTCCGTAAGCGCGGCGGTCCCCCCCTCCGAGTAACGTTGACTTCGATCCGGCATTTCCTTCACGACGATATCTCCCGAAATAAATGCACTCAGGTACTTATTCACATCGAACGAAGAAATCACCGTATAGATAATGCTAAACAATATCAGGCTTAACGATAAAGAGGCCAGCATCAGAATCAGCTTCTTTTTATGCCGGAGCAGGTTGGCCAGAGCCATACGGGACAGCTTGGCCCCTTGCGTCGACCGCTTCGTCTTTTTGCGGCCCGTACCGCTCAGTCCGGTAAATCTTACCGCTTCGACAGGCGAGATGCGCGAGGCGGTGCGGCCGGGTTTGCTGGCAGCGATCCGAACGGTAAGATAAGAGAAAAGCGCAGCGCCTATGAAAATTAACGGACTAATTGAATATACGCTTTCCTCCTCCATTAATGAGAAGCTCTTCATCATGGGCATAAGCCAAAGGCCGACCCCATAGCCCAAAGCAAGTCCGATCGGCAACGCGGTCAAAAACAACCGGTTCGCCTGCATTGTAATAATCTTCCGGAGCTGCCTTGGCGTCGTCCCGATCGTTTTCAGCAGGCCGTAAAACTTAATGTCCCGGACCACCGAAATATGAAAAATATTGTAGATGAGCAAATATCCGCTCAACATAATGATCAGGATCAGCCCGACATAAGGCAGTACATTCATAGGATTCTCGAAAATTCCCACGCTGGAGTACGCCCAGTTCACCCCGTAATCCGCCTTGATTCCGGTGTCCGACATCACTTTCTTGATTTTGTCCTCAATCCCGTAGGAGTTATTGAACATGACATCCAGCCGCGTTGTGTTTACATAAGTGCCGGTCTGCTTCGTTTGCTCCGGATCGATATGCGAGATATTCTCCCGGACAAAGGCTTCCGATAAAAAAGCCAGCCCCGACATGGCAAGGTACTGATCCGCTTCATAATATCCGGACAAGTCAAAGGTTCGTGATACCTGCTCGCCGTTAATATCCATATCCAGATCAACCTTGGCCCCCAATTGATGCGGTACGCCAAGCAAATCAAGCGCCCAGGTGTTCAGGACGATTTCATTTTCGCCCTCGGGCAGTTTACCTTCCTCTAACCGGATAAAGCTATGTTTGGCTATGTTCTCGTCAATCTGGTTGATCTCCAAACGTGAGGCACGAAATTCATCATTAACGGCGTACCCGATGAGCACGGCTTTCCCATACTGTTTAATGGAAGGATGCTGTGCCAGCTTGTCGGCTTCTTCCGGACTCAAGTATTTAAAACTGCCGTGGAAATCGCCCCCCGCCGTCCTCATCTGCGTCTGTTCCATGGACCGGTTAATGCTGAAGCCCATCGTGAACACCGACGTAATTAACAAGGTCGTCAATACGACGGCACAGATAATAATCAGGTTACGCATCCGATTGGTCCGAAAGCTCCGCTTGGCCAGCCGGGTAACGGCTTTTCCATGATTGGTCGCAATGTTCATGGCCTACCTCCCGGCTCCGCGGAGCGGTTCCGGACGGGCCAGGATTTTGCCGTCCTCGATCCGGATGATCCGGTCCGCCGTCTGAGCGATTTCCTCGTTATGGGTGATCATTACGATCGTCTGATCGAACTTCTCGCTTAACTGCTTGAGAAGAATCATCACTTCCTGACTGGTCTTGCTATCCAGGTTGCCGGTAGGCTCGTCCGCCAGCACGATGGACGGCTTCGTCGCCAGCGCCCGGGCAATCGCCACCCGCTGCTGCTGTCCGCCCGACAGGTTGGACGGTAAATTGCGGACTTTGTCCTTCAGCCCTAGCGCACCGATAATCCGATCGACATGTTCTTTATCCACCGGCGTCCCATCCAGCTCGATCGGCAGCACAATATTTTCATAAGCGTTCAGGATCGGAATCAGATTATAGTTTTGAAAAACAAACCCGACCGACCGGCGTCGGAAGATCGTGAGATGCTCGTCATTCATGCCGAAAATATCGTTCCCGTCGACGTAAACCTTGCCTTCCGTCGCCCGGTCCAGCCCTCCCATCATGTGCAGGAGCGTGCTTTTGCCGCTTCCGCTCGTTCCGACGATGGCGACGAATTCGCCCCGGTTCACGGAAAATGTAATTCCATCCAGTGCTTTGACGACCGAAACGCCATGACCGTAATATTTTTTCAACTGATCGATTTGCAAAATGGACATGTCCTGTCCTCCTTCAGAAACGTATCTTTGCTATTCAAGAACATAAAAGTCCATACCTGACGGTACAGACTTAATGTAGCAAATCAATCTGACACCCCGGTGTCTGAAAAATAACGGAACGGACATATTGCGCCTCAAATCGCCGGCAAAAACACCGAAAACACCGATCCCACGCCAGGCGTAGAGGATACTTTGACATATCCGCCCTGGGCCGTGAGAATTTCGCGGGACAGGTACAGACCAATGCCGACGCCCTCATACTGCGACGTTTCCTTGCTGCGGTAGAACCGCTTGAAAATGTCATTCCATTCGCTCTCCGCAATGCCGATGCCGGTATCGGCGATATCGATCCGGGTAAACATCTCGTTCGCCCGGGCCGTAATGTCAATCCTTCCTCCGGTCGGTTTGCTGTACTTTACCGCGTTCTCCAGCAGATTAACGAGCGCCTCCGCGGTCCATTTCGGGTCATGCCTGGCCATCGTCCCCGGATCGCAATGGATTCGGACGTCGATCCCTTTTTGCTCCGCGCCGGCATACACCTGCGAGACGGCTTTCGTTATCGTACCGATTACCGGATGCAGGTCATCCCGGATCGCGATAATGCCATTTTCCAGCCGCGACATGTTGACCAGGGACTGGATCAGCCAACCCAGCTTCGCCGACTGGTCCCGGATGCTTGCGGCATGCTGGCGGGCCTCCGTGCTAAGCCCAGGGGTTTCCTCCAGCAGCCCGCTATATAAAATAATGTTGGATAAAGGGGTTTTCGTCTGGTGGGAGATGTCGGAGATCAGTGCTTTGATGCTGCTTTTTTCCGCGTCCAGCTTTTGTTTGTGCGTACTCGACATTTCAAAATAACGGGTCACTTTATGCTCAAGGGATGACACCACGCTCTCCGTATACCCGGTTTGACGCGGCTGGCCGCTGATGGCCCGGTCGACAATCTCATTGAGCATCTCGGCGGTAACGGAGGTCTCCGCCTTCACCGTCCAAGCAAGGGCGCCGCCCAGGATCAGCATCGAAAGCACGAACAAAGCCGAAGCCCAACCCGTTGCCGTATCAAATTCGGTAACATACGTCACGATACCGATATAAACCGCCGTCAGCAGCGCAAAAGCCCCACCATAGACCGTATAAAGGAAGGCACGGCGGCGTTCATGGTTAGTCCGCATGGTGGGCCTCTTCGGTCCGGGTCCAGAGATAGCCCAGTCCGTACACGGTTTTTATGTAAATGGGCGAGGACGGGTCGTCCTCGATTTTGGAGCGGAGTCTTTTCACCGTGACCGTCAGGGCATTTTCATCCACAAACTCCGCTTCCCGATCCCATACCTGATCCATCAACTGCTCTCTCGTCAAAATTTGGCCCCGGTTGGACACGAGCACTTTCAGCAGCTTCTGCTCCGTTTTGCTTAGCTGCAGGCTGACGCCTGACTTGCGGAACTCCATTTTTCCGAAATCGAGGCTGAGCGGGCCGAGCGTCAGCTTGTCTTCATACAGCGCACGGCTCCGGCGCAACACCGCCATCACCCTTGAGCGCAGCACCATCAGGCTGAACGGCTTCGTGATATAGTCATCCCCGCCCAACTCGAAACCCAGGACGATGTCGGATTCCATATCGTTCGCCGTCAAAAAGATCACCGGCACCGGGGAGGTCGCCCTGATTTTCTCGCAGAAATCGAGCCCGCTGCCGTCCGGCAGATTGACATCCAGCACGATCAGGTCAATAGCGCCCTCTGCAAACCTGCGCTCCGCAGTCGCCAGATCGTAGGCTTGTTCAATCGTGATTCCGTCTTGAGCCAGGGTGAGCGCAATTCCTTTGTTCAAACTAATGTCATCTTCCACGATGAGCAGCGTAGTCATCCGGTTACACTTCCTTCTTTCCGTCCCGCGAGATTCTAGCGACGCCTTCTTACGCACCGGCCTCACCCCGTGGCGATTCGTTGTCTATGTATTGGCCTTATTATACACAAAGTATAAATTCAATGAAGCGTCATCCGCCTCATTCCGCGTTTACTTTTACTTCTACTTAAACGAAGCTCGAGCTTACTAAGTTACATTTTCGAAGCATGTCACAGTACGGCAAAAGGCCCCGGAACCAACGCGATAGGGTCATCAGCACGACCGCCGCGTCCGGTTCCGGGGGCATATTCTTAGCTATAAAAGTTAGTTAGTCAACCCGGCCGGAAGCACGGTTTACCTCCAGCCGATCCGTGTTCACAATATGTTCTTCTCCCTCACCGTCTCGTACAAGTTCGTAGAAGCGAACGGTCAACGTCTCTTCATTCACCGAGTCCACTTCAGCGATGAATATGGAACCGATATCGTTCTCATCCCTCGCATTACTTTCAAATCGTGTCGTACCTTCCACTCCGGTTGCGATATAGAAGGCCTCTTGCTCGCTTAATCTATAATCGTCCGTGTCGTGGAATCCCGGCCGCCCCTCGTCAAACTTCCCCATCTCCAAAGAAAGCAACCGGTCATTGTACGTTTTGTACAGCACCTGATAGATGAGATGCTCATCGGCTCCCAAGCTTAGGAGCAGTTCCCTGTTGCTGGTCATATGAGGTTCGGATGCCTCACCCAACGCCTCCAAGCTTCGGGACGAGCCATCATACAACGCCAGGCGTTCCTCCGCAATTTCGCTTCGGTCTTCGTTATCGCGTGAACGCACAAGCAACAAGAGCATTTCCTCATCCAATTCATAGCTGTATACATCCGAGAGCCCGTGCCGGTAAGCTTCCTGAAGCCCGGTAAGATCAAATAAACCGGTCAAAAACGGGGCATCCTCCGCACCGGTATTGGATAAATAGTAGGTCCCTTTCGGCTCGGCGTTCGCGCCTCCAAATCCTTCTCCTTCATAATCTACGGTCAGGGAATTTTCGGCAAACTCCAAATCAACGTCCTCGTATTCTTCATCCGTCAGCCTGAACCTGCCCAGCTCCCCATCCCATACAAAATCCGATTCCATCGACCCGATATGATGCGAATAGCCCCTGACAACAGACACGCTTAGGTGATATCTCCCCGGATCTTCCGGCGAAGCGGTAATTTCGGCAACACCGGCGTTAGACGGACTGTAATTCGAAATGAGGTAGCGGCCGGGGACGACAGTCTCTGCGGTATTGGCACCAGCCTGTTCTGCTTGAACCTTGACCGGGGCCCCCGAGACCGGACTCGGACTCGAACCCAAACTCGAACCCGGTTCGGAAACCGGAGGGTTCCCTGAAATCTCTTGCTTCGAACATCCTGCAGCTATGATTGCGCAAGTCAACAAAATGAGAAATCCGGGTAGATGCCGAGAGTAGAAATTCTTGCAAATGGTCATAAAGTCAGGCGCTCCTTTGTGCTTAACCCTGGGAATCCGCCGCGGAATCCGCTTCCTGCGCCGCTCCTAATTTATTGGATACCTTTTGATAAATATAGGAAATCCCCAACAAGACGATGCCAAAGCAAAAATATGCAGCGATCTTGCTGCCGGTGGTCATCAGTTGCAAGTCGAACAGCAGCATTTTGCCGGTCGAAAACAAGGTTAAGCCCAGGCCGATCCGCCGGATCAACAAATATTTGTAGCGGAATCCATAAGTGATATAACCGATCGCGAGCAGCAGATATACGGTGCTGAACAGCCATCCGATGTCCCCAAACCGGAGTTGAACGCCCAAAAAGGCGGTCATGATGCCGAACAAGTAGATACCCGCGATGACCGGGTACCATTCCCGCTGGCCCGGATGCGGCTCCAGAATGCCGATGATCAAGTCGCGGCCGCTAAAGAAGACAAGCAGATTGAAACCGATGAGAATCATCAGCGCCACATAGTTCTCCGCGGAATTGTACGCACCGTTCGCATGCAGCGACGGAACCGTCAAAGTCACCGCCAGGCACGCGAGATAGCCGAACCCGTGCAAGATGCGGACGTAATACTTCACGAAGGTGTCATAAAGGACGGCCACTTTGGCAATGGCATAGGCCAAAATTAGAGTGACGGCGGCAATTAGCAGGATTTTATAGAAATCGTACAATTCCGAACCCTCAGGCATGATTCGCTTATAAATTCGTCCTGTCTCATAGACCAGATACAACCAGATGTTGACTAGCGCCACATATTTAAATACGGAAAGCAGAGATCTGTCCCCCGGCCTGTACCGTCGGGCATCTCCTTCATCCTGCAAGCGGAAAGCGTAAAATAAGGCAAGCACAACAAGCCCGAGCGAAACGAAGGTATACTTCCAGGAAAAATCAAAGGAGTCCGTATTGAATAAGCTAAGAAAGCTATCGACAAACAGGAACATGCCCAGACACAGCCCCACAATGCCCCAGCCGGTACGCTCCAGTTGCCGGTAACGGTAAAGATGCCCCAGCATCGTGAGTATCATGCCTTCGATCAGCCATGCCAACGACATATAATGGATGCCGAATTGGAACGGAATGACCAGCAGCGAAAAGGTCAGGGAAGTGCCGTAGAAGAACAGTCGAGTCTCCTTTTCCTGATGCACGTGTCTCCGGGACAACCGCGCAAGCGCAAAATAGGATACGCAGAACAGGAGCGCAAGCAAGCCGCTAAAATCATCCCAATCCGCTGATAACAATAAGCTGTATAACGTTACGCAGTTAATGACCGTATTCAGGGCCAGTAAAGCAAAGTCCCACCAGGTCAGTTTGGTTTTATTCTTAAACGGAACGTACAAGGTAATTCCCAGATACATAACAAATGTAACGACGGCATAAAGCATGCCGACCGCCGTATGCTCCGCGATCGAGACGAGCACCAGCATGGAAACCATATTGAACAGAAAACTTATGTAATTCACGACGACCCAGCGTTTGCGGAACGAAATCAACAGGATCAACGCATTCAGCAGGAACAAATACCCCATCGCCACATATACGGCGCTTCCTTCCAGGCCGAATGCGGCCAAATAGGAAAAGAACGGAAGATAGCCGCCCACCAGGCCGAAAGAGCAGATCGTCCGGGATTCATACCTGAGCGATAACAATACGGCCGTGGCCGTAATCAGAATGGAAAGAATCATTCCTATAACTAAGCCAATAATTTCAAGCAAGAAATAGCTGTAGAACACCGACCCGTACAAGACCGAGATCCCGCCACCCAAAAGCCCCATGGCGAAAACCGTCTTGTTTTTACGGAACAGCCACTCTCCGCCGGCCAGCATGAGCAATCCTAACAGGAAGAAAGCGGCGCCCTTCATATAGCCGTTGAACCAGGTGGAGTAGGAATATTGGAATGCCGCGCCTACCGCCAGGATGAGGAGAAAAATCCCCAGCTTGTTCATCCAGTTCAGGCCGATTTTCATCTCGAACTGATTCTGCTTCATGCGCCGCTGCATCGTCTCTTCGCTGACGCCTTCCGTTACGAGTCGCTCATAACCCTGAGCCGCGTCGCTGCGGATGGTCCGATCCTCTGTCAGCACGCGCTGGCGATGAGCCGCCATCCGGTGATTCAGTTCGTCCTGAAACTGTCCCAGCTTGGCGGCAATGACCTCCTTGTCGGCCCCCAAGTATCTGTCCGCTTGTTCATACAATTGATGGATACGCTGCCTTGCTCCATGTTCCACGGCATCAAGCGTATTCATATGCCCTTGCCCCATGGCCATAAAATAAGTCTCCAGCTTCTGCCGCGACGCCTTGATCAGACTAAGCTTTTCGTCCAAAATTTGCTCGGAGAGCGCATGGCGCAGCGAGCCGTTTTCCTTTTCCAGCAGTTGCAGCCGGGTTTCCAAAGCGAGGACCCGCTGCTGAACCGCCTCATGCTCCCGGCGTAAGGTTTCATTTTCCCGCAGGGCATCGTTTGCTTCGAACTCTGCCATGAGATCCTGATACTCCCGGGCAAGCTGATTTTGTTTGTCCCTGATGGAACTAAATCGATCCTTAAAATCCTTCATCCCTTTCCCCCATTACCGATTTTGATGGTTTTACTCATTTTACTACAAAACCGCATCGTTTCCCTTGTTTTACAAAATTGTTTCCAAGTCCAGGAACATAACTGGACCTCCGCCCTGGCAGCAATGCGACGTCCGTCCGGTTTTCACGGCTCCCGGCAACCGATATACTGAAGACAACAACCCCATATGTAAATGAAAGTGAGGACTCGCAATGGAAGCGGTCGAAGCCACAAAATTAAAAAGAGTAATTCAATGGGCCTGGATGGGCTGGGAGCAATGGTTTGAGCGATTCAGCCGGGCCCGCTCCCTTTATTCCGGTGAATACGGCATATGTAAAATGTACGTGAACAAGTATCATGGGCCAAGCATCTCTTGCCAGGACGGCACCTGGATCCATGCGGGCGACTGGATCGGGGAACTCCATCTGGACAACCGGCTTATTCTGGAGATGTTGCGCATTTACGACGCCAATCAGGTCGCGCTGCGCGTTGCCCGGCTGGTACGAGGGTCGATGCGGCAAATCTGCGCCGAGATAAGGACTCTTCCCCAACTCAGTCAGGTAAAAGCGCTGCAGGGCATCACCTTACTGCACAGAGGTATTACCCACGGAATGGGTTTTGAAACACATCCCTTGAAAAAAGGCACCTCCCGCTCCTTGACTACATACTACTTAAGGTTATTGCTCACGGTGTTTCATCCTCGAAACGGGAACCGCATCGGACCGCATGCCGAAAAGCTGGTTCCGCTGCGGCTCGTAATGACTCGCAATGCACTGATTGAGCGTTTTTCTCCGGCCAAAACGGCATAAAAAGCCCCGTAAGACGGGGCTTTACATGCGCCTTTGAGCGAAGTTAAAATGGAGCGGCCTTCATCAAATTCAGTAATGAACGGGTCCACTTTTGCCTAGCCATTAATTTTGAATTTGGCGAGCGCCTGATGCAGTTCCCCCGACACTTCCGACAATAGAACCGCCGAATCGTTCAATTCCCGGAAAGCATCCAACTGGGTGGAAGCGGACTGCGTAACTTGCCGGGAATTCGAACTGGTCGCCCGGGCAATTTCCGAGATGACCGTTACCGAGGCGGTGATCTCCTCAATCCCGGCAGACATTTGCTCAGAGGTGGCGGCCAGATGTTCCATCTGCTCCGCGATCCGGCCGTTGCTTTCTACGATTCCGGCAAAGCTGCGGTCCGTCTCCTTCGCCAGCTCCAATCCGCCAGTTACCTTCTGCATCACCGTTTCCATGGCTCCGAGCGATATTTTCACGTCTTCCCCGATCTCGCGAATGACTTCCGAAATCCGGTGGGATGAGGTTTCGGATTGTTCCGCCAGCTTCCTTACTTCCGAAGCGACTATCGCAAACCCGCGTCCCTGGTCCCCGGCGCGCGCCGCTTCAATGGAAGCATTCAGGGCCAGCAAATTGGTCTGCGCCGATATCTCCCGGATCAGACCCAGGATCTCTTCGATTTCCCGTGACTTCTCATCCAGCCGCTGGATCGTCCGGTCCGTTTCCTGGACCGAAAGAGATATTGAATTTATTTGTTGCAAAGTCTGGCGGACATGGCTTGCTCCCGTATCGGCCTGCCCTTTGGAGCGGACTGCCGATTCGGAAACCTCGAGCGCGTGCTCGGCGATATTCTGGACCCCGACCGATATTTCTTCCACCGCTCTGGCATTTTCCGCCGTGCTCTGAGTTTGATTGTCGGCTCCTTCGGTCACCTGTTCCATCGATTCCGCAATCCGGAATGACTCCTCCGTCGTTTTCTCGGCCACCGCTTTTAGCCGTTCCGTAGAGGCCGCAACCTTCTCGGAGGCCAGCAGCCCCTGCAGGATCAACGCCTTGAGGCTCTCCCCCATCCGGTTGAAGCTGCCGCCCAATCGGCCGATTTCATCTCCCGACTTATCCTGGATAATGGCGGTAAAATCACCCGTTCCCGCCAATTCCATCGCCTGCGTCACCGCCATAAGCCGTCTTTGCATGCGCTTGATGTACCAAACGACAACGACGCAAGCCACAAGCATAGCCACCACAAACACGATCGCAAAGGTCGTCATGAAGTCCTGCTGAATGCTCTGGATCAAATGTTGGGATGCCCCGACATAGAAAATCCCTATGGTTTCGCCGCTCGAATTTTTAATCGGCTCGTAAGCCGCTTGATAGTTTTTGCCTAATACCACGGCTTTGCCGTAATACTTTTCCCCTTGTTTCAGTACGACCTCGGCCACCTTATCGGAAACCGTCGTCCCTACCGCCCGTTGCCCTCCATCCATCACGTTGGTAGCAACCCGCTTATTTTGTTGAAAAATCGTAACCGTATCTTCGGTGGCCTGTCCGATTTGGTCCACGACTTCCTTATTATCGTTCATTTTGGTATCGCCCTTAAACAATTGCCCTTCCCGGATTTCCCAATCGCCCGGATATTGCGAATCCAACCACTGACGTGCGAGCTCCAAATCACTCTTTGCTTTGGCCGTAGCGAACGATTCAATGCCCTTTTTCATTTGATTCACCGCTACTATTGCTGTTACCACTGCGAATGCCAACAGGATATTGACGACGATCAGGATGATCTTGGTTCCGATACTTCTGTTCCGCATTTTTGTTACCCACCTCTCCCAATGTTGCCAGCGTTCTTCCATACCGGGCCTGCCTGGTAATCCTCAATCCGCAGCGGAAGTAAATCTATTATATATGCGGATATCCTTGCCGAAAACTAGAAAATCGCAAAAAAAGTCACGACATGTAAAAAAAGTCGTGAAAATTGTTCCATGAGGAAGATTTTTGTCGATTTTTGCATGATCACTATTTTTTATAAATATAGATTTTTGTCCGGTACATATCCCGGCAAGTGACGATCCGGTCGGGCGTCCAGCCCGGAAGCGCAAAGCAAATGCTGATCACAGAAGCCCCTGCAGTCAATTCTTCGCGGAAAAGCGGGTCCAGCCGTTTCATGGCCCCCGGGAATAAATAGCAGATGACGACGTCCGCCTTCCCGTAGGGATATTTGTATAAATCCCCTCTTAGAAAAGAGACATTGCGAACGGAACTCCAGCAAGCCATCACGCGGGAAACCGCCAGCGGTATGCGCGAGTTTTCGATGCCGATGATGTTCCAGGCCGGATTGATTTTGGCTGCCTGTAAAGCAAGCATACCCCAGCCCGATCCAGCCTCGACGAGGTTCGTAATGCCGCCGATCCGCCTAAGCTCCGCCATAGCCGCGTGCCGCACCAGCGCCGAGGTCGGCATGGGCGAAATCCCGTTACGCCAGCTTGTAATTACGATGGATAACAATGCGGATATGCCTAGTACAAAGAATAATGCAGATATTATAGAAGAAAAGGTATCCATCCTACATGTGCCCCCTTAATAAAGCGCGCACGGAAATCCGTGCGCGCCTTGACTCCATTTTAGCCGGAGTATTAAGGGAATTACAACAACCTGATGCTTAATCCCGGTCGAAGCCCCCGTAGAATAACAAGTAGTTTTCCAACTGACTGCTCCAATAGGCATCATCATGGCGGCCGCCCGGGGTGACATGCAATTCATAAGATTTCGTTTTCGCACCCTTCAGGATGCCGTCCAATTTTTCGTTAGCGGCCTTAAAGTCATCCTGATCGCCATAATCCAGATAAATGCTCAATTTATTCAACTTCCGGCTGGCTGCAAGCGCAAGCGGATCGTTATTCGCTCTGGCCTCCGCGTTCGGGAATACCAACTTCTCCAGCGGCTCCCACATATCGCCGATGAACAGCGCCGGCGAATGTCCGCCTACCTTGCCGTATACTTCCGGATGTTTGAACCCGATATGAAGCGCCGCAAAACCGCCCATGGAGGTCCCTCCCAGATAGCGGGCATGGCGTGATTTTATCGTATTAAAGTGAGTGTCGACGAATTCGACGACGTCTTTTGCAATATAGTCCTCATACCTGCCCGTATGCAACACCCCGGCATCTTCCGGTTTGCCGCTTGCGGCCGAATACCCCGACACGTCGGAGGAATTGACCCCAAAGCTGTTATTGATCCGCGGCGCGACGATGATCATCGGCTCGATCTTTCCGCTGGAAATGAGATCGTCCGCGGTTTCGGTAATCTTCAGGGTATTGAACCACTGGCTTTCGTTTACCGTGTAGGAATGGAGCACATACAGAACAGGGTATTTATCCTGCGCATTGTAGTGAGGAGGCAGATAAACGCTCATTTGCATTTCCTTTTGCAGGGACTCGCTGAAAAAATTAACGCTCATGGTCGCCGAGGATTCACGATCTTTCTGCACTTTCGCCAAACCCATCTGCGGCCCCCCGACAAGAAAGAGCAGCACTGCGCATAGCATTACTTTGAAACATTTCATGAGACCAGCTCCCTTTTCTTTTTTCTGTTCGATAAAATCTTATCAACCCCGGAAGATACTGTGTATTGCTAATCCGCAGCGTCTTCCTGCAAATCGGCAGTAAAAAAGGCGCCTCTGTTAGAGGTGCCTCTCATGACGGACGGGGAAGTCCGTCAACTGTTCTTATTCAACATCCAGCAATAGGCGTTTCGGAATTCCGCCGGGGAATAACCGGAGTATTTGCGGAAATTCCGCAGGAAATGAGCATCGTCGGCAAACCCGATCCGCTCCATGATTTCTGTAGTAGGGAGTGTAGTGTTGCGCAGCATGGAATCGGCCATCTGCATCCGGATTTTGTTCAGATAAGCGATCAGGGACAAGCCGGTAGACTTTTTGAACTGCTCATTCAAAGTCGTTTTGTTCACATGAAACCTGGAGGTCAGATCTTCCAGCCTGATTTTCTCGGTATAGTGCGTATGCAAATATTCAAGCACCGGCTTTACCGACTCCGGAACCTCGGAAGGAATGATGGCCGGCGAAAACGTCGTCTGTTGATAGATGCGCCGGATCAAAAACAACAGCTCCAACAGATAGGAACGGCTGCGGCAAGGCCAATGGGCATCGGGTTGGAAATGCAAATTATAGCCGATCTCCTTCAGCAGTTCATCCGCATGCCTTGCCACGGAGGGATCGAGCGGAATGCCGCCATAGTAGCCTTGGCCTCGATCCAAAAACGGCTCCAGCACCCACAAATCCTGTACATCGGTGGAGGCGATCTCTTTTTCTGCACAGGCATGACCGACTGACTCCCCGCCGGGAAGCAGACCGTTTAACCGCTCATTAAGCACCCCCGGCTGAAAAAACAGGGCCTTCCCCGCAATCCGGGCCTTTGACGGCAGCGTTACGGTTTCACGGTCATGAAAACAATAGATCGCCGAGCCCATGACCGGATACGCAAGCTCCCCGATCTGCATGATTCCCGCGCCTTCCAAAACCAAAACCAACCGGTAGCCGGACAATTCGTCCCCGTCCCCGGATAGCGGGGCTTCAGGGCAATAGGACATTCCCAGCCGATAGCCGGGATAATGAATTTTTCCCTCGGTGAAAGGCATCATCACAAACAGGACCTCCTCCCCCTTTAAGATAACATATCCTTCCATCGGCGGAGAAGATCCTAATGATAACGCAAATTACGGCTCTGCTACTACTATCCAGTTCTGATTGCATTCGGCCGGAATTTTCCCCCGCTCCGTAATATACTCTTCGACCAGTTCGGCGGTATCCCTCAAAATCTCCCGGATGATCGGTTTGCCCCAAAACATTGCATAATCCCCGCCACCCCCGGCCCGGTAGCTGTTCATAACGACATCCAGTTCCGTTTCATCGGAAAGTTCCACGCCGTCATACATCAGCCGGGTGACCCGGGAGCCGGGAGGTCTGGCAATATTCAGCGTATATTCAATGCCTTCCCACATGTCGTAATTGTAATGCTGGGCTTTAGGTTCCAGATACGCCGGGTTGACCGCGGGATTCCCATAGGCATCCATGACGAAATAACATGCCGTCTGTTCCAGAGCCGCCCGGATGTCGCGTCCGGTCAGCCGCAGAACGGTCAGCGTATTCGGATACATAAAATTCGTGAGCACATCCCGACGCGTAATGGTCTCGCCAAAGCCCTTCGACGCTTCGCTGAGCAAAGCCGTGCAGGACACCGACACCGCCGCGCTTTCCATCTGTACACGGTTGGTGAATTCGATGAAGGGATGCTCTTCGATCCGGCACGCTAACGGGCTGGCTAACGTCATCCCGGCCTCGCTGTGCCCGATCGGCTCGTCCAGCCATGCCTGGGTCCGTTCCTCCAACTCCTGGCTCAGGCCCAACACGGCGGCGTCAGGCTTCACATGCCTATCGGGCTTCAGCAGTTCAGCCCGTTTACCACGGATGACCCAGCGGCCTTGCTCCAAAACGAGGTCAATCGAGATTTTCCCCATCGTCTGGCCGTTGCAACCGGACTGAACGACCGTCACCCCATGCACTTCCCCGGCCAGGAGCCGGTGCTGGTGCCCGGTAACTAGCACATCGATGCCCGCTACCTCCGTACACATGGCATAGGCCTGATTCTCGCCGGTCGGTTTTTCGCTTGGAGCGCCGGTCTGCAAATCCGCCTCAAATCCGCCGTGATAGGACACGACCAGCACATCCGGCGCCTCTTCCTTCCGGATACGGGGCACCCACGCTTTCGCCGTCTCCAGAGCATCGTGAAATTGCAACCCCTGGATATGGGCGGGGTTCTCCCAGTTTGGAATGTAGTGCGTCGTCAAGCCCAACACCGCCACTTTGACCCCATCTATCATTTTTATAAGATACGGCCGGCCGAAAGCAGGCTCTCCGCTTCGCTGCGCCGTTATTCCCGCCGATAACCAGGGAAACGCCGAATCCCTCATAACATTGCGCAGCATCCCGAACCCGTAATTGAATTCATGATTGCCCGGCACGGCAGCATCATAGCCCAGTTCGTTGAGCGCAGCGATGGCGGGATGGACCCCCGTTTTGTTTTTTATCGCAAAAGAAGACAGCGGAGACCCCTGAATCAAATCCCCATTATCCAACAACAGCAACTCGGGGCTGTGCCTCCGCTCTTCGCGGATCAGTGCCGCCAGCTTTCCAAAACCGAGGTCACACTCGCCTTGGCTCCGGTAATCGGTTGGATGAAGATGTCCGTGGAGATCGCTGGTCGCCAGCACCGTAATTGTTTTTGTTTGCCCAGAATCCATAGCAGCCTCTCCTTCTCCAAGCTTTATTCTAAAATTCTAGCATTCGACATGCAGCTTTATATTAAATTTCATGACTTTACACAAATTTTTCATTCCGCTGACGGCACGTTAATAGTTGCTTCGTATAGTGGAACAGTAAGGCTTGGAATTATCCAATAAAAAAAAAGTGGAGGTCATACCCTTTGAGAAAAATCACAAAATTGATCATGCCCCTGTTCTTATCCATCGCCGTAATCAGCGGCTGCGGTGCCAATGAAGCCGCATCGAACACCGGCGGCAAGGCGGCGGCTAACGCCGGCCAGGAAAACTCGAAACCCGAGAACGCCAGCAACAACAAGGCTTCCGAAGATACCGGATATGCACCGGAGAAATTGACCGTTCAATTCGTTCCTTCCCAAAATGCGGATACGCTCGAAGCCAAAGCCAAACCGCTGGAGAAGCTGCTGTCCGACAAGATCGGCATTCCGGTAGAAGTCAGTGTGTCGACCGACTACAACGTAATTGTTGAAGCGATGGCTTCCAAAAAAGTCGACGTAGGCTTCCTGCCTCCAACCGCTTATGTACTCGCTAAAGAGAAAGGCGCCGCCGAAGTAATCCTCCAAGCGCAACGTTTTGGCGTTAAGGACGAAACCGGCGAACCGACCGACGAACTGGTCGACTTCTATAAAGCGATGATTATCGTCAAAAAAGATTCCCCGATTCAAAAAGTCGAAGACCTTAAAGGGAAAAAGATCGCTTATCAAAACGTTACCTCCTCGGCGGGTTATGTATGGCCGGCAGGCAAGCTGCTGGAAGCGGGAATCGATCCGCTGAAGGACGTAGAACCGATTACGGTAAAAGGGCATGACCAAGGCGTGCTTGCCGTGCTGAACGGCGATGTTGACGCCGCCGCGATTTTCCAGGATGCCCGGAACATCGTAAAGAACGATTACCCGACCGTGTTTGAAGATACGCGCGTCCTGACTTATACGGAGAAAATTCCGAACGATACGATCAGCGTCCGTTCCGACATGAGCCAAGAATGGATCGAGAAGCTGCAAAACGCCTTCATCGAGATCGGTAAGGACGAAGAAGGCCACAAGATCATTTCCGAAATTTACACGCACGAAGGTTATGTTAAATCCGAAGACAGCCTCTTCGATATCGTCCGTGAATACGGCGAGAAGGTAAAGACCGAGTAGTATTTCCGCAATTTAAAAAATGACCAAAAATCCGGCTTTTTGGACTGACTCTTTCAAGAGTAGATGTTCAAAGGGCCGGGTTTTCGGCACCGAGAAGGACTGTCTGAATTCAAGATTCGATGTCGACTAGACTTCATGAGTCACTTCGTGATCAAAATCCGACTTTTTGAACTACCTCTGAAAAGGAATGAATGCCGCGTGATCGAAATCCGCAATGTATCCAAGACATACGCTAATGGAACCAAAGGACTGAACCATATCAATCTGACAATCGGCCAAGGGGAATTCGTGGCGATCGTCGGGTTGTCCGGTGCCGGCAAGTCGACTCTTCTGCGGTCGATGAACCGGCTTCATGACATTACCGAAGGCGAAATCATCATCGGCGGCAAATCGATTACGGCAGCCAAAGGCAGAAATTTGCGCATGATCCGCCGGGATATCGGCATGATCTTCCAGAGCTTCAATCTCGTGAAGCGCACGTCCGTGCTCCGCAACGTGCTGGCCGGGCGGGTCGGCTATCACTCCACCCTGCGCACCGTCGTAGGCCGGTTCCCAAAACAGGATGTGGAACTGGCCTTCCAGGCGCTGGATCGGGTGAATATCGCCGAGAAGGCATACTCCCGCGCCGACGAGTTGTCCGGCGGGCAGCAGCAGCGGGTAGCCATCGCCCGGGTGCTGGCACAGGAAGCCAAAATCATATTGGCCGATGAGCCGGTGGCTTCCCTGGATCCGCTGACGACCAAGCAAGTCATGGACGATTTGAAACGGATCAATCTGGAATCCGGAATTACGACGATCGTGAATCTGCACTTCATTGATCTCGCCCGGCAGTATGCTACCCGGATTATCGGGCTCAGAGCCGGAGAAGTCGTCTTTGACGGCCCGGTGTCGGAAGCTACGGACGAGAAATTTGCCGAGATTTACGGACGACCGCTCGGCAAGGAAGAACTGCTGGAGGAAGCCGCCGTATGAATGCTAAGCTGGAAGCGGAACAACAGGGACGGCGTTCGCCGATCCGTCCCAAAGCGCCGGGCAAAACAAAGCACTATCTGACCGCGGCTTTTATCCTGCTGCTGGTTTGGGGAAGCGCCGTGCAGAGTGATTCCACGCTGAGCGAACTGGTTCAGGGCTTTCCCAATATGCTCGACCTGCTCCGCGAAATGTTTCCGCCGAGATGGACCTATCTCGACAATATTTTGGAAGCGATGCTGGAAACGATCCGCATGGCTCTCGTCGGCACGACGATCGGAGCGCTCTTCGCGATTCCGGTGGCGCTTCTTTGCGCCGCCAATCTGATCAAGAGCAGATGGATCTATTATCCGGTCCGCTTACTGCTGAATCTGATCCGGACGATTCCGGACCTGCTGCTGGCCGCACTTTTCGTCGCCATCTTCGGGATCGGTCCGTTGCCGGGGATCTTCGCTTTGTCCGTCTTTTCGATAGGGTTGATCGCCAAGCTTACTTACGAAGCCCTTGAAGCCATCGACCCCGGTCCGCTGGAAGCGATGACCGCCGCCGGGGCAAATCTTGTACAGATTATTGTTTATGGCGTGGTCCCGCAAATCCAGGCCCATTTCGCTTCGTTCACCTTGTACACGTTCGAAATCAACGTTCGGGCGGCGGCGGTGCTTGGGCTCGTAGGAGCAGGCGGCATCGGCCACTATTACGAAGTGACGCTCGGATTTTTTGAATATGACAAGACGGCCATGATTATCTTGTTCACCCTTGCCGTCGTCTTGATCATCGACTATATCAGCACAAAACTGCGGGAGAGACTATTATGACAAAGTCATGGAACGAAATCGCACCCAAGCCGAAAAAAAGTCCGCTCCGCTGGTTTATCTATATCGCGCTGGCCGCGGTTTACATTTGGGCCTTTGTCGGCATTCCCTTCGGCGGGATCAAGGAGACGGCCGGGCAAGTGACGAAGGCGATTGCTTCGGGCCTGTTCTCGCCGGATTGGGACTATGTCTATTTGCCGGACGGAGAAGATCTGCTGCGGGGACTGCTTGATACGCTGGCCATCTCCATTTTGGGAACGCTGATCTCCACGATTGTGTGCTTTCCCTTCGCGTTCTGGTCGGCAGCCAATATGAGCCGTTCCCGTTTGACCTCCGGCTCCGGAAAAATACTGCTCAGCCTGATTCGGACCTTCCCGGAAATCGTGATGGCGTTGCTGTTCATCAAAGCGGTCGGTCCCGGATCTTTTGCCGGCGTGCTGGCGCTCGGCCTTCACTCCGTCGGCATGCTTGGCAAGCTGTTTGCCGATGAAGTCGAGCAAATCGACCCGGGACCATCCGAAGCGCTGATCGCCGCCGGAGCGACCCGGCTGCAGATTTTACGGTTCGCCGTGCTGCCCCAAGTGCTGCCCGGGTTTATGTCTTATACGCTATACCGGTTTGAAATCAATCTCCGGTCCGCCACCATTCTCGGCGTCATCGGAGCCGGCGGCATCGGCACTCCGCTCATTTTCGCGCTCAGTTCGCGCAACTGGGACCGCGTCGGCATCATCCTGCTCGGCATTATCGTCATGATCACGGTCATCGACCTGATCTCGGGAGCTATTCGTAAAAAGCTGGTGTAATCCGGTCCAAAGAGATGAATAACTCCGGGATAATCCTCCATAATAGGGAAAGGACAACTGCCAAACAAGGAGGACGACCATGCTGGACAATCTGGAAAGCGACTACGACTGCGCAAGTGCCGGAGACGATCTCCATCAGCTCAAACAGGAGCTTGCCGAATTGCGGGGACAAGGCGCCGGGGATCAGGAAACGCAGGAACGCATCAACCGGCTGGAGAATCAAATTTCGTTCATTATGAACAAGTGCGATATTAACCGCTAGATGTTCGAGCAGGCTTAACCGCCCGCGGCAACCAGCAGGCAGGAACCCTCTTTACCGGACAACCGGAGAAGGGGGTTTTCCTTATGAGCATGATTTTAATATAAAAGTTATATGGCCGCTTCCCTGGAGTTTGTGTTACGATTTTCCCTGTTCGGCACCTGTGGCGGAAGCCCCAGGCTCCGGACATAAATTCACCTACTTCATGGAGGCAACATGGCAAATTTACAGCCTGTTCAGGTTAAATCCAAACGCAGTATACGGGTTCTTTTCCCGATGCTCACCGTCTTTATCGGTTTCTTTATCTTCGGATTTTCCGAAAATGTGAAAGGTCCCGCCATTCCGCGCATCCAGACCGATTTTCATTTGGATGAGATGCAAATCGGAACCCTCTTATCGCTGAATTCGCTCGGCTATTTGCTTGCCTGCTCTTTTACCGCCTTTCTCGTGCGAAAGTGGGGCGTCAAATGGGTCAGCGCCCTCTCCTTCGGCCTTATGGCGCTTACGGGAGTATTGATGTTCTTTTCCCGCACGTATCCGGCTTTGTCCGGCTCCTATTTCCTTATGTACATCGGCAACGGCATGCTGGAAATCGCCCTTGCGGTGCTGGCGGCGCAGATCTTCGTGAAAAACATGGGGACCATGATGAATCTCGCCCATTTCTTCTACGGACTTAGTTCCATCGTCGCGCCCATGCTCGCCACCGGACTGATGACACTTACCGTCGAAGGCCACACGCTGGATTGGAGAGGTATGTACCTGGTCATTCTGCTGCTGTCGCTCATTCCGATGATCCCGGCCTTACTTGGACACTTCCCCGTTAAAAATGTGGCGGAGGAAGACCGAATCCCGGTCAAATCCTTCATGCGCGATCCGGTGATCTGGCTGCTGGTGGCCATTCTTTCGTTCGGAGTCATCTCGGAAATGGCGGTCGGAGGCTGGCTGGTCAATTTCCTGGAAAAAGCTTACCGCTGGGACACTAGCACGGCGTCCGGAATGCTATCCGCATTCTTTCTCTGTTTCACCTTTGCCCGGCTTGTCGCGGGGCCGATTACGGATAAGATCGGATATACGCTTTCCCTGATTATATTTGCCGGATTTACCGGGATCTGCACCTTTGCGGCCATCCTTGCAGGGGAACCGGGTGCGGCCTTGTTCGCCATTGCCGGCGTCGGCATTGCACCCGTCTATCCGACCGTCATGGCCTTGATCGCCGACCGCTACCGTGGAAATAGCGATACCGCCATCAGCTTCATTGTCACGATGATAGGGGTCGGCAGCGTCCTCGGTAATTACTTGATCGGGGCCATCACCGACGGCATCAAGCTGCTCTTTATAACGAGCCAAGGCTCGGAGATCGGATTGCTTCGGGGATTACAGGCAGGTTATTCTTTCATCGGCTTTTGCGCCGTGATCTGCTCGTTGGCCAGCCTGATTCTGTACCTGTATCTCAAGAAGCGGAAGGAACTCCTCTAGGTTCCGCGGCGGCACCAACTCATATAGAAGACAAAGCATCAAAGTGTTTAATATTCATATTTGAATCACTGTCACAGTAAATTTGACAAAAAGGGCGAAAAAAATTGTAGATTAAGGAGGTGATTTGCGTTTATTGTAGAATTATATAAACCGGTTTGAAATTTATTTTTTCATTTTGAGGGAGGGTATTTGTATGTGGTTTTTATTTTTGCTCGCAATCGCGATGTATGTCTTGTTTGCGGGCGCCTATTTTTCGCTGGCGAAGAAAGCCGGACTGGACCATATCGCCTGGTTTGCTTTCGTTCCGATCCTGATGAACATCCTGCAGCTGCGATTAATCAAGGAAAGCGGTTGGTGGGTGCTCATGTACTTCGTACCGGTCGCCAATATCGTATTCACAATTATCTGGCAAGTGAAATTGTTGAATGCTTTCGGGAAGAGCGGCACCTATGTCCTGTTTAATATTTTTCTTCCTCCGGTATACGGCATTCTGTGGCTGGTTTGGGGATACTCCAGTTCGACTACATATCAGCTCAACAATCCAATCCCGCCGAACACTTTCGCAGCTTAATAGCGTAGGGCATTCCAGGCATGTATACATAATTTCCACTTACATAAGAAACAAGAAGACCGGGTCCGTTCACTGAACGGCCCGGTCTTTTGCTTCTCAGAAAGGGTTCAACACGTGAAAAAACACGTTCGGCGAAGCCATGCGGTAATAGTAACTGCACCAGCCCGCTCCTTTGTTGTTAAACCGGTTGACCGAGCTGTACACCAGCCGTTCCTGTTCCAGTTCCTCGATCACATTAATGCGCCGTTCCACGTAATCAAGCAGCCGGACGCAAGCCGTATCCAGCCGGGTCAAGACCCCGCCGTAGCGGATGTCGAGCACCTCCCAGCCGAACGGTTTGAACATACGCAGCCACTGCCTCCGGTGCGCGGCCCGGAGCTCCTTCACGTCCTCCGCGATAGCCGGCAGCACGTCCTCCGCAATCGCTCTCAGCTTCGCGCAGTCCCCGGCGTCATAAGCCCGCTTCAGTTCGGTGCCGATTTCGCTTTTCCGCTTCAGCACCGCGCACAGCTTCTCCGGCACCTCGAAGATGTAATCCAGCTCCGCGTCCTTGCTACGGCCGCTTAGGATGTCCTGCTCCAGCTTCGCATAGTGGGCGGACATCCCCAGCCCTTCGATCTGTTTGTCGAAGAGGCCCAGCAGCACGTCCTGGTACAGCAGGAATTTCGAAGGATTGCTCTGTTTCCGGTTGTCCGGCTCCGCCCCCGGCGTCTCGTCCAGGTACTTCAGCTTCAAGAACGTTTCCGCCTCGATCCCAGTGCAGAACTTAACGCGCTCCGCCACCTGCCCCCAAGCCGGTTTGCCCGCCGTATAAGCGTATTCCGCATAAAACTGCAGGCCCAGCAGCGCTCCGAACGGGCTGCTCTCCATACCGTCATCGCCCCACATTGTCGCATATACTTCGCGAATTCCCTCTCTTTTGCAAACCTGAAGAGCTGCATCGGTCGCGTTCAGCGAAAGGCCGTAATTAACGCCGAACGTGTTAAACACCCACACCGCGCCCGCGAAAACGAGGTTGCAACCGAGCGGACGATGCTTGGCGATCAGCTTTTCATAATCCTCCTGCTCCTGATGGGCGTAATCCCAATACACCAAGTCGACGTCCTTCGGAATGCGGCGGGCCATCTCCTCCGGAATCGGCGTGTCAGCGTCATAATGCTCGCTCCCGTCGGCGGAGGCGAATTTGAGGAACATATCGCTCCACATCATCGGCTTTAACCCGCGGCTGCGCGCGTCCTCAAGCACTCTTTCCAGATGGCCCGTCATAATATCGAACCGGCTCCGATAGCCGTTCCGGTCCAGATATTTGCCCCGGCCCAGTTCCTCCGCCTCGTCCATTCCGATATGAATCTTGCGGCTCCGGAACGGCGCGCTGGCCGCCTCCAGCATGTTTCCGATCAGCGCCTCCACCGCTTCGTCACCGACCAGGAGGGCTCCTTTCGTATCTTTATACCCTGATACCGGCTCCCATTTAAGGAATTCCTCCAAATGCGCCAACGTCTGAATGCTCGGGAAAGCCTCGATGCCGAACCGGTCCGCATAATCGTCGATGTCCCGCAGCTCGGCCGGCGAATACCGGCCCCGCATGTATCCGAAGTAGGGCTCCCCCTCGAGTTCGTAAGTATCTTCCATATACAGCATGACCGAATTCAGCCCCATCAGGGCCATTTTCCGCAGCATGAATTTGAAACTGTCCACCGTCAACACACCGTTGCGGGACAAATCAAACATCGGACCGATCGTATCGAATTGCTGCTCCTCCTTAATATGAAAAGCTCTCCCGTTCCGCCCATACTGCACGAGCAGCCCCAGCCCGCGAAAAAACTGATGCTTTCGTTCATAACGTATGTACGCGACTCCGTCTTCCAGCCCTACCTCCAGTCCTCCGTCCGATAATTCCACCCGCACCGGCTGCCCGTCTACAGCTTCGATGAACAGCAACTCCTTCGCCAACTCCCCGATTCCGGGTAATAGTCCCGCCTCGGCCGCGATTCCGGTAAAATGCAGCTTCATTCGTCCTTCCTCCCTCTGCGTAAAGCGTTTACAAAGATTTTACCTTTCCCCTGCAAATCTGGGTAGGGAAAAAATCCGCTTATTGGGGCATATTTCTGTCTATTCCGGCCGTCCCCAGTCCGGCCTTCTTGCTATTTCTTGCTTCTTAATTCTTGCTTCTTGCTTCTTGCTTCCGCTACTCATCCCCAACTCTATCCATCGCTTACGTCGCTTAGAATGCCAGTTACCTCGCGGCACAGTTACTTTTATTATCGTTCAATCTACTTGGTGCTAAAAGTTACCCCTTCCGGCATTATAGTTACTTTTATTTCTGCGGCACTGTTACTATCTGCTCGTTTAGTTTGCTGGTGTTCATAGTTACTCCTTTTGGGGTCAAAGTTACTTGAGCCTGCGCAATTAACTGGAAAACCTCCAGTTATTTTTACCTTTGCGGCTTTCTTGCAGCATTTAACTGGAAAAACTACAGTTAATTTCACGAAAACAGCCAGATACCCGCTGAAACCTTGAAATTAGATGGAGGTTTTCCAGTTAATTTTAAATTCTGACCGTGTGGCTAAAGAATAACTGGAGGTTTTCCAGTTATTTTTGTTGCTGGAGCGATATTAGCTTGAATCATGGTGAATGGTGCATGACGGAAGTTCCCATTCGCCTTATAACCAAAAAAACAGGGCTACCTATAACCTGCAAGGCAGCCCTGTCTTATTCACTCTATTCGTACACTTGAATTGATTAGCCAGGTTTACAGCTCGATGCTCAGCGCGCGGACGCCGCGATCAACGGCGATGGTCACGCCCAAGTCTCCTTCCGACGCCGTCCCGCCGTCGGCCGACGCGACGTTGGCGATGCCGCGCAGCACCAGCTCCCACGGTTTATCCGCTCCTTCGGCGGTTACCGTCAGCGTGCGGCCTTGGCGCGTCACTTTCACTTCCAGCTCATGGACGCCGCTAACGTCGCAAATGGAAGCGGATGCCGTCTCCCCGTCGCCGAGTTCAAACAAATGCAGGGCAATGCCGTCGGCGTAATCGTAGTCCGGCCGCAGGTCGTTCGCGCCTACCGCGATCAGGCTGCCCGGGCGGACCATCAGCGGCAGGCTGAAGTAATCATGCCGCTCCTGCACCCAGCGGCCGCCTTCCACCACGTTGCCGCTCAAAAAGTTGGTCCACCGGCCTTCCGGCAAATAATACTTGGCCGTGCCTTCGTCGTTGAAGATCGGGGCGACGAGAAGCGAGTCGCCCAGCATGTACTGGCGGTCCAGCGTTTCGCAAGCCGCGTCGCCCGGAAACTCCAGGACCATGGCGCGCATAACCGGCACGCCCGTCCGGGTCGCTTCCACACTGGTGCCGTACAAATACGGCATCAGCGTGGACTTCAGCTTCGTGAAATGGCGCAGCACGTCGCTGGCTTCATCGTCGAACAGCCAAGGCACCCGGTAAGACTGGCTGCCGTGCAGGCGGCTGTGCGAGGACAGCAAGCCGAACGCGGACCAGCGCTTGTAGAGGTCCGGGGTGGCCGTGCTCTCGAAGCCGCCGATGTCGTGGCTCCAGAAGCTGAAGCCCGACAAGCCCAGCGACAATCCGCCGCGCAGCGTCTCGGCCATCGAATTGTAGGTAGCAGAGCAGTCGCCGCCCCAATGGACCGGGAACTGCTGTCCTCCCGCCGTGGCCGAGCGGGCGAATACCATCGCTTCATTTTTCCCCTTCGTCTCTTCCAGCACTTCAAATACCGCTTTGTTGTACAAATGCGTGTAATAGTTGTGCATCTTGACCGGATCCGAGCCGTCAAAATACACCACGTCGGTCGGTATGCGCTCGCCGAAATCGGTCTTGAAGCAGTCGACGCCCATGTCGATCAGCGCTCTCAGCTTATCCTGATACCAGCGCACCGCAGCCGGATTCGTAAAGTCGACCAAGCCCATGCCGCCCTGCCAGCGGTCCCATTGCCAGACGTCGCCGTCCTTCGTCTTCACCAGGTAGCCATTCTCCTTGCCTTCATCAAACAAGTACGACTGCTGCGCGATATAGGAGTTGATCCAGACGGAGATGTTCAGGCCCTTGCTTTTCAAGCGGTTCAACATGCCTTGAGGATCCGGGAATACGTCTTTGTCCCACTGAAAATCGCACCAATGGAACTCTTTCATCCAGAAGCAGTCGAAATGGAATACGTGCAGCGGAATTTCGCGCTCGATCATACCGTCGATGAAGCTGTTTACCGTGCCCTCGTCATAACTGGTCGTAAACGACGTCGTCAGCCAAAGACCGTAGGACCAGGCCGGCGGCAGCGCCGGTTTTCCGGTCAGCTTGGTATAGTTATTCAGCACTTCCTTCAGATTGGAACCGCCGATAATATAGTATTTTAACGTTTCGCCAGGTACGCTGAACTGCACCTTGGACACGACTTCCGAAGCCACTTCATAGGAGACGCGCTCCGGATGGTCGACGAACACGCCATAGCCATAGTTGGAGAGATAGAACGGTACGTTCTTGTAAGCCTGCTCGCTGCATGTCCCGCCGTCTTCGTTCCACAGGTCGACGACCTGCCCGTTTTTCACGAACGGCGTAAACCGTTCGCCGAGCCCGTAAATGTATTCCCCCACGCCCAAATCCAGCTGTTCCCGGATGAAAGTGGATTGATCGGGCATTTTCATGTGCCCCGGGCTCTTGTAGCCGCTTCCGGTCAGACGCTTGCCATTGTAGATGAAATGCGTGCTCCAGCCTTCGTTTTTGTTCACTTGCACGCTGAGCTTTCCGCTGGTTAGAGTAGCGATTTCCTCGCCATTTTCGACCGATACCTGTACCCCTTCGTCGACATGCTTCTCGAATACCGGCCCTTTCGGTAGCTTGCCGCTATGATGAACCAGTTCCACCGCGATGACGTCCGGCATGGGGGACGTGTAGTTGACAGTCAGGATCGCGGTATTCAGCGTATCGCCCCGCTTGATGATTTTTTTGCAGGAAGCCAATACCGTCAGTTGCTCCGGTGACGAGCGGACGCTTCGAACCTCCACCGGATAATTGAGCGTGACCCCCGGTCTTACGTGCCAATACCCATCAGTAAATTTCATCCCTGTTCCTCCACCTGTCTATATATATTTATAAAAAATACGGCCTAAGCTCCGGCACGATATCGAGCGGCGATTGGCCGGCCAACGCGTTCACCAGATTTTTGGCCGCGGACATCGCCATATTGTTCCGGGTTTCGGCCGTGGCCGACCCGATATGCGGCAGGGTTACCACATTGTTCATCCCGAGCAACGGATGGCCCGGCGAAACCGGTTCCTGCTCATAGACATCCAGACCTGCGCCTGCGATCCATTTTTCTTCCAACGCTTTAACGAGCGCTTCTTCCCGAACCGTTTCCCCGCGGGATACATTAATAAAAATGGCATTTTGCTTCATGAGCTTGAACTGCGCCTCATCCATCAAATGCCGGGTTTCCGGCGTCAACGGGGTCAATAGAAGCACGAAGTCCGATGTACCTAGCAATTCCTCCAGTTCGCAGTAGGTCAAGCCAAGCCGCTCCTCCGCTTCCGGCTTGCGCCGACGGTTGTAATACGCTACGTCCATTTCAAAACCGAGGCTCGCCCGGCGGGCTACCGCTTCGCCGATCCGGCCCATGCCGATGATACCCAGCCGTTTATGATTCACGTCCAGCCCATACAGCTCAGTGTCCATGCTCTTTTTCCATTGTCCCGCTTTGACCAAGCGGTCGAGCTCGGTTACCCTGCGGGCGGAGGACAGGATTAAGGCCATCGCGAGGTCCGCTACCGTATCGTCCAAGACGTAGGGAGTATGAGTAGCCATGATCCCCCGCTCTTTTAAAGCTTGCAAATCCAGATTGTTGTATCCCGCCGACAAATTGGCGACAACTCTTAGCTTCGAGCCTGATGCAAGCACCTTTTCATCAATCGGCGTTCCCGTCACCAACAACCCTTCGGCATCTCCGACTTCCTCGGCCAGCTTGGCGCCGTTGATGTCTCCCGGCCCTTGCCAATAGCGGCACTCGCAATGTTGTTCCAGGAACTCTGCCGCTGGCTGAGGCAATTCCCGCGCAATGTACACCAATGGCTTCATGCTCTCACTCCTTCCAATGGCAAAAATATTGCCGTTCTTGTTAATCCTTCATGGCCCCGGCCGTAACCCCGCCGACCACATATTTCTGCATGGACACAAAGATGATGATAATCGGCAAAGCCGCCAGCGTCGCCACTGCCATCAGGTTGTTCCATTCGGTTCCATACTGCCCGATAAAGCGATACAACCCGAGCGTCAGCGGACGAACTTCATTGCTGGAGGTTAGCGTCAGGGCGAAAATGAAATCTCCCCAGCCGAACAGGAAGCAGAAGGCCCCGACCGTCATCAAGCCGGGCTTCACCAGCGGCAGGATGATTTTTGTAAACGAAGTGAACTTGTTGCAGCCATCGATCTTCGCCGCTTCCTCCAGTCCGCCCGGCAAAGCCAGGAAAAACGGACGCAGCGTAATGATCGCAAACGGTAGCGAGTGAATCAGGTCAGCGAAAATCAGCCCGGCGAAATTGTCGATCAAGTGCACTTTGGAAAACATGATATACAGCGGCATCGCCATCATGATCCCCGGCAGCATCTGGATCGACAGCACCGAGATCATGATCATCGCTTTCCCCTTAATGGAGAGCCGTGCCAAGGCATAGGCTGCCGGAATCGACAAGAGCAGCGACAGGATCATCGTTCCCGCAGCGATAATAAAGCTGTTGCCGATATAGCCGATCATGTCCTGGTTGCGGACAAAGTTGTTGATATAAGATTCGAACGTAGCCGCGACCGGCAAAATATGAGGCGGATTGTGATAAAGCTCCGTAACCGGCGTGACCGAAGTTTTGACCATCCAATACACCGGAAAAAGAAACACAATCATAATCAGAATGCCGATCAAGGTCGCACCGGCTGAACGCCATTTTGTCTTAGTCATTTAGTGGACCTCCTCTTTGCTGGACATTCTCAGGTACACGATGGAAATGACGATCAGGATCAGAAACATGATCATCGACACCGAAGCACCCTGGCTGAATTCAAGCGTCGTGAAGGACATTTGGTACGCGTAAATCGGCAGTACGGTCGAAGAGGTCACCGGTCCGCCCGAAGTCATGATGAAAATCAGGTCGAACACTTTAAATGTATTGATAATGCCCAGAATCAGCAGCACGAGAATCGTCGGGCGCATCAGCGGGAGGGTAATATGCCGGAATTGCACCAGCCGATTGGCTCCGTCCAGCTTGGCCGCTTCGTACAAATGGTCGGGCAAGCCTTGCAGACCGGACAACAGAATGATCATGTTGAACGGAATCCCGATCCAGATATTTGCTACAACTGTACCCAGCAAGGCGGTGCTTCCTTCACTCAACCAGTTTACGGGCTGATCGATGATCCCTAACGTTTGCAGAAAATAATTGATGACCCCGAAATCCCCGGACATCATCCATTGGAACACGGTACCGCTAATCACCACCGGCAGCATCCAGGCCAGCAGCATCAAAGAACGGAACAAATTACGTCCCGGAAATTTCAAATTAAAGAACAACGCGAGCGCAAAACCGATCGTAAACTGAAAAAACAAGCTCAACACGGTAAACACGACGGAATTTTGCAATGCCGTATAGAATACGGGGTCTTTCAGTGATTTAATGTAATTGGAGAAACCGATAAAATCATGTTTCCCGCTCAAGTTGTACACGTTGACGTTCTGAAAGCTCATGATTAGATTGTAAATCAGCGGAAATCCGATGAAGACAACCATAAACACTAGCGCAGGCAATACAAACAAATAACTGTTCCACGATGAAAACCATTTCGCTTTACGGGACAGCGTATAACTCCCGCTTGCTCCTGACCTGTGGGACATAACCTCTCCCCCTATTTCTGTTGGTATGTGGGATACGCAGGAGGTTCCATTCTCTTCCCTGCGCATCCCGCTGAACTATTCAAATGCTGTTATTTCTTCAGGAGCGGCTCAATTTTGTCGCCGGCCTCTTTCACGGCTTCCACCGGCGTTTTGCTTCCGGTAATTACTTGCTGAATCATGATTTGAATCGCTTCGGACATTTTCGGATATTCCGGACCATAGGCTCTTGCCTTGGCAACTTCCATCGCATCGGCAAAGACTTTCAAATCCTTGTCATCCTGCCAGAACGGGTCCTGCAGCAGGTCGGAACGGCTTGGGAGACGGCCCGCCGCCTGATCAAACGCTTTCAAACGTTCCGGCTCGTTGGCGAATTTAATAATATCGAAAGCGATATCTTTATTTTTGGAGGCGTTCGTAATCGCCCAGTTTTCCCCGCCAAGAATGGTGCCGCCTTGCTTGTTCTCCGGCAGTTGGACGACGCCCCAATTCACTTTTCCTTCTTTTTTCAGCAACGGAATCTGCCACGTACCATTGATCATCATCGCCACTTTGCCCGTCGAGAACTGCACGACCGTATCGGATTGCTTCTGGTTAATGACTTCCTTGGACATATAGCCGTTTTTCACCATATCCTGGAGTAGCGTAGCCGCCTCAATCGTACCCTCGCTGTTGAAGTTCGGGATATCGGAACCGGATTGGTACATCAACGGAAGGAACTGGAACGTGCCTTCTTCGGTTTTCACCGCGGTCATCGAAAAGCCGTACACATCTTTCGTAGTCAGTTGTTTGGCGGCTTCTTTCAGTTCCGTCCAATTCGTCGGCGGCGTCAAGCCTTTAGCTTCAAACATATCTTTGTTGTAATAGAGCGCCAGGTTGTTGCTTCCGATGGGCACGCCATAGTTCTTGCCTTCATACATGGTCGAGGACCAAGGACCTTCGTAATACTTATCCGCTTGTCCCCATTCCTTGATCGGTTCGGTCAAGTCCGCCAGAATGCCCGCAGCGGCAAAGGCCTGATGATCGGGATTGTCCAGCCAGACGATGTCCGGCATTTGATTGCCGACCGATCCGAGCAGCAATTTGTTTTTAATATCCGCAAAAGAAATATACGTGCGTTCGATTTTTACGTTCGGGTGAGCAGCCTCGTAATCGGCGATAATCTCTTTCAATGCGCCTTGGGTGGCTTCACTGGTCATCGAATCCCACCATTGAATGACAACCTTGTCTCCATCTTTGCCGGAGTTGCCCGAATTGCCGGAACCCGACTCCGTTTTAGGAGCACACGCCGATAACAATACAACCAATGCCACCATTGCTATCATGAGAGCCCTTACATTTTTAAACATGACCCTTCCCCCTACTGTGTTGTTTATTTGCATGCACTGCCGTTTTGTCCTGATGCCTTTAAAAAAACGGTAGGCAGTTATGCCGACATCAAACTTCAATCAAAATCAAATCATAGTACCAATCATAGTACCAATCATAGTACCAATCATAGTACCAATCATAAAATGATGTACGTACATCATTTTATGATAAAAAACAACGTTATTACGAATTAGCCGCTTAAATGTAATAACGCGCGTTTTCTTTGGTCACCAGTTCCAGCTTGGTGATGTTTTCTTTCAACCCGACTTTGTCGCCGGTAACAAGATGGTCGAACATTGACTTGACCGTCAGGTACCCTTGGTTCACCGGGTCTTGGCAGATCGTCGCGGTGACGATCCCTTTCTTCATATATTGATAGGTTTCTTCCGTCATATCGTGACCGATCAGGACCGGGCGATTCTCCGGCTTGAGCTCTTCCAGGTGTTTGGCGACGACGTCGAGCCGGGCGCTGGACACGTAAATACCGTCCACTTGCCGGAAATAATCGGCAAAAGCCTCGGGAAACTCATAATCCTCCTGGCTTAACTTGAGCGGGCCGATCATTTCAATGTGATCGTATTCCGCAACCACCTCGCGGAACCCCGTCACCTTTTGCTGCATCTGAAAATTGGTGTAGGACATCACGAGGCCGACCCTGGTCTTGCCTCCGAGAAACTTGCACAACGCATCCGCCGCGAGGCGGCCGGCAATCCGGTAATCGCAACCTACATAAAACAATCGCTTGCTGAGCGGCGAGTCGCTGTTGAAGGTGCAGAAGGTAATGCCTTGATCCACGCCGCGATCGATCAGATCAGCCATTTCCTGCGGGTCGTTCGGCGACAACGCAATCGCGTCATACTTTCCGGAATCGATCAATTGCTGCACAATTTTCTTTTGGAGATCCAGGTCGTATTTCTCGGAGCGGATGATATTGACATTGAGACCGTAGTCGCGGAATTCATCGATTGCAATCTGAACGCCTTTCTCAACCTGCTTCCAGAAATATTCCGGAAGTTCGGGAAACACAATCGCCATAGAGTAATCATTCATCCGCGACAAAAAGCTCGCCGATTTGTTAGGCATATAGTTCAATTCTTTGATCTTTTCCATGACCTTCTCGTAGGTTTGATGCTTCACGTTTCCCCGGTTGTTCAATACCCGGTCCAGCGTGGCAACGGAAACCCCGATTTGCTTGGCCAATTCCTTAATCGTCAATCGTCTCTCTTGTTCCATACTCTATCCTCTGCCATTCTATTTTTCTTGGCTATAAGAGATTGCTCACGGGCCGCTCTCCGTGCACGAAGTGAAATCCCGGCTCGCCCAACACCTCTTTGGTGGTTTCATAATAGCAACCCGAAGAGAATGTGTCAACGCTTTCATGATGGAATATTTAATATTTATGATGTACGTACATCATTTCACATTCGGAATGGATTGTTTTGCCTGATTTTGCTCGTCTCCCGGTTTCCAACGTGCTTAGGCAGCCTTCGGCCCCACCCATCGTTTAAGTTGCTTTGTAGCTCCAATTGCCCTTACAGGGCAGTTCCTATTTACTTGCTCAACTGTTTGGTGCTCTAAAGCCACTTCTACCGGTAGTCCGGATATTTCTGCGTACACAGGTACTATACTGCTTACTCATTCTAGCTGCTTATTACTCTAAAGTTGCACCTTCCTGGTTTTCAAGTTACTTATGCAACACAGTTAAGTTACTACGAATCATTCCATCCGCTTGGCGCTCTAAAGTAACTCCTTCCTGTGGCCCTAGATACTTTGCAGCAAACATTAACTGGAAAAGCTGCAGTTAATTTCGCCAATCCGGCTCATTTGCCCTATTTAGCTGGAAAACTACAGTTAATATCACGAGATTCGCCCATACCTGCTACATCGCGACAATTAGCTGGAGGTTTTCCAGCTAATTGTCCCGCATCCCTCGAAATCAAAAAAATAACTGTAGGTTCTACAGTTAATTGCCCCCCTGAGGCCGCAAAAAACCGCCTCGGAAAAGTGATTTTCCGAGGCAGCCTGGATCTTGTTGCGATTACGATGGCGTTTTCTCCATCCGTTTGATTTGCTTGCTTCTGAGCTGACCGCAAGCGGCGTCGATATCCGTGCCATGCTCCAGCCGGATGCTGACGCTAACGTTTTGTTTTTTGAGCATATCGTAGAAAGCCAGCACGGCTTCTTGGTCGCTCCGCTGATATTGACTGTGTTCATCGACCGGATTGTACGGAATCAGATTCACATTCACGTACGATCTGCGGTCCCCGATTAATTCGGAAAGCTCCAACGCATGCTCCCGCTGGTCATTGACCTCCCGCAGCAAAATATACTCCAGCGTGATCCGCTGGTTCGTTTTGTCCAGGTAGTAATCGATAGCCTCCATCAGCTTCTCGATCGGAATGCCGCGGTTAATCTTCATAATCCGCGTACGCAGCTCATTATTCGGCGCATGTAACGACACGGCCAGATTGACGCGAAGATTGAGATCCGCGAATTCTTGGATCTTGTCGGCCAGGCCGCTGGTCGATACGGTGATATGCCTTGGCCCGATCGCAAGCCCTTTCGCATCCATGACGGTCCGCAAAAAGCTTATCAGATGCGTGAAATTGTCAAACGGCTCGCCGATGCCCATAACCACGATGTGGCTGACCAAATCTCCTTGGCCGGCCTCGTCCAGGAATAGCTGGACTTTCATGATCTGCTCCGTAATTTCTCCGGACGTCAAGTCCCGGCTCTTCTTAAGTAGTCCGCTGGCGCAGAAGCTGCAACCGATATTGCAGCCTACCTGCGTCGTCACGCAGACCGACAAGCCAAACTTATGCCGCATTAATACGGTCTCGATCAGATTGCCGTCTTCCAGCTTAAACAAAAATTTAACGGTACCGTCAGCCGATTCCTGCTTCGTATGCACCGCCAGTGTTTGGATGGCAAAATGCTCCTCCAGCAAAGCCGCAACCTCCGGCTTTACTTCGCTCACGGCTCCAAATTCGGTTACCCGCTGGCGGTACAAGCCGTCCCACACCTGCAGGGCCCGTGATTTCTTGTGGCCGTGGTCTTCCAGCCAGGCTCCAAGCTGATCTAAGGTCAATCCATAAATGGATGGTTTATTCATGTTCCTGCCTCTTTCTTTTGGAAAACTATAAAAAGTAATAACGAAATGCCCTTTGATTTCAATCTGCTCTATTGTCCCAAATTTTTAATATGAACACAAGCAAGTAAAGAATACCAGATTATACTCATCACCGCCGGCAAACTTTCATTCCCTCCGCAAAAGCACTATACTAGTCATGAATCTGGGTATAGGCTGTACAAGCCGATATTAAGGCAATTTGGCACATTAACGTCCCATTGAAAGGAGCTGTTCATGATGATAGTAGTAACCAACCGGATCAAGGTTAAAAAAGGAATGGCCGCAGCCATGGCTCCCCGCTTTACTGCGCCGGGCCTGTTAGACTCGTCAAAAGGCATCGTTAAGGTGGAGGTGCTGCTCACCCAGAACCTGAGCGATTACGATGAACTAAACGTCAATACCTACTGGGAAACGGTAGAGGATTTTGATTCGTGGAAAAACAGCGACGCTTTCAAGGCCGCTCACCAGCGCCCCGAATCGGGTTCTGCGGAAGAAGCGAAGAAGGCATCCCCGATTCTGGGCAGCGAAATTATTACTTACGAAGTGGCTTCGGTTAAACAAATACGCTAAGGTAGAACGACATGCAAAAAGGCTGGCGGGAAGATTGCTTCCCGTCAGCCTTTACTTGTTGTTCCCTTGCGGTTGCAGGGTTATCGAATCAGTCGCGGCTTGCGATTTTGGCAAGCAACCGGACCATCTCCAGGTACAGCCATACCAGCGTAACCATTAATCCGAAGGCGCCATACCATTCCATGTATTTAGGGGCGCCCTGCTCGGCTCCGTTCTCGATGAAGTCGAAATCGAGCACCAGGTTCAGCGCGGCCACGATGACGATCACGACCGAAATACCGATGCCAAGGGGGGTGGCGTCATGAAGAAACGGCATTTGTAACCCGAACAACCGTAGAATGATGCTTATCAGATATACAAGCGCGATTCCACCGGTGGCGGCGACAACGCCAAGCTTGAAATTTTCCGTAGCTTTAATCAGTCTAGTCTTGTATGCAATTAGCAAAGCCAGGAATACGCCCATCGTCAATAAGGCGGCTTGCAGGGTGATCCCATTCAGAATCGATTCATATTGCGCGGAAATGGCACCCAGGAACATCCCTTCCGCAATGGCGTAAATCGGCACCAGATAAGGCGAAGCTTTAGGCGAAAAGCTGACAACCAGGGCCAGGATAAAGCCGATGATCGCGCCTCCGATCGCCATTGGAATTACATTGTACCCGTCAAAATAAAGCATCCAAGTACCGAACGCGCTGCCCAAAAGGATTACCAGCGTAATAAACGCTTTATTTACGGTTCCTTCAATGGTCATGGCATTCATTCCGGGGGAGTATTGCTCCGGTTTTTCAAAAGTAGTGTCTTTCAATGTAGGATTACCACTGCGACCGATCAAGAAATTACCACCTCATTCATGAATTTCTTTCATAATATCATATTTCGTCCAAGAATTATGCAGCTTTTTTCGTTTCATTCTTTAGGGTCCGTCGTGAACCCTTATACCGATGAGAACGATCCAAAATCGGCTTCTCCAGAAGAAAATACGATAATGAAGCGATTGCGTAAGAAACCGCAATGACGCCAAGCGAAAGCCAAATCCAGCGGTCCAGCGCCATGATGCCCCCGAAGTGGAAATCTTTGATCCAATACTTGACCGCTAGCGTCATTAACAGGTTATGCCAAATATAAAGACCAAATGACACCTTGGCCGTATACCGAAAAAAAGGATTGTCCATGCCTTTGCCGACCCAGCGGGAAAACGGAACCGTCATCAGGAAGCAGCCGATGAGGATCGTGAAGAACGGAAAGAAGAACGGCTGATGTTGAATGCTCAAGCTGAATTCCGGTTTATGCCGGGCCAGCCAGAGAAAGAGCGCGGCAGCGATCAAGCTGACTGCGCTAAGCACATCGAAGAGTCCGGTGGTGCGAAGCTTTGCCGTGCGCTCGGCCTTCTGAAAACGGCAAACCAGACCGGACGCTATGATGCCGATTGAAAAGTGGCCGAAGAACCCGACCGGATTGTAATTCGGCATCCAGAATTTTGCGCCGCCGATGAGGCCGTAATCCCAGCCGCGCAATTCCTCACCCGGCGTGAGAAACCGGTGAATCAACTGGTTGGCCGCAACAATCACAACCAACACGCCGACCCAGTAAAGCATTGCCGCCGGAAAAGAACGTTTTTTGCGAAACAGCTTGAACAGGCCATACATAAAAAGCGGCATAAGAATATAACTAAAAATTTCAAAGCCGATCGACCAGAACGGTCCGTTGATTTCCGAAGGAAAAAAAGTAGTGTAGTGGAATCCGGAGGTGAAGGTCAAGCCGGTTAAGGAGCGGAGCCAAAAATGCTCTGAATCAATATTTAAGGTGAGCACCAGAATCATGCAGAGGATAAAAACGAAGTAATAACCCGGCATGATTCTTGCCGCTCTACGGACGACGTACTGTTTAATGCCGGGATATTCCCCATTATAAAGGTAGCGCTTCCAAAATGGATAAGCCAGCAAGTAGCCGCTAAGCACGAAAAAGATGCTGACGCCTACATTGCCCAGAATCAGTAAGGATTGCAGTTCCTGAACCGAAGGCTTTTGCAGCGGTACTGCCATCGTTTGCGCAAGATGATGAAAAATAACGCCCAAACACGCCAAGGCCCGGAGCCCGTCGGCTCCGGCCAAATGGTTCGGCTGTTCTCTCAACGTGTGTTTCAACATAAATCCTCCTTTTGATATACTGCTGTCCATGCATCTTCTATTCCTTACTGTTCCTTGCGTTCCCCGGTAACATGCTGCGCCCTTAAACTTCTTCATCCGCAGACTGTCGTTGCCGGTGAATCACCCCCCACTCATACATCGTGTCAAAGATCGGTCCTAAAGTCTTTCCGTAGTCAGTCATTATGTATTCCACCCGAGGCGGCATTTCGGGATAAACCTCGCGCCGGATCAATCCGTCCTGCTCCAGTTCCTTAAGCTGCTGGGTCAGCACCTTTTGGGAGACGCCGGGAATCAGGCGGCGAAGCTCGTTATAACGACGCGGACCTTCCTCAAGATGCCAAAGGATGAGCATTTTCCATTTGCCTCCTATCGCCTGAATGGTGGTAGCAACATGTATATAGCAATCGATATCTTCTTCGTTGTAGGCCGGATCGTTACGCAAAATATCAGGAAACATTCAAGGGTCCTCTTCTCTCTTTGTATTTTCTTTGTATTTTCTTTGTATTTTCTTCCTATCCTATCACAGTTGATTTACTTCAACAGAGAGTAAGTTCTTCTTTTCTGAAGTGTAATTTCTTACTTTCAAGTAACTATCGGAAGTAAAAGTGCCTTCTTGCGCCAGCTTTTCAGACAAGGTAATCTAAATGCAACAAAACACCGTTCCTTATAGGTGCCTTAGTCAAAAAGGGAGATGAAATGAATGGATCCTCGTTTTACGGATAAAGTCGTCATCGTTACAGGGGCCTCCCGCGGAATCGGGCGGGCAATAGCCGAGCAGTTCGCCAATGAAGGCGCCAGGGTCGTCGTAAATTATTCAAGCAACCGCGAACAGGCTGAAGAAGTCGTCTCCGGAATCATCAATAAAGGCGGAAATGCGATAGCTGTCCGGGCCGATATCAGCCGGGTGGACGAGGTGAAGAAGCTATTCGCCGAATCCTTGGCCGCCTACGGGAAGCTTGACGTACTGGTGAACAACGCCGGAATTATGATTACAAAACCGGTCGTCGAAATAACGGAGGAGGATTTCGACAGAATGTTTGCCATCAACGTTAAGGGGACGTTTTTTGCCATTCAACAAGCGGCCCTGCATCTGCAGGCAAACGGACGCATCGTCAATTTTTCCACCTCCGTCGCCGGAGCGATGTTCCCCGCCTACAGCGTTTATGCGGGCACGAAGGGCGCGGTCGAGCAATTCACTCGCCAACTGGCCAAAGAGTTGGGCCCCAAGGGCATCACCATCAACGCCGTCGCTCCGGGACCGGTCAACACCGAACTGTTCATGCAAGGCAAGAGCGCTGCCCAAATCGAGGGCATCGCCAGCATGAATGCTTTCCGCCGCCTTGGCGAGACCGGCGACATCACCGGCACCGTCCTCTTCCTCGCGAGCGAGGAAGCCCGCTGGATCACCGGCCAGACCTTGCGCATCAATGGCGGGTTTGCGTGAAGCGGATCCAGGTTGAAGGGCTCGTGGCAGCATGTGGTTCGACCGAACGTCATGCAGCAAAGCACCGCGCGCTGGGAGCTGCGCGCGGTGCAGCCTTTGGCAGCTTCTCTCCCTCTCTCCAGTCGGACGCACCTTCCCGCTAAACTCGTTGACCGTGTCCATGCAGGGCTCCGGCAATTTTGGTCAATGTCGTTCTTGCTTGCTGGACTCCAGCAATGTTGGCCCAATTAACCGGAAAACCTACAGCTAATTTGCTCTTTTAAGGCGTTTCACAGCTATTAGATGGAAAACCTACAGTTAATTCGGCCTAAATGCGGGGATTAGCTGGGTTCGGGTTGAAATAACTGGAGGTTTTACAGTTATTTTTAATAATTTACTTATAACACCAATCCAATATAGTCACCACGCGCCATTTAGCATATACTTGGTCTAGAAGAGACGAAGAACGTCCCGTTTCACTCGGAAGAGTGAGGCGGGGCGTTTTTATTTTTCACGAGAGGATGAATAGGCATGGAATTTGAGGAAACGCACGAGATGTGGATTCAGGGGCATTTGGCGAATAGAACGGGAGAACGCCGGGGACGGCTGGAGCGAGGCCATCTTCACGCTGAAAGACTCTTTCTGCGCAATGTCTGGTGGCCGCTGCGGGGCAACTTGGAATATCTCCATCCGGAATACGAAGTATCCGATTGGCGCGGTAGGCCTTATTTTGCGGATTTTGCTTGGTTACCGGGGTATGTAAAACTAATGATCGAGATCAAAGGGTATGCCTCGCACGCACGGGATATGGACCGGCAAAAATTCAGTAACGAACTAAACCGCGAGACCTTCCTTTACGCAATGGGCTGTAACGTGATCTCCTTTGCTTATGACGATGTGGAGCAGCAGCCAGAGCTCTGCATTACTTTATTGCGGATGGCAATGAGCCGGCATCAGGCTGAACTGGCTCCGTCTAGCCGTGCTATTTTCGCCGAGAAGGAACTCATACGTCTCGCTGTTCAAATGAGCGGGCAAATTCGACCCAAAGATGTAGAACTTCATTTTGGAGTCGATCACAGAACAGCCGTCCAAATGCTGCGCAAACTGTGCGACAAAGGCTGGCTGCTCCCCTCTTTCCGCGGAACCGGCCAAAGGCTCGTCCGATACAAGCTGGCTCACAATGTTTTGGATTACTTTAATTGATGGAGGTAAGTTGGGGGATGCCGGGATAGTACGGGGTTAACGAAAATGTGGTGAGCGGGAAGGCAAGTTATTAGGATTGGACCGCTTCCCCTTCTATCAGGTAACATTAGAAAAAGAGTAGCTAATATTGCGACCTCTAGTAGTGTGAATGGGATGGTGGCGCGAGCAGAGCATTATTCTTACAAAAGTTACTTTAACTAACTGGAGAACCTACAGTTAATTTGCTTGTTTATGGCGTTTCGCGCCAATTAGATGGAAAACCTACAGGTAATTCGGCCGAAATGCGTGGATTAGCTGGGTTGGGGGCTGAAATAACTGGAGGTTTTCCAGTTATTTTTGCCCTGGGCCTCATCGATTCGAAATTAGCTGCAGGAAATCCAGTTAATTAGGGTTAGGGCAAGCAGCCAGATAGGCGGGCGGGGTGGGACGCGCTACATGAAGACGGCGAGGGACGCAGGCCCGGGACCGACGCGCTACATGAAGACGGCGGGAGCCGCAAACCCGGGGTCGACCCGCTACTCGAAGACGGAGAGGGACGCAGGCCCGAGGCCGCCCCGCTACTTGAAGACGGCGGGAGCCGCAGGCCCGACGCGACTTCCTCAAACAGCGGCGAACCAGCCTCAAACCGGCTGTTGCCATCCCTATGCCGCCGGCCATGCGTTACAGCAGAAACATGGCAACCACCGTCGTTACGCCAAGCCCGATCAGCACCGGCTTCAGGTTGCGGCGCGCCAGCTCGAACGGGCTGACGCCGCAGATGGCCGCGGCCGGGATCAGGGCCCACGGGATCAGCGTGCCGCCGCCGACCCAGATGGCGGCGATCTGCCCGAGCGCCGTCAGCGTGGCGGCGCCGGAATGCGTGGCGACCGCGAACAGCTGGGCGATCGACCCGGCGAGGGAGATGCCGGAGAAGCCGGAGCCGTCAAGGCCGGTAATCGCCCCGGTCACGACCGACGTCAAGGCGCCAACGGCGCCGTTCAGCGGGACGCTGCCCGCAAGCGCGACCCCAAGGTCATTCACGATCCCGTGCGAAGCCTCCGGGAGCACTTTGCCGAACAGGTCCGTGAAAGCCGAGTCGCCCAGATAGAAAAAGGCGGCGATCGGAATGACCGGACCGAAGACTTTAAAGCCGAAGACGAAGCCGTCGCTCAGATAGGACGTCACTTTTTCGAGTCCCTGATTGCGGTGAGCCAGCAGCGTGACCGCGATCAGAATGATCACGGCGGTTCCCCCTACAAGTGCCGTAGCGTCTCCGCCCTGCAGGTTCAGCCAGAACATGGCTGCCACGTCGGCCAGAAACAAAAACGGGATGAGGATGGCCAGTGTCCTTTTCGCGCCCGGCGAAATCACGGCTTGTTCCTCCCCTGCTGCGTTCCCGGAAGATCCCAAGGCGCCGGCTGCGCTTTTTTCAGCTACAAGCCTCTCTCTCCACGTTCCCCGCTTCATATCCCTGCGCATCATCCAAAACGCGACCACCGTGGTGACCGTTCCCATCACGATGACCAATGGAACGCTTGCCGCCATCACCTCGTTTACCGGCAGTCCCGCCGCGTCCGCCGTTAATTTCGGCGCTCCTTGAATGATATAATCGCCGGACAACGCGATTCCATGCCCGAATAGATTCATCGCCACCGCAGCCCCGAGCGCGGGGAGTCCGACGCGGAGCGCCACCGGCAAAAGCACGGCACCGATCAGCGCCACCGCCGGTGAAGGCCAGAAAAAGAAAGAGGTCACCATCATAATGAGGCCGATTCCCCAAAAGGCGACCGCCGGCGTGCGGATAAACCGGGTCAGCGGGGCGACCATCGTTTCATTAATTCCCGTAATGATTAGAACCCGGCTCATGGCAACAATGATCGAAATGATCATGATCGTCCCTATGAGTTCTTTGGTGGCATAAATAAAAGAGTCAAATATCCCCGAAACCGAGCCGCCAAGGGTCTCTGTCGCAAGCAGGCCAAGCAAGAAGATGCCCGCCACGCAAATCATCGTCGTATCGCGCCGCTTGATCAACAGCGCCAGAATGAACACAATAAACGCCAAATAAACATAATGGATAGCCGTAAGCTGAATTCCCATCTCCAAACCACGCCCTTCCTGCTTCCAAAGTGGTGCTATATGCTATGCATGGGCCTGGGCATCGGTTCGGAACCGATCCGGAATAAAGATCAAATTTAAATATATTATTTTTGAAAAAAGTTAATTACAAAAATATAGCAATCCTTTATGCTAATAGGGAGTAAATTTCCTTAGTAGATTCAATAGACTTCATAATAAATAGACAACAGCTAAGGGTATCAATTTAGCCAAGGGGGCCATCGTACGGATGAACAACAAAATCTTATTTAAAGTCATGACTACAGCAGCACTTCTTAGCACTCTTGCCTTCCCCGTATCTGCGGCAACGGAACTGAACGACATTAACGGGTCTTACGCAAAAGACGCCATCAACGAGCTGTTGCAAGCCGGTATTATCAACGGAAAAGGCGACGGCAAGTTCGATCCGACGGGGAAAATCTCGCGTCAGGATTTAGCCATCATTCTGGCTAAATCTTTGAATCTCGAAACGCAATCCGCTCCGGCAACGGCTACCTTCACCGACGTACCGGCCACCCATTACTCCTATCAATTTGTAGAAGCCGCGGCCAAGGCCGGCTTAATCAAAGGGCAGGGAGACGGTAAGTTTGGCACAGGCCAAAATCTATCCCGCCAGGATATGGCGGTTCTTTTCGTACGTGCACTGGGCGTTGACGCCGCGGGGAAAGGGACCGATCTTAAATTCTCCGATGCCGGACAAATTGCCGACTACGCCAAAGACGCCGTCGCAGCGGCCTTGGAACTAGGGCTGATTTCAGGCAACACGAACGGAACGTTTAACCCTGCCGGAAATGCGGAGAGACAGGCCGTCGCTCTGGTAGCCTCCAAATTCATCAAAAAAGCCGAGGAGTTAAAAAATGAAGCCTCTCCTCCTGCGGAAAATCCGGATAAGGAAAGCGGGACAACGCAACCGCAAACGCCGGCAACGACAACACCTCCAGCGAATCCGGGGAGTACCGGCAGCAGTAGCAGCAGCGGCGGGGGGACCACCAACCCGGGCACCGATCCCGATTACAGCGAACTGGCTGCTCCTTCGCTGGCTTTTTCCGATTCCAAAACCCTTGCCTTCACGTATAGCGAAACCCTCGATACGACCCACGTTCCCACGACGGACGACATCCGGATCACAAGCAAGGACGGAGACCAATCGTTCCCCCTTTCCATTCGAAGTATTGCCATTGAAGGCAAGTCTGTCTTTGTGAAGCTGGAACGCACCCAAGCTTTGGATACGGAAGTGGAGGCGTCTTACCAGCCTCTGGATTCCGGCCGTGCGATTCGCAGTGCATCCGGCAAGCTGTCCCCTGTATTTTCAAACAAACAGGTGGTTTACCGGACGGATGACCCTCTGGCCTTGTTAAGCAAAGTTATTGATGAGGCACAGGGTCTTCTGAGCTCGGCCGAGGGGAATAGCGGGAACACCACCGGAAAATACTCTCCTTTTGCGGTCGAATCCCTGAGCGGCGCCGTCATCACCGCCGTTGAGGTACAGCACGATACCCTGGCGACGAAAGAGCGAATCAAGGAAGCGATCCATTCGTTGAACCAGGCCCTTGATGAGTTCAAAGGCTCGATGATCCAACCTTTGGAGATCAGCCAGGTGGCCGGGGAATTCTTGCTGAAGCCGGGCACCGCAACAAAAATTGTGCCTGCCGAGGGAAATAACACATATACGAAACAAAGCCTGAAAAACTTGATCCGGGTTCAACGAAACGGGGAAGATCAGCTCTTTACCACGGTGAACAACAGTGAAGCTGTTTCGTTAGGCTTGGTGACGAACGGCGAGGTAATTGGGAGTATCGAAGTACGTTCATCTGACGAGCAATGGGTCACCGTAAACAACTTGGGAAGTGAGGGCCTTTCCGTTTCCGCAAACGCTTCTGCAACCGAACAATCGGGGGCCGATCTGATCTTTACCGTAAGGGAAGCCGGAACGATTGCTAAAGAGGTCATTATCCCGGTAAGATTCGATGCCCAAAAACCGACCGTGACCAGTGCCACTTACGATAGCGGGGTCATGACTGTCACCCTGGACGAGCCTTTGTACAATATCGGATATGAAGCCCCTTTACCGGGAAGTATCAGAGTTAATTATTTGCTTACCGGAGATCCGGCTCACCCCATTCCGTTAGATCTTACGGACTTCACCATTGCGCATAGAAACGGAGAAGATACTATCGTGATTGCCCTCACGGACGAGGGTATGATGAAATTCCCGCCGTTCCCGCTCCCCGTTCCGGTGCCGGCATTCCAAATCGTTTTCAATCAAATGGGGGACTTTGTGGGAAATAAGCCGGAGCCTGTGAACATCCCGATCCCGTTCTCAAACCCCGTCCCGCTTCCTCCCTATGAACAAGATTGAGGTCCGTTCCTATCGGGGGGCATTGCCTCAGGCTTATAGCGCCCTGATACCGAAGGAGCTCCTGCCTCTCGTGCAGGAGCTCCCTCCGTCTTTTGCAGCGCTGGGAGCGAGCCTGGGCGACCAGCCCGTCGGATTGGTCGTGGCCAGCGTGCATACGGACGGCCCCTCAGCCGCGAAAGCGGCGAATTTGCGCGCCGTCGTCATTGACGCACGCTATCGTCGCCAAGGCATCGGCAGCCGGCTGCTCGGCATGCTGGAGCCGCTGCTGCGGGAGAACGGGGCAGCCGAGATCAGGGCGGAGTATGTCGGCCCAGCGGAACCATGCGCCGTGGAGACCGCCTTCTTGCGCAGCTGCGGCTTTACGGCATCGACGCCTGCCATTCACGTCTGGAGCGGCCCGTTGCGGAAGATCCTTGAGGATCTCCCGCGGATCGGTCGGCTATCATTTCCGGCCGATTTTTCCTTCGGCCCGCTGTCCGGGCTCAGCTCCGGCGAACGTGTCGCGATTACCCGGGGAAAAGGCGACTGGTATCCGCCGATCCTCGACCCTTTTGCGGAAGAGGAATGCATTGATCCCGAGCACAGCTTGATTTTGCGGTATCGGGATGTACCCGTGGGATGGATCATTCTGGAGAGGTTTGACGAACGCACCGTACTCTTCAAGAGCATGTTCGTGCGGGAGAAGCATCAGCGTCTTGCCCGTGCCATAGCGCTCGGGGCTGAAGCCAGCCGCCGGATCATCGCGGAGGGCAAGCTTACGGAAAGCATTTTTTTCGTGGAGGCGGATAATGAAGACATGGTCCGGTTCATGAACCGGCAAATCGATCACCCTTCGATTCATAAAGAGATTTTGTGGAGAACGGTCAAAGCGCTTTGACCGTTCTTTGCTCTGGATCGGCGGCTCCTGCAGGTTTGCGTCGTTTGCGGCCGACTTGAATTTGCTGATAGACCTCTTCGTTAATTTCTTTTAACGTAGCCGGGTGGATCAATTTGCAGGTGCTCATGTTCCGGTAGTCGGATTCGTTGATTTTCCCCTGCTTCAATATCTGGTCCAGCGCGGGGAGGCGAAAATCCTTGATCGGCAAATACGCGAGCAGGATCTTTTCTTTTTCCGACTTAATATACATTTTAAGCCCGGATAACCGGGGGAAAATCAAAGACTTGTAATCCAGCTTGATGACCAGATTATCCCGGCTCGCATTCCGGATCGAAGGAATGTTGGTGGGCAGGGAAATGAAATAAACAATTTGCTCAAAAGAATAATCCATATTCGGAATTTCCAGATGAAAGGTACGGCTTAGTTTACGGGCCCTGGATTTTAATTCCCGGCCATAAAAAAAGCGGCCGCTCGCCAGAACCATCAAGATGAATAACAACACGATGATAAATGATGCAAATCCGGTCATCATCCTTCAGCCCTCCTAGCATACCACTCGATTTTTGCCTGACTCTTTTGCCTGATAGAGTGCCTGGTCCGCAGTATCCACGAGCTCCATCGGGGTCAAAGAAGGCATCTTGCGGGATGAAGCCACGCCCAGGCTCACCGTCAGGCGGCCGGCCGGCTGTTGATCTCCGCCGGGGAATGAAGTATTCTCCACCCGGTTCCGTATAAGCTCCGCCACCAGCACAGCCTCTTTCTCCTCCGTATCGGGAAGAAGAATCACAAACTCCTCGCCCCCAAATCGAAAAGCCTGGTCGTGCTTTCGGATCGAGCCGCGGATCACGTCGGCCAATTGAATCAATACTTCGTTCCCGAGCAAATGGCCGTTAGTATCATTGAAATGCTTGAAAAAGTCGATATCCAAAAGAATGAGCGCGATCGGCGGTTCGCCGGAAACCGGCCAGTGCTGGGTGAGCAAGGACTGAAAAGCCCGGTGATTATGTAGTCCTGTCAATCCGTCCTTAAGGGCCATGTCCTCCACCTTCATATACAGTCGGGATTGGTGGATCGCAATGGCGGCCTGGTTGGCCAGCGGCAATACGCTGTCGATACCATTCGCCGTGATCGGCTTTCTATTGACCGGGTTGTCGATCAGAAGCACTCCGACCTTGATCCCTTGGCTTACCAGCGGAAACACGGCCAGCTCGCTCATATTGAATTCCCGGCCCAGCATTTGCAGTACCCGATCCCGTTCATCGGCCCTGATTCCCTGAAGATGCCGCGGGGTGTCTCCTTCCAGCACTTCCGCCAGGAAGTTGGGCTCGTCCAACGGGATCTCGATTTTCTTGACCCGTTCATTCAGCTTTAAATCCGATGATGATTTCTCTTTTTCCTTAATTTCTATCAATTCCATGAGCTTGTATTTATGCTTGGTAATTCTGTCCCAGATCGCGTAGCCTTCCTCGGAGGTCATCGGCCCGGTTCCCATGATGCCGTGCAGCTTTGTACCCTGCTCGTTCATCAGCATGACGACTGCCCGGTTAAAGCCAAGGCCGTGCCCCGCCGTCACCGAAGTCAAAATCGTTTGCAGCAGTTTATCCAAATTAAACGTTTGCTGCATGGATAAACTGACTTCCTTAAACACGTTCAATTGCCGCGAATTTTCCGTAAGCTTGCCAAGCCAGTCCTCGCTTTCGCTTTGCAAATGCCCGATATGCCTGATAAGCATATAGATGCCCGCCGTAAACAAGAGGTACGTTAGCCCGACCGATAAATCGCTTACACGACATTGCGCATATAAAATCAACCAAGCCGCGCCGATCCCGATGATGCCTCCCCTTAGCCCAAAACTCAACACCGAGACGCCTATAAAAAGAAGCAACATCCAATTCGTATGCTGAAAATCAAACAGATACCCCTGGACTTCCACCAGCACCAGGGAAGATATAATTAGGATCCATCTATTCAGGGTAGCATTCAGTTTAAAACGAAAAACGTTGGCCAAAACCGCTGTCATAATCGTTAGAAAAAAAACCAGACTATACTTTGCAATCATCGGCAATCTCTCCTGATTCCAAGACAACTTAGTTAGTTCGACCCAATTCCATTGTACCACCATCGCTTATAGCATCAAGCCGAAATAAAAATGACGCAAACCTGTTGGGAAAGCGGTCATTTTTTGTTACAATGGTTGAAAATCGTTGAATGCAAAGGGGATCATTATGGAATACATCAGCACTAGGGGGAAAGTAGCGGGCATCGGCTTTATCGACGCAGTCCTGATGGGACTGGGCGACGACGGCGGTCTGCTCGTTCCGAAGCATATCCCGCACGTATCGGATGACACGCTGGCACAGTGGCAAAAGCTCTCCTACCCGGAGCTGGCCCTTGAAATTTTCGCATTGTATACGGACGGGGAAATCCCGCGCGAGGATTTGAAGCAACTCGTGGACGACAGCTACAAAACGTTCCGCGATAAGGACGTTACTCCGCTGCGCCGGATCAAGGACGGTCTTCATGTACTGGAATTGTTCCACGGACCGACGTTCGCTTTTAAAGATATCGCGCTGCAATTTCTGGGGAACCTGTACTCGTACATCTCCCATGAAAAGAATTCCATCATCCACATTCTCGGTGCCACCTCCGGCGATACCGGGGCTTCCGCCATTGAGGGAGTACGGGGCAAGAAAGGAATTAAAATTTGCATTCTGCATCCGAACGGCAAGGTCAGCAAAGTACAGGAGCTGCAGATGACGACGGTGGATGACGCCAACGTACTGAACCTGTCGGTCGAAGGCAACTTCGATGACTGCCAGCGGATTATCAAGGAATTGTTCGCCGACGTAGCATTCAAGCAGGAATATCACCTGCGGGCGATTAACTCGATCAACTTCGCGCGGATTCTCGCGCAGACCGTATATTACTTCTACGCCTACTTCCAGCTTGCGAACTCGGGCACGGGTGCAGGGACCGTTAACTTTAGCGTGCCTACCGGCAACTTCGGGGACATTTTTGCGGGCTTTCTGGCCAAAAAAATGGGGCTGCCCGTCGGCAAACTCATTCTCGCCACCAACGAGAACAACATTCTGGAACGCTTCGTGAACGAAGGCGTCTACCAGCCGGGTGAATTCCATATGACGTACAGCCCGTCGATGGACATCCAGGTCGCGAGCAATTTCGAGCGTTACTTGTACTACCTGCAAGGGGAAGATGCAACAGCCGTCTCCGCCCTCATGGAAGGATTCCGGCAGAAAGGCCGGATTACCGTATCCGGCGAGACGCTCGAGCAAGTGCAGCGCGATTTTGCCGCGGCGAGCGTGGAGAATGACGACTGTCTCGCTACGATCGGTCAGGTGCACGATGATTTTGGCTACCTGCTGGACCCGCACACCGCTTGCGGCGTAGCCGCGGCGGACCGGTTCACCGCAAAAAGCGAAGTCACCGTGGCTTTGGCGACGGCTCATCCGGCCAAGTTCAACGAGGCGATCGAGCTGATTCAAATCGAGCAGACGTTCCCGGCGCAGATTCAAGCTTTGTTCGACAAGCCGCAGCATCAAAAGCTTGTCGACGGCTCGAACAGCGCCGTGAAGGCGGAGTTGCTGAAGTTTTTCTAATTGCGCACAAGCAAAGGCTGGCCCTGATCATCTCTTGATGACCGTGGGGCCAGCCTTTTTAATTAACTGGAAAAACTCCAGCTATTTTGATGCTTGCGCCCATGATTTGCGAATTAACTGGATAACCTACAGATAATTTTCAGGTTTAAGACCACTTCGGCCTTTTGGGAGCGAATTAACTGCAGGTTTTACAGTTAATCCTGACCACAAGGCCGGTAACGAAAAAATAACTGTATGAAATCCAGTTATCCAGTTATTTTCTTGCAGACGGCGTGGAGCCGATGGTGGCAGCCCTGCCGTGCGGAAGCAACGGAGAGAACACCGGAAGAGCCGCCCAGAGGGAGGCCGAAGAGCTATTTACGAGTATCGGCTCCCCGATAACTATGCTTTTTTCCCGAATTGAGATAAAATATGATTACAAATCATGCAAACAAACGTTCGAGAAGGAGTGTTTTCACCGTGAATCCTACCCGTTGCGCCTGGGTCAATACCGACCCGCTATACATCGCCTACCATGATGAGGAATGGGGCAAGCCGCTTTACGATGACCAAAAGCTGTTTGAATTGCTCATGCTTGAAGGGATGCAAGCGGGACTCAGCTGGTATACCATTCTGAAGAAACGCGAAAGTTTTAGGGAAGCCTTCGATCAATTCGACCCTCGAAAGATTGTCTTATACGGACCGGACAAGGTCGAGGAATTGATGCAAAATCCTGGAATCGTCCGGAATCGTTTGAAAATCCAGGCGGTCATCACCAATGCGCAAATTTACTTGGATATCGCCAAGGATAGCGGCAGCTTTGCGAAATACCTATGGGGCTTTGTAGACGGCAAGCCCATCGTTAACCATTGGGAGAGCATCGCCAGCGTCCCCGCTTCCACCCCTCTCTCCGATGCCATGAGCAAAGTCCTGAAGAAGAAGGGCATGAAATTCGTCGGCTCCACGATTCTCTATGCCTTCATGCAAGCGTCCGGCATGGTGAACGATCACACGCTCGATTGCTTTTGCAGAAGCGGTAAAGCATAACTTCGCGGTTATTTTACTCTACTTCCACCACGACTTCAGCCCATACCGTCGATGCCGGTCCGTTTTCCAGGAACGGGATATAACGCGGACTATTCACGGTAATCAGATAATAGCCCGGTTCGTCCAGTTGGATATCGCCGGCAAATTTGTTGTTCTTGATGACCAGCTCTTTGGAACCGGCACCTTTATACACCTGGCGTCCCAAACCTCCCGTTACCGGCTCGTATTTCTGAACCGCCAGCGTCACTTTATCGAAGCTGCCGTTCGCCTTCTTGATCGTACCCGCAAAGTGAATCTTCTCGCCTTTCTTGGCCGTTACATATCCGGTTTCGGGAGAATTGAAGGTGACATGCAACTTGCCTTCTTCCGTCAACGCGACCGGCACGTCCTGAGGGTTCGGCACTTTGCGCAGCACGCTGAAATCCGCGGTTCCCGCAGAAACCGCAAACAGCTGCATCGGATTGACGCCCGGACGCAGATCCGCCGTAAATTCCATTCGGTTGTAAAGGCGTCCGTCCTGCGAAATATGTTTGGCCGTCACTTTGCCGGTGCCGCCGCCCCATGCTCCGCTGCCCAAAGAGAACAAGAACTGCGGGGTATTCATGTCCTGCTGGTACAACATGGTGAATGTCGTCGTCTCCTGGTCTACTTCCCAATCGGAAATATAGGTCTCGATGACCTTATCGCTCCAGGCCCAGGTCACCGTTCCCTGCGAGGCGGAGGCCGATATCCCCAGCCAGGACAGCGGCTTCACCGGAATATACACTCTGCCGCCCGAAACAAACGGCGCCGGTATTTTTTCGCCGGAGATGGCTGGGCCTTCCGCCGTATAGGCTTGATCCGATCCGGTTCGGAAGATCAGTTCCCGCCAGGCCGGAACGAGTTCCTGCTTCATAATGACGCGGGCTTCCTGCTTTTTCGCGTTCCAGGTAACGGATTGGGCAGCCCCGCTCACTTGCAGCGTGCGCAGCGGCACGAATACCCGGCCGTTTTTCTGAATCGCCTTGTCCACTTGAAGCGACTTCCCGTCGAGCATCGCGGTTGTGCCTTGCAGATCGAATTTCAACTCGTGCTTTACGAGGTACATTTTGGCAATGTCCTCCTTGGGGTCCCCCTTGGGCGACTCTGCCTTGATTCCCGATGAAACGGGAACCTCCGCTTTAGCAGAAGACGGCACCATGGCGAGACTCGTACCCAGATTCAGGACAATGGCCGCGGATAACAATACGCCAGATATTTTTTTCACGGATTAAGATCCCCCTTATTCCTAATTTACTCTTTAGACGCGCTTCATGTCGGAAAGGTTACGCGGCTACGCCGCCGAGTCCCTGTACTACTCTTGAGAACGACAAAAAGCCGCCTACTAGTATGTAAGCGACTCCTGCCGGTTCTAATCTATTTTATTTGAACTTGTCGGGAAATTGCCGGATGATCCCCTTGGAAAGAACGTCAGCCAGCACAAGGATATGTTTCTGCCCCTCATCAAAAGCCCGGATATCGGCATCCCAGTCCTTCTTAATTCTTGCCGTAACAGCGTCTGTCACCAATTGAAGATGATGATAGAATATCGGCTGCAATTCCTTTACGGTCCAGTAAGGATTCGCGCGAGTCAGAAATTGAATGATATCATCCGCATTGCGATACCATTCTTTATTGAGCTTCTCCACTTCCGCTTGCTGGCCGCTTTTTGCAGCATCGACTATTTTCCCCGCAATCAGAATATGCTCCCGCAACAACTCAGCCAGCTTGTTTCCTGCGGCCTCCCCATAATAGGGCTTGATCGCGTCTCCGATATCCTGCTGATTCTTCAGCAGTCTTGCCAGCACCGGCTTCTGATCCTGCAGTCCTTCTACCGCACTGACGATATAGTTCCGCGTCCAAACCACATGATCGATCCAAAGCTTCCTCATCTCGCTTGCGAGCTTGAACACCGCCGGACTTATGCAGATATTTTTAACGGACGGCTCTTCTACTTGCGCAGCTCCAACGATTGCCGGCGACACCAGCCCGGTGAGCAAGCAAATCATCGTGAATATCAACAATCTACGTTTCATGGAGACCCTTCTTTCCAGGTTGAAGTTGAACGTTTATATTTTGAACACTTCCTGCCATTTCATTCATCGCCCCACCCATTTTTTCGGCGTCCCCGTCATCTACCCGGGCCAATGAACAACTTTCACCGCATATGATTAGTAAAAAAGGAGATGTTCGGGTGAAAAGAAAACACAATGACCGGCTCACTATTATCTTGGAAAAAGGGAAGCGCAAAATCGTCACCAAAACCCCTCTACCAGGTGTAGACAAGGTCGTGTTTGTGATCAACCGCCAGTTTACGAATGCGCCCAATACGACGCAAATTTCCAGCGGGGCAGGACGAAGCAGCGCAGCCGGCAACAACGCTGCCATTTTGTCTCCCTTAACGCGGCAACAGCAGAGCGTCGGGGCTGGCGGCAAAGCGAAAAACCTGGACACGAAAGGCCGGAAAGGCCGGCTGTCCGCTAACGGATTTGCCCTTCTTCCGAAACCGCACGGCAAAGAGGTCGTGATCGTCATTAACGATCAGATCGTCAAGCTCCCCAAAGGCTTTGCGAATGCGTCCGCCACGCAGGTTACCAGCGGCGCCGGATATTACAGTTCCGGGGGAACGAACGCCGCGATCGAAAGTCCGGGGACCAAGCAGCAGCATGCCGTCGGCGGGGGGCCGGACAGCACCGCGGTGAACAAATGGTTCGGCAAAGGCACGAAAAGATCCCGGCGCAGACGACGGAAATAACAAAATCCCCTTATCCTGTGAAGCTCTGTAAGGTCAGGGGATATTTTAGCTTGATGGCTGGACTGGAGGCTTGGAAAACATGGAAAAAGGGGGTCTCCTGTGAGAAAAGGAGCCTTCCAGAGACTATTGCAGGATAACCGCATTATAGAGGTGGATGTGATTTTGAATACCGCTGGGAGGTTTATAAACCGGTCACGGAAAGGAAATACGGCTACTATGTCCTACCCGTCACGTACGGGGACAAGATCGTCGCCCGGTTCGAACCGGAGAAGCATAAAAAAACTCCCCACTCTCCATCAAAAACTGGTGGTGGGAAGATCCGGCATCCGTTACTCCGGCTATGAAACAAGATATCTTCGACTGTCTTGAACGATTTTCAACCTATCTGGGAACTCAGGTTCCAACGGATATAATGAATAAACTTTAAAAGGCCTGCTCGTTACGGCTCCCGGTCCGCCAACTGCTGCTGCGCAAGGCGAATCATTTCGCGGACCATCGATCCGCCGATTCTGCCGCCGATCTGCCCGGCCGTTTCCGTGGTTAAGTGGCCGTTTCCGCCAGGTTGCAGCGGAACGCCCAACTCCTTAGCTACCTCATATTTCACATCGTCCGGCCGGCTGGAATCTACGACGTAGCCTTCCCGCTTCATCACTTCCGCTTTAAACGCCTGCATTCCCCGTTCCGCGCCCGGAATCGCGTATTTTCGGTTCCTTCTGGACAATTCGCCCCACTCCTTCGTCTTGTTTTTCAATTAAGATGCCCGGGAGTGGGGCAATTCATCCTGACACCAAAACTATATCGATTTACTTATTCAATATTTCAAGCGCCTTTTTTCTCACAAAAGTTAATTCGGTCTCGCTCATTTCGCAGTATTCGCTGTTTTCATTCGTGGTATTGGCGTCTTGGACATACGTCATTTTCGTATCTTTTTGCATTATCGTATAAAACCAGGTATCTTGAGGAATATTGTAGACTTTCCCCGGTTCCATCTCGATCAATTCAATATCGAACTTTTCGTCCACTCGGTCCGCAGCCAGCAGGATCGCTTTGCCGCTGACCAAAATGAATTGTTCATCGGTTTCGCGATGGACTTCGAGGCGATGAATACCGTCGATATCGTTATCCGGTTTCCAATTTTTGATGCACACGAGCCACTTCTCGTTTTTGTACACGCATTCGATGCCTTCACCTTCATGAATATATACATCCGCTTTCATTGATACATTCTCCCTTTCGCTATCATGATAAACCGCAAAATGGTACCTTTTAATTTCCTTCCAGGTGCTTTTCAAACCAGGCAAGCGAATCCTTCATAGCTTTATCCGGGTCCAAAATATATCTTCGATCCAGCAATTCCAGCCCCAGATATCCCTTATAATCGATATCGTTCAACGCTTTTAACGCTTCGGCCATATTGAGCCTGCCTTCTCCGGGAACCAGATGCCCCCCGGGATTCCCGTCCACGAAATGCACATGGTCTAAATCATCTCCAAGCTCCCTGATGAAGTCGTGAATGGTATCCTTGCCTGTCGTCGCCATGACGTCCGTATCCGCCAGCCCTTTCAAATTGGGGCTTCCGACTTCCTGGATCATCTTGGCAATGTGCGCAGCGCTGTTAAATACCTGTGTGGTGTAGGAAGTAAACGCCTCTATAGGGAGGAAAACCCCTTCCTTTTCCGCCGTTTTACAGATTTCGCTTAAGGATTCCCGACACCATTTCCACGCTTCCGCCTCATCGGCGTCCAAATAAGCAATGCCTGTGGTTACCAGCACCTTGTCGCATTCCAGAAGCGACGCGGCTTCAATATGCCGGCGAAAAAATTCCACGCTTTGCTTGCGGTATTCCGGATCGGGATGGCTGATGCTGACCGGATAAACATACTGCTCGGGGGTTAGGCAAATGACCTTTAACCCTCGTTCTTTGATTTTTTTGTTTAACTGCTTGACATCCTCCATCGTAAAATAGTCTAAATGAAAATGCGGTCCCGAAGCCCACAATTCAATATTTCGGAAGCCCAACCCGGCAACAGAATCCAAAAAATAATCCAGGGAATACCTTTTGTAATGATAGTTTGCAGCGGCCACTTGTGAGAGCTGTATCATAAGTCCGAATGCCTCCTTAATTTAAAGTTCCTACTAAATTAAAACGCTTCCAATTAGCGTAGCAACAATGACGGAGATTAGGCTATTTATTAGTCCGGGTATCATAAAGCTGTGATTGAGCACAAACCTGCCAATTTTGGTCGTTCCCGTGGTATCAAAAGAGATGGCGGCAAGGCACTGCGATGCGACCGGCAAAAAGTAGTTGGCATTGACGGCCATCCACGCTCCGATAATGATGTAAGGGGGCAAATCAAGAGCGATGGCAATCGGGACCATAATCAACGTCGTGGCTCCTTGGCTTGTCGTTAAAGCGGCCACGATAAACATGATCACGGCAAGTGTCCATGGATGGCTATTTACGATCGTCGCGACATGTTCTTGAATAAAAGCGGTTTGTCCGTTGATAAAGGTACTGCTCATCCACGCGAGCCCAAAAGCGCAAACCATCGCCAGGGCCCCTGCCCTGAATATCGGACCGTTAAGGATCGTTTCGATCGCCGGTCGGCCAAAGATAATGATGAGCGTTGCGCAAACCAGCATGATAATCTCAATCGTATACGGCATGGATAACATAGCAGTCTCGCCGCCCTGCACCCAGGATGGACGCAGATTCGTAAACATGCCCATAATGACAATCGACAACACGCCCAGCAAAAAGAGCACAACCGAAGCCTTCGCTCCTTTGGAAACCGCTTGTTTCTCCGCCTTCTGTTCCGACGTAACGATCAATCCTTCCGCCAACCTCCGCAAATATTCCGGATCTTGCTCCAGTTCTTTCCCCTTGCGTATCGTTACCAATGCACTCGTAATGATGCCTAAAAGCGTAGCGGGAATTGAGATGGCCAAAATCGTTCCCAAACCCACTCCAAGGGGGGCCATAAATCCGATCATGGCCGCGGTAGCCGCCGATACCGGCGAGCAGGTGATGGCCTGTTGGGAAGCGATGATACTGTTTGAAATCGGCCTTTCCGGTCTGATTTTATTATCGATGGCCAATTCATTGATGACCGGCAGTAAACTATAGACGACATGTCCCGTTCCCGACAAAAATGTAAATAACCAGGAGATAACCGGAGCTATGATGGTAATATTCTTGGGTGACTTACTTAGCATTTTTTCCGCAAGATGGACGAGGAAGTTGAGCCCGCCCGAAGACTGCAGCGCGGAGGCCGCAAGTACGACCGCCAAAATAATCAGCATGACATCAATGGGGGGAGCCGCCGGTTGGACGTTAAAGATAAATACAAAGACCGCCACGCCCACGCCGCCGAGCAAGCCCATAAATACATCGCCTTTTCTGGCGCCAAAGAATATGAGCAAAATGATGATTAACAGCTGAAACCAAAACATGAAGGTTCACCTACCTTATGTGATTTTACCGCTTGTCAAATCTGCGCCACTATTTCTGAATACGCTTTCAAAATGCCGTTTTTAGATTGCTCTTTTCGATTCGGGGGTTGCCTTATATGATTGACGTTCCAAGGCCAAAAGCGCCGTTGACCCGGCATATCTTCGCGGCGAATGCAGCTCCCTGCTCCATGCTTGCCTTAATTTTCAGAAGCATTTCCTCATCTGAACCCGAGAAAATCTCGCCGTCTTCCGAGCTTCTGATCATCCCGACAAGAAAGGCGGTTAAATAAGAATCACCCGCACCCATCGTGTCCACCGTTTCCGTTAATACGGCCGGCTGGTACATCCACTGATCTTTATAAAGCGCGAACGAGCCGTTTTCTCCCACCGTTCCTATCACCATTTTGGAGCCGAATTTTTGAGCTTTTCGCATTTCTCTTTCTCTTTCGCTTTCCGTTAAATGGCTGCAGGAAAGAAAGGAAATGTCCGCATACCGGCATACTTCCTCCAAGTATTCGTCATTCCAACGCACCGAAAAGTCAAAAGAGATCGGTACATTACTCTTTTTTAAGACGGCCAGATCCCCTTCGATATAGCTGTTTAGGCTGGTATGAATTACGGAGAATTGCTTGATATAATTCAGGTCGTCTTCCGTAAAATACCAAGAATTTTCTTTGGCTATACCGCCTTTGTTCGATCCAAGAAATACACGGTCCCCGTTTTCCAACGTAACCCGCGCGTATCCGTTCTCTCCCTCAAACATCCGGCAATGGCTATGCTCAATCTCCAATTCGTCCATCACCCGTTGAATATATTGAGCGACTTGATCGTTACCAAATTTGCCTAAATAAGACGCTTCCATTTCACACATTCTGGCATAGGCGCTAAAGTTCAAGGCGTTTCCACCAGGGTACATCATCCCCTGGTGGACATACTTATCTACTACGTTGTCGCCGATGCCGATAACCTTATATTGTTCCATAAGAATAATCCCCTTTGAGGCTTCTAAATGTGGGTAAAATTAATATTCAACCTTCCACATATATCTGCGGGTTGTAAGCGGATGCTCTCTTTCCACCGCCAAAGCTTGATTGTAAACCGGGTAAACGTTGTTAAACATGGAATGGTTGAAGTAATCGACCACGGAGCTGTCGATGGTGGACAAGCCCAAATCCTTGGCGTCCAATACTTCCACTCTCTTGGCATAACGGTTCAGGAACTTCAGCGCTCTTTCATCCAGAGGCCGGGTGCTTCCTTCGGAAATCTGAATGACGAACGGAATCTCGGCATCCGTAATCTCAAACGGACCGTGGAAGAATTCGCCCGAATGGATGCTGGAAGAGTTGATCCATTGCATTTCCATAAAAATACAAATGCTTTCCATATAGGCTGCCCCGTAACCGGCTCCGCTGGCCAGGGTGTAAATAACGTTATCGTCTTTGTGATTTTTGGCGAACGACAGGGCGCGTTTTGCCACGTGTTTGCAAGCGCTTTTAACAATGTGATCGATTTTGGCTACTCCATCGAGGAATTGATTGTAGTGCTCGTATCCCTCAGTCTGATTCAACGCCTCTACCGCCGTCAACAGGGCTTTAATGGTTTTTTCTCCAGCGATGTCTTTGCCTTCTCCAAAGGCATATTTCAGAACATAGTCCGCATATTCCGTAATCGGCGAATCCGTGATCCAGGTTAACGCTATGACCGTAACTCCCGCCTTTTTGCCGATCTCGGCCGCTTTCACTGTTTCCGGCGTATTGCCTTTATGCGAGGCTACCACCAGTACCGAATTTTCACCAAATGCTTTAGGTGTATTGTGCACAAACTCATTGCTGTTATATAGCCCTACTTTAATGTCCTTGGCCTCTTTTTCCAGAAAGGTTTTAGCTGGATAAAAAGCGCCATAAGAACCGCCGCAAGCTACATAATAAACCTGCTTAATACCTCCGACCTCTTGTTTCCCCGCTACAATTTCTCCAATAATCTGTTTTATATCCATTTTCTTCTCCTTGTATGATACATTTAGTTTATTTTCATTCCTCACCGGTGTATTGTATCGGAATGTCTTGATGAAATAGTAACACATAACAATACATTACACAATAGCATCTTGCTGCTTTTTTAGGTTCACAGCTTGTACATATTGTTATAATATAGAGGTAGAGAAATAAAACAATATAATACAAAGTTTTTTTGGAGGTAATACCATGGTCGATCATTCAGAATCCGCGCCATTATATAAACAGCTGCAAGATAAAATTTTGGACTCCATCCATAGTGGTACCCTGAAACCTGGAGACAAGCTCCCTACGGAATTGGAATTAAGCGAAACCAACAATGTGAGCCGCGTAACGGTCCGCGCCGCTCTCGATTCGCTTACCTCCGAAGGGTATTTGGTGCGAATTCCGGGAAAAGGTACATTCATTACAAAAGAGAAGATCCGAAAAAATGTCACGGAGACGATTGGATTCAGCGATACTTGCAAGCTGCAAAATAAAGTCCCTGGCGCAAGAGTCATCAAATGCGTGATTGAAGAGTCTACAGCCGCAGATCAGGAGCATTTGGGTCTAAAACCCGGGGATAAAATCATTAATATCGAACGAATCAGGTATGCCGATAATGTCCCTGTTTCCGTGGAATATACCCGTCTTCCTTCCTCCTTTTCCTTTTTGCTGCAGGAGGACTTAAATCATAAATCCCTATACGAAATTTTAAGAAATAAACACAAAATTGCATTTGGCATCTCCCGAAAATATATCGTGATGGAATACGCTTCGTTCGACGTGGCCACTTACTTAAATATCGAGGAAGGCCATCCTCTGCTTTGTATCCGAAGTACCGTCAGCAGCCCGGACGGCAAAAAAATCCACCGCTCCAAGCAGTTGATATTAGGAGACAGGTTCGAGCTGATTGTTTAATCAAAAAAGGCTATTTTGCTTTTATACCAGCGAAATAGCCTTTTGTTCGGGTTGCCCTTGTAACATTTCCCATCATTTGGCACCAAAACTATATCGATCCTTTTTCGTCCAACTATATAGACAAGTTTGCAAAAAAAACTGAACAACAAGGTGATGAAAAAGATGACGAATAAGGTAAAAAACAAAGCAATCCTGTTAAGTCTACTAGCGGCTTCGCTAGTCTATTCTTCTACCGCCCATGCCGAATCCGCGGCCCAAACTTCGTCAACGGCAGGTGCCGCTCAGGTGTCCATCTATCTGGACGGCAGCCAGCTTGCAACGGAGACTAGCCCGATCCTGGTTAACGGAGCCGTACTCGTTCCGATGCGCAGTTTGTTTGAAGCGCAAGGCGCCAAGCTGGGCTGGGACAGCGGCAGCAAGACGGTTACCGCAACCAAAGACGGCACCAAATTGGTCTACCGCATCGGCGAGACCACCGCGGAGTTGAACGGGCAAATGCTGGATCTCGCCGTCCCCGGCCAAATTTCCGGCGGTTATTCGCTCGTGCCGCTGCGATTTGTCAGCGAAGCGCTCGGAAGCGCCGTGGAATGGGACGAAAATACCCGCAAGGTCACCATCTCCTCCCTCATTCATGCAGAGACGACCGTTCTGTGGGGAGTTAATCTGCGCAGCAGTCCTGATGCCGAAAGCAAGGCGATCGGGGACTTACTGCCCTCCGGTGAGAAGGTGCAAGTTCTCCGCGAGGCCTCTCCCTTCTGGCTGGAAGTGCGCACCAAGGACAATCGCACCGGATTTATTTCGGCCAAACCGAAATACACCGACTATTCCAACGCAGCGCTTCGCGAGCAGCAAGCGGACGAGCTGATTGCTTACGGCAAGACCTTTTTGGGTGCTCCTTACGAATTCGGCGCATCGCCGGACCAGACCAAAACCTTTGACTGCTCTTCCTTCGTCAAACGCGTCTTCAGCGAAATTCTGTCGGTCGACCTGCCGCGTGTTTCCTATGATCAAGCCAAGGAAGGCAAGGAGGTCAGCATGGACGAGCTCCAAAAAGGAGACTTGTTGTTCTTTGATGCAAGGGGTCTGGACATCGGCCATGTCGCCATCTATGCGGGCGACAATCAGCTGCTGCACACCTACTCGAAAAAATACGGGGTTATGACCGGAGAATTCACCGGCCAATGGAAGGAGCGGTTCGTCACCGCGCGGCGGGTGTTTTAGCTCCCTGTTTCAAAAATGACCGTTCCATGAACTTGGCATACCCTTCCGTTTCTGGACCATACTAATGGCATTCATCAGAAACGGAGGCGGAATATGCCAGATAAGAAAATGAGCCTGCTCATGTTTAGCGGGGATTACGATAAAGCGATGGCCGGGCTGATCCTGGCTAATGCAGCGCGGGATATCGACGTCGAGGTGACGATGTTCTTCGCGTTCTGGGGCCTGTTCCTGCTGCGCGATCCCGATCAAATGACGCAGGAAGACAAAACGGTGTATGAGAAGCTCATGGGCTGGATGACCCCGAAAGGTCCGGAGGAACTCCCGCTGTCGAAAATGAATTTTAGCGGGCTGGGGAAATGGATGCTGACAGAAATGATCGAGGATAATGAAGCGCCGAAATTGATCCATTTCCTGAAGGGAGCGCGAAAAAAGAACGTCAAATTTTACGGGTGCAAACTGTCCGTGGAAATCATGGGCTTCAAGGAGGAGGAGTTCATTCCGGAACTTGAAATCGTCGATGCCCAGACGTATCTTCGCGATGCGCTTGAATCCGACGTTCAATTGTTCATCTGATAGGCACAGGCATAAAGCGGCGGGTCCGAACTTTGGGGCCCGTCCTTTTTGTGGCGATTTCATGACAATGTCTGATATGTTTTAACCTATCTGGGCGCCCCTGCGTACCTTAAACCGAATGACTGCAAGGAGGGCACGAATATGCAGGCTAGAATCGGAAGCCATGTTTATGCGTTACATACATCGGTCGGACAAAGTTTTAAGCGGTATCGTGAAAATATCATCGGCAACCGGCATACTTTCGCCTCTCCGTATGGAAAGAAGCCGTTGGTTTACGCCGATTGGGCGGCCAGCGGACGGCTGTACGGGCCGATCGAAGCCAAACTTGGACGCGATTTCGGGCCATTTGCGGCCAATACGCATTCGCATTCCAATGTGTCCGGAGAGACGATGACTTTGTCTTATGAGGAAGCGAAAAAGATCATTAAACGCCACGTCAATGCCGGCGAACATGATATCCTGCTCTTTGCGGGTACCGGAATGACGGGCGCGGTAAATAAACTGCAGCGGTTGCTGGGGCTGAAAGTTCCTGAAGGGCTAAAGTCTTTTGTGAAGCTGCCCGAAGAGCAAATTCCAATTATTTTCGTGACCCATATGGAGCATCACTCCAATCATATTTCCTGGGCCGAGACGATCGGAGAAGTGGTGTGCATTCCTCCGGGCCCCGGCGGAACGGTGGACCCCGATCACCTGGAGATCTTGCTGCGGCGGTTCAGTCACCGGCAAGTAAAGATCGGCGCGTTTACCGCCTGTTCTAATGTAACGGGCTTTGAAACGCCCTATTATGAACTGGCGCGAAAAATGCATCAGCACGGCGGCATGTGCTTTATCGACTTCTCCGCAAGCGCTCCGCATGTGTCGATGGATATGCATCCGGGGCCTCCCCTGGACAGCCTGGACGGCATTCTTTTTTCCTCGCACAAGTTTCTCGGGGGACCCGGAGCGAGCGGCGTCCTCGTCATGGATGCAAGACGGTGCGTAAGCCGGATTCCCGATCATCCCGGAGGGGGCACCGTCACCTGGACCAATCCGTGGGGAGATTATTTCTACAACGAGGATACCGAAGCCCGCGAAGACGGCGGAACGCCGGGCGTCATGCAAGCGATCCGAACCGCCTTATGCGTCCGGCTTAAGGAGGAAATGGGTATCCCCCGCATCCGGGAACGAGAGCGGGAGTTAACCGCGCTGCTGATAGGCGCGCTTGATAAGATCACGGGCCTTCATATCCTCGGGGGGAGCAGCCGCAAACGGCTGGGGATCCTTTCTTTTACCGTGGAATCCGTGCACTATAATCTAATGGTAAAGCTATTGAACGACCGCTTCGGCATTCAAGTCCGCGGAGGATGTTCCTGCGCAGGCACCTACGGACACTATCTGCTGGGCATTGACCGGCCGCACTCTTCTCAGATCGCGAAGACCATCGCAGCAGGAGACCAATCGATGAAACCCGGATGGGTACGCGTGTCCCTCTATCCCACCATGACCGACCGGGAAATCGCCTATATCGCCGCTTCCATCCATAAAATCGTAGACCATATTGGCGAGTGGAAGAAAGATTACGTCTATGATACCGGTTCCGGGGAGTGGCAGCACTTGCAGGAGCAGCAGCAAGAGAAAGCGGCGCAAAATCCGCAGCGGATGATCATCCGGGAATGGTTTTCTTTCTGATCCGATGGGGCAGGGCGAACCGGTACTGACAACAAACGCCGCCGTTACCGGGCAACGCTTTTAAAGTACCGGTAGATCTGCTGCAATCTCTCTTTCTGTTTTCCATTTCGCCGTTCCATATTCCCGAATTCAAAAAATTTGATTTTCCGGATGCCCACGTATTGAAACAGGGCTTTTCGCATCAAGGCCTTATGGGCATTGTTGAGCCAATACAACGGATAATGCGCCGGCCCCTTCATGGTGGACACGCAAACCACGGATTTGCCTTTCAGCAGGCCTTCCGGCAGAAGTTTGCCGTTGTCCCGGTAAGCGAAGCCGGAGGCGAACATTTTATCGATATAGCCCATCAGCATCGCCGGAGGGCGTCCCCACCAGATCGGATAGACGAACACGATTTTGTCCGCCCACTTCAACTGATTCCGGTACTTCTCCAGCGCAGGGTCGGCATGCATATCCCGTCTGCGTTTGTGTTCATGGAACACCAGCACCGGATCAAACTGCTCCTCATATAAATCCAGCACCTGGATCTCCGAGACCCTTGAGTTCTCCCCGCTACCTTCCAATACTTTTTGCAAAAAAGCATAATTCAAGCTCTTATGATTCGGATGCGTATAAATTACCAGCAGGTTCATTCTTGCCCGCCCCTTTACTTATCATTTGATAAACAAATCGTATACGATGATTTGTTAGTTGTCAAATGATAATTGTTTTATGATAACAATTTTGTTATCGTTGAGTCGAGGTGGTTTGGTGGATAAACATCAGCTTTTTCAACAATTCGTAGCCTTTACTACGGCCGTACATCAAGTGAAACATGAGATGACCAAAGACATCAAGACCGGCGAGATCACACCGGTTCAGTACAGCATACTGGAATACATCGCGGTCAGCCAGCCTGTGACCCTCAGCCAAATCAGCGATTGCCAGCATATGTCGATGCCGAATACGAGCCGGGAGATCCGGAAACTCGGAGAGAAGCGGCTCTGTGAGAAATATACCGCCGAGGAAGACCGGCGCGTCCAATATATCCGCCTTTCCCCCAAGGGACAGGCTATGATGGACGAGGCTTTCGGGCACGTTGAAAGCCGCTTTCTGGAGCAGGTCCGCGGCCTCTCGGAGGCCGAACTGGAAGAGGTCGGCCGTGCGCTAAACGTGCTGCAAAGCAAAGTTTTTCTGGGTGAATAAGAAGAAGCCCTTCGCCGCTTGGCGGGGGGCTTCTTCTTTTCACGGAAGTTGCGACTAAATTGTTGCACTTTCGGCACCGTCTCTACAATCCGCGCATTAACGGACCAACTGCTCCTTGTGCTTCTTTCCACCGCCAGGCTGCCATCCATCTACTCTACTTTCCGACTTCAAATCATCCAGCGCCCATCAACAACTCCACTAGCCAATATCACCAATTGTTCCGCCACCTTCGACTTTCCATAGCAGCAGACCAACCAGAGATTTTAACGGACACCAGAGACGTTATTTGTGGTGAAAACGCGTTTTGGGAAGGCTAACGGTCACAGGAGCCGTTAATCTTCAGAAAATGTGATAAATTGGAGGCAACTTACCCATTTAAGGGCTCTGGTGTCCGTTAAAATCCAAAAAGCGCAAATTGGAGCGAGTTAACGGCTCTGGTGTCCGTTAGAGAGTAATACCCCTCCGTTTTGCTCATTGATTCAGAATACTCTCCTCCAACACCGCGAACTTGTCTCCATACTCCTTAATTATATGCCGCTCGCCCCATGCGCACAGGGAATCGAGGATTCCTCTCAGACTCATGCCGTATTCGCTAAGTTCGTACTCAACCCTTGGCGGTACCTCGTTGTAGCTAATCCGGTTAACGATGCCATCCTTCTCCAGCTCCCTAAGCTGCTGGGTCAGCATTTTCTGGGTAATGGCGGGCATAAGGCGCTTCAAGTCGCTCGTTCTTTTCTTCCCGTGCGTTAAATGACAGAGGATGACGCATTTCCATTTTCCCCCGATCACTTCCAAAGTGGCTTCTACCGATATGTTGTACTTCTTGCTTTTGTTTGCCGCAGCCATTTTCGTCGCCTCCCGAATAAGTATCTAATATTTTATTAGACACTTTTTAGTACCTATATTACTTTAAAGTACGTACTGTTCATCGTGATCCCGATACCTGATAATAGCATTTGCCGGCCGGCGAATACAATTTGGAGGAGTGGAACCTTTGAACCTAGAAAGAAAACGCAGCACTCTGGCGCTTCTGGCTTTAGCCGTCAGTGCTTTTGCTATCGGCACAACCGAGTTCATCAGTGTAGGGCTGCTCCCTCTGATCGCTGATGACTTTCATATATCCGTTACGACCTCAGGTCTGACTGTAACTTTATACGCTCTGGGCGTAACCTTCGGCGCTCCGGTGCTGACGTCCCTGACATCCGGCGTTTCTCGAAAAACGCTGCTGTTATGGATCATGATTGTTTTTATTGCCGGAAACAGCCTGGCCGCTGGCGCGGGAAGCATCGGCGTGCTGCTCATCGCACGCGTCATCTCCGCCTTGGCGCATGGCGTGTTTATGTCCATCGGATCGACGATTGCAGCCGATCTCGTCCCTGAGGACCGGAGAGCCAGCGCGATCGCGATCATGTTCTCCGGGCTTACCGTGGCGACCGTTACCGGTGTCCCGCTTGGGACCCTGATCGGTCAGCATTGGGGCTGGCGCACAGCCTTTCTCGCAATTGCGGTGATCGGCGTGTTGGCATTCATAGCCAACTTGATCCTGGTCAGCGGAAACCTCCGCAAGGGAACGCCAACGCAGTTTCGAGACCAGCTTAACCTTATTACCAACGGACGACTGCTGCTTGCTTTTGTAATTACTGCCTTGGGGTACGGCGGAACATTTGTCGTCTTTACCTATTTATCCCCGCTGCTTCACGAGATAACCGGGTTCAAGAAAGAAACGGCGGCCGTCATCCTTCTTATATACGGAATCGCCATTGCCATCGGTAATGTCATCGGAGGCAAGGCGGCCAACCGCAAGCCGGTAAGAGCCTTGTTCTATATGTTCGCGATTCAGTCGCTCGTGCTGTTCATACTGGCCTTCACTATTCCTTATAAAACAGCCGGGCTGATCACCCTTTTCCTCATGGGCCTGTTTGCCTTCATGAATGTTCCGGGCCTGCAAATTTATGTCGTCATGCTGGCGGAGCGCTTTGCCCCAAAAGCAAAGGACGTGGCTTCCGCGCTCAATATCGCGGCTTTTAATGCGGGCATTGCCATCGGCGCCTATCTGGGCGGTATCGTGACCGACCACATCGGGCTTATTCATACCACTTGGGTCGGAGCAATCATGGTCCTGAGTGCCGTATTCCTCACGGCTCGGGCCCGTACCCTGGAGAAAAGAGACGCTACCGTAGCCAGTACGGAGACTGGTTCCATGAATCCCATTCCGCAAAAGGGGTAACGATAAAGAAACTGACTTTTCTGGAACTCTATAAAAAATGAATAGGAGCTGGAATAAAAAATGATAAAACATTTGCAAGATTCGGTTACTTTGCATAACGGAGTAAAGATGCCCGGATTAGGTTTGGGCGTCTTTAAAGTCGAGGAAGGGCCGGAACTGATCCAAGCGGTAAAAGCCGCAGTGAAGCATGGCTACCGCAGCATCGATACAGCGGCAGTCTATCAAAATGAAAGCAGTGTGGGAGAAGCCATTGCCGAGTTACTTTCAGAGTCCAAGGTCTCGAGGGAGGATCTGTTCGTTACCTCGAAAGTATGGAACGCCGATCTGGGTTATGCGTCCGCTTTGGCAGCCTATGAGACAAGCTTGAACAAGCTCGGCCTAGACTACCTCGACCTGTATCTCATCCATTGGCCGGTCAAAGACAAATACAAAGAGGCGTGGCGTGCGCTGGAAACCCTGTACCGTGACGGACGGGTCAAAGCCATCGGAGTGAGCAACTTCCAAATTCATCATCTGGAGGACCTTATGAAAGACGCAATAATCAAGCCTATGGTTAATCAGGTAGAATTTCATCCCCGCCTGACGCAAAAGGATTTGATCGCTTATTGCCAAGAGCACGGCATCCAAATGGAGGCCTGGTCCCCGCTCATGCAGGGGGAGCTCCTGGATAACGACATCCTGAAGGAGATTGCGTCAAAATACGGAAAATCCGTAGCCCAAGTCATTCTGCGTTGGGACGTGCAGCAGGGCGTCGTCACGATTCCCAAATCCACGAAAGAGCAGCGGATCATCGAGAATGCCGCTCTTTTCGATTTCGAGCTGACGGTAGACGATATGAGCCGAATCGACGGCTTGAACGAAAACCGTCGTGTCGGTCCGGACCCGGACAATTTCGATTTTTAACCCTAGGAAATCACGTCAGGTATACGTAGGCTGTCAGCTATTTTATAGTTTCTTTTTGACCCTGACACAATACTGTCAGGGTCTCTGTTTTATGATGCGTATATAAAAATCAAGTATCCCAAGGAGTGCCCTCGCGAATAAAAAACTTCCAACCGAAAAAGGGCGCCGCCGTGGCCGTGTCGAAAAATAGTTATAGAACATTGTTGACCGGACTCCCTTATTACCGGAAAGGAGGAACCCCGCATGAAGCTGGACCGGCTGCTTGCCATCACGATGACTTTGCTTAACCAGCCCCGCGTCAACGCCACCGAGCTGGCGGAACGCTTTGAAGTATCGCTTCGCACCATTTACCGTGACATGGAATCGATCAATCAGGCCGGCATTCCGATCGTCTCTTTTCCGGGATCGGATGGAGGATACGAAATTATGCCAAGCTATCGTATCGATAAGCAAATTTTGTCCCTGGACGATTTTTCCGCGATCTACTCCGCCCTGCGCGGAGCCCGGTCTGCGACCAATAATTCCGATCTGGACGGGTTAATGGAGAAGTTAGGGGCTTTGATGACTCATCAAACCGGCGTTGCGGGCACCGAGGCTGCCGTAGATCTGGACTTCACCCCAAGTCCGAGCGACCGGGACAAAATCGCTCCGTTAGGGCGTGCTATTAAGGATTTGAATCTGGTCCGGCTGAAATATCTGGACGGCAAAGGGCTGGAGACCGATCGCACCGTCGAACCGATGGGGCTGTTTCTTAAAGGCTATGTCTGGTATCTATACGGTTACTGCCTTGCCCGTTCCGATATCCGGGTTCTCCGGCTCTCCCGGATCCTGGAGACGACCATATTGCCGAATAAGTTCAAACGCAGGGAATACTCTTTACACGATGTTGAGAAGCAGTTCATGCAAAGGGTCGATTTTAAACAAGTAAAAGCCGTCCTCCGCTTCAGCCCCGAACTCAAAACCCGGGTGAGAGACGAGTTCGGTTTCGGTGAAATCATTACAAATCCGGACGGAACCTTAACCGTGATAGCCCATTATTCCTCGGAGGAGCAGGCGATCCGGCAAATTCTGAAATACAGCTATCATGCCACGCTCGTCGAGCCCCCTGAGCTGGTTGAACAGTTAAAACGCCACATTGCCGCCATGGCCGAAAAATACGATGTCAAACCGATTAGTTAAAATGACGCCAATTCAAAAAGGACGCTTCTCCCGGTTGCTTTGTTAACCGAGAGAAGCGTCCTTGTACGTTTAAACCTGTGTTTTACGTCAGATAAGAAACTAACGGACAAGGCAGGGACTTATTCCTGCGGCTCGCCTTCCGCTTCCCAGCGGGCTATTTCTTTCCTTACCCGCGGCGCTACCTCGCTGCCGAGCAGCTCGATGGATCGCATGACGTCTCCATGAGGCATCGTGCCGAGCGGGCAATGCAGCATGAAACGGGTGATGCCTACGTTTTTGCGCAGGTGAATGATCTTCTGCGCGACTGTCTCCGCGTCGCCCACGTACAACGCCCCCTCCAGGCTGCGCGCGGCATCGAATGAAGCGCGGCTGTAATGCCCCCAGCCCCGCTCCCGGCCGATGACGTTCATGCTGGCCTGGGTCGATGGGAAAAATTTGTCCGCCGCCCCTTCCGTATCCTCGCCGACGAAGCCGTGCGAATGCGAGGCCACCGGCAGCTTGGATACATCATGACCGGCCTGGGCGGCCGCCTTCTTATACATCTGCACGAGCGGGGCAAACTGGGTCGGTCTGCCGCCGATGATCGCCAGAACCAGCGGTAGGCCGAGCAGCCCGGCGCGAATGACCGACTCCGTATTACCGCCGCTGCCGATCCATACCGGCAACGGTTGTTGCACCGGCCGAGGATATACGCCCAGATTGTTGATCGCCGGACGGTGTTTGCCTCCGCGCCAGGTCACCTTTTCCGATTCGCGCAATGTCAGCAGCAGTTCCAGCTTCTCATCAAACAGCTCATCGTATTCGTCCAAATCATACCCAAACAGCGGGAAGGATTCGATAAACGAACCCCGGCCCGCCATAATTTCAGCGCGTCCGTTCGAAATTCCGTCCAGCGTAGCAAAATCCTGGAACACCCGCACCGGATCGGCGGAAGATAATACGGTGACCGCGCTCGTCAAGCGAATCCACTTGGTCTGCGGCGCAGCCGCAGCCAGCACCAGAGCCGGCGAAGATGCCGCATAATCCTTCCGATGATGCTCGCCTACGCCAAATACATCCAATCCTACCTGATCGGCGAGGACAATTTCCTCGACGACTTCGCGCAAACGCTGCGCGTGACTTATGACTTCGCCGGTTACAACGTCCGGCGTTGTTTCCACAAATGTGCTTATCCCTATTTCCATAGACGTTCCTCCCGACTTTTCCTTGGCAGCTTCTATATAAGATGAACTATTGACATAGATGTAAGTGCAAGTACGTAAAATGTTCCGGAACCAAAGGCGAACGCTCCGCTTCTTCGGAATCATTCTACTCCCTTGCCTGCTTCGTATTGATTGTTCAACTTATAGAGCACCAAGTGTCTATATTTTGGCCTTTTATTGCGTTTTTTTCAAGATGGTTGATTCGTGGCTTGCTCACTACCTTGACGGTAAGTCCTAAAAAAGACGAGACAGTGAATGCACTGCCCCGCCCTTTTGCCGAAGTGGATGTTATTGTACGGATTGCAAATGTTCGGCGAGACGGTCCCATGTCTCGAGGATACCTTGCTCCATCCCCATGTTGAGGACCGTTTGGAGTCCTTCTTCGGAATCGTATTTGCCTCTGCTCGTTACCTTGGTCTTCCCGTCATGGTCTTCGAAGATCAGCGTGACCTCCGTGGCCGGCATTTCATCGCTTTCACGGCCCTCTTCATCCGAAAAATAATCCATATAGACGATCTTCTCCCCGGCGGCGATCTCTTTGTAAACCGCTTTGCCCCAGGATTCCATACCGTAAAAGTCGGTTATGTTCTCGTCGATGCATTTCATGCAATAGTGCCAGGCCCCGCCCTCCCGAAGATCCACGTTGCATACGCTCAAGGTCCAGCCTCGGGGACCCCACCAATGCTTCAGGTGCTCCGCTTCGGTAAATGCTTTGAAGACAAGTCCCCGCGGCGCATCAAAAATACGCTCCAAAATAAATTCATTGCCTTCTATCCGGGTAACCGTTTGGTTTGACATTGAAAATTCCTCCTAAGATTTATTGGTATTCTCTTGGATTGCAACTGCCGTAAGTAGTGATCCAGGTTGTCAAACCGTTCGCTCCAAACCCTGCGGTATTTGTCCAGCCAGGCATCCATCCCCCGAAACGGCTCCATCCGGAGCCGGTAATTCCGGCGGTTGGCAACGGCCTCCGCTTCGACGATACCGGCCTCGAGCAGAACGCGCAGATGCTTCGAAGCTTGAGGCTGACGACACTCCAGCCCGATCGGCGATCTCGCCGACCGTCATGGGACCCTTCAATAACAGCTCCACCTTGCGAAAACGGGTAGGTTCCCCCAATGCGCTAAAGGTCGCTATATCCATCATCGGATGTTCCTTTGTAATGCAAATTTTATAATTTAAAATTTTATATATAATATATATCATGACAGGAATATTCCTGTAAAGGAATATTTAAACCTCGCAGACATCCGGCTGAAAATTGGCTATAATTTCGTTCATATGCACAAAATAACTGCGGATGAATAAATCGGTCCGTTGTGAGGCATTGGAGAATCACTTTCCGAAGGAGGAACACCTTTGTTTCAACTCTCCGAGAAGCAGGCCCAGGAAATCGTGGATAAAATGATGAAAGATATCCCGTATAACATTAATATTATGAATGATCATGGCGTTATCGTCGGAAGCGGGATCAAGGAAAGAGTGGGCACGGTTCACCAGGGAGCCGTAAAGGCTTTGTCCACGGGAAAAATGGTGGAAGTGTGGCAAGACGGGCGCAACGAAAAAAAGGGCACCAACGAGCCGATCGTCATTGACGACGAGCGCGTGGGGGTGATCGGAATTACCGGGAATCCGGATGAAGTCCGTCCGTTTTGCAATATCGTCAGAACTACGGTTTCTCTCCTGATCGAGCAAAAAACCGCGCTGGAAAGCCTGGCCCGGGAGGCCAACCGGAAAAAGGCATTCCTCGAAATGCTGTTGAACCACCAAGGAACCTATTCCCAGAAAACAAAAAAAGAAGCCGCGGCTTTTAAAATCGACTTGCTCTTAAAAACCGTGGTGTTGTATCTGAACCATTTTGAGTGGAATGACGAGTTATCCAAGCTACTGTTTCCTTATCCTTCCTTTATTATGGATAAAGACACCCATCTGCTCCTGATCCAAAGCAACCGAAACGAGGCGGAGCATCTGGCCAAACATCTGGTTAAGAACCAGCCCGGCGGGTTGATCTCGATCGGCAACCTGGAAATCAGTATTTCCGAAAGCTACCGCCAAGCCAAATCGGCCATGAGTATTCTGCTTGCTTTGAAGCCTCCGGCCCGGGTCATTCATTTCGAAAAAGTCGAATTTCTGGTCAAATTGAGCCGCGCCAATCTGGCTGCCGGGCCCAATTCGGTCAGTAAACTGGAGGATACCGTGGATCTGATGGAAACGCTGAGAGTCTTCATTCACAACAGTTGCAGCAACTCCCTGACGGCGGCGGAATTGAATATACACCGCAATACGCTGCAATATCGCCTGAAGCGGATTGAAACCTTGACCGGAAAAGATCCGAGGAACCTGTTGCAGCTGTTCGAACTTACGCATGGTTTACTCTCCTTGTACAAATAAGGCGAAATGCAAAAAAAGCAGGCCCGAAGAAATCGCTTCGAGCCCGCTCGTCTTTGTAGTCTTATTTTATTCGGCCATGCGGAGGACTCTGGCGATATTCTCGCAGGTCCGCTCCACGTTCTGCGGCCCTTCGGCCAGCAACTTCTCCAGTTCCGCGGCACCCGGGACGATGCCGATGACCGCATCGATGCCTTCGGCATAGAGGGTTTCGATCCCCTGTCCAATGTAGCCGGCCACGGCAATGACGGGTTTGCCCGCTTCCTTGGCTGCTTTGGCTACGCCGTAAGGCGTTTTGCCAAACTTCGTCTGGAAGTCGATGCCGCCTTCGCCGGTAAACACTATGTCGGCATCCGCTACTTTCTGCTTCAAGCCGGTGTATTCAATGACGATCTCGATGCCCTTCTGCAGCACGGCCTGCGTAAAGATCAGCAGCCCGGCGCCCAATCCGCCGGCTGCACCGGCACCCGGAATGTCGCGTACGTCCTTATTTAGCTGTTGCTTCACGATGTCCGCATAGTGAGCGAGGTTATCATCCAACTGGCGCACCATTTCCGGCGTGGCCCCTTTTTGCGGGCCGAACACATGGGAAGCGCCGGTTTCGCCGCAGAGCGGATTGGTCACGTCGCAAGCCACGATCAGATTCACCTGCTGCAAACGGCTGTCGAGCGCCGAAATATCGATGCGGGCCAGCTTGTCCAGGCTGCCGCCGCCGCGCGGAAGCGCGTTTCCGTTTGCATTCAGGAATTTTGCGCCGAGGGCCTCGGCCATCCCCATGCCGCCGTCGTTCGTCGCGCTGCCGCCGATGCCGATGATGATCTTCTTAATGCCTTTGTCCAGGCATTCACGAATTAATTCCCCCGTACCAAACGTCGTAGTGATCAGAGGGTTTTTGGTTTCCTTGGTTACATAATGGATGCCGCTTGCCGACGCCATCTCGATGGCTGCGGTCGTTCCGTCGCCCAGAATGCCGTAATTCGCGGTCACCGGTTGACCCAGCGGTCCCATGACCTCTTTCGTATAGATTTGGCCGCCCGAGGCATCGACGAGAGACTGAACCGTTCCTTCCCCGCCGTCCGCCATCGGGACGTGGATATAGTTCGCCGTCGGATACACTTTGCGCAGTCCTTTTTCCATAGCTACGCATACTTCTTTTGCCGTCATGCTTTCTTTGAAGGAATCCGGCGCCAGCACAAATGTTTTCTCTCTCATGTTCTCACCCCATCTATGATCTATAAAGGATTACAAGAAAAATCCGTAAATTAACGTCGCCACAATCGCCATTGTTCCGCCTACAATCGCTTCGTAAGGAATGAGTCCCATCCGTTGCTTAATGGTCATTTTCATCGCCCCTGCCGTAACGTGGAAGTAGTTGCCCTGCGGCAAGGAGTCAATGACGGTTGCCCCTGTATGAACCATGACCGCCGCGGCCAATGGAGCGGTGCCCATGTCCAGGATCGCCTGTCCGAACGAACCGGTGGCCAAAATGACGCCCGTCGACGTGGAGGCGGTTGCCGCTGCCATCAGTATACCGGCAATCGGTGCCAGGAACGTCCCGGAAATACCCGAGGCCTCGATCAGGCTGACCACTTGCGTGGACAGGTCGGATGCGGAGATCAACCCGGCAATCCCGCCCGCACCGATCAAGATCAATACGGTCGCTGTCATTTTATTCAACCCTGAAGCCGTATACTCCAAAATTTTCTTGCCTTGGCCCATGGCCAGCATGCCGACGATACCTGCGATCGGCAGGATATACATAGCGTCGACTTTGAATTTAGCCAGCGCTTCGATGCCCGAGATCGAACCGATCGGGTTGATCATGAGCAGAACTACCGCTATCAGAGGGGCTACAATCGCCTTGCCCAACGACGGATATTTCGAAGTATCGACTTCATGGTCGACCGCTTCCTCGTCGGTGACCTTCACGCCTTTATTTTTCAGGAGGGAAGCCACGATGACGGTTACAATCAAACCGCAGATTGCGGGAACAAGGCCGGCCAACATTACGTTGCTGAGGTCCAGATTGAAGCCCCGCGCGGCCGCAATCGTATTCGGGTTGGGGGAGATGATATTCCCCGCTTTGCCTCCGCCCGATAGCGCCAGAAGCAGCGCGATTTTCGAGATCCCCATCTTATTCCCAACCGACAAGGCAATCGGTGCCACGATTAATACGGCTACCGGAATGAACACGCCTACCGCCGTAATAATCATGGTCGCTAAAGCCAACGCCAGAATCGCCTTGCCTCCGCCGAATTTCTTCACGATCGCCTGGGCGATCGTCTCGGCGGCTCCCGATTCCATCATTACGCCGGCCAATACGCCCGCCGCGAGGACCCGCAGCACCGTACCCATTACGCTTTGCGTTCCGCTGACAAGTACGCCGACGGTTTGCTCCAGATTTGCGCCGCCGATTAAAGCGCCTACAATAGCTCCCAAAAACAAAGCATATACCGGATTTAATTTTCTTAATATAAGAATGATCGCGATAGCCAGTCCCGCCAAAGCGCCTATCCAACTGATCGTAAATCCTTCCATCTGTCTTACCCCCCATGCAAATGTTGAATACGCTTTCAGTATATAGTTTGTTCCTTTCAAAAAATATTGATAAAAGGACGAAATGTATTGTGCACATGCACAAAGGGGAAAGAGCGATCACCTGCTTCAAAGATCATGCATCGAACGCAAAAAGGATGCCTGATATCCATTCAGGCACCCTTATTTTCACACATTCTATTCTAAAATGGATTTCGCAGCCGTCTCCAACGCACCGATCACTTTGTCGCACCAGGCATCGAATTCCGGATCCTCCACCTGATGCTCGGGATGGGTCCGAATGTAATGTATCGTTTGCTTGATGCCCTGGTCTACCCGCGTAGTTGCGACAAATCCGGGAACGAGCCGCTTCAGCTTGGCATTGTCGAACACGACGGTATTCGCTTTATCTCCAAGCAGCCCGCCCCTTAAATCCTCTTTGCTGCAAGCCGCCAAAAATTCCGAAGATACATGGACCGCATGCAGTTTCACACCAAGAGCGTCCGCAATGACCTCGTAAATCTGATTCCAGGTCACGCTTTCGTCCGAGGTAATATGAACGGATTCGCCGATGGCATGAATATTGCCCATCAGGCCGATGAAGCCTTTGGCGAAATCGCTATTATGCGTCAAGGTCCATAAGGAGGTTCCGTCCCCATGAATGATGACCGGCTTGTTCTCCAGCATCCGTTTAGCCACTTGCCAAGAGCCCTTGCCCCCGTGCACGCCAAGCGGGATGAAACGCTCATCATAAGTGTGGCTCGGCCTAATGATCGTGACCGGAAAACCTTGCTCACGGTACTGTTTCATTAAGTATTCTTCACAGGATATTTTATTTCTGGAATAGGCCCAGTAGGGGTTCGATAGCGGCGTACCTTCCGTAATTCTGTAATCGGATAAAGGCGTTTGATAGGCGGACGCCGAACTGATGAACATGAATTGCTTGGTTTTTCCGTGGAACAGACGGTAATCCCTTTCCAGTTGAGCCGGTTCAAAAGCGATGAAATCGGCCACGACATCGAACGTATGGTTCTCGATCAGCTTTGCTACTTCGGCCTCCTGATTGATATCTGCCTGGATGATTTGAATATTGGCCGGTAAATTCTCGTTCCGGCTGCCCCGGTTCAGGAGATAAAGCTCGCAGCCGTCTTCAGCCAGCTGTCTTGTAATAGCCGAACTAATAGTTCCCGTTCCTCCGATAAATAGCGCCTTCAAATAATCCCCTCCAAGTAGTATGCCCTGGTCCTTACTTCCTTATGGTATCACTCTTCGGACGATCCATCTATTTGTGAATATTTTTACATTTATAGCAATTATTAAATTTTATCCCTTATTTATAATATCCCCCCCTTCTCATTTCCTGGGCGAGGTTCCATGATTAAATTGGTGAACTTTCTATGAACACTCACACTTCTCAAAGAGAGGGGGAAGCTGGCGACTGCATTTCGTACCGGAAAGACCATTCATGTCAAAGGAGGCTGATAACCTTTCGTAACTTTCAAAGTGAAGTGACCGTACGATGCTATCAAGAATCCCGCATACATCCGATCCAAGTAGCTTGAGCAGCTTTTGAATTGAAATCTATAAATAAATATGCCGGTCAGAAGAATGAAGCGACAGGGTCCACGCTGGACAAATTTAAAGATAAGGGTAAGGTATCCCCATTCGCCCGGGAAGCTATGGCCTGGATGGTGAGCCATAATATCATCCGCGGCTTGTCGGTTGATGAACTGGCACCGCAAGCCCACGTAACCCGGGAGCAAATCGTCGTGACCATCATGAGAACGCTCCGTGCTTTAAATTTGGCTGATTAAACCAAGATTGATCCAACGAGCAATAAGCAAAGGATCTTCTCTGCTGAAATAGCGCCCTTTTTGGACGCTATTTCGCGCTTTTGGGTCATGTAGCATGAAATAGCGGATTTTGGGGACCTTATTTTCGCCGGAAATGACCATTTGAAGCTGCTTTGGCAGGTTTACATTAAAATAATGACCTAAAAGGACACTATTTCTCTATGCCTGCCCCATCCGAGGAAATAAGGACCCAAAAGGTCGTTATTGAGACATGAAGAAGATGGAAGGACAGGGTTACTCGACAAAACGGAGTGCCCCCTCGGGAGGAACTCCGTTTATATTTTGGAGGGGGGTTACGGATTACAAATTACAAGGCAGCGGCGGCCTGACTTAGCAACGAGCCCAATTCGGATTGAATATATAGAATTTCTTAACGCTGGACTCGCCAATAATAACCTGAACCTAATTTCGAGAGGATGTGTTGAGGGATGGCCAAATTAACCCCGTATTTCTATTCCGAGGACGCCAGAACGCAGGCGCAATTTTATGTACAAGCGCTCGGCGGGGATATCCATGAACAAATGACCTACGGACAAGCTCCCGGCACGGATGAAGCGCTCAAAGACAAAATCATTCATATGTCCTTCACCGCCGCGGGCGTAAGCTTCTTTATCGCCGATACCATTCATGAACCGCCGGGGCACAGCAGCGGGCATGATTTAAACCTGGAGTTCAAAAGCGAAGCGGAAGCCCGCGAGGCGTTTGCCAAACTGTCGAAGGGCGGCACAGTCATCATGCCGCTGGAGAAGCAATTCTGGGGCACCCTGTTCGGCCGCCTGGAAGACAAGTTCGGCATCAAGTGGCAGATCAGTACGGAAGCCCAAGGAAAACCGGAATAATTCCGGCGGAACCAGCCACGAAATGCAAAGAACCCTTTCCAAATCACGACGGAAAGGGTTCCTGTTTTGCAAAATGGGCAACTACCCGGGCCTCGTGCCGGAGCAGCCACTCTTTTCGCCACAACCCGCCGGCATATCCCGTTAACTGCCCGCTGGCGCCAATAATCCGGTGGCAAGGGATCACGATGCTCAGTTTGTTCTTTCCGTTGGCGCTGCCGACGGCCCGGATCGCTTTTTCATTGCCTATGGATACCGCTATGTCTTTATAAGAACCTGTCTGCGCATAAGGGATACCGGTCAATGCCTGCCAGACGGTCCTTTGAAAATCGGTGCCTTCATAGCTGTAGGGGAAGGAAAAAGTGAGGCGTTCCCCCTTGAAATATTCATCGATTTGCTCAAAACACTCCTCCAAAGCCCGCGGGGTATGCTCCTGGATCCTATTTTCCGCCGTCTCCCGATCACAAAACAGGATCGAATAAACGGCCTCCTCCGTGCCTAAAATCTCTATCACCCCAATCGGCGATTCGTAATCCAGCTTATGCACTCTTTTCATTGCGGGGCTCCCTCTCATGGCCTACTCTCCATTCTTACATGCGTACGATATTCATTAGGCGAACAATGCTTCAGACGGCGGAATGCCTTATAGAAATTAGAAGGACTCTGAAAGCCCGTTTCATAACAAATCTCAAGATTAGTCCAATTGGTGCTGATTATCAGATGCGACGCCTTATCGATTCGAATTTTCTCCAAATAGGTGCGCGGAGTTTCCGCCGTCTCCTGTTTAAACAAACGTTCCAGGTGAAAAGAACTTACCCCGACATGATCGGCAATATCCTGCAAGACCAGTCTTTGTTTGTAGTGGTTGACCAAAAACTGAATCGTATCCGTGATGACTCCGGTATGCGGGGAATGCTCCACTTCGGGCTGGCATCTTTTGCAGGCACGAAACCCGGCTTGTTCAACCTGGCGAATGCCAAAGTAAAAGGCCACGTTTTCCTTTTTGGGCTTTCTGGACCTGCAGGACGGACGGCAAAAGATTTTGGTCGTTTTCACTGCCGTATAAAATAACCCGTCATAGGTTGGATCACAAGCCATAATCTTTTCCCACATTTCGTCAAAAGAAAGCTCCAGTTGCTGCTCCATCCGTTCTCCTCCCCTTCCCGAAGCCTAAAGCCCCACGCTGTAGCTACCTGATTCGCCGCGTTGTGAATCTATATTAACAAGAATCCGTCGCTCTTTTCATCCTCATTCTTGCGCTTATAGTCCTTTAGGAAAAGAAAGCCTCCCATTATTTCTGACATTAATAGGTACAAATCACTCTACGATATTTATATACTATAAATTTGAAGCATTATCCTGTTTTCATTCGAAATTTTTAAGCTGTATAAGACCGAAAAGGCGCTTACCACAAGCCCTTGTGCTTATTCTTCATTTTGTGGATATGCCGTTACCCTTGCTTGCCCCTAACATATTGTGAAGTAGACACTATCGAATATCACGATAAGGGGAGCGATGTAATGGGAGCCGGCCCAAGAAACGCCAGAAGACCGCAGGGAGTTTCCATTATTACCTGCACGAACCGCAAAGGGTATTTAAAGAACCTGTTTCACAATTTTGCCAGACAGACCTACCCCCACAAAGAACTTATTATTATTGTTAATAGCAGCAAAATATCTCTTGCACCCTATGAACAATTAGCGAGAAAGCATCGGAACATCCACGTATACCGCATTCCGGGACGATTTCCTCTAGGTACCTGTTTGAATTACGGTGTCAAACAGGCGAAATACAATTATATCGCCAAATTTGATGATGATGATTACTACGCCCCCCGCTACTTGAAGGACAGCCTCCGAGCATTTCGAAGAACGAACGCCGATGTCATTGGAAAGCGGTCGCACTATATGTATTTGCGCGGATCAAAAACGCTTATTCTCCGTTTTCCGGGGGATGAGAACCGTCCCGTAGCCCAGCTTCCCGGTGCCACGCTCGTCATTAAACGGAAAGTGTTGGATCATGTGCGATTCCCCAATAGAAGTCTCGGCGAAGACGATGCTTTTTGCCTGAGAAGCAGGAAGAGAGGATACAAAGTTTATTCGGGAAGCAGATTTCATTTTGCGGCGGTGCGCAGAAAGAACTCGGCCAATCATACGTGGGTCATTAGCGACCGGGAGCTGATCGCTTACCACAAGGTAATACCCGGTGTCCGAAATTACAAGAAATTCGTACGAAGAAACCGAAAGGGCGTATGATTATGCCGCGTCCACTCCGAGCTCGCGGTAAACATGGCGTCTCCATCATTACTTGCACCAAACGGCCGTACTGCATGAGATCCCTTTTTAGAAACTACGGAAGACAAAGTTATGGAAACAAAGAGCTGATCGTCATCTTGAATAACAAAAATTTGAAGGTGAGCGAATACAAAAAGGCCGCGGCGAACTATAAAAACGTTAGAATTTATAGCTTGCCGGATCATGTATCGCTTGGCAGCTGCCTTAATTATGGAGTCGGGCTATCCAAATACGGCTTCATTGCCAAATTCGACGATGACGATTATTATGCTCCGGGCTACTTGGGCGACAGTGTCCGCACTCTCATAAAATCGAAAGCCGATATCGCGGGAAAAAGGTCCCATTATATGAGTCTGAGCGGGAAAAAGATACTTCTTCATCGTTACAATAACAAGGCGAATCAATATGTGCCTGTCGTTCAGGGAGCCACCCTGCTCGTAAAACGGCATGTGTTCGGCAAAGTCCGCTTCCCCGATCAAACCCGGGGGGAATGCGTACGGTTTTGTTCCAGGAGCCGCGCCAAGGGCTTTAAAATTTATTCGGGAAGTCCGTCCAACTTTCTCGCCATGCGCAGAAGCAACTCCAAGGATCATACCTGGATCGTCAGCAACAGGACGCTTTTAACCCGGCATGTGAAGGTCCTGAAAGTAACGAATAAATTAAGATTCGTGAGCAGCGGCCGAAGCTAACCCGCTTCCGTCGTTGCCTCATCGAAGCATAAGAGCCGCAAGGGATAATCCCTTTGCGGCTCTTCTCAATTGTTATGGAGACTCCCGCACCCTTAAGGCCCGGGTTTGTACTGACTCAATTTCCCTTCATAGATCAATCGCAGCCGTTCGCTCTGCCGGAAATCATCCGGCGTCACCAGCGCGGGCAGCTTATTCCATAGCTTGATCCCGGACCGCTCCAATATTTCCGCGACGAATTGCGAGCAAAAATAGGAATTGCTGAATTCGACCGGTTCTTTTAGCGCGATGCCGATCACGCCTAGAATATTGTATATATACTTGTTGTGCTTGCGTATAAATAGCTGCAGAACCCGCTTCATTTTCTCGACTTCCCTGTCGGTGACGTGCAGTTCGTAGATGACGCAGGTCGTATTCGGATACTTGCTGAACGTCCCTGTCGAGATGTCCTCCTTCACGAACCCGCCGTTCAAAGGGTTGTTCGGGTTCTTTCTTCCGAAGCTGTACAGCTCCGAAAGTTCCCGGTTAAAGGAAATCGAAGCATGATTATAGGGTGCTCTCGTGTAGCCTTGAATCATTTTCGTAAAAAGCGTCCCCGTATTCGTTAGCAAGATAAAAATCGAGCGATCAGCTACCATTTACGAAATTTCCCCTTATCAAGTTTGGACTATTCCTTCATAATAACATAGGAACCCTTTCCTGGAATCCTATCTTGCGACAAGTGGGTGATTGCAATGAACAGCTTGCTATTCACGTTAATTATCATATTCGGGGCCTTGGCCTCCATCCATGTGATTTATTTTTTTACGGGCAGAGCGCGCCCGGACAAAGACTACTCGGCCTTTGGAAGCCGCCTTAGAACCTGGTGGGGCATGTTTTTGATCCTTTGCCTGGCCACCTTGTTCAACCCGGTCGTGTCCCTGCTTGCCCTCATGATCCTCTCTTTCTTTGCCCTGAAGGAATACTTCGCCATGATTCGCTCCAGAAAGGCCGACCGCAGACTGTTTCTGTGGGCGTATTTGTCCATTCCCGTGCAATTTTACTGGATTTATATTGAATGGTACGGTATGTTTATCATTTTTATCCCGGTTTATGTATTTCTGCTTCTTCCGCTCCCCCGGATGATTAACAAAGGAACGGTCGGGTTTCTGCGCAGCGTCAGCCGGGTCCAATGGGGACTCATGCTGATGGTGTTCGGTCTCAGTCACCTGGCCTATTATCAATTCGCTACGCCGCAATATGGCGCGGGGCTGGTCCTTTTCCTCGTGGTGCTGACGCAGCTGAACGATATCGTGCACTACCTGGCCTCGGTCTCCTTCGGAAAGCGGAAAGTCGTACCTACCGCCAACCCGCATTTGACCTGGGAAGGCTTCGCCTGCGCATTTATCCTGACTACGGTAACGTCCTATCTCATCTACCCGTATCTGACGCCGCTTGATCCGCTGTTCGGATTCTTGTCCGGCATGCTGATCAGCGCGAGCGGCTTTTTCGGCAGCCTGACGGTTTCCGTGCTGAAGCGGGATATGTTGATCGGCGATGACGATAAGTCCCATGCCTTGAAAAAGAGCTACTTAAGCCTGGTCGACACCTTAACCTACACCTCGCCGGTCTTTTTCCACGTCATCCGTTATTTCTTTGATTTTATGTAACCGGAATTCTAAAGCGTACCAAATTAACCCCTGCCCCCTGTCGGAAGGAGATCGCGCGAAGACCAGCGAATGAAATACAGATCAACTCAGCTACCCTTCTGAAAGGTGGAGAACCATGAACTTATCCAGTATCCTGAGTGATGGCATGGTACTGCAACGGAATGCGAAAGTAAACTTGTGGGGAAAGACCGACGGTCCCCAAGAGGTACGGATTTCCTTTCTCGGAAAAGTATATGAAACCAAATCGGGCCCAAATGGGAAGTGGCGGATTACGCTGGAGAAATCGGAGTCGGGAGGCCCGTTTGAGATGATCATTTCCGCTGGCGGCCAAGACACCGTAATTCGCGATATTCTCATCGGCGATGTGTGGGTGCTTGGCGGGCAATCCAATATGGAACTGCCTGTCCGGAGAACGCTGGATTTGCTGGAAGATGAGGTAAAAACCGTAAACCTGCCGATGACCCGCCAGTTCTCGGTGCCTCAGCGCTACAATTTCCATGGCCCCCAACAAGAGCTGACCGGAGGCCGATGGACTCATGCCGTTCCCGGCGATGTGCTGAATTTTAGCGCGGCCGGCTTCTTTTTTGCCAAAGAATTATATGAAAAGTACCGGGTGCCTATCGGCTTGATTCTAACCGCGGTTGGCGGTACGCCGATTGAATCCTGGATCAGCGAGTCGACGCTCCGGCAAATCGGCGGGTATGAAGCTGTATTGGAACAATGCAAAGACGATGCATATGTAAGCGATACCAAGCGGAGAGACGAGGAGCGTAACCACACTTGGTATACACATCTAAATGACACAGACTTGGGGTTGAAAGAGGGTTGGTACGCCGAATCCTGGAATACGGCCGACTGGGCGGATTTCGAGCTTCCGGGCTCTTGGGAAGCCAGTGAGCTGGAGCCGGTGCGGGGAGCCGTCTGGTTCAGAAAAGAATTCGATCTGCCTGCTTCCGTGCTGCTGAACGGTGAGGCTCGCTTGAAGCTCGGTACGGTCGTCGATGCCGATGATACCTATATCAACGGCACGCTCATCGGCAGCACAGGATACATGTATCCGCCGCGGCGGTATACCATTCCGGAAGGACTGTTGAAGCCCGGGACAAATACCATCGCCGTGCGCGTCATCAGTACTCACAACACAGGCGGATTTATTAAAGATATGCCCTATAAGCTAATTACCGGTACTGACGGGCAAGAGATCGATCTGCAAGGGGGATGGAAATACCGGGTGGGCGCGGTCACGGAAACCTTGGAGTCCCAGACCTTCTTCCAGTATATGCCTTCAGGCAATTACAATGGGATGATCTCGCCTTTACGAAACTATCTGATCAAAGGGGTAGCCTGGTACCAAGGAGAATCTAATACGGGGCATCCGGCCGGATATGGCGATCTGTTCGAAGCGATGGTTACGGATTGGCGCGCCAATTGGAATATCGGCGATTTCCCGTTTGTGTTCACGCAGCTCGCCAATCTGGGGCCGGAGGATGATCGCCAGTACGACTGGGCCGAACTCCGGGAGGAACAAAGAAAGGGGCTGAAGATTCCGGGCACCGCCATGGCCGTCGCGATGGATATCGGCGAATATAACGATCTGCACCCGCAGGACAAAAAGACGCTGGGTCAACGGCTGTCTCTTTGCGCCAGAAAAATCGCGTATGACGAGGAACTGGTATATAGCGGCCCGATGTTCACTCATATGGAGCATGCCGGCGACGCCATCCACCTGCATTTCGACCAGACCGGCAACGGGCTCATCACGCGAAACGGCGATGGCGAAGTCCGGGGATTCAGGGTATACGGTTCCGACGGAGTTTTTGTGCCTGCCGAGGCCGTTATAGACGGCGACATCGTCATCGTCACGCATAACTCGATCAAGCAACCGGTTCACGTGCGATATGCCTGGTCAAATAATCCGGCCAGTGCCAATTTGTATAACGCGGAAGGGTTGCCGGCCGTGCCGTTTACTACCGAATCCTAACCCGATGCGGCGATAAAAAGCTCTCCGATCCGTTATGAAACCGGCGGATCGGAGAGCTTCTTTCTATTCTGCATTGAAATTCAGGCTACACCGTCTCCGGCAATCTCACCAGGATGCTATACTCGGTATCCGGGGTTATATTTCTGAGGATACCCTCCTCCAGATATATTCCGTCGGCGTAGACCTCGGTAGATTGAACGCCGGGTTCCCGCTTCATCTCGATCACAAGCTTTGCCCCCCGGAAATCCCGGGTGACTGTAGCTTCGCTCCATTCGGAAGGAAGCTGCGGGTGGATTCGGATGCCCTCGGGAGTTCCTTGAACCCCGAACAGGCCGTCAATCAGGCAGCGGTACACCCACGGCACCGTGCCCGTATTGAACAAATGGCTGGACCGCCCGGCCGTACGGGGGAATTGCCGGTAAGCTCCGCGGTAATAGTTCGGAATGAAGACCGGCAACTGGCCGCGCTGGACGATATCCTCCATCGTTGGTCCCGGGAGCATTTTTCTCAGCAGGCGATACGCATTGTCCTTCTCGCCTACGGCGTACAGCGCGTAAATATAGAATGCCGCAGCATGATTATAGACGGCGCCATTTTCGGCCGATCCCGGATGCTTCTGGGTAACCCGGCCCACGTCCTCCCGCATCGAAGTGTAGGAGGGTGCCAGCTTTTCAACCCCGTACGGCGTTTCCAGCTGCTCGGTCACCGCGCGCATCAGCTTCTCCTTCTTCTCCGGATCTGCAGCGCCGCTAAGCAGCGACCAGCCTTGGGGATTGATGAAAATCCGGCCTTCCCGGTCCGAACTGATCCCGAACACCACGTTGTCATCCGTGATCCCCCGGGCGTACCATTCGCCATCCCATAAATAGCGGTTAATGACCTCGTTGGTGGCTTCCGCCGCCGCCCGGTATTCCTTGGCGACCTCCGCCTGCCCGCCGCGTTCACAGATATCCGCCCATACCTTGAATGCATAAGCGGTAGCGATAGTCAGCCATCCCGACACGCCTTTGCCTTTGTAACCCACCATATTCATCGGGTCGCACCAGTCGCCCTGGTTGATATAGTTCAATCCCCGCTCATCCCGGTCGCTTGCAAGCCACCGCATCGCTTTATGAATATGCTCGAGAACGGTTTCCGTTTTGCTCTCTGTCCCGTCGGCATAAGGAAGCTTTTCATCCAAAATTGCATAGTCGTTGCTTTCATCCAAATAAGTGCTAAGGCAAATGGGAAGCCAAACGCAATGATCCGTATGCGGAACCTGATTAATGTATTTCAGCTCGGCATCCTGATGAAGAATAATTCCGTCCGGCATCGAACCGTTCGACTTTTGCTGGCTCAGCGCAATGAGGAAGGCTTCCCGGGCCAAGCGCGGTTTAATATAACTCATCCCCATGTGGTCCTGAAGGAAATTTCGGGTTTGGGGATCGGTCGTAAGACGATTCGTTTGCCCATGATAATACACTTGCCGAGGCAGCCATTGATTCACGAAATTATCGAGGTCGGGATCCGGGGTCTTGATTTCGATGCACCCTTTGCCCTCCCGGATGTACTGATCATATTCCCGCTCCGCCATCGCGAAGCCGTCCTCGCCGTTCGCGTTATCCTTTATAAAATATTCGCTGCGGATTTGCGCGACCTGTTCCTCGTTCTTGGCCGGTCCGAAAATAAACCGGTAGGCTTCCTCTTCGCCCGGCGACAGATGTATCCGATACTGCAGGGCGCCCGCCGGCGTTTCGTACCGCGCGTCCCCTTTGGACAGCTCCGCTTCGCGGAGGGCCGACGGTCCCGTAATCCCGCCTTCCCCTTCAAATACTTCCTGGTTCACTTCCCAGGCAACCGGTTTGCGGTCCGCCAGCAAGAAGGTTTTATCGCTGAATTCTTTGATTTTGGCGTAATCCTGATATTTTTGATAAGGCGTAATGGAAGAACAGACTATCGCTTGCAGCTCCTCATGATACTCCCCGGACTGATTCATCCAGGACATATAACCGACCGTGAAGTAGGGATAAATGCTCAATATTCTCTGCTTTTGCGAAAGGTTGGTCACCTTCACGCGCCAAAGCTCCATCGGATCCTCTTTAGGCAGACTCAGGCTCATTTCGATGAGAACGCCGCCGCATTCCACCTGCCACACGATGCTGCTCTTTCCCACGGCAAAGGTATAGCGATCCGCCGGAACGCGGACAGGCTCGTAGGGCGCCGAAAAAATCTCCCCGCTCTCCTCGTCCTTCACGTACACGAAACGGCCGGGATGATGAGCATAGTAAGGCTGCTCGGGCTGCATAAACGTCTTCGCTTCCAGATTCGGCGCATGCGAATATTTCGCCGGTTCCGGCTGCATGTACTGAGCCACCGCATATCCCCGGCAGTTCATATGAATCATCATCTTCTCGTTCCATAGAAACCCGGAAGCCTTCGGAAGAAGGGTTGGGCTATCAAGTTCATAAAACTCCTGATTTTCCGACGCTCTGATCATCATATACCTCTTTTCCATATAGTCTTCGAAATGAAGTTGCAGATTGGAAGTATGATTGACGGTAGGGTTCTATCAATCCGCTGGGATTCTCTAGTGTATTATACTATACGGCGTTCTGGTTCAGACAATCGATATGCTCGTAAATAGCAAAAAAGAGCACCCGAATAAGGTGCTCTTTGGGGCAAGGCCAGATCCAACGGGCTTGCCGATTCGCTTCCAATTTCGGCCGACAAACAAACCGCTCTGCGCTTCTTGATCAGGTGCCACAGAATGTCCTGTAAGCACAGGCCGATTGCGGAGGCAGTTCGGCGTATTCCGCCTGCTCGGGCGAGTGCGCGAACGGATTCGAGAGGACTTCGAGAAGCCGCTCTACCACGCTGTAGTCCCCCTGCTTCTCCGCAGCTTCCAGCGCCTCTTCCACCCGGTAATTGCGGGGAATGACCGCCGGATTGCTGCCGCGCATTAGCTTAAGCCGGGAAGCCTCGTCCTCCTGCTGTCTGCCAATTCTCGCGTGCCACTGTTCCTGCCAGCGGGCGAACTCCTCGGCACTGAACAAAGCATTGTTCTCTGAAGGACCAAACGTCAGCGCGACAAACGTATTGGTGTAGTCCGCTTGATGCTCTTTCATCAGTCTGAGAAGGTCTTTGATCAGCGCTTCATCCTCCGGCTCTTCATGGAACAGGCCCAGTTTGGCCCTCATCCCCGCCAGCCAATTCCGGTGGAACAATTCGGCGAATCCCTCCAGCGCGTCCTCGGCCACTTTGATAGCCTTATCTTCATCTTCATCGAGAAGCGGCAACAGGCTTTCCGCCAACCTCGCCAGATTCCACGCTGCAATTTTCGGCTGATTGCCATAAGCATAGCGGCCATGGCGGTCGATGGAGCTAAATACCGTTGCCGGATCATAGGCATCCATGAAGGCGCATGGTCCATAGTCGATCGTCTCCCCGCTAAGGGTCATGTTGTCGGTGTTCATGACTCCGTGCACGAATCCTACGAGCTGCCACTGGGCGATTAGCCTCGCCTGGCGCTCGATCACTTTCTTGAGCAAGGCAAGATAGCGGTGATCCTCTCTCTCCGCTTCGGGGTAATGCCTTTGGATCGTATAATCGGCCAGCGCCCGGAGATCGTCGATCCCCCGCTGCGCGGCGTATTGAAAAGTGCCGACTCGAATATGGCTGGCAGCAACCCGGGTCAGAATCGCACCGGGGAGGTCTTCTTCCCGGATGACGGGCTGGCCGGTCGATACCACCGCCAGGCTTCGCGTCGTAGGAATGCCTAGCGCGTGCATCGCTTCGCTGATGATGTATTCCCGCAGCATCGGGCCGAGCGCGGCCCGGCCATCGCCCGAACGGGAATAGGGCGTTCTTCCCGCGCCTTTTAGCTGAATGTCCACCCGCTCATCCGAAGGGGTGATTTGCTCGCCTAGCAGGATTGCCCGACCGTCGCCCAGCATCGTAAAGTAGCCGAATTGGTGTCCGGCATAGGCCTGAGCCAGCGGCAGCGCCCCCTCCGGCACCTCATTGCCCGCCAGTACGGCTACGCCGTCTTCGCTTTGCAGCACCTGGATGTCAAGGCCCATTGATTCGGCCAACGAGTGATTCAGTTTCGCCAACTTCGGGTCGCGCACCGGGGTCGGCGGAAGCTCGGCAAAAAAGGAGTCAGGCAAAGTAGCGTAACTGTTATCGAAATTCCATCCTGCTTCCGTTATTTTGTGCATCATGAGTTCTCCTTTTGGCTTCTGCATGTTTATTTCTTCATGTTCTAATACATAAAACAAAATGCATCGGATTGTAAAGGTGACCGGATATTTTGAATTCCGCGCCGGTATTCCTTTTTTCGAATAACTCAGTTTCACTCCTGTTACAATCCCCCATCTTTAAAAACAACATACCCTTTTATAGCAACCTTAGCTAACCTTCTTGCTTTGAACAACGACAAGAAGCGCTTCCCGGTTAAAAAGCACCTCTTGGTTAATTTCGAAACCTATTTCGTTGCAGGAAGCTGGAAGAGGGTATGGGTACGCGTCCTCTCTTTTGTTTTTTGATGGAATTTTTAACTATATTTATTTTCAGATTGTAATTATAATTATTTATAGACTGCAATTTATTGTAAATTTGAAAGGAGGGACTTCATGTGAAGAAGCTGAGCGCTTCATTGATCTGTATGCTGATTATCGCATTGCTCTTTCAACAAGAGGTGTATGCGATGTCGATCTTCGTCAAAACATTAACCGGCAAAACTATCACAATTGAAGCGGATAGCCAAGAGACCATTCTACAGGTAAAACAGAAATTATCCGATAAAGAGGGCATTCCCATAGATCAGCAAAGGCTCATCTTTGCCGGAAAGCAGTTGGAGGACGACCGGACGTTAGCGGACTATAACATTCAAGCGGAGTCTACGCTGCATTTGGTGCTACGGCTGCGCAATCCGGTTCTGAATGGCCTGGCTATTAATCACGGAGCTTTGTCCCCCGAATTCGATCCCACGATTCAGCAATACAGCGCTAGCGTGACTAACGAAACAAACTCCGTCCGGGTTTCGGCCAAGGCTGCGGACGAAACGGCCCCGGTAAAAATCAACGAGATCAGCGGAACCGAGGCGGATGTGTCGTTAATCGCGGGAAACAATGTAATCACGGTTAGCGTAACTTCACCCACCGATAGCGAAAACACAAGCATTTACACGATCACCGTAAACCGTGCGGCTCCCGCGCCGATTACCGGCTTAGCTCTCGCAGGCAAAACAGCCACGACCGTCACGCTAAACTGGCCGGTTGCAAGTAATGCTACCCGGATCGCAATTGAACAAACCCCGGCGGGCGAGAACAACTGGGCGTCGGCGGTAACGGAATCCCTTGCCGCGGATGCAACTACGGCTACCGTTACAGGGTTGACTGCCGTAACAGCTTACGATTTCCGGCTTGTCGTCACCGGTGGCGCCAATGAAGGAACTTCCAACACCGTAACCGTCACGACAGAAGCTCTGCTCGTTAACGCGGAAACCCCTGTGATAAGCTTGCAGCCGATGGACCAAACGTTGAACGCGGGCGGCAACGCCTCGCCTTTAAGCGTTGCGGCAGCCGTGAATGACGGCGGAACGCTAAGCTTCCAATGGTACCGGAACGATAAGAACGAAATCACCGGAGGCACGGCGATCAACGGAGCAACCGGCCCATCCTATTTACCACCGACCGCATCCGCAGGCGTGACTTATTATTACGTCACGGTAACCAACACGAACAACGGCGCGACAGGCAACAAGATGGCAACGGCGGCAAGTAACGCCGCGAAAGTAACGATTCAGGCAGTTCAACCGCCGGGCAATAGCAATAACAATCCGACTCCTGTCGTCTCATCAACGCAGACTCCGCTAAAACCTCAAAACCAGCCGGAAAGCCAAGCGGACATCACCTTCAAGATCAACGGAAAACCGGCGGATATCGGAACCGTATCATTTACGGAAGCAGACGGTCAAAGGATTGCAACGATAGGGTTGGATTACGATAAGCTCCGCGTTAACCTTGCAAATGCGGATGAAGTTACAGTAACGATTGGCGTCACCTCCCGCTTGGACGGTGTTATCGCCGAAATGAACGAACCGCTGGCCGCCTTCATGAAAGAGAAGCAGGCCTTAGTCGTACTGGATACCAAACAAGGGGTGTTCACGCTACCCGTCCGGCAGTTAAATCTTGACGCATTCTTTCAGCAGCTAGAAAAGGACCAGGCGCTGCAAGACGTCAAATTGCAGATCGAAATTTCCAAAGCCAAAGCCGCCAAAGTCCAGTCCGCAGAAAAGACGGCGACCGGCAATGCCTTTGAGCTAATAACGCCGCCAACCAATTTTTCGCTTAGAGGCGTGTTGGGGAGTAAGGTTATCGACATCCCGGATTTAGGTAATTACGTGAAGCGGGACATTCCTATTTCGGATGGCATAGATCCAAGCGGAATTGCGACCGGCGTGTCCATCGGTTCCGACGGTACTGTCCGTCATGTTCCGACCACTTTCATTCAGGTTGACGGCAAAAATTACGCCAGACTGCACAGCAGAAACGGCGGAACGTACGCATTGATCTCGCACCCGGTCCAATTTAATGACGTGGCCAATCACTGGGCCAAGGAAGCCATTCAACGTTTAGGCTCCAAACTTATCCTTGAGGGGAACGATTCGGGAGGGTTCGGTCCAAACGAGGCAGTCACCCGCGCCGAATTTACGGCGATGCTTGTCCGTGCCTTGGCGCTTGAGCCGGGCGATAGTTACCCGGAGTTTTCTGACATGAAGACGGGCAGCTGGTATAATAACGACATCAGCGCCGCCGTCGCTTACCGGCTGATCGACGGTTTTGAAGACGGTACGTTCCGTCCGGACGACCCAATCACCCGCGAACAGGCCATGGTCATTGTAGCCGAAGCTATGAAGCTTACCGGCCTGGATTCCAAGCTCTCTGGACCGGCAACGGCGGAGCAAACGCTGAGCCGATTCCAAGATGTCGCCGAAATATCGCCTTGGGCACGTAGCGGCATCGCGGCCAGCGTGTCGGCCGGTATGGTTTCCGGAAGAAACGCGGGGGAACTTGTACCGAAGGCTTATGTGTCCAGAGCCGAAGTCGCACTAATTATAGAGCGCCTGTTAAAGAAATCCGGGCTTATGTAGAATAGAAACAGCAAGATGAAGTTATAGGAGGATTTACAAAAGTGGCCGTACTCATCAACGAACAAATCAAAGCATCCGAAGTGGCACTTACCGGATTGAGGGGTGAAAAACTCGGCATCGTCTCCAGAGCAGAGGCACTGGCTATGGCCCGTTCCGCCGGAGCGGATTTGGTCTGCACCTCCTTAATGAGCAGCCCGCCGCCCTGCAGCCTGATGGCGAAGGGCAAAGCCAAAGCGGCCGCCCAAAAAGAAACGGCCGTACGCAAAGCGGAAACCGGCCGGGCTTCCGGCCACGGCAGCAAGGAAAAAGTCAAGGAGTTTCGCTTCACCGCCCATATCGAGGAACATGATTACGAGACGAAGCTGCGTCAAGCGGATAAGCTGCTCCGTTCCGGCAAGCCGGTTCAATGCGTAGTCAAGGCTTCCGGCGCAAAGGAAGCCGTCGCCGCGAAAGCGGTTCTGGAGCGGCTGCTCGCCGATCTGAAAGAAGTCGGCGTGAAAGAATCCGGCATCCAAACGAGCGGCAAAGGCTCTCAGGTAAAGGTGAATCCGCGATAAGACCGTTTGCATGTGCTTAAACTATGCTGCATAACAGCAGAAAGGCACCCCCTCGGGTGCCTTTTCTACTTTAACAGGGCAGCTCTCGCTGCCACTGTCATCTTCTATCTATTTTCAAGCATAACCTTCACTCCGGCAATTCTCCGGTCAACCATTTCCTGAACCTCGAAAGTGATGTTCTGGTAAGTGATTACAGGAAGCTCATTAGCACCCGGAATACGGCCGAGCTGACCGATCAAAAACCCGCTCAACGTATCGTATTCGGAAAGAGAAAGATCTACCTTCAAGATCTCCTCGACCTCATAAAGCGGCAGCGTTCCCGCCATCCAATACTGGTTATCGTCGATCTTTTTCACTTCGGTCAGGATCGTATCGGGTTCATCATGCTCATCATAAATGTTCCCGACGATCTCTTCGATCAAATCCTCAATCGTAATCATCCCGTCGGTCCCTCCGTATTCATCGATGACGACCGCCAGATGGACTTTGTTCTTCTGCATATCCTGAAACAATTGATCGGTTCGAAGAGAAGCCAAAGCATAGAAAGGTTGCCGGATTAAATTCCGCAAGTTAAAATGATCCCGGTCGCCATGCTCGATAAACCGGATCAGATCCTTGACGTGCAGTACGCCGATAATGGTATCGATATTTCCTTCATACACGGGAAATCTCGTGTACTTTTCGATATTGATGATGTGCACGGTTTCCTTCAGACTGGCGCCGGCCGGAATTCCCGCAATGTTCGTCCGATGGGTCATGATGTCCGAAACGGTCTTGTTATCGAACATGAAGATGTTGTTGATCAGTTCTTTTTCCAATTCCTGAATCGTTCCCTTTTCCTTCCCGACATCCACCATCATGCGGATTTCTTCTTCCGTCACATGCTCGTCTTCCGCATTGGGGTCGACCCCGAACAACCGAACGATCACATTCGTCGAGACATTCAACAGCCTGACGAAAGGGGAGGTTAATTTGGACAACCAGGTTAACGGGCCTGCGGCAAAAAAGGCGATGGTTTCCGCCTTCTGCAAGGCCAGCCGCTTAGGCACAAGCTCTCCAAGCACAAGCGTAAAATAAGACAGGATTAAGGTGATGACCACGGTAGATATCGTTTCAAGCAAGTTGATGTCCAGCGGCACTCCCCACTTCGTGAGGCTCTCCGCCAATCTTCCGGAGAAGCTGTCGGCGGCAAAGGCACTTGCCAGAAACCCCGCCAGCGTGATCCCGATCTGAATCGTCGCCAGAAAGTTTCCCGGCTGCTCCAATAAAGTTTGAACCAGCTTGGCTTTTTTGTTGCCCTCGCCTGCCATCAGCTTGATTTTATTATCGTTCAAGGATACAAGCGCCATCTCGGACGCCGCAAAAAATGCATTTACAAATATGAGTATGACCAAAATCAAAATTTCGGTACCCAATCAATAGCCCTCCAAATAAGATAGATTGAAATGCATTAGTGTTCTGCCGAAGACCGGTTTTTCGCCTGTTCTTTAGTCAAGAACCATCCGGCAACGCCGATGACGACCAGCACGATGTAGAAGATCAACTTCCACAGCGTAGAATGAGCAAATTCGTAAGGAATGATTCCCACATCCTCATGTCCTAGCGTCAGGACGGCGAGCTTTACGCCGACCCATCCCACAATGGCGAAAGCGGCGATTTCAAGACCCGGTCTGGAATGCAGCAGCTTGACAAACAGATTCGCGGCAAACCGCATTATAATCAGCCCGATTAATCCGCCCAAGAATACGACGATGAATTTCCCTCCGTCCATGCCGCCGATCGCGGGAAGCGTGGTGTTCGGAAGCGTCATGGCTAACGCCACGGCAGCCAAAATGGAGTCGACCGCAAAAGCGATATCCGCCAATTCCACTTTGAGCACGGTGGTCCAGAACCCGGATTGTTTCTTTTCTTTCTTTTGCTTCTCGGAAACTTTGTTCTTGAACACCACTTTCCTTATAATGTGGTTAATCGCAATGAACAATAAGTACAGCGCGCCGATGGCTTGAATTTGCCATACATCGACCAGAAACGAAATAATAAACAATGAGGCCAAACGAAATACGAAAGCTCCCAACAGTCCGTAAAAGAGCGCCTTTTTCCGTTCACTTTCAGGAAGATGCTTCACCATGATCGCAAGCACCAAAGCATTATCCGCAGCGAGCAAGCCTTCAAGCGCAACTAGTAATAACAATACCCATCCGTACTCGAATAAAATCGAAAGATCCATAAAGTTCCCGCACTCCTTTTAAATGTCTGTTATTTTGATATCGTTCCCTAAACTCCAAAAATCCAATTTCAAAAAAAGCCCAAATTCCGGATGCTCCTCTCTCCTTCTTATAAACAGTCTAAAAAAACAAAAAACCTTCACCGAGATCGGCAAAGGTTTCTAAAACTAGAAAAGACCTTTGCCCAGTAACAGGCAAAGGTCTTGCTAACAACGAAATTCGTCGCCAACAAAGCCGGGAGATTACTGCCTCCGAATTGACGACTTTGTTGTAAAAGCTACTCCCCTTTTAGGAAGACTATTTAGTTTTCATTTAATTAATTTTAAATATAAGCTATTCACTGGGGATTGTCAAAGGAAATCTGATCTTATTTTTTTAATAACAGATAGATAAAATAGGGAGCCCCGATTAAGGCAACCATAATGCCTGCCGCGATCCCGTCGGGAGGAAAGAGATTGCGTCCGATCGTGTCCGCGACCAGCAGCAGCCAGCCTCCGGTCAGAATGGCAACCGGAATAAACAGCTGATTCCTCGGACCGACCAAGCTTCTCGCGATATGCGGCGCCATCAACCCGATAAATGAAATCGACCCGGTAATGGATACGGCTGAAGCTGCCAAGGCGACCGCCGCCGCAAGCAAAACCATACGGTCGCGTTCTACTCGCACCCCGGTGCCGATGGCTACGGTCTCGCCCAGATTAAGCAGGTTCAATTGCTTGGTCTTGAACAGCGTGACCGGAATCAGGACGATGAGCCAGGGAAGCAGCGCTAGGATAAACGGCCAGTCCGAGCCCCAAATTCCTCCGGCAAGCCAGCTGTAGATAAAGTCTACTTTTTCGCGAGATGCCGAAGAGACCAGCACGACCATGAGGCCCGACATGGCCATGGAGAAACAAACGCCGACCAGAACCAGTCTCACCGGCTGAAGGCCGGTTTGCCGGTCATAAGAGAATAAATAGATCAGCGCAGAGGCAACAAACGCCCCGGCAAAGGCGACTACCGGAAGCAAATAGGCGAACACGCCCGCCTCAATCGGGAAGAACAGGAAATATACCGCGACGGCCATACCGGCCCCGGTATTAATGCCGAGCAATCCGGGATCGGCCAAATCGTTGCGGGTCACTCCCTGCAAGATCGAGCCGGACAACGCCAGTGCCATTCCAGCCAGCACGGTGACGATAATTCGCGGGAGGCGGATCGAAAACAGAATAAATTCTTCTTTGAACGTCCCCTGCCCGAACAGGGTCGGAAAAATCCGGCTAAAGGACAGGCTGGAAGCCCCCAGTCCGGCTCCAACCCCCATCATAATCAAAATAAGTACAAACAGCGCAACTAACACCAGCCGCTGTTTCTTTACCATCGTCATTGTTTTCATGAGAAGGACTTGCCTCCCTTCTTGATCACCATCAGAAAGAAGGGCAGACCCATAACGGCCCCGATGGCCGCAATCGGGATTTCAAAGGGCGGGTTGAGATTTCGGGACAAGGTGTCCGCTAACAACATCAAAATCGCGCCCATAATGACGGACATAGGAACAATCCGCCGGTAATCCGTGCCCACAATAGCCCGCACGATATGCGGGACCATCAAGCCGATAAATACCATATTGCCGACAAGGGCGACGGCGGCTCCGGCCAGAACGATATTGACCACAAATAATACGGCTTTGATCCGGTGAATCCGCTGGCCCAGGCCCGCGGCGACCTCTTCGCTCAAGCTCAGTACGGTAAGCTGTCTGGAGAGCAGCAGAGCCGTGACGATTCCGATCAGGATTAACGGTACGATCAACTTAAGCTGCAGCCAAGACGTCCCGTTCAACCCGCCTGCCGTCCACATCGACACATCCTTGGATTTTTGAAAATACAGGCCGACCCCATCCGCTACGGCATATAAAAAGGTGGATACAGCGGCTCCGGCAAGAACGAATTTGATGGGGCTAAGTCCGCCCCTTCGGGCTGCGCCGATGCCAAAAACGATGACGGAACCGGCCGCGGCGCCGATGAAACAGGCCGATATGACTCCGCCATAGCCCACGGCGGGAAGAAAAGCCATCGTAATGGCAAGCGCCGCATTGGCGCCGGAGGTCAATCCGAGCAGCCCCGGATCGGCCAGCGGATTCCGCGTGATCCCCTGCATAATCGAGCCGGAAACGGCAAGCGCCGCCCCGACAAGGGCGGCAGCGACTTCCCGCGGCAGACGAATCTCCCGGATCATCGTCAATGTATCTGTAGACTGGCTTGACGTCAAGGCAAGCCACACCTCATGAATCGAGGTGTGGGCCGCTCCAAAAACCATGGCGATCAGGAACATGCCGATCAACCCCGCCGAAGCGACGATAAGCCGAAGCGTAAAAGAGACTCTGCGCGATTTGGGACGGGACATCATGACTCGGCCAGCAAGGCATCCTTGAAAATATTCAGCAAATAATCAAGCGTAATCGGATCACTGTAGGAGGATGCTTCCGTGTCAATCTCAATAACGCGGTTGTTCTTGACGGCAGGGATGTTTTTCCAAGTATCGGTGCTCAAGAATGAATTGTCCCCTGCAGCATTTTTACTGAGTACGATGTAATCGCCGGCAAACTGTGGGAGCACCTCCAGCGACAGCGTATAGTATCCCGGACCCAGGGCGTTTTCTTTGACCTTCTCCGGCATGCCTAGACCCATGGCTTGATACAGAATCTCCGTGCCGCGCGCCCAGTTGTTTCCGAAGACATAAAGGTTCTTGGCATCATATTCGAAGACGGATACCGTCACGTTCTCGCCCAGCTTGGCCTTAATTTCCTTGCCGGCCGCTTCGGTGCGCTGTTTAAAATCATCGATCCAAGCCTGGGCTTCCTTCTCCTTATTCAGCAATTTGCCGATTTCGAGCTGCTGTTCCAAATAGTCGAGCTTACCCCATGTGTAGACAACCGTTGGAGCGATTTCCTGTAATTTATCAAGATTCTTCATATACGATCCGGCAATAATCAAATCCGGTTCAAGCTCGATGATCTTCTCCAGGCTTTCATCGGAGACAATCTCAACGCCCTCTAATTTATCCGTAAAAAGAGGATTCTTGTTCGTCCATTCATCGACGCCGACGAGCGTTCCTCCCAGCGAGAGAATGTTAGGCGCGTTCGTAAGCCCGACGATCCGCTGCGGGTTGGCCGGTACTTCGATCGGTCCGGTTTCGGAGTTATACGTGATCGTACCCGAATTCTGTTCCGTATTGGCCGATTTGTTCGTATTCGCCGTTTGGTTTGCATTCGTTGCCGGCTCTTGCGTTTCCGCAGGTGCCGCCCCCTTGCCGCAACCGCTGACCACAAGTACCAATAATAGAATGATAGGGATGAACAATTTCTTCATGCGCGTGATCTCCTTTAAACCGTATGTGATCGATAATGATTCTCAATATCATTTTCTAATCATAGGATCTAACTTGGTGAATGTCAATATAGATTTTGATCCGGCAGAGGCAGATTACGAACAAGAGCCGTCCCGGGGGTTTCCCTTCCCGGAACGGCTCTTAGGGTTGATTCATCTTCTATTCAAAGTCGACAGTCTTGTTTAAATTGGGATCTTTCTTGCCGGCTCCCGTCAGCTTGGAAAATAGCCGCATCACCATTTTAACCGGATTGCCCGTTTCCCAATACTCGGCCGTATCGGCTTTGACCTTGATCAAAACCAGGTTCGGATCGTCGCTGGAGGTTTCCAGCAGCTTCTCGTATGCGACGTTCCAGAACTCCCTGACCTTGTCCGGACTCTGCACCAACTCGGCTTCTCCCCGGATCGACACGTAAGATTTATCCACATAAGCCACATTGACCGTCGGATTCCGGAGAATCTCCCGGTATTTGTTCGTATCTTTCTTGGTCAGGAACCACAGGTCACCGTCGAACTCAACCTCCTGGGTCTTCATCGGACGAGAAACCAACCCTTCTCCCGTCACGGTTGTCAGCATGGCGGTATCGATTCCTTTGATCAAATCCCTGACCTTTTCAATCGCTTCCTGGTTTGCTGTTTGAGCATTGGACATGTGTCTTCACTCCATTTAGCTAGTTTGGTGAACCGTCTTCACCGTTATATTAAACAACTGCCCGCAAAATTAACCCTGCGGTATGATTATTGTTTATTCTCAACCCTGTCAGTATGGAGCCCGCAAAAAAGCCTGCGTTCCATCTCTTCATGGAAGCAGGCTTTTTTCAAATTCCCTATGTGTAATTCAGTAAATCCGATTCATTACGCTCTAGGAAATCCGGTAACGAGCTGCCGAGGGATCAGATCGCCTTGCCCGAGCTTCACGGAGGCTTCCAGCGTCCAGAACGGATTTCTCAGCATGCCTCTTCCCACGGCGACCAAATCCGCATCTTCGTTTCCGATCACGGCATTGGCGAGCACGGGTTCATCCAGTCTTCCGACCGCAATCACCGGCACGTTCAGCGCCTGCTTGATGTCTCTGGCCAGCGGTACTTGATACGCCGCATGGGTGCCCGGTCTGCCCCAAGCCGCGATCGGCCCTTCTCCGCCTGCACTGATATGGAACATGTCTACGCCAGCCTCTTGATAGGCTTTCGAAATGGCAATGCTCTCTTGAATGCCATATCCGCCTTCTACATATTCTTGGGCGGAAATCCGCAGAATCAGCGGCATATCGGCAGGCATTTCGCTCTTCGCGGCCTGAATGACTTCTTTTCCGAACAGGGTCAAATCCTGCCCGTACTCATCGGTTCTTTGATTCGTCAGCGGCGAATGGAACTGGTGAATCAGGTAACCGTGAGCGCCGTGAAGTTCAATCGTATCAAAGCCGGCTTGGACGGCGCGTCTGACGGCCAGGCGGAATTTCTCCACCATCTCCTTCACTTCATCCGTAGTAAGAGCTCTAGGCGTCTTGGATTTCTCGTCGAAAGGAATCGCCGAAGGGGCAACCGGAACGGCGGCATCCTCCGCTTTCCGTCCGGCATGGGCGATTTGAATGCCCGCTTTCGCTCCGTGCTGGTGAATGGCATCCACAATGCGGGCCAAGGCCGGAACTTGTTCATCGGACCACAAGCCCAGGTCATAATCGGAAATGCGCCCGTCCGGCTCGACGTCCGTCATTTCAATGATGACGAGGCCCGTGCCGCCAATGGCCCGGCTGACATAATGGTTATAGTGCCAATCGGTGGCGATTCCGTCTTTATCGGTTACGGAGTATTGGCACATCGGGGGCATAACGACGCGGTTTCTTAATTCCAATCCCTTTAAACTGTATGGACTAAACAGATGGTTCATCGTAATATCTCCTCCAATAGTAAAATGCATGCGCATGCATATAAATTATCATGCCTCAGTCTCTCCGTCAAGCATCAGGTCCCCGTGATTTTTACACTACTGTTTGTCCGCCATTTAGTTACCCTTCATAATTTGTTGCAGCAGGTTTTGGAACTTCGCGCCGGAAAATTCTTCGGCAAGTACCGCCTGGAAGGTAGGCAATGCCTTCTCCAGCTTGGCTTCTCCTATAGGCGTTATCGAAGTGTAGACGGCTCTGCGGTCCTCTTCGCAAATCGTTCTTTGCAGAGCCCCGCACCCCTTGGCCTCAAACCGGCTTACCAGCCTGGATACCGCGCTTTGGCTCAAGCCGACCATATCCTCCAATTGCTGCAACTTCAATTTTTTCTCCGGGGCCTCGGAAAGAAACAACAACAAATAAAATTCGTTCAGCGGTAACTGGTGCAGCTCTTGCAAGGCGGCTTCCAGTTTGCTTGTAATACCCATTTGCATCTGAGTTAAAGATAGCCAATTCGTCAACAGGCTATTCATTGGTTCTCTTAGTTCTCTATCCATGTTCCGATCACCTATTTTCGAGTTAGCGTTTGTTATTGTAACATTTTATCCAAAGCGGCAGCCATACTCAAGAATTACTTTCCTTTCCGTTGCGAAAGGATTTCCGGGATATGCAGCTTCCGCAATAAGGGCAGAACCTCTTGAACGCTGCTTTTGTTGAATTTCTTCAAGATGCTGTTAATTTGCGATTTCAAGGTGGAAGGCTCCACATGGCGCAGCACGCAGATTTCCTGGCGGGTATAATCCTTTATCAACAGTTCCAGAACCTCTAGCTCCGTAGGCGTAAGTTGGGTGAAAATATAAAAATTATGCAACAGGCTGTCTTCGGTAGTTTTGATCCTTTTGAATTCGCGCGTAATTTTTCCTGCGATATTGGAGTGCAAGGAGGAACGATCATGATAAGCATCCTTCACCGCATCCAGGATGGCATCCGCGGGCATATTTTTTAACAAGTAATTGGAGGCTCCAAGCTCGAAAGCGCGAAAAACGGTCTCATCGGTTTCGCATACGGTCAGCATCACAATTTTAACCTCAGGCATATAGTTTAAAATTTCCGAGGTGGCCCTAAGTCCGGCCTCCTTGTCTTCCAACTCTACATCCATTAAGATAATATCCGGCTTATTGAGCGCGGCCAGCATCGTTCCCTCATATCCGCTGGATGCACTGCCTACGCATTCGATTTGCCCATCCTTGGACAAGATCATCTGATAACGCTTACTGATTAAAGGATCATCCTCTACGATAAGCACCTTGATCTTCGGCGTACTCATGCTGCTGTCAACTCCTTTAATTCTTCGCCATGGAAAGCAACGGCATAATGATATGAAAAGAGCTGCTTTCGCCTAATTTGCTCTCCGCATTTATTTTACCACCATGCGCCGAAATCATGGTAAGACAGATGGACAAGCCCATTCCCCAGTTGGTTGCCGTAGGTTTTGAGGAATAAAACGGCTGGAAAATATGGCTTACATGTTCCTCCGCAATCCCTGCCCCGTTATCCGCAATCACCAGCTCCACCCATTTATTTTTCACGATAATCTCCATCGTTATTAATCTGGACTTCTCGGGCACGAATTCCAGCGCATCCATAGCGTTAGAGATCAGATTTTCTATCGCTTGGGAAAAGTAATAGGGATCGGCCATGATCACAAGTTGCCGGTTTGGCGGCGTATATTGGATTTGCGTGTGTTTCAGTTCCAATTCCATCTCTCTGAGCAGCTTCTCCAAAAGCTCATTCAAAACCACCGGCGCCAGCTCGATTTTCGATTTCAAGGTTTTTTGATGGACCGCATCCAAACGATCATACACCTTGCGGCACCGCTGCTCAATCACCCGAATCTCCTCAACCACCTCCGGGGATTGTTCGCACATGCCTTCTATAAACTCGCTCTGCGCCATAATGGCTAATAGCTCGTTTTTCATATAATGGCTGAACACCCGTGACGTCAAAAGAGCGGAATCGATATTTTTGGAAATGACGGATTCCTGATTTTTGATGCTGTTTTGGATTCGCGTGTACTTATAAATGCTGTATAGGCTCACCAACAAACAAAATCCCGCGATATAAGGAAGCAAGATGTAGATGGACGGGTTCCCCACCAAATTTATCGGCTTGAACCGGATGAAGTGGGCCGCTTTCGAGACTTTCACCAGAACGTCCGGCGCCCAGTAGTTAATATAGTAATACGTGACTTGTACGGAAATATAGGAAATCAGGATCATGATAATATTGCTTCGGATCTGACGAACCTTAGGGGCATCATACAGCGCATAAATCAGCAAAACGCAGCCCGCCGCAATATACAAGGAATTCAGGACAAAAGTAATCGAGTGCAACGTTTCATATGCAGAGATAAAAGACTGCGAACTAACGACATCCGGGTAAAGACGGAAATACAAATGAGCATAAAAGGACGGATCATAGACCATCACCTGAAGGAGGCACGGGACAGCCAGGGCAGCCAACAGGACAAGCTTACGTTTCATTTGCACATCAAAAGCAAAATATATCGCCGAACAAAGGCCCGTATACAAAAATACCATCGTAAACAGATTCATTAGGCGGATCAGGTTCATCCGGGAGATGGGCAAGAACATCAATTGATTTTGCAAGCCTTGCTTAATGCCGAAGTATTTCCCGAGATTATAGTAATAATAAGCATCCTTGGACATGTAGATAATGATACAGGACACCACGATCAAATAGGAAAAACCCATGAGCAGCATGAAAAGCGTGGCTTTGGTATATTTTTTTTGGACCAAGAAGAAGGTGGATATGGCTATGAACAGAATAAAAACCAGGAAAATAAACATGGAAGCCATCCCTTCTCCCTAAATAAATTAAATTTTATTTGAGTTTGTACGTATCTGTAAAGGTTGAAGTTTTATACAACCAAAGGCAGCCAAACTAGCTCCAAATGTCCAATTTCATAGGTTTTCGCGTCCCGCACGGGGATAAAAGTTCAACCTTACCGCCGGAGACGCAAACTCTTAAACTAAAAGCATACCACAAATACGGGAGGGGTTCTTGATGAATAGAAAGAAAGGCCTGGCCGGTTTATCCTTGATCATGGCGTTCGCGTTAGTCTTGGCCGGTTGCGGTTCGGGCAATAATGACAGCGCTAGCAATAACGGCGGCACCGAAAAAACCGTGCTGGAATATTACACCTGGACCGATGAAGAAGCCTATATGAAAAAGGTCGTTGAAGCATTTAATGCCCAAAACAGCAACATTGAAGTGAATATGACAACCATCAGCAACGATGCCGACGAATACAACACGAAAATCATGAACAATCTTTCCGGCGGCTCGAAAATGGATGTTTACAGCATGAACGGAACGAGCAGCCTCGGCTTATATTCCTCCAAAAATCAGCTAGTGGATCTGAGTGACCGGATTAAAGCGGAGAATATGGACGTCGGCGCCTACGGGCCCAGCTTCCAAGATATTACGGAGGTGCTGACGAGCGGAAAAATTACGCGCTTCCATACCGTACTTCCCAATATGCATTGTTCTACAACAAGGATCTTTTTAATCAGGCCGGCATTGAGGTTCCCTCGCAAATGACTTGGGAGCAATACGCCGAGTTGGCCAAAAGCCTGACAAAAGGCGAAGGGACCGAGAAGCAGTGGGGCGGATATTATGCCGACTGGCTGACCGCACCGCTGGGCGCGCTTCAAGAAGGCACCACCATTCTTGACGACAACCTGGATCCGGTAGGCAACTGGCTGGATTACCTGGACCGCCTGTACTATAAGGACGGTTCCCACATGAGCTATAAGCAAATGAAGGCGGAAAGCATCGACTGGATCAAGCAGTTTGAAAGCGGCAATGTAGCCATGCTGATTAACGGAGAATGGACTTTGAATATGCTTAAAGCGGATATTGAAGCGGGCAAAACCGATATCGATTTTGACATGGCACCTCTTCCGTTGCCGGAAGGAACGAAAGATCCGATCACGGTCGGCGGCGTGAGCACTTTTATCGGGATTAACCCGAAAAGCGAGCATACCGACGCAGCCTTCAAATTTGTTCAATTCGTAACGGGGGAACAAGGCGGGGCGCTAATCGCCGAATCCAGCGTGTTGCCGGCATACTCCAGCGACAAAACGAAGGAAGCGTTCTTGAACGCGACGGGCATTCAAGGCAGCGGCTACTTCTTTGAAACCAACACCGTGGTAGAAAATCAGCCGGTACCGCAAATCGACGAGGTGAATCGCGTATACAGCGAGCAACGGGATCTCTTCTTGTTCCAAGAGCAGGACTCCGCGGCAGCGATTCAAAACTTCATGAAAAATCGTCAATCCGTTCTTAACCGCTAATCCATAGCCAGGCATTCGGCTTCCGCATCATTCGTGACGGAAGCCGAACTTCATTTATGCGCCATATCATCATAAAGGAGGTTGCCTTGATGACAAGTCACCGTCTGCGCAACTACAAGTCCTACCTTCCGGGGACGTTATTCATTCTTCCGGCCTTCGTCTTGTTTGCAATTTTTATATTTGTACCGCTAATCTACGGGTTCGTCATGAGCTTTACCGATTATGGCGGGTTTAACGTGGCGCCCAATTTCATCGGCCTCGACAACTATACCAAGCTGCTGCAGGACGATTATTTTCTAATTTCATTAAAAAACAACTTTATTTATACGTTGCTGTTCGTTCCGTTAACCATGCTATTGGCGTTGCTTGCGGCCATCGCCTTAAACCATGTATTGCACCTGCGCAAATATTTGCGCATGGCCTTTTATTTTCCGTACATTACGTCCATGGTGTCGATCGCCATTGCTTGGGGACTTTTGTTCAACCCCGTTTCCGGACCGATCAATTATATTCTCAAGGCTGTCGGGATCGCGAATCCCCCGGAATGGCTCATGTCCTCGAAGTGGGCTCTAGTGGCTATTATTCTTGTAGCTGTATGGAAGAGCTTCGGTTACTACATGATCATTTTACTGGCTGGTATTCAAGGCATTCCTGAGCATTTGTATGAAGCCGCCGAGCTGGATGGCGCCAACAAATTTCAGCAGTTCCTCTACGTTACTTTGCCTAGCCTGTCACCGACCCTATTTATGGTGCTGGTCCTTACTATAATTAACTCTTTCCAAGTCTTCGATTTAGTCTCCGTCATGACGGACGGCGGGCCGGGCCGCTCGACCAACGTGCTGGTCTTTAGAATTTACCAGGAGGCCTTCGTGAATTATCGAATGGGATACGCTGCAGCCATGTCTACCGTCCTGTTCCTGATCATTATGGTCATCTCCCTGATTCAATTCAGGCTCGAGAAAAAATGGGTCACTTACTAGGAAAGGAGAGAGCTACCTATGCTGACCGCCATCAATACAACGAAAAGATCCAAGCTGCCCTATATTCTGTTGCTGCTGGTTTTGGTTATCTTTTCACTTGCCACTCTTTTTCCGTTCCTATGGATGATTTCGGCTTCCTTGCGGACGGATGTCGATCTGTTTAAGAATCCCATGAACTGGATTCCGCAATCCTTATACTTGGACAATTACAAGGAAGTCTGGAAAGCCATTCCTTTCGCTCAATATTTCTTGAATACCGTCAAGCTGTCCGTGATCATTACCGTGCTGCAAGTCGTGATTTGCTCCATGGCCGCCTACGCTTTTGCCAAGCTGAAAATCCCGTTCAAGAACGTGATCTTCATATTATTCATGACCAACTTGATGATGCCGTGGCATTCCATCATGGTGCCCCAATTTTCGGTCGTAAGCAGCCTGGGATTATATAACAGCCATACCGGCTATGTTTTGATCCAATTATTCAGCGGTTTCGGCATTTTCCTGATGCGGCAATTTTTCATGAGCCTGCCTAATGAGCTTAATGAAGCGGCTCGGGTGGACGGTTACAATGAATGGAAAATCTTCTGGAGAATCATGATGCCGTTATCCGCAGCCAGCTTATCTACCTTAACGATCTTTACGTTCACCTTTATGTGGAATGACTATTTGGCTCCGCTCATTTATCTGAATGACGACTCGTTAAAAACGTTGCAGCTTGGCCTGAAAGGATTCCAGACCGAGCATACGATGGACTACGGCTTGCTGATGGCCGGAACCGTGCTTGCAACTATTCCGATGGTGGCGGTGTTCCTGGCGGGCGAACGGTTCTTTATTCAAAGCGTAGCAACGACAGGCATGAAAAACTAATAATAAACCGAGGTGCTAAAATATGACCACAACTACTCCTACGAATCATTTTGTACAGGTTACTGGCAAAGATTTTACGGTAAACGGTGAGAAAATCTTGTTCCGCGGTTTCAATTTAGGCACCTGGATGAATCTGGAGCATTTCCTGATCGGCCTTCCGGGCACGGACACCATGATCAAGAAGGCGTTTGACGAGGTGTACGGCAAGAAACGCAGCGCAGACTTCTTCGACCGCTTCCTGATGGAATATATGGATGAGAAGGACTTTGAATTTTTGAAAAAGATCGGCGTCAACCATCTGCGTCTTCCTTTCAACTACAAATACTTCATCGACGATCAAAACCCGGGCGTCTACAAGAATGACGGTTTTAAATACCTGGATCATATTATTAACTTGTGCGAAAAGTACGGGATCTACGCGATTTTGGAGCTTCACTCCGTTCCCGGCGGACAAAACCCGGACTGGCACTGCGATACTTACTCCGGTCTGCCGTTGTTCTGGGAGTATGGCGCCTTGCGCGATACGGTCATCGGCCTCTGGGGCCACATTGCGCAATATTACAAGGATCAGCCATGGATCGCCGCTTACGACATCGTAAACGAACCCTCTTTGGTGACCAACGCGGATGCGTTCAATGATTTCTACCGCAAAGCGGTTGCGGAAATCCGCAAAAACGACCCGAAGCATATTATCTTCATTGAGGGCAATGCCTTTACGACGGACTTTTCCATGCTTGATCCGATGGATGACCCGCAAATCGCCTATGAGTTCCACTTCTATCCGTTCGTTAAAGAACCGGCAGTGCTTACGCAGGAGATGAGCCGGGAGCGCCGCAAGGAAATTTTCGCGGAGGAATTCCATCGTCTCCTGGAAATCCGCGAGAAATATAAGCGCCCACTCTGGTGCGGCGAGCTTGGATTGGTGTATGAGAAGGAAGACATCGATTTCCAGATGACCATCATTGAGGATATGCTCGATTTGTGCGAGCGACATGATGTGTCTTGGGCACTGTGGCTCTACAAAGACGCTAATGTGATGGGAATTGTATATCCGAAGGAAGAAACGCCTTGGCGCCAATTGACGGAAGAAATCAAGCTGGTCTGGAACCAGCATAAGGAGCAGGAAAAAGGTGAAGCCTTGGTGGATTACATGGCGGAAACCTATTTCAAGCCGATTTCCAAGGAGGAGCGCTATCCGCTGCAATTCCGCATGAGAACGATCATGCAGGTCATTTGCGTGGAGCAGAACCTGAAGCCGTATCTGCAAAAACGTTCGTGGGAGGAAATGTCCAAGCTGCCGGAGTCCTTCCGCTGGGAAAACTGCGAGCATTGGAGCGAGCTTGAGGTGCTGATTGAGAAGTATACGAAAGCGTAAGAAGTCTTGAGTTAAATTTAAAAGGGGGCGGTCCCAAGGGTCATGCATAGATGACCGGGAACGCCCCTTTTTCATTGATGATGGTGCTTTATCCCAGCTACGAAAGCGGCTCGTTATCCGAGAATAAATCGGGATTGGTTCGCAGCATGCCGGTCAGAATCTCCGTAGTCTTGACCGCGTCGCATACCAGCACTTCGGCATCTCCCAAACGGGTTCGGCTCAGCGCACCTTTCTCTTCAAGTACATCCTCGACTTTCCAGAAATGCTCCGACCAAGGCAGGCCACAGTGGCGCCGCGAAGGCACGGAAATTTCGGTGCCGTCTCCCAGCACGGTAAATAGTTGCTCATGTTCGTCTGTCATTCTTCCCGGGATGTCCACCCATTCCTCAATACCGTGGATGAACGTATTTCTGCGCAGATCGACGCCTACGAGTATAATCGTCGCCTGCCTGTCGAGCAGCCTGCCCCAAGCGGACTGCCGGTGACACGGCGTATCCCAACGTTCATCCCCCGCCGTAAATTCAGCCGCATCCTTGCCGAGCGCAGCTACCGAATGGGTCGGATGAAGCGAGCGAATCACGCCCGGACGCTTGCGGAACAGCTCCGGAAGAATGCCGACGCAGACTTCGGACGTCTCGACGTAAAATTTGGGATGATCACCATTAATAGAAGACCAGGTATGGGTGGGCAAAACCAGCAGTCCGTCTTTCATATATTCCGAAAGCGCATCCAGGACCGTGTCCGCTCCCCCCTCCACCTCGCCGATCTTCTTCATTGACGAATGCATGAGCAAGATTCCTTGAGAATCGATCCCGGCGTCTTCCAGTTGCTTCATCAAGGTAAACTTCGTGTGCATGACAAACCTCCGGCTGTATGTATTTTCAATCCTCTTGTTGGACGGTGCAGCTCGCCTTATTGGCCTTCCTCGTCTTCATCTTCGTCCTCGTCGTCGGCTTTTTGGGCTTGAGCCAACTCTTTCCGGCTCCATTCCAGAAACTCGACCGTATCTTCGTCTTCCGGATCCATTTGGTGCGCGATTTCGAATTCTTTTACCGCTTCCTCATTCTGATCCAGATAATAATGGGCATAACCTACGCGAAAATGCCAAAGCGGATTATTCCGACCCTCTTCGTCTATCTTCATGAACCATTTGAGCGCATCTTTATGACGTCCCAGGTTATTCAGGGCTCTCCCCAAATGAACGGCCAATTCATCGTCGATCAACGGGGTGGGAACTTCATTGATCCGATCCACGATTTGTTGGTATTCGTCGGCTTCATGCCAATCATTCAGTTGCTTAATCAGTTCTTCTCTTGTCATTGCTTACGCCTCCCGGATACAACATCCTAACTATTCTACTAATTAATACTTTACCATTTCTATGACAGGTTTCCTAATAGCACTCTTTCGAGGGACTCGGACAGTTTGAAAAAGGATCTTCGGTCGGCGTAATGGACGGCAAGCCGTTCCATTGAGCGAGGGGAGTGCTTGTCATTTTGCCACTTAGCATCTTTTATTTGCTCTGGGTGAAATAGCGGCTTTTGGGGTCGCTATTTCAAGTTTTTGGGGCACCTAGCAAGAAATAGCGGACTTCTATGTCCTTATTTCGAATGGCGATGACGCTTTGAGCCCTTTTAGCCGGTTTAGATTAAAATAGCGGTCCAAAAGGACACTATCCTCTATAGCCTCGCTCATTTTTGGGAAATAAGGGCCAAATAGGGCACTATTTAAAGTTCACATTGATTAATAAAAAATCCCACTCCTCAAAGATGAATGGGATCCCGCATTTGCGTAAGGAGCGACGGTCGCCCAGATCGGCGTAATGGACGGCAGGCCGCTCCATTGAACGAGGGGGGCGCTTGCCATTTTGCACTTAGCATCTTTTATTTGCTCCGCTGAAATAGCGGCTTTTGGGGTCGCTATTTCAAGTTTTTGGGGCACCTAGCAAGAAATAGCGGTCCAAAAGGACACTATCCTCTATAGCCTCGCTCATTTTTGGGAAATAAAGGCCAAATAGGGCACTATTTGAGGATCACATTGATTAATAATAAATCCCACTCATCAAAGATGAATGGGATTTTGCATTAGTTAATTAGTGATTGCGTGCTGAGCGACGGCGCGCCTTATTTCAGCGCTTTCCAAACCCAGTTTTCCACTTCCGGCAAATCGAAGCCTGCTTCACGAATGTATTCATGATGCTTCTTCACCATTTGATCCATTTCTTCCGCGATGGCTGCGTACTTGTCTGCTTCGGGCAGGCTCAGTACCGCTTCCTTCACCAAGTCGAAACGGTCCATTTGGTTCAATACCCGCATATCGAACGGGGTCGTGATGTCGCCGTTCTCGCGGTAGCCGTGGACATGCAGGTTATGATTATGACGCTCAAAGAACAAGTCCTTGATCAGGCCTTCATAACCGTGGAAGGCGAAAACAACCGGTTTGTCTTTGGTGAAGAAGCCGTCGAATTCCTCGTCGGATAAACCGCGCGGATCCAGCTTTTGGCTTCTTAGCTTCAACAAGTCGACCACGTTGATGTAACGGATTTTCAGCTGCGGCAATTTTTCGTGCAGAATGGAGATCGCCGCCAAGCTTTCCATCGTCGGTTCCGTCCCGGCGGAAGCAAAGACGATATCGGGCTCTCCGCCATGGTCCGTGCTCGCCCAATCGATGATCTTCAAGCCCTTGTCGACCAGTTCCTTGGCTTCGTCCGCCGTAAACCATTGCGGACGTGGATGTTTCGACGAAACGATCAGGTTGATCTTTTGGCGATCGTTCAAGATCGTGTCGAACACGGCCAACAAAGAGTTGGCATCCGCCGGTAAATACTCGCGGATAAATTCCGGCTTCTTGTCTGCCAAGTGGCCAAGCAAACCCGGATCCTGGTGGGTATATCCATTGTGATCCTGTTGGAATACCGTGGAAGTCGCCACCACGTTCAAAGACGGAATATCAGCGCGCCAGCCTTGGTCCGTTGCTTTACGTAGCCATTTGAAGTGCTGCGTGATCATCGAGTCGACCACCCGCAAGAAGGCTTCATAGCTTGCGAAGAATCCATGACGCCCGGTTAATACGTATCCTTCGAGCAAGCCTTCAGCTTGATGCTCGGACAACTGCGAATCGATGACGCGTCCATAAGAAGACAGGAACTCGTCGTTAGGCTCGATAATTTGGTCCATCCATTGGCGTTTCGTCACTTCAAACACGGGCGCCAAGCGATTGGACATCGTTTCATCCGGTCCGAAGATTCTGAAATTCTTCTTGTCTTCATTCAGGGTTACTACATCTCTTACGTATTTTCCGAGAACGGACATATCTTGAGCAATCACTTTACCCGGAACGGAATTATCCAGAGCATAATCGCGGAAATTCGGCAAAGACAAGTTTTTGATCAGGTTGCCGGCGTTGGTCACCGGGTTCATCCCCATGCGTCTGTCGCCTTTAGGCAAGATTTCGGCGATTTCCGGTTTCAGGCGGCCGTTGTCGTCGAAGCATTCTTCCGGTCTATAGCTTTTCAGCCATTCGATTAACGCAGGGGCGTGCTGCATATTTTTTTGGTCCACCGGAATCGGAACCTGGTGGGCACGGAACGAGTTCTCGTTCGGCACGCCATCCCATTCCTTCGGACCGGTCCAGCCTTTCGGGGAACGGAAGACGAGCATCGGCCATACCGGACGGGTAAGGTCGTTATTTTCGCGGGCATTCTTTTGAATGGCCGTGATTTTTTCGATAATGGTATCTAGCACTTTTGCCATTTCCGGATGCATTTGCTCAGGGTCCGAACCTTCCACAAAGAACGGCTCCCAGCCCATGCCTTTGAAATAAGCGGTGATTTCCTCATTGCTTTGACGGGATAGAATCGTCGGGTTGCTGATCTTGAATCCGTTGAGATGGAGTATCGGCAAAACGGCGCCGTCCGTGACCGGGTTAATGAACCGGTTGGAGAACCACGATGCGGCCAGCGGTCCGGTTTCGGCTTCGCCATCCCCAACGACGACCGCGGAGATCAAATCCGGGTAATCCAAAATCGCCCCAACGCCATGGGACAGGGAATAGCCTAACTCGCCGCCTTCATGAATGGAACCCGGGGTTTCGGGAGCCGCATGGGATGCGACGCCGCCCGGAAAGGAAAATTGCTTGAACAGCTTCTTCATGCCCGGGATATCCTGCGTAATTTGCGGATAGATTTCCGTATAGCTTCCGTCCAGGTAAGAGTTTGAAACCATAACCTGGCCGCCGTGTCCAGGGCCTTCAATGTAGAACATGTTTAAATCATATTTGTTGATTACCCGATTCAGATGCGCATAAATAAAGTTTTGTCCCGGAATCGTACCCCAGTGTCCGATCGGTTTTACCTTGACGTCCGAGTCCTTTAAGGGTTCTTGCAACAAAGGATTGTCTTTCAAATAAAGCTGGCCTACAGAAATGTAATTGGTTGCGCGCCAATAAGCATCAAGCTTGGCTAAATAAGTTTTAGAAGAATAATCGACTTGCGTAGCTGACAGTACCATGTTCTCCACTCCCATACCTTTATCTGTGTACGTCCAATTGTGAAACAATTCACTATATATCTGTATCTATCATAACGACTTTTTCAGGAAAATGATACGGTCCAATTTTGTGAAATATTGAACATAGTATGAATATTGGAGGTTATCAATTTGATTTTTCGCCTTATAAAGGAAGAAATTAAAATATATTGCAAATTTGAAGGCAAAAAAAGAAGACCGAAGCTTTCTTCAGTCTTCTCATTGCACCGATACAAAGGTATTGAATTTCATGTATTTGTAGTGAAACCGCATATGGGAAAACTCAAAGGGAGTTCCGTTATCCAGAAAGAAGATGCCTTCCATGATGCCTACCGGCTCATTTTCCTTGAGCAGCAACAGTTCCCGATCATTCGGGTTGGACGGCTCGGCAAAAATGGACAAAAACGACTTGGTCACGGCCAGGTTGTGCGCATCCTCCAGGTAATTGAAAATGGACCCCTCGATGATGGTCTGGTTGAGATTTTGGACGATTTTAATCGGGATATACCCGGTTTCGATCATAAAGGGCTCATCTTCAAACAACCGCAGGCGGACGATTTTGTACACGAAATCATGCGGCTCCAGGAACAAATCGCGCTGCAACTCTTCCGTCGGAGGAATGACCTCGAAATTCAGCACCTTCGTTTTCGGCTTGATGCCGTGCATGTGAAAATTATCGGTAACGCCCAGATTGGAGCCTTCATAGTTAAAGATCGATTCATTCTTTATATATAAAGGATTGATAAAGGTTCCCGACCCCTGCTTCTTAAAAATAATTCCTTCATGCTCCATCTTTGTCAAAGCACGTTTTATGGAGCTGCGGCTAACTTGATAGGTCTCGCTAAGGCTCCGCTCATCCGGCAATCTCATGTTGTCAAACTGACCGGCAAAAATTTTAGCCTTGAGGTCATCGATAATTTGCTTATAGACGAATTCCGCCATATCGTACTCCTTATAAGATCTCTATCTCGTTATCTACTCCCATTCTACCATTTTTCAAATTTCTTCGGAATCATTTTACTCCCTTGCTTGCATCTCATTTTTCAATCCATCTTCCACATTAATTTTCTTGGTGAAGGAAACAAACAAGATCATCCCCAGGAGGCAGGTTATCACTTCCGTAATCGTCATGGACCAGACGACGCCGTGCAGGCCAAAAACATGGTGCAAAACAATGACGACCGGGATAAACAGGACCCCCTGCGCCACCGCCATGACCGTACTGGACACGCCTTGGCCGGAGGCTTGGAAAATCCCCGTGAACAGCCCGGTGAAGCCGTTAAATAGAGCCGATATTAACATCGCGGCCAGAATGTATCCGCCTATCGAAAGAACGGAAGGATCATTGGAGAAAAAGTGGAGCACCTGCCCCTTGAACAGAAATACGATACCGGCGAAAACTCCTGATATGGCGGCGATATAGAGGGCTGCATGCTTGATTCCGGACTTCAATCGGGGGATATTTTTATTCGAGAAGTTATAGGCGATGAGCGGAATGATGCCAAAGAACAGTCCCATGGACAAAAATTCGGGAACCTGCACGATTCTCAGCGCAATGCCAAAACTGGCCACTACCGTATCCCCGTATTGCATGGAATAATTGTTGAGCAACAATGTGGTCACCAGCAGGAATGAGGCTTGGATCAGCTCGGAAACGCCGATTTTATATACTTCTCCTTGATCTTTGCCCTTCAGTTTAAAATGGCGCAGAAATCCTTTCAGATTCCCGCTTTTGGTTTCCAAATACCAGACATAATAAACCGCAGACCCGATATTGGCCAAAATGATCGACAAAGCGGCGCCGACGACATGCCAGTTCAAAATCAGGATAAACAGAACGTCGAGCAAAATACTCAAAACAATGCTGACAAACATGCCGTACATGGATTCTTTCGAGGCGCCTCCGGCCCGGACCAGTTGTTCCAGCGCAAAATTGCCTAATATAGCGAACCCGCCCAAGAACATGACGAAGGTATACTGTCTCGTATATTCGAAGGTTAAGGCATCCGCACCCAGCAAATGAACAAGAGGCGTCATGACCAACCAGGCGATTCCCGCCATAACCATACCTGCAATGATGCTTCCATAAAAAGAGTATCCTGCGACTTTCCGGGCCTTCTCCCCGTCCCCTGCCGCAACCAGTCTTGTAATAAATGTCCCTCCGCCAACGCCAAACATATTCCCGAACGCCATCAGAATCGTAAAAATAGGCAAGCAGAGCGTAATGGCGCTGAGCATCGCCGTATCGTGCACGAGGCCGATAAAATAAGCATTGACCAGATTATAGATCGTTCCGGCCGACATGCCGACCATCATCGGAATGGATAAATGGGCGATTGCCTTTTTTATAGGCGCTTTTTCTAAATAATAAACATTGGATACTACTTCTTTCATAGGTGTTTCCTCCTCAAAATGCATTGATGATTAACTATTAGAATTCTAACTATTTGAGTAAAAATAGACTCCTTAAAATTAGAATTCTAATGATTTGCTCGACAGCAGCCCAGGCTACTGTGCTAAATCACAAACTCCGATTGACCTTGATCAAGAGTTCCTTCAGGGTTTGCTGTTCCTCTTCCGTCAGCGACTCGGTGATATCCTTCTCCACCGATCCAAAGGCATGCTCGAAGGCATCGATTAACTCCGCCCCTTTGGGGAGCACGTAGATATTCTTTTGCCGCTCATTGTCCGCCGGAATCTTCCGCTCGATATACCCTTTCTTCTCCAAGCCTTGAAGCATACTGGTAATGCTGGCTCCGCGACGGTTGAAGGCTTCGGCCAAATCGTTCTGAATCAGTCCTTTGTCCTGATGTTCATGGATATAACTGATCATCCGGCCTTGCTGCGCATTCAACCCGAGCTCATTGATTTTCTCATCCGCTTTTCGCTTCAATTTGAGCCCGATCGTCTGAAACAGATCCGAATAGGGAGTGTCTTTTCGCCCTCTCAAGACGGTTCCTCCTCTCTTACAAACTTAACTGTTAGTATTCTAATTATTTATATTGTAACATTATATTCATCTCGCCGCTTTGTCAACCCTGCCGTAAAATCTCCCGGATGTATCCGGTCAGTTCCTTGGATGCTTTTTCATGAGCAGCTGCACCCGGGTGGCTTCTGGAACCGATGGCTTCCTCCGTCATGTCGGGGAGCTGAAACACCGATACCCGCTTATCCCCCGTTTCGTTTACATAAGCATCTACGGCCCGGTAGATCGCCGGCATCAGCGGAATCCCCAACATGCCGTAGGCCCAGACCAAGTGTGCCTTTTTATTATTTTTTCTAAGTTTTGCAAGAAAGCTGCGGACGGCTTCCTCAAAAGATTTCAGGTCTTCCGCATGATAGGTGCCGTCTTCGTTCAATCGCTGCTTTCGGGTCTCTCCCGTTGCCTGATCACTCCATTCCGGGGAATGGAAAGCCGATCCGTCATTCGTTCCGAGATTAATGATCACGACGTCAGGCTGCCAGGCATCGAAATCATTGGCTCGGAAGGCACCTAGAGCTTCGTTTTTCGGTCCGGAAAGCAGGCCGCAGACCTGCCCATAATGATCGGGAAGATTACAATGCGGATTGTTATCCCAGGCAGTAAGCACGCCCCACCCGCTTTGGGAAATCACTCGATAATCCGCATTCAAAGACTCGGCTGTCATGGCCGCATAGTTGCTCAGAGCACTGAACCACATCGGGATCCAGTCTTCCTCTGTTTTAGCCCCTACAGTCCCTTCCCCGGAAGTAATGCTGTCACCTATAAACTCCAGCTTATAAGGTTTGTCTTCTACGGGGAGAAATTGTCCGTCAAACCTCACCGCGTGGATTTGCAAGGAGCAGCCGGGATCCCCGCTCATGGCCTGTACTTCTTTTACGATTCGGACGTTTTTCACGGCATCGGCATTCATGCCCCGGAATATGCAAACCCAGTACCTTCCCGCAACGAGCATTTGCCTGCTTACGACTGCGCCGTTGATCACGATGCCGATCCAGGGCTCATACACCTCATAGTCCACCTCGAGTTCGAGCCAAAGCTCCGCCCCCTTGGCGTTAAACTCCACGGCGCTTCCTGTCCAAAACAAGGTTAGGGGAGAAAGATTACCTGTGGTTCTACCGTGAACTTGTATATGTTCGATATCGGATAGTGCCTGCTGCTTAAGGTTTTTATTCTTTTGCATGATCATGGCCTCCTCTGCCGCTATTCGCGCTAATTGTTATCTATATTTTAATGCAATAGCGTCAGATCAGGCCAAACCGTCTTCGCTTCGTTCCCGCCGGTACTCTTCGATCCGCTGCTTGTTCTTGGCATCGAGCTGGAGCGGGATGCCCCGATAGTTGATCACGATACCTTCCATCGTTTCGGACAAAGCCAACATGTCATCGTAAGTCACGACATTGCTGCTCCATACCTGCTTATCGTAAGCCTTCTCGAATTCGAGCCAGTCCGTGAATACCGGTAACCAGGTCGAATCCCCTTCGCCGCCCAAGACGGCGAACTGAATGACGGTGCCTTCCTTCAAGGTCTTCATGCCTTGCTCGTCAGGCGCCGACGGTGCCTGCTCCTTTAATTGCATGGGCAGCAGATATTTCCCCCGAATGACTTCGTCGAGCATACGGTTTTCCATTCCCTCAAGCTGCTGCCTGTCCGCCGCCCGGCTTTGCCCGCCACTCATCGCCTGAAAAAACGTAATCATCGCGTGCTGCAGCTCCGGATTGCTCACGGGGATGCTAATCTCAGGCGTGCCGTTCCAGTCCGGCGGCGGCAAAAGCTCGTCCCTGTCCACCTCCGCATGATACTGCCCGTTATCGAGGAGGATTTTACGCAGCCCCAAAATATGCAGCTCGCCTAACGTCTTATTGATCTCATCCCTGTCGATCTTCCTCATTTCAAGCATCAGAAGCTGCTGCATGAAATAATCCGCCGCGCTTGCCGCATACTCTCCCTTCGAAAACATCCATATCCGGTCATCGGCATCGACGTAGGGATAGCCCGTTCTCTTTTCATAGGCGATGAATAACGATTCGGAATCTTTGATTTTGTCCTTCAACACGCCGAAGAACATTTGAATCCGCTCATCCAGATGCTCCCGGGGAAAAGATTCTTTCTCTTTAAAAAACTTGGCCGAATGAATCAAAAAAATCAGTTCTTGAACCTCTAACTCGCCGCATTCTTCCAAGGATATATGCTGGCTTAACAGAAACTTTCGCCCGACTTCGTCTTTTCTCGCTTCATCCATCGACACCGCTCCTTGTTTGTTATTTATAAAATACGTTCATGAAGATGATTAACCGAATAGCGGCTTTTTCCTATGCTTCGTCCGCTGTTCAAAAGCATAGGCGATCCGGATCAGTGCCGGTTCACTAAATGCCGGCCCGGCAAATGTAATACCAAGGGGTCTGCCGTTCTCCCTATATCCCGCCGGAACAGCTATGGATGGATATCCTGCTCTTGCACAAATCTCAGCCCCAACATAAGCCGGAAAAAGAATGGCATCCAGCCCATACTTCGCTACGGCGAAATCTATGCCTTCATTTTGAGCATAGTATAAATCGGTTATGGATTCCAATATGTAGTCGGGGTTCTTCAAGGGATGTTCCAACCGTGCCCGATACTTTAATAAATCTTGTCCATATTTTAGAGCCTGATCCGGTCTTGCTTCGTTCCATTCTACCAATTCGTTAAGCGTGTGAACGGGGGATCCAGGCGGAAGACTTTGAAGAAAATGTTCAATGCCGTGTTTAAATTCGTTATTTAATTTATTCCACTCCCATGTTCTATGGAATGACGGAATTTCTATATCTTCGATGATATTGGCTCCTGCATTTCTAAGTTCGGCTACGGCCTGGTTAAATATGGTTTCCTCATATTCGTCCGCGTCACGAAATTGCCCCGGGGAAACGTTCCTGTAAACTCCAATGGTTGCATTCCGTAGTCCATCTAGTTGCAAGTATGTCGTATAATCGATCTCTCCAGGTTCATTTCTCCAAGAAGCGGGATCTTCTTCATCTCTTCCGGCAAGTACGCTAAGCAAAATAGATGCATCCGTTACGGTTCGTGCCATAGCTCCGGCCGTATCTTGAGAATAAGAATAAGGAATCACTCCCGTACGGCTAACCAAACCGACTGTCGGCTTAATGCCTACAATTGAATTTTGTACTGCCGGGCTTAGAATGGACGCCGAAGTCTCCGTCCCTACCGCTACGCTGGTAAAATTAGAGGCCACCGCTGCAGCAGAACCGGAACTCGATCCGCCCACGAAAAAGTCTCCATACGGATTCTTAACCTGCCCGCCTTTGGAACTGTAACCGGCCCACATCTCGGAAGAAACCCCGTTCGCCCATTCCGTCAAGTTGGTCTTTCCAAGTATGACGGCTCCCGCCTCCCTTAACTTTCGAACAAGAAAAGCGTCCTTCGTGCTTGTGTGATTCTCCAAAGCCAAAGCCCCTGCGCTGGTTCTCATCTTGTCCTTGGTTTCAATATTTTCTTTCAATAGAACGGGGATGCCATGGAGAGGTCCTCTTGCGCCGCTTCTTTTTCTTTCCCGGTCCAAAGCCTCTGCAATAAAAATAACATCCGGATTGATTTCCATAACAGAGTTTATGTATGTACCGCTTTGGTCATATTTTGCGATTCGATGCATGTAGTACATGACGAGTTCTCTTGAGGAAACCTCCCCAAGATCCATGGCTTGCTGTAATTTAACAATCGTTAATTCCTCACCGGCAAGACTTTTAAGTTCAAAACTAGGTTCCATTCGACTTCCCCCTTAAAAAGGACTACTTATTTTTCGATATCCAACTCCATCCTTAAACTTTTGGTCTTCATCCCCATAGCCTTATAGAATTCAATGGCCGATTCATTAAAGGAGGAAACGCCTAATTCAAGGCTTTCGGCGCCTGATTCCCTGGCGTAGTCTATGGCTTGTTTAAACAATCGCTTCCCTACGCCTTTGCCTTGAAACTGAATATCGACGCAAATATCATTGATGTACAAAATCCTTCTGACAACGAAAACCGGGATTGCCGGCGTTTCCTCCACCTTGAGTATGGTATAGGCAATGATTCCCGACCGCTCATCTTCTACGATGAACACGTTGAAGATATCGTTATCCAAGCAAGACTTGAAATAGGCGAAATCGAGAGGATAATTAGCTGTATGTTTAAATAAATCCGGCCTGTTCGCTACATGCAGTTCGTGGAGCTGCAGATGCAGTTTTGCTATATTTTCATAATCCTCAATCCGTGCTTCCCTAATGTTCATCCTCAAGATCCTCTCCGCCTCTCTTATGCAGATACGTTACAGTTAATATGACCTCGTTTTTGGGGTATAGCTATGAATATTCATACAAAGCAAAAAAGAGGCGCCCGCTCGGGTGCCCCTTTAGCTTTTATGGGCTGATGCTACTTCTATTCTCCCTGATCCGAATGAACCGATAAGTCGCCCGCGACCGGCGTCTCAATGATCTCTTTGACCAGATCCAACGAGTCGCCCTGTCCAAGCGCCCACATCAATTTGGCAACCATGGCCTCCGTGTTCATATCGCCGGATAAGATCACGTTATACTGCGCCACCTTGCGTCCGACCTCGTACAAAAGCAGATCTTCACCTTCTTCCAGGCATTGCGTCGTAATGACGACCGCCATCCCCGACTCGGTGAGTTCCTGGATCTTCGGGAGCAAATTCCGACCTTCAAAAGGCAGCCCGCCGTTTCCGAAGCTTTCAATGATGATTCCCTTGTAAAGCCCTTTCAAGTAATCGAAGATTTCCGGCTTCATGCCCGGGTATAATTTCATCAAAAACACATCAGTGCAGAGCTTGGTATTCAGCAAAAGAGATGACGCGGCCGGCGCAGGCTTCCATTGATATTTCACTTCGTCCTTATTCACATAAGCCACATACGGATGATTGATGCTTTCGAACGCATCGTAGCTTTTGGTCCGCATCTTCACCGCCCGGGTACCCAGAATCACCCTGCCATCAAATACGATAAATACGCCGCCGACAGGTTCGCAAGCAAACCGGAGGGCGTCGGAGACGTTTTTTCGGGCATCGGTTTTCTGAAAGCTGATCGGAACCTGCGAGCCGGTGAGCACCACCGGTTTATCCAACCCCTGAAGCATATATGAAAGTGCCGAGGAGGTGTAAGCCAGCGTATCCGTTCCATGCGTAATAACAAATCCGTCGTAGTCATCATAGTATTTATAGACCGCTTCGGCGATGGTTGCCCAATCCTCGGGCTGCAAATTGGTGCTGTCCTGGTTCATTAAGATTTTCCCGTCAATCTTCAGGCCGTTGGACGGCTCTTGCAAGTATTGAAGCAACTCTTCGACGGACAGTCCGGGAACCAGTCCCTCATTCCCCTCCACCGAAGCAATCGTGCCCCCGGTCGCAAGCAATAATATATTTTTCATCAGCAACATCTCCATAGCGGGATAATGATCAAATTTCCGCAAAACGCGTATTTCTATTAGTAATTATAGATTTATATTTTAGGAAATCAAGATATTGTCCTCGATTCGCGTACTTTTTCTAGTTTAGTCCATCTTCCTATGCTATGATAATGAAGTCGAAATTATAAACATGGAGTTTGAGAGCATGCTGGAACATTTATCAGAGTTAAGAAAAAATCGAAAATGGTCCTTGCAGGAAACCGCCGATCAACTCGGCATCGCCAAAAGCACCTATGCGGGGTACGAAACCGGATACCGCGAGCCTTCTCTCCAATCTTTGTTGCAAATGGCCGATTTATTCGAAACTACCGTGGATTATATTTTGGGGAGATGTGACGAGGAGCGATGCGTGACGGAATTAACGGGTCTCCTAACCCGCCCTGATCCCGGAATCACGATAGACGGAGAGCCTTTGGCAACCGATGACATGATAGAGTTTGTCGCTTTTGTAAGAATGAAAAGATTGTTGAAAACACAAGGCCATGACGGACAGTAAGCCGTAACGGAATACTTGGTTAAAAAGGCTCCTTTCACCTTGCCGGTGAAAGGAGCCTTTATTTGTGACGATTCCTGCCCATTCTCCATACCTTTTTTAGAATGAAAAAACGAGTACCGGGCAACTATATCTATGTAACTTATGTACACAGGAGGGAATCAGGTTGCAAAATATGAACCAAGCGGGATATCAGCAAGCGCCAAACCTGTCCATGAATCCATCGATGGGGAAAAACCATGGCGGCCATGAATTTTTCGATGCTCACGAAGTCATTTCCAGTGTCATTTGCATGCTGGATCAATACCAAATGTACGATCAGTACGTGAAAGATCCCGAGTTGAAGTCCATTCTTCAACGACAATCTTCGTTCGCTACTCAAATGTACAATACGATCGTCGATTGCTTTCAGACCGGACAGGATCCGGAGGTTCCTACACAGCAATACCGAATGACACAAAACAACGACGTCGTATACGGGCTCACGCCGGGCCAACCGAAAAAGCCCGCTCAATCCGCACAGGAAATTTCCGACCAGAACATTTCCGGGTTTATGTTAGGAAACACCAAGTCGCTGTCCTCCATGTTTGCGATGGCGGCCCTGGAAATCACGAACCCCGTACTCCGCCGCGTCGTTGCGGACAGCGTGCCGAACCTGATCGAGCTCAGTTATGAAATCTTCCTTTACCAGAACAAGCACGGATATTATCAAGTGCCGCAGTTGAAGGAACAGGATATGAACGTGATGCTAAACAGCTATACAAAGGCTCCTCTAAACGGAACCATGCCCCATTAAAACTCTTGAGCTGGATTTAAGAACGATACGATCTTAGTCCAGCTTTTTTCTAATTCAACCGCCAAACTTAAACACCGGAAGGGGTGCCTTTCGTAAAACCATATGGGATCCCGGGCAAGATGTTGCTTAACTTACCTTATTCAAGCCCCGCTTGCGCTTTGGTCAATAGCTTCCCCTTGTGGAACGAGAACACTGCATTGGCTCCCAAATCTCCGGTGCCATGGTAAGAGTACACCACCATATCCTCCGCTTCGCTGACCGCCTCTCCGTCTCCGCCGAGGATCTCGGATACTTCTTTATAGGTCATGCCTACTTCCGTTTTTTCATACTGCTCCAAGGTGATTTGTACTCCATCCCCATTGTCGGACGGCCCATTGTCTACCGGAGCGAGAGTTGCGGTCTCGCCTTCCGGGACATCGACACTCGCGGCGACCGCGTTCGATTTCATGCCTTCCAAAGCTTTTTCCACCTCGGCCAACTGCTGCTCCAACCCGGCTACCTTTTCGTTCAAGCTGTCATAATCCGCCTGCGATGGCCCCGAGGAACCGCATGCCGCAAGCGTAAACGACAATAGCAGCATGAAAGGGACGCCAAACCACAACCTCATCACTTGTTTCATTAAAATTACACCCCATTATGAAAATTTTTAACATTAACAATTTTAAATAGTTTATCACAATGGGTTTTTGCCTGTAACTGAGACTTTAGATCCAGGCTAATATACTTAGGCTAAAAATTGTATTTGCCGCTTGAGTATTGCTTCACTTTGAGATAATATTACTGCAAAGAAGGATACTGGCTATGATGGACCAATAGTACTTGATTGTCTTGCCCATTCAGCGATTCGGGGGCGGTGAAAGCCCGGAGGAAGCATCAAGGAAAAGGCAGTCCGGAGCCGGAGACTCGGAAAAAGAGGGCGATCCCGCAGGGAACGTCAACTAGGGTGGAACCGCGGGTGCATACAGCTCTCGTCCCTGGGCATCGGTTGGATGCCTTTGTGACGGGGGCTTTTTTATCGTTTCCGGTTAGCGGGCATCTGAAGCAATTCAATAATCGAAGGAGAGATCAACCATGAGCAGTACCAAAACAATGGATCAAGTCGTCGCGCTGGCCAAGCATCGCGGATTTATTTTTCCGGGATCGGAAATTTACGGCGGTCTGGCGAACACTTGGGATTACGGCCCGCTCGGCGTCGAACTGAAGAACAACATCAAACGCGCCTGGTGGAAAAAATTCATCCAGGAGTCCCCTTACAACGTCGGTCTGGATGCAGCGATTTTGATGAACCCGCGGGCTTGGGTCGCTTCGGGCCACGTCGGCAATTTCAACGATCCGATGATCGACTGCAAGCAGTGCAAAGCACGCCATCGCGCGGATAAAATCATCGAGAATGCCCTGGACGCGAAGGGTATCGAGCTGATTGTCGACGGCCTGTCATTCGACCAGATGAAAGCCCTGATCGACGAGCACCAGATCGTCTGCCCGGATTGCGGAAGCCGCGACTTCACGGATATCCGCCAATTCAATCTCATGTTCAAAACATTCCAAGGGGTTACGGAGTCCAGCACCAACGAGATTTATCTGCGTCCGGAAACGGCGCAGGGCATCTTCGTCAACTTTAAAAACGTGCAGCGCACCATGCGGAAGAAAATGCCGTTCGGCATCGGCCAAATCGGCAAGAGCTTCCGGAATGAGATCACCCCGGGCAACTTTACGTTCCGGACGCGCGAATTCGAGCAAATGGAGCTTGAATTTTTCTGCAAGCCCGGCGAAGACCTCAAATGGTTCGAATTCTGGCGCGGCTTCTGCCGCGATTGGCTCTTGGCACTCGGCATGAACGAAGGAAACATGCGCCTGCGGGATCACTCGGAAGACGAGCTGTCCCACTATAGCAATGCCACGACCGACATCGAATACCGCTTCCCGTTCGGATGGGGCGAGCTGTGGGGCATCGCTGACCGGACCGATTATGACCTGAAACAGCATATGGAGCATTCCGGCGAAGATTTCAACTACATCGACCAGGAGTCGAACGAACGTTATGTTCCTTACTGCATCGAGCCGTCGCTCGGAGCCGACCGCGTTACGCTGGCCTTCCTAGTGGATGCCTACGAAGAGCAACAGCTCGAAGGCGACGACAGCCGGACCGTGCTCCGCCTTCACCCCGCGCTCGCGCCGTTCAAAGCGGCCATCTTCCCGCTGTCGAAGAAGCTCAACGAAGGAGCTCAGCGCGTGTTTTCGGAATTAACTTCCGACTTCATGGTCGACTATGACGATACCGGCTCCATCGGCAAACGGTACCGTCGCCATGACGAGATCGGTACGCCGTACTGCATCACCTACGACTTCGAATCCGAGACCGACGGCCAAGTCACCGTGCGCGAACGCGACTCCATGACGCAAGTGCGGATGCCTATCGCCGATCTGAAGCAATTCCTGAGCGATCGGATCAAGTTCTAAAGTAATCCCCCTCCCGCCGAAACGGCGGAGGGGGATTTTTTTACGAGCCAAGGTGGTTCGCAAAAAAAAGAGATACCCTTAATGAGACACCCTTGAGGGTACCTCAGGTTTTCTCGGGAAGCAGGCGAAGACCGGCAAAGGGGCAGCATAGGCTGATCTACCGGGATTGCCGGGGATTGCCGGGATTGCTGGGATGCTGGGATTTGCGGGATTGCTGGGATGCTGGGATTGCTGGGATTGTTGGGATTGGCGGGATTGCTGGGATGCTGGGATGCTGGGATTGCTGGGATTATCCGGGATTACCCGGACTCCTGGGGATTCCAGGTGCATATTAAGAGCACCTGCCAATTCACAGGTGCTCTCATCCGCTCTGCTGGAATAGCGGCCTTTTGGGTCGCTATTCCGCGTTTTTTGGGTACTTGGCTAGAAATAGCGTACTTTGGGGACCTTATTTCGGAGGAAATGAGCCATTGGATATCTTTTAGCTGGTTTATATTAAAATAGCGGCCTAAAAGGACGCTATTCACCAATGTCTTGCCTATTTGAGGAAATAAGGTCCCAAAAGGTCGTTATTTGCGCTCCAGTATAGCAAAATTTCCGGTTGCGGAGACTGCATAATGTCCATGGCAAGCACAGATGACCGCAGCCGTGCAGCACATGAAGGAGATGGCGATCGCTTGCAGGGATCTCTATATAAGTCCACGGCAACGGTTCACTGCCTGCCGCCAAGCAAGCCGCACCCCGCGCTGGGAGTTGCGCGTGGTGCGAAGCGGCTCGGCACGACTCACTCTTACTGTGACTTCGGCTTAATCGGCACCAGCAGGTCCAGTTGTATTCTTTTATCCACCTCTTCATTGGTCAATGGATACAAATTAATGTAATTCAAATGTTCTTCCAGGCAGCCATGCATGGATTCGGAGTCGCTCCAGTTCGCTTCATACTCGCCGCTGTTCTCGACCCATTCGATAAGCCAGCCCCACTCCTCAAAATTCCCCATAGGGATCATATGCGCGGCGTATAGGCCTCCGGGGAATTCCTTTTTAACCCAAGGCTCCGGCACCTCCAGATCGTCGGGGATGGTTACCCATCTCTCGTACCCGTGCTCGCTGCCGACAGGGTGGTTAAAGCCATAGTGCCGCAGGTCAGGCTTAACGCTGGCCAGTTTCGCTTCGGTCATGAATTTTTGAAGCTCTTTCCCCGTGTCGGATTCGGGCGCTCCGCCCACCGAATGTATAGCGGCTACAGTGGCAGGGGGCAAGTAAACAATGCGTACGTCGCTTAGCTTGGATAGATTTTTGTCGGCTGCATTCAAATCATTCATTCTTGGTTCCTCCTTAAGATGGTGTTTCATTCCCGGGAGAGATCCGATGGCACGAAGTATGGACTCATCAGCCAGTAATGCGGGGTCCATTTTGACATCTGCGTTTTCCGTCAGACGGCTCACGAAAGTATCCAAAACAGACTTGATCGTATATAACGCCGTGATTTCGGTTGAAAGCTCTTTAATCTTCGCCTGAAAAATTTCCACAGTCGTCCTGGACTCTTCGCTAAGAAGAATTTTCTCGATTTCTTTTAGTGGAATTCTCAGCTTTCTTAAGATTAAAATCTGTTCCAATCTCGTTAGGGAATCCTCATCATAGGTCCGATAGGCGTACCCCTCTTTTTTCAAGCTTGGAAGTAACCCGATTTGCTCATAGTACCGAAGCATTCTTGTGGTGATGTTATAGTTTTTCGTTACCTGACTGATGGTCTGCAGTTCCATATGATCCTCCTTTCACAATCAGCTTAAGGTGCGACACAACGTCAAAGTCAACGGGCTGAGAAGTATATTTTTTATGTTCTTAAAAGTTCGTTCCCACTCGAGTTGAACCCTTTTCTCCTCATAATAAAAAAAGAGGGGGAGCCCCCTCAAGTCCGATAAATCTCATATACTGCGAAAATAAGCCGGGAAGATCCCGGCTTATGATTTCTTTAGATCATTCTGAATGTCCATCGTATTCAAAATATCTTTAATCACGCGGAAGATAAGCTTATTTTCTTCCACTGAACGAGAATGCATCAAAGAACTGATGGCTGTTAGCACTTCGGCTTTATCCGTTCTTGAATCCATATCCTCAAACTCATGAAATTGAAACATTACTTCCAACGGGACATCCAGACCTTGAATGATTTTCTCAAGCGTCTCCAATGAAATATTTCGTTCCCCGCGTTCTACAGTTCCTATGTAGGAGGCATTTACTCCGGCTTTTTCTGCAAGCTCTTCTTGCGTAAGCCCCTGTTCTTTTCGTAATTGTTTAATCCGTTCACCGATTAATTGCAGTAGCACAATTTACCACCTCTCTATCAGATTAGAGAAGCATTGTGCCCATAAACAGATCATTATATTCTTATTTTATTTGAAAATAGTGCTTATATGCACTAAAATTATATAAAGAGTTACACTTTATTGGAGGAAGGGAAAGATATGCAGTATCTCAATGTTTCCTTGGAACCTTTGGATCATGCCCACGAAGTTTATTTTTACGGAGAGATTCTGACCGTGCAGTATACATTAATTAGCCCTCCTCTTACTAATAACTACAAAAGATTATATCGAAACACTAATGAAGCCATGCAGAAATTCCTATTAAAGCAGGCAGCAGATCAAGTTCACATCAATTTGTTTGTAAAACATATTGATGTTATGACTGTAGGGGCTATTCGTGGGTTTTTGGAGGTGACTTCAGGTAAAAAAGAAAACCATCTTCCTTCGAAGAGAAGGTTGATGGTTTGGGTGACTAATCAAGAGAAGAAGGATTGTAGGGCGTTGGGATATTATGAAGTTTAAAATATTTATACTTTATGATACGGTTTTTCGTACTGTCTGTAATATCAAACAAAGGGGTACCCACCTTTTAAAAATCCTCTTAACCAAGTCATTTCACTAAATTTATAATACCATCCCTAAAAACTTTGAAGCTCGTCGATCTATTACTCCACGGATCCATGTGTAACGCTATTTTTTCTGCAGCTTCCGTCTTTACCAAACCAGTGCGGTAACCGTATTGAATCAGCGTCTTATCTAATGCCTCCCATGTTCCGCCTGGGATTTGATCCGGATTTCTAAATCGAATTTGTTCCCCTAGACTTTCTGGAATTCTTGGATAAACAGCCCTGAGAGCGGCCACATCACCGAAAAACCATGCTTCTAATTCTTCAACAACAATCCGGTTTAATGTAATATCCCTGACTCCGCTTACATTAGCTGTATCGACCATAAATTGTTTTAATTCTTTGCAATCCTGCCTATCCTCATCTACTAAAACAACAATTCTAAAATCCCAATCGTTCCTCAATTTTGAATACCCTCGCAACCGTGATTCTAGCTTCTTCATTAAATCTTGTTTACTACGAAAATTATAAACATCGAAGCTATGTTTTGTATCAATTATCTTAGGAATCAGAACATCTAGTGCCTTTTTCATAGACAGTTCCTCTACAAGTACTTCTAAATGCACTACCCATTACCCCTTCCAAAATACCCCTCATACCAAAGGCTTCCTAATGAGGCACCCTCAGACATGAATTCTGGAATACGCTTTATTTTATCTGCTCTAATAATACTGGCGTAGCCCTTATCATTTCTATTCATTATCCATAATTCTTCAGATTTTAGAGCATCAATAAAGTATGGAGAGTGAGAAGAAACAAATACCTGAGTTCCTTTTTCTCCTATACCGCCCCTAGCATGGGCCCGAAACTCCTCTGCTAATATATTTAAAAGTTTTGGATGTAAGCCATTCTCCGGTTCTTCAACGCAGAGTAAAGGCGGTGGGGTAGGATCATACAATAGTATTAAATAAGCAAACATTTTTAATGTTCCATCTGAAACATTTCTTGCAAGAAATGGATCTTTAAAAGGCCCGTCTTTAAATTGTAGGACCAACCTACCATCAACTGTTCTTTCCGATTTTATTGTCTCTAATCCAGGAATACGGTCTGCTACTCTTGTTAATATCTCCTCGAATGTGTTAGGGTGTTCTTCACTTAAATATTGCACAACATTTGCTAGGTTATCGCCTGTTCCAGAAAGATGTTCTGCTGCACCCGATTCGGGAATTTGCCTAGCTTTATCAGGAATAAAATAAGACAAAAACCACCCTTCAATAAATCTTCTTAAACTTGCTACACGTGGATGCTCAGCTAATTGTCCTAGACTCTTAATAGCTAAGATATCAGGACTATCCATTCTTATAGCCTGCCTCTCATCACCTTCTTCTGGTGAATCCCCAGTTATAACAATACCCTCTCCGTTTTTGATATCTAGGAATCTATATGGTGATCCATATTGTTTTCCTCTTCTCCATTGGAGGTACTCATGAGAAACATAAGGTTTTCCATTCTTCTCATCAATAGATATATGATACGTAATTGGAGTCGAGTTCAGACGATTTAGGTAGTCTGCTTCTCTGTATTTAATAGTAAAAGAAATTGGCCCATCTGCATTCCTAGAACGGACCTCAAGAAATCTCCCTCTAGATTCCAGAGCCTTTTTGACATTTGATTGTAAACAATCCGCTAAAAATCCAAAAACATCGAACAAGGTCGACTTACCTGTACCATTTGGCCCTAACACTACATTTATTGGCTGTAGATCAGATAATGTCACATTTTGAAGTAGTTTATAATTTTTTATAGTGATCTGTTCAATGAATGGCAATTCAAATCAGCCCCTTTATAACGATTATTTTAAGTTTATTTACAAAATAAACCATAGTCAAATAAAAAAATTAATTTTAATTTCGATGCAGTTCCTCGAATATCTTCCCCGTTCAGACCCATCCTATACTCAAAGCACATGAGCCGATAAGCCAGTTCCATATCCGACGCACCCAAATACCTACTTCTCCACATCCCCCTCCAACTCAAAAATCACCTCATTCGCCATCCGCTTATTCAACTCATACGTCTTGAACTTCCCGGCTTTGGCAGACAGCTTTTTGATCGTCTCGATCTGCGTCTGAGTCGGAGGCTGGCGCTCGATCAGTCCTTCGTAGTTCTGATAAGCGACCTTCAAGGCGGTTTCCGGGGAGAGCAAGTCGATCATTTCATAGATGCCTTTCGCCGCTTGGTCCCTCGACAGGTCGAAGCCCGAATCGGTGGACAGCATGAAACGGTCGGGGTACTTTTCCATCAGCGGCACGTAATCTTCCAGTTTGTTGATGCTGCTCGGACTATAGGCCGTAAACCCTGCAAAAAAATCGATGTATAAGTTGGGATGTTTGCTTAGGAGCGGTTCGATATTTTCCGGAGAGTTATGGGCGTTGGCGTGCCCGAAAATGAGGATCGCATCGGGATGCGCATCCAGGGATTCCTCCAATTTCGCGACGGGCTTGCCGTTAGGCGGGTCGATATGCAGAAGAATCGGCACCTGATACTGGGCCGCAAGATCATAGATTTTCGGAAAGTTACCGTCATTGGGGTGCTCGGCCTTCCAGGGCAATCTGGACACGGATTCCGAAAACGTCGAAGCGGCGGCCACTTCTCCGATGTTCAAGTAGCCCTTCTCCAGATTGTTCCGGACGATGTCCAAGCCCTCCTCCTCATAAATGGGAAATCCCGCAAAGGAGGGATACACGTTCCCGGGTGACTTTTGATATTCCTCCCAGGCTAATTGATCCGTATACTTGGCACTAGGTTCCGATATGCTTCCGAACAAAACGATTCGGTCGATTCCGACCTTTCTCCAGTTCTCAATGGCTACCGGGTTGGCCGCATCATGGTTATGTATATCGATGACCGTGAGATCGCGATAAACCTCGTGCAGCTCCTTGTCGGGATCTTTGTTTTTGCGGAGCTTCTCGATGAGGGCGACTTCATCCTTAGGGGTGTACTCGGTCAAAGGCTTTACGATGACTTCCGTTTGCTTCGGCGCGCATCCTGATAGTGTGACTGCTGCGAGAGCCAGCGCGCAAATTCCAAAATACCGCAGCTTCGTGGGCATAGGCGGTTCCTCCATCCTCATATTTTTATAACGATCTTGCTTTCGCTGCATAGCCGCCTTGAAGCGACAGGACCCGATGCTCCATCTCTATTTTGAATATATACCAATAGGGGAAAGAGATAAATCAGTATTTAGGTAACGTTCTCAATAACAGGAATCTGAATCAAACTAGTAAATATTGGGCTTTAACCTATGCTTTTACTTGCTAATCTTTTGACAGATGATAAAATTTTTCTAAATTTGTATTCTTAATAAATGGGTTTGATTTTTAAGAATCCCACAACTCTTGAGGTGTTCCTATTGAAAAAAATGCTGTTTTCTATATTCATCTTGGCCTTCGTGTTATCCGGGTGTGATTTAGGCAATTACTCCGCCCGCATTTCCGGCAATAACTCCAACATGGGATCACCGCAGCAAAACGCCGGGAACAAGACGGATTCCATGAACGCGGCCGATCAGGCTGAAAGTTTGCTCCCTCCTTTAACGGTGTTGGACATCAAGCAGAAATATGACAGCCCGAAACAAACCACTCTCATGCCGCTGTACAATGTAGAGCACGACAAAAAGTTCAAATTCCGCTTTAACTGCAACATGACGGACTTGTTTTTTTATGAGAACGTGGTTACGGTCCATACCGATCAAAGGGCTTTGCCCGAAAGCAAAATCGGCACCTTTAACTACCTAGAGGATTACAATGCCGACAAGAGCGTACTGGTCGTAGAGCCTAGTTTTGCTGTTCTGACTTCGGAGGAAACGGGAAGGGATTTTGAGACGTCCTGGGGTTATGCCCCTATTTACTACCTTCGCGTCAATTACGATTTGGATGCAAGCGAGCGTACCGAACTAGAAAAGCCGATCATCATTCCGTTTACTATAAAATCCGAGCTTCAAGCTCCCCATGTCAGATACGAAATCGATGCGGACGGCCGTTTTAAATTGGTATGGGATGAAGTTAAAGGAGCAGAAAAATATAACGTATATAATGTCTATTCTTCCGGAAATAAGGAGCCCCTCCCCGGCCCCGAGCAAGGCTACAAGCATGCTTTTCCCGGACGGGTCGGAACCGTCACGAACACGGAATTTCAAGACTTCTATTTGGACGGAAACGACGGCCTCCAATATGGACAATATCAAGGAAAGCTCGGCCAAAAGGCCATCACGGCCCAAAACTTTATCGTCAATGGCCAATATTATGTTACGGCCGTAAAAGACGGAGCCGAGTCCAATTTCGGCCCTCCGGTCGACGCGATGGAATTATCAAACTCTTTACCTACCTTCCTTGTTAATAACGAAATTTATTATATGGACTACAAAACGGCGAAGGACTTACCGAAAACAACCAAAGTATATACCATTGACGAAACGGTTCTGACCCGTTCGATCCTTTACGACCCGGAACATATTGAGGAAAAAGAGAGCTATGTACTCATTCCTTTCAAGGTAGAGGGAACTCTCTTGTCCGGAAAGGCCATGGTGTCGTCTTTGGATAAGAAGGATCTGGAGGTGCTGCGGCAAGGTAACACGGTGAATGACAACCCGCAAAGCAGCAAAGAAGGGTTCATTCAGATCGAAAGTTTCTCCGCCCACGGGCCTGGCCCTGAAGTTCCTACAATTATCCGCAACTCTTTCTTTCGCTCGAAGATTGACGAAGATGAACTCATAGATGCCCAGCGGAGGAATACGAAACAGGTTGTGGAAAAAGGAAACCAAGAGTCCGTTCCGCAGACCGATCCCGCCAATCCGGTGCCGGTTCATGCCGACTCTGCCGTTGAGGAATACTTGGCCCTCCATCTCATGGCGGCTAGTCAGAAGATTTCGTTAAAAGCTTTTCCCGAAACTCAAAATTTCGAAGTTTTATACGACACCGTAGATAAGGTCATCTATCAAAACCCCTTAATCCTGGACGTTAAAAGTTACGGCTATGATTATCGTTCTTTGACGCTACACATCAATTATAGCGACTCCAAAAGCAATATTAAGAAGAAGCAAGAGGAAATTATCGCGGAAGCGACCCGATTGGTGAAGTGGATTATTAAAGACGGAGCCAGCGAAGACGATAAGCGAAAAGCCATTTATGATTATTTGAACGATCACACCCGATATGATGACGCAGCGTTGGCGAATGTCGAGCAGTACGGGTTTAAGAAGTTTGACGCCCGCTTCAACGATTCCTTCAATACGTATGGCATTTTGGTCAAAAAAATAGGGGTTTGCGCCAGTTATGCCTCCGCCTATAAATTGCTGAGCGATTTGGCCGGGCTGGAAAGCATAGTCATTACAGGGACACTCGACAATGTGCCGCATACCTGGAATAAGGTAAAGATCAACAATGAGTGGCTCAATGTGGATCCTACCAACAATGAAACCAATTCGGGCATCCCTTACTGGCTATTCGACAGTAATGACGAGACCGCTCAGGATATGCAGTTCGTAATCAATGATAAATATTGGATCGACTATGATATGAAGCAATTTGCGGGAAAAACCAATTCGCATGATTATTACATAAGCCACGGTCTGCAAATGGATTCGATGGAACAATTTCATGACAAGCTCACCGAGTCCATCCAACAAGGGAACCCTAAGCTGTTTGTCCGTTTTGATGATCCCATTGATGAGCCGGCCATGCTGGATACGCTAATCGAAGTTTATAGCGGCTTCCCCCCGGATATCCATGAGAATGCCGTTTATACCATTTATGACAATTACCTTATTGTAAGCCATTAAAGTTAAAGCGCCCGGAATGCGATTGTTCCGGGCGCTTTATTATTAAACTTTTAGTTTCACGTTATGCGGCTTTTTCAGGAAGAAAGACAATACGAGATTCACCGCCGAAAAGACCAAGTCGACCGTGAATACCAGCGAAGAGCCTGAAGCCGCCGCTGCTGTAGTCTCGTTTGCGATCGTCGCCAAATAGCTGCTTTGTTTGGCCGAAAATAGGGAGATCATGACCGCAATGCCGATCGCGCCGGCTACTTGCCGGATCGTCTGAGTTAAAGCGATGCCACCGGGACAGTACTGTTTCGGAAGCGAATTCAGCGTGTTCGTCTGGACGGAAGCAAATTCCGACGCCTAACATCATGATAATATGAGTGACTACGATCATCCATAGATCCGTTTTCGTACCCATTAGCGAGTAAATGAGATAGCCGAGAACGAAAAGCGGATATTTAATGCTTTTAGATTAAGCATAGCCGCGAAGACCGCGGGCTACCGGGGTGGTTTGCCCCGGTAATTACGAACCGCTTATCGCTAATCCTTTTTATAAATCTCTTTGAGAATCCCGGAACCAATTCCGCCACCCACCATGAGAACCAGAGGTCCAAAATTCCACAGAAACTTGCCGCCAACCAAGGTTAAATCTAATGGAGTTACCTTATTCAAAAGAAGAACGCCCAGTTTGATTACCAGCAGAACGACTCCGATCATAAACAATACATCAAACATCTCTTTTAATCGGGGATAGGCCAATTTTTTGCTATCTTTGATCACCTTTTTCGTCAACTCCTCATCGCTTCTTAAGAGTTCATCGATCGTCAAGCCGAAGAGGTCGCTGATATGAATGATCACTTCAATATTTGGATAGTTCTGACCATTCTCCCATTTCGAAACGGACTGTCTGCTGACAAAAAGCTTGGCTGCCAGTTCCTCTTGAGACCATCCCTGTTTCTTCCTCTCCGCCTTTAACTTCTCTGCAAATATCATATCTGCAACAACCTTTCCGTTTTATATACGTCAGTATCGGCTGAACCCTGCGCCTAAGTAAAGACCGCATCGGTTGCAGCCTGGCGCAACGCGTGGTTGCGGCCGCCTGCCCGCAAATTTTCTATAAATTAATTAGACTTCTCTTTATCATTAATATAAAATTTAAAATAAACGCAGGGACATTTTACCATTGCCTTACTGAGATGAACAGCGAGGTGTATACCGTTTTTTCAAAAAGGCAACGTCGTTGAAGTGAAGTACAAGACGATAGGCAACGAGCAAAGTACGAGGTCGTAGGCGCCTATATACGTTAAGAACGGCAAGCTTGGCAAGGCCATCCGTAACGGACGGCCTTTTTTTTCGCCGGCGCGACGGGAGCCATGAAAAGAAGGAGTACGCGCTGTTTATAGCGAAACTTGGATATTATGAAAATTCTAAATAAAACGGCTACTAAATATTTAGCCATATTGATCCTCTTTATGAGCGCGCTGCTCGGTCTACGCTGGGCTTGGTCCGAAATTTTTTATACCTCGGAAGCCCCGCTTCCGGTCCATGGCGTACTTGATATGCGCGGCGTGGATTTGGAGAAATCCCCCTCTTTCTTTTTGAACGGGCAATGGCAATTCTACCCTGAACATTTCCTTTCTTATGCGGATTTGCAATCGGAATCTCTCCCCTCCCGCCTTATCGAGGTTCCCGGAGACTGGGGGAGCATACTCAATCCGGACTCCGGGTCCTCCTACGGATACGGAACGTATCGGTTGCGCATTCTGGTCGACCCGTTGAGCCATCCCGTCGCGCTCTGGATGAAAAGCATACAAGCCTCCTCCGCCGTGGAAATCAACGGGGTGACCGAAGGCGATATCGGCAAACCCGCCGCCAGCGCCGAGGATTATACGCCCAAAAACATCTCCTACACGGCCTCCTATTCCGTCACCGGCGCTACGGAACTGGAGGTGCTAATCCGGGTGGCCAATTACGACGAGCCTTTTAACGGAGGGATCATGCGCAGCATTCGCTTCGGCTCCTTGGCCTCGATCGAAACCGTGCGCTGGTATTCGATCGGATTTCAGCTGGTTACGTGCATCGTCCTGTTGCTTCATGGATTGTACGGCTTCATCCTCTATGCGTTCAACCGTAAAGAACGGGCTTTGCTAACGATGGCCCTGCTGACGGTGTCCGTCGCCCTGGCGATTACGGCCGGACAGGATAACTTGCTCTCGTTATGGTTGCCGATCAATTATACGTGGGCGATCAAGATCAGACTGATTTCGCTCCTGTGGCAGAACTTGTTCATCCTGCATATTTTCAGAAAATTCGCTTCCGCGCCGCCGGGCAACGCCTGGCTGAAGGCTTATACGGCGATTCTGGTCGTCGTATCCGGGCTTCTGCTCGCCGGACCCGCTTCCTGGGGGAACGGATTTTTGGATTTCTACGGATTTCTCGGCATATATCTGATTTCGTTCGTTTGGTTTATTTACGTCGCGGGAACGATGATCTTCAAGAAGGATGGCGACAAAGACGCCGTCTTCCTGCTGCTGACCGCGGCAGGCATCATATCCAACTTGTCATGGAGCATATTGGAATCGGCCAAAGATGTGACCACCGTGTATTATCCGTTCGATATTCTGGCGACCATGGTCGGATTTTCGGCTTATTGGTTCAAGAAATATATTCTCCATTCCAAGGCGAACGCCGCGATGAACGAGCAATTACAAAAAGCCGACAAACTGAAGGACCAGTTCCTTGCCAATACGTCGCATGAGCTAAGAACGCCGCTGCACGGCATTATGAATATCGCCCAGAACGTCGTGAACAAAGAGAAAGCGTCGCTGAATGAGAGCAGTCTTAAAGATATGGAGCTGTTGATTACGATAAGCCGCCGCATGTCGCATTTGCTTGGCGATCTTCTCGATGTCGCACGGCTCAAGGAACACCGCATCGCCCTGCAGCAAGAGCCCTTGGAGATCCAATCCGTCGTTCCCGGCGTGATCGCCATGCTACAATTTATGACGGAAGCCAAGCCTGTCCAATTGAACATGGATTTGGAAGAGTCTATGCCTCCGGTATTGGCCGATGAGAAAAGACTTGTGCAGATTTTGTATAACTTATTGCATAACGCCATCAAGTACACGGAACAAGGAACCATCACCGTTTCGGCTGGGAAGAAGGGTGAACATGTCCTCATCCAAGTTGCCGACACGGGCGTCGGCATAAATGTGGAAACCTTGGCACGAATCTTTCTCCCTTATGAACAAGGATCGTACGGAATAAGCGATGGGCGGGGCATCGGGCTTGGGTTAAGCATTTGCAAGCAACTGGTGGAATTGCATGGCGGGGAACTAACGGTTCGCTCCGAGCCGGGAAAGGGCTCCGTGTTCAGTTTCAATCTGCCGTTGGCCGATGAATCGAGTGGCCCGTTGTCAAAGCCCCCGCTTCATTCGGGCCTGCCGACGGACGGTGCCGAGATTTGGTCCTCCTTCGGGTTCCTGCTTCCGGACCCTGCAATCGGCGAATCTGCGGCTACCGCTGCCGTCCCGCCGCTTTTGAACGACGGACAGGTAAACATTCTTGCCGTCGACGACGACCCCGTCAATCTGAATGTGCTCGTCGGTATCCTTTCGAGTGAGCCGTATAACGTCACGACGGCCCCCTCCGCCCGCGAGGCATTGGAGCTGCTTGGCACGCAGCCATGGGATCTGCTCATTGCCGATGTCATGATGCCGCAGATGTCCGGCTATGAGTTGACGCAGCGGGTGAGAGAGCATTACTCCGTCTCGGAGCTGCCCGTTTTGCTGCTGACCGCGCGCAGCCAGCCCGCCGATATCTATACCGGGTTCTCGTCGGGAGCCAACGATTACGTGACCAAGCCGGTAGACGCCCTGGAATTGAAATACCGGATCCGGGCCTTGACCGCCATGAAGCAATCGGTGAACGAGCGGCTGCGCATGGAGGCCGCCTACCTGCAGGCGCAAATTCATCCGCATTTTCTCTTTAACACGCTCGGTTCCATTATGGCGCTCAGCGAAATCGACACGGCCAAAATGCGGAACCTGGGCGATGCCTTCGCTTCTTTTTTACGGATCAGCTTTAATTTTTTGAATACGGGAAAAGAGGTCGAGCTCGCCCATGAACTGCAGCTTGCCGAAGCCTACTTGTATATCGAAAAAGAACGGTTCGGGGACAGGCTGTCCGTCGTGTGGGAAGTCGATCCCGATATCTCTTTGCTCCTCCCTCCGCTTACGATCCAGCCGCTGATCGAAAATGCGGTCAAGCACGGCCTGCTTAGCCGCAACAAAGGGGGAACGGTTCGGATTCGGGTTACCCGCCGGAACAATGGCACGCTAATCGAGGTCAAAGATAATGGCAAGGGAATGGACGAAGAACAGGTAATCCGGCTGTTAAGCCCGACGCTGGAGGGCAAAGGCGGAATCGGAGTGGCCAATACGAACCGGCGGCTGATCCGGTTGTACGGCCAGGGCCTGTCCATCATCAGCATGCCCGGTGAAGGAACCACGGTGTCGTTTATCGTTCCGGACAAGCCTTTACGTGAAAATAGGGGATGAGCAAAAATAAGCAAATGGCCCGGGCGTCGTTTCTTGACGCCGGGCCATTTTTTGTTTACCGCAAAACCGATCGGCTACCGCTTTGTCTCATGAAGCCGGCGATGCAGCTCCCGGACTTGATCGGCGAGTTCCGGCACGGGCCCGTCGATGGCCGTGTCCCGAATGACGTCCTGTATCGGCAGATTCCGGACGCGCGACGCAGGAACTCCCATCTCGCCCAGCCATTGCGCCAGCTGCGCGGAGGAGCTCGCAAAACGATCCGGCCTAAACCGACCCAGCCGTGGGCCGCGGCGCACATCGGGCAATGTTCGCCCGAGGTATACACCGTCGCCTGCGCCCGTTCCTCGAGGGTCATGTTCTGGGCCGCCCAGCGCGCCAGCGCAAATTCCGGGTGCTGGGTATGGTCGCCCCCCGCTACATGGTTGTGGTCTTCCGCAAGCACCTCGCCGCTCGCAGTGACCAGAATCGAGCCGAACGGTTCATCACCCTTCTCCAGCGCAGCCTCCGCAAGCTCAATGCAGCGGCGCAGATGTCTCAAATCGGTATCGTTGATCATGTTGTAGCCTCCTCTTTATTCGTTGAACCGGCAAATCAGCTTACCGGATTGCCAGCGCGTTCATTTTTTCGTATAGAGGGTTGAACTCTTGCTGCATGTCCTCGGGCACGGGAATCGGGGGCAGCCCGAAACTGGCCGATAGGAACTGTCCCATCACCAGATTGCCCAAAGGATTGACATGCAGCCAATCCCGCATCAGCTTCTCATAAGTTTCCGGATCATTATGATAAAGCGGTTCGAAATAACCATACTGGTCGACTAACGGTATATCCCATTCGCTCGATATGTCCCTGTTTACTTGCATATTGGCCTCGAAGCGGGCCCGAAAACCAGGCGGACTCTGATGATAGAGCGGACAATAATAAGTTTGAAGCACCGGAACGGCCTGATATTCGCGAATCGTGGAACAAATGGTCTTTAACCGCTCGGCATATAGCGTAGTCGGCACTTCCGTGCCCGCATCGTTGCCCCCGATCGTTACGATGACAAGCGAAGGCTGGAGGGGGTTAACATCCCGCCCGATCCGGCCGAGCAGATCCATGGCGGTCTCTCCGCCGATCCCCAGATTCGTGACGCTGACATGATTGCCGATTTCTTTTCTCACGTTGATATAGAACCAGTCCACCCAGTTATGCCGTCCCCGATTCTCCAAGGATAATTCCGTATTGCTTGAACCGAATGCACAGATTCGAAAAGACCGGTCACTTTGTTCCTTCCACTGCCGAATGGTCATGTTAACCCCACTTTTCCTGAATATTCTAAACTGCCGCACTCGATTATGACAAAAACTCAGCCAACCCGATTTCGCGCTTTTCATAATCCGCACCGATGCTTTTCAATTGGGCTTCGACATTAGCGGCACCCGTTTCAATCCCTTTGTACACCAGCAAAGGTACCGCTCCCAGGTAGGATCTTGCTTGCGAAACGTCGCAGGAGAATGCTTTTTTGATGAACAACAAGGTTTTAAGCTTGTCCTTGCCTTCCCCTGTAATAAAGACTTTGCAGTAATCGTATGAAACGTCATCGCCAAGATCAACATCCTCGTCGCCTCGCGGCAACAAGGCGCTGCGAAGAAACTCCGCCAGATTGTCATAAGCAATTTCAAAATCCCAGCGGCCCGTTCCGTGCTCCGCCGTGTAAATGACGGTGTCCCCTTCGGATAAATCGATACAGTAAGGATCGCCTTCATCCGAAGCAATGACGAGATAATGGTCCGGCCAATCCGAAATAGGTTCCTTCGTAACGGGATTATAGTTGTATCCCCATTGCCCCTTCTGCAAATCCTTCGCCCCGTAAATATCCAGATGAATGTATTCATCGGTGCTCCAGCCGACCGATTGGGGAACGTAATGCCGTAGAAAGTAGGAATATTCATCGGGCAAATGCCAAGTGTCGGAAACGACGCGCATATCCTGCTCTTCGGCATCGGTTCCAAGCTGCATGGGATACTTCGCATAAAATTCCGGATCCAGTTCACGCAACGCCGCCAAAACCGTTTGCATCTTTTCCAGAATGACATCGATTTCGGGATACTTATTGTCCAAAGGCCACTCCCCCTTTATCTGCCGATTCTTATTCTACATTCGCGGTCCGGCCCTAAAAGCCCTTTTCAACAGCCTTATTTCAAGCAAAACCGGATTCTCTCAACTTTACCCTTAGTGTTTTTTAAATAATCTTGCAGCCGTTCGATAACAACCACTGCTCAAGTTGAGCAAATGCCTTTCCGGCATCGGCATCCTGTTCATAGAAGATAGCCACCTCGCGCCCATATGCATAATTAAACCTGATATAGCCGCCTAATTGCCGGTAAAACAAGTGGCAGGCATATTCGGTCTCCATGGACAAATCCGGGCGAAATTCGGCTCGGCACACTCCCGCCAGTTCCGGGAGCGTATGCTGCCCATTTTCCGGCGACAAGTGCAGAAAGAGATGACCGCGGGAATCTGACGACGGCTCATAATAAACGGCACCCTCTTGGCTGCTGCCATACGTCCGAAGATAGATTTCGTCCATGATCTTGGCGTACGATTCATCCTCTTCCCGCCCGTTCGCTTGCAGCGATATCGCCTGTATACGATCATCATGCCGGGGCAGCCAAAGCAGCGCAAACGTCCCGGGATGCACCGCCAAAAAGTCGCCGTCTGTCGTCGTGCCGATGGCGACGCATTCTCCGATTTGCTCCTCCGTGATCGGGCTGTCTGCGTCATGCTCCCATAAACCGTATCCGGCGAACGGCTTGAGCACCTCGGAATCCGGAAAATGGACATTCATCCACCCTCGATAAGTCCCTTCCCCGAACCGCCGCAAAAATACGAGGTAGCCCGGCGGAAAGGAAATTGCGCCTTCGTTTGCAAGCTCCTGGCTTTGGCTTTCGGACAGCGGCTTTGGCCGAGATACAAGATACATGAAAACGTCCCCTCCCGTTTACGAAGTCTCTTCCTTAACAGTCACTTCAATCATTCCATATCCAGAAAAAGGATTCAACTTGAACACGGGATTTCTTCTTGCGGTCCGGTCCAATAATTTTGCTTACAGGTGAGATCCGCCGCTGGCATCTATGCATTGGCCGGTTACCCAGCGGCTGTCCGGCGAGGCAAGAAAGGCCGCAATGTCGGCGACATCTTCGGGTTCTCCCCATCGATTGAAGGCGGAAAGACCGGCCGCATACTGTTGTCCCTGAGGATCTCGCAGCGTCCCGGCATTCATTTCCGTGTTAATGATCCCGGGCTGGATGGCATTGACCGTAATATGGCGGCTTCCCAGTTGTTTGGCCAGCAGCAGCGTAAACGTATCGATAGCCCCTTTCGACATGCTGTAAGCGAACACGCTTGGAGAAGCCGCCCGCGTCACGAAAGAGGAAATATTGATAATTCGCCCTCCGTCATTCAGGCGCGACAAAGCCTGTTGGGTAATAAACACCGGCCCCTTTACGTTTATCTTCATCACTTCGTCGAAGGATTCTTCCGTCATCTCCTCCAGGCCGATGATTTGGCCGATTCCGGCATTGTTGACAAGAATGTCGAATCGTTGGTTTCCCTTAAAATCCTTAAGGACATAGTCCAGTGCCGAAAATAATTCATGAATACCCCTGAGCGTCCCCAGATCGGCGCCGATCGCGCAAGCTTTCCCTCCGCTCTGCTCGATCCGGTGAACAACGTCCTCCGCTTCACTTTTTCTTTTTCCATAGTGCACGACGACAAAAGCGCCCTCTCCCGCCAGACGTAATGCGATGCTGCGGCCGATTCCCCGGCTTGCTCCGGTAACCATAGCGATTTTACCTGCCAATCTGCTCATCGTTTCATCTCCTTATGCTGAATTTGAATACAGTTATAGCACAAGGTGAAATTTGTAATGTTGCTATCTCATTCGATTTACGACTTTTCAACGCCCGCGAAAAAAATATACGTTAGTTTAAAAATTTCTCTTGCTCAATAATCCCTATCCTGCTATTATGAAGTAGCATTAAATTTGGAAAGCTAATATTCAATCTATTTAGGATCTTTCCAAGCAGATAATTTTTGACCACTTCCCTAAAGAAGTTAAGGCCATACGGACAGCCGGGTCAAATGCCGATTGGCAACTTTCGTTGCCTTATTGATTGAGTTAAAAGCTCAAATTTTATAAGTTGGTTACTTTACAACCAGTGCAAATGCACATCAACTTGTGAAACGGTCAATAAGAGTGGTAAAAGTGATTATTTGCTATATAGACTCTGATCCTAACATGATATATCTGAATATTAAGGGCCTTTCCATGAAACTTTAAGTTTTATGGCTGACTGACGACGTACAAGAAGTTTGTCCTCCAGCCATGCCTTATTGGGACTGTCTTAATATCCGACTATATCAAAGCAAGTGTGATGCGCATGGATGCGTGTTTCGCTTGCTTTTTTTGTTGCCGTTTTTGCAGTGAAAAAAATTTAATTGGGTTAGGGGATAGAACAATGGGAAAAGCACTTGTCATCGGCGCCGGCGGCGTAGCATCTGTAGCAATTCATAAATGCGTTCAAAACAGCGAAGTTTTTGAAGAAATCTGCATCGCAAGCCGGACCAAATCTAAATGCGACGAACTCAAAGCGAAATTGGACGGCGGCAAAACCAAAATTACGACCGCACAGGTGGATGCCAACAATGTCGATGAACTGATCGCGCTGATTAACGAAGTCAAACCGGATATCGTCATGAACCTCGCTCTGCCTTACCAGGATTTGACGATCATGGATGCTTGTCTTGCGACAAAAACGCACTATATGGATACCGCAAACTATGAGCCGGAAGATACGGCGAAATTTGAATACAAATGGCAGTGGGAATACCGCGAGCGCTTTGAAAAGGCCGGAATCACGGCACTTTTAGGCAGCGGATTCGACCCGGGGGTAACCGGCGTATTCTCCGCTTACGCGCTGAAGCACTATTTTGACGAAATCGAATATATCGACATTCTGGATTGTAACGGCGGCGATCACGGCTATCCTTTCGCGACCAACTTCAACCCTGAGATCAACATCCGCGAAGTGTCCGCCAACGGGCGCTACTGGGAAAACGGAGAATGGATCGAAACGAAGCCGATGGAGATCAAACGCGAATATAACTTCGCTGAAGTCGGTCAAAAGGATATGTACCTGCTTTACCATGAAGAGCTCGAATCCCTTGCGCAAAACATGCCTGGACTGAAGCGCATCCGCTTCTTCATGACCTTTGGTCAAAGCTACCTCATGCACCTGAAGGCGCTGGAGAACGTAGGCATGACTTCCATCGAACCGATCGAATACGAAGGAAAGCAAATCATTCCGCTTCAATTCCTGAAAGCCGTACTCCCGGATCCGGCCTCCCTTGGACCTCGTACGGTGGGCAAGACGAACATCGGCTGCATCTTCAAAGGGAAAAAAGACGGCCAAGACAAGACTTACTATGTCTACAATGTTTGCGACCACCAAGAATGCTATAAAGAAGTGGGCTCCCAAGCCATCTCCTATACGACAGGCGTTCCTGCCATGATCGGTGCGGCTATGGTCATGACCGGCAAATGGAATAAACCGGGCGTATTCAACATCGAAGAGTTCGATCCGGATCCATTCATGGAAGAGCTGAACAAATGGGGGCTTCCGTGGGTAGAAGACTTTAATCCTGTACTGGTCGACGCATTGCCTGAGGAAGCTAGAAAGCCGGAGCTCGTTCGCTAAGATGCGATTTCAGGAATTGCCGACGCCCTGCTTTGTAGTCGATGAAGCGCTCATCGAAAAAAACCTGAACATCCTAAGCGGCGTCATGCAGCGTACGGGAGCCAAGATTGTGCTGGCGCAAAAAGCTTTTTCCATGACCGCTATGTATCCCCTCATCGGAAAATACTTGAGCGGCACGACCGCGAGCGGTTTGTTCGAAGCACGGCTGGGCCACGAGGAAATGGGCAAAGAAAACCATGTCTTTGCCCCTGCCTATCGGGAAGATGAGATCGACGAAATTATATCCATTTGCGATCATATCATCTTCAACTCCTTCTCCCAGTTGGAGAAGTATAAATCCAAAGCTCTTGCGGCCGGCAGAAAAGTAGGCCTGCGAATCAACCCGGAATGCTCCACGCAAGTGGGACACGAAATCTATGATCCCTGTTCGCCGGGATCGAGATTCGGCGTAAAGCGGGATGATTTCCGACCGGAGCTGCTTGAAGGCGTCTCGGGGCTGCACTTCCATACCCTTTGCCAGCAAAACTCGGACGATCTGGAGACCACGCTGAATGCGGTGGAGGAAAAGTTCGGGGCCTGGCTGCCGCAAATGGAATGGATTAATTTTGGCGGCGGACACCATATCACAAGAGAAGACTATGATATCCCGAGACTCGAAGCTTGCATCAAGCGCATGCAGGACAAATACGGCCTGGAGGTCTACCTTGAACCCGGCGAAGCCATCGCGCTTAATGCGGGTTATATGGTCACCTCCGTACTGGATATCCATAAGAACGGCATCGAGATCGCCATCGTGGACACGTCGGCTACATGCCATATGCCGGATGTTCTGGAAATGCCGTATCGTCCGCCGCTGTTCGGCTCGGGCGAAGCCGGCGAGAAGCCATACACCTATCGGCTTGGCGGTCCGACCTGCCTTACGGGGGACGTGATCGGGGACTACTCCTTCGATCAACCCTTAAAACCCGGCGACAGATTGGTGTTCGGGGACATGGCGATCTACTCCATGGTCAAAACCAACACCTTCAACGGCATGCCGCTGCCGGCCATCGCCGTACAGGAGAAAGACGGCAATTGCCGCGTCGTTCGCGAATTCGGCTATGAGGATTTCAAGACGAGATTGGCGTAACGCCATTGAATATCTACAGTGAAAAGCTCCCGCTATGGAACCAACATAGCGGGAGCTTTTTGAATTAGAGAGGTACCGGGAGCTACTTTTCCCAAATTCGTATAAAAGTCGGTCTTAATCTGCACCACTTCGGGTACCGCCTCAATGACGAGGTCCGCCTCGGCAACTGCCTTGGACAGGTCACTGCTAAATGAAATACGGTTATATGCCTCGTCCACTTCTTGTTGGGTCGCGCTCAAGTCCTGCCGATAATGTGGCTTCAAGTCCAAAATTCTTTCTTTCGCACGGTCCAGGGCCTGGTCATTGATATCGTAAACCTATACATGGAAACCTTTATAAGCGGTTTGATAAGCCACTTGGCTTCCCAATACGCCGCTTCCAGCAACCTTTATATTCTTATAATTCATGACTGAATCTCCTGTTCACTGTTCTAAAATAGGCGTAACTCTTCCATAGTCTCTGCGATAGAAATATTGAATTATTACATCTTATTTGGGTAATTTAGGATAAAAAGGTAGTCCAAACCATATTTGCATGTTAGTATTTTTCCTGTACTTAAGTGCAAAAGATACAGGAAGGTGATGATGTCATGTTCAAAAAAGTTCCGTCTTTTTATTATCCATTGTATTGTTGTTTTCGTCTTTAGGTGTTGCTACTGCTAGTGATGTAAGCAACGTTGGAATTGATGCCGCTAGGGTAGAAACAGTTTCTGTTCGGGATATTGTACCAGAAGAGTATTTTGCATCCGTAGCGGGGAAATATCAATCAAAAGAAGAAGTTCAAGAAGCTACGGGATTTGAGAATGTGAAATCAGAGAAGATTAGCAAAATGCAATTTGAGAATGGGGCGATTATTGTTAAAAGTTTTGATGAATATGCCGCCCTTTTGCAATATTATTCTGATTTTGAAAAACAACAAGCAAACGATAATCAACGTTCTTTTTCGCCTACCGCTATCGTCAATGATTATACTGAAAAAACAATTTGGGGAGACGGATTGGCAGGGGGCGGAGCAAAACCTTTCTTGGATTACAGGCATTGTGCAATATGAAAGACACGATAAATCTGGTAATTATGCTTTGATAAAAGTTACTGATACCGATAGTTCATTATTAGGGTTCCACCCAGGTAACTCTTGGGAACATAGCACTGCTAGAACAACTTCTGGGATCGACCCAGGGGGAAGTTCAGGATGGGCATGGATTAGAGGAACCAGAAGCCTTTCAATTATATTTGAGGGTATCGGTACGATTGCAACAAAAAAGGAAGAGTATTATATGACTTTTAGATAAGTAATTAATTTATCAAGCTATCGCCTGTTTTATAGGCAATAGCTTGATATAATGTAAAAGGGGGATGTATATGAACGGTAATAATGATGAATATAAAGGAAACTCTAATGAAATTGAATTACGATTAAACCATTTAGAGAAACGAATGGAGTTTTATGATAAAAGATGGAGGATAATGAAAAAAATACTAATTAGTGTTTTTTTCATCTGGCTTTTATTATTTTTAGTAGGTGTAATTCAATTTGTAAGTAGTGGTTTTTAGCAGTTGTGACTCATATAACCATAAAATTAAGTAGGCAGTGAATAGTTTTAAGTACTGGATGAGGGTCCATATCTTATTATGGAGAATGAATTTATTTCTAAGGCAAGTTTTCGTGTAATGTATCTCAAGAAAACTTAAAAGGAGCTGCTTAACGCAATGCCTTTTCTCTAGTGGCCGTCAGTTTCCGGGGAGAACGATTTCTTAATTACTTGGTATAAGACGAAGGTCCAAGATAATAAGATTATAGGTAGTCACTCTTTAGAATGAATACTTCTTTAGTAGATCTTCAAAGGAAATTAGACACTCTTATGAATATACAAGGTAACTTCCTCCACTCTTAGCTTTTTTGGGTTTGGTCACTGAAAAATTTCACCAAGTTGGGGTGAAGTCCCTTTTTAATGACTAAGAATTCTTACGCACTCTGGGTTAAACTTACTACAAATATTTAACTAAGAGTATATTAACGTAGGGTTGAAAATTTTCGTTACTTCCATTACAGAAGATAAAGATTGAAGAGAACAGAAAAGCTCTGATAAAAGTAGTGTTTTTATGCACTCACATTCGCCTTTAGAAATTTTGATATCATTTTAAAAGCCGATTTCTTCATGGATTATTCTGTGCAGGGATCGGCTTTTTTTTGCATTTTTAAAATATGAGAGGATAATTAAATTGTTCAACTTTTCAAAAGAAAGTATGTGAGAAATGTCGATGTGGTAGTAGGACCACTTATTGCAGGAAGATGAACTATTGGTGTGATGTTAGGGCAAGTACGTAAAATGTTCCTACGATCGTTGTTGGTTCCAGAGGCGACCACTCCGTTTCTTCGGAATCATTTCACTCCCTTGCCTGCATCATATTCTTTAGTTCATCTTATTATAGAATGCCTTGCCTCGTAGTATTTCGCTCTCTACAGCAGGCCAAATTGTTTCTTCTTATAAAATGGTGTGAGGCCTTTCACCTCGTTGATGGCCCAATCGTCCAGTTCGACCAAATCAAGCGGGATTCCCTTCAAATACGGGGAGGCCGCGGCGGCAATCCCCTTGAATATTTCTTCTGTACTCACCTCAAAGTCTACGATCAGGAGATAGCTTTCCCTTGGTCATCAATCTTATATAGGCCTTTTTAATGGCCTTCTGAGTTTTCATATAGGCCTTCACCGCGTCGATCATTTCCGTTGGGTACTCCTTGGGTTCCGCGAGCAAAATCTCGGTATCCTTCGGCACGGTTATCTTCTGGACCGTTTCGCTTAGGTTCTCGCCCTCAGCCTCGCTTGGAGCATCATTTGGAGCCGCGCTGTGAGCCTCTCGTCGTTCCCTAGCGCGGCATGTCCGGTTCCCGCATTATTCTATTCGTTCGAGCTCTCCTCGCCTGCTTTGTCGAGCTTCTCAAACACGGTGATTTTCCAATCCGGCGCTAATTCCTTCAGAATCGTCCCCAAAGTCGCGCTCATAATACCGGCACCAATTAGAATAACATCCGTTTCCATTTTATTTTCCATGTGCTCATTTTTAACATCCTTCTATTTAAAATTTGCACCACTACTTATCATTGCTACCTACCGATTTTATAAAAAATCAGAGCAAAAATTTTAATAGTTAGAAGCTTATCGTTAGAAAATTGAAAGGCATGTTGAACTTATCCGGACTCAAGTTATTCTTCAAAATATTGCTGTCTTATAAAAAAATAGGCTGGCCGTTCACCTTTTTGCTCGATCAATGACATCTCCAACAATTCACGTATTAATTTTCTAATTGTTGCCTGCGACTTATTCGAAATTCCAGCTAAGTCTTTTATCGTAAGACCATTTCGGGAATCAAAAAAGTGATTTTGAGCAAGCACATACATAATGCCCCAATAGTTTCCGTCTTTGTGCTCTAGTTGTGGTTCTGAATTCAACTTGTGAACTGCCATATTAAGCAACTCACTTTTTTCTTTTAATTCTGCATTCATTTGTTGTAATGTTTCCAATATTATTCTCATGAAAGTTTCAATAAAACTATTCAACTCTCCTCTACTTTTTATACTGTTGGTAACTTCGAAGGCTTCCAGATATTTATTCTTATACTTATTACAACCTCTCGATAGAGAAAGAGTTGAAATATTCCCTAAAATACTTGAAAGATACATACTGCTAATGAACCTGGAGGTTCTTCCGTTACCGTCATAAAAGGGATGGATATATCCAAAATAATAATGACCGATAGCAATTTTTATGATATCGGGAATCTCCTCGTTATCATTCATAAACTTTAACAACTGCCCTGTAGCATAGATAATTTCTTTTTCAGGCATGATTCCTTGATGTACGATTTTTCCTGAACCTGATTTTTTCAAAATATAAGTAGCTTCTCTTCTGAAAATATCTCCATCCGGCAATTCTTGCTGTTCTATCTCACCTTTGGTTATATCATCATATATTTGTCTGAGATCCTTTGGTATTTTCGGAAACTCCAAATCATTATCAAGAAGTCTAATATAGGATTTAATCATGCTCTCAAATCTTTGTTTCGACTTTTTATTCAACATCACTTCCTTAGTACTTCTGGCAATCTCCTCTCTAGTACTCCTTATCCCCTCTATTTCGTTCGTATTATATAATTCTTCCACTAAGCATTCGTTAATGAACTGATTCTGCGCGACTGGAGGAAGATCATTAAAGGCCTCCTGAAATTGGTTCGATATGATATGAATGTCACTAGCCATCCTCACCATTTCGTTTGTAGGGACATAATATAGTTCATAGACGCTAGATTGGTCCATTGGCTTGATGTATAAACCTAGATGTATTGTCGAATCAAAATTGAATCTTTGCCGATGTATCTCTTGAACCTCGCTCTGTCTCTTTTCGTGAAAGATTTTATGCATATATCTCATAATCTCACACCCTATTTATTATTAGAGATAATTTTTACACAAAAACCGTATATCGTCTATCCCCAAGTTAATAAATTTATGTTTTTTTATAATTAGATAAAGACACGTTAAGATCTATTTACAATTTTTATATGGGCGCCGCATTTACATCTGCCATGACCATTCTTCTTTACTTTTACTTCCTTATTACACGAGGGACAATGAACATACATAAGATTAGCACCTCCGTTGTTAGGGTATTACTATATTCGCCCTGAATATTTATCGTTATTCAATCTTGGCGGTTGGGCACCCTTATTGCTAAAATAAAGGCATCCGAAGTGAAGGATGAAGATAAATGCCACCTGAGACAATACACAAAGGAGTAACAGAAAAATGAAAGCACTCAATGAAACCAAGCAAGTTCGAACTGAGATTTGAGAAACCATGCAAGGATTATCGGATGAGCAAATTAATCAGCGGGCTGAAGAAGGCAAATAGACTATTGCACAGGTGCTGGAACACCTTTATTTGATGGAACGGACGATTGTGAAATTCATGTCCGATGTGTGAGCAAAAACGGAACCGAACCCTACGAATGAGAAGTCGTTTCGCCTCACGCTTGACCGAGCCCGTAAGATAGATGCGCCTCCGCACCTTGTTCCTTCCGAGTCTTTCATGACAATGCAAGAGTTGAAGGCAAAACTCGATCAATCGCTCCAATCGCTCCTACAAGTTACTGACGGCTTAGAGGAGGACCATCTACAACAACTGTCGTTCCCCCATCCTGTTTTCGGCCTAATGGACCTTAAACAGTGGGTTGAATTCGTCGGGGTTCATGAGAAGTGCCATTTGGAGCAAATGAAAGAGGTTTTACGCGAAATTTCCGCATAAATAAAGAGACCGGGTCCCAAAATGGAACCCGGTCTTCTTTTCTTTATAGGCTAAGCGTTACTGCCCTCTGCAAAAGGAAGCTTCGTTTACACAAATTGAACCGCACTCAGCGAAGCTTTGCCGTTCAGGACAATGTACACGTCCTGACGCCGGCTTACGCCGCTCAGCTCAACCGCGTAATCGCGCCATTCCTGCGCTCCGCCTGCTTCCAGCAGGGCCCGGCCCGCCAGCGGACCGTCCGGGCTCTGCAGCCGGACCTCGACGGAACCAGCCGTCCGGCTGGCTGCGCGAAGCTTCACCGTGCTCGCGCCTTCGCCGAACTCGGCGTCTTCGAAAGCAATCCAGCCGGATTGCTCCTTCACCTCGGCGGCGCTGCCGCCTTCCCGGCATTCGCCGATCAGTACGCCTTCATAGGCGTTATAGTTGATCGCCTTCACGGGCTGCTTCAGATCGCGCGGCGGAATGGTCTCGCCTTGCACCTGAAGCGCCGCGCTCAGCGGGAGATTCGCCGAAGAAGCGCCGGCCATAAAGGTGTACGTGCCGTTTTCGATGCAGAAGCGCTCACGGGTGACGTCCCACATCGCCAGCTCGGACAGCGGCAGCGTGAAGCTCACGTCAGCCGACTCGCCCGGCTGCAACAGCACCCGGCGGAAGGCAAGCAACTGTTTCAGCGGACGTTTCACGCGCGACTGCTCCGCATGCCCGTACAGCTGCACCACTTCTTCGCCCGGACGGTCCCCGGTATTGGTCACTCGCACCGTTAGACCGATCTCACGGTCACTCTCCGCGGAAACCTGCTGTTGTCCGAGATTCAGCCCATCAAAACGGAACGTGCTGTAGGACAGCCCGTGCCCGAATGGATAAAGCGCCTCACCCTCGAAATAACGATAGGTTCTGCCTCCCTTGATGACATCGTAGTCCATGAATTCCGGCAGTTGATCGACCGATTTGTACCAGGTCATGTTCAGGCGTCCTGCCGGGTTCACGTCGCCAAAGAGCACGTCGGCTACGGCATGGCCGAGCTCTTGGCCGGCATGCGTGGTGTATACGATGGCCGGTACGTTTTCATCTTCCCAGTTGAGCGCATACGGATAGCTGCCCACCACGACCACAATCGTGTTCGGGTTCACGGACAGGACCTCTTTAATCAACTGCTCCTGCGATGCCGGCAGCGTGATATCCGGACGGTCGATCGTCTCTTTGCCATTGATCAGCGGATGGTTGCCGACGAATACGACGGCCAGATCCGCATCAGCCGCAACTTCCTTCGCGTCTTGGAATTTGTCCGTTACCGTCTCCATCTCGAAGAGATCGGCGATAATCCGCTCCTCTTCCCCGCCTGCCACGGACGCTGCGCCCGCCACGTTGATCTCGTTGGCGGTTTCTTCCGCGCTGCCGCTTCCGACGAGTAGTTCGCCGCTGTCGCTCTTCACCGTAACCGGCGTATCGTTCCAGGTCGAGAAGGTTACGTTACCGGTTCCTTCTTCCGAAGGGCGGACAAGGAACACTTCCTTCGTGAACCACTCCCAGATTTGGTCAGCCGAAGCCTTCACGATCCGGTCGTCCGTCGTCAAATAACGGCCGTTATGTTCCGCGATGATTGTATGGCTGTCCCAGCCCCAATCGGTTACTTCAAATACGGTACCCTGTTCCGCCGCCGCGCCATTAGCAGCCAGCGCTGCCTGCTCGCCGTCCTGCACCCGTACGTAACGCCCACCCCGCTTCGCCTTCAGTTTGACGCGGTCCGTGCCGCCCGAGAATGCCGTTTTGCCGCCATGCGCCTCCAGCTTTTCCTGAATGCCTTGCAGCGGCGTGACGGTATAAGGCATAGAACCGCTATACCAATCGCGGTACACGGTGCCGCCAAGCGGTCCGATCACGGCGACTTTCTTCAGCTTGTCCGCTTGCAGCGGCAGCATACCGCCTTCGTTCTTCAAGAGCACGACCGCTTTGCCCGCCGCTTCGCGCGCCAGCTTCGCATGCTCCGGCCGCATGATCGCCGACTCGTCAATGGCCGCATACGGATTGTCTTCCTCCGGATCGAACTCGCCGAGGCGGAAGCGCACGCGGAACGTGTTGCGCAGCGCGATATCCAGGTCGCTCTCCGCAAGCAATCCTTCCTCCAGCGCTTCGCGCAGCGCCTGCTTGATCAGCTCGCCGTCATCGGTAATGCTGTCGATGCCGCCTTCCTTCACGGAACGGGCCACCGACTCCTTATGCGTCTCCAGGTAGCCGTGGTCCCGCACCGTTCCCGACACGTCAAAGGCATCGCTGACGACAAAGCCGTCCATACCCCATTCCTTTTTGACGATCTCGCCCACTTCCGGCAACAGGTTGGCAGGCACGCCATTGACGGCATTGTATGCCGTCATCATGGACTGGGCGCCGCCTTCCTTGAACGGAATTTCGAAAGCCTTCAAATAGTATTCGCGCATATTGCGCGGGTCGATGCTGACCGATTGGTCACCGCGACCTACCTCGTTGTTGTTGCCAATGAAATGCTTTAATGTAGCAACCGCTTTCAAATACTTCGGATGGTCTCCCTGGATCCCCTGAACAAGCGCCGCCGCTAGCTTGCCGGCCAACACCGGATCTTCGCCGTAGGCTTCCTCGGTCCGGCCCCAGCGCGGATCGCGTTCCATATCCACGGTCGGTGCCCAAAGCGTCAGCCCGTTAATCTCGGGATTCCGTTTATAAAATCCTCGGGCTTCGTCGCCGATCGCGCTGCCGATGCGCTGCATCAGCTCGGTATCCCAAGTGCATCCAAAGCCGATCGGCTGCGGATATCCCGTGGCTTCGCCGAGCCAGGCCATGCCATGCGCGGCTTCCGTGCCGTGTTTATACGCTTTCACGCCAAGCCGTTCGACGGCCCTTTGATATTGAATCATGAGTCCTACTTTTTCCTCCAGCGTGAAGCGGGAAACCAGGTCGTTCACCCGTTCTTCCAACGGAAGGGAAGTGTCCTGGAATGGATAGTTGTTAGTTGTAGACATATTGAACCTCCTTAGTGTCAGTCCCTTACGCGTCATTCTACCTAAGATCGACTCCTTCGGCTACCCGACAAATTAGAGGCTTTTTCATAGACATTTAGGGATGCAGATCCTGGAAATTAACGGCCTTCTGATTAAATCGTAATCAGAGACATATTTGTGAATCATCGGATTTCCCGTCTTACTTCCTCGACGATGGCCTTAACCCCCTCATCGATTCGCTCAGGTTGGGTCTGGGAAATGCTGATCCGCAGGAACTTCTCCCGCTCCAGATAATTCGATAAATAGAACCCTTTGCCGGGCACGGCACTTATATTCCTCTCGGCAAGACGCTGTAAAAGACGTTCTAAATTAACGGTCGACTTCAGCTTGAAATGCGTATAAATGCCTGAACTGATGTCGGGCACTTCCATCAGCCCCGGTTCATTGTACCGTTCCACCGACTCTCTCAAGGCCTGCATTCGCGAAGCGTACAAACTGCTTATCCTATGCTTGTGCCGCTCGTACATGCCATTCTTGATATACACTTCGAGCGCCGCTTGGGACAAGAGCGAAGTGTCGGGGTATATTTTGTAAGCGTGAAACGTCTTTAGCAACCGTTCCGGCAAAACAATGGCACCCAACCTTAGGCCCGGAAAGATGATTTTGGAGAAACTCTTCAAATAAATGACGTGCGAACCCCCATCGTAAGCGTAAATGGGATCGAATTGCCGCTCTGCGCCCAAGTCAGCCATGTAATCGTCCTCCAGGATGTATACGTCGTATTTTTCGGCCAATCTGGCTATAGCTCTCCTCTCCTCCATGCTATAGCTGGTACCCAGCGGATTATGGTATCTTGACATCGTGTAGAAAAATTTGATTTCTCCGCTTCTAAACCTCTGCTCCAATTCCCGTAGGTCCATGCCTGCCGCCGTACGAGCGATGCCGTAAACCGGGATGTTCTCCGTTTCCAGAAATCGCAAATATCGATCGTAACTCGGCTGTTCAACCAAAACCGCTGATTTACCGTTTGGAAACGGCATTTTCGCTAAAATTTCCAGCGCCTGCTGCGCCCCCGAGGTAACGATAATCCGCTCCGCTTTGGGAAACACCTGGTCATTCGCCAAATGGGAAACTAGCGTGTGGCGTAAGGACTCCAGTCCTTGTGGTTCGCCATAGGTAAACAAGTCGTACTTGTAGATATCAATCGCTTTGTTTAAACAATGTTGAAAATCCAAATACGGAAACGCGTCCAAATCCGGCAATACCGTAGCGAAGTTGATTATTCCGCTATCTCTGTTGTCGCGCCAATCTCCCGGCTTCACAACAACGTAAAAGCCGCTTTGCGGGACCGAATAAATGACGTGGCGCTTCTCCAATTCCGCATATGCCCGCGTGACTGTGCTGATGCTGCATCCGTAGGCTTCCGCAGCCATGCGAACGGAGGGCAGCTTTTGACCCGGAAGGTATAGTCCCTCCCGGATCTTATTCTCCATATCGGAAAGAATCGAAATATACTTTTTCACGTTGTTCCCCTTGTCCGTATGCATAATCTCTGGTTTATTTCTACTTCATTATACTATTCCCCAACCACTGTATCGATACAGTTCAAGCAAAATGACGTTGTTCGATTCGCCATTTTGTCATATCTTCAAATCAACGATTAGATGTTCGCGAACACGCTACCGTTTATTGGAGAGGATGATGTGACCAACCATGAATTCCAAAAAAAATACGCTTCCTTATTTATTCGCCGTGATTAACGCGGTAATTATCGGATTGTCATTTTTGTTTGCGAAAATTGCTCTCGATTACGCCGGACCACTCGACACCCTGGCATTCCGTTTTGCATCATCGTTTTTGGTTATTTCCGTCCCAGTGGTGTTGGGATGGGTCAAGCTTGATTACCGCGGCAAGCCGCTATACAAAGTGTTGCTCCTGGCAACCATGTACCCGCTTGGGTTCTTCTCGCTTCAAGCGTTCGGGCTGCAGCACGCCACCTCAGCGGAGGGAGGCATTTTGTACGCGTTCACCCCGGTCGTAACGATGATCGTCGCCTCTTTATTTTTAAAAGAAAAGACCACCATCTTACAGAAGCTGTCGATCTTTCTGTCGGTGTTCGGCGTTGTGTTCATCTTCGTTATGAAAGGCAGCCGAATTGATTTGTCGAACCTGACGGGGATCTCGTTGTTATTATTGACATGCGTCGCTTTTGCCGGATATACCGTTTTAGCCCGCTCGCTTTCGAAGCAGTTCAGCCCGGCTGAACTCACTTTTATGATGTTGGGTATCGGATTCATCGTTTTTCTGACCATTTCGCTTATCAATCATGCGGCCGCCGGGACGTTCCCCCGCTTGTTGGCACCGCTCTCCAGCGGTACCTTTATCGTATCCATACTTTTCTTGGGCGTAGTATCCTCGCTGGTCACAGCGTTGTTGTCGAACTACATCCTGTCTAAAATGGAAGCTGCGAAAATGAGCGTATTTTCCAATCTTTCTACCATCGTCTCCATGGTAGCCGGAGCGTTATTTCTTGGGGAAGAAGTTACGGTGTATCATTGGATCGGCTCGGTACTGATTATAGCAGGGGTTATTGGAACAAATCGTCTGGCTCGAAAAAAACAGCATGGAGATGGTTGAATGCAGATCGAGCAGGAGCATGAAAACCACTAAAAAAAGCGCCCATCGGGCGCTTTTTGTTGTGTTTCTCAACTCCAAAATATCGGGCTCATCGCTTCCACTCAGCCACCAAGCAGCTCCTCAAAAGCATGATTTGATTTATTGGGCTCCGCTATTTAAAAATTCCCAGGATCCCGTCAGGCAGCCACAGCTTCTTCACGATCAACACCGCAATAAGCAGGACGACTCCAAAAACAAGGTTCTTCAGTAATTTGTTATTCACGCTTACCCCTCCATCGTTTTCTATTTGCATAGACCCGCCTCCCTACTTGTCAAATCGTTGTTTGCCGTAAATCAGGAAGCACAGCATGCCCGACATAAGCGTCCAAATAATCAGATTAAACAGACTTCCCTGAATTTGCTTAAGCCCCCCGTCTTGAACAAGCTCCGTTACGGCCACCACGAATTGGTGCGACGGCAGCCAATTGATGATATTCATCAGAGCGGGCACATCCAGATCGGGAACAAAGATGGGTCCGAAAATAAAAAACAGCAAAATAGGCAGACCTACAATGGATGATTCCGAGGCGGTCCGGGCGATGAGGCCAATTACTGTTCCGAGAGCCATAAAAATAAGAAGCAGCAAGATCGACAGGATCGTCAAATAAGCTATATTTACATCAGGGACACCCGATATTATGATACATGCCGCTATCACGATCATTGCAAACAGGGTGGTCGTCGCGCTTTTCCCGGCAAGGACCTCCAGTCTGGAAGCCGGCGACAGCATGAGCGCACGCAGCGTATTCTTCTCCTTTTCTTCGGCAATCAGGGTTGCCTGAACGAAGGCTCCCGTAATGGATATGGCTACAAGGATAGGAATGGCTAGAAACGTAAGGTCACCCGGCTCCAATTCCTTCTGGTTTAATAATACGGCAAGCAGAATCGGCATCCCTGCATTCAGTAAAATCTGCGGATTTCGGATCGCGTCCTTCCACTCTTTTGTCACCATGGCCCTAAAGCGGCGCATCGAGAACGTCATTCCAGTCCCCTCCCCGTCAGCTTCACGAAAATATCGCCAAGCGTAGGCTCGTTGGAATGAATAGCCAGCAAATTTCCGCTTCTTATTAAATCCCGCACCTCGTCCGCCCCCGCTTCATTCTGATCCACAACCCGTTTTCCCTGCTGCGTAGTAACCGTAATGGTCCGGTCGCCATGCCGCAAGCGCAATGCTTGCGGAGTATCCAGGGCAGAGATCTCCCCATTATTCAGAAAAGCGACGCGATCGCAAAGCTCCTCCGCCTCCTGCATATTATGCGTTGTCAAAAAGATCGTGGTCCCCCGGCTGTTCATCTCGCGGAGCGCCTCCCGGATACGGCCGCCGTTCACCGGATCCAGAGCGGACGTCGGTTCATCCAGAAAAAGAATGTCCGGTTCATGCAGAATGGTCCGGGCCAGCGTAATCCGCTGCTTCATACCTTTGGAAAGCTTTCCGACCAGCGTATGCTTGTCATCGATCAGGTTGACCGTTTCAAGAACAGCTTCTATTCTTCGCTCCGGCACGCCGTACAATCGGCAGAACAACGCGAGGTTATCGTGCACGCTAAGCCGCTCGTACATCCCGCTGTTATCCGTAAGCACTCCGACTCTGCCCAGAAACCCGGGGTGTCGGCTGCGGCTCGGATCACCCCCGAGGACCTTTACCTTACCTGAAGTATGAATCAGCTGCGAGGTCAGAATTTTCACCGTCGTCGTTTTCCCCGACCCGCTCGGACCCAGAAATCCGAATATTTCACCTTGCTGAACTTGAAAGCTGATTTTCCTCAAAGCTGGTTTCTTTTTGTACAGCTTTTCGAGGTTCTCGACCTCAATGATGGATTGCAATGACTTCACCTTCCTCGAGTGGAGTAGCCGGTTAGCTCTATTTCAGATTAAACATTCATCGCCGAATAGCAGCATAATCACCGTGGAAGGAGTCATTTGCAGGTTGAAAGCAGCCGTTTCAGGGATAAACGGAGCGGACTTACAGAGCGACGATCGTCTTGAGTTCCTCGAATTTTCCCTTGGACAACGGGATCCTGGACTTTTGACCGTCGCTCAAAACCAGACTATAGCTGTTGCGGCTCCATACGATCAGCTCGGCTATTTGATTCAGATTGACGATATAGGAACGGTGACAGCGATAGAACCGGAACGGCTTCAACTTGTCCTCCAATTCCACCAGCGTCCAAGCACAGGCGAAGCGGCCTTCTTTCGTAAACAAGGTCGTTATGCCTTCGTTGCTTTCTATGTAATTGATAGTCTGCGGATCAATGAACACGTATTTGTCTTCCGTTTTCACCATAAGCCTGGATAGCCTTGCCGTAGACTCCGGCAGTTCAATGCCTGCCTCCGTAGGCACTTCTTCACCGACATCGGACTCAGGCTCGAGCAATTCGGCCGGTTCCTGTAATGCTATCGGCTCAAACCTGCTGCCGTTCAGCCGGTAAATGACATTCGAAATCGACAGCGCTTGCTCGAGCGCCGAGCAGGTGATCAACACCGCCTTGTCTCTGCGAATTAGCCCGGATATCATCCTTCTTGCAATCATGCAACTCTCAAGGTCCAGATTCTGCTCGGGTTCTTCCCAAATGACAAGCTCCGGATCATGTAGGATGCTTCTCGCAAAGCCAAGCAACCGCTTTTCGGAATAGCTGAGTCTGGAAATCCGTTCATTCGCTTTGCCTTCCAATCCGATCCCGCTTAACAGTTCCCCTATCTCAGGTCTAACTTCATAAATTTCAGCCCAAAATAACAAATAATCTCTCACCTTCAGGCGTTCATACATGCCCTCACCCAAAGAGCAGAAACCAACCTGTTTAGCAGTTTCGGGGTTGCAGAGCGACAACAACTCCCCCCGATAGGTAACCCCGTAACCGGAGGTTGTTCCCTCCCCCAGCAGCGACCGGATAAACGAACGTCCAATATTATGGTTGCACTGCACAACCGTGCATTGACCGGAGGCAAGTTCAATTACGTCCGTGCTGCCATCCTCGTACAAATCGTCAAGTGCCTGTATTCTCTCCATGTATGACATGCCTCCGAATTCCTGTTATTGGATGTAATGGAAACTCTATTTTAACAATAAATAGAACCTGATGAATACCTTAAGCAGTCCCGCTGCTTTTCCATCCATAAATATAAAAGATATGAAATAATATTCCAATACTAAAATTAGAAGAAGTTATCCGAATCACTCTAATTAGGAAAGGTGCAGGATTCATGAAAATTAACGATTCGACGCAATACGGCTTAAACTTATACGAACATTTGAAACAGCGTGCCGATAAACCGGCCTTGGTCGAGGGCAATATTCATGGGCTGCCCCAACCGGAAACATTGAATAAGCTACAGGAAGCGATAGCGGCTGGAAAAGAAGATTGGAATCATATCCTCCAGTCTTTCGCCAAGAAAGTGTCGACTCGTCAGGATTGGACTGGCCCATGCCGATCCCCCAAATGCGGTCCCGCGGGCTGGCTTCGACGAGGATGCGGTTTTTCGTCGACTTGAGGTATTCGCCAAGCATCGGATTCTGCGAAAATTTGGCCAAGCTGGCTCTTTTGACGATGCCGTAGCATTCCTTATCCCAAATCTCCTTGTCGAAGTTTTGGACCGCGCGCCCGTAAGCTTTCATCTCCTTCGGATGCTTGGCCTTCAAGATCGACTCCAGCATTTCGTCATCGCCGAACAGCCTTGCCTTCTCGGCCATCATAAACTGCTCGGCGCAGGAGTACTCCGTCCCCTCTACCTTGAACGGGCACATCCACCACTGGCTAAAGCAGCTTTTATCGACGCTCCCGTCTTTCGGAGGCGTATGGCCCCAAAAGAACACGAACTTGAAGGTGTTTCCCGCGTTATATGCTTTTCTTAACTCTTCGAGATTGTAAATCATCGTTAGTCCTCCAAATTTCTCCGATACAAGCGGGATGGGCGGTGCCCCGCGTTTTCGGTGTAATGATCGGTCTCCGCCACGAGATCGGCCACTTTGCGCCGGAAGGCCGCCTTCAGCAGCTCTTTGCCCGAAATGACCTCGTAAACCTGCTGCAATTCCGTCAAGGTAAAGAGTTTCGGCATCAAATGCAGCGCAATGTCGGTATAATTCACTTTTCCCCGCAGCCGCTCGATAGCACACGCTATGATCTTCGCATGGTCAAAGGCCAATCCGTCATTCAATACGATTGCATAATCCGTGCCGGTCGATGTGGACTTCGCCGTCATCGTCCTCGCCACGACAGCCTTCAGCTCTTCTCCTTCGCTGCTTAGCTTAAGCTCGTATTCCAGCGTCTTGACGTATCCGTCCTCGGCCAGTTCCTTCCGTTCCCGCAACAGCCGGTAAGATAACTTGAACCAGGCCGCTTCGGCCGCATCGTCCCCCGCTTTAAGCTCCAATTTATCGCTGTTGATCAGAGCCATATAACTGCAGCTCATCACCCAGGTTCGAGGGTCCCGCCCGATATCGCTAAAGGTGTATAGCTGCTCCAAATAAACATCGTCTACGCCGGTTTCCTCGCGCAGTTCCCTCGCCGCGGCCTGCTCCGCCGTTTCATTCGGCCGGACAAAGCCGCCCGGCAGCGCCCATTTGCCCAGGTAGGGATGCCCTCCCCGGCGAATGAGCAGGATGCGCAGCTCTTTTTCCGCCAGTTTGCGGTAACTGTCCGCCTCCTCATCCGTCACGGTGAAGATGACCATATCGGCCGCTACCGAAGGCCGCTCGTAATCTCCTGCCCGGTAGCGCTCCAAAAATTCGCGTTCCGTAAGTCCGTCGCGATCCAGCAAATCCAACGGGTTCGCCTCCTGCCTGCATTTTATTCTTTAGTCCATCTGATCTAACCGTTCAGCTCGCCGAAATAGTTCCCGTAGGGCTCGAACTTCGCCAGCACCTCGTCTACCTTGCGCATGCGTTCCTCCAGGCTGCCCCGCAGCGTAATGTAGGGAATACGCCGTTCCTTCAAGTCCGCGATGATTTGCTTATGAAAAATATGCCGCTTCTGATCTCCGCTGCGATCCCACGTATCGTCGTAAGGAATATCGTCGTCGCACAGGAAGAACAGATCGTACCGCTGCGCATTCTCCAGGGCGATCCGGGTTAAGAGCTCGGGCGCCCGGCCGTGGTAATCCAGGGCGAACATATACGTGGTAATCGCGTTGGTATCGACGAACAGAACCCGGTTCGCCTCCAGCAAAGCCTGCTCTTCGCGCTCGATATGACCCACCGCGATTTCATCGAACGCTTCCAGACCAATTCTGCGGTCCACCTGATGCTCGGTCCAATAATCGCGTCCATATTCGCTAGCAAAGGTCGTGCGATACCGCTGCGCCAGCGCTTCGGTAAGGGTCGACTTGCCCGTCGACATCGCGCCTACGAATACCACCTTCGTGATCAAATCCCGGTACACGAGTTCGCTTACGAACTCCCTGTACTTATATGGATCGGAACGGACCATCGTCGCCGAGATCGGAACATCTTCGCGGGCTTCATCGACCCGCCGGTCTACCGCACCCAAGGCTAGACTCATATGTCCGCCGTAAAACTCACTGGAGTAAAAATGCGTTACTTGCTCGCCATTCAGCAGACCCAATATATACTGTTCTTCCCGAATCTCATGCTCCCGGTCGTTCGAATACCCGTCCGGACCGTCCCAGGCTTCAATCACCCGGACCGCCGGGTAGAGCTTACGAATCCAGTTCGCCCGAATATGGAGCGGGATCGGCGTGACCGTCGTCTCATAAATCACCACGATCAATTCGTCGACCTCTTGCAGCGCCGTTTCGATCATAAACTGATGCCCTTTATGCAGCGGGGCAAACTTCCCCAGCGTCAATCCAAGACTTTTCATGCCGCCACCTCCTTGGCCCCTTTGTTCCAGATATAGTAGCCGTAAACCGCGTTAACCAGATACGCGCTCCACATCACGATCATCAGCAAGCCTTCGCCGCTGCCCTCCAGCATCCGAATCGCCCACAGCAGCACCGTGAAGAGATTCAACACGATATAGACCAGCCATTGTTCCTTAAATCTTCTAACCATTAAAAAGGTGGCCACGACCGACAGCACCGTCGTAATGGCATCGATGTAAGGCGAGTTTTGTCCGGGGATGAACGAAAGCCCAAAACCCAGCAGCAGACAGCCTAATACGCAGACCGCGCCGACGAGGAACAGACCTTTAAGCTCCATCTGGCGCATGGCCAGCTTGCCGCCCTGGCGGTTATTTTTCCACATATAGAAGCCGATAACGTTCATTGGAACAAAGAAAAGCAGATTCAGCATAACCTCTCCAAACAAACCGTTAATATAGGCTAAATAAGCGTAACCGACGGTATTGTACATACCGAAAACATAGCTCATCAGGTTCCCCTTCGCCGCAAGTACCACGCACAGCACCCCGGTGATAAAGACCGTAAACCCGAATAAAGAATCCTTGGAAATCACCGTAAACCCGACAGCGATCGAGGTAAACAACACCAACCAGATCATTTCGAACAGGTTCCAGCCACCCGCAACCTTCTTCATCTTGCATCCCCCAGCTTTCTCCACTCCTAAACGGAGCGATAAATTCCCGCGTCACTTGGTAACATTTTGTTAATAACACTTTGATAATATCAAAAATAACAGAAAAGCCTGCGAATGGCAAGGAATTTTTTCCACCATTCCGCAGGCTGGACATTTATTTATAAGATGTACCGGGGGAGTTCCGTCCCACACATCCCTTGAAGTTACACCGGGTATGCAAGCTTCGTTCGTTGAATCGTATCGCCGATTCGGCGAACAATATCATCCAGCGACGCCGGGTCGTTCACGTCGTATTCCTCGATGTTCAGACGCAGCACCGGGCAAGCGGTAAAACCGTCGATCCACGCGGCATAACGGGCATGCATATGTTCCCAGTACGAGCGCTCCGTTCGGACTTCCATTTCGCGGCCGCGTTCCTGAATGCGGGACAGGATGGCAGGCAGGCTGCCTTCCAAATAAATCAGCACATCAGGGTGCGGGAAATAAGGCGTCATCACCATCGCCTCAAACAGACTGGTATACGTTTGGTAGTCCGTTGCCGACATCGTGCCTTGATCGGCATGCATTTTGGCAAAGATCCCGGTATCTTCGTAAATGGAACGATCCTGGATAAACCCTCCGCCCGCTGCAAAAATCCCCTTCTGTTCCTTAAATCGTTCGGCCAAAAAGTAGATTTGCAAATGAAAGCTCCAGCGCTCAAAATCAGCATAAAACTTCTCCAGATAAGGGTTATGGTCCACCTTTTCCAGTGAAATCTTGAACCCCAACCGCCTGGCGAGCGAAGTGGTCAGCGTCGATTTGCCCACCCCGACCGTACCCGCGACGGTAATGAGCGCATTGTCCGGAATTCCGTAGTTCTTCATGATAATTTAGCTCCTTTATCTCGTACCCTTCATAAGTGATGAATTATACCGTTCATGCCCTCTTTTTACAATCGGTAATTTTCATTCCGATCCTGGATGATGTATCCTTCCTCCGGTTTGAACGCGACGAACCCGGCCATCTCCTTTTCCCGGAACCGTATCGGCTGCCGCGCCCCCATGAGTAGGATGTTTCTTTTATCGGCCGCTCCCGTCTGGGGCAATTCGAAGCAACAGGTATAAGTAAATACGGACCGTAGCGTGGTGTGCACGGCACAGATCAGGTTATCGGATGCCCCGCGGCCGAACAGGTTCATTATGAGGCCGCCCCGCTCGTTCAGCTTGTCCTTGCATAGTGTGAAGAAAGGCTCGGAAAGCAGATGAAGCGGGGTATCCTTCTCCGTAAAAGCATCGAGAACCACGAAATCATAGAGAAGATTCCGCTCCCTTTCCAGCAAGCTTCGTCCGTCCCCAACCTCCACATTGGACAGGGCGTATCCGAAGTAACGACGGCTGACCTCCTTTACCCGCGGATCGATCTCCGCCACTTTTACCCTTTTGTCCTTGAGCCTGGCGGGAATAGTTCCGATGCCGAGACCGATGACAAACACTTCATTGTAGTCCGGAAGATACGTTTCCATAAGATGAAGAATGGCCCGGGGATATTCGAATACGATGCGCTCAGGAGAGTCTACGTCCATGACCCCCTGAGCCGATCCGTCCGAAAATGCCAGAACGCGGTATCTTCCGGGTTCCCCATCAAAATGCGACGTTTCGTAAACAACCAGCTTGCCCCAATCCCCGGTCTCATCCTCGTACAACACTGTCATCCGTCTTACTCCCTTTCCGCAATCCGACAAGGCAAAATAATTTTTTCATTAGGAAAATTATGGATCAATTATGAAAGCAAACTATGTTATATTCAAGAAAATAGACTTATTATTTTGAAACCAAAATCATGGCAAAAGGAGACAATATGAAGAAAACAGTTTGTTTAACGCTTATAGGGTGCCTGACCATCTTCGCCGGTCTTTTCTCTTACGCTCCCTCCACTTCCGCCGCGGCCCCTACTTACACTCTCTACATAGACGGCAAGGTTTCATCGGCGAAATTACCAACCGTCGTTGAAAAGGGCACCACGCTCATTCCGATGAAGGCGGTTCTAACCGAATTAAATTATACCACGACCGTCGATAGCAAAAGTAAGTCGGTCACGGCGAAAAATACGGCCGGTTCGTATATCACCGTACAGACAGGCAGCAAGAAAGCCAAAATCAACGGAACCGCAACCCTTCTGGCCGCACCGGCCAAGGCGATGAACGGAACCACGTACATTCCTTTATCGGCCGTCAAGCCATTAACCGGTAAAGTCGTCGGAGCGGATGCCTCTAAGGGCATCGCCTGGATCGGTGAAAAGCCGGCGGCAACCGCCCCTGTTCCGGTATGGGGAGTAAGCCCGGACCAAATGAAGGCCGTTTCCGGTGAGAAGCTGCTTCTCGATGAAGGGGGATCGGGCGATATTTATCTCCTTTTGTACCAGGAATCGCTCGATGACCCTGAAGAATTATATATCTTCTACAAAAACAAACTGGCCAAAATAGCATTTACCCCCGATATTTCAGGTTTTGATGAATCCGGGTTAATAGGCGTTTATGAAGGCATGTTTGATAATCTGGCTGAAGTTTACGGTCAACCGGAAAGTGATATTATTGCTGCATATAAGGACACACACGAGCAAATCCCCCTTGCTGACGGAGGTTATTTAACAAGCAAGTGGAACGTGGGAGGCACAAAAATCATGCTTTTATTAAAAGGAACGGACACTGGATACACTGTCAACATGCAATACATAGATACGTCCGTAGAAGCCCAAGTTGAAGCCGCAATGGATGCGATTGAATAAACCAGTTCGTAAGGATAATAAAGAAGGAGCAGGCGTTCTCGCCTGCTCCTTCTTTATTATCCTACTGCATCTCGTTCTCGATCCGCTGCATGAACTCTTCCGCCGCGCTGTACCCGAGCTGCTTGAGATACCAGTTGTTGGCGGCCGCCTCGATCAAACCGGCTACGTCGCGTCCAGGCTGAAGCTGGACTTCGATATGCGGGATCTGGACGCCTAAATATTCCGTGAACTGGGGAACTACCTCCAGCTCATTGTTCAGGGAATTCTCCTGCCAAGGCGCAAGCTCAATATCGAGCACGATTCGCGTCTCGTCCTGAAAGGCCCTGCGCCCGTATTGGCGCACGACATTGATCAGGCCGATGCTGCGCAGCGCGAGGAACTCCCTCGTGGTCTCGTTATGCGTGCCTAGCAGCGTCGCCGGCCCCAACTTCTTGAGCACGACAATATCGTCCGCGACGAACCGGTGACCTCTTCGGATGAGCGTATGGGCCGTCTCGCTCTTACCTATGCCGGATTTGCCCCTGAGCAGAATGCCAATGCCCGATACGTTTACGCACACCCCATGAATCGAAATCTCCGGGGCCATGGCCTTCACCAGGTATCTGTCCAGCTTGGCGATAAATTCCGTGGTCGTCTCCGGCGTCCACAACAGCGGAATGCCCTCCTGATCGCAGAATAGCTTCAGATACGGGATCTCCTGCTGTCCCGATGTCACAATAAAGCATGGCGGATGATACTTGACGATGTTCCCGATATGCAGCTTGCGTTCCTCCACGCTTAGCGTCAATAAATAGTTAATTTCCTTGCGGCCGAGCACTTGCACCCGTTCCATAGGAAAAAAGTCAAAATACCCTACAAACTCCAGCCCCGGCCTGTGCGTCCGCGGACGGGTAATCACGCGATCCATGCGGCTGGCTCCCGCAAGCACTTCCAATTTGAACGTTTCCGTAAGGCTTTGAACGGTGATCGACTTCATGCGGTTCTCCTCCTGCGGTTAGGGCGTACCCGGAATACGCCTGATTTTCCATACTACGGTTTTGGATATAAGTATTATACCGTTATTTAAGTCCGCTTTGTAGGAGAGGCACGCCTTCGACGCATATACATTCATTCAAGGATGCAGGACAATGGCCGTTGAACTTTAATTTATTTTTGTACGGTCTACATGACGGATTGCAGGTCAAACTCACGGGTTAGACCAAGCGACTGCGCTGTTGATGTATGAATTTCATGGATCAGCTCCGGGTTTTCCAATAGTGCCACCCCATACGAAGGAATCATTTCACTTATTTTAGAATGCCACGCTTCGATATGTTGCGGGAAGCATTTATGGATAACCTCCAGCATGACGGAAACAGCCGTAGAAGCCCCGGGAGATGCGCCGAGCAATGCCGCGATGGAGCCATCGGCGGCACTAATGACTTCCGTACCGAATTGAAGCATTCCTTTGCCGGCAGCCGTATCTTTTATAATTTGCACTCGTTGTCCTGCTACAAGCAGATCCCAATCCTCGCTTTTCGCGTTCGGGAGAAATTCCCGTAAAGCTTCCATGCGCTTTTCTTTCGATAATATCACTTGCTTGATCAGGTAAGTCGTCAAAGAGGCATTCTTTACGCCGGCCGCCAGCATCGTTACGAGGTTATGCGGTTTCACGGAAGTAATCAAATCCAACATGGACCCGGTTTGCAAAAACTTTGGCGAGAAGCCGGCAAACGGCCCGAATAACAACGATTCATTATTGTCGATAAATCTGGTATCCAGATGCGGGACCGACATGGGGGGAGCCCCAACTGGAGCTTGTCCGTATACTTTGGCATGATGCTGCGCAACAATTTCCGGTTTCTTGCACACCAAAAATAATCCGCTAACCGGAAATCCTCCGATCCCTTTACCTTCAGGAATACCGGATTTTTGCAGCAAATGCAGGCTGCCTCCCCCACCGCCGATAAAAACGAATTTAGCAGCAAGACGTTCGACATGGCCGTTATCCACATTCCGTACTTTCAATTCCCATGCGCCGCGGCTAGTCCGCATAATATCATCCACATGATGGTTGTAATGAATATCGACGTCTTTACTCTTTAAATGGGTAAGCAAAATGCGGGTTAATGCGCCAAAGTTGACATCCGTACCCGCTTCGCTTCGCGTTGCCGCTATAGGTTGATTCGATGCCCGGCCTTTCATCATCAGCGGAATCCATTCCGCAAGTTTAGCCGGATCCTCGGAGTACTCCATCCCTTGGAACAACGGGTTGTTGGACAGCGCTTCATAACGTTTTTTTAAAAACGTGACATCCTTCTCCCCTTGGACAAAGCTCATATGAGGTACAGGCACGATAAAATCCTTCGGGTTACGGATCAGATTGCTATTTACAAGGTAAGACCAAAATTGCCTTGAAACCTGAAACTCTTCATTCACTTTTATCGCTTTGCTAATATCTATGGATCCATCCGGTTTCTCGACGGTGTAATTAAGCTCGCAGAGTGCAGAATGCCCCGTTCCCGCATTATTCCACTCGTTGGAGCTTTCTTCTCCTGCCTTCGCCAGTTTCTCGATCACGGTAATCTTCCAGTCCGGTACTAATTCTTTCAGAAGCGAACCCAAAGTTGCACTCATGATGCCAGCACCAATTAAGACAACATCTGTTTCGGTTTGTCTGTTGTTCATTTTTACCGTCCTTATGCGCTAATATTTTAAAAATACTTATTAACATTTTTAGATATCTACTATTATATGATAGATATATGTTATTAAAAAGCTGCTAATTTCAAATGGGAAAATGTTTTTTTGGTATTGACGGATTTTTGGAATGGTGCTAATTTGGTGAACCGTAAGCTCGCGGATCAAGGCAATAAAGTTAACCCGATAATAACCATCTATAAGACGAGATCACTTGAGGTCGGGTGGCTTTCCCTTGCCCAATTGGATAAAGAAAGTAGCCATGGACGCCAAAAACCAAGATGCTAAGCGAGAACAGGCTGCTTAGCTTCTTGGTTTCTTTCAAATGTTATCCTATTTTATTTCTGAGGGTGTTCCGCTTATTTCGACTCCATCGTAATCGTCATGATGTCGCCGCCCCGACCGCCAAAGACAATCAAGCCGTTCTCCGGCAGCACTGCCGTATTCGTGCCCGTGGCAACCGAAATATTCACCGGCGCACCGTTCGCATCGTACACGGCGAAACCGCCATTCCGGGACAGGTCAACGGTCATGGTCCTGCCTGCGGCTCCCTCGCCGACCTTGAACCAGCGCGCATTACCCGATACCGGGATAGTGACGTTGGAAGCGACGCCTTCGTAGATCGGCTTCACAGCCGCTTCGCTGATATAGATCCGACCGTCGGCCTGCAAGTACTCGACACCATCCTTTTTGGAGAAGGTCAGGTCGAAGACATCGCGGCCGTTCATGACCGGGATTTCTGCAATGTTCACTGCATGGTCCCCGTCCTTGATTTTCGTTCCGTTGGCGTAGCCGTTTTGCCCGTTTAACTCAATCGTTTTCGACAGAATCTGAGGTGAGAAATAAAACAGCGAATTGATCTTCTCGTCTACTGCATAATAGGTCTTTCCGTTTCGCTCTGTCCAGGTCTGTGCCACGGAATCGGCCAGCGGGTTATTGGCCAGCTTCTGGGATTCATAATAAGCGATCACCGACTGTCCTAGTCCGGGAAGCTCCAGATAACTCTTAACGCGGACGTACGTATGTCCGTTACTCTGGTCGTCGAAGCTGATCACGGTGCGTCCATCCTTGCCGGTAAATTCGCGATCGCCGGTATATACGTAGGTTTGCTCCGGAATCAAACCGTCCATCATTCCGGGCAGGTCCACTTCTCCGTTGCCAATCGTAATTTGGAGCGTTGACCCCACGGTTCCATACAACCCGGAGTAAGCGTTCAGGCTGTCCGGCATGTCTTTTTTGGCAGGGACCGCAAAGGTTTTATCTGGCTGAATATCCGCGATATTCCCGGTCTCTTTCAAGTACGCCAGTAAAATATTACTCGCCGCCACCGTATTAAAAATGGACGAACCGCCCGAGGACAGCAGCGCAATAGAGATATCTTGTTCAGGCAGGGCGATCAGCGCCGAATGATACAGGACCGTGTCGCCGCCTTTGGTTACCGCTTTTATGTCGTAGTTATCGAACGGGGCCAGATCGACCGCATCCCAACCTAGCCCGTAGCCAAAGATGTTCGACTCGTCCTTGACCCAAACGCCGCTGCGGTATTCAGATTTCTGCATGGCTGTCGCCGACGCTTTGGACAACAGATCAGGCCGTTCTCCCGTCAGCACTTCCGAGAACAGGGTCAGTTCTTCCGCGGTGGAATAAATGCCGCCGGTTCCGATCACATTCGCGTTCTCTACTGGCAGCTCTCCGGCAATGCCCGGAAAACGAACCGGATACAACCGATCCCGGTTGAAATCGTCGCGCGGCGTTTTCGTTGAGGTCAGCTGCAGCGGATTGCTGATATCCTGAGCCAGAAACTCGCTGTAGCTCATCCCGCTCACCCGTTCCACCAGAATCTCCAACAGTTGAAATCCGTCATTGGCGTAGACGGAATACTCGCCCGGTTCCGACTTCAACTTTTCAGATTGCAGGTTCTCAAGCAGCTTATCATGGTTTTCCGTATCGTTGTCCTCAAACAGCATACTGTTCTTGTAATGCGAGCCGTACAGTCCCGCCGAATGGTTCATCAGCATCCGGGGCGTGATCTGCTTATATCTTTCGTCATCCATCTTGAACTCGGGGATATATTCCGTTAACGGCTGATCGATATTCACCTTGCCCTCATCAGCAAGCATCATCGTCGCGGCGGTCACGTACATTTTACTGACCGAGCCGATTCCGAACATGGCCTCCTTCGTAACAGGTGCCTTACTTCCCGCCTCATTCACTCCAAGACCGCCCGACAGCACAACCTTACCTTCGTCCCGGATTGCATACTGTACTCCGGTCGCACCATAGCCCTCGATGAGCGTCTCCACCATCTCGCGCGCCTTCGCCCCGGCTAAATCTCCCGTCGTTGCGTCGCTATTTGCCCATGCCTCTCCTTCCGCCACCGGCAGTGCCAGCAGCAGGACAGCCATCACGGTCGCGCTCATCCGTCTCCACTTGTTCATCTTGGCTTCTCCCTCTTTCTGTTTCGATTTTGTTCTGACTTCATCATACAAGGAGAGTGAGTAGAACATTCCAAAATGCCCCGAAACGAAAAAAAGAATCCCCGAAACGCATTACGCCCGGGAATCCTTGGTGTCAAACGGTAGCACGACCATATTGTCGAAGGCTTGAGATTCGGTTTCTATCGTCATATGTCCACCGTATTTTTCACAGATTCGCTTGATGTTGGTAAGTCCAAAGCCGTGGTAATCCGGGCTCGCTTTCCGACTGCGCAAATCGGTCACCTCCCGATCCACGTGGTTGCGGATTCGGACGAATAACGCGGACTCGCTTGAACGGATGTAAACCCGGATATTCCGATCCTCGGCTACTTTTACTTTTTTCGATGCTTCGATGGCATTATCCAGCATGTTGCCGAGCACCACACACAGATCATAGCGCTCAATCTGCAGCTCCCGATCATAGAGGCGAAGCTCCGTCTCCATTCGGATTCCGTTTGCCTGCCCGATGTTCAGTGCGTTTGTCACCAGTGCATCGATCACCAGATTGCCGGTATTCACCCGATGATAGGCGCCTTCAATCTTGTTCAGTGTCACCCGGATATGCTCGCTTGCTTCGGTCGTCTTGCCTCTTTCGATGCATTCCGCCACGTATAGAAACTGCTGGTTCGTATCGTGGATGATGCTTTTGATTTTTTTGAAGCTGTGCACCGTTTTTTCATAATTGGCATCCTGGTAATCCATCTGATGCTGCAGCTGAGCATTCTCATGCAGAAGCTGGAATCTGGCAATCACCGTATCGAGTATATAGACGACAAGGACATTCAACACGATGAACCCGGATACCGACAGGAAGTAATGGATATTTTTCTCGCTGTAGATCGTCAGCACATTCACCTGGTAAATGCTAATGATCGGTACGCTGAGAAACAGCAAGAAATAGCGTAATTGCAGCGGATAGCTTCTGCGTTTGGCCATGAATCGGATGATCTGTATGACGGCGAACATAACGGTACAGCTTAATAGAAGGCTTGAGGAAAATAACAATTGTACCGATTCGAGCGTGAAGTTCGAACTGTCCACTGCCAAGGAAATCGATGGATGAAGTAAAAATAGACAGATGTTATTGATGAGCGTAAGCAGCACCGCATAAAGGACAGAAAATATGATTTTCAGGCGGAATTCCACCTCGTACCCCATCGATAGACAGAAGATCACCACCAGCGCAAGCAGCGAGGACCAAAGCGATGATGAAAAATATACGGATAGATATATCACGTTAATAATAAGGAAGGCGATCACATACATCCATTTCGTCGGTTTACTTCTCTCTTTGCCGAAGACGGAATTAAAGAAGAAGTTTACTTGGACGACCATGACGAGCGCGACGCCCAGATTCAGCAGCAGTAAAATGGGATCCATCGCTTCAGTCCACCTTCATAACCATAAATTTAGTACAAGCATCCTTCACTTCCTTGATCTTGGACCGTCCAATCGGCAGTTCCATTCCGTTCGACATGACGACTTTGCCGCCGGCAAACTTATGAACATGGATAAGGTTAATCAGAATGGAGCGGTGAATCTGCAGGAATCGGCTGTCTTTCAGTGCCGAGGCATAGCTTGAGATCAATCCCTTGCCTTCATGGATGGCATCGACCGTCGTGAAAATGAGCTTGCTCTTCACCGTCAAACTTTTGGCCGCTTCAATGGCGATAATATCTTCCTGCCGCAGCACGATCTCCTCATACACCGATTTAATGATCAGAATTTCCTGCTCTCGCTCTTGAAAATACAGACATAATTTCAGCATCTTCGCCTCGAAGATTCCCGGTTCGATCGGCTTAATCAGATATTGGAAAGTGACCACATCAAAGCTTTCTAGCATATATTCGGCATAACTCGTCAGGAAGACGATCTGTTCCTGGTGCCGTTTCATCTCCCTCAGCCTCCGCGCGGTCTGAATACCGTTCAATCCATCCATTTCGATATCAAGGATAAGAATATGAAAGGAATCCCCCTGATTCTCGTAATGCTCAATCAATCGTTCGCCCGACTCGAACTCAGCAACAGCGAATTCGATCCCGCTTTTAACCGATAAAGCGAGCAACATTCGCCTGACCCGTTCCCTCTGCTGCCCATCATCATCACATATGGCAACCCGATACATATGGTCGCTCCTTTCTTTTCGTATGAAGATTGGCTTCAAACATCTTGATGCTTGTATTATAGCGTAACACTTTGGTGTTCGCCCGGCATTTGGCGAACACCCTATTATCGAAAAACAAAAAGGCTCACTCATGAGCCACTTTTGATACGATTCAGCCTATCATCCATAGAACAAAATCAAAAGGCACCCCACAGGATGCCTTTCCAAGCCTCATGAATTGATTATTGCCGTTCTGATATCCTAACCTAATAAATCGCAATGTAAATGCTTGTTATGTCACTGAATATATTCGCGCAGAGCATTGTGTTTTTTGACGAGTAGTTGTTTATTACCGGATAAGGATATGAACCCTAATTTTTCGAATTTGCTGAGTTTTCGGCTAATCGTCTCCCGGGTAACCCCGACATAACTAGCCATTTCCTCACGCGAAATCGGCAATTCGATCAACACTCCCTCTTTACGATCTCTGCCGAATTTCTGACAAAATTCCAGAATCATATGCGCTACGCGTACCTCTGAATTCTTCGTTGCCAGATTTTGCGCCAAATTCTCTGTATGAGCCAGCCTTTGGGTCACCGCCGTTAATAGCTTAATTGAAATTTCGGGGTTATCCTCCATAATCCGGTCCATCGATTCTTTTGTTAACAAGCATATTTCAGTATCTTCAATCGCATAAACACTGAAATTATGGGTTTCATCCGGGTTAAATAAATGCAGCTCTCCGAAAAATTCCCCGCTGGTCAGCAGATATAGAATTTGTTCCTTACCATCTATCGTAAATTTGGAGACCTTGACTTGCCCGTGGTTGACGATAAACAATTTGTCCGATTTCTCGCCTTCATTTAACAGCATCTGTCCTTTACTATATTGAATATGTCTGGTCATTTGCGCAATCTTCAGGATCTCCTCATCAGACAAAGCTTGAAAAATCGGAACCTTCTTGGGGCAAGGAGCCTTCCTCCGGTTTGGATCATGGTTACAGGAATGTTCTTTCATATAGGCACCACCCTAATTCGAAATAGTACATCGTTCTTTTAGATCCCAGTCACTCCCGATGATAATGAGTATCAGCGAGAATAATATACCATGGGAATGGGGGTGACTTTGTGTTTATAAGCACAAACTGCACAAAAACGCCTCCCTGGAATTTGTATCCTACAAATAGGCGGGAGGCGTCTATGGCTAAGAGTAATTCATCACATCGTATAGATCCTATTGCTCCGGAACCTCTTCGAATTGATCCTTGTCTTCCCCGCATACAGGGCAGACCCAATCTTCAGGCAAATCCACAAATGCAGTGCCTGGCTCAACATCCTCGTCCGGATCTCCTACAGCGGGATCATAAATGTATCCACAAGGGATACAGATGTATTTTTTCATCGGTTCCATGTTCATCGTCTCCTTTATATTCGTTACGCAGTAATTGGTGTTGCAAGCCGCTCTTTGATCACGGTCATTACGTCTTGAATCGACAACGTCTTCAGGTCCAGTCCAGCCAAAGATACTTGATTTTCAATCGCTGATTTATACGGCGCTGCCGCAACGACACTTTCAAATGAAATAACGCCGACAAGGGTTCCATTCGCGAAGAACAATCTCGTGTATTTACCGGCAGCAGCGTCTTCTTCAACCAAGGTGGTATCACACTGCGACTCATCGACAACCCCCATAGAGAATAAGGCAAGATCGAATGCGTTAAACACCGTCAACGGGATCGTCTTCCGATAGACTTCCGTCCCTTGGAAGGCCATATTCTTGCCCGCTACCTTCCCTTGATCCATCGCACGGTCCCATAAGCCTTCAACCGCACCATTCCACTCGGTAACATCTCCTGCCGCATATACATCAGGAACATTCGTCTCCATATAGTCATTGACGACAATTCCTTGTTTGGTGGTTACTGGCGTGTTCGCAACAAGGTCTAAATTCGGAATAACTCCGATGGAATAAATGACACTGTCGCAAGGTATCGTTGATTCATTGACTTGGATCCCTGCTACGGCTTCTTCCCCTACAACCTGCTGAACTGCCGCCCGCAACAGGACATCTACGCCTGCCGCCTCCATCTTCTGTTTTAGAATGGAACTCGCTTGTTCATCCAATTGTCTGGCCATCAGCCGGGGGGCAGCTTCCAGTATGGTTACTTTTTTGCCGGCTTTCACGATCGACCATGCGGTCTCCAATCCTTGAATGCCTCCGCCGATATTCACGATGCTTGATTTGTCTTCAATATAGGTCTTGAACGCCTCTGCCTCATGCATTTCACGGATCGTATATACCCCTTGCTTGTCGAAACCGGGAAGCGGCAGCTTCCGGTTCTTCGCCCCGGTGCATATAAGCAACTTATCGTAGGAGATACGCTCGCCTGCAGAAGTAACTAAAACTTGTTCTTTCACATCAATTTGCGTGATGGCTGTGTTCGGGAACGTCCGGATTTGTTGCTTCTGGTACCACGCCTCTTTCTTGATCAACACTTTCTCACTGCGCAAATCGCCGTATAAATCCTTGGACAATTTAATGCGGTTATAAGGTAGCGAATCTTCGGATCCGAAGATCAGGATATTCCCTTCCGGGTCTTGATCCCGAATAGCTTTTGCCGCGTTGACCGCAGCGACGCCCGTTCCAATGATACAATAGTTCTTCGTCATGATTTCACCCTCCCTCGTTTTAACCATTTAGATTGCGCTTTGCAGCAAATCGGTGACAAAGGCCGCGGCGTGCTCGATTTTTTTCGACTGCTCATTTTTAGGGGCAAACCGGACGCGGACCGGGAACTCGACATGCGTCATCCCCGTTGATTTGATGACTTGGGAAGTAGTTTGTACATTCATATTCGTCTGCAATAGATAGTCCTGAATGACTTCGATAGCTTCCCCGCTCCATCCATAAGAACCAAAGGCTGCGGCAATCTTGCCCTCCAAATTCAGTTCCTTCAGATCCATCAGCAACTCTTCCAGGTTCCCGATTATATCTGCATATTTGGTTGAGCTTCCGATCCATACGGCATCCGCGGCTTGAATACTTGCGATAATCTCCGCTTTATCTGTTTTATCCGAATTAAATACCGTAGTCTGAATTTGGTTCTCTTCAAAGAAATGCTTCAGCTGCTCCGCTACTTTTTTCGTATTGTTCTTAATCGTTGTATACACGATAGTTACTCGTTTGTTATCAACGGTATTTGCGCTTAAAGTGGCATAGAGGTCTATATATTTCTGAATGTCTGTCCGCAAAATATAGCCGTGTGAAGGGGCGATCATTCGCACATCCAGATCCTCCAGGGCCTGAATCAATGTACGCACGTATCTGCGATGCGGATGAATGATCGCATTATAGTAGCCGACAAAGTCCTCCGTAATATCATGACCGGCTTCATCTGCAAAGAGAGACCCTGTTGTCGCAACATGTGTACTGAAAATATCGCAAGGGAACAAAATTTTATCCTCGATACAATACGTAATCATCGTTTCTTCCGTATGCAGGTAAGGGGTTTCTTTGAATTTCAAGGTTTTGCCGCCGATATCCAGCGTGTCGCCATCCTTTACAACCAGGAAGTTTCTCGAATGAAGCTTATACATTTCTTTTAACTCGTTAACCGCTAATTCCGTGCACACAATCGTTGCATTAGGCGCTCTGCCTGCAAGTGCCGCTAGACCTCCGGAGTGGTCAGGCTCCGTATGATTAATAACGATATATTGAATGTCATTCGGGTCAATAAATTCACTCAAATACTCAACAAACTCCCGGCCAAATTCCATATCTACCGTATCGATCACGGTTGGTTTGGCTGTTTTGAGCAAATAAGCATTGTACGTCGTCCCTTTAGCGAGAATCAAACGGTGGAACGGCACCTCACGATCGTCTATTTTTCCTACCCAGTATATGTCCTTGGCTATATCGATTTTATTCATCTCTTTCACTCGCCCTCCTATTGGCTCTTTGTGTTTGACTAACTGACCCCATCCTATCCCACTAAGAAAAATTCAATCAGGATTTGAATCACAATTTGAGAAATTTGTCACAGATCCATAAGAAGGAAAATATCGGTATAAGAATACTAATACTAGCCGCTGCCAGAAAAAAACAGGATACCCTTTTCCAAATGGAAAAGAGTATCCTGTGCTAATTTTCCTCGTCCTTACTGTGTATGGAATTGCTCCTATCGTGACTGCTTTTTCCGTGCGGTTAAAGCGTCTTCCGAACAACATCGGGCATTTGATCCTCATCGCCATTCCTGAATATCAATCGACTATAATTGTAGACACCATTATTCCAAACATTAAAATCATGCAAACCATCCTTAATCAGAATTTGATAATAATGATGGAGATGATTACCTGCTTGGTCTAAAAGGCCATCTATCGAATTTGCATAGCTGGCAATTGCGACATCATCGGCATCTCCACAGGTCATATACAGCAAGTGGAGCTCATAATTGCATGATGCGAGACTTGTTCCAAGAACCTTGCCGTCACTCGACGTGGGAGCGTTTGAAAAAGCCCCGACATAAGTAAATAAATCTATCATTCCAGGCGCGAGCACCGTTTTATCCAGCCCGTTGTCCCAGGAACTCTTGGTTCCAGTGAATCGCGTCGAATCATATCTGTAACCGCCGAGAATCAGATTCAGGGCTTGCATTCCCCCCATCGAAAGCCCGGCGATAGCTCTGCGCGTGCGGTTATATAAGATTCCCTCAGGTGATCTGTCTGTTATATCCGCGTAGGTTTTGTAGTTAGACTCTATAAATGGAACCAGATCATACCTCAGCTCATAGTCGAAGTAATAAAATCCCAGTAAATTGGTTCCCTCGGAATTGAAGGAACTATCCGTCCAGTCATGCGCGCTTCTTCCGTTAGGAAACACGATGATCAGCGGATCGATATCGCCGTTTGCGATGAGATTGTCGAATATATTGCAAACAATAAATCGTCCTTCAACCTTACCGTTGCCGCTTAACCAATCATTTTGGTCCCCGCCTACTCCATGAAGCAAATACAATGTATTATATCTGACAGTAGTGTCATCCGGGTCATAACCCGCAGGCAAATATATGTTGCATTTCTTCAATATGGCATCACCCGCAACGGTTTCTCTTCCTGCTGACCTGATATCGATGTTCCGATCTGTTACAAGCTGTCGCGACAAATGAATATAGTTGTTTACCTCATAGGAGACCTCTTGAACCGTACCTTGAAGCTCTTCATTAACTGACTTTAGATATTCGGCAGGCACCGATGTCAAGTTCATGATTTTCATGATTTATTATCGTCCCTTCGTTTATATAATCTCTTTCTTCGACGCTTGACCCCAAAGTCCCTTTTCGCCGGGGCTCTTTGGCTTTCTTCAACAGGAAGAGGTAACTTTTGAATAAACGAGGTCACTTGAAAAGCACCCTTCTCGGGTGCCTTTCCCTATCCGTTTTCATACAACAATAGACATACCTCATGAATGGGTCATGCTCTGATCCTGACTGCTCTTTCCCTTTTTGCTTCCGATCGAATACAAGATGAATAATAGAATAAACCATAGAGGCGTAAACAATAAAGCCGGACGCGTTTCTGTAGCGATTAGCATTATAATGAGAATCCCGGCAAACAACGTCAAGACGGCATAATTCACGGCCGGCGTGAAGGGCGCCTTGAATTTCGACTTAGCCTGCAAATCCGGCCGGGTTTTCTTATATTTGATATGGCATACGAGAACGACGCCCCAAACCCAGATGAAACAAATGGCGCTTATGGTAGTCACGATTCCAAAAGCTTGCTCCGGAATGAGCTTGCTCAAAAGAGCCCCCGCGGAGATGACCAGCGTGGAAATAAATAGCGAGTTGCCCGGCACATGATTTTTATTCAATTTTCCGAAGTGAGGCGAGGCCTGCCGGTTCTTGCTCAAATTATAAAGAATCCGGCTTGTCGAGAACATCCCGCTGTTGCAGGCGGAAGCGGCCGAAGTCAATACGACGAAGTTAATAATGCCTGCGGCAAGCGGAATCCCTACCAAACTAAAGGTTTTCACAAAAGGACTTTCGAAGGCATTGAGTTGAGTCCATGGGTTGATGCACAGCAAGACGAAAAGAGCGCCAACGTAGAAAAACAAAATCCGCAACGGTATTTTATTGATCGCCGATGGGATGTTTTTTTCCGGATTGGAGGTTTCCGCTGCCGATACGCCCACCAATTCCACGCCGACATAAGCGAAGACCACCATTTGAAAAGAAAATAGGAATCCTGTAATACCGTTCGGAAAAACGCCCCCGTGTTTCCAGAGGTTTGTTACCGTGACCGATCCTGCATCCGTCTTGAATCCCATGATCAGCAAAATGATCCCAATGCCGATTAAGGCGAGTATCGTGATGACTTTGATTAACGCAAACCAAAATTCCAGTTCTCCAAAATTTTTTACGGTTAACAGATTGAGCCCCAATAAAATGATCAGGCAGATGATGGCCGGTACCCACTGCGGGATATCGAACCAATATTGTACGTATACGCCCACCGCGATAACGTCCGCCATCGCCGTCATGATCCAGCAAAACCAATAGGTCCAGCCGGTAATGAATGCGGCCCGCGGTCCGAGATAGTCTTCGGCAATGTCCGTGAACGATTGATAACCCGCTTTGGACAACAGCAGTTCCCCTAGCGCCCTCATCACAAAGAATACGGCGATCCCCACGATCAGATATGTAATCATGATGGACGGACCGGCCTGCTGGATCGCTTTGCCCGAACCTAAAAATAATCCCGTACCAATAGTGCCTCCGATGGCGATGAGTTGAACATGACGATTGGCCAGCTCTCTCTTTAATTCCGGTTGTGCCATACCTAATTCCCCCTTAATGTATACATTACTTTGGTACAAACAAAAAAGAGATCGGATGTCATCCAATCTCCCGGTTCATAAAGAATATTAAATAGTATCTGCCCTGCTAATAGCGATAGCGATCAGCATGACAAATAAATATTCAGTACTCTTCTGTCCTTTTGCCTGAGATTGTGAACCCTTCGGCGCCGCGGAAATCCCGCAGTCTCTCCAGAAGCTGCTCCTGCTATAGTGTGATCCATAGCAATCATAGCTTGCGAATTATGAAGTTAATGAAGTTCTGTTGCCGTTCTGATATTTTAACATCTTACTTGCGATGTGATGATTTAATCAGTGATAAAAGTCGCTATGCCGAAAAACCTCTTCTCCGGCGACCAGGCACCCGGCTCAGTTCCAGAAATACTTCATCTCCCTGAATCCGATATCCCAAAGCTGCTCATTTCCCTCTAGAGTGATACTCAGCTCGCCTGCCGATTCGAGGGGGATCTCAAACTTTTCCGGCTCGCGGCGTTGATATTCTTCAGAATTGGAAAGTAGTTCATGACCATCCACCGAAATGCTTATGCTCCCGGAAAAATCCCCGCTTGGATCATCGGGAATACCATAGTACCCGGAAAGAACAAGCTGCTTTTTGCCTAACGCATACGTGTACGTCTCCACCTTTTTGCCGCCGGCGCTAAAGACATTGTGTTGGGGTTCTATGTTTTGTCCGCCAATTTTAAAACTGTACAGATCGGTTCCAGTGGATGTATCGCCGGAGCTATCTTTCAGTTCATTTAGAGCTACAACGGGACCTTCGTGTTTGGTGAACGCTTTGTCTACCAGCCCGCAGGCCACCCATAACCCCGCCAGAAGGACGATCATGGAAACGCCTATAGTGATCATATTTCTCCACACGTTGTTTGTACGAACTCCAAATTTATATGCCCCGAATCCGACCGCCGCGCCCAAAGAATTCTGAATCGCATCGTTCATATCAAAGCTGCCGAGCAAAGTTAAGGCCTGTATGGTTTCAACCACGAGAATGGATAGGAAGAACAAGGAAATAAATCGAATAAAGCGGGTCCGATATAGCATCGGAATCAAGATGCCGAAAGGGATGAAAGCTACGGTATTTCCAAACCCCACGAAATCCATTAGCGTAGGATGCAGAAGATCGGAAACGCTTGGCAGCTTGTAAAAATTGTCCGGCAAAAAAATAAAAGTGTATCCGGTCATGTGCTCAACGGTACCTGTTCTGCCGAAAGCGAAGAAAATAAAATACAGAATCAACATCGTATACAGGACGGTTATGGAAAAAACCAGCTTGCGTTGTTGCGTATTCATGGGGAACTCCTTTACAGTTAGATCATGCGTTATACGAATTTAAACCCAGGACTTTCTCTCCGACATTCGCTCTAACCCCTGGGCTTAAGAACGTGACCCCATTCTTCGGCGAGAAGGCCCGAAGAATCTATTTTTAATCCAAGAGGCCGCCTTTCGGTCAGCATAAATTTCAATTCAGGGAAAGATGATTTCGCCGTCGTTGCTGCTGACGTCAAAAAATCCAACCTTATGTTTTAAAGCCAATTCCCGCATGGTCGTATAAGCTTCCTCAGCCACGGAATAAGCGAAAGCCGCATAGATGACGGCGGAGCCGAGCGAGTAGTCGGTCAACCGGTTATCGGTTCCGGCTTCCTCCATAGCTTCAAAAATTTCATCATCTACGTTCATATTGGGAAAATGCTCAGACAGCTCACTATAAAATCGCTGCAGCGCCTCCGAGCAGACCGAAGGATCATTATAGTTATGGTCTTCCGACCATTTCACTTTCTGATCGTACCAATCCATAAACGCCTTCCTTTCCCTCGGCGCCTTGGACGGCTCGAAAGCCATCAAATCATAGCTCATTTGAATTCCTCCCGTCAATCCTTTTTGGGATAGCTTTTACTTGGCCCATATAAAAATAAAAAAGAGTCCTGAAATTTTTCAAGACCCTATTCAACATCATACTTAAAGGAGAATTATAAGTCTATATCTTTTTCCCCATATATGTAAAAATGTGTTTCGTAAGCCTATGGTGTGGGAGGGACGGCCGTAATGATTCCTGAATGTTTTTCCGATTATTGCTCAACGATCCCCTCGTTGAATGAGGTTACCGAATGGTCGCTGTTAAGGAAATGGGCTCTCTCTGAAGTCTACAGAATAAAGTTCGCAACAGGTGAGGCACGCATAATTAAATGGGGCGGGAGTGAGATGGCGGGAGAAGCCGAGATTTACCGAAATTTAGTGCATCCGCTACAAATCAAAGCCCCACGGATTTTTGAATTTGCCCAACTGAAGAACAGCGGAGTAATAATTATGGAAGATGCGGGCAACAAAGATTTGGAACAGCGGCCGCAGCCTGCTCTTTTTCTTGAGGCAACGCGAGAATTAGCCAGACTAAGAGCGAGAGCAGCAGCCAACCTGGACAAGATCCCTAAGAAGATCGTCGATCATTACACCGTTTCAAAGGAAAACTTCCTGGAGTTCCTGGACGATCTGTTGAATTCGAACCAATTAGCGGCGAAAACAGAAGTTTTATTGAAAGTGAAAACCGTATTACCTCATCATTTGGAAAGACTCTATCAGACGGTACCTGTCTCGATAGTACATCATGATTATCACGCCAAGAATCTTGTGATTCAAGAAGAAAACGGCATGATGCCGATTGACTGGTCCTCAGCCTTTTTAAGCCCTCATCTCGGCGACTTATATTGCTTGATTAAGGAAGTGTGCGCCCGAAGCAAACTAACGAGAGAAGAGATGATTTCGGCATACGCCGCGGGAACTGACTATCCAGTTGACCATCTGAACTGGCAATTGCGAATAGGCGGTCTATGTTGGCTGATAAAGACATTACACTGGCTTGCTTATGGTGGGACAGATATCATCCCCGGATCGGAGAATTGGATACCTGATTTACTAAAAGAAGTAGAAGATTTGTATCAGGAAGTCGTTTCCTGCCAAGCTAATGATTGAAAAGGTCTATTGCAAATCAATGACAGCTAAAATCATACTCAAACAAAACTAAATAACCAGTCGCCGATGATGCATCGGCGACTGGCTGCTTTTCTACAGTCTGAATTCTTTTACGATGTTTTGCAGGTCTTCGGACATTTTGGCCAAGGAGCCTGAGAACAGGTTGACTTCCTCAATCGACGCCAACTGTTCTTGCACTGCGGCCGAAATATCCTTCGTGCCGTCCGCAGAATGTTGTGCCACTTCGGAAATCTGGCTGACGATCTCGACGGCTTGCCCGGTGCTGGATTGGATCTGCCGGGAATACGCGGTAACCTCTTGAATCTGAGCCGTTACATGATTAATGGATTGCTGGATGATCTCAAACGATTCACCCGCTCTGTGAACAACCTCCATACCCAAGTCCACTTCCTTGGTTCCCTTGCCCATCGCTTCGACGGCATGATGAGTCTCGCTTTGAATGGTAGAGATGAGCAGCCCGATCTGTCCTGCCGAATTAGCCGAATGTTCCGCCAATTTACGGATTTCGCTCGCTACAACGGCAAAGCCCCGACCATGCTCCCCTGCACGGGCGGCTTCAATGGCTGCGTTGAGCGACAGCAAATTCGTCTGATTCGCCATATCGGAAATGACTTTGGTCATTTCATCGATTTCGGTTGATCTTGCGCCCAGGTTGGATATGATATCCGCCATCCGGGTGACGGTCTCTTTAATGGAATGCATCTGCGCAATCACGGTCTGAATTTCCTGATTTCCTTCGCCGGCCGTGCGGGAGGTGTGTATTGCAGAATCCGTCACTTGCTGCGCATTAACGGAAACTTGCTGTACGCCCTCAGCAACTTCTGTGATAGAATTGACGCTCGCTTCGACATCATGAAGCTGTTTGTCCGTGCCTTCAGCCATTTGCTCGATAGTCGAGGCGATTTGCTGGGCTGCTTGGCTAGTTTGTTCGGCGTTCGTGGAAAGCTCTTCAGCAGACGTAGCAACCTCATCCGCCGTAACCTGGACCTTCGAAATGAAGCTGCGCAAATTCTCAACCATCACATTAACGGAACGGGATAACTGACCGGCCTCATCCCGAGTACGTATTTTCAACGGCGACACCGTCAAATCCCCCGCGGAGATGCGCTCCGCGATGGAAGCAACTTCCGTGATCGGTCTGGATATTTGTCTGCCTATGACATAAGCAATGATACTGACTACCAGCATGACCAATATGACCACGATCATAACATCCGTTTTAACGGAATCCACCTGCTTCGTAATGGCCGTCAGCGGGAGATGAAGATACAGTCCGTATCCGGACTGCTGAATCGGGGCGTAGACAACGACAAATGTCTTCCCCCCCTCTTGATACGTAACGGAACCGGAGCTTGTCTGTCTGGATTGCAAAATATCCGCCAGGCCTGGCGCAACTCCGGATTCGCTGACGGCCTTCCCGATTAATTCTTTGCTCGGGTGGAGCTGGATCACGCCTTTCGAGTCTACAACAACAGGATAGCCCGCTCCGTTATCGATATGCAGCTCTTCCGTGTACTTATTCATAAATGCTTCGAAGTTGACCAACCCGGTAAGGACACCCATGACTTTACCGTCTTCTCCCGTTACCGGTGTCGCTACAATAATGGAACGGCTACCGGTCGATTTCGCGACCACCACTTCGCTATAGGAAGACTTGCCTTGCAAACCATCCTTAATGTAGCCCCGTTCGCTCAGATCCACCCCGATATTGCTCTCATACGTATCCGCAGAAACAACGCCGTCCGTGGAGGTAAACGTATTGCCGTCAAAAACCTGGGTGCTTTCCGTAAAGTTTTTAAGAAATCTGGACTTTGCCGCTAAATCCGTCGACTTTATATCCGATGTAGAAGCCAGGATTTGTACTTCCGCCATCCGCTGTCCGATATACTGGTCCACGGTGTTGCTTGTGCTGGTAACCAGCTTTTCGTAACTCTCCCTTTGTTTATTGATAAGTTCCGATGAAGTCTGGTTAAAGATGTAACCGGATATCGCAACTAACGGGAGTAATGCCACAACTAGAAACAAAACAATAATTTTATTTCGCAACTTGCCGTTAAATAAACCCGTGATTCTGTTAAGTCCTTCTTTTGCCTTTTGCGGGAATTCATAACTTTTCATTAATCGCACCTCTTTGTTTGTAATATTTCCGGGAAAACTAGTTTGTGTAACCTCGAAAGGCCCGCTAACCACATTAGTTTTATTTGGAAATATCAACCACAACAGGCGCTGCACATTATCACTAGTAATATACAGTATAAGTCAGAAAAATTTCAACATTTTTCCACATTATTCGACTAGAACTTATATGTTGGAAAACTCCCAAATGAAGGAGTTTCTGTGTATAATTACTGTATACATTTAACTGAAATGCACTGGAATTACGCTGTTGAAAATGAGGGGATCTATAATGAATGAACTTGAAAGATTGCTTCAGGTGCTTTTTCCCGAAAATTTAAATAGCAAAACACTTAGACTAAAAAGGAATTTGGAGCATCATTTTCAGACTTCGATTAAGGAGCTAACTAAGCAAGGGATATCCTATTCTGACGCTTTTGCCATTACCCTAGAGAAATTAGGTGGCACAAAGAAGATTAACAAATTAATAAAGAAAAGCAGTGAATCTTTCTTTACTTCAAAATATTTTATAGTGTTAGTTTCTTTATTGCTTGGATATCCATTAATTGTTTATATAATCTTTGAAATTTTCAGCATAGAAGAATTTCCCCTGCTGCTGTTTATCCCCTTCTTGATTGGTATAGCTATGTTAATCGGTAAACTAAATGCGGTTAGTCTTGATGCCAAAATGAACCGATTCAATGACCTTAATAAGCATTCAGATAATACGACTGTATTTAGCGGTGGAGGAATTAAATACAAAGAAAAAAAATGATAAGCTACGCGGCATGCTTCTTCGTTACACGGATGCCCGTGTCGCACTTCGACCTACTGATTACTTCCAGATCTCTTCGGCAATTTCTTTAATAAAAGCAAGCTTGCGCCATTGCTGCTCCTCTGTCAGATGGTTGCCCTCTTCCGTGGAAGCAAAGCCGCATTGCGGACTCAGGCAAATCCGATTCAGATCGACGTATTGCTTCGCTTCCTCGATGCGCTTCAGAATATCCTCCTTACTTTCAAGCACGCCAATTTTGGATGAAAACAAGCCAAGCACGACCTGCTGATCGTCCTTCAGGAAGCGAAGCGGCTTGAAATCGCCGGCCCGTTCGGTATCAAACTCCAGATAGTAGCCGGAATAGTTATCGATGCTCAGGAGCGTTTGCGCGATAGGCTCGTAACCTCCGCCTACCCCGGCATAAGTCGAAACATAATTGCCGCGGCATACATGGGTCGTTACAACGAGATCGTCCGGCAGACCGGATACAACTTCCTCGTTCAATTTCGCAAATTCCCGCGCATATTCGGCTACGTTCACGCCGGCCTGCTTCATGAAGGCCATAAACTGTTCGTCGCAAAGCGCTCCCCACGTACAATCGTCAATTTGGATGCTGCGGCAGCCTGCATCATAGAAGTCAAGAATCGAGGCTCTGTACGCTTTGGCAATATCCGAGACAAGTTCTTCCCGATTCGGGTATATTTCCTTCGTGCTATCCTGATTTTCCGCCCGGTCGAGCTCGAACAGGAACTGCGCCGCCGCAGGAATCGATTGACGCGCAACGACGTCCTCGCCTGCAGCTACTTTTAAAAATTCATAATGCGAAACAAAAGGATGACGGCTGCAACTTATTTTGCCGGTCAGGCGGGCCGTTTCGGGTCTGGACTGGGCGCCGTTAAATCGGTAGCCTTGATCAATGAGGGTCCGTTCCACACCTTCAAATCCCCAAAAGAAGTCCAGATGCCACCAGGAGCGGCGGAATTCGCCGTCGGTTACAGCTTGAAGGCCAACCTCTTTTTGTTTCTTCACAAGCTTGACGATTTCGTCATTCTCCACTTCCCTCAGCTGCTCAGCGGTAATTTCGCCGTTCTGGAATTTTAATCTGGCGTCTTTCAACGCGCGGGGACGCAAAAAGCTGCCCACGATATCATATCGGAATGGAGTAACAGTTCGCTTTTTAGGTTCGGTTTGAATGCTCATAGTTTAATCTCCTCGTATAATAATTTAAAATTAATATAGCATATCCGATTGACTATAACGTTCTACCAAAGAGTTATAGCTGGTTATAGTTATCAGCTATAGCTAACCGGATTTTAATCCCCCTTCCTACCACGAATTCCTCCAGAAAGATTATTCTTGCCTAATAGGATCGTGCAGCATACCAACTATTGAGCAAAATTAAAAGGCACCCCCGTTGGGCGCCCCTCCAATGCCTAATCCTATTCGTTTCCCCCGTTTACCGCTGACCTTCCTGCCGTTCCAATAAATAGAACATATAATCGGTCGGGACACCGGCATACCCTTGCTGCCTCAGCATTGCGGTCACATTGCCCCGGTGATACGTCCCGTGGTTGACCACATGCCGCAGGATGTCGGAGAAATGCGTATCGAGACGGCCGTACTTCGGATGCTCGATCGTCATCGCCTTATCCGGATCGGGCGTACGCCGCAGCAAATCGCGAAACTGTTCAGCGACGCCGGCGAACAGCTGCCGTATCTCTTCCAAGGTTTTGCCCTGCGTTTCCTCCGTCCAGGCCGGAATCTTCGGAAAAATGTCGTCGTTCGGAGCTTCCGCGAGCACGTACATATAGAGCTGTTCGAACAAGTACATGTGCCCTAACGTTTGCGACACGGACGGGAATACGCTTGTCACTTCCGCATGAAACGCATCCTTCGGAAGCTGCTCCAGGTGGGCGAAAAGCCGGTCGTTCGCCCAAACATGATATTCGTACAATTGCGAGTGTTGAAGCATGATGAATTCACCTTTCCTTTATCGTCATCCTTTGATAGCCATTACCGCAGCCTTGTCTCTATCGTAAACCGGGTTCGCTGACAACCGTTGTCAGCGAAGTTCAATCGGGATCGTCTTCGTAATGTTTTGCGATTCCGTGTGCCATTTCCCGGATCCGAATCTTCAGCTCCAGCGGTTCGCGAATACGAATGGCCGTACCGAACATCAGCAGATACGTCGGAAGGTACTTGTTCACCGTCGGGATGTCGAGCAGAAACCGCGCCTCCCGATCAGTCCGTTCCTTCAAATAGTGGCGCAGATGCCAGTGGCCGCAAACTGCGTTCAGGGCGTCTTGCTCTCCCTCGATGCGGATGACCGTCAGCGGTCCGTCCGCCTCCCGTTCCCGCTCGGACTGATCGCGGAAATACGCGGATGCGGAGAAACGCTCCGGCTTTTCGAACCGCGCTTCGGTCGGCTCCAAGCGCGCGATACGGTCCACACGGAACGTCCGCACCGCCTGCGACCGATGGCAGAACGCGACTACGTACCATTCGTTCCGGTCGTAAGCCAACCCGTACGGATCGACTTCACGGTCGTCGGCCTGCCCCGCATTTTCTTTGCGATAGGCAATGAGGACCGTCCGCCCGTCCTTCTCCGCCTGCTCCAGGTCCCTGAGCAGCGGAACGACGGAAGGCGGACGCGCCGGAGAAATCACATCCAGGCCGCTCGTCTGACGGGACAGATCGTGGCGCTGCTCATCGTGCAGCCCGTTCTCCACCTTCTTCAACGCGCTTTCCAGCTCTTCCGTATACGGGTAGCCGGCGCCTTGCGTAAATTTAAACGCGTCCACAAGCGCCTTCAGCTCTACGGAGTTGAAGAACAGTGGTGTCTCCTTGAAGCTTTCCAGAATGTGAATGCCGCCGTCATGGCCCGATTCCGCGACGACCGGCACGCCGCTGGCGCATAGCGCGTCGATATACCGGTACACGGTGCGGACGCTGATCTCCAAACTGTCCGCGATCTGCGCGGCGGTGAACTTCCTTCCGGATCGCAGCATCCAAAGCATGGACAGCATGTTATCCCATTTCGCCATCGGGAGCACCTTCTTTCCTCGCAAAAGTAAAACTAGCTACGGTTCTCTCTGCGCAGCCCTAGTTCACGTCCTTCATCTCCAGACGAAACATCGATAGCCAGGCAATCCACAAGCCGGCGGCTCCAAGCGACAGGTGGATCGCGATGATGGAGTTAATGGATACCAAAGGTCTGCTAAAGCCGGAGTCTACGATGAGCACCAGCAGGATGGAGGAGACCATGGTGGCCGTTACCGAATGCTTGCGCATGCCGAATAACAAAGGAATCAGGGACATCGCGGCAGCCGACAGCGAACTGACGGTGTACTCGAGCAGCAGCACTCGTACCTGTTCCATCGTCAACGAATCCGCAATGAAGGGATAGAAGCGATCCACGGCGACCAAAACGAAACCCATCAACACGTCGGTGAACAGGATCATTCCGAACGTAAAAACGAAGATGATGACCAATTTGGCAGCGATCAGCTTACGACGTTTGATCGGATACGTAAAGAGCACGCTCACCGTTTTGTTCCTGTATTCCCCGACAATCATTCTTGAGATCAGCGCTCCGGCGAATATCATGAAGGTTGCCCTGACAAAGGTATCGATCAACATGAACGACTCCGGATAAGTGGCATAAGCGTAATCCTCAGCTCCATAATCGGTAAGGCCCAGCAAGGTCAGGAACAGAAGGATCGCCAGGTCGGCCAAGGCGGCATAGCCGATATGACGGGCAAACCGGTACTTCCGGAGTTCCAGCGAGATCAGTTTAAGCAACGTCGCCCCCTCCCTTCATCAGGTTCATGAAGTAATCCTCCAGAGAGTGCGCCCGTTTGAAGATCGATTCGATCGCGACGTCGTAGCGAACGAGGCTCGCATTCAGCTCCGAAGGACTCACGCCCGGATCGTAAACCCTCAACGTATGCTCGCCCACCAGCTTGTAATTGCTTAGTCCGAGCAGATGCTCCATGACGTATGCCGCCTTGCGGACGTCGGTCGGCCGGAGCTCGATGTATTCGTTGTGTTGTCCGCGTATGCGTTCCATCGACACTTCCTCGATCAGCCGCCCTCCGCGAATGACGCCGACCGTATCGGCAATCTGCTCGATCTCGCCGAGAATGTGGCTCGAAACGAGCAGCGTGATCCGGTATTCGGCGCTAAGGCGCTTGAGAAGATCGCGCAGCTCCTTGATGCCTGCCGGGTCCAGACCGTTGATCGGCTCATCCAAAATGAGCAACTCCGGCGTCGTGATCAATGCGCGGGCTATGCCAAGCCGCTGCTTCATGCCGAGGGAAAATTCCCGGACGGGCTTCCTGCCCGTATCCTTCAGGCCCACCTGTTCCATCATGGCGCCAATGACCTTTTTGTCCGGGAATCCCATATATTCGCAGTGCAGGTCCAGATTCTCCCGGGCCGACAGGCCGTCATAGAAAAACGGATACTCGATCACGCTGCCCATGCGTTTCAGCACTTCGTACGAATGGGGCGTAAGCTTCTCCCCGAACAGTTCGATCTCGCCCGCGGTCGGTTTGACCAGGTTGGTTAGCATCCTCATCAACGTCGTTTTGCCTGCCCCGTTGTGCCCGAGAAATCCGTAGATTTCGCCTTGCCTGATGTTCATGCAGACGTCGGACACCACCTCCGTGCCCCCGTACGCCTTCGTTACTCCAATCGTACGCGCTATGTATGTCATCGTTCCATGCTCTCCTTTGCTAGGCGGACTTCAGGAAAAACGTGAACACGGTCCGCTCGCGGGGCACGCTGTGCAAGCCGATGGTGCCTCCCATGCGCTCAACGAGCCGCTTCGTAATGGTCAGACCGAGTCCGCTGCCTTGGTAGAGGCGATTGCGCGAATCCTCCAGGGTATACATTCGCTCGAAGACTCGATGGTGCTCATTCTCGGGGATGCCTTTGCCTTTGTCCCACACCTGGATGGCAACCTTCCCTTCGTCCGACCGCTCCAGCATCAATCCCAGCAGTTTGCCATCGGCCCCATACTTCATCGCATTCGTGATTAAGTTATCCAGCACGCGCTCCAACGCCTCCGCATCGGCCATGACATACAGGTCTTCGTCGGGCATGGACACCTCTAACCCCATTCCCAGGCTCGCAAGCATGTCGTAAAAGGACAACAGCTTCAAGCGGCATAGCTCGCTGGCATTCACGCGGGTCAGCACCATCTCGGTATCGCCTGCCTCCAGCTTGGCCAGGTCGAAGAAGGAATGTACGAGATGGAGCACCTCCTGCGCCTTGTCATGGATATTGACCGTCATCGCTTCCCGCTCGCGCTCAGCCAGTCCGCGGTGGTCATGAAGAAGAATCTCGCTGTAACCCAGCACCACCGTCAGCGGCGTCTTCAGGTCATGCGAGATGTTGGACAGCATGCGGCGAATCTCGATCTCCTGATTGGCGTAGCGCGCTCCTGCCCGATGCGCTTGGTCGAGCAACCGGTTCATGGCAATCAAGAGTTGCTCTACCTGAGCATCGCTGTCGAATATCATCAGCCGCTCGTTCGTGCCTTTATCCAAGATAGAGTTCAGCTTGCCGTGAATATAGGCGAACTGGCTGCTTCGTTTGCGCTGACGCGCCCAAAGCACGATCACGGCAATGCCGAGCAGCGCGGTGGAAGTCACGAAGAACCAGATCATGGCCGATCCGCCTCCAGCTTGTACCCGAGGCCCCACAGCGTCTTGATGTATTGAGGGTCGGACGGATCCGCTTCCAGCTTCTCGCGCAAACGACGCATATGTACGTTAATGATGTTATCGTCGCCGTAAAAGGCATCGTTCCAGACAGACGCGTAGATCTGGGCCTTCGTATATACCCGGCCCGGATGCCCCGCGAGCAGCTTCAGGATGCCGAACTCTTTGGACGTCAGCTTCACGGGCTGGCCGTCCCGCTCGACGCCGTACGTCTCCAAGTTCATGACGATACCTCCGACCCGAATGACCTCGCCTTGTTCCGGCGAATCCACAGCCTGGCCGAGCGGCACGGCATAATTGGAGCGGCGAATGGCCGCTCTCACGCGGGCGGTCAGTTCGATTAGCGAGAAGGGCTTGCTTACGTAATCGTCCGCGCCCAATTCGAGGCCCAGCGCCTTGTTCACCTCACCGTCCTTGGCCGACAGGATAAGAACGGGCACCAAGCTAACGCTCCGGATCTCCCGCAGCACCTCCATGCCGCTTCTGCGCGGCAGCATGAGATCCAGAATGACCAGATCGTACCGGGAAGGCTGCGCCGCGAACAGGCGCTCTGCCTCCATACCGTCGTATGCATACGAGATGCGATAGCCCTCTTTTTCCAGATAAGGCCCCACCATTCCACTGATGGATCGATCATCCTCGACAAGCAGTACATGATTCCCCGACATGAATTCCCTCCGCGAACGTTTTGAATCTATTAACTCATAGATTCCGAACGGTGACAACCCGGCTTCCTTCCACCCTTTTCATCTGTAAGCTTTTTGTAAGGAACGATTAATAAAAAAGCAGGATTCACACTCTACAATCAAGTTATATCGGTTGATAGCATTCATTTCTACGAGGAGGACAAAGATGAGTTTAACGAGGAAAGTGAGCAGTTTCAGGAAGTCCCTATTAGGGTTCATAGCATTATTGATTGCGTTAGCGGGAGGTACAGGTACCGGTTATGCCAGCATCGAGCCTGCGACTAGGCAGACGCTGGTGCTTCAGCATGCGACGATCGTGGACGTAAGTTCCGGAAAGTTAATCGACGATCAGACGATTATCATTAAGGATAATAAGATCAGTCACATTGGAAACAGCAGAGAAACGGCCATCCCCGATTACGCGCAAGTACGGGATGCTAAGGGCCAATACGTCATTCCCGGTCTGTGGGACATGCACATCCATCTGGAAGATAACTATAAAGATGCTTTCCCGCTCTTTCTGGCGAACGGAGTGACCGGAGTAAGGGAGATGGGGGCAGCGCTTACAAACATCGATCTGTGGAAAAGAAGTATTCAAGCCGGTTTGCCGGCCCCACGTCTTGTCTATGCAGGTTCGACCCTAGATGGAGGTCCGGCAGACGAGGCCCCCCACATGTTCTACTTGAAAACAGAGGAACAAGCACGCGAAGCCGTCCGTATCAATGCGGCAAAAGGAGCGGATCATATCAAGGTATACTCTTGGTTGCCGCGTCCCCTGTTTCTGGCGGTCATGGATGAGGCCCAAAAGTACGGTTTGCCGGTGGGCGGTCATTTGCCGGTTGAGGTACGGGCCAGCGAAGCCGCTCAACTGGGATTCAAGAACATAGAACATCTGCACGGTTTGTTTATTGCCACTTCGAGCATCGAAGACGATATTTTCAAGAATGCCGACATGAGCGATTTGCTAGGTTATTCGCTGGCAGAGATCAAGGCCTCCGAATCCTATGACTCCGTAAAGGCCAACAAGCTGTTCCGCAAATTCAAAGAAAAGGGAGTCTGGCCCGTACCGACCATTGTTACCTATTTGAATTCGGCCAAAACCGAAATCGATCCACGGTCCAAATACGTGCCGACTGCCGTGCAGAAGCAATGGGCCGAAGTGATTCGCGCCACTCTTCCCGAACAAATGGAGTTAATGGCAGCCATCAATTCCACAACGCCAGGCATGGTCAAAAAGTTGAACGATGCCGGTGTGCCTATGCTCGCAGGCACCGACTCCAGTTTCGAAATGTCTAACTTTATATACGGTGTATCCTTGCATGATGAACTCGAACTGCTAGTTAAAAGCGGCCTCACCCCGCTGCAGGCCCTGCAAACGGCAACGCTGAATCCGGCGCGGTTTTTGGAGAGAGAGCAGGAACTGGGCACCGTAGAAAAAGGAAAGATCGCCGATCTCGTGCTGCTTGACAAGAACCCGCTGGAGGACATTCGAAACACGACAAGCATCTCCGCGGTTATCTTGGATGGGAAACTGATGGAGAAGCATACTTTGGACCGAGCGGTTAAAACATACCCCGTGATAAAAGTTGCCGATATGAAAGATGAACCGGAAGGATCCGGGCAGTCTGCCAATAATCACATCCCTCATAATCATTAATGCGGCCAAGCCCTTCCCTTCCCGAATAAGGAACGGAAGGGCCTTGTTCATATTTGGTCTCAAAAGGAAGGTGCTCGTCATCCTCCACAAAAAGGACAGTCACACCCGGCGGCTCAAATCGTTCCTTGGCGACGGACAAATTCGGCCGATAGCCTTCGGTGGCGCAAACGGATTTCGGCCACGGCCTCAACATCGACAACAGCTCACCACCGCCGGTTCCCATATCCAGCATCGATTTGGCAACTTGCATGAGGGGGATGGCCATACTTCCGTAATCAATCCATGCTACAGAGTGCTTGAAGCCTGAACCAGCAGATTGGCCAGGAGATCGTAATCCGGTGTATCCTCTTTGCGGATTTTTAGCCATTTCCTCTCGTCCGGCCCCTCAAATCCTTTCGGAAACGTAAGGCCGGAAGCATTCATGATCATGAATGCAATGGCATCTTTCGATGGGGAAATAACCGCCGCATAATGTCCATGTTTCAGGAAATGGGGCTTTTTGTATTGAATGCGTTCTTCGGCTTCCGGAATCACCTGATGTACCATCTGGCGCAGTTGGTTGCTGATCTCGATTTGCCATGGTTGACTAAGGTTCTCGATAAATGCGGAAACTTCCTCGTTCATCATTTCTTTTGCAGCTCCTTTTCACATTGTACTTTGGGAAGAGTTAGAGACCTTACGAAGATATTCACGTTCTCTTGTATGAACTGATCCAGACGGATACCAGGATAGTTGTTTCCGGCATCCAAATCATTAATGAACGCACCATATTGCGCCATCATGAATGTGAATGCCTGCATGGTTGGATTTGAACAAACTATTTTTTCTTTTTCATCCATCTTGTTAAAGTATTCTGTCAGAAACGACAATAGTTGGCGAGGATGTTGCAACCGACGCTCTTTAAAGCCCGGAATATGGACTTCATCCTTTATGGCTATCTGTATCAGCTTTCGGTCACGATTCATGATCTCATGGTATTTTTTACTTATGGATAGGAGGTCACTTTCTAACTCCCATACAAGCTTCTCGCTAAAGAGGATTTGCATCTCTTCGGCATACTGAAAACGTTCAAGCGCGGATTCGAGTAGATTTTGTTTGCTCCCGAAATGTCGAAACAGTGTCTTTTCGCTTAATCCGGCGGCTGTGGCGATTTCCTGCGTCGTGACGCCGTTATAGCCTTTTTCCGAAATCAGATCGATCGCAGCACGTAACAATTTCTCCGCACTCACTTGTTTAGTTTGATGCATGATCAGCTCCCCTTCTGTAGAATAGGCATAATGTCTGTCAGTAGTGACTGACATTATAATAACCAAAATTTACCCTCCAGTCAAGTATTTGCAAAATACTACCGTTGCTAGTCTATAGTTCCGGGTAAATTGGGCTGGATATTCATTAATGATTAAAAGATGAAACTGGATTACATTTAACTTTAGAATCGACAATTTGAAGGGTTCAATCCTAATTTTAGAATATGCGCAAAATTGGAAGTGACACCTAAGAGGGATGCCTTGGCATCCCTCTTTAGTCTCGTTTACTGGAATTTTCTCTTTTTACCAATATAGTAGATTTCTTCTGGTCCCAGATAGCTTTCCGCAGGTTTCTTTTCGAACACTGTCAAACGGACTCATCCTTATCTTTTTTGCAAAAAGATCCACCATTGCCGGTCAAAACCGGGAATAAAAATCTCTTCGCAACCCTGAATCCCGTTCAGCCAGCGTCTGGCCAAAGGGATGATATTCTCAAACAAATCTGCCGGGTAGCCCCAGTCAAGATCCAGTTGGAACATATAATGATTCATAGCGATAACGCCATCAGTCCGCAGAGATTTCAATAAAGTGTGGATCAAGGCGATAAAAGGCTGCCTGGCATGAACCTCGAGTGTACCTGAGGCAACCTCCTGCTGAAGAAGTTTGATCATGGCCGGCAAAGTTTCCATCCAATCCGTATGGATGGTGTCGATTCCAGCCTGTTCGCACAGAATCGCCTGGATGATATCATTGACCGCATGCTGAAAAACGATAATATCCACTGACCCGGAAGGCAGATGTTTTTCGAGATAAGCGGCATCTTCCTCTATGATTTTCATATGCAGGGGAAGGCCCAGCGTTTTCTGCAGCAAACTGGCGGTGAGGCTTTTATTCATATTGGCCGTTATGTATGTACTGTTCGGATGGGTTCGTGCCATGACCTGGGGAACCATATCTGCATCACCGGAAGCCACCTCCAATAATGTCAGGTCATCTCCCAGCTGCAGCGCTTCAAAAACCTCCGCCCAGCGCGCTCTGAAGTAAACTTCATTTACAACGGTAAAGTGGGCAATCGGACACTCCAGCAACAGTTTAAGCTGGTGTTCAACCTCGTTTTGCGGGAGGGAGCGATATTGCTCCCGTTCTTGCTCGCTCAAAAAACGTTGTGCACGCTCATTAACTAATGGATACCATTTGTCTACGTCATCTAACGGAATCATATTAAGCTTCCCTTTCCTGGCTATAACTATTTTTGCTACTATTATATTTATTAATGGATTTGCCAACCATCTGCATTATTAAAGATATATAGGATAAACTAAAGTTTTTTTTGGAATCCGACTGTTAGTTCAAAACGTAACGAATTCGACTTTTCCTTGTTGATGCCAGCATAGTCCGTGTAATCGCTCTTGAGCTCAGTACCAAGACCAAAGACGATAAAGCTCTCTTTTTCTTCAAGGGTAATAATTTCCCGCTCCGACGATTAGATCCAAACTGTGCAAAAAAAGAGTCGCACCATCATTTGGGGCAACTCTTTATCCATAATTTAGTTTTGAATTTCCGTATAAATTTGAAAGGTTACTCCGAATTTGTCAGTTACATCACCAAATCCAGGGCTAAAGGGTTCTTCCATAAACGGCAAATTGACTTGACCGTCTTGCCGAAGGGCTTCATAGATTCGTTTTGATTTTTCCACGTCGTTCGTTGTAATGCAAATGGTTACCCGTTTTCCGTTTCCAATAGGTGAACCCCCTGGAGCGTCAGAAAACATGAGTTCCGCTTCACCCACTTGTAACTTTGCGTGTGCTACAAGGTTCTTTAGATCGTCATTAAAAGTATTTGGCATTTCCGGCATTTCTCCGTAAGTAATGATCGAGAGAACTTTGGCACCGATGGCTTGTTCATAAAACTGAATAGCTTCCCTTGTTTTTCCCTCCAAAGTAATATAAGGGGTGAGTTTTACAGTCATAAATTGTACCTCCTTGGGTTTAGATAATATTCGATTCATTAATATAGACGATTTAACCGCCATAAAATCATCGGTATGTCGTGAACTCCAGACTGAAGGCATAACAAGAAGCCACTCCTCTTGAGAGAAGTGGCTTCTTGCGAAAACATTCTGATGAAATATACCTGTTTAAGCTTGCGCTCCCATGCCGTTTTCCGAAATGGAAACAGGCTTCACGAGCGCTTTCTTCTCCCAGGCCCGGCTTCTCCAGCGAAGCAGCATAATGACCCCGCGCAGCCATTCGTCCACCGTAAAAGCGATCCATACGCCAAGCAGCCCCATCCCGAAATGAACGCCCAGCGTATAAGCCAGCGGCACCGAGACGCCCCACATCGAGAGTACGCCCATCAAGACGGGAAAACGTGCATCCCCGGCGGCGCGCAGCGAATTAATAATGACGATATTGAAGGTCCGACCGGGCTCAAGCACAATGGAAAGCAAGAAAATACTCGCTCCGAGTGCAATAATAGTAGGGTCCTTCGTGAACATGCCGATCAGCTCATGCCGGAATATCACTGCCGTACCGACAATGGCTAACGTCAACACGAAGCTGATCCTCACACTCTTCATGAGTCTTTGGTACGCCGCTTTCATTTCCCCCGCACCGACCATTTGTCCGACGATGATTTCCGTACCGGCCCCGATCGCCATGGCAAGCGCCATAAAATAGTTTGATACATTCATAACGTATACATGGGTGTTTAACGCCGTGATGCTAATCATATTGACAAAGCTCATGATCATGAGGTACTGCGACTGCCAAGCGAGATGCTCGCCTGCAGCAGGCAAGCCCACACTCATAATCTGTTTGGCATAAGAGCCCTTCCATGTCACGAAATCCCTTCCACGAATCGGTGAGGGAACCCGACGATATAAAATCAAGAAAAGAACCACGATGCCAAGCAAACGGCTGACGACCGTGGATATCGCCGCTCCCGTAACGCCCCATTCCGGAAAGCCCCAGTTTCCGAAAATAAGCAAATAATTTCCCGTTACGTGGATGATATTGACACCTAGAGTTACATACATCACGCTTTTCGTTTGTCCGCTCGCACGGATTACCGACGAAACCGCGTAAGAGAGTGCTTCAATCCATATAAAACCGCCGATGATCTTTAAATAATGGCTTGCAATCCCGATTTGTTCGGGATCCAGGTTCATGAGCCGCAGGAGAGGCTCGCCGCAAAGAAAAAGGACAATGCTAACGAGAATCCCGAAAATCAGGTTCATCGTAATCGCCAGCGCCGAGATGCGGCTCGCCTCTTTCTCCCGCCCGGCGCCGATATACTGGGAAACCGCAACGCTGGTGCCAATTCCCACAAAGCCAAACATCAGAATACAGAAATAAATAATTTCATTGGCTAAACCTACCGCCCCTGTCGCCTTGTCGGATATGCGGCTTAACATAAATACGTCCACCGTACCCAGCATCATCCGAAGTACGGAATCAATGAAAATGGGCCATGTCACGGCAAAAAGGCTAAGTTTTTTCCAGGATGGAATACGATCTGATAAGGTCACGTTTTACAAGCTCCTACCATGTTTATTTCTCTGTCGACTTCCCTAGTGTAGCGCCCGCAAGCTAATACGTCTATGGGTTAATTTTTCGCCCCAGGTCCATTCCGGTCGGAACAAAAATAATAGCGCCCTATTGGGCGCCCAGATTGTCGAGAAACCCATGGTCAAACTTAGACCATGGGTTTCTCTTTAGGTTATGGAATGGGTGAAAAGGGGGGAACGAGAGGTTACCCCCGT
>NZ_QPJW01000007.1 GCF_003337355.1 Fontibacillus phaseoli | reverse complement strand
CAGATTTGTGGTCAGGCTAGCGTCTTTAGGCGCAGTTTGGCAACAGGGGGTTATACCCCAAGAGCAAACCACCCGTTGGACGGGTGGTCATGATTTCATTTCTAAATTTGGAATTTTTTATAATATGCAAAATGTCTCGATATGCGCTATTTGGCAACATTCACTAAACTATGCATAGGGTGAGACGCTATGAACAATAAGGAGTATATCAAAGTGAGAATTGAAAAAGAGAGACAAATATTAAACCAGTTGGCTGAGCGGTACGGTTTGCGTCATAAGGCTGTACTCAATCAATCCCTGCTTCTTGATACATTGATCAATAAATATAACAAGGCTAAATATGAAGATTTGCAAAGGAAGCAGCCGATTGCATGAAGGGAGCCTGGATGATGAAGATTCAGCGAGTGATCCTTGGCGGTAGTGAATGAAAGAGCTGTGCCCTAAAAAAGGACGCAGCTCTTTTGCATTTTAGCGGAATGAGGTAACAAATCCTTGAAGCAGGGTTCGCACATCGTAATGATATTGGTTGATCGGCGAGATTGGTTTATCCATCCCGAGCAGTGTATACACGGCGATTCTGGCAGCCCGGATTGAATATTCCTCGGTAAAGACGACATCATCCGGGATCTCGCAGAACTGGCTGATGAATGCCAGGTTCGTCGAACCTTCCGGAACGACTTTAGGGCGATCGCTAACCGCTCTCGGCATAAATTGGGCCGTGATGAACGGCATCATGCAAGGAATGCAGTTGGCCGAAGCGATAATGGCATCCATGTCCTTTTCAAAATGCAAATGATGCAGCAACTCCGTCAGAATTTCTTCCCCGGTACAATCGCTCATTTTCTTTTTCACAAAATCCCCAACCCGGTCCGGATACAGCCCATACCCCCAGAACACCTTCACATGCTCCGGCTGATTGCGGAAATGCGGCTGATGCGCCAGAACGATGGACATGAGCCAGCTGGATTCCTTGAAAGTTACTAAAGCGCCCGTACCTGCCTTATTGCGGGAGAACGCCTCCATGAGATCGAAGAACCGCGAGTCCTGACAAGTTACAGTGAAGGATTCCCACTTGGAGCCGTCGATGTGATCGTCGAAGGAAGACGGATTTCCAAGGCCTGATTTCTTGGCTGCGATAGTGTCCCATAGCTTCCAAGAGCTGCCTTTGCCGTTCAGCACCGGTGCCGTGGTCATCGAACCGAGGCTGGAGCTTTCCGTCATCGAGCCGTTTGTGATGATCACCAGATCATTTCCGCTGAGATCCAGCGCTTTTTCCGCTCCGTCTTTTACGTAATGCATGCGGGTCACGGTAATGCCGTCGCCGTCTTTGAAATCAAGGTCGGTTACCGTACATTTCATTTCAAAATCGACGCCGTGTCCTTCCAAATATTTATGCAGCGGAAGAATGATGGAATCATACTGATTATATGGGGTGCGCGTGACGCCTTCGAGCGTGTGAATCCGCGGAAATTCATGCATGAAGCGGATCATGTATCTTTTTAGCTCCACGGCACTGTGCCACGGCTGGAAGGCGAAGGTGGTCGCCCACATGAACCAGAAGTTCGTTTCGAAAAAGTGGGGGCCAAACCAGTCGTTGATCCGGGCCTTGCCCATTTTATCTTCCGGTGTGATAATCAGCTTCGCCATGGCGAGCCGGTCGGCCATATCAAAACCCATCGACGTTACATCCTCGACCTGCCCCTCTTTGTTCACAAGCCGGGCATTCGAATGGGTCGGATGCGCCGTGTCAAAAGCGACGATTTCATCGCGCACGGACACCTGCGGATCGTCCAGCGAGGGGATACATTTTAGCAAATCCCATGTATTTTCGTAAGTTTCGTCGTTCAGCATCCGGCCGCCGCGGATGACATAGCCCTGCACTTCATTCCCGGCTCCATCGTTACTGCCGCCGAGTATTTTCATTTCCTCGATGATATGAATTTGATGTCCGGGAAAATCGCAGTCTCTCACCAGAAAGGCCGCCCCCGCAAGTGAAGCGATGCCTCCGCCGACAAAGTAAACCTGTCTGTCTTTTACATCCACTGTCATAACCCGTCGCCTCCAAAACAAAGGTATTGTTCGATAGGAACATCCTTAATGTAGTCCTTTTTTTCGGAGCGGAACATCGTCAATGAAGGGCGAGTGTACGGTTTTTGGACATCGGGTGATCATTGTATAGCAAATCGACCTTTTACGAGATGATTCGACAACTTGAGCATAATCAAAAGACCTTTGCAAGGAACACGATTCCCGGCTGAAGGTCTTGTCCTGTCAGTTCGTTTTTTGTTCATACCGCTGCAGTGCCCGTTCAAAGTTTCCCTCCACCAATTCGCTTAAGCGTTCGATGATCGCCTGAGGCTCCTCTTTCATTCCGTCCCGCATCCACTGGATCACGAGTCCGGTAAAGGCTAGCGTATAGAAATTGGCGATGAATTTTTTCTCTTTTTCTTCGACTTGCTTGTTGCAGGAAACCTCATTAACGACGCCCATGATCAACTGATTCGTCACCGAGTACAGGTAGGTGTCCAGATGATTTCTGGCCAGGGAGTGCAACGTGTTCAGGCAAAAGGCTTTATTGTTTTCGATATACGTAAAAATTTTGTGGAAGCCATGGGTCCATGTAGTATAACTGCGGTATTCCGCAATCGTATCGACCGCTTCCGTCTGATAAATCCAGCCGAGCAGCTCATAGATATCCTGAAAATGATAATAGAAGGTTTGTCGGTTCAGCCCGCAATCCTCGACCAAATGCTTGACCGTGATTTTATTCAGGGGAGTTTCCCCCATCATCTGTTTCAAGGAGGCGGCTAACGCTTTTTTGGTTAGGATGGAATTGGACAAATCAATCACCTGCACCCGTAAAAATTCCAAATCGGCTTGCAATTCTATTATACGCGGGTCCCGCAGCATTCACAAAAATAGTATAATGGGAAAAGTTGAGAGGTGGGGTGGACGTGCCGCATAGGATTTTGCTTGTTGAAGATGATGCCGAAATCGTGGAGATGCTGGCCGGATATCTGAAGAAGGAAGGGTACGCGGTGGTTTCCGCCGATAACGGCGAAGAAGGCGTTGCGCGGTTCCGGAGCGAGCCGTTTGATCTGCTCGTCGTCGATATTATGATGCCTAAGCTGGATGGGATCGAGGTGATCAAGATCGTGAGGGAGACCAGTTCGGTTCCGATATTGATCATGTCCGCCAAGGACAATGATATCGACAAGGCCATTGGCCTCGGGTTCGGGGCGGATGATTATATCTCCAAGCCGTTTTCCCTGATCGAGATTACGGCCCGGATTAAAGCGGCGATCCGCAGAGCGACGTTATATGCCCGGCGCGAGCCGGAGGAGAAACAGGATGACATCGTGAATCTGGATGGATTGACCGTCGATCTGGACAACTACGTCGTTCGCAGAGGCGGCGAGGACATCAAGCTGACGGCCAAGGAGGCCGAAATCCTTAAGCTGTTCCTCAAGAATCCAAACCGCGTATTTACCAAAGCGCAGATTTACGGATTTATTTGGAATGACGACTATTTGGGTGACGAGAACGTCATCAATGTACATATCCGCCGGTTGCGGGAGAAAATCGAAGAAGATCCATCCGACCCGAAATACTTGAAAACCTTGTGGGGAATCGGATACAAGTGGGATGGGCGCGAATGATGGAGCCTGTGCTGATCGGCATTATATTAATTTTGTCGGGCCTGCTTTACAGGCAGCATTATGCCAACAGGAAAAGAAGTCATCAGCTACGGCGCGTGCACGACAAGCTGAGCCGGATTCTTGCCGATGACACCGGCGAAAAATTGCTGTTGTTTACGGAAGATCCCGAGCTCAGGCTGATCCTGATCGACATTAACCGGGTGCTGGAGTACAATCAGCGGATTCTTGCGGAGCGAACGGGGACCGAGCAGTCTATTCGCCGGATGCTGTCCAACATATCGCATGATTTGAAGACGCCCCTTACCGTCGTTCTGGGTTATATAGAAACGATTCGTCTTGATCCGGATATGATTGCAGAGGAACGTGCGGAATTGCTGGTTAAGGTGCATCGTAAAGCCTATGAAGTCATAGAGATGATCGGGCAATTTTTCGACTTGGCGAAGCTGGAGTCCGGGGATCAGCCTATGCCGCTGACCCGGGTCCATTTGAATGAAGTCTGCCGCAGAAACATGCTGGCCTTTTATGACGTACTCACCGGCAAAGGGATTAAAGTGGAACTTAAGATTCCGGACGAGCCGCTATATGCTTACGCTAATGAAAATGCCCTGGACCGGATTCTGAATAATCTGATCTCCAACGCGATCCGCTATGGCAGCGAAGGGAACGTCATTGGTTTGACCTTAAGGCAAGAACGTGAACAAGTATGCGTGGACATATGGGACCAGGGGAAGGGCATCGGGGAGATTCACCAGAATAAGGTGTTTGAGCGGATGTATACGCTGGAGGATTCCAGGAACAAATCCTACCAGGGAAGCGGTCTGGGTTTGACGATCACCCGGAGGCTTGCGCAAAATATGGGTGGAGATATCACGCTTTATAGCAGGCCGTACGAGAAAACCATTTTCACCGTGCAATTGAAGCCGTTCCGGTATTAATTTTGAAGCAAAAGCTTATAGAAGGCAGAAAGGTCTGCTTGCTATAGGCTTTTTTGCTGGGTCACGCCGGAACTTAAGAATTAAGTAAGATTTGATTAATAATTACGATAAAATCGGCTTTTACAATAAAACTATAAGAATAAGCAAGAAGCAAAGGAGTGGTCAGGGTATGAGCCATATCGTCAGAACGACCCGATTAACTAAAGTGTTTCAGGGAAAAGAAGTGGTTTCCGATGTCAATCTGAGCATTCAACAGGGAGAGATTTACGGGTTCCTGGGGCCGAACGGCGCGGGTAAAACGACGGTCATGAAAATGCTCACGAATTTGGTAAAACCGACTGGCGGAGAAATCGAAATTTTTGGAGAAAAGCTGACGCCGAAGTCGTACGGATTGCTGGGACGGATGGGGACGATCATTGAATATCCGATTTTCTACGACAAGCTGAAAGCGAGAGAGAACCTGGAGCTGCATTGCGAGTATATGGGTTACTATAACAAGAATTCAATTGATGACGCCCTTGAACTGGTAAATTTGAAAAATATCGATCACAAACCGGTAAAGGATTTCTCACTCGGGATGAAGCAGAGACTGGGGATTGCCAGAGCGATTATAACCAAGCCCGAACTGCTGATCCTGGATGAGCCCATTAACGGGCTGGATCCGGTAGGGATCAAGGAAATTCGTGACTTGTTCAAAATGCTGTCCAAAGAATACGGGATGACGCTGCTCATATCCAGTCATATTTTGGGAGAAATGGAACAAATGGCAGACACGATCGGTGTAATCAATCATGGGCGGTTGATCGAAGAAGTTCCGATGGAACGGGTGCGGGAGCGGAACACCGAATATATTGAGCTGGTCGTGAGCGATAGCAAGAAGGCGGCATTCCTTTTGTCGGACCAGTTGAATTTGACCAACTTCAAAGTCATCGACGAGCATACACTCCGCGTATATGATGCCCGTGCCGCGCAGAACGAAATCAGCAAAGTGCTGATCATGAACGATGTAATGATCGATTCGATTCACAAAAAGAACAGTTCGCTGGAAGATTACTTTATCTCGCTATTGAACGGGGGTGGCCTGAGTGCTTAATTTAATGAAACTGGAATTAAAAAAGTATAAGATTGGCGGAAATATTCTGGGAGGGTTCATCGCAACGTTCGTGATCATGATCTTTGTTATCCTTCTAAATTATGATAAAACGGAGGAGGTGCCGTTCTCCAATTATGATGAAATAATTGCCTTTATCAATGCGTTAGCATCCATAACGTTTAATATATTCGCGTCCGTCCTTTTGGCCAAGTATATTATTGATGAATATAAAAGCGGCTCCATCACGGTGCTGTTTATGTATCCGGTGGAACGGAAAAAACTGCTCACTGCCAAAATCGCCGTTGTCTTCCTGTTTACGTTCCTTTTCGGAATTATTTCCCGCGTGGTGGCTTTCTCCGGCTTCTATTTGTATAACCAATATGCTCAATTTATTCCGGGTAAAATAGAGACCGCATTGCTGCTGCAACAGGGCATTGGCATTCTCGTGAATTCGGTTATGGTCAGTTGCATCAGCCTGGTTCCTCTTTATTTCGGGATGCTTAAGCATTCGGTTGCCACCTCGATCATATCCTCAATTATCATTGCATCTATACTGAATTCTACCAATGGATCCAATTCAACATTGAGTTCGATTTTTATTATCCCTGCAACAATTGGCGTCATCGGTCTTCTGATCGCGTATTTATCCATCCGGAATGTTGAGGTCAAGGATATTGTGTAAAGGAGGTGGCGGCCTGAATGCTAAATTTGATGAAACTGGAATTGAAAAAACAAAAACTCAAAGGTATCATTCTGGGCGGATTCATTGCCATTATCGTATTCATGGGCTCCCTCATCGGGGTAAATTACGACGAGCCTTTGAGAAGCTACAAGGAAGCGTACGTGCTGACGAACTCCGCTTCGTTCATATTCATCATTTTTGCTTCCGTACTGTTATCTAAGTTCATTATCGATGAATACAAAAACAAAACCGTGACCGTGTTGTTCATGTACCCTTTAAGCCGGAAAAAATTCCTGCAGGCAAAAATGCTGATCGTTCTCCTGTTTACTTTTGTTTTCGGCATTCTTTCCCGGGTACTGATCTTCACTGGATTTCATATTTTCAATCGATTTGCTCTTTTCGTAAATGAGGATCTGACGAATGGGATGATGGTGGACTACGGAGTCGGATTTCTGGTGAGCGCAGCCATGACCAGTTGCATCAGTCTTGTCCCGCTTTACTTCGGAATGCGAAATTACTCGGTGTCCGCAACCATCGTGTCCGGGATTATTCTTATGGCGGTTTTGAATATCGGCAGCGGTACGGAGTTCACCTTGAATTCCATTATTTATATACCGGCTACGGTCGCTCTGGCCGGCGTCCTGATTGCCTATTTGACGATCCGGAATGTGGAGAGAACGGATATCTAGTAAAAATTGGACGGAGAGATTATAGGAGAGTTTAATTTCGATATGTCCATGTATGGTGGAATTTTTGTAGATTGTCTTTTAAATAGTGGACACTCGCAAAGGCCATTTAGTACCTCGGAGTGTTAACTTCTACAATATATGCACATTTACATAGTGTATTAGAGAACCCCTTAGTGTCCGCTTTTAGGTGGACCCTAAGGGGTTCTGTTCGTGTGTGGAGCACAAAAATAGGTATCTCTTTACTTAGATTTATCTGAGGACTCCCATGACAATTCGCTTTCTTTATATTTACTCTCCAGATAGACAAAAAAGCCTTTATGTCCACCTTTTAGAAGACATTATTACGATTGCTGATTTTCTTGTATTCATTGGGAGTAACGCCGACGATCCGCTTGAACAATTTGTTGAAGTAGGCGGGATCGGGATAGCCGACCTCGGTGCCGACTTCATGGATTTTCAGCTCGCTGGAATGGAGCAGCAGTTGCTTGGCTTTGCGAATTCGCACTTCGATCAGGTAGTCGGTGATCGTCAGGCCGGTTTCATGCTTGAACAGTTTGCTGAGATAACTGGGCGTCAAGTATACCATGCTGGCCAGGTTGCCGAGCTCTGCCTGCTCGTCGTAATGCTCGGCGATCCATTTTTTGACGATTTCTACGGACTTTCCGCCCTGGGTAAGCCGCCCTTCCCGGATTTGTTGCAGGCCTGTAGAGAACTCGCCTGTAAAGCTGTCTTTCATCTCATCAAACCTCAGACAAGACTGGAGTTGTTCTTCCAACCAAGCAGGGATGGCGGGCCCGAAGATTTTTCCCCATTCATGCAACTCGGTACCGGCGGCTTCAAAGGCCAGTTCGCAAAGCCGGATTAAAGCCTCGCGAGAAGCTTTGGCTAGTTCGAGTTCATGGAACTGCATCTCCAGATATTTTAGCGCTTGCTGGATATTCAACACCTGCATGGATTGAACCAGGGCTTCCCGGTTTCGGGCAAACAGTTCGTTCACTTCAAGCTCTTCCCCGAATTCCTGGATATAAGAGCAATAGCTCCAAGACTCCTTGCAGTACATCCCGCGATCACAGGCCCGTCTCGCTTCTGAATAAGCCCTGCTGAGATTCGCTGGATCCGTGTATCCGGGACTGGAGCCGGCCTGTACGATGCCGGGGTGGGGGAACTGCCGCAGCGATTCGGCCAGACGGGCTATTTCCTCCGGTCCCGGTGGGTTTGCGTAATAGGTAATCAGGGTAATTTCCCTTTCCTTTGTATCTATAACGTCAAACCGGTTTTGAGGCAGACGCCTTAGCAGGGTGACGCTGGAGTGAAGCGCCTCCAAATCACTGCCTTTAATAATCGTTACCGAAAAATGGGGTAAGGGCAAGATCAGTTCAGGCATCTGCTGGCAAAGAGAAGGCAGGCTTCTTAGGTAAGTGAGGAGAAGTTTGGAGCGCAATTGTTGCTCTTTGCCCAAGGCCAGTTCCTTTTCATTGTCCAATTGATATAGCAGCCCGAATAGCTGCTTTTTGTTAATGGGCTTCAGTAAATAATCTACCGCGGAGTACCTGAGCGCTTGCCGGGCATATTCGAAATCGGTGAATCCGCTCATGATAATGCAGCGGGTATCCGGCCGGATTTGTTTCAATTCCCGGGTCAACTCCAGACCGTCAACCAGGGGCATCCGGATATCGGTAATGACAACGTCAAACTCGGAATCTGCCGTAAAATCCAGCACCTCTTGCCCGTTAGAGAAAGAGCCGTCAATGTGAAACCGGTCGCTCTCTTTGCCAATCATCTTCGCCAATCCTTCGCGAATGGAGGTTTCATCATCGACAATAACGATCCTGAGCATAACGTACTCCCCCTTTACTGATATCTTTCCGGTTCCCCGGCTTTCATGAGGCCCGAGATGCGCAGGATGACCGTGGTTCCTTCTCCAAGCGTACTGTTCACCACAAGACTTGAAGCTTCTCCGTAATGCAACCTGACACGTTCATTCACATTGCGCAGACCGATGCCGAATTTATCCGTCTTCCCGTCGGTCAGGCTTTGGTTGAGCGAATCCAGCCTTTCTTCGCTCATGCCGACCCCGTTGTCATGGATGGAGAACATCACATCGTCCCGTTCGTTCCAGGCTGTTATCGTGATGGATCCAGGTTCGGCTTGTTTTTCCAATCCGTGAAAAATGGCATTTTCTACAATAGGTTGAAACACCAGCTTTATAATCGACAAGTCGTAATAGGTTTCCGGGATCATAAATTGATAGCTGATTTTATCCGGGAACCGGAGTTGCAGAAGCTGTAAATAATTTTCAACATGCTCCAGCTCCTGCCGGACGGTTACGATTTCATCGCTGCGGCGGGTAATGCTGTAACGAAGCAGCAGGCCTAATAAATAGGTCAACTCGGCGACGCGGTCGTCGTCGTTCAGTTCAGCCAGCATGCGGATGGATTCCAGCGTGTTGTATATGAAATGCGGATTGATCTGGTTTTGCAGTGCCAGGATATCCGCTTTTTGTTTGCTTTTCTCCGTTTCGTAAACTTCCTGAAGCAGGTCGCGAATCCGGCCAAGCATCCGGTTGAAGTGGCTGCCGAGCATTCCGATCTCATCGTTGTATTTGACGTTCACCCGGACATCCAGCTTGCCGCGCTGTACTTGCTTCATTAACTGGACCGTGCGTTTCAGCGGCTTGGTGAGCGCATAGGAAATAATCATGGCCACCAGCAAGGCAAAAGAAATGATCGACAGCGTCATGATCATCATAGCGTTGCGGCTCTGCTTCATTGGAGCGAGCAGTTCCTTGAGCGGGATATAGACGAGCGTCTTCCATCCCGTGCTCTTGGAAACGGAATAGACCGCCATATACGGCTCGCCGCCGATGTCCAGCCGGAAGTTGCCGCGTTGCCCCGTCGCCTGGGCCAGCAGCGGACTTCCGCTCAAGTCTTTCCCGAGTTCGGACGGATCGCGATTATAAACGACTTTGCCCAGTTCGTCCACGATCCAGGTGTCGCCGTGGGTCACCGTGTTCAAGGGCTGAATGATATCCTCAAACAAGCTTAAGTCGACGTCAATGACGATCATTCCGATATTTTTGAGGGTGCTGACGGACTGGATGGAACGCATGACGGTGAACACTTGCCGTTGTTCGGAGCCGTTGACGCGAACCGGGTGCGTGCCGGTTAACACCGGAGCGGTGCCTGCCTGTTCGGTGCGCGTTCTCCATTCCGCCAGTCTCTCGTAAGGATACAGCTCATTAAGACCGGGCTTGTTATAGTAAAAAATCGCATCATAATGGTCGGTCATGTAGACGGCGGAGATTTCCTCCTTCGTGTTCGTCAGATACATGAGAAACATATTAACGGTCGAGTTCTTATCCCAATCCGTCCCCTGCTGGTCGAGATATTTTTGAACGTCTTTGTTATATAGGGGAAGCATGGTATACCGCTTTAGATCCTCAATATACCTGTCGACTTTATCCATCGCGTTGTCAGTCATCTGTCCTGCCGACGCCGTCGTGCTGGCGAGGACCGAGTTGGAATTGGAGCGGTAGGAAGAGTAACTGACATAAGTGATCGGCAGAGTAATTAAAAATACAAAAATGACTACCAGTTTTTTCTGCATCGACAGATTGGCAAAAATCATCCAGGATTTGCGGAATAGATTACGGATCAGCTTGATCAAAAGAACCCCTCGTCCTTTCTTGCAGATTGCCTCCTATTTTACCGCACCGCTCGCTACTCCTTCAAAGATATATTTTTGGAGGAAGAAATACAGCACCACGGTCGGCAGCAAAATGAGGAGAATTGCCGCGCTGATCAAATTCCAGTTGGCGATGTTGATACCTTGGAAGCGCATAAGGACGGTCGTTACGACGCCAAGACTCTGTTTCGGCATGTAAAGATAAGGGGTGTACATGTCATTGTAAATGCTGATCGATTTCAAAATGATCAACGTCGACGTTGCCGGCGTCAGCAGCGGAAAAATGATCGACCGGTAAATCCGGAAGAGCGATGCGCCTTCCACCATGGCATTTTCGTCGAGATCCACCGGAATGTTGCGGATGAACTGCAAATAGAGGATGATCTGGATAACATCGGCTCCGATATACAAAATGATGGGAGCACCCATGGTGTTGTACAGTCCCAGCGATTTGATGATTCCGAAGGTAGCTACCTGGGTCGTAATACTGGGAATGACGGTAGCGAACAGATAAAGGCCGAAAACCGCTTTTTTCATTCGAAAATTAAATCGGCCCAGCACATAAGCTACCATCGTGCCAAACATGATGTTAAATACGAGGGCCACGCAGATAATGATCAACGTATTGCCGAACCCGCTAAGAAGACCGCCCCGTTCAAAGACGACCTTGAAGTTCTCAAAGTTGAAGAAGCTTTTTGGCAGGGCCATGGTGCTGGCTGTGTTGAATTCCGCGTCCGCTTTGAAAGAGTTCACGATCACCACATAGGGAGGAAACAGGACGACGAATACGCCAATTAGCAAAGTGAGGTATTTCAGCGCGTCCGCTAACGTAAATTTTTTCGCGTTCATTTGTTGTTTCCTCCTCTGCTAAGCACAAATTGCTGAAGTCCTACTACCGCAATGACAAAGAAAAGCAGAATGATGCTCATAGCGGACGCAAGACCGTAATTGTTGAAGGCGAAGGCCGTTTCGACTACGCGCTGTACATAGGTTTGGCTCGCGCCGGCCGGCCCCCCTTTGGTCAGGACGAACGGCAGGTCGAAGACTTCCAGCGCTCCCGTTACGGTCAGGAACAGATTCAACTGGATGACCGGTTTCATGTTGGGCAGGGTAATGCGCCAGAACGTTTGCCAGGCATTCGCGCCGTCGATTTTTGACGCCTCGTAAATGTCCTTCGGAATAGCCTGCAGGGATGCGATATAGATGACCATGTTATAGCCCATGAACCGCCACAGCCCCGTCGAGGCAAGCGAGTAGTTGACGAGTCCGGCGGTGCCGAGCCAACTGGTTTCTCCCAGCTTGGTTAGCCCGATGCTGTTCAGGAACAAATTCAGCGAACCCTGCGTAGTATCGAACACATAACCGAACATAAAGGCTACCGCGACGCCATTCATAATATAAGGCAGGAACAAGAGCAGCCGGAAGCCGTTTCTTCCCCGCAACCTGCCGTTCAAAACAACGGCGAAATAAATCGCCACGACGTTCTGGATCAATCCCATGACAAAATAGGCGAAGTTATGCGTAAAGACCCCGAAAATGTCGGGATTCGAAAACACTTCCTTATAGTTATCCAGGCCAACCCATGGCTTCTCCGGGCTGTATCCGTCCCAATCCGTGAAGCTGAAGAAAACGAGCTTGGCGGCAGGGTAATAGGTGAAAAGCAGAAGCAACGCAACCGGTATGAGCAGGAACGTGAAAATGATGATATTTTTTTGCTTCTTGTAGGTCATAGTCCTGAACATTCCTTAAATCCCTTCTTTCCGCGTCTGAGGATTGAAAGCAAAATGGATTATCGCCATCCGATAACCCATTTTGCAAACTGAGCAGATTAATAACCGAGTTCTTTTTTCGCTTTGTTCCACGCTTTGTTCCATTTATCGAAAACCGATTGCGGGTCTTTTGCAAGTACGAATTCCTGTGCGATCGCAGGCAGGTCGATTTGCGCTTTGTTCGAGATCTCGATTACCTTCGGATCATCAGCTACGCCTTCTTGCATTTCCACGCCGGTAGCCTGGAATTCAGCCAGTTGGGACAGCTTGGATTCCCGGCCTTTCAGCGGGGAAATAAAGCCTGCGAAGTCCTCGTAACCGGATTCTTCGATCATCCAGGTCAGGAAAGCTTTGGTCGCTTCCAGGTTTTTGCTGTCTTTGTTCACCGCGTAGAAAAAGTCAGGGTTAAACGGCGCGCGATTCGAGCCGGAATTATCATAAGGAAGCGGGAAGAAGCCGATGTTGTCGGATTCGGCACCTACGCCGATGACTTGGTTGATGACCCAGTTTCCAAGGAAATACATGGCCATTTTGCCGCTGGCGATATCTTTTTTGGATTGCTCCCAGTTGGTGGAGTTAATGTCTTTTTCCAGATATCCATTTTCGGACAAGGTTCTCAGCAGCATCATCGCTTTACCGTAGCCGTTGTCCATGGAGAACGGAGCGTCCATGTTGATTCTTTCGTTAGGGAAATCTTGGCTGTTCTCGATGATGCGCGGCATATCGTATACCCAGCTTCCCAGCGGCCACTTGTCTTTAAAGTTGGAAGAGAGCGGGATGACGCCGTTTTGTTTCAACTTTTCGCAGGCTGCCAGGAATTCGTCCCAGGTTTTCGGAACTTCCGTAATACCGGCATCCGCGAATGCTTTTTTGTTGTATACGATCCCGGAAGTCGAGTTACCGGTCGTGATACCGTAAAGTTTGCCGTCAAACGATTTGAAATCTTTGAAGGTCAACTCGCTGCTAAACTGCAAATCGTCAAGCGGTGCAAAATATTTCGGAAGATCGGAATTCGGAATGTCCGGAATGAACATCAGATCCGGCAACTCACCGCTGGCCATCCGTACTTTGATTTGCTGGTTGTAGTCGGTTTGGCTGGCTTCGAATTCGATTTTGATGTCGGGATATTTCTCGTTAAAGCGTTTGACGTATTCGTCGTACTCTTTGCCGATCATGTCCGTGCGGTTTGTCAGGAAGGTGACCTTGCCGCTTAGTTTTTCCGTAGTTCCTTCACCTCCGGTATCTCCGGAGTTTTCTCCCGCGGCATTGGTTGTGCCCGAGTTTCCGGTGTTTCCGGTATTTCCGGCTTTGCTGTTGCCGTTATTGCCGCCGCAGCCTGCCAGGATGGCGGATAATGCGAAAACCATCAGGAATGTGAGTAGAACACTCTTCTTCATGCTTCCATCGCCCCTCATTTGTGGTTTTTGTTAGCGCTTACACATAGATTGTAACCTAATTGTTAGGGGACTTTAAATGTGTTGAGTTATTCTTTATTGTCCTGGATTGTCTTGTTTTAAGGGTGTGTTTTCATATTATATTACAGAAAGTAATCAGGGAAGGATAATTTGTTCTAAATTTAATCTAACAAAGCGCTAACAAATATGTTGATATTTAAAGAGAAACAGGGATAATGGGAGATAAGACTTGTTTTCATGGAGGGCTTATGAGCAAACAACAACAGGAGTTGAACAATTGGAGCTTTAAGGCTTGTGACGAGACAGAGTGGAATACGGCGCATGTACCGGGTACGGTGCACAGTGATTTACTGCGGCAAGGGAAAATTTCCGATCCGTTTTATGGAACGAACGAGCATGATTTGCAATGGATCGATAAAAAAGATTGGGAGTACCGATCGACGTTCAAGTTGGATGGCAGTTGGGATGCCTGTTCGCATATTGAACTAGTATTCGAAGGGTTGGACACTTATGCGGACGTGTTTCTGAACGGAGAGCATATCCTGTCCGCAGATAATATGTTCCGAGCCTGGAGCGCCGAGATCAAACAACTGCTTGTTTGCGATGAGAATGTTCTGAACATCGTCTTTCGTTCGCCGATTTCGGAGGACTTGCCCAAACTGGAGAAGCTGGGCTATGCTCTCCCGGCTGCTAATGACCAGTCGGAGCTGGGCGGATTGGGAGACCGCCGGATTAGCGTGTTTGCCCGCAAGGCGCCGTATCACTACGGCTGGGATTGGGGTCCGCGCTTGGTGACCAGCGGAATTTGGAGAAAGGTTTCCCTGCTCGGCTGGTCCGGTCCCCGCCTGACCGATTTGTTTATCCGGCAGGATAAAGTGGATGCGGAGGTTGCGAAGCTAACCGCAATGGTGGAAATCGAAACCGACGCGGATTGGCGGGGCAATCTGGCGATAGCGGCAGACGGAATGTCCTGGCAGAGAGGGGTCGCTCTGAAGCAGGGACGGCAGACGGTGGAGCTGGAGCTTGAACTTGCGGAACCGCGCTTGTGGTGGTGCCGCGGACTCGGCGAGCCGGCGATGTATGAATTTAGCGCAAGCCTGAAGGATGTAGATGGCAAAGAGGTAGCGGAGCGGTCCATCAAAACGGGTCTGCGGCAGATTAGATTAATCTGCGAAAAGGATGCCGCGGGAGCGTCCTTCCGCTTCGAGCTGAACGGGGTGCCTGTGTTTGCCAAAGGGGCCAACCATATTCCGAACGACAGCTTTATTCCGGAAGTAACGACCGAGCGTTACCGGCACGAAATTGCCTCCGCCGCCGAATCTAATATGAACATGTTGCGCGTCTGGGGCGGCGGGTTATATGAGGAGGACGTTTTCTACGATCTGTGCGACAAGTACGGGCTGCTGGTGTGGCAAGACTTTATGTTCGCCTGCAGCATGTATCCCGGCGATGAGGCGTTTTTGCAAAGCGTCGCGAAGGAAGCCGAATATAATGTGAAGCGATTGCGGAATCATCCAAGTATCGCATTGTGGTGCGGCAACAACGAGATGGATTCGGCGTGGGCGCACTTTGATGAAGAAGGCGGCTGGGGTTGGAAGAAGAATTATACCCCGGAACAGCGGGAGAAAATTTGGTCGGATTACGAAGCGATCTTCCATAAGCTGCTGCCAGAAATTGTGGAGCGCTTGGGCGGCGGCGTGGCTTATTGGCCGTCTTCCCCTATGCGGGTGCTGACGGGCGACGATCGTCAGCACGCGATCCAAGTGACGGGCGAGGGAGATGTGCACTACTGGGGCGTATGGCACTCTGTCGAACCCTTCTCGAATTATAACGAACGCGTGGGACGGTTCATGAGCGAATACGGGTTCCAATCCTTCCCTGAATTGTCTTCCGTGCTTAAGTACGCTACAGAGGAGCAACTCGAGCTTGAATCGGAAGTGATGCTGGCCCATCAGAAGAACGGCAGGGGCAACCAGCTCATCAAGGAATATATGGAGCAATATTTACCGGAGCCGCGCGATTTCAAGTCGTTTCTGTACATGAGCCAGGTGTTGCAGGCCGAAGCGATTCAAACTGCGATCGAAGCGCATCGTAGAAATAAGCCGTTCTGCATGGGTACGCTCTATTGGCAGATGAACGATTGCTGGCCGGTCGCCTCCTGGGCGGGCATGGACTACTACGGCCGCTGGAAAGCGCTGCAATATATCGTGCGGCGCAGCTTCCGCGAAGTTATGCTGTCGGTGGACGGTTCACTGGCGCCGGGTGCAAATCTGGTGATTCACGCCGTTTCCGACCTGCAGGAGGAGCTGCAGGCCAAGCTTCGCCTGGCGCTGTATGATTTCGATGGCAAGCTGCTGGCGGAACAGTTGCATAACGTCAACCTGGGTGCCGATTCCGCGACAGTCGTGCACCGTCTTCCGTCGGCGGATCTGCTGGACGGGCATGATCGCAAGTCAGCTGTCCTGCATGTCAGCCTGGAAGCTGGCGATGGCCAGGTAATGGCCAACCGGCATGTCTATTTTGAAAGATCCCGGGAGTTGGTGTTGCCGGATGCGGCGATTACGGTTACCGAGGTTTCTGGCAAAGGCGGCAGTACGTTCACGCTGCAAGCGGATAAGCTTGCCAGACAAGTATGGCTGCAGGCCGAAGAGGAAGGAATCTTCACGGACAATTTCTTCGATCTGATTCCGGGGCAGCCGGTGACGGTTGAATTCCGGCGCCGAGGCGGCAGCGACAGCGAGGCGGCTTTTGTTCTGGGTTCACCGGGAACTTTGACCGTTCGGTCGATGCGAGATTTCACAATTTGATTAATAAAAGAGTGCGGCAGTTCGCTATAGCGGACTGCTGTTTTTTGTATAGGTATTTTTTACTATTTAAAATTGATGTCCTTTGTTTTCCAATTCATACTTCCGATATATATATAAGGCATAGGATACAGGATTTAGGAACTATGTCTTATAAAGAATGGAGGGATTGTTAAGGGATGAATGAGTTACCAACAAGAAAAGGAACGCGTAACTGGAGACGCTTATGTCTACTGTGGGCTGCGGCATGTCTGGCGGGAAGTTCGGGCGCATTGACAGTTGTTCCGGCTAGAACGGCGGCAGCGGAAGGCGCGGTCATGAGCGGAGCGGTAAGTAAGTCCGACTCCAGCGTCTCCGGCGGGACTGTCGTGTGGCTGAATAGGGCTGTGGACGGGGAGACCCAGATTTATACTCGTGACGAGGTGACCGGTTCCGTAAAAGCAATCACAACCCGGAATACGGCGAAGGATGTGCCTTATATCCAAGGAACGACGGTCGTCTGGGCAGATAAAGGAGATCAGGATCCTGCGTCGGCGAACTGGGATATTTACAGTTACGACCTTTCGACCGGGGTGGAGCAGAAGCTGAACCGCAGAGCCGGGGAATATGCTAATCCGTCGGTTGACGGCAGCGGGGTGGTCTGGTCGGACAACCAGAAATACGGCCGGATCGTCTACCATGATCTTGCAACAGGGGCGGAAGCCTCGCTTGGCGAAGGGCGTTATCCGGTGCTGGTTAACGGACGGGTCATTTACAAAAATGCTCGTGACGGCGGATTAAGCGTACTTGAGCTTGACAGCGGGGTAACGCGTTCTCTTGTCAGTTTGGGCGGCAGCCATGCGGTGGACTGGTTTGTGACGAACGGCGAATATGTGCTGTATAAACAGAAGAACGGAAGCCTGGAAAGTAAATACGCGGTCGTATTTCTTCAGGACCAGCTCGCAGAGCCCCAGGATCTGACCCCGATGACCAGTAAACAGGAGGAATACGCCTTTATGTCGATAGGAGACACCCAGGCGGCATTTTTGGTGAATGAGGGCGGACAGGCAGTACTTAAAGGGGTAAATCTGGCAACGGCCAAGATCTATTCGCTGGGTGAAACCGGTTCAGGCAAAAAATACATAGGATTTAGCGGCGACCGTCTTGTTTATGCCCAAACGGACGGTTCGCTGGGTTCACTGGACTTGGGCAAATATAACACCGGACCGGCAGCAGGCGAGGGACCTACGTCCTCCACGGGGTCAAGCTCATCCCCTTCCGGATCTACGAGCGGTGATTCGGCTGCGAAGGCATCTGCGAAGTTTACAATCGGTCCGGAAGGCGGAACGGCCAGTTTGAAGGATGGACGGGTACGGTTGGAGGTGGCCTCCGGGATTTTTGCCGAGGAAACCGAAATCACGCTGACCGAGCTGGAACGTGCCGGTTTACCGTTGAAGGACGAGAAAGGGCGGGTGCTGGAAGCGGCCGGAGCGGTATGGAACATTCAAGCCGCAGGAGACTTCGGCAAAAAAGCACAGCTTGCGCTGGCTTACGACGATGAGGCCTACTGGACGGGGCATCGGGAAAAGCTCGGCATTTATCGATACGATAATGCACTTGGCTATTGGACCTATATTGGCGGGGCTACGTCTGACTCCAACGGACGGATCGTCCGCACCTCGATCGGTTTGTCCGGCACCTATGCCGTGCTGCTGCGGAAGGTAAGCTTTGGAGATCTGAATTCAAGCCATTGGGCCGTGAAGGAAGTGGAAGTGCTGGCCGCCCGCGGTATCGTTGACGGGATGGGAGCGGATGCTTTTGCGCCAAAGGATACCTTAACTCGGGCCCAATTCAGTAAAATGCTGGCCGGCGCACTTGGGATATCACCGGTCACACCAGCGCAGCCGACCTTCCGGGATGTCGCTTCCGCGAAGTGGAGCTTCGGCTGGGTAGAGGCTGCCGCTGCCGCAGGCATTGCGGAAGGCGATCAAGGGCTGTTCAGACCTGAAGACGCCCTCACCCGGGAACAAATGATGGCGATGCTAGTCCGTGCCGCCGAAGAACGGCTGGGAGAAGGACAGCAACAAGAGGCGGGCTTGGATAAGTTTGAAGATCGCGCTTCAATCAGCGCATGGGCACTGCCGCTCGTGGAACAGGCGGTATCGTTGCATCTCGTAGAGGGTAGCGGTGACCGTATCAACGCCCGCGCCACAACGACGAGAGCGGAAGCTGCCACTGTCGTTTACAGGCTGCTGGAACGGATCGGGCAGTTGTAATTCCATATATTTAGTGAATGGAGAGATATAGCTATATGAACTTGTTGCAAAGAGTATTTCATAAAATACGCTCTGGCCGGACAAGAGCCTTGCTGGTCAGCATGCTTGTCCTTACGATGCTGGTAACTTCGGTTCCGTTCGTTCCGGGCATGGGCATTCCGAAAGCCAACGCTTCGACCAATCTGCGCATCTCGCCGAGCGAGATCAATACGGATCTGGGCGAGAAGACGGTCATCAGCTTTAGCTTCAGCGCCGCGGATAACGGCCAGGCGGAACATAAAGTGAATATAAATCTGTGCACACCGGGCGCCAATGGCGAGTCTCCGAAACTGGAGGAACTCATTTCGAGCGGGACCTACCGGACGAAGAATGCTCAAGGCGAGTATATCGTGCACGAAGTAGAGTGGGACGGCAACATCGGGGGCGTTCCCCTGTCAGAAGGTAAATATTATATCGCCGTTACCCCGGCTGACTATAGCGGCGGGGTGTATTACGGTCAAATCGGCAGCTTTGAGATTGTGAACAGCACTCAGCCTAAGCCGCCGGCATCGATTTCCCTGAAGTCGGGGAATTCCGGAACGACAGTGGTTCAGGGCACATCCGAAGCTGGATCAACAGTCAGTCTGGAACTGCGTGACGACAGCGGGAATCTTGTGGACAGCCATACCGGGATCACGGTAAACGGGCAGGGACAATGGAGCAAGTCGCTGAACCTGGGCGCAGGGCAAGGGATCCAGATTGCCGCCCGCAGCCACCGGGATGGAAGAACCTCAAGCTATTCCGAGATCAAGGAAGTGCTTCGCTATGTGGCACCTGGCTTCCCTGTCACTTGGCGGGCGCTTGCCGGTTATTACTACAAAGCGGATTCTTCAGCTTCCGTACATGCGAAGGTACAAGAAATAGCAGCCTGGAACGGGCTGAGTACGGTAAACGAGGGAGACAATGTAACCGGAGCGTCGGTCCTGCTCGTCAATCCGCAAACCACCGGACAATTGACCCAAGCGGATTTGCCGAATTTTACGGCCGAGGCGATCAAGAAGCGGCTGCGCATTGTTAATCCATCCTGGAGCGGCGTCGTGGAGCCCGCGCGCGGAGATTTTGCTTATTCGACGGATACTCTTGAATTGCAAGCGCTAATGCCGCTCAGCTTCGGCATATCCTACCTGAGCCGTGATCCTTATACCGGAGTCAATGGGCTGGGGTGGCATCATTCCTATGAATGGCGGCTTACACCGGTGGACGGTAAACAGGAGCTAATGCAGCCGGATGGAGCCCGCTTTGAATTTGTTCCAATAACGGGCGGCAAATTCTTAACTCCGGCAGGAACGGATTGGATTCTGCAGCAAAACGGAAACGGGCATTTGCTTGAGACACCGCACGGAATCAGCTACCAGTTTGATACAAACGGGTTGCTGACCTTGATTCGTGATTTGAACGGCAATGAGATTGAGATGACCTATCTAAATAAGCTTTTGCAAAAGGTTGTTACGGACGGGGCCTCCTTTACGCTGGACTATGACGGAGGCGGCCAACTGGTGTCGATCGCCGATCACACGAACCGGAAGCTCGAATTTGGGTATGACGGCGCGGGGGATATGGTTTCTTTTACCGATGTGGACGGTTCGGTGACGAAGTTTGGCTATGACGGTAACCATCACGTGGTGTCGGTATCGGATCCGGCCCAAACCGCAGTGATGAGTGTGACTTACGACCAGCATCAAAGGGTGACGGGTTTTACCGATTTTTATGGCTCGACGGAAACGGCCGAGTATAGCGGTAAAGTTGCTCCGGTAGTACGTGGGGAAGAGGATGACCCTCTGCCGTCCGGACTGGTGTCGATTGACCCGAACAACGGGCGGGATATTCCGGAGTCGGATGTCGTGATTTTGTCGGGGACGATGCACAATTTACGCAATGCCCCTCCATACAAAATTGTACCGGGATTGAAGCCGGTCATTACAGATTATCTGGATAGCTTGGCAGCAGGGATTAAGACGAAGGCGGACGGGTTCAAGGCTTCCGCGAGTTCCGGGATCGCCGGAGATGTAGATGCGGTGAAGAAGAAAATTGCTGGTAGCAGCGGAAGCGGTCCGGCCATTGTCCGGGCGTCGCAGTTGAATATTGAGGAAAGCGTGACCTTTGGCAGTGCGAACAAGCCGGTCATTTTGATCGCCGACGGAATCAACACGAATAAAGATATCACCGTCAGCATTTACGGCACGCTTATTTTGGAGAATGGCCTGAACGCGAATACGAAGCTGGAGCTGAATGCCTATAAAGTAGGCGGGTCCTACGGAAATATTTGGTCGAACGGTACGATTCACTTAAACAACGACTCGTCCGTCAAAGTCGACGATACGTTGTATGCAGGCGTGCTGACGTACAACAGCGGGCAATTGACGATTGATGCGCAAACCGTGATCGTGAAGGGCGACCTGTCGATTAATACGAAAGTGACTATGAACATTGCGAAGGAGATGACCCTGGGCGGTATTGTCTCCAATAACCAACTTGCCGATTTGAACATCATAGGCGGAGATTTGTTTGTCCGCGACAATGTGAATGTCAACAATCAAATGTCTGTCGTCGCAGGCGGTGTTTTTGCGATTGGCGGCGATATGACACCGAACCAGACTCCGAAGGTTAGAGTGGGTGTCGGAAACGGGAAGACGATTCTGACCTATCCCGAAACCCTTGTGGCAACCGGGGCGGGAACCGGCAATGCGAATACCGCTGCCGGAAGTACCGGAGGCTCCGCGCCGGTCGGTATTTCCGCGACTTTATTGTCGGTCAGCGAAACGAAGCGCACCGATGCGCAGGGGAATAAGACGGCTTATGAGTGGGGGAACCGGTTCCTGTTATCCGAGGTGCGGATGCCGGACGGGTCGAACTGGCAATATGATTATGATGCCAGCCACCGTTTGGCGGCAGTGACCGACGGCAACGGCTACAAAACTACGGCGAGCTACGATGCCCGGGGGAACCAGGTACAAGTGGCTGACGGAAACCGGGAATCCACAGTGATCCGATACAATGATCTGAACCTTCCGGCAGAGGTTGTAAATGCGCTCGATCAAGCTACGGTATACACCTATGATCTTTCAGGCAATTTGACCGGCACGGAGGATGCGCTCGGCAATAGCGTAACGATCGCAAGAGACAGCAAGGGCGTGCCAACGGAAATTATAGATGCACGCGGGGAAAAGACCCAATATACGCTTGATGGGGCCGGATTTGCTCAAGCTCTGACAGATCCGACTGGCTATGTGATGGAGTTTGACCGTGATCCGCTTCACCGCATAAGCTCTACCCGAGACAGTGAAGGGGTTATTGAAGAAGTTACTTATGATGCCAAGGACCGGATCCAGGCAAGCAAGGACGCGTTGCAACAAGCGACTGAGTCGACCTACGATGCCAATGGGAATCTTATGACATCCAAGGATGAAGCCGGTTCTGAAACAGTCTACGGCTATGAAGTATATCGCATGTCCTCGGTCAAAGATGCGCTCGGCCATCTCAGCGAAATCGGGTATGATGCGGTCGGCAACATCGTGAAGGAGAGCGATGGCAGCGGCGGCGTGAACCAGTACGAATATGACAGCATGGGTCGGATCACCAAACGAGTGGATGCCGACGGCAACAGCACGACTTATACGTATGACGGCAATGGCAATATGGCTTCAATGACGGATGCCGAGGGCAACACGATGCGGTATACGTATAACCATCTGGGCCAGATTTTTACGGTGAAGGACGAGCTTGGAACGGTCATCCAGTATAAATACGATGCGGCCGGGCAGCTCATTAAAGAGACAGACGGGCTCGGTAACAGCACCTGGTACGAATACGATGCGGCAGGTCGGATGATTGCCAAGATCGACGCATTGGGTAACCAAACCAAGTACGATTACGACGCAGCCGGGAATCTGCTGACGTCCACCATCTTGAAGGATGACATCACATGGACGACCAAATATGATGCCCGCGGCTATGAGAGCGGCACGATTGATCCCTTGTCCCGAGAGACGTTCAAGGTTAGAGACGGACGCGGCCGATTAACCGAGTACAAGGATGCCCAAGGCAATAAGACCGCGTACGAGTATGACCCGTTGGGCCGTACAACCTTGATTCGTGATGCGCTGGGATATGAAACGAAATATACTTATAATGCGCTCGGCCAAGTAGCGGAGTTGGCGGATGCCAAAGGTCAAACCACCAAATTCAACTACGATGAGTTGGGGCAGTTGACCAAAGTAACGGATGCCGAAGGTAATATGACGTCCTACACTTACGATGCGCTGGGCAACCTGCTTACGAAGAAGAATCCGCTTGGTGCGGTCACAAGCTACAGCTACAATGGCCGTGGGCTTATGGAAAGCACGGTCAACCCGCTGCAGGAAACTACGTCCATGACTTATGACGGCAACGGGAATGTGAAGTCTGTAATTGCTCCTGACGGAATGTCGACACGTTACGATTATGACCGCCGGGGCCGGTTAGCCGAAATTCTGCACGGGGACGGTCAACATATCAAATACGGATACGACCTTGCGGACCGTCGTTTGACAATGGATGACGGCAACGGTCAAACCCGGTATAACTATGATGCCTTGGGCCGGTTGACGGAAATGATCGACCCGCGCGGCCAGAATGTCCGCTATGAATGGACGACATCCGGCCAGCGCAGCCGGATCATTTACCCGAACAACACTTCAGTCATCTACGATTATGACAAGGCTGGTCAAATCAGCCAGGTGACGGACGGGCAGCAGAACAAGACCCGCTATGACTATAACTTGAACGGTCAGGCCACAAGCCGGTCCTTGCAGGGCGGGGAGATCAGCAGTTACCAATACGATGCGCTCGGACAATTGGTGGGAATTGAACACCGGAATACCGGGGGGCAATTGCTCGAGCAACTGCAATATGCTTACGATCCGGTGGGCAACATCATCCATAAAGAGCGGCAGGAACAAGGCCGGGATGAAGATCGCCCTCAAGACACGCCGAAGCCGGCGGACATTGAGGACTATACTTACGATGCTTTGAACCGTCTGGTCGAAGTGCAGAATTTGAATGGCTCAACCACATCCTACACCTATGACCCGGCAGGCAACCGTCTGCAGAAGACCCAAACCGTCATGGGTGTACCGGAAGTGGAGAATTATACGTACGACTTGGCGAACAAGCTTACCCGTTGGGACAAAGGAACTGACTACAAAGACTACACCTACGACATGCGCGGCAATCTGCTGCAGGTAGCGGGCGTCGACAGCGCCGCGGCGCTGATGCTTATCACGGTGCCGCAGGGCGTCTATGGAACGATAAATTCTCTGGTTCCTGACATGGCATCAGGAACTCCGGATGTGCTGGATACCGTAAATCCTTTGGCGGATGCGTTTGTTGACCCATTTGCAGGAACCGGTGTGAACCAAACAGATTTGAACCCGAATGGAACAAGTCCGGTAACTCCGAATCCGCCTAGCGCAGGTCAACTGAACCCTTATTCGAACCCGTTGGATCCGACGCAAATGGATCCAATGCAAATGGATCGGTCGCAGATTGACCCGGGTCAGGTAGATCCTAACCAACTCGGCGTAACGGACCAAGTATACGGACCGGACGCTTTTGACCCGCTTATGCTCGCCGCCTTTGCAGGACCGGGCGTACTGGAGACGTACACATGGGATGCGGCAAACCGCCTGATCGGCCACACAAACCCGGCAGGCGACCAAACGGAGTACCAATATGACGGCGATAATAACCGAGTATATATGGGCATTACCGTAGGAAGCGGCAGCCAGCAAAACCGTTACCCATCCGGCCATCCGGCAGGATCGATTGGTGGCTGGGAACCGCAGTACAAGAAGCAGCAGAGTGAAGTTTATTTCACCTATGACATCACAAGCCCCTTGCCAGAGCCCTTGTATGCGACAGATGCCAGCAGCACGAAATGGGTACAGTCTTACGTCTACGGAGCAGGCGGAGAACGGATCAGCATGAGCTATCTGCCAAGCGCAGACGACAGCACAGCCTGGGAGCCAACCCCTGGAGTCAGCGGAGCAGCACCGAACACTGCGCCGGAAACCTTGTACTACCTGAATGACATGCTAGGCAGCCCGCTTGCCTTGTTGAACCAAAACAGTGAAGTAGCTCTTCGCTACCACTACGAGGAATTTGGCACACCGGAAAAACCGGAGAAGTTCGACCTGAACTACCCGGGACCGGACAACTTGTTCGGCTACACGGGACTTGGGTATGATTCCGCAAGCGGCCTCTCTTACGCGCGGGCAAGATATTTTGACTCAGGAATCGGACGGTTTGTGAGTCAGGATACGTATGAAGGAGAGATTAATAATCCTCAGAGTTTGAATTTGTATACGTATGTGGAGAATAATCCGACAGGTTACGTAGATCCGAGCGGAAACTACTGCGTTTCCCCCGATGGAAGAAATGCACATTATGGTATATGTAATAAAAGCAATCCTGTAGATTATTATGTTCCTGATTTTTTAATACATGCATTACCAATGATTCGAGATAGTGTTGTATATGGGTTCTGGTTAATGGGTGAAGATGGTGTCGTAAGATATCAAAGCAATGAAAAGCCTTATCACTCCACTTTTTGGGAAGCATCAGGTATAAGCGAAGAAAAATATTATCAAGAATGGGTACTGGCAATACCACTAGCGCAAGAAATGTATAGCAATGTTTCACCTCAAGTTCCAATACGAAGCATAAAAAGTTCATTAAATCAAACGACTGGCAAAAAATCAAAGACTTCGAGCGGAAAGGGACAAGCGGGTAAGACCGGCAAAACCGGCAAAACCGGCAAAACTTTGGGATGTAACTGCTTCACCTCTGGAACTAAGGTTCAAACAGACGAAGGGGAGAAGAATATCGAAGACATTGAAGTCGGAGATAAGGTTCTTTCCAAGGATGAAGAGACTGGTGAGGTTGCCTACAAGGAAGTTACGCATCTTTATCGAAATGAAAAGGAAATCATCTATGAACTTACAGTAGGCGACCAAGTCATTGAAACAACCGATAATCATCCATTTTGGGTTGAAGGCAAAGGTTGGGTGCTTGCGGTAGACTTGCAGGTAGGGGATAAACTACAGCAGAGCAATGGAAACACCTTGACGATTGATAACATTAAGATTGTTAAGCACGAAGAAAAGGTCAAGGTGTACAACTTTACTGTTGCCGATTTCCACACGTATTTTGTAAGTGATTTGGGAATTTGGGTTCATAATATTGGTTCTTGCGATAAATTACCAAGTCAAGGGAAAGTATCTGTTGTGGAGGGCGCGCCACCTGTTGACGCAGGGAAGCAAGGTAAACATGTCCCAGGACACCCTAACAATGTGTCAGGTAAGTCACAGTGGCCGGACGGACAGAATGGAGTTGAACTAACTCAACAAGCCTGGATGAATGGCACAGTTGTCAAGCCGGACGGTACAGTTAAGATTTGGGATAATAGTACAGTGAGAATAAAGGTTCATATTGATGGTAAAGGGAATCTTCATGGCTATCCTGTTAATTAAGGAGGGAAACTATTTTGGTCGATATAGTAAAAGTTATAGAGAATGTTTATAAAAATGGTGATTTATCGTTTCTTCTGTCAACTTATGTAGATAGAGACTATTATCTGCAGAATTTTAGAGAACTTTTCGTAGGCAATTATATAGAAAATATGACGGATTTTAGTTATTCAAAATGCTTTAGCATTTGCATAAATTTATCCGACATTGATTCTCCCTTTGGTAGCCAATTATTTGAAAAGTTCATTTCTGAAAACGGCAATATTTACAGAGTGGATGTACAGATGTCATTGATTGCACCTTATGCGGTGGTCAAGTATCTTAAATATGAAAAAAAGGATAATACTGTTGTAGTACAAAGTAGCAATGTGCCGTTTCTTTCGAATCAAAATAGTATAGACGGAATAATACGGGGATTTCTAAGTGACAAAGGGTACACAGTGTTAGATGACAATGTGTTGACTAAAGCTGTACCTGGAGTAGTTTTAGAATTACAAGAAGATACACCTAGTGTTTATAATTGTCTATTCGAAGATTCATCGTCCTATTATCCTTATAGTAGTTAAATTTTATCGTGTTTACGCCCATCAAAATTATTTTGATGGGTTTCTTTTTGTTCTCATCATGAAACTTAGGACATACCCAGTGCCGAATGAATCGGGCGGCTGTCTTGAACTAAGCTTTACCCTCATTAGCCCTATATGAAATTCTTCTGAATTTGAATGTACGTACTCGTCGAAGCGTTAAATGGTACTACCTGAACAAGCTTCTCCTTTCATATTACCTCCCTAATTATCAGATACCATCGTATTTGGATTCAAAAACCTTACCTTTGTTTTCTCACGGTTTTTCCAAAATAATTTGAATCTGTAGCTAACCGCCATGGGCGGTTTGTTTATTTTGATAAACGCATAACATCATTTTGCTAACGTAGAGCGACTACCAAGGGTATAGAAGCTGTTAATAATTTTTATTTACTCCGCAACGATCTGGATATAAAAAGCGATGATTACGCTGTAAAGATAATCTTGTAACGTGCCAGTCAACACATACAGGTAAGGCAACGTGAAGGCTAGCCACCTTGCCCTCTAAATATAGACGGAAATTCGTTATAAAATTTCCGGTGGGGGCTGAACATGAAAGGTGCGAAGGTATCAATTGACCGTGTAGTAGTGGACTTTACGAATGTGTATTGGACGTTCTTCAATCCGTTTCGTTAGAGGCTATGTGAACACTACAATACCGCGCTTTACGGGAAGGAAAAAGTAATCAAATACCGTGTAAGAGTAAGGGAGAATACGAATTTTATACTCCATTTGGTTTATTTATGAAATGTGATGAATGAACAATTGGATCAGGCGGACTTCTTTCCTTTCTTACTTGGTAATCCCGGTAGTTTGCCAAAGATCGTTACTACTTAATCCCATTGAGAGCTTCCTTAAATAGCATGTTCATAAGGGACTATTCTGCTTTTTTTGGTCTGCAAATAGGTTGGGAGGCGGCAGTGGCGCGTTCCGGCATCCCTTCGTCCGCATTGCATCACCGGGGGAAACGGGGTATTCTTGAATAGATTCAAAATATGGTTTAGAAGTAAGGTGGGCCATGGTTCGGAATATTCGCGACATAGCTAAATCGGCCGGGGTTTCGGTTTCGACCGTCTCCAAGGTCATCAATAATTATCCCAATGTAAGTGCTAAAACGAAAGAACGCGTCATGCGGGTCGTTCAGGAAGAGCAGTTCGTTCCGAACTCTACGGCACGGGGGCTCGTCAAAGGCAGTACGCAGACCTTGGGGCTTTTTTTGACGACTGGATTATCGCATCCGTTTTTTGTGCAGCTCCTTGCCGGGTTGGAAGGACCGCTGAAAGAGTCGGGTTATGATCTGATCTACTTGGCTCAAATCGATTGGAATCCGGATTATAGTCTGGTGCGTCATTGCAGGAGCAGGAATGTGGACGGGGTGCTGATCTTCGGCTTTCAACGGAATGATCTCAATTTTAAGGAAATGCTCCAGTCCGAAATTCCGACTGTGTTCATCGATTTGGACCTGCTCGGAGTTCGGGCGGGTTATATTACTTCGGATAACATGGATAGCATCAAACAGTCCGTGCACTATCTTACTGGGTTGAAGCACCGAAAAATTGCGTTCGTGGCCGGATATCTTGATTCCTATGTAGGTAAGCTGCGGTTTGAAGGATACCGTCAGGGAATTCAGGAGGCGGATTTGCCTTACCGGTCCGAATATATTTACTTTGGAGATTTCACGAGAGACAGCGGGTATTTGGCGATGAAGCAGTTTCTACAATCCCCAGAGCCCCCGACAGCCGTGATATGCAGCTCGGATATGAGCGCGGCGGGGGTAATGGAAGCTGTGGCGGAGTCCGGATTATCGGTGCCCGAAGATGTTTCGGTGATCGGGTTCGATGATATTGAGATTTCGAGGTATATGCAGCCTCCTCTGACAACAGTTCGGCAAGATTTCAAGACCATCGGACGGCAGGCGATTCAGCAGTTGGATCAAATGATCCGCACGCCCCAAGTTGCACCCCCGATGCTTGTGGTTCCTACAGAGTTCATAATCCGCGGATCATGCGGTATTTGCGGGGAAAATCAGTAAAATCATTAGAGAAGAGTTGAATAAAGCAATGAGGAGTCAGCTTTCATCGAATCAGGGAAAGTTTATATTCATTTTCATGCTGTTGTTGTTAAAAATCGGGCTGATGCGCTTTTTCTTCTACGAGGGAATTCACTTGCAAGGCTTGCTATCCGAAGCGATATCCATGCTGGCCATTCTTTGCCTAGTAGATTTAATTTTTCCTGTAAAAAGAAAAGGACCAGTCTATTGGAGCTTTAACTTCATTTATTCATTTATGCTGTTTGCAGCGACTCTGTACTATGCACATTTCGGAACGGTTCCCACCTATGCGGTGCTGAGCGAGCTAAATCAGGTGCCGCAGATCCGGGCCAGTGTAAACGCGCTGATCCGTCCGGAACAATTTTTGTTTTTCTCCGATTTTGTACTGCTTGCTGCTAATGGCATTATTCACATGATCCGGCAACGACGCCGTAGCAGAAGCCTCAGCTTCCGTACAAGTACCCGCAGCCCCGTCCGTTCCGGCTTCGGCTGGAAAGTTGGAATGGTCAGTGTGTTGATCATCGGCGTAGTCGTATCCGGGCTGATTGTCCGTTCCGGCAAAAAAATCGATAACGAGCTGGTTCGCGCGGAAAAAATCGGTTTCGTGAATTTTCAAGCGGATGCCGCCCTTCGCAACCGGGAGGAAGAGCGGATGATCGCGGAGGGCAATATCCAGGAGACCATCGCCAAAGTCGAGAATTTGCAGGCCGGGTATCCGTATCGCGGGACGGCAGGGGACGACAACGGCAGTAAAGGGAATAGCCCGAAGTATTTTGGAGCTGCACGGGGGATGAATTTAATCGTCATCCAGATGGAATCCTTTCAGAACTTTCCGATCAACCTGAAGCTGGAGGGCCAGGAGGTGACCCCGGTTCTGAACAGTCTGGCTAAGAGCGGAGTTTATTTCCCGCATATTTTCCAGCAAATCGGTCCAGGCAATACCTCGGATGCGGAGTTCATGTCCAACACGTCGATCTATCCGACGGCGGCGGTAGCTATGTCCAAAGGGTATGGAAGCCGTGAGATTCCAAGCTTGCCGCGCCTGCTGCAGCAGCATGGATATGTGGCCAACACTTTTCATATTAATACGGTAACTTTTTGGGATCGTAATAAGCTGTACCCGGCCTTGAATTTTGATAAATATTATGACAAGCCGTCCTTTAAGAATGATCATTTCAATGATTTCGGGGCGTCGGATGAGGAAATGTACCGGGTCGGGATAGAGAGATTAACCGAATTGGAGAGCGAGGGCCAGCCATTTTACGCCCAGTTTGTCACAACTTCCAGCCATTCCCCGTTCGTAGTCCCGGAAGACAAGGTGCAAATCCAACTCCCCGAAGACCTGAAAGGCACGAATCTGGGCAATTACATTACTGCCGTAAATTACACGGACTATGCCATCGGGAAGTTGATTGAGCAGTTGAAGGAAGCCGGCATGTGGGATAACACGATGCTGGCGATTTACGGCGACCACTTCGGAATCCAGCCGAGCGAAACGGGAGCGGACGAAATCCGGGAGAAGCTCGGAATTGCCTATGACGACCAGATTAGCCGGTTCAATATTCCGTTCCTGCTTCACATTCCGGGACAAGAACTGGGCCTTGTTCCGAAGGTGACCGGTGGCCAGGTCGATATGATGCCGACGATGGCTAACCTGCTCGGGGTGTCCCTAAAGGAAGATAAGTTCACCGCGTTTGGGCAGGATTTGCTGAATATCGACCGAAATGTGGCCGGGATGCGGTACTATTTGCCGACAGGCTCTTTTTTCAACAATGAGGTCATGTTCGTGCCCGGTCAGGGATTCGACGATGGCAAGGCGATATCGCTGGAAACCTTGGAGCCTGTACCGGATATTTCCGGATACCGCAGCGATTATGAATACGTGACACAGTTGATGAAGCTTTCGGACGAGTACGTTAAACTGCTGCCGAAGCGGCATTAGGACGATTGGGACTTGTCACCGGCTCAGGCCGCGCAAAATTTAAAGGGCTGCTCCCTCATCTACGGATGACTTGGGAACAGCCCTTTTTCAGGAATGGAGAGATCGGATCTATCCTAAAATGCGATACGTTTGATAAACGCTATCTTTAATTATCCCCGGCGCTTCTTCCATTTGCAGCCTGTAGGCTGTTTCATTCAACTGGCCTGTTGCGAAACGCTGGGTCAACTGTTGTTGGAGTTGCTCCGTCTGCAGTTGGATGACAGAGTTTACTTCCTTATCATTGGATTTCGCAATGTCCGCCAGCGACTGCCCTTCCAGCAAGGAGTCATACAATACCCCCTCGTCAGATAAGCCGAGGGAATCGATAAATCGGTCCTTTCCGGTTTCCTTCGATTTGTCCAGATGGGACAGCATCGCCGGAAAAACGGCGGCATAGGCTTTGCTTGAAGTATGGCCGGAAATGCCGGGGATCACTGTAATTACGCAAGCCATGGTGCCTACGATGACGATCTTTTTTATATTCATATAGAAGAAACCTCTTTCATTGTCGGAGTTATGTAGCTATCCTTCTACAAGTATTACGGCTCGGCAACCTAGTTAGTTTCAGTTTTCGGGTTCTAAAATTTTGGCGATGGGTAATTTTTGTTAGGATGCTAAATTGCAGAAACTTTTATCAGCTCCGACGCGTCATATAGTCATAAGAAAATTATGCTTTGTTTAAATTGAGGGAGGATGAAACTGTGAGGAAAATATGGACTATGCTTTTAGCAGCGATTCTGGTCGTGCCTATGCTGCTGCAAAATACAGCGGAAGCCGCTACGCCTATCAGCGTGTATATTGATGGCAACAAACTGGCTACAGATCAGGCCCCGGTGTCTGTTAAAGGACGGGTGCTTTTGCCGCTCCGCGCGATCTTTGAAGCATTGGACGCCACGGTAGATTGGAACCAGTGGACACAAACCGTGACTGCGACCAAAAATAATACAACTGTAGTTTTAAAGCTCAAATCAAAAACGGCGACAATCAATAACGAGACGGTGTCGCTCGATGTTCCGGCCCAGGCGATCAAGGGCAGAACGATGGTGCCGGTCCGCTTTGTCAGCGAGGCACTCGGCGAGGCCGTCAACTGGAACTCCAGGACGAAGATGGTTTCGATCGTTACCGGAAGCTCCACAGAACAGCCGGGTACGCTGTATCCGGTATCTTACGTCACCTTGCGTGATGTAGGCAATGCAGGAGACGGACGCGATCTGGAGGTTAGCTTCTCGCGCTCCTCCAACGAATCGTTGGTGGACCATTACCGTATTCTGATCGTGAAGGCGGCGAACGCCTCTAACTTTAATCTGGCCTCGGCTCTGAGGGTAACTTCTTCCAATTATTCGACGGTACGGCCAAACGGTTCCGATCCGGCCATCACGATGTCTTCGGGAACAAGAGACGTGGACGGAGCGCTTATTCAGTCCAATCAATCCTATGTGGGTTATGTATTGGCTGTCGGAAGAAACAATGCGGGCAACGCATTGTCCAATGCCTCTTCCAAGCTCACCCTGGATACGGGAGTTTCCGTAGCTGCGGCAACGAATGTAAGATCTAATGATATCAGCGACTACACGGACGGCCGCGATTTGTCCGTGAGCTTCACTCGTGCATCGGCGGAGAGTGATATTTCGGGCTACCGTGTTTTCATCGTGAAGACCAAAGATGCGGGCAGCTTTAATCTGGCTGCGGCCAATACCAACCAATATTACACGACTGTGAACAAATCGACAGGAAGTAATACCACTTTGACAGGAACGCTAAGCTCTTCTTCGCGGGATACTTCCGGCGACCTAATCAAAAACAACGTTTCTTACACCGCGTTCGTTCTCTCCGTGAGCAATACGAGCGCGTCCAACAAGCTATCTTCCGCATCTTCGGCCATCACGCTGGGCGTTGGAACTGTAGCAGCGCCTATTATTACACAGGTTGAAGATAGAAACGATAACGGGGATGGCCGGGATCTGCGGGTCAGCTTCACCAAAATCTCTGATGAATCAAAAATATCGGGCTATCGGATCTTTGTAGTCAAGGCGAATGATTATTCGAACTTTACACTGGCCCGGGCGAATGCTGTATCCAACTCTAATTACACCGAGTTCAACAAGACGGGGTATAACCAAAACCAAACTTTGTCCTCAACATCAAGAGATGTCGATGGTGCCCTGATCCGTAACGGAGTCAGCTACCGCGTCTTCGTCATGTCGATCGGTAATGGAAGCAATACGGGCAATAACGCATTGTCCTCCGCATCCAGCGCCATCACCTTGTTGAATAATTACAGTGTGGGCTCCATCTCGAATTTGTATATTAGCGACGTAAATGATTATAATGACGGTCGTGATCTGCTGGTTTCTTTTGACAGGGCGTCCGATGAGTCCAATATCAGTTACTACCGCATTTTGGTGGTGAAAGCTTCCAAATCCGGCAGCTTTACGCTAGCCAAGGCCAATGATGTAGATAGCAGAAATTATACGCAGGTGAATACAGGAGGCAATTTCAGCAAAGTCCTATCCAGCAGCACAAGAGATGTCGATGGAGATCTGATCCGCAACGGAGTCAGCTATCGCGTATTCGTTCTGTCCGTCGGCAGAGGAAGTTATGCAGGAGACAATACGTTGTCCCGTGAATCGTCGCAAATTGCGCTGGGGAACAACTACGGCGTAGGCGCCACTTCGACTCCTGTACTGAACGATATCAGCGACTCCGGCGATGGTCGTGATCTGCAAGTCACCTTTAACCGGGCATCGGATGAATCGAATATTAATCATTACCGGGTTATCGTAGCAAAGGCAACGACCACGCTCGACTTGGCTAAGGCGAGTGCGAGCGGATACTTTACTACAGTATATAAGGCCGGAAATACGCTGACTCAAACGCTAGGCGCAAATGCCAGAGACATTGACGGTCATTTGATCCAGAACGGAACCAAGTACCGGGTGTATGTTCTCTCGGTAGCCAATAACAATTATAGCGGGAATTACGCCCTGTCTTCCGCTGCTGAGATTACGTTGTCTGACGGCTCGACAGTGCAGGCGGTCAGCGGATTGTCACTTGTTATTAATGGCAATACAGGAACAGCCAGTGACATCAAAGTCAGCTTCAAAAAACCGGCCAATGAGTCAAATATTTTGGAGTACCGTATTTTAGTGGTCCCTGCATCTGATGCGGCTAATTTCACACTGGCGGATGCCAATTCGGCCCAGAGTTTTACTACGGTTGCAAGTGGAGGGGACCACGCTAATAATGTTCCTGTACAAGATACGAAAGACTATTTCGGAAGAACGGTTACCGCCGACACTCCATATAGACTGATTGTTTTGTCCGTAGCCCGATCCGGTCAAGGTGCAATGGCCATGTCTAATCAATTTAAGATTAATCCGGCTCCCCAAGCACCTGTAGCGGCAGCAACAGTAGCCAATGCAACTGCAACGGCTGTATCCAACACTGAGATTCGCGTCAATTTTAATGAGCCGGCGGATACCGCTAATGTTGCTACTTCTTATGCGCTCATCGTGGTGAAGGAAGGGACAATCATGGATTTGAGTGCGGCAGTCAATGCTTATTCAAATAGAAATTTCGTGAAGGTAGACAAAGGGCAGGGGAATGGAATTATCTCAGTGGACACTTTAGGCAATCCGCTTAGTACAGCGGATTCCGCATATGACCTCTATATCCTGTCGATTCCTACAGATACCAGCAATCCAAATCTTTACGGCTTGTCCGGAAAGTTTACTGCTGCCGTAAATCCTGCAGTAACCAACGGAATTTAATGCACCCGTCTGATAAGTAGCTTGCTTATGCTATAGGGAATTCAAGTTCCCTTTGATCTATGAAACTGCCGATTCCTCAACGAATCGGCAGTTTTTTCAATGAAAAAAAACCGCGGAAATAGATCCCGCGGCAGGCAATACTTTTACTTACACTCGTATATCCACATTTTTTCCCAGATTGGGGTTCCCAGTACTCTGCTCCAGCATTTGAATCAGATTCTGCCCCTGTACCTCCGCCTGATTTTTAGCCATGTTCAGCACTCGGATTCCCACGGCTTGAGAAAGAGCGGTCCGGCTCATGACTGTAGCTGCTGCTGCAATATCCATATTCACACCTCCCTTTATTATTATCGGCAAGGACTTCGATTTCTTTTCCCGATTTGACAATCGTTTGAAACCTTTTGTACGCTAACACTGAATAAATTTTAGAAGTATGTGCGTCTTTCATAGACTACAGATACATCGTAAGGGGGAGCATGTTGTGGAAAGTTTAAGCAGCTTTGTTCTGCCGGATGGGACTTTAAACGGAAGAAATCTCTGGAAAAGGGAGCCGCTGTATCAAGGGATGAACGGAAAAATCGTGGAACGGTTCTATCCCTCCCCGGAACGGAGTTATATTTTTAAGCCGCTGACGAACGCGGAGAGCATGGACCGTGAAGCATGGATACACCGGTATGTGCTGAATTTGTTTCCGCCGGTTTATCCCCAACTGTTGGCGTCCTCGGAGACAGGAGCGGGGGAGGCGGGCTGGTTGGTTTTCGAAGATCTTGGTCGGCTGAGGCATGAGTACAGCGTGGAGCTGGCTATGGAGGTAGTGAAGCAGATGGCCTGGTGGCACTCCTTCCCGGAGTCGCATTGGAACGGTCTTACCGGACAAGGAAATAAGCCGCCTGTGGAGCAAATCTCGGTTGCCCTGATGGAACGACGTGGTGAAGTTGACGCGCTACTGAAGGAGGCCGGATCAGCGGAGGGATTGGATGGGCTTCTCCACGGCCTTACGGAAGGAGAAGCTTACCTCGGAACCAGGGTATTGAGTCATGGCGACCTGCATCTCGGCAATTACGCTAGAGGAGCGAACGGAAGGCTATACATTATCGACTGGGAGCATATGCATTTGAACACCCCATTTTGGGATTTGTACCATCTCCTTGATATGTCGCATCCGTTATTTCCAAAGAACTTGCCCGCATCGGAGCGGGAAAAGCTACTCGGCTACTACTTGAAGCAGTCTGCTTACCATGGACGCAAATGGGACCGGGATGATTTCATCCGTGTCTATTGTTGTTTTTCTGCGGTATTCTCCTCATGGATGCTGCTGCTCATTTCCGGCGATCTCAAAAGAGGGGACAGCGTTTGGCCCCGGGACCGGCTGTTGGCACAAAAGAACGAAACTACGGACATTTTGACCGCTTGCTTAGCAAGGCTTTTGTTTGTAAATGATGAAGGGGACAAGCTGGCGTGGTAATTTCAGGCCGCTAATGAGGAAATTTATGAGGAAGGGCAGATACAATATGACAAAAGTAGGTTTAGTGATGCGAAAAATCCAGTTCGCCGAATCTCAGGGACCGCGCGTTTTTGCCGAAAGACTGCGGGACATCGCCAGGGAGCTTGGAGTGGAGGTCGTGTTCATTTCCCCTGAGCGCCATGTGAGCGGGCACGACTGGATTCCCGGCTATGAGCATGAAAAGGGAGACCTCGTCAATTATGACCTTGTACTGGATCAATTATATGGCGAGGGAATTGAGCATGTCATTTACACGGTGTCCGGGTTCACCTTCTTAAAAATGTTCCTCCCCAAAAGCGTGCTGTTCCCCCACAGCTTTCCGGATCCCGCGCTGACGGGGTATGAAATGATGAAACCATTCTATGGCAATGTGGACAAGGCGATTGTACAGACGGAATTTTTGAAAAGACAGCTGGATACCGTGTTTGGAGTCAGGGATGTGGATGTGATCCCGATCGGGTTCAGCGAGAAGCTGGCGGAGAGACATTATGATCCTGCTTCGGTTGTGGATAACCGGATTTTATGGATCGGCCGGGATGAGGAAAATCGGCGTCCGGATCTGGTGCTGGAATATGCCCGCCGTAATCACGATAAGGAAGTGTTTATGGTCTTCGGCGGATTGCGGTACAAAGAGAGCATGAAAAAGTACGATATTCCCTCCAATGTCAACTTGCGGTTTGCATTGTCGCAGGATGAGATTTTCGCATTGATGAACTCGTCGAAAGTGTACTGGAGCTGCTCCAAATTCGATACGTTCGCCATGCCGTTGACCGAAGCCCTTGCCATGGGGAAAATCGTCGTCAAGCCGGAGCATCCTTGTTACGATCACATCAGTTCCCGTCATGCCTTTGCCGGCAATGAGAAGAATTGGTTTGAACTGGTCAATATGGCGGCAGCTTCACCGCTGAAGGTTTCCTTGGACAACCGGGAATATGCCTTCTCCAAGTTTTCCGGTTCGGTCATGAAGCAGGGGTATCAAGACTTTTTTGAGCGTTGGCTGCGATAATACCGGATATCATCGCCGGAAGAGGAGTTTCACGATAAGCGTCGAAAACAATTTCAGGAAATAGAAGGAAGCGTCGCACATATGATAAATAGACGAATAGCTTCCTTCGCTGTTTTCCTTCAGTCTCGCGGAGAATCATCCCCTTTTGCTCGCATACAAGCAATACACTGCTGCCTCTATATTTATAAGCGCTTTATTATATGAAAGCCATCATGGCGAACGGAGGATTTGCAATGACACTGGGACAACGATTGGGCTATGAGCCCAAAGCCAAGCTGCTGATTCTCAATGCGGATGATTTCGGGATGTGCCATGCTGAGAACCTGGCCATCCAGCAGCTGTTTCAAGAGGGGGTTATTTCCTCGGCCACTTTAATGACGCCCTGCGGTTGGGCGAAAGAGGCGGCGCTTTGGAGCGCGGCTCACCCCGAGCATCAAGTGGGCGTACATCTTACTTTTACCAGTGAGTGGGGCGGGTATAAATGGGGGCCGGTTACCCGTAATGGAGATGTGAGTACCCTGGTCACAAAGGAAGGGTTCTTTCCGGCGGATTGCGCCTCCTTTGAGCCGCAGGCCGACCGGGAACAAGTTCGGCTCGAAATGATCAACCAAATTGAGATGGCCCGTTCCATGGGGGTGGATCCTACTCATCTGGATAATCATATGGGCAGTTTGTATGGACTCGTAACCGGCAATCATTTCTTGGACGTCGTATTCGAGGTGTGCGTGCAATACAGTTTTCCTTTTCGAATGCCCCGTTCGTTACCGGATATGAATAAATTGCCTGCGGAAGCCGCCGAGATCGCAAGACAGGTGGGTGAACTGGCGGACAGCTTGGGCGTTGTGATCCTGGACCATTTGGTCGGGCTTCCGTTCGGTAAGCAGCCGGGGGAAACCTATGAATCCTATAAGCGGGATATGATAGGAGCGCTGCGGTCCCTGCAGCCGGGGGTCTCGGAAATCATCATCCATCCTGCCTTGGCGGATGAGGAACTGCGTTCCATCCATAGAGAATGGGAAAAAAGACAATGGGATTTCGAGTTGTTCCGCGACCTTGAAGTTCGGGAGGCGCTTCAGCAGGAAGGGATTAAGATGATTACCTGGAAGGAGCTGCGCGAACTGCAACGGCAGGGGAAATAACCTGCCTTAGCTTTTATCTTTCTTCTGACTATTCAGTTGGCAAAAATACTTGCAGGCGATAATAAGGCAGACTAATGGAAGGTACGAATCCGAGCTTCTGGGCCAAACAGTAAGAGGCCGCGTTTTCTCTGCGGCAGGCCCAAACCGGTTCCAGGCCATGTTCTAGACAGTAGGCGATCAAAGCCAGGCTGACATGAAAGGCATAGCCTTTGCCGCGTGCGGATTCGGAGGTTTCGATGCCGATTTCCAACTGGTTTCCGATCCGGTAGGCGGAAAATGCGGTAGATACCGTTTCCCCGTTTTCTAGGAGGCTGAAGCCATACCCTTCGGCGAGAAATTGCTCCGCGTCGACCCAGAAAAGATTGGGGCTGACGCGTCCATCCAGTTTCAGAAAGATCTCTTTGGTTGTATGGATGATTTGAAAGGATTCGGCAGAAGATTGGCTGGCCGCGGCTTCATACTTTTGCCGGTCAAACGTGAAATTGATTCTGCTATTTTCCGTTATTGGTGGTTGGCTGACGTCGGAGGTGTTGCGCGGTGCGGTATCGTTGTTTCTCTGTCCGGGTTCGCTCAATGATCTGACGAAGGTATTCCAGTTGTCCGGATACACTTGAAGCCATTCCGATGTTTTCCGGATTTGCCCTGCATTCAGCAAATAATTTCGTAATCCTTCAAGAAAAGCACTGTTTTCCGTATTCCCGAACAGCAGGGACATCCCATTGGAATGAGCGATATAAAAGGCTTCCGGACGGTTTGGATCATCCACGTACACGGTTCCCTTAACCATTCCCGAAAGGACGGTTTGGGCAAATAAGGTATTAATCGGCACCTGCTCCAACGGTTCCATAACCTTGCAATAATCCTCTACATTTAATCGGATCAAATTTTTTCCCCCTTTGCTAGATGAAAGTCTAGTTTAAACCATCATAGGCACAAGGCCAGGCGGACTTCACCAAGATTTGTCACAAGACGGCAACAGGCACCGGTGGTTAATCACCGCCGGTGCCTGTTTTTTGCAATATGCGGTCAGATCATGCTAATCCGGAGCATTTCTCCCATCGTGGCGCTATCGACAGGGCGGCTGTAGTAATAGCCCTGGATTTGATCGCAATCGTTTTGGCGCAGGAAGTCAAACTGCTCTTTCGTCTCGACTCCCTCCGCCAACACGGTTAACCCTAACGATTTGCCCAACTGGATGATTGATTGGAGCAGTGAATTGTCTCTCGGGGAGGTCGGCGTATTCTGAACGAAAGTCCGGTCGATTTTGAGCACCTGTAGCGGCAATTCCTTCAAATAATAGATAGAAGAATAGCCGGTTCCGAAATCATCAATCGATAAGGAAATGCCTCTGCGTTTCAAGGAATCCAGACGGTCCTTGATCAATACCGGGTCATTCAGCAGCGACTCGGTAACCTCCAGCTCCAGATACTGGGGTTCCAGCCCGGTTTGCTCCAGCACCGTCTCTACGGTACGGACAAACTGCGGATGTCTGAACTGAACCGCGGATACGTTCACGGAAACCGGCAGTTTGGGATAACCGGTATCCTGCCAGCCTTTATTGGTGCGGCACGCTTCCCATAGCACCCATTCCCCAAGCTCCACGATAAATCCGCTATCCTCGGCAATCGGAATGAAGGAAGCAGGCGAGATGCGTCCGTGTTCCGGATCGTTCCACCGGATCAGCGCCTCCAGGCCGGTAAGCGCATGGGTAGCGAGATCGATTTTAGGCTGGTAGAAAAGTTCAAATTCGTTTTCTGCCAGCGCACGCGGCAGTTTTTTCTCGATTTGGACGCGTTCCAGCAGCTTGTCTACCAGATAGTAATCGAAGTAATGCGGATCGCTTAACGATTCGTTTTTTGCCTCTTTCATAGCTAATTCCGCATGCTTTAACAGTTGGGGCACATCCTGACCGTCATCCGGAAAAATGCTGATGCCCATAGCGAAGCCGATGCTGACCTCTTCGCCGTGCATCATATACGGTTTCTTAAGCAGTCCGCTTAAGTCGCTGGCCATTTTATGGATCTGTAGCGGATCGGCGAGGCGGGACAGCAAGATGATAAACTCATCCGCGAAGCTACGGCAGATCAGAGTCCATTCGCTGAAGCAGCCGCGAATCCGGTCCGCGACCCCGACAAGAATCTCATTGCCTGCCGCTTCCCCATAACTTTCATTAATATATCTGAATCGGTTCAGGTTTACCCGCAAAATGGCGGCGGTTTTCTGTTCGCTGCCGGTTATGGCCAGCTCCGATTTTACAACTTCCTTAAAACGGTTCATGTTCAACAGGCCTGTAATCGGGTCGAAATATGAGAGTTGGCGGATCTTCTGATTGGAAGCGTCCCGCTCCTCCATTTCCTTGGTGACGTCGAACTGGAGTCCGATAAAGTATAGCGGTTTGCCGTCCGAATCGAGAATAGGGCTAATGATGAATTGATTCCAGAAAGTACTTCCGTCTTTTCTGTAGTTTTTGATCGTGACCGTATCCGACCGGCCTTCCTTGATCGCCCGGCGAATAACGCCAAGATGTTCCTTATCCGTCTCTTCCCCTTGAAGAAACCGGCTATTTCGCATCAAAACTTCATCCCGGGAATATCCGGTGATCTTCTCGAAACCTTGGTTAACGTAAATGAGCGGATTGTCCTTCAAGTTGGGATCGGTAATTGCCAAACCTACGTTCATCAAATCGATAGAACTCAGCAAGGCGGAAGCATTGATTGTAGACTCGATTCGGGCAGGATAGACTTCCTTGTCCACTGTAAGACCCCCTAAAAATGAACCGTAAACGGGTTGTTGAACTGATGATGTCCGGTATACGGGAGTACATCTTAGTTCCATCATACATGTGGGCCAATCAGGAAATCAATGGATACTTTTTCGACAACCGAAAAATGAGCCCTCCAATACGAAATCTGAAGCCTTACCTCTGTCCGGGAATCAACTTAGAATGAAAGTATGGAATTTTGAAAGTGCTTACACATTAAGCCCATGAACAGCTTGGAGGTCAGAGGGAATGGAAATGCAACAGATTACTAAACCTGCAGCCATGACACAAAAAGAGACGCCGCCATCAGAAAGGCGCAAATGGCTGAAAAAACTGTATTCGCAAAGACATGTTCAAATCATGGCTCTTCTCGGCATCGCCTGGATGATTATTTTCAACTACGTTCCCATGTACGGCATCATCATTGCGTTTAAGGATTACGACATTATCAGAACCATTTCCGAAGCCCCTTGGGCCGGACTGGAGCATTTCAAAGAATTTTTGTCGGATGAAAATTTTGGCTATGTCATGAAGAATACGCTTGGCATCAGCTTGCTCAAGCTGTTGACGTTCCCGTTGCCGATTATGTTCGCTCTCTTCTTGAATGAGGTGCGCTCGCTGCGCTTCAAGAAGGCGATCCAGACGATTTCTTACCTGCCTCACTTCTTGTCTTGGGTTGTGCTGGGCGGAATCCTTGCAACCTGGTTGTCGGACGTGGGGATTATTAATGAAATCTTGATGGCATTGAACTTGGTTGATCAGCCGATTTCTTACTTGGCGGACCCGAAGTATTTCTGGACGATCGTCATCACTTCGGATGTGTGGAAGGAGCTGGGTTGGTCCGCGATTATTTATTTGGCTGCGATCACGAGCATTTCTCCTGAAATGTACGAGGCCGCCAGAATTGACGGTGCCGGACGTTTCCAACAAATGTGGTACGTTACACTTCCGGCAATCAAAGCCACGATCAGCATCCTGTTTATTTTGGCCGTCAGCGGCGTGCTGAACTCCAACTTCGACCAGATCCTGGTATTACGCAACGCACTGAACGACAGCGCTAGTAATGTCATTGATTACTATGTATATTACACTGGTATTTCTTCCGGCCGATATTCGTATTCTGCGGCAATCGGATTGTTTAAATCCGTCATTGCGATCACGCTGCTGCTGATTGCGAACCAAGTATCCAAAAAACTCAACGACACTTCGTTGTTCTAGGCCAAGGAGGACTTGCACATGCTTTTAACCAAACGTAGAACAAAAGGCGATGTCGCCTTCGATATCCTTAACAATCTGGGAATGCTTCTTATCTGCTTTGTTACGCTGTATCCGATCTGGTATGTACTGATCAATTCATTTAACGACGGCAAGGATGCGATGCTGGGAGGCATATACTGGTGGCCGCGGGTATTCAGTCTGAAGAACTATGAGGCCGTATTTAATAATGCTGGCATTATGACCGCAATGGGGCTCACCATCGCAAAAACGATCATCGGGGTGGTAGCGCATGTATTCTTCACAGCCATGGTAGCTTTTGCCTTCTCGCGCAAGGGTTTGATCGGCGGCAAGTTTTATATTCTGATGGGAACGATCACCATGATCTTCTCCGGCGGTCTGATTCCAACTTACCTGCTCATTCGCGATCTGCATTTGCTTGACAACTTTTGGGTTTATATTTTTCCGGTGTTGTTCAGCTTTTTTGACCTCATTATCTTCATGACTTTCTTCCGCGAAATTCCGGACGGACTGGAAGAGGCTGGCCGGATTGACGGAGCAAACGACTGGACGATCTTCCTGAAAATCGTACTTCCGGTATCCATGCCGGTGCTTGCAACCATCGCCCTATTCCACGGCGTATATCAATGGAACGACTACTTTACAGGGATTATCTACGTCAATAACGAATCGCTGCAGCCAATTCAGACCTTCCTTTACCGGGTGGTAGCGCAGTCGAGTTCCAATATTATGACTACAGCCTTGCAAGGAAGCGCAGTCACTAAAACGGTAACCTCGCAGTCCGTTAAATTGGCGACGATGGTTGTCACAACGCTTCCGATCGTATTTGCATATCCGTTCCTGCAGCGTTATTTCGTCAAAGGTATGATGATCGGTTCCATCAAGGGCTAATCTTCGACGTAAGCCTACATTCATTGCAGTAACTCCTCCGGTCCGCCAAGCGGCGGTTCTGGAGTTGCACATTATAGCTTTAAACAAATTCAGAAAAGGGGTAAAAAAGCATGGGCATGAAGAGTAAGTCCAAAAAAATGATGATGCTTTTGATGGCATGTATCATGGTTCTGTCTCTGGCCGCTTGCGGCGGTAACGACAAAAATGCAGCCAAAACAGAAAACACCAACAACACGACGCCGTCCGAACCGGCTGCTAAACCATCGGCTGATGAACCGGGCTGGAAGTCTGACACGTCTCCGATTACGTTTGACTGGTATTTGAACTTTGCCTGGTTCCCGAATAAATGGGGTGTCGATCCGACGTCCCAATATGTAACCAAAAAGACGGGTGTCGACGTTAACTTTATCGTGCCAGCCGGTAACGAAAACGAGAAGCTGAATACGCTGATCGCTTCCGGTAAACTGCCTGACTTCATCACCCTCGGCTGGTATGAAGACGGTGTGAAGAAAATGATTGAAGGCGGCCTTGTTGAGCCGCTGAATAAATTGGCTGAAGAATATGATCCGTACTTCTTCAAAGTGGCCGACCCGGACAAACTCGGCTGGTACACTCAAGAGGACGGCAATGTATACGGATATCCGAACTCTTCCTCTTCCCCTAAAGACTACGAGAAATATGGAGATACTTATGTATCCAACCAAACTTTTGTAGTCCGCAAGGATATTTACGAAGCGATCGGCAGCCCTGACATGCGTACGCCTGAAGGCTTCGTAGCTGCTCTGAAAAAAGCAAAAGAAATGTTCCCTCAGATCGACGGTCAGCCGATGATTCCGCTCGGCTTGCATGAGTTCACGGCCACCGGAAATGATTCCCTGGAAGGCTACATTCAGAACTACCTGGCCATTCCGAGAGAAAAGGACGGCAAGCTGTATGACCGCGAAAGTGACCCTGAATATGTACGCTGGATGAAGACATTGCGTCAAGCTAATCAAGAAGGTTTGCTGGCGAAGGATATCTTCATCGACAAACGTGCACAAATGGAAGAAAAAATCGTACAAGGCCGTTACTTTGCCATGCTGTACCAACGCACAGATTTTGCAGCTCAATTGGGCACCTTGTTCCAACAGGATCCTAACAAGATCTATATCGCCGTGGACGGTCCTGCGAACAGTAACCTGGATGCGCCTAAGCTGAATGGCCCTTCCATTTCCGGCTGGACAGTAACCCTGATCTCCAAGGATGTTAAGGACAAAGCTCGTGCAATCAAGTTCCTGAGTTACCTGATGAGTGAAGAGGGTCAAAAGGACCTTTATCTTGGTGAAAAAGGCGTCAGCTATGATACAATTGATGGAAAAGACCAATTCAAGCCTGAAGCATTTGATCTGATGAACAAAGACCGCGCGGCATTCGACAAGCAATACGGATCCTCGTTCACGTTCTGGATGATGCAAGATACTAACATTACGGAACAATGGAAGCCTCAATCGGTAGAGCCATACAAGCAATTGGAAGACTGGACTCGCGGTAAGACGAATAGTGTCTCGGAATTCGACTTGATTGATCCGTTGGCTAACTCCGATGAGGGTATCATCCTTAGTAAAATCAAAGATTTGCGCAGCAAGACGCTGCCTAAGCTGTTGATGGCTCCTTCTGAGGCCGAGTTTGACAAGATTTATGCAGATTACATGAAGAAGAAAGAAGACCTGGGCAATGCCAAAGTAATGGCATTCCAGCAAACGAAATACGAAGAGAACAAGAAAAAGCTTGGCATGCAGTAATAGTATGCCCAAAAGCCCGCTGCACGCGGGCTTTTGGGTGTTTATAAAAAGGAGTCACCGCTTATGAAGAGCAATCGCTGGTCGTCGATATGGGATTCCTTCATGTATTGGTTCGGGCGCCGCTCGTTGCAGAGCCGGCTGATTGCCGCCTATGTTTTTATTATTTTGGGACCTTGCGTGTTGGTGTCCTTTTATTCGTATGAAATGATTAATGACATGTATGTGCGGGATGCAAGGGACAAGAATTATTCCCTGCTCGATATGGAAGAACTGCATATTGATACGCAGATCGAATCCATGGCCCGGGCCATGCAGGTCGCATATGAAGATCCGGATGCAAGGGACTACTTGGCTAATACCATTGAGCCTGATACCGAAGATTTGGTGAATTTCAATAACAATATCTTCAAGGATCTGACACGCATTCAATACTATAACCCTAATGTGGAGCATCTTCGCATGTTCTCCAGCAACAACATTATTGAAATTTGGCCGATGTTTCTGCGCGAAAGCCGAGTGGCTGACGAAGTATGGTACCGGAAGGCAGAGCAGATGAAGGGAATGGAATCCTGGTCTTTCCTTTACAATGACCCGGATATCCTTAACCGCTATAAGGGGCAGCCCCCTGCATTCTCACCAAAGGTGTCTCTTCTCCGGGAAATGAGCATTCCGGCCAATCATCATGTAGGTATGGTTCAGGTAGATATGATGCTGGAGAAGTTTAGCCCCAGAACCTACTCCGTCATTCAGGACAGCCAATCACAAATGTTGATCGTGGATAGCGAAGCTCAGATATTTACCCGTGACAAAAATTCTTTCCTTGCGGCCAATCCAAAGATGCAAACGGTGATCCGGGAGCGGCTTCAGCATTACAGGGTAACCGGAGAATGGGATAACAATTATACGGAAAACGGAAAATCATTTCTTCTGCTGCACAAGCCGATCGAGCGAATCAATGCGGATCTGCTTAATATCGTTTCTATGGACAATGTGCTGGAGGAAATTTCACATACACGCAATCTATTGATCGGAGCCAATATAGGTTTCATCACGCTCGTAACCATCATTACTTATATTATGAATGCTTTTATTTTGAAAAATCTTCGTCTGCTGACCGAGGAAATGAAGAAGCTCCGGAGGGGAGAGGCATACAGCGGAATCGCCGTCCGCGGTGGCGGTGAAGTCGGGGAACTGGCACATCACTTCTCGAAGCTGATGAACACCATCAATACGCTGATGGCGCAGGCTGTATATAAGCAGGCCCTGACCAAGGAAGCGGAACTGCGTACGCTTCACAACCAAATCGACGCTCATTTCCTTTACAATACCTTAGAGAACATTAAGATGCTGGCCGAGATTGAGAATCAGAGGGCCATCTCCGATGCGCTAACCTCTCTAGGCGGTATGATGAGATATAACTTCAAATGGTCCGGAGAGTACGTGAAACTCCGCGATGAAGTCCGGCACATCGAGAACTATATAGAGGTTATGAATATCCGATTTGATGAGCCCATTCAACTCCGGCTTGATATACCCGATGATTATATGGAATTGGAAGTACTCAAAATGTCGCTGCAACCGATTGTTGAAAATGCGGTAAAACATGCCTGGACGGGAGAAGAGACGGGGACCCGGGAAGTCCATATCCGCGTCGCCGAATGGCAGGAGGAGAATATCCGGATTTCGGTGACGGATAACGGAGACGGGATCGAATCCGAACAGTTGAACAGGTTGAACGCGGAACTGAATCTAATCGGCGCAAGGGAAAAGGTTCCCGGCGGTTTCGGAAAGGATGAAAAGGCCCGGGGGATCGGGTTAATCAATGTTCAGGAGAGAGTCCGATTGTTCTTCGGTCAGGCTTACGGTCTGGAAGTGCTCAGCGAGCCGGGCGGCTATACCAGTGTTGTTATGATCATACCCAAAGTGCTTTTGACAGGAGGGGCAGGCAATAATGATAAAATTGTTGATCGTCGATGACGAGAAAAATATCCGAATCGGGTTGAAGACGATGATTGAGCGGGAATTTCCGGGCCTCTATCAGGTGATGACAGCGACACAGGGAGCCGAAGCGCTGGAGTTATATCGTTCCGAGGGAGCGGACGTCGTTATCACCGACATCCGTATGCCTGTTATGGATGGCATCACATTGATCGAAAAAATGTCGGGGACATCCGGACCGGATGATCCGGGCCACCGGCCGATCGTCATCATCCTCAGCGGCTATGAAGATTTCGAATACGCTAAAGCAGCAATCCGGTATCAGGTCATGGACTATTTGTTGAAGCCGATTCGCCGGGACGAACTGTTCGCCGCCCTGCGCAAAAGCGAGGAAGACTTGAAGAAGCGTTCGCAGTTGGCTGAACAGATTGCAACGACGGAAGCGTATCGGATTCAGCTACAGTCAAGACGTCTTCAGGAGTTTTTGCTGCAGCCTGAGATAACGGAGGAAGAGGCGGCCAAACTGGGTGAGGAAATCGGATTCGAAGGTTACTCCCTTCCTTTTTCGGTAGCCGTGCTGAGCTATAGATATGAAGATGGAAGACGGATGAATAGGGACGAACTCAAATCGCTGGCCGAACATATGCTCAGCAGCGTTCAAGGCCATTTAAATGCTTCTTTGTTGGACAGTGAAGGCCGGGTTGTGCTGATCGGAGGTCCGCAGCGGAAATTCGCGGAATTGTCGCAACTCGCCGCAGAGAAAGATCTGGGCGGCCTTCTGATGGGAATCAGCGAGGAGGGCAACCGGCAGGAGGATATCGCCAAATGTTACGCGAATGCCCGGACGTCGCTGGAATACACCTTCATTTTTCCGAAAACGCGGCTGATTTGGTACAGCGAATTGCAGGCGAAAAGGGTGATGTTTCCCGTACCGGAGGAGGATATCCGCAAGCTTGGAAATATTCTAGGCACTAACCGGGGGAGAGAGGTCGGGGCGCTTTTGCATGACATTTTCCGGATCGAGGTTTTGCCCGGGATCGATATCGCTTATCTGGAAGCCGTAAGCAGACGCATCAACGAACAGGTGCTGGACGAAGTGTTCCGGGTATACGGGGAAGCTTCTATTGAAGTATTGAAGCTCTACCGGAAAGTCGGCACGATGACGAACTTCCGCCACTTCCATGACTACTACAGGTCGCTGGAACAGTTGCTGCTCGGGCTGGACGAATATATTAAGGGAATCCGTTCGGCTCACAGCGAACACGGGGATATGAGGGAAGCGGTCGCCTATATCGAAGAAAACTATCATCGTGCGCTGAATATGGCCATGGTGAGCAACTATGTCTCGCTGAATTATTCCTATTTTAGCGAAGCTTTTAAAGCCTATACGGGGGAAAGCTTTGTGCTGTATTTAAAAAAAGTGCGCATCCGCAAAGCGAAAGAGATGATCGGAACCGATACGCTGAAATTGTCGGAGATCGGAGCCGCAGTCGGCTTTGAGAATACGAAGCAGTTCTCCAGGGTGTTCAAGGAACTGGAGGGCATTTCTCCGTTCGAATACCGCGGCAAGCTGTTCGCGGGCCATGAACGGCTTGCGGGTTCCGGGCGGGCGAATCATGAGGAACTGGAATGAACTAAAGAATAAGATGTTGGCAAGAGAGTAAAATGATTCCGAAGAATCGGCCAACAGCGATCGTAAGAACATTTTACGTACTTGCCCCATTCAAATTCAATACGGCGACCGGAAACCCCTGCAAACAGATCTTTATCCGATCAATCGAGGATAAAAGATATGTCGCAGGGGCTTTTTATTGTGCCATTGGAAGTGACATTCTTCATTCAGCGGACAAGGGGTTCGGTGATAACATAAACGTATTTAGTGTGCCGAACATGAATAGTAACGCAAACTTGCAATGTTTTGCTTTATAACGATAACGCAATGACGCGGGAATTCGGATGGATTGGGCGGCGTACGGGAACAGGGGGATGGAGATGGGAAAAGCAACCGGGTTTTTGGAATATCAGAGGGAAGTGCCGGGGGAAATTCAACCGCTGGGGCGGATATCTTCCTGGGAGGAGTTTTCGGTTCCGCTGGAAGAAGAGAAGCTGAGGGTTCAGGGAGCCCGGTGCATGGATTGCGGCACTCCGTTTTGCCATGCCGGCCGGCTGATCTCGGGAATGGCATCCGGCTGTCCGGTGCATAATCTGATCCCCGAATGGAACGACCTGGTGTATCGCGGAAGCTGGAGGGAAGCCTTGAAACGGCTGCAGAAAATAAACAATTTTCCGGAATTCACCGGCCGCGTATGTCCTGCTCCATGCGAAGGCGCGTGTACGGTCGGCAAGAACGGTTCTCCCGTAACGATCAAGAGCATAGAGAAGGCTATCATCGATAGAGGCTTTGCCGAAGGCTGGATTCAGCCGGAAATCCCGGGGACGCGGACCGGAAAAAGAGTGGCCGTCGTGGGATCCGGCCCGGCCGGACTGGCGTGTGCGGATCAGTTGAATCAAGCGGGACATACGGTGACGGTTTATGAACGCGCGGACCGGGTCGGCGGACTGCTGATGTACGGCATTCCAAACATGAAGCTTGATAAAGCTACTGTCCAACGCCGTGTAGACCTTCTTATGGCCGAAGGCATCGACTTTGTGACCGGCTGTGAGGTAGGGAAAGACCTTACCACGGAGCAATTGCTGGAGTCTTACGACGCGGTGGTGTTATGCGGCGGTTCTACGAGGATGCGGGATCTGAACCTGGAGGGAAGAAGACTGGAAGGCATCTATCAAGCGATGGACTTTCTGACGCAAAATACGCGAAGCCTGCTGGATTCCGGCCTGGAAGACGGCCGGTATATTTCTGCCAAAGGCAAGGATGTCGTCGTAATCGGCGGGGGAGATACCGGGACGGACTGCGTGGCTACGGCGATCCGTCATGGCTGCCGCAGCGTTACGCAACTGGAGATTATGCCGCAGCCGCCTTTGACCCGCCAGCCGGCAAATCCTTGGCCGGAATGGCCTAAGGTACTGAAGACGGATTACGGCCAGCAGGAGGCAATCCGGGTATTCGGCAACGATCCTCGCCGATATTTGACCTCGACGAAACGCTTCGTCGGCGACGAGCGGGGAGTCATCTCCGGGGTGCACATATCGGAGATCGAATGGAAGACTTCGGACCAAGGCGGGATGATTCCAGACTTCATCCCGGGGACGGAACAAGTGCTTCCGGCGGACATGGTTTTGCTGGCGCTTGGATTTACCGGGCCGGAGGAGGGCTTGTTGTCGCAATTGGGCATTCAGCAAGACGCGCGCTCCAACGTGAAAACCAGGGAGGGAAGCTTCAGCACTAACGTAGAGGGGATATTTGCTGCCGGGGACATGCGTCGTGGACAGAGTCTGGTCGTCTGGGCTATCCAAGAAGGCCGTCAGGCAGCCAAAGAGGTCAATCGTTACCTGCTTAAAGAAACTGTGAGTTCCGTGATTTAATCCCTCGAATGAATAATAAGTTGCATAGGTGAGAAGGAAAGGCTGCGCCGGATTTGAACCGGTGCAGCCTTTTTCGGTTGTATTTCAACCGTTAACGCAGTTTGTCTTCCGCATTCTTGGCGGATGCCGAAATTTTCACCTCCAAATTATAGATGTTCTGCTTGTTCTTCAATGCTTGGGAAGAGAGGGTATGCAGCCGGGTAAGCGTGTCGGTCGTACGGTCGGCTTCGCTCTTTTTAACTGCCGCCTTAAAATTACTCCACTCCGTGGAAATCAGTTTGTTCGTGGAAGCCATTGCGCTCTTCTCCGCCTTGATTTTGCTCTTATGAAGGTCGCTCTCGCCGAGAATCTTCCGAATTTCCTTCGCTTTGCGCGTCTTCTCTTTCTTGGCGGCTTGTAGAGCCGATTCCTTGTTGCGGATATCCTGCCTGGCCAGCGTGCTGGCTGTTTTAAGGCCATCAGCCTGGGTTTGGAGCAGTTTGGACAACGTTTTGTCTTTAAGCTTTTTGGCGGCGGAAGCCTGTTTGCTGATAGATGAATAAGAATCAAAAAGAGGCTGGTACTTGCTTTTTGCCGATTTCACTTGTTCGTCCAGCCTGCGAATTTTGTCTCCGTCGATTTCTTTGATTTCTTTACGGGCGGCGGTAAGCCGGGCTTCATTGTCATAATGAAGACCGGAGGTTTTGCTCACCAGAGAGTTATGCTCATCTTGAAGTTTGGACAAGTCGGCATACTGCTTGAGTATTTTGGTTCGCATTGCGCCTCCGGCACCGTCGGCTGTCTTGTTCAATTGGGATCCCAGGGAATCGGTAAATTCAATGGCTGCGGCCATAACCGTACTACCTCCCAAGCACGCTGCCAGCCAAATGGCTAAGGCTAGCATCATCAGAATTTGTTTTTTCATTTTACGCACTCCTCCTTGATTACCAAATTTAAAAGCATCCGGATCTCTCCGGGGACTTCCCGACGACAAAAAGCACCCGCAAGAAAGGCACGAAGTGTGCCTTTGCTTACGGGTGCTTCCATCGCAAGTTTGTTTGCATCCTATTTTTGTCAAATATACAGTATAAATCCTGCGCTTGTCAATCCAACTTGAGGTAGTAAGGCTATTTTAGCCTCTCGGGCTGCAATTCCGCCTGCAGGTATTCCAGCTTGCGGATAATTTCTTTTTGCCATTTGAGATCTTCCAAGCTGGACGCGAGGTTCAGCAGATCCAAGTAATCGTCGATTTGCAGCGAAGATTTGCGGGTAGATACTTTCATGGGCTTCAAACTCCTTATTCTATGAAATTCCGAATTCTTGTTGGACAAATCAATAATGATAATCATTATCATATACTAATTATCATTATGCATAAATTACGGCAAAAAGTAAATATCAAGCTTCTACCCAGAAAAAGGGGATTGGCTTGACAATGTCTTGGATATATGGAAAATGAGGAGAAATAATACAAGGGGGGCACTATGGAAACTGAATCGCTGCTAAAAGTGGAAGAGCTGGCGCTGAAAAAATACAAAATATTTAAACAAAGCCAGCTTCGTTACATCGCCAGAGCCATGCTTGCCAGCATGTTCATCGGATTTGGGGTAATCGTGGCCTTCAAGACAGGAAACTTCTTCTACTTGGAGCATTCCCCGCTGACTTATCCGATGGCCGCCGTAACGTTTGGCGCGGCTATCATCCTGATCGCTTACGGCGGAGGGGATTTGTTTACCGGAAATACCTTTTACTACACATACGCCGCGCTTCGAAAGAAGCTGAAGTGGCTCCAGGTGGTGAAGCTGTGGGTGCTCAGTTATCTGGGCAACATTCTTGGGGCCTGCGCTTTTGCGCTGCTTATCTATCTGACGGGACTATTCACGGATTCTTCCGTAAACAGCTTTCTGCTGAATGTCGTGGAACATAAGATGAGCACGTCGACGATCGAATTGTTTTTCCGGGCGATTCTGTGTAACTGGCTGGTTTGTTTGGCCTTCTTTGTACCCATGTCACTCCAGGGTGACGGCGCTAAAATGTTTGCCATGATGTTGTTCGTTTTCTGTTTTTTTATTTCGGGTTACGAGCACAGCATTGCCAATATGTGTACTTTCGCGATTGCGCTGGTGCTTAACCACCCGGGGACTATTTCCTTCGGCGGAGTCGTACATAATCTGATCCCGGTTACGCTGGGTAATCTGGTGGGTGGCGTTTTATTGATGGGTTATATGTACTATTTTGTCAACAAGCCGTTTCTGGATGCGGAAAGTACTCCTGATTCGACAAAAAAGTAAAACCGATTAAGACCTGACGCTGCTTATAGGGCAGTAGCGGGTCTTGTTTTTTTATGATTACCAGATTCGCAAGTTAGGTAAAAAAGCCTATTTCAACTTCCCGGAATATGTTAAAATTAAACGAAAAAGGATGAATATTCTGGAAAGCCGGACTCACAGTCACTGTTTCAAGTACCATGACTCCCGATCCTGTTCCTGCTCTCTCGTTTTTCTCTTCTGATGGCCGGGTGTAGACCATAATTTCAAAGGGTGCATAATGATGAAGCGAAACCTCTGGATGCTCATTTTTGCCGTCCTACTTGTAACATGTTTCTCTAATCCCGTACTTGGAGCCGGAGGCGTTCGTTATAACGTAGCCTATTACACCGAGCTGGACTATCCTCCTTACAAGTTCAATCAACACGGGTATCCCTCAGGGTTCGATCTTGAGCTGACCCGCATGGTATTTGAAGATGATAAGTATTCGATCTATTTTACTTTTGATACTTGGGATGCCGCCTATGCTCGGCTAAAGAACCAGGAGATTGACACCGTCGGCCTGATGGCGGTGATGGAGAGTCGGAATAGCGATCTGATTTATTCCAAACCCGTAATGCGTACATACGCTGGCGTGTATGCCAGAGAATATTTTGATGATGAAGTAACGGTCGAAACCTTGTCGGATTATAAGGTCGGCGTTGCGGCCGGACAATACACCGAACAGCAACTCAAGGAAAATGTGGGATTGGACTATTACAGCACTTATCCTACGGTTGAAGAGGGACTTAAGGCGTTAAGACAAGGATCGATCGATCTTCTGTTCGAGAATCAGCAAGTCGTAAATTATTTGATGGTCAAGGAGGGACTTAACGAGGAAATTCGTCAGGTCATGCATGATCTGTATCCCGTAGACATTGCCTATGGCGTAAGCAAAGGATCGCCCGATCTGGTGAACTATATCAATCAAAGGATCGATGATCTGCGGGGGGAAAAGAACTATGAAGAATTATACGAAAAGTATTTCTTCAAGCATTCCGATTTTTACGGGGAGCGAATCCGCAACCGATACATATTAGTCGGCTGTGTCCTTGTGTTGCTTATTGCCTTGAGTTATGTACTGCTTAAGCTGTATATCAACCGGCTCAGGAGAACGATTTACGGGGAACAGGAATTCTCCAAAGATATCCTGGATCATACGAACCTGTTTATCTGGGCGGTACAAGGGGATAGGAGAATTCTCCGCTTCAATAAATATGCCGAGTGGCTTACCGGTATTAAGGAAAGTGATGCCGTCGGCAAGAAATACGATAATCTGCCAGTTCTGAAGGAACGTTACTTTGAACTGTTCGCCCTTTTGGATGATGCATTGACCATGAAATTTGCGGATGACCGGGAAATGACACTCGTCTGCGCGGACGGAAGCCCGCCTAAAGTATTTTTGTTCCGGTCGGCCACGATCCGCGGCTTGTCGGGAGATCCGGACGTGTTTATCGTGGCTGGAGTGGATATCCAGGAACGCAAAATGTATGAGAATAAGCTGCAAAAAAGCTATCAAGAGCTGGAGGCTACCTATGAAGAACTGGCGGCGACCCAAGAGGAGTTGGAACTGCAGTTCGATGAATTGATCAAAAAAGAGGACAAGCTGCGCATCAGCGAAGAGCGGTTCAGATTAGCGACGTTGGGATCGGGCGCGGTCATTTGGGATAAGGTACATGATTCGGACTATTACTTTGTTTCCGATCGGATATTTGAACTGCTCGGGTACGACAGGTTCGAGATCCCGCATAGCATCGAGGGCTGGAAAATGCTCGTCCACCCTGACGATCTTGCCGATACCATGAAGCGGCGCCAGGACTATTTGGACGGGAAGACGCCGGTGTATGAAAGCGAGTATCGGATGCGCAAAAAGGACGAGTCCTATAATTGGATCGAAGCCCGAGGCAAACTCCGTAAAAACAGCGAAGGCCATGTTATCCGGTTTGCCGGGTCCATGATCGATATTACGGAACGCAAGCAGTCGGAGCTCCGCCTGCAGCAGAGCTATCAGGACCTGGAAGCGGTTTGCGAGGAGTTGACGGCGGCTCAGGAGGAGCTGCGGATCAATTATGAGCAACTGCTGGAGAATCAAGAGATGCTCCGTCGGAATGAGGAGCGCTATCGCCGTGTTACGGAAGCCTCTAATGGAGGGATTTGGGAAATCGACCTGGTGCGAAAGCGGTATTATTATTCCCAAAGATGGTTCGAGCTATTGGGTTACACCCATGAAGATCATGTGACCAGCGAGATGCTTACAGACATTGTTCACACGGATGATATGGAGGATTATGAGCGCGAAATGGAAGCGGCTATAGAAAACCGCAAGTCCCTGTTTGAATGTCAGTATCGGCTCCGTATGAAGGACGGGGAATACCGCTGGTTTCAGGCTCGCGGAAAAATCGTGTTCAATGAAGACGGGGAAGCCTGCCGGTTTACGGGATCGAATACCGATATTCATGAATTGAAATTGTCTCAACAGCGTCTGCAGTATCTGGCCTATTACGATGCCCTCAGTGATTTACCGAATCGCCTGTACCTGCTGGAGGAGTTGGAGGCAGTGTTCTCCCGTCCCGAGGAAAAAGCGGCCTTGTTTTTCGTAGATACGGATAACTTCAAATATATTAACGACACGCTGGGACATAAATTCGGCGATCGTCTGCTGATGGATGCCAGCGCCCGCCTCTCCGAGATCATTAGAGAGGAAGGGACCCTGTTTCGGCTGGGTGGGGATGAATTCGTCATTCTTATGAAGAACATGGAGCGGAAGGAGCAGACGGTCGATCTGGCCGACCGTTTGCTGGAAGGGTTTCACGAACCGTTCCATATCAATGGCAGCGACCTTTACGTATCGGTCAGCATCGGCATTTCCTATTATCCTCAAGACGGAGAAAACGCGGAGGAAATATTGAAGAATGCGGATGTAGCCATGTATGCGGCCAAAGAAGCGGGCAAGGGAAAATATATGGTCTTCGATCCTTCTTTTCTGCAGGCGTTCAATGAACGGGTTAAACTGGAAAAATATTTGCGGCAGGGCTTGCAAAACGGGGAGTTCCTGCTCCACTATCAGCCGCAGCTCAGTTTGAAAACGGGCCGGATCACCGGCTTCGAGTCGCTGATCCGCTGGAACAGTCCGGAGCTCGGGTTTGTTTCGCCGCTCACGTTTATCAAGGTTGCCGAGGATAGCAGACTGATCGTTTCCATTGGCGAATGGGTTATTTTGCAGTCATGTATGTTCGCCAAACGGTTGCAGGACGACGGACACGGAACTTATAAAATTGCCGTCAATATTTCGGTGATTCAGTTGCTTCAGGATAATTTCGTTAATAAGGTCATGGAGGCGCTTGAAGTGACAGGCCTTGAGCCGCAATATCTGGAGCTGGAAATCACGGAGTCGACCATCGTGGAGTCGTTCGATCGGCTTATTCAAAGCCTGTCCTTCTTAAGATCCAAGGGCATCCAGATTGCGCTCGACGACTTCGGCACCGGGTATTCGTCGCTCGGGTATCTTAAGCAAATGCCGATCACGACGCTGAAGATCGATAAAACGTTTATCGAACAGGTGCCGAAAGACGATGACAATCGTTCGCTTGCCCGAGCGATCGTACTGATCGGCAGAAAGATGGGGCTTCAGGTGGTGGCGGAAGGCGTCGAGACGGAGCAGCAAATGCAGCATGTCAAACGGGCAAAGTGCGACGTGATTCAAGGGTATTATATCAGCAAACCGCTTCCGGAAGAGGAAGCGATCAGGTTGCTTCACAGCAACCCCGTCTATGACCTCAGCGGGAAAGCCCAGGTTTGAATTTCATTAAGCAAATAAAGAGAGCAGGCGATCCGAGGAATCGCCTGCTCTTTTTATAAATATCGGAGAACGAACGTCTGTAATACTTATTCAGATGTTGATATCCGGGTCCGTCAGGAAGGTCGTGATCGGCATGGATGCCGCACCTAGTGCAGTGGAACGGATGCCCAGTTTAGCGAAATCGACATGCGTTTTTTTTCGGTGATAGGACAAACTACGGCTCTTGATCGTGCGCAGCATGGCATCTTCAAACAGCTCGCCGGCTAGCGATAGACGGTTGCCTATGACAATGAGTTCGGGGTTTAGAATGTTAACCAGGTTGGCCAGGCCCACGCCGAGTTGGGAGCCGATTTCATTAAGCAGATTAACGGCTTCTTCATCGCCTTGTTTGGCAGCCTTCAGGAAATCCTCAAGATCAGGAGCATCATCTCCCGGCCAGATGGCGGCCGCCCGGTCCAGCAGGGCCTTCTCCGAAGCAAGCGTTTCCCAACAACCCCGGTTGCCGCACCGGCAAAGCGGGCCGTTCTCGGCAACGGTCATATGGCCGACCTCACCGGAGAAATTAGAGGTGCCGCGGTACAGTGCTCCTCCAACGATAATTCCCGAGCCGATCCCTACCCCGATGCTTAAGTAAATCAGATTCAGCGAATCCCTTCCGGCACCGTAAAGCTTCTCGCCAATGGCTCCGGCGTTCGCCTCGTTATCTATATGGATGTTGTCGCCAAGATCTCCAGCGAGCGCTCCGGCCAGATCAACATGTTCCCAACCGAGATTGGGGGCGGAAACGACGTTGCTTTTTTCATCGACAAGTCCGGGAACGCCAATACCGATTCCGATGATTCCGTAGGGGGATTCCGGCAGCTTACGGCTGAGCAGGGAGATGGTTTTGCGGATTTGGTCCAAAACGATTTCCGGCGAAAAATCACTCAAAGGTACGCTCTTCTCGCGAATGACGTTTCCCTCCAAATCGACCAGCACGGCCAGCAAATCGCTGACCCGAATATCCACGCCGATGGCAAAGCCCGCACTTTTATTAAAAAGAAGGAGAGTCGGTTTCCGCCCTCCGCTCGATTCGCCCGGACCGATTTCGGTGACGAGGTTACTGTTGATCAATTCGGAGACGAGCGAGGAGACCGTCGCTTTGTTCAGACCGATTCCGGCAGCTATATCCGCGCGGGACAAGGGTTGGCGCTGACGAATCGTGTCCAGCACGATGCTCTTGTTCATTTTTTTTATCAACTGCTGGTCGCCGGTAATTTTCATCATAATCCTCCGTATAGACTTGCTCATATTTGCCATCATAACATAAAAACAAAATGGTAACTGAATAACTTAGTTAGTTTACTAGACAAACTAAGTATAACGTGATACGATCTAGTTGAAAAGGGCATGCGATGAATTACAAGGGGCATGCTACCTTTGGAATCAAGTTCAAAAAATGTGATTTTCACCACCTAGAATACGAGGAACAGTAACGAAAATTGATTTGTTGAACTATCTTTTTAAGGGAGCCCATGAAAGGGCTTACTAAAATTTAAAATCATGCAGGGAGGACTCAAACGTGAGTTATTTCAAGAACATTAGCAAGATTCAGTATGAAGGCGCAGGCTCCACCAACCCTCTGGCATTTAAACATTATAACGAAAATGAAGTCGTACTCGGAAAATCGATGAAAGAACACCTCCGGTTTGCGGTAGCTTACTGGCACACTTTTACAATGAACGGCAGCGATCCTTTTGGTCAAGGCAACATGATCCGTCCTTGGGAAACCGTATCCGGCTTGGATTTGGCTAAAGAGCGCGTAGAAGTTAACTTCGAATTCCTTGAAAAACTCGGCGCCCCTTACTACTGCTTCCATGACGTTGACGTGGCACCGGAAGGCGCGACATTGAAGGAATCCAACCAAAACCTCGACGTGATCGTTGCTAAATTGAAAGAAGGCATGAAATCGACAGGCGTTAAACTGCTTTGGAACACGGCTAACATGTTCTCGAACCCGCGTTATGTCCATGGTGCGGCAACGACTTCGAACGCTGACGTATTCGCTTATGCAGCAGCTCAAGTTAAAAAAGGTTTGGAAACTGCGGTTGAACTGGGCGCAGAAAACTATGTGTTCTGGGGCGGCCGCGAGGGTTACGAGTCCCTGCTGAACACCGATATGGGCCTTGAGCTTGACAACCTGGCAAGATTCTTCCAAATGGCCATCGACTATGCCAAAGAAATCGGCTTCAAAGGCCAATTCCTGATTGAGCCAAAACCAAAAGAGCCTACGAAACACCAATACGATTTCGACGCGGCTACTACGATCGCGTTCCTGCAAAAATACAATTTGCAAGATCATTTCAAACTCAACCTGGAAGCTAACCATGCTACGCTTGCAGGCCACACTTTTGAACATGAGCTGCGCGTAGCCCGCATCAACAACATGCTCGGTTCGATCGATGCTAACCAAGGCGACATGCTGCTCGGCTGGGATACTGACGAGTTCCCTACCGATTTGTATTCCGTTACGCTCGCTATGTATGAAATTCTCGAAAATGGCGGCATCGGCTCCGGCGGCGTGAACTTCGACGCGAAAGTAAGACGTTCTTCTTTTGAGCCGGAAGATTTGTTCTATGCTCACATCGCTGGTATGGATACTTTTGCTAAAGGCCTGAAAGTGGCTGCTAAAATGAAAGAAGAGAAATTCATCGACGGATTGCTCGAAGAGCGCTACTCCAGCTTCAAATCCGGAATCGGCGCAGACATTCTGTCCGGCAAAGCCAACTTCAAATCGTTGGAAGTTTATGCCCTTGAGCACAGCGACATCCGTAATAAATCGAACCATCTCGAGCTGGTGAAAGCCCGTTTGAACGAATACATTTTCGGAACAAAATAAGTAATCGGTTAGAACGCATACCGGTGCGATTGATCTTTGATTGAAACCACAAAAAGGGACGCCTGCCGTCCCTTTTTGTGGTATTTGGCCGGATGGCCACGGCTTGACTATTTGGTTGAAGGGAGAGCGTAAAGTGATGAAATACGTAATCGGGATTGACCTTGGCACAAGCTCGGTAAAGACGGTGCTGGTGAACAAGGAGGGAGAAATCAAGGGAGAAGCTACGGCTGCTTACCCGCTGATTCAGGAGCGTCCGGGCTACAGCGAACAAAATCCGGAGGAATGGGTAAACGGAACGGTAGCCTGCCTGAAGCAGTTGCTTCAAGAAAACGGAGTTTCGGGGGAAGATATCGAAGGCGTGTCCTTCTCGGGACAAATGCATGGCATGGTGCTGCTGGATGAGCAGAACAACGTGCTGCGCAATGCGATCCTGTGGAACGATACGCGCACGACGAAGGAGTGCCGGGAAATCGAGCAGAAGCTCGGCGGCAAGCTGCTCGACATTACACGCAATGCGGCTTTGGAAGGATTTACGTTGCCGAAAATCCTGTGGGTGCAAAAGCATGAGCCCGAGCTGTTCGCCAAGGCGGCACGGTTCGTGCTGCCGAAGGATTACTTACGCTACCGGATGACCGGGCGCGTAGAGATGGAAATCTCCGATGCCGCAGGCACGCTGCTGCTGAACGTTCCGGAAGGGGCCTGGAGCGAGGAGATCGCTCAGGCGTTCGGCCTTCCGGAAGGGTTCTGCCCGCCGCTGGTCGGCAGCACGGAGCAAACCGGCACGCTGCTGCCGGAATTCGCGCAGCAGAGCGGGCTCTCGCCGGACACCCGGGTGTTCGGCGGCGGCGCGGACAATGCTTGCGGCGCGGTAGGCGCCGGCATTGTCCGTAAGGGCGATGCGCTGTGCAGCATCGGCACGTCCGGCGTTGTCCTCACGTATGAGGAGGACAAGAACAAGGACTTCGCCGGCAAGGTACACTTCTTCAACCATGCGCATCCGGGCGCTTTTTACGCCATGGGCGTGACCCTTGCGGCTGGCTACTCGCTGAGCTGGTTCAAAGACTCGCTCGCGCCGGAGCTCAGCTTTAGTGAACTGCTGGAGCCTGTCGGCTCGCTGCCTCCGGGCGCGGACGGCCTGTTGTTCACGCCGTATCTGGTCGGCGAACGCACGCCGCATGCGGACAGCGTGATCCGCGGCAGCTTCATCGGCCTGTCCGGCACGCACCGCCGCGAACATCTCGCCCGCGCAGTGATGGAAGGCATCACGTTCTCGCTGGCCGAATCCGTGGCCTTGTTCCGCGAAGCCGGCATCACGGTCGAACGCGTCATTTCCATCGGCGGCGGCGCCAAAAATCCGGTCTGGTTGCAAATGCAGGCCGACATCTTCGGCACGCCGGTCGTGTCGCTGAAGAACGAGCAAGGCCCGGCCATGGGCTCGGCCATGATGGCTGCTGTCGGCTGCGGCTGGTTCGGCAGCCTGAAAGAGTGCGCCGACAAGTTTATCGGCTACGGCAAAACGTATGAGCCGATCCCGGCTAACGTGGAAACTTACGGCCGCTTGTTCAAGCTGTATCAGCAAGTTTACTCCGCAACCCGCTCGCTGAACGAGGGACTGCAGGAATTCCGCGGTTAACGCGGTTAGTCGGAGTGAAAAGTAGATAACAAATAAAAAGCGCGCGACTCCTTAGGTAATGGGAATCACGCGCTTTACTTACTATTAGCCGGTGCGTGCTAGTACGGGCTGCTCCTATTGGAGCACCAGCCAGGCACTTAACTGTATTTCCTACAGTTAATATTGCGGGATTCGGTCGTTCGGGCCAATTAACTGTATTACCTACAGGTAACTTTCACATTTTCCGCCGTTTTCACTTAAAGTGCCGGAATTAGCTGTAGGCTTCCCAGTTAATTTGCTAAGAACGGGTTTGCCGTGCGAATGAACTGTAGGATTTCCAGTTAATCTTGGGGGCCAGGCCTGATGAGCCCTGCAAATGAGCCGGGCAGAGAGGGGCTAGCCCATTCTGATGAGTCTGGGCCGTTGAGCCTGCTGATCCGCCTTGGAGCCTGGCCCAACTGAGCCGAGAAGCCGGGCCATTGGAGCACGAATTAGTTGCTTTAACTAACTGGACTCCAAACCGCGTGCATAATGCAAACTTTAAAGGAACTTCATCATTACGATTATGACTCCCTTTTAGGTAAAGGGAAACGCGCGTTTTTTTACTTTAGCCAGTGCGGCCGAGACGGTTGCCGAATTTAGCCGAAAAATGCGTTTTAGCGGATTGGATAATGAACGTGCGCATACCGTCTTGTAATAAGCGCAACCGAATTGGGGCTAGCCGCAATGCTTGCTTGGTCATGTTATAATCTTGTTAATCGGCCGCCTGGCGGAAAGGAGAGCGATATGATCGTAGGAGGCATCTACCGAAAATACTTCAAAAACAATCTGTTCATGAAAATCATCCTGTTCTTCTCCATGATCATGATTCTGACGATTATTACGTTCTCCTATCTGATGTATCAGGTGATGTCGGAAGCCGCAGTCCAGCGGCAAATGGACGTGCAGAAAAGCGCGATAGAAAGCGTTTCGAATTATATCTCCGGCAAATACGAATCCGTTCAGCGGATGCTGCGCGACGTCTACCGTGACCGGGAACTGGCTTATAATACGTCCTATTTTATGGAGCATCCTTATCAGGATTATGTGAAGTACAGGCTGGACCGGTTTTTCAACGATACGGGTTCCACCACGGATACGGTCCAATATTTCAGAAACCAGGTCGAGGATGACCGGGATATTATGAGCCTTATGCTGTACAGTGCGGATATGCAGCAATTATACGCCTATAATAGTTTTAAGCAGTTTAAAATCATTCCGACCAACGCCTCCCGTTCCTATGTTCCCGATGCGATGTATCTGGAGGAAGAAGCCGGCGTCTCCCTGCCGAATATCTGGATCCGCAAAACGATCGGCATGCCGGAAACGCCGGTGTACTCTGTGCGGGTTCCCGTCAATAATAATCAGTCTTTGCGAAACATGGGACAGTTGGTCGTCTATTTCGACACGAACCGGGTGCAGGATACTCTGGAGCGTTTTCGTGATAATTTGAAAGGCCAAATTCTCGTGATTTCAAGTAAAGGCGATGTTCTATTCGATAGTTCGGGCACGTATTACGGCCGGAAGTACCCCCATTTCGATCAGGTCAATTCCGTGTATGACAACGGTACTATAGGCGGCGATTTGATTGTCACGAAATTAATGCAAAACCAGGGGAGCTTCACTGTTCTGAGTACGGTCCCGAAAAATGAACTTGCCAAAACTTATCGCGGTCTCCGGAACACCATCCTGACGATCAGCGCGATTTGTATTTTGGTGGCGATCATCCTGCCGTCCCTGTTTATCAGCAATTTTGCCAAACGGACCTACGGCATCGTCCGTTTTACGCGCAAGGTAAGAAACGGCGATTTGTCGGTGCGCATTGAAGACGACCGGGATGATGAGCTTGGGCTCATTTCCAAGAGCTTTAACAGCGTGCTTGATAATTTGAATGTTTATATCAACAGGGTCTATAAGGCGGAAATCAAGCAAAAGCAATCCGAATTGAAAGCGCTGGAATCCAGGGTCAATCCCCACTTTCTGTACAACACGCTGGAAGTGATCCGCATGCGCGCCGTTTCGCAGGGAGCGAACGATGTCGGCGAAATGATCTACAGCCTGTCGATGCTCTTCAAAAATTATGTGCAGCAAAAGCGGAATTACACGTTAAAGGATGAACTGGAAGCCTGCCGAATGTATCTTGAGCTGTTCCGGATCCGTTATAAGGACAGGCTGGCGTATGAAATTCATTATGACAAAGGACTTGATACCAGGCCTGTCATGAAAATGTCCCTGCAGCCGATTATCGAAAATTACATCATCCACGGGCTGCGGACAGACCGGGCCGATAACATCGTCTCGATTTCCGTAGTCTCTTCCGATGGAGGAATGCTGCAAGCCAAGGTGGAGGATAACGGTCGGGGGATTCCACCGGACAGGCTGGAGGAAATTAATCAAGGACTTCAGAAGCCCGACGAATATTCGGAATCCTTCGGCCTGCGGAGTATTCATGAGAGATTGAAACTGCTGTACGGGGATGCTTATGGAGTGGAAGTGCGCAGCGAAGAGGGCAAAGGAACGACGGTGGTCGTGACTTTCCCCGAGCTAGAGGAAGGTGACCGGAATGTATAAAGTATTTCTTGTGGATGATGAGCCGTTTATTATCGAAGGATTGTACGATATCGTGGATTGGGCCCAGCTCGGCATGGAGATCGTCGGCCAGGCCGAAAACGGGAAAGCCGCTCTACAGGCATTGCAAGAAAAGCCGGTCGACATTCTGATTACCGATATCTCGATGCCGGAAATGACCGGCCTACAACTGATCCGCGAGGCGCGGAAGTTCAAGCCGGCTTTGAAGGTGATCGTGTTAAGCGGATATGACGAATTTGCCTATCTGAAAGAAGGCATGGCATTAGGCATCGAAAATTATTTGCTGAAGCCGATCAATCTGGAGGAGTTCCGCGGAACCTTGACCAGCGTCCGCAACAAGCTTGAATTGTCGCGGAGCAATGAGACTCTCAACGAATATAGCATCCGCATTTTGCGGGATAATGTCATGCATCGTTGGATGTACAATCAAATTGGCCCTCTGGAATTCAAAGAGAGAGCCGACTTGCTTGGAATCGACATCGACAAGCCGCTGGTTCTGATCTCATTGCTGAGGTTCAGGCAGAATTCCGCCGGCTCTTTTGATTTGGTTGAACGGGAGTTGGGCGGAAATCCCAACGTGATTCCGTTTCGCAATAATGACAGCGATATTGTGCTGCTGCATCATTTTGAGGATCCGGAGCAAGGTACACAAGAGGTTCAGGCGAGAATCGACCGCCTTGCTTCCATTTTGTTCCCTTATCAGCCCCAAATTTCCCTGGGCAGCGTAGAGGACAGGGATACAGGAGCTTCGCTCAGCTATGAAAACGCGAAGAAGGCACAGGAATATTTCATGATTTTTCCCGAACGGGATGTCATCAGCTACGGCGAACTGAACGCCCGCTCCGCGACCGCCGAGACGTCTTCGTTTGACTGGAACGAAAGCTCCAGACTGCTGCTTGCCCGAGACAAAGAGGGTCTTTTCGCTTTGATTGACCGGCAGTTTACCTCACTGGGCGAGTCGGGCGCCGCGTCTCCGGCCTTGCTTCAGGAAGTGGCTCTGGAATGGATGATTCGTTTTAAGCTGGAGTTGCAAGAAATCCGTCATTCCGAGGACGTCGGGATGTTTTCGGGCGGATTTGAACAGATCCGATCGGCAACTACGTTGGAGGAACTTGTGGCCATTGTGAAGAACACGGCTGCGGCGGTCATGGAGGCCCTGAGCCGGGATGTCAAAAGCCCGGTGGTGCAGCAGGTGCTGAACACCATTCAGGATTCCTATAACCAGGATCTCTCGCTGAAAACGCTGGGGAATACTTACAAGATCCATCCGGTTTATTTGGGTCAGCTGTTTCATAAAGAAGTAGGCGAATCGTTCACCGAGTACATCAACCGTTACCGGATCGACAAAGCCAAGGAAATGCTGAAGACGACGCATCAGAAAGTTCATGAAATCGCCCGCAATGTCGGCTACTGGGAAACTGGGTATTTTTACAAGCAATTCAAAAAATATGTCGGGGTATCCCCCACGGAATTCAAAGGGTTAGGCTAGCATGCTCTGCTGGCCGACTCTTTTCTTTATTTTGAACCATGATTTATTTATTTTCTCTTCTATTTGAAAATGCTTTCATGTCTTACAGTAAAGATAGTTTTAATGCTTCTACATCAAAGGGAGGTTATACCTAAATGAGCAAAAAAAGAAAAAGCTTCTCCTTGCTACTAACTTCGTTGGTTGCGCTTACGTTAATTGTTAGCGCTTGCGGCGGAAACAAAGCGGCCGACAATTCGGCGGCAACAGGCAATTCGGGCAATTCGGCAAAGGCCGAAAAGCCGGTTGAATTGATCTGGTACACCATCGGCGCTCCGCAAAAAGATCTGAATCGTGTGGTGGAGGAAGTCAACAAGTACACCTTAGAAAAAATCAATGCCACCATCGACATGAAAATGATCGACTTTGGGGATTACACGCAAAAGATGCAAGTTATGGCCGCTTCTGGCGAGCCGATGGACATCATGTTCACATGCTCCTGGGCATTCGACTATGTTCAAAATGCGCGGAAAGGCGCTTTTATGGAGTTGGATGACCTGTTAGACAAATACGGGCAAGGGATCAAGGAAACGCTGGACCCTGCTTTCCTGGAAGGTTCCAAGGTTGACGGACATAACTACGCGATTCCGGCCAACAAAGAACTCCCGGCTCAAGAAGTATGGCGTTTTAACAAAGAATTGCTCGACAAATACAATCTGGACATGAGCCAGGCGACGACGATGGAAAGCCTGGAGCCGATGCTCAAGACGATCAAGGAGAACGAACCGGGCATCACTCCTTACGCTATGGTGAAGGATTTCATGCCGGTTTTACCGTTCGACTACGTCATCGAGAAAATGCCGATGGCCGTGTATATGGACACGAAGGATTACAAAGTAATCAACATCCTCGAAACGCCGGAAGCCAAATCGACGCTGGAAACCGTCCGCAAGTACTACCAAGCGGGTTACGTTTCTCCGGAAGTAGCGACGACGACATCCGTAGACGATCTGTACAAGTCCGGCAAATGGTTCATGGACCGTGCGGCAACGCAGCCGCTGGCCGATAACCTCTGGTCTGCAAGCTACGGTTATCCGGTAGTTTCGACGCCGGCCAGCCAACCGTACATTTACAACTGGTCCGTAATGGGCTCCATGCAGGCCATTTCCGCAAACTCCGAACATCCGGAAAAAGCGATGGAATTCCTGAACCTGCTGAACACGGATCCTTATCTGCGTAACCTGATCGACTCCGGGATCGAAGGTGTCCACTACGAAAAAGTGAACGACACTACGCTCAAAAACCTGGCGGATGCCAAAAACTACGATATGCCTACATTCTCGCTTGGCAACATCATGATTACCTACCTGAATGAAGGAGACCCGGAGAACAAATGGGACGAATTCAAGAAATTCAACGCATCCGGTATCAACGCTCCTTTGCTGGGCTTCAACTTCGACACCTCCGCGGTAACGAATGAAATCGCAGCCGTGCAAAACGTGAAGGAAGAGTTCTGGTCTTCCCTGATGACCGGTACGGTGGATCCGAACGAATACCTGGCAAAAGCCAACGAGAAATTCAAAGCAGCCGGACTCGATAAGATCATTGCCGAAGCGCAAAAACAAATCGATGAGTGGAGAGCCGCGAACAACAAGTAATCAAGCTTCATGAGGCTTAGGAAGATCGGGCGGGTGAAGATCCTAACGCCCGATCTTTTTTACACTCGTCAGGTTTTTATTTTAGCGATCAGGAGGGATTTGCATGAAAGTGGTAGGCGGATTTTTTCGCGATATCATCAAAAATAAAGTGTTGCTGCTAATGGTTCTGCCGGGTGCGTTATGGTTCCTCTTCTTCTCGTATATGCCGATGTTCGGCACGATTATAGCCTTTAAGCAATACCGCTTCAGCCGGGACGGCTTCTGGGCGAGCATCGTCAACAGCAAGTGGGTGGGCTGGGACAACTTCAAATTTTTGTTCAGTACGGACGATGCCTACATCATTACGAGAAACACCTTGCTCTACAATGTCGCGTTCATTATCATTGGTCTGATTCTATCCGTGCTGATGGCCGTGGTTTTGAGCGAAATCGCCAACAAAAGACTGGCTAAAGTATATCAAACCGGCATGTTTCTTCCCTACTTTCTGTCCTGGGTTATCGTCGGTTATTTCGCATTTAGCTTCCTCAGCTCCGAGCGCGGGCTGCTCAACCAGGTATTCCAGAGCCTCGGCTGGGAGTCGATGCAGTGGTATAACGACCCTAAGGTTTGGCCTTATATTCTTATCCTGGTGTATTTGTGGAAAGCCGTCGGTTACAACAGCGTAGTCTATTTGGCGGCGATTATGGGGATCGACAAGTCGCTTTACGAAGCGGCCATGATCGATGGCGCGAGCAAGTTTCAGCAAATCCGCAACATTACGATTCCGCTGCTGACCCCGATCATCACCATCATGACGCTTTTGGCCGTCGGGAAAATCTTTTATGCGGACTTCGGCTTGTTCTATCAGGTTCCGCGAGATTCCGGCACCCTATATTCGGTTACGAACGTTATCGATACGTATGTCTATCGCGGACTCAAAACGACCGGAGAGATCGGCATGAGTACAGCGGCAGGTCTGTACCAATCCGTCGTAGGCTTTGTCCTGGTCATGACCTCGAATTATATCGTACGCAAATTTGACAAGGACAGCGCCTTGTTCTAATCCACCGGAAGGAGTGAGTAACATGTCTGCGAGAACCTATAAAGCACGTGATTTTCATCGGCTTTCAACGCCCTGGAATGTAATATTCAATCTTTTTGCCGGTATCTTCGCCTTTTTGTGCGTATTTCCTTTTATATTCGTCGTCATCATTTCTTTCACGGACGAAAACGTGCTGGCAAGAGACGGCTACAAACTGATCCCTGCCGGGTGGAGCCTGGAAGCCTACCGCTACGTGTTCCAAACCGGGGATACTTTGCTTCGATCCTACGGGGTAACGATTTTCGTGACCATAGTGGGCACGATCGTCAGTTTGCTGTTTATTTCCTTTTACGCCTACGCCATTTCGCGTAAAAGCTTTAAATACCGCAACTTTTTCGCTTTTTTCGCCTTCTTTACGATGTTGTTCAACGGCGGGTTGGTACCGACCTATATTATCGTGACCCAAATGCTTTCGCTTAAAGATTCGGTTTGGGCCCTGATTTTGCCGCTGGCGGTCAACGCCTTTTATATCATGATTCTGCGTACGTTTTACAGTACAAGCGTTCCCGACGCCATTATCGAATCCGGTAAAATCGACGGAGCGGGAGAATTCCGGATTTTTCTTAAGCTCGTATTGCCGTTATCCCTTCCCGGTTTGGCAACCATCGGGTTGTTCAGCACCTTGGGGTATTGGAACGACTGGTTTAACGCTTTATTGTACATCGACAATCCGAATCTGGTTCCGCTTCAATCTATGCTGATGCGTATCGAAACCAGCATGCAGTTCATTTTGCAAAATTCGCAAAACAGCTCGTTGAGCCTGGAGGCGCTGCGTTCATTGCCGCAGGATACGTCACGGATGGCCATGGTAGTACTGGCTACGGGGCCGATCATTTTCGCATATCCGTTCTTCCAGCGTTATTTCATACAAGGTCTTACGGTAGGGGCAGTTAAAGAATAGGATCATTTGGAGGAGAGAGTGGAAACCATGATCTATAAAGACAAAACTAAGCCGATACGGGAACGGGCGGAGCATTTGCTCAGCCTGATGACTTTGGAAGAAAAGGTCGGCCAGCTGATCCAGCCGTTCGGCTGGCAGACTTATGAGCATATAGACGGAAAAATAGAGCTGTCGGAAAGCTTTAAACAACAAGTGGCGGACGGAGGTGTCGGTTCACTATACGGCGTCCTTCGCGCCGACCCTTGGACGGGGGTGACCCTGGAGAGCGGATTGTCTCCCCGCCAGGGGGCCGAAGCGGTTAACGAGATCCAGCGGTATGCGATCGAGCATTCCCGGTTGGGCATCCCGATTTTGATCGGGGAAGAATGCTCTCATGGGCATATGGCCATTGGCGCCACCGTATTTCCCGTGCCGCTGTCGCTCGGCAGTACCTGGAACGTGGACTTATACCGGGAAATGTGCCGGGCGGTAGCCCTGGAAACCCGCAGTCAGGGCGGAGCGGTGACGTATTCTCCCGTGCTTGACGTCGTGCGCGATCCCCGCTGGGGCCGGACGGAGGAATGCTTCGGAGAGGATGCTTATCTGATCGGCGAAATGGCGGTGGCCTCGGTGGAAGGGCTGCAGGGAAGCAGCATGGACAGTGAAGACAGCGTTGCCGCCACTTTGAAGCATTTTGTAGGTTATGGCAGCTCCGAAGGCGGCCGCAACGCCGGGCCGGTCCATATGGGGCGGCGCGAGTTGCTGGAGGTGGATTTGCTGCCGTTCCGCAAAGCTGTGGAAGCGGGAGCGGCTTCCATCATGCCGGCTTACAATGAAATCGACGGCGTGCCTTGTACGACCAACACGGATTTGTTGGACGGCGTCCTTCGCGGCGAATGGGGCTTTGACGGCATGGTCATTACGGATTGCGGCGCCATCGACATGCTGGCATCCGGCCATGACGTGGCCGGGGACGGACGGGATGCCGCCGTTCAGGCGATCGAGGCGGGCATCGATATGGAGATGTCCGGTGAAATGTTCGGCAAGCATCTGCTCGAGGCGGTCCGGTCCGGTCAGTTGGATCAGGCTGTGGTGGACCAGGCCGTTCGCCGCGTATTGACGCTGAAGTTCAGGCTGGGGCTGTTCGAATCGCCTTATGCCGATCCGGACAAGGCCGAGCGGGTGATCGGCAGCGCGGAACACGCCCAACTGGCCCGGAAAATCGCCGGGGAAGGCATCGTGCTGCTGAAAAACGAAGGCGGCGTGCTGCCGTTGTCGAAGTCGGCCGGAACGATCGCCGTTATCGGCCCGAACGCCGACGCCGGTTATAACCAGCTTGGCGATTATACTTCGCCGCAGCCGAAGTCGAAAGTCACGACCGTGCTCGGCGGCGTCCGCGGCAAGTTGGCCGCGGCGCCGGAGCGGGTGCTGTACGCCCCGGGATGCCGAATTAAAGGCGAATCCAAAGAAGGTTTTGAGCTTGCTTTGTCTTGTGCGGAACAGGCCGATACGGTCGTGATGGTACTCGGCGGTTCCAGCGCCCGGGACTTTGGCGAAGGCAGCATCGATTTGAAGACGGGAGCTTCCAAAGTGACCGGGAATGCGGAAAGCGACATGGATTGCGGCGAGGGCATCGACCGCCTGTCCCTGAAGTTGTCGGGAGTGCAGCTTGAGTTGATTCAAGAGATTCATAAATTGGGCAAGCCGCTGATCGTGGTTTACATCAACGGACGGCCGATTGCCGAGCCGTGGATCGACGAGCACGCGGACGCCATTCTGGAGGCCTGGTATCCGGGCCAGGAGGGCGGACATGCGATCGCCGACATACTGTTCGGCGACGTCAATCCCTCCGGCCGCCTGACGATCTCGATTCCGAAGCATGTCGGCCAACTTCCGGTTTACTATAACGGCAAGCGTTCGCGAGGCAAGCGGTATTTGGAAGCAGATTCGCAGCCGCGTTACCCGTTTGGATACGGCCTTAGTTACACGCAGTTTAAGTATGCGAACCTGAGCGTCGGGCCGGAGACGATCCTTCCGAACGGATCGGTAAACGTAGCGGTGGAAGTGACGAATGCCGGCGAGCGGTCCGGAACTGAAGTAGTCCAGTTGTACGTAACCGACGTAGCCAGCGTCGTGACGAGACCTGCCAAGGAATTGAAGGGCTTCCGCAAGATTGAGTTGGCGCCGGGCGAAACCCGATTGGTGGAGTTTACCGTCGGCGCGGAAGAGCTGCAGTATATAGGCCAGGATTACAAGCCGGTCGTGGAACCCGGGGAATTCGTGATTCACGTCGGAAGTCATGTGAATGAGACGTTGAGCGCCAAACTTATCGTGCGGGAGGGTTAAATCTATGGAACGGATCAAACGGTTTATCCGGGAACTATCGGATGTGCAGTGGCTGGAGCAGATCGAACTGAGGGAGTGGGAAATCACGACCTCCGTCTATCAGGTTCCCGGGAAGTACACCGAGGAAGATAATTACCCGGAAGGACAGCATTTAGAGCGGTTCCCAAGTGAGCAAGGAACGACGTATTTCTTCCGGATGACGCTTGCGGTGCCGGAGGCATGGCGGAACGGCCATATCGGTCTTGTGTTTGCGTCCGGAGGCGAAGGGTTGCTTCGCATCGGCGGGAAATCGTACCAGGGCCTGGACCGGAATCACACGTTTGTAACGCTTCCGGTCGGGCCGGGGAATCGACCGCTGGAGATGGAAATCGAACTGTTCGATCCGATTCCCGAACCGGTGGATCCCCTGAACCGACAAGCGGTTATTCAGCCGCCGATTTTATCGATCAACAGCAGGCTGGTGCTAGTTAACCGCTCGGTGCAAAGCTTAATGTACACGGCGACCGTAATCCGGGATTCGGCCGTGCTGCTCCCGGAACAGGATTTCCGGCGCACCCGCCTGATCGAGGCGCTGCATGCCGCGATGGACGAATTCGTAGCGCTGGACCTTGCGGCGATTACTGAAGGCCAAGCTATCCTTGAACTGGAGCAACGGCTCCGGGAGCGGGTGAAGAGCATAGGGGGTCCTGCCGAAGGCTTGATCCATATGGTCGGCCAGTCCCATATCGACATCGCCTGGCTGTGGCCGGCCAGGGAGACGGTGCGCAAGGCGAGCCGCACGTTTTCGACCGTGGACGCCTTAATGCGCGAGTATCCGGAGTATCGCTATGCGCAGAGCCAGCCGCAGTTGTTCGCCTATTTGAAAGAGAACGACCCGGAACTGTACGAACGGGTAAAGCAGCGCATCAAAGAGGGCCGCTGGGAACTCGTTGGTGGCATGTGGGTCGAACCGGATTTGAATTTGCCGAGCGGAGAATCGCTGATGCGGCAAATGCTGTACGGGCAACGTTTTTATCAAGAGGAGTTCGGCATGACCTCGGAGATCGAGTGGCTGCCCGATACCTTCGGGTATTGTGCGTCTTTGCCGCAAATCTTGCGTCATGGCGGCGTGCGCTACTTTATGACGACCAAGCTGGGCTGGAACGACACGAACGTGTTCCCCTACGATCTATTTCATTGGGTCGGGATTGACGGAACCCCGATGCTTTCTTATTTGAATCATGGAGTCAACGAAAATACGCTCCCTAAAGATATTCACGATCATTGGCAATCTTACCGGGAGAAAGCCGCGCATCCGGAACAGATGCTGTTGTACGGCCACGGCGACGGAGGCGGCGGCGTAACCCGCGAGATGCTGGAATATAATGACCGCGCCGAGCTTATGGTCGGGCAGCCGGCCAGCGAGTACAGCACCGCGGCGGCGTTCTTTGCCGGGATCGATGCGGCGCAGCCGGAGCTCCCGGCATGGCACGGCGATCTGTACCTGGAGCTGCATCGCGGTACGTATACGACGCATGGCCGCAACAAGCGGAACAACCGGAAGGCGGAAATTTTGTACCGCGAGGCGGAGGTTTGGAATACGCTGGCGGCTCCGGGTATGCCGGAAGAGCGTGCAGGCGAAATCCGGCAGGCGATGCATGAAGGCTGGAAGCTCATTTTGCTGAACCAGTTCCATGACATCATTCCGGGATCGGCGATCACCGAAACGTATGGGACGTCGGAAGAGGAATATAGGGAAATTTTCGGCAAGGGAAATGCAGGATTGTCACAGGGTCTGGAGTCTTTGGCCGGGCAGGTGGCGACGGAAGGCGAGGGCAAGCCTTATATCGTCTTTAACAGCCTGGGCTGGTCCCGCGATGCGGCGGTCCCTATCCGCGACCACGGACTTAGCGGCACCCTCGGCGCCTATGACGAGAACGGCAAACGGCTGATCTTGGATAATGCCTCTGGAGTGCATGGCGAAGATAACGTTATTCGGGTACACGTTCCCGGAATTCCGGCCTTCGGCTACAAAACGATTTGGCTGCGAAGCGAAGACGCGCTGAATGCAGAGTTGGATCATGCCGTTCACGGGAAGACTTTTGCGGGCGAGTGGGAAACGGAGTACTACCGGCTGAAGTTCAATGAGCGCGGCGAAATCGTCAGCCTTTGGGATAAAGAAGCCGGTAGGGAAGTCGTCAAAGCGGGCGAAGCCGCAAACCGGTTCCATTTCTTCCATGACCGGCCGACGTTGTGGGACGCTTGGGATATCGACAGCCGCTACGAGCGGCAGCCGGCCGGCCAAGCAAAACTGCTGGAAAGCCGGGTGGTAGCTAACGGAGCCGTTCAGGACGTATTGCGTTTTCGTTGGAGCATCGGTCAGTCGGAGATCACGCAGGATCTGATCCTGTATCATCACGACCGACGGATCGATTTTGAAACCAAGGTAAGCTGGAACGAAGCTCACAAGCTGCTCAAGGTTGGCTTCCCGATCGATGTCGTCACGGATAAAGCGACCTACGAAATTCCGTTCGGCGCTTTGGAACGGGTTACGCACCGGAATACGAGCTGGGAACAGGCGCAATACGAAGTTTGCGGGCACCGCTTCGTCGATGTATCCGAGCGCGGCTACGGCGTCAGCCTGCTGAATGACTGTAAATATGGCTATGACGTGCAAGGCAGCACGATTCGCCTGTCCCTGCTGCGCGCGCCGAAATGGCCGGACGTGACCGCCGATTTGGGCGACCACGAATTTACGTATTCGCTATATCCGCATGCCGGAGATTGGCAATCGGCGCATACGGTGCGCGCTGCGGCGGAACTGAATCTGGATCCGGCGGTCGTCGCCGCCGAAGCCCGCGAAGGTTCGTTGCCGCCGGTGCACTCGCTGATCGGCTTTACGGGCGAACACGTCGTGCTCGATACGGTCAAACCGGCCGAAGACGGCAGCGGCGTGATTCTCCGCTTCTATGAATCCTCCGGCGGACGCGAGACCGTGGAGCTGGACTGGAGCCGGACGTATAGCGGAGCCTTTCTGTCCGACGCGCTGGAGCGGGAAATTGAGCCGCTTAACGCCGCGGCGGGGCCAATCAAGCTGGACTTTGCCCCGTATGAGATCAAGACCCTGAAAATAAACAAATAAATTATAAATACGTGTTCAATCCAAAGATGACTTTTTGAACTACCTCTAAAAGGAGCGGACGATAGCCCATGGAACAATTTAGACTACCGAAAATACCGATGCCGAAGCTGGAACTTCCGCAGGCCGTTAAGGACGTGCTGGCCGATGCCGAAGTCAAGCTCGCCCATCGCCCCAAATTGCTGCAATTGTTCAAAAACTGTTTTCCGAATACGCTGGAAACGACGACCAAGCTGATGGATGACGGCACGACTTTCGTCATTACCGGCGATATTCCGGCCTCCTGGCTGCGTGATTCGGTGGAGCAGGTGATCCACTACGTGCCGCTGGCCAAGAACGATTCCGATCTGCAGCGGATCATCGGCGGTCTGATCAAACGCCATATCCAGTACATTCATGTCGATCCTTACGCCAACGCGTTTAACGAATCGGCCAATGACTGGCACTGGAACACGGCGGACGTGACGGAAATGTCCCCTTGGGTATGGGAGCGCAAGTTCGAAATCGACTCGTTGTGCTTCGTCGTCCGCCTGGCCTATGCGTACTGGAAAGAAACCGAGCGGACCGACATTTTCGATGCCGGCTTCAAGGCAGCGATGCGGCGGATTTACGACGTGTTCAAAACCGAGCAGCACCATTTCGAACAGTCGCCGTACCGTTTCTCGCGCAACAACGGGATTCCCGAAGATTCGCTGCGAAACGGCGGCCTGGGCATGCCGGTCAATTTCACGGGCATGATCTGGTCGGGCTTCCGCTCCAGCGACGATGCTTGCGATTTCCATTACAACATTCCGGGCAATATGTTCGCCGTAGTGGCGCTGCGCCAAATGCAGGAATTCGCAGAATGGGTGTTCCGCGATAAGGACTTCCTGGCCGAACTGAAGGAACTGGAGTTCGAGGTTGATTACGGGATCAAGTTGTACGGCATTTACCGTCATCCGGAATTCGGCCCGATTTACGCCTATGAGACCGACGGGTTCGGCAACTACTGCCTGATGGACGACGCGGGTACGCCAGGCCTGATGTCCATCCCGTATCTCGGCTATGTGACCACGGACGATGAAATTTACCAAAATACACGGCGGTTCGCGCTCAGCAAGGCAAATCCTTTCTACTTCGAAGGCAAAGCCGCCAAGGGCATCGGCAGTCCGCATACGCCGAAGGATTATATCTGGCATATGGCCTTGTCGATGCAGGGCATTACGGCGCAAACCAAGGAAGAGAAGCTCGAAATGATCGCGATGCTTGAGGCGACCGACGCCGATACCGGCTACATGCACGAGGGCTTCCATGCCGATGATCCGCACACTTTTACGCGCAAATGGTTCGCTTGGTCGAACAGTCTGTTCTCGCAGCTTGTGTACCGGGCGATGCAGGAAGGCATTTTGTAAGTCGGCCGGCTTGTCTTGAACTAACTTGAACTCTATTAATAAACGTTCTTATAAAAGGAGACATGATCATGAGCAAAATTATTGGCGAATCCCTGAAAAACATGCCTTGGCAGGAAAAGCCCGAAGGCTTGAACGCTCCGGTTTGGCGTTATTCCGCGAACCCGATCATCGAGCGCCACGCGATCCCGAATTCCAACAGCGTGTTCAACTCCGCCGTTGTGCCTTTTGAGGGCGGGTTTGCCGGCGTGTTCCGGTGCGACTCGCGATCGGTCAGTATGGATATTTTTGCCGGGTTCAGCGACGACGGCGTGAACTGGAACATCAATCACGAGCCGATCCAATTCGAAGGCGACGAGGAAATAATCAAGCGGGAATACCGCTATGATCCTCGGGTGAGCAAGATCGGGGACCGTTACTACATCACCTGGTGCAACGGCTATCACGGCCCGACCATCGGCATCGCGTACACGACCGATTTCAAAACGTTCCACCAGCTGGAAAACGCATTTTTGCCATATAACCGCAACGGAGTACTGTTCCCGCGCAAAATCGGGGATTACTATGCTATGGTCAGCCGGCCTAGCGACACGGGCCACACGCCGTTCGGAGATATTTTTTACAGCGTCAGCCCGGACCTCACGTTCTGGGGAAAACACCGCTATGTGATGGGTACGATTAACGGTGACGAGTCCGCATGGCAATCCAAAAAAATCGGTCCCGGACCGGTTCCGATCGAAATCGACAAAGGCTGGCTACTGATTTACCATGGCGTCATCAATACCTGCAACGGGTTCGTTTACCGCATGGGCTGCGCGCTCCTGGACATCAACGAGCCTTGGAAAGTGCTCGCCCGGTCCCGCAACTACATTCTCGGCCCGGAAACGCTGTACGAGTGCGTAGGAGACGTGCCGAACGTAACCTTCCCATGCGCCGCCCTGACCGATGCCGACACCGGCCGCATCGCCATCTATTACGGCTGCGCCGATACGGTGACAGGACTTGCTTTCACGACCGTGGACGAGTTGCTGGATTACATGGAAAAGTATCCTTTGGAAGCATAAGCATAAGCATAAGCAGAAGTATAAGCGCAATATGGAAACAGGCAATGAACGGGAACCGGAAGAGCCATCGATTAAGGAATCCAATAGAGGATCAATGACGGGCTTTTCCGAAACAGGAGAACCGCTATCCTGCTTCGCTTGAAGCGAGGGTGGCGGTTCTTTATTCCTCCGGTTCGGTTCCGGCCAATGGGATTGGGGCATGATGAACCCGATCGCGGGTCTATCTTTAATTTTTCTATCGATATCTTTAGTTTCCCTTCTATATGAAATAGAGCCGGTACGATAAATTAGTGAGGAATGACCTAACTCATGAGTGCACATAACGATCCAAATAGCTAAAGAAGGCGGGGAATCAAGGCATGAATAAAAAAAGAACGGCCCATATCATTTCCCACACGCACTGGGATAGAGAATGGTACTTGCCATATGAAAAGCATCATGTCCGGCTCGTGGCGCTGGTGGACGCGCTTCTGGACAAACTGGACCAGGGCGGCGAGTTCAAAAGCTTTTATCTGGACGGGCAGACTATCATTTTGGAGGACTATCTCCAGGTTCGCCCCGAAAATAAAGAACGGCTGGAAGCCTATATCCGGGAAGGCCGGATTTTGATCGGCCCGTGGTATATTTTGCAGGATGCGTTCCTGACGAGCGGAGAAGCAAATGTTCGCAACATGCAAATCGGCCATCAGGACGCCAAACGGTATGGGGAGCCGGCCAAGATCGGCTATTTCCCCGATACGTTCGGTCTTGTCGGGCAGACGCCGCAGCTGATGAAGCAGTCCGGGATCGATAACGCCTTTTTCGGGCGCGGCGTGAAGCCGACGGGGTTCAATAATACCGTTTCCGACGGCGGGTATGAGTCCTCTTTCTCCGAGCTCATCTGGGAAGGACCGGACGGCTCGAAGGTGCTCGGCATTCTGTTCGCGAACTGGTACTCCAACGGTAACGAAGTTCCAACGGATAAAACGGAAGCGAAGGCATTCTGGGACCGCAAGCTGGCCGACGCCGAGAAATATGCGTCCACCGGGGAATTGTTGTTCATGAACGGCTGCGACCATCAGCCGATCCAGCTCGATCTGCCGGAGGCGATCGAAACGGCCTCCCGGTTATACCCGGATACGGAGTTTGTCCACTCCAGCCTGCCGCAGTATTTGCAGTCGCTGGAAGGGGCGCTGGACCGGGAGTTGTCTTCCGTGAAGGGCGAACTGCGCAGCCAGCGCACGGACGGCTGGGGGACGCTCGTCAATACGGCATCGGCCCGCGTTTATCTGAAGCAAATGAACCAGGAGGGTCAGGCCTTGCTGGAAAAAGTGGCCGAACCGCTGGCTTCGTTTGCGCATCTGCTGGGCAGGGAATACCCGCATCACCTGTTTACCTATGCCTGGAAAACGCTGATGCAAAACCATCCGCACGACAGCATCTGCGGTTGCAGCGTGGATGAAGTGCACCGCGAAATGGTGACGCGCTTCGCCAAAAGCCGCCATGTTGCCGAGGCCGTCATCGACGACAGCAAGCGGACAATCGCCGAGGCGGTCGATACTTCGGGGTTCGCCGCCTACGGCGAAGATCCGCTGCCTTTGGTCGCGATGAATACGACCGGCTGGGCGCGTACCGGTGTCATTTCGGTGGAGCTGGACGCCGCCCGCTTGTATTTGCGGGAAGGCTTTACACTGGAGGAAACCGCCCGCCGGATGAAGGAGGCCGATTTGTCCGGCCGCGTCCTGGTAGACGAAGCCGGAAATACGGTGGCTTGTACCGTGGAGGATCTGGGGCTCCTGTTCGGCTACGATTTGCCGGATGACAAGTTCCGCCAGCCTTACATGTGCCGCCGGGTCCGGATAACGTTCCAAGTGGAAGACATTCCGGCGCTCGGACTCCGCGCCTATGCGTGGATACGCCGGGAGGAGGCTGCGTCCGGGTCCAATCCTCAAACCGCCGGCTCCTTGCTGACCGGCCATCTCGTGATGGAAAATGCTGCGATCAAGGTGGAGATCGCGGAGGACGGCTCCTTTGCGCTGGTCGATAAAAAATCGGGCCGCACCTACCGGGATCTCGGCGTATACGAGGATACAGGGGATATCGGCAACGAATATATGTACCGTCAGCCGGAAGGCGAACAAGCGCTGATCACGAAGGGGCTAGCCGCGCAGATCCGCGTGCTGGAGGATACGCTGTACCGCGCATCCATAGAGATCCGTCACCATTGGGAGATCCCGGCTTCCGCGGACGATACGCTGGATGCGGAGCAACGGGCGCTAGTCTATTATCCGGAGCGCAAGGCGCAGCGCAGCAAGCGCCTCGTTCCATTGGAAATCATCACCGTTCTCTCTTTGGAGAAAGGCGGCAGAGGGCTGCATATCGAAAGCAGCCTCGATAACCGGGCGAAGGATCACCGGGTCCGCGTTCTGTTTCCGACCGATCTCGCAGCAGCCAAGCACCGGGTCGATTCCATGTTCGAAATCGCCGTTAGGGACAACGAACCGGCTCCGGAATGGACAAACCCGAGCAATACCCAGCATCAGCAAGCCTTTGTGGAGATTAGCGACGGCCATACCGGCCTGGCGGTAGCCAACCTGGGCTTGAACGAATACGAAGTGCTGCGGGACGGCCGCAACACGATCGCTGTGACGCTGCTCCGTTCCGTCGGCGAGTTGGGCGACTGGGGCCTGTTCCCGACGCCGGAGGCGCAATGTCTCGGCGAGCATACCTTCCGTCTGGAACTGATTCCATACGGCAGCGAGAACGACGGCGGAGCGTTCGGTGCCTACACCGAAGCCTACCAGTTCCAGATTCCATGGACGGTCTGCCAAACAGGCATGCATGCCGGGCAAATCGCTCCACTTAGCACGCCGCTGCGGTGGGAGGGGGCCGAGCTTGCCTTCTCTTCTTTGAAAATGAACGAGGAGACGGGGGATCTGCTGCTGCGCTGGTACAATATGAGCGATAAGGACGCGGAACTGACCTTCAGTCCGGAATTGAAGGCGGAGCATCTATATAAGACGACTATTTTGGAAGAATCTTCGCAGCCTTTGGCCGGAAACACGGCCGGAGGGCTTTCCTTGCCGGTCGGACCTTGCGAAATCGTGACCATCGGGATTCGGAGATAAGATCCGATTTCGTATAAGTTTTTTCTAAGCAAAAGAGACTGCCGAATGGCCGATAAGGGCCAATTTCGGCAGTCTCTTTTTATGATACCCGGGTTAATCTGATCGTTTCATTTTTCCTTCCCGATATAGATTCCGTGCAGCAAAATATCGACCATACGGCCGATGTCTTCGGCGGAAGGCACCCCATTTCCCCGCGTCTCCATCATTCCATATAACGAACCGACATACATCTGTATGAACAGATCGAAATCAAATTCGCGGACTATGCCCTGCCGAATCCCTTCCTTTACCAGCTTCCCGACACCGCTCCAGCTTTCACGGATATATTTCTCAGCGTGGCTCCACGCCTGAGGGTAGCTGCGCCGCAAATCATCCAGAAGACGCAGATCTTTAATCATGATGGCGCTCGGGAGCACCACCAGCGCTTCCCGTATCTTTTCTTGTAAAGAGAGGGACGGATTTTTCAGTATCGACGCTTCCGTTTGTTTCATTTCATCAATCGCATCCAGGGTTAGGGCGGTGACCAGTTCCTCTTTTGAAGCAAAGTATTGGTACAGCGTCTTCGAGCTGATTCCAAGCTGCGCCGTGATATCGCGAATCGAGAACTTCAGGCCCCGGTAGGCGAATTCAGTTTTTGCCGCTTCCATAATTTTTGTTCTCACGTCCGCTGCCTCCTTCCCGTTGGAGCAACCCCGGGATGAAGAATAGCGGATACAGCATCAGAAACAGGTTAGGAATCCACCATAAGAGATCGAAATCAAGCCGGATGCTCCAGAAGGCGATGGCCTGAAGCCCGGAGCAGAAAGTTAAAACCATGGATATAAGAGCTAACGGCTTCCACAAGGGATTCCTCTTTGCGGATAAGGCAATCGCCATCAGGCCCGTCCCCGAAATGAACAGGTCAAGCGGCAAAAACGACATGTTCCACGAGACAAGCAGCGGATTGCTATAGTCCTGGTAAGCATAGGTTTTGGGAATCCATTCTAAAAAGGTTATCGCCCAGTAAATGATGAATCCGACATCGGTTACAACCATTAAACTTTTTAAGCTCAGGCGCATATCGAAACTCTCCTCCTTCTTGGAAAACACAGAAAACAAAAATGTTTATTTGTTTTCCAGTTTATTGTTCATTCTTTTTATTGTCAAGCCAAGTCTTGCAGAAAAATAAAAAATCCCCTGATGAGGGGGATTTTTTGTACATCATTTATGTGTACTCAAGCCTTCAATTCGATCTCGAATGTCTTGATTTCATACGGGTTCAGTACGAAGGAAATACCCGCAGAGGCGGTCCATGGCTCCTCGGATTGTTCCATCAAGTTGCACTCTCTCCAGGCAACGATTCTTTGGTCGCTGTCCAGTTCCAGCGCCTTGCGGCTGCCGGAATAGTCGTGGACACGGACGATCACGGTATCCCGGTCCTCGGCTTTTTTGACAGCCGAGATCATGGCCGTACGGCCGGACAATTTAAACAGCGAGCTGGCCGTGCCTTGAGCGGCCCCAAGGGAGAGGCGCAGCGGATTGTTCAATACCCACGCTTCCCGCACGGTACCGCCCTGTAGCCAGTCTCCTTGATGCGGGAACAGGGAGTAGGTGAACCGATGGTAGCCTTGATCCGCTTCGGTATCCGGATGCGTCGCGCATTTGATTAACGAAAGACGGAGTACGTTATCTTTGATGTCGTAGCCGTATTTGCAATCGTTCATCAGGCTGACGCCATAGCCTTTGTCGGACAGATCGGCCCACTGGTGGCCTACGGTTTCGAAACGGGCCGCATCCCAGCTGGTGTTCCAATGGGTCGGACGCTTGACGTTGCCGAACTGCACGTCGAACGTGGCTTCCGTAGCGCGGACATTGACGGGGAAGGCTACTTTAAGCAGCTGTTGGCGTTCATGCCAGTCGGCTTCCGTCACGAAGTCGATCACGCGGCTTCCGGCGTACAGGATCATGTCCTGTTCGATTTTCGACTGCCCGTAGCACCAGCTAAAATGAATTACCGCACGGATCGGGCCGGATTCCACCAGTTTACAGGCTTGGAGGTCTCCGAGTTCCCTTGATTTTTGCTGGTAAAAAATATCGATATCCCAGGCTTCATGAGCGAGCGGTTTATCCTCGAACAATTGGAACAGATTGCCCCGCTTGCCTTCGGCCAGCACTTCCCTTTGTTCTTCCCGGTCGTATAGCCGGGTCAACTGGCCCTGTTCATTCCATTCCAGCTCATAGAATGGGGTGGTGAGCCCGTGTTCCCGGTGGATGAACGGCGAATTCTGTTCCGCAGCCTGTGGAGCTGCAGATTCAAAGGCGATCACGGCATAGCCGAGAGAAGGAACGTCCGGCACTTCCACGATCCAGACTCCATCGCCGCGTTGTACCGCGAGACGGTTGCCGGACGCGTCGCTCCAGACGCCGGTTTCCAGCCCCGGCCGAACCGGAATTTCCGCCAGTCTTGTTTCCGTCCACGGCGAAGAATTCCAAACCGTGAAGGCTTGAGCGTCGCCATTTTCCTGCATCGCGACAGCTTGAACCGCATCCTCCACCGTCTGCATGGCAAGCTGCTTGGCTTGCTCGTATTCGACTTTGCTGTCCTCATACACTTCCCGGATGGAAGAGCCGGGGATAATGTCATGGAACTGGTTGCGCAGAATGATCTTCCAGCCGTCATTAAGCTTCGCGGCGGGATACAGGGACCAGTCGCCTTCCGTTACGATGTGCATTACGTTCAACCACTCCGCTTCGCGGTAGAGCAGTTCCAGCTTGCGGTTCATCCGCTTGTTATGCGCCTGACTCGTGTAGGTGCCCCGGTGATATTCCAGATACAGCTCGCCGTCCCAGGTATGGACGTAGCTGTCGGTTTGGCTTACCGTCTCGCCGAGCTTGCGGAAGTAGTCTCCGGCCGTGCCGGTGCTCAGATTAGGAAGCCCCGGCAGCTTGTCAAGCCGGCGGCGCATTTCCAGCATGTCACGGTTGACCCCGCCGCCCCCGTCTCCATAGCCGTAAGAGAGCAGGAGTTCCTGGTTCAGCTCTTTATCCCGGTAGGCCTCCCAGCTTCCCTTCACCGTTTTCGGGATGATTTGCCCGTTATACGTATAGAACCAGGACCCCGGCTGCGACCAAGGCTCGGTAGTGGTAATGAAATGGGTCAAAATTTCGGTTCCGTCGATCCCGCGCCATTTAAACGTATCATGCGGCATCCGGTTGTACTGGTTCCAACTGATTTTCGTGGTCATGAACGTATGGATGCCCGATTTTTTCAAAATCTGCGGGAGAGACCAGCTGTAGCCGAACACGTCGGGAAGCCACAAATAGTCGCAGTCCGCTCCGAACTCCTCCTTGAAAAAGCGGGTCCCGACAAGCAGTTGGCGTACCAGCGACTCGCCGGAGGTCAGGTTGCAGTCGGCTTCCAGCCACATGCCGCCCCCGGCTTCCCAGCGGCCTTCCGCTATCCGTTCCCGGATCGCCTCATACAGCTCCGGATAATCTTCTTTCACGTAATCATAGAGCTGAGGCTGGGTTTGCAAAAAGGTGTACTCGGGATACATTTCCATCAGTCTCATGACGGTGGAAAACGAGCGGGCGCATTTCTCCCGAGTATGCTTCAGTCTCCACAGCCAGGCCACATCGATATGGGTGTGCCCGATGCAGGTGATATTGACGAGAGACGATTTATCCATTCTCTCGATTTGTTCATTGAGAAAATCCCGGGCCGCATGGACCGAGGAGTAAAAGTCGTCCGAACCCGGCACCCGCCAGTCGATCAAAGCCAGGGACTGGTCGGCGTATTGCAGCAGCTTCGCGCGCTCGGGCAAATTTTCGTCCAGGGCATTTACCGTTTCCGAGATCGCCAGGGCGGTGTAGTAATAATCGTCGACGGCCTCATCCAGCCAGCACAACTCGGCCAGCTTGATGCCGTGGGTCTGGTTTCGCGGTTGTCCGCCGCCTTCCAAACCGGACCACAGCCGGAACAGAAGCTGCTGCGTGGTTCCGGCCAGACTGTCCGGCAGAAACACTTCTTTATGATTGGAATCGACGCCCTGATAAGGCTGGCCGTGCAAATAAAACAGCGATTCAAAGCCGGAATTGTTGCCCGCTCCGGTTTCGCCGAAATCAAAGCGGCCCAGAATTTTCTGTCCGGCCCACGACTTTGGAATGTCCGCTTCGGCAGACAGCCACAGGTATAAATCACGGCCGCTCCAGGTATCGCCCGTGCGCATTCTGCTCCAGCTCTCCGAGACTTCGGGCAGGGAGGGGTTAATTTCTTGTCGAACGTCTTCCAGACTGTGAAAGAACGGGATAGGTCTGCTATCGCGGTACCGGTAGGCGGATAATTCGTTTATGCGTGCTTGCAGTTTGTTCTGCGTGAGAAACATCAGGAAAGAACCCCCTTTGGAATCTTAGGGGCAAACGTGGAGAAAAAAAGGAAGGCGAAGTCCGAACACGACTTCCAAAGTGTTGTTTTGCGGTGATCGTAGGGGATCATGGTCTATTATAATCAGAGCGATGGCAGAATTCAAACACAAAAATAATCGGTGCTTGCTTTCGGAAAATACGGATTGCAGCTTAGGGGGCGGCGGTGATACACTGAAACGCGAACCCAAAATCGACAGGACAGGAAGTGTCCCGCTTTGAACAAAATTCGCCGTTTTTACCTCAATCACTTGAAACGGAAAATGTTTAACAAGATCATTCTGCTCTATTCCGCCATCATGATGATTTTGTTTCTGATCGCGGCGGTCATGGTTTATGAGTACCAAGTGCAGCGGATTATCCGCGAAGAGACCGACGCTAATTTAAAAACTGCGCACGTTTTGAGCATATATTTGAACCGGCAGTACGAGAACATTCAGAACACGGTGCAGCAAATTTACGGCGACGCGGCGCTCAGCGACGATTTGGTCTATTTTTTGAATAACCGGTATGAAAGCTATTTAAGCCATCGTCTGAATTTGTTCAGCAGGCCCGGCGAACAACGAATCCGATCGTTCAGTTCGCTCCTGAAATCCTATCTGGAACAAAATCCGGGGGCTACGGGGGTTACGATATACAGCTATCCGAAAGATTTCTACATGCAAATCCGGCCGGTAAGTCAGCAGCTCAAATATGAAACCGGTTCCAAAGCCGAGTGGGAATCCTGGTTCGTCCGCCGCAAAATCTATGCCTGGGATACGATTCATCAGGATGCCCGGTTTTGGGATTCCGCCGATTCGGCCCAGGCGGGGGTCTACTCCTATACCCGCGAGCTTCAGGATCCCTGGACGCTGGAAAAGATGGGGATGATGATGGTGGAGTTCGATACGAAACAGCTATCCGCCTGGCTGAGTACAAGGACGCCGGAAATCCGCGGACGGATTCTGGTGATGAGTTCCCAGGGAACGGTCATTTACGACTCCCATGGAGCGGGAGGGTACTTCGGGCAGACGTATCCGTACCGGATGGAGCTGGATAATACGGGGAAATGGGTTGAACTGGACGAGATGTCCAAGGTGAATGTGCTGAGCGTCGGGAACGCGGAATTGTCGGTCGTCGGGATCGTGTCCAAATCTTCGATTCACGACAGCACGGTGCGCCTGAGGAACAGCCTGGTGATCGGCACCCTCCTGTTTATCGCGGCCAGCTTTGTCATTACGAGTACGGTTATGCGAAAATACTCCAAGAAAATCCAGCGGATCATCCGCTCGATGAGCCGAATCGGGGAAGGGGACTTATCCATCCGGATACAGATGCCGGGCGAAGATGAGCTTCAGCAGATCTCCGAGCGGGTCAACGATATGTGCGAACGTCTGGAGCTGTACATCGACAAAATGTACACATCGGAGATCAGGCAGAAGCATGCCGAATTAGTCGCGCTGCAATCGCAAATTCATCCCCATTTCTTGTATAACACGCTGGAATCGATCCGGATGAAGGCCTATTCCTCCGGGGCCAAGGATGTGGGGCAAATGATTTACAGCCTTTCCGTCATGTTCCGAAGCATGGTCAAAAAGGATACGGTAGTTACGGTCCAGGAAGAGATCGAACTGTGCTCCATTTATCTGGACCTGTTCCGGATCCGCTATGAAGGCCGCCTGAGCGTGGAAATCGGCACGGACGGCGAGATCGGGAATTGCCGCATCATTAAGCTGCTCATCCAGCCTATCGTGGAAAATTATATCGTTCACGGCTTTCGGTCGCTGGACAGCGATAACGAAATATCGCTCCATACCGTGCAGGACAATGACCGGATCGCGATTACGGTAGCGGATAACGGGAAGGGCATCCCGGCGGAAAGACTGAAGGAAATCAACCGGATGCTGTCGGCTTCGCCTTCTCCCCAGTCTGCCGGGGGCTCAGGTTCATCGATCGGTCTGATCAATGTCCATGAAAGAATACGTATGAACTATGGAGACGAGTACGGAGTCGCCGTGTGCAGCCAAGAAGGGAAAGGTACGACCGTCCGCATCGAAATACCGCTTCTGAGGGAGGGATTCATGTGATGAAAAAGGTGTTGTTCGTGGATGACGAGCCGTTGATCGCTCAAGGGTTAAGCTCGATACTCAACTGGAGCAAATACGGCATCGAGATTGCCGGGACGGCGAATGACGGATTGAGCGCTCTGGAGATGATTCGGGAGGAAACCGTGGACCTATTGGTTACCGACATCATGATGCCGCGAATGAATGGGCTCGAATTAATCAGGAAAATTAAGGAGGCCGGGTTGAAGATCAAGTTCGTGGTGCTGAGCGGGTATGAGGAATTCGAATACGTCAAAGCCGGGATTACGCTGGGGATTGAAAATTATATCCTGAAACCGATTAACCTGGAGGAACTGGAATTCACGATCCGCCATATCCGCGGGGATTGGGACCGGGAGGAGCTGCAGCAGGTCCATTTTGAAGAGGATTGGGAAGTGCTGCGCAGCAACATATTGCAGCGTTGGGTCAGCGGGGAGATTGAAAGCCAGGAGTTCAAGCACCGCGCCGAATTGTTGGGCCTGCCGCTGAACTGCGGTTTGTACCAGCTATTCGTCGTAAGGCCGATTCCGGGTGGATATCAGGATGCGCCGGAATCCTTCAGGAACGAAATGGGGGAGAAATGCAGGGAACTGGCTAAGGCGGTCGAGCAGTCGAAGCCGGCAGAAACGGAAGTCATCAGCTTCATGGATCCGGACGGGGATTTGGTCATCCTGTATGCTTTCCGGGGGCAAAGGGACGTTTCCGCAGCGCAGCGTCAGTTGCTTTTGGCCGCCGAGGACGTGCAAAACGGCTCGGAGGGAAGCTTCTGGATCTCGGAAGGCGGAGCGGGATGTGATTCCAAGGGTGTCCAAAACAGCTACGGACTTGCAAAAGCAGTATTCCACCGGTATCTGATTTCCGGGGAGGAACGCATCAGGTTTACCGCATTAACGAAGCCGGAGGATATCGAATTACCGTCTATGGAGTGGGATAACGATCATTACGTCGAGCTATTGATTGAAGGCAGGATCGAGGCTGTGGAACCGTTTATCGAACAGGTTCTGCGGAGCGCATCCCGGGAGCACCTAACGCCGCGGGAATCCTGCGTCAACACGGGCCTTCAACTCATGCTCGCCGTCAAAGAAAGGGAAGACAATCCCGATTATAGCGAGGTGTTTGCACCGATTGGGAGAATCAGCACGCTGCCTGCCCTAGTCCGGCATGTAACCTCTGTTGTCCGGAGAAGTCTGGAGAAGCAAGAGACCGGCCGTGAAGACTTCAGTCCGCATGTAGCATTTCTGGTTGAGCAGGTACACCGGCATTACGCGGAAGAGCTGTCTTTAAAGACCTTAAGCCAAAAGGCCGGTTTGCACCCGAATTATTTGGGACAACTGTTCCAGCAGGAGGTCGGAAACAGCTTTTCGGATTACGTAAACCAGTACCGGATTGAAAAAGCGACCCAGCTTTTGATAAACACGGACCGTAAAACTACGGAAATCGCGCTTGGCGTTGGCTACCTGGACACCTCTTATTTCTACCGGCAGTTCAAAAAGTATGCCGGCGTTTCGCCGACGGAATTGCGCCATATGTACAACAAATAAGTCGCAATTTTTCCGGGATAGCCTCATGACAGGTCAACCTTTTTGGGTTGGCCTGTTGTTTTTTTAGACTGTTCTTTAATTTATCCATGAATTTCTAGGGTTTTTCAACTTGTTGAGGATAGCGCTTACTTGGCAAAATAGAGTTAGTTAAGGGCAAACGTAACGGAAAGGCGGTTGTTTCGCCGGTGCTTTGTTTTGGTCTTAGGGGATCCATGACGGAGCTGTTACATGCGTAATCAGCAAACAATTCAACATCCTTTGGAAACGCTTAACTCCATAGGGTACAGCAGGCAAAGGAGGAAGGATCGTGGCAGCATTTTGGAAAAAGGTCGTCCGCAACCGGGCGCTGCTGATCATGGTTATACCAGGAACCATCTGGTTTCTTATTTTTGCCTACTTGCCGATGTTCGGTTCAATCCTTGCATTTAAAGATTTCCGAATCAGCCGTGACGGATTTTTCGCCAGCGTGTTCAACAGCAAGTGGGTAGGGCTCAAAAATTTCGAGTATTTGTTTACGACCAGCGATGCTTACGTGATCACAAGAAACACGATCTTGTACAACCTGGTTCTCATTTTTCTCGGGCTGGTCATTTCCGTCGGCTTTGCGATTCTCTTAAGCGAACTCGTCAACAAACGGATGGCGAAGGTGTATCAAACCGGGATGTTTCTCCCGCACTTCCTGTCCTGGGTCATTATTAGTTATTTCGCGTTCACCTTTCTGAGCATGGATAAAGGGACGCTGAACCAGATCATTACCTTCTTCGGCGGGGAGCGGATCAGTTGGTATTCGGAACCCAAATACTGGCCGTTCATCATCGTATTCGTCGGGATCTGGAAGAGCGTCGGCTATAACAGCGTTATTTATCTCGCCGCCATCACCGGGATCGACAAGTCTTACTACGAAGCGGCCGTCATCGACGGGGCGACCAAATGGAAGCAGATCCGCTACATTACCGTACCGCTGCTTAAACCGCTCATGATTATTTTGACGATCCTCGCCATCGGCGGGATTTTCCGCTCCGATTTCGGATTGTTTTACCAGTTGCCGAAGGATGCGGGTGCCTTATACCCTGTAACCAATGTCATCGATACCTTCGTATATCGCGGCTTGATCAATATGGGGGACATCGGCATGAGTACCGCAGCGGGCCTTTATCAATCGCTGGTCGGGTTGGTGCTCATACTGGTCGCCAATGCGATCGTCAGAAAAATTGAAAAAGATCATGCGATCTTTTAGAGCCGGGGGGTTAGCAGATGACATCAAGACCTGTTCAAATAGAAATGCCGATGAAGCCGAGAAAGAAGAAAAAGCGGGATTACAATGAAATTACCCCGGCATGGAACGTATTTTTCAATATCGTGATTGGACTGTTTTCTTTCTCTTGCGTCTTTCCGTTCTTATTCGTGATTATCATCTCTTTGACCGATGAACAGACGCTGGCGCTGGAAGGCTTCAGCCTTTGGCCCAGCCAATTCAGTACCGCTGCCTACAGCTACATATTCGAAACCGGGCACGAATTGCTTGTTTCTTTCGGCGTCACGTTGCTGGTGACTATAACGGGTACGCTGTTCACCTTGATTCTGGTGACGACCTATGCGTATGCCGTATCCAGAAAAAGTTTTGAGTTCCGCGGCTTTTTCAGTTTTCTGGCCTTCTTTACGATGCTGTTTTCCGGGGGTATGGTTCCCGGTTATATTGTGATGACTCAGTTCCTGCATTTGCAAAATACGATTTGGTCCCTGATCCTTCCGTTGTCCTTAAGCGCTTTTTCGATCATCGTCATGCGGACGTTTTTTCAAACCACGGTTCCCGATGAAATCATAGAATCAGCCAAAATCGACGGGGCGGGGGAATTCCGGACTTTTATGAGAATTGTGCTTCCCGTGTCCTTGCCGGGCATTGCCACCATCGGGCTGTTCAGTTGCCTGGCCTATTGGAACGACTGGTTTAACGCGCTGCTCTATTACAACAAACCGGATTTAACGCCACCGCTGCAGTTCATGCTGATGAAGATCGAGAAAAACATGGACTTTTTGATCAAAAATGCCCAGAATCTCGGTTCCTTCAACGCCGCGGCAAGTTTACCGACGGAAACCGTAAGAATGGCGATGGTCGTGTTGGCCACCCTTCCGATCGTGCTGGCTTATCCATTCTTTCAGCGTTATTTTGTCCAGGGTCTGACCGTCGGCTCGGTAAAAGGATAAGCCTGAACCGGCAGACGGGTCCATAACTATGGTTGTTTCCGCCTCCATCACCGGCCGTAGAATCGTAGCAGCTGCCCGGCCGGAGTGAATGCGCGGTTTCAATAAATGCTCTTATTATCCAACTTGTACGTAGGGGGAAACAATATGAACAAGAAGAAGTCCCTTGTTATGGTCTTATCTTTGATTTTGGCGCTGTCCGCGGTTCTCGCGGGATGCGGCGGAGAGAAGAAAAGCAATCAACCGGCAAAAGAGGAAGAGGCTGTACAGAGCGACGGCTCGATCGACGTCTCCAAACTGGATCCCGTGACATTGAAGTTGTACCTGATCGGTCCAAGCCAGAACGACCTGCCGAAAGTGCAGGAAGAAATCAATAAATACGTATCCGAAAAAATCAACGCCAAGGTCGACATTACGATGATCGACTGGGGCGATTACAGCCAGCGCATGCAGGTTATTACCAGCTCTGGCGAAGATTACGACATCGCGTTCACCAGCTCCTGGGCGTTTGACTATCTTCCGAATGCCGCTAAGGGCGCCTTTATGCCGCTGAACGATCTCCTTGACCAATACGGCAAGGGAATTAAGGAAGTACTGGATCCCCGCTTCCTCGAAGGTACGAAAGTTAACGGGGTTAACTACGGAATTCCGGCCAACAAAGAACTGGCCCAGCAATTCGTTTGGCGTTTTAACAAGAAGTATCTCGACAAGTACAATCTCGATATTTCCAACGTAACGACGCTGGAAGACCTGGAACCGCTCTTGAAAACGATGAAAGAGAACGAGCCGGCAGATATTACGCCTTTGGCCGTTCCTAAAAATTTCAAGCCGTATCTGCCGTTCGATTTCGTACTGGGCGATGAGATTCCGATCGGCATGTACATGGATACCAAGGACAATAAATACGTGAATATCCTTGAGTCGCCTGAACTCAAAGCTGCGCTGCAAACGATGCGTAAATATTACAAAGCGGGGTATGTCCGCGAGGATATCGCCACGCTGGAAGGCATCGACAACATGAAGACCGGCAAATGGCTGGTCGACCGCGAAATTACGCAGCCTTATGCCGAACTCGGCTGGTCGAGAAGTGCGGGCTATGACATCGTGACGAAACCGATGCATGATCCGATTATTTATACCAGCTCTGCCGCAGGTTCGATGCTCGCAATTTCTTCCTACTCGAAAAATCCGGAGCGGGCGATGATGTTCCTGAACCTGCTAAATACAGACGCCTATCTGCGCAACTTGATTCAGTACGGAATGGAAGACGTTCACTACAAAAAAGTGGAGGACCCTTACATCGAGGATCTTCCGGCGATGAACGAAAATTATGCGATGCCGGGCTTTGCACTGGGCAATATGTTCCTGACTTACCTGCATGAAGGCGAACCGAAGGACAAATGGGATGCCTTTGAAAAGTTCAACTCGTCGGCGATCGTTGCGCCTACATTTGGCTTTAACTTCGATACCGCACCGGTGAAGACGGAAGTCGCAGCGGTTACGAACGTGGCTAAGGAATTTATTCCGGCGCTGTATACCGGATCGGTAGATCCGGACGAATATTTACCGAAAGCGCTTCAGAAGTTCAAGGACGCCGGGATCGATAGAGTCATTGCGGAAGCTCAAAAGCAATTTGATGCCTGGAAAGCCGAGCAAAAATAGAAATTCGGAGAAACGGGCGGCGGGTACGGCCGTTTCTCTTTTTTTCATAGCCCAAAACAGGAGGTTGAATGATGAAAAGAGTGAAGCCGGACTATTTTACGAAATCGAAGTGGAAAAAGGTCATGATGTATGCAGCCGGAGCGGTGCTTCTCGCCGGAGTCATTCTCGGAACGCCCGGAAAAGCGGAGGCGGCGCAGCCGTATTCGTCCTACTGGTATCCGGATACTTTGCTGGAATGGTCTCCGGCGACCGACAAGGATGCGGCGTTTAACCGGGGGACGGTAAAGCTTCAAAAGGACCGGTTCCTTGGAGACGTTGTTAATCCAAGCGCCAAGCCGGAGGCGAAGGTGATCGCATTATCCTCCATGTTTCCGAGCACGAGCGGGGCTCCTTCCCAAGGGTCCGAGAAGTTTCACACTTACACGTTCAGTTTCTGGCAGTACATCGACAAGCTCGTCATGTGGGGCGGTTCGGCCGGGGAAGGGCTGATCGTATCGCCAAGCGCGGATGTGATCGATGCGGCGCACAAAAACGGGGTTCCCGTTTTTGGAACCGTTTTCTTTCCGCAGACCGAGCATGGCGGGAAGCTGGAATGGATGCACGATCTGCTGCAACAGCGGGAAGACGGCACGTTCCCCGTAGCGGATAAATTGGTGGAGGCGGCCCGATATTACGGGTTCGACGGCTGGTTCATCAACCAGGAGACGCAGGGAGCTTCCAAAGAGGATGCCGCCGACATGCAGCGCTTCCTGGAATATTTGCAGAAAATCAAAGGGTCCGAGCTGGAGATCATCTGGTACGATTCCATGATTAACGAGGGGAACATAAAGTGGCAGGGTGCCCTGACCGACAAAAACGCGATGTTTTTCCAGAAGGGGTCCGACCGGGTATCCGACGCGATGTTTCTGGATTTTCGCTGGAAATACAAAGATGAAGAAAAAGGGAAATACGATTACGTGACTCCGTATCTGAACTCCCCGGCGAAAGCGAATGAACTCGGACGAAGTCCTTACGATTTATTCGCGGGCATCGACGTGGAGGCAAACGGGTACGAGGGTAGCTACAATTGGCCGGTCTTGTTCCCGGACGGGAAAAAAGCGACCACGTCGCTTGGCATCTATCGCCCGGACTGGGCCTTCAACAGTTCGGAGACGAATGAACAGTATATGAAGAAGGAGGAGATTTTTTGGGTTGGGCCGGGCGGCAATCCGGCGGAAACGAAGGCGGCTGCGAGCGGTGCGGAGGACGGGGACCCTTATGCCTGGCGCGGAATTGCCCATGATATTGCCGATAAGAGCGTGATTTCCGGTCCGGAGTTCATTACACATTTTAATACGGGGAACGGCCACCTGTTTGCGGTCAACGGGAAAGTCATGCGGGAGAAGGACTGGAGTAATCGAAGCCTGCAGGACATTTTGCCGACTTGGCGCTGGATCGCCGAATCGGATAGGGCAGGGAAAGCACTTACCCCGGGCTTCGACTTTACCAAATCGTATTACGGCGGTAGCTCGCTGAAAGTGGCGGGAGACTTGAGCGCGGATAATCCGACACAGGTGAAGCTATATAAAACGAATATTCCGGTCGCGGCGACGAGTGAATTATCGTTGATTTATCAAGACAATGCGGCCACAGCGGGCGCGGTTCAAATCGGGGTGTCTTTCTCGGATGCACCTGAGAAGTATGTATTTTTACAACCGAAAAAATGGACGTCCGCAGGGGATGCAGGTTCATGGAGAGAGGGCAGCGTCCAGCTGAACAAGTATAAGGGCCGTACGATCAGCGGTATTTCGCTGAAATTTTCTTCCTCCAAGCCTGTAGCCGGTTATGAGGCGTTTATCGGAGAGTTGGCCGTAACGCAGAAGCAGGACAAAGCCAAACAGCCGAAGGCTGTGAGCAGCTTGAAGGTGACGGAAAACGACTTCCGGGACGGCATTTACGGCGATGCCCGCCTGTCCTGGGATGCGCCCAAGGACAGCGGCGACGTGATGTATTATCAAGTTTACCGCGTCAAGCCGGACGGCGCTTATGAGCTGATGGGAATGACCGGGAACACGGTCTATTATGTGCCTGAAATGAAACGGCTGAACAAGGAAGAGGCTACGAAAATGGTCGTCATTCCCGTGAATCGGCAGTATGAACAGGGGAAACCGGCTTCCGTTGCCTTTAACTGGCCGGCTTATCCGAAGCCGATCGCCGCTTTTGAGGCGGACCGTACGCTAATCGCTCCGGGCGAAAGCGTACAGTTTACCGACAAGTCCTCGGAAGTCACGGAAAGCTGGGCGTGGGGCTTCCCCGGCGGGGAGCCATCGGACAGCACGGAACGGAATCCGAAGGTGACCTATAAGGAAGAAGGCACGTTTGAAGTGACTCTGAAGGCGATCAATGAGGTCGGGGAGGACGTAGTGATGCGGCAAATGATCACCGTCACCAAGGAAGCCGCCGGAGGGGTATCCGATCTGGCCCTTGGAAAGAAGGCGACGGCCTCAAGTTATGTGAATGAGAAGGAAGCTCCGCCGTTTGCCCTGGACGGCGACGACAAGACCAAATGGTGCGCGGTGGGCGATGCTCCTCATACGTTGACGGTAGATCTCGGTGCCGAGCATAAAGTCAGCGAGTTCGTCGTCAAACATGCCGAAGCGGGCGGGGAGGCCGCGGCATTCAATACGCGCAGCTTCCGGCTCCAGCACAGCCTGGACGGGGAAAACTGGACCGATGCGGTACGGGTGACCGACAACGTAAAGGGCGAAAGCAAGCATGCCATTGCTTTGACTTCGGCCCGCTATGCCCGGCTTGTCGTGGAAAAGCCGACCCAGGGCGGGGATACGGCCGCGCGGATCTATGGATTCGAAGTGATGGGACTGAAATAATCTCCCGGCCGATTCATGAAAGTTGCTTCTCTAAAATGGGAAGAAGCCGTTCCAAAAAAATAACGCCCAAACAGAGCGCTATTTCCGGAAATAGCGGGCTCATGAACAGAATAGCGCCCTTTAAGGGTGCTATTTCAGCCAAAACAGGCGCTGTGAAGACAATTGGCCAGTTCCAGCCTAAATAGGGGCCTGAAATTCCGCTATTTCCCAGATAACGTAAATACGCTCTGAATAGCGCCCTAAAAGCCCCTTATTTCAGTTCACTTGCAAACGAGTGTTAATCCGACCAAGAAAAAATCCTGCCAAGACTTGCGAGTCTTCCTGGCAGGATTTTTTTGTCGTAAATGCTCTAAACCTCGTCCCAGATCCGCTTAACGTTGTCGAAGGCGATTTTCGTGCCGTTCAAGCAGTCCTCCATGCCCTCATACTCGATCGAAAGGAAGCCGTCATAGCCGGAGCTTTTGATGGCCCGGAGAATTTCCGGCAAATCGATATCGCCATGGCCGGCGATCGCTCCGCGCAGATAGTTTCCGCCGGAGCTACGGAACCAGCCTTCTCCGGGATTGCGGTAGGAGGGACGGATGTAAAAGTCCTTGATATGCACCATGGAGGCATATTTCAGGTTGCTTTTGACCGCAGTGACCGGATTTTCGTCCACGCATACGAAGTTGCCCACATCCAGCGTCGTTTTGTAATTCGGACGATCCACCGCATGAAGCAGCGCCTGCACGCGATCGCTGGCTTGCACATAGTACCCGTGGTTCTCCACGCTGGTCGTAATTCCGTACTGGGCCGCGTGGTCGGCGATCCGGCGGCAGGCCGCGGCGATTTTCTCCAGATCTTCGTTAAACCGCAGGATGGAGGTATCTTCGCGGGAGGCGACGTCATGACGCATCAGTTTCGCACCCAAGCGATGCACCCGGTCCACCTCGCCGATCACCCTGGCAATCTCCGCCTCGTAGTCTTCATCCGTATCCGTGATAAAGTTGGCCCCGATCGCGTAGTTAGATATTTCGATGCCGGCAGCCTTGGCTTTGTTCACAATTTGTTCTTCCAGTCCGGGATCGCTGTCGAAGTCGAATCCGAGCCCCGGCACGATTTCAATATGGCTTGCCCCTATGCCCGCGGTCCAGTCGATAACTTCCGCGATGTTCATCCGGCCTTGATCCATAGCCTGGTACAGGCTGTAAGAACTAATCCCTAACTTCATGATTGGTCATCTCCCTATTTTAGTTAGCCTCGATAAGATTGGATGAAGGACACCGCTTTGGCAATATCCTCCGCAGGATTGGCGCCCACTTCACGTTCGATCGTCAAATACCCGGTGTAGCCGATTTCCTGCAAAGCGGCGAAGTAACCCGGAAAGTCGACTTGTCCCTCGCCGAGCGGAACTTCTTCGAAGGCCGCACCGGAGGCAGCCATCTCCGCGATTTTCTGGTGGTCCATCGCACTGTAGCCCAGAAATCCGTAAACGTCTTTCGGGTCGACCAGGCGAAGCAGCTTGCCGTCTTTGACATGCGTATGGACGATATAATCGCGCAGCGTTTTGACGCCTTGCACAGGATCGTCTCCCGTCACCATCACCATGTTGGCGGGATCGAAATTGACCGAAACGCCGTTGGTGCTGAGCGTGTCCAGAAAGCTCTTCAAATGCACCGCCGGCTCGGGACCGGTCTCGATCGCAAAATAGGCATTCATGCTCTTGGCATAGACGCCAAGCTCTTCGCAAGCACGCTGCATTGATTCATAGATACGGCTGCCCGTATCCTCCGGTACGATGCCGATATGCGTCGTCACGATATTCGTGCCGAGTTCCACGGCCAAGTCGAGAATCCGCTTGGATTTCTCGATTTTTGCGGGATTCGCTTCCGCGTCCTGGAATCCGTGTCCGGCCAAGTCGCCGCACAGCGCGGATATTTCCAGGCCAAGGCCTTCGATGTAGCTGCGCAGTTCCTTCCTCTTGTTCCCGGTAAGTACTGCTGGGTCCATTTCGCCGGAAACTGCATAGATTTGCACGCCGTCAGCCCCGATTTCCTTGGCTTTTTTCAACCCCTCAATGACGCCTAGCCCAAAGCTGTCTATAATCACGCCGATCTTGTTGTTCAAGTTCATAATAAATTCGCCTCCTTTATATGTTTGACTTCGCGATCAAAAGCCGACTTTTGGGTTTCCAATAAAATAAAGAGCAAAAAGTCGGGTTTTCAGCACCGAGAAGGTTGAATAAAGCTAGGGACTGAGTAGCGGAGCTACACGTTTTCGTAGAAAACGACTTCGAAAGCATACGCTGGCAAAACCTACGTGAGCAACTTAAATGTTTCCGAAGGAAACATGCTTCGAAAGCATACGCTAGGCCCGGCCGTATTCAAGATTCGACGCCGATATACTCCTTGAATGACTTCGTGATCAAAAGCAGACTTTTTGGTTTCTCCTAAAAGTGGATTTCGCGGCCTTCGGCGGCGGATTGATAGATCGCATTCAAAACCTTGATCATTTCCACTCCGTCCTCCACCGGACAGATGTTTTCGGTTAAACCGAGGCAGTTGTCGACAAAGTGATTGATCTCCGTGTCGAAGCTTCCTTGAAAATCAAAGCCGGGAGTGCTGATTTGCGGCTCGATATTAAGAATGGTATTGTGGCGCTCCGTCACGATAGACAGCACGGGCTCGATCTCGGCGCCTCCTTTTTCTCCGTAAATATTGATTTGAGCCGAGTTGTCTTTGGCATGGAGTGAGAAGCTGACATCGACCAGCAGCGAGGCGCCGTTCTCAAAGCGGATAAGCGCATTGGCCATATCCTCCACCGTATTGAAAGAGCCATCGTAGTCGGCTGCTTTATAGAAGTCATAATTTTCAATGTTGGAGCGGTTTCCGAGCTTGGTGTAAGTGTTGCCGCTTACCGATTTGACTTTCGGCTTGCCCATCAGATACCAGCAAAGGTCGATGACATGCACGCCGATGTCGATCAGCGGCCCGCCGCCGGAGCGTTCCTTGTCCGCAAACCAGCCGCCCGGATTGCCGAGGCGCCGAATCAGGCTGGCTTTGGCAAAATAAATCTCTCCCAGTTCCCCGGCATCCATAAATTTTTTCAGTACGGCGATGTTGGCGGCATGACGGCGGACATATCCGACTTGAAGCAGTTTTCCGGTTTCGCGCACGGCTTGCTCTACCTGAAGGGCCTCGTCTACCGCTTTGCACAGAGGTTTTTCGCATAACACGTTTTTGCCTGCCCGGAGGGCCGCGACGCTGATTTCGGCATGCGAGTCATTCCAGGTGCAAATGCTGACGGCCTCAACCAGAGGGTTGGCGAGCAGTTCCCTATAATCGGTATAAACGTGGGGGATGTTGTATTTGCGGGCGGTCTCACTGGCCCGTTCTTCGTTAAGATCACATACGGCGACTAACTCCGCCTTGGGATTTGATAAATAGGCTTGCAAATGGGATTCCGAGATAGATCCGTTACCAATAAGGCCAACCTTCAGTTCGCTCATTGCGATCGCTTACATCCTTTCAATTTTTGCGTGAATCTGTTACAATGATCCCTGCCGATTCACACAAATATGTTATATTTGTTCAATTACCAATAAATTAGCACACTAATCTCAAAGGGAGAATGTGCAGGATGACAAAGTATATGGATTATATGATCAGTCCTCACCCGATTCGGGTCTTCAATCCGGCCGTCGAGCCGGCGCGGCTGAAAATCAAATCGCTTTCCGTGGTGAGTGCCGGGCATTTGCCCGGAAGAACGATGCAGCGCGCGGATGCCACTTTCGAGCACTGGGCATTTGTATCGATCACGGGCGGCGAGGGGTATTACCAGGTTGATCGCGGTGAAAAGCAACGCGTTCCGGCCGGATCGTGGTTCTGTCTCTTTCCCGGGGCCACATTTAATTACGGGCCGGATTCGGGGGGATATTGGGACGAGTACTATTTTTCGGTGGAAGGGGAACGGGTTGCGGAGTGGCTGAAGGAGTGGCTGCCTAATCCGGATCAGGTGAAAAGAGCCTCATTCGACGACACGCTGCTCCATAAAATGGAGATGATGTTCATGCTGATCGACAGCGGCAATCCGAGCAACCTGGACCGTGCAGCCTTGCAGCTGGAAGCGCTGCTGTATGAGCTTGTCTCCCAAGGGGACCGGGCGGAAGCGGGGAACCGGGGCAGGTTTGCGCTCCAGATCATCGAGGATTTGGGCAATGTGCTGTATTTGGCGGCGGAGCCGGAGAAAATTGCGGCAAAACATCATATTTCCGTATCGACGCTAAGGCGGGTCGTTCATGAGTATTCGGGATACCCCTTGAATGAATTCATTCACCGGCTCAAAGTGGCAGAAGCGAAAAGAGTGTTGCTCAACACAGATATCAGCGTGAAAGAAATCAGCGAAGCTTTGGGGTACAAAGACATGTTTTATTTCTCGCGAGTGTTCAAAAGAATTACCGGCGTTTCTCCAAGAATCTATCGAAACAGGGCCGGAATGTAATTATCAAATAGATGTCATGGATCAAAACGGGCATAGCGGGACTGACGACAGACGGAGCTAAAAATATTTATGACATTGCTCAAATTACAATTTACGGAACTGGCCGGGATCCTCGGCATAGATTCACAGTCGGGAAACGGGGGCCGGATCCAATACGATCAGAAGATCCACTTTTACCGCGCCTGGGCCTGTTTTGCGGAACATGCGAAAGCGGAGAAAAGCTTCGAAATCACCGAGCTGCCAAGGTTTGAGTTCAATGGGACGATGCTGGACGCCTCGCGGAACGTGATCTTTGACCCAAACGGCGTCCCGACGGCGCCTTTGAACGTGAATGCGTCATATCAGTCATTGTTACGGCGGGGGCATTGAGCTAGAAATAACTGCGCCAGCTTTAGGGAATGCCCGAATTCGGGCAGTTTTTTTATGCCTATTCATATCTGCCCAACAATTCGGACAGCAATTTCTTCATTTCCTCCACCAGCAGGGGCGGCTGCTTGACCGTGGCTTCCCGGCCCAGTCCGATAAAAAACCTTGCCAGAAAAGGAATCTCTCCCAGCGGAATCGTTCCTTCCAAATAACCGGACCCGTCCTCCCGGACATGCATCGGGACCCGGCGGGACAACTCGGCTTCGCACAGCTCCACTCCCAGTTTGCTTAGTTCCACATAGCATTCGGCATTATGGCGCTTGGAGCGGATATGCTCTTCCCAATTTGCCAGATTGACGCGGCGAAGATCCAAGGGCTCCACGACTGGAAGAGCCGCAGCCGACAAGATGCGGTCGCACCGGAACAACCGGAAATCCTCGCGCCGGAAGCAGTAGGCCGGACAATACCAGAGGCCCCCGCTGGCGTAGATGCCGACCGGCTGGATGTCCCGGCAAGCAGAATCTTCCTTTGATTCGTATTTGATACGGACAACCTGCTGCCGCACCGCTGCGTCCAGCAATACGCCCAAATGCGGGAACGAAGATTGTCTTTGCGGGGTTACGAAATCAACCCGGTTTTTCATCTCGTCGATCCGGTCGCGGACATCTCCGGGCATGAAGTTGTAGAATTTGCTGAGAGCCGAGGAAGCTTCCGTTTCGAATGGGAGAAAGGAGTAATGACGAAGGGCATGGCTGGCGAAAAAGATAGCGACCGACTCTTCTTCCGTAAAGGCGATGGGGGGCAAGACCCTTTCGTTCAGCACCTGGTATCCGCCGTGAGGACCAACCTCGGAATACAGCGGGACGCCAAGCTCGCTCAGTTCCTGTAAATCCCTTAAGATCGTTCTCGTAGATACGCCGAATTCGTCGGCTAGCTCCCTGACCGTAAATTTTCGTTTCCGGTTCACTGTCATCATCAATTCCATTAAACGCTTGGATTTGGACATGCTAATCCCAACCTAAAATTATTTTTTATTTGTGACAATAGTTGTCACTATTATGACTTACAATGGGAACCAAGTCCAGCCGAGATGATGGCAGGTGGCGGAGGATAAACTCTAGAAGAAAGAGGCGAAGTTACGATGAATATGATATTAACCCCCTTTTTAATGATGGATGGAAACGCGGCGGAGGCCATTTCGTTTTATGAGTCCGTGTTTGGCGCCAAAGTCCTGTTTAAGCAAACGTTCGGCGAGATGCCGAATCCCTCGGAAGAGCTTTTGAATGGGCCGGACGGCAAGCGGATTGCCCATTCCGTCTTGAAAATCGGCGAATCGCAATTGTTCGTGGCTGATACGGACCCCGGCGAACTGCTTCAACAGGGCAATCAGGTTACGGTTTGCATCACACTTGCGGAGGCGGAACAAGCGAGAGAGATTTTTGATCAATTGCAGGTGGGCGGCGGACAGGTGAAGCTTCCCTTGGCACCTATTTATTTCAGTCCGGCCTACGGAATTGTCACGGATAAATTCGGCGTTACTTTTCTTGTATTTACCGGAGGGAGCAAGGAGTAAGGGGTAAGGAGTAACCAAGTAACTGGATTTCCTACAGTTAATTTTGTCTCGATAGTCCCATGAGCTTAATTAAATGGAAAACCTCCATATATTTCGCAGAATTGAGCCTCTTCTGAGGGAAAACCGTAAAATTAACTGTAGTTTTTCCAGTTAGTTGTCCCTTGGGAGCACTTTCAGCGAATATAACTGTAGGTTTTCCAGTTAAATTGAGCCTTACAAAGAAGAAGAGCACCACCGAGGTTATCGTTTATCGGTAGTGCTCTTTTTCTTGGCTTGGCGGCGGCTTATTCCTCCTGATCCTTGTGATATAGTTACTTAAAGGAAAGAAAGGAGGGAGGCCCATGCTTCAGGAAATCACGGAACGAGAGCTTCTTCACCGGCTAGATGCATCGGAAGGTAAGGAGGCGCTCTTTTTCCACACTCCTTTGTGCGGGACTTGTCGGCTGGCGGAGCGGATGCTGGAGATTGTGGAAGATACGGGGGCTCCGGTCCCGGTGTTGAAGATGAACATTAATTTTACTCCCGTTTTGCGGGACAAATGGCAGATCGCCAGCGTTCCCTGTTTGATCGTTCTGGAAAACGGAATCCCGATCCGCAAGGAGTACGCGCTGCGGTCCGTAGTGGATCTGCATCGGTGGCTGACACGGTAATCCGGTATCTTCCCTTGAATGAGAAGTGAACTTTCGAAAATTCCAACTCCCTGAAATATAGGCAAACACACTGCATGCGAATCTCGCATAAGGTGTAAGGTATTCAACTACCGGTTTCGGGAAGGGAGTTTTGGCGGAAATGTCAGAACGGGAGCTTCATTATTTTGCGCGCGGTAATACGGCGGCAGGCTTGTACAGCCTTACGGATTCGTTGTTTGAGGACGTTGAAACCCTATACGTTATTCAGGGTTATCCGGGGGGAACGGCGGAAGCGTTGGGCCGATTGGCCTCGGAGTGGGAAAGGCGAAAGTGGAATTTACAGCTGATTCACCATCCATTGGACAGCGATTTGCTGGAGGCGATCGTAATCGAAGATCTGTCAGTCGCGGTTGTGGACGGCGCGTTTTGGTCTGAAAATACAAGCCCGGCAGGAGCAAAAGTATCGTTCATTCATTTGGACGAAGTGCTCGGGCGGGAAAAGCTGGCTGAGGACGAAGATCAAATTCAAGCGTTGGAGAAGGAAATCGCGGATCTTTATGCGCAAGCCTATGCCACATTCTTGAGCACGCTGCGGATTCACGATGAATGGGAGAAATTCTATATCGACAATCTGGATCGCGAAAAGATGGATCGGTTAGCCCTGGACTGGTCCGATACTTACTTGAAGCCGCAGCAAAAAGAGGGCAAGCAGGCGCGGGTGAAGCACCGCTTTCTCGGGGCGGCTACCTGGCGGGGGGCGGTTGATTATGTACCCAATTTGACCGACCGTCTGGATACGCGCATCTTTGTGAAAGGCCGTCCGGGATCGGGAAAATCGACCTTGTTCCGCAAACTGGCCGGCTTGGCCGCCGAACGGGGAATCGACACGGAAATATATCATTGCGGGTTTGACCCGAACAGCCTGGATATGCTGATCTTTCCGGAACTCAGCCTGGCGATTTTCGACAGCACGGCCCCGCATGAGCATTTTCCGGTCCGGGAAGGAGACAGCATCCTCGACGTCTATGAACTGGCGATTACTCCGGGGACAGACGAGAAGTATACCGATGCCATCGATGGCATCAAGGAGCGTTATACGGCTTCGATGAAACGGTCGATTTCGCTCCTGGCCGAAGTCAAGCAGGCCGTGGACAGGTTGGAAGCCATATACCTGGAAGCCGCTGACGGAACCATCCTATCAAAACTCCTGAATGCTTTAAAAGGTGAAATCGCTGAGGCGGCGGAAGCGCAACAAATTAGTTCACTCTATTAATTATTCATACCTTTACGGAATGAAGTATACGTGATAAGCCCGCTATAAACCTGGCGGGCTTTTTGATATGATGAACTAGATATTGTTGGAAATTACATACCTTTATAAAGGCGGTGTCTTCATTACATGAATATGCAGAATGCGATGGACGTAGCCGGGAGGCTTTGCCGAAATATCGAAGAGGTCGTGGTAGGGAAAAAAGAAGTGATAGAGCTGCTGTTGGCCTCGCTGCTAGGCAATGGACATGTCCTTCTGGAGGATGTGCCCGGCACCGGAAAAACCTTGCTGGCCAAGGCGCTTGCCCGCTCGCTGGACGGGACTTTCAAACGGGTTCAGTTTACGCCCGATTTGCTCCCTTCCGATTTGAGCGGAATCAATTTTTATAATCAGAAGAACGGCGACTTTGAATTTCGCCCCGGCCCGCTTTTCACTCATGTTCTGCTGACCGACGAAATCAACCGGGCCACACCGCGCACGCAGTCGAGCCTGCTGGAATGTATGGAAGAACGCCAGGTGACGATTGACGGGGTTACCCACAAACTCGAGGCTCCTTTCTTCGTCATGGCCACCCAGAACCCGATCGACAATCAGGGAACGTTTCCGCTGCCTGAAGCCCAGCTCGACCGGTTCCTGATGCGAATCTCCATGGGCTATCCTACCTTTGAAGAAGGGGTGGATATCCTTCAGCGGTTTCGCCTTCGAAATCCGTTGGAGGGGCTTTCGCCCGTGGCGACGTGCGAAGAAATAGCTTCCGCCCAGCGCTGCGCGGCGGAAGTGCATGTACCGCAAGACCTCCTCGGTTACATCGTCCGGATTACCGAAGCGACGCGCAAGCATCCGGAGGTCAGATTAGGCGCAAGCCCGCGGGCCAGCGGCGCCCTGCTGCGCTCATCGCAAGGCTATGCGCTGCTCCGGGGACGCGATTACGTCACGCCGGATGACATTAAGGAAGTAGCCGTTCCGGTGCTGGCCCACCGGCTGCTGCTGCGCCACGGCCTTAAAGTTGGAGAATCGCCGGAGAGGGCAATAGTACGGCAGGTGCTCTCCGAAGCGGAGGTGCCCACGGAGGACTTGCTGACCGCGAAGGGGAAGCAGGTGAACTGACTTATGCTCCCCTGGTTTATCGTCACCGTATTTTTGATACTGTTCCTATTGGCAAGGATCTATCAGCGTTGGTCCTTAACGAATGTAAAGTATACCCGGTATTTCACGAAGGCGGCCGTGTTTGAGGAGGAGTCCCTGGAAATGGTGGAGGTCATTTCGAACGCCAAGCCGCTGCCGCTGCCCTGGCTCCGGCTGGAGTCCAGCATGGCGGCGGGAATCATGTTCGGCCGGCAAAAAAATCTGGATGTGTATGCAGGGGATATTTACCAAAATCATATCAGCCTGTTTTATCTTCGGCCGTACCGCCAAATCACCCGGCGTCATCAATTGTCATGCCCGCGGCGCGGCCTATACCGCCTGGAATCGGCCACGCTGACCACGGGCGATCCATTAGGCATTGTGAAAAAAGTCAGGCAGTTTACCTTGAATCTCGAACTGCTCGTGTATCCGCGGATTTTGGCGTTGGAGGAATTTCCGCTTCCGAACCACAGCTGGCTCGGCGAACTGTCCGTACGGCGGTGGATCGTGGAGGATCCGTTCCTGACGTCGGGAATTCGCGAATACCGTTCCGGCGATGCGCTGAAAAGCATCAACTGGAAGGCTACCGCGAGGACGGGCAACATGCAGGTACATCAGCGCGATTACACGGCAGACCACCGGCTGGTGATCTGCCTGAACGTAGAGACGAGCGAGACGATGTGGAGGAATATTCTCGAACCCGAGCGGATTGAGCTTGGCATCCGGTTTGCCGCCTCCGTAGCGAGTTATGCGCTGCAAAACGGCATAGAAACCGGCCTGATGTGCAATGGGCGGCTGATGGACGGCCCCCGGGACCCGATCCGAATTGAACCGTCCGGAGATGGGGGACAACTGGAATGGCTGTTGGGCACCTTGGCCCGGGTAATGCTGGATCGAAGCGTGTCGATGTCGAGATTGCTGGAAGAAGCGGTCGAGGCCGGTACAACAGATACCGATTACTTAATCATTTCTTGCCATCAAGGGGAGAAGCTTCGCGTTCAGGCCGAACTGCTGCAGCGGAATGGCAACGGGATCGAATGGATGGAAATTCCGGAAACCGCGCACGTGTAAGTCCCGGGACGGTAATATTTTAGGCAAGAGATTATGGGGGGGGAGACGATGACAATGGTTCAATATTACCGCGCAACGGAGGTTGAAATGGATGTGCTGCACGCGGCATTTCAAACCGAGTTTTCCGATTACATCATACAATTTAATTTTACGATGGAACAGTTTGCCGACCGATTTTTTGGTCCGGAGGGCAATGCGAGGGAGCATTCCTTCGTCGCATTGCGCGGAGACATGCCGATCGGTATCGCCCTTGGCGGTATCAAAACGTATGAGGGCATTCGCACCATGCGTCTTGGCTCGCTGGCCATAGATCCGGAGGAGCGTGGTCAGGGGGTCAGCGGACGGCTGATGGAACTGCACCGGGAAGAGGCCGTCAAGCAGGGATGCCGACAGTTGATGTTGGAAGTTATCGTCGGGAACGACCGGGCGATTGCTTTTTACCGCAAGCAGGGGTATTCGAAAGTGTACGATCTGTCTTATTTCAGCTTAAATGACATGAGCAACCGGAATTCCGCAAGCGACAAGAAGTTAGGCGGAGTTACGGTGTCGCGGATCGATTGGGATAGTTTCGAATCCGGGGTCGAGAGCAACCGCTATTTTCATGTGAACTGGCAGAACGATCTGGAGTACATCCAATCGTCGGGCGATTATGTATTTTACGGTGCCTTTCATGATGGAAAAAGGATCGGAACCCTCGGAATTACTTCTACCGGACGAATCAGCATCCTGTTCGTAGATCCTTCTTCCCGGTGCCGTGGAGCGGCGACGCTGCTGCTGGAGACGGCCGTCAAAGAACTCGCCCTCGCCAAAATGTCCATCTCCATGACCAATAACGCGCTGATGGAAGGGTTTCTGAGCTGTTATGGATTTCAACGCGATTCCATTTCGTTATACGAGATGTATATAACATTATGATTCTGGCCGCGATCCGCGTTATAAATTTCTCATCGGGGAGGTGATGACTTGAACTTGAAATCGGCCCGTCTTGATCGTAATTATTTCGCCAGGTCGCTGGTGCTGTGGGGCTTGTGTCTTGTCGAGACCGCGTTTTTCCTGCCGGTAATCGTACTTGCGCATACCTACCTGGTATTGCCTGGGTATCTGAGTTTTCCGGCGCTATGCGCCTTTCCTCTCGTATCTCTAGCCGGTGTGCTGGTTCGGGCATGTCTACCGGTGCTTTGGAAACAGATCGCAGCGTCTTTGCTGTTGGGTGCGGGTTTTGCCGTACTGGTTGCTGTTGTTGCTGTTCCCGAATCGGGAACAGGCCTAATACTTAAATTTCTGCCGTTTATGTTAGCAGGAACGTTTTTTGCTTTGCAGGGCACTACCTCCGCCAAGAGAAAAAGCCATAATAACCTGTATTGGAGCGGAATCGCCGGTTATTTGCTTGCAGGTATCTTTTTTCCGCGCTTTCCCCAGTTAGCAGCCTCAGTTCCGCTCGTTACCTGGTCAGGCGTTTTCTGCCTAGCCTGGGCGTTATTTTCCGCCAACATGATGTATTTGCGGTACAGCACGTTTTCGGAGGAGGGGGCAGGAAATCCGCTACCGCGAGGATTGCGGAGACATAACATGATCTGGATCGGAGCGATCGTGCTTGGGGCTGTTATGCTGGCGGCCGGGACCGGGCGCTGGGCCGGCGGAGTGTTATTGGGTCTGTTGCGTGAAATCTTCGGTTGGCTGTTCCGTCCTTCGGATGAGCCTAAGCTGGTTCCGGAAGAGGCGGTGCAGCCGCCGGCGATGGAATTCCCGCCGCCTGAGGCGCATGAGCCGGGCTGGCTGTCACAGCTTCTGGATGCCGTGTTTTTTGGATTCGGTACGCTTGTGGTTATCGCCTTGCTGGCGGCGCTGTTGTATTGGGTATACAAAAACGCGGGCGGCATATGGCGCCGGTGGATCGACCGGCTCCTAAGCTTGCTGGGCCAGCCGAGTACGGAGAAGTCAAATAAGGCTTATGTTGACGAAGAAACTACGCTGAAGGCGTGGGAGTCGGGGATGAGTAAATGGAGAGGGTGGCTTGGGACGTTCTCTTCCCGTCGCGGCAGAAGGGAACGCTGGGAGGATCTCCCTGATAACCGGGAACGGATTCGTTATTTATACCGGCGCATGTTAAAGGCAGAGCAGGCCGAAGGATACGATCTCAAGCCGCACTTTACACCGCGGGAGACGGAAGCGGAGATTCGCAAGCTGCCCGTTTCCAAGTCGCGGTCCGGGAAAAGTGACTGGGAGAAACGCCGGTCAACCGCCGATGTCCTTCTCGGTTTGTATTACCGGGCTCGCTACGGGGAGCTGGAGCCGGGTGATGATGAAGTGGCCCGGATCAAGACGGAGATGAAGCTGTAAAAAAACAAAGAAGCCTCAACCCTTTGGACATTATCCGGGGTTGAGGCTTCTTTATTTATATTGGTTGAACTCCCTATTCGGGCTGTACCGTCTGCTTGATGATTTCAAGCTTTCTGAAACGGTGAGGCTCTTTATCCAGCAATTTAAACAACAAATCTTGATGTTCCAGCGTTTCCCCGACATTCATTTCAGGATGTCTTCCGTACAGCCATCCCCCGATAGTGTCGACATCCTCCGTATCTAGGTCGGACATCAGCACATCGTTGATCTGGTTAACGGTTACTTTACCGTCGACGACGACGTGGGTATCGCTGAGCTGTACAAGCGGTTGTTCTTCTTCCTTGTCGAATTCGTCGCGTATTTCGCCAACGATCTCTTCCAGAATATCCTCGATGGTGACAAGGCCGGCCGTTCCGCCGTACTCGTCGATCAGAATGGCAATGTGAGTGCCTTCGCGCTGCATCCGCTTAAGCAGCTCATTGACCGGGGTGACCTCGGATACCGCCATGACAGGCTGCAACAGCGAAGCAACCTCCAGATTCGGGTTGTCCTCATAAGCAAGGAAGAATTGCTTGGTATTCACGGTACCGATAACATTGTCCTTGCTTTGTTCCACGACCGGGAACCGGGTATATTGCTGTTCCTTGATAATGTCCAGGTTTTCCTGGCGCGTTTTATCCGTATATAAGCACACCATATCGGTGCGGGGGACCATAATTTCCTTGGCGAGCAGGTTATCAAAAGCAAAAATCCGGTTCACATAACCGTATTCGCTTTGATTGATCTTTCCGCTCTCGAAGCTTTCATTGATGATGATCTGTAATTCTTCTTCCGAGTGGGCTTCCTCATGTTCGGACGCGGGTTTGATCCCGATCAGCCTTACGAGTTGGTTTGCCGAACCATTCAACGCCCAGATGAAGGGGCGCATAACCTTGGTAAAAAAAATGAGCGGTTTCGCCGTAATCATGGCGACGCTCTCCGCTTTGCGGATCGCTATCGTTTTCGGCGCCAATTCGCCTACAACGACGTGAAGATAAGTGATTACTACAAACGCGATAATGAATGAAAGCACACCGCCTAATGCTTCAGGTATATGGAGACTGTGGAACACCGGATGCAATATTTTCTCTACCGTAGGTTCCCCCAGCCAACCGAGTCCGAGAGCCGTAATGGTGATCCCCAATTGGCACGCCGATAAGTAGCCGTCAAGATTCGAGGTTACCTGTTTGACGGACAACGCCTTCTTGTGCCCTTCGGCGATCAATTGATCCACTCTGCTTCCCCGTACTCGGACGATCGCAAATTCCACCGCCACGAAAAATGCCGTCAGCGCAATCAGAACCACGACCAAAACCAAATTTAATACCAAAAGCCTGTCACTGTCCATTCTCTACATCTACTCCTTTTTATTTAGAAAATATGAATAAAAACATAAGACTATTATATAGCAATTTAAATATGAATGCGAATGTGAAGCAGCTTTTTTTACTTTGAAAATAGAATTTAATGTTCGTGTTTTTATGCTGAATTGACAATAAATATATAATTATGTTTCTTGATAACAGCAGAATACGAATAATAATATAATTAGATATTGACTCGTACGTATTTAAACGATATTATTACTAACGTGATGTGATAACTGAAATATGTCTTACAGAGTATTCGTATATCCTCGAAAATACGGTTTGAGGGTCTCTACAAGGAACCACAAATTCCTGGCTACGAATGGGTGCTTATGCATACCTATTCATAGCCGGGATTTTTTTATGCCTATTTATCTACAGACCCAGGAGGAGACAGATGAGTAAATACGATGTAATTGTGGTTGGCGCCGGTCCTGCGGGAATTTTCGCTTGTTACGAATTGACCCGGAAAGCGCCGCACTGGAAAGTGCTGCTGGTTGATAAAGGGCATGATATTTACCGCCGTCGTTGCCCGATTTTGGAGGAAAAAATTACGCTTTGTCCTCCGGCTGCGGGCAAGAAGGAATTTGCCGGCTGCCTGCCGGCATGCTCCATCACGGCGGGGTTTGGCGGTGCCGGTGCTTACAGCGACGGCAAGTTCAATATTACGACCGAGTTCGGCGGCTGGCTGACCGACTACATTGCGCCTTCCAAAGTGCTCGAGCTGATCACTTATGTGGATTCGATCAATCTCGAGCATGGGGCAACTCAAAGCATCACCGATCCGATGACCGACGCGATCCGGGGAATCGAACAGCGGGGGTATGCCGCCGGACTGAAGTTGCTGCGTGCCCAGGTCCGTCATCTCGGTACGGAACAAAACCTGGAGATTTTGAAATCGATATATGAACACTTGAATACGGTGATTGACATGGTCTATAAGGCGGAAGTAGAAGACCTGATTACCGTCAAAGAAGACGGGAAACATCGCGTTCAGGGCGTTATTTTGAAAAATGGCGACACTTATGAGGCGGATCAAGTAATGGTGGCTCCGGGACGCGACGGTTCGGCCTGGCTGACCGACATATTGAAGAAGCGCCGCTTGAAAATGACGAACAATCAAGTTGATGTAGGCGTCCGGGTAGAAACCTCCGACGTCGTCATGAGAGAGATCAATGAACATCTCTATGAAGGCAAATTCATCTTTAATACATCGGTTGGTACCCGGGTCCGCACGTTTTGCAGCAATCCGTCGGGACATGTCGTGGTGGAGAACCATAGCGGCGTCATGGCGGCCAACGGGCATTCTTATAAGGATCCCGCGCTGGGATCATCAAATACGAATTTTGCGCTGCTGGTTTCGCACAAATTTACCGATCCGTTCGATAAACCGAACGAATATGCAAGGGAGATTTGTCAGCGGGCGAACGACCTTTCTAACGGTGGCGTCATCATCCAGAAGTATGGGGATATTTTGCGCGGACGGCGTTCGACGGCAGGGCGTATTGCGGAGGGCTTCCTGGAGCCGACTCTGAAAGAAGCCGTTCCGGGGGATCTGGGGCTCGTGCTCCCATACAACACAATGAAAAGTTTGATCGAAATGGTCGAGGCGCTCGAAAAAGTCACCCCGGGCATCGCCTCCGAGCATACGCTCTTCTATGGCGTCGAGGCGAAGTTCTATTCGGCGCGTCCGAAGCTGTCGGAATCGCTGGAAACCGAAGTCGCCGGGCTATACTGCGGCGGGGACGGGGCCGGAATCACCCGGGGCCTTGCCCAGGCGGGAGCGGCCGGCGTCTGGATCGCCCGCGGTATGCTGGAGAAGGCGGGAGTCTAGCGGCAGGGGGCTGTGGAGCGCATGCCTCCTACGCTCATTGGAACTAATCCAATGACGAGAATAAGACAGGGACTAAACAAAGAACGGTGGAGCATCTTTTGCTCCACCGTTCTTTTAAGTTACCTGTAAATAAGGCTGGACCATACTGCTGTCCTGCCGGTAACGAATCTCTTCATTGATTTCCTTGTATACGTAGACCGAGTAAAAGAGCGTAGCAACGATTCCGATCAGTACAGGCAATACGGCGAGGGCGATGGGGATATACAGACTCGTTTCGCCGGTAGCCGCTATTCGTTCTTCCCGAATCTCCGGGAAGTTAGCCAAGCGAGAGTTAAGTGCCCTGATTTTCCGCCGGGCATGATGCAGATAGATTTTGTTGGCGATCAGGGCAAAGATGGCCTGAAGCACGACATTGGCGATCAGAACCGCGACGACGACATCTCCCGAGAAATAATACACCGGGAACATGATAGCGCGGACGATATTGACCATGAAGCTCATCGCGACCAAGTAGAGCAGCAGATACAGATACATTCCCCTGTATAGCATCCAATACCCGCCGAACAGAAAAGCGGGCCAATTCCAGCGCCGGTCTTCTTTCCAAAAAACCAAATATTCGTCGGCCTTCTTGCCGACAAACAAAGCGAGATCCTCTTCGGTCGGCTCCGTGCTCCGTCCCTGACGCCCTGCCGCATATTCGGCCGAACCGGGCGCATGTGCATCGGAAGGTGCGGTAGCCACCGTCTCTTCCCGGGGTTTCACCACGCTCCCGCAGCTAACGCAAAATTTGTCATTCTCAAGTAGTTTACTACCGCAATTCGAACAAAACATGGATGACTACCTCCGACTGACTTATTTCAAATGCATCGTAATAGTTCGAAAGAACTAAGTCATGTATATTTATCGGAAAAGATGAGGCAGAAATGAATAGAGCTAATATATTGTTCCGGCATCATTGTGCAAACGATTGACCCATGCAAGAGAGCGATGATATAATGCAGCACATAAAGGTTGAGTAAACGTTTAAGTAGCTGCGGAGATGACCTCTTTTCCGTAGCGGCAAAGGGGGAATTGCGGCATGGAAAGAGCATACGTATTGGGGCGGAGCGCCTGGCGCACGATCGAGGAAGGCAATGAACGGGAATGGCTGATCGGCAACGGGATCGGCGGTTATGCGAGCCACTCGGTGCCCGGGGGCGGGTTCCGGATGTCCCATGGATATCTGGTTGCTTCGACCAAAGCGCCCGTCAACCGGGTGTTGGTATTTACAAGAACCCAGGAGCAGGTGCAGATCGGCGGCAAAACTTACGATTTAACCTCGCAGCAGTACGTGAATTGGCAGAAGGAAGGACAGCATTATTTAAGACGCTTCAAACTGGATACCGTTCCTGAATATCACTATCAGGTGGAGGACGTGACGATCCGAAAAACGATCGCCATGGAATATGGCCGCAACACAGTGACCGTTTGTTATGAAGTAACGGGAGGGAGGGAGCAGACGATCCTTAAGCTGGTTCCGCTGTTCAATCACCGCTCGCCGGGCGAAGCTTCGGAGAAGGGGAGTCTTTCTTTTAAAATGAAGCAGACGGGAAAGAAGCTTAAGCTGATACCCGACAGCCAGCCGGAAACGGCAATCTACTTCATGACGTCCGATGGAGAATACGTGGACCGATCCACGTTTCCGGTGACGATGGCAACGCCGCCCTATTTATATGAAGAGGCTCACTTTTACAAGTTTGAGAACCGTAACGGATTCATGGGGGTGGACTATCATTATACTCCCTATGAAATTCACGTAGCTTTGAAACCGTATGAAAAGAAAACCTTCTATGTAAAATGTTCCATAGATTGTCTCGACGACAAAGACGGATTCACCATCGTCCGCGAATATAAGCAGCGAATGGACGGGCTGGTGGCCCATGCCGGTTACAAAAACCGGTTTGCCGACCGTCTGGTGGAGACGGCGGATCACTTTATCGTCCACCGTGAATCGACGGGACTGAAAACCGTACTTGCAGGGTACCCCTGGTTTACCGACTGGGGTCGGGATACGATGATCGCGATGCAAGGGCTGGCGCTATCGACCAAACGGTTTGGGGATGCCAGAGAAATTCTGGAATCGTTCTCGCGATACGTACACAACGGGCTGATCCCCAACATGTTTCCCGATGACGGCCAGGAGCCGCTATACAATACGGTCGACGCTTCACTCTGGTATTTTCATTCCGTTCATGAGTATTTGCGCTATACCGGAAATCCCAAGGATTACCGGTTTATTGAGGAGAAAATTTATCCGAAGCTTAAGGAAATTGTCAATGCCTATAAAACAGGAACCGACTTTTCTATTGGCATGGACGTGGACGGGTTAATCCGTGCAGGCGGCGGTTTGGATCAAGTGACCTGGATGGATGTAAGGGTCGGCGAATGGGTCGTCACCCCGCGGCATGGGAAACCGGTGGAGATTAATGCCCTATGGTACAACGCGCTCTGTGTCATGGCGGAACTGGCGGAACGTTTTGGGGACATGGAGCCATATGATGCATTAGCACGACAAGTGTGCGAATCCTTCAACCGCCGGTTCTGGAATGAAGAGGCGGAGTGTTTGTACGATGTGGTCGATGTGGACCAGGGCGACGGGTTATTGGAAAATGACGGAAAAATCAGACCGAATCAAATCTGGGCAGTCTCGCTTCCGTTTACGACGCTTCCCCCGGAGAGAGAAAAAGCTGTCGTGGGTACCGTGTATAAGCATTTGTATACGCCATACGGACTGCGGTCGCTTTCTTTTGAAGATCCGGAATATAAACCCCGGTACATCGGCAAGCTCATTGACCGGGACGGCGCATATCATATGGGCACCGTATGGGCATTCCCGCTAGGTGCATTTATTTCCGCTTATTGTAAAGTAAACGGTTACAGCGAGGAAGCCGTGTCTGCGGCCAAGGAGATGTGCGAGGTGTTCGAGGATCATCTTCAAGACGGAGCTATCGGCGGGATCGCCGAGATTTTCGACGGCGAGTTTGCCTGTACGGGGCGGGGCTGTTTCTCGCAAGCCTGGAGTGTTGGGGAGATTTTGCGGGCGTATACCGAGGATGTCTTGCCTTATTTAAGATGAACAAAAGTATACGATGCAGGCAAGGGAGTAAAATGATTCCGAAGAAGCTGAAAGCTTTCTGAAAGAAAGCTGCATCGGAAGCATCTTAAATAAGCGGCTGTTCAAATAACTCGTGATTTGAAGCCTGGGAAACAGAGGCGCGACAATTTTATATGATTGGAGTGAATCCATTGTCGGTACAGAAGGAAATAGATGTGATTATGGATTATGGCGATCCGGCGGTAACCGGAGGCGTTTCGGTTTTTGATGTAGCGTTTGATGAAAAATTTTATTATAGCGGCGATGACCTGGGAGCGGTTTATACGCCGGAGAAAACGATGTTTCGCTTATGGGCGCCGACGGCGTCGGAGGCGAAGGTCGTGTTCTACTCCTCCTGGGACAGCCTGCCGATGCACGAACGGGCGATGACCCGAGATGTTCAAGGGACGTGGGTGCTGGAAACGGCCGGGGATTACCACGGCGTTTATTACACGTACCGGGTCAAGGTGGGCGCGAGTTGGAACGAAGCGGCCGATCCTTACGCCAAGGCGGTCGGCGTCAATGGCGACCGGGCGGTCGTGCTCGATCTGCGCCGTACCGATCCGGAACGGTGGGACGAAGCGATGCCGCCGTTTCCTTCGCCTTTGGATGCGGTGATTTATGAGCTGCATGTCCGGGATTTATCGATCCATCCCGGCAGCGGTATCAAGCATAAGGGAAAATACCTTGGCCTTGCCGAAAGCGGCACTCGCGGACCGGGTGGCATCCCGACCGGACTGGATCATATCGCCGGGCTTGGCATCACGCACGTTCAGTTGCAGCCGATTTACGATTATTCCACGGAGAGCGTGGATGAAACCAAGCTGGATCAGCCGCATTTTAACTGGGGTTACGATCCGAAAAATTATAACGTCCCAGAGGGATCTTATGCTGCGGATCCGTATGAACCGGCCTCAAGGATCACGGAATTGAAGCAGTGTATCCGGAGTCTTCATAATCGGGGCTTGCGTGTTATCATGGACGTGGTTTATAACCACGTGTATGACGGATATCTCGTCAACTTCACCAAGCTGGTTCCGGGATACTATCTTCGTTACAACCCGGACGGAACTTTCTCCAACGGTTCGTTCTGCGGTAATGAATGCGCATCCGAACGGCCCATGATGAGAAAATTCATCGTCGAATCCGTACTGCATTGGCTCCGCGAATACCACATCGACGGGTTCCGGTTCGACCTGATGGGCTTGATCGATGTGGATACGATGAACGAAATCCGGCGCCGGATCGATGAGATCGATCCTTCGATCCTGATGATCGGCGAGGGTTGGAACATGGCAACCGTTCTGCCGGATGAACGTCGCGCCCATCAGGGCAACGCCTGGCGCATGCCGAATATCGCTCATTTCAATGACGGCATCCGCGATACGGTGAAAGGGGACACCTTTATTTTCGGATCGAAAGGCTTCGTCAGCCAGGGCGGCGGGCTTGAGGACGGCGTCAAACGCGGAATTGTCGGCGGCATCCGCTACGGCGGGGCGATTGAACAGTTTGCGGATGAGCCTGTACAAAACGTCAATTACGTGGAATGCCATGATAACCATACGCTTTGGGACAAGTTGGATATTTCCTCCGCGAATGAACCGGAAGAACAACGCAACCGAATGCACCGACTCGCGTCGGCGATGATTCTCACCAGTCAAGGCATCCCGTTCATTCATGCCGGACAGGAATTCATGCGTTCCAAAAACGGGGTGGAGAACAGCTATAAATCAGCGGTGGAGATCAACTGGCTGGATTGGGAACGCTGTGCTGGCCGTCAAAATGACGTATTATACATGGCGAGCCTGATTAAGCTGCGGAAGTCCCACCCCGCTTTCCGATTGCGGACAGCTCAGGAGATTCGCGAGCATTTGTATTTTGAACCGGCGCCGGGCCATGCCGTGGCTTATACGCTGCGGAATCATGCCGGAGGCGATGCCGACCGCCATCTTTATGTACTTTATAACGCCAACGCGGATCCGGTTTCCTTGGAACTGCCCGATTTGGGAGCCTGGCAAGTGCATTACGGGAACGAATTCGTTCAATCGTTCCGGAATAACAAACTGGAAGTCCATGGGATCGGTATGGTTGTTTTGAACATAACGCATTAAACTGTCTTGGTACTGAATAAATGAATAGTTATAAAGAAACTGCAGGATGAGCGCTGATTGAGTGAACGTCCTGCGGTTTTTTATGAATTTGCAGAAAATAAATGAAATAAAATGTAGTTTACATAAAATTTCTGAAAAATAAGGGATCATTCGACAATTTTTCCCTTACTTTTACAAATAACTGTGATAAGATGTGTTCAAGCGTTTTGCGCAAACGTTTGAACAGACTGAGTGAATCATGACGAGAGAGGAGGGAAATTCAAATGGAGGCATTGATATGGACGGAGCATGGCCGATTGGAACTAGGCGAGCAGGAATGTCCTTCTTGTTGCAAGCCAGGCGACGTAAAGATAAGAATCGAACTGACAGGTATTTGCGGTACGGATCTTGCCGTTATTTCCGGAAAAGAACCGGGGCTTCCCGGTGTTATTCGCGGCCACGAAGCCGTAGGGACCGTAGTTGAAATTGGCGCTGCGGTAAACCGGGTTCAGTTAGGAGACCGGGTCGTGGTCGACCCTAACCAAAGCTGCGGAGCATGCCGTTTCTGCCGGAAAGGGCAGCTGCATCTCTGCATCGGTCCGGATGGACAAGGGATGCCGATTGCCGGTCTGAATATTCCCGGAACGTTTGCCCCTTATTTCGTTACCAACGAATCTTTTGTTCACAAGTTACCGGAGGGCATGAGTTGGGAGGCGGCGGTTCTTGTAGAGCCTCTTGCATGTGTGCTGCACAATTTCAAGGAAGCCGGAGTAACCCCGGAAGACCGGGTTTTGATATTGGGATCCGGACCGATGGGACTGCTGTGTCAAATTGTAAGCAGGTCCCTGGGGTGCATTACCATGGCGACAGAAATAAATCCATATCGGTTGTCTTTGTCTCGCCGGTTTTCGGAGGAGATCACCACACCGGGGGAGTTAGCGGGGGAGACAGGCCTTCGGCTACGGGAATCAGGGAAATACGATGTCGTAATCGATACGGTTGGAACCCAAATGGGCCTAGCGGAGCAATGGATAGAACGAGGAGGAAGAATCGTTCCCTTCGGCATTAACGGAGGTTATCAATATCTCTTGACTCCGACTCATTACACGCAGAATGCCGTCAAAATCATAGGAGCCGGAGAATACCTGAATACCTTCGAGACGGCGCTGCAATTTGCGGCGAATCATCCTGATCTGGCTTCTTTGGTGACGAAACGTTATCCGCTTAAACATTATGAGACGGCCATTCACGAGCTTTTGGGCTATGAGCTGTCTACAGGTCATATTCTGCCGTCCGAAACGATGAAAACCGTGTTCGCGTTCTGAGCTGTATTTTTGAAGAAAGGGGATGGCTGTGTATGGCACGCCAAGAGGGATTGAGACATATATACCGGTTTCTGGCCTCCCGCCAGCGCGAAGAACTGCCGTCGATCTGGATTCCGGCGATTTGGAACGAATGCCGATACCCGGATATCCTGAACACGAAAAATAATGAAATTGAAGTGTACCCTGTTCCTTTTTTCTTGCATCATCTTAATTACCTGTTTCAATTATCGCAATCACACGCCTTCTCGGAGGGAAGAAATCTGGACCGTAGCGTCATTTATTCATCGCTGGTCCGTTATTCGGCGGCATGGGACTACAATCATGACGGAAGGATTCAATCGGGAACCATTTTGCGGTTCATGATTTTGCTCCCGATGCTAAAAAAGATGGGCGTTAATATACTGTATTTGCTGCCGGTTACAAGGTACAGCCAAATGCATTGGAAAGGGGATGTCGGCTCCCCCTACGCGGTTCATACGTTGTTTGATCTTGACCCCGAACTGCACGATCCCTTGCTGGACGGGATCGCTGAATTTACGCTTCATGACGAAATGGCTTCGCTCGTTGAGGCTTGCCATTTGCTGGGCATGAAAGTCGTAGTGGATTTTATCCCCCGGGTAACCGCCAGGGATAGTGAAATTATTGAAGAACATCCGGACTGGGTGTACTGGATCGGCAAAGAACATTTGGACGGATTTCGTCCGCCGCACATTCCGGAACTCGGTTTTTTTGAAGAATGTAAGCCGGACATGTTGGAAACCGTTTATAGCAGCGCGGAAACGTCTTCGTTTCTGGGTAAATTTTCACCGCCGCCGAATGAGCTGAACCCACTCTTATGGCAGTGTCTGAAGCAACGAGCCCGTCAATCCGGCGAGCCGCTGCTTTCCCTCATCGAGGATGAATTGGGAATTACGACGGCACCGGCTCATTCCGATTGGATCAATGACGTTCAGCCGATCTGGACGGATATCGCTTTTTACAGGCTGTTCAAGGACGTTTCGCCGCAAGTCCGGCACCTGATTCCGCCGGATCAACCGCCGTACGTGCTGTTTGACACGATCAAATGCAATATTTACCCCGGAAATGAACCGAATCGGGAATTGTGGGACATGCTGGTGGAAGCCATTGAATTCAACTTGCATACTTACGGCATCGACGGGTTTCGGATCGACATCGGTCATGTTCTGCCTGTGGCTCTTCTCGAAGAAATGTTCCGGAGAATCAAGGAAATCAGGCCGAACGCTATCCTGATCAGCGAAGATTTGTTCAATCGCAACCACCGAAAGGCGGCGAGCACCGGCTATAATATCATGCTGGGCAGCGGCTGGAATATCATGACGGATATTTCCGTGGAGACGCTGCAGGCTTATCTTAAGGAACTCCCGGAACTGGCCATTCACGTCTTTGCCTGTTCCGAAACGGCGGACACGCCGAGAATTACCAGCCGCGGCGGAATCCCGCTGGCACGGATGATGAGCGTTTTTAACAGCTTTTTGCCAAACGCCGTTCCCTATTTGACTACGGGAATCGAGGTGAACGAAGAGCAGCCGCTGAACTGCGGTCTTGGAGACAACACGGGAGGCGCGGCCATCCCGCGGGCGTTTTTCAACCGGATAACCATTAACTGGACTCATCCGCAGCCCATGATCCCCCTGCTGAACCGCTTGTATTCATGCAAATACCAGCTGGACTACCTGGTGCAGCCCCCAAACTTTTTTATACCGGATGCCCAGGGCGAGGTGTTGCTGTACGCCTATTTAACGGGAGGCGAGTTGCTTGTCGGCTGTTTTAATTTAAGTCCTGACTTACCGCAAACCGTAAACCTGGATGCCGTATATCCCGCATCGAAAGGATGGACTATCCTGATTGACAGCTTGGCCGATTCAGAGTCGGCATGGTTGTCTTCTGCAGCAGGCCGACAGGGTGATTGGTTGCTCCAACCCTATCAGGGCATGGTTTTCTACCATCCCCATATCAAAATATAAAGACATGAAGGCAGGTGCAAAGATGGGATCACATCCGAAGAAACTGGTGATTTGGCATGAATTTGACGGACCGGGAGATACCTCCATTGAACTCTTGGAACGTTTATGCCGTGAATACTCCCGGCAAAATGACATTCAGGTTATTCCCGAAGTAATGAATATTTCGGAGCTGGTCACCCGATTGAATACAGTAGCCGAGGGAGGCGAAGCGCCCCAAATGGCCTTGGTCCCTGCGGATATGGCCGGATTCGGGGAGAAAGCGAAGTATTCCGAGGTACCGGATGAGTTGCTGTCTTTGGTAGCCCCACATGGTTTTGACTTTCTCCAGTCCATGCGGTCGGAAGGAATAGCTTATGGCTTACCGGTGCTTACGGGCAACCATTTGGTGTTGTATTACAATCGTGAAATTTATCCGGAGCCTCCAGGATCCTGGGAGGAGATCGAAGATTCGGGAGACGGATTGAAGAAGAAAGGCATTATTCCTGTTGCCGCCGATTTGCGGGAGCCTTACTGGTTCATCCCCTTTTTGACGGCATTCGGAGGCTGGCCCATGTCGGAAGGCGCCCCTAGTCTTCCCAAGAGCGAGATGAAGCGGGCACTGCATTATGTTCGGACCCGGATGGATCGCGGCCTTTTGGCCAGCATGAACGGTTCGACGGAACTGCTGGAGGGATTCATCGCCGGGGAGGTCGGCGCAATCATCTGCGGAGAGTGGATTTATAATCACCTGGACCGGCATATGAAGAACAAGCTAGGCGTTGCCCGGCTTCCTTCCATTCAAGGGTGCCCTTCCATTTCTATGTCATCGGCGATAGGCCTTGTTTTTCCCGGTTATTCGCTGGAATCGGAACTGCAGGAGGAGATTGTATCCTTTGCGACCTTCATGCTAAGTGCAGAGAGCCAAATGAAATGGGGGACGGAGGTGCAGCGGATTCCCGTTCATTCCAAGGCACGCGAGAAATTGAAAGACCTAACTGACGGTAACAGGAGATCACTTACAACATTGTTGGAAGAGAGCCGGTCCATGCCGATTGAACCGGCCATGGCTTCTGTTTGGGAGGCGGTACGCGCCGGTCTGCAAATTCTGCCGGAAGAAGGCGAAGAGTCCGCCTGGAGCGCGATGGATCAACAATTTAAACAGTCTGCCGGAGTCCTGTAAACGGAAAAATAAAATTTGGAATGAGGGATGATCCATGAAAACGAGCGTATTTAGCCAAATTTCAATCGACGGTAAGCTGACATTGGGTCCGGGGCAGTCCAGCAAGCCCTTGTTCAGTCTATTTGATGGTCGGGATATGGAATATATTCATAAATTTCGGGGAAAGGTCGACGGGATTATGGTCGGGAAAAATACGATCACTACGGACAACCCTTTTTTGACGAACCGTTATGAGGAGAATAAGAATCCGGTACGGATCATCCCCACAAGGACCATGAATATTCCGATGGATAGCAATGTGCTGACGGATGGGGGGCAAACCCTTCTTGTAACGACGGAGAACGGCAAGGACGAACGTAAGATCGAGCAGTTGCGGGAACGGGGCAAAGAGTGCCTGATTTGCGGGAAAGACGAGGTGGATTTCGGGCAATTGTTTACCCTGCTGGAGGAGAAGTACGGGATTAACAACTTGATGGTGGAAGGCGGGGGCTTTCTGAATTGGCATATTTTTAACCAGGATCTGGTCGACGAGATCATTCTGATGCAGCTTCCGATCATCATCGGCGGGGCGTCCAATATTACGCTGGTCGATGGAGAAGGATACACCAAGCTCGATTTCGCCAAAAAGTTCAAGGTGGTCGAAGTGGAGCCGAAGGATAATTACACCTTGCTGCGCTATTTAAAGGCGGTTTGAATAATGGGGGATCGGGTTAGATGAGCGATGAGTTAAAAAAGGATTTTTATAAAAACGTATATAAAATTGCCCTTCCGGTAACGCTGCAAAGCCTGATCATGTCTTTGCTCACGCTCACGGACCAGTTGATGGTGGGACAGTTGGGTGATGTGGCTATCGCTTCCGTCGGAATGGCCACGAAAATATACGGAGTGATCTCTGTAGTACTGGCCGGCCTCGCGGCTGGAGTTTCGATCTACGCGGCCCAGTTTTGGGGAAAACAGGACCGCAAGAGCATCTCTCAATTGCTCGGTATCGGCTTGTTGGCCGGGTTTGCACTGTCGTTCCTGTTCACGCTGCTCGTGTTCTTCGAACCCCAGCTTTGCCTGTCCTTGTTTACGACGGATGAGCGGATCTTGGGGGAGGGATACATTTTTCTGCAGATCATTTCGCTAAGTTATGTGCCGACGATGCTTACGATGATGTATTCCGCCATTCTCAGAAGTACGACGCACGTTAAATTGCCGATGTTCGTCAGCTTGTTTACGGTAGGTCTGAACATTGTACTGAATTATTTGCTGATCTTCGGGAACTGGGGCTTTCCGGAATTGGGGTTAAAAGGATCGGCTATTGCAACGTTAATTGCCAGAGTCGTGGAGTGCGCATTGATCATTGGAGCCGTCTACAAGTTCAGGCTTCCGGGTTCGGTAGATTTCGGCAGCCTGTTCGGGATCTCCAGACCACTATTGAAAAAGTTCATTCAAACGACCTATCCCATCATCCTGACCGAATTCATCTGGGTGATGGGCGAGACCGTCTATGCCATGATTTACAGTCGCATGGGGACATCCGAAATGACGGCCATGACGATTACCTTTCCGCTGCAAGGCATCTGTATCGGATTGCTGTCGGGCCTGGCCAGTGCAGGCGGGGTGATGGTCGGCAATAAACTGGGTGCCGGGGAAGAAGAGACTGCCATGCAGTATGCCAAACGTTTCATCGCATTGGGGATCTCCGTTTCCCTTGCGGTCGGCCTGGTGATTGCGGTTGCTTCCCCTTGGTATGTTTCCTTCTTTAATATTTCAGGGGAGGCCCATCGCTTGGGAATTTACCTGGTTTGGGTATTTGCCGCTTTCTTATGGGTCAAGGTCGGAAACATGATCATGGCCGGCGGAATTTTGAACAGCGGCGGGGACAGCAAGTTCGTATTCGCGATGGAATCGGCGGCAACGTGGCTGATCGGGGTTCCGTCAGGGCTGCTGCTGTCGTTTGTGTTCAAACAGCCGGTCTACCTGGTGTATCTTGTGCTGTCCCTGGAGGAGGTTGTCCGGCTCGGCATTGGATTGGCCCGGATCCGGTCGCGCAAGTGGATTAAAAACCTGGTTAGCGATATCGCCGCGTAGCCGCCTGCCCTGAATTTCAAAGGGCACAGCCGAAATAGAATGATCAATACTTTATGTGCTTAAAACACCTGACAATCCGCGTTCTTTGCGGATTGTTTTGTTGTTGTTTTTTATTTTCAAGACTATATTACCTTTAATTTGTCCAGCGTATCTTTAATTTCAACCCTATTTGTAAGGGGTTACATGGGATAGAGTGTTAGGAAGATCAGGGTGCAAGACAGGAGGAGGTGACGGCCGGAAGGGACTTTAATCGGCTCCGTAGCAGTAAACGAAAGTGGTGGAAACATTCTATCTTAGAACTGGAGGTTACATAATGAATCTACGTTTCAGGACCAAGGCAAAAATGACATCTATGGTATTGGCGCTAACATTAGTCCTCACCAGCTTTCCTCTTTATGTACAAGCAGGAGACACCTGGCCGTTTCAAGGTGAAAGCGCCCACGGAGAAAATCAACCGAGCGTGCACGGGTACACAAGCGGCCAAGTTTTGGATTGGAGTCCGAATAGCGATCCGGATGCCGAACTGCTCAGATCCCGCGTGCCCCTGCAAAAAAGGATACATCCGCTGACCGCTACGCAAAGCAATCCGAATCTCGATCCCAACGTGAAAATGATCACGGTTGCCGGCGATTATGGAAACGCTTTTATAGAAAATGCTCCTTATACTAATAAATTCGCGCAATATCACTTTAACTTCTGGCAATATATCGATTACTATTCTTACTGGCACGGAACAGCCACTGCCTATACTCCTTCGGAATATTACGACGATCTGGCACAGAAAGACTGGCAGCAAAAATGGTTCGAATTCGGCATGCTGAATATCCCGAATCCGACCTATACCGATGCAGCCCATAAGAACGGAGTGCTCTCCCTGGCGGGAATTTTCTTTTCCAACAATGACCGGGGGCAGCAAACCTATAAACAAATGATACTCAAGGATGAACAAGGGAATTATCCGGTTGCCGAAAAATTGATCGAAATGGCCGATTATTTCGGTTATGACGGGTATTTCGTCAATCAGGAAGAAGTCGGGCCTAACGTGGAAGTGAAGGATATTCCCGACTATATCGGATTTATGAAAGCGCTGCAAAAAGGCGGGCTGTATGTACAATGGTACGATTCCCTAAATACCGCGACCGGATCAAATACATTTGCGAGAACATTCAATGACAATAACATCTCGTTTCTGTATGACAAAAACTCGGGCGAGCGGGTATCGCAATCGTATTTCTTTGATTACGGCATGAGAAGCAGTCAAATCAATTCGGCCAAGAATTATCTTAACAATCTGAATCAAACGTCCGGTGCAGACCTTGATATATTCGACGTCGGGTTTGCCGGATTGGAGGCCGGCCGGGACCGGTTCAAGAGCGTCCAAGGAACGGCGCTGAGAGATAAACTCGTCGACGGCCTGCCTTCGTTAAGCATCGCCACATTGGGAGCCGATTTTGTCCATGCCGGGCTTGATGAGGACATGAATCAGTCGTGGCCCGTCAGACACCGTGCGGAGAATAATTACCAATGGATGACGAAAGTCCGGGAACAACTGTGGTGGTCCGGCCCGAACATCGACCCGCGGAACACGGCGGTTTCCCCGACGAATACGGCTGCCGACGTCTACGCGGATAATCGTTATTGGCCCGGCATTTCCTCCGTTATAGCGGAACGCTCCGTTATCGGGGACGCTAACTTTTACAGTAACTTCAACACCGGGCACGGCCTTTCTTATTACGTGAACGGCTCGGTATCCAATGATGACGAGTGGTCCAATATGAGCCTTCAAGATATTCCGGTCACCTGGCAATGGTGGCAGGATACGACAGGCAATAAACTAACCGTAGATTTCGATTACGGTCCGAAGTATAACATTGCGGACACCACGCGGTATAACTACGAGCAAATCGGAGCTTATCAGGGCGGAAGCTCGCTTGTCGTAAACGGGGATTTGAACGCGGAAACTTTCCTAAGACTGTATAAAACGGACCTGAACGTGAATGAGGGCTCAAAACTATCCATTACGTATAACAAAAGTTCAGACGATGATGGTTCCGGTATGCAAATAGGGCTGATCATGGCGGATGATCCAAGCACGGTACAAAAAGTGCCCGTACCGGATAGCGGAAAGAAAAGTAACGGTTGGGTGACTTCCGAGCTTGATTTAAGCCAGTTCGCCGGCAAATCGATCGCCGCGTTCGGCTTGGTGTTCGAACCGGGTCAAACGGCCGTAAACGGATATCAAATGAATATCGGTCAAATCCGGATTTTTGACGGATCCGCAGTCGCGCCTACGGCACCGGCGGGATTAACCATTTCGGAAATTCATCCGAATAGTGATGAAGTAATGCTCAAATGGAACCTGGATTCGGATTATTCTAAAGTAAAACAATACAATGTGTATGTGAACGATGTGTATGTGGGCGGCAAATATGACGAAGTATTTTACGTTAAAAATTTGCCGGCCAAATCCGGAACGATCAAGGTCGCCGCTGTCGGCGCTGACGGGCAAGAAGGGACGGCCGCAAGCCTTCCTTTCGATTTGAACGCCTCCGTATCCAACATAGCAGCAAACTCCCAAGAAAACGGGGATTTCGAGGTAAGCTGGGTTAATCCTCCGGATGCTTCCGGAGACATTTCGGTCAGCGTGAAATCCTTGAATCGCATTACCACGGATCAGCCGGTTAACGCACAATTAACGGTTCCGGCAGGCGCTACATCCGCTGTATTTAGCGGCATGCCGATCAATGGGGACGATTACCTCGTAACCGTGGCACCCGGCGGTGCCCAGCCGGTGATGTTGAGCGGCAACTTTATCGACAAAATTTCCGAACCCTATGCCGAAGCCTGGTCTTGGGAAGGGAATCAGCTAAAGTTGCCGATGCCGAACACGAGAGACTGGAGGTATATGTATGTATATGAAGACGGGATATCGAAATCATTCCCGGTCACTTATATTTCGAATAAAACGGAAGCCAAGATTATTCGCGGACGGACGACCAAGGCAAGTCTTGCCTTCACGTCCAATGCCCAAAATGTGTATGTAGTCATGGAAGATAACGCCGGTAACAAGTCCACACCGGTATATCTGAAAGGTAAGGAACGCTATAAGATCGAGTTTGATGCTAATGGCGGTGAACCCGCCATTCCGCCGATCGAGGCCGCTTACGGCGCGAAGATCGCCGAGCCGATGAAAATAAGCAAAGAAGGATATGTGTTTGACGGTTGGTATCACGATCAACTGAAATGGGATTTTAATCAGGATACCGTTAAAACCGACCTGAAATTAACGGCAAAATGGAAGTTCGAGAACCCGGTGGTTCAAATCGCCAAAGAAGGAACCTTCCGCGAAGGCACCATGGCAGCGCTGAAAGCCGTTGCTAGCGGGAAAGGGACTTTATCTTACGCCTGGTACGAGGATAGCGGAAACGGCTACAGCGATATTTCCGTTACGGAAGCCACCTACGCGATCCCGCAAGTGGCATTGGAAATGGACGGAGTCAAATATAAGGTAGTGGTTACCAACGAAGAGGGCGGAATCGCCGAGGCCGAGACAACGGTGAATGTCATTCCGGCCGAAGCCGAACCGGTTGCGCCTGGATTCGAAATTAATCTGGAGGAAAGCAAAACCGTCAATGAGAACGAAGCAGTGACTCTGTTGGTCAGCCCGACCGGGGATGTAGAGTCGATGGTTTGGGAAGCAAAACGTAAGGATTCCGAGAATTGGACACAGGTAGGAGAGAACTCAAGCATCTATTCCTTTACGGCTCGTGCCGAAGACGACGGAACTGTATTCAGGGCAGTGCTCCGCGGCATAGAAGGAACCAATCCCGCTACTGCGACAAGTACGGAACTGACCTTGACGGTCAAACCTGATGTCGTCGCCGCCTATCCGGAAATTCAATCGGTTAGCGTATCGAAAAATCCTGCCGAACCCGGCGACGAAGTAATCTTTACGGTGGAGGCTGCCGGCTCGGGGACATTAAGCTATCAATGGATGAAAGACGGAAACCCCGTATCCGAGGCTACTGGCGCCGTATTTACCTTGAATCAGGCGGCAAAGTCCGATGAGGGGAAATATAAAGTCGCCGTAACCAATACGTACATGTTCAACGGAAAAGAATATACGGCCGTCCAGGAAAGCGAAGAAATCAGCCTCAAGGTGGGAAGCGACACTACGGCCGAATGGAACCGGTTGGAATCCCTTTTGAACGAAATTGATGCATTGCGCGATAATGCGGTCTATACCGCCGGATCCATCGCGGAGTTGAGATCCAGCAAAGTTTATACGGAAGCCAAAGCATTGAGTGAAGACAGCCCGCTTGAAGTCATTAAGGAATCGTATGCGAACTTGCTGCAGGCCAAAAGAAGCATTCTTGTGGTTTACGTTCCCGTATCTCCCGGACCCGGGTCCGGATCAAATTCCGGATCGGGAGGCTCCGGTACGGTAATAACGCCGGCACCGACGCCGGCTCCTATCGATCCGGGAACGATGGCGATTTCGGCCAATGAGCTGTCCAAACCGGGAAAAGACGGAATCACGACCATTGAAGTGAAGTCGACGGCTACAAGCATCGAACTTCCAGTCAATGCAGGCGAACTTTTGAAACAGAATCAACTTCGGATTCAGGCCGACAAGCTGGCCCTGGAAATCTCGCCGAAAGTATTACTTCAATTGCAGGATTTGCTGGGGGAAAAGAGCCCGTCCGGTAGTAAGATCAGAATTGGAATCCAAGCGAAATCAATAAGTGAGGCCGGGGTAACGACGAGATCTGGAGTCTCTCTTCAGGGGTCGGCCGTAGAGGTTGAGATCCGCACTATTTCCGCGGATGGCACCGTTCATCCACTCACGGCACCGGTAGAGCCTTTGAAATTGATGCTTCCGCTCCAGGATGGTTTGAACGCGGAACTGTCGGGCATCTATATCATAGGGAATAACGGTTCCTTAACCTACCTGGGCGGAACCCTTAACGGAAATAGAATGGAATTGGAGGTACACGAGACAGGAATTTTCGGCTTGCTGGAATACAAGGCGAATTTCCAAGACGTTTCCGGCAGCCATTGGGCGGCGAATGCCATTCAGCGATTGGCGGCCAAGCATTGGATTCAAGGCGTATCCGATAACCGATATGAGCCAAACCGCACCATAACCAGAGCCGAGTTTGTAAAAATCGTAGCGAGTGCCCTGAATTTGAAGGAGAAGACTACGCTAAAATTCAACGATGTTCCTTCCGGGAGCTGGTATGAGGAAGATCTCGCAAAAATGGCGAAAGCCGGATTAATCAGCGGCCGGTCGGCCGATCGCTTTGAGCCGAACGCCAATATAAGCCGTCAAGAGATCGTTACCCTCTTGATGCGCGCTTATACGATGCAGCACGATGTCGGTGAGACCGAATCGGGACCGCTCCAATTCTCCGACGGTTCAAGCATTGCCCCTTGGGCGCTGGAGAGCGTGAAGGAGGCGGCAGCACTCGGCCTGGTCCAAGGTCAGGGAGAAAGATTTGCTCCCGACTTGCCGGCGACGAGAGCGGAGGCGGCGCAATTTGTTTTGAACTTTTTGATTAAGTAGCCATTAAAAAGAGGCAGGACCCGCATTATTATGCAGGTCCTGCCTTTCTATAATTAAAATTATTCTTAGATCGTTACCGATGATCTTTGCGCTTGGATTTCGCCATGGGCGCTGACCGTATAGCTGCGGTCGTAGATCCGGATTGCGGCCGGCGTATCGGTCTCGTTCGTCACGGTGATGCTTTCTTCGCCAACGTTCACTTTCAGCGTTGCACCACGGAACATCACGTTGAACGAGAAGGCTTTCCAATGCGAAGGAATGAACGGCTGGAGCACCAGTTCATCATTTTTTACGCGTAAGCCGGCGAAGCCTTGGATGACGGCCATCCAGGTTCCTGCCATACTTGTCGTGTGGCAGCCGTCTTCCGTATCGTTATTGTAGTTGTCAAGATCCAGACGAGCGGTACGCAGGTACATTTCATACGCTTTTTCCTGGTAGCCGAGCTCGCAGGCCATAATGGAGTGCACGCAAGGGGACAGGGAGGACTCGTGAACGGTCAACGGTTCATAGAAATCGAAATTCCGTTTTTTCGTTTCGAGATCGTATCTGTCGCTCAGGAAGAACAGGCCTTGCAACACGTCCGCTTGCTTAATGTAGCAGGACCGCAGGATCCGGTCCCAGGACCAGTTCTGGTTGATCGGCAGGTTTTCCGGAGCCAGGTCTTTGACCGGAACCAGTTCCTTGTCGAGGAAGCCGTCTTGTTGCAGGAAGACTCCGCGCTCCTCGTCAACCGGATAATACATATTGTCGATGATGTTCCGCCACTTGGCGGTCTCTTCGTTACTCAGCTTCAGTTTGTCGATCAGCTCAAGGTAACGGGCGTTTTCGTTCTTTTTCAGATAATCGAGCACTTCCAGCGTGTATTCCATCGTCCAGGAAGCAATGCGGTTCGTGTACCAGTTGTTGTTGACGTTGTTTTCATATTCATTAGGACCGGTAACGCCGAGCATCACGTATTTTCCTTTAGTGCTGGAGAAGTTGACGCGTTCTTCCCAGAACCGGGAGATTTCCGCGAGCACTTCCAAGCCGTATTGGCTCAGATAGGATTTATCCCCGGTGTAATTCACATAGTTGTAGATCGCGTAGGCGATAGCGCCGTTCCGGTGAATCTCTTCAAAAGTGATTTCCCATTCGTTATGGCACTCTTCGCCGTTCATGGTAACCATCGGATAGAGTGCGCCTTTGGTAAAGCCGAGTTTCTTGGCGTTCTCCTTCGCTTTTTCCAGGTGCTTGTAACGGTAAATCAGCAAGTTGCGGGCAATGCCCGAATCCGCGGTGCTTAGATAGAACGGCACGCAATAAGCTTCGGTATCCCAGTAAGTGCTGCCGCCGTATTTTTCCCCCGTAAAGCCCTTCGGCCCGATATTCAGGCGATCGTCTTCTCCGGTATATGTTTGATTCAGTTGGAAAATGTTAAAGCGAATTCCTTGCTGAGCCGATACATCGCCCTCAATAATGATGTCGCTGCCTTTCCATTTTTCGGCCCAGACATCGGCCTGTTCTTGGCGCAGACTGTCGAAACCGGCCGCATGCGCTTCAAGCAGCGCCTTTTTGCCTGCTTCCACAAGCTGCCCTAATCCGTGATTGCGGGAAGTCACGTTAGCTACGTATTTGTAGAGAGTGAGCGTAGCGCCTTGTTCTACTTCAAAAGCAGCTTCCGCGGAAACGAATTTTTCGCGCTCGGAAACGGAGGCTTCAAACTCCTGCTTTTCACCGTTTTTATATACATCGAATGACATGACGGACGTAACGTGAAAGTCCAGCTTTTTAGTTTTTAAGTTCAGGTAGGAGATATCCTGTGCCGCCGATTTTTCTACCTCGAGCCAGAATTTCTCGTCATAGTTGGAGTCCTTGTTCTGCACGTCGCCGTCCAGATAAGGCACAACCCGGATGGTCCCGGAGAAATTAAGCGGGGTAACCGCATAACGGATGGCCCCGATCTCTTGGCGTTTCATGCTGACGAAGCGGACCGATTCCACTTGAATCTCTTTGCCGTTCTCCATCACAGCCACAAAACGGCGGGAAAGATAGCCTTCCTTCATGTTCAGTTCACGTACGAAATCTTTGATCTCGCATTTGGCCAGATCCAGCGATTCGCCGTTAATGAGCACGTTGATGCCGATCCAGTTCGTACTGTTCAGGACTTTGGCGAAATATTCCGGATATCCGTTTTTCCACCAGCCTACACGGGTTTTATCGGGATAATAGACCCCGGCCATATAGCTTCCTTGAAGGGATTTTCCGCTGTATTGCTCTTCGAAATTGGCCCGCTGGCCCATAAATCCGTTACCGATACTGAAAATACTTTCGGAAATTTCGTGCGTAGCAGGGTCAAAGGATTCTTCTATAATAGACCATTCATCCATTTTCAAATATTGTTTCACGATTTACCGGCTCCTTCTTAAAGTAATTCTAGTGATTAAGATTAAATGAATAGGATTGCAAAAAAAGAATGTCCGTTCTCTTACGCATGATCGTTGAGGTATCGTTGAACGTTAGTATCCCCTTGTTTAAACGGAGGCAATCTCTTGCAGGCGCGTTACTGTCATCTCTCCAAGCGAGGCAACAACAAGATTGGCTTTGCCCAGCGAGATTGGCGATCCAATGCCCACGCTGCGCATCCCGGCCCGTTGAGCCGCTTCGATTCCGGCTTCCGCGTCTTCGAAGACGACGCATTGTTCCGGAAGAACGCCAAGTTCGGAAGCACCGAGCGTAAATACTTCGGGATCGGGCTTCGCGCTGGTAGTACGGGTTCCGTCGATGATGGCGTCAAAATACGGCGTGAGTCCTGTATTATTCAGAATCGTCATGGCGTTTTTACTGGCGGAGCCCAGGGCGACTTTCAAGCCATTCTCCCGGCAATCCTTCAGAAAATCAAGCGCTCCCGGCAGAATTTCGGAATCATCCATTTTGGTGATCATTTCGAAATACCAGTTGTTTTTACGCTCAGCGAGCTCCAGTTTGGTTGCTTTGTCTAAATCAATTCCGCCAATGCTTAGCAGAATATCAAGCGAAGCCATCCGGCTTACGCCCTTCAGCCGTTCGTTATCGTGCTCCGAAAATTCGAAGCCCAACTCCTCGGCGAGGCGCTTCCAGGCAAGATAATGATATTTGGCGGTGTCGACGAGCACACCGTCCAGGTCGAATAAACATGCTTTAATTGAGGTCATAACCTCTCCTCCTCCAATAGCGCAAACGTTTGAACAAATTGCAAAAAATAAAAGAAGCCGACGCTTCGATTATTTTTTGTGTCCCGCCTTTATTTTTTCGATATCGAATACATGGAAGACTCACGAACCATCAACCGATGCGGAATGATTTGCCGCTTCTGATAGGACTTGTCGCTGTTGTTCTGAATCGACTGGATCAGAACCTGGGAAGCGGTGTATCCCAAATTGTATATTCCGATATCTATGCTGCTGAGCGGTGGTGTCGACAATTCAGACAAAGGAATATTGTTGAAACTGACCAAACATAAATCTTCGGGGACTTTATACTTGAGCTCATGCAGGCCACGCAACACGCCGAATGACACGACGTCGTCGATCAGGACCAGGCCCGTAGGACGGTTGGGTAAATTCATAAAGAAAGACATGGCACGATAGCCGCTATCCTGCAGAAATTCCCCCTCAACAATCCATTCAGGTCGCATTTCAAGTCCTGAATCATGCAATGCATCCAGATAACCCTTTAGCCGATCCTTGGAAACGACCAGGTCGGGAGGTCCGCTGACGAACCCGATCCGTTCATGTCCCAGAGAAATCAAATGCTTCGTGGCATCATAGGATGCTTGAACGTTGTCATTATCCACCGATAAAATATCGGGATATTGCTCACTCCGTCCGATTAGAACAAAATGATGACCGTTCTCATGCAGAAAATCGATAACTGGGTCGTCTTGCCTCGAATAAAGTAAAATCACTCCGTCTACCCGGCGTCCATTGATCAGTCTGGATACGCCTTCAATTTCTTCCTTTTCGTTGGCTCCCGAACTGATCAGCACATCGTAGCCTAAGCGGCTCGCTTGTGTGACAATTCCGCGAATTAACTCCATAAAGAAGAAGTTGGAAAACAATTCTTCGGCAGACTTCGGCAACATGATGCAAATACTGTTGGTTGTTTTGGATACCAGGCTCTTTGCCATGATATTCGGATGGTATCCAAGTTGCTCCATAATGTCCTTTACTTTTCTCGAAGTTTCGGCGCTTATTCTTGGATGATTGGACAGCACCCGGGACACGGTAGAGGGTGATACTCCGGCCTTTTTGGCAACATCTTTTATGGTAACAGCCATAAAAAACCTCCTCTGTGGAACCGTTTGCTTTACATTGTAATATTAATCTAAACATAACGGAAAGTAAATAGATAAAGCCGCGAAAAGGTGTCATTTATTGCGTATTTTCACCTAGGGATGGGAATGCCTGAGAGATTTTTACTTTAATCTTGAAATAATAAGAAATTAAGAGCAATGCTGAGTTATACAAAGCAAACAGTGAGTTTAGATGTAAAATCTTCTAAATATCGATTGTGCAAACGTTTTAACATTTGGAAGTGCCTAAGATAATATAATAAGAAACATAAAAGCGCTTTCTTGGCGGAGTGCACTCCTTAGACGGAAACAGAATCAGTAATTATTTTTAGTCAAACGTTTGCGCAATTTTAATTCTGAAAGGAGGCTTATATCGCTCAGTCTTTTTTTGCATGCAAATATTTGAATTTCTGCAGTGAACATTCATTTAGGAGGTCTATGCAAAATGCACAAAAGATTGAAGGGCTGGTTTTCCCGGCTGCTCATTTTTGTACTGGTTGTGGGCTCTTTCGGCAGTTTTCTCACTCATGCGCGAGCTGATGATCCTACCTTAGATAGCGGCGGGCTCGCCAGTCCGGTTATCGGGGAAAGAAGCGCAACCGGAGCGCAGGTGACGTTTAATTATCAGGGGACCGGGCAAGAACAGAAGGCCATAGTTAAGGGCGATTTCTATAACAATTGGGAAGAAATCCCCCTAACTTTGGCAGAGGGCAACGTCTGGACCCTGACGCGAGGAATTGATGCGGGTTGGTACCAATACGGCATGGATGTAGACGGCTGGATGGGAGATCCTCTGAATTCCGAGAAGTACAGCGATACCAACAACAATCCCGGGTTATCCGTTCCGGGAATCAAGTTTATTAAATCACCTCCATCAGAAATCGGGTTAGGAGAATCCACGGTGATCGATGCGGTCTATTTTACGGGCGACCGCGATACCAAAGATCTAGTGCAACTTACGTTAACCAAAGGGCTGAACGGAGTTTCCTTCGACAGTACCACCGGAAAACTTACTGTTGCAGCTAATGCTGATACCGGCAATATTGAGATCGAGGCCAAGCATGATCCTTGGAAGATCGTCAAAACGGTAAAGGTGACCGAAAATGCACTGAAGAGCCCGGTTATTAACAATGACGGGACGGTGACGTTTAACATACCGCAGGATAAACTGCCATCCGGAGTGACAGCGGCCCATCTGGTAGGACAAATGAATGGCTGGAACGAAAAAACGGCCGAGGCCTTAATTTTGAAGGATGGGGTTTACAGTCTTACTATTCCTCTCTCGGCCGGCATCTACGAATATAAATTCATTCCCAAGCAAGGCAGCTGGAGCGGAGACTTCCTGGATCCGTTAAACCCGAGAAAATCGGGCGGGAACCCTCCAAATTCGTTAGCGATCGTTCCCGGCATCGTGATTGAATCCGATGAGAACGTCGCCATCGGCGGAGAATTGGAACTGGAAGCCAGTCTATTGGATGCCGAAGGCAATTATACAGACGTGACGCCAACCTGGTCATTGAAGAATCCGGTACCTGGGGTGGCGATTCATCAAAATATTCTAACCGTTGAACCAGGTACGGCTTTGGGTCAAGTTACGATCATAGCCAGCTATGACACGTACACAACTGAAACAATGGTCAATATGGTGGACAATCTAAATGCTTACACTATTAACTACTATCGTTTTGACGGGACAGCGAATCAATGGAATCTATATATGTTTCCTGTGACACCGGACGTTGGAAAGAGCAAACGGGGCAAATTGAATGAAACCCCGGAAGGGTATGCTAAGGCAACTTATTATTTTCCGTACAAACAAATTGGGGTGATCCCAAGGCTGTCTACATCCGAAGGTGAATGGGCTGACAAAGATGTCGAACAAACAGTCCGGATTAAAGAGGGCAAGAACGTCGTAGTCTGGATCGTACAAGGGATCAGCGAAGTATTTTATGAAAAGCCGGATCTCGAGAAATTGGAGGCCGAAAAATATCGCAGAGTTCAGTTCACTTACGTCAAAGACGGCGCCGATTTTAGCGATTGGAGCGTTTGGACATGGTATACCGGATATGTAAATAAGGATTTCTCATTTGCAGGCGGCGAAATCGATGGCAACAAATCGACCGTCATCATTCCGATCACTTCCGAAGTCGGCAAAATCGGATTCAAGATCCATAAGAGGGTCGGAAGCGATGGATGGGCATTGATTGACCAGGACTATGACCGGGAGATTCAAACTGGCAGCGAAGTGCTAACCAAAGTCGTTGTCGATGCGGGGAAAGGCGCGTTCCGCACCCTGCCTGGAACAACGGCACCGTTCTTGGAAGATCGCAGTGCCACCTTCTATTATCGGGACTTTGGACTATTCAAAATGAATAAAATGGATAAGATCGAAAGCGTGAAGCTGAAAATCAACGGCAACGAGTATCCGATGGATTACAGTCGGGAAGATGAACGGTTTACCTACACATTGCGGAACCTTGAAGAAGGAACCTTCGAATATTCTTATCTTGTGACTAAAGATGGAGTCACCGAGGAAGTTCTCGATCCTAAAAATACTGTAGATGGCAAGTCCCAGATCACTTACAAGCAGCTATTTCCAGCCATTCAATCCGAAACTATGCCTGCCGAGATTTCCTTTAATGAAAATTCGGTGCTCTCTCTAAACTTGGCCGGAATCGAAGATCATGAAATTCGCAGTATTTTTGCGGATTTGTCCGCATTGGGCGGGAAAACGGAGACGGTGATCGATAACGATCTCCAGGCTCTGACGATTGCGGTGAAGGACTCGGTTCCGACAGGCGTGAAGAAAATTTCTGTAACGTTGGTAGACGTATACGGCAATAAATATACGCATGATGCCGCTGTAACCGTCAAACCGCGCCAATCGGTCGGAAAAGACGATTTTGACTGGGATGAGGCCCGGATCTATTTCATGCTGACGGACCGTTTTTTGAACGGGGATACCGGCAATGATGATCCGAACGGGGAGAATTACGACCTCAGCCACGCGGAAACTTATCATGGCGGAGATTTCAAAGGCGTTACCGAGAAGATCGGTTATCTGAAGGATCTCGGCATCAATACGATTTGGATTACGCCGATCGTCGATAACATCGACTTTAACAAGGGTATCGATTTTAACAGCAATCAGTATGCTTATCATGGCTATTGGGCTAAAGACTTTACTGAAATCGATGAGCACTTGGGGGATTTGGAAGATTTCCAGAAGCTCCTGGATACCGCTCATGACAATGGCATCAAGGTGATGGTTGATGTTGTTTTGAACCATACCGGTTACGGCATGGACCAGTTGAGTCCGAATTGGGGCGATTTGAATAACCTCCCTACGCAGCCTGAACGTGAAGTGTTCGCCGGGATGCTGCGGGATGCCGACGAGGATCCCATCATCAAGAATAGAGTTGCCGGACTTCCGGACTTTAAAACGGAAGATCCTGCGGTGCGCGAGCAAATTATCAAATGGCAGTCCGACTGGATCGAGAAGTCCAAGACCGCCAGCGGCAACACGATCGACTATTTCCGTGTTGATACGATCAAGCACGTGGAAAATGCAACCTGGATGGCATTCAAGAACCAAATGACTGAAATCAATCCGGCCTTCAAAATGATCGGGGAAAATTTTGGGGCAAGCGTGGATAATGATGGCGGTTATTTGCGCACGGGCACGATGGATTCCGAGCTTGATTTCGCGTTTAAAGGAATTGCGAAAGAATTCGTAGAAGGCGAAATTGAATCAGCCGAACAGAAGCTTCAGGACCGCAACGGGAAGATCGACAATGCGGCCATGCTCGGCCAGTTCCTGAGCAGCCATGACGAGAACGGGTTCATGGTAAGCTTGCTGTCGGGGGGAGATCGCCAAAAATTCGAGGACGGAACTCTGGACGCAGAGGCATTGAAGGGCTTGCAGGCTCAACATAAGATCGCGGCTTCCTTGCAAATTACGGCCAAGGGCCAACCGGTCATCTATTATGGCGAAGAAGTAGGACAGTCCGGCATGAACGCCGGGAATATGTCCAACGGCGAGTTTAGCGAAAACAGGTACGACTTCAACTGGGACGGGTTGAGCGATCCGACTTACAGCCATATTTACGAACACTATAAGAAAATGCTGCATATCCGCGACAGCTATTCGAAGATTTTCTCTAAAGGAACCCGTGCGCAAATCGGCGGATCCGACCAGGACGGATATGATGTGTTTACCCGGACGTACCAAGGCAAGAGCGTAGTCGTTGGTATTAATACAAAAACCACTGAACAGCAAATTTCTTTTACGGTACCGGGTTACAAAAATACGAAATGGGTTGAACAGTACGGCAATCAAACGGTGCAAGCGGATAGTGACGGTAAAGTGACGTTAACCCTGCCGTCCAGTCTGGACGGAGGGACGATCGTGCTGGCCGCGGTTTCGAGCCCGGTAACTCCTCCGGGAACATCGAATCCGAATTCCGGATCGGCGGGATCTTCTTCGTCAGGCACCGGCACTCCAACTCCGGCAATTTCCGAATCCGTAAAGGTAACGGCTAAAGCCAGCGAGAACGGCCGTAAGACGGCCGAAGTGAGTGCTACCGAATTGGAGAAAGCCATTGCGGTTGCCGTGAACAGCGGTAAGGCAGTAACCATTCAAGTCTCCGGAGTAGCTGCGGGAGAAGCGGCGGAGCTCGTGATTCCGGGAAGCGCTGTAGAAAAGGCCTTGGAGCAAAAGGCCGCACTTCAGCTCGTATTTCCTGACGTAACGATTGAAATGCCTGCCGGGAGTATTCCCGCTGTAGCGATTCATGCAAACGGAAAAATCGTATTCAGCAAAGAAGTGCCGAGTTCCGAGGCAACGAAGAAACTGAAAAGCGAAATCGTCGAAAAAGACCGGGCATATTCTCCGGCTGGGGACATTTATGATTTTAAACTCCTCAGTGTCGGTTCAGACAAACAAGCTGTTGAAGTAAAGCCGGGGACCAAGGTTAAAATAACGCTGACTCTGGATGAAGCAGCCTTGAAGGGAATTGGGGACAAAAACAAGGCAGGAGTTTATGCGGTAAACGAAGACGGGTCCGTGGTATATGTAGGCGGGAAATGGGATGGCAACAGCATTACTTTCCTGAGTGACCGGTTGGCTAGTTTTGTGGTCATGGAATACAACAAAACGTTCAGCGACGTGACGAGCGGCTGGGCCAAGGAGTATGTTGAATTGCTTGCGGCGAAACATATCGCTTCCGGGGTGGATGCCGACCGGTTTAACCCGAAAGGCAACGTGACCCGCGGCGAATTCGCGGCGTTCCTGGGGCGGACCATGGGACTTAATGCCGAAGGTAGGATTTCTAACCTTAGCGATGTCGCCCAAGACAGCTATTATGCCGGCTATGTCGCGGAGTTGAACGAGCTGGGAATCGTAACGGGGTACGAGGACGGTACGTTCCGCAGCAATCAGACGATAACCAGAGAACAAATGGCGACAATCCTGATGAAGGCGTATGCCCATGTGACCGGGCAAACGGCAAGTGAAGTCGCCGGGGCCGAAGAGGCCGGCTTCTCCGATCTGGGCGAGGCATCCGCATATGCCGTGGATAGCATCAAGGCGGCAAAAGCATTGGGAATTATTAATGGAATGGGGCAGAACGTATTTGAACCTGCGGCGACATCTACGCGTGAGCAGGTAGCAGCCGTGCTGATCCTTTTTATGGAAAAAGCGGCAATGTAAATTTAAAAGACATCTTTAAAGGCCTCCTTCCGTGTTGGAAGGAGGCCTTTTTGAATGTTTTATACTTTATTGTGACTGCGTCAATACCGCATATCCGTAAGCCGGGAGCTTTACGGCGAGTTTACCGTTGTCCGTTTCATAGCTATCCCCGCTCATCGCGTCGTGCCATGCTTGTCCGGCGGCGGGAACTTCCAAAGTCTGTCCCGCATCGTAGTTGTTCAGCAGTACGAGCACGGATTCCTTGCCGAGCCGGCGCTCATAAGCAAGCTTGCTGCCGCCTTCTTCCGCATGCAGGAAGGTGATGGAGCCGGTACGCAGCACAGAAAGGTCCTTACGGACTGAGATCAGCTTGCGGTAGAACTCGAACAGGTCCCGATCCTGTTTGTCCGGATTCCATTCCATGCATTTGCGGCAGTCGGGATCCTGCTCGCCATCGAGGCCGATTTCGTCGCCGTAGTAGATGCACGGCGTACCGCCGTAGGTGAATTGAAAAAGGGCGGCCAGCTTCATTTTGTTCTTGTCGCCTTCGCAGAGCGTCAGAAGGCGCGGCGTGTCATGGCTGTCCAGCAGATTGAAGGCCACTTCGCTGGCTTGCTGCGGGTACCGGGATAACTGCCTGCCGATGGCGTTGGCAAAGCCTTTGGCATCCAGGGTGCCGCGGACTACATAATCGAGCACCGCGTCGGTAAAAGGATAGTTCATGACCGCATCGAACTGGTCGCCCTGAAGCCAAGGGGAAGATTCATGCCAAATTTCGCCGAGAATGTAGGCATCCGGATTGGCGGCTTTCACCGTTTTGCGGAAGTCGCGCCAGAATTGATGGTCCACTTCATCGGCAACATCCAGCCTCCAGCCGTCGATGCCGACCTCCTTGATCCAAAACTCCGCTACGTTTAGCAAGTATTCTCTGACCTCAGGGTTGTCCGTATTTAATTTCGGCATGAGCGGCTCGAATGAAAAGGTATCGTAGGTTGGGACTCCATCGTTGACCTCAAGCGGAAATTCGCGAACTGAGAACCAATCTTTGTATCGGGATTGCTCCCCTTTCTCCAACACGTCTACGAATGGAGCAAACGTTTTGCCCGAATGATTGAAGACCGCATCGAACAAGACGCGAATGCCGCGTTCGTGGCAGGCCTGGACCAGCTTTTTCACCATTTCGGTATCGCCGAAGTGCGGATCGATTTTCATATAGTCGGCCGTGTCATATTTGTGGTTTGTCGTTGCTTCAAACAAGGGGGTAAAATAGATGCCTGTAATACCGAGCTCACTGAGATGATCGAGATGGTCGATGACGCCTTGAAGGTCGCCTCCAAAGAAATTGTCCCGTTCCGGTTTTCCGCCCCAAGGCAATACGCCTGCGGGATCATTGTCCGGATTTCCGTTGGCAAAGCGCTCGGGGAAAATTTGATAGAATACGGTGTCCTTTACCCAAGCCGGTACCTTGAACACGTCGGCGGGGTTAATGAACGGGTACTCGAACAGCCGGTCCGGGACCGGAGGACGCTCCTTGGAGAAATCGTTCTCCGTCATCCAAATTTCGTCATCATCCGATTTCAGCAGAAAGCCGTATTTTAATCTGCGGTAGGCCGGCTTGATTGCGCATTCCCAGTAATCGAACAAGTCGTCCGAAGCGAATTTCGACATGGGGATCAGCTCTTTGCTTTGATTCCATATGTATTTGTCGCCCGCAAAGGCGTAAACTTCGGTAAGGTCGTCTTTTTTGGCGCGGAGGCGAAGATGGATCGTCTCGGAATCGTAGGCATAGGACCAGTTCAGTTTGGGACGGTGGTAGACAGCTTCAAGCAGCATGATAAATTTCCTCCTTGGTCTTGGATAGTGTGGTTCCGTCTCGCTGATTTGTCGAAGACAATGCTCAGGGCACGATATTATTCTTACAAGATATAGTAACCGATTTAGGGTAACGCTATATCATCGGGCCGCACTAAAAAAGGCACATCCCGGCAATGATAAAGCCGAGGATGTACCTTTGAGATAACATTGCCTTCAAGTTGTAGACGGGAAGCATGACGGTTGCTATGCGGATCGGGACCCGCTCATGGTTCAGGATTATAGCATTGTTCAAACCATTGCACAAGATAGGGGAATACGGAGGGATTTTCTTTCCTGAATAAGAACATGAGTTTCTCGGAAATGCCTTGCGAATAGGCGAAAGATGCACACAATTTTAAAGGTGATACAAGCAATAAAAAACAGCAATTTTGCGAAAATAGGAGCATACGGGAGTGTTTTTGAGAAATATGAGCATATATGCCTAAAAACATCATGTGCAAACGTTTTTACAATGTCTGTGCTATGTTGTATGATTATCCCATCGATAAAGCGCTTTCTACTCAGAAATGATGAATAATTCCATAAGAAACACATATAAAACGGAATTTTCTCGATCATCTCTGAAATCGTTTGCGCAAAGTTTCTGTAAACCTTGCTTCGTATAAAATTTGGGAGGGGTTAGCTTTATGAAATTCAAGAAAACACTGGTTTTAATCGCTACGCTGTCGTTGGTTGCATCAATTACGGCGTGCGGCGGCGGCAACAACAAAACTAACAACACAGCAAATACGCCTGCGCCGACGACAAACTCGACAGAGGGAAATAAGAATACGGGAACCGACGCAGCGACAACCGAGGAAATTAAACCTGAAGAAGGCGCAGAGCTTCTTGTTTGGGAAAGTAGAGAAGAGATTGCGTTTACCGAGCAAATCGCTCAACAGTTTGAAGAAAAATACGGCGTAAAGGTTAGTGTTGAAGAGGTACCGGTTCCAGACCAAATCAGCAGACTGACTACTGACGGTCCGTCTGGTCTTGGAGCAGATATCATCGTAATTCCTTCCGACCACATCGGTAATGCGGTAACTTCCGGATTGATCTTGGAAAATGACGTATTTGCAGAGCAAACGAAAGCAAGAAATACAGAGGCGTCTATTGTGGGTGCTTCCTACGACGGTAAGTTGTATGGATACCCAAGAGCGGCTGAAACAACAGCTCTCTACTACAACAAAGCCCTTATCCCAGAGGCTCCAAAAACGTTTGAAGAAGTAATTGAGTTTGGTAAAAAATTCACTGATGTAAAAAAGAAGAAGTATGCTCTTATGTGGGAAGCTGGTAACCTGTATTTCAACTACCCATTCATAGCAAGTAATGGCGGTTATCTCTTCGGTGATAACGGTACGAACAAAGATGATATCGGTCTTGAAAACCCGGAATCACTTGTAGGTATGAAAGTTTTCCAAGATCTTAAACAAATTCTCCCTGTACCTAGTGGCGATATCAACGGCGACATCAAACGCGGCTTGTTCACTGCAGGAGATGTTGCAATGGATATCAACGGTCCATGGGAACTGACGGCATATAAAGAAGCTCTCGGGGACAATTTAGGTCTGGCTCCGGTTCCTACGGTTCTTGGTAAAACAGCTATTACTTTCTCCGGTATCAAAACTTATGATGTAAGTTCATTTACTAAGTATCCAAATGCCGCTAAATTGTATGCTGACTTTGCAACAAACAAAGACGGACAATTACTTCTTAGTGAATTGATCGGTTCAATTCCTACTAACCTGGAAGCTTTGGAAACTGACCAAATCAAAAACGATCCGTTTATTTCCGGATTTGCAGAGCAGGCTAAGAATTCGCAGCCAATGCCTTCTATTCCTGAAATGAATAACGTTTGGGGCCCGGCTAATGCAGCTTTTGCAGACATCTGGAACAAGGATGTAGATGTAAAAGCAACCCTTGAAAATGCAGTTAAACAAATTACTGATTTGAACAACGGGGTAGCTGGGGAATAATTCAGGTCACCCAAATGATTTATCACCCGCCGCTATTAGTGGCGGGTAACCTTGATTTCCGAGGGAGAGGAGCAGGTAGAGAATGAGTCAGCATCGGAACAAAGCAACGATACTGTCAGTACTGTTCATGGGATTGGGACAAATATATAACCGCCAATTTATTAAGGGATTACTTTTTTTGGCATTTGAAGCTGTTAGTATTCTTTATTTCATTAATAATTTAAGTTTTGCTTTATGGGGAATTGTTACATTAGGTGATACACCGAGAACCTCCTCTAATCTTCACAATTACGACCATTCGATATTTATAATGATTCAAAGCTTGATTACGCTAATCTATCTTGTTGTTTTCTTGATTGCATATTACTTTAATATTCGAGATGCAAGAAAAATTGGTAATGAAAGAGATTGTGGCAAAAAGCCTAATAATTTCAAACAATCCATTCGCTACGTTTTGGATTATAAATTTGCAGTAACGCTTTTGACTTTGCCTGCACTTGGTATTTTGTTTTTTACAGTAATGCCAATTATATTTATGATCATGCTGGCATTTACAAATTATTCGGCCCCAAAGCATATTCCGCCGGCCATGCTGGTAGATTGGGTCGGATTCGATACGTTTAAAAATTTATTGGCTCTTAAAAGCTGGAGTAAAACCTTCTATGGAATTCTTACTTGGACGATCATCTGGGCGGTATTATCAACAGTAACTACATACTTCGGCGGTATGTTTGTAGCATTGCTTATTAACCAAAAAGGAATTAAATTTAAAGGTTTTTGGAGAACCATTTTAATTATTCCTTATGCAATACCACAAATCATTTCACTCCTTGTTATGAGAAATATGTTTAACGGCCAATTTGGGCCGATCAATCAGTATCTGAACTATTTTGGCATACCTGGAGCGCCGTGGCTGACACATGAAACCTGGGCAAGAGCAATGGTTATTCTGGTTAATATGTGGGTAGGTGTGCCAGTATCCATGCTGCTAATTATGGGAGTGTTGACGACTATTCCGAAAGATTTGTACGAGGCTGCAGATGTAGATGGGGCTACGGGATATCAGAAATTTAGAATTGTTACATTGCCAATGATTTTGTTTACTACTGCTCCAACCTTAATTACACAGTTTGCAGGAAATATTAATAACTTCAATATTATTTTCCTCCTAACCGGGGGCGATCCAGTCAAAGGGACGTATCAAAACGCAGGAGCTACTGATTTGCTGGTGACATGGTTGTATAAACTTACCTTGACCAATAATCGATACAATATGGCTTCAGCAATAGGTATCATTATCTTTTTGATCATTGCCTCATTCTCGATTTACAACTATCGCAGAACTAAGTCATTTAAAGAGGAGGATATGATCCAATGAGCCGGCTAAAAGTACGGAATGGTATTCGTTTAACTTCGAGTTATATCGTGTTGATTATTTTGGCTATTACCGCGATTTATCCTGCTCTTTGGATCATACTTGGAGCTTTTCGCCCAGGGAAATCGCTATATAGTAAAACGTTGTTCCCAGAGAAATTTACGTTAGATCATTTTAGTGAATTATTTACTTCAAAACAAATCATGTTCCCGCAATGGTATATGAACACGTTAAAAGTCTCCCTAGCTTCGATGGTTTTAGGCGTATTGCTTACTCTGTTGACTAGCTATGCACTTTCAAGATTTCGTTTTCGCGGTCGTCAAAATTCTTTGTCAATACTGTTAATACTAGGAATGTTCCCTGGATTTATGAGTATGATCGCCATTTTCCTTCTGCTGAAGGAAATGGGACTATTAGATACTCATATCGCTCTTATTATGGTATACGCCGCCGGGGCTCCTTTAGGATTAACCCTTATTACCAAAGGCTTCTTTGATACGATACCACGATCACTTGATGAGGCGGCTCGTATCGATGGAGCAAGTAACTTCAAAATATTCACATCTATTATATTGCCGTTGTCTAGACCGATCTTGACTTATCTTGCTTTATTACAATTTGTTGGCCCTTGGGTTGACTTTATCTTTGCAAGATTGATTCTTCGTTCTAAGCCGAACTGGACGGTGGCAGTAGGAATGTGGGATATGGTTGCTAATAGTCAGAACACGAATTTTACCGTGTTCGCAGCTGGAGCAGTACTAATTGCAGTACCGATTACGATTTTGTTCATGTTTATGCAACGATTGCTTGTTGACGGATTGACTTCCGGCGCGAGCAAAGGTTAAACAAAAAGTTTTGACAAGGGTATAGCCTCAGAAACCTAAGCATTCTGAGATCCTATACCCTTTTCAATACATACGTTTTTCCGTCAAAAGGGGGATACATAAGTGAAGCTTAGGGGTCCGATTCAATTCAAGTCGGTTGGCATGAAGCTGTTTATCATCCTGTTCGTTACGGTAGTTCTTATGTCAGCTATTCTCGGAATGAGCTCTTATATGATGTCGAAAGAAATTATTCGTGGTCAAGTTGGGTCTGCCTCTTCGCAAGCGATTGAACAGGCCGCGGACAAGCTGGATATTATCTTTGCGGAATATGAGTCGATCTCCCGGCAAATGGCGGTGGATCAAATTTTAAAGACGGATTTGGAAACGGTAGTAACCAAGGATATTGGGATCATTAAAAAGACTAATGCGGAAACGAGAATCAAGAACAAGCTGGATTCTATGAAAGGTTCAGATGGCCGATTGCTCGGGATCCGTCTGGTAAATAAAGACCTTTCCCGTATCTATGCATCGTCCGGGGCGAGCGGGACCCAGCAAGACAATAAAAATGTAAAAGCCAGAATCCAAAGCATAATAGATGGAGCAGGAAAAACGGTGTGGATTCCCGGCTTGCAAAAGGGTTTTTTCGAAAGTTTCAACGAACCGACGATTACGATGGGGAGAGTGCTGCAAAACCTGAAGACTCCGGAAGCCGAGTATATTTTGCTTATAGAGATTAGAGACAAAGCCTTGATAAATATGCTCTCAAACCTGAAGATCGGGAAAGCCGGCGAAGTACGCATTATTACAAGCGATAACACCATTGTCCATTCTTCCGATCCAAGTCTGATTGAAACGAAGTCCTTTATCGGCTTGAAGGAGGAACAAATAAAGAGTGGCGAAACTTCTTTTGATGTCAGTGATGAAAAAGGCGTGAAACAGCTTGTTGTATTCAGACAATTGCAAACTGTAAATTGGCGGCTTATCGGATATGCCCCGGAAAGCGACTTTCTGAGCGCGGCCGACAGATTGATCTATGTGACTTTGTTTGTTCTGATTCTGGCAATTCTGGTCGCATCCGCCATCGGCTACTATCTATTCAGAATGGTCGGTAAGCCGCTGCAAAAGCTGTCCCGTTTGATGGAAGAGGGTGAACGGGGGAACTTGAAGGTACGCACGAATTTCAAGGGTAAGGACGAAATCGGGCGCCTCGGCCAAAGCTTCAATAACATGCTGGGACAGATTTCGCTACTGGTCGACCGGACCAACGGTTCCACCCAGGAACTGCTGGAAACTGCCGAAAATCTGACCAAGGCTTCGCGTGACACCTCATTGACAGCCGGTGAAATCGCAGCCGCAACGGGCGAAATCGCCCAAGGTGCTTCAAGCCTGGCCGAAGAAGCGGAGAAGGGCACGGAACTGGCGGAAGAAATCGGTACCCAGATGAACCGGATGGTCGATTTGAATGACGCTTTGGATGAGTCGGCAAGCCGGGTAATCCAAGTCAGCCGCCAAGGCCGGGATTATATGGAGCAGTTGGTGGACAAGACCGAGGCGGTATCCCGAATGACCACCATGATCGAAGAGAACTCCGGCAAGCTTAGCAGAAGCACTTATTCAATCCGCAGCATTTTGGCTCCGATGATCGATATGACAAAGCAGACAAATATTCTGTCGTTGAATGCTTCGATTGAAGCGTCCCGCGCGGGTTCTGCGGGTAAGGGTTTTATGGTGATCGCTGAGGAGATTCGCAAATTGTCGGCTCAATCGAATGATTCGATCCAGAACGTATCGGCCATGACTGAGGAGATCCAGGCCGCCATCGAAGATACGGTCAACGTGTTGTCAAGCGTGACGCCGATGTTTGACGAGCAGTTGGTCTCCGTTAGAGAAGCTTCTTCGATTTTCCAGAACGTAAGCCGGGAAATGGAGAGCTTTATCGGAGAAATACAAGCGTCTTCCTCTTCCGTAAAAGAGCTGATGGTTTCCCAAACTTCGCTTAGGGATTTCATCACGAGCGTAAGCTCGGTCGTTCAGCAAACGAACGCTTCCACCGAGGAAGTAGCTTCCATGTCAACCGAGCAATATAAAGTCAGTGAAGAACTTGTACGCCTGTCGAATCGTCTGGAGGAGCTGTCTGAATCGCTGAAAAAGTCGTTAAGTGTATTTCAGGTAGAGGCGGCTGCATTACAATCTTAATATAATGCAACAAGAAGGTGTGCAGGGGCCGTGGCCTATCAAATTTATCCGCGGAGCTCTATGGACAGCAGCGGGGACGGCTTGTGAAAAAAGAGAAAAAGAAGCGGCCTGCGGTTGTTGTAACCCGAGAGGGACTTGGCAACCGCAGGCCGCGTTTCTTTTTATTCAATAACCAGAGTCGTATACCCCGGAATCGTCAGTTTGTTTCCTTCCAAGGTTGCCCCTTCGCGGGTAGATTTCAGAATAGACTTGAAGCTGAACTCTTCTCCGGCTTTGGCAAGATCGATACTTTGCTCGGTCTCCGTGAGATTATGCGCGACCAGCACGGTCTGCTGATCGGTCAGGCGGAGATAAGCGGTAACAGAGTCATTGCCGGAATCAATATCTCCGATGGTACCGTCTCTTAACGCAGGCACGCTGCTTCTGATTCCGATCAGTTTGCGGTAATGGGACTGGAGCGAGTCGGGATCGGAAACCTGCTCTTCAACGCTGGAGCCTTCCGCTCCCGTGTTGAAATTCACGGCTTCCCAGGTGGTTTGCCCCTGGCCGCTGCCCCCCGCATGCCATTGCATCGGCTCGCGGATGCTTTCGTCCGGTTTGGCGCCGAGCATGCCGATTTCCTCCCCGTAATAGATGAACGGATTACCCGGGAGAGTCAACAGCAGGCCGGCTGCCATTTTTGCATGGTCTACATTCCCGTCCAGCTGAGTCATAACCCGGTTGATATCATGGTTGGTCAGGAAAGTGGCATCCACAAACTCATCGCCGGACTTTTCTCTAAACAAGCTATAGGTTTTTTCCAGTGTTAAACCGATATTGTTGTCTTTTTCTTTTTTTGCTGCCTGGATGATACTTTCCGACAGGCCAAAATTAAAACCGGATTCAAGCGCATTGTCCAGATAATTTGCAATCAAGGCGGCTGAGGGGTCCCAAATTTCTCCCACAAGATAAGTATCCGGATATTTTTCCACGAGGCTGCCGCGGAACTCTTGCCACCATTTCACGTTTGCATCGGTTGTTTCTTGCCCCTTGTCGGTCCGGAGATCCTCGTAAATATGCTTCGCGGCATCGAGCCGGAAGCCGTCAACGCCTTGTTCCAGCCAAAATAGACCGGTATCCTTCATTTCTTGGCGAACCTCCGGATTGTCGAAATTGAGGTCCGGCATGCCTTCCCAGAAGATGCCCATGTAATGGTCTCCACCTGCGTTGTGCCATGGATTTCTGCTGCTGGCCGAACTCGTACCCCGGGTCTTCAATTTCTGATCTTCCGCCCAAATATACCAGTCACGGTATTTGCCGTCCTTGTTCCGGGCCGCATCGAGGAACCAAGGATGTTCATTGCTGGTGTGATTAACGACCAGGTCCATAATCACTTTGATTCCGCGTTTGTGCGCCTCATCAAGAAACTCCTTAAAATCCTCCATCGTCCCGTAGTCGGGGTTGATGTCGCGGTAATCGGTCACATCATAACCATGATAGCTTGGCGAAGGATTGATCGGCATGAGCCAGATTCCGCCGATCCCGAGATCATCGTCCGTTTCGGGATTCCCGTCGTTCAGGTAATCGAGTTTTTCCGTCAACCCCTTGAAATCTCCAATCCCGTCTCCGTCGGAATCATAAAAAGAACGGACGAACACTTCGTAAAAAACCGTCGACGGTTGTGGGTCTATGGCGACGGGCTTGGCAGAAGCCGTATTGGCATTTCCGGCGTTAGAGACGTTATTGCCGGTTCCTGAGGTGCAGCCGGTGAGAAGAACAACCGTTAAGGTAGCGCTTACAATCCATTTTATGGATCGGCGTAAAAGCTTGGCTTGTTGCCTATTCATGGATCTTCATTCCCCCTTTTACATACATTGCTATTGTCTTCATCATACTTGAGATTATCATTTTGTTAAAACGTTTGCACACTGATAATTTGCTGTAAATATTCATTTAGGGTGATTTATATTGATTTACACATAAATATTACCCGTTTTCTCTAGTTTTCGGGTTATTACTATGGATTTTTTATATTAAAGCTGTAAATATTAAACGTTTAATTTCGACTTTATTCGCAATAAAAGGAATAAAATGGACTTATTTAAATTATTTTAAAGAAAAAGTAGATCTTTAGAACTATTTCTTACATAAAGTCCCAATTGATCGTTGACGAATAGCAGGGTTTTGTAAATGATATAGAGAGGTGATAACGCTTGCATTAAATCATTAGGAGGGATACGGAGATTGAGCCGCGAAAAAATAATTGTTGTCTCTGACAATGACAGTTTATGCCGCTTTCTGTTTCGATTTCTGTCTGAGCACGGATTTGATGTCTTTTGCAGTCCGGCTGACCATTCGGCCGTCATCCGCCCGATACGTGCCCACGCTCCAACCCTGATCATGGTCGACATGACGACCTCCGCTATGGCGGGCATTGATTTATGCACCGAAATCCGGCGTTTCAGCGATAGTCCGATTCTTCTAGTCTGCGCCGGTTCCGAAGAGGCTTTGACCATCTCCGGGTTAAGCGCAGGCGGAGATGATTACATCTGTACTCCACTCAACCGTGAACTGCTGCTTGCACAGGTTCAGGCGCTGATCCGCAGATATAAAGGCGCTTTTCCGGTCAATCAGCGGCATTTGCTGCATTTTCCGGGTTTAGAAATCGACCTGTCGAGCCAGTCGGTTACTTCTCATGGCCAGGAAACCGTGCTATCGGCCAAAGAATTTCAACTTCTCGTGCTCCTCGCCAAACACCCCAACCGCATTTTTCACATTGAATCCCTGTATGACTTGATTTGGAGCGACAGCAAGCTTGGCGATCTCCGGACGGTCATGGTCCACATCTATAACCTGCGGCAAAAAATTGAAGTCAACCCCAGCGAACCATTCTATATCCACACCGTCAGAGGCGCCGGATATAAGTTTAACGGGAAAGCCGCTCAATGATCCAATGGATCTTTTGAAACCCGGAATAATTTTTATCTATCTTCTTGGCTGGACTTTAACTGAACTTTAACTCGAATTGATAAGATAAAAAACGATGGTGCTAACGTTTGCGCAAGTAAGCAAACCGGTTAGTCCACAGGAAAGTCTGAAAGAAGAAGAGCCGGAAAGATCGGCAGGAAATTCAAAGGGGGACGAGCATGGATCATCATTTTTCCGCGATTTACAAGATGTTTGAAGACGTTGCAAGCCGTTATTCCGATCATTGCTGTCTGGAATTCGGCGAAACTCGGTTGAGTTACGGGGAAGTTAATGAAAGAGCGAACCGGCTTGCCCGCTATTTGAAAGACAAAGGCGCCGGACCGGAGCAATTGATCGGAATTTATCTGGAGCGTTCGCCTGACCTGATTGTCTCGATTCTTGCCGTGCTGAAATCCGGGGCCGCCTACGTACCGATCAACGCGGCCCTTCCGGAAGAACGGATTGCGCATATGGTTGGCGAGGCCAAACTGAAACTCATCCTTTCGAAGGCTTGCCTGGAATCGAAAATAAATGCGGTTCGACAATCCGGGGCGGCCAGTTCGACCGGCCGGGTGTTGTTGGATCAAGAAAGCGATGAAATTTCTGCGCTATCCGGTGAGAATCTTGAGCTCAATAGCGCTCCTTCCGATTTGGCTTACGTCATTTATACCTCAGGCTCGACCGGCCAACCCAAAGGGGTCCAAATCGAGCATCGCGGCATTCCGAACCTTGTGCTCGCGCAAATCGATAAATTTCACCTGGACGACCGGGACAGAGTGCTGCAATATGCCTCCCTCTCTTTTGACGCTTCCGTTTCCGAGATCTTCACGGCGCTGATTGCCGGAGCAACGCTCGTACTCCTGCCGGGTGAAGGAACCTACGCCGGGGAAGATCTGCACCGGCTGTTGAAGGATCGGCGGATTTCCGTGGTTACCTTGGTGCCGTCTTTGTTGAACGGTCTGCCGCAGGAAGAACTGCCGCAACTTAAGACATTGATCACAGCAGGCGAGGCTTGCACGAGGAAGCTGATTCAGTATTGGGCGCCGAGAGTGCGTTTTCTTAATGCCTATGGCCCTACAGAAACGACGGTTTGCGCCACCATCCATCATTGCACCGCCGACGATATCTCGGTTTCGCTGGGGGAAGCGCTGACCGGCAGTGCGGTCTATCTGCTGAATGCCCGTATGGAGCCAGTAAGACCCGGCGAAATCGGGGAACTATTCATTTCCAGTCTAGGGTTGGCCCGGGGATATTTGGATGCACAGGAACTGACGGACAAGGTCTTTCTGGATAATCCCTTTGACGACGGCTTCAGTAACCGATTGTACCGTACGGGTGATCTGTGCGTGACGAGGCCGGATGGAGCGTTGGAATGGGTAGGACGAACCGATCATCAGGTGAAGGTGTCCGGAATCCGCGTCGAGCTCGGAGAATTGGAGCATGCGCTGAGGGAATATGCCGGAATTGAAGAGGCAGTAGTAGTTTATCATGCGGAAAAAAATTACGTGGGTGCCTATTTGAAAGCGGCGTACGGCGCCAAGCCGAATATCAGGGAGGTACGCAGTTACCTGCTGTCGAAGTTCCCGAGCTACATGATTCCTACCCGCTATTTGTATTTGGAGCAATTTGCCCTGCTGACCAGCGGCAAAATCGATCGTCATCATCTTCCGTCCATGGAAGATGTGCGGCCGGATCTCGATGTTCCTTACGTCGCCCCTAGCAGTTACCTGGAAAAAGAGCTTGCCGCAATCTGGGGTGAAGTGCTGCACCTCGATAAAGTGGGCGTTCACGACAACTTTTTCGAACTTGGCGGACAGTCGCTAATGGCGACGCAAATCGTATCCCGCATCCGGGGAGTTGTCGGAGGGGACGTTCCGTTGCACATCATTTTCGGGACCCAGCCGACCATTGAGCAAATGGCTGCAACGCTGGAGCAATATCAGTTGGAACAGCTTGATCCGGACGAGCTAGAGCTGCTGCTTGCCGAGCTGGAAAACCAGGCCTAGGAGGGAGAACATGAAAATACTGCTGGTTCAGTCGATGGAATACCTGTATCCTTACGGCGGAGCTCATAAAGCTAACCGTATCCTGATGGAAGGACTCGCAGCGAAAGGGCACGAATGCCGTGTAATTTCTCCTGCGGTGTCAATAACCGGATTTGAAGAACTTCTGGCGGCGCAGCGGCGTTCCGGTGCATTCGAAGTGCTGGAGGATCATCCCGGCGAAAAGCTGGTCATTTTAAAAAGCGGCGTCATCTCCTATACGATAAAGGAAAGATTCAAAGTATTCCCGTTCATCAGGAGCATGATCGAACAATTTTCCCCGGACATTACGGTCGTATCGGAAGACAATACTCATTTACTGTTGGAAACGGTGCTGGAAACCCGTACGAGAACGATTTTCCTCTCGCATAGCCAGGCCACCCTGCCGTTCGGGCCGGAGTGCTTTCAGGAAGACTTGTCGAAGATAGATTTGTACAAGAGGCTGGACGGCATCATTTCGGTTAGCCAATATTTGAAGGATTACTTTACGGCCTACGCGGGCGTCGATTCCGAGGTCATCTATTTCCCGTCGTATGGTCCGGGCCCGTTTCCTTTCCTGGCGAGCTTTGACAATATGTATATTACCGCAATCAACCCTTCGGCGATCAAAGGTTTTTCGATCTTTATCGGATTGGCACGGAGGATGCCTCATCTCAACTTTGCGGCGGTTCCGACCTGGGCCACGAAGGAAGACGAACTGGAGGAAATGAGGACCCTTCCGAACATGACGATTTTAAAGCCGGCAGAAAATATTAACGATATTTACAAGCAAACCAAAGTATTCCTGATGCCTTCGTTATGGGGGGAATCCTTCGGGCAGGTCGTCGTCGAGGCGATGCTGCGCGGTATTCCCGTCCTCGCCAGCCATGTCGGCGGATTGCCGGAAGCGAAGATGCAACTGGATTACATTTTGCCGGTCCGCCCCATCCGGCAGTACGTCAAGGAAGAGGTGCTTGCGAACAGCGTCCCGATTCCGGTCATTCCGGAGCAGGAACTCGGACCTTGGGTGGGAGCCCTGGACCGGTTGGCTTCGGACCGGGATCATTATGAGTCGCTTTCGGCGGCTTCTTATGAACACGCCAACCGGTTTCATGCCTCGTTAGGTATTGAGCCGTTTGAGGCCTATTTCCGGAAAGTCATCGACAAGGCTGAGGACCGTGTCGTACGGCTGTCTGAAGCAGTGTCGGCCGCAAACGAAGCGAACAACCTTCAAAAGCGGGATATGCTGGAGCGAATTCAAACTTTTCCGTCCGAGAAGCGCGAACGACTGCTCGCGATGCTCCAGGAAAGAAGGTGAGTCTTTGAGCGAGTTAATGGATCGGATCGGCATGCTGCCCCCGGAAAAACGGCAGCAATTGCTGAACAAAATTAAAGCGAAGACGAACGGGCAAGCGGGCACAAGACCGGTGATCGAGCCACTGCCCAGGGTCGGATCCCGGTTCTTTCATGAATTCCCGCTTTCTTTTTCCCAAGAACGGCTCTGGTTCATGTATCAGTGGGAGCCGGATAGCCCGGCTTACAACATTCCATGCTTGTTCAACATTCCGGTGGAACTGGATATTCCCCGGTTGAAGCAAGCCGTCGATAGGCTCATCGAGCGTCATGAAATTTTGCGTACGACTTACAAAGCTTCAGGAGAAGAGACGGTGCAGGTGGTTCAGCCCTTTTCGCCGCTGGATGTGCCGGTTTACCATCTCGACGGCCTTGGCGGACAGGGGGAGGAACACAGTACCGAACTGGAAGCGCTGGTTAGACGCAATTCCGCTATCCCGTTCCAGTTGGAGAGTGAACTGCCCATCCGGGCTTATATATTTACGCTGGGTCAACGGGAGCATTATTTGCTGCTGAATATTCATCATATCGCTTGCGACGGCTGGTCGCTCGGTATCATCATGAGCGAAATTCAAGAGGCCTACGTGGCGTTAGGCCGGAGCCAGGCTCAGGCTATGGAGAAACCGCCTTTGGCAGTGCAGTACGCCGATTATGCCGTTTGGCAGCGGAAATTCATGGCCGGCAAAGAGATTGATTACCACAAGGAGTACTGGCTCCGCCAATTTCAGGGAGAACTTCCGGTGCTGGAGCTTCCGACCGATCTGCCGCGCCCGCCGGTGAAATCTTCCCGCGGGGCCCATATCATCAAGCCGCTTCCGGAGGGGTTCCATTCCCGGCTGCAGGCGTGGTGCAGGGAAGAAGACGTCACGCCATACATGCTGATGCTCGCCGCGTACGCCGTGCTTTTATACGGTTATACCGGGCAGACCGATCTGATTATCGGGTCCCCGACGGCTAACCGGAGCATGGAACAAATCGAACCGAACATCGGTTTTTTCGTCAATACGTTGCCGATCCGGATCAAGCTTGACGAAGCTTCCACCTTCCGCGAGACGGTGCGGCAGGTCAAGCAGCTCGCGCTTGAGGCGCAGGAACATCAGGATTTCCCGCTGGACAAGCTGATTGAATTGCTGCCGATCGAAAGGGATATAAGCCGCAGCCCCTTGTTCCAAGTGATGTTTGTCCTGCAGAACATGCATGTGGGCTGGGAAGAGGCGGAGGAGTTTCCGCTCCGGTTCAGCAGTTCGGTGCCCACGAGCAGTTCCAAGTTCGATCTCACCTTTTCGGCTAATGCATATAACTTGCAAGTGGAATACAGTGTAGATTTGTTTTTGGAATCGACCGTACAAAGAATGCTTGACCACTATTTTTACTTGCTCGACAGTGCCTGTGCATCTCCGCATCAGGTCCTTGCGGATATGTATCTGTTGTCCGGTTCTGAGCGTCATCAACTGCTTGGAGAGTGGGCGGGAGATACGGCAACAGACTATGAAGAAGGCTTTCATGTCGTATCGCAAATCGAAGCGCAGGCGGCCGCCAGAGGAGATCATCTTGCCCTTGTCTTTGAAGGAGTCTCCTGCACGTACGGGGAAATGAACTCGCGCGCTAACCGCCTTGCCTATTACTTGCGCACCCAGGGTGTCGGGCCCGAAGTAACGGTCGGTATTTACATGGAACGGTCCGCGGATTTCGTCATCGCCATGCTCGCAGTACTGAAAGCGGGAGGCGCTTTTGTACCGCTGGATCCTTCGTATCCCAAGGACCGGCTGGCCTCCATGGTGGTCCAGTCCGGCATGGGAATGCTTCTGACGCAGAACAAAGCAGCCATGGATCTGCAACTGCCGGAATCCGGCGTTACCGTTTTTGCCATAGACGATCCGGAATCGGTCAGACGGTTGAAGTCTTTCGGCGATGACAATCCGGTATTGGCAACGGATGCCTCCAACCTGATGTACATGGTGTTCACATCCGGAACGACTGGGGCCCCGAAGGGGGTCGCGGTGGAACTGGCCCAGTTCCACAACTATATCCGGGGGCTGATCGGCCGCCTGGAATTAACGGAGCCGCTCAGCTTTGCCATGGCTTCGACCTTTGCGGCGGATCTTGGAATGAGTAATGTATTTGGGGCGCTATGTACCGGAGGAATATTGCATGTGTTGTCTTACGAACTGTCATGCGATCCCGACGGGGTAGCAAGCTATTTCGGAAACCACGCGATCGATGTGATGAAGGTGGTACCGAGCCACTTCGAAGTGCTGTTGGAGGCTGCAAATCCGGAAAAGGTCGTTCCGCGGAAGGTGCTGATTTTAGCGGGGGAGGCCTTAAGCTGGGAAACCGTGAGAAAAATCAGGGCGTTGCGGCCGGAAGTCAGATTGGAAAATCACTATGGCCCGACGGAGACGACCGTGTCGGCATTCGCCTACGAGATCCCGGATGAGGTACCGGAGCACCGGTCTACCCATGTGCCGATCGGCTATCCGTTCGGCAATGTGCGCCGGTATATCCTCGACGGCAGGCTCCGGCCTGTGCCGGTCGGAGTGCCCGGGGAGCTGTATATCGGCGGCTTAGGGGTCGCCCGGGGATATTACGGCAGGCCGGAGCTGACGAAGGAACGCTTCCTGCCAAATCCGTACGCCGCGGATGAGGAAGGAGGTACTTTGTATCGGACGGGCGACCGGGTGCGTTATTTGCGTGACGGTGCCGTGGAAATCGTGGGCCGGATGGACCGCCAGATTAAAATTCGCGGCTACCGGATCGAGCTTGGGGAAATCGAAGCCGTAATGACTTCATTTGCCTTTGTCTCCGATGCCGCCGTCCAGCTTAAGGAGACCGCCGCCGGAGAGAAAAAGATCGTCGCCTATCTGGTTTACAGGCGGGATTCGGAGTTGGAACAGCCGCTTTCCGAGCTCAAACGGTTGCTTAAGGATAAATTGCCGGAGTATATGATTCCTTCCCATATCGTGGAATTGGACGCACTTCCTTTGAACCCGAACGGCAAAGTGGATGTTCGTCAGTTGGAAGCCATGGAGATTCCAAACCTGGCGGTAGCAGGGAGAGGGGGCGAGGCCCCGCGTACGGCCACGGAAAAGGCCGTTTATGAAGTTTGGAGGGACATTCTCGGCCTGGAGACGTTCGGCATAGACGACGGCTTTTTCGAGTTGGGAGGCGAATCGTTCAAGGCGCTAAAGGCGGTAAGACGGCTTGGCGACTGGATCGGCATTATGGATTTCTTCAAGCATCCGACGATTCGGACCTTGGCGGAATATATCGACCGGGGCAAGTCTTCGGACCGTCATTTGTTGCACAAGCTGACTAGACATTCCTCCGGGAGCAGGACCAATTTTTCGTTGGTGTGCGTTCCTTACGCGGGAGGCAGCGCGATTACGTACCAGCCGTTTGCGGCGCAAATGCCGGAGCATATAGACCTTTATGCGCTGGATTTGCCCGGTCACGATTACAGCCGCAAGGAAGAGCCGCTGTTGCCCATCCGGGAAGTGGCCCGCCAATGTATCGAGGAGATCAAGCGAGCCGTGAATGGTCCTGTCGTGCTGTACGGCCACTGCGTGGGCGGCGCCCTGACGATGGAAATTGCCCGGCAGCTCGATGAGGAGAAGTACCCGCTGCTTCGGGTATTTCTGGGAGGAACCTTCCCGATTGCCCGCATTCCCGGTCGTTTCTTCGATTGGTATTCCAAGCTATTTCCGTCCGACCGAAGCATGTCCAACAAGTCGTATCACGCCTTCCTTAAGGCGCTCGGCGGGTTTACGGAGGTGGAGGATCTTGAGGAGCGGGACTTCATGATTCGCTGTCTGCGGCATGACGCGAGGGAAAGCGAGGACTATTTCACCGGGGCGTATGCGGAGAAGGCGTGGCCGAAACTCAGTTGTCCCGTCACCTGCATCATTGGAGAGAAGGACCGGGCCACCGAGCTGTATGAGGAGCGGTACAAAGAGTGGGAGTTTTTCAGCGACCGGGTCGATCTGATCGTGATTCCAAAATCCGGGCATTATTTTATCAAGCATCAGGCAGACGAAGTGACCCGCTGGATCAATGATATCGTTCTTGCGAAGAACGAACTGGATCCTTACGACCCGGAGACGGATACGTTGAAAGGAACGGAGAGAGCGGAGCGTGCGGTTGTCAAAAGGAAGGCGGCAGTCCCGAATCTGAATATGTTTTTCCTGGTCGTCTTCGGGCAGCTATTGTCGGTCCTGGGCTCAGGACTCACCGGCATTGCGCTCGGGGTATGGGTGTTCGCCCAGACCGGAGCCGTAGGGGATTTTGCCGCTATCTCCTCCGCCTCGCTCATTCCCGGCATTCTTGTTCTGCCCATAGCCGGGGCGATCGTCGACCGTTACGACCGGCGGCTGGTGATGCTGTTCAGCGATATCATGATGGCGGTTCCCATCGCCGTAATGGCGGTGCTAATGGCTACCGGATCGCTTGAGATCTGGCATATTTATGTGACTTCCGCGGTCGGTTCCGTGGCTCGGTCTTTCCATCGGCCCGCCTTCGTTGCTTCGATCGCGCAGATTATTCCGAAGCAGTATCTGGGGCATGCGAACGGCATCGTGCAACTGGCCAGTTCGAGTAGCGAAATGATTGCCCCGCTTGTCGGTGTCGCGCTTTATACGACCATCGGAATGGCTAACATCTTTGTTCTGGATTTTCTGAGTTTTATCGTGGCGATTGCAACGCTGGCCATCGTAAGATTCCCGAATACCCTGTTCAGAAGAAGAGAAGAGACGTTCCTGAAGGAAGTGCTGATGGGCTGGAAATTCATTATTAGACGGCCGGGCATGCTGTATATGATCGCCTTTTTCTTGATAGGCAATATTTTGTTCGGCCTGGCTACCGTACTGATCCAGCCGTTGGTTCTTTCCTTCGGTTCGGCGCCGGACCTTGCTGCAGTGACGACGCTGGGCGCCGTCGGCGCGATGACCGGCGGCCTGCTAATGAGTATCTGGGGTGGAACCAAACGAATGGCAACGGGGATGGTCGGTTTCGTTATTTTGGAGGGGCTCTCCATGATTATCGCCGGACTCCGTCCCAATGTCATTCTCACCGCCGCAGGAGTGTTCGGGATTTGGTTCTCCGTGACGCTGGTGAATACGCACTGGCAGTCGCTGATCCAGACCAAGGTGGGGCTGGAGCTGCAGGGCCGGGTGTTGGCGACGAACCAGATGATCGCGATGTCCAGTATGCCGGTAGGCTATTTGCTGGCCGGTACGCTGGCCGACTCCGTGTTCAATACGGCGATGAATCCCGGCGGAGTGCTCGTAGGCACGCTGGGGCCGATTATCGGTACAGGGCCGGGCCGGGGCATCGGGTTGCTGATCATTTGCGTTGGCGTGCTGGCCATGGCTTGGGCGATTGTCGGTTTTAACTTCAAGCCATTACGCAACATGGAGGACGATTTGGAGGACGCCGTGCCCGATGCGGTCATCGAAGACCGCGATACTTTGCAAGCCAGGCTGGATAGCCAAGTGAAGAATAATCAATCCGTGGCTGCCGGTCACTCGCTGGAAGTATAACGCTGAAAAACGTGCAGCTCTAATCAAACAGACTACCTCAGTGCAATCAAACGCCGAGGTAGTCTGTTTTTAATGGTTATTAATAGTTCATGTTATAAATAATTCATAAATTGAATATAAAGCTGTTCTTGGCCGATGAGCTCCAATTGCTCAGGAAACTTGCTGACGCCGGCGCAAACGGACAGCTTATAAGCCGGGTCAATATGATATTGCTTAAAGTGGCAGTCCCTGAATTCATGTTCCGTCTGCAGTGTGATGCCGGTGGAGTGTTTCCGGATGGCGAAGGAAGCGAGCGGGACCGATAATCCGAACCCGGAGGCTTTAACGTAACTTTCTTTTAGCGTCCACAAATCGAAGAAATACTCTCCTCTTAGCTCGACTGGCACCGCCTGCAAATCCCGGAATTCCTGCTTTGCAAAGCAATGCTCCGCAATGCCCAGGTCCGCTTCGCGGATTTCTTCCGCATCGATGCCGCAAGGGGAGTCCGCAAGGATGCCGACAACCCATTGTCCCGAATGGGATTGATTGAAATGGTAGCCGGTATCTCCGGATAACAGCGGTTTACCGAAACGGTTGCAATTTATTCGAATTTCACTGTTTTTGATGGCGAGAGTCCGGCATATCATATACCGGGACAGGATGTCGGCCGTCATGCAACGCAGCGCGTCAGCCCGGTGAATGAACCGGCTTATTTTCTCCTGTTTTTGGAACGGTAGAGCTTCAAGAAGTTTGCGCTTTAGCAGCGGATCAGGCTCCTGCTCCAGTTTGACGCCGTACACTTGGATCATACTGTTTCTCCCAATTCGATTTATACTAGCGGTAAGATTGTTCTAATCTTAATAGTATACCAAACGCTTACTGACATGTATTTTAATACATAAATAATGGGTAAAAATTAACAAAATATTACATACAAATTAATCCTATAAAATTACTAGTGTTTATGTTATGATACGTTTGTGAAGCTGATCAAACATACAGCAGTCATCAATATTTATTGGTTCTATAGGGGGAATCGGAAGATGGAAACATTGTGGATCATCATTAACGTAGCCGTCATGCTTGTACTGCTTGGCGTACTTCTCTGGATGCAGAAGAAGCATATATCTTTTACGAAGCGGGTGTTTACTGGTCTGGGTCTGGGCCTCGTGTTAGGAGTTATTCTTCAGTTGATTTACCAGGCGGATTCGGAAGTGCTGGCCAAGTCGACGGATTGGTTTAATCTGGTGGGACGCGGATATGTCGGCTTATTGCAAATGGTTGTTGTTCCGCTGATCATGGTCTCGATTATTTCGGCCATTACGAAGCTGAAGGGGAAACAAAACCTCGGTAAAATCAGCGGACTGATCATTGCCGTGCTGCTGATTACAACGGCGATAGCAGCAACCGTAAGTATCGTAACCAGCTTGAGCTTTGACCTGAAGGCGATCGAAATCGAAGCCGGTGAGCAGGAACAAGCTCGTGGCGCGAAACTTGAGGAACGTGTGGGCGAAGTTGCGGACAGATCCATTCCGCAGCAGGTGCTGGATTTCATTCCTACGAATCCGTTTGCGGATATGACCGGCGCGCGCAGCACTTCAACGCTTGCGGTCGTTATTTTCTCGGCATTCATCGGAGTAGCCGTACTTGGACTGGATAAAAAGAAACCCGAACAAGCCGACACGTTCCGTAAAATTGTGGATTCCGTGTACGCTGTCGTGATGCGGATTGTAACGCTGGTGCTCCGGCTGACGCCTTACGGGATTTTGGCGCTTATTACCAATACTGTCGCAACCACTAATCCCGAGGAAATCCTCAAGCTGATCAAGTTTGTAGGGGCTTCATATGTAGCCTTGATTGTGATGTTTATCATTCATCTGATTTTGCTGGCGCTGTTCGGATACAATCCGGTACAATACGTGAGAAAAGTGCTGCCGACGCTGGTATTCGCGTTTACTTCGCGCTCCAGTGCCGCCACCATTCCGCTTAACGTGGAAACCCAAACGAAACGGCTCGGCGTACCGGAAGGTATCGCCAATCTGTCGGCCTCGTTCGGGGCAACGATTGGCCAAAACGGCTGCGCCGGTATTTATCCGGCCATGCTGGCCGTGATGATCGCACCTACGGTCGGGATCGATCCGCTCAGCTGGGATTTCATCCTGACGCTGATTCTGGTCGTAACGATCAGTTCCTTCGGCGTTGCCGGCGTCGGCGGCGGCGCGACCTTCGCTTCGCTCATCGTGTTGTCCACGATGAACCTGCCGGTAGCCCTCGCAGGCTTGCTGATCTCCGTTGAGCCGTTGATTGATATGGGTCGTACGGCGCTCAACGTCAACGATTCGATCACGGCCGGCGTCATAACCGGTAAGGTGCTTGGAGAGAACGATCAAGATGTATTCAAACGCAACGTGGATCTGGATGTTGTGCAGGCTTAATTTATCAGTCGAAACCGCTGGAGCCCTGAGCTCCGGCGGTTTTTTTTGTTTCGTCCCGGAAGGGGCTTTTTTTAATTTGTAATGAAATGCCTTGGCTGAGCGTATTAACCTGCTGAAGGCTTGAATATAGGGAGAGCGTGTAACCCTTTTGGGCGCGAGTGAAGTAGATGCGTCCGTTCGGGTACACACCCGCCGCGGCACCCAATCAAGTCCTTTAAGCTATATAAGATGAACTAAAGATTAGGATGCAGGAAAGGGAGTAAAATGATTCCGAAGAAACGGCAGCGATCGCAGGAACATTTTACGGATTTGCCCTCCACATCTATCAATAGTTCATTCTATATGGATTTGTAGGAAACACGTGTTTTGGCAAAGAAAGGATTACACAATAGCGAAAGGAGGGAAGGACATGATACAGCAGCGCGCGCTGTCTCATCCTTTGCCGGAAATGGACAAACGGGAAGCGGTGTCCGGGGATACGGAATTCGCCGCTATTTTTGAAGCATATTACGAACGGATCTTTAATTATATACGGTACAGGGTAGAATGCCGGTATACCGCCGAGGATTTGACCAGCCAGGTATTCGAGAAAACAATGGCCAAACGGTCCACCTTCCGGACTGACCGCTCTCCGTTTGAAGTATGGCTGTTTGCCATTGCCCGAAATACGGTGAACGACTATTTCCGGCGGCAACGGCGTCAGCGGTTATTTTCCCTGGACCTGTTCAAAGAGGCCGTATCCGGGCAAAAAGGACCGGAGTCTCTGGCTATGGGAAAGGAATCGGAGGAACATTTGAACCGGGCGTTATTATCGCTTAACGCTAAGGAGCGGCATATCATTGCCCTCAAATTCGGGGCTGATCTGAAAAATGTGCAGATCGCCGAATTGACCGGGATGAGTGAGAGCAATGTCGGCGTGACTTTGTTTCGCGTCATGAAGAAATTGAAATTCGAACTGGAGAGGATGGGGGCACATGATTAACGGGAAAGAAACGGAAAAGCAGTTTGGCGAAGATCTGGACGCATGCCTGAACGGCAAGGCGCCTGCTTCTTTTAATAGACCGAAGGAATACCAGGCGCTTCTCCAACTAGGAGAAAGACTGGCCGCCGCCGATCTCGGCAGCGAAGATCATAAAGAAGGCGTACAGCGCAGATTGTTGCAACCTACGGCGTCTCGGAAGGCGGGAGCAGAGCGCAAGCGCAACAAATTCCCCAAAGGCTTGGCCGTTGCGGCAGCGTTTGTCTTGCTGATTGGAGTCCTGTTTGCTCAACCGTCGTTTGCCAGCGGTTTGCTGCAAAAATTCGTCTCCACGATCTCGCTGGGCCATATTACGGCGTTCCAGGTAGAGCCGCCGCCGGAGGATGCGTCCTACCCGGTTCCGGAGTCTTTGGTGGGTCAACTGTTCGACAAGGATGATCAGGTGCTGTTTGAGGTGAACGGAAAGACGGGGCCGATGTATACGGCAGACGGCGAGGAAATCGAGGGGATCGAGAACGGTGAGATCGTTACCAAGGCCGAAGCGGAGGCGAAGCTAAAAGAAGGAATCCGGACGCTGACCGATCCGGCCGCTTTAGACGAATATACCAACTTCAAGGTAGGACTCCCAAGTTATCTGCCTGATGGTTATGCTTTCGATCGGGCGGAGCAATACGTGGATGAACAGGGGAACACCAGCCCTAAATACATTGATTTGTATTTCACCAAGGGGGATAGCGGCAAACAAATCCATATTCAGGAGCGTTATGCCGACGAGGAAACGGCCTATGACCAATCGACAAGCGGCACGATCGAGAGTGCGAAGGTAAATGGAGTTGACGCCGTCATCATTAACGAGAAATCAATCGATTGGGAGGCTGATGGCATTCTTTACAGCGTCATGACCAAAAGGATGGGAGAACCCATTGAGAAAAGCGAACTGATCAAGATCGCCGAATCGGTGAAATAAAGGCCGCTTGAAGAAGATAGGCCCGCAGGAAGGACACTTTAAAGTGCTCCTCCTGCGGGCTGTTTTTTGAGGGATTTATTGGAATTTATCCAGCATCATACGCATATCCTCTCATCCTGAAACCATTCGACTGTAAGCCCCGCCCTTAAAGGGATGCTGGAACAGGCTAACCTGGGTTGCTCCCGGTAAGGGGGAAGTCCGTTAGAAGCTTCGCTTTCCCAAATCAAACAATTTGCTACCAATCTGCAGCATGCTGAACGGCGCTAAGTTGTTCAAACTTTCGGTTTTGGAGAAGATAACATGGGGAAGAAGCAGTCCTCCGTAGCCATCACCACTTTTTATCGAGATTTAAGCAATCTTTAGCCTATTATGCGATGAATACTCCGGGAGACTGTTACCTAAACATGGGGCGGTCTCTTGATGTATAGGGGCCGTTCGTTATTTTTTGCGAAAACTTACTTTTCTTGATACTTTTTGCCCGTAGTCCCGTATATATAACTATAATGCGGAAAGGTGGTGCATCTGCCAAGATGGATGCATGGGTACTATGGCTAATTGCCGCAGGAATTATTCTGGTGCTTGAAATGTTTACGCTGACATTTTACATGCTGTGGTTCTGTATCGGAACCTTGGTTGCGGCGTTGGTAGCATGGATTGCGCCGGATGCGTATTTGATTCAAGTGGTGGCAGGGAGTGTGGTAGCGCTGATTTTGACGGTTTTTACAAAACCGATTTCCAGAAAATTTCGCGTTGCCAAAGGATTTGAGGATACCGGTACCGAACTGGTAGGGAGACAGGGAGTCGTTGTCGAAGCGATTGAAGAGGGGCAATATGGCATTGTCAAAATCGGGGGAGACACCTGGAGTGCCACGGCCGCTCAAACTCTGGCAAAAGATGAGCGGGTACGGGTGCTGAAACGGAGCAGTACGATTATCGAAGTAGAACGATGGGAGGAATTTACTTAATGGAATGGGCAATTATTGCCGTCATTGTCGTAGTTGTCGTTGTTTTTATCTCACTCACGGTCAAAATCGTGCCTCAGCAGCGGGTGGGCGTAGTGGAGCGGCTCGGTAAATACAACCGGTTGATGAACCCGGGGCTGAACATTTTGATTCCGGTGATCGATCAGGTTCGTACTTATCATGACCTGCGGATTCAACAAGCTAATGTGCCGCCGCAAACGGTAATTACGAAGGATAACGTTCAGGTTCAAATTGATACGATCATTTTCTATCAAGTTGTCGGACCGGAGCAGGCGACGTACGGCATTTCCGATTACGTTTACGGGGTCCGGAACATCTCGACTGCGACAATGCGGCAAATCATCGGTAAGATGGAGCTCGACGAGACGTTGTCCGGACGGGAAAAGATTTCGACGGATATCCGGCTTGCGCTTGACGAAGCGACCGAAAAATGGGGCGTGCGGATCGAGCGGGTCGAAGTTATTGATATTAAGCCGCCGCTCGACATTCAAGAAGCGATGGATAAGCAAATGAAGGCCGAACGGAACAAACGGGCGATCGTCCTTGAAGCCGAAGCCGCTAAGCAGGATATGATTCTTCGCGCCGAAGGGGATAAGCAAAGTAAGATCCTTAAGGCAGAAGGTGACAAGGAAGCGCGGATTCGCGAAGCGGAAGGCTTGCGCCAGGCGCAGGAACTGGAAGCGCTCGGGGAAGCGAAGGCAATTGAAGCCGTAGCACAGGCTGAACAGCTGCGGATCGAAATGTTGCGTAATGCCGCGCTCAACGAGCAAGTGTTGGCTTACCAATCCTTCGAAGCCCTCAAAGAAGTGGCGAAGGGTCCAGCCAACAAAGTGTTCATTCCTTCAAACGCGATCGAAACGCTGGGCAGCCTCGGTGCGATCGGCGAAATTTTCAAAGCCGGCAAAGAAGGTAAATAAGCTTGAACTGCAAAAGTCTCCGGAACCACTGTGGATGTGGTTCCGGAGGCTTTTTTGATGTGTCTAGCGGATTGAGGGATGTGAGATGCTGTGACGATGGATAATGATGAACTTATTTAAAGTTGTAACATAATCACAGTGTGTGTTCGATGGATACGGTGGAAGGCCCTAACATATAAGCCATAACATAAACTGCGGGACTTGTTAATGTATGGTTAAGGGATTCTATAGGGCGGAGCTGGCTTCGATTAGCTGAAGCATTCAAAATTTGTTTCTTGGTCCGGGATAATTAACTGGAATACCTACAGGTAATTTGGCCAAAACAGCCCAATATCAATAACTAACTGGAATACCTACAGCTAATTTGAAGGATTCACGGCTAAATTTGCCAGAATGGTCAAATTAACTGTATATTTTCCCGCTAATGGTGCAAAGAAGCAGAACCGACACAAATTAACTGGAGAAATTCCAGTTAATTTGTCGGAAACGCAGATCGGAAACGCAGATCGGGAACGTATAGAAGACGATAGCCTAAACGACGGGAAGGAGTTCCGGTCCGCAAAAACCGCAAAAAAAGGTTGGACAAGGATAACCAAGTCCAACCTGTTGACCGATTAATTTTTGCGGGAAGCCAATTGCTCCTTCATGCGTTGCAGTTCTTCCGCGACGGCTGTGTTGTCTTCCGGATTTGTTGCGGAACTTGCGCCGCTTCCCGTATAGGATTGACCGGAAAGCTGGGTTCCGGCTTCCCATTCGAGAATTTTTTCTTCCATGCGTTCAAAGCCGCGTGCGGCTGCGCCGTAATCCATGCCACGGCTGAAATTCGGCCGTTCCATTTGCTCATGCTCTTCCACTTTGCGGACCCGCGTCGCCAGTTCGTTGCGCTTTTCTTTTAGGCGGGCATGCTCTTCTTTTCCTTCTTTCAAACGGTATTCCAGCTCCGCTACGCGATCCTGAGCTTCTTTCGCTTCCGTCGCGTATTGCTGCGCCTGTTCCTCATAACGGATTTTGGCCGCAGCGGCCACTTTTGCACCGGCTTCATCTCCGGCTTCAAGGGCAGCCAGCGCACGCAACTCGCTCTCTTTGGCCGCATTGGCGGCGTCTTCGCTTTTGCGGAGACGGATGCTTGCGTTCATCTGCTGTTCTTTCAGCATATTTTCGGCTATGCGAATATCGTCCTCCAGGTTGCGCAAATACTGCCCCGTCATGATGACCGGATTTTCCAGTTTGTTTAATACTTCATGCAGACTAGCTTTTGTCAGGTTGGCAATTCGGTTGAATAGACTCATCGTAATTCTCTCCTTTGGTTGGATAGTAGTTTAAATTTGGTAAAAACGAATAGGGTAACCGCTGCTTAATAATGCGTGAAATGGTCGTCGAATCCGAAGTTGCCGATCGGCTCTTTCGGAACGATCACGCTGGCGATGAGATAAAGGGCGATAACGGTACCGAAACTGCACAGTGCCGCTACAACGGCGATCAGCCGGACTACGGTAGGGTCGATTCCGAACCACCGGGCGATGCCGCTGCAAAGGCCGCTGATCTGTTTGTCGGTTGCCGAACGATACAATTTTTTCATGATTGAACACTCGCTTTCTTTTTTATGTCAGTTTGGAATATTATTAAAGTCCGCTGTTGATGTCTTTATTCTACCGCGATTCATATTGCGGCATAACGGGCTTGAGACGGTTTCTGAACTGGACCTTGGTCGGGCCCAATCCTCGCCAGGAGACGGAAGCGGCATAAATTTGCGGGATTGCAGTATAACATTAAAGAGCCGCAATTCGTGGAAAAGTCGATTATGGATGGAAAGGGAGTGCCTGAATGAGTATTCTGGTTTTGCAGGGAAGCGCAAGAGACGAAGGGAATACCGAACAGTTAAGCAAGCTGGTGTTGGAGGGAATTCCGCACAAGGAAATTTTATTACGGGACAGACGTATCCTGCCGATTAATGACCAGCGTCATACGGAGGGTGGGTTTGATCCTGTCGATGATGATTATGACGACGTCATTCGCGAAGTGCTGCAGCATGATACGCTTCTGTTTGCAACTCCGGTTTACTGGTATACCATATCGGGAGTTATGAAGAACTTCATCGATCGTTGGTCCCAAAGTCTCCGCGATTCCCGCTTTGATTTCAAAACCGCGATGGCGCAAAAAAAAGCGTACGTCCTTGTTGTAGGCGGGGATAATCCGAGGATTAAAGCGATGCCGCTCATTCAGCAACTAAAATATACCTTCGATTTTGTGAGCATGCCGCTCGAGGGTTATATTATTGGCAAAGCAAGCAAGCCGGGAGAGATTTTGAATGACAAACGGGCGATTCAAGAGGCGGAATGGCTCAATGCCGAATTGAAAAATTTGAGGTTTTCAGTAATTGGATAGCCGTATATGATAAAAATCAAACCTACCCGATTGGAATAGATTAAAATTCTAACGGTCAACCGGAGACTTGTTGCTGCCTGTTCAGGCGGCGGAGGTCTCCGGATTTTATTTTAATCAGGGAGGTAGGAGAGTATGGCTGCAGCTGAAAAAGTAGAATTGGGTTGGTTTAGGCAGGCATATCGGGGTGAAGCCCGAGCGGGAATCTACGCTGGAGTATATGATCCGGGTGGCGCAAAATTTGCAGCATCGGATTCAGCGCCTGCTCGGCCGGGCGAAGAAATCCTACCGCAAGCCCGGCCGTAAAGCCGATGGAGCCGCCGACCAGAAAGCCCGAAACCGCACGGGCGACGCTGATCCTCAGTAGCGGAGCAGTTCTCCGGTAACGAGCAGCTCATACCCTTGCACCGCAATGGCATATGGCGATGGGAGCAGCGTCCCCGGGATCCGGCCTGCCGAGCTCGCATATTGCCATATCGCAATGAGAAGAAGCGGAAGCCGTCTTCCCCGAACCCAGCTGCTTTGCCATATTTTTAGCGCGAAGCTTTTTACCGACTGCCGCACTAACACTACTTTAGTACGATGAACGGAGGAAGGTGCGCTGCCGAATGTGCAATTAGGAGTGAGGCTGTCCCTGGGCGCGTCCTGGCTTGGGCTGGTGGTTGCGGAATGATGGGCTCCAGCTCCGGGGCGGGGCCTCGGGTTTCTTTTTGCCTAAGCGTGATGTTCGCATCACTTATCTTTTTATATTGCATTAACATAGCAGGATTATAGTAGAGAGATGGATAATACTTAAAATTAAAGAATAAAATTAACATATCATCCAAGGAGGAACATCCATTGACTAAACTCATTAACTTTGCGCACCGCGGAGCAGCCGGACACCGTCCGGAGAATACGATTGCCTCATTCGCCTACGCCCTCGAGCTTGGTGCAACCGGAATCGAGACGGATGTACAGATGACGAAGGACGGACACCTGGTGCTAATCCATGACGAAACCTTGCAGCGGACAGCGGGAACGCCGAGCTGGGTTAAGGATCTGACGTTGGAGGAAGTTCGCTCCCGGGAAGCCGGATCTTGGTACCATGAGGATTACAGAGGGGAAAAAATTCCGACGCTGGAAGAGTTGCTCGAGCTTGTACGGGGCACGGACACGATCATTAACCTGGAGATGAAAAACGGGTTTGTGCAGTACCCTGAACTGGAGCGCAAGGTTATCGAAACGGTAAGAGCGTACGGATTGGCGGATCGCACGATTATTTCGAGCTTTAATCATTATTCTCTGGTGGATTGCAAAAAGATTGCGCCGGAAATCCGGACCGGCATTTTGTATGGGGAAGGCTTGTATGAACCGTGGGAGTATGCGAAGAAAATCGGTGCTGACGCGCTGCACGCTTTTCATTACGCAGTCCGGCCGGAATTTGTTGCCGCTGCCGCCGAGCAGGGCGTCGTGTATCATCCTTTTACGGTGAATGAAAAAAATCAGATGGCGGCGCTGATTCAGGCAGGAGTATCCGGCATTATCACCGATTACCCTGACCGGTTAGCCGAGCTGCTGTCCTCTCAAGGAGCGTGACCGGATGAAAAAAACATGGCTGCTGGGACTAGGTTTTTTCAGCATCAGTTTGACTTGGGCGTTGTATAACGCCTTCGTACCGCTGTTTTTGGACGATTACCTGAAAAGTGCGGCATTGATCGGGTTCATGATGACGATCGATAACTATTTCGCGATGTTTCTGCAGCCATGGATCGGTCACCGCAGCGATAAGACGACTACCAAGTACGGGAGGAGGATGCCGTATCTGCTCATTGGCATGCCGCTGGGGGCCGTGTTCGCCACGTTGATTCCATTACATACGGGCTTAGTGACCCTGGTATTGTTCATGATGTTAATGAACTTGTCCATGAGTTTGTTTCGGGCACCGACGGTGGCGTTAATGCCGGATATCACACCGGAAAAGAATCGGACGAGAGCCAACGGCATCATCAATTTCATGGGCGGGATCGGTTCGGTATTGGCCTTTGGCATCGGTTCGATGCTATATGGAATCGGCTCATACATACCGTTTTTGTTTGCCGGCATAGTGATGCTGGGCTCGATGTTTATTCTAAAAAAAGTGATCAAAGAACCGATCCTTCTGGAAAGCCATCCCGACGCCAAGCGGAGCGGTCCGCCGGTGCGGATCAAGGACCAACTCGACAGGACGACATTGTTCATTTTGGGCGCGATTTTTTTCTGGTTCGTGGCTTATCAAGGCGTGGAGGCATTGTTCACCCTATACGGTACGAAGCATGTCGGAATGACCGATGGGGAGGCTTCGTTCTCGCTGACCTTCTTCTCGTTGGCGTTTCTCCTGTTTGCACTTCCGAGCGGATGGCTGGGGGCCAAATTCGGCAAGAAAAAAATCATCATGATCGGCGTAATAGGCCTGTTTCTCGTCTTCGGTTCGGTGGTGTTCGTAGATTCTGTGCTTCTGCTCAGGGTGGTGCTAATTATTGGCGGCATTTTCTGGGCCTGTATTAATATCAATTCCTATCCGTGGGTCATTTCGACCGGACGGGAAGAGAGTATCGGCACGCGGACGGGGATTTACTACTTCGTTTCCTCGCTTGCCGCGATCGTGTCTCCGCCGCTTCTCGGCTGGGTGATCGACACGTTTGGCTACCCGGCGCTATTCATCAGCGCCTCCGTTGGCCTGCTCCTGGCGCTGGGCTGTCTGTTTGGGGCTTCCTCCGAAGAGAGGCCCGCAGGGAAAGGGCCTTTGGACAGAACGCCGATAACCGTGGAGTAGTGCGTTTAGGAATCGATTGTTTAAAAAACCTCCGAAAACGGACGAATGGATGTCCGGGTTTCGGAGGTTTTTGGTTAGGCTAGGCCAAGGCCGGGGAAAGACCGGGCACGCTAAAGAAAAATAACTGGATTTTCTCCAGTTATTTTTCCAGGTATATGCTTTTGAAATATATTAGATGGAAAAACTCCATCTAATATTGACGATATTGCCGGATTCAGCTTTATTGCATTGGATTAGCTGTAGGTTCTACAGTTAATTTCGATAATCCGGCAGTTTGGTGCACATTAACTGTAGGTTTTCCAGTTAATGTTCAGGCAGGAGGGAAGCTCGTTATTTTTTTCGCTGCTTCACCCGTTGGGGAGAAGCAGCACAGCAAGAACGAGAGACCTCCGCTTAGGAGGCTCTTTTGCGGGAGCGCAGTGCGGCCCAAAGCGCCGCGAGCGAGAGTAGCAGCGCGGCTGCCGATAGTACCAGCGTTGCCGTTTCGACAGCGGAGGCGCCGCAGCTGTCGGCCGCAGCACCGTTCGCTCCGGCGCCATTATCGGCGCCGTTATTCACTACGGCTCCAGCGCTGTTCGCTGCGCCAGCTTCATTGTCATGCCCGTGATCGGCATGGCCGCTATCCGAGCCATTCGACGAACCAGCATCCGCATCCGCGGTGACCTTCGTGATCGAGTGCGGCGTATCTGCGCCTTCTTCTCCGCTCCATTCCACAATCGAACCGTCGCTGTAATACTGAAAGGCATCCCAAGCCAGGGAGGCTTCTCCGGCCGGGTTTTTGCCGACAAAGTCAAACTGCTGGAACTCTCCGGGACCGATGCCCTCGCCTTCAGCAGACCAGGTTACTACGGTTACTTTTCCGGATTCGTTCTTGGTAAGCTCGACCTTCCAATCGGGGACGGGCCGATACTGTTTAAAATCTAACCCTTCGGGCATTTTAAGCGAGACCTTCACGGTCGGAATGTCTTTTTCCACCGGAATTTTGATGGTATAGGTTTCCCAAGCTCCTGGTGCGGATACGCCGGGTTTTACGGTAACATGGGCGCTTGCTAAGCCGGAAAACAGCAGCAAGCTTGCTACAACAGTCGAACATAGCGTAATAGCACGGGATATAAGCTTTTTCATAAGTTTGCCCCTTTCTAATGGCGAAATGATTTTCATTATGAAGGACTTTCCACTTGAAGTGTAAAATCATGGTCAATCGTGTCCAGGGTTTTTAACAGAATATGGACGTTTATATTCCAACTGCCCCCCATTGTAATGAGGCTCTCACCGCTTTCCTGGCTTCCGCCAGGCATCACTACTTCAATAACCCCCATATCCATTTCGTTGGATGTCAGGCGTAAGGTGACTTGTTCGATATCTTCGAGAGGTGTTCCAGACGGATCTTTCACGTCGATCGCAAATTGATTTTTGCCGATCCTATTGGGCGTGACGTTTAAGGCAATCCGGTATCCTTGGACCGTGGTTTCAAGCTGTCCCTGGGCTTGATCCGACTTAGCGGCTCCACCTGTGGAAGCTGGAGGCAGGTTTGCAAGCAATGCGGCAAGTGCCAGTACGACTAGGCCCAGGGCGAGCTCGGTCCATACGGCGCGGCCCAGAGGGCGGCGGCGTCTTCGGCCGCGAATGAAGCCAGACAAAGCCAAGCCGAGCATGACCAGGAACAAGACAATTTTTGCGACCAGCGCCAGTCCATAGCCGGTATGAAAAAGAGCATACAGCGACGGAATATGGAGCAGGGCGCCGTAGGAGCCGGATAACAGCAGTACGGCGACGCATCCGGCAGCCATTGCCGAGAAGCGGTTGACCGTTTCCCAGTAAAGGGTCGTGCGGGTGTCCGGCGGCGAATCGCCATCCGTGCCGATTTCCGCCGCAGCTTGCAACGAGACATCTGACGACAAGTCGCCAGGTATATGTCTTTTTACCGCATCCGGCAGCAAGAAGGCAATCGCCATCAGGCCGCCTAGCCAAAGGGATGAAGAAGACAGATGCAAATAATCCGCGGCTATGGCCAGAGTCTTTCCTTCCGCAGCGGCCGCATGGCCGATGAATGCTTTGGAGAGAAAGAGCCCCTGACTGAAAAGAAAGGCGGCTCCGGCAACAACAAGGCTGCCGAGACCGTGAAGCGGGCGGCGAGCTTGGCTGCTGTGGGTTAAGAGCAGCGTTGTCCCGGCTAGCAACAACAGTAGCAACAACTGAATGAACCAGACGGTACCGAAACTGGTCTGCTCCAGGGTTGTTCTTAGCAGATTCCAATTCCAGACGCGTGTCCATGAACTGCCTGCAATGCTGACGGCTTGCTGGGGCAGGCTAATGATGATGCCTGCAGCAGTAAACGCAAGGCCGAGGAGAAGCACAGATTTGCTGCGGGGCGTAAGTAACTGTCCCGAAACTCGCGCTCTGCGCGGCAGCAAAACAAGATGGAAGAGTATAGTTCCGGAATACATGACCATTCCCGCATACCAAAGCCAACGGATAACCAGCAGGTCCCCGCTGGGCCCGCCAGGCGCATCATCCCCTTCGCCCGAGCTACTCTGAGGACCGGCATTTGCATCAGTTGGGCCGACTTGGAAAAGAATAGTCCCCTTAACCGGATGTCCATCACTGGAAACGACTTTCCACTTGATGGTGTAGGCCCCGTTAGCCAACCGGGGGTTCAGTCCCGCGACAAGCCTGTCGGGATGTTGCGGATCGATGGCGGCATTATTTTGATCTACCCGCTCTCCAGTAGGGCTAAGCACATTCAGCGAGAAAAAGGCAGGCTCAATCGACTCATCAAACTGAATGAAGATCGAGGTGGGGGATTCCGCCAATACTTCATTGGATGCGGGAGATGAAGATACGACATGAGCGTGAGCGGCAACTGATGACGGCCCCACAGCGAACCAACTTCCCAAGAGGAGCATCAAGATCAAGAAGATTTTTCGAATTTTCACGAAAACCAAAGAGTATCACCCGCAAATGCAATGACATATTTAACATTTCGATACCATTTTACAATTATTATTTCCGGTTGAGTATAGCTAAAACTTCTAATCCAATCCAATATTGAAGCTCAATATGTCTAAAATGTGAATATTAGCCCTTTATTGTACTATGAATAAGAGGGATAATTCTTCACCCCATATGTTAGATATTTAAAAATCCGCTGGAGTGCGTTAAAATGATAAACATATTTACATTTGAAGGAGGAAACGTTAGTGGCATCGAACATCAAGGTGGGTATAGTAGGATATGGAAATTTGGGTCGTGGCGTAGAAAAGGCGATCAAGCAAAACCCGGACATGGAACTCAGCGCGATCTTTTCAAGAAGACACCCTAATGATGTTGCGGCGGCAAACGGCGTCGTACATATTTCCGAGGTGGAGAAGTACAAGGGCGAGATCGATGTCCTGATCCTTTGCGGCGGTTCGGCCACCGACCTTCCTGAACAAGGACCGGAACTTGCGGCTTTGTTTGATACGGTGGATAGTTTCGACACGCATGCGAAAATCCCCGGCTATTTTGAGCAAGTCAATGCGGCTGCGGTCAAAGGCGGAAATGTCAGCGTGATCTCGACCGGTTGGGACCCAGGCTTGTTTTCCTTGAACCGCTTGCTGGCCGAGGCCGTCTTGCCGGAAGGCAAAGAGTATACTTTCTGGGGCAAAGGCGTGAGCCAAGGGCATTCCGATGCCATCCGTCGCGTACAGGGCGTGAAGAACGGAGTGCAATATACGATCCCGATCGAATCGGCTGTGGAGCGTGTCCGTAGCGGTGAGAATCCGGAGTTGTCGACCAAAGAGAAGCACCTGCGTGAGTGTTACGTCGTAGCTGAAGAAGGAGCGGATTTGGCGAAGATCGAACGGGAAATTAAAGAAATGCCAAATTACTTTGCGGATTATTTGACGACCGTAAACTTTATCAGTGAAGAGGAGCTTAAGCAAAACCACTCCACCATGCCACACGGCGGTACCGTTCTCCGCAGCGGACGTACCGGGGAGAACAGCACGCAAATCATCGAATTCGGACTCAAGCTGGACAGCAATCCGGAATTTACGGCAAGTGTGCTCGTAGCCTATGCACGTGCGGTGTACAAGCTCTCCAAAGAAGGACAATCGGGAGCGAAAACCGTGTTCGATATTCCGTTCGGGCTGCTGTCTCCGAAAACGCCGGAACAACTTCGCAAAGAACTGCTATAGTTTAACATCTAAATTAACTGGTTAATTCAGTATTACAAGGGCTGCCTGGGTCATTTAGCCGGGCGGCTCTTTTTTTATGACCCTGAACATTTATAAGCCTGTCATTCAAATGATACGAAGAAGTAAGTGATTTATATCACGTACAACCATTCTATATATGACAATTTTGCGAACTCAAGCCTTTGGATGAAGCAATGTGAACAATTATCAAAATCGCCGAATTTGGCGAAATTCGAACTTAAACGACCCTAAATCGGAATTGGAGGAAGAGAAGAGAGAAAGAGACAAGATGTTAAATGTAAAAATATTGAAAATATACCTATCTCTATGAATTGTCATTATTTCGCTCCTTCCCTAACATAAAACTTAACTGATATATAAGAATTCATCTCGCTCATGATGATGAGGTTCGCAATTTAGAAAGGGGTATCGGAATCCTATGAAAAGGAAGGGATTGCTGTTAGCTGTTTTTTCAGCGTTTCTTGTCCTCCTGACCGGATGCAACAATTTAGCTGTACTTAACCCGAAAGGTCCGGTGGCCAAGACGCAATCTAATGTCATTATCTTCTCGATTCTGGTAATGGCGCTAGTTTTGCTGGTTGTCTATATTCTGTACGTTTACATGCTTACCAAATACCGTGCTTCCAAAGCCGCTCCCGACTATGAGCCGCCTCATGTGGAGGGGAATAAATGGCTGGAGATCACCTGGATTGCGATTCCGGTCATTATTGTTGCGGTTTTATCGGTCGTTACGGTTCGGAGTACTTCCGCAGTAGAGAAGGTGCCTGAAGGCTACGAAGATCAAAAACCGCTCGTGATTTACGCGGCGTCTTCCAACTGGAAGTGGCACTTCAGTTATCCGGAGGAAGGGATTGAGACGGTCAACTATGTGAACTTCCCGACGAACCGTCCGGTTGAGTTCAGATTGTATGCCTATGGGCCGATCACAAGCTTCTGGATCCCGCAGCTTGGCGGACAGAAGTATGCGATGAGCGACATGGTCAACAAGCTTAACCTTGTGGCCGAGCACGCGGGATCATACATGGGCAAAAACTCCAATTTCTCGGGCGAAGGCTTCGCTCACATGGAGTTTGAGGCACTGGCCATGACGCCTGAGGAATACGAAGAATGGCTTGAAGAAGTAAAAACAACAGCTCCGGAGCTGACGGAGCAGGAATTCGAGGCATTGCTTAAAGAAAGCCATGTCGGCAGAAAAACGTATGCGTCTACGCATCTGACTTTCAGACCGGCTCCAGAGGGCGAAAATGGCGGTCACAATCATGGGGGTTCGGAAGGCATGGATAATATGGATTCGGAGTCCGGAGAAATGGACCACTCCGAGATGGACCACTCCGAGATGGACCACTCCGAGATGGATATGGAACAAACAGGTACAGACAATGCCGGAGCGGCAAATCATAGCTCGCACGGCAATTAATAGAACGGAAGGGAGTTAGCTAGACATGAAATGGGACGAATTTTTCGTCACTGGCGAGCCGATGATTTATGGCGCGATGGTCAGCATCGTCGTTGCATCGTTAGCGATTCTGATCGGCCTGACCTATTTTAAAAAATGGGGCTACTTATGGCGCGAATGGTTGACTACCGTGGATCATAAGCGGATCGGGATCATGTATATTATCTCCGCGCTGCTCATGTTGTTCCGCGGCGGCGTTGATGCGCTTTTGATGCGGGGACAGCTGGCTATGCCGGACAATGGGCTGCTCGACGGGCAGCATTATAACGAAATTTTCACGACCCACGGGGTCATCATGATTCTATTCATGGCCATGCCGTTTATTATCGGCTTGATGAACGTCGTAGTGCCGCTGCAAATCGGAGCTCGCGACGTGGCATTTCCTCGGCTCAATGCGGTCAGCTTCTGGCTGTTCTTTGCCGGAGCGATGCTGTTCAACATCTCCTTCGTCATCGGCGGATCGCCGGATGCGGGCTGGACGGCATACTTCCCGCTGGCTAGTTTGGAGTTCAGTCCGACGGTAGGGAATAACTACTATTCGATCGCGATTCAGATTGCGGGTATCGGTACGCTGATGACAGGCGTCAACTTTATCGCAACGATTCTGAAAATGCGTGCACCAGGGATGACCCTGATGAAGATGCCGATGTTTACCTGGTCGGTACTCATTACTTGCGTCATTATCCTGTTCGCCTTCCCGGTATTGACCGTGGCGCTGGCGTTAATGATGTTCGACCGCTTATTCGGGTCGCAGTTCTTTACGATGGCCAATGGCGGGATGGATATGCTTTGGGCCAACCTGTTCTGGGTTTGGGGGCATCCTGAGGTATATATCGTTATCTTGCCTGCGTTTGGTATTTACAGTGAAATTATTTCCACGTTCTCACGGAAAAATTTGTATGGTTATAAATCCATGGTTTGGAGTATGGTCGTCATTTCGCTGCTGTCCTTTCTTGTATGGGCTCACCACTTCTACACGATGGGCCACGGCGTGATGGTCAACGGTGTCTTCTCGATTACCACGATGGCGATTGCGATACCAACCGGGGTTAAAATATTCAACTGGCTCTTTACGATGCAGAAAGGCCGAATTGAGTTCACCACGCCGATGCTGTACTCGCTCGCCTTTATCCCGATCTTCACGATCGGCGGCGTGACCGGCGTTATGCTTGCGATGGCGAGCGCCGACTATCAATACCATAACACGATGTTCCTGGTGGCCCATTTCCACTACGTGCTTATTCCAGGTACCGTGTTCGCCGTTATTGCCGGATTCTACTACTGGTTCCCGAAATTGTTCGGGTTCCGGCTTAATGAGCGCCAGGGAAAACGTGCTTTCTGGTGGATTATCATCAGCTTCAATGTCACGTTCTTCCCGCTGTTCTTCCTTGGACTCAAAGGGATGACGCGTCGGATGTACACTTATTCGGAAAGTACGGGCTTTGGTCCGCTGAATTTACTTGCTTCGATCGGCTCTGTCGGTCTTGCCATCGGCTTCATTTTGCTGGTCTATAATATCTACTGGAGCTTCCGTTATGCTCCGAGAGATAAGACGGGTGACCCTTGGAATGCGCGGACACTCGAGTGGAGTACGCACAGCCCGATTCCGGAGTATAACTTCGCGATTGTACCGACAGTTAAGGGGCTGGATCCGTTCTGGGAAGCCAAAAAAGGCGGACATCAGCTCTACAAAGGTGAAATTGAAGAAATTCATATGCCGAATAACAGCGGGCAGCCGATTATTTTGGGAATCATTTTCTTCTTCTTCGGATTCTTCATGGTGTTCAGCTGGTGGGTACCGGCGATCGTCGCCGGCATCGGCGTAGTGGTTATGCTGGCGGTGCGCTCGTTTGAACGCGACCATGGGCGGCATATCCCGGTAAAAGAAATTCTGGAGACGGAATCAAGATTGCGGGGTGAACAGGCGTGAAATTAGATCATACGTTACCGCTGGAGTATCGTTCCGAAGAAAACAGCAACCGTATTTTCGGATTCTGGCTGTTCCTCGGAGCTGAAATTGTTCTGTTCTCGACTTTGTTTGCCGTCTACTTTACTCTTTGGAATCGTACGGGCAACGGACCGTCGGGGCATGAGATTTTCGAAATCGGACCGGTCATGATCGAAACGTTCCTGTTGCTTACAAGCAGCTTTACGATCGGCCTGGTTATCAATAGTATGCGGCAGGGCTTGAAAAAGCCGGCGCTGGTGTTCTTTTTCATCACGTTGCTGCTGGGCGCCGGGTTCCTCGGGGTCGAAATCATGGAGTTTGTAACTTATGTAAATGAAGGTGCGACGCTGCAAACGAGCGCGTTCCTGTCCAGCCTGTTCGTCCTGCTCGGGACGCACGGCGCCCACGTAACGCTGGGGCTGCTGTGGGGCATCGGGCTGATGATTCAGATCGGGCGTGAAGGCTTCACGTCCGATACGGCGAACAAGTCGTTTATATTCTCGTTGTATTGGCACTTCCTGGACGTGGTCTGGATTTTTATCTTCAGCTTCGTCTATTTGAAAGGACTGATGTGACATGAAAAAACTATTCCCTGTTAAACACGTCATGGGATATTTGTTCTCATTGATCCTGTCCATTGTTGCATTGTCTGTTGTTTTCTTCGACTTGTCTCTGGCTGTCGGAATGACCATTCTTCTCGTAAGTGCGGTCATCCAAATGGGAGTTCAACTCATCCTGTTTATGCACATCGGCGAGAATGGCTCCAAAAAGGAATTGTATACGAATATCGCCTACGCTTTGTTCGTCGGCCTGGTCACTATATTCGGTACGCTGTTCACGATGATTTGGGGATATCGGTAAGAGAGGGTGCGGTGAAGGCGGAACTCAGAGAAACTTTGGGCCTTCAATCGCTGTTGCCGTTGGATTACTTCTTGATTTGATCCTGATGGTTACAATCCAACGGCAAAGGCGACCGCTGACGCTTCTCCGGCTCCAAATTTTCTCTCCGTTCTTTTCACCGCGTGAGGGAAGAAGGGATAATATAAAGGCTGCAGCCTCCTTGGGAAAGGAGGCTGCGGCTTATTTTTTTGCTATTCAGAGTCGTTTCTTGAGCTGCATAGCCGGTTTATTTCTTGGACAACAGGATTGTCCGCGTAAGGGTCTTTCGGAGGGATATAGGATATCACGGGAACATTGGACATCAGTTTGCCGATTTCATAAATGATCGCGAATTCAATGAATTCGACTTTGTGAAACGGTTTATTATCATGAGAAGTATAATACCATTCCCCATCCGTATGGACATATCGGAAAAGGATGCCCATGTCATATTCCGTACATCCCGATACATAGACATCCTCGGCGTTCACGATACCGATGGAAGAGGAATGCGTGCCACCGATCACTAAACCCAGCCTTTGCGGATAATAAATTTCATAGTCATGATTTCCGTCGGGCTGCCAATCATCTGCTCTGATATTATGAATCGCTCTTTTTAGGCGCCCTACGTTCCAGGGAGAAGATATAAGCGGATCTCTCTTTAAATTTAATTTTCCGGCGTAAGTGTTCTTTCCGACCAGCAAATTGGACGCTCTATTGCCATCGGGTGTTACGGCTTCGTTTAAAGGGAAGAACAGTTTATCGAAGGAAGCTGCATGGCTATTGCCGCCGCCGTGATAATTATGCTCTCCCAATATCAATCTGGAAATCAGGCGAGATTGATGCTCCCGGGCTAACGCCTGGATTATGAACCTCAGACCTTCTTCGGAATTCTTGAAAGTTATGGCAAAACCGATGGCCCTGTTAAATCTATCCCTATTGGTAAGAAGCGTCGCCCCTTCTTCTGCCGAAGGATGATTTGCGGGGCCTTTGATCTTTGCTTCGGCAGATTTCTTGCCAAAGAAAGATAATGCTTTGAAGAAGCTATTCTCCGACATCTATTCACCCTCCTGCGAAGGGAGTGTGTCCAAGCCGTCCATGATTTTTTGCAATGCCGATTCGATCTCGGTAATTTCTTTTGCATCATAGGAATCAAAATATTTCGTTTCGGACAAATATTGGCTGAATACCGGCCATTGTTCCTTCGGTTTGTAAGAGAAAATATCGTTAGGATCGCCGTTCTGTGCATGGATGTCCATTAAGAATATTTCACCCGTATAATCTTTGAACCGGATCAACTCGTTGGAATACGTTAGTTTGACGGATTGTCCGTTTTTTGAAACTGCTATTTCTTTTCCTGCCGCGGAATCGGCATTGTCCTGCCAATCCACGGAATTTTTCAAGCGGGCAGAATAAGCGCCTTGATACGAAAGATCAATTTTCATTTCAGACCTCCTGGCAGATTTGATTCTATGTAAATTGATTTTAGTGAAAATGTGATTTTACGGACTTTGAAATAATATCGGTTGAACAAATGGTTAAATTTACCTTTGTTGTTGGGAAGGTGATAGCTACATGGTAAACGATTACTTTAAAGTGAATAGATTCAGAGACCAAGAGCGAATGATAAGCGAAATAATCATTTTTCAAAAAGGACTTTACATACCCCTTGGGGGTATAATATAATAAGGATGCAAAAGACAACAAAACGCCAGCCTTTTGCAGGCAGGCGGAAGGAGGTGGAGCATGGCTGCTGAACTTGAGCCGACGAAGACAACTCACGAAGCGGCGGAGACATGCTGCGAGAGTGGGGGGCACGGAAGAAATAGCCATCACTCGGCAGCGGTCAAGAGCAATCTGACAAGCCGGCTTAACCGGATTGAAGGTCAGATCCGCGGGATCAAGGGAATGATCGAGAAGGATACTTACTGCGACGATGTCCTTAATCAGATCGCGGCGGTTCAATCCGCATTGAATAGCGTGGGCAAGCTGCTTTTGGAAGGGCATATGAAGAGTTGCGTCATTGAACGCATTCAGGCGGGCGAGATGGAAGTCGTCGATGAACTGCTGATTACGGTAAATAAATTAATGAAATAATAACTTAATTTAGGAGGTACTTATTTATGACAAACGTTACGCTGCAAGTGGAAGGCATGTCGTGCAATCACTGCGTCAATTCGGTCGAAGGGGCTATGAAGGAGCTTGGCGCTACGGCGAAGGTAGATCTTTCGGCAAAAAGCGTAGCCGTCACTTATGACGAAAGCAAGCTGACTGTAAAAGCTATTAAAGAAGCCATCGAGGAGCAAGGGTACGACGTAGTTTCATAAATGGCTCTCATTATAACTTAGATCACGGTGAAGGCTGCATTATTTTGTTGTTAGCAAAGTTTTAATCCAGCCAGAAGTGAGACAGAATTATTTTCTGTCGTTCGAAATATACCCCCGGTATGTATGCGTGAAGGAGGAAATACAGATGGATAAGGCAATATCCGCTTCAAAAAATGATCAGTCGACGACATTGCAAATTACGGGAATGACCTGTGCGGCCTGTGCCAACCGGATCGAGAAGGGGTTAAACCGGCTTGAAGGGGTAGAGCTGGCGAACGTTAACTTTGCTCTGGAAACGGCTCAGGTCAAATTTTCGCCCGGTGATGTTTCCCTGGATGACATCATGAAAAAAGTGAGTCAGTTAGGATACAGTGCGGCGGTCAAAAAATCCGAGCAGGAGACCGAGGATGCCCGGGCCAAGGAAATTTCCCGGCAAAAAGTCAAGCTGATCTTGTCGGCGATTTTGTCTTTTCCGCTGCTGTGGGCCATGGCTGGACACTTTTCCTTTACTTCGTTCATTTGGACCCCCGAGATTTTTATGAATCCCTGGTTTCAGCTCGTACTGGCGACGCCGGTCCAATTCATCATCGGCGGCGGTTTTTATGTCGGCGCCTATAAAGCGCTGCGCAACCGCAGTGCCAATATGGATGTGCTGGTTGCGCTGGGTACATCGGCTGCTTATTTCTACAGCCTCTATCTAAGTTTCGAAGCCCTGTCGATGCCGCACGGGCATACCCCCCAGCTGTATTATGAAACTAGTTCTATTCTGATCACGCTGATTCTGCTCGGCAAATGGTTCGAGGCTTTGGCTAAAGGGCGTTCATCGCAGGCGATAAAAACGCTGATAGGTTTGCAGGCCAAAACGGCGCTTGTGCTTAAAGACGGGGTGGAGACGACCGTGCCGATTGAGGCGGTGGTACCCGGTGATATTTTGATCGTTAAGCCCGGTGAGAAAATCCCGGTCGACGGCGAAGTCGTGTTTGGCATATCGGCCGTGGACGAGTCGATGCTAACCGGGGAAAGCATTCCGGTGGAGAAAAAAGAAGGCGATACGGTCATCGGCGCCACGGTTAATAAAAACGGCGCACTCCGCGTCCGGGCGACTAAGGTCGGCCATGAAACCGCCCTGGCCCAGATCATCCGGGTCGTTGAGGAGGCTCAGGGCTCGAAGGCGCCGATCCAGCGGGTGGCCGATGTCATCTCCGGTATCTTTGTCCCTATCGTAGTAGGCATCGCCGTAGTAACCTTCCTGGTCTGGTTCTTCCTGGTGCAGCCGGGGAACTTCCCGGAAGCGCTGGAGAAGGCGATCGCCGTCCTCGTCATTGCTTGTCCTTGTGCCCTGGGTCTGGCGACGCCGACCTCGATTATGGCCGGATCCGGCCGGGCGGCCGAATACGGCATCCTGTTCAAGGGCGGTGAGCATCTGGAGAGCGCTCAGGCGCTGGATACGATCGTGCTCGACAAGACCGGCACGATCACCCGCGGACAGCCTGAGCTGAACGAAGTCGTTCCGGCCGCAGGCTGGAACGAGCAAGAGCTGCTGCGCCTGGCCGGCAGTGCCGAGCGCAGCTCGGAGCATCCGCTGGCGGAAGCGGTCGTAGCCGGGGCCCGGGAACGGGGCCTCGATCTGCCGGAAGCTTCCGCATTCGAGGCGGTGCCCGGCCATGGCATCGCCGCCGTGGTGGAAGGCCGCCGCGTGCTGGCCGGAACGCGCCGCTTGATGGCGCGGGAGGGCGTTGACGCCGGCGCCGCCTTCGCCGCAATGACGGCGATGGAGGAAGCGGGGAAGACCGTGCTATTGATCGCCATCGACGGGGTGTACGCCGGGATGCTTGCCGTCAGCGACACAGTGAAGGAAACCTCCAAGGCAGCAGTCGCCCGGCTGAAGGAGCTTGGCTTGCGCGTCGTCATGATTACCGGCGACAACGAAAGAACGGCCAAGGCGATTGCCGGGGAAGTCGGCATCGATGAAGTATTGGCCGAGGTACTACCGGAAGGCAAAGCCGCAGAAGTGAAGAAGCTGCAGGAGTCGGGACGCAAGGTAGCCATGGTCGGCGACGGCATCAATGATGCCCCGGCGCTGGCGATCGCGGACGTCGGGATCGCTATAGGCACCGGCACGGACGTGGCCATGGAAGCTGCGGACGTCACGCTGATGCGCGGCGACCTCCAAGGGGTTCCGGATGCCATCCTGATGAGCAAGCGCACGATGGGCAATATTAAGCAGAATCTCTTCTGGGCGTTGGCGTACAACACCATCGGCATCCCGGTAGCCGCCATAGGCTTCCTCGCCCCTTGGCTCGCCGGGGCGGCCATGGCGCTCAGCTCGGTGTCCGTAGTGCTTAACGCACTCCGTCTGCAAAGAGTCAAATTGTAAATGAATTTTTAAAGAAAGAAGCCTTCCCTGAACCAAGATTCTTCGGTTCGCGGAAGGCTTCTTGTATGCTTGCTATTTATTTTTTTCCCGGATATAGCCTTGTTCGTGGAGTGCGGCAATGAAATGCTTCATCAGCTTGATATTGCGGTCCAAGAGGTGAGTATCCGGCTTTTTGCTGGTTTCGTCCAAGCTCAGGATCGCCATCTGTTTATTGGGCTGGAGCTTGATATAAGCGGAAGGTTGGGCTTCCAACTCCTCATGCAGCCCATCTTGCTTCAATATGGAACGGAGCAGGCTGGGATGCGAGGCTTTGGCGTGAAACTGCTTATTCATGGCCGTATTGGGCAGCGTAACGTGGCGAAGCTGCGGATGAAACGGCAGAAATAGCGGACGACTTAATTTGCATAGATGGAATTCCAGTTTACGCCGGGGAGAATAGCTGTACTTCATGCCGACGACCAGTTGGTTTGAAGAATCGGAATCGGAATCCGTTGCTGTTACAATAATCGTACCCAATCCATGGCCTAATGGTATCTTTACATGCTGCCCCGTGTATTTCCAGTCTTTGAACGACGCGGGGACATAGGTTCCGCGTGCGGAAGGCGCGTACTCCTGCAGCAGAGCCGTTGATTTCGATACCCACCATGGCTTGCGGATCTTCTTAGTGTTCTGCATCACTCTTATCCTCCTTGCGGGCCGTCCCCCGTGGCGAAGGAAGACGCCCTTCTTTCCGTAAAGCTTCCCGGAGCAGATATTCGATATGACCATTCACACTTCGGAATTCGTCAGCTGCCCAGCGCTCCAAAGCTTCATAAAGAATGGGGTCCAGGCGCAGCGGAAAGCTCTTTTTGCCGGCCATTGTAAATAGCTCCCCTTAATACAACGTGCTCGCATTGATGACCGGCTGGGCGGAACGGTCGGATACGACGGCAACGAGCAGGTTGTTGATCATGGCGGCTTTCCGTTCGTCGTCCAGTTCGACCACATTGTCGCTTTGCAGGCGGGCGATGGCCATTTGAACCATCGTGACGGCGCCGTCGACGATTTTTTCCCGGGCGGCGATGATCGCTTCGGCTTGTTGACGCTGCAGCATCGCGCTGGCGATTTCCGTCGAGTAAGCCAAATGGGTCAGCCGTGATTCGATCACTTTTACTCCGGCAATGGTCAGGCGTTTCTGCAATTCATCGGTCAATTCCAGTGCGATCTCTTCCGTATTGGCGCGCAGGGAGAATCCGGTAGTATCCGGCTGATCGTACGGATACTTGCTGGCCACATGGCGCAGGGCCGTTTCGCTTTGAATTTCGACGAAAGTTTCGTACTCATCGACTTCGAACAGGGCTTTGGCCGAATCGACCACCGAGAATACGACAACGGCGGCGATTTCAATCGGATTTCCGCTCACATCGTTTACTTTCAGCTTCGCACTGTTAAAGTTACGAACCCGCAGGGAGACTCTTCTCCGGGTGGAAAACGGTATCGCCAGGTAGAAGCCGCTTTTGCGGATGACGCCGATATAACGTCCGAAAAAGGTCACGACGTTGGCCTGATTCGGCTGTACGATCGTTAAGCCGGTGAGCAGCACGAAGGCAGCACAGCAAGCGATAATACCGATGACCATAGGAAGGACGTCCCCCAACGTAATCAGATAAACGCCAGCACCCGTAATTCCCAGAATGAACACCAGGGCGATAAAGCCGTTTAAATAAGAAAGTTCTCTCTCTTTCAACATGTCCGAGCACTCCTTTGAGTTAAATATTATTTTGATATTTATATGATATTACTTTTTGAATATATTGTAAATTACTAACTTAAAAAAATATCCCCGCAGTCACTGGCATGACTTGGGGACAATCGGTTTTCGTTTCAGAATGGAAACTCTATGCGTGCCTTGAACCCATTTAGCTAATCCAGGTCGTTCCGGCATCGCTTACGCTCCAGGACCCGTCTTCAAGCTTTAGTGTAATTTTGGTCCCGACGGCTCCGTTACCGGCTCGATACTTGGAACCTTCGATCACGGCGGCAGCTTCGCTGACATCTACCTTTTTGACCTGCAGCAGGATGCCCTCCAGCACCATTTTGTCCTTGAAGCCTTCTTCCTGTTTTAGCTCATCAAAGGCTGCGTCCCGGACTTCCACCCCATAGGAATCGAAGGAGGCCAAAATGTAGGTTTTATCTTGTTCCGTTAGTTGCGTCATTTCGCTGAAATCGATAGCAATGTACTTCATGTCGGAATTCAAACCTTCATCCATCTCAAACATGGCATGAAAAGCAAGGCTGTACAGCTGTCCGGCCGTCCCCTTCATTTCCTTGTCCAAGGGCGGATCACCCTCACTTGAATCGGTTTCTGAGGTTGTTCCACCGTCGGGGGCTGAACCCGAACCGTCCGGCTGCATTTGGGATCCGTTCAAACTGCCGGACAAATCGTTTAAATCCCCTTTGTCGATGATCTCCCGGCTGTTTGTTTTCGGGTTATTGCCGGATTCGGCATACGTGCTGGATTCGCTGTCTTTATGGTTACCGCAGGCGCTCAGAAGAAGGGAAGAAGCTAGCAGAACAACCGCAATTTGTTTGACCCTCATGAGATAACCTCCCTTTCAACATATAGACGTTCCGGAAAAAGCATTAGTTTCCCCAGGACCGCCAAACCAGGAGTAATGGGGCCGTAAATAAGACTTTGCTCCCGGATGGAGTTGTCGGTCGCAAGTCAACAACGCCAAGTTACCGGTTGCTTGCATGATTCCGGATGTTTTTTGCTGGCTGTCCCCATCGCCAGCATTCCGGTGTTCAAGTTGAAGACCTTGCGCGCCGGAGATGAAAGTTTGATAATAAAACTAGTGGTTATATTAAAGGGACTGGAACAACTTACGGATATCCGGGAAGACTTTTCGGAAACCTATCTTGCGCAAGCGGTACAATTTATATTAAGACGTTTGGAGTGAATAAGGAATGAATGACGTCATCGCGCAGCTTAAAAATCACCGCTCGATTCGGAAATACACCGCGCAGCCGGTTACCCGGGAGCAGATTGAGGATATCGTAGGGGCGGCCCAGATGGCATCCAGCTCAAGCAATGTCCAGGCGTTCAGCGTGATCGCGGTCACCGATCAGGCACGGAAGGACAAGCTGGAGGAGCTTTGCGGACATCAAAGCTACATTGGGGAATGCCCGGTTTTCCTCGTCTGGTGCGGAGACCTGTCCCGATTGAAGTCCGCCGCGGAGCGGCATCTGCCGGAGCAGGAAACCTATGAGGACACGACGGAGAATTTTATCGTGGCTACGGTCGACGCGGCGCTGGCGGCCCAGAATGCGGCTGTCGCCGCAGAATCGCTCGGGCTCGGTATCGTCTACATCGGCGGAATCCGCAATCGGAGCGAGGAAGTCGCCGAACTGCTTGACCTCCCGGAGTTGGCATATCCCGTGTTCGGGATGTGCGTCGGTTATCCCGACCAGGAGCCGGGCCACCGCCCGCGCCTGCCTCAGCAAGCGGTGCTGCATTGGAACGAGTATGACCGCGAGCGTTCGGAAAACGGCGTGGAGCAATACGATGAAGTAATGGTGAAGTACCTCAGGGAGCGGACCGGCGGAGTGAAGGATACGCCATGGTCCGTGTTGATGGCTGAGAAGCTTGCCCAGCCCGCCCGGCTTCATATGCGGGAGTTTTTGCGGCGGCGAGGGTTCGAATTGAAGTAATTGCACGGAGGGGGAGAAAACGGCAGGGGCCATGGACTTTATTTCGAACCCTCCATATAATGGAATAGGACTCATACTATGATTAAATTTAAGAGGTAGACCTTATGAAAAATTTTGAAACGGAGGAATCCGTGCCTTTTTACAAGAAGTTGAAGGAAATGATCGTGGAGGACATCGAGAGCGGCAAGCTCAAGCAGGGAGACAAGCTTCCGTCCGAACGCGATCTCGCGGAACGGCACAAAATCAGCCGGATGACGGCCAGGCACGCCCTTTCGCTGCTGGAGAGGGAAGGCTTCGTGGAACGGACGGTCGGGGCCGGCACGTTTGTATCCAACAAGAAAATCCGGATGGATTTTACGTTCAACAGCTTTTCCAAAGCGATGCTTGATATCGGGATGAAACCGACGACGCAGACGCTGGACATGAAGATGGTGCCGGCAACCTCTTCGGTGGCGAAGGCGTTGAATCTGTCGGGGGACGAAATGCTTTTCTCGCTGAAAAGATTGCGGCTGGCCGACGGGATTCCGGTCGCCATCGAACTTTCGCAAATTCCGTACCGTTATTGCCAGGGCATCGAGAAGTACATGAATGAAAATGTATCCCTGTATCAAATTTTGGAGGACATTTACTCGATCCAGCTGCATAAAGCGAGCCAGTATACCCGGATTGCGATCAGCGACGAGATGGAGAGCCGGCTTTTAAAGATCCAAAACGAAAGCGCCTGCATTTTACTGGAAACGGTCGCCTATGATACGGAAGGGCGGAGCATCGAATTTTCGCAATCGGTCACGCGCGGCGACATCGTCAGCTTTTATACCGAATTGAGTCTTTAAATTAACTTTTTCCGATATTGGTATATACCAATATCGGAAAAAGCATTGACTTCCTCTAAACTATGAAGTTATACTAAATCCATAAATGGTATATACCAATCAATATGGTATATACCATTAAAGCGATTTCAGTGCAGCTTAAGAAGGAGGAAACAGGCATGTTTAACTTTAACGAAGACAATTTCCGGAAAGTAACGAAAGGTGCGGTCGGCCTGCGCGGGCAAATCGAGGAGATCGGCGAGAAGCTCACGGCACGCGGCTACAAAAACTTGTTCTTGATCGGTTCCGGTGGGTCGATCGCGATTATGTATCCTTTTGAATATATGATCAAAACAACGTCAACCCTGCCGGTATATGCGGAAATCGCAGCGGAATTCGTGCTTTACGACCACAAGCAGTTCGGTCCGGATTCCCTGGTGATCCTGTCCTCGCTGTCCGGAACCACGAAGGAAACCGTGGAGGCCGCGAAATTCTGCAAAGATAAAGGGGCTACCACCATCGGCCTCGTCGGCGAGCTCGGCACGCCTTTGGCTGACTTAACCGACTATACGCTCGTAAATTATTCGGAAAACGATACGGCCTCCGATTCGATTTATTTGCAGCTGTACCTGCTCATTTTCAAATTGCTGGCCGCCCGGGGCGAGTTTCCGGAATATGCGCGGTTTGCGGATGAACTGGAGGCCATGCCCGAAGTGCTGTTGGACGTGAAACGGGCAACGGAGGGGCCGGCCGAAGCTTTCGTCAACAAATACAAAGATGAAACCTACCATATGCTGATCGGATCGGGAAGCGTATGGGGAGAGACGTATTCTTATGCGATGTGCGTGCTGGAGGAAATGCAATGGATCCGCACCAAATCGGTTCATGCCGCGGAATTTTTCCATGGCACGCTTGAACTGGTCGAACGGGACACGAGCATGATCCTGATGACCGGCGAAGACGAAAGCCGTCCGCTGATGGAGCGGGTGGAACGTTTTGCCCGGAAATATACGGACAAGCTGAGCATATTCGATACGAAGGAATACGAGTTGAAGGGAATCAGCGACCAGTTCCGCAAGTATTTGTCCCCGCTGATCATCGCCTCGCTGTTTGAGCGTGTGAGCGTGCAGTTGGAGGCGCAGCGCAATCATCCGTTGTCGACCCGCAGATATTACAGAACCGTGGAATATTAAGATTCAAGGATGCTTAAGGTAGGATCGGGTCCGAGGCCAGGAGCTTCGGACCGGACCGGAATGATTTTCGCACGAGGGGAAAGGAGATAAGGAACCATGAAAGTTATCGGATTCGGTGACAATGTCGTCGACCAATATCAGCACACCGGGGTGATGTATCCCGGAGGGAATGCGGTTAATTTTGCGGTTTACGCCCAAAAGCTGGGCGTGAATTCGGCCTATCTGGGCGTGTTCGGGCGTGATGAAGCAGCGGATTTGATCAAAGCATCGCTTTTGAAAGAAAGAATCGATATTTCACAATGCATTGATCGCAATGGTGTAAGCGGTTACTGCCAGGTCAATTTGGTGGATGGGGACCGGGTATTCGTCGATTGGAACGAAGGCGGTATCTCCACGGAGCAGCCCATCGAGGTGGAACAGGCACAGTTTGATTATCTGCAGGATTTTCGTTTGATTCATTCCAGTTGCTTTTCGCGACTGGAGAATGAGCTGCCGAAGCTGCGCGGGCTGGATGCGCTTGTATCGTTCGACTTTTCGGATGAACCCCAGTTCCATGATGACGCTTATTTGGCGAAGGTTTGTCCTTATATAGATTTTGCGTTGCTGTCGTGCAGCGAGCTTACGACTTCGCAGATCGAGCAAATGCTGAAGCGGGTAACCGGTTTTGGCGCTGGCGCGGCCCTGATTACCCGGGGCTCGAAAGGTTCGCTCTTCTATGACGGCGTCCGGTTTTATGAAGGGAAAGTCGATTATGTCGTTCCTGTCGACACGATGGGGGCCGGAGATGCTTTCGTAACGGCGTTTCTGATCCATTTGCTGGATTCCGGCTGGAGAAAGGGGCATTTCCCTGGAGAAGGGACAGTCATTGAGGGATTGCGGAAGGCGGCGGCGTTTTCGGCGCAAATCTGCCTGGTGGAAGGCTCGTTCGGTTACGGCAAAGCTTATGTCTGAAAGATTCTAATCCTTTGAAGGGCAAAGGGGAGCATATTCATGGAAAAAGCCAAAAGATTCTGGGCGGTTCAGCAGAATAAAGTCGTTTATTTGGCCATTCTCATCGTATTTATAGTTATCGGTTTTGCAGCGCCGAAGGGTGCGGAAAGCTACGGGGTCTGGACGCTGGTTCCACCGGTAGTCATGTTCTTGTTCGTGCTTACCACGAGAAAAATTCTGGAAGGCTTCCTGTGGGGCAGCTTTCTGGCCGTATTTATGAAATATAAGGCGCAAACGTTGACCGTTTACAATGATAAGCTCATCGAGCAGCTTAGTGATCCGGATAATTTGTCGCTGATCGTGATTTTTATGCTGTTCGGCTGTCTGATCGCCGTGTTCGAGAAGAGCGGCGTGGCGGCGGCATTCGGCGAATGGGCATCGAAAAAAGCGAAGGGCGGCAAAATGGGGCTGTTCATCACCTATCTGATGACCCTGCTGCTGTCGATCGATGATTACCTAAGCGCATTAACGGTCGGAACCTGCATGACGCCGGTCAACGACAAGTTCAAAACTCCGCGCGAAATGAACGCCATGGTGTTGAGAACGACCGCGGTTCCGCCATGTACGCTGCATCCGATCGGCTCGTGGTCGATATTTATCGCCAGTCTGCTTGTCGCCAACCATTTCGCGGCGCCCGGTAAGGGCATGGCAGAGTATATGAAAATGGTACCGTTCCTGTTCTATCCGATCATCATTATTCTAGTGACCTTGCTCGCAATAATCGGTATTATTCCGAAGATCGGACCGATGAAAAAGGCTTATGCACGCGTTGCCGCCGGGGGTTCGGTATCTCCGGAGGAAATCCCTGAAGACGAGACGCCGGAAGCTGCGGACGCCGTTGCCGCTGTTGCTGCAGAGGACGTGGCGCAGAAACCGGTGAAAAAGCCGGCGAAGATCATCAATTTCTTCATTCCGATCATCGTGCTTCTGGCTTCCACGATTTACTTTGACATGAACATTCAAATGGGGCTGATCGTCACGGTGATTGTTACGGCGATTGTGTTTATTGCTCAGGGTATTTTCAATGCTGAGGAGTATATCGAAACCCTGTTGGGCGGTATGAAGGACATGCTGATGCTTACCGTGCTTCTGATCGTTTCTTTCGTCGTAAGTAACTCCGTCGATGAAATCGGATTTACCGAGTATATCGTCGGGATTACGGGCTCGAAGGTATCTGCTGCTCTGCTGCCGTTCCTGATCTTTGCGGCATTCTCGATTACGGAGTTCCTGGTATCGCTGAACTGGGCCTTGTACATTATGGCGATTCCGATTCTGATCCCTCTTTGCGAGGCGACGGGAGCCAATCCTTATCTCACGATCGGCGCGCTGATCTCGGCGGGGATTTGGGGCAGCAATGCGTGCTTCTACTCGGATGCAGGTATCGTGGTTTCCGCTTCCGGGAAAATCGATCTATACAGGCACGGTATCTCCACGATTCCGTATGCTTTGATTGCACTGGTGCTTTCCGCGGGAGCTTATCTGGCGGCCGGGTTCATATTCTAAAAGGAGGCGATGATGATGACGGAACGGGCAGATTTGGTGTTGGTCTCGGATAGCCTGTTTACCGGCCTGGCGGATAAGCCGGAGCCCGGATATGTGGCGGTTTCGGGAAATGTGATAACGTCGGTCGGGCCGAAGGAAGAAGCGGATGCCTGGATTGGGCCCGACACGGTGGTTCGGGATTTCGGCGGTGCGCTGATTACTGCGGGATTTCACGACAATCACACTTTTTTTACGGGAAGCGTGTTGATTACGCTAGGCTTGGATCTGTCGGGCTGCGGGTCTTGGGAAGAAGCCCTTGAATCGGTGAAAACCTATGCGGCCGGGCTTCCGGAGGGAAGCGATATTTACGGACACGGCTGGCCGGGCGAAGCGTGGGGGGAGGAGCCTCCGCAGGCGCCGCTGGATGAGGTCTTTCCGGGACGAGCCGTCGCGCTATTCAACGCAGAGCGCAGCTACTGCTGGATGAATGCCAAAGCGATGGAGAAGTATCGGTTTACTCCGGATGCCTGCCATCCCGAAGCGGTCGCCGAACTGCTGCGGGAGCTGGCGAGCGACAAGGAGCAGATGGCGCGGAAATTCACCGATTTCGGAGCCATGCTGGCGAAACGCGGCGTCACCTCGATCAAAGATATCGCCTTTGACGATTATTTGGGGATGCTGGATATCCTGGAATCACTGGAAAAAGAAGGCCGGCTCGGCGTTCGGGTCAATTTCTGCTCGCAGCCGAATTCGCGGCCGATCGATTTTGCGTTCGGGGAACGATGCACGGCCGACTATCAGGGCGACTTTCTCCGCTTCCAAGGCTATAAGCTGATGACGGACGGCATTATCGCCGATTTCACCGGCGATCTGTTGGAGCCGTACGCAAACGACGCAGCGACGACGAACCGGAAGCCGGTCGATTACGGGAAGGTGCGGCAGGCTGCGCTGGAAGCTGATCGGAGAAGCTTCAAGGTGTGCATCCATGCTGAAGGGGATGCCGCAGTGCGGCAAGCGGTCGGCATTCTGGAGGAATGCCGGGAGCAGTCGGGAACGAAGCTGCGCCATTCCATCGCTAATCTGGAGCTGACTCATCCGGATGATTTGCAGCGAATGGGACAAGCTGACATCGTTGCGGAGGTATATTCGCAAATTTTGCTGATGAACGATTCGGAGGAATCGGCTTATATGCGTGAATTCGCGGGGGAAGAGCGGGAAGGGAATTTCTATAATTACGGAACGATGCGGCGCGAAGGCGTTGTTGTGACGATGGGGACGGACTTGCCCTTGATGTATCCGAGCGTGCCGGACTCGCTGTATGCGGTAACTGCCCGGAAGTTTGCGGATGGTTCGCCGGAAGGCGGCTGGCATAAGGAAAACGGGCTTTCCATGGCTGAAGTGCTGAAGGCATGGACGATCTCAGGGGCTTACCATAATGGCCTGGAGGATAAGACGGGTACGCTGGAGCCGGGAAAATATGCGGATATCGCCGTGCTCAACCGGGATTTGTTCCAAACTCCGGAGGAGGAGTGGCGGGACGCCAAAGTCATATTTACGTTATTACATGGACGCATTGTCCATGATAAAGGATAAACAAAAGCGGAGGCTGCCCTAGAGGGTGGCCTCCGTTTGTGCTGCGGCATCGTCGTCTTCGCAATCGGCCACATTATGAAATCGGTGGCGGGATAAAAAGTAAACGGCAGCGAATCCCGCTCCCATCACGGTCAGCAATACTCCGCCGGCGAGGCCTAACATGCGGGGCGAAAAGGCCTCCAGCAAGACTCCGCCCAGGAACATTGCGGTGCCCATGATCGTATTTTGCAGGGTGGCGAGCATCCCGATGAACCGCCCCCGTATCCAGTCCGGCACGACCGTCATCCAGACTTTCTGCGGTAAAAATTAACATAAATATTAAAAAATGCTACTTCTTGACTATTTACCTAAAACTGAGAGAGAGTTATTGTATTATAAGGAAATGATTTACATTCATGAAATTACATCTACTTTCCAAATTTTAAAGGATGGGAGGATAGAAGAACAATAAAGGCGTAGGAATTATCTACCTATGTCTTCTTTATCGGCTGACCGTGGTGCAAAAATCTAAATTAGAGGAGAGAGAACTGTGAAAGCAATGAAAAAACTATTTGCAGGATGGATGCTGTTTACTCTGATTTTTGGTATGTCTTTTGCCGGATCGGCATTTGCCAGCAGTAATGAGGTCAAGCTTATCGACTCGGATATCAGCGTTGTTTATAAATCTGGATATGTCGGATTCAGCGGCAATATTGAAGTTGCTAATCTGGGTCCCGTGAAGAATTTGACTGTCCATTACACGACAGATAACGTAACTTGGTATGATACGAGTGCGTCTTACGCAGGGGCGACGGATGCGAGCCATGAGAGATGGCATTTTAGCATTTTCACAAATGATTCTACCACAGATCATTCCGAGTTGAAGAATCTGCAATTTGTAAATTTCGCCATTAAATACGAAGTGAATAACCAGACCTACTGGGATAACAACGGGTTAGCGAATTATTACAATGAAGTGAGTAGTACAGTTCCACTACGATCCGTGATTCTGGGGGCTCCAAATGTGCTTAATGCCAACAGTACTCTGAGCAATGGTACATTCAGCGGCAATATCTACGTGAAAAATCTGAATCCGGCCAAAACTGTAAAAGTGTTGTACACCACGGACAACTGGGCAACGACTCATGAGGGTTACGCCACTTATAACGGCTCCTTGAATAATTTCGATAGTGTTGAAAATTGGAACTACAGCTTCAACGTTCCGGGCGCTACAAATGTAAAATATGCAATTTCGTATACAACTGGCGGGCAAACATATTGGGATAATAACTATGGCCATAATTACGAGGTACACTAAATTATTTTAAAAAATTCAGGAGGAGGATCACAGACAGCTTGCTACCCGGCTCTGTGATCCTTTTTGTTGTAAATAATAAAGTACATATGGAGTATGAACGAGATGATGAAGACAACCTTGAGAAAAAAATGACGGCATCATCCCGGGATGGGAAATGGTATCCAAAAAAGAGGGAACCAGGCTTAATGCCGGATTCCCTGTTTCCTTTACGTCAACACATCATGGGCGATCAAGACCGCCCCCATAGTTCCGGCGGATTCAGTTCGTAGATCCCGTTTTCCCGGTACATATAATGATGCATAATAAACTCCCGGCGGATCGTAGCAAAGTCTTCGTGATATTTTTTAATGTACTCGTTGATTTCTTTTTCGGTGTATTTCTTATGCGGCTCCAAACCTTGCACGAGATGCTCGAGGACAAACCGCTTTTTCTTGAGCTGCGCAGGCAAATGCTTCAGCAGCCCGTCTTTGGTGAAAAAGTTGCGGACGATAGCCATCTTCTCCAAGGTCTTCTCATTTGCAGCATAACTATCGCCCCCAGATTCGGAGTCGCCGTTCGTTCCGATGTTCATTATAGCCTGAGCCTGTAGGGAAAGGCTTTTTTCATTTAAATAGAAATAGATCGTGTTCTTGTCCCGGCGTTCAAAAATCAGGTCGGCTTCACGCAATTTGGTCATATGATGGGTGATGGTGGGAGGCGAGACGCCCAATTTTCCGGCCAGTGCTTGCCCATGAAGCGGCCCGTTCTTCAGCAAAGCGATGATCCGGATGCGGGTGACGTCGCCAATCGTTTTATGAAACTGGACTATACGGTCTAGCTGCATGAAGCATCCTCCTGGCAAAATGATTTCACGTTAAGCTAATTAGATAATGATCAAATTATTACATTTGAGAAGTCCATTGTCAATAGGGCCTGTTAACGAGGCGACAAGCCGGCTTCACTGCTAAATTAGCGCCCTAGACGACCCGATGCGCGGGGCTCTAACGGACATGGGAGGCGTTAATCCCCCCCGATTTTGCTTTTTTAAAAGCTAACAGACACCAGAGACCTTAATTAGGCAGAATTCCGAATAATAATGTCACAGTACGATGAATAACGTCTCTCATGTCCGTTAGCCGATTTTTCTCCATGATTTTGAGCCGTTAAGGTCCGCTGTGTCCGTTAGAACCGGCGAGGGGCCCGCCGCCCGTAGCCCATAGTCTAACTTGTAGCGAAAATTCGGCAACCGCCATCCGCAATTCGGTTGGCCTCAACCGGCACTACGAAGTTCAGTTCGTGGCTAGCGGCGGGCACCCGCAGTTCGCAGTCAGTGACCGGGGACTCGAATCCGCAAAACCGGAAAGGAACTGCGGCCGCAAAACCCGCAGGCTGCCCCCCTGTAGCAGGGCCGCACGCCCGTTATAGGCCGTAGAATCGCCGGGCGTTGTTAAACAGGATATGGCATCCTTCCTCATGGCTTACCCCGTGCAGCCGGGACCATGCCGCCGCGACGTCACGAACCATGGCCGGATGGGTAGCCTGTCCGGCAAATGGGCCTTCAAATGGCCACGGGCCGTCGGTTTCTGCCATGACGAGGTCAGCGGGATAGTTCCGCGCCAGTTCCATGATTTCCGGCTCGTAGAGTAGGTCCGGCGTGAAGGAGACGTAGTAACCGCGCTCTGCCATACGGCGCACGGTATGTTCCGAACCTTTGAACCAGTGGAAATGCGCCTGCCGTATTCCATGGCGTTCCAGGAGATCGCAAACCAGATCTGCGTCTTCATAGACGGCATGAAGCACAACGGGTTTGGCAAGGTGCTTCGCAAGCTCCAGAAGCTGATCCAGCAGGGCGATGTAAGGCTCAAGGTCGAAGGGCCTGCCCTGATTCTCGGCCTCTAGCCGGGTGTAATAAGGCAGCCCGATTTCCCCTACGGCAGCCATGCGGGAAGCTTGCAATTTCATCCAATCCAGCAGCGCGAGCGTTTCCTCCTGAGAAGGCACGGGTTGTTCGGGATGGTAGCCGAATGCCGGAATAACGAGACCCGGATACTGGGAGGCCAATGCCAGATTGATTTGAGACGAAGCCAGATTCATCGATACGCCGATCAATGCCTTTAATCCATATCCGGCTGCATCCTGCAGGAGCTGCCGTCTGTCTTCTTCCTCGTAATGATCGAGATGGATATGAGCGTCAATCAAAGGGAAAACGGAATCCGAATCAGAGTTGGTATGGTGATTCATAAGGCGGTTTCACTCCTTCTGCTTGGGTATATTTCCTTAAAGATATCTTTAAATTCACCAAAATTCGTCAAAAATCCCTATGCATATTCATAACTTTTGACCTATAATGTTAAAGTGTTCCATTACAAAACTACCATTTTTTGCGTTTTTCGAAATATACAGAAATAGGCACTAGGGGGCGGGACCGGTGGTTGCTTCAAGTATTGAAATAGGACAACTGAAACTGGACCAGGATCCGGATGCCGGGCAATGGCTTCTGGCGTTGAGGGAAGTACATCCGGAAATTTATTACCACTGTTCCAGAGTAGCCATGCTGGCCGAGAAGATAGCGATACCGCTGGGATTGCCGGAGCAGCAAACCGAGCAATTGGTCAGGGGCTGTTTTTTGCATGATATCGGCAAAACACTTATTCCGCGGGAGCTTATCACTCAGCGTAATCCTTTGACGAATGACCAATGGGAGGAGCTCAAGCACCATGCGGTCATCGGAGCCCGGATGGCGGAGAGCAATCCGGGATTCGGACAGGAAATTGTCGATATTGTAAGATATCATCATGAGCGGTGGGACGGCAGGGGATATCCGGAGGGGCTAAGCGAGGAGAAAATTCCGTTGGGAGCCCGTATTTGTGCTGTCATCGATGCCTTTGACTCGATGACGTCGAACAAAATTTACCGCCGGAGAATCAAATTGTACGAGGCCAGGCTGGAACTGATCCGGCATGCAGGCACTCAGTTTGATCCCGAAATCGTTCATGCCATGATGATACTGCCGGAACAGACGCTGGATATTTATTCATTGTAAATAACGCGAGCCTTAGTTAAGAAGCCAATCTGACAGGCGGAAGAGCCGCCTGTCAGATTGGCTTTTTACGTTGTTCTTCTTTCATACGTGCTCCGATTTCACGTTTAAGTTCCAAGAAGCCGGGATCCTCCGTCAGGTCTTCCCGCCGGGGACGGGTAAACGGCACATCCACCCGGTGCAGCACGGCAGCCGGGCGGCCCGATAACAAATAGATCGTATCGGACAGAATCAGCGCTTCATCGACACTGTGCGTAATGAGGATCACCGAACGGCGGCTGTCTTCCCAAAGATCGAGCAGCCAGCGCTGCATGTCGCTTCGCGTCAATTCGTCCAGAGAGCTGAACGGTTCATCGAGACAGATCACTTCCTGCGGGGCGAGAAGTCCGCGGAGGAAGGAGGCCCGTTGTTGCATGCCTCCAGACAGCATGTGCGGGTAAGCTTTTTCAAAGCCGCCCAGCCCGGCACGATTCATCCATGCGCGCGCTTCTTCGTGCGCAGCCTCGTTTGCTCCGCCTGTTAGTTCACGGGCAAGGAGCACATTGTCCAGCGTATTCCGCCAGGGGAACAGGGCCGGCTTTTGCGGTACGTAGCTGATGAGCCCGCGCTGTCCGGTTACGTTCTGTCCTCCCATAAGGATGTTTCCCCGATCCGGCTTCAACAGACCTCCGATGACGTGGAAAAGCGTGCTTTTGCCGCAGCCGGAAGGGCCGATAATAGAAATGAATTTACCGGCGGGGAGCGATAACGAAATGTCGTTCAGCACCGGTAGATGCTGGCGTCGTTCACGGAAGGTCAAGCTAATATCCCGAATTTCCAATGCCTCTGGGGAGGCGAGATGAGATTTTTCCGTAAGCATGATGGCGATGCCTCCCTTCTATTTGTCGTCCTTCGCCGGTTTGTAACGAATCAGCCATTTTTCCAGCAAGGCGATTAGTCCGAACATAGCCAGGCTAATGGCGACGATGATGGCAATGGCGAGAAAGATTTTGTCCGTGCGAAAAGACGACTTCTGCAGCATCATGTAGTAGCCGATGCCTTTGTCGGCCCCGATCCATTCGGCGATGACTGCACCCATGACGCTATAGGTGGCCGCAATTTTGATCCCCGACAGAATGGAGGGAAGGGCGTGCGGAATCTCCAACTTGGTGAAGATCTGGCCCTTGGAGGCCCCGGCCATTCTCATGTAATCCAGCATGACGCGGTCGGCCCGGCTTAGCCCGTCCATCGCCGCGACGGCTACCGGGAAAAAGCAGACGAGCGTGATCACGATGATCTTCGGAAGAATGCCGAACCCAAACCAGATCATGAGCAAGGGAGCGAGCGCGATCGTAGGCACGTTTTGGCTAAGAATAATTAAAGGATAGAGCGATGATTTCAGGAACGGGACAACATGCAGCGCAAAGGCCATGAGCAGGCCGACCGCCGTGCCGATAGCGAATCCCAGCAGTAAGAGCCGCAGTGTTGCCAGGGTGTGTCTCCAAAGACCGGCGGCGCCGGTCGATGCTTCTTTGGCGATATCGGCGGGGCTGGGGAGGATCCACTTTTCAATATGAAAAAGCGAGGTCGCTGCTTGCCAAAGGATCAGAAACAGGATGACCGCCACTAAGGGCGGCCATATGCTGTTCCAAAGCTGGCGGAGTTTCATGGACGATATTTCTCGATCAGCTTGTCCATGCTGACGCCCTTTGGATTGTACGAAATTTTGATTTGCGAGATGATCCCCGTGCTGCCGAATTCCATCACCGCTTCGTTCATCTGTTTGACGATGGCCAGCAGTTCCTCCAGATCGCCTTCCATCGTCGTTTCCAGCGGATTGACCTGGTACTTGACCCCGGATGCCTGAATAACCTCGATGGCACGGTCGACATAAGGGATTACGTCTTCGCCGTTCGGCGTTTTCGGAATAATCTGAATGCTCAAGAGTGCGTTTGGCATGATCGTAGTTCATCCTCTCAAATTTTGATTTGAAGTGGCACGGCTTCCTTATTGCTCAGGCAAAAAATCATTCGTAAAGGCTCTGTCGGTGTCGAGCGGTGACTCGATCAGCTTGCGTTCATGCATCCAATCCGAATAATTTTGCCAGACTTCGCGTTTTTGCTCGCCCCAGCGTGCGGCATCGTCCTGATATTTCGGGCTCAGCCATTTTTGGCTGGCCACGACCAATTCCTTGTCCAGCTCGGGAACGGCCTTCAGCAGGATATCCGCCGATTCTTCCGGATGGTCAATGGCATACTGATAACCTTTCGACGTGGCACGCAAAAAGGCTTTAACCAGCTCAGGGTCGCTTTCGATCGTTTTTTCATTCGTCACAAGGACCGGGGTATAATAATCCAGTTTGTCCGAATAATCTTTAACATATTGCATGTCCAGCGGTTCGCCGCGCAATTCAGCTTCAATACCCGTCCAGGCGTAAAAAATCCAGGCGAAATCGATATCCCGTTTAACCGCCGTGAAATAGTCGGCTTCACCCATGTTAATGAATTTCACTTTGCTTACATCGGCTCCGGACAGGTCCATCACCGACTTCAGGATTGCTTCCTCCACAGGTGAGCCCCAGCCGCCGTAAGTTTTGCCCTCATAATCCTTAGGGGATTTGATGCTCCGGTCTACCGGAGCCGCAAAGCCGGACGTGTTATGCTGGATCACTGCGGCAATCGATACGAGCGGAACGCCCTGGGTTCGGCCTTGGGTCACGCTCTCCTGATAGCTGACACCGAAAGGAACTTCACCCGAGGCGACCATGGCGTCCGCACCGCCGGATCCCGGGAGGACGATATCGACATTCAGGCCTTCCTCTTTGTAGAACCCCTGCTCCTTGGCCGCATAAAGTCCGGTGTGGTTTGTGTTGGGACTCCAGTCAAGGACGACTTTTACGTCCTTTAAAGCGGCGGTCGTTTCTTTGCCGGAGGCTGCGGATTTGTTCCCGGCCGAGTTGTTTGCTTTGTTGTCGTTTTGGCCGCAGGCCGTGAGGGTCGTCAAGAGCAGTCCGCACAACAAGAGCAGTGTCCATTTTGGTTGCTTCACAGTAATTCTCTCCTTTTCGGATGGTGAATTTCCGCAGTTTCTTGTTCGTTCATGTCCTGGAGTGATTCTGAATGGTGACAGCGTCCCGGGGGATGAGGATACAAAAAAAGCGCCCCGGATCGGGACGCGTAGGTTCATGGCATTGAAAAAATATGTCCATGCTAAACATTCTTCCTACGCTGGCATTACCCAGATCAGGTTAAAGGGTCAGTGTCTTGCGGGACACAATCTCAGCCGGCCGATTTCCAGCTCCCCTGAACTATAAACTGCGGATTACACTAGTCATTATAGTGCGGCATTAAGTTTCTGTCCAGCAAGCGTCGGTTTTGATTTGCTTTTTATTTCCCAGCAGAGTATAATGAAAACAATTGAAGTTTTAAGAAGTGATATTCAGATATTGAAAAGAGTGTCAATTTCTAAAAATGAACTTTTTTCAATATGTGAATTTTTTTATGTAAAAAAGGATCATGTTAATCTTTAAACAGGAGGTAATCTTTCATGGAAACAGGAACAGTAAAATGGTTCAACGCTGAGAAAGGCTTCGGCTTTATCGAAGTTGAAGGCGGAAATGACGTATTCGTTCATTTCAGCGCAATCACAGGCGAAGGCTTCAAAACGCTTGACGAAGGCCAACGTGTACAATTCAACGTTGTTCAAGGCAACCGCGGACCGCAAGCCGAGAACGTCGTAAAACTGTAATGCAGGCATAACTGCTCTTAACGCGTGCGTTAAGGGCAGTTTTTGTTTTTTTATGAATACGGTTTGCCTGAGCAAAAGAACACTATAGGAGGTAATCATGAACTACCGCAAAAAAACGATAGAAGAAATTCCTGAGGAGAACACGCCGGTATGGTCTTGCATGAGCGAGGATTGCAACGGATGGATGAGGGATAACTTTGCGTTTGATTACGTTCCGGTATGTCCGCTGTGTTCCTCTGAAATGGTAAAGGAAACAAAGATGCTTCCGCAACTCATAAACACCAACTCCATGAAAGCGGATCGCTAACCGATCCGGCCCGGTCTTGGAATAAATAGTAAAGCTGCCTTTGTGCTGCATTCAGCACTTCGGGCAGCTTTTTTTGATTTCGAAAAGTGTATGTTGCTCAGGACGTCTTGAATTAACTTGGAGAAAAGGATTGCATCAAAATGTGAAATCTAATATCTTTGAAATATTATGGACAACGATGCTACCGCAAACAATCAGGAGGGTGATCCCCATGCATAGTAACTTCAAGGTGGGATCCCAGATTCTCGAAATCCCCTCCAGCAAGAGCCAGAGGAGATTTGCTCTGCTGCTCGCCCTGCTTATAGTACTGATATCCGTGGCGGCGATTCCGTTCGGAATGAAAACCCTTCCTGCCTTCGGGCCTTTTCTGCCGATCTTCATCTCCTGGTTTATTTTTGGCGATCTGTTGACCGCCTTTATTTTGTTTAACCAATTTCGTGCTTCCGGGGTTCCGTCACTCCTTGTGATGTCCTGCACTTATTTGTTTACGGGATTAATTACCGTATTGCATATCCTGTCTTTTCCGGGGGTATTCTCGGAGGAAGGAATGCTTGGGGCCGACAATCAGACGGCGGCCTGGCTATGGATTTATTGGCATGGGGGATTTCCCGCCGGAATTTTGTTATATTTATACGTAGGGAAACGGTTCCCGAAACCGTTTTCATCCAAAAACGAAATTTCAGTGTACGCGGCATTGAGCTTAGTACTTACTTTTATGGTCGTATTTTTATTGTTCAAATTGTCAACTTCGTGGAGCCATTTTTTTCCGGTGCTCGTCGAATCGGAAGGGTACTGGAATGTGTTGGTTTCCGGTGCCGGCCCAGCCGTAGGGGTCATTAATCTGATCGCGCTTCTGATAGTTGCGGTTCGCTTCCGGGCCCGCGGCGTACTTCATCTTTGGATTTCCATTGCCTTGCTTGCCTTGTTGTTCGATATTCTCCTCACGCTGTTTGCGGGAAATCGTTACAGTCTGGGCTGGTATCTGGCCAGAATCAATTCGGTCATCGCCGCAACGGTGGTGCTATGCTCGGTGGTTAACGAGGTGAACCGGCTGTTTATCCGGCTCTCGGACCAGCATAAACAACTCCTGGAATCCGGCAAACAGCTTGAAAGGGCTAATGAGGAACTTGTCCGCTTGTCCAGCCTTGACGGGCTGACAGAGATCCCGAACCGCAGACGGCTGAACGAAATCATGAGCTGGGAATTGGTTGCTCCGGAAGAGAGGCAGACTCCGCTCTCGCTATTGATTCTGGATGTGGACTCCTTTAAAGCATATAACGATTATTATGGGCATTTGGGCGGCGATCAGGTGTTAAAAACGATTGCTAAAACCATTTCTGCGGAAGTTAAGCCGTTTTTTGGTTTTGCGGCAAGGTACGGGGGAGAAGAGTTTGCCGTTCTGCTGACCGGGCTGGATGCCCGCGGCACCTATGACGTAGCGGAAGGGATCAGGTTGGCGGTGGAAAACTTAAGGATCCCCCATGCCGGTTCATCGGCCACTCGGGAAGTGACCGTGAGTATCGGCGGGTTTTGTGTCCCGCCATTTCACAAGATCAACGAAGACGGATTTATCTCTTTGGCCGATAAGTGCCTGTATGAAGCGAAAAACGGGGGGCGCAACCGTTGCGTCGTAAAAGGATGGACCCGTGAGCACCAGCAGCCGGAGCTTAGGCTTGAGCCGGCGGATCGGTAAGGCCGGTGATCGCGCGGTATTCTTTTAGCATATACATTCTCCAGCGGAGGATCATGCCGAAGGCAAGCAGGAAGAACACCGAGCCCGTTTGCAGGACGGAAATGTATTGCTCCACCACTTCGTGAAGTGCCAGCCGAATAACCAGAAGCCCGATCAGGATGTAGGCGAAGCCGGGGGAACGCTTGGCAAACACTTCGTCGCCGACGATTTCGAAATGCGTGGTCCGGATTAACGGATAGGAGAACAACAGCGCCCCCACCACGAAAGCAATCAGTGCCCAGCTAAGGGGAATGTGCATTTCCGGTGCAAAGAACATGGCGAATCCCGTGGACATGCCTAGCGGCGGGATGATGATTTTCTTGATCGTTACGGGCTTGCGGCTGGCCTTCAACCGGATAATGAGCACGGAGACCGCCATCAGGGCGGCACCGATAGTTACGACCCATTGGATATAAGAAGAGTTAATCAGATTATTCATAATAAGGGATATCCTTTCATTGCTCAATATATCTAAAAGACGAGCGACAATATTATACCATATCCTTATGTTTGCCAAAAATTCAAGGCTTCTGTACAGTAGGCTGTTTCAATTACGCCACTCAAGGGGGAAAGTAAATGAATAGCGACTTTAACATCGCCACACACTGCCTGCTGTTCCTGTACACCCGCGAGGAAAAGACGGCAAACAGCGAACAAATCGCCTGCAGTGTATCGACCCACCCGGCGCGCGTCCGAAAGGTGCTCAGCCTGCTTCGCAAGCAGGGCTATGTGGCGACAAAAGAAGGCGTAGGCGGCGGTTACCACTTGAACGTTCAGATGGATGAGGTTACTTTGGGAGATCTGTACCGGCTTTTTGCCCGCGGTTCGCTGCACCGCGGATGGTGCTCGGGCAGCGAGCAATCGTCCTGCCTGGTTTCATCCAATATCCATCCCGTGATGGAGCTTATTTTTAACGGCGGTGAAGAGCGGCTTGAATCTTATTTCAATGAAATTACATTATCCGCCGTGCATCGTCTGCTCCGGAAATGCGATTCGGAAGACGGCCGGACGGATGGGGAGGAGCAGGAAATGAGTGTATTGAGCGCTAAAGATGAAATGCTGTTTTATGTAGGCACCTATGCATCGGAGGAGGAGGCCGGGATTCACCTCTGCGGGTTGAACCGCGAGACGGGGGAACTTCGCTTGGTCGATAGTACACAGGGTATCCAAAATCCGTCCTTCCTCGTTTTGAATGGCGACGCCTCCCGGCTGTACGCGGTGAGCGAACAGGAGCGAGGGGCGGTCGCCAGTTTTGCGGTGGACTCCGGCAACGGGGGGCTAACGAAGCTGAATGCCGTTCCGACCAAAGGCGCCGATCCCTGCCATCTGTCGATCTCCCGCGATGGGAGCCTGCTCGCCGCCAATTATTCCAGCGGCCATGTGGACCGCTTTGCGCTCGACGAACAAGGGGCGCTCGGCGAATTGACCGCCCTCGTGCAGCATGTCGGGCAGGGATTCCGCCAGGACCGGCAGGAAGCCGCGCATGCGCACAGCGTAGTTCCAAACGAGGCCGGGGATTATGTTTATGTGTCCGATCTCGGGCTCGACCAGATCGTCTATTACCGGGTGGAAGAAGGCAAACTGACGACTCAAGGTGAAGTTAAACTGCCGCCGGGGGCCGGACCGCGACATTTCGTTTTTCACCCGGGCGGATATCACGCATATGGGATTAACGAATTGAACAACACAATTACGGTTTATTCTTATAATCCTGTACAGGGCCATCTGGAAATCCTGCAGCATATTGCGACGATCCCTGAAGATTTTACAGGGGAGAGCTATCCTGCGGATATACATCTTTCTGCGGATGGCCGCTGCTTGTACGGTTCCAACCGCGGACATGACAGCATTGTCCGGTTTGCGGTCGATACCGCTGCCGGAACGCTTAGCGAGCCGGAATGGACGGGGACCGGCGGGAGTTGGCCGCGAAATTTCGCCGTCTTGGAAGACTACGTGATCGTTGCCAATCAGAATAGCGACAATGTGGTTGTTTTCCGCAGGGATGACGCTAACGGGAGCCTGACGGAAACCGGCCAGGAGCTGACCGTCAAGCAGCCGTCCTGTGTAGAACCGGTGCGGATTGCGAAGTAAATCGGAATTTTTTAGCAGGACATTACCGCGGGGCCTTGGGCTCCGCGTTTTTTTTGTTGTCCGTTTTTAATTCCATGCCTGTGCTCCTTATTCTGTTAGTCCCTTGTTCGCTCGCTGGATAAAATCCAACCCAAACCCAAGGTATCAGGCCGAAATGGACGAATGGCGGCCGTCTTGTTGGACTTTTTCCAATGAAGGGTGTCGATCCAAGCTGAGAGGGGACCGCTTAGGTATCTTAAGGTTTAGGGCTTGGGCTTTATTGGATAAATTCAACGAACCTCTCCTGATCGGCTTAAATCCGATAGTTCACTGGATCTATCCATTGGAGCTGCTGTTAAGGATTTTTACGGGTGGGGACGAGCTTATTGAGGTACGTAGGGGACAAATTTATTTTTCAAAAAGGTTTGACAACCACACCGTAGGCATTTAAAATAACACCATAACATACTAAACAGGTAGGAATAATCCAAAATAGTTCTAGCCGTACGGACGGAGGAACGCTCTACTTGCCAAGGCAGACACGGGTAGCGGCTCGGTCTGACCGACCGGTGCAGGGGCGTTTCTCCGTTTTTTTATGGTTAGAGCAAGCCTGACCGGCATGAAAAAAGAGGAGAGATAGGAGTGATACGGATGAGCAAAAGATTGAAAAAAGGGGTTCTGATCGGGTTGGCTCTGACCATGGCGGCGGTGCTCGCGGCTTGCGGGTCGGACACCGAAGCAAAGAATGGGGCGAAGAACGACGGGGGCAAGAAAAGCGTAGAGTTGCTGAACGTATCCTACGATCCGACACGGGAATTATACGAAAAATACAATGAGGCGTTCGCAGCATATTGGGAAAAGGAAAAAGGTCAAAAGGTGACGATCAAACAGTCGCATGGCGGCTCCGGCAAGCAAGGGCGCGCGGTCATCGACGGTTTGGAAGCCGATGTGGTCACGCTGGCGCTGGGTTACGACATCGACGCCATTAAGGAAACCGGACTGATCGCGGAGGACTGGCAGCAGAAATATGAGCTGAACAGCTCGCCGTATACATCGACGATCGTGTTTCTGGTGCGGAAAGGGAATCCGAAAGGAATTAAAGACTGGAACGATCTGATCAAGGACGGCGTGGAAGTCATTACGCCAAATCCGCAAACGTCGGGCGGCGCCCGGTGGAATTACCTGGCGGCATGGGGCTATGCCTTGCATCAAAACAACAACGATGAAGCTAAGGCGCAAGAGTTTGTCAAAGAGCTGTTCCAGCATGTGCCCGTATTGGACAGCGGGGCCCGTGGAGCGACGACGACGTTCGTAGAACGGGGACTCGGCGATGTGCTGCTGGCATGGGAAAACGAAGCCTGGTTATCCGTAAAAGAACTAGGGCCGGACAAATTCGATATTATCTATCCGTCCGAAAGTATCCTGGCGGAGCCGCCTGTAGCCGTTGTCGATAAAAATGTCGACAAACACGGGACGCGCGAAGTCGCGGAAGCTTACCTGGAGTATTTGTATTCCGAGGAAGGCCAAACGATCGCGGCAGAGAATTATTACCGTCCGACGCTGGAGAGCGTAAAGACCAAATTTGCCGATCAATTCCCGGAAATCAAATTGTTCACGATTGACGAAGTATTCGGAGGCTGGGACGAAGCGCAGCCGAAGCATTTTAACGACGGAGGAATCTTTAGCCAGATTTACACGCCTAAATGACCGACCGTAACCAACGGAGGCGCGTTCCGGCACAGTAAAGCTTGCCCGTGCCGGAACGCGGGAAGAAAGGATGAGGCTTCATGCAAACTAGCGCTTCAAAGCGCGGGGTGCTGCCCGGCTTCGGGCTCACCATGGGCTACAGTGTACTTTACCTCAGTCTTGTAGTGCTGATTCCGTTATCCGCGCTGCTGCTGAACTCGACGGGACTGACCTGGGAGAAATTTTGGGACGTGGCCACCGATCCTCGGGTGTTGGCTTCTTACAAAATCAGTTTCTTGACCGCAGCGGCGGCCGGGCTCATTGATACGGTGCTTGGATTGTTGCTGGCCTGGGTTCTGGTCAGATATGATTTTCCCGGAAAAAGGCTGTTTGATGCCATAATCGACCTGCCGTTTGCGCTTCCCACTGCGGTAGCCGGGGTGTCACTGACGGCAATTTATTCCCAAAACGGCTGGATTGGCTCGCTGTTTGAACCGCTTGGTATCCGCCTGGCATTTTCACCAATCGGTATTACGCTTGCCCTTATGTTTATCGGTATTCCGTTCGTCGTCAGAACGGTGCAGCCGGTGCTGCAAGACCTGGATGCGGAGGTGGAAGAAGCGGCGGCTACGTTGGGAGCAAGCCGGTTCCGCACGTTCCGCTCCGTGGTCCTTCCGGAACTGCTGCCGCCCCTGTTGACGGGTTTCGCGCTTGCTTTCTCCCGCGGCATCGGAGAGTACGGATCGGTCGTCTTTATTTCCGGCAACATGCCGATGAAGACGGAGATCGCTCCGCTCCTCATCATGTCGAAGCTGGAGCAGTTCGACTACGCCGGAGCTACGGCGGTCGCCTTGCTGCTGCTGCTGATTTCGTTCATTCTGATGCTGCTCATTAATTCGCTGCAGCGCAGGGTTCGCAAAGCGGCGCGTTAATGCACGGGATTCGCTTTGTACGAAATCCGAACGAGAAAGAATACCGGAGAGAGGGGGCATTAGCAAATGGCCGGTTCCGTACCATTGGCATCCACTAAAACTTCAACGCCCAGAAACCGGTCGACGCGGTCGACCGGAGCCGTCAAATGGATTTTGATCGGCGCTGCTTTACTTGTATTGATTTGGCTGATCGTTTTGCCGCTGGCTGTTGTTATTATCGAATCTCTGAAAAAAGGGCTCGGCGTTTACGTAGAAGCGATTCGCGATCCCGACGCTATGTCCGCTTTGAAACTGACTTTGCTGGTGGCCGTCGTCACGGTGCCGTTAAATACAATATTCGGGGTTGCCGCAGCTTGGGCCATTACGAAGTTCAATTTCCGCGGCAAGCAGGTTTTGGTGACGCTGATTGATTTGCCTTTTGCCGTATCGCCCGTCATAGGAGGCCTTATCTACGTGCTTGTATATGGCGCTCACGGCTGGTTCGGCCCCTGGCTTCAGGAACATGATCTGAAAGTCATATTCGCTCTGCCGGGGATTATTCTTGCTACCTTGTTCGTGACCTTTCCGTTCGTTGCGCGGGAACTGATTCCGTTGATGGAGGATCAAGGGCAACAGGAGGAAGAAGCAGCTGTGACGCTTGGGGCGCGGGGCTTCCGGATTTTCTGGAAAGTGACGCTACCGAATATTAAATGGGGATTGCTATACGGAATTATTTTGTGTAATGCCAGAGCTATGGGAGAGTTCGGTGCGGTTTCCGTCGTATCCGGGCACATCCGGGGAGAGACCAATACGCTGCCGCTGCATGTGGAAATTCTGTATAACGAGTATCAGTTTTCCGCATCGTTCGCAGTAGCCTCCTTGTTGCTTCTGCTAGCGCTTGTAACTTTGTTGTTGAAAAGCTGGTTTACGCGCAAGAGTCAGCATCAAAGCTGACTAAATAACCTGGGTAAGAATTAAGATGAATCAGGAATAAGAATAGGAGGGCTGCATCCATGGCAAAACCGTTGAAGGTAGATGGTGTCTGGTTGGAACGAATTGCGGGGCTGTTGAATGAAATGGAGTTCGGATCGTTGAACATTGTTGTTCACGAGGGGCAGATCGTCCAAGTTGAGCGGACCGAACGAAAACGGTATGAACTGGGTGCCGCAAGTCCGGCAAAATCGGCCAGTGTCTCCCGCCATGCAGCCAAACCTCTGCGAAAAACCGAATCCCGATAAATTTAGGAAGCCTCCGCCCGAGTATGAATGGGACGGAGGCTTCTTTTTAATGCTGGAAGGCGGCGGTTTTGCTTGTGACTTCAACTTACGGAGTGAAGCCACTATCGGTTATTTACCTTCCGGACTGTTCGGGGGCTGCTCGGGAGAGTTCCCGGCGAGCCCGGACCATTCGTCAACGGCTTCCCCGGGACCGTCTTGATCGTTGCCGAAGTGTCCGACATACGGACGCGATTTGCGGGGCTTGCTACCGGTGAAGCGAAAGCCGGCAAGGAACAGCAAAACCTGAATCGCCAGAATGTAGGGGGCGAATGCGGGGTCCAGCAATTGAAGAAGAAAAAGGGCCGCAATGAACGCGGACCAAAGCCGTTGCAGCGCATATCCCGTACCAAGGCGGTACCCGCCCAAGATGGCCGGATACAGGAGCGACAGCGAGAAAATCGCCGAAGCAAATTGAGTCCAGATATTCAAATATTCCTCGAAACTGCCTTCCGCGACCGGTATTTCTCCGCCCAGCAGACGCATCAGCCAGCCGATCTCATAGAGCAGCGCCGCCGCAAACAAAAAAGGCAGGGCGGGGCGTATTTGTTTCCATAACGTATATCCCCATCCAGGACTTTCTGTCCGCCGAAGCAGCTTGTCCCGTTCTTCGCATAAACGTTCAGTTTCGCGTTCCAGCGTTTTAAGCAGCAGCGGCAGGCGGGCGGCGTCCCGGTCTCCGGCATAGGCGGAAATCTGTGCGAGCCCGTCTGCGCTAATGTAAGGCGCTGCCCGGCAGGCTAACAGCCGGTCCATCATTAACTGTTCTTCCGCCCGGGAAAGTTCACTCTGTCCGTCCGCTTGAATCAGCGGGCTTTCCGCGGCAGCGAATAGTTCCAGGCTGGTGCTGATCCGGTGAAGCCGGGAGCGTTCTTTACGCAGCCTGGACCATTCGGTTCCCCCGTATAAGCAAAGGAAAAGCACAAGCGCCAGAAAGGCGGTTAAGGAGACGGAATCGTGCTGTTGCAGCCAGATTATCCATTCCGACAGTGACACCGATATCACCCTTTCGATATTCCTCCCTCCACTATTGCATACGTACATGACGCATTTCAAGCGTTTTGGAGGAATACGCTCTCTTTTTCACATAAAAAGGATTGGAATATAGACTCTTTAGTAAAGCACGAAGTTATTATCAGGGATAAGCTCGCCCTATTTTTCGGGGGGAATCAACCTTCATGAAAAATGGGTAAATAGTTGGCATGTCACTACATAGCAGGAGGGATTGACATGGATATTGGCCAAATTACGTTGAAGCTCGTCATCGGATTTATCGGATTGTGGCTGCTGACCCGTCTACTTGGTAAAAAAGAGATCTCCCAACTGACTCCTTTTGATTTTGTTTCCTCGCTGATGCTAAGCGAACTGGTGGGGAACACGGTGTATCAGAAGGAGGTCAAGTTTATCCCTCTTCTGTTTGCGTTATTTTTATGGGGAGCGCTATCTTATTTGTTCGAAAAAGTAACGCAGCATGCGCGGCGGTCAAGGGGAGTGCTTGACGGTAAGCCTTCCATTCTGATAAGAGACGGAGAAGTGGATCTGAAGGAACTGAAGAAGAACAGCCTTGATTTCGACCAGCTGCGGATGCTGCTTAGGCAGCATGACGTGTTTTTTATTCGTGAGGTCGCTTATGCTATATTTGAAGCTAACGGATCGCTCAGCGTGATGAAGAAGCCGGCCGAAGAAACGGTAACGCGGCGGGATCTCGGCATTCATGCCAAGGCGGCCCATCTGTCTTATTGCTTGATAGAGGATGGGGAGATACATCCAGAAGGTCTGGAACTGATCGAAAAAAACGAAACCTGGTTGCGGGAGAAATTGAAGCAGCAAGCTTGCAACCGGGTGGAGGATGTGGCTTATGCGGAATGGAAGGAAGGGGAGGGACTCTATATTTTAAAATATAAGCAGGGCTCTTTCCGGAAACTACACTCAAAATAAGGGATATTTTGGAATAAATGAACCGGGGAGGACCGGCTTTGGCAGGGTAATAGAAGTAAAGGAGATCTCCAGATAAAAGAGTTGCCCGGAGCTGATCGGTTTTGGCGAGACCGGACGCAAGAGTAACTTTATATTGGCGCATACTATTTGAATGGAATTTCATCCCGAATCGGAAGGAGTTTTATACATGAAAATAGCGATATTCGGAAGTACGGGAACTATCGGAAAAGCCGTTATGGAGGAAGCGCTGCGGAGGGGACACGAGGTTACGGCCGTCGTGCGCGACACTAATAAACTGAGTGACGTAGCCGGCAGGGAAAAGCTCCGGGTGGTTACCGGAGATATTTTGATGCCGGCTACTGTAGCGGGTTCGGTCGAAGGCTGCGAGGTCGTGATTAGCGCCTATGGACCGCGCTTCGGTGCGGAGAATGAACTGTCCGAGGCGACCCGCTCCCTGATCGAAGGCGTACGCCAGGGCGGAGTCCGGCGGTTGATCGCCGTTGGGGGCGCCGGAGGCCTGGAAGTGGCGCCGGGCATTCGGCTGATGGAAACGCCTGAGTTTCCGGAAGAGGTCCTTCCGCTGGCCGGGGCTCATGAGGATGCGTATAACGTTTACCGGGACTCGGATATCGTCTGGACAGTGCTGAGTCCCGCCGTCGTGATCGAACCGGGTAAGCGGACCGGCATGTTCAGGATCGGGATGAATCAGCTCATTACTGACGAACGGGAGCAAAGCCGGATTTCGGTGGAGGATTACGCAGTGGCGATGCTGGACGAAGTCGAAGATCCGCAATTTATTCAAGCCCGTTTTACGGTGGCGTATTAAGCGGAATATTTAGTCAAAGAAACTGTTTGTCAGTATTAGATTAGCGAGTGCGGAAGAATAAGTTAACTATCTGGAGTAGACATCGAGACATTGCAGCAAGGCCCCACTACTTTTGGTGGGGTTATTTATAATGAATGCCATGGAATACCTTAATATGTTACTAGCGTCGGCAAGAGGAGGGGAATGGATGAAATTTTTGACGTCGGAGCAAATGAGGGAAGTCGACCGGTATACGATTGAGAAGTTGGGCCTGCCGGCGATGTCGTTGATGGAAAATGCGGGACGGAGTATCGCGGACGAGGTGCGGCGGTTTTGCTTGTCCCGAAGTTCCGCAGGCGGTGGATTGGCGACCGGGCCGCGACAGGCTGGATTACTGCCGGGACGTAAGCCGGGAGAACTGTACATAGTGGAACCTGGAGGCGATGCCGGGTTATCCGGGGAGCATTGGCTCATTCTTGTCGGCAAAGGAAATAACGGCGGCGATGGTCTGGTTTGCGCCCGACACTTGGCGGATGCGGGCGTCGCGGTGACCCTGGTCTATGCGGAGCCGCCGGAGAACTTCTGCGGCGATGCTTTGGTTCAGTATGAGATCGCGAAAGCACTCGGGCTGCCGGGTGTGGTGTACGACCCTGAAGCGGGGATTTCCGGGCTCGGGGAGAGCGGGGGACGGGAGCGGAGGGTAACGGGTCTCGTGGATGCGCTGCTCGGCACCGGAAGCAAAGGGGCGCCGCGCGGCGCATATGCGTTCCTGATCCGGGAAGCGAACGATAGCGGTCTGCCGGTCATCTCGGCAGACATTCCAAGCGGGCTGGATGCCGATACGGGCGCAGTTCATGATCCCTGCATCCAGGCTTGGATGACGGTGAGCCTCGCCTTCTTGAAGGCAGGGCTGACGCAGTATCCGGGCGTTAAGGCGGCAGGGGAAGTCATCGTGCGCTATATCGGCATCCCCCGTACGCTGCCGCCGGGCTTGGAGGCGGCAGGCCAGGTAGTGACGGAGGAGACGCTGCGGGCGGAGCTCGGCGTCGAGGTTAGCCGGCCGCGCGAGGGTGACGGCCACAAGGGCACGTACGGGCACGTGCTGCTCGCCGCAGGCAGCCTGCCCATGAGCTGCGCCGGCCTGCTGGCCGCAAAGGCCGCGCTTCGCGCCGGCTGCGGCCTCGCCACGTGGGCGCTGCCGGCGGCGCTGCTGCCGCGGATGCTCGGGGCGGTGCCCGAGCTGATGTTGGCGCCGGCCGAGGACGGCGGGGCCGGCGCCTGGAACGAAGCCGCAGCAGGCGAAATGCTGCGGCTGCTGGAGGCGCGCGATGTGCTCGCCGTCGGCCCGGGGGTGGGCCGGTTTCCGGGCGAAGCGGCGTTCTTGCGCGCCTTATGGGAAGGCGCTCCGCGTCCCCTGGTCGTGGACGCGGACGCCCTGAACATCCTCGCCGCGGCCGGAGGCCCCGCGGCGTGGCGGCGCCGGGATGCAGCGACGGTGCTGACGCCGCATCCCGGCGAGATGGCCCGCTTGACCGGCCTGGAAACGGCCGAGGTCCAGCGCGACCGGATCGGCGTCGCCCGCCGCTTCGCCGCCGAACATGGAGTGACGCTCGTCCTCAAAGGCGCGCGTACCGTAATCGCGGCCTCGGACGGCCGCGTCTTCGTGAACGTCACCGGCCATCCCGGCATGGCGACGGGCGGGTCCGGCGACGTCCTGACCGGCCTCATCGCCGGGCTGCTGGCGCAGGGCCTGGACGAGATTCAGGCGGCCGTGCTCGGCGTGTACCTGCACGGCTTGGCCGGCGAGCAAGCCGCCGCCCGCCGCGCCAATCCGGCCTCGCTGCTGGCCGGTGACATTATTGAGGCGCTCTAAGCTTGCGGCAAAAGTGCGACTCGGCAGCACGGCCAGGGCGGAGGGGTGCACCCTTAGCGATCAATTAGATGGATTTTATCCAGCTAATTATGCTGTTTACCGGGATTCCCTCGCATTAACTGGAAAACCTCCATCTATTTTCGGCCTTTTCGGGTTGATACAGGATAATTAAGAAAAATAACTGGAGGTTTTCCAGTTGATTTCCCTAAAAAGCTTAATTTCCGGTCATTAACTGGAAGTTTTCCAGTTAATGATTCATCCTGGTTTTCATTCTCTCGGCGACTCAAGTCTTCAAAAGCAAACGGTTGGATGCATAGATATAAGTTGAAGTTTGGGTGGAGTAACATGGTCTAATTGAAATTAGTTAAGTGAGTAACTAGCGGTTGGGGAAAGTAACTATTGGCTGAGCAGAGTAACTTCTGAGGTTGAAAGGTTTTGTTCGGGCCCCTGTAGCTTGGTTGGAATATCTCCAATGAAAGCACTAGTTGGATTACTTTAAGGGTTGGCGGTTGGACGAAATCCAATGAAACGGCGTTCTGCTGGCCGAAAAGCGTATTTATAGCGAGAAATAATTGGAGTTTATCCAGTGAAGCCTACCGGAGCGGGCTTTGGGAGGGCATTTGGTTGGAGTTACCCCAACCAACCCCAACACAACCCCAGCCCAGTCGGGTCCCGCCGAAACGCTGTTAGTCGATTGCACATCCCGCATCGAGGCGGACTGTACTTTTCCGCGGCCGGGGGACAAACGCTGTTACGTAGTGACCATAGCTCCGCCGTTCACATGCAGTACTTCGCCCGTAGCAAAGGAGGAGTCGTCGCTTGCAAGGTAGACGTAAGCAGGGGCGAGCTCGAAGGGCTGGCCGGCGCGTTTGATGGGCGCATCCGTGCCGAAGACGGCCACTTCCTCCGCGGAAAAGCTGGACGGGATCAGCGGCGTCCATACAGATCCCGGGGCTACCGCGTTGACGCGAATGCCGCAGTCGATCAGGGAGAGCGCCAGGGAACGGGTGAAAGACACGATCGCCCCTTTGGTCGACGAATAGTCGATGAGCGTTTTATGTCCTTGATAGGCGGTGATCGAGGCGGTGTTGATGATTGTGCTGCCGCATTTTAAATGGGGCAGGGCCGCCTGGACCATGAAGAAAAACGGAAAGATATTGGTTTGGAACGTCTGATACAGCTGGGCTTCGGTGATGTCCGCGATGCTCTTTTGCGGATATTGGACTCCATGATTGTTTACCAGGACGTCGAGTCGGCCGAAGCAGCGGATGGTCTCCTGAACGACGCATTGACAATTTTGCTTCCATCGGAGGTCTATTTTCATAAGCAGGCAGCGCTGGCCCAATTCCTCGATCCGCTGTTTGGTGGCAAGAGCGTCGGAAGTCTCCCAGAGATAGGGAATGACGAGATCGGCTCCCTCCTTGGCAAAAGCGATGGCCGTCGCGCGTCCGATACCGCTGTCGCCGCCGGTAATGATGGCGACTTTGTCTTTTAATTTTCCGCTGCCGTGGTACTCCGGATTTTCCGAAATTGGCCTTGGATGCATCAGACTTTCCAAACCAGGTTGAACAGGTTGATGCTGCGGCGGGAATGCAATAGGCTGCTCGGTACACACCGCTTCTTGCCCGAAATAAGGGTATACGGGGATCATTTGATTTTATAAGCTCCTTCCTGGACGTGGTCCGCTAAATAACTCATGACTTATCACTATGCGATCGCCTAGAGGAAGGTGATCTAACGGGATGGGAATCACCGGGATATCCGGTATACTTTAATTGACTTTTCGTTAAAATATTGATAGCATCAATTTAAAACACACTGATTTAATCGGGATTAATTCATAGAGATAAGGAGAGTGACCCGTTTGGCAAAAGTTACGATCATTAACGGAACTCCGACGCCCGGTTCGCGGTTGACGGCAGTCATTTCGTTGGCGGAAGAATTGCTTGTTAAGGAAGGCTTTGAAGTGCAGCACGTAAATGTCGGGGAGCTCCCGCCTGAGGATCTGATACATACCAAATTCGAGAGTGAGGCCATCGTCAAGGCTAATGCGCTGGTAGCCGAAGCTGACGCCGTTATTGTTGCGAGTCCGGTCTACAAAGCTTCTTATACAGGCGTGCTCAAAACATTTTTGGATTTGATTCCGCAAAAGGGGCTGGCCGGCAAGATTATTCTCCCGCTCTTTATCGGAGGGAGTCTGGCGCATCTGTTGTCGATCGACTATTCTCTGAAACCGGTATTGTCCGCGCTCGGTGCGCGCCATATTTTGGGCGGCGTGTATACGGTGGATTCCCAAGTGGCCCGGACGGATCAAGGCGGATTCGACATCGCCGAAGAGTTGAAAGGAAGATTGGAAGACAATCTGAAGGAATTAGCCGAGGAGACCTCGCGACGGATTGCCTCCGCTGAGCTTGCTCAATAGAATTTTTGTCGATGCCGAGGCGGGCTGTCCGGGACAAACCCATGTTCCGAAAGCCTGCTTTTTCTTTGTTGACGGTTGGAATGGAGCGATGCCGATAGTACAATGAGGAAAGCTAACAAAAAAACAAAAGGGGGATTCACGAAAAATATGCAAAAATTAGTGTTTTTTGTAGGAGTCGCCGGGACCGGAAAAACGACGGTAGCCCGCAAACTGGCAGAACGTATGCAGGCCGCTTTTTTGGACCGGGATACGGTCGGAGGACGTTTTGTAGAAAAAATATTGGAGATGAACGGACTCGACGTGAACGACCGTGACTCCGATTTTTATAAGAAGCACCTGCGCGACCTGGAGTACGACACGACGAAAGACATTTGCATCGAAAATCTGGCGGCGGGCCAGAACGTGTTCATGATCTCTCCGTTTACGGCGGAATTGAAAAACAAAGCCTGGATCGATGAAGTATTGGCGTCAGCCGGCAAGTCCATATTGGAAGTGGACGTCAAGGTGATCGTGGTGGCCCTGAAAGACATGGAAACGCAAAAGGAGCGCATCATTGACAGACAAACCGAGCGCGACACCTGGAAGCTGGAGCACTGGGACGATTTTAAACACCGCGTCCAGTTTGTGCCGGAGATCAACTGGGATATTCCTCAATCTTCCATCCTCGTGTTCGACAATAGCGGCGAGCTGACCGGGGAAAAGGCCGAGAGCTTGTTCCGGTTCGTATCCGGGGAGTAACGCCAAGATTTGAGTATTCCAAAAGAGCGTTCCGTTTCGGAATGCTCTTTTTCTTTTTGTCGAAGGGATGAGCCTTGCCTCTTAATATGAATTCGCCTGTTTGTTCTGCCATGTTGTAAATAAGCTGCGAACTACCGGACCTGCCAATAACACTTGCAGGGGATAGGCCACGGCAAAATTTTTCAAGAAAATGAGGATGTAACTTTTGATTATGGGATCCTCCAAATGACCGTGCCCCAAGATCGAGGTGGCCAGTCCGTAAAAAGACATAAAGAAGGCCATGACCAGCACCATGCACGTTGAAATTGCAAGAATGACATGCAGTTTTTTTGATTTATTGATCGGGAGTTTAAAAGCAACTTTTTTTGCGGCCGGTCCTACAATGAATAAATCCAAGGCGAGTGCAATCATAAAACCGATCAGAAACTCAACAGTTATCGTACTCCATCCTATTCTCCCGATCAATCCGTTAAGGAGCAGATTATAGATCGTCATCATCGTTACCATGAAAAAGCACATCATCATTCCAAAATAAAAACTTTCTTTCTTTGTTGTCGGCATCTGTGTTCAACCTTTCAATTTTGAGATGTGATCATTATGCGAAAACAATAAAGTTTGTGTAAGTGAACATTTTGTGAATGATGAATTCTTCAACGAGGCTCAAGGGAGACTCAAACAAGCAGCAGAGCATCCAAATCCATGATTACGATCTCACGTTGACCCTGCTGCAGGATCCAGCCCGCGGTTTGAAAGTCGCCCAGCTTGCGGCTGATCGTTTCCGGGGTTGTACCCAGATGAAGCGAGGTCTTTGCGGCTCATCGGCAGTTGGATCGTGGTCTGCTTTTGGGCTTCTGCCTGACCGGAGAGATACATGGCAATTCGGGATTCCACGGTTTCGGTGGCGATTCGTGCCGCCTGCTTCTCGCTGGTTGCCAAACGGGCAGAGAATTCTGCAAGCATTTTAAGCGCGATTTGCGGATATTTCAGTAAGAAGCTTTGCAGGGATTCACGGCCCATCACACATAACTCCAGTGGCTCAAGGGCTTCGGCGTAGGCTTCATGAAGCGATTCGACGAACAGGGACAACTCCCCGGTAAATTCCCCCGGCCCGAGAATCCGGACGAGCTGCTCTTTGCCGTTGCCGGACAGGCGGTAGATTTTCATGCTCCCTTTATGCACGATATATAATCCCTCCGAAGGCTCGCCGGACCGGTAGATCATTTGGCCGCGCGGGTAAGAGACCGAGTGTGCGGCCTGGACGATTTCTTCCAGTTCGGCGGCACTCAGATGATTGAACAGCGGGACGATCGAAATGCAGTATTTATTCGAGCCATGGTGATTACAGGTTTGTTCCTCACTCACGAACCTCACCCTTTCCTTGAAATTGTTTAACCTATTTGTCCCGTTACAGATGCAGGTGCCGGTTGTGCATCTCGTTGCTGTACCGCGCTGTTTGCCGTGTGAAACCGGTTGAGCCGAATGGCATTGAGGACGACGAGCAGCACGCTTAGTTCATGGATGAGCATGCCGGAAGCAAGAAATACTTTGCCGAACAGAACGCCGGAAAGAAGAAGAGCTACGGTACCTACTGCCAAGAATGTGTTTTGTTTCATGTTGCGTACGGTGGATTTGGCAAGGGAGTACGCGTGCGAAAACTGGTCAAGACGATCGGCCATCAGCACAACGTCGGCCGTTTCCATGGAGATGTCCGTGCCGCCTTCGCCCATCGCCAGGCCGATGTCCGCTGTGGCAATCGCTGGCGCATCGTTGATGCCGTCGCCGGCCATGGCTACGCGATGGCCGACGCTTTTCAATCCTTGAACGAAGGCGGCCTTGTCTTCCGGAAGCATTTCGGCGTGCGCCTCGTCAAGTTCAAGCTGGCGTCTCACCAATTCCGCGGCATAGCGGTTATCCCCGGTAAGCATAATTACCTTTTGCACGCCCGCGTTACGCAATTGCTTGATCGCTCGCTCCGCTTCCGGACGGATTAGATCGGCAATGGAGATCATTCCGGCCAGCTTCCCGTCAACCCCGATATAGATGACGGTATTTCCCAGTTTTTCGCGGTTAGCCGCATAGGCTTCATTTTCATTGGAAATAAAGGCCCCTTCGGATTCCATCTCTTTCCGGTTCCCGATGGCGACGATATGCCCGCGGTTCACCGCCCGGATTCCTCTCCCCTTTGTGACAGTGGTCTGTTCCGGTTGAGCCTCAAGGCGGAGATTTCTCTTTTGCGCTTCCTTCACGATGGTATGCCCCAGAGGATGCTCGGAAGCGGTCTCCACCTCGGCGGCCAGGCGGAGCAATTCGTCGGCATCTCCGGAAAGAGCGCGGATATCCGTAATCTCCGGCCGGCCCCGCGTTAATGTCCCCGTTTTGTCGAAGACGACGACGTCGATTTTCGCAAGGGATTCCATCGCTTCTCCGCCCTTGATCAGTACGCCGTGCCTTGCGCCGTTCCCGATGCCGGATATGATGGACACGGGGGCACCGATCACCAGTGCGCCGGGGCAGGCGATGACCAGAAAGGTAATCGCCATCTCCAGTTTGCCGGTGAAGAAGAATACTAGAATGGATAACACCACGGTCGAGGGGGTATAGACACGGGCGAAGCGGTCAAGGAATTTCTGGGTCTTTGACTTGGATTCCTGGGCTTCTTCCACAAGTTCGATCATCCGGGCAAACGCCGTCGCTTCTCCGACCTTTTCCGCAATGACTTCAATGAAGCCGTTGTCTACGATTGTACCGCAAAATACAGGGTCGCCAACCGACTTGGTTGCCGGGATGGACTCTCCGGTTATCGCGGCTTCGTTTATGGCGGCTCTGCCCGCCGCAATGACGCCGTCAACGGCCACCCGCTCCCCGGAGCGGATGATGACGCGGTCGTCCTCGGTAAGTTTCTGAACCGGAATAGTTATTTGTTCGCCTTCCATTAGGATCGTAGCTTCAAGAGGAGCCATGTCTATCAGCGATTTCAGCGCCGAAGTCGTCTTTTCCAGGGTACGGGATTCCAGAAAGGCTCCGAACAGGAATAAAAAGGTGACTGCGGAGGATTCTACATATTCTCCAAGGTATAGGGCTCCGATCACAGCAACGATAACCAGAAGTTCAATGCTGAATGACCGCATGCGCAAGGCTTGGAAAGCTTTGAGCGCAATCGGAAAACCGGCAATGACCGTTGCGGTCAGCAGCGCGGACTGTCTCCATCCCGGTAAACCCGAGAGATGAAGAACGGAGGCGGCAAGGAGCAACAGTCCAGCGGCGGCAGTAATAAAGGACGTCTGTTTGGCATTCATGCTTAACACCTCAATTCATTCAAGATACGTTTTGCGAAATGACGGGATATCCGAGTTCGGAGATTACTTTTCTCAACGCTTCCGGCTGTACCTTTTCCTCATGGTACTTGATGCGAACTTTGCCGGCATGAAACAAAACCTTTGCTTCGTCCACTCCGGCCGTATTATTTAGGGCAGTGTCGATTTTTTTAATGCATGACGGGCAAGAGAGCGGCTCCAGGCCAAGCACCAATTTTTTCATTATTCTCATCCTCCAGTTTGGATTATTGGGTTAGCTTTCTTAATTGTTTAAAGCATAAGGCAGATTCATTCCGAATACCTTGATCTCGCTCAAGTTTAAGAAAGCTTCCAAACCTTTACACAATTTCTGGCATCTGTTCTATAATAAAATTATAGAGTTTTCCAAACGTTTACAGGGTCGTTGTGAAACTGCCATCTATGACATAAGGCCCTGACGGATCGGCAATGAACGCCGGACATGGGCCAGCGCAGCAGGAGGGATGTTCATGGCTATCATTTTTACATATTTAAAAAAATACCGGGTTGCCGCCATTTCGGCATTCTGCATGATGCTGATCGAGCTTGCGGTGGAATTGACGCAACCGATGATCATTTCCAAAATCATTGACGACGGCATCCGGCAGTCTCAGCTTTCGGTCGCCTGGATATGGGGCGGCGTATTGTTGGCGAGCGCGATTCTGGCATTCGCGGCGGGGATTACAAGCTCGTTTTTTGCGTCCCATGCCAGCCAGGGGTTCGGGTATGACTTGCGGGACAAGCTGTACGAGAAGGTGGAGAAATTCTCTTATCCCGTATTCACCCGTTTCGCCACGTCTTCATTGATTACGCGGCTGACGGGTGATATTACCCAGTTGCAGGATATGGTGTTCATGAGCTTGCGGTTTGCCACCCGCGTGCCGCTTGTCGTACTCGGCAGCATCATTATGGCGCTGGTGGTCCATGTGAGGCTGGGGCTGATGCTGACCGTGCTTGTCCCGGTTCTGTTGATATTCGTGTTTTGGATGATTAGGGTAACCTCGAAGGGGTTTCGATCCGTTCAGGGGCGGCTGGACAAGCTTAACGGCGTCATCCAGGAGAACTTGACGGGCATGCGGCTGATCCGCGTGTTCGTGCGCCGGAATCATGAGACGGGGCGCTTCGAAGAGCGAAGCAAGGAACTGATGAACGGAACGGTTTCGGCGCTTCGGCTGGCCGAAACGACGATGCCGTTCGCTTTGTTACTTATGAATGTCGGCATTCTGGCCGTTCTCTGGTTCGGCCGGATCGACATCGCCGCAGGCAGCGCATCGGTGGGGGAGGTAGTCGCGGTGGCGAACTATTCGCTGCGGACGATAGGCGCATTATCGGCACTCTCCTGGATCATGACCTCTTATTCCCGCGCTTCCGCTTCGGCGCAGCGGGTCGGGGAAGTGATGAGCACCGTAGACGCCGCGGCCGGAACCTTGAGCGTGAATGACCCGGACGGCAACACGAGTACGCTTACCAACACCAGCACCAGCACCAGGCTGACGGGCCAGGTTGAATTTTCCAAGGTCGGATTCCGTTATCCCGACAGCGATTTGGCGGTATTGCGGGATATTTCCTTTGCCGTTCAGGCAGGGCAACGGGTGGCGATTTTGGGATCGACGGGTTCCGGGAAATCGTCGCTGGTTCAGCTCCTTCTCCGTTTGCAGGAACCGACGGCGGGAAGAATCTTGATCGACGGAAAAGACATCTCCGAGCTGGAGAGCTCCCGGCTTCGGGAATCCGTCGGCTATGTGCCGCAAGAGGTGATTCTGTTCTCCGGCACGGTGCGGGACAATATCGCCTGGGGACGGGAGGATGCGACGCCGGAGGAGATCCGTGAAGCAGCCCGGCAGGCGCAAATCCATGAGACGGTGAAGTCGCTGCCGCACGGTTACGATACGATGCTGGGCCAGCGCGGCGTCAATTTGTCCGGCGGCCAGAAGCAGCGGCTCTCGATCGCCCGGGCTCTTGTAAGGAAGCCGTCCATCCTCATTCTGGACGACAGTACGAGCGCGCTTGATACGCGGACCGAGGCCGCTCTGCTCCAAACGCTGGACACCCTGTCGTGCACCACCTTTCTGATCACGCAAAAGATCAGCGCCACGGCTTCGGCAGACCTGGTGCTGCTGCTGGATGACGGGGTGCTGATCGCCTCCGGCAAGCATACCGAGCTGCTGGCGGATTCCCCGCTGTACCGGCGCATCGTCGAGTCTCAGCAGAGGGAGGTGGAGAAACATGCTTAAGGCGCTGCTTGAGCCTTTCCGGCATCCCTATCCCCGTTCCGTGATCGATCAAGGGGGCGGGGGAGGGCGTAAGCCGAAAGCAAAAGCCAAGAACTGGTCCGGCACGCTGGGCCGGCTCTGGCAGTATCTCGCCAAGCGCAAAGCCAAGCTTGCGCTGGTGCTTCTGATGGTTGTGTTCAGCTCGGGTTTAGCGCTATTGGGACCTTATCTGCTGGGCGTGGCCGTCGACGATTATCTGGAGGGCGGCGGCGGACGCCCCTGGGTGCTCTTTTTGACCGGCCTTGGCCTCGTATATGCCGGTTCTTCGCTGATCAGCTGGCTGCAAAATATCTGGATGATCGAAATTGCCCAGGAGACGGTTTACCGCTTGCGGGGCGACCTGTTTTCCAAGCTTCACCGCTTGCCGATTCCTTTCTACGGAAAACGGCAGCAGGGCGAAATCATGAGCCGGGTGACGAATGACATCGAGAACGTCAGCTCAACCTTGAATAGCTCGGCGATCCAGATTTTCTCCAGCGTTTTGACGCTGGCGGGCACGGTGACCGTGATGCTGCTGCTCAGCCCGCTGCTGACGCTGCTGACGTTTCTCGTCGTTCCGCTGATGGCGCTCGGCATGCGCTGGATCACCCGGCGGACGGGGCCGTTGTACAAGCAGCGGCAGCGCGATCTCGGCCACCTGAACGGCTATATTGAAGAGACGCTGTCCGGGCAGCGTATCATCAAAGCGTTTTCCCAGGAGGAGAGGGTCATCCGCGAATTCAGGGAGCGCAATGACGCGATCCGGCAGTCCGGCTTCTGGGCGCAAACCATCTCCGGCTTCATTCCGAAGCTGATGAATGCGCTCAACAACCTCAGCTTCGCTCTAGTCGCCGGCATCGGCGGCGTGTTGGCTATCCGGGGCACGGTAACCATCGGGGTTATCATCGTGTTCGTCGAGTACGCCAGGCAGTTTACGCGGCCGCTGAACGATCTCGCAAACCAGTGGAATACGCTGCTTTCGGCGATTGCCGGGGCGGAGCGCGTATTTGAAGTGCTCGATGAGGAGGAGGAATCCGGAGACGAACGCGAGGCCGTGACCTTGGAGCGGGTTAAGGGTGAAGTAGCTTTTGAGGGCGTCACGTTTTCCTATGATGAAGAAGACGCAGGCGATACGCTGGAGGATATCACGTTTAAGGCCAAACCGGGTGAAATGGTTGCGCTCGTGGGACCGACGGGAGCGGGGAAAACGACGCTGATTCAGTTGCTTTCCCGGTTCTACGATCCGGACAAGGGAGTGATTACGCTTGACGGCCGCGATATCACCGCCATTACCCGGGACAGTCTGCGCAGTCACATGGCCTTCGTGCTCCAGGATTCGTTCCTGTTCCAGGGGACGATCCGGGAAAATATCCGCTTCGGCAGACTGGATGCGACCGATGCCGAAGTGGAGGAGGCCGCCAAGCTCGCCAATGCCCATTCTTTCATCGACCGTCTTGCGGACGGCTACGACAAAAGGCTTGGCGTGGGAGGCGAAGGGATCAGTCAGGGCCAGAAGCAATTGCTGGCGATTGCGCGGGCGATATTGGCGGATCCGTCCATTCTGGTGCTCGACGAGGCGACCAGCAGCATCGACACGGTGACCGAGATCAAGATCCAGGAGGGGCTGCAGCGGCTGATGCAAGGACGAACGAGCTTTGTAATTGCCCATCGGCTGAATACGATCCGGCAGGCCGACAAGATCTTGGTGCTTCGGGAAGGGCGGCTGATCGAGCAGGGAGACCATGACTCGCTGCTGAGGCAGGGCGGTTTTTATAGCGAGTTGTATCAAGGACATTTCGAGGATTCGGAAACCGGACAGGGGAGGTAAGCAATTGGATGTATTCGGTGTGCAAGCTTACTTGCGAAGCATGGCCTTGCTTAGGGAGGAGGTCCCCTCCTTTAAGCGGTATCCGTTTGAATTGCCGGCGGTGGCCTCCATGGATCGGCTCGATTTCCACCCCAAGGTGACATATATCGTCGGTGAAAACGGGATGGGCAAATCGACGCTGCTGGAAGCGGTCGCCGTGGCCCTCGGGTTTAACCCGGAAGGTGGCACGCTGAACTTTAACTTCTCCACCGCGTCCACGCACTCGGAGCTTTACCGTTATCTCCGGCCGATCCGGGGGCCGCAGAGGCCCAGGGACGGATTCTTTTTCCGCGCGGAGAGCTATTACAATCTGGCGACGGAGATCGATGAGTTGGATCGGCAACTCAGCTTCAGGCCACCGATCATCGACTCTTACGGCGGCAAATCCCTGCATACGATGTCGCATGGGGAATCCTTTTTTGCCACGTTTATGAACCGTTTCGGTGGAAGAGGATTGTATATTCTGGACGAGCCGGAGGCGGCGCTCTCCCCGTTCAGACAAATGGCGATGCTGGCGCGAATCCATGAACTGGTAGGCCAACGCTCCCAATTTATCATATCGACACATTCCCCAATCCTGATGGCTTACCCTGACAGCCTGATTTATCAGTTGACGCCTGAAGGCGTCCGCACGGTAGACATTGAGGAAACAGACCATTTCGTGATCATGAAGGAATTTATGAATAACCGCGACAAAATGCTGCGGGAACTGTTGGAATGAGGAAGAGCGGTAGTCAGGAAAAATGAACCGGAAATCGTTGAAAACAAGAATGCCGGAGTTGACGACTCTAATGCTGCACGAACCGTATCCCGACTATGAGGTGATGATGTTAATGCGTATGTTGATGGTTTTTAAACACGGTATCTGCCCGGTGCAGTTGCATTCCACCGATAACCGAATGTACCGGGCTTAAAGGTTGGCGTTATCGGGCGGCTGCACCTACTCTATCTTTTTGCAAACAAAAGTGAGAGGGGCACAAATCCATGAATGAACATACCGTCATGCTCGATATGGGTACAGGCGGCGGTGAGTTTCTGTTATCCCTGCCGCCCCCGGGTGGCAGGACGTATGCGACGGAAGCCTATCTTCCCAACTATGAGCTATGCAGCGACAAGCTGACGCTTTCCGGCATAGATGTCAAGCTGATTGAGGATGACAATGATTTGCCGTTTGAAAGCGGTATGTTCGACCTTGTAATCAACAGGCACGAGGCGTTCGCGGTGGAGGAAGTCTGCCGGATTTTTCAATGGATCATTGTTTCGAACAGCTTTGCAAGCTGCACAAAACTTGAATCGGGATGGATTTGTTGCAAGCCGGGAGCATCGCTTTTTTATTTTAGCGCGTAAATGATCGATGTAATGAAATTATATCTGCTTTATTGAGGAGGAAATGTATGCCATACTTCACGATATTTGCATCGCGAAACGACACTAGAGATATTGAGGCTCTTATTCATGAGGTTTTCCGGGATGGATTCAAGGTGGGCGGATCGTCCCATGAAATGGTGATTCAACCGAAAGGTTGGTTCAGTAAAAACAAAATAACAATCCGGGTAGCCTCCGAGGACAGCGATCCGGATTATTTTGAGAACAATATTCCGGGTATGATGGGGTTTTACCAGCGTATTCCGTTCGAGGACGAAGATTTGCAATACCGGGTTCTGACGCAGATCTCCGTTATCAATACGATGCTTGCGATCGAGACGGAGAAGGAATACGGTAACGATTACCTGAAATTGTTCGTTGAACTGGCCGGAAAGTTAAATGGCATCTGCTTTCTTCCTGACGGCATGCTTTTGGACGGGGAGGGCAAGGTGATCGTAACGGCCGACGGCAAATCGGGTCCTTCCGATTTCAGACCCCATGCCTGCACGAAAAAAATCAGGGGGGAAGACAAATTCTCTGCCGAAGGCGGGCAAAGAAAGCAGAGGAGTATGGAATACTTGAAGGAACGGGAGGTTCCGTTTCTTGAAACTTTGCCGGAGCTTCCTCCTCTGGAAGAACTGGCGGTAAAATCGCGGGAGCAGCTTGCCCGCAGGGCGGTTGCCCTGCTGATAGTCATTCAATATGCCTGCGATGTGAACCAGGGAGAAGATTTGCGGGAATCGAAGGTGTTCGTCACGCGCATGCTGGATAAATTCGGAGTCACGGAAGAGTTGACCGAATTTGAGCGGGACCTGTTAGGGCAATCGGAGCCGGATCGTCGGGACGCCGTCAATCTGGTCTGGCAATATGAGGCTTATTGGGGCCTCCTCTGGGGTCTTGGCCTGCTGGAAGAGCTAGATTTTCCCGATGACACGTGTGACTGCGAATATGCGATTAACGTGGTGTCCGGTTGCGATTCCTTCGACGAGTTTTTGGATAAAACGGCAATGCGGCGCTCGGAGGACATTTTGGATGAAGCGGATAAAATCTACCGCCTGCACTGGGCGTGCGTCAATGCGCGGATTCAGGGCAAAGAAGCCCCGGCCGGCTTGAACGAAAGTGTTGTGCTTGAACGCCGCCGGGCACTGTTCTGGATGATCGGCTACCGGGATGAAGCCTGGAATGACATCAGCATGGACACGTAGGAAAAGGGCGCAGCGGTGGAGGTGCAGCGGCGTGACATAATCTCACGCAATAACACATCAACGGTCACATAGCCGTAGCACAGGCACGCATCGGACACGCCCAGCAGGCATGTAGCTGTAGCACAGGCACATCGACACACCAAGCAGGCATGTAGCTGTAGCACAGGCACATCGATAAAACCAACAAGCACGTGGCACGAAGGGCTAACCAAGAAGACGTTGCGGTGGGAACGCGTGAACTTAACTGGAAAACCTACAGGTAATTTTCGTACATTTAGCTAGAACTCATATTTAAATGGAAAACCTCCAGTTAATTCAGCGATTAATGGGGCTTATGGGCCGAAATTCGTCTGAATAGCTGGAGGTTTTCCAGCTAATTTCGGAAAGATGCAGGAAAGCGGCGAATTAACTGGAGGAAATCCAGTTAATTTAATCCGCAGTAGTTCGGAGTGGTTCGTAATAGTTTGCAAAAGTTCGCAGTGTTCCGCAATACCACGCAAGTCCGCAATGGTTCGCAGTAGTCGCAGTAGTTGCAGTAGTTGCAGTAGTTGCAGTAGTTGCAGTAGTTGCAGTAGTTCGCAGTAGTTGCAATAGTCCGTAATGTTTGCAGTAGCCCCCGTCCTCCTTGCCCCCATGTCTATCATATCCCGCAGTAGCCCCTTAATTCCACTTTAATCGGCATTAGTCAGCCTTGCTCTCACAAGGGGGTATAGGTTAGCGATCATCACCGCCTACAAGGTTTGTCCACTGTCCACGGTGATGATTTGGCCGGTCATCGCCTCTTGCTCCAGGGCGGCGCACACCATGCGGGCGATATCTTCGGGTGCGGCGATGCGCTGTAGGAGCAGGTTCGGGGCAAGCTTCCGCATTTGATCTTCTTTGCCATCCCACCAGCGGGTGGCCACCGCTCCGGGCACGATGCAGTTGACCGTGATATCCGGGGCCAAAGCCCGGGCTAGCGATTTCGTCAAGCCATGAACCGCGGCTTTGGATACGGCATAGGGTAGCGAGGAGCCCGATCCGGTTAGGCCCGCTATGCTGCCAAGGTTGACGATGGCTCCGGTCTTGTTTTTCTTCATCCAGGGAGCCACCGCCCGGGCGCAGAAAAACATCCCCTTTACATTCACAGCGTACAACTCATCCCATACGGCCTCATTTGCACCCTCCAGATCGTTCAGTGGAATATGCTTCGTGATTCCGGCGTTGTTCACCAGCAAATCAATCGACCCGAATTGTGCGGCCAATTGATCGGCAATATTCCGGACTTCCGCCTCGTTGGCGACATTAGCTTGGATGGCGACGGCGCGGCCTCCCTGGCTAGTAATTTCTTGAACCGTGGCTTCCGCCTCGTCCTTGGAGCGGGAATAATTGACCCCTACGATAGCGCCGCGTTCAGTTAACGCCAAACTAATCGCCCGGCCGATTCCCGTTCCGCCCCCGGTGACGAGAGCTACTTTATTGTTTAGGTTCATGGATAAACCTCCCCGTGATCTGTGTGATACAACGTATTTTATCTTTCTTGTGGGTATTTGTATAATTGAATTAAATGATTATATCATTCAAAAATATTGAATTCGAAATCCGGTGAACAAGTATGGATATGAAAAACTTGAAGACGTTTCACTTGATCGTAAAATACGGAAGCTTTATACGGGCTGCCGAAGAGATGAACTATGCGCAATCTACGGTCACGATGCAGATGCAGAGGCTTGAATCCGAACTGGGCGTGGAACTGCTCGAACGAGGCAAAACCATCGCGCTAACGGAGGCGGGGCGACTGTTTTACGAGCAAAGTTTGCAAATCGTGAACAGGCTGGAGCAGTTGCAAAGTAATCTGGCGGATATTCAGTCGGGCGAAGCGGGGCATGTTCGCCTCGGCGTGACGGAGCCGACGGCAAGCCACCGCTTGCCGAAATTAATAGGCCGGTTCCAATCTATGTTTCCGAAAATAAAACTGTCCGTGGACATGGGAAGCAGCGTGAATATGAGCGAGCAGATCCTTAAAGGGGAATTGGATTTTGCGCTTTGTTCAGCCCCTGATCTGACAACCGGGCTATATTTCGAGCCGCTGTTTGATGAAAAGTTCGTCGTCCTCCTGCCTGAGAACCATGTTCTGACCGGCAAATCGACCCTGGCTCCGGCTGATTTTCAAGGTCATCGTCTGCTCATCACATCGGCTACTTGTCCGTACCGCAGAAAGCTGGAAATGGCGCTAAAGGAAGCGGCGGTTACTCCGCTGGATACGATGGAAATCGGCGGTATGACGGCGCTTCAGTATTATGTGGAAGCGGGACTCGGCATCGCGCTCGTGCCGGAAAACGGTCTGAGCCCGGTTCCTGCCGGAACCGTGGCACGACCCATGGATGTGCCGATCGATATGAGCATCGGCCTTTTAAGCAGGGGGCCGGAATCTCCATTGACCGTGACCGCCAGCAAAGTCTATCAATGTTTGAGGCAAGAGCTGGGCGGTATCGGGCACCGCTAGACAGGGACACTTGGCTGCGCAGTTTTCTATAATGCATTTTCGGACAACATCGCGCATCCGCGGACAGGAAGGAATGTTTAGTCCCCGGTACACTGGATTTGAAAGGAGATGAGGCGGATGGAAACGCTGAGGTTGCTGCGCGACGCCATCAATTATATTGAGGCGCATTTGCAAACGGAAGTCGTGATTGACGATGTGGCCAAGGCGGCCCTGTCCTCGAAATATCATTTTCAACGCATGTTCCATGCCTTGACCGGCTTTACCGTAACCGAGTACATTCGGAATCGTCGGCTGACGCTGGCTGCGGAGGAGCTGTCGGGCTGCTGCAAGGTCATCGATACCGCGCTGAAATATGGTTACGACAGCCCGGAGGTGTTCACCAAAGCATTTACCCGGCTGCATGGCGTGTCGCCGTCCGCTGCCCGAAAAAAAGACGTGAAGCTGAAGTCGTTTCCGCCGCTCTCTTTTCAAATTCAAATTAGAGGGGTAAGGGAAATGAACTATCGCATTGCGGAGGAAAAGGGCTGTACCGTCATCGGTAAAGAGGTTATCGTCCACAGCGATCCACAGGACGAAGTACCGCGGTTTGTGGAACAAATTTGGAGGGACGGCACGCATGACGCGATCAATGAGGCTGCCGGCAGGGAAGCGGGTTCGCTGCTTTTCGGCTATCATTACGATTTCGGCGAAGACGGAGGCAAACGTTACTTAATGGGCTGCGAGCTAGCCGGGGATCGTGAGGTTCCCTACGGCCTTACCGTTTTGGAGCTGCCGCAGCAAACGTATGCGGTCTTTGAAGGTTACGAGGCGATCACGGAAGATATTGAAATCGGAACTGGGATTTTGGACGTATGGAGGCGAATTTATGCCGAATGGTTTCCTTCGGCCCATTTTGAGCAGGTAGAGGGACCGTGCATTGAAAAATACAATTGGCTGGATGAACAGCAAGTGGATTCCAAGAGCGAGGTCTGGATTCCGATCAGAAGAAAAGGCTAATATTTATAAAAAAATCGCTATCTCCGTGGTGATAAAAACACCGGAGAATAGCGATATTTTTATTTTACAAATCGTCGAACCCGTTGTCGTCGCCGACTTTGCCGTAGTTGCGCGACTTGGCTTCGAAGAAGTCGGTCTTCGTTGCATTGAGCGCTTCGTCGGAGAAGGGTTTGATCCACGGCATGCAGTTGACGTCGACGCCTTGGTAACCTTTTTCCAGCCCCATCAAGGTCAGGCGTTTATTAGCGATGTATTTGATGTAGTCGGACAGCTCGTTCAGGTCGATGCCGCGGACTTCTTTCAGCGTATAATGGGCCCAGTTCGTTTCGAGTTCAACGGCACGGTCGATGGTGCGGTAGACATAGTCGATGTTCTCTTTGGTGTTCAGTTCCGGATAGTCGATCAGCAACTGCTTGAACACTTCGGCGAAGAAGTAGCAGTGCTGGTTCTCGTCGCGTTGAATGTAGGAGATCATTTGGCTCGTGCCCATCATTTTTTGGTCGCGGGCCAGGTTGTAGAAGAAAGCAAATGTACTGTAGAAGAAAATGCCTTCCAGGATGAGATCGGCCACGAGCGCCTCGAAAAAGGATTGCGGAGTAGCATCGTCGCGGAAGTTTTGATAGATGTCGGAAATGAACTTGTTGCGTTCCAGCAGTACCGGGTCATGTTTCCAGTATTCGAAAATCTCTTTTTGCTCTTGATCGGAAACGATGGAGGAGAGCACGTAGGAATACGACTGGTTGTGCACGACTTCTTGCTGCCCGATAATCGCCGAAATGGCCTCCAGCGAGGAGTCGGTAAAATACCGCTTCACGTCCCCGACGAACATCGTCTGCATCGAATCCAGCACCGCGAGCAACGAGATGTTGATTTTAAAGGTGCGCTGTTCCTCGGAATCAAGCTGGACGAACTGCTGGGCATCCTTGTTCATCGGAATTTCGTCGGCGATCCAGTGGTTGAGAAGCAGTACTTTGTACAGCTTATACATATGCGGCATGCGGATGTCGTTCCAGTTCAGAATCCCCGAGCACTCGCCGCCAATGATCCGCGTAGATTTATTCGGTGCCTCCGTGTTAAAAATCGTTTGCAGTTGCATGGATTTCATCTCCTTGATTATTCAATCGTTGTGATCGGTACGTCCAAAACATTCGATTGTCCTATGAGTTGGGACGAGCGAACCTCCTATGGTTCGCTCGCTGTAAGAATAATAGCGGACTTTTTCGGTCTTATCTGACCGTTTTCGGCGAATTCCATGGAAATAGCAGACTTTCTGGACGCTATTTCCGGTCAATGGCTAGATGTCGCGTCATATGGACTCTTGCGAGTAGAATAGCGTCCTAAAAGTCCGCTATTCATTTCAAAAACGCTTAAGTGAGGAGGATAACGGCCAATTTGTCCGCTATTCCGGTAGGCAAAAACTAATCATTCGGACGAGCTGCTATTTATGAAGCGCAGGATTCGCACTCTTCAATGGTCAATGCCCGACTGCGAACATAATAGGTGGATTTCAGGCCGGCCTTCCAGGCGTGTAGATGGAGTTCCAGGAACTCGCTCGCTTTGATGTCCGGGCGCACGTAGAAGTTGAAGCTTTGCCCTTGGTCTACGTGGCGTTGACGGGCGGACGCCATGTTGATGGACGCGTGCTGGTCGATCAGGAACGCCGTCTTGTAGTACCAGATCGTTTTCTCGGACAGATCAGGCGCCGGATTAGCGATCTTATACGTTGTTTTCTCTTCATAAGAGAGCAACTCATAGAGCGGGTCGATGCTCGCGGTAGATCCGGCGATGATCGAAGTCGAGCCGTTCGGCGCGATCGCGAACATCCAGGCGTTGCGCACGCCGTTTTTGCTGACTTGCTCGGCAAGTTCTTTCCATTGTTCGGTCGTTACAAATTTGCCCTCGCGGGAGCCGTCCGTGTATCCGCGATACGTGAAGTACTGCCCGTTCTCCCAGTCGGAGCCGGCGAACTTCGGATACCGGCCCTTTTCGACGGCCAGCTCCATGCTGGATTTGACAAGCAGGTAGTTGATTTTCTCGTAAAGCGCATCATTATAGGCAACGGCTTCGTCGGATTCCCAGCGGATGCCTTCGAGCGCGAGCAGGTGATGCAAGCCGAATGTGCCCAGACCGATGGCCCGGTACTGGCTGTTCGTATACTGCGCCTGCAGGACTTCGATATTGTTGATGTCGATGACGTTGTCGAGCATCCGTGTCTGGATCGGTACCAGCCTGTCGAGCACGCCGGCCGGCACGGCCCGGGCCAGATGGATCGAGTTCAGGTTGCAGACCACGAAATCGCCCGGGATTTTCGAGACGACGATCCGGGTTTGTCCGTCCTTCGTCACGAGCTCTTCTTGCTCGACCACGGTCGGGGATTGGTTCTGCATGATTTCCGTGCACAGATTGGACGAGTAGATCATGCCGTGCTCCCGGTTCGGGTTGGCGCGGTTGACCGTATCGCGGTAGAACATGTACGGCGTTCCCGTCTCCAGCTGCGATTTCATGATCCGTTTCATAATATCGATCGCCGGCATCGTGATGCGGGACAAGGTCGGGTGATTGACCGCCTCCGCGTATTTTTCGCGGAACTGGCCTTGGCCGAACTCGTTATCGTAAAAATCTTCCAGGCCGAGCGGCCGGCCGTTCGCATCTTTCCAGCCCATCGTTTTCTTCACTTCGTGCGGGCAGAACAGGTTCCATTCGCCGCGCGCTTCGACGGCTTCCATGAACAGGTCCGGCAGGCAAACACCGTGGAACACGTCATGTGCGCGCATCCGCTCGTCGCCGTTATTCAGCTTGAGGTCGAGGAAGGCGAGAATGTCTTTGTGAAACACGTCCAGGTAAACGGCGATCGCGCCTTTGCGCGTGCCGAGCTGGTCGACGCTGACGGCCGTGTTGTTCAGCTGGCGAATCCATGGGATGACGCCGGAGCTGGTGTTTTTGTGGCCGCGGATATCGGATCCGCGTGCACGCACTTTGCCGAGGTAAACGCCGATCCCGCCGCCCATTTTGCTGAGCCGGGCCACGTCGGTGTTGGAGTCGAAAATACCTTCCAGCGAGTCGTCCACCGTATCGATGAAGCAGCTGGAGAGCTGGCCGGCGACTTTCTTACCCGCATTGGACATCGTTGGGGTCGCGGCAGTCATGTAAATGTTGCTCATCGCCCAGTAAGCTTCCTTAACGAGCTCAAGACGAGTTTCCGCAGGCTCCCGGTGCATGAGGTACATGGCGATGACCATATAACGTTCCTGCGGGAGCTCCATGATCCGTCCTTCAAAGTCGGTTGCCAAATAGCGCTCGGTCAACGTCAGAAGGCCGATGTAATCAAACAGCAGATCGCGGGAAGGATAGATGCATTGGCCCAATTCTTCAATTTGCTCCTTGGTATAGTACTCCAGTAATTCCTCGCGGTAGATGCCGATTTTGCATAAGTCGGTGATCAGATGATAGAACGAACCGTAGGGTTCTTCGGGATAGGCTTTGTAGCGGCGGTTGACCGCCGCTTTTTTGTACAGGGAGGTCAGCAGAGAACGGGCCGCCGCAAACTTCCAGTCCGGCTCTTCTTTCGTGACGAGTTCCAGCGCCGACATCGTGAATGCGCTGCTGATTTCTTCTCCGGTTACTTCGTCGCGTTTGAGCTTGGCGTTTACGCCGCGCAGCAGGCGCTCCTTGTCCAGTGTATGTAATCCGTCCAGAATGCGATCGGCGTAAACGCCGAGGCGTTCGTTATCGAACGCAAGTTGACGGTTATTGGGCTTGGTGACGAGTTGTGGCATGTAGAATTCCTCGCTTTCATGGCATGGGATGTAATGTGATGTGATGGACCGGATTGAATGGAATGGCTCAAATTCCGGAATAATCTATGAATTTTCAATTCTCAAATTGAGAATAATCACGGAAAAAGGGGCGTCTTCGCAATAGACGCCGACAGTGATTTTTCTTTTCGCTATGAAAAGCATCACAGATTATCAATTATACTAGAAAGTCAGAAAGCTAGAAAGAGAAAGTTGGCTCCCACAGGGCTGGCTGACCTTGAGACAGGCTGGACTCAATATCGATGAGACGCTGATTGGAGCTGCCCCTGTAGAGCAGGGAGGGATCACGCAGTTCTTCGACGAAACGTCCGTCTACCAGCACTTGGCAGCGTTCCAGCAATCGAAACTCCGGCGACTCCCGGTGCTCGGTCAATTCTTCGTACGTATATCCGCTGTAAATCCAAATCGGCACGGGTCGCCCGGCTTCAAGGCGTAGGTGATCGACAAAGGCGCCGACCTCGGCGGCGGAGAAAAATGGATCCCCGCCCAGAATGCTGACCCCGCTGAGCAGGGGGTTATTTTTAATGTCGGTGATGATTTCAAGTTCCCGCTCCGGCGTCAGCAGCTCGCCGTAATTGAAATTCCAGGTGGCTGCACTGAAGCAGCCTTTGCAGTAATGTCGGCAGCCGCTGATGAAGATGGCGGCACGAAGGCCTTCGCCTTCATTGATGGATTCCGGGTAGTAGCCGCATATGTTCATGCGTCGTGCTTCACCCGGTCGCGGACCTCGGCCTGCTTCGCTGCATTGAAACGGGTCTGATAGTCCCCGGTCAGATAACCGGTCACGCGGCGCAGCCGACGGATATAAACGTCCTTCTCGTGGCTATTGCAGGAAGGGCAGGTGGCCCCGATAATGCCCTCAAACCCGCACGCGGAGCAACGGTCGATCGGATGGTTGATGCTAAAGTAGCTGACTTGCTGTGACAGCGCGTATTGAACGATTTGCAGGAATGCCGCCGGGTTGCTGCGGGCGTTTCCGTTCAACTCGATATAAGAGATGGCTCCCGCATTGCACAGTCCGTGGAACGCGGCTTCCAGCCGAATCTTTTTCGCGGCGCTAATCTTGTAGTACACCGGGATGTGGAAAGAATTTGTGTAATACTCCCGGTCGACGACGCCCGGCACGGTGCCGTAGAAGGCCCGGTCACGCTTGGTGAATTTGCCGGACAGCCCTTCCGCAGGCGTGGCGAACAACGTGATGTTCAGGTTGTGAAGCTCGCCTTGTCTGTCGCAGTAGTCGCGTAAGTAAGCAATCAGGTCGTAAGCTTTTTGGTAAACCTGCTCATCTTCGCCATGATGTTTGCCGTACATGGCCTTCATGCATTCCGCCAGCCCGATGAATCCGATGGACAAGGAACCGTGTTTAATCAGTTCGCCGACGTTTTCCTCAGGGTCCAGATTTTCTCCGCCTTCCCAAACGCCCTCGCGCATCATAAAATCGGAAGCCTTCGCTTTTTGCGCGGCCTGGATTTGGAATCGGTGAAGCAGGCCTTCCAGCGCGATGTCCAGGTAATGGTCGAGTTCATGGTAGAAGCCGCGCTCATCCGCAACGGTTCTCCGTCCCAACGCAATCCCGTGCTCAAGTCCGAGCTTGACGAGGTTTAGCGTATTAAAGGAAAGATTGCCTTTCCCGGACAGGCGATTGCGTCCGAAGCGGTCGCTCAGCACCCGCGTGCGGCAGCCCATCGTAGCGAACTCGGTATCCGGATCGGCCGGATCGTAGTGCATGAGATTCAATGGGGCATCCAGGTTAGCGAAGTTCGGATACAGCCGCTTGGCCGAGCATTCCGCCGACTTCAGGAAGAGATGATAGTTCGGCTCGCCCGGGTTTTGGTTGACGCCTTGCTTGCATTTGAAAATCTGAATCGGGAAAATCGGCGTTTCTCCGCTGCCGAGTCCGCGCATCGTGGCCGTCAACAGGGAACTGATGACGAGCTGGCCTTCCGGCGACGTGCAGGTGCCGTAGTTGATGCTGGTGAACGGAATTTGTCCCCCTGCGCGGCTGGACATCGTATTCAGGTTATGAATCAGACTCTCCGCGCCTTGCAGCGTCTCGCTTTCGGTTTCTTTTAACGCATATTTAAAAGATTTCGGATATTGTGCTTGAAGATCGCTGCGGCTCATGTTGATTTCACCGCCAAAGTCGGCCTCGCCGGCACCTTCCTCAAAATACTCCAGCCCTTTGCGGAAGTATTTGGCGAAGGATTTCGCCACGTAAGGCTCAAGGTCGTAGTCAAGCATGTTGGCCGATACGCCGCCGTATTGGGAGTTCTGCTGGGATTGGAATATAATCGCCACGAGCGCCATCGCGGTCATGATCGAGTTCGGCGGCCGGACGCTGCCGTTGCCGGTGTTGAAACCTTCGCGCAGCAGCTTGGCAAACGGAATGAAAATGCAATTCGTCGTGCCGATCGCGTATTGATCGAGGTCATGCACATAGACTACATTGTCCTTGATCGCCTGAACGACCCGCGGCGGCATGACAAAATGGTTTGCGTACCATTTCGAGTACTCGCTGCCGAATTTGCTCATTTTGCCGGAGAAGCTTTCTCCGTTCAAGTTGGCGTTTTCGCGTAGGACCTCCAAATTCGAGCTCTCGACGATTTCTTCGCCAAGGCGGATAACCTCTTCCATCATTTGCTCCCGGTTTGTTTCCGTAACGATCCGATTCATTAGTGCCATCTAAAGTTTTCCTCCCCGATAACTAGGTAATAATCCCGTATAAAAAGCATTTCCAACCCGGCAAGGCCGAAAATGCCCGAAGGTCTCCAGAATGATAGCTGTAGGAAGGCGTAACCGTGAAGTCAAAATCAAAGCTATGTAAGAGCTGCATCGGACACCTCCCTGTTCCTCGCAGGTTAGCGCGGTGTCTTCCAAACGGGCAGGTCTCCTGGCTTTCGGTCATGCACCGGCGCCTTCCCGGGGGAGATCTAAAACTCCCTTAGTGGCATTATGCCGGCGAATTGCCTTGGGAAGATCACAAGAGATTCCCAGGCGCTCCGATTACAGTGGCGGGACCGCAGCGGATTTGCACCGCCTTCCCTTTTAAGACCCGGCGTCTAGGGCGCCGGACCACCCGTTCACACTATATTTTGTTGTCCTGTTAATATATTAACCCCATATATTGTGTTTGTAAATGGGCCTATCTTAATTTGGACGGTTGAAAAAAATGAAAAATCCCCTGAAAGCAACCGCGGTGCGGTCCAGCGGGGATGAAAAATTTTTTTGAAATTTTTAACCCGAAAATTCCGAAACCAGGTTTAGTCCATCGATCATCTTGGAAGCTCCTGGGCGTATTTCTTTCGTAGCTGATTCAACTCATTTAACTTGTGCAGATGATCCTCCTGATTCCTCATTCCTACCGCGACAATCAAATTTTCCACTATAAACGTAGGGGCAATCATGGAGTGGAATTCCCAGGTTTCTCCCCGGCTGGCAAACAGCGTGATATCGCATTGATCGGAAAAGTCGGCAACGAGCCGGTCCGTAATGAGCAAAGTCCGGTAGCCGGTCTCTTTGGCATGATCGACGATCACCTTTGCTTCCGGGAGCAGCCGGACGAACCCGAACAGGACTACGAGATCTTCCCCGGTGAGGTGAAGAAGATCTTCAAACAACTCGCTCCCGCCGCGGTCCAGTCGATGAAGAGAGAGTCCGAATCGGCCGAGCCTGTAATGAAGCAGCTCCGTGAGCCCGGCCGAAGGGCCCGGACCGTAGATGTAGATACGCCTTGCCGAGGTCAGGGCGGTGACGGCGGCTTCGAAGGAATCGGCGGAGTAATGGGTCAGCGTTTCTTCGAGATGTCTCATGCTTGTTGCGAGAAACTGCTGGGGAAGCGGACTGGCGTCCGCTTTGTCCATAATATTTTTCATTTTTGCCGCAGGCGTCACATCGAGTTGGCTCCGCAGCTTGGTTTTGAAGTCTTTAATATTTTTGAAACCGACCGTGCGCCAAAACCGCGAGACCGAAGCAATGCTCAGCCCCAGTGCGTCGGCGATTTCCTGTTCGGTGGAGAACAGGACGGTTTGCGAGTTTTTTTGGATGTAATCCGCGATTTTAAACTGACCCGGCGACAGGGCCTCGGTGTTCCAGTTCAGCTTCACGAGAGATGGCCTCACTTTCTTCGTCTGGTGCTTTGATAGAAATAGATTAACATACCGGCTTTATTATGGGCAAAAGCGATTCATATCCAATCCGAGAAGCAAAGGACGGACTGGTAATGATGTGTATTTTTTCATAAATTATATTTATGTAATTTTATTTACATGATTTTAACGTTCCTGGACATCGAATTTAATAATTGGACTCTATATTGGGATTAGCTTGAAGAAAGGACGTTTGAACAACCTAATTAAAGGAGGGAAAGCAAGTGATTCAATCCCAAAAAAGATATGTGCTTACGCAATCGCAAAAAATGATGGTGTTTATTTTGTCTATGTCCTTGTACGGCTTGTCCAACATGATTACGGAGCTGATTCCATCCCTGCGGCTTGGTCCGGTGGAATTTTCGGTGGAGTACTTCGCTTTTATTCCGTTGACGCTATGCATCCTGTTCCATCCATTTTATGCCGCCGTTGGCGCGGCGCTGGGCGAAGTGATTTTCGGCGAGATTATGCTGGGCCAGTTCGGCGGTCTCGGAGAGCTGGAGAAATTTATCGGATTTTCTCTAGCTATGTTCATTGCCGGGAGTCTCGTCAACGATCCGCGAAACCGCAGACAGGTCGGGATTGCCGCGATTACCGGCGTTGCTATCCACCAGTTTATCAGCAGTGCGGTGGATATTGCCAAGGTATGGGTGGGGGTAGAGGAATTCGAAGCCGTTCCGGGCTTGGCGCAAAGCGTAGTGGTCGTAGAAGGGGTCTCTTTTCTGAATGACGTCTTGTTCTCCGGTATTTTGTTCGCTTTGTTGCCGACCTTGTATCTGGTCCCTCGTTTGTACGGCAAGATCGAGCCGTTGCTCGGCATGAAACCGCGCGATAACCGGATGAAATATTCATTGGGTGAAATCATCGCTCCGCGATTGATCGTTATTTCCATAGTTTTGGCTTTTGCAGCGTTCGGCGCAGAGTTTCTGGCGGAGTCGGATATGGCGCTGATCGACTGGGATGCGGATTTCCTGGAGAGCATAGGCGGGTGGTTCATCTGGGTTAGTATCGGTGCGGCTGCCATCGTGGCGTTGATTACGATTCTGCTGCTGATCCGCAAAGGCAAAAGAACACCACAGCAAATGGATAGGAGCGGTCAGGCTTAATGCGTGATGAAAACAATATCGTTGTCATGGAAGGGGTCACATTTACATATCCGGGTGCCGAGCAATCGGTGTTGAACGGAGTTTCCCTGGAGATCAAGCGCGGTGATTTCGTCGCCGTAATCGGAGGGAACGGCAGCGGCAAATCCACGCTGTGCAAAACGCTGAATGGATTGATACCGCACTATTATGTCGGCGATTACGAAGGCAGCGTTCAAGTGAACGGACTCGATACGCTGAAGCATAACGTTGCGCAGCTGTCACGCCATGTTGGTTACGTATACCAGGACTTCGAAAATCAACTGATCCGTCCGACGGTATTGGATGATGCCGGGTTCGCCCCGCTGAACTATGGCTTCGAGGATTACATGGAGCGCGGGCGCCGGGCTCTACGGCTGGTTGATCTGCAGTGCGATCCGAAGGAGTTCATCTGGCAGCTCAGCGGCGGACAGAAGCATCAGCTCGCCTTGGCCGGTGCAATCTCGCTGGATCCCGATATCCTGATTATCGATGAGCCGGTGGCTCAGCTAGACCCAAGCCATGCCGGGAAGATTTACGATCTGCTGCGGAATTTGAACGAGTGCCATAGAAAAACCATTATCGTGATCGAACATCATACCGAGTTTATCGCCGAATATTGCAAGACGGTAGTGCTTATGGATGCGGGACGGGTTCTCTGGTCCAGGCCGGTAAAGGAAGCGCTGCGAGAGCTGAACCAACTGGAGGTGAGTCATATTTACCCGCCCCAGGTCACGCAGGCCGCTGCAAAAGTTGCCGAGTCCGGTTACGACTTTGGCGTCGGAGGGACTGGGGAAGAAGCAGGGGTAGAGTCGCACCGGTACCCGGTTACCTTGGAGGAAGCGGTGAAGTATTTTGGCCGTTTGCAGGGGGAGCAGCGTGAAGAGAATGTTGTTGTTGATCCCCTTGGTTCTATGGGGGCGGACGATTCGGCGGCGGGGCTTGGCGGCGCAGTCAACGCCTCAAACTCCTCAAACGCCGTGAATCCAATCATCGAGGTCAAGCATGCCCGTTTCTCCTACCGAACGGTCACGAGGGAACGAAAGGTTGTGCTGGACGATGTCAGCGTAACGTTCAACCCGGGCGACCTGGTTGCCCTGGTAGGGAATAATGGCGCCGGAAAGTCTTCCTTCCTGAAGCTGATCACCGGGGTGACGAAGCCTGAGGCTGGTCACGTCCGGGTGAAAGGCGTAGACACGCTGCGAACGCCGCCGGAGCAACTGGCGGATATGGTGACTTACATTTATCAAAATCCCGAAGAAATGTTCATTGAAGATTCGATTCGCAAGGATGTGGAGTTCTTCCTGAAGGCCCGCCGCGTGATCGGCTACGAACAGAAGGTGGATGACATTCTGGACAGCTTCGGGCTAACGGAGCTTCAGCACCGCGACGGACGTCTGCTTAGCGGCGGGCAGCAGCGTCGCGCCTCGCTGGCGATCGGGGTAGCCATGAATCCGTTGGTTATTTTGCTGGATGAGCCGACGGCCAATCTCGATATTGCCACCCGCAAGGATATTACGCGCTTGCTGCAGCAATTGAACCGCCACGTGGAAACGGTGATCGTAGCAACCCATGATATGCAGCTCGTTGCGGAGTGGGCTAACCGCGTCATTGTCATGCATCAGGGACGGATGATTAGAAACGGCACCCGGGAGTCGGTGTTCGCCGATGCCGATCTGCTGGATCTGGCCGGGCTGACCGCGCCGCAAATTTTGGAGCTGAGCCGGTCCCTGGGAATGCCGCAGCTTTGCTACACGGTGGATGAATTCGCGCAGCGCTGGAAGGCTGCCGGAAGAAGGGAGGCGCTGGTTCATGGAGTATGTACGTAAGCTTATGGACCGGGTATCGGTCGAGGGCGTTAAAATTGAATTGCTCAATACGGCCTACGGCAACGGCGATACTTTTCTCGCCAAGCTGGACCCGCGGACCCTGTTCCTGTGGTATTTGTATTTCGGGATTGCCCCGTGGTTCATCCATGACGTGATTTTGTTATTCGGCTTGTTTTTCCTCATGGGCTTAACAACGATGATGTCACGGGTGAGTCCGCTTATTATTGGAATCCTGTGCCTCGGGCTGTTGAGCCAGGCCGGGTATCTGCTGATCGTATCCTGGCTGTTCGGGGGAGGCGGGGAAACCATCCTGCCGCTGCTGAAGCTGACGCTGAAATTGTCCGTCATTTCGCTGGCCAGCATTACCGTGTTCTGTTCGATGGACCCCGAGAAGCTGAGCGACGGTCTGCTTAGCATCGGGGTGCCGAAGCAGGTTTCATTCGGCATTGCTTACGGTTACCGGATGCTTCCCAGCTTGCTGGAGGAGTACCATCACATTTTCCTGTCGTTCCGGCTGCGCGGGGTGGCACCACAACGCCATGGCTTTCTTTATTTGCGGAGCATCATTTATTTCCTGAAGATCGCGGTACTCTCTTTTTACCCATTAATATTAAGCATCGCCAAAAGAACGCGCACTACAGTGGAAGCCCTGGAGACCAAAGGTTTCTCTTATGCCTACCAGTCGCCCCGGGTCAAACGGATCAAGTTGTCGTATATGAAATTCACGCTCCGCGACGCCTTATTCCTGGCCGTCTCAGCGATCTATATGGCTGCACTGTATATTCTGGCCGTACAATTTAACCTCTAATAAAGGAGAACACTTATGAAAATCGATCTGCACACCCATGTGAAACTTTCCAAGAAAAGTGAATTCAGTCCAGCTTATTTCAAGGAGATGATGGCTGAAGCGAGAGGGAACGGCCTGGACGCCATCGCGATGACGGAGCATTTCAATACTTTGCGCTATGAGGATATTTACGAGATGCTGGACCGTAATTATCCTTATGAAAACGGCTATTATCTGGCTGAGGGAATCAAGGTGTTTCCGGGCATCGAGGTCGACATTAAAGAGACGGGACACATTCTGATCATCGGCCGGCGGGAAAACGTGCTTGAGCTTAGAAGCCGTTTGGAACCGCATACGGAAAAAGGCCGGTTCATCGACTTCCGTACCTTGCTCGACTGGAGCGAAGAGGGAGGGTTCTTGAGGATCGGAGCGCATCCGTTCCGGGAGGGGACGCCGCTTCATCATTTGTCCGACGAGTTGTTGAAGCGTCTGGATGCCTTTGACCTGAACGGCAAAGACGTTTATGCCCAGGGACTCGAAGCTTACCGCGCCAAAATCGGAGAGTTCGCAAAACGACTCGGCCGCCCCGTGGTCGCCGGAAGCGACACGCACCAGTTCATGCAGTACGGAAGCGTGCTGAATGAGTTCGACCGGAATTTTGAAACCGTGGGTGAGCTGAAAGCATTGATTCGTGAGGGGGCCTATTGTATTGAAGTTTCACCAGCCTTGGATATCAAGGTAAAGTCCGCCAACATCATCAAGGGACTGCTGAAGAAGAGCCTCTTGCTTCCGGTGGACGACGATTTGGAGGAGCTTGGAGACCAGTCGGCTTAAAGGCTTGGGAAAGAGACCGATTCGGAAACAGGCTCTCGCTAGCGCAGCGTACATCCATGACGCCCCTGATCATACGGTTCGTTTCTATGGTTTGATTCCGGAGCGAATCTTGTTACAATAAGTGAAGGCAAGACATGAGATATGATCAGGGAGGCGCTTAATTATGGCGATTGCGGAAGTAACGGTTATCCCCATCGGAACAGGCTCCACCAGTCTCAGTTCCTATGTTGCCGAGTTGCAGAGAGTACTTGAACATCAAAAAGGAATCAAGTATACGCTCACCTCGATGAGTACCATTATTGAAGGGCCGCTGGATGATATTTTTGCCGCGATCCGGGCGATCCACGAGGCCCCGTTTCAGTCCGATGCCAAGCGGGTATCCACATCGATCAAAATCGATGACCGCCGGGACAAAGTTGGCTCGTCCGAGCAGAAGCTCCGGTCGGTGCAGGATAAGCTGGGCTTGTAACGGCAAATCCGGAAGAAGGTCGCAGTAGATGGTTGCTGACCGATTTTCCAAAGTTTAGCCCTTGCATTATTTCCAAAACGGAGTATAATAATTTTTGTTTCACTTTAAAAGTGAATCTGCTGATGTAGCTCAGCTGGTAGAGCAACGCATTCGTAATGCGTAGGTCGGGGGTTCGAATCCCTTCATCAGCATCATTCCGCATAAACTCCGCAATATCAAGCGTTGAATGTCACGGTAAGGCAGCCGCAAGGGCTACGCATTCCGGACGCGAAACGGATATACGTCGGTACTCATACGAGGCCCTCTACGATAAAAAGTAGGGGGTTTTTGTTATGTCGATTGATCCACGCAAAGGTAAGAAAAGAATCGATATGAATCGCGCTCACTCAACGCAAGAGGCGAAGACGGTGACGCTTGACTTGGCGTTCGACGTCTTTTATAGCGCGAAAAGGGCGGAGAAGGTCCGGCCTCGGACTCTCGCGGATTATAAAAGCTACTGGCGCTATTTCCGCGAATGGTTGGCCGGAGCACATCCGGAAATAACCGAGGTTGTTTCGTTATCCGCGTCCATCATCCGCGAGTATGTCGAGTATATGTCGTTTGACCATATGCGCTATGGAAACGATAAATACCGAAAGAAGGACGACAGTAAGCTATCGCCGGCAACGATTAAGTAGCGGCTTCGGGCTCTGCAAACGATGTGCGGATTTTGGAAAGGTGAAAACTTTATTGATAAGGACCCGACGGAGAAAATTAAACCGCCGCGGATGGATACGGAGGATAAGACGCTAATCACGGACGAGCAGTTTGTGGCCATTCTTGACGCGCCGGATACAAGCACATATGTCGGCTTCCGCAATAAAACACTGATGATGCTGCTCGTGGACACCGGTCTTCGCATAAATGAGGCGTTGCGGCTGCGGACTTAACATTTGGATTTCGCGGCAAGGTGTATTCGGTTGCCCGGCGAAATGAACTAGAACCGAAAACCCGCATTGTCCCATTGTCGGCCGCGATCATCCGAGAATTAAACCGGTTAATCGAAGAGACACAAGCATTTTTTGAGACGGATTACGTATTCGTCGCGGTGTATGGCGATCCACTAATGGACTTCGCAGAATCTCTGTCGAATCCAGTTTTGTATTCAGGTAGTTATTTCTGTGTTGTATAAAGAGCATTTGTTGCATATAATGCAAACAAACGTTCTTGTATTCTTTAAAATGAGAATTTCGTGTTTTTACTTTTTGCGTTATTTTCTACCATTTTCTCAGCAGAGAGAGATTTTCGTCTTCGAATCGGTCCCAGCCGGAAAGCTTGAGAATTGATTGAGGACCCGGAAGAAAGAAGACGGTTGAATACCGCTGTATTCGAGGGATTCCATCCCCCCAAAAAAAACCGTCTCTTTTCGGGCGCAATACGAGAAAAAATAGAGTTCGCCTGAAGATCTGCAAGGGAACGGAGAGAATGGGCAACTCGTTGAATTCCGGATTCTCCGCATACAGATAAACTGCATTTGGGAATCCAGATACTTAGTACTTTCATTATTGAAGATTTAGAAGTCGTTACTAATGAAGTTATTGACTCTATTATGGCCACAATCTGAACATAACTTTGCCAAAAGATGTGCATGGCATGATGGCTTTTTTTCGTGCAAGTATGGAGTGTAAGGACAAAGCAAGTTGTACCCACTCACGACTGCATAATGCGATATTATGACCGGAGCTTTACATTTTTTGATCTCGTATATTATTTAAAGAATGTTATTTTTATGAGTTTTGGACGTTCGATGATACTGTATTTATAGGAAATTAGATAATAAGAATCCTCCGAATCAAGTATATTATTTAATTTTGTATCAAAATAGACTCTGGTTACTCGCCCTCCCATATTATGAACAAGCATGCTGTTCTCATTAATTTCCATAATTTTGACGAGTTCTGTAGTTTTTCCCGTACTTTGGAGATAAAAAAGGCCAATTATAAGAAAAATTAAAACCATTCTAAAAATCCATATTCTCCTATTTTTCAACAGATTCCCCTCCTTCTCTTGATAATATTATAACATTTATGGTATATTTAGGGAGAGATATCTCAAAAAAATGACTAGGGAGGAAAAAAATGAAAAAAATCCTGTTTTAAAAATTTTATTGATGTCTTTAATGTTCATTCTTTTATTTTCTACTGTTGTGAGTGCAGATGAACTTAATTCTGTGAATAATCCAGAAAACACCACATCGAAGTTAAAAGTTGGGAATGGGTTAACAATAGAAAAATTCAGTGATGGTCGTGTAAAAGGAATTGAAAATGCTAAGAGTCTTAATGAATTACAGAAAAAAGAGATTTTGAAACAAATGAAATTCACTACAGAAGAGATAGAGAAACTCCCGTCAACCCTTATAAATGAGATTATATCAGAGGGCGGCGTTAAAGTTCAGCTTGAACAAAAAAATTATAAGCATATATATACTTCGCTTGATGGTATGGATTATATTGTGACGGATGAAACTAAGGAATTAGTGGATAAAGTAAAAGCAGCAGATGCAGTAAAATTAGGTCTAGGTTCAAATTTAATAGGTACATTGGAAATGGGTGGTCATTCTGAGGGAATATTTTCAGGATACGGTACCCTAATTTTTAATGGAAAAACTAGCAATAACCAAGAATATAAATATAGTTTTGTAACAAATTTCAACTGGAGTACTGGCCCGACTGCTTGGAATTATGATAAGGTTGCAGTTGCATACGAAACAATGGCCACAAGAACAGGATCAACGGGCCACCATTATCTATATGGAAATTCATCTAACGATATAGGGATGAATATCTCTAACTCATCTGTTTATGGGGTCGAAGGTACAACGCAAGCTCCTACTTATAATTCTTATGGGTATTTAATGGTTAACGTAAATCTTCCAGTCAGTGAAGATGGAAATTCGGGAATATTTGTAAGTGGGTATGGACATTCTTGGACTCCTGTACCTATTTCGGTAACTTTTGGTCCAATTGGTGTTGATTTTGGAGGAATAGGAGATAAATGGGATTGGGATAATTATTTTACTATTGGTAAGGCTTACTAATAAAAAAGTTTAACCCTAATTGGCGGCTTTATGAACGAATGCTCAAAAAAATTATCATTCCTAATGTTACTTTGTTTTAAATCGGTTAACAAATAATAATCCCGAGTCGCTCCATTGCGGAGCGGCTTTCCTTATGTTGCTAGGAGAGTAGATTTGAAATCAATTAATAGCTTTTTAGGAACACATTAAAAATACCAATGAATCGTGGTAAGCGATGACAGGTCTATTAATGTAATATGCTACATTGAGCTACTATTAATGATCAGTTACAGATAAACAAATGCGATGGTTGATTTGGGATTCTTGGACAGGACATGAAGTAATTTTTCTTTACTCGTTATTATATGAAGGGGACTCCTCAAATGTTGATCTGTGATGATATTGAGGAGGAGCTGAAATTATTAATATTGACTGAAAGGATCTCTAAAGTTACGCTATGCTCTACGATTGTAACAGAGAATAGCGTATTACTTAAACGACAGCAATAGGAATGGCCTGATTAAGAACGTGAAAAATGAATAATATATTTCAAGCTATATAGATTGAACTGAAAAACTTCATATTCGAACCAGCAGTCGATCGATCGCTTCAAGAGGGTGTTGATTGACCCGTTTCATGAAGGCCGCGACATGAGAGCGAATGATGTAAAACTTGTGAAAAAAGACATTATTGACGACATCTTGTTTCAGCCATTTCCATAACCCCTCGACGGGATTAAGTTCAGGACTGTACTTGGGTAAAAAAACAAGCTGGAGCCTTGAATGCTCCCGTAGGAACTTTTGGATTTCATCGGCATGATGAGCGCGGGCATTGTCTAATATCATAACGAGTTTACCTTTGGGATACGCATGCAGAATATCTACCAAAAAACGCTGGAAGGCTTTTGTATCAAAATTCTCTTCCTCTCTGTGGGTCACTTGGCCTGTTTCGTAGTCGATGGCCGCAAACAGTTTAGCCCCTTTATGTTCGCCGTAAGTCGCAATTTTACGTTGCTGCCCTTTGGGAAACCAGTTATACTGCAAAGCCAAATACGCCCGGATCATGGATTCATCCTCAAATAAAAGGTGGCTAATCTTCCCGTGGTTAAGCTCCTCTTTGAGCTCCGGCAAAGTGACTTCGCGGAAATGTTTCCGCTCCTCTTTGTTAGCACGTACCAGGGTATACGTGGCCTTCGTATAACTAAAACCAAGCCGATTCAGCATTTTAGAGATTCCTTTTAGCGTATACTTTTCCCCAAATTCGCGAAGAATCCAAGCGCGGATGATTTTTAAGGTCCAAGTGTACTTTGCTTCGAATCCAACATCTACAGGTCTTTGGTTTGCAATCGCTTTTTTCAGTCGTTCTTCTTGTTCGTCGGAAAGTTTTCGGATTCCTCCGGGACATTCGCCAAATTCCAGGCCTGAAAGTCCGTGCTTGCAGTAATCGTTCCAGTACCCGCTAATTGTAGGAAAGGATCTTCCTAAAATATCTGCAATTTCGGTTAACGTCCGACCTTCTAAATGCAAACGGACTGCTAAATATCTTTCGTACATGCGCGTATTTTCTGTGTCTTTCATTGCCGTTGTCAGTTGTTCAATCTTATGTTCATGATTCATTTTAATCCCCGTCCCTTTCGGTTCTTTACTATCTTTTACCCGATTAAGACGGTTCTTAAATTTATGAGTTCAATCTATCTACATTGATTATTACCTACGCTAGAGTTAGAATTAACTAGAAAATATTTCATAAGGAGGTAGTTTTGTTTTGAAAAAGAAAACATTTACATCAACTATTGTTGCTGGTATTCTGTCTTTTGCATTGTGTATACCCCTTGTTGCAGCGGATACTTTTGTTGCATCAAGGAATCCGGTTGATAACGTTAAAGCTTCTATATAACATTCAACAAGAAGTTTCTAAAATGAAAATGAGTGATGTTTTGACTTTTGATGAATTGGTCTCTACCTATGCTAATGATAGTGGAATTTCTATAGAACAAGCCAGAAAGACTCTCCTTTCTAACTTTAATTCTGGAAGAACGAAAAGTTCGACAATTAGTCCCAAATTAGCCACATATAGAACTTTTACTGCTCAACTAAACGCCATGAGTAACTATAAGCCGTCTCTAAAATTCTATTGTGAGACAACTGAAGGTGATTATTTTCATGGTATTTTAACGGTCCTGAGTACTACTATGAACAGAGTTTATCAAGGTACAGCTAAGCAATTCTCCGGAACGGTCTACACTAATTTAGAACACGCTAATAGAATTCACTACATTGTTAGTGGGGATTTTTATGACAATGGGACAACGACGATTTCGGGTGGAGGAAAGGCAAATATTGGTGAATCATTTGAAATTACATTTGGTGTTTCCTACTCGAGTAACTGGTACGCAACTATTTATGAAGAAGATGACTGTGATTGGTATTAAGTGAGTAGAATACTAATTATCATGAGGGATTTTTTTATCCTTCATGGTAATTCTTGTTTTTGAACTAAGAGAGTAAGAGTAATTTACAGTTACCTTTATATACAAAAAGGCAAATGGAGGCGGTAACTTGAATAGTAGTGGTAAAATCCTAGTTCTTATAACGAGCATCATTATTGGAATATTAATTATGTTCTCGCCAGTTTTTATTACTGGATCATATTATAATGTTAATCAAGTAATGGGAAGTCTTTTGAGTGCTGAAATGGTCACCAGGACTCTTGCGGTGGTTATTGGTTTAATAATTATGTATGATGGTGTAAAGACGTTTTTTAAAAATTGAAAAATTATAATTTTGAAGCAAGAAGTTTTTGTGTTATAGAGAGAATTATTGATCAAATGACAAGTCGCCCAAAATCAGGGTGGCTTGTTTGGTTTTGACTTTAGTCAGTTGAGTACGCGAAAGCGTGCGAAACAAAAAACCACCCGCTATGCGGGTGGAGGGACCTAGGGTTTGACCACTAAGACCA
>NZ_QPJW01000006.1 GCF_003337355.1 Fontibacillus phaseoli | reverse complement strand
AAATTTATTGTAACACCGGGAGGAATTTTTTTGATACATCGCTGAAAGCTCTCCCGAACCATACGCATAGCGTATGGTTTTCTTCTGACAAAAAACGGACCATCCCATTCGGGACAGTCCATTTCGTCTACTCTCTAATGTTTCATCCGCGGGTCCAGCGCGTCGCGCAAACCGTCTCCCATTAAATTGAACGCGAGCACGGTCAGCATGATCGATATTCCCGGAAAAATAACGGTCCATGGCGCCGTGGCAATGAACTGCCGCGAGTCGGACAGCATTTTGCCCCATTCCGGTGCCGGGGGCTGAGCGCCCATGCCGAGAAAACCAAGCGCGGCCGCCTCAATGATCGCGGTAGCGATGCCCAGCGTCCCTTGGACGATGATCGGGATCAGGCTGTTCGGCAAAATATGACGTAGCAAGATGCCGCTGTTTTTCATACCGATCGCCTTGGCGGCGGTAATATACTCCTCATTCTTCAAGCTGAGCACCTTCGCCCGGACCAGCCTTCCGTAAGTCGGAATGTTGACGATCGCGATCGCGTACAAGGCATTTTGCAGCGACGGTCCAAGGATGGCCACGATGGCGATCGCCAGCAGGATGCTCGGAAACGCCAGCAAAATATCGAACAGCCGCGATATGAGCATATCCCCCCATTTACCGTAATAACCGGCCAGTATCCCCAGCAGCGTCCCCAGCACGATGGAGCCGAGAACCGAGAAAGTACCGACCCAGAGGGAAATCCGCGCTCCGTACAATACCCGCGACAACAGGTCCCGCCCCAGGTCATCCGTTCCGAACCAGTGGGCGGACGAAGGAGGCTTTAACCGGTTGGTCAGCTCCTGGGCTTTATAATCGTAAGGTGCGAGCGCCGGGGCCAATAAAGCCAGCGCGATAAAGAAAATGATCATAACCAGTCCGGCCATCGCTATTTTGTTTTTGCGGAAAGCCAGCCACGCATCGCGCCAGGGGCCGGAAACCTTTTCGGCCGGGATCAAGGTAGTTGTGGATGGATTAGCCGTTATTTGAGCCATGGTATTGGTTCCCCCCTCACCGGTAACGGATACGCGGATCGACTGCCGCATACAGCAGATCCACGACCAGATTGATGACCACGAAGACGAATGCGATCATCAGAATGCCGGATTGGATCACCGGATAATCGCGGAAGCTGATCGCCTCATAAATATACCGCCCCACCCCGGGCCAGGCGAAAATCGTCTCCGTCAGCACCGCTCCGCCGAGCAGTGCACCGGTCTGCAAACCGATGACGGTCAGTACCGGGATGGCGGCGTTCTTGAGCGCGTGCTTATAAACGACGATAAACTGGGACAACCCCTTCGCTTTGGCAGTACGGATAAAATCCGAATTCATAACCTCCAGCATGCTGGAGCGGGTCATCCGGGCGATAATCGCCATCGGGATCGTGCCGAGCGCGATGCTGGGCAACACAATATGTTTGACAACCGTCCAGAACTGGTCGAAACGGCCCGCCAGCATGCTGTCCAGCAAATACAGGTTGGTGATCGCCTCCACCGGATCGCGCTGATTCATGCGTCCTCCCGAAGGCAGCCAATGCAGTTTGAGCGAGAACACCCACTGCTCCATTAAGCCAAGCCAGAAGATCGGCATGGACACCCCGATGAGCGCAACGAGCATACAGATATAGTCGAACCAGGAGTTTTGCCTCCACGCGCTGATAATCCCGGCATTGACTCCGAAGAATACCGCAAACAACATCGCGGCAAAAGTCAGTTCCGCAGTGGCTGCGAGGTAAGGCAGAATCTCCTGGGCAATCGGCACTTTCGTGCGGATCGACTGCCCGAGATCCCCTTTCAGCAATTCGCCCATGTACGTGAAATATTGTTGATACCAAGGGTTATTCAAGCCCAGCTGTTCCCTGAGCGCCTCTTTGGATTGCTCCGTCGCCTTTTGGCCTAAGATGGTCTCCGCAGGGTCGCCCGGAATCGCATGAATAATGGAAAATACAATGATCGTCATGCCGATCAAGACGGGAACCATGATTAATAATCTTTTAAGAACGTAAGATTTCAAGGGGAGGCTCACCTGCCATAGGATCGGGAATCCCCGATCTATTCAAAATAGATGTTGCTGTAATACTCCGTTCCGGTCGGTGCCGGCACGTAGCCTTTCAAGTTTGCTTTTGCCGCAAGCAGAGGCGTGGTATGAACGAGTGGAATCCACGGCGCATCCTGCTTGATGATGACTTGGGCCTGTTTGTATAGTTCGGCCCGTTTGGCTTGATCCGTTTCGATTTGCGCCTGGATCAACAGTTCATGCAGTTCGTCATTGGCATAGTAGCTATAGTTATTCGAGGGGATGGAGTCTTTGTCCAGCAAGGCGTACAGGAAATTGTCCGGGTCTCCGTTGTCGCCGGTCCAGCCGAGCATGTACAGGTCGTCTTTCTCGCCGGCCTGGGCATCGTCCAGATAGGTCGCCCATTCCGGGGATTCGATTTTGACTTTGACGCCGATCTTCTCGAAGTCGGCCTGAATGACTTCGGCCACCTTCTTGCCGTCCGGCATATAAGGACGCGATACCGGCATGGCGTAGAACGTCAACTCTCCCGGAAGTCCGTCCGGATACCCCGCCTCGGCCAGCCGTTGCTTGGCTTTTTCCAAATCGTAAGGGTAATCCTCGATACTATCGTTATAGCCCCAAAGCGATGGCGGCAACGGATTGACGGCCGGTTCGGCCTGGCCCGCAAAGAAGGCGTCGATAATTCCCTGCTTATTCACCGCATGGCTCAACGCTTGCCTTACTTTGACATCGTCGAACGGTTTCTTTTTCAAATTGAACCCGACATAACCCACATTGTTCGCCGGGCGCTCGATCTTTTGCAAATCAGGGTTACCCTCCAAAGTAGCCAGATCGTCCGGGCTCAAATCTTCCATCAGGTCGATTTCCCCGGCCTGCAGCGCATTGAACCGCGCGGAGTTGTCCGGTATGGAGCGGACGATGACTTTATTCAGCTTCGGTAATCCTTCTTTCCAGTAGTTCGCGTTCTTCTCCAGGGTAATCGAATCGTTCCGCTTCCACTCCTTGAATACAAACGGGCCGGTTCCGACCGGTTCATTCTTGAAGTTCTCCTTCTTCTCCTGGATGGCCGCCGGACTGGCAATCCCGAAGGAGGTCATCGCGAGGTTTTGCAGAAAAGGCGCCTGCGGCTGATTCAGCGCGAACTCCACCGTCCCCGCGTCCACCGCCTTGACTTCCTTGATCACCCGCTTGCCGTCCGGACCGAACATCGAATCGTAGTAGTCGAAGGAATCCCCTTCGAACTTGAATTCGCTCTTCGGATCGGACCAGCGCGTAAAGTTAAATACGACGGCGTCTGCATTAAAGTCGGTTCCGTCATGGAACTTCACCCCCGAACGCAGCTTGAACGTGTACTTCAAGCCGTCATCCGATACTTCCCAACTTTCGGCCAACGACGGTTGTACTTCCGTCGTTCCTTCTTTGTACTCCACGAGGGAGTCGTATACCTGATGCGCGATTTTCAGCGACTCGCCATCGGTTACGATCGACGCGTCCAGGGAAGCCGAATCTCCTCCCCGTCCGACGATCAGCGTATCTTGGGCCGACTTGGACGTATCGTTCTCTTTTCCCCCCGCATTGTCGCTAGCATCCGCGTTTACATTGCCGTTCGTCCCGGCTCCGCTATTACCGCCGTTCCCATTGCTGCCGCATCCGCTGAGAGCTACCGCCGCACTTAGCAATAAGACCAATACCGTACCGCTCCATTTTTTTATCTTCATCCTGTGGCTCCCTTCTTCCATTCACATTTTTGTTTATATGAAGCCGGCCCTTGGCCGCTATAAACCGGATTTGGCTAAATGGCTCTTCCTGCCGAAAAAAGTCGCGCTGAACAAATGGCAGGCCGTTTGATGTCCGTTGTCCGTTTCGGTTAACTCGGGCCGCTTGGCCCGGCAGATGTCCACCGCTACCGGACAGCGGGTGTGAAAGGCGCATCCGACCGGCGTATGTACGGGGCTAGGAACTTCCCCCTGCAAAAGAATCCGCTCCCGCTTCAGATCGGGATCCGGCTCCGGGACCGCGGAAAGAAGCGCGATCGTATAAGGATGCTGCGGGGATTCATACAGCTGAGCGGTACTTGCGATCTCCACGATTCTGCCCAGGTACATCACGGCGACCCGGTCGCAAATATGCTTCACTACACTGAGATCATGCGCGATGAAAATATAGGTCAGGCCGAACTCGCCCTGCAGATCCTGCAGCAGGTTAACAACTTGAGACTGGATCGACACGTCGAGTGCGGAGACCGGTTCATCGGCCACGATCAGCTTAGGCTGGAGCGATAACGCCCTGGCAATGCCGATCCGCTGCCGCTGTCCTCCCGAAAACTGATGCGGATACCGCTGCAGATGGCTCTGCGTCAAGCCGACGACATCGATGAGCTTGTTGACGATGTTCTGTCGCTCTTGCGCCGAACCGATCCCATGCACTAGCAACGGCTCCTCCAAAATCCTCCGCACGGTGTGCCGCGGATCGAGCGAAGAGAACGGATCCTGGAAGACGATCTGCATATCCTTGCGCTTCTTCCGTAGCTGCTTCGCCGGCAGCGCGGTGATGTCTTCCCCTTCGAAAACCACCCTCCCCGCGGTTGGCTCGATCAACCGGAGCAGCGCCCTGCCGGTCGTCGATTTCCCGCATCCGCTCTCCCCGACCAGGCCGAACGTCTCGCCCCGGCGAACGGAAAAGGAAATGTCGTCCACGGCTTTCACATACTGATCTCCCTTGCGAAAAGGTCCGCTTTTCACCGGAAAATATTTCTTCAAATGGTCAATCTGGAGTAAGTGTTCAGGCTCTAGCTCTCGTCTGTTCTCGAATTCGCTCATACGGCATCCTCCTGCGTTTCATGGATCCAGCACCGACAGCTGTGTGCAGCCCCGTATTCCCTAAGCTCAGGAAGCCGCTCCAGACACAGGGACATCGCGCTCGGACAGCGGTCCGCAAACCGGCATCCCTTCATATCCGCATACAGCACCGGCACATTGCCCGGTATGGAGAACAAGCGGCTTCTCTGCTCGTTCATCCGGGGCACGGATTGGATCAGGCCTTGGGTGTAGGGATGCAGCGGATTTTTGAAAATATCGCAGACAGCGCCTTCCTCCACGACTTTGCCCGCATACATGACCACAACGCGATGGCACATCTCGGCGACGACGCCGAGATCATGCGTAATCAGCATGACGGCCGTGCCGTTCTCTTCGTTCAACCGCCGGATCAAGTCGAGGATCTGCGCCTGAATGGTCACATCCAGTGCCGTGGTCGGTTCATCCGCGATGAGCAGCTCCGGGTTGCAGGAGATCGCCATCGCGATCATCACCCGCTGGCGCATTCCCCCGGACAGCTGATGGGGATACTCATCCAGCACCGCCTCCGGCCGCGGGATCCCGACTTTCCGGAGCATTTCCACCGTATGTCTGCGGGCTTCTTTCCTGCGAAGCCCCCGATGCAGCCGGACCGCTTCTCCGATCTGGTCGCCAACCGTGAACAGCGGGTTCAGCGAGGTCATTGGCTCCTGAAAGATCATGGAGATCGAATCCCCGCGAATGGATCTCATCTCACGCTCTTTAAGCGGAACCAAATCCCTTCCCTTGAACAGGATAGATCCTCCGGTAATTTTACCCGGCGGCTCCGGGATGAGCTTCAATACCGATAAGGAGGTCACGCTTTTGCCGCAGCCCGATTCTCCGACGATGCCGAGGACTTCCCCCGGGTTTACCATTAGGCTGACTCCGTCCACCGCCGGGACCTCGCCACGGTCGGTAAAAAAACAGGTGTGCAAATTTTGAACCTGCAAAACGGGTTGAATCATACTGTCACAGCCTCTTTTCGCTATAGGTTGAGGATGCTGCCGGGTGAGATCAACAAAGTGTCCATCCAGCCCTAAATAAAGCTTTATTTGTCCATTTATGGTGTACAACTGTCCGTGACTACTTCCTTAATGCAATTGGATAAAGTGGCGAATTGTAGTGTAGTGTTGTTCTGATGAAAGAAAGCGACAAACTAGTAGGGAAAAATAGTAGATTCATGTCGAAAGAGACTCGTAAAGTCTGATGTGAGGGATAAAAATCGATATATTGCGACAAAAAATCGAACTTCGGTCAATTATTATGTTAGTTTTTGTGACATTGTCATTGAGATATTTATAAGTTACTTTACATTATTTTTACATTCATAGCAATAAAAAACTTTAAATAGCTGTTTTCGGAGGAAAACCGCTAGGTATTCCGGCTGATTTTTAAACTGCATGTCACATAACATTACGCGTCGATCAAGAAAGAAGCTCAATCGATCATACTAGAAAAACCGGCCACTTACTCGCCCAAAGAAAATAGTTCGAGCCGATAGAGAAATTCCGTCTCATTGGATTTTATACAATGCAGTCCACATGGACTTGATTATAGGTAGCGTTCATTTAGAAACTTTCCAATCGGACAAGTTAAACGCCATATTTCTGCCACAAGAGAAAAGCTTGGGGTCGAACGGGAGGCTATGATAGTGAAAAAATAACGCCGCTATGCTACAATACTGGAATGTTCAACGGGAATTTACCTGGGAGGTTATTTGAATCGCCATGCTAATTATCGGTATCGCCGGGGGCACCGGTTCCGGAAAAACAACGGTTGCCCGCTCCGTCATCGAGCAGCTCGGACCGGATAAAGTTACATTCATATCGCAGGATAATTACTATAAGGATCAAGCGGATTTAACGATGGAAGAACGGTTGCTGACCAATTATGACCATCCTTTCGCCTTCGATAACGAACTGCTGATCGAGCACCTCACGCTTCTGAAAAAGGGACAACCCGCCTATGCACCGGTATATGATTTTACGGATTACACCCGTTCCGCCACGAAGACCGTTCAGCTTAAGGAGAACCGCATCGCGATCGTGGAAGGCTTGTTTGTGTTGTACGACGAGAAGCTGCGAAAGCTCCTCAACATCAAAGTGTTCGTGGACACGGATTCCGATGTCCGGCTGCTCCGCCGCGTCCAGCGGGACATGGAGGAACGGGGCCGCTCCATCCACTCCATCCACCAACAGTATCTGGCGACGGTGAAGCCGATGCACGAGGCGTTCATTGAACCGTCCAAAAAATATGCCGACATCATCATCCCCGAAGGCGGGCATAACGAAGTCGGCATTCATATGCTGACTATCCTAACCGAAAAATACTTAACGGGCGGAGGAAACTGGCCGGCGATATGACCGGGCATCAACCAATAATTGTTTTTCCGGCATATAACCACGTTTAGCAGAAGGTAGCACGGTATGTTCCAGAATCAAGGCATACGACTGAGCACCAATACGTGACTAGCCTCGCTGCTAAACTTGACATCCATCCGGACCCTGCTGCCTGAACAACGCCATCAGATGGCTTGCAGCATGGTCCGGTTTTTTCCGTTTTTCTTCGCCGCATAAAGGAGCGTGTCCGCCTGGTCGAACAAGTCCGACCGGGTCCGGCCTTCCTGGTATTCGGCCAAGCCAATGCTGACCGATACCCGGCGGCCGTTCATTTCCGCATGCTGAAGTCGCCAAATGTTCTCCCTAGCTCTCTCGGTTTCGCGATAAGCCTCCCTTAGCGTTTTCCCCGGAAAGATGACGACGAATTCTTCGCCGCCGTACCGGCCGATAATTTCATTATCGGAAAAAGACTCCTTCAAGGTACATGCCACCCGGTTCAGAATTACGTCCCCGACGGCGTGGCCGAACTTATCGTTAACCCCCTTGAAATCGTCGATATCAATGACTGCGAGCTGTAAAGGCATGATGCAGTTATTGCTCTGCTCGATCAGTTGGTCCAGATATTCATGCAGCGTCTTGTGATTGTACAGGTCGGTCAGCGCATCGATTTTTAGCATCCGGTTCATTTCCGCATTTTTGACGAGCAACTCCTGTTCGGTCCTCGTCATGCGCTTGAGGTCGTTCCAAAGCTCCTCGCCTCTCTGAATGATTCCCCGCAAGATGTAAAGCATCGCGATCATGATAAAAATAAACGCCGACAGTTCATATCGCCCCAGGCCTTCCCGGAACTGCGGAGACACCCCGTACAGGACTCCAAATGCCCCCATATTTATCGTAAAAGCAAAATAAAGCACTCTTAAATGGAAACAGAACATCGAGATCATTAAGGGAAGCAGAAGAATGTACTGCAAATGAATACTCTGGTTGGCAATCAGTAGGGCGGAGGCGATGCAAGTCCCGCTAAAAATAATCAGCAGCTTCCACTCTATCCTGAACCGGTAAGCAGCCTCGTTGATTCCCAGCATAAAGAGCTGAATGACCGAAGGAACCAGCATCGCATAGATGATATAGTACCGGACGCGGTCAGGCTCGATCGTCACTTTGAAGTAAAGGGCAACCAGTTCCGCCATAATCGAGATGCCGAAAATAGCCCAGTAGGTATTTAGTATTTTCCTATGCAATGTCCGTGTATCGGATATCATTATAAAATGCTCCTCTGCTTCATCCACTCTTCAATTTCCTCTATGCCCATCGGCCTGCCGTAGTAGTACCCTTGCATGACGTGGCAACCAAGCTGCATCAAAAAGTCGACATGCTCCTGGTTCTCGACGCCTTCGGCGACGATCTCCAACTCAAGATTCTCCGCCATCATAATAATAGCGCTGATAATCCCCCGTTTGGTCGGAATTTCCAGATTGTTCGTAAACAAGCGGTCCAGTTTGAGCGTATCCAGAGGAATCCGGTCAAGCAATCCGATGGAGGAATAGCCTGTTCCGAAATCATCCATCGCAAACTTCACTCCCATACTCCGGATGCTTTCGACTTGAGCGATGATTTCATGGATGTCGTGCAGCACCATCGATTCCGTAATCTCCAGTTCCATCCAGAGGGGGTCGAGATCCGCCTCTTTCAAAGTACTTTGAACCATTTCCTGCAAACTTTCCGTCTGAAACAAACGAACCGAGAGATTGACGGAAACGGGTTGCTTCACTCCCCGGGAATGCCATTCCCTGCACTGAAGGCTAGCTTGCTTTAAAGTCCAGCGGGTTATCGGGACGATCAGTCCGGTTTCCTCCGCGATCGGAATAAATTCATAAGGCGATATCACGCCAAGACGGGGATGATTCCACCGGATCAAGGCTTCCCAGCCGGCCAAGCCGTTCTCCTTCACATTCCATCTCGGCTGATACACCAGATAAAATTGTTCATTATCCAAAGCCAGGTACAGGTCTTTCTCCAGTTCCATTTTCCGGAGCTCCTGAAATCCCATGTCCTCGCTGTATACGCAATATTGGTTCTTGCCCGCCCCCTTGGCTCGATACATCGCCGTATCGGCGAATTTGAGCAGCACCGACCGGTCCGTCTCCCGGGCGGAACTAATGCTGATGCCAATGCTTGCCGTTATGTATAATTGGTTCCCTTGAATAGAATAGACTTTCTTGATGCTCCTCAAAATTTCTTCCGCGAGTCCCTTGGCTTGCTCCGGATCGCAAGGCGCAACCGTCACCAAAAACTCGTCGCCCCCCATCCGGAACACTTCCAAGCCACTATGGACAAATTTGCTCAACCGATAGCCTACTTGCTGAATAAGCAAATCTCCGATATGATGACCCAGGGTATCATTGACCGTTTTGAACTGGTCCATGTCCAGAAAGAGTACGCCTATACTCTCATCCCCGTTATGGATATCAAAAAACCGATTCATTTCATTCCGGTTCGGAAGCCCCGTGATCGTATCCAGGTAAGCCATTTTTTCAAGATAATACCGGTCGAAAAATAACGCTCCCCAGGAAACCAGAAAAATACTGAATATCACGATACTCACGCCGAGCAATAATGTATAGTCCGCGATCGGATCCTTATGCAACACCAAATCCGGGTGTCCGACAATCCGGGCCGCTTTCATTCCCGCATAGTGCATCCCGCAAATGGCTAATCCCATCAACCCGGCGGACATCCATTTCAACCAGCTCGTCCCGTAATGGTTCCGAAAACGATGGAGCAGCAGAAGCGCCGCATAGGACGCAGACAGAGCGATGCAAACAGACAAAACCCAATACAGGGGATTATAGGAGATATGGGCAGGCATCATCATCGCTTCCATTCCCACATAATGCATAGCGGAGATCCCGCCCCCCATCGCAAAACCTCCGATGGCGAATTTCCTCCAATCTATCTTCTTACGAAGCGTGAAATAAAAAGCGATTAATGAAGCAAAAACGCTGACTATCAATGAGAAAAAAGTAAGCCAAATATGATATTTAACGGTAAGCTTCAAATGAAACGCCAGCATACCGACGAAATGTGTCGCCCAGATCCCTGTCCCCATGACGAAAGAACCACACAGTATCCAATAAAAGCGGGCACTCCCCGTCTCTCGTGAAATCCTCGACGTAATCGTTAAAGCCGAATACGAAGCCACAATCGCTATGAAGACGGATAACGCAATGATATAGGAGTTGTAGCTGCCTTCTAGATACAATGTTCTCACTTCCGCTCTCATAATGACTGCCATGGTTGTCTGTAGTGATTATAATATGACAATAAATCAAATGAACAGAGGAATCTTAGGCTTTTCCTGCATAGAACGTCAAAATTTTAAAATAAAAGATTTGCGGAGTGATTTTTCGCCTGTATTCTATAAAATATGTAACTTTAAGGATAAAGAAGGAGGTATCATCACGATGAGAAGCGAGCGGGAAATGATGGACATGCTTATTGATTTTGCTGCCGGAGAGGATCGGATACGACTTGTAACGCTGGAGGGGTCTCGTACCAACGAGCATATTCCCCGAGATGCGTTTCAGGATTTTGATATTTCCTATTTTGTGACCGAGATGGATTTTTTCAAAGAAAATGATCGGTGGCTGGATGACTTTGGCCAGCGTATGATGATGCAAAAACCGGAAGACATGGAACTCTTCCCTCCGGAATTAGGCAATTGGTTCTCCTATATCATTCTTTTTGAAGATGGCCGCAAGCTCGACCTGACTTTGATTCCGATCGGCGAAGCTGAAGATTATTTTGAAAATAGCGACGGTCTGGTGGGGATTCTACTTGATAAGGATGACCTCGTAAAAGAGGAAATTCACCCCAATGACAGGCAGTATTGGATCAAGAAGCCGACCGCGAGGGAATTCGATGATTGTTGCAATGAATTCTGGATGGTATCTACCTACGTAGTAAAAGGGTTGGCGAGAAATGAAATACTGTTTGCCATCGACCATTTAAACGAGATTGCCCGGCCCAATTTATTAAGAATGATGGCTTGGGAGATCGGATCGAGGCAAGGCTATACCTTCAGCTTGGGAAAAAATTATAAATTCATCGGTCGTTACCTTCCCAATAAAGACTGGGGGGATTTGTTAGCAACCTATTCCGGGAATAGCTACCAGAACATGTGGAAGTCCCTGTTTGCGTGTTATGAATTATTCAGGAAGTACGCGCAAGCCGTGGCTGGAACTCTCGGATATTCATATCCGGACTACGATGAGGCCATTACCGGATACACCAGTAATATTTATGAATCTATTAAAACCTCACAAAATCAATCCCCATAAATAACCCGGCACCGGATTCATCCGGTGCCGGGTTTAAATTTACCTAGGAACGGAGCAGTTCGCTGACCGTCAACAATTCATATCCATCCGCGGTCAGTTCCTTTACGAGAATACGGACGGCCTCCACGGTTTGGGACCGGTCGTCATAACCATCATGGAATATTAAAATGCTACCCGGTCTTACCTGCTCCCGGCTCTTATCGACGATATGCTCCACGCCCGGCATCTCCCAGTCGGTCGCATCCCCGTTGACGGCGCCGATCGCCGGGTATCCCATCTCACCGACGATCCCGGCCGCCTGTTCATTATAAGCAAAATAAGGCGGACGGAATACTTGCGGCCTGGTTCCTGTGATCTTCTCGATCAGGCTGTCCGTTTGAATCAGCTCATCTTTGATTTCCTGCTTGTGCAGTTCCGGTAAACTTGGATGGGTAAAGGTATGATTTCCGATCTCATGCCCTTGCTCATAAGCAAGCTTCACCAATTCGGGATGCAGTTCCATTTGACTTCCGATCATAAAAAAGGTCGCTTTCGCCCCGGCTTCGGAGAAGATCTCCAGTACCTGGGGAGTATATACGGGATTCGGGCCGTCATCGAACGTGAATGCAACCGCTTTCCTGTCGGTGTTGACTTCGTTGATGATTTCGAAGTTGGGCATGATGTGGACATCTCCTTTATTAACCTTTTACGGATCCAGCAGCGATTCCCTCCACAATCTTGTTGCTGAGCAGCAAGAACACGATCAGAATCGGCAAAATGCTGATCATCAATGTCGCCCCGATCGCTCCCCAGTCCGTCGTATATTGGCCGACGAAGTTCTGTACGCCCACGGTGAGCGTCTTCAGGTTGTCCGAGCTGATGAAGGTATTGACGAAAATGAATTCGTTCCAGTTGTAAATCATATTGATGATCGCTGCAGTCACGATCACCGAAAGGGTCATCGGCAGCACGATCCGGAAAAACATCCGGTTCACCGTACAGCCATCCATGATGGCGGCCTCTTCGACCTCTCGCGGCAACGCGTAATAGAACCCCAGCAATATCATGATCGTAATAGGAAGATTGAACGCTGTATAGGAAAGGATAATACTAAGCTGCGAGTCCGTCAATCCAACTTTTTGAAACAGGTTGAAGAGCGGAATCAGCGTCGAATGCACCGGGATCATCATCCCGGTCATGAACAGCCCGAGGACCAACGGCCGCAGTTTCCAGCGCATCCGCGTAATTGCGTAAGTCACGAAGCTGGCAAGCAGTATGGTAAGCACTACGGCGATGATCGTGATCCAAACGCTGTTTAAAAAATACCGCTCAATGTTTCCCTGCGACCAGACATTCTGGTAGTTCTCCCACTTGGGATGTTTCGGCAAGGCCAGCGGCGGCAGGTTAAACACCTCCTGGTTGTTCTTCAACGAGAAGAACAGCAACCAGACCAGGGGAATCATCTGAATGATAGCGGCGCTATAGAGCACGAAATATAAAATGCCATAGCCGATTTTGGTACCCGCCGATCGTAAGGCCGGCTCTGTTCCGGCGGTCGGAGACGCGGCCGAAGTTGCGGTTTTCAAAGAAATCCCTCCTACTACGCTCAGGAATATTGGATCGTGTCATCGGAAGCGGTCAGTTTGCGAATTCCCCACGTCGCCAGCATGCAAATGATCAGCAGGAAGAAGCCGATCGCGCTGCCATAACCGAAGTCGAATCCGCGGAATGCTTTGTGGTACATATAGGACGCCATTACTTCGCTGGCCCCGTTCGGCCCCCCGTCCGTCATGACATAGATCAGGTCGAAATATTTCAAAGAGCCGACTACCGCCAGCACGATCGTCACTTTAATGACTTCCGAAATCAACGGCAATTTGATTTTGAGCGCAATCTGCCAAGGATTCGCACCGTCGATCCGGGCCGCTTCGACCAACGAGGCCGGGATATTTTTCAATGCCGCATAATAGATCAGAATGTAAAATCCCGCATACTGCCACAAAATCGGCACGAACAACGCGCCGAGCACCAGCTTCGTATCCGATAGCCAGGCCGGCGTATTCTCGACGCCAATAGAACTGAGGAATGCGTTAAGCATGCCATTGGTCGGATGGTATATTTTCAGCCAGAGCTGCGCGATGGCTACCGAAGACAACAGCATTGGAATCAGGTAAATTTTCCGCAGCAGTCCCGCCCCTTTGATGCTGCCGGCCAAGATCAGAGAAATCAACATATAGACGGCCAAACTCACGGTCGATAGCAGTGCGAATAGAAACGAATGATACACGCTGCTCCAGAAGGCGCCGTCTTTCATCAGTGTGGCGTAATTTTCCAGTCCGATAAAGGACATGGCGCTGACACCGTCCCATTCCATAAGGCCGTAATAGCCTGTCAGCACGATGGGCGTATAAATAATCGTTAATATCAGCAGCAACGCCGGCAGCACGTACAGGGCGATGATTTTTTTGTTGGACATGACTTTATCCATAAAGCGGGTCCTCCTTACCGGGAAAGAGAAAAAGACAAGACCGAGATCCGGTCCGTCCTTTCCCGCTGCTCCCCGCCGGTATTATTTTCCTGTCTTCAATACATCTTCCTGTTTCTGGGCGAACTCTTCCGGAGTGACCGCATTGCCGAGAAGCGCTTGAATCAGATTATGATGTTCTTCCGAAGCAACCGGCTTCATTTGAACGTCCAGGTACAGGATGACTTTGCTTGCGTTATTGAGTTCGTTCAGAACATCGATGAACATCTGCGGCAAATTCACGCTGGAAGTATCCACCTTCGTACCCGGGATGATTCCCGCGTCGGTCACGGACAACTCTCCCCACCGCTGGACGAAGAAGCTGACGAATTTCTTGGCTTCTTCCTTTACCTTGGAGTTTTCGGATACGAATAGTCCGACCCCGACTCCCCCGACCCAATCATTGATATTGCCCTTTCCGCCTTCGATGGTCGGGAATTTGAAGAACCCGATTTTATCCCTGAATTCCTGCGGAATGTCCGGGTTGGTCGTATAGTTCGGAACTTCCCAAGTGCCCATAGCGTACATGGCCGCTTTTTCGTTCATGAATTCGGACTTGGCCTCATCGTTGGACAGACCGTTGAATCCTTTGACGAACGCATTGCTCTTCACAAGCTCCTGCGCTTCCTTGGCCGCTTCGATCAAGCTTGGATCGTTAAAGGTGCTGCTCGCGACCGCTTGATCCTGCACATCAGGACCGCCGATCCGGTCGGCCAGGTACATATACCAGAACGATCCTGTCCAGGCGTCCTTGGAACCGAGGGCGATCGGTGTCACTTTATTGTCGTTCAGCGTTTTGATAATGTTCTTGAACTCCTCATAGGTTTGAGGCGGCTGAAGATTATATTTTGCGAAAATTTCCTTGTTATAATAAACCGGAACGATGTTTAGCTCGACTGGAAGCGCATACGTTTTGCCGTCCACGGCATAAGCTTCCGTTGTGCCGGCTACGAATTTGTCTTTCAGTTCCCCTTGCAGGAGATCATCCAGCGGCGCGAACATGTTGCCTTTTACATACGGCTCCAGGAACCCGGCGGCCCAAGTGAAGCCTACATCCGGCAGACTGTTCGAGGCGGAGAGTACTTTGATCTTGTTTTTGTACTGCTCATTTTCCAGAACTTCGGTCTCGACTTTGACATTCGGATTAGCCTGTTCGTATTCGCTGATAATTTGCTTAACCAGCTTGTTCTGCGCGGAGTTGCTGCCGTCCGGCCACAGATGCATCATTTTGATCGTGACTTTTTCGCCAGTCGAGTCGGTCTTGTTGCCCTCATCACCCGTGGACGTGTTCGCGCCGTTCGGGCTGTTGCTCTTCTCTCCGCCGTTGCCGCTATTGCTTCCATTGCCGCCGCAAGCGGCCATAATCAGTGTCAATGCCAGCAAGAGCAATGCTGCTGAAAACGCCTTTCTTTTCATTTAAGCCGTTCCCCCTTTTCATCATCGCGAGAGATGTATGCGCTTTCTCTCTGATGCCAGTGTAGCACCCTGCCATGGAAGGGCATAAGGGCACAGCGTTTAGGTAATGTTCCACTTTATTTGGAAATTGCCTTCACCCGTCAAACCTCGGGAGCCTGGCTTTTGATTTCGTTTCGGTACAGGCCGGGGCTATGTCCCTCGTATTCCTTGAACACCTTGTTAAAATATTTAGTCGTCTGATAGCCGACGCGCTCGGCGATTTCGGCCACCGGCAGCCTCGTTTGCAGCAGCAGTTCTTTGGCCTTCTGAATGCGCAGACGGGTAACGTATTCAATGAACGTCATCTGCATTTGCTCTTTGAACAGAACGCTGAAGTAACTCGGATTCAAATGAATATGCTCCGCCACTTCGCGCAAGCCGAACCCCTGATCCAGATGATTCTCCACATAATGAATCGCCTCTTTGACCTGCTCGCTGACCGGCTCCTGCTCTTCGGTCACCTGAATCAGCTTGCGGTCCACAATCCGCTTCATCTTGCTGATCCGGCTGCGTTCCTCGCCGACTTCCAGCGCCCGTTCCACCGTATCAATCAGCTTGTCCTTGCGAATCGGTTTCAATAAATAATTGACCACGCCGAGTTGAATGGCCTGGTGGGCATAATCGAATTCGGCGTATCCCGATATGAGGATCACCGCCGGTTTATAGGTCAGTAAGGCCGACTCCAGCAGCTTGACCAAATTCAATCCGCTGATTTCCGGCATGCGAATATCGGTAATGAGCAGGTGAACCGGTTCGCTCTTCAGCATATCGAGCGCATCATGCCCATTGTCCGCCGATTTGACCTCATAGCGGCCGCCACCCCACGCCTCAAGCATATTTTTCAGCCCTTGCCGGGTTCTGGGCTCGTCATCGACGATCAAGATCGTTTTCGTATTCAACATGTCAATTCTCTCCCGTCTGGATTGGAAGTCTCAAACTAACGGCGGTTCCTCCGTGATTGCCGCTTCGGATGGTCAAGCCTGGTTGTTCCAGGCCGGTAACGCCGCCATAATATAGCTTCAACCGCTGCTGCACATTGAAAATCCCCATCCCCGATCCCTTCGCGGACGGAATCGTCCCCGTGTGAAGCGCGGTGACGATGGTGCGAAGCATTTCCTCGTCGATGCCCTTGCCGTCATCCTCCACCGTCACCACCAGGTGCATGTTATCGTCCGCAAGCGATACGGTAACGGATACGCTCCCGGCTTCGATTTTGCTCTCGATGCCGTGAAGAATCGCGTTCTCGACCAGCGGCTGGATCAGCAGCTTCGGCATTTTCACGGAAGCATAGGCTGAAGGAGATGAAATCGACCAGGTCATCCGTTCACCCATTCGCATTTTCATGATCAACAGATAGCGCTCGATATGCTCCAGCTCATCCTCCAAAGTAACCCATTCTTCCTTGTTCGGCCCGGTAATCGTGTACCGGAACAAATCCGCCATCGCCACCACGTATTCGGCCAGCTCCTCTTCCTGTTTTTCTTGCAGCGCCCAGTACAACGCCTCCAGCGTATTGAACAGGAAATGGGGATGAATCTGGGCCTGCAGCGCCTTTAGCTCGGTCCGGCTCTGAATGATTTCTTTTTCATACACCAGCTTGATCAGTTCATTCATATGCTCAACCATCTGATTGTACGTATGGTTCAACTCGTTGATCTCGATTGTGGACGAAATTTGAGTGGCGATCGGCTTCAGGCCGCCCAGCCGGGCGCTCCGCATCGTCTTGATCAGCTTGAAAATCGGGCGCGTGATGATCGTGGACATCAGAAAAGATAGCACGATAAACAGCAGGGAACCGATCCCCGCCGATACGAGGATCGCCGTCCGGAGCACGGATATTCCGTCCGTAATGGCGCTCACCGGAGTCAGGATCAGAAAGGTCCAGCCCGTCACGTCGGACTGTTGCTTGACCAGCATATACTTCTCTTTGCCGATTGACACCCAGCGCTCGTCGGCTTCAATCAACGGCTTAATATTGACGGCAGCGAACCGCTCGTCATTGGCGGCGATCAGGGTATAATTCTGGCCGATGACCAGCATCGTTTCTTTGCCGGCCTCTCCGGACAGCGATTCGCTGATTTTGAACACTTCCCTGTCCATCCGCACCAGCAGATAACCGCCCGGCATAAACCATTGATCCATCAGGCTGATGCTGCGGATCGCCAGCACCGTATCCGGTTCCATGGGATCGATGCCGACCCACACGATCCGCCCCTTGCTCTCTCTCGCCTTCACGATCCACTCGAGGCTGATCTTCTTGTCCAGGTTGCTGCCATCCAGCGGAAACAGCCGCCGGTTTTCGCTGCTGTACATCTCGACCGAGGTAATACCGTCCGCATAGGTCTGGACGATTTTAATGCTGGTAAGCAGCCGCTGGCGCTCGGAGAACGTCGCCTGCTTCCCGTTGCGTTCATTGAGCAGAAGCCCCTGGACATACTGGTCCGTAGCGACCTGGGTCGTCAGCGAATCGATCTGGCTCAGCACCGCTTCAAGCCTCCCGTTAGCCTGAATCGCCGTCTGTTGGATATGTTTTTCCGCATTGTTTTTAAGCAGCCGGGACACGGAGTCAAAAGTGACGACGCCGACCACGACCAAGATGATCATCATAACAAAAAGAAATCCCACCAACATCTGATTTCTGAGCGTATTCCATCGGTTCAACCGAACCCGCATTCCGAAACCGCCTTTCCTTCCGATCTGCTATATCCCGTTAATGCATTCGAGTTAAACTAATTCTAGACCTGCCCCGAATGTCCTTTTTTGGAAAGAAACCCCTTATAGAAATCCAAATCCGAAGGGCGAATCCATGTGATCGCTTTTTAACAAGGATCGTGTTATCGTTTACCTTGATAATCGAATCGACAATCGGGAGTGAAGAAGGAAATGACGGTCTATATCGCACTGCTGCGGGGCATTAATGTCGGCGGCAAAAACAAGATCAAGATGGCTGAGCTAAAAACGGCGCTCGAAAACATCGGGCTTACCGGGGTGCAAACCTATATTCAGAGCGGAAACGTTCTTTTTGTATCGGAAAAGGACGAGCCGACCTTGCGCAAAGAGATCGAGCAAATGATCGAGTCGGTGTTCGGAATCTCGCTGATGGTGATTCTGAGAACGGCCGGGGAAATGAAGAAGATCGCCCGGCAATGTCCTTTTTCCGAGGAACTGCTGGCGGAGGCGGCCGCCACCTGCGTCGGGGAAAGCCTGCATGTCGCCATGCTCCCGGAGCCGCCGGAAGCATCCGGCATAGAGAAGCTCAAGGCCGTGAACTACGGGGACGACCTGTACTTCATCGCCGGCCGGGATGTGTATCTCCTGTTCCGGAGCAGCATCCGCGACTCCAAGCTGGCCGTGAATCTCCATAAGCTGGGGGTCCAGGCCACGGTCCGGAATTGGAAAACGATGAACAAGCTCGTGGAATTGGCGGATGCCATGACCTCCTAACGACAGGATTACTTAAAACTCTGAGGACTCCCTCTGTAGACCCTCGTAAGGACAGCCTCTTCCGATTTATTTTCACCGGATTACGTGTCCCTGGTCCATAGTCCATGTCGCGGCTGAATTGTGTACGTATACTAAGTACAAATTCACTAAGCCCGAGGTGATCCTTCCATTTATGAAATTCAGTGTGGTTATTCCTTGCTATAACAGATCTCTTCAACTGCTGCTGACTTTAGCCGCCTTCGAAAAGCAGACCTGTCCGCCGGATCAGTTTGAAATCATCGTAGTCGATGACGGCTCTCAGGACGACACCCTGGAAAAGCTCCGGTCGTACCGCTCCCAAGCCCCTTACCGGCTGGTTATTGTTTCGGTAAACGAGACGAAAGGCAGATCGGTGGCCCGGAACATCGGCGTTGCCGCAGCCGGAGAAGACTATATCATTTTCTGCGATCCCGATTTTCTCGTCACGCCCGACTTTATAAATGTCCACGCCTCCTACCATAGCCGGCATCCTGACAGCATTGTTTCCGGGATTCCGAACCTGTGGATGGGAGCCTACACGCAGCTGCATTCCGATTTTTCGCATCAAGAGAAAGTATCCATGTCCGAAGTATTGAAGAAGACCGGTTTGTGGCAGGACCATTATTTTAGCACTCCCGAAACCCTGGAAATTGTTACGCCTGAAGATATCCGCCATCAGAACGACCGGCTCGCGAAAGTCGTTGCGCCTTATGAAGCCGGTCATCCCGTGAACCAACAGTTTAAGAAAACGGATGTTGCCCCCTGGCTACTATCGGTAACCCGTTGTCTATCCCTGCCAAAAAAACTGTTCAAACAAGTCAGAGGTTTCCACGAAAAGTTCCAGAAACATGGTTTGGAAGATTGGGAGCTCGGCTACCGGCTTCACAAATGCGGTTATAAATTCGTTAGCATCGAAGAGACTATCGGCTACCACCAGGAGCATCCTTCCGCCATGCGCAACGAAGATAAGGGGAACGAAAATTTGAAGCTGATTTATCAGACTCACGGATTTCTTGATCCGGAGCTCAGTCTGTTTGCCGTATGCCCACCTTCCGAACGCATTGAAGTTTATAAAAACACGCTGCGGGTGCTGAAGTCATGGAAGACCGGCAAGCGAAAATTGTATCGAAGCCTCGCCGCCAGGGTAACCCGGGCATGCACGCGCAACGCCAAGCTCTTTTATAATCAGCCGGGATCCGCAGCAAGCCAGCAGATCGCGGCAGCTTTGAACGCCGCCTTCACGGCTTCCGACGAAATATACCGGCAGCCTCTGACCAAGACGGTGAGACACCGGAAAATCAGCGTCATTATGAGTAAGGCGTGCAAAACAATCGCCAAGATCCCCGCAAAAGCTTAGGATATAAATTGACAGTCCGCCGGAATCGGCAGACTGTCTTTCGTCATGCAACTTATTCGATTTTGCCGCCTTCCACGACAAGCTCATCCGTAAAACCTCGCCGTACACGGAATTTAGCATTTCGTTATACGCACGCCTCATGATCATGGACAAATTTCTCTCGGCCTAACGTTTCCAAGACCGTCAAGTAAAGGGGGAGGTACGGAAAAAGCAGCCTTTGTAGGCTGCTTATAAGCCGTCGCGCCGGGGGAGTTCCGATGGCTGATTCTTAGCTGATAACTTTTGTCCCCGGTCGCACATCCACCTCATACAGCAAGTAACTGCGTATCTCCAATCCAACGGCGTTAACTGCGCGGCTTTACTCTATTCGACAAGTAATTACGCATCTCCAGCACGACTCCATCCAATACTGCAAAAATGCAGGATTTAGCGAAGGAGTAGCCACCAAAAGAGATAATTCCTGCAATTGTGCAGCAATTTCGGCTAATTCCGGTTACAAAGGTCTGTTTGAGTCCATTAATCCTGTACTTTTGCAGGAATTCCATTAAAGAGAAGCTCCATTGCGAAAAAATGATGTACTTTTGCAACTTTTTCCGGACATGCCCGAATCCGGGCCCAAACCCAGACCTGCTTACATAGATATAGCCAGGATCTCTTCGGATTAAGCTAAACGTAAAAAGCGACCCTACCGAAAGGATCGCCTTTTTTATGAACATGGATTGTTGCAGCCTATATCAGTTTGTGCGCATACCACTTCTTGCCGCGGAAACGCCACAGGAAGAGGGTCCCGCGTACGCCCCATTCGCAGTTCATCGCCAGCCAGACGCCCATAATGCCGAAGCCGAGCACGATACCGAGGATGTAGCCCAGGATGACCCGGAACAGCCACATCGTCATCATCGACGTGATCGAGGTAAACCGCGAATCACCCGCAGCCCGCAGGGCGGACGGCAGAATGAAGCTGATGGACCACAGCGGAACCTGGGCGATCGTATTGACCAGCAGCACCAGGAAAATATCGTGCACGATTTCCGGAGGCGGATTGAAAATACTGACCAGCGGGCGGAATAAAGGCATCAGGATCAGGGCAATCAGCAGCAGCGAGGCGGACCCGAGCCAGAGAAATGACTTGATAAACTTCCGGGCATCGGCGATACTGCCCCGCCCGATGCATTGGCCGACCACCGTTACAATCGTTAAGGACAAGGCGCTGGCCGGGATTTGAAACACCATGGCGAGCGAGCCGGTAATTGCGTTGGTCGCAATGGCATAAGTTCCCAGGCTGACGATAAACACCTGGGTCAGCAGTTTGCCCCCGTTGAAAAACATCTGCTCCGCCGCAAACGGCACGCCGATGAACATGATTTTGCGAAGCATCGACAGCGGAATATGAAACAGGTCGCGGAATTGCAATTGCAGCGTAGCGTCCAATTTGAACAAGTAAAACAGCGCGCAGGCGGCCCCTACATAGCGGGCAATGTTCACCGCGAGCGTCATTCCGAACACGCCCATGTCCAGAACGTTGATGAACACCACGTTCAACAACACGTACAGGAGGTTCATAATCAACGACAAGGCCAGCGAGGCCCGGGTCTTGCCCACGCCACGGAGCGCTCCGCAAACGGCCTGGACCACCGCAATTCCGACATAGGAAATGCTGCTGCCGATCAGGTACACCCGGGCGCTGTCCAGCACATCGGTCGAGGCCGAACCGAACAGCACATTCAAAACGGGGTTGTGAAAGCCCATGATCAGAAGGCCGATCCCCAAAGCCAGCATGGACACGGACGTGACCGAGCTTGCCGAAGCTTTGGAGACCATCAGGTCGTTGCCGCTGCCTTTATACTGCGCTACTACCACCGTCCCGCCGGTAGCGACCGCCACAAACACGTTGATCAGAAAAATATTCAGCGAATCCACCATATTGACCGCGCTGACGGCAGCCACGCCGGACGAACTGATCATGGCGGTGTTCACCAGATTGAGCCCGACGATAAAGGCCTGATCAATCAGAATCGGAATAAATAAAGCAATAATTTGCCGGTAGTCCATCGACTCGCCGGTAAAATATTTATCCAGCCAGCCTTTCTTTTGCAGTCGTAACCGAAGCTGCATCAAGGTCATCACATTCTTTTCTGTAAAATGTAAAAAACTCTTCATCCGAAGAGCTTTTAATAAGTGTATCGGTATAGTTTCGCCGGGATTTAACCTCTCGTGCGGATTATTAAACGGAATATCAATACCTGCTTGAAGATATCATCCGCCGCCGATTCTGTCAATGAAATGGGCCGTTCAAATCGATGAGGCACGCTTTTTTGACCATTTCGATTTCAGCGCATTCGTCAATCTCACTTCAATATATTGGTAGGACACATGCGACAAGAGCAGGGCTATGCCCAGCGATAAAAGAGCGTAAATGCTGAAAGCAAGAGCATTCGTCCCCAGCAAACCGCCGATGTTGGGAACGATGATTTTTAAGGGAAACATTACCATTGTATGCCACATATACAGGCTGAAACTGATTGTGCCCAAATAACGCATCCATCCCGTTCGCAAGAACAAGGACAAGAAGCCGTATTCCATGATGACCGGAATAAACAACAGGAAGCTGAGGACCAGGGCAACCGCAATCGGAAATGCCATCGCATAGTAGGAAATATAAATAGCCGCCAGCAGAATGACTCCGTTGAAATAACACCATTTGATCGGCTTCCAACGTTTTTTTATCCCATTCTGACCGAAATATAAAGCGACGCCCACGGCAAAAAACGAGAAGTCCTTACGGTAGTAAATAATGACCGCTACGGCGGCAACCATCAGAGCATAAAGCAGACCTTTTCCTGCCTTAGGCAGCTTGGAATTCCTGGATATCAACCAGAACATGCCTGCAATGATATAGAAGAACAACTCGTAACTCAGCGACCAGGCAACGATTTGTGCGATCGGCAACGGGAACATCCCCGGCAAAAGCAATGCGTTCGAGAAGAATTGAATGAGATACTCGCCCGCTCCAATCCCATCCATCCATTTATAGCCGATCACCGGCCCGACCATAAAAATGATCAGATGAATAACAAAAAATACGGGGTATATGCGTAGAAACCGATTAGCGGCAAACTCTCCAAATGTCCTTTTATTCAGTAAACTTTGCGTAATTAAATAGCCGCTGATGACAAAGAACAGATTCACGGAAATAGGTCCAGCATAATTGATTAAATATAAGAAGTTCTCTTTAGGAATCTCGGGAATATAACCCTCTAGCACGGCCGAGACATAGATATGATAAATAACGACAGACAGGGCGAGCAGGCCTCTTAATCCCATTAAAGTATAGTTTGCGTTCTTCAAGCCTCTGTGCCCCTTCTATCAAACTTGGAATACGATTTCGCGTTTCTATAGTTCGTTTTTATTTCGAATACGATATCGCATTCCTTACCTTGTTGTATTCGACATTCCTAACGGGAAACCTCCCTAGCCCGCATAGCATGCCTATGCGATGATACCTTAAAAGCCGCCCTTTCTGTCAAGGAGGCCTGGTCGAAAGAGCAAAGAGCCGAGCTAGGCACGGCTGCTGGAATGAATGGCAAACCTGGAGACAGGGTGACGATCAGATAGCCATTCAAGGTAATGTCACTTTCCGTTAATTACGCAATAAAGCATCATAAAAAGCCCTTTTGTCATTGACACCGTTCTTAAACCAGCCTGTATAATGAGAAAGCTTATTCAAGGGTAACGTCATTAATTTATAGCAAGGAGTATTGTCCATGTGGTTTGTTTTTGCCTTACTCACCGCCTTCGCCTGGGGAGGCGCGGATCTGTTCTATAAAAAAGGGAGCGACAGCAACGACCGGTTCAGCCATATCAAAATCGTCATTATGGTCGGCCTCGTGATGGGGATTCACGCAATATCGTACATGCTCATTCAGGGAATCTCGTTCGATCCCGCCGATATGTTCCGATACCTGCCCGTATCCACGCTATACATCCTGTCGATGACCATCGGTTATGTCGGACTCCGGTATATTGAATTGTCCATTGCTTCGCCCGTGCAGAACTCTTCCGGTGCCGTCACGACCATCCTGTTATTCCTGTTTTTCACTCACAACTTGAACGCCGTTGAAATTTTGGGCATCACGATCATTACCGCCGGCGTGGTCGCCATTGCCGTCCTGGAGAGAAGAGCGGAACACGAAGCGCTTCAATCCGGCAGCACAAAAATAGACAAGAAATATCAAATCGGCTTTATGGCCATCATCTTCCCGATTCTCTACTGCATTATCGACGGGCTCGGAACATTCGCCGACGCGATTTATCTGGATGAAATGGACCTGATCAGCGAAGACGCGGCCCTGCTCGCCTATGAATTCACCTTTTTCGTTTGCGCCGTGCTTGCTTTTACATACCTCAGGTTCATTAAAAAACAGAGTTTCAACCTCTTCAAAGAACGCGTAAAAGGGTATGCCGCCATCTTCGAAACGATCGGACAATTTTTCTATGTGTTCGCCATGTCCAGCAACGCCATTATCGCCGCGCCGCTGATCGCTTCCTACAGCATTTTTTCGGTGATTCTGTCCCGGATCTTCCTTAAAGAGCGGCTGAGCAAAAAGCAATATGCGATCATCATGATCGTCATTGCGGGGATTGCCTTGCTGGGGATTGCCGACGAACTGTAGGCGGTTTGAGCGCTATTCCGCAAAAACGAAAAAGACACCCGGGCAGGTGTCTTTTTCGTATATGGCAAGGGAGTAGCGGACTCGGTGAATTATCTGGCTCGTCTTTCCTCGCTCACATCGTTGTAGAATTTGATCGCATAAATGGCACAAATGCCGACGATAACATAAACGATCCGGGATAACATGGCGTCCTGCCCTCCGAAGATGGCTGCCACCAAATCATATTGAAAGAGACCGATCAGCAGCCAGTTAAGCCCACCCACAATCAATAAAGTGAGTGCCACAACATTCAATGTTTTCATCCACGCCAACTCCTCATAAATTAATCTTTTACTATAAAAATTCCCAGTCCGGACCAAAATTATGCATCGACGCATAAAAGATTATTCCGCCGCAAAACAAAACGGACACCATGTGGCGTCCGTCTGGCTAAAAATACGTATATAACTACTCGGAAACTAATCATTTCATATACTGATTTACCAGTTCATAACATCTTTCCTTCGTCACCCGGGCTTTCGTCGACACTAATTGCAAACCCTCCATGGTTCCGCCTTTAAATTCCGCGGCTTCCTTCTCCGCTATTTCGTCTCTTTGCTTAATCCAATCTCGCTGCTCCTCTTTTAAATCATCCATCTCGTTTGCGGAAAGCTGCTTCTTTAGCTCGCCGTATATCTCATTGAGCGCCGTATCCCAACGATTGAAAGTTTCCGCCGCAGCCTCGTTCATCGATGCCGTGGTTCCTTCCTCATTCAAATCCTCAAGGTCCGCAAGCCCCGCTTCGACTTCATCGAGCTTTTGAAGATACGCTTCCTTTGTTCCCGTAACTGAAGTATCGGGTTCAGCAGAATTATTGCTATCCTTGTCGGTTGCAGGCGCATCGGCTTGAGGCTGGTTTTCTTGTTGGTTATCCCCTTGCACCGGATTTTCCGATTGTTTCACATTTGCGCCCTCATTGCCGGCGTTGCCGCACCCGGCCAAGAAGCTGCACGTCAATAGAGTCAATATTAGTAGTTTTTTCATCTGCTCCTCCTATTTCTGCAATCCTAGATATCTAAGATGTTATATTTGTAAAACGAAGACTCCTTCCTAAAAGTTGCTTTATTTTTGTTTATTTACCATGAAAATGGGTTAAAGAATCAGAAAATTTTGACAATAAGGAAAATGCTACTTCTCTGCCTTGTTGTCCGAAATGTAAACCAGGCTACCCAAGCCCATCTTCATCTTGGCCGGAAAAACGATCCGCGAGGTCCGTGCTTTTTTTCGTTTCAGTTTACTAATGTAAATTTTTTCGCTAGTCTAGACTCAGTTCCCTTTAAAAACGCCCACGCCTCAGCGATGTTTCATCCTTACTGATTCTTAAACCGGAAGGAGATCAAAATCTATGCAAAAGATCGGTCCTGATCCGAGTGCCGTCTATCCTAATGAAAATATCAAACAGATCTGCTATATCAAAAACGTGATCACCAGGCCCAACATTATCGTTGGAGAGTACACTTATTATGACGACGCGGATGGCGCCGAGAATTTCGAATCCCATGTCACTCACCACTACGAATTTCTGGGTGATCGGCTGATCATCGGCAAATTTTGCGCCATCGCCAAAGGCGTTGAATTTATTATGAACGGCGCGAACCACCGGATGAATTCCGTAACTACGTATCCTTTTAATATCATGGGACATGGCTGGGAAAAAGCGACGCCCTCCCTCGACGATTTGCCGTTCAAAGGCGACACCGTCATCGGCAATGACGTATGGATCGGGCAAAACGTAACGGTGATGCCGGGCATCCATATTGGTGACGGGGCGATCGTGGCAGCCAATTCGGTCGTGACCAAGGACATTCCCGCTTATCATATTGCGGGCGGAAATCCGTCACGGATCATCAAGAAGCGTTTTGACGATGAGTTCATCGATCATCTTTTAACCCTGAAATGGTGGGACTGGCCGGCAGAGAAAATATTTTCAAAGCTGGAGATCCTCTGCAGTGCCGACCTTGAATTGATCAAAGCGCTGGAATAGCCGCTATGCCCATACCTCTTGCAGCGCGGAACGGAACAGTTGATCCAGCCGGTCATCCAGATGGATATCCGCCGTCTTAAGACCGGCTGCCGCCTGTTCAAAGTATCCGATACGCTGCTCCAAGTACTCGTTGATCCGTTGCAGCCTCGATTCATCATCCAGTCCTGCCCGGGACTTTTTGCGGTCCAGCAGCATCAGAACGGCCTCCTTCAGTTCGCTACCCGCAGGCACCAAATCTTCAACCATGATTTCGAACTCCATAGGCGGCATCTTGTCGTATTTCTCAATCCAGCCGCACGCCAACAAGGGTCTAAGCACATAAAGGTACTTCTTACTTTTGACCTCTTCTCCTTGCAAATAGTCCCTGTAGTTCCTTTTTGCCATGTGAAGATAATGGTATATGCAGGAGCGGGGAGAAAACGATAAAGGGGACAGATCGCGAATCTGTCCGGCAACGGAATACTTCTCATAATATTGAATCGGCGATTGCAACCATTCGAGCAATGGAGGATGCGATTTACGGAATAGCAAGAGCGCCTTTTTCAAATCCCATCCGTGAATATCAAGCTGATTATTGATGGGCCTTTCAATGACATCCCGGGGCTCGAATAGGGATAAGTACGAATCGATGGGCCGCAGATACAAAAACCGCACATCATAATCGCTGTCTTTGGACGGAACCCCCCACGCCCTGCTTCCCGCTTCACAGGCAAATAGAATACGAACCTGCTCCTTTTGTTCGATTCGTTGCAGTTCGTTCAAAATAACGGGTTGCATTTCAGAAAATTGTGCCACCACGACCCACTCCTTACCGTTGCCTTTGGATTATTGCCATTCATTTTTATTATATCCCGATCGGGCAATCCGCCTCACCCGGCCCATAACGAAAAAGCACCTGCTCTCTCTACAAGAATCGAGATAAGCCGGTGCTTTTTAATTTGGTTAGCTACATTTATCTTCTGCGGCGCTGTTTCGTAAAGCGGGTATAGATCACGAGTGCGACGATCATCATGGCAATAAAACCGACATTTTCGGCCGGCCCGGGCTGCATGCCGAACAAGATGCAAAGATTCATAACCAGCATATTTGTAGCCAGCGCGGACACGATCAACACGATCGGACGCCATATGTTAAATCCTCTCATTAGTTGCAACTCTCCTGATTCAGTTTCTTACAGCCCGACTAAACTCCCGCCTAAAGACTGTTGGTATCATTATACCTTATCCCTTTGCGGACTGCCATTCGGCTCTAGCGGGCTATCTATTGACTCAAACCGACAACTTTTCGCTACTAGCAGGCTACCTATTTTCTACTAGGCTATTTCTCACTATTAAAAGACCACTTTTCGGCTCAATCGGGCTACTTTACAGTTCGAACGGACACCAGGGCCCTTAATTTGCACATAATGGCTCGATTCAAATTCTAACGGACATCAGAGCCCTTAATCATGCGTATTCGGCGACTTTTATACTCATTTTGGCACAATAACGTCTCCTGTGTCCGTTAGCCGCTCGACAACGCTGATTTTCCTACTTTAACGGCTCCTGTGTCCGTTAGAATATCCATAAGGTGGATGATCCGTTAAAGAGTACAGAAAAACTATTAGGGTTCGAAATAACGTTGGAGATCAGAAGAAACGAGGGAGCACGGAACAACCGCATACTTCCACAATATGAAAAGAAATAGAGACCCCGAAGGGTCTCCCCTATGAAATGGCGCTGATTAAACTTGTTTAAATTCGATCCAGTCGATCTGCATACCCGGCTTGATGTGTTCCAGCTTCAGCTCATAATAGCCTGCTTCCAACTCGATTTTCACCAGCTTCTGTTTGATCCATTGGCCTTCGGTCCCGTTCGTCTGAACCGTCATCATCAATTGCCCGTTCAACGTTACATTGCAGGCACTTTGCGCGAGCTCGGGTTCCGGGGACATGATATTGACGATGATCCGGTATTGGCCGGCTTGATCAGCCTTGAAACAAGCCGCTCCCGATTCGACCGGGGGAACCTGGGCATTTTGGGACAGTTCTTGTACTTGTTGTTGTTGGACCTGCCCCGCCACAAGAGAAGGAGTAGCCGTGAATTTATGGACGGTTTCTTCAATCACCTGTTTGCGGGAGAATACCGGAGCGTCCATCAAGAATTGACAAATATTCATGGCGGAGCGCTGCAGTTCACCGCGAGTCAAGGTTCCGTTTTCCAAGGAATCCAGGGTATTGTCGTCATAGGCATTGATTTCTGCGCCATAGTTGCTGACTACCATGTACAGATCGTTCTGCGCACGAACCATCCAGTTCGTATATTTCCGGTCCGGCGCTCCCCCATGAACCACGTCGTTCATGACGGCCCACCAGTCGGTCATCACGATGCCTTTATAACCCCATTCGCCGCGCAGAATCGTCGTGTTCAGATCATAGTTGGAAGCCGCCCAATGTCCGTTAACCGGATTGTACGAAGTCATGATCGAATTGGCGCCGCCCTGTTTTACCGCCATTTCAAAGCCTTTCAGATAAATCTCGCGAAGAGCGCGCTCGGAAATGATCGCATCCACCTTGCTGCGGTACTTCTCCTGGTTATTGCAGGCAAAATGTTTCAGCGTGGCGTTAGAGCCGCCCTTCATAATACCGCGGGTGCATGCCGTTGCAAAAATCCCCGTAAGGAGCGGATCTTCGGAAAAATACTCGAAGTTACGCCCGTTTAGCGGGCTGCGGCGGATATTGAGACCGGGTCCGAGCAACGCGTCCACGTTGTTTCTCAGCAGTTCCTGGCCTTCCATCACGTATAGCTCTTCCACCAATTCCGCATTCCAGGTAGCCGCCAGCAGGGTTCCAATGGAAACCTGAGTCGCCTTCTCCCCGCTGTCCATCCGGATTCCGGACGGACCGTCCGCCGTGCAACCCACCGGGATCCCGTAGCCGAATAAGCTGTCGCTAACGCCCCCGAACGCCGATGCCGTACCCGGCGTAACCAGCGGGCTGCTCATGCCTTCCCCTCTGACAATCGTCGCCAGATCCTGATCATGGAGTTGGGCGATGAACGTCTCCAAGCTGACTTTTCCGTCGGCCACGTCTTTCAATTTATACCCTTGGTCACCGGTTTGCTCCAAGGTTTGCGGAAGGCGCTTCTCAATCCGTTCCTCTATAGAAACTTTTCGTTTCGGCGCTTCTACGAAGGTTAGTTCATACGTGCCATCTGCTTTCCGGGCGCCCGGCTTCATTCGCGTAAAGCTTTCCGTTGGCGCAAGCGCCTCTTCCAACTGGTCCACGACTTGAAGGGATTCCACAACATAACCGCTTTGCCCCTCAACGCCAATTTCCACCACATTCTTAACACTGTTGCCTGCATATATACGGTACGTCCCCGCTTCCAGGACATAGGCGGATGGATGTCCCGTCACGCCGGCATCATCGTAGGATGCCATGGAGTGCACAGGGAAGCCCAAGATCAGACGCTGCGATTCGCCCGGCTGCAGTTCCTTCGTCTTGCCGAAGGCGGCCAAAGCTTTGGCCGGTTGGCCCAGCTTTCCTTGAGGCGCTTCGTAATAGACCTGAACGACCTCTTTTCCCGCATAGACGGTTCCCGTATTGGTTACATTCGCGCCAACTTCAATATAGGTCTGACCTTCTTTGGTAACCAGTTTGGCTTCTTCGGGCTTGATATCGAACTGCGTATAAGACAAGCCGAAACCGATTTCGAATTGAACTTTATCCGGACAGAACGTTTCGAAATAGCGATAACCTACGTAAATGTCTTCCTGATAAAAGTTTTGGCGTTCGTTGCCGTAATTGCGGGTCGACGGATAGTCCTCAATAGAGTAAGCAATCGTATCGGTAAGCTTGCCGCTCGGCGTTACGTCCCCAACCAGCACGTCGGCAATCGCGTTGCCGCCTTCCATACCGCCCTGCCAAGCATAAATTACACACGGAATCGGATGTACATAACCCGCCTCATTCATCCAGCTCATATCAATAATGTTAGATACATTCAGGACGACGACCGTTTGCTCGAAATAGGCCGTTACCTGCTTCAGCATCTCTTTTTCTTCCGCCGTTAATTGATAGCTGCCCGGCTCATCGGCATTGTCCTGGTCTTCGCCCGCCGTACGGCCAATTACGATGATCGCCTTGTGTGATTTGTTTCTTGCCGCTTGCACCAGCTCAGGCGTTAAGGGCATTTCCTTTTGGTGCCACGGCTCTGCCGCCCAGCCGCCTCCGCCGTTATCGAACGGATTTTGCTCGATCCACTTCTCATATACGGCTGCCAATTCTTCGTTGACCGTAATATTCCTTTTGTCGCGAAGGCCGCCCAGCAGGTTGGTTGTGTAGGATACATGAACGCTGCCGCCCGAGCCCGTACCGCTGCGGTAATAATTCACTTGAGTTCTGCCGAAAATCGAAACGCTTTCGCTTTTTCGAATCGGAAGAACTTGTCCTTCATTCTTCAACAACACCGCGCCTTCTGCGGCCACCGTTCTGCTGAATTCGGCAAAACCTTCTAATGGAACTCCCAGTTTTTCTGTGGTCAATTTGTTCTCTCCTTATGCGTTAAAAACGTTTTTATCGTTATATATAACAAGGTACCTCATCTCTTTACAAATTTCCAATGTTTTTGCCGATCCTAAAAAGGAAAAGCGGCATGACCTACGGTAAATAACCGTTTCATGCCGCTTTTTGACCTTTATCCCGTTGCATCACCCGATTGCCGAAACCGCTTCGCGATACTGCGCGTACCGCTTCTCCCATTCCGCCTTGCGGGACTCGAGCTCCCGGCCATCCAACAAAGCGGAGATGACATCCAAGCAAACATGCCAGCCTGCCAAATCCCTCGGCGTATGGTCGGTGATCCTGGTTATCTTTTCGATGAGAAGAAGCCGGCAACCCTCGGCCGTGGGATACAGTTCAAAACGGACACGATCCCGGTCCCAAGTGTATTCCAACACGCTCGAAGGTTTGACCTCCAAAAGAGTCATCTCCTCGTAGCTGCCGTCCCCCATATCGAACTTGACCGCTCCGCCTTCGACAAGCTCGGCTAAGCTTAGTTCGGGGAACCATTGCTTGAGCTTCCCGTTCTCCGTGAGAAACGACCATACTTGCGGGACAGGATAGTTCAAGCTGCGCTCGAAGGTTGCGGTATACCCGTGCTCTATTTTTTTGAATAGCTGCTATGTCCATGGCTTGCTTCATCTCCTTATCCCAGCCGACTAAAACTACTTGGATTAAAGTATATCATTCCCCATCGCCGCTAAGATAACGGGAAGAGGCCCTTACAACAGGTTCGAGGTCCGGAGCCGAAATTCAGATTACTTTTTGAAATTAAACTTTACGCTACAGGACAAAATGACGGAAATCGCAAGCAAGCAAAGCGGAACGACGCTGATAAGATAACGGAAAGTCAACTCCGGTGACGGCCCCGGGTTATCGCCGCTTTCATACCCGAAGATCATACCGACAATGAAAAAAGCCAGCGCCGAGATCAGCCCGCTCGAACGAGTAATAAACCCGGCTACAGCCGTATAGATCCCTTCTCTTCTTAATCCCGTCCGCTCCGCGTCCTCATCGATGATGCGTCCGCTGACCATCGCCGGAGTCACCAGGAAACCCGCCAGCCCGAAGCCCGCAACCACGCCGGCAGCAATGCCGCTGGCCAGGTCGTAACCGAACCACAGCGGGATCATGGAAAGGCCGTAGACGACAAGCGACACACGCCACGCCTTGACCCCGTCCATTTTACGGATGATCCAGTACCACACAACAATCAACGGAATCACCGAGACGAAGACGGCGGCCAGCAGGATTGAGACTTGTTCCTCGGGGATATGCAGCACGTATTTGGCATAAAAAGGAATCATTGAACTGAGTAATCCATTGACCGTCTGGGCAAAGGAATTCGAAATATTAAACACCCAAAACTTCTGGTTCTTGACCGTCTCTTTGAACGCGGGGATCAGCTTCATCGGTTTGCCTTGGCTGGAATCCGGCCGTTCCCGGACGCTCAACACCCAGGCCGACATGCAAAGGCCGAAGATGCAAGCATAGATAATCGCCATCACCGAAAAACCAAGGGCTGCGTATATGAGCGGAGTTACCGCAGTGGCAATCAGCAGCGCAACGATCTGGTAGCCCTGCTCCACGGCCGAGGCTTTGGCGCGAATGCGGTCGCCGCGGAACAATTCGGGAAATAAAGCGCCATAGTTCACCCAAAGTACGGTTGCGACCGTCTCGTACAGAATCAGCGTGACCAGAAACCAGACGAACAGCCCCTTTTCAGTCAGCCCGCCGGGAGGTGAAAAAACCAAAACGAAAAACAGCATAAATAACGGAATCGCCCCAATGACCCAGGGTCTGCGCCGCCCGATTCTCGTCTTCGTCCGGTCCGACCAGTAGCCGAAGATCGGGTTATTCACCACATCCCAAATCAGGAAGATCGTGCGGGCCAGCGTGGCCAGCCCGATGCCGAGCCCCAGTTTCTCCACATAATAATAGCTGTAAAACGAACTGAAGGCCTGACTGGGCACCATCATCGCAAACATGCCGAGCGCGAAGGCATACGGCGCATTGATCCATCTGTTCTTCTTGTTCACAGAACCCCTCCATACGGATAAAATGCAAAGCTTTTAACCCGGACTAGATTCCTTCTGGCACTCTAGTATATTCATTGGAGTGTTGCTCAAGATCATTTTCTTGTTTTATGTAATCGATTTAATTCCTCCATGCCTATATGAGAATATAAGCATATATCCGCCCGCCCGGCAAAAGAAAAAAGCCTCCCGACAGGGTGGCCTCCAAATCTCTCGTTTAATTGGTTCTGCGGCGACGGCAACAGTTGCAACGACAATTGCATCTGTGACGTATATTACGAATCTTTTTGCTCTTTTTGACCCGGCGTTTCCGCGGTCTTGAAGGTCCTTGACCGGCTAACCGGTCTCTGTTCTTCTCAGGGCAGGTGGTTGGCTGCTGGCGGAGCGGTTCCTCGTTCACGCAGGGAACGAGCCTTCCCCATGAATCGATCTTGTACTTGAACATGATCACCCCTCCTTTAATTTCAATGTATGTCCTATGATGGAGGGGTGCTTGGACCAATGGACAGGGGAGTCTGCCTCCAGCGCGCTTGTTCGTAGTTCGGCTCACGTGCTTCTCTGGTCGCAGCAGAATGCCGTAACCGCGGACGCGGAGTAGAGAAATGCAAGGATCAATTGGCGTGGATCGGGTGGCATAGCTGGGGTTGAAGTTAACCGCAAGCAGCGGGTTTATTATTCTGGACCAGAAGTTGAAAAACCTCGAAACCGGTGAAGCTGAGGACAGACGAACGTGTTTCCCTCCTACCTACTGCCTCCTGTCAGCAAATTAACTGGAAAACTTCCCGTTAAATTTTGCCAATCTGCCGAATAATCGAAATTAACTGGATAACCTACAGTTATTCCGGCGTTATAAAGCGGAATCCGGCATAATCGGCAAAATTAGATGGAGGTTTTCCAACTAATTTATCTCAAAGGCATTTCCCCGGAGAAATAACTGGATAAAATCCAGTTATTTCTCTTTGGTCTGGACCACCAGACAAAACCAAAAACCTTCGTAATGCTGGCCGTCCGATTCGCCTCGAGTTCCGTGTCCCGTGTTCCGTGTCCCGTGTCCCGTGTTCCATGTCCCGTGTCCCGTGTCCCGGTCCCCTTAACGCCTTTTCCAGTGCCTTATTCAGACTCCACTACTTCGATGTCGTAAATACTCCACTTCCCCTTGTTATTATCCGAGTCTTTGGCAAGGTTGAAGACCGTTTGTTTCTTTGTCCGGTCCGCCTCCTTCTCAATCAACGTAACCATGGTGTCGCTTCCGCTTTCCTCGACTTCGAAATAAGCATCCTCATCGTCCAATTCCAGTTGCAGATTGCCTACTATCCCGTAGTCCACCTCAAGTACGGGCCGGTCTCCGGCCGCATTGCGGAATTGGCAAAGTTCGTCAAGACGCTGTTCCACATTCGGCGGAAGTCGGTCGTCTATGATGCTTAATGCCAAATACTCCAATACGACCTCTTTTGGAGTGGAAGGGTAATCCAACAGTTCCACGGAGGTGTCGGTTTGTACAAACTCGCCTCGCTCCAGCGAAAAATAGCGGGTAACTCCGTAATAGAAAACATCGTAGCTGCCTCGGCGCTGTTCATAGCTATCGAATTTTCCGTTCTCATTACCGTCCAGCAGCACGTCCTCGCCCGAACCCGTCGCAGAGGCGCTATAGGCCAACTCATCCAGGGTATCACCCGAAATCTCAACCAGCCTGAAGCCGGTCATGCTGACCCAATTCGTGAGTCCCAGGTAAATGACCTTCTCTTCCCGGTCTTCCAACTGGACGAGCCGGACTTCATTGATGCCGTACCCGCCGCTGTTTAAGTTATCTCCTAACTGAAGTATCTTTCCCCCCTGATTCCGCAAAATGTAAATCTCATTGAGTGTAACATCCTCCTCATCCTCATCCTCTTCCTCAGCATATCCAAAGGCCGCTACCGCCTCTTCATTCCCGTCAAAATCTATATCTTCCTGTTTAAAATAGACTAGCGAGAGATCGGCCCCTAAACCTTTCTCTTTCAAGTAATCTTTATATAACATAGCCGTGTCCTGAGGGTCGGATGACTTTGCCTCTTTCGCAAGCCCATCGCTCTTGGCCGGAGCGGTTTCCGCCTCCCCATTTATTGCGCTCGTTGCCGGGGCCCCGGCGGGCGAATTGCTTTCCGCAGCTTTATTGCAGCCTGCCAGAAGCACGACCAAGGCCAAAGCATAGGCGATAAGCCTGAGTTTTTTCATATGAACCTCCCTTGTTTCTTTCCCAAAGTCTGTTCGGGCAGCATAGCCTTTTCCCCTTCCGGTATCTACCCCTTATTCCCATCTGTCTATATTCTACAGTCTAGTGGAGGATTCTTCCATTGAAAATGAGCATGGCAGCGCTTTGGAATCGATTCATCACGGGCGGTCGATACGCATTTGGCAGGGATGACAAGAAGAATCGCTACCCTTAGAATAATAGACGTCATGTGTACGGAAGGGAGAATATGAGATGATCCAGACTTCTGAATATGGTACCTACGGCTTCCGGTTCGCCGATTCCCCGGAGCTGCCTCTTTGCGGTTTATTCGCCGTCGGACGGGAACGGGAAGCCGAGACTTCTTATCGATGGGACGGCTTGACGCGCGATGACGGACCTCTTCTACTCTTCCAGTATACGCTGGCGGGCGAAGGTGTCGTCGAAATTGGGGAGCGAAAAGAAGTCGTCGACGCAGGCCGAGCCTTTCTCGTCGACATCCCTGGCGATCACCGCTACTACTTACCGGCGGACAAGCCGGAATGGGCTTTTTATTTTCTGTTGTTTCGGCCTCGTCTCGTACAGCCCGCTTGGGACATCATCAAGGACAAGCTTGGAGATGTGGCTGATCTGCCGGCGGGCAGCGCCCCGATCCGGAAGTTGCGGGAAATTTTCGAAGATGCGCGCGAAGGCAAAATTGGAGAGCCATATACGGCATCCTCCCATGTATATCAATTTGTCATGGAACTCGCCCGCTTCGCTTCCTCTCCCGACCGGGAGCAAAATACGTGGCCGACTGCCATTCGCTCGGCTGTTCGCTTCATCGATACGAACTACGCCGGGATGATCGGCCAGGCGCAGTTGGCCGAGGAATCCGGGCTGTCCAAATACCACTTCCTCCGGACGTTCTCCCGCTATGTCGGCCTGACGCCGAACGATTATCTGAATCGTGTGCGGATCGAACGTTCCGTTGAATTGCTAAACCGCACCGACTGGAATATTGAAGCCATTGCTTCCGCCGTCGGATATTCGAGTGGCAGTTATTTTATCAAAGTATTCCGTAAACTGACCGGCCAGACGCCGGGCCAATTCCGGGAAGGCCAGCAGCTTCCGTATAGCCGCCTTTTCTTCGATAGGTAACTAAACAGCAATTTCGTACTATTTATCGTTCAAAATTACGGTGTTCAACTTGATCCAGCGGCTTTATGATGAGGACACAACCGCAAATATTTCTCTTTGGATAAGGAGTGTGTCCCATTGAATCCTCACTTGATCGCCCCGACGCCGCCGATGGGCTGGAACAGTTGGGATTGCTACGGAGCCGCCGTGACGGAGAAAGAAGTCCGCGCCAATGCCGAATATATGGCGAAGCATCTGAAGGATTTCGGATGGGAGTACGTCATCGTCGATATCCAATGGTACGAGCCGGGAGCCGTCTCCTCGCAGTACCGTCCGTTCGTACCGCTCGAGATGGACGATTTCTCGCGATTGATGCCTGCCGCAAACCGATTCCCGTCCGCAGCGGATGGTCAAGGCTTCAAGCCGCTCGCCGACTACGTTCACGGTCTCGGACTCAAATTCGGCATCCATATCATGCGGGGCATCCCGCGGCAAGCCGTGCATGCCGCCACGCCGATCAAAGGCGCCTTCGTGACCGCGCGCGACATCGTGCACCCGAACTCGATCTGCCCGTGGAACACCGATATGTACGGCATAGACACCTCGAAGGAAGGCGCGCAATCCTACTACGATTCGCTGTTCGAGTTGTACGCGAAGTGGGGTATCGATTTCGTCAAGGTTGACGATATTGCCGCATCGCGGCTGTACGATATCCATCTCCCTGAGATCGCCATGATCAGGGAGGCGATCTACCGCAGTGGCCGGCCGATGACGCTGAGCCTGTCCCCGGGACCGGCCCCGCTCGAGCACGCGGACTTCCTGGAGCGGAACGCCAACATGTGGCGGATGACCGACGACTTCTGGGATTTGTGGGAGCCGCTGCTCGACATGTTCGACCGTTGCGAGAAGTGGCAGGGCCGGACAGGGCCGGGACATTGGCCCGATTGCGACATGCTTCCGCTCGGGCATATCGGCATCCGTTCGGTGGACGGAGGCGGTTCAGACCGTTGGACGCGCTTTACAAAGGACGAGCAGGTGGCGATGATGACGCTCTGGACGCTATTCCGCTCGCCGCTGTTCTTCGGCGGGGAACTGAATGACAATGACGACTGGACGCTGTCGCTGCTCACTAATCGCGATGTACTCGCCATGCATAGGGACGGAGTGGAAGCAAGGCAAGTATATCGAAACGGCGACCGTATCGTCTGGACTTCGAAGGGTCCGGAAAACGTCACCTACGTCGCGTTGTTTAATACCGGCACTACACCTCTCCAGGTCAGCGTCATGCTGGATGAGCTCGGATGGAGCGGTGGCGCCCCTTCGGCGTTCGATATGTGGGCTTCGGAAGCACTCGGAACGATCGGGGAACGCCTGGATCTGGAGGTCGCCTCACATGGGGCAAGACTGATCCGGCTATCTTAGGAACTTAGTCAAAATGCCATTTGCAATGGTGAACGCTCAGGCTGTCGAGAAAATCCCAACAGCCTGAGCGCCTTTACATGCACTCACAAACTATAGCGCTAGGAATATCACTCAATCGCCAGATTATCGCTGTCAAAATAAATCAGGTCCCCGCTGTCATAATTCCAAACCGCTTGGAGCCGGGTCGGTTGCCTGATTCCATTGACGATCTTGTAGTCATCGAACTTCGCCGTCCAGCCAACTTGCTGAGTAGTGCCATCCGTCGCGATCACCGCCCGGTCATCGGTAGCAAACGAAAGCAGGGCTCCTTCCCTGCTGAACGTGAAAATACCGCTTGCCGAAATTCCGTAGCCGGATATCGTAGCTTTGGCATGGGTGTCGTCCATGGACTCCCAGGTGATATAGGGCTGTAAGGCAGCTTGGGGGATGAGGATTAGCGATTCCGACAGAACCGTCACCAGACAAGCCTTGTTCATCGCCTCGCCCGTTTGATTAAACAACGTGACCGTTTTGGCGAGTACGCCTTTCATACGGCCCCTTCCATCTACATAGGAATCAAACCCCTGAAACGGAATGCCGTACATCGCCGTATCGATAAAGGCCATCCGGACAGGCTCGCCGGCAAAATTATATTGGGTGTAGTCAATGGTTAGAGGCGGTTTGTCCGGAGACAACATAAAGTTCACCTGTTTAAAATTGGCCTTCACATACGGCCTCTTCGGCGTCCCCAAGTACCCGCTGTATTCAAAGTAACGCTTTACGGGCAGCGGCAAGCTCTCCAATTCTTCCTTCGTAAAAACATCGGGGCCCGCTCCCATATCCAGTCTACCTATATACTCCGCTGCCGTCCGATGAAATTCCGTCTTGGTTTTGGAATAGGGAATATTGAAAAAGACGACAACACCAAGAACGACAACGATGACGATCGCTCCGATCAGCCACATCGACCTTCTACCCCCGTTCCTCTTCCCCATGGTCATTCTCCATTCTTGCTATATTTTCAACCAGCCTGTTCAAGCCATGGTATATCCCGTTCGTGACTTCTTCATCAAACGCTTCGAACAGAGAGGCCATAAACCTTTCTTCCTGGTCCTTTCTGTTTTCAAAATAGGACAAACACTTCGGGGTGAGCCGAAGGCGGACGATTCTCGCATCCCGTGGATCCTTGGCGAGTTCCAGGAATCCCTGCTTCTCCAGAATGAGCGCCATCTTTTTGACGTTCTGCCTTGAATTTCCTGTCATCTCCGCCACCTCGCTGATCGTAGGCGACGGATTCTCGCACTTCATAATCACCGCGATCAGTAGCCACTGCTTCATCGTCATCTTCTCATCCAGCTTGTCGCCGAGCAGTTGCATGCGGTTGGCCAAGGTGAGGATGCCGCCGAAAATATAAGCTTGTTTCCTTTGCATCTCAAGTTCAGTAGACATCGTTACGAACCTCCCCACTCAAAAAAAGGTAACTAGTTACATATATAATACGTAACCAGTTACCTTTATGTCAATATCTATTCGCATCGTATGCCTGCCTTCTTTACGATCGCAACTGCTCCTGTACCTCCAGATACAGCACTTGCAAGAACTTCTTGATGTTCACCTTCACTTTGCCTCCGGTGCGGCCCTGCTCCATTTCCTTCATCTTCTGGCGGACATCCTCAAAGTCAAAATACAGCGGGGCATAGTATTCGAACTTGGGATGGCCGTAATCGGCGAGCCCGATCGAAGCCAAATGGGAGATCCCCGCCGTCAGGGCGCGGCGCAGACGCTGCTCGATCGCTTTGATTTCCTTGTCCAGGCCGGGCGTTCCCGCCATATCCTGTTTATATGAACAAGCGACGGCCGTATAGATTTCCCGCAACGGAGGAAAGCGCCCATCGCTGCGCCCCAGCAGGTATTCCATGATCGCGATCAGATCGCGGCAGCCGCTCTCGCCCACCATACCCATGCTCATCAGAATGGGCTGAACGACGTCCCTCGCCGTTCGGCGCGGCGCCGGGCCCGCGGCAAAGACGGCCGGAGCCGGATGTTGCAAGCCCTCCAGCTTCGTCAGGGTGGACCGGATCTCCGTCAAGTAGCGGGTCATCGTCCAGCGTTCGCTGACTTTGCGCAGCACGGACTCCACCTCGATCCGGTTGATCGGTTTGCGGATGAAGAACTCGATCCCGGTCCGGTAGGCCTGCCCGACCATGTCCTGGTTCTCGATCTGCGAGATCATCACGTATTTCGCGCCACAGCCCCGGCTTTGCAGCAGGGCAATCGTCTCGATGCCGTCCTGATCCGGCATCAGCAAATCCATCAGCACGACATCCGGCGACTGTTCCAGAATGAGGCGCGTTCCCTCTGCACCCCCCTCCGCCATGCCCACGACTTCGCCAAGGCTGCTGTCTTCGATGATATGCTGAAGCATCCGCCGTGTCCCCCGGTCATCATCCACAATGCAAAAAGAAAGCGCCATGGTTCAATCCCCCCTCTTGATCGAGCTTGTCGGAATCGATACTTTGAATACCGTACCCGTCCCTGAGACCGGGCTCATGATTTCGATCCTGCCGCCAAACGAATCCGTAATGTCCCGGACATGCGACAGTCCGATGCCCGTCGCCGCCGTTCCATCCTGGTCAAATTTGGTGGTAAAGCCGGGCTCAAAAGCGATATCCCGGTCGACTTCGGCCATCCCCCGCCCGTTATCCTGTACAACAAACCACGTCCGCTCCTGCACCTCATAAATCCGCAGCATCACGGTGCCTTCCTGCCTGATGGCCTCGACGGCGTTGGCGACGAGGTTATTCAGCAGCGTGAGCAGCGGAATATAGCGGGCCGTACGGAAATCGGCGGTGATCATCTGATCGAAGGAGATGGCCTTACCCAGCATCCCCGCATACTCCGCATTGCTTTTGAGACAAAAATCACCCATCTGGGAGAGCGTCATGTTGTTATCGGCGGATTCCAGCGCCGACAATTTCAACAGCCCGGCGAGAATGCGCTGGGAATCCTTCTTCACCTCGTGGATCTGCTGCGTAATATCCAGCAAGCGCCGGCTGTATCCGGTGTGTCCGCCGCTTTTGAGGTCGCGATAAAGCTCGTAGCTTCCGGCGGTCAACCGCTCCACCGTATCCACCGATTTCCGCAGATAAAACACTTCCCCGTACAGCCCCGACCCGAAGCTCAGCATCTGATCGACCCGCCGCTGCTGCTCCGCCTGAACGGCGCGCATCCGGTAAATCGCCATGCTGCTGTAAATGCCGGTCGTGAAATACGTACGGAGCACGGCGATCAGCGACAGGTAGGTCCATTCGCTCAAATGAAAAGAAGAGGTGCCCAGCACGAGCATCCGGGTCAGCAGCTCGGCCTCGTTGGAAATAAAGTCGGCGCATGCCGCCGCTCCGCCCAGCAGCAGAGGATGCACATGATCCAACCGGCGCACAAATTTCAACGCAGCCCCGAAGGCGACGTAATACACGGCCGCGGAGATATGATTGCAGAAGCTTTGCAAGAGAGGAACGTGATTCGGCCAGAGCACATCCAGCCCCACGCGAAAGAGCAGCACGACGATCCCGGTCAGTGCGCCCGTTTTCAGGCAGGGAAGGTCGCGAAGCATTAAGAGGAACAACAGAAACGCACTGCTTCCCAGCGCGATGCGAAAAATATCGCCGTCGAAGGGATTGATTTTGAATTCGCCGGCCACCGCCGTACCCGCGGCTACCAGCAGCATTTGAAACTTCCGGTTTCGGAGAAAGCTTGCCGTCATCTCTCTTCAACTCCCGCCGGTACTTCTCCCCAGGAGAAGGGAGCCGCCCCCGGTCAGACCGGGCACTCCCAACTAAGTTGGAACTATACTAGCATACTCCCTAATTTTTTCAATAAGCACCCTGACATCAGGTGTAACGCCAGGCCGCACGCCAGGCGTCCGCCAGCGCCTAGACTCCCTTATTCTCAAGCCTTCGGGACAGCAAGGACAATAAATAATTTACGGTAAAATAAATCGCCGCGCACAGCAGCAGTACCGGTATTGCATAGTTGTAGCTGTGTCCGATGATGATCTGCGCATTATGCATCAACTCGGCGAGGGCGATCGCCGTGGCCAGCGAAGTGTCCTTAAGCAGGGAAATGAACTGGCTCACGAGCGGCGGAATCATCCGCCGCAGCCCCTGTGGCAGCACGATATAACGCAGCGTTTGTACGCTACTAAGTCCCGAGGAACGGGCCGCTTCGACCTGCCCTTTCGGAATCGAGTTCAGCCCGCCGCGGACCACCTCCGAGATCATCGCCATCTCAAACACGGTCAGCGCGGCGATCGCCGCCCCCTCCGGCCCCAACCGGAGCCCGAGATCCGGCAGCGCAAACCGGCTGAACAAAATAATGAGCAGCAGCGGCAAATTCCGCAGCAGCTCCACCAATACCGCCAGCACCGGGGACAGCACCGGCACCCGGGCATACCGGATGATGCCGATGAGCGTGCCCAGCGTGAAGCTGAGGATGATCGAGATGAGCGCGATTTTTAAAGTAATCAACAGCCCCTGCAGCAAAAAGATCAAGAAATCGCCTGAATACGCGCCTGCAAAATCCATAATTCCCGCCTCCTTCTACCGCTTAGTCATGTCTGGCCAGCTTCCGTTCCAGAACTCTGGAGCCGTAGCTGAGCGGGAGCGTGATGATCAGATAAAAGAGTGCAACGAACAGATAAGTGTTAATCGTATCGAACGTTTCTGTCGCCACGATATCGCCGTAGTACATCAGGTCAAAACCGGCGACTATGCTCAGGATAGACGAATTTTTGACCAGATTGATGAACTGGTTGCTCAGCGGCGGAATGACCAGCTTGATCGCCTGGGGCAAAATCACATAGAACATCGTCTGCACATAAGTCAGCCCGGAGGAGCGGGCCGCTTCGGTTTGTCCTTTCGGCACGGCCATAATGCCCGCCCGGATCGCCTCCGCAATAAAAGACGACGTATACACGGCTAGGCCCATCGTCCCCGAAGCAAACCCGCTCAAGGTGATCCCCAGCGAGGGCAGTCCCAAATAGAAGAGGAACACGACCAACAGCAGCGGAATATTGCGAAAAAATTCCACGTAAGCCGTGCCGAACCAGACCAATGGGCGCGACCGGGTCATCCGGAACACGGCGATGATCGTCCCCAGGATGAAACTCCCCGCCAGGCCCAGCAGGCTGGCCCAAATCGTATTCATGAATCCTTGCATAAAAAGCCCGATATTATCGCTCAACAGTGAAAAATCCATAGAATGTCACCCCTCGGAATTGAAAAGAAAGGATGGCTGCGGCAACTCCCGTCCATCCTTTCCTTTACAAGCGTTAGCGTTCGGATCGATTCACTCCGGATGCCTGACAAGCGAATAGCTTATTCGGCAGGCTTCTTCCCGATCCATTTTTCGTAAATCGCATCGTACTCGCCGTTCTCGTGCATCTCTTTCAGCGCGTCGTTCACCGCCTGCACCAGATCGCTGTTACCCTTCTGAATCGCAATGCCGTACGGTTCGTCCGTGAACGGTTCGCCGACCACTTCGTAGTTCGGATCCTGCGCAGCCATCCCGTACAGAATCGCGTCATCCGTCGTCAACGCATCGCCTTGACCGGCTTTCAGCGCGCTGAACGCATCCTGGTAGTTGTCGAACTCCAGTACCGTCACGCCGGGCACCTTTTCCTTGATGTTCTTGACGGAAGTCGCGCCCTTCGAGCTCATCACCTTCGTATCGGCGGTCACGTCTTCAATGCCCTTGATCGGGCTGCCCTTCTTCACCAGCAGCGACTGGCCGGCTTGAAAATAAACGTCGGAGAAGTCCACTTCCTTCTTGCGCTCCTCCGTGATCGTCATCGTCGCCACAACCATGTCGATCTCGCTGTTGTTCAGCATCGGAATCCGCGTCTTGGACGTCACTTCCTTGAACTCGACCTTATTCTCGTCGCCCAAAATACGCTTCGCTAGCTGCTTCGAAATATCGATGTCGAACCCTTCCACATTGCCGCTCGACGGATCCTTCAGCCCGAACAGCTTCGTGTCGAACTTCACGCCGACGACCAGCTTGCCGCGATCCTTGATGGCGCCGAGACCCCCTTCTTCTTTCTTGTTCCCGCAACCGGCCAGCACCGTCATCGCCAGACATAAGGCCATGCCGAGCGAGATCATTTTCCAATGTTTTTTCATGGGTTCATCTCCTTTTAATGGCTTAGCAATCTGCCGAGAAACGTCTTTAGCCGCTCTTCCCGCGGATAGCCGAAGAACTCTTCCGGCGCGCTTTCCTCCAAAATCTGCCCTTGGTCCATAAACACCACCCGGTCGGCCACCTCGCGGGCAAAGCCCATCTCGTGCGTCACGACGACCATCGTCATGCCTTCGCGGGCCAGCGCCTTCATGACGTCCAGTACCTCGCCGACCATCTCCGGATCCAGCGCCGAAGTCGGCTCGTCGAACAGCATGATCTTCGGTTTCATCGCCAGCCCCCGGGCGATCGCCACCCGCTGCTGCTGCCCGCCGGACAACTGGGAAGGATAGGCCTTCGCCTTGTCGGCGATCCCGACCTTTTCCAGATAGTACATGGCCGTCTCCGCCGCCTCTTGCTTGGGTGTTCCCAACACCTTGACCGGTGCCAGCGTAATGTTGTCGATCACCTTCATATGGGGGTACAGATTGAAGTGCTGGAACACCATCCCGATATCCCGCCGCACCTCATTGATATCCGCCTTCCGGTCATTCACCTGAATCCCGTTCACCGTCAGCTCGCCGCTCGTGATACTCTCCAGCCGGTTTATGCAGCGCAGCATCGTGCTTTTCCCGGACCCGGAAGGACCCACGACGACCACTACTTCCCCTTCATCCACTGTCAGATCGATGTTTTTCAGGACATGAAAATGCCCGTAATGCTTCTCTACCTGATGAAAATGAATCAGCTCAAGTCCCCCCTCCGGATTGAAGCGATATGTCTGGCAAGCAACCCATGTTATGATTTGTAACGTGTTATACCCACAGTAATAGGCCGACTACGAAATCCTACGGAATCCTACGGAGGAATTTCTTTAAAATTGCGATAACTGTTTATTATGAGCGTGATAAGGACACTTGGAAGCGCTGGCAGTAACGAGGGATGGCAGGTCGGTGGCAGGGAGAAGGCGAATCGGGCAAAATATTATTAATAACAAATGAACTTTTCCCCGGGGTCAGGACTCTTATAAGGGAGAGAGGTGAAGCCATGAGTGCCGTCCGGCAGATTAAACAAGCTAAAAAAGGAAATAAAGAGGCCTTGCTTCAACTGATTCTGGCCGATAAAGACGCCTACTACCGGCTGGCTCTCACCTATATGGGAAATGAGCATGACGCGATGGATGCGATGGAGGAAATGATCGTCCTGCTGTATGAGCGGATTCACCAACTAAGAGATGTAGATGCTTTTTATAGCTGGAGCAAGACCATTCTGGTCAATATCTGCAAAGCGTTGCTGCGCAAACGGCAAAAACTTGTCCTGCTGGAGGATTTACAAGCTGCGGATGGAGCGGATTCAAGCAGTCACTCCCTTACGAACGATCCCTACAAGATCAGCGACCAACAGATGCATCTTCAAGAGTTGCTGCAACAATTAAGCGAGCCGCAAAAAGAAGTCATCCAATTGAAATATTTTCATGATCTCGATTACGCGACGATTGCCGATCTGACGGAGGTTCCGGTGGGAACCGTGAAATCAAGGGTTTTTCAGGGATTAAAGAAGCTAAGAGAGCTATATGGGAGGGATGTCGATGAATAAGATCGAGGAACGGTTAGCGGAGGAGAAGAAGGCGATGGACTCCATTACCGCACCGGAAGACCTGGAAATGAGACTCCGAAAAGCCCTGGATTCCGCCCCCTTACGAACTAAAAAGACAGTTCCGGCGATTTGGAAAGCTGCGGCGGCCGTGTTGTTATTTATTGCGGTTCTGGGATCGAACTACCCTGCGTTTGCCTATTACGGCAAGCAATTGCTCGGGTTCGACGGGTTGATTAGCGGTACGCTGCAGGATCTCAACGATCAGGGAAAGGGGCAATCTGTCGAAAAAAAGATGACCCTTGAAGACGGAACCGAACTCACCATTGACGGACTCATGGCGGATGCAAACCAATTCATCCTGTTTTACACCTTGACCAATCCCAAGGGGATATCGGATGCGGCGGCAACCGGACTATTCAGCCCGGCAAAAATAACCGGGTTCCTGAGTGACTCTTTCGTGGAATCCGGCGCTTCCGAGATGAATAACGGGCATACCGAGATCAAAGGCATGTTCACCTTCGAGCCCGTCAGTCCGTTCGCGAAAAAATTAACGCTGCAGTTCCGGCAGCTGCTGCCGGACAAACCTGTGAAGGACAGTGAGCTGACTTTTGCCTATGATCCCAACAAGGCCATGCAAACCGAGGTCAAGCAGCGCATCCGCAAAACGCTGAAAGTCGACCGGGGCACGATTACTTTTCAATCGATCACGGCCACCCCTACGATGACGACCATCAAGGGAACCCTGGATATCGACAACTTCGACCGGATTCGCTCAGCCCTGGAAGGTGTTGAATTGATAGCCAACGGAAAGCCGGTGACCCAAACCGGCAGCGGTCGCCAGTCCTCGTATGCAGGCATGAAATTTGATATCCGCTACGACGCGCTCCCTCCGGATCTGGAGTCGTTGGAGCTGGTCATCAAGGAATTCGTCGGGTATCGGAAACTGGACCTCAACCTCCCCCTTCCTTCCCCTGCCGATCAACCAGTGTTACTGGAAGACAAGGAATTATGGATAAAAAAAGTGGCTGCGACCTCGCAAGGCATCGAGATCACGATAGCCACCGAACAGGACGTAATGCTGGATGGCGTGTCCATCGGGGCGAACGGCGAGAATATCCCGCTGAACACGACCTTGAATCAACATGATGCCACGCTGCCGGACGGAACCATTCTAAAGGAGCGCACCCTGTTGTTCGACTCTTCCGTCCAGCCGGATCAGCTTATCATCAAAGGAATGCATTACATGAAGGAATACGATATGAACATCGGGATTCCTGTGGATTAATGTCATAACCGCATTTGCCTTAAACATGCATCATACGGCCTCTTCACGAACAAGGACCCGCTCGGCGAGCAGGTCCTTGTTCGTGTCAGATCACATTTTTTTAATCATCGCGTTCCGCGGCTTAGCTATGGCTTACCATTCTCATTCCTGTTCCGCATTATAGTTGGTCTTGTCATCAAGTATGGACTCCGGGTACTCCATCGTATCTGTAGTCGTTTCCTCGATTAATCCGTTGTCCAGGGTCACATTGCCGCCCCCCAGTCCTTCGTTGACCATTCTGTCTATATCCAGGAAGCGGTCTTCTCTATCCTCGTGCTGATCCTTGTTTGCCATCCCTGCACCCACTCCTCTACAATTTCCGAACCGTATAAGTTTGCCCGGATCAGGAGCTATAATTGCACGTCGGAGAGAGAAAAAAGACCGGGATCCGCTATTACGATTTCCGGTCTTTTTTGGGTTTCTTAAGCGGGATAGAACTAGAATTCGGAATCTCCGCTCACGGTTTCCACGAACCAGGCTGCGCCTCTGTGCGATGTCCCCGTTTTCAGAGCGTTGAATTGCACTCTATTGATTGGTAGAATATAACTTTATAGGACCATACTTCTATATAAAGGGAGAGAAAATAATGACAGCCCAACGGCAAGCGGCAACGCAGTCCATGATCAACTGGCTGGCAGATGAGCACGAGCTCGGCCGGAAGCCCAGCAAGATCGAAATCGCAGGCGAATTTGATTTGCACAACATGCACTACTACATATTCAAGTATAAGAAGACCATGCTAGGAAAATGGCTCCTCGGCGTCTGCGGCGGCTATGACCACCCTTCCGATACCGAGCATTGCGGCCATGTGTTTAGTGAAATGCAGCCCTATGACCCGGCGACAGCGGAGCAAGAATCCATCAAAATTGTAGAAATGATTCGCGAATACTGGATGAAGCAGGCGGCGGCCATTGAGGCCGAGCAAGCGCAAGACGACGAAACCGAGTCGCAGAACGATTCATCCGGGATTTTCAACGGATTCGTGCTACTGAATTCCTCCGAATGCGATCTGGAGCAAATCAAGAGCAACCTGTTGAAGGATTGGAACATTGTCTATCCGTCAGGGGAGGACGAACGCGAATCCAGGGAGCATGAAGGAATCCTGGTCTTTGATATGGACGGCTTCACTTTGGCCGTCAGCTTCGTCGATGCCCCCGTCCCGGACGGCGAGGCCGAACATTACGCGCAGGGAAACTATCTCTGGCCCGAGGGCGCGGACGTGGTCAAGACCCACGTAGCCCAAATCATCCTCGCGGTCTTTACCCGCACCGGTTCCCCGCTCGACAGCGGCAAAATGTACGTCAAGCTGGCCGCCAGTTGCCTGAAATTGCCCAATGCGGTAGGTCTCTATTCATCCGGCACCGTCTTTGAGCCCGAAATGTTTTTGCGGATGGCCGAAATCATCAAGTCCGATGACGACTTCCCTCTGCTGAATCTTGTCCATTTTGGCTTGGTCCGTACGGAATCCGGCCTGAACGGATACACCTATGGCCTGAAGCCGTTCGGCAAAGAGGAGATCGAAATTCTCGACAGTCAGGCCGACCCGGCCGATCTGCGCGAATTCCTGATGGATATTTCAAGTTATGTCGTGGAGCAAAACGTCACCCTGCGAAACGGGGAAACGATCGGTTTCACAGCGGAACAGAAACTGCCGATTACACGTTCGGAAGGCGTCTACGTTAACGGAGAGAGTTTGAAGATCGGCTTTTGATTAGTTGAAAATCCGTCGCCAAGGCATCGGTCCCCTTCTGGGATCGGCGCCTTTTTAAATTTATATAAGAAAAGTACGAAACAATCTTTAATTTCGAGTAAGACGGTGCTTCCCCGCCGATGGTATCATTTGGGCGTGAAAGGAGGACTCACGCTAATAAATGTAAGCGCTTTACCTATTTCGACAAATTTTCTTACAGGGGGAGTGCAATGAATGCGTAAAATGATTAAACAAGCCATCTCGGTCTCCATCGCCGTAGCCTTGCTGATTCCGTCAGGCTGGTTTGCCCAGAATGCGGGAGCTGCGGTTGCGGCTGCGGATGAAGCGGTAACGGTTTTCCACGAAACGTTTGCGAACGGCGCGGGGGTTGCAGGTCAATCAGGCGGCGCAAAACTTACGCCCGTCACCGGGAAAGCTTTTGACGGCAATGATGACGGGGCGGCACTGTATGTGAGCAATAGAGTTAACAACTGGGACGCGGCGGATTTCAAATTCAGCGGCCTCGGCTTGGAAAACGGCAAAACCTATACGGTGACCGCGGCCGTCTATGTGGATGTTGACGAGACTGTGCCCGATGGCGCAAAAGCTGCGCTTCAAACCGTTGAAAGTTATGAAAACTATGCGGAAGCAAGCTATGAAGCCGGCAAGGCCGTCATTTTGACGAAGGAATTCACGGTAGATACGAGTAAGGACAAGGCCTTGCGCATTAACTCGAACGCGGATGGAAAAGTGGTGCCGTATTACATCGGCGACGTGCGCATCACCGAGAAAGTGACCTCCGGCGGTGGTGAAGAACCGCCTAGAGACCCTGCATTGGACTTTGCCACCATTGCCTTTGAGGATCAAACGGCAGGCGGCTTTGAGGGCCGGGGCGGTGTTGAAACGCTGACCGTCACCGATGAGGCCAACCATACCGAAGGCGGTTCTTATGCCTTGAAGGTGGAAGGCCGCGCTAAAGATTGGCACGGGCCGTCATTACGTGTGGAGAAATATGTGGATAAGGGCAGTGAGTATAAAGTTACGGCCTGGGTCAAGCTGATCGGTCCCTCAAGCTCCCAGATTCAATTGGCTTCGCAGATCGGCGAAGGAAGCAGCGCGAATTACCCCGAACTTGCCAAGAAAGCAGTCAGTATCAGCGACGGCTGGGTTATGCTGGAGGGGACCTACCGTTACAGCAGCGTTGGAAACGAGTATTTAACGATCTATTTGCAGAGCCCTAGTGCGGATACAGCCTTTTATATCGACGACATCAGCTTTGAAAAGCTGGAATCGGAACCGATTGAAATCCAGAAAGACCTGACTCCGATCAAAAACGCGTACCAAAATGATTTCCTCCCTACACGCCATCTGCCGTAGAGCTCGGCAATCCGGACGCCCTCGTGATATGGGCCATCGATGGCAAAGGCAACGCGACCGCCATCCCGAATGGCCGATATGATGCGGCAACCGGGGCGGTTGTTTTCCAAACGACCGATTTGGGAACCTATGCGGTTGCCTATGTATCGAAAACATATGGGGACCTGCAAAACGTGCCATGGGCCAAACAGGCCATCGACGCCTTGGCCGCTCGCGACGTGATCCGCGGAACCTCCGAGAACGGCTACTCCCCTGCCGCTTCCATCAAGCGGGCGGACTTCATCGCCCTGCTTGTCGGTGGCCTAGAATTGAAAGGCACGCCTCAAGGGGAAGCGGCAACGTTCAGCGATGTCCAGCCGAAATCTTATTATAGCGATGAACTGGTCATCGCGAAGGGGCTGGGCATCGTCAACGGCTACGCGGACAATACGTTCAAACCGAACAGCCCGATCTCCCGCCAGGAGATGATGGTGCTGACGGCTCGCGCGCTGGCGGCCGCCGGCAAGCAAGCCGAAGGCAGCGCCGCTTTGGAGTCTTATTCGGACGCGGCGCAAATTGCCGATTTCGCCAAAAGCAGCGCGGCAGCCCTAGTGAAATCCGGCATCATTAACGGCAAGGACGGCAAGATTGCGCCGACCGAGGCGCTCACCCGCGCCGAAGCGGCCGTGGTTTTGTACCGGATCTGGAAGCTGTAATTAGAACCGCACAGTTATGAACAAAGAACCCGTTCATTTGAGCGGGTTCTTACTGTTCGAGCAACGCTCAAGATTCAACATCTTCTCCAAGACTCTCCAGCGCCGTAAAGAACACATCCAGAAGCTCCCTATCAAAATTCGCTTTTACATAGTCCGCCATCCGGTCCAACTCTTCCTTGCTCTCATATTCCAGGCAGGCGCGGCCTTCGCACCATAACACCGAACATTTGAATTTTTGCTTCAACAGTTCAATTATGTAATCCTGATCCACCCCTTCACGAACGCCCGCCATGTTTCGTTCCGCCTCCTCTCATTCAATTTTGCATTTTATTTTTGCGCCCTCACTGTAACTGAAGCTCATACCGAATCTACTAAGGCCCCAGCTCCTGAAGCCACTCTTGGAAATGATGCAATAATACAGCAATTTAGGGTGATTCCTCGTACCTCAAGCAAAAATCCTGCAAATGTACATCTTTTCGCTCGAAATTGCCTCTGATCCATACATGCCAATAAAAAATAGTGCACTTTTGCAGCAATTTGCTTTGCTTCCACATTTTCAAGCTACTAATGATGTAATTTTGCAGCATTTTGCTGAACCTATAGCTGAATTATCGAATGGGATGCATGAGTTCATTATCCAATGCGAGCGTTTTTTCGGCAATCAAACCAATCATTCTTCTGCAATACAAGGCAACCCGTTCCACGTAACAGTGGTCCGGATAGATTAAAAACCCTGCGCAATTTGGCGCAGGGTTCATTTGGATTTGTTTTACTTCGAAACAGTAATCAATTTCAGCCCCGGCTTGAAAGGAGCATCGCCGCGGGTGGCTAGTTCCCATAAATGAATTTCTTTGGCCGTAGTGGTGACGAAAACACGGTCGTTGAACGAGTTATTTTCCAGTTTGAAGTAATCGGTTACGGCTTTCGTCTTCATCGTCTGGTTATCGAATTGCTCCACCCAGTGCCTGCCGCTGTCGGAATTGAAGGCAAATAGATACTGATGATCGAGCAGAACAGTTGCCTTTGTAACGAGAGAAATGGGCTGGCCTTTAGCAGTAGAAACGGCCTTGGCGGTGGATGTATTAAACTTTCTCACAAATCCCGAACCTACATCTTGGTCAACATGATAAAGCATGTTGTTCTGGGCATCCCAATAGGCAACCGGATTTTCTCTTGATGATTCCTCACTTTCCGCTCGCGGAATACGATGGAACAATGCAAAGGTCGCATCGGTGAAGGATACGGCTTTGGCTCGGGTGGAAGTTAGAAAAATGGTATACGTCGTTTCCTTGTATTCGTGCAGCTTCACTTCTTCATAATCTCTGTGGAATAGTATCCCCGGACCCTCGGAGGTTTGCAGCGGTCTGATTTGTCCGGCTTTTAAATTGTTCTTGATGTTCGTGACCGGAAGGGTAAAAATCGTCTTGTTGACGGCCATATCTCCTTTCGAGTCCAGAGAAACCTGGTGAATGTAATACTTCAAATTCTTCTTATCTATGTACGTTAAATAAATGACATTGCCCAAATTGACCATTTCATTCAGCTTCCACTCCGCATTGTTAATCAGCGGTGCTTCGCCGGATGTTTCAAATACCTTTTTATTGCGAACAATCCACTTGCCGTCCTTGGCAATGGAAACATAATATTTGGGCTTCGTCTGCCGGTCTTTAATCCAACTAAAATACACGTAACCATTGCTCTCGCTCAGCTTGACATCGGAAACGGCGGCATAAAGGCCGAAAGTCGACTGGTCTTCAATGAAACTTTCCCCTCCGAAATAAACAGCTTCCTTCGTTCCAAGCGTAGGCTCCTTCTGTTGGGGACCCGCATAAGCGGCGGTCGAGACCAGCAAAGAACAAACGATTGTAAAGCATAAAACCCAAAGCGATTTCCTTGATGACATTAATGCTCTCTCCTTCGTTTCATTTTATTGGGGTACTTAACCTATTTATCGACCCGAAAACCCAAAAAGCTTATCCCGAGTCGGGATAAACTTTTCATTTTCACACTATGGTGCTAAGCTTGCACTTCTGCCTTCTTAACCGCTTTTATCGCATCCACTTTCGCCGCAATATAGTCTGCAACTTTCTCCTTCGGAATCTCGAGTGCAGCGGAAAGCTCGCCAAACAGCAAATCCTCGGCGCGCTTCATTACGGATTCATCCAACGAGCCGATCTTCTTATTTTGTTCCCCAAGTTCCTGTTTCTTGGCATAGATAGACATCGTAAGCTCAATCAAATCTTCGCAAAGGTGCGAATTCAAAGATTTTTTATAGTGATCCGAAAGCTGCCGCATCTCGCGGCTATAGAAAGCATCAACATGAGTGCATACTCCCGTATCTCCGTAATGTATTAAATCACCAATCCGATACATCTATCGTTACCTCCTCGCCTTATATTAAAGGCAAAATTTCTATGAAATTGGTAAATGTAATCGGTAAATAAATCCACAACCCTTGTTCCTGATTAAATGCTGACATCTATCTCTATCATTACATCAGGAATTTGTCCGTTAAACAAAACAAACCCTTGTCCTATCAGCAATTGCCGATAGAACAAGGGTTTACTATGACTCCTCAGTTATTTCCGCTGGTGGTGATTTCGGCATAAGCCCCATGCGCCGCTGGGACATCCCCCCAACCCGGACCCCACGTCCCACTCAGCGGTTCTCTGCTGAACAGGCGATTGGCGATTTTAATGCGTTCCGCTCTCGATAGGTATTGATCACCTCTAAACCTGCCATCCTCACAACCCTCGATGTAACCGGCAAGATGTGCGGCTTTAACCGTCCGCCTACCCGGCAGAGACCGATGGACTCTATCGGGTATAGCGCTGGTTTGATAGTAGTCTTGCACCCTGCCTTCAAAGACCAATTGAAAATTTGCGGAATGAGGCAGCTCGCTTGGTTCTAGCAGAGAAGGGTCTTTGTCATAATAAAGGACCTTCCCTTTCCTCAGGACAGAGGCGACAAACTCAGAACAAAAGAACGCATGCTTTCTCTGGATCGGCTTCTGAACCATCACGCCGAATAATCCTATGAAATTATAGCGGTAACGTTCCTTTCGCATGGCGAATTCCTGAATATACCGATACATCTTTTGATATTCATCAGGGGTTACGTTTAAAGAATAGACGGCACATTCCGCTTGCCTAAACAGGGCAGAGTGAATATCCTCCCCGACGAATCCTCCGATAAAGGGGTTGTTTGCCGTTTTTCGCCCAAAGCTGTAGACCTCGTTCAATTCGGCATCAAAGGCAATGGAAGCATGATTATACGGTTGTCCGGTATAGGACTTAATCACCCGGTTTAACATCGTTCCCGTATCGGTTAAAAGGAGATATATCTTTGGTTCTCCGGTCAACATCCTCATCTCGTCTTACATCCTTTCGTACGCTACGGGCTTTGCTATTCCCCGCTTTGGTATTCCAAAATATCTCCGGGCTGACATGCCAAAGCCTGACAAATCGCTTCCAAAGTTGAAAAGCGGATCGCCTTGGCCTTGCCGTTTTTCAAGACGGACAGGTTCGCCATGGTGATTCCGACTCTCTCCGAAAGCTCCGTTACGCTCATTTTCCGCTTAGCCAGCATCACGTCGACATTGATTATGATCGCCATTGTTTTCACCTCAGACCGTTAAATCATTTTCTGATTTTATATCGATGGCATTCTTTAACAGCTTTTGAAGCACCGCCGCAAAGACCGCTATCACAAACGAGGCAAAAATAATGACCAGGCCGATGACGATGAGCCCCGGAGCGTCGTCCTTCTCGGCCATTAGATAGAGAAATGGCTCGCTTGCCGCAAACAGGATACTGATGGCAATCGCACAGTTTTTAATATTTTTTAAAGTTCCGACGGCCAATCCAGAGAAAGCCTGATTCTTGTCAATATAGCTTAATAGTTTATATGCCTGATATAAGGCAAAGAAAAACGGAATTACCGAGACGTAGATCACGATAAATACCGGATACACCCAATAGGGAGAAAAATAGTCTGCCGCTTCATTGACGATTCTTGGCAATCCCAATATGCACAAGGCAAGGACCGGGAGTCCGACCAGAACAACAACGGCCTTTAAAAAGAGTGTTTCTCGCTTCAAAAAAAGCACCTCGCTTGAGTTATCAATAATTTGATTATACACAGAATTTATTGTTAATCAATAAATAATTGTTACTTATCATTATATTGTTATCGATAAATCAGCGAGTCATGGATTAACCTTTGATTATTTCATAGTTCCTAACATAAAAGGGCATCGAATCGTCGTTGCCGACGAATTCGATGCCCTCATACCGGGTGTTTCAGTCTGTGGCCAGAGGCTTGCTTTCTATCTCGGTCACGTCTATCTGATCTTCCGAATCCAACTCCATATTCTCATTCTCCATATAATAGTCCTTCAACTCATCTTGAACCGTACCCTCGGCTAACGGCACATGGTGACGGTATGCCGACCGGCAGATCATATGCGCAGCCACCGGAGCCGTCAGGAATACAAAGAAGATTCCCAAAATGAGGCGGATGCTGAAATAACCGTCGGAGATTAAAAAGTACAGCAAGGTGCCAAGTAGCGCGCATAGCACGCCGAGCGTAGAACTTTTAGATGCAGCATGAGATCTTGTGTATACATCCGGCAATCGGACATTCCCTATCGCGCTGATCAAACTGAAGACCGCCCCGATCAAGATTAGTGCAGCCCCAATGACTTCACCGCTTCCGCTCAATGACAACACCCCTCTCCAGGAATTTGGCAAAGGCGGTCGTTCCTATAAACGATAAGATTCCGATAAGCAGGATCAGGTCAAAGAAAGCATGCGTGTGCAAAAAGACGGAGAATACCGCGATACTGGCGATGATATTGATGCCGACCGAATCCAGGGCCTGCACGCGATCCGCACTGGACGGCCCTTTCACCACCCGATACAGGTTGGCCATAATCGCCAACACCAACAAGCATAAAGCAATAATCATGAGCGTATCGAATATCATTTTCTTGTCACATCCTTTATTGCTTTTTCAAATATTGTCTTCGACTTGATGACGGCCTCTCTGGAGTCCGGCATGTTCAGGCCGTGAATGTACATCACCTTCGAATCAGGGGATATTTCCATGACGACCGAGCCTGGCGTTAAGCAAATCAACAAAGATAGCAGCGTGATCTCCAGATCCCCCTCCAGATCGGTCTCCACCTTGAAGATCCCCGGCTTCACATCCAATTTGGGCTGAAGCACATGCTTCATGACCATGATGGAAGAAGTAAACAATTCGTGAATGAAAATAATAAACAGCTTGCCAACTGCGGCCAGAGTAAACAAATAATACGGCTTTTTGAAAAAACGGCGCATGAAGAATAAAATAATCAAGCCGACAAAATAGCCGCTGATGAAGTTTAATACATTCGTCTCATCCTGAAGAAACATCCATAAATACGCAATGAATATATTGAGCAAAACCTGAATGGGCATAGCTTTCTCCCCCTTTAGTCAAACACAGCTTGAATATAGAGACTCGGGTTCAACAACTCTTCGGTAGCTTGGGCAACATAGCCCGCAATGCCTTCCGCTCCGATCCCTAAAGCGAGACTGGCGACAGTGAGCAGAACAATGGGAAGCAGCAAGCCTTTCGTCGACCCCAGCTCTTCCTCTTCGCTCAGAATCATTTCACCCCAGAAGGCATTCATAAAGAGCTTCATCATGGAGTATAGGATGAACAAGCTGGCTACAAGACCGATGGCTCCAAGCCAAAAGGTTCCCCCCTCAAATGTGCCCCGGGTAATGAAGACTTTGCCGAGAAAGCCGCTAAGCGGCGGGATGCCCACCATAGACAAGGCGGCGATGAAGAACATCCAGCCTAACCCGGGGTGTCGCCTGATCAAACCGCTAATCTCTTTCAAGTTGCTTGTTCCAGTCAAATGAATCACCGTGCCACCGATCAAGAAGATCATTGCCTTGATAATCATGTCGTGAAGCAAATAATAAATGGAGCCCGTGATACCCGCAGGGGTTAGGGAGACCAGCCCCGCCATAATAAATCCGACGCTGATGACGACATTGTAGGTTAAGATCTTTTTCAGATCCCAATAGCCTATCGCGCCAAGCCCGCCTAATAACATCGTGAGCGCAGCTAATATCCCTATGAACAGATGCGTAATCTGCGGTTCATGATAAAAGATCAAGGTAAACATACGGAAGATGGCATAGATCCCTACCTTGGTCAGCAGCGCGGCAAAGATAGCGGCGATCGCCGTCGGGGGTACACTGTAGGAGCCCGGAAGCCAGAAAAATAGCAGCAGTCCCGCCTTTAGCGCGAAGACAATCAAGAATAGAAAGGCAACGGTAGTGATGAGTCCGTCCTGGCCCACTTCGGCAATCTTGAGAGACAAGTCGGCAAGGTTCAAGGTGCCCGTGATCGAGTATAAATAAGCAACCCCCATCAGAAAGAAGGCCGATGAAATAATATTCGTGAAGATGTATTTCAAAGACTCCCGAAGCTGTCTCTTTTCGCCGCCAAAGGTGATCAGTACGTAAGAAGCAACCAAAAACAGTTCAAAAAAGACATATAGATTAAATAAGTCCCCCGTTAAGAACGAGCCGTTGACCCCTGTCACCAGAAACAGAAACAAAGGATAGAAATAAAGCTTCTGCTGCTTCCTGCCCATCATTGGAAAAGCATAGATCAGACAGCATACGGCAACAATGGACGTAGCCAACAGCAGCAATGCACTGAACATGTCTCCAACAAAGCTGATGCCATACGGCGCTTCCCAACCGCCTAGCTGCAGGGTCTGAATCCCGTGATGGTGGATCTGATGGATTAATTGAACGGAAACGGCGGCCGTAGCGAGCAAGGCAATCAAGCTAAGCACCCGCTGAAGCCGGATATGGGTATGAAAAATAATGAGCACCATGCCAATTAATAACGGAAGGACGACCGGGGCGATTAATAAATTATTCATGCTCCTCCCCCCTTAGATGTTCCAAATCATCTGTCCCGAAGCCCTGATAGGCTCGATAGCACAGAACCAATACCAACGCCGTTACGGCAAAATTGATGACGATGGCCGTCAGCACCAAGGCTTGAGGAATGGCATCCGTGAAGTTGGCATTCCGCTCCCCAAGCAGCGGAGGCCCTCCCGTCTTCAAGCCGCCGGAAGTAATGATCAACAGATTGACGGCATGGCCGATGATGGATGTCCCAAGGACAATCCGCAAGAGGTGTCTCGATAAAATCAAATAAGTGCCGATGGTGACTAAGATTCCGACAAGGATGACGATTAATGTGTCCATATTACCGGTCCTCGCTTATGCTTAAAATAATATTGACTGCAGTTCCTATAACCGCCAAGGCAACCCCTGTATCAAAGATCAGTGCGGACGCGAGCTCGGTTTCTCCGAAAATCGGCAAATTGAAATAGTCGAACGCCTGAGTCAAGAAAGGTTTGCCGAAGACAACGGCTGTCATCCCGGTCCCGACTGCAATCAACACGCCGATCGCCGCCAGCTTCTTGAAATCCATCCGAATATTTTCCCTGACCTTCTCGATGCCAAAAGAAAGATACAGAAGAACAATCGCCGCAGCCGTGCTCAGCCCTCCAATGAATCCGCCCCCGGGATGATGATGGCCGTTCATGAACAAGTAGATCGAAAAGGTTAAGATGATCACAACGGCGACTCGGGTTACGCTTTGCAAGATCACATCATTCTGCTTCATGCTCTTTCCCCCTTTTGGAACGCTGCCGAATCAATACGTAAACACCTAGTCCGGCAATCGTTAATACGGATATCTCCAGCATGGTATCGAAGCCGCGGAAATCCACCAATATCGCATTAACTATATTTTTGGCACCGGCCAGCTTGTATGAATTCTCAAAAAACGAGGTGATAGGCTCAAATAATTTGTGGCCGTTCGCGGATAATCCCAGAACGGTTACCGTCAGTCCAACCGCGATCGAGACGACCAAATTGGTCCATTTGAACGAAATACGCTCGATAGTTCTCTTCAGCTTAGGCAAATGGTAGAAGCACAGCAGGAACAGCACCGTGGTCACCGTCTCTACAACCATCTGCGTCAACGCCAGATCCGGAGCCCGGAAGATTACGAAGAACATGGAGACCATATACCCTAACGCACCAAGGGCAACGATAGCCACGATCCGATTGGCGGCCAATAGCACCGTTAATGCGGAGATGACCATACAAATCACTAGTCCGGCATCGAAAATATTAATCATCGCATTATCGGAGAAATCGAACCGAATCCCATGGAACCATAAAAGCGAACCCAACAATAATAGGACGAAAAATACGAAAATGTATAACAAATAGTGTCTCAGCGAGCCCGTCATATACCGGTTGGTCAACGAAGCCGACCATCGCTCGGCGCTCAATAAGCCTTCATTGAAAAAGTGATTCAGCGTCCATCCCTGCGGGAATTTGCGGGCCGTCGGGAGCCACCGTTTCTTGGCCATATAGAGCAGACCTCCGAGGAGGATCACGCCGAGCGTCATCAGCAGTTCATAGTTTATGCCGTGCCAGGCACTGATTTTCAGATCATAGGAAGAGACGGTCATCATCGGAAGAACCGCGGTTAATGCCGGCGCAAGGATATATTTGCCCAGTACATTCGGGAAGAAGAAGACCAGCACGACAAGCAGGCCAAGCACCATCGGAGCAATGAGCATGCCGATCGGTGCCTCATGCACCTTGCGGTTCAGCCGCTCAGGATGATACTTTCCTCCGAAGGTTTTCAACACGAAAATCATGCAGTACACAAAGGTAAAGATACTGGCTACCCAGGCAATGACCGGGAACAACGCACCGATGCTATTCAGGCCGAAAATGCCGGCTTTGGATACGTCGAGTACGGCCGCAAAGAACATTTCCTTACTCAGGAACCCGTTAAACGGCGGTAAGCCTGCCATGGACAAGCCTCCGACCAGCGCAATCGTAAACGTGATCGGCATGACATGCATCAAGCCGCCCAAATAGCGGATATCCCGCCGGCCCGTCTCATGGTCGATAATGCCGACCACCATAAACAGGCTTCCTTTAAAGGTGGAATGATTAAATAAATGGAAGAGGGCCGCAAATGTAGCTACAGTAAACACAGTCCCGCTCTCGCCGGGCCCGAAATACACGGCTAATGAACCGATCCCGAGCAGACTCATGATCAATCCTAATTGGCTAATGGTCGAGTAGGCCAGCAGCGGTTTTAAATCCGTCTGCCGCAAGGCCGTCAATGAACCATAAAGCAGCGTTATAATCCCGACGCCGGATACAATCCAGAACCAGACCGGGCTGCCGCCGAAGATAGGGGTCATTCTTGCTACCAAATAAATGCCGGCTTTGACCATAGTGGCCGAATGGAGATAACTACTTACAGGGGTAGGCGCCTCCATCGCATCCGGAAGCCAAATGCTGAACGGAAATTGTGCGGACTTCGTAAAGGCCCCTAACAGAATGCATAACATGGCAGGAATAAACAGCGAATGCCCCTGGATGACGTCCATATTGGCGATCAATTCCCGAATACTGTACGTATCCGCCATCATGATCAGCATAATGAAACCCGCCAGCATGCCGAAACCGCCAAATACCGTAATCAGCATGGATTTCATGGCGCCTTGTCTGGAGCTCTTCCGCTCATACCAATAGGAAATTAACAAGAAGGAAGATACGCTCGTCAGCTCCCAGAACCCGTAAAAGGCCAATAAGTGATCGGAGAATACCAATCCCAGCATGGCTCCCATGAACATCAGCAGGTAAATATAGAAGTTATGAAGGGCCTCCCGTACTTTGGACATATAAAAAATAGAATAGAGAATGACCAAGGCCCCTACGCCGGAAATCAGCAGACCGAACAGCAGGCCGAGACCATCTACATAGGATGTGATATGAATGCCAAGCGACGGAATCCAGGAGAACGTATATTCAAACGTCTCTCCGGAGGCAACAGCGGGTATAAATGTCAGCAAATAGATCAGGATAGATAATGGAACAACCAGCACGAACCAGCCCGTATGTACTTGGCGATTCAAATATTTGTACAACAAAGGTACAATACATGCAAAGATAAACGGCAAAAAAATAAAGAGATATAATGTAATCAACCGCACTCCTCCTCACTAACAAATCAAATCCTCTTAAATACCGTTTGACTCTTGAGGTGACTTCCACTATAGTCTTACATAGTTTGAAAAAGCTCCATTATTAACCTTGAGGTGAATTAATAAAAATGGATAATCTGTTCAATGAGAGCATCCTTGTCTGCGTTTATTATGGGCCGAACGGAGAAAGATTACTCAAGCGCGGCTGTAAAATCGCCAATATGCTCCAGGCTCCGCTCTATGTATTGACCATTGATCCGAAGCCGTTCGATGAATTGGATGCCGAGAAAACATTTTATATCGAGAAATGGAAAGAGTTCGCTCACTCCCACCCAACGGCGCAATTCATTATGAAGGATAATGAACATCGTCCCGTATCCAAAGTCATTGCCGAAGTAGCTAGAGAACACCAAATTACTCAGATCATTTTAGGCCAGACCGCGCATAGCCGGTGGGAACAAATTACGAAGGGGTCGATTATTAATTCCTTGGTGCGTGACATCCCCTTTGTCGACTTGCACATTGTTTCCGTCGCCCGTTATATCCGGGACGAAGAAGGACTGTATGAAAAGGGCATTCGCGCCTATTTAATTCAGGACGGAGATCAATATCAGCTTAGTTTTAACCATAATAAAGATACTCTATATGAAGGTATTTTCTTCAAAGAAGCCGATACCGACTTTGATAATGGTATCTTTCGCTTTATGAAAGATGCAGAAACGCTGCAGGTTCTGGTTATAGATGGGGTTGTTACGGAATTGAAGAATGTAGATATTCAAACAACAATGAACCTGAACGACGCAGATAATTAAAATTAGAGGTCTATTCCGTACCTGTTATCCAATGCTCTCTACATCATTTATGTGGGGAGTTTCTTATTCTATTGGCGGATTATACGATTCGATTATAAGTTCACGTCTACTTTGATAGGCAGCCCTTCGCTTTTATTCACGCCTAAATATCTCAGCGTCTCCGCCGTAGAGTGATGATTCAGAATCGATTTGATGATGGAAATGGCAATCCCCCTATGGTACGCATGGTAACCGAACGTCTTCCTCAGCGTATGCGTCCCGATATTCTCCGATATGCCAATTTCCCTTGCGGAATGATTAATAATCCGGTAGGCCTGCTGACGGGTAATCGGGCCTCCATCCTTCTTGGATTTAAATAAATAGTCATCCGCGTTCCAATCCTTGCCGGACAAGTACTCATTCAAAATATCCCCGATCTTGCTGTTTAGATAATAGGCCTTCTCCTCTCCTGTCTTCTCGTCCTTAATAAATAAAAACTGTCTCGGGCTCTGACCGTCCCACACGTCCTGTACCGTAAGGTTCAGCATATCCAGAAGATTCAAACCCGTATTAATGCCGAGTACAAAGAGCAGCAGGTCCCTGATGGAGTGTTTTCTCAGCTCCTCTTTCATCGCTTGAATGGTCTCCATGTCTCGAATCGGATTCACATATTGCACCGATAATCCCTCCGAATGATGTTACTTAATTGAAGTTTAACATATATTAAGTAACATCACAAATGAAGATTGATTAAATTTTTGGGGTTTTGTACTGAATAAAGGGCAGGGAATGATGATACCTTCTCTTCCCAGGAGGTGAAGGCGTTCTCTTATTCTAATGCAACCTTTCCTTTATGTTCGCGCCTTGACGATATCGCTTCGTTCTATCAACAAAAAAAGAGTCCGGTTGCAACCAGACTCTCAGAAATCTACTTCGAAATATCCAAAAACCCTTCCCCGAACACATCCCGCACATCATGAATGGTAAGAAAAGCGGTTGTATCGATGGATCTGACAATCTTCTTCAGCGTGGATACCTCCTGCTTGCTGATGACGATGTAGAGAACTTCCTTCGGGTTTTTCGTATAGTAGCCATGGCCCGACAGGACCGTAACGCCGCGATCCATCCGGGTAATGACCATCTCTGCGATACTGTCCTGCTTTTCCGAGATGATCGTCACCGCCTTTCTGGGGTTCAGCCCTTCGATCATGAAATCCATCACCTTCGTGCCCACATACAAAATAATGATCGTCAGCATCAACTTCTCCGCGCCAATAATAAAATAGGAAGAAAAAGCTACAATCAGATCAAAAAACAAAAGCGCGTAGCTGATTTTCCAATCGAGATATTTATTCGCAATCCGGGCCAAGATCACCGTTCCCGCCGTCGTTCCGCCGACCCGCACGATCAGGCCGATCCCGACCCCAACCATCACACCGGCAAAAATGGCATTGACCATCGGCTCCTGCGAATCGATCCTCCAGCTTTCCGTGACATGAAGGAACAACGAGTTGAACGCTACGGCAATCACCGTATAAATCGTCGTTTGCCGATCCAGAAATCTGTATCCCACAATCAGCAGCAAGCCGTTAAGCACGATGTTGACGATGGAAGGCGACCACTGGAACACGTAGTACAGAATAATTGTGACTCCTGTAACGCCTCCTTCCCCGAACTCATTCGGAATGATAAACAGGTTGACGGCCAGCGCGAACAAGAAAGCCCCCAATATAATGAATGCGATATCCGCGAATCTCTTTTTCAATTTGAACCTATTCCTTTCTTCAGCAAAATTACAACCAATTCATCGTATCTATTTCCAACCATAAAATCAATATGACTTTGACACTTTACTTCGCTATCCAATTCACTAGGAAAAGTATCTCTATGAATACAGTATGCAGAATCACGGATATCAAACCTCTCGACATTTCGAACTCAGGCGACGCAAAACTTTATTATATTCTCGATCCGCTGTTTGAAGATTGCGGCATATCCACGCCTGGCTCGCGTTAGATAATAAACTCATGTATCGCATTTAATAACTTAGTCTCAAATTGAGAAGAATGCTGCAAAAATACATCATTATTAGCTTGAAAATGGGAGAAGCAAGCGAATTGCTGCAAAAGTGCACTATTTTTTGTTGTCATGTATGGATAATAGACAATATCGAGCGAAATGATGCACATTTGCAGGATTTTCACCTGTGGTACGATGAACCACCCTAAATTGCTGTATTATTGCATCATTTTCCTTGGATGGAATGGGACCTGGAATCCAAGATCAAGCATTATCAACGAAGCCATGTCTTATGGAATTCGGTAATGATCGCCGAATTCATAATAGGCATATTTAATCTATCGATAGGCATTGTAAACCTTAATTTGAATGAAAATGTGGGGAAGTACTCCATAGTTAACCTGGTACTCGGAGCCCTCTTACTCTTATTGGGCGTATTCTTTTGGAGAATCGGAGCGCCACTTCGTAAGAAAATTAGAAGGTTTAAGCGAGAGATGGAGATTAGGGAGTAGCGGATAGATTTGCATTCAAAAAAACGACCCGAATCGGTCGCTTCTGGATCAATTGATTTCAGAACACGCATTCCGTGGCGATTGTCGGACGCTTAAGCATTTTCCAGCCGGTCTTGGCGCTAATGAAAGAGGCAAGCTCCCGGCCCATTCGGTAATGCGTCTGATAGCCAGGATGGTACCGGCCGCCCCATCCTTCCACCTCCGGATGAATCAACCCCAGATCAACCACAAATACCTTCCCGTTTCCGTTTTGGTTGAAATGGGACACCACCTTATTCACGCTGGCAAGATAGTTGTTATTCATGGTTCCGACGCAGCAAAAGACATAGGGGTCGTTATACTTTTCCAGGATATCCCGGATGAATCCAATATAAGCCGCAATATACTCCTCCTCATCAATGGGCGTCGAATAATCGTTCTGGCCCAAATTAATGACAATTCCTTCAGGCGTATACCGGGGAAAGTCCCAAGGCGCCGTCCCTTTGCCGAGCGTCCCGGAAAAATGTTCCGGCAAGCCTTGCCTGTTCCCTATCGCATCCTGCCAAACGCCAATTCCGCAAATGGCCATCGTATGATATTCCGCGTTCAACATTCTGGCACTGATCCCGACATAGGACATGTATCCGTCGTCCAGATGCGGAGCCTCAGCAAGCTCATGCGGATGCCCGATCCCCGCTCCATCCGTGATGGAATCGCCGAAGTATTCAAGCCGGAGCGGTTTTGCCGCCGGTGGGGCAAGGAAGCTTCCGCCGTCAGGCAGAGAAAAACGGTGAAAGACAATACTTCCGGTCAGAATCCCCGTACGCTTATGGATCTCTAAAGTGTGTTCGCCATCCGTCAGCCCCTGCTCGATTACGTACTCATGAACCCCCTTCTTCAGATTGATCCAATTCCGGGCGACGCCGTCCACTACGATTTCAACGTAATCCTGGCCGTCGGAATCCTCAGCCGTCATTGAGATGGACGTACCTTGGAAGGCAATAAAAACGGCGCTGTTGACCCATCCGCATTTCGGATTCTCTTTCTCGGTGAGATCAAATCTCCCCATCAGCCTGGCATATTTGGTAAAGCTAAACTCCAAAGTAACTCCCCCTTCAACTCGGCAAAATTCTACTAACTATACAAATAAAAAAATAAAGTATACTTTATTGTTTATTAAATCACTAATTAATACTACCACCCCATGCCGGTTCAGTCAATTATAAACAAGATATTCAGCTATAATAAATACCTATATAATGTAAATCAGTTGCATGAACTTGAATTTACCGTATGAATAAAGTATACTTTTATAAAATTATTATAATACCGAAAATTAATCAGGAGACTGTAAAAGAGGAGAATTTTTGTGAACGAGCCGAAGTACGAAACGGTAAAACAAGCGCTGCTGCATCAGATTCAATCCGGCGAGCTTCGACCCGGCGATAAACTGCCGAATGAAGAAGACCTTATGAAACAATTTCAGGTAAGCGGAATAACGATTCGAAAAGCCATGACGGAACTGGCGAACGAAGGCGCAATAACCAGAATCAAAAGAAAGGGCTCTTTTGTAAATGGAGCTCAAGCAGCGAATAATTCGAGCCATTTGATCGCGTTCATTTTATCGGCCGAGGATAACTTCGACGTATCGTATATGAAGATCATCAAAGGCGCGCAACAAGTGGCGGCCGAATTCAATTACTCCTTAATCGTGGAATGGAGCAACGAAAATTTGGCCGTTGAACAAGCGTCCATTCAGAAAATGCTGGACCGGAAAGTCGACGGCTTCCTGATTTATCCGTTCGATCCGACCGAAAGCAAGGATAACTATCGACTAATCGAACAAAGCAACATCCCCTACCTGTTGGTAGACCGGTACAATGTGGATCATCCCAGCCATTTTTCCGGATGCAACAATTTCGACGGGGCGATCCTGGCTACCCGGGAGCTGATCTCCCTGAAGCACACCAAAATAAAATTCGCAAGCTATCAGTTCTTCCTTCATTCCGAGCAGGAGCGGTTCGCCGGCTATTGCAGCGCCATGCGTCAGGCAGGACTTCCGGTAACCGACGATAACTTATTGACCCGCATCGATTATGACGCACTGGCCGACAGCATTTTGAAGCGGAATATCACCGCTTTGTTTTGCTCCAATGACAAGCTTGCCATTGAAATGATCGAACAACTGACCGGCCGCGGCATCAAAATCCCGCAGGATGTTTCCATTATGGGATTCGACGATTGGGACCATGCCGGCAACCTGTCGATCGGGTTGTCCACCGTTCGGCAAGACTTCGAGGAAATCGGCAGAAATGCCGCAAATTTACTGAACCAGGTTATTCAAGACAAGACTCATGGAGGCAACACCAAAATATTGTCGGGTGTTTCTTTGGTGATCCGGGAGTCTACCTGCGAGAACCCCTACGCATAGCGTTTTTTAACTCGAATAGATCATCCAGGAAAGGAAGTCATTTTATGAAATTCGACTTTTTGAACTCGAGCCGCAGACACGGACTCTTCCATCAAGAGCAGGACGGCATCTCCTGTTTTCTTCCCGGGAGCGCGATAACCGTGCGCTTTCAAGGACGGGAAATTACCGCCGAAATCGAGGATGTCAACGGAGAGGGGAAAAGCTGGGTTAACGTCTATATCGACGATCTCCCGGTACGGGTGATGAGAATAGATCCGGATAACCGGCTGTACCAGCTTGCGGACGACCTGGAGGACGTACCTCATACCTTAACTCTGCAAAAACGTACGGAAGCGGCATTCGGCAGCATTAAATTTACCGATTTGACGGCAGAAAACGGAACCTTTCTAAGCCCGCCGGCCCCTCTCCCCCACCGGATGCTCATCATCGGCGATTCGATCACGTGCGGCTTCGGCAACGAGGCGCAGATTCCCTGCGATTGCGACGCTTCGCGCGAAAATATCGCGCTTGCTTACAGCTCGCTGACCGGTCAGCTATTGAATGCCGAAACTTTGATCGTCGGCGCGTCCGGTACGGGCTGCTATCAGAATTTCGGCGGTGCCAAGGAAGGCCGCATGTCGGATTATTTTATCGAAACCATCTGTCCTGATCTCGATCAGGAAGCCATGGATCCATTTGATCCTGAAATCATTGTTGTTAACCTCGGGACCAACGATTGGTCCGCGCCGATCGAGCCTGCGGATTACATTGAACAATATCGCAAATTGGTAGGTTTCATTCGCGGCAGATATCACTCCGCCCAATTGTTCTGCGCAATCGGTCCGATGACCCTCGGCCCGAGTCCCTATTTGAAGGCTCTTGTAGAGAGTCTCAACGAAGAAGGCGACGCCAACATTCATTTCGTGGAATTCCCGCTTATCCAACGGCCGGAAGACGGCATGGGAGGCTGCGGACACCCCTCCGTCAAGAAGCATCGGCAAATGGCCGAACACTTGGCCGCGACGATCACTCAGGTTTGTTCCCTGTCCGACCCCGTTTCCCGGTAGTCTTGTCGTTAGGAGGGAATATAACAACCCACAAAAAAGGACCGCTCCTATAAAGCGGTCCTTTTTGCGGGTCGTTGTTCCGATGAACAGTAACCCCTATTTTGCCAGGAAGGCGTCGACCTGGTTCTGCAGCTCGGTCTGGATTTTCCCCAGCACCGCTTCGCCTTCCCCTTTGAACTTGGCGAAGTATTCGTCCGGATCAAGCGCGCCGTTAAATATTCCGCTGTAATATTTGGCTTGAATGGTCGCAAACTGGGCCACTTCGTTCTTCACCGGAGTCGGATCGAAGGTGAAGCCGGTCATGACGTCCTTCGTGAAGTTGTCGGCTTCCGTAATGAATTGACTGAACTTTTGAGTCTCTTCGTCTGTACCGATCCACTCCCGTTCTAACGTAGGATTGAGCATGAGCTGGAACGAGACGATGCCGCCATCGTTGTTCAGTGTCTCGTATTGATGCTCGCCGGCCTGTTTCCAGTTTACGCCTTCAATCCCGTGCTCCAGCAGGTCATAATTCTCCTGACGGTTCGCCCAATCGAGGAACATCATCGCGCGGTCTTTATGTTTGCTCGTCTTTACAATGCAGATGAAATTATCCATTTTGAAATTGGACAGGTTCTTACCGGGGGTTAGATCAAACAAACGAACGGCCTCCAGCTCACCTTCGGGCACCACCTGCTTCAACTGGTCGTTGTACGATTGGGGAATGCCAAAGACCATTTGGGGCGTGGCTGCGACTTTGTTCTGGAGCTGCATTTCCGCCGGATTGCTTTTATTCGTCAAGACGTCCTGCGACATCACTTTATCGACGAACAGCTTGCGGACATCCTGAATATTGGACCAGATCTTCGGTTCCTGGGTTTCAAAGAAATTGTAGACCTTCCCATCGTTGCCCTTGTAATACAGCATCAAGCTGGCTCCCGCAAAATTCGTCGGGCGAATGTTAACGCTGGTATCGTCCCGGATCAGCCAGTTGACCCAGCTGTAGGTGACGTCGTCTGCACCCGCCAGGAGCGGCGTGATCCCGGAGTTACTGTCCCGAACGGCGTAGAGATAAGCTTTCAGATCCTCATACGTCTTTACGGGCTGCAGGTTCAATTGCTCCCTCAAATCCTTACGGATGAAGACGGATCTCTGCTGGGTATAGGCGCTTCCCAACGGAACGCCATAGATGCTGCCGTTGATTTTGTTCGCGTCCCACATTTGTTGCGGTCTCGTCTTTTTCACATTGGGCCCGTATTGGTCCAGAAGTCCGCTTAATTCTTCGTAATAGCCCTGGGAAGACATCGTATCCAAATGCAGCCACGGGGCATCGAACATCAAATCTACGCTCTCTCCCGAAGCCAGCATGACGTTAGTCTTCTGATTTAGATCGGCAAAGTCAACGAACGTAAATTTAACCTGCGTATTGATCTCGGCTTTTAGCCTCTTGTTGACTTCCGCCAGCACCTCGTCATAGTTAGCCCCCTTCGCCCCCGGAACTACAACTTCCAAAGTGACCGGCTCAAGGGATGAAGACCCGGTTCCCCCGGAATCTTGTGGCGCGGAAGCATTCCCGCCGTTGCCGGCACACCCGGATAACGCGATGACTAGTCCGAGCAACGCCGGCACCAAGAACTTGCGTTTTGATTTGGCCATGTACATTTACTCCCTTCAAATAATCATCTTATAGTTCAAGTTCAAAAAGTCAGGTTTTCAGGACCAAGCGTATGCTTCCGAAGTGCGTTTTTACAAAACGCTTTAGGTCGGATGAAGCTAGGGACTGAGTAGCGGAGCGTACGTTGTGGGTACGTGAGCAACGGAAGGCCCGGCTGAATTCAAAATTCGACGTCGAATTCACTTCATGATCTGCTTCGTCATGGAAAGATGACTTTTTGAACAACCTCTTATACTTAACCTTTTACCGAGCCGAGGGTCAGCCCTTTGACGAAATATTTCTGAACCATCGGATAGACGAGTATAATCGGACCGATCGTCAGGCATACCGTTGCCAGCTTGACCCCTTCCGCCGGCGGCAGCGTCAGCACATTGCCGTGATTGAGCGACGTGAGCTGCATCTGCGACATGAGCTGCCGAAGAAGCAACTGGAGCGGGTACATATCGCTGTTATCGATAAACAGAAGCGACAGCCACCAATCGTTCCAATATTGCAGGGCGTAGAACAAGCTGATCGTCGCAATGACCGGCGTCGAAATCGGCCGAATAATTTTGAAGAAGATCGTCCACTCTCCAGCGCCGTCAATGTTAGCCGATTCGTTCAACTCATAAGGCAACGAGCGATAGAACGAAACCAAAATAAACGCAAAGAACGGATTCATGACATAAGGAAGCACAAGCGCCCACAGCGTATCTTTCAGATGCAGCCACTGCACGACCAGAAGATAGAAGCCGACGAGCCCCGAGCCGAAGACCATCGGCACGTAGGTCATGAACGAGAGGAAGCCGCCGTATCGGTTCTTTGGATGGGCCAGTACGTAAGCAAACAACGCGGTAACGACGAGGCCGATCACGGTTCCGATGGCCGTTACCGCAATGGTAATGCCATAGCTGGTAAACATTTGCTTGCCCTGAAGGAGGAACCGATACGACTCCAGCGTAAACTCATCCGGCCATATGGAGTATCCGTTCACCGCCAGGCTTCGGGTGCTGGAGAACGAATTGATGACCATCAGCCAGAAAGGAAATAAGCAAACCAGCGCAAACAGAATCAAAAACAGTCCGAACAGGAACATCGCCATTTTATCGGAAATGCCGCTAGTCCGCCGGACTCGCGCAGGCGGGATCAGAGCAACCGGACGATTCATATGAAGTTCACCTCCCTTACTTTCCGCGAAATTAAAGTACGTGTTCAAAAAGTCAGGTTTGCAGGACCGAGAAGGTTGGATGAAGCTAGGGCCAGAGGAGCGGAGCGTACGTTTTTAGTACGTGAGCACCTGAAATGCTTCCTGAGGAAGCATACTTCGTAAGCATTCGCTTAGGCCCAGCTGAATTCAAGATTCGATGTCGAATCCACTTCATGATTTGCTTCGTCATGGAAAGATGACTTTTTGAACAACCTCTTAGAATAGCCTGGAGTCCTTATCGATTTTCCGAACTAAGGCATTAAACGAAACGACGGCGATAAGCCCCATAATAGACTGATAAAACACGATGGCCGATGACATGCTAAAATTGCCAAGCTGCCTTAACGCCCGATAGGAATACGTATCGATGACATCGGTCGTCGGGAAAAGAATCCCGTTATCCCCGATAATTCCGTAGATCATGCCGAAATCCCCGTAGAAGATCCGTCCGACACCCAGGAGTACGAGAATGATGATTTGCGGCTTCAGCAAGGGTAGCGTAATGTATCTCATCTGTTGCAGCCGCGTGGCTCCGTCCAGGCGGGCGCTCTCATAATAATCGGAGGAGAAACCGGTAATGGCAGCGAGCAGAATAATAGAAAAATACCCGGCGCTCTTCCAGATTCGCGTTAAAGTTAGAATAATCGGCCATACCCACGGGGTCTGGTACCAATCGACGGCTTGAAGCCCGCTCATCCCCAGGACACGGTTAATCAGACCGTCCGTATTGTTGAAAAGAATGAATGCCATATACCCTACGACGACCCAGGAAATGAAATAAGGAAGGAAGACGAAGGATTGGATCGTACGTTTAAACCATTTCAAGCGAATTTCATTCAAGAAGAGCGCGATGAGAAGCGCAAAGAACATCTCGAAAATAATGAACAGTGCATTTAAATAAACCGTATTGACCGTAACTTGAATCCAATCCCGATTGGAGAAAAAGAAGACAAAGTTGTCCAGTCCCACCCAATCACTGCCCCATATGCCCTTGCTGATCTGAAAGTCCTTGAACGCTAGCAGATGTCCGGACAGAGGAATGTAGGAGAAGACAACGAGAAAGACGATTCCCGGTATCGCCATCGAATACAAGCCCCGGTTCTTTACAAGATCCCTCAGCATTCCCAATTTACAGTATCCCTCCATTCTATCTGGTCTGTCCGATGTGGCCATATCCTGACAGGTTTATTATGTACGGAAGGAGGTTCCCGGAATAGTCCTCATTGTGTCACAAGGGGTACTAAAGCGCAGTAAGTCTTTCCGGATTCATCTTAATTTGTACTATGTCAAAATGAGGACTTCACACGGAAGTCAGGATATGATTGAGTAAAGAGTGTCGGGTTAGGTTTTTTTATCGAGGCGGCCAAGGTATACCCTTAAACAGTCAGTCCAACAATGAAGCACGGGGTGCTGGAACTATATGAAGATCAAACCTTTTCTACAGAAGACCTATTTGCGTACCTTTCTATTTCTAACCACTGTTCTGATCTGTTCCATGATTCCTTTTGTCTACTTTCTGTCTGCGGAATTCTCGAAATATACCATGCTGGAGGTGCGAAGCAATTCGCAGAACGAAGTCAACAACCTGGCTTCGAAGGCCGAAATGATTCTTGGCAGTTTGAAGTCATACGGGCTCAGCATGTACGCCGATCAGAATATCCAGAACTGGTTCTTCAATACAAGCAAAGATCCGCTCATCGACCATGCTGCGCTCGTCGCCCAATCCAACTTTATGTCTACCGAACCGCTCATCCAGCGATCCTATCTCATAAATTTGAAGCAGAGTCTTATCGTTGACTCCGAAGTCGGAATCGTCGGTTTTGAATCCTTCGCCGACCAAAGCATGCTGGAGCGGGTGAAATCATTCCGGCGCCAATATTTGCGCTTCTATAATCATCCGACGGACGGCTCGGACTGCCTGGCCCTTATTCTGCCCGCGACGCCCGAGAAGCCGTCCGATTTCTATCTCGTGCTCCTGATCGATAAACCGCAGCTGTCAAAGCTTCTGTTCGGCCAAACGATCTCCTCGGAGCAAGACATTCGGATACTTGACGAGAACGGGTTAGTCCTATTAGGCGCGCCCAATCCTGCACTGAACGAACAACTTTATCAAGCAAGGCAGGAGCAGCAAAACAGCGATTTCCAGGTTCGGCTCCCGAATCAGCGGTGGTTCGTCAATACAGCCAAGCTGACTACTGAAGATTGGTCGGTGTACTATTCGACCGAATATCATATCTTGACTCGCCATATATCCTCTTACCAGCAAAAATTGATAACGTATACATTGCTGCTATTGGGAATCGTCTCAGCGTTGTTCTTCTGGAGTTCGCGACGCTCCTTGCGTTCCATCACCTTTATGTCGGAAAAGCTAAAAAAGAAGGTGCCCTTCGCAAACTCCGCGTCCGCTGCCAAGCCGGATATCCAATGGATTAACGACGGCATCGATATGCTGCTGAACAATGTGGATCAGCTTCATGCCTCCATGAGGAACCAATCCGAGCTCGTTCGAAGTGAATTTCTGGCCCAGTGGATGCTGCACGGGACGCCAGGCACCCAGAGCTACGAATACATTCAGACCCGGACCAAGCTGACTTCCTGTAAAGTCCTGTTCTTGGCCGTCCTGCGGATCGAAGCTTATACGGTCTTTTGCGAACGTTACGATTTCCCTTCCCGGAAATTGATTAAGTACGCCATACGTAATATTAGCGAAGAAGTGATTGGCGCCGGTTCTTATGCGGCCGAAGGCTTGGATATGGGCGGCGACCATCTCATCCTGGTCATCGGCGGCCCTGAATCGGGCGAGCTTCAACTGCAACGTCTTCTGGAGGAGGCGCACAACCAGGTGGCGCGCATTCTGCGCGTCGACACAACTGTCGCGATTAGCAATGCCTATGACTTCGGCGCTAATTTCCGGAATGTATATGATCATATCTACGAATTGACGATGCTGCGATTTCTTGACGGTGAAAAGCAAATTTTTCTGGAGAGCGATTATGAAGAGTTTATGGCGGAGTATCCTTCCGCATCCGAGGCACTGGAGACGGCCGAGATCATCAAGGCGATCCGCCGCGGCCGCGCGGAGACCGCCGTCGTTCTGCTGCGCCAGCAGATGAAGCACATCCATGAGCTACCTTATCGCGACTGCAAGCTTAACCTGACCTATTTTACCTACGATCTGCTTAAAAACTTCAACAAATCCAGCGTCTTGCACGAGATCAGCAGCATCCATCAACTGTTGGAGCGGTACAGCACGCTGTCCGAGTTTCAAGCGTGGCTGGAGGGCATCGTCACGATACTCGCGTCCGAGACCGAGGTTCCGAAATCTTCGAACCGCAAGGAAGAGATCGTCCTGGAGATCAAGGAATACGTGGACAACCACTTGCAGGATGCGCAATTATCGATCGAGCAGGTAGCCGACAATTTCTCCTTCTCCGTGAGCTATATCCGGCAGTTATTCAAGGAGATCATGAACATGTCCTTGTCCGAGTACATCCTCCAGGAACGAATCGAGAAAGTGAAAGAGAAACTGGTATCCAGCCAACTCTCGGTGCTGGAGATTGCGGATCAATGCGGCTTTATATCCAAAGGGCATTTCTTCTCCGCATTCAAGAAATTCACGAACCTTACGCCGAAGCAGTATCGGGAAATTCACTGCGTTTAAGAACATGTAAATTAATTTTGATTCAAGGTCCTTGACTATGACGTTAGGTCATAGTGCATAATTCTCTCCAATAAGACATAACTAGGAGTGAGAGAGATGAATATACAATCACTACGTTCAGATCATATTTATCAAAAGGTTGCCCAAGCTTCACCCGAGGAAAAGCTTGAATTATTCAGAAACGAAATGATGGCTCCATTTATGAAACAATGGCAAATTCAACAAATCCCTTTTAGAGCTGAAGAAGCGAATGGTTTTGACGTTATTACGTTTAATAGTATGATGCATCGATCCCCTGATCAGATTACCCGGCAAATTTCACCTGAGGTAGAGTTGATTTCGTCAGATTCTTTTTGGTTAGAGTGTGAGCACGCTGTAAGGAAAAGCCTCCGTCTATTTATAGAACATGAAATAAGTCTCCCCGTATCTGAATACTTGTTTACCATTCAACTAGGGAATCCGGAAAACCGTGCTTTAACCATAAACGAAGGATATAGCGGTTTTGGGGGCATTCCCGGGTTTATCTGGGGTACACTCTTGCCAAATGAGTACACGATTCCTCGAATGAAGGCTGCGCTGGCGCACGAATGCAACCATAATGTGCGATATCAATTTATTCAGTGGGATCACACCGTTAATTTGGGCGAGCTCATTGTAAGTGAAGGATTAGCCGAAAACTTTGCTACGTTCATGTTTGGAGAAGAATTGCTCGGCCCTTGGGTAACGAAAACAAATGCAGAAACACTTAACAGGCGCATTAAGCCCGTGCTCCGAGAGCAATTGCAATTAACGGGGTTTGATCAATTTGCTCCGTATCTTTACGGTGACGAGATCGCAGAACTTCAGAACTTTAAACCGGTCAATATGCCTTACAGCGCCGGCTACGCTTGCGGATATTATTTAATCCAGTATTACTTAAGGAAAACAGGAAGAACGATCTTTGAGGCAACAATAACGCCTGCTGCTCAAATACTAGACGAAGTAAAAGGATTTTGGGATGAAGAAACCATTATTAGCGGTTAAAGATATTGTTCAGATAACAGGCATTACAGCTCGTACCTTGCATTATTACGATAGAATCGATTTATTTAAACCGACACATCTGACGGAAAAAGGGTATCGCCTATATGATCGAACCAGTTTGGAAAAACTTCAAACCATTTTTTTCTTAAAGGAATTGGATTTTTCCTTGAAAGAAATTGCAGACATTTTAAAGCTGACCAGGCATGAACAGAAACAAATATTAAAGAAGCAGGGACAAACTTTATTATTGAGAAAACAAAGACTGGAAAACATTATGACTGCTCTCGATGAATACGTTTCGGGGAATGATATTAGTAATTTGCATATTTTTAAGAGTTCTACCGTTTTGCCATTGAAAGAACAGTATGCCAATGAGGCAAGATTCATTTATTGCGAAACAGAGGCGTACAAAGTGTATAATGAAACGATGGAAAATTTATCAGTAGATGAAAAAGAGAAACGTTTTTCCGATATGGAAGAAATATATAAACAAATTGCATCTTGTATCCATCAGGATCCTTCCTCCGATGAAGTGCAGCAATTAATCGAAGAGTGGAAAGAAAATCTAATGCAGTTCATGACATGCGATGAAGAGTTACTGGCTTGCATTGCTCATACCTACAAATTCGATGCACGATTCAAAAGCTACTTTAATCAATATGGCCATGAGGATTTGGCAGATTTTCTTTACAGCGCAATTATGTATAATATCAATCGGTAATCATCTCAATGAATGGTAAATGCTCAACAATCACTCCCCAAGGTAGCTTGGGCGTGCTACACTAAAAAAATGAGCCCACTTGGTATAAAAATTAATCATTAAGCTAACGGGAACCGTTAGTTGAACGACAACAGAGGCAGTCTAAGACTTTACTTTCACCGAACAGCAACCGCAAAAGGACCCTTCCGGAAAAGCCCAGGGCTTTTTCGGAAGGGTCCTTTTCATTATCTAAACGGTCGGACGTCATTCGATTTTACTTACTTATTCCGGCAGCGGCGAATACGCGATCGAACCCCGCCTTGGAACGGCGAATCAGTTGCTCCGGCTTATCTTTCGGCATGTCCGGCGTCAGAACCTCCTGCGACACGATCCCGTCATAGCCTATATGCTGCAGCCCTCTTAAAAAGCCTTCCAAATCGATGACTCCTTCTCCAGGGTACAGACGATCGTTGTCCCGTACAGCCTCGAGAGGCAAGTTCGGCGCGTCGTTGATATGCACATGAACGATTTGCTGCGCCTGTAGCCGCTTGATGTCGTCTGAAGCCAAACCGTTCGTATGCCAGTGATACGCATCCAGCAGCAAACCGACATTCGGCTCCCCGATCGCGTCTATCCAGTCCAGCGTCTCTTCCATCGTCCAGATGAAAGGGTATTTCCAAGCTGTCCGCAGATGATGCGGTCCGACAAATTCCAGACCCATCCTGATGCCAAAGGCACCGAGGATTTGGGCGCAGACTCGCAGACGCCGGGTGGCGAGCGCTAAAAAGTGAGCAGGTTTTGCGTCGGTCGACGGCAAGATGTAGGTGCAGCAGCGCGTGCAGCCCAACGACTGTGCGGCAGCAGCCGCTTCAGTCAAGCCGGTCAGCCCTGCCCGAAACTCGTCCTCGCCAGCCCTCCATTCCACAGACAAGCCTATCGCACCGATGACGACTCCGTGCTGTTGTAGTTTATTAAGGGCCCCATCCGTTCCCAGACGTTCGATCAATCCCCTGGCATCCACGTCAACCGCCCGAAAGCCGCCCGCGCCTGCCAGTTCGATAAACCGCTCTTCATTTTCCACCGCGCCTAGGCCGTTAAGCGTCAATCCTCTCAGCATTTCATGATCCTCCCTCAATAAACAGAAGTGTCAGTCAGAATTCGATCGGCGTGATCTATTAATTGGAGGTTCCTTGGACCGGCTCAAGCCCCAGCTCCGGATTCGCCAAATCGAGTTTATACATGACTTGATTGTAGTTATACCGCGGCGTCGGGACATGACTCGTGAACGTATTCGTAAAAGTCCCCTCGAAGTAAATCACCCGGCCGCCATCTTTACTGAAGTTCTTGTGCTGGGCCACGTTATAAAAAGTATAATCGTTATGCGTTACGATCTTTTTGGCAGTAGTCCAAGGACCTTGAGGGGCCGGAGCTTCCGCGTACCAGATTTCCCCGAGTACCGATGTCTTACCCTGCATCTGCTGCCCAATCATTACGTAACGCTGCCGGTAATCGTTCCATTCGACGGAGCTGAAGGCGATTTCCACCGCTTCGCCGGTATCGGCATCTTTCAATTGATTATAATGCGGGTCGCCCGCTTGGATCAAACCTAAATTAAGGAGTTCCTTCTCTTGATTCTGGGTAAGCGGCGGCGTGTTCTTTTTCCAGCCCCAGACGAGCTTGCCGTCCGCATCGCGTTCCAGCGACGTTTGAGCCCCGTTGTATGCCGTTCCCGGCGTTAAGCACGTAAACGATTCATATTGGGTGTAGTCGATGATGGCGTCATAGCTGGCGGCAACGCGCAAATTCGGCATCTTGTGTTCGGTAAAGAGCCAGTAGCCCGACCCGTTCTCCTCATAATACGTCGCCTGGCCGCCCGGATGGCGCCAATCGTCTTTGGAAGGGAACTCGACGACCTGCTCGAATTCCTTCGTATTGTCGTTAAAGGCAAGAATGCCGAAGGCGGTGAGTTCGGGATTGTGCGTGCTGTAGCCGGCGAGCAGACGCTCCTGTCCGGCGTTATCCTCGGCGGTCATCAAACCGAACACCCAGGCAATTCCGGCGCCGTCGGGCAACTGCGGCACCAAGCTTTTGACGAAACCGTCGTCCTTCGTAAAATACTTCAGATTTACGCCGACGTCCGGATCCAATCCACCGTTTTGCGGCAGTTTGGAAGTCGCTCCCGTCACGCGGAAGTTCCCCAGCGGATAAGCCGGTCTGTCGGTATCGCCCCAGAACCAGTACAACTTATTGTTGTACTCGATCGTCTGCACGGAATCCTGCCCCATGACCAGACCGTTGATCAGCGGCTGCTGAATCGGCGTATTCAAACCAAGCAGCACGCTGTCGCGGTAGATGCCCTGTCCCGTAACCCGATACAGCCGTTCGGCGATGTTGACCCGGTTCATCTCGATCGTAATCGTCCCCCCAGGTGTGGTCTGTACGGCCTGCCCGCGATTGCCGAACATGTCGGCAGGGAAGTCGTAACCGTGACTCGACAAATGGAAGAAGACCGACTGATCCATCAAGCCGGGCTCGTCGAAAGCCACGACACCGGCACTATCCGTGTAATACAGAACGTTGTTCGTCGTCTTCAGTTCAACAAGAGGAATGCCCCGGCCCGTCTCGGCATCCACGATCTTGATCGCGAATGGCTTCCGGACCGGTTTCTTTGCGCCGCTCACATTCTGCTCGTCACTGCTTCCCGCTGCCTGCTCTGCCATCGCGGCGCCCGGCGCCGTCATGGCCATCAGCAGAATGCAAGCCCATATTCCCGCACTTTTCCACTGTTTCATTTTCATTTACTTACCTCCCGACCTTTGTCGTTTTGATAAAATGAAATCGTTACGCCTTCGAACGTCCTCCACTCAAACCGCCGATGTACTCTCCCCCGCAAACCACCTCCCTGCCTAGAAATATCGCGCCATGCTTCTCCAATTAAGCATCAGGAACCGGTCTGCATGCGCGACCAGTCGAAGCCGATCGCCGCCAGCAGCGCGCGCGCAATCAACAGATGACCGCTCAAGTTCGGATGCACCCGGTCGGAGGCCAGCGCAGTAGGATGCACGTAGTCGAATTGGCCGGCGAAAGCCGCCTGTGTATCCACGAACAGGGCGCCCACCCGCTCCGCAACCCGCTTGGCCGCAAGTCCGAACTCGTCCATCCGGCTGCGCATACGGTCTTCGGCATTCGGCTCCAGATAGAACGGCGTCAGGATCACGAGCCCTTGCAGGCCGGGCTGCGCCGAACGCACCAGCTCTTCCAGGGTCCGCTCGTATTCTTCAAGACCCACATGCGACTCCGGGATCGCGGGTTGGTCGAACTCCCGCCATACATCGTTAATGCCGATCATGACCGTCAGCCAATCCGGCTTCAGATCCAACACGTCCGTCTGCCATCTGTCCTGCAAATCCGAAACCGTATTGCCGCCGATGCCCATATTCGTCACGCGGATGGAGAGCTCAGGATATGCAACCTGCAGCATGGCGTCCACGAGTGCGGCATACCCTTTGCCGACGCCTTGGAACAGCCCTTCCCCGTACGGATATTTACGTTCGCAGTCCGTGATCGAGTCGCCGATCAGGACCAGGCGTTGTCCTTCTTCCAGCCTCATCCCCTACTCCCCCCATTCAGCCGGAGCCGGATCGTCTTCACCTCGAACGGACGGAACTGAAGCCGTATATTTTCTCCCTCGTGCGGCAAATCCGCCAACTTCTCCTCCAGCATATTTGTCTCATAAACCGCCGCGATGGACAGCCCGAAGTGAAGCCCGCACATTACGGAAGCCCCCTTGCTCTCGTACAGACGCACGATCCAATCGCCCGATCCGTCTTCGGCAAGCTTGACCGTCTCCGCGATCACATGGGCTTGATCGATGGAGAGCAACGATTGCGCCTCACCGCTTCCTCCGGACGCGAGGCTGACGGGATAGTTCAGCTCGTAGGCTTCCCGTACGACGGGACTGTCCAGGAACGCGCCGTTCCAGAACGTAAATCCGTAAGTAAATTGGTGCACCCCTTGATCGGACGTCTCGTCCGGATACGTCGGAGCCCGAAGCAGCGTCAAACTCATCGTGTTGTCGTTGACGGAAATCCCGTATTTGCAGTCGTTCAGCAGCGCGAAGCCGCGGTTCGTCTCCGCAAGCGCAGACCACTTGTGTTGAACCACTTCGTAACGATCCGCATCATGCGGACGCGAGTCATGATTCGGCCGCTTGACGTAACCGAACTGGATTTCCTGCAACGACTCGTTCGTGTGAACGCGAACCGGGAAATCGACCTTTAGCAGTTTGTTCTTCTCGCGCCAGTGAACCGTCGTATGGAATTCCACCCGGCGGCTGCCGGCACAGAGCCGGATATCCTGGATCAGGGTCGATTGGTTCAGTTCGCGCTCAACCCGGATATTCGCGAAGAGCGGGCCGTTCGCGGTAACGGATACCTTGGCGCTTGAAGTCAGCTCGACGGGTGCCAAGCGGTAGCGCCGATCGATCTCCCAAGCATCGAAATCCGAATTTTGATCCCGGTACATCCGCATGACGTTGCAGGTGTCCGCCGCCCATTCCGCGCCGGTCTCCTTGTCAATAATAGTCGTTATCTCGCCCCGCTCGTTCATTTCGAGCGCAATCCATTCATTCTCCAGTCGCGATGCCGTGGCAAGGACCGCAGACGTTGCAGGAGCATCCGCCGCCGCTTCCGCTCCGGCCTTGTATGTCGACCAGCCCATCGAAGGGGCCTCCACCTCGGCATAGGTAACGCCTTCGTGCAATTGCACCGGCAGAACCGCTCCGTTCCCGTCCGCAAGGCCATGAACGCCGGCAGGCAGCGCGACCAGTTCCTTTCTCGGCCAGGACAGCGAGTTAAAAACGGTAAACCGGGAAGCATCGCCGTCCGTGAGCGCGTCCCTTGTATCCGAAGCCAAGCCGTACACGTTCTCGTTCAACGCCTTCAGCTCGATCTGCGCCTCTTCATGGACGCGATGGATGGAGGAGCCAGGCAGAATATCGTGGAACTGGTGCAGCAGCAGAGTCTTCCATAGCCGGTCCAGATCCTCGTAAGGGTAATCCCGGTTATTCAGCAGCTCCGCCGCCGCCCCCCATAGCTCCGCCTCGCGGAAACCGATTTCCGCCTTCCGGTTCAGCTTTTTGATGATCGCTTGCGTCGTGTAAGTCCCGCGGTGAGCAGGATAATAAAGCTCTCCTACATATTTGGCGTCAGGAATGCCTTTTTCAATCTGATCCTCGAAAAATTCAATCGGCGAGCCATGCTTCGTCTTGGGAACACCCTCCAAGTTACCGAGCCGGCGCATAAATTCGAGATCATCCCGATTGGAGCCGCCGCCTCCGTCGCCGTGTCCGAATTGGGTAAGCCGCGTAGAAATGCCTTCAAGCTGAACGCGATCGTTCCACTGATCGATTAAGAACGACGGATTGATCCGAATCGGGTAGTAATCGCCGTAGTTCATCAGATGCGTCAACACTTGCGAGCCGTCGATCCCTTCCCACAGGAACGTATTATGCGGAAACGGGTCCGCTACATTGTCGTAAGTACCGAACAATTTGGTAGACGCGAAATAACGGATCCCGCAACCCTTCATAATTTGCGGCAGGTTTCCGGTATATCCGAATACGTCAGGCAGCCACAGCATCTCGTTGTCCACGCCGAATTCGTCCTTGAAGAACCGCTTGCCGTGCAACGCCTGGCGGATCAGGCTCTCGCCGCCGGGCAGATTCGTATCGGGCTCGACCCACATGGAGCCTTCGGGAACGATTCTCCCTTCCTTTACCGCCTGTTTGATTCGCACATACAGCTCCGGATACAGCGTCTTGACCAATTGGAACAAATACGGCTGGCTCTGGGTGTAAGTGTATTCCGGGTATTCGTCCATGAGCGCCAGCTGATTGGACAGGGTCCGCGCAATCTTCCGCTTCGTCTCCGCGATCGGCCACAGCCAGGCGACATCCAGATGGGACTGTCCCATCAGGTACAGGGTCGGCGCCGTCGAACCGTTCACGCAGGAGAGAAGCGGCTCCATGATCTTCCGGCACTGCTTGGCGTTCTCACAGAGCGATTCCTGACGCAGGGTCAGGTCGATGGTCGCGAACACTTGAGTCAGGCAACGATCAATCTCCGCAACGCGGAGGGATTTGGCTTCCAGATGATTGCGAAGATCGTACAAGCACTCCAAATCGATGAAAAACTGATAGACTTCCTCTTCAAAAACGCAGAGCTGCGACTCTCCGAACGTCGGCCTGGAATCCGAATGCCCGGCGTACGCTTCCGCGACGATTTCAAATGGCTCGCCGGCTTTCGCCGAACGGGTTAAAGTTAAGTAATGATGGTTAAGGTCTTTCGCCCCGCTCACGATGCCGTTAATGTATACGGTCGCCTCGGAACCGAAATCAAGCATGGCCACAAGCCGTTTGCCTTCGGCCGCTTCGGGAACGACGACGGCCCCACGGAACCAGCCGTATCCCCATTTTTCTCCCCACCGTTGACCCGGAGCAATGCTCCCGAACGGTTGTCCCTCCATTTCATGAATGAACCGTTGTTCCATTGTCGTAAAACCCGAAAAATCTATGGAAGAAAGCTTCGTGATCATAAATTGATCTCTTTTGTTCAGCAGCTTTTCCGCATGGAATAAAATCTCTTTTTTTTCATTCAAGGTTTCTCACATCCTATGGTTTCGTTATCTTTGATTTAATCCTATGGACTTGCGACATACCGCCCCTCCGCGGGGGAGGGACGATTAATTATTAGTTTCCTAGCGCTCTTTGTGCGGCATCGTTATAGATTTTCAGCGCTTCGTCGATGTTGCCCATTTTTTTGACCTTATCGATGAAGGCCTGCCAATTGTCGAAGCTGTTCTTGCCCGCTACGAATTTGGCCTGTTCTTCCGTAACGAACGTCTTGATCGGGTTCATAATCTCCGAGACCCGCTGGCTTTCGCTGCCCGTGAGTTGAATCGACGGCTCACTCAACCAGGAAGGGACATAGTCGTTCTCGGGCATCGGCAGACTCGTCAGGAATTCCGCCTTCTCGATCGGTACCTCTTCATACTTGCCGTTAAATACCGTATAGTCCGTCGCGGCAAAATCCACGAACGCTCTTGCGTCGCTCACCATCTGCAGGCCGGGATTATGATTTCGGCTTGCGCGCATGCCGTATTTATCGCCCTCCAACCAGGGATCCTCGGCCGTTTTCAACGAGTCGACAAAGGTCGGAACGCCGTCTTCCCCCATCGTATAGGTCGTGCCCTCGATCCCCCAAGTGATGAGTTGGATCATTTCATCCGAATATTGATAATCGATGAATTTAATCAATTCTTCCGGGTTTTTCACTTTCGAACTTACGCCGTAGACTCCCCAGCCCAGATCAGGGGTATTGCCGTTTACAACCTCCTGCCAGGCTTTTCCGTACTTCGGATTGTCGGGATACAACGAAACCGCGAAAATCTTCTCGTCGTTGGCCGTTCTGGTATACTCAGCCGGCGTCGTAAACCACTGCGTCAGCCACATGAGGTTGTCGCCGTTCAGCGCTTTTCTTTTCAGCGTATCGTCCGTATCAATGGTGTACTCCGGATCCAACAGCTTCTCCGCATACAGCTTATTCGCAAATTGGAGCGCATCTTTATAGCCTTCATCCAGAACTCCGTATACGTATTTCTCGCCGTCCCAGAAAATTTCGTCCCGGAGATGGTTCGCGGAGAACAGCGATCTCAAGCTATTCCATTTGGTCGCGACGGGATATTTGTCGGGATAGAGCTCTTTAAGTTTTTTGGCAGCCTCGTAAAATTCATCGAGCGTTTCCGGAATTTTGATGTTATTGGACTCGAACACGTCATAGCGGTAAGCGGACGTATTCTGGATGAGCATGCCGCGGTCCTCGGGAAATCTGGGCGTGGAGGTTTCTTTGAAGGTGTACATTTTGCCGTCGGCGTTCGTTACCCGCTTCATCCCGTTCTTTACCTTGCTGATATAGTTCATATAGTTCGGCATCAAATCTTTATACTGGCTCAACTCGAGAAGCTGACCTTGTTCGGCCATTTCGGTCGTATCATAGAATAAAGGCGTCACGAAGAAGTCCGTCAGATCGTCGCTTGCGATCATGAGCTTGACCTTCTCGTCATACTCGGAAGACGGAATATAGTTGTATTTGATTTCTACCTTCTTGCCCATATAAGCTTCCATGCGTTTGTGCCATTCCTTGCCTACCATACTGTTCGGATTGTCCACGCCGCTCGCGGGCAGCGTCACCGAGAAGCGCACCACTTCCTGACCCTGATCGTTTCCCTTGGCGGCAGAATTTTTGGAATCCTTCGAACATCCGGAAAAAACCATCAGCGCGGCCAACCCAAGGATCAGCATTTTTGCCAGTTTGTTCATTCAATTTCCCCCTAATTCGCACAATAAACCGCTTTTTCAAATCCACAATCCGCTTGCAATGAACCGTCTGTCTGCGCACTCACCTCCTTGCACCGCCGCATCCGCCCTCAGCCTTTAATGGAGCCGACGAATATCCCTTTGGTGAAATGCTTCTGGAAGAACGGGTAAATGCACATGATCGGAAACATCGTAATAATAATGACGCTCATTCGTACCGCCTTCGGATCGAGCGTGTCCCCCGGGCCGTTGACGGCGACCGAGCCGCCTCCGATCCGCCCTTGAATCGCAGTCGTATCCAAGGTGAACAAGTAATTTCTCAATACCATCTGCAAAGGATACTTATCCTGATCCCGCAAATAGATCAAAGCTTCGAACCAGCCGTTCCAGCTTCCGACCAGACCGAACAGCGCAAAGGTTGCAAACAGCGCCTTCGACAACGGCAGGATGATCTTGAACAGAACGACCAAATCGTTCGCCCCGTCGATATAGGCGGAGTCCTTCAGCTCGGCGGGAATATTCAGAAAGAAGGTTCGAAACAGGAATACGTTATAAGCACTGATCGCACCAGGAAGAATCATGACCCAAAGCGTATCCAGCAGGTTCAGACTGCGCATAAGCAGATAGGTCGGAATCAAACCGCCGCCGAAAAACATCGTGATCATGAGAAAAATGGTCAAAAATTTCTTGCCCGCAAATCCCGGGATCGTGAGCGGATAGGCCATCAGCGCCGTAAACAGCAGCATGATGCCCGTAGAGCCGACCGCATAAATGATCGAGTTCAGATACCCTTTGAAAATGTACGGATCGTTAAATACCGTCGTATAGGCTTCCAGGTTAAATCCCTTGGGCCAAATCGTTACGCTCCCGGAGGAGATGTACCGCGTGCCGCTGAGCGATGTCGCGATGATGTTCAGAATCGGATACAGTACAACAACCAGGATGAATAGCATGATAAGAAGATTTATTGCATCGAAAGTTCTGGAACCTAAGCTAGCCTTTTTCAATATCCCACCACCTAGAACAAACTCGTCTCTGATACTTTGCGGCTTATCCAATTGGTCAAGAAAAGAATACTAAAGGAAATCACCGACATGAATAATCCGATGGCCGTCGTATATTCGTATTGCGCACCTAGTATACCTTGGCGATAAACATAGGAACCGATGACATCCGCTACCTCGTAAGTCTCTGGCGAATAGAGCAGAATGATCTTCTGGAAATCGTTCCCGAGGATGCCCCCCACGGCGAAAATCAGCAAAATGATCGTAGTCGGCTTGAGCGACGGCCAGGTGACGTTCAAAACCTTTCTCCATCGGCCTGCACCGTCCACCTCAGCTACGTCATACAGCGTAGGATCGATTCCGCTTAATGCGGCAAGATAGATGATCGTGCCGAACCCGACGCCCTGCCATATGCCGGAAGAGATGAAGATGGTCCGGAAATAGCCGGGTTCGAGAAGAAACATGATCGGATCTCCGCCGAAGAAGCCGACAATTTTGTTAAACAAACCGTCTCTCCCCGTAAATTCCTTAAGCAGCCCCGCAACAATGACGACCGAAATAAAATGCGGGAAATAAGAAACCGTCTGTACAAGCTTCTTAAAACCCTTGTTTTTCAGTTCATTAAACAACAGAGCCAATATAATCGGCGCCGGAAACGACCATAATAAAGTATACAAACCTAGAAGCAACGTGTTCTTCAAAACCCGGAACGCCATGGGATCGTGAAAAAAGGAAGTGAAGTACTTGAACCCCACCCACTCGCTTCCCCAGATCCCCTTGGACGCGTTGAAGTCTTTGAAAGCGATTAAAATTCCGTACATCGGAAAATAGTGAAAAATCAATATCGTCAGAAAACCGGGAAGCACCATGAGGTAGAGATAGCGGTGCTTGTAGATTCTGGCCGCCAGCCTGTTATTGGTTGTCTTCAAAGAAACACCTCCTGACTGTTAACATGTTGTGGTCGGTTACGGCAGGCACTACGGGTCGCGGACGCATGAGCCCTTCCATTGGGTTCGCCTTATATGTAAGCGCATTCATTTCACCTCCAGGCAGTATCCTGACGTTCGTCGAAAACGCTTTTGCCTTCGGCTACCGTCCCCTACAGATAGGAGCATCATGGTGTCTCACAAGTTGTTATGCTAAGTAGAAAATAACACATACTATTTAACTCGTCAACACATCAGAAATAAATAAAATATCCTCTATAACTAGGTATACTATCTGTGAATGATCCCGAACTGGCGATATAAATGCGGCGTCAGGCTATGTCTCCGCTTGAACAGGTCATAGAAATAACTGACATTATCGAGTCCGATCTCCAAGCTGATGTCCACGATGTCCATATCCGTGTTCAGAAGCAAGTTCTCGGCATAGGACATTCTTAATTCGTTAATATACTGGGTCGGAGATATCCCGAGATACTTCCTGAACATTCTGCATACGTAGGCATGCGATTTGCCCGATATTTGGACAAGCGCAGCCGTTCCCCGCGTGAAGTGCTCTTTCTTTCTCGCTTCCCGGCATAGCGCCCTAAACCATTCCGGCTGTCCGTTTAGTTCGATGTGATCCGCCTCGGCCTTAATATACCGGGAGAACAAGTCGGTCAAGATGGCTCTCACCTCCGCTTTGAGGGCCGGCTTCTTCTCCTGCGGGATCAGACTAAGCTGGTCCAGCCGGTACCGTACGTATTCCTTCTCCGTTTTGGACAGCAAGGTCGACGGCGGCATGGCCGGCTCCAGCAGCCTTTCGCTCGGAAACCCTTCTCCTAAGAAAGCAATCAGGTCGTCCAGGACCTCCCGATGGAACGACAAATTGATGAACCGGCAATCGCTATCCGAAGTCTGCTCATAGTAATGAACGTCCCGGTCCCGTATGAACACGAGCGTATTTTCCCGCAGCAGCTGCCGGTTGCCGTTTATGACATGCACGACGCTTCCCTTCAGGATAAGAAACAATTCGAAGAAGTCGTGCGTATGCATGCCGATCGTATCGCGCACCGAAGCGATCAGCCGATAGTGGGCCTGAATTTCAGAATCGATGCCGTCCGCCGCAAGTAACTTCAACATAGCGATATTCCTCCTTGTTCGTATACTTTTTGACCATGACAAGTTTCTCCGATGTCAAAACACCATAATGCATTCAAAAATGGAGCAAGATTTGGGGCAAAGCTATCGCTTAAGATAGAATCGTTATTGAAGCCTGAAAGGAGATTTGCCAGATATGAACTTAATGGAACTGCGTCAGCAATTCGAAGCCGACAAACGCATATACGAAAGCGCCAAGCTTGTCTTCCGCGGAGTCGATGGCTTCGATGTGTACAATCCTTCGATTCCGTTTGAATGGAACGGCAAGCGTTACATTTACGGACGCGTGGAAAGACGCCTGGAGTGGGCAAGGTCTTGGGTTCGCCTGTTCGAGCAGAGCGGTCCCGACGAGTGGACAGCCGTGCCGGATACGATGATTTATCAGCTTGAAGACCCTTATATTAGCGTCATCGACAAACACATCGTATTGGGCGGCACGCATGTTCGTAACAAGCAGGGACGGCTCGATACGTTCTACGGATATTTCTACAAAGGCCGCGATCTTCATGATCTCTACTACTTCACGACCGGACCGGATTATATGAAAGACATTCGACTCGTAGAGCTCCGGGACGGCAAGATCGGCGTCTTCTCGCGGCCGCGCGGCGAAGAGGTGCGCAAGGAATTCGGAAGCGAATCCTTGGTGGGATTCACCGTCATCGACGGCCTCGACGACCTGTCTCCCGAAGTCATCGAGAACGCTCCTTATATCCGCGGACTGTTCCAAAAAGATGAGTGGGGCGGCTGCAACCAGGCTTACTTGCTCGAGAGCGGGAAGATCGGCGTCATCGGCCATATCTGCTATGCGCAAGGAGATACATCGACCTATATGAATATGGCTTTCGTAGTGGACCCGCAGACCAACCAATTCTCGGATTTGAAAATCATCGGCACCCGTCCTTGTTATCCGGATGGTCCCGCCAAGAAGCTGCATCTGACCGACTGCGCCTTCACCGCCGGCATCGAAATGCGTCCCGACGGCAAGGTCAATCTGTACAGCGGCATCGGCGATACCGAAGCGGGCCGCATCGTTATCGACTACCCGTTCGAGAAGGAAGGCGCCATCGTAACCTTCTAAATAAATGCTCAAGCATCGAGCTGCCGGATTGCCCGGCGGCTCTTTTTTATGTCCGTTGGCGGCGTGATGCGGCGCAAGCAGCTTCCTTTCCCTTTACAAGGTGCCTCCCTTTTTATAAGTTATTATAATATGTTAAACAAAACACATACCTTATTTGAGCTCATAGTAATACAGATGTTCCCAAAATTCAAACCTTTTATCTCATTTCGCCCCATTTTCACCCTGATTTCTGAAAATAACCTGCCTATTCGACAAAACTTTTTCCAGAATACGCTCCAAGTACGTATGCTTTTTAAATATATATGCGCTATAATTGAGGAAATGTTAATACGAGGTGAACCTACTTGAGCAAGAAGGACTTGGCTCTGCCAAAGTACCAGATGGTGAAAGACTATGTCTTATCCCAGATCGAGAATCAGGAATTTACGAAGGACGACCGGATTCCCAGCGAATCGGAATTTTCCAAACTGCTGGATGTCAGCTCCATTACCGTCCGCAAGGCGCTGTCGGAGCTGGTGAACGAGGGCGTCATCTACCGCGTCAGAGGGAAGGGAAGCTTCGTGGCCAGCCAAGCGGCCGTCCCGGAAAAGACCTCCAATCTGGTAGCCTTCGTCATCTCCGGCATCGACCTGTACGATAGTTCGTATATGCAGATCATGAGAGGCATTCAATCCTTTCTGGGCAAGCAGGGTTGCAAGCTGATCATCGAATTCGTGGAGAACGACTTCGACCAGGAACGGGAGCTCGTTCTGGAACTGATTCAAACGGAACTCAGGGGAATCCTCATCTATTCCTCCAATCCCGAAGCGGCGAAGGGCTATCTCGGGGAAATTCGCAAAAAAGCGATTCCGTTCGTGATGCTCGACCGTTCCCCTTCCGGCTATCCGGTCAACGTCGTCACCTGCAACAACCACGACGGGGCTTATGAAGCCGTAGAATACCTGATAAAGCAAGGTCATCGCCGAATCGGATTCGCGGCTTACGACTACCACCTGAGCCCGGAGATTGACAGATACAACGGCTATTACAACGCCATGTCGAACGCGTCCCTCCCGATCCCCGAATCGCTCTTGTTCCTGAACAAGGAAATGGACTACGCCGCGCTGGCGCGTCTTATCCAAAACGGAGAACTGACCGCCCTGTTCTGCGCCAACGACAAACGGGCCTTGGAGGTAATCGAACAGCTCACCGCCCTTGACATCCGGATCCCCGAACAAGTCTCCCTCATGGGCTTCGACGATTTCGAAAGCTCCAAATTCGCCAAGGTCGCCTTGAGCACAGTGAAGCAATATTTCGACGTCCTCGGTTACGAAAGCGCTAAGCTGCTGTTCGAAATTACCGAAGGCTCGTCTTACGGCAACAAGAAAGTCATGTTGCCTACTAGCTTGGTGATACGGGATACGATTAAGGCGGTTTGAGGGTAGGGGTAATGACAAAGAAGGCCATGTAGTATGCTGGTCATTGATGCGCGGGGATGTTTGATGCGATGCAATTGGAAGTTTAAAGCAAAGAAGAAAGACCACCCTTGAGGGTGGTCAGATTGTCGAGAAACCTCTGTACTTATTAAAGTACAGGGTTTCTCTTTGGTTTCCCTCCTGCCTATCCGGGCGAGCCCGGCGGATCACCCTCTTCATCATGTTTTTTCCTGGCAGCCGTCTTCCGTGCTTTCACCTGACATTATGCTGTCCTCGCAAACGGCAAAAACGACGAACCCAATGCATTGGCTAGGCCGATACCCAATAGCGTCCTTTTCGGACCTTATTTGTTCATTTGGGGGAGTTTATAGAAAATAGCGTCCTTTTGGGGCGCTATTTTACTCCAACCCGGGTAGAAGAACTCCAAATGGCTATTCTCTACGAAAATAAGGCCCAAAAAATCCACTATTCCTTGCGATACGTCCAAAAAACGCGAAATAGCGTCCTGAAAGGACGCTCAGGCTGTCGAGAAAGCCTCGATAGCCTTCAATCCTCGTGACGTTAAAGAATGAAGATGTTTTCGTACAGCAGCTCGGCACTCAAGACCCGCAAGCAAACAAGCTTTTCGGCGCGAGACTACCGCGTACAAGCCCGGTAGGAGGTTGGCGATATGCCCGCGTGACTCTTGAACTGGCGGGAAAAATGCGCTAGCTGCATGCCCAGTTGCTCGGCAATATCGGCAATGCTCGTATTCGTGAAGGTCAGTAGCCGCTTGGCTTCCTCCATCCGCTTTTGCTGCACGTAATGCATGGGGGTGACGCCCATGATCTTTTTGAAATAAGGAATAAAATAGTTCGGATGCAGGTGTACGAGGTGGGCCAGCGCTTCGATCTCGATCGACTCGCACAGATGCTCCTGAATATACGCCAGCACTTTTCCCAGCTTGTTTCGTTCCGTCATTTGCATGTAATCCTTCAAATAATCGTGATACCCGCCCTCTTCCAGACAGCACGCAATCAGATTCAGCAGACAGGCCTGCATCCGCAGCCCGGCAAAAGGGCCTCCGCTCTGAAATTGGTGAATCATCTCTTCAAACGTCAGACGGACGTACTCCGGATTACGCACACTGCTGATATAGAGCTTGCTCCCCGCATGAAACAGCGGCCAGCCTCCCACCTGGGCATCAAAATGGCAAAAATATCTAGAATACGGATTGTCCGGATTAGTATACGTGGTTTGGCTGGAACCCGCAGGCATGATCATTAATTGATTGGGAAGCGGGTAATACGTCTCGCCATTGATCATGACGGAGCCTTCCCCTTGAGGAATGAAATACAGCCGGTTAAAGCTCGGGGACAGCTCCGTCCGGTTCCAGCCCGGAAGGCCGCTTTTCAGTTGGGCGTGCGTTACCGTCACGGTCAAGCTTTCGGGCATTCTCCCGGCCAGAAGCTCCATTTCATTCCTCATTTCTCCCCATCCTCTCCGTGGATTCCTCTTCTCTTTTGATTGTAGCATTGCGAGCGATATTTAACACTTTCACCTTAATTTTATGCAAAAGACGCTTAATCTCCGTCATTCTCATTCCCGAATATTCAAGCTAAGCTAAGAGCGTCAAATAGAAATCCACCTTTACATGTACATGCGTGCGCCAATTCTGGCCGGATCAAAGAAAGGCAGGTAGCAATATGGACAAAGTACGGTTTGGCATCATCGGCATCGGGAATATGGGCTCCTCCCATGCGTTAAGCCTGATCCACGATATTCAGGGAGCCGAGCTGACTGCGGTATGCGATACAAACCCCAAGCGGCTGCAATGGGCAAAGGAGCACCTCCCCAGCCCAGTGCTTGCATTCGGAAATCCCGATGATTTCCTGGCGTCTCGTGCGATGGATGCGGTTCTGATCGCAACGCCGCATTATAACCATCCCACCCTGGCGGTACAAGCATTTGAAAACGGTTACCATGTGTTGATCGAGAAGCCGGCCGGCGTCTACACCAAAGCGGTCCGGGAGATGAACCGCGCGGCGGAGACCTCCGGCAAGCTGTTCGGCATCATGTACAACCAGCGGACCAACCCGCTCTATGCCAAGCTGCGCGAGCTGGTGTTATCCGGGGAGCTCGGCGAGATTCGCCGAACGAATTGGATTATCACGAACTGGTACCGGTCGCAGAGCTATTACGATTCCGGCGGCTGGCGCGCCACTTGGGCCGGCGAAGGCGGCGGCGTGCTGCTCAATCAGGATCCGCACCAGCTTGACCTCTGGCAGTGGACGACCGGGATGATGCCGGCACGGATTCGCGCTTTTTGCCGCTTCGGCAAATACCGGAACATCGAGGTCGAGGATGACGTCACCGCTTATGTCGAATATGACAACGGCGCCACTGGGCTGTTCGTGACTACAACGGGCGAAGCGCCCGGAACGAATCGTTTTGAACTGACCGGGGATCGCGGAAAAATCGTCGTCGAGGATGGCAAGCTGACCTTCTGGCGGCTGCGGGTACCCGAGCCGCAGTTCAACGCGGAATTCACCGGCGGATTTGGCCAACCCGAATGCTGGAAATGCGAGATTCCGGTCAGCGAGGGTGAAGGTTCGCAGCATAAGGGCATTTTGCGGAATTTCACGAACGCCATTCTGCACGGCGAGCCGTTGCTGGCTCCGGGAGAGGAAGGCATTCACGGCTTGACGCTGTCCAATGCCATGCATTTGTCGTCCTGGACCGAGGATTGGGTGGAACTGCCGCTGGATGAAGATTTATACCACGCCAAGCTGCAAGAGAAGATCGAGGCTTCAACCTTCCGCAAAAATAGCGGAGACGGCAAAACGCTCGATGTTTCGGGTACGCATTAGCGTAGGCCTGAATTTTTAATTCCAAGGTATTTCAAGGAGGCTCAACCCGCGATGAAATTATCCGTATTTACCGTATCAACACCGGATCTCACCCCGGAGGAGTTGGTTCAGGCCGCCCGGGAAGCCGGACTCCATGGGGTGGAATGGCGATACAAGGAGATTCCGGCCGATGCAGCCGGGGAGGCGCCGTCCTACTGGCGCAATAATCTATGTTCCATTGATCCGTCTCTCCCGGACGACAAGTTGCTGCGCTTCAAGCACCTTACCGAAGACGCGGGCCTGGAGATGGTCAGCGTCACTCCCTATCTGAACCACCTCGGTCTGGAGGAGACCGAGCAAGCTTTCCACGCCGCTCGTCTGCTGGGGGCGAAGCTGATCCGCGTCGGGACCGCCGGATATGGCGATGGCACGTCTTATCCCGAGCTTTACGACAAGACTGTCCGCTATTTGAAGGAAGCCGAGCGGCTTGCCAAACAGTACGGCGTCAAAGGGGTGGTGGAGAGTCATCATTTTACCATCGCCCCTAGTGCCGGCCTGGCCCATCGGCTTGTCAGCCATTGCGATCCCGACTTCATCGGGGTGTTGTTCGACCCCGGCAACATGGTGTATGAAGGCTACGAGCAGTTCAAGATGGGACTGGAGCTGCTTGGACCTTATCTGGCCCATGTTCATATCAAAAATGCCGCTTGGATGGAAACCGGAAAGCGCAAGGACGGGACGGCCGAATGGCGCTGCGAATGGGCCCCCCTGCATAACGGAGCCGTCGATTTCGGCCGACTGCTGGCGGATTTGAAGTCCGTTCATTATGACGGCTATCTCGGCATCGAAGACTTCAGCGGCACCTGGAATTCCGGAACCATGCTTCGGCAGTTTGCACAATTCATTCATGAGCGAATTTAAGGAGGCTGTTTATCTATGCCATCGGAAGCTAACGGTCAGGTTGAATCTTTTCAGACCCGCGACGGAATGAACTATGCGCCAAAGGGCCGGCCCAATCCGGTCGTGCAGCCGGGCGAGTTCGTATTTGCCGCCGCTGCACTGGATCACGGACATATTTATGGCATGACCGGCGGATTGATCGAGGCCGGAGCGACCCTGAAATGGGTCTATGATCCGGATCCGGCCAAAGTGCAGGCATTTCTGAAATCCTATCCGCAAGCCACTCCCGCCGCCAGTCTTGAACAAATCCTTCAGGATCCGGAGGTTCGGCTCGTTGCGGCCGCAGCGGTCCCCTCCGAACGAGGCCCCTTAGGGCTGCAGGTGATGGATGCGGGCAAGGATTACTTCACGGACAAGGCGCCGTTCACCAGCCTGAAACAATTGGAGGCGGCCCGCCTGAAGGCAGAGCAGACCGGACGGATATATGCGGTTTACTACAGCGAGCGCCTGCATGTAGAATCTGCGGTTTACGCCGGGCAATTGATTCAGCAAGGCGCCATTGGCCGGGTGCTGCAAATTACCGGATTCGGTCCGCACCGGTTAAATGCCCCTTCCCGGCCGTCCTGGTTTTTTGAAAAAGACAAGTACGGCGGCATTCTCTGCGACATCGGCAGCCACCAGATCGAGCAATTTCTGTTCTACTCCGGCTGTAAGGATGCCGAGGTAGTGCACAGCAAGGTCGCCAACTATAACCATGCCGAATACCCGGAGTTGGAGGATTACGGCGACGCGACACTGGTCGGCGATAACGGAGCGACCCAATACTTCCGGGTGGATTGGTTTACGCCGGATGGACTAAGCACCTGGGGAGACGGTCGGACCTTCATTCTGGGAACGGATGGATACATCGAGCTGCGAAAATATACCGACATTGCCCGCGATGCGGAGGGAGACCATGTCTATCTGGTCAATAAGGACGGAGAACAGCATTTTGCCGTTCGCGGACAGGTGGGATTCCCTTACTTCGGAGAATTGATCCTGGATTGCATCCACCGGACCGAACAGGCGATGACCCAGGAGCATGCTTTTAAAGCCGCAGAACTCTGCCTGAAGGCACAGAACCAGGCGCTTCGTCTCACTACATCTCTATAGACAGGAAGGATGCATCATGAGAGATCAGATCGGTTCGGCCATCGTCGGTGCCGGTGCGATATCCCCTCTTCATGCCGACAGCATAGCCAAATTGAACGGAGTTCATCTGAAGATGATGGTAGACAATGATCCAGGCAAGGCCGCAGAAGCCGCCGAAAAATATCATTGTGAGGCAGCCGGCGATATGCAAACGCTACTGGACCGGGAGGATATTCAGGTCGTGCATCTATGCACGCCCCACCACCTCCACGCCGGGATGGCGATCGGCTTGCTCCGATCCGGCAAGCATGTACTCACGGAAAAGCCGATGGCTCACCATCTCCACGCTGCTGAAGCTTTGCTTCGGGAAGCAAGCCGGAGCCCGGCCCAACTGGGCATTGCTTTTCAAAACCGCTATAACGCCTCCTCCCGGAAAATCCGCGAGATCATCGACGCCGGAACGCTGGGACGTCTGCTTGGTCTTAAAGGTATCGTCACCTGGGACCGTGGCCCGGCTTATTATACCTCCAGCCCTTGGCGCGGACGTTGGGCGACCGAAGGCGGCGGCGTGCTGATTAACCAGGCGATTCATACGCTCGACCTGCTTCAATGGTTCGGCGGCGAGGTGGCTTCCATTCATGGCAGCGCAAGCACCGATGCCCTGGGCGACACCATTGAGGTTGAGGATACGGCGCATGCCCACATCCGGTTTACCAACGGGGCCCGGGCCTTGTTTTATGCCACGAACGCCTATGTCTCCAATTCTCCGGTCGAGCTGGAGCTCGTGTTCGAACAAGGAGTGCTCCAGCAGCGTAACGATTGCCTGCACCTCATCCAGCATGGCTGCGAAACTCTGCTGTGTGAGCCTCCTATCACCTTAGACGAGCAAGGTCTGGTTACGGGTAAATCCTATTGGGGCACCAGCCATCAGCTGCTGATCGAAGACTTCTACGATCATGTCCGAAGCGGGACCCGCTTCCCGATTCACGCCGGGGAAGGCATCAAAACCTTGCGGTTGATTGCCGACTTGTACGCTTCCTCCCAAGCGCAAGCCACCGAGATGAGCAAGCGGCCAACTTAATTTATTCTTGAGCAAATGAAAAAGGCACTGAAACGGCTATCCCTGCCGATTCAGAGCCTCGTCTTTTTTCTGTAATACCGTTTAAAACTCCTCGTACTCGCTCGGATCCTGTCCCCACAACCGTCCGTCTTTCCGGTTAAACGAGGCGATGACCTCCATCTCCTCCGCCGTCAGCTCAAAGTCGAAAATATCGAGATTATCTCTCTGATGCTGAAGCGAACCGGATTTCGGGATCGGAATCGACCCTAGCTGGGTATGCCAGCGCAGAATCACCTGGCCCCCCGTCTTTCCGTGAGCTTGTCCAATCTGGAGAATCTTCTCATGCTCCACAATATCATTCCCGCGCCCCAGCGGACTCCAGGATTCCGTAATGATCCCATGTTCCTTATGTTTCTCCCGCTGAACAGCCTGGTCAAAAAACGGATGCAGCTCCACCTGATTCATGCTCGGCGCCACCCCGGTCTCCTGAATCAGACGCTCCAGATGTTCGGGAAGGAAATTACTAACCCCGATCGAACGGATATACCCGCGCTTCCGGGCCTCAATCATCGCCTGCCAAGCTTCCACGTACTTGTCCTGCTTGGGATTGGGCCAGTGGATCAGATAGAGATCATAATAATCCAGATCCGCCCGGTACAGCGATTCCTCTATCGTTTCGAGCGCCTCTTTATAGGCATGGTGTCGCCCCGGCAGCTTGGAACAAATCAGCAACTCTTCCCTGGCAACGGAACTCTGCTTGATCGCTTTTCCGATAGCCCCTTCATTTTCATAATTAAAAGCCGAATCAATCAACCGATACCCCGCATTTATCGCGGCGGCCATCGCCTTAACGCCTTCTTCCCCCTTCAGACTATACGTGCCTAGCCCGATCGCGGGGACCTTTAATCCATCATTAAGCGTATATTCCGGAATCTGCCGGTTCATTTAAACAGCCTCCTTGCTGAAATGATTAAGATCTGATGACTCTATTATAAACATCTTTCAAGGGTTATTACCCATTGATGATACTAGCGGTGAGCGTACACCGTCCGTTGTTATAGAAGAGCCATTATAGTAGAATCTGATGTGATATTTTATACCGTCGTGGGAATGAAGGGAAGGCAACCATGAAGCGCATACTATCAAATATGTTAACCAGCAAACCGGATATAAGCACCATAAAAGAACAAAAGTGGGTTTTGAATACCGTGATGATTATTGGAGGCTTCCTGATTGGGGCCGGGGTCGCCGATTGCGTCATATCCATCAAACAACTGGATGTAGATCAACTGGCCCGAGGCCTGACGATCTTCAGTGCCGGCGTTACCATTTGCGTATTAGTGGATAACACCAAAGCACAAAGAGCAACCAAAAAAATCCACCAGGAAACGCAGCTCCAATTGAACAACATAGAGAAGCAACTGGAAGCGATCCAACAGTCCCAGCAGGCAACGGAGAGGGAAGTTCAGGAGATAAGAAATGCCGTCAACAAGGCTAAGCCTTGATATGAATAAAGCTGCAAAACTCCTATGAAGGAAGGCATCTCCGAATCGGATTCGCGGCTTACGACTACCACCTGACCCGGAGGTTGACCGATATAACGATTGTTACAATGCCATGACGAATGCGTTCCCTCCCAATCCCCGAATCGCTCTTGTAATGTCATTCCCCGCTGATGATACCAGCAAGTTCACTTGGACATTGCTGGCAGCCGGATGAGATCCAGTACGTCAGCACGCTCCATAACCCTCCGGATATGTAGGCAAGCCTAACCGCAAAACTCCCTTCATCGGGAGGAACCTTTCCGTTGAGCCATAAGGTTTTCGGAAACTGGTGCAAATAGTGAATATACTGCGTAAAAACGATATGTATCAAGTTATTTTTACTTAGTAACAACAGCAACCGGGCATGCTTCTCCCAAAAAGCAAAATAAACCGTGGCAACCGTCCTGAGATCCTCATAAACGTGTGCATTAAGTTCTTTAACAAACTCACCCATAATCCCGGCAATCGAATAGGCAAGAACATCCTCAATCGTTTCAAAGTTCCGGTAAAAAGTCCTTCTCGCAATTTGTGCATGGTCACATAACTTGGTAATCGTAATATCTTTATATTCTTCCTCCCGCAAAAGCCCGACAAGTCCTTGGGCAAGCATATTTTTCGAGGTGATCGATGAAGGATGGGTTTGACCTTTTCTCATGTATGTCCTCCCGGTACAAATCGGCCTATAGATTCTGTCACAAAAACAAAGGAAATGTAGCACTTGTCTGGGGATTATTGTTTAAGCACACCCTCAGGCCTATACTATACATGATTACACAATTGTGACACAATACAACGCTGCCAATTAGAAACCGGAGGAATCTATGAATAAGGGAAATTTAAGATTCAAGACCGCAATCCAACGTATCGGAACACCCTGGCATCTTTGGCTAATAGGGCTATTCTTTATATTCGTCTACGCAAACGGCATTTACGATTACTTTATGATGTTTGGATATAATGAGGCTTATTACAGCACTAAAAATTACGGCGCGAATGTATTCGAATATTTCACGGATTACCCTACTGTACCTTTAATCTTCTGGACCCTAAATGTATTCTGCGGTCTCATTGCGCCGATATTACTTTTAATCCGCTCCCGCTGGGCCGTGCAGACCTCGCTTATTTCTGCTATTTCGATATTTGCCCTAGAATTGACTACATTTGCATTTATGGATCGTTGGCATGTACTGGGGCCTTGGATATCCTTTTTTGATATAGGGATTTTAGTGATGACAGTTGGACTGTTCATTTATTGCAGTTTGATGAAGAGGCGTGGGGTATTGAGGTGAAGGCAAGTCTGACGTCAAAAACTTGAGTAGGAGGGGCTAATCCCCGTCGCTCTCACAACTTCGAACATGCCGATCTGCATATACCTCAAAGACCAAAGCCGACCCCAGCCGGAACCCTTGTGCAAAAGAAGCCGCCAGCTCCATTCCTTGAAGCTGCTGGTACAAATCGAACAAAGACTCAAGCTCTTCGAAATCCTTTTCGGAGAGCTTGCTTTTCCATGTGTCCATGGATTCGGATATTTGTCTGCTTAGTTGGCAATAATTCGGGTCTTGGGGGACGGTCGATTCACTAGGGATTAGTTTGCCGTAGTATAGAGATTCTAGAAGGGTAGGCATGGGCACCTCCGTTTTTGTTTTTATAGTAACAGAGGTGGGAGTAGGGTGTGGTACGTGGATGCGTATAGCTTAAGATAACTCAACCCAATTATTTTTTCGAATTAAAATATTCTTTGTCTACCCGTAACTGCTGCTTTAAAATCCGATTGAATAAACCTTTTCCGATCTCACCTGTCCCTTTAGAGACCGCTGATCGAAGTATCTCTCCATTAGGCAGAGTCTTTTGGTACAATTTATCTCTGCCTGTTTGCCGGATCATAACCCAACCGTCGCGCCTTAAGAAATTCTCAAGATCGCTCCAACTAGGCATGGAACATCCTTGCAACCGCATCTGTATCGTCTTCAAGCAAGACACGCAGCACATAAGGTGCATGTTTGTGGCGGTTAGGGGTATTGTAGTATTGGGCATAATTATTCTCATAGTCTATGGCATATTCAACTAAATGCCGTGCCAATTCATTTCTAAGTTCCTCCAGTGTCTCACCATCTGCAACAATGTCCTCAATTTGCTCAATAGATCCCGCATATCTTCCATCTTCATCTTGTTCATACTCAAATGTCAGCTCATAAATCGAAAGCAATTCTCTAAGCTGTTGTTTAGAGAATGCCATGATCACATCCCTATTTCTTTTAATCGCCTGAGGTTTCTCCCGAACGATTGTATCTATGAATCCGCCAAAATTGGCTCTTACATCTGTTGCATTCAGCATTGTTTGCATGTTCATCCCTCCTCACCTCCATTCTATATAATTATGTACATAATGTACACTATGTACTTCACATTTTATTCATTAACCAGAAAAAATAACCCTTAAAAATATAAAAGACACCTTTAAGGTGCCTTATTAAAATATTCTGGGTGATTGAGACCTATGTCCTCTAATATTGATCCTCTACCCGAATCCCCACTACAGGCCCCGCCAAATCTACATGCGTGTGATCTAGTTGTACTTTAACTTTGCCCATTCTACGGGCTTCGCGCCACTGCCTTAGATCCTCTTCATTCTCTAGCTTCAGTTCCGCAATTTCTCTGGCACGGTCAAACATGTACTTGCTGGTATACAGGCACGTATAGATACGTCGCCCACCTAAAGCGATCGACTGATCCCGCCGATCCCAACGTTCTATTGTAAACTTCACATACAGTTCTTCTTCCGTTCCCGGCCGTGCAGGTCGTTCGGTGATTTCTCCTCTACGGACAACTTTCCAATCCTGGACTTTGCCGAACCAGTGGATACCCGTATTACCTGGGCCTTGGAACTTCTTACGTGACTGACACATCGCAATGAACTCGATTTGGGTTAAGAGCTTGTGGTCCGCGATATTCTTAAGCGGCATATGGTAGAAACGATGTTCTAAAGCTATATCCAACTGTGACGGCCCTCTCAGCGAACCGACAAGAACATTTTTGCCTGAGAACTTGTTATAATAATATTCTTTCGTCCCACGAGGCCGGGTCGAGCGTTCATAGGCTTTTTCTGGACTGTCTTGAATCATTTCGTCCAAAAGCTGCTCCATGAGATCCGTGGCATTCGGCAACAACGGGATGGCTCCGATATTGACTAGCTGAATGCTTTTATAAAATGGATGCTCCTTATATCTCTCCTCATCCGGGTAAGGAAAAAGCACATAGGCACCAAACATACTCCGTTCGTACTCGCCGTTTCGATGATCTTTGAAGACAATCGCATCCCGGTAGCGATGCATTGTGTTAATATCCTCTTCCTCTGGACCCGGCTGTTTGTACTTTCCCCAGTAAGGAGTCCCCTCATAGGCTGGGTTTAGGCGGTACTTTGCATCAAAAATGTATTTGTACTCCACACTAGCATCATTCTTTTTTAACGTAAGCACATTATCCGGTCTTTGAGCCAAAGTTGACGTAGTGTCCCCCTTAGGGAGCGAGTTATAGAAAAGGGTAAATACCTCTCCATTTCGTGTATTTCGATAGACCATTTTGGCCTTTTGCCCGCGATCCAGCGTGACAAATAAACCATTCCGATTCACCTTGATCAGATCTTGGCTCACGAGCTCATATTTACGATGCAATAACTCATGGATTTTTAGGAAGCACCAATATTCGTAAAGCTGCGCCAAGTCTTTCATCGATAAACGGAATAGATCCCCTTGAATCGAAAGGCCCTTCATCAACAAGAGATAAATCCGGTATACCTCCCGATAGCCCGGAGCCATTTGCAGCACGAGGGTTAAGGAAGCCTGCTTCATATCCCCAACGATTAAAAAATCATGCTTCAACAGTCGTTGTAACTGCGAACCCATGAAATCAATTTTCTTTAAGAGCACGGAATCCGGGTTTCCCCTTTTTGCCGCATGCATACGGATCTCCTTTAATTTCGAGGATATGCGAAGCAACGCCCAGCGAATGAAACGGTTCTCCACCGTATCAAAATCCATATAACGCCTGGTTTCAAGCACATGAGTAGGTTGTTGCTGCCCTTGAACAAAAAGCTCCGGCCTTTTGCGCAAAAAGGCTATATTCTCCTTCCCCACTCTCCTCGCTCTCGAAGCCTCCACTTTGCGGGATTCACTTCTCATTTTGTAATGGGGAGCACTTTTGATGCGATCGACGCTTTGCATTAACTGCTGAAAAACTTGCTGCAATATCGTGAAAAACTCCGTCACGCTCTGATGCCGGGTCTCCCGTAATCCAGTCAGATGATAAGTCTTGCGCAAAAAATCAAAAGAAAGATTATAGATTTGCTCATTGACCTCACGCAAAATCACTTCATAATCCCGCTTATAATCCATTTTAGAGGGAAACACTTCGATTTGCAGCTTGATAAGCACCTCTCCATGAAGGCGAAGTTCTAGCTCAGTCAGTCCCACTTCATTTTGAAAATTTAACACCCCAGACAGTAGCATTTTCCCCAAGGGTTTAATAGCTTGCCGAAGATGCATATTCTCATGAAAAAAGATGAACGGTAGATCCTGCTTCTTTTCCACGATGAGTTCGTAAGCTTGCGTTTCGTAAAATAAAGGCTCTGTCTGACCCGCACCGCCATCCCATGGTTGAAGACCTAACGTTTGATGAGAAAAGACTTGCATTGAGCTAATTCCCACTTTAGTAGAAGGAAGCTCGACGCGAAAATGGGCATCAGCCCACACATCCCCGGCCTGACGATGAAGCTGCAAAGTCTCTACGGTCGGATGAAACGGCTTCCCCTGAATATATAAATTAAACAGGTTCGTCTCGATCCTTAGAAGCTCTACCGGAGCATTACGATAACCAGTAAGAGGTGAATCCATCTTCTTCTAGCCTCCGTAACATAGAAGCGATTTTTCTTGCGCTTTGAGGATACTCGGCCTGAGTAATAAGTTTATGTAATTTACCCTCATCAAAAAGCAAGTCTACATTTTCTAAATACTCATTGATTACAAAAGAGGAGCCTACACACTCTCTCATCAATTTCAAAAGAACCCTTCTTATTGAAGCGCTGCTACCTTGAATGCGTGGCAGTATTTTTTGGAGCAGTTGGTGATCAAACGCCTCATTTTCGGAAAACAACTCGTATCGCTGACTATACAGCATATAGAAACATACGGCATCCCGAATCCGAAACCCTACATGGGCATGGATTTCTTCTAAAATGCTATTGATTTGCACTAAGGTGTTAGTTGTTCTAGTTATAAGCGGTTTCGATTCGACACCGTAGGCATCCACTAGTTGAAGATAGTCGCTTCTTAGGAACTGATTTGGAGTAAACTCAGGACTTAATGCCATCCCTAGTTCCTCATCCGGAAATTGAGCTAAAAAGATATCATTAAACTCAATCGTATTCGCTCGGTCCAGCACCTTTTTGCTAAAAGGATGCGTCGTCTCGTCCATATTAACCGTTCCAATTAAATAGACATTCTCGGGAATCGACAAATTACCGTAGACCACTTGATCCTCTTCCTGGACAAGGGAATTGTCGTGAATGATCGGAGCAGTAACAATGCTGCCATCCTGCCATTCCTGTGTCTCGAGAATGCTGAGCATGTCACTGAAATAATGCTCCACTCTAGCCAAGTTCATCTCATCAAGACATATGAAATAAGGCTTATTGAGGTTTTGCGAAGCTTCCAATAACACCTCAGTTACACGACCTGGACGAAACTTACCTGACAAATCACTGTAGCCAACTAAATCCGAAGGATCACTCCAATCCGGCCGAACAGGAATTAATGTGAATTGGCCATTTTGTGTAGTAGCTCCCATCGCCTCTGCGAAAAGTTTGATCAACTTGGTTTTCCCCGTTCCAGAGACCCCAGCTAGGATTGCGAAGGGTTTGGTTTTGAGGGAGAGGTAGAAGTTTTCTATCAACCCTGGAGGATAAGCGAAACCTTTGTGCTGAATGTAAGATTTTATGTATTCGATCCGCTCGCGGATTGCCTGTTCATCCATGATCTCTTCCACCGTTTCCAAAGAGTATTCAGGATCGTCTACCTGATCTGTTTGAAGTAACCGATCAACATACTCTTGATAAGTCGCCATCAATTGTTCTAAATCAGCAACTAATTGATCATCGTTCGGAATATTAGACGCATAATACCGCTTATAAGCGGCAGTAGATACTTGGTAGTCACGACCCAAGCCAGCAGAAGTAAGATGGATATCCTCATCTGTAGAAAAACCTTCAAAATTCAGGCCTTCTCTTAGTTCAAGTACCTTTTGTTCTAAGAAAGCATAGCCTTCCCTTTTTCCTAGATCAGTTTTTGGTTTAGTCACTCCCTGGTTAAAAGTCAAGTAAACCGCGCTCATGTCCTCCGCAAATAAGTAAACAATATATTCCCCGTACTGTGTAGACTTCGTAACTCGCGTATCCATGAGTGCTATCCATGGCACCCCCGCCCAATTCCCCTTCCCAACCGAGCCTTGAATTCGGATATGCTCAGAAACAAAAGGAAGTAATCGAAGCTGTTCCGGTAGTATTTTTCTGAATAAAGCACCTAAAGGATGATTAGCAAAGGATTCAGACTTAGCCTCGTGGTATGTATGTAAGATATGGTCTAAGCTCTCTTTAAGCGAGAAGCCCAATCCCTGCTCAGACCCAAGGTGACTATGATACAATTCTAATTCTCGATTAGCATAATCCTGAAGTTCCGGCAATACCTCTGCCCCCTTTGACCAAACCGACTCTGCAAATGTCAAAAAAGCCCCACCCGCTTGTTTAATTACAATCGAACGAAGCGCCTCTATTGGAGTCTCTAGAAGAGATTTTACTTGGGATATGCTCATGAGTTCCCACCGGACTGCTACTCTAGGTGGCGATGAATCTACGGCAAGGTTATTGGCCTCTCTATGTTGATAGTAAGTTAAGAACCGTCTTGCAACATCGTCTAGCTTAAGACTTTGATCCTGTGTTTCCTTCCACGTATCAATCATCGCAAGCACAAGGACCATTTTGTAGGATTTTTGCTTGTTGCGGAATATAGTTGAAAGTTCGACTGGAAGTGACATGCTTTGCCCTCCGGGATAGTGATAGGTATATTATAGCGGAAAATGATGGGTGAGAAGAAATGATATCATGGACTAATTATACCTAGTCATAACACTCTAACCATCTTTATTCTCCATATTACTATATAATTTAGAGAGTTAATTAGGAGATCTCTCGAAGGCCTTATTCATCTGATGTTGAATTACATTTTTTACTGAATGTTATACGAATGGATTATAATGAAATCACCAAGAATAAGTAGAGTAACCCTAGGTGGTTGTTTCACCCTTAACATGGACTATAAAGCAAAAAAAGTGCCAGTACACGAGCTGTCCTTATCATTATTACTCGATGTCATCATATGGTTACCTCCCTCTTCCATCCGAACTATAAATTACATAACTAACGAAACAACTCAAAGAGTTGACAGATTCAGACGGCCATACTTCAACCAAATTATTTAAAAATTTATATATCCGACCCTCTGTAAGATAGAACCTCTGACTGATTGCTGCAATTGGATATATGTTTTTTCAGATAAAAAAAGCCTTGTTTAGGACAAGACTTTTTTTGATGATTTTGAATTTCTACGTTCGAGTGCCCAGTATTCAAAAATGAAAGAGTGACCAAAAATATGACAATACATTTTCTCAACAGTTATTTCACATTAATATTCAATTGCACTGTTGACATTAAAGCTGAAACCTTTTTTATCACTGGCCTTAGAGGAGTAAAGGCAACTGTAACACGTACACGCATATCTCTTTTTAAGATTAGTCCGTGATATTTTGATGATGGGCAATAAATATCAGGAAAACCAGCAATAAATAAATAGGAGTACCTGTCACCCACATATTTAACTACTGCATCATACTCAAAGTTTTTTTCGAGGCGATCCTCTGGATCAAATAGTATCATACGAGCATTTGAAAATTCTCTCTTTACTGATTCATAAAAAACATCTTCAGCTTTAGTAAATTCCTTATTAAGGAACAGCAATCCCCCTAAAGTTGCAACAAAGAGAGGATCTGAATATCCATAAAGTGTACTTTGACTTAAAATTGCAATTGCGCTCTCCAAACTCCCGCCAGCTCTAATTATTGTAAAAGCGTACTCAATACTAGGTCTATACTCATCAGGATTCTCTCTAACCAGAATTGAAAGTATTGACTTACTTTTTTCAAACTCATTGTTTAAATTGTATGCTTTTGCAAGTAAATATCTTGCAATAATGCTTCCTGGTGCATTTGCTACAGCATTTTCTAATGAGCGGATACGTGCAAAGTGATCTCTAATAAATGAATCAATATTAGCAGATTCTATCCATAGGCCTTCTTTATTCCTTACTTTTTTCAAGCCCTCATTTATTATATTTTCTGCCTTACCAATATATACGGTTCTTTGTTCCTCATCATTTACCTTTTTAGCCCATGCTAAGTAAAGTTGCGCTAAACCTTGATAACAATATTCATCGTTAGAATTCATTTTTAAACCAGTATAATATGCATCTTCACTTTGGAGCAGTCTTCTCTTTCCAATTTCTTCACTTTCTGAGCTTTGCACCATCTGATGCAGAATGTAACCTTTCGTATGATAGAGAACGCGAAGTTTTCCATTCATTTTTATGGCATCTTCTATTAAAGTTAATGCCGTAGTATCAATATCTTCGCGAAGATACATTCTAGCAAAGTGCTGCCTCACATATGGATTGTCTGGGTCCTTTCTACAAGCCTTTTCAAAAAATTGAATTTTGCTTTCTAAAGTTCTTAAAGAGTCAATGAAACGTTCAGACCTAATAAAACTTTCAAATGCAAATTTATCAACCCTATGAAGTATGTTCATATGGTCTAATGATTGATGTATTAATATGTCCTTATTTGATGCTTCCAAACACCTATCCCAAACGATTCCTGCAATTAATCTATGGCGCGTTCTTAATGCATATTCACCATTCATTTCGTCAATACATTCGTTAACTATAACCCCATCCAAAAAGCCTTTTATTCTATCAAACAACTCAATTACCGTTACATCTAGTAATTTTGCCAACAGTTCAACTCTTATAAGTGCTCCATGCTGATTAAAACAGCAAACAGTTGAGTAAACTTTCTTAGCAAATTCATCTTTAATTCCATAATATTCATCTTCAATAATTGCCTCTATTTTTCTATTTTCAGTAGCTTCTCTGATTGCAACTAATAATTCTCTTTGATAATTTCTCTTTATTGATGCAATTTGATGCTCTCTAGTTAGATACTCCAATCTGTTTAGTTCATTGTGTCTTCCTAAAAAATCAAGTAATCCTTCAACTTCGCTATCACTTAAGGGGAGTATATCAAAACTATCACCAGTAACAGTAGGTTTAGCCTGTCTCCACTCATTTATTCGATCACCTAAAACTAGTAACACAGATTTTTTTGATTCCCTTGCCTGCTGTATGATATTTCTTATGGTCTGGGTGTGATCAGAGGCATTATCAATAAAAAAAACACTCTTTTCAGAACTTAGCGAAAGAGCATAGAAAATATCTCCTTCACGGAGTTCAAGATTAGTTTTATGAAAATATACTTCTGCTGCCTTATCTTTTACTAACCTACTTGCTAAAGTCATAAGTAAAGTTGTTGTGCCGTAACCAGCAGAACCCGAAACAATGCAATTTTTCACGCTTTTCTTTGTATCTGTTACATAGTCAAGTATTGAGAAATACACTTCCTCTTCAATATCTCTTTTGAAATAAGTATCATTAAATACTAAATCCCAAGATGGCTTGTCTCCTCGTACATAACTAGTAACATCAGGCTTTGCATTACTTAAGTTAACTTGATTTAAATATTCCCAAGAAGATAACAGTCGCAAGACAGCAACCGCATTTTCTTTATAATGTGAAACAAGATTACTGGGTATTTTTGACTCATGAGTTACTATACTTGAATCATGATTTATATTTGTTTCGATTTGAATGCTAGCATCCATTACAAAATCATCAAATTTCTGTGGAATCGTAACTAAATTTCTTGCCCTTAAGATCTCAATATCTACTTCTGAAGTAAATGGATCAACTCTATATGATAATGGAGGGGACTCTGGATAAAATTCCTCCTCGATATCAGACAAAACTAAGTTCCAATTCGAATCATTATGAGAATATCCTATATATAAAACACAAGAAGCAGCCATGTAATGTTTCAACTGTTCAAACATCATCTTCCTTTGATCTTTATATTTTACATAATCGTGTTGTGTAATAATAATATCTGGTGAAGTAGCCTCAAATAATGCCCCGTGTAAATGAAATATAGGGACCTCAAAATCTGAATTGAAATGCTTTATACCTGTTGAACGCGTAATTGTTACATAGTTTTGAAGTGGTGACTCGTGTAAGTTATACGCTTTTTGAATCGTATTATCATAATTTGTTGTAAATATCGCTTTCCACTTAATTGCCGGTATCCACATCATGTATTTATCAGGAACTGCTTCAACCAAACATTCCTGTATAAATGAGACTAATTCTTTCCTGCCTTTCTTCTTTACCTCAATATATTGTGAGACTTTTGACAAATCATAGTATCCATTTACTGGAACGTCAAACTTCTCTGCTAACATTTGTGCCAGTTTATTTGCATCAGGAATGTTATTTCCATTTTGATCAAACATATGATATCCCATGCCAGCTCCGACAAACAATACACATGAACCATTTTCTAAGGCCTGTTTTAAAGGAAATGCGATATCCATAATTATCCCCTTTTTATTTGATCTATATGCTTTTAACATGTTGTCTTTAAGGAATTAATAAAAATTTCCCTGGCGCTATGTAAACAGTTCGACAATTTCCTTCAATTACCTTTTCAAAGATTAAAAAAACACCTCACCTTGGGGCTGCGATACGAATAGTAGGTATCTTGTCGTCAATTAGCTGCTCAGCATCATCTTAAATGTATCGGATGCATATAAGCCTTTTTCTACAGACGTAGATAAAGCCTCAGTCATTGCAAATCCAAATATTCATAAGTGAATTATTATTAAAAAAATCCAAGTTCTAGGAGAAATTATTGGGGCAAGCTCATAAAATGTACACTTTCCTAAATTTCTAAAGGAATACAAAGCCAAGGAGGTTATAGTATAGTAATGAAAGTGGACAATACATGTTCGAATTAATAATAAAAAGATAAGTAAGCGCAGATAAAGCGATACTAACTAAAGAATAAAGACCTTCCACTTTCGCTAGAATTAATGACATTCTTAACTATTAAGTAAACTAGTGCCTCTAAAAAACAACGTAGTAGATCGAATAGTCTTATACACGTTACACCTAATATCAGGAAAAATCCAGAAAATTAATACTTATTTAACTTGTTCTCTTTTTTACTTTCCTTCTGCCTCAGCAATTACTAGCCTGCTTTTAATAGACTCTGCAATCGATCTAAAATTTCACCTTCCTTCATTACAGGTATAGCATGTTTCCTGCATTCGTTGGCTTGACCTACAAGTTGACTTATATAATCATTAATGGTTACATTTTTCCTATAAATAATCTCTTTAACTCTTAAAGCATAGCGTCGAGAATGTTCACCATTATTGATTAAATATTCATATTCTTTGTCTGATAAATGCAATACTAAAAACTCAATTATTCCATCACACAAATAATTGTTATTTAGTAAGGCATTAAATTCCCTTTCTGAGAATTTAAAAAAACGATTAATAAAAAATATTCTGAAGTCATTTTCAAATACTAAATGTCTTTTTAAATAACATATATTCTCACAAAATAGAAGCAGATGGCTAGAAAAAAACTCTATATTCAAGAGATGAGGCGTTCGAAGAACGTCTCTAAGAAAATCAATTGTCCAATCTTGATGTGTTAATGAATGAATTTTGCTAAAATCAAAATCATAAAAGCCAGTAAGGTAGTAACGATAGTCTGAAAAAATATAATTAAATTCAATCAATTTCACATATGTCATATTTTTTGACAAGCATTCATTTACAATAATCTCATTTAAGTTTTTAATTTTTCTGTGATGAAAAATCCATCTAATTAAATCATCTTCTATTTTATGACCTATATTTCCAATGTTTTTAATTGTATGACACACAAAGTCTACAAGATCAGAAGTAAAAACTTCGTTTTGCTGATTACTAGTTGCGATTTCTTTTAAGAAAGGAACATCACTTTGCCATTTCCATGAAGTACTTGGATAGAGCAAATGATAAAAAATAATAGATACCCTATATTTGTAATCCAATTGTTTCACCATAAAATTAACATATTTTTTGTTTTGATCCGTGTATTCCAAATCAATAATATATTCGTAAATAAATGCACTTAAACATTCATTCATGTATACTTTATTAAAATTTGATCGAAGTGATTTCCAAAATCGAGAATAAGCTCTTTTCTTAAGCTCATCCACATAACTTTTATAATAATCTAAAAGATTTGTTAAATACCTATCATAGCTACTGACTAACTTTTTTTCATAATGATTCATCTGAAATTCTTTGGACCGTTCAACTTTTTCAATAACAACGAATCCCTTTCTATGAATCATATTTTGGTGCAGCAATTCAATGTCCTCATAAGAGGAAAGGCTCTTAATGATAATAGCTGGCACCTCAAAATAAGTACATTCGTCAAAAATTCTATCATTGTGCGTAGAATAGACTTTAACCAGTTTATTAATGAAAGAGTCATCTTGTTCCGAATGAAATTCATTTAAAGTCGCACTGACACTTTTATCATGTAACTCATAAATCATTAATAAATCCCGTATGTTCAACTCGATATCACGGTTATCAATTTCATAGTACAAGTCATTAAAAAATTTGTGTAAGTAATGAGGGGTGTAAATATCTCGTTTTTTTTGCAACAATGGGAATTTATTAACCATCACCCATTCATATCCCAAGTTATGTGTATTTGAATCAAAAACTCCCCTTAGAACTCCCATGAGCATTTTTGATTGCTCTTCCTTAGGTAACTTATCTAGATCTCTGAAAAGACTTTTAAGAAAAAATTGAGATGTACGATCTTCATATGATAAATCGAGCAATTGTTTATAGTTTTCTATCACCTCCTCTTCAATTTTCCGCTCAAGAAATGTAACCCGACGTTCCTGAACAGAATACATTGTTTTCATACCATTTAAGCTTCGTATAAATAAATGCACATAGAGAATATAAATAACAACTATGCACACTTGCCAAAAAGCCTCAGCAAAACTACCATTTAAGTGCCCTCTATTTATTATCACAAGAATTGCTCTACTCAAAAATGGATAAACAACGGCGTATATTAAAAGCAATTTAAATACACCAGATCTAAACATCCCAAATCCTAAGCGTTCCATAAATAACATTCTAGTGATGCTTTGTCCCCAGTATTTATCTTGTTGACTTTGAAGGGCATAACTAATTGTAAACTGTAAAAAGGTGTAAAGAATCCCGTATAAAGCTAAAATACTGATAACAAGTGCGTTGTAATTCTCTTTAGCACCAAATTGAATAAAACTATACTTTTGTTGAATCGCTACAAATATAGAAATTAATCCAAAAGGCAAAATTACCTTTCTAACAAATATCAATACAATCGATTTGGAGATAAGTTTTCTACATTTACTATTTAAAAATCTAAATTTTATGAGTGTATAAATAGGTCTAACAAATAAATTGAATATAGTAATAGTGATTATTACAAAAAAAGCTAATTTGATGTTGTCTTCAATAAATTTCAACATATCCATGATACTTTCTCTCCTTAGTTTATCAATATATCCTTACTGTAGAATAAGCTTAGAAAGTTTAATGTAGAAAGTAATTGAATTAAGTCACTTTCTAATATTACATTTGGAGATGATGAGAGCAGTGAACCTGGCATACCCCAGGCCGAAGACTGCCTAGTCCTCGGTCTTTTTCTTTATGGCCGTCGTTCTATCCGCACAAAAAAACACCGACCGCATGGGTCCGTGTTTTGGGCAACGCCATTATCCCTACCTTTTCAACTTCAACAACTGTACATATACAAAAAGTACGATCACCATGGAAGACGGCAACATTAACGGCTGCATAAGATTGCCGATCGGCATGGAAGTAGCCAGATAAACAATGAAATTTATAAGGGCAATTCCCATAAACAAGGCGGCATTCAACCCTAAAAAGCGCAGTGAGATCTTGTTGTTTTTTAGCGTGTAAATATGAACGACAATAAAGGCTATTACGAATACAGCAAAAACAATTCCTCAAAGGAAGTTACCCACGTTCCAAGGTGTTGAATGGCTTCGACATCTTCCTGCATTATACGGCTTTTGGATTCCCAATAGTCGGATATTTAGATGAAAGTTGTCCAGCATTACATAAGCATAAAACACAAGTGTCATTAAAATAAGATAGCTGGTTTGAATCGACCGAGTTCTCTTTTCGATACTTTCGGAGAAAGAAAACAACTCGTTCCCTCTTAAGACTGAAATACTAATCTACTCAATATTTATTTTAGCATGCAAAATCCTGATTTTGGAATTAAAAAAGACACCTGCGTAGGCAAGCGTCTTCTGCATATATTATTAGGATGGCAAAGACTGTTCAAAAAAACAACTCGCCACCGCAAGATGCTAAGAGTGTTCGTCAAAGATATAATTCAGCACTAGTTTTTAAAATAGTGATGGAGCCCTATGAAACTTCCTCCTCTTCATCAAATAAATAGGCCTCGTCACTAGAAACATAAGTAACAGATAAGCTTTGACGATACTCTTGTGCCATCATAGTCGTGGTGAATTCCGCAATTGGATCAATATCTTGGACTAACTTTTCAAGTGATTCTACATCAGCATAAAAGAACTCTTTGCGCATATTAATCTTATTCACTCGGGATAAAGCTAACTGCTGATGAATTTGTTGTTCCAAAGCTACCGCATCGTTACTGAACATCATTGCATGTACATCAAACTTAAAGGGTACTGAGGCATCCCCTAGTTCATCAATCCGTTCTGACGGATCCAACCGTCTTGTCATCCCAATTTTAAACATATGATCACCGAAGGAACCCAGGTTTGATATCACATACACATGGCCTGCTTTTCCGTTTGCGCGTTTAATAATTTCTTCTTTCTTTTCTTCTAACTCCTGATATTGTGACTCAAGCAATGAAATACGCTCCTGTAATTCTCTAATTTTTTCTTCGTTCGTTTCGGACATGAGAAGCTCTTTATTACGATTCATCTCCACAAAATATTTTTCTTCTTCTTTTTCTATCTTTTTTCGTTCTTCTTCAAGCATTCGTTTCTCTTCCGCTTCCTGTTTCATTTGTTCACGAATTCGTCGCTGCTCTTCTTTCTCTTTCTCACGCTGAACATAGTAGCTATACTCAATGCGAATTGCTTGTTCGAATAATACTTCTAGCTCCATTAAGAATCTTGTAATTGTATTAATTAACGCTGCATTACCATTACTAGCAATCTGCAAATATTTATGTATCAGTGCTTTTGAGCGTTCCAACGCATCATCTAAGTTAGTATATGTTAAGGTATACAGTATATTTTGAAGTTCTGCCTGTAACCCGATGACCATTAAATCATAGATCGTTATATTCGCTTTTGTGGTATATCGTGAGTGATAGTTTGTAATAAGTTTTTTGATATCTTTATTATTGCTGTTCATTTGACTTCGCAGTTGCCTGGACGTTTTAAAGTGTAAATCCAAATGAACGACTGTATCTAGAATACCCTCATCATTTAATGCTGCCTCAAAATCCTTTAGCTTATCCTCGATCCTGTCGTAATTAACTGACTCGGGGAAAAGCTCTATCAAATTCTTTATCGCTAGGCTTTCTACCTTCCCCTTTTTAATTTGTGTTACTATACGTTTCAACTCTTTTTCAAGCTTTTCCTTTTGGCCTTGTTTCTCAGCAAGTTCATGTCCTAAATCTACATCCTGCTGTAACATAACTTGAATTTTCTTCTCATGATCCATGCGTAATTGGTCAAGTTCGATAATTAGAGCTGTTCTAGATTGTTCTATTTCCTGCCGAGCAGTCATCTTTAAAGTTTCCAACTGGTCTTCTTGTTCACGTCTTTCTTCATTTATCTCATTTCTCATTACAATGCGCTCTTCGTTCATTTTTTCTAAAACTAATTGGTCTAATTGTTGAACTTGCATTGTCAGATCCGCTAGTTGTCTTTCTTTTTCCTCGACAGCCTCTTGCAATGAATTCACAGAACTTTCTAACGAAAACATCCTTTTTAACCGGTTAAAGAAGCTCGCCATACTATCACCTATTTTCTATTAAATTTCGTAAGATAAAATTAAAACGTAGCATGCGTCGCCATAACTCCTTCTATGTAATATAGTACAACATATGGGTACATTTTCCTACTATTCATGGATCGAGAAATACCTGGATAAATATGAAGTGATTTTGACGACAATGTTATCCCAACGCGGTACTACAGCTAACCGAATTAGAATCAGAAGTAGCCGTGTAGAAGAAGGAATAATTACAATGAGTAAGATAGGGGTGTTTAAAGATTCCTGTTGTTTCTTCATCAGAAAATAAGCAAACTTAATGGTTGTAGACTTTCAGTTTCGATATGAAGGAAACCGAGCCCGCCCCCCTTTTTTTCTTATACACGTAATTCAAACTATACTTCTTCCTCCCCATAGAACCTGATTTTACACGAGTATAATCAAGCTCTTTTTAAAATCCTCATAATCAACGCAATACTCCGTTCTTCTTCCGCGACGACACAAAATATATTAAGCGCATATTGATTCGGATCGGAGATGCATTTTCCCATATCAAAGCCGTCCACATAGCCTAAGTTAACTCGGCTAAAGAGATCTCTAGGCATTCCATTACTTTATTCTCTTAACCAGTTGTCGCGTGGGCTACCTTTTTCGCTCTTTAGGGGATACTGTACCACTAACCAGAATTGTTCGCTCATTCGGATCACCCGCCCATTTTTGATATTCCATTTACATTTGTGTACATAAAAAGGTATAAAAACCAAATATAAGTCACCTTCTTAGCCCTATCAATTATTTTCCTATTCAACCCAAAAAGCCCCTCCCAGCGGTTATCCAACCGCGCGGGAAAGGGCTCCTCCATTCATTCCACCATCCTATCCAACAACAACACCGCATGGATATAAATCTTGATACCGTCCCAAATGTCCTGCAACCGCAAGGCTTCATCCGGCTGATGGGGTTTTCCTCTTCCGGCGGGGAAGGGATTGCCGATATCGGAGCGGCTGGGGCCGAATGAGACGGCATGGGGGAGTTTGCGCGCATGTGTGGCGCCTCCCATGACATAGGTCGGCAAGTCGGTATTCAGGCGTTGATTGGCCAAATCAACAAGGCTTCGAACGATGGGGTCAGTCTCGGGAATATAGAAGGGCGGGTTATCTTCGATATTCGTTAACGTGAACCCATACTCCGCTCCGGTCGCCCGCATTTGATCGATCAATGCCTGTGCGTTGGCCGACACCGCATACCGGATGTTGACGTTGACGATCAGCTTGCCTTCCGTTAAGCGGACAAGACCTGCCGTATGCGTCGTTTTCCCGGATGCTTCGTCTTCAACATCAACGTGAAGCCCGTGGCCGTAATAATCGGCAAAGGCGGAGGCAATAAAGGCGGCAGCCTCCCTGGCCGTTCCCGTTAACAATCCGCATTCCAGCAACGCAGTCGCCAGCTTGGGGATCGGGTTGAGCGTCCCTTCCGGAAAAGCCGCATGCCCTCCTATGCCCTCCGTCCGGACTTGAATCCCGCCCTCGGTTTCCGTGACCGTAAAGTCTTCGCCGAGCGCAGCTTGCACTTCCGAGGCCGGGAAGCCTTGGATGACCGCCGAAGCGGAAGGGGGAACGACATTCGATAATTCGCCGGCCGTGAACGAAAGCAAATTGCTGCCGGATACATCCGCGACAAAGTCAGCGGTCAATATGCCCTTCTCCCCGTTGCCCAGCGGGAAAAAACCGTCGGACACCACCGAAAAGGAAGGCGTATCCGACCGCAAATAATGCTCGACATCGCGCATGCCGGACTCTTCGTTGCACCCCAAAAATGCGGTTATCGTGTGGTTCAGCCGGAGGTTATGGTCGCGCAGGAATTTCAAAACATAAAGCACGCCGATCACGGCCCCTTTATTGTCCGCAGCGCCCCTGCCGAACAGGTACCCGTCCTTCACAAACGGACCATAGGGGTCAAAGGACCAGCCGCTGCCTTCCGGCACAACGTCGAGATGGGAGAAAAAGCTGATCGTTCGCTCGCTATCCCCCGGATAAACCGCGGAAATGCCGTAATAGTCATGCTCTTTGGCCTGCAGACCGGCCTGCGCGATCAGTTCGCGCGTCAGATCCACCGCCTGCGCGCAGCCTTCGCCAAACGGATGGGCCTGGCCGGGGAAGAAGCCTTCCCCTACACTGCGAACGCGCACCAAACGCTTCATCGCTTCCAGCATCTCCGCCTGATGGGCAAGAATCCACTCGTCCACGAGGGCATCGGTAACGGCTTCATGAGACCCGTTCATTTTACGCTTCCCTGTGCATGGGCATAAAAAGCGTCGATGCGGCGGTCCAGTTCCGTCACGATGTCGCCGGACAGCTTGAGCCCGGCACCGCGAAGATGGTCTTGCAGATGACTTTCTTTGCGGGCCCCGAAAATGACGTTAATATACTCCCCTTTAGCCAGCAAATAGGCGACCGCCAGGCTGGCGCGGCTGCAATTCAGCCCCGTGACGATATCCTCCAAACCATTCACGAATTCCAGTACGGCGGGGTACAGTTCCGGTCCCCACAAGGGATCGCCAGCGCGGGCACTGCCCTCAGGCGCCGTATAATCCTTGTCGTATTTCCCTGTAAGCAGCCCGTTGGCCAGCGGGGAATAGGCATGAAAGCCGATGCCGTTGGCTTGGCAAAGCGGCAAGATTTCCGCCTCCACTTCACGCGACAGCATGTGATAACGACGCTGGACGATGGAGATTTCGCCGAGCTCCAAATAGCTGTTGATATGGTGCGGCTCGCAGTTGGAAGCTCCGATTGCCCGGATCTTGCCTTCCTTTTTCAGATCCGTTAAGACCCCGATGGTCTCTTCGATCGGCGTCAGAAACGGCTCGACCGCCGGATTATGCGTATAGTAGATATCGATATAGTCGGTATTCAGCCGTTTTAAACTCTCTTCCACCTCTACGCGGATCGTGCGGGCACTGAGATTACGTTTTACCCGATGGCCGTCCCAAGTAAAACGATAACTCCCTTCCTCATCGCCCCACCATAGACCGCATTTGGTCGAGATGATGGTCTGGTCGCGTCTTCCCTGAATCGCTTTGCCTACAACTTCCTCGCTATGCCCAAAACCGTATACGGGCGCCGTATCGATAATATTGACTCCCGCATCCAGCGCGGCGTGAATCGTGCGGATCGATTCGTTGTCGTCGGTATCCGGAAACTGAAAGCCTCCGCCTATTCCCCATGCTCCCAGGGTAACCGCGGAAGCCTTGATGCCGGAACGCCCAATCTCCCTATATTCCAATCCAACCTCCTCCTTCCTTAAGCCTGCTTGTCCAATCTGAGGACCCCACCCACGCCGACATTTTCATCCGCATGCTCTTTAACGATGACAATCGTCGTATAAGAACTTCCCGAAAAAAAGTCATCCGCTGCCGCCTGAATATTTTGGACCAGCGCACGCTTCGCTTCAACCGGTTTGGGAGCCGTATATACGAAGAAGGTGATTTCCTCGTAGGACCTTTTCGTAGCGTAGGCCTTGGGAAGCTGATGAAGTGACACGCTTTTCAAGTGATCCGGGAGCCCCAGGGAGGTGGTTACCGCGTTGCCGATCACCTCGATAAATTGTTCCAGTTGCTCTCCTGCCAATTCCGTATTGGAAATACCGATTACAGTTGCCATATTTTATTCCTCCTGATTGTTATTATTGTTGGATAACGTGCACGTCCCTTAGTTCAGCGGTTTCTTCACCCCGTGATAGGTTTCCAGAAGCCAATCGCCGTATTCTTGCGACGTCATGAGTGCAATAGCTTTGTCCAGCCACTCCGTATTCTCGTATCCTTCTTTCACGACGAAGATGATGCCGCCATAATTGCTGTAGACTTCCTTCGTTTCCTCGAACAACGTCACCACTTCCGGATCGTTCATTTGATAGACCGTAATCGAAGGCGCCGTCATCGCATCCAGGTCCGGGAATATGCCGACGCGGTTTCGGGGATCCGTTTCCACGAAGTTCAGATTCTTCGGATTCTCCTCAATGTCCAGCAGGGTCGGCAGGTCGACGCCCTCTTTCAGTTTGATGAGCCCGTTGGCCTCAAGCAATTGCAGCTCCCTTGCCCGGTTCGCCGAATCGTTGGCAATGCCTACTTTGGCGCCATCAGGAAGTTCATCGATGGATTTATACTTCTTTGAGACGAACAGGACAGGCGTAGTGAAGATTTCCGGGCCGTAAGCCGCCAGGTGCGTGTTTTTGCTTTCATTGAAGCTCTTCAGATAAGGCTTGTTCTGAAAATAGTTCGCGTCCAGGCTGCCGTCCTCGGTAGCCGTATTCAAGGCGATATTATCGCTGAATACCCGTGTTTCGATGTCATACCCTTCCGCTTTAAGCTTTTCGGCCACATATTGAACATCCGGTTCCTCGCGTGCAAGGAGACCGATGACGATCTTCTTGTTATCCGGCTTATTCGATTCCTGGCCGGAGGAAGCTTCATTCGAAGAAGACGCTGCCACGTTCTTCGCGTTGTTGCCGGAGCAGCCGGCCAGAACCGTGCTTAGGATCATAACTGCGACAAGCAAAATTACCGTTGTACTTTTTTTCATAGGGAGTATTCCTTTCCATGTTGTAATTGGAGTTCTATTTATTTGATTTTCTTATAGAGAATATTGCCTAGAATTTGCAAAATTTCGACGATCAAAATCAGAATCAACAAGGTGCTGTACATGACCTTATCGTTGAAGTTTTGGTAGCCGTAGGTTAACGCGACGGCCCCCAGCCCTCCCGATCCGACCGTTCCGGCAATCGCCGTAAATCCCAGAATGGAAACGACCGCAAACGTCATTTGCGAGACGACAAGAGGAATGGACTCTTTCACGATCACGTGGTACGTAATTTGCCAATCCGAAGCGCCGAAGGATTTCGCGGCCTCGATCAAACTCGGATTGATTTCCTTGAAGCAGTTTTCGAGCAATCTGGCGATCAAGGGCGAACCCGCCACGGCAATGGAAAAAATAGCGGGCCCGATTCCGATTGACGTACCGCAGATCAGGCGCGTCAACGGAATAATCGCGATGATAAGAATGACGAACGGAATGGAACGGAGGACGTTGATCACGACGCTGATCGTCTCATAAACGGCCCGGTTCGGGCGAAGCCCCCTCTGATCGGTCGTGATCAAGACAAGCGACAGAAGAAATCCGAAAATGACGCTGGCGGCGAAAGAACCGATCAGCATGAAGATCGTTTCGCGCAGGCCCGGCAATATGATTTTCATCAGCATGGTCTGCCAGTCATACTCATACATCTATAGCTTCCTCCATTCCACGCCGCGGTCGTTCAAGTGCCGTTCGACGACGGGGAGGTCTTCCTCGCTGACCCGGATCGTAAATGATCCGGCTACCGTATCGCGGTACTTGTTCAGGCCGCCCCAAATCACTTCAAACCTCACTCCCGTCTGTATCGCAACATCCGAGAGGATATCCTCGTTTTCGCCTACCCGCTGAATAATTTCCAGATGGGTTTGCCGCTCCGAACGGCTGCCGTTGCTTTCTTCGCCCATAAAGTCGTCCAGCATGTCCCGCTTGTTCAGGAAAATATCCTGCACATCCCCGGCCACCTTCAGTTTTCCTTCGCTCAGTACCCCCATTCGGTTGCAGATCTGCTTCACGACGGACATCTGGTGCGTAACGACGACGATTGTAATGCCGAGCTCCTGATTGATTTTTCGCAATAAGGCCAAAATCGACTGCGTGATGTTCGGATCCAGCGCGGAAGTGGCCTCGTCGCACAGCAGAATTTTGGGATTCATGATCAAGGCGCGAGCGATCGCTACCCTTTGCTTCTGTCCTCCGCTCAAACTTCGCGGAAGCGCGTGGATTTTATCCGAAAGCTCCACCAATTCCAGGACGTCGCGAATTTTTTGGTCGATGTCTTTGACTTTAAAGTGCTGGCACTTGACCGGGAACAGAATATTCTCATACACGGTCTTTCGCTCCAGCAAGCTGAATTGCTGAAAGACCATGCCGATCTGGCTTCGGAGCAGTCGAAGCTCCTTCTTGTTTAACGCTTGGATATCGATGCCGTCGACCGTCACCAAGCCGGAATCAAACCCTTCAAGGCCGTTTATGCACCGGAGCAGCGTGGATTTGCCCGCTCCGCTGATGCCGACCAGACCGTAAATATCCCCGGCTTCGATGCTGAGCTGAATGCCTTGAAGAACCGGCGGTCTTCCGTCATACGTTTTGGATAGATTCTGAATCTCAATCATGGGCAGTCCCCTTGCTTTCGAGCGCCCGGACGGCGAGTTGCCTTAGAACCGCATCCTCCATCGGCGGATTGTGAAGCCCGAACCGGACGTCGCGGTACAGCCGCTGCAACGGATGCGATAATGACAAGCCGTGGATACCGACGATCCGCATCGCCTTGTCGACGACCGACAGCGCGTTCTGTACCGCCAATACTTTGGCGGCGCCAAAATCGCCGTCCCACCCCTGCACGGAATCAAACTCCTGATTCTCGTATTTCCCGGCAACCGAATATAAAAAATGTCTGGCCGCCAAAATCTCCAACTCGATCTGCCCTAAAGTTTGCTGAATGTTCGGAAGACTCGTGATCGGATGATTCAAGCTGTTCGGCTGATAGCTCCGGGCAAAACGTACGGCTTCATCCCTTGCCGCTTCGGCAATCCCCAGATATACCGCCGGAATAAACAGGATGAACGGATTGGGCTGGAATACCTTCGAATGCTTTCGTTCAATTACTTTCGCGGAAAACGGCACTTCCGCATCCCGCAGCACCAAATCGTGACTGCCCGTCCCCCTCATGCCGACCGTATTCCAGGTTCGGTCGATGGATAATCCCTGCGTCCCTTTCGGGATGAGAAAATCGGATACTCCTCCCGTTTCCGGTTCAAAGGCCGATACGATGAAATAATCCAGCACGGGCGCAAGCGAAGTAAACCGCTTCGTTCCCGTGATGCTGTATCCGTCCGGCGTGCGCCGTGCCGTCGTTTGCGGAACTCCACCGCGCGAAGGGCTTCCGGTCGCCCCTTCCGAGTCGGCCCGGTTGATCAAAGCGCTGCTGCCAAGGATCTCCCCGCACAGCGATTCAAAATCCGTTGTCCTCCAGGGGCGAACGGCTCCCAATTGCAGCACGGTGCTCATATGCCAACCGATCGCCAGCGCGGTAGCGGCATCGGCTTGCGCGATTCGCTCCTGGAACGCGAGAAAATCGGTCAAAGAAAGGCCTCCGCCCCCCAAATCGGACGGCACTGCCAAGGCAGGGTAACCGATTCTTTTCAAATCGGAGATCAACCCGTAATTCAAGTCGTTCTCGACATCCGCCTTTTCGGTTTCCGCCGCGTTTTGTTCCAATACGGCATCCAATCGGGCAAGCCATTCCTGCTGTTTGTCTGTTGTTGCCGGTCCGTGCCGGTCTGACGGCATTGGCTGCACCCCCTTCTATGCGTTGGTTGAACTTTTTTTAAAACTATAACAGCCGGGATTCCGAAATTGAATGTCCAAAAGCGATTCCTGCTTTGTCCAAATGCGACTTATTTTATTATTCATATAGATTTACTTTGTTTTATGTCAAATTCCGTCTTATAATAATGCCAAAGTAATACTTAAATCTTACTCGGGAGGTGTATTTCATATGTCGACAAAAGGTGATGAACATATCCTCAATGTACCAAATAAGTATTTCTTTACTCCGACATCCTTCGAAAAATCGAGCGGCGCTTGGCCGGTCAGGATCGGAATCAGCGAGGCAAAGGTCCGTCGTCCCGCTTTCAAGAGTCCGCGCATCGAGCCGCATTACAGCCTGATTTTCATCCTGGATGGAGAGGGGATATTTATCCAAAAGGGTAAAAAATACCAGTTAAGAAGAAACGATTTATTCGGCGTGTTCCCCCAAGTCCCCCATGAATATTTCAGCGTCGAGTGCGATCCCATGCACTATATACGATTGACCTTCGAAGGATCGCAATGCGTTCAATTGCTGGAAAGAATCGGGATCAAACGCTGCACGCCTATTAAGGTCAACGGATATACCTCATCGGCGCTATTGCATCTTCGCGAACTCATCGTGCAAGCGGAAAACACGGGAGATCGCGACCGGGATCTGGTACGCTTAAGCACCTTCCTTCAGCTGTTCCGATCACTGTCCCGGCATGTTCCGGACGAAATCCGCAATATCGACTGCTCGGACGAATGGCTGGAGCGGGGACGGGAACACATGGAACTGCATTATTCGGAGGATATAAGCATCGAATCCATCGCGAGGTATGTGGGAATCGAACGTTCTTATTTTTCAAGAAAATTCAAAACGGCCTATGGAATCACGCCCTTAAAATATTTGCAGAACATCCGGATCCATGCCGCAAAAAAACTGCTCGAAACTACGGATTTAAGCCTTGCCGCCATCGCTCCGTCCGTCGGGTATGTCGACATTTTCTCGTTTTCAAAAGCTTTTAAAAAAAATACGGGCATCTCCCCCGTCGAATATCGCGCCGCCGCGAACCGGCATATCATAGCAAGCAAAAAAGTGAATTTGCGATGAAATCATAATTCAGGTCATTCACAATGTCCCTACCTTTCATGTTACAGATCATTGCCCATTAGCGTAACGAGGCTGCCGTTCAATTTCGCGGCAGCCTCGTGTTATTCCTCTACTAAGAATGATCTATATCGTTCTGTTGATGGAGATGCAAGAAATGCGTGATATCCGCAATATCCTTAGGTTCACCCCACCTACCGAAAATCGATAAGCTGACTCCGAAATTCATTTCCACGATCCCTAACGTCACCTCTAAAACCTTGTGCGTAGCCCTCAGACCGATCTTATTCTCGGACTTTGGTCCAATCGAAATTCAATCGCAGGTCGGTTTTCCCCCCTCGGGGAATCGCTTACCATAAGAAGACTAGCTTAGAAGCGGCGGCATCAAAAATATGGCAACCCGAGGGAAAGGACATGGCGTGAAACCGAGTTTTGAAACCCACAATAGGAGGAATGTAAGAAGTGAAGCAGCTCATCGAGTTCAAAAACGTAACGAAAGAATACAAAATAGGGGAAGTGACCATCAAGGCCCTGGCGGGTGTTGACTTTTCCATATCAGAGGGAGAATTTGTCGTTGTTTTGGGGGCAAGCGGTGCCGGGAAAAGCACGATTTTGAATCTCCTTGGCGGTATGGATACGGCTAACGCAGGTCAAGTGTTGGTTGGCGGTCAAGAAATCACAAAGTTCAACGAAAAAAAATTAACAGAATATCGCGCGGAGAAGGTTGGCTTCGTCTTTCAATTCTATAATTTAATCCCGAATTTGAACGCGCTGGAGAATGTGGAATTTGCCACGGAAGTATGCAAAAACCCTCTCAACGCTAAAGACATTTTAAATAAAGTCGGCTTACAGGATCGAATCAAAAACTTCCCTTCCCAACTCTCCGGAGGGGAACAACAAAGAGTTGCCATAGCGAGAGCTGTTGCCAAAAATCCTCTGCTTTTACTCTGTGATGAACCCACCGGTGCTTTGGATTATGTTACAGGTAAGTCCGTCTTAAAGCTTCTTCAAGATTTGAATAAGGAAACGAAGAAGTGTGTCGTATTGGTCACGCATAACTCCGCGATTGCTCCTATGGCCGATAAAATTATCAAGGTTAAAAGCGGGATGATCGAAAGTGTGACTTTGAATCATGAAAAACGGAGTGTCGAAGGGATTGAGTGGTAATCATGAAATTATTTATAAAATCGTTGAGGGATATTAAACAATCTATGGGGCAATTATTAGCCTTTGTTTTGGTGATCGCAGTAGGAGCTTTTTTCTATGCGGGACTGACCACGTTAAGCGATAATCTTAGCGCCTATACGAAGGTTTACTATAAAGAACATAACTTAAGCGACTTGAATGTATATTACAGCCAAATTTCCCAACAGGATGTGGCCGGTTTAAGCCAAATCGAAGGCATAAACAAAATAGAAGGACGTTATACCCTGGATGCCACGCAAGCCTTTGAAGATAACCAAGCTTCATTAAAAATCCATTCAATCCCTGTAAACAATGAAATCAATACCCCTACGATGATTGAGGGCAGGACCCCGTCGAAAACGGATGAAATCTTGCTGGATTCCCATTATGCCAAAGAACATCAGCTTCAAGTCGGTGATCAAATCCGTATAAGTGCGAATGAACAGAATTTGGCGTTTACCATCAGCGGCTTGTCCGAGAATGTTGAATATGCCAAAAAGAACGCCATCCAGGACCATAAAACCTACGGCGTAGCTTATATGGCCGAAGAGGCCATACCTCAAATCTCAGGCGGCTTCTACTATAACGAGCTCATGATTGATGCTCAAGAAGGCTACGATATTGGCAAACTAGGTCAATCTATTGAAGCGCAATCCAAAGCTCTCCCCTATTTAAGCCAAATTAGTAAAGAGCGGACGTTCAGCTATACTCAACTCCAACAAACGATTCATAATAATAAATTGATGAGCAGGGTTATCCCGTTGGTTTTCTTTTTAATTGAAGCGATTATCCTATTTCTTACCCTGTCCAGGCTCATTGATTCCCAAAGAAATCAAGTAGGAATTATGAAGGCTTTGGGTGTGAAAAACAGAAGCATCCTGCTTCATTACATGGGATATCCGGTGCTGGTAAGTATCCTGGGCTCCCTCCTGGGTTACGTCCTTACCGCTGTTGTATTTATTCCCTTAGTCACGGCATCGAATGCCAGGGCCTACTCGCTGCCTGACATTAGTTTCTCCCTATCCTTGTTTTCCGTTATTCCTCCCATTCTCTTCTCCGGTGCTTTCGGGATCCTGTCCTGTTACTTGAGCGGCAGGGCCATATTACAAGAACGGGCTGCCCAGGCTATGCGTCCCAAACCGCCAAAGAAGATAAAAAAACCGCTGCTCATCGAAAGAATCCCGGGAATCTGGAGTCATCTTTCCTATAGCTACAAACTCATTTTCAGAAATATATTTATAAATAAACAAAAAGCGTTAGCAAGCTCCGTTGGCGTTGTGGTAAGCACGGTTTTATTGATCACTGCTTTCGGCACCCAATCGGCCCTGCAAAAAGTAGCTGACCAGATTGAAGAAGTGAACACCTACGATTTAAGAGTAGATTATGCGAAAGGAACTACTTCGGATACGTTACAGCTACCTGACGGCATTAAAAACAGTTATGATTTATCCACCTTTCCCGTGGAATTCATCAAGGGCGATGATCACGAAAATGCCACGTTCGTGGTTACGGAAAAAGAAAACCGGCTGATTCGTTTCTTCGACGAAAATGACACTCCCATCTTTTTGGAAGATCAGGGTGTGCTGGTGCCCAAATCCTACGCGGACAACTATCAACTTGTTGAAGGGGACGTCATTCAAATCAAGTTCACCGCACCGGAGCTAGCTAATAAAACGGTCGAAATGAAGGTTTTACATATATCTAATCAATATTCGAGTCCGTCGTTCTATGGTACGCCAACTTATTTAAAGAGCTTTGGCATCGACTACAGTCCGACCTCGCTTCTCGTGGAAGCCAATAACGCGTCAGACCTTATAAGCATGCGTCACTTCTTTGAACAAGAGCAACAAGTCGATGCCCTCGCGGATAAGTATGATCTAAGGAAATCGGCTGAATATATTATGGAGCAAAACAGTTTTATCTTTATCATGTTCGTGATTTGTGCCGCCGTCCTCTCCTTTGGCGCCATCTATACGATATCTTCCATAAACATCTATGAGAGGAATCGCGAGCTCGCCACACTTAAGGTATTAGGCTATCCCAACCATAAAATAAACCGGCTGATCTTTTTTGAGAACATCCTGCTTACTACCTTTGCGGTCATCGTAGCTTTACCGATCGGCGGCTATATGTATGCCATTGTTGTAAAGGCACTGTCGAGCACTCATCAGCAAATCCCGGATCAATTAAATCCGGTCGTCATAATAACAGCCGCCATGCTCGCATTCGTGCTCACCGTTCTCTCCAACCTGCTGCTTCGGAGAAAAGTATCTCAAATCCATATGATGGAATCCTTAAAAAGTATAGAATAACGGAGTTGGTGGGCAACGCCAGTATCCCTACTTTATATTCTAGCATGCAAAATCCTGATGTTGGATTACGGATGTCACTTAGGGAACATTTTGTTCAAGATAACATGAAAAACACACCCGATCCTTTCGGATCGGGTATGTTTTTTGGGGGCATCTGATTAGCGGGAGTCAGGCCGGATCATCTGCATAGGGTTCATACACGCTCTGTTGATGGATCTGCCAACCGTTCAAGCCATCCTCGAAATTGCCGTTTGAAAATTCATGAGAATCAGAAGGTTCCGGCATAGTCGGAGTTGTTGAGGTCGTCTCCTTAATGGACAGATCGTCAAAAGTGATCGTATGAGGTTCGTCCGGCGTTGTCAGCGAATCCGCATTTACATTTCCGATCAGGAAGTTCAGCTTCAGGTTTTCCTGTTTCGGCGCAGTGAACGTTGTAGTATATGTTGCGCTAGTAGTTGAGAGTGTAAAATCCACCTGTTTTGGCGCTATAGACGTGTCCGTATATTCCAGTACGATCGGTCGGTCAACACTTGCACTCGCCTTGAAGGACAGTTCATAGGTTTTACCTGCCTGCAACGGTATCCCTTCCTGATAAAACTGGGTAGACCAGCCTTGAGGACCGCGTGACGGAATCGTGATAACCGCTGCTCCCGCATTCACTGCGAGGGTTGAACCTGCCTCGGACCATACTGTCCACTCTGACGTTCCATTCGAGAAGTCGCCATTCTTCAATAGATTGCCGTCTGCGAGCCTAATGCTTTGCATCACTCCCGCAAAAGCGTACCCCTTCGCTTCAACCCTCAATTTATAGGTAGCCGCTTGCGGGAATAATGCCGCATCGAGGGTGATTTTACCTGCTTCAACAGTGTATAGTTCATCAGCAATATCCGTTCCATTAAGCGTGACGGATGAAAGGTTATCACGCCAGGCTTCGTCATCCTGGAACATAATCTCAACAGGTTGACCTAAGACATTATTCGTACTGTCTGCTGTAAGAATAGGCGAACGCTTCACGGGCGCGTCTTTGATTTGGAATACAACGTTGTCGATAAAGACATCATGTGTACCGCTTACCGTTTGACCATCCAGCTTCCCAAGGAAGAATTTCAGATTTCCTGTTACGTCACTGCCCATTTTAAATACATATTTATAATTTTTGACTGTTGTTCCCAGATCAACGATTTCATCAAAATAGCGGGTATATGAACTATCTTCAATATCGATTTCCATTTTACGCTCTTTTGTAGAATACGCATCAAAGGATAGCACATAGGATGCACCCCTCGTTAAACTCATCCCGTTTTGCATAAACATGTTGCTGTACGGGTTCTGGCCTAATGCATTCACCGTCAGCTTTGCGGCCTGGTTCTCGTAAGAAGCAGAGAGGCTTCCTCCGCTATCTACAGCTGCTTCCCAAGGCGCAAGCCCCGTATCGAAGCTGCCGTTCGCCAGCGGGAAGAATACCGTATCCGGACCATAGTGGATCGATGTCTGAACCAGCTTGACATTATCAAGATTGACCGTTCCGGCCGCGCCGCCTACATGGAATACCAATGTCGCATTCGGGTCCGTTGTTCCTGTCATCGTAAAGCTGACGGTTTGTTTCGAGCTTGCTGCATGTACATCCTCACTGCCCAGGGATACTTTTTGACTAAAATAGGATTCGGATCCGTCACTGCTCCTTAGTTCAACTTGAATATCCCTGGCGGTTGAAGCGCTTGCGTCAAAAGTCCATTCATAGGCCTGATTCCCCTCAAGTAAAATGCCTTTTTGCAGAACCTTCACATCATCGGCATTGCCGTCGCCTGCATCCAGAATATTTACCCCGAGATAGCGGGTGGCCGGATTCACCGATGCCTTTACGTTGGTATTGTCCGCCGTCACGACATGCCAGAAGGTCATCCGATCCTGCCGGCCTTGATCAAAGCTTCCGTTATATACCCGGTTCCCTTCACCATCCAAAGGCTCTTTCAGCATGTCATCGTCAATGGCAATGGTATCGATCTCTTCTACGCGAACATTGCCGATCCATACCGGGCTAGTATTCAACCCGACATTAAATTCCGTTCTTGCCGCAAGATCGGTGCCGGCTTTCATTTGGAATTTATACTCGAAGGACTTCATCCGATCGGTCAAATTGAATAGATTCGCCTCTGAATAAGCTGCGTATCCGCGGCTTGCGCCTCCCGTCATTCTTGCCATCATGGTACGATCCGCATAAGACTTGGCGTCAAACGTGACTTTGTAGAAATGTCCCTTCACAAGCGATGCCGTGTTTAACAGCTGCACGGAATAGTTTTGGCTGCCCGCATTTTTAATGCTAATTTTCGCATAATTTTGTGCACCGATCCGGTCTATGTTTACACTCCCTGCGCCGCCTTCACCTTCAAACAGCGACCAGTAGTCGGTATTGGGAACCTCTGTGGAAGACCCGGAACCATTCAGGTACGACAAATTCGGTTTAGCTGCATCGTCTTGGTCAAAATTATGATTATACAGCAGGTTTCCATCTGCCAATGGCGCTTGCGCATCAGCTGGAATAGGCTCTTTCCCGATTACAGGCGGAACGGCTTCACGATATGGGCGGCCGGTCAGCTTGTATGCGCGAACGTAATCCACATACATTTTGCCGGGGAGTAAGCTGTCATCGACCATTTGTCCGCCATCAAAATTACCGCCAAGGGCCAGATTCAAGATCATGTAGAAATCTTGGTCAAATGGTGCCGGGTATGCATTATTCGCCGCTTGATCTTTGCTTATGCTGTACCAGTCGTTCTGGGTTTGGCATAAGATGCCGTCAATATACCACCGGATCTCCCCCGGTTCCCATTCTATGGCATAGGTATGGAAGTCCGTTGCCGTCCCGCCGTTCGGAAGCGGGTACTCTTGACCGGAATACCGATTATTAGGTGCTTCCCCGCCATAATGAAGAGTGCCTAGGCCTACCTTCGGTAAGCGTCCCCTGCTCTCCATGATGTCGATCTCGCCGGACGAAGCCCAGGTTCCATAGGTGCTGTCTTGCGGCATCATCCAGAATGCCGGCCAGAACCCGGTGCCTTCCGGAAGCTTGATCCGCGCCTCGAACTTGCCGTAAGTCTGGGAAAATTTATCCCTGGTCACAAGCCGGGCAGAAGTATAGTGGCTACTTTGTATATCCTCTTTTTTCGCGGTAATGACCAAATTTCCGCCCTCTACGGCTGCATTCTCTGCTTTATAATATTGCTGTTCCTTATTCCCCCAGCCATCCTTACCGGTGCCAATCTCCGGTGTCCATTTTTGCAGATCCGATACCTCATTAAACTCGCTGGCAAACGTCAATGTCCAATCCTTATTCGGACTACCGTTGTTACCGCCCGGTGTTCCGCCATCAGAATTCCCGGGCGTAACGCCTCCTTGATGATTTCCGGCTCCTGCGCTGTTGCCACCGGATGGACTGTCTGTGCTCTTCGGAATTTTACTTCCGTTGAATGTTAGACCGTCCGCCTGATTCTCGATAACCTCCACCTTGCCTTTACCTTCAATGACCGCTTTACCGGCATGTTTGCCAGCGATCAACTTCTTCACTACAGCTCCTTCTGCCAAAATGATTTTGGCATTCCCGTCAAGCTCCAGTTCCTCTACAGTTCCTGTAATCGTGATGGCTGGCTGATGCTCGGCTGACGGCCCGGCAATAATTCGCTTAAAGCTACCGGACATGTGAATTTCGGCATTGCTGTCAGGTATGAAGGTTGCCCCTTTGACGACTACGTTTTGAAGGATGGCCGTTCCTTCCCCGATTCCTGCTGTTAAATACAGGTTACCTTCCACTACGGTATCCTTTAACGTAACCTTTCCCTTGTTGACAATGACATTCCCTCGTACGGTTCCCTCTGAGAAATCCCCCTGTTTGTCGAAGTAGCCAGATACAAGGCGATCGATTAATGAGACGAGCTCAGCTCTTGTCATCGTTCTCTGCGGCTTAAAGCTCGAATCGGAATATCCTTTCAAATATCCGGCAGCCGCAAGCGCATTAACGGCTTCTAGCGTGTCGGCATCTAGTCCTTTTATATCGCTGAAATACGCGGTATCCGATGAACCCGTGTCCAATTGGCTGAAGCTGAACAGCGTATCCAAGGCAAAGGCGGCTTCGGCCCGGCTGAGAGGAGCATACGGGTTTGATTTTCCCTCGGCATTCAGCTTGATATATCCGGCATGAACTGCTTTGGAAATACCCTCTTCATACCATGTCCCAGCTGGGACATCCGGAATAGGCTGATCCAACTTCTGAACTAAGCCAAACACCTTGTTCATAATGACGGAAAATTCTGCCCGCGTGATAGAAGCATCCGGACGAATTGTCCCGTCTCCATATCCATGAATGATGTCATGATTCATCCAGCGGGCAATAGAATTGGCTGCCCAATGATTCTTTGACAAATCGTTATATTGTTGTTGCACCACAAATGCCGAAGCCTGCCCGGTCGCGAACTGGGCGGAGCTTACACCGGATACCGCGCTCGTCACAATCAACAGAGACATTGCCAAGGATGTACCTTTGCGGATCAAACGATTTCTCATATCCTACATCTCCTTTTAAGATTTAATTAGCCCGTTTCCTATATTGCGTACTACAACCACTGCCTTGAAGCAAACTTTCCTCCTTTCTTCATGAAATCGCTTACAATAGTAATGTCCCATATGGGACATAGTTAAATATAATATAGTATCAGCACGCTGGAGTGTCAATGCGAACCGTCTACGAAAATTTGCCTTATATTTTCGGAGTGCTGCATGAATCCCTTACGATTAGTTCTACTTCAAAGGATCTCTCCTCTAATGATTCGCTATCTTCCTCCAGAACGGAAATTAATTGATTTACTAACGATACGGCCATATCCACACGCGGAACATGCATCGTCGTTAACGCAGGATGAAGATACTGCGAGATGAGCAAATCGTCAAAGCCAATGACGGAAATATCGTCCGGCACACTCCATTTATGGGCGGCCAAAGCCTTCATGGCTCCGATCGCCGTTAGATCGTTTGAGCAAAACACCGCGGTCGGCAATGTACCTTCCGAAATCCAATGTTCAACCGCTGCATACCCGCCATTTTCCGTAAAATCCCCCTGGAAAATTTGAGCTTGCGAAACAGGCAGCTTCCAAGCCTGCATGGCTTCCAAATACCCCTCATAGCGTTCCAGACCGGAGAGATTATTCAGCAGCCCTGTAACAATTCCAATATTCATATGTCCCAGTTCGGCCAAATATTCAATGGCTTTATAAGCGCCCTTCCGATTGTTAATCCTTGGTGCAGGTACGAATAGACCTCCATCGGGAGCATTACTGCGATCAAACACACAGATTTCAAAGCCCGCGTCTCTAACCTGTTCAACAAGCTCCTGCAGATTGGACCAGCTGATCACAATACCGCCGTCAATATTCTTCTGCTTGTATTGGCTGAATAGAGCCGAAGTATCCGAGATATCGAGTATCGTGACCAGTGTATTATAGCCGCGCTCAAAACACTGGCTTATAACAGCTCCGATTGCAACTCCGTAGAACAAGTCATCCGAGTACAGTCTATAGTTACTGGTATCCTGAATAATAAACAATCCAATAGTATGCGCCTTTTTGGAGGAAAGCTTGCGTGCGGCCGAATTCGGTTCATAATGGTATTCTTCCATGACCCTGAGCACGTTCTCGCGGGTTTTTGGACTGACGCTAGCAGAGTTGTTCAGCACACGTTGAACCGTTTTCCGGGAGACGCCGGCTAGTTTAGCAATGTCGAAAATATTCATATATTAAGAGTCGTCCTGTCATTTATTATTGCATTCTATGTTCAAAATACAATAAAGGCGGATATCGGTCAAACTCTTTCCGGTGTCTACCCAGCATGACCTGGTTTCTTTTTCTCTGATCTGCATGAAAAGGGCGTCCCGTAATGATCTTCATAAGAAAGACTATAAACCCATATATTTCATTGTTTGAAACAATTATCACACCTATAATAGGTAATAATTCCTGGTATGAAGAAGGGCAATCGGACGTCATTCTTGAATGGAAAGAGGAATATTCGAAGGATAAATCTAGGAGGTAAGTCTTGAATGAAAAGGTTCTTTTGGAAGTCTATGTTCCTTGTTTTATTGATCTCTACTCTGTTGCCTCTCGATGGCATCACCAATGCCAGTTCTGCAACCACAGAGAAAAGCAACTATTACTTCGTCTATAATAGCTCAAAGGTCGATGCCAAGGATCTTGCGGCCATCAAGAAGTACACCGCTAAGTTCAAGAATACCCATAACGTTTTGTTCGATGCTAAAAACTACAAGGAAGCCTCCAAACTGCTGGATGCCTTGAAAGCCCGGCAGCAGAAGATCGGCGGAAAAGTTGCCGGGGTCCAGATTTTTGGAATCAAGGATGATGTCCCTGCCTTCTCCTATGTCCACAAGGTCCAGGCTATTCCGGCCACCGAAAGATGGGACGGCATCGAACACAATAAGGAAGAGAAATTCGTAACCGACTTCTTCTACTCGACTCTCAAGAATGATAGCAAGCACCTGAGCGCTGACGTCCTCATCTTTGATGTTTTCGAAAAGAATGTTCCGCTGACGCTCATTCCCGAATGGCCCGTGTCCCGCCTACCTCTAACGAAGGGCGAGTTCGCCGGATACGTCGATCGCTACGACGCTTACCGCAAGCAGATCGGGGGCAAATCTGTTCCGAACGTCGTTCTTGCTGTTCCGACTAATATTCAGGACGGCCTGGCCCAGAATGACATTGCCCTTTTTACGAAACGGCTGAAGGAGGAATTCGGCCTCTTTAAAAACTCAGACCTTCGCACCTACTACAAAGATTTGAAGCAGAATTTACTACAAGAGAACAAGAACGGAGTCATGAACCTTATGGTAAATAGTCTGGGAGATGGCGAGGGTGCGAAACAGAACAAGGAATTGTTTATGAGCCGTGCGACTGTTAAAAGTGGCCTGGCCTCTAACTATTACACCGCGTTCTACTGGGGAATGAGCCCGGCCAAGGGTCTCGGTTCGGACAACATCATCCACGACGGGTTGACGAAGGGGAAGATGATCAATCCTATCTCGCATACCATAACAGCGTCTAACGGCGGTGGACTGAATAACTACCTTTGGACTATGGTCGAAGAAAATGAGCAGGGGCAATGGTTCGACTACGTGCCCGTAACCTACGAGATGCTGCAGGAGATCAACCCGTACTATTTCATCTATCACTACTATGCGGGGCTCGACGAGGGCAAGATGCGGCTTCAGAGTTTCCATGACGCGAAAGTGGAGTATGCCACTCAGACGATGGAACACCGCGACAAGATGGGCTTCATGCAAGGACTCGAGAACGTCATTTCCCTGCACTATCTGGGGCTGGCGGATTACGAGTAAACCTAATGGAAAGAGCTATCGTGTAACGGTAGCTCTTCTTTTTTTCCACTTCTGCTAATTGTGGGTGGTGGCTTCCACACCTTTGTTATGTAGGCGACTCGTGGTAGGCCAAATCCACAATTCGCCGCCGCGCATGTCACGCTATTGCATTGTGATCTTTATATTAACCTAAGAAGGCAATAGAACGCTTTACTTTCCTTGCGAAATCAATCGGATTATCGATCGACTCCCAGTGGACATACATTAGCCGCGGTTTCTCAAACAGCCAGTGATTGTGAACCGCCGTTACTTTAATTCCGTTATTGCGGAGATTCGTCAGCAATTGGTTGACCTGGCCTTGGAAGAGGGCCGTTTCTCCTAAACAAAGCGCGCGGCCTGAACTGTCCAGGGATTCAAACGAGAACAGTTGATAACGGATCAAAGGAGATGTAGTTCTTCTTCCCAGAATGGTAGCATTTATTCTTCTGTTTCTGCTTACAAAACAAACCGGGCCTGGGGTGATTTCATGTTCCGTTCCGCCTAAAATCGTTGAGAATTGGTTACATAGTCTTTTAAAACGAGGGCTTGCTTTCACTTGTTCCATCAGTCGAGTTCATCCTTTCAATTCGTAATAAAGATTCAACCTCATAACCGATCTGCTCAGCCCAGAAATGATATGGATTCTTTGGTTTTTCTGGCAAAGACAACAGGATTCTCAACGGCTTCCCAGTGCATATACATTAAGCGCGGATTTTCATTTAACCAGTGATTATGAACGGCGGTTACCTTGATTCCCCGTTTGCGGAGATTCGAAATCAATCGGTTAACCTGATTCTGATGTAAGGCCGTCTCGCCCAAACAAAGCGCGCGACCCGACTTATCAAGAGACTCAAACGAAAACATCTGCATTTGAACTAAAGGCGAACGCGTTCTTCTTCCCAGAATCGTCTCGCTCAGATTCGTCATCCGCGTGACAAAACAAACCGGGCCTTCTTCGATTTCGGACTCGCCTCCCAGGATTTTTCCGAATTGGGCGCACAGCCGTTTGAATTGCGGGCTTACCTTTGCCATGTAAATCCTCCTTTAATCGATTTCTCAACATCCTATGACCAAGGGAGAAAAGGGAACAAGACAGAAGCCCAGTCGATAGCAACAAATTAGGGCGATCAAAAGCAAAATCCACACCCTCATGAGGATGTGGATTTATATACTGAAGTCGAGGGGACGTCCTTACTCCCACTTCATAAGTTCTTTAATTCGCTGCGTCCTCATTATTGGTCCTGATCCGATTCAGGAACTCAACGTACTGCTTCACATAATCCTCCTGTTTATCGAATTATTTTGGGTATAGGTATCATCATTAGTCCCGACATTAACGATGATAAAATCAGGAACAAACTTGTTGAACTCCAAGCTTACGGATTGAGGCACCAAGGGCCATCAAATTTCCTCTCAGATTTGCTTACCTTTTCGTAGTAATTCGGAACGAGTTAAATGGGTTAAATAAATTGGCTTTTTTATATTCCTTTTTACACAACTATAGTATAATATTAAATAATAAACCTAATTTATGATATAAAAACAATTATTTACAAAAAAAGATCTTTTATATTTGATTTTCATATGCTTGGAACAAGCGACGTATATCATCTCATTTAATGCTTCAGGTTGACGCAATTTGGCGATTGATATAAGAAATATATTTATGGTAGACCGAATACATTCAACTGCCAAAGTAAGCTTTATACCATTAAGAAAAGTAACAGTGGAATGTGATGGTGCCGCAATGCTAGTGTTGCATTTGATGTCGAAGATTTATCTTACGGGAAGAGGAGGATGATCGGAGCAAGTCATTACACAAGTTAAAAGGAGTTGAGTTATATCAAACACTGGATAATACTACTGTTGTTTTTATTGGGACTAAGTGGCTGTGTGGAAAGCAGCGGGGACCATAATATGATAAATAGTGGGGAAACAAACGAACCTGAACATAGCTATAAACTCGCAATAATTGCTGGAGAACAAAGCATTAATTGTATCCCAGCGGGCCAGGAATTTAACTCGGAAGATGTCTTCAAGTCTTTTTTTACTGAAGAAGCCTTGTCAGAAATCAAAAATGTAAAGATAAATGAAAGGTTATTACTGAAATTCGAGGGAGATCAACCGAACAAAGTTATAATTAAGGATATTCTACTCAGTTCTGATGGCAAGTATCTCTATCCGGAGAAGCTATCACCTGAGACTTTATTAACCAATAAAGATGAGAATTTCAGTTTTGTTTTTGGAACGAATTTAACATCAGGCCTAAGTTCGCAGTTCGAGCCCACTAAAAGGAATTATAGAGGATTCAAAGTCAATGCAGCATGGGAATCAAGGGATGAAGTATACATTTTCGTTATAAAAGAAAAGTAAAAAAGTCGATCTAGGGCTAATCCAAATTGAAACTGACCCGAGATATAGTACCATTCTGAATTAAGTGATTTTTTTCACAATAGTTTACTTTCAAGTTGCTCTATAGCTGCCTTTGTAATGGAGTTTACATTAGGGGTGATGCCATGAAGAACATGTAAAGTTGATATAAGTATAGCTCCTTTTCAGCGAAAACCAAAACGAGGATAAGCAGGGAATGTTTCAAAACAAATATCAGTGTGAAAGGAAGTTTGAAATGAAAAGATACTTTTTATTGTCTTCCATTTTGTGCTTAATGTTATGCTTTGGTGTAGCAGTACCTGCTGCATATGCTGACTCCACTACTGTATCATATGAGACGGGGGAAATCAGCACTGAATATACAATAAGCGAACCATATGAATATGTTGTTAAACCTAATACTGCTGAATGGATAAAATTAACCTCTACTGAAGAAAAAGTTAAGGCAACTCAAATCCCGGAAGAAATCCTTAGCAAGATGACAACAAAAGCTCTAGTGGAGACAGTACTTAAATATCCATTGTTACCAAATATGTATGCTTTCAATACGCAACAACAAGGATTTGATGCAGTCTTAAGTAGTTTTAATGGTTTGCAAGAGTTGTTAAAGAGGTCTGATGCATCGCTTGAAATTCAACAATATCAGAATAAGCTTAGTATTTTTAAGACTACAGACTCAGTTTCAATAGCACAAGGAGTTTATACTGAAACTCTACTTGAAGGAATCAACTCTAAGAAGCTTATAAATAGCGTAGTAACACCTTTTGCGGTCATCAGTTCCGTAAAAACACCAAAGGGAACCAGTGTGGAAACATATAAGGGCTTGACTTGGTCTGACCATGGCTTAACGGCATCGGAGGCTTCAGCATTGCAGACTCAAATGGTAGCTGCCTATCCAAATACAACCGTACTCAGTTCTCAAAGTCCTAGTTATAATTGTCATTCCTATGCGTGGTATTCACAAAGTTCCTCAAATGCCCATTGGATGAACAGTGCAAGTTCCTATAGAACAGATGGTAGCTATACAAGTGGTATCGCAAGGGTCGGAAGTAAGATAGATTACGGAGCTGGCGATCATTCGGGTATTGTTACTTTCATTGGACAAGGAGGAACAGGACAAGATATAGATGTGAAATCCAAATGGGGAATTTATGGAGTATTTTCACATAATTTCGCTGATTGTCCGTATACAATGGGTAATTATTCCTGTACATTCTGGAATTAATAAAATAGGGCAAAGTGTAAATATTGTAGTATAGGAAGTACTACTGTATTAAAAGAGTTATATGAAACAACTACCAGCAAATGAATATTGGGCATATTATAACGTACTTTAGAGAATGAAAAGCTAAAGGTGCAGTCTTGCGAAAACAATAGCCCCTAAAAAAGCGGACGCTTTCCTTTAAAAAAGGATCGCGCCCGTTTTTTGAGTAGAATCACACTCCATTATGCCTGTTTAAATCCGTTTCTTGCTGGCTATGGCTGCCATGAATCGATGGTATCTCTGCAAGCCTAATCTATATTTATACCATTATGTAAGAGCATCCTGTCTATGCGAAATTTGTATGATACGATGACTACAGACTTAAGGTGCTCACTCACCTGTTTTATACACATGTAAATTCATATAGAACATTCAAACTTAACTTACATGTTGCATCCTAAATAAGCATTCTTTATTTTTCGATAGAATAAAAAGCGGCGAGGTTTGTGCCGAATGTTTCTACAGGACAAATCATTTATCCCACTTCATATGTTCTTTAATTCGCGCAACCAGCTTCTCCGCCGCCTTCCGATGAGTCACTTCCGACGGGTGAAAATTAACGACGTAGCCGTCCGCTTCCGACTGGAGGTCAAACCGCATGGCCGAGATCTTCGTATCGCCTGTTTCTTGGGTATAGTTGTTAACCGCTTGTTCAACAAAGGGATACAGTCTGTCTCTCATAATCCCGAGCGTGCAAAGGATGGTGGCATCCGCATTATTGGCTCTGATCATTTTCAGGAACTCCGCGTACTGCTTCACATAATCCGCCTGTCTAGCGGGATCGTCTTCGGTATAGGTATCGTCATTCGTCCCGAGATTCACGACGATCAGATCAGGTACGAACTTGTTGAAGTCCCAGCTTAGGGTTTGAGGCACCAGGGTGCCGTCGAATTTCCCTTCGGATTTGCCTACCTTTTCGTAGTAATCCGGAACGAGATGGGTGAGCAGCTTTTCGCCGTTTTCCGTATAGCCTGAAATAATTCCGTAACCGCTGAACGAAACCATGCTGTAATCGGCCTGAAGCCGCTGGGCTGTCAGATAAACATAGGTTTTCGTGACATCCTCCGTCGCTGTGGAAAAAGTACCCTCCACGTTGTCATCGTCCACCCCATAGCCGCAAGTAATGGAATCGCCGATAAATTCAATTTTATGTACATTTGCCGGGGTAGGCTTAATCCCCTCTTTGGCGTCCACGGCGATTTCTTGAATTCCGACCGTCGACATCGCCGCTTCCGATAGTTTTATGACCCTGATCGTGACGTTTTGCTCCGTGTCGCTTTCGAAGGCGGTGTACTTTTTCACGGGTTGCGTTACCATATCGTCAATCACCCGGCTTCCGTTCACATCGATACCGATTCGGGCCTCATTATTACCGCTTGTCGCAATAGGGTCGCCCTTAATGGTGATTTCCGCTTTTTTACCGTAAAAAGAAAATTCCACCCCGCCGCCCGACAAGGCCAGCCAAAGTACATCGTTGTACTCGTAGGTTCTCCCGATGATTTTTACATTGTTCTCTGTGGCTTTAAAAACCTGTGCTGCTTCTGTCATAGTGGTTCTTCCTCCCGACTTCTTTACCAGTACCTCTCTTCATATTAATAAATCCTAATATTGCCGTCCATATAGACCGGCCGGTTCAAATGATATTAAAGGTCCCAGTCACGCAATGGGCTTTGTCATAAATCCTTGAATAGCCTCGTTCACGGATGATTTTTGCTCCAGAATAAGGCAGTGCCCTGCTCCATTAATCAACGCGACCTCTGAATCGGGCAATGTTTCTCTGACACATTTCATCACGTTCCCGGCATCGTAAATTTTCTCTTCATCCCCGACCAGAAAGAGTACCGGTGCCGAAATCCTGCTCCAAGCTTCTTTCTCGATGAGACGAGGGACAACAGGAAGCTGCGAGCGACCATGCGTATAGGCTGCAATCACCATGTCCATAACTTGCGAAGGAAGAGAGTATCCCTTTTTACAAAACCAGTCCCACGCTCTGCGAATCCGATCAGGCTTGGGCCACAGCATGGCTGGATAGACTTTTTGGAGAAATTTCAGAAATGGGACCGACAAAAATGTCGCCACTGGAGCAAGCAGAATTAACCGCTCGATTCGTTCCGGTCGACTTGTCGCATAATTCGAACAAAACCAACCTCCCATCGAGTGGCCGATGAATGTCGTCTTAGCAAGCCCAATCGCGTCAAGAACTTGATCCATCCAGAGAACGGCATCTTCCGGGGTGCTAATACGTTTAACAACCCTGCTTTTGCCGAAGTCCCCCGGCGTGTCGATACAATAGACCCGAAAATCACTCAGCGCATCAATAGTAGGGTACCACATCGCTGAATTACTCGTCATACCATGGAACATCAGGACGGTCTCCCCATCTTCGGGCCCGCTAACGATCACATGGCAAACCCCGAATTCGGTTTGGATCTCCATCGTTTCATAGTGACTTGGCCAATGCTCCATAAGTTTATCGTAAGTATGCATAAACAGCCGGGCCCCTGCTTCGCTTTTAAATACGGACAAATTACTCCGTTCCGCACCAGTCATAGATTTCCCTCCAACCCGGATGGCCTAAGTATAGAGCGGCAAACCGTCAATAATAACTCGAATTGCTGGGCTAGTTGTATATTTTCAAAACCATTAATAATACTCTCAATATAAAGTCCTTCAAGTAACGAAATGAGCCAATGAACGAAAATATCCAGAGGCTGAGCAGGATGAAACTCTCCTCGCTGAACGCCATTATGTATTAAATCAAACAGAGTTCCGTATACAGCCTGGGACCGTTCTTCAATTAACTTACGACGATGATCTTCTCTGCGGCCCACGATAAAATATTCGTACAAACAGGGCGCTAACCCGGCATTCGCCTCTCTAACCCGTTTCTCTTGTCCCCGTATGAATTGCACAAATGCATTCCACGCACTGCCCTGTTCTTCTAATCCAAAATCCGGAGCCATGTTTTCATACTCCCGGCGAAGCAGATCCAGAAAAACATCTTCCTTGCCGGAATAATATAAATACACTCCTCCGAAGCTCCTGCTAGAGCTGGTTACAATATCGCTCATAGAAGTGGCTTCATATCCTTTTTCTATGAAAACATGTCGTGCTGAATTCAAAATTTCCATTCGGATAGCTTCTTTTTGTTGTTGCGTAATTTTAGGCATGAAGATGTCCATCCTTTCGCAAAAAATAAACGAGAGTGTTCTCTTTTATTATAAAGAGAGCATTCTCGTTTTACAATGATTTATTACGGAATCAGATGTTAAAACCATCGCCGAACCATTCTCTTTCATGATTATGAGCTGCTTCCGCCCGTCGCTGGCGCTCCCCGCGATTCGAGGGTTTAACATACTATAGTGTAACCCATACCCGCCAGACGAGTTGCCAAATATAGCCCTATAGCTTATGATCAAATCGCACCCTTTACCAATATTAGTATATTTTTTGATTTTAAGGAGAGATCATAGAGTGGGTAAAAGACGATTGTCATTGTATTCATTTATTCAATTTCCGCTGGTTTGGATGATCCTCGGAGCCGTTGTAATTATCCTGGCCAATGGGCTGATTAGCTCATTAAGTGAGAGTCCAAACGGATTTGAAGCCCTCACCTTGGCAATTGCCATGAGCATCACGGCCGCCATTTTATATTGGCTTACCATGAAATGGTTGGCTCACCGGGATGTACCCGAGCTCTCGATGAAAAAAGCAGTAACCGAAGTGTCTTTTGGAGCGCTAATCGGTTTGTTCTTTATCGGCATATCCACTCTGATTATTGTTTTATTTGGCGGGTACTCCTTTGAATGGTTACCGGCTAATGCCAACTCCGTTATACTGCCTACGATCTCAACAGCCCTTGGTGCAGCCTTCGTCGAAGAACTGATTTTTCGGGGAATTGCCTTTCAAGCCATTGAAAAAATGTTAGGAAGCCGAGTTGCCCTTATAATCACTTCTCTGTTCTTTGGGGTCGCACATCTGGGAAATCCCGAAGCGACCATTTGGGGTGCCATTGCCATTGCCGTCCAAGCGGGCGTTCTTCTGGGTTCCGCCTTTCTCTGGCGTAGAAGTTTATGGTTCGTCATCGGTATTCATTTTACGTGGAATGCAATAGAGGAACTATTGGGGATCCCCGTCTCGGGTCATCCATCATCAGGCCTCTTCTCTGTCCAAGTCAACGGTCCTTACCTTCTGACGGGTGGTAACTTCGGCATCGAGGCTTCCATCGTCCCCGTGATCATTAGCCTGCTGCTCGCTATTCCCATGCTGATTTTGACAAAAAAACAAGGTCACTCGAGGAAATAAGAATCATTTGGGACATAAATAAGTCAGGGGATGGAGCAATCTTCAATTGAAGAATTTGAACGAAATATTTTGTATTGTTACCCATCCTCGCCTTATTTAGTGCTTTGTCTGATTAGGACTTGTATTAGCTAGAATAGGCAGTATTTTCTCACCCTTTTCCATGGAGGAATTACATTGGCCACAGATCGGTTGAATCGAAAAAACGAAGTTGTTCCTCATCCATCCGTTGCACTCTTTATTGGTGCAAGACCATATCATTGTCATTTCCTCTGGAAGATCAATCAGCTGTCTTTTTCGTGAATAGTACAAGCAGCATCCCTCTTTCTCTTCTGGAATAATGAATGAAAAAAAGCCCCAAAACGATGTTTGGGACCTTTCTAACAGCAATTTTATAGTTTAACAACATTCTCGGCCTGTGGGCCTCGATTGCCCTGTACTACATTAAATTCAACGCGTTGACCTTCGTCCAACGATTTGAAGCCTTCGCTAACAATTGCACTGAAGTGCACGAATACGTCGCCTCCGCCTTCAACCTCGATAAAACCAAAGCCTTTGTCTGCATTAAACCACTTTACTGTTCCTTGTTCCATGATCCATTACCTCCATATTTTCATTATTACATGATCTTCAAAATTCCAAAAAAAAATCACATATTGTACAAGGCTACATAATCAAAATCATAACCCTCTACAATATGTGAATTCAGGTCGAAATTCCAATAAACTAATTATCACACAACTGGAGCTGATTTACAACTCTTCTTTTACTTTCACTCCGCCAAGTCCATTATGAATCTTGTGATTCCTTCTACCGCTACCTGTTGTTGCTCCTCCCTAGTGATAGTCGCCTCTCCATCGCCCTTCTGCTCGCCGTAATTCCCAAAGTGAGCGTGATTGCCTCCTTCGATGACATAGGGACTTAACGAAGAGGATAGCTTGGATTTATCCAGTACCTGATCTTCGCTTCCGTACATAACCAGTGTCGGTATATCGCTATCCTTAACAGGGTAAGCACCCAGCAATACAAGCCCCTCGATCCGGTCTTGGTTTTTCTCTACGTAACTGCTTGCCATCGCTCCGCCCAATGAATGCCCTCCGATCACCCAATGTTTGATTTCAGGGAATTGAGCATAGACCGGATCAGCTGCATCAATATCGAATACGGCCAGGTTAAAAGGCATGTGAACCAGGACACCGGTGATTCCCTTCCGAGAAAGCTGTTGTAGCAATACCGAGTAAGCCGTATCCTCTACTTTCCCGCCCGGATAAAAGATGAACCCGACACCCGTATCCTGTTCGGCACTTGGATGGAAGATCCACATCCCGTCTTTCTTCTCTATCTGAGGCTCTATCTCCGTACCGGAAAGCACGGCAACCGCATTTTCATCGGCCCGATAGTAATTCAAGGTATAGATGTAGAAGCCTGCACACAGTAATACCAAAGCGGCTACTACGCTTAATAGGGTGATTTTCAATCTTCTTTTCACTTTTGGTTTCAATGTGATGTCCTCCTATGAACCTGATGTTCACGACTCTTTAACAAACCATACATGATTACATAACCCTGACACAATCCCAAAGGTTACAGCGGATCCATCGCAGCGAATGAACATAAGCATCACTTCTCCGCTTCCTATAGCGAAAAGTCGGTAACGCCCTTTTTAGCTGCATATTTCAGCGTGTATGCTTCTTCTGTTCCATAGGGCATGGTAGCAATTTTGATGCGGGTATAGTCCAGCCGGCTCTCTCTTAGAACCCTTTTTACCAAGGCTAGGCTCCGCTCTTCTTCCGTAACGACGCAAAATACATTAAGAACATATTTCTTCGGATCGGATAGGGACTTTCCCATATCAAAGCCGTCAACATGGCCTAAACCGGCATCCGCTAGAGTGATCTCCAGAACCTCCATTACTTTATCCCTTAACCAGGAGTCGCGTTGGCTGCCTTTTGCGCTTTTCATAGGATACTGGACCACTAACCAGAATTGTTCGCTCATTGGGATCACCCACCCGTTCAAATTTATATATTTTTATAGTGCACGTAAAAAGGTATAAAGGCTAGACACTGCATCAAAAAATCTTCGGCAAATGAAATAGTAAAGGCCACCAATTAGGCGGGTTGGCCGGAAACATAATTCACATACTTAGATTCCATGTTATGGTTATATAGAGTTCGATTCAGAACCGTTCTTTTTCTAGCGTGTATAGTATGTTTTATCGTTAGAATAGATGAATGTAAATAATACATATGGAGGTAACTAAGTTTGAGTACTCACTACTATCTCAGTTGGTTTAATGATTTTTTTCCAGAGAAGCTGGTCCAATGTTTGCATGAGGATATACAAGACAAAAAATCGCTTGTTATGATTAGCGCTAATCCGTCTGGTTATACAGGTGAGCAAATTAACATGGATGATATTTCTGAATGGACATGGTTGAATCAGGCTAACCTTATTTTTAATGAATATCATTTCATTGATTACCGTATGCAGAAGGAAGATGCACAGCGATTAATTCAAAACGCTTCTGTCATTTTTTTGTGCGGTGGAGATCCTGTTTTGCAAAACGATTTTTTGGCGGAATATGAATTATCGGATGTTATTAAGAACAGCAATGCCGTTATAATGGGTGCCAGCGCCGGTGCGATAAACATGGCTGCAAAATGGTTAAGCTTGATAAACACGGGCTATGAAGTTGAAACAAGTACTGTTTATGATGGTATTGGCTTTGATCATTTTGCCTATGAATCTCATTCTAAACGCGACTACGCCACGTTTGTTCAAGGATACCTGTTTCCCTTGTCTGAAGAGATTGATGTTTATGCGGCAGAACAGGAGAGCGCTATACGTGTAAAGGACGGCAAAATAGAAATAATGGGTCCTGTATATTTAATTTCTCACTCAAAGATTCAGAAATTGGTTGAGACGCTCTAATTAGGGTGAGTGGCTGTGACCTTACATAAGTAATTCCTGGAATTCATTAGTGAGCAGTATGCGTCTACATTTCTATAACTGTATAAGGGCTGAGAGGCGTCAAAATACATTTTGAATGCCTTTCCGCATCCGTCTATATCTAGTTCTAACCTTCACCTTTCAGAGCTTGAGTGAGAACTGTAATGTCAGAAATTATCAAAGCAAAGAACCCTTCCCAAGCAGTTGTAAACCGCGCGAATACCCCTATTATAATAAACACTCTCGGAATGGACGACGCTGCACTTTACCCGGTAAAAACGCTATTGAGTAATAATTTGATGTAAATTTAACTGTAATTCCTTAAAGGAATCGGATGATTTAGAGAAGTTCAGAAGCAGTTTAATCTCATTAGTAACAAAGCTATTCCTCTGTATCAGTTGTTCTTTAACAAGGTCCCATTCACTAGGTAGTGTTATATTTTCACTCTGACCTAGATACAACAATTCTGTTAGAAATATCAAATAAAGTGATTGCACTTCAGTTGCCCTCTTATTGTCTACATCAATTTCTCCTATCTCTGTTGTATGGATATTGAAAGTTAGCTCCTCAATATTATATTCATTGTAAAGATTACTGTATCCCTTATAAAGTTGGAGAACACTTTGATAATTATAATTTTCCAGTGATAATAATTTCACAAAAAAATAATAATGATCATAGTTCATTTCATCCTCCTCCATTTGATTTACAATGTTTCTGAATTTTTCCTTTCTTTCATCTCCGTTAAAATTTATTAAATAGTAAGTAATCCTACTGTGAAGTACTTCTCTGTAATAGGGACTCTCTGGATCCACTCTAGAAAAGTAAAAGTCTGGATTGACTTTAGGTACTTGGGTAATTCTTGCTGCTATTCTTCCTTTAAATAAGTAATATATGTCTTTATTATTATTATCGTGTTTCAATTTTTCGACTTCTTTATTTAGTTTCCCCCATTGTTTACTCACTTCCAGATTATTAAGTTTTTCAACAATAGAATCTTTACTTAAACTGTATGGAACATAGTAAGCATATATTGAGAAAATTAAAGACCCTATGGTAAAAATAACCGAAAAATAAAAACTGATAAATCCTATTATGTAAGCTTTACTATCGTCCCTAAATCCATTCAATGTAAACAAATATAGCAACTTTTTAATTTTTTTCATAAACGTTATACTCCTAATCTGGAAATTCCAAAAATACCCACCATAACTTTCAACCCATGCTATATGAAAAAGATATTGTCCCCAACAATATTGCCACCTGGACCATTAGACTCAACTTGCATCTACTAAAGAATGTAGCCCATTCTTCTCAAAGAGGAACCTATAATATATTTTCGGCAGTATATTAAATAAATAAAATACTAGTTCGCCTAACTGCACTATATATATCATCATTGACACTCGTGAATTACGCTCTCCTAGCATACTTAAATCCAGTTAGCATGGTTTTTATAGCCGCACTGTCTACTCCGAAATACAAAAGACCACCTACCTCTTTAAGTTTCTGTCCTCTACATATCCTTTATCTGGAGGTCGACTTCTTCAGGAGACGGATAAAGATTAAACATGATCTGATGAAAGTAAAACGACAGAACAAAAAGAGAGAGACCCGGCGTCTCTCTCTTCTTGGTTATATAACTTACATTTCAATCTCCACTACAGCTTTGCCGTTTTCCCGCAGCCTATCGAATTCGGCCCGGGAAATGCGCAGGCCTCCCGTACGATACGGGTTGGAGATCCGCTCGGCTTCCGCCTTGCGTCCGTTTATGGTTACGGAATGAACGGCACTGCCCTTCACCCGGTAAATGAAGGTGACGGGGCCGTTGTAATCAAACTCGAAATGGGTGCCATCCAGCTCATCCGGCAACACGGGATCGATGAGCAAATCTCCGCCGTCCACCCGGATGCCGAGCACATTGGAAATCAGCTGATTCATGTAAATCCCGGGGCCGCTGGAATAAATCCGCCAGCCGCCTTTGACCTGAGCCGAACCGTCCCGCAAGTCTTCAAAACGTTGCTGCGCCTCATACCGCGTATTGAACTTGCCGTCGGAGCTGCTGAAATACGTATTGCTTTGGCGCAGTTCCGCATTAGGTACGACATCCCGGATGCCGATCGGATTAATGGCGGCCAGGTCATGCCAGATCTGTTCCCGCCGTCCGGTCTTCGCCATCGCTTCGATGTAGCGGATGTGTGCATGCACGTATTGCAGCCCGATTTCGCGGCCGAAGTTTGCCGCTTGCTCCGCGCGCTTGAAGTGCACGTTGACCCCGCCGACATATTGCGCCGGCCGGTCCATGAGCCGCACTCCATCGGGGAACAGTAGCTTATCCTGAATCAGCCGGTAATGACTTTCCGCCTGTTCCGGGGTAAGCAATTCGCTGATCATACTTTGAATCATCGGCAGCAACCGATATTTGATGCCGGTCTCCCGGTCTTCCGGGTGCAGCATCAGCTTTACGTCGCTCGGATCCTCGAAATAAAGGAAGCCCGGAATGACGCCTTTTCCCAGCATGTAACGGTTATAGTCTCGTTTGATGCCTTCGGCGATCTGTTTCAGATCGTCCGACCAGGCGGCGTCCACCTGGCTTAGCGCCTGCGACAACACATCCACGGCCTGATACGTCAAAGCCACGGTCCAACTGCTGACCATGAACTGCTTCAATTGGGCATTGGCCGGCTGTAGCGTATCGTCCCAGTCCCCGTCTCCGTAGGAAGAAAGATAAGTGTCGTGAAGGAAATGCTCTTTGATGTAACCCAGTTCTTTAAGCACATGCTCACGAATCGAGGCCGTCTCCGGCGTAAAGTCAAAGCCATGCTTGCTCGTGTAAGGAACCTGCTCATCGAGAATCGAAAAGTCGCGGGTCGCCGTCAGATAATCGCCGAGCACTTTTAACGGCCAGACAATAATGTCTCCGTGGCTTTCCTCCTGCTGGATTTGCGTATATTTGTCGAACATGAACCACTGCGGCCAGTTGCCGTCCTCGGCATATTGATGGGCATAAACCGTCAGCAAAATGTCCCGCACTTGTCCGTACTGATGGGTTGCCGAGAAATATTCCACCGGTCCCTGACAGACATCCCGCGTCCCCCAGGCTGCGCCGCCGTATTGCTCCAACCCGTGCGGCACGGAGTAGTGAACGAGCATATTGTGGGTATACCACCAGGCCAGCGCGTTCACTTTAAAGAATTCGTCCTCGCTTCCGCCGTCCTTGGTCAATTTGAAACCGCTCATGACTTCGGCGTAAAAAGCTCTATAACGCTCGATCTCGGTTTCGGCGGAGCGGCGCTTAACCGGCAACTCGCCGCCGTTCAGCAGCCCTTGGTGCGTCAGCGTCCATTCCGCACTTGCTTCCAGCTCCATCGCCACCAACGAGGCGCAGCCCGGAGCGGCTCCTTCGGCCAAGGCCGACTCGTCGCGCAAAGTGTACGTTGCCCCGTCCAGAACCATCCGGTAAGCAAGCTGCGGATACACCTGCGCGCTGATGCAAGAGGCGTCTGCCCGGAACGTAAGGGCTCCGCCCTCCCCATCCTGTTCCATTACGTACGGAATTTCATATTCCGCCACGTTCATCGTGACTTGATTCGTCACCAGGAAGCGGTAAGGAACGCCGTTTGCGGAACGCACCTGTAACCGGACCTCCGGCGTGTCGACCGTGGTGAAGTTCGTGACAATCAGCGTGTCGGCAGGCATTTTATAATACCAGCGAACATAGTTGAACCCGATCTCGAACAAGGAAGGCAGCGTGAGCAGACGATATTTTCCGTCGAGCTCTACGTAGATCCGCTGCCCGGAAGTCTTCGGCACATTCAAGGCATTCCGCGCGTTGGACATCATCTTGTTGAGGTTCGTGTTACCGACGACCAGCTGTGAGTTAAAAATGCCGTACATATAGGAGGTTGTCGTGATTACCTCGGCACCGAACCGCACATTGTCCCCGCTCATCAAAATATGGCCATGCGGCCGTTCGACCCGCAGTTCCTTTTCTTTCAGAATGATATGCTCATAGCTTTCCGTGAAAAAAGACAGCAATTGATCGCCGGCAAATTCCTCCTGCCGGCGGCGCGGAAACCATTGTTCCAGTTCCTCCCCGGTCACCGGCAGGGTTTGCAGCGGCTCTCCGAGCCACGGCGACAGGGTTACCGTCCGGTTCCAGCCGCCCTCGCTATCCTGCTCCAAACCGGCCGAAGCCGCCTCCGCCTCATTCCATGCCTCACGGATAACATCGCCATATTCCAGCTCCGTCATCGCGGCCGGATGATCTCCGCGGAACAAACCGTAAAACACAAAGCGCGCCTTGCCGCTTAGCTCCGTTTTACGGGATTGCAGCGCCGTATAGGCAAATTCGTATTGGTAAATCTCGTTTGCCAGTTTTTCCTCGGACAATGCTTCAGGCCGGTTGGTTTCCTTGTAAGTCAAGCCGAAAAACTGGAACCCGTCCGTGGAATAACCCTCGGCCTTCGTCAGCGAACCTTGCTGCAAATAAGGAAACTTCCCTCCTTGCGGCTGATTCTGCCGGGAACAAACGACGAAGCCTTTGTCCTCATCCTCAAATACGATATGGTCAATGTACTGCGACAAATACGCTTCATTGCTGCGGACGGCGCCCGGGTCGGCAAGGCCGACGTCCTGTCCGTACACGATATCGGCGGTTGCGCCGCTCCCTTCGAGCTGGACATCCCAAAACCATACGCCTTGGGCGGTCAGTGTAAACACGACCCGATAACGGATCGGCTCCTTCGGTCCTTCCGCGGCTATTTCGCCTTCCCACATCAGCCGGTCACCGGCTTGACGAAAACGGCTGCCCGACGCGATGCCCAGCAGCGGATAAGCCTTGATCCCTTGTTCCGTATGCAGCCGGACGTAAAGATTGCCCAGCGAACCGTCAATCGGGTTGCTCAGGAGCTGATTGATCATCGTGGAGCCGCCGGTCGCCTCATACAGATCGCCATTCTTATGAAAAGTGAATTCAAGCTCGCCTTTTTGAATCGACAGTTTGGTATCTGTTGCCATCGCCATTCTCTTCACTCCCTTTCTCTCTTTTAAGCCTGTATAAGATGATCTAGTGACAGGGTTGTTAGAGCAAGTACGTAAAATGTTCCTACGATCGCTGTTGTCTCCAGATTTCTTGATCTTATAAATTCTAATAAGGTTGAAGTCCGGAAACAAAGGCGACCCTTCCATTTCTTCGGAATCATTTTACTCCCTTGCCTGCATCATTCATCCGTTCATCCTATAATAAGCAAGTTATTGCTCCAATCGGAACACCGACTGCAACGTATCGCGGCTGTTCCCTCCGACGTGCAGCTCGAATTTTCCCGCGTCGCTTGTAAAAGACAAGTCGCTGTGGTGATACCGCAGCTGCGCTTCGGTGATTTCAAACGCCACTTCCGCACTTTCGCCCGGAGCAAGCATCACTTGGCGGAAATCCTTCAACTCCTTCACCGGGCGAACGACCTCGCCGGAAACGTCGCGGATATAAAGCTGAACCGTTTCCGTCCCTGCCATGCTTCCGTCGTTGCTGACCCGAACTTTGGCCTGCAAGGTCTGGCCCGCCTTCAGCGAAGCCGATGACAAGGCAAGCTCTCCATATGAAAAACTCGAATAGCTTAGGCCATAGCCAAAAGGGAATAACGGCGCGTTCGGACTATCCAGATAATGCGATACGTACTTCTCCTCCGTGTCTTCCGCAGGCTTCGGCCGTCCCGTATTGAAGTGGTTGTAATAGACCGGAATTTGTCCAACCGTGGTTGGAAAAGACATGGTAAGCCGACCCGAAGGATTGGCAACGCCGTATAACAAATCGGCGATCGCCGCCCCGCCCGCACTGCCCGGGAACCAGGCCTCGAGCACCGCATCGGCTTCCTCGTAGATGCCGTGCAGATCCAGCGGTCGGCCGTTGAACAGCACGGCAACCATCGGTTTCCCGAGCCGCTTCATGCTTTGCACAAGCTTAAGCTGCGCATCCGGCAGCTTGATGTTGGTGCGGCTCGCCGCTTCTCCGCTCATCTCCGAAGCTTCGCCGAGCGCCAACACGATGACGTCGGCTTCCCCGGCGGCATTAAGAGCTTCTTCAAGCTGGAGTTCGGTGATGTCATGGATGCCGCAGCCCTCGGCTACTACGAGACCGGAACCGCCGAGCGCCTCCATCGCCGTTCCCAACCGCACGGCCGTCTCCCGCGATCCGGTCCATGACCAATTGCCGAGAATATCGCCGCTTTGCACAAACGGGCCGATCAGCGCGATCCTTTGCCCCTGCCTCAGCGGCAGCGCGCCTTCATTTTTCAGCAGAACGCAGGATTTCACCGCCAGCTCTTTCGCGGCCTCAAGATGCTCCTTGCAGTACACAACTTCGCGTTCCGCTTCCGGGTCGGCGCCGCGCAGCGGGTTCTCGAACAAGCCGAGCTTTTCTTTCAACCGCAAAATGCGCAGCACCGCTTCGTCGATCAGCGACTCGTCCACAAGCCCGTCGGAAACCAGCCGGGCCAGTTCAAGCACATAAGCCGAAGTCATCATATCGATATCCACACCAGCGTGAATCGCCTTTAAAGCCGCTTCGCGGTCATCTTCGGCGACTCCGTGCGCAATCAGTTCCCCGATAGCGGCCCAATCGGAAATGACGACGCCGTCAAATCCCCATTCACCGCGCAGTAGATCCCGCATCAGCTTGACGTTGCCGCTGGCGGGGATGCCTTCGACCGTGTTGAACGAGGTCATCACCATCTCCGCTCCCTCGTCGAGAGCGGCTTTATAAGCCGGCAAATAATACTCGCGCAGTTGGCGCTCCGAAAGGTCGACCGTATTGTACTCGCGCCCGCCTTCCGCCAGCCCGTAGGCCGCGAAGTGCTTCACGCAGGAAGCGACACGGCCGGTATCGTTCTTTAAATCCGTGCCCTGGAAGCCCCGGACCATCGCCCGCGCGAACAAGGCGTTGAGGTAGGGGTCTTCTCCCGTCGATTCCATCACCCGGCCCCAGCGGGGATCGCGCACCAGGTCCGCCATCGGCGCGAAGGTGACGTGAAGCCCGGAAACAGCCGCTTCTTTGGCTGCGATCTCCGCGCTGCGCTCCGCCAGTTCCAGGTCCCAGGAGCAGCCCATGGCCAGCGGGATCGGAAAAATCGTCTTGAATCCATGCACGATATCCGCCATAAACAAGAGCGGAATGCCATGCCGGTTGTTCGCCATATGCGTCCGTTGCACAGAGATGACCTTCTCAGCCCCGGCTACGCCAAGCACCGAGCCGGCGTTCGTCACCGTCTCCGCCGTAATGCCGAGCGATTCCATCGGCCCGGTAATTTGCCCATCGTCTCCGGCTTCATCATAGAAAGGCGCCGCCAATTGCTGCAGCTGAGCTATTTTTTCGTCGAGCGTCATTTTTCGCAAAATATGTTCCAGTCTACGTTGCTCGGACATGATTTCTCCCTCTCCTATATAAGTTGAACTATTGAATGGATGTCGGGGCAAGTGCACAAAATGTTCCTACGATCGCTGTTGCTCCCTTGCCTGCATCATTTTTTAGTTCATCTTCTATTTAATCGAATCGTTTTCCCTTTCAAATTCCTTTATTATCGCATAACTCAGATCAATTATTACATAAAAAATAATAACGTTTCGAATTGTGATTGCACTCACCCGCTCGATCCCTCAGGGCCGCTTCGACCCACTATCGGTTCTTTTCAACCGGCAGCCAGTCAAACACTCTCTGGATCTTGCGGTCCCAGTAGCCCCATTCATGACTTCCTGGCTCTTCTTCATAAGTAATCCGAAGCCCGACTTCCTCGCCATGCTTCAGGAAATTCCGGTTGCCCTCGTACAAAAAGTCCTCCGTCCCGCAACATTGATACAGCAGCGGCTGATTTCCCGACGCGGCGACTTTCCCCGCCAGCGCCAGCAAATCATCATCGCTTCCTCGAAGCTCCGCCACGCTGCCGAACATCCGCTGTTCCTCATGGTTGCGGAATACTCCCGGCTCGCTTAGACGGTGGACGATGTCCAGGCTTCCGGACAGGCTTGCCGCAGCCGCAAAGCGTTCCGGCTGGCGAAGCGCCAGTTTGAACGCTCCGTAGCCGCCCATCGACAGGCCCGCGATAAATGTGTCCTCCCGGCGGTCGGAGATCGGAAACAAGGACTTCGCAATCGCGGGAAGTTCCTCCGATAAATACGTGTAGTAGGCCGCCCCTTGCTTCATATCCATATAGTAGCTGCGGTCACCCCGCGGCAGGATGAGCGCGATGCCCCTGTCCTCCGCGTAACGCTCCACCGAGGATAACCTCGTCCACTCCGTATGGTCTCCGCCCAGCCCGTGAAGCAAGTACAGGACAGGCAGCTTGCCGTCCTCGCTGGCACGAAGCGCAGCCATCGGAATCACCGCATGGATATCCGTTGACATCTCGAGCGTCTCCGCAAACAAGGCCGTTTGTATAAATGCCAAACCGATCACTCCACTTCCACACACCGTGATGTCGATATTCTCAACCTTTAATTTCAGCCGCGACCGTTTTCACCGATTGGCGTTCTATCAGTTCGACCTTTAATTTATAGGAATCATTAACTTGTTCATTATTCAGTAATTGAAACAGCAGGTGGCCCGCCAGCGACCCGGAATCATACATCGGCTGACGGATCGTCGTCAGCGGCGTCTGAACGTACTCGGCCAATTGAATATCGTCAAATCCGATGACCGATATATCGTCCGGCACGGAGAACCCGTCCTCTTTCATCGCTTTGATGCCGCCGATCGCCATTTCATCGTTGCCATAGAATACGGCCGAAGGAATCTCGCCTTGCATGAGCATCATTTTCGTCGCCTTATAGCCGCCGTCCCGTACAAAATTACCGGTCAGCCGCCACTTCGCTTTCTCCTCAAGACCCGCCTCGTGCATCGCCCGTAAATATCCCTGATATCGCACACTGTTATCGTAAGAATTGGTCGGCCCGCTAATGTAAGCGATAGACCGATGCCCCTTGTCGATGAGATGTCGGGTCGCTTTATAACCGCCGAGCTCCCCGTCGACAACGACGCTAATCAGCCCTTCGCCCGTCGTAAGCCGGTCCATCGCAATGATCGGAAAGCCGCTACCGGCCGCGTTCAGCAATATTTCATCGGAAATATTTTGCGCAAGCACGATGGCGCCATCCACTCTTTTTTCGCGTAGATATTTGACCGCCGTAGACTCCCGGCCCCCCATAGAACTGCAGGCCACCAAATCATAACCGTTGGACAGCGCCACATCCTGCACACTGCGGATCAATTCCGAATAAAAAGGTCCGGACAGATCCGTCAAGATTAGCGCAATCGTATTCGTACGGCTCCGTTTTAAATCCATGGCGAAACCGTTCTTATGATAATTCAGCTGTCTGGCAGCCTCCAGCACTTTTTCTCTCGTTTTCGCGCTGACTTTGCTGTCTCCGCTAAGTGCGTACGATGCCGTGGAAAGCGCCACGCCGGCCAATTTCGCCACATCTTTAATCGTAGCCATTCTATATGTTCATCCTTTCTACCCTTACATATATAAGATGAACTGAAGAAAACGATGCAGGCAAGGGAGTAAAATGATTCCGAAGAAGCGGAGCGGTCGCCTTTGTTTCCGGATTTCTACTTTATTAGGTTTCACAAAATCAAGAAATCCGGAAACAACAGCGATCGTAGGAACATTTTACGTACTTGCCCAACCATCCATTTCAATAGTTCAGCTTATATACTTTACTTATTTCATCCCCGAGATCGTATATCCTTCAATAATGTGCTTCTGAAAGAAAGAAAAAACGATAATGATCGGAACGACCATAAATGCGGCCCCGGCCATTTGCAGGCCGAATTTCGAGGCGTATTGCCCTTTCAAAAGGGACAGTCCAACCGACAGGGTGTACAAGCTTTCGTCGTTGGCGATGATTAACGGCCACAAGAAACTGTTCCAGGCGCCGATAAACGTCAATATGCCCTGGACGGCGAAGACCGGTTTTACGATCGGCACAATCAATTGGAAGAAAATTCGCATTTCCCCCGCGCCGTCGAGTCTCGCAGCTTCCATCAGATCCATCGGAATGGTCGACATAAACTGGCGGAAGAGGAAGATGCCGAACGCGCCGACCAAGCCCGGCAGCACCATACCTGCCATCGTATTCACTAGCCCAAGCTTATTGATGATCAGATAAGTAGGAATCATGGTCACTTGAGCGGGAATCATCATCGTGGCCAGGATGAGATAGAAAAATTTGTTTTTGCCCGGAAATTCAAACTTTGCGAAGGCATATCCGGCAAGCGCGTTAAGAAGAAGTCCGACAAACGAACATAATACGATGATCAGCGTATTTTTGAGGTACACGAGGAAATCCATTTTCGCAAACAGATCCACATAGTTATTGAAGGTCGGATGGTTCGGAATGATCGTCGGCGGAACAATGGTAAATTCGTTTTCCGGCTTAAACGATGAGCCCAGCATCCAGATGAACGGAATCATCATCAGAATGCCGAAGGCAACCAGAAGAAATATCATAAGGCCCTTTTCAAGTCTTTTCAACGCCATTTGCGTCCCCTCCTTTACCTTAATATTCAACTTCCTTCCGCTTGACGAGGAACTGCACAATCGTTGCAATGATAATGATGATGAACAGAACAAAGGAACCGGATGCCGCGTACCCAAAGTCGCTCAGCTTAAATCCGTTGTTATAAATAAAGAGCGCCATGGACATCGTCCCATTGAGCGGCCCGCCTTTCGTCATCACGAGCGGTTCCTCGAAGAACTGAATCCAACCGATCAGCGTCGTAATCGTCACGAAGAAAGTGGCAAAGCTAAGCAACGGAATGGTAATAAACCGCAGCTTCTTCCACCCGGTGGCACCGTCGATTTCCGCAGCTTCGTAATAGGAGCGGGGAATTCCTTGGAGCGCTGCCAGAAAAATAATCATATTCAGGCCGATCGACTTCCAGACTGCCATCAGAATGAGCGACAGTTTGGCCAGCATCGGATCCTGCAACCATTGCTGAGCGGGCAATCCAAACCAGGAAAGGATATAATTAAACAGCCCGTAATTGCTGTTATAGAGGTAACCCCATACAACAGCCACGGCTACAATATTCGTAATGGATGGCAAGTAGTAAACAACCCGAAACGTATTAAACAGCCAGCTTGTTCCATAATTCAGCAGCAGTGCGGCTGTCATGGCAAATAAAATGACCAGCGGCACCCCGATAACGACATATATGCCGGTGTTCACAATGGATTTTATAAATACGGGATCCTTAAATAGTCCGAGATAATTCGTAAAGCCGGCGCCTTGAATGTTCGAATAGTCGGCAAGCCCCACCAAGTCCATATCGGTAAAGCTGATAACTAATGCGATAATGATCGGCAGGATCGAAAATACCGTAAGTAACAGTATGGCCGGAGCAATGAACAAATACGGATATTTATATTTCTGCCAGCTATTTGCATGCTGCTTCATTTATCCTCACCCCTTAACTTTTTCCACTCCCTTCCGGACGAAGAATCGTAAAGACATAACCGGGACCCTCGCTTTTGTAGAGTCCCGGCGTCATCTTCGCGGGCGGAAGACAAAATGCTTAGTTTCCTAAAATCCCCTTGGCTTCCTCATTCAATGCATCAAGCTCGGCTTGCGCATCCGCGCCGCCAACCGTAATCCGCTCAAAGGCCGCGACCGAAGCTTGCGAAACTTCTTCCCATTCCTTAACCATTGGCGTCGGGATGGCGCTTTCCAACTGCTTGCCGAATGCGGCGATCATCGGATCGGAGAATTGCTCATTGTCCCAAGCCGTTTTCAGGGCCGGCAAGGAATTCGATGTTTCGTAAAATTTGAGTTGCGCTTCCTCACTACTCAGGTAGGCGATAAATTTCGCCGCTCCTTCGGGATTTTTGCTGTATTTAAAGATCGAAAGGTCGGAACCGCCCATCAGCGATTTATTATTTTTGTTGGCAGGCAAGGTCTTAACCGTCCACTTGCCTTCAATTTCCGGATTTTGATCCTTCACGGCTTGGATCATCCAAGGACCGCTGATAAACATCGGCACCGTGCCGTCCTTAAAGCCCGTAACCGTGTCGAGGTCCGTCGGCGGAACGAGGTTCTCCTTATAGAAGCTGTTCAAGAAATTCATCGCTTCTACGTATTCAGGCTGGTTAAACTGCGGCTGACGGTCGGCCGTAATGATATCGCTGCCTGCTTGCCAAGCGAACATGGACAAATAGTTTTGGTCCTTCGCGTCGATTGGCATCGCATAGTTACCTGCGCCTCTCCCGGCCAGCTTCTTGGCGGCATCTTTCAGTTCATCCCAGGTCTGCGGTCCTTCGGGATATCCGGCCTCCTCAAGCAAGTCGGTACGATAGAACAACCCGCGCGTTTCCACATACCATGGGATGCCTACGGTCACGCCGTCATATTGCGTGGTTTGAATTGCGCCGTCGAAGAAGTTCTCCGTTTTGAGTTCCGGATATTTTTCAATGTAAGGAGCCATGTCCAGCAAGGCACCGGCGGAAGCAAATTCGGGGATCCAGGTCGTACCCATCTGGATGACGTCCGGACCATTTTTGGAAGCAACGGCCGTAAGCAGTTTGTCATGCGCGGAATCCCAAGGAATCGCCTGCACATCTACCTTCACGCCGGGATTCTTCTCCTCGTACATTTTCGCGATAGGCTCCACGCTTTCCGAGGTGCCCATGAACCAAACCTTTACCGTATTGTTGTCGCCTGAAGCCGAGTTGGAACCCGAGTTATTTTTCGAGCCGCAGCCGGCCACGATAACAGAAACAGCAAGCAGTGTAATCAAAGCAACTAACCAATTTTTCTTCACTTTTCCTCACCTCTTTATTAGTATGAAAAGCCAAAAATCAATAATTCAACCCACAATTCGAAACGTTTCGATATATTTCAAAAAAAATATCGAGATAATTTCGGACGGAATATTCTTTATTTTGCGTGAAAACCCCCTATAATATACTGAAATTTTCAAAAGTTACCGCTTACATTATCCGTTGATATAAAGGGAAGCCTAAAAGCCTCCGTTTTGAGGTATTACCGGAAAGCGCTTAATTCGAAACGTTTCGTAAGCACATTATAATCCCGGAATTCATGAAATTCAAGCCATTAAATTAGTTTTTATTAAAATTGCATGATCCTTCTTATTTAATATGCTGCGACGCCTAAGACTTAATACCCTGATGAATCAGGTTTGTAACAGGCTTTACTATTTCGTCGAGTCGTGCCATAGTTACCAAAGTTCGGTACTTCGCTGTCCCTAACCGGGTAGGCCCCCAACTGGACAAGCCCCTCAATTCGGTCTTGATTCTTTATGCTTGCCATCGAACCAAAAGCCCCAACCTCACGGTTGGGGTTATTACTCATCTCCTGTCATATCTCAATATTCTCGCGAAAACTCCGCGCTTTCTTTTAATTGGACGATATCATGGCCCGTTGGATTTTGGAAGGCACGAAGTCCGAATGTCGGAGCAACCGCAAAAATATGATCAAAGATATCCGCCTGAACTGATTCATATACTCCCCAGTTGATATCGTTGCTGAAAGCGTAGATTTCCAACGGCAGTCCGTTATCTCCCGGCGCCAGTTGCCTGACAATCATCGTCATTTCCTTATGAATTTTCGGATGATTTTTCAAATATTGATGAATGTATTCTCGGAATACACCCACATTCGTAAGTTGCCTACCGTTCACTTTGCTTTCCGTATTAATCCGGTGTTCCATGTTGTACGCGTTAATTTCATCTAATCTGGTCGTGACATAATCGGTAAGGTAGTGAATCTTCAGAAATTCATCAATCATTTCCCGGGTACAAAAGCTTATGCTGCTCGTATCGATAAAGATGCTTCGCTTAATCCTTCTGCCGCCGGATGCTTGCATGCCTCTCCAATTTTTGAACGAGTCCGAGATGAGGGCGTAGCTCGGAATCATCGTGATCGTCTTATCGAAATTCATAACCTTTACCGTGTTTAAGGTAATGTCGATCACGTCGCCGTCCGCATGGTATTTAGGCATTTCAATCCAGTCGCCTACACGCACCATATCATTCGATGATAATTGAACGCCTGCCACCAGACCTAATATGGAATCCTTGAAGATTAGCATCAGAACAGCCGATAAGGCACCAAGCCCGCTGAGAATGATCAAGGGATTCTGACCGATAAGGTTCGAGATCACCACAATGCCGCCGACGATGAACAGAACGATCTTCGCCACCTGAATGTAGCCCTTAATCGGTCTAATCTTGGAGACTTCAAACGAGCGATAAATCGCATCAAAGGCATTGAGCAGCGCATTAAACACCGTGATGGTTACAATAGTCATATAGGTGAATGCGGCTTTTTCAATCAATGCTTGATAGGGCGGAAAAATGGATGCGGAATAGTAGATGATGATCGCCGGCACGAGATGCGACAGCTTGTGGAACACTTTTTTCTCCAAAATGATATTGTCCCACGTATACCGGTTGTTATTGACAATATGAATAATCGTCTTCAGTACGATTTTTTTGGCTATAAAATTGGCCAGTATAGAGACCACGGCTATAAAAACAACCATGATCAGATTCGAGAGATAACCCATGGTTTGTTCGCTCATGCCATATCCGTCTAGTTGATTTTTGATAAATTCCATGGTTTCCTCCTAACGCAGTTTGACATCCACCTCATGGTTTGAAGCCTTGTGTTAGTATGTAATATAACCTAACATCAAAAAGTTGGCCATGGAAGAAAATTCCCTTTTCGCCCTCCTGATCTTTTTAGGAAGAGTATTACATAAATATTGATTATCACTTCTGTAGACGTATAATATTTGTAAATAGCTTCCTTGTACATACTTCTATCAAATAAAAGCAAGGTGTGTGTGAAATGGATAAAATTATTGAGGTATCCAATCTGCATAAATCTTACGGGAATGTTCACGCTGTGAAAGGAATTAGTTTCTACGTAGAAAAGGGAAAGCTGTTCGCATTCCTTGGACCTAACGGTGCGGGCAAATCCACAACGATCGACATCATTTGTACTTTTCTAAAGCAGGACAGCGGAGAGGTAAGCTTAAATGGGCACGAGCTGGGCAGAGAAGATGATCAAATCCGTTCCGTCATCGGGGTGGTATTTCAGGACGGACTGCTCGACCCGCTTCTGACCATTGAAGAGAACCTTAGAATTCGCGGCGGGTTTTATGGACTAAAGGGTGCTGCACTGGACAATGCAGTCCATAATGCGGCTACCGCGACAGGCGTATCTGATTTATTGAAGCGTCACTATGGGAAACTATCGGGTGGTCAGCGCAGACGGTGCGACATTGCACGGGCTCTTGTCAACACGCCTACCATTCTCTTTTTGGATGAACCTACCACCGGTCTTGATCCGCAGACTAGAAAAAGCGTATGGGAGACAATTAAGCACCTGCAAAAGAAAACCGGAATGACCGTTTTTCTTACCACGCATTATATGGAAGAAGCCGCCGAAGCGGATTATATCCTGGTCATTGATGATGGCCAAATTGCCGCAAAGGGTACTCCTGCAGAGTTAAAGGAAAATTACTCCCACGATAAGCTATCTCTTAATTGTACAAATATCGACCAGGTGTGCCTCCTATTAGATGAACGGGATGCATCATATACTTGTATTGCTGACCGAATCGTGATTCCATTGCCATCTACCATGGACGCTCTGCCAATTATTGAAGCTTGCAAGGATCACATTCGAGGTTTTGAGGTTACAAGCGGGACGATGGATGACGCCTTCATCGGTATAACAGGCAAGGAGGTGCGGGCATGATTGGATTTACAAAGAGAAATCTCAAAATATTTTTCAGAGATAGGTCTTCCGTATTTTTCTCACTGCTAGCCGTATTTATTATACTCGGACTTTATGTATTGTTTCTCGGCGATGTGTGGACATCCAATCTTAAGGATGTACCGGGTGCGAGAGAAATGATGGACAACTGGATTATCGCGGGAATGCTGGCAGTAACCACATTCACGACGTCTATGGGTGCTTTCGGCATCATGATCAATGATAAAACACAAAAGATAACGAAGGACTTCTATTCATCGCCGTTAAGCAGAAATAGTATTGCAGGCGGATACGTTCTTAGCGCATTTATCATTGCACTGATTATGAGTGTCGTTACGCTTGTGCTTGGCGAAATCTATATCATTGCTAATGGCGGGACTATTATGAGTCTGCCGGTCTTGCTGAAGGTGCTCGTATTAATTGTACTTTCAGCCTTCGTGAATACAGCTATTATATTTTTTATCGTGTCTTTCTTTAAGAGCCAAAATGCCTTCGCAACGGCAAGCACGATTATCGGAACGCTGATTGGTTTTCTGACGGGAATCTATCTTCCCATTAGTATGCTCCCGGAAGGAGTACAATGGATTATTAAGCTGTTCCCCGTTTCTCATGCAGCAGCTCTGTTCCGTCAAGTCATGATGGAGGCGCCCATAGCCTCATCATTTGAAGGAATGCCCTCAGAGAACGCTGCTGAATTCAAGGATATGATGGGCGTAACCTTCAATTTTGGCGATTATACAACGACCGCCACAACAAGTACCCTTGTTCTGATTGTTACCGCCGTAGTATTTTATGGATTATCTGTTTATAGGGCATCATTGAAGAAAGTATAGGCAGGCCTACAAAAGGCAGGCTACCTTCCGCGCGCAGCTCCCAGCGCGCGGTGCTTTGCTGCATGACGGCGGTCGGTCGAACCACATGCATCGAGGTAATATTAGTATTTGTAATCTTCATTGGTTTGATAACCTTTGTTTATTTTTCACAAATATGGGGTTTTAGGTTGTTCAAATCCGTCTTATGATTAGATTGGGTTGGGATACTTCAACACTTCGTGAACGCGCGTTTATTGTCCTGCCTATCACCCACTTAATAGGAGGAATGGTCATGCAATACGGCTACTTTGACGAAAAAAACAAGGAGTATCTCATTACGAAGCCGAATACGCCGGCCCCTTGGGGAACTACCTCGGCTCACCGGAGTACGGCGCCATCATTTCCGGCAATGCAGGAGGGTACAGCTTTGTAAAGTCCGGCGCGAACGGACGGCATATCCGATATCACTTCAATTCCAAGGATGAGCCGGGACGCTATATTTATGTGCGAGACTTGGAGAACGGGGATTATTGGTCCGGCTCTTGGCAGCCGGTAGGCAAGGATCTGGATCAGTACAAATCGGTATGCCATCATGGAACCGGATACACGAACCTGGTTTCGGAGTATGACAGCATCCGGACGGAAACCTTATATTACGTGCCGCTGGGCAAAACTTACGAGGTGTGGCGCCTGAAGGTCCGCAATGATGGCTCCAAGGCCCGAAAACTGGCTCTCTTCGGATTTGTGGAATTCACCAACCATAACAACTATGAACAGGATAACGTGAATCTTCAATACACTTTGTTTATTTCACGGACCTATTACAAAAACAATATGATCCTCCAGTCCATTAATGAAAACGTTCCCGAGGACCAATGCTGGAGATTTTTCGGCGCCGCGGGCGCGGAGGTTATCGCTTACGACGGCGACCGGGATACGTTTCTCGGCGATTACCGCGGTTACGGCAATCCTTCCTCCGTCGAAATGGGCCAATGCGCCAATTCGCTAAACTATAACACCAACTCCTGCGGTGCCCTACAGATTAACGTGGATTTGCAACCGGGAGAAGAAAAGGAAATTGCCTTTCTCCTGGGACAGTATGACGAGCAAGGCGCGTCCGAAATTCTCGGCCATTATCACGATTTGTCCGTCGTGGACAAGGAACTCGAAGAGTTAAAAACATTTTGGCACAGCAAACTTAACCGTTTTCAGGTCCAAACGCCAAGCGAAAATCTGAACAGCATGATCAATACTTGGAACGCCTATCAATGCTTCATCACCTTCATCTGGTCCCGTGCCGCCTCCTTCCAATACTGCGGTCTGCGCAACGGACTCGGCTATCGGGATACCGTGCAGGATATTCAAGGCATCATTCATCTGGATCATGAAATGGCGCTCGAACGTCTGAGACTGATGATCTCCGCCCAGGTCTCCAACGGCGGCGGTCTTCCGCTCGTGAAATTCGACCATAACCCCGGGCATGAGGGCACGCCCGACGACCCGGAATACGTGCAGGAAACCGGCCATCCCCACTACCGTGCCGACGATGCTTTGTGGCTGTTCCCGACCGTCATCAAATATTTGAAAGAAAGCGGCAACTGGGGCTTTACGGAGGAAGTGATTCCTTATTCGGACCAAGGCGAGGACACGGTTTACGAGCATTTGCGCCAAGCGCTTCAATTCAGCTTGGATCGCATGGGCATCCACGGCATGCCGGTCGGACTTTACGCTGACTGGAACGATTGTCTGCGTCTTGGAGCCAAGGGAGAGTCGCTATTCGTCGCCTTCCAGCTGTACATGGCCTTCCAAGTGTTTATGGAAATCGCACAGAACAAGAACAAGCCTGACGATGTAGAGTGGGCACAAGGCCTGCTTGATGAGCTGGACGCGAATATTCAAAAGCATGCTTGGGAGAATGATCAATTCGTCCGGGGTTTTACGGAAGACAATTATACGGTCGGCTCCTGGGAGAACGATGAGGCAAGAATCTGGCTGAATCCGCAAAGTTGGGCCGTATTAAGCGGCGCAGCCCGCCCGGATCAAGCGAAGCTTTCCATGGACAAAGTGTACGACAATCTGCGGACCGAATACGGCACCATGTTATGCTACCCGCCGTTTAAAGAATATGGGATGCCCGTAGCCCGGATGGTCCTTTTCAACGCCTCGACCAAGGAGAATGCCGGCATCTTCAGCCAGCCGCAGGGATGGCTCATTTTGGCGGAAACGATGATCGGCAACGGAGATCGCGCGTTTGAATATTTCCTGGATTGCAGCCCGGCCAGCATGAACGATAAGGCCGAAATCCGCAAACTCGAGCCCTACGTGCATGGACAGTTCGTCGAGTCCAAAGACAGCCCGTATCAAGGCCGGGCGCATGTCCATTGGCTCACCGGCACCGCCTCGACGGTGATGGTCTCTTTGGTGGAGGGCATCATGGGGGTTCAACCGCAGTTTGATGGCCTCCGGATTAACCCGTGCGTTCCTTCCGACTGGAAGGACTTCTCCATGGTGCGGGAATTCCGCGGCAAGCAGCTGAATATTCAAGTGGAAAACACAAACGGTGTACAAAAAGGAGTTTCCCACATCATTATTAACGGCAAAGAAATCCAGGGCAATCTGATCCCGGTCGCCGAAATGGAAGCCGAGAACCATGTGCGGATCATTATGGGGTAAGACATCATCCATGGGGTCGCGGGCTTGCTTCCTGTAATATTTAAGAAAAGCAACCTCTATCCGCTTCGGACGGAGGTTGCTTTCTTTTGCCTCCATCTAAATTCTCAATTCCCTCATTTTCTCCGTGACTTTCCCGATCCTGTCCTCCAGATTCGTCCTGTCGAACTTCGGAAGTTTCAGATCGCTTACGAGGGTTCCGTCGCGCATAAATAGAATACGCTCACTCCGCGCCGCAACCTTGGCGTCGTGGGTGACTAGCATAATCGCGGTACCCTCCGCGTTGATCTCGGACAACAGGTCCATAATCTCCTCCGCGGATTGGGAGTTGAGCGCGCCCGTAGGCTCATCGCCGAAAATAATCCTCGGGCTGTTCATAAGCGCCCGGCATATTCCCGCACGTTGAAGCTGACCTCCCGAAACCTGCGTAATGTCGCGCTTTTCAAGCTCGGAAATGCCCACCCTTTTCATAAGCGCTCTTGCTTTTTTCGTAATGTCGGCGGCATTTCTTCGGTTACCCCGCATCGACGGAAGTATGATGTTGTCGAGGATATTCAGATGTTTCAGCATCGTCGGCTGTTGAAAAACGAATCCCATTTGGGTCCTGCGCAGATCCGAAAGCTCATTCTCCCCGATCTCCGATAAATCCCTGCCGTCAACCGCGACTTTTCCGCCATTAATTCCATCCGTCCCGCTCAGCGCAAACATCAGCGTTGATTTTCCCGAGCCCGAAGGCCCCATAACCGCAACGAACTCGCCTTCGTTAATGTAGGCTGACACTCCGTCAAGAACATTACGCTTTTCATCCCCCTCGCCGAAAGATTTAATGATCTGATCCCCGATAATGATCTTCTTCATAGGCCTACTCCTTTATATTTTCGGAAATTTGGATTTGTCCCGCCCGCGATGTGCCGATCAGGGTGGCGATAAGCACCGAGCCGATCATCATCAGCGGACTAAGCAGGTACGCGGAAATCGGATGGACGGTAAAATGAAACGCCGACGCTCCAAAGGAGGAGATCACCGCGCCCGCAAGCCTCTCTCCGAGCGTATTAGCCAGAAGCGTGCCAAGAGCAATTCCGAGAATCAAAACGAATGCTGAGCGCGAAATGTACTGTGCCTGAATATCCGAGTTGGTAAAACCGAACACTTTCATCACGCTAATGGAAGATCTGTCTTTTGCGACAAGCATTTTCATAAACAACAGGGTAACCAATACCGTGATCATCAGCGCAACGACAATAGCAGCATATGAGGCCTTTTCGACGGAGCTTATGGTCGAGCCGAAGGTCTGTTTTATATAGTCGTCGATGTCCGACACCTTGGCATAATCAAACCTGTCACCATATTCCGAAACCTTACTGCCGATCAGAGATGGATCCGAAAGCTCCGCACAAATTACGTACCACATCACGTCACCCGAATTGTCGGCGAAAACGGCCTTTGCGGTTTTACCTCCGTTGGTAATGTCGGAGTAAATGCCGCTTACCTTGAGATTATTGCCCTTCCCTTCCATCGTCAGTGTAATGACATCCCCGACCTTTTTGCCCAGTTCATTGGCGTTCATGGCCGAAAGCGCAATTTCGTCTTCCGCAGCGGGAGCCCGGCCCTCGGAATATTTTACGGGGAAGACGGAATGGTCGCCGAGCTCGATTTTCAATCTTTCCTCCGCCCCGTCCTCCGTCTTGGCCCGGAACGTTTTTGTAGTAAGCACGACAACCTTTGAAATGGCGCTGTCGCCGCTCATCGTCATTACAATTTCAGCGGCTTTTTCGGAAATATGGTCGGTCTGCTGGAGGTCTATGCGCATATCGGCGTCACCTATCCCCATATATTGGCTGAACCCCTTTGAGGAAATCGTGTTGTGCAGATTCTGCGGAACAATGATGATAAATGCCGAAATGATCAGCACCGAAAGCATGGTGGCGTAAAGTTTTTTCCTTGCGAGAACGTCTTTGATTCCGAGAAATACGTTCGTGTTAAACAGCCGGTTGCCGCTCAGGTTAAGGCGCTTTGCACCTGCGGCTTTTTCCTGCGAAGTGCCGAAGCGGACGGCTTCGGCGGGAGATATTCTCCGAAAGCGTCTTAGCACTCCGTTTACGTAGGCCATGATGGCAAGGAATACAAGCAGGATGCCGATGATTCCAAAAAGTAAGGCTAAAGAAGAATGATTGCTTTCCCCCATATAAAGCCGTATATTTTCAAGAAGCAGGCCTTTGAATATGAACGAAAGTCCAAATCCGAGAATACAACCTGCCGCCGCCATAGCCGCGTATTTAGCAAGATATATTTTCTTAATGTCGAAAACGCGCAGCCCTATGGCCTTCATAACACCGATTTCCCGGTAGTCGTCTTCGATTTTCGCAAGGAGCGTAAAACGGATGCACATCAACGCGATGGCAACGACGAGCACGCTGACAAGCAGGATTACCCCGATCATCATCCCGTCGGAAATGGCGTTGATCATTTTGAACAGCGGATAAGTAACCGTCGGTCCGTTCGCTTCAAGTCCTGCGGTGGCATAAGCGGTTTCGAATGCGCCGAGCGCCGCCAAATTCTTCAATCTAAACTCAATCAGATACTCCGTGCTTCCCAGGTTTTTAATTTCTGCGTAATCATTTTTACTGATAAGAAATCTCTTGGAGGAGGAGAGCGTGGAATTCATTTGCGAATCGCGGAGAAATCCCGCAACGACAAACTCCTTTCCGCTGATGACGGCCTTGTCGCCGACCTTTGTGGTGTTGTCCTTCATATAACTTAGCGGAACATAAAGCTCGCCGTCGGATGCATGGATGACGTTTCCGTCAAGATCAAGCAGATAGTCGAACTTTTCGCTCTGGATGCTGAATCCGTTATCTTGAACATTATCCGCAAGCGAAGTATCGCCTAATCTAATCCGCGCACCGTCCATGTTGAGGAATTCCAGCACCTGAAATTCGTCGACATGGCCGTTCCGCTCCGCAAATTCCGTTAGCCGGGCCGTATCGATTTCCCCCGTATGCATCTGCATAAAATGCGGCGTTTCCGCCCGCGTCATAAGCGTATCTATTGCGCCCGAAAGATTTACGACGAGCATCACCGCAAGGGAAACCAGCATCGCCGCGGCAGCAACAAAGAACATGGTTGCCAACGTGATCAGCTTGCTTTTGGCTATATCATTACGGATTATTCTGTAATACATAAGTCACCTCCGTATTCAAGCTTTTTAACCGGTTTCAGGTGATACAGAAGGATCGAAGTCATGCATAACAGCATACCGGCGATGATAATGAGCAATCCCGTTCCCCTGCCGCTGCCCGTGCCGATGATCTTTCCCACACTATCGGCAAGCAGGCCGCCTTCAACCAATAATGGAGTGAACACATAATCCGCCAGCAGACCCGAAAACGCATAAGCGGCAACAAACCCAAGCTGAGAAAGGATTCCGATCAATGCCCACGCTCTGCCCTGAACGGAATTATCAAGGTTGGTGCGAACCAAAAAATCCAGGCTTGCGTTGGCAAACGGCATCATGGCAAAAAAGAGAAATCCCGAAATACAGATCAACACCATATTTTCGCGAAATCCGAACCCCGCCATAAACACACCTACACAAAACAGAGATATTGAGAGAATTTTCACGTAATCTTTTTTGATCGGAAGGAATCCTAATAGCACACTGGATACGAGCATTCCCGAAGCGACGATGGTTTCAAGCGTTCCAACTGCGGAACTGTCCGTAAAAGCAAGCAACATCGGTATGGACAACGTTTCAATTACTCCGAGGAACAAGGTCAGCACCGAGGTCATGATGACAAGGACAAACACGCCTCTGTTTTCGGAAACCGCGCTCCAACCGTCTTTGAATTCACGGATAAACGACTTGGTCTGTTCGCTTGCCTTGGAGGCAAGGCCGCTGCGTACGGCAAGAGTAGTAATCACAGTGACAAAAATAGTGCAAATGTCGAGGACAAGCAACAGCTTTACATCCGAAACGGTGAGTAAAAATCCGGCAATGACCGGAGAAATCAGAAATTTTGCCGAGCCCGCCACCTGGACCAGACCGCTTGCCTTCGTGTACTGCTCCTCGGTAAGCAAATCCGTAACCGTAGCTCTGTATGCGGGTTCGAGCAGCGATGAAAACACCGAGCTTAAGGTAACTCCCACGCAAATCTGCCATAGCTGCGCTTCTCCACCAAGCATACATAGGAGGATGAATACAAGTCCCAGTGCGGAAAGGCCATCGCCCAGAACCATTAAAAGCCTGCGATCATAACGGTCCGCAAGCACTCCCGCAAAAGCGCCTAAGAGGAGCGACGGCAGAAACGCAAGCAAGGTTACAAGCGCCATCGCCGATGCCTTGCCCGTCTGCTGGAACACATGAATCCCCAGCCCGAACGACGTAAGCCCGCTTCCGATGGCCGAGATCAGCTGTCCGGACCACAGCAGGAGGAACTTTCCGAAGGATTTGCCTCGTTTACTCATGGCCTCCTCCATCTCCTCCTCCAAACATCTTCATGACATCCATAAGACTTCCGCTTTCGGCACCGAGCAGCCTTTCTACGTTGCAAATAAAAGCCAGCACTCGTGAAGCGCGCTCCTCCTCCGTCATGGGTACCATATCCTCATCAAAAACGGTATTGGCATAGATCACGACCATCTCCATGCATTCATACGGGAACGGGGTGCTGAACATTCCTTGCTCGATACCCTCGCGAATGATTCCCGTCAGGATCGGCGTAACGCCGTTAATGATGCTCTTCTGGATTTTCTGATGCATAAGCGCGTTCTGCGGCTTGTGAATATGCTCCATAATTTCCTCACTGCTGCTCCCGCCGCTGCTGATATTCAGTGCCATTACGGCGCGAATCACGCGCTCGATGACGGGGATGCTTTTATCCGCGGCAATTTCCTGCGCCGCACCTAAAATGGAGCTATTATAGCGCTCAATCAGCGCATCCATAATATCCTCCTTCGACTTGAAGTGATGATACAGCGTTCCCCGCGCTATTCCTACCTTTTCAAGAAGATCATTTGTACTCGTGCCGTCAAAGCCCTTCTGACCGAAAAGCTCATCCGCCGCGTCAAGGATTTCGTTTCTGCGTTCTTCCGCCTCTTTTTTAACTCTCATTTTTGGGAACCTCCTTCATTACCGACCGACTGCCTGTCGGTTAAATAATACCATGATATTCCAGGTTGTCAAGGGAGTTCTGATTCATGTAAAAAAACCGATATTCACTCGTCATACCGAGTAAATATCGGAAATTATGAATACATTACGCTTTATTCTATATTCTTACCCGTAAAGAGCGAAACTCTGGCCTTTACCAGCTCTGTATATTCCTTCTCCATCTTCTCGGCTCCGACTTTATCCAACTCGGCGAGGAAGTCGTCATAAACTTGATCAAATTTGTCCGCTTTGGTCAAAATCGCCTCTGGAATTCTTTTTTGGACGATATCTTGGGTTTTCTTAGAAATGACCTGATATTCTCCGTCTGTTGGAACCTGCATATTGTACAAGGCGCCCCACTCTTTGACAGGAAGTTCGTCTTCGCTTGGGAACAGTTCCTTCCAAGTCTTTGCCTTATAAGCGGCTAACGTTTCCTTTTCGACATCCGAATATTTGGCGATGATTTGTTCCGGGAAATTGGTTGTATAATAATTGCCTGTGGAATCTTTGACGCCATCCCCGTAGCGCGGAGCAAAGGTCGTATACAAATCGACGCCCGTTTCTTTGGCAAACGTGTTGGCATCGTTGACTTTTTTGTTGAGAACATCGGCAGGAATGACGCGGGTACCGTTTTCGACGATATATTGCTTACCCTCGATCCCCCAGTTTCTTAACACTTGACCTTCATCGGATGCCAGCCAGTCAAGGAACTTGATCGCGCGGACCGGATCTTTGCAAGCGGTCGTAATACTAATGCCATAGCCATCAACCCCGAAAGACTGCATGGCATGATCCTTGTATTCTTCGCTCAGCGTAACCGGAAAGTGCGCATACGTATATTCATATTTGCCCGCGGCTTTCAATGCATTTTCAGCTTCAGCGTATTCCCAGTCCACCGAAGTCAAACCCAGTACGCGGCCACTGGCGATTTTCGCTTTATATTGATCTTCTTTTTGGACAAAAGAATCCTTATCGAGCAATCCATCATTGTACAGCTTGTTCAACCAGCGAAAATATTCTCGTTCTACCGGTCGTTTATAGTGAAGCATCGCTTCATAAGTTTCGGGGTCCACATGATATTCGCCGTCGTTCATGCCGCCCGTCGTGTTATTGGCCTGATTGGTGACCGTAATCAACATTTTCCAACCATCCGCATTCAGCGTGAGCGGAATTGTAGGTTGGCCGTCCGTAGTCGGATGCTTCTCTGCGTATTCCCTAAGTACGTTTTCAAAGTCATTGATCGTTTTGATTTCCGGATAGCCCAGTTCCTTCAGTACGCGATGCTGAACTTGAAAGCCGTTCGTAGCATCGAAATATTGCTGGTCAACTCCGATATTGGTCGGGATCGCATAGATGGCCTGATCTTCATTGCTGTATTTCATGCGGTTCATGTTCTCGCTCATGATCTTTTTGATATTAGGGGCATGTTCCTCAATCAAATCAGTGAGATCTAGAATGGCCTCCGTATCCACCAGTTTACCGAGCTCACCCTTAGCGAAAATAAGATCCGGATAATCGCCGCTTGCCGCCATCATGGAGATTTTGTCTTGTCCTCCGCCGCTGCCGATATCAAACTCCGCGTCGATGGTGACTCCGGTTTTGGCCGTTATTTCCTTACCCACTTCATCCTGCATGTTGTTCCAGTTTGGATTCGCATCAGCACCAAAAAAGGTAAATGAGATGGGGCTAGTATCGTCTCCACGGGTTGAATCCCCTGAATTCACGGTTTTATTTCCCGAATTGCCGCAGCCTGCACTGACAAGCAGCATACTTGCCAATAAAAGAATTCCAAAGTTCTTGTTCAAGCTTCGCATCTAATCATCCTTTCCCCCTGTATATTTCTCGAAACAAACATCAATTGAATACGCTTTCTTTAATGGCTGCAAACCATCCACCCGGCGAATTACGGCCTTGCTTACATTCCTTATTCTATCGCATCGTTTATAGGCAAACCTTGATTTTCAAGTCATTCAATAGCATGATATAGACATATGCATAATCAGGCGGTGATCCTTTGAGTAATGTATATTTAAACTGGTTTACGAGGGATGAGCATTTCCCCTTTTTCATTCAATACGGAGGACACGAGGAAGACACCTTTGATCATAGTCACGTGGACTTCTCCGAATTAGTCATTGTCCTGAATGGACACGCTACTCATATCGTCAATAACGAAGAATCATTTATCAAAAAGGGCCATGTTTTTGTTATTAACGGCAGTACTTCTCATGCCTATAAAGAGCCTCAGGACTTTAAGATTTGCAACATTATGTACAAGCCGGAGATGCTTGAATCCGCCGGCCCCGATCTGCGGACGTTGAATGGGTTTCAGGCGCTTTTCATTTTGGAACCGTTTTATCGAAATATCACCGCTTATAAAAGCAAATTAAATTTGTCGATTTCAAGCCTGGAATATGTTGCGTCTCTCATCTCTTTCATGGTCGGGGAATACGAGTCCAAGCTTCCCGGTCATCAAACCTTGCTCGCTTCGCGCTTCATGGAACTCGTCGTTTATTTGTCCAGACATTATGACAATGGCGAAAAAGACCTCGACAGCGGCCTGATCCACCTTGCGAATGCGGTCTCCTATATTGAAGATCACTATCTCGAGCCGATCGCGTTGGAGGAAGTTGCCGCAAAATCGAATATTTCCATAAGACACTTAAACCGGATTTTTAAAGCGTATTATCAAACGACGCCGATCGCTTATCTTCAGCGGCTTCGTCTCGAAAGAGCCTGCATGCTCTTAAAACAAACCCATCTTTCAGTAACGGATATCTCCTATGCGTGCGGATTTAATGACAGTAATTATCTGGCCCGCCTATTCAAAAAGACCTATGGGATGTCGCCTCAAACCTACCGAAAAAACCGGTGAATTTAATTCACCGGTTCATAATCAAACCAATCAAAATACGCGGGGGTAACTTGCTCCGATTCACTCGTTGCATACATCGCCATAAACACGCCTGTAAAGCCGCCCGCTACTTCTGTGGAAAGCAAATGAGTTTCGCCCCATCCCATCTCAAACACCTTCGATTCAATGGTTTGGAATGATGCTTCAAACTTCTCGAGAAGAGCTTTAATTTGAAGCACCACTTCCCCCTCAGGGCAATCGCGCATTTCTTCTACCTTCATCGAGCCGACCGTCCGGCGAAAAACGATCATCTTCCGTCCTCTCTCGCGCCTTACGGCAAGATCGTAATGATACTTCTCGTTCATATAAACGGTTAAACCGGCCTCTTCCCCATCTATAAGCGGCTCAAATTCCATCGCTGCTCGAATATTGCTGGAGAAATGACAAAGCCGTCGCCCTACAAAGGCCGGAGAACCGATATCGTTCAAAGACGTTTGATTGCCATGCAGAACAAGATAACCCGGCCGTTCTTCCAACGACCAGCAGCCTTGCTTGAGATTTCGTAAAAATGTCCAATCCATTCCCAGCCGGGAACGGTTGAAGTCGTCTCTGACCGGCTTCTCCGGCCAACGCACTTCCGGTAATTCAGGCGCTTCCATTAGGGGATGAATGTGACCGTCGTTGCCAACGATCGGCCATCCGTCAGCACTCCAGCTTACGTTCGCGAGGAAAACCTCTCTCCCCAGGTGGTGCCTGTATGGATAGGAAACAGGCCTTACTCCTAAGCAAACGGCCCACCAACTGCCGTCCTGGGTTTGGACCAGATCCGCATGGCCCGTTGCGTGTATTTTGCTATCCATGCTTCGGTTTGAAAGAATAGGATTATGAGGACAGGATTCATAAGGCCCAAACGGATCATTGCTTCTGGCTACGGTCTCCATATGTCCGTATTCGGTCCCGCCCTCGGCGATCATCAAATAATATTGATCATTGATTTTGTATAAGTGAGGCGCTTCGGGATGTGCCCCGCCCGATCCTGTCCAGATCAAGCGACTCCCGGTCAACATACTCCCGGATTCGATATCGATTTCGCATTGATATATACCGCCGTTACGTGCAGATTGAAAATATACGCGGCCGTCATCATCGAACAAAAGAGAAGGATCTATGCCGTCCTGAGCAACCTGGATGGGCTTCGACCAGGGACCTTCGGGATTCATCGTTTTAACGTAGAAATTCCCGACTCCGCTTACATTAGTAGTCACCATATAAAACCAGCCCTTGTGATAACGAAGAGTCGGAGCATAGATTCCCCCTGAACTCCATGCATTGGCGAGCGGAAGCTGCTCTTCGGTTGTTAAGCAATGGCCGATCTGCCGCCAATGGACAAGGTCCTTGCTATGAAAAATAGGTACGCCGGGAAAATATTCAAACGAGCTCGTAACCAAATAATAGTCGTCACCTACCCGGCAAATACTAGGGTCCGGGTGAAAGCCGGGGATCACGGGATTGGTAAACTGCATCCATTGCACTCCTGTCTTAATCGATTTTTGCAGCCTGGAACACACTTGGTTTTATCAAGTGATTATCCTCGCAATCCCCATTATATTTCACATCATGAAATAAAACCTTCATTTTCAAGTCACTTAACTAGCATGATATAGACATACAAATAGGCCTTTGTACCACATCCCGTGTTTCCTGATGATTAAGTAGCCTATTGCCGAAAGCGAAATGTACTGCACCTGAATATCCAAGTTTGCGAACCTTTGTAAGTCTGAATTTCATGGCTCTAGAACTTTCGCAATAATACCTGCCAAGCTTATAAATTAAGGATTAATTATAGCATAACGGGCATTACCGTCTACAAAATCGTTTATTTTTGAAATAGTGTTGTTTTTGGGAAGTTCGTAAATCTGCGCTTGCAGGAAAAATTGGCGCTTGCAGGAATTGCCGTTGCGGCGAGGGCTTGGTAAGGTAACGGCATAGATAACGGGACGCTGATGATGGCCGGTCTCGATGAAAGGAGGAAAACGATGCAAAAGCAACTTGACAAGTAAACGGTCTTCAATCCATGAATTGGAAAGCGCTATCATCAGATTTTTTAGATTAGTTAAGCAAAGGAGCGCATGTGAATGACTAACCAAATGCAAAGGTTTGTAAAGAGGTGGATCTGTCTTGTTATTGTTTGTTCAATGATATCGTCCCTATTTTTATACTCGCCCGTATCGGCGAGCACTCCCGAGGAGACGAATGCTTCTCAAGAGATCGCTGACATGAAAATGATGAAAAAGCGTATGGTTGATTTTTACATCTCCAAAGATATCATAAATGACGGAACGAACGGTCGGGTCGAATGGACCTTCAAATCACAGGCAGGTACTTATTTATCCAATCAAAAACCGGATGGAAGCTGGGACGATGTCGATTACACGAGTACAACTTCCGCCGCCAATGGGAGAGGTTGGTCACCCTACCTTGCATTAGACCGGATGCAGTCGATGGCGCAGGCTTTTGCCGACCCGAATGATCCAAACTATCATAGTGAAACGTTGTTAAATGGTATTCAAAAGGCGCTGGATTATTGGTTCACGGTAAAGCCGACTTCAACCAACTGGTGGGAGACCGGAATCGGCAAACAACTAAGGCTGGAAAAAATTGCGCTTTTATGTGAAGGCTATTTAACGGCAACGCAAGCCTCCAATATTATTGGCACGTTAGACAGCAGCCCTCACACTGTCGATGGGGCCAATTCGTCCTGGTACAATCAAAATTATATGTACCGGGGCTTGTTGCTGGAGGATGCCCAGATCGTTCGGAACGCCGTGAATGCGTTTAACGTATTGTCGAATGTGACGACGACCGTGACGGGAATCCAGTCGGACATGTCCTTTTTTATGCATGGCAAAACGAATTATACGACGGGCTATGGAAGAAGCTTTGCCAGAGATATGTCATTCTGGGCCTACATTGCCTCGGGCACCGTGTTCTCGTTCAGCGAGGCGGCGATTGATTCGTTATCGTCATATTTATTGGACGGCACCAGGTATCTCGTGAAAGGCGATGTTGCCGATCTGGGCATGGGGATGAATGGACCTGATTGGCCGGATTATTCGAGCGCGGCTTTGACCTTCTATGAAGATCCGATGCAATGGATGCAGGCGGCCAATCCGAAGAGGGCTACGGAGTTTGCAAGTTTCCTTGACAATATTCGCAGGATCGGCACGAGCACGAGCAACGGACTGAACGCCAACAATATAACGCAATGGCAAACGCTTGTCTCCTCCCATATGCGAACTGACTACGGAATTACGGTCAAAATGGCCTCCAGCACGGTTAAAGGCGGCGAATGGAGAACGATCAATCCCAGCGGATATAACCTGTTGTTCTGGACGCCGCAAGGAGCCACCGCCATTCAGAGAACCGGCGACGAATACAGACCCGTTTACCGGTTGATGGACTGGGCCCATGTTCCCGGTACGACGGCCCCGTACGCACTCACGAAAGACGGAAATTTCAACAATCCCAAAACGTTTGTAGGCGGAGTGACAAACGAGCGTTATGGAGCCACCGCATTTGATTTTAACAAGTTGAATACAAGCGGAAAGAAAGGCTACTTCTTTTTCGATGACGAAATGGTGGCGCTTGGTGCAGGAATCGCTTCTACGAATACCGCGCCGATCCATACGACATTGAACCAAAGTCAGGCGATAGGCGAAGTTCTCGTAGATGGCAATCCCCTAGCAGACGGAACGATGCAAACCAACGGACGCTGGGCCTATAACGATAATATCGGCTATATATTCCCGAATCCGACGGATTTTCAAGTAAAGCGGGAGACGAAAACCGGAAAATGGAGTGACGTCATCACGGGAAGTTCAACGGAGGCGATTACCAAGCCGATTTTTTCAATTTGGCTCGATCATGGCGTGAAACCAACTAACGCTTCCTATCAATACATCGTATTGCCGAACAAAACCTCCGGAGAGGTCAGCAACTACGCGAGCGACAACCCGATAAGTATTCTTTCGAATACATCATCCGTCCAGGCTGTCCGGCATGAGTCGCTGGGGATTGCGGAATTGCTGTTTTATCAACCCGGAACGGTGACGGTGAGAGACGGTTTGATTGTTACAGTAGATCAACCCGCCATGGTTATCGTCGACGAATCTTCAGCACCTGTCCGTATTTCGGTCGCCAATCCCGAAACACCGGGGATTACAGTGAACGTGACGCTGAATCGAAACGGAGAAACATCCACGACAAGCTATAGGCTCGGCAAGGATACGTTCACAGGCCGAAGCATGACTTTGAATGAGGGGTCCTCCATCGACGATAGCGGATTCGATCTCGCTTATACTAAAGGTGCGACCGCTTCATCCAGCAAAGACAACCTATTTGCCTCGAATGCTACGGATCTTTACAGAACTTCGTATTGGGGTTCAAACAATTCGGATAATGAATGGATTTATGTTGATTTGCAAAATCAGTTTTCGATCAATAAAGTTAGGCTAAATTGGGAGAAAGCGTACGGGAAGAGTTATAAAATTCAAGTATCGGACGACGCTGTCACCTGGAGTGATGTTTACTCAACGACGACGGGTAACGGAGGAATCGACGACATTTCTTTCAGTCCGATCAATGCCAGGTACGTTCGTATGCAAGGAGTTCAGCAGGGTACCGGAAATGGCTACTCGCTTTATGAATTTAACGTGTATGAAGCAGTACCGCCCAATCTTGCAGAAGGCAAGCCGGTAGAGGCAAGCTCGTCCAGAGCAGCGAACGTCGGGCCCGGCTATGCGGTCGATGGCTCACTTAGTACCCGTTGGGGATCTAACTATTCCGATACGCAGTGGATCTATGTCGATCTTGGCTCTAGCCAATCGATCCAGGAGGTTGATCTACATTGGGAAGACGCGTATGGAAAGGCGTACCAAATTCAGGTTTCCGACGACGCGACGAATTGGACTACGGTTTACAGTACCACAACCGGAGACGGAGGAATCGATAGAATCTCCTTCGAACCCGTGAATGCAAGATACGTTCAGATGTATGGCACGAAAAGAGGGACCACATACGGCTACTCACTCTGGGAATTTAAAGTGTATTCGGCTCTTGCTACCGCCCCGGATGCGCCTGCCGATGTGCATGCCGTCGGTCATGACGGGTCCGTTGAGGTGAGCTTTGCTGCGCCGGTCCATAACGGCGGAAGCGAAATTACAGGCTATAAGGTAACCGCGTGGGCAAACGGAGAAGCTGTTGTGACGGCGGAAGGTTCGGGCAGCCCAATCACCGTCCCCGGTTTGACGAACGGTACGGCGTATACCTTTACGGTAGTCGCGACGAACGCTCAAGGCGATTCGGCGGCATCCAAGCCGTCTAAGGAAGTGATCCCATCGTCGGATGAAGCATCTGTTCCGGCTTCGCCTGCGAATTTGACGGCGGCGCCCGGTGACCGATCCGTAACCTTAAAATGGGACGCTCCGGCGGAAAGCGTCACCTATTCCGTGTACCAATATGAAGGCATGGCTGCGCCGGCCGATCCGGGCAACTGGCAGCTGGTTCAAGCTAGCGTAACGGAAGCTACGTATACGGTAACCGGATTAACGAACGAAACAAGCTATGCGTTCACGGTGAAAGCCGTAGATGCGAGAGGCGAGAGTAATTTCTCCAATGTCGTGACGGCGACGCCGAATTCGACATTGTCGCAGGTTCCGGCAGCGCCGGTTCATCTTGCCGCCTTGGCGGAAGACCGGAAAGTTTCGCTGAGTTGGGATGCCGTGGCTGGTGCGGATCGCTATGTCGTTTACAAGTATGCAGGGTCTGCGGCTCCGGTTGATCCGGCCAATTGGGTGCAAGTGCAGGAGAACGTCACGGAAACCGCATACACAGTAACCGGTCTGACGAATGGCACGCGATACGCGTTCTCAGTGAAAGCCGTGGGAGCGGGGGGCGAGAGCAAGTTCTCCAATGCCGTGACGGCAACACCGAATGCTCCGCAACCGGAGACGCCGAAGGATCCGCAACCGGAGACGCCGGTCAGCGGCAGCGGCACAGGTAATGGCAATAATACTTCCGTCATCGAATCGACCAACGGCATCATTCTTATTCCGAGCGGACGGGCCGGCGAGGTCAGCCTCGATAAAGAAGTTATCCTTACGATAGGCGCTGGGGCGGCGGAGCAAGAGCTGCGCATCGAGATCGAGAAGCTGAACAGTACGGCAAACCTCGTATTCGATAAGGAAACGCTTGTCAGCAACGTCTATGAATTAACGAAAAATATGACCAGCAACTTTAAGAAGCCGATCGTCATCTCGATGAAGTTCGATCCGTCTCTTGTAGGAGACAATCAAAGAGTCGCTATCTTCTACTATGACGATGCAAAGAAAGTATGGACTGAAATAGGCGGCGTCGTGAACGGCGATCGAATTACGGCCGAGGTGGATCACTTCACCAAGTTTGCGGTCATGGCTGTAGGCGAAAAGAAAGACGAAAGCGGCGAACCGAACGCGCCGGCGCCATCGTTCACAGACATCGCGGGACATTGGGCGAAGAGCGCCATCCTGAGCGCGGCGGGCATGAAGCTTGTCAGCGGCTATCCGGATGGAACGTTCAAGCCGAATGCCGCCATTACCCGCGCCGAATTTACGGTCATGCTGGCCAAGGCGCTTAAGCTGGAAGAAACAGGTTCAGCGCCTGCGTTTACGGACGAGGCCAAACTCGGCGGATGGGCGAAGCAAGAAATTGCGAATGCTGTTGAAGCAGGCATTGTGAGCGGGTACGCGGACGGCAGCTTCCGGCCGAATGCGCGTATTACCCGTGCCGAAATGGCAGCGATGATCGCTAGAGCGCTTAAACTGTCTGCTGAAGCAGGCACAACGACCGGTTTCGCGGACGATAAGGATATCCCGAAGTGGGCGAAAGGCGCAATTGAGGCGGTTCGCAAGCTGGACATCGTGGACGGCCGCGGTGACAATAAGTTCGTTCCGAACGGTACTGCGACCCGGGCGGAAGCGGTAACCCTATTGGTTCGGATATTGGAACAATAAAACATAGATAACACCAGGCACAGCGTAGGAACAGATATGTTCCTCATGCTGTGCCTGCGCTTTTTTTCAGTCATCTCCAACCCGTCTACAATTTCGGGGTATAGCAAAAGCCCGTCCGCGTGTGGTCGGGCTTTTCATGGTGGAGTCGAACCACGGCTGTGAAAACCACAATTCGCCGTAGTGTGTTGATGAGGTACGATACGCTAAGTAGTGGATTTAAAAAAGAGAACTTCTAAAGCTCTCTATGGGCTGGCTGCATCATCCCTTGAGTGGGCTGATCCTCTTGGTACTCATAATATTGCGACTCAACGGGCGCATGTATTTGTGCTTCCATTGGCGGCACTGACGGCTGCTGATATGGCTCATCCACATACATGATTCTGCGCTGAATTTGCATGAGTCCATTCACGACGCGCAGCGCTAGCCAGAAAAACACAAGGCCAAGGCCTACGTACAGCAGATATTGCTGATTATAAGTCCAATCTATATGAAAATAACTAAACAAGCTATTCTCTAAAATATCAAGCTGCATTTCATTCATCAAAATGATATGCACGACTGGAAGAGCAATTAATCCTAGTCCTAGTGAAATCGCCGTTACCATGATAACAAAGAATACAATGCCTGTTACACATCTTAGTAATACAAGCAGCAGATTTCGAATGAATAGCCCACCCTCAAAGCCTCTCACCATTCGCTTCAACCAGTTCTCCCCGGCTTCAGATTGTTGATTATAGGTATACGATACAGAAGGAGCAGGTAAACCTAAAATTTGTCTAATCATGTTTTGTTCAAAATTCACGATCCCATTCAACAGCTTGGCTACTCCAAAAAACAGCGGTATTCCGATAAATATTGGAGTTAAACCGATGGATAGGGTAAGTCCCGTTATCGCTACTGTAAAATAAATAATCCCTAACGGGAGAGATAGCAATAAATAGAGGATCGTTGCATAGGTTTTTGGATTAAAAAGCACCCAATTCACCTTGCCTGCCCGCTCCATTGCAGTCGCTTCTGTTACCTTCATATTCAAACACCCCTTTTGGCTTCATAAATCACGCTCTGTGAGATATAAATCCATTATATCCGACCTTATTTGCCTAATATAACCGTCTTAGGGGGTGTCTGAACCTAGACTTAAGACTAGGAATCTGTCGACTTCGCCGATAAAAACCTTCTGCCAAGTAGAATTTTGGCTACCGCAGGCTGGCCAACTTCTCCAGAAAGTCTGCCACGATTTCCAGCGACGCCGCGTCGAAACTGGTTAACAATTCCATCGATTTTCGGTCCTGTTCTTGGTGGAATACCCGGTGCAGTTCGGCCAATTCGGCGCCGAGCGGAGTCACGGAGAAATAAATTTCTTTCAGGTTGTCCGGCAGTTGAATTTTTCTAATCAGGTCCTGATCCAACAATTTGCGGGTAATTTTAGAAACGGCGCCTTTCGTTATCTCCATTTCGCGGGCGATATCGACTCCTTTGATGCCTTCATGCATATCGATCACATCCAAAACATGCAGGCTTGAGAGGGATAGGCGGGGCAGCATCCTTTTTAGCCGGTCGTTGGAGATATGCTCCATGAGCCAAAGCCGATCCTGGTCCTCGTCGGTTTCGCTGATGAGAATCCGGTACATGGATTTTTCTATGCGGTTTTTGAGCTGAAGCAAATCATCATTCATATCTGGCATAAGGCAAGCCTACCTTTTTTCTTTTCATTATACCACGGTTTCCAAGGAAACCATTTGACAGAACCTCCTTTCCTTGTTATTATGGTTTCCATGGAAACCATATAATTAAACACTGTCTCCTGAGACTTCTACAGAAAACTAACTATTTGGAGGGAATCTAAATGAATGAGGTTATGCAAATGATCCGCCAGCATCGCTCCATCCGTAAGTTTAAAAATATTTCGTTGACTAGCGAGCAAATCGACGCCATTGTCGATGCGGCGCAAATGGCACCGACCTCGGCGCATATGCAGCCGTTCTCGATCATCGGCGTGACCGATCAGGGACTGAGAAAGAAGATCGCGGTGCATTCGAAAAATCCGTCGGTTGAGAAATGCGGGTACTTTTATGTGTTTTGTGCCGATCTTCATCGGATGATGCTTGCCGCCGGCCCGGACCAACAGGAAAAAATGGGCCGCAACTTGAGCTACTCGTATTTTTACCAATCCGCTGTGCTGAGTGCCGCGCTTGCCCTGCAGAATGCCAATTTGGCAGCCGAATCCATGGGGCTCGGAGCCGTGATTATCGGAGGAATTAACGAGGCCCTGCCCGCTCTGGACGAATGGCTTGGACTGCCGGACCTCGTCATTCCTTTGGCCGGTCTTGCAGTAGGCGTTCCCGACGAGTTCCCCGAGCAAAAGCCGCGGTTGCCGCGGTCCGCCGTGTTTTTTGAAAACCTGTATGATGATGATCTTGATCTTAAAGCAAAGGTTGAAAGGTATGACCGGGAAATCGAGGAGTATTACACCGCACGAACGAACAACAAACAAAAGGCTAGCTGGTCCGGAAAATTCATCTCCATGCTGGATAAGGATTTGCCGTTGGGCGGGTATACGGAATACGTGAAAAGCAAAGGGTTTGATTTGAAATAGTGAGGATCGTGTATAAAGAGCCTGAAACGAAAAATTCACAACCGGACTCGGTTGTGGATTTTACATATGGAGGCGAGGGGAGTCGAACCCCTGTCCTATTACGGATTTTGTTCCCCTTCCTTAGCTTAGATAGATTCATTAGCGAACGAAAGAAGGATGCAGGTTCTTTGAAGCGAGGGAACTCTCAAAGAAACCGCAAGCCTTGGGGAAAAATCCCTTACGCTTGCGGTTTCTTTCATACTAGTGGCAACTTCAACTATCTTAAATTAATAGTGGCCTTGTTCTCATCTTTTACCAGCTTTAGAATCAAACTATCTTCTGATTTGGCTACTGTGTCAGGAACTTCCATTACAACAAATCCGGTTTTTGAAGATAGAGGCTTAATACTTTCTTTGCTAAGATCTTTATCTATCATCGTGATCGTGTATGTATACTCATATTTGTCCTGAAATAGCGCCTTCATTTCGACTCCGCCAATCATTGACGTAAAATTGTCTGCTTCCGTTCCTTGATTAGTAACCGTATAATTTAAAATTAAAAACCTATTGCCCTCGTCCGCACTAGAAGAAAAGTATTCATCACTGACTTTTTGATTGAATTCAAAAGAGTCCAGCACAACTTCCCAATTGCCCAAATTGAACTTGTCCCCTACTTTGTAGACAACCTCTTTCGGCTCTTCAGGCTCCTTAGTCGGTTCTTCTGTAACAGCATCACCTGTTTGCTCATTATTTACGTTTTCTGCAGGACCTTGATCCTTTACAGAAGTATTAGCATTCTGCGCTCCTGTTGATGTAGACGCGGCACCTCCACATGCAGTAACCAGTAATAACAGTGCCAAAAATAAAATTCTCAAACTAGTCTTTCTCAAAACTCTCTCCCCCTTTTCTACATATTACCACATATTACGAGTTTTTCGGTTCCTAAATTTCATTTCTTTCAATATTTTGCCACTTTCTATTTTATTAAAATAAAAAGTAACTTTTTAATTATATGAGGATGCAAAAAAGCGACCAATCACGGTCGCTTTTTCTCATACTAAGTATGGAGGCGAGGGGAGTCGAACCCCTGTCCGAAGGCAACGCCACATAGGCTTCTACGGGTGTAGTGACAGATTTGATGTCACCCTAGAGACTCCCTGTCACCGGATTCCCTTCAGGTCAGCCTGATTGTCTTCTTCCGAAAGGCCCCAGGCGGAGACCAATCGGCGTATCCCACTAAAGTTGGGCCCTAATCTCGGCACATGGGCGATGCAGAGGCAGAGCTAGCTCACAGGTTATTAAGCTGCGAAAGCTAAGTTGTTGTTTTGTTTGCCGTTTAATAGGCTTTAGCGTTGATAAAGCGGACGCGTCCCCACTACCCGCTACCCATGCTCGATCTACCCCCGTCGAATCCAAAAACGCCCCCTTATTCTCAAGGTGTTTCCGGTTAAACGGCTGAGCATGAATGCTTTGATTCTTTTCTTAACATTCATTAGTATACCACAGATAGCACGCGAATTGTCTGGTGAATACATGGCAACAGTGCCAAGCGGTAGAAATAATTGTAGCAATGAACGGACCGAAAAGCAAATTCACATAATAGCAAAAAAGCAAGAATAAACTCGAAATATGTATTTTTCTTCCTTCATTATGCAGAATGATCGTGGTAAGATCATAACATTCCATTTTTTTCTTTGGAGTAAAACACTAATATTGGGGGTTAATCATGAAACTCAGCAACAACAAGCCAAAAATCAGAAAACTTCTGCTATCCTGCCTGATCCTGCTCAGCATACTCGCTATGCCCTTCAACGCAGTTGCAGAAGAGGTGCAAGAACCCAACCTGTACTGGACCGTAGGCTCCGGACAGAAAGTTAAGCTTACAAACATTGCAGAGCTCACGCTGCCGCAAAATTATTATTTCCTCGACAAGGATAATACGATTGCTTTCATCGAAAGCTTCGAGGACCTCCCGACTTACGATGAAATCGGATATGTGCAGCCAGGAGATGAGAATTCCGTATGGAGCGTTTACTTTGAATATGCCGAATCCGGTCATATCGAAGATAAAGAAAAATCGGACATCGATGCCGATGAGCTGCTCAAGAGCTATGAACGAGGGCAGAAGGAAGCGAACAAAAAGCTTCCCGAATACAATCAATTGTATGTGGAAGGATGGTTTAAAGAGCCTGCCTATGATGAATCCATGCGCAGCCTCACATGGGCTCTGCTCCTTCATGACAACAACGGAGAACAAATAATTAATTATAACGTGCGCATTCTTACACGCGTGGGATACATATCGGCAATCCTGGTATCTACCCCGGAAACCCTGGAGGCCGACCGTACAACGTTTACTCAGGAACTGCTCCCTGGTCTCTCCGTAACTCCAGGCAATACATACTCTGATTTCGATCCTTCTACGGACAAGAAGTCTTCCATGGGCCTGACGGGACTCATTCTAGGGGGAGCCGGACTTGCCGTGGCCAAAAAAACGGGCGTCATTGCCATCATCGCTTTAATAGCCAAGAAGTTTTGGATCGTTATTTTTGCACCTTTGCTTTGGCTCGGCAAGTTATTCAAGAAAAAGGGGAAAAATACCGAGCCGGCGCAAGGGAACTTAGGCACCGACCCGAACTCGGAAAATGCTCCTGCTTTGCATGTGGATCACCAATCCTCTCCCGAGAATCCGGAGGAAAATCGCTTCAAAAGCAAATTTGAGGCGGAGAACGATCCTAATAAGCCACCCACTTCGATGTAACAGGGTATAAGCTCAGAACATAAAAAACCGGGAGCCGAATAAGGCGCTCCCGGTTTTGTTGTATATCGTCATTTGGCCACTTTCTGCTTCTCTCGCAGCACGCGCTGAATGTCGCGCTGGGCGTCGCGTTTGGCGGCGGCATCGCGTTTGTCGTACTGCTTTTTCCCTTTGCCGAGGCCGATTAGCAGCTTGGCGTAGCCGTTCTTGATGTAGATCTTCAGCGGTACGATGGAATAGCCTTCCTGCTTGGACAAGCCGAGCAGCTTGCTGATCTGAGCTTTATGCATCAGCAGCTTACGCGTCCGGGTCGGGTCAAGCGGATTGTATCGATTCCCCTGCTCGAACGGGCTGATATGCATATTGTGGATGTGGATTTCCCCATTCCGGATCGTCGCAAAAGCATCCCCGATATTCACCCGGGCGTTCCGGATCGATTTGATCTCAGTGCCGGTGAGTACCATTCCCGCTTCGAAAGTATCCTCGATGAAATAGTCATGGGAAGCTTTTTTGTTCTGGGCCAGCACTTTGCCGTCATTTTTCTTCGCCATGTTCATCCTCCTCATCCCAAACTTATAGCCGCAAAAGCGTCTCAGGCCTTATGAAAACGCCAGACCTTAATTGTAACAACTCTCCCGCGCAAAATCAAGAAAAGCCCCCGAGTTACAGGGGCAGATTGCGCTTGCGGAATAGAATTACCGCGAGTCCGAACGTCACCAGGCCGATCACTGCGAGAATCGTGAAACTGATGCCCAAATTCACGCTGCCGTTAATGATTCCCCCGTAGCCACTCGATTTTATCGCTGAATTTCCCCACCAGATGAATATATCCTCCAGGTTCTGCGTAAAAATATCGATATTGCGCACCCGGTACTTGGCCGTCTCCGCCACGAACTGATCATAGTTGCCCTGGATCGCCCACCCGGACCCGGAATCCGGACGCGGCACCGCCTCCGCTCCCACCGCCTCTGCTCCCACCGTCCAACGACACCGGCTCTACCTACAAGACAGGAAGAATTTAAGAACGCCTGCATATGTTTCTTCTATGGAGTGTGCGGGAAGGCTTAAAGAGCTTGATTAATATGAAAAAGTGACAGCCCAGGAACAAACCATCAGGTTTCGTAGGACTGCCACCTTTTATTAAATTGATTATTCATTGCCCCTGTGTATAGCGTTCTTTAAAGGAACATTCATCATGAATCTGGTAATTTTGTAAGGCATCAACTTAAACCTGCTTTTTTCGCGGCCATTTCGACTAGCGACAATAGACTTTTTGATAATTAACGTGTCTCTAACGAACGATACGCAGGATCACTGTATTCTTCAAGCGGACAATTCATAAAAATGTCCACCTAAAAGTGGACACGAAGGTCTTTTTCCTCGCATATGGCTAAAGTCAATATTAAGTATCTCAATGCCTCTAAACTACTATATATGGACGTTTTATGGATGAGGAGTCAGTATCTCTTTCACAGAAAAGTGTCCACCTTTTGAAAGACATTTTTTGCGAAAATTCCACCCGGAGAGGACATTGTTAGAACTAAGGTGACGCCAACATGAAAATTACTGATAAGTGGAACAGGCCGGGATCGCACGAAGCGATACCCGGCCCAACTAGCTTGCCGATGCGGCTATTTTTTCTTCTTACGCACGAACGCAGCCGTGCCGTTGCCGCCCTTGCTCTTGCCGCCGCCCCGCTTCTTGCGCGGGGACGACGCCGTACTCTCATCGGTGCTGCCTCCGCCGCCGGTGAAAATCCCGCTCGCGGACGTCTTCTTCCGCCGCGAGCCGGACCCGCCGCCTTCTCCGGAGCGGTAGCTTCCGGAGTCGCGGCTGAGGGCCGCCGGCCCGGGCGCATAGCCGCCCTTGCCGGAGCCAAAGCCGAAGCTCATGGCGGGGGCGGCACTGCCGCCCCCCGCCGCGTCGCTTCGGCGTCCGCCGCCGCGTTTGCCGCGGCCGGCCGAGGCGGCCTCGCCTATCCCGGCGCCTGTGCCTGCGGCGCCGCCCTTACCGGCTTTGCCGCTCCAGCCCGCCTTGCCGGCGCCAACTTTGCCGCCGCCCTTGCCGCTTCCGCCGCGCTTACCGCCACCGCGCCCAGCGCCCGCGGCGCCGTTAAACCCGCCGCCGCCGTTTCCGCCGTTCGAATCCTCACGGCGGCGCGGCTTCATATCGACCATCTCGAAATCGATCGTATGATCGTCCATGTTCACGCGGGCTACGCGGATTTTTACCTCATCGCCGATGCGGTAAATTTTCGATGTACGCTCGCCGATCAGTGCCATATGCTGCTCATGGAAGTGGTAATAATCATCCGTCATCGCACTGAGACGGATGAGCCCTTCCACCGTGTTCTCCAGCTCGATGAACATCCCGAAGCTCGTTACGCTGCTGATAATGCCGGGGAATTCCTCCCCGACCTTATCCAGCATGAACTCCGCTTTCTTCAACTGTTCCGTATCTCGCTCCGCGTCCACGGCGACCCGCTCCCGCTCGGACGATTGCTGCGCAATCTCCTGCATGCGGCTGGCCAAATACTCCTGCCGCGCTTCCGGCAGAGCCCCGCCATGCTCGATCACCTCGCGGATGACCCGGTGGATCACCAAATCCGGGTAGCGGCGGATCGGGGATGTAAAGTGCGTGTAGAACTCCGCCGCCAGCCCGAAATGACCAGTGCTCTCGGCGTCGTACTTCGCCTGCTTCATCGACCGCAGCATCATCGTGCTGATGACCGTCTGCTCCTTCGTGCCCTGGATATCCTCCAGCAGCGTCTGCAGTGCGCGCGGGTGAATCTTGTTGCCTTTCCCGCCCTTGACGGCATAACCGAAATTGGACACAAATGCCATAAAATTCATCAGCTTCTCTTGATCGGGATCCTCATGAATCCGGTAGATGAACGGCACCTTGAGCCAGTGGAAATGCTCAGCCACCGTCTCGTTCGCCGCCAGCATGAATTCCTCGATAATTTGCTCCGCAATAGACCGCTCCCGCTTGACGATGTCGACCGCCTTGCCGTTCTCGTCGACGATGACCTTTGATTCCTCGAAGTCGAAATCGACCGCTCCGCGCCGCATCCGGTTGCCCCGCAGCTTGAGCGCAAGCTCGCGCATCAGTTCGAACGTATCCGTCAGATGACTGTAGCGTTCCGTCACCTCCGGATCCTCCTGCTGCAAAATTTTGCGCACGTTCGTATATGTCATGCGCTCCGTAGTCCGGATCACGCTTGTGAAAACATCGTGCTTCACGACCTTCATCTGCTCGTCGAACTCCATCTCGCAGGACAACGTAAAGCGGTCGACCTTCGGGTTGAGCGAGCAAATGCCGTTGGACAGCCGATGCGGCAGCATCGGGATGACCCGGTCGACGAGATACACACTGCAGCCGCGGTTGTAAGCTTCCTGGTCCAGCTTCGAACCCTCGCGCACATAGTAGCCTACGTCCGCGATATGCACACCGAGCTGGATATGGCCGTTCGGCAACCGCTCCACGTTGACCGCGTCGTCGAGGTCCTTCGCATCCTCGCCGTCGATCGTCACGATCACCTTGTTCCGGAGATCGCGCCGGCCCTGCTTAGCGATCTCCTCCTCGGCAATGACATCCGGCGCTTCCTGCGCTTCCGCCATCACTTCATCGGGGAACGCCTCCGGCAGCTGATGCTTGCGGATGATCGACAAAATATCGACCCCCGGGTCATCCTTATGCCCGAGAATCTCGATGATGGCTCCCTCCGCCGCCGACCGCCCTTCCGGGTAATTGACGATGCGGGCCACGACTTTTTCACCGTCTACCGCACCGCCGAAATTCTCCTGCGCCACGAAAATATCCCGGTTAATCCGCTTATCGTCCGGAATGACGAACCCGTAGGTTTCGTTATGCTGAAACACGCCGACCACCTGGGTAATCGCCCGGTTAACGATCCGCACGACCTCGCCTTCCAGCTTGCCGCCCCCGGCGCTTTTCGAGCTCACGCGCACCAGCACGATATCGCCGTTCATCGCACTTTTCAGATCGTTGGCGTGAACGTATACGTCCGGATGCTCCCGGTCATCGGGAATGAGAAAGGCAAAGCCCTTGGCGTGGGCCTGCAAACGCCCCCGCACCAGATCCATCCGTTCGGGTACCCCGTAACGGTTGCTCCGCGTCAACAGAATCTTGCCTGCCTGCTCCAGTTGGTTCAGCAGCTTCAGGAACTCCTTGAAACCGGCAGCATCCGTAATTTGAAAATGCTCTTCCAGCTCCTGGTATGTCATTGGTTTATACGCCGTCTCCCGCATAAATGCGAGCAGCTCTGTTTCTGTTATCATGCTCTCACCTCGGCCGGCCTGTCCGCCGGCATAAATTATTTGTGTACGATAATTTCCATGAATACCCTTCATGTATATACCCTAGTATACACGAAATCAACCTCCGGCATCCGTTTGTCACTTTTTTCGGAATGAACGCCTTTTCGCACCGGAACTGAGAGCCTCTCCCTCTCCCCGAAGAGCTTTTCAATCTGGATGCTAATCCCCCCTAAATTCCCACCGCAAAATACCGAAAATTCCGCTTCTCTCTTTTCAGAAAATATCGGTAAGGAACCGGGAAGAGAAAATAGATTGCATCACTATTGCGCAAAATCTTCAAATTTATTCTAGAAACCTCCGATGATTCAGGGAGTTCCGTCCTCTCCTTCTTTCCGCCTTTTTCGTCTCTTGCATCTTTGCCCATAAAAAAAGCCCCCGTTTCCGAATGGGAACGAAGGCTTTTTGATTTAGATTTATTTCTACCTTTGTACGACAGCGACTACGATTGCCAGGATAAAGAATCCTGCTGCCAACCCGATCGTTACCCGTTCCAAAACGAGTTCCATGCCGCGCGCTTTCGACTTGCCGAAGAGATGTTCAGCACCCCCGGAGATGGCACCGGAAAGACCTGCGCTCTTCCCTTTTTGCAGCAGAACGACCGCAATCAGACCGATGGAGAAAATAATGAGCAACACTTCCAAAAAGATATTCATCCAATCCACCTCCTAAGTGAGAACACTTCGAAATCTATTTTCCTTATACTTAATCATTAACGATACAAAAACAGCATTATCATTATACCATTTCAAAATACGAATAACAACCGTTATCCTTATTCTACCCCTTGAAGTTTATAAACCCGTGCCTCATAAGGCCGCAAGGAGATTTGGTGGAAATCCTCTTCCACAGGAACGTCGTAATTGGCGATCAACAGTTCCTTGTTTTGAAAACGGATTTGTTCATCCAGCTTGAATTCGGCCGGTTGTTCATAGAAGTTGAGGATGACCAGTAATTGCACATCGCCCAAAGTCCGCGTATAAGCATAAATCTGTTCATTGCTTTCATTGATGATAGCGTAGTCGCCGTAAACGATAACGTCATGTTTTTTACGCAGCTCGATCAGCTTCTTATAATAGTGGAAAACAGAGTTGGGATTCTTCAGCGCATTTTCCGCATTGATCTCTTTGTAGTTCGGATTAACGGCGAGCCAAGGCGTCCCGGTGGTGAACCCAGCCTGAACCTCCCCGTTCCACTGCATCGGCGTTCTGGCATTGTCGCGCCCTTTCGTATAGATCGATTCCATGATCTCGGAGTCGTCATGTCCTCTCTTTTGATAGTCTTTGTACATGTTAAGCGTCTCGATGTCCTTGTATTCTTCGATCGTTTTAAAGCGTACGTTGGTCATGCCGATCTCTTCGCCTTGATAAATGTACGGTGTGCCTTGAAGCGTGTGTAGCAGCGTGCCCAGCATTTTGGCCGACACATTGTGATGTTCTCCGTCATGACCGAATCTCGACAATTGGCGAGGCTGGTCGTGATTGTTCAAATAGATGCTGTTCCATGCTTTGCCTTGCAGCTCGGTCTGCCATTTGCTCACGATCTCCTTGAATTTCGTCAGCTTCCACGGCGTCACTTCCCACTTGCCGGTCGGCCCCGAGTCGATGCCCATCAGCTCGAACTGGAACACCATGTTCAGCTCGTTTCCGTCGCTGCCGGCGAACAGCGCCGCATCTTCAGGCGTCACGTCGACCGTCTCCCCGACCGTCATAATGTCGTATTTGGACAGCACTTCCCGGTTCATTTCCTGCAAAAACTCATGCACGCGCGGGCCATTGATGTAATGCTCGCCACAGCCCGATCCGTCCGAGCTGTCCGGCAATCCCGGCACCTTGGAAATGACGTTGATGACGTCCATCCGGAATCCGTCGATGCCTTTATCCAGCCACCAGGTCATCATATCGTACACTTCTTGGCGTACCTTTGGGTTCTCCCAGTTCAAATCCGGTTGCTTCGTTGAGAAAAGATGGAGGTAGTATTCGCCCGTTTGCTCATCATACTTCCAGGCCGGGCCACTGAAGAAGGAGCCCCAATCATTCGGTTCCTTGCCGTCTTTGCCCGGGCGCCAAATATAGTAATCGCGGTACTCGTTATCTTTCGATTTGCGGGACTCGACGAACCAGGCATGCTCGTCGGAGCTATGGTTGACGACCAGGTCCATGATCAGCTTCATGCCCCGCTCATGCAAGCCGGCGAGCAGTTCTTCCCAGTCCGCCATGGTCCCGAACTCGTGCATGATCCCCCTGTAATTGCTGATATCGTACCCATTGTCGTCGTTCGGCGACTCATAAACCGGGCACAACCACACTACGTCCACGCCGAGCGTTTTCAGGTAGTCCAGCTTTGAAATAATCCCCTGGAGATCCCCGATCCCGTCTCCATTGCTATCCATAAAACTGCGCGGATAAATTTGATACACGACGCTCTCTTTCCACCACTTTTTGTCCATATTGGCTCCTCCTCAAAATTGTTGGCTTGAATTTATTGGCCTGCATTAATTTGGTTTCTCTTGGTCTGCATTGGTTGCCTGCATTGGTTGCCTTGCCTTAATTGAGTGACCTGCCTGTATTGGTTGCCTTGCCTTAATTAAGTGACCTGCCTGTATTGGGTTTGTTTGGTCGGTTTGTATTGGTTGGCTTAATCTGTAATTGGCTTGCCTGTGACCAGAATTTACTCTGAATCCAGACTGCTCAAGGAGCCTTTATGCTCCTTATTATTACCCTTCTGCAGACCATTTTTATTGATAGGAAAGCTCTCATTTTAACGTGAACGTAAACGTTTACGTAACACTTACACTTACATATTTATTCAACTAATTTACTTTTTTCGTGAATCCTGATGCGCCACAAGCTAACTGTTTGTTCGAGAAGCTTGGGTGCCGCCACCAACTTTCTTTTTTGCAGGCACTTGCCCAATAGCGATCTTTTGGGTCCCTATTTCATCCTTTTGCGCTTAACGAGGAAAATAGGATCTTTTAAGGACGCTAATTGAGGAAATACAGCGGAATCTTCCCCAATTGAGTATATTTCCAAGAAATAAGACCCAAAACGTCCTTATTTCTCCCTTTTCATCTTGCATCGACCAAATAAGGCCCTATTTGGCCGCTATTTGAGTGAGCGAGCGAAAGAAAAAGTTGCAGCAGCAGGCTGCGGCTTCATGCCGCCCCCATGTTAAAGCGAGCGCTGCTTGACCGTTTGCCGCTCGATCACCCGGTGCGGGACGATTTCGCTGAACGCCGTCTCCCCGTTATCCAGCATCGCAATCAGCTTCTCCGACGCCAGCCGGCCCATCTCCTGAAGCGGCTGGGCGACCGTCGTAAGCGGCGGATTGCTCATCTCCGCCAGCTTCAGGTTGTCGTAACCGATGACCGACAACCGCCCCGGCACGGCTATGCCCAGCTTAGCCGCCATAGAGATGACGGCGATCGCCATCTCGTCCCCGGCGGCGAACACCGCCGTCACCTCGGGCGCGGCCGTAAGCAGCCGCTCCGCGGCCCGGCATCCGCCTTCGAAGGTGAAGCCGCCGTCCAGCACATGGTCCTCCCGAAGCGGGAGACCATGATCCCGCAGCGCTTGGCGGAAGCCCTCGTATCGCGGCCGTCCCGCGATCAGGTCGCTTTCGCCGCCGCCGATCATAGCGATCTCCCGGTGCCCCCGGCGGATCAGATAGCAGGCGGCATCATACGCCGCCTTCCGGTCATCAACTTTGACGTAAGGAGCCCCGTCAAACTCCGACTGCGTCGCCACGAGCACGAGAGGCACATCCATAGCCTGAACGGCCTCATAGTATTCCGGCTCCAATACGCCGCTGGAAAAAATAATCCCGTCCACCCGTTTCTCCCGCAGCACCTGCAAGTATTTCATCGTCCGTTTCCCGTCTTCCGCCGTATTGCAGACGATGATGCTATAATTGTGATTCTGCGCTACATCTTCGATCCCGTGCAAAATTTCGGATGAGAACGAACTGGACACGCTGGGAAACAGCACACCGATGGTTTGCGTTCGTTTGTTAACAAGACCGCGTGCAATTGCATTAGGCTGGTATCCCAACTCCTTCACCGCTTGTTCCACTTTGCGCTTCGTTTCCTCCGAATAACCCGGCAGGTTATTCAGAACACGGGATACCGTCGCCACCGACACGCCGGCGTGCTTGGCCACGTCCTTAATTGTTGAGCTCATCGACATATCTTCTCCAATTCATGCTTCATTTCATCTACTTGGAATCACGACGTAAACGTTTACTTATTGATAAGTTTACTATAATTAACTCCTTCTGTCGATCATCCCCACACTGCCACAAGCACCTTCATTTTCATTAAAGTGACCATAATCACATAAAATAAATTCCTTTTGAATATATCATTGATAATGATAATTATTATCATTTATTCTTTGTTTACAATGGTACAGAGTGGGGAGTTGCTAAATCAGCTTCTCGTCTCAGGCTACAGAATGCTGATTGGTCTTGGGCTCAGAATGGCCCAGGAATCGCAGCGGGCTTGTTAGGGTGAATAGCAAAGGAGGATATCTTAATGAATACATTGAACAAAGATTACACGAAAATGCCTGGACATTGGGTATTGGCCAGTCTCGGCAAAAAGGTACTCCGCCCCGGAGGCATCGGCCTGACTCGAAAAATGCTGGAGCATTTGAATATCCACGACACGGATCAAGTCATTGAATTTGCCCCCGGTCTCGGAATAACCGCCAGGATGACGTTAAGCCGAAGCCCGCACAGTTATATTGCAATTGAACAAAACGAGCAGGCTGCCCAAACCGTCCAATCCTATCTGTCCGGAGATCGCCGCAGTGTCATTATCGGTAATGTAGAGCAAGTCCCGCTTCCTGACCGGTCTGCGACCGTCGTATACGGTGAAGCTATGCTAACCATGCAAGCACCTGTCCAAAAGGAGAGGATCATCCAGGAGGCGGCAAGGTTACTAAAGCCGGGTGGACGGTACGGGATTCACGAAATGAGCCTAGCTCCGGGCGATATAGACCCTGCGCTGCGAAAGCAGGTATGCAAGGACCTCGCCCAGGTCATTCGTGTCAATGTCGCACCGCTGACAGCAGGGGAATGGATGCAGTTACTGGAGAATAACGGGTTCAACGTCCTTTCCGTCCAGACGGCGCCGATGCATCTGCTTCATTTCGGGCGCCTGGTCCAAGATGAAGGATGGCGCGGAGTTGCCAAAATGGTAAGGAATCTCCTCAAGAACAGAACCGCCTTGAAGCGCGTCCTTCAAATGCGGCGCCAATTCGTCAAACATGCTTCCCAACTACAGGCTATCAGCATCGTGGCTGAATATGCTCCTGCGATTAATATTAACCATTAACCATATTAAACTGAAATAGAGTAAGAGATGGAGACTCACCACCTCTTACTCTAATAAATAAGATCTATAAATTTTTACACGAATAGCTTGAAGAGCTACCTATCCTACTGTCCAATAATATTCTGAATTTCATTTTCCATTGATGATAATAAATCCTTTATATTAGCATCATTATTTATTGCTTCCCATAGTTTTTGATTAGCGATTTTAAATATCTTCTGATCTTGCTCAGCGCTTAGGGGATTATTCGGAGTATCCGATGGCGCTATGTTATAAAACGACTCCCAATTCTTATCAATATGGTTATTGTATCCTTGCCTTGACAGGAGGACGGAATAATCATCACCCATCTGGTATGTGTTCGCAAACTCCGGACCATTAATATACTGAATAAACTTCCAACTTTGCTCTAATTTGCTTGAACCAGAGTAAATTCCAAATAATTCATTTGGCATAATTGCTGAAGCACTTTTGGTGTAGGCTGGATCGACTGGTGCGGTGACCATGTCCCACTCAAAATCTGCCTTAAATAAATCTTCCATTAAATATGAATAGTCAACAGTCATAGCGATTTTCCCGAATATAAACGGAAAATCCTCGGGACTGTCTTCAATTTGGTTAATATTTTCACGTGTTTTCAAAGAACCAGTTTTAATCCCTTCCAGAAGAGGACTCAAGATATTCTCCCAACTTGAGGTATTAATTGTCGCTTTCCCCCCCTTTGGATCCACATAACGAACTCCTTGGGATGAGGCCATGTCAACTGCCATATCAAACAAATTCTTATCGTAAAACAACCCTACAATATCACTTTTATTTTGAGCATAATTCGTTATCATTGAAGCTGATTTAAAAACATCTCCCCAGCTCATCTGATCAACTGGATAATCCAAACCATATTGATCGAATAACGTTTTGTTATAGAATAGCGCCTTTCCCGAAAAAGTTGGAGTTAGAGCATAAATTTCACCTTGTCCCTTTAAGCGCAAATAATCCAGTAGGTGGGGATTTATTTCTTCCATTTTAAAATCGCTTGATTTATTAAGATATAGATCAAGACTTACTAACAATCCTTCAGAAATGATGGCATCAAAAAAGGATTCTTCCACATATATTAAATCCGGCTGCTCGGACTTAATTAATTGTTTAAGTATATCTTCACTTAACCCTTCTTTATAATATTCAGATAATGGTATGACCTCGAAATCAATATTAGGGAATTTTGTATGAAAGACATTTCCGTATTTTGTCATAAACTCATCCGTATCAAAGTAGAGAACTTTGAGTGTTATGTTGCTTTCCTCTGGCCTATACTTACATCCCGATTGCATCAAAATAATGACTACAAGGAGCAAAATCCATCTTTTCATATCCTGTATTCTCCTCAATATGTTTTTATATTAAGATGCATTTTAAGATAAAGTAATGGAGTAAATATAATTCTCTACTATTATACAATTATTCCCTTTTAAAATCTTTGTATGTTGTTTGTATTTATGCCATATTGATTTCTGAAATATGCCCACCTACCCACCTTTTGCATGTATACCTCCTTGTATTCTTATAAAAAAAAACCCATCCGAAATTGCTTCGGATGGGTCTTTTTGCATGTTTATCTTAACGTTTCAGGTTGTAGAAAGATTTCAAGCCGTTGTACTGAGCCAGTTCGCCCAGTTGGTCCTCGATGCGGAGCAATTGGTTGTACTTCGCAATACGGTCGGTACGGGAAGGAGCACCGGTTTTGATTTGGCCGGCATTGGTAGCAACCGCGATGTCAGCGATGGTGCTATCTTCGGATTCACCGGAACGGTGGGAGATAACCGCTGTGTAGCCTGCGCATTTTGCCATTTCGATCGCGTCGAAGGTTTCAGTGAGCGTACCGATTTGGTTCACTTTGATCAGAATCGAGTTACCGATGCCGTCATTGATGCCTTTTTCAAGACGCTCTGTGTTAGTTACGAACAAGTCGTCGCCAACGAGTTGGATTTTGTTGCCCAATTTTTCAGTGAGCAATTTCCAACCTTCCCAGTCGTCTTCGGAGCAGCCGTCTTCGATCGTGATGATCGGATATTTGTCAACCCAAGAAGACAAGAGGTCAACGAATTCAGCAGGCGTAAAGGATTTGCCTTCGCCTTCAAGATGGTATTTGCCGTCTTTGAAGAATTCAGTGGAGGCTACGTCCATACCCAGGAATACGTCAACGCCTGGTTTGTAGCCGGCTTTTTCAATGGCTTCCATGATCGAAGCCAAAGCGTCTTCGTTGGAAGAGAAGTTAGGAGCAAAGCCACCTTCGTCGCCAACGGCTGTGTTCAAGCCTTTAGCTTTCAGAACGGATTTCAGGTTGTGGAAAATTTCTGCGCCTGTGCGAAGAGCTTCTTTGAATGTAGGAGCGCCTACAGGCAATACCATGAACTCTTGTACGTCAACGTTGTTGTCGGCATGTGCGCCGCCGTTTACGATGTTCATCATTGGAACTGGCAGTTGTTTAGCATTGAATCCGCCGAGGTAAACATACAGCGGCAGGTCCAGAGCGTCAGCGGCAGCGCGGGCTACAGCCATCGAAACAGCCAGGATCGCATTTGCGCCGAGTTTGCCTTTGTTATGTGTTCCGTCCAAAGCAATCATCAATTTGTCGATGCCGAGTTGATCAAGCGCGTCCATACCGATTACTTCCGGAGCGATGATTTCGTTTACGTTCTCAACGGCTTTCAACACACCTTTGCCGAGGTAACGGGATTTGTCGTCGTCGCGAAGCTCAACAGCTTCGTGAGCGCCTGTGGAAGCACCGGAAGGAACGATAGCGCGTCCGATGGCGCCGGACTCCAGGTAAACTTCAACTTCTACTGTAGGGTTGCCGCGGGAGTCAAGGACTTCGCGAGCGTATACGTCAGAAATAATAGTCATTGGTATATTCTCCTTTTAGTTGGTTGATGTTCAAAAATTCATTCTATGCTCCTAGGTTAGCCTAAAATGATGTTTTTGAACTCAAGTAGGTTTAGTATTTCTTACTTTTATTTATCGCTTAAGCCTTGCGGCTGGCGATCATCGATTGGCCCGTCATTTCCGCCGGTTGCGGCAGCCCCATCAGATCAAGGAGCGTTGGAGCCACGTCAGCCAGAATGCCGCTTTCACGCAAAATGACGTTCTCGTCGGTTACGATAAACGGAACCGGATTCGTCGTATGTGCCGTGAACGGACGGCCGTTTTCGTCAAATACCATATCCGCATTGCCATGGTCGGCGATGATGATGACTACGCCGCCTTTAGCTCTAACCGCGTCTACGACTTTACCAACGCATTCGTCGGTCACTTCGACCGCTTTCTTCGTTGGCTCCAGCATACCGGAGTGGCCGACCATGTCCGGATTGGCGAAGTTCAAAATGATCGCATCATGCTTGTCGGCTTCAATTTCCTTCACGCAGGCTTCAGCCACTTCATAAGCGCTCATTTCCGGCTGCAAGTCATAGGTAGCAACCTTCGGCGAGTTGATCAGGATACGCGTTTCGCCCGGAAGCTCCACATCGCGTCCGCCGCTGAAGAAGAACGTTACGTGCGGATACTTTTCGGTTTCCGCGATGCGCAGTTGCTTCTTGCCTTGCTGTACCAGCACTTCACCAAACGTGTTGTCCAGGTTCTTCGGCGAGTAAGCTACGTAACCTTCCACGGTTTCCGCAAACAGCGTCAGGCAGACGAAGTGCAGATCCTTCGGAAATTTCGGTCCGCGGTCAAAGCCTTGGAAGTCCTTGTTCGTAAACACGTTGGACAGCTGAATCGCACGGTCCGGACGGAAGTTCAGGAACACGACGGAGTCGCCGGATTCCACCAACGCGATCGGTTGGTCATGTCCATCCACGATGACTGTCGGCATTACAAACTCGTCAAATACCGATTTCTCGTACGATTCCGTTACGGCCGTAACCGGATCGGTATATTGCGGGCCTTCCCCGTATACCATCGCACGGTACGATTTTTCGACGCGTTCCCAGCGTTTGTCACGGTCCATGGCATAGTAGCGGCCTTGAACCGTAGCGATTTTGCCTACGCCTACTTCTTCGATCTTCGCAATCAGACGCTCGATGAAGCCTTTCGCGCTGTCCGGAGCTACGTCCCGCCCGTCCAGGAAAGCATGGATATACACTTCGTGCATATCTTCCTTCTTGGCCAGGTCGAGCATCGCGAACAGGTGGTCAATATGGCTGTGTACGCCGCCATCGGAGAGAAGGCCATACAGGTGCAGCTTCTTGCCACTTGCCTTCGCGCTGCGAACGGCAGCAACCAGGGTTTCGTTTTGGAAGAACTCACCTTCGCGGATCGACTTGGAAATACGGGTCAAATCCTGATAAACAATCCGTCCGGCGCCGATGTTCAAGTGGCCCACTTCGGAATTACCCATTTGACCTTCAGGCAAACCTACGGCTTCGCCGCAAGCGGTCAGGGTCGTATTCGGATACTGCTTCAGGTAACGGTCATAGTTAGGCTTGTTTGCCTGAGCAACCGCATTCCCCTCTACCGTATTCCGAAGTCCGAAGCCGTCCATGATGATCAGTGCTACTGGTTTTGGAGTGGACATCTTACTTTGCCCCCTCAACCAATTGAATATAGGAAGCCGGCTGCAGACTGGCGCCGCCCACGAGCGCGCCGTCGATATCGCTTTGGCCCATATATTCCTTCACATTTTCAGGTTTTACGCTGCCGCCGTATTGAATGCGGATCTTGTCCGCCACTTCCGCGCCATACAGGTCTTTCACCAGACTGCGGATGTAAGAGATCACTTCATTGGCATCTTCAGAAGTGGAAGATTTGCCCGTGCCGATCGCCCAGATCGGTTCGTAAGCAATAACAACTTGTGCGGCTTGCTCTGCGGACAATCCCTTCAGAGCCGCTTCGGTTTGTACCTTCACGACGTCCTTGGTTTGGCCTGCTTCGCGCTCTTCCAGTTTCTCGCCGACGCACGGGATTGGAGTCAATCCGTGTTTGAATGCGGCAAGCACTTTCTTGTTGACAATCTCGTCGGTTTCAGCAAAATAAGCGCGACGCTCGGAATGCCCGATAATGACATAATCAACGCCCAACTCTTTCAGCATTCCCCCGCTGATTTCACCGGTGAATGCACCTTCATCTTCAAAGTGCAGGTTTTGGGCGCCGATTTTGATCGACGTACCTTTGGCGGCTTCCACCAAAGCTGGAAGATTGGTAAATGGAGCACAGATCACGCTCTCCACGCCTTCTACTTCCGCTTTCCCTTTGATGTCTACGAAGAAAGCTTTTGCTTCGGAAACAGTTTTGAACATCTTCCAGTTCCCGGCAATAATAGGTGTTCTCATTTGTGGCTCAACTCCTTCTATCTAGAAGTAAAACTTTCATTAAAGCTAATCTTATTTATCGTTCAGAGCCACAACGCCTGGAAGCGCCTTGCCTTCCATGAATTCCAGAGAAGCGCCGCCGCCCGTGGAGATGTGGTCCATTTGGTCAGCCAGTTTGAATTTCTCTGCTGCCGCTGCGGAATCACCGCCGCCAATAATAGTGTAGCCTTCTGTTGTAGCACAAGCTTCAGCCACTTCTTTGGTGCCGTTCGCGAAAATATCGATTTCGAATACGCCCATCGGTCCGTTCCAAACGACCAGTTTGGAATTTTTGATGATATCGGCATAGATAGCACGGGATTTAGGCCCGATGTCCACGCCTTCCCAATCGGCTGGAATGCTATCGATGTCGACTTCTTTATAGTTAGCATCCGCACTGAAATCGTCAGCGATGACTACGTCAACCGGCAATACGAAGTTCTTGCCGAGCTTTTTCGCCTTTTCGATGAAGCCGAGAGCTACATCCAGTTTGCTGTCATCCAGCAAGGATTGGCCGATTTCATGGCCTTGAGCTTTGAAGAAGGTATACGCCAGGCCTCCGCCGATCAATACGTTGTCGGCAATGTTCAACAGATTGTCGATGACATCGATTTTGTCTTTAACCTTGGAACCGCCGATGATAGCCGTGAAAGGACGGTCCGGATTCGACAAAGCTTTGCCGAGTACGGACAATTCTTTTTCCATCAAAAGACCGGATACAGCCGGCAAATGGTGTGCAATGCCTTCTGTGGAAGCATGCGCACGGTGAGCGGCGCCGAAGGCGTCGTTGACGAACAGATCAGCAAGTTCTGCAAATTGCTTAGCAAGCTCGGAATCGTTCTTTTCTTCGCCCGGATAGAAACGGACGTTTTCAAGCACGAGCACGTCGCCATTGTTCATAGCGTCTACTTTCGCTTTAACCGCTTCGCCAATCGCTTCGTCGGCTTTAGCTACTTCTTTGCCGAGCAGTTCGCCCAGGCGTTTAGCCGGCAACGTCAAACGCATATCCTCGTTCACTTGGCCCTTCGGACGTCCAAGGTGGCTCGCCAAAATGACTTTCGCACCGTTTTCGATCAAATACTTAATCGTTGGCAGCGTTTCGCGAATCCGGGTGTCATCGGTAATTTGACCGTCTTGCATCGGTACATTGAAATCTACGCGGACAAACACACGTTTGCCGGTTACTTCCACATCACGTACACTCTTCTTATTCATCTCCACGTTCCTCCTATAGGTATGCGCGGCGCCCATTCCGGGCCAAAGCACAGACAGGCTGCGCAATTCCAACTACGACTCTCGATTTCTCTCCTAAGCGGTACTGCTTCTCTATTTATTTTCATATAAAAAACGGTGTGTGTGTGAATGTCGAATTACTTATAAAACCATGAACCAAAGAGGAGACCTTCATGAAGGTTACTCCTCTTTGGAATGTTATCAAGGAAAAACGGAATTACTTAACTTTTTTTGCGAAGAATTCCAAAGTACGAACCAATTGAGCGGTGTAGGACATTTCGTTGTCATACCAAGCAACGGTTTTAACGAGTTGTTTGTCGCCAACAGTCAGGACTTTAGTTTGAGTAGCATCGAACAGGGAACCGAAAGTCATACCTTTGATATCCGAAGATACGATTTCGTCTTCTGTGTAGCCATAAGTTTCTGGATCGGAAGCAGCTTTCATCGCTTCGTTTACTTCAGCTGCAGTAACTTTCTTGTCAAGAACGGTTACGAGCTCAGTCAGGGAACCTGTTGCTACTGGAACGCGTTGAGCCGCGCCGTCCAATTTGCCTTGCAGTTCCGGAATAACCAGACCGATAGCTTTTGCAGCACCAGTTGTGTTAGGGATGATGTTCTCAGCAGCTGCACGGGCACGACGGAAGTCACCTTTAGCATGAGGAGCATCCAGCGTGTTTTGGTCGCCGGTGTAAGCATGGATCGTAGTCATCAAGCCTTCGATGATGCCGAATTTGTCTTGAAGCACTTTAGCCATAGGAGCCAAGCAGTTAGTAGTACAAGAAGCACCGGAAATTACGGTTTCAGTACCGTCAAGGATTTCATGGTTTACGTTGTAAACGACAGTTTTCATGTCGCCTGTAGCAGGAGCGGAAATAACAACTTTCTTAGCTCCGCCTTTCAGGTGAAGTTCAGCTTTTTCTTTAGTAGTAAAGAAGCCTGTGCACTCCAGCACGATGTCTACGCCAAGCTCGCCCCAAGGCAATTCTTCAGGGTTGCGGTTAGCCAGTACTTTAACTTCTTTGCCGTTAACTTTGAAGAAGCCGTCATGAACTTCAACTTCGCCGTCGAATTTGCCTTGCGTTGTATCATATTTCAACAAATGAGCCAACATTTTAGCGTCTGTCAGGTCATTGATTGCTACTACTTCGATGCCTTCCACATTTTGAATACGACGGAAAGCCAAGCGTCCGATACGTCCGAAACCGTTAATACCAACTTTTACACTCATGAATAGATCCTCCCAGTGTTCGTTTTTTTTATTATTCAAGACAGGCTGAATAACCCGCCATGAGTAAACCATTTGATTATGAATCTGTTAAGTAACAGGCTATTCCGTTCTGCGGCGCTCGCTTCGCTCAATCTCCTCCACGATCTCTTCCGCCGCCGCCTCATCCGTAACCAGAATATCTTCTTGTCCGAATTGCAGCACCGCATGAATCGCCTTCGCCTTGCTCTTGCCGCCCGCGATTCCGATAACGGTGTCCGTCCTCATGATGTCTTCCAGCCGGAGACCCAGGGTCAGCATTTTGTGAACTACGACGCCTTCTTGATTAAAATAGTACCCGAATGATTCCGCCAAGGCGCCCTCTTTCTGCAGTTCCCGTACCATTGAATCTTCCAGCTTGCGGCGCCGCGCCATCTCCATAGCATCACCGATTCCATGAATGATAATCCGCGCCTCGCGGATCATCTCGACGATATCGTGGATGTTCGGATCCCCTACGAGCGACTCGTACGCTTCTTTGCCTAGCAGATCGGGTACATGCAGCAATCGATAGCCTGCTCCAACCCGTTTCGCCATACCTGAAGCAATCGTATTGGCCTGTATTTCCAAGCTCTCCCCTAGTCCGCCCCGCGCCGGTACAAACCAGCATTGCTTCAGCGACAAGTTCGCCGGGGGACTGAGCTGTTCCGCAACCTCGGCTATCGTAGATCCGCCTGTAACGGCAACTACGTCCTGGCTGCTCATGGCGCCAAGCAGCGCTTTCGCACCTGCCCGGCCCAGTTCCTTCTTGGCCAGCGGGGAAATCTCGCTGTCGCCGGGAACGATCACAACTTTGCGAAGACCGAACGCCTTTCGAATCTTCTCTTCCAGATTGGACAATCCGAAGATCTCCTTCACTACCGGCTCCATGCCCTCCAGCAGTTTTCTGCCCGAATCGCTGATTCTCATGCCTATATTCTCGATTTCAATCAGGCCCTGAGCCTTCAGGAGATCCGTCTCGGCCCGCAACACTCGTTCCGTCATGTTCAGCGATACCGCAAGTGTTCTGCGGCCAATCACATCCGACAACAAGATCTGGTGAAGAATGGTATACCTTTTCTTGAGAATTTCCATGAGATCAGGAAGAAGCTGCTTTTGCATTTCCAAAATAGTTCGCATGCTTTCCACTCCTGCAAGCTTCGTCTTCTCTCTCCTTCTCCTTGGTCCTAAAATGTCCCGGGTAAACTTTTTAAGTCCCACTGATATTTTAACCAATTTCTGTGCCTGTTGCAAGCCTGACGTCCGTATAATTTACATTCCGCTTTCTATCTATACATGCCGCTTCTCCCAGCGGTTAAATCAACATAAAAAGGCCCCTGCTTGATGTAACGGGCGAACTATCCGTCCATCCTCAGCAAAAGGAGACCTTTTCAACTGTACCGCATTCAGTTCTATATAAAATGATCTATCTACGATCAACTGGTTCGGATCAACACGGATATATGCATCTTTAGACTCCAAACGGAAGCTTAACAGCTCGGCTCCCCGCAGTTTCAAAGCAACATTTCCCGCCTCCTCCCCATCATTAAACAGAACGACCGCTAACGAATCATCTTTATGTTTGCTCACCCTTGTTGATCTTTACATGGCTCGAACCTCGAACAACAAGCTCACCCTGCAGCTTTTGGGACCTGCCCCGTTCCTTCTTCTGGATCATGGCGACCAGGTGGCCGATCGTCAGGACGGCTTGCCTTGAGATCTGGTTTCTTACCGTCGTAAGCGGCGGCGCGAAGTACTGGGCGATATCGATATCATCGAAGCCCACGACGCTGATGTCCATCGGCACTTCGAATCCGTGCGCTTTTAAAGCCCTGATGCAACCGATCGCACTAAGGTCATTCCCGGCCAGAAAAGCGTCCGGCACTTTGCCGGAATGATTATGAAGAAAAGATTTCACAGCATTATAAGTTCCCTCTTCTTCAAAATAGCCTCGCAATACATACTCCTCGTCCACCGGAAGCTGATGCTCCCGCAAGGCGGCCAAATATCCGTCTCTACGCTGCACGCTGTCATATGTCGTATCTACGCCGGAAATGTACGCTATTTTTTTATGCCCGAGGCTGATTAAGTATTTCGTCGCTTCGTAACCGGAAACAAAGGAATCGAAAGTCACGCTGCCCATCGTCTCGTTGTGATAGATCCGATCCAGAAAAACCGCCTTGATCTTTTCATTTTCCATAGCGGCTATGTCATGCTCGTCGATCTTTAGCTCTTCATAAATAATGACGCCATCTACACGCCTGCCTAGAATGTTGTTCATGATCACTTGTTTGTCTTTCGTGACGAACACATTGAGCCCGTACCCCAAGCGGTCGCATTCGCGGGCCATGGTCTCCACCAAAGTGTAGAAATACGGGCCCGATACGCAGGTTGTGAAAAAACCCAGCATTTTGGTCCTCCCGGACTTCAACAGCTTGCCGTTCAGATTAGGTACATAATTTAACCGCTTAGCCACGTTAAGCACATGCAATTTTGTCTCAGGAGCCAGGACGTCCACATCGTTTAACGCATTCGAAACCGTAGATATGGAGACGCCCGCCTCTCTTGCAACGTCCTTGATTGTAACCTTTGCCATTCCCATTCGCCCTTCATTATTGAAACGTTTTTATAGCCTCAAATTAGCATAATGGCGTTTTCAGTTCAATGCTTTTATTTAACGGATTCTCCGGTTTGAAACTGGTCAACTTTTTTTAGCAACTTCCTTGCTTTTTATCCCTGGATGTCATATAATCATTTTTGCTACGCTAAATGAATGTACTGTTTTGCGCCCGTGGTCCAATGGATATGACGTAGGCCTCCGGAGCCTGAGATCGAGGTTCGATTCCTCGCGGGCGCGCCATTATCACCTATAAACAGGTCTTTGTTATCATACGATTTACCTCATACCCTGACCTATGGGTTTTTTTATTGCACTGAGTTTGACTTTCTTTGACTTTCTGTTTGAAATTGTTTATGATGAGGTTAATATTCATCGATTCCGTCAATTCTGAAATTGATTGAACCGATTCAATAAAATGGATTGATCCCAAATAAGGAGGTTTTATCGGTGAGTTATATTCCTATGGTCGTTGAACAAAGTAACCGCGGAGAACGCGCTTATGACATTTACTCCAGACTGCTGAAGGACCGCATCATTTTTCTGGGTTCCCAGGTCAATGACGTCGTTGCTAACGCTATTATCGCGCAAATGCTGTTTCTGGACGCGGAAGAGCCGGGAAAAGACATCCATCTCTACATCAACAGCCCAGGCGGTTCCATTACGGCCGGTATGGCCATTTTCGATACGATGCAATTCATTAAGTCCGACGTTTCCACGATTTGCGTGGGCCTCGCGGCTTCCATGGGCGCATTCCTGCTGAATGCCGGCGCCCCAGGCAAACGCTTTGCGTTGCCGAACAGTGAAATCATGATTCATCAGCCGCTCGGCGGAGCCGAAGGCCAGGCTACGGATATCGAAATCCGTGCCCGCCGCATTCTTAAGCTGCGCGACAAGCTGAACAAGATTTTGGCCGAACGCACTGGACAGCCGCTGGAACGGATCGAGAAGGATACCGACCGCGACTACTTCATGAGCGCTGCCGAAGCGAAAGACTATGGCCTGATCGATCGCGTCATCGAAAAAGTGACACCGCAAGGCATTTAATTTTAATTACGGAATTAAATCAAGGACTGCTCCAACGGGATTTCCATTCCCAGGGGCAGTCTTTTTTATATGCCTATCGGATTAGGATATCTGTCGGAGTCCCTCCAAAAATCATCCGGACTAACCTCGGATCACCGCGTAGCTTTGCCGGTCTGGCTTGCTTTTCGGGGAGTTCGGTGAAAGAATATGAACAGATAAATTAGCCACCCATCAATGAAGGAGTGAACAAAGATGAGCCATTTAGAGAGACAAAAATTGACCGAGGTCAGCCGCACTCTGGCCGAGGTGGCCACCGGAACGAAAAAGGCCGACCTGGTGATAAAAAACGGAACGCTCGTCAATGTATACACCGGACGGTTGCAGGCGCATACAGACGTGGCCGTCGCCGCGGGCCGGATCGCCTATGTCGGCGACGCCGATCATACGATCGGCGAAAATACGGTAGTGTTGGATGCCAAGGGACGGTTCATCGCGCCGGGCTTGCTGGACGGCCACATGCATGTGGAGAGCACGATGCTGTCCGTAACCGAGTTCGCCAAAGCCGCTTTGGCGAAAGGGACGACCGGTGTATTCATGGATCCCCATGAGATCGCCAATGTGTTCGGCGCGGAAGGCGTGCGCTGGATGCACGAGGAAGGTCGGGAACTGCCGCTAAAGGTATATACGACTTTCCCTTCCTGCGTTCCCGCCACGGACGATCTGGAGGATGCCGGAGCCGACCTGAACGTAGCCGACATCGAGGATGGAATGACCTGGGAAGGGGTCGAGGGGCTTGGCGAGGTAATGAACTTTCCCGGGGTCGTGTACGGTGACTCCAAAATGAGCGGGGAAATCGCCGCGACGATCAAGGCCGGAAAGGCGGTCACCGGCCACTTTCCGAGTGAGGATGAGCCTATGCTGCAAGCGTATATCGCCTCCGGCGTGACGTCCTGCCATGAGACGGTCACGCGCGAGCAGGGCCTTCTCAAGCTGCAGCTCGGCATGCATCTGATGATCCGCGAAGGCTCGGCCTGGCATGATGTGAAGGAAGTGATCAAGGTCGTGACGGAAGATCACGTCTATCCGGGCAACATCATGCTAGTGACGGACGACGTGTATCCGCAGACCCTGATTGAGAAGGGTCATATGAACCACGTCGTGCGCCGTGCGATCGAGGAAGGCGTGGAGCCGGTAACGGCGATTCAGATGGCGACGATTAACACGGCCCGGTATTTCCGGGTCGACGGCGACGTCGGCGGCATCTCGCCTGGCAAATGCGCCGATCTGCTGCTGATCGACAGCCTGAAGGACATGGTGCCGTCCACCGTCATCACGGATGGCAACGTGGTGTTCGACGGCGGCCGGCTGCAGAAGGCCTTCCCGGCCTATGCCTATCCGGACGGCGCACGGCAGTCGGTGCATTTGGCGCGACCGCTGGAGGCGCGCGATTTTGCGCTGGCGAGTTGCCGAGGGGGATCCGGTTCCGGTTCCGGTTCCGTCGCCGAGACGGAAGTGAACGTGATCCGGGCGATCGAGAACAGCGCCCGGACGGCGCGCGGCACCGCCACGCTTGCCGTTGAGGCCGGCTTTATCCTGCCGAGCCTGGAGCAGGATGTGCTTACGCTGGCCTGCATTGAGCGCCATCACGGCACGGGGCAGATCTCTCTGGCCTTCGCGCAAGGCTTCGGCCTGCAGCGCGGGGCGGTCGCCTCGACCGTAGCGCATGACAGTCATAACCTTCTGGTCATGGGCACCAACCCGGAGGACATGGCCTTCGCCGCCAACGAGCTGGCAAAGCTGGGCGGCGGCATGATTGCCGTGCTGGACGGACAGGTGCTGGCGTCCGTGCCGATGATCATCGCCGGGCTGATGTCCGACCAGCCGCTCGATGTCGTCGTGAAGGAAGTTCAGGCGCTGGGAAGCGTGGAAGGCGCTCGGTTGCACACTGAACGCGCCGTTCATGACGTTCTCGTTGATCGCCCTGCCGGTCATCCCCGAACTGCGCATCACCAATCGAGGCTTGGCGGATGTCGACCAATTCAAGCTGATCCCGGTTGAGATCGGGGAATAAGAATTTATAGCAGCATAGCAAATGGCAAAATGACATTCCAAGTAGCGTTTGCTCATGCCATCTGGCTACAAATTGATGCAAAAATACAGTTTTTATAAGCATAATGGACTGTATTAGAGGAAAATACTGCAAAAGTGCATCATTTGCCAAGGCAATTGGATCAAATCCTGCTTAAACAATGAAAAATGATGTACTTTTGCACCAATTCAGCTCATTCGGCCATCTGTACAAGTAAATTGATGTATTTTTGCAGTATTTGTGTATGTGGCGTAGTCACTACAGTCAACCTAGCTCATTAGAGACATCCAAAAAAACAAAGCCTGCCAAATTGGCAGGCTTTGTAAGTCACAGATTTGTTACGCCGAGTGTCGACGGTAAATGGACTGTTACTGGGAATAGCCAGATTGATTGTAGCCGGTAGTCGGTCGGGGTGTTTAGCTAGTTGTTACTGTTGCGCATGTTATTGCATTAGTTACTGGTGGTACTGGTGTTAGTGGTTTTGTTGGTTTTGTTGGTTTTGTTGGTTTTGTTGGTTTTGTTGGTTTTGTTGGTTTTGTTAGTTTTGTTGGTTTTGTTGGTTTTGCTGGTTTTGTTGGCATTACTAATGTTGCTGTTAAGCTGTGGTTACTATTGCTGCTTTCGTTACTGTTGTGCTAATGCTACTGGTGTGGTTTGTGTTGCTGGTTGTCTCTCGAACGTTAGACCAGCTCTTTAATCTGATCCATCATAGTGCCGCTTGTTGGAACGATGATTCGTCCGTTTATCGGGTCATTGTCAGCCTTTGCAGGCTTTCTTTAGCTGTTTGTTGGACTGATGCCGGTTGATCGCCAGACTGGCCGTTGAACAATTCGCAAGGGAACATTTTATAGGTGTTCGTCTAGTGTTTGTCCGGTGTTTGTCCGGTACTTGCCCGGTACTTGCCCGGTACTTGTCCGGTACTTGCCCGGTACTTGTCCGGTACTTGCCGGTACTTGCCTGGTACTTGTCCGGTACTTCTCAATTATTCAACCAATTTCAGTTGCTCCCGCAACTACTTCTTGATCCCCAGTTCCGGGAACGAGAAGTAAAATTCGGGGAATCCGAACACGTATGGAAGATAATCGTACAGTTGGAAGAAGATAACGACGCCGTTATCCTTCAGGTAATAATCGGGGTTGTTCCCGATGGTTTCGAAGCCTCCGAAGTAGCCTTCGGTCTGCTTCAGTTGTTTGGCGATGGCAGGGTCGACGATGTTGCGGAAGTTGGGGTTGGCGCGCAGCACTTCATCCAAGGTCAGCAGCTTGCCGTCGCTCAAGCGGAAGGTAAGACCTTCTCTGAAGCTAATGCCGTGCGCTCCTCCCGTGTAAGCGTAGGTCTGCTCCAGGATGCTCAGGAGCCCGCCCCGGTTATAAGTAACAGTGTAGTTGCCAATGTACTCGTATGGACTGCCGTTCGGCGAAGGCTGATTTTCCTTTGCTTCCTTCAGCGACTTCTGTACGAATGTATCGGCCCTTGCTTGAAGCAGGGTATTGATCTTCATCTCGGCCTCTTTGCTCCGCAAACCGCTGACCTGAGGATACTGCACCTTGATGGAAGCTTCGGGAATTGCCTTCTCTATGTTGCGCGTGCTGATCTTGATATCGTTCAAACGGTGTGGGATCAGATTAAGCAAACTTCCGGTTCCGTCCTTATTCCACTCCGAGGTATACCCCAAATTATCGGTAAGTACTTTCACGGATACATAGGGCCTGCCGTCAATAACCTTCCACTCATACGGGAGCACTTGCGTGCTTCCGTCCACAACCGCTTTGGCCCCCGTCTCCGTAGGCTGAAGCTGGACGACGACATTTCCCCGCTTTAACGTGTACGTATTGCTCTTCTCATTGAATTTCACCGGAATCTTTAGGCTTTTGCGAATCAGTTCCAACGGAACCAGTACTGCCTCTTCCCCCATCACGCCTTGCTGTTTCAACGGTTTTCCCTTCAGCGTAACCTGTACCGGCTGACCGGCCTTAGGCTTTTGGACTTGCTCCGTTGCAGACGGACTGCCTTGAGCAGGTTCAGCATAAACAGGAGTTCCCGGTAACCTCATGCCCCCCAATCCGGAAGCCAGTATACCTATAGCAAGCACCGCACATCCTACACGAAAAGCGAACTTTTTCATTTCTCAACCTCACTTCTTCTCGGAGTTACCCCAATTATTCCCCGAGTGTGCAAAATCATGCTCCAGGAAGCTGAGTTATAAAAGAAGTTCCATGCCAGCCGAACGTTTACCGCCCAATTCGCCCGTTAATGCACCGTTAATGCACCCGTAACTGCATCCTCCCTCGATTCCCCCTCAATCGGAACTGCAAGGCTCGGTTCCTTGTCCCCGTCACCCGCCAAATCGATTCTTCCAAGCTCCGATAACTCTCCGACCGCATTTACAGTACCATAGACCAGCAATCCCGACATAAAGTTATCGGAGAAAAACACGCCTTCGCCAAAAGACTTCGGCGGTGTCCCGCTTTCGTTTTTTTCGTCAAGACTGTCCTTCTGCCACTTAACGATCAACAGTCCTTCCTTGTTCACTTCCGCATACCAGGTCATTCCTTTGTATTCCCGCTTCAAACGCAGCGCTTCCCCTTTAGGATACGCATTTGTGGTAGTAAAACCTTCTCCGGTCACCGGAAGCGGCTCGGTGCCCCGCTCGTAGACCAGCTCTAGGCGTGAAGCAACATCCCGGGCTTCAGCCAGGTCCCCGCTCATCAGGGTTTCATAGTTTGCCTGTCCGGAAGGAGTCCGGATCACCGCCCGGTTCTCTTCTTTATTGAACGATACATAGCCGCCCATTTGCTCGGAAAGTAATCTTAGAGGTACATAAGTACGCCCCTCCTTCACGGTAACAGGCGCATCTATGGCTACCTTCTTACCGTTTACCTCAGCAGACTTCTCTCCCGCCTTCAAAAGTATACTCTTCTTATTCGACGGGTTGGATACGACGACGGTTTTCTTCTTGGAATCATAAGAGATATTCCAAGCCGGATCATTCAAGGTGGCGAGTTGAACCAAGGTGCGGTTGTTCACGGTCAAAACTTCCACTTGCAGGCTTCCGTTGACGTATACGCTAGTCTCCTCATTGGCAGGAAGCGCAGAAGCAAAACTTTCCGCCGTAAGCAGCGAGCATAAGATGCCTGCCATAATAAACGCTCTTTTTTTCAATTGAATCATCTCCTTAAACCTCTCTTACTCTATTTACTTCTATAGACGCATACTAAGGAGATAAAGTTGGCTACGCCGGAACATTCGGCGCGCACGCGACCCTACCCGCACGGGACACAGGACCGTGCAAACAAAAAAAGAGCGTGGTTTCCCACACTCTTTTGCTTAGGAATTACTCCCGGCCGCTCTTCAATTCGGTCCAGAAACGGTCGTATACTTGAAGCTTATCACCGACATCTCCCAGCCATTCAGTCCGGGACAATTCGTCTTCCGATAAGTTGATCATTTTATCGCTGTTGTATTCCTCGCTATGAAATTCATGCGCCTTGACGTTCGGATCGCTGTAGCCAATGGATTCATAGTTTTTGGCGCTGTTTTCAGGATCCAGCATGAAGTCGATGAACTTCTCAGCCAGTTCCTGATGCTTGGCGCCCTTCGGGATCGCATAGTTGTCGGACCAGATCGTTCCGCCTTCCTTAGGCACTACATAGGCTACGTCCGGATTGTCTTTGGCAATGACGGATGCGTCTCCGGACCAAACCGTTGCGATCCAGCCTTCTTCTTGAATCATCTTTTGCTTGATATTGTCGGTGTCAAAAGCGAGCACGCTCGGCAGCAGATTTTTCAAATCGTCCACTGCGGCGGTGATTTCGCCTTCATCGGTCGAACTGTTCGATTTTCCGGCTTTTTTCAGCGCCATGCCGATTACTTCACGGTTATCGTCCAACAGGATGACTTTCCCCTTGTATTCGGGATTCCAAAGGTCATCCCAGCTGTCGATCTCGTCTTTAACGTATTTCGTATTGTATGCGATGCCTGTGACTCCGGAGGTGTAAACGATGGAATACTTGTTGTCCGGGTCAAAGGACGGGTTCTTGTACGTATCGGAAATATTCGCAAAATTGTGAATATTGTCCTTGTTCAACGGTGCGAGCAGATCCTGCTTGATCATGGTTGCCACCATATAGTCGGAAGGCTGGATCAAATCATAGCCACCGCCGCCTGCTTTGATTTTGGCGAGCAGATCTTCATTGTTGGCAAACACATCGTAGTTAATCTTCACATCGTTCTGCTTTTCAAAAGCTGCCAGTACGTCTGCGTCAAAGTTGTCCGCCCAGCTGTAAATGTTCAGCGTTTCCTTGGACGATCCACAACCCGACAATACCGCAAGCACCATAGTAGCCGCCAGCACCAGGCCGGCCCATTTCATTTTTTTCAATTCTTTATCTCCTCTCTTTCTTTCATCCATTGGAATTTATCATCAGAATGTAGCAAACTACAACCTATTTTCAAGTAAGGTGTCTTAGAACGGGAGAACTGATTGTTTCTTCTGGCCCTTCCCTCTATTTAACATGAATTGAGCCAGGAAAATCAATGTCACGCTGACGAGGATTAATATCGTACAAAGCGCGTTAATTTCCGGGGAAATACCCCGTTTTACCTGACCATAAATATAAATCGGCAAAGTCGTCGAGCTCGGACCGCTGACGAAGAAGCTGACCATGAAATCGTCAAGCGACATCGTAAAAGCGATCAATGCCCCCGAGATGATCCCAGGCATGATTTGCGGCAAGGTAACATGCCGAAAGGTTTGCCAAGCATCTGCACCAAGATCCTGAGCCGCTTCTTCCAATTGGCCTCCCATGCCCGTCAGTCTCGTTGTCACGATCACATAGACATAGGAAACGCAGAAGGTGATATGCGCGATAATAATCGTCATTTTACCTAGCGGCATATGGAATTGGGTGAACAGGACCAGCAGGGATAACCCCATGATGATGTCCGGAATGATGATCGGCAGATAAAGCAGACCGCCCACTCCGGCTTTGGTCTTCCGGCCAACCTTGCGAATCGTTAGCGCAGCCAGCGTACCAAGCAAGGTCGAAACCACGGTTGAAACAAGCGCAACGGTCATTGTGTTGCCCAGTGCTTCCATGACGTGCCGGTTAGTGAACAGAGAGGCATACCATTCAAACGTAAAGCCGCTCCAGTCCGCAGCAAGCCGGGAACTATTGAACGAATAGGCGATAATGAATGCAATCGGTACGTAAATGAATATCATGACCAGCAGGGAATGGATTCCGAGCAACGGATGATTTTTCCGCTTCATCAGCGTCCCTCCTTTGCCGTCAAATGTCTGGATGTCATCGCTTTATTAAACAGGGCGATTAATACCAGCGACGTGATCACGAAGATCACCGATAACGCCGAGCCGAACGGCCAATTGCGCGCTCCGAGGAACTGACTTTGAATAATGTTGCTGATCATTGCCGATTTGGCCCCGCCCAGAATATCGGTTACCACGAACATGCCGGTCGTCGATACATACACCAGCACTGAGCCCGTCATAATCCCGGACTTCGTCTGCGGCAGCGTAATGTGCCAGAACGATTTCCAGCCGGTTGCACCCAGGTCGCTCGCCGCTTCAAGGAGCTTCTTATCCATCTGCTCCAGCGCCACATAGATGGGCAGCACCATAAACGGAATAAAGGTATACACCATGCCCAGCAGCACCGCGCCCTTGGTGTACAGCATTTGCAGGGGCTCCTGAATCAATCCGAAATCAATCAGCAAATTGTTCACCACGCCCTGCGTCCGCAGCAGCAGCACCCAGGCATAAGTACGGATCAGAAAGTTGATCCAGAACGGAATCGTGATCAGCGCCAGTCCCCAGGTTTGCATCCTCGGACCGGCATTTGCGATATAGTAGGCCAACGGGTAACTGAGCAGCAAACATAAAACGGTAGTCAATACGGACAGGACAATCGTGTCCCAGTAAATCCCTAAATAAAGCGGATCAAAGAACGTGGCATAAGCGTCCAGATTTAAATTGAACACCACATTGCCGAGTTCGTCCCGGCCCATAAAAGAAATCCCTATAACGATCAGCATCGGAACGACCAGGAACAGGCTCAGCCAAAGGAGGACCGGCAGAAGGCCCAGGCTTGATTTCTTCATGACCCGATAACCACCTCATCCTCCGTATTCCAATTCACGCCGATTTTTTCTCCAACTTCCCATGGGCGGTCATCGGTAAAATCAAACACGATAGACACCGTCATCGGTTCATCGTCGAGCTGAACGATCAGTTTGTGGATGCTCCCCAGATAGAGGACATCCAGCACTTCTCCCATCCGCTTAGCCCCGTCCTGATTACGGACGGCTTTCAGTTTTTCCGGACGCACAGCAAACAACCGCCCATCTTGTGAGAAAATATTGTTCTCTCCCACAAATGTAGCGGAAAACAGCGTAGTCGGCGTAGCGTATATTTCCCGCGGCGTCCCGATCTGTTCCACCTTGCCGCTGTTCATGATCACGATCCGGTCGGACAGCATCATCGCTTCCTCCTGATCATGCGTTACGTATACGAACGTAATGCCAAGGCTGCGCTGCAGATGCTTCAGCTCGGACTGCAGGTTCTTCCGCAGTTGCAGATCCAACGCGCCAAGCGGCTCGTCCAGAAGCAGCACTTTGGGCTTGTTGGCGATCGCACGGGCAATCGCTACGCGCTGCTGCTGCCCACCCGAAAGCTGATGCGGGTAACGTTTGACCAGCGGAGTCAGTTGCGTCATGGTTACGGCTTCATGAACGCGCTCCCGCTGTTCTTTAGCCGGCATTTTTTTCATTTTTAGCCCGAAGGCGATATTGTCTTCTACCGTCATGTGCGGAAACAAGGCATAATGCTGAAAGACCAGGTTCAAATCCCGGCGATTCGGAGGCAAACTCGTCAAATCGGCCCCGTCCAGCAAAATCTTCCCTTTGGTCGGTTGCTCGAATCCGGCGATCATGCGTAAAATCGTCGTCTTGCCACAGCCGCTCGGGCCCAGCAAGGTAAGGAATTCCCCTTCCTTAATGGTGAGCGAAAGCGGATGCACAACGACTTGTCCCTGAAAGTGTTTTTCAACCCCGGACAGCTCAATCATCTATGCATCAACTCCTTCATAGGTTGTGTGATAAAAAGTTGCCTTTAAGAAAAAAAAGCCATATCCATTGGTATGGCTGTTTCAGGTCTATCGATTCATTTTTTGCATATTCACTATACCTTGTTTTGGCGCGGGATACAACTCTTTTCTAGCCAACACCGGCAAGACGAGTCAAGGAATATAGCAAAATATCAAACATTATTTAATAGAAGGAATAAGGCTTAGGAAGCCTGAACAAAAGCAGGGTTATAGTTCGATGGCTACGGCGTCCGAGATTACCCATAACACAAATATGCAATTACTTCCATAATTAATTTAATATTCCTATTTCTCCAATAGTAATATACTGGAATTATTCCATTATATTAGGAGGTTTAGATTATGAAGATTTTAAAGAAGGCAGGCACGTTGTTTAGTATTGGAGTTTTATGCTTGGCATTAAATTTGGGTACAGCGAGTGCAGCAAGTACAGAAAGTGAAGTCGTTCATAATCCGGATGTGAATGGAGTAGCCGGCCTGGACTTAAATAAGTATTTTGAGGATAACAATATCCCGGCTGAAAAGCAAACCATTTTACTGAGTAAAGTGGAAAACAACGAGCTATGGGACGCTTACAAACCGGAATCATTAAGCCTGTTGCCCGATGATTTCTATTCCTTCAATTTTTTTGACGGTTCGCAAACCAAGTATTATAGATTCGATGATGGATCATTCATGTCAGTCGGCGTGGAAGTCGGTGGATCGCAATTGGTGAAGGGAGATCATGCAAATAAAGGGGATTCGTCACTAATTTCCCCTCTCGGATCATGGAATCATGGCGATTATATCGACGTTTGGGACTACAAAGTAAGCAAAGCCGTAGGTACGGCAAGCGCCTACTACTACGCTGACTTCGAAGTCGGGCTCCCGGGGACAAGAAAGAGCAGAATAACTAATTTATATGGGGCTAATGCTAGCGGATTCGGAGTAACCGGTACTCCTTCTACGGAAATTGTCAGAGAATATGAAGATCCAGGCAGAAGCAGATCTGCCTTGGCCCGCTCCTATTGGTACAGCCAAGCAAATTTATCATTTTCATGGGAATATGGCGTGGTAGGCGGTGGGGCAGAGACCACTATAGGTACCACATGCTCCTTATGGCTAGGTGTAATCAACGGTCAAATCTTCGTAGATAGTAGAGTTCCTTATATTTAAGATGTCCTATGAAAAATAAGCTGATCCTTACCGCCATATTCATACTCATAGTTAGCTTGACAACCGTATTGATAAGTAAATCCATTAGCACCAACGATACGCCGGCCGAATATCAGTTTGAAATTCATACAGCGGATTTTGACATAAAAGATATTCATCTGGTCTCCTTCGGCAGTCATCTGTACTTGGCTCCGAATTATTACATGGAGCTTCCGGGCGGGCAACAGAAATTTGACGGCATTGTTATTTCCGGTACGATAGATGGAGTAAATGTTTTGGATACCGCGATCGGGGGCGATCCTTTCCATCGGCACGAGACCCACTTAACGGAGTATTTGGGGGAAGGGATTCTATTTAACGGCCTGAAAATCGTAAAGAATTCCATCATGAAAGTGCATATTTCCTATACCGTGGATTCGGTGAAAAAGGATTACTACGAGGACATCCGATTGACCGAAAAACTAAAGCCGTTCACCAAAACAACCGGAACCACGCAAAACAATACAAAATAAAAAAGAAGCCGGGTTTCCCGACAGTAATATCTGTCAGGGCCCGGCTTCCGTTTTAGTTTATTTCATTTCAAAAATGACGCTGAGCGTCGTCTTCAATGTCACTTCGCCCGGTTCCACGGCCGTGCTTGCGCCTGCATCCGCGGTGGCCTTCATCTGTAGAGCTTCATTTTGCATGTAAATCGGAGTTTCCCCTCCGCCCGATTGCGTCACGCTGACTACGACGCCGAGGCTGCGGCCGGCCGATTTGGCAATCGCTGCCGCCTTCAGCTTAGCATTGCTCATCGCCTTCTCGATCACTTGCTCCTGGTACTGATCCGGGTTCTCGGTACTGAACCGGATATTGTCGATCCGGTTGGCTCCGGCTTGCGAAACAGCGTCCAGCAATTGGCCGACTTTCGCTAAATCGCGATAGGTTACGTTCAACGTATGCTGGGCGGTGTATCCTTTTACTTTTTGGCCTTCTTTTTCGGTGTAGGTATAGTTAGGCTGCACGTAGAATTGGCCGGTTTGAATGTCCTTGGCGTCAATATTCCAGGTATCCTTCAGTAGCGTATTGATCTTGGCGATCTTCGCCGCATTTGCGTTTTGGGCTTCCTTCGCCGTATCGGCCTGCGTCTCCACGCCGAGCGATAAGTAAGCGACATCCGGTTTGGCTGAAATTTCGCCGCTCCCCACTACGCTTATGATATTCTTCTGCAACTCACTGTCGGCATAAACAGGCTGGGAGGCGTTGAGCGCCCCGCTCAAAAACGTTCCGCCTACGAGTAAAGTTCCCGCTATCAGTACTACACCTACAGGTTTTATCCAAGTTTTCATGAATTGACCCTCCATTTATTGGTGAATTTAACTACTAAACGCAGTTCAAGATCAAATGTTGCAGGACAAACCACAAAATCTTAATAAATTATTTTTAACTGGATAACCTCCAGCTATTTTGCGCTTTTGGGCGTGTTGTATGTAATTAACTGGAAAAAATGCAGCTAATATATCTATTAAAGGCCTTGGAGTATAAAATCAGTTGGATTAGCTGGAGGATTTCCAGTAAATTGTGCTGATTTGGCCATTTACCCGAAAAATAACTGGAGAAAATCCAGTTATTTTTCCCGCCAAGGCACACATAAATAAAAGGGGATGAATCCGCTCGCATACACGGATTCATCCCCTTCGTTTTTGCACAAGAATCGAAGTAAACTAAAATTACTGGTTCTCCAATTCCTCTTTGCTGACCAAATTGATTAAAGCGTTTGCAGCCTGCTCGGCGTCCGCACCTTCCGCGCTGATGTAAATCTCGGTGCCTGTGCTGATGGCAAGGCTCATAATGCCCATGATACTCTTGGCATTCACTTTTTTATCGTCTTTCTCAACGAAAATTTCGGACGAGTATTTATTCGCTTCCTGAACGAAAAGCGCCGCCGGCCGGGCGTGAAGACCCGTTTTCAGACGAACGGTTACCGGGTTTTTGATCATCAAACCTTACCCCCTAATACAAATTCGATCACGTGTTCAACGATGTGAACATTTATAATTTATACCATTATATCATACACAGCCTACGTCACACTAGCAAAACAACTTTAGCTCCCGCGAATTTTTTCCGCCAACTCGTCGATCTTGCGCAGCCGATGGTTTACGCCGGACTTGCTTACCGTACCCTTTAGCAGTTCGCCGACTTCCTTAAGGTTCATATCCGGATGCGCGAGACGCACCTCGGCGACTTCCCGCAACTTGTCGGGCAAGTTCTCGAGACCTACTTCTTTTTGCAGCAGCCTGATGTTGTCGATTTGCCGTACGGCCGCCCCGATCGTTTTATTCAAATTAGCGGTTTCGCAATTGACGATCCGGTTAACGGAGTTCCGCATATCGCGCATAATCCGCACATCCTCAAATTTGAACAGTGCCTGGTGCGCGCCGATAATGTTCAGCAGCTCGATGATTTTTTCGCCTTCCTTGATGTAAAAAATAAAGCCCTTCTTGCGTTCGATGCAGCGTGCGTTCAAATGAAATTCATTGGCCAAATCAACAAGCGCCTGACAGTGCTCTTCGTACATGGAGGAGATCTCCAGGTGATAGGAAGAGCCTTCCGGGTTGTTGACCGAGCCGCCGGCCAGGAACGCGCCACGCAGGTACGCCCGCTTACAACAGTTTTTCCGGGTAAGGTCGGGATTAATCCCCGGCGTAAAAATAAATCCCTCCGAAACAATCTGCAGATCCTTCAAAATCTCCTGAACCCGGCCCGGAATGCGCACGATATAAACATTGTTTTTCTTGAGGCGCATCTTCTTGCGAACCAACAGTTCGGTGTGGATCTGAAAATGCTTTTTCAACAAAGAATAAATCCGCCTTGCTATCGCGGCGTTTTCCGTCGAAATATCCAGAATGACCTTTTTGTTGGAAACCTGAACCGAACCGTTCATCCGGATCAACGCGGACAGTTCAGCCAGTTCACAGCAGGCATCAGCCTCGACCATGGTCAATTCTTTTTTGGTTTGCGCCGCAAACGACAAGGGACTCACCTCTTTCGTAAAATCCAGTTTTGCACCAACTGATATATATGATGGCTCAATTTGTCCGCATCATGCCGCAAATAACGGCGAAACAGCACGAGTGTATCAGCGATGACTTTATATCCCCGGCCCGTTACCACATCCCAGTCGACTTGAACGGGCTTGGCGCCTTTCTCGGCGTAGAAATCCTGAACTTGCGTCGGGATCTCGCCGTCATTGACGATGACGTAATCAAACAGGTGGTGACCCACATGCTCGTAAACGGCCTGCAAGTGATCGCTGACCGTATAATCGTCGGTTTCGCCCGGCTGGGTCATCACATTGCAGACGAAAATCTTTATTGCGCTCTCATTTTCCAGTACGGCCTCAGCCAGCTTGGGCACCAACAGATTCGGAATGATGCTGGTGTACAGGCTTCCCGGTCCGATCAGAATGGCATCGGCTTCCCGGATGGCCTCCACCGCTTCAGGCAGAGGTTCGACTTCTTCCGGCTCCAGAAAAATCCGCTTGATCTTGCCGCCGGCTTCCGGAATCTTGGATTCGCCCGTAATAATCGATCCGTCTTCCATCTCCGCATGGAGCACCACCGCCTGGCCGGCGGCCGGCAATACGCGCCCGCGTACGGCAAACACGCGGCTAAGCTCGCGGACCGCCGTAACGAAATCACCGGAAATATCGGTGATCGCCGCTAAAATCAAATTGCCCAAACTATGTCCGGCCAAACCCGAACCGGAAGCGAAACGGTAATTAAGCATATCCGACAACAACGGCTCGACGTCCGCCAAAGCGGTTAATACGTTACGGATATCCCCCGGAGGCGGCATCTGCAGCTCGCTACGGAGAATTCCGGAACTGCCGCCATCGTCGGCTACGGTAACAATGGCCGTGATGTCGAGCGGTTTCTCTTTCAACCCGCGAAGCATGACCGATAGGCCGGTTCCCCCGCCCATCACCACGATCCGCGGCACTCTTCCTTCCTTGGCCCGATTTGCCACTTCTGACTCACCACTTTCTGAGCGGCCACTAATGCCGGTCCCGGCCCTCGTCCCGATGACTCACGCGAATGCTTTCCGTTTCGCTGGTCCCGAGCATCCGGCCCAAATATTCGGCGATCGCCACCGAACGGTGCTTACCGCCGGTACAGCCGATCCCGATAATGACCTGGCTTTTTCCCTCTTTATGATATTGAGGCAGCAGGAAGTGCAGCATGTCTAACAACTTGGTCAGGAATACCTGAGTTTCCGGCCACTTCATAACATAATCATATACTTCACTGTCTTGTCCCGTGTGCGGACGAAGCTGTTCAATGTAATGCGGGTTCGGCAGGAACCGGACGTCAAACACCAGGTCGGCGTCGATCGGTATGCCGTATTTAAATCCGAAAGATGTTATATTAACAGATAAATTGCTGCTCTCCAAGTGGGAAAACCGGGTAATGATCTTTTCTTTCAACTGGGCCGGCTTCATGCTGCTGGTATCGATGACCTGGGTAGCCGACAGTTTCAGTTCCTCAAGCATTTTGCGCTCCAGCCGGATTCCGTCGAGCGGCATCCCCTCCGGAGCCAACGGGTGGCGACGGCGGCTTTCTTTATACCGCTGTACCAGCACCGCGTCGGTGGCGTCCAGAAACAGGATTTCGCTTTTGATGGTGAAATGATCTTTAATATACCCAAGCGACTCCGACAGGGCGGTGAAAAATTCCCGGCCGCGAAGGTCGATGACAAGCGCCACTTTGGCGATCTTGCCCTTGGACTGTTCGATCAGCTCCGCAAACTTAGGGATAAGAACCGGGGGTAAATTATCGACGCAGAAAAATCCGAGATCTTCCAAGCTTCTCACAGCAAGTGACTTACCGGCTCCCGACATGCCAGTAATAATCATCAGATTGGCAACTGAAGAAGTATCTTTTTCCGGCATCCTTTTCCCTCCTCGAAAGTTCTCCTATTCCTTATATCTCTTATATAAACTTCTATTACGAACGAAGGAACAATCCGGCCGCGCCGACCATTCCGGCGTCGTTCCCCAGGGAAGCAGGGACGATTTTGAGGCCTTTTTGGACCGGCTCCGGCGTATGCTTGGCAAAAACATTGCGAACCTCATCGAACAAAATGTCTCCGGCTTTGGACACGCCGCCGCCGATAATGAATAGCTCCGGATTCAGCACGACGGCAACCGCTGCCAGCGATTTACCGAGATAGAAAGCGGCGCGGTTTACGATCCGGATCGCCGTTTCATCGCCGGCTTTTGCCGCGTCAAAAACGTCTTTGGCCATAATATTTTCGACCAGAGCAAGGGAAGTGCGTTCCCCGCGCGCTACGGCATCCTTGGCCATGCGGATAATTCCCGTTGCAGATGAAACCGTCTCCAGGCAGCCCATTTGGCCGCAGCCGCATTGAATCGCTTCGAGATCCGGGACAACAGCCATATGTCCCAACTCCCCTGCCAATCCGCTAAACCCTTGATAGATTTTGCCGTCAATAATGATGCCGCCGCCGACGCCGGTACCCAGCGTATAGCATACGCAGTTATCAACACCTTTGCCTGCACCGCCCCAAGCCTCGCCCAGTGCCGCCACGTTGGCGTCGTTGTCTATTTTGATCGACTTGCCCAAACGTTCTTCCAGGATTTCACGAATGTGAAGATCCCTCAAACCTACATTCGGCGCCAAAATAATAATGCCTTCGCGTACGTTAGTAAAACCGGCCACCCCGGCACCTACACCTGCAACTTGCTCCCACTCAAAAGGGGATTGCTCCACAATCAGGCGAACGTAGCGCTCGATGTTATTAACGATCGTTTCAGCGCCCTTCTCCGTTTCGGTGGGCCCTTCGTAAGTATGAAGAAGCTGACCTTCTTCATTACAGATGCCGACTTTAATCGCCGTTCCGCCCAGGTCAACACCAATGTAGATTTTTTCAGACATTGTACAAGCCACCTTTTTCTCTAAATAGTAAATAATACGGTAATATTCCTACGTACCCACTATAAGCGAACCCATCCGTTCGGTCAAGAGACGCAGGAAGTCAGAGAATCCAGTAAAGACAAGGCTTTCCGGCAATATGACAACGATCACAACCCTTGGAAAAAGAAACCGCCCCGACTCCGCATAAAGCGGAAATCAAAGGCGGTGGCCCGGTTATGACATGATCCGTTTCTGCCCTTCCAGAGCGCGAATCGGCGCGATATTTTGCGTGAATTCGAGAGTGCCCAGATACCGTCCGTCCTCGCTGCGAACCGCAAAGTAACGGATATAAACAAATTTGTCCTTGATCGGAATCCAGAAGTCCTCGTCATCCTTTTTCCCGGCTTTGAAATCCGCCAGCAGTTCGTTCACGATATGCACGCTTTGCGGCGGGTGGCAGTTCTGTACCGTCCGGCCGATGACCGCCTTCGTGCGGGCAAAGATCCGCTCCTTGCCGTGGGAGAAGTAACGGACCACGTCGTTCTCGTCGATAAAAGTCAAATCAACGGGTAGATGGTTCATGACCGCTTCAAGCTGCTCCACCGACAGGATGCCGGTCTGGAATTTCACGTACCCCTGGGGAGCCCCGTCATCCTCTCCGCTTTCGTCCTCCGCCGTTTCCATGCCCGGAATCGGAGAACGCTCGGGAATCCACTCCTGATCGGGAGACGTTAGGCAAAAGCCGATCTGATCGCTTTCGCGGGCGATTTTTACCCATTCGTCTTCGGTCAGCTTCTCCAAGGCCATCGGCAGCAAAATGTTCTCTTCTTTGAAGATCATCGCATTTACTTCCTGGATGATCCGCTCCAGATCGATGCATAGCATCTCCTGATCGCCGTCATAGGATGTCAGTTTGGCCTTGACCTCCTTGATCATCGCGCGAATGCCGTCATCGACGCCCCACATGACCTTGGTCGGCCCAAAGATCCCGTATCTCTCCAAATAAGGAAAGAGCAAATTCTCTTTTCTGCTGTAGTGCTTATCGATGTCAAGCAGCAAACTCAAGTCCTCCAACAGCTTGAAAATAATGTCTTCGGAGACGTCCTTTTTGAATTTGTCCAAATGAAGTGCTATTTTGAAATTGACCAGCCGCTCAATCTCGCGGTTCTCCAGCTTGAACGTATGAACCGGGTGCCCCGGCTGTTCTTCCGGCGTGGAGGAACGATGAATGTCTTCGATCGAGCCTTTAAAAATTTCGGTATGCACGGAACATAGGCGCTGCACCTCTTCGACGGGAATGCCTTCCTCCTCCATCAGCGCATGCTCCATCGCGGAGATTTCGGACACGGTAACATCGCCTACGGCTTCTTCAAAGCGGGCTTTCACTTCCGCTACGCTCTTCCCTTCATGCAGTTCCTTAATGATTTCCTTCAGCAGAGCCTGACGACGCGTCTGTTCCGGTACGCTTTGCTCCCGGTTGTTGATGAGTTCGCTCATTTTGAGATCTCCCTTCACCTTTTCATTTTAATTTGTTGTCCATGGGCCTGATATGCCGCTAAAAGTCTGATCAAATAATCTATCAATATTAAAATAAGTAAAATTTAAGTGATAACCGTTCTCACATAAAAAGTAGCATAGCGAATATAGCCGACTTGTGATTGTAATCACAAATTAAAATTTGTTGGTCCAGACGGTTTATTTTTCCTCACCAATTTGCCACAATAGATTCCGAAAGGAATGATTCCAGTGATGATGACAAGCAAAAACATCTTATATATCGAAGACGACCGGGAAATCGGGGAGTGGGTCAGCACGGATTTAAAGGAACGCGGGTACGGAGTCACCTGGCTGACCAGCGGGGATCGTGCCGTCGAAGAAGCGGGTTCGTGCCAACTGGCTATCCTGGATGTCATGCTACCCGGACTGGACGGATTTACCGTAGGACAGCGGCTAAAAAAGCAGTATCCCGGCTTGCCGGTACTGATGCTGTCCGCCCGGACATCGATCGATGACAAGCTGCAGGGACTGCAGTTCGCCGACGACTACCTGACCAAGCCGTTTCATCCCGACGAGCTGGCGGCCCGGGTTGAGGTACTGCTGCGCCGCAGCGGCGCGGCTTCCTCCGAGGCGTTGGAATTAAAGCATCTGCTCGTGTACGAGAAGGAAAACACGATCAAAAACCGGGAGACGGGGGAAGAAATCGTACTGACCGGGAAGCAGTTTCACATTTTTCAATATTTACTGAGACACCTCGGGCAGATCATGACCAAGGAACAAATTTTCGAAGCGGTCTGGGGTGAGCCTTACCTCGACGGAGATAAAACCCTGATGGTACATATCCGCCATTTGCGCGAAAAATTAGAGCGTGATCCCGCCACCCCGGAAATTATCGAAACGATCCGGGGCATCGGCTATCGGGTGCGGTCATGAGACCCGCCCGCAAACTCAAATTCCGCAACTCGCTGCTGTCGCGCTATCTGGTCATCATTTGCTTCGCGCTCGTGTTCATCCCGATTCTGATTCCATTCAGCTTTATGGCTTCGTGGGGTGTTAACCGGCTGCTGTTTCCCCAGTCGGTGGAGCAAGAACCGATTCCGCGCTCCTACGGGTCCGCCTATACGCTAGAGGAGACATGGCACAAAGAAGCTCTGGCCTTGGGCGGAAAAACGCCGGCGGAAATCGATGCCGGTCTGAAGAATCTCAAACAACGCTATCCGGATGCTTCCATGTTCTGGGTCGATGCGGAAGGCGTGACCCGCCTTCGGTTGCCCGAACGGAGCGGCCTGCCGGCCAAATGGTCACCGGAGGACGCCATTTCCTATATGAAAACGGCCGTGGACTCCGACCCTTTTACCATCGTCGCTTTTATCGGCGGGGAAAAAGAGGCGGCGGGGCAAGGCTTCATGGTATTTGAACTTCCTCGTAAACATATGAAAAAGACGACCAGAAACGGAGATGGAGATTCCCGGTTTTACGGGTTCTTTATGTTTTTGATGTTTGCCTTCTTTATTCTGCTATCGTATTTATTCTTCCGGGATATCCGGAAACGCCTACTCCGGCTGGAATCGGGCATGACCCGGACCGGGCCGAACGGATTGCCGGTCCGGATTCCCACGGGCCGGCCGGATGAAATCGGGCGGCTTGAACAGGCGTTCAATCATATGGTCGACGAGCTCGGCCACAGCAGGCGCCGGGAGAATGAGGAGGAAGAGCTCCGCAAGAGCCTGATCAGCAATCTCTCGCACGACTTGCGGACCCCGCTGACCGTTCTCGCCGGGCAGCTGTATTCGTTCCGCAAGGAACCGCTCTCCGAGCAGGGCCGGACATCCCTCTCCCTGATGGAGACCAAAATCGACGATCTCAGCGGGCTGATCGACCATCTGCTCTCCTACAATCTGCTCGCCAGCGGGCGGTACGCTTTGAATTTGGAGAGTCGGGACGTCCTCCGCGTCGTCCGGGTGAGTGCCGCCGCCTGGTACCCGCTCTGGGAAAAGGCCGGCATCGAGGCCGACATCGACCTGCCGGAGGAGCCGCTGTCCTGGCGGATCGACGAGCAGGGCTTCCGCCGCGTGCTCGACAACCTGTTCCAGAACCTCGTGCGGCACGCGAGCTCCGGCGGCTACGTCGGCATCTCGTTAGCCCGGCGGCACGGCCGGACGGCGCTGGTCGTCACGGACCGGGGGCCCGGCCTGGGCGCGGCTTCCCCGGCGAAAGGCGCCGGCCTCGGCCTGCAGATCGTCGATCTGCTGCTGCGGGAAATGAGCCTCGTCCGTGAGACGGAATCGTCCACGGAGGGCGGGACGAGGATTTATATTTATCCGTCGGTGTAGCGCGAAGGTACTAACCGACGACCGACCGCTGTAATTAACTGGAAAACATGCAGCTAATTCACGCTTAAGGGGCGCGCTGCCCCAATTAACTGGAAAACCTCCAGCTAATTTGCCCTAATACGGTTCATTTGCGCGTAAAGGGGCGAATTACATGCAGGTTTTCCAGTTATTTTATTTATATAGCTGAATACAGCAAAATTAACTGGAGAAAGTCCAGTTATTGCTTCTGGGGGATCGATGTCTATATACCCGCTTTGGGCATTATTTGCTTATACTGCCGGTTACGACGACCAGAGCCACTATCGCAGCAGATTATATTTAAAGTTACTTCTACACCCACTCCTACCGTACCCACTTCTGCTAACTTTTCGCCAATTTGCACACCAGTACGATTACGTACACACTTACAATTTCACTATTAATCTCATTGCTCTAACTGCTCTTTTTGTCACTATTGCCACTACTTCACTACTTTAACTAAGCACTCGCTCATTCACTCGACTTTCACCTTACTTTCACCTTACACCCGCCATTCTCTATTTACTCTTGCCACCACCATTCCCGTCCCCCCTCTTCCCTCGCTTAAACAAAATTTAAACTTGCCCCCCCTTCACCTTTAAACTTCGGACGGTATGATCATTACCGAGGTGATTTGACGTGAACGAAATGATTATTCAAACGAAGGGCTTAACGAAAAAATATCGGGGACGCTTTGCAGTGGACCATTTGGACTTGGAAATTGCCAAAGGGGATATCTACGGTTTCCTCGGCCCGAACGGGGCCGGGAAAACGACTACAATCCGCATGCTGCTCGGCTTGATTGGGCCGACCAAAGGCTCAATCTCCATCTTCGGGCGCGAGCTCCGCAAAGACAAGCTCGCGATACTCCGCCGGATCGGGTCGCTCGTCGAGTACCCGTCCTATTACGGCCATCTGAACGCCGTCGACAACCTGGAGGCGATCCGCCGCATCCTCGGCGCGCCGAAGTCGCGCATCGACGAGGTGCTGGAGATCGTCTCGCTGACGAGCGAGTCCCGCCGGGCGGTCAAAGGCTACTCGCTCGGGATGAAGCAGCGGCTCGGCATCGCGGCCTCCCTGCTCGGCAGCCCGGATCTGCTCATTCTCGACGAGCCGACCAACGGCCTCGACCCCGCCGGGATCCACGAGATCCGCGAGCTGATCAAAAGCATGCCGGTCCAATACGGCATTACCGTGCTCGTCTCCAGCCATTTGCTGGGCGAAGTCGAGCAGATGGCCAATCGGGTCGGCATTATCCGGGAAGGACGGATGGTGTTCCAGGATACGATCCAGAATTTGCGGTTTCAAGCATCGCACGATATGGAACTGGTCGTCTCCGAGCCCGATTCCGCGCTTTGGTTGGCCCGCGACCTGGGGGCCGCCGGCAACTTGAAGGAAGGCACACTGGTATTCCCGGGCATGAAAGACCCGCAGGTAGCCCAGCTCGTCAAGCGTCTGGTCGAGAACGGGCATGACATTTACCGGGTAGAGCAGAATAAGAAATCGCTGGAAGATATCTTCATGCAGGTCATCGGGGAGGGAAGCCGGCCATGATGCTCCGCTCGCTCTCCGCCGACTTTTTGAAAATCCGCGGCAAAGGAATCTGGTTCCTGATTTTTCTGGCTCCCGTCGGGCTCGTGGCCATGCAGGCGTTGAACTTTGGGCTGCGGCTCGATTACCTGAAAAAACAGTACGCGGATGACCTCTGGGGCGGCCTGATTAGCAATGTCGTCATCTTCGTCCCCATTGCGCTTTATCTGGGCGTAACCCTGGTCAGCTCTTTGGTCGCTAATGTAGAACATCAAATGAGTTCTTGGAAACAGCTGCTCGCGTTGCCCATTTCCAGAACCGCCGTGTTTAGCGGCAAGTTTACACTTTGTTTCCTGCTTCTTACTGCATCCTGCATATTGCTGCCGATCTTTACGATCGTACTTGGCTTGGCGTTGGGGTTCGGCACCGATATTCCGCTGGGCGACATCCTGCGGATGGGCTTTTTCCCTTACCTGGGCGCGCTGCCTTTGCTCGCGCTTCAGTTGTGGCTGTCGCTAACCTTCCGCAACCAGGCCCTGCCAGTGACATTGGGGGTAGCGGCTGCAATCATGTCTCCGTTCGCCATGCAGCTCCCGGAATGGTTCCCGCTCAATTGGCCCGCCTTCGGTTATAGCGGTCCTCATGCCAGTTGGTTCGTCGGCGCGGGCATCATCTGCGGCGCCGTCATCATGGTAATGGGCATGATCCATTTCAACCGAAAGGATGTGGAATAAATGGGCACCTTTTTCCGTGTCTTATCTTCGGAAAGACTGAAGATGTCGAAGTCGCGCATCTGGCTGCTTCTGCTGGCCAGTCCCTTGTTGTCTACGTTGATCGGCGCGTTGGCCGAAACGTCGTATAGCGATGCTAATCCCTGGACCGTCATGCTCGGCGCAATGGCCATGCTCCATGCCTTGTTCTTCCTGCCGATTATGTCCGGCCTGCTCCCGGCCTTTCTGTGCCGGTACGAGCACACCGGCGGCGGCTGGAAGCAGTTGCTTGTCCTGCCGGTCTCGCGAAGTGCCGTTTACCTGGCCAAGTTCACCATCGTGGCCGGCCTGCTGGCCCTCTGCCAGCTGATCTTCCTGGGCGGCGTTCTCGCCGCTGGCTGGATTCAGGCCTTCACGGCACCGATCCCGTGGGCCATGATCGCCTCCAGCCTGCTCGGCGGCTGGATCGCCTGTATGCCGCTGGTTGCGCTGCAGCTCGGCGTATCCCTGAGCTGGGCGAGCTTTGCCGCTCCGCTCGCCCTGAATGTCTCGCTGACGATCCCCAACATCCTGATCGTCAGTTCGGCAAAAATCGGCCCGTTCTATCCGTGGGCCCAGCCCGTTCTTGCCATGATGCCATCCGGGGAAGAGAACTACGGCGCGTTTAACCTTCCGCTCGAAAGTTTGATGATTACCGTTGTCGGCAGCTTCCTGCTGTTCCTTGCGGCCGGTCTGATTCATTTCCGCCGTAAGGAAATTTAACAACCGCAAAGAAACCGCCCGGGCATGAGCCGCGCACTCTAGTTGAAGTGCGCACTCCCGGACGGTTTTTCTGTCTTAATGCAGTTACAACTTCGTAGTCAGCCTACATTCTTCCGCTACCCCTTCAATTTCCCGATCGACAAACTAACCTTATAATTCCCGAACCGCAGCAGCTCCTCAAGAAATTCATTCAGCAAGGATTGGCTCGACACCCGAACCCTCATCCAATAGCAGCCCTCGCCGCTGACGCGGTGTACCTCGGCAATGCTGTCGCAACCCGCCGCAAACTCCTGAAAAGCTTGATGCCCCGTACTCGAATTCATAAAGACGGTAACGAACGCATGTACGGACAGCCCCAACCGCTCGGGATTCCAACGGAGCGTATAGCCTTCAATGACGCCGAGATCCTGCAGCTTGCGAACGCGCGCGCCCACCGCCTGCCCGGTCAAATGAACCTCTCCACCGATTTCCTTGTGGGAATGGCTGGCATCCTCCAGTAAACAACGGAGAATTCGAAGATCGGTATCATCGATACCCGGGGGTTGGATATCCGGCAAATGCTCCATGTCCTGATCACTCCTATCTTTTCTTTCAAGCTGAAAGCCGGAAGGCGATTTCCCTTTCACCAAGCCATGTCGGACTTTACATATATTTTTTATAATTGTAGCAAATGAGTCTTCTCCAAAGAAAGAGGTGTCCTTCATGAAAATCACATTGATTCGCCACGCCACCCTAGGGTTGGAATACGGCGGTCTGACCTGGCTTATAGATCCGATGCTGGCCGAACCCGGCGCCTATCCGCCGTTTCCGAATACGCCGAATGACCGGCGCAATCCGCTCCTCTGCCAGCCGGGCGACGAGGAAGCCATTCGGGGCACCGGGTTTACCTCGGTCACCGCGGTGCGGGACACTCAGGAATACCACGGCATCACGTTAACCCGCACCGGCGGCCGCCATGGGACCGGCGAGATCGGCGAGCGGATGGGCCGTGTGTCCGGGTTCGTTTTCCGAGCCGCCGGAGAACCGACCCTGTATATCGCCGGCGATACGATCTGGTGCGAGGAGGTACGCGAAGCGCTGAACCTCCATCGGCCGGAGGTCGCCGTCGTAAATGCGGGAGGGGCCCGCTTCACTACCGGCGAACCCATTACGATGGATGCCGGGGACATCGCGTCCGTAAGCCGTCATGCCCCCGATACCCGATTCATTGCCGTCCATATGGATGCGATCAATCACTGTTTGACCACTAGGGAGAATCTCCGCCAGTACTTGGCCGCCGAAGGGCTAACCGGCCGCGTGCTTGTTCCTGAAGACGGCGAATGGATTTCCGAACCGTAACCCCGCTTGCTTGACTCATAAGGGAGCAGAGCCGCTTTTCAGCCATCGATATCGGTGGGACGGAAAGCGGCTCTTGCTCACTCTTTTCAACTTTCTCGCTCCTCTTCAATTCGTGACAATTGTCACCCTCCATTCATGACAGTCCTTACTAACGCCGAGCCTCCCCTTACCTTATTCTTAAGTCAAGAACAGGAACAACAACGGAGGCGAACCCATGGAAGGCATTATCGAAATGAATCAGGTAAGTAAAACGTTTAAAGACAAAAAAGCGGTCAACAACCTCTCTTTTTGCATAGAAAAGGGCTCGATCGTAGCGATTCTGGGACCGAACGGGGCGGGCAAAACGACGGCGCTATCAATGATGCTGGGCCTGCTAGACCCGACGGAAGGAGATATCAAGATTTTCGGAAAGCATCCGAAGGATCAAGCCGTACGCGAAAAAACCGGCGCCATGCTTCAAGAAGTCAGCATCATGGACCGGCTTAAAGTGAAGGAAGTGCTCGACCTTATCCGCAGCTATTATCCGCAGCCGATGGACATGAATGTCCTGATCCGGTTAACGGGACTGGCGGAGTCCGATTTGAAGCGGTTCGCGGAGAAGCTGTCCGGGGGACAGAAACGCAACCTTGGCTACGCCCTCGCGATGGCGGGCAATCCCGACCTGCTCTTCTTCGATGAACCGACGGTCGGTCTGGACATCACGGCCCGGCGACGGTTCTGGGAAAGCGTCCGGGAGTTGGCCGGACAGGGCAAGACGATCCTTTTCACGACCCATTATTTGCAGGAAGCCGACGATGCCGCAGACCGCATTCTGCTGTTTCACCGGGGCTCGCTGGTTGCCGACGGAACGCCGGAGGAGATCAAATCGCGGATCGTCAAACGCTCGGTTTCCTTCCTCGCCCGTCAGGAAGGTCCAAGGCTGCGCGAAATCTTAAAAACTTTGCCTGTGCTGTCAGACTTCTATGACAAAGAAGGACGGATTTATGTAAATACGGAGAATACCGACCTGGTGTTGGAAACGATTTTTGCGGAAAAGCTGGAGGTTCGGGACATCCGGATCGACCAGGGACGGCTGGATGAAGCATTTGAACAACTGACCATAAGCCAAGAGGAGGCTGTATAGATGATGAAGATCCTAATAAAACAGTGCAGAGCCGAATTGCTGCGGGTAATTCGCAACCCCTACTATGTATTTTGGTCCCTGCTTATGCCGATCATGTTCTATTTCATCTTCACCCGGGTCGTCAATACGGGAGGAGAGAATCAGGCGGAGTGGGCGGCACACTATCTCATGTCGATGACCACGTTCAGCGTGATGGGCTCGGCGATCATGACGCTCGGCATCCGGCTGGTGCAGGAACGCACGCAGGGCTGGACTACGTTCATGCGGGTAACGCCATTGCCGGGACCGGTCTATTTCTTCGGAAAAATGTTCGGCCAGACCGTCATGCACCTGATTTCCATTGTGTTTATTTTCCTGGCCGGCGTTCTGATCAATGGCGTCTCGCTCCCCGCGCTAACCTGGGTTTACAGCGTTCTATGGATTCTTGCCGGTTCCCTTCCCTTTCTGGCAATCGGTACATTAGTAGGAACGATGAAGCGGGTCGATACCGCCAGCGGCGTCAGCAATGCTATTTATTTGGCTCTCGCGGTGACGGGCGGCATGTGGATGCCGATAGAGATCATGCCAAAGCTCATGCAGCATATCGGTAAATGGCTGCCCTCCTACAATTTCGGCAACGGGGCCTGGGAAATTATCCGCGGTCACGCGCCGGACTGGAGCAATATCCTGATTTTGCTGGGCTATCTCATCCTGTTTATGATACTATCCACGTATATCAGAAAAAAACAGGAAGTGGTGTAGTTTAACATGGCCATGGCGTCACGAAAACCGTTCACGCTATTCCCCAAAAAATACGGTTTGTTCCCTTACATGTGGCTGATTTATATTGCCTTGCCCGTTTTTAACATCCGGAACGAGACCGGCCTCAAGCTGTTTCTCGGCTACGCGATGATCGCGTTATTCGTAGTGACTTATCGTCAGCTTTATATGGTCACTGGAAAAGCCTTCTCCTGTTGGCTCGCCCTGCAGATGACTCTGATCGTCTTGCTCTGCGTATTTTATAATCCATACAATTTATACATGGGATTCTTCACGGCCAATTTTATCGGCTGGTACACCGATCACCGTAAATTCAACATGGCTATGATTGCTTTTGCCGCAATTGAGCTTATCCCTTTATTCCTTGTAGTACGAAGCATGTCCCTGAATGATTTCGTCTTTACCCTCCCATTCTTTACCATTATGGTAGCATCACCTTTCGGCATACGTTCCATGGTACGCAGACAGAGTTTGGAGCAGGAGCTGGATCAGGCCCATCAGCAAATCAAAGAGCTGGTCAAGCGGGAAGAGCGAATGCGGATCGCACGGGACCTGCACGACACGCTAGGCCATACGCTGTCCTTGATCACGTTGAAAAGCCAGCTCGTGGAAAAGCTGGCGCTCAAAGATCCGGAACGCGCCCGGGCGGAAGCTCAGGAAATTCAGCGGACTTCCCGGGCCGCGCTGCGGCAAGTGCGGGAGCTCGTCTCCGATATGCGCGCCGTGACCGTAGCCGAGGAGTTGGCGGAAGCCGGGGAAATCCTGCGCACGGCCGATATTTCCTTCGACATCGAAGGAGATACCGTGCTTGAAGATGTATCCGACTTGACGCAAAACATCCTCAGCCTCTGCATTAAAGAGGCGGTAACCAATATCGTGAAGCATAGCGGAGCATCCCGCTGCATTATCACGCTCGGCAGAACCGACGCAGACGTTCGGGTATCGATTCAGGATAACGGAATCGGTCTTGCCCCCGGGCTGCCCGGTTCCGCCACGGCTACCCACGGACACGGCAACGGCTTGAAAGGAATGGCTGAACGCCTGTCCCTGATTGAAGGCTCGCTCACCTTGTCCCCCGCCGGCGAACGAAAAGGGGCAAAACTACAGGTCTCCGTCCCGCTCGTGGTTAAAGAACAGAAAGAAGGTGAATCCGCATGATTCGCATTGTCATCGCGGAAGATCAACGCCTGCTACGCGGCGCGCTATCCTCATTGCTTGATTTGGAGGACGATTTTGAAGTGGTTGGACAGGCAGCGGACGGAGCCGAAGCGCTCTCGATGATCAAGCTGCTGCAGCCCGATGTCTGCCTGATGGATATCGAAATGCCGCGTTTGAGCGGTCTTGACGTCGCGGAAAAGTTGCAGGCTGAGGCCTCTCCGTCCCGGGTCATCATCCTGACGACCTTCGCCCGGCCCGGTTATTTTGAACGGGCGGCCAAAGCGGGCATCCGTGGCTACCTGCTCAAAGACGAGTCCAGCGACAAGCTGGCCGAAGCCATCCGCCGCGTCATGATTGGCCACCTGGAGGTGTCGCCGGAGCTCGTGTTCGGTAGCCTGCGGGAAGAAAACCCGCTAACCGCCCGGGAGCAAGACATCCTGAGGCTGGCGGCCGAAGGGCATAGCGCGGGGCAAATCGCGCAGAACCTGCACTTGTCCTACGGCACCGTGCGCAATTATATTTCGGAAATTTTGAACAAGCTTGAGGTGAAAAGCCGGATTGAAGCGGTCCGTCTCGCCGAAGAGAAGGGCTGGATATGAACGAGAGAAGAGCCTGCCGGATTAAATAGCGAGCGCCGCCGAAGTGAGGTTTCGGCGGCGCTTCTCTTTTCCAACATGGCTAAGGTCTGAATTTCGAAAATTGTTCCAATTTCTCCCGTTTCACAACGGTTACAGACTTCACGGATTTATCGTTCAGGCTATATCTGTACATCTTATATTGATCCGAAGGCTGTTCGCTAATCACGTCCACGATTTCCCCGTTTTTGTTCCATAATACAAACGCGGTACTGATATAACTATTAGCCTCGGATACTTTCACGAACACCTGCTTGTCAAAATCATATACGCCGAGCTTGCTCTCGCTTGTATTCCCGTAGGCGAAGGCCAGCACATTCCCCTTGGGCGACCAATTGTAAGCGTGGATCGTTTCCGCGCCTTCACGCCCGGCAGACACCATTTCATTTAGTACAACTTGTTCTCCCGTACTTACATTTATGATGATGACCTTGTGACCCACATTGTTATAAAAAACGGACAAAGCCAAGTAGTCGCCGCCAGGGGATAACGAGATGGAGGAAACTTCGCTCGGTCTCTTGGCAAATTTGATCGGATAAACTTTATCCTTGTTTTCCAAGACGATGGCATCCGTGACATACTTGGATTCAGCCGCTTCGTCGCCGACCGTTTTCACTTTCTCCATCCGGACGACGATATCGCCGATAGTCCAAATCATCTTGTTGCCCGCTTCTTCCTTCTGCACGGTTATCTCAGACGAAAAGTAATTTTTCAGGTCGATCCCCACGGATTCGTTCTTCTCCTCGTTCGAAACAATATATACGATTTTTCCGGCAGCTTCATAACGAACCTGATAGCCTAAAGACTCGGTGACAAAGCGGATGGGAACCAGCACGCGTCCCTCTTGGCTCCGGGCTGGCACCGACATTTCAAGGACATTCCCGTTTTTATAGGCAGTCCGGCTGTTGGCTGTAATTTTTAAAACATCGCGCTCCTTATTATGTATGATAGCGGATTGGGAAGCCGCATCCCACGTATAGGTCAGGCCTAAAGACGAAAGGCTTCGGATCGGGATGAGTACGCTCTGCTTACTAAGTATTGGAGATACGTCCGTACGCACGGACTCCCCATTCACGTTGATTTCCACCTGTTTGGCGGATGTTTCTTTGATATCCTTCGCAGCCGTGGCGGAGATTGGCGATTGAATCGTCACCCCCAAGCCTAAGGCTAAGATAATGAACACCAGCATTTTCTTCAAACTTCATTCTCCTCTCTTTAAAAAACAGTATGTTCCCTTGTTTGCAACCATCACTAGCGATTACGCATTCATTTCTATAGACGCATCAAACTGGAAAAAGTTAGCTTCCGCAACCGTCAGCATAACAATTCACATCCATCGTTACTACCCTGGAACCTCCGGCTGCATTAAAAAATGCCCTCCCCTTACGGCCTGGTCGTCCGATTTTGGGAAAGGCATTTGTTTAATTGTCATCCGCTGTTTACGGGTTCAACGTCTCGCTCCAATCATGCACCATGCTGCCTTCAAGATACTTCTCGCAGTCCATAGCGGCCATGCAACCCGATCCCGCAGCCGTAATGGCTTGGCGGTAGCGCGTATCCTGCACGTCGCCACAGGCGAATACGCCCGGAATGTTCGTCTCCGTCGTGCCCGGCTTCACAATGATATAGCCGTGATCATCGGTGTGAATGGCGTCGCCCAGGAATTTCGTGTTCGGGGTATGCCCGATCGCCACAAAGACGCCGTCCGCTTCGACTAGCTCTTCCTGGTTCGTGGCGTTATTCCGCACCTTCAACCCTTTCACCGTGCTGTTCTCATCCGTGACGACGGCAAGCGGCGTCCGGTTGAGCGCCCATTGCACCTTCTCATTGCTTCGCGCCCGATCCTGCATAATCTTCGAGGCGCGCAGTTCATCCCGCCGATGCACCAGCGTGACGGTGGATGCAAAACGCGTCAGGAAACTGGCTTCTTCCATCGCAGAATCCCCGCCGCCGACAACGATGATTTTCTTGCCTCGGAAGAAGAATCCGTCGCAAGTCGCGCAGGTGCTGACCCCGCGGCCGACATTTTCCTGCTCGCCGGGAATGCTGAGATATCTGGCCGAGGCTCCCGTCGAAAGAATGACTGTCTCGGACTCCAGTTCGTCCCCGCCTTCAACTTTTACTTTAAACGGCCGGACCGAAAAATCAACCTGCTCCACCCAGCCGCTGCGGAACTCCGCCCCAAAACGCTCGGCCTGTTTCCGCATATTGTCCATCAGCTCGGGTCCCTGAATGCCTTGAGGGAATCCCGGGAAGTTCTCCACCTCGGTCGTTGTCGTCAACTGGCCTCCGGGCTGCACTCCTTCAATTACGAGCGGATTCAAATTTGCGCGGGCCAAATAAATAGCCGCCGTCAAACCGGCCGGACCGGTTCCGATTACAATGGATTTATACATGGCGCCTCCTCCTTGAATATGTAGCTCACACCTAAAGAAGATATTCAAAAAGGCCTTCTTTCGTTAGAATTCGGCCTTCTGAACACACACTTATACTAAGTTTTACCCAAGTTGGACTTGCTTTACCCGTTTCAGATACAGTTATTGTACGGAAGGAAATATCGTTTCGATTTTCTCTTTAACCCCGCAAACCTCGTCGATCCGGCGGGTATAACGGCGTACGGTGGAAGCGGAAATGCCATAACGTTCCGCAACCGCTTCATACGTGACCGGACGGCGGTGGATCTTGGCCGTTAAATATTCCAGCGCGGCGGCCCATCCCTCAATATGCGTAATTTCCGGGGTATCCGGATATAATAGAGTCAAAAATTCCGCCCATAACGTTTCAAGATCATGTTGCTGCTGCAGATCAAAGCTTCGTTTCAGTTGCTTTGCCGCCAAATCAACGACCGCCTGCCACTCGCTTTTCCATACCGGCAAACCCGAGGCAACCCGGCTGGGGTCCACCAGCTTGGTCTTCTCGCCGAAACTGACCGGCAACGGATTGTTGACCCCAAGATTGCGCAGGACAAACAAAGCGATATCTTTCAAATACGGGTCTTCCTCCGGCTCTAATAGGAAGGCCTTAAGCGCCTCCTCCACTTCCCGGTCGGCGATCAGGCCGAACGCCTGGATCACCTGCAGTTTAGTCTTGGCATCGCCATGGCGCAGCGCCCAGAAAAAGGACGACCGCACCAGCGGATTCCCCGTAATTTCGGGGGTCAGGCTCTCCTGCGAGGTTTCCCATTGTTTAAACTGTTCCTCAAAAGGAAGATGATAATGATAGCTGACTGGAAAACGCCCTTCGCCGGAATCGTCCAAGGCTTCTCGTTCTTCAAGCCTGTATAAATAAAAGTCGGCAACCCCGCTTGCCGGATCCAGCCTTTTAACCTGATGCCATAATGTCTTGGCCGCCTTGAACCGCTGCGTATGATACGCCGCTACAGCCGCATAATGGTACAGGGAGGGATCGCGTTCAATCTCTTTATCCCGAAGCAGACGCTTAAAATGCCCGAAAGCCGCTTCATGCTCGCCCAGAATCCCCATCGTCGTCGCCAGCTTAAATACATGTTCATGATGGAAAGGAACGATCTTCCGCAGCCGATCCGTCAATTCCCTTACATCCTCTTCGTTCCCCGCATGCTGATAAAAGATCGCCAGATTGCTTAATCCGTGAAGATTCCCGGGATCCTTCTCCAGCACCTCGCCGATCGTCTCCATCGCCTTTTGGAACCGGCCAAGATAATAGTAACCGAGTGCCAGGTTGTTATGGGCCGCATGGAATTCGGGATGCTTATCCACGATATCCTTCAGTAACGTTACCGCTTGCGTAAACTTGCCCTCTTCCAGCAATTCGCGGGCCCGGTCGTGCTCGACCACGCCTTCCATCGCTTTGATGCTCTTCAGCTTCGTCGGACGTTCCAACTCATATTGGAGCAAGTCCATCATCTCTTCCGCTTCCGTCAGAAACTGGCCGCTGGCATCCTCCTCCAGGTACGTTACCAGCGCCTTTTCCGCGTCTTCAAACATATCCATATTCGCATAGTTATTCGCCATATAAAAATAACATTCCGTCATATTCGGGTCGATCTCCTCCAGAACGAGGGCCAGCGCTGCGTTAGACGCCTCGTAGTCCCCCATTTCCGACAAAATCCCCGCCATATTGCAATGGTTCACCGGATTGTTCGGCTCGTACTCCACAGCTTTGCGAAAATATTTTAATGCCTTGTCGTAGTGATAACGGTCCAATGAAGAGACAGCCCGCTCAAAGAAAAAGCCCGCGTCCATAGAGATCGGCAATACATTTCCCCGCTTCTCCCCGGGTTCCCTTTTCTCTTTCAAACAAGGCACCTCCCTATCTATCTTCAAGTCTTTATTCTCCATCTCACAGTATACCATAGTGAAAGCTGTCCTCCCACGGGAAATACTCACGGAAAATATCGGATTTTTAGCGGAACTGCCACGTTTGAAGGATATTCGGCGAAAATATCGAATAGGAAATAATGGATATTTCCTAGTGAGGGAAGTTTGTGAAAAACGGCCGATATGCTCTATTGTGTTTTTTTACGGGGATATATTTTACTTTTGGGGGTTGGGGGTTATTCGTTTTTTTCATGGTGTTAAACTTTAGACTAGGGCAAAGAAATTCAATAATTGACTCTGAAACTCCAGTTGTTCCACCATATCCTTTTAAACTTCAAATAGGATTTATTGCTTCTCTAGTCCCATTATTAAAGATTGGGCTACTGCTCATACCTATAGTTTGTGGGTATTTATTAGCAAGGGAAGGAATAAATTATTGGTATTCAATTCCTCCAATGAGTAGTGAGAAGGCACTTCGAATCGCAAATGAAGAGACCCGCTCCACTAGTGCAAATGTATTTAAAAGTATTTACTGGGATAAAAAGAATCAACTGTAATTGTAAAATTCTCAGATCAACAACAATTATTATGCAATACGGTTTCTATTGGCAGATTGAGAATATCCACGGCGAGTGACATCTGTAATATCAAATAATCAGTTCTAAAAAACTTCAATTACATAATCGATATAAGAAGCCACCTAAACAGGTGGCTTCCCTCATGACTATACTTTCACAGACTCCAACGGTACCATCGTCCGCCGCCGTCCCTCGAACGTCGCCAGCTCGCGCACGCCTAGCTCGTACAGCAACGCTCGCGCCGTGTCCAGATGCTCGCTCAGCTTGAGCGGATCGTGCGCATCCGAGCCGACCGTGAACGGAATGCCCATCTCCACGGCAGCCTCCAGCATCCGGCGGCTCGGGAACATCTCCGCCACGGGCTTGGACAGCCCTGACGCATTCAGCTCCATCGCAACGCCGCCCGCCTTGACTGCGCTCAGGGCTTGGCGCTCCAACCGGATCGTCTCGGCGTCCCTTGCCGGGTCCGGCCGATTGCCAAAGCGCTTAATCACATCAAGGTGACCCATGATGTCGTAAAACCCCGTCCGTGCCGCTTTGGTTACCGCATCATAGTACCGTTCATACACGGCAAACACATCCTGGCCCTCCCAGTTATGCACCTGCCGGAAGTCCGAAACATCCCACTCGCCGAGAAAATGAACCGATCCGATGACATAATCCCAAGGATACTCCTGGATGATGCGCCCGATCTGCTCTTCCCAGCCTTCGATGTAATCGCCTTCCAGGCCTACTCTGACGTCGATCTGACCTCGGTATTTCTCCTTGAGGACAAACGCCTCTTCCACATAACGCGGCAGTTCTTCCATCGGCATAGCCATTTCCGGATAATATGCAACCGGATCAACGTGCAATAGCGGCATATGATCGGACAGTCCGATTTGGGACAGTCCGATCTCAATCCCGCGTTGTACGTACTGCTCCAGCGACCCGACGGCATGCCCGCAGCGGGCGTGGTGGGTATGGTAATCGATCAGCATGCTGTGTTCCCCCGTTCTCCGCTTAATCCCGGCGCGGCCGTTCATGACGCCGCTCAAGTTCCCGCATGATGTCGTCCAGCGGCAGGTTGCGTTCGCGCAGCAGCACCAGCAGGTGATAGATCAAGTCGCTAACCTCGTACCGCAGCTCGTCGTTATCACCGTTCTTCGCCGCGATGATCGATTCGGTGGTCTCTTCGCCGACTTTTTTCAAAATTTTATCGATGCCTTTATCGAACAAATACGTGGTATACGCGCCTTCCGGGCGTTCCGCGTAGCGGTCTCCGATCAGACGCTCCAGTTCGTCCAGCACCGCAAAACGATTGCCGCTATTTGTTCTTTGCTCCGGCGATGAGTTTTGCGCCGCCGTACGGAAAAAGCAAGTGTCTTCTCCCGTATGACAAGCCGGGCCTTGACGGTCCACTTCCACCAGCAACGTATCTCCGTCGCAATCGTAGCGCAGGGCGCGGATTTGCTGGGTGTTGCCCGAAGTGGCGCCTTTGTTCCAAAGCTCCGAGCGGGAACGGCTCCAAAACCACGTTTGGCCCGTTTCTACCGATTTGCCTAAAGATTCCCGGTTCATGTAGGCGAGCATCAATACTTCCTTGCTGGACTCATCCTGAACGATGGCCGGAACCAGTCCGTGCGCGTCCCATTTGATTTCCTGCACAAGTGCCTCCAGCGGCAGAGAAAGCTGCAGCGATTGGTTTTGTGTCATCGTATTTCCACCCCTCTGGACTTCAGGTCCCGCTTTAAATCCGGTACAGCAATTTCTTTATAATGAAAAATCGTCGCCGCCAGCGCGGCATCCGCCTGTCCTTCCGTAAACACTTCATAAAAATCGTCCGGCTTGCCCGCGCCTCCGGAGGCGATGACCGGAATCCCTACCGAACGGCTTACTGCGCTTGTCAGCGGCAGGTCAAATCCGTCCTTGGTGCCGTCGGCATCCATGCTCGTCAGCAAAATCTCGCCAGCGCCCCGTGACTCGGCTTCTTTTACCCATTCCAACGCCTTGATTCCCGAGGGCTTGCGTCCACCATGCGTGTAAACTTCCCACTCGCCCCAGGCGGGGTTGAACTTGGCGTCCACCGCCACGACGATGCATTGGGAACCAAAGCGCCGCGCGCCGTCCGAAATTAGCTGAGGATTCAGAACGGCCGCCGTGTTGATGCCGATTTTATCGGCTCCGGCCCGCAAAATGCGTTTCATATCCTCCACCTGGGAGATGCCGCCGCCAACCGTGAACGGAATGGCAATTTCGCCGGCGGTCTGCCGGACGACCTCGATCATCGTGGCCCGGCCTTCATTCGAAGCGGAAATATCGAGAAAAACGATCTCGTCCGCCCCTTCGCGGTCATATAATGCCGCCAGTTCAACCGGATCCCCGGCATCGCGAAGATTGACAAAATTAACGCCTTTTACAACCCTGCCGTCTTTGACGTCGAGGCAAGGAATAATTCGTTTTGCCAGCATCGTCCTCTCAACTCCCCTTCTCTACTTCACTGCCGTTGAAATGGCCTCGATCGCCACGGCAAGGTCGATGCTGCCGGTGTAAAGCGCTTTGCCGACAATCGCCCCGCCGATGCCTTGATCGGCGTAAGCGGCCAGCTTCAAAAGGTCGTCCTGCACCGTTACGCCGCCGGAAGCGATCACCGTCCGTCCGGAAGCCTGCGCCAACGAACGAATGGCTTCCACGTTCGGCCCCTGCATCATCCCGTCGCGAGAAATGTCGGTGAAGATGAACGTCTCCGCCCCTTTGGAGGCCAGCTCCTTCGCGAGCACTTCCGCTTGCACCTCGGAGGTTTCGAGCCAGCCGCGCGTTGCTACGTACCCGTTCCGCGCATCAATGCCTATGGCGACCCTGTCGCCATAGGTGCCAAGCACGGCTTCGGTAAACGCGCGGTCTTCAATTGCCGCGGTGCCGATAATGACCCGGCTGACGCCGAGCCCGAGCAGCCGCTCGACATCGGCCAAGGTCCGCAGACCGCCGCCGATCTGAACCGGCACCTGCACGCTGCGGGCGATCTCGCCGATCAGCGCATCGTTCACCGGGTGCCCGGCTTTGGCCCCATCCAAATCGACCAGATGGATGAAGCTGCCGCCCTGCGCTTCCCAAGAGCGGGCAACCTCCACGGGGTTCTCATTGTACACCGTCTCGCGAGCATAATCCCCTTGAACGAGACGTACGCATTTCCCGCCCCGGATATCGATCGCCGGGTATATCACGAATGAAGACATGTTTCTTCCTCCCGTTCTTTTCTATGAAGATAATATTATAAGTTAAATTAGTTATTATCCCGCTCAGCCAGCGATAGGAAATTGCGCAGCAGCGCCATCCCGAGCTCGCCGCTCTTCTCCGGGTGAAACTGCATGCCGTACACATTGCCGCGGCCCACGATGGCCGTGACCGGGTGGCCGTAGTCCGTAACGGCCAGCAGATCTTCCCGGCGCTCCGGCAGTACGTGATAGGAATGGACGAAGTATACATGTCCTTCCTCCAGGCCCGCCAGGAGCGGGCTATCCGGCTGCAGGAACGCCAGCCGGTTCCAGCCCATGTGCGGCACCTTCAGGCCGCCCGGGGCACCAAGTGCGCCAGTGGCAGAGCCTGCGCTGATGCCGCCTTCACCGGCGTCTGTGCCTGCGCCTAGAGCGCTACCCGCACCACTGCCGCCAAAACGCACCGCCCTGCCCGGCAAAATGCCGAGGCCCTCGTTCCGCCCATGCTCTTCGCTCTCGCTGAAGAGCAGCTGCATGCCGAGGCAAATGCCGAGCAACGGCGTACCGTTCGCGGCCGCCTGGTGCACCACGGCGTCCAGCCCCGACGCGCGCAGATGCTCCATCGCGTCGCCGAAAGCGCCAACGCCGGGCAGCAGCACGCCGTCCGCGCCCAGGATGGCGTCAGCGCCGCCGGTGACGAGCCCCTCGTAACCGAGCCGCTCGACGGCCTTGCTGACGCTGTGCAAATTGCCCATGCCGTAGTCGACAATTGCAATCGTCACCTACAGCACTCCCTTCGTCGACGGCACGCCCGTCACGCGCGGATCCAGGCTCGTCGCCTCATCGATGGCCCGTCCGAGCGCCTTGAACACCGCTTCGATCATATGATGCGTGTTCTGACCGTAGTGCACGATCACATGCAGCGTGATCCGCGCCTCCAGCGCCAGCTTCCACAGAAACTCGTGAACGAGTTGGACATCGAAGCTACCCACACGGTCGGACGGATACTCGGCGCGATATTCAAAATGCGGCCGGTTGCTGACGTCGATGACCACCTGCGCAAGCGCCTCATCCATCGGGATGAATACGCTAGCGTAGCGCTTGATGCCGCGCTTGTCGCCAAGCGCTTCGCGAAGGCACTGCCCCAGGCAGATGCCGATATCCTCGACCGTATGATGATCATCGATATCGATATCCCCATGAGCTTGTACCGAAAGGTCAAAATGTCCATGCTTCGTGAACAAGTCCAGCATATGGTTCAAAAACGGCACATCCGTTTGAAGCTCCGATTGACCGGTGCCATCGACCGCAAATTGCAGCCTGATGTCCGTTTCATTCGTTTTGCGGCTGATCTCCGCGCGGCGTTCCCTTGCTTCCGAGTTATTGGTTGTCATTGTTCGTCCCCGCCTTTCCTTCTTTAAGCAGCCGGATCTCAATCGCTCGTGCGTGGCCTTCCAAGCCTTCCCGCCGCGCCAGTTCCACGATCGTCGCGCCGTTTTGCAGCAGCGCTTCCTTGCTGTAATAAATCAGACTCGATTTTTTAATAAAATCGTCCACATCGACCGGCGACGAAAACCGCGCCGTGCCGTTGGTCGGAATAATATGGTTCGGTCCGGCAAAATAATCGCCCACCGGCTCCGAGCTGTACGGCCCGAGGAAGATCGCCCCGGCGTTCTCGATCAACCCGAGATAAGCCATCGGTTCCTCCACGATCAGCTCAAAATGCTCCGGCGCCAGCTTGTTGATCACCCCGATCCCCGCTTCCACGGAATCGACCAGGATGACGGCACCGTAATCCCGGATCGAGGCTCTCGCGATGTCCCGCCGCGGCAGCTCCGCCAGTTGGCGCTCTACCTCCGCCTGACAAGCCTTCGCAAAGGCCTCGGACGGCGTCACGAGGATCGCCGACGCCATTTCGTCATGCTCGGCCTGGGACAGCAGGTCCGCCGCCACATAGGCGGGATCGGCGCTGTCGTCCGCCAGCACGGCGATCTCGCTCGGACCGGCGATGCTGTCGATGTCGACCACGCCGTACACCTCGCGCTTCGCCAGCGCTACGTAAATGTTGCCCGGTCCGCAGATCTTATCGACCGGCTCAATCGTGTCCGTGCCATAGGCCAGCGCGGCTACGGCCTGAGCCCCCCCGACCCGGTAAATTTCGTGCACGCCGGCTTCGGCCGCCGCGACGAGAATATACGGGTCGATGCCCGCTTTCCCGCCGGTGGCCGGCGGCGTGACCATCACGATCTCCGGCACGCCGGCGACTTGTGCCGGAATAACGTTCATCAGCACCGAGGAAGGGTACGCGGCTTTGCCGCCAGGTACATACACGCCTACCCGCTTGAGCGGCCGGATGATTTGCCCGAGCAGACTGCCGTCGGGCTGCAAGTCCATCCAGGAGTTGCGCTTCTGCCGCAAATGAAAAGCGCGGATATTGGCCGCGGCCGCCGAAATGGCCTCGACGAACGACGGCTCCACTTGGCTGTATGCCGCCTGCAGCTCTTCCTGCGTAACCCGAAGTCCGGCCGGCTCCAAACATACGCCGTCGAACTTCTCCGTATAACGCAGCAGCGCGGCATCCCCTTCTTTTTTCACATCCGAAACGATGGTCCGGACCGCCTCATTTTGTTCCGCCGATCCGTATTCGACCTCCCGCCGCAGATCAAACTCCTCGACTTTTACTATTTTCATCCTGCAGCCCTCCCCGGCATCCGTCATTGCTAGAATTTCATTTCACCCACATCGGCTTATCTATCTATCGTGCATCGTTTTTAGCAGTTATAACCTTCTCGAGCGCATCGCTAACGGCCTGAATTTCGGCGTTCTTCATCCGGTAGCTTACCCGGTTTGCCACCAGGCGGCTCGTAATTTCGAATATGCTCTCAAGCTCGACCAATCCGTTCTCCCGCAGCGTCTGTCCGGTCTCGACCATATCGACGATCCGGTCGGCCAGGCCGATGAGCGGGGCCAGCTCGATGGACCCGTTCAGCTTGATAACCTCCACCTGCTGACCATGCTCGCGAAAATACTGCGAAGCGACGTTCGGATACTTGGTCGCCACCCGCTGTTGAATCCCCGGCTTCCAGTCCGGCAGCGCGATCACCGACATGCGGCAGCGGGCGATGCCGAGGTCCAGCAGTTCGTACACGTCCCGATTCTCTTCCATCAACACATCCTTGCCGACAATTCCGATGTCGGCCACGCCATACTCCACATAAGTCGGCACATCGACCGGCTTTGCCAAAATGAACTCCATGCCGATCTCCGGCAATGGAATAACCAGCTTGCGAGACTCATCTACGTCCGTGGGGATCTGTATCCCCGCTTCACGAAACAGGGCAGACGCTTTTTTATAAATACGCCCTTTAGGCATCGCAACTTTTATAATCTCGCCCAAAATAGATCATGCCCTCCTTTCGACCACCTTGCATCACATGCATGAGCTACATCACTTACATCAATCAATTTTACTAGTTACATAAAAACACCTTTAGCACCAGTAGTATCATTAGCCTCATTAACTCCGTTAGCCAACATAAACCTAATAAACATTAATTACTCTACGTGCCCCATGCACTCCTGCTGCGACTACTCCACTACTTCATTACTTCACTAAAGGTAGCTACCTTCATCGCAAATAACTGGAAAACCTACAGCTAAATATCTTCTATGAGGTCAATTTTCGTAATTAGATAGAAAACCTACAGTTAATTCGGTCGTCAAACGGTTAAACTCTGGAAAATCCATGAATTAACTGGAGGTTTTCCAGTTAATTGGGCCTAAGGAGACGGCTTGATCGCGAAAGGCGGTAACCGACCACCACTAAGTGTGCCACCGCTGCAGCCCAGTGGGCATGGCGTCTTCCCCCGCCCCTTCAGACGCCCCAATCTTAGTCCCGTACTCCATCGCCGCTCCGGCTTTCGTTACGGCGATCCTCAAACTATCGGCTCCCTCTTAGAAGCTCGTATAAGTCCGGATCTCGCCGTACGCCGGGCCCAGCGGGCCTGAACGAACTTCGCGGGCGATCGTTTCGCCCAGCACATCAGCCGGTCCGTCGACATGGCGCATCACGACACGACGCCCTTCACCGCGCAACTGCTCCGCTTCGGCGAAGGCCAGCTTGCGATTCGCCGCATCGTACTGCAGCAGCACCGGTAGTTCCGGCTCCACTAGGATACCGTCAACACCGTCGAGAATCCGGTTCGTCTTGAGCGAAAACCCCGTCGCCGGAGCCGGACGCCCAAACTGCTGCAACAGGTTATCATAGCGCCCGCCGTTGCACACCGGGAAGCCCAGCTCTGCTGCATAGCCTTCGAACGTCATGCCCGTATAGTAAGAGAAATCGCCGATCATCGTCAGGTCGATCATCACTTGCTTGGCTACGCCGTAGTCCTCCAGGGCATCCCACACCTCGCTGAGATGCCGGACGGCGTGCTGTGCCAGCGGATTCGCGCTAAGCTCCAGCGCCTGGCGGCAAATTTCTTTGCCCCCGCGCAGCCGGAGGATGCCCTCCAGCTCGTCGCGCTGCTCCACCGATAAAGACAGGCCCGCCAAAGTCTCGCGGTAGCCGACAAAATCCCGTTGAAGGAGACAATCTTTCAACGTTTCACGTACATCCTCCCGGCCGGGCACCGCTTCTTCCAATAGTCCGTTCAGAAACCCGACATGGCCGAGGGCGATCTTGAAGGACGTGACTCCCGCCGCCTTGAGCGAGGCTACCGCAAGCGCCACGACTTCGGCATCCGCCTCCGGCGAGTCGTCCCCTACCAGCTCAACGCCGGTTTGAAAAAACTCGGCCTCTTTTCCCGCTTCCTCTTCTATGGAACGAAACACGTTGGCGTGATAGGACAGCCGCAGCGGAAGCGGCTCCTCTTTCAGCATCGAAGCCACGACCCGGGCGATCGGTGCCGTCATATCCGAACGGAGGACCATCGTGGTTCCCCGGTTATTGAGCAGTTTGAACAGCTTTTGATCGGACGTCGAACTGGCAACGCCCACCGTATCGTAATATTCCATCGTCGGCGTCATAATTTGACGATAGCCCCAACCGGCCATGCAATCCAGCACGCTGCGTTCAATGGCTCGCAGCTTCTCTACCGCATGCGGCAAATAATCGCGAACGCCGGCCGGTTTTTCAAAGCCTTTCGGTTTCGACAAAACGTTCACCCCATCCCTATAATGTCTTCCACAAAGGGTCACATCTAAACTTCATTTTCTTTACCATATTAAAGTGCTACCATGCTACCAAATTAAAGAATATGGCATATCTTATCATAGATGTTCACAAATCGTCAACGCATGCAGCTTAGCTTGTCCTTACAGTGCCAATCGCACCGTAATCCTAGTATAGTAAGAAAAATCCATAATGTCATTGACCGGATTTCCGCGCCCCAAATCAAAAAAGAAAACCGGCTTGCTTTCCAAGCCGGCTTTCTTTAGTTACATATTCACATTCACGGTTGGCGAGGATCCAGGATCCTGGCTCGGCTGCTTTTTCCTCTTTTTTAACGAATTCGGTATATTTCCAAGGAACCATGAGGCAAACGGAAGCCGTCTGAAGCAGAACTGGACAAAAATCCACGACAGAAGCAGTGCGCAGACCGACCCTCCGATAATAAAGAAGAAGTAGGCTAGCGAAATCTCTTCTCCAGCCAACCGGTTACGAAACTTGCGGTAAACCAGCAGCACGATCGGATGAAACAAATAAATCCCAAAGGAAAGCTCACCCAGACGGGTCAAGGCCTTTATCCAAAAGGCCGAGCCCTTACGATACACCAGAAAAGCCCCCTTCAATAGCACCGCGGCGGAGAGCAGCAGATGAATGTTCCATACGAGTTCAAAGATATCGGTGCTTGGGAGGTACGCCTTGGTTCTGAATAAAAAGTATAGCTGAACGTCGAGAAAAGCCATCGCCAGCCAACCAGCCCAAAGCGACATCGTCCACGCTTTTTGTTCCTTGCTTGAGTCTCTCCAGTCCGTTGTCAGCCAGCCCTTGATTTTGTCGAAATAAATGGCCGCTACGGCCCCCAGCATGTAAAAAGACATGTACGAGGGAGCGAAGCTCCCTTTGTTGGAAAGCTCCAATTGGTATTTATTCCAATAGAAGAACGCCCACTGGATAGCCAACCCGGCAGGAAATATCCAGGCCGCCGAAAGCCTGCTTTTGCCCAGGGATTGAACCAGCCAAAGCAGCAGCGGGAAAAGGATGTAAAATTGAATACTTATAAAAATGAAATACAAATGAGTATAGGCGCTACCCGTCAACAGCTTGATCCCCAAGGAACCCAATAGTTGGGCCACGGAGTGGTCGAGAAAATCTTTTTGGATCCACATTGTCACTAAAAAGTAGCAGAAAGACACAAGCATATACGGCAAGATAATATACGTGAGCCGTTTTTTGTAAAACCTGCCGATTAAATCGCGACTTACCGGCTTGTCGTAGTAATTATAAAATAGAACAAAACTGCTTAGAAATATAAACGAACTCGTGCCGATTCTAAAAAAGATATTCATCCCATTGTAGAAATAAAACGATGAGGAATCCACCGCTTGCCATCCGGCTGCGTAAGAAGAAGCATGGACTTGAATTACGCTGAATATGGCAAGTGCCCGAAACAGATCCAACTGAGGCAATCTTTCCTTGACTTTCAAACTCACTTCATCAACTCCCAGTATTCATAGGCTCCTGCATGCTAACTACCTCTGTGCTGTATAAGACGTAAGTTAATACTTAGTTACCCTATATCATGCTGAAATGAAGCTGTGAAAATATTGCATCGCCGATAAGCTATAATTATCATCCTCTAATATCATACCTAGATCTGGAAATTTAGGAAACCCAATTTTTGATTTTACTTTATAGCACTATCATGCGTCTTGAAAAAATAAAAAACCGTTCATATTCCCGCATCGTCTTAATAGTAGGGAACAAAATTTACCGGCCGGTAATCCCGCATCACTGTTGCAATATAGAAAGGAGCCCGCTAGTGGACGAGAGAGAATGGGCCGCCGCTGCATGCGGAGGGGACGAACATGCCTTTTACCAATTAATATCTGCGCAAAAAAGAAAGCTTTACAGCATCGCTTACAGCTACTTACGAAACGAATCAGATGCTCTGGATGCCGTCCAGGAAACGGTATGCAAGGCATGGGTAAAATGCCGGCAACTGAAGGATCCCGACGCATTCGTTCCTTGGCTGATTCGAATCCTGATCAACCGGTGCATTGATGAGCAGAAGCGGCGGAAACGGGTTCTCCCGCTGTCCTCGCTCTCGCCGTCCGAGAACGGCGAAATGATCAGCGTGTATAAGCTGGACCTTGAAATCGCTTTGGAAAGGTTAAAGCCCAAATACCGTCATGTGCTTACGTTGAAATACTATCAGGACATGACGCTTACCGAGATTGCAAAAGTGCTGGATCGCCCTGAAGGGACGATAAAAACCTGGCTTCATCAAGGGCTTAAACAGCTCAGAAGCAAAATGACCTGGGGAGGTGAATTGTACTATGGATGAGAAAAAGGAAATGCGCTACACTCAATTTTTTGACGAAATGCGCCAATCCGAAGAACAAGTAAGCGAAGAGCAGTTAGATGCCGCCATCCGCAACGGAATTCAGCGCGGCAAACAAAGACGCCGACGGGCTACCTTTCTCCGCGGCTCGGGAATCGTTGCAGGTGCACTTGCCAGCTTTCTGCTGCTTCTCGCGGTTTGGCAGCTTGGGCCACCTTCCAAGCCCGGAGCGGTTTTAGGTAGCCCAGGCAGTACCATTCCGGATTATGTACAGACTTTGATGACCTCGAACATGCAGCCCGCCGCAGATCATGGTTTGTATCAACCAGTTAATCGGATGGCTGAAATAGACGGTTACAGGATGACCGTAGACGGGGTATTGGCCGACAGCCGAAAAATGATCGTGTTCTTTACTACCGAAAACCTGTCGGATAGTAGATCGAAAATGGACTTTACCCCGAAATTACTCGGACCTGACGGAAAAGAAATGAGCATGCCCCGTTTTACCTCATCGGGTCAGGCGGTTCCTGATAAAAATATTAGTCACAGCTACTATACGGTCAGTTTTGTTGAAGGGTGGTCTACGCCGGATCAATTTACTTTTTCCGGACAATTCAGCAAGGATAGGGATCCGGATGCCAAGAAGGCCACCTTGGAAGTACCGGTGCAAATCGACAGCAGCAAATATGCCGATTTGGAACGGATTGTTCCCATTAACCAATCGGCCACCATCCAAGGGAACGAAATCAGGATCACGGAAATGATTCTCACTCCCTTAAGTACCATAATACGAGTCAAACCCGACTATTCATCCCCCAACAAAGGCTTGTGGCAGATCAAGGACGCCAAGCTATATCTGGGTGAGACAAAAAAAAACCAGTTTCAATATTTTCTAATGGTTAGGCAATCGGAACACAACATACTGAACGACAAGGCCAACTTATCTGCACTCCATTACGATAGTATTTATTATAGTGACTGGAATAAGGTTACTTTAAGAGCTTCAAGATTTACCGAGATCTCCTATAGTGAAAGTAAAATAAATATCGATACGGGGAAAAAGGAGGTAAAGACATCAAATTCAGTTGCTCAACTAGAGGATGTCATTCAAAGGAAAGATTCCACGGAAATCCGGCTCCAATATGATCGGAAAGATTCCGATTTAGCGATTCCTATTAAATTACAAGACCATTTTTCTGACAATAGCGGTACTAAATATTCTTTTAAGGACGGAGTTTACACCAACTATTTCTCTATGGGATCAAAAGTTACGATCTCCTGCCACTTAGAACCGAGGGAATATGAACAGCCGCTTACATTCACGCTCACATCCGCCACGGAACAGGATATCAAGCAGCCATTGGAAGTAAACATCAATATGAAGAAATGATCAAAGAGGCCTATGCACTTTACGACGCATAGGCCTCTCTAAAATATCAGTATTAACTTTTCGAGCAATATCCCATCATCCGCACGGTTTATTCCTCTTCAAATGCTCGGATCGCTGCAGGTAACACTTGAATAACCGCATTTCCAACCGCGGGAAGTCCGACCAGAACAGCGCTAATGATCTCGTCCCGTGAAGCGCCCAGCGATTTGGCATGCTTCACGTGAAAAGGGATTCCGCTCTCCATGCGGGCCGCCGCAAGCACGGCGATGTAAGCCAGCTCTTCGGTTTTAGGATCCAGTTTGCTGACTTCCCCCAACTGCCGGGCCGTCTCCGTCCAAATCCGCTGCTGCTCCGGAGCTTCCTTGATGAACGTATGAAACGCGCTGCTGACAAAAGCCATGTCGCTCATTTCAACCACATCTCCTCTAATAGAATAAACCGCTTCTTTAATCCATTTCGACGCCTTCGCCAGCCATTCCTTCCGGATTTTTCCGTTCAAGGACTCTGAGCGGATTACCGCCTACAAACGTACCAGGAGCCACATCCTTATGTACGACCGAACCGGCGGCAACCACAGCGCCGTCGCCAATAGTAACACCAGGGAGAATGGTTGAATTGGCGCCTATCAACACTTCATCGCCGATGACCACCTCGCCAAGCCGATACTCTTTAATCAGGTATTCGTGGGCCAGAATGGTCGTATTATACCCGATAACCGAGTTGCGTCCGATTTTGATCAGCTCCGGAAAAAACACGTCAACCATCACCATCAGCCCAAAAGCGGTATGCTCGCCTACCTTCATGCCGAGAATGCAGCGGTAGATCCAGTTTTTCACGGACAATACCGGGCAATATCTGCTGATTTGGATAAAAATAAAATTTTTGACCCCCTTCCAGGGGCTCACTGTCCGGTACAACTGCCATAAAGCGTTCGGTCCTTCGACCGGGTAGCGCTTAACCTTTCTCACTGCTCACAGACTCCCATCCCAACACGCCGTATAAATCGGTCATGTCCTGCAGGATATAATCCGGATGATATTGACTTAGCACTTCTACGCCTTTTAGTGACCAAGCAACCGCGGCAGCCTTTACTCCAGCGGCTTTCGCGGATTGAATATCCGCCGCGCTGTCCCCGACCATAATCGTACGAGTCGGATCGGCACCAAGTTGGCCGATCGCCTTCAGCACCGGTTCAGGATGCGGCTTCGGATGTTCCACATCCTGAACGGTCACGATCACGTCCATATATTTTTTGAGTCCAAACATGTCCAGTGCCCGAAGTGTAGTAGGCCTGATCTTGGTCGTAACGACGCCAAGCGTGATCCCTCGTTCGTGCAACGTATTGATGACCTCATTAACGCGCGGAAACTCGCGAACCATCGTATCATGATGCAGGTTGTTAAACGTGCGATAATCCGCGACCAGATTGGCGACATCCTGCCTGCCGGAAAAGGTCTGCATCTGCTGCTCCAGGGTCGTACCCATATGAGGGATGATTTGCTCTCTTGTATACGACTGCTGCGGAAAATGATTGGAAAGCACATGCATAAATGTATTGATAATCAAATCATTGGTATCGATTATAGTTCCGTCGAGATCAAATAATATCGTGTCGATCATGCAGCGATTGCTCCTTTATTACTCCTTAGGTTCCTTAGGTTCTTTTAGATCCTGAGGTTCTTTAGACTCTTCGGCTTTTTTTGCCTGATTCGTCTCATTTAAAGGCAAGCCTGGCTCTTTTGCAGGAACCGAAGACAAACTCTCCACCTCACTAACACGCGTCGAGACAATCGGATCGCTGTACCGAGGCAGATCGCGCACCGTTCTGCGGCGGTAAATAATCAAGGCAATCGCCACGACGAAGAAGAGAATAGCCAGCAATTGCGAAATTCTCACGTTGCCGTAAGACGGGGCCAAATACCCCTGTTCAAAACCAAGCCATGTCATCGGTGTCCAGAGTCCGTTGACGAATGAAGCGAGCCACGCAGCACCTTGGAAAGCCAGGCTATCCGTTCTGAGCGCTTCGATAAAGAACCGCCCGATGGCATACCAGATAAAGTAGGAAAGGAACAATTCCCCTGCCCGTAAAAACTTCTGTCTCCGCAAAATGAACAGTATAACCAATCCTGCCAAGTTCCATAAAGATTCATATAGGAATGTCGGATGATGGAAAGTTCCATTCACATTCATTTGGTTCACGATAAATGAAGGCAAATGTAAATAATCGCTTAAAAAGCTCTCCGTCGTCGGGCCGCCATAAGCTTCCTGATTGATGAAATTGCCCCAACGTCCAATCACTTGGCCAATAATAAGCCCTGGTGCGCAGATGTCGGCAATCCGCCAAAAATTGTAGCCTCGTCTGCGGACAAAAATAACCGCACAGATGATAGCTCCAATGAGGGCTCCGTATATGGCTATGCCGCCATTCCAGATTTTAAATATGTCGATCAGGTTATTCTTATAATCATCCCACATAAAAGCTACATAGTAGATTCTCGCCGCGACAATCGCGGAAGGAACCCCTAACAACAGCAAGTCCATGAAAAACTCTTGAGGGATATTAAACCGTTTACCTTCCCGCATGGCAAGCAGCAAACCCGCCAAAGCACCGGCGCCCAAAATGAGCCCATACCAATGCACATCCAGACCACCGATCGAAAAAGCGATCGGATTTAATAACAAGGTGCCCATCATTCACGCTCCTAATCCAAATCGTCGATATCTTCCGCAATCGTCTCCGTCAACTTCGTTGTAAACTGCAGGGCTGCATTATATCCCATCCGTTTCAGACGGAAGTTCATCGCAGCCACCTCAATGATAACCGCGAGATTTCGTCCGGGACGGACAGGAATCGTAACCAACGGAACATCGGTATCAATAATCCGAGTTGTCTCTTCGTCCAGGCCCAATCGGTCATACTGCTTCTCCTGCTGCCAGGCTTCCAGTCTGACGACCAGAGTGATTCGCTTGTTGTTCCGGATTGCTCCGGCACCGAACAGGGTCATCACATTGATAATACCGACCCCGCGGATTTCAAGGAGATGGCGGATCAGTTCCGGTGCCGAACCGTGCAACTGATTATCCGACGTCTGACGGATCTCTACCGCATCATCCGCAATTAAACGATGACCGCGTTTTACCAACTCCAACGCAGTCTCACTTTTACCTATGCCGCTGGTGCCTGTGATCAACATCCCGACGCCGTAAACATCAACGAGCACCCCATGAATGGTGGCCGTAGGGGCCAGTTTCCGTTCCAGGAAACTGGTGATCCGGCTAGACAGGATCGTTGTCGCCATGCTGCTGCGTAATACGGGAATACTTCTTTCCGAACTGATATCGATCAATTCCTGCGGAACTTCCCAGGATCTCGTTACAATAATGCATGGCGTTTCATCGCTGCTGCACAGACGTTTCATCCGGTCCTTGCGTTCTTCCAATGGAAGCATCTCATAAAAGGCCAGTTCGGTTTTCCCGAGAATCTGTACGCGTTCCGGCGGATGGTATTCAAAATAACCGGCCATTTCCAGACCCGGGCGGTACAAATCGTCAACGGTTATTACCCGTTTCAACCCCTGTTCCCCGGAAACAACCTCCAGCCCGAATTGGTTAACCAATTCCGATACTTTTACTTTTTTAGCCATGGTGTTCTTCCTTTCCGAAAGGACCTTCCGTGTTTGGGCTGCAGCTCGCAGATCCCTGTCAGTTCACAGGATTTCGGCCCTCTATTATATGTAAGAAAATTCGTAATCCTTACCTCTGTCAATGTATTCATCGTAAAGGAAATTCAACCGTAAATCAATCTTTGATCCACTTCCCGTAATTGCGAGAGATTCTAAATATGATTTCATATTAATTCCGCTTGGATTTCTTAACCTTGACTGGGCTCAACGAGCACGAAAAAGGGGTCGCCTATGCGACCCCAATTTTTGTATCTTCTTATTAAAAAACCGCCCCGAAGGGCGGCGGTTTAATGATGTCGATTCTTATCGATTAGGAGAAGAATATGTTCAATTCGGACTCTTTGTCGAAGATATGAATTTTGTTCATATCGATCGCCAATTTCACATTGTCGCCTTCGCGAGTATTGGAACGTCCGTCTACGCGAGCGATCAGGGAAGAAGTGCTTGCCAAGTACAGCAACATTTCATGACCCAGGTTCTCGGTTACGTCTACGTTTGCAGTAAAGATCGTGTTAGGGGATCCTTCCAGGAAGATTGGCTCTTCATGGATATCTTCTGGACGTACGCCCATGATAACTTCTTTCCCGTTAATGTATCCTTTTTCTTTCAGCGTTACCGCTTTACCTTGTGGTACTTCAACTTTCAAGAAGTCGGATTGGAAGTAAACCGCTCCGTTTTGTTCAACCAGTGTACCGTTGATAAAGTTCATCGTTGGGGAACCGATAAATCCGGCAACGAAGATGTTTTGCGGTTGGTTGTACAGTTCTTCAGGAGAAGCTGCTTGTTGAATGATACCGTCTTGCATTACAACGATCCGGTCACCCATTGTCATGGCTTCTGTTTGGTCATGTGTTACGTAAATGCAGGTTGTTTCAAGGCGTTTAACCAGCTTTGTGATTTCCGCGCGCATTTGACCGCGCAGTTTAGCATCCAAGTTGGAAAGCGGTTCGTCCATGAGGAACACTTGAGGATCGCGGACAATAGCGCGGCCCAAGGCTACCCGTTGACGTTGACCACCGGAAAGGGCTTTTGGTTTACGGTCAAGCAAATGCACGATATCGAGAATTTTTGCCGCTTCGCGAACGCGTTGATCGATTTCTTCTTTCTTCACTTTACGCAGTTTCAAACCGAACGCCATGTTTTGATAAACGTTCATGTGCGGATACAAAGCGTAAGATTGGAAAACCATCGCGATATCGCGGTCCTTCGGAGCTACGTCGTTCACGACGCGGTCGCCGATATACAGTTTACCTTCGGAGATTTCTTCCAGACCTGCGATCATCCGCAGTGTAGTCGATTTACCGCAACCGGAAGGTCCTACCAATACGAGGAACTCCTTATCTGCAATATCAAGATTTACGTCGATTACAGTCGCTTTGTCTGCGCCTGCATATTTCTTATAGATGTGTTCTAAGCGTACGCCTGCCATAGGTTTGGCCTCCTAATAAGTTAAATTTAGATGTTACATCTAAAAATGAAATCGGATACAATTCATATTTATATGATACCTATCTGGGCAAAAAATCGCCATACGCAAACTGCACAAAATTATTAGACCCTTTTTGTCACTTTGTACAATAATAACTCGAGGTTGATCAAAACCGCGTCCCGGAACGTCCTCACGTCGAGACCTGTCTCCTGTTTAATCTTATCGATCCGGTACATCAGCGTATTGCGGTGGATATAGAGCCTTTTAGCCGTCTCACTGACATTACAGTCCATTTGAAAAAAAGTCTCCAGCGTAGTCAGCATCTCTTCGTCCGCAAAAACTATGTGATGACCGCCTGTCTCCGAAATGAACCGTTCGCGGGCATCGCCCGGAATGCTGCAGATTAACCGCTCCAACTGGAGCTCCCAAGGCAAATGAATGTGCTCGGCAATATGGAACAGATGTCCAATCCGGAATGTCTCCCTCAGTGTCAAAGCAGCTTGTGCTATATAGTGGTCTCCCGTAATCAGCTCATGAACGGCCAAATGACAACCGCCACCGGCCCATTCGTTTGAAATCAGCTCATATAAACCCTGGCATAAAGCGCCTAACAAATCCCGTTCATTGTCCGCCCCTTCTTCACTCTCTTCCCGCAGATCTGTCAGCAGCGCTTCACTTACTAAGATAAGCCAGTCTTCTTTTAAAGGAATCAGCAGCAATTCACCGCCGAAATAACTTCGCAGCAACTTATGCAATTTTGAAAAAGCTACGCCTTGTCCGGCCCGGTTCTCCCAGCTCACCAAGAGCGGCAGCATCGGGGTCTGCAACCGGGATTTCAGCGCCAAGTTCTCAGGAACAGAACCGTTTAATTCCCCTTGTTCCAAACATTGCTCGATCCATTCCCCAATCTCGACGCTTCGCGATTCCTCATCTTTCTTGACCGGTAAGGATTTGATTGTTTCCCGGGTCCCGGCAATCAAAAGCTCGATTAATTTGGACTCTTTCTCCGTAAGCCTCGCCGCATCTCCTTCAAGGACCTGCACCGTAGTTGCGCCTTTTTTGCAGAACCAAATAATCCGGTCGTCCAAACGGAAAGTGCCTGGATCGATTTTTGCAGCTTGAGCCGTTATCGATTCCCATTGCGAGATCTCCATCTCCTTCACGGTCAAGGGAATGCCTACAATTTGTTCAACCTGTTGTTTCAGCGAATTGATTTCCATCGGGTTGCCTTTCCATTTCATGAGTTTATGACCATTCTACAGCCATTTTATCATAACCCGTCCGGTAAACGGTAATGCCCGTCTCCCTTTGGAACGAACTATCAAGATTATCGGCTCCCCAATGTACTGACCTTGATCCCGGAAACGCAAAAAAGCCGCCAACCGAAGTTGACGACTTTTGACATGAGCCATGAAGGACTCGAACCTTCGACACCCTGATTAAAAGTCAGGTGCTCTACCAACTGAGCTAATGGCTCATAGGAAATGGTGGAGGCTGATGGATTCGAACCACCGAACTCGTAGAGAGCAGATTTACAGTCTGCCGTGTTTAGCCACTTCACTAAGCCTCCAGGGTTATGCTGCATTAAGACCGTAGCCTTAAGGAACATAAAGTGGCTCGGGACGGAATCGAACCGCCGACACGAGGATTTTCAGTCCTCTGCTCTACCGACTGAGCTACCGAGCCATATGAAATTGGTCAAAAAAATAAAGCGGTTAAGTTGGTAACTTTCCCACTTCATTGTGGAAATATGAAAGTTGTAAAAAATGGCGGAGCCGACGGGATTCGAACCCGCGGTCTCCTGCGTGACAGGCAGGCATGTTAGGCCTCTACACCACGGCTCCGCATTAGGTAAAGATGGTGCCGTCGAGAGGACTTGAACCCCCAACCTACTGATTACAAGTCAGTTGCTCTACCAATTGAGCTACAACGGCACGGTGTGAAATATATAATGGTGGAGGCTGAGGGGATCGAACCCCCGACCCTCTGCTTGTAAGGCAGATGCTCTCCCAGCTGAGCTAAGCCTCCAGGGAAATATGGTAGCGGCGGAGGGGATCGAACCCCCGACCTCACGGGTATGAACCGTACGCTCTAGCCAGCTGAGCTACACCGCCATATTAAGGATATTAAGCTTGTACAAATGGCGGAGAGAGAGGGATTCGAACCCTCGCACCGCTTACGCAGTCTAACCCCTTAGCAGAGGGTCCCCTTATAGCCACTTGGGTATCTCTCCAAGCCATAAATTCAAGGTGTTAATCCTTGAAAACTGGATACGAAACGTGAATTTGCATGTTAGCCCTTACTGGGTTTCCCGGGGTCCCCGAAAAGTAATCGGAATTACCTTCGAAGCCTCGCGTCACTTTTTGGGGTGTTTTTGGATAAGCCCTCGACCGATTAGTACCTGTCAGCTCCATACATTGCTGCACTTCCACCTCAGGCCTATCAACCTCGTCGTCTTCAAGGGGTCTT
>NZ_QPJW01000005.1 GCF_003337355.1 Fontibacillus phaseoli | reverse complement strand
TATACACGCAAGGAACGCCGCTCGTGGTGCGTACCGACAACGGCCCGCAATTCAAGAGTCACAAATTCAGAGCGTTTTTTGAGAACAACGAAGAGTTGCTGATCCATGAAAGAACACCGAATCGAACCCCAAACAAAAATGCGTATATTGAATCGTTTCATAGCATCTTGGAACGAGAGTGTTTTAAGCGGCATATCTTTATGGATTTTGAAGAAGCATTCGATGTTCTTGATCGATTCATGGACTTTTACAATAACCGCCGAATTCACATGAGTTTATATGGTTACTCCCCTGCTGAATTTAAAGCAAAGTTGGAGAGAAACGAAGTAAATGCGTTTAAAATTGCCGTATAACTCCGTCTAACTAAGGTTTGATCCTAAAGTGTCCAATATTCGGGGGCCCGGCCGCTAATTTAAAGAAACTACCCTTTTATCGCAAAATAGATGGAGAACCTCCATCTATTTCAACCGATCTAGGTGAATTCAGCGATTTCTAGCCAAATTAACTGTAGGTTTTACAGCTAATTGTAAATGAATGAGCGTTTGCCTAAAAATAACTGTAGGTTTTCCAGTTAGTTGTTTCGGCACAACAGCCTAGCAGCAGCCGGGATATGATTCCCCGCCGAAATAAGGCTCTCCCTGGAGAGTAGATTTTACCATCGAAAGTATGCTCGCTCGCTTAATTAATTAGCCTTTTTTATCGCCCAAAGTATAGCCGCACCGTCAGCTCCTCATGCTCTTGCCAGCAAATATACCCCGAAAAGGATGACCGCAATCCCGGCCAGTTTGGTCGGTGTTATCGTTTCATTAAACATGAAGTAGGCGGGAATCATCGCCAATACGTAAGCAAAAGCCTGCATCGGATAGGCAACGCTCAATGGCATTCGCGTCAATACGGCGAACCATAGCAAGGTAGCTATGCCGTAGAGCGCAATGCCTCCGATGACGGCCGGTGAGGTGACAAGCTTGCCCCAGTGAAGGCCTCCTGAACGGCCCAGGCCGATTTTAAACAGCATTTGGCCGGTGACCAGCAATACTATGTTGCCAAATAAGAGGAGATAACTAATCGTTTTGTCCATGGAGAGCCTCCCGTTCCTTCAAAATCGTCAGCTCCTGGGTCAGACGCAGCACTTGGGCGGTGAGTCTTGTAACGACGATCGTCAGGTGAAGTATGAATGCAAAGCAAAATAACAGCCCAAACAGAAAGAGGACGGCAGGCGCATATTTGACCCCGAGGCGCGCTGCAATCCATTCGATTAAAGAAACGTTAAAAGAAACGATGAACAGGACCGCGCTGAACAGAATCCACAGCAGGGAATACTGTTCTTTAAGCTTTTGTCTCCGGACCAGTTCCAGGACCAGAAGCAAAAACAGAAAGGCAACCGCCACCGACAATATATAGATCGTCATGGCTTGGACACCGCCGTTCTGTCGTACCGGATCGCGCTCATTAATACCGCTAGCGTTACTTTGATCATATAATACACCGATTTCCAAGGCGTAATAGAAGATTTTCCAGCTTGCCGGTCATGCATTTCCGTCGCCACCTCGGCGATCCGGCAGCCTTTGCGTTTCAGGTATACGATCGATTCTACCTCCGGATAGTCGATCGGATAATAGTCCGCATACAGTTCGATTACTTTGCGTCCGGCAGCTCGAAATCCGCTGGTCGTATCGGTAAAGTGCTGCCCGGTCACCAAGGATACGAGACCGGAAAAGAACAACATTCCAATCCGCCGCAGGCGGGAGGAACGGTAGGAAGTCGTCTCGACGTACCTGGAACCGATGACCAGGTCATTGTCCGCCGCCTTTGCAATCAGCTTGGGCAATTCCTTGGCCGGATGTTGACCGTCGGCGTCCATCTGTACCGCGATATCATAGCCCATCCGCTGGGCGTACAAATATCCCGTCTGCATTCCGCCTCCGATCCCGACATTGTAGGGAAGCGTCAGGACCTTGGCACCGGCCTGCTCGGCGAGCTGTTCCGTCCGGTCGGTCGATCCGTCGTTGATCACGATCACGTCGGCTTCCGGCGCATGGAGGTGAATATCCCGGATGACGGTGGCAATACTGCCCTCTTCATTGTATGCAGGAATAATGATCAGTGTTTTCATAGGGCAGAGGGCCTCCTCACTTCAGGATGATCGGACCGGGAATATCCCGGCAGCCATCGATCAATCAGAAAAGCACCGAACAGGATCAGCAGCGCAATATTGGGATAGCCGTAGCGGTTAAACGCAACAAACGGAAGATAAATGACCGTGAAATAACTCAAAGCCAGCAACAGCGGAAGCAGGCGGGAGAACCGGCATTTAACCAGCGCCCATACGATTCCTGCCATATTGACCAGCATAAGGGTGATTTGCAGCACATTCATGACCGGCCGGTTGATCGGCCAAATCGGACGGGAGTAGAAGGGATGAAAATACAGCTCCACCCATCTGCCCAACGTAAACCAGTACAAATATTTCAGCGGTTCATGCTTAAAACCGTAGGAAATGACGTCCAAACCTTTTTGAACCGCCGTACTATCCGAACCTTGAAACAAAGTTTTCGGGTCATACTGTGGATAGGCTTCGAAGAAGCCTTCTGGCGGCAGTTGTCCGTGAATCCGCGTCCCCAGCAGAAAAGGGCTGCCCCCCGAATTGGTAAAAAGGATAAACTCATGAAACGTCACCCAGTTGCGGATCCACCATGGCGTAAGCAGGGCGGCATAGACGATAACCATAAGGAACATATACTTCAGCATAAGCCGCCAGGGCAGCTTGTCCCTCCACCAAAGCACCAGAAATACGGCAGGGTAAAGGGAGGCATGCGGTTTGAAGTAGGCAGCCGCCGCGGTCAAAACCCCAATTAGTACATACAGGCTTGTCCGGTTGCGCTCCAGCGCCAGAATAGTAACGCAAACCATAAGCAAAAGAATAGTCCGGAAGGTCGTTTCCGATAAAATCACACCCGATGAAAAATAGTCGGGCAGATACAACGCACTAATGATAGCGGCAATAATCCCAACCCGGTTATTGAATATCCGCCTGCCGATCCAGAAAATGAGGTAAATCGACAAGGCCTGTTCCAGACACTGAAAAATCCGGAATGCGATGACGCCTCCCTGATCCTGACCGAATATCGCCATAAAGCCAGCCAACAGAAAAGGCATGCCAGGCATAATAAAAGCGGAAGGCCGCTCCTTCGTGTTATAGGCCAGCACTCCTTCATTCAGTAGCAGCCTGGAGCTTTGAATATATTTGACATCGTCATTGTTCGGCTTTACCGGATCCCCCAGCAGAAAATAATCGTTGTACGCGAGGACGATGATGCTGGAAAGAATGGCAACAAAGGCGATCAATCCGAGGAGCAGCATCTTTTCCCTCCGGCTGATTCCGGATGGTGAGAACAAATTTTTCAACCCCTTTTTCTAATCATTCACTTTCATTTTCCTTTCAGACCCATTATATCAGTTTATATCCATAAAAAAGCTTGCGCAATCCTTCAACGTTTGAAAGGCTCATAAAGTTTCATGCAATTTGGTGAATCGTTGCTCCAGCGTCTCTCCGGAATCGACATGGCCCGCATTGATGGCTTCCCATAAATAGAGGGAAGCTATCGATCCATAAGGCGCCCAGAGGTGCTCAACCTGCTGCAAATATTTCCAGTCGATCCGTTCCTCCATATCGTATACCCACTTCGCAGCGCGTTGAAGCCCAATGTCTCTAAGGGATACGACATGCTCGCGACCCAGCGCGAAGATCAGGAACATTTCGGCCGTCCAGCGGCCAATGCCTTTAATCGAGAGGAGGGATTGTACGGCTTCCTCATCGCTTGCGGTTCCAAGCCTCTCGAGGTCGACTTCCCCGGTCAGCATACGGACGCAGGCTTCCTCCGGGTGGAGATGAAATACGGCAGAATTTTCGTTCATGACCAGAATCCTTTATAAGGTGGAATCGTCAATCATGCCAAAATACTGTTCCATCATCGCGTCGATCCTGAGCTGCAGCTCATCGCGCTCCGACTGCAGCGCGGCCAGCCGTCCGGCGTCGCAGACCGCCTCCGGCGCCAGCATGGCCGCGTCGACGGCAGCCAGCTCCGCCTCGGCAGCGGCAATGTCGCGTTCCAGCTTGCTTACCGCCGCTGGATTCGCCGCCTTCGGCCGTCGGCCTCCCGCGTCCCGGCCGGCCTCCGCGCCGCTGCCAGCGGGCATCGCAGCCGCAGCCGCCACACCGGACGCCCCGGCCTGCTCGACCGGCGCGTTCCCGCCGCGCGGCTGGCCCCCCGCGCCGGCGTCCGTCTCTGCGCCGCCGCTCCCGCTTGGTGCCCCCCGGCGCTGGCCGCCCGCGCCGTTCCCGTCCGCCGCGGCTTGCCGCTTCAGCCGCTCCGAGCGGAAGTCGTCAAAATTGCCCAGCGTCACGGACAACCGTCCGTCCTCCAGCAGCCACACCTGACCGGCAATTTTGTTGATGAAGTAGCGGTCATGCGACACGGCCAGGAGGGTGCCCGGGTATTCTTCCAGCGCCTCCTCCAGCGCTTCCCGCGAGTCGATGTCCAAATGGTTCGTCGGCTCGTCGAGCAGCAGAAGATTCGGCTTTCTATACATCAGAATCGCTAGCCGCAGACGCGTCCATTCTCCGCCGGACAAGCTGCGTACTTTTTTGAACACGTCGCTGCCGTAAAATAGAAACCGGGCTAGTTGGTTCCGGGCTTCGCCCGTTTCCATGCCGAGCTCGTCGCGGAAAAACTGAAGTACCGTCCCTTCCTCCTCGGAGGGCGCGGATTCTTGGGCAAGGTATCCTGTTTCCACCCGGGCGCCGAGGCGGATTTCGCCTTCATCGGGAGCGTCGCCGATTCCGAGAATGCTCTTGAGCAGCGTGCTCTTGCCGGCGCCGTTGCCGCCGATCAGGGCGGCGGACTCTCCGTAGCGCAGACTCCGGCTGATCCGGCGGTATAGCTGCCTTCCTCCCGCGGATTGGCTTACCTCCGTGAGAATAAGCGCCTCTTTGCCTGAGCGGTCGGACTGCTCCAACTGCAAATCGATCCGCTTTCGTTCCAGCACCGGCCTTTTCAGCTTGACCATGCGGTCCAGCGCCTTTTGCATCGAAGCAGCGCGGCGGTGGAAGCCCGGATTTGGCGGGTTGGAACGGTTACCCCATTCGATAAGCTGCTTGATCGTTTCCTGCATCTTTTTGATTTTTTTCTGCTGTTCCTGATAATCGGCGAATTGCTGAAGCAGCCTTGTTTCCTTTTCCTCTTTATACCTACTGTAGTTGCAATGATAGGTAAACGCTTCGCCATCCTCGATTTCGATGATTTTTTCAGCTACGGCATCGAGAAAGTAGCGATCATGCGAGATGACTACGACGGTTCCGCTGAAAGAGCGCAGGAAGCCTTCCAGCCATTCGATCGCGGCCATATCGAGATGATTGGTCGGTTCGTCGAGCAGCAGGATGTCCGGATCCTGCAACAAAATCACAGCCAGGCCGACCTTGGTTTTCTCGCCGCCGGATAGGGAGGAGAAGGGACGGTTATACTGCTGTGCCGGGATGCCGATTCCGCCAGCGACCCGGTCAATGTCGGCCTCAATTTCATAGCCGCCGCCCCGCTCGAACATTTCCTGCAGCCGGCCGTATTGCCGGAGCAGACTTTCCAGCGCCGATTCCGTCCCCACTGTGGCAGCCAGGGACATTTCGTTCTCCAACCGCTCCATTTCGGTTTTGGCGTCAAGTAATGGCTGGAAGGCGGAACGCAGCACATCGTAGACCGTTTCTTCCCGTCCGTAATCGGGAATCTGGGCAAGCGAGCCGGTTACCGCATCTTTGCGGATCATCAACTCGCCTTGATCCGGGGCCTCGCTGCCCGTAAGCAAGCGCATTAACGTTGTTTTGCCGGTACCGTTTCTGCCGATGAGGCCGACGGTTTCGCCTTCTTTGATTTCGAACGATACATCGCTGAGCACCAGCTCGGCACCATAATATTTTTGAATGTGAGCACATTGAATCATCATTTTATAATCTCCTTCGGTCGGATGCCGCTCCGAAGTATCCTCTTTCAGACGAAAAAAGGCTGCAGGAAAACCTGCAGCCTTCTTCACACACGTTACTTTAGCCCGTGAGGTCAGGGTAGGAGCGGCATTTCGCAATTGGTTTTGGATATCGAATTGTTAAAAATGGACAGACTTCTCCCGTTAAGGACAAAAGCATGAACATTGCCAAACATTGCCATCGGCAGTTGGCTAACTCGACTCCACGCAAACTTGCGATCCACTTCCACCCACCTCCATTCATGAAACAAGATATTGAAAGTATATGCGCTGGCTATGGAAAAATCAAGTAAACAAGCAAAAGAAACTTTTCACAAAAAATTAATGTTTAGACCCGGAATTTATCGGGTAATGATTGGTTTGTTGTTTATTTCCTCCTCCCTTTCCTTTATAATCATCCCTAGACAAAAAACGCGATTCTCCCACGGGTGCACCGCGAAAGCGTCAATTTACAATAAAGTAAGGGGAGCCTAATTGGAAAGAACAGCAGCTAAGCAAATTTTTGACGAATTGCTGGAAGTGTCAGGCAGCGGGGTCTCCGTGAAGATGAAGTCCCGGTTTCCGGGCGGCCGCAATGTCGGCGGCAAATACAGTATGTCGGATCATTCGGTGACGATGTATCTGGGTGAGATCAAGAAGCAGTGCATGACGCTGTTCGGTTCGCTTGAAGGATACGGGGAACTGCTACGCATCGTTTTCGCGCATGAACTTGGTCATGCTGAAGATGCTGCATTGGCCGATTTATCAGATCGCCTCGATGCATGCGAAAGCGAACTGGAGCGGAAGCGGATCGCGCTTCGGATCGAAGAGAATGCCTGGGAATATGCGCTGAAGCTGGTGCCGGATGCCGATCAACAGATGCTGGACACCGTCATCTATTATTCGCTGCATGCCTACCGCGAAGCGATCGCCCAGGAAACGGCGCAAGAAATCGCTTAATCGTAAAAGTGAGCTAACCGTCTTGAAGGCCGCCGGTTTCCGGTGGAGGAGAGATGGACATAAACAAGGGTTGAACGCCGGCCGTCTCGCCGAAGTTCAACCCTTTTCTTTGATGATTAATGGATTTTTATGTTTCCCGAGGTGGTTCTGACCTTAATAAGGTCTTTAGTTTCCATAGGGGAATCGGGCGCTTTGACGTCGCCCGTAACAGCCTTCAAATCATAGATCCCTTTAAATTCGGGGTCAACGGACAAGGTGACATTGCCGGACCGGACCGAAATATCGAGCGAGTCGGAACGTTGATCGGAAACCGAGACGTTCCCTGAGGTGTTATGGATCACCCCGGCCCCTGTAAAGTCTTTAATAACAATATTTCCTGAGGTCAATTTGGCATCCAGCGGCCCTTCCGCCCCGATGACTGTAAGCTTGCCGGAGGTACCCTTACTGGTAAGTCCTCCATGAAGATTCACCACTTTGGTATTTCCGGAGGCTACGGCAATCTCGGTTTCACCCTGGATATCCGTGGCCGTCACATTGCCGGACGTCGCCTTGATCTCCAGTTCCTCCGAGATAATGGAGGAAGCCGACAGATTTCCGGAAGACGTCGTCAGCTCAATGTCTTTAGCCCGCAAGCCTGAAAAATGACCATTGTTGGAATGAAGCTTAAAGCTGATTTCATCGATCATGGCCTGATCGGCAAGCGCTACGGTGATATGCTGTTTGGTGGATTGAAAATCGATGGTAAGAAAACTTAATTTGAATTTCTCCGTCAGGTCGATGCTGACGTCGGGTCCGGTAATGGAGGCCGATTTAAGCTTATCGATCGTATCTTGGGCCATATTGCCGCCGACCTCGATGTAATTGGAGCCGTCCGGGCTTTCGATAAATTCAACGTCTACATCATAACTGCTATCCACCGACAGGGAATTCAGCGATTCCAGGCTCCATTTTTGCTGATGGTAAGGATTTTCATCTCCGAATTCAAATCCCTGATAAGCCATTCCGGCAAATCCGGCAATAATCAAAGTAATCGCCAACAAAGACCATTTCTTGCTATTCATGTTCCTCTCCTCCTTTGCCTACCCGAACATTCCATGCCCAGTAGGAATTGCTGATTCGAATCAGCAGTTTAAACACATAGCGCGAAGCCAGCGCGAAGAGAATGCCTACGCCGACACAGGACACCACGGCGAAGCTTTTCCCGGCGAAAAAGCCGTTTCCCGCTAAATAATCGAGTCCCAGCGCCAGCGGGCTAATCAATCCGCCGATAGCCACAGCGGCTACGCTTACCCCGACAGCCCAAGCAGAGAGGAGCAAAGGTACGGCGATCATATTAAGAAAAATTAGTCCGATATATACCATGGTCGTTGCAAAACCGCTCCGTCGATGGGCCCGTTTCGGATTTTCCGGGGCAGGCGGAGCCGGAGGAGTATCCGGATTAAACCAGTATACAGGCTCCTTTGGGGCAAATCGTCCATCTATGGCTTCTTTGGCCAGTTCGGCCGGATTCCCGAGTTCCGACGCGATTTCTTCCTCCGACTTGCCGTTTTGCAAGGCAAAGGTAAAATGGGCCTCGAAGTCTTCCATCAGTTCATTGCGCTCTTCAGGCGGCAGTACCGACAGATGATCATGAAGCTGCGCCAAAAATTCGCTCTTATTCATAAGCGGCTTCCTCTCTCGATTAAATTAGATACGCTTCTCACAAACTGTTTCCATTCGATAACCAGCTTCTTCATGTAATGTTCTCCCTCTGGCGTCAGCTTGTAATATTTACGCGGGGGCCCTTCCGTGGACTCCTGCAGATAAGTCGTACAGTAGCCCTCGCCTACAAGTCTGCGGAGCAGGGGGTATAGCGCCCCTTCCGCGACTTCAATATGCTGGGACACGGACTGGGCCAGCTCATATCCGTAACGATCATGCTCATGGATAAGCACCAGCACGCATAATTCCAAGGCGCCTTTCTTGAATTGGATGCTAATATCCAATGACATCGCCTCATTTTCGCTGTTTATTATTTTCTAGTACTGAACATTAATTAGTATTGGTTGGGAACATAGTATCACACAGTACTGAATAATGCAACATAGTGAATTCATCAATTCCGTGATTGGGCTGGTTTAAAAATAAAAGCGGTTAGTCCGGGAGGTCCGGCCCAACCGCTCTGAATCAATTTCTTCAAGCAAAACTGAAAGCCCTATTCCCGGGTTCCGTACTGCGAACTGAGCTGGGGAAGATTTTCCGTGGCCGGACCTTCAATCACTGCGCCTGTATAGTCAAATCTTGAACCATGGCAAGGGCAATCCCAGGAACGCTCGGCCGGATTCCACTTGACTTCGCATCCCATATGCGTGCACGTGGTGTCCACCAGGTGGATGTTACCCTCGGGGTCTCGGTAAGCACCGGCCTTTTTGCCCAAATGTTTAACGGCAGCCCCTTGATCCGGCATGAGATCCTCGACTTTTCTATGGACGATGTCTACTTTGCCGGTGATCAATTCTTTGGCGACGTCGGCATTTTGCACGACCAGGTTCTTGATGCCGGGATTTATTTTGAAGCGGGATGGGGTGAACAACTCGGCATACCGGTTGTCTTTTCCCTGAATCAGGTCGGAAATGAGCAAGGCGGATAACGTACCGCTGGTCATGCCCCATTTCCCGAAGCCTGTGGCCACAAAAATATGCGGGTGACCGGAGGTGACGGGGCCGATATAAGGCACTTGATCGATGGTCGCAAGGTCCTGGGCGGACCAGCGGTAGGGGATTCCCTTCGCGCCGAACGTCATGCCGCCGAACTTCTCGAGCTCTTCATAATGCTTGATCGTACAGTCGCTTTGTCCGGTCTTATGCGATTCCCCGCCGACCAGGATCACTTCTTTGCCGTCCAGCTCCGCAGCCCGCAGCGAACGCTTCGGATTGCCGCAGTTGATATACATGCCTCCTGCATATGGAGTTTCCGGTTCGATCGCCACGACATAGGAACGATCGGCATGAAGCCGGGTGAAGTAAAGTCCGCCCCCGTCGTAGAAAGGAAAGTGCGAGGCTGAAATGGCGTTCCTGCACGTTATTGTGATGCCCGATTCCGTCTTCAGCAAGAGTTTGCCGTCTCCGGTTTCTTCGGCGGAGTCGGACATGGTCGTATTTTCATAAAACTTACCGCCGTGCTTAACTACGTAATCGACCAGCGTATGCAAATATTGAAGCGGGTGAAACCGGGCCTGACCGCGCATTTTGACCGCCCCTTTGACCACGAGCGGCAGCGGAATCGTATCGCACCACTCTCCGGGCAGATCCAGTTTGTCGTAGGCCGCCCACTCTTTCTCAAGCTGCTTCAGCTGGTCGTCGGAGTCCGCATACAAATAGGCATCTTCGGTCTTGAAGCCGCAGTTGATATCATGCTCACGAACCGTTTCTTCAATAAAATGAAGGGCTTCTTGGTTGGCATCAAAATACAACCGGGCATTTTCTTCTCCAAAGTGGGAGATCAGATTGTCATAGATCAAGCCGTGCTGGGAGGTGATTTTCGCGGTGGTATAGCCGGTCGTTCCGTCCAGGATTTTACCGGCATCGACGACGGCCACCTTAAGCCCGGCTTGAACCAGCACATAGGCTGCGGTGATTCCGGTAATTCCGGCCCCGGCGATAAGAACATCGGTTTGAATATCTTCCTGAACCACAGGGAAAGAGGGGAACGACGTTGTTTCTCTCCACAACGATTGCGGATATTTGGGAAGTCCGGTTGAGGTGAATGAACTGCTGTTCATAGGGGAAATTCCTCCTTGATGGTTTATTTTTTCATTATTACCACCGTAAGGAGATAAGAAACGAGGGGAGCGGAGCATGACTTTTACATCCGCATGAAAAAGGAATGAAAAGCAGATACTGGGTTCAGGATGCGATAAGGATAGGAGCTGCTGAGTATGATACGCAATCGGTCCCGAGGCGGGAGCGGCCGCCAATACAATAAAGACAGGCAGACCGGACAAGCCGGAACTCATTCCGGAACCCCTGCGCTGTCGGGCCATCTGCGGGAAATGCTGGAACAGATCCGGAAGGAATCGGGAGATAGCCCTGACATCGTGATTCGGGAATTCAAAATCGGGGAGCCTTCCTTTTGGCAAGTGGACGCCGCAATTGTATATCTGAACGGGCTTAGCGACGAGAAAACGATTAACAATGTGGTTATGAGATCCTTGGTCGAATTCAAGCCGGATCGCAAACCGGATATGAATCCCGAGCGGCTCATGGAAATGATCCTGAAGGATGCCCTTACTTCCGGCGACTCTTCAATGGAGAGCGATTGGAAGGATATGCTTTTGGGAATTTTGTCCGGAGATACGGTCATCTTGCTGGAAGGCTGCGACAAAGCGCTTGTGATCAGTACGCCGGGGGGCCAATGGCGTGCCGTGAGCGAACCGTCTTCCCAACTGGTCGTGCGCGGGCCGAAGGACAGCTTTGTCGAATCGATCGGAACTAATATTTCCCTGATTCGCCGCCGGATCAAAAACCCGGACCTTTGGCTGGAAACGATGAAAATCGGATCCGTTTCACACACCCACGTGGGTATTATGTATCTCAAAAGCGTAGCGGATAAAGATCTCGTGGAAGAGGTGAAGGAGCGGCTCAAGTCAATCCAGATCGATGCCGTGCTGGAGTCCGCTTATATCGAAGAGTTCATTCAGGACGAAACCTTCACGCCTTTTCCCACGGTCTATAACACGGAACGGCCCGATGTGGCGGCCGGAAACCTGCTGGAAGGGAGAATCATCCTCCTGGTCGACGGCACACCGTTCGTCCTGATTCTTCCGACCGTATTCGCCCAATTTTTTCAATCGCCGGAAGACTATGCCCAACGCTATGACATCAGCATATTTATGCGTTTGATCCGGTATATCAGTTTCATTATCCTGCTGCTCGGACCCTCGGTGTACATTGCGCTGACGACTTTTCATTATGAGATGATTCCGTCCCTGTTGCTAATTAACTTTGTGGCCCAGAGGGAAGGCGTACCCTTTCCCGCATTCTTCGAAGCCATGCTGATGGAAGTCACTTTTGAAATTCTTCGGGAGGCCGGGGTACGCATGCCGAGAGCCATCGGTCAAACGGTGTCTATCGTGGGGGCGTTGATTTTGGGACAAGCCGTGGTGGAAGCCGGGATTATTACGCCGGTCATGGTCATTGTCGTGGCATTGACGGGCATCGCCAGTTTTGCGCTGCCGGCTTACAATCTGGCGATTGCCGGGCGTTTGATTCGCTTCTGTTTCATGGTGTTGGGCGGCATGTTCGGTTTTTACGGTATTACGCTCGGACTGATCGTGCTGGTAGCGCATATGAACAGTTTGCGCTCCTTTGGCGTACCTTATCTGGCTCCGCTCAGCCCGTTTGCCTTGCAAAGCCAAAAGGACACGATCATAAGATTGCCGTTCTGGACATTCAAGAATCGCTCCCAAAACAACTATAATCTGAAGCATGCCAAGAAGGCCGAGGAAATAAAACCGCTTGGGAAGTCCGGGAAAATCGGAGGACACAGCGGGAATAAACAATGAAAGCCTAAGGAGATTACATTCGTATGGGTCGGAAGTGCATAAGCGGGCTCTTGGCGTGTTGCCTCCTGTTGTTCACGTTGCCGGGATGCTGGGATGCAAGAGAACTGAATAGAAGAGCCATCGTGTCGGGAATTGGAATCGATCACTCGGATGGCGGTTACGAGGTAAGTTTGCAGGTGATTATCGCCGATGAGATCTCCGGAAAAACCGGTCGCGGCGGAACTCCGACATCGGTATATCATGCCTCTGGACGAAGTGTAGTTGAAGCCATGCGAAACGTATCGCGTGAAGTGCCGCGACTCATTTCAACGGGGCAAACCAGACTCATCGTAATCTCGGAAGAGATTGCCCGCGAAGGAATCTCCGGCCTTGTGGATTTTCTCGACCGGGATTCGGATCTCCGCCTTTCCACGAAATTATATATAGCCCGGGAAGGGATAAAAGCAAGCGATATTGTATCCGCGCTTACTCCGCTTGGTAAAATTACGGCCTATGCACTCGTCCAGAAGACGGATTTGGCCGCCGATGAACTTGGGGCAAATTTCGCCGTTGAAATCGATGATGTGCTCCGAGGGCTGCTAAGTCCGGGAGGGGGGCCGGTCATCAACGGCTTGAATTTTGCGGGTAGCCCCGAAAAAGCAGGCGACAAGGGCAGTCTTGAAAAAACGAAATCGGCCGGGGTGGTCGTCATTGACGATATGGCCTTATTTAAAGGCGATAAATTAGTGGGCTGGATGAACAGGGAAGAGTGCAAAGGCATGGTATGGATGCTGAACAAGATGAGAAAAACAGTATTGCTTGTTAAACCCGAGGGAGACGAGGAAGAGATTACGTTAGAAGTATTCGAAACGAGCACAAGCACAAAAGTGGATGTTTCCAACCCCCGGCATCCGATGGCCGTGATTAAAGTGAAACCCCAGATGTCCGTCCGTGAAGCCGGGACCGAGATCGATTTACGGGATTCGCTGGCTTTGGACAAAGTTGAGAAGGCGGCGAACGTGGCCATTGCCCGGAAGCTGGAATCCGCAGTGAAGAAAGCGCAGCAGATGAAAAGCGACATTTTCGGCATTGCGCAACAGGTGGAACGGACAAATCCGAAAGCCTGGAAAAGGATCGGCGGGCAATGGGAAGAAATTTTTCCGGCAATCGACGTACAGTACGAGGTCGATTCCATCATCCGCAACACGCAAATGAGGGATCGTTCCTATAAGTATCATTTCAAAAAGAAATAAGAGGGGAGGGGAAGCCATGGAGAAGACCAAAATCAGTTCCTTGCAGTTTTTCTCGATGCTGCTGCTGTTTCAGCTGGGAACCGCACTCGTCGTCAATGTGGGGATATTGGCGGGCAGGGATGCCTGGCTGGCCATCCTGATCGGGATGGGAATGGGCAGCCTGCTGTTCGCCGTTTATGCCTATCTGAACGGACTGTTTCCCGACATGCAGCCGACGGCCTACCTCAGAGTGCTTCTGGGTAAATATCTCGGGACCGTGATTGGCATTGCCTATGTGGTGTTTTTTTTAAACAAGGCTTCCCGGGATTTAATGGATGGAGGCTTGCTGGTCATCGCCTCCACGTTGAAGGAAACTCCTCTACTGATCGTCAATTTAATGATGATATTGACGGTTGCCTATGTTCTTCACAAGGGGGTCGAGGTACTTGCCCGTACGGCTTTTATTTTCCTCGTAGTCGTGATATTGATCGGAATATTCATCGTGCTGCTGGTCCTCTTTTCGGATATTTTGAACCTCAATCGGCTGCGTCCCGTATTAGGCAACGGGATGGGGGCATTGTTGTTGTCCGTGTATCGGCAAAACTATCAATTTCCGTTTGCGGAGGTCATCTGTTTTGTGACGGTCATGCCTTCCTTGGGTCATCGGAAAGGGGGAATGAAGGCGGGGCATTTGGCGATTTTGATATCCGGACTGATCCTTTCCGGGGCGATCGCGGCTACGATATCGGTACTTGGCGTAGACATTACGGAACGCTCCGTCTTTCCGTTACTTACGATGATCGGGAAAGCATCGATTGCGGATTTTATCCAACGCACCGATATTTTGGTCGTCATGATTCTGATTATCGGTGTATTTTTTAAAATAAGCGTTTTTTATTACGCTTCGGTTATGGGGATGTCGGACATTTTTAAAATCCCTTACCGAAAGCTGCTCTACCCGATGGCTATTGTGATTTTACTGTTATCCGTCACGCTCGCCGGATCTTTCACCGAGCATCTGGCGAAAGGAGGTAAAGTGCTGTATATGATCGACCCGGTATTTTTTGTGGCTATTCCCGTGTTCCTGCTGTTGGTCGGCTTTGTCCATAGCTACCGCTCGAAGGCCCGGGGGCAGGGTCGGAACTAGCGTTGGAGTTAGCGTCAGTCCCGGAGCTAGAGCCAGATCCATAGCCAGAATCAGAGTCAGAGTCAGAGTCAGAGCCAGAGCCAGAGTTATGTGCAGATTTTTTTTCCTTTTTAGTTTTAAACGCATGGTAGAGATCCGGAACGACAAGACTTAGAGCCAAACCACATACTGTTATTTTTTGGGTTGTTGTAACCATCGCATAGTTAAAGTTTTTCAAAACGGTATCCCATGGTTGACCGACCAGAACATCGGTAAGGATGCTATAGCCCAGGCTTAGCAATAAGAAAAGAAACACTACAAAGTATTTTTTTAGCAGCAAACGGACAACATCTCCTTTTTCCTTAGTATGAAAATAAGTTCTCTCCAACATACGGACGCGTTAATGTAACTTGGAAATTGACTAATTATGAATTAAGACTTATACTAAGTCTAAAACAGATATCTAAAGGAATGATTGATATATGAAATCCTTAAATTTAACGACCCAACGCCAAGCGGTATATGATGTCGTCCGTAGCGCTCACGATCACCCTACGGCGGCGGAAGTAATGAACCGGCTGGTGGAGCAAGGTTACAATTTTGCGTACGGTACGGTATACAACTCACTCCGATATTTGGCGGACAAGGAAATGATCCGCGAATTGAAGCTCGGAGAAGCTGCCAGCCGCTATGATGCCAAGCTGGATGATCATCAGCATATCCTGTGCGAGGTGTGCGGCCGCGTTGACGAGGTTATGACCCAGGTGCCCGAGGATTGGAGCGAGGCCGTGGCCAAAGAAACCGGGTATGATGTACACCATGCCCACGTCGTATTCGGGGGGGTGTGCCCATCGTGTCGGCAGAAGAAGTGAAGACCCTTGGACGTATGCAAACCGGAACGATGACCCCGTTTCGGCGTCCGGAGGAAGCGGGCGGCAGCAGTTCGGAAACGCTAGATCTCTTTGATGGCCGGGAGGTTTGTCCGGTAACGCAACGCGTGATTCTGGTCAGTCCGTATCCCGGGGGGATCCACGAACTGGTGCGCGATTTGTCCGAAGGCTGTTTTGACGTTCTGGTGTTCCACCATTGGGAACAAGGCATTCGTAATGCCCAAACGGCAGACCTGCTTATTTTTGACTTGACCCCGTTTCAGGATGCGGAGGAAGTGGCTCCCGTGAAGTCGCTGGTACTGGAAGCGGGTAATGTACCTTCTCTGTTGCTGGTGAATGAACGCCTCCTTCCGAAGCTGGACCAAGGGCTGATGAACCAGGAACTTCTGGTGTGGCCTGCCCGTCCGGGTGAAATCAATTATCATGCCCAGCGCATTATCCGCAGCGGCGCACAACGCTCGCCGGCATCACGGCTGCTCACGGGAACTTCGCCTGCCATCTTCAAGGATCTGTGGATCGACCGCAAGAAAATGTCCGTTTACCGTAATGGAGCAAAAATCGCCTTGACCAAGACGGAATACGAGTTGCTTGTGAAATTGCTCGAACGGGAAGGAACCGTTCTTTCCCGGGAGGACCTGCTGGCTGAAATATGGGGAACTTCGTTTCTCGGCGGAAGCAATATCGTGGACGTCCATATCAAGAGTTTGCGCAAGAAGCTGGGGGACCGTGCAGTGAACTCCATGTACATTGCAACTGTTAGGGGAGTAGGGTACCGTTTGGCCGATTAAGACAGCATTTCGGGCGTATTCTTACAGTTGAATATTTCAATATGACAGAGGGTTGTTCCGGGAGCATTTTGCTTCTCGGAAACAGCCCTTTACTTGTCTTTTTTGGCATGCAGAGAAGAAAGGAAATGAAGTCCGGGACGTCGAATTAGTCGAAGCAGACGAATATGCTGGCCCTGAACGCATCCATCGAAGCCGCCAAAGCGGGGGATCAGGGAAAAGGCTTTGCCGTGGTCGCTTCCGAAGTTCGCAAGCTGGCGGAAGGGTCGGAGAAATCGGCTCACCAAATTGAAGAGCTGATCGGAGGCATTCAGGCGGAAGTGCGCCGTGCCCAGAATTCGATGGAGAATGCTAAAAAAGGCGTTGAAGAAGGAATTGTGGCCGTGGACATTTCCGGGCGCTCCTTCTCGCGAATCCGTAAAGCGGTTCGGGGAACAGGCGAAAAAATTGAAGGCGTCCTAACGTCGGCACAGGATTTGGCCGACGGTGCGCGCCGGGTAACCGGATCGATGAGCGATATTCGTTTCGTGGCCGAGGAGGTTACCGGAAATACGCAAACCATTTCGGCGGCTGCCGAACAGCAACTCGCCTCGATGGAGGAGATTGCATCTTCTTCGGCGGAGCTGTCGCGGATGGCCGCGCAGCTTCAGGAGTTGGCCGGAAAATTTTAAAGTACAGAAAATTTAGACCTTTTTCGTCGCAATGTGAGGGGCTGTTCTTAAGCAAAGTTTGCTTAGGGACAGCCTCATTTGATAAGCATTTACTTCCTTCCTCCCGTCGTTTAATCTGGAACTAACAATAATGCGGCCGCCGCCGGCCTTGAAACAGGAGGGAACTAAATGGCACGTAGATTGGAAGGGAAAAGAATTGCGCTCACCGGGCCGCGCCGTGCAGAGGAGCTCGGCAAACTGGTCGAAAATTTGGGAGGCATTCCTTTGTACAGACCGGCACAAGGGACCGTGCTGCTGAACGATCTTGATCTGCGGAACGGTCTTGTCTCTTGGGTGAGTCACCCGCCGGAATGGTCCATTTTTACGACAGGGATGGGAATAGACGCCTTGTTCGACATGGCCGAGGATATGGGAGTCGCACAAGACCTGTGGGACATTCTCCGGGGCAGCCGGATTGCGGCAAGAGGGTATAAAACAGCGAACGTTCTGAAAAAACGCCAGCTCTCCCCGCTTGTACGGGATGATGATGGCAGTACGGAAGGTTTGATCCGCGGTCTGGGTGAACATGAGTTTCAAGGTAAAGACGTCATTTTGCAGCTTCACGGCGATCCTGCTCCCCGGCTGGTGACCTGGCTTGAAGAACAGGGAGCGGTTTGCAGGCAACTTCTTCCGTACCGGCACATCGCCCCACCGCGGGAGGAGCTTGATCAGCTGCTCTCGGATTTGACCGAGGGCAGGGTGGACGCGGTCACCTTTACGAGCGGACCGCAGGTCCGGTTTCTGTTGGAGCATGCTGCCGATCAGGGAAAACGCGAAGCGCTGATGGAGGCTCTGCAGGGTCCCGTCATGGCAGTAGCGGTCGGCAAAGTCACGGCGCAAGGGCTGTTTGAGGCGGGCGTTCCTCGCGTGGTGGCTCCACGCGAGGAACGCATGGGCAGCATGATGATTGAACTGGCCCGGTATTACGCCGGAGAAGCGGAGCCGCTGCCGGGCGCCGGAAAAGCCGCTTCGGACGGCGATGAACAGAACTAGGTAAAAATTGGCGAAACCATGGGTATTACTATGGTAAGGATGCATGCTATTCGATCCCTAAAACGGCTTAGAAAGGATGTTAATCATGAGCGATTTATTAAAGAAGGCCATCTCCTTGGGATGGGGACTTACGATTGTCAGCAAAGAGAAGGTGGAAAGCCTTGTGGACGATTTGGTAAAACGCGGCGAGCTCGCCCCTTCGGAATCCAAGCAGCTTGTAGAGCGTCTGATCGATAAGGGAGAGGAAGAACAAAACCGCTTCAAGGAACTGGTGAACGAACAAGTAAGATCCGTGCTGCAATCCATGGGGCTTGTCTCGGCAAAAGAAGTGGAGGAATTGACGCGGCGGGTGGCGGAGCTGGAAATCAAGCTCGCCGAGCTGCAGCAGCCGTAGGCCATGGGCATCCGTGTCCGGCATTCCGGCCGTTATCGTGAGATCGCCATGGCGCTGGGGCGCCATGGCTTCGGCTATATGGCCGAAGAAATCGGACTGACCCGGCTTTTTGCCGTTCCGCTCCGCTGGATCCACAAGGAGGAACATAGCAGCCTGACGCTGGGAGAGAGAATTCGGCTTGTGCTGGAGGAACTTGGCCCGACCTTTATTAAACTGGGCCAACTCGCCAGTACACGCTCCGATTTGCTTCCCAGAGTCTATTATCGCGGAACTTGTTAAGCTCCAGGATCAGGTGCCGCCGTTTTCGGCGACGGAGTCGCTGGCCATTATCGAGCAGGAATTCGGAATGCCCGCTGCTGAATTGCTGGAGCGGTTTGATGAAAAGCCTATTGCCGCCGCTTCCATAGGACAAGTCCACAAGGGGCGGCTCGTCACCGGCGAGGCCGTGGCCATAAAAATTCAGCGGCCCGGCGTCGTACCCCAAGTCGAGCGTGACCTCGACATTCTCAAAAATTTGACGGCGTTGGCTCAAAGGCACTGGCCGTGGGTAAGCCGGTATCAAATTCCGCAAATGGTGAACGAGTTCTCCAGATCGATCAGGGCTGAATTGGACTACAGCATTGAAGGCCGGAATATGGAGAAAATCCGCAGGCAATTTTTGGACAGCGAGGAGATTTGCATCCCGACAGTCCATTGGCACTGCTCCACGTCAAGAGTGTTGACGATGGATTACGTGGAGGGAGTCCACTTGAATCGTCTTGAAGAACTGCAGCAAGGCGGCTTCGAACCTCGCGAAATTGCTGAGCGGCTGGTAAATGCGATGCTGCAGCAGATTTTTTCGGGCGGTTATTTTCATGCCGATCCTCATCCCGGCAATTTGCTGGCAACACGGGACGGCAAGCTGGCCTTTATCGATTTCGGGATGATCGGTCGCTTAAACGCCGAAATGAGAGATCACCTGTCTTCGCTCGTGATTGCCTTGATGCGTCGTAGTAACGAGGGGATGTTGAGGGCGATATTACGGATGGGCTTACTGGAGGAAACTCGCGATTTGGACAGCTTACGCACCGATTTGGAACGGCTTCGTGACCGCTACTATGATATTCCGTTCTCGGAAATCAGCATTGGGGAAGCCTTGAACGATCTGTTTGGTACCGCTCAGCGACACCGGATCATTTTACCGCCTGATTTGCTCCTGCTCGGCAAGGCGCTGCTTACCGTGGAGGGCGTCGCGATCAGCCTGGACCCGGAACTGCGGATTCTCGATTTGGCGGAACCCTTCGGCAAGAAGCTGCTGCGCGAGAGATTATCAGGCCGACGATTAGGGAAGCAGGCGTTCGACGGAGCTGTTGATCTGGCTGAAGCGCTGACGGGATTCCCGAAGCAGGTAAACCGTCTGTTAACCTTGATCGGCAAAGGTAAATTAAAGATGGATATGAGCATTCCCGAAATGGAGATTTTTATGAAAAAGTTTGACCAAATCGGGAACCGGCTTTCCTTTAGCATTGTGCTGCTGGCATTCAGCATTATTATGGTCGGACTCATTATCGGCTCGTCATTAACCCGTATGCCCACCCTGCTTTGGAACATTCCCGCCATCGAAATCGGCTTCGTCGTCGCGTTTCTGATGGTGGTCTGGCTGCTCTACTCTATTTTTCGGTCAGGCAGATTTTGAAGCTGCACGGTCAATCAAGGCCCCGCATCTGCGGGGTTTTGTCATAGAATATGGAATAAACTTGCCGGCCGGACAGTATTTCGGGCAAATCTCTGTTACAATAAGAAGGCCCGCTTTTAGAACCCGAACAACCGGGGCAAAATGTGACCATACAATGCGGGTCAATAACTAATGAGGTGAACTTTTTTGACAACTTTTCAGAAAATGGGCCTATCGAAGGCCGTTTTACAAATATTGCAGGACCAAGGGATCGTGAATCCCACGCCGGTCCAGGAAAAGGCGATACCGGAACTGCTCGCAGGCGAGGATGTCATCGTTCAGGCGCAAACGGGGACCGGCAAAACGCTGGCGTTCCTCCTGCCGATCATGGAGAAAATCCGCGCCGACCGCCCGGAAGCACAAGCGCTGATCATTACGCCGACGCGCGAACTCGCGATCCAGATTACCGCAGAGGCGCGTAAACTGGCGGCCGCTCACGAAGGCATGTCCGTGCTCGCCGCTTACGGCGGGCAGGATGTAGAGCGCCAGCTCCGCAAGCTCCAGAACGGGACGCAGCTCGTCATCGGCACGCCGGGCCGGCTGCTGGATCATTTACGCCGCGGCTCGTTGACGCTGGGTGCCGTCCGGATGCTCGTGCTGGATGAAGCGGATCAAATGCTGCATATGGGTTTTCTGGCCGAGGTGGAGGAGATTATCCGCCTTGTTCCGCGCAGCCGTCAAACGATGCTGTTTTCAGCGACGATGCCCGATAATGTAAAGCGTCTGGCCAAGACATATATGCAGCAGCCCCGTGACATCCGGATCGCCGAAACCTCGCGTGTGACGCTGGACAGCATCCGGCAAATCGTCGTCGAATGCACGGACCGGAACAAGCAGGACGCGCTGATTACGATGATCCGTCAGGACCGTCCTTACCTCGCGGTGATTTTCTGCCGCACGAAACGCCGGGCCAGCACGCTGAACGAGGCATTGCAGGAGGCTGGTTTCGCTTCGGACGAACTGCATGGTGATCTGTCGCAGTCCAAACGCGAGCAGGTGATGCGCGCATTCCGCGACGCCAAGTTGGAGCTGCTGGTGGCGACGGACGTGGCCGCCCGCGGGATCGACGTCGAAGGCGTGACGCATGTGTTTAATTACGACATTCCGCAGGACGTCGATAGTTACATTCACCGTATCGGCCGGACGGGCCGGGCCGGGGAAAAAGGCATCGCCGTCACGTTCGCGGCCCCGAAGGACGTGGAAGCGCTCCGGAACATCGAGCGCGGCATCTCCTTGCGCTTGAAGCGGCAGCGGTACGAGAAGAGCGGCGTGACGGACGTAGGCGGCGGCGGGCCGCAAAGCCGTTCCGGCAGTGATTCCCAGGAGCGCAGCAGCCGGGGTAAGGGCAGCGGAGCCGGCAGTCGCAGCGGGCGACGCAGCGAGAACGCGGCGGATGGCCGGCGGAAGCCGGGCACAGCAGGCGGCAGACCGGGCGGCTCGGGACAAGGCGGACGCGGCCAAGGCGGCGGCGCGAAGCGGGGCCCCGGATCTGCATCCGGTCGCGGCGGGCGCGAACAGGGAAGCGGAGGACGCCGGGGATCGGGACGGAATGACGGCGGTCGTCGTGGACGTTCGTAGGTCAGATTTCGTCGGATCGAGCCAAATTTTTTTGACAATTATAAATTATTGGACCCTATAGATTTGATTACCAGCAACCTAACTGAGTGTAAATGCGTTTTGTATATGGATAATAGAAAGAGAACACAGGCGGGAGGAATTCATCATGAAACATCGGAGTGGTTGGGGAGCGGTAGGGACTGCTCTTATCCTTATGCTTGTCGCCGTTTTGTTTACAGGTTGCGCTAGTAATACCGCCGGATCTCAAACCGCGAATCAGACGCAGGAAGCGGGAGTCAACGATACGGAAAACGCAGGACCGGACAATGGGGCGGATGCCGGGAACACCCCGGTGACTAATGGCGATGCCAATAGCGGTACCGGTCACGATAACAATAACGGTACTGATAACGCGAAAGATGGAGATGGCGACGGCGAAAAGACCGGAAATGGTGACAATGCCGGTACGAAAGGTAACGGTTCTTCGCCTGACGGCCAAAGCAATGCAGGCAATTCCGGCGACGGAAGCCAGGCGGCGGCTGCCGATGCGGATAGCGTAGCCGTACTGGTCAACAAGGAATTCGCTCTGCCTGAGGATCACAAGCCTGATGATCTCGTCTATCCGGATGTGCGGTTTACATTCAAGGAAAAAATCGAGAAACGGATGATGCGCAGCGAGGCCGCTTCCGCGTTAGAGAAATTGTTTGCCGGCGCCGAGAAGGATGGAATCTACCTGGCTGGCGTATCCGCATATCGTTCCCATAGCAGGCAGACGTCCTTATTTAACCGGTATGTAAAAAAGGACGGGCTGGAAAAAGCTAAAACCTACAGCGCCGTGCCTGGACACAGTGAGCATGAGACCGGTCTGGCCATCGACGTATCGGGCAGTGACGGCAAATGCGCCGCCGAGGATTGCTTCGGAGATACCGAGGAAGCCGAATGGCTGGCGAAACATGCGCCGGAATACGGTTTTATTATCCGTTATCCTGACGGCAAAGAGGATATTACCGGTTATAAATACGAGCCATGGCATCTGCGTTATGTAGGCACGGAAATTGCAGCAGATATCGCGGACCGGGATATTACGCTGGAAGAGTATTATGATGCCGTGCCGGTTTCAGCCAATCCCTGAGCGCGGTGCGATAAGGATATGGCAGTGATTCATGAACCTTCGGGGTGGGTTATGTAGTAACGAACTTGATGATCCATAACTCCATAACTCCGAAGGAGGCGTACTGCATGTCCGAGCACAATCACGTGGTCAACAAGGAAGGCGAAACGGCGCTGGGTAGGGTGGATGATGCCCTGAACCGGATGGGCGATGAGCGGAAGGATGAAATTCTGGGTAGCTTTGACACATTCAAAAAGTACTTGAGCGAACGGATCGAACTTGCACAGAAAATTGGTTTAAGCGAGGAAACGATGGCACAGGCGGCTGAGAAAATCGGCGATTACCTGACTGCCAAGGAGGAGCCCCGAAACCGGGAAGAGAAGCTGTTGCAAGAATTGTGGAGAGCCGGAGACCAGAAACATCGTCATGCGCTTGCTCATATGCTGGTGCGGCTGGCGCAAGATGTTCATTGAACCCAATTTCATAGGATAAAGACAAAATGGACGCCTGAAAAGGCGTCTTTTTGCATCATGCGTACATAAATTCCTGTTGACAAGTGATAATGATTATCAGTATCTTTAAAAAGTAGCATATTAACGAAAAGCTTCGGACCTCATGGATCAAGGTCATTATAGAAAGGAAGATGGTCATGGCATCGTTGAAGACCTCTCATTTGGATATCGCGTACGAGGACCGGCTGATTGTCCAGGATTTGAATATATCGATTCCCCAAGGGAAGATTACGGCTCTGGTCGGGGCCAACGGATCGGGAAAATCGACGATATTGAAGACGATGGCCCGGATTCTGCAGCCTAAAGGAGGCAGCGTACTGCTCGACGGGAAGTCGATTCATAAGCAGTCGACCCGGGAAGTCGCCAAGCAGCTCGCGATTTTGCCGCAAAATCCAACCGCTCCGGAAGGTCTGTCGGTGTATGAATTGGTGTCTTACGGCCGGTTTCCGCATCAAAAAGGGTTTGGGGGATTAAAAGCGGAAGATCGTCAGATTATCGACTGGGCGATCGAGGCGACCCGGATGAATGAATTTAGCGATCGCGCTCTGGAACAGTTGTCCGGCGGACAGCGGCAACGGGCATGGATTGCCATGGCGTTGGCGCAGGAAACGGATATTTTGTTCCTCGATGAGCCGACGACATTTTTGGATATGGCGCATCAGTTGGAAGTATTGCAGCTCCTCGAAGAATTGAATGCCGAATCGAGCCGGACGATCGTCATGGTTGTCCACGATTTGAACCACGCCGCGCGATACGCACATCATATGATCGCGATCAAGAAGGGCGAGGCGGTGGCCGTAGGTGTCCCTGAAGAAGTCGTTACTTCCGATGTCCTGCGCGAGGTATTCGGTATTGAAGCGGATATTGTAACGGATCCGCGCAGCGGAGTTCCGCTTTGTCTTCCTTACGAGCTGTACCGTGCAGCGACGGAAGGAAAGGTGCGGTCCGGCAAAAAAGGAGATTTGGCCCAGAAGGTTGCTTCGATCCTGTAAGGGAAGTTGCCGGTTATATTACAGGAGGCGAAGTTATGAATATTGATTTCGGGTTGCTCGATCGGGCTCTTTCCGTTGTCACGGAAAAAAGAGAGAATGCCTTGTTAACGATTCCGGCGGAAATGCTGCCGGATCGTGAGCAGGCGGAGCGTCTGCTTACATTCTATCAAGAGCAAATCAAAGGGCGGGATATCCAGGTCGCTGCCACCTATTATGCGGCATGCTGGCGGGTCATCCCTGCGGCTATTCTGTATATGATCTCGAGTTGCGAGGGGAGCGTGGACTGGTCGCTCAAAAACCTCATTATTCAGATCGACATTGTGAATGGATATCCGCGGTTTTTCTTCGTACTGAAGGATTCCGCCGAGAACCCTTGGCCTTCGAAAGAACGGGAGGAATGGCGCGGCGAGGTCTTGGGATCTTTTGTGAGGGATACGCTCCGGCCCGTGCTAGAAACGGCTGCGGCGATTTCGGGACTCCCGGTGGCGCAGCTGTGGGGGCAAATGCCGCTTGGCGTTGAATTTTATCTGGATTATATGGGTAACCAGATTGAGAATCCCTCCTGTAAGGAAATATTTAAGGCACAATACGCTTATTTGGCCAGAATCCTGGATGCAGCGTGGTTCGGTTTGAAGCGGAATCCTTTTGACTTGAAGGAGATCTGGATCAATGACCCGTATCGTCCCGGCGAGCAAACCCGGATGAAGCCGACTTGCTGCCTGGCTTATCGGACAGACACGGGGCATGGCTATTGCTACGGTTGTCCAAAGTTGTCGAAAAGTGACCGCGAAGCCAAGCGAAAAGAAATCATGGCTGCCGCTAAAGCGTCATCGTAGCCATAATGATTTACATAAAAAAGGGGTGCGCAGAATGAAGAAGATGAAATTGCTGAAGATCATGGTCACCGTAACGTGCCTCTGCCTGGTGCTGGCCGCTTGCGGGAACGCGAAAAATTCGAACGGCTCACAGCCGTCCAATAACGGAGGAAATACAAGCAATACCGCAGAACAAGATCAAAATGCCGCGAATTCAGGAGATCAGGACAACGGAGTCCGCTCCATCAAGCATGTGCTCGGGACGGCCGATATCGAAGGAACACCGACCCGGATCGTTGCGCTGGAATTCACCTATGCCGAGGATCTGGTAGCTTTGGGCGTTCAGCCGGTCGGAGTAGCCGACGTGAAAGGGTATAAAACGTGGGTGAATACAAATCCGGGACTGGATGACAGCGTGGAGGACGTAGGAACCCGTCAAGAGCCTAACCTGGAGGCGATCATGGCTCTGGATCCTGACCTGATCATTACGGCCGATTACCGTTCCAAAGACATTTACGACAAACTGGCGGATATCGCGCCTACGATTGCTTTCTCCCCTTACCAGGATGAGAACGGCGTAAACCAGTATCAAGAAATGATCGATACTTTTAATACGATTGCCGATGTGGTAGGCAAGCAGGAAGAAGCTAAGCAAGTACTGGCCGGACTGGACGAAGCGTATCAGGCCGCGGCGGAGAAGATTAAGGCAGCAGGCAAGGAGAACGCCGAATTCACGCTCGTGCAGGCATTCAGCAACCAAAATTCGCCGGTATTCCGTATTTTCACGGACAATTCTATGGCAGTTCAAATCCTGAATAAGATCGGGCTGCAAAACGCGAATAAAGAACCGGCGTATGAACTATACGGTTATTCGGAAAAATCGGTGGAGGCTTTCCCTGCACTTCAGGATTCCAATTTCCTGTATATCGTGCAGGCTGATGACAATGTGTTTGAAACGCATTTGAAGGAGAATCAGGTCTGGAAAAACCTGAGTTTTGTAAAAGAGAACCGCACCTATGCGTTAGGGGGAGACTCGTGGGTGTTCGGCGGACCGCTGTCGGCGAAAACGATCGTGGATAAAGCCGTGTCCGTATTGGCGCCATGAGTATCGATCTCAGTCCGGCAAAGCCAGAAGCCGGAACCCGTCAGAAGCGAACCTCCCGGGGTTCGCTTCTTCTTGTGTTTGTTGCCGGGCCGGTCATTCTTGCGCTGCTGCTGTGCATTCAAATCACCCAAGGCACGGCCGGAATTTCGCTGCCGCTGATTCGCGAAGCACTGTTCCACCCGGTGCTGGATGATCCGCTGCAGCAAATCGTGCGCGGGGTGAGGCTACCCCGGGCACTGATCGGGGCGCTTGCGGGAGCGGCGCTGTCCGTGGCCGGCGTCCTTCTCCAGACGCTGACGCGCAATCCCTTGGCGTCAGCCGGAACGCTCGGAATTAACGCAGGGGCCTATCTCGCCGTCGTGGCAGCCACGATCTTTTTCCCGTCCCTGATGGGCGGTTTCCCGTTGCTGACGGCGATGGCCGGGGGAATGCTCGCAGGCGCGATCGTGTTCCTGATGGCCGGGCAGAAGCGGAGTGCACCGGTACGGCTCGCCCTTGGCGGAATGTCGCTGACGCTGGTGCTGTCTTCGCTAACCGGTACATTGCAATTGCTGTTCGAAAATGAAACCGCCGGCCTGTTTCTGTGGGGCTCCGGTTCGCTTATTCAGAACGACTGGCACAATGTGGCGACCATCTGGCCGTGGGTTCTCGGCGGTCTGCTGCTGTCGGTTTTATTCAGCCGTAATCTCGACATCCTGCTGATGGACGACGAGGTCGGCAAATCGCTCGGCCAGCGCATTGGCCTGACTCGCACGGTCAGTGTGCTGACGGCCGTATTGCTGGCCGCGGTGACGGTGAGCGCCGTGGGGCCGATCGGCTTTGTCGGCCTGATCGCGCCGCATTTGCTGCGGCTGATGGGCCTGCACCGCCATCGGTTGCTGATCCCCGGCGCAGCCATTTGGGGCGCGATCGTACTGGTCGCGGCCGACCTGGCCGTACTGTTGCTGGAGCCGGCATTCGGCCTGCTGCCGGCCGGCTCCGCTACGGCGGCGCTCGGCGCGCCGTGGCTCATTTGGCTCGTGTACCGCATGAAGCCGTCGCGCGGCGACGTGCAGGGCGCTACCTCCGGCATGGGCGCGGGCTTCCGGCGCGCATTGCCTTATCCCGCCCTGCTGGCGGGCGCAGGGCTTCTGTTGCTGCTCGCACTGGGCGCCGGCCTCGTCTTCGGCGGCAAAACCGTGCCGCTGCCGGACGTCTGGGCCGCCTTGACGGGCGAGGCCAGCAAGATCACCAGTTATATGGTGATCGAGACCCGCCTGCCCCGTCTGCTGGTGGCGGCCCTCGCCGGCGCTTCGCTCGCCGTGAGCGGCACGCTGCTGCAGGGCGTCGTGCGCAATCCGCTCGCCGATCCTTCGGTTATCGGCGTCACTTCCGGCGCAGGGCTTGGCGCGCTCATCTTCTTGATCCTGCTGCCGCAGTTGCCGGGCTCGCTCGTACCGGCGGCTGCCTTTACAGGCGCTCTCGGCGCAGCGCTGGTCATCTTCGCGATCAGCCGCAAAGGAGGCATGCAGCCGGCAAAGGTGGCTCTGATCGGCATGGCCGTCTCCGCCTTCGGTTCCGCGGGCATCCAGGCGCTCGTCGTTAAGGCGCAGCTGCGCGTCGCCTCGGCGCTGACCTGGCTTTCGGGCAGCACGTACGCCCGCGGCTGGGACGATCTCGGCTGGCTGTTCATCTGGCCGCTCGTACTGCTGCCGCTCGCCTGGTGGCTGGCCCGCCGCCTTGACCTGCTCGCGCTCGGCGATGCCTCCGCGATCAATCTCGGCGTCTCCGCCGAGCGGACGCGCCTGCTCGGCGGCCTGCTTGGCGCGGCGCTTGCCGCTTCGGCCGTCGCGACGGTCGGCACCGTCGGCTTCGTCGGCCTGCTGGCGCCGCATGCGGCCCGGCTGCTCGTGCCGAACGCAAACCGCAAGCTGACGGTACTCTCGGCCCTGCTAGGGGCCGTGTTCCTGGTGCTTGCGGACATCGTCGGCCGCGTGCTGCTCGCGCCGAAGGAAATCCCGTCCGGCTTGGTCGTTGCTCTGCTCGGCGCGCCGTACTTCCTGTGGCTGATGCGGTCCGCCGGTACGCGGTCCACCTCCGGCTCCAAGTAAAAGCGAGAACCCGACTGGCTTGCGCTGGTCGGGTTTTTTGTATGTTGTTCCTTAGTGCATTATATTAAGAGCTTGCCCGTAGGAGGGCGTTAAGCATAGGAGGCCCGCTCATTGGAGTTATTTCAATGAGGCAGGGTTAAGTGCTACTTCGATTATCTTGATTGATTGGTCATCTCCACGCTGCATTTACTTCCCAGGGAGTGGTTATTTTTTCGAATACTCGAAAACAATAAGCGGAACGCAATTTGCAACTGTTTCCGGAAGACAGGGTAGACGAGAAGAGATTGAAAAGCAAATACTTAAAATTGTGAATATTTTTCGAAATGCGAATTTACCTCTTGCAATGTGAAAAATGTCACACTATAATAAGGGTATTAGGTGAACAAAATCACAATCTTTTAAAATTGTAAGTAAAAAAAATCACAAATAAACCCCGATATAAAAAATGAAACTAGACTGAGGGGACATTAGGAGGAAGAAACCATGAAAGTAGCAGTTATCGGATGTACTCACGCAGGAACAGCAGCCATTGTCAATACAGCCAAGCTTTACCCGGATGCGGAAATCACGGTGTATGAGCGTAATGATAACATTTCGTTTCTGTCGTGCGGGATCGCCCTTTACGTAGGCGGCATGGTTAAAGATCCTCAAGGATTGTTCTATTCGTCGCCGGAGCAACTCGCCGAGCTGGGTGTTAAAACAAACATGCGCCATGAAGTGACTTCGGTGGATGCAGCCGGGAAAACGCTGCGAGCGCGCAACTTGACTACCGGCGAAGAGTTTAATGATTCGTTCGACAAGCTGATCGTTACGACTGGTTCGTGGCCGATCGTACCGAAGTTTGAAGGCATTGAGCTGGAAAATATTTTGCTCTCGAAAAACTTCAATCATTCGAACACGATCATCGAGAAGGCGCAGCAAGCTAAAAACATCGTGGTTGTAGGCGCAGGTTATATCGGCGTCGAACTGGTCGAGGCGTTCCAGTTAAATGGCAAACAGGTAACGCTGATCGATGCGGAGGATCGCATTTTGAGCAAGTATTTGGATGCTGAATATACGGATAAAATCGAGGAGTCGCTCCGCGAACACGGAATTACTCTTGCTTTAGGCGAGAAAGTTACAAGATTCACAGGCGAAAACGGCAAAGTGGCTCGAGTGGTCACGGACCGCGGCCAATACAACGCCGACCTTGTTATTATGTGCATCGGTTTCCGGCCGAACACCGAACTGCTCAAAGGGCAAGTCGATATGCTCGGCAACGGCGCGATCATCGTGGATGAATATATGCGGACCAGCGCGCCGGACGTGTATGCGGCAGGCGATAGCTGCGCGGTTTTCTATAACCCGACGAAGAAGCATGCCTACATTCCGCTCGCAACCAACGCGGTCCGGATGGGAACGCTGGTAGCCCGCAACCTGGTGGCGCCAACCGTGAAGTATATGGGAACCCAAGGGACTTCGGGCATTAAAATTTACGAGGACAACATTGCGGGAACCGGGATGACGGAAGCTTCGGCCAAGGAAGCCGGAATCGATGCGGAAGCGGTTATGATTACCGATAACTACCGTCCGGAGTTTATGCCGACGCATGAACCTGTGATGCTGAAAGTAGTTTATGAAAAGGCAACAAGACGCATTCTGGGTGCTCAGATCATGTCGAAGGTGGACTTGACGCAATCGATCAACACTATCTCGGTTTGCATTCAGAACGGCATGAAGATGGAAGAGCTTGCGTTCGTCGATTTCTTCTTCCAGCCGCATTACAACAAACCATGGAACTTCCTGAACAGCGCAGGCCTTGGAGCGTTGCCGCAAGTGCCGGAACGCGAAACGGTTCAAGCTTAACCTTCTTAATATATATGATTTAGTCTCGAACAGCCGCCGCAGGATTTAATTCCGGAGGGGGCTGTTTTCTTTTTTACATACATTTGTCAGGTAGAACATGCCAATGTGAGTGTGAAAAAATTCACTATATGTAAGCGGTGTCGTGACTTATGTTACTTATTGGACGGTAAGGCTCAAGTTACAATAACAGTGGAACAGGGGAGTTTACAAACAAGTCTTAAAGGAGAATGAATGATGGCTTACAATAAACCCGATCAAATTGCCAAAGTGACGGTTGAGATGGGTGTCAAAAAAGCGCACAATCCATTGTTGACGGTTTTGATCCTTGGATTTCTGGGCGGCGCCTTTATCGCCCTCGGATTCTTGCTTGATATACGCGTTATTGCAGGAGCTCCGAAAGAATGGGGCAGCTTCGCGACCTTTATCGGCGCGGCAGTGTTCCCGGTCGGACTGATTCTGGTGCTGCTTGCCGGCGGGGAATTGCTGACGGGGAATATGATGGCGGTGCCGTTATCCCGGATGGCCAAGAAAATAACGACTGGCGAAATGTGCAAAAACCTGGTGCTGATTACAATCAGCAACTTTGTGGGTGCCCTGTTTGTCGCTTACTTCTTCGGGCATGTCGTCGGATTAACCTCCAGCGGGGTATATTTGGAGAAACTCGTGGATATGGCGGGACATAAACTGGATGACAGCTTTCTTCAAGCTTTTGTGTCGGGGATCGGCTGTAACTGGCTCGTCGCGCTTGCCGTATGGCTCTCCTATGGCGCGGATAATATGAGCGGTAAAATTCTCGGGATCTGGTTTCCGACCATGGCGTTCGTCGCGATCGGGTTCCAGCACGTTGTTGCCAATATGTTTTTGATTCCTGCGGCCATATTCGAAGGGTATTTCTCCTGGGGAGAATATTTCAAAAATTTCGTACCTGTATGGCTGGGAAATCTGACGGGCGGCGCCCTGTTTGTGTCCGCAGCTTACTGGATGGCCTATTTGAAAGACAAGGGTGCATCGGCTGCTTCGCCGGGCGAACATGCGGCGGGAAACGTAGCTGCAACCACCAACAAATCGGCTTAACCGGAATATTTGCATAGATAGATCAATAAGGCTGCTGCCTCTTAATGGGGGGCAGCTTTTTTATGTTTGTAGGGTATGCCGCCGCTGCGGTTTCCAACTACACTCACTATCTCTCACGTGTCTCCCCGCCCTGCGAGCTGTACGCGCTTTTCCACCTTCCTCCCAGTAGACAGGGACGGGGCTTTTTTCTACAATAAATGAATCAGGAGGGGATGGTTGCATGATCCGAGAGGAGAACGGAATATTTCCCGCGGTGTGTCCGCTTGATTGCCCGGATACCTGTGGTTTGCTATTGCATAAAGAGAACGGAAAAATCGTGAAAGTAACGGGGAATCCCGATCACCCCATTACGCAGGGTGCGATCTGCAACAAAGTGCGGAACATGGCCGAGCGGGTTTATCATCCGGAGCGTGTACTGCATCCGATGAGACGTATTGGCGCAAAAGGCGAGGGTAAATTTGAAGTCATTAGCTGGGACGAAGCGATCGCGGAAATTGCCGGTCGGTATCGGAAACTGATTCGGGAGCACGGACCCGAAAGCATTTTGCCGTACAACTTTTACGGAAATATGGGGATTCTTAGCGTGGAAGGGATGGACAAGCGGTTTTTCAACCGGCTGGGGTCTTCCAAGCTGCATCGGGCAATTTGCACGGCGGCGGGAAATACCGGCTGGAACTACACGATGGGCTTTGGCGGAGGCACCAGTCCGGAGGATACGGTAAAAGCGAAGCTGATCATTGTGTGGGGCGGCAATCTAGTAAGCACGAATATGCATCAGATTGCTCTGATCGAGAAGGCTCGGAAGCAGGGTGCGAAGCTGGTGGTGATCGACGTTCACCGCAACCGTACCGGGCAAAGAGCCGACTGGTTCATCCCGCTTTATCCGGGGACGGACAGCGCGTTGGCGCTCGGGATGATGCATGTGCTGTTTGCACGGAACCTAGTGAATGAAGGGTTCCTTAAACGATATACCATTGGCCATGAAGAGCTCCGCGAACATGTGAAAACCTATACGCCGGAGCGCGTGTCGGCGATTACCGGGGTGCCCGCCGGAGATATTGAAGCCCTGGCGGTGATGTATGCGGAGACTTCTCCCGCTTACATTCATATGGGCAACGGGCTTCAGCACCATGACAACGGCGGGATGGCGATCCGCACGATCAGCTGCCTGCCGGCGCTGACCGGCCAGTGGCTTGTCCCGGGCGGCGGCGCGTTCAAGTCGAATGGCGCTTATGCCAATATGAATTCGGAAGCGCTGGAACTTCCGGATTTAAGGCAAGATGACCATGTCCGGACGATCAACATGAACCGGATCGGTGAAGCGCTGCTAACCCTGGATCCGCCGATTCGGGCCATGTTCGTTTACTGCTCGAACCCGGCTGTGGTTGCGCCGGATACGGGCAAGGTCGAGCGGGGATTAAGCCGGGAAGACTTGTTTATGGTAGTCCATGATTTATTCCTGACCGATACGGCCAAGTATGCGGACATCGTGCTGCCGGCAACATCGACCTTTGAGAATACGGATCTGTACAGCTCGTACTGGCATCACTATGTTCAGCTTCAGGAGCCGGTCATTCCGGCACGGGGCGAGAGCAAGAGCAATGTGGAAGTGTTCCGCCTGCTGGCTGAGGCCATGGGCTTTGAAGAAGAAGCCTTCCGGGATACGGAAGAAGATATGATCCGGCAGGCGCTGGATTTTTCGGAGAATCCTTATCTGGATGGGATTACGCTGGAGGGCTTAAAGGAACATCGAATGGTTAAGCTGGACATGCGGCATCAGAAGCACTATCTTGATACGCTCTCGACGCCTTCCGGCAAAATCGAATTGTATTCGGCGAAAATGGCGGAGGCCGGGCTTCCTCCGTTGCCGACGTACATCCCGCTTCAAGAAGGATACGACGGAGAGAACCGGCCCGGGGAGAAGGCGACTTATCCGCTCATGTTCGTTTCGCCGCCGAATCACAGCTTTTTGAACTCGACCTTCGGCAATGTGGAGAAGCTGAAAGCGCTGGAGAAAAGCCCGCTGCTGCAAATCCATCCGGAGGATGCGGCGGCGCGCGGCATTGAGGACGGCGACGAGGTCGTTGTCTGGAACGACAGGGGCAGCTACCAAGTTAAAGCTGCTGTCGAAAGCAAAATGCTGCCGGGCACGGTAGTAAGCCAGGGCTTATGGTGGGAGCAGGGCGGCCAGCGGCGCCGCGTTAACGCCCTTACGCCAGACCGGCTCGCCGACATGGGCGGCGGGGCCGTCTTTTTCTCAACCGTTGTCGATGTAAAGCGTCAATAAATGTACTTGCGAAATTCGGCCCATTTAAGCGATACTATGATAATCTGGGCTGCAAATACTTACATTCACTGATAAAAATGGCGGTGACAAGGAAGCCTGAAGGGGGCTTCCTTGTCACTTTTTCTATAGTCTTCAGAAATTAACGGGTGTTAAGGGCTTAGCAAGGGGGGAGAGATAGAGAATGAAATGGTTACAGTCTTATCCGCGAGAAGTAAAGATATTTCTTGTCGCCAGTCTGATCAGCTCGGCCGGAGGGTCTTTGATGTGGCCGCTGATCACAATGTTCGTGTTCAAGGTGCTGGGACGGACGGTCACGGATGCCGGTCTGGTGATCCTGGTCATGTCACTGGGCGGCATCGCCGGGCAAGTTCTCGGAGGCTCGTTATATCATAAACTGGGCGTGAAAAAGCTCATCGTCGGCGGCGTGGGGCTAAACGCGCTGTTCCTGCTTCTGCTCCCGCTCGGTAGCGGGAATTGGTCCTTGTTTATGCTGCTTATGGGGCTGATCGGCTTCTTTAACGCTATGTCCATGCCGGCCATTCAGGCTTTTATCGGCTTCCGTTTTGCGGAGCGGCGGGGAGAATTGTTTAATGTCATCTATGTTGCGAACAATATTGGGGTAGCGCTGGGAACCGCGCTCAGCGGATTTTTGGCCCGCATTTCCTATGATATGAGTTTTATTTTAAACGGAACGATTTCGGCGGCATTTGCGGTTTTCTTCTGGATTTATTTGAACAAGGTTCAAAAAAACGAGGGAACCATGCATCTCGAAAAACGCAAATCAACCCCGGAAGGGCAGGATACCTGGAAGTTGTTGAGCCGTTACAACGTGTATCTCTTTATGGGCATAGGTTCCTTCTTTCTATGGCTCGGCAATTGTGTCTGGAACAACGGGGTGTCGCCGTTTACGATTTCCAAAGGGATGCCGGAATGGAATTACAGTATTCTCTGGACGCTGAACGGGGTGTTGATCTTTGTCGGGCAGCCGTTTATTCTTTGGATCAAGCGGACCTTTGCCGGATCGGCCGAAGCGCAATTAACGGCTAGCGCGATATTTTACATGCTGGGTTATGTATCGATCTTAGGTTTCCATACTTATCCTGGGATGGTGTTTGCCATGGTGTTGACCACCTTCGGGGAAATGCTGATTTCTCCGGCGATTCCTTCGTTCATTTCGGACCGGACGGGCAAGTCGGCGCCGTTCTATCTGGGCGTGGTCGGTGGGATGGGCGCCGCGGGCAGAGTGGTGGGCCCTTACGCTATGGGCGTCTTGTTCGACTGGAACGGGCTCATACCGGTAGCATGGCTCGCGGTTACGATCTCCGTGCTGGCTGTGATTGCGTTCCTGGTTCATGCGTATATGAACCGTGATGCCAAGAGCGAAATCACGCATGCAGCGTAGGCCTGCATTTTTGTGTATAATCTGATTTAACTCACTTATAGTTTTGTTGGACGGAAAGGAAGTGGGAACCTGTGTCCGATTCCATCTGGATTCGATTGTCGCAAATGGGCGATGCGGGAGCGCTTATGGAGCTTGACTCACTGGTTTGGGACGAGCACTCGACCCCGGCGCAAATTGAATGGAAGTCCCGGGAGCATTATTTGCAGAAATGCCCGCCGGGGAGTCAGCTCATCGCCGGGATTGGCGAGGAGATTTGCGGGTATTTGGGATTTGATTCTCCGACTCCCTTGGAGAGCAATCGCCATGTGTACGACATTAATATCGCCATTCATCCCTCGTACCAGAGACGCGGCGTAGGGCGCAAGCTGATGGAGGCCGTCAAGCAACATGCCGCCGGGCAAGGGATCCGCAAGCTCTCTTTGCGCGTTCTCGCCAGCAATTCGGAGGCGTTCGCTTTTTATCAAAGCTGCGGATTTATGGAGCAAGGCCGGCTTGTCGAAGAATTTTACCTGGACGGGCAGTATGTCGATGACATTTTGATGTGGTGTCCCGTAGAAGCGCATTGAACATTTGACGAGATATCGGTATATTTATAAGAAGAAAAATCGGAGAATATGAATCAGAGATTCCATGAACGGAAAGGTTGATCACCGTGGAGAACAACAACTATACCCCTCCCAATTTCATCAAAAACGTTATTACCGAAGATTTGAAAAACGGCATAGTGGAGACGGTCGTGACCCGTTTCCCGCCGGAGCCGAACGGATACCTGCATATCGGGCATGCCAAGGCGATCTGGATTAACTTTACGCTGGCCGATGAATTCGGCGGCCGGACGAATTTACGGTTCGATGACACGAACCCGGTCAAAGAGGACATCGAATACGTCAACTCCATCAAGGAGGATGTGAAGTGGCTCGGTTTTGACTGGGAGGAGCTTCGCTTCGCATCGGACTATTTTGAAGAAATGTATAATCGTGCGGTCGTGCTGATCAATAAGGGCAAGGCGTATGTGGACGATCTCAGCGCCGATCAAATCCGCGAGACGCGCGGAACGCTGACCGAACCGGGGCAAAACAGCCCGTACCGGGACCGTTCGGTCGAAGAAAACCTGGACCTGTTCGCGCGGATGCGTGCCGGCGAGTTCAAGGACGGAGAAAAGGTGCTCCGCGCCAAGATCGATATGGCTTCCCCGAACATCAATCTCCGGGACCCGGTTATCTATCGGATCGTACATGCTTCCCATCACAATACCGGCGACAGATGGTGCATTTATCCGATGTATACGTTCGCCCATCCGTTAGAGGATGCGATTGAAGGCGTGACGCACTCCCTTTGCTCCACCGAGTTCGAGGATCAACGCCCGTTCTATGATTGGGTGATCGCCGAGACGGAAATGACGAGCGTACCGCGTCAGTATGAGTTTGGACGGCTCAATCTGGAGCAAACCGTAACGAGTAAGCGGAAGCTGAAAATGCTCGTTGACGAAGGGGTTGTCGACGGCTGGGACGATCCGCGCATGCCGACGATTTCGGGTCTTCGCCGCCGGGGTTATACGCCGGAAGCAATCAAGTCCTTCGTGTTTGAGACAGGGATATCCAAAGCGTACGGCTCCGTCGATCTGAAAATGCTGGAGCATTTTATCCGGGAGGACCTGAAACTGAAAGCACCGCGCACGATGGCGGTCGTCGATCCGCTGAAGGTGGTCATTACGAATTATCCGGAGGGGCAAACGGAACTGCTTGAAGCTGAAAACAACAGTGAAAACGAAGAGATGGGCAACCGTCAAATTCCGTTTTCCCGCGAAATTTATATCGAACGCGAAGACTTTATGGAGAATCCGCCGAGCAAGTACTTCCGGCTGTTCCCCGGCAACGAAGTCCGTTTGAAACACGCTTACTTCATTAAGTGTAACGACGTGATTAAAGATGAGAATGGCAATGTGGTGGAAATCCATTGCACCTATGATCCGGAAACCAAGAGCGGCAGCGGATTTACCGGCCGTAAGGTCAAGGGCACGATCCATTGGGTAGAAGCCAGCCAGGCGGTACCGGCCGAATTCCGGCTGTACGAGCCGCTGATTCTGGACGAAGAGCCGGATGAAGAGGGCGCGGAGGAGAAACCATTCCTGGAACGGATCAACCCGAACTCGCTGACTATCATGCACGGCTTTGTGGAGCCGGGAATGAAGGATGCGCAGCCGCAAGACAAATTTCAATTTTTCCGTCACGGCTATTTCAACGTCGATTCCAAATACTCGACCCCGGGACATCCGGTGTTCAACCTCATCGTATCGCTCAAAAGCTCGTTTCAACTGCCTAAATAATCTGCTGCGCTTGAAACCGCGGATAAGTAAAAAGAACCCTCAATATCGCTGTAATAGCGGTATTGAAGGTTCTTTATTTTTGACGATCCTTTTATACCGTATCCCGCTCGATCAAGCGAAAGCGGAACTCCTCCGTGACAGTAGGCAGGCCCGGATGGAGAATTCGGCTATGAACGGCATTCATATTTCGGGCGTACTGGAGGCGTTCGATCGAAGTTACGGACACGCCGGCAGCTTCGGTGATTTGCTTGATATTGGCCAACGGCGGGACCTCCTTGTCGATGATCAAGACCTGTTTATGCAATTCATAAATTTATATGAGAATTTTTTATTAATTCTTGATCTGAAATGCATTTCATAGTGTACACTTGAGACGAGAGCTTGACAGATCCCCCGGGGTAATTTGTCAGGCAGGCTCTCAGCAAGAAAACAGAGCTCTGGCGGCGGCGTAACCACCCGGATTTCCGGGCGGGCGTGACGCCGTCCGGAGCTTGTTTTCTTATTTGCATGCAAACTCTATAAAATGCAACAAATCCGGCTCCTGCAAGGAACCGGACCGCCTTTTCATTAGGATATCAAACTTCTTCTTTTTGAGGAATGACGGGCGAATACCCGTTTTTGCGGATTTTACGCCACATGAGGCCGAACCCCAGCGCACCGATGAGCGCGAGGGCCACCCCCATTTTATACATGATAACAGGGCCGAAATTTTGGAAGATCCATCCCCCGAGCAGGCCTGCGATAACTCCCGACATTCCGCTCAGGGCAAAGGCGTAAACGGCTTGTCCGGCAGATCGCAGCGGCCGCGGCAAGAACAAGGCGGTAAGCTTGGTTCCGACATAGAAGAAACCGCCGAAGGTTACGGCGTGCAAGATCTGGATGAGAATTATTTGAATCGGCGAAGTTGCCTCCGCCATCAAATTCCAGCGCAGCGCGAACAATAAGCTGACAAACGTCAGGCAGGCCATAAGGTACGTCATTTTACGCTTTAGGAAGCGACTTAGCAGAACGAAAGCGAGCACCTCGAAGATGGTTGACAGAAATACCGCGCCGCCAACCTGAAACCGTGACCCACCGAGATCACTGATGAACAACGGCATAAAGATACCGTTGATCGAGTTGGGAATCGAAACCAGCATACCGAAAATAACGAAGGCAAGAAAATATTTATTTTGTAACGTGTGTCGGATTTCCGTCGACGAAATCCAAGGCGTATTAGTCGATTGGTTGATCGACGGCAATAGTAGGGCGGATCCGGTCGCCAGCATCAAGGTGATACTGAAGAGCAGTGATATTCCGTTTTGACCTACACTGTCGATTATCGGTCCGGCCGTCAGAGCGATGAAGGTCCAGCCTAGAGAGCCCCAAAGCCGATAAGTGCCGAATTTACGTCCGTTGTTTCCGATATAGCCCAGGGTCAGACTGTTGGTTTGCGCCAGCAGCGGACTTTGGAAAAAGAAGAGCAAGACCATCGATAAATATAACATATGGTAGGTGTTTGCCTTAAAAACGAGATGGCCCATGACTAATAATCCCGTCATCATCAGCAACAGAACCACGCGGATATTTTGGCCGCGGTCGCTTAAATGCCGCCAAAAAGGATGGGCCAGCAGAGAGATAAACGGACCGATGGCCATCAGGCTGCCGATCTCCATCTTGTCCATGCCGATGTCTTGCAAATATAATTGAAAAAAGGCGGCAAAAATAACCATGGTTCCGTAAATGAAAAAGTTGAGTAGCCCCAAGGGCAATTTAGATGAAGACGAGAATTGGGTGTTTTCCCGCAAGCGCGCCATTCCTTTCTGTCCGACTCCAGTTCGTTCTTTGCATCTATTAATTTCGTAAAGTGATTATGTTCTCAATGTAACACACAGATGAAAGGGGATACAAACCATCTTCTTTTTGTTTTTCCAGTATTTGTTTTTGAAAGGGGGAGATTCTGATCAAGATTACGGCTATTATTCTTGCCGGTGGGAGATCAAGCCGGATGGGACAAAATAAAGCGCTCCTTCCGGTGGGCGGTGTTCCGGTCATTGAGAGACTGATTCGCGAGCTGGAGGAGGTTGCCGCAGAGATCCTTATCGCGGGGGGCTCTCAGCCGGAAGCCTACAATCATTTAGGAAAAGATGTAATTTCGGACGTCTTTCCTGGCTTGGGCCCATTAGCCGGTTTGCACGCCGGACTACAGGCTGCCTCTACTTCCTGGAGCCTCACGGTGGCATGCGACATGCCTTTTGCCAACAGGGATGTGTTCCAGTGGTTGGCAGAACGGGCTCTGCTGGCTGAGGAGGGTCAAAAAAGAGACACTGTGAGCGGCGAAGCGGGCAGCGCGTTAGAGGCCGTTATCCCGATAGTGCAAGGACAGGTTCAGCCGCTGCTCGCGTCATACCGCCGTAGCGTACTGCCGGGCTTGGAAAGGGAACTGCAAGCAGGGAATTTAAAGCTGACCCGGTGGACTGAAGCGCTGCGGGCCGAATATGTGAATGGCTTTGCGCTGGCCGCGGCTGCAGGAATGCCGCAAGAGCGGATTCCTTTCAATATGAACCGGCCCGGGGACTATCGGCAGGCGTTGGACTGGTTGGATGCTTCAACTGACAAAGGTAAGCATTGAGAAGCCGCTGAACCGGTTTCTATTTAACAAAATTACTTGTTAATATTTTGTCAAAAATATCACATAAAGCGCTTTCATTTTGCAGTATAATATGAAGTGAAGATACATGACCCCCTTAATCATGTGTCGGTATATGTACCTTGGATGATTTCCGGCGAGATAAGGAAGTCATCTTTTTTTAAATGGAGAATACATTTGTTGTGTCAGGATCGATGCATGTCGGCAAACCGCATGAATGAGCATTGAATCGGCAATGAATGATTTAAATCAGGGAGATGACCGATATGACCACGCTGTATAAGGAGCTTGTGCAAATCCCGGAAGAGCAAGCCAATTGGATGGGAATGAGAGGCTGGGTGTACCAGTTGCTTATGGATTTTCTAAGCCGTCCGCCGCGGATGTCGCTAATTGCCCAGTGGCGCAGAAGGGTCGAACTGAAGAATACAATTCCCATGTGCCAGGGTGGGAAGAGACTGAAGAGTTACCTGGAGAGCATTCCCGAAGAGAATTTCCGCCGCGTCTGTTATGAGGAGGCGGAAGAATTTGACCGTCTGTTTACGGGTCATAGCGCCAAAATCGCTGCTTGCGAAAGTCTGTTCCTTGCAAAAGAAAAAGGTGCCGACGCTTTTGTCTGCCTCTCGGAAATCCGGGACACTTATATGGAAAGCGGCGTGGTCTTTAATAAAATCTCCGGCGAACGTGACGATCATATTTCGCTGGAGCTGGAATTTATGGCGGTATTAAGCGAAGAGATGCTGGGTAAAGCGGACCTCCGCGAGAGCTGTCTTGAACTGACGGATGTGCAGATCCTGTTTCTTAAATCCCACCTTCTGAACTGGGCGCCTGCCTTTTCCGCCGAACTGGCCGCAACAACGACAAGCACGCTTTATGTCGGCCTGGCAGAACTGCTCGTCGAGTTTCTTGAGATAGATTTGGAGAACCTCTGCGCATGGAGGGAAATGCAAGGATAGCGCGGGGGGCTATTAAATTAAACAGCGGTTTTAATGGGAAATAACGTTAGATGATAAGCGATACTTGAAGATGATTACGCTTGAAGGTAGATATCGCGTGAAGATAGATAACGTTGGATGACTATCACGTTTGAAGATAAACAAAGCTTGATGAAAATTAAAGTTTGAAGATAATTGAGTTGTGAACGCCGGGGACATAGGTCTCCGGTGTTTTTACATGTTGGAGAAGGAGAAAAGGTCGTTATTCCCTGACAGTTACCGGTTGAATGGATATCGGAGAAAATTAGCTGTGGAACCTACAGTTAATTTTCTCGTTGAGCCGGATTTTGTGAAGATAACTGGAAAACCTGCAGTTAAATTTTGGTTAGTACGAGAATTCGACGACTTTGGCTCAAATTAGCTGGAGGCTTTCCAGTTAATTTGATAAGTTAGCCCAAAAGCCGAGCATTAACTGGAGAAAATCCAGTTAATGTTGTCCCCTTCTATCGAAAGCGGGTGCGAAAGGATCGGGGAACGGGATGGGGCAGAATTTTGGACGGGTATGTGAAGATTACGAGCAGGGACTGGAGTATGGACGGGTATGTGGAGATTACGAGCAAGAACAGGCGTGTGAAGATCAAGAGCAAGGACGGAATCGGAGTCTGATATCGAGGCGGAAACAGAGTCGGGAACTCAGTACAGAACACAGTCGGGAATAGTGTCGGGGAATCCTCCCCGCCCCGCTTTTTTGTTGTATAGATTAATTCAAATCATCTGCCGCAGAACCGCGACGGCGGAATTTCATAAGGAATTCGTACACGACCGGAACGATGACGAGCGTCAGCAAAGCGCCGATGGTGGCGAGCGCCCGTCATTAGGATCGGACGAAGCCGCGTAGCACCTGCTTCGAGCAGGGCTGCACGTGTTGAAAGCCCTTCGCGTTCCTTGCGAATGACGCGGTCGATGAGGACGATCCCGATCCGCATCAGAACGCCCATGAGAGCTGATACATTCAGAGTTTCGTCGCCGATTACCAGGCCGACCATGGCGCCGATAACGATGAACGGCAGCGAGAACAGGATCGTGAACGGTGCGAGTCCACCGCCGAACGTAACGACAAGAACAAAGTACACGATCGCGACCGCGGCAGCCATAGCAAGACCCAATTGGCCGAACTTATTGTTGATGTGTTCGGTTACCCCGCCGAAGCTGACGGTAACCCCTTCCGGTTTGTCCATGTCATCGATCTTGTCTTGCAGCGCACTGAATGCTTTTTGGACGTCGGTAGCGACGATTTTGGCACTGACCTCAACAACCATTTTACCGTCGATCCGCATAATCGAGTCCGGAGAGCTTCCCTTTCAACCTTGGCGACTTCCTTAATAGGCACTTCCATGCCGAGCGGGGAAGTCAGCGTCTCATTTTCCATGTCTTGAATGCTGGTACAAGCATTCTTTTCGGTTTCGATATAGACTTTATTATCTTTTCCGTTAAGCTTCACTTCGGTAAGTCCCGGACGCTCTCGCACCGGGCTTAGCTTCATAGCGATTTGCCCCGGAGTAAGACCCAGCGAGCTCAACTTTTGCTAATCCGCTACGAGCGTGTATTGGTCGTAAGCCGTGAAAAGCGAAGTTTCGCCTTTTTCAAAGTTTTTCGTATCATCTTAGACCCATTTCAGAACCTGATCGGAGACCGGTTTGATCTGTTCAAGATTGTCGCCGAATACGTTAACGTTGAGCGAGCTGCCGCCCATGCCGCCCATCATCAGCTCGGACATGTCTCCCCACTCGCCGACGGAGTACTGCATTTTATCCATATCTTCTTGGGCCAAAATGTATTTTTCAGCCTTCTCCATTTTCTCCTGGACATCTTCAAGGTGGGCGCCAGGGGCCGGAGAATAGGAACCATAACATATTTGTCTTCTTGCACTCTGGCAGGAAGCTCATGCCGTTGAGCGGATAAAGGAGCAAACTGCCTACCAGCAGGACTAAGGCAATGCCGAAAGTGATAAGCTTATGGGACAGGGACCATTTGAACATGATGACCTGGGCGCCATGACGGTCGCTATCGGCCGGACTTCTTCTATTAATGGTAGGAAGAAGCGCCGGGTTCATGTAAAATGGAAGGTAGAGCATTGGAACATGTAACGTAAGAAAAAGGGGTACGATATGAGACGCGGACTACAAATTATTTTAATCGCAGCTATCCTGTTTGCATTTTACTACTTCGGTTTCGGCATCTTCGGCAAATTCGGCGGGACGCTGGTTAGTATATTTCAGACCCTTACCGTTATTACGATCGGATTGGCGATCTTTATGGAGAACCGAAATCCTTCCAGCACGATGGCCTGGATTCTGGTACTTGCCCTGCTGCCGGTCGTAGGCTTGGTGCTGTATTTTTTGCTGGGACAAAATTATTTCAAACGGCGTAAATTCGACAAAAAGGCGGAATCGGACCGCAAAAGCTTTGAGCGGATTGACCATAAAGGCAACATGCTTCCCCGCGATCTGTCGCAGTTCACTCCCGGACAGCAGCGGCTGCTGCAAATGTCCCAGCGGATCGCCCGCACCCCGTTTTCCATGGCGAGCCGAACCCGGGTGCTGACCAACGGGGAGGAAACATTCTCGACCCTCCTGAAAGAGCTGAAGAAAGCCCAGCACCACATCCATATGGAATACTACATTTATCGGGCTGACGATATCGGTCGGGAGATTCAAAAAACGCTGATCGAGCGGGCGCGGGCCGGTGTCGAGGTCCGGTTCATGTTTGACGCGGTCGGAAGCATCGGGCTGCCGAAGCCGTTTATCAAAGAACTCAGGGATGCCGGTGTAAAGGTGGGGGTTTACGGCGAGGTTCGATTTTTGGCGCTTTCGAGCCGGGTGAATTACCGGAACCACCGGAAAATCGTCGTGATCGACGGAAATACCGGCTTTATCGGCGGGCTGAATGTAGGCGACGAGTATTTAAGCCGCAGCAAAACCTACGGTTTCTGGCGGGATACGCATATGCTGGTTAAAGGGGAGGCCGTCCGGTCGATGCAGATTATTTTTCTGCAGGACTGGCAATATGTCACCGGCGAAAAAATCATGGACCTGGAGTACTTGTCCCCCGAGCTAGAACAGGGTTGCAGCGGCGCGATTCAGATCGTTCCGAGCGGACCGGACAACGAGAGCAGCGCGTTGAAAAATATCTTTTTCGCCATGATTACGTCGGCTAAAAAGTCGGTCTGGCTGGCGACGCCCTACTTCATCCCCGATGAAGACATTTTAACCGCCCTGCGCGTGGCGGCCATGTCGGGAATCGATGTACGGATTTTGTTCCCGGCCAAACCCGACAAGTGGCTGCCGTTCTTGGCCTCTCACTCGTATTTCCCTTCCCTGCTGGAGGTGGGCGTGAAAATATACGAGTACGAAAAAGGATTCCTGCATTCCAAACTGCTCATCGTCGACGGCGAGGTGGCGACGGTGGGTACGGCAAATATGGACATGCGCAGCTTTCACCTCAATTTCGAGGTAAATGTGCTGCTCGTTCAGAATGACAGCATTGCCAAAATCGTCAAGGACTTCGAACGGGACCTGCTATCTACGAAACGGATCAAAAGAAAAGCGTTTATGAAGAAAAAAATCGTCGTCCGGTTAATGGAATCGGCCGCAAGACTGATGTCGCCGTTACTGTAACGGAAAGAAATTGAGTGGCCTTTTATTTAAAGGAAGGCGGTCGTTGTTTAGATGAGCAGGAAAGCGTTGATTGTCGGGGCAGGCTTTGGAGGTCTGTCCTGCGCCATTGAGCTCGCCATCCGGGGGTTCCGGGTAACCGTATTGGAACGCCAGCCCTGCGCGGGCGGCAAGCTGCAGCGTGTAGTTATCGACGGATACCGTTTCGACAGAGGGCCTACTACGATTGAGATGGCGCATGTATTTCAAAATTTATTCCGCCGTGCCGGACGGGATCTGAACGATTACGTCCGGCTGATTCCGCTGGAACCCAGGTCAAGAAGCGTGTTCACCGACGGCAGCGTCGTCGATCTAACCGGAGATGTGGAGTTCATGCAGCATCAGATCGGCACCTATAGCCCGGTTGATGCCCTGCATTACCCGGCGTTTATCCGGGAATCGCGCCAAATGCTGCGTTACGCCAGCGAACATATTCTCAATCGGTTGCCGCTGAGCCATCTGGAAAAATGGTGGCCCAAGATTTATGCGACGATGTGGGTGCCGGAGCTTCATCGTTCTCTTAACGGGCAGCTTCGCCGACATTTCAGGCATCCGAATACGCTGGCCATGTTTGGCAGGTATGCGGCCCGCGTCGGTTCATCGCCGTTCAAGGTTTCCTCCTTATGCGGAATGCTGGTGAGCAGTGAGGCCGATCAGGGGGTTTACACCGTTCGAGGCGGCACCTACGAGCTGATCGAGGCGATGAAGAAACTGGCGGAGGAGCTTGGGGTAAAGATCGAGACCGGAGTGGAAGTCACGCGGATCCGGGTTGTCGATCGCAAGGTTCATAGCATTGAAACGACGCAAGGGGACTATGAATCCCCGCTCGTCATCGTCAATGGAGATGCACTTTCCGTGAGTAAAAAACTGTTGGCGGAAAAAGACCGTCCCTCCCTGCCCGACCGGTTGATAACCTCGTTCGAGCCTTCCTTGTCCGCCTTTGTCCAGCTTGCCGGCGTTCCGGTCCGACTGGACAGGCTACATCATCATACGGTGTTTTTTTCGGAGAATTATGAGGAGGAATTTCATGATATCTTTGTCAAACGACGACCGCCAACCCGCCCGTCCGTTTACATTTGCAATTCTTCCTACTCGGAAGAAGGTGCCGCCCCTCCGGGCTGCAGCAATTTGTATATCATGACCCATACGCCGTATTTATCGGCGGATTGGGATTGGGGGCGGGAAGGAGAGGCTTATGCCGACACCGTGTTTTCTACCTTGCGGCGACATGGGCTGGGCGACATGATTCGGGGGCATGAATTAGCGCGTTACACGCCTGCCGACCTGGCCCGCGATACATTCTCTTACCGGGGAGGCATGTTCGGCATCACCTCTCACGGCTTCATGCAGGAACTGCGCAGACCCGGTAACCGCAGCAGGGACGTGCGAGGTCTTTGGTACGCCGGCGGCACGACGCATCCCGGTGGAGGCGTTCCTTTTGTGACGCTATCCGGCCAACTGGTGGCCGGATACATTGCTAAAAGCATCGTTTGATTATGGATATTCATGGATATGGAGACAGTTTTAATTGAGGCTGCTGCTTGAAGGAGGCATGAACATGGGAAACACATCACGGCGCAAGACCGAGCATATCCGGCTTTGCTTGGAAGAACAAGTAGGCGGAGAAGGGATTACCACAGGGTTTGAAAAATACAGGTTTCGCCATAATGCATTGCCGGAACTGAACTTTGACGAAATCAGCTTGACTACGACGTTTCTCGGCGCGGCCGTAAGGACGCCGCTGCTGATCAGTTCGATGACCGGCGGCAGCGAACTCGCCGGGCAGATTAACGACCGCCTGGCGGAAGCGGCGGAACGCCGGGGCTGGGCGATGGGAGTCGGCTCGGTCCGAGCCGCTGTCGAACGGGGAGAGCTGGCTCCCACGTTCGATGTCCGGCGCAAGGCACCGAGCATTCCGGTCATCGCCAATCTGGGCGCGGTCCAGCTTAGCTACGGTTTCGGCGCGGCGGAATGCCAGCGCGCCGTAGACATTGCCGGCGCGGACATGTTGGTGCTGCATTTGAACAGCCTGCAGGAGGTGTTCCAGCCGGAGGGGAACACCGCTTTTGGCGGTCTGCTCGCCCGGATCGAGGACGTGTGCCGGGCGCTGCCCGTTCCCGTCGGCGTCAAGGAAGTCGGCTGGGGCATCGACGGAGCGACGGCCAAACGGCTGAGGGAGGCCGGCGTGGCGTTCGTCGATGTAGCCGGCGCGGGCGGAACGTCCTGGAGCCAGGTCGAGAAGTTCCGCAGCGCCGACCCGGTGCGCCGCGCGGCCGCGGAAGCATTCGCGGATTGGGGCATCCCGACCGCGGAATGCATCCGCGAAGTGCGGGCGGCGGTGCCGGACGCCGCCCTGATCGGCAGCGGAGGCCTGAATACCGGCGTGGACGCCGCCAAAGCGCTGGCGCTTGGGGCGGATCTGGCCGGGTTCGGCCGGGCGCTGCTGGAACCGGCGGTGCACTCGGAGGAGCGGCTCGATGCGCTCCTGGAGCGCGTCGAGTTGGAGTTGCGCACCGCCATGTTCGGGATCGGCGCCGGGACGGTGCCGGCGCTGCGGAATACGCCGCGTCTGGTGCGGCGTGAGGTATAACCGGATTATTCTTATAAATCCGGGCAGATTACAATGAATTTTTCATTGCGTTTCTGAAACATTCCCATTATATTGAAGTTAGAAGCCTGGCCGCCGGCACGGCAACAGGAGCAACCTCCAGCGGCGGCACGGCAGCGACTGAAGAGCTCAGAGCATTTTCTGGACGGCTCTGAAGACTTCTGAAATAAAGGGGGAGATGTAATGAAAACATCGATTTGGAAATGGAATACCCGAACGGTGGTGACGATTGGGATCGGGGCGGAGTTGTACGGGGCGACGAGTTGGATCGGCATTCCGATCGCGCCGGATACTCAGCTTCGACCGGCCGTAGCATTGCTCGCGATCTTTGGTGCGCTGTTCGGACCTGTAGTAGGGTTTCTGGCCGGATTGATCGGCCATATCATCAACGATTTTCTTACCAGCGGTACCGTCTGGTGGGGCTGGGCGCTCGGATCCGGGATTACGGCGGCATTTATGGGGCTGGTTTATCTGTCCAAAGATTTTAACCCACAGGACGGAGCCATCCGGAAGAGCCACGTGATCCAGTTGTTGATTTACGGGCTGGTCGGGATTTTCGCTTCTCTCGCTTTCTCGGGATTGTTCGATATTTATGTCATGGGCGAACCGAACGATAAAATCGTCATTCAAACGGTATCCGCCGGATTGGCGAACTCAGCCGTATTCGTGATTCTCGGTATTCCTGCGGTTTGGGCGTACGCCAAACGCAACCGGAACAATACGAATTTGACGGTGGAGAGATAGGAGTAACCAGCGACTATGCAACCGGTGATTTCATTTCGGAATTTCAGTTTCCGCTACAAAAGTCAAACCCAGCCAACGCTGAAAAATATTGATCTGGACATTGCGCCCGGGGAAAAAATCTGGATTGCCGGACCGAGCGGCTCCGGCAAATCAACGCTAGCCCATTGTATCAATGGGCTTATTCCTTTTTCTTATGGGGGAGAGGTGTCGGGCGGGCTGTACATAAACGGCGAGGAAATGACCGAGCTAGGGATATTTGAGCGCAGCAGCAGTGTGGGCACCATTTTGCAAAATCCCGATGCCCAGTTTGTCGGGCAGACGGTAGGGGAAGATGTGGCGTTTCAAATGGAGAATGAGCAGGTTCCGCAATCGGAGATGAAAGCGCGGGTGATCACGGCTCTCGAACTGGTCGGCATGCTGGACTACGAGGGACAAGGTCCGCAGGATTTGTCAGGGGGGCAGAAGCAGAGCGTCTCCCTGGCCGGCGTGTTGTCGACCCAAGGAGATATTTTGCTGTTCGATGAACCGCTGGCCAACCTGGATCCAGCCAGCGGCGTCCGGGCGATGCAATTGATACAGGATATCCACCGGCGTGGGGAAACGACGGTCATTATCATCGAGCACCGGGTAGAGGATGTGCTTGCCCAGCCGATCGACCGGATCGTCGTAATGAACGAAGGGGAAATTGCCGCTGTAGGCTCTCCGGAGACTCTGCTGAGGGAAGGGCTGCTGCCCCGTTACGGCTTACGGCAGCCGCTCTACTTGAATGCGCTGGGGTATGCCGGCGTCGGGATCAGCGGGCTGACGGGACTCGGCACGCCGGAGGGAGTGCAAGTCTCCCCGGAGGACGATGCGGGGAACGGCGATATTGCGGGTAACGGAGATCATTCCGTGAAAGAAGGGATCCGCAGCCGGTTGGAGGCCTGGACGTCATCGGTTCATCATGATCCGGCGACGGCAGTAGGTCGAAACGCGGGAGCGCCGCTGCTCGAACTGCGGCAGGTCTCCTTCGCCTACGGTCCCGGTAGTGACGCCGTCAGCGGGGTCACGCTCTCCATCCACGAAGGAGAGCGGGTGGCTCTGTTAGGAAGCAACGGAGCGGGCAAGTCGACGCTGTCCGGCTTGATTACCGGCATTTTGAAGCCGCGCTCCGGGAAAATCGCCTTTCGGGGTGAGGATTTGAGCAGATGGTCCATCCGCCAAAGAGGCGCGGAAATCGGATATGTCATGCAAAATCCGAATCATATGATCACCCAACATATGATTCGCGACGAAATCGGGCTCGGTCTCATGGCAAGGGGAGTGCCCTCGTCGGAGCTGGAGCGCAGGACCGACGAAGCGCTGCGTATTTGCGGGCTATACCCTTACCGCAACTGGCCGGTATCCGGCTTGAGCTTCGGTCAGAAAAAAAGGTTGACCATCGCTTCGATTCTGGCGCTGGAGCCGAAGTTGATGATTCTCGACGAACCTACGGCGGGCCAGGATTATCGTCATTATACCGAATTTATGGATTTTATCGATGGGCTTGCCGATCTGGGGATGGCTTTTTTGTTTATCACCCATGACATGCATCTGGCGTTGGAATATGCGGACCGCGCCGTAGTCATGGCGGAGGGCCGGGTTATCGCCGCAGATCGGGTAGCGCCGATTCTCTCGGACAGCGGGGTGACAAGTAAGGCCCGCCTCAGGGAGACAAGCCTGTCGCGTTTCGCGAAAAGCTGGGGGTTGTCCTCGCCGGCTTCGTTCGTGCAAGCTTTCATCGACGCGGAAAAGAAGGTGAAACGAGCCGATGAGTAAAGCCGGTAGTCTGTACGTCGAGGGGAATTCTTTTTTTCACCGGCTCGACGGCGCCGTCAAACTGATCCTTCTCCTGGTATGGACCGGGGTCACCTTTCTGTTCCTCGACCTGCGGGTGTTCGCCGTAATGCTCGCCGCGGGCGTCGGCATGCTGCTTCTGGCCCGGATTCCGGTCAGGCGCATGGCGTTGTTGTTTTGGGTGTTGATGGTATTTACGCTGATCAACAGCATCTTCATTTTGATTATCACCCCCCGCTTCGGTTCAAGCCTGACCGGCAGCAATACGCCGCTGATTCCGGTCGGGTACGATACGATTAACGGGGAGACGCTCTTTTACGTTCTGACTTTATCCGCGAAGTATTTAACCCTGCTGCCGATCACGATGCTGTTCATTTTCACGACCCATCCGAGCCGGTTTGCGGCGAGCCTCAACAAATTGGGAATTCCCTACAAAATGGCCTATGCGGTCAGCATTGCGTTCCGGTATATCCCGGACCTGACCCAGGAGTTCAAAAACATCCTGAACGCCATGCAGATGCGGGGTCTGGGCATTTCGCGCGGGGACGGCAATTTGTGGCGCCGAATGAAAAACCTTTCGCTGGTCGTCGTGCCGTTGCTGCAGTCTTCGCTTCAGCACATCGAGTCGGTGTCGAACGCGATGGATCTGCGCGGTTTCGGCACCGGCGCGAAACGCACTTGGTACATGGGCACACGGATGTCGCGCAGCGACAAGCTCGTACTGTTGCTCTGTGTGCTGCTGTTGGGGGGAGCCATTTTGATGAAGGGACTTTGGGTGGAAAAGTTCTGGTATCCGTTTTTGTAAGCGGGCAAGTTGTCATTAAATCGTCAAGTCTTCAAAGCGTTAGCCGGTTATCCGGCTATTATATAATGAACCGGAGAGGAGGAATTTTTCATGGTTGAACTTAGAACGATGGATGACAGTGAGTTTCAGGCGTACCGGACCCGCACGGTGCATGACTATGCCGTCGAGAAAACGGTCGCAGGGACTTGGGGGGAAGAAGAAGCAGCCTCCCTATCCGAGCAAGCGATCAGCCAGTTGCTGCCGGAAGGCCTGGCGACGAAGGATGCCTTTTTGTACACGGTGCTTGATGCTGCTGAAGGAACCCCGATCGGAAATTTATGGGTCCAGTTCAGCGAAAGCAAGAAGGGCAGGGAGGCTTTTATTTTCGACATCGTCATTCATGAGGCTTACCAGGGAAAAGGATTCGGCAAACAGACGCTGCAGGCGTTGGATGAAAAAGCCCGGGAACAAGGGGCGGTCAGCATCGGCTTGCACGTATTCGGACACAATCGGAGGGCCTACGGCCTGTATCAAAAGATGGGCTACGAAACGACCGACATGGTAATGAGAAAAAAACTGTAATTCGAAAAAGGGAGCGCTTTGCAGGATAAGCTCTCCTTTTTTTTGGAGAATCCTTCAACTTATTTGGAGATGTCCTTGAAATCTGGCCGGGGGATAGGTACTATGGTTGAAGAAGATGAGCAATTTACAAGAATGAGGAGTTGTCATAGATATGGCTTTAAAGGCAGGAATTGTGGGCCTTCCGAATGTCGGGAAATCCACGCTGTTTAACGCGATTACCCAGGCGGGAGCGGAATCCGCCAACTATCCCTTTTGTACGATCGATCCGAACGTAGGGGTCGTTGAGGTTCCGGACGAACGCCTTGATAAACTGACTGAACTTGTCGTACCTAACCGTACAGTACCTACGGCATTCGAATTTGTCGATATTGCCGGGCTGGTTCGCGGGGCGAGCAAAGGCGAGGGACTGGGTAATAAGTTTTTGGCCCATATCCGTGAAGTGGATGCCATCGTGCATGTCGTTCGTTGCTTTGAGGATGAGAACATCACGCATGTCGACGGTAAAATCAATCCGATCAGCGATATCCAAACGATTAATCTGGAATTGATTTTGGCCGATCTGGACAGCGTGGAAAAGCGGATCGAACGTTCCCGCAAAAATATGAAGGGCGGCAACAAGCAATATGCGCAGGAAGTGGAAGTGCTGGAGCGCGTCAAAGAGGCGCTCTACAACGACCAGCCCGCGCGCAGCGTGGAGTTGTCGGACGACGAGAAGCTGATCGTTCGCGATCTGCATCTTTTGACGCTCAAGCCGGTGCTGTATGCGGCCAATGTCAGCGAAGACGGCGTTACGGAAGCGGATAGCAATCCGTTTGTGCAGCAAGTACGTGAATTTGCGGCGGCTGAAAATGCCGAAGTCGTGCCGATCAGCGCCAAAGTGGAAGCGGAAATCGCCGAGCTCGAAGGAGAAGACAAAGCGATGTTCCTGGAAGAACTCGGTTTGCAGGCTTCCGGCTTGGACCGCTTGATCCAGGCGGCTTACCGCTTGCTGGGATTATACACTTACTTTACAGCAGGGGTGCAGGAAGTGCGTGCCTGGACGATCCGCAAAGGAACGAAAGCGCCGGGAGCGGCAGGCGTTATCCACTCCGATTTCGAACGCGGCTTTATCCGCGCGGAAGTCGTTTCCTACAACGATTTGATGGCGGCCGGCTCGATGAACGCGGCGAAAGAACGCGGACAGCTGCGCCTGGAAGGCAAGGAGTACATCGTGCAGGACGGCGATGTGATGCATTTCCGCTTTAATGTATAAGCGTTAAATATATACGGGCTTGCCTTGACCGGGTGAGCCCGTATTTTTTTGGATAATTTTGTATTGCTGTAGCGGTTTGTATACTAAAGTCATTGATATCAGATAACGGAGGGAATTGAATGAGTTTGAATTATAACTTGGGCAGGAAGAGCCAACTGGATGCACGGGAGCTGATGCTTCTGGAATCCGAGGTCAAAAACAGAGGAAAGAATATGGTGATAGCCTATGTGCTCTGGTACTTCCTCGGCCTTTTCGGCGGCCACCGGTTTTATATGGGCAAGACGGGCAGCGCGGTTGCCCAGCTTGTTTTATCGATTACGGTAATCGGGATGATCGTTACGTCCGTCTGGTGAATTGTGGAAGCATTTCTGACCCACACTTGGGTGAAGGAAGAGAATGCGAAGCTTGAGAACCAGCTTATCGATCAATTTTGTACAACAGAGGCATTTCGCCGACCTATCCGATCTAATTCTTGAAATGCAAACAAGCCCCCGATTCATTATCGAACTCGGGGGCTTGTTTTGCCTGCGGGCAGGTCTTCGGAACGAACCGACTTTTCCCGCCCGGCCTCTGTTGTGGAATACAACCACACCGTGAATGAACAGCTAAGCAGAAGGATTAGTCCGACCAGTAAAAAGGCGGTTCCGAGGTTAACCATGGACGTGAATGCCCCGAACAGCAACGGGTTCATTAATTGGGCCGCCCGATTGGCCATGAGCCGGAGCCCGATGCCGAGCCCGCGTTCTTCGGGAGCGGTCGAGCTTGCGATCATGGACAGCGTCATAGGCTGATTGATGCCGAGCGCGAGGCCGGTGATCAGAACGAGCGCCATTAATGCGTAATAATTGGTCAGCAGCGGGGTGACGAACATTAATAGCAGCGAGACGGCGTAAGTAAGGATCAACAGCCGGGAGAAAGGAAGCCTGGCCATCAGCAGCGGATAAATCGGACGGACGAATACGGCGGACAGCGCCCCTGCCGAGACAAGCAACCCGACTTTGGTGTTCGACATCTCCAGCGATTGAAGCTGGATCGGCAAGTAAGTCGTCCGTACGTCCAGAATGAACAGCGAGATGAACGTCGTCAGCAAAATAACGGCAAAGTAACGGTTTTTCAACAAGGCTGCACATTGTTGGAAAAAAGCTGCTGTTTTGGCATGCCGGCCCTTATTTTCCGGCAGTCGGGAAATTTTTGTTAAAGCCGATCCCGCGGCGTCAGGAGCGGATTCTTTGCATCGCCAGGCGGTCAAAATGAGCAGAAGACTGGTGAGCGTGTATCCTGCAAAGACCACGGAATAGCCGTAATGATCCGACAAAAAACCCGATAAAACCGGGGCGATCATCTGGCCTAGCGCCATATAGAGGGAGAACGTGGCGAACCTGCTTTCGCTGCCTTGTTTCGGTCCTTCGGTTATCAGCACCTGAACCGCCAGCCAAACCGCCATTTGGCCGAGACCGGCCAGAAGCTGCGCGAGCGCCAGCAGTCCGGGGCCGGAGGACAGCCAGTAGAGCAGACCGCTCGCGAGCATGGTCACCGAGCCGATGCGCAGCACGAAGGTGCGCCCGAGCCGGTCGGCGATCAGGCCTCCGGGAATGGCGGCGATTAGGGGCATCAGGGAATAGACGGCCAATACGGCGCCGACCCCGATCCCTTCCATGCCGAGAGAAGAGGCGTACAGAGATATGATCGGGCGGGTCAACGAGAAAGCAAACCAGTACAGGCCGCAAGAAATCGAAATCCAAAGCGGATTGTAGAGAGAAGATGAAAAATGCGATGAGTGCTTGGACATGGCCGTACCTCCTATTGTTTGCGGCAAAGAAAACGGAGCCCCGTGAGAGAGGGCTCCGTATTGGATGCATTCCTGGCGGGATCAGGCTGTAACTTGAGGACTGCGGGCGGCGTTGAAGTCAATTTTATGATCGAACAATCCTTTTTCCGTTTGCTCCAGGTAAGTTATAGCTTCGGCGGTGCTGATTACATCGGCGTATTTGGCGTTCATATCGAATAGGTTGATCGCATGCGAGGCCTGGCCACGGTCGAACGTGCATTCTTCCACGACGCCGACATTGAGGTTACAAGAAAAGGCGTCGATGACGCTGGCACGGACGCAGCCGCCGGTCGTCGTGCCGCAAATCAGCAGGGTATCGATGCCGAGGTCGGTAAGAAAGCCGATGAGCGGGGTGCCGTGAAAGGCGGAAGGCTTCAGTTTTTCGATTACAATGTCGCTTGGCTGCGGGGCGATTTCGCGTACAATCTCGTTGCCGCCATAGCCGGGAACGCCGGCATTGTCTTCGGAGCGGGTGTTTTTGCGGTTCCAGCCGCCCCCGTCAAAACCGTCGGGACGCCGGTCGATGCCGGTGGAATAGAAAATCGGGATATGCTGTTCCCGGGCTGCTCCGAGCAGCTTCTGGATGTAAGGAATCGCGTTCCAGGCTTCCTCTCCGCAGCTGTTGCGCCAAGTCCGGATGGAATCAAGCACCGGCTCCTTGATATGTCCGCAGAAGGCGTAGCTGACGTCAATGACCAGCAGGGCGGGCCGCTTGCCGAACCCTCCTTTGGCGTCATAGCCCGCTCCACCGAAAACCAGTTTGTCCCGTTCCGTTAAAAAAGAGTCCCATATCCGCATATCTTACAACCTCCTTGGAAAAGTTGAGTTATTTTACAAACTGCGTATCGATAATGTCTCCATATCCGACGGCGTCGTCTTTCAAAAGCCCGGCAGCAAGTACGACCGACAAACCGGTAGTAACGGCTTCTTCGCTGATTTGTCCGGTGTATTCCCACATTTCATCTTCATAAGAACGGTTCAATGTGGTCTCCAACAGATCTTCAGCCATGGTCGGGAACTCCTGTCTTGCAATTTCCATACTTTCCTCGTGATTGTCTCTTAGAAACTCAAGTCCTTTTTGAATACCGGTAACGAACTTTTGCACCGTTTCAGGGTCATCCGTAATGCTGTCCTGCTTGATGTTAATCGTTGAATAAGCGTAGGGGCCAAGCTCTTGGGGGACATTGTAAAAAGGTTGGCCCCAAATGCCTTCCTGAATGCCCTGAGTCAGGACCGGCTCGGTGACAACCGCCACATCTCCCTGGCCCTGCTGCAAAATGGCCGGAATCGCCCCGTTATCCACCTCCTTCAGTGTGATATCCTTGTCCAGCTCATGCCCCCACTCCTTAGCCAAATAGCGGATGATGGAGTTGGGCGTTCCGCCGTATTGTGATACGGCGACGATTTTGCCTTTCATAAAAGCGGCGATGTCCGTACCTGGGTCGAGCCCGGAGCGGGCGACAAGATAAACATTGCCGCGGTTGACGATATTGACCACGGCGCGAAGCTCCGCGCCTTTGGCTTTGGCAAAAGCGTTATGCTCAGGTCCGCCGATGAAGCCGAAGGCCTGATCGGTGAGCACAGCGTTCGTATGGGCGCTCCCGCCCGACAGGGTGACCACTTTGACGTTGACGTCTTCGAAAAGTCCTTTGCGGATCGCGATGTACAGCGGGAGATAGCCCGTGCTATGCACCGGTTCGGCGATTACTAGCTCTTTGGTGCCGCCTGCCGCTTTGGCGGGTGTGGCGGTGTCCGGCTGAGAATTGGCCGCACTTTTGCCGCCGCAGGCGGACACGATGGCGATCATCGCCGCCAGGGCCAGGGTAAGTGTGATACGGGATAAACGGTGATTATGACGCATGGCTGCTTCCTCCCCAAACTCCTGTTTATTTTGTATGGATTTCTTTATTTCTGATGCATAAACCCTTTGAGCAGCATGGATTCCAGCTTGCCGATCAGTACGTACAACAGCATGGACAAGATGGACAAATTAAAGATATTAGCCCAAATGAGGCTGATTTCGTAGGTTTGACCGGCGTAAAAGATCATCCGGCCAAGCCCGCGCTCCGAGCCGATATATTCTCCGACGATAGCGCCGGTCAGCGCGAGTCCGATATTGATGCGCAGCGCGGAGATCATGGCCGGAATTGCCGTCGGAACGATCACTTTGCGGAATACTTGCATCCGTGACGCTCCGAGCGAGTAAACCATGCGCACAAGATCCTTGTCCACGCTGCGTACGCCGTTGTAGGTCGTTAGCGTGGTGATCACGACGGTAATCGCGAAACCCATGGCGATCTTGGAGCCGATGCCGATCCCAAACACAAGGACGATGATCGGAGCCAAGGCGAGTTTTGGCATCGCCTCAAACATGATGATGAACGGCTCGCAAATCCGGGCATAGTATTTGGACCACCAGAAGGACAGTCCAAGCAAGGTGCCGCCCAAGGTTCCCAGCAAAAAACCTATGACGGTCGAACGAAACGTGTACAGTGTGTCCTGCCAGACGGCCCCGGTTTGTACGCCGATCCACCAGGTGCGGGCGATTTCTACTGGCTGGCTCCAAAAGAACGAATTGATGAGCCCGGTCCGGGCTCCGATTTCCCAGAGCAACAGCATTATAAAAAATAGGGCAAACCGGCCGGCATTCACGGCCCAAGGTTTGGGAACAGCCATTTCATGCTTTAGCCAATTGGATTTGGGACGGGGAGCCGGGCGTCTGGCGGCTAGACCTCCGCCGCGGCTGCCTACCGCTTCAGCTTCATGGGACAATGTGCTCACTCCTTTCTGATTACCGTTCACGCCGCTTTATCCGGCGGCTTCCTGTTGATAAGCGCGCATCGTTTCTTCGGAAAGCGTCCGCAGGGCTTCTTCCTTCAACTCAATGAATTGTGGCGAAGTGATAATTTGCGGCTTGCGCGGCCGAGGGAGGTCGATCATCAAATGCCGCTTGATCGTGCCTGGCCGGGAAGTCATGATATACACCTCGTCCGATAAATAGATGGCTTCCTCCATATCGTGAGTGACGAACAAAATCGTCTTTTGGAAGTCATCCCATAAATCGAGCAGCCACTCCTGCATCATGGCCCGTGTCTGTGCGTCGAGCGCGCCGAAAGGCTCGTCCAGCAAAATAATTTCGCGATCATACATGATCGTGCGAAGCAGGGCGGCCCGCTGTCTCATTCCGCCGGAAAGCTGCGCGGGATAATGATGCTCGAACCCTTTTAGCCCGTATTTATAAAGAAGAGGCAAGGCTTTGGCTTTCGCCTCTTTTTTCGGGACGCCCTCGATTTCAAGACCGAGTATGACGTTGTCGAGAATGGTGCGCCAGGGCAGGAGTAAATCTTTTTGCAGCATATACCCGGTGATCCCGGTGAGCCCGTCAACCCGGTTGCCTCCGACATAGATGGCTCCCTCGGACGTTTCCACCAGGCCGGATATAATGTTGAACAATGTGGATTTGCCGCAGCCGCTCGGACCGACGATGCTGATAAAGCGGTGATTCGGAATTTGCATATGAATCGGTCCTAATGCGTTAACCGGCTTCCCGTCAGCCCCGAGATAGGTTTTGCTGACGTTTTCCAGCTCCATTTTATAAGCGTTCATCATTGCCACCTCCTTTGTGTTAAGTAGATAGTAATATATCTCACACAAAGGAGGTGATAAGTAATTCATATGTTAGATTTAGTGACATAAAACTACTGTTTTCTATTTTTTTGCGCTGGCAGAATAGAAGATGTCGTTGCGGCGGAAATCACGGACTTGCTCTCGAATCTGGGTTTTTAAGGGTTGAAGGAATTGCTGCAGTTGGTCGGAGAGATGCAGGGGATAAGCACAATAAAATTTTTGCTTCAGGCAGACTTCGTCAAGCGGAATGCGCTCGATGGGCACTTCATGATTGCCCGGCCAAAGGGACGAAACGGGCAAAAAGGAACAACCGCTGCCTTGGGCCACCATCTGGCGGATCAGGGAAGACGTATCCACCTCGATAAGTTTGCGGGGGTGCATGCGCAGCGGTTCGAACAAGCGGTTCTCCAGCAATTCGCGCAGCGGCATCTGTCTTTTTAATAGAATGAATGGCACTTCCTGCAGGTAAGTGGACAGGCTGCGGAACCGGGGGAAACCGGGCTGTTTCGGCCCGATGAAGACAAGGGGCTCTTCAAACAGCTTGACCGTCGCCATATGGGGGAGAGGCGCGAAAAGATGGTTGATGAACGCGATGTCCAGCTCGCCGGAGGTGACCCGCAAGGCGAGGTCGAGAGATTCGCCGGTGCTGATTTTCCAAGTGGAAATGGCGTCTTGGTTTTTCGTCGTTTGAACGATGGCGGGCAGCATGACATGGGTCAGCGACTCCACGATACCGATGCTCAAATGGCCATCCATAGGAGAAGGCGCCGCCGTTTGCCGCACTATTTGCTGTCCCACTTCGAGCGCACTGAGGGCGTATTGGGCGTAAAAATAAAATTTGCGCCCCGCCTCCGTCAGGAGTGCGCCCGATCGGGTGCGCAGGAAGAGCGGGGCGTTCAGCTCGCTTTCCAGCCCGGCGATGCGCAAACTGACGGCGGGTTGGGTCAGGGCGACCGTTTGCGCGCCTTTACGCATGCTTCCGTTTTCGGCTACGGCAATGAATACTTTCAAATCCAGCATGTCCATGAAAGATCCCTCCTCGCTTTTGCGAAAACTTGATGTTAGATTATTTTACATGATTTTCAACAAAGAATCATTAAAAACCGCTGACGAAAGTATCTCTGTTCAAAACGGAATTATCATGGTATAATAAAAAGTCGTTTACCTTATAATTTTATTAATTGAGGATAGACGATTTTTTTTCTGAGGAAATTGTCATAAGAGAGGTGACTTCCCTTGTTGGACCGACTACAATCCCTGGCCGACCGTTACGAGAAGCTGAGCGAACTGCTCTGTGATCCCGACGTGGCGAACGATACCAAAAAGCTGCGGGATTATTCTAAAGAACAATCGGATTTACAGCCGGCTTATGAGGCGTACACCGAATACAAACAGGTCATGGAAGAGCTTGATGCCGCCAAGGTGATGCAGGCGGAGAAGCTGGACGATGAAATGCGCGAAATGGTTAAGCTGGAAATTGAGGATCTTTCCGGACGCCAGCAGGAACTGGAGGAGAAAATCCGGATTCTGCTGCTTCCGAAGGACCCGAATGACGATAAAAACGTGATCGTGGAAATCCGCGGCGCGGCCGGTGGCGACGAAGCGGCGCTGTTTGCGGCCGACCTGTACCGGATGTACACCCGTTTTGCGGATACGCAAGGATGGAAAGTGGACGTGATGGATGCCAATGAAAGTGATCTCGGGGGCTTTAAAGAGGTTATTTTCATGATCAACGGACGCGGCGCGTACAGCAAAATGAAGTACGAAAGCGGCGCGCACCGCGTGCAGCGGATTCCGTCGACGGAGTCCGGCGGGCGGATTCACACGTCGACTTCAACGGTGGCGGTCATGCCGGAGGCCGAGGAAGTCGATATCGAAATTCTCGACAAAGATATCCGCGTCGACACGTTCTGTTCCAGCGGTGCTGGCGGTCAGTCCGTCAACACGACGAAATCGGCTGTTCGGGTAACGCATATCCCGACGGGCATCGTGGCGACCTGTCAGGACGGCAAATCGCAAAACTCCAATAAGGAGAAAGCCCTTCAGGTGCTCCGTGCCCGGATTTCGGACATGATGCGCCAGGAGGAAGAAGCGAAGTACGCCGGCGAACGGAAAAGCAAAGTGGGCACCGGGGACCGCAGCGAGCGGATCCGTACCTATAACTTCCCGCAAAGCCGGGTGACCGATCACCGTATCGGACTTACTTTGCATAAGCTGGATCAGGTGATGAACGGAGAGATTGCGGAAATCGTTTCAGCGCTGACCATTGCGGAACAGGCCGATTTGATGGATAAAGGAGAATAATAGTTTGAACGATAACGGATATGTATTATCTGGAGCGCTCAATATTTCGGAAGCCCGTAAAGAGGCTTCTTCTTTTTTAGCGGCTCGCGGCGTCCAAGAGCCGGATTCCAATGCGGAGCTACTGCTCCGCCATGTTTTGGGCTTGGAAGGCGCGGCATATTTGGCCGCGCTGCGCGATCCGTTCCCGGGCGAGCGGCAAGCCGCCTGGGAGGCAGTGATCCGCCGCAAAGCGGCGGGCGAGCCAGCGCAGTATATCATCGGGGAACAGGGCTTTTACGGCTTGACCTTCAAGGTCACGCCGGATGTGCTGATTCCCCGCCCGGAAACGGAGCTGCTCGTGGAGGCGATCGTCCAGGCGGGCGATCGCCTGTGGCCCGGCGGCGTGCCTGCGGCCGCCGACATCGGCACCGGCAGCGGCGCGATCGCTGCCGCCCTGGCCCACCTGCGCCCATCCTGGCGCATATCGGCGAGTGACATCTCGCCCGGGGCGCTGAACGTGGCGCAGGAAAATGTCCGGCGGCTCGGCCTGGACGTGGCGTTCAAGCAGGGGAACCTGCTTGAACCGTTTGCGGGGGAGCCGCTGGACATCGTGGTCAGCAATCCGCCGTATATACCGGCGGAGACCATCGCGCACCTTCAACCGGAGGTACGCGACTATGAGCCGCGCGGCGCGCTCGACGGCGGGCCGGACGGGCTCGCGCCCTACCGCGTCATGATGGCGCAGCTGCCTCTACTGCTCCGGCCGCCCCGCTTGATCGGCTTCGAGCTCGGCATGGGGCAGGCCGGCGATGTCGCCGAGTTGCTCCGCCGTACCGGCTGCTGGAGCGAAATCGTCACGATCAAGGATCTCGCCGGTATCGACCGGCATGTGCTTGGCATCGCCTGAACCGGGCGGTGCCTGTTTTTCGGAACAGCGAGGATTTGCTGTTGCAAGTAACGGGAAGCAACATCACGGATAACTCCGCCTTAAACGAGGGTATAAAAGACTGGTGTCAACGTCCAATAGACTTGGACGGGAGAATTCCTATACAATGGAAGGGAAGGTTTTTTGCCTCAAGCATGTAGAGACGAACTTCCTTGGGGAAACAGGATAATGAGGATGGGCGGAGGACAGGGTAATGCTGAACAAATTTAAAAAAATCGACTACACGATCGTGTTCATCCTGCTGCTCCTAATGGGAATCAGCATCGCGGTGCTTTACAGCGCCACTTCGAATACAGCTTACCACGGATATCATATACGAATGGGCATATATTATCTGCTCGGGTTTGCGGCATTTTTTGCCGTTTCCCTGATCGACTTCAGGTTGTTCGTCAAGTATGCCCTTTATATTTATTTGTTCGGGGTCGGGCTGCTCGTCGTTGTTATGTTTGTCGGAAATACGTACCATAACGCCACAGGATGGATCACTTTACCCGGGGAAGTCAGCTTTCAGCCGGCGGAGTTTTTCAAACTGTTGCTTATTTTGTTCTTAGCCTTTATGCTGCTCCGGAAGCGGAAACCGCGGTTGTCGTTTTGGCGGGATGTCGTGCCGATTCTGCTGCTCACGTTTATCCCGTTTCTGATTGTTATGGCGCAAAATGACCTCGGCAACGCCCTCAGCTATCTGGTTATTTTGGCGGGCATGCTCTGGATCGGCAATATAAAATATACGCACGCCCTGATTGCGCTTGCGATTTTCGCCGGGTCCGTCTTTGGCGGAATTACAGCCTACAAGGTTTATCATGATGAAGTGTACGCCTTCTTTCAGGACATTGGACGCGAACACTGGATTGAACGGATCGATCCTTGGCTAGTCCCGGAAAAAGCAACGGAAAAGGCCATCTATCATACGCGCAACGCCAAGCTCGCCATCGCCTCCGGCGGGATGACCGGGGAAGGCTACCTCAAAGGCGAGACCGTCCAGTCGGAACGCGTTCCGCTGACCTATTCCGATTCCATTTTCGTGGTGATCGCCGAAGAATTCGGCTTTCTCGGGAGCTCGGTGCTGCTCTTGCTCTATTTTGTGCTGATTCACAGGCTCATTCTGATCTCGCTGGAATGCCGGGACCGAAGCGGACCGTTCTTGATCGTAGGGATCGTAGCGATGTTCCTTTATCAGATATTCGAGAATATCGGGATGTTTATCGGTCTCATGCCCCTCACCGGAATCACGCTTCCGTTTATCAGTTACGGCGGCACCTCGCTCCTTATCAACATGGCCTGTGTCGGACTGGCGATGAGCATCCGGATTCACGGACATGAAATCGATGAAGAACACAACCAGGTGCCCGCTTCCCGTTACGCCAAACTGAAGTCGCAGAACCGGTAACCATTAACAGAAACGACGATTCCATTGGGAATCGCCGTTTTTTTTGCTGGCGTTATCCGTTGCAATAGCGGATTTCGGATTTGTCCCTGTTTTTTGTCCCCGTTTTGCCGTGTTTATCGTGCCATGGGATCTCTACCGGGGATGTCCTGCCGATGTGCACAAATAGACGAAATGTCTTTCAAAAGGTGGACACTTTTCTGCGAAAGAGATATATTGCTCACCAAGGAGATTTCACTGTATACAGTGGTTGAATTGAGAGTTGTATACTAGATATTGAATTTGTTCTATTCTGGAGGAATTACCTTAACTGTCCCCTTTTGAGTGGACATTTTTTGATGTTTTGTCCATTTGGAGAGTACAGATATTGACCTTTCGTCATTTCTTGATCTTTACCTCTTTTTCAAATTCGTAATAAACTGGCGGAAGTGGAGGGACTGTTATCATTCACCAGATTCACCCTAGACCTAGCATGACCACATGCACATTTCACCGCATACACCGCCGCACGTATAGCGCGACCACACGCATCGTTATCACCAGATATACCGCGGCCTCGCATGATCACATGCATTCCTTTCACCGCATTCACTGGACTTACCGCTAAATACCATACTTATGATATTAACTGAATAGATCGTACTAATCGCATATATCACGCATTTCCTACTATCGTGTATATAGTATTTTTTACTAGAATGATAGGTTTAGGACTCTCTTAACCGGACATACTGATAGACATCAGAGGATGGGGAAGGGAGTAGCGATGATGTCGAGAGGGGATAGAAAGGGAACGGGTAGAACGTTAGCGCTTATTTTTTTTAGTATGATGATATTATTGATGTCCTGGGAGGGGCAAAAAATAGATTCGGCAGCAGCGGAAGGCTTGATTCCGCAGGAATCGATCCGGTTGCGGATTTTAGCCAATTCGGATGGGGCGGGGGATCAGGTTGTTAAGCGCCGTGTCCGTGACGCGGTGGTAGAGCAAATGAACGGCTGGGTAGCGGAGTTGGAGGATCCTCAAAGTCTGGAGGCTGCCCGGCACGTAATTCGGGATCATCTAGGGGAAATTGAGGATAAGGTAGGCGAGACGCTGGCAAGTGGCGGCAAGGAGTATAGCTACAAGGTGGAACTCGCGGTGGTACCTTTTCCGACAAAAATGTACGGAGGCGCGGTCTATCCGGCGGGCGATTATGAAGCGCTGCGCGTCACGCTGGGGGAAGGGAAGGGCAAAAACTGGTGGTGCGTATTGTTCCCGCCATTGTGCTTTGTGGATGCAGGCAGCGGTGATGCGTTGCAAAAGAAGGGGACCAAGGGAAAGGCGACAGAAGAAGCGGGAGGGTCGGAAGGATCGGGCAGTTCGGGCGGTTCTGTGGTGAAGCAAGCAGCAGATTCGAAAGCTTCCGGTGAGGGTTCGGTGAAACCGGCAGCTGCCGGGCAGCAGGGGGCCGGAACGGCTGTTGCATCCGATGCGGTTCAGGTAGAACCGGAAGAGGTGGAGGTCCGCTTCTTTTTATGGGATATGCTGGTGAATTTGTGGGGATGGATCGTTGGATTGTTCTCTTGAGGTTCATAGTTAGTTGTTCATGGTGATATTTCAAAAGCAACCGTACGGGGTGGTGTTCCCGTACGGTCCTTTTAGTTTTGGGCACGATGGATCGAAGGGTCCCCGAAATTGTTCGGGTTTGCGGAAGAGGCAGACAGACTGGTAGGTTACTTAAGTTTGCTGTGGGTGGCTAACCTTAAGTAAGGATTGTTATAATAGAGAGTATCTAAATTGGAAAGTTTGGGATGATGAGCTGTTATGGGATATAAGAGGATGAATGAAAGCGGAGTTGAATATTCGCGGAGCACCCGGTTGTGGGATGTGACCGTTTTGATGGATAGTATTGCGCTTGCTGCGGATGAAACGGACAAGCCGCAGGGGCGGGAAGCCGGGCGGGATGCCGAACGGTCGCTGGCCGAGGCGGGTGCCTTGCTGGCGGCGGGCGGAACGGTAGCGTTCCCGACCGAGACGGTATACGGTCTCGGGGCGGACGCTCGCAACACGGCGGCGGTGGAGGCGATATTTGCCGCCAAGGGGCGGCCATCCGACAATCCGCTGATCGTGCATATTGCCGACGTCAGCGCGCTGGCGGGTCTCGTTACGGAAGTGAACGAGACCGCGCAGGCGCTCATGGAGGCTTTTTGGCCCGGGCCGCTGACGCTGGTGCTGCCCGTGGCCCCCGGCGCCGTCTCGCCTCGCGTGACGGCGGGCCTGGACACCGTGGCCGTGCGGATGCCGGCCCACGGTATTGCGCTGCGGCTCATCGCCGCAGCGGGCTGCCCGGTGGCGGCGCCCAGCGCTAACCGGTCGGGGCGGCCGAGCCCGACGCTGGCGAGCCACGTCGGCGATGATCTGGCCGGCCGCATCGACGGCATCGTCGACGGCGGACCCACCGGGGTGGGCGTGGAGTCGACGGTGGTGGAGGCCGGCGCCGACGGGATCGTGACCGTGCTCCGCCCCGGCGGGATCACGGTCGAAGAGCTCGCCCGCCATGTCGCGGGCGTGCGGTTGGACGCCGCCCTGCAAAGCGGGGGCGGCGTCAGCGAAGCTGACGGCATGCCGGCGCCGCGCTCGCCGGGCATGAAGTACACGCACTATGCGCCCCGCGGGGCGCTGCGTGTCGTGACCGGGCCCGCCCCCGAAGTGGTGGCGGGCGCCATCCAGGCCGAGCTCGACGCGGCCAAGGCGCGCGGGGAGGTCACGGGCGTGCTCGCCTTTGACGAGCACCTCCCGTTCTACCGCGCCGACTGCGTGCTTTCGCTCGGCAGCTTAACGGCGCTGGAGACGGCTGCGCATCGTCTCTACGGGGCGCTCCGCCGCTTTGACGACAGCGGCGTCACCTTTATTATGGCCGAGTCCTGCCCGCAGGAGGGACTCGGCGCCGCCGTGATGAACCGCCTGCTTAAAGCGGCGGGCCAGCAGGTAATTAACGTATAAGGTTCCGCCGAATCGGCGGGTCCTTTTCCAGGAAGGGCGGGGATGGCATGATCTCGATCGGTTTAACCGGATGGGGAGATCACGATGAACTTTATCCGGCCGGAACGCCGGCCAAAGCCAAGCTTGCGCTTTACGCCAGGCATTTTCCGGTCGTTGAGGTCGATAGTTCTTTTTACGCCGTGCTTGAAGAGCGCACTTACCGGCGATGGCTGGAGGAGACGCCTCCTCATTTTACGTTTATCTTGAAAGCGTACCGGGGAATGACCGGACATAATCGGGGCAAAAATCCGTATGGCGGCCCGGGTGAAATGTTCCAGGCTTACCTGGATTCCATACGTCCGGTCGTAGAATCGGGACGGTTAAAGGCCGTGATGTTTCAATTTCCGCCCTGGTTCGATTGCACGACGGACAACATCCGCCGGCTCCGTGCCGTTAGAAAGTGGATGGGCTCTTTGCCGCTGGCCTTGGAATTCCGGAATCAGAGCTGGTATGCCCCGGAGGTGCGGGAAGAAACGCTCTCTTTTATGCGGAGCGAAGGATGGATTCATATTATTTGCGATGAACCGCAAGTCGGGGAAGGCTCGGTTCCCGCGGTTCTGGAACCGACGGATTCCGGGCTTACGATCGTCAGGCTTCATGGACGAAACACCGGAGGCTGGCTGCAGGGAGGTGCTCCCAATTGGCGGGAAGTCCGCAACCTTTACCGGTACAACCGGGAAGAACTGCTGGATTGGCGGGAAAAGCTGGCCGTCCTCGAAAGCAAAGGCACGGAAGAAATCTGCATGATTTTCAATAACAATTCCGGCGGGGACGCCGCTCCGAACGCCGTGGAGATGATGAAGCTTCTAGGCCTCGAAGCGGTGGGTCTGCCGCCGAAACAGATGGATTTGTTCGGGGAGGAAGAGTAGGCCGAAGGGGCGTTGGAATCCTTCCGTTTCCGTTCCGGTTTTCGCTTTACCAATCGCCGGTCTGGCCGGCGCTGTCATACTTCTCGTACGGGGCTTGAGCTTTGGAAATATTTGAAATCGTACTCATCATGCTTGTTTTGATCGGGGTATCGAATGTACTGAACCGGTTCATTCCGTTCGTCCCGGTCCCGCTCTTGCAAATCATACTGGGAACTTTGGTGGCTTTACTGCCGATCGGCATTCATTTGCCGCTGAATTCCGAGTTATTCCTCCTGCTCTTTATCGCCCCGCTGCTCTACAATGACGGCAAACGGACCCCGCGCGAGGAACTGTGGGACTTAAGGGCCCCGATCCTGCTGCTCGCCCTTGGATTGGTGTTCGTCACCGTATTTGCGGGAGGTTATCTGATCCATTGGCTGATCCCGAGCATTCCGCTGCCCGCGGCTTTTGCGCTCGCGGCCATCTTGTCCCCGACGGATGCGGTCGCCGTGAGCGCCTTGGCAGGCAGAATTCATTTGCCTAAAGGCATCATGCGTCTGCTCGAAGGGGAGTCGCTGATGAACGACGCTTCGGGGCTGGTCGCGTTTAAATTCGCGGTGGCGGCCACGGTGACCGGGGTGTTTTCCATCACCGAAGCAACGCTAAGCTTTTTGTGGATCGCGATCGGCGGATTGGTCGTGGGCGCAATCGCTGCCTTTCTTATCGTTTGGCTGCGGATGTTTATCCGCCGGCTCGGCATGGAAGACGTCACGATACATATGTTGATCCAGATTTTGACCCCTTTCGTGATTTATCTGGTGACGGAAGAACTTGGCTTCTCCGGGATCTTGGCCGTTGTGGCGGGCGGGATTGTGCATGCCATTGAGCGGGACCGCAATGAATCGATGCAGGCCGAGCTTCGGATGGTGTCGCAAAATACATGGTCCGTTATTCTTTACATTTTGAACGGTCTCGTATTCGTCATTTTGGGGCTGCAAATTCCCGGCGCGACGGAAACGATATTTCAAAGCCCGGCCTACAGCAATGTGCAGGTGCTGGGATTTATTGGCCTGATTTCTCTAGGCCTGATCGTTCTAAGGTTTATATGGGTATATTTGTTCTGGGAAGGTTCCTGGTTGCTCGGTAGCGGAGAAAATATGGGGAAGCCGAAGCTGATGTCTTCCGTGCTTATTTCTTTATCCGGCGTTCGGGGTGCGGTTACATTGGCCGCGGCTTTCTCCATTCCCTATGTGCTTCAGGACGGAACCCCGTTTCCTGAGCGGGATCTGATCATTTTCCTGGCGGCCGGGGTAATTCTATGCTCGCTAATTATCGCCAGTGTTGTGCTGCCGCTGCTCTCGAAACGACCCGAAGACGGTGCGGATCATGTCGCCGAACGGGAATGTGAAGCCCGCATCTCCATGCTGCAGGCGGGAATCAAGGCGATCAAAGAGGCGACCGTCGAGGAAAATGAAGCAGCGGCGCGATCGGTACTGGGGAGTTACCATCGTCAATTGATCCGGTTGCAAAACGAGCGGGGCCAAGAGTGGTCGGACCGGAGAAGAAACAATGCCGTGATGAAACTGCGGCTTGCCGGACTTCAAGCCGAGCGGCGGGAGATCCAAAGCATGTTGGACCGCGGCGAGATTACTGGTGAATTGGCTTCCAAAATCCAAGAGGTGATGAACCAGATGGAGATGGTCATGTCGGGCCGCTTCAAAATGCAGGTCCTGGTGTCGCTGCTCCGGATTCGCCGCTTGTTCTCGAAACAGTTCTTCAAACACAAAACCGGCGGCCTCCCGGCGGAAGCCATGGAACAGCTTAAAGCCGCAAGGCTCCGGACCTCCATGGCTGCGCTTGAAGCCGTAAAGGCGCAAGCCAATGAAGAGAACCGGCAGGAATCCATTCTGGTTATGGCGCAATATAAGGAAATGATCAAACGTCTTCAGGGACGTTCCGGGATAACCGGTACTATTGAAGATGAGGATATGTTCAACCAGCATAAAAACGAGCTTCGCATTAAAGGGATGCAGGCACAGCGCAACGAGGTGCAGTCGTTATTCGAGCAGGGCGATATCAACTGGACGTCGGCTAACAAGTTAAGGCAATATGTTAACTATTTGGAGGCGGGCATTTTGGAACCCGGCGAGGAAGAATAGAGGACTGCAATACCGGGTTTTGCGCTTGGTCCGTCATGTCATGAATAACTTCTTGTCCGCATATGGTGGTACAAGAAGTATTCGGACATGGAGGAGTGGCGGTATGACAGAGGCATTTGCACGGTTAGGGGAAGTGATGACCATTCTACTGATGGCGATTGCCCTTGGAATGGACGCTTTTTCGCTCGGGGTCGGTATCGGCATGAAAGGGGTACGGCGCAGCGATGCTTTCCGCATCGGGACGGCCGTAGCTCTTTTTCATGTGCTGATGCCGCTGGTCGGGATTTTTGCGGGCCAATATGTGGGAGTTCTGCTCGGGCACCTGGCAAGGTATGTCTCTGGCGGGCTGCTCTTGCTGCTGGGAGCGCACATGATCTTTAGTTCCTTTAAAGGCAGCGGGTTTCAATCGATCAATCACCGTACATTATGGGGGGTTCTTCTGTTTTCGCTGAGCGTCAGCATTGATTCTTTTTCGGTGGGGGTATCTTTGGGGATGTTCCATAGCGATCTGCTAATGACCGTATTGGTTTTTGGCTTTTTTGGCGGCCTGATGTCGATGATGGGGCTTGCCCTGGGGCGAAGCGTCGGCCGGAGTCTCGGCGATTACGGAGAGGCGGCGGGAGGAGCCATCCTGCTTGCGTTTGGCCTCCTGTTTATCTTCTGATACAATAACACTGATTAGAAATACAGGATTCGGCATCCTGGCGGAGGTGATTTAGAAATGAAAATTTTGTTTGTTTGTACGGGCAATACCTGCCGCAGTCCGATGGCGGAAGGCATGATGCGTAAGCTGGCCCGGGGGCGGGGCCTCAATGTGGAGGTGCGCTCTGCCGGAGTGGCAGCGGCTCAAGGAATGCCGATCTCGCATCATGCGGATGCCGTTCTTAAGGAGCAGGGAATCGGGGATCGTATTCTATCGACACCGTTGCATGCGGAACTGGTGGAATGGGCCGATTTGATTCTTGGATTGACAGAAGGGCACAAGCGGCAAATGATCCATGCCTTTCCGGAGGCAGCCGATAAAATATATACGCTTAAAGAATACGCTCAAAATGATCCCGCGGTGTTAGCCGAGAAAGAAGAGTTGCAGCGGCTGGCGGCCGATCTTGAACTGGACCGGGCGCTGGGAAAGAAGCCGGATGAGACGGCGCGGCGTCGATTGAACGAGCTGCTGCAGCGGATGCCGGTTCATGATATTTCCGATCCGTTCGGAGGTTCCCGCGGAGATTATGACCGGGCGGCGGCAGAAATACGTGCCGCGATTGTAAGCCTGTTGGACAAGCTCGAGCAAGAACATTTTGGCGGTTAAGGATTTCGGGGGAATACCCGGTTGCATTTGTCTCACTTATGTTTTATTCTTAAGCTAGCAATGAAGATCCGATGTGACTGGCGACGAAAGTGGATGAAACCACGGTGGAGCATCGGAATATACGGCCGGTCGCCTGGGCAAAGAGCAAGACGCTATTTCGCGTCATGCTCTTTTTTCGTCATAAGTCCGTTTTGATTCCGTTGTGTGTTGCGTTGTTTAGGTTGTTCCAATGAGAGGATCTTTCCGGCAGTGTGGTTTTGCTCGAAGTTTGTCGTTAATATGCCTGCGGTTTTAGGTATAATAAAGATAGTTTTTGACGAGAAAGAGCCATTCTCTGGAGAGAAAGGGGCATGCGAACATGGACATGTCAGAGCCCGGAGAGATCCGGGGACAGGTCGCGGAAATTTTGGAAGAGTTAGCGGAAGCCGCAGGACTGGGGCCAGGGCGGTTGGTGGTTATCGGTGTCAGCACGAGCGAAGTGGCGGGAGCGCGAATCGGCACGGGAGGCGCGGAACATATCGCCGCCGAGCTATTCGACGGCATCGAAGAGGTTCGGCGGAGACGCGGATTCGACTTGGCTTTTCAATGCTGCGAGCATTTGAACCGGGCGCTTGTCGTGGAGCGGCAGGTATTGGAGCGTATGGGGCTTACGGAAGTGGCCGCCGTTCCCGTGCCGAAAGCCGGTGGTTCTATGGCGGCAACCGCTTATAAGCGGTTGATCGAGCCTTGCCTGGCCGAGAGTTTGGAGGCCCATGCCGGGATCGACATCGGCGAGACGCTGATCGGCATGCATTTGCGCCGAGTGGCCGTACCGTTCCGGCCGACCTTGCGATTTGTAGGCAAGGCCCGGGTGAATGCGGCATGGAGCCGCCCGAAGCTGATCGGTGGGGAGCGTGCCGTGTACGCGCTGCCGCAAAGTCAGGATTCGCGGTTATGTGACTAAGTGATTAATTATTTTAGCATAGGAGGACTATGAAACATGGATCAATTGAGAAAGCAAGACCCGGCGGTACTGGAAGCGATGAATTTGGAGCTCAAGCGTCAACGGAACAATATTGAACTGATCGCATCGGAAAATATTGTCAGCGAAGCGGTTATGGAAGCGATGGGCTCCGTGTTGACGAATAAATATGCGGAGGGATATCCCGGTAAACGCTACTATGGCGGCTGCGAGCATGTCGATATCGTGGAAAATATCGCCCGCGACCGTGCGAAGGAACTGTTTGGCGCCGAACATGCCAACGTACAGCCTCACTCCGGCGCACAAGCCAACCTGGCTGTTTATCTGACGGCCTTGAAGCCTGGAGATACCGTTCTCGGGATGAACCTGGCCCATGGCGGTCACCTTACGCACGGCAGCCCGGTAAATGCTTCCGGTTTGTTTTATAACTTCGTAGCTTACGGAGTTCAGGAAGATTCGTTCCTCATCGATTATGACGAAGTGCGCAAAGCTGCTTTCAAACATCGTCCTAAGATGATCGTTGCTGGAGCCAGTGCTTATCCGCGCATCATCGATTTTGAAAAACTTGCCTCCATCGCTAACGACGTAGGCGCGCTGTTCATGGTCGATATGGCTCATATCGCCGGCCTCGTTGCCGCAGGCCTGCACCCGAATCCGGTGCCGCATGCGCACTTCGTAACGACGACGACGCACAAAACGCTGCGCGGACCGCGCGGCGGCATGATTCTGTGCCGTCAGCCATGGGCCGCAGCTATCGACAAGGCCGTGTTCCCTGGAACGCAAGGCGGCCCGTTGATGCATGTCATTGCTTCCAAAGCCGTTGCTCTGGGCGAGGCTTTGGAACCTTCATTCAAAACTTATGCGGAAAACGTCGTGAAAAACGCCAAGGTATTGGCGGAAACCTTGGTTTCCGAAGGTTTGAACCTGGTGTCCGGCGGTACGGACAACCACCTGATGCTCATCGATACCCGCAATTTGAACATCACGGGTAAGGACGCCGAGCATGTGCTTGATTCCATCGGCATCACCGTGAACAAGAACGCCATTCCGTTCGACCCTACCAGCCCGTTCGTGACCAGCGGTATCCGCATCGGTACGCCGGCGGTAACTTCCCGCGGAATGGATCAGGAAGCGATGAAGGCGATCGGCCAAGTCATCGCGCTGGTTCTGAAGAACGCCAAGGATGAAGCGACCCTGGCCAAAGCCCGTCAACAAGTGGTCGAATTGACCGATAAATTCCCGATCTATCCTGAACTCAGCTACGAGTAATTTATAGACTAGTTAAACCGCCCGCAGTGATCTGCGGGCGGTTTTTTGTGTTTCTGACTCTGTCAAAGACGGGAACTAAAGAATACGCGAATTCCCCTGTCCCGTCCCTCATTTTTCACATACGATATCGTATACAGGAATTGGTATATCCCTCAGGTGAAAATGATATGCCCGCTGCCGGAAGAGACAGGGGCGGAGGAGGTGTTGCAATGGGTTACCTTTACACGGCCATAGGGGATTCATTGACGACGGGCGCGGGAGCCTGGCTGAGCGGAGGATTTGCGCCCATCTATCGGCGGATGGCGGAAAGCCGACTCCGTACCCGGGTAGATTATGAAAACTTGGGCGTCAACGGAATGACCTCGCAAAAGCTACTGGCGGCGGTACAGGGGGATTCGCGCTTTCGGGCGGCGCTTCGGCAGGCCGACATCATCACCGTGTCCATTGGCGCAAATGATCTCAGGCCCTATGCCAGAGCCATTGCCGAAGGTTCAGGTTCGCGGGCTTCCCAAATTCCGCAAGCGCTGAACCGCACGAAAGGGAATGTGCGGCAAATCGTATATAACTTGTATCAGATCAAATCACCGCAGCGGAAGCCATTCATCATCCGGATGGTAGGCGTGTACAATCCTTTTCCCAACATAAGGGAGGCGGGGGTTTATGCGCGCCAGTACAATGCGTTTCTCACTACGCTGGGTGGACCGAATTATCGTGTGGCAAACATTTACTCGGCGTTCGAGGGAAACGAAAGGGAATTACTCTTTCTGGACCGGGTTCACCCGAACAGCCGAGGTTATCGCGTCATTGCACAGGGGCTGGATCGGCTCGGCTACTTGCCATTGCAATAGATGGGGCCAAACCATTTAGAAGGCCGACCAGCCCTTGCTGGCTGGCCTTTTTAAGGATTTTGCCAGTGGTTTGTTTTGGAATTCGTATAAACACTTCAAAAAAAAGTAATTGACACCAATAAGAAGGAGGATATAATTAAGGCAAATGGTAACATATAACATCTAAGGATCAAATCACCTCTTGATACATATTAAATGAGATTATTTTGCTCGTTTGAGCAAACGCTTGCATTCCGATTTTTGTGGCTGGAAATGTTTCCTCTACCTACTTAGCTGTAACTTAGTAAATTCACTAATATATTTACACACTCCAAGGACTTGAAGTAGCGTCATTTATTTTCAAAAATACAAACGATTGCACAGTTGATCGATTATCAGGTTGAACTGTTAATACGAAAACAGGAGATGAGATTTTGATGGAAGTATCTGTTTGTTTCCAAGTGTTTGTAAGCGCTCTATTTGCAGTATCTGCTGCAGCTAAACTCAGCAAATTGTCATCGTTCAGAGACACATTAAGGCAGCTTAGAATTACGCCCTTATGGGCAAGAAATGTTGCAGTAGCTATCCCCCTACTCGAATTGGCCGTTTGCGTGCTATTGCTGTTCCCAATAACGTTACGGTATGGCGCAGTGCTTGCTCTACTTTTGCTCAGCTCTTTTGGGTGGGCAGCCTGGAGAGCCAAAGGCAGAATAGTAACCTATCAGTGGTTCGGCGGACTTCTATCGGAAAGGTTTGGTACGGGGCTGCATACACGGCATCTTATCCTGTTCCTCTTAAACATTTATCTCCTTGTCGCACCGTTCTCTTCTAAGCTGGTATCGGCTTCTTTTATAGAAGTAACTGCGGTGGTTTTCTCCTCCCTGGGGATTGTGGCCGTTTACGCCTTGGGGTTAACGCTGAGACAGTACCATAGGCTTTATCAGGAATAGCAAAATTATCTGACTATAAGGAAGTGAAACGGCATGCCGGACATATTTGATATCTCGTATTTGCTTTTATGGGTCATCGTTATTTTGATCTCTTACGGTGTAATCGTCATTTTAAAGAGTGCCATTGCAACCAGAAGTATGCTTTATGAACAGCAAGAGGGTTTGCCTGAGGGGGTAGAGTTCCCTCTTAACGACCGTATCCCCATGGATGGAAAGGCTCTCAGCCTTACGGATCATGGCAAGCTAGGTACGCTTATATTTTTAACCTCATCCCAATGCCTGGCTTGCAAAAAGCTATACTCGGTCATTAATGAGGTGCAGAAGAAAATGCCTGTGTATCAGTATTTATTCATGATGTCCGGTCCGGAGGACGAGGTAAACGCAGCCATAAAACTATATGAGCTTCAAGTTCCGATTATTCATGTGGAGAATTTTAAGGATCTGCAAACGCCCTTCGTTCCGTTTGGATACTATGTCTCCCCGGATGGGTTGATAAAGGCGAAGGGAATAATAAACAACGAAGGACATCTACAAGCGTTGGTCAAGCATGGGGAAGAGCGGGTATCGGCATAGGTGGAGGACTGGTTGAACCTCTGTTCATCAATATGCGGAATCTTTAAAATCTTTTTACTTAAGTTAGCTAGGGCGATCTTGCCTTAACTATATAAATGAATATCTTGAAAGGAGGTGAAAAAAATGTGTTCAGGATCTTATTTGTATCAGTATTGTCAGACGGTGGTCCAAGGTTGCTCTAGTACTAATAACAAGCAACTGTGTAACTATTATTCAAGTGGTTGTTCTACTTGTGTTTGTTCTTCATCATGTTAATTACGTGTTGCAAACAGTCTGCCGTCATCTTTATTGATGGCAGACTGTTTTGTAATTTTTCAACAAAGTAGAGAGGGGGATATTTTTGAAGCTGAAAGTGATCTTTATAGTTATTTTAATCTTGTCAGTTTTATCAAGTGGATGTTCTTCAAGCAAAGAAACACTCCAATACGAAGGCGACCCCGAAATAGAGGCAACGATAAAAGTGATGACCATTGGAAGTGAAAAGAATTTGATGAAGGACGTTGGGGATTTATTTAATGCTAAGTACCCTAATATTGAGATTAAGGCAATCACCTATGTACCTAAAAATTTAATTGATGTTCTAGAAAAAGAGAAGCCGGACGTTCTTTTCCTTTCGCTTCAACAATATGAACAATTGATTCGGGAAGGTAAATTGTATGACATAGATACGCTGATGTCGAATGATGCCTTTGCTCTTAAAGGAGTGCACCCTGAAATTGTCAGTTATCTCCGGGGACTTGGCAGCGGTAAGTTGTATGGTTCAGCGGCAAACTTCGAGAACAAAGCTCTCTATTATAACAAGGATTTATTTGATAAATACAATATTTCATATCCGCAAGATCAGATGACATGGGAGGAAATCATTCAACTAGCTAAACGCTTTCCGGCAGAAGACGGAGTGAGCGGCTTATATATGCTGAATTTAGCAACGATAACAGATGATATAGCATGGACGGAACATCTCACGGAGGTTAACGTTAAAAACATGGAGGTTTCACTCCACTCGGAATCTTATCGGAGAATATTTGAAATGGTTATGGATGCTTACGAGTCCAAAGCCTTAGTTGCCCCCGACATGGATCTATTTGAGGTCTACGATCCTTTTATTACAGGAACAAGCGCTATGACTGTGGATTACTACTATTACATTAATAATAAGATTAACTGGGCTGCTGAAGACAAAGGAAATAAATTCAATTTAAATTGGGATGTAGCTACTGCACCAGTAAGCGAGGCTAGTCGTGATATCGCACCTTATTTCTATGTTGATGGAATAGTTTCCGTGAATAAGGAATCGGAGCAAAAGCAGGCGGCATGGGAATTCGTCAAGTTTGTTAACAGTGAGGAATTGGCTAAGGCAAAGTCACGAACCATTGGAGGTGCCCCGTCTACGCGAACGGATTACATTTATAATCCCGAAGGAAAAAGAATGGAGGCCTTTTATAACTTGAAGCCTGATGTTAACCGCACGTTTATTGATTTTGATAAATTTCCTAAAGGTTTCTTCGGGAATATGGACGAAATTATTAACTCCGAACTAAAGGCCGTAACCGTAGGTGCCAAAACCCTTGATGAAGCCGTTGCTTCCATGCAAGAGCGAGGGCAGCGGTTACTGGATCAAAAGTAGCTTTTATGAATAGCGCGGCATTTGCCCAGATGCAAAATATAGCGGAAAGAGAGTAGGCAGGCGAAGTGAACCATAAGGGAGTTCTTCGAGGATTGTTGTTTGAGATCGTTCCGTTCATATGGAAATCGGCTCCTGTACGATTGGCCGTAATGATGGTTATTCGGATCGTGGAGGCCTTGCAGCCGGCGGTTCAGATCTATCTGACCAAGCGGCTGGTGGAGCAAGCCGCCTTATTGTTCCAAGGAAATAAGGAAATGCTGCTGCCGGCGTTGACGACGATCGGCTGGCAGGCTCTATTTTTTCTGGCTGCCTTGGGTTTAAGGTCGCTGGCTCATATGCTCCTTGTGGTGATCAAGCAAAAGGCGCAGTTTCGAATGGACCGGGAGATCGCCGATAAATGTGCCAGACTGGACTATATCTATTTCGAGCAATCCGAATACTATGACCGCCTGCAGAGAGTCACTCAAGGGCTCGCCTATCGCGGGCTTTCCGTGTTGGATCATTTTTTCCTGGTGCTTCAAAGTATCATTACGTTAACTTCGCTGCTTTTTGTTCTGGCCGGGTTTCATTGGATGCTGTCCGTCGGGGTTCTTTGTTTAATCATTCCTTCCTTTCTGATCAATATGAAACTGGGCCAGAAAAGATATAAGCAAATGATCGCCCAAACTCCTTCAAGCCGTAAAGTTCAATATCTCATGAGATTGATGACCAGTAGGGAGTCCGCCAAAGAAATGAAGCTGTTCAAGCTGTATCCTTACATCATCGGCCAATGGGGCGAATTGTACTGGAAAAATGCGAAAGAAAAGGCCGCACTGGAAAAGTCGGGCCAATGGCTAGGCGGTTTCTCCGAGACTTTTTCTTATGCGTTTACGGCACTTGCTACTGTTGTTGTTCTTTTAATTAGTTATACGGGCAGTCTTACGATCGGGGTTTTTGTGGCGATGATCCAGACCGTGACGACGGCTAAAGACAGCGTGATGCTGATAGCCGCGAATTTGTCGGGCATTTATGAGAATGCCTTGTTTACAAGCGAATTGATTCAATTTCTGCATCTTCCGGATAAAAAGCCGGATGAGCGTGTGGAATTGCAGAAGTTTCTGTCTGAATTCCATGAAGCGACCAAAGGCGGTCTTGAGGTGACGGGGCTGTGCTTTACCTATCCCAATCATAGTGTGCCGGCATTGACGGATGTAGGGTTTCACATTAAGCCGGGACAGCGGGTGGCTATTGTCGGTCATAATGGGGCCGGTAAAAGTACGCTGGCCAAATGTCTGCTCGGTCTTTACAGACCGCAAGGGGGAAGTGTGCTGTGGAACGGGAAGGATATTTCCGCAGATGAAGACGGCAAGTCGATTAGTGCCGTTTTTCAGGATTTTATGCAATATCAATTAACGCTGAAGGAGAATATCGGGTTCGGACAGATCTCAGCCCTGGATGATAGTGAACAGTTGAATATTGCGGCGGTCAAGACAGGGGTGGACTTCATTTCCCATTCGCTTCCGCATGGATATGAAACGCTATTGGGCCATGAATATGAAGGGGGCAAAGAATTGTCTCAGGGGCAATGGCAAAAGGTAGCGTTAAGCCGTTCCTTCTTTAACGTCGATGCCGAGCTGGTGATTTATGACGAACCCACTTCCGCATTAGACCCGATTGCCGAAGCCGCCTTGTTTGAACGATTTTCCGAATTGGTGGAAGGGAAAACGAGCATCATGATTTCCCACCGGCTGGGAAGCTGCCGCAATGCGGATTTGATTTTGGTGCTAAAAGACGGGCGACTTGTCGAGCAGGGAACTCATGCCCAGTTGATACAGCGTCAAGGGGAGTATGCGCGTATGTACGGAGCCCAGTCCCAATGGTATGACATGAACGGAGTGATCGCATGAAAAGAGTGCTTGATCCAATAAGAAAGCTATTTGTCTCTTCAAGAGCTAAGACACAAAATACGGCGCTCGCGGAGGGGGATCTCCCCCGGGGCGGGAATGTCGGAGACTTTCTTCCATTATTTAAAGGGAGAGACCAGATGGGGAGGAAGGTGAGGTCGGAGACGTTTCCCGGACGCGTCTCTAAATTGATTTTTTTAAGCGACAGCTGCGGGTCGTGTATCGAAGTGCTAAATCAGTTGGCGAACTATTCACTAAGTAATCATTTTCTGGTATTAAAAAGTGATCCCGAGCCTTATTCGGATGCCGATCTGGAGGATATTTCATATAAATTTCCTATCTTCAGATCTTCCAAGATTGTAGAAATGTTCGGAATTCAGCGAGTCCCAACCATTTTAACTATAAATGCGGAAGGAAGGATTGAGCGAGTCGATGAGTTGGCCGATCCCGAGCAGTTGGGTTTTTGTTTGGAACCATCCTCCCCGACATGGTCTAAACGTGATCAGGGCTTGCCTTTGGGCAGCCCGTTTCCGGGATATGCATTAAACGCGGGCGACACGGTAGAGATGGTGGGCGAGGAAGGGGCTGTCGTTCTTTTCCTGTCTACGGATTGTTTGTCGTGCTTGGACATTTTCTCCAAACTGAATTTGCTTATTGATAAATGGCCCGGTAAAAGAATTGTTCTTTATATTCAAGGCGAAGAGTCCAAAGTGAAAAGCTTTTTGGAGGAGAACCAAATAAATCTCCCGTTTCATCTGTATGACCCCTGCCAAAGAGAGAGATTTAAAACGTCGGTTTTCCCATACCACTATTCTCTCTCTATAGAAGGATATGTCTTAACAAAAGGAACCGTTAAGGATGCGGAGGAGCTTGAAGCCTTTGTGGACACGGGGATGGATCATACATTGAAGTTTGAGCAAGGGGAGCAAGGAGGGCAAGGCGCATGATTAGCGAAAACGGACCGGATCTCGGAAGTTTCATCTCGGCTAAAGAGTACATAAATCAGAGCGGCAGCGCATTGAATTTGCGTTCCATTCGGGGAACGAAGGTGTTGCTGTTTATTTCTATGCACTGTGTCCGATGCATGGAGTTGGTGCCCGAGCTTCAGCAGATGCATCTGCCTCATGCCCGCTTTATTCTATTTTCTACAGGGAGCGATGAAGACCATAAAGAGCTGGACGAATTTCTTCAGCGGAAGTGGCCAATCGTTTCGCTCTCTCCAGAGCAAATGGAAGAGGACTTTCTCATCCGATCCCATCCCTTCGGCTTGGTCATTGATGAGAATCAGCAGGTATGCAACAAAGGAACGGTCTATACCTCGAATGAGTTGCTCGAACTAGCCGGAACGCGTGGAGCGGGCAATCTCTTAAAAGTCTTAAGAAATTATGTCAGGAGGAAATGATGAACTCTCTATATCTCGACTATTGCGCATCCACACCTCTGCATCCCCGGGCGTTTCAGACGCTAATGGATTCCTCCAAACTATATTATGCCAACCCGTCGTCCATGCATGAAATGGGATTCGAGGCCAGTCTCCGGGTGGAGGAATCCAGAGAGCAAATTGCACGGCTGCTTCAAGTCAAAGCCACGGAAGTTATTTTCACGTCCGGGGCTACGGAGAGCAATAACCTTGCGATTATAGGCGTGGTGCGGGCCTGGATGAAGCGGACGGGGCGCAATCCCCATATTATTTTATCCGAAATTGAACATTCATCTGTATACCAATGCGGCAAGCAACTAGCAAAGGAAGGGGTGGAGGTGTCTTTCCTGCCCGTCAATCGCCAAGGGATCGTAAGTCCGGTGTCCGTGAAGGAGTCGCTGCAAGCCAATACCATCCTCGTGAGCGTGATGCATGTAAATAATGAAACAGGGGCCGTGCAGCCGATTGCCGAAATTGGGGAATTAGTGAAGCCGATGCCCCATGTTCTTTTTCATGTGGATGGGGTACAGGGATTTGGCAAATTACCGGTTGAATTAGACTATATCGATCTATATACCGTGTCAGGACATAAAATTGGGGGACCCAAAGGTATCGGACTGCTTATAGCTAAAGAACACATTGAGATGGATCCGCTTCTGTATGGCGGGGAGCAGGAACTGGGAATAAGACCGGGGACTACGAATGTTCCCGCAGTTTTGAGTTTAGCCGAAGCCATCGCGGCGGCATTTGAAGAGCAGCAGAAGAAGTTCAAGCATCTGATGGCCTTGCATGATCTGGTCTATTCCAGGCTGGCAGGGATTTCCGAGTTAGTTATGAACAGCCCCCAGCCCCCGCTCTCCTCTCCGCATATCCTTAACTTTTCATATCAGGGAAGAGGGATCACTTCGGCGATGATGATCCGTATGCTGGCCAAACAAGGAATCATAGTCTCGTCACAATCCGCTTGCTCGTCAAAGGCCAAACAAAGCCGGGTACTAATGGCCATGACGCAGGATGAAATGATTTCTTCCAGCAGTATCAGGCTCAGTTTTAATGAAACGGTTACACTGGAGGAGGCCGGATACTTGGTTGCATCCGTTGAACAAATGGTCTGTCAGTTAAAGTCAAAGAATAAATTTGATTTACTGCAGAAATACCAAATGAACAGCTGAAAATGAAGGTGGAATTTTGTAAGAAGAGGAAGAAAGATTGAAACAAATCTCAAATCGAGCCGCCCCTTTTAAACGATAACGAGATTCAACTTCACGCTTGCCTGTGTGAACTTGGATCTCTTTTTCAATCGTATCTGCCGTATCTGCATCAACCACCGATCGGGAGGCACTGTCATTTTCCGGCGGAAGAAGGGGTGAGCGGGCTTTATATTCAGGACTTCTCCTTCCTGGTGAGCGAAATGGTACTACACCGCGGCGTCAGCCGACAGAATGCCGCAACCAAAAAGGTGAAGATGGATACGGAATCTTATAAGGATTTTTTTGAGACAGCTATAGACGCCTACCATCAGATGCGGTCGTATCTCCCGAATTAGAGGGGTGGAAAATGATCCTTTTATTATGGGTACCAGCGCCATGACGGTCAATTACTTCTACTATATTAATAATGCTATCGGGTGGGCGCATCCGCGCTTCTTCAAAAAAAGGCGCTGCTTCATCAAGACGCGCCTTCATCCAAATTCATTTTCCGGTCGGCATCGTCACCGGGGCCTGAAGCCAGCTCCCAATTCCATTGAAACTTGTTGCCAAGGTCTCTCTGTCCTGTCGTCAAATCGTCAACCATTTGCAATTTGTGTCGTCCTGCAGAACAAGGGCGCCGACGGGACAAGGTTCGTGGTAATTGGAAAAAGACAGTGATATAATAAACGAGATTTGTGGGACGCTCGGGAATGAGAATGTCGCCGCAAGTGAAGACAGGATGCTATAAAACCGGAGGGACAAACAATGGCAAAATTGGTGGTATGCGATCACCCCTTGATTCAACACAAACTGACATTTATACGCGATATGCGGACCAACACGAAGGATTTTCGTGAATTGGTGGATGAAGTAGCCACACTGATGGCCTATGAGATTACAAGAGAAATTCCTTTGGAATCAATCAAAGTGCAAACGCCGGTGGCTGAAGCGGAATCGCGCGTCATCTCGGGACGCATGTTAGGACTTATTCCGATTCTTCGCGCAGGGCTGGGCATGCTGGATGGAGTGCTGAAGTTGCTGCCTGCGGCAAAAGTAGGTCATGTGGGTCTTTTCCGTGATCCCCAGACGCTGCAGCCTGTCGAGTATTATATTAAGCTGCCGACCGACGTACAGGAACGTGAATTAATCGTGATCGATCCGATGCTCGCTACGGGAGGATCTGCGATTGCGGCAATTGACGCGCTTAAGAAACGCGGCTGCACCCAAATCAAAATGATGAACCTCATCGCTGCGCCGGAAGGTGTCAAGGCAGTGCATGATGCCCACCCGGACGTTGATATTTACGTTGCCGCGCTGGACGAGCGTCTCGATGATCACGGATATATCATTCCAGGTCTTGGCGATGCGGGTGACCGGTTGTACGGTACGAAATAAGAAACGTTCAAGGAAGGGAAGCACCTATGTCAAAAATCAAAGTGATGACGATTTTCGGGGTTAGGCCGGAAGCCATCAAAATGGCTCCGTTGATTTTGGAACTGCAAAAGCATTCCGAGCATATTGATTCCGTGGTTTGCGTGACAGCACAGCACCGCGAAATGCTCGATCAGGTGCTGGACGTGTTCCGTATCGTGCCGGACTATGATCTTGATGTCATGAAACCAAATCAAAGTCTTAACGAAATTACGATTCGCGTGTTGCAAGGGCTTGAAGAAGTCCTCCGTGAAGCGAAGCCGGATATCGTACTCGTTCACGGCGACACGCTAACGACGTTTCTGGCCAGCTATGCGGCTTTTCTTCAGCAAATCAAGATCGGGCATGTGGAAGCCGGCCTTCGTACATGGAACAAATTATCGCCTTATCCGGAGGAGATGAACCGGCAATTAACCGGGGTACTGGCGGATTTGCATTTCGCTCCGACGGACTGGTCCGCCGGGAATTTGCTCACAGAGAATAAGCCGGAGTCAAGCATATATATCACAGGCAATACAGTAACGGATGTGTTTCAATATACTGTAAAGCCGAATTACAACAATTCTGTGCTGGAGTGGGCCGCCGGAAAGCGGCTTATTCTTATGACTGCGCACCGGCGCGAATCGCAGGGAGAGCCCCATATGAATATATTCCGTGCCGTCAGACGGATCGCGGACGAATTCGAAGATGTGGCCATCGTTTATCCTGTGCATCTAAGCCCGGCGGTGAGAGAACCGGCGTATGAAACTTTGGGAGACCATCCCCGTATTAAACTAATCGAGCCACTGGATGTGGTGGATTTGCACAATTTCTATCCACATACACATCTAATCCTTACGGATTCCGGCGGTTTACAGGAAGAAGCGCCGTCTTTTGGCGTTCCTGTACTTGTGCTTCGCGATACGACGGAGCGCCCGGAGGGCATCGAAGCGGGAACGCTGGAACTCGTCGGCACGGATGAGGAGATGGTATATGAGCGGACAAAGGCGCTGCTCAGCGACAGTGAGCTTTATAATTCTATGAGTCGGGCCGCTAACCCGTACGGAGATGGAAAGGCGTCTGAACGAATTGTCAATGCGTTATGTCACCATTTCGGAATTATAAGCGAACGTCCTGAACGATTTCACAGAAAGTTCACAAAGTAAAAAGATCAAGAATTGTGTTTCTGGTCAAGATAGCATACAGTTATACTGTACGGTTTAACGCTTTCTTGCTTTCACCCTTTGAATTATCGCTTTAACGCTTTCGTTGACAAAAAGTCGTCACATTCAGTAAAATAAGTGAGGATTGCGTCGATGAATAAATCTGACAAAGAAGTTAAACCATGGATAATAGCCTCATATATTAGTGGGGCTGGTATCCTGCTTGTGATTTATATTCTGTCGGGTTATTTGCTGTCAAGATGGCTTGTGTATCACTACGGGGGCTCTGAGGTTTGGATCGCTCTCGGAACGATCCTGGGTCTTGTTCTGGGAATCGTTAACATTATTGTTCTAATCTATAAGTTTATGGGGGAGCAGAATGGATGATTTGAACTCCATTGTTACGGTCGTGTCCCGGATAACTCTGTTAATGTTATCTGCCTTGTTTCTTGGATGGGCTTTTCTCCCGGAGCATAGGCCATTATGCAATGGATTGATTCTGGGCCTTGCAGCTGGATTGGTGTATGTCCGCTTCTTGTCGGCGAAGGTACGGGGGCTGGTTAACCTCGTGGTCAGCCAAGAGAAGAAGCGCTACAGTTTCGGGTTCATTACTAGAATTTGTCTGGTTTTTGTTACGGTAATGATTGCGGCGAAATTCGAGCAGGTGTCCATGATTGGCGCCATCATCGGTGTGTTTGTGCCGCAGATTCTGACCATACCGGCAAGTATAGTAATCAGCTTAAGAAACAAGTCTTGATTAGCTGAACAGTGGAAAGGGGTGAGTACGTACACATGCATGAAGCACCGATAATCAACCTTGGTGGATTCAATCTTGATTTCTCCGCCGTTCTGATGCTGTTTGTCAGCTGCTTGATCGTTTTCGTGCTTTGCAGACTGGCTACCAGAAATCTGTCGGTAGAGAATCCGGGGAAACTTCAAAACTTTATGGAATGGGTTGTGGAGTTCGTTCAAGGGATCGTCGGAAGTGCTATGGATCTGAAGAAAGGGAAACCTTACATCACTTTGGGATTGACGCTGATTCTATTTATTTTTGTATCGAATTTGCTCGGCTTGCCGATGGGAATCATCACAGAAGCGCATCAGCCGGAGTCCATTTTCGGACATATTATTGAAGCGACACGTAATCTCAGCCATGGCGAACATGCCGAAATTCTCTGGTGGAAATCTCCTACAGCCGATATTTCCGTAACTGCGGGTCTGGCTCTGATCGTCTTTTTCCTGATGAATGTTCTCGGCCTGAAGTACAACCGGAAACACTATCTCAAACACTATATCGAACCATTCCCTGTCTTTCTCCCACTAAATATTATCGAGAACTTGGCCAAGCCAATCGCATTGGCGATCCGGTTGTTCGCTAATATCTTTGCGGGTGAGGTCCTGATCACGGTTATTTTGAAGATGGGCTTCCTGGGCATTCCGTTTATGGGGATATGGCAAGGGTTCAGTATCTTTGTCGGCGCTCTCCAGGCGTACATCTTTACGATTTTGACCATGGTTTATATCGCACAGACAACGATTCATGAAGAAGAAAGTCATTGATAAACTCATTGGGTTTGCCTCTTGGCTAGCTCAAAGAGGTCTATTATATCAAACATAAAATTGACCAATTTAAGGAGGAAAATTAAATGAATTTTTTGGCAGCAGCTATAGCGGTTGGTTTGGGTGCACTTGGCGCAGGTATTGGTAACGGTATGATCGTAAGTAGAACAGTAGAATCGATTGCCCGTCAACCTGAAGCTCGCGGTCCGTTGCAAACGACGATGTATATCGGGGTAGGTATCGTAGAAGTTGTGCCTCTGGCCGCTACCGTTATCGCGTTCCTGATCATGTTCTCTTAATAAATAGCTACGGTTTGGCGGGGAGGGCCGATGCCATCCGCGCCTTCGTTTTATGAGTATCGAAACATCTCAATTCTAGTGCAAGTTGTAGCTAACGGAAAGGAGTGACATCGGTGAACGTCCTGTGGGAGAATATTGTAATTACAATGATTTCATTTGCCATTCTGTATTGGCTACTTAGCAAATATGCTTTCGGTAAACTGTTTGCGATCATGGAACAACGCCGTGAACTGGTGCGGAACCAATTGGAAGAGGCGAAGCAAACTAGAGAGCAGGCTACTGTTTATGTTGAAGAGCAGAAGGAAGCTCTAAAGCAAGCGCGTCAGGATGCTTTCGAAATTATCGAGCAATCCAGACAGAGCAGTAGCAAACAGGCGAAAGACATACTTGATCAGGCGAAGAATGATACGAACCGCATGAAGAATGAAGCCATTCGTGATATTGAAATTGAGAGAATGAAAGCGATTGAAGCCTTGCGCGGCGAAATCGGCGCTTATTCCGTCAATATCGCCTCCAAGCTGATTGAGCGGGAAGTTGAAAGCAATCCTGCGGAGCAGGAAAAGCTCGTGGACCAATACCTGAATGAAGTAGGTAATAAATCATGAGCCGGGAAACAGTGGTAGCGAGCAGATATGCGAGAGCTCTTTTTGAAATAGCCGGGCAGGAAGGACGTACCTTGGAGCTTGAGCAGGAGCTGCAGGCTCTAGTTAAGGTTATGTGCGTGGATCATGAGATCCAAAGCTTTATTTTAAGTCCAAATATTTCAGCGGAAGCGAAATGGAATGCGATCGGTATTGGCTTGGAAGGGAAGTTGTCGCAACCGATCATCTCCTTGGCAAAACTGCTGATTGAACGGGGAAGAACCGGAATATTGCCTGAGGTTTTGAACAGCTATACCAAAATTACCGGCGATGCTTTAGGACTTGCCGATGCGCTGGTATACAGCACCTATTCTCTGAACGAAAAGGAGAAACAAGAGGTTGCCAAGGAATTCGGTACTCTCGTAGGCAAGAAAATCCGCGTCATCAATGAAGTGGACAAAGAATTACTGGGCGGTATCAAGGTGAAAATCGGCGATACTGTGTACGATGGAAGTTTGTCCGGCAAGCTGGAACGGCTTGAAAAGTCTTTTCGAAGACAAGCACTGTAGATAGGGGTGAAACACTTGAGTATCAGACCTGAAGAGATCAGTTCACTGATTAAAAGTCAGATCGAACAATATAAATCGGAAATTGAAGTGGCCGAAGTCGGCACCGTTATTCAAGTTGGTGACGGTATCGCCCGTGTCCACGGACTTGAGAACGCCATGGCAAACGAACTGCTTGAGTTTGAGAATGGCGTTTTTGGGCTTGCGTTGAACCTGGAAGAAAGCAATGTCGGTGTTGTTATACTGGGGCCATACAGCGAAATTCGTGAAGGCGATCAAGTGAAACGCACAGGACAAATCATGCAGGTTCCGGTTGGCGAAGCTTTGCTGGGCCGCGTTGTAAATCCGCTGGGTCAACCGGTGGACGGCAAAGGTCCGATCGCGACTACGGAATTCCGTCCTGTCGAGAACAATGCGCCAGGCGTAATCGACCGGAAATCGGTTCATGAACCGATGCAAACCGGGATCAAGGCGATCGACTCGATGGTTCCGATCGGCCGCGGCCAGCGGGAACTTATCATCGGCGACCGCCAAACCGGTAAAACGGCAATCGCTATCGATACCATCATTAACCAAAAAGGCAACGGCGTAAAATGTATTTATGTCGCGATCGGCCAAAAGCAATCCACGGTAGTTAACGTAGTGGAAACGCTCCGTCGCCATGGAGCACTCGATTACACGATCGTCGTAACGGCATCCGCATCGGAACCTTCGCCGCTCTTGTACATTGCGCCATATGCTGGCGTAACTATGGGCGAGTACTTTATGTACAAAGGCGAGCATGTCCTCATTATTTATGATGACTTGTCCAAACAAGCGGCTGCTTACCGCGAGCTGTCCTTGCTGCTCCGTCGTCCTCCGGGCCGCGAAGCATATCCGGGTGACGTTTTCTATCTGCACTCCCGCTTGTTGGAACGTGCAGCGAAACTGAGCGATGAACTCGGCGGCGGTTCGATTACTGCGCTTCCATTTATCGAAACCCAAGCATCGGACGTATCCGCGTATATTCCGACCAACGTAATCTCCATTACCGACGGTCAGATCTTCCTGGAATCGGATCTGTTCTACTCCGGCCAACGTCCGGCGATCAACGTCGGTATTTCCGTATCCCGGGTAGGGGGATCCGCCCAAATTAAGGCGATGAAGAAGGTTGCCGGTACGCTCCGTCTGGATCTGGCTCAATACCGCGAGCTTCAAGCGTTCTCCCAATTCGGTTCCGACCTCGACAAGTCGACGCAAGCGCGCTTGACCCGCGGTTCCCGGATGATGGAAATCCTGAAGCAAGGTGTCAACCAGCCTTTGGCGGTTGAAGAGCAGGTAATCAGCCTTTATACGGCTGTCAAAGGCTACCTGGATGACATCGCACTTGGTGATGTGCGCCGTTTTGAAGCCGAATTCCTGTCTTTTGTGAAGAGCCAGCATGATGAAGTGCTCCAATCCATCCGCGACACGAAGGATCTCACGGCCGATAATGAAGCAAAACTTAAAGAGGTCATTGAAAAGTTCAAAAAGGGCTTTGCGACTTCCGTATAAAAAATGCATAAACCGGCCCTGGCTTGTTGCCGGATCGCCGGTTTGTGACTGTGTTTAATCCTGCTTTGGCTTTGCCAAAGTTCAGCTATTGCTTACGAAGTAGTTTTGACTACGCCAAAACTAAGAATATGCTTACGAAGTAACTTTGGCTTCGCCAAAGTTCGAAGGTGGTGAAATCATGGCAAAAGGGATGCGCGAAATAAAACGCCAGATCAAGAGCGTTCAGAATACCCGCCAAATCACGAAAGCGATGGAAATGGTGGCTTCAGCCAAGCTGAGAAAGGCGCAGGAGAAAGCTCAGGCTTCACGTCCTTACGTTGAAAAGTTGAAGGAAGTGGTGTCCAGCATCGCAACCGGTTCGGACGGCGTCTCTCATCCAATGCTGGTTTCGCGTGCGGTGAAGCGTACGGCTTATATCGTAATCACTTCCGACGGCGGTCTCGTTGGCGGATACAATGCGAACCTGCTCCGCAACGTGATGGATACGCTCAAGAGCAAACATACGTCCAAGGAAGAGTATGGTTTGTTCGTCATCGGCCGCAAAGGCCGTGATTATTTTACGCGCCGGGATCTTCCTGTGGTTCAGTCGGTAACGGAATTGTCGGATACACCTAAATTCGCCGACATTAAATCGCTGGCCTATGCAGCTGTGCAAGGATTTGAACTGGAGCAATATGACGAAGTTTTCATTTGCTACAGCCAGTTTATTAATGCGATTACCCAAAGACCGACCGTCGACCGCCTGCTTCCATTTGAAAATGTGGAACATCACGGGGGAACGGCTATGTATGAATACGAACCGTCTCCGGAAGCGGTATTGGAAGTGTTATTGCCGAAATATGCCGAAACCTTGATTTTCAGCGCGCTTTTGGAAGGCAAGGCAAGCGAACTCGGCGCAAAAATGACGGCAATGGGCAGTGCGACAAAAAATGCGACGAAGATGATCAATGAACTGACTCTCACTTACAACCGTGCGCGCCAAGCGGCTATTACCCAGGAAATTACGGAAATTGTCGCAGGAGCGAACGCACAAGGCTGAAAAAGCTCGTAATTTGGGTAGCAGACACGAGCCGGGTGAATCTTCTGAAGAAAGTCAGCGCCTAGTTGCCCTTTGACTCTTTTCAGTGGATCCCGCACGGCTTCATAAACGGTTACGATGACAGTTTGCGGAGTTGCAAAGCTCATGGAATCAACTTCCGAGTAGTTTTGTTGTGAATTATGATGTGCCCCGCAAAACTTATAGGAGGGAACTAAGATGAACAAAGGACGCGTTGTTAGCGTAATGGGTCCGGTCGTTGATATCGAGTTTGGTCGCGGTCAACTGCCGGAAATCTTTAACGCCATTAGAATTGTAAAGCAGAACGCGCAGGAAGGTGCGGGCGATCTTATTTTGGAAGCGTCCAACCACTTGGGAGACAACCTGGTTCGCTGTATCGCCATGTCCTCGACGGACGGACTGGTGCGCGGTACCGAAGCCGAGGACTTGGGTGCGCCGATCTCCGTGCCTGTTGGTGAAGCTACATTGAGCCGCGTATTTAACGTACTCGGAGAAACGATCGACAACAAAGGTCAGGTTGCGACCGATGTTCGCAATCCGATCCACCGCGAACCTCCGAAATTCGAAGATTTGTCGACGCAAGCCGAGATCCTGGAAACCGGGATCAAAGTTATCGACTTGTTGGCTCCTTATGCCAAGGGCGGTAAAATCGGTTTGTTCGGCGGTGCGGGCGTAGGTAAAACCGTAACGATTCAGGAATTGATCCGTAACATCGCCCATGAGCATGGCGGTATTTCCGTATTTGCCGGCGTAGGGGAACGTACCCGCGAAGGTAATGACCTTTATATGGAAATGACGGAATCCGGCGTTATTGAAAAAACGGCGATGGTGTTCGGACAAATGAACGAACCTCCAGGCGCTCGTTTGCGCGTGGCTTTGACCGGCTTGACGATGGCGGAGTACTTCCGCGACCAGGAAGGCCGGGACGTACTGTTGTTTATCGATAATATCTTCCGTTTCACCCAAGCGGGCTCTGAAGTGTCGGCTTTGCTCGGCCGGATGCCTTCTGCGGTAGGTTACCAGCCTACGCTGGCTACCGAAATGGGCCAGCTTCAAGAACGGATTACTTCAACGAAAAAAGGCTCGGTTACCTCGATTCAGGCCATTTATGTGCCTGCGGATGACTATACTGACCCTGCTCCTGCGACTACGTTTGCTCACCTTGATGCAACGACGAACCTGGAGCGTAAAATTTCCGAGAAAGGGATTTTCCCTGCCGTGGATCCGCTGGCTTCCAGTTCCCGGATTTTGACTCCGGAAATCGTCGGCGAAGAGCATTACAATGTAGCGCAAGGCGTTAAGCAACTTCTGGCTCGTTATAAAGAGCTGCAAGATATTATCGCCATCCTTGGTATGGACGAATTGTCCGAGGACGATAAAGTGCTCGTAGCGCGTGCCCGGAAGGTAGAGCGTTTCCTTTCGCAGCCGTTTAACGTAGCTGAACAGTTCACCGGCCTTAAAGGGAAGTACGTGCCGATCGCTGAGACCGTACGCAGTTTCAAAGAAATTTTGGACGGCAAACACGACGATCTTCCGGAAGCGGCCTTCCTTTTCGTCGGTCCGATTGAAGAAGCTGTAGAAAAAGCGAAAACTCTGTAATACGCACCGTTAACGCGGATGCTTCAGAAATGAACGTCCCACGAAACAGGAGGGATGAAAGTGAGCACCTTTTTATTGGAAATCGTCACACCGGAGCACGTCGTGTTCTCCCGTGAAGTGGAAAGCCTGACGGTCCGCGGACTGGAAGGGGAACTCGGCATCCTGCCGGGGCACATTCCCTTTGTTACCCCGTTGCAGGTGGCTCCGATCGTGATCAAATCCGGCGGAAAGACGCTGACGATCGCCGTTCACGGCGGTTTTATCGAAGTTCAAGGGGATAAGACCATCGTTCTGGCGGAAAGCGCCGAATTGCCGGAAGAGATTGATGTGGAGCGGGCGATCGCGGCCCGGGAACGCGCCGAACGCAGATTGACTGCAGGTGGCAGCGCGCAAGACCGGATCGATCATCGTCGTGCGGAATTGTCGCTTCAAAGAGCTATCACCCGGATCAATGTCTCCAGCCGCTCTAAAGAGTAGGATAAGCAAAAACCGGGCACCTCAGGTGCCCGGTTTTTTGTCGTAATTTGGAACGCCACTGCAGGAGCAATAAATTCGCATGGGTAATGTCGATTATTGTCTATAGCAGGAATTGCTGCTGACCACAACGAACATATTATAGTCAACCTTATTGGAAACGGTCTGCAATTTCGCGAACCCGGGCCAGTTGGTCAGGATCGATCGGCTCCATGATATTTCCGTTCCTGCGCACCCCGGAACCCATATGAAACTCATGCACTTTCGTTTCCTTCAGGAAATCTTCCAGCCGGTCCGGTGTGAGTCCGGCTCCCGGAAGCACCGTAGGCCCGTTCATTTCGCCAAGCTGATGAAGCCGGTGGATCATTCCGGCCGCCTCGAGAACGGAGGGTTTCCCGCCTGAAGTGAGCACGTGCGTGACTTGTGGATAGCGGCTTAGAACGGCAAAAGCTTGCTCCAGATCCGGCGTTTCATCAAAGGCCCTGTGAAACGTTACGGGCATTCCATCGGCGGCCTTCAACAGGCGGGCAAGGTGGCTTTCGTCAATGTGACCCTGGGGCTTAAGCACCCCAAGGACGAATCCGGAAACGCCGATGGCACGAAATGTCGCGATATCGCGTTCCATGTTCTGAATATCGTCCTCAGTGTAACTAAAGCTCCGGCTATGCGGACGGATCATCACGCGGAGATCCACATCCACTTGTTCCCGGATCATCTGGACAAGCCCGGGTGAAGGGGTTAAGCCGCCTTCTGCGGGGGTTGTAATTATTTCCAGACGATCAGCCCCGTGAAAAGCCGCGATTTTGGCGTCAGCCAACGTGTAGACGATGATTTCGGCGATCATAATTGGACTCATTCCTTTCCTCGGGATACAAAAATTGAATAAAATGAATAATAGATGATATTGGAAGCCTTTGCAACTGAAAGAAATGCTGGATTATTATCACGCTGGCAAGTATGATATATAGGGTCTATATTTTTACATTACTTTATCCGATATATTTAGGGGACTTCTATTAACCGATTGGGTGTCTGCGGCATAAATATATCGTGTCGGGGAGGAAGCTCATGTGAATCCGGTCGATTCTGTACTCACTTCGGTCGGGGTAAACGGCCTAACGGCGATCCTCGTATCATTGGCATGTATCGCCCTGTCATGGTGGGCGCTGCAAACCCTCAAGCTGGATTTATTCATCCGCCATCCGAAGGGAGCGCAGGGCAAGCTGCTTCATTTGCTGTTGTCCGTCGTTCTGGGACGATTTGTCGCGGCCTTCGTGCTGGAGTATTGGGGATACACGCAAATGCTGCGTTATATGTTTTAATTCCTAAGTCTTTGGTTATAAGTGTGTTAGACTATAGGGACGAGGGAAATTGTCGAATAACATCAAACACAAGTGTCAACAATGGTGAATAAGGACTACGATACGTTAAGCAGACCCTGGCTTGGAGAGAGTGCCGTTTCCTCGGCATATTTCGACTTTTCGACAGGTTTAGAGCCTTGTGCGCCTCAAATGACCGGTGATATGATGAAATTTAAGGAAAATGGTGAAAATGAACGCGCGGAGGGAACCAAGATGAGCAAATTTATCGTCCGCGGTGGCAATGTTTTGGCCGGGAACGTTAAAGTTAGCGGAGCTAAAAATTCAGTGCTGCCAATCATTGCAGCATCCTTGTTGGGTGAGGAAGGCGTAAGCGTGATACGCGACGCACCTCCGTTGGATGATGTGATGACCATTAATAAAGTATTGGAATCGCTAGGAGCGACCGTTACATATGACCGTGAAGTCATTACGGTTAATGCACGAACTATCGCATCCTGTGAAGCGCCGTACGAATGGGTGCGGAAAATGCGGGCGTCTTTTCTTGTCATGGGTCCTTTGCTGACTCGAACGGGTTATACGCGAATCTCATTGCCTGGCGGCTGTGCCATTGGTACAAGACCGATTGATCAGCATCTCAAGGGCTTTGAGGCGATGGGTGCAGAAATCAACCTGGGCCAAGGCTTTATTGAAGCCAGATCCCAAGGCCGTCTGCGCGGCGCTAAGATTTATCTGGATGTAGCCAGCGTAGGGGCAACGGAAAACATCATGATGGCGGCCACATTGGCCGAAGGAACAACAGTCATCGAGAATGCGGCCAAGGAACCGGAAATCGTGGATTTGGCAAATTATTTGAACGGCATGGGTGCTATAGTTCGGGGAGCCGGTACCGGCGTTATCCGGATTGAAGGCGTTGAGAAGCTTCACGGCGTGGAGCATACCGTGATTCCTGATCGTATTGAAGCAGGCACCTTTATGATCGCGGCAGCCATGACTGGAGGAAACGTGTTTGTGGAAGGGGCGATCGCGGATCATCTCGGTCCGATTATTTCCAAAATGGAAGAGATGGGCGTCCGTGTGGATATATATGAAAATGGAGTCCGTGTTATCGCCGATAAACCGTTGAAAGCCGTGGATGTCAAAACTTTGCCATACCCAGGATTCCCGACGGATATGCAGTCGCAAATGATGGCTCTGTTGCTCGTGTCGGAAGGCACAAGCGTCGTTACGGAAACCGTGTTCGAGAACCGGTTCATGCATGTGGATCAGTTCCGTCTGATGAATGCGGAAATTAAAGTGGAAGGCCGCAGTTCGATCGTAACCGGCGGAGCAAAACTGAGCGGCGCGAAAGTATGCGCTACGGACTTGCGAGCAGGGGCTGCTTTGATCATTGCCGGCTTGGTCGCTGATGGAACGACCGAAGTCAGCGGTACGCATCATATTGACCGCGGGTATGTACATTTGGCTGAAAAGTTGTCCGGACTTGGTGCTGATATCTGGCGCATTACGGAAGGCAAAGAATCGGCTCCGGAAGCGGGAAAAGTAACTGTCGCCGCACAAGAGGATCTGCCGCTGCTCAAAATTCAGCCTAGCTGGGCTTAAATAACTAAGAAAACGCAGACCATGCCCGATCACGGGTATGGTCTTTTTGTTGTCTGCAAGGCACATTCGCCGAAACTTTACTTCTTTCTTTATTACTTCTGTCACACGATAAATGGATACATAATTAAGAAAGCGTTTTAACACCCTATATATATGAAATGTATTGAAACGGTATGTTTGAGTCTAATCCGAATCCTATGAATAAACTGTGTCGTTTGGTTCCATACTCCTGCAAACCTCTTGTGCGATCGGGTTCTAGCAGATGGGCGAAACTCATATCTATAAGTATATCGAGCAATAGCTATAACCTTTCGAAACGCTAGGATATGAAAAAGCTTGTCAGCAGGTGTTCACACGCTGCAGCATGAAGCCGGATGGAGGTAAATTTCAAATGAACGAGAAATGGGGACCGTTAAAAGCGGGGGAAACAAATCATAGAATCACCGTGAAGGTGGGCGGGGTGAAGAGTGGAGATGGAACCCCGGGAATGGATAGGGATCCCGGGACAGTTCCCGGGCGCGGCGCGTTGCAACAGCCGCAAGGGGCTCCCGCGCAGCGCAGCGTGGGGGCTGGGGCTGGGGCCGCCCCAGCTGACGGCGAGGCGCCGCTGCGCGTGCGCGTCTCGCCCGGCGCGCGGGGCCGCCGCCCTTCCTCCTTCCGCCAACGCGGAAGAAGAAGGAAGGGCATCGTGTCCCTCGCAGCCGGGCTGGCGGCCCTGGCCGCGCTCGCGGTGCTACTGCCCGCGCTGCTTGCCGGGCGAGCGGGCCCGCCGCCGGTGCCCGCCGCTCCGACGGCTGCGCAGGCACCGCCGCAGCCGCCGGGGGCCGAGGGCGGCGCTGGCACGGAGCAGCTCGTCCCGGCGGAAGCCTCGGCCGCCGCGGACAAAACGCCGGTGCGCGTGTACCTTACGGACACCGGCGCCGTGGAAACCTTGCCGCTCGAGCGATACGTGACCGGCGTGCTGGCCGCCGAGATGCCGGCGGACTTTGAGCCGGAAGCGCTCAAAGCGCAAGCGATCGCGGCCCGCACTTTTATCGTCCGCCGACTCGCTGCAGGTGACGTAAGCGGTGTCCCTGGCGGCAACGCGGACGTCCTGGATACCGTGGTTCACCAAGCGTATGTCCCTCAAAAAACGCTGGAACAGTGGTCAAAGAACGGAAAAGGCGAAAAACTGACCAAGCTGGAGCAAGCCGTTCAAGAAACGCGCGGTATCGTAATGACTTACCGGGGCAAGCCCATTACAGCCTCCTTCTTTTCGGCCAGTGGGGGGTTTACGGAAAATTCGGAGGAGTATTGGTCGGTCAAAGTTCCTTATCTCCGCAGTGTCCCCAGTCCATGGGACAGTCTAGTCAATCCAAATAATGAAGAGACGGTGACTCTCTCTCTTAATGATGTTTTTCGAAAACTCGGACAGACCGTTCCTGCGGTGCGGGTATCGGCCGGCGGAAAGAAGAACGCTTCTTCCGGCAACCTCTTTCGGACGATTTCTTTCACTTCCGGACAGCGTATAAAAGAAATTCAGGTAGGAGACTACGTTTATACGGGTCGAGAGATTCGCGAGAAGCTGGGGCTCCGTTCCAGTCAGTTCAAAATCCGGCAGGACGGAGGCAATGTGAAAATTACTACCTACGGCTACGGTCACGGCGTGGGAATGAGTCAGTGGGGAGCAAACGGCATGGCCCAGCAAGGATATACTACCACTCAAATTCTCAAACACTATTACACCGGGATCTCCTTTCAACAAGCGGCGCGTCTTTTGAAGGAGGTTTGAGCAAATTAAGATATCTTTTAAATTTTCAGAAAAATAGTATAAGCGAAGTATAAAAGCTCCGGCCCCGGTAACACTGTTACTGAGGTGATGAGCAATGAATGAACAAAACAACAAAAAGAAGCCCCATGAGGAATCTCCTAAAATTGCAATGGGAGAGCCGGTAGTACCGGTATCCGCATGGAAAAAAGTATTGTCCAAGAGATGGGTTTACCCGGCGGCGTACATGGCAGCAGCGGCAATTATACTAACTTTAGTGTGGGTCTACCAGGATGCCAGCCACAAGCCGATGGATTCCACGCCTGCCAGTGTGACGAACTCCATGGAGCAGCCGGGCGAAGACCTGTTGGGTCAGGACGCCGCGAAAGAGAACGGCAAAGACAAAGCCGCCGAGACCGTCGCGACTGCCGAAGATCTGGCATGGCCGGTAGCCAATGCTGCGGAAGTGTCCGTCGTGAAGCCGTTTTATGACAATGAGGCCAGTGCGGAAGATCATGAAGCTGCACTTGTCCAGTACAATGATACCTTTATTGCGAATACAGGGATCGACCTGGCGCGGAAGGATAATCAGGCATTCGAAGTTACGGCCGCTATGGGCGGCAAAGTAACCCGTGTGGAAGAAGTTCCCTTGCTCGGTTTTGTAGTTGAAATTACACATGCCAACAACTTGAAAACCGTTTACGAGAGCTTGACGGATGTAAAAGTGAAAAAGGACGCCGAAATAAAGCAAGGCGATCTTATTGCAACCGCCGGTCGTAACGAGATGGAAAAAGATCTCGGCAACCATGTCCACTTCGCGGTGTATGAAAATGGCGAATTGATCAATCCGGCTAACGTTCTGCCGAAACACGAATAAGGTTAACAACAAGCAAGCGGAGAGCACAGGCTCTCCGCTTGTTTTTTCGTTGTCCGGACCCCTGCGATTTCCCTTTGTTTTACCGGATTTTTCCCCGTGGACAAGGAGCCCTTGTCAAAATAATTGGCCTCGCCCGGGCTTGTCAGGCTTGGAAACAAAGAATATATGGGCACGCCCCTCATATAATGTACCAAACTATCTCGAGTAGGGAGGCGGGAGCGTGCACGATTACATCAAGGAACGGACGATTAAAATAGGTCGCTGCATTGTGGAAACTCGGCATACGGTTCGGACCATAGCCAAAGAATTCGGCGTATCTAAAAGCACGGTGCATAAGGATTTAACCGAGCGTTTGCCGGAGATTAATCCGGATTTGGCGGACCAGGTCAAGCACATTCTCGAATACCATAAGTCGATCAGACACCTTCGTGGAGGGGAAGCAACAAAGATCAAGTATAAGAAAAAAGGCCAATCCAAACGGGAGGTGATTAGCTCGGCGCGTTAGCGGGTAAATAATATGTTTGGCATCCCGGAGGAATGTGATTGAACACCTCCCCCAAAGTATGGTATTTTTAAATATGGTATAAGATTGTGGATATATATCTCATTTCCCGGATTTTGAGGGTTTTTTGCAGCCATTTGTCGAAGAATCGCTCCGCGATTCGGGAGAAGCTTTTACCATAAATTTGTTAAAATACGTTCTGGGGGAGCATCGTGATGATGAGCAAGGATATTGGTATTGATTTAGGCACAGCCAATGTGCTGATTCATGTCAAAGGAAAGGGAGTAGTCCTCGACGAACCGTCAGTCGTAGCGATCGACAGTGACGCGAAGCGCGTGCTTGCCGTAGGTGAAGATGCAAGACGGATGGTTGGCCGTACGCCGGGTAATATCATTGCGATTCGTCCTTTGCGGGACGGGGTTATTGCCGATTTTGAAATTACGGAAACGATGCTTAAATATTTCATTGACCGAGTGGGAGGAAGAAGCTGGTACAGTCACCCCCGTATTTTGATCTGCGCACCTACCAATATTACTTCGGTCGAACAGAAATCGATTCGCGAAGCGGCAGAGCATAGCGGCGCGAAAGAAGTCTTTATGGAAGAAGAGCCGAAGGCTGCGGCTATCGGTGCGGGAATGGACATTTTTGAACCGAGCGGTAACATGGTTGTGGATATCGGCGGCGGGACGACGGATGTGGCGGTGCTCTCGATGGGAGACATCGTCACGGCTTCGTCCATTAAAATTGCCGGGGACAAGTTTGATGCAGCCATTATTAAATATATCAAAACGAAGTACAAGCTGTTGATCGGGGAACGGACCGCGGAAGATATCAAGATCGGCATCGGAACGGTACATCCTTCGGGACGGATTGCTGAAATGGATATCCGGGGTAGAGATATGGTGTCGGGGCTTCCGCTCACGATTACCGTTACTTCGGCTGAGATTCAGGAAGCTTTGACAGATCCCGTATCTTCTATTGTTACTGCGGCTAAATCAGTGCTGGAGCGCACTCCGCCGGAATTGTCCGCCGACATTATCGACCGGGGCGTTATTTTGACGGGCGGAGGCGCTCTGCTGAACGGATTGGACGAGCTCCTGATTGAAGAACTCCGCGTGCCGGTATTGATCGCAGAAGATCCAATGCATTGTGTGGTCAAGGGGACAGGCATTATGCTGGACAATTTGGACCGGGTTATTAAGAAAAAATTCTGATACGCCGATATATAAATTAGATATGTGTTGGTATGTATTATCGTGAATATATAACCGTGTTTCTTACGGTTAAAATAGATGAGTTGAGTATGGAGGTTTGCCCATGTTAAGAGGACTATATACCGCAGCATCCGGCATGATAACGCAGCAACGCCGGCATGATACGGTGACGCAAAATATCGCCAATATCAATACACCGGGCTATAAGCAGGTCAATGCCGTCAGCCACTCTTTTCCGGATATGTTAATTTCGCTCGTAGGTGATAAGGAATCAGGAAACTCGAAACGCATTGGCAAGCTGTCGACCGGCGTGTTTGCGGAAGAAAGCCTGGCCTCTTACGTACAGGGCGATTTGAGAGAAACGGGCAAAGCCTCCAATTTCGGGTTGTTGTCCAGTTTGAACCTGAACGACCCGGCTACCGGCCAACCGATCCCATTCGATGATTCCGGGAAATATGTTAATGAAGATGGAGAGGTTACTTACCGTCCGGAAGCTTTCTTTAGCGTCATGGACAATAATGATCAAATCCGTTATACGCGCGATGGCAATTTTACCGTGAATGCCGCAGGTGAACTGCGGACATCGCAAGGGCAGCGCGTGCTTGGCGACGACGGGAATCCGATCGTTTTGCCTGCGGGCTTGTCGATTAACCAGCTTCAAAGTGATGCCCTTGGTAATCTGGTATATAATGATAATGGTGTGCCGACGGTAGCGGCCAAGCTTGGGGTTGCCGTGGTCAACCGGCCGCAGGAACTGGTCCGTGAAGGCAATGGCGTATACCGGGCGGAAGATCCGGAAGTGGCGGACATTCGTGTTGGACTTGCCGTGGCGGATGAAGCTGTAGTGCGCCAAGGCTATCTGGAGTCTTCTAATGTGGATACAGCGCAGGCAATGGTGGACTTGCTCGCCGCACAGCGCGCTTATGAATCGAACCAGAAAATTATTCAATATTATGATAAGAGCTTGGATAAAGCGGTAAATGAAATCGGACGTGTATAGACCAAGTTTAAACTCAGGAGGTGCCACATGAACAACTCCATGATTAGTGCCATGGTTTCAATGAACGGGATTCAGCAGCGGCTGGATGTGCTTTCCGAGAATATTGCCAATCTGGACAATGTCGGTTACAAGCGGAAGGAAGCGTCCTTTGAAGATACATTGACCCGTGTTCAAGAGCAGACTTCCAAGATGAAACTGACCGGCCGGGCCACGCCTTCCGGCTTCGACCTTGGATTCGGTTCCAGAATGACGTCGATTACGAGTAATTTTAGTCAAGGCTCGATTAAAGAAAGCGACAATCCTACCGATCTTGCCATCGAAGGGAATGCGCTGTTTTCGGTGCTTACCCCGAACGGGATTGCATACACCCGGGCGGGTAACTTCCATCTCCAACAGGATCCGGAAAATGCGGGATCCGCCTATTTGGTCGATAATTCGGGTCATTTCGTGTTAAATGCCGATGGAGAACCGATTGAAGTTCCTGCGGGTTCCAAGCTGCAGATTGATGGTCAGGGAGATATTCGTGCCGTGGACGGGGATGTAGCAACGGATCTCGGACGGATTCAACTGATGACTCCGATCCGGCCGGATGCTTTGGAGCAGGTCGACGGGAACCTGTTCGTGCTTGCTGCAGGCGCGATTGAAGTGGACGTACTGAGTGAAACGATTTCGCTACCAGCGAATCAGCAAGCCCAGATTCGGCAAGGAGCGCTTGAGAGCTCTAACGTTAATTTGACGGATGAAATGGCCGAAATGCTTCAGGTCCAAAGGGCTTATCAGCTTGCGGCCCGGGCGCTCTCGTCCAGTGAAACCATGATGGGTTTGGCTAATAACTTGCGCGGGTAGGTGGACAGTCATGACCGAAGAGAATAGCCCGGCCGTTAAGAAACGGTCCGGGTGGATCACCCTCCTGCGAATCGTACTGGTGCTTCTGTTCCTTGTTATTGCGCTTGTCGGCGGAACGGCTGTCGGCTTTGTAGTTTTGGGTAAACAGGACATCGGCGGCGTTTTTGAGTGGAGCACGTGGCAGCATGTATTCGATCTGGTATTCGCTCCCTGAACGGCCGCTTAGTTCGCGGAAATGATTATGTATATAATGGAAGAAACTGAATGATTTGATGGATGGCTCCCGGAATCGGGAGTTTTCTTTTTATGGTCATAAAATGTATAATGATGGGGGACTGTACACCAGGTTGAAAATCAAAAGGGCTTTATCCGTATGCGGCAGGAACCGCTTGCGGATAAGCCCCTTATCTTAACCTTCGCTTCTGCAGACGCGAAGGATAATTACAGTGTAGCCGTCTGCTTTACCTTTTATACGGATACGAAAGTCTTTTGGCCTAGAAAGCACTTCAAACTTGGAGTTTATAGAAAATTCGAAAGGGGTATTACATAATGCTCGATATCAAACAAATTCAGGAGATTATTCCGCACCGCCCGCCGTTTTTGCTCGTGGACCGGATCTTGGAGATGGAGGACGGCAAGAGAGCAGTCGGAATCAAAAACGTAACGATCAATGAACCGTTTTTTGTAGGTCATTTTCCCGATTTTCCGGTCATGCCGGGAGTGTTGATAGCCGAAGCTTTGGCCCAGGTGGGGGCGGCTGCGATTTTGAATGTGGAGAGCAACCGGGGGAAGATCGGTTTTCTCGCCGGCATGGACGGTTTTCGTTTCCGCGGACAGGTCGTTCCGGGAGATCAGCTTCGCCTGGAAGTGGAAATTACCCGCATGAAGGGGTCGATCGGCAAAGGCCAAGCGGTCGCTAAAGTCGATGATAAAGTTGTCGCAGAAGGCGAAATTATGTTTGCGTTATCCTGAGGTTTAGAGTTTCTATATAAGATGAACTATTGAAATGGATATTGGAGCAAGTACGTAAAGTGTTCCTGCGATCGCTGTTGTTCCCAGATTTCTTGATTATGTATGATCAAATAGGTAGAAATCCGGTAACAAAGACGACCACAAAGCTTATATGCTTCCGATGCAGCTTTCCTTCAGAAAGCTTTCAGTTTCTTCGGAATCATTTTACTCCCTTGCCTGCATCATATTTCTGTTCATCTTATATATGATATTAATTTTGTGTTAGGAGGACTTTTGAAACCATGACTGAACAAAATTTAAGCATTAGAGAAAAAGTGGATAGCTGGCTGAACGATCCTTCCATCGATGAGCCGACAAAACAAGAACTGCTTGCTTTGGAAAGCAACCAGGCTGAACTCGAAGACCGGTTCTACCGGGACCTGGAGTTCGGTACAGGCGGGCTTCGCGGCGTAATCGGCGCAGGCAGCAATCGGATGAACCGTTATACAGTTGCCCGGGCTACGCAGGGCTTTGCCAAATATATACTGGAGGAGCATGCCGGTAAGGCAGGCCAGCCTTCAGTGGTCATTGCGCATGATTGCCGCCATTTTTCCCCCGAGTTCGCTCTGGAAGCAGCGCTCGTATTGGCCGGCAACGGTATCGTTGCGAAGCTGTTCCCGTCGCTTCGTCCTACGCCGCAGTTGTCTTTTTCGGTGCGCAGCTTGAAGGCAACCGGAGGTATCGTGGTCACGGCAAGCCATAATCCGCCGGAATATAACGGCTACAAGGTGTATAATGCTTCCGGCGGACAGTTAGTGCCTCATGAAGCGGAGCGCGTGATCGGCAACATACAGGCGTTGACCTCGCTTGCCGAAGTGAAGCGCTTGAGCCGTGAAGAGGCGGAAGCCAAAGGGCTGCTTGTTTGGCTTGGCGAAGCGGAAGACGAGGCGTTTGTGGAGACTGTAGCGGCTACGAGCGTAAACCGTGAGCTAATGGCTTCGGGCGCTGCCAAGGACATCGTTGTGGTATTTACGCCGCTGCATGGCACCGGCAATCTGCCAGTCCGTCAGGCGCTTCAAAAGATCGGGTTCACCCAGGTTCATATCGTCAAGGAGCAAGAGCAACCGGACGGCAATTTCTCTACTGTGAAATCCCCGAATCCGGAAGAGCGCGAGGCGTTTAAGATGGCGATCGAGCTCGGCAAACAGGTCGGCGCCGATATTCTTATCGGAACGGACCCCGATGCGGACCGGATGGGCGCGGTGGTGAGAGATGCCAATGGCGAGTATGAAATTTTAACCGGAAACCAGTCCGGTTCCATTCTCGTGCATTATGTTTTGAGCCAAATGAAAGAAACAGGCAAGCTTCCGGCCAACGGCGCGGTCGTAAAAACGATCGTTACCAGCGAACTTGGAGCCGCTATCGGCCGCCATTACGGGGCGACGGTATTCAATACGCTGACCGGGTTTAAATATATCGGCGAAAAGATGAACGAATTCGAAAAAACGGGAGATTTTACTTATTTGTTCGGTTATGAGGAAAGCTATGGATACCTGGCCGGGAACTATGCCCGCGATAAGGATGCTATCGTTGCTTCTACATTGATTTGCGAAGCCGCAGCTTATTATAAACGTCAAAGGAAGACGTTGATCGATGTGCTGGATGAACTTTATGAAGAATTCGGTTACTATCGTGAAACGTTGGCATCGCGGACGCTGAAAGGAAAAGACGGACTGGCGCAAATCGGTGCCCTGATGACCGGCTTCCGTAGCAATCCTCCGCAAAGCATCGGGGGAATCGCGGTTACGGAATTGCTGGATTACTCACAAGGGCTGGATGGATTGCCTAAAGAAAACGTGCTGAAATTCCTGCTGGAAGACGGCTCCTGGTTCTGTCTTCGTCCTTCGGGTACGGAACCTAAAATCAAATTCTATTTCGCCGTTCGCGGCACATCGAACGAGGATGCCAAGGCGCGCCTGGCCCGCCTGCAGGATGAAGTGCTGGCTCGTGTAGACAACTAAAGGCGATTTCGGAGTGGGTGGCCGGACTATTTGGTTTTAAAAAGGTCGGCTTCCTATACTCTCGGAAGTGAACGAAATCGGGCACTAGTACATTGAATTTTTTATTTTTGAGGAGGTACCTTTGTGATTCGAAGTTGGCAGCGGTGGAATGACGCTTCCCGCAAATGGTTGTGGATCTTAGTTATCGTTGGTATTGTGGCTTCTTTGCCCGTGATTGTTCAGCGGGTTCAGACGGAGTCGTCGGCAAATAAAGTGGAGTTTGTTTTCAACTATCGGGGTTTACTGGATGTGGCTTCTTATCAGGGCAATCCGCAGGCTTATATGGATGAACAACTGGATCGCCTGAAGGAGGCCGGCGTTGGCACGATCGCGATGTTTGAAAGCACGCTGGACGAATTGTCGAAAGCTCGTCGGATTATGGTATTCAATGCGCTGGATATGGCAAAGATGACGCAATCCGTAGTTTCTCCGGATAACAATTACACTTACATCGTTTTTACCAGCACGGAGAACGAACGGGAGCTGCGTCCGATCATTGAAAAAGCGTTCCGGGACCTGGAAGTTTCGGTTGTGCCATTGGATTATCAGGGCCACACCGGATTGGTTATCGGCATGGGAATGGATGAAGCGGTACTGAAACCGATGCAGCTGGATCGCTTTGCGTTCGCGATGCTGCGGGAGAAAGGCTTCAATATTCTGCCACGCCTGTCGGATAATATCCGTTATGACCAGGATTCGCTGGACGAAGAACTGTCGTTTTTCGCGGAGAACGGGGTCAAGCGGATTCTTTTCGAAGGAGAAGCCGTCAAGGGCTTCCAGGACAATGAATCGTCAAACAGTCTTCAAGGCTTCGCGGATTTGCTGAAAAAGCACGGCATTGGGCTGGCAGCGATCGAGAATCTGAAGGCTCCGCAAAAAGGTTTGAATAAACTTGCCTATTTGACGGATTACAATATCGTACGTCTGCATTCATTGGCGGATACCGAGGCTGGACAGGACAAGAAAACGTTGTCCGACCGATTCGTTCTGGCCACGAAAGACCGGAATATCCGCATGATTTATTTGAACGCTTCCCCGTCGAAGGATGCGGCGAAAGCGGCAATCACGAACCCGATCAACAATTTGATCGATTCGCTGCAAGGCCCGGAAGGGGCGATTCAGCGTATCCAGGACAATGGTTTTGAACTTGGACAGGCTGAGGCTTTTGAAATCCATGATGCTTCCTGGCAGAAATATTTGAAAGCATTGGTCGTGCTTGGCGCCGTGGCATTCTGCGCGTTGCTGGTTTCTCAATTCATTGCTCCATTGACTCTGTTGGTGTTTATTTTGGGTCTAATCGGCTCCGCCGGATTGTATGTGCTGAAGCCAACGCTGCTTGAGCAGGCGCTGGCCTTGGCCGTTGCTATCAGCGCGCCTACGATCTCGGTGATCCTTGCAATCCGCAAGGTAAAAGAAATCAAGAATACCCATCAGGCGATTTCGGCCGGGCGGCGTTTGACGCATACCATCGTCCTTTATGTGAAAACGGCACTGATTTCGCTGGCCGCGGTTCCTTTCGTAATCGCGCTCTTGAATAACATCACGTACAGCCTGGTGTTGAATCAGTTCCGCGGTGTCAGCCTGTTACATTTAGGGCCGATTATGCTGATCGCGATTTACGTATTTTTGTTCCAAGGCACTTCGGTATGGCAGGAACTGCGCAATTGGCTGCGGATGCCGATTACGCTCGTTTGGGTCGTTGCTGCAGGTGTGCTCGGCGTAATTGCGTTTTACTATTTGTCGAGAACCGGAAATGCCGGCACGCTGTTGCCGGGTGAGGCAACCTTCCGGGCTTTCCTGGAAAATACGTTCGGCGTTCGCCCTCGCAACAAGGAATTTTTGCTGGCGCATCCGCTCTTTATTGTCGGCATCTTCGCCGCATTCCGTTACCGTTGGGCATTTTATGCCATGATCATCGCGGTGATGGGACAGCTGTCTATGGTGGATACTTTTGCGCACATTCATACGCCGGCCGCTCTTTCGCTGATCCGTGGAGGATTGGGTCTTGTGCTGGGGCTTATCGTCGGTCTGATCGCCGTACTCGTATGGCATATTATTGAAAGGTGCTGGGATAAATGGTCGCCGCAACTTCTAAAACCTTAGTCCTGTCCGGCTATTACGGATACCGCAACAGCGGGGACGAAGCTGTGCTGCAGTCGATTCTCACCGCTCTTGAACATGAGGGCCGGGCTGCGGGGATTACGATTAACCCGGTCGTATTGTCCGTTGATCCCGAGTGGACCAGCCGGACCTACGGCGTGAAGGCTGTTCACCGGATGAAACTTGGCGAGGTAAGGAAAGCTATAAAGAAAAGTGACGGCTTAATCAGCGGCGGAGGAAGCTTGCTTCAAGATGCCACGGGACTGGGTTCGATTCCTTATTATCTCGGAATCATCAAAATCGCCCAGTGGACGGGGAAGCCGACTTTCGTTTACGCGCAAGGGATCGGACCGGTTCGCCGCAAACTGTTCCGGCCCTTCATCGCATCGGTGTTTCGCCGCTGTGAATATGTTTCCGTCCGGGACGCGGAGTCGGCCGGACTGCTTTACAGTATGGGCATCCGCAAGGACGCGGTCCAGGTCGTACCGGATCCCGTGATGGGGATGGCCTTGCCGGAGGGAGACGGCGCGGCTGCGGCTTTCGATGCTGAGCCGACTACCGGCTTGGAGCTGCCGGTGGTCGGGGTGTCGGTCCGCTATTGGAATGCGGAGCGGACCGAGCTGGCGAAGCTGGCCGAGGGCCTCGCTTCGCTCAGCCGCCGCGTTCCGGTGCACATCCGGTTCCTGCCGTTCCATTTCCCCGGCGATGACGAAGCTTCACGCTTTGTCATGGACCGGTTGGGAAATGTGGCGGAACACGGGAGCACCGTCAGTATCGCGGCGGAGACGGAGCATCCGTACGAGATGCTCCGCGAAGTGAGCCGCTGCCGCCTGCTTGTGGGGATGAGGCTGCACAGCCTCATTTACGCGGCTTCGCAGGAAGTTCCGCTGCTCGGCGTTTCGTATGATCCGAAGATCGATCATTTTCTCGGCCGCCTCGGCAGCGTGCCCGTCGGCACGGCCGAGGAGCTCGATCCCCGGATCGTTGCCTCGCAAGCCGAGCGCCTGCTGCTTGAAAGCGGGGTGTGGCGCACGGCCCACGCTCCGAAAATTTCGGAGCTGAAGCGTGAAGCCCGGATTCCCGCGCAGCGGATTTTAGAATTTTTAGGAAGCAAAGGGTGAACAAGGTGGAGAGGGAACAAATTCAGGCCTTGCCAACAGTATCGATATTAGGAATACGGATCTGCAAGTGGGGGATGAAGGATACGGTGTCTTACTTGAGAAATGCCGTTAATTCAAGAACCCCGCACCAGATCATTACAGCCAATCCGATCATGGTGATGGCCGCTATGGAGAATCCTGCCTATAAGAAGATAATGCAAGCGGCCGAATTGATCGTTCCGGACGGTACCGGGGTCGTATGGGCCGCCCAAAAAAGCGGAGAACCGGTAGCCGAACGGGTAGCCGGTTTCGATCTGCTTCATGAATTAATGAAGGAAGGGGAGCGGCATCGCTGGAAGGTGTATCTCCTTGGCTCGACCGGCGAAGTGATTCAGGAAGCGGCCCGGCGGTTAACATTGCAATATCCGGGCACGGAAATTGTCGGATTCCGGGACGGATTTTTCGGGCCTGATCAGGATCAGGAAGTTATAGCGGGCATTAAGGCTGTTTCTCCCGATCTGCTGTTTGTAGCCAGAGGCGCGGATACCCAGGAGCCCTGGATCGGAAAATACAAACAGGCTATCGGAGTCCCGGTTATGATGGGAGTTGGAGGAAGCTTTGACATCATTTCCGGCAAAACGAAACGGGCGCCAATAATCTTCCAAAAGCTTCGGCTGGAATGGTTATACCGCTTGTTGTCCGAACCTTCCCGCTTTCCGAGGATGCTTGCACTGCCGAAATTCGTAATACGCGTACTGCGTGAGGGAGAAAACCTGACGAAAATGGGCTAAATGGTTGAATTTTTACGCGAAACTGCGTATTATTGCTCAAATAGGGGGCTTGAGTTTCTCCTGAATCGGTGTATAATTCATTCCGGCAGAATAAATGGGGGTTGAAATACACATGTGGATGATTTATACCATCGGGTTTATCGTCTCGTTGGCGCTGGCACTAGGATTGACGCCGCTTGTTAAGAAATTTGCTTTCAAGGTCGGCGCGGTGGATGTGCCCAATGCCCGCAAGGTGCATACAAAAATAATGCCGAGACTCGGTGGATTAGCGATTTTTTTATCTTTTGTGATTACGTTCTTCCTGGTTCTACCGTTTCTTCCGGAAAGTTTTTCGGTACGTGAAGTAAACTTCATCAAAGCCTTCCTCGTCGGGGGAACAATGACTATATTGCTTGGCGCGTTCGATGACCGATTCGATTTGCCGGCTAAGCTGAAATTTCTCGTACAAATCGCGACGGCTTCCGTTGTCGTATTCGGATTTGATATCCGTCTTGAATTTGCTAATATTCCTTTTCATACGTATGCATCGGTTGAAAGCTGGATTGCCATTCCATTCACGATTCTCTGGATTGTCGGCGTCACGAACGCGATTAATTTGATCGACGGCCTGGACGGACTGGCTGCCGGGGTTTCCGCGATTGCGATCGGCACGATCGCCGTCATGGCTTTCTTGATGGGTAATGTCGTGGTTGCACTGCTCTGTCTGTTGCTGCTTGGCAGCATCATCGGATTCCTGTATTTTAATTTCCATCCGGCCAAAATATTCATGGGCGACTCCGGGGCTCTGTTCCTTGGCTTTAGCCTGGCCCTGCTGTCCTTGCTTGGTTTCAAACAGGTCGCGATCGTGTCGTTCCTAACACCGCTGATTCTGATCGGCGTACCGCTCTCGGACACGCTGTTCGCCATTGTGCGCCGCTGGATGCAGAAGAAACCGATTTTCTCGCCGGATAAAGGCCACTTGCATCACTGCTTGCGTGAGCTGGGCTTCAGCCATCGCCAAACCGTGCTGATCATTTACGGCATCGCCGCCTTCTTTGGCGTATTGGCTGTCATCCAATCGTCTGCGGCCATGTACAACGCCAACTGGGTCACCTTCGTCGTCATCTGCGTCATGGTGTTCTTCCTGCAAATCGGCGCCGAGGTCATCGGCCTGATCGGCAAAACGAAGCGCCCGCTGCTCGATTTCTTCGCCCGCCTCCGCATGAAGGCCGGCACCGAGCGCGGCTCCAAGTAGCGGCATACCTGCGTTTGGGCAATCATAAACATATTCAATCATTTAATTGGACAACCCCCGTCGAGCTCATTCTGAGTAACGGGGGTTTCGTTATACCTTTAAAAACTTATTTTCTTTACTTGCGAATAAATATTGATATATCAGCCTCCTGGAAAAACCAGCGAGGCTTTTTTTTAAAATCGCCCAAATTTACTTGATCATAATTTATCTTTTTTCTAAAATAATCCCTTCCGTTGTCCGATAACAACACTATACGACTTTTTGGACGGTTTCCGACAAACTACAAGCGGGAATCACGACATATTAATAAAGGAGAGATAAGCATGCAACGCTTCAAAAAGCCTTTCTTATGGTTCGTGCTGACAGCATTGATCATTACGTTATTTCCGCCGGGCATAGTTCAAAAGGCAAGTGCAGCTACGGCTGCCAACTACTTTATTCCGGATGACGCGACTCTGAGAAATACGTCCCTTTTGACGCTTACAGATGGTCCTGACCAAATTAAACGGGAGCGTCTGTACTTGACAACAAAGGCCGCAGTTGATATTACAGGTACTTATTCACATGTAACTGAGGAAACGCTGAAGGTAAAAGTTGAACGTCTTACTTATAATTCATTAACGAAGAATTGGGAGACAGATAGTTCGCAGTTTAAAAACGGAAGCATTTCCAGAGATACCACTTCTACGGATTATTCGCAAAAGTTTAAGGTAACTAACCTGTCCTTGTTCCCTGGGTTCAACAAAATTACGTTATCAGGGTCCCAAAACGGGATCACCCGCGAGGACACCTTCTATATTCTTTTTGACCAGGTGCCTTATGTGCAAGATTTGAAATTGTTGGGTTCCAGCTACGGTACAATTTATTTGAACGAAGGCGCCGAGGTGGTTTCGGATAAAGATAATGTATCGATTTCCGGTGAAGTAAAGAACGCCACGGAAGTAACCGTTAGCGTGAATGGCGGCACGGGTCTCGTAACTACACTTACGCAAACAGGTAAGTTCTTCTCCCCAGCGCTTAATTTGAGCCCGGGTTCGAATAAAATTGTAATTACAATTAAAAGTGGCGCCGATTCGGTAGCGATTGAACGGGCGGTTTATTACTTTGATAAAACGAAACCGTTCGATTCCATCATCTTGAATTATGATTCGAAAAATTATGATGTGAATAACAAAGTTGCCACAGTAACGGACAGTAAAACGCCACCGGTTACATCCACGGGGACGATCAAGTTTTCGGTATTGCTAAACGATACAGGCAATTCGTTTGGCAGTAAGGGCGCCGTGACTCTTACGGATATTAATGGCGGGTCTGCTCCGGTGACTACCTTTACAGTAACTAAAGAATCCGAAGTGTTAGCGCCGGATGGAACGACAAGAGCCTATAGACTGGTTGACCTCGAAGTTCCGATTACCTTCTCAAACGGAGATCAGAAGTTTAATTTGAGTCTTCAATATGACAATGTGTACTCGACATTTGCGAACATTAACTTTAAATATTTGCCTGGCGAAGCTACGATTACGCATCTGAAGTACATGAAAGATAATTCCACGCCTCCAACAGATATCAACACGTTGCCTAACCTGGATGGAACCGAGGCGGATAAGGATAAATTTTATATTTTGGTCGCTGCGGACCAGAACTTTGCATCTGGCGACTTGAGCGCAGTTTACATGCCGAAAGGAAGCACCGGCCCAACTTTAACTTATGTCAGTGGTTCCGGAAATCAGTATGTTTATGAGGTGAGCGGTTTCTCGAGCGGTAAACAGCAAGTGAAGTTTTCGATAAGAAATTCTGCAGCATCCAAAACAGCTACCATTTCCTACTCGACAAAGAACTATATTTATGTTGAAGGACTTTATGACGGTCAGGTTATTACGAAAGATTCCAGTGATTCGAATCAGCTAAAGGTAAACATTACAGGGGAATACCGTGATTTTGAAAACCTGTCTAGTCCTCAGTTTTTTGTGAACGGGATTTCCAATGATAAGTTGACTCCTCCAATCACGTTTAGTCCAACGACAGACTCTGCAAATTTTTCATTTGACCTTCCAATCGATATTGCTGGCCCGCTTTATTATGGTGAAAACCGGATAAAGTTCACCGGCGTATCGATGGACGGCAAAGGAAACTCCAGAACAGTTATTAAAGAATTGAGATTGTATATTCAAGATACGAATGTTTCCAACATAACGGTATTCCGTCCGAAGATTTTTGATCCTTCCGTAACGTTTAACGATTTGAGTCTGGTGGATACTACCGGGGCTAATACCGATTTGATGAATATCTTGGCCGGTTCTCCTGAATTCAAGTTTTCCGGCGATAAATATGAGACCAGTGCCCAGAAGTATGACTTGATTATTCAAGGCTCCGGAGCTAAAATTATCAATTTGATGCGCGGCACCGATAGCATCTTTTCTTCGCAAAAGGACGCTCCGTCGGGCGAAAACCTGGAAACTCTTTTGACCGATACGGCGATGGATAAAACAAAAATCGTTACCGGTTCCATAACCCGCGGACAAGCAACGTTGCAATATGATTTGGCCGTATATAACGGTAAGTTCGTACTTCGTATCAAGAATATTCCTTTCGACACGTTGGGAAGCCAGGTGTACAATCTGGAATTGATCAACTCAACAGGCGCACGTACTTCACAAAGACTTGAAATTACGCGTGTACTGGCACCTTATCGGATCTTGTCTCCAGTGGCGACTGTAGGCGATCAAATTATCGTGAACAAGAATTTTGTGCGCTTTGACATTGAGGCAGAAGGCGCAACTCAAGTTCTTATCGGTAAAGAGGAGGCCATCAAGCGTACGGATTTGCCTGGAAGCGCACCGGCACGTTTCATTTACGATTACGTTGGACTGAAACCGGATAAAGCTAATAAAATTAAGATTCAGATCGTTCGCGGCGAAGAGACACTGAACGAGACGATCGAGGTCTACTATACAAGCGCCATTGCCGTTGACTCTCAGTACATGACTGAGAAGACAGCTAACAAGTATAGTGCATTTAATAAGGCGTTGGAGCTTTCCTTCCCTAAAGGTACGGTTTTGAAGACGGCAAATGTATCTGAAGGTTCGGTAACGAAATTCTATCCGAATAATAAGTTGCTGTTCGGGATTGCTGATCCTAAAAATGGTATTTTGGAGCGTCGGAATGACTATGGAAATATTTTCAATATTGATAAAGATGAAAGAACACCAAACGGCCTAGCTACGCTTACTTTGCCAGAAGATCTGGTTGAATTTTTTAACTCGACGGCGAAGAATAGCAACTTCACACGAGTATCCAATGTTTACTGGATCCATGGCGGTATTGGCGAGAATGGAAGCGGGGACATGTATAAACCGGCAACAAATGGGCTTCCACCGTATTCAATTCTTCCGCAGTATTCGGATTCGCAAAATTTCAGGGACGTAATGATCAGGGAGCCCGAGAGAAAGCTGATTCCTTCGCAGCGGGGCACCTTAAAGCTTCAATATAACAAGAATGTAGTGGATGACGCTGGCACAACGGTAACCGTATTCCGGTTTAACGAGAATTCGGAATGGGAAAACCTTGGCGGTTCGGTAGATACCAAGAATAACACCATCTCTGTTCCGTTCGACGACTTCGGCTATTATATGGTAATGAAACAAAGCCGTGGCTTCAGTGACATCACAAACCATCCTTGGGGCCGAAACATTCTGAACGCATTGTACTCGAAAGGCATCATGTCGAGTGTACAACCCAATGCATTCGGGGCGGATGATTTAACCACCCGGGGCGAGTTCGCCACTCTGCTCGTTAAAGGTTTGAATATTCCTTTGAACTACGATAACAAGGTTCAAACTTATTTTGACGTTGTACCTGGCGCAAAAACGGATACTTGGGAATTCAAGTATATTGAAACAGCTTCAAGAGCCGGCATTATTACAGGCATCTCAGAAGGATACTTTGGGGTCGAAGAGCCTGTATCAAGGGAACAAGCGGCTATGATGGTGGCTCGTGCACTCAAGCTCAAGCTCCCGACTAACGATGACAAGCTGAACTCGGCACTGGCTAAACAGTTCCTGGATTCAGGCAAAATTGACCGTTATGCACGGCCGGCTGTTCAAGCGGTCTACAAAGCAAAGATTATGGATGGACAAAGCGTAACTACGGCGGGTAGCAAAAAGGCCTCCATCAACTTTAATCCTAAGAACAGCATGACACGGGCTGAGGCCGGAAAAATTGCTGTCGAGCTTCTTAAGAAAAGCACTAGTATTTTCCCGAAAAATTTGAGCTAAACAGATGAATTGCGAACCTGTCTATGGGAGAGATGCATAGGCAGGTTTCTTTTTTCCAGTTACATCATTTTGTAATTTGTTGGAGAGTACGGTACAATAGCAGATGTAGTAGATATTTTTGCAAAAGGGTGAAATTATACAGATGAAACCGATTATGGCTAAACCGCAGTTGGGTTACTCGAAAGCAAAGAGAAAGTTTGAGGATAGATCCAGAGCATTGGAGAAGAAAATTGAGGAGACTGCAAAGTTGCAGGAAGTTACTCAGGAGGTTATGGAGGGGTTGGTCCTCGAGACAGGCTTCCACGATGCGTTTAATGATTTGCGTACTGCGGAGAATGAATTGATCGAGTGGTCTCATATCACGATGACACACGAAAAAATTTACAAGGATAATAAGCAAGCTATTGACGATATGTATGCTAAGCTGAATACGGACCCGCAAATGCGTAACCGGATTATCCAACTGGCCATGAGAGTCAGATAAAAAGGAAGCCCTTTCCTCATATTAATTAAAATAGACGTCCAATTTGGACGTCTTATTTTCGTTTGAGTTACATAAATTATGGGTATTGATAATGGAAAAAGTTGCTTAGTGACTGTAAATTTTAAGGATGTTATACTAATTTCCGTTAGGCGGCATTGGAGTAAAAATGTTGTAGAAGTGGCTAACCTTAGCAAAGGTAACAATCTTGCAATTTTTTTTCGAAAGTCCGCAACTTTTTTGAAACTCGTGCGTTTAAGATGTAGAGCATTAACAATGATGACCAATTTAGACATTCCAACATGTTCCTCATGGGGAAACTTGTCTATCTATTAGAAAATTTAGCTTTACGGCATTTGGGACTCATTGTATAATGTTTAGGTAGGATTAGGAAACTAGTCTATTTCTACATTCTATTTTCATGGTATTGTTTACAAGTTTCTGCGGCTCCCGTCGCAGACCTAATTTATAGGAAACCTGCTCAGGCTCTGGAAAGGGGGTGCAATGGCTAATGAGTAACACGAGCTATTCATTTAAAGAAAATTCTCATGCGATAGTTAATCAAGGAGGAGAAAAAAAGGTTATGAAGAAAATTTTATCCGTAGCTTTGTCTACAGCAATGGCATTCTCTATGTTTGCTTCCGTGGCATTCGGTGCAGATGCTAAATTGACAGACGAACAACAATTTAATGCTTTGAAAGAAGCGGGCATCTTTACAGGCTACCCAGACGGTCAATCCCATCTGGAGAAAGCTCTGACACGTGCTGAGCTTGCAAAAATTATTGTTAAATCCATCGGTTTGGAACCGGTAAATGGCGTAGCATCTTACAAAGACAAGAACTACACAGTTAATCACTGGGCAGCTCCTTTCATTGAATCGGCTACACAAGCTGGTATCCTCAATGGTAAAGATCCAGTTAAAAAATTGTTCGACCCTACTGGCAACGTAACTGTACAAGAACTTGCAAAAGTTCTGGTAACTGCTTTGAAACTTGAAGTTCCAACTGACGCTAACAACACTGCTAGCGACTGGGCTAAAGGTTATGTAGCAGCAGCGGTTAAAGCTGGTTACATCTCTGAAGGTGTGAACTACCAAGCTAACGCTACTCGCTCCCAAGCAGTTGTTGCTGCTTATGCGATCTACGAAGCTAACCAAGTTCCTACTGTTAAATCCTACAAAGTAGTGGATCCTAAGAATGTTGAATTCACAATGTCCGACAATGAAGTTGTAAAAGTTCCTTTGGAAAAAGCTCTCGAAGCTAACAAAGAAACTGAAGTGAAATTCACTTACAAGGACAAAGAGTACACTCACAAAGTGACTTATGTTACTACAGTGGCTCAAAAAGTAGAGAGTGTTAAATCCGAAGCGCTGAAACAAATCGTAGTTACTTTTGATGGCTCTGTTGATGCGGAAACTGCTGGTGATGAAGATAACTACATCATCAAAGACAGATCTTTCCATAGCGCAACGGTTTCCAGCGATAAGAAATCCGTAACACTGTTGGTTGACGAGAAATCGTCCAGCCTTGTTAACCAAAAGGAAATCGAACTGGAAATTAAGAACATTAAAAACGAAGATGGAACGAAAACTTTCAGCCAAAAAGTGAAGTTTACTCCACTCGACGTTGCAGCTCCAACTGTTAAAGAAGTAACAGGTCTTGGAACTAAGGCGTTCAAGATCAAGTTCAGCGAGCCTGTTAACCCAGGTGCTGCAATGACTTCCAGTAGCTACAAAATCGATGGTAAAGCCATCGGTGCTAGCATTAAGTTCTCTTATCCTGACACAGTAATCGTTCAAACTGCATTGACAACTGGTGAACACACCGTATCCGTTGAAAATGTTAAGGATTTTGCAGGTTTGGGTGTGGCTGCTGTATCCAACACTTTCACTGTAACTGAAGATACGGTTGCTCCTGAAGTTGTTTCGGCTACTACGAAAGACTTGAAAGAAGTTATTGTAGAGTTCAATGAAACGATTAAAGCTGTAGCAGAAGCTTCTGCAAATACAAGCAGCAACAAAGCTTCCCGTGTTGTTATTGAAGATAACAAAGTAAGATTGTTCTTCAATAATCCAATCAACTACTCGGAGAATACAATTACTCTGAAGGGTGTTACTGATTACAGTGATAACAAAGCCGACAGAGAAGTTAAGGTAACTCCTAAACTTGACACTGTTCGCCCAACTGTATCGGATCTTGAGTTGAAATTGAACTCTGATGGTCACTATGTAGCTAAAGTTAGATTTAGCGAAGATCTTGATGATGCTTCCGCTAAAGATAAAGCTAACTATGTTGTGAAAAAATCGGATGGCACGGTTGCTACTGTTGCCGGTTTGAATTCGAAGGGGAACCCAACGATTACTCCTGGCTTTGATGGTAACAACAAACGTGTTATTCTGGTAGATCTCGGTAGTGAATTGAAAACGGAGAAGTATACTCTTACTATTTCCGGTATCAAGGATACTGCTAGCATCGGGAACGTTATGCTTCCAGTAACACTTGATTTGGATGTATCCAAAGCTGCTAAAGGCGAAATCGACCGTGTATGGTATGGTGATGCTGAACCAGGCTACAAATATGTTTATGTAGAATTCAACAAAGATGTTGCAACAAGCGGTGAAGGTTCTGCTACTGTAGCTGCTAAATATTATTTGTTGAATGGCACTACATCCGTTGGTCAATTGACTGATGAAAATAATGATGTTGATATTTTGACATCGAAGTCTGTTCGCATTAAAACTAAATTGCTCAACAATATTAACCAAACTGACATCAAGAATTATTCCATCCAAGCTAGCTACATTGCAAACTCGGAAGGCGAATTCTTGAAACAAAATGGCCGTTATGAGTTGACGAAGTCCTTCAGCGACAGTCAATACATTGGTATTAAGACAGACAGTGTTAAAGCTATCAGCACAACCGAAATCAAAGTTGAATTTGATTCCAAAATCAACAACCTGTCTGAAACTGATTTCTTGATTGGTAACCAAACTGCATACTCCTATACACTTGCTTCGGATGGCAAATCGGTTACGCTTAAATTGAACGACACTGACAGCACTAGACTTCCATCCGATTTGAAGAATGCGGATGGTACACCAATTAAACTGTCGACTGTTGCCCAATCTAACATCTATACTCAAAATGAGCATGGTGTGAAGCTTGAAGAGAATAAGAATCTGACTATTGTTGATGAAATCAAGCCTGAATTGAAAGATGATAGTCTCAGATTGGTAAATGTAACGGCAACTACTGCAACATATGATATCAGCTTTGATGTGACTGAAAATGTTAAATTCAATACTAGCGTGTATAATGTTGGTTTAACTGACCAAGTTGATCTTGTAAACAGAAATCTTGAGATCGAAGCTGTATCCAACAACGTCACTTATAAAGGTAAAGTAACTACTGCTAACTTCGGCACTGGAAAAACTGTTACCTTCCGTGTAGAGTTTACGAAGGATGGCCAAACGGTTCCTAACCTTGGTGCAAATGCTTCCTTCTACCTGAAAGTGAAGGGCGACAATGAAACAAATAAATACATTGTCGACGGAGCTGGAAACGGTCTTAAGGGTGACAGTCTTTCGAGATACTACAAGAACTAATTTAATTTTGTGTAATAAAACGGGCCTAGTGCCCGTTTTATTTTTTTTGCTTAAATATTAAATTCATCCTCAGTTCATAATCTTTTTTTAAACTTTTTCTAAGTTTGTACGTATATAATATATACGACTTTTTTATTAATAGGAGGTTTGAACTTGAGTAAAGCGAAACTGGTTGTAGCTTCTTTGGCTGTAGCTGCTTTAATGGCTCAAAGTGCAGCAGGCGCCGTGGATGCTGCGGCAGCCAAATCTAAGACAACGAATACGAAGTCTCAAAGTCAATCGGCGGTCAAAACGTTAAATCATTTAAATCCAATAAAACTTACGTCAAAGAGCACGGTGAGATTGAGCAATGTGAACATTCTTTCTCAAAATGAGGGAAGTGTATTGACGTATACACTCACTTATCAGAACAATGACAGCAAAGCGATTTCCTTGGTCGATTATTGGACAAAAGTAAAAACCAAATCCGGCACGGTTTACAGCGTAACCGCCATAGGTACTGACAAAGAGAAGAAGAAAGTAGTGCCTGGTTCTACGGTCAGTGTTACATACACAGCCAAGATTGCGAAAAATTTGAAATTTAGTGATTTGCAATTTCAAGTAATTAAGTGGAACTTTAGTGTGGCTGGATACGAACAGATTCTTGGCAGCATTAATATTCCAGCGAGCTATTCTGTAGCAACCCCTGTAAACACTACACGCAAACTGGTCTTAAATGATATGGCCATGAACGCCAAGGTCATGGGTGTCAATGTTTTGGGACTTGGCGATTATAACTATGTCAACGTGTCCTTATACTTACAAAACGCCTCATCCAAAACATTGGAAAATCTAAACTTTAAGTATGTGATTCAAACCGCGAGCGGCACACCATTCGCTTTAACGCCGGATGCAGCAAGCTCGACTTATCAAATTTTGCCGCAGGAGGCCAAAACATTAAACCTAGTTGCCAAATTGCCTAAAAATGTTAACTTGAATAACCTGCTGATGGTGCTAGTACAGACGGATGAGACTTCAAAATCTGATATCCCTGTAGCCTCATTGAACTTGGGAACTAGAAAGGGACAAACTTCTAAAACGGCGGTTAATAAAGAGAAAGTTCTTAAGGTTGATAACACAAATATCAGTACAAGAATCGAAAGTATTTCCCGAAATCAAAGCTTTGGGGAGAGTGCTCTATCCGTTCAATTTGCATTTAAGAATAATGGAGATAAAACAGTAACTGTTCCAAACTATAGCTTTGAAGTTCAATTGGGGAACAAGTCATATCCTTTGACGGCAAGCGGTATGGAAGGACTCTCTTTAGAGCCAGGCGAAGAGCAAATGATTTCTTTGGATGGCAACATCCCTGTGGTCGCTAATGCAGAAGACATGGAACTGATTTTAAAAACGTCAACGGGGTCGTCAGCACAAACACCGGAGCAGCCCGCTACACCAGTATCCAGTGCAAGCAGCTACCCGATTGCTGTATACAGTCTGCCTGAATTTACGGAAATGCAGCATGCCTTAGGCCAGGAACGTTTAATTAAAAACAATGATGGCACTTATGGGGTAACTTTGGATAGTATTCAGAAGCTTCCATGGAATGACGGCAACCTTCTTTCGACGAAAATCACGATTACAAATAAAGGAATAAAAGCTGCTAAGCTTCCGGACTTTGTCGGGGCCTATAAAATGGATCTGACTTCGCTGAGCAGCACCGTACAGTTGGTGAATAGCAATACATCGCAAGTTCTTGGACCAGGGGAAAAGACAAGCGTATATGTAGTAGCTAACGTACCGTCGAATCTGAAGTTCTCTCAATTACAGGTTCAATTGCTGCAAAAAGCAGGAACGGATAAAACGAGCAATTGGATTATGTTCTCGAACTACGGAAATACGTCAGATCTCAAAGTGATTGCTGATGGATCTTATAATAACTTGGAGACAGTTGACAAAAAAGCGGATCTCATGACCCGTAAAACGTATATGTACAAAGGAAGTACTAATGATATCATCTATACAGAATTGATTATGCGGAATCTGGAAGATAAACAAAATAATCTTTCACAGTTAACAGGTTACTTCCAAACAGAAGATGGCCAGTATTATAAGGCTGATGTGAACCAAGTTAAAACGACGATGGGTCCAAAGTCTGCCGGTCTTGCATCCTTCTCCGCTAAGGTACCGAAAGGAACAGTAGTGTCCAATTGGAAGCTAGTTGTGGGTGAATCGATCACGGAGAACAAATTTACGGATGCTGAAGGAAAACCGACGGGTTATGTGAACGCTAATGCGATGGAACTGAAGCTGGAAAGCCGTGATATTAAAAACACTCTCAAGGGTGTAGAATTGTTCCCTTATACATTGGATGTTAGGGAAATTGAGGGACGTACGAATTCTTCAGGTCTCGAAGTGAAAATGAAATATGATCTGAAACGTGATCTAACGTTCCAAATGGGTGAGTTCCAGCATAAATTTGTTATGGAGGTCATGGACTCCAGTGGAGCTAGATTCGAGAAAGAAGTTGAACTCGAAAAAGACATCACTGTTGGAGGCAATATGAGTTACTCCTTTACAGTGAATGACTTAATCTTTGGAACATCCAGATCCGGCGCGTTCCAGTTCTCAATCTACGATTCTTATCAAGGCGTAAAAACGAAGATTGCAACTTATGCTGTACCATATGTAAACTCCGATTTGTATAGATAATTAAGATCACAGCAAAAATCCCTCCTCGCGGAGGGATTTTTGCTTGTCCCCCTCTACTAAAACCTCTATTATGAAATTAATAGATTTCCATTTCGTTAAGGGGGCAGTATGCAGCATGAAAACAGCATGGAAAGTAATCGCGGCCGCTGTGGTGGTAGGCGGAGGAATTTTGGCCGGTTCACTTATGAATTTGACCGCGGAAGGGGCTGGAGTTACAAATCAGCCAGGAACCGCAGATGATCCTGTCGTGACAAAGAGCTATGTGGATCAAGCGATTCAGCAGGCTATTAAAGGGGGGGGCACCACGACGACTCCAACAACACCCACGAACCCAACAACGCCATCGACCAATGAAGGAAGCGGAAGTTCATCTGACGCAGTATCTATTGTGGATGTAAAGCCGGGGCAGATTCTTATTGCTTCTGCAGGTGCCGAATTTGTTGTACGGTCCGGGAAAGCAGTTATTTACAGCCAAGATTCGAATGGTGTAGCCGATTTAACGGATGGTAAGGACATTACGAATGGCGGGGCGGTAGCCAACAACCATTTGCTTTCTTTTCCTAGAGACGGGAGAGGAATACAAGTTCAAGAGGGCAACAAATACAACCTGACTGTCATGGTAAGGGGCGGATATAAAATCCAGTAGCAGTCGATTTATTAAGGACATGATTTGCCAGAAGTAACAAACATTAATAGGGCTAGCCAGGTAAGTCATGCACATACTACCCCTGAGTTATAAAATTACAGGAGGTGTATGATCCATGGCAAGAAGCAATCGTAAAATCATTCCTGAAAGCCGTCAAGTGCTCAATCAATGGAAATATGAAATCGCGGCTGAGTTCGGACTGCCAGTGAGCGGCGCAGGAGGCGTCTCTGGGGCAGATACCGAATTTGCCGGAGAGCTGGGATCCTTTGGCGGGGGTGCAAGTCCTGGCGGGAGCTGGGGACATTTAACATCTCGCGAAAATGGATCCGTTGGGGGCGAAATTACAAAGCGTCTTGTTGCGCATGCAGAGCGGGATTTTCTTTTATAAAATCCAAAGGACTTGTACCTATAATTTTTGACATGACTTGGCAAATGCGTTAATATGACCTTTGAGGATTGACAATTCAACCTTTTCCGTTAAGGGAAAGGTTCATTTTTTGATTATGGTTCATGTGGTCTTGATTTATCCTCATCGTTTCACGTCATATATTTAGTATTGGATACTTAGGCATTTGCCATACTATACTTAGGGAGGTTGATTTTATGTCCATACAAGGACGACATTTATTTACTTCCGAGTCAGTAACTGAAGGACACCCGGATAAAATTTGCGACCAAATCTCCGATGCGGTTCTTGACGCATTTTTGACAAACGATCCATATGCTCGCGTAGCTTGCGAAGTCTCTGTGGCTACCGGGCTTGTTCTCGTTATCGGTGAGATCAGTACAAAATCGGAGTATGTGGATATTCCTGCCATCGTTCGGAAAACGGTGAAGGAAATCGGTTATACTCGTGCGAAATATGGCTTTGATTCCAACACATGCGCTGTGTTGACTTCATTGAATGAACAATCCGCGGATATTGCTCAAGGCGTTAATGCTGCTTTGGAACATCGTGATCCGGCACAAGTGGATAAAGAAACGGAAAATATAGGTGCAGGGGACCAGGGGCTAATGTTCGGATTTGCTACAAACGAAACCCCAGAATTAATGCCGCTTCCTATTGCCCTTTCGCATCGTATTGCCCGCCGCCTTTCTGAAGTACGTAAGGATGGCACGCTAGAGTATCTTCGCCCGGACGGAAAAACTCAAGTAACGATCGAATATGTGGACGGTAAGCCTAAACGCGTCGATACGATTGTGGTATCTACGCAGCATGCAGAAGAAGTAAGCCTGGGGCAAATCCAGAAGGATATAAAAGAAAAAGTAATTCTTCCTGTCGTACCGGCAGAATTGTTGGACGAGGAGACAAAATATTTCATTAACCCTACCGGTCGTTTTGTCATCGGCGGACCGCAAGGGGATGCCGGCCTTACCGGCCGTAAAATCATTGTCGATACTTACGGCGGTTATGCTCGTCATGGCGGCGGTGCATTTTCCGGTAAGGACCCGACTAAAGTCGACCGTTCTGCAGCGTACGCAGCGCGTTACGTGGCGAAGAACCTTGTAGCCGCAGGATTGGCTGACAAAGCGGAAATTCAGCTTGCTTATGCCATTGGTGTAGCAAACCCTGTATCCATAAATGTAGATACCTATGGTACAGGAAAAGTAACCGAGGAGAAGCTGGTGGAATTGGTCCGCGAAAATTTCGACCTTCGTCCGGCAGGTATAATCCGGATGCTGGATCTACGCCGTCCAATTTATCGTCAGACGGCTGCTTACGGTCATTTTGGCCGCACGGACATCGACCTTCCTTGGGAACGTGTGGATAAGGCTGAAGCGTTGAAGGCTCAAGCAGGGATCTAATTGTTAATAAAAGGCTGGATATCTTTCTCGGGATGAGAAGGATATCCAGTTTTTTTACGGCATTTTAGCCAGTAAGGTACATAACGCCACTTCAGATGTAGGAAAAGACAGGATGGACATAAGGTAGTTTGAGTATAGTGAAAAGGCCTCTTTAGACACGATCCAGTATAATCGGCTGATTGATTTGCAAAACAATAGAAAAGCGGAGAGAAATAAAAATTCTTAATCGTTCAGAGATAGAGAGTCGTCCTGTTGGCGGCTCTTTTTTGTGGTTTTGCTCATTTGAGCTCGCGAAGCGTGGGGAACAAAATACGACAGTATATCATTCCATACTTTCCCTAAACTTCACGGTCCGAAATGCCGTTAATATATATAGGTGTGTGCTTTATGGCCTATGGCGTGAAATACATAGCAATGCAGGTGAAAGGGGAGCTTGACGAATGAAACGAAAAGTATCAGCATTGTTGGCCATCTTTATGGTCATCAATCTGTTAAGCGCATGGGGGAGCTTATCGGTGTCGGCCGCCATTCCTCCGACGGATTTGGATAGTTCAAGTCCGGCTAACGGGGAAAACAACGTGCCGATCAATACCAAGATCAAGATGAAGTTTAATCAAAAGGTGACCTCGAAAGGATCGATTTGGCTGACCAAGAGCGGTACGGGGGGCTCGCAAAGCATCAATGCGACGGTTACCACGGCAACCTATGATGTAGAGTTGTCCCCATTCGGACAGCTTGAGTACAATACCCTCTATACGGTACAAGTTCCAGAGGGAACCTTTGTCGGTGAGGACGGTACGACAAATGATGCGGAGTACTGGTCTTTCAGAACCGTCGCCGGCAGCACAGGGTCTATTACGGTGTCTTCCTTCAATCCGTCTGCGGGAAGCACGAATGTAAGCGTAAATGTACAACCGAGCATACAGTTTAATAAAAATGTAAAATTGAACACCTCACAGGGAGGACTTACGCTTCGTAGATCTAGCAGCTCTACTTCCGTACCGATTAACGTAACGACAAGCGGGTACAGTACCGTTACGATTAGTCCGCAGTCTGTCCTTGAGCCGGGAACGACTTATTACGTGGAAGCGGACCGTTACGGCATCGTGGATGCCGGCAACAGCTCCAATTACTTTGAAGGCTTTTCCGGAAGCAGCCGCTGGTGGTTTACGACAGCCTCTGCGAATGACAAGACAGCGCCAGTGCTTCAAAACGCAACCATGAACAGCAACACATCCATCCGTCTTCAGTATAATGAGGACTTGAACTCCTCCGCTTATGTGTCGAGTTCGAATTTTTCGGTGACTGTAAATGGGGAAACCCGTCGAATCAGTTATGTATCCGTTTCGGGACAATATGTTTATGTGTACCTTGAAACTGGAGTTGCCGTGGGACAAGATGTGAAAATTAGCTATACCGGCCAAACGGTCAGAGACGAGTACGGGAATCTGGCTGCAACCTTTTCGGGAAAACAAGTTACCAACGGTATAGACACGGTATCTCCAAAACCTAGAGATGGTTACGTTAGCGGAGATAAAGTAGTCTTATATTTTAGCGAATCTTTGAAAAGCCCATCCAGTTATGCCTATCAGCAGTTTACGGTTACGGCTAACGACAGTATAAAATCGATTTCCAGCATGACACACAGCGGGTCGACCATCACCTTAAATTTATCCAGCTCGGTTGCCAACGGAGAAGTGGTGAAGGTCTCTTATTCTCCAGGTTCATATCGGCTTCAGGATTATCGAGGCATGGAAATCGCCGGATTCTCCGATTACTTCGTCCGAAACTATAATGATAATGTGGCTCCCGTGTTTAAATCAGCGGAAGGCTCGGGCAAAACGATAATCCTAAACTATAACGAACCTTTGCGCACAACTAGATTGCCTCTGAAGAGTCAATTCTCGGTCTTGGTCAATAATGCTCCGGTCTATGTAAATGCTGTGGAAGTAGTGAATAATCAGGTAAAACTCACTTTAGCTACTTCTTTCACGCAAAATCAAGCTGTAACCATTTCCTATGTAGCGGGCGGCAGCGACGGAATTGCCGATTTAGCTGGAAACTTGGCGGGTTATATCAATCTCCAGCAGGTCACCTATGCATCCGTAGCCGAGGGCGTGCGTTCCGCCACAGTTACGGGGGACACGTTGACGATAACCTATAACAATACGCTGCGGAGTATGTCTTACCTTCCGGTGAACCAGTTTAATGTGTTCGTGGATAAGATCAGTATGGGTATCACATCTGCTACCATTAGTGGGAATACCGTGATTTTGAAACTGGCAACGCCTGTAACGGCCGGGCAGGTAGTTACTCTGTCTTATCTGACGGGGGCATCTTCGCTGTACGATACGCTTGGTAATCAACTGAAAAGTTTTAACAACATGTCGGTGCAAAATACGGCGGGCGGCCAAACGAATCAAACTGGACAAACCCCAACGACGCCAACCACCCAACCGGACTATCTCACGACGATGTCGAACGTTGATTTTGGTGTGGGCGGGTACTTACTGAATATCAGCGCGGCTCAAGCAACGGACAGCCGCTCCAAATTCGGTCAGGGGATCAAAAAATATACGATCGATACGGTAAAGCTGCAAAACGCCTACAAATACTTGACGGGAAGCAATGCGGCGACAAAACGGATCGTGTTCGAAGTTCCTTCCACCGAGAAGGCCGCTGAAGTAGTCATTCCCGTGACTCCTTTGATGGAAATGTACAGCAGCGGAAAAACGGGCACTTTTGCGGTGAAATACAATTCGGTGATGTATGAATTGCCTATTGAAAAGATTCCGTTTATGGAGATTTCGAGATCTTTGAATGTATCGGCACTGACTTCTGCATTTATTACAATACAGTTGGAGCCCGTAACTAAGGTTCAGATGCCTACATTAAATTATAATAATGGGGTTACGACAACGCCTTTGGTAGACCCGATTCAAGTAAGCGTGACTGTATTCAGCGGCACGGCGTCGCAAAACGCCGTTGAATTGAATGCTACCGGAAATATCTACATGAAAGCTGCCAATACCTTGGCAAGCGATCAAACATTCTTGGCTCAATACGAACTGTTAACGAGAACGGCTTCCTTTGTGCCTTCCAGTGTTAAGGGAGCCGGAAGCGCCTTTGTGTTCAGCGGTAAAATCAATGGGAGCAAAGCGGTGGGGCCTGCGGCGGGCTACAGTTACTTTACGGATACGCTGAAGCATTGGGCGAGCAAGGATATTACCGAACTGGCGAGTAAGCTGGTTGTTGATTCCCGTTCCGGTGCCAAATTTGAACCGGATAAAAATATTACCCGTGTCGAGTTTGCCATATTTATTGCGAAAGGGCTCGGTTTGACCGCGGATGCGGCGAATGCACGCCGCTTCTCCGACGTCGCGCCTGGAAGTACGGTTGCAGGTTATATTGGTGCGGCGGCGAAAGCGGGAATTATCAACGGGAATACCGACGGAACCTTTAAACCGGGAAGCTTCATTACCCGGGAGCAAATGGCTTTGATGATGGTCCGGGCTATGGAATATGCCGGCCATGACACCAACTTGGGCTCTTCTTCAGGACAAGTGCTCGGTCGCTTCAAAGACGGGGCCAAGATCCAGTCCAAGGAAACGGTCGCGAAGGCGGTTAAGGAGGGCATCATCCAAGGCGTCTCCGCTAACCGGTTCCAGCCGGCCGGCAATGCGACCCGCGCCCAGGCCGCTGTCATGTTGAAACGCGTACTAGACAAAATTAACAATAGTTAATTAGTTAACCGTATATGCCTTCCGGTGCCGCTTCGGCCATCGGAAGGTTTGTTTTTTTATATAACGATTCCGTTAGCACTTTCTGCTCCGTTTCGTCTAGCATTGCGTCCCCCTTGAGTAATTCATAGAATGGGAGGTTCTCATCTGTTGCCGAACCGACGGGGCGAAGCCAACCCGTAGCGCATAAGGATTGCAGCATTTGAACGGCAGTTTGGCAGTCGATGTTAAAGTGGAGCGCGACTTGTTGGGGATGAATGGGATGAGGTGAGTTAAGGGCGAGCCGGACAACTTCCATTTCCGCAAATAAAGGCCGTCCTGCAGGCTGTTGCCCTGCCTGATAACGGTTGATCAGCATCTGGAGTAAATACCTGCACAATTCGGGCCGATGCTCCACGTCATCAAATGCAAACTTTATGACCCGGAAGCCTAACGCTTGCAGGAATAGTTCCCGATTCAACTCTTCGGCAAAACTTCTTCGGCCCGTCTCCCGCATATACGAACCGTATTCTTTGATTTCGATTAACCATTTCACGCGTCCCGGCAAGTAGGCAAAATCTCCGAAAAAGGGCTTCCCGCGCCAATCGCGGACCTCATATTCCGGGTGCAAATCCTTCAAATTCCCGAACAGCGGCCACCATACATTTTTGAGGAACTGGATCTCATGATGCCCATGTTCTCTGACAAGCTGCCCTTTCCATTCCGGGGAACGACAGTCCAAATGGGATTTAAAAAAAGCCTCATGCGCAGATTCAAAGCTTGCAGCCATTTTCAGTCATCTCCTTTGTTTCCATTTTTTTTGCACAAAAAAAGTCCCGACCCTCTGAATTCTCAGATTGTCAGGACGTTCTTCGTCACTTAACGGGATAATTATAGCAATAATGTATATAGTAGTCCAACTATAATTTGTGGATTCTTTATAAAGCTAGTTAATCTGTTTACCATTTTTCATGAAATTTGCTTTTTTTCGTAACTTTTCCGGCTAAATGTAGTCTATTAATTATGTACTAGATTCTTTGGGGAGCATTACCCGGGATAAAAGACTGCATTTATGATGGGAGAGTAGCAGACAAAAATGGTTGTAAAAAGAGAGGAAGCCGGAAGGAAGGCAAAGATTGTACGTCTGGCGGCTGATAAAGGAAAAAAACTGATTCTTGTCTCATTGGCGGGTTTGATCTGGATACAGCCGGTGGCTCTAGTTGAGCCGTTCGGTATAACATCGTCCACTGCTTATGCAGCGGAAAATAAGGCTACCCGGTTAGGTGAAGAAAACATTACGTCCGGTGCTAAACTGGTAAAGTATCAATATACAACCACGCGGTCAGGAAAGCAGGTCAAAGTGCTGGCCGACGTGATCGAAGTGGATTTGAGCAATCCTTATGTCCAATTGGATGTGATGACAGGCAAAGCAGGGCAATTAACGACTAGACAATCCGTCGAGGGTATGGCACAGGAAAACGGCGCGGTAGCCGGAGTGAACGGAGACTTCTTCCAAACGGGCGGCCAGGGTGTGGCGATGGGCGCAGCCATATCCCAGGGAACGCTGGTCACAAGCCCTTCGAAGCTTCAGGGGATGTTTACGTTTGGCGTAAAAAGCGATAATACCCCGGTGATCGACCGTTATGATTTTACCGGATCGGTGCTGGCGGAGGACGGATCGACCTTCCCTCTTTCCGGAATCAATCAAGAGTCGTACAAGACGGAGCCGGAGAGCGCTTTTAGCCACGTGAATAATATGTTTATATACACGAGCGCTTGGAAGTCCGAGGAGCGCCCGAAGGCAAGCGGAACGACTCCGACCGAGGTGCTGGTTCAGGGCGGCGTGATTCAGCAAATCTCGCACCAATCTGCCATTCCGGGACCGGTTCCTTCGGACGGGTATATTTTGCGCGGGCATGGACAGGCGGCTGACTATATTGTCACCCATATGACGGTAGGGCAAAGAGTAGATTCCACGTATCGTCTCGTTTCCCAAACCAGCGGACAGGAAGTGAATCCGTCGGATTTCAAAATGATGATCGGCGGGCATACGCTGTTGGTGGACCAGGGGAAAGGGTCCTCTTTTACCCGTCCCACAAATTCGATTAGCGGGGGCAGCGCGGTAGCCCGTACGGCGGTCGGATATTCCCAGGATGGGAAGAAAGCCTATATCATCACGATTGAAAAAAATAATTCCAGTTCCGGCTTGACCCTGGCTGAACTACAGAAGTTCATGACCTCGATCGGCGTCTGGAAAGGTATTAATCTGGACGGTGGCGGTTCGACGACGATGGTTACCCGTCCGCTGGCGGAAACGGCGGCGAAGTTGACCTTTACGACCTCGAACGGTGCGGCCGGACAACGTGCCGTGGCCAACGGCCTTGGGGTTTATACGATAGCGCCTCAAGGAGCGCTGAAAGGATTGAAAGTTAGCGGGGCGTCTACTTTGCTGATCGGCCAGACGGTTGCTTATACGCTAAAAGGATATGACACTTACTACAATCCGGTGGATGCCGCCGGCATTCAGGCTACCTGGAAATCGGATAACGGCAATATTGCCTGGACCGGCGAAGGGTTCAAGGGCGTAAAAGCGGGAACTTCGAAAATCACGGCGGTCAGTGGAGACGGCAAGGATAGCATGGAAGTGACTGTGCTTGGCGGGTCGGACCTGAGCAGCCTGACGCCTGTAACGACCTTTGCTTCACTTGAAGCCGGAACATCGGTGTCGGTACCGGTTACTGCCAAACTTAAGAACGGAAACACGGTGAATGTACCGGATGAGTCCGTGAAATGGGAATTCACGGGGATGAAGGCGAGCGTCCAAAATGGAGTGCTTAGCGTTCAATCCGTTAACAATGGAGCGAAAGTAGCTTACGCTACGCCAAAATATGATGGATTCAGCGGCACGCCGATCGTTTTATCGGCATCTTCGGAGCAGGTTTGGGAGAATTTCGAGAATGCATCCTACCCGGTATCGTTTACCGGATTGCCGGCTGAAGTTACAGGAACGGCTGCTATCGTTCAGGGAACAGGGGAACGTGAGAAATCGAAAGTGCTGAAATTGGATTACGACCTTACCGGAGGCAGCGGCAACAAGTTCGCTTATGCCCAGATCAATGGCACGACAGGCAAGACCATTCCGGAAGGCGCCACCTCGATGGCGGTCGACGTTTTGGGAGATGGCAGTCTGAACTGGCTGCGGGCCGAGTTTGCCGATGCGGACGGCAAGAGCATTTACGTGGATCTCGCGCGGCCGCTCGATTTCACCGGCTGGAAAACGCTCACCGTGGACCTTACCGCGAGCGCCATCAAACATCCGGCCAAGCTGAAGCGGCTGTATATCGTCAATCTGGAAGACGGTCAGGATGAACGAGCATTGACAGGCAGCGTCTCTTTTGACAACATCCGGTTCACGGCGCCCGTTACGGGTGGAGAACCAGGGCTGCCGAGCACAACGGTGGTAATGGTAGCCGGCCAAAAGAGCATGACCATAGACGGCAAAAAGCAAAATCTCGATGCTGCGCCGCTGATCAAGGACGGAACTACCTATGTTCCAATCAAATATGTGCTGGATGCATACGGCGGACAAGCAGCTTGGAACAAAACAGCTAAGAAGATTACCGTAACGAGTGGTACTACGGTACTGGAATTGACCGTGGGCAAGAAAGAATTCATGTTGAACGGAACCGCTAAGCAAGCTGCGGTATCTCCGATTATTTCAAGTAATAGGACTTTAGTCCCGTTGCGACTAGTCTCTGAGCAGCTGGGAATTACCGTAAATTGGGAGAAGAAAACTAAAACGATCACCCTTCAATCGTGATATGATAAGTTGGAATAAATGGACACTTGGAAATGGAGAAGGTTGAAGTGGCAGATTATCAAGCTGATGCAATTGACCGCGTTATAAAAAATGCCGTTGGCGTTATGGAGAGCAGCAAGCTGCAAATCCTTGAGATCCTGGACTCTGCTCGCGATGAATTGAAGACACTTAATAACGAATTGCAGCAAGTCATCAAAGAAACGGCGGAGACCGTGGAAAAGGTCGATCAACTTGAAATTAATTACCGGCGTTCCCGCATCCGGCTGACAGAAGTCAGCCGGGATTTTGTGCGATACAAGGAAGAAGACATCAAGCAGGCCTATGAAAAGGCCACTCAGCTTCAACTGGACCTTTTAATTTTTCGCGAAAAAGAAATGTATCTCAAAGCCCGCCGGGACGAATTGCAAAAACGGGCGCGCAATGTCGAGAAATCGGTGGAACGCGCGGAAACTGTCAGTTCACAAATGGGCGTCGTATTGGAGTATTTGTCCGGCGAATTGGGCCAGGTCACCCGGATTCTGGAATCGGCAAAAAACCGGCAAATGATCGGCCTCAAGATCATTTTGGCTCAGGAAGAGGAGCGCAAACGGATTTCGAGGGAGATTCACGATGGACCTGCGCAATTGCTCGCAAATCTAGTTCTTAGGACGGAAATTGTAGAAAGAATGCTTGCGAAGCAGGAATTTAAGATGGTGCAGGACGAAATAATAGACTTGAAGAGTCAGGTCCGCTCCAGTCTGGAAGAGATGCGAAAAGTTATTTTTAATTTAAGACCGATGGCTTTGGATGATCTTGGATTGATTCCTACATTGCGAAAATATGTGCATGATTTTGAGGAAAAAACGAAAACTCGGACGACCTTCGAAACAAGAGGAAAGGAACACCGGATGTCTTCACCTATGGAGGCCGCGGTATTCAGACTGGTCCAGGAAGCTCTCACCAATGCAGCCAAGCATGCCTGCCCTACTTATGTCGGTGTTGATATCACCTATCAGGCTCAAATGGTCAAAATCGTAGTCCAGGATAACGGACTTGGATTCAAGGTGGATCAATTGGAACAAAAGACAAAAGAGCATACTCATTTCGGATTAATAGGTATGAGAGAACGGGTAGAATTGCTGGAAGGAAGAATGGAAATCGAGTCAACAGCGAATATGGGCACAAAAATTATTATCCACATTCCGACTAACGCAGAGAAGAGAAAGGAGTACCAGGATGGACAACCTCATTTCTAACAGTAGACAAGCAATTAAAGTACTCTTGGCTGACGACCACCAGTTGTTTCGCGAGGGCCTAAAGCGGATTTTGAATATGGAGGAAGACATCGAAGTCGTTGGAGAGTGCGGCGATGGCATTCAAGTATTGGAATGCTGTAGGCAATTCCACCCGGAGATCGTCCTCATGGACATTAATATGCCGCTTTTAAACGGGGTCGATGCTACGGCTGAGCTTCGTGAAGCGCTTCCGGAAGTGAAAGTCATTATTTTGTCGATTCATGATGATGAAAGCTATGTTTTCGAAACCTTGCGCAAAGGGGCGACCGGTTATTTGTTAAAAGACATGGAAGCCGAGTCGCTGATTAATGCCATTCGCACAGTAGCGGAGGGCAATGCTTTCATTCACCCGAAGGTAACCGGGAAACTGATTCAGCAGCTTCGCCGCATGGAGTATCTGAGCGAGACGGGCGCCATTGCCGAAGACAATGCAATCCGCGAAGCGGGCGTGAAATTTGTGGCGGGTGAAGATAATCCCCTTACCCGGCGTGAATCCGAAGTGCTTCGTTTGATGGCGGAAGGACGCAGCAACAAAATGATTGGCGAACATCTTTTTATCAGCGAGAAGACAGTCAAAAACCATGTCAGCAGTATTTTGCAAAAAATGGATGTTGATGACCGGACGCAAGCGGTTATTAATGCAATTAAATTCGGTTGGGTTACTCTGTAATAACCTGGCATACCTTTTCGAAATAAAGGATCGTAATTTTTTGTGGACATGGGTGCCACTTTTGGCTGGATCATGAAAAATGAGGACTGCCTCGATCCCCCTGAGATTCAGTAACATATAGTTCTGCAGGGCCGCGTACATATTTACTATCATGTGCAGCCGGATGGAAGTGTTTGAAATGCCAACCCAGGAACCGACTCCCTTTTTACGGCATATATTGTCGTTATAAGTACAGGGAGGGGTGTCTATGGTATCCTATATGGGTTGGATCCTGCTCGGCTATGGGTTGGCAGCGGTACTCGTGCATTTCTTGCATGGCGTACTTTTGCGGACGAAGCCGAAGGACGGTAAGAAATTGCATTATATTTTGGTGACTCATAATCATGAGAATCAGATGGAATGGTATTTAAGGGCATTATCGTGGTATGCGCGGCTTCGCGGCGAGTCCGTCAGAGTAACGGTGCTGGATGAAGCATCTCAGGATGATACGCTGGCAATTATTCAGCGGCTGCGGGATGAAGCCGGAATTGAGCTGACTGCGGTCTGCCTGATGACGGTCGGTGCAGAGGAAATAGGAAGGCAAGCTGCAGGAACGGAAGAGGAGATCAAGGTGCACGTCGATCTTCGCGTGCCGCAGGAGGCGGCAAAAATTCCTTATGTCCATGTATGAAGCAAATTTGCAGCGATTACAATTTCATATCCGGAAACGATGGAAAGTGTGAAGCACACTCTTTGATGGCTAAATGTCGGGGAGTGTGCTTTTTTTGCGTTTCAGGTAGGTTTCAGGACCCCTGGATAAGGATAGTTCGTCCCAAAATCCGATCCCGGGAAATTCCGCTACAAAGAAGGACTGAGAATGGCGGACCAGTAATAATGGAGCAGTTTCGAAATTCCAGCTAATTTCCAAAGTTGCAAATATTACTGTTAGACGTTTTGGTATTTAGCTATTGTTGAAAAGGAATATATTAAATGATTATTAAATAACAGGATGAAAAGGGAGGTTTAGGATGAGGGTGTGTCTTTATGCAATCCGGCAGGAAGAAGGTTGGAGGGTCGTGATAAGTTTGGATCGTAGGGTTGATTTTTGGTGGTGGGTCATGGGAAAGACGAAGTATGGGGAGAGAGAAAAAAGTAGGGTTTTATCAAGAGATTATCTTGATGGAATGAAGGCAGAGTCAGCAGTAAAAACGATAGTTTTGCTATCCGGCTCTATGCCTCTAGGTTGGGCCGTTTCTCTTAGGGACGGGTTTCGTAGTACGGGTGAGATGGACCGATTCAAGCCCGGGGACTGGATGAAATATATAGCCGCAAGCTTGAAGCAAGAGCTGGAGTGTGAACAGATTCCGAAAAGCTGGAGCATGTCCGGACAGGATATGCCTACTCTTTTGTGGGCGAATGGAGAGCCGGGGAAAGCGGCAGTCGCATGGCTGACGGTGATGGACTGGGAGGAGCTGAGTCTAGAGGCGAAGGCGATTGCGGACGCCTTGGAGGGGAGGTCGCTGCTGGAGGCGGAACTGCAGCAGCTTCTGGCGGAGCGCCTGCCGGAGTTGCGACCGGCTTGGCGCTCCGTGGTTCAGCTCGCGCACCTGCAAGGGCGCTTGCAGCTCACGTCGGGTGTCGCGCAGGCTGACGCCCGGCCCGGTTCGGGCCGCCGTGCCGGCCGGCGGGCCCGCGAGCTCCGCTGCCGCCGCTGCGGCAGCGGGGTGCACCGCCGCACGCCCTGCGGGTCGTGCGGCTGCAGCGGCTGCGCCTACTGCGAGGCCTGCCTCGCCATGGGGCGCAGCCGTTCTTGTGCGCTGCTGCTGCGCGGCAGCAGCGCAAGAACCGTGCCGCCGGCCGTAGGCGGCACGGCGGGGGTCCCCACCGGGTCCTTGCTGGACCGGTGGGGGCTGAGCCCGGCGCAGCGCGAAGCGGCGGGCGCCGCGCTGCGGTTTTTGGCGCAGCCGCTGCCGCAGGCTGAGCCCCGGCACGGTGCCGCACCTGCATCCCTGTTGCTTAGCCGCCGCTCCAACGGCGGCTTGCAAGGTGCGGCCGCACCCGATGAACACAGGTGGCTCCATCAACTCCGTCGCCTGCTCCGCCATTGGGCCCCCCGGGAGATACCAGTTACCGCAACAGGTTCGGTAACCGGAATTACCGGGGTCCAAGTGAACTCCGCCAATCCAGCCGACCTGTTTCCATCTTTAGATCCCAGGCCGCTGCGTTTTCTGCTGTGGGCGGTTACGGGAGCAGGGAAGACGGAGATGATCTTTCCGTTGCTGCGCTACGTACTGGACCGCGGCGGGAAAGTGATGGTAGCGACCCCGCGCCGGGATGTTGTTCTGGAATTGGCTCCGCGGCTTGCCAAGGTATTTCCGGAGGAAGTAATAGCCGTCTTGTATGGCGGAAGTCCGCAGCGATGGGCAGGAAGTCGATTGTTCTTGTCGACGACCCATCAATTAATGCGGTTTTATCATGCCTTCGATTTGGTCATTATCGACGAACTGGACGCTTTTCCTTACCATAATGATCCGATGCTGGCCTTTGCGGCCGAAGCCTCCTGCAAACCGGAAGGGCGATTCATTTTTCTCTCCGCAACGCCTCCTAATAACTTGCGGCGTGAAGCCGGATCGGGCCGACTTCCACATGCAAGAGTACCGGCCCGTTTCCACGGCCACCCGCTTCCTGTGCCGAGCCGAATACGCATGAATCCCGTGGAGTCCTGCCTTCGCCGGCAAACGTTTGCGCCGGCGCTGATCACATCCATGGAAAAGTCGATTTCCAGAGGGGCGCAAATCTTTGTATTCGTTTCCCGGATTCGTCATATTGAACCCGTCGTGGCGTTGTTTAGAAGCCGGTTTCCGGGACTCCTTATAGAGGGGACCTCTTCGCAGGATAAGGATAGAAGTGACCATGTTTTGAGTTTCCGTTCAACGAACATAAGGCTTTTAGTGACTACGACCATTTTGGAACGGGGAGTGACGGTCCCGAAAAGCGATGTATATATCCTGGATGCGGACAGTGAAATGTTTGATGAAGCTTCACTCGTGCAAATGGCCGGCCGTGCGGGAAGATCCAAGGATGATCCGCAGGGAACGATCGTTTTCGTCTCTGCGGAGTGGACCCGATCCCAACGAGGCGCCGTGCGCCAGATCCGCAGGATGAATGCTATCGCCAGAAAAAACGGATTTCTCAAGGAGAATAAGGAGGTAGTAAAATGATAATGAATATGCCGCATAACTGTAACGAAAAAGAGAGCCCGTCAAGAGCAAGGAAACGGAACTGGAACCGGCAGTGTTACGGAGAGGTTGGCGAACGGTTCCGATTCCGCCCGGAATACAGACATCCATGTGAAACGGTAAATGAATCAGGTACGCCTCCTTATTCCCTGATCGACTGGAGCACCGCCAAAGAAGCGGTATTGTCCCCGCTCCACAATCTGCTTGCTCCCCCTGGCCTGCCGTGCCTTACTTGCGGAAAAATGATTTCGGGCAAAGTAAAAGGTTACCCGGAAATTTGCAACTCCTGCTATATCTCGATTCCTTGGATCGCTTCCCCCAGATGCGATACTTGCGGCCGGCCTGTCGGGTGTCCCGATTGCAGCCGGACAGGGAAGGGCCCCAGACATTTCGTGTTGAACCGAAGCGCCGTTTCCTATAACGCCATGATGAAAGAATGGCTTGCGCGGTACAAATTCAGAGGGGATGAATCGTTGGGTTCCGTTCTATCCCGAATGACCGGGGTAGCCGCAACCCGTTTAATCAAAGAATTGAGAGTAAAAAGTGCCCCAGGGAAGTTTCATTTCGATGCCGTGACTTATGTGCCGGTGAGCGAAGAACGGATGCTGGAGCGAGGATTCAATCAGGCCAGGAATTTGGCAGAAGAAGCTGCGGCTGTGCTTGGTTCGCCGCTATTGGATCTACTCGTGCGCTTCCGGCATACCGAAAAACAAAGCTTCAAGAACCGTTGGCAACGGCTGCGGGATCTGCAAGGCATCTTCCGGGCCGCCCCGGGTGCGGAGGATCTGCTACAGGCTTTTATTACCCGCCCAACCCGGAACAGGTTTCCCTACTCCATTTTTTCATCCGAGAGCGATTATTTGAATGGAGAAAGACATTCCTCGCTTCCGATCAGGCTGCTGCTGATCGATGATGTGTATACTACAGGCAGTACGGTAAATACGTGTGCCGCAGTGCTTCATGAAGTATGCGACTTGTTGGGCAGACAGGCCGAAATCTATATTTTGACCTGGGCGCGTTCCTGAAGCAGGACTTTACAAAACAATGGACGAAATTGCACAAATAAGGTAATCTATCAGCAGAATATGTATTTTTGAAAGGACGAGCAGCTTTAATATGGAGATGAATCTTGGGAATTGCCCGCGCTGCGGGAAACTGTTTGCTAAAAATTTCAGAGACATCTGTCCAGCCTGCATGAAGGATATCGAACTGGAGTATGAGAAGTGCCTTAAATATTTGCGCGAAGAGAAGACCGCTACGATTCAGGAAGTCTCTGCTGCTACAGAGGTTTCAATTCGGCAAATCACCAAGTTCATCAGAGAAGGCCGGATCTCGATTGCTAATAATCCGAATATGATGTATCCGTGCGAAGTGTGCGGTGTTCTTATTCGCGACGGCAACATGTGCGATAACTGTCGGGGACGCCTTACCCGCGATTTGTCGGCTGCTGCCAGAGAAGAGTCGGCGGGAAAAAATAACGACAGTGAAGAGGGACGTGGCGGAGGCGCTTACGGAGTAGTCGACAAATTCCGAGGTCCTGTGCGCTAAAATTACTTAAAACTTGGCATAATATTCTTTATAAACCAATGGTTCGCTATTAAATATGATTCAACACACGCCGATAAACTTAGTAAAGAATATCGGCTTTTTTATTTGGAGGGAAAGGTGGAGCCCATGAAAATTAATGACACCGGACGGATCGGAGCCATAAATAACTATCAACGACAAATCGAATCGCAGCATAAAGACTCGGACAATAAAACTCGCCGGAAGGACGAAGTGTCCATCTCGACGGAGGGAATGGAATTGCTGAAAGCCCAGGAGAGTACCCAGGATCCTGCCCGGGCAGGACGGATTGAGGAATTGAAATCCCAGGTTTCTTCGGGAACCTACCATGTGGACGCAGGCAAACTGGCAGACAAGCTTCTTCCGTACTTTAAGTCTTTTACCGATAAATAGGGGGCGGCCATGGAGGTTCAAGTATTAATTGACGGTCTGCTGAAAATGGATGGACTTCATGCCAATCTGCTGGAAATGATGGAGCAGAAGAAACAGGCTATTCTTAACCGTAACTATGAAGAATTGATGAGCACCTTGTCTCTTGAATCCAAAATGGTAAAAGCCATTGAGGAATGCGAGAAGGAACTTTTAGGGGTGGCACAGGAATTTTTGTATTCCAAGGGCATCAAGTCACAGCTTGAGTTGACAATATCGGAAATCCTACGGCTTGTATTCGACCCTGAGGAAAAACGGATATTGGACGAAGCTAGAAAAAAATTGGGAAACCGTTTGATTGAGTTGAAGCAAGTTAATGAATTAAACCAGGAACTGATTACACAGTCGCTTTCTTTTATCGATTTTTCTTTAAATTTGATGATTGGCGGGGAGGATGACGGGCCTATTTATTCCCCGCCCACGAGTCAGGACAGAAAGCCTACGCATAGAAGCATATTTGATACTAGAGCATAATCAAAAGATTCGTTAAAAAAGGGGAATTGAAGATGACCTCCACTTTTCATGGCATAGAGACAAGCAAACGAGCTTTGTTTGTAAATACCGTATCGATGCAAACGCTAGGGCACAATATCGCAAATGCCAATACTGAGGGATACAGCCGACAAAGGGTGAATTTAAGGGAAGCTAATCCGATCTGGGCCATGGGTATGACGAAAAGCCAGCAGCCGGGGCAATTGGGAACGGGTGTTGAGTATACCAGTATTACCCGGATCAGAGATAGCTTTTTGGATACTCAATTCCGACGGGAGAACCAGTTGCTCGGTTCATGGGAGATCATAAACTCCAGTATGACCGCAATCCAGAATATTCTAAACGAACCCTCGGGAAGCGGTCTTAGCGCTGTAATGGATGACTTCTGGAATTCATGGGAAACCCTGAATCGGGACCCATCCTTGCTCAGCGCCCGTGTAGCCGTTGCTGGCGCAGCCAGTAATTTGGTGGACACGCTGAAACATATCAGTGAATCCTTGAACAACCTATCAAGCGATGTGAATAACAACATTGATAAAAAAGTACTTGAAGCCAATAATATCGTAAATAATATAGCGAGATTAAATGTACTGATCCGGGACAACGAGAGTTTTGGAGATAGTGCAAACGACTATCGGGATCAGAGAGATTTGTTGCTGGATAAGCTTTCGACAATAGTCGACGTGCAGTATGCCGAGGATGAGAACGGCATGGTTAACATCACTTCTGCAGGCGTGAATGTGCTTGATGGAGAGAACGTTACGGCGCTAGCTCCAGCGAATGCCGTTACAGCTACGGCGGGGCAACTTCACGGTTATGTCCAGTCTCTTCAAGAAACGGATTTAATTCGCAACCAGTTGAATGGTTTGGTAAGTACACTTGTCACCGGAGAAATTAAGGTCACATTAGATAACGGCTACGTCACTACCAATAATATGGTGGCTTTAAACGATGTTACGGTGGACGGGATGGGAGTAGTTCCTGCCGGGGGCTCCATTCCTGCCGGATCGAAGATTACTTCGTCTATGGAAGTTATGGTAAATGGCTTTAATGGACTTCATCAATTAGGGTATACGCTAACGGAACCGACTTCCACTGGCATTCCTTTCTTTACGTCCACTACGGGAGCTTTCACCCTTGATAGCATTCAGGTAAATTCAGAAATTTTGGCGGATACCAATAAAATTGCTGCTTCATCGCAGTATGAGACTGTGAATGGCGTGAATAAAGTAATCCGCGGGAATAGCGATGTTGCCAATGCTTTAGCCAGTTTAAGAGACGCTATCTTTACCTTCCCTGATTCCCTTACCTCCATGTCCCAAGGGACAACGGATGACTATTTCCGTGGTTTAACGGCTGATCTTGGGATTCGGGCAAGCAATACGGAGCGCAATTACAAGAATGAACAAACCATGACCGATAACTTGCAAATACAGCGTCAATCGGTGAGCGGGGTTTCCATGGATGAAGAACTGGCGGATATGATTAGATTTCAGCAAGCGTATAATGCGGCTGCCCGCAACATGACTACAGTTGATGAAATGCTAGAACGAGTTATCAATCAAATGGGCCGAGTAGGACTATAATAAATAGTTGTTGACTTAGACTCATGAAGGAGGTTCATTCATGCGCGTAACAGGTATGATGCAAAATATTCAACTATTAAAAAATTTGCGAAACATCAATACAGCAATGACTACTGGACAACAACAGCTAGCCACAGGCCAAAAAATAAGTAAGCCGAGTGACGATCCGATCGGAACCGGGTATCAGATGCGTTATGATACGGATCTTGCCCGCAGTGAGGAATTTTTGATGAATGCCCAGACGGGCTCTGAAATTTTAAAAACAATGGATTCCTTGCTACAACAGGCAAGCGACGTGCTAAAACGCGCTCGAACTTTGACATTGCAAGCTGCTAATGGTACCTATGCTTTAGAGCAGAGACAAACTATTTCCGCAGAGATCAAGCAATTGAAAGAACAGATGGTAACAGTCGGCAATAGCACATTTAACGGAAGATACCTGTTTAATGGACAAAAGACCGATCAGCCACCATACACTTCAACAGGAGCAGCTGGAGAGAAAACAGATCCCGGGTTGTTCTACTTGAACGTAAGTCCTGCAGTAAAGGTGCCGGTTAGTATTACAGGCGAAGTTGTTTTCGGAGAAGCCGGTACGGACAATGTTTTTAAAGTGTTGGATGATCTGGCTAATGCATTGGATACTGATAATCGTACAGGAATTAGTGCCGCATTAGAAAAGATTGACGTTTCGGCAGACCGTTTGTCGATAAGCTGGGCTGAAATTGGAGCCAGAATGAATCGTTTTGAACTGATGGAGAGTCGGATAACCGATGATCAAGTCAGTTTGAAGGAACAGCGTGCCCATGTAGCAGATGTGGATGTTCCTTCCGCGATTATTGACTTGAAGTCCAAGGAAACGGTACTACAGGCGGCTCTCTCGACAGGAGCAAGAATCATGCAGACTTCACTTGTTGATTTTCTGAGATAGAGGCGGAGGCTGAAAGGTGAAGGAGGGGGATTATGTCAGGTATTCAGCCAAGGCTGCCTCACGATTGGGGGACCTATCGTCCCCCTGAAATAACGATTTCCATGAAATCAGCTGAAATGGTCACGGACTGGACAAGCGTGTTTAATGATCTTGAATTAAAACGACCGATGACCTTAGGGAAAGAACTGCAACAGCAAGCCCGGAGTCAGACGATTCAAAATGTAGCTATTAAAGCGCAAGAAGGTGACCGCATGATGAATATAGCTGCAGGGGAGAAAAATGTATTCGGACGTATCGCACATGAACGATACATGCGTAACGGACAAAAAGAGATTACGGTTGAGGCTATCCCTCATCAGGGGGTTGTTATAGATTTTCGCGTATATCCGCCGGAAATTTCGGTCGATCCGAGAGGGGTCCTTCCAAAATGAAGAGAATACATAGTGAGGCATATGGATTGCTAGTAGTGGAAGACAGCCAAATCTATCTGTTTGAATCGGGAATACTCGGTATTCCCGACATTCGGCAGTATGCCTTACTTCCCATGGATGGTACTCCTTTCTTTGTTCTTCATGCATTCGGAGAAGAAGTTAGCTTTATCTTACTGCCATCACACTTGGCTTTGGAGGACTATAACTTTCGCATTTCTGATGAAACTATCAGCTTGCTTGAACTGAAATCTCCGGATGACGTCGGAGTGATGTTAATCGTAAACATCAATCAGGATAAGCTCTATGTGAACTTGATGGCCCCTATCCTCCTCTCTCCACACTCCCTTAAAGGATTCCAATATATTATTAAGGACCAAGAGTTCCCTGTAAGGTATCCGTTGGAGCAGAAGGGGGAAGCCTAAATGCTGGTGCTGAGACGGAAAATTGGTGAGACCGTGATGATCGGCAGTGATATCCAGGTGCAGATTCTGGGTATCGAAGGAGATCAGATTAAGCTTGGTTTTTTGGCCCCAAAGGATGTGCAAATTTTAAGACAAGAATTATACGAAGGTATTGTTGCCGAGAATATGGCAGCTAAGGAACAAACGAGTCAATTACAACAAGAACAAATCCTGAACCTGCTGAAAAACTTTAAAATGTAAAACATTTTGAGATAGGTGGGTTTAGGATGAATATCAACGTTAACCGCATCGACACTAATTTTTCAGACAATTTAAAATTAGCTGAACCGGGGCTCAAAAGAAATGCTTCATCCCTGTCCGATAATAGCTCAAACATCAAGGAGTTAAGAGCTCAGAAATATTTAAGAGAGCAACAAGAAGAACTTGAAAAACAAGCAAAAAAACTGAATGAATCGATAGCATCTACTGGCAAAGAGCTAAAGTTTAAATACAACGAAGAAGCCGAAGAACTTTACGTGGAAATTATCGATTCAAAAACGCAGGAAGTTTTATCCAGTCTACCGCCTGAATTTCTAATAGAGCTTTCCGTCAAAATGAAGGAAATGATAGGCATGTTCATAGACAAAAAAATGTAAAAAAGCGAAAGGGTGATAGACATGTCAGTTAGCTTTTCTGGATTAGCTTCAGGGGTAAATACTACGAAATATCTAGAAGCCATTATGGCTCAGGAGAAGCTCCCGTTAAATCGTCTTGAGGAAAAAAAGGAGATAACAAAGGTCTATCAAAATGTATTTAAATCCCTTAACACCAAACTCCTCGCTCTGAAGGATGCCGCTACGGCTTTGTCAGATTTAGGAAGCTTTCAAATGAGTAAAGCAAGCACCTCGGATGCAACTAAATTGACGGCTTCCGCACAAAGTACGGCAATTGCGGGTGAATATTCTGTGGTAATAAACTCACTGGCTCAAAAACATGTAGTAGCTAGTAAATCTTTTGATGACTCCGCATCCTATGACAGTAGTGGATTGCCGTCGCAATTAAGCGTAAATGGTGAGACTATTGATCTTAGTCAATTGGATTTATCCGGAAAAACTATGGGAGAAGCACTAAGTGTTATTGCCGGCAAAATTAATAGTTTGGAGGATGCCGGGGTCCAGGCTGCGGTAATTCAAACGTCCAACGGTCAAAAATCGCTGGTCTTGACGTCTAAGGATTATGGTGAGGCGAATGAAATCATTTTCGATACATCCGCATCCTGGGGTTTCACGGAAAAACAGGAAGCAAAAGACGCACATCTGAAGGTAAATGGACTGGATATTTACAGCTCGACAAATACGGTTAAGGATGCTATTCCGGGCGTTACACTTACATTAAGTAATACAGGAGCTTCAACGGTTAAAGTGGAGCAAGATGTGGATGGCATTACATCCAAAGTGGAGGCCTTTGTTAAAGCTTACAACGATATTATTAATACTATTAAAGAAAACACTCCTAAGTCAACGGAGAATGAGGATGGCAGTCTTTCTTTAACGTTGCAAGGCGACCCCATGCTTCGCTCCCTACGAATTCAATTGGGCGATATGATGAATAATATTGTCGGTGATTCTAAAGGATTCAAGTTGCTTTCCGATATAGGCTTGGAAGTGGATAAAGGAATCACTAGTGCTTCTCTAATGACAGGGAATATTACTTTTGACAAAGCAAAGTTCAAGGAAAAAATGTTGGAAAATCCGGAGCTTGTCGAAAAGATGTTTAAAAGTGCAACAGCCGTGAAAGATGATGGAACAACTGAGGGAATTGATGGGATAGCAACCATCTTTAAAAACAGCATGAAGGAATGGACGGATAGCGTCGACGGGATTGTCACTTCCAAAATTAAGGGTTATGATTCGGAAATTTCTTTCCTCAATGAACAGATTCAGAGCATGAGCGATCGTCTGGATCTAAAAGAGGCTTCCTTGAAGAGAAAATTCGTTAACATGGAAGTAGTGATGACTCAATTAAACAGTCAAAAGGACTGGATTACAAATCAGTTATCCGTACTCACTAAGTCTTTATCATCAAAATAACTGGAGATGATCTAATTGACATCACCCAACTTAGCGGGCTATCAAGCCTATCAAAAAAATAAATATGAAACGGCTTCTCCCCACCGCTTGACTTTAATGTTGTACAATGGTGCTATTCAATTTACCACCAAGGCTAAACAGGCGATTGAACAAAATAATATTGTCGACACTAACAATTATGTAAAAAAAGTGCAGAGTATTGTTTATGAATTGATTTCTTCCTTAGATACCAAACAAGGTGGAGAATTGGCCCGAAATCTCAAAAGTTTATATTTCTACATGATCGATCGTTTGATGGAAGCGAATATCAAGAAACTGACAGCTCCTTTAGACGAAGTGATTGGGATGCTTGAGGAAATAAAGTCGGCCTGGGAGGAAATCGGGAAGAGAGGGACCCTTGGAAATTGATTACTCCGAGCTGTCCAGGCAGCGCAAGGCTCTTTATGAAAAGCTGTTGGATAATTCCAAAATGTTGTTGAAGTATCTGGATGAAGTGGAGGAGGATTCAGCTAAGAATCTTTCCCACTTCTTGAAATTGCAGAGTGTCTGGAATATTTGCACTCGGGATATCAACAAGTTGGATCAAACGCTACGCGAACATGCTCCTGATCTTGATGCTGAGGATGAAGAATGGCGAATGGATACCCTTCGTGAGATTGATACCAATCTCGAAGAGCTGAGGATTGGGCTAAACACAAGTGCTAAGTTAACAGGCTCGGATATGCTGAATGTCAATAATCAGCGCAAGGTACTAAATGCTTACTTCGGTACGCAGCGGAACGATCAGATTCCATTATATCTGGATGAAAAAAAATAATCGTTTTTTATATAAAAATAGAAAAAAGGCTAAAAAAACAGTAACCTACGACCGATATATAAATTAGGCCACAAGGATGTAGCCAATATAAACCAATCATGGAGGATGATTACGATGGGAATGTTTATTAACACTAACGTTGGTGCTATCAACGCTAACCGCAACCTGAGCTTCAACAACACACAAATGGGTAAGACAATGGAAAAGTTGTCTTCCGGTTACCGGATCAACCGTGCTGCTGACGATGCTGCTGGTTTGGCAATCTCCGAAAAAATGATTTATCAAATCAACGGTTTGAACCAAGCACAACGTAACGCGCAAGATGGTATCTCCCTCTTGCAAACAGCTGAAGGTGACTTGACTGAAGTTCACTCCATGCTGCAACGTATGAATACGCTCGCTAACCAATCCGCGAACGGAACATACCAAAAAGAAGATCGTGCAAATCTGCAAAAAGAAGTTAATCAATTGCTTTCCGAAATTAACAGAATTACTGAGAATTCCAATTTCAATGGCGTCAGCTTGTTGAAATCGGCAGTTACTGTTAAATTCCAAATTGGTGTAACATCTTCTGAGTCTTTAACTGTTAGCTTGTCTAGCAACAAAGTTAGCGCACTTAAAATCAGTAATCTTTCCATCAGTACAGCTACTCAAGCTGCACAAGCATTGCATAAAATCAAGTCTGCAATTTCTACCGTATCTACAAACCGTGCAAACCTTGGTGCTTACCAAAACCGTTTGGAGCACACAATTAACAGCTTGGGTGTAACTTCCGAAAACTTGTCGGCAGCAAACTCCCGTATTAAAGATGCTGATATGGCTACTGAAATGACAGCATTTACGAAGAATCAAATTCTTGTTCAAGCTGGTACAGCTATGTTGGCTCAAGCTAACTCGGCTCCACAAGCTGTATTGAAACTTCTTGGATAAGAAATACTTCAGGTAATATAAGATTAAGACTGGGCACATCGTTGCTCGGTCTTATTTTTTTGTATTGATATCAATAAATAGTAAATCACCCTGCTATTAATTGGATCTTTATAGATAGATTTGCCTATACAATTAGAATGAAAAACTTCCGATAAATATATTAAACAGAATGTGAGGTCGTGAGTTGAAATGCGAGTAGATGTTGATAATGTAAATGTAAAAGAAATAGATAACAGTATTCAATCGGTTAACAATTGGTGGATGGAAGTTACCTCTAAAATTTATAAACAAGATCGTTTCATATATTGTGTTGAGATTAATGGCCAAGTATTTTATAACGAATATGAACGGGTAATACTGGATAACTTTCAAACAATTGAAAGTATTAATATTCGAACAAAGACGAAGCAGGAAAGTATTACCGAAACATTATCAAACATTAATGAATACTTAGCTGGATTCTTACCTGCTTCTTCTAAAGTTGCTGATTATTTTTATGGCGAGTTAAGCGACAATGAATGGAACCAGTTTTCAAGTTTTGTAAGTGGCCTGCAATGGATTATAGATGCGATCCGCTTTTTGGAAACATTAAATGTCAATAGTGATATGGATTTATTGGTTAGTAACCGGACCGAGATTGAAAGAATTATTGCTGAAATGGACCAGAGTTTGCAAAAAAGAGAATATGTAATGGTAGGAGATCTTATTCAGTATGAATTAGTACCTGTTTTGGAAAATTATAAATTGCAAATTCAAGAATAGAGGTTAGCGGGAATGAATGTTCTGGAATTAAATAAAAAATATTTGTCTCGACACTACCCTGCTTTAATTCGTGCTTTTGAGTCTACTTTAGAAGATGAGTATACTTACACTAGAGAAATAACTCGTAGTGGTGAACTTAATCTTCGAATTGAAATTAATCAAAATTCTTATTACTTGCATAGTCGTTATAATGCACGGCATGAAGCTAAGAAATGGGTTGAATCTATTGGAAGTGAGATTGATGATATAGATAATGTTCTCCTTGTAGGAATTGGCCTAGGTTATTATCTTGAGGAATTGCTCTCTGTTACGAAGGCTAGATATATATTTGTATATGAACCGAGCGTTTTGGTTTTCAAAGAATGGCTGAACGAAAGAGCAATTGAAAAGACTTTGTCAGACCCGAGAATTCGTTTGTTCGCGGTAGGTGAAAGTGAATTTTTGCCCCTTCAGTTAGCTAATGATATTTCAGAACAAATGATAGGCACCTTTAGAAAAGTTTCTCCTCCTATATATGAAAGGTTATTCCCGGAGATTTCCGAACAATTCAATACAAAAATGAAAGATACAATTATACAACAGATATCTAATATGCAAACTCGTGAATTTAACCAAGAAACATGGTTAGAAAATAGTTTGTTTAATCTACCTTACCTCATTAATAATTCTTCTATTCTAGCATTGAAAGATAAATGGAAAGATCAGAATATTAAAGCGATTATAGTAGGTTCAGGTCCTTCCCTGAGCCAGGATTTGCATTATCTATCAGAATTGAAGGAAAAGTGTTTAATAATTGCAGCGGGGTCAAGCATACAAGCTATGGAGCACTTAGGAGTATATCCTCATTTCGTTGTGTCCATGGATGGTACGAAAGCTAATCATCATGTTTTTAAGAACGTGGACGTATCAAGGGTTCCCTTAGTATTTTGTCCATCGATTTATTATGAGATTTTGGAAGGACATAAAAATTCACTTTATTATGGTAAATTCCAAAGTGATATAATAACCAAGTATCTTTATGAATCGCAAGAAAATGAAATTCCTTCGTTTATTTCAACGGCTACTGTGACTGGGACGGGTATTCAAATCGCTGCATTTATGGGGATAAAGGATATCTACTTAATGGGTCAGGATTTATCATATCCCAATAATCAATTTTATGCACCAGGGGTAGTTCATATATCAGAAGAAATTCAAGATTTACACATAGCGCATTCAGAAAAATGGGTGAAGAATGTTGATGGTGGCCTTAATCGCACAAAAGGTAGTATGGAGGTTCTATTAAAAGATATAGAAATACTAGTAAAAATAATGGAACTACAAGGCGTTAAAATTATTAATACTTCTAAAGGTGGAGCGGTTATTGAAGGCACCGAGTGGGCTTCTATGGATAAAATAGCTCCTAGCTTATTGGAGTATCCTTCTATTGATTTTGAAATATCAAAGCAAATACCAGCAAAAACTCCTGAAACGAAAGACAAGCAAGTGAAAGAAGTAAGTACTAAACTAAAAAAAGTTAGTGGAGAAACTAAGAAACTAGAATTGAAAATAAAAAAGTTGACAGAAGTAATAAAAAAATTAGAGTATGCTTTGTCTGAAAGTAGTTTTAATAAAACTACGGAAAGATTAGTTGAGATTGATAAACTATGGAAGAACATTACCCAAAATGATGTTTTTAACGTTTTTTACCAATATTCGTTAGCACATTATATCAATATATATATGCGACATGTTCCTGAAATTGTGGAAGCGGAAGATATATTTAAAAAGGGCCGGCTTATTACAACTCATTTAGGTGTCTTAGTAAAGCGAATGAGGGATTTTAGTCCTAGCTTGATTTCAATTTTAGAGAAGGCAACGGAGAGGCTTAAAGCTTTAACTTAGTTAAAGATCTCCATATCAATCGAAGAAGTAGGCGAATTCTAATGTTTAAAGATAAAGTGGTTTTAGTAACTGGAGGAACGGGCTCTATCGGCAGCGAGATTGTAAGAAGCATTCTTAAAGAGCAACCTCAAGTTGTTCGTATATATAGCAGAGATGAGAGTAAACAATTTTTTTTGCAACAAGAGTTAAAGCAATTTACTAATATCCGCTACCTTATAGGAGATATCAGGGATAAAGAGCGATTAAGCTACGCGGCCGAAAATGTGGATTATATCTTTAATGCTGCTGCATTAAAGCATGTTCCCTCATGCGAATATAATCCGATGGAGGCGATCAAAACCAATGTACTTGGTGTGCAAAATTTAATTGAAGTATCAATCCAGCATAATGTAAAGAAAATGATAGCCATAAGTACTGATAAAGTAGTTAATCCGATGAATACAATGGGGGCAACAAAGCTTCTTTCAGAAAGATTAATCTCTGCTGCTAACCACTATAAGGGAAGTAGAGACACTGTTTTTTCTTGCGTTCGCTTTGGAAATGTTATGGGTTCACGCGGCTCGGTTATTCCTCTTTTCAAAGACCAGATAAGAGCCGGGAAATCCGTAACGCTAACTCATCGAGAAATGACGCGCTTTATGATGTCTATCCCCCAAGCGGCGGAGTTAGTCTTAAAGGCAGCTAGACTCTCTAAGGGAGGAGAAGTTTTCGTCCTTAAAATGCCGACCTTAAAAATAATCGATCTTGCTGTAGGGCTGATAAGATCTTATGAATCAACCGTAGGGTCCAAGTTTAACGGTGAGATTGCTGAAGTTGGAATTCGTCCCGGAGAAAAGTTATATGAAGAGTTGATGACAGCAGATGAAGCGGAGAGAGCATATCAAAACAATGAGATGTATGTTATAACTTCTACAATTAATTCCTCTTTACAAGAGTATGTAGGCTTTACAAAAGCAGAACATCAAGAATATTCATCCTTAAATGCCGACCAGCTCACTCTGGAAGATATTGAAAAATTACTAAATAAATATAATTTAGGGTTCTAATCTGAGGAGTGATAATGTGTCTATAAAAGAAGTTATTACTGGGGTTAGAAAGCCTACTTATATAATCGCAGAAATTGGAGTTAATCATAACGGTTCGAAAAAACTGGCATTTGATTTGATTGATCAGGCTATAAAGGCAGGGGCAGACGCTGTGAAGTTTCAGACATTTGTTAGCGAAAAGTTGGTTACATCAAAAGCTGCCAAAGCTGATTATCAAATGAAAACCTCTTGTTCTGAAGAAAGTCAGTTGGAAATGCTTAAGAAGTTAGAATTAACTTTTTCTGATTTTGCTGAACTAAAGGCATATTGTATAAGAAAAAAAATTGAATTTCTATCTACTCCATTCGATGATGAAAGTGTTGAATTTCTCTACTCGATTGGTGTGAACGGATTTAAAATCGGTTCTGGCGATATGAATAATATTCCTTTTCTACGAAAAATCGACAAATACCAACTCCCGATAATTCTATCTACAGGTATGTCAGATATAGAAGAGGTTGAGAGCAGTGTCCAGAATATAGTCTCAAGTCCTTTAGCTTTACTTCACTGTACCTCCGAATATCCTGCTCCGTTGAATGAAGTGAATTTATTAGCCATGAAAACTATGGAAAATAAATTTAATAAAGTAGTTGGGTTTTCGGACCATACTGAAGGAAATGAAGCTGCAATATCTGCAGTTGCGTTAGGCGCTAAAATAATTGAGAAGCACTTTACATTAGATCGAGGCTTAGAAGGTCCGGATCATAGAGCATCTATGGAGCCTAAGGAATTTAAGGGATTTGTAAATTCTTTGCGACAAGTTGAGCAACTATTAGGGGATGGCATAAAAAGAATAATGCCTTCAGAACAAAGTACAAAAAGTGTTGCAAGAAAAAGTATCGTAGTAGCCAGAGATTTGAAAATTGGGAGTATACTTAGTGAAACCGATCTGGTTATTAAGAGGCCGGGAACGGGAATTGAACCAAAAAAATATTACAATTTGTTAGGCAAAACAGTTATAAAAGAGATAAAGGCAGACCATTTATTGTCTTGGGATGATGTGCGATGAAAAAAGTAATGGTTGTCACTGGGACTAGAGCAGATTACGGAATTTATTATCCGCTACTCAAAGCTATTCAAGAAGCTTCTGATCTCAAGTTAGAACTTCTGGTAACAGGGATGCATCTTCACCCGCATTATGGGAATACCATCGATTTTATTAAGGCAGATGGTTTTCAAATTTCTGCTAAGGTTGAAACTGATATTGAGGCAAACCACGCAGGTATGGCCAAAAGTATTGGCTTAGGTATTGTTGGCATGACGGAAGTTTTTCAATCTGTTAAACCTGACTGTGTGGTCGTACTGGGAGATCGTGGTGAAATGTTAGCGGCTACGATCTCTTCTGTTTATTTAAATATTCCTACCCTTCATTTGCATGGGGGTGAAGTATCAGGTTCAGTTGACGAGTCAGTAAGGCATGCCATTAGTAAACTCGCACATTTACATCTGACTGCTACTAAGGCCAGTAGGGAGCGTTTAATCAAAATGGGTGAAGACCCATGGAGAGTACAGGTGGTTGGAGCACCAAGACTTGAGCTTATCATGAAAATTGAACTGCCGAAAATGAATGATGTGAAGGTAAAATATGGGCTTGATTTTACAGAGGATTATGGTTTGCTGATATATCACCCTGTCACCACAGCAAAGAAAAGTGTTGAGAAGGAATTAGCATCAATATTTCAAGCTATTAGGGAAGAGAAAATGCCTTTCATTTGCGTAATGCCTAATTCCGACGCAGGATCAGAGGACATAGAAAATTTTTATAGACAATTCAATAAAGATTCCGGGATCTATAAAATAGTTAGTTTTGAACATTATGACTATCTCTCTGTACTTAAGAACGCATTTGTTATGGTCGGCAACTCTTCTTCAGGAATTATTGAAGCAGCTTCTTTCAAGGTGCCTGTCATAAATATTGGGACTAGACAATTCAGGAGAGAAAAGTCATCAAATACAATCGATATAAATGCAGATTATGATGAGTTAAAAGCAGCTTTATTTAAAGTGAGAAGTAAAGAGTTTCAAGAACAACTTGAGATGGTTGAAAATGTATATTATCAGGAAGACACTAGCGGTAAAATATTGCGGGTTATTAGGGAATTAGTTGACTATGGAGAAAAATTGATACAAAAAACCATTTCATATTAAATAGGGTGGGTGGTATCTATTGGATCATATTTTGATTGGTGCTGGAGGGCATTCTAAAGTAGTCGTAGATATATTGAGAAGCCAAGGGAAGCATGTTGCGGGATTTATAGATGATAAGATAGAGAAGAAGGATGTTTTAGGCATTCCTATTCTAGGAACCACTAGGCTAATTACGGAATTTATTGATGCTGTATTTATAGTTACTGTGGGGGATAATATAGTTCGAAGTAATTTAGTAAATCAATTAAAGCCGTATAACCTGAACTATGGACAGGCTATTCATCCAACTGCTGTGATAAGCTCTAATGTTGTAATAGGGGCAGGAAGCGTTGTTATGCCTAATGTAGTTATAAATACGGATACTACGATTGGTGAGCATACTATATTAAATACGGCATGTACTATTGATCATGAGTGTGTATTAGAGGATTTTGTACATATCTCTCCCGGGGTGAATCTTGCCGGAAATGTACGTGTAGCCTCTCACTCCCAAGTTGGTATTGGTACAAGCATTATTCAAGGAGTATTGATAGGAAGCAATACGATCGTTGGAGCCGGTGCTTGTGTTGTCAATGATATAGAGTCGGATGTTGTCGTTGTCGGTTGCCCTGCAAAGAAGATAAGATCAAATCAAAAAAAAGAACATGAATAAGGTGATCAAATGTCAGGTTACGATCGGATTTATTTAGCTTCTCCACATATGGGGGGAAACGAACAGAAATATATCAATCGAGCATTTGAAACTAACTGGATCGCCCCACTTGGCGAGAATGTTGATCTATTTGAGCAAGAAATAGCAAGTTATGCGGGTTCAAACGGTGCGCTTGCTTTAAGTTCCGGTACGGCGGCTATACATCTGGCTCTGATTTTACTAGGTGTAGGGAGAGATGATGTAGTTTTTTGTTCCTCTTTAACTTTTATAGCTAGTGCAAATCCTATCTTATATCAAGGAGCCATTCCTGTTTTTATTGATTCTGAGCCAGATACATGGAATATGTCTCCGTCTGCTTTAAGATCAGCATTCGAGCTTTATGCAGCGAGAAAGAAACTTCCTAAAGCCGTGGTTGTTGTTAATCTATACGGGCAGAGTGCTGATTATAATCAGATTAAGGACATTTGTGACTCCTATGGTGTACCTATTGTAGAGGATGCTGCTGAATCTTTAGGGGCTACTTATCACGGGAAGAGAACAGGCGGATTTGGGAAATTCGGTATTTTTTCTTTTAATGGCAACAAGATAATTACTACCTCAGGTGGAGGAATGCTTGTTTCGGATGATACTGCAGCATTAGAAAAGGCCAGGTTCTATTCTACACAAGCCCGAGATAAAGCTATCCATTATCAACATAGTGAGTTAGGTTATAATTATCGCTTAAGTAATGTTTTAGCGGGGATTGGTAGAGGACAGTTAGAGGTATTGGATGAACGAATTAATAAAAAACGGGAAATTTTTGAGAGGTATCGAGAGCAGTTGCAGGATATCGACAGTATTCGTTTTATGCCTGAAGCAAATGGATGTACCTCAACGCGATGGTTAACAGTTATGACAATAGACCCGGATGCAACAAACAAAAAAACATATGAATTGATAAATTATTTACAGCAGTACAATATAGAATCTAGGCCTGTCTGGAAGCCACTTCACATGCAGCCATTGTTCCAAAATATTGATTATTTTCGGTATAATGAACTTGATGTCAGTCAAAACCTATTTTATAACGGGGTTTGTTTACCATCCGACACAAATATGACAGAGAACACGCAAGATTTTGTCATTGATAAAATTCGGGCGTTTTTTCATCAGCGTTAGGAGTTTGCTATGATAAACAATAAAAGAGTAATTGCAGTTATACCGGCTAGGGGAGGCAGTAAGTCGATTCCCTACAAGAATATTAAATTATTGGCAGGAAAGCCTTTGATCCAATGGACAATTGAGGAAGCAAAAAAGACACCCGAAATAGACCGTATTGTAGTTTCGACAGACGATTATAAGATTGAGAATGTGGCTATTGAGTGTGGCGCTGAGGTTATTGAGAGGCCGGAAGAACTTGCAAGAGACGATTCTTTGGTTATCGATGCAATAAGAGACCTTATTTCGAAGTTAAGAAATAGCGGAGAAAAGGCAGAGTATATGATATTGTTAGAACCAACTTGTCCGTTGAGAGCAAGCCGGGATATCAGAGAATGTATAGAACTTCTGGATAAGCATCAGTTTGATTCAGTAGCGACCTTCAAGGAGGCCGACTTGAATCCTCATAGAGCTTGGAGAATAAATAACGATATACCTGAAACATTTATTACCGGCGCTATTCCTTGGTTGCCTCGTCAAAAATTACCGACAGCGTATCAACTGAACGGTGCAGTTTATGCATTCCGAATCGATAAATTGCAACAAGATGACATTAGTTTACTATTCGGTAGCATTGGGGCTGTACTAATGCCTAAGAGTCGTTCTGTTGATATTGATGATGAGATGGATTTTCTTTTGGTTGAAACGTTGATTAAGAAAGGGTTGGATACCTATGAATAGTCTTAAAAGTCTGTTTTCTTTGAAAGACAAAGTTGCACTGATTACAGGTGGGGCAGGTTATTTAGGCTCAGAGATCAGTTATACTTTGGCTGAGTTAGGCGCAAACATCATCATTGCCAGCAGAGATTATGAGGCCTGTAAATTAAAGTGTTCAGAAATTGAACAACATTTTAACAATACCATCACTGCGACAGCGATTCAGCTTGATCTAATGAGTAAAGACTCAATTAAGGCATGTTTCCAACAAATTGAAGATGATTTTGGTGGTTTGGATATCCTTGTTAATAATTCATGGTCGGGAAATAAAAATTCTTTTGAGTCTATTAGTGATGAGGACTGGGATTATGATATCGAAATGAGCTTGAATTCCGTATTTAGATGTATAAAAACTGCAGTACCTCAGCTTAGAGAAAAGAAAGGTGTTATTCTCAACATTACTTCCATGTATGGACATGTGGCACCTGATTATCGAATATACGATGGGATTCAATACACGAATCCGCCCAGCTATGGCGCGGCGAAAGCGGGCGTTATCCAGTTCACCAAATATTTAGCAAGTTTCCTTGCTCCACATCAAATACGTGTTAATTGTTTAAGTCCAGGCCCTTTTCCGCATCCTCAAACCCAAGAGAATACCGAATTTATGGAGAAATTAGGATCAAAAAACCCCTTAAACCGAATAGGCCAGCCTCATGAAATTAAAGGTGCTGTTGCATTGCTATGTTCGAATGCGTCGAGTTATATGACTGGTCAGAACATATGTGTTGATGGTGGTTGGGCTGTATGGTAAAAAAAATTGGCATTATTGGTCTGAGTGAAGGTAATGGACATCCCTACTCTTTTTCAGCAATAGTAAATGGATATAATGATATAGAACTAAAAAAATCAGGCTGGAATGTGATTTACGATTATGTGACTAGAAGGGATCCCTCGGAATTTGGATTTAGTGGATTTCAGATTACATATGCTTGGACACAAAACAAAGAAATAACCGATTCTTTGTGTAACTCTTGTCGCATACCTAACTCAATGGATGAATATGAGGAAATGGCCGGTCTGGTTGATGGAGTAATTATTGCTCGGGATGATTACGAATCGCATTACGAGATAGCTAAGTTTTTTTTGGAAAAAAATATACCGGTCTTTATAGATAAGCCTCTGACGTTGAATGTAACTGAGTTGCGATATTTTAAACCCTTTTTGGAGAATGGAAAGCTGATGTCATGTTCCGGGATGAGATATGCGAAGGAAGTAGACCAACTTCGTCAAGATATAATTACGCAGAAGTTTGACCATATAAAATTAATTAGAGGGACCGTCATTCATTCTTGGGAAAAATATGGAATCCATTTGATTGACGCCATCTTAAACCTAGCCTCATTTATTCCTGAGTCTGTTCAATGCATAGAATCCGAGTTTGAATCCATGGCGATCACTATGTCGGACGGAACTCTGGTACAAATCGATGCCCTTGGGCCAATCCCTTTGGCTTTCCATATTGATGTTTATGGATCTCAAAAAATTACAAAAATTGAAATCTCGGATAACTTTTCTATGTTTAGAAGAACTTTGTGGCATTTCTTTCATTTTATAGAATCTGGTAAGCCAGCAATCCCGGCTTATACTACAATTAATGCTATGCGTATACTTATGGCTGGACAGTTGTCGAAAAAAGAAAAAAGAAGGGTAGCTATCGATGAATTTTCAGTTTAAGAATTTATTTGGTTTAGTTGGAAAAGTAGCTGTTGTTACTGGAGGAGCGGGTCTTCTAGGGCAGAACTTTTGTAGAGGATTGGCTGAATTCGGCGCAAATGTAGTTATAGCTGATATCAACAAAAGTGCTGTGACAGAGCTTGCCGAGAAACTTACGTCAGAATATAAAGTGAAATGTATTGGGATTCCGTGCGATGTTACGAGTGAAGAATCTATCCATGGAATGGTGTCGGAGGTTGTAAGAGTCTTTGGGGGAATTAATATTCTTTTAAATAATGCAGCAAGTAAAGCAGATGATCTGGATGCATTTTTTGCCTCAATCGAAAATTATTCATTAGATGAATGGCGTAAGATTATGGCCGTTAATATCGATGGAATGTTCTTGGCAGCTCAGGCAGTGGGTAAACAGATGCTACTTCAGGGACAGGGAGGCTCGATTATTCAGACCTCTTCTATTTATGGAGTTGTCGGTCCTGACAATAGGATTTACGAAGGCTCTTTCTATTTGGGCCGAAAAATTAACACACCTCCTGTTTACTCTGCATCAAAGTCAGCTGTAATTGGTTTAACGAGATATTTAGCTACCGCTTGGGCTGATAAAGGGATCAGAGTGAACACCATTACTCCAGGGGGAGTCAAGAGCGGGCAGAATGAAGAATTTATTGCAAGATATTCAGATCGTATTCCTATGAGACGTATGGCTAAGGCAGAGGAGATGGTCGGAGCTGCTTTATATCTGTCTTCTGAGGCGTCTAGTTATGTAACAGGTCAAAATCTTATTATTGATGGCGGACTTACGGCTTGGTAGTAGTCATCCAGTAGAGGAATAGCTGTAAAAGACCCGAAGCGAATCTTGTTAAAGATTTGCTTCGGGCCTTTTATCACCCTAAAAATTAAATTAAGTTTTTATAGTAATTATAGTATTGAGTGATTCCTTCTACATCATTGTGATAATTATTATTATCAGTGCTTATATTAGTTTTATAAAATTCTTCCCGTATACAGAAATGATAAGCCTGGTCTAACAATTCCCGGAAGTTAGAACTGAATTTTTTATAAAACACATTTATTGAAAGTGAAGTTAATAGTAGTGTCTTTCCACAAAGCCGGAGGTACATCTCCCTGTATAACTCAGCATCATGATTACATATTTCTAAAGCGTTAAAAGTTGAAACAAAATCTTCGTGTTGTTTTAGTCGGCCTTCTACTGAAGCATAGTAGGGCATAATCACCTCGCTATTGGTTTCTACTTCCTCGCATTCAGTTTTTTCAGCTTTACCTTCCGTTATCAAAATGAAAGATGTACTTTGTACCTTTCCATATTGACATAATAGTAATTCCCAGAACATATGAGGGTAATAGAAGCATACGGTATTATCAAGGTTTTTCTTGATGTATTCAAGCCCATTATATTTATTGAGAAGCCCTCTGTTAAAAATAATCCCTGACATGTAATTAGATGATAACATAAATTCTAAAAGGGCATCTCTTCCAGGTGATGCACTTAAATTTGACAGCTTATAATTTGAATTAGTTGAAGTTTTTAAAATGGATAAGCCGCTATCTGAAGGTGTTAATAGATTCATGATGGAGGGTAAAACACTTAAGTTTACCAAGTCTTCATCGCTCACCAATAAAATGAATTTACCACTTGCCATTTCGCATATCTTACAGCAATTAATGGCAAATCCCATGTTCTCCTTGAAGGCATAATATTTTATTCTCGTATCCTTAATATCCTCAATTGCATTATAGTACTCTGTTGTTTCATTTTGTGTTCCATTATTAGATATAATGAATTCTATCTCTTCGTCGTAATAAAGTTTTAGTAAATGAAGTATATTTTCGTAGGCCCTATTTCCTCTGTTGTAACTAGGAATACAGATGCTGAGTAATACACGGTCTCCGGTTCTATTTTCTTTCCGGTGGGTCCGATTGTTATGAATTTCATTAATCATTTCTGTGGGTTTTTCACTGTTATCTATAAGATTAATAATATTTCTTGGTAGGTATTCACTAGAGTTTATGAAATAATCTTGAAGTGCAGCTAAACTATCAAAAAATAACACGTTGGATATAGTGAAATTATTCAATAAAGCACCTTGCAAACATGATAGGAATTTCTCCATGTTTTTCATTAAAATATAAGTTTTTTTATTGGCTGTTTTTATAGCGTTTGTATATGTCAAAACACTATGCCAATTCCAATCCTCTAGTAACAAATAATCCGAAAAAACATCTAAGGTTGGAATAGAACGGGAATGAATTTTTTGGTACTTAAATAATGTAATTTTCTCTTGTATTAGCTTTTGTTTCTTATCATAAATATAGTATTCATTAAATGTTCCGGTAGGAAGTAGCCAGTAAGGCAATTCCTGAAAAGATAAAGGAGTCATGGTGTCAATATAATTGTTTGAGACCAGAAAATTCACATTGGTTTCATAATTGGCTTTGAATTCATTTAAGTTTGGATTGATAAATGCTTCCCAAAGTAATTTATCTATTTCCTCTCTTGAATAATCCAGATTTTGCGCTTTAATAAGCATTTCAAAAAAGTATTGGAATTCAGCGACAGCAAACAGAAAATAAGCAAAAGAAATGTAGACCTTAACTTTCATATCTTGATCGGCTTCTTTATATTCATTACTTTCTATTTTTGTCACAAGGTCAATATATATTTGATAAACTTCATCGGCGGATCCATTATTTAACAGTTCATTTATGGATATTAATTCGTGTTCGATCAGCTGATTTGTCCTTACTATTTTCTCTTTCATTAAGGTATTCATCACCTTTTTTTGTATTTAGAATACAATATATTGATGTTATTATCTAGGATGAGTTTAAAGATTTGCGGATTATTAATATTCCTAATGATATAATAAATGCTTTTATCGATTTCATTACTGTTTCACTCCCTTCCTTCAGGGGTAATAATAAATGTGATTCTTATACTCACCGCTGCTTACTAACTCCCCACCATTCTCATTCGACAAGAATTTACATTATTTTTACAGGAAAGCCTAATCTTTGGTAATTGACATTGGTGAACTTGGGGTGGTATAGTCAGAAATGTGGGCTTGGTCACAGGGTCACACTCTTATTTGATAATGAAGGGAATGTTAGTGCATGCAAGGTAAAGTTAAATGGTTTAACGCAGAGAAAGGTTATGGCTTCATCGAAACTGAAGAGGGCGGCGACGTTTTCGTACACTTCTCCGCAATCCAAACGGAAGGCTTCAAAACTTTGGAAGAAGGACAATCCGTCGAGTTCGAAATCGTTGAAGGCGCTCGTGGACCGCAAGCCGCTAACGTAATCAAATTATAATCATCCCGGCACAGCCGCGACCTACATAGAACGGTACGATGGTTAACAATTGGAGATTCGCTAGCAACAGACCCTGGAACCCCAGGGTCTTTTTTTAATGCCTAGATAATCCAAATATTGTAAAGTTAGAGGAAATATATTACTATTATCATATGATTTGGATTTTGATAGTGTTTGTGCAAATGGACTTGAAGTTGTAGTCATTTTATCAATGAGAGGGGAAGATGATTGATGAAGAGGGCAAACCGCAAGTTAGCTTTTGTTTTAATGCTGCTAATTATGGTGATCGGGTTGTTTGGATCTGCGGTATCTGCAGATGATGCGTACACAGGATCAGTTATTCCGGAGAACACGCTTAAGGAATTTGGTTCATCGAGTTTACAGGCGCTTAAAGCTCAAGCTTTAGAAAGCCAGCAGCAGGACATTACGACATTCGACCAATTCGAGGTTGAACAAAAGAAAGGAATTGCAGTAGAACAGCCTTTTGTTACTCAAGCGGTTTATGAAACGCCCGACTCCATTCTGAATGTTACTGACTCCCTTCAAGTGAACGATTCAGAGGATATGATTTTCTTTAACGTGAATTCGGACCGAAGTATGATTTTGAAGCTGCTTTCAACAAATGCAGATTACTTGGCCCAGTTATATATAGTCGACTGGAGCACTGGACAAGCTTATCCTACAAGCGTAGGAGCTTACGCCCAGACACAAATTGCTCTAAAAAATTTACCTGCTGGCGACTATATGCTTCGGATCTACTCTGAGGGAAGCGTCGGTGAGGCGTATAATCTTAGTATGAATGCAGCAAATCCGTCAAATTATAATATACTCGTTTACTACTCAGATACTTTAAATGTGGTTCTGGCCTCTTACCCGAACGGTGATCTTTACTCCAACGGTAAATTTATCTATAACTCGCAAAGCGGAAGTGCATATTCCAACCTGGACTGGACGAGAGAATATTATTTTTCTTGGGGAAGCGGCTATAGATCCCGTACTCATAAAGTTTATAATCCGATAATCACAGGGGTTTCCGTTCCGGTAAGTTATTCTTCATCTTACGCTAGTTCCAATAAAGCCCTTTTACTTTATGTAGGGGAAAACACGGGTTTTATGCATCATGAAGCCTATTATCAATCCGGACCGGATCACATTTACGAAAGCAGTTTTTATGATACGCTCGGTAAAAGAACGCCAAGATCTCTGGATTCGGAAGACATGAATTGGGACCATATACTGGTGTATGATCTGAACACGAACAAAACGATCGATTTTTATAGCGTATTGAATTATTACTATGCTGCCGGAATTGAACCTGCTCCAACGGCAACTCCGCTTTGATTTGCAATTGAGCGAATTCTGGAATATAGATGAGACCCCGAAGCTCCGGGGTCTTTTTTGTTCTAAATTTCGCCCTTTACCTCCCCTTTACAATTTTTACTTTAGGCTTACACCTGTGTTATAATGAAGGTGCAAAGCAAAGGAGGAGTGCCCAATGAATTATAGTATTCGTGGACAGCAAATTGAAGTGACTGAGGCCTTGAGAGAATACGTAAACAAGAAGCTCAGCCGGCTTGACAAGTACTTTGATGCACCCCTTACCTCAGATGGTTACGTCACCTTGAGTGTCGTACGAGGCTTGCACGTGGTGGAGGTTACGATCCCTCTTACCGGCGTTGTGCTTCGCGCTGAGGATCGCAGCGACGATATGTATGCATCGATCGATGCGGTCGTGGACAAGCTGGAACGTCAGATCCGCAAGCACAAGACCAAGATCAACCGCAAGTTCCGTCAGGAAGGCAGCTTGAAAACACTGTTCGTCGAAAACACGGCCGGCAATGGAAATGTTGCCACGATGGATGAAATCGACACCGACGAGGATTTGGAACTGGTTCGCACCAAGCGGTTTAATTTTAAACCGATGGACGTGGAAGAAGCGATTTTGCAAATGAACATGGTTGGCCATAATTTCTTCGTTTTCTCCAACATCGATACACAGGAAATTAACGTAGTTTACAAACGGAATGACGGGAAATACGGGCTGATCGAGAAAGAATAGGAAACTATATGAGGATTCAAAAGCCAGGTTTTCAAAACCGAGAAGCTTGGATAAAGCTAGTGACTGAGTAGCGGAGCGTAGGCAGACCTACGTGAGCAACGGAAGGCCCGTCTGAATTCAAGATTCGATATCGATTGAGCTTCCTGTGCTGACCTCGTGATCAAAGGATGACTTTTTGAATAACTTAAAACGTATCCAATCATGAATATTGTTTGAATGAGAGTGGTAATTCTTGCAATTGAAGTAAAAGGAACGAGCCTTTATCCGTGCGCGGATAGGGCTCTTTATTCGTATAGATGGGGTTTTGACAGGGCCCCGGCCGTGACGCCGTGTGTTGCGGCATGCCTTACAAACTGTTACAATTTAGGCAAATCATCTGTTTATGCGTGAAAGGGGTAAACCATGCTGGGATTAATGAAGAAGATTTTTGGCGACACGAACGAACGTGATGTCAAACGTCTTATGAAGACGGTAGATTATATTAATACATTGGAACCACAATTTGAAGCACTTTCGGATGAGCAACTACAAGCGAAAACCGCCGAGTTCCGGGAACGGATCGAAAAGGGCGAGGCGCTGGACGAGCTTCTTCCGGATGCTTTTGCGACTGTAAGAGAAGCTTCCAAGAGAACGCTGGGCATGCGTCATTTTGACGTACAGCTCGTCGGAGGGATGGCCTTGCACGAAGGCCGGATCGCCGAAATGAAAACCGGTGAAGGTAAAACCCTGGTCGGGACCCTGCCGGTTTATTTGAATGCGCTTCTGGGCAAAGGCGTTCACGTCGTGACCGTCAATGATTACTTGGCACAGCGCGACAGCCAGCAAATGGGACAAATTTATAACTTCCTCGGAATGACCGTCGGGGTCAACCTGAATGGTATGGAACACCATGAGAAGCAGGCCGCTTACGCTTGCGATGTTACTTATGGAACCAACAATGAATTCGGTTTTGACTACCTCCGTGATAACATGGTGCTGTACAAGGAGCAAATGGTACAACGCCCGCTCTACTTCTGTATTATTGACGAAGTGGATTCCATCCTCATCGACGAAGCTCGTACCCCGCTGATCATTTCCGGACAAGCTCAGAAATCGACCGAGCTGTATTATGCAGCAGACCGGTTTGTGAAGCGTCTGGTTCCTGAAGAAGATTATACGGTTGATATTAAGGTTAAAGCAGTCTCCCTTACCGAAAAAGGGGTGGCAAAAGCCGAGAAAGCATTTGGCATCGAGAACCTCTACGATCAAAGCCACATTACTCTGAATCACCATGTGGTTCAGGGGCTCAAGGCGAACGTGATTATGCGCCGCGACGTGGATTACGTGGTAACTGAAGATGAGGTATTGATCGTCGATGAGTTTACGGGCCGGATTATGCAAGGCCGCCGTTACAGCGACGGTTTGCACCAAGCGATCGAAGCGAAGGAAGGCATCGAGGTTCAAAACGAATCCATGACGCTTGCAACGATTACGTTCCAGAACTATTTCCGGATGTACCGGAAACTGGGCGGAATGACCGGTACGGCCAAGACCGAGGAAGAAGAATTCAAGAAAATTTACGGCCTCGAAGTGCTGCAGGTGCCGACCAACCGGCCGAACCAGCGCCAAGATTTGCCGGATGTTGTATATAAGAGCGAAGAAGGCAAATTCAAAGCCGTGGTGGACGAAATCGTCAACCGCCATAAGCTGAACCAACCGGTGCTGGTCGGTACGATATCGATCGAAAACTCCGAACTGGTATCGGAAATGCTGAAGCGAAAAGGCGTCCAGCATAAGGTCCTTAACGCGAAGTACCATGCTGAAGAGGCCGAGATTATTTCCCGTGCGGGCGAACCGGGTTCCGTAACGATCGCTACCAACATGGCGGGTCGCGGTACGGATATTTTGCTGGGAGACGGCGTATCCGGAATTGGCGGTTTGCACATCATCGGTACGGAGCGGCATGAATCCCGCCGGATCGATAACCAGCTGCGTGGCCGTGCCGGACGTCAGGGCGACCCCGGGTCGACCCAGTTCTATCTGTCTTTGGGCGATGAACTGATGAAGCGCTTCGGTGCCGACAACGTCCTGAATATGATGGACCGTTTGGGCTTCGAAGAAGATCAGCCGATCGAAAGCAAAATGATCACGCGTGCGATTGAATCCGCGCAAAAACGGGTGGAAGGCAATAACTTCGACGTCCGGAAAGTCGTCCTTCAATATGACGATGTCATGAACCAACAACGGGAAATTATTTATAAACAGCGCCGCGAACTGCTGGAATCGGAAAATATCAAGCAAATCATTGTGGATATGATCAAGCCGGTCATTGAACGTGTGGTCCAAGTGCATACCAGTGACGACATTCCTGAAAACTGGGAACTTCAGGAAGTCGCAGACTATGTTAATAGCAAGCTTTTGGATGAAGGCGTAATTACGAAAGACGACTTGTGGGGTAAAGAGCCGAACGAGATGGTCGATCATATTTTTGACCGCGTCATGGTAAAATATGATGCACGCGAAGCTTCGCTCGGCGAAGAAATGGTCCGTGAGTTTGAAAAGGTAATCGCCCTCCGCTCGGTTGACAGCAAATGGATGGATCATATCGACGCAATGGACCAATTGCGCCAAGGGATTCATCTTCGGGCTTATGGCGGTACGGATCCGTTGCGTGAATATCAGTTCGAAGGCTACGAGATGTTCAATCAGATGATTGCCAGCATTCAGGAAGAAGTAGCCATGTATATCATGAAAGCCCAAGTGGAAAGCAACCAGGAACGTCAGGCTGTCGTGGACGAGGACAAAATCTCCACCAGCGGCGAACCGGCTGAGAAGCGTCCCGTGAAACGCGGGGAGGAAATCGGGCGCAATGATCTTTGCCCTTGCGGCAGCGGCAAGAAATACAAGCACTGCCATGGACAGAACGCATAAGGGAGCTAGTTCCGTTCAGCTCTGATGAAAAGCGGGGGGCCGTCCGTGTCGGATGGCGTCCCCGTTTCTGTGTGCATACTATTTATATTAGAAAGGTGGTATTACAGCATGATCGATCCGAGCGTTAAACAGGACATGCGCGAAATTGCCAAAAAATTATCCAACCTTAGGGGGTCTCTTTGACTTAGACCTTAAGCAGGAAATGATTGCAAACTATGAGGAAAAGATGGCGGCTCCGGATTTTTGGGATGATAACGACAAGGCGCAAAGCTTAATCTCAGAGCTCAATGCTGTTAAGTCTTCGGTGGATCAGTATAACATCTTACAGCAGGAGTATGACGATGCTGAAATGATGGCGGAGTTGGCCGAAGAAGAGGGCGACGAATCACTGGCGGCGGAAATCGGGACGTCGGTGGCCTCGCTGGTGAAAAAGCTCGAGGATTTTGAACTGCAGCTGCTACTAAACCAGCCGTACGACAAGATGAACGCCATTCTTGAGCTGCATCCGGGCGCAGGCGGCACCGAGTCACAGGACTGGGGCCAAATGCTGCTGCGAATGTACACGCGCTGGGCGGAGAAGCGCGGTTTCAAAGTCGAGACGCTCGACTATCTGCCGGGTGACGAAGCAGGCATTAAGAGCGTAACCTTGCTGATAAAAGGTTACAACGCCTATGGCTATCTCAAGGCGGAAAAAGGCGTCCATCGTCTCGTCCGCATTTCGCCGTTCGACTCTTCCGGCCGCCGGCATACCTCCTTCGTTTCTTGCGACGTCGTGCCGGAAATTACGGATGACGTGGAAGTGGATATCCGTACGGAGGATCTCAAGATCGATACGTACCGGGCGAGCGGTGCGGGCGGGCAGCACATCAATACGACGGATTCGGCCGTGCGGATCACGCACTTGCCGACGGGCGTCGTGGTGACGTGCCAGAACGAACGCTCGCAGATCAAGAACCGGGAGCAAGCGATGACGATGCTCCGTTCCAAGCTGTACGAGCGTAAGCTCGAGGAGCAGCGGAAGGAGCTCGATGAGATCCGCGGCGAGCAATCCGATATCGCCTGGGGCAGCCAGATCCGTTCCTACGTCTTCCATCCGTACAGCATGGTCAAAGACCATCGTACTTCAGTGGAGACAGGCAACGTTGGCGCCGTCATGGACGGCGATCTCGATGCATTCATCGACGGATATTTGCGCAGCCAGATCCAGAGCGAAGTGCAATAAAGCAATAACGCTGCATGCGGTGATTTGCATGTTGGCTTTAACAGGATAGAACCGATTCCTACACCGCGGAAGTCCGGATAGGAAGGTGCGCTCGCTTTCCGATGAAGCGGTTCGCTCCTTCCCATGCCGGGCTCACTGACAGGGTGTAGGAATTTTTTTGAATCAGTGAGGAGGGGCAGCGGTGCCGCCAAAAACCCGCAAACGCAGATTAAACGAATATATTCCAATTACCGGTCCAGCCCGGCATACTATGGACACGCTGATGATTATCGTTGGGTCCTTCATTACAGCGCTGGCTTTTAACTTATTTTTAGTGCCAAACCATATCGCCTCCGGCGGCGTGTCCGGCCTTTCCGTCATCGCGCAGTCCCTGTTCCGTATAGAGCCGGCATACACCCAGTGGGCTTTGAACATCCCGCTGTTTGTGGCAGGATTTTTGCTGCTTGGGCGGGACTATGCGATCCGTTCCCTGCTCGGAACGGTGGTTCTTCCGTTATTTGTTTTTCTTAGCAAGGATTTTCCCGTACCGACTACAGATCCGCTGCTGGCTTCCCTGTACGGCGGGATCGGTGTCGGTCTGGGACTGGGCATCGTGTTCCGGGGCAGAGGCTCTACAGGCGGACTTTCCACCCTGGCCCAAATCATCCAAAAGTATAGCGGGCTCAGCCTTTCCGTTTGCGTAGTGCTCATGGACGGCATGGTCATCGCGCTTGCCGGTTTTATCCTTTCTCCGGAAAAAGCGTTGTACGCGCTGATCGGTCTCTATATAACCGGCAAATTCATCGATTCGATTGAGCTTGGCTTCAACTATACGAAGGTCGCTTATATCATCGCGGATAATACCGAGGCGATTTCCAAGGCGGTCCTGTCCGAACTCGACCGGGGCCTGACCAAGCTGAATGCCCAGGGCGGCTATACGGGAGACAATCGTACGGTACTGATGGTTGTCGTCGGACAGAGTGAGGTAACCCGGCTCAAAACGCTCGTACAGACTTTGGAACCGTCGGCGTTTGTCATTATAACGAACGCCCATGAAGTATTAGGCGAAGGATTTAAGCGGACCTGAGGGTACTAGCATATCTATGGGTACAAGTGTATCCGACGGATTGAACTGATCGGTGGCATCAACCTCATTAACTGCATTAACGGTAATAACCGCACCACCCGCACCACCCGCACTAACCGGACCAACAACATAAAGTAATTTATCGAGGGCTGTTCTTGCTAGTCATTTTGGAGTGACTGTGGGAACGGCCCTTTTGTACTTTCCAAAAAGACAAAGACCCACAAAATGTCCACCTAAAAGTGGACACAAGGAAGATAATGCTCATAATAAGGAAATATCAATATATAGATCAAAGTATAAAAAAATGTGCTATATATATGGAATGCGTGGACAGGGGAGTACTTCTCTTTTTCAGAAAAGTGTCCACTATTTGAAAGACAAAACCTCAATTTCTCCACCGTACGAGGACAATGCCTCGAAGCCGGATGATTCATCCGCTTTTGACTTTTAAATTTTCCATTGAAGGCGCACGCAGCCAGGGAAAAGCTTCCAACGGAGGCTAACCATTTGATCGAATGGAAAAGTAGGCACATATAATTTAAATGGGCATACAATCAAAAAGACTGACATAGTATGAAAATTATTCGTTGTATATATATTAATATGAATGTATAATAATACGTACTTACTATTGGAATGTATGGAGTGCAATTATAGAGCCTTGAGGGGAGAAAGAGAGGGAAGTCGGTGAGTGGAGAAAAAGTAAAAGTCGCTATTGTCGGTTCCACCGGATATGGAGGGGTGGAGCTGATTCGTTTTTTATTGGGGCATCCGGAGGTGGAGATTGTTTCCGTCATTTCGTCGTCCAGTGCGGGCGCGCCGATTACGGAAGGGTTTCCGCATCTGAGCGAAATCGTTCTGCAAAACCTGGAAGGCGTCGATCCTAAGGCGATTGCGGAAAAAGCGGATGTCGTGTTTACGGCTACGCCATCCGGTATCAGCGGCAAGCTGGTACCCGAACTGCTGGTGGTTGGACTTAAGGTCATCGACCTCTCTGGAGATTTTCGGCTCAGGGACGGATCGGTCTATGAAGCTTGGTATAAGCATGAAGCTCCGGATGCAGAGCTTTTGGAAAAGGCGGTTTACGGGTTGGCCGAAATTAATGGAGATGCCGCAAAAGGAGCGGACTTCATTTCGAATCCCGGCTGTTATCCGACCGCAACGCTCCTTGGTCTGATTCCGGTGCTAAGCGCAGGATGGATCGATCCCAAAACCATTATTATTGACGCCAAATCGGGCGTTTCCGGGGCAGGGCGGGGCACAAGCCTGATGACCCACTACGGGGAAATAAATGAAAATTTGAAAGTATATAAAGTCAACAAACATCAGCATATTCCGGAAGTCGAACAGTGCCTTTCGCTAATTACGGGGGAGCCCGTAACCGTCACGTTTACGACGCATCTCACACCGATGACAAGGGGAATCATGAGCACGATGTATGCCGGATTAAACGGGATCCATACGGAAGAGGACCTGGTGGAATTATATCGGCAATACTATGAGGGGAGGCCGTTCGTTCGCATCCGCGAAGCCGGGAAATGGCCGGCGACGAAAGAAGTATTCGGATCGAACTATTGCGATATCGGTTTTGCCGTTGACAGCCGGACCGGGAGACTGACGATCATTTCCGTCATTGACAACGTAGTAAAAGGAGCCGCCGGGCAGGCGATCCAAAATTTGAATTTGATGATGGGCTGGGACGAAACAACCGGGCTCCGATTAAGTCCGGTTTATCCATAATAAATCGCTTTAGAGAAATCATGAGCTTTTGAAATTAGGAGACTTGCTTGTTGAAATGAAAGGAGAAGGTCATGGGAGTGGTTAGTTTGTTTAGCGTGGCGCCGGAGGGCTCCATTACTTCGCCGAAGGGATTTCAAGCAGGAGGACTGCACTGCGGTTTGAAAAAAACGAATCGCAACGATCTCGGCGCGATCGTGTGCGAGGTGCCTGCGGTGGCGGCGGCCGTTTACACGACGAACGTGTTCCAGGCAGCTCCGCTTAAAGTGACGCGCGAGAGCATCGCGTCGAGCGGACGGAAGCTGCGGGCGATCGTCGTCAACAGCGGCAACGCCAACGCCTGTACCGGGCAGCAGGGTGAAGCCGATGCTTACGCCATGCGGGCCGCGGCGGCGAAAGCCTTCGGGCTCGGTGAGCACGAAGTTGCCGTCGCCTCCACCGGCGTCATCGGCGAACTGCTGCCGATGGACCGCGTTGCCGGCGGGATCGCCGGGCTGCCGGCGGTGTTGGCGGAAGGTAACGACGGGGCGGAGCAGTTCTGCCAGGCGATCCTGACGACCGACCTTGTGAAGAAAGAGGTCTGCGTCCGGCTCGCGGTGGACGGCCGCGAAGTATTGATTGCCGGCGCCGCCAAGGGCTCCGGCATGATTCATCCGAACATGGCGACGATGCTCGCTTTTATGACGACGGATGCGGCCGTGGAGCCACAGGCTCTGCAGCAGTTGCTCGGCGCCACGACCGACGTGACCTTTAACATGATCACGGTCGACGGCGATACGAGTACAAACGACATGCTGGTCGCGATGGCTAGCGGCCTCGCGGAGAACCGGCCGTTGGCGCCGGGCCATCCCGACTGGGAGGCCTTCGCGGCCGCGTTCCGGCACGTGTGTGAGAACCTCGCGCAGGCGATTGCCCGCGACGGCGAAGGCGCCACGCGCCTGGTTGAGGTGACGGTGGAAGGCGCCGTCACCGATGAATCGGCCCGCGCGATCGCCAAGACGGTGATCGGCTCCAGCCTGGTGAAGTCGGCCGTTTTCGGGGCCGACGCCAACTGGGGCCGCATCATCGCGGCGGTCGGCCGCGCCGGGGAGCCGGTGAACCCGGAAACCGTCGATATCTCCCTTGGCGATATCGTAGTCCTGACCGGGTCCCGGCCGATTCCTTTCGACGAGGAAGAAGCCCTCGTCTACCTGCAGGGCGACACGGTAGCCATCCATGTCGCCCTGCATAACGGCAAGGGAAGCGCGACGGCCTGGGGCTGTGATTTAACCTACGATTACGTAAGAATTAATGCGGCGTACCGCACTTGATATATTTTTTTTGGTGATGATTGATTCATGGCGTTAAGCACACATATTTGATAGGCGAGAGGAGCGTTACAATGAGAATCGTATTGGAAGGCGGCCAATTGTCCGCCGCGGGTTTGGGCTTCGGCGCCAAGCGGACGTTTGTGATGAAATGCGGAGGAAGTACCTTGGAACAATTGCCGGATTCTTTTTATAAGGATTTGGCCGATCTGCAGGAAAACGGAACCCAACCCGTGATCGTACACGGCGGCGGCCCGGCCATATCCGACAATTTGGGCAAATTGGGGATCGAAACTCATTTTGTGAACGGTCTGCGCTATACATCAGAAGAGGTGCTGGATGTGGTTGAAATGGTGCTCGCCGGCAGCATCAACAAGAAGATCGTACGCCGGATCGGACAGTCTGGCGGCAAAGCGGTGGGCTTGTCGGGGGTAGACGGCAATCTGATCCAGGCCAAACCGGTGTTAAACACAGCCGAGGTAGGGTTTGTTGGTGAGGTGACCGGCGTCAATGCGGCTCTGATCGAGGGTGTGGTGAAGCTCGGCTTCATGCCTGTCATCGCGCCGGTCGGGATCGGTGCGGACGGACAACGTTACAATATTAACGCAGACACGGCGGCCGGGGCAGTGGCTTCGGTGCTGGGCGTCCAGCAGATGATCGTGGTTACGGATGTGCCGGGCATTTTGAAGACGGTTAACGGGGAGAAAAAAGTGCTCCGCACCGTGACCGTACAGCAAATCGAAGACATGATCCAGACCGGTGAAATCTACGGCGGAATGATCCCGAAGGTGCGTGCAGCGGTTGCATGTATTAACGGCAAAGTCAACGAGGTCGTCATTGTGAACGGTAGCGAGCCGGGCGTATTGGGCAAGGTGCTGGCAGGAGAAGAAATCGGGACAAAAATCGTACGCATGCAGTAGCCCGTAATTCCTTTAATGCGTTATAGTAAAGAAGACGTTGGATCTATCCATTGAGATAGTTTACTAAGGGCCATTTTCCCTGGAGTAGAGGCATAAGTCATTGGAAAAATCCATTAGGGACTTTCGCAAATAGAAGAATGAGAATATAAACGATAGGAGTGATAGGGATGGCGCAAAGCGATATCCAGGACAAAAAGGCGGCTGCCGGGGCAGCCAATGAGGGAACTGATACACGCGACGGAAAAGGGACCGGAGCAGGGACACCAGGAGCTGTAGCTCCGTCAGTAGGGAACGCGGCCGGGCAAAGTGCTCTGCTCGCTACATATTCGCGCTATCCGCTTAGCCTGGTCAAAGGCCATGGAAGCTGGGTTTGGGATGATCAGGGTAACCGGTATCTCGACTTTATGAGCGGTCTGGCTGTAACCAGCCTGGGTCACGCCCCGGAAAAAGTGAAAGAGAAGGTCAAAGCCCAATTGGATGAGCTTTGGCATGTCTCGAACCTGTTCCAAATTCCGCAGCAGGAAAAGGCTGCCCGTCTGCTGACCGAGATCAGCTGTGCGGATGCCGTTTTTTTCTGTAACAGCGGGGCGGAAGCGAACGAAGCGGCCATCAAGCTGGCGCGCCGCTATCATCAGAAGGTGAAGGGCACGGACCGGTATGAAGTGATTACGTTCGAGCAGTCATTTCACGGGCGCACGTTGGCAACATTAACCGCGACAGGACAGCAAAAGGTCAAAGAAGGTTTCCTTCCGCTGCCTACCGGATTCGTGACGGTACCGCTGCATGATATGGACGCGCTAAAGACGGCGATCGGTCCTAACACGGCGGCGGTGATGCTGGAGATGGTTCAAGCCGAAGGCGGCGTGCATCCGGTAGATCGGGGATTTGTGCGTGAGCTTGCAGCGCTCTGCAAGGAAGAAGGGCTGTTGCTGATCATCGACGAAGTGCAGACCGGCATGGGCCGGACCGGCTCCTGGTTCGCCCATCAGCAGTACGGCATTGAGCCGGATATTTTCACCGCCGCTAAAGGAATCGCCAGCGGCCTGCCTGCGGGAGCCATGCTGGCGAAAGATTACCTGCGCGAGGCGTTTACGCCAGGAACGCATGCATCGACGTTCGGCGGGAATCCGGTTTCGGCTGCCGCGGTCGTTGCGACGATTGAAACGATGAAAGAGGAACATATACCGGAGCGGGCTGCGGAGATGAGCAGCTACTTGAAGGAGCAACTGCGCAAGAAGCTTGCGGATGATTCATTCGTTAAGGAAATTCGCGGCCTCGGCCTGCTGATCGGCATCGAATGTGCGGGACCGGTCGGAGACCTGGTGACGGCTGGGCAAAAGAACAAATTGCTGTTCGTGACGGCCGGGCCGAACGTGATACGGCTTCTGCCGAATCTCAAGGTTTCACGCGAAGAGGTCGATCAGGCCGTCGATACGCTCGCCGCTTTGATTGCAGCCCACACCGTGAAGGAGGATAATAATTTATGAGCCTGACCGAGCAAACCAAACATACCGGCTTCAATCTCAGCGGCCGTGATTTTCTGGAGATGGACGATTACACCTCGGAAGAGATTGAATATTTGATCGATTTGGCGATCGAGATCAAAGCCAAGCAAAAAAACGGAGAAGTATACCAGCCGCTCAAAGGGAAAACGATCGGATTGATTTTTGAAAAATCGTCCACACGGACCCGCGTATCATTTGAAGTCGGCACGTACCAGCTTGGCGGGCATGCGCTGTTCCTGAGCAAGAACGACATCCAGTTGGGCCGCGGCGAGACGATTGCCGATACCGCGGGCGTTATGTCCCGTTATCTCGATGGAATCATGATCCGTACGTTCGGGCATGACAAAGTCGTTGATCTGGCCCAATATGCGACCGTTCCGGTCATCAACGGTCTGAGCGATCTGGCACACCCTTGCCAGGTGTTAGCCGATTTCCAGACGATCTACGAGCACAAAGGCGTTCTGAAAGGGTTGAAGCTGGCTTATATTGGGGATGGCAACAATATGGCACACTCCCTCATGATCGGCGGGGCGAAGCTCGGCGTTCATGTGTCGGTGGCGAGTCCGGAGGGATATGAGCCCGATCCGCAAGTGGTCGCAAGCGCACAGGAAATCGCCAAGGCAACCGGAGCAATCATAGAAGTGGTCCGCGATCCTCAAGACGCGGTGAAGGACGCCGGCGTCATCTACACGGACGTATGGGCGAGCATGGGCTTTGAAGAAGAACAAAAGGCGCGCGAAGTCGCGTTTGCTTCCTATCAAGTCAATGAGGATCTGGCGAAGCTTGCCAAGCCGGATTACTTGTTTATGCACTGTCTGCCGGCTCACCGCGGGGAAGAAGTCAGCAAAGGCGTCATTGACGGCAAGCATTCTATCATTTTTGACCAGGCGGAAAACCGGCTGCATGCGCAGAAAGCGCTAATGGCGGCTTTGATAGGAAATTAACGGGAGCCGGCTGTGGCTCAAACCCCATTTTTAGGAGGATTCACAATTATGGCAAAGGAAAAAATCGTACTGGCGTATTCGGGCGGTCTGGATACGTCGGTCATTCTGAAGTGGCTTAAAGAGACTTATGACGCCGAAATTATCGCCTTCACGGCGGATATCGGCCAGAAGGAAGAATTAGACGGGCTGGAGGAAAAAGCGCTGGCGACCGGCGCCTCCAAGGTGTACATCGACGACTTGCGCGAAGAATTCGCCAAGGATTTCATCTTTCCGATGTTCCAGTCGGGCGCTCTGTACGAAGGGCAGTATTTGCTCGGCACGAGTATCGCCCGTCCATTGATCGCGAAGCGCATGGTTGATATTGCCCGTGCCGAAGGCGCGACGGCGATCGCCCATGGCGCCACCGGCAAAGGCAACGACCAAGTGCGCTTCGAATTGGCGGCGGCTGCGCTTGCGCCGGAAATCTCCGTGATCGCTCCTTGGCGTTTGAGCGAGTTCCGCGACCGCTTCCCGGGTCGCGCCGAAATGATCGCTTACGCGGAAGCGAACGGCATTCCGGTTACCGCCTCGGCGGCGAAACCGTACTCCATGGACCGCAATCTGCTCCATATCAGCTATGAAAGCGGTGTGCTGGAAGACCCTTGGTTCGACGCTTCGGCACCGGAAAACAAAGGCATGTTCCTCCTCAGCGCTTCGCCGGAGGATGCTCCGGATCAGCCCGAATATTTGGAACTGACCTTTGAGCAAGGGGACTGCGTGGCGCTGAACGGCGAGCAGTTGGACCCGCTGCGCGTAATGGAGAAGCTGAACGAGCTGGGCGGCAAGCATGGGATCGGCCGCGTCGACATGGTCGAGAACCGTTTCGTCGGCATGAAGAGCCGGGGCGTCTACGAGACGCCGGGCGGAACAATCCTGTTTACGGCCCACCGCAAAATGGAGTCGCTGACGATGGACCGCGAAGTGATGAATCTTCGCGACAGCCTGATTACCCGTTACAGCACGCTGGTGTATAACGGATTCTGGTTCGCACCGGAACGCCTCGCCTTGCAGGCGCTTGTGACTGAGAGCCAGAATAACGTAACGGGAACGGTTCGCGTGAAGCTGTATAAAGGCAATATCATCGCAGCGGGCGTGAAGAGCCCGGTTAGCTTGTACAATCCGGATATTGCGACGATGGAAGCCGATCCGACGCAAGCTTACGATCAGGGAGACGCTACGGGCTTCATTCGCCTGAATGCGCTGCGCCTGAAAGTGGGTTCGGGCGTGCAACAAAGCAATAACTAGGTCTTTAATGAACAACATGACAAGTTTTGGATAAGTATAAGGATAACGGACCGTCGGCCGTTTCCCGTTAGCAGGATAATGCCCTGTCGCCGGGAAACGGCCTGCGGTTTGATTCAGATAAGGAGTGGATCAAGTGAGCAAGCTGTGGGGCGGACGTTTTACGAAACAGACGAACCGGTTGGTGGAGCAGTATACCGCATCGATCGGTTTTGACAAGGCACTGGCGGAAGAGGATGTACAGGGCAGCCTTGCGCATGTGACGATGCTGGGCAAATGCGGCATTCTCCCGGAAGAGGATGTCGAGAAAATCAAGGACGGGCTGCATACCGTGCTGAACAAAATCAACCGGGGCGAACTGGAATACTCTGTGTCGGACGAGGATATTCACATGAATATCGAGAAGCAGCTGATCGATGAAGTCGGTTCCGTAGGCGGGAAGCTTCATACCGGGCGCAGCCGGAACGACCAGGTGGCGACGGATATGCACCTGTATCTGCGCAAGCGGGTTGTAGAGTTCGTGGGCTTGCTTCAGGATCTCCAGGAAGCGCTGATCGGACAGGCCAAAGACAACCGGGAGACGATCGTTCCGGGTTATACGCATCTGCAGCGGGCGCAGCCGATTTTGTTTGCCCATCACTTGATGGCTTACGTCTCAATGTTCCAGCGCGATATCGAACGCCTGCAGGACAGCTACAAACGCATCAATGTGCTTCCTCTCGGCGCTGGGGCGCTAGCGGGTACTACGTTTCCGATCGACCGCCATTTCGTGGCGGAGCAGCTTCATTTTGACGGAGTTTACGAAAACAGCCTGGACGCGGTGAGTGATCGCGATTTCATCATCGAGTTTCTGGCCGACGCCTCGATCCTGATGATGCATCTGTCGCGTCTCAGCGAAGAGCTGGTCCTGTGGAGCAGCACCGAGTTCCGGTTCGTCGAGCTTGACGACGCCTTTTGCACGGGCAGCAGCATTATGCCGCAGAAGAAAAACCCGGACGTGCCGGAATTGGTCCGGGGCAAAACCGGCCGTGTGTACGGCAACCTGATGGGCTTGCTTACCGTGCTGAAGTCGCTGCCGCTGGCTTATAACAAGGATATGCAGGAAGACAAGGAAGGTATGTTCGACACGGTGGAGACGCTTCGAGGGGCGCTGCAGCTGTTTGCGCCGATGATCGCCACGATGAAAGTGAACAGCGGACGTATGCGCGAAGCGGTGAACAAAGACTTCTCCAATGCGACCGACATTGCCGACTTCCTGGCGAACAAAGGACTGCCTTTCCGTCAGGCGCATGAAGTGATCGGCAAAACGGTGCTATACTGCATCCAGAACGGCAAGTTTCTGCTGGATCTCACTCTGGATGAATTCAAGCAATTCTCTCCGCTGTTCGATGAGAGCATCTATAACGTGCTTCAGCCGGAAACGGTAGTGAACGCCCGTAATGTTTACGGGGGAACGGCTTCCGGGCAAGTGGCCGCGGCGATCTCCAGGGCGGAAGCCAAGCTCGGAACCGTAGCGGAATGGGTACAGGAATATACGGAAAAAAGTAAATAGTCCGCCGGATCCCTGTTGGTCCTTGAAACAGCCTTTCGTTAATTGACGTAAGGCTGTTTTTTTGTCCGAAAAGCTGCTTCAATTGGAAAAATATTCTGAAATTCAAATCAATTTCATATAACTTTCAGAAAATTATAAAAAAATCGTCGCATTATGTCGAAATATAAGTTAGATCATTCCTTGAAATGATTATAATTTTGTAGTCGCACATTCCATCTTGGATCAGACACAAAACATACATAGCACATTTGCAAAGGGGAGATATATCAATGAAAACTTTTTTTGCCCGCGTGAGAAGACTGCTAGAAATCAGAACGCTTCGCAATCGCTTGATATCTTTGTTTGCCATCATGCTGATCATTCCGAATGTCGTCATCGCGTTTTCCAGCCTGACCAGCGCCAGCGGCCAGCTTCGCGACAAAATGAATGACAGTACGCGTTCGAGCGTTAATCTGCTGAACGACTCGCTGAATCATATCGTAGAAGCGGAAGTCCGAAATGTGGAACAACTGGTTATGGAAATTGAAGCGAAGCAAATTGACGCCAAATCCCAGGAACTCAGGAAGCTGCTTGAGCTGTTTGTCGAAAAGCATCCCGAACTGGAGCTTATTACGGTAGGGAATCAAAATGGCGCTTGGATGAAGGCGCCTGATCCCGGCAATCAGGATTACGATCCGAGAGAAAGGGACTGGTACAAGGCGGCGTTAGCCAAACCCGACCAGACGGTCATTCTGGATCCGTTCAAATCGGCTACGACGGGGAACTACAATTTGTTCATCAGCCGGGCGCTGCCCGACGGCCAAGGGGCGATCACGGTATCTCTGGATTTGGCCAATCTAAACGAAATGGTTAAAAAGATCAGCCTCGGTGCCAAAGGTTACATTTACTTGCTGGACCGGACCAACCATTTCACTTCCCACCCGACGCAGGCGGTCGGAGCGGAGGGGGTCGGAGACCATCTGGTCAAGATCCAGGGCGAGGAATCGGGATTCTTGAATTACGATAACCCGGACACCGGCCAACCGCAGAGCGTTTATTTTACGACCAACGATTTGACCGGATTCAAAATCGTCGGCGTGCTGCAAACAAATGAATTCACTAAAGCCTCGATGCCTATTTTTTGGACGGCTTTAATCGTACTATGCGTTTCCCTTGTTGTCGCGGGCATTGTCCTGTTCCTGGTCATCCGCAGCGTGACTCGTCCGATTGAGCAATTGAACCGATCCGCGAAACGCGTGGGCGAAGGCTATTTGAACGAAGAAGTAATTACCACTCGGAGCGATGAAATCGGTCAACTGGCTCAAAGTTATAATGAGATGGTGGGTTCTATTCGCGTTATGGTCCAAGACATCTCCGAAATTTCCAGTCAGCTTGCCGCTTCGAGCGAAGAACTGACGGCCGGAACCGAGCAGAACGCCCGAACGGTTGAACATGTAGTCGGATTGGTGCAGGAGACCTCGGCAGGCGCGGAGATTCAGGCGTCCGTATCCGCGGAAAGCGCCAAGACGATGGAAGAGATGTCGACGGGCATCCGCAAAATCGCCGAGGCATCCGGAACGATTGTGGAATCCTCGCAACAGACGGAACATGATGTGCGTTTCGGCAGCGAGAAGGTTGTGCTCGTCGGTCGGCAAATGGAGGAGATTCGCCGCTCTACGCAGGAATCCGCGGAACTGATGCATCAAATGAATGATCTCAGCGCCCAGGTCTCGGGCATGAGCAGTGCGATCTCGGACATTGCGGTACAGACCAACCTTTTGGCACTGAACGCGGCGATCGAAGCGGCTCGGGCAGGCGAGGAAGGCCGAGGGTTCTCGGTCGTTGCCGGGGAGGTCCGGAAACTGGCCGAGCAGTCCCGAACTACGGCGGAGGGCATTCAACAGAGTATTGCCCGAATGGTCGAAATGACGGGAAAAGTGCACGAGGTCATGAACCGGGAGGTTACCGAGAGCGTGGAACGCGGCATCTCCGTTACGGAAGAGGCCCAGAGTGCTTTCCGTGAAATCGAAAGCTCCACGAAACGGATTGCGGAGCAGATTCACGAGGTATCGGCGATCACCGAGCAGATGTCGGCGAGTGCGGATGAAATCGCAGATTCGGTGGCGCAAATCGCCAAAACCTCTTCACATAGTCTGGATTCTTTCCAGAGCGTAACCGCGGCGACGCAGGAGCAACTTGCTTCCATGGAGGAAATCTCTTCCGCGTCGGATGGACTGGCCCGCATGGCCGCAGAAATGCACGGAAAGATCGATCACTTTAAGTTGTAAAGCGTTGTTACAAAAGATGAAGTTATGGCCGTGCCGGTCGCGTATCTTTCAGAGGTACGCGGCCGGCACATTTTTTTCGCAAAGGCGAGGAAGGATTCAATAATATTTACAGCGTAACAATGTTATGTTACATTGATAATGCAAGAAAGGAGCAGATCAAAATGAACGAGGATTTGATCTCAAAAAAAGAATTGCTGGATATGACGGGGATTTCTTACGGACAGTTATACCGTTGGAAGCGGAAAAACCTCATCCCCGAGCAATGGTTTATCCGTAAATCATCCTTCACGGGGCAGGAAACCTTCTTTCCTCGCGAGAAAATATTGCAACGAATCGACCGTATTTTGAACATGAAGGATGATTTGTCGCTGGATGCGCTGGCGGATGTGTTCTCTCCGAGCCCCGGAGAAGTGAGTTTGAGCGTTGGAGAAATTTTGGAACGAAACATTGTTACAACAATTTCGTTGAATTTATACATTGAATCCGCCGGAGCTCCGGCTCAACCGGAATTCAGTTTTGAAAAAATGCTGATTATCTACGTGCTGGACAAAATGCTGCGAAGCGGGGATATTTCGCTAGAGGAAGGCCGGCTACTGGTTCGGACCTTGGAGGCGCATTTTCCGGAACGAACAGGAAGAGAATGCGGCGTAATGCTGACCAGAAAGATGGGCGTTGTCGCTTTTATGCTCGTGCCGGGCAACGGGGAGATTTATATGGATAGCGAGGTCCGGACCGTGGTCAAATTGTCCATGGCTCAATGTACGGAAGAATTGAAATTATGGATGGGCGGGAGTGAAGGTTAAGTGAGGGAACAAGAGGCAAAGAACCTAAGAATCAACGGATTGGGAAAGGCTGCCGGCGGTACCTATGGGAAGATCAATACGGACGGGATCGCCACGCTGAACGGGGACATCGTATGCAATTCACTGACCTCGAACGGGACTTTAAAATTGAAAGGCTCGATACAAGCAGGGCGAATCCGGATGAACGGAAATGGATCGGCGGAGGGGAGCATCAGCGGAGAGCTGCTCCGGGTGGACGGTATGTTAAAAACCGCTGCAGATTTGCGGGTGGAGCAAGTGGATATTCATGGCATGCTGACGCTGGCCGGAAATGCGTCCGGTGAGGGCTTGGAGCTTGACGGAGGCCTGAAACTGGGAGGTAACGCGGAATTCGAGACGTTTAAAGTCCACGGCGGTTTCCAAATCGGCGGCATGCTAAATGCGGGAACTGTGGACATCTTCATGGCCGCAGCCTGCCAGGCCAGAGAAATCGGCGGGGAAGTCATCCGGGTTAGCAAAAAACCAGGCACAAGAAACTTGTTAGCTTTGTTTTCCTCTTCTTTGGCGGTCGGCTTGACTGCAGATGTGATCGAGGGAGACAACATTGAACTGGAGGAAACGAAAGCGGAAATCGTGCGGGGCAATTCAGTCCGGATCGGGCCGGGATGCGAAATTGGACGCGTGGAGTATAAAGACCGTTTCGAGGCCCATCCCAAAGCGGCTATCGGCAGTGCCGAGCAAGTATAGATAGGGAATATACAGGAGGTGAAAATTCATGAATCATCAGGAGGAGCAACGGGATGATTTGCGGCTGATTGGAGACAGCGTGTCGAACGGGGGGGGTCTTCGGCAAAGTCAGCGTGACTGGCGATGCTGAATTTAACGGGAGCATCGATTGCCTTTCTTTAAAATCTACCGGGAACATCAAGGTGGACGGGAGCCTACGCAGCGGTATCTTGAAGGCTACCGGGGATTTGAAGATCGAAGGGGGCCTGACTGTCACCAAGATGTCTTTAACGGGTGAGATTCAGGTGAAGGAGAGTATTTCCGGCGAAGATATGAAAATATTCGGGACCTGTACGGTGAAGAACGGAATCCAGACTGACCAATTTAAGCTAAAAGGAGCCGTTCAAAGTGAAGGTATGCTGAACGCGGAAGTGGTGGAAATGGTGCTGATCGGGAAAAGCAATGCCGCTGAAATCGTCGGAACCCGAATTGATATTCACCCGTTCGGAGTCCAAAAATGGGTGCCATGGCTGCGGATGGGGGGGACGCCGGAGCTTGAAGTCCAAGTAATCGAAGGCGATGTGATCTCGTTGGAAAATACGATGGCGGATACGGTTCGCGGCGGCAAGGTGAGTATCGGTCCCGGCTGCCGGATCAGGCTTGTGGAGTACAGCAAGTCCTTCCATCAGGATAGACGGGCGGAAGTGGTGGAAAACGTGAGATTGATGGAGGATTAGGATAAGGGGGAGAGAGATAAATAATAGATGAGAAGCCCGGCTCCGGTGTAAACGACGGCCTCCTCCCGTATGCGGGAAGGAGTAAGTCATCGTTTAAAGGGGGGCCGGGCTTTGTTTGTTTAAAGAGAGATCAAACTTCCGAACCGATGCGGTCTTTTCGTCCGGCGGCATAACCGAAAACGATGGTGATTAGCGACATGCCGGTGATCGTAGCCAGCGGCATAGACCAGCCTCCGGTTTGGTCATGAATGAAACCGAACAGGGTCGGCCCCACCGCGGACAAGAGATAGCCGATGGACTGCGCCATTCCGGACAATTGGGCTGCCTGTCCTGCCGTGCGGGAACGCAGGGCGAAAAACATGATGACCAGGCTGAACGTCGTACCGCTGCCGAGTCCGATTAACAGGATGAAAAGCAAAGCCAAGGATGGGGGACCGAGCCAGATGCCTCCGAATCCGACCAGGAATAGAGCGGCGGAAGCGGCGGACAGCTCCTTTTGGCTCTGCATCCGCGCCGCGAGCAGCGGCATGAGGAAGGCCCCCGACATGCTGGACAGCTGCATCAACGATAGCATCCAGCCGGCCTGATCCATGCTCATTCCTTGCTCGTGAAGGATTTCCGGCAGCCAGGAGACGCCGACATAAAACATGATGGACTGGAAGCCCATAAAGAGCGTCACACGCCAGGCGATAGGCGAGCGCCAAACGGAGCCGGAGCGCTTGGAGGACCTGTCGCTGTCCGCTTTGGCGGTGCCCGGGTTGGCGTCCCGGTGCTGGCCGTGATCGGAAAGCGGGTCCGGCAAGGCAGCAACGGCCGCTGCCTTGCGGGGATTTTTGCTCATGGCGCTATGCCGCCGGGCCAGAGGCAGCCAGACCAAAGCGGTGGCCGCCGACAAAATGAGCCAGCAGGCTAACGCTCCGCGCCATCCCAATGCAGTGCGGGAGAGGGGCATGCTGATACCAGAAGCAATGGCGGACCACATATTCATCAAGGAAGTGTATAGCGCCGTCATCAACCCGAGCCGTAGCGGGAAATCGCGCTTGATGATGCTGGGAACCAGCACATTCGCGATGGCGATGGCGCTGCCGATCAGGGCCGTGCCGCCGAAAAGGGCCGGAATGCCTGGAAAGGAACGAAGCAGGATCCCGGCCGACATCAAGATCATGCAATAGAACAGCGTGCGCTCCGCGCCAAAGCGGGACGACAGCTTCGGCGCGGCGAGTGCGAACACGGCAAAGGCTAAGAGCGGAAGGGTAGTCAGCATTCCGCTCATCGTATGCGACAGGCCGGTGGAGCCTTGAATCTCGCCGATCAGCGAACCGACCCCGGTGATCGGCGACCGCAGCGTCGATGCGGTCAGCAGCACGGCTACGATCAGCAGCGTTGCCGCCGCGCCACGCGGGAGAGCTGTCTCTGCCCCCTCGCCAAGGAGAGCGGCATTTGCTCCGGAGAGAGCTTTATCTACCCCTGGGAGAGATGTCTCTCCCCCCTTGCTCGGGAGCGCATTTTGAGGGTGCTCATTTCCGTTTGGCGGGGCAGTCGATATATGTTCAGAACCTGTTCCTGTTCCTGTTTCGGAATCGGATCGGTATAGGGCATCGGCTGGTTTTTCATGCTTCGGAACAATCGTGCTTTGCTTCATATTAATTAAGGGTCCTTTCGGCGTATTTCGCTTTACCATATCATATGAAAACTTTTACAAGCAATAGTCTGTGAAAACAGTTTATTTGGTTTGCAAAGTGAGGTAAAATCTGGGTAAACATATTTCATTGTGATTTTGTCGTGAAGTACACGCCTGCTTACCGGGAATCCATTCTATGGGTCCGACGGAAGGGGGCGTTTTTATTTTGTAAAAGGGGGGATGGGTATGGAATTTTCCGAGGCTCACAACATTTTCTTGGAGCGGCATAGGTCTGTCAGGCAGGGAGAACGTTTAAGAAGATTGAAAGAGGGACATGGACATGCGGAAAGGCTGTTTTTGGAGTCGGTGTGGTGGCCCGCATTTGGACAATTTCAGTATCTGCATCCGGAATACGAAGTGAACGATTTTAAGGATGGCTTTAGGTATCTGGATTTTGCCTACCTACGGGCAGGCTTGCAGTTGGCGATCGAAATCGACGGGTTCGGCCCGCATTGGAGGAATATAAGCCGGACTCAATTTTCCGATCACTGCCGGAGACAGAATGATCTGATTATCGACGGATGGAAGGTGCTGCGTTTTACTTATGACGATGTAAGGGAAGGCCCACGCTACTGTCAGCAAAAGCTGCAGCAATTTATGGGGCGGTGGCTGGGCGAAGAGCGGCAGGTGCTTGAGGCGGATTGGGTCGAGAAAGAGGTCATTCGCTTGTTCATGCGAGTTGGAGGTCCGCTGACCCCGGCGCATCTATGTAACTTTATGGGGTTTCAGAACAGGAAGGCCCGCCGGTTGCTCAAAAGCCTAATGGAAAAAGGATGGATTCAGGCCGCCAGCGGAACTGAACGCGTGCGTTCCTACCGCCTTAACCTGGAAGGCAAAGATTTCAAATTGTGAATTGTACCGTGAAAAATAGGGGTCCTTTAGGTCACTATTTTTGGTTTATGCGTTAAAGCTGCACAAATTAGGGGACTTTTGGGTTCCTATTTTTCTACTTAGGACAGATAAAGCAACTTTTTAATCGAATCTGGTAGAATAACGGCCTGAAAATCCACTATTTCTAAAGTTGGGCCTTAAATAGGTGAAATAACGGCCTAAAGTTCGTTATTTTGTTAGATGGGGAGGCTGGCGCGGTTGAGGGGCTCTGCGGTAATAGGGAACAGAAAAAGGGGAGCGGGTAATATTGACTGGCAAGCGCTATCGGCTGGGTTAACGGGTAAAGTTAGCAGACATAGGTTAACAGGCAAAGGAAGTTGTTGAAGTTAGCTGGCAGGGGCTATAGGCAAGGGATAGCGGGTAAAGTTAGTAGGAGTTAACCGGCAAGGATATCGAGTGAATTTGGTTGTAAGTGCTATCGACAGGGCCAATGGGTAAAGTTAGCAGCAAGGGCTGATATGCAGCGACGAACAAGATGATTCGTTTGCAGAGTTCTGTATCTTGTCTTTCCATGGTCACACTCAGGAACCCTCCGGTAATGATGACTCGAGGGTTCCTCTGCGTTCTCCATCCCGGTGCGGTTAGGGGAATCTCGGGCCGGTGACTCCATCCTCAAGCACCGGAGGCCGCGATTCGACGGCCGGCTCTTTCGAAGTCGGAGCTTTACCCGATTTTACCTCATTGCCGGAGACCTCATTCTCCGGCATAACTTCCCCTGCATCGGGCGCCACGGCGATGACATTCGGCTGCGCCGGATAAGTATCGCGCGATAGGCGGGTTTTGGCGGCAGGTTTGCCGTCGACATATTTGATCCGGTACGTTTCAACGATGTAACCGGGTTTGCCTTGCAGAATCACTTCCCGGCTCCCGGCCGAAAGGGAGGAGTTCTTGACGTATTTGTCCGGAGCGGAGAGGATGTCCATCATGCGGGACTCAATGCCGTAAGACACATTGTCCGGGATGTCGCCGAACAGCTTGACGCCCAAACGCCCGTCCTCAACGCGGGCTGCGATGAGCAGATGATGTCCGCTTGTATTTTGGAAGCGGAAATTTATATAGCCTTGGGCGAAGGTGGCATCCTGTCCAAGCGGCACGTAACTGACCGGCAAGGAGTGGTTGCGACGTTCCACCATGTCCAGGCCGGCAAGGATCGCCGCATTGTACAGCGTGCTCGACACCTGGCAAATGCCGCCGCCGACACCGGGGACAAGCTTGCCGCCGAAAATGACCGGCGCCTCGCGGAAGCCGTAGCTCTGCTCCGCCGCTTCGACGACCTTGGCGTAGTCGAATATTCCCCCCGGCGGCAGCACCATGCCGTCGATGCTGCGTGCTGTGGCATCAACGTTATGCAGCCGTCCGGCTCCGCTGGTTCGCAGCCCGGTCGAGAACTCGGCGATTTTGCGGCGGACGCCTTCCCTTTGCAGACTCTCAACCGTTACGGCAGGCTGTACCAGCGTCAGCGGAATGACAATATCGAGTGGCTTGATCTCCGCACGTGCGCCACTACCCGCAACCATCCCCGGAACGGCCGCTTGCACGAGAACGGCAAGCGACTCCCAATGGATCCGCTGCGCCGGCTGCCCGGGCAGATAGGTGATCACGTCGTCTTCCCCGATACTCCGGACGGCATTCACGGGACTCCCGAAATGTTTCTTTTCCCAGGCCGGACTAAGGGTCCTTTTTAAAACCGCCGGATTGAAAGACGACTGGATCGTCCATGTTTTTGCAAAATTTTTGCGCGCTTTGGCGCGTTCCCACACCTTGCCCGCAGAAAGTGACATCAACTCCGTACGGAAATTCGGCGCATCCCACGAAACCCCGGTTTTTCCCCAGGTCAGGATCTCTCCATTTTCCGCGTGGCCCGCTTCCGCTAACGTGAACTTTATTTGCTGCCCTTTTAATTGATCAATTAAGGAGTCCAGTCTCTCCAGCGCCTCCTCGGCCGAAAGTCCGCCGAGTTCAAGGCCGCCCACTTTAGTGCCGGAAGGGACCGAATCGCGGGAGGCATAAAGCCACAGCCCGCCGTAAACGAAGGAAGCAGTCAGAATCATTAGGGCGGCTCCGATGACGAACAGATGAGTTCTTCGCATAACATTCTCCTTATATGAAATGGTAAAAACCTGTGTACAACCATATATATGATGAAATTCTGGAAACTTTCGGGTACTCAAGAGGTAACATATTTGTTACAATAAGTATCGGACTGATGAAATAACTCGTCTTTTAAAGGATTTGACGGGAAGATGTCGAAAGTAAAAACAGACAACCAAGCGTTTGGAATCAAGGTTTAGGACGTGATCTAGTGATAGAAATGCAGGATATTTGGAAGACGTACCCGAACGGAACGCATGCTCTGAAGGGCGTCTCGGTCAAAATCGACCGCAATGAATTCGTCTACCTGGTCGGCCCGTCGGGAGCGGGGAAATCGACCTTCATGAAGCTTATCTACCGCGAGGAAGTGCCTACCAAGGGACAAATTTCCGTCAACGGTTTTAATATCGGCAAGCTTAAGCCGCGTAAAATTCCTTATGTACGCCGGAATATCGGCGTTGTTTTTCAGGATTTTCGGTTGCTGCCCAAGCTGTCCGCCTATGAAAATGTCGCTTTCGCGCTGGAGGTTATCGAGGCACCCAAGAAAGTGATCAAGAAGCGAACGATGGAAGTACTGGAACTGGTAGGTCTCAAAAACAAAGCCAACCGGGATCCTTCCCAGCTATCTGGCGGGGAGCAACAGCGCGTGGCGATTGCCAGAGCGATCGTCAACAATCCGTCGGTAATTATCGCGGACGAGCCTACAGGAAACCTCGACCCGGAGACGTCATGGGGCATTATGCAGCTGCTCGACGAGATCAATTTCCGGGGGACAACCATCGTGATGGCAACGCACAACAAAGATATCGTAAACACGATGCGCAAACGCGTAATCGCCATAGAGCACGGCAACATCGTCAGAGACCAGCTGAGAGGGGAATACGGTTATGAGTTTTAACACCCTCCTCCGGCATTTTCGGGAAGGCGCCAAAAACGTGTTTCGTAACGGCTGGATGTCGGTAGCGTCCATTACGTCGATCATCGTTTCTTTATTTATTTTGGGCGTGTTCATTTTGTTGGTACTCAATGTCAATTCTTTTGCCAATGACGCCGACAGCCAGGTACAGATCAGTACCTACCTTGCCTCCAACGTGGATGAGCCGATGCGGGTCAAGATTCAGAACGACATAGCCGCCATGGAAGAAGTCAGTCGGGTGACCCTGATCCCCAAAGCCGAAGGCTTGAAGGATTTTAAGGAGAAGCTGGGCGAAGAAGGCAAGGATTTGCTGGAAGGTTACGACGAAACGACGAATCCGATTCCCGATACGCTCAAGGTAGAGGTTATCGAACCGACCACCGTTCCTTATGTGGCAAGCAAGATTAATGCCCTTAATGAAAAGTACGAGGAAAAATCGATATATAAAGTGAATTACGGCCAAGGCACCACCGAGAAATTATTCAAAATTACGCGAGCTGTCCGCAACATTGGCTTTGCTTTCGTCGGGGGGCTTGCCTTGATGGCGATGTTCCTGATTTCGAACACGATCCGCGTGACGATTCTCGCCCGACGCCGCGAAATCGGCATCATGAAGCTGGTTGGCGCGACGAATATGTTCATTAGGTGGCCATTCTTTGTGGAGGGCGCCTTGATCGGATTTCTTGGTTCGGCAGTTACCGTCGGGATTCTGCTTTTTGGATATAGCGAACTGGTCGATTCCGTTAAAGCGGATATTACGCTCGCCTTTCATCTGATTCCGGTAGGAGAGATCGGCTTTCAAATAGCGGGCCTGCTGATGGGTCTCGGCCTTCTGATCGGGATTTGGGGCAGCACCATGTCGATCCGGAGATTCCTGAAGGTATAGTGGAAATTAATTCAAAATGACAATGATTGCTCAAGAGTTGCCATGTGATCTAAAAGTCGGCTTATTGACTACCTATAAAAGAAGGATGGGGAAGCGAAGTTGAAAAGATGGTTGTCCATTGTTGCCGTTGTCGCTTTAGCCGCTACGATCTTTCAGCCTACTGAGGGTTTTGCGAAGTCGAAAACGATCAGCCAGATTGACAAGGAGCTGAAACAGCTCCAGGAACAGGCCAAGCAGGCCAAGAACCAGCAGGAAAAGGCCGCCGATCAGAAGCAAACGGCACAGCATTACGTGAACAAGAACACGAATTACCTGAAAGAGGTTATGGCGCAAATCGATTCCGTCAGCAATGAGTTGGCTCAAATTTCGATGGATATCGAAAATACGGAGCAAAGCTTGCGGGATACGGCGGTCAAGCTGGATGAAACGAAAGCGCGGATCGCCGAGCGTTCGGATCTGCTTGATTCCAGAGTCCGCCTGATGTATACCGATGGAGCCGTTTCATACTTGGATGTGCTGCTGTCATCGACAAGCTTTACGGATTTTCTGGAGCGGGCCGATTCTTTGCAGGCGATTGCGAACCAGGATCATGTCCTTCTGGATGAGCATAAGCACGATAAAGAACTGCTGGATCAGCAGCAGAAGCAACTGGAGAACGATTACGCCAAAGTGAAGACGCTGTATGCAGACGCGGAATCGCGCAAGAGCACTTTGGAAGAGAAAGAGAATGAGAAGCAGCAGCTGATTTCCAAATATTATGCCGAGATTGAAGAATCCGACGATATCAGCGAAGAACAGGAAAATCTGCTCGTAGAGCTTGCGACGAAGCGGGCCGCTTTGGAGAAAGAAAAGAACAAGCTTAAGGCGGCTCAAGTATATACGTATAAACGCAAATCCTCCTCGTCAGGCGGCTTTAAAGGAAGCGGCGGTTCAATGGGCCTTCCGGTCTCGGGTGCCCGGTTGTCATCGGGCTACGGTTCCCGGATCCATCCGATCACCGGCAAGAAGAAGACGCATACCGGGATCGACCTGGCGGCTCCGCAGGGGACCGATATCCACGCAGCCGAAGGCGGGGTAGTTATCGTCGCCGAATGGTGGAGCGGATACGGCAACACGGTAATTATCGATCACGGCGATAATGTTTGGACCCTGTACGGCCACATTCGCAATGGCGGAATCAAAGTGGAAAAGGGACAAAAGGTAAAGAAGGGCGAGAAGATCGCCGAGGTGGGCAGCACCGGCAATTCGACGGGTCCGCACTGCCACTTCGAAGTACGGATCGACGGCAAGCCGGTAGACCCGATGCCATATTTATAATAAAATAAGGATGCCGATAGAAACGGATAGCCGTTCGCGAGACGGGTTATCCGTTTTTCGTTCATGCAAATTGTTTAATATTCCGTAGTTTACGGACATATACTATGAGACAAACATAGGCGGTGAATTCATATCATGTATAAAAAACGCACAGTAGCATTATTTGTGGTTGTGGCCATGCTGGCCAGCTGTTTGCTTACCCTGACCTTTACAGGACAATGGAGCTTTGCTGGCTCGGGCCCGCTGCGGAGCGGAATTTTCGCCGACAACGTGGGGACGGGCTCCAAGGACAGCATCAAGAAAATCGAGACCGCCATGCAATTGGTCAAAAACAATTACGTGGAGGGCATCGATCAGCAGAAATTGGTTGACGGTGCCATCGACGGAATGATGAACGCATTGGGCGACCCCTTTTCCTCGTATATGGGTCCCGAGACCGCACAGCAATTCTCCGAGCAGATTGAGGGCTCGTTTACCGGAATCGGCGCGGAAGTGTCGATGGAAAACGGCAATGTAGTCGTTGTTTCCCCGATTAAGGGATCACCGGCCGAGAAAGCCGGAATCCAGCCGAAAGATATTTTGCTGTCGGTGAACGGCGAATCTTTTGAAGGACTCAGCCTGAATGAGGCGGTGGCCAAAATTCGCGGCCCGAAAGGGACCGAGGCCAAGGTAAAGGTAAAGCGCGCGGGTTCGACGTCGAATCTGGAATACAAGATTATTCGGGATGACATTGCGCTCGAAACAGTATACGCCCGGATGGAAGAGGGCAAGGTTGGCGTTATTGAAATTACCGAGTTTTCTATGAATACCGCAGAACGCTTTAAGCAAGAATTAACCGCTTTGGAAAGTCAGGGAATGAAAGGTCTTGTCATCGATGTGCGAAACAATCCGGGCGGCGTGCTCCAAATCGTGATCGAGATGGCGGAGCATTTCGTGCCGAAAGGCAAATCGATCGTACAGGTGGAAGATAAAAACAAGCAGAGAGAAAAGACCGTGTCCAAGGGAACGGGCAAAACCTATCCGATCGCCGTCGTTACGAATAAAGGAAGCGCCAGCGCATCCGAAATTTTAGCGGGGGCGTTGCAGGAATCGGCGGACGCTAAGCTGATCGGCGAAGCGACTTACGGCAAAGGCACAGTACAGACGAGTTTCAGCCAGGAACTCGGAGACGGCAGCTTGCTGAAAGTCACGATCGCCAAATGGCTAACTCCGGACGGCGAGTGGATTCACAAGAAGGGGATTCAGCCGGATATCGCGGTATCCCAACCGGGTTATTTTTCGGTGGCGCCGATCAATAAAGAAAAAACATATAAATACGATATGCTGGGCGAAGATATCAAGAGCGCGCAGACCATGCTGCAAGGGTTGGGTTATAATCCCGGACGTACCGACGGATATTTCAGCAAAGCGACGGAAAATGCGCTGAAGAAATTCCAGGGTACGGCGAAGCTTCAGGCGACGGGCGTTCTCGACGAAAAGACGGCGGAGGCGCTTGAAGCCGGCCTCATCGAGCAAATCCGCGATCCGAAGAACGATAACCAAATGAACCGGGCAATCGAGGTGATCCGGAAGGAAATCGCCTCCCCGGTGTCGAATAAATAAGAAGGCTGCTTTTTGGCCTTCTTTTTTTCTGTGCCAATGAGTATCAAGGATAGGAGCGTGAGCCGGGTTGGATCTCTTGCTTGAAGGATTGTGGAGCGTGACGGAAGCGGTAGCGCAGTTGTTTCTGCAGCCGTTTTACTATATTTCGATCATATTAATTATGTTGCTGTACCGCAGACAGGTATTGTTGGAGCGAAAGTTATTCCATGTCAGGCTGCACAGCTGGCTGGCTCAGACTTGGCGAACCGTGCTAGGCGGATTGCTGGCCGGTATTGGCATCTCGCTGGTGTCCGCGTTTGTGGGAATGACGCTAACAATAGAAGGAATTTTATGTATCTGGCTTGTAACGGTGTTGCTGTTATTGATCCGGGTCCGCTACTTGTGTCTGGCCTATTCGGTTGGGCTCTTGGGCGTAATTCAGTTCGGGTTAAATCTGTTTCCTTCGTTTACGGGCAGCGGGTGGGTAGCCGAGTCCGTAAGAATTGTAAGGGAACTGAACATCCCGGCGTTGCTTTGCCTCGTCGGCCTGCTTCATTTGGCGGAGGGTCTGCTTGTCCGGTGGCAGGGCGCCGCCTTTGCCGGACCGCTATTTTATGAGGGAAAACGAGGGAGGCTGGTAGGCGGCTATCAGATGCAGAGCCTTTGGCCCATTCCGCTGCTGCTGCTCATCCCGGCCCAGACGGCGGGCGGGGTATTGCCCTGGACGCCGCTTTTTGGCGGTGAAGCATGGCAGGGCGGCTTCGCGCTGGTTGCATTGCCGATCGTGATCGGCTTCTCGGAAGTGACGACCGGTATGTTGCCCAAGGCGAAGGCCAAGATCACATCCGGCCGTTTGCTGGGGTACGGCATCGTCATCATCGCTTTGGCTTTGCTTGCCAATTGGTGGTCACCGCTTATACTGCTCGCCGCGCTTGCGGCTTTCCTGCTGCATGAAGGCCTGGTCTGGTACAGCCGCTTCGAGGAGCAGCAGCGTAGTCCGCTGTTCGTGCATCCGCAGGGCGGGCTGAAGGTGCTGGCCGTGCTGCCGGGCAGTCCGGCGGAGGAACTGGGCATCCAGGCCGGCGAGTCGATTGTGCGCGTGAACGGCGTGCCGGTTCCGACGAAGGAGGAACTGCACTCCGCGCTGCGCATCCAGTCGGCCTTCTGCAAGCTGGAGGTGCGCAATCTCGCAGGCGAGAGCAAGTTCCTCCAGCGCGCGATCTACGCCGGCGAGCATCACCAGCTCGGCGCGATCCTGGCGCCGGACGAGCTGGCGCCGGTAGCCGTGAGGCTGCAGCCGCTGTCGCTGCTGCAGCTGCTCAAGCCGCGCCGCGGCGCGCACAACGTGCGTCGCGCGGACGCAGGCACGCCCGCCGCCTCCGGCGAGGCGGGCGTAGGGGACGCCGCCCGTTAAGAGCGGCATAGGGAATTTGCATAAAAAAGCTTCTTCCGATTCAATCGGAAGAAGCTTTTTCTAGTTATATAAAGAACTAATAACACCCTATCACTGCTGCAATTGTCGTAGCACCGTGATCTCCACTCGGCGGTTCTTTTGCCGGCCTTCGGCAGTGGAGTTGTCTGCGGCAGGGCGGGTATCGGCGTAACCGGCGTATTGGAAGCCTTCCGGATCAAGCTTTTCCTTATCGAGGAAAAAGCGCAGGACGGACATGGCGCGTGCGCCGGACAGGTCCCAATTGTCCTTGAATTCGGAGGCTCGGACGATCGGAAGATTGTCCGTATGTCCCTCGATGCTGATGACGGTGTCGAGTTGGCTGAACAAGCTGGCCAGTTTGGACAGCGTTTTGGCTGACCCTGATTTCAGATCGGCTTTGCCGGGATCGAACAGGAAGCGGTCGCTCAAGGTGATGGAGATTCCCTTGGGCAAGTCGGCCACACGGATCTGATCTTCCAGTTGATTATCCTTGATATAGGACTCGATCCTGCTCACGAGGGTTTGCAATTCTTCTTCCTGTTTGCGGAAGGCAAGTTCGCGTTCGGTCATTGGCTTCTGCGACAAGTCGCCGTCGTTTTGGCCCTGCTGCCCTATACTTCCGTTTTGGCTGTCCTGGCCGTTGTTGTTGCCACCGCCATCATTCGTGGTAGACGGGGGATTTTGGTGAATATAGTGGTCCTCGCTGCCGAGAATACCGTTGCCTTTTTCCAACAGGGAATCGCCGCTCTTGAAAGTAAGTTGAAGCGATTGGGTGACGATATCGTATTTTTCAACGTCTAGACGACTCATGGCATACATGACCACGAAAAAGATCAGCAGCAGCGTGATCAGATCCGCATATGTGATCATCCACCGGTCTTTCGTGTCTTTGTTGTCCTGGCGCTGACGGGACCTTCCGTGCCCTTCGGGTCTGTTTCGTCGGCTCATAAGCTCTCATTCTCCCCGTAAGTTGGCAGGTCACGCCGCGTATCGGCCGTGAAGGATTCCAGCTTGCGCCGGACGAGCAGCGGATGGTCGCCGTTTTGAAGGGAGAGTATGGCCTCCAGTATCATTTCCATCCGATCGACTTCTTCTTCGCCCCGCGCCTTGATTTTGGAGGCGATCGGAAGGAAGATGAGGTTGGCGCTGGCTACACCGTAAAGGGTAGCTGTAAAGGCTAGCGCAATGGACTGACCGAGTGCGGTAGGCTCGGTAAGGCTCCCGAGGACATGAATGAGCCCCATCACCGTGCCGATGATCCCCATTGTAGGCGCATAGCCGCCGGCCGATTCGAATATTTTGGCATAACCTTCATATTTATTTTGGATGGCGTCAATCTCCAGATCCATGATTTGCTTGACCATGCCTTGTTCCGTGCCGTCCACGACAAGTTGGATGCCCTCCCGCAAAAAAGGGTCTTTGTGGTCCGCAGCTTTTTTCTCAAGCGCTAAAACCCCTTCGCGGCGGGCGACCGTTGACATGCTTACAATCTCTTCAATCAGTTCTTCCGCGTTATGCCGTCCGGAGGTAAAGGCCAGAGCGAGCGCGCGGGGTACTGTCTTTAATTTGGCCAGCGGGTAGCTGACCATGACGGCAGCCAGCGTTCCGCCAAACACAATGAAAGCTGCCGCGATCTGCATTAGCCCGGCCAGTTCTCCTCCCTCCCACAAAAAACCGCCGATCAAAGCAGCCAGTCCGATAATGATGCCTAAAATTGTTGCGATATCCATCAGTGATTTGACAACTCCTATTCCACGACATATCGTTTGCATCCCAAACCCAAAACATGTATAATCAATGGGAACATCCATTCTTATTTTGGGATGGATATGAACGCTTCTCGTATTACTTTCATTTAAAGTAGAAGAACTAAGGTTAATATAGAAATACAACGAAAGTACAGTTTCCATTTTAGACGATAAGGGTGATGTTGGACAATGAGTGATATTGTCTTTAGTAACAATAAATTCGACCTTATATCCGAATTTTCGCCGCAGGGTGACCAGCCGGCGGCGGTGGAGCAATTGGTCGAAGGCATAAAAATGGGTAAAAAGCACCAGACACTTTTAGGTGCAACAGGGACGGGAAAGACCTTCACGATTGCGCATACCATCGCCAAGCTTGGAAGACCTACCCTGGTTATCGCCCACAACAAGACGCTTGCTGCGCAGCTCGCCAGTGAATTTAAGGATTTTTTTCCGAATAACTCCGTAGACTACTTCGTCAGCTATTATGACTACTACCAGCCGGAAGCATATATCCCTTCTTCTGACACTTATATCGAGAAAGATTCCAGTATTAATGAAGAGATCGACAAATTGAGACACTCCGCGACCAGCTCGTTGTTTGAACGGCGGGATGTCATTATCGTAGCGAGCGTATCTTGTATTTATGGTCTCGGTTCACCGCAGGAATACGGGAGCATGGTTTTGTCGCTGCGCGTCGGTATGGAGAAGCCTCGAAATGAGATTTTGGCCCGTCTGGTAGATATTCAATACCAGCGGAACGATCTCAACTTCGTTCGCGGCACGTTTCGCGTTCGGGGAGATGTGCTGGAGATTTTCCCGGCATCGAAGGGAGAACAGGCGGTCCGAGTGGAGTTCTTCGGCGATGAAATCGAACGGATAACCGAAATCGACGTGTTGACCGGTGAATTGGTCGGGGAACGTGAACATATCGCTATATTTCCGGCCTCTCACTTTGTGACCCAAGAGGAAACAATGAAGGTCGCTCTGACGAATATCGAACGGGAACTGGAAGAACGGCTTGAGCTTTTCCGGTCCCAGGGCAAGCTGCTGGAGGCGCAGCGTTTGGAACAACGCACCCGCTATGATATCGAAATGATGAAGGAAGTCGGTTTTTGCTCGGGAATCGAGAATTACTCGGGACCGCTGACGTTCCGTGAGCGCGGAGCCACGCCGTATACACTGATGGATTATTTCCCCGATGACATGCTCATCGTGATTGACGAATCCCATGTGACGCTGCCGCAAATCCGTGCGATGTACAATGGTGACCAGGCACGAAAAAACGTGCTTGTCGATCATGGGTTCCGGTTACCTTCGGCTCTGGACAACCGTCCGCTGAGATTCGAAGAGTTTGAGGATAAGGCGGACCAGTTGATCTATGTGTCCGCTACACCCGGACCCTACGAGCTTGAACATTGCGAAGAGATGGTGCAGCAGATTATCCGGCCGACCGGCTTGCTTGACCCGATCATCGAGGTTCGTCCGACCAAAGGGCAAATCGATGATTTGATTGGAGAAATCAATGATCGGATTGCGAAAGATGAGCGGGTGCTGGTGACGACGCTGACGAAGAAGATGTCGGAGGATTTGACCGACTACCTGAAGGAGATCGGCATAAAGGTACGCTATCTGCATTCGGATATCAAAACGCTGGAGCGGATGAGCATCCTGCGTGACCTGCGGCTGGGTACCTTCCACGTATTGATCGGGATTAACCTGCTGCGGGAAGGTCTGGATTTACCGGAGGTTTCTTTAGTGGCGATCCTGGACGCGGACAAAGAAGGCTTTCTGCGCTCCGAGCGTTCCCTGATCCAGACGATCGGGCGGGCGGCCCGGAACTCGGAAGGACGCGTACTGATGTATGGCGACAATATTACCGAGTCGATGGACAAAGCGATCAAGGAAACCGAGCGGCGCCGTAGTATCCAGATTGCATACAATGAGAAGCACGGCATTACGCCGCAAACGATCCGCAAAAAAGTGCGGGATGTCATCGAAGCAACCCGCGTAGCCGAAAGCAAGGCCGACTATTTGGGGGATGCGGCAAAGAGCAAGATGTCCAAGCGCGACCGCGAAGCGATGATCGGCCGTCTGGAAGTAGAGATGAAAGAAGCCGCCAAAAATCTGCAGTTTGAGAGAGCGGCAGAGCTACGCGATGCCATCATGGAACTGCGGGCGGAATAAGAGTTGGGAGATGAAATCGATTGGCTAGTGAGAATATCGTCATTAAAGGCGCCAGAGCGCACAATTTGAAAAATGTGAACATTACGATTCCGCGCGACCGTTTTGTTGTCTTGACCGGGCTTAGCGGTTCCGGGAAATCTTCGCTTGCGTTTGATACCATTTATGCCGAGGGCCAACGCCGGTATGTGGAGTCTCTCTCCGCCTATGCCCGGCAGTTCCTGGGGCAGATGGAGAAGCCGGATGTGGATTCTATCGAGGGCTTGTCGCCTGCGATCTCGATCGACCAAAAAACGACCAGCCGTAACCCGCGCTCAACCGTTGGTACGGTTACGGAAATATATGACTATTTGCGTCTGCTATTCTCACGGATCGGGCATCCTCATTGTCCGGAGCATGGAGTTGAAATCACATCCCAGACCATAGAGCAGATGGTAGATCGTATAATGCAGTATCCCGAGAAAACGAGATTGCAGATTTTGGCGCCCGTGATTTCGGGGAAAAAGGGTGAACACAAGAGCTTATTTAGCGAAATCGCCAAGCAAGGCTTTGTCCGTGTTCGTGTTAACGGAGAACAGCGGGACCTTTCCGAAAATATCGAGCTGGAAAAAAATAAAAAACATTCCATCGAAGTAGTAGTCGACCGGATTGTCGTGAAAGAAGATGTACGCAGCCGTTTGGCCGATTCCATTGAAACTGCTTTGAAAATGTCCGGCGGGCAACTGCTTGTCGACATTATTGGGCAGGAGGAGCTGCGATTCAGTTCCAACTATGCCTGCCCGATTTGTGGCTTTAGCATCGAGGAATTGTCGCCCCGGATGTTCTCTTTCAATAGCCCGTTCGGGGCTTGCCCGGAATGCGACGGTCTTGGCGTGAAGATGATCATCGATCCCGACCTGCTTGTTCCCAATCCTTCCAAAAGCATTGAGCAAGGTGCGTTTGAGGCATGGGCCGGCAGTACTTCCAACTATTATCCGCAATTTTTGCGTTCCGTGTGCGAGCATTTTGATATTCCTCAGGATGTTCCCGTATCGGAATTAAGCAAGGATCAAATGGACAAGCTGCTCTACGGCACAGGCGATACGAAGGTCCGTTTCCGCTATCAAAACGATTTCGGCATGACCAGGGACGCTTACGTAACATTCGAGGGAATCGTGCCCAACTTGGAGCGCCGGTACCGGGAAACCACTTCGGAAGGGATTCGCGAATTTATCGAAGAATTCATGGGTTCGAAGCCATGCGGAACTTGTAAGGGACACCGCCTGAAGAAAGAAGTTCTTGCTGTAACAGTAAACGGCGAAAATATGGCGTTCGTCACGTCGCTGTCCATCGGCGAAGCGATGGTGTTTTTTGATGGGCTCGTACTGAGCGAAAAAGAACAGACGATCGCTCATATGATCCTGAAAGAAATCAACAGCCGGTTGGGTTTTCTGGTTAATGTAGGGTTGGACTACTTGACTCTGAGCCGTGCAGCGGGTACGTTGTCCGGCGGGGAGGCTCAGCGTATTCGGTTGGCGACCCAGATCGGATCAAGCCTTATGGGCGTGTTGTATATTCTTGATGAGCCAAGCATCGGGCTGCATCAGCGGGATAACGACCGATTGATATCGACACTTGCGCATATGCGGGATCTCGGCAACACGTTGATTGTCGTTGAGCATGACGAGGATACGATGCTGGCTGCCGATCATATTATTGATATCGGACCTGGTGCCGGTATTCATGGAGGGCAGGTCATCTCGCAAGGAACGCCGCAGGAGGTCATGGATGACCCGAACTCGCTGACTGGCCAATATTTAAGCGGCCGGAAATTTATCGAGGTTCCGGCGGAGCGGCGCAAACCGGATGGCCGTTGGCTGGAGGTCAAAGGCGCGAAGGAGAATAACCTGAAGAATATCAACGTTAAATTCCCGATCGGCGTTTTTGCGGCGGTAACCGGCGTATCCGGATCGGGGAAATCTACGCTGGTCAATGAAATTCTGTACAAGACGCTGGCCAGGGATTTGAACAGAGCGAGGGTGCGCCCGGGGCAGTACCGGGAGATGAAGGGCTTAGAGCATGTCGAGAAGGTTGTGGATATTGACCAATCTCCGATCGGCCGGACACCGCGCTCCAACCCGGCGACCTATACCGGCGTTTTTGATGACATTCGCGATTTGTATTCGCAAACGAATGAGGCCAAGATCCGCGGGTACAAGAAAGGACGGTTCAGCTTTAATATTAAAGGGGGCCGTTGCGAAGCCTGTAAGGGCGACGGGATTATCAAAATCGAAATGCACTTCCTACCGGATGTGTATGTGCCATGCGAAGTGTGCAAAGGCAAACGGTACAACCGGGAAACCTTGGAGGTCAAATACAAGAACAAGAGCATCGCGGACGTGCTGGAGATGACGGTGGAGGATGCGACGAATTTCTTCGAAAACATTCCGAAGATCCATCGCAAGCTTCAAACCCTGCTTGACGTTGGTTTGGGATACGTCAATCTCGGCCAGCCGGCGACGACGCTGTCCGGTGGCGAAGCACAGCGCGTGAAGCTGGCTTCCGAATTGTACCGGCGCAGCACGGGCAAGACGATCTACATTCTGGATGAGCCGACGACCGGCCTCCATGTGGACGATATCGACCGTCTGCTTTCGGTACTGCATCGCCTGGTGGATTCCGGCGAGACGGTTCTGGTGATCGAACACAATCTGGACGTGATCAAGACGGCCGACTATTTGATTGACCTCGGTCCCGAAGGCGGCAGCGGCGGCGGTACGATCATCGCTACCGGCACGCCGGAAGAGATCGTGAAAGTCGAACAATCCTACACCGGCCGCTACCTTGCCCCGGTCCTGGAACGTGACACGAAACGGACGCAGGAACGGAAAGTCCATTCCTGATTTGCGGAAGGGCAAAGCTATTCCACGTCGATTAACCGACAGGTAATACCCGTTGACGCAAATGCAAAGCTCAAGCAGAGAATGCTTGAGCTTTTTTTTAGGGCGGTGATGAAGATTAGTGATGATGTTGATGATGGGAATTATGAATGATTGGAATAATGGGAACGATGGTGTTGGTGGAGGTTGCTATCGAATGAATTGCCGGGATTCGGGGGAAAATAGGAATGCTGTGGCCTTGTTGATATTGATTTGTCCTTGGGAGACGGATTTTTTGCTGAAAATGTCTTTTAAAAGGTGGACATGATTTTGAAAAGGGAATAGATATAGCTTATCACCGGAACCGCAACATATAGTAATAAGTGATGATTTGTAACTAAATATAGATTGATTTCTATAAACGTACAAAATAGGTTCGTGTCCACTTTTAGGTGGACATTTTAGGGATTTGTCCGTTTAGGGAGAACGGAACTCTGGAACAATAGTTTCAGGACAGAAACAGATATAAATGAATATGAGCTATTTAACTTTTCAAGCAATAAATACAACATTTTTTTGACTTTTCTCTTGCATCCGCTTTAATGAGACGCTAACATATAAGAAGATGGAAATTCCGCGAACATTACTGAGGAGGGCTTGCCATGTTACTCGCCGCTGCAGGAGAAGTAACGACGACCTTTAACGGTTTCGATATTTTTATGATTTTGTTTACGATTGTCATTCTCATCGGGGTAGTAAGATTGTTGAAAGAGCGTCCGAAGAGAAATTTGTTTGCGATTGGCTTCGGCATCCTCAGTCTGCTGATCTTTTTGGCCTCCGATGCCATCATGATCAAAGCATGGTTTAGTTAATCATGGCTTTGACTTATTAAGTAAACCTAAAAGTGAAATACAACAAAGGCACTTTGTTTCCAGCTTGGGGATGGGGTGTCTTTTTGCGCATACATCCAGTGGTTCGGTGAATATTAAATCTTTTGAATCGACTGTTGTTTTTTATTGCCGAGCATGACTTTTATTTAGCAATTTATTTTATGCGGTTAAGGAGTTCAGTCGTTTGGGAGATTTTTTTGCATGTGCCAGCGGTTTCCGTTGCTTGATGGCTAGAGTCTTAGCGCGATGTCTGTTAAAATAATAAGGTTATTGGAGTTTTAAATTTTAAGATTTATTTGATGAACAAATTAATTCGATGGGTCGCAGTGTTGCGGCACATCCGGGAGGATATAAATGAGCCAGACGGCAATAACAAGACAAGATGTGGAGCTGCTTGCTCCGGCAGGAGACTGGGACTGCATGCGGTCCGCGGTGGCGAATGGCGCCGATGCGGTATTTTTTGGCGTGGAAAAGTTCAATGCCCGTGCACGGGCAAACAATTTCAGAATGGACGAGCTGCCTGAAATCATGGCATTTTTGCATAGCTATGGCGTGAAGGGTTTTTTGACTTTTAATATTCTGGTGTTCGAAAATGAATTGGAAGATGCCCGGGAATTGATCGATGCCTGCATCGAGGCGGGTGTGGACGCGGTCATTGTACAGGATCTGGGTCTGGTGAAAATGATCCGGGAGATGTCGCCGGATTTCCCGATTCACGGGTCGACGCAGATGACGATTACCTCGCCCGAAGCGGTGGAGTTTACGAAGCCCTGGAATATGGAGCGTGTCGTACTTGGACGTGAAAATAATCTGAAACAGATTAAGGCGATCGGGGATCAGGCCAAGCTGCCGATGGAAGTTTTTGTGCATGGAGCTTTATGCGTTTCCTATTCCGGGCAGTGCCTGACTTCGGAAATGTGGGGCGGACGCTCGGCCAACCGCGGGGAATGCGCTCAAGCATGCCGCTTGCCTTATGATTTGATGGTGGACGGAGAGCAAAAACCGATGGGCGATGTGGCTTACCTACTGTCTCCCAAAGATCTGGCGGCGATCGATATCATGCCGGAATTGATTGAAGCGGGCGTGACTTCGTTTAAGATCGAAGGACGCATGAAGAGTCCCGAATATGTAGCCAATGTGGTGAGTAAATACCGGAAGGCGATTGACCGTTACTTTGAAGGGGATAACACGCGTCCTTCCAAAGAGGAAGTACGCGAATTGCAGCAAAGTTTTTCGCGCGGATTTACGCACGGGTTCCTGGAAGGGACGAACAACAAGCAATTGTTGGACGGTACGTTCCCTAAGAGCCGTGGAGTCTATCTCGGCCGCGTGGAGCAGATCCTCCGCGACGGCGTTGTTTGCAAGCTGGAAGCGCCGCTGAAACGCGGGGACGGAATCGTGTTTGATGCGGGCGATCCGACGAAGCAGGAAGAAGGCGGCCGTGTTTACGATTTACGCCGCAAAGGCGTAAAACTGGAAGGCGAGGCCGGCGAGACCTGGATCGTCGACATCGTTCCGGGGCGCAATGACGTGGATTTGCGCCGGGTGCATGTGGGCGACAAGATCTGGAAGACGAGCGACCCGGCTTTGGATAAACGGCTGCGCCAGACGTTCGAGACCGACAAACCGTACCGGGTGTTCCCGGTACATGTGCGGGCGGTCGGCCACGCAGGCGGACTGCTGACGACCTTCTGGACCGATGTCCAGAAGGGAACGACCGTGCGCGTCGACTCGGAGCTGGAGCTCGAGGTCGCGCAAAAACGGCCGATGGACGGCGCCTTGCTCGAAGAGCAGTTCGGCCGTCTCGGCGGCACGGTGTTCCAGCTCGAGCGGCTGGACACGGAGCTGCATGGCGACGTGATCCTGCCTATGCGAGAGCTGAACAGCATCCGCCGGCGCGCAGTGGAACTGCTAGCCGGCGAGCGGCCTAAGCCGCCCGTGTTCACGCGGGCGGCGGCCGGGTCGGCGGGCGCCCCTGCCAAAGGCGGGGTGCCTGCGCCGGTGGCTCGCGGTGAAGCGAAGCTCACCGCGCTGTGCCGCAGCCTGCCGCAGGTGCAGGCTGCGCTGGAAGCCGGCGTCGACATGGTCTACGCCGACTTTGAATTCATCAAGCAGTTCCCGGCAGCGGTGGAAGCCGTTCGGGCCGCCGGCAAGCAAATTGCGCTGGCTACGCCGCGCATCCATATGCCGGGCGAGAACGGCTACCATAACAACATCCTGCGCCTCCAGCCCGATGCGGTGCTGGTGCGCAACACCGGTGCGCTGTACTTCTACCTGCGCCACCGGATGGAAAACCCGTCCGCCTCCCATCCGCGGCTGATCGGCGATTTCTCGCTGAACATCGCCAACCATAAAGCGGTGGAGCTGTTCCTCGAGGCGGGTTGTGACCTTGTCACGCCGTCCTACGACCTGAATGTGCAGCAGATGGTGGATCTGCTGCGTCAAAGCCGGACGTCCAGCATGGAAATCGTCATCCACCAGCATCTGCCGATGTTCCATACGGAGCATTGCGTTTACTGCACCTTCCTGAGTGAAGGTACGGACTACACCAACTGCGGCCGCCCATGCGAGGAGCATCGCGCTTCGCTGCAGGACCGGATCGGCATGAGCCACCCGGTACGGGTCGACGAGGGCTGCCGGAATACAGTATACAACGCCATTGAGCAGTCTGGTGCGGAGTACCTGAGCAATTTCATGGAGCTTGGCGTGGCGACTTACCGGGTAGAGTTCCTCGAGGAAACCCCGGAACAGGTTCACCAGGTAATCGACCTCTACAACCGGGCGCTTCGCGGTGAAATCAGCGGTACGCAAGTCTGGAAATCGCTCAAAGCGACCAACCAGCTTGGGGTGACTCGCGGACAACTCGTTAAATAAAACGATATGTGTTTTAGTATAAATAGTAGCTTTCTGCGCTTCTTGCGTAGAAGGCTATTTTTATCGGTGAAAGGGTTCGGAAACGGAAGGATACTCCTGTGACGGACAACTGTTTTCTGTACGCAGACATCCTATAAACCCGCGTCAGTAAAGGGATTCTTAATTGTGAACAATCTGCAAAATGATAATAAAAACAGGGGATAAACGATATTTATAACTAAGTAAAAAATCGGTAATGTGATATAATGAAAGCGTAAACAATACAAGTGGACGAATTAATGAAGTCCATTTTTGTAGGAGGGTGAAAGTGATGTTTGAAGGATTCCTCGAAATGCAATCGGTGGTAACTAAAGTTCATGGACGGCTGGAAATCGGCGGTGACCAAGAGTATCGGAAAATCGAATACGGAACGGAGCGCCACCTCCACACCCCAGAACCAGGAAGCCGGAACCGCTGCGAGGAAGCACCTCAGTCTATCGCGTCGCGCCTGAAATTCTGGGTACAATAAATATTGAAATTTACGAAGTAACCTATTCTTAAGCGCCTTACGGATAAAGTTCCGTAAGGTGCTTTTTTATTAGGAACTTTCTGATGGATTCGGGCTCCGGTACTGGGGTTGGAACAGTTGAATCCACACTTGATTTGCGACAAACGGATCCGATGAATTTTCTAAGAATCCGCCTGTCTTTTTTTACCCTGAACTATGTTATAATGGCACCATCTTGATGTCATGGGAAAGGAAGATTTATGCTATGAAAATCCGGAAAGCGATTATCCCCGCAGCCGGGCTGGGCACTCGCTTCCTGCCGGCCACGAAGGCGATGCCGAAGGAAATGCTCCCGATCGTGGATAAGCCGACGATTCAGTATATCGTTGAGGAGGCTGTTGCCTCCGGTATTGAGGATATCATAATCGTTACAGGTAAAGGCAAACGGGCGATCGAGGATCATTTTGATAATTCCTTCGAATTGGAACATACATTGTCCGAAAAAGGCAAATGGGAGCTGCTCAACGAGGTCCGTAAGTCCTCGGAGATGGCCGATATCCATTACATCAGGCAGAAGGAGCCGAAAGGTCTGGGGCACGCAATCTGGTGCGCCAGGAAGTTTATCGGCGACGAGCCGTTCGCCGTCCTGCTGGGCGATGACATCGTGGAATCGGAGGTTCCTTGCCTTAAGCAAATGATCGACGTGTACAACTTCCAGAAGGCGTCTGTCGTTGGCGTACAGCCGGTTCCGTGGGAGGAAGTTTCCCGGTATGGGATCGTGGACGGTACCGAAATCGGAGACCGCGTGTATCAAGCCAGACAATTGGTCGAAAAGCCGGCGGCGGATCAAGCCCCGTCGAATTTGGCCATTATGGGCAGATATATTTTAACCCCGGCAATCTTCGGTATCTTGGATGAGCAGCATGAAGGCGTTGGCGGTGAAATTCAATTAACCGATGCTATTTCGCGCCTAAAGGATACGGAACGTATCGTAGCTTATCATTTTGACGGCACCCGACATGACGTTGGAGAGAAGCTCGGATTTATCCAGACCACGATTCACTATGCCCTTCAGAATAAAGAACTGCGTGATGGATTGCTATCCTACATGAGAGATAAAATAGGGAATTAAAAAAATCGGCACTCTCTTTTATGAGAGGCCGATTTTTTAGTGCCCAGAGTGGGAATTAGAAGGTTAACTCTACAAGTTGTGCAATGGAATCTTTTTCGCTCGGATCGATTTGAATCAGTTGATCATAGACGGCCTGGTCAGTGCTTCCTGACTTCTGCAAGGCAGCCAGATACCAGCGGGCAATTTCCCGGTTAGTATGATCATTCAAATCCGGGCCTAAGCCTTGTTTAAAGATGGCAACAGCCTCGGCAGACCTGTTCATCATAAATTGCATCTTGCCGGCATTTAGCGCCATTGTAGGGGTTACAGCAAATGGGTTGCCTTGGAACTGCCCCTTCGGCAGGTTCTTCAGGTGCTCCACGCCACGGACTACGTGATCAAAGGCTTGGAGTCCGGAGGTGAAGTACTGCTCTTTTTGGGCCACATCCTGATTTCCCAATGCCTGATAACCCATTTCGAATGATTGCACGATGAGTCTTTCATACCAGTCTTGATCATAAGTGTAACGGTCTGCATTGTCCTTCAGGACATTATAAGCTTTGTCTGTTTCTCCTTTGAGTTGATAGAGAAGGATGAGCTGATTGTAAATATTTTTGTTAAACGCATCCTTTTTCAGCGCATCCGTCAACAGCTTCAGGTCTTCATTGAAAAATGCTTCTTCTTTAGTTTGTTCATAGACGGCCCTAAGGAGAACATTGTAGTTGAGTATAGCATCCGGGTGGTTGCTCCGCTTTTTGAGTGCATCCGCAAACGGGGCTTTGATTTCCTGGAAGTCGGAGCTCGTTGCCATTAATGTTCTGCCTTTTTCGATTGCATTATTGGCTTGGATATACCGGATGGACGTGAAAATCAACACCAGTACCCCGACCACCAGAACAGCGCTATACAGGGTGCGGAAACCGGTTGACTTCCAAGCAAACCGCTTTACCGGATGATTGTCCATCGCAGCGGCCATACCACCCAATCCAAGGAAGACAAGCATACCGATAAAGACGTAACTCATGTTAAAGTCCATTAAACTGTGGACCAGAATCGATATGACCACGATAAAGTAGATGAAGTAATCATTTCGCTTTGTTTCATCGGAATGAATATAGCCGCGAATATATTTATAAAAAATGAAGGCAAGGAATGCGAGTAGTACTATGAAGCCTAATACCCCGACTTCGACCAGATATTGCATAACAAAGCTGTGCGCCTGACGGCTGGCGTACGGGTTGTTCTGGTATTTTTCAAAAATGGAAGCCCAAGCGCCTCCGCCTGCTCCAATCACGGGATAATCTTTAATTACCTTCACGGCATCTTTATAGAACGTTAAACGTTCTAGCAAACTATGTTGCTGTAAATTGATGTTTTCCAAACGCTGTCCGATATTTCCCGGAAGAACATTTTTAAGGCTAGTACCAAGTAGCAAGACAGCCAGAACCACAACAGCTGCGACAGAAACGATCGGCAGCCACAAGTTTGCAAGTTTTTTCGCAGACCAGCGTTCCGTACGTTGTTCCAGCCATGGAGCCAAGTAACGTTGAATTACCCAGGCCAACCCAGCCACCACGACGGATGCAACAAGCACGTATCCCCAGCCTTTGGCAGGGTCGCCGATTTGCCCAAGATGAAATTGCTGTCCCAAATCCGTGACCGGTTTGGCAACCGCCAGGGTCGCTGCTGCAGCAATTATACAATACAGAATCCAAAGAATTTGCTTGGCCGGTTTCAAGAACAATAGCAAGATAACAAAGACAACCGGAAGAAACACTAATCCGCCGCGGGAAAGTGTCAGCAGCAGCGAAAGCACCATGGGTACCAGCATAAAGGCATGAATTACCTGGCTATACCATTTTTGGGATCGGGTGATCGCAAAAATCGCTACAAAGAAGAACGCCATCAAAAAAGCGGCGTATGTATTCGGGTACTGGAACACCGAGGCTAAACGCGGACCGTTAGCATCGACCCAAATGGCCTGATTATATTGTCCGTTTATAACCGTCTTCGTAAACCAGCCGACGATCGCCGACGCAGTCCGGCCTTGGCCGAGCCAGTTCAGCAAGCCGAACATGACGATAATATATGCAACAGTAATTGTGGTCGTTTCTATGATAGAATTACTTTGCTTATTTTGAAGCAAATATAGACCAATAATGAACAGCATCGCATACAGACATTGAATGAGTACAGCGTTCATCGCATAATACTGGCTTGCTGCAGAGATCAGACCCAGAAGGTAGGTAATCGGGATCAACAGCACCCAAACGGCCGTCCAATCCCGTTGGTCCTCTAACTTGATTCGCTTGAAGAATAATGCCGCCCAGGCTATCAACAACAAGCTTCCTGTCAACACTGCCCAATAAATGGACTTTTCAAAATTCATAACAAGTCCATTAAACAACCCGGCCTGGAACGGTGCCCATACCAAGAATAAAATCAATCCAACCATCAACACCCATAACGTCGCAGGCAAATTTTCCCCATTTCTCGACGTTGCGGCTTTTTTCCCGTATACTGGATTCGACACGTATTTATCTCCTTTGCTAATAGATACGTAAGTATTTTAGCATAAGGAATAGAATGGGGCTAGATTCCATCAGGCTAACGTCCAAGATTTGGTGGTGTAAAAAATTAAAAACTTTATTTATAAGGTTACATATAAGCTAGCGGTTAAAGTAAAGCCTCTTATCACATCTATAATTCCGCCGAGTGTCAGACAAAAAGTGAAGAAAATGCTATTAAAGAAAGCTTTTCCTATTGAAAAGAGTCCTTCACCTCGCAATATTGCTAACGGTATGAAGGGTGTGAATTTGCTGGGCTATTCCAGGGCGGAAATGGGGATCGGCGAATCTTGCAGAATCGCTGCCAATAACTTGGATGCGGTGGATATACCGTTCGGAATCCTTAATTTCACAGGTACCAATAGTGCCAGAATGGAAGATATGTCTTGGGCTCATAAAGAAGTTACTGAACCGGCATATCATATAAACTTGCTGCATGTGAATGCCGAGCAGATGACTGAAATATATGCGCACTATGGGAATTCGCTTTTTCAAAATAAATATACGATAGGATATTGGCATTGGGAGCTTCCCGATTTTCCTGACGAGTGGCTCGAAGGTTTTAATTTGGTGGATGAAGTATGGGTTCCGTCTACTTTTGTAGCAGATTCCGTCGCTGTAAAGAGTCCGGTTCCGGTCGTGAAGATTCCTCATTCTATTGAAGTTAAAATCACGGAACCTCGAGATAGAGCGTACTTTCATTTACCGAAGGATGCATTTCTATTTCTTTCTATGTATGACGTGAAAAGCTATCAGGAAAGGAAAAATCCGAAAGCAGCAGTGGAGGCTTTTAAAACAGCTTTTAAGCCGGATGATTTTCGCGTCGGACTTGTATTGAAAGTTAATAGCTACAAAAGCGGATCGACTGATATCAAGGCACTGGAGACACTAATAGGAGATTATCAAAACATTCATTTAATTACGGATACGATCAGCCGAAATGATGTTAATGCGTTACTATGCGTAACAGACTGTTTTGTATCCTTACACCGTAGTGAGGGCTTTGGCCTTGGATTGGCTGAAGCCATGTACCTTGGAAAGCCGGTGATCGGAACAAACTGGTCTTCAAATACCGATTTTATGGATATAAGCAATTCCTGTCTTGTTGATTATACGCTAATCCAAGTTGGAAATGATTACGGCCCTTATAAGGCATACCAGCAATGGGCGGATCCGGATGTTGGTCAAGCAGGAGACTATATGAAAAGATTAACTGCCGACAAAGAGTTCTATGACAAGATTGCTCTTGCCGGTCAAAAAAATATCAAAGAGAACTTTTCACCGACGGCTGTCGGGAAATTGATACAAGAACGTTTAAACTACATTGAATTATGGAAATTCGGAGGAAAATCATGACTATAACATGCGTCATCATGGCTGGAGGTAAAGGGGAACGGTTTTGGCCCAAAAGCAGAACCAATCTTCCTAAACAATTCCTAAACATTTCAGGAAATAAGTCAATGATTCAACAGTCTATAGCCCGGTTGGAGAAGCTGATAGATATTACCCAAATATTTATCGTAACGAATGGGTTATACGCTGAATTAATTAAGGCTCAAATTCCGCATTTACCGCATGAGAATATTATTATCGAACCTGTGGGAAGAAACACGGCACCTTGTATCGGTTTAGCTTCCATATTAATTGAAGAACGGTTCCCCGACAGTACCATGATTGTATTACCCTCGGATCATATCATTGAAAATGAAGAGGGCTTTATAAAGATTTTGGAAACGGCTGTGGAAGTGGCACAAGATAATCAAAGCCTAGTTACTTTGGGAATTCAACCCGGATATCCAGAAACGGGATACGGATATATAGAAAGTACTAACCAAAAGAAAGAAGTTAATGATCTGGAAGTCCTCAAAGTAAATAAATTTGTTGAGAAACCCGATCAAGCTACCGCAGAGTCCTATTTGCAGGCCGGGAACTATTACTGGAATAGCGGAATTTTCGTTTGGAGAACGGAAGTGATCCGTAAATATATCCAGCAGTTAATGCCGGAGATGCATGATATACTGGAAACGATGCGAGCCGCTTTTGGCAGCATAAATTTTGCTGAAGTTATTAAAGACGAATTCATTAAGATGCCTGATCAGTCCATTGACTATGGAATTATGGAAAAGGTTGAGAACATCTATGTAATACCTTGTATTTTTGGATGGGACGATGTTGGCAGCTGGACCGCTTTGGAACGAATCAATGAACTTGATGAAAATGGAAACGTCATTAAAGGAAACATTCTAAATCTCGACACCAAAAGATGCATCATTGAAAGTAACGGTAAGTTAATAGCTACCCTAGGGATTGAAGACCTGATTATTGTCGATACCGAAGATGTCACTCTAATTTGTAGTAAGGACAAAGCTCAAGAAGTAAAACTGCTGCTCAAAGAGTTGAGAATGCAAAAACTGGAACAATACCTATAAATTATATCGAAAAGAACTGGAGAGATTTGATTATGTCAAAAAATGCACTGGTAACCGGAATTACGGGACAAGACGGCTCTTATTTGGCTGAACTTTTGTTGGAAAAAGGTTATAAGGTTTATGGTCTTCGTCGTAGAACCAGCACACCGATAATGGATAATATCGAGCACATCAAAAATGAGATTGAATTTATTGAAGGTGACTTGTTAGATCAAGGGTCGCTTATTAATGCAGTTCGAAAATCTAGTCCGGATGAAGTGTACAATCTGGCTGCACAATCTTTTGTGGCCACATCTTGGGAACAACCTGTTTTGACTGGTCAGGCGACTGCAATCGGAGTTACAAATATGCTGGACGCTGTTCGCTTAACGAAACCTGAGGCCAGATTCTATCAAGCTTCCAGTAGTGAAATGTTCGGTAAAGTTGTCGAAACACCGCAGAAGGAAACAACCCCTTTTTATCCGCGTAGCCCTTATGGTGTTGCCAAGGTTTACGGCCACTGGATTACTGTGAACTATCGGGAAAGTTATGACATGTACGCATGTTCTGGAATCTTGTTTAACCATGAATCGCCGCGTCGCGGAGTCGAATTTGTTACCCGTAAAGTAACGGATGCGGTAGCGAGAATTAAAATGGGACTCCAAAGCGAGCTGCGCATGGGCAATCTGGATGCCAAAAGAGATTGGGGTTTTGCTGGGGATTATGTTAAAGCAATGTGGTTAATGTTGCAGCAAGACTCACCGGACGATTATGTCATTTCAACAGGAGAAACACATACTGTTCACGAGCTTGTTGAAATTGCTTTTGGATATGCGGGACTGAATTGGAGAGATTATGTGGTTATCGATCCTAAATTTGTCCGCCCGGCTGAGGTCGATTTATTGCTTGGGGATAGTACGAAAGCGCAGGAGAAGCTGGGATGGAAGTTGGAAGTTGGCTTTGAAGAATTGGTGAAAATGATGGTGGATAGTGATTTAAAGAAGCTAAACCAAAAGTAAAGGGAAATATACCGTGAAAACTGCTCTGATTACTGGCGTGAATGGATTTGCTGGACGACATTTGGCTCAACTATTAATGAGCCAGCGTTTTAAAGTTTACGGGACAACAAGATTAACCCCTACATTTTTTTCTGAGAATTCCATTGATGAATTAATTGTCTCCGATATGGGTAACAAAGAAGAATGTGTTCAAGTATTAACAACGGTAAAGCCGGACGTTATTTTTCACTTGGCTGCACAAAGCAATGTAAAGGAAGCTTGGGAACAGCCGAGTGACACTTTTTTCTCGAATACGGTTAAAACAATGTACTTATTTGAAGCTGTAAAACAAGTATCCCGTAATATTCGTATTATAAGCATAGGTTCATCCGAGGAGTATGGTTATTCGAAGCAGATGGAGTTTCCCATAACAGAGAATAGTATGCTTAATCCTACTAATCCATATGGCGTATCCAAGATGAGTGCGGGGTTAATGGCCAAACAATTCTTTGAAGGTTTCGGCATGGATATCATTCATGTTAGACCCTTTAATCATATTGGACCAGGCCAGAAAAAGGGATTTGTTGTACCGGATTTCGCTCATCAAATTGTCAATATTGAAAAGGGCAGGCAGAAGCCAGTTATTTCTGTTGGGAATCTTTCCTCTTTAAGAGATTTCACGGATGTCAGGGATATTGTCAACGGATATAGATTAATTGCTGAGATGGGAATTAAAGGTCAGACTTATAATCTTTGTTCTGGAAAGCCGACCTCTATTGAAGATTTGCTTCTTGCAATGATATCTTTATCACCTTCGGAAATTACAATAGAGGTGAATCCGGATAAACTAAGGCCGGTGGATATTCCAATCTATTATGGAAGCAATGATAAAGTCATAAATCAGACCTCTTGGGAAAGAGGGATAGATCTGAATCGAAGCCTTGAAGATATTTTAGAGGAAATCAGAAAAGAAGAGTGGTTAGAAAAATTATGAGAAGTGGTACCCTTTATATGATTTGGGACATGGTAAAAAGGGATTTTCGCAATAAATATGCAGGCTCAGTATTCGGGTTGTTATGGAATCTTCTGATGCCAATTGCATATATTATTATTTACACTACGGTATTCTCACAAATAATGGCGGCCAAGTTACCGGGAATGAATACTGGTAAATTTGATTACAGCGTTTACTTAAGTTCTGGTATCTTAGCATGGACTATTTTTAATACGACAATTACCAGGTTTCAAAATGTTTTTATTGAGAATTCGAACATCGTAAAGAAAATATATTTCCCTAAATCCATACTTGTCTTTTCCTTGACAGTTTCTTCGATTATTGAGTTGGTCATAAATTACTCTTTATTATTTTTAGTTTTATTGGGAATTGGTTATGATCTGCATTTTAGTTACATTGCTGTTTTTATAATTATAATTCTGCAACAAATTTTTTGTACTGGCATTGGAATGATCCTTTCTGTCCTTAATGTTCACTTTCGTGATTTAAACCAAATTACATCAATAATTATTCAAGTTTGGTTTTGGCTTACGCCTATCGTATATGTCTTGGATATTTTACCGGATGGATTGAAGAAGACCATGTCATTCAATCCTCTTTATTATTTTATCGAATCTTATCAAACTCTGATTTTGCAAGGAGATATTGTTAATTTCATCAACATATTCTTGATTTCAATCATTACCTTCCTATTTGGATGGATAGTTTATAAGCGTATGATAAATGAAATATCCGACTTGATTTAAATCTGGAGGGGAACATGGAAAAACTTAATTTTAATGAAGAGCAATTGAAAACGCGGATTCACGATAGAATTTTGTTTAAACTAAATAATTGTTTACCGCACCAAGCTACTACTAATCAAAACGATGCTGCGTTTAAACCATTAATTGACAATCATAATATTCTAGATATTGAATTCTTTTCCCATCGAAAATTTGCAGGGAAATTTATTGTTTCTACAAAGAAGCTTTTGAGGAAATTGCTTCGCCCGATTTTTATGAAGCAGATTCAATTTAATCAGAAGGTAATCGATCAGTTATATGTTGTTGACCGGCAAGTAGTGGATAATGATGCCTCAAATAAGGAGCTTTTTAAAAGTATATCTGTTGAAATAACCAATGATATTATCGATGAATGCAAAATGGCACTTCAGGAAGTTGCTCGTTCTAATGTAGAGAGTATCCGAAATTTTTATGAAGATGAGCTCCAGACTAAAATCAGCGAACAGATTAGTGAGCAGATTAGAGTCCGTGAAGATCAAATAAACGAACAAATAAGCACTTTAAAAATTCAATTAAATAGGGATATAAAGAGTAATCTTTATAGGGATCTTGCGGTATTTGAAGGAAATCATAATAATGAGTTGAATCGATACCATCTGCTTCTGATGGCTTTAAGAGAAAATCCGGAGAATTTGGATCTTGAGACTGAAGTAATATCAGCTTTTGAAAGTATGAACAAAAGTGGGTTGAAAACGAATGATTCTATATAATGCGAGGATAACTCCAATCGTTGAAGAAACACAAGTTATTACGACTTCGGGTAGAATGAGCTCAATTTCATTATTAATAACAAACATTGGCGAGGAAGTATGGTATGCGTACAATAAAGATCATCCGGTTTTAATAGGCTATCATTATAAAAATGATAAGGGTGCTGTTATTGAAGGTATGCGCACAAAATTGCCATATAATATAGCCCCGGGTGAGAGCGTATTAGTAAAATGCAACTATATTGTTTATTCAAAACTCGATTCCATAGACATGGAGTGGGATTTAGTACGTGAAGGGGATTCCTGGTTTAAATCGTATGGTTCGGATTCTCTCATTATCGGAGTGGATTTAACTAAGGATTCATCTAATGCCGAAGAAAATGGAGTAGATCAGAACTTGGCGATTGTTTGTAAGGGACTGAGTAAAAAGTTTAAATTGTATTCTCAAAATAGCGCTAAATTGATTGAATTATTTTCTGCTGGAATAGTAAAAAAACATCAAGAATTTTGGGCTTTGAAAAACCTTTCGTTTGAGGTGAAAAAAGGGGAAACATACGGAATTATTGGTTTCAATGGTTCCGGAAAAAGCACGTTGCTTAGTATCCTTGCTCAAACTAAGCAACATACCCAGGGCGTTTTTAAAGTTAATGGCAGAATTGCAGCATTGCTTGAGTTAGGTGCGGGATTTCATCCGGAATTAACCGGCAGACAGAATGTTATCTACAATAGTTATTTATATAGCATTCCAAGTCATGAGATAGAAAAAAAGATGGGGGCTATCCAAGAATTTGCTGCTATAGGAGATTTCTTTGATAAACCGGTGAAAAGTTATTCAAGTGGTATGTATGTTAGGCTAGCTTTTTCATTGGCCATTCATGTTGACCCGGATGTACTTATAATCGATGAGGCTTTGGCAGTCGGGGATGAAGTGTTTCAAAGAAAGTGTTATTCGAAATTTGAAGAATTTAAGGCTTTGGGAAAAACAATTATTTTAGTAACACATGATTTGAATGCTGTTAGAGCTTTATGTGACCGGGTAGGCATCATTTATGATGGAAGCTTAATATTCGAGGGTAGTTCAAATGAAGTTGTGAATTACTACCAAAAGATGTCATTGACAGCAAATCTCCAAGTGGCAGCTCATACTGAGAATGAAAGTAAAGAATTGCGATACGGAAATGGAAAAGCTAAGATAATTGATTATGAATTAAAAGATCAGGAAGGCGTTTCAACAACAATTTTCAAAAGTGGAGAAAAAATCAACATTTACATTAAGGCTGAGGTGTTTGAGCAAATATCCTCTCCTGTTTTTGGTGTGATTATAAAAACAATAAATGGGATCGAAGTATTCGGTACTAATACCAAAATTTTAGGGGAAAAGATAGGTACTGTTAGTAAAGGCGACACTATAATTACTGAGTTACAATTCCCGAATTATTTAAATGAAGGGACGTATTTTTTAACTTTAGGAATTACAGACCAATCGGGAAATGAAACTGTTACAATTGATCGCATGATTGATGTCTCTTTTATACGGGTCTTAAATGATATTAAATCCATTGGATTGGTAAATATGAATATAGAGGCAGGGATTAAAATCGATGTTCAATAACAATTTGATTTTAAAAAACCCCAAAATATATATTTTTTGTTTTTCATTTAAGAAAGATAAGGATATTGAAGCAATAAAAAAAGAGGCGCGAACTTATTATCAAACCTATAAATCTATAGACAATAGAGTTGACTTCAAGTTTATTTCACTGGAAGAAGAATTGGGTGACAATGTAGAAAAGTATGAAGAACAATATGATATTTATTACTGGGGTATGAACTTTGGTGGTTTACTTCAAAAGGAAAAACCTGATATTATTCATATTTTTGCAGATAGCTTAGATGGATATTATTTGTTTGAGAAAAGTTATTCTCCTTCTTCATTTGTTACTTTGTATACTATTACTGGTATGGTCGGATTAAATAAATATGATGAAGGTTATTTGATACATTTAAGACATGCTATAGATGTTGGAAACTTATATTTATTTGTTGAATCAACTTTTGTTAAAGAGGCTTTTGAACAAGTAGGGCTCCAAGCCCATATTATGCTTCCTAAGCTTAAGAATGGCTTGGTAAAAAGTCAACAGACAAGGTCCGGAGATAAATGTTTTACAATTGGATTCGCATCTTCCCCCTTGTCAAAAGATATATGGGAGGACCGGGGGATATATTTACTCGTTTCTGTAGCGAAGCAACTGAGTGATTACAAATTCAAACTTGCATGGAGATATGAGGGTTACCAAGAAATGGTAGATCTGTGCAGAGAATCAAATGTCAATAATGTAGAGATTCATAATGGATTTTTGGATATGGAGAAATTTTACGACGATATTGACGTCATGATTGCGCCATATACTTCAAACAATAATAATCATTCATGCCCATTATCTATTGTTGAATCAGTTCTCTACGGCATCCCTGTTTTGGTATCAGAGTATGTCGGTTTAAAAGATATTATTACTAGTTATGAAATAGGAGTTGTTTCAAAAAGCGACAGTGCGGAGATGGTAGCTAAGCTTAAAAAAATCGAGGAGAATTACAATTACTATAAGCTAAATGCCGATAGATATGGCAAAGAACTGTTTGATATTAATAATTTCGAGAATAATAACTACTTGAAAATCTATAATGAACTAATAAGTCAGATGCCTTCACCGACATTGAAAGAATGGCAGGAAGAGTTGGATGCTAACGGAAAGTACTTAGTGATGGATCGCATCGGAATGGCTGAATACTACAATGATTCATTTATTGCACAAAATTATGATGTATCTAGGTTTTCGGAATTTCCGATGAGAACTTACGATAAGCTAGAGCGAATGGCCGTCAATCTGCTTATTAAAAGGTTTTCTCAAAAATCTTTTGGGGAAAATGAAATTTTGGATATTGCCTCTGGAGATGGAAGGATTCTTCAGGCTTTGCTTGGTTTTGGAGAAATAACTGCCGTTGAAAACTCCTCTTTTATGATAGCTACTTCCGTTAAAAAATTGTCAGGAACGGTTTGTTATGTTAAGAATGACTTTTTTAATTTTATGACAGATAAAAAGTATGACATTATCACAGTATTTAGATTTATTCGACACTTTAATTATAATGATAGAAAAATTCTGTATAAAAAGCTGAATGACTTTTTAGAAGAAGGTGGGATAATTCTCGCGGATTTCCCTAATACATCGGCAGAAACTCAGTTACGCTCTTCCCTTAAGTGGGCATCATTCAATGTTTATGATGTGTTTTGGCATCTATTTGAATTGATCAATGAGCTTAATGATAATGGATTTGAAATATTAGATCATATATCGGTTGGAGAATATTTGAATGCAGGCAAAATTCCTGACCAACTAGCTTTATCGAGAATAGTTTGCTTCAGAAAAAAACAGGCGGTAATAATATGAAAAAGAAGATAGCAATTTGCCACGCTCAAGTCCCCTTTGTTCGTGGTGGTGCAGAATTGTTAGTTGAGTCCTTGTATGAAGAGTTAAGGAAGAGAAACTATAATGCGGAGGTTGTTTCTCTTCCTTTCAAATGGTACCCGAACGAACAGCTTATTCAAAGCATGATGAACTGGAAGTTCATTGATTTATCCGAGAGTAATGGGGAAAAAATAGATCTGGTTATAGGCACGAAATTCCCTTCTTATGGTATAGAACATAATAATAAAGTTACCTGGTTAGTGCATCAATTTAGGCAGGTTTATGACTTGCTCGGTACACAGTACAGTAACTATGATTATTCTCCTGAGAGTTTGTCGGTAAGAGAGCTAGTGAATCGATATGATTATAATAGTCTCTCTGATTCCAAAAAAATCTATACTATTGCTCAGAATACAACAGATCGGTTAGCTAATTATAACAAAATTGATTCTGAAGTATTATATCATCCTCCAAAACATGTGGGTTTTTACTATTCTAATAACTTTGATAATTATATACTCTCTGTAGGTAGATTGGATAAATTAAAAAGAGTGGATATTTTGATAGAATCGTTAAAGAATGCTGATCCTAAAGTTAAATGTATTATTGCGGGGCAGGGGCCTGAAAGAGAAAATTTGGAGAGTTTAGCTTCAAAACTTGGCTTATCAGACAGGGTGGAATTCCTTGGGTTTGTTGAGGATAAGCAATTGCTTGATTTGTACGCCAACTGTTTAGCAGTTTATTTTGCGCCGTATGATGAAGATTACGGATATATAACATTAGAGGCATTCTTATCCTCAAAACCGATTATTACTTTGGATGATACCGGTGGAGTGCTGGAATTTGTTAAAGATGATGTAAATGGTTATGTTTCTTCAAACTCCTCTCAAATTTCGATGAAAATTGATTATTTATATCATAATAAAAAAGTTGCAAAAGAATTCGGAAAATCAGGACATGATTCTGTAAAACATATATCTTGGGATCATGTTATAGATTGTTTGACGGAAACAATAAGATAGGGGTTTGAAAATTGAAAAAGATAGCGTACTTTTCACCGTTAAATCCGATTCGATCAGGGATTTCTGACTACAGTGAGGATCTATTACCGGAGTTGTCTAAGGTTTATGACGTAGAAGTATACGTCGAAAATGGATTTCAAGTTGAAAATACCAACATAAAAGAGAATTTCGTAATAAGGGAGTATGCTGAATTTTCGAAGAGATATAATGATAAACAATATAGTGCAATTCTTTATCATATGGGAAATAACTACTCCGCGCACAAAGAAATTTATGAATTTATCTTGAAATATCCTGGAATCGTGGTACTTCATGACTATTCATTGCATCATTTCTTTGCAGCTAAGACATTGGAACAGGGCAACTTAGATGAATATCGTGAAGAGATGTTGTATTGTCATGGTAAAGAGGGGCTTGATGAGGCAAATAGATTTTTGAACGGTGAAATATCTCCGATATGGGAGAGTAATTCGCTAAAATATCCACTTAATTTACGGATATTGGATAATTCAGCAGGCATTATTGTGCATTCGCAGTTTGCAAAGGATCTGTTAAGAGAACAAGCAAGTTATGTGCCCATCGAAGTTGTACCTATACCAGCACCACACATTAGTAAATTAGAGGATATTGAGAGAGAAAAAGAAGATGCTCGGGGAGAACTAGGTATCAATAGAGATGATTTTGTCATAAGTGCTCTAGGATACGCTAACCCTACGAAGAGAATTGATAAAGTAATTTCAGCTCTCTCGGTAATAAAGTCGAAGCAGTTTATCAAAAAATTTAAATTCTATATTGTTGGGGAAGTTCCGCCCTCGTATCCAATTCAAGAGCTTGTAAGGAAGCATAAGTTAGAGAATGAAGTTGTGTTTATAGGTTACGTTAACCTCAAGGACTTTGATAAATACATTGCTGCTTCAGATATGTGCGTTAACCTGAGATATCCGACACAAGGGGAGAATTCTGCTAGTTTGCTTAAGATAATGGGGCGCGGTAAGCCAGTGATTACTACTAATATTGGTTCGTTTTCTGAGTTCGCAGATGATGTTGTGCTTAAGGTGAACATTGGAAAAGATGAAATATCTCATTTGGTTGAGGAATTGGTAAGAATATTTAGAATGGATAGATCAATTATATCAAGTAAAATTCTCGAGTTAACTAACAACAACCACACTATTGAAATTTCTTGTTTAAAATATTCTATGTTTATAGATGATATTGTGAGAGGGAACAAGGTCAATATTAATTTGGGCATTAGTTCGTATCTTGATAGATTTACCTCGATTTTTGATTCAATAGAAAATGATACAGGAAAAACAGTTGAGTTAAATATTTCAAAAATATACAAAGTATTTTATAAAAAAACAGGGGATAGTTATGATTAAACAGACTAAAAAAAATATTGGTTATATAATAGTATCTGTGCTACTTTCTATTATTTTCACCTTTTCTATACTTAAGTTATGGAACGCTGACTTGTCTGTTCCCTTTAGTTACTCTGGTGATTCTCTTCTTACCGGATTAATGATCAAAAGCATTATTAATAATGGGTGGTATTTATCGAACAACTTTGTTGGGGCACCATTTGGGTTAGAATTTTATGATTTTACGATGTTTGATAATTTTTTTCTATTTCTTATCAAAATACTATCCTTATTTACTTCCCATTATGCTCTCATTTTTAATTTATATTTTTTGCTAACATTCCCACTAACGGCAGCTCTTTCATTTTATGTTTTCAAGAAAATGAATTTTTCCGCTTTTATTTCTCTTATAGGAAGCCAATTGTTTACATTCGTTCCGTATCATTTTCTGAGAGGTCAGCCTCATCTGTTTTTAGCCTCATATTTTTTTGTTCCTATTATTGTGTTGATACTATATAAGGTTTATGCTTCTGAAGTGAACTTTTACCAAATTAATAACAGGAAATTAAAGCTGAATATAAATAAAGCGAATTTCCTTTTAGTGTTATTTTGTCTGGTATTCTCTTCATGCGGGATTTATTATACTTTTTTTTCGTGCTTCTTTTTGAGCATCATAGGTATTTCTGCTTGGATTAACAAAAAGAAGACTAGAAACTTGATAAATGCTTTGATAATTATCGCTATACTTTTAGTTGGAAGTTTGATAAATATAGCTCCTAACATAGTTTATAAAATTGGTAATGGAAATAATATAGCTGTAGCAAATAGAAGTTACGTCGAATCTGAAGTTTACGGGTTGAAAATTTCACAACTTTTATTACCTGTTACATCACATAGAATTTCTTATCTTGAACAATTAAAAGCATCTTATAATAGTCATTCTCCGTTAGTAAATGAGAATGATTTTTCAAGCTTGGGCATATTAGGTAGCATTGGTTTTGTAATTTCCTTGATTTTATTATTTTTAAGAAATCGTTTCAGGTCAAATAAACTCCCCTTATTTTTTAGTGAGATGAATATCTCTGCTCTGTTGTTAGCAACAATCGGGGGATTCGGTACTTTGTTTGCCATGATAATTTTGCCTGAGATTAGAGCATACAATCGTATCTCTATTTTCATCTCATTTTTTTCAATATCAATGTTCTTAATTGTAGCCGATATATTAAAGGGGAAAATCAAAAAAAATGGGTATAGATATTCCTATAATATTTTGCTTTTTTTAATTATGGTGTTTGGTTTACTTGACCAGACAACAAGTTCCATGGTGCCAAATTATTCTTCCACCAAACAGGAATTTGATAGTGATAAATCATTTGTTGAAAGAATAGAAAAGTCCTTGCCTACTGGGGCCTTAGTTTTTCAATTTCCTTACGTACCATTTCCAGAAAATCCACCCGTAAATTTTATGGGAGACTATGAATTATTGAAAGGGTACATGCATAGCGATTCGTTGAGATGGAGCTATGGAGCAATGAAAGGGCGGAAGGCGGACCTATGGATTAAAAATGTGGCTTCAACTTCTTCGACAAACGAGATTATTGAAAAATTGTCCTTTTCAGGATTTAGCGGAATTTATGTTGATAGAAGGGGGTATGGGGATAACGCTAACTTGATTGCTAATGAAATTCAAAAAATTCTACAAACTACTCCAATAGAAAGTGATAATAAGAGATTATTATTTTATGATATGAATAATTATAATCAGAGGTTGAAGTCAAAATTCTCAACACAAGAATGGAATGAGAAAGCTAATGATACGCTCCATCCGCTACTGATTTCTTGGAGTACTGGTTTTTATGATATGGAGCAATCCGGAAATAACTACTGGAGATGGAGCAGTTCAGTAGGTGAGTTGGATATAAATAATTTTTCAGACACTAGTAAAAAGTTAAGATTAGAAGGGGTAATATCAACTGGTTCTAGTATTAAATCAGATTTGTATATTAAAAGTGAATTAATTAACAACGAAATCGAATTAAATAGTTCAGGTCAATTTATAAATTACGAATTGGTGGTGCCTCCTGGTAAATTTACAATAAAATTCATGAGTAATGCCGACAGAATAGTAAATTCAGATCCCCGAGAACTTGTCTTTAAAATTTCCGATTATAAAATAGTCGAAATTAAAATAGACTAATTAAAAATTGACTTCAAAGAAACAGTATTATTAAATTTGGAGAATTTAGGAGAAATTTAATCGTGGAGCATGAAAGAGAAGCGGAAAACAAAAGAAGTTTTGTTTTGGGTTTTATTGTCACACTATTGTCATTAGTGGTGGTCTATATTTTGTGCATATTCGTTAAGAAAGAAGTAACCAATAGTATTTATTTTGAGATAAGTGGATTATTTACTGTAAGTGTCGATTCTTTCTTACCCGAACCTCAAGAAAGGCTAAGATTCGTACTTTCGGTAATCTGTTTTCCAGTAGTTATATCATTAGTTTATTTGCCTATTAATAAAGTCATTTCAAAAATTTCATCTCGAATTACAGATACACTATTTAGGATTTTCGTAGCAATATCAATTCTTATTTTGGTTTCTTTACTTTGGATTTATGGCAGACAGGATTCGAATCATTTTTTCATCAGAGATTATTTTCTATTAAACGAGCCTTTAATTTCAGTGTTACTAATCGTTTTAATGGCTATGACATTTTTCTTGTTTAAGTATAAAAAGTTAAACTTTGAATTGCAGACATCCCATTGTCGGAGGATTAATTTATTCGCTAGTATCCTAATCATTAGTGCTCTATTGCTGATATCACTTACTAATGTTTACTCTGTATATTCAATTAATGATACTGGGATGTACACTAGTCACTTGAATGCAGTATTTCATTCCGTGGCAGCGATTTATAAAGGCGAGAGTTTGCTTGTCGATGTTAATAACCAATATGGTTTATATCCTCATTTTTTGGAGATTATATTTAGAATTATTGGATTGGATGTTTTTAAATTTACTTTGGTCATGAGCCTACTGATTTTTCTTTGCTTCTATTTTTTATATAAATCTTTGGATCACTTAATAACAAAAAAAGCCTTTGTAATCCTAGGAATATTTTTCGTTATATTTTATGGTTACGTTCACTTTAAAGTTTACAGCAGAGATCCGTATTTTCAATATTACCCGATAAGAACATTATTCCCGACATTATTAATTTATTGTTCCATCATTTTCTTCAAGCAACAAAGCAAAAGAAAGTACTACCTTTTTACACTGTTATTTTCTATGGGTGTTCTTTGGAATCTCGATACGGGGTTAATTGTGTTAATTGCTTGGGTTTTGGTATTGATCTACGACAGCGCTCTACAAGATCAATCGTTTGGTTCGGTTATTAGAAAGAGTAGTAAACATATTATTACCGCGATAATTTGTTTAATTGTAGTGGTTCTGTTCTACTGCTTGTTCATCTACCTTCGCTCAGGACAGATCCCCGACATCGTTGAGTTTTTCAGTTATCAGATCTATTTTTATGGTTATGGTTTTTTTATGTTGCCAATGGAATTGATTCACCCGTGGAATTTGGTGGCTTTAACTTACATTGTAGGGTTAGTTATATCTTTCATTGGATTTATTAATAAAAGCAGAACCACCATGATGAGATTGATTTTTCTTCTTTCTATTTTGGGTACTGGCTTGTTCAGCTATTATCAAGGGAGAAGTCACAATCATGTGTTATCCTTGGTTTGGTATCCTGCTTTAATGTTGCTTATACTATACATATATTTGCTATACGAAAGGCAACGCAATTATTTTAGAAATGGTGAGAAGCAGAGCTGGATTTTTTCTTTTATTTCTATAGTCTCAATATTATTTTTAGTATTTACTTTTATTACTCTTCTCAGCAGCGGTAAAGAACTTTATAGTGTTATGAATGAAAGGTGGTCTAAATTAGTTGAAAGAAACGAGACTCCTGTTACCAATGAGTTAAGCTTTATTAAAGATAACACGTCTATGGACGAGAAAGTCTTGATATTGTCTTACCATTCGGGGATTGACTACTTGAATTCTAATGCCGATCCATTCTTGAATATACCTGGCACATCGGAACTATTTTTGAAGAAAGACTATGAAAGAATCTTTGCGGCGATAGAAGATAGTTCATTGAACAAAGTGTTTATCGATAACAATTTTATTAGTAATATCCAACTGAATTACGGCTTTAATGTAAAGGTATTGAGTTTATTATATGAAAATTTTGATATTGTAGACCGAAGCGACTTGGGCAATGTATTGTTGCTTGAGAGGAAAGAAACGAGTAATTCGCATTTGAAAATGGAATCACTTCCAGAAATCAAAAATTCGTTGCATTATTATATTTATGATAATTTTTATGTTGGCTATCCTGATACTAATGAGATTATTGGGATAAAAGAAAATTTATCAGGTATTAACCTGGATCAACAATTTACTATAGAAGTAGTTGTCAAGCCCGAGAATATACAAGCACCATTCGCTGCTATAATCGGGAATCACCCTGGTAACGGAGGGCAGGGCTTTGTAATTCAGCAAGAAAATAAAAATCAAAATAAATACAATTTTAGTTATGGGGATGGGAAAGGATGGAATACCACATCAAGTGTCCAACTAGATCCTGATAAATGGAACTACCTAACGGTTACTTACGACCATGGGGTTGTAGTAATTTTTAAAAATGGAGTGTTACAAAATAAAATTGAAAATGATCAATTGTTATTCGAGAATAGTGAAATGCCACTGTCAATTGCCAACTGGGTGAATCAGGATAGAGCGTTTAGAGGCGAGATCAGGGAGGCAGTAATAAGTAATGAAATTTTATCACAAGAAACAATTGCGGATCGATGGAAGATCATAGGTGGAAAATGAATAAATCGGTGAAGTTTATTATTGTCGGAGTTCTAAATACATTAGTTGGTTTTGTTGTTTATGCGGGATTTATTCAGTTTGTAAACCGTAATTATTTTATTGCTCTTGTTTTCTCTCATATTGTCGGAGTTGCGCATAGTTATCTTTGGAATAATAAATGGACTTTTGGCCAAAAAAATTATCAAGCTAAGAGTGCTGCAAAATTCGTAGTGGTTTATATTTTTACGTTTTTGGTAAATTTGTTTCTATTATTTATTTTAGTTGATACAATGGGAACAAATAAGCTAATTGCTCAGGGAATTGCGCTATTTATTACTACTCTAATCAGTTTTTTTGCTCATAAGCATTGGAGTTTTCAAAATAAATCAGAATCTGAAGGGGTGCAGTAATGCTAAAGCGAGGAGAAATTGTCTTTAATAAGGTTAAACAAAGTTATGCTTTAATTAGCAGCGAACAAGACCAAACTCAGGGTTATGAGCTGAATCAAACGTTGCCGGAGAATTATGCGGAAAAATACCATGTCGAGTTAACAGATATTGATCTTAATACCTCCCTTTATCTTGATATACGAACAAAAATTGATATAGATTTAAAAGAAGTGGAGAAGGTATCAAAGCTACAGCACAAGGATTTGGAGAGAATAAAAAGACTGGAAATCCTGTTCAAAGTCGAAGAGTATTATGACTTATTCCACTCCGATCGGGGCAAAAATTTTGATTCTGAGAAATCACCCGTAGTATATGGTGGGCGTGTATACGACGAAAAGGAAATGCGAAGCTTAGTGGATTCGTCATTAGATTTTTGGTTAACGGCTGGCAGATATAACAAGCAATTTGAAAAGGAATTCGCAGAGTATCTTGGAGTAAGATATGCATTGCTTACAAACTCGGGGTCTTCAGCCAATCTATTAGCGTTTTCTGCATTAACTTCACCGAAGTTAAAAGAAAAACGCATTATGCCGGGTGATGAAGTGATTACCGTTGCTGCAGGTTTCCCTACAACAGTTAATCCTATTGTCCAAAATGGTGCTGTTCCAGTTTTTATCGATGTTGAACTTGGAACCTATAATATTAGGGTTGAAAAAATAGAAGGTGCTATAACTCCCAAAACTAAAGCTATAATGGTTGCCCATACAATGGGAAATCCGTTTGAATTGGATAAGGTTATGGAGATTGCTGACAAATACGGCCTTTGGGTAATAGAAGACAACTGTGACGCACTTGGTTCAATTTACAATGGCAAATTGACGGGGACATATGGCCATATTGGCACATCCAGTTTCTATCCTCCACATCACATGACTATGGGAGAGGGTGGTGCTGTGTATACTAATAATGCCCTACTAAAATCAATCATAGAATCGTTCCGTGACTGGGGGAGGGATTGCTGGTGTCCATCCGGTTGCGATAATACATGTAATAAGCGGTTTGGTTGGGAACTTGGGTCATTGCCTTATGGTTATGATCATAAATATACTTATTCCCATATCGGTTACAACTTACGTGTAACTGAGATGCAAGCAGCAATTGGAGTAGAACAATTAAAAAAGGTCCCTTCATTTACTGAGGCTAGAAAGGCAAATTTCAAACGCCTGTATGAAGGTTTGAAAGAACTTGATGAGTTTTTAATTTTACCTCATGCGACTAATAATTCCGATCCTAGCTGGTTTGGTTTTATAATGACCGTTCGAGATGGTGCCCATTTTACTAAAAATGAAATTGTAAACTTTCTTGAAACTAATAGAATTCAAACGAGAATGTTATTTGCCGGGAATTTGACAAGACAACCGTCCTTCCAGGGAGTGAATTACCGAATACACGGAGAACTAACCAATACTGATAAAATACTGAACGATACATTTTTAATTGGAGTTTATCCTGGATTGACAGATGCCATGATCGATTATGTGATTGATAAAATTAGGAAGTTTGTTCTTTCAAAATAACTGGAGGAGGATACTTAATTGAAGGTTGTTATACTAGCCGGAGGTTACGGCACAAGAATTAGTGAAGAGTCGCACCTTAGACCGAAGCCAATGATCGAAATCGGGCAAAAACCAATACTATGGCATATAATGAAGCTTTATTCCCAGCATGGTTTCAATGATTTTATCATTTGTCTTGGCTATAAAGGTTTTTATATTAAAGAGTACTTTGCCCATTATTTTCTTCATGAATCGGATGTAACCTTTGATTTTAGAAATGATAATCAGTTGATTACTCATCAGCATACAGCTGAACCTTGGAAGGTTACCCTTGTCAATACAGGCATTGATACGATGACTGGTGGAAGAGTAAAAAGGGTCAAGGATTATATTGGCCAGGAGCCTTTTATGCTTACTTACGGTGATGGAGTGTCAGATGTAAACATAACGGAACTTGTTCAATATCATAAATTACATGGCAGACTTGCAACTGTTACGACAGTACAGCCGAGTGGAAGATTTGGTGCATTAGATATTTCACTAAATAATGAAGTGAATGGTTTTCAGGAAAAGCCCAAGGGGGATGGTTCTTGGATTAATGCAGGCTTTTTTGTACTTGAACCTGAAGTGTTAAATTATATAGCTGCAGATCATACAGTTTTTGAGAAAGAGCCTTTAGAAGGATTAGCGAAAACTGGACAGTTAATGGGATATAAACATGAGGGATTTTGGCAGCCCATGGATACGCTCAGAGATAAAAATTATCTTGAAGATCTATGGAAATCGGGCAAAGCTCCTTGGAGAACGTGGGAGAAGGAATCGGTGGATGCATTATGATAGACGCTAACTTTTGGAAAGATAAAAAGGTGTTTATAACGGGTCATACGGGATTTAAGGGTTCATGGCTCTCCATATGGTTAACATCTCTTGGAGCCAATGTGACTGGTTATTCGCTAAATCCGACAACCAATCCTAATTTATTTGAGTTAGCCGATATAGAAGCATTGATAACTAGACACGTGATTGCTGATATTAGAGATAGAGATTCGCTATTATGTGCTATGCAGGAGGCTCAACCGGAGATTGTGATTCATATGGCTGCACAACCTTTAGTTCGGGAGTCATATAAAAATCCGGTGGATACCTACGCTACGAATGTTATGGGGACCGTTAACCTTTTTGAGTCTGTCAGATCTTGTGAAAGTGTTTCTGTAGTGGTCAATGTAACTACCGATAAATGTTATGATAATAAAGAATGGGTATGGGGATATAGAGAGGATGAACCGCTGGGCGGTTATGATCCTTATTCTAGTAGTAAAGCCTGCTCAGAATTGGTCACTAGCGCTTATCGTAATTCTTTCTTTAATAATCCTAATGAACGTTTCGTAGCTGTAGCCTCTGCTAGAGCTGGCAATGTTATCGGAGGCGGAGACTGGGCAGAGGATCGACTTGTACCTGATTGCATCCGTTCAATTCTTACAGGAGATCCGGTGATTTTAAGAAACCCAAACTCCATTAGACCATGGCAGCATGTCTTGGAACCACTTAGTGGCTACCTGCTCCTTGCACAATCGTTATATCAACATGGGAGAGAGTTTTCAAGTGCATGGAACTTTGGCCCTCATGATGAAGATGCTAAACCTGTCGAGTGGATCGTAAGAAAGATATGTGAAAAGTGGGGAAGGGGGGCCTCTTTTGATATTGACGCAAGTCCTCAACCTCATGAAGCCCATTTTCTCAAATTAGATTGTTCTAAAGCAATTACTAATCTAAAATGGAGTCCAAGATGGGACTTGGATACAGCCATTGATAAAATAATTGAATTTACTAAAGTATTTGAAGATGATAAGACAGCCTTGAGAGGGATTTGTCTTGCACAAATTAATGAATACCAGAACTCCTAGGAGGGCCGACTCATGAAGTTATCAGACTACGTCATTGATTGTTTGAAAAAGGAAGGCATCTCACATGTTTTTGAGTTCATTGGTGGAGCGATAGTGCATCTACTCGATTCTATTTCACTTAGGAATGATATAGAATGCATCTCAGTTAGACATGAACAAGCCGGTGCTTTTGCAGCAGAAGCTTATGCTAGGATGAATGGTAAATTAGGAGTAGCTATGGCCACTAGTGGACCGGGTGCCTTGAATTTATTAACGGGCATTGGAAGTTGCTACTTCGACTCAGTTCCTTGCCTTTTTATAACGGGACAAGTAAATACTTATGAATATAAATTTGATAAACCAGTTAGGCAGATTGGATTTCAAGAAACAGATATCGTAAGCGTTGCAAAACCCCTGACTAAATATGCAGAACTCGTAACTGATCCTAAGAATATTAGATATGAGTTGGAAAAGGCTGTTTATTTAGCCCAAAAGGGAAGACCAGGCCCAGTTTTGTTGGATATACCAATGAACGTACAAAGAGCAGATATTGATCCGGATACTTTGGAGAGCTTCTATGAGAGCGAAGAATATTACAAATTAGAGGGAAATAAAGCCGTTTCAATTGAATGCCTAGATCATGTAGTTTCACTTATAAAGGATGCTAAAAGACCGTTGGTACTTGCTGGTGGAGGGGTTCGGTTAAGTAATGCTTGCGAGGAATTGAAACTATTTCTAGATTTAACAGGCCTGCCATTAGTAAGTTCCTTAATGGGATTAGATGTAATTCCACATAGCAATCCTCAGTTTGTTGGTCTGATTGGTTCTTATGGTAATAGATATAGCAACTTGGCCCTGGCTAACTGTGATTTATTGATAATCCTAGGTTCCAGATTAGATAGTAGGCAAACAGGTACTCGACCGGACACATTTGCAAGAGGTGCAAAAAAAATCCATGTCGATATAGATAGCTTGGAATTAAATAATAAAGTACAAGTAGATATTTCAATAAAGTCGGATTTGCGACAATTCTTGAGTAGCCTTAATAGCGCTTTAGTTAACTTTAAAAGACCAAATATTAGCGAATGGCAAGACATGATTAAGACTTTGAAAGAGAAATACCCAACATATTCTTTTAAACCAAGTGAGAATGAAATTGAACCCAATCGTTTCATGGAACTTCTTTCCTCCAAGTCAGGTCATTTTGGGGCTGTTTGTTTAGATGTGGGACAGCATCAAATGTGGGCCTCCCAATCGTTTGAAATCCAAGATGGGCAGAGGCTTATTAATTCCGGTGGTATGGGTGCAATGGGATTTGCATTACCAGCAGCTATAGGTGCTGCATTAGCCTCGTCTAAAGAAGTATTGGTTATCGCAGGGGACGGTGGTATTCAATTAAATATACAAGAGCTTGACACGATCACCAGATTGCATCTGCCAATAAAAATTGTTGTGCTTAACAATAATTCGCTTGGGATGGTAAGGCAATTTCAGGATTTATATATGGATGGGCGACAACAGTCGACGGTCAATAAAAATCCTTCTTTTAATGCAGTGTTTAAGGCTTATGGAATTCCCTCATATCAAATTGATTCGTCTGATAACGTAGCTATTGTTGATGAATTCTTGTCTGTAAATGGCCCGTCATTTTTAGAAGTTAGATTAGAGAAAAAGACAGAAGTACACCCTAAGTTAGTTGTAAATAGACCAATAGAAGATATGTTTCCTTATCTTGACCGTAAAGAACTTAAGGAAATCATGCTAATTGATTTAGTTGAAGAAATGGATATTCCGAAGTAGGAGTGCAACTATGGGAAAAGATGCGATGAAATCGATTGCTATACTTGGGGCTTCGGGACATGTAGGGAAAAACGTTACTAAGTTTCTTAGTGAAAAACCTAACTATCGAATTTATCTGTTTGTGAGATCTCAAAGAAAAATGGTCAGTTTTTTACGAGAAAATAAGATGATGAATAATGACAACATTAGTATTTTCACTTATGAGGATTTTAGACAAGGTATGTATGATATTGTAATCAATTGTATTGGTATTGGGGACCCAAATGAATTACTCAGACAACCTTACCGAATCTTTCAGATCACAGAGGAATTTGATAATTTAGTATTAAATTATATTGGGAATAATTCAAATACCCTCTATATTAATTTTAGCAGTGGGGCTATTTATGGTACTGATTTTAATGAAGAGGCCTCAGAGTCCAAACTTGCTTCAATTGATATAAACCATTTAGGGATAAAGGATTTTTATGGTATATCCAAATTACACATGGAAGCTAAGCATCGAAGCTTGGCTAATAATTTTATAGTGGATATCAGAATATTTGGTTTCTTTAGTAGATATATTGATAGGAATTCTAGTTTCTTTCTTAACGATGTCACAAACAGCATTCTAAATAATAAGCCGCTTATCACAAGCAGGCAAAATATGATTCGTGATTATATCCATCCTTCGGATTTAATGCTACTGATTGAGTGTTGTATTGATAAGCACTCGATTAATACTTCATATGATGCATACTCATTGAACCCAGTTACAAAGGTTGAAATAATAGAACAATGTATCATGGAACATAAGTTACAAGTCCAATATCAAAATGATGCAGGACAATCCCAATCGGTTACGGGCTCAAAGAGCAATTATTACTCCGTTAATAAAAGTGCAGCAGAGATAGGGTATTGTCCAAGCTACAGTTCGATGAAGTGTGTCTTAGAAGTAATTAACCAACTGAAATCGGGGATATTAAATGTATAAAATAAGTATTGTGACTCCTTGTTATAATGAGGAAGATAACGTTGAAGAGTTATATAGACAAGTTAAGGAAGTATTTAAGACTATTGACGACTGTGTTTATGAACACATTTTTATCGATAATGATTCCAAGGATCGTACAGTAGCAATTCTTAAAGGTTTGGCTGCAATTGATCAAAATGTAAAAATTATTGTTAATTCACGCAATTTTGGACATATCCGCTCGCCTTATCATGCGTTGCTACAGGCTCAAGGGGATGCGGTTATTTTGCTCGTAGCAGATCTCCAGGACCCTCCTTCTATGATTAAGGACTTTATCGTAAAATGGAAGGAAGGCTACAAAGTTGTTCTTGGCGTAAAAAACCAAAGTAAAGAAAGTCCTGCCATGTTTGCCATACGAAAAATGTACTACAACTTCATCAATAGAGTTTCAGAGATTGAATTAACCAAAAACAATACAGGTTTTGGTCTATACGACAAAAAAATTATTGAAATTCTTAGACAAGTCGATGATCCATATCCTTACTTTAGAGGGCTAATATCCGATATTGGATTTGAAAGCTATAAAATCAAATACGTCCAGCCTGTGAGAAAAAGAGGAATCACTAAAAATAATTTTTATACGTTGTATGACATAGCTATGTTAGGAATTACAAATCACTCCAAGGTTCCATTGAGACTAGCCGCAATGATTGGTTTCTTAATGTCTGCGCTAAGCCTTATAGTTGCATTGGGTTATTTCATTGCAAAATTGATTTATTGGAATTCATTTTCAATGGGGACAGCCCCACTTATTATTGGTTTGTTTTTATTTTCTTCAGTGCAGCTATTTTTTATAGGGATTATTGGAGAATATATTGGGTCAATTCATACTCAGGTGCTAAAGAGGCCTCTTGTTGTCGAAAAGGAAAGAATAAATTTTACAAGTTGTGATGACTAGATAAAGAAATCTTGAGCCAGAAATTAATTTTTAGGTTAAATAACCAGTCGCTGTTCCGGTGACTGGTTATTTAGTTTAGTTCAATCCACTGTCTATTTCTGGAGTTGGAAAATCGAATACTTGCTACCTTTTTTTTTGAAGAATAAGATCGTTCAACCAGTCTATTGAATATAAATAGCTATTCGGCAGAATTACAATATATTTTGAGTCTTTTACCGCGCGATTTGCCTCTATTTTGAATACATCCAAAGGTTTTCCCAATATTAATTGAGGGCTTCTCACGTAAAAATTCGCAATCGCTTGCCGGATATGATTAGGCTCTTCCTGATATAATAAAAGCTTATCTTGCGGATTTAATGAGTCACTTAATAATCGTAATTCCGAACAAGAATCCAATGAACATACTACTCATATACAAGGCATTAAAGAATAATAGGAACATCATAAGCATTACTGTTTTTTGCCTAAATAACTTGAGATGCCGACTAAAAATGATTCCGTCTAAAATGGACAGGCTGATAGTTATTAGTGAGAGTAGCAAATAACTTTCCATAGAGTTAATATGGAATAAGATATTCATAAAGTCTTAAAAATAAACCAGACCTAGACATTTTTCGTTTTAAAAACAAGTTATATCCGGATGCATCGAACGTATTTGAATCAGTATTCCGTTTAACTGGGCCATATTGCTGTGCATTCTCTGCGATGTCGTGTATACCAATACGTCACTGTCTACTGTAATGGTCTGTAGTCCCTTCACGGTCAGCGGGATATGAGTATAAATAGTAGAATAGAACCATTTGCAAAATCACTTAGGCAATAACAATAAGCTTGCTCCAAGTCCGGCATAATAAAGCAGGAGGTAAGCTCCGATATATATACCATCATGTGATTTAAGGCGACTATAGAACTATATTTATAATGAAAGGATAATTGCATGAAAGCCATCATTCTAGCCGGCGGGACAGGCTCCCGCCTCTATCCTTTAACTAAAGTTACCAATAAGCACCTTCTCCCCGTTGGTAGATATCCTATGATATTTCACTCGGTTTATAAGTTAAAACAAGCGGAGCTCAAGGACATTCTCATTGTTACTGGCAAGGAACACATGGGTGATGTAGTAAACTTGCTAGGCAGCGGAAACCAGATGGGGGTAACCTTAACTTATAAAGTTCAGGATGAGGCCGGGGGGATTGCACAAGCTCTTGGCTTAGCTGAACATTTTGTGGGAAACGACCAGATGGTAGTCATTTTGGGCGACAATGTATTTGGTGATGATATTTCAACCTATGTCTCTAATTTCCGGAAACAGAAAACCGGCGCAAAGATACTTATTCAACAAGTGCCGGATCCAACCCGCTTTGGAGTTCCCGAACTTCTTGGGGAGAATATTGTGTCCATCGAAGAAAAACCCGCACAACCGAAATCTAATTTCGCTGTTACCGGTATCTATATGTTTGACCACAAGGTGTTCGAAATAATTAAGACTTTAAAGCCTTCTTCCCGGGGCGAATTGGAAATCACGGACGTAAATAATGCATATATTGAAAAAGGTGAGCTTACTTTTGACGTATTGCAAGGCTGGTGGACGGATGCAGGAACGCACGCTTCGTTAGCAAAGGCAAATGAACTGGCAAAGGATTTAATTTTCGGTGAGGAACTTGGCAAACTCAAGCTTTAGTTAGGAGGATCCTTGACTATGAATGTGACCTCGTTAAAATTGCAAGGGGCAGCATTACTTGAACCGGTGGTACATGGGGACCACCGGGGCTTTTTTATGGAGAGCTACAATGAGGAAGTCATGCATTCACTCGGGTTGAAGTATAACTTTATTCAGGATAATCAATCTTTGTCTGCTGAACCAGGAGTCGTGCGCGGCTTGCACTATCAATTGAATCCGCAAGCTCAGACAAAACTGATCCGTGTCTTAACCGGAGCAATTTACGATGTAATTCTCGACATTCGTAAAAATTCGCCTACTTTCGGTCAATGGGTAGGCGTTATCCTTAGTGAGTACAACAAACGTCAGCTTCTAGTTCCAAAAGGATTTGCTCACGGATTTTGTACTTTGGTGCCAAACACCCAAGTTTTATATAAAGTAGATGAATACTATTCCCCTGAACACGACCGCGGCATATTATGGAATGATCCGGCGTTACATATCGATTGGCCGGTGAGTGAACCGCAGCTGTCGGACAAGGACCGTCGGCACCCGCTTTATGCGGATGCGGAAATGAATTTCGACTAGGAGGAACTCATTCCATGAAATTGCTCGTTACCGGCGGTGCCGGATTTATCGGCAGCAACTTTGTTCTATACATGCTTAGTCAACATCCTGATTATAAAATCGTAAATGTGGATGCTTTGACTTACGCAGGAAATTTGGAAAATCTGAAATCGGTCGAGAAGCATTCGAATCATACGTTTGTTAAAGCGGACATTACCGACGCCAAGGCGATGAATGAGCTGGTCGGTCAAGGCGTTGATGTCGTAGTCAATTTTGCGGCTGAATCGCACGTGGATCGGAGTATTTTGGAACCGGATGTGTTTGTGAAGACGAATGTACTTGGAACGCAGGTTTTATTAGATGCTGCCCGAAGTCATAATATTAAGAAATTCGTCCAGGTTTCTACGGATGAAGTCTACGGTACTCTCGGGGAAACGGGACTATTCAGCGAAACTACGCCGCTCGCCCCAAACAGTCCTTATTCGGCAAGTAAAGCCGGCGGGGATATGTTGGTTCGTGCTTATCATGAAACTTTCGGTTTGCCGGTCAATATAACTCGTTGTTCGAACAATTACGGACCATATCAATTTCCGGAGAAGTTAATCCCATTAATGATATCGAAAGCATTAGCCGATGAGCCGCTTCCGGTGTACGGGGACGGACTGAATATTCGGGATTGGCTGTATGTCGAGGATCACTGCAGTGCCATAGACCTTGTAATTCATCAAGGGCGCAATGGTGAAGTATACAATATAGGCGGAAATAACGAACGAACCAATCTTCACATCGTGAAGACGATTTTGCACAAGTTAAGTAAGCCGGAGACGCTGATCACTCATGTTAAAGATCGTCCAGGGCATGACCGCAGGTACGGAATCGACCCGACGAAGACAATGACCGAACTCGGCTGGAAACCGCAGCATTCTTTTGAGACTGGTATAGGGGAGACGATTTCCTGGTATTTGGACAATAAGGAATGGTGGAGCAGGATTCAATCCGGAGCCTATCAGGAATATTACGCCAAGCAATACGGAGAGCGCTTGGGTGATAGAGAATGAAAGTATTAGTAACCGGAGCTGCCGGGCAACTAGGATCTGACGTAGTTATACTGTTTGAAAAAGCAGGTCACACCGTATGGCCCAGTGATCGGGATTCCCTGGATATTACCGACCTCGATGCTTGTTTTCAGAAACTAAATGAGTGCAAACCTGACGCAGTGATTCATTGCGCTGCATACACAGCCGTGGATCAAGCTGAACAAGAGATTGATGCCGCATATGCCGTCAATGCCGTAGGAACCCGGAATTTGGTGCTTGCCAGTGAACGGGTGGGAGCGAAGTTCTGCTATATTAGTACAGATTACGTATTCGACGGAATGTCGGACGTTCCTTATCACGAGTACGATTATACAAACCCTCAGAGCATTTACGGAAAATCGAAGCGGGCTGGCGAAGTACTGGTTCAGAGTCTGTCTTCTGCTTTTTTTATCGTGAGGACTTCGTGGGTTTACGGAATGCATGGCAATAATTTTGTTAAAACCATGCTCCGATTAGGAGAAGAAACATCGGTACTTAACGTGGTAAATGACCAAAAAGGATCTCCGACTTATACGACCGATTTGGCGGAATTTATCCTGGAACTGGTTCAGACCGAGAAGTACGGAATCTACCACGCCTCCAATACGGAATCGTGCACCTGGTATGAATTTGCCCAGGAGATTTTTTCGGAAGCGAGAAGCATTTTAGGAAAAGATTATCCGGTACAGGTTCAACCCTGTGCAACGGAGGATTTCCCGCGTCCTGCTCCCCGCCCTAGAAATTCCGTAATGGAGCACTTATCGATTCGCACAAATGGATTAAACGATTTACGGCCTTGGAGAGAAGGCCTGAGAGCTTTTATCAAGGATCTCTTCGAAACCGTCACGTAGATCGGAAAAATAGTTACGGAAGCTAAATCGCATAAATTACTTTATCCTTAAAAAGGATAACAACCAGCTTTCTCATTGCGTGAGAGCTGGTTGTTTAGTTGATTAGAGTTGAATTATTGAATAGTGTTCCCCTCTTCTATATATGGATGACCCGTTAGAATGTTGTAATAAAGAATGATTATTCGGTAGGACAATAAAATAACCTGAGTTTGTGTTCGCATTTCTTGCCTCTGCCTTGAAAGTATCTATGGAGGTTCTCAAATATAATTGAGGAGACCTTACAAAAAAGTTAACACTCATTTGCCTAATATGATTAGGGACTTCTTCATATAATAGCAGCTTATCTCTCGGAGTTAGAGAGTCGCTTAATAACCGTAATTCCAAATAGTGTTTACTCTCAAAATCGTCCATATAACCCATATATCTTTTCGTTAAAATTGTTGTAGAAGATAAGTTTACTACGACAATTACCGAAACGAACAGATAAAGAAATCGAGTGGCAGAGCGTGTTTTAATTTTAATCTGGCTTGTTAAAACGATCTCGATCGCTGCACAAAACCAAATAATAAAGAAGAAAGACAACAGGTGCAAAGATTTATAGTATCCATAATAATATTTTTGTAAAAAGCCAATACTAAGTGAAGCGGACATAGTTACAATAATACATAAGTTAAACAATCGCGCTCTAGCTCTTTTTTTTGCGAAATAGATAAATATAAGAAATAAGGCAACAAACAAAAAGAGGTACGATATTATTTCGATCCCGGTAGAAAGAACCGAAGTTATTTTGGGTTGCCCTATTAGAATTTGCAGCAACTCCCGATACCCCTTCCACTTCATCAATGAAACTTCCTCATGGGAGTGAGGCACCACCCCAAGCAATTCGTAAATAGGAACGAGAAAGTGGATGTTTCCGATACCTGCCGCAGTTTCTACACCGGATTCTGACCCGACGGCGGGTAGAAAGGTTGGTATCATTCGCTGTATAAATAGATAAACCGGCTTAAAGAAAACGATAATAAAGCATAGTAAGAATGTTAACATTGATTTGAGAGAAATCCGATTGTAAATACTAGCTCTTTTTTTAAAGAAAAGACTTGCGATAAAATACATGCCCAGTATAGAAAGAATGTAGATTAGATAAGTGGGATGAGTGGCCAAAACACTGCCCGTTAGGAATGCCAAGTAAATAGTCTTGGGAAGATCAAATTGATGCATGTGATCCATAAAATATTTCCCTACAATCAGGCATAGTATAAGAACCGGCATGACGGCGTTCATGGATAAGAAGCCAATGAACACGCTACTCATATACAAGGTATTAAAGAACAATAGGAACATCATGAGCATGATTGTTTTTTGCCTAAATAACTTGAAATGCTGACTAAAAATGATTCCGCCTAAAATAGACAGGCTGATAGTCAGTAGTGAGAGTGGCAAATAGCTTTCCATGGAATTAGTATCGAATAGGATATTCATAAAGCCTTGGAAATAAACCAAACCCAGACGCTTTTCGTTTTTAATAAACCAGTTGTACCCGGATGCATCGAACGTATTTGAATCCGTATTCTGTTCTACTAGGCCATATTGTTGGGCATAATCTGCCGATGTCGTGTATACCAATACGTCACTGTTTATCGTGATGGTCTGTAGTCCCTTTGCGATCAGCGGGATACTGAGTATTAATAGAAAAATAAAATGAACCGCGAAAATCTTGAGATGTGCTTTGGGAACTTTAATTAACTTGATGCGTCTTACGGCAACCAAGTTGATGACAGAACAAAGACCTACGATCAACCATAACATGTTAGCAGACGGCCACTTTAAGAAAGATAAAGCTTGAGGAATTGCCGTTAAAAGAGAGAAGCCGACGATCGGAGTGATAAATAAGAACCATCTGGAAAATCGCTTAGGCAATAACAGTAGACTTGCCCCAAGCCCGGCAAAATAAAGTAGGAGGTAAGTTCCGATATAAATACCTAAAAGAACAATAAGGTTTTGAAGTAGAGAGTACATTATGTATAAACCACCCTTTTTTTCTCTAAGACACTAAAAAATTATTATACATCAAATGATTTAAGGGGACTATAGACTATTTAGGTATATACCCTATGATTTTATCAAGGAACTCTCGCTAAGCGAGTAATGATATTGGTTTAGGCGGCGCTATTTGATACAATAAGTGAAAAGTCAAAGAACACTATTAATTTAGTGTTCTTTTCTTTTGATATTTTAGAAAATGAGGACTTTAAATGATGCAGCCCACTGTCACTGTACAGATCGTTACATACAATAGCGCCGGAGATATCGAGCAATGTCTTGATGCCGTGCTCCGGCAAAGCTACCCGGCCGATAATATCGTTGTGGTGGACAACGCATCTTCCGACGATACGACGGAACGGGTGCGCTCTTTTAGCGGGAAATATCCTGCATCTATTACTTTGGTCGAAAACCAGCGTAATATCGGATTTGCCCCAGCCCATAATCAGGCGATTAGGCTTACTAGTTCCGATTACGTACTGGTATTGAACCCGGATGTTACACTCGAGGCAGACCACATCGATCTTTTAGTCAAAATTATGGAGTTAAGACCTGAAATCGGAAGTACGACCGGCAGACTTGTCCTGCAAGGAAATCCTGAAATTATCGATAGCACCGGACTTGTAATGAACCGGATTTGGAGAGCCTTCGACCGTGGTGCTGGTGAACCGGCAACGCAGTGGATGAATTCATCTGAAGTTTTCGGTGTTTCAGGTGCTGCTGCGATGTACTCTAGAAAAATGATCGAGGAGATTTCGATTCAAGGTGAATTTTTTGATGAAGACTTCTTTGCTTATAAAGAAGATGTGGACGTGGCTTGGCGTGCTGGACTACTTGGTTGGAAGGCATATTACTGTGCTGAGGCTGTCGGTTTACACAAACGAGGGTGGAAAAAAGGAAGCCGAGGTTCACAACCCTTGTTCATTCGCAGGCACTCCTTCATTAACCGTTATAAAATGATTTACAAGAATCTGTCCGGAAAACGTTGGCTACGCCATTTGCCGCAGCTTTTTGCATACGAGATTGCAGTTCACGGATACATTTTGCTGAGGGAACCGAAAGTGCTTGCTGCCTGGATTGATTTCTGGAGAGAGCTTCCCAGGTTACGGGCAAAGCGGGGAGAGGTTAGGGAAAAGCTACACGACCGGAGATAGAGTTAGCTGTCATGATCCTTTCTTTCATAAACGGAAACAGACCGTCCCAGGACAGGTTCGGTCTGTTTCTGAATCCTTTCACAACCACCGGCATATATAGCTACTATTGTGCGGAGGGATCAATTGCTGCCTATTACCTCGTAGTATACGCGGGCCTCAAACGCCGCTTGCCGTGGCCGTAGATTATATCTATACTCTTCCCACCAACAACTCGCCCGCAGAACTCCTATTCTTGCTAATCCCAATACATAGAATCAGACTCAGCAGCGAACACAACGCAAAGGATATTACCGTCTGTGCGAATACGCCGATCACGCCTAAGTAGCTGATTGCCAGAAAGTTTGTCAACCGCAAGGCGAAGGCATGAATGAGATAGGCGCCGAAGGAGTATTTTCCGAAGGTGCTCAGCAGATTGGCCGGCCAGTTGTGTCTGGTTGCGATTTTTTCCGCCAAAGAAAACAGCAGGCAGATTAGGAGCAGAATGGTTACCATCATGAAGGGCTTTAAGGGAGCTGTTACATCTGCACTAAAAAGATACGGGTTGTCCGTGACCCCTGCGTTGATCCGGGAAACTTTGGCATAGATAATATACATACAAATTGCTAGTAACCCTAAACTGAATACCCATGTTTTCCTCACAAAGGTTTTCCAGTGATCATAGTATAGTCCTACCAATCCACCCAGGATAAAGTAAAAGATCCAAAACAAAAAGTTCCGGTCCAAATAATTGAAAATGAAGCCCAATTGAGGGTCATCATTGTAGATCTTACCTTTGGACAGAGTATAAACAAAAATCATATTGACCGCGAATGCTGCCGTAACTACCGTGAAGTTTACCTGCCATTTCCTATTCTTTGAAATAGTCAATCTGAATAGAGGAAACAAAAAATAAAAGGGAATGATCATCACCATGAACCACAAATGATAGGAAGCTTGTCCTGTAAAGGATAACTTCACAATATCCAGCAATTGCTCCCACGTGCTCGTTGCCGCAACCCCACTTAAAAAACCGACCCATGCATAGTAGAAACTGTCCAAGACAGGTAGGGAATAATAACTTGCTTGAATCTTTTTCTCAGGAAATCCACATAGTTGATTTTGGCATCATAATTATAAAAAAGTACGACTCCGGTGATAAACACGAATAACGGAACCGCAAATCGAATGAGTCCGAGCACAGTCGTGCCTACCGTTAATGTCAAAGGGCTTAGACCTGGCTGATAAAATATTCCCGCTATAGTATGCTGCAAAACAACCGCTAAGAATGCCATTCCTCTTAATATCTCAATTTCCGCTAATTTTTCTTTTCTCATTTTGATCTCCTCTATCGTTGCTGGTTCATCCTCACCATAAATAAAAAAAGAGATTCAGTCAACATACAAGACAAGGGTACCCCCCTCCCTATGACATTATGCTATAATGTCGATAGATTACTAATTTTGTCAGGAGAAGATTTAATCATGGATTTGAGTGTGATCATTCTCAGCTACAATACATGCCACTTAACGCTGGACTGTTTGCGATCCGTATTCGACTCGGAGACGGTCTATTCTTATGAGGCGATTGTCGTGGACAATGCGTCGATAGATGACTCGGTAGCCTCAATTCGGGAGCAGTTTCCGCAAGTAAGGTTGATTGAGAATTTTGAAAACACCGGCTTTGCCAAAGCAAATAATCAGGCCATGGCTATCTCGAATGGACGCTACGTCCTTCTTCTAAATTCGGATACCATCGTGCAGCCGGATACGTTTCAAACGATGATTGCTTACATGGATGAGCATCCGAATGTTGGTGCCGCTGGTTGCAAAGTGATCCTGCCGGACGGCTCGCTAGATAAAGCTTGCAGACGAGGTTTCCCTACGCCTTCTGCTTCTTTTTATTATGCCTTTGGTTTCTCCAAGTTGTTTCCGGATAAGCCCCGGTTTAATCAATACCAACTCGGCTATATGGACCCGAACAAAACTTATCCGATCGATTGCTTGGTGGGCGCTTTTATGATGGTCCGGCAAGAAGCCATCCAGCAGGTCGGCGGACTGGATGATACGTTCTTCATGTACGGCGAGGACATCGATTGGTGCTATCGGATTAAACAAGCGGGATGGGGTATTCATTATCATCCGGCCACATACATTGTTCACTATAAAGGAGCCAGCAGCCGTCGCAAGCCGGTGAAGATTATTTATGAATTTCATCGGGCCATGTGGATATTCCACCGTAAGCATTATTTGCAGCAATACGCTTGGTCGACGAACATGGCTGTTTACACTGGCATTGCGCTGAAATTCGTGCTTTCCCTGTTTAAAAATAAACTGATCCCGCGGAGCGTTGTACCCGCTTCTACAGTTGCAACGCAGCCCGATCCGGCCGGCACGAAGATGGAGGTGAAATCATGATTCGCAAAAATCAGAGATTTTTGACGCAGCTCTATGTATTGGCGGATTTTGCGTTTATCCAGATTTCCTTCTTTATGGCCTGGTGGATCAAGTTTGAGAGCGGCTGGATTCTTTATGAAAAACCGCTCCCGGTTGAAATCTATGCTTTCTGGAGCATTATTTACGGTGCTATCGCCGTGTTCGTAGGGATTCTAATCTCATTTTATTCTCCCAAGCGCAAAAAACGTTTTGCGGACGAATTACTGAAGTTATTCCAGGTCCACTTCACTAGCCTGGTCGTTTTGCTCAGCTTGATGTTCTTCGTTAAGCAGGTAGATATCTCACGTGCTTACCTTGCTTTCTATATGACGTTTAACCTGCTGTTCATCATGTTCTACCGCTATTTCCTAAAAAGATCGCTCAAGCAACTGCGGAAGAAAGGCTTCAACAAGCAATTTGTACTCATTCTTGGGGCAGGCTCGCTCGGCCAAAAGTTTTACGAAAATTTGCGGCAGTACCCCGAGCTTGGCTATGAGATTGTCGGATTTTTGGATGACCACAGGGAGTGGACACTGGAGGAAAAGGCGAAGTTTAAGCCAATATTGGGCGCCGTAGATCAACTGGAATCCATACTGGAGACCAAGTTGATTGACGAAGTCGTACTGGCGCTGCCGTTAACCGCCCACTCCCGGTACGCCCGGATCATTACCATTTGCGAAAAGGTTGGGGTCAGGACGCTGATCATTCCCGATTTCTTCGACTTTTTGCCAGCCCGGCCCTATTTTGATAACTTTGCCGGGATGCCGATGATCAATGTTCGCGATATTCCGCTTGACCTTGCCGGAAACCGGATCGTGAAGAGGTTTTTTGATATTGTGTTCAGCGTCTTCGCCATCCTGATTACTTCGCCACTGATGCTGCTGATCACCATCGGGGTAAAACTGACCTCAAAGGGTCCGGTAATTTTCAAACAAGAACGGGTAGGTCTGAATCGCAGAAAGTTTCAAATGTATAAATTCCGTTCCATGCGGTTGCTATCTGAAAAAATGGCGAACACAGAGTGGACAACGGAGAACGATCCCCGACGAACAAAGTTCGGTACTTTTTTGCGTAAAACTAGTCTCGATGAACTTCCGCAATTTTTCAATGTGCTGGCTGGTCATATGAGCGTAGTCGGACCGCGTCCTGAACGTCCTTACTTTGTGGATCAATTCCGGGAGGAAGTACCCAAATATATGGTGAAGCACCATGTACGTCCTGGAATTACCGGTTATGCGCAGGCCCACGGGCTGCGTGGAGACACGTCGATCGAGGAGCGGATCGAGCACGATATTTTTTATATTGAGAACTGGTCGATTCTGATGGATATCAAGATTATTTTGAAAACGGTAGTTAATGGATTTATAAATAAGAATGCTTATTAAAAATTGGATAAGACGATGAGCAACCAAGTGTAGGTCCACGCTTGAAACTACTTTGAGCCACTTCAGTTCCGATATGTAATTATACCCTGCGGACTCGTAGCTGAGTCCGCAGGCTTTTTTTTGTGTATAGTATAATAGAGTTATAGATTTGGATCATAATTTTCATAATAAAAGGATGCAGTTCATCATGAAAAAAAGATTCTTCTACTACACCGCACTAATTCTCGGTCTATGCATCATTCTGATTGTTATTCTCTTCCGGCCGCAGGCTCCCCGGTACGAAGGCTTCATGGCCCACCGCATGGTGGCCCACGCCATGGGCGGGATTGAGGGGCTGACGTACAGCAATAGTTACGAGGCTTTTGCGGCCAATTATGAAAAAGGAATCCGCGTATTTGAGGCGGATCTGCTGCTCAGTAAGGATGACGAGCTCATCGCCCGGCACGAGTGGGGAGAGAGCTTCACGAAAATGATGGGGCAGGAAGACGTGATGGACCCCGGCACCCATGCCGCGGTATGGACTTTCGAGGAATTCAAAAACGCCAAGATCATGGGCAAGTATGAGCCGCTTGGTTGGGATGACATCCTTGATCTAATGGTGCAGCATCCCGATATGTACTTGGTGACCGATACGAAGCAGATTGAGCCGGAGGAAATCGACCGGATTTTCACCAAAATTGTGGAGAGTGCCAAACAGAAGGACCCCGCACTGCTGGAGCGGATCGTTCCGCAAATTTACTACCAATCGATGTGGGATGCGATCGAAGCGATCCATCCTTTCGAGTCGGTGATTTTCACGCTTTATCAGACCCATGATTCGGATGCCGAGGTCATAAGGTTTGCCAAGGAAAAGGGGCTTGCCGCCATTACCATGTCGGAAACCCGGGCCAACGAGAAGCTAGTAGCCGCGCTGAACAAGATCGGAGTTCCTTCTTATGTTCACACCATTAATGACCCTAAGACGATTCTGAAGTTTAAGCGGATGGGTGTCTACGGGTTTTATACGGATTTTCTGGACGAGGATGACGCGGGCCGGGTGAGTTGGTTGGATTACTTGGGGCTATAAAAAATTCCGGATATAGATTAAAGGGTACGTTCTGATTCACGGAGCGTATCTTTTTTGTTCCCATTCGATGCGAACGTTGACAGCACTTCTATGGTAACATAGACTAGAAGTGGCTATGAAAAATGGCCTGTTTACATGAGGCAGCTGACAGTGATAAAGATCGACCCATATGGCGGATAGAGGACGAGCGGGGCGGGAGACAGGCCCCGTTTTTCGTGACTATAGCGGGTGTCTTCATAGTATGAAATAGGCTTGGAGGAATCGGCGTTGAAGCAGAGTTTGCAGTCATGGCGGCATGTATTCAAATTGGACCCTGACCGTCTGATCGGGGATGAGGCCTTGGAAGCCGTCTGCATGTCCGGGAGCGACGCAATCATGGTCGGAGGCTCCAGCGGGCTGACGTATGACAACACGGTAGAACTTTTGTCCAGGATACGTCAGTTTGAGATTCCGTGCGTGCTGGAGGTTTCAGACCTAGAAGCCGTCACGCCCGGATTTGATCTATATATGATTCCGATGGTGCTCAACACCACGCGGAGTGATTGGCTGATCGGCCACCAGGCCCGGGCGGTCGAGCAATACGGGTATATGATCCCTTGGGACATGCTCGTGCCGGAAGGATACATCGTGCTGAACCCCGATTCCACCGTTGCCAGAATAACCGAAGCCGATTCGAGGCTGGACGCGTCGGCAGTTGCGGCATATGCGCAGGTCGCCGATAAGCTGCTCCGGATGCCGATCGTCTATGTAGAGTACAGCGGCATGTTCGGAGACATGGAACTTGTCTCGGACGTGCGCAGATCGCTGTATGATGCGCGTCTCTTTTATGGCGGGGGGATCACAGACGCCGAATCAGCCCGTCGGGCCGCGGCCGTTTGTGATACGATCGTCGTCGGCAATGTGGTGTACAGTGACTTGCAGGCAGCTTTGGACACCGTACGGGCGTTAAAAGGAGAACAGCAAGAGCAACAGTTACGGTAGCAGTTAATAGTAACGACAACGGTAATAGTAACGGTAGCAATAGCAGTAATAGTAATAGTAAGGGCAACAGTAGCAGTAGCAGTAGTAGTAGTAGCGGTAGCAGTAATAGTAACGGTAAGGGCAACAGTAGTAGTAACAGTAACAGTAACAGTAGCAGTAGCAGTAGCAGTAACGGTAAGTGCAATAGTAGCAGTAATAGTTTCTGTCATAGTAACGGTAGTAATAAGGGAACGGGGAGCGTGCTGAAACCGGAGTCGGGGCTTTGACGGAATCTGAGGATATGGAACCCCTGGAACCCCGGAACCCCGGAACCCCGGAACCCCGGAACCCCGGAACCCCGGAACCCCCCCGGTGATAAAATAACTGGATTTCCTCCAGCTATTTTTGGTAAATCGTATTATAGAACTGAATTAACTGGAAAACCTCCATCTATTAGTGGTCCAAATAGGCAATATTGGCATAAATCAAGCGAATTAGCTGTAGGTTTTACAGATGTTTAAAGAGATTTAGCGGAGAACACGAAATTAGCTGTATATTTTCCAGTTAGTATCTAACACTTCGATAAAAACGCTATTTTCACTATAGTAATTTATAATGTGCCTTATCCAATATTCTATATTCCTTTTTTCGGCCAATAATCCGCAATTTATCATTCACTTTTCGCTAGTCGCCGTTACTTCAGTTCACCCTAAGCTAGAGCATTTGGAAAGGAGCATTACTATGCAACCTGTTAATATACAAGAGGCGGTGTCCCGTCTTAATCCAGAGCAGCGCAAAGCCGTCGAAACGACGGAAGGTCCGCTGCTGATCATGGCCGGCGCGGGCAGCGGCAAGACGCGCGTGCTTACGCACCGCATCGCTTACCTGATCGCCACCCGCAAGGCGCCGCCGTGGGCGATCCTGGCGATCACGTTTACGAACAAGGCCGCCCGTGAAATGCAGGACCGGGTCTCCCGGTTGGTTGGCGGTTCGGAAGGAAGGGACATTTGGGTGTCCACCTTCCACTCCATGTGCGTGCGGATTCTCCGCAAAGACATCGAGCGCATCGGGTTTACGTCGAATTTTTCCATTCTGGACTCGACCGATCAGCTTTCCGTCATCCGAAATTGCATGAAAGAACTGAACATCGACACCAAGAAGTTTGAGCCGAAGGCGGTTCAATCGATGATCAGTACGGCAAAGAACGAACTGGTCACGCCGAAGCAGTATGAGCAGAAGATCGGGGACTATTTCGAAGGTCTTGTTGCCAAAGTTTATGCCATGTACCAAAAGAGACTGCGCAGCAACAATTCGCTCGATTTTGACGACCTGATTATGAAGACGATCGAACTGTTCAAGGAAACGCCGGAAGTGCTGGATTTTTATCAGAAAAAATTCATGTACATTCACGTCGACGAATATCAGGATACGAACCGGGCGCAGTACATGCTGTGCCGGATGCTGGCCGATAAGCACCACCGCATCTGCGTCGTGGGTGATAGCGACCAGTCGATTTACCGCTGGCGCGGGGCCGACATCACCAATATCCTCAATTTCGAGAAGGACTACCCCGAAGCAAGCACAATCATGCTGGAGCAAAATTACCGCTCCACTTCGACGATTTTGAACGCGGCGAACGGCGTAATCGGCCGAAATACCGGACGTAAGCCAAAAAAGCTGTGGACCGACAAAGGCGACGGCGACAAGATCATGGTTTATCGGGCAGATTCGGAGCATGATGAAGGTTACTTTGTAACCTCGGAGATCACCAAGGATATCAAGGACGGGAAAAAATACCGCGAACACGCCATCCTGTACCGGACCAACGCCCAGTCGCGGGTCATCGAGGAAATTCTGATCAAATCGGATATCCCTTACCAGATCGTAGGGGGCATCAAGTTTTACGACCGTAGAGAAATCAAGGACCTGCTTGGATATTTACGATTGCTGTCCAACCCGGATGACGATATCAGTTTGACCCGGGTCATCAATGTGCCGAAAAGAGGCATAGGCGATACGACGGTAGGCAAGCTGGCGGATGCTGCGGCAGAGCGGGGAACTTCCATTTTTCGCGTTCTGGAGACGGTAGACGATCTCGGCATCGCCGGGCGTACGCGCAATGCGTTGGTCGAGTTTTATGATATGATCGCGGCGCTGCATCAAATGGTGGAATATCTGTCCGTTACCGAACTGACCGAGAAATTGCTGGAGATGACACAGTACCGCTTAGAGCTGCAAAACGAAAACACCCTTGAATCGCGATCCCGGTTAGAAAATATTGATGAATTTCTGTCAGTAACGATGGAATTTGAGAATAATAATGAAGATAAGTCGTTGGTGTCCTTCCTCACCGATTTGGCGTTGATCGCCGATATCGACAGCATGAACAACAACAGCGACGCGGAAAAACAAAACGACGATGCGGTCGTGCTGATGACGATGCACAGCGCGAAGGGGCTGGAGTTCCCGGTTGTCTTCATTATCGGCATGGAGGAAGGCGTATTCCCGCATAGCCGGGCCTTCCTCGACAATGAAGAGCTGGAGGAGGAACGCCGCCTCGCTTATGTAGGCATCACACGGGCCGAGGAGAAGCTGTTCCTTTCCTGCGCGCAGATGCGTACGCTGTTCGGGCGGACTACGGCGAACCCGCCGTCGCGGTTCCTGGAAGAGATTCCCGAGGAACTCAAGGAAGACACGGGCATAGCCCGTGACCGCTACCGCCGGGGAACCGGGATCGGCGGCGCGTACAGCGGCCGCGGCTTCGGTGCCAGCGGCGGCAGCAACTTCGGCCACCGCGGCGGCGGGGCCGAAGCTCCGGCCTCGCGGCCTGCCGCAGGCGGCCGCAGCACGGGCCGCAGCAGCGTCACCGTGACGGTGCCGGGCATGTCCGGCACCGCCGGCGCTTCCGCCGCGGCCAAAGCGCCGGGGGCGGGCAGCCCCGGCGGCTTCCAAGCCGGCGACAAAGTGTCGCACGGCAAATGGGGCATCGGCACCGTCGTGGCGATCAAAGGCTCCGGCAACGACATGGAGCTGCAGATCGCCTTTCCGGCGCCGGTCGGCGTGAAACGCCTGCTCGCAGGCTTCGCACCGATCACCAAAGTGACCGAGGGCTGAAAATAGCTTCAGCCGGTCCTTGCTCCTAGCAACAACTCGGTGCACCTTACATCGGCTGCTCTCGAGACTTGATTGTACACCTATCATGGACAAATCGTAAAAATGTCCACCTAAAAGCGGACAAAGAGGCGTTACGCCCGTCAAAGAGTATTTATCAATATTTGGGCATTCTAACGACTTAAACGTACAATATGCAGTGTTTTGGAAATTGAAGAGAGAGTATCTTTCGAATGGAGGAGTGTCCACCTTTTGAAAGACATTTCCTCGTTATTTTCCACCCGACAAGGACAAATGTGGCTCCTCGCATAGCAATGCATAGGCGGAGACAGGGAAATGAAAGTTGAACCGGAAACGGAAGAGCCCACGGGGCCTCGGGAGTTTAGAAAGTCCAAGGATTCCCTAATAACTCCGGCGGCTTCCCCCGTTTCCATACATATTAAGGAGGGTTGTCCCCGCATGGATGCAATGCAAAGAATGGAACAGCTTGTAGAGCAGTTAAACCAGTACAGTTACCATTACTATACCTTGGACCAGCCGCTTGTTAGCGACAAAGAGTATGATGTGCTGTACGACGAATTGGTCGCTTTGGAGGCCGCAGCCGGCGTCCAGCTGCCCGACTCCCCTACGCTGCGGGTAGGCGGGGAACTGCTGCAAGGCTTCAAGCCTCACCGGCATCTCGCACCGCTGTGGAGCCTCGACAAAGCGCAGAACGAGGAGCAGTTGATCAATTGGAACAACCGGGTGCAAAGATTAATCACGGATTACAACAGCAAAAATTCCGACAATCCGTTGCCTGAGCCCACTTATGTAGTGGAGCTTAAATTCGACGGCCTCACGCTGAACCTTACGTATACCGATGGCAAACTGGTTCAGGCATCCACGCGGGGAAACGGCGCTGTTGGCGAGGGAATTCTTGCTCAGGTCAAAACGATCAAATCCGTGCCGCTTACGATCCCGTACAGCGACGGCACGATCGAAGTGCAAGGCGAAGGCATCATGAATTTGTCCGTTCTGGCCAAGTACAACGAAATTGCTGCCGAACCGCTCAAAAATGCCCGTAACGCCGCAGCAGGGGCACTTCGCAATCTGAATCCGCGTACGACGGCAGAGCGAAAGCTAAGCGCATTTTTCTATAATGTGGGATACTCCGATGGCGTTCAGTTTGGCAATCATCAAGAGATGATGGCTTTTCTTAAAGAGAACCGTTTTAAGGTGAATCCTTATGTGACTTATCACGATAGCTTTGACAAGGTGATGGAAGTTCTTCACTCCATCGTGGAGCAGCGCGCTTCGCTGGATTATTTAATTGACGGGGCAGTTATCAAAATTACCGATATGCGCATTCGGGAAGCGCTTGGGTATACCGACAAATTCCCGCGCTGGGCGGTTGCGTTCAAGTTCGAAGCCGAGGAGACGACGACGATTCTCGAATCGGTATCCTGGAACGTGGGCCGGACCGGCAAAATCACCCCGCTAGCCAAGGTGGAGTCGGTAGAATTGGCCGGGGTAACCGTACAAAACTGCACACTGAACAATGTCGGAGACATTGAACGCAAAAACTTGAAGTTTGCGCTCGGCACTCGCGTATTCATTCGCCGCTCCAATGACGTTATTCCGGAAATTCTCGGCAAAGTCACCGAAGAGCAGGACGGCGGCGAGATCCTTTATCCCGAAAATTGCCCGGCGTGCGGTTTTCCTTTGGAGCAGCGCGGCGCGCATCTATTCTGCAACAACCGGCTCGATTGTAAGCCGCAAATCGTCAGCCGGATTACGCATTTTGCATCCCGTGACGCGATGGACATCGAGACGTTCAGCGAGAAAACGGCGGAACAGCTTCATGATGAGTTGAACGTACGCGAGCCGGCAGAACTCTACACCTTGTCGTTTGAAGACCTGATCAAGCTGGACCGGTTCGGGGAGAAAAAAGCCAACAACCTGCTCCAGGCCATTCAGCAGAGCAAAGGGCGCGATCTGGCATCGTTCCTGTTTGCGCTCGGCATTCCGAACACCGGCAAGTCGACGACGAAAGTGTTGGCCGACCATTTCTGCGACTTGTCCGCGATCATGTCCGCCACCGTCGAGGAACTGACCTCCTTGCCGGATATCGGTGGCATTGTGGCCGAAAGCATCGTTTCGTTCTTCGCCGATCCGTTCATGCAGGCCGGCATCCAAAAAATGCTCTCCCTCGGCGTGGAAGCCAAAGCGCCGGAGGCAGCGGCTGCCCCGGTGACGGATTCTTTCTTCTCCGGCAAAACGGTCGTGCTGACCGGCACCCTGCACCAGCTTGGCCGCGACGAAGCGACGGAGCGGCTGGAAGCGCTCGGCGCCAAGGTCACCGGCAGCGTCTCGAAGAAGACGGATCTGGTCATTGCGGGAGAGAAGGCGGGGAGCAAGCTGACCAAAGCCAAGGAACTGGGCATTCCCGTGATCGAGGATGAAGACGAGTTTATCGGGCTGCTGGATGGAAAATAACAAGGACAAGTAAGATCAAACATTTTGAGTTAATTGAATATTTGTTGGGCAGAAGGTATGGTCTTCATATTTGAGGAGATTGTATCTTCTTTTTTTATAACTCTAGATACCTTTATGTGGTAATATTAGGAATATAATTACTATTATTGCTCTATATTTTGATTACTGCGCTTCAACTCCTTTATATCCATAAGTCATTTAACAACTGGAAGTTTCACCTTGGTGACCCTTAATATTTTATGAGAGGTATGGAATAAATCATATGTTAAAAAGAAAAGCCCTACTTCTAATTATGACCATAATTCTAGTTCTGATTAACTTAAACGGTTGTATAAATAAGGAGACCCCAGAATCGAATAAACCCATCTTAATTAAGGTATTGACTTGGAATGAAAAGGAATTTTTTGAGCGTTACGGAAATGTTTTTCTTGCTACACATCCTAATTTCGATTTAGAAACTATTTTAATTCCAGAGTATTTGAAACCTGGAGAAGATTTAAATCAAGCGATCGAGAGAATCATAATAAATGAATCACCCGATGTCGTGTCACTTAATATGGAATTCTATGATTACTTAAGAGAAAAGAGATTATTAGAACCATTAAACCCATTTATAAAAAGGGACAATTTAGACTTGTCGACCTATACTCCAAGTGTTATTGAGTTTCTACAGGATAATCAAAATGATTTGTTTGGGCTCACTCCTACCTTTACGGGTAAAGCAATTTATTACAATAAAAAATTGTTTGCTGATAATAATATTCCAGAACCGACCGATTTAATGACTTGGGATGATATTTTTGAACTGGCGCAACGATTCCCTAAATCCTTAAATAATAACAATACACCTGTTTACGGATTTTATCATAAGGATATGGCAAATTCATTTTTGTTCGGGTTAAGTATTGGTGAAGGTAGTGGAGTGACATTATATAACAACAATACTTTTACTTTAAACACCGAGGCATGGAATAATATTTTTGATAACGTAGTTCAATGCGTTGAGACGAAATCTTGTTATGAAGCAAAAGATACAAATCAAGGTAATGTAATTACAAACAATAGTAATATGGATATTCAGAGCTATCCATTTCTGGCTGGAAATATTGCAATGGCAATCGATGACTCAACATTATACAAACTTATGATTAATAACGATAAATATAAAAATCTTGAGTGGGGGGTGGTTTCTTATCCTGTAAGTTCAGAGTATCCGGATACCGGGAATATGATCGATATAAATGAAATCTTTTCTATAAATTCTTCATCCGCACAAATAAAAGAGTCATGGGAATTTATTAGCTATATAAACGGTGATAGCTATGCCAAATTAATCCAGAGAATAAACCCTTATGAACTTCCTGTACGAGAGAATACTATTGAAAATTCGGACCCTCAAATGCTGGCTTTTTATAAAGTTCTTCATGTGAATAGCAACTTGACCAATAAATTGAGAAAGCTTCCTAAAAAAGTGTTATCAAAAATAGACGAGTCATCCAAAAAATATATGACTGAGATTTATAATAAAAATATGTCTATTCAGGAAGCATTGGAGGCAATCGAAAATGAACTTCAATTAACCATAAATGAGGAATTAAAAAATTGAGGCACTCGTTAGTATGCTCTTTAATTTTAATCTGAAACTCCGGGCTTGCGATTGATTTCATACCGCAGCCCGGAGTTTTTTGCCGTCAGGCTATTTTCCGAAAAGTGACTCAAATCATTGAAGCATTCCCGTCTTGCTCTCATCATGGGAAAGAGCCATCGGGAAGCCTTGCTTTCCGATGCTTGCGAAACCACATTGAACATGAAAGATGGGAATACCGAATGAATCATGAAGCATTGCAGTTACAGTGGAAACCCTCGCGGTTTAATGCGCAGAGCGGGGATGATGTGGGTGGCCTGGTGCTGTACAACAGCTACACCGGCGCGATCGCCTCATTTTCGGCTGAAGAGCGAAGCCTAGTGTTGGAGTGGCTGCGGCCTGGTGCACCTGTTCCGGATCCGGTTCCACCCTTGTTCGCCGGGCTGATCGAGCATGGGTTTCTCGTCGGTGCCGATACGGATGAACTCCGCCGGGCCATGTTCCTCCATCAATCGATGCATGCCCAGGATACGATGCACCTGGTTCTCCTTGTTACCGAAGCGTGCAATTTCCGCTGCAATTATTGCTATGAACATTTTCCGCGGGCATCGATGACTCAGGAAGTCGTCGCAGGCTTGGAAGCGTATATGAAAGAACGAGCCGGAACGCTGAATCGGCTGACGATCAGCTGGCATGGCGGCGAGCCGTTGCTCGTCCCGCACATCATTGAACGGCTGTCCCGGTCGTTCATGGCGTCTTGCGAGCAGAGCGGTGCGACATATGGGGCCGAAATGTCAACCAATGGTTATTATCTGACCAAGGACCGTTTTGAGCAGATGCTGGATTTGCATGTCGAGCGATTTATGGTGACGTTGGATGGTGACGAGCGGGTGCATGATACCCGCCGTGGACTTCATGGCGGCGGGGGAACTTACCGGACGATCATAAACAACTTGCTGTCCCTGAAAGAAGTGGAACGTCCTTTTGAGATCAATGTCCGAGTTAACTTTGACAACAGCAACCTGGAAGCCGTCCAACAGTTCATTCCCGTATTGCATGAATTGTTTGGGGATGATCCACGGTTTAAAGTGTACTTCCGTCCCGTCGGCTGCATGGGTGGCGAGAATGATCTGAACCTGCCGGTGTGCGACGAGCGAATCAAGGATGTTAAAATTTGGAAGTTCAATGAACAGGCCATTGCTACCGGACTTACCGTCAGTTCTTTTATTTCGGATACGTTGCTTCCGACCGGTGCCGTGTGCTATGCCGCAAAGCCGAATTCCCTTGTCGTCGGTTCCGACGGTTTGTTGTACAAATGCTCCGTCGCTTTGGAGCAGGACAATAACCGGCTCGGTGTGATTCAACAGGACGGCACGTTGGATCTTGATTACGACAAGCTGGCGCTTTGGACGACCTCCGGCGAGGAGAGCGATGAGAACTGCCAGGCTTGTTTCTTCCGTCCGGCTTGTCAAGGAAATCATTGTCCATTATTCCGCATGCGCACCGGACAGCGCCCGTGCTCTTACGAAAAACGCCAAATCAAACAGGCCCTACGAACGATCTGGCTGCAAAATGAAGCGGATGAAGCGGTGTATTCCAACTGAAACTCAACGACTGATACGCCATTTATTAAGGAGGTGATATGAAGTGAAAGTAATCCGTTCCGCAGCACAAGCTGCTCTGGTTAAAACGGGCCGCGTCTCCAAGTCGGTTCCAGGAAATTTGAGCTAAGTTATCTCGACTAAAAAGTCTTCAAACCGGAAATGATCCGGTTTGGGGACTTTTTTTGTGATGAAATAAACCTATCATCTTTTGAAACATTATTACATAAAAACAAAATATTATTGTAATTTTATTTCTGATGGTGTACACTGTGGGCAGATAGAGATAAGGGAGGGATATAGTTGCTGGATAACTTGATTACGGAAACAAGAAATGACCGTACGCTGGATTTGGATCAACTGTCAACGATATCGGTCCTGGAGTTGATGCAGGAGGAAGATGCCAAGGTATCTTTGGCGATTAGGGAGCAATTGCAGGATATCGAAAAGGTGACCCGATGCGTCATCGAAAGTTTCAAACGGGGAGGACGACTTATTTATACAGGGGCCGGTACGAGCGGTCGGATGGGAATTATGGATGCCGTCGAATGCGTTCCTACGTTCGGTACGGATCCGAACATGGTTCAAGGCGTTATCGCAGGCGGCGAAACGGCTATCCGGTTAGCGGTGGAAGGTGCGGAGGATTCGCTCGAACAAGGCGAGGCTGATTTGAAAAAACTGAATCTAAGCGCTAAGGATACGGTCCTGGGAATCGCGGCCAGCGGACGCACGCCTTACGTCATTGGCGGGCTTCAATATGCCGCCCGGGTCGGAGCTTCAACGGCCAGTCTGTCTTGCAACAAAGACGCCGAGATCAGCAAATATGCCAAGTATCCGATTGAAATTATTACCGGTCCCGAGGTATTGACAGGGTCGACGCGTCTGAAAGCCGGAACGGCTCAGAAAATGGTGCTCAATATGATTTCAACGGCGGCCATGATCGGGATCGGGAAAGTTTACAGCAATCTGATGGTGGACGTTCAGCCGACGAACGAGAAGCTGGTGATCAGAGCCAAATCCATGATCCGGGAGATTACGGGATGCGATCTTGAAACCGCTTCCGATTACTACGAAAGAAGCCACCATCAAGTGAAACAGGCAGTAGTTATGTTGCTTACAGGCCTGGAATATGAGGAAGCACAGCTGAAGCTGGCGGAGTCGGAAGGATTCATACGACGGGCCATACAAACAGAAAAGGGGATATGACCATGGCAAAAGAAAAAGAGTTGGCCTTAGAAATTCTGGATACCATCGGCGGCATCCAAAACGTAGAGCTGGTTACCCATTGTATGACGCGCGTCCGTCTCACGCTGCGCGACGAAGAGACGGCCAATATCGAAAAGTTGAAGAAGGTGCCGGGCGTCCTTGGAGTGATCGTTGAATCCACTCTTCAAGTGATTGTCGGCCCCGGGCTGGTAGGCAAGGTCGCCAAGGAAATCGCGGAGATCAGCGGAGTTGAGATGGGCGAGCCCATTCCTATGAATGCAGCTCCCCAAGGCACGGCCAACGACCTGGGCGACAACAAAAAAGAGGCAGCCAGAGTAGCTGCCGAAAATAAGGAAAAATATAAAAAACGCAATGATACTCCGATTAAAAATTTCTTGAAATCAATTTCGCATATTTTTATTCCGTTGGCACCCGCCTTTGTGGCGGCCGGTCTGTTGGCTGGAATTACCGCCGTAATCTCCAATTTTATTACGGCCGGCTACCTGGCCGGAGACGGCTGGCTTCAATTCAATCTGATCCTGAACGTCATCAAGAACGGCGTATTCTCCTACATGGCGATTTTTGTGGGGATCAACTCGGCCAGAGAATTCGGGGCAAGCCCATCTCTGGGCGGATTGATCGGTGGCGCAACGCTGCTTACGGGGATGAAGCCCGAGCTTCCGATCATGAACCTGTTTACCGGAGAGCCGCTCATCGCCGGACAGGGCGGAATTATCGGTGTCGTTTTGGCCGTATGGATATTGTCTATTATTGAGAAAAAGCTGCATAAAATCATGCCGGACTCTATTGACCTGATTGTGACTTCGCTATTGAGCGTATTGGTTACGGGGTTGTTGACCATTTTCCTGATCATGCCTTTTGCAGGCTTTGTCGCCAGCAACCTGTTGATCGCCGTCAACTGGATTCTCTCCGTCGGTGGAGCCTTGGCCGGATTCGTGCTTGGCGGGATTTGGCTGGTCATGGTTATGCTGGGACTGCATCATATCATGACGCCGATCCATATCGAGCTTATTAACCAGACGGGCGTGACTGTTCTGCTTCCGATTCTGGCGATGGCGGGAGCCGGACAAGTTGGCGCGGCCCTCGCGCTTTGGGTCCGCTGCTATAAGAACAAACCGCTTACGAACATTATCAAAGGCGCCTTACCGGTTGGTGTAATGGGCATCGGGGAGCCGCTGATCTACGGGGTTACGCTTCCTCTCGGTAAGCCTTTTGTAACGGCCTGTCTGGGTGCTGCCTTTGGCGGTGCGGTGATCGGGTATTTCGGCAATGTCGGTGCGATTGCTATCGGTGCGACCGGCCTGGAGATGCTCCTGCTGATCGCGGACGGCAAATGGTGGATTTATCTTCTCGGACTGCTCACCGCCTACTTTTTCGGCTTTCTATGCACCTATCTGTTCGGCGTGCCGAAGGAAGCCAGACTGCCTAAAGAAGTTGCTTAATGAAACCGGACAACTACAAAAATTAGAATGAGTTAAAAGGAGTGGATGAGAATGGGCGGCGTACTTGTCTCGTTGACGGAACAAAGCATCGAGGAGTCTTTGGCTTATTTGACGCTAATGCGCCAGCATGGTTTCGATACGATTTTTACTTCCTTACAGATTCCGGAGGAAGACCCCGACAATTTACTTGAACCATTGAAAGAGATCGGCGGGTTTGCGGCTGAGCATCATATGATGCTGATGGTCGATGTTTCTCCGCGAACGTTTGAGAACTTCTCACTTGTCCAATTGAAGCAATGCGGCGTTACGGGGCTGAGAATCGATAATGGGATGGAAAATGCGGAGGTCGCGGAACTTACCCGTGATTGGCAGGTTTCTCTCAATGCAAGCACGATCGATCAATTCTTTCTGGATGATCTGAAAAGGCTGGGCGCCGACTTTTCGGCTCTGGAAGCCTGGCATAATTACTACCCCCGACCGGAGACAGGACTTGAATGGAACACGTTCAAAGCCCAGAATGAGTGGTTGAGGTCTCAGGGACTAAAAGTAGGTGCCTTTATTCCGGGCGACGGAAGCCTAAGAGGGCCTTTGTATGAGGGATTGCCTACCTTGGAACAACATCGCCATCAATCGCCTTTTGCCAATTACCTGGAACTGCAATACCAGGGTGACGTGGATCTGGTGGTAATCGGAGATTTGTCGGTCAGCGATTGGACGATGCAGCAGTTTATTTCATGGAATGAAGGAGTTGTGCTGCTCGGTGTCCGCGATCAACGGCCGTCCCATGTCTGGGATGAAATCCATCATAACCGGCCGGATATCGCACGGGATGTGATCCGCTCGGAGGATGCGCGAAGACATTTCAAAGGAGAGATCGAGCCCGCCCACTGTGTAGAGCGGCCCCTCGGTGCTTTGACTCTGGATAATGACAAATACAAGCGTTACAAAGGCGAATTCCAGATTGTTCTGAATCCTCTTCCGCGTGATGAACGGGTGAACGTGATCGGTTATGTAACCGAGGAAGATTTTCCGCTGCTGCCGTTTTTGCAAAAGAGCGGCCACCCTTTTCGTTTTCTTGCCAGGGAACATCATCAGGCATAATATAGTAGTATTGAGTAGGTTCAGAGATTGATTTGGAGGCGTTAACGTGGGTGTTGGTCAAATATTATCACGAATCGAGAATGTGATGCCGAAATTAACGCAATCCGAGCAAAAGGTAGCGCGATTTGTGCTTGCCGTTCCGGATGAGGTCGTATTTATGTCCGTGCAGGAAATGGCTACCCGTTCTCTTTCCAGTAGCGCTTCGGTTGTCCGCTTTTGCCGTTCCATGGGTTTAAAAGGTTTTCCGGAACTGAAAGTGGCTCTATCGGCGGATTTGGCCAAGGACCAAAAGACAGGGTATTACGATTTGAACAAAAACGAGAACACCGCCGATCTGGTCGACAAGATTTTATCTAATGCGGTGCAATCGCTAAGGGATACGGTGGGTTTGCTTGATATCGGCGTGATCGAGAAGGTGGCGCGCAGCCTCCACGACGCCCCGGCGATTTTCGCTTATGGCGTAGGGGCTTCCGCCCTGGTGGCGGAAGATATAGCGCAGAAGTGGCTGCGCCTGGGCAAGAATGCTTATGCTTTTTCGGACATGCATGTCTTGACCATGAGCATGGCCAATGCACCCCAAGGGAGTGCTTTTATAGGCATATCTTACAGTGCCGCTACCAAGGAAGTGCTGCAGTTAATGAAGTTTGCCAAAAAGAACGAACTCGTGACGATCAGCTTCACCGGATTCGGGAGGAGCGAACTATCGGAACTCAGCGATTTCAATCTGTATACTTCGTTGGCTCCGGAGGCCAAGGTCAGAAGCGCGGCGACCGGATCGAAACACAGCCAATTTTTCATTATTGATGTGTTGTTCTATGTTTATGCTTCAATTAACATCGAATTTTCGATCGATAAAATTCAAAAGACCCGCGATGCGATTAATGAGTTGAAGAATAAAGAAATAAACGATTGAGAATGTCCCGCAAGCGAGATATGCTTCGTCAAAATGAAAAGCCTTTTCGGATCTAAAAGGGGTCCGGAGAGGCTTTTTTCCATATTAGCAATCACTTGCTTATTTTCTTATGAAACCAAAGGTGGAAATCAATAACAAAATTATGTAACTTTCCATCTCTTACATACGTTATACCACTAGGAAGCCATATTAAAAAGTTTAATATAGGGGGTAAAAATGAAGTTCAAATGGTTACATAAGTCGTCGCTCCTGGTCGTCAGCAGCTTACTGCTGATCGCTGGTTGTAGCGGAGGGCCGGCCAAGGAGTCGCAAAAGGAGCAGCAAAGTCTCAAAATCATGTTCGGGGACGAAGGGTATTTTTATATGACCTACGGTGATCTCTTTACCATGAAGTATCCGAACATCGATATCGAAGTTGTAAGCACGCAAAACTTATATAACGGGGAGCAACAAGATTACAAGAAGGCCTATAAGGATTTTGTGGAGAAGGAACAGCCGGATATCATTATGCTGGATACGGATAACTACGACTCGTTCGCTTCGGAAGGTCAGCTTATGGAACTCGATACCCTGATTGACAGGGACAAGTACGACACAAGTACGATTTTTCCCGGCCTGATCGATCTCTTGAAGGAAAGAGCCGGCGGAAAGCTGTACGGGCTCGCTCCATCCTTTTATGGAAACGCCATTTACTATAATGCCGATTTATTTGCCAAGTATGGAGTGGAAGTTCCGCATGACGGGATGACCTGGCAGGAATTGATCGATACGGCCCGTAGGTTCCCGGTGGAGGGGGACGAGAAAACACGGATTTACGGATTCGGGGAGCAATACGGGGGCATGACGCTTGAAAACCTGGCTTCCAGAATCGCTTCAACACAAGGATTGCAGGCGATAAACCCGAATACGATGAAAGTTACGCTAAACACGGATTCCTGGAAACAAGCTTATAAGACCGCATTCGATGCGCTGGAATCCAACGCTATCTACAGTCCGAAAGACGGCGGCTTTCAAGGCGGGTCGATGGAAGAATATTATCAAAGCCAACCGTTTCTGATGGGCCGTATGGCCATGACGATGGACGGCTCTTATTTCCTACAGAATTTTAAGCAGGCCAAGAGCGCAATCAAAGATTATAAACCGTTCCAGCTAGGCATTGTCGCAGGGCCGGTAGATCCGGCAACGCCGGATCAAACGCGCGATATTTATTTCGGAAGAATATTGAGTATCCGCGCGAACTCCCCAAATGTGGATGCAGCCTGGGAATTCATCAAATTCGTTAACGGTGACGAGTATGCCAAAATCAAGTCCCGAACGATGAATGACGGGGTGTTGTCGCGAATGGGAGCGACCAAGGAATATGATGGAATCAGTCTGGAACCGTTCTACAAGCTGAAGCCGATGTTCGATAACAGTAACCAGAACATGGACAAGATTCCGGGGGAATTTTACCAAAAGTATCAACCGATTGTTTCCAGAGAAATGGATCTCGTTCAGAAAAAGAGCAAATCGATAGACGAAGCGCTGCGCACGATCGAGCAGGAAGGTCAGGCTCAGCTGGATATAGCGGTGAAGGAGCAGGCGAACAAGAAAAAATCCGATGCTTCGGGTAATGAGAGCGCAGGGGGTGGAGCCGCGGCCGAAACTAGCGTTACCGTTGAATCCGATTCAGCGGAATAAAATGTGGTGGGAGAACAATTTTTCATGATCTGGAGGAGCCTATGTTAAAAAGTAAAAAGCTGCACAAGTTAACGCTAGCCGCGATGGCCAGCCTGCTGGTGTTGATTACCGGTTGCAATAGTAGTCCAGCGAAAGAAACCGAAACCCAGCGAAGCCTGAAAGTGATGTTTTATGATGAGAGTTACTTTTTTCAACAATACGGTGATTTGTTTGCCATGAAATATCCGAATGTCGATATTGAAGTCGTCAGTACCCAATCCATATACTCCGGTAATAATGGGCAGGTCGTCGACTATAATAAGGCGTTAAGAGATTTTATTGACAAGGAACAACCGGACATCGTGATGCTGGATACGGATAATTACGATAAGATGGCTAGCGAAGGAAAACTGGTGGAACTGGATTCGTTAATCGAGCGGGACAAATATAATATCGATACAATTTACCCTGCTCTTATTGAATTGCTTAAAGAAAAAGGGGCAGGAAAGCTATATGGATTAAGTCCAACTTTTAACGGCTCCGCTGTTTTCTATAATGCGGACTTGTTTAAAAAGCACGGGATCGAGCCGCCTCATGACGGAATGACCTGGCAGGATATTCTTGATCTTTCCCGCCGATTCCCAAGCGATGGAGATGAGAAAACCAGAGTTTACGGCTATGGCACAGATTATGGAGTGTCATTTAGTATGTTGGCCCAGGAGATTGCTTCTGCGGAAGGGTTGACCGCTGTCAATCCGGATACGCAAAAAGTTACGGTCAATACGGATTCCTGGAAAAAAGTTTATAAGCTCGCGCTTGATGCTATGGAATCAAAAACCGTGAATAGTCAGCAGGACGGCAGATTCACGGGCGGAACGATGGAGGAGTATTACCAGAGCCAATTGTTCCTGATGGGCCGGGTTGCAATCACGACGGGTCATCCGTACCTGCTGCAAAATTTAAAAGACGTTAAAAATTCGCTCAAAGATTACAAGCCGTTTGAACTTGGAATGGTTACGGGACCGGTTGATCCGGCGGATCCTCAAACGACGCGGAATGTGTACTTCAATGAAGTTTTCGGAATCAGAGCGGGATCCCCGAATGCGGACGCTGCCTGGGATTTCATTAAGTTCATTAACGGGGATGATTATGCAAAGATCAAATCCAGAACGATGAACAACGGGTTATTGTCCCGGATGGGCTACAGTACGGAGTACGACGGGCACAATCTGGAAGTCTTCTATAAGCTGAAACCGAAAACTACGCCGGATATGTCTTCGCGGATGGATAAAATCCCTATGGAATTCTATTCGCAGTATCAGACGATTATGGATCGCGAACTCGCACTTGTCTTGGATAAGAAGAAATCCATTGATGAAGCATTGCTGACGATCGAACAGGAAGGCCAGGCCGCGCTCGATAAGGCCATCAAGGATAAAGAGGCCAATAAAGGCAAAGAGGATACGGCGAGCGGTGAAGGAGCAGCTGGAACGGGCTCAAGTTCTGATAGTTCCGTTATCGTGATTGAATCTTCTAAGTAAGGTTATTCACGGTACAAAGAACTGATCTCATGGCGGGGAATGAACTCCGGCGTGAAGATCAGTTCTTTTTTATTTAGAAAAATATACTTATTGCAATTGATGGCTGGGCGTGGTAAATTATTTCTTGTCGCTTCGAACGGTTTGCTTGCTAAATCGCTTGCGCCATAAAAAAGAAGTTGACACCGAGTTGAATCCTTGCTATAATGAATAACTGTTCGACAAAAATTGACATCGTGTAGGTTCTAGTCGAATAGAAGCAAGCAAGTTCTTTGAAAACTGAACAAATGGAACACGTCATAATTTAAACGATTATTATAATCGTCAGATTCAAAATGAGCTATCAGCTTTCAATAGGTTTCACTTTATTGGAGAGTTTGATCCTGGCTCAGGACGAACGCTGGCGGCGTGCCTAATACATGCAAGTCGAGCGGACTTGATGGAGAGCTTGCTCTCCGGATAGTTAGCGGCGGACGGGTGAGTAACACGTAGGTAACCTGCCCGTAAGACTGGGATAACTACCGGAAACGGTAGCTAATACCGGATAATTTATTTCTTCGCATGGAGAAATAATGAAAGACGGAGCAATCTGTCACTTACGGATGGGCCTGCGGCGCATTAGCTAGTTGGTGGGGTAACGGCTCACCAAGGCGACGATGCGTAG
>NZ_QPJW01000004.1:269166-338657 GCF_003337355.1 Fontibacillus phaseoli | reverse complement strand
CTACGCATCGTCGCCTTGGTGAGCCGTTACCCCACCAACTAGCTAATGCGCCGCAGGCCCATCCGTAAGTGACAGATTGCTCCGTCTTTCATTATTTCTCCATGCGAAGAAATAAATTATCCGGTATTAGCTACCGTTTCCGGTAGTTATCCCAGTCTTACAGGCAGGTTACCTACGTGTTACTCACCCGTCCGCCGCTAACTATCCGGAGAGCAAGCTCTCCATCAAGTCCGCTCGACTTGCATGTATTAGGCACGCCGCCAGCGTTCGTCCTGAGCCAGGATCAAACTCTCCAATAAAGTGAAACTTTATTCGAAAGAGCGATAAGCTCATTCAGTTACTACTGACGAGAAAATTAATTCTCATAGGATGGAATTTCAAACGACACAAAGTCGATTCAAATTCATCCATTTTAATACTCACTCGTTGTTCAGTTTTCAAAGATCAACTTCGCTTTCGTTTCTCGCTGCGTTCCAGCGGCGACTTAAATAATATATCATATTGAGAATAAGAAAGCAAGCGTTTTTTTAAAACCTTTTTTAATCTAGTAATTAATGATAGCTTTCATTCCAATGAATATTTTCTCGTTCATCGGGATAATTAATATATCATAATTCCCTCCCTGTCTCAAGCAATTTAACGATTGAAAACATTTAACGACTCTACACCCAAAAAGCAAAAAGAAAAAGCGGGATGAAGCTCCGCTTTTTCTATATCATTGCTATTCATTAATCCAAGGATTTTGCAAATCGGAATGATGATTTGCCCGCTCGTTACTTTGACGGTCTTTTTTGGCCGAATTTCCGGAAGCGGACCCGGTTCTCTTCTTGTTTGTTTTTCCGGAAACCGTATTGGCTGATATCTTCGCTTCCTTTTTGCCCTTATCTCTTACTTTAGCCTGAGCTTTTGCCTGATTCGGTTTTTCTGAACCTTGACGTTCAATCGCTCCCGATGTCTCCGCCTTTTCAGCATCCCGGTCATACATCACGGGTTCCGGAACACCAAAGCCGCCTAGAGGAGCCATAGGAACGTTCGGTTGTACCGGAATTCCTGATACTCCCGGCATCCCTGGAGCTTCATACCCTCCAATCCCATAAGGATTAGGATATCCTTGCGGGAATCCGTAAGGGTGCATTGTATAGGGATGCATCATGCCATAATGCGGGTATGAATGCTGGTGCATCGGGAATGATCCGCAGCAAGGAGATGGACCATAGTGAATTGGCCAGCCATAACCCTGTTGATGGACTGCTCCATGCATTACATTAGAGTGCATTTCATTTGAGTGCATTTCATTTACGGGAAAATTGTCCATATACGGATTTTGCCATGGCGATTCATGGTGTTTATTTTCCATAGGATGCTCCATATATGGAGAGATAGGATACCCCGGCATGCAGGGTCCCATATATTCCGGCATTTGATGCATAGGAGCGTTTGAAATTCCCGGATACTCACCATCATAGGGTTGTTGCATACCCATGACTTGTTCCTGAGGCATCTGCGGAAAATCATAATAGGAGGAGACGTTCTCGGCATTTACTTGATATTGATAGAACAAGTTATCGTTATCCATGTTTGACTCGGCTCCCGAACAACCGCATGGAGAAGGCGGGTATACCGGAGCCGGAGCGATATAAGTAGGCTGTTCCACCTGGTAAAGTTGAGGATTCGGAAGCATGGGATAGTCGTGCTTTGGCGGACATGGCGACTCTTCTGCTTTTATGTTTTCAAATGGAGGATTTTCATATTTAATCGGTTCGTAAGTGATGTTTTCAACATTTATATCCAATTGAATTGGGACGGGCACTGCCGGTGCTGGTTTAGGGGGCTCAACATTAATCGGAGATGGTGCTGGAACGGGTGCTGGGGCAGGTGTTGGAGCAGGTGCCGGTTTTGGCTTCATTTGCTCCGCCTTTTTCTCGGCTATAGGCGCCGTATTTTTCTTTCCCGTGGACCCGGATACGACAGGAGCTTTATTCACATTGCTCTGACCCATATTGGGTTTGACGGGAGTCGATTGTCCGGTCGTCGGAATATTGACTACTTCCCCCACTTTAAGGGCGTTGGGATCACCTAACTGAGGATTTGCCTGAACAAGAGACTGCATAGGAAGCCCCCAAGCCTTAGCAAGTTTCCATAGACTATCGCCCTGCTTAACTACATGCTTGTAGACATTTCCGCCATCACCATCGACAAGCACCGCAGCGGCAGGAATTTTTACCTTATCGCCTACGTTCAATTGATCCGGATTCACGATTTGCGGATTTGCTTCGATCAGCTTCTGAAGAGAAACATTATACTTTTTCGAAAGACCAAATAAGGATTCGCCCTTTTTTACAATGTGGATTTTCACGCGTTAAAGACCTCCTAGATTTCTTCTCCGGTACGCGACTCTCCCGCCCGGGGCCCAATTAATACATCCTATGCAGAAGCCTAGGTTTTTGACATCCTGGAAAAATAAAAAATCCTACCCACCTCTTTCGAGCGTGAATAGGATCTCCATAAATTAAATTACCACACTTTCAAACCGTCTTTGTCAACGATACTGCGAAATTCTTCAAGCAACTTCAATGTAACAGGTCCGGCATGACCTTCACCGATGATCCGTCCGTCCACTTCGCGCACCGCAATGACCTCGGCTGCCGTCCCCGTCAGAAACACTTCATCCGCAACATACACGTCGTGAAGCGTGAACGGTTCTTCTTTGATCTTATAGCCTTTGTTGCTGCAGATCGCGATAATCGCCTGGCGGGTGATGCCGTCCAAGGCACCCAAGTAGCATGGAGGCGTGGTAATCATTCCATTTTTGATAATAAAAATATTGTCGCCGGAGCCCTCGGTAACGTAACCTTGAGCATTCAGCATTATCGCTTCGCCCGCTCCCGACAGATTCGACTGGATTTTCACCAAAATATTGTTCAAATAGTTAAGCGACTTGATCTTCGGATTAAGGGCATCCGGAAGATTGCGCTTGGTGGAGACGGATACGGTTTTGAGCCCCGTTTTGTAAGCTTCCTCCGAGTATATGGCTAACTGCTCCACGATAATCACGACGGAGGCTTTTGGGCAGCGATTCGGATCAAGCCCCAAATTGCCAGGACCGCGGGATACGACCAGACGAATATAGCCATCGCGCAACTCGTTGCGGCGCAGTGTCTCAACAAGAGCTTCTTCCATTTCCTGATACGTTAGCGGGATATTGAGCATGATCGATTTTGCCGAATCATACAGGCGATCCAAATGCTCTTTACACTTAAAAATGTTGCCGTTATATATACGAATTCCTTCAAATATCCCGTCACCATATAAAAAACCGTGGTCGAATACTGAAACCTTTGCATTCTCTTTTGTCACGAATTGTCCATCTAAATAGATCCATTGTTCTGCCACTATTTCTGCACCTCCGATTTTAGTCCTTCATAAGAGTAACTGGGATAGCTGCCCAGAATGCGCACCTGACAACCCAAAGCCTCAATTTCTCCAATGGCGGAAGGAAGAAGCACCGAGTCCATCGGGGCAAGCACATCCATATAAAAATAATAACTTCCCAACCGTTTTTTCGTCGGCCGAGATTCGATCCGAGACAGGTTCAGTTTGCGCCAGGCGAATGCGGACAGTACCTGATGCAGTGCACCCGGAAAATCCTCGGGTAAAGTAACGAGAATACTCGTCTTGTCCTCATAACTTTTAGAAGGAATTTGCAGCGGATCGGACCCGATCAGGACAAAGCGCGTAAAGTTATTGTCGTGGTCCGTAACTTTTTCCGCCAGGATGTCGAGGCCATGATGTTTGGCTCCCAAAGCGGTCCCAACAGCAGTCCAGCCGATGCCGGGATGCTGTTTTACGAGTTCCACCGCCTCCGACGTACTTCCGACATGCTCCAGTTCCGCATGAGGCATCCGTGACCGGATAAACTGCAAGCACTGCGCCATCGCAACGGGATGAGAGAGCACTTTCGTCACTTTCGAGTAGTCAATACCGCTACCCGCAGTTCCTTCAAGTTCTTCGCGCCGGCCGACCAGGTTTTGGATCGAAGGATATACCCATTCGATTCGCATCGGAATATCCACCTCGTGGACAAGCCAATCCATATGAAGGCTGACCGATCCTTCGATCGTATTTTCCATCGGAATTACGCTGTAGTCGCTTTTGCCGCTCACGGTAGCCATAAAGACATCCGAAATTTGTTTGAAGTGAAGCAGTTCTACCGGCTCGTCGCCGAATAAATGAAGCGCCGCCTCGTGGGATACCGACCCTTCCGGCAGCAATGCAATACGTTTCATGCTTTTACTTCCCCTTTGATCATATCCAGTAATGAATTCTCTTTTACCATAGTAAGCTCGGTAACGCCATCTGTGCAAGGTTTCAGTAAAAGTGTTTTTGCCGGAATGCCCTCGTTTGCAAGAACACTCAACAAGAATGCTTCGAGTTCCTCAGCCTGATTACTATTACGATCAACCAGCGACAACAAAGTAGGGCCGGCGCCGCTCAGGGCCGTTCCAAGCGCACCATGCAGAGTTGCTTCTTCAAGAATTCGGGCCATTCCCGGAATCAGCGAAGCCCTGAACGGCTGATGTAGCCGGTCACGCATCGACTCCTTAATGAGATCCAATCGGCCTGCGGCCAAAGCGGCCGTCAGCAGAGAGGTCCGACTTATATTATATACGGCGTCGCTCATGCCGACCTGTTTCGGCAAAACCTCGCGCGCCTTAGAGGTCGAAAGCTGAAAATCCGGAATAGCCACCAACACTTCGAGATTGGCAGGCGGTTCAATGCGCAGCGCCGTAGCATGAAAGCCGTCCCAAATCGCCGTTATTATCCCCCCGAACAACGAAGCTCCTACATTATCGGGATGATTCTCGAGCGCGGTAGCCATATCGAACAATTTCTCCAGGCCCAACGGCGACCCGATCAGCAGATTGGCGGCAAACAGAGCTCCTACGATGGCCGAAGCGCTACTGCCAAGCCCGCGGGTCAAAGGAATATCCGAGTACATCGTAATCTCCAATTCCGGGATCGATACTCCTGCCTCGGCAAACACCGACTGGGCTACTTTGTAAATCAGATTACTTTTATCCTTCGGCAGCCCCTCCAAATTGTCGCCATGAAAGTGAAAAAGAGTTGTTTCCGCCGGTTTCATCTCGATCCAAGCGTAGAGGGTAAGCGCCATGCCAAGCGTATCGAAACCAGGTCCCAAATTCGCCGTACTTGCCGGAATTTTCACCCGAGTCCCTTCACTTCGGATCATTGACGCCCCTCCCTTCGTATTCTTTACTGTTTTGTGCCATACTAATGCCGCTCATTTGAAACTCCTTTATGAATATAAAATTCTAAATCTCAGCAATCCCCCGGCTATCTAGCCTTCCACCCGATATACGCTCTTGACCCGGCGGATTACGTCCAATCCTTCAAAATGATGCAATACCTGATCCATACTTGCCTTGCTGGCATTATGGGTAACGATCATAATTTCGGCATCCGGCGTGTCCGCGTTCGGCGATTGGACTACCGATTCCAGGCTCACTTCATACTCCGCGAAAACCTGAGTGATTTGCGCCAGTACCCCCGCCTTATCGGAGACCTGAAGCAACAGGAAGTTTTTAAAGGAAATCTGTTCGTCGTTCTTCAGCTTCTTCGGCTTATAAGGAACGATGGCTTTCAGTCCGTTGACGCCCAGTTTAAGATTTTTGACCACCGCTACCAAGTCGGCAACGACCGAAGTCGCCGTTGGCATTTCACCGGCTCCCGCTCCGTAAAACATGGTTTCTCCTACAGCTTCCCCATAGACGTAAACCGCATTAAAGACTCCGTTCACCGCTGCAATCGGATGGGATTTCTTGACCATGGTCGGTTGCACGCTGATGCTGAATTCATCATCCTGGCGATCCGCGATACCAAGCAGCTTCATTTCATAGCCGAGACGTTTGGCGTACTGAATGTCTTCCTTGGATACGGATGAAATCCCCCGAACCTGTACATCCTGCAGTTCGACGTTCGTCCGGAACCCGAGCGTTCCAAGTATAGCCATTTTGCGTGCCGCATCCAGACCTTCCACATCGGAAGTCGGGTCCGCTTCGGCATAGCCAAGTTCCTGAGCTTCTATCAACACATCTTCGTAAGAAGCTCCTTCCTGGCTCATTTTTGATAAAATGTAGTTCGTCGTCCCGTTTACGATGCCCATGATTTTCATGATTCGATCCGAGGAGAAACCTTCGATCAATGTACGGATAATCGGAATGCCGCCAGCCACGCTTGCTTCATAAAATACATCACATTGTTTTTCCAGCGCTTTGGCCAAAATCTCGGATCCATAAAGTGCCATCAAGTCCTTATTGGCTGTAACGATATGTTTACCCCGGTCGAGAGCTTCCAGAATATATTCTTTTGTACCCGCAATGCCTCCCATGACTTCCACGATGACGTCGATTTCCGGATCGCGGATAACTTCCCAGGGATCCTCCGTCAATTTGCTGCGGTCTATTTCAATGCTCCGTTTTTTATCCAGATTTTTGACCGCTACTTTCTCGATCACGATCGGAGACCCGACTTGACTACTCAAATCCTCCTGATGTCCCTCTACAATACGGACGACGCCGGTTCCCACCGTTCCCAATCCAAGCAAACCTACTTTAACGGGTTTCAATTTACGACCCCTCCGTTTTTCATTTATTTCTGTAGCTGGCGATTTGTTGTCCGTCGCCTGCCGTGTCTACTCCGTAAACGAATGGCAGCGCACTCCCAAAGAATCCCCAGCCTCTTTACTTGAACTTTTTTCGTTTCTGCTACTCAAAAAGACTTATCCCTGCCCGACGATCTGCGTTTTTCTGACGCCGGGGGTGGTATGAAGCAGCTCCATCAAGGCATCGAGTTCTTCCGTAAGCCGGGAAGTTTCCACGGAAATAACCACATTGGCTCTTCCCTGGAGCGGAATACTCTGATTGATCGTCAGAACATTGCCTCCCGATCCGGCGATCAACGACAATACTTTGGATAGAATGCCGGAACGATGCTCCAGATCGAACGATATGGTCACTATGCTTTCCCGTTCCATTTGATTCAGAAGATGAATGCCGTCTTTGTATTTATAAAAGGCACTGCGGCTCAAACCCACTTGCGCCACCGCCTCATGGACGGTTTTCACATCGCCCGCCGCAAGAAGCTGCTTGACCTGCAATGTCTTAATGACCGCTTCCGGCAAAATATCCTCACGGATTAAATAATAGCGTTCTTTCACAAACGTCCTCTCCTTAGAGACTTTTGTTTTTCTATAGTGGACATTATAACGGAAACCTTCTATGGAGGCAATCCACATTTGTGAATATAAAGTGCGGAACTTTCAGCAAAGGATCGAGGAGATGCCTGACAATGAAGGTTTTTCGAGGCCGAAATAGGCAGAAACGGCTACAGCATCCTCTTCAGGATGGTACCCGTTTCGTCATGTTTATCGGTTTAGTAGTAGTAGCTGCTGCCTTCGACGAACTCGAATTCGAAATCGCCGATCCGAACCAAGGTTCCGTCTTTAGCGCCGCGGTTCCGCAATTCCTCATCCACGCCCATATGGCGAAGCGTGCGGGCCAATTTCAAGATGGCATCATGGGTATTCAACTGCATCCGCTTCATCATGCGCTCGATCTTGACGCTCTCGACAATGAAGGTTTCGTTTTCTCTGCGGATCGTAAAGCTGTCGTCATCACTCTTTTCCAGCTTGTAAATCTTTCGTTCATCCAGTTCTTGGACTTCTTCGATCGCCGGAGCCTCAGGTAGTTGGTCCAGCAAGTCGGCGGCCCGGTAAAGAAGGTCCTGAACGCCTTGACGGGTCAACGAAGAAATCGGCAAAATTTCGAGGTCCGGGCGGACTTCTTTGACCTGCTCCCGGAATTTCTCCAAATTCTCCTGCGATTCGGGCATGTCCATTTTATTAGCGGCTACGATTTGCGGCCGGTTCTCCAGTTCCGCATTATACAACTTGAGTTCATCATTGATTTTCATCCAATCGTCAAACGGATCGCGTCCTTCCGATCCGGACATATCGACGACATGGATGATCACCCGGGTCCGTTCCACATGGCGCAAAAATTCATGTCCCAATCCGACGCCTTCATGGGCTCCTTCAATAAGTCCCGGAAGATCGGCCATTACGAAGCTTCGGCCTTCGCTAACATCTACAACCCCGAGATTTGGCGTTATCGTGGTAAAATGGTATGCTCCGATCTTCGGCTTCGCTGCCGATACTACGGAAAGCAAAGTCGATTTGCCGACGCTCGGGAAGCCGACGAGTCCAACATCGGCCATTACTTTCAGTTCGAGTACAATCCAACGTTCCTGGCCTTCTTCGCCGTGCTCAGCCAGTTCCGGAGCCGGATTATTCGGCGTGGCAAAGCGGATATTCCCGCGGCCCCCGCGGCCGCCCCTCGCAACAACGATTTGCTGGCCATGATGAGTCATATCCGCCAGCACTTCCTGCGTGTCATCGTTGATGATCACGGTTCCCGGAGGAATGCGAACGACCATACTTTCCGCATTGGCCCCGTGCTGGCTCTTATTCCGTCCTTTCTCACCGCGCTGCGCCTTGAAATGGCGCTGGTAGCGAAAATCCATCAACGTTCTGAGACCCTCGTCAACCCGGAAAATGACATCTCCTCCCTTGCCGCCGTCGCCGCCGGCAGGACCTCCTTCCGGTACGTATTTCTCCCTCCGGAACGACACGATTCCATCGCCGCCGTCGCCGCCCTTAACATAAATCTTCGCTTTATCTACAAACATGCATTCACCTCATTCTAGTTTGCGCAGGCTACCCGAAGCCTTAAGGATTCGCGCTTCGAACCTATTTGCTCCGCCAGCACTCTTTTGCCGGAATTCCATTCATCCAGGTGCCGTTTCAATATCTCTACGTTGTCGGAAACGTTATCTTGCCGTTCAAACACGGCCAGTACCTCGCCGCCTTCCCGACAAATCGACAGATTAAGCTGCAGTACTTCTCCCCAGGAGGATCGTCCCGTAAACTGATAAGCTCTAATTGTCGCAATAACCGCCTCCGTGAATTGTTCCGCATCCTCTGCCGTAAGCAGGTCTCCGAGTTGCAAGTCTTCCTGAATGCATACCTCAAGTTGAACCGAACTGTTTAATTCACGGAACGAGTGCAAATAAAAGACAAGTGACGGAATGCCCAGTCTGGAAATTTTACTGTCCGCTGCCATGCGTTCTTTTATTCTTTCCACACAGCCCGCCAGTTTATCATATTTGCCTAACTGAATATATCCGTATAAAATCTGCAGATCGTTCATCCAATCATGCCGATGATGACCAAGGGTCGCCGCAGCCGTCCTTTGTACGGATTCAAGCAATTGTTTCCGCTCTTTTTCCGCTTGTCCCTTTACATACCTTACATACATATAAAACACAGACAGCAGGCACAGACCGATAAATATAAAAGCCGCCGGTGAATGAAAGAAATACATAAGGACCAGACAAGCAATGGATAGCGTCGCCACGATCGCCGGCGCCGTAAACCGATGTTTCATGAGTTTCCCCGTTCCTCTAAACAGATTGGGCGAAGTTTCCACCCTGACATCAATACCCAGTATATCATAAACCTTGTCCAAATAACGTTCCAAAATGTATACTTTCTGCTTCACTCAGGAAAAAAAATCGGCGGTCGTAAGCTGTTCCTGCTGCCTTATTACGCCGCTATCATCAAAAAAGCCCCCGGCATTCACATGCCGGGGGCTTTATAAAGCTATGCTAACCGAGCGAAGCTCTTAAGCTTCCACTGCAGCCGCTACAGGAGCGGTTTCCACTGGGTAGACGCTCACTTTTTTACGGTCGCGACCCCAACGTTCGAATTTCACGACGCCGTCCACTTTTGCAAACAGTGTGTCGTCCTTACCAATTCCCACGTTCGTACCCGGATGAATTTTCGTGCCGCGTTGACGCACGAGAATGCTTCCGCCGGTAACCGTTTGACCGTCAGCACGTTTAACGCCGAGACGTTTCGCGATGCTGTCGCGTCCGTTTTTCGTGGAGCCTACGCCCTTTTTCGAAGCGAACAACTGAAGATCCAATTTCAACATTGTCCATCTACCTCCTTCTTCAAATATTCACGTCTTTTATTTGAATATACTTTCCGTATGAGCCTTCGATACTCTGAAGCATAACGACCATGGATGAAAGCAGCAGTTGTACCTGACTTGCCGCTTCCGGATGAACATAACCGGGAAGATTCGCGTTCAGAAAGCCGTTTTTCATCTCGGCATCCATCACGGTTCCCGTAAGCGCCTCAATGGAATTCACCGTACCTACGGTAACGGCTGATACACCGGCACATACAATATCCTGTCCTGATTTGGCGTAGCCAGCATGACCTGACACTTCAAATCCTGCAATGTCGTTATCCCTGTTGCGCAAAATGGAGACGATAATCATCTACCGCACCTTCTTACGCTTGAATTTTCTCGATGGTCACTTTCGTGTAAGGTTGACGATGACCTTGTTTTTTGTGGTAGTTCTTCTTAGGCTTGTATTTGTATACGATCACTTTTTGGCCCTTGCCGTGTTTTTCGACTTTCGCCGTTACACTTGCGCCGGATACCAATGGAGCGCCCGTTACCAAACCTTCACCTTTCGACACTGCCAACACGCGGTCGAACGTCACACTAGCGCCATCCTCAGCGTTCAATTTCTCGATGTAAAGAACATCGCCTTCTTGAACACGGTATTGTTTACCGCCGGTTTCGATAATTGCGTACATTTTGCTTGCACCTCCTCATGTCTCAGACTCGCCTGATTCAGGTGCCGTCGTCCCTAAGAACAGACGGACTTTCCAACCCGATCGGAGCGGTTACAGCATGTGTACAAGACTAACTCATAACACATACCCTAATATACTACCATGGGTTTATAAAGAAATCAATAATTACTTAATAGACAGTTTGCTCTCTCATTCTTTTCCGCGTCATTTCAAGCAGTCCCAGTTTAGTCCATCCTAGAATATGATGTTGCGTTCGATCCCCTGTCAAGTAGTTCTCAAGCATGTCCAACACCGCTGCACGATGATCTTCACTGCTCATATCGATAAAATCAACGATAATAATTCCCCCGGTATCCCGAAGTCGCACAAGCCGGGCTATCTCCCGGGCCGCTTCCAGATTCGTCCTGAATACGGTGTCCTCCAAGTTTTCCCCCCCGGTGAATTTCCCCGTATTCACATCGATGACCGTCAGAGCTTCCGTGGTGTCCCATACGAGATACCCGCCTTCCGGTAGCCATAGCTTGCGTTGGAAGGCTCTATCCAGTTGCTGCCGGATTCCCAAATAATCGAACAATGGGGTATCCCCTCCGTAAATCCGAATTTCCGGACTTTTTCCTTGCAGCATCGTTTTCAAAAAAGACGCGGCTTCGCCGGCTTGCTCCGGACAGTCCATGATCAGTTCGTCCGTCTCCGGACTGTAGACATCCCGCATCAAACGCTGCACCATGCTGAGATCCTGGTGTAGGGTAAAAGGAGCGGAAGCCGAAGCGCCTTTGTCCAAAATACTCTCCCACTGCCGCCTTAACTGCAACAGATCTTCCGCGACCGCTTCCTTCTCCTCGTGTTCGGCAATCGTGCGGAGGATGAGTCCTTCTTCAGGCGTCCGCAGTTCTTCGCCTATCTCTTTTAACCGCTGGCGCTCTTCCTCGCGTCGAATCTTTTTGGATACGGCCACATAACCGGCCGACGGCATATATACGAGCCACCGCCCTGGAAGTGAAAAATGCGTCGTTACCCTTGCGCCCTTGTTGCCCATCGCTTCCTTCACCACTTGCAATATCAGTTCCTGGCCCGGCTTAAGCAAATCCGAAATGGAAGGCTTTTGTTTTGGCTGCATCTCCAAATGCGGGTGAAGCAAATCATCAATATAGAGAAATGCATTTTTCTTTTGGCCGATATCGACAAAAGCAGCTTGCATCCCGGGAATTACATTCATTACTTTTCCTTTAAAAAAACTGCCAACAAGTCCTCTTTTTTGAGAACGCTCGGCTGCATACTCCACCAACTTGTCTTCTTCCAGCAGCGCCATCTGGGTGGAATCAGGGCCGCAGTGAACAATCAACTGTTTCATTGATCTCACCCTCACTCATACGATCTATCCAAACTATTTTCTCCATTATACCATGGCTTCGGAAATTCAAGCGCCGGGGTCCCCCCGCAAATAAGAGGAAATCACCCTCTGCTCGGGCACCACAGCTACAATATTCCCTTGAGCGTTCATAATATAAATGAAATGATACTTTTCCCTCTTAAAGAGACGCAAAAGACCATCCAAAGGTTTCATTTTGTCGGCTACAATCGGCTGAGCCAAACATCCGGTCATAAGATGGCGGGTAAAGGTATGTTCGCGATTAACCAGAAAACGCAAAAACCGATATGGAATATTCCTGTAATCCGTAAGGTTGGAATAGAACAAAAATGCCCCGACCAGCAGCAAATTGAGTTGCAAAGCTCCGTATCCCAGCAACAGCGGAACCAGAGAATACAGAATCACAAGCAGGCTAAATAAGAGGCTAATCCTTAGCGACCAAACCAGTGTGGTATGAAAAGGAAGTCCGATGCTACATAAAGCCTGACAGACCTTCCCTCCGTCTAGCGGCAGGATCGGCAGCAAGTTGAACAAGGCAATAAGCAAATTGCTCTGTACAAAATATGAAAAAAAGGGCCCCTCCCAAATGCCCGCGGCATAAAGTAGCCAGGATATTCCGATCAACAGCAGATTTTGCGCCGGGCCGGCCAAAGCGATGGCAACTTCCCGGCCGGCGGTTAAGTGTCCGGTATCTTCCATTACCGCAACGCCCCCAAACGGAAGCATTTGAACGGACAGTACGGTAATGCCGAACAGGCGTGCACAGGCAACATGACCGAGCTCATGCACGAAGACGATCGCAAACAAGGCAAGCAGTTCCAAAAAATGGCCGGTAAAAACCGAAGCGAGCATAATCAGGACAAATAAAGGATGGAAGGAGATACTCATGCCGCTCCATTTAATCAAACGGTATCACATCCGCGGGATCGATATACCGATCATCTTTTTTCAAGGCAAAATACAAAGTAGGCTGAGCGGATTCTCCTGGGGCCGAAAGACTCCCGATAAGATCTCCGCCTTCCACCCAATCCCCTTTCATTACCGACAATTGGTCTAAATGACCGTACACCGACGTATACCCACCTGCATGTTGGACGATGACGGTCCTCCCCGTGAAAGCATCGTTGGCAATGCTCAACACACGTCCCGTTTCTACGCTTTTAACCTGTTCGCCGCGGTCCGAATCTCCAGCGGGGATAATTTCTACCCCTTTGAGATTAAGGGCAAACGGCGCAGCAAGCCTACCGCTGATCGGAAGCGTAAACCCATTACCCGATCCGACTCTTAGCCCTTTCTCTTCATGATGCTTAAATATCGGAATAAAGGAAGGCGGTCCTCCAAAGGTTTCTTCATACCAGGCTTCGGCCGCACTGAAATCCATTTCCTTTGTAAGCGACTGAGCCACAAACGCACGGACGGGAACCGACCAGGCGGGCTCATACTTTTCAACTCCCCATAAGGCGGCGAATAAAAGAGTACTGATCACCGTTCGTATAAACAGCATCGTCCAAAATGACCTCTGGCTTCCGCCGGAAAATCCGTCCTCCCCGTTGCCCGTCACATCCATACCATTCCAACGGCCCTGTCCCCGTTTCCAGAGCAGTTCCGGATCCGGCTCATCCGCATCGGCCGGAAAGAGGGGCTTTGACATGGGCTTGCCTGCCCGGCCGATATTTCCTTCTCCCTTTCCGGCAGGCATTCCATCAAAATCAGAGGGATGGCCTTTCTGGGCCAAATCCCCTACGGTCAACTGTCTGATTACTTCTTCGCACCGCTTCCGCACATTCGATTTCACGTCCATGTTCCCCACCCTCCCGATCACATCTCGTGCTATATATGTATGAGGAGCTTGACCAGAATATGAACGAGCTTCTTGCGGAGGGAACCCGAAGCGCTTCCTAGGTATTAACATACCGATCACAAAAAAACCGATGCCCGCCGGCACCGGTTATTTAATCTACCTTATACTTTTCCTGATGCAGCTTAATGCTGAAAACCAGTCCGATGCATAGCATATTAATTAGCAGCGAAGTCCCGCCATAACTAATAAAGGGGAGCGTAATTCCCGTGATCGGCATCAATCCGATCATCATCCCGACATTCTCGAAAATTTGAAACAAAAACATCGCGGCAATGCCGACGATCATGTAGGCGCCCCTCTTGTCGATGCAGTGCAAGGCAATAAGAATCATCCTGTAAATAAACAGGAAGTAGATGAGCAGCAGCAGAGCGGAGCCGAGAAATCCGAATTCTTCGCCGACTACGACGAATATGGAGTCGGAATAAGGATAGGGAACGAACTTTTTGTTTTTTAATTCGCCTTGCAAGTACCCGTCTCCGAGCAATCCACCGGAGCCTATTGCAATTTTGGCGTAACTGGACTGATGCTTGTCATCGCTCGAAGCCTGGTCCGGATTAATAAACGTATTGATCCGCTGGTACCAGTGCAGCTTCTTGTGCTGTTCCAGATAGTCGTGAATTTGCACATTGTAGCTGTTGAAAATGGTAACAAAAGCAATTAGGGCCGCGATGACGGCGGTAAGTCCGATCAACACATGGCTATATTTCGTGTTTCCGATCCACAGCATGGCGACCAGTACGACCAAGTATATAATGGCATTGCCCAGATCGGGTTGAATAAGCACCAAAATAAACGGAAGCATGGTCACCGCCGCGATGGGAATAATGTCCCGGCGGAAGCGCAGCGGCTGTCCGTTTCGTTGACCCAGCAAGTAAGCCGTAGTCAGAATCAAGATGACCTTGACCAGTTCGGCCGGTTGAAACTGTAGTCCTCCCGGAAGCATAAACCAGCTGCGGGCTCCATTAATTTCGGGGGCAAACAAAAACACCAGGACGAGCAGGAAACAGCCTCCCCCGTAAATATACCAGCTGTATTTCAAAAGCGTCCGGTAATCCACCAGAGACATACCAAATACGACGATAAATCCGGCAAGATAAAATCCGAGCGTCTTCAAATCGTAGGCTTTAAATTGCGTTTCATAGGGAGCGATCGCGCTTCGAACCAGCAGCGTGCTGAACACCATGAATACGACGAGGATGCCCACCATCGGCCAGTCCAATTTTTTCAGTTTAAAAAACAACAGAAATCAACCCATTCCAAAAAACTTTTTGAAGCGCGTGAACATGCCTTTCTTCTGATCCAGCAGCATCAGCGGAACCGTGTCACCCAAAATTCTCCGGGCGATGTTCCGGTAGGCGATAGCCGCCCGCGATTCGGGATTCATCACCGTCGGTTCGCCGGAGTTAGCAGCTTTGATCACGGCCTCGTCATCCGGTACGATACCGATCAGGTCGATATTCAGCACCTGGAGTATATCTTCGATATCGAGCATGTCGCCGGACTTAACCATGTTTGCCCTAATCCGGTTAACGATCAATTTGGGTGAAGCGATATGCGAGCTTTCAAGCAGTCCGATGATCCGGTCCGCATCCCGCACTGCGGCATGCTCCGGCGTAGTAACAACAATGGCTTGATCCGCGCCGGCAATCGCATTTTTGAACCCTTGCTCGATCCCGGCAGGACAGTCGATAATTACGTATTCATGTTCTTTTTTCAATTCAAGTATAATATCCTTGACCTGCTCCGGACTCACCGCGTTTTTGTCCTTGGTTTGCGCCGCGGGCAGCATGTATAACTCGTCAAAACGCTTGTCCTTGACAAGAGCCTGATTCAACCGGCAACGTCCTTCCGCCACATCGATCAAATCATAAATAATCCGGTTTTCGAGACCCATCACGACGTCCAGATTCCGCAGTCCGATATCCGTATCCACCAGACACACCTTTTTGCCAAGCAGCGCAAGCGCCGTGCCGATATTGGCCGAGGTGGTCGTTTTCCCCACACCGCCTTTACCGGATGTGACAACGATAGCTTCTCCCATAGATTACACCCCTTTAAACGCGATAAAATCCGGCCTGATCCGGAGCATATTGCTAATTTTGTCAATCTGCATCTTTCCGTCACGCAAAAAAGCAAATTCCATGCTGGTCTCCCGGTTCTCCCATTCATCCGGAGGCCGGCTGATAACCTCGGCAATTCGGAGTTGGGTAGGTGCCAAATAAGAGGCCGCTATAACCGCATCTTCGCTGCCTTCCACCCCTGCATGCGCCATACCTCGCAATGATCCAAGTATAAATATGTCTCCCGTGCAAGCGATAGTCCCGCCGGGGTTTACGTCCCCAAGGAACATCAGGTTCCCTTCATGGTGAAGCACTTGACCGGACCGTACAATCCCACACATCGTAGTCAAAGTTTCCAATGGATCCGCGGCCGGCTCCAGCTCAGGCATCTCCACCGAGCGGATAAGCAGGTTACCCTTCTGCCTTAATATATCTAGGATCAACTCTTTTTGATCTTCGCTTACGATCCGCTTCCCCAACTTTACGTCAACATGTATAATCGGACCGGTCAAAATATTTTGATGGCTATGTTCCAATTTATAACGTAATTCTTCCAGCAAAGTTCCGAATTCACACTTGTCGTCCAGCAGGAAAACCAGGCCATCCTTGATGCCTTTGATCGTAACATGATTAGGTTTTACTGTCATAAGCCTGTCCCTCCTCCCTAATCAATTCGAGCAGAAGGCGGCAAGTTCCTGCTTCTTCCGGGCAAAAGTCGCGGAAATCAAGCCTTGTCCTCGACTGAACGTCGTTTGGTAATGATTTCAAGCTGACGTCGAAGCGGCACATAGATCACTAACGCGAATACGAATTGAACGAAAACGTTCGGAATAATGTGATTCATCAAAGCCCAGGAGTATGGCTCGTGAACAAGACCGAACAAAGAATACGTCCCGAATAAAATCGAATCCAATAGCAGGCTGCCTATCAAAATGATAATCATCATTAAAGGAAGCGGAGCTTGACGCGTTCGTGACAAAAGCCCCAACAAGTAGCAGGAAAGCCCCATCGCAAACGAGTAGGCCCCGATCATGGAACCATAATAAACCACATCCTGCAGCAACCCGAAACAGAGCCCCAGCACCAGCCCGGTATGACGGTTCTCATAAACGGAAAAAAATAAAATGGCGACATAAACCAAATGCGGAGTAATGCGAGTCTCCCAGGAAGGAGGAATCAACCAAGGGATGATCGCTCCCTCCACAATAAACAGAAGGAACAGCAGCAGAATCAGGATATATTTGCGCTTCCTCACTCTTTTTCAGCCTCCGGTTCAAAGACTACGAACAGTTCCTTCCAATCCGTGAAGCTTGCCGCCGGCTTGATGGTAGCCGTATATGTCAGACCGTATTCGCCTACCTGAATGTCGGTCACCTTTCCTATGATCATCCCGCGGGGAAACACGCCCCCGATCCCGGAGGAGACGATAAGATCGTCCTTAGCCAGAGACTTCTGATCTTCGATCCGGCTCATCAAGAAGGTACCATTCGATTTGTCGAAAGTCTCGATGACCCCGAAAACCTGATTTTCCTTGCCTTCGGCCGTCACCGCGATTCCGTTCGAATTGGGGTCTCTTGCATCCATCGTCGTGACGAGTTTCACGGTAGACGTAAAATTGCTTACGTGGCTAACGACACCGACCAGACCCTCGGCGGATGAAACGGCCATGCCTTCTTTCACGCCTTCCCGTCCTCCGATGTTGAGCACGACCGTCCGGTTGACAGGATCATCATTCACGCTGATGACATGCGCGATCTTCCATGTGTAGTCGTACATTTCTTTTTGGGCATTCGTAAAATTCAGGTCATTCTGAAGCCGTTTATTCTCCTGCTCGACCCAGTTAAAATAAGCTTTATCTCGAGTATAGTGAGACAGCGCAATTTTTAGTTCCTCGTTTTCTTCCTGAAGCGAACGCAATTCCGAGATATCTTCGAACAAGCCCGCTACGTAACCAGCGGGCTTGTAAAACACATATTGCACGAAGCCGACCGTATCCTTCACAAACTTCTCTGGCCAGGACAAGTTGGTTCTCGATCCGAGAGTGAAACCCATGACCGCAATGAATAGAATGAGTCCCATCAACAAAATAAACAGTCTTTTGTTGCCAAGCAGCTTAAACAGTTTAAGCACCCTCCAACCTTACATTATTCTCCCATCCCCGCAGGCAGGGATTCTCCCGGATAAATACGATCAAAGCAGAGAAAAACGGATTGGCCGTCCGCTAGCCGGACGGCGCCGCTTATAAGTATGCTTCATAAAATAAATCCAACATTTCCGTACAACGAACGATGCTTCCAAGACATATTACAGATATCTATCAAGCTGGATCGCATCTTGTTCGCTATCGCTATTAGCGTTTGGAGCGGAGCGCGGAACTGCTTTTGGACTTGAATAAATGAATGTTATCCAATGCTCTGCCCGTTCCGATTGCCACACAATCCAGAGGATTATCAGCAACAATGACCGGCATTCCCGTCTCGCCGGCCAGCAGCTTGTCGAGATTACGTAGCAGAGCGCCGCCACCGGTCAGTACGATACCACGATCCATAATATCGGCCGCAAGCTCCGGAGGACATTTCTCAAGCGTTACCTTAACAGCGTCAACAATGGCATTTACCGTATCGCTAAGCGCTTCGGAAATTTCGTCCGAAGTGATGGTGATGGTCTTAGGCAAGCCGGAAACCAAATCGCGGCCCCGGATTTCCATCGTTTCCACCTTTTCCAAAGCAAGGGCGGACCCGACATCCATTTTCAACTGTTCGGAGGTTCTTTCGCCCACCATTAAATTATATTGCCGCTTGATATATTGGATGATCGATTCATCCATTTCATCTCCGGCAACACGTACCGATTTGCTGGTTACGATGCCTCCGAGCGAGATAACCGCAACCTCCGTCGTTCCGCCGCCGATATCCACGACCATGCTTCCCGTCGGTTCCCAAACCGGCAGATCGGCTCCAATCGCCGCGGCAAACGGCTCCTCGATGGTGTAGGCTTCACGTGCTCCGGCTTGCTTCGTCGCATCCTCCACGGCGCGTTGTTCAACGGCGGTAATACCCGAAGGAACGCATACCATTACGTTAGGATGACGCTGGAACAGCGAACGCTGCTTCTGTGCTTGGCGAATGAAATACTTGATCATGGTTGCCGTCGTATCGAAGTCTGCGATTACGCCGTCTTTCATCGGACGGATCGCCCGGATGTTGCCCGGCGTTCTGCCGATCATTTTCTTGGCCGATTCTCCGACCGCGACAATATTTTTTGTATCGGTATGGATTGCTACTACCGAGGGTTCTCGCACAATGATTCCTTTTCCACGGATATAAACCAGGGTGTTAGCCGTCCCCAAATCGATTCCCAAATCTTTCGTAAAGCCACCAAACATGCTGTATCTCCCTTTCCTTCTGTATCTTATCTATTATATTACATCAAGCCCTGCTCCTTCAAACTGACGAATTTCCCGTCGCCGATGACGATGTGATCCAATACGTCGATTCCCACAATATCTCCCGCCTTACACAGTCGTTCCGTCATCCGAATGTCTTCCGGACTTGGCGTCGGGTCGCCGCTTGGATGGTTGTGGGCGCAGACGACAGATGCACTGCTGCACTTGATGGCGGAGCGGAATACTTCGCGCGGATGAACAATCGACGCATTCAGACTCCCAATCGACAGCGTTTCCTGAGCAATGATATGATTTTTCGTATTCAAAAATAGACAGACAAAATGTTCTTTCTGCAAATACCTGAGCTGTTCCATAAGGAGATCGGCGGCGTCCCGCGGGCTGCGGATAATCTGTGCCTCCGGCAGACGGGTTTTGGCCAATCTTTGTCCAAGTTCGATGCTCGCTTTGATCTGCACCGCTTTGGCCGGTCCGATTCCTTTTAATTGTGTTAATTCGTCAAGACTGAGATCCACGATGCCGCGAATGCCTCCGCTTTCCCCCAGCATGCGCTGGGCCACATGGATCGCCGATTCATGGCGGGTTCCTGTCCGCAGCAAAATAGCCAACAGTTCAGTCAGGCTTAACGCACCTGCTCCATATTGCAGCAACCGTTCTCTGGGCCGTTCTTCATTAGGAATATCACGCAGCATATAAGTTGCCGTTTCCAAGCGCAATCCCCTCGCTTCCGAATGTTTTTGACAAAGCCTGGACGGCCTTGTGGACAAAATGCATTCCGGAAGGATATGCTTTATCTCTTCCTTGACTCTAAAAAACGGTGATGCCAAAAGAAGTCAGCATCTCTGCTAATAATGACAACGGAAGTCCGACCACATTAAAATAACACCCTTCAATCCCGGATACGATCGTCGCACCAAGACCTTGAATAGCGTAAGCACCGGCTTTGTCGAGTCCTTCTCCGCTGGCGGCATAAGCTTCGATTTGTACTTCCGTCAACGGCTTCATCGTCACTACCGTCATCCGGTAATCCACCCGGCTTGCTCCAGTAATGCTGTCCACACAGGCAACCCCGGTAAACACCTGATGGCTTCTGCCCTGCAATGAACGAAGCATGGAGGCGGCTTCCTGCGTATCCTTCGGCTTTCCAAGCACGACATCGTCTCGTACGACAATCGTATCACTACCGACAATGACACCATGTTCTGATTTCTCCAGGGTCAGATAGACAGCGTCTGCCTTCCGTTTTGCAAGCTCCTTCACGATTTTCTCCGGCGTCCAACCCTCCGGCGTCGTTTCATCGGCATGGCTGGGCATAACTTCAAACGGAATATGTAAAGAAGACACAAGTTCACGTCGGCGCGGGGATGTCGATGCAAGAATGATGCGGCGTACTGCAGAAGAATCCAAAGGTGCACTACTCTCCTTTACCGGCCCGGCTTGTCCAGAGGAAGCCTCTCTTCCTTGGGCAATGCTGCTCACCAGATTTGATTTGAATAAAAATCGACAGCTTTTCACTGTCATCCTCGCCATTTTTTGACACTTCATTATTATAAGGTTTATTCTGCCTCAATACAAACACAAAAACGACAAGGGGAAGTATTACCAATCCCCTGCCGTTTTGTTACGTGATGCCTCCGGTCAGCCTCCCGTACCCACCATTTTTTGCTCTGCCAAAATAAAGCTCATGACCTCATCCTGAACTTCCCAGAGCAACGTTTTAACTTGTTTTTTGTTATATTCAGCCATAGCCTCTACGGCGCTGTTCATCGCCTTTTCCATTTCGCCGGCCCCGGAGGCAAATTCCTCCGGCTGCTTACCGCGGACGATCGCCGCACTTTCCGTCCAGGATTGATGCTTCTGCCGAAGGTCTTCAATCTCCTCGATCGCTAGTGCCTGTGGAGTAGCTTCAACAAGTCGAGAAGCCGACAGGGAACCGAGCAAACCGACCAGTTCGGCGCTTTCGGCAAAATACCGTTCAAGCAGTGTCACGTCTCCGTCGAACACGATCTCCGCCGACGATGGCAGTGATAGTTCATGCAAAATGAGATGAACCCCGGCCGTCTTAAGTTGGCTACTGAGTAACTTGGCTTGCTCCCGGTCGGAGGAGACCCCGGCATAAACCCGCTTCTCGTCAATGGTATCTCTGGCCGCGGCGATTCCTGAATTTTGCAATTCTTTTTGTGCGAGCTCCACCCCTTCCGCCGTGCTGAACACGCCGTACTGAAGGAAATAATAGCTTTGCGGAGGTAACGCGATATTGACTTTCATGCCAGCGGAAGACTCCGTATCATCCAATCCGATAATTGGACCTAAAACAGGAACATCCGTGACGGACTCTCCCGCCGAAGTCTGATTAGGGACGGAAATTCCAGGGATAGGTACGGTCACTTCCCCGTTGAACATGGACAAGACCACAAAACCGAACAAAGCACCCGTAACTATGGCTCCGGTCAGGGAACCCGCAACCTTCCACCACGACGTACGATGCTCGCGGACAGCGGTATAGGACGGCAAAATCGTCCCTCCGGTTCCCGTATAGTCCGTAAAAGGATCTCCCCAATCATCCGTCATCTCCACCGGGCGGTAGCTTTGCCCCGGGGGAATCGGCTCCCCATGCTCTTCCCGGTACAAATCCGATTCCATTGCTATTCCCTTTGTCGTTGCTACATTACTCTTTCCCCTGTCATTATGCACATGTCCGACCACCGGGTCATCTAAAGGAATCTCCGCCGCTCTTCGCTCCGGTGCAGGCACCGCATATAGCGTCCGCTCGGGCGGGGTTTGCCCGCCTTGAGGACCTTGGCGATTAGGAGGGGTTTGCCCCTCTTGCAAAGCTTGCCACTTATGCCGAACCCGCTCCTCCTGCGGAGTTTGCCATTCCTGCTGTGCCTGCTCCTCTTGCGGAGTTTGTCGATGATCCGGGGTCTGCCGTCCTTGGTCGTCAAACCGGAAAGTCATTTTGGCCTTATTCACTGTCCGCACGCTCCTTGTCCATTCTTCTAAAAATACAATATGAACTGAGAGCGGCTTATATGCCAGCCCATAAGAAAAACCTCGCATTAACGAGGTTTTCTATATTGAATCCTATAGCAAATGATTAATGCGAGACAAAGATACTATCAGAGGTAAAATTAGCTGGTTTTTATCCAGTTAAATTGCTTATTCTGCTTTGGTAGGCTCATATAGCTGGAAAACCTACAGCTAATTCAACCGAAATTGCTGATTTACAGGTAACAACAGCAAATTAGCTGGATAATTTCCAGTTAATTTCGGAATTCCGTGGAAAAGCACAAAATTAACTGTATATTTCCCAGCTAATTGCACCCGGATACTCCGACCAGCAGCCAAGCCGTACGCACGCAGCATTTATAAACGGACAGGTACTAGTTGGGGACAGGTACTAGTTGGACATCTTCTTAGCCAGTTCGTATCCAACCTTGTAAATGTCCCCGGCTCCCATCGTCAGAACAAGATCTCCCGGTTGAAGCCGGCCTTGGAGTTCCTCTATGACATCCTGCTTAGTAGGAAAATACTTGGCTCCCGCATTGCTGTTTTCCTTGATCAATTCAACCAGTTTGGAGGAGTTGACCCCTTCGATTTGTTTCTCGCCGGCCGGCGAGTAAATATCCGTGATAATCACTTCATCCGCCCCGCCAAACGCCCGGCTGAACGCATCCAGCAAGAAGAACGTCCGCGTATAGCGTTGAGGCTGGAATACGGCGATGATTCGCTTGCCGGTTGCTTTTGCTGCGGCAATCGTTGCTTCAATCTCCGTCGGATGATGCGCATAGTCATCGATAATGAGGATCCCGCCTTTTTCACCCAGCACCTGGAACCGGCGCTTTGCTCCATGAAATCCGGCAATGGCTGCGGTAATCTCTGCAAAAGGAATGCCGGCTTCGAGACATACGATAATTGTAGCCATAGCGTTATATACATTATGTCTCCCCGGGACAGACAGCTCAACTACGCCTAGCTCCTGCTTCCCATGCATCAACGTAAACTTCACATGGCGGTCCCCAAGCTTGATTTGTTCTGCCGTATAATCACAGTCCGATTCAATGCCGTAAGTAATACTTTGACATTTAAGGTTAGGCAGCAATTCCCTGATATTATCGTCATCTCCGCAGATCACAGCTTTACCTTCCGGCTTGATCTGATTAAAAAACTGGACGTAAGCTTCCTTCAAGCGACCAAAATCGCCGCCGTAGTTTTCCAGATGATCGGCTTCGATATTCGTAACAACCCCTAGATAGGGATGGTATTGAAGGAACGATCCGTCGCTTTCATCCGCTTCGGCCACAACAAATTTCCCTTGTCCGGCTTTGGCGTTCGTCCCGATGTCCATAATCTCTCCGCCGATAATATAGGTTGGATCGGTCCCGCACTGTTCCATGACAAGCGCGATCATCGAAGATGTCGTAGTCTTGCCGTGCGCTCCGGCAACAGCCACCCCATGACGTTCGTTGAGCAGTCTGGCCAGCATCTGCGAACGGTGCAAAATCGGGATCCCTTGCTCCTGGGCTTCCAAGCGTTCCACGTTATCCTGCGGCAGTGCGGTTGAATAAACCACCAAATCGGCGCCATGGACATGCTCCGCTGTATGGCCGATATAGATTTTGGCTCCTTTAGCCGCCAGCTTCTCCGTCAATTCCTGGGAAGCCACGTCCGATCCGGTTACGGTATAACCCATCTCCAGCATCACGCGGGCAATGGCACTCATGCCATACCCTCCGATACCGATAAAATGCACATGTTGTTCAGTCGTATTTAACAATTTATAGTTCACCAGCCTTTTTCAGAATCGGTTTGATGCAAAAGAGTTGCCCGCACATCCGAAATCATGTACAGCGTGCCGGTGACTACCCCAAGATCTTCCCGTTCCGTCCGTGACTCCAATAGCGAAAGAGCCTTTCTCCAGTCACGTTCCACAATAATATCCAACTCAGGTTTCGCCTTGGCGTCTTTCAGTTCCTGGACAAGATCGTACAGTGCTTCCGCATCCAGTTTACGGCGAAAATCGGGCTCGGTCAGTATAAGTGTATCCACTATAGGTAATATATGCTGCAAGTAGGCATGATGATGCTTATTAGCCAGCATCCCCATCATCAAATTCAGCTTCCGGTACCGGAAAGTTTCCCGAATGCTCTTGGCAAGCGTCTCCGCACCTTCCGGATTGTGCGCTCCATCAAGGACGATGCGAGGTTCATCCGACACCTGCTCCAGGCGTCCTGCCCAAAAGGTAGTTTTAAACCCGGATGACACCGTCTCATCTTCCAGCACAAAAGCCATATATTGACGCAGCACTTCAAGCACCATCATGACTCCGGCCGCGTTTTTGCATTGATGCTCACCCAGCATCCTCATCTGCAGCTCGAACTCACGGAAAGGTCCGCGGAACAGCATGACTTGCCCCCGGTCGCTAACTTGAAGCCGATCAAAGGTGAATTGCTCGCCCATCAAATATAGACTGCTGTTCTGCTTAGCCGCCGTATCCTTCAATATGCCAATCGCCTCGGTTTGTTCCACGCAGCTGACTACCGGAACGCCTGGCTTGATAATCCCGGCCTTTTCGGTAGCGATTTGTTCGATTGTATCTCCAAGGACATCCGTATGATCATATCCGATATTCGTAATCAGCGAAACGATCGGCGTCACAATGTTGGTTACATCCATCCTTCCCCCAAGACCTGTCTCCCATACCACGACATCCGGGTAGCATTCTTCGGCAAAGTAAAGGATGGCGACTGCCGTGCTAACTTCAAACATCGTCGGAGAACCAAGTTCGGTTCCGGCGATTTCCAGAACAAGCGGCTTCAACCGATTTGTCAGGGACAATAGCGTTTCCTCCGGAATATCTTCTCCATTGAACTGAAACCGGTTCGTAAATTTGGTGATATACGGGGAGGTGTACGTCCCAACACTATACCCGCATTCGAGCAGCGTTTGGGTTAAAAAAGCACAGGATGATCCTTTGCCGTTTGTCCCGGCCACATGTATGAATTTCAGCCTCCGCTGCGGATTGCCCAAACGATCCATTAACAAATGGATCCGTTCCAATCCCGGACGAATTCCGAACGGAATCAGCCCGTTAATCCAATCGACAGCCTCGCCGTAACTTTGCAACGACACTTCTTCGCTCTGTTCTTTATGAGCCCCCATCACTTTCACCTTCATTTGAATTGTTGGAATAAAAAACATCGTCTCATAACACAGTAAGGTCCGGCCGAGATCGTTGTCCTTAATATCGGACATTTGATCTCAGCCGGAAAGGAAGAGTGACCCGAGGGCTTTAGCCTTTCAGTTCGCTAATCCGGGCCAATACGATATCGCGCTTGCCGGAATAGTCCGCCATTTTGGCGCGTTCTTCTTCGATCACCTTGGCCGGAGCCTTGGAGACGAATCCTTCGTTAGCCAACTTTTTCTCCACGCGTTCCACTTCTTTGTTCAAGTGTTCAACCTCTTTTTCAAGGCGTGCAATTTCCTGGCTGATATCAATCAAACCCGCGAGCGGCAAATACAATTCCGCTCCGGTAACCACGGCGGACATCGCCTTACCAGGTACTGCCGCCTCTAAGGAAGCCTCAAATTGAGACGTGTTGCAGAAACGGCGGATATAGTGCGCATTCTGATTTACGATTTGCAGCAATTCAGCAGATGCCGGTTTAACGATTAATTCGATTTTTTTACTCATCGGAACGCCCACTTCCGCACGGATATTCCGAACGGCGCGAATGACGTCGACAAGCAGGCTCATTTCCTGTACAGCATCCGGAGCTTCAAGCGCAGGATCGTACTTCGGCCATTCGGCCAGCGTAATCGATTCGCCACGATGCGGCAAATGCTGCCATATTTCCTCGGAAATAAATGGCATGAACGGATGGATCAGCCGCAGTGTGCGATCCAGCACGTATGCGAGTACGGATTGGGTTTTGCGTTTAGCGGCTGCGTCCTCTCCATAGAGCGACAATTTGGCAAACTCGATATACCAATCGCAGAGATCGTCCCAGATAAAATTATACAGCTGACGACCGGTTTCCCCGAATTCGTAGGCATCGATCAATCGGGTGATTTCTCTTGTCGTTTCATTGAACCGGTGCAGAATCCAGCGGTCGGCGGTTGCCAGATCGCCGCTGATATCAATGTCTTCGATCGTGACACCTTCCAGGTTCATCAATGCGAAACGGGAAGCATTCCAGATTTTATTGGCAAAGTTACGAGCCTGCTCTACGCGTTCCCAATGGAAGCGAAGATCCTGTCCAGGCGTGCTGCTGGTCGAGAGCATATATCGCATCGCATCGGCGCCGTACTTCTCGATTACTTCTAGCGGATCGACCCCATTGCCCAGCGATTTGGACATTTTGCGGCCTTCACTATCGCGAACCAGGCCATGAATCAAGGCATTCTTGAACGGAATCGATTTTGTAAACTCCAATCCGGTAAAGATCATGCGGGAGACCCAGAACGGAATGATGTCATACCCCGTAACCAGTACGCTTGTAGGGAAATAGCGCTTGAAATCTTCGCTCTCTTCGTTAGGCCAGCCGAGTGTCGAGAAAGGCCATAAAGCGGAGCTGAACCAGGTATCGAGAACATCCTCATCCTGTTTTATATCATCCCGTCCCAGCTTGGCCTTGGCTTCCGCCTCATCATGGGCAACGACCATTTCCCCGGTCGCTTCGCAATACCAGGCCGGAATGCGGTGCCCCCACCATAATTGCCGGGAGATACACCAGTCGCGGACATTTTCGATCCAATGAAGATACGTTTTTTCAAAGCGGTCCGGTACGAACTGAACGCCGTCGCCAGATTTTTGGGAGGCGATTGCAGCTTCAGCCAGCGGCTTCATTTTTACGAACCATTGTGTTGACAAAAACGGTTCAATTACAGCTCCTGTCCGTTCGCTGTGCCCTACTTGATGGACATGGTCCTCAATACGAACCAGAATGCCCGCTTCCTGCAAATCCTTAACGATTTGCTTGCGGCATTCGCTTCGATCGAGCCCCTGATATTTACCCGCTTCCTGGTTCATCGTACCGCTCTCATCCATCACGATGATTTGCGGCAGCTCATGGCGCAGGCCTACTTCAAAGTCGTTCGGATCGTGCGCCGGCGTGATTTTCACGGCCCCGCTACCGAACTCCTTATCGACATAATCGTCTGCAATGACCGGAATTTCCCGGCCGGTAATCGGCAAAACGAGCATTTTGCCTACCAGATCCTTATAACGCTCATCCTTGGGATGAACGGCTACCGCCGTATCGCCAAGCATCGTTTCGGGCCGCGTGGTGGCAACCGTAATAAAACCGCTGCCGTCTTTAAGCGGGTACCGCAAGTGATACAAATAGCCGTTAACTTCTTTATATTCCACTTCAATATCGGATAGCGCCGTGCGGGCAACCGGGTCCCAGTTAATAATGTACTTGCCCCGGTAGATCAAGCCTTTTTCATAGAGCTTGACGAACACCTCGCGTACCGCCAAAGAAAGGCCTTCATCCAAGGTAAACCGTTCCCTCGAATAATCAAGGGAAAAGCCCATTTTAGCCCACTGCTCATGAATGGAAGCCGCATATTTATCTTTCCATTCCCAAACCTTCTCAAGGAACTTCTCGCGTCCGAGATCGTAACGTGTCACGCCCTCTTCGCGAAGCTTTTGTTCCACTTTGGTCTGGGTGGCGATCCCGGCATGGTCCGATCCCGGAAGCCAAAGCGCATCATAACCTTGCATCCGCTTCGTACGGATCAAAATATCCTGAAGCGTGCAGTCCAGCGCATGGCCGATATGCAGCATGCCGGTCACATTGGGCGGCGGGATCACAATCGTAAAAGGCTCTGCCTCCGGTTTTTTTCCGGCCTTGAAAAAGCCGCCTTCCATCCAATAGCGATACCATTTTTGCTCGGCCGCTTTCGGATCGTACGTGGTCGGCATCTCGGCCGACTGGGATTGTTCATGGTTTTCTGTCATTGTATCAAACCTCCGTAACAATTAAATGACCTAGGCGGTAGGCGATATCCATGAAGGGTGCAGCTACTGGGAGCAGGGCAGGCTGGTCAGCCTGCATATCGATTACCGAAGGCAAAAAACACAAAAAAGCCCCTCGTCTCAAAGGACGAAAGGCTTATCTTTCGCGGTACCACCTTTGTTTCGCAGGCTTCAATTCTTTATATCCCAAATTTCCGGGATCAGGTGAATTTTCACATGCGACACTCAAACAGATAACGGCTGCTGCCGGCCCGTTCTAACCTACATATCTGCGGATCAAACGGACGACTCCCGGGCGACTTCGGACAGCTGTGTCCTGCGAAATTTTCCAGCGTAACAATTCCGCTCTCTGAAGGGTTCACTGCCTACTCTTCCCATTCCAAGTCTTTACAATAAAGAATTTTTGAGTTTATCTTTATCATAATAGCTTGAATACCTTCATGAGTCAACAAAAGGGATCGAAAATAGACAACTGTCGCTTACAGAGGACAATAATAAAGAAAGCCGCACATTCAGCGTGCAGCTTTTTAACATAAGCAGTAATAATTAAGGGATGTAAAGCACCTGTCCCTCCGATATATGTTGCTCCGACAGACGGTTATAAAGCTGCAGTTCCCGGGAGCTGAGCTGATACCGCTCCGCAATCTCATCCAATGTCTCTTCACGCTGGACAATCACCAGTCTGACTTTGCGGAATGGCGTCTGATCCTCCGTATTTCCGATGAACAAGCTCTTCCAGCGGACTTCTTCTCCATCGCTTTGTTCCGCCGTCAAAACGGCGCTCTGATCTTCCTGCAAAATATGCCCGGATTCAGTATCCGTACGATGCGTGGACAACAGTTTGCTGATGCCGAATTGGGTTTCCTGCGGGCTGTCTCCGCTCTTTTTGCTGCCAAGGGCAATTTTGAGCTCTTTCTTCTCTTCCACCCCGGGACGGATTTCGGTATCTTGACTGTCATCCCCGGATAGTACGTCTTCTTCCTTCTCTAATTCGGAGAAAACAGGGGCATCCGCTTCAAACTGAAACGGTGTTTCTCCGGAGAATGGAGACGCTTCTTCCCTTTCGGTCTGAACCTGGTCCGCCAAATCATCCAGGGCAATCTCCGAAACCGCTACCGAAGGGCGACTTTCTTCTCTAAACCATGACTGCTGTTCTTCTTTAAACCAGGATTGCTGCTCTTCTGCAAATTGGAGTTCTTGATCCCGGTTCTTAAAGTGATCTTCATTCGAGAAATCGGCTTCGTTGGCAGCCGGATTCTCCTCCAGCTCCTCCGCCTCCTTGTCCGCCAAAACGGACTGGGCAAAAAGCGGGGATGCGCTATCGTTCCAAGTCAATATGCTTTGCTGCTCGTCCGTATCGCTCAATTCCGGCAAGGCTTCTTTCTCCCAGGTACGGAAATGTTCGGTATAACTGCGTTCAAGAGTTTCAGCGTCCAATCCTTCTCTGATTGAAAACTTACTCTCGGGTTGCCCATCGCCGCGATAATCAGCGAAAGGCTCGTGGGACGCCACAAATTCACGGTCCTTCCACTCCTCCGCCTCCACGGTCAGCGACGAGGTTTCAATTCCTTGCAGGGACAAAACGCCCGTAATGTTCAGGCTGCGGGCACTGAGCAGGTCGACATCGAAATTTTCGATCTCAACCGCGATATCCTCCAGTTTGCCGACCCGGCTGAGCGGAATCGTAATCTCCACTGGAATCCAGTGTTCCAGTTCTTGCGTACCGCCCCCGCCCCGATAAAGTCCAGACAGCAACAAGTGACCGCGAAGCGAAGCATATTCTTCCCCGGGGATGACCTGAATTTTCGGGAACAGTTCAATTTCTTCCAGTTCGTCGATCCCTACCACATTTTCAGACAAATGTACTCGTTCATAAATATCGAACCTCAGACCGTAGGATTGATCCGCCAAAAATATTGCCTCCTTTCAGCATATACAAACATGATTTTGTATCCAGAAAACTGCATGGTCCAAATCATCGCTCGTTTTTATCTATATGCTTGAAAAAAGAGTGCATGCCTGCTTTTTCACCATAAAAGCAATAAGCATTCGATGTTCCCGGCGGGCGAAATTCCACGTTACTTTGTTACTGCGCGTCAAGCAATTTGGCCCGAAGTTTGTCCCACTCCGCCGGCCAGGGATCACTTACATGAACGGTCTCACCGGTTAAAGGATGCGGGAAGGCCAGGCTTTCCCCGTGAAGCGCCTGATACGGCAAATAACGGGTGCTTCCGCCATATAATGCATCGCCGATCAACGGATGACCGACATGGCTCAGATGAACGCGGATCTGGTGGGTCCGCCCGGTTTCGAGAATGAGACGTACCAGGCTGGCCTTCGAATAAGTCTCCAGGAGTTCCACCCGTGTCCTAGCTTCTTTACCTGACGGAGACACGCGACGGCGCGAAGGATGATGACGGTCCCTGCCGATCGGCTCGTTAATGCTGCTGAGGGAAGGATTCACGATTCCTTCCGCCAGCGCCACATAAACCCTGCCGATTTCCTTTCGCGCCATGGCAGCGTCCAGTTTAAGCTGGGCATAAGTATTTTTGGCGTATAGTACCGGCCCGGATGTATATTCGTCCAGACGGTGGATATGTTCGGGGGCTACCGGCTCGCCCCGCTGCGAATAGATTGCCGATACCAGATTGGCAAGCGAAGGCTCCGGGTTCACTCCGTCCGGATGGATTTTAATGCCGGCGGGTTTATGTACAACAAGGGAGAAATCATCCTCGTACAGTATCTCTACGGGGCGATCTACCGGCTCGTACTGCGAAGTACTAGGCGGGAACAACCGCAGTCGGAGACGATCTCCTGCCAGCTTGATTCCGCCTTCCGCGTCAAGGGACCGCTGCAATTTTGGCGGGAAGCCGAAAACGCGTTCAAGCCAAATGAGGGCCGCTTCATAGCGGCCCCCCTGTTCCGGCGGATTCAGCTTGCCCGGCATGAGTTCCAGCCACTCGCCGCGCTTCTGTCCGTTCATCCCGGTACTCACAGCTTTTGCAGCGCACGGCGGTGCGCCTCAATCGTTGCATCAATGTCAGCCTCGGTATGAACCCCGGAAACAAACATCCCTTCGAATTGGGATGGTGCAATATGGATGCCTTCTTCAATCATCGCGGCAAAATAGCGGCGGAACAGATCCAGATCACTGCTCTTGGCCGTTTCGAAATTAATCACTTCCGAATCCGTAAAGAATGGGCACACCATGGATCCAACGCGATTAATCGTGTAAGGAATCCCCTTTTCCTTGGCATTGGCCGCGAATCCGGCACCAAGTTTTGCCGACAAGACTTCCAGACGGTCATAAACTTCCGGAGTCAGCAGCGACAACGTCGAGAATCCGGCCGTCATGGCCAGCGGGTTCCCGCTTAGCGTTCCGGCCTGATAAATCGGTCCGTTCGGTGCGATCTGCTCCATAATTTCGCGCTTGCCGCCATAGGCTCCGACAGGAAGTCCTCCGCCGATCACTTTCCCGAGGCAAGTCAGATCCGGGGTAACCCCAAAACGGCCTTGGGCACAGTGGATATGAACCCGGAAGCCGGTCATCACTTCATCGAAAATCAACAGGCTTCCGTGCTCCGTCGTCAACCGGCGCAGACCTTCCAGAAAGCCCGGCTGAGGCGAAACGACGCCCATATTTCCGGCCACGGGCTCCACTATTATGCCCGCGATCTCCGTGCCGAACCGCTGAAAGGCCAGCTCCGCGGATTCCAGATCGTTGTAGGGGACGGTGATCGTGTTTGCCGCTACCCCTTCCGGCACACCCGGGCTGTCGGGAAGACCCAGTGTAGCCACGCCGGACCCGGCCTTAATCAGCAGGCTGTCCGCATGGCCATGATAGGAACCTTCGAACTTCAATATTTTGTTCCGGCCCGTATAACCTCTCGCCAGCCGGATCGCGCTCATCGTCGCCTCCGTCCCGGAATTGACCATCCGGACTACATCGATCGACGGAACACGCTCGGCAACCAGCTTGGCCATCTTCGTCTCCAGCAACGTGGGAGCGCCGAAGCTCGTCCCCTTGGCAGTCGTCTCTTGCAGCGCTGAGACCACTTCCGGGTGGGCATGGCCCATAATAAGCGGACCCCAAGAGCCGACATAATCGATATACTCATTCCCGTCGATATCATAGATCCGCGAGCCTACGCCCCGTTCTATATAAACTGGTGTTAAGCCAACCGATTTATAAGCCCGAACCGGACTATTCACGCCGCCCGGCAAAAATTGTTTCGCTTCCTCGAAAGCCTGCTTGGATAACTCCTCGCCGCGGCGACCGATCTTTTCACTCATCAAAACCCTCTCCTTGTCCGTTGATGGGTTGTTCTTACTTACCCTCGCGCAGCCAGCGCGCGGCGTCTTTGGCAAAATACGTAATGATGATATCCGCTCCGGCCCGTTTCATGCCCAGCAGCATTTCCGTTACGATAGCCCGCTCATTGATCCATCCTTTTTGAGCCGCCGCCTTGACCATGGAATACTCGCCGCTGACATTATAAGCGACGAGCGGCAGATCGAACTGGTCGCGGAGCATTCGCAGTACATCCATAAAAGCCAGCGCCGGTTTTACCATCAGCATGTCCGCGCCTTCCAGCACATCGGACTCCGCTTCCCGGAGCGCTTCCCGCGCATTGGCCGGATCCATCTGATAGGTTTTGCGGTCGCCGAATTGCGGCGCGGAATCGGCCGCTTCGCGGAATGGACCGTAAAACGCGGAGGCATATTTAACCGAATACGACATAATCGGCACGTTAGCGAACCCCGCCTCATCCAATCCTGAACGGATAGCCTGTACAAAGCCGTCCATCATGTTGGACGGAGCGATGATGTCCGCACCCGCCCGGGCTTGGGAAACCGCGGTACGCACTAGCAAATCCAGCGATTCGTCGTTCATGACATCGCCGCATACATGACCGTCCCGCTCAAAAGTATGCACCATGCCGCAATGGCCGTGGTCGGTAAACTCGCACAGACAGGTATCCGCTACGACAAGCAGATCGGGATACAAAGATTTAATTTTGCGGGTCGCTTGCTGAACGATGCCGGCCTCGGCGAAAGCCGACGAACCTACGCTGTCTTTACTTTCCGGAATACCGAAGAGCAGCACCGCAGGGATGCCAAGGTCTACGATTTCTTTTACTTCTTCTTCAAGCGTATCGAGCGAAAAATGATACACGCCCGGCATGGATGAGATTTCGTTTTTCACGCCGCTGCCATAAGTGACAAAAATCGGCTGGATGAAATCATCCACCGTCAATACCGTTTCGCGCACCATACCGCGAATCGCGGGCGATTGCCGCAAACGACGGTGTCTTACTATAGGAAAACTCATGCTGAATTACCTCCTGGATTCACATATATTACAGCCAAGCCGGCTATTTCTTAATTTCACTTTCCTGTTGCCAATCGCACAACCTCGCCACCAGGCTATCGATGGTAGCCTCCTGAGCAAGCATGCCGACGGAAAGGCCGGCATCTTCGGCCGTCTTTGCAGTAACCGGTCCGATGCAGGCAATCTGCGCCCTGCTCAAAGCCTCCACCGGATCTTCGAATCCCATCGCCTTCAAAGCGCCGACGAAATTCGTGACGGTGGAGGAACTGGTAAAGGTAACGGCATGAATGCGGCCTTCTTTAAGCATCTTGGCCAGTTCGTCGTCATCTTCTCCGACCGGGACGGTGGCATACATTACGGCTTCCGTAACGGCCAGTCCCAGCTCGCGAAGCACGTCAGGCAACCAGGAGCGGGCCAAGTCGCCGCGCGGCAACAAGACTTTCTGCCCCGCCTTCAGCGCCCCTTCGAATTGCTCCAGCAGCCCTTCGGCCTGATATCGTCCAGGCAGCTCTTCGGCGCAGATACCGTACTTCCGCAGCGCCTCCTTCGTCGCCGGGCCGACAGCAGCGATTCGGGCTTTAAACAGTGAACGGACGTCTTTTCCCAGCCTGTCCAGGTGTTTGAAGAAAAATTCAACTCCGTTTACGCTGCTGAAAAAAGCCCAGTCATACTCCGTCAACTTGTCCAGAGCCTCGCTAGTACTGTTCAGAACGTCGCCAGCCGGCATTTCAAAGTCAATAACGGGAAACTCATAGGCCTCCCCGCCGAGGTCCTCGATCTGCCGAACCAGTTCGCTAGCCTGGGAACGAGAACGGGTGACAAGTATCCGCTTGCCGAAAAGGGGCATATCTTCGGCCCATTTCAACTGCTCCCGCTGTTTGACGACTTCCCCGACGACGATGACGGCCGGCGGCTTAAAGTCGGCCTCGATGACCTTCTGCTCAATATCGGATAACGTACCGGTCAGCGTCTCCTGTTCGGCGCGGGTTCCCCAGCGCACAAGGGCGACCGGCGTCTCCAGCGGTCTGCCATAGGAGATCAGCTGTTTGCTGATATACCCGATTTTAGCTACGCCCATCATAAACACAAGCGTCCCCGTAGCGTTGGTCACCTTTTCCCAATTGATCGACAAATCCAGCTTGTCCGGGCTCTCATGCCCGGTAATGATCGAAAGCGAAGAAGCCATATCACGGTGCGTTACCGGAATCCCGGCATAAGCCGGGACCGATATCGCAGCGGTAATGCCCGGCACGATTTCATAAGGTATTCCATGTTTACGAAGCAATTCGGCTTCTTCGCCGACGCGCCCGAAAATGGTCGGATCCCCGCCCTTCAGGCGCACGACCGTTTTGCCCGTCAAAGCCAGATCAACCAACAACTGGTTGATATCCTCCTGCTTCATCGTGTGGCGGTCCGTCCGTTTACCAACATATATTTTTTCGGCCCCTCGCTTCATTTTCCTCAGTAAGCTTGGATTTGCGAGGCGGTCATAAACGACTACATCCCCTTTTTCCAGACAATCGAGACCTTTCAAAGTAATCAGCCTTGTATCTCCGGGTCCTGCCCCGACTAAATACACTTTCCCCTTCGTTCCCGTCATGTCCTTCACTCCCCGGCTGCTGCCAAAATTTCGTCCGCTCCTCTGGAAATTAGCTTGTCCGCTACCGCCTCTCCTAGCGTCACAGGGTCATTTCCCGCCATCGTTTCTTTCAGGACAACACCTCCGTCCGGCGTCCCGACCATACCGGTCAGCACGATTTCGCCGGAAAGGCCACTCTCGTCGTCCCCATAATGATGTTTACCCAATACGGCGTAAGCACCGATTGGAACCTGGCAGCTCCCGCCAAGCACACCCAAGAATCTGCGCTCCGCTCCAACCGTCAGCGCCGTTTCCGGATCATTGTAGAGCGAAAGCAAGTGACGGACCTCGTCATCACTTTCTCTGCACTCGATGCCGAGCGCCCCCTGTCCTACCGCCGGCAAACAAATATCCACGGGGAGATGGGAAGTGATTCTATCCTCCCAGCCCATCCGGAACAATCCGGCAGTCGCCAAAATAATCGCATCGAAGTTTTCCGTCTCTAGCTTCCGCAACCTGGAATCTATATTTCCCCGTAACGGTTCGATTACGAGATCGGGGCGATAAGCGCTAAGCTGGCTTGATCGTCTCAAGCTGCTAGTCCCCACCTTGGCTCCCTGTGGTAACTTGTCCAGGCTTAGTCCTTCTCTTGAGATGAATGCATCTCGGGGGTCCACCCGTTTTGGTACGGCCCCAGTCACCAGGCCTTCCTGCAATTCGGAAGGCATATCCTTCATACTATGTACCGCCAGATCGATTTCCCCGTCCAGCATCGCTTGTTCGATTTCTTTGACAAACAAGCCCTTTCCGCCGACCTTGGACAACGTGACGTCTAAGATGCGGTCCCCTTTAGTAACTATTTTTTTGATTTCAAAATCGTACGGCAGCCGATGTTCCTCGCAAATCGCCTTCAACGCCTCGATCACATGGCCCGTTTGCGTCAAGGCCAATTGGCTCTGTCTGGTTCCTACTACTATAGTTCGCTTTATCATCTTCATTCCTCCCGGTATGAATCCATCCATGCTATCACTTCCGCCTCGTTCCAGGGTTGGAAGCGCCCTTCCCGAATCGATGACAATATATCCATTTCAGCCAATGATTTATACAGCCTTGCCCTCATTTGGCGGTCTTGAACCCGCCTTTTCACCGCAGTCCTGACAAAACTCAGAAAATCCACATAAGTTTCATAGTCATCGCCATACCGTTCCATGATTTCCCGGCTTAGCGCCCTGGAAGCTCCAGGTCCCGCTCCTGACGTAGAAACAGCCAAAATCAGGCCTCCGCGCCGCACGATACTCGGAGTGATGAAGGAGCCTCTGCTCCCGTCCCCGGCATGATTAACCGGAATGCCCAATCCTTCGGCTTCCAGGACAACTTCATCGTTAATGCCCTGCCGGTCCGTTGCGGCATAAGCCAAAAAGGCGCCAGCCAGATCGCCAGCTTGATAACCGCGCTGAATCCAGTCCATCCGACCTTCACTATGAAAACCTTGCAAGCGGTTCGTCGCTGTTGGAGAAATCAGCGTTACTTCTGCACCCGCTTCGATCAAGGAAGCCACTTTTCGCTCCGCTACAGTTCCGCCACCAACGATAACGCACCTTCGTTCTTCCAGGTTCATCATTAAGGGAACATAATGTGTCAAAAGCAACCCTCCCCGGCCACAGAACAGGTCCATGCCTCTTATCAACTAATTATCGCGTTAGCCATTGTGTATAGCATACTGTACACCCCAGCATTTTTCCAGCGATAGAAATAAGCCCCGTGCCGACAGTCTCTCCGGCTGCAGAAATTCTGCAGTGCAGGATGAAACAGTAAGCCCAGGGCATATAACTAAACCGATGCCTGTACCAGGGACAGCGACGGCTTTTCCTCCAGCGGTTGCTTCTCATCCGCCGAAGATTCAGGTATCTCTAGGGAAGCGACGCTTTCCTTACCGGCGGAATCGGCTAACATCTCCAATTGATCTTCCAAGGCGAAAATCTCCGTAAACCAGTTCAGTGCTTCCGCTCCGTTTTCCTCGCCCGCCATTTCCTTAATGCGGTTAATCGGATCATGCATCATCTGGTTCACGATGCTTTTGGTCAATCGGCGTATGACTTTCCGCTGGCGCTCGTCAAGCTCGGGAAGCTTGTTGAACATACTTTCAAGCGTGCTTTCGTGAATCGAAGAAGATTTCTCCTGCAAGGCGCGGATGACGGGTTTAACGCCCAACGTCTGAAGCCAGTTACCGAAAGCCGCGATTTCTTCCTCAATCATGTCCTCGATTTTCAAGGCTTCCCCCCGCCGCATCTCCAGATTGCTCTCCACAATACCTTCAAGATCATCGATATCATACAGAAATACGTTCTGCAATTCGCTGATCGCCGGATCGATATCCCGCGGAACCGCGATGTCAATCATGAATAACGGACGGTCCTGACGCTGCTTCATACTTTGCGACACTTGCGATGAAGTAACGACATAGCCTTCAGCGCCGGTGGAGCTGATCAGAATGTCCACTTCCTCCAGCCGCTGCATCGCCTCCTGCATGGAGCAGGAAGTACCGCTGAATTTGGAAGCCAGTTCCTGGGCCCGTGCGAAGGTACGATTAGCGACAAACACTTCATCGGCTCCCGCGCCGCTCAAATGTTTAGCGGTCAATTCACTCATCTTGCCGGCTCCCAGAATCAGAACCTTTTTCCCGCTGAAGCTGCCAAAGATCCGCTTGCCCAGCTCAACAGCCGCATAACTGATGGAAACGGCACTTTCACCGATTGCGGTTTCCGAGTGAGCCCGCTTGCTCAAAGTCACGGCCTGTTTAAACAGCATATTAAACCACTTGCCCGTCGCTTTTTCGCTTTGAGACAGGAGGAATGCGTTGCGGACCTGACCCAAAATTTGCGTCTCGCCGAGCACCATGGAGTCCAATCCGCAAGATACCCGGAAAAGATGACGTATCGCTTGCTCGTCCTCATACATATATAAATGTTTGGTAAACTCCTCACGTGGAATCCCAAACCATTTCTCCATAAAACTACGAATAAAATACCCGCACATATGCAGCCGGTCTACGACCACATAAATTTCACTCCGGTTACAGGTAGCAATAATGACGCCTTCCAATACACTTTTGGTGCGTAGAAGCTCCTGCAGCGCTTGCGGCATATCTTTATCCGCAAACGAAAAACGTTCCCTGACTTCAACAGGCGCCGTCCGATAGTTCAGCCCGACTACGACAATGTGCATTGCAAGTTCACCTGCCTCTAAAAGATGTCACAGCAATATATGCAAACAAACTATGTTAATTATATCACAGGGGTAGTCCGTTACCCTGCAATTTCTATGATTTTTTTATGAATTATTTATGAAATATGAAGCCACATAGCTAAAAATAAATAACCATGGAAAGTTCCATGGTTATCTTAGTTTACCCATCTTTCTTATGTTATAAAGATCGCTTTTAAACAAGCTCTACTTGATTAATTTCAGGCGTTACCACTTCAAGTTCGCCCAAACCGCGAATCAATTTCTTTGCATAGCATTTTTCCGGTTGCAAAACAGTCACCAGGTAATCAATCGCCATTTGCGGATCTACAGTCTCTCCGCATGTGTAACAATCAATCGCAGCAAAACCTCTCTCAGGATACGTATGAATCGAGAGATGGCTCTCCGACAGCAAAACAAGCACCGTAGCACCTTGTGGTTCAAACTGTTTGGCTTGCACGGACATCACCGTGGCTCCGCAAGCTTCGGCGGCTTCCACCAAATGAACTTGCAGCAACTCCGCGTTGTTCAGTACCTCAAAGTCGACTCCCCAAGTATCAACAGCAACGTGTCTTCCGAAAGTTGAATATTCCATCTTCCGGTTCCCCCTTCCTAGGAATAAAATGTTTGAAAAAATTTCATCCGCTAGGACCTACGTCATTCACTTCCCGAGGGAAAAATCTCTCGCAACATCTCCATGTCCTGAGTGAATCCTGGTTCCTATATTCTTTTCAACGAGATTAAAAATAACATCTCTCGGAGACAAATGCAATACTTTTTTGCTTCCAGATAAATAATATTCTTTTCATAGGTTCGTTGTGCGCATTTTTCGGGAATTTCAATGAATGAAATCCTGATATTTGTCCAGAAAAAACGATCCGTCCTCCTGGATTTCCGCATAGAAAACTTGGTCCTGAGTCCCCCCTTTTTTGGACTACTCCTGCTTGCTCACTTGATCATTTCAGGAAAGGTGAATCCTAAAAGTGGAAAAACCCGCCGAAAAGGAATGGTCATCCTTGTCGGCGGGTTGAAGCTGCTATTTAGAAATTACTATGCTTCCAGTACGAATAATCGGCGCGTGCAGCCGCGGAGTTCATCGTCAATGAGGTTCACGGCTTCTGGGTCCATGGCGATAATGCGTTTGTCGAGCAGGGTATTGATGCTTCCGTGAATCGACTCAATCTCCCGTTCCACATCATTATTCCGGTAGATTCTTTGGAGTTCTCCCAGAGTGTCCTTGAATTCGAACACCAATTTGTACGAGTCACGGGAGTATTCCACGATTTTGCGTACCCGGCCATTTTGATAATAATACATCATCATGAATCCGTTATAAATTCTTGTAACCATTCCGGAGCCCTTGAAAGCAGCGAACAAAAGTCTCATGACATTCGTTAAATGTGGTGTTTCCAAGCGGAAAGACAATTCACAGACATAATAACCGTCTTTGCGGTCAAAAGGCAGATGGACTTCTTCCCCGCCGTCATCCTCCAGTACCACCACTTGGCCGCCGTTGTCCAGCACTTTCACCCGCTGGCGGACATGAGGATCATAGACTTTGTGAACAAACTGCGACATCTGAACTTCCGACAAACTTAAACTGGCATTAACATACTCTGTGGCTAACCGCTGAGCCATAAAAATCTCCTCAATTCTTTTAACAATCCTTTAAAATAATTATACACTACTCATTCAATTTCTTGCTCAGCGGCTAAAACGTGAAATCCTGCCATTTTTCAGAAAAAAACGGTTTAAGCCGTTTTTAGATGCAAAATTCCCCCTGCATGCTCACTTTCCTGCCGATCATTCTTCAAATCCCTTCTTTATCCAACGATTCGGGCAAATTTTTTCTGTTATCTTCCCCTGCCTCTTCCGGGCTTTCCGGAAAGGCAAATCGCGAAATATGGGCCCACAGCTCGTCTCTGCCCATGCCCTCCTCGGAAGAGAACATGATGATCTGGTCGCCGGCGCGCATGACAAGCGCTTCCTTAATGATTTTCAGATGTTTCTGCCAGCGTGATTTCGGGATTTTATCGGCTTTTGTAGCTACGACGCAGACCGGCAGGTCATAATGCTTCAGCCAATCGTACATCAATTCGTCGTCTTTGGACGGCGGATGCCGTAAATCGATCACAAGCAGCACTAATTGAAGCGTTTCCCGCTCCAGCAAATACTTCTCGATCATTTTGCCCCATACCTCGCGTTGGGATTTCGAAACCTTGGCATAGCCGTACCCCGGAAAATCGACAAAGTAGACCTCATCGTTAATGCGGTAATAGTTCAAATGCTGGGTTTTCCCGGGGGTGGAGCTCGTCCGGGCCAAATTTTTGCGGTTAATCATGCGGTTGATCATCGAAGACTTCCCCACGTTGGAACGCCCTGCCAGGGCAATCTCCGGCAAGGCGTCCTCAGGATATTGATCGGGGCCAACGGCACTGATCACAAACTCTGCGTTGGTTATTTTCATGATTCCAATCCTCTCTAATGCAGCCCGGACTGTTCCACAAGCGCATGTTCCAGCACCTGGTCCATATGGGACACCGGCACGAAAACCACGTCTTCCTTCACACTGTCCGGAATGTCGCGCAAATCGCGCTCATTGTCTTTCGGCAGCAATATTTTTTTGTAGCCTGCCCGATGGGCGGCCAATGATTTTTCCTTCAATCCCCCGATCGGCAGCACGCGCCCGCGCAGCGTAATTTCACCCGTCATCGCTACATCTTTGGACACATGGCGGCCAGTCAATGCGGAGATCAGCGCGGTTGCGATCGTGATGCCGGCAGAAGGACCGTCTTTAGGGATAGCGCCTTCCGGAATGTGAATGTGAATGTCGTTCTTTTCATAAAAGTCGGTTGCTATTCCAAGCTCCGACGCCTTGGAACGCGTATAACTGAACGCGGCCTGCGCCGATTCTTTCATGACATCTCCAAGCTTCCCGGTTAAAGTCAACTTCCCGCTGCCCGGCACGACGGTTACCTCGATGACAAGCGTTTCTCCGCCTACCTCGGTCCAGGCAAGTCCGGTCACCGTACCGATCTGGTCCTCCAGTTCCGCCACGCCGTAGCGGTATTTCGGAACCCCCAGGTAATCCTTGATGTCCCCGGGCAGAATTTCGATGTGTTCCAAACCTTCGGAAACGACCTTCTTGGCGGCTTTCCGGCAAAGCGCGGCGACTTGCTGTTCCAAATTCCGCACGCCGGACTCCCGGGTATACTCCCGGATGGTCCGCAGCAAAGCCTCCTCGCCGAGTTCCAGTTGCTCCGGCTCCAGGCCATGCTCCCGCTTTTGTTTCGGCAGCAAATAACGGGTAGCGATTTGCAGCTTCTCTAATTCCGTATAGCCCGGGATGTAGAGCATTTCCATCCGGTCAAGCAGCGGACGCGGAATGTTATGCACCGCATTGGCTGTTGTGACGAACATGACGTTCGACAAGTCGAACGGCACTTCTATAAAATGGTCGCTGAACGTGTTATTCTGTTCCGGATCCAGCACTTCCAGCAGTGCCGAGGAAGGATCTCCGCGGAAATCGGAAGCCATTTTATCAATCTCATCCAGCAGGAATACCGGATTCAGCGTTCCTGCCGTCTTCATGCCTTGAATGATGCGGCCCGGCATTGCACCTACATAGGTACGCCGGTGTCCGCGGATTTCGGCTTCATCTCGGACACCGCCAAGGGAGATCCGGACAAATTCCCGCCCAAGCGAACGGGCGATAGAACGGGCGAGCGAGGTTTTACCGACCCCGGGTGGTCCCACCAGACAAAGAATCGGCCCCTTCAGCTTTTTGACCAGCTTCTGAACGGCGAGATATTCCAGAACGCGTTCCTTCGGCTTATCCAGACCGTAATGATCCTCATTTAACACCTGCTCCGCCTTGCTCAAATCCAGGTCATCCTCGGTCTTGTTGTCCCACGGTAAGCTGAGCAGCCAATCCACATAATTGCGGATGACTCCGCCCTCCGCAGAGCTCGAAGGCATTTTCTCCAGACGGTCGATTTCTTTTTGCGTCTTTTCGCGGACTTTATCAGGCAAGTTCTTCTCCTCAAGCTGGGCCCGAAGTTCCTCCACCTCGCCGGCGCGGCCTTCTTTCTCGCCAAGCTCTTTCTGGATCGCCTTCATCTGCTCGCGCAGATAGTATTCTTTCTGCGTCTTTTCCATCTGCTTTTTGACGCGCTGGCTAATTTTCCGCTCCAGTTCGAGCACTTCGCGCTCATTGTTCAAAATATCGAGCAGCTTCTCAAGCCGTTGTCTGACATCAATCGTCTCCAGGATCTCCTGCTTATCCTTGATTTTGAGCGACAAGTGACTCGTAATTACATCCGCGAGCCTGCCCGCTTCCTCAATATCCGATACCGCTGCTAGCGTCTCGGGAGTTACCTTCTTGGATAAATTGATATAATGTTCAAATTGGGTAAGCACCGTGCGCATGAGCGCATCGACTTCCGGGTCGGCGGAATCTTCTTCCGGCCGCTCCTTCGCGATCACCTCGTAATATTCCTCATTATCCAAATATTCCACGATCTCGGCACGTTCCATGCCTTCCACCAGCACGCGGATAGTGCCGTTGGGAAGCTTCAGCATCTGCCGGACCTTCGCTACCGTACCTATGCGAAAAATGTCTTCCTGGGTCGGCTCTTCAATGTTCACTTCCGATTGAGAACAGAGGAGAATCAAATTGTCGTCGACCATCGCTTTTTCCAGCGCCTTTACAGACTTCTCTCGGCCTACGTCCAAATGCAGCACCATACTAGGGTAGACGAGAAGGCCGCGCAAAGGCAGCAAAGGAAAACGACGGCCTTTGGGTTTATGGGGTCCCATCGCTTTTGCACCTCCAAACGTTCTCGTAAGATATCATTCCTATTTTAGCAAATGTTACATGAAAACACCAATGAAGAGCGGCTGCTTGATTGGCAGCCGCCCATGAAAAAATCGCCCTTACATGACCCCGCCGGGTGGAGGCGATTCCGCATGAAGGAACGGTGCCGGAGCAGGAACGGGCGGGAAGAGCTCCCCGCCTGCAGTGAGCCCAAAATCCTTCTCGGCTTCGGCCCCGAACACATGCCGGAATACTTCACCTACCGACTCTACCGGAATCACGCGAAGACCGTCCAAGCCTTCAAACAAGCTCTGCCAATTGTCCTTTGGGATCAATACAGTCGTAGCTCCCGCTTGGAAAGCGGCCTCCACTTTGGCGACGACACCGCCGACCGGCTTCACTTTGCCGTAGATTCCGATTTCGCCGGTCATAGCGATGCGGTGATCTACCGGAACCCGTTTGATTGCCGAAGCGATTGCCGTAGCTATCGCCAGCCCGGCAGAGGGGCCGTCAATCGGAGTTCCGCCAGGGAAATTGATGTGGAGATCGTATCCGGATGGATCCAAACCGATTCGCTTCAAGACGGTTAAGACGTTCTCGACCGAACCTTTCGCCATGCTTTTACGCCGCAGCGTCCTGCTGCCGCCGCCGATCTCTTCTTCATCCACCACACCTGTGATGTTGTAGGTTCCTTTTCCTTTTTCAACGGGCACTGCCGTGGCTTCAATTTCGAGCAGTGTCCCCATATTGGCGCCATAAACCGCAAGCCCGTTCACCACGCCAATTTCCGGATGCGACGGAATTTTGCGGTCCGGGCGCGGCGTCAACTGGCTGCTGGTCGCCACCCATTCCAGATCCGCAGCCAACAGATGATCGCGTTTCTCCGTCAAGGCAAGACCGGCTGCAAGCTGAACCATATTGACAGCCTCGCGACCGTTTGTCGCATATTTTTTTATGACGTCCACGGCTTCCGGACAAGGCTGGAAGCCGATCCGTTTCACCGCATCCTCGGCGATCTGTGCGATTTCCTCGGGAAGCAGCGGCCGGAAGTAAATCTCCATGCAACGCGAACGAAGCGCTGGCGGAATTTCTTGCGGCGATCGGGTTGTAGCGCCTACAAGCCTGAAATCCGCCGGCAGCCCGTTTTGAAAAATATCGTGAATATAAGCCGGTGTTCCGGTATCTTCCGAATTGTAATAGGCGCTTTCCAGGAACACCTTGCGGTCCTCCAGCACCTTCAGCAGCTTATTCATCTGGATCGAATGAAGTTCACCGATCTCATCGATGAACAGGATCCCGCCGTGCGCTTTCGTAACCGCCCCCGGCTTTGGCTGCGGGATGCCTGCGACGCCCATAGCGCCGGCCCCCTGGTAGATCGGATCATGCACCGATCCGATTAACGGATCCGCAATGCCGCGCTCATCGAACCTGGCGATCGTCGCATCGATCTCCATAAACTTCGCGTCGGCTTTAAACGGTGAGGCCGGATTCTTCTTGGCCTCTTCCATCACAACCCGCGCCGCTGCGGTTTTGCCCACCCCCGGGGGCCCGTAAACGATCACGTGCTGCGGATTGGCGCTGCACAGCGCCGCTTTTAACGCGCGGAGCCCGTCTTTCTGACCGACGATATCGGTCAATGAAGCAGGACGCGTCCGCTCCGCAAGCGGCTTGGTGAGCGATACCGCCCGCAGCTTGCGCAGCTTCTCCATCTCCTTGCGAGATTCGCGATCAACCGCTGTACGGTTTCCCTTCTGGCTGCGCAGCTGATTCCAGAAATACAAACCGACTACAACGGCAAAAAACAATTGGACGGACATCAGAATCACATTCAGTTCCATGTCACAGGCCTCCCCACTTTGACTGATACTTGGTAGTATAGCCTTTTCGCTCCATCATAAAACGGGAAACTCCCAAAAGTACAAAAAAGCCCGAGGCTCCGCCTCAGGCTTGTTCATCCAATTTTCACGCTTGCGCTTGTTGACATTTATCTTGCGGCAGTAGGACGATGCTCCTTGCGCCCGGGAATTTCCCCAGTCGCTTCGTAGACCTCGACAATATGGTCGATTTCCTTTTTCAATTCGGACAGCAGTTCTGCTTCGGGCACTTTGCGGATCATCTCCCCGTATCTGAACAAAAGGCCTTCCCCTCTGGCTCCGGCGATTCCGATATCGGCTTCACGAGCCTCGCCCGGGCCGTTTACGGCGCAGCCAAGGACCGACACTTTAATCGGCACCTTCAAATTCGAAATGTAATCCTCTACCTCATTGGCTATGGAGAACAGATCGATATCCAACCGTCCGCAGGTCGGGCAGGAAACGAGCGTAGCCGCATTGGTAATCAGCCCGAACGTCTTCAACAGTTCCCGAGCCACTTTCACTTCCTCCACCGGGTCGGCGCTCAGCGAAATACGTACCGTAGATCCGATTCCCATGGAGAGCAGCGCCCCGATCCCCGCAGCGCTTTTCACCGTACCCGAGAACAGGGTCCCTGCTTCCGTAATTCCCAAATGAAGCGGATAAGGAATTACTTCGGCAGCCTTACTGTAAGCGGCAATAGCCATCGGCACGTCCGAAGCCTTCAGCGAAACGATAATATCGTGAAAATCCAGTTCCTCCAAAATACCGATATGGAACAAGGCGCTTTCCACCATCGCTTCAGGTGTGGGATATCCGTATTTCTCAAGCAGATGGCTTTCCAGGGAACCGGCGTTAACTCCGATCCGGATCGGAATTCCGCGTTCTTTACAAGCCTTAACCACAGCCTCCACCTTTTCGCGACGGCCGATATTGCCCGGATTAATTCGGACCTTGTCGATACCATTTTCAATGGCCATGAGAGCCAATTTGTAATTGAAGTGAATGTCGGCGACGAGCGGAATATGAATTTGCTTCTTAATTTCCTTGATGGCCGCAGCAGCTTCTTCATTGTTGACCGTCACACGAACCAACTGACATCCGGCTTCTTCAAGCCGGTGAATTTCGGCAACTGTAGCGGTTACATCCGCCGTTTTGGTCGTACACATACTCTGAATGATCACTTCATTGCTGCCGCCGATCGTCAGATTCCCGACCTTGACCTGCCGCGTATCTTGTCTCAAGAACATTTTAGGTCTCCCCCATAACGCCAAAGCTCCACCCCTGCAAAGAAAGGCCCGTCAAGGGACCTTTCTGCTGCAAAGATGGAGATTTCGGCATCTATTTTGTCGCGATTACGGCTTAAAGCCTTACGCGCTCTCTTCTTGTTTCTTGCTCTTCTTGTCTTCCAGTTCGGGTACCGTTTTCTCCAGAACGACTTTCTCGGTAATAACGCAATCCGTGATGTCATCGCGGGAAGGAACTTCATACATCACATCAAGCATGATGCCTTCAATGATGGAACGAAGTCCGCGAGCGCCGGTATTCCGTTTGATCGCTTCGCGAGCAATCGCCTCAAGCGCTTTTGGCTCAAACTGGAGATTTACATTGTCCAGCTCCAGCAGCTTTTGGTACTGCTTCACCAAAGCGTTCTTCGGCTCGGCCAGAATACGGACCAAGGTCTTCTCGTCCAAAGGCTCCAATGTCGAGATGACTGGCAGACGGCCGACAAATTCCGGAATTAATCCGAATTTCAGCAGATCTTCCGGCAATACCATCGACAAGTATTCCCCCGGTTTCAAATCCTTTTGTCCATCGCTGCCCGTATTGAATCCGATCACTTTTTTGCCGATCCGGCGTTTGATCATCTGCTCCAACCCGTCAAAGGCGCCGCCGCAAATAAACAAAATATTCGTCGTATCGATTTGGATAAATTCCTGATGCGGGTGCTTACGTCCACCTTGAGGAGGAACGGAAGCCACCGTGCCTTCCAGAATTTTCAGGAGTGCTTGCTGAACGCCTTCACCGGAAACGTCGCGGGTAATGGACGGATTTTCCGATTTACGCGCCACTTTATCGATTTCATCGATATAAATGATGCCGCGTTCCGCTTTTTCCACATCATAGTCAGCCGCTTGGATCAGCTTCAGCAAAATATTTTCCACGTCTTCACCGACATAACCGGCTTCCGTAAGGGAAGTCGCATCGGCAATCGCAAACGGGACATTCAAAATTTTAGCCATCGTCTGCGCTAACAATGTTTTACCGGAACCCGTAGGCCCAAGCAGGAGAATGTTACTCTTTTGCAGTTCGACGTCTTCAATCTTACTTTGCGTATTAACCCGTTTATAGTGATTGTAAACGGCCACGGACAGTGATTTTTTCGCCTGTTCCTGCCCGATTACGTATTGATCCAAAATATCGCGAATTTCCTTGGGCTTCGGAATTTCTTTCAGATCGAGCTCCTCTTCATGTCCGAGCTCCTCCTCCACAATTTCCGTGCACAGTTCGATACATTCGTCGCATATATAAACGCCCGGTCCGGCAACCAGCTTGCGGACTTGTTCCTGCGATTTGCCGCAGAACGAGCATTTCAATTGTCCTTTTTCATCGTTGAATTTAAACATGTAAACACCCCTTTAAGATTTAATGGGCTTGTTAATGACCTGGTCGATAATCCCGTAGGCCTTAGCCTCTTCCGCGCTCATGAAGAAATCGCGATCCGTGTCGCGCTGAATTTTTTCAAGGGGTTGACCCGTCCGTTCCACATAGATTTGATTCAGTTTCTCCCGTGTCTTGATAATCCAGTCGGCATGAATTTTAATATCCGCTGCCTGGCCCGAGATTCCTCCCAAAGGCTGATGAATCATCACTTCGCTGTTCGGAAGTGCAAAACGTTTGCCCGGTGCTCCTGCAGTAAGCAAAAGCGACCCCATGCTGGCAGCCATTCCCACGCAGATCGTTGACACATCGGGTTTGATATATTGCATCGTATCATATATACCCATCCCGGCTGTAACAGAACCACCCGGCGAGTTGATGTACAGATGAATGTCCTTTTCCGGATCTTCCGCTGCCAAAAACAGCAGTTGAGCGATCACGAGATTGGCTACGTCATCGTCGATCGCGTTGCTGAGAAAAATAATGCGATCCTTGAGCAGTCTCGAATAGATATCGTAGGACCGTTCTCCCCGGTTTGTTTGTTCTACGACCATAGGTACCAGACTCATGTGACCAACCTCTTTTCCTTTTCAAATTTCCTGCGCCCTACAATATTCTATCACGTTCAAACGCGCATGTCATTTTTCACACATTACAGTTTATGTTCCCGAAAATACAATATGTAACCGAAGGGTTGTCCGGATCAACTTTGGAAATAAATGTATGTCGAAAAGTGAAAAATTAAGGCACGCATTTTAGTATACGTGCCTTAACATTTGTAATGTGTTGGTGTGCCCGTGAATCCCTTAGGCGAAAAGACGATGCTTATTCTTCGTCTTGTTTATCTTCGGTTACCGCTTCTTCAGCCTCTGCTTTTGGCTCGGCTTTAGCTGCTGCTTTCTTGGTTGACTTTTTGGCAGCCGGCTTGCTGGATTCTTCGGATTTTTCAGTCTTTACGGCTGGAACTTCCTTGGAGTTTTCAAGCAGGAACTGAATCGTCTTACGAAGAAGCACGTCTTCATTCAAGCTACCGAGCGAACCGTTTGCGGCAAGGATATTACGGATTTCATCAGTGCTGCGTTTGTATGCTTCAGCCATATCCTGAAGCTCTTTGTTGATTTCATCTTCCGTTGCTTCGATTTTCTCGGCTTTGGCGATTTGCTCCAGAACCAGATTGTTGCGAACGCGTTTCTCGGCGTCGCCCTTCATCTGTTCTTTCAAGTCATCGATACTTTGGCCGGAGAAACCTAGGAACATGTCCAGGTTCATGCCTTGAGCGCGAAGACGGTTGTCGAAATCGCGGACCATGTTTTGAACTTCGCTGTCCACCATGGCTTGCGGAATTTCAACTTCTGCACTTTCGCCGACTTTATCAACGAGCACTTTCTCGCGTTCCGCTTCGCCTTCTTTTTGCTTGCGGGATTCCAGTTGTTTCTTCAAGTCTTCTTTATACTCGTTCAACGTGTCGAATTCACTAACGTCCTTGGCAAACTCATCGTCCAATTCAGGAAGCTGTTTGCGTTTGATTTCGTGAACTTTCACTTTAAATACCGCTTCTTTACTGGCCAATTCTTCAGCATGATAAGTTTCAGGGAACGTAACGGTTACGTCCTTGAAGTCGCCTGTTGCCAAACCGACCACTTGCTCTTCGAAACCAGGGATGAATGTATTGCTGCCGAGCTCGAGCGAGTAACGCTCCGCTTTGCCGCCTTCAAATGGAACACCGTCTACCGAGCCGTCAAAGTCGATAACAACCGTGTCGCCATTTTGCGCCGCTTCCTCATCGATAACAACGAGTTCAGCATGACGCTCTTGCATACGGGTAAGCTCTTCGTTCAATTCATCTTCGCTGACTTCAACGTCAGTTGCAGGAACTTCGACTCCTTTATAATCACCAAGCTTCACTTCAGGTTTTACTGTTACTTTAGCTTTGAATTTGAAAAGTTGTCCTTTAGCGAATTGTTCTACGTCCACTTCCGGGCGGTCTACCGGGAAAATATCGGTTTGATCGACCGCTTCAGAATAAACTTCAGGAAGCAAAATATCGATGGCGTCTTGGTACAAGCTTTCAACACCGAAGCGGGATTCAAAAATCCCCCGTGGTACTTTACCCTTACGGAAACCAGGTACGTTTACTTTCTTAACTACTTTTTGAAAAGCTTTATCAAGTGCAACGGATACACGTTCCGCTTCCACTTCAACCTCAAGAACGCCGAGGTTCTTCTCTATTTTTTCCCAAGTTGCTTTCATTTTATGCCTTCCCCTCCAAATTTCACATATACTTAAAATACTGAAACCGAATCGCGCGATAAAAGCAGCTACCTTGGTTCCAGTATAGCTGTCCTTAGTCCACGTTCAGAATAACCATTATATTATAAACAACAATACTTCTTTTTACAAGAGCCGTTCGGAGCCACACTTGCAGCAACCTAGCTCTTTTGCCGAAAAAACTCTTAACCGTTCACGCCGGCAGCAACGAACTGGCGCATAGAACGGTATGCTTGTTCGAAACGGAGACGTAGGCTGTCCGTAATGCCGTAGAGACTGCGAATTTCCTCATCGCTTATTCCCCCGGGCAGACTGTCGGCCACCATTTGATGCAGCGCCGCTGCCCAAATATCGATCATGGTCTCCTCTTCGCCAAGCAGCGATTTGTAATCGTTCGTTCCGTAAATCGCCATAACAAATTGGGTCCAAAGTTCCTGGGCAAAATAAAACAACGTCGGATCGTGAACCTGCGTCTGCTCCCCCACCCGCTCCAAAACAATTTGAACGGACTGGGGAAATTCCTCCGGTTTGAGCGGCACCGACTCTATTTCGATTTCCACATGTTCGCCCGAACGGAAAAATGGTATCATGCCTTGAGTTCCCCGGCGCCGCAAAATTTGCAATACCCGGTATTGCAGGAGAGGATGTATCTCCTTGCGGTGCAGCCAGCCGATCAGTTCATCGTCGACTTCCGGCCGATCCAGGTAGGCGAGCTGTTCCAGCGCCAGAAACGTCTGCTCGGACATCGGCTTTTCCATGACGGCATGCAGCAGCTTGTCGGCATAATTTTTATCTTCCGCCAGTTTGGCCTCCACATGCTGCCTAGCCATGTCTTCCTCGCCGATTTCATCATCCTCGACACTGCCTGATTCGCCCCCCTGCAGCAGGGGAAATGCGTCTGTCAGCCAATCCAGCAGCGCCTGCCATTCCTCGTATAGTCTGGAGTCCTGCCCTTGGCATTGCAACAAAAATTTCAGGAGCTCCGAAGCCTCGCCGTAACGCTCCGTCTCCAGCATTCTCGTCAGCTCTATCTGATAAAAATCCAATGTTTTGGGAAATAAAACAAGGTTGTCCTTCTCGCTCTGATGATGACCGCTAATAAGGGCACCTCCTTTCTTCCGGTCTAATTCACCAGAATTATAGCATAGAGAGTATGGAAGACAAAAAATCGTCGGTTCGCATCAGTCCGATTTGGCGCCTTGCTAAAAACCTGTTGCACAACCTAACTAGCTATGATAAAATATTTTTTGCTTCTGTTTTTTATTTTTTCATGTCCCAGTAGCTCAGCTGGATAGAGCAACGGCCTTCTAAGCCGTCGGTCGGGGGTTCGAATCCCTCCTGGGACGTATAAGTTAAAAGCTCTCCCTAGGGAGAGCTTTTTGCGTCCCTGGGGTGAGAACCCCTGTGGGGTTCGTCGGAGCGAGGCCTCCCGCGATTTGCGGGAGGGGCTGAGCGGAGTCTCGCGCCGGAGCGCGAGTATCCCTCCTGGGACGTAATAATTAAAGGCTCTCCCTAGGGAGAGCCTTTCGCGTCCCTGGGATGAGAACCCCTGTGGGGTTCGTCGGAGCGAGGCCTCCCGCGTTTTGCGGGAGTGGCTGAGCGGAGTCTCGCGCCGGAGCGCGAGTATCCCTCCTGGGACGTATAAGTTAAAAGCTCTCCCTATAGGGAGAGCTTTTTGCGTCCCTGGGATGAGAACCCCTATTTTTCATTAACTCTCATCCTCAACATTTCGGGCACAATTTCCATTTACTGAGTAACGTCATCGATCCCAATCATCATTAAATGAGATAATTCCTGTTCTGCGACAGCGGATTCAACCCTTCCCGGGAAGACCCTGAATCGCGCTTCGCAATATGGAACAAGAATGCTGAAATTTGAGCCGTTCCTCTTCCGTCAGGTTGAGCTCTACCACTTCCTGAATGCCGCCTTCCCCGATGATGGCCGGGACTCCGGTGCAAACGTCTCTTTGTCCGTACTCGCCTTCGAGGATGACGGAGATAGCGATAATTTTATGCTCGTCATTAAGAATCGAACGTACGATGTAGGCAAGCGCGTTCCCGATTCCAAACTGGGTATTGCCCTTTCGGGTAAAAATCTCCCATCCCGCATCCTTCGTTTTGCGCGCGATCTCGTTCAAATCCACATCTTTGAAACGTTCCTTATGCTGATCCAGAATTTGCAGCACCGGCTTCCCGCCGATCGTCACGTGGGACCAGGCTACGAATTGGGACTCCCCATGCTCTCCTAACGCATACCCGTTTACGCTGCGGGGGTCGATGGAGAAAACGTCGGACAGCAGCGTTTTCAATCGCGCCGAGTCCAGGGAGGTTCCTGTGCCGATTACTTTATGACGCGGAAATCCGGAAACCTCGCGCACGATATAAGTCACGATATCCACCGGATTGGCCGCCACGACAAACACGCCGTCAAAGCCGCTACTCATGATGCGGGACACGATGTCCGAGGTGATTTTTTCCGCGTCCTCCAGCACATCCAGCCTCGTTTGCCCCGGTTTTGGATTGGCTCCGGCGGTCAGCACGACTACGTCGACATCCCTGCAATCCTCCAGGTAACCGGCATGGACCTTTGTTCTGTTGGAAGTAAAGTCCATGCAATGCGACAAGTCCAGCGCCTGAGCCACCGCACGGTCATAGGTTCGGTCCACCATGATAATCTCATCGCAGATGGACTGATTGATCATCGAATATGCACACGCCGCCCCGACGAGACCTGACCCAACGATAGTCACTTTTCTTGATTTCCTGGCCATCTTCCCGCCTCCCATTTTTAACCAATTCCGATTCCGATTTCTATATTCAAAAAAAATATCTTCCTAAATTATAACCGGAATCGACAGAGGCATTCCAATGATTTACTTTCATATTTTTTACACTTTTTAGTCTATTTCGCTCCCTTTGATCATCGATCCATTTTCCATTCAAATTGAGTTTCGTCGTACTAATAGTTAAAATTGAATAGATTACATTTGAAAACGGAGGCGGAGCCATGAGTCAATCCCTGTATAACTTCCAGGTAAATACCATCGACGGAAAAGAAACCACGCTTGAACCGTACAAAGGACAAGTCCTGCTGATCGTCAACACGGCCAGCGCCTGCGGCCTGACCCCCCATTACAAAGGGCTTCAGCATCTTTACGGCACTTATAAGGATAAGGGGTTTACCGTACTCGGATTTCCCTGCAACCAATTCGCCGGACAGGAACCCGGGACCGAGGATGAGATTAAAAGCTTTTGCGACTTGAACTATCAGGTAACTTTCCCGATGTTCAGCAAAATCGATGTAAAGGGTGAGAACGCTCACCCGTTATACAAGTATCTGGTAGAAAATACTCCGGAGCCTTACCGTACGGGCGATATCGAGTGGAACTTCGTCAAATTCCTCATCGACCGCCAAGGCAATATCGTAACGCAATACAGTGCCCGCACTGAGCCGGAAGCGCTGGAAGAAGACATCCGCCAGCAGCTTCAAAAGGCAGAATAACATGTCCAAGATCAACCCTGAATTAAAAAATCGCTGTATCGCAAGAGCGGATAACCAGCCTCCGCCGCTTGCGAATACAGCGATTTTTTTTTAACGTTTCAACTTCCGGTTGTTAAACCAAAGGGGCACTCGGAATACCATGTTGATGAGCAGCACCACAAAAACCAGCACCGCTGCCGATTTATCGGCAATCTGGCGGGCATCCTCCACGATAGCTTCAGATTGTACGTACCATAGATGAACCGCCAATGTCTCGCCGGGCGAGAACAGGTTGAAGTCCCACATCTCTCCTGACGTGCTGAGGCCCGCCGTCAGAATAATGACGGCCGACTCCCCGAAAGCCCGCCCGGCCACAAGGCAAATGCCGGTGACAATACCATCCATCGCCACCGGGAGAACGACCGTGCGGATCACCTCAAACTTCGTCGCGCCAAGCGCATACGAAGCATTCCGCAAGTCGTCCGGAACTGCCCGGACGGCTTCCTCAGTGACGCGGGCCAGCATCGGCAAATTGAGGAACGCAAGGCTGACCGCGCCGCCCAGAATCGTAAGCCCGATGCCAAGCAGCTCAGCGAAGATCGCTAGTCCCAGTAGCCCGAAAACGATGGACGGAACGGAGGACAGCGACTCGACGCAGATCCGCAGCACTTCCGTAAACCGGTTCTTCGGCGCATATTCGGCCATGTAAATACCGGCCCCGACTCCGATCGGAATAGATATGATCAGCGACAGGATCAGCACGTAAAAGGAATTGAACAGCATGGGGCCGATACCGCCGCCGGGATCGATTTCCTCGGGGAGCTTGGTCAGGAATGACAGGGTAATTCCCGGCAACCCTTTCCCCAAAATCGTAAACAAAAGCCAAAAAATCAGGAGCAAGACCAGTGCGCCGAGCCCGTAGAAACAAGCCGTTGCGATCCGGTCCAACCGCAGCGAGCGGGCCTGTTTTCGTGATGCGCCGAACCGGTTCATGATTCAGCCCCTCCTTTTTTTCCGAGATAGCGGATGATCAGAATGAGCGCGAAGGAAATGAGGAGCAGCAGGAAAGCCATCATATGCAGTGCGTAATTCCATGTTGAATCAAACTCGACGTTCGAGATTTGCATCACGATATTGCTCGTCAGCACCGACGCAGGTGCGAACAACGACTTAGCCAACTGTGGCGTGTTGCCGATTACCATAACAACGGCCATCGTTTCTCCGATGGCCCGGGTCATCCCCAGAATGACCGCGGCCACAATTCCCCGGCCGGCCGCCGGCAAGACAACCCGGAAAATGACCTGGAGGCGGGTTGAGCCCAGCGCATAGGCGGCCTCACGGTATTTTTTCGGGACGGCACCGATGGCATCGTCGCTAATCCGGCTGATCGTCGGCAGAATCATGATCGTCAACACGATGGCGGCCGCCAACAAGCCGTCCCCCAATCCCTCACCGCTCAGCTCACGAAGGAGCGGGAGCAGAACGGTTAAACCAAGATAACCGTATACGATCGAGGGGATGCCTACCAGCAGATCGAGAACCGGCCGGATGGACTTTTTCAGCCATTTCGGAGCGATTTCAGCCATGAGAATCGCAAGTCCGACAGAAATCGGAACAGCCATAATCAATGTCAGTACGGTTAAAGACAGCGTATTGATAATAAACAATCCGGCACCGAAGCGTCCCTCTTCCGGCGTCCAGTCCAACGAGAAGAAGAACTCGGCCGGAGAAACGTCTCCAAATACAAGGACCGCCGTTCTGCCGATAAAAAAGATGACCATAGCCAGCACGGCACAGAGCGTTAGAATGCTAAACAGAAAATAATTTTTAAACAGCTTATTTATAAAAAAGGCCTTGCTAAACCGCCCGGTCAACACGCGTTTGGACGAAGGAGCCGGGTCTGCTTCCTCCGGATTGCCGGCTTGATGAACTGGCATGCTCACAATAGTTTCCTCCCATACAGCGGCCAGCCCCGAAAAACAGGGCTGGCCGGGTTACGATAACAATAAGAACGAATTATTTCATGGCGGAAATCGGAATGAATTTGAGCTTTTTCAGCGAGCTTTCTTGGAACTTTTTGCTTTGCACGTATTCGATAAACGCTTTGGTCGCCCCGGTTGGCTCACCTTTGGTCATGTAGTAACCGTAGGACCAGATTTTGTATTTGCCGTTAATGACGTTTTCCGTAGTCGCTGCAACGCCGTCATGTTTCACGGCTTTAAAGTCACTGCCGCTGATGTAGGTAAGGTCGATGTAACCGATCGAATTCGGAGTCGTCGCTACAGCCGTTTTCATGTCGCCGCTCGAGCCAACTTCTTTATAGTTCTTCTCTTTTTTCACGATATCGCCACCGCCCAGTGCTTTAGCCTGGTAATTAACGCGCGTGCCGGAACCGAAGGAACGGGTGATCACCACAATGTCCTCATCTTCTCCGCCAACGTCTTTCCAGTTTGTAATTTTACCGGAATAGATGCCCTTAAGCTGCTCGGTAGTCAAATTATCGACTTTTACGCTTTTGTTTACGATCGTGGCAAACGGGATGACGGCGACCTTGTTGGCCACTTGACCGTCGAATGCCTTAAACCCTGGTACATCGATACTGGCGTCCCAGTCGCACGCTCCGATATCGGCAATTCCTTTCTTAACGGCCTGCGGGCCGGTAACGGAACCTTTGCCGCTGGCAGCGATCTTAACCTTCGGATGAAGTTTTTGAAACTCCTTTGCGGCCTGCAAAGTGAGCGGAAGCAATGCCGTCGAACCGTTCACGGTGATTTTGCCTTTCAAATCGTCCTTGGCCCCGGCTGTACCCGCAATCGCCGATGACAGCAATAAAGCGGATGCTACGGTGAATAATGATAATTTTTTGAAAAATTTCATGGATGATTCTCCTCTCGATTCCGTTCTATTTGGTTAATTCCGTTCCTTTGCCGCCCTGCACCAGCACTACCTTGCCTTCGGCGATCAGCGCGATCGTCCCCGTTTTGGAAACCGTCAGCTCGGTCACATCTTTATCCGTACTGTACAGTTCCGTTTTAACTCCCGACGAAGCCACTTCATAAACCTTGCTGCCGTTTTCTAACGCTGCCAGCACGATCAGTTTGCCTCCCGACACTACTGCCGAAACGACATCCAGATCCCCCGTTAAATCCGCCACGTTCTTACCGTCCGCAGAAATGACCTTCAGCACGCTGTTCGGAATCACGCCATCCGGATCTGCGCTTACGTAAATGGCTCTGCCATCCGCCAGCACTGAAAGATACAGCTTATTGTAAGCATCGCTGGTTAATTGAACAGGCTTGGAATCTTTGGTGGCGAGATCCAGAGAGAATACCTGAGTACCTGCTTTGGAATAATCGATTTTGAGCGACTCCTCCGTGCCTTCTTTGTCCGTTTCGGCTTTACCTGTCACTTGCACGAAATAGATCGCTTTTTTCCCGTCTTCCGTAACCCGCACACCGGATTTGTTTTCCACTTTATCCGCCAGCAACTCGGTCACTTTACCGGTATCCACGCTTATGTATGCAATCTTCTCTTGTTTGTCCCCTTGGATAAAATAAAGGCTCTTGCCGTCTTGAGACCAGGACAGATCCGTCTTCACCGAGGTATCTTTACCGAGTTGCTTCACCAACCCGCTCACCGTATTCAGCAAGTAAAGTCCGCCGTTCTCGTCCGTAAAGGCAGCCTGCGATCCATCCGGGGAAACTACCGCACCCGCCGCATTCTGATTCGAGGAAAAGACTTCATACCGGCCGGCCGAATCCAGCTTGATCAATTGCGGAACTTCTCCATCCTCTTTGGCGGCAATCACATTCCCTGCGGCATCAAAAAACGGTAAGTCAAACTGACCGGACAAGCGGCCAACGCTGCTCAGTTCACCCTTGGCTGACAGTATTTCGCCACCAAGCGCTTCAATTACCGGCGACAACTCGACGTAAACCGTTCCGCCGATCTGTTGCGGGGCTGTGCCGAATTGAACCGTTTCTCCGTTTACCCGGTAATCTTTGGAGCCGACTTTAAGGCTTAGTTCGTACAGTTGCAAAGCATCCTGGATGATCAGATTACCTCCGCTAAGCTTGATGTCGGCGCCCAAAGCGTTTGCCAGATCCCGGAGCGAGTAGAGCATTGTTTTCTCGGCCGTCACCGTTTTAACGGAGACTGGGCTGCCATCGACGGTAAGTTTAACGTTTGACGTTTTGATTTGAGCTACTGTAGACTTGGCTCCCGCATTCCCGGCTTTTGTGTTGACGGCGGCTCCAGCGGTACCGACTGCCGTGGCCGAGGCCAATACGGCGGTAGCAAGAGCCATGCCGAGCATTTTACTGTTTTTCATTCGGTTCACCCTTTTTTTATGATTTTGTTTCCAGGGTCCCTCAAAGTGACCAGATAAGCAGTTGAGAATTTATGTAACTTTGTGGGGGTGATGAATTGGTATATTGTGCTATGCCTTGATTGTCGTACAGAATTGTTAAATCAATTCTTAGGAATTGTAATACTTTGTAAAATGTTAAAAAAAATCCACTCCCATTTACATTTTGCGCACTTTGACTTATATTAAAAAGTGAGTACTCACTCATTTTATTTTCAATGCAATTAGGAGGCTGCTAAATGTCTCATGACGGATCGGTTATTCAAGCGACCCACGTCGGTAAACGTTTCGGAAAAAAAACGGTTTTGGAAAATATCTCACTCGAAGTCCGCCCGGCCGAAACCTTCGGCTTGCTCGGCCCGTCGGGGTCCGGCAAAACCACGCTCGTCAAACTGTTGACAGGGATCGATACGGCCACTTCCGGCGAAGTACGTGTATTCGGGACGCTCATGCCGAAGCTGGGCATGCTTCGCCGAATCGGATATATGGCGCAATCCGACGCGCTCTATACCGAGCTAAGCGCCCTCGAAAATCTGGAGTTTTTCGCCGCCCTTTACGGCATGAAAGGACCCCGTCGCAAAATCAGGATCCAAGAGGTCATGGAGGTTGTCGCCCTTGAAGAGGAGTTACACAAAAGAGTGGATCAATATTCGGGCGGAATGAAACGAAGGTTATCGTTGGCGATTGCCCTACTGCATGAACCGCCGCTGCTCGTTCTCGACGAGCCGACCGTCGGCATCGATCCGCTGCTGCGCCAGTCCATTTGGAAGGAATTAAGGGCTCTTAACACGAAAGGCACCACGATCCTCATGACCACGCACGTAATGGACGAGGCGGAGAAATGCGACCGCCTCGGCATGATCCGGGACGGTGCGCTTCTCGCCGTGGATACGCCATCCGCTCTCACTTTACAGGCTGGTAAAAAAACGATCGAAGAGGCATTCATTTATTACGGGGGTGGAGAGTCATGAAAATCTGGGCCATCATTTTACGCATCCTTCGGCAATTTCGCCGCGATAAGCGGACGCTGGCTCTCATCTTCATTGCGCCTCTTGTAGTGCTAACCTTGATGCATCTGGTGTTTAACGGCAAAGATTATGAACCCAATCTGGGTATCGTCCAAATCCCTGCCCCCTTGATCACGAGCCTGGAAAAGCAGGGGGCAAAGATTTTTACTTATGATACCAAGGAAAAAGCCGGTCAAGCCCTGGACGACCGCAGTATCGACGCGATTTTAACCCCGGCGGAGAATGGGTTGGACGTCAAATTGGAAGGTAGCGAGCCGAGTGTAAACAAATCCGTGATAATGTTGCTTCAGAAGGCTGCGAAAGAACTTCAGCCGAAAGAGAGCGGAGTTGCGGATAAGATGAACGTATCCTATCTGCACGGATCTGAGGATATGACGAGCATCGACCAGTTCGGACCGATCCTGATCGGATTTTTCGTATTCTTTTTCGTCTTTCTTATCGCAGGGGTATCCTTCCTGCGCGAACGTACCACCGGAACGCTCGAGCGGCTTCTCTCGACCCCGATCAAGCGCTGGGAGCTCGTAGTCGGATATGTCGGCGGCTTCGGCCTCTTTACGGTAATTCAGGCACTGCTGATCTCCTGGTTCTGTATACAAGTACTCGGAATCCTCATGACTGGTTACTTTGCCTTCGTATTGCTGCTGACGCTGCTCCTGTCGATGACGGCGCTGACCCTCGGGACGCTGCTGTCTGCATTTGCCAATAACGAACTGCAAATGATTCAATTTATTCCGCTCATTATTGTTCCACAGCTATTTTTATCGGGCCTGTTCCCGCTGGAGACCCTTCTGGAATGGCTGCAGCAACTGAAAATTGTGATGCCGCTGACCTACGGGACCGAGGCGCTCAGCGAGGTAATGATTCGGGGCAAGGGATGGGATACGATTGCGGGAAACGTATTCGTGCTGATCGGTTTCTCGCTGCTGTTCATGTTCCTGAACGTACTTGCCCTGCGCAAACACCGCAAGATTTGAAAAGGCATCTGCCCTTTATGTTAAGATGAGATAATAATTAGCCGTATGCAGGAGGAATCAAGTTATGCCGCAGCAGGAACCCGTTGATCAATGGATCAAGGAAATCATCAAAATGAGCGACGAAAAAATGACCGAAAAGCAGCTTAAAATCGTGCATGCTGCCGTGGAGGTGTTCGCCGAGAAAGGATACGCCTCTTCCTCCACCAGTGAGATCGCCCAAAAAGCGGGCGTGGCCGAGGGAACGATCTTCCGGCATTACAAAACGAAAAAAGAACTGCTGATCGCCATCGTTTCCCCGATGATGAGCAAGCTGCTTGCCCCTTTTGTCCTGAACGATTTTAAAGAGGTCCTGGAAACCGACTATCCTACGCTGGAAGACTTCCTCTATGCGGTTGCGGTCAACCGCATGAATTTTGCGCGCAAACACCTCAAAATCATCAAGATCCTGCTTCAGGAAATTCCGTTTCAGCCCATGCTGCAGAAAGAATTCAAGGAGCATATCGGATCGAGGGTATTCAACCGTTTTACGGAGATTCTTGAACATTTCAAAGCTAAAGGAGAGGTCGTCGATCTGCCCACCCCAGCCTTGCTTCGTTTCAGCTCAACGGCGATGATCGGCTTGTTTGTCACCCATTTTCTGGTGCTAAGGGACTCGCCTTGGGACGAAGAACAAGAAATCCGTCATACCATCAGGCTGATCATGAACGGCATGGCCGCGAAATAATAAGAACAAGGGTCGTGACCAAGGCAAAGTTTTGCTTCGGTCACGACCCTTTACTTTTCCATTATGTTAATAGAACCGCTAAGCATCCATACTACCATTCACTCCGCCCGCTGGCGTCAGACATCCCTCCGCAAAACGTGCCTGCCGAAGATTTTCGCCCGGACCCGCACACAGCTCAAGCTTGTCGTCCAGCATCAGAATTCTCCGGGGGTAAGCCGCATAGCTGGTGATGATCCAACCGTCACCGGCCTGTTCCCGAGTTAGAAAGCCGTTCACGCAATGCAGTTCTCCATTGGAATCCCGGTAAACATAGGCGGTAGTCCCAAATCCGAGGAGGTAGGCTACCAGTTCTTCGCCCATATCCCAATCATCACCCGAGGCGTTTGCAAACAATGCCGCAAACAGTGGATCGCTGGCTTCCCGGAACACGGATTGACCAAACCGGTTGCGAGATAGAGAAGGCATATTCAGATTAGGCGCAGCCACGCTGAACGTTGAAGCGGCCTCTCCCGGCTGCAGGCGGCGCGGCGTTGACTTCACGTTCCAGTCATAGCAGTTGAAGACAGCCATTGTCGCACGATACGCGGCCTCAATATACCGGTAATCGCCGAAATGCTCATACGCCCTTCTGGCCGATGAGGCAACCATGCCCCCCCATAACGAATGAATCATATAAGAGAGTGCCTCCCACCAGCGGTCCGGATTTTGCGCCCGGTAGTCGTTGCTGAATCCGATGTTTGCCAGAATCAACTCCCCATACTCCCGCGCTTCTTCCTCCTTGCCCAGGATCAGCAACGTTTCGCACGTCGGACCGAAGCCGGCGTTGTCGTAAAAATGCTCCGTAATGGCTCCGCCGTACCGGCGGCTCTCCGTTTCCATCCGTACCCCGAATTCTTCCCATAAGTTAAGCAGCCGCCGGTGTTCTTCCTGCAGGTATGATGCCTTCAAATCTTTCAACAAATCGTGAATGTATAAAGTGAACACCCCGTTAAGGCCGGTTTCATCCTTTTCCCGCTGCCCTAAATGACAGTCCGGATTAAGCCGGACCGAGAGAACTTCCGCTGCCCATTGCAAATAGGTTTCGGGTGAATTCAGCCTCAGCAGCGAAGCCGGCATACGGGAAAGCAAATAAAACACATGGGCGATATAGTCGAGATCAAAAATGCGGTAAAACGTACCGTATAGCTTGCGCGGCTTGGCAAAATTGCCAAGTTCGAACCAATGTCGCTTCATGTCCAGCACGGCGGACGCCTCCGCCTTTTCCACCTGATCCGGCACCGGCTTATCCAGACTATTCTTCATCAGCAGGAACGTCAGCTTGCCCAGCGATTCCCCTTGATTCGACAAGGGCAAGAAAGCATGCGGCCGCCCGGCTTTCCCTTCCGGATCATAATTGTGGCGGCATAGCCATTCGGCGCGCTTCTCTAAAATCCGGTCAACGGGCTCCAGCACGTTCCAGACCAGCACATCCATTTGTCCGCTTTCCAAATACAGCTCCAGCTTATGTTCTCCGGGTTGATCCCTTTTTAGGGAAAGACGTAAGCTATCTTGCTTCCGAGGGTCCCGCGTGAGCTGCGGAGTTACGCTTTCCTTTTCGATCCTCTCCGTTTCCGCCGAGACGGTATAGACCAGCACTTCGCGAATTTGCTCTCCTTCGGGAACTACAAGTTCCGCTTCGAACAGGCCGCCTTGAGTCAGCACCGGGGTATACTTCCAGCGGGGATGGCCGAACTCTCCGGCTTGCCTGTAGAAATCCTCCTGATCCGCAAATGGGGTAAGTACATATTCCCATTCCGCACTCTGACCCGCTTCTAAGACCAATTGACCGTAACCGTCTTGGTAGATCCAGTCGACCGCCGCGGATTCCGGCATCGAGCTCCCGTCTTCGACCAGTGAGAGCCTGTGAAACAACAGCCCGTCCAGGGAAGGGGACACCTGTTCCAGGAACCTGTTTTCATACCTGCAGAGAGAACCTAGTGCCGCCGTTCTCCCATTCGTCCCGTAAATGCCAAGGTGCGGTGCTCCGTTGCTGCGGCGCATGGCGGCAAATTTGGCATAGTCACCGCCCAGATGCCCAAAAACAGCACAGGATTGCTCCATATTGCGCATCACATCTTCATCCCGGAACATGATATAGGCCAAAGAAAACCAGATATGGAAGCCGCTGATAACCCGTTTTGAATCGATTGGGTTGGCGCAGGTTATTTTCCAGTGGAGCTTGTCGCCCTCCAAGCCATATTGGAGTTCGATCTTCAACCCGTACGCCTCATAACTAATTGTGGCCCGTCTCCTGTTCTCGACCTTGATTTGCGGCGGATCAAGTTCCGCGCTACTAACGTTCCGCCCGTCGACGACAGCTGTCCACTCCCCGAACAGCTTGTCGGCGTCTCCGAAACCGGCTTTGCTTAAATAGGCGGGATCCACTACCCAATTCATGCCGGCCCGATCCTCTTTCAATATCAGGGACTTCACCGCTCCCCGTTCGTTCAAGACCAGCTCAAACTTGGAATTGCTCAGTATGTTCATGTGCCTCCACCCCTCAGTCTTGTCGCTTGATCATTTTTTGACTCCGCTGAGCGAAATGCCCCCTAGAATTAGATTTTGCGTGAAATAGAACAGCGTTGCCGGGAATAGAACCGACAGGCAGGATACGGCCATCAGTTTTTCGTATTCGATGTTAAACGCGTTCTTGAACAGATTGATGCCTAGCGGCAACGTGTACATGCTCTGATCGTTGATAAAAATAAGCGGCGTCAAAAACTCGTTCCAGCACCAGACGAAATGGAAGACGCCAATCATTACGACGGTCGGCTTGCAGAGCGGCAAAATGATGTTCCAGTAAATGCGCCACCGGTTACAGCCGTCGATTTCCGCCGCTTCGTCCAAGTCCTTCGGGATACCCATAATGAACTGCCGGGCGAGGAAGATAAAGAAGGCGGAACCGAATGCCCCGGGTAAAATCATCGGCCATAGAGTATTGATTAGGCCCAGCTTGTTATATTCGATATACAGCGGAATCGCCGTTACGTCCCAAGGAATGACCATCGTCCCGATTACGAGCAGGAACAAGGCGTTTCGTCCCCAAAAATTAATCCGGGCAAAGCCGAAAGCGACCATCGTGGAGGACAGCATCGCAAGCGGGGTCGAAACGACGACCACGATCAACGTGTTCAGCAAGAACCGGCCGAACGGCTGTGCGTTCCAGGCGTCTCCGAAATTATTGAAATGCCAGGACTCGGGAAACAGCTGCGGCTTGGGCGTAAAAATATCCTCGGGCGCTTTGACCGCAGTCGACAGCATCCAGGCAATCGGGAACAGAAACGCTGCCGCGAGCAGAATAATCAGAATCAGAAATACGATGGACTGGGTCCGCTTTTTTGTCCCGATCGTATGCATCAGCGTCCACCTCCGTCAGCTTCGTAATGCACCCAGTATTTAGACGACTTCAATATAAGGCCGGTCAAAATGACGATCAATACGAACATCACCCAGGCCATCGCCGACGCGTAGCCCATCTTGAAGTGGGTGAAGGCGTTGCGGTAAACATGCAGGGAATAAAAATAAGTCGAGTTCGCTGGTCCGCCGCCCGTTAGCACGAACGCCAGAACGATCGTCTGGAATGCCGAGATCAGACTCGTTAAAATGTTGAACAAGATTGTCGGCGTAATCAAAGGCAGCGTGATATTGAAAAATTTGCGCACCGGCCCCGCTCCGTCAATATCGGCGGCTTCATAGTATTCCGATGATACCGACCGTAACGCCGACAGATAGAGCACCATCGGTGAACCTACGCCCCATAGGGCGATGAAGATGAGCGCATACAGCGCGACGTTCGGATCGGTCAGCCAATGGACCCTCGGGAGTCCCACCAACTCGAGCATGTAATTCACGGGCCCGAAATCATCGTTCAGCATCCAACTGAATATAAGGGCCAGGGTCACGCCCTGGATCAGGGAAGGCAGATAAAAAACCGCCCGAAAAAACTTGATCCCATAAGTTGCGCGGTTCAACAGCAAAGCGATCAGGATCGCAAAAATCACCTGTAGCGGAACCATGATAAACACATATTTAAACGTCACGCCCAGCGCCTTGAAATAAAACGGATCATTGGTAAACATCCGGACATAATTGTCCAGGCCGAGATATTTCGGGCTTCCGACCATGTTCCATTCGGTAAAACTGATGACCAGCGAGAACATTAAGGGTCCGAACATCAGCAGGAGAAAACCGATCAACCAAGGGGAAATGAACATTAATCCGGCTACGTTTTCCCGTCTTCTTTTCAATTTGGCGGAGCGGCGCATCTTCAATGTATCCGAGCTTGCTAGTGCCACTTCATCATCACCTCGTTTGGGAGAAGAAAAGGGAAGCGGTTAGGCTTCCCGTCCCTTCCGTTACTTTAATACGTCTTGCGCTTGTTTGGCGGCTTCGCCCAAGGTTTTCTCGATATCAGCATTGCTGTAGAAAATAGCTTGTACCCCTGCGCGAATCATATCTTCCGCTTCGCTCCATTTTTCATTGCGCATGCTGGCGATCAGTTTGTCGGAGCCTTCCAATTCTTTAGCAAAAGCCTCCAAATAAGGATCCGTGGCATATCCGTTCTCTTTGTCGACAGAGATGACCGGCGAGAACGCGAATTTATTGGCCGTAATGATCTTGATGCCTTCTTCACCGGACATAAACTTAATCAGTTCCCAAGCGGCTTCCTTGTTTTTACCGGATTTCGGCATCGAATACCCGGAAGTATGGATAATCCCTTTAAGACTTCCGCCTTCAGGAAGCGGATGAGTTACCGTTCCGAGATCCAGCTTGCCTTCTTTTAAAATATCCCCTAACGGCCACATGCCGTTGTCGAACATGGCGATCTGTCCGGTTTGGAACGACTCCAGCCCATTGTTGGTACTGAACTTGCCCGCGGAATTGATTTTTGAGGACGCATCGTAAAGTTGTTTGAGGAATGTAAACGCCTTCACGTTTTCCGGACTGTTAAGCACGCCATCAATCTGTTTTCCGTCTTCGCTCACCATATCTCCACCGTTGCTCCAGACATAAGGTTGCATGGTCATCACGTCGTCCGGCGTCATGATAAAGCCGTATTGTCCGGGCTTCGTCAGCTTTTGAACCGTATCGACGAATTCATCCCAGCTCCAGCCATCCTTCGGATAAGGTACGCCGGCGTCGTCAAACAGCTTCTTGTTGTAATAAATGGCGCGTGTCGAATACGTAGTGGGCAGGCCCCAAAGCTTACCGTCGTATTTCATGTAATCCATCAGAATCGGATAATATTTGGCTAAATCGTAGTTGTCTTTATCCGCCCAGGTCTGCATGTCTTCAAGTGCTCCTCCAGGGACATACAGCGGGTAGTTCCAAGCCATAAACACATCGGGGGCAGTTTCGGACGCAAGGGATGTCAGCAGCTTCTGGTCGTAGTTGTCCGGTACGGATTCCACCTTGACTTTAATGTTAGGGTGCTTCTCCATAAAGGCATTGATCGCATTCTGGTAAGGCTGCAGCGTTTGTCCCGAATCCCATGTCATAAACCGCAGCGTGACTTCCCCCTCTTTTCCGCCGTTTTCGGCCGAAGCTTCCGGAGAATTGACACCGCTTTCAGATTTGCCGCCGCAGGCGGACAACAAACCGAGGCAAAGCGCCGCTACCAGAGAGAGAACTACCCATTTCCTGTTCTTGCTCAATTTCATACTAACCCCTCCTTAATGTATGAAAGCTCTATATGTGAATTTACAAGGGAGCCTGTTCTTAAGATCCCGTGTAAAATATCACCGTGTGTATGGGTTGAATCAGATGGTGATCACACCCCAAAGTCACAAATCGTTCAATAATTTAAACGTTTAGATTTTATTGGACACTGAGGCACATTATTGAAATATTCCCTCAGTTCCGCAGCAACCCTACCGAATCGCGCTCAATCAGGCGGCATACCGGCATTTCAGCCGGTTTGTACGGCTTGCCTTGCATCAAGCAGTGCAGGGCTTCCATGGCTTTGTAGCCCATTTCATGCAATGGGATATCCATTGTAGTAATTCGCGGGCTTAAGTAATCGCTGAATTCACGGTTATCAAATCCGATCACCGATAAATCTGCCGGAATTTGCACCCCGGACTCCTTTGCAGCCTGGAGCACCCCTACGGCCATCACGTCATTCATCGCCAATATTGCGCTCGGCGGCTCAGGCAATTGAAGCAATTCCTTGGTCAAACCGTAGCCGGACTCCCGCTCCCAATCACCCATTTTTATGTACTGAGGATCAAAAGGAAGCTCGTACTCGGTAACGGCTTTGTAATACCCGTTCAGACGGAGCCTGGAAGGTATCGAATCCATCAGGCCGCTGATAATCGCAATCTTGCGGTGCCCTTTTTCAATCAGATATGACATGGCCTCATAGGAAGCCTGCTCATCGTTATATTGAATCGCCATATCCACTTGCGTATACCCGTAGGTATAAACGATTGGCTTGCCTTCCGTATCGATCAATCCCGTCAGATCCCGGGTATGCACGCCGATATAAATGATTCCGTCAACCTGCTTGCTTAGCAGCTCGGATACGGCGCTTGCTGCATACCTCCGGTACTTGTCCAGATTTGTGAAGTCACGGCCGATCCGCTTGTCCAACCGAAGGTTTGTCAGCAAGATATGGAGATCATGCCGGTCCCCGTAATCGTTGATTCCGTCGATAATCTCCGGGGTGTTAAAGACGGTAACGTCCTCGGCGATGACACCGATCGTGTCGGTGCGCCTCCGCTTCAAGCTTTTGGCAATGTCGTTCGGTTTGTAATTGAGCTCTTCGATAACGGCCAACACGCGTTCACGGGTTTTCGGACTGACGTTTCGCGTTCCGTTGAGCACATAGGAGACGGTAGCCGTTGATACATTAGCCCGTGCGGCTATATCTTTGATGCCGATGTTAGACATAACCCACAACCTCCCTGATTTTCACCAACTTTTCTGGGGAATCCAATAATAATATTACAATTATCAAAATCCAAATCGCAGAATTTAAATCACAAAATCTAAACGTTTAGATTTCTATTTTCTTTATATCATATACCTATATTATCTGCAAGCGTTTTCTTTAGAAATTTCGAGTTTACTTTTGAAAAATGGGGCAATAGATTCATGTCTTTCATCCCATTTTCCCTGTATAATCTGGGTAACTTAACTTTCGGAGGTTCCCGACTACTTATGAATTCCCGCAGAAATGAACCGTTTCGTTATACTATAAATCCGCCGATGGATTGCTGGATCGAGATAAAATCCATCGATTTCAAGCCGGTCAGCAGCAAACTGGCCGAGGCGGAATTGATCGATATCAGCAAATCAGGCTGCCGGATCAAGACCCAGCTTAACCTTCATGCTGAAAATCACTCTATTGGCGCTGCCGTCCATTTTCAATTAAGTGAGGAAAACTATACATTTCTCGGTGAGATTCGCTGGCAAAAACCTTATGGATCTGAATTTTATCACTATGGCTTATCCCTGCAACTGACCAGCGAGGAAAAGGAAAAAATCAATGTCGAGCTTCGCTCTTTGGCGGCGGCCCGGCGGATTGTAGTGATGTAAGCTAACGATAACCTTGAAGTAAGCAACAACCTGGTGGAAAAGCAACGGTTCAGTGAAGCATGCGACAATCTAGTGGAAAAGAAACGGTACAGTGCAGCATGCGACAATCTAGTGAAAAGCAACGGTTCTGTGAAGCATGCAACAATCTGGTGGAAAGCAACGGTTCTGTGAAGCATGCGACAATCTAGTGGAAAAGCAACGGTTCAGTGAAGCATGCGACAGCGTGTAAAGGCTTGATCTTTTATCTCCATGTGATATAATATTCAAGTCGCTAAATGCGGGTGTAGTTCAATGGTAGAACGCCAGCTTCCCAAGCTTGAGGCGAGGGTTCGATTCCCTTCACCCGCTCCATACATAAAATCAACCCTTTGGAATTTACCAAAGGGTTTTCTGTTTTTCCAAAGTTGAAAGGAGCTGATGATTCAGATGCCGTTATGGCTTATCTATGCCCTTCTGTCCGCTGTATCCGCAGCATTGGTCGCGATTTTCGGAAAAATCGGACTCCAGCACATCGACGCTAACGCAGCGACGGCCATTCGATCCGTCATCATGGCCTTATTCCTGATCGGCGTCGTTGCTGTTCAAGGCAAGTTCACGCAGTTGGCGGAGATCGTCGCGCAGAAAAAAGCACTGTCCTTTATTATCCTAAGCGGCATTGCCGGAGCCCTGTCCTGGTTGTTTTATTTCCTTGCCCTGAAATACGGCAAAGTATCCCAGGTCGGCCCGATCGACAAACTTAGCGTCGTGATTGCCGTAATCCTGGCCTTTCTTTTCCTCGGCGAAAAAATTTCCTGGACGGCTACGGCCGGTGTCGTCATGATTGCCGCCGGAGCGCTGCTCGTGGCATTAAAATAGCCTGGTGACACAGCATCCTAGGAGGGTACTCGCGCTTCCGCGCGAGACTCCGTTCGTCCAACATTCCGCTAAGCGCCGAATTGGACTCACTACGACGAACCCCTTTTAGGGGTTCTCATCCCATGAGACGCAAAGAGCCAGTTCGCTATGAACTGGCTTTTGACTACGTCCCAGGAGGATACTCGCGCTTCCGCGCGAGACTCCGTTCCTCCAACATTCCGCTAAGCGCCGAATTGGACTCACTACGACGAACCCCTTTTAGGGGTTCTCATCCCATGAGACGCAAAGAGCCAGTTCGCTATGAAACT
>NZ_QPJW01000004.1:0-269161 GCF_003337355.1 Fontibacillus phaseoli | reverse complement strand
CTCCAACATTCCGCTAAGCGCCGAATTGGACTCACTACGACGAACCCCTTTTAGGGGTTCTCATCCCATGAGACGCAAAGAGCCAGTTCGCTATGAACTGGCTCTTGACTACGTCCCAGGAGGGTACTCGCGCTTCCGCGCGAGACTCCGTTCCTCCAACATTCCGCTAAGCGCCGAATTGGACTCACTACGACGAACCCCTTTTAGGGGTTCTCATCCCATGAGACGCAAAGAGCCAGTTCGCTATGAACTGGCTCTTGACTACGTCCCAGGAGGGATTCGAACCCCCGACCGACGGCTTAGAAGGCCGTTGCTCTATCCAGCTGAGCTACTGGGACATATGGTATGTAAAAATGGGATGCGTTAATTATTATAACGCATCCTTAGCTTTTTTCAAAGGGGATTTATTTGACGATTATTAACATCTGCTGGAAATAAAGCTGCAACAGGTCCCGAAGACAGTAAGAGTTTGGATCCTGAGCATGGTTAACGGTCAAATTTTTTAACGGACACAGGAGACGTTAACCAGGCGATTTTGATGCTTTGGAATCGCTAACGGACACAGGGGACGTTATTTTACGAAAATAGCCCATTCTGGGGTTAATTCTGATTACTTAAGGTCTCTGGTGTCCGTTAAAATAAAAAACAACCCATTTTTAGCGAATTAACGGCTCTGGTGTCCGTTAGCCGGTGACGAATTAACGGCTCTGGTGTCCGTTAGCCGGTGACGGTAAAGAATTAGGCGAGTGAAATCCTTCCCCGGTCGATAAAGCTACTGTTAGTTACATGCCAATCAAATTTTTAATCGCACAATAGCTACCGTTAACCACATGCCAATCATATTCTAATCGCACAATAGCTACCGTTAACCACATGCCAATCATATTCTAGTCGCACACTAGTTACTGTTACCCCATCTATGGTCAAATACTGGCTGTACGCTGTCCTATGCTACTCCACAAATTTAACTAGTCACTATTCATGTTCGACACTTGCTAATTACGCGCCACAAGCTAAGCTACCAGTCCTCCAGTCTCTCCACCAGTCAGATGTTCATTCAATGCTGATTCCACGATTGCCAGACAAACGACGAAAGCATACTAGTTAGTCATGCCAGTTAAAGTTCATCCGCTAGGAACTCATTATTCAAGAATTCTTCAGTCAGGAACTCTTCAAATAAGAGCGCTCAGTTAATAGCACATAAGTCTACAGCACATCAAACAAGCGCGCCAGCCATGGCATTAGCGGGGGAGCTCCTTTTTCAACCGGGAGACAATGTCTTCGCGCGCGAGCAGATGCTGTTTGAATTGCTCGCGCTGCTTCTCCGGAGCGGGCCAGCCCGAGTCGCAGAAATCCTCCTCGGCGACCACGGCGGTAGCTTGATGCATGCTGTTATCGAACCAGTCCGTTTCCAGGTCGGCATCGCTGCGGATCATGCGAATGATCTCGTAGCCATCTCCCCCGTCCCCGGGGGAACGGGCGATATACAGTAACAGATCCGGGTCTCCGACGGCTCCCGGCCGCACCTGGATCTCCGCGCATGCGGTACCGTCATACTCCGTGATTCTTCGGAATGTGGCATCCTTGATATAGTACATCTGCGCTGTCACTCCTTCTCCCCGCCCGGCCCCATGCCCAACGAGCGATGCAACTGCTCGCGGGTCTCCTCGGTGCCGAGGGAGTATATATGACGGTATAGTGCATCCAAATTGCTTTGATACCCGGCATTGACATCTTCCTCGGGCGAATCCGGCCATGGATAAGTGAATGCAAAAAAGCTGCTCACTTCTTTTTCATCAATTTGTTCCAACATATGACTTATCGTGTCAGCTTCTTCCGGCGTCGCCCGAATCACCCATTCATACCCTGAGGCGCCTTGCTCCTCCAACAAAGAACGTCCTTGCAAGGATACATAGTACGTCTTCTTTTCCACCGCCATCCCTCCCAAGCTGGGGAAAACCACCCCTTATTAGTCATAGTTTTCCTTAGAGGACAGACATTTTATGCTCTTTCCGGGCATAATTTGTTAATACTTTTCACCCGAACGAAGAGGGATATGGAAGCAACATAGAGAGGAGAAACCGGCATGTGCGGAATTACCGGATTTATCGAATGGAGTCGGGATTTGACGACGGAACTGGACCTGGTGCTGTCAATGACATCCTGTTTGGAAAAGAGAGGTCCGGATGCCCAGGGAACCTGGATTTCCGGGCCGTGCGCGTTCGGCCACCGGCGGCTGAGCGTCATGGATCCCGAAAACGGGGCCCAGCCGATGGTCATCCAGGAGGAAGAAGTTACGTATACGATTGTATATAACGGAGAGATTTACAACGCACCGGAATTAAAAGATGAACTCCGCAGAAGGGGCCGTGCGTTCAAGACGAATTGCGACACGGAGGTGCTTCTGCAAGCTTATATCGAGTGGGGGCCGGACTGCGTGTACCGGCTGAACGGCATTTTCGCCTTTGCGGTATGGGACAGCGAAAGGCAGCACGTGTTCTTTGCCAGGGACCGGCTTGGCGTCAAGCCGTTGTTCTACAGCGAGATCGATGGAACGCTGATCTTTGCTTCGGAACCGAAATCGATCCTGCAACACCCTAAAGCGGAAGCTGTCGTCGGAGCTGACGGACTAGCCGAAATTTTCGTGATCGGACCAGCCCGGACACCGGGGCATGGGGTTTATCGGAATATGAAGGAGTTGCGTCCAGGCCATGTGATGATTTACAACCGTTCAGGCCTCCGCTCCTATGCCTATTGGAAGCTTGAAGCCGAGCCCCATGCGGACACGGTCGACCAAACGGCCGCCAACATCCGCACCCTGCTTCAGGATACGCTGGAACGGCAACTGATTTCCGATGTTCCGGTATGCACCCTGTTGTCCGGCGGCCTGGATTCCAGCGCCCTGACCGCTCTCGCCGTTGATTATTATCGGCGGACCGGCCAAGGCCAAGTGCACACGTATTCGGTGGATTACGTCGATAATGATAAGTTTTTCCAAGCCCACAGCTACCAGCCGGGAGCCGACGCCCCTTGGATCAAACGCATGGTGGAGGAACTGGACACAGAACATCACTGGATTTCGTTCGATACGCCCGAACTGATCGGATCGTTGCCGGACTCCACCGTGGCTCGCGATCTGCCGGGGATGGCCGATGTGGACGGCTCGCTGCTGCTGTTCTGCCGGGAAATCAAAAAGGGGGCCACCGTCGCCATTTCCGGGGAAGCCGCGGATGAAGTGTTCGGAGGCTACCCCTGGTTTCACCGCGAAGAATTGCTCGGAGCCGGTACTTTTCCATGGTCCGTAGCGACAGGACTCCGAGCCTCACTTCTGTCGCCGGAAATCCGCGACTGGATCGCCCCGGAGCAGTATGTGGCGGAACGGTACGCCGAAGCGGTGGACGAAGTGCCGCATCTGGAGGGAGAAACGGCGGAACAGGCCCGGATGAGAACGATGTCGTATTTGAACATCACCCGCTTCATGCCGACCCTGCTTGACCGGAAAGACCGGATGAGCATGGGCGCCGGACTCGAAGTGCGCGTTCCTTATTGCGACCATCGCCTCGTGCAGTATGTCTGGAATGTTCCCTGGGAGATCAAAACGACCGGAGACCGGGAAAAAGGTATTCTGCGCAAAGCGCTCGAAGGGGTTCTGCCGGATGATGTCCTGTATCGCAAAAAGAGCCCTTATCCCAAAACGCATAATCCCGCTTATTTGGAGGCCGTCAAAGGGCAAATGCTTGATATTCTCGACAATCCGTCCTCACCGATTTTGCCGCTCATCGATGCCGCGCGGATCCGTGAGATTGCCGCGTCGCCGGAAGCCTCATCCAACCTTCCCTGGTTCGGCCAGCTGATGTCGGGGCCGCAGTTGTTCGCCTACCTGGCCCAGGTCAACCATTGGCTAACGGCCTACCACGTGGCGATCCGGTAGCCGGCCTGAAGATAATCAAAAAAACCTTGGCTCTTTCCTCAAAGGAAGAACCAAGGTTTTTCATTGTTTAGGCCCGGGCCGCCTCATTCAGCTTGGCGGTCAATTCCCTTAGCGCCGCACCGCGATGGCTGACGGCTTGCTTTTGTTCCAGGGTCAGCTCGGCGAGGGTCTTCTCGTACTCCGGCAAGTAGAACAGCGGGTCATAGCCGAAGCCTCCGCCTCCCGCCGGCTCGGAGGTGACCCAACCCTCAACGGTGCCGGAAGCCTCGGTGAATTGCCCCGTGGCCGGATCATACAGGGCCAGATGGCATACGAACCGCGCCGTGCTCAGCAGCGGCTGTTCCGTATCTTCGCCCTGTTGCTGCTTCTCCAATTCGGACAACAACTTCAGGTTGTTCTCCTCATCCGATGCATTTTCCCCGGCATAGCGGGCGGAATATACGCCAGGATCTCCGTCCAGCCGATCGACGCAGAGGCCCGAATCGTCAGCCAGAACGGGTTGTCCAAGCAGATCCCCGGCGGTCTTGGCCTTTTTGCGGGCATTTTCCGCAAAAGTCTTCCCGTCCTCCACGATATCCGGCACTTCCGGATAATCGTTCATACTTTTGACCGGCTTGCCCAGGAACTCAAGGGCATGAGCAAATTCGCGCACTTTGCCCTGGTTCCGGGTAGCAACGATAATTACCGGTTGTTCCTCGCGCATCATGCATTCGCTCCCGTTTCGCCGCCCCGGATTTTGAGCGCGATGGGTCCCAATGCGTCGCGCTGCTGCTGAATCATTTCCTGAATTCCTTTTTCGGCGAGGGCAAGCAGTCCGTCCAGTTCTTGCCGCGAGAACGGCTTCTCTTCCCCGGTTCCCTGAACTTCAACGAATTGGCCTTGTCCCGTCATCACGACATTCATGTCGACCTTGGCCTTGGAATCCTCTTCATAGTTCAAATCGAGCAGCATTTGCTGACCCACGACGCCTACGCTGACAGATGCCAGATAATCCGTAATCGGAAAAACAGGCAGCGAATGCTTCAAGGCAAGCTTGTTCACGGCAAAAGCCAACGCAATGAACGCACCGGTGATCGACGTCGTCCGCGTTCCACCGTCCGCCTGCAGCACATCGCAGTCGATGGTAATGGACCGTTCCCCGAGCGCCTGCAGATCTACTACCGACCGCAGTGCGCGGCCGATGAGGCGCTGGATTTCCATCGTTCTCCCGCTGAGTTTGCCGCGTGCGGCCTCACGCTGATTACGGGTTTGCGTCGCCCGGGGGAGCATGGAATACTCGGCGGTAACCCAGCCTTTTCCCTGGCCCTTCATGAACATCGGGACCTTCTCTTCCACCGTAGCCGTACACATGACTTTGGTGTCCCCGACTTCGATATACACCGAGCCTTCCGCATATTTATTAATATCCACGGTCAATTTCATCGGCCGCCGCTCGTTCGCTTCACGCCCGTTAGTTCTCATCATTACTGCCTCCTACGTTTCATGCTGTCTTTTTGCTTTCCCTATTCTACCAAAGTGTAGGCATAAAAGCACCTTTCCATTCCTGACCTGTCAAAGGATATCGAATTCAAAAAAGAAGACCCGCCTCAGCAGGTCCTGTAATGTAGACTACGCATTAGAACGGAATTTCGTTGATGCTCTCCGGACGAAGCACCGGTTCCCCGTACTTCTCATTGTCCATGCCGATCACGTCTTTTTGTCCGTTAAGCCAAATCCGCACTTTGTTGTCCCTGGCGTTCTCCGTCACCGTCAGCACGAGGGATTGCAGCATTTGCGCCGGCGGCTTTTCCCCGGCTTCAAACATATCGTCCTCAATCGAGACCGTAATCACGCCATCCTCCGATAGCTCCACCGCTTTTAGCACCGTATTGTCCGTCATCACCCGCTCCAGGCCGTCTCCCCGGGACGGTCCCTTGATCAGTTCGCCCAAGGCGCCCGTCACCGGATTCTTATCCGCGGACACAAATCGGGTTACCGGTACGAAATACTGAACTCCTCCCGGCGTGGACGCCGTAAAGAAGACCGTCACCGGTCGGGTCTGGGACAGGCTTACGCCGTCGCCCAACTCCAGATTAATGCCAAGCGACCGGTTCAGCGGCCGATCCAGCGGCGTTCCGTTTACTGGCATTTCATTCAGCTTCGCCCCATCCATCCACAGCTGGACATGCTCGATATCCTGATCCCCGAGTAGCGTCCAGGTAACGGCCTCAAGAATTTTCCGCTCGTTCGCCGCTTCGTAATTGCCGAACGACTTGTTGAATTCCACGATGGCAAGTTTCTCGTCTTTTTTCAGCGTGACCGCCTTAACTTCCGTGCCTGCGGGAAGCACTCCGCTAAATCCCGCCGGAACGACTCCCTGGTAGGGTCCGCTCTCGATCAGCACGCCCAGCATCCGGTTCAGCTTGTCCGCAGCCTCGCCCTTGGGGAGATGCAAGGAAACGGGCACGAGCCAGCCCTGCTCGTTCTTCAAATAGACCGTCGACGAGGCTTCCTCCGTATCCAGGTTTGCCTTGCTTGTCTGGCTTGTCTGATTTGTTGGCTCGAGAGACTGCAGCATCTGCGCCTCCACATCACTTGGGGGCGGGTCGATCGATGCCGAAGGGTTTATCCCGAGCAAGCTGCAGCCCGACAGCAAGAGCGGAATCGTTAACACTCCCGCTGCGGCTGTATTGCGTAAATGGCGGTTCCATTTCATAATCCGGTATCCTCCTAACCTGATCTTGGATATGTCCAAAAGATGACTTTTTGAACAACCTCTATTACTATGTATACGAGCCCCTTTTTCGAAAAATAACTATATTTTTCAAGAAGGTGGACAGACTGCATCATAGCTATGTTTCTAAATAAATGCGAGTTTACCTCGAACATCGGGAGGAGTAGTGGATGGAGATGGAACAACGAAAAACAAAAGCGCCTTACAGCCTGAACAGCAAAAAAGTGGCCGACGCCACCAAGGCGTGGCTCCAGAAACGGGGCATAAAAATCGAAGAAATCGCGGAACTGGTCATGCTGCTTCAGAAAAAATATTATCCGAATTTGACGATGGAGGAATGCATCCACAATGTGGAGCAGGTGCTTAGCAAACGGGAGGTGCAAAACGCCGTGCTGACCGGCATCCAATTGGATATTCTCGCCGAGCAGGAACTGCTGATCCCGGAGCTTCAGGACATGATTTCCAATGACGAGGGATTGTACGGCGTGGACGAAATCCTGGCCTTTTCCATCGTCAACGTATACGGCAGCATCGGGTTCACCAACTACGGTTATGTAGACAAGTTGAAACCGGGCGTTTTGGAGAAGTTGAACGATAAAACGCTTGGTCCGTGCAACACGTTCCTGGACGATATCGTAGGCGCGGTAGCCGCCTCGGCCAGCAGCCGGATCGCCCACCGCAAACAAACGGAGCGGGAACAGGAGCAGGGCGAAGAGACGCTCGGCAAAGACATCGTGCGTTAATAACCAATAATACGATCAAGCAACCTTCCTCCGGAGAAGAACCGGACTCAGGTTGCTTGATTTAGTTACGCCCCCCAAACGGGCGTTTTTATTTTGCTGAAGACTCATGGCGGCCTTGAATTCGGAACACGCGGCTTCCGTCCGGGTTGCCGATTTCGGCCGCCCGCCCCCGCCGGACCAGTTCCGTCAAATGGGCCAGCGTCTCCGACATGGCGAACCGCATCTGGTGAATACCGAGTTCTAAACCGAAGAGGGCGGCGCAGACGTCAAAACCGGTTACATCCCGCTCCGCCAGTATCGCCTCAATACGGTCCAGGCGCTCTTCATGATGCGCAAGCAACGCCCGGGTGCGCTCCGCAAAATGCGGGAACGGATTTCTGTGCCCGGGAAACGCCTTGTCCACCTCGTAGGCACCCAACTTGATGAGCGAGTCCAGGAACGACTTTAGCGGCTGCGGATCGCTGCCCGGCAGCAGGCTGACATTGGGGGAAATCTGCGGCAGAACCGCATCCCCGCAAAGCATCAGGCGACGCTCCGGATCGTAAAACGATAGATGTCCGGGCGCGTGGCCCGCACTCTCGATCCCCGTCCAGTTCCGCCCGCCCATCACTATCGTTTCCCCCTCTGCGAGATAAGTAACCACCGGGTCCGGCGTCACCTCAGGAAGAAAACTTTCCAGATGCAAGGGAAGCTGTTCATACCAGACACGCGGCATTCCGTGTTTACAATAGAGTTGCAGCAGCGCTTCGTTCATGCCGCTGCCCTCCCCCCACATCCGCATGCTCTCCTCATGCGCCCGCCGCGACATGAAAACCTGAGCTCCTGACAGCGACTGCAAATAGCCGGCCAAGCCGTAATGATCGGGATGATGGTGGGTCAGCACGATGCCGGAGATATCCGAAGGCGTCATGCCCAGCTCATTCCAAGCTGTACGCCATTCCTCTTCCGTCACTTGCGACCGGGGGCCGGGGTCGACAATCGTAACGCCTTCGTCGCCACGAAGAAGGTAGCTGTTGACCCAGCGCAGCGGCGGGGCCATCGAAATGCGGACCCGGGTCAGCTCCTCCGGTTCCCACGATAGGATATCCGCGGCGCTCATAGGGTTCTCCCCACGATAATCATCCGGGGCGAAGCCGAGGGGTCGTATTCTTCCTCGTTATAGTCCCCGTGGATTTTTTCCAGAACCAAATCCGCCTGAGACAACATTGCCGCAAAGTCGTCGCTTCTATACAGCTTAATCCGCTCCAGGTAATTTCTCGGGTTCTCCGGACAATTGCCATTTTCCCCCTCAACTCTGGTGATGGAGATTTTCTTTTTGACATAGCCGTCTTCGATAGAGCGTTGTTCGGTAATCAATTGGCCGTCATCCACCCGCCGGGAAGCCGGAACCAGATGGGCGGCGGTATAGTCCGCGTTAAGAAAGTCGATAATGAACCTTCCCTGCGGTTTCAGCATCCGGTGAATTTCTTTCAACACTTTAACGTGCTCCGCATCCTGCTCAAAGTAGCCGAAGGAGCTAAACAGGTTGACGACCGCATCGAATCCGCCCTCCAGCGGTAAATTTCGCATATCTCCCTGCAGCCACGTTACCCGCCCTTCCGGATCATTTTTACGCGCTTCCCTGAGCAGGACCTCGGAGAGATCGATTCCGGTCACTACATATCCCGCTTCGTCGAGCGCCATGGAATGCCGCCCCATCCCGCAGCATAAATCCAGCACCTTGGCTCCCGGCGCCAAGTCGAGCCAGGCTATCATCTTATGTACTTCCCGTTTTGCCCCCTGTATGTCGCGGTGTTTGTAAACGAGCAAATAATCTTCGCCAAAACTCTCTTCATACCATTCCGCCATGCTAGTCTCCCTCCCGACCTCCGGCCTCTCACTCACGCTATCTATCTGTTCATATCCTTAATTGTACCTCTTGAAACCGCCTGAAACAAACGAAAAAGACACAAAAACCGCGGCAAAGGCCCCGGTCTTCATGCTTTCTATTTTTTAATACAGCTTGTCCGTGATGGCTTTGGCCGTCACTTCCCTGAATTTCAACGCTTCTTCCTTAAACTTGAGCGTAACGCCGACATTCAAAATATCCACGATGACCAATTGGGAAATCTTGGCCGACAGCGAACTCCCTTGGAGCGGAGTCTCCCTCGCCACCATCAGCAGTACGATATCCGCCAACTTGGTGATCGGAGATCTTGCATTGCTCGTAATCACTATGATTTTGGACCCGGCCTTCTTGGCCAGACTCAGGGTTTCGATCGTATCTTTCGTGCTTCCTGAGATCGAAATTCCCACCGCCACGTCACCGGGACGCATGAGCGAAGCGGCCATGGCCTGAAAATGCGTATCCGTCTTGGCCTGGCTGCGCTTGCCGATCCGGGAAAAGCTATGGGCGGCCTGAAGCGCCGTCAATCCCGAAGAACCTACGCCAAAAAAATGAATGTTGTCCGCTTGATGAAGCAAAGTGATCGCCTGCTCGAGTTGTTCCGAATTGACCAGCTCCGACGTTTGCTCCAAAGCCCCGATATGCATGGAAATCACCTTACGATTCAAGGTCGAGGCATCGTCCTCCTCAGTAACTTCATTATATAAACGATCCGAAGGCTTGACCAAATCCTGGGCCAGCGAAAGCTTGAAATCCTGAAACCCTTGAAATTTCAATTTCCGGCAAAACCGCAGCACCGTAGTTTCCCCTACATCCGCCCTTTCCGCCAGTTCCGTGACCGAGTGATAAATTACATCCTGGGCATGATCCAGAATGAAATGGGCCACCTTTTGTTCCGTTTTGGTCAATCCGTTCAAATGGCTGCGGATTGAAAGCAGCGTCTTTCCCATTGCTTGTTCGCTTGACAAATAAATTCCCCTTTCAGGCACGATAAACTTACTTTGCAGTCATAGCCCGATATTCCACCGCATGTGATGTCATAATATAAGTCTACATCATCTCCGGAAAATGGCAATCGTATTTGTCGAAGAGCCAAACGACTCATGTTTGTGATTCTTTATATAAAATATCCCGCAACCGCTCCGATGACGCCTCCGTCGTTGCCCAGTTCGGCGGAAATGATCGGGGTTGCTTCGGCGGCTTCCCCGTAAACAGGGAGCAAGCATCCGGCAACGGCCTGCCTAATCCGGCCAAGGAGAAAATCCCCTTGCTCCGTCACTGCGCCGCCGACTACGATCCCTTGCGGGTTAAACAAATGGATCAGATTTGCAAGGCCCATGGCAATGTACCGCGCATAACCGTCTACGAGATCAAGCGCCGGTCCGTATCCTTCCCTGGCGCCGTTAAAAATGCCCTTCGGCGTGGCGAGCAGGTCTGCGTTCTCACGTTCACGGGCCATCCGCATCAATGCCGTTACGGATGCGTACTGTTCCCAGCACCCGATCCGACCGCAATTGCATGGAATCCCGCCCCCTTCGATGACATGATGTCCGAACTCGCCCGCAAATCCGTCCCTGCCGCGGTAAGGACGGCGGCCGAGAATCAGGCAGCCGCCGACACCGGTGCCCAGCGTGACGCAAACAAAATCGCGCCAATGCCGGCCGGCGCCTACCCAGGCTTCGCCGAAGGCCATCGCGTTCGCATCGTTGTCAACGGCGACGGGCAGCCCGGTCCGGGACTGGAGCCTTTCGGACAGTCTCATGCCGGCCCAACCCGGCAAATTGGCCGTCGCCCCCATGACGACGCCCTTCCCGCTATCAATTTGCCCGGCGGAGCCTACGCCGACGCCGCGGATTTCCCAGGCCCGGTCCCGGGCGTAAGCCTGTAAAGCCGAGATGATCTCGGCCAAACGGTCCATCAGCGCCTCGGGACCTTTTTGAGCCTCCGTAGGCAGGCTAAGGCGATGGATGATGGCCCCATCGCCGGTAACAAGGCCCGCCTTGATATTCGTTCCTCCGAGATCGATTCCGATCGCGACATCGCCACTCACGACCATTAGCGGACACCTCCCGTTTCCAAGGCGAAAGCCACCTCAAACATCCGGCTCCACGGCAGGAATACGGATTGAACCTTCAGGTGGTCCGCAACCTGCTGCGGGTAAAAATTGTTGCATGGCCTTTCATCCAAGGGTAAATACACCACTTTTGTCGTCATCGCATAACACCAACCTTAACCTAGAGTTTACCAGGGCAGCTTCTATTCTTTGACCGCACCCGCCGCAAATGCCGCAAACAAAATGTTTTTGCATCGGCAGGCAAAAAGATCAGCCATGCACATAGCGTGCCATCGCTTCGGTATAATTTCTGGTGATCGTATCGGGTCTTGTGATGGCCCCTCCGATCACTACGGAGTACGCTCCTTCCAGCAAACAGCGGACCGCTTGTTCGGGACTGTGGATCCTTCCTTCTCCCAGTACGGGAATACTAACACTGCGGCTAAGCATGGCAATCAGCTGAAAATCGGGTTCCTTCGACTGGCGACTATACGGCGTATACCCCGACAAGGTGGTTGAAATGAGGTCAAAGCCAAGCTTCTCGGCCGCGACGCCTTCCTCCACCGTGGATACGTCGGCCATGAGCAGCACTTCGGGATAGGCCCGCTTGGCTTTCTCCACCACAGTCTTGAGCGGCATCCCGTCGGGACGATCCCGCGGGGTCGCATCCATGGCAACCATGTCGGCCCCGGCTGCAATGACGCCCTCCACTTCCTCCAAAGTAGGCGTTATATAAACGTCATATCCGGCGTATTCCCTTTTCCACAAGCCGATTACCGGCAACTTCGTCACACGCTTGATCGCCCTGATATCGGACGGCGTATTTGCCCGTACGCCCACCGCATGCCCCTTTTCGGCGGATATCGCAAACCGGGCCATATATTCGCTTCCGTAGAACGGTTCCCCTTCGAGCGCCTGGCAGGAAACGATCAGCCCGCCTTGAAGGGATTCAATCAAGGGATGTGTCATGAAAAGACCTCCGATAATTTTGGTATAATTCTTCAATAGCAATTGTTAAAAGGAATATTTTCTCCAGTTCTGTTCAAAAAAATATCCGATCAAGCTGACATGAGTCGATGGGATATTATCTCCTTTTTTAAATTAAAAAGTGGTTTTTTTCTTTATTATAGGATGAGGCATTTCCTTTGTAAACCCTTTTTTGGCATCCGCTTTAAATAAATTATAGGTGTTTTCATCCGGCTAGTTGCTTTGACCATATAACAGAAAACAGGAGGAAGCCTTGCGGCTCCCTCCTGTTAGCAGATGAATTTCTTATTTTGCAGTAGTATTACTTTCGGCAGCCGTATCCTCAGCGCTATCCGTCAGCGTATTTGTGATCGTTGCTTTGCTACGGATATCCTGAATCCACGTTCCCGACAACTGCGATACCTGCTGGTTAACGAGTCCTTCACGAATCTCTTCCTTCTTCTCCTCCAGCGTCGCGTTATGGGCTTCTTTACGATCCGTCAGCTTGATGACCTGATAACCGCCTTCCGTTTTCACGGCACTGCTGAGTTCATCTTTAGCCAGCTTGAAGGCTGCATTCTCAACCGCTTCTTCCATCTGCCCGCGGGCAAAGAAGTCGGTATCTCCACCGTTAGCCTTCGTGGCTTCATCCAGCGATTTGCTCTTCGCCAGCTCGGCAAAATCCTTGCCTTCGTTCAATTCCTTAATAATTTCGTTCGCTTCCGCTTCCGTTTTCACCAAAATCACGGACGCGCGTACTTGCTCCGGCGTATCGAAATAGGCTTTATTATCTTCAAACGTTTGCTTGATCTGCTCATCGGTGACTTCCACTTGCGGCTCAAGCAGTTTGGTTAAGAGCTTGTTCATTTGGATGTTCTCACGCAGCTGCTCCATCGTCATTCCGTTGGCAATCAATGCCTGATTCAGATTCTCCTCCGAACCGTAATCCTTCAGATAGCTTTTCAACTCCTTATCGATATCGGCTTCCGTAAACACGATGTTTTGCTTTTTCGCCTCTTGGTTTATGAGCTCTTTGGTGATCAGCTTTTCCAAGGCGGTTTGATCGCCGCCGGCTTGCGACATTTCTATATAGAGCTGATCCTTGGTAATTTCCGAACCGTTGACGGTAGCTACGGCTTCCACTTTCTTCCCTGAAATCAATGGTATGACCAAGGCTACGATTAGCAAGACCCCAAGCACGGCCGATACGATCGGCCATACCAGATTCCCTTTGCCGCCGGAAGCAGGAACGGCCTCCTGGATTTCGGCTTCCCGGGTTTCGTCATCTTCCTCCGACAGCAAGGCCAAGACTTCTCCCTCATGGACTTGAGGGATCGGGCTCTCGTTCTCTTCAACGCCATCACCGCTTTTGCCTTCTTCCGGATCGACAGCTTCCGTATGTTGAACAGGGGCCTGTCCTTCTTCAACCGTATTCTCGAAACCGCCGTTCTCGGATTCATCCGGCTGATCTTCCGGCCCCTTTATGGATACCAAATCCTTATTCTCTTTGTCTGTCATTTTTTAATTGACTCCCTTCATCAAATAACAACCATCTATCCTCTTATGACTTTAACAGAATTATACTTCTCTTACCTTAAGGAATCATAAAAAAAGAGAAAATATTCTTAAGCTTATTTTAATGTACCCATTCAATCTCCGATTCCGTCATTCGTGTTATGCGGTGAAAAGGTGTAAAATAAGGAAGAGAATATGTCCAGGAGGAACAACAAGCATGGATTATCAAGCCTACTTTCAAAGCAAAAAAGATGCACATTTAAAAGAGCTCGGCGAGCTGCTCACGATTCCGAGCATTTCCGCCTTATCCGAGCATAAAGCCGACGTATTGAAGGCAGCGGAATGGGTCGCCGACTCCCTGCGCCGCGCCGGTATGGAGAACGTGGAGGTACATCCGACAGCAGGGCATCCCGTCGTGACCGCGGAGCATCTGCATGCTCCGGGCAAGCCCACCGTCCTCGTTTACGGCCACTACGACGTTCAGCCGGTGGATCCCCTGCATCTGTGGGAGACGCCTCCTTTCGAGCCTTCCATCCGGGATAACAAGTTATACGCACGCGGCGCAACCGACGATAAGGGCCAAATGTTCCTGCATGTCAAAGCCGTCGAGGCGATTTTGGAACAGGAAAAAGAGCTGCCCGTAAATATCAAATTCTGCATTGAAGGCGAAGAAGAGGTGACCAGCCCGAATCTTCCGCCCTTCCTGGAGTCCCATCAGGACCAATTGGCGGCCGACGTCATCCTGATCTCAGATACGGCCCTGCTGGAACCGGGTAAACCGGCGATCTGCATCGGGCTTCGTGGTTTGTGCGCACTTGAAGTAAGCGTACATACGGCAAATACCGATTTGCACTCGGGCACCTTCGGCGGCGGAGTGCCAAATGCTCTGCATGCGCTCGTCTCCCTGCTTGCAACCCTTCATGATGAACAAGGGCGCGTTGCCGTCGACGGTTTCTACAAGGGAGTTCACGAACTGACGCCGGAGATCCGGGAAGAATTCGCGAAGCAACAGTTTAATGAGGATCATCTCAAACAAACGCTGGCTTTAGAAGATCTGTACGGGGAGGAAGGCTACTCCTTTGTCGAAAGAACCGGAGCGCGTCCGACTCTTGAATTAAACGGAGTTTACGGCGGCTTCCAAGGCGAAGGCACAAAAACAGTCCTTCCGAAAGAAGCTCACGCCAAAATCACCTGCCGCCTGGTCGGAGACCAGGATCCCCAGGATATCATCGACAAAATCGAGAAGCATCTTCGCGAAAACCTGCAAAAGGGCGCAACCCTTCAAGTGAAGGCAACGGAGAAAGCCCGGGCCTTTACGATCGAACCTGCCGATCCCATGCTGCAAAAAGCGGCCGACGCCTACGAAAGGGTATATGGCACACGGGCGCTGTTTACGAAAGACGGCGGCTCCATTCCCATCGTGGAAACCTTGTCCCGCGTATTGTCGGCTCCGGCTGTCATGATGGGATTCGGCCTGCCGGACGAGAACTTGCACGCACCGAATGAACATTTCAATCTGGAAAACTTCGACAAAGGATTACTGACCATCGTGGAGTATCTGAAGTCGCTGTAAAGTGAAAATCCCCTCAAAAAACCGTCCAAACTTGGGCGGTTTTTTTGATTGCATTTGTTGTTTTTAAATTCACTTGTAATAATGAGTAAGTTCTAATATAATAAAACTACTAATCAGTTCTATAATTATCGAACTTAAGTTTTTAATGTCTTTCAGCTAATTCCATTAAAGAAAGGAACCGTGTGAGAATGAGCTACAACATTGAAGCCGATTTTGCTCCCATATATGAATGTGTAACTAGCATCACCGCTTTTATCAGCAAACAAAACCATAACGCCATGGATGCGGGAAAACTCTGGGTCCGGGAAGTTCAGGATCTTTTCGCGCCCGTTATTATGCAAAAAATGCGGGAAGCCATAAAAAAATTGGAGGACTTCAGTCTTTCCCCGTATATATGGAGCTGTCCCGGCAATCGTTCCGTACCGGAATTCCTGGATTGGTTCGATGCTTTATCCACAGGTCAATTGTATGAAATAGCCGCGGGCTTCGGGCAGACCGTTCCTTCAAATCTATCCGAGCTAAGAAATTTGACCTCGGAAGTGTTGCGGGAATGGAATTTACGCTATTTCGGGAGCATTAGCCCGGCCATCACCGAAGGATTGGCCCAGGAAGCCGAATCCCTGAAATCGCGATTAAAGGAGACGAACAGTCTGGAGGTCTATGAGCAGGCAACCGGTGGAATGCGGATCTATCCAAATGAGTTGCTGAAGCGGTTCGTCCTCATACCCCAATATCATTCCCGTCCACTGGTAACGTCCAGCATCTTTGATGAAACCATATTCACTCATTATTCTTGCGACATTATTCCTCCGGCGCCAGGACATCCCGCTCCCGGACTCCTCCGGCTCACGCGGGCTCTGTCGGACGAAACACGGTTATGCATTCTTCGCCTGTTGTCGGAAAAACAAATGACGTTTACGGAGATCGTTCGGGAAATCGGGTTATCCAAGAGCACCATTCATTATCATTTAATCTCGCTCCGGGCGGCCGGCCTTGTCATCGTGCATTACTATTTGAAAAACAATGATAACAAAAACGTCGAATACAACCTCCGCCTGGAAGCACTGAATGATCTTCCGCTGCAGATCGGGCAATTTCTTAAAAAATGATCCCGCGGAGCAACAGCCGCGATCGAAAGGTTGATTTTGGATGAAACGACGCAGTTATTACGGACTGTTGGCCACGATAGCCATGAGCGGGTTCGGTGACACTTTTGGCCTGCTGGCCATGGAGTGGCTGGCTTACGAACTAACCGGCTCTAAACTGGTGATGGGAGCACTCGCGCTTTGTTCCGGAATTCCCGAGCTGGCGCTTCGTCTGCTCGGCTCGCCGCTTGCCGATCGGCTGCCCCGCGGGAAGTTCATGGCAGGACTTGCAACCGTACGCCTGATCGCCATCGTGCTGCCATTCGCCGCGGGTCTCGCCGGGCAATTACAGCTATGGCATTTGTTTCTCGCCGCAGGACTTAGCGGCTCCTGTGCCGCCATGTTTATGCCGACCGCGATAGCCGCCGTCCCCGAGGTGGCGGACAAGGGCAAGCTGGTGCGCGCTTTTGCCGTCATTGACGGTTGCCGAAATGCCGCCGTTTTGTTGGGGCCGGCCCTTGCAGGTGCGGTGATTGCCGCCAGCGGAGCGCTCCCCGCACTTGGAATTAATGCCGTATGCTATGCCGCGGCCATCGTAACGCTGCTTTATCTGCCAAAAATGAAACCGCGGACCCATGATTTTGCTCCTATCTCCATTACCGCCTATGTGCGGGAAATTACCGAAGGCTTCTCCTTTTATAAGCAAGTTCCCGCGATGCTCGCCATCATGGGCACCGTCTCCATCAGCAACATGTGCTCCATCGCAATCTGGACGATGATGGTCCCCTATGTCCGGGAAGTGCTGCATAGGGATGCCGCAGCCATGGGCACTTTGACGACCGCCTCCGCATTCGGCACTTTATGCGGCCTTGCCATTATTTCTTTACTTGGCGAAATCAAGCAACGACGGACGGTGATGCTCTGCAGTCTGGCTTCAATCGGCCTCTTTCATACGATTCAGGGGTTGGCTCAATCCTATCCGGTTGCTTTGGCCTGTTTTTTTGCCGCCGGTGCTGCCGTTGCTTTCTTCGGCTCGCACAGTTCTTCATTGCATGGAAAGCTAGTGCCCGAACACCTGCAGGGCCGGGTCAATTCGATCCGCTTCCTGATCGGAGGCGCCCTGCAGCCCGTAGGGGCTTTTGTGGGAGGAGCGATAGCGCAGCAATACGGCGTAGGCACATTAATTCTGGGTGCCAGCCTTTTACCGCTCATCAGTTCATGCGCCGCCGCCCTGTTCATTCCCGGCCTGAAAGCGTTGAACGGAGACTTATCGGACCTTGAGGCTAAAATCCAGTTTCAGGCGAGACCGCATGTCGCGATGAATCAGAACCAAATTTCTACCGATAACTAACGGTTAACAGTTAACCTCGCCGTCCCGATCGATTAGCCTTCACCCTTCCTGGTTTTGCCGTCAAAACCTAAACAAAAAACCTTCTTTCCCCCCGCCGGAACGGATAAGAAAGAAGGTTTACGGTTTTCGCCCTTAAAAAAAACCGTCAGATTTTTAACTCCCCAAGCTTGATCAGCTCGACAACCGCCTGCGCACGACCTTTGACATTCAGTTTCTGCATAACGTTGGAGATGTGGTTTGAAGTACACCGAGAACCATCACTTTTAAATACGTCATGACTCAAAATAGTCCAAATAAAACTGTTTGATCTTAGTTTCGAGTTTATCTTCCACAAGTGATTTTATGAATTTTTTTCTTAAAATTTCCTTGTTAATTGAATTACTAAGTATTCTCTTGACCTCATCTCCATTGAGGTATGGAAACCACTCCAAGTTGAACTTCTGATAATCAAAATCATCCTCTTGAAGCACTAAATCATAAAAGTCATCAATTCCAATAAACTCCTTGAAAAGCTCTTTATTAATTATTTTATTATGACGTAAAAGTACAACCACAACCCCTAGTAGGCTCCTTAAAGGATCAGGATAACTCTTCATTGAGCTGCTTTCAATTTCATTTTTTGTTTGTTGTACTTGTAGAAACAGCTTCTCTTCATAATTCTCAGTTGAAAGTATAATTCCAGCATCACAAGCTGCACCATATATTTTAACATTAAAGTTCTGTAATAAGATATCTTCTATAAGTATTTTTACTGTTTTCTGATATACTGGACCTAAAAATCTATATAGTGGTATTAGAACTTGATGTAAGACAATCCACTTGTTCTTTGATAGATTGCCATGTTCAATTGAGATGATTAACTTTTCAATATCTAATTCAACATTAAAATTGTCGTATTCGCTCTGATCAATTAGATTGACTAGTCCTATAATATATTTGTTATTATTCAGAGCATCAAGTTCGAATCCTCCTTGATGTCCGTTATACTTTAAATCTAATAATTTATTGACAAAAGCTATAATTAACTTCGCAACTAATTGTGATTCTATATTCTGATTTTTTCTCTGAGCATATAAGAATTTTAATAGTGTGAAATAAATATCATGCTCTACATATGTCGAATTTAATAACCTTAGCAAGTTATCAATTAACTCATTTAATTCATGCGCATTGATCTTTATCTTACCAAACAAGCACAACATATTTTTCAAAATCTCTCTTAAACCCATAATATACTCAATTTCTAAATAGCTTGTGATTAAATTTGAGAATAGTCCCTTTAACTGAACACTAGGAAACGCTATCTCGATTTCATCTATATTATATTCATCAAATAATTCATTTATTTTTTTCCAATCTAAGTATTTCAAAATTATGACGACATCTTTACATGTGAATCGATAATTTGGTAATCTGTGAAATAAATATCCAGAAAAAAGAGCATCTTCAGCTGTTTGAACTTCGGACTTTTCTTTGACTGAATAAGTACTGAGAATTGACTTTATAAAAGAAAAGTAATACTCCTTCACTTCTGAGTATTGGTCCAACATAATAAAATTATTATGCGTATAATCAAAAAACTCATGTACGTCACTTACCATATTGTTAACTGATGTAGAATCCTGACTACTAAAGTTGGTATTTAAATCTTTTTCCACCTTGTCAGTTAACTCTTTAATGCGAAGTAGTTGTTGAGATACATATCCTTGTTCCTGCAATAAATCGTGAATAAATTTCACTTTATCTTTATCTTTTCGAGCCAGCATATCATAAACATCATTTATTTTAAGATTAGAATTTTCATATGCTTCAATAATTGTAGTAATTTGTTCAACAAAAACGGTTTCCCCTAAGTCCGTTCCCAAGATTACCGTCTGAACACCCAGATTATTACGTTTAAGTTTCCTAATTAAATATCTCTTGTTGAATTCAATGATATATAGTAGAATAAAATCTTTATTTCGATACGATTCTATTGAAATTTTCTCAAGGATTTCAAATGCAGAAACAAATTGATTGACTAAGTATTTTGCGTAAGCTCTCATTAATTCATTAATGATTTTGTTCTCGGACTCACTAATTATTTTATAATCTTGTTTTGCTACAAGATTTATTGAATAATAATCATTAAATAATACATTTCTGATGATATCTGGCTCATTTTTATATGATACATCAAGTGTAAAATCTTGATCCTCAACGCTTATTTTTGACAGTTTTGTTTTTGCAAACGTAGAATTAATATAATCATATTTTTGTTTAGTTTCCCAATCTTGTTGTTCATATGACTGTTTTATGGAATTTAGACGATTAATAAGATCAATAAAAAAATTATCTTCTTTAGTAGGAAACACTTTTAATGTTGTTCTTTCTTCTATAAAGTAATTACCTATATCAAGTAAATTAATTATATCTTTCAATCTAATTTTATTTAGGCTATTAAAAGCTTGAAATTTATCATAACAATACTCTAATGGGTTACTAACTGACTCCCTATATTGAAGAATATAATCTAAAATTCTAACAATATTTTTCCCTTGAGGAGCTTTCAACTCGAAAATTTCTTTATCATGATACTCTTTTGGAATATCAAATTTATCAATTAAATTGACACCAAGATTCTTGAAATAATCTTTTTCCACAGCAAGTCTAGGGCTTTCTGAAGAATCAATCAAATAGGCTTTTTGAAAATGGTCACCTAATATTCCCTGCAAATTTTTCAATATTAATTTCAAATCATAATCCTGAAGTGAGTATCCTACAAAAAGTACTGTGTTGTTAATAAAAATCGATTTCACATACGATTCTATTAGTTTGAAATTAGAAGAATAATTTAAATAATCATCCTCCTTAAGTACAATATTTTTTTTCGATAAGTCCCCATGCATTTTGATAAGCATTCTTCCATTAGATGAATAGGGAAGATCAAGATCCTCTTTTACTGAATCATAGAACATAAAATTTTTCTCTATTGCTTGCTCGATTAAGCTATCATAATTTGTTGTTATTATGTGTCTAGGTTTAAACTTTAAAATGTAATCATGAATTATATTTGGAGACAATGGGGTGTCGAAGATTTCAATTATCTTTTTAAGATATTCATTTTTTCCTCTCTGGTTGTAGTAATATTGTGGAATTTTTAAAAAGTCATCTGAGTTTATCTCTCTATTAATACCTAATCCAGTTGCAAATTCTTTTACAAGCCCCGTCCAACTGGGCAAGTTAGAATTTGCTGAAACTCCTGCACCGACAAATAATACAAGATGCTCTCTGTTCATTGCCTCCAATATTGCTTCAATATCTAAATTCTTCTTAATTAACATTGGGATATCACCTCTTTTTTAATGGATCTAACTTTCCAATCTACTAATATGTATCATTTGCCTTAATGTTCAATGACCAATTTGATTGTTTGTACAATGTTCTATTTGCCTAGATCAATACAAGTTCAAATAATACAGAAGTTCGAACATTTGAGCTAAAAACTTTGAATAGTCAAAGTCCTCTCCTCGCTTTAAATCCTTTATCATATCCTGCAGATTGTTCCACTTTTCAAGCATCAATGGATATGTAATTCTATTTTCATGTTCCCTTATTTGCTTTAAGTTAGCCAAGTGTTGAGAGATTACTTCTTCATACGTTACGGATTGAATTCTTGAATGAGAAAATGAATAAACACCAGAAGACATATCGAAAGTGGATTGGCGCTTCCTCAATTGTGCTAATCTGTCCCGTTCTTTTTGTCGTCTTATTTGCAATAATTCATGCTGAAACATTTTCTCAATCTTATTCACCTGAATAGATGAGAATGGAAGACCAATATCAATTTGTGTTTTCAAATCTTCTATCAAATGCAGTTCGTTATAATCGGTCGGCAACTCCCAGCCCTGCTCGTACCTAATAAGAATCTCATCACGTTCAAGATCAATTTTGTGAAATCCATTAGTAATATCTTTAATAAGTTCAGCTGACATCATTGTATAGTTTCCCAAGCAAGTTTCACCAAGTTGATATGTCTTGTTCTCCTTGCGATGATGAACGATATAACAATATCTAAGCGTTATTCCACATTCGCATTTATACGGACGGTTACCATAGCCGCCGTCTAGTATCTCTTTCAGTTCCCAGTCGTTTAGTTTTTCCCAAATTTCATCTAATGATATGTTGGAATGCAGCACAATCCCCTTTTTGTAAGCGAGCTTCTCCAGCCATTTGCTTTTTTTACTTTGCTTCAAATAGATCTGCAAGAAGTTCAATTGGATGTCATCCAACAACTGAAATAATCGGTTAACTTCCTTTTCAGTTAAAGGAGACGGCATGTCTCTCCCTCCATTCAAAGCTAGGTCTTAGTAACTAAATCGTACCATATTATTACAAACTCCGCACTCACTTCCTTTATCCGAAGTTAACTATGCTATAGTAGGATTACTACAATCCAAGCGAGGTGAAGCCGATGAAATGGGCAAAAATTGCTAAATACATCCAAGTTGTTTTGTGCTGGTTGAGGCAATCAAGGCAAGCTCCAACAATTGTGTACGTCAATTAGAGGAAATGGCAGTCATTCAGGATTACGATAATCCGCAAGAAGCATGGTGCGGCTATAAAGAGCAGCACAAGTTACATCCGACTCGTGAACTGTATGTATTCCACACGAGTAAAAGTAAGATAGAAGTCGAGGAGTTTTTTAAAGTGAATTTCGAAACTATGAATATCGATCTTGAAAAATAGACCACGCGATGCCATCCATCAATGGACACCATTCGCTCGGTCTGACTTTGCTTATACGACCACAGCCCCGTTCTATGTAAAGACTTATTCACTCTTGCCGATTATACATCGCTCTTTCAAACAACTGATTCGTTGTATACCTCTGGACATGATAATACCAAAGGGTATAATTGTTCGTGAAATCATCCTCGCTCATCGCATTTTCCCATACTTCGAACAAAATCTCTTTCAATTTTTGTGGTGTTTCTATTGTCCTTTGCACTTCGATAGAGCGAAGAGGCTGCATCGTAATATCAATCTAAGAAATTTCCAACCTGCAATCTTTAATTTTAAGCGCTTGATGATCGCCATACAGTGTGGGGTCAAATATAATTTCTTGCTTCATTCTTCCAATTTTCACAATCAACATTACGTAATTGGCTTCTCTAATCATTTTGAATGAAATCTTCCCATTACGAACGTCTTCTTTTTCTTGGACTTGTACATTTCGATATGCAAACATTAAGTGAAACAGGTTCTCGGTTTCAGATGCTTCAAGGGAAACGCATTCTTGACTTGGTCCGTTGAGGTAGTAGTTTTTCATGATTTAATCATCCTTTGTAATTTTTTATATTTCTTTTGTTGTATACAGACAAACAAAAAGCCTGATCTTTGTTGTCTTGATAGGAGCCTGTTCGTCTCCTAAAAGTAACAACAATAAATCAAGCCTTGCTTCTTTAAAATATGGCGAACAATATTTTATACTAATTACAATGTTCCTTCTAGTCAGATTCCAGTTCATGCAACGAAAGCCCAAAGGTCGTAACAACCTGAATATCACCATTACGGCTAACTTTAATTTCAGATAAAAGCTTTTTCAGAATCAACTGCATCTCATCAAATGAATCAAAATCCAGATCCAGTAGCTCATCAAGCATATCCATTACCTGCTCATAAAGTTCGGTTAAATCAGATTTTTTTCGTTGTTCCTCTGTCAACTCCGCAAGTCTCTTCTCGCATTGTACAATTTCCTTTTCATATATCAATTTTTCCATATTGTATTGTTCCTCATCGTGGAACTGACCTGACATTTTCTCACGTCGCAGTTCAAATAGGCATTTACGATTGTCAGTAATTCGCTTCTTTAGCTTTTTCATTTCGCTTTCCAAGTCCGATTGATTGATTTGGATAAGTCCTTTATGTTTCTCCAGGAGTTCCTCTGCTGAAGTGATATTTCTAAGTGTATTCGACATGGTATCAATCAACTCATCTCGAAAAGGATAGTATGGAAGCCAAAAGTCATTGTTGCAACCTGCATCTCCTTGTCTTCTTCTTCTTGAACAGATGAGATAACGGTACTCTCTTCCATCTCGATCTGTTTTTTTACTTTTGGATTTCATACTGACCACAGATGCTCCACAATGCGCACATTTAATAATTCCTGCAAAGATATTGATTTTTTGCCTTATACCGCCTCGCTCACCGCCACCTCGTTCAAGTCGCAAAGCTTGCGCTAACTGAAACGTATCCTCGTCTATAATCGCTTGATGTGTGACGACTTTGTTGGCATATCGCCATTCACTCTTCGGTCGTTGCACTAATACTTTTTTTCTTTCCGATGTATCGTTCACGTTTGTGTAAACCTTCTTGGTTTCATACTTCGAGGAGCGATTTTTTCCAATGTATGCCTCATTCTGAAGGATGCGCTGTATAGTTGTAATGCCCCATATGCCGTCCTTGGGCGAGGGGATACCCTTATCGTTCAAATACTCGACAATCGCTTTTTCGCCCATTTTATTCGCGGTATAGAGCTGAAATATGATACGCACAACTGCGGTTTGTTGATCATCAGGCACAAGCACCTTTAATCCGTTTCTAATTTCCCTATGATATCCGTAAGGAGCGCGGCTGCCTGTGAAGTTTCCTTTTAGTGCCGATTCCCGTTTACCGCGGCGTGAGCTTCGACTGATTTGTTCACTCACGGATTGGTTGACGCTGGATATAATTGAAAATAACATTTCATCGTCTCGATCTGAATCATAATGATCATCTATAGAAATAAGTCTGATGTTTAACGCATTTACCATTTTTCGTTTTAAGCTGATCGAATCTCCAATGTCACGAGCAAAACGAGAGAGTGCAGCGAATATGATAACCTGAAACGCACCACTCTGTGCATCTCTAACGACCTGCTGAATCGCTTGTCTATCTGTAATGTTTGCTCCTGATTCCCTATCTTCATAAATAATATTGTCGCCTGTCTCCCAACCCATATCCTCTGCGTAGTTCTTGCAGGCGGAAATCTGATGTTCTGGGCTATCCTTCTGACTGTCCTTCGTCGTACTGACACGTACGTATATCGCAGCTTTTATCATCTGAATCATTCCCCTTATATAAAAGCAAATCCCTCTGGCGGATCAAACTCAAGCCAAAGGGACTGCTGTATGTTCAAATTTATGAATAGCTAATTTCTAAACGGCACGTCCTAAAGCTGAGATTTTTTTTACACGGTAATTGTTAGCTTGAAATTCATCTATGTTTTTATGAACAACCTGTCTGGCGAGTTCATCAATCATCTCGTTGAGATTACCCTGTCCAGCCTGAATGTGAATACGGTATGCTTTATTTAAATCCCTTGACACAGGGCATTCTCCTCTCATTGTTTATATATTTTATTTTTATGACGCTCCACTCTTGTACCATAACCGATTAGTTCTGATATGCTTGCTTTGCTCTGATTAAATGTGTTGCTGAAGTATAACTGAGTTATTCAAATCATCTAAATATGCTACTGCATCTATATTAAACTGTGTCTTCACAGGCTGTATTCAGAATTAGACGGCGGTAACTATGTTAGGTGGATTAGCTTGTCTTTCAACTCATTCGTATTTTCCAATCGAATATTAGCTAACTCTATGTACTTCGGTTCTTTTTCAAAGGTAATAAAGTTTCTTCCAGTCATTTGAGCAGCAACGCACTCGCTTCCGCTCCCGCAAAACGGCACGAGAACCGTTTGCTCTGGATGAGAGTGGAGGCTAATCAACTTGATCAAAATCTCCAGTGGCTTCTGACAAGGAAATTTACCATGCTTCTTTTCGTTTCTGGGAGTCAATGTCGTTTCGAAAACACTCTGAATGTTCTTGTTGTCGTTAATCCTTTTGGCGTAATCTAAATTATAGGTTCGTCGTTTTCCTTTGCTTGCCCAAATAATCGATTCCGATGCAAAATGTGGAGCGTTACCTGCAAAGTTAGGCGGTGGATTCTTCTTTTTCCACTCGTATTTGATTCGGGTGAAAAAGCCCGCTTACTCAATAAGATAGCCCACAGTGAACAAGTTATGATGCGTGCCATATGCCAGGATTGAACCATCAGGTTTTAAAACGCGATGGCATTCGTCAATCCATGCTTTATTGAATGAGTGAAAGTCATCTATCTTGTCCCAATCTTCCTTAAATTGATTGAAACCGTAGATTTCTTTCATGTTAAGCTTTGTTCCGTTATTTCCAAGATTGTAGGGTGGGTCAGCAATAACAAGGTCAATGCTGTTATCAGGCATCAGCTTCATGCCTTCTATGCAGTCACGTTGATAGATTCGGCTCTTGTTATGAACATTCTGTACCCTGTTATAGCACGAAAGGACACACAATCCAAATTGTGTGTCCTTTCAATATTAATTCATTTTATTATCCCTTGATCATCCAAGCTCTGTCTATACAACTCCAATGACCAAAAAACTCTTTCTCGTTAAGTATTGATTGATAGATAGGCTTAAGAAAATCAACAAGATAAGTCATAATATCTTGAAATACAAACTGCTCCTCAATCCCTAAACGACGTACAAAAGCCACCCATTGTTTTGTCCGACTCTCATCCTCAGCAAAGTCTGCAATAAACAAAGGATGCTCTTTTTCCAATACTGTACCTCGTCGCTGAAATGTTTCAAACACTGCCTCGTAAAGAATGCGACCATCAAAATCATTAGTCGTTAGCAGGATATAGATATCATAAAAATCCTTCATCCGACTGTTCATTACCGACAATGTAATCATCGCTTCAAATTTTTCTGAAATGACGGATTCCTTCGAGTAGGCTTGCACCTGTGGAGTTGCCATATCAAGCAAAACAGGATAGTCGATAAGTTGTGGCTTCGGAACTACGACATCACCAAATCCGATATCAAATTGCAAGCTCTTTTTCATTCGCCCTAGAAGAGCTGTTACTTTGACTCTTACTCCCTCATAGTCAGCATCCTCTTTAATTCTCTCCGTTGTCATTTCATCCAGTTGAAACATAATGCCATCTGAAGGAACGTCTATTGAGCAAATCGTAACAAACGACTCCCTTAATATTTCTAGCTCATTAGCAATCTGTCTGGCGAGAAAGTCAACATCTTTGGTTGGGCGAGCTTTGAATTGAGTTTGTGAGAATAGGAACAAGCCGCCTTTCAAAATAAATTTATCCCTGTAATCGGAGATGGACAAGCGATATAAAAAACGCTCTTGAAAATAAAGGAGAAGCAACGTATCAAATGATTTTCCTGATTTCTTCGCTATATTTTTTAAGCGTTCTGAAACAGAGGCGGGGATATTCTTAATCTCACTCATCAAATCAGCACCTCCAAATACTTTTGCAAAACGGTTCGAATCCGCAACTTATCAGCATAAGAGACAAGCCTTGTTATATTTTTATGACGGGATTGAAGGTAATTCCTCAATCCTTCTTTCATCAAGTCAATTCCAATTTTCTCACGATAGCGCACCATGTCACAGATTGTTTTTTCACGGTCATAAATTTTAACTGCCGAGCCATCAATACTAATCTCATCGATACCTATGTTGAACTGAGCATCTGCCAAATAAATTATTTTAATGGGCGGGTAGTCTGGAAGCTTTGGTTTTTTACCGCCGCGATGAATAGCAACGTGATATTCCCAAGGATTATAGGTTGTCAGTTCATAGTAGGAGAGGGCAGAGAGAAGACAGATAACCCCTTTGGGAACTAGTTTGGATACTTCAACCATTTCATTGGGCAGTTCGTTAATTTGACCAGCTTGTCGATAAACTCCTTGCTTAACCCGTTCAATTTCGCCAATGGACTCCAGCTTTTTTATGTAATAAGGAGATATACCAGCCATAATAAAATCTTTTGTTCGTGCGAAGCCATGATGTTCTTCCAGCACTTGCATTGCCGTAGTAATAATTTGTTCGTTCATGCATTCACCACCATTCACAGATAGATAAGGAATTATCTCATCATAGTAAAGTATTCGTGATTGCTTTATGATTTCCTTTTATTATTCACAAAAACTTCTGCACTTAGACGTAAGAGCAGAAAAATACCCTATAACCGCTTAAGCGGTATAGGGCTTTCAAATCTGATTACATGTTTTCATAGGTCCTTATTCCAATTTTTCGTAAATAGTATTTTATTTTTAGCTAGTTGTAAAACGGTTCTATCTGAAATTAACTTCCCTGTCTCTTTCTTATAGGAATTTACTTTATCTATCGCTATAAAAATTTGTTTGTTGCTCTTGTTATAAATCTCCACAATATTTTCGAGTGCATTATTCTCAATATTTTTCATGAGAGGTAAGTCGTGTACTAGTGCAGGCAAACATGTCAGTTCCAAAAGAGCTATATCAAAAGTAATTAAGTTGGCAAAAGCAGTGCCAGTACCAGTATCTCCAAAGGTATTAAATGAGTACCTCTCCCCTTGAATAGATAGCACTGGAGCGCGTCTGTTGTCTGAATAAATTTCTTTATTTAATTTAACCATTTGAATGTTAATTTGACTGCATATTTCAGTCAAGATTGCTTCTCTGTATGTATCCAAGTTTTCTTTTGCAGTTTTCATCGAACTTTCAATAGTTTTCTTCTTTGCATAAAATCCATTTTCATCAGTAAGTTGTTTGATTTTTGATGCAACTTCTACAACCTTTTCAACCGTATATTTAGGCGCATTTTTAATGCTAAGTTTTTCTTTGATAAGCTTATCGATATCTGCAATTTCATTATTCAGTATAGATAATTGCGTATTAATCTCTTTTGCAGTATTTTTAAGTTCGTCTTTCAAGATAGAAGTAATTGATGAGTGAAAATTATCAACCATTATCACACGCTCAACATTAAAGTTGGGAAAATACTCAATCAGTTGTTCCAATTCTGACTTTGCATTTATATTTTTATTCTCAATGTTTGTTAATGTTCTTTTCAAACGACTTTCAAATACATTCTTTTGTGTGACTAAGCTGCTTTTTTTCTTTTTAAGGTCAAGAATATCCTTTGAGACAAGTGCTTCAATATTTAATGCAGCGCTGACTATACTCTCCTTTAATTTTGTCAGTTCATCATTAAGCAATTCGATTTTTTTCTCATTTTGTCCGAAAAGACTTTTGCTAATATTAGGTATTAATTCTTTTTTTGCAGCTGCAGCTAAGACTGTCTTCTCCTCAGATAACTTGGTAATTTGTTTTTCAAATCCAGCAATTTCACTATATTTATTGAAAAGCTTTACCAATGCAACAACAGAGTCCTTTTGTCGTTCTTTTTCAAAATATTGGATCGGCTTTCTTTCATTTAGATTTTCTTTCCCGTAGATTCTGAAGTATCTTCCAACAATATTTCGAAATGATAATTCTTCAATTTGACATTTATACTTCTCCTGAAGAAACTTGGTATATGCTTCAATTTTAATATTAGTTTGAGCTTGAAAATTTTCATCGCATACTGTTACAAACTTGTAATCAGAAGTAGTACGATAAAAGAAGTATTCATTCTCATCAAAAATAAACGAAAACTTAAACACGTGATGACCTAAGTTGTCGACAGCATCATGGTTTTTCTTGATATAATCATCGCCACCAAAAATAAAATCTATAATCATTAGCATTGTAGACTTACCAATAGAGTTTGAGGCAATTTCATCACCAGCTATAACATTCAAGCCTTTATGAAAAACCACGCGCTGTTCAACAAATTTATCACAAATGATTTGCTTTAACATATCGAATCACCTTCAGTTCCTCATCAATTTCTATTTTTCCAAGAGCAAATAAAACGTCTAATGCTAATATAAATTGGTTAACATCTTCAAATTTGTGAGATGTTTTTTCAAACAGACTTTCTACACTGTCATCTGTTACACTTAGAATCTCCAATATATAAACTAGTTTAGATATGACGCTATCTTTAAATGGTATTAGCTTATTAGGAAGTATCAAGAAAACACCTCACAGTCTTGAACAAAAAAAGCAATCACTATTTCACATGCTCTTCTAGAACAATGGTCTGTCTTTTCATCTAACCATTTTACAAGCGCATTATATATGTATTCTTGATTGGTATCTGTTTGCATGCACTTCCAATAAAAACTTTTAACTTGCGATGCAAGAGTATCAAACTTATGTGGAGTAACTTGATCCATGGTCACAAATATATTTCTGATGAAATCGAAGTAATCAACTGCGTCATTTTTTATCTTTCGTTTAAGAATGAACGGAAGCGAATCATTTGTTTTCTCATCGATTTTTAAAGACTCATAACTTAGAGTGGTGATATCCCCATCAATAGTTTGCAGTTTTTCTAATACTACAACAATTTCTGATTCAATATTGAACAAGTAATACGTACTTCTGAGTTGGGCATCTAGCAAAAGTCCTTTTTTTAATTTCACCCATTTATTATACTCTTCAACAGTACGCGGACTGTCAAAACGACCATGACATTTTGAACAGACTGCAATTACATTTTTTATATCATTAACATCATCAGACAGCCTCTCCTCCGATTTCAACAACGCTACCTCATTAGGTAACGGATTAGCTGGATAAATATGTGCCACCTCAAAGGACTTGTATATCCTACCCTTTTTTCTATGGGTTAGCCCATCCGTGCAAATAGGACAGTAGCCATCAACTTCGTTAAATAAAAGCATTTTTTCATTATCGGTAAACAATCGTCTATTATCCTGCATATATTAATCCCACCTAAAGTCTTTAACATTGTCTGTGTTACTCTATCACTAAAATTATGTTTTTTCGTGAAACCATTGAATAGCATCTATTTTTGTGAAATACAATCGGCTCTTCGCTATACTGCGTGGATTAAGTGACATTCGCGTGGATTATAGAGCGATTTGACATGGAGCCTCTGCGGGCATGAGTACTCGCGAAAGCCGCGTAGCATAAGGACTTCGCGATGCTAACCAGCTTATCATGCCCGCCTCTCCATATAAAATCGCAGTCTATAAACCCATTTCGAGTAGCGAAGAAGCATACAATCTCTATAATGACTATCTTAAATTTAAAACGAGATAAATAACCTTGTGATTTCATAAAGTCAGTTGTATAGACCTATTCGACATAATAGGTCTAATTCCTTGTTATTGGTTGATAAAATTGAAGGATTTCCCAGATGTATGTCGAAACTCCTATATTAGTAGCATACTAACTTAAGGAGGGATAACCTTGATAAAAAAGATCATCAGCATTAAGAACACTGGTAAATTCAGATCATTCACCTCAAAAGGTGAAATGCAATTTAATAAAATGAATATTGTTTATTCAGAAAATGGAAAGGGAAAAACAACCCTTTCAAATATCCTACGTTCCTTACATGAGCAAAACTCAGAGCTTGTCATAGGTAGAAGGACCCTTGGAGCGGCTGAAGAACAATCAATAGATATTCTTGTTGATTCCACGAAGCACCAATTCAAAAACGGGAAATGGCTAAGTAAACCTGAATTTGATATTGAGATTTTTGATTCCTTATTTGTTAGTGAAAACGTCTACTCCAAATTTGTTGAACACGATCAAAAAAAGCAGCTTTATCTATTTACAGTGGGTAAAACAGGTGTTGAAAAAGCCAACAAACTTGACCAAATAGACATTGAAATCAAAAAAGCAAATCAAAACAAAAAAGAATTGGAAACTGTTATAAAAGCTGGAGTTGAGGGAGTCCTATCAATCGAAGACTTCATCGGTCTACCAAACAAAGATAACTTAGAATATGAAATAGAAGAATTCCAACGTTTATTGAACGCCCATTCAAAAGAAGCAGAACTGAAAGGAAAACCTCTGCTTTCAGAAGCTAGCCTTCCACCCTTTGATAAAATGAAATTTGAAGGCAACCTTACAGGACATAGTTTTAATGATGTTCTTGACAAAGCCGAAGAGGTAACAAAAGACCATATCAAACATAGATTAGACCAACATGGTGAGCAGTGGCTTGAATACGGTGTAAGAAAAATTACTGACGAAACTTGCCCTTTCTGCCAACAAAATATTACAAATGTTGATGTTGTTCAAGCATTTAGATCCTTTTTTAGCGATGAATACAAGAAAACAATCCAACTTATCGAGAAATTATGGATCACATTTAACGAGAAATTCAATACTGATACACTGTTTAAATTTCAGACTGACGTACATAAAAATAGTGAACTAGTGCTTTTTTGGAAGCAATATATTTCTTCCCTCATAGCAAACGATATCAATCTTGATGAAATTAACGATGTTTGGAAACAGTTCGTAACCCAAATACAAGAGCTACTTGAAGCAAAAAAACGCTCTCCATTCGAAATAGTTCCGTTAAGTGATGATGCTAATCAAAGAATCGATGGATACCTTCGAGTATTAAGCATTATCACTGAGTATAATCGTTCCGTCATTGAATTGAACAAAATAATTGATGCGCGGAGAGCTTCGATTAATCAAACAGGATTTCAAAATCTGACCGTTTCTCTCCAAAGACTAAAGAATACAAAACTCAGATATGAAATAAACAAGGTACAGGCAATCGAAGAATATATGAAACTTCTCTCGACTATTCAAACAATGAATAGTGATAAAAATAAAATACGTGATGAACTTAAAGAGTATACGGAAGAAGTATTCAATAAATACGAGAATCGAATTAATTATCACTTATCACAATGCGGAGCCAGCTTTAAAGTAGCTGATTTTAAATCAAGCTTCCTTGGCGGTAAGCCTAGCAGTAACTTTGCACTAACTATAAATAATGTGGCTGTTCAACTAGGTACGGAAAAAACTCCTCAGACAGCTGCTTCATTCCGCAATACATTGAGTGAAGGTGATAAGAGTAGTTTGGCATTCGCCTTCTTTTTAGCCAAATTAGAAACAGATCAAGATATCGATAAAAAAATCATTGTTTTTGATGATCCAATTACCAGTCTCGACAAACACAGAAAAAACTATACCGCAGATCAAGTAATCGGATATACAAGTCGAGCAAGGCAAGTGATCGTCCTTACACATGATGAATTTTTCGCAAAAATGCTTTGGGACAAATATACCGATAAAAGAACTTCATTAAGCCAGCTTTGCATCAAGCGCGAAGGCACTTCAGATAGTGCCATTGATAGTTGGAACATAGAAGAGGCAACCAGGTCTGGTTATTTCCAATGTTACTTCACACTAGCAGAATTTTTAAAAGGAACAACAAGTGATTTGAGATCTGTTGCCACGAGTATTCGTCCGTTAATTGAAGGTAATCTTAGAGTACGATTTCCGAATGATTTTCAAAGTAGTGAATGGCTAGGAGACTTCATCGGAAAAGTCAGAAATGCAACCACTGCTCCACTGGTATTAATGAAATCTGTCCATACTGAGCTTGAAAACATAAATGACTACAGTAAAAGATATCATCATGATCAAAATCCCTTTGCGCATACTGAGCTAATTAACGAAACTGAATTGGAATCATTTGTAAGGAGGACTCTTGATTTTATTAGTGGCGTGAATAATGTTCAGATTGTCTAGTCATGTTCAAAATGAAAAAGAGTTGCTTCACTGTACCTCTTTTTCATTATCTAGATAATGCAGCTATCCCAAAAACCCAATAAAATCAACACTTCCCGCCGCTTCCACTTGGGTGTGTTTCAAACCACATCACGTTAGAAATATGGTTCCGAACGGTTTTCTCGCTGATAAACAGCTGGCCCGCAATGTCGCGCGTCGTTTTATCCTGCACGAGGAGTTCGAAAACTTCCCGTTCACGATGTGTTAACAGAAATTTGCTGTTACGATCGCTGCTCTTCAAAATGCGTCACCCCTCCTTGCTCGGGTTTTATGGTTTAACAAGGTTAAGGGATACAGTCAACACATATTATGAAGAAACAGGGGCAATGGTGCCGTGAGACTCTAAAATGGGCGGCGCTATTTAAAGGCCATCGCGGCATGTACCGCCTTCTTCCACCCACCGTACAATGCTTCCCGAACCGCCGTCTCCATCCCGGGTTCAAAGCGCCGCTCCAGGCTCCACGTCCGGCAAATTTCTTCCCGGTCACTCCAATACCCTACAGCAAGCCCCGCCAGGAAGGCGGCACCCAGCGCCGTCGTCTCGCGCACAACCGGACGTTCCACCGGCACGTCGAGAATGTCGCTCTGGAAATGCATCAGGAATCCGTTGGATACAGCTCCTCCGTCCACCCTCATCTTGGAGACCGTAAACCCGGAATCCTGCTCCATCGCTCCCAGGATGTCTTTGGTCTGGTAAGCCAGGGACTCCAGCGTCGCCCGGATAAAATGCTCTTTCGTCGTGCCCCGCGTCAAGCCGAACACCGCTCCCCGGACGTCGCTGTCCCAATACGGGCTGCCCAGCCCGACAAAAGCGGGAACCACATAAACGCCCTCCGTGGAGCCGACCCGGGAGGCGTATATTTCGCTGTCCTTCGCGTCCCGGAACATGCGCAGGCCGTCCCGAAGCCACTGGATCGCCGACCCGGAGACGAAGATGCTTCCCTCCAGCGCATACTCCACTTTGCCGTTCAGTCCCCAAGCAATGGAGGTAATCAGGCCGTGCTCGGACGACACGGGGGTTTCGCCCGTATTCATCAGCATGAAGCAGCCGGTACCGTAAGTAGTCTTGACCATGCCCGGCTCGAAGCAGGTTTGGCCGAACAACGCGGCCTGCTGGTCGCCGGCGGCTCCGGCGAGCGGAACTTGTTCGCCGAAGAAATGGTAAGGTACGGTAGTGCCGTAGATTTCCGAAGACGAGCGGACTTCCGGAAGCATCGTCTTCGGTACTCTGAGCAAGCCAAGCAGTTCATCGTCCCAAGCCAGCTTATGAATATTGAACATAAGCGTCCGCGACGCATTGGAGTAGTCGGTCACATGAAGCTTGCCACCCGACAGCTTCGAGATCAGCCACGTGTCGACCGTACCGAAAAGAAGCTCTCCCCGTTCCGCGCGCTCCCGCGAACCCGGCACATGATCCAGAATCCATTTCACTTTAGTCCCGGAAAAATACGGGTCGACGAGCAGTCCGGTTTTTGACCGAAACAGATCGTTCAAGCCGGCGGCCTTTAATTCTTCGCAAATGTCCGCCGTCTGACGGGATTGCCATACGATGGCCGGATAGACCGGATTGCCGCTCTCTTTATCCCAGACGATCGTCGTTTCCCGCTGGTTCGTAATCCCGATGCCCGCAATCTGCCTAGGCTTGATGCCGGATTCGGACAGGCAGGAAGCGATCACCGCAAGAATAGACCCCCAAATCTCATTCGGGTTTTGTTCCACCCATCCGGGTTTGGGAAAATATTGCGGAAATTCGCGCTGCGCGGAATGAACGATGCTGCCTTCCCTATTGAACAAAATGGCTCTCGAGCTCGTTGTCCCCTGATCCAGGGCAAGGATGTATTTTTCCAATCACGGTTCCCCCAGTCCGTTAATGTTTGCCCGCAAAAATCATTACAGATATTACGCTTACAAATTGCTGTTTTTATAATAACTCGGCCATATAACCATACGCCACTTCCCACTGATAAAATGGTTGCAAGCGGCGTTCTTTCATCTATCGCATCTTTTATTCCGCGGTCGGATATGTCTTTTGCAAAAACTGAACGGACTGATGGATAAGTGCCTTCAAGATGTCTGCATTAATGTCCGCCACTTTATTTATATAGACGCATCCTTTTCCGGCCGTATGTTTGCCGAATTGCTCCAACAACGCTTCCCGCTCGGTATCGCCTGTCGCAAAATACAGGCTGATCTTCGCCTTGCGGGGCGAGAAACCGACCAGCGGTGCGTCCCCCTCGTGTCCGGTTGCGTATTTGTAATGGTAGGAACCGAATCCGATGATGCTGGGTCCCCACATTTTCGGCGGAAATCCTGTCGTCTCGCTGAATAAGTCCAGCAGATTATAAGCATCTTCACGCTTGGCCAATGAACTTACGTTCTCGATGAACTCGATCACGCTGTTGTCAGTTTCTTTTGTTTTTTGTTCATACATCAGCGAAAACACTCCTTTAATTTAATAAATATCACCGTATCTTTATAAAAAGAAGCCTGCCGGATCCGGCAAGCTCTTTCCCTACTTCCCTCAAAAATCTTCTTACGCTTCTGCATGCGGAGCGTCATTTTGCGCAAACTTTTCGATGACACCGATCAACACGTCCAACTCGTGGGGAGTCAGATCGGAGAAATAAGATCTTAAAACTTTGCGCGACCGGGCACCGGCCTCTTTGTAAACCTCAGCGCCAAGCTCGGTGACCGACAGCAGCACCGCCCGGCGATCCTGTTCATCATGCCGCCGCTCGATGTAACCGCTTTGGACCAGGCGATCGGCCATGACGGTGATCGCGCTTGGTTTAACCTCCAGCTTGTCCGATAAATAACTGACATTGCAGGAAGTTTTTTTGGCGATTAAAGCCAGCATATGAAATTGTGGTCCGGTTAAGCCGAGCTCACGGTGTTGCATGATCTCGCTCTGCATTTTGCGGAACGTTTTGGACCATGCGTTCAGAAGCCGGTCGATATAATCATCAAGATTGTAATCCACGACAACCCACCTCTACGGATCTTTGTTGCTTACACCTAGTGTAGTATGTACCTATCGAAATGACAAGGATTCTCTCCGTGACAAAATCTCTTGCTTTCGAAGGTGGAATCCCTTATGATGAAATAAAAATTATTTTCATTATTTTTAATGTTATTTTAGAAATTATTTTCGTCAAATAGATGAGGTGATTCGTTAATGACTCCTATCTTACATGCGCTCACGAGCAACCTGGAGGCCCTTCCGCCCCAGGAGCGACGGCTCGCCGAATATATTTTGAAGACCCCAGCCTCCGTAGTGCATCTTGGCATAACCGAACTTGCCTACACTTGCGGGATCAGTCCCTCCACGGTAACGCGGTTCTGCAAAACTTTTCACTTTAAAGGTTTCCCCGATTTTAAAATGAAGTTGGCCGGCGAACTTGCCCATAAGCCTTCGGAAAGCCAGTATCAGGACGTCATTGCCGGCAATGATCTTCATAAAATCGTACAGGCCATGGAAGCCAACCACCTGGCCTCGATTACGGACACCACGCGTCTGCTGGATATGAACGAACTTCGCCGGGCAGTCGATGCCCTTTGCAAGGCAGGGCGCATTGACCTGTACGGCGTGGCGACTTCCTCCATTATCGCCCAGGACTTCTATCAGAAATTGATCCGGATTGGAAAAAATTGCACGGCCTTTGCCGACTCCCACATGCAGATCACTTCCGCATCCTCGCTGGGAGAAGGCGATGTCGCCTTGGCCATATCCTACAGCGGTGAAACGCCGGAAACGATCGATGCGCTCCGGTGCGCCAAGGACAGCGGGGCCGTCACGATCTCCTTGACCCAATACGGAAGCAACGGGCTCGCCACACTGGCCGACATATCCCTATTCTCCTCATCTCTCGAAGAAGGTATGCGCCGGGGCGACATGGCTTCCCGGATCGCGCAGCTGCATGTGATCGATATTTTATTTACGGGCATGGTAAGTATGGAGTTCGAGGATTTTATCCCTAAGCTGGAAAGCTCATATCAGAATGTTCAGATATACAGAAAACAAAGGGAGGGCAACAAGCATGCTTAACATTATCAAAGTAAAGGGCGAACAATTGTTTAACGAAACCGGAGCCGGCATTATCGCCAGCCTCCTCCAGTCCAATCCCCGGGCTGTCCTGGGATTGGCCACCGGCAGCACCCCCGTCGGCGTATACCAGAAACTGATCGAACTGTACCGTGATGGTGTCGTCAGCTTCAAGCAAGCCAGCAGTTATAATTTAGATGAATATATCGGTCTGGCCGAGGATCACCCGGAAAGCTACCGGAGATTCATGAACGAGAAACTGTTCAACCATATCGATATTCCGCTGGAAAGCACTCATGTTCCTGCCGGCAACACGGGAGATCCGACCCAGGCCGCGACCGACTACACCCGGTTGCTGGAAAAGGCAGGCCAACTCGATCTGCAACTGCTTGGACTCGGCCATAACGGCCATATCGGTTTCAACGAACCGGGCGAGGAACTGCAAGGCCCTACCCACATCGTGGAACTGGATGAACGGACGCGCCAGGCAAATGCGCGATTCTTCCCTTCGATCGAAGAGGTACCTACCCATGCCATTACAATGGGTATCGGCTCTATTTTGCAAGCCAAGCAAATCCTGCTCATGGCCAAAGGGGAAGACAAAGCCGAAATCGTCGCGCGGGCGCTCAAGGGACCGATCACAACCAAATGTCCGGCTTCGTTCCTGCAGACCCATCCCAACGTTGTCGTTGTACTTGATCAAGCCGCAGGAGGACTGATCTGATGAACAAGACCTCATTTCATATCATTCATGCCGATGTCGTTACGCCTCGCGGCATTTTTCATGACGGAGCGGTCGCGGTTCGTGACGGTTTCATCACTTACGTCGGATCAACTGCCGGAATTCCCGCCGATGATGAGAATGCCGTTGAAGTTATCGACGCAGGGGGAGCCTATGTGCTGCCCGGCTTTATAGACGTCCATGTGCATGGAGGAATGCTGGAGGACTTCTCCGAACCGAGCAAGAAAGCTTTCGATGCGATCACCAAGCTGCACTGTAGCCAGGGAACAACCTCGATGCTGGCCACGACGATGACGCTGCCGAAAGACGTAATTGATACGGTATTGGAAGAGGTACACAGCTATATCAACAACGATATGCCTTATGCCAAATTAGCGGGCGTGCATCTAGAAGGGCCGTTCATCAGTCCGAAATGGCCAGGTGCGCAAAATCCGGCCCATATCGTGCCGCCGAACCGCAGCTGGGTGGAAGCCTGGGAGGAACAGTATCCCGGGCTCATCAAGCAGGTAACCTTTGCGCCGGAACGTGAAGGGGCGCACGAATTGATCAAGTTCCTGCGCGAGAAAGGCATCGTGGCCGCAGCGGGCCATACGGATGCAACCTATGAAGAAATCATGGCGGCTGTGGAAGTCGGTCTGCACCATGCGGTGCATACGTTTAATGCCATGACTCCGCTCCATCACCGGAAACCGGGCACGGCAGGCGCAATTCTCAGCTCCCCGGCAATCAGCGGCGAAATCATTGCGGACGGTATCCATGTACACAAAGCGGGTATTCAATTGCTTGCCAGCGTCAAAACCAATCACAATCTGATTCTGATTACGGACGCCATGTCGGCGGCAGGTCTCGGAAACGGGGAATACAAACTTGGCGACCTTCCCGTCATCGTGAAAGACAATGTCTGCACCTTGAAAGAAAGCGAAGGGACTCTGGCCGGCAGTACGTTGACCATGATTCGCGGCTTCCGTCATCTCGTTCGGGAAATCGGCTTAAGCATAGAACAAGCCTCGAAGGCGGCAAGCCTTAATCCGGCCAAGCTGATCCGCATCGACCACCTTACGGGCACCGTCGAAACCGGAAAGCAGGCCGATCTGCTTCTGATTGACCGGGAGGATCTCGAACTGCAAAAAGTTTGGGTGGAAGGACGTTTGTTTCAAGATTAACAAGCAGCGAACTTATGTAACTACAACAAGCGTGGTCCTTCAAGGATAATTTCCTTGTCGGCCACGCTTGTTCCAATTTCAGATGATTATCGGGAAACGCCGCCGGTATAACCGTCCGTGTTGATTCCGGAACGATCCATGGTTCCGTTGTTCAACCCGTTGGGTCTCGTTGGAGCGTACCCGTTCGGGCCGGGCATCGTGCCGGCACGAGCCGGGAATATGCGTTGGATCATATTTTGAAAATCGGCAATGAATCCGTTCAGGGTGGCCCCGCCGCGGGACTGGGTCGCATAATTGCCGACCTGGCTCACAAAATCGGAATTCCCGGATACATATACGTTACGGATATGTGGAGCCGTCTTTTTCACCACATCGGAAACCTGGTCTTTCACGCGTTGCGGAACGTTGTCTGTAACGCTTCCCGCTCCCGTCCCGTTCCCCAGTCCATTAAAGGTTCCGGTACCCGTCATTCTAGGGCTTCCCGGAGCCGTTGCGGTTCCGGATAATCCTGCTCCCATATCCGTTCCTATCCCTCTACGGCCGTTGTCGCCATTAAATCCGCGCAGCCCCATATCATTGCCCATCAGCCCGTTCCCCGTGTTCCGCCCGTTTGCGGGACCGTTCCCCCGGTTCATGTCGAACAGGCTTCCCGCCGTGCCGGAACGTCCCGTCAATCCGCGGGCCAAGCCGTTGTCCCCCGCACCGCGCGTTCCGTAATCGGCTCCATAAGGTCCTCCATAATTCGTGGTACCGCGGTTCGTAGTCGTCCCCGTCGACATTTCCGACATCCTGGACTGGGCATTCGCGCCATGAAGCGTCAACGCCACATAAGCATCCCGGTCGGTAACCACCACATGGGCCGCCTGAACATCACTCAATCCGGCCACCTTGTTGCTCAAAGCCGGGCTGTATTTCAGGGAGGTGATCCGCTCGCTTTGTCCGTTGCCGGCGCTGCGCGAAAACATCCGGTTCCCCTGAGGAAGCGAATTCACGTCATAATTGCGACCATCGTTATTCCGCAAGCTTTGCGTCCGTACGTTATTGTTATCCGTACGGGCTCCGCAGCCTGTCATCCCGACCATTCCGGCAATCATTGCAGCGGATAATGACAAACTGACGAATTTGGCTACTCGCATGTAGTCATCCCCTATCCATTTTATAATTTTATGATGATCAGGAATTAGGATGGCCCGCTGCTCGCCTCGGAATACAGGTAAACTTAACCGAAAACGTCTAACGTCCAGTACCAAAGGTACAGCCCATTCATACGATAAGTATTATGCGTTCTTTTGGGGAGGCAGCTGAATTGAAGACAGTCGTCGTTACAGGCGGTGCGGGGTTTATCGGCTCTCATCTTGTAAACCGTTTAGTCCGTCAAAATATGCAGGTTCATGTCATTGATAATTTAAGTACAGGACGCATGGAAAATGTGCCGCTGCAGGCTACGCTCCATATAGAAGATGTCCGAAGCGAACATGCCCGGAATATCATTATGGATGCCAAACCGGATACGCTGATTCACCTTGCGGCCCAGGCCGATGTCCAACAGTCGGTCGCCGACCCCTTTTTTGACATGCAAGTTAATGTCAGCGGCACTTTGAATATGCTTGAAGCCTGTCGCATGTCCAACGTCCGGAAATTTATTTTTGCTTCCACCTCCGGGGTTTACGGCGATTTGCAAAAAGAAGTGCTGACCGAACTCGATCCCGTCAAACCGATTTCCTTTTACGCATTATCCAAAATGACCGCCGAGCACTATATCCGCATGTATGACAAGTTTTACAATATCCCTTACACGATTCTGCGTTTCGCCAACGTCTATGGCCCTGGTCAAACCGTAAAGGGAGAAGGCGGCGTAATTTCTATTTTCATGGATAAAGTCAGCAACAATCTTTCGCTTCCGGTGAATGGGGACGGGGAACAAACCCGTGATTTCGTCTATGTAAAAGATGTCGGGGAAGCTATTGTAGCCGCCGTCGATCATGGAAACCGGGACACCATTCATGTCAGCACAGGCATCAAAACCTCGCTCAATCAATTGATTGGGCTGCTCGCCAGCTTGCACCCAAAGCAAGTTGATGTCGTGTACCAGCCTCCCAGACCGGGGGATATCATGCACAGCTGTCTCTCCAACCTGAAAGCCCGCAACCATTTGCACTGGAAACCGGTTTACTCCATCCAACAGGGACTTGCCGAAACCTACCGGTATGGGCAAGCAAACTAATTCTCCGTTCTCCCATAGACTATTCAATAACATAAAAAGAAGCTGGCCATCCATACCCGATGGATTCAGCTTCTTTTTATGGCAAAGAAAAGGTTCATTCATCATGATTGTAAATCCCCCGGTGTTATGATTTAAGCCAGCGGATAAACCGATCCCTGTAAAGAATAAGGTCCGGAGATGATCGCCCTGCTGTCACATGAGCACGCCGTCAGATAATAATGCTGGACGGGATAGACTCCGGTATCGGCGGTTTTTTCCATCGTGTAGCCTTTTTCGATACAAGTTTCCAACTTCCAATAAATGACCGGCCCATCCGCAGCATCTTTGCGGATTCTGAGTTCGATTTCCCCCGATTCCCACTGAATCGGCTTCTCCCAACCGACATCCAGCCTGAGTTCCAGACGGTCTCCTGGAGAAATGCTCATTAGACTCACCGAGGTTAATATGACCTCTTCCTTACCCACCAAAAAAGGAGTAAATGTCCCTGCCGCCGTACCCACCTTATGGATATATTTCATCGCATGCCTCTCCTTTCCTATAAAATTTGATTCAGCATGCCTATAAAGTTCCGGCAATACACATCGGCATTAAATTCCGTCTGAACGTGCAGCAGCGCGGCAGCCTGAATGTTCTTGCGCAAATCGGTATGCTCAATCAATTCTTTGGCTTCACGGACCGCATGCTCGATATCTCCAAGGTTATAATTCTTGCCCGTGATATTGTGGACGACCGAAGACGACACCCCGTCGCAATTGGTTGCCAGCACCGGACATCTGCAACTCATCGCTTCCAATATGGCGAGCGGCGCTCCCTCCATTTTAGAGGTGGAACACAAGAAGCCGCCGGAATCCCCGATCATCGAGAAATGGGCCATCATGTTCTCGTTCGGCACATTGGAACGCAAGGTTAGCCGGAAGTCCAAATGCAGGTCCTTAACTACCTTTATGAACTGCTTTCTTTCGGTCGCATTGGATAAATTGATGTCCTCAAACATCCAAAGCCGGAGATTCGGGTAAAAATAGCTCAATGCATGCCCGATGTAAAGGTACTCCCGCCAATTTTTGTTGTCCTCAATTCTTCCCAGCCAGGCCATGATCGGCGACCCCGGTATAACTTCTTCCTGTTTCAGATATTTAAACTTGCCGAAATCAAAGCAATTGTTAAATTGAAAATGCGGAATTTCAGGATACATTTCCTGAAATAAAGAGGCAATATGCGGGGTGTTCGGGTTCAGCAAGGCGGACGCATAAGCCTTAACATACGGTTCGGCATACATTAACTGAGTGCGGGCCACTTTCTCAGGCCCGTATCCTTGAATTTCGAGAATCATTTTTCCTTCGTAACCGAGCCTCCGGAAACGCTCAAAGCAGGTATGATCCGTCGTCACGACCACGAAATCGTATTTCCGGGAGTGCAAAATATGCCGGGTTTCATCATCGTCGCGCGTAACGTAAACGGGGAAATCCTCCAAATTTTGCAGCCCCGCACCCCAGTCGTAGTACAGACATTCGGCCTGAACTCCGTAACGGCGCAAAGCCAGGCAGCGCTGACGGTTTAAGCTATGCACTCCTCCGCTCGGAATATAAAATACGAATAGCACATTCACCGTCCTCACCCTCCACCGATCAATAATCTCGAATTGCGTCCTCCTGCGTGAACAAGGCAACATGCTGTTCCTGATTCCAGGCCTTCAATGTCAGTCCTGTAGTCATATAAGTAGAGGCATTGGTTACGACAAGCAGATCGAACGGAGCGTAATCGGTATTGATTCGGGGAATGGAAACCGTTGATCCTTGCCCCAAATGATGCAATCCCCTATAAATCAGCCCTTTCGGAGCATAACCAAGCAAAAGAAACTCAAAGCTATCTCTTCCGAGATTGGACAATTCCAAATCGAGCGATTGAATGTAGCGTGAATCGACTTTTCCGTTTTCCATGGATTTTATACGCAAAATAGACATGTCAATCCTCCCGCAGAGTAAGTCTTTTGTGTCATGATATGCTTTTCCCATCCAAAAGTACGGGCTTGCAGGAAGAAAAGTAACGCGGAGAATGATGTTGTCGGGCAAAACTAAAGGACCTTCTGTAGGAAGATCCCTGATTTTTGTTTTTCATTTTCGGTTACACGCGGGTTGCCAAGCTTCATGGACGAGTGCGTTCCAATACCTGCAAATCCGGCAATTGATAGTCTCTGGGTAAATTAGCGAATATTTGGTTCCATACGGAATATTCAACCATCAACTCGGGTTGCGTAGCCTGGATGGCAAAAATCCGGTTATACAAATCACCGGGCACTTGAACCGGCACCTTGGGTTGCTCCTCCACAGTTGTTATCCTCCTAAAAAGGGTTATAAACAGCCAATCGATAAATGGAAAGCAAACGATGGATCATGGTACCCATCGACCAGTGAACGTTTCCCCATGTTTGCGCATTACTTCCAAGTTGCTTACGCAAGGAGTCATCTTCCAGCAAATTGTTCAACTGCTGAGCCAGAGCAACCGGGTCGTTTACCGGGGAAACGAGCCCCGTCACTCCGTGCTCGACCATTTCCGGCAAGCCGCCCGCCGAGGATACGCAAACCGCCAGTCCGGCGATTTGGGCCTCCATCACCGAAAACGGCTGGTTATCCTGGATGCAGGAGTGCACAAAAATATCGGCGAGGGTCAACAGAGCCGGCACGTCGTCGCGCTCTCCCAAGAATAGAACCTCATTCTCAAGCAATAATCCGGCGGCCTGACTCTCCAGATCCCGGCGCTTTTCTCCATCCCCCACGATCCAGCAGACCCAATCCTGACGCTTGAATTTTAACAAGCCGAGCGCGGAGATCAGTACATCGATGCCTTTTACCGCCACAAGACGAGCCGGAAAAATGATGACTTTCTTGTCCGAAGGGCGCTGAATCGTGGTCCCCTTGGCAGCCTTTCCCCAAAACTCCCCGGTATCCAAGCCGTACTGGAATACGGCGATCTTGGACGCGGGTACCTGAAACTCATGAATTAGCATATTCCGCTGCATATGATTGGCGGTAATCGTCAAATCGCCGGCCGACGCCCCGTAATATTCAGTGGAATCGAAATATTTCCAGGCTGGCGAATGCTCGTCGATATTCAATTCCGGATGGCTCCGGAAATGATTCTTGAGCTCGGTCGCCACCGATCCGTGGAGATGGGCAATTAAAGGAATATGCGCAGGCTTCACCCTGCTCAAGGCTCTGGCGGAGAATATATCCTGCGTATGAATCACGTCATAGCTTTCCAGCCCGAAATAGGCTGCCGCCAGTTCCATCATATAGCGGTCCCGCTCGTAATAATCGATGAGATGGTCGCCATGGAGCAAGGGAGCATGCTCCGCATCCAACTTTACGGCCAGCAAAGGTCTAAGTTCCTCCTTGGAAAGTTCAACCCCCCGGTTCCAAATATGAAACTTGCTGTAGTCCGGACTGTTTCCCAGCATATCGACTTCATGCCCGAGCGCTTCAAGCTGTTGCTTGATTTGCACCATAAATTTCCACACCCCGCCGACATGCGGAATCAGCCAATAGGTCGCAAGCAAGATTCTCATGCTATCTCCTTCCCAGGGCGATCCGTCAATCCCGGCGGAAAGCACTGTTGAAAATCTTAACGATATTAAAGTATATTAGCCGTTCAAGTCACCGGTCACGATATATGCCCGGTAAACAGGCAAAAAAGCAAGAGGAAGTTCCCCTTGCTTAAAACCATGAATCGCGATGTCAGGCTTCGAAACCTGCCTCCCTTTATCCCTGGATTGTCGACAATAAAACCGGCGCCGGATAACCGGCGCCAGCTTGAGGAGGAATCGCTATGGGGTTAGTTCGATAACGGATTAAACTGCAGGATCGGAGTAAGCGGCGGCGATCAGGGCTTCCGGACCTACGCGAGTCGGAGTAGCGGTGGTGACGTCAACGGAAACGACGGCTTGGTATATAAGGAATCCGTCCGGATTCGGCGGATGGTAATCCGCGCCGGTAATAGTGAAAGCGAAAGTCCCGCCTTCTCCGGAAATATTCGGATATCCTTCGGTAACGGTGTAAATAGGCACGGTTCCCAACGACGAAATGCGGTTAATCGTAATGGTTACATCCGTAGGGGTCGAGGACGTCACTGAAATGGTCACCATTGCGGAAAACTGGATTTCCAGATCCGTTCCTGCCGCAGCGGTATTCAACCCCAGCGTACCAAACACGGCCGGCGTGGTAGTTACCGCTGTGCCGCCCAGCGAGTTGACGGCTACTTTACTGTCAAGGTATTGAGTTGGCATTTACAATCTACCTCCTTTCTTAATGCTATAATATGCAACGTGCTGGATGATGCATGGACGAACAGTCGTTTATATGAAAAGAGGCGACAGTTTAAATTGGAAGAATAGAACCTTATAACGGTGGCGAAAGGATCGCCGGGACTTTGATTCCCGGCGATCCTTTCGGTTCGGGACGGCCTTAAGCAGGTTCCGGTTCTTCGGAATAAGCCGCGGCCTGGAAGCTTTCCGGGCCGACACGTGTCGGAATGACGGCCAATCCGCCCGGAATCCTGACACAGGCTATCTATTCTATTCGGGTTAAGAGAAACGGTATGGATAAATCAATGAAAATATGAAAAAAGGTGGTTATGGCTGACCGCTTTCATCAAGAGATATCGCCAGGATATCCATCCTGGCGATATGCTCAAACCTTAATCCAAAGCCGGCGTGTCGGAATAAGCAACGGCTTGGAAGCTTTCCGGACCGACACGGTTAGGAATGACTGCTAATCCGCCCGGAATACTAACGAAAGCTCGATAAATAATAAAGTTAGCATCCGGGGGAACGTCGATTCCGCTTACCGTAAACACGTCCGTCGTCAAAAGAAGATTGCCGACGGGAAGGGACTCGGTAGCCGTATAGACCGTCGTCGAAACGCCGCCGATAACCCGGACAATTGTGATCGTTACCGGAACAAGAATCGCGATCGTTGCTGCCAACGTGACCGTTGCGCTGAAATGGACCCGCAGATTGTCTCCGGCCCCGGCCGTATTCAATCCGAGCGTTCCGAACAACGCTGGCGTCGTCGAAGCCGGCACCGAGATGCTGTTGGCGAAAGACGATCCTTGGGATATCTGGCTGTCTACTAAAAAGTTTGGCATGTTTTTTCTACCTCCTTTCTAATCTTATTCTATGCCGCGTGCTAGTTTCGGTATGGACGAAAACTCTGATTATATGAAAAAAGGCGAGCGCAGATAGACTGCTCTCGCCGATGATTTTCTAGGACTCACATATTGGATCTCGCCAAAATCTGCAACAACGGTTCCCTTGCTCGGCTCTGGGTCTGCTTATACTCACCTTGAATCTTCTCCTGGTGACGCAGCGTCCCCATGGCGTCATGCCAGCGGTACGCGGTCAAGGTATCGTTCAGAAACGGGAACTGGGCTCCGCTTTGGATGGTCCGGAGCCAGAAATCCAAATCATGCGTATAAGGAAGGTTCACGTCAAATAAGCCGATGGTTTGAAACAGTTCTTTTTTGATCATGACCGTACAACCGTTAACTGGATTTGCGTTCAGGAAACAACGGTAAAAATCAATGGGATTATTCAGCACCGAAAGCGGCGCGACATGATACTGGGTCACATTTCCCCCACTATCGATGTAGTTGAAGTTCGTATGGGAAATACGCGCATGCTGGTCTCTCATAAACGCCACTTGATGGCTGACTTTTTCGGGATATAACAGATCATCGGAACTAAGCCAGGCAATGTATTCGCCAGCCGCATGGAGGATTCCATGGTTCAGCGCGGTGGCGGTACCGCCGTTCTCTTTACCCAAATATTGAATGTAAGGGAGGTATGGGGATAACCGATCGACATGCGAAGTGGAGCCGTCATCCACAACGATGACCTCCACGGCGCTGTAGGTTTGATTCAGAGCGCTCTGTACCGCCTGTTCGATATAAGTGCAATTATAAAAAGGAATTATAATTGAAACTAAGGGTCGCATCATATTCCTCCTTTCTCTGCCCGAAAGTAATGAATCACGTCTTGAAGCGAAGTTTCGAACGGAATGCGCGGGCTCCAGCCTGCGCTCTCCAAAAATTGCGGTTTCAGAATTTCCGCCACGGCATCCTCGGACCGTGATTCGCCCCAATGAACGGACATTTCGCTCCCCGCAAGCCGCAGCATCGCATTCGTCACTTCCTCAAGACTCCTCTCCGTACCGGAGCATACCTGATAGACTTCACCGCTTCTTCCCCCGGTCAGCAAGAACCCGTAACCCCGGACAGCGTCCCGCACGTCAAGAAAATCCCGCCGGCCGTGGCGGGAGGAAACTTGAAAGGGGGGTAGCCCCCCTCCCCGTTCCTCCTGAAGAATACGCCGGCCGAGCAAGGAGCAAAATCCGGTGGAGGGGCCGGGGCCGATCAGATTGCACGGTTCGGCCAGAATCACATCCTGGCCGAACAATTCCTTCCAGGACAAGGCGGCCGCCTTTTGCAGGCTTTTGCTTAAACTGTAGGGATGCTGCGGGCGATCACCCAAGGTAAGCCCTACCGATAAACGCGACCCGACGATCAGCACGCGGCAAGCGGGAAACGATCTGAGCGCATCCAATAGATAAAGCACCGAAAGGACATTGGATTCCATATACAGGATCGGCTCTTTCCAGGACTCGGGTACGGAGTTTTTACCGCCCAGATGCAGGACATAATCCGGCGTGATCTTCCGGACGACCGAGTCGACCTCATCTGCGACCAGCAGATTGCAGGAATAATACGTCACCCCGTTCATTGCCGGCTTATTGTGCTCATCCCTTACCATTGCAGCCACTTGCATACCTAAGGCTGAAAAATACCGGCAAGCGTGTTCTCCGGTAAATCCGGAGGCTCCCGTAATGAGGATTACCTTCCCTTGCAGTAATTTTGTTCCCTCATCCATCTCTCCATCTCCTTCAGCATCTCACGATAATGAGGCACTTCATAAGACCAGTCGCTGCGGGTGGAGACCAGCGTCCGGTCCTGAACGGGCGTCTCGGCCGGAATAATCGTAATATGCTGAAGCCCCCATATCTCTTGCATCAGGAGAAGCAGGTCATGTTTGCTGATCGGCGAGTGATGTGCAAGATGGATCAACCCGGACAATGGCGAATCCATCACACGATCAATGGCTTTGGCTAATTCGAGCGTAGTCACGCCGTTCCACATGACATTTCGATAACCGGTTACTTTCCCCTCCGAATGCATGAACCAATTCATCAATCCGATTCGATTGGCGCGGATCTCCGGTCCGATAATCGAAGTTCGAATCGTTAAATGCCCGGGAGCATGAATTTCCCCCAGAGCTTTCGTGACTGCATAAACGCTGGTGCCATCCGGCTCATCCGCTTCGCTGTAGCCACCCTTCGTGCCTTCAAACACGCAATCGGTGCTGATATGAATCAACCGGGCCCCGATACTATCCGCCGACCGCTGCAAACGGTGCGGCAGGAATCCGTTGATGTGGTAGGCGTTGATTTTATCTGCTTCGGCAAATTGATTCAATACGCCGACCGCATTGATAATAATATCCGGACGTACGGATTCGACGACTTTTTCAACAAGAAAACTGTCGGAAGCGTCCAGTACGAGTCCGTGAGGGTCGCGAACATCCCGGCTCGTGTAAAAAACGCTATGGCGGTCCTGCCGGTGAAAGTACTTCACCAGCAGGTGTCCGGCCATGCCGTTTCCCCCGATAATCAGCAGTTTCATACCAGGAACCCCCCGCGTTTTAAGATGTGGCGGATCTCCTCTTTCGACATCAGATTGTGAGCCGAACTGAAACTGCTGAACGAAACCGGGGGACAATTGCGGTAATGATCCCGGAGTTCGGGAATGTTCAGCGTGGGCAAAATCACGAGATACTGCTCGTCATAAACGACCGTCGTCAAGCTTTCGAAATCGCTCATTAATATTTCATGGATTTTCTCGCCCGGACGTGTTCCGCTCTCTACGACATTCACGTCCATGATGCCGGAATCTTCAATCAGAACGTCCGCCAGATCCACGATGCGGCAGGTCGGCATCGTCATGACGAAAATTTCTCCGCCGACGCTTTCGATGGAGGCTTTGAACAGAAGGGAAATGGCATCGCGAAGCGTCAGGAAGAAGCGGGTCATATTGACATCCGTGATCGTGACCTGCCCCTTTTGACGGATTTGGTCCTTGAACAAGTGAACCACGCTTCCGTTCGTTCCGAGTACATTCCCCCCTCGAACCGTAACAAAGCGGGTGTTGCTGCGGAGCAGATTGGCATAGACGATTAATTTTTCCCCGATCGCTTTGGTCATGCCGTAAAAATTGGACGGATTGGCCGCTTTGTCGGTGGAAATATAGATGACTTTCTTCACATTGTTCACGATGGCCGCCTCGATCACGTTTTGGGTCCCGATGACATTGGTCTTTAAAGCCTCATAGGGCTGATCCTCGCAAACCGGCACATGTTTCAGTGCGGCAAGGTGGAATACATAATCCACATCCTGGCAAGCCATCGTAAGAGCTTCCTTGTCACGTATATCTCCAATGCAGAACTTCAGCCTTTCATCCTCAAACTGGCGGCTCATCGCTACTTGGGTGGACTCATTCCTGGAATAAATGATTACCTCCCGGGGCTGTTGGGGAAGCAATTGGGTAATCAGTTCATGCCCCCAGGAACCGGTTCCCCCGGTCACCAAAATACGTTTATTCTCAAACATGCCGTTTCCCTCCAAGCACAAATTTAACAACCTTCTCCGAAACATGTTCTGCGAGGTATCCTTCCGGACAATCCCATTCACGGCTCATTTCGGTCATCAATGACACCGACTTGGCTATGCGGTCAGCATCCAGCCCGGATACAATGTTGCTCCCGCAGTCTACAGTTTCAGGACGCTCGGTCGTTTTGCGCAGCGTCACCGTCGGAACATGCATTATGCAGCATTCTTCCTGCACAGTACCGCTATCTGTCAAAGCGCAGCATGCTTGTTGTTCCAATTGAACAAAATCAAAAAATCCGAACGGTTCATGGAACTCGACCAGCGGATGCATATCCATCGTCAGGTCGGTTGCAATTCTGGACTCTGTCCGCGGATGAATGCTGCAAATGAGGCGGCGTCCATAGTCTTCCGCCACCCGATTTAATCCTGCCATGATTTCCCGCAGATGTTCAGGCCGATCCACATTTTCCGCCCGGTGGGTCGTCACCAGGAAATAGTCTCCGGTCTGCAGGTTCAACCTCTCTAAAACGTCGCTGCTTGCAATTTTTTTCTCGTAGTGGCGCATGACCTCGTAGATCGGATTGCCGGTGAGCACGATGTTGCGGCTGGGGATGCCTTCGGCAATCAAATGATTTTTGCTCTGTGTCGTGTAAGGCATGTTGATGGAGGAGATAGCATCGATGACTTTGCGGTTCTTCTCCTCCGGCACACCCAGATCAAAACAGCGGTTTCCCGCTTCCATATGAATGACGGGGTAGCCTATCCGTTCGGCCAAAATGGCGCATAGCGCGCTGTTGGTATCCCCCAGGACCAACACCCGGTCGGGCCGCTCCCGTTCCAGAATGGTCTCCATTTGAGAAAACATCGCCGCCAGTTGTCCTCCTAGCGAAGCCTGGCGGTCCTGTAAAATGTAATCGGGTGAGCGGAGCCCAAGCTGCTCGAAAAATATTCCGCTCAGGCTTGAAGTGAAGTTCTGACCCGTATGAACCAGAATGTGTTTGCTTGCATACCGGTCCAGCAAGGGAATAATCAGGCTTAAGCGAATAATTTCCGGACGCGTTCCCAGGATCGTCATTACTTTCACGTTAATTTCCACCCCCTGATGTGCAAGAATTGTGCAAGAATCTCGGACGGCGCCTTATCGCCGCCTTGAAGCCGAACGTCGCACCCGTTTTCGTCCCCGGGCGATACGGCGCGATTTCCGTTTGATTTTCCGGCCGGTTCGCTTCCTCGCAGAGATAACCCGGCTTCTTTTCCGAAGCGATGCACGGCGTCTTAATTTCCTGCGTCTCCGCCTTCTTCCAAGTATCGGCGCTCCCTGCGGCGATTGCTGATCATCGGGAACAGGCACGATGTCAATCGGCGGCGTATACAGCATTTCCTCCATCGGAACCGGATTGCCGGAGAGCGAGAAAATATGACCTAAAATGCTGAGCAACCTGGTCTCATAAGCTTCGGAACCGAACATGGCTTCCACGCGTCGCTGATTTTCAAGGCCCACATGATCCGAGGTTTCCGGTGAAACCAGAAGTTCGGATATCTTTGCGGTAAGCCCTTCTTTGTCCCCCGTGGGCACCAGGTATTGCTCATTTCCGGTGAATTGAAGGATTTCCCGGAGGCCCCCGGAAGCATAAGCGACCACCGGTTTTCCGAAAATCATGGCTTCCATCGCCGTCATGCCGAACCCCTCGCTGAGCAAGCTCGGAATTACGACGATATCCATGGCGCAGTAGGCGCCTTCAATATCCTCTTCATAATCGATGAATATGAATTGACTGCTCCGTCCGGAATCAATCACCCTCCGCTTGAGGGACTGATAGTAGACCCGGTCGACTTCTCCCCCAATCACGACAAAGCGTAAACCAGGATTCAGTTTCCCCAGCTTCGCAACCGATTCTATGAAGTGATCTGCGCCCTTTTCGACAATCAGAAACGATGAAATATAACCTATGACTTTTGCGTCAGCTTTGATTCCCCACTCTTTACGCTTGGAGTTCCTTAAATCGGACCAAAGAGCTGGACGAAAATCATCGGCTCCCCAAGACGGATACAGCAAACTCACCTTATATTCCACGGGATTTTCACGAAAGGGAGCCACTGCGGTTTCGGATATCCCTACGATCCAGTCGCTGTATCTATCGATGATCGCCACCGCGCTGGCCGTATGGGGATTATCCCGGATGATCTCCGTAATGTGCCAGATCACGGGAATGCCAAGTGACTTTGCCGCCATTGCCGGAATGACGTTTACGCTTGTATTGACGAATACATAATCGGGACGTTCCCGCTCCAGCAGTTGGACCACACAGGCGGTAGCAGGATCACTTTTCAGCCGCTGGGCTTCCCGGCTCAAATTTTCGTTGGGAGCGCACATAATATAGAGCATGGGAGTTTCCAGAAGAATGGTTTGGATTCCGCTTTCCTGGGCCAGCTTCGTCAATTTCCCTTCCTGGGGAGCAACGATGGTGCAGGTGAAATGAAGCGACAGCTTCCGCGCGAGGAAGAGCAGCAGTTTTTCGGCTCCCGTAATGCTCCTGGTATTGCATACATGTGAAAAAAGCATCAGCTTTTTTCCTTCGGACATCCTCGATCACCTCAGAATCGTTTTGGAGGAGCAGTCATCTCCTGATGGAATCCGCTTCTAAACTGGGCAAACTTAGCCGAAAATAATGCGGAGCATTTCGTCGATCCGGTTGCTGTAGGTGTGATCCCGGTATGTTCTTTCCAGAGCCCGGAGCGCAATTTCCTGCCGTTCTTTTTCATGAGTGAGGTAGAAGTCTACTTTCTGCAGCAATTCTTCCGCGGTGGCAAACGTCTCGATTTCTACGCCCGGCGTATAGAAGGAAGCCAGATCCTCACGTACGTCGATCAATTGAAGCGTAGCGCAAGCAGAAATTTCAAACGTCCGGGGATTTGGAGATACCGCATTAATCGCCGCCATATTTTTGTTGACTGTTTCCTCGAAAGGGGAGCGGTGCAGGTTAATCATGATTTTCGTGCCGCTGTAAACTTCCGCGGTCTCGGTCGGTCCCATCCATTTCCCCAGTTCGATCCGGTCGGCGTATGCCGGATACTCGGGAAGGCGATCCCACCAAATTCCGTTCATATTTAATCCTTTATCCATTAACTGGCCCATAATAGGCTGAAGAAAATGCACCCGGTTCCAATAGGCGGAGCCTATAAAGCCTACGTTTCCGCGAAGCGGGGAACGGGTCAGCGTAGGGCGGTAATGGTCCGGGAATGCCGCGAACGGCAAATAGTACACATTCGCGCACCCTGTCGCCCGGTACTGGTCGACGCAATTCCGTTCGAGAGTAAATACATAATCATAATGCGGCGCCATCGGAAAGGTGATATCCGTGTAATACGGATCGTCCGTCATCCAGACCGCCGTCCGGATTCCGCTGGCCCGCAGCTGATCCATTTGTTCCACCGGCTGTTCCATTCCGTCCAGCACCAGCACCAGATCCGGGCGGGTCGAAGTCGCAAGTTCTACCAGGGGAACCCCCGGTTCGCATACGATGGTTTCGGCGGTCATCTGGCGAAGGGTAGCAATAACGGCCTCATCAATCGGCGAATAAGGGAATCCTTTCCCGGAACCCACATACAAAACTCTGACTTGCCGAAACGGTAATTGGGGTCTTGCCGCTTGAACGATCACATTTGCGCGCCCGCGTAAATATCCCTCATTAAATCCGTCCCTCAATCCGTCCTCCCTGCCACGCTGGCCGGAAGTAAGCACTTCCCCACCCGCAGGAAAGTGAGGCGAATCATTCATCCCATTTGTGATCATCTCGTCACTCCTTCTGATAAGGTCCGCACATTCGGCTCCACGGCTTCAAATGGAGCTAAGCAGGCGGCCGATGCGGTCTGTGAAAGTATGCAGTTGTCTCGTTGTCCATAGGGACCTCCATGCGATACTGAGCCGCTCTTCTTCGTGCGCGAGGTAATAGGCGATCTTGCTTTGGAGTTCCTCCGCATCCTTGAACGTCTCGATATCGTATCCCGGACGGTAATAGGAAGTTAGATCCTGACGGATATCCGTAATTTGAAGCGTTCCGCAACCGCTGATTTCATAAGTTCGGGGATTGATCGACGATCCCGGCACATTGTGGGAATTCCGGTTGTCATAACCGGCATCGGTAGGCCGATGGATATTGACTACGATCTTGGCTCCGTTGTAAAAAGACACGGTTTCTTCGACGGGAATCCAGCCGTTGCGGACGAAGGGAGCCAACTGTTCGTGACTTTTCAAACGGTCCCAATGCCCGCCGGCGATAACCACCTTTTTGTCCTGCAAAAACGGAGCAAGCCGGTCGAATAGCTCCGCCCTGTTCCAAAACGCATTGCCGATAAAACAGACATCATACTGATACTCCCTTGAAACCTGCAGCGGACGGAACAGGTTGCCGTCTGCAGCCAGCGGCAAATAGTGAACGCTGCGGCAACCTGCCTCCCGGTATAAGGACACGCATTCCAGTTCATGGGTGAATACGGTGTCGTAATACTGGGACAAACGGACGGTATCCTCTGTAAAATAGGGATCATCGACGAACCAAACCGCTGTCCGAATCCCCATTTGCCGGATTTGTACAATCTGCTCCGCATGAGTTTCCGGAAACACGTGCAGAGCGTTCATGACGAGCACCAAATCGGGCCGGTGGCTCGCTGCTTCCTGCAGCATCGTATCCGGCGAAGCCACGATGCATTCGTCCGTCAAAGCTCGAAGCGCGTCGGCCACGCCGCCGTCGATGGCTTCAAACCCCTGCGGAACATAGAGTACGCGGAGATGCCGTCTATAGACGGAACAGCCAGGAATGCGGGCGAGAACGGCCTGGCATCCTCCGAAGCGATACCCTTCATTGTATCCGGCTCTGTAACCTTCTCCGGATCTCACATCCTGTTCGTTGTTCAAGTCATTCATCCTATCTTTGTGGATTTCCTGGGTCCCTATAAATATATGCTCAGCGGACACGTGCATCATGGACGACTACCCGGAAGCCTGATAAATTGGCGAATGCCTCGGAGTGTGTCAGGGAACGCAAAAAAAGGAACCTTTCGTCCCGCTTGATGCGGAAGAAAAGGTTCCAGGATAAGACTCCTTATGATCCGGTGGATTACGCCCGTTCTCTGTAGGCCAATTTATGCCCGTCCTCGAATCCTTTGGCAAAGCCGGAATTAAAGCCCTCCTGATAGGCATCATTGTAGGCCTGTTCATAAGCTGCCGGGTCTTCGTTAACAACCGCGGGGACTTCCACCGGAGGCGGCGGATCCTGTGGCAGGTCCTGAGGCATATCCTGAGGTTGAACCTGGGGTTGAACCTGAACCGGCGGAGGTGTTATACGGTAACGAAGACGATGTCTGCGCCGTACCTGTCTTTTGCGGGCTCGCTTTAGGCCAAGCTTGCCGGTCCGCCGTAAAGAAAGCTTGCGTTTACCCGGGCGGGCTTTGCCGATTCTTCTGGTCTTAAGCCGGCGTCTTCGCCGGATTTTGGTTATTGGCATTGTTTTTATTATCCTCCTGTACTCCTCGGGCTGCAGCTGTTGCCGGATAGCATGACTCCATAATCCATGGTGATGAAGGAGTTCCAAATTGTACGCGATGGACATGAATACCGCATACGGTCCGGGCCATCGCGTCTTGATATTTCGATAGTATGTTGATATTTTCAGCCAGGTGCCTGGCCGTCGTCCCGGAATGACCGGATATATCCGCCAAGCTCTCCAAAATACGGGCCATCGCCATCTGGCTTTTTGCGATCGATTCGATCAATTTGACTTTGGCGGCTTCTTCTTGAAGATTAGTAATCATTTTTCGGAATCTCCGAGGTCGAAACTGCCGTTGAATAGACCTCCAAAGTCGCCGTCCCCGTCACCGTCACCCTCACCGCCCGAATCGTCCTCTTCCGGAGGAAGCACCGTCTTTAAATTGCTGCAAAGTCCGTTTTGCAGCTTCGTCAGACCCTCTACCACCTCCACCAGTTGCTCATGAACGTCCAGCGGATCGGAAAGCTGCTTTTCGTGATTTTCAAAACTTCCTGCATGCACATGATTCAATATCCAGTTTCGCACCTTTTCCGCTTCAACGGCTTTTGCCTCCAAAATCATGGCCACGTTCCACTGGATTTTGGATGCGGCATCCAGTATTTGCAAGTAAGCCTGCTCTCTGCTCATCCCATCATCCCCGCTATCGTTGTCCTACTCTTCATCCTGGCCTCTGATCTCCTTCATGACATAGCCCAGATTTTCGGCCATGGCTTCCTGAAGATCGGCGATGGCATTCAAATAAGAGATTACGCTCTTATTGACGCGGCCCGAATTCTCGAGCAAACCCGAGGTGCCCTCAAACGCTGGTTCCGCATCAGGAATCGCATGCACGATTTGAGCCATACGGACGGCAACTTGCCGCTCGGCATCGATAACCCGTGCCATCTGCTGATGGGAATGCGACATATGGACAATGATTTCGGTAATCTTCTGCTCCATCCTGATTCCTCCAACTCATTTCGGATTGCCCCCGGAGGGGCTACAGCCGTCCACCGGTGTCATCCTTGTTCAGCATATGCCGATACGATTCATGTCGTTCCTCGCAGGAAATCCCTGTTTATAAATCTTCCGAAACCAACCGGACGGGCGGCAGAATCGGAAATCCCTCCGGCAAGCCCCGCAGTTCAGGCGGAAAGTGATCCTGTTCCGGAAGGGGGTATCCCCAAGCCCGGCAAGTATACGCCGACGAGATCTCTCTCCGTTCCCCACTTTCGATTTGATACAGACGGCCGTCCTGATCACGGTAAACCCTGTCCCCGTCATCCTGCGAAGCGTGCCGGGTGGAATGGTAATCCGGTTCCGCAATCTCCTCCCCGAGAGGAAGCTGGAGCAAATCGTTAATCGATAATCGTACGGCCTGGTGCCACAATTCTTCATACACAAGGTGCCTGGCCAACGGGTACCTGACTCCCTGCTTCAGCCGGTATACGCGGCCGGAACTGCTTTTAACCCAGCGGTTTGAGGGCAAAAACCGGCTCATTCGCAGTCCGTCTCCGGAGTTTCGGGACAGATAGTCCACCCGTTGAAGAAAGGCGTGCGGATCGCCCCACTTTTCCGCAAAAAAGTTTTCGTTTCTGCCGTTAACATCGGCAAATCCATGAGCCCCCAGCGCTTTCATGGTCATGCTCCCATAATGATGAACGAACGTATCGCCCGCGATTTTCAACTTTTTGCCTAGAAAGCGGAGCCTTATCATCCAATCGTCGTCCTCGTAATTTCCGATTTCATAACCTTCATCAAAATACCCGATCTGTTCGAAAGTACTACGCGGAATCAGCAGGCAAAAACCTACGAGGCGATTGGTATCCCGCCATTTGGCAGGATCGCTCCGGTTATGGGCCGCGGCGAAATCACGCATCCCCGGCAAGTCGATATACGGTACGTCAATTTGCTGCTCCCCGCCGATATAATTGGTGACCGGGCCGACAGCCGCGGCTTCCGGACAATCCCGCAAACATCGAAGCAACTGGCTTAACCAGCGTTCCGTCACCAATACATCGTTGTTCAACAAAACGATATGGCTGCCTTTTGCCATCATGAGCCCGGTATTTACCGCCCGGGCAAATCCTAAATTCCGTTCATGTACAGCAAGACGAAGCGGTCCGCGCCGCTTGCGCAGCAATTCGGCCGTTCCGTCCTGCGACCCGTTGTCGACAACGATAATTTCATAAGGGTAGTCCGTGCAGGCCTCAATGCTGTCCAGGCACTCCAGCAGCAGTTCCTGCTTGTTAAACGTCGGGATTATGATGCTCACTCCGTCAAACCGCGTTCCGAAATTTTGTTTTCCCGCCAAAACACCTCGTGCGTATCCCGCTTCATACCCTCTGTGAAAGTCGGCATTCCTTTCCGGCACTTCTGCACCTCCCCGTATCAGCCCAGCGCCATTTCTCCGCTTATAAGCTTGTTTGCCAAATGGCCGAAATCGATCGCCACTTTGCCCAGCTCTGCCGCGATCCGCGTACAAAGAATCACGGCCGCAATTCCCGCCGAAACAAGAGCAAGATCAAAATCGATCTTTGCCGCTTGCTTCATCGCGAAGTCCACGCCGTAAATTCCGTCCACGGGAGCCACGGCACCAGCTACGAAGAACCCTCTCGCTCCTAGCCAACCGGCCAAGCCGGGAGTTTCATTACCGATGAGCAGCAGCCTTCGACCCGTCATAAGTTGCCGAAGCCGCCCTTCCTCATTCAACGAGTAATTAATCGTTGATGATGTCAGCCTCAGCTTCCGGTAATCGAGATCGTAATGCCGGAGTACCGGGAACAGCAGTCCTTGGAAGGACGGATGGCGTGACTCCGGTATACCGATCAGACTGGCATGACGCAGCGTCTCCGCCAAAGCATCCCTGCCGACGTGATCCGGCGGATTCACGCCTGCGTAAGGAAGAAAGGGACCTTCGCGCTGGACCTGTTCCACCGGAAGAACCGTATCATGGGCCAGAGCAAGCAATTCGCCGTCGCCCAACCGGACGAGCGAGTAAGGCTTCCGGCTCGACAGCGCATTCGCAATCTCTTGATGGACGGCAGCGGAAGTCATCAAGGGAACCAGAAAGGAGGACAAATTGCCGAGCCCTACACAAAGAACCTCATCCAGTGTAATCTCCGGTAATATCATATAGCGCGGGATTAACCTTCCCAGCTTCGCTTCCCCGCCTTCATACAGCCCTTTCCGGTACCCCTCATCAAAAGCTTCCGCCTTTTCGGCTTCAGCCAGAGCCGGGACGGGGGCGTTTTCGGGGACCGCTGCCTCGGGCGGCAAGCCTGGATCCGGGAAACTGTCCCTTTCTTCCGCCTCTATGCTCGGCTCCGCCAATACTGCTCCTGGGTTATTCTTTTCCACGTCCCGATTTTCGACCCTGTTTCTTGCGGCAAGCCCGGAACCACCGGATTTGCCGCTCCGGGCGGTGCTCCGCCCGGAGAAGCGCGTTACCCGTTTTGCACCGGCCAAGTTACGCTTTCGTCCCGTCCGGCGGAAAAATCTTCTTTTTCCTTTCCTGTGACGTCCGGCAGGCATCATCGTCTCTCCTCTCGGCTTAAGGAAGCACACCCTTCATATGAATCGCGGCTTCCTGCAACGATTCGAACGTGCCGGCGTCTCCCCACCATAACTGCAAAACATCGTATTCCAGCTTGCGGTCCCGGGCATACCGGTTATTGACATCGGTAATTTCCAGTTCTCCCCGCGCCGAACGGCTGATTCCCCGAATGATGCCGAATACGGAGTCGTCATACATATAAATCCCGGTCACCGAAAAATGGGATTTCGGATTTTGCGGTTTTTCTTCAATGTATTCGATCAAGTCGGGATTATCGTGATGAAAAACGGGGACCCCGTATCTTCTAGGATCCTTTACGGGTTTAAGCAGTACCCTGGCGCTGCCTGGCTCCTGCTGTTTGAACTTTTTTACAAACGGGGTCAAATCATCGAGAAATAAATTGTCTCCCAGCAGTACGACAAATTTCTCGCCGGGACCTATAAATCCGCCCGCAAGCTCCAAAGCTTCGGCGATTCCTCCCGCGGACTCCTGTACCCGGTAGGTAAGCTTGACGCCATAATTCTCGCCGCTTCCCAGGAAATTCGTGTACAAACCTGCCGATTGTTTCCCGACCACCATGAGAATGTCGGTGATTCCGGCTTGACGCAGCCGTTCTATGCCATAACAGACCATCGGATGATTCCCGACAGGAAGCAGATGTTTGTTAATGAGTCGGGTCAGCGGGTATAGACGTGTTCCGGTGCCTCCCGCCAAAATCACACCTTTCATGAACTCCCCTCCCAAAATGTTCGATTAAATAAATTCCCAGGGATCAACTCCCCACTTGTCGACAAATAACCTTCTGTTGCGTTCGATCAAACGGTCCCAACCCTCCGGATGCCCGGCTTTAAAGCTTGCACTCCCTGAATGATGCACCAGGGTATCCCCGCAAATCAGCAACTTGAATCCATGCTGGCGTGCTCTATAGCTATAATCATCGTCTTCGTAATGACCGGGGGAAAATATTTCATCCAAACCGCCTACCCTGCTCCATACCTCCCGTTTCATTAGAAGACACATGCCGATCAGCCGCTGAGCCTCCACCCATTTTGCAGGATCCGATCTGTTGAACTGTTCGGCGATGGCATAAAAATCCTCGTCGTTCTCTGCGGAAATTGCTACTTGCTGGCGGCCGCTGGCATAATTGGTGACCGGTCCCACCATGCCGACTTCGCTTACACTCCATAGCGCGGATAACAAATTGGACAGCCAGCGCGGCGAAACCTTTACATCATTATTCAGGAGCAGCAAGTGATCGCCCGCTGCAATCGATAAACCACGATTGCATGCTGCGGGAAACCCGGCGTTCTCGGGCAAAGAAATGAACGTCAAGCCTTCGCGAAGGCAGTAAGGGACGCTTCCGTCGCTCGAACCGTTATCCACGACAATGATTTCATAGGGGGCGTCCGTATGAAGGCGAATCGACTCAACGCAGGAACTCAACAGATGGAGACCGTTATAGGAAGGAATCACAATGCTGGTCAGGCCAAATCTCTTCAAGGGACATTCCTCGCTTTCGCCAGTTCGCTGCGTGAAAGTCTCGTCGTGCCTAGCCGCGCCCCCATTATCTTCATCGCTTCTCCCAGCGCTTCGATGTGATCGCCGATAATTAGCCTCGCTACAGGATTTCCGGCTCCGGTATTTCCGCTGCGGATCCGGTTGCCGCGCAGCACGTTTACCGAATGCGGCGCACACACGTTCAAGCCGTGAACCATGGCGATAGCTTGGGCTTTCGGCGGAACGACAAGCGCAGACGTTCCGGTTGCCGCGAGCGCTCTTCTGGATATCGCATGCGGCACGGCCGTCATGGAATTGGCCTTCAGATCGGGTCTGCCCAGCGACAGGTTCAAATAGCTCTTGCTTCGAGTAACATCATCCTGGCGGGAAAAAGGGGGCAGGAACGGCGAGATGTCATTCAGCGCCACGTCGGCTCCCCGGTCGACCGCGAGGAGAAACGGCGCAAGCTCTTCGGCCGGCAACGGGAGGTCCCCGTCCATGAACAGAATAATGTCTCCGGTAGCTACCGCCGCTCCGATCGCCCGGCCGACATCATGGCCAAGCCGCATCGGAAAGCTGAGTCTGATGACCCGGGGATCTCTTTGAACCGTTTCAAAACTGCCGTCCGTACAGCCGTTCAATACGACGATGATCTCCCGGAGCGGCAGCTTCCCCAACTCAAAAAGAACTTTCGGCAGCGTCGCTGCTTCATTGCTGGCCGTGACGACGGCCGAGGCCGATCCTTGCAAAGCGAGCCTTGCATATCCATCGGCAGATGCTTCCGCAGCCGCTTCCGCAATACTCCGGTGACCGGAAAACGGGAGGCGAAGACTTTCCCCGCCCTTCTCCTGCTCCCGCTTCTCCTCAGCCTTTTTGGAGTAGGGACTTTTTATAAGACTTCGCTGCTTCAGGCCCTGTTCTCGCCCCTGGCCGCGGCTTGCTCTTTGCGTCTGCTTCAATCGTGTACGATACATATCATCACCTTACCTTGTCGCGCAGTCGTCCTAGATCTTCATAACCGCCCCGCGGCCCGCGTTCCCGGATAAGCCAATGGACAGCCTGCAAATGATCACCGGCCACGAGCGAGGCGAGAAGATCGGTTCGGCCTTTCTTTTGCCGCAGCGGATTCAGCTTGCCGACGGATACGGTATGGGCCGTCCGGACCTTCATCCCCCGGACGACGGCCATCGCCTGAGCGAGCGGAGGAACTTCCAGCGCCGCCGGACCGACTTCATCCAACGCCCGGCGGCTTAGCGCGTGAGGCACTGCCGTCATGGACGCCCCTTGCAAATCGGGCCGGGCCAGCCACGCATTCAGCACATGCTTGGCAACGACGACCGGATGAGTGTCCCACCTGTCTACCGGCCCGGAATATCCGTTCAGCGCTACATCGGTTCCGGTCAATACGGCCTCGACAAATGGCCGAAGTTCCTTGGCCGGGATGACCATATCCGCATCGATAAACAGCAGCACGCGGCCCTTTGCGGCTTGCGCACCCAGGCTTCGTCCCACATCGTGGCCAAGCGGATCCGCGGAATGAATCACTTTGGCTCCGCGTTTTGCCGCGATCTTCGGCGTTCCGTCCGTCGAACCGTTCGCCACGACGATCGTCTCACTTCGCGGGTGCACCCGGCCTGCTTCTCGCAATACGGCCGGAAGCGTAGTCTTCTCGTTCATAGCCGGAATAATGATAGAAACCAGGGGGTCGGGATGATTGGTGAGCCGCTTCACTATCTTTTTTCGGGCGATTTTTTTTCTATAGGGGCGGACGTGGTTTTTTCGCTTTCGGATCATGCCTGCCACCTCCCAGTTCCCTGAATATACTGAGCATATACCTCAGTGTATGATGATTCCGGGGGGTTGCAACGGCAAACGTACAGCCCCTTTTCCTTGGGTAGATATAAAAAAACCACAAAGTGGAGCTTCGTCTCCGAAGCTCATGCAAGCACTTTGCGGGAATCCTTGAAACTATAATGTTATTGATAGCGTAGACCAGGTAATGCATCGCAACCTTCAAAAATAGACGTTTAACAAGCAGGTATCCGCGTTATTTCATTAACATAGCCCAGCGTTCCGCAGTATGCTCCCACCGGAAATCGGAACTGGCGAGTTGCCTGCCGTTCTGCCCCATTTTCCGGCGGACTTCCTCATGCTGCAGAAGATACAGCAACCTGATGGTTAACTGTTGCTCCGGATCTCCTGCCGGTAACAGAAAGCCCGTGCGGCCGTCGGCCACAATTTCAGGGATTCCCCCGGCAGCCGTAGCGATTACGGGCACCGCCGAAGCCATGGCTTCCACATTAACGAGCCCGAACGCTTCCCCCTCGGCGGAAGGAACAACGGCCACATCGGCCAGATTGTACCAATTCGCCACTTTGGGGTAGGGTACGAACGGCAAAAATACGATCCGGTCCCCAAATGATTCCGCCCTTTTTTTCAAAGTTTGCGAGTAACGAGTATCCCGGTCGCTTCCGTAGAAGGCGCTGCCGACAATCAGAAGCATAGCTTCAGGCTCCCGGCTTAAGACCTCCCCCCATACGTTCAGCAGATGATGAACTCCCTTGGACGGGAGAAGACGCCCGACGAACAACACGATTTTCCGGCCGCTCCAGCCCAGATCGGCTAGCCTGGCCAGACGCAGGGATTCCCCGGCGGGCGTCCAGCGCGGGTTAAAATCATCCAGGCTGACCCCGAGCGGATTAACCTCAATCCCGGTCTTTAAAAATGGAAATCTTCTCCGTATCTCTTCTTTTAAATATACGCTGTTTACGATCAGTCCGTCGGGCGACTCCAGCATCCTGAACATCTTATTAGGAGATATGCGGGAAACGAGAAACGTGGTCGAATGAAGGCTCAAATATACACGGGTCTTAGGTAGCCGGCTTTTTATTTGATACGCAAGCAGAGGCCGGTTATGAACTTCAATCGTGTCAGGTCTCCACAACCGGAGATGGCGCACAATGTATTGAAAATAGCGGCGCCCGCCGGGCAAGCGGTAACAGGGGATGCCGGAAACCATCCCTTTTACCGGAAGACGGCCATCGGCAACACCGTAAATGCGGATATCCAACGTCTTTGCGGCAAGAGGGCATACTTTCTCCACCACCCGTTCCACCGAGCTGCTTCGCCCCGATGGAATGACGAAAGATCCCGGGGTAACGACCGCCACCTTTGGTGCTGCCATACCTATTCCTCCTTTGGATTCGGACCGCAAAAGTACAAGGCGGTGCCATGCCTGCCTCCTCCTCTTGTTTCCTTAAATATACGGCGTTCCGGCGGCAAGGGTGATGAACGGCATGCCGCTTCCGGTCAGCTTGCCTGCTCGGGAAATCCCAAAACAGGCGGCTGCCGCAGAACAGTCGTCCACGCCTTCCGCCCCGGTCTACATAAAGTAATGAAGAAGCCGTATCGAGGAGGAAAGACACCTATGGGACAGAACCATGTCGGTATTCTGCTTAATTCCAGTATGTACAGGGGAATCCCCCGGCGAAAGACCGGTCAGGAGTCGCTAGCCAACTACGAGGAAGCCGCGCGGAGATACGGATTAACTCCCTGTTTCCTTCGCTTGGGGGATATGGATCTGAAGCAGAACAAATGCATCGTCTATATCTATGACGGACGTGACTACGTTAAGACGCTCCTGCCGATTCCGTCCGTGATTCATAACCGGGCATTGTATACCGACCCTGCGGCCCGCAAAAAAATTCAGGCGCTCAGCTTGCAAGGAAAGAAGATTTTTAACGTAAACAACCGATACGGGAAAGATTACGTCCACGATCTGTTATGGGGCGACCCGACGCTGCGGGTATATTTACCCGAAACCGCCTCCGCATCCTGGGCCTCCCTGCAGGAGATGATGGTGCGGCATCAGGACCTTATTCTAAAGCCGGTGCGCGGCTCGGTAGGCCAAGGAATCATGAGGCTGGTTCTACGCGAAAATTATTGGGAGATCCAATTCCCCACTTCAAAAAGGAAGGAAGCCGGAAGCGCCGTGCGGTTAAGAAAAGAGGAACCGCCTCCTTGGCTGCGACGACTCCTGCAGCGCGTGCCTTATCTTCTTCAGGAACGGATTCCGCTGGCGGAATTCAATCATCGCCCGATCGATCTCCGCGTTACGGTACAACGCGGGCTGGACGGAAGGTGGGGGGTCACCGGGCTGTTCGCCAAAGCCGCACCGCCGGGCAGCTTTATTTCCAACGTGGCCAAAGGCGGCGGAGCGTATCCTGCGCCTGAGTTGTTAGCCGAAGCCTTGCCCCCGCATTTGGTACCCGTCATCCTATCCCATGTGGAGGCGCTGGCGCTGGCTATTGCCAGACGGCTATCCTCCTGCCTGCCGCTGCTTGGCGATCTCGGACTGGATATCGGCCTGACTCCGAACGGCCACCCTTACTTCATAGAATGCAACGGCAGGGATCAGCGCTACGGATTCCGCAAAGCCGAAATGAACGAAACCTGGAAAGAAACCTACCGTCAGCCGATGGCGTTTGCCCGCTATCTGCTGGAACAATCCTCTTCTTTCCATCCCGGAAAATTTTAAGGACCGGAGGAAACAACGGAAAAACGGCTGCAATCCCGATTAAGGGGCAGCCGTTTTTGATTTTAACGCAAATATCTTACATCGGTGATCGGATACAGCGGAAACATGCCGCTTAACGCGATAGCCATCACGACCGCCGCGCCCAGCAGCAATGCAATCAGGAGATCGAATCGCGAAAAGACGGAGGGATAATAATACGTTCTGCGGCCATTCCCGTCAAAAGCCTTCGTTTCCATCGCCACCGCCACGCGATGCGCTCTCCGGATGCTTTGGGACAGTAGCGGAACTGCGTACAGTTTGATTCCGGCGATCCATCCCCGCGGCCCCCGCATCCTCCGAGCCCCCCTGATGGCGAGCGCATTTCGGCGGATTTGGAATTCCTCCCACACCATCGGGAGCAGCCGGACGGAGGCCATAAAACTATAGGCAAATTTGGGAGGAAGCTTCCCTTTTTGCATCAAGGCATAGAACAGCTCCACGGATGAGGTCGTCAGGACGAACAGCAGGCCTTCCGCCGCAAAGGTCACCGATTTAAATCCGATGTGGAGACCGCGGTAAAAGCTTTCTTCCGTAATGCGGATCAGCCCCCACTGCCACCAGACGTGATCCCCTTTTCCGAACAAAATCATCGTCGAAGCAGAAGAAACAAACACCAGAGCAAAGGACAATACGATAAGCAGCACTTTCCAAAAAGCGTATCCACTGAGCCAAAACAACAGCAACGTGAACACGGCCGCCTGGTAAAACATAAAATCAATCTCATGCGTAAATAAACCGAGGAGAAAAAGCAAAATTACGGCAACCAGCTTGAACACCGGGTTGGCGCGGTGCATCCAGGTTCGGGAGAAAGGCATCAACAATCCCTTCATACCGTCACCGGATCGCCAAGATATTCGCGCGACGCTCCCCGGGCAATGTCGGTTCCCCGTTCCGTCAAACCACGGTCGATCATTACCCCGTCCTTGACTTCCCATCTGCGGGTCGCCATCATTTCCGCAATTTGCTCTTCATGAGTCACCATCACGATGGCCGTCCCCCCGGCTCTCAATTCCTCGCATAAATTCAGAATCGCGAACGTATTCACCGCATCCTGTCCAAACGTAGGCTCATCAAGCAGCAGGACGGATTTACCCGTAATCGCGGCTCCCGCCACGCTTAGCCTCCGCTTCTGTCCAAGCGACAACTGGTACGGATGGCGTTGTCCCAATCCGGCAAGGCCAAATTGATCAATTGCCTGCTTTACCCGCAGAGTAATCTCATCCGGTGAGACACCCTTTTCATGCAATGAAAAAGCGATCTCCCTCTCCACCTCATTCTCGACAAACTGGAATTCCGGGTTCTGGAAAACGAAGCCGATGGCCTCGGACGCAGTCCGTACCCGGCGTTTCCGGTGCTTTCTCCCGCCGGTCTTGGTTCCGCATAGGCTATACTCCCCTTCCGTAGGAAGCAGGCCCATCAAAGCAAGCAGCAAGGAGCTCTTTCCCGCCCCGTTTGGACCTGTAACGGCGATAAATTCACCGGGATATACCTCGGCCCGATCCACTTGAATGACTGGGCGGCTCCGGCGGAAACCTCGAAAACCGGAGAGTTCGATGAGTGGCCGCTGCTCCAGATGGTTCAGGCGATCCGGATGCTCCGGGTGCTTCAACCGCTCCAAGCGCTTTGTCCGCTCCGTTACGGCAGAAGCCGCCCAGAACCGGTTCCAGACACCGGGTTGCCAGATCCCATACGCTTCAAGCTCCTGTTGGCACCGGGGAAACAGCTCATCCGGCTCTCCTTGCCCCAGCAATTGTCCCTGAGGTCCGAACAAGGCGACTCTGTCCACCAAGCCCAATTGAAGCAGTTCCTCGATGCGGTGTTCGACAATAATCAAGGTCCGGTGTTCGGCTATCTGCCGCACGGCTTCCCAGATCTGCTTTCGCCCTTCAGGGTCCAGCAGGGCGGAAGGCTCGTCAAGCAGCAAAACTTCAGGATCCATAAGCAAAATTGAGGCCAGAGCCAGCCTTTGCTTCATTCCTTGGGATAGCGATTCAATGGGAAGATGAATTGCCTCCAATATGAGTCCTACTTGCTTCAATGCTTCCTGCATCCGGGGAAGCATCTCCTCTCTGGGGACTCCCCGGTTCTCCAGGACAAAGGCCAGTTCCTCATCGACATAAGGCATACAAAACTGAGTGTCGGGATCCTGAAACAACATCCCCCAGGAAGAGGGAAGAATCTGCCCCGAGCATCTCAACGGGACTTCAACAAGACCCGGAATGATGCCGGCAAGCACCTGCAGCAGCGTCGACTTCCCGCAGCCGCTCGGCCCGAGGAGCAGCAGCTTCTCCCCCCGCTGCACTTCAAACGAAAGATCCTTGAATACGAAGGCATCGGCTCCCGGAAATTTCAGCCGCAAATCTTGAACCGCGGCTGCGGGTCGGAGCTTGTCGTTTACTCCCTCAACTTTTCCAAAAATTGTAGTATTAAACGGTGAACTGCTCATGGCATTAATCATCCAATGCCGCGTAATCCTTTGCAGCTACGGGGCGAAGCAGCGAGGTAACACCGGTGGCCTCCACCGCCTTGGCCAAAGCATAAGCGAGATAACCCGCGATCAAAGCGGAGCTGACGGCTCGCATTGCATATTTGGCGATCAACAGCCAAGTCTCGTAATCGGCCACATAGCCGTAATAGATATCCGGAATAATCGATCCCGCCGCAGCCGCAACTCCCGCCAAAGCAGCCACGGAAGGAGAAAATTTGCGGTACCGGAACAAAGCAAATACAAGTTCTGCGCCCAACCCCTGAAGGACACTGTAAAGCACTAGCTGAACTCCCCACTCGCTGCCGAACAAAATTTCCACATGGGCAGCCGCCACTTCGGCCAGTAAAGCGACGCCAGGCTTACGAATCAGAAGAAACACAAGCGTCGGAGCTATAAACCACATCCCGTAGACCAGTTCATCGGCTTGAGGGAATAACGGGGAGAACAGATTGTATACCGAACTCCAGAAATGATAAACCACGCCTAGCACGAGCGACACCAACACCGTCACCAGGATGTCGCTCAGCTTCAGACCTCTTTTCGGAAGTGCCGGAGAATCAGGTTCTTTTCGCTGACTCCGTTGCGTTTCCCGATCCGACTGGCCGGACTGATCCGGCTGACTACTTTGATTCTTTTGATTGGTAATCTCTTGCATAATAACTCCTCCTCTTGGATCAACTGTTTTTGGACGCAACAAAAAACCGGCTGAATAGGCTCAGACGGTTGCTAGGTCCACGGGAGAATGCATGTGCAATAAACAACATTCATACATTCCGGACGTTAGATTCTCTACGCTGGCATTATCCAGTTCAGATTAACGGTCTGCAGCGGGATATGCTGCTATCTCAGCCTGATTCACTCAAGCCCCCGTATCTCATATGCGATTGGAATTAATATACTCTAAATCTTTGCAAATAATCAAGCAAAAAATAGTGAAGGCACTTTCGTTATTGATTTCAAGACTATTCTATGTCAATATTAGCGGAAGTGGAAAAGGGATCTTTGTCCCGTTGATCATGGTGTTAGGGGGATACGACTTGGCCGCAAACTGGATGAAATGGATGACGGAACTGACCTCCCGGAAATGGATTTCCAGGCTTATGGGCCGGTTCTCGCATTCGCAAGCGAGCCGCTATATTATTCCTTGGTTCGCAAAATCATACGGAATACCTCTGCATGAAGCGGAGAAAGAATTGAAAGAATACCGTACTTTAAACGAATTTTTTACCCGCAAATTGAAGAGCGGCATGCGTCCGGTCCATCAGAGCGACGATGGACTGATCAGTCCGGTGGATGCGCTAATTACTTTTATGGGAGAAATCCGTTCCGGCACGATCTTAAACGTCAAAGGACAGGATTACACCCTCCAGGAGTTGCTTAACGATTCGCCGCGCGCACAGAGCTTTTTGCACGGATACGCCTTCGTGCTCTACCTGAGTCCGACCGATTATCATCGCATCCATGCTCCGGCCGCCGGCACGCTGCTTGAAAGCGAACATATCAAAGGCAAGGTATATCCCGTGCATGATTTCGCAATGAGACATATGAAAAACGTGCTTAGCCGCAACGAGCGGCTGATTACGTATCTAAAGCACGAGCGGGGCGAAATCGCCGTGGTAAAGGTAGGCGCCATGAACGTAAGCAGCATTTGCTATACCGATGCCAAAGCCACCCGCTGGAATCGGGGCGATGACCTCGCGTATTTCGAATTCGGCTCCACCGTTGTTCTCCTGACCGAAAACGGCACCTTTGCGCCCTCCCCGGAATGCGCCGTCGGCCAGAAGGTCAAGATGGGCGAACCGCTCGGGGTCTTTTTCCCCCGTTCCAAATAACACCTTCCGGAAGGTCCGTTCCCGTTAATTTACGTTAATGGCCCCTACGGAAGTTTCCAGCGACAGAAGCGGCCCGCCGCTTCCCCGCTGGCTTTTGCCTTTCGGGGATCCGCTGATGTCTCCGACATCGGCCTTCGTTTCCATATCCAAATTTAGCGAATCGGCCAAATTCACATCAATGCTGCCGATATCCGCTTTTACGGATAAATTTCCTCCGCTCTCCATCAGCGAAACCCCCAGATCTATGCTGCCCGTTGCAGTACTGATCTTCGACTCCCCGGTAATGCCCGCATCCTTGACCTCGATACTGCCGACATCGTTCTTGACCTGATAGCTTCCCTTCAATCCGGTAAGACTCACGTCGCCGACATTACTGTCGATGTCAAAAGTAGAAATGCCTTCGGGCAGTCCGATTACGTAATCGATGCTGAACTCCGAATAATTAAGGTTTTTTCGGCCCCATTCCCAGAGATTCTTGTCGGGATCGTCTTTGGCATGCGTGTAAATTTCAACTTTGTTTCCGTCAGGTTTAATGGAAACGGTCGCTTGTTCAAACACACTTTTAAGATCATTCTCGCGAGACGTTCTCTTCTGGGTCCAAATTTTTACCTCTACGGTAATCTCGTTGCCTGTGATTTGCTTCACTTCAATATCTCCGACCGCATTCTCCAGGGTGAACTCCGAAGCCGCCCCCACCGGAGCCGACGTCGACAACTCCAGAGCTTCCCCGCTCTCCTTCAGCTTATTGACCTGACTGTCAACGGTTTGCTCTAGAGCCCCCACCGTCGTTCCGACGACTTCCTTCGCTTTTTCATCCACCCCTGTACATCCTGCAAGCATGGCCAGTACAACAGCCGCCGCAGTCAATGTTACCGGCCTAAATCCTTTATTCATTCTTCTTCCTCCTTCAGCTGTATCGTCTCTTATGTATTTTCGCGTACACGTCACTAATGCTATCATCATAATCTCCCGGCGAAAAAAAGGACATAGCCCGCGGACCAGAACTTTCCTAGACTAAGGTCGGAACGATGAATTTGCCCATCCCGGGATGATCTTTCCGAAAAAACGGCCGGAACAGGGAGCCCCTGTCCGACCGTTTGGTAAACTAAGTATGCTATATTAACATCCGGATCACAAGCAGCGATTTTGAGACGCATGGAATTGATGTTGGAAATGACTTAACAAGCCAGATCGATTAACAGATCAAAACCAGGTTTCCTCCTCCCGGTCGGGCCGTCTCGACCGGCGAAAACGATTTCGAAAAATACTGCTCCCCGGTACCGAACACTCCCGGCTGCGCATCCGCCGTCTTTTTCCCATGATGTACACCTCCTCCCAGACCTCGGCAATAAAAGTTATTTACCCGTCAAGAATACAATTGAATCAGCAAAAAGAAGTTTTTTTCTAGCGGATTTCGGAAGGGCTCTTTCCGGTATACTGCTTGAACTGGCGGCTGAAGAAGAAGATATCGCGGTACCCGAGCGCGTCAGCCACCTCGGTCACGTTCATGCCCGCGTGCAGAAGCAAGTGCTGGGCCCGGTCGATCCGGGTTTTGATAATGTAGGACTGCACGGAAAGACCGATGATTTCTTTGAATTTAATTGAAAAATAACGCGGCGACAATCCGGCCCGGGCGGCCAAATCCTCGACTTTATGAGGCAAACCCGGGTGCTGGGAGCAATAATTCGCCACTTCCTGAATCACTTCATTAAGCTGGTTGCTCACCTTTTTCTCCCGGGGAAGTTCCCGTTCTTCGCGGAGTAAATAAATCAGCATCTGCTTCAAAATGAGGCGCGCTTCTTCCTCGGCTCCATATGCTTTGACCAGAAATAGCCGGACATACCGCGAAAGCATGTATTCGAAATCCAGCGTATCCTCCAACATGCGATAGGAGCCCGGCACTTCGGAAACAGGCTCATCGACGTCAAAGTGAATATAAGTCAAGACGAGCGGACGCTGCGGATTGTGAGTAGCGCTGGTATGATCGCCTTTGCGGAACAAAAAACAGCTCCCGGGGCCGACCTGTATGGGCTGATCGTTCAAAATAACCGTACCTTCGCCGCTCCACACGTAAAATAAATCGTAATTTTGCAGCGCTTTTTCCCGCTTATGCCATTTCCATCCCGGTTCGCAGACAATTTTGGCAAAGGCCGGCTTCAAAATGAACGAGGACGGGGATATGTGAAGCATCTCCTTACCTCCTGAGAACTTAGTAATTTTTTGGTTCGCTTGTCCATCACTACTGCATGGATTATTACGATTATACTCCTAAACTGTCGTTTCTTAAATATCCTTCCACGCACGCGCCATCCGGTATACTCCTTCCAGCAGCCGATCGTTCTCCAGATGGGATAAACTGAAGCAAGCGGCAGGCAAGCCCGGACTTAACCGATAGATGCCGCCATCCCGAAACACCACGCCCCTGAGCCGGGCCGCTTCCCGAAATGCCTCATATTCCTCCGGAGACCGCCGCCATTCCGCGAACACAAGCAGCCCTGCATCCGCTGGCCGCAGGGAAAATAAACCGGGAAGCTCGCTCTCCAAAGCTTGGCGGAACAGCTCGTGCTTTGCGCTGTAAATTCTGCGCATCCGGCGCAGATGCCGCTCATAATCGCCCCGGCGCATGAAGCGGGCCAGCGCCCGCTGTTCCAGCCGTGCCGGCGGAACCGGCTCGTACAAGGCTTTGGCCCGTACGGCCGGACCGGCCAGGCTTCGCGGCAGCACCGCGTAACCGATCCGCAAGGCGGAGAACATCGTCTTGGAAAACGAGCCGATGTAGACGACGCGCTCATCGCGGTCCAGCGCCTTGAGCGGCTCCAGCGGGCGGCCGCCCCAGCGTAATTCGGTGTCGTAATCGTCCTCGACGATGACGGCATTCCGCGCCGCGGCCCACGCCAGCAACGCCTGCCGCCGCGCGGGCGACAGCACTGCCCCGGTCGGAAATTGGCGGCCGGGGGTCACGAACAGCACCCGCGCGTCCCAGTCGCGCGGGATCAGGCCGTCCCCGTCCACCGCTCCGGGGACGGCAACCCCTCCGCAGGCGGCCACCGCCCTGGAGATCCCGTGGAAGCACGGGTCCTCCAGCACGGCCCGCTCGCCCTCACCCAGCATCAGCTGGGTGAGCAGCATGATCGCCTGCATCGAGCCGTTGAACAGGCAGATCTGCTCCGCATCTGCCGCAATGCCCCGGCTTCGCCGCAAATAAGCGGCGATGGCGCCGCGCAGCTCGGGATCGCCCGCAGGGCTCATGACGGAGATGCCGTCCTGTTTCTCCCGCGCGGCCCAGGCGAGCGCGCTCTTCCACTCCGCTTGCGGGAACGCGGACACGGAAGGGCCTGCGTCCATGAACGAAATGACCGTCCCGTCGGGACCGGGCTTGGCGCCGGACGCCTCGGCGGGCTCCTCCGGCGGCAGCGCGGGCTCCGTCACTCTTTTTCCCCAAGGGGACAAAGAGACCGCAATCCCCTCCTTGCTGCCGGATTCCTTTCGCTCGGGGATCACCGCGGCTACATAAGTCCCGCTCCCTATCGTAGTATGGATATAGCCTTCGGCATGAAGCAGGTCGTAGGCATGGGCAACGCTCCCTCGGGACAAACCGTAAATCTGCGCCATTTCCCGCGAAGAGGGAAGTCGCGTTCCCGCCGGTAAAGTTCCATCATGTACGGCTGACCGGATCGCGTGATACAGAGCCAAATATTTATAGCGGTATTGTTCGCTGTGGGCATCTAAAGGTATGGAAAAGTTCATGATCACGATCCTCCCTGCGCTTTCTGTCAATTGGACTATTAAAATTAATGTAAATTGGTTCTTTTTTTATGTCAATTACGGGAATAGACTGTTGAAAAACAAATTGACTGGCTGATGAAGCACAGGAAAGTTACGGAGGGGGATCACCTTGAGAAGAAAAGAATTTGGAGTAGAAGACACCCAAGAAATCGAAGAGTTTCTGCGGGAGATGAGTTTCGGCTTTCTCGGCACCGTGGGAGAGGACGGATGGAGCCGGGTTACTCCGCTCAACTTTGTATATGACGGGCACTGTTTTTATTTTCACGGAAGTCTGGCGGGGGAAAAGATGAAGCATTTGGCGCACGACGCCAGGGTAAGCTTTACGGTGGCCAAGGAGTATGCGATTATTCCCTCGTATTTTACCGATCCGAACCTAGCTTGTCCGGCTTCGGCTTTTTTCAAAAGCGTCATGGTCCGAGGGCGGGCGGAAAAAGTGCAGAATTTGGAGGAAAAGGCGGCTGTCCTGACGTTATTTATGGAAAAGCTGCAGCCCGAAGGCGGTTATGATCCTATAGTGGCCGACAATTCGCAGTACACAGGACACCTTAAAAGCGTGTCCGTCGTCAAGATTATTCCCGAGACCATCAGCGGCAAATTCAAATTTGGACAAAATATGAACGAGACTAAATTTTCCGGCGTGGTTCAGGGACTGGAGGAGCGGCATCAGGACCTTGATCCGGATACCGTCGAGCTGATGAAGAAGTATTGTCCACGGCATCGTTAAAATTCAATCGGAAACGTCTGTTTTGACCGTGACGGTATGGGGACGAAATGATATAATGTTAGGCAGTCAAAACGGAACTGTCCCATATCAAAACCGATTGGAAGGATGAATACGTGATGAACCCACTCGCGGAGCAGTTAAACGAGAATTTGAAGTCCGGCAATATCCATGTGTACGAGATGCTGTCCACTCTGGGCAAGGAAATCTATTTCCCCAAGGAAGGCATTTTGAGCCAATCCGCCGAAGCGACGGCCGGAGCGAAAAAGTACAACGCCACGATCGGCATCGCTACCGAAAACGGCGGCCCGATGCATCTGGCGGCGATTCAAGAAACCTTGTCCGCATATAAGCCTCAGGATTTATATCCGTATGCGCCACCGGCCGGCAAACCTGAACTTCGCACCGTATGGCGCGAAAAGATGCTGCGGGAAAACCCGACGGTTGCAGACAAGCATTTCGGTAATCCCGTTGTCACCAACGCGCTTACCCACGGTCTCAGCATCGTGGCGGACCTGTTCGCGGACGAAGGCGACGCCATCATTTATCCGGATAAAAACTGGGAAAACTACGAATTAACTTTCGGGATCCGCCGACACGGGGTTATCGTAAATTATCCGCTGTTTACCGAGGATATGAAGTTCAACAGCCAAGGCCTGCGCGAAGCGCTGCTATCTCAAAAAGATAAAGGCAAAGCGATCGTCATCCTGAACTTCCCGAACAATCCGACGGGATATACCCCGGGCGTCAAGGAAGGCGATGAAATCGTCGCCGCCGTTGTGGAAGCTGCGGAAGCAGGGATCAATGTTGTGGTCGTTACCGATGACGCGTACTTCGGATTGTTCTTCGAGGAATCCTTGTCCGAGTCGCTGTTCGGCAAACTGGCCGGGCGCCATCCGCGCATTCTGCCGGTAAAAGTGGACGGCGCCACCAAAGAGGAATACGTTTGGGGCTTCCGGGTCGGATTCATCACTTTCGCTGCCGAGGATGCCGGCGTTCTGACTGCACTGGAGCAGAAGACGATGGGCATCATCCGTGCGACCGTTTCCAGCGGCGCTCATCCTTCCCAAACCTTTGTGCTCCAAGCTTTGAAATCGCCCGAGTTTGAAGCCCAGAAGGCTGAAAAATTCAAAGTGATGAAGGGCCGGGCCAACAAAGTCAAATCCCTGCTCGATAGCGGGAAATACGGCGATGTGTGGGAATATTATCCTTTCAATTCGGGCTACTTCATGTGCCTTAAGCTAAAAATGGTCAATGCCGATGAGCTTCGGCAGCATTTGATCCGCGAATACGGCGTCGGCACCATCGCGCTCGGCGACACCGATCTGCGGATTGCTTTCTCCTGCATTGCCGAGGAGAATCTGGAGGACCTGTTTGATATCGTTTATAAAGGCGTTCTGGATCTTCAAGGCTAAACTCCTACTTCAAAGGAACACCCATTCTGAGTTGCGCCGTTATATTCGCCCAAGCACTTGGCACAACCGACTCATAGAATATTTTGTAAGAACGATCTATTCTGTGGGAAAGGGGAATTGCACATGAGTGGAGTTGACGAAGGAAGAGGCGGCGGCTACGGCGGAGGTCTCTGGACCAGCACAGGCGTAATCCTGGTGCTCTTTATTCTGCTGGTAATTATCAGCCGCACCATTTTCTTATAAGCCTGCTTTAAAAATAACGACAAAGAAGGTCGCTGGAGGAGTTTCTCCTCAGCGACTTTTTTTCGTTGACAAGCACAGGATTGATTCTTATCCTGTAGATCATGCTCATTGATCTGACTAAGGATATTGCGCTCGGCTGTCCGCAGCTCTACATTTACTTTTCAGCTCTAGTTGCTCCACATTACCCCTGTCCGTTTTCGCTCCATCGGTAATAAGTTACAAGCTATACTAAGATGTTCCTTAGGTAACTCCTTTTAACCCCTCATACACTGTAATCGCCACTGTTACCATTGCTTCCTTTACACTCTATTGATCACTATTGCTTCCTTAACTCACCAATGCCACTATTGCCACCATTACTCACTATTGCTTCCTTTACTCCCTGCTGGCCACATTACTACTCGCTATCCGCATACTATTATTTCAAAGTTACTCTCTGGTGAAATAGGCTACTCTTTAACACTTACTCGTATTTACTCCTGTTCTGCACACGGCCACTATTGGGACTTTTCCAACGATTATCCACTGTCTAATTAGCTGCCTTTAGTTGCGCCTACCGTTCTAAGCACACTTATACTTCTTGCACCCGTTTTCGCCACTGCTTTGCCACTTTCATCCTTCCCAAGCTACTATCTGCTCGCCCATCCTAAACAACATTTGAGAATTAACTGGATAACCTACAGCTAATTTCAGGAATTAGAGCCTTAAAAAACAAATAACTGCAAAACCTACAGTTAATTTCAGGCTTTTTGGGGTTACTGGCCTGAAAGGACAAAAATACCTGTAGGTTTTACAGTTAATTTGATTCATACGCCGTTTTCCGGAAAATTAGCTACATAAAATACAGCTAGTTTCGATCCGGTATTCAGTATTTTGTATTCGATACTTGGTATTCGATACTTGGTATTCAGCATTCAGCATTCGGCATTCGTCAATCGACATCCTTCAATCCGTCGATCATTCCTCGTCCTCCTGCTTCCACTTCCGTTTCCAGGAGGACTTCATGCCGAATACCAGGGCGATTCCCGCGACGAGGCTGGCGAAGAGGATACTCACACTTCCGGCACCGGGAACGACGGCCATCGGGATCCACATCAACAAGGTGATCGCCAGCAGCACACGGGAGGCTAAAGCAATGACCTCCTGCTGACGAGAACCGGCCGGAATCGGATAGTAGGCATCGGCTGGTGTATCGCCATGAATATGACGCAGCGCGGTAAGCTGCGTGCCTGCCACAAAAATAAAAAACAGATACAATATGGCGCCGATCCAGGTTTTCCCGTTTAATCCGACGACCACCATGCCGAGCACGGCCAACCGGACGATAATGCCCAGCAGTTCGCTGCGCAGAAAAGTCTTCGTAAGCAGGAACCGATAAGCTCCGTCACGACTCCAGGTAATGCCGTTACCGACTTTGGAGAGCCAGCGCCGGTGAATAACCTTTTGTCCTTCGGCGGGAACATCCACGAACCAGCCCAGCAGCAACATGACTCTGGCTGCTCCGGATTTTTCCGCCGCGATCAGGTTCTCCCAAGGCACGGCATGCTTCATCGGAAACCGCAGGGCGAGAGTATAGTTGATGCCGACCAGCAGCATGAACAAAGCGCTTTTCCATGCCGGTTGCCATAACCATGCCACGAGTATCAACAGAATAAAGCACCAGCGAAGCAGCCGGTAATAGGCTCTGGCCCGCGAGGTTGAAATTCTGAGTTCCTGCCATGCGCCGTAGGCACTGAGCAGCTTAAGAAGAAGTAAGACAATCATGATCAACCACAGCGGATGCCTTACCTCAGCCCCGCTGCGGATATACAAAGGCCACACAATGAGCAGTAGTGTATAAAGCCCGATCAGCTTATAGATGACTCCGCTACGGAATGCAGGCTTGAGATAATTATTCATTCTTGTTTCCTGCGGCAGCAGGAAAATAACATCCGCCGGCTGGACATAAGTCCGGAATCCGGAATATACCGTCAGTGGCCCCACCAGGATCAGCATGATCCATAGAACCGGAAGATCCGGCGGCATGTTTTGCAAAAAGGACGTATACCAGGCGGAAAAGGCGATCAGCAGCAGCAGGAACAGGACCGCCACTCCGCTTTGAAAGACATAAGGCAGATAAGGGAGCACTTTACTCCAGAAGGATGATTTGCGCCGGCCGCGCAGCTCTTGGAGCTTCATAATTTAATCTCCGCCTTTAACTAAGCTATAGAAAATATCTTCAAGCGCCGCCCCGGGCATGCCGGCCTGCTGGGCAATTTCCGTTAACGTTCCCTGGGCGATTACCGCCCCGCGATGAAGAACGATGAAGCGGTCGCAATAATTTTCGATCGTCGATAAAATATGCGAGCTGAGCAGAATCGAAGCTCCGCTCCGTTTCATCTCCATCATGAAATCCAGCAGGGAACGAATGCCGAGCGGATCGAGACCGAGAAACGGCTCGTCGATAACATACAACGAGGGCCGGGCGACAAACGCGCACATGATCATGACCTTCTGCTTCATCCCTTTGGACAAATGGATGGACAAGCTGTCCGCTTTTTCCTCCATATGAAACAGCTTCAGCAGCCGTTCCGCTCTTTCCTGGTAATCCCCGGAATCTACTCCATAGGCCCGGGCGGCAAACTCCAAGTGCTCCCGGACCGTCAATTCCTCGTAAAGCAGCGGCGACTCCGGAACGAAGGCCAGGGAACCCTGGTATCCTTCGGGATCTTCGGCCCGGGTTTTCCCCTGAACGGCCACCCCGCCGCGATGCGGTGTCATAAGTCCGAGAATATGCTTCATTGTCGTACTTTTCCCGGCTCCGTTCAACCCGATCAGTCCGACCATTTCTCCCGGCATCACTTCGAAGTTAATGTCATGGAGTACCGGGCGCCCCAGGCTGTAACCCCCGGTCAATTGTTCAATTTGCAATACGGGCGTCTCACTCAAAACGGCTCCCCCTCAATGAATATTGATCTACCCACTATGTCTGTTTTGCGATCTCTCCGCTGAAATAGCTTCAAGGGCCAAAGACGCTTTCCCTTTTAATCGCGGGACTGCTTATCTTTCAGCCACTTGGGAGCGCCCTTGTTCTTGCGGTCTTGCTTGCTATTGTTCTTCCGGGCGCCTCCCGGTGCAGCGTTTCGCGTTCCGGCCGAACCTGCGCCGGAACCGTTCCGGGCTTGGCGGCCCGCCTCGCGGACGGCCGGTGCCTGGGCCGCTCCAGCACCAGCTCCGCTTCCGCGGCCAGAAGATGCCGGACCGGGCTTGGCATTGCCCGTCCCCTCTCTTCTCGTGCCACCGGCGCTACGCCCGGACGATCTTTCGGGCTCTTGCTCATAGCCCCGCCCTTGCGCCCGTCCTTGCCCCGGACCCGACTGACGTCCCTGTCCGCTTCCCCGTCCGCTTGACGGAGCCTGCGGGTCAATCACCTCACCGCCGTACAAATCGCGAAGCGCGATCCCAATCCCGAGTTCCCGGGAGAATTTACGCATGATGAATTCTTCCTTCGGCGAGATAATCGAGACGGCCAGTCCTTTCCGTCCCATTCGCCCGGTACGGCCGACCCGGTGCACGTAATGCTCCGAATCGATCGGCGGATCGAGATTGACGACGAGGGACAACTCCTCGATATCCAGCCCGCGCGCCGCAACATCCGTGGCCACGAGCACCCGGATTTTGCCTTCGCGGAACTTGCGGAGCGTCACGCTGCGCACGATTTTGTCCGCATCCCCATACAGCGCTCCGGCACTTAAGCCGACGAAGTTCATTTTTGCCTCAACCTCGCCGATGTCCGCCGTGTTGTTAATGAACACGATGGAGCGGGCAGGATTATAGTGCCTGATAATCCGGCGCAAGATATCAATTTTGTCCCGTTCGCTGATAAAATACAGATGCTCCACGCTTTTTGAAGTCCGGTGCTCCGGTTCGATTCCGATCTCCAGCGCTTCCTTCATCTCCCGTCCGGCAAGTGTCCGGATTTCCGGATTCACCGTCGCCGAAAGGAACAGCAACTGCCGTTCGCGCAAAGTTCCGCGCAAAATATGCTCTAAATCAGCCGTGCCGCCCAGTTGAAACATCTGGTCGACTTCATCGACGACCACCGTACGGACCGTGTGAAGCTTCAGCTTGCGCAAAGCCAAGATTTCCCGGATCCTTCCGGGCGTCCCGACGATGAGCTGCGGATGCAGCTTCAGCCGTTCAAGCTGGCGTTTAATCGCGGCGCCGCCGATCAGGGCCTGTACGCGAATTCCTCGCGCTTCTCCGTATTTTTCCGCCTCGCGGACAATTTGCATCGCCAGTTCCTGAGTCGGCGCTAAAATAAGGCCCTGCAGGTTTTTTCCATCGGCATCGATGTTTTGCAGCAGCGGAAGCAGGTAAGCCAAGGTCTTGCCGGTCCCCGTCTGCGACTGGGCGAGCACATCCCGACCTGCCAGGGCTGCAGGAATGCATTCGGCCTGCACCGGCGAAGGCTCCATAATCCCGTAATCGGCTAATTTTGCGGCAAGCGTGTCATCTAATCCAAGCCCGGTAAAGCTATTCGTTGTAGTCATCCAAGTTCATCCTTATCTTAAAAAATCATTATTTCCATTATATGCGAAAATCCCGGCCCAACCAAATCCAACTTAAAAGCGTCGATTATAAGCACAAAAAAATCGGCCGTTCCCAGCCGATCCCTTCACTTCTTATTTAACATGCGGTAACTTAGACGGTCCGCCAGACGGGGAAACATCTGATAGAGCTTGGCTCCCGCGCCTGCGATCCAGGGAAGATTGATTTCGGTTGTGCCGCTTTGAACCGCGGACACCATTGCCTTGGCCACCCGTTCCGGCTTCATCATAAACCACTTGACGTTATTGACGTAATTCCCCTCCGGATCGGCCAAAGTAAAGAACGGCGTATCGATCGGTCCCGGATTGATCGTGGACACCGTAATTCCGTATTCCCGAACCTCTTGCCGCAAGGCGCTGCTGAAGCCGATCACCGCGTGCTTGGTCGCCGTATAGGAAGTTGATTTCGAGGTGCCGATCTTGCCTGCGATCGAAGCTACATTGACGATCCGCCCAAACCTGGCATCCTTCATATGAGGCAGAACCGCCTTCGTACAGCGGACCATCCCCATGTAATTCACATTCATCATGTCATCAAACTCCTGCAGCGGCATATCGTCAAAATAAGCGAACTTGCCGTACCCTGCATTGTTCACAAGACAATCCACCCTGCCGAACTCGGCGTAGATCTGCCGGAAGCCCGCTTCCACCGAAGCATCGTCCCCGACGTTAAGTTCCAATATCCGGCTTGGGCCCATCATTCCGGAGCTCACCGCTTTCAACTTCTCTCCCGAACGGGCGGCAAGCACTACGGTCGCTCCCTGGGCCGACAGCATTTGCGCAGCCAAAGCCCCGATTCCGCTGGAGGCTCCGGTTACGACTATGACCTTATTGTTCAACGACATGACTCTCATCCCTTCGAACTTTACCTTATAGTCCATTTTAGGAGATCATGACTTGAATATCCAGTTCCCCGATTCCGTCCATAAGCAACGGAATGCATAATGCTTTACGCGGAATTTGATTGGAGTCCTCTTGTTTCGAGGTTAAGACGCGCGGCGGAGTAATATCCACGACATATCCTTGATTTGACAAAATGGTGCTAGCGTTACCGCTGATCATGTTGCCCAGTTCTGAAATGGCGCTTTGTCCCATTTCATCCATCTCCGTCAAGACAAATCCGCCCATCATGGCGGATACGATTCGCAAGGCTACCGTCTCTTCCAAGCCGAACATAACCATGCCGCTGTAATGGCCCGTCATATCGATTTGAATCCAGATATGGTCTTGCTCTCGCATAACTTCCTTCACGCCCAAATTCCCGGTGGATGGAGAAACTTGTATCACCTGTTCAATTACGGAACACGCGGATTCCAGAAAAGGATTGATCATTTCTGCTTTCACTATTACGCCCCTTTTCACATAGAAGTAACATAATCCGATACAAAAGTCCCAACTATAGTTGAGATATATTATACTTTATTCCTATATATAAGTCATTAAAAATCGAACAATGTAACTAAATTGCGGGTTCATTCGCAGTGTTGTCATGCCCGTATGATTGATTTAGTTAGGAAAAATCCTCTATAATTAATAAAATATTATGGAATACGGAGGAAAGGAGGATTCGGAATGAACATCAGTCAATTAGAAACGCTGATCACCATATCCAAAACAAAAAGCTTCCGTAAAGCCGGGGAATTGCTTAACCTGACCCAGCCTGCCGTGTCCGCGCAGATCAAAAGCCTGGAAGATGAATTCCGGACGGTGCTGGTCGACCGGAACCAGCCGGTGACATTAACCGACCGGGGACAAGTATTTCTTGAAAAGGCGGAGCAAATACTGGATATTGTCGAAGAACTGAAGCAAAAACTGTCGGATTTGGAGCATACGCCGCAGGGGCATATAGTCCTAGGTACAACGACCTCCATCGCCATTCAGATTTTGCCGCGGATTCTGTCCTATTTTCAAGATCAGTTCCCGCTCATCAAAACAACGATCCAATCGATGCCCTCGAGTCTGATTTATCAGAATGTGGAGCAGGGGTTAGTGGACATCGGCATAGGCTACTTGATCGAGAATAATCCGCAGGTCCTTTCTACGATACTGTATTACGACACGTTCGAGCTTGTCGTGTCCCCGCTGCATCCCCTGGCCGGCAAAACCATCCCCACGCTGGATTCCTTACGCGAGGTTCCGCTGATCATGCTATCTCCCGATACGGTCGGACGGCGCTTCGTCGATGAAGTGTTCAAGGCGCACGACATCGAGCCCCATATCGTCATGGAGCTGTCCAGCAGCGAGGAAGTTAAACGAATGGTGGAAATTAATCTGGGAGCGGCCATCATTTCAAGGCAGTCCATTCTCCGCGAACTCAAACAGGGAACCATCAAGGTCGTCCCGATTCCCGAACTGGAGGTTACGCATCCGGTCGGCGTCATTTACAAATCCAGCAGATATGTCAATTCCGCCATGCAACAGTTCCTTGGTGACCTGAAAGGCATGCCGGAAACCCATTTTATCAGTTCCGAATAATCCGAAGTTTTGTACGCTTGAAAGGAGAGACAGCATGAAGTTTGATCTGCACACGCATCATTTTCGCTGCGGACATGCCGACGGGAATATCCGCGACTACGTGGAGGCAGGGATCGCAGCCGGACTGTCGGTCATCGGAATCAGCGACCATACACCCTATTTCGGAAACCCCGAAGAGCATCCTTTTCCGCATATCGCCATGGCCAAAAAAGAATTCGGCAATTACGTCGAAGAGGTCCTGAAACTGAAGCAGGAATATGAAGGCCAAATCGATGTGCTGCTCGGCATTGAGTCCGACTATTTTCCGGCCCACGCCGAAACTTACCGGCAGGTCCTCTCCCAATACCCGTTCGATTACATCATCGGTTCCGTACACAGCGTTAATGAAGTCAGCATTTTCAATAAAAAACGCTGGAAAAGCCTGACCGACGAGCAGCGGGTCGCGGATAAGGAAACGTATTACGCCCTGATCCGGGAGTCGGCTCGCAGCGGCATGTTTCAAATCCTGGGCCATATCGACGCCATGAAAGGAAACTACCCCGCCTTCTCCGATATTCCCGCCGCCGAAGCCATCGACGATACCTTGCAGGTTATTGCGGATAACGGGGTGGCCATCGAAATTAATACGTCCGGCAAAACGAAACTCTCGGGAGGCTGGTATCCTTCAGACTCGATTCTGGAGCGCGCGCTCCATTTCGGAGTGGATGTTACTTTCGGCTCCGATGCCCATACGCCGCTCCGCGTAGCCGACGAATGGGATGATGTCGCCGCACGCCTGAAAGAAATCGGATTTACCGAGTGGGTATACTACAAAAACAAACAAAGAATTGCCGTTCCGCTTTAAAAAGCATCGTGACAAAAAAAAGGGAACCCGTACGATACTCGCCGGATTCCAAAGACAAATATATTCAAAAGGGGGTCATGTAATAAGTTTACCCTCTTACTATTAGGGATTGATCACAGGTATATTTCATTTGTGTAACAAATGCTTTCACGTGTTTCAGGAGATTCCGGAGAGACTAATTCGTAGAATCTTAATGGTCCTCCGGACCCGCTGTTCATAAAGAGAGAACCGGACGATTCCTCATCCTCATTAAGCGAAAACCCGCATTTGCGCAAAACTTGTTCCGAAGCCGGATTGTCGACGCTGCATCTCGCTTCGATCCGGTTCAAGTTCAGCGTGTCAAAGCCGTATTTCAACAACGATTTGACCGCCTCCGTCGCGAACCCCTTATTCCAGAACTCCGGAGAAAGCAGGTAACCCAGCCTGGCTTTGCCTGTTTCCCGCACCCAGAATTGCAGGGAACAAACTCCAATCAAACATCCGGTCTCCTTTACCTCAATTGCAAAATGCAGATCCCGGAGGCTTTGGTACGTATCCTCAAAATAACGGAACAACCGGGCCGGAAACATCAGCGTCCCCCGTTGAAAGGAAGTATAGCGGCGGACCAAAGGATGATTAATGCAGCAGAAAAGCGCTTCGGCATCCCCGGCACCGATTTTTCTCAGCCGCAACCGTTCGCTTTCGAGCGTAGGAAATTTCTTTTTCAAGCTATTCCGCATATCCATACCTGATCGTCTCCTCTCGGATTTTATCACCGGTTTACCCCGTTGTCCTCTTCCAATTCCTCGATTAAGGTACGGTCGGATTCGTTGGGATTCTCTTCTTTCATGAAGATTTGCCGGAATACCCCAATCATGGAAAGCGCATAGGCGACCGTAATGAAGCTGAAAAATATCTCCATGACGACGACCAATCGGGACGTATTATCGACCGGCCTCACATCCCCGTAACCCACGGTAGTGAATGTGGCCACGCTGAAATAAAAAAACGTAATGAATTGGGAGAGCGTCCCTTCGCCCAAGTTTTCTCCGGCAAAACTTCCGCCTTTAAAAAGCTTGTAGATCGAGGTATACACCACCGTAAAAAAAATGATGCAACTCAGCGTAGCGATGCTGATCCGGACGACGGCCGACTTCAGACTGACTTCCCGCTTTACGGCGGAATCGGCGATTCTGCGGAAAATATACAAAATGTAAAACACGACAGAACCAAGAACAAACAACAAGATGATACACCGCAATACCGCATCGGATTGGAACACCGACCCGAAATCGACCCAGCCGAGGAGGTCCTCCAGGGAGAGGGCGACATAAATCAGAATCGGTGCGAGCAAAATGACCCGGCTGGTTACCCGCTTGTCCAGCGCATAAAAAAGAAAAGCCAACCCGATCAGGGCGGCGACGTTCACCCATAGGATCCATGATTGCATCAAGATCTACCTCCCGGATTGTTCAATACCTTGGAAATCCTGATAATCATTACCCAAACCAACGGGCTTAGTATCTAATTAAAGGCGGGTGATCACCCTGTTTAATCTTTCCACTTCGGACGGGCTGATTTTCAAAGTGGCTTCCGGTACCCCGGTGCCGCCAAAGATCCATTCATACCTGAACAGCTTGGAGTCGAGAATGACCGACAATCCATGGCCGATCAAGGGGACGCTCCCTATGGAAAATCCGGTAGCCTCCATTACCTCTTGTGGCTTCGCCAGCTTGAGCTTTCCAAGACCGGCTTTCTGCGCCACCTCGGCAAAATCGACTCGCCCGTAATCCCCAGAGATGATCAGCGCCGCATACCCGCCATCGCCTTTCACGATCAGTGTGGGAGCTGTCTGACCCAGCTCGATTCCGAATAAGTCGGCGCCGTCCTGGGCGGATGCAATGGGCTTTTCATGGGATATGATTTCATATCGAGCCTGGTTTTCTTGCAGGAAATGCACTAGTTTCTCCATGTTCCTTCTCCTTTTGGATTGAAGCCGGATTGCCTCTCATCGCACCGAACAAATAGAGCAGAACATAGCAGAAGCAGGTGATCAGAAACATCCATTTGCAAAATTGGATCGCATGACTCAAGTTATCCATATTCGTGAAATACACGGCAATATCCTTTAACAGTTGAAAGGGATGACGCAAAATATCCCAGCTATTGAACCGGATAAAGCGGCCGAGATAAACTCCGAAGCTGCTGAACGCCAGTACGGCAAACGCAAAAATCCATCCTGCGACGCTTCCGAGCGCATTGCGGACCAGCCGGTGAACCGAAGCGAGCGAGACCGAACCCAGCGCCAAACCCAGCAAGGCTACGAAAAGTACTGTGTATAGATGGTCCCAGAACAACATATCCGACCAGAATCTGCCCTGCGAGGAGATCGGGTAACGCGCGAACGGATGCAATAAATCCGTGACTAAATAAGCTGCATTCGGATAAAAGAAAAACCAGACCAGACCTACCGAAAGAAATAGTATACCTTTGAGCAGCCGGGAACTCATGAGACTGATCAAATCCAGACCGATGGCAAGGCCGGCCGGGATCCAGGCCAGAAACGTATTCCAGACCAAGAACAGATACGGCGGTCTTCCTCCATCCGGCAGCCGGATTTCAACCACATATTTCATCCCGATTACCGTACCTATAAACATAACCGCATATAAAAATAGTTTGGCGGGGTAGCCTAATTGCCGAAGCTGTTGCTGTTGCTGCACTTCGCTCTCCTCCCGTCTGTTCAACCTTTTCTATGTCTTTACCATACTTACAGCCTATATACGTATGAATGCGGATGATTGTTACGACGGGAGCAGCTTGGCCATATAAAGCTCATCGACGAATCGGTCGCCTAAGCGGATGGAATCTTTTTTGATGCCTTCGACTTCAAAGCCCGCCTTCTTGTATAAAGCGATTGCCGCGTCATTGTGCGCCATCACCGTGAGTTCGAGCCGGTGCAGGTTCCGCGCTTCCGCCCAGCGGTGGAGTTCGGTGAAAAGTGCGGTCCCCACACCTTTTCCCGAGAAGGCTTGCAGAATGCCAAGGACTAGATACACCGAATGCCGGTTACGTTGATAGGATGATCCGTAAGCGCCCAAATAACCGGCCAGTTGTCCGTTTATTTCGGCCACGAATATCATCGAATGGTCTGCCGCCAGCAACGCCGCGAATTTCTGCCGTTGCTCTTCCGGAGTGGTGAGCCGCTCCCCCGGCTCCAGGAGCATAAATTCCGTTTCTCTATCTAAACGGAGGCATAGCTCAAGAAAGGCCTCCGCATCTTCTTCCCTGATGTTCCTGATATTCACGTTCATTTCACTCGATCCTCTCATTGCGAAGCACCATATGAAAATGATCTTCCCAAACTCCGTTGATTTTCAAATATCGCAGCGCCAGACCCTCGTGATAGAAGCCCGCCTTTTCCGCTACTTTAAGCGAAGCCTTGTTCCGGGGCATAATGTTGGCTTCGATCCGGTGCAGTCCCAATTCCGAGAAAGCGTAATCCGCCACCGCAGCCACCGCTTCCGTCATCAAGCCGCGTCCCTGCGCCGACTGGTCGATCCGGTAGCCCAAATGACAGGACTGAAATGCCCCGTACACAATATTGCTGAGCGTAATGGAGCCGATTACCTTTTCGGGCTCCTCTTTCCGGAACATCCAAAGTTTATATAATTCTCTCTTTCTGAATTGCGAGAATTCCTTGACCAGCAAATCCTCCTGATAGGAAAGAGTAAAATATTCCTCGCTCCGCACCGGCTCCCACGGTTCGAGAAACTCCTTGTTCCGCAGCACAAATTCCAACACCTCTACGGCATTACTTCCATCCAGGACTTTCAATATCAACCGTTCGGAGTGTAAAATAGGTTTCATAGTTACCTCGATTCATAAGCAAGTACGTAAAATGTTCCTGCGATCGCTGTTGCCCCAAATTTCTTGAATTAATAACATCCTATAGGGAAGAAATCCTGTCACAAAGGCGACCACTACCGTTTCTTCGGAATCATTTTACTTCCTTGCTTGCATCTTTTCATCATATATAACCTAAAGGAGTGCCCGCATGCAGCCGTTTACCGCTCAAGTTATTGAAGTAATATCATCCATTCCCGAGGGGAAAGTCATGACCTACGGACAAATCGCCCGAGCTGCCGGCAGCCCGCGCGCGGCCCGGCAAGTCGTCCGGATTTTGCATTCGATGACCGTCAAGTACAACCTGCCGTGGCACAGGGTCATTAATGCGCAGGGGGAAATTGCCGTCCGGGATGACGAACTCTTTTTCCTGCAAAAAATGCACTTGGAAGCGGAGGGCGTCATCATTAGGGAAGATGGACGAATTGATCTCGCCGAGTTTCAGTATGAACCTTGCTGATCTTGCGTCAGTTTGGTGCTTGTAAGGAAAAACAAAAGTGCATACTGGTTCAATGAGCAGCTCCCGGGTTCTAACGGACATGGCGGCCGTTATTCGGCCTATTTTTCGTTGTTTTTTGCTCTAACGGTCACCAGGGACCTTAATCGGCGGTTTTGCCGAGGAATAGGCCCGTTTTGGGCAAAATAACGGCCTGTATGTCCGTTAGAATTTTACCGAAGCTGATTTATCCAGATTAACGGCTGTGGTGTCCGTTAAAAGTTTCGGCGTCACCAGGATCGCTATCCAACCGCCCCGCAGCCAGTCCCGCTATTGCAGGCCGTACTGCTTTAGCGCCTCCTTGATGGCGGCATTAACTGCCTTCCGGTCCGGCCCGTCCGCCGGTTCTCCGCTCAGCTTATACTTCGCTTTAAGCTTCAAAATGGCGCTAACCCGCTCGTCAAGCATCTCCTCGCTGATCGTCCCCTGTTTGACCGCTTCCGTGATCGCCCGAATAACCGACTCTTCTTTCTCGTAATCATGGCCGACCAGGACGATATTTCCGCCTGCTGTGATGAATTCGACCGCAGCCTGTTCGATACTGTAATTCTCCGTGATGGCTCCCATCGTCATATCGTCGGAAACGATGACGCCTTCATAGCCCAGCTCTTCCCGGAGCAGATCATGGATGACCGCTTTGGAGAAGGACGACGGGTAATCGGGATCCAGCTTCGGCAGGAGCAAATGGGCGATCATGACCATATCCGTGCCGCTCTCAATCGCAGCCTGAAACGGAACCAGTTCAAGCTCTTTCAGCCGCTGCAGATCATGGTTCACGACCGGCAGTCCGAGATGGGAATCCACCGAGGTATCCCCGTGACCGGGAAAATGCTTCACGACGGGTATCACTCCCTTGCCGCTCAAGCCCTCCATGGCTGCCAAGCCCATCTTGCTCACCGCTTCCGGCGTATTTCCGAAGGAACGGTCCCCGATCACCGGATTATCGGGATTGCTGTTCACATCCAGTACCGGAGCGAAATCCAGATTAAGTCCAAAGCCGGACAGCTCGTCGCCGATGATCCCATAAAAAGTCTCCGCCGCTTTCGGATCGCCCGTGCTTCCAATGCTGGCGGCCGTCGGTATTTTTGCATATTCCTTAGGCATGCGGGTTACCCTTCCGCCTTCTTCGTCCACGCTAAGAAACAATGGAAGCGGATTGACGGAGTTGTCCTCCTTCAGCCGATTAATCAATTTCAATGCCTGTTTACTATTTTCAATATTATCTTTATAAAAAATAAATCCTCCGACATGATACGTCTCGATCAACTTCCGGGTATGCTCATCCGGTACAGTTCCGCTCATCCCGACGAGGACCAGTTGCCCGATCTTTTCCGCGGTGGTCAACTGATCCAGTTGATCGACAATGGGATCCGTGGCTTCCTCTTGCGGTGGTGGTGACGGTTCACCATTCTCTCCCTGCTGCGGATCGTTTGCAGAGGGGGAGGACGGAGCCGCGTTCTGGCCCTGGTTCACACCGTTCCCATCGGATTCGGGAGTGGCCGAGTTCCGGGACGCGCAGCCTGCGAACGTCAGAATGAATATCAACGCCATCGTGCATATTAACCATTTTCTGTTTTGTCTCATGACTCCTCCTGACCGGCATGGCTTCCTGCCGTTTCCCAGCGGTTCGCATATTTTTGCAGCCGGGGATGAATAACGGAAGGTTGCTCCGTCAAGATCAGCCGGATGTTTTTGATCCACTCTTCAAAAGAAGAGAAGGAAGCGAATAAATTGGCCGTTTCGGGCGTTAGGTACAGAAAGTAAGGAGAAGGATATTTTTCCGCCAAAAAACGGAGCGCCGAGTCGATCGGCGTGTATTTTTTGCGTTTCCCCTCCCAGCCTTCCACCGTGATATCGGAATGTTGCCGTGCCCGGCGCCAGTCATGAAGCTCGTCCTCCCTTTTGAAAAAAGAGCGCACCGGCTCTTTGGACATGCGTCTTACTGTCTCCTCATGAAGGGGATACAGCACCAGCGTGCTGAAGGAGCGCTCCTCCAAAATCGAAACGGCGCGTTCCAGCTCTGCTTCGGACGTATTCTCGAAAGTATCGTAATAGATTAACGTTCCTTTTCGCTTCGCGACAGGCGGTTCATAACCAAAGGGGACTTGAATATTTTGTCTCATGTTCGGGTTCCTCCGGGTTTCGAAATGGATATTCTAGTTAAAATTACCCTGCCAGACTTGATTTATTCCATTATAGCTCCAACATCCCGCAATTTCATTATCTTGCTTTTTCATCCCAAAATGCGTACATGCGTTCACGTTAGGGGGTATAATGATCGTGGAGGTGAGTGAAGTGGCCGACATTAAAGTGACGGAAGATCAATGGCGGTCTATTATCCTGAATGATGCCGCTAGTGATGGAAAATTTTTCTACGCCGTAAAAACGACGGGCATTTTCTGCCGTCCTTCCTGCAAATCCAAGCCTCCCAACCGGGAAAATATCACCGTATTTCCGGACGCCGAACAAGCCTTATCCGCCGGATACCGTCCTTGCAAACGCTGCAAGCCTACCGGCCTGCGGCTTCCCGATGAAGAGTGGATCTCGGTGGTGGCCGAATATATCGACAACCATTATATGGAGGAATTGAATCTGCAGTTGCTCGCCGACCTCGCGCATGGCAGTCCCTATCACCTTCACAGAACGTTTAAGAAAGTAAACGGGGTCACGCCCGTGGAATATATTCAACACGTCAGGATCGAACAAGCCAAATCCCGCTTGCTGACAACCAGTCAACCGGTGGCGGAGATCGGCAAGCAAGTCGGACTCGCCAATACGCCTTATTTTATTACCTTGTTCAAAAAAATCACCGGTCTTACGCCCGCCAACTATCGAACCTTATACGCTTCCGTACCGAAAGGAGATATTTAATATGGAACAAAACGACCCGATTTACTGGAGTCATCTCATTAACGAAAATTGGAGCCTGATTGTTGCCGCCGGGGAACAAGGACTCTGCTTTGTCGGCTCCCAAGGAGCGGATGTTCAGGAACTGGAGAACTGGGCGAAGCGCCGCTTCCCCGGCCGTCCCCTAATCCGGGATGAAGCCCGGCTTCAACCCTATGCCGACGAAATAGAAGCCTATCTGCTCGGCAAGCTCACGAGCTTCTCCTTTCCCTTCGAAGTCTCGGGAACCCCGTTCCAGCAGGCCGTTTGGCAGGCGCTTTGCGACATCCCATACGGGCAAACCGCCTCGTACTCCGATATCGCCCTCCGTATCGGCAAGCCGTCCTCGGTCCGCGCCGTTGGCACGGCCATCGGGGCTAATCCGGTGCTGATCACCATCCCTTGTCACCGGGTGATTGGGAAGAATGGAGGGCTTGCGGGGTATCGGGGCGGGATTGAGATGAAGACCAGGTTGCTGGAGATTGAGGGGAGGAGGGAGTAATTTTGAGGAAGGGGCTTAGTTGAATTCGAAAATAGCCGCTTTCCCGAATTTGTGAAAGCGGCTATTTTCGTACTACATGAGTCAATTTGATTTAATTTATCAAACTCTAATTTTTTTGCTAATTATCTTAATACCCATTAGAGTTTTTTCGACCAATGGCTCTATAATAATTTGGATCATTCCGTTCAACATTAAATCCTGAAATCCAACCCTTGTTATGGAATATCGTTAGTATCTTTTGATTCTCATCTGTTATCTCTAGCTTAGGTCTTTTCCCCTCAAACAAGCTTAATATTTCTGACATTTCTAAAAGTTGCAAACCTATCTGGGTTTGTCCCTTATTCAGATTACTAAGATTCGATATAAAAAGTCTGTGCTTATTCTTAAGAGAAACTTTGTCTGATTGAAGGAGTGTATTTAAAAGATTAAAGGAAACAACATATCTATTTGTTACTATGTGATCAATATATTCTGTACAAATAGAAATAATTATTGTCTTCAAGACTGAACTATTTGTATCATAATTGGTTATCAAATCACTGAGATCATCAATATTAAAATTGCACTTCAAAATATGTGATTTAACTGCTTCGGAATATCTCTTACCTCTAAATGATATAGGTTCAGTTATAAACTCAAGTAGTTTAAGCTTATATGAATCATTAATCTCTCTCTCTATCAGCATATTAACTTCAGATAATAGAACATTTCCTTGATTAATTACTTCGTTAGTATACTCATCAATGTTAGAAAGTATAAAGAATTCAACTTGTGATTCCGTGTAATTATCCCTAAGAAATTGCAAATTAGTTTCATTCATCTGTATTAATCCCTGCCTTACTAGAATTCTCAGTTTGCTTTCCGGAATACTTTCAAATGAGAATGTATCGTAATATATATTAGATACTTTTACTAGGGATTCATACTTTTCGTCTACTAACTTATCACATTGTATAAAATCATCGAAGAAAGAGCCAGCCATATCCTCCCCAAAATCAGCACTTAATTCATCATAATTTATATTTAAATTGGATGGATTTATATTAATAAATCTTATTAAGTTATCATCTAATCCTTTATCCGAGTAATAATAGTACTGGAGGATATTGTGCTCGGAGTACTTTAAAGTTCCATGTTCTATAAAAACAGACCACAATTCCTCATCCTTTATACTATTAAGCATTTCAATTTCTGTTTGAAGATACTTAATGTAAATTACTCGAAGATCAAAATTGATATCAGAGTTATTAATAATTTCAAGTGCTGCAAAACTATCATCTGTTATTGTTAAATTGCATGTCTCGATAATTAATTCCATATAATTATTGATATTGGAATTTACATAGTTTACTAAGCTTTCCTGGTGTCTTGATAATATAAGGGTATAGTTTTTGTGTATGTAGTCTTCACTTTTCGGAAGCTCATACACTTTATTTAGGATGAGTGAAATCATAAATATATTTATTTCATATAAATCTGCTTTATATACTGCCATGAATAAAGAAGATTCTGCTGTAAAAAAATCTATTTGCTTAAACCTCACCTTTAGAAGTTGCAGGCTTAAAATAAATTTATCTATGTTTGGATCGGAAACGTTAAGAAAATCACTGTTATTCGAAATATACTTGGACATACAGTTTTCATCATTGAGTTTACTTATAGTTTCAATAGGGGAGAAATGCAAAGTATCATGAGCATACTCTTGTTTCTGATTTTCATTAAAATAGTCACTATTTAATATTTCTTTGAAGATATTAGACCAAGTTTTGTTAAGCGTGTTTACAAATAATTGCCTTTCTTGACCTGCACTCCAAAACTGTGATATAAAATCAAGTCGTCTTCTGTTTTTTAGTTGATTAAATATTCTAGTAAGGTTTGAATCATTAGATTTTAACAAATAGCTCAATAAGTCAAAATTTAGAATCTCATCACGATCAAAATCAACCTCTCTAAGACGAGAAACAACTAAACCATGGTCTTTTAATTTGTAAGTAAACTCTTTAGCTACTTCATCAGTTACACTACGAAGGAAAATTTTATCTATTTTACTTAAACTATGCTCATAAAAATAGGTCATATAATCGGAATAGGTCTCATCGATATAACCATTCCTAATAAGAAACTTAATTAATGGGAAGTACGGGCTTGATTTTACATCATTAAATAAAAAAATTTCACCGATTTCATTTGTGAAACTTGTACTAAAAATATTATTTATGTTCTCCTTATTGATTATTTCGTGTAACTTTTTACTTTTTATTTTGGACATTGCATCAATTAAACTTCTGATTTCGTCCTTTGTCTTATCAATTAACTCAGCAGATTTATATTCAATATTTGATTTTCTACGAACGTACTCTATATTTTGCGATAACTTCTCATATTCTTCTTGAAAATTAAATTCATAATATCCACTTCGTTGTCGGTAATATATTTTCCCCAGATTATCTTTCATCGCTTTAATAAAAGCTATTCTAGAACTAAACTGTTGTTCACCTTTACCATCCACTTCTAAGGGAGATGAATATGTGAAATATAATGCATCCAATTCATCAATTTCATTACACATTTCACTTTCCGCCTCATTAATTCGCTTCTTCTTTTCTTGTATCTCACATTCTAGTTTTTGCAGTTCAAAAGTAATGAAATTAAATTTAATTAAAAATATATTATGTACAAACCCTGCACCAAGTTGTAAATCACTAAAATCTCTGGGAAACAAATTTTTATACGCAATAATGGCAAGCAACTTGTCACAATTTAATTCAATAGATTGAATGCGATCATGATAAATCACATATTCATTGTATATATTTTTTAGAATACGCATGTCATCAATGTATAGAGAAAGTCCTTGCAAAAATTGTCCATCAAACTTCCCAAGCATTCCTCCATTTTTGAAATGGCTGATAAATTGGTCATATGAGTTAGAACCATCAACGACTGGCACAATTGGAATAATAAAATCGAAAAACTTTGTTCTATCTTTTGAGGAAAATGTGTCGTCACGAAGAAGATAAAAAAATCGTATAATTTGTTTTGATTTCTTATTGATAAGCCAGTTTATCTCTCGTAACTTTTGAAAGATGCGATTACTTTCAAATCTATCCATATCCTCAAATACAATAACTTCCGCATTAGCGTTTTCAAAAAGATATAAGACCTCATTGAGATATTTATCAAAATACGATTCATTTGCTTCTTCGAATATTTCAATTTCATTGCCTTGTATCTTTAATTTTTTGAAAAAAAACCTATTATATCTGATCATTTGAATCATCAAATATAGTATATAAACTAAGATAAAAGTACAAATTACTCCTACAATTACAACTGTTACTTCACTAGTTGAAAATTTTAAAAAGTTTTTTAACCAAGTATCGGAAGTACTCAAAATAAATTGACTCCACTCTCTAAACAAAAACATATAAATTACTAAAACTGTAGCTACTGAAGATAAAAGTGAGGTTAATAACATTCTAAATTTTGATAATTTCTTTTTAACCTTAAAATGAGTTTGTGGAATATTGTTGGGGTTTATCTGATGAATAAGTTGATTTAAAATTTTCCCCTCTAGAACTGCATCATTGTTTTGACTGCCATTAATTTCAATCTTATTCAATTCATAATTTTCCGAGTCAAAATGGGCAAGCGAAATATTTAAAAATCTCTTATCTGGTTGTTTAACCTTATAAGTCTCTAAAACGCTACTTTTCCCCGCACTATAGGGACCAGTTAATGCAACATTTTTTATATCATCTTCATCAAATATAAAATTAAGAGCATCCTCATAAATTTCTAAATCAGCATTTTTTATAGGAGTGAGTTTTTGGAAATTATACTTGTTTGATTTCATATAAATCTATCCTCACTTATTAATGATCTTATATATTTGGGATTGAATTCAGAGCTTGAAAAAAATCCACAACTAGGGTTCACCTAAATTCCATCTCACGTGAAAATGTTGGTTTGGGGGACCCCCTTAAAACTAGACATCCAATTCCTTATTAGCCTTTTTCTTGGCTTTCATCTTTTTTATATCTTTAAAGACATTTGTCTTTTCAACCTCACATAGTATCGGCGTCGATAAGAGTTCCTCTGTTTTTTCAATAATTACTATTGTATCATCTACATCCAACTGTCGTTTATCACTTAACATAACTTGATCTGTACTTATCATTCTAAGTATGTACAATTTCCCGTGATCTTCGTGATTAATGAAGTAATACCTTGATTTACCATATAAATAAGAAATCATTGGAGTATATAAATAGACAATCATTGTTATAAAAAAACCAAGTAATAATGCACTTAAAACAATTGCAAGCAAATCATTATTATTAGTAACACTAACTTTTTGATCGTACACCAAAATCAACATAAACATTGAAAAGACAGAAAAAACAAGCGTCAAAAATAAAAATCTCACAATGTAGATTAGTATTCTTTTATCTTCACTTAATAATACTCTTTCTATTTTTGATTTTCTCAGTAAAACAATTGCTCTAATAAAGGTAATAAGAGACAATGAAATAAATGTGTAATTAAATACTTTAGAAGTCAATTCCACAAAAATCTCCTCAACTCTCTTCATATTGTTGGTAACTTTCATAATAACATTCTTTTGACCAAAAAATTTCTAACATATGTTCGTGATAAAGTCATTTTGAGTATCTTTCATCAAAATCTTCTGAGACTTATTGTGCTTTGCACGAAGTCACTAGACTTAGCTAAGCAAATTTAATTGCTTGAAATCCACATCCCCGAATCCGAGCAGTATATTACGGTGACACATAAATTCAATGTAAAATTCTGCCCACCTTCAATTGCTTACAATTTATTAAAAACAGGCGATCTTCTCAACAGGGAATCTAACTCAATTCCTAATAAATCACCTTGCTCTTTTATTAATTGCTCTTTACATGACATAATTATTTTATATCCAACCTTGGTAAACTTTTCTATTGCAATATGGCTAATATTCAGGTTCATCATTTGAACGATAGCAAATTTAATTAACCCTGTTAAATCTTGTCTTCCTGACAATTGTTTAAGCCAATATGTAACTTGAGCTGTTCCCTTAGGAAGTGGCTTTCCACTATATGTAACAAATAACTCTTCTCTTCCCCGAGCTATCTTCTCGCGAAGTTCCAAATAGCAGTTAAATTGTTTAATAATTCCCTCTGGCAATCGAATAGTTATCCCATTAATGCTAAAAGAACCGAAAGTGATATTATATGATTCGACTGGAATTTTAATAATTTCACGATATGGAACCCCAATTAATAAAATTAGCTTTATAATCAAGGCTGATGTTATCATATTCATCTCTTTACTTCTCGTTACTTTTGTAACAGGTATTTCAAGAACAAAGTTACTCTCTTTAATCAGATCTTCTACTTCATCTTGGGTTAATGGATCATAGGAAATTGATTTATCCAACTCGCTATTCTCTGCCAAATAGATGTTGATCTTGTTTCTAAATGAACCCTCTTTATAAGCCGGAGATCCTAGCTCTTTTAAAAAAGCATCATTACTAACATAATCATTCGACACTAAATAAAGAAGAAATTCTTTTACAGCTGATACGTACCTCTGGACAGTAGAAACTTTTTTTATTTTATTCGCTTTTATGTAATAATCTATACTATCAATAATAGTATTTGTATCTACGCCTCTTACAAACTCATCTATATTAGATGTAACATCTCTAGACTTTAAATAATCATGAAATACCATTAAGTCTTTGTTATATCCTCTAGGTTTTGGAGATAAGTTTATATAGTTGGAATTCATAAAATTAGACACATATTTTTCAAAAGTCATTAATAACCGCCCTTTCAGTTTTATCACCTAACTTTAATTTTCTCGAATACTCTGAATAAGGACTTTGAGGAGACTAGTCTTAATGTCCCGTAGTCTTATTTTACTACATATTGGAATAATATGGCGAACAATTAACCTTTTCATCGAAAATAAAAATACTCTCACTAAAATGAATAGCAAGAGTAAACTTAGTAACAGCAAGAATAAACTGTCTCCTCTTTCAGATTTCCAACAATCTCACTCCTTCTCCCCCTTCCCCTCCCCACCAAAAACCTCCACCATAACCAACGCCCCCATCCTAAACCCCTGAACATATGCGGTGCTTGTAAGCATAGAATTAGACTCCCCGTTGAGATCCAAGATTTCCTCAAGAGCTTTGAAGTCGTCTTCCGAAAATCTTTGTTTGAGTTCTTCCATCAAATCTGAAATTTTTCTATTGAGCAGGCGATATTCAGGAGCAGTTGGTACCATTCGCTCTTGAGGGTTCAGGTTACCTCGGTACAGTTCCTCTAGAATACTTTTCATTCACTCTCCCCCTTCCAGAATTATGTAAAATCCACCATTATGAATTTTTAAAAACTTCCGACACTTTCCTTATGGAATAGATTTTATGCGAAAAACGCATAAAACTCAATATGCAGTTTTCGCATAATTTAAACTTAGCTTGGGTGATGATCGATGTATAAGAGAATACGAGATTTGCGTGAAGATAGGGATTTGACGCAACAACAACTTGCAGACTATTTAAATATCTCTCAAGCAACCTATTCCCGATACGAAAGCGGGAACTTGGATGTGCCGAGTTCTGTGTTGATTCGGTTGTCGGAGATTTACAGCGTAAGTATAGACTACATTCTGGGTCAGACGAATATTTCCAAACGTCTAGATGGAAAATAACCCTGATCATTCAATGCGCCACTCCTAAATACAAGAAAGGCAAGCCCAAATAGATGCAATGGGTTTGCCTCTTGTGTTCCTCTATTTCTTTCTCACTAACGTCCTACAAATTTGCTGCTAAAGCTCGGTCCTGCTTACTATCCTGGTATCGCCCGCCGTTTAAGCTTTTTCAATCTCACAGATCAAACCGCATATTTATATGTTGAAACAAAAACTTCTACCCTGTCGTCTGTTGAATTGGAGGTGTTTATTATGAAAAATTTGGTATTCATACTATTTCTAGCTTTAATGGGCTGTCAATCTGCCGATTTGGTTCCAGCAAATAATATTACAAATACGGAACCAGGCCCATCCGCCGTAGTAGATACAGATGCGGATCACGATTTTTTCTCCGTAAAGCTTTCGCTTCCGGAACAAGTGAAGGTGAATGAGTCTTTTACCATAGAGGCAGAGTTGAAAAATACGTCCACTCAAACTTTCGAAATTCTGACCGGAAAGCCGGTATTTTATTATGTCATCCGAGACAACGCCGGAAACTCAGACCCTATTTTACGAACGGATATCGGTGTTGTCCGCCCCCTTGATCAGAACGCAGCCGTTTTAGAGAAACACCCGTATCGCTTTAAGAGTCCGGGGGTCTATGAGGTCTCCGCCGTAGCGGAATTTTCACTACAAGGCGAAGACGACAACAATCAAGTCTACAAAATGGAGACCGAGCCAAAGCAGATTGAAGTGATCGAATAAATTTGCTGCCGCCTCTTATACCTTAGCGGTGGCAGACTCACCCCCAAGAAAGCCTCCGCCTCTGATACAGCCCCAACCCCGCCAAAAAATACACCAGAGTAAGTATAAGGATCATAAACAAATCAAACTTAATTTCATTCCATCCCGCCCCGTAATTCAGCACTTTATTGAAGGCATTGACCGTATGCGTGAGCGGCAAAATATCCGTAATGCCCAGCGAATGTCCCTGGATTGAAAACAGAGGCAGCTTCGGCAGCGGGAACATGCTGCCCGAGAAGAACATGAGGATAAAGAAAGGGAAGCAGCCGACGGTTAGAACATCAAAAACCGTTCTCAGGAAGCTCGCCACGACGAGGCTGATCGAAACCATGGACAGGCTGGAAAGGACGCCGACCAGAAGAACCGTGCCGAAATTTCCTGACGGACTGTAACCTAATCCGAGCGCGGTCCAATAGGAAAGCATCATCGCACCCACAGCGATGAAGGCTTGCACGATGCAGATTGCCGCAAGGAAATGAAAGGCGCCGAGACGGCTGAGCTTCAGCCGGATCAGTGTTTTTTTGTCATTCTCTTTTACGATAGAAGCGGTTGCGGTAAAAAGGATCATAAGGATAGCCAAGGTGAGTAGTCCGGGGACGTATCCGTCGAACTCGTTCATGGGGAGTTGTCGTTCCAAAAAGGTCTCGGATATCGTAATCGGTAGCGTGATCTTCGCGGCCGCCATCCCTTGTTTCTGGACTTCATCGGCAACCATGACCGCCGCGACGGGATACCGTACGTTATTCATGCTTCCATATAAATGGGCGACGGATGGCAGAGTTGAATAATCAGGGGGAAGGACCATGCCAATATCGATGACTTTCTCTTTTACTCTTCCTTCTAATTCATCCACAGTTGCGATGTGGCTTATATTGAATAATTTGCTGCCGTCGGGTCCCTTTTTCCGATCGATCATTTCGATCAGCGCGGTCGACGCGTTCCCCTCATCCAGGTTTAGGATTCCAAGATCATAAGTCGTCGCCCCGCGCCCATATAGGAGGTACATAATCAGCAAAAAGAACGGGGCAAACAGCAACACCATCGCAAGCACTTTCCAATCCCTGATATTCTCTTTAAAGGTTTTGATGACGGACGCCGCCAGTTTCATTCGCGAAGCCCCCTTCCCGTCAAAGCAATAAACGCATCTTCCAGCGTACGCTTCCTGATCGTCATATCTTCCATATGGACGTGAAAAGCCTTTAACGTTTGGTTAACCAAAGGGATGTGCTCCATCACATCGCTTGCGCCCAGCAGCAAAAGACCGTCGGCCACCTTTTTGTCCTTAAAAACGGGCGGAAAAGAATCCAGCAGCTTACCGATTTCATCTTCGCGGATTCCGCTTATCCTTACCTGTAAAATATCTCCCGCCCCTGATGTTTCTTTAAGCTTATCGGGGGTATCGATTCGGAGTATTTTTCCTTGGTCCATGATGGCTACCCGGTCCGACAATCGGTCGGCTTCGTCCATGTCATGGGTGGTAAGGATGACGGTTCTTTGACTGCCCAGTCGCCTTATAAAATCACGCACCAGAATCCGGCTCTGCGGATCAAGCCCGGCCTGCGGTTCGTCCAGGATGATCAGCTTCGGATCATGCACCACGGCCAGTGCGATGTTCAGCCTTCTTTGCATGCCTCCCGATAAAGTCCCTGCAAGTTTACTCCTTTTACCCGCAAGCCCCAGGGTTTCCAAAAGAGCTTCGGCCCTTTGACCGGCGGCTTTCGGGGATAGCCCATAGGAAATTCCGAGAAATTTCAGTTGTTCATGGCATGTTAACTGTTCCCATATCACAATGTCCTGGGGACAGAACCCGATCATGCCTTTGATCCGAGAATAGCCGGTGGACATGGGAATTCCGTCAAACGTCATCTGTCCGACATCCGCCTTCAGCAAGCCGCACAACATGTTGATCGTGGTGGTTTTCCCGGCCCCGTTGGGCCCGAGCAACCCGAAAACCTCTCCCTTACGCACCGAAAAGCTTACCTGATCTACTGCCGGCAGGTTACCGTAATTTTTGCTTAACCCTTCCACGGAAAGAAATACTTCATTCGGCATTTCTTCATTTCCCCTTTGAATTTGACTCAAGCCCCAAACAGTCGATGAATAAAATCAAAAGCAATATCCCTGTTATCCGTGCTCTCCACGGGCATAAAATTATGAGTCCGAAAGAAACTCAACCCGTAAATCATCGCCAGCAAAGCATACGCTGCGTGCTTGTCATCAAGTTCACTTATCGAATCTGCCTTTCGGGCATGGCGGATCAACGACGAGATTCCTTCAATATCCTGCGCATACGTTTCAAGCATTACCTTTCTCAGATCCTCATCGATCGCGGCCATGGAGATAAATTGAATGAATATTTTCGCGATCCTTTCCTGGGGCAACCGGATATGCTCCGCCCCTTCCAGTGTGGAGACCTGGATCGTTTCTTGGCTTGTGTCCGACACCGGAGGAAGGGCGACCTCCACGACGGTGCTTACCATCTCCAGCGGAGGCATGCCCTCTTGAATGGAAGAACTAATCTTTTGACTATAGGCCGATAAGAATGCCTTGAGGCTTTCGAGAATCAGATTCTTCTTGGATTTAAAATAGTAAGCGACGATTCCCTTTGAAAATCCGGCTTTAGCCGCGACCATATCCAGGGTGATCCGCTCTATGCCGTGTTCGTAAATGCATTCCAGGGTGGCATTCATGGTTTCCGCTCTTCGTACAGGCTCCATTCCTTGTTTGGGCATAATCCGCTCCTTATCCGATTTTATTTTGACCAGTCAGTATAATATAAATAATAAACTCCCGTAGCATTCGGTAACAAAGAAAAAAGTCACAGCCTTTGAGGCTAGGTCCGCAAGATCAAACGTTCGCTTTATGGAACATTTTAGGTAGATTTATTCATCGTAAAATGGTAGATTACTCAATGATTCATATCCGTTTAGCTCATATTATTTATGTTGGGGGATGCTACGCATGGACAAGAATTCGGTTTATAGAACAAACGTTATAGGTGCTGGCGAGGTTGGTCGGGCCGTCTCGGTCGACATGGACAATGATTCTATACATAAAACAAACGTTACCTTTTGGGATACAAAAGGAAATGAAGTTTTAGGAGCAACCGCGCTTCCTTTGTACGGAGCCTTTGTCTCCGAAGAAAATTGCGGGCTTTTTGGCGATGTCTCGGGAAAGAAGATGCTGGAAATAGGCTGTGGGAGCGGTCAATCTCTGCAATATTTGGGGGAACGCAAAGCAGGTGAACTATGGGGCATGGATATATCCGCAAACCAACTCGAAAAGACAGCCCAAGTTTTGGCGTCAAGCGGCCTTTCAGCGAGATTGATCTGTTCTCCCATGGAAGCGGAATGTGGTATACCGGAGGATTATTTTGACTTCGTTTATTCGGTTTATGCGATAGGCTGGACCACCGACCTGGAGGGTACTTTTAGCCGGATCGCTTCTTATCTAAAAAAAGACGGCACATTTATTTTCAGTTGGTCTCACCCTATCCACAAATGTGTTGTTGCCGAGAATGATAGGCTTGCTTTTAAGAAGTGTTATTTCGACGAATCTTGGTATTCGGTATCCCTCGATGATAGTACGCTGACCTTATCGGACCGGAAACTATCAACCTATGTGAATGCGCTCGCCAAAGCGGGGTTTGTCATTGAGCAAATGATTGAGCAATCCGACGAAGAGTTGTTGCAAGCGCGCGACGATAACAGTGATTTTGCCAAAAAAGCAAAGATGCTTCCCGTAACTTTTGTCATTAAAGCAAGAAAACTATAGGATAGATATCCAACTTCCATATTTGATTTTCTTTTTGCAGTCCCAGTGCCATGGAATGAGTCGTTGTTTCTATAAGACCGCTACCTCTCGCCGGCGGCTAGACGATTCATTGAATATGTGGGGCATCATTGTCAAGACAACGCCTGAGTAACCAACTGGATGCACGATTAAAAAGGCTATCCAGGTCAAAATGACTCATGGATAGCCTTAGGTTGATTAGATAATTATCCGATCGCCCTCCTTACTTCAATTTAGCTACACTAACAGCGACCTGTTCAATTTGACTGTTGCTTAGGGAACCGTCAGGGGAGCTGATCGTCACCGTCCGGTCGTCCAGTTGGAAACCCAGCAACGGCGTTTCGGAAGGCGTATACCACTTCGCGCTATCACCGTTGGACAGCTTAACCTCCTTGGATTCATACCCCGTGGAATAATCCCGTGGCGACACATTCACGGTCATATGTTTAAAGATCAGATTGACTCCATCGCCCGCAGCTGACGCTTTAACGTAATTGTCGTTCTTGGCCATTTGCTGTGGAGCATAGGCTGTCTCAAAGGATTCAAACTTGGCGTATGCCTCCTTAATGGCTTTGATCTGTGCTTCACTGTAATGGATGGCCGTCCAGTCCTTTGTATTGCTATCGCCATCTTGTTCTGTTTCCAGCCGAATTTGCTGGCTAGCGGCATCGAACTCTACATCAATACCAGCCAGGTTGGAAATGGCTCGCACCGGCAAATACGTCGTATTCTGATAAGTGATCGGTACCAGCTTTTTGCCGTTACTGTCTGTTAAAGACTGATCGGCACCGTTTACGTTGAAGGTAATGCCGTGATTCAGATAAGCGTTGATCTTCTCCAGCTTGCTTCCGGCATACACGCCGGCGGCTCCCGTTAAAGTCATTCCCAATACAACGGTGGCCAATAGTATTTTTTTCACAACGAATCTCTCCTTTTTTTGAATCCTATTATTTTTTGAAATCCACAATATGCGTAACGATTAGCTTCTCTTTATCATCCACGGTAATGCCCAACCTCGTGCCCGAAGGGTTCCAGCTCAGCGGGTAGACCGGGTAGTACGATAACCCTAGCGGCGATACCTTGCCGGAGACTGTATCAAAGATATAGATCCCATTCATGCCGCCCTGATCCTCGGTATAAACCGCGAAGGCCAGCTTGGAGGAATCGGGGGACCAGGACTGATGGGACAGTAAATCGCCCTTGCCGATCAACAAACCTTGTACATGACCACCCGTATCATAGATGAGCAGGCGCGATTCTTCCTGCCCGCCGGTTCTTGAGGTGGAGACGGCAATCTGCTGGCTGTTAGGCGACAGACTCAAAGTGGAGACATCCTTTGCGAGCAGAGTTGGCCGGGATTGTGTTGGGGTGAAGCTCTTCATGCGGCCCTTGGCATCGGTGTAATAAATCTTCCCGTTGCCCGTAGCAAATTCGGTGAAGCTCTCTACATCAGGATCCTGAAGCTCGATCTTCTCCCGGGTACCGTCCACGGATATGTTCCATATTTCGCCCCGGTCCTTCATCGAGCCGGCGGCAAGAACATAGGAGTCATTATCGATCCAGCCGCCTACTTCCATATAATTGTCGACCGCGACCTTATGCCGCTCCCCTGTAGCCATGTTTTTGATCTCGTTCACGGCCAAATATTTGTCCTTCCAGGTCTGAATGAAGCTATATTTCCCATCCGGCGATAGAGAAGCTTTGACGACTTCTCCCTGATCCGCACCTGTCTGTTCCTTGATGCTCAGCCGCTCACCCGTCTCCAGATCAACTTGAAACCTATGGTAGCTAAATTGCGCTTCCTCCGTCGCGGTGGCCTGTTTCTCCATCGTGGTGACTTGGATCTCCAGTTCGTGGTCCGAGAGCCATTTTTCTATATTGGCGCCACTTATCTGGTGTATGCGCTGCACGGCAATACCCTGCTCAGCAGGCGGTTTTTTCTCTATGACTACTGTCAGTTCACGTTTTCCTCCTGTCGCCCCGGAACCGGATTGGCCCGTTGTATCCGGCATCTGTTTACTACCTTCCTGTTCTGCGTCACAGCCGAATAAGATACCGGCAGACAGCAAGGTCATGGCAATTAGACCGGCGATGTATTTCCCTTTGTTCATTAGGGACCTCCTGCTCACATGAATTATTCTGACCCGGGCCACGGTATTCAATGTTCAAAGCTCCCCATGGCTTTTAGTATAGAGAGACAATATTGCATAAGCATATCCAGCTTGTAACGAACTTGTAAACAATCCGGAAGCATTATCTGAATCGCGGCGAAAAGCCCGGATGATCTCACTCATTCCGGGCTATATCATTTGGTGTATATGTTGTCCTTTCCGTATGGAAGGCATGTAGCAGTAGCTCCACCCTGAGACGCGACCCGTCCGGTCCCGTCTCAACAAGCTGTACAGTTCCGCCTTGCTTCTCGATCAGATTGCGGACTAAGGCTAACCCAAGTCCAGTTCCGCCGCTAGCTCTTGACCGGTCTCTACTGACCGTATAGAACGGATCGAAAATTCGGGATACGGCTTCCTTCGGGATACCGATTCCTGTATCGGCAACTTCTATGATCATCCGGCTTGCTCCGTCCGCCGACTCTGCGATGTAGTTCAGCAGGTGAACTTGCCCGCCTGGGCGGTTATATTTGATCGCATTGTCCAGCAAATTGAGCATGATGTGCATCACGTTCTCAGGATCGGCCCACACTTCACCTTCAACAAGCGAAGTATGAATCGTAACCCCGCAACTGTCCGCCTTCCCTTGCAGCCGGGCCACAGCTTCCTCCAGTAAAGGACATAGCGGAACCGCCTCCGCCTGTGTCTCAAACTCGTATACGTCCATCGCTGACAATTGTAGCGCTTTCTCCACAAGACTGTACAATCTCTGTGCCTCCGCATGGATGCGTCTTCCCGCATCGTCCAGCAGGGTGGGATCATCGCTGTACATCGTCAACAGGTCGGCGTAAGCGATAATCGAGGTTAACGGTGTCTTTAGCTCATGGCTGATATTGCCGATAAACTGCTTTTGCTGCTGCTCCAATTCCCGCAGTCGTCCCACCGTTTCAAGCAGCTTTTGCTTTTCTTCATGCAGAGCACCGACAGACGTGGAAATGCTGCCGCTCATCTCATAGATTCCTTGTGCAAGCTTCCCCAGCTCATCCTTTCTGACTACCGAAGGAGCCGATAGATAATCGCCTTTACCAATTTGCGATGCCGCCCTGTTCAGCCGGTCAATGACATTGACCTGCCGCAGGACATACACGTAACCGATTAGGAAACCAACAATCAGCACGGTGGCACCGGCAAGCAGAAACAACTGGCGAATTCGGGCATAAAAAGCATTTTGCTCGGCGAGCGAAGCATGAAACTGGACCGTGCCCAGACGCTGCTCGGCATTGTACAGGGGAGCAAGGAACAACAACTGATCCCCTTCGGTAATGTATGCAGACTGTCCCTGAGCCGTAAATTGCAGGGCATCCTGCACATCGGCACGAGGCTGGAACGGCAGCGAGGTGCCGGCAAATGAGCCATCCACCGCATACAGCGTTACGGCCATACCGCTCTGTGCGCCCAAATCCACGGCCAGCCGTTGACCCGTTTGCATCATAAATTGATCCGGCGGAATCCGACTTTCGGTCAAGTATTCCTCCCGCACGCGCAGATTGGCCGCTTCTGCCTGTCGGGTAAAAGATTGCTCCAGCATACTCCGCTGGTTCTCCCGGATGCCACTCAGCACGAGTACGCTCAGGCAGGTTACGATAAACACGAGCAACAGGGCGAGTAACAACGACATTTTCCCCTTCAGGCCTAGCCGAAATCTGCCTCCCATTTAAGGTGACTCCGTACTTTTATAGCCGATGCCGTAAACAGTTTGAATGAGTCCGTGGTGGTTACCCAGCTTTTTGCGCAGACGCTGCACATGAATGTCCACCGTTCGGGTGCCACCCGCAAAACCCATATCCCACACTTTCTCCAGCAGCGCTTCCCGTGAATAGACCCGCTCCGGATTGCACATCAACAATATCAATAGATCAAATTCCTTCGGCGTTAATTCCAGCCGTTCGCCTTGAATAGAAACCGCGCGGCTGGACAGCTCTGCGGACAATTCTCCCAGTCTCAGCACCTCATGCTGCTCCTGTTGCAATTGCTCGCCATAACCTCCCCGGCGTGATAGTGCCTTGACTCTGGCCAGCAGTTCCCGCATATCAAAAGGCTTGGTCATGTAATCGTCAGCGCCTAGCTCCAAACCTAACACTTTATCGACAATATCGTCTTTGACCGTCAGTAACAGAATCGCTGGCCGTGGCCGACCATCCAGCTTGCGGCATACATCATAACCGCTTAGACGCGGCATCATGACATCGAGCACCATCACCGTGGGCCGGAACGTCTCCACCTTGTCCAGCGCTTCCTTGCCGTCCGCAGCCATCTCGACCTCATACCCTTCCCTACGTAGCGCATAAGCTACAGCCGCCCGAATGCTGCTCTCGTCATCTACCACAAGTATTTTGATCATGAACATCTCCTTGCATACTTTGTACCCTGTATTATACCAAACAAGAAAAAACGGTTGCACGGTCCTTAATATCACTAAGCTAAAAAATCATTCAAATACAGCGAGAGTGGACGATGGTAAGCACCTAAAGTAGAACGAATCGTACCGAGTCCTTCTTTATATTTTAATATTCCTTGACGGGAATATTCTCATATTGGTATATTTAATCAGAAGGGAGATACGATTATATGGGCGAGAACATAACAACATGGAGTGCACTTGCCGAGCCCAACCGACTACACATTGTCGAGCTTTTGCGTGGCGGTCCCCTTACTGTAGGCGAAATAGCTGAACGACTTGGGCTCCGTCAACCGCAGGTATCTAAACATCTACGTGTACTTAGTGATTCCGGGCTTGTTGAGGTGTATCCAAGAGCGAATCGCCGCATCTACAAGTTGCGGCCTCAGCCCTTCTTGGAACTGAACGATTGGATTCATTCGTTTCGAACTATTTGGGAGGGTAGATTGGAGCGTTTGGACGATTATTTACGTGAGTTGCAGGAATAGTAACAGCGGAATTGGCGTAATGCATAACAATGAAGCTAACTGGAGGAATCGCAATGTCAACTCAAATGGAGATCACTTATACTTTCAATGCTCCACGAGAACTTGTGTTTAAGGCATTCACCGAATCACAACATTTGCGGAACTGGTGGGGGCCAAAAGGGTGGGATTTTCAAGTTGCGAAAGCAGATTTCCAGCCGGGCGGTGTCTTTCACTACAGCCAGAAACCTGCTGACGGCGGCGACATCATGTGGGTTAAATTTGAATACAGTGAAATTGTTACATCGGAGAAAATCGTTTACACCAGTTTCTTTTCCGATGAGGAAGGTAACGTTGTACGTGCACCCTTTGACGCAAATTGGCCACTGAAAACCTTGAATACCCTAACGTTCATTGAGGACAAAGGAAAAACAACTCTTACAACGATTATTGTTCCCGTATCCCCGACCGAGGAAGAGTATAAAACCTTCTTTTCTTCACGTGAGATCGTTCAGGATGGATTTTCCGGAACCTACGATCAATTAGCCGAATATCTAAAGATATAGACAATTTGATATAGCCGGAGCTAAAAACACCGACCCCCGGTGTTTTTTTGTTTATAACTATCCTGCGCGATATTACACCGGCAGCAGATTCCGCTCCAACAATACATGCAATTGCTCCACCATTTCCGCCGGGGAGTAAGGCATCGATTGGAGAATCCACCACTCCACCAGACCGGCAATCGCACTGGACAGAAATTGCCCCAGAATCTCGGGGTGTACTCCCGCATATAAGCCGCAGCTTCGGGTATTCTCTCCGATTCCCCGTTCCACCATAGCCATCATCCGGTTCCGGAAGGCCGGTACCCCCTTGCTCGTCAGCAAAATGGAATAAACGGAGGTGTGTTGCTCTAAAAATTCAAAGGTGCGCAGTAGTTGCGTTTTCGCGGACACCCAGTTCGGATCCCCATCCGGCTGACAACTTTCGTACAAGAATTGCAAATAAGTTTCAATGCACTGCTCCAGCAAGTCGAATTTGTCCGTAAAATGCAAATATACCGTTCCCCGGTTCACGTTTGCTCGGTCCGCAATTTCATGAATCGTTATTTTTTCAAACCCTTGTTCCCCCAGCAACCCGATAAAAGCTTCCATGATTGCCTGCCGCGTTCTCATGATTCGTCTATCCATGACTCTTCCTTCCCGCGCTTTCTTCTGAACATTTCGTGCGCATGTGTTGAATTATCAACGAAATCGGCAATTTTACCGATTGATCCGTGGTTCCCTAGGATGCTAAGGTAATTATAATTCAACAAACGTTACTTATACAACAAATGTTCAGTATTGGAAAGCGGGGGATTGCAACATGAAAGTTTTAATTTACGGCGCGGGGGTATTAGGCAGTTATCTGGCCCATGCCTTGATACGCGGAGGCAATGACGTAGCCATGCTGGCGCGAGGGGCTCGCGCGGAGGAACTGGAAAGCAGCGGCCTGGTAATCCGCCATTACTTCCAACTCAAAACCTCCGTTGATCCTGTTCGGGTGATCCGGACGCTGGAACCGGAAGATATCTACGATCTCATCTTTGTGGTCATGAAGTATTCGGACTTTCCTTCGGTCCTGCCGATTTTGGCGGAAAACCAAAGCGGCAACATCGTGATTGTAGGCAATAATACCGACGCACGGGATATGCAGGACTATTTTCAAAAGAACGGCTCTATACGGAAAAATGTTGCCTTCGGATTCCAGGTTAGCGCCGGGCGGCGGGAACCGGGCCGTATCGTCAGTGTCCGAGCTGGCGTGCAGATGGTAATCGGTGCGCTTAATGGCCTCATTCCTTTTCGAGCGGTGCTGGATCAAGCTTTTGCTAAGGCCAAATACAAACTTGTTTACCACGAGGATATCGACGCTTGGCTAAAAAATCATATTATCCCGATTTTGGCGATCAACTACGGCATCCTCATTCATAACGGCCAAATGAAGAACATCGCCGGGGACGACAAGTTGCTGCGGCAAATGGTCGCGGCCATGAACGAAGGCTTCGACGTGCTGGAAGCGCTCGGTTATCCCCTGGTACCCGCAGGCCAAGCGAAATTTATCCGGAGCCACCCTAAGCTGCTCCGCCTTTTTCTTAAAATTTATCATCTACTCCCGGTCAGCCGGATGATCGACGGTTCTCCCCTTGAGATCGTCGCATTAAGCCGAGTGTTTCGCGAATGGAGAAATCGGACAGACGTCCCCACTCCCAACTGGGATCTGTTGGAGGAGCGAAGCGTCATACAACTGCCGAATTAGCGCTCAATATTAGCTAATATCCAATTGATTTTCGTCTATCGATTAGGCTTGCGGAGGCGAACGAATTGCGTCGTCCAGCCGGATGTGGTGGTCATTTGCGACAAGGACCGAATCGATGCGCCAAAGACCCCAACGTGGAGTCGGGGTGGTTTAAGGGCTTATGCGTGACGATGCAGGATCTGTTCGCAGAGTAAGAAGCGGGCGTTGGACTGATCCTTCTGCGGCTTAGTTTGGCGTACCCGCCCCGTCCGCATCGGCTTGCCGGAACGAGATCTCCCACAAATAAATGGAAGCGACCGAACCGTAAGGCGAATATCGGAGGCGGTATTGTTCGAACTGCTCTTTCGAGAGGTCCGGAAGCCCGTATAAATTCATGATGCCGCGGCGAATCGCTATATCGCCCCAGCTAAGGATATCCGACCGCTCCAGGCAGTTCATGAGCAGCATTTCGGCCGTCCAAACGCCGATGCCGGGCAGCGCCGTCATCCTGGCGGTGACTTCCGCCTCCGGCAAATGCCTAAGGCCCTCCAGATCGAATTCGCCCGAGGCGACCTGCGTGGCGATCTGATGGATACAGAGCGCTTTTTTCATCGTCATGCCGCAGCGTTGGATGTCATCGGCCGAGGATGCCGCCAAACGTTCCGGACTTATATCGCCGAAAGCTGCCTGCATGCGGTTCCATATGGTTTTCACGGCTTTCACGGAAATGAGCTGGCCGACGATCGCGTGAACGAGCGCGGGGAACAGTTCCGGGATGATCACCCGCTCCACTTTGCCCCGGCGGAGTATGTAGTCCCCGAGCACCGGGTCCGCTGCCGACAGGCCGTCAATTTCCTTTTGTCCATATTCAAAAGTCTTGGTTGCCACGGCGCACATGCCGGTTCCTCCTACTTATCATCAAGTTTCAACAGCCTCTGCCGCAATGACGACAAAAGCCGTACACCTACTATAGCTTATCGCATAGCGGGTTGTACGGCTTTTCGATTGAAACAGCAAGATAGTGAACACCTTATTTTTTTAATCGCTGCGATTTGTTGAGATGAACGATTAAATGCCGGGTGGCCGGCATCAGAATGATTCCCGCTTTGTTCAATCCGCCCCAGTAGTCGAGCAGCCATTCGCCTTCTTCCCGGACATCGTTGTTGCTTTTGATCAAGGCGACCCGGGAAGGATCTATCTTCTGCTTCAATTCGCCGGGCCGCAAAGCCATGACGATTTCCCGGGTACGAAGCCCCACCGCATTCCGGTAATCCCGAAGGGACGCGATATGAACGGCAGCGCTAAGCTCCCTTACGTCTTCGTCCTTCATTCCGTTACCCGTATCGCGATACCTGATTCCAATTCTGGCGGACCAATCCTGTTCATCAAAAACCTGCGGCCGGTCTCCCACCAGCGTGTTCAGCGTAATATCCTCGATCCGGGTAGAGTGGTAAATATGCCAGGCAATCGAGTTCACGCCCGGCTTCGGAACCCTGCGGAAATTTTCTTCGCTCAACTCATCAAGCACCTCGTCCTCGAAAGACCAGACATCGGGGCCTGTGATACAGGCCGAATGAACCGCCGAATGCTGGACGAGTATGCGTTCAATGACCAATTCGTGATGCTCCGGTTTGGCGATGATCGCCTTCAATTCTTTTTGCAGGGTATTCCAAACGACGCGTTCATTTGACATGTTCATCTTCCCCTATTCTCCTGACTTGGCTAGCGCCTCCGCGGCGGCGTTTAAATAATAAGCCAGACCGGTCTGCTGCCCCTCCAGCATGTTCCGGTGAAAGTCGTCTTCCAGAAAAAAACGGGTCTGGAGCGCAAAGTCGGAACCCGACGCAGGATGGCCGTGCTTTTCCAGAAACTGTAGGTGTCTCACAATATGCTGTTGCACGCTCTTATCGTCATATTTGAGTCCGTCTCTCAGGCTTCTGGCCATCTCGGCCATAAATTCTGCGGCTTCTACAGCTTGTTCGTCCGAGGAGGTAATAGCTTCATTTCTTTACCTCCTGATTATGCCGACTACAACATGCAAATAAGGCTGCCCGGCGCAGTAGAAACTGCTTCCGGGACAGCCCCATGCCGAAATAGATGACTATTGAGTGATCCCCTGATCCATTTTGCCTTGCAGTTTAACGAGCTGCATCATTACCGTTGCCGCATCCGCTTTCGTCACGGCACCTTGCGGATTGAATTTGCCGTTCTGGCCTTGGAGCAAGCCAAGTTTCATGGCGAGGGCCACCTCGCCTTTGCTGACGATCGACGACTTGTCGCCGAATTGATTTAAGCTTTCATCCCCGGTCAGAAACGCGGCCATTTTATTGTACTTGACCATCGATGCCAGGCTGACGGCCAACTGCTCCCGCGTCAGTTTGGAATCGACCTTCAAAACGTCGTCCCGGTCAATCCAATTCCGTTCGGCAGCATAGCTTACCGCATCATAATAGAGGCTATCCACGGATACTCCCGCTATCTCCTTCTGTTCGGCCATTCCGTAATAACCGGCATAGTCCTTGTAATAAGGAGTTACGGCTTGAGCCATCATGCCAAGCCATTCGCCGACCGTAATATCTTGATTAGGCTTCACGTTGCCGCTCTCATCTGGCGTAATTACACCATATTGTACCAAGGTCATGAGATCCAGCTCGGCCCAATGGCCTTTCAAATCGGCAGGCATGGACCCGGTGGAATTTCCGTTCCCATACCTGATGTTGTCATATACCGTCACCCATTGACCTGAAACGGCATCGAGAACTTGATACGGTTTATCGCGATCCTTGGCTTCCGGAGAATAGGCCAGCCAGGTTTTCTGTTCAATATATTTGTTATCCGTGATATGCCCGCCGGTACTGATGTACTGCAGTTTCATGACGTACAGATCCCGGTATGTCTTCAGCGCGTCTTCCTTTGCCACTTTTGCGATCGATGGTCCGGTAACTTTATCAAGTCCCGGCGTACGGCCAAAGCTGTAATATTCCAGATTGCCATATAAATCGAAAGATAGAGAAATTCCACCGCTATTCACCGGAATGTCTTGAACAAATCGGGTGAAATTAAATCCGTATCCCGTCTTATCCGGATTGACATCCTTCTGCTCCACCAATTTGTAATTCCGGCTTGCGTTTGGAGCCAAAGCATTTACGAGTTCGATCGCTTTTTGCTTGGCTGCTCCTTGACTCAGCTTCACGGCCCCGGCTGGAGGGACTGACGCTTCCTGACCTTGATCGGCGAACTCCTCCATGCGAAACTCAAGAATTTGTCCCGTCAGGGCATCGACTTCCGCACTCGATTGGAACGGGAATCCTGGAACATACGGTTTTCCCTGCTGGTCTCCCCAGGTCAATCTCCATACTTTCCGCGCGGGATCGGCGTAATCCGAATTCAATGACGGATATGAGGACAAAGTTCGCCCCTTTGGAATCATAAAAGTATGTTCTACCAATTTCCCCGCCTCGTCGGCGGTCAGTTCCGACTTGGATGTCCGAGGTGCGAACTGTTTTTTGGTGGCTGGTACTTCCGAATAGACGGGCGGGGTTGCCGTCACGTCTTCCCCTTGATAACTAATTCGCTTCCCGGTTGTTGCATCGATCGGATAGGTACCATTCTCCGAAGGACTCCAAGCTAATATATATTCGCTAGCTTTATCTTCTTTGTGTATCTCAACATACCTCAGTTCAACATCCAGTCCGCTTCCGAAGGTTTGCTCCGCAACAGTCTGGGAAATGGCTGCCGCCTTCGCCGGATAATTCAATCGTTCAAAAGATTTGGTGAAAGAAATAAGATTTCCGTTGCCGTTGAGCATGATGCTGACATATTCGGGTGAAGGAATACCATTCTTAAGCACGCCAAAATTGAAATTGTATTGAATCGGTCCGAACAAAGAAGCCTCGGTTGGGTTCCAAGAAGAAATAACCTCCTGTTTCAGATCCTGCAGCGATATAGTAGGAGCCGCCTTAACAATAAAAGACTTGGCCGTTTCAAGCGCCTGATCTTGGGTCAACTTTGGAGGATAATAGTTCTCGTTAGAAGCTTCTTGCGCACTGCTTAAATAGATGTTGATGAGATCTCCGGTAAGTGCGTCAACCTGGGAACTAAAACTATACCCCGAGCTTCCCGCCGGATAGGTCCACTCGATGTTCCAGACCATTTGATTAGTTGGCGGCGGATACACGTTAGTAATCCCCAGCGTGACGTTTTGAACAACCGCATCCTTCAATTCCGGAAGCAACTCCTTCACTTTAGCGACGGCCTGCTCCTTCGTGAATTTGGCTAATGACGAATCCGGTGCAGATGATCCCGGCATCGGAATTTCACCGGCGGCAATCTTCAATCGGGTCTCGATCGGCAAAAGGTCATACGATGATGTGCTGCCTGATGTGCTATCCGTACCCGACTCTACCGAAACGCTCTCCGTCGCCTTGCTTGTCTCGGCTCCGGCCAGACTTGCGGGAAGCAATACTGAAATCGCTACCAACCCGGTACTCGCAAATTTCGTCATCACCTTGAACCGGTTTGCTCTCGCTCTTTTCTTATTCAACTCTACCCCAACCTCTCTCCCTGATACTTCTCTCCATTCTAAGGCGTTTTAAGCAAAATATCCAGAATTGCCCTTCCTGCCAAAAACAACAAAACCCGGCCGCAGATTTCTGCGAGGCCGGGCTATTTTATTTCCGTGCGGTCGTCGACTCGCGGATCATCAGTTCCGCCGGGAATGTTTTGTGCGCATGGGTTATCTTTTTGTTGATCAAATCAAACAGGATTCTGATCGTCTCTTCCGCAATTTCCTCCACCGGCTGGCGGATGGTCGTAATGGAAGGATTGTAATAGTAAGTGATATCCAGTCCGTCAAAGCCGGCGACGGAATAATCATCGGGAACGGATTTTCCGCTCTCGAAGATCGCCTTGCAAGCTCCCACGGCCAAACTGTCGGAGACGGCAAACAGCGCCGTAAACTCCTCTCCGGAATCCAGCAGTTCTTTGGTCACCGCATAGCCGTTTTCCATCGAGTAGCTCTCTATGTTTTCTTTCATGCTGTAAACCAGCTTCTCATTCAATGGCAATTCATGATCTTCCAAAGCCTGTTTATAACCTTCGTATCTAAGCTTACCGATACTGACATCGTCCATGGATGCGGTAATGATGGCAATTTTACGATGGCCCTGATTGCATAGATAGTCTACCATTTTATAGCTTTCTTTATAGTCGTCCACCGAAACGGAAGAGTACTCGCTCGGATCATACTCCGGTGTCATGCCGATCGTGCTCAAGACAAACGGTACCGTCAACTGATCAAGCTTTTCCTTGGAATGCGAAAAATTCCCCCCGAGAAAAACGATCCCCTTCAACCGTTTCTCTTTCTCCAACTCGATGGCGACTTCGATCTCATCCTGATTCTCATCCACATGCTGCAGAATGAAGGAGTATTTCTTTCTTTGAATCTCTTTTTCAAACACCTGAATCATCCGGTTGAAGAAAGGATTCGTGATCCCCTTGATCAGGACGGCGATCGTCTTAGAGGCGGAACGTTTCAGATTCCGGGCGCTGTTGTTCGGAACATAATGGTTATCTTTGATGACCTGCATAATCATGGCTTTGGTCTCTTCGCTGATATCGGGATGATTATTGATCGCCCGGGAAACCGTGGTCACGCCAACCCCGCACATTTTTGCAATATCGATAATTGTAATTGAAGCCATGTCCGATCTTCCCTTACATCGTAATCTCTACACACTCATAGAAAATATAGCAATTAAACCTTTGGATGACAAGGGCGGGTATAAAAAAGCAGGGTTTCCGGGTGGATCAGTCCATCCGGTAAAAACCCTGCCCTGCCCTCTTTGCGCTACCGCTACCCGGGCATTTATTGACATGCTAACCTTTGACGGCACCGGCAACGACGCCTTCAATAATATATTTCTGACAGAACAGATAGAAGATGACGATAGGCAAAATAGCCAACACCAGCATGGCCATCATGGCTCCCATATCAATCGAGCCGTAACCGCCCTTCAGATATTGAATGGCGATCGGAATCGTTCTGTGATCACTCCCAATGACCAGCAAAGGCAGCAAATAGTCGTTCCAGATCCACATGACGTTGAGGATCGCCACGGTAATCGCAATCGGTTTCAAAATCGGCAATACCACTCTGAAAAAGGATTGCACAGGATTACAGCCGTCAATCAGGTCGGCTTCTTCAATTTCAATCGGAATCGACTTCACGAATCCACTAAACAAGAACACCGATAACCCGGCTCCAAAGCCCAGATAAATGAAAATGATTCCGACCAGATTATCCACATGCAGAATATTGGCCACCTTCGTCATCGTAAACATGACCATTTGAAACGGAACGATCATCGAAAATACGAAAATGTAGTATAAGTATTTCGTGAATTTGGTTTTGACTCGCGTAATATACCAGGCCGTCATGGCAGTAAGCAGTACGATGACAGAAACGGAGCACACCGTGATGAACAGGGAGTTTCCGAAAGCATTAAAAAATCCGATTTTGGAGATGCCGCCCGTATAGTTCTTCAAACCGATGAATGTCTGGGCATCCGGAAGTTTGAACGGGGTGTCGCTTATAAAGAACTTTCCTTTAAAAGAATTCAACAGTACGATCAGGATCGGTGCCAAGAACAGTACGGCGAGAACCAATAACACCGTATTTAGTGCAGCATCTCTGCCTCTCGTCTTTTGCATCAGTTCTCAACCTCCTTGCTTCTTGTGGCTACAAGCTGGATCAATGCAATCAAGGCAACCAACAGAAAGAATACAACCGCTTTGGCTTGGCCGACGCCTTCCCAGCCTACGCTGCCATAAAAGGTGTTGTAAATATCCAGCGCCAGCATGGAGGTTTGCTTCGATGGTGCCCCAGCCGTGAGCGCCAGGTTCTGGTCGAACAGCTTGAACGAATTCGACAAAGTCAGGAACAAACAGATAGTGATAGAAGGCATTACAAGAGGAATAGTCACATTACGCAATATACCGAAACGGGTACTTCCATCAATCTTGGCTGCTTCAATAACGTCCTTCGAAACATTTTGAATGCCGGCGATATAAATGATCATCATATACCCGATTAATTGCCAATTCATGAGCACGATAAGACCCCAAAAGCCGTAATTGGCACTGGAGGTTAAAGTTACGTCAAATTTAATCAGTACTCCGTTAATAATGAGCTGCCAAATATAACCCAGTACGATCCCGCCGATCAGGTTCGGCATAAAAAAGATCGTTCTGAACAGATTGGTTCCTTTCTTCCCCCGCGTTAACAGCATGGCCAGAAGAAAGGCAAACACATTGATCGTAATTACCGACACGATTGTAAATTTAACCGTGAACCATAAGGCATTCAAAAATTCTTGATTGGAAAAAGCATTAATATAATTGCTGAAGCCAACCCATTTTGCATCCGTAACTGTTGTAAATTCCGTAAAGGACAAGTACACGCCCAGAACAAACGGAATAATGAACATGACAGTAAAGGCCAGTAATGTAGGCAATGCAAAAAGGGCGAAGTATCTTTTTATCGATTTTTGCATGGTGTTCTGCTCCTCACCTGAGATTAAAAAATGGCGAGTCAGAAAATCGCTTTCTATACTCACCGGTCATAAATTAGGCCACGGCGCACCGGTTTGGTCCACCGTGGCATAAGAGTGGATGCTAATTACTTGGCTTTTTCGGTTTTCCAGCTATCCTTGAAGATACTTACAACATCATCCCAGGTTTTGTTGCCTTGGGCGTATTGCAGCAATGCATCGCCGAACACGTTTTTGAATTCTTCGCTCGGGAATGCCGCGAAAGCCCATGGCACCGATACGATACCGTCTTTGTCCATCCAGTTCGTTACTTCTTTTGCGAGCGGATCGGCAGGTTTTTCATCTTCCTTGAACGTATTGAATGGAGCGATGAATCCGAGATCCTTGGTTACGTAAGCTTTACCTTTGTCGCTGGAGAACAGCCATTCCAGGAACGCGATCGAAGCTTCCTGTTTCTCAGGAGATACCTTGCTGTTGATGGAGAGATAGTTTTCCGTACCGATGGCCAGGCCTTGATTTTCTTCGCCGGATACTCCGGTGTAAACCGGCAGGAATTTGATGTCTTCGGCTTTTACGACGTTGCCGTCAACCTCCTTGATTTGCGACCAGGCCCAGTTTCCGTTTTGAACCATCGCGGATTGACCCAGCGCAAACTCGGCCATGGAGTCGGTTACGGATTTGCTTCCGAGCAGACCGCCTTTTGTAACCGAGTTATTGATGTACAGGTCAAAAGTATTTTTGAAATTCGGATTGTATTTAAATTCGACTTCGTTCGTGGCAAGACCGGCCAAAACAGTGTTGTCATAAGCTGTGTTGTCTTTGAACTCATAGTACAAAGGCAGGTTGGCCAAATGAGTATGCCATCTCCATTGCTCGCCTGCAGCCAGTGAAGTGGAGGAGAATACGCCTTTGATTCCCAACTGGTCTTTCTTCGCGGTCATATCTTCAACGACGGCTTTCAAAGTGTCGAAGTTTTTGACGTCGGCCATCGAAGACGCCGAAACGGCTTTATCCGACAATTCGAAATACTTCTTCATAATGGCATCATTGTAAATAATGCCGTAGCCTTCCACAACGTAAGGAATTCCGTAAACGCCGCCTTCATTAGTTACAGCCAGGCTTTGGTCGGACAAGTAGCTGTAAAGCTTGGTGTCTTTCAAATCGAGCGAGTAATCTTTCCAGTTCTGATAGCCTATGGGACCATTAATTTGGAAAATCGTCGGGGCGTCGGCTTTGGCAATTTCAGATTTCAGAGTTGCCTCGTAAGTTCCGGCGGCAGCAGTAACGACTTTAACTTTGACCCCCGTTTCCGCTTCATAATCCTTAGCAATTTTCTCGTAAATTTCCGCGATCTCCGGTTTGAAGTTCAGGAAAAAAATTTCGCCCGCTTTTTTTGCCGGGGCGGAACCTCCATTAGCTCCCGAATCATTCACTTTTGCTTCATCGTTTTTGTTGCCGCAACCTACAGCAAGCCCGGCGACCAAAGTTAAAGCCAGCACCAAACTCCATAGCTTTCTGACCTTCATTTGTCCTTTCCCCCTCGAATGAATTCGAAATGATATTGCGAAATGAATACGCTTCCGTTTTTCCGGTTTCGTTTTCGGTAACGATTCCGAAAACCATATCGGCATCCTTTTCGGTAACGTTTTCATTCTTAACGTCATATTAGCATACAGGTTTTGTCTTCGGCAATACAAATTTTAAAACCCTCTTCGATGGATTCAAAAACTTCTTTTTTACGGAAGTTTTTTGATGACATTTTTTCCAGTGGAAATTTCCAATTAGAAGTCATCAAAAAGCTCGACGAGCATAGTCTGATTGGAAAATTCCAATCCAACAGAACGAGAAGAAGGGTCTTGAGCTGAACCCAACCCTTTTGATTGGATATTTCCAATCAAAAAATGAAGGATGCAGGATTACATCCCGCTTGGTTGGAAATATCCAATGGAGTGGGATAACCACCGGTTCCGCCTCGCCAAAGAGAAGGGCGGAGTCATCCCCTTCCTAGGAAAGCCGCAAAAAAACCGGGCGCATCGGCCCGGTTTTTACTATCCGCAATGGTTACACGCCCAGCCAGCGCTTGAACATATGCTTGCTGGTCGCCTTGTTCATTTCGGCGATCGAAGTCGTCAACGGGATGCCCTTCGGACAGGCGCGGACACAGTTTTGCGAGTTGCCGCAGCCCTCGATCCCGCCCTCTTCCATCAGCGCCTCGAGACGCTCCTCGGCGTTCATCTCGCCCGTTGGATGCGCGTTGAACAAGCGCACCTGGGAAATCGCCGCCGGGCCGATGAAATCGGTCTTCTCGTTGACGTTCGGGCATGCCTCCAGGCAGACGCCGCAGGTCATGCATTTGGACAACTCGTAAGCCCATTGACGCTTCTTCTCCGCCATCCGCGGGCCGGGACCCAGATCGTACGTGCCGTCGATCGGAATCCAGGCTTTGACGCGCTTCAACGCGCCAAACATCCGCGCGCGGTCGATGACCAGGTCGCGCACGACCGGGAACGTCCGCATCGGTTCCACGCGAATCGGCTGCTCCAGGTTGTCGATCAACGCCGCGCAAGCCTGGCGGGGCTTGCCGTTAATGACCATCGAGCACGCTCCGCACACTTCCTCTAGGCAGTTGGACTCCCAGCATACCGGAGCCGTAGACTCGCCTTTCAAATTGACGGGGTTCCGCTGGATTTCCATCAAGGCGCTGATGACGTTCATACCGGGACGGTAATCCAGCTCAAACTCCTCCGTATAAGATGCCGACTTGGGATCGTCTTGGCGCGTAATGACAAACTTCACTTTCTTCGCCGTTAATTTCGTATTCGCTGTTGCCATAGTCTCTCCCCCTATTTGTCCTTCGAATAATCGCGAACCCGCGGCGGGATCAAAGAGACGTCCACATCTTCATAAGAAATCTGCGGACCGTCAGGCGTCCACGTCGCCTTGGTTGTCTTCAGGAACTCCTCGTCATTACGAGTCGGGAAATCCGGTTTATAGTGGGCTCCCCGGCTCTCGTTGCGAAGCAGCGCGCCCAGCGTCATCGCTTCGGACAACTCCATCATATTCCACAGCTGGCGGGTAAAAGCCGCGCCGGCGTTGTTCCAGCGGGACGTATCATTAATGTTAATATTTTTGTAACGCTGCTTCAGTTCCTTAATCTTGCCGATCGTCGCTTCCAGCTTACTGTTTTGGCGAACTACGGTCATGTTTGCCGTCATCCATTCGCCAAGCTCCTTATGCAGCACATACGGGTTCTCGGTCCCGTTCATGGCGAGTAATCCTTCGTACTTATCTTCCTGTGCTTTACGGTAGTTCTCATAGATCTGCGGATTAAGATCCTCCGCCGATTTTTTCAGGCCGCGGATATATTCCACCGCTTTCGGTCCGGCCACCATCCCGCCATAGATCGCGGAAACCAACGAGTTGGCTCCCAGCCGGTTCGCGCCGTGATACTGATATTCGCATTCCCCAGCCGCAAACAGGCCGGGAATGTTCGTCATCTGATTGTAATCGACCCACATGCCGCCCATGGAATAATGGACCGCCGGGAAGATTTTCATCGGAATTTTGCGAGGGTCGTCCCCCATGAATTTCTCATAGATTTCGATGATTCCACCGAGCTTCACATCCAGCTCTTTCGGATCCTTGTGGGACAAATCGAGGTAAACCATGTTCTCCCCGTTAATCCCCAGCTTCATATCGACGCAAACGTGGAAGATTTCCCGGGTAGCAATATCCCGCGGTACCAAGTTGCCGTATGCCGGATATTTCTCCTCAAGGAAGTACCATGGCTTGCCGTCCTTATACGTCCAGATGCGGCCGCCTTCCCCGCGTGCGGATTCGGACATGAGCCTCAGCTTGTCATCGCCCGGAATGGCCGTCGGGTGAATTTGGATAAATTCGCCGTTCGCGTAATTGACGCCTTGCTGATAGACCGCGCTTGCCGCCGTCCCTGTATTGATTACCGAATTCGTCGTTTTGCCAAAAATAATACCGGGGCCGCCCGAAGCTAGTATTACAGCATCCGATGCGAAAGTAACGATTTCCATCGAACGCAAGTTTTGCGCGCAAATGCCGCGGCATACCCCTTCATCATCCAGAACGGCAGACAGGAACTCCCAGTTCTCATACTTGGTGACCAGACCTTCCGCTTCATAGCGGCGTACCTGTTCGTCCAGAGCATAGAGCAACTGTTGTCCCGTCGTCGCACCGGCAAAAGCCGTGCGGTGGCGCTTTGTGCCGCCGAACCGGCGGAAATCGAGCAGTCCCTCCGGCGTCCGGTTGAACATGACGCCCATCCGGTCCATGAGATGGATGATGCCCGGCGCCGCCTCGCACATTGCTTTCACCGGCGGCTGGTTCGCCAGGAAGTCTCCGCCGTACACGGTATCGTCGAAATGCTCCCAAGGGGAGTCGCCTTCGCCTTTTGTATTTACGGCTCCGTTAATGCCCCCCTGCGCACAAACGGAGTGGGATCTTTTGACCGGAACGAGCGAGAACAGATGTACCTGAACTCCGGCTTCCGCCGATTTGATCGTAGCCATCAGGCCGGCCAGACCGCCGCCGACAATAATTACGCTTTGTTTAGCCATCTCTATCTTCAACTCCTAAAAGAGGATGTTCAAAAAATGCCTTCCCGATACCGAAGCGGCTTCAGAAGCAGTAATCCGGATCTATGAAATGCAATCGTTTTGAGCCATCGCGGAATATTTTTACATTCAATTACCCGATAAATGCCCGAAGCGTCTCCAGCAAAGCCGTCCCGTCCGCCTGGAATTCCACGTCGCGGAAAGCGAACAAGGACCAGGTGAACATCACGGCCGTAATCGCGAACAACGTCATGCAGATATATGAAGAAACCCGCTGCGCCCGCGGACCGACCGTAATGCCCCAGCTTACCATGAACGACCAAAGTCCATTAGCAAAGTGGAATGCGGCAGATACGACTCCGATCAGGTACAAGATAAAGAAAAACGGATTCATTACGATCTCATGCATCACGCCGCCCAATTCTTCGTGCGTCACATTGCCTAGAGCGACCTGCAACCGGGTTTCATAAAGATGCCAGATCACGAACGCAAAGACGAGGACTCCCGAGATCCGCTGCAGCAGGTAGCGCAGATTGCGCTCATTGCGAAACCGGGTATTGTTGGGCTTTGCCTGAAAAGCGATATACATCCCGTACACGCCGTGATACAGGAGCGGCAGCCAAATCCCTACAATCTCCAGCACGATGACCAGCGGCAGGCTGTTAAGGAAGGCGACGCTGTCCTTAAAGCCTTGGCTTCCGCCTTCTACTGCGGAAAAATTCGTAAGCATGTGTTCCAGAAGAAAAAATCCAAGCGGAATGACACCCAGAAGCGAGTGCAGTTTTCTGGAATAAAACCCTTTCATAAGCCCATATGCCCCTTTCCCGTTTCCATACTTCCTCATACTTTTTAGGATTCACTAATATTAGACCGCTAGACGTATATGATAAATTACACAAAAGCGCAGCCTTTTCCCCTTGTTACAAAAGTAACATGTGAACATCTTGTGTCACTTTTCATGTTACTCCTTTTTATCTTATAATGGAATTGCAATATAATTATTAATACTTATAACAAAATAACATAAGGAAAGTTGGACTCTGCTATGATGGAAGATTTGCTCGTATTCACGACGGTTGTGGAGCAATCGAGTTTAAACAAGGCGTCCAAATTGTTGAATTTGTCCCAGCCTGCCCTGTCGAGAAAAATCGCCAAGCTGGAGGAAGAATGGGGAGTATCGCTATTTTTGCGGAAAGGGAAGCGTTTGGAGCTGACCCGCGTCGGGCATGAAGCCTATATTTACGCGCTCGAGCAGCGGCAGCGCCATCAGAACTTCCTGCAGTCGGTCTCCAGGTTCAAAGCTTCCGAACGCAGCGTAGTTACGCTCGGGGCAAGTCTTACCACGATTCAGACGACGCTGCCGCCGCTCGTTACGGCGCTGATGAATAAATTCCCGGACATCGAGGTCAAGCTGGTTACGGGCAAAACCCATGAAATCGTCTCTTACGTCCGCGACCGCAAAGTCGATGTCGGCGTCATTGCCTCTTCGATCAGCGAAACGGGACTTAAATGCATCCCCCTGTTTCAGGATCACCTGGAACTGGTCGTTCCCCGCGGCCATGAACTGGCCGGAAACCACCATGCGGGAATGGAAGATTTGAACGGTCGCTCCATGATCATATTCTCCAAAGGAACCTGGTACCGCAAACTGATCGACGACCTCTTCGGACGTTACGGGATTATCCCGGACATCCGCATGGAAATCGATTCCTTTGAAGCGATCGTGCGCCTGCTGCCTACTTGCAAAGCTGCTGCGCTGCTGCCTAAATCCTACTTGCGCAAGCAATTGCTGAAAGATAATGACCTGGTCTCCGTGCCGATGCGGGAACTCGAGCAGACGCGGAGGGAAACTTGCCTGGTGTATGGCGATAAATCGGAGCTTAGCCATGAAACGAAAGAGTGGTTTACGGGTATTAAAGAGAGTCTTGCGGAAGCCCTCTCCCTATAAAATATTTCATAAGATGACTATCGCAGCCGGATGATCCGGCTGCTTTTATTTTATCATACGCCGCTCGCCTGTTGACAATTTACTCCTTTGGTTATATGGTTAGTTACATAAGTAATCAACCAAGGTGGTGGTGGAGAAATGGGTGTATTGAGCGACGATGGACGTCCGATTTTTCAACAAATTGCCGAAAAGATCGAAGATGACATTATTGAAGGAAGATTACCTGAAGAAACCCAAGTGCCTTCTACCAACCAATTTGCGGCCTTTTATCAAATCAACCCGGCTACGGCGGCAAAAGGCGTTAATTTGCTGGTGGATCAGGGAATTTTGTACAAGAAAAGAGGGATTGGCATGTTCGTTGCATCGGGAGCCCAAACAGCATTGGTAGAGAAGCGGAAGCAGCAATTTTTTGACCAGTATATCGTAGTCATGCTGCGCGAGGCAGCCAAATTAGGAATATCCCCGCGCCAGATCGCAGACATGATTCAAAAGGCAGAGACCGCCAATTAAGATGACGAGAGGAGATATTGTTGTGAATTCTATTCTGGAATGCAGCCAAATCGCTAAAAAATTCGGCAGGAGCGAAGCTATCCGTAACGCCACCACGGCTTTTGAAGAAGGAGCCGTTCACGGGCTTCTGGGAGCTAACGGTGCCGGCAAAACGACCCTGCTCCATATTCTCTCCGGCCTGATCTATCCGAGCCAAGGGCAAGTGCTGTACGACGGCCAACAAGTCCACGATAACCCTGCCGTCACGCCGAACATCTGCCTGGTCAAATCGGATGAACGATCCTGGGCCGATTACAAGGTCAAAGACCTGATCAAATATTGTTCGCTGCTGCTTCCGTACTGGGACGAAAAATTCGCCGTCGAACTGCTGCGAAAATTCCGCTTGCCCGGCAACAAGAAATATAAGCATCTGTCGAGAGGCATGCAATCGATGGTAGGCATCGTGAAAGGGCTGGCCAGCCGCGCTCCATTGACTTTGTTTGACGAGCCTACCCTAGGGCTGGACGCCGACATGCGAGAGACCTTCTACGAACTCATGATATCCGATTGCGGCGAACGCCAGCGCACGATGATCCTGTCGACCCATCAGATCGATGAATCCGCCAATCTGTTCCAGTATATAACGCTGTTAGAACAAGGGGTCGTAACCTCCCATATGGATAAAGATGCCTTTGTGGAACAGGCGCATTACCTTCAGGGCGATACGTCACTGTTGCTCGCCCTAGCCTCCGATCCCCGCGTATTACACGAAGAATCGCTGGCTGGAACAACCGTGCTTGTCTGGTACGGGGAGTTGGAAAACCAAGTCGATCTGGAACGCCGAGGCATCAAAATCGGTCCGGTTCCGCTGCAAAAGCTGTTCGTCTATTTGACCCGCAAAGGAAATTTGAATTCGGAGGAAAAATACTATGGAAACTTCTCGTAAAATGCTGCGCTTCCATTGGTTAGACAACTTCAAACCGCTGACGGTCTTCTGGTCTATCCTGCTGCTGGTAGATATCGCGCTAGTGGTGGCACAGCGTTATTTTCCCGAAGTTCTGAACACTTCCGACAACTTTTTATTTTCGGCCAACTACGGAGCCATTGCCATCTATCTTCTGGTCTGCGGCATTTTGATGGCAACGAGCAGCTTTCCTCTGTTAATGAGCTTCGGGATTCCCCGGCAAAAGTTTTATCTCAACTTGATCGGCACGACTGTACTTTTATGCGCCGCCATGAGCTTGATACAAAACATCGTTGTGTACGTAGGATACTCGGTGATGCAGTTGTCGGGGATTACCATAGAAGCAAGCATCACGCCTTTCTTGCTCTTGTGGTATTGCCAATGGACCTTCTACCTGCTCGACATGTTTTTGTTCATTTTGCTCGGTACCGTGTTTTACCGGTTCGGCACGCTTCCCGGCTTGATTACGATCGCTTTTTATATTCTGGTCTTAAACCTCGTCCCCGACGATCTGGATTTTGCAGATAACTTTGAATTGGCAGCATCAGGATTGTCAAACGTGACGCTATCACATCTGTTCCTCGGCATAACCGTCGTTCTGATCGGGATCGGCTGGTTGCTTTACCGGCGGGCTCCCGTACGTACTTATTAATCCAAGGAAGCGAATCCGCGGTTCATGAACCGTGAACCCAAAAAGAAGCTGCGATCAAGTCCTAAGACTTTACCGCAGCTTCTTTAATTTCCAAGCCAAGCTTCCGTGCCACCCAGGCGGTCGTGCTCGCTTGAATGACGATCGTCAGCACGATCGCCATGAACGTAATCGCCGAAATGATTTCGGCATGCGGGATGCCCATCCCGACGATCATTCCCGACAGCGCAGCGGGTATGACGCCGGTTTCGCGCACCCAGCACATGAACAACAGCTCCCGCCAGGTCCATTTTACTTTCCGGTCCGGAAGGGCACACAGAAAGACGGTGAGCGGACGCGCCACAAACATCAGCACCAGCACCGCCGCAAGGCTTTGCCAGAAGTAATGGCCGAGTGTACCGAAGTTCACTTGACTGCCCAGCAGCACAAAGATCAGCATCCGCATGATAATCGTGATATTTTCCGCAAAAGAACTGGTTTCGATATGCTTGTCTTTCATGGATAGATTGAATACCTCCGCATTGCCCCAGATCACTCCGGCGACAAATGTCGCCATGAAGCCGCTGACATGAAGCAGATCGGCAATCAGATAACTCGACAATGCGCATACGATCATGACAATCGTTGTATATTCCCGAAACACGCCGTGCCTGGCATGCCCTGTAAAATAAGTCAACAGCCCCGAGATAATGAGCCCGATGAGAATCCCGCCCAGAGCGGTTTTCACGAAATCCAAGGTCATCGCGCCAAAATCCAGCTTCCCGCCACCTGCCACAACGGCCAGTAACGAGAAGGTCAGAATCGATCCCGTTGCATCATTGAACGCCGATTCGCTTTCGACCGTTTCCCGGACCCGCTCTTTGATCTTCACCTGCTTGAATACCGGAATAATCGACGCCGGGTCCGTGGAAGCAATAACCGCTGCTGCCAAGAAGGCAAAGATCCAGTCCACGCCGAACAGGAAATGCACGCCGAGGCCTACCGCCAGCACAGAAATAATCACGCCGGGCACGCTGAGCATCGAAAGGGTGATCCATACTTTCCGGAGATCGCTGAGCTTCAAATTCCGGCCGCCGTCAAACAGAATCAGCGCCGAACCTAGGGTCAGTATGGTTTGATTGATCAGCGATCCGCTGGATTCATGTATCAGATTTAAGCCGGGCCCCAGCAGCATGCCGACGGCGATAAACACCGCGACATCAGGCAACTTCAGCCAGGAAGCCAATTTTCCGGAAACCATCCCCACGCTGATCACAAATAGTACTAAGACAAGAAAATGCCGAATCGCTTCGGTTGCAGTCGATTCCATACAAAGTCACACTCCAACGGCTTTATCAAAATCAAAGAACAAAAATCAAAGATTAAAGATTAAAGATCATTCATTAATAATGGCTTCAAATTCCTCGATATTTTTCTTTGCTCCGATAAGAACCATAATGTCACCTTGCGTCAGATGATCCATTGCCGTTGGCGCAATAATGACTCCGCTCTCCCGATGGATAGCCACAATGCTGCAACCGAACCGGGCTCTCGGGTTCAGATCACCCACGTTTTTCCCATTCAGGCAGTCAGGCACTCTTAGTTCCACGATGCTGTATTCTTTGGAAAGTTCGATGTAATCCAGCAGGTTTGGAGTTACAAGCTGATGAGCGACACGTACCCCCATATCCCTCTCGGGAAAAATCACCCGGTCGACGCCCAATTTTTCCAGCGCACGTCCATGGAGGACGGAAATCGCCTTGGCCACGACCGTCTTGATTCCAAGATCTTTGAGAAGAATGGTAGAAAGAATGCTCATTTGAATATCATCGCCGATCGCCACAATGCCGCAATCGAAATTCCGTACGCCTAGCGATTTCAGCACTTCCTCATCCGTCGCATCCGCAACTACGGCATGCGTTAGCCGATCGCTCCATTCTTCGACCACTTCCTCGTTCCGGTCCACGCCCAGAACCTCGTATCCGAGGTCCATCAGCTCAAGCGCCAGACTGGAACCGAAACGCCCCAGTCCGATCACTACAAACTGCTGTGTTTTCATTTCGCTTTTCCCCTTATCCTATAATCATTTTGCCTTCGGGATGTCTATACAATTCTTTACCCTTCTTAGGTCCGAGCGCATAAGCCAAGGTCAACGGCCCTAGCCGTCCGGCAAACATGGTGAAGCTTATAATGATTTTTCCGATGAGCGTCAGTTTTCCCGTAAGTCCCATCGTAAGCCCTACGGTCCCGAAAGCGGACGTCGTCTCGAACAGAATGCTTAGAAAGCTGGCGTCTTCCGTCGTCGACAGCACCATCGCAACGGCGATGACCAGAAACAAAGCCAGCATGGTGATCGTTACGGCTTTGAATATCCGCTCCTGGGCCAGCCTGTAGCGGAACAGCACCAAATCCGAACGGCCGCGGATCATGGAAATCACCGCACCGATAAGGATCGTGAAGGTCGTCGTCTTGATCCCGCCCCCGGTTGAGCTCGGCGATGCCCCAATAAACATTAGAATAATCATAAAGAATTGCGTGGCCTGTCTAAGCCCGCCGATATCCAGCGTATTGGCACCCGCCGTTCTCGGCGTCACCGACTGGAAAAACGAGCTCCAGATTTTGCCGCTCCAGCTCAGCGGCTCCAAGGTTTTGGAGTTCGTAAACTCGAATACGAAAATAACGAGCGCTCCAACCAAAATCAAAGCGCTGGTCATGGACAAAACCACCTTGGAATGCAGCGATAACTTACGGCGGCGGCGGAATTCGATCAAGTCGGATAGGACGATGAAGCCGATCCCCCCGGACACGATCAGGAACATCGCTACGAAGTTAACGATCGGGTCGTTGACATACTGGGTAAGGCTGCGGTATTCGCCGAACAAATCAAAGCCCGCATTGTTGAACATGGAGACTCCATGGAAAATGCCGAAGTATAACGCCCGGCCGAACGGCATATCGAAGGACCAGCGAATGGCGAATAGAAGCGCCGCGCCGCTTTCGATAATCAGGGAGTACATCAATACTTTCCGGATTAAACGGACGATGCCCTCCATCGTATTTTGATTCATTGCCTCTTGAAGCAGAAGCCGATCCTTCAGGGAGATTTTCCGTTTGAATACGAGAGCGAACAAGGTCGCCATCGTCATGAATCCGAGTCCCCCAACCTGGATCAGCAGCATGATGACAACCTGGCCGAACGTCGAAAAGTACGTGCCCGTATCAACTACGACAAGTCCGGTTACGCAGGTTGCCGATGTGGCGGTGAAGAAGGCGTCGATAAAAGGAAGCGACTCTCCCGTCGTGCTGGAAATCGGCAGCATCAAAAGCAGCGCACCGACCAGGATAATCATCGCAAAACCCATTACTAAGACCTGGGGCGGAGAGAATTTGATCCATTTGGAAATCAACGCGGTCACCTCATTACCGGATTTGGGCAAAAAAGAAAAAAGCACTGGAAATCCAATGCCTTTTGATTGGTCCCTGCTGCAAAGGCCTACGAGGTTAGCTGACGGATTCGGGCTTGCGCGGTCTGCCCTATTCGCTTTTTCACAAGGTATGGAACCCGTGAAACAGACGAAATTCACCCCTAAATATCGGTTCCCCCGTTTTCGGTAGAAATTCGGCCACTATATAAATTTCATTTGTTTTCATTTCATTTTCGTCAAATTGGATTATAAGCCTTATTCCCTTCCACTACAAAGGTTTAAATGGATGAAATAGCTCGATAATAACCTAAAAGGAAGGAAACAAGCCGCAAGCCGAAGCCTTCTCTAAGCTATGCTTGAGTTTACCGCGGTTATTGCTTCTTTTCATGAAAATACCGTCATCTCTGGCGCCGCGAACTCCCCTGTGTTATCTTTACTTTGATGTAGAAGTGCCGAAAACATACAGTTTCACAAAAAATCGTTAAAAGGAGTTTTTGCATGGATTCCTACTCAAAACCGCAGATGCGAAGGATGAAAACCCGGACGTTATGGATATTCGCCGCCATCGGGCTAATCGTCTTTATCCTGCTTCAAATCGTGCCCGCCACCGCCTCCGAAACCCTGCAAATGGAGCAGTCGGCCGAATTGATCACCAAAGCGCAAGCCGAGGAATCGGCACTCAAATTTGCGGAAAGCACGCTCGGATTGTCCGGTCCTTTCGAAGACGCGCTAGTCACTTATGAAACGCGCGCCGATATTTACGGCTATTTAACTAAGGAAGACCTGATGGAAGACTATCTAAAAAAATATGAGAAGCAATTTCCTTACGACATCTTCCAGGTTCGGTTTAAAAAGCCCGGCGGGCTTCTAAACGCCTTAACGGTCGATGTCCATATGACGACGGGCAAAGTTGTCGGCTTTAAGGAAATCCCCGAAACCGGGTTTCCTAACGTAGTAGACCTTGGGATTAACGGATCATCTGATGCCGTTTCCGCAAGCTCTGGAGTAGAAGGCCTTACCTGGGAGGAAAAGCTGGCGTTAGCCCAGCCTTATTTGAAGGCGCTCGGTTACAGCGCCGACACCCAGTTGGTCGTCGACGAAACCCCGGCGGGTTTGGCATTAACGGTCACGGGCTTTGAAGCCGGACAATCGAATGCGCAAATCGATATCGATTTCTACGAAGGCAAAGTCTCGGGGATCGAGAGTTACTTTACCGTTCCGCAAAGTCATACGGATTACGTTAAAGGCCAGACAACGATCGCCAATTGGCTGACTTATGCCGGCTACGCTTTATTGACTTTTGTACTGGGAATATTGGCTATCGTTTATAGCGCGTTGACCAAGGTACATACTTCATTCAAGCGGGGAATATTACTTTCTTCCATATATTTTGTAATTTCCATGGGCTCGGCGATCAATATGCTTCCTTATTTCGAAAAAGAAGGATTAAGCGGCCCATTGCTGATCTTTGGGCTTTTGTTCCAGGGGGGCGTTACTTTGGTGCTTGCCGCTTCGGTGTATTTCTCGCTGGTCGGCGGCGACGGGCTCTGGCGTCAACAAGGGATTAACCTTTGGGGCCGGGCCAAGGAACAGGGCTATGGACGACATGTCCTGACTTCCATGGCCGATGGCTATGCCTGGGCGCTTATCTTGTTGGGCGTTCAGTCGGTCATCTTCTTCGTACTGGAAAGAACGATTCATATGTGGTCCACCACGGACGCGTCCCAATCGCCTTATAATATGGTCTATCCCGTTCTGCTTCCTTTGCTCGCCTGGGTGGCAGGCATCGGGGAAGAGGCCGTATACCGGCTGTTCGGCATTCCGATGTTGAAAAAAATGTTCCGCAGCACGCTCGTCGCAAGCGTCATTACTACGCTGATCTGGGCGTTCGGCCACACGTTGTATCCAATCTATCCGGTTATCTCCCGTCCGATCGAACTATTGATCATCGGGCTGCTGTTCAGCTTCATTTTCCTGCGTTACGGATTTATCGCCGTTCTCTTCTCGCATGTCATCTTCGACAGCATCTTGATGTCGCTGAGCATCATGTTTACGGGCGGAACGGTAAATATCGCGGCAGGCATATTCTACATCGCATTGCCGGCAATCGTTGCCTTTGTGATCTACCTGTTCAATCCTCCGGGCAAGGAACGGCCACCCGTTCCTGCACAAAAGAAAGAGGAGCCGTTATTCACGACTCCTCATCCCGAAGGGCATTTATAATCTCATTGGCGAGCTTATCGCCGATCGAAAGAGGCCGGAAGTCTTCGACGGAGGCCTCTTTCATTTTTTTAAGCGATCCGAAATGCTTCAATAGCGCTTTGCGGCGTTTTTCCCCGATTCCGGGGATCGCGTCCAGGCGCGAGGCCACCATCGATTTGGCCCGCTGCTCGCGGTGGAACGAGATCGCAAAACGGTGGACTTCGTCCTGAATGCGTTGAAGCAGATAGAACTCCTGGCTATCCCTTGGCAGATGCACCGGCTCAGGCGGATCGCCCACCATCAGCTGCGCCGTGCGGTGTTTGGCGTCCTTCACCAGACCGCCGACGGGGATAAACAAGCCCAGCTCATTTTCCAGGATGTCGATGGCTGCGGAAATCTGCCCCTTACCGCCATCCACGATAATCAGATCGGGCTGCGGCAGGTTTTCCTTCAGCACCCGTTCATATCTGCGGCGGATCACTTCGCGCATCGTTTCATAATCGTCCGGACCCTGAACGGTCCGGACTTTGTATTTCCGGTATTCACTCTTCGCTGGCTTCCCGTCAACGAAGACAACCATCGCGGACACGGGGTTCGCCCCCTGGATGTTGGAATTATCGAACGCTTCGATGCGCGATACCCGTTCCAGGCCGATGGAGCGGCCCAGATTGTCCGCGGCACCCTTTGTCCGTTCCTCATCCCGCTCGATCAGGCGGAATTTCTCGTCAAGGGCCACGCGCGCGTTGTCCACGGCCATCATAATCATCTGCTTTTTGAGTCCGCGCTGAGGTACAAGCGTCTTCACGCCGAGCCACTCGTTCAGCGCCGAAGCGCCGCTTACCGCGTCGAGCGTCTCGCTGCCGCTTACCGTATCCTGAGAGGATCCAACGGCTGCCTGCTTACTCGATGCCGCAGCCGCGGTGCCAGTTCCCTCCGGTTTATCTGCGGAGTCGGACGCTTCGGCTCCTGCTTCGTCGGCCGCACCCGGTTCACTCATGCCCGGAAGCAAAATTTCTTTCGGCAATGCCGGATTATCGCTGTAATACTGGGTTACATAGGACAGAAAATCGCTGTAGGCATCACCGTAAAAAGGAAATACCGACGCATGGCGCTCGATCATTTTCCCCTGGCGCATATAGAGGATCTGGACGCACATCCAGCCCTTGTCCACGGCATAGCCGAACACATCGCGGTCCTTGGCGTCCGCCGTCGTGATCTTCTGCTTTTCCATGAGCGCATCGATATTGATAATCTGATCCCGCAGTTCCTTAGCCCGCTCAAAATACAAGTCTTCCGCGGCTTCTTGCATTTTCCGCTGCAATTCCTTCTTGATTTCTTCATGTCCTCCACTGAGGAAGGAGTTGATTTCCTGCGTCATTTGCTCATATGCCGATTGCGGCACTTCCTTCACGCACGGGGCCAGACATTGGCCCATATGGTAATACAGACATACTTCCTTCGGCATCACATTGCATTTCCGAAGCGGGTACATGCGGTCGAGCAGCTTTTTTGTCTGCTGCGCGGCATAAGCGTTCGGATAAGGACCGAAATATTTCGCCTTATCCTTCAGCAGCCGGCGGGTTACTTCCAGCCGGGGATGAGGCTCGTTCGTTATTTTAATATAAGGAAAAGTTTTGTCGTCCTTGAGTAATACGTTATATCGCGGATAATGGGTTTTGATCAGATTGCACTCCAGAATGAGCGCTTCCATGTTGCTGCCGGTCACGATGTATTCGAAATCCCGGATATCCGTGACGAGCCGCTGCGTCTTGCCGTCGTGGCTCCCGGAAAAATAAGACCTGACCCGGTTCTTTAATATTTTGGCCTTGCCTACATAAATAATGGTGCCTTCTTTGTTCTTCATCAGGTAACAGCCAGGCAAATCCGGCAGCAGGGCCAGCTTGTGGCGAATCGCTTCCATCGCCTTGTCCCGTTCTTCCTGAGTTTCCGTTGCGTTTCTAGACACTGTATTCATGCAACATGCCTCCTCCCCACATGGAATAGCTTCCGCTCTTACGCAGAAAACGCCCCCGGACATGCCGGAGGCGTAAACCAAGCCCACTGAAATGCACCTTGATCTTATTGATGTTTAGCGATCAGGTTTTTCAGGTTTTCTTTGGAGTTCAGACCTACAACTTTGTCTACGGGTTGACCGTCTTTGAAGAAGATCAGGGTAGGAATGCTCATTACCCCGAAACGGGAAGCGGACTCCGGATTTTCGTCCACGTTCACTTTCGCGATTTTAACCGAGTCGCCAACTTCGTTGGCCAAATCCTCAAGGATTGGAGCGATCATTTTGCAAGGACCGCACCAAGGCGCCCAGAAATCCACCAGGACGGTACCTTGTCCTTCAACTTCGTTATTGAAAGTTTGATCGGATACATTAACAATTGCCATTTGCAATCTCCTCCTTATATTTGTGCCCAGGCCCAGAATCTGTCCAGAGGCAAATTTTATAATATTTGAATCAAAAATAAAGGATGCACATACCGAAAACGGCGTGTTGTCAATTATACCACATTTTTTTAGCAAAAGAAAAATCGTAATGAATACGCCTTCTTTACAAATTTCAAGGCGATTGGTTATACTAGTAGTAACCCAAAAACGAATTGTCTATGATGTTTATTATTGACAACGAGTTTATTTTGCGAGGAGGCCCTGCCGCCATGGATGCAAACACGCATGTGACCGATCCCCGGGAGCATATTAACGAAGAACCCCGCAACGACTTATTCGATCTCATGAACGGTTTCTTCGGGATGCTCACGTTTATGGCCGTTATTTTCTTCGGAATGGTTATCGTCAAGTTCATTGCCGGTTAAGCGCCTCAAGCCTACGGCAAAAAAGTCGGGCAAGGGATGAAAATCCCCTGCCCGGCTTTTTTGTTTTAACGATAAATGATGACCTATATTCAAACCTTGCCGCGCTTATTGTTCCCGCTTACGGTGACGACGTCCACAAACGGCGCAATCCGGTCCATCAACCGCTGCCCTTTATGGATTTCCTCTCCGTCTTTGCTGGTGAAACTCAGGTGTTTTTCCAGCGCCTTCAAGGAATAGTTGGAGGTATAGAAAGTGGGCTTGCGGTTCATCCGGTAGTTTAAAATGGAACCCATCACATGATCCCGTACCCACGGATTCAAATTCTCCGCCCCGATATCGTCGAATATAAGCAGGTCAGCCTGCTTCATTACTTCGGTCGTTTCCTTCAGCTTCTGGCTTTCCTGCAGCATGGACTTCAAGTCTTCCACGAATTCCGGCATGTAGACGATCACCCCGGAATATCCCTCCTTAGCCAGTTCATGAAGCAGATAGCACATCAGAAATGTTTTCCCCGTTCCGAAGTGACCTTCCAAGTATAACCCGCGGGTACTCAGACCCGACTCCTTGGTTTGGTTAATGTAGCGAAACACCTGGCTTACCGCCGGAACGCGCGCCCCGTCCTTGGACAGTATCTCCACTTCGTCATAGCCCTGTTGAAGCGCACGATCATCCACATAAAAACTGTGAATCCGCTTCTTGATGGATAAATCCATCTCATAGCGCAACTGTTTGGGACAAGTCACCTGACGATCCACCAACTGCGGTCCCGCACCGTTGTTTTCCACCGTCAATTTCGTGAAATGGCCCGGAAAGTCATTGGGGCAGCGGTCCAACCCCGGACAAGCCGCGCAGTGCCGACTATCGTTCACATATTGATACAGCTTCGCCATGCCGCGAAGCAGATGTTCTTCGGTAAGCTCCGGATGACGGATGCACAAATCGCGCACCAGCGGTTCGCTCATCATTCTGGCATTCAATTCCTCCGAACGCCGCCGGAGCTGCGGACTCTTCATTTGCGACAGCAGGTCCCCGAGGGATTCCATCATTTTCTCACCTTCTTGCTTCATTCTCATCCTTTTTTCTTACTGGCCTTCATACGTTCCGCCATCTTGAGCAGTTCGGCGAATTCTTCTTCCGAAACGCTCTGCTCTCCGCCCGAGCTCTGCACGATCGGAATCTCCGGTTTCGGCTTGATTCCCCGGCCGTTATAGGTTCTTCCGCGTCCAGCTCCGGCCGCCGAAGGCTGCGCCGGTATTTTCTCTTTCAACTTGGTTTGATCACGTATATATTGAACGGCTTTCTCGTAGGTGTTAACCTGCTTCATCAGCATATTCGACGCAATCGCATCAACGAAATTGCGATTGATCCGCTGTTCGCCGCCGGAGGTAAGCAGCGCCATTAAATAATGAATCAGCACATTGATGACCTCGCCGGGCAACTTGTAGTTCAAATCGATTTTTTCAAATATATCGAGCAGATTATCGGGCACCGCCCCCGGAAAAAACGTCTTTAACAACCGGGTGTACGGCTCGTTCCGAAGCATCATATTATATTGATGCACATCGCATTTGTTCACGAACTGAGGCGGAACCTCGACGTAATATTCCATCTGGACGGCAACTTCTTCCTGATGGCTTCCGGTTTCCTGGCTCGTCTCTTCCGCACGAATGGAGACCACCTTGGCATAAGCGATTTCCCGCTCCTCCTGACGCCGTTTCCCCTGTCTGAAATGCAGGTTCGCTTTGTGCTGTAACTCATCGAGCAGCAGCGTCCCGCTTGGATCAAAGACACCGTCTTCATCCAGCAGCCGACATAAATCCTGAACGCTAAGATCATACTTGCGGGCCACGTAATTGGCCACTCCCATGCCTTCGGGGTCAAACCGCAGTTTTTCCACATAGACGCGATTTACGGATTCCCGCGGGAAACGGATAATGATGTCGGCGTAATTGAGCGCGTCCTCTTCCTCTACCGTCTTCATTCCCGGCTGTCTCGCAATGGAAGTCTCGGCGATGGCCTGCTCCAGCTCATAGTCGATGGAATGCGTATTTAGTTCGAATATCTCGTAAAACGGCACTGAGATATTCTCCTTATTATAAGTTAAACCATACAAATCCCCAGGCTCGGCACAAAAAAAACGCTCCCTTAGCGACAATACCGCAAATTTACCGATTTTATCACGCAACAGCAACGTCAGGTGCTGGGTACGGAAAAATTCGGCCGGAGACAATGGCGGCTGAAGTTCGTATTCATACAAATAATCGTCACCGTCCGGTATGTACAAGCGACTGCTTTGCAGCAGGCCGACCGCTTCCAGCTTGGAGGCTTGTTCAATCAGAAGTGTCCGCCCTTTCTCGCTCGGCTCCAGGCCCATCGTCAGAAACAGACCCCGCTGCTGCTCAATGGCCGAATAGCCCACCTGCTCCAGCGGAACCTGCTCAGCAAGCAGGCGGTATAGAGCCACGGCCAGCGCCCCTACCATGGGCTGATAAATCAATCCGAGCACTTTATCGTCCACGGGACTGAGAGAGAAGTCACGGTATACGCAATAACGGTGATTTTCAGTAAAATGCAGCATGTTGTTCATGCGCACGGCTTCATCGCTCCTTCCCAAATACGCACATTTTGACTTTCTCTATTCTATCACAAATCCGGGAGACCCGAATCGTTAAAAGCTTACAAAAAACGCTAAAAATTTCCCTTCCAACGGCATTACCTGTGTTTCTCGGCTTATTTCCCGGAATATCAAAAATTGGAGACCGGACACAAAGAAGGAGGACCTCCAACACGGAAAAACCCCGAGCGGAATGGCCCGAGGCTTTGCATGTAGTGGTTTTCGCACGCGAAACTAAAACATTTTGTATCCGCCGATCCGCAGTTTCCGGATCGTCCAGCCGCTTAGAACGGCACCGGCAAGCCCGGCAAGCGCAGTCAGATAGTCAACCACCCGGAAGGAGGCCAGATAGGCACCGAAGCCCTTGTCATGGTCCCACAAGCTGTACACGACGATCGGCAAAATCACGATAACAAAAATATAAGCGGGAAACCAGGTTGTTTTCATAAGCATATTAAGAATAAATCCGATGCCGAACATCATGACAAAAAACAGAACCATCAGTATCAAAACGATGAGCCATCCCACCCATGTCCCCCCACCCTTCGTAAGTCACACTATAATTAATATCACAAGAATAAGAACTAGTAGATAGTTTACTAAAAAAAATGTTGCGAATCAATGAACTTTCCTGGAAAGCAGAGCAATTCCGTTTGCTCCTTTGCGGAACGTTAGATACAATAAGAGAAGCGCATCCATTTTACTGAAAAAATGAATACACACTGACTATTTAGGAGTGATCATAAATGAACGAAGCTGCACTGACCCTGGAAGGCTGGTATGCCCTGCACGATTTCCGGTCCATCAACTGGACGGCTTGGAAAGCGGCGGACGACGAAGAGCGCGCGGGCGCTTTGGAGGAGTTACATAACTTTCTGCAGGAATGGCATGGCGACGAGCAAAGCGGCAAAGGTAGCACCGCCGTTTACTCCATTGTAGGCCAAAAAGCCGATTTTGTGTTTATGCATCTGCGCGAAACCCTTGAAGAATTAAATGCTTTGGAGAATGCCTTCAACAAAACGACATTCGCCCAGTATACGACCAAAGCCTATTCCTACGTCAGCATCGTAGAACTAAGCAATTACATGGCCTCCGGCGACGGCGACCCGAAAGCGAACCCGGAAGTGATGGCACGTTTGCAGCCGATCTTGCCGAAATCGAAATACATTTGCTTCTACCCGATGAACAAAAAGCGCGATTTGGACGACAACTGGTACATGCTGTCGATGGAAGAACGCCGGGGAATGATGCGCAGTCATGGGATGATCGGCCGCGGCTATGCCGGCAAGGTGAAGCAGATCATTACCGGCTCCGTCGGACTGGACGACTGGGAATGGGGCGTCACTCTATTCTCCGACGATGCCCTGCAATTCAAGAAGCTCGTCTATGAGATGCGCTTTGATGAAGTCAGCGCCCGTTTCGGGGAATTCGGCTCCTTCTATGTCGGAAACCTGCTGAACGAGCAATTGTTTGAGGACATGCTCAAATTATAATCCCACAAGCATAACCGCCCGTGAGAAACGGGCGGTTTTTCAATTCAACTTTTCGATGATCAAACAAAAAAAGACCATCCGGCATACCGGACGATCTTTATCTTGATTTGCAATCCGTTGTTTATTCTTCATCCTGCTGCTTACGCAGCGACTCCAGAAATTCCGCCGTTGCGCGGTCGCGATCCCGGCTCTTTTCCTTCAAACGCTCAATGGCCGGAAGAATCAGGATATCGATTTCCTTTTGTACGTTATAGGTCAGATCGTACTGCTGCTGCGATTCCAAATAAGAACCGACCTCCATCAGAGCGTTGTACCGGTCCAGTTCCTCTCTCGTCAACAACCCCCGGACTTGCACGCTGCAGTGCCGCATCTTACAGGAATCTGCCTTTTTTCAGGACGAGCGGAATCCCGCCGATGATAAACAGGTAGCGCATATCTACAAGCTTCTTGATCTGAGCGGCCACCCAGCCTTTATACTTCTTGCCGAAGGCGGATGCTATCGCTTCGCCTTTGCCCAAGGAAGCCACGGTTCCTTTGTTGCTGTATACGAATTTCTTGAGTTCTTTCACGCGGATGGAAGCCACCACGTTTTGCGCGCAGACCACACCTTGCTGCATGGCGATTTGCGCGGTCGGTGGATAAGGCCGGCCTTCCGGATTAAACATCAGCGAGTTGTCCCCGATGATAAATACGTGATCATGACCGGGCGCGCGTAGGTAATCATCGATTTTCACCCGGCCTCTGGCCGTTTCAAACCCTGCCGCTTCAATCAGGCGATTCCCGCGAATCCCGCCGGTCCATACGACGGTTGCGGATTTGATCTCTTCACCGGTAGCCAGCAATACCCCGTCAGGGGTGCATTCCTTGATCGCTACGCCGATTTTGAATTGAACGCCTTTCTTGGTCAAGACATTCATGGCATACTCGACCAACTCCGGGTCGAAGCCGGGAAGGGCGGTCGGAGCAGCCTCTACATTATATACGTTCACCAAGCTAGGGTCGACATCATAATCCTTGCAAAGCTGGGGAATCCGGTCCGCCAACTCCGCTACGAACTCGATGCCGCTGAAGCCTGCGCCGCCTACGACAAAATTAAGACGGTCCGTACGACTCTCATCCGCTTTGTACAACGCAAATTGATATTCGATGTGCTGACGGATCAAGCGAACCGAATTGATGCTTCGGATCGTCATGGCATACTCAGACAATCCCGGAATGCCGAACGATTCAGGTTCGCCGCCCAGCGCGATGATGAGGTAGTCGTAAGACAGCGTCCCGTCTTGAAGGACTACTTTTTTGTCCGAAAGACGAATCTCCTGGACATTCGATTTCACAAGATCGATTTTAAATTCATCGATTAATTTGGAGATCGGAACGCGCGTATGTTCTATGGAATCGGTTCCGGCCGCCGGCATATGCAGATGCGTGGTGAAATAATGGTAATCGTGCCGGTTCACCAGGGTAACGTCAGCTTCATTGTAATTCAATTCTTTTTGCAGCCGTTGTGCAGTCAAAATACCGCCATATCCCGCTCCAAGAATGACGATTTTAGGTATGGTACTCATCAGGCTTGTTCTCCTTCCGGGGTTGAAGCTCTATATTTTATATAAAAACCAAAAACTTCAATGTGAAAATAAACACATAAAAAAATAGTCTCTGGTAAATTAACGTTCTTCCATTATGCGACATTTGTCACAATTATTTTAAACTGTTCCATAATAATTATCAAAAATAATACACAGTATTTTCACAAATGTACTCTTTTCGTCACAAATCAGGGTACATACATTTGAATAATATCGGCTTTTGTATAAAAGATCAAGTCTTATTTTACGCTGATTTCCCCGGTTTTACAGGCCATTCTGACGATAAATTCGACAATATTTGGTCTGCTTTGCAAGGTCGATAGGGGACAGATATAATAAAGTAGAAATGACAATATAAAGATTGATGAAAATCACCCGGAGGTGTTTGCTTGTGTCATCCCAACATGGAAGCGGCGAATTTACCGACCTGCTCATTATCGGAGGCGGGCCTGCAGGCATGTTTGCTGCTTTTTACGGCGGTATGCGAAAGGCATCCGTCAAATTAATCGAAAGTATGCCTCAGCTGGGAGGGCAAGTTGCCGCCCTTTACCCTGAGAAATATATTTACGATATCGCCGGTTTCCCTAAAATTACCGGCCAAGAACTGGTCAACAATTTGAACGAACAGCTCAAACTGTTTAATCCGGATATTCGCCTGGAAGAAAAAGTGCTGCAAATCGAAAAGAAAGAGGATCGTCATTTTGTCGTTACCACCGACAAGGATGTCCATCATGCCCGTGCCCTGATCATCACAGCGGGGGTCGGCGCATTCGAGCCGCGTCGTCTGGAGCTGGATAACGCCGCACAATTCGAGAAGAGCAATCTTCATTATTTCGTCAGCGACCTGAGTAAATTCCAAGGCCGCCGCGTTCTGATCAGCGGAGGCGGAGACTCCGCCGTGGACTGGGCGCTTATGCTTGAGCCCATCGCGGAGCAAGTTACGCTGATCCACCGCCGCGACAAGTTCCGCGCTCATGAACACAGCGTGGAGAATTTGATCGCTTCGAGCGTGCAGGTAATTACTCCTACGGAAATTACAGCTTTGCACGGAGAAGGCAAGATTGAACGCGTTACGCTGACTCACACCAAAAGTCAGGAAACGCAGGAGATCGAAGTCGATGACGTTATCGTCAACTTCGGGTTTGTGTCTTCGCTCGGACCGATCTCGGAATGGGGCCTTGAAATACAATCGAATGCCATCGTGGTCGATTCCCGCATGGAAAGCTCGATTCCGGGAATCTTCGCTGCAGGAGATATCACTACGTATCCCGGCAAGCTTGATCTGATCGCCGTCGGCTTCGGGGAAGCGCCTACGGCCGTCAACAATGCTAAAGTGTACATTGATCCGGACGCCAAATTATCGCCGGGACACAGCAGCAGTTTGAAACTCTAACTACATGAGTTGAAACAAAAAGGGGTATCTTAACTTTACGCAGGAAAAATTGCTGTAAAGGAGAGATACCCTTTGTCTTATATTTGCCCATTGTGCAACGGATTAGCTCCGTTAACGGCGACCTGTCCCGATTGTGGTTATCTTCTGGAAAACGCCGGAACAAAAGAGGATTACGCAGGACCTTACAGCCCTTACGGCTCTGCAGACCAGTATACCTCAGCATACTCCGTTCATGCTCCTTCCGGTTGCGAACATGTTGTGCAGTGTCCTCATTGCCATGAAGCCTATATTTATCATGTCAACGCTTGGAAAGCGCCTTGACGTCAGCTTGTCCATAATTATTACACAGGTTTTCCTCAGTGCAAAACCGGTTGATTGGTCATTAGATCGCGTCTATGGATCTCTGCCAACAGCAGTGCGATGAACTCCCGGTCCAATTGCAGCATCGTAGCCATATTATAGGATTCAAGCAGCATCTCGTCTGTTAACATCGCCATTGATAACACATCCCTTCTATATTTTTCCTAATCATATCAAGAAACCTCTTGCAGAACAAGCGTTCCTGTTATCCACAAAAGGCTGTGGAAATCCTGTGAATAACTTGTTAGTAATAAATCTCGTTCATTGTAGAATAAGATAGGATAATGTGGATAAAAGTTATTCACAGGATATTTTCTGCCCTATTTCCGACCAAATTTTTTTTATTTTCGTAAAATTTTAAAGTCATAATTCATTAACCTGTAAAAGTTTGCTATAAACTTTTTCTCTTAAATTATTGCGGCCGCGTGTTCACTTCAAATATCCACAACTTGCCTCTTGAATCAATCCCGTAATCAAATCCCAATTGATCGATACCCGGAAAAGCGGATTCAAGAATCCCGATGCATGTATTCGTGATGGTACGCATCTCCTGGCGTTTTTTGCCCGCCGCTCCTTTTTGCCGGAGGGAAAGACCTAACCCCTGTCTGGCACTCAATTGGGTTCCTCCCTTGCATAAATTCGTGACAAACAACCCGGGACGGGCCAGTCTTCCTACCATCGCACGGTAAACCCAAGTCCCGCCTTGCTTCACTACCTTCACGCGATAATCAATCGGACGCCCACCGATCTTGGCCAGATGGATTCCTTGCTGTATCATATATTTCCGGCCAACTTTCACCCGATTTAACGCATGAAACATGGCATCGAAGCTGTTAAACACTCTTTGTGCGGACATATACGTGAAAGAATACTGCCCTCTGGAGCGCGTTACTTTAATAACCCCGTAACCGCCACCGCCTTTAAGCGGCTTAATGACTACCATTCCAAACTGATTCAGCATGCTTTTAAGCGACTCTGCACTATACATTCGGGTATGCGGTATGTGGGCGGCCACGTACGCGTTTCTCAATAGCGCTTCCGTTTTCAGCCATTTGTTGGCCAGTTGTCTTCCCGCCATGACACCATCCCCTTTCGGTTATACGTTATTCATACTCAAACGGAGTCAAGTGTTCTTGTATGTTTGTCCGAGGCGGAAGCCTGTTTTCCCTGCAGCGGTTTCTATGCAAAATGAAGAAATTAACGTATAGTAGGGGCTAACGAGGCGTTCAGCCGGAAGAGAATCCTTTAGTGCGATGGAGGAAGCGATGAACAAATTATTCGAAGTTCTTTATTGGTTTGCCATGATCGCCATGTCGCTCGTGCTGGCTGCGATCACGGTCCTGCTGTTTTTTACGGGATTCCGGTTTATGAAAGGGACCCGCAAAGGTCTGGGTGCCGGATGTATCCTGTTTTCTCTGGTTGCCGCATGCATGGTAGCATTTATGGTGGAGAAGCAGTTCTTCTGAAAAGCCGGTCTTTTATGCGGGATTCATATTCCTTCGAAATTCGAAGCGATATGAATCCTTTATATTTTTCATTGCGTTTTTCAAAAAACTATGAAACCAAATCACTTTTTTGCGTAATACTATATTATGACTTAATACCACCCGACAGGAGGATTTTGCTTTCATGGGAAGCGCGCAACTATGGAGTGAACGTTTCAAAAGATTTTTTCTCGGCAACCGGTTTGTCCTGTTTCTGCTGATTTTGCTGCTCATCGGGCTTAACGTCCTGGTGCTGGACAAGGTCTCGTTTGTATTCAAACCGTTAACCGTGCTGCTAAAAACCGTGCTGCTTCCGATCTTGCTGACCGGCGCGATTTATTATTTGCTGAACCCTCTCGTGGATTGGCTGGAGCGCAAAGGAATTCCCCGCGTCTATACCATCGTTGCCCTCTACCTATTAATCGCAGGAATCATTACGGTTGTCATCATTTCCGTAGTGCCGATCGTTCAGAATCAGATTACCGATTTGATCGACAATTTCCCCAAATACAGTTATGAGGTGCAATTGCAATTCGAGAAGCTTATCGGCAGCAATTTCTTTCATCAGGTTCAGGAATCAACCGGCTTTAATCCGACCAAAGTGGGGGAAACGATTTCCCAACAAGCCACTACGATTCTGGATAACGCCTGGTCGGGGATCGGCGGATTCCTGGGGGCGTTGAAGGACTTCGTTCTCGCGATCATAACCGTCCCGTTCATTCTGTTCTATCTGCTGAAGGACGGCAAAAAGCTTCCTGCCTTCATTTTGAGATACGTCCCCGTAAAATTCCGGAACCAGACTCACCGGGTAATGTCGGAAATGAACGGACAAATCAGCTCTTATATCCGCGGTCAGATTATCGTCAGCTTCTGTATCGGGATATTGCTGTATATCGGATTTTTGATTATCGGCATGGATTATTCCCTGGTCCTGGCAATCATCGCTTCGTTTACCAGCATCGTTCCTTATCTGGGACCGGCCATCGCTATTACGCCGGCGCTCATTATTGCGATCGTAACCTCGCCATTCATGCTGCTTAAGCTGATCATCGTCTGGACCGTGGTGCAATTGATCGAAGGCAAATTCATTTCGCCTCAAATTATGGGCAAATCCTTGAGAATTCACCCGATTACGATCATTTTTGTGATTCTGACGGCCGGTAATTTGTTCGGCGTGCTGGGGATTATATTAGCGGTGCCCGGTTATGCCGTGCTCAAAGTGGTGGTCAACCATCTATTCAAGTGGTTTGAGATGCGATCTCATTTATACGAGCCGGAAGAGAAGGACACGGGACTTCCCCCCGATGTGGAAGTTACCGTCAAAGTATCGAATCCGGAACAGGGTTAATAAACAATTGGAAAGGGCTGTCCCGTAAGGTCCGTTGACCTTCGCGAGACAGCCTTTTTTCTCGGGTATCATTCCGCCGGTTTAAAATCCGAATCCCTTTTCACTTCGGGATAGCATCGATGATGCCTTGGCTCAGTAGCGCAGACTTTTTACCTTCCTTTTAAATAAGTATCAAAGAAATCCAGAACATAAGCATTCACGATCTCGGCTCCCCTGCCTCCCTTTAGCGTCCCCGTCATCCCGGTCAGCGATACCAGAGGAGAATAGAGGGGAAGATCGGTAAAATCATAATGCTCGCTACCATCGAGGTATAAAAAATGACCCTGGTGTTCTTGGGCACTTCCGATAATGGACTTTTTCATTGGTGAAGATTTCTCTCATATAGAGAAATAGCGGTGCTATGTTTAATAAGTTTGTAGGTTATAAAGAATACCGTATCAATGGACAGCTAATAAGTAGAGCTAAATTGACTGCTGATTACACTTATGATAAATATAGTGGTAAATTAAGTGTTAAAAAGATAGATACTTGGACTTAAAACGGAGGTAACCATGAAAGCAGCTATATTTATTTTACTGCTAATATTTATTTCTGGATGCTCAGGTACTTTACAGAGGGATACAAATGAATCTAATAATAAAGAAGTTGCAAACAACAACTCAACAGGACTCGTTCAGCCTTTAGTAACAAATGAGGTAATCACCCCTTCTCAAGAAATCCAATATTCTGATAAGGATATTGAAAAAATCTTTTTACCTCCTAATTTTATTGTAAAAAAATTCGAAATTGTTCACAAAGAAAAGAAAATTGAATTTTCCATGGACTATATTTTTAATGATGAATTATATACGATATTAAATAGTGGGATTACATATTCATTTGTTATTGTGTATCCTGAGCCCGTTCAAAGTATTTTAAATAATAAGAATTCTGAAATAATTCCTGGTAAAATAAGTTCCGATGGCCGTTTAAACTATAGTTTGTCTTTTAGCGAAGTAGTTGATTCTGAAATTAGTGAAGAACAATTTAAAACTATCCAAGATAATATGGAATATCAACTTCACGTTCTCAATTCAAAAGACGAAGTATTCCATATATTCCCCACCTTTAGATATATGGTTGATTATGAAGAAGGAAAATCGGATGATTTATTTTACAAATAAAAAAAAGACTATTAAACGGTGCAAACAGCGTTTAATAGTCTTTCTTTAAATTAATAGAATTGTGTAAGTCCCTTTTATCAAATTCTCACTATCATAAAAAAACGAACAATGTTACTAATCGACGCATCTAGTATTTTGTCCTTCACGCCCCATTATACATATTAGAAGCTTAATCAGCCCAGATAAGGTTTCGCTAGAATTAATTACAACCTGCATCGTTACTACGTTTCTCAGTCGCAAACTTCCGGACGCCCTTCTTCGTCCCGCATGCGGAACGACTGGCCACAGCCGCAGGAAGCGATCGCGTTCGGGTTGTTGATCGTGAAGCCGCCGGACATGCCGGATTCCTGAAAGTCGATTTCAAGGCCGTTCAAGTAACGGACGCTTTCTTTGCCGACCACAACCTTGATTCCTTTGAGATCCAGGTAAACATCGCCTTCGCCTTCCTGATCGTCCAGTCCCATGCTATATGAAAAACCGCTGCATCCACCGGGATTCACTCCAAGGCGGAGAAACATATCCGGCGTTTCCTCCCCGGCAATCATGTCCTTAATCCGCTGTGCGGCGCTATCAGAGATTTCAATCATCGTTACCCCTCCTTATATACAAAGTATACTCCACATCTCCATTCCCCTCAAGCGAGTGTGATTTTTATTGTAGCGCCTTCGCAATCCACTTGTTCCATGTGTTGTCCCTTTTCAAATGGGGGTTTATAATAGGAAAGTGGTTTAATCTGTCTATAATAATGTATCCGATGGATCATCCAGGAAGCGGAGGTTTTGTCATGTTTACAACAGTATCCCCGAACACAGACCAAAGAATGAGCGAAATTGTGGAAAAAGTAAGGCAAGGTGAACGTTTAACCCTCGAAGACGGGGTATATCTATATGAGAGCGACGATTTGTTGACCATTGGTCAGTTGGCGAATGAAGTAAACTTGCGAAAGAACGGAAAAAAAGTTTATTTCATCGAAAATATGAGTCTTTATTTCACCAACATTTGCGAATCGCATTGCGCTTTCTGCAACTTCCGCAAGGATCAAGGAGAAGAAGGTTCTTACACCTTATCCGGCGAAGAAATGGTGGCTTATGTGGAGAAACATATCACCCCTGGCGTACGTGAATTCCACATCGTCGGCGGTCATAACCAGCACGTTCCTTTCCAATACTATGTCGACTCGCTCAAAGCGCTCAACGAGCGGTTTCCCGACATCACGCTCAAAGCATATACGGCGGCTGAGATCGAATTTTTCACGCGGATCAGCGGCCTCAGCACGAAGGAAGTTCTGACGGAACTGCAAAAAGCCGGCCTTAAATCGTTGACCGGAGGCGGGGCTGAAATTTTGTCCGACCAATACCGGGAAAAAATGAAAGTGGAAAAGGCAAACGTGGACCAATATCTCGACGTGCACCGTACCGCCCATAAATTGGGGATGAAGACGCATACGACGATGCTCTACGGCTCGATCGAATCCCATGAGGACCGGATCCGCCATATGATCCAGATCCGCGAGCTTCAGGACGAAACCGGCGGATTCATGGTATTCATCCCGCTATCCATGCAGCCGCGCAATAAAAACGCGGGGATCATGCGAAGAAATTCAGCCTACGAAGATCTCAAAACGATCGCCATCAGCCGGTTAATGCTGGACAATATCCAGCACATTAAAGCCTACTTTATCAATATCGGCGTTCAGTTGACCCAGGTCGCGCTAACCTTCGGCGCCTCCGATGTGCACGGCACGATTTTGAAGGAACAGATCAGCCACGCGGCTGGAGCGCTTACCCCGGACGGATTAACCCGGAAAGAGTTGATTTGGCTCGTAAAAGGCGCCGGCCGTATTCCGGTGGAAAGAGACACCTTCTACAACGAAATCCAGATTTATGAATAACGCAATCGGGTGACAGTGACGAATAGTAACCAACCCCCGGCAGAAGGGAATACGATGAGATGAAACAATTCGTTATTCTGGGTGGAGGCTATGGCGGAACCACCATTATTCATGAACTTTTTAAGGGGCATATTCCTGCGGATATTCAAATTACGTTGGTGGACCGAATGCCATTCCAAAGCTTAAAGACCGAATACTATGCTTTGGCGGCCGGAACGGCATCCGATCACGAGCTCCGGGTTCCCTTTCCTCAATACAGCGGTCTGAACATCAAGTACGGAGAGGCCGTATCACTGGATTTGGAGAACCGGAGGATCCACTTTTCGGAGTTAGGCGAACCCCCGCTTGAATACGACCAGCTTGTCATTGCTCTAGGCTGTACCGATAATTATCACAATATCTCCGGCGCGAAGGAATTTTCATGCAGCATACAGTCCTTCTCGGCGGTGCGCAATACCTATATGAACCTGAACAACGCCAAGCCGTACAGTAAAATCAATATCGTCGGCGGCGGACTCAGCGGGGTAGAGATTGCCGCCGAGCTCCGCGAAAGCCGCCCTGATTTGAACATTTCCCTGATCGACCGCGGTTCGCGTCTTTTGTCGGCTTTTCCCCCAAAAGTATCGACCTATGTCACGAAATGGTTTCATGAACACGAAGTGGAGACGCTGTCCCATATTTCGATTCATGCACTGGAACCGGGAGTGATCCATCATGAAACCGGGAATCTGTTGTCCGATGTCACCGTATGGACCGCAGGAATCCGGCCCGTGGAACTCGTGCAAAATCTGAACGTGCCAAAAGACCGTCAGGGCCGTGTCCTGCTTGGAGAACACTACCAAATACCGGACTACCCTGAAGTCTTTGTTTGCGGCGACTGTGCCAGTCTTCCATTTGCCCCAAGCGCTCAAGCCGCCGAAGGCCAAGGCCATCAGCTCGCTCAAATTGTCTCGGCCGGATGGCGCGACGAAGCGCCGAAGCTTCAGCCCATTAAACTGAAAGGTACCCTCGGTTCACTCGGCAAAAAAGCAGGATTCGGCTTAATGGGCAAAGCCCAGGTTACGGGACGCGTGCCGCGTCTGTTAAAAAGCGGTGTACTCTGGATGTCCAAGCACCATCTTGGCTAGTTGCGACGGGACTGCACAGGTTCAAAAGCGGGTGAGCGACTACCATCGGAATCAATCTATCGCTTCGATCTCTTTGATCATGTCCACGATGACTTCATAAAGCTGCTCGGCGGTTTCAGCCGCCACGGTCTCTCCATTGACCAAGGCATACGGAGACGTATAACACATCCCGCAGCCCGTAAGACAACCGTATTCGATGACTTCGCAGTCATAGTGTTCTTTTAGCCGGTTTAATGCAACATCAGTACCAAATCCGGCATTGTTTGCACAAAATTCAATAATCGGTTTCAAACGCGAGTCCCCCGTCAGCGAAGCATTTAAATTTAAAGCTTTTTGTAATATAATATATAGGAAAGGAAAGGAGTTGAAAACAATGAGCGAAAACGTACAAGATAAATTGTATGACGAGGTGCTGGAAGTTTTGGACAAACTTCGCCCCTTCCTGCAGCGTGATGGCGGCGACGTCGAACTGGTCGACGTGGAAGACGGTATCGTCAAATTGAAATTGATGGGTGCCTGCGGCAGTTGCCCAAGCTCCACCATTACCCTCAAAGCAGGGATCGAACGCGCGCTGTTTGAAGAAGTGGAAGGCGTGCAAGAGGTCGTACAAGTATTTTAAGATATACAGCAGCGGGCCGGAACCTGGTTCCGGCAGTATAGCAACACCAATAACACGGCCATCCGGCTTACCCGGAAAGGCCGTGTTTTATTGTTTACAGCAGCAGAAGCTCATTCTATGAAGGTTTAATCCATGGACGAATCGGATCGAGGCCACCTGAGATGTCCATAATGTTGCCAGTAATGAAATCGGAATCCTTATTGCAGAGAAACGAAATGACGCGAGCGATATCCTCTCCGCTGCCCGGACGGCCTAAAGGAGTCTCCTTATCGGACAGCTTCCGGGCTTCATCGATAGAAATCTCTTTATTCCTCCCCCGAATATCTCCGGGGCATACCATATTCACGGTAATCCCGTACGGGGCTTCTTCAACCGCAAGGGTCTTCGTAAAGGAGACGAGCCCGGTTTTGGCGGCGGCATAAACCGCGCGATGCGGCCAGGCCCGGGATTCCGAAGCATGACCGAAACCAAAATGAACGATTCGTCCCCAGCCTTTGTCCCGCATGCCCGGAAGGACCTGATGATCCAACAGCATCGTGCCGACCAGATTGCCGTCGATCATAGCCAGAATATCGGCCTGACTATAGTCGGTGAACAGCCGCCGCTCACGGATAAACGGCCCGGCATTATTCACAAGAATATCGATACTTCCGAGGCTGTCTTGAACCTGATCCACAAGAACCTCGATCTCTTCCCGCCGGGACACATCAGCCTGCACGGCGATACAACGAACGCCTATCCGCTCAATTTGAGATTGAAGGGCAAGCGCTTCCGATTCACTATGTACATAATTCAGTGCGATATGGCAGCCTTGCTCCGCCAGCGTCAGCGCGGTCTTCTTGCCCAAGCCTTTGGCGCTTCCCGTAATCAGGGCGATTTTTCCCACCAACGTCCCTCTCCTCCTCACATGTACCTTCTTTTCAAGTATAAAAGATTTAAGACTTTCCCACAAACGGGAAGCGGGGGAAGGAGTAAACGGTTGTGTGCTTGAACCCGTTGATTGGAAAATATCCAATCCAGCGGATAAACCGGCCAGAACCAACATTTTACAAATGGCATGTATAGACAAAAATCCCGCTGCGCAAAGCAACGGGATTAAGAATCGTTTCTGTTTACAACTTCTTAAAATACTGGAACCAAAGCACCTTTATAGGTATCTTCGATAAACTTCTTCACGTCGGGGGAAGTCAGCGCTTTAGCCAGCTTTTGGATGGCTTCGGAGTCTTTGTTGTCCGGGCGCGATACCAAAATGTTGGTGTAAGGCGAATCTGCGTCTTCAATGAACAGCGCATCGTCAACCGGGTTGAGATCGGCTTCAAGCGCGTAGTTGGTATTGATCAGAGCCAAATCCACTTCCTCCAATTGGCGCGGAAGCATGGCGGCGTCGGCTTCAATGAATTTCAGGTTTTTCGAATTTTCGGTAATATCCGCTTTGGTGGCCATAATTCCAGCACCTTCCTTGAGCTTGATAAGCCCTTGCTTTTCAAGCAGCAGCAAAGCGCGTCCGCCGTTCGTCGCATCGTTCGGGATCGCCACTTTGGCGCCGTCCGCAATCTCCTCGGCCGTTTTCAGGTTTTTGGAGTATGCGCCCATAGGTTCGACATGCACGCCGACAACGGACACAAGATCAAAGTTGTTTTGTTTGTTTTGCTCGTCAAGATAAGGCTGATGCTGGAAATAGTTTGCATCCAGCTGTTTTTCGAATACTTGAACGTTAGGTTGAACGTAGTCCGTAAATTCTCTGACTTCCAGTTCCACGCCTTCTTCCTTCAATGCCGGCGCAATGAACTTAAGAATATCCGCGTGAGGCACGGTTGCACCAACGACCAGTTTAACCGGTTCCGATGTCGCCGGCGTGTTCGCAGCATTGTTTTCTGCAGCCGGCGTATTGCCAGCGGCGGGGTTGTCATTTTTTGCATTGTTGCTTCCGCAAGCGGCAAGCACCAAAACTAAAGCCAGCGTCAACAACGAGAATGTCCATTTTTTCATAACAGTATGCCCTCCCAAATTTTTTTGAATAAGGATGTTGTAAATCTGTATCTATATATAGTTGTTCCTTATTTCCGCGTAAAATAAATCACCAGCCGGTCACCCAGCATTTGCAATACTTGCACCAGGATGACCATAAAAATAACGGAAACGATCATGACTTCCTTCTCATAACGGTAGTAGCCGTAGCGGATAGCCAAATCGCCTAGCCCGCCGCCGCCGACCATACCGGACATCGCCGTGTAGGAAACGAGCGTAACGGCGGTTATCGTCATGCCAGCAATGAGACCGGGCAACGATTCAGGCAGCAGTACTTTGCGGATTACCTGAAAGGTAGTCGCGCCCATTGCATGCGACGCTTCGATCACCCCGCGGTCCACTTCGCGCAGCGCCGTCTCAACGAGACGGGCGAAGAACGGGGCGGCCCCGATCACGAGCGGCGGGATCGTTCCTTCCACTCCGGAAGAGACGCCCATTATCGCCCGGGTAAGCGGGATGAGGGCAACGATCAGGATGATGAACGGTACGGATCGGATAATGTTTACGATGAGGGAAAGGACCCGGTACACCCACCCCAGAACGGGTGAACTGGAACGGGAAAAAGTGTACAACAGCACACCCAACGGGAGACCGATCAGAAACGTGAACAGGGTGGCGTAACCCATCATTTGCAGCGTGTCGATGGAAGCCGTACCCATTTCAGGCCAATCGATTTTAGAAAAATCCAAACCCCACATTACCCGATCACCTCCACATCAAGATCCCGTTCCCTTAGCAAAGTAAGCGTACGTTCAACCTTCTCGTCATCCCCTTCAAAAGATACCGTAAGCTTGCCGTAAGGCACATCTTTGATCGTCGAGATCGTCCCCTGCAGGATTGCGAAATTGACTTCGGTTTCCCTAACAACCTGGGACAACACCGATTCGTACGTCTTCGCCCCGAGAAACGTGATCTTCACTAGTTTCGACCATTCCGGATGCGGAACCGGGGCTGCAAACTTCAGTCCTTCTTCTCCGGCCGCCCCCGTTGCATCGCGGTTGATAAACTCCCGAGTTACGAAATGCTGCGGCTTCAGGAACACCTCGGTAACGGGCCCTTCTTCCACGATACCTCCCTCATGAATGACGGCCACCCGGTCGCAAATGCTTTGAATGACGTGCATCTCATGCGTGATGAGCAGAATGGTCAGGTTGAACTTCCGGTTAATGTCAAGCAACAGCTTCAAGATGGAATCCGTAGTTTGAGGATCCAATGCGGAAGTCGCTTCATCGCAGAGCAACACGTCAGGATCGCTGGCTAAGGCGCGCGCGATGCCTACCCGCTGCTTCTGCCCGCCGGACAATTGGGCCGGATGCTTGTCGCGGTGTTCTTCCAGACCGACCAGAGCCAAGAGCTCATTCACTTTACTCTGAATCCGAGCTTTAGGCGTTCCGGTCAAAGTCAGAGGAAAGGCCACATTGTCATATACCGTAGCCGAGGACAACAGATTGAAATGCTGAAAAATCATGCCGATCTTCCGGCGATGCTGTTGCAGTTCCCGCTTGTTCAGCTTGGTCAGGTCGACACCGCCGACCCATACCTCACCCCGGGTCGGCCGTTCCAGCAAATTGATGCAGCGGATGAGCGTGCTCTTCCCCGCGCCGGAGTGGCCAATGACGCCGAAAATCTCTCCTTTGTTAACCGTCAGATTAAGCTCGGATAGCGCCGTGGTCGCCTTTTTCTTGCTACCGTATATTTTGGTAAGCTGTTTGAGTTCAATCAAACTGATTAGCCTCCTGTATAGATTAATTTCAAAGAGAGTTATAAAAAAACAGAAAAGAGCCCCTGCAGATTCAAAGGGCTCTCTTTACGTAAAGACAATGCCTTCTCATCTGCCAAAACCATTGCGATGCGCACGCATACGCGGTTTTGAAGGATTTAGCACCATGTCATTCGTTCCGGCATCTCCATGAATCTTCGCTGGTACCTGGAATCGAATCGGTTGCTGGGCTTCATCGGGCCTGTCCCTCCGCCTCTCTCGATAAGAAAAATATGAAATTGGTTACGAAACTATTTTAGAGTATAGGAGGTTTAAGGTCTTTTGTCAAAGGAAAAAATACGTAGCCCGATCGGAAAAGGCTTTCTATTTCAAGGAAACCTTTTTCCAGCGCTGATTACTATAAGCAAAAGCCGTATGTAGCGTTTCGCAGACCATAAGATACCCTTGCTCCAGGTCATGCAAATGCTGGTCCAGATCCTCCAACTCAATTTTCCCCCGCAAGGTCTGATGCCGCTGCCAAAGGTCATCCTTCATTTCCGAGTTCATATAGTGGATTTCCGTATTCCGGCGCCTTCTTAGCTCGGCCAGCGCTTCCTTGTACTTTTCCTTAATGGCAACCAGCCGGTCTCCAAGCTCCATATGTACTTTCATGTATCGGAACTGGCGTAGCACCGTAAAGTAAGAAAAATGTGCCTTCACTTTGGACGTCTTGAGATCGAACAGCTCATTAAGCACCGTCCCAAGCTTGTCCAGCGTGGAAAACACGCGAATAAATCCGTCTTTATAAAAAAATACGTAACGGGCATAGTCGCTGCGCTCTGCCGGATCCATATCCTCAATGGAATCATGAACTACTTTTTTGCGAAAAAAAGCAGCCGCATGCAAGCATTGCTCCAACTCGTCCAGCGAGGTGATCAAGCCAAGCGTCCAAATCTCGAGCTTACGGAAGTCATGGGTCGGATCTTTGGACAGTTCCGTCTCCTTTTGCAGCAACTTGGTCGTTTGAATCATGGCATTGATTGTATCGCCCAGCAAACCTTCATTTTGTCTCGGCGGTTCTCCAAGCAAACTTCGCAGCATCATCGTTTCCTCGCTTCCATCATCAAATCCCGGCGATCCCTTTGTATCGGAACTACTCTTATAACACTTCCCGAAACTTTCCGCGGTCATTCCCGGCAGGTTTAATTATTGGACTTTCCGATTTTGGGCAGGGTCTTTTCCCGCAACCAGCCGCCCATCGATTCCCGCATTCCCGTTATCGTTCTTGTTCATTTGCCAGGTTCTTACGCTCATATAACAGAGTACCCCGAACAAAGCCGCTAAAACAATAATGTGGGCAAGAGAAGTAAAAAGGTACACTTCATAATTGTTTAGTGTGAATACAATACTCGCACCCGTAAATACCTGCGTAAGGATCAGTACCGTAGCGGCTATGCCCAAAGCACGAATTTCCCGGTTTCCGGGATGCTTCCGATAAGCAAAATGACCGACCGTAGCCACGACGATCAGCAGCAACAGCGCAGCTACCCGGTGTGCAAAAGCGATGCCGACGCCACCCGAAAGTTCGGGAATCAGTTCCTTGTTGCAAAGCGGCCAGCCGGAACAACCGCCCGCAGAATCGGTATGACTCACATAAGCGCCGATATAAACCACAATATACGTATACGCCGTGGCGAACCACGTCAAATTGCGAAAGCCTTTTGAGACGTAATACTTCGGAGCCACAGGCGCACTCGCCTCCCTGGCTTCATCCTCACGAATTCCCAGGACAAGCATGACCGAACTGGCGAAAGCGATCAGGGAAAAACCGAAATGCAGCGCCATGACGGCGGAGGACGTGGGATAAATCACCGCCATCGCTCCCATGAAGGCCTGCACCATTACAAAAAAAAGAGCCAGGAAAGAATAGATTTGCAAATCCCGGCGATGCTTCCGGTACAGCCAAAACGCTACAAAGGCGCCCAAAGAAAGCAAGCCCGCCCCTCCGCTAATCGCCCGGTGCGAATACTCGATCATCGACGCGATCGTATGGGCTGGTACAAACTTTCCGTGGCACAAGGGCCAATCGTTGCCGCAGCCCAGTCCCGATTCGGTTTTGGTCACGACGCTCCCGCCCAAAGTAGCTAAAAACATGACCAAGCAAGAAAGGTAGCTAAGCCATTTGAGTTGTTTCGTATTCAACATGCTCACCCGTTCTATCAGAGTAAGGAAGTATCTGCATTCATTCGTTTCTTTGAAATCATATTTCATTATACCCGATAGGACAGGGCAAATCATAGAGAAACGTTACAGAATGTTCAAAAACACAAACATCGCCGCCTGTACGGGCCAGGGGCGATGTGATTTTTGTCGTTTGAAATTGGATAACAGCTATTCTTTTCTTTCGGCCGTATCGTGCAAGGTATGGTACACATCCAGCGCCTTATTCAAGAAATCTTCAATTTCCTCGCGTGATTTACGGAGTTTATTCACGTAGCGAACAAGCTCCCGACCGTCCGCATAGGCGACGAAGCTCGGTATTCCCAAAATGTTTTGTTCCTGGCTAACGTCACCGACCTTGTCTACGTCCACTTCAATCAACGTGAGACGGTCGCCGTATTTCTCTTCAACCTCCGGCATAAAGGGGTCGATATACTTGCAGTCCCCGCACCAGTCCGCTTTAAAAACCGCTACGACAAGGTTGCTGGATTGGATGCTTATGCCAAACTCGGCTGCGCTTTGCACCTGTTTCATGAGCTTCATTCCTTTCTGTCTGTACTTTTTTAAGCTTTTATTATGGTTCCTCTTTAAGTCAACCAAAACCCGGAGTGGAAGTCAAACTTTTGGCCATACTTGTAATATGAAATTTGATGATCGGAATAGAAAGCGAGGACCCCTATGATGCAGAGCCCACACAACCCGGAAGGTCCGGCCCCCGCCCCGGGACTCAAGGAACTTATCCGCCGGCTCCCCACCTTGCTCGGAAAAACCTTCAAAGGTAAAGCTGCGGGGATTGCCGAGTCCAGCCGCCTGCGGGAGGACCGGACTTCCCTTGGCTGGAAGGAAGCCTCCGCACGCACGGTAGCCGCGGAAATCGAAGACTTGCTGCGGCGGGGACCGGCAGGGAGAACCGCCCCCCGGGAGGATGAGTGGAGCGAAGGTGACCTGGCACTAGCGGAGGAGATCGCTTTGGCGACCAGCCGTGCGGGAAGCAGTAATATTACCCGTACGGAGGCGTACCTGGCCTGTTATCAGGCGTATCCGGAATTGCATTGGGCGTTCCTTGCCCATATGGTGTCCCGGAATGCCGGGTGGAATATGACGGACCTGCGCGGCAGAATGGCCGATCTCATGGATGAAACCGAAAAACGGGCGTACTACCGCTTTTTGGAGCGCAGCAATGCCCTGATTTTTCAAGACGCATATCCCCAACTGCTCCTGTACATAAAAAGCCGTGAACTCGGCTCCAGCCGTTTCCACCTGCTTTCCTATTTCCACGTCTCCGGCTTTATGCGCCCTTTTTGGGAGCGGTTCTGGATCGATAGGGGCAGCGCTCTTCTGACGGTTGGATTGATTATTAACGAACAAAACTATATCGAAAAACGGGTCATCCGCCATCCTTATTATCAGAGACATATTACCGACAAAGTCCCTTTCCATCTGCAAAGCCTGGCAGGTTTGAATCAGGTAGTATTTCCGTTGCTCGAAGCGGAAGCGGAGGAGTGCGAAGCGGAGCAGCAAGATAAAATAGCGGCGGCGGGTTCCGAGGAGGAACCCGCCGAGAAATCCGCCTCGCCGGGTGATCAGGTTACGCCCAGACACTCGGCGAGAGAGGAACTGAAGGCCTATGAGAATGACGAACAGTTCTTCTCCAGCGGGGATGGGCTCGCCGGCTCGGGAGTCGGCGAGCCCGGGAAACAATCCGCAGAAGAAGAGAGCGGATTGGGGCAGCTCTTGGAGGAGGGAGGCCGAGTGAAATACGTCGTGCACCGCCTCGCGGGGCGCGTCGTCTCCGACTTCGGCAGCCTCCCGGACCGCATCGCGCTAGGCAAGAGCCTGTACGCGATGCTCATGGGTCTCCGCGCCGTGCGCAGCGGCGCGGAGCGCTTCGCCGCCAGCGTGCCGCACAGCGGCTCGCGCGGTGACTATTGGCCGGAATTGTTCACGGCCAATAGCAAAGAAGCTCTGACCTCCCCGATGCAGGGGTCAGAGCTTCTGGAAGGCGAGACGCTGCCGCCGGGCAAGCGTCTCTATAGCCCCAAGCTGTTGGACGCTTGGGGCGACACCCCCTATGAGCCAATCTCCAGGGAAGATTGGCTTAAGGACCACAGCGCGCTTGACGGCATCAGCGCGCCCCAGCCGCCGTATCTATGCGACATCAGTCGCGAACATCGCGACGGCATCCTCAAAACCGCCCTCGTCCACGATGCGGCCGGCGACGAGAACCACAGGCAGACATAAAGCCTAATAATGCCACTATTGTCTGCCTCACTAATGTTGGGTCCCTTTGCCGTAGCCGACCACATTTCCCGGGCAATTCGACATCAATCGCAAGGCAAAAACAACGGCCTCTGTGCTCATCCCAGGCTTACTTGGATGAACCGGCTTGACCGGAGCGCTGCAGCCGCATCAGCGGAGACAGCAATTTGCGCAACGGCGCCGGATAACCGGGCAGTTCATCCTTGCGCACCACGCGCAGCAGGACGAGCATAACCGGATATAGCGCCACCACGGCGAGACCGACGATGCAACAGGTCAAGAAAAAAGCCACCCGTGCCGGCATGATCGAAACCATTTGAATGCCTGCCTGGTTCAAACCGTAACCCGCGCCGCCGAGGACGACGACGGTCAGGAGAAACCCGACCCAACGGTTGCCCATGAGGGAAAACGGTACGATTTTTTTCATCGTCCACAAGTTTAAAAGCGTTATGACCAGGAAACAAAGGCCCGTTGCGGTAATGATTCCGTAAATTCCCCAGACCGGAGCCAACGCGTAACTTGCGACCAATTTGACTACAATCCCGACCATCACGTTCACCATGGATAAATAAGGCTTGCCCACTCCCAACAGAATGGAGTTGCTGGTCATCATCGTAATTTGGAAGATCGTCATAAACGTTAAAAATCCAACGATGCCGTAACCGTCCAGCGATTTGAACAAAAGGCCGTTTACCGAATAGGCGGTTGTTCCAAGCACAAGGACCAGCGGCAGGCCCGAAAGAATGGAAACCCGCATGGCCAGCGTTACCTGACTCCGCAAATGAGCTTCATCCTTCTTGACGAACGCCGCCGAGATAACAGGAATCAAAGAAGTACTGAGCGCTATCGCTAAAATCGGGGGAATACCCGCCACCATCTGGGCTCTGGAAGTCAAGAATGCCAGGGCTTGTTCGGCTGCCGCTTCACCGATGTGGTTGATGAGCAGCGTCTTGACGATAGAACCGTCAATAAAGTTGACTGCCGATACGGTAAGGGAAGTCAATACGATCGGAATCGACAATTTAAAAATATCCAGGTATATACGCTTGTACGGAATATCCGCTCCGGTTGTTCCGGATTCAAGAGGAGGCAATTTGCGCTCATCCTCTTTGCGCAGCTTCATAGCATAATAAACCATGACGCCGAATGCCCCGATGCTCCCGAACACGCTGCCGAAGGATGCGCCCGCAGCCAGCCATTTATCCGAATACCCCATACCGTACATAACAAATGCAAGGCCAATCGCTGTGATGACCCGTAAAATTTGCTCCATGATTTGCGAAATGCCGGAAGCCGTCATATTGCCGCGGCCCTGAAAATAACCTCTCATCATCGCAATGGTGGGGAACAAAAGCAAGGCAGGAGCAATCGCCCGTATAGCCGCCGAGGCTTCCGGAACCTTGGCGATATTCGTGGCATAATACGGAGCGATCAGATATAAAAACACCGTAATCAAAACCCCGGACACGGCGCCGAACATCAGCGCCGCTTTGTAGACCCGCCGGGCTTCTTCCGGTTTATTCAAGGCATACCGTTCCGATACCATTTTGCTTAGCGTGCTCGGAATGCCTGCCGAAGCTATGGTCAGCAGCATTAAATAAACATTGTTTGCCAAGCCGTATGAGGCATTTCCCGTGTCTCCGAATACGTGCTCCAGGGGAACCCGTTGGAACAAGCCCAGCAAACGAACCAGAAGCGCCGCCCCCGCCAGGATCAGCGTGCCTTTAATAAACGATTCTTTCTTCGACAAGAAAAATTCCTTCTTTCTTTTCTAGAACATGAGGATCCATATGATGAAAACAACGATCATGGCCAGTTGAAGCAAGATTTTTACAACGATGCTGCTGAACAGGCCGACGACGGAGCCGACCCCGACTTTGAAGGCTTTGGAAATCGTTTCTCCCTTGATCAATTCGCCGATCATGGCACCGAGCAAAGGCCCAAGTACAAGGCCAAAGGCAGGAATGACGAACGGTCCGATGATGATGCCGATCGTACTGAGCCAGACGGACAATTTGCTGCCGCCGAATTTTTTAACGCCCCAAGCGCCTACCAGGTAGTCCGCCACAAGCAGAACCACGACAATCAGCGTTTGAATGATCCAGAAAAACCAACCGAACGGTTCAAACGAGAAAAACCAGCCGTAGACGAAAAAAGCAAAATATACGGCGACGACTCCAGGTAAAACAGGGTAAACCGCCCCCGCCATACCGACCACAAACAGCAAGATGATTAAGATCCAACCGAGCGCAGCGATCACTTACCTCACTCCCCTGGCAAAATGTAATCACGGATGATCAGCGCAATGCCATCATCGTTGTTGGAGGCGGTCACCACATCCGCATTTTCCTTGACCGCAATTTGTGCATTTCCCATCGCAACGCCCAGTCCTGCGGCCTGGATTGCGGCAAGATCGTTCAGGCTATCGCCGATAGCTACCGTCTCGGACATATCTATACCCAACAATTTGCAGACAGTCCGGATTCCGCTCGCCTTGTTGATGCCCGCCGGGTTAATCTCGAGGTTGTAAGGCGATGAATTCGTAATCTCCAATCCGCCAAGATCCTGAAGCCGCATCATAATGCTATGGCGGATCTCGTCATCTTCGGTATGGTAACCGAACTTAAGCCATTGGTTGACTTCCAGCAGTCCGGGATCCCAATTGTTCTCGTTGTAGCTTCCTTCCACGGAATAAGCCCAGAACCAAACGCCGTGCTCCTGCGAGATGTCATACATGCGGGCAATGATTTCTTTATCGAACAGCTCCCGATGATAGAGCTCATGAGGCGACTTCCATATTTCGCTTCCGTTTACCGTGATCATCGGCGTTTCGAGCCCCAACTGCACTCCAAACGGCGCCGCCTCGTTATAGCCTCTTCCGGTCGACAAACAGACGTGTACTCCGGCTGCGGCGGCTTTACGAATCCACTTCTCCGTCTCCGGAGAAATTTGATGATTATCGTTCAGCAGCGTTCCGTCCATATCCAGCGCCAATAGTTTATACTTCAACAGAAGTCCTCCATTCTGTTCAGTCCGTTTTAAGCTTTTCGAATTCCACTTCATCCATTTTCCTTCGATAGCATAACGCCATTTTATCATAAACACTAGGACCCAACAAAGACAGTGATTTCATTTGCCTCGAAGCGGGAAAATAAATCTGCCCGCATGCAGGGGAGTTCCTTATGTGAAGCTAGGGTTGAGGAAAATACTTTGGAAAGTCTTTTTCGAGATTGATCGAAACGACTGTTCCGTCATCACCAAAATCAAATGTGTATTTGTATTCTCCGTCGTCATACATAATAAATCTCTTATCCTCACTTCTAATCTTTTTGCCTTCCATCGTTTCCTTTACCTGGTCCAAGCTGTACCCGCGATAATTTACGTTATTAATCAATATATCCGGGTAAACGATGGACGTATTAGGAAGATTCATGTCATAGCTCACCCTATAGATGCTGCATTCTTCAATCGGCTTCTGCTCTCTGGCTTCATTCAGCAAAGCAAGTCCGGCATACTGTTGTTCTTCTCCTTTAGTAAAATAGTACAAATCCGGGCTAAACGTCATCCCTTCCAAACTGTCTCCTTTGAATCCATACTCCGAATCAACTTGAGTAAATCCTGCACCGTTCAGCTCCGACAATTTCGATTTCCCCAAGGTTATCTCCGTGCCGTCGAATGTGATGACCGGCACTTCCGTTGCTTCCGTTGCCAGTTTGCCACACCCGGTTAGCGCGAGAATCAGCAGCATAATAGACGGTATGCACCATTTCTTTTTCATTGTCTCTCTCCTTTTAAAATGGATATAAACTATTGTCTCTATTTAAGTTGAACTAAGCACATTGATTTATCGGTCAAATTCGGGATAGATTTAATGAATGCAGTATCTTCAAGAAGATGGGTTCAAGGAACTTTCTCCTGATATAGAGGAAGAGATGAGGAATTTGTTTTTTGAATCCGTTGCTGTGTATAAACCCGGTGAATAATCATACTTCGAAAGTACGCCTGCCAGAGCCTCCCCCTGCATCCCGATGACGATTGTGTTAAACTATTAAAATTCATTAATTTTTTGGGGGAGTAACTAGTATGTCACAAAACAAGGATACGCACATCCTGACTTTCATTATTTTTATTTCTATGTTTGTTATTTTTTCTGGCTGCGGGCTTGGAAATACTACCGACGGTCTTTTAGGACACTGGAAAGCAACAGACACACAACAGGACATTAGCTATGATATCTATATTACAAAAGACTCCTTCACTCAAGTCTTTAATGGAGTGGAAACAATATTTAGTTATAAGATCGTAAACAACGAGAAAGAAGATTTAAGGATGGAATTGAACAACTCGGACGGAAATATCTCTTATTTGGATTTGGCTTTTAAAAATAATGATCGAACCGTCATCGAGGCCAGTGTCTCAAAGAGGGTAAATTTAGTGAGGAGCTTAAAGAGGCCATTGCCAACATGGAATCATTAGGTATGGATACAACATCCCAGACTAAGTGGAATTATATTGACGATAAACAGAAGCCATAAAGCAATTGTTTCATTACCGCTGGAAAGCGGAACTATTTTTTACATGTCCGTAAGTCTTAGAAACTCCACGCAAAAAAGCCCCCGCCTTTGCGGCAGGAGCTACATGAAGTCATCTATGGCTCCCAATAACATCCGAACCAATGCTGAACCCGAAGCAGGTGGCTCCGATACCTTTGTAGATACCTTTACCAGTATAGCTACTTAGGCCGATGCCGCCTTCAAGCTCCGGCGTTTTTGATATCGGGCCACAAGGCCATGGAGCGGTGAAAATACGAAGGCCAGGATGAACAGGATACCGGCAACAGTGATCATGGATCCCGCGATGGAGGCATCCAGCCATTTTGCCGCATAATACCCGCCGGCTGAACTGGCGGCACCGACCAAGACGCTGTAGATCAGCATGACGCTAAGCCGGTCGGTCAACAGATAAGCGGTTGAAGCCGGAACGATGAGCATACCGACCACCAGAATCGCTCCGACGCTTTCGAAGGAAGCAACCGTGGACAGCGAAACCAGCCCCATGAGCAGGTAGTGGAACAGTGCTACCGGAATTCCGAGGGCCGCAGCCAATGCGGGATCGAAGGCGCACAGCTTGAACTGCTTGTAGAACAGGCCGATCACGACCAGCACGATTAACAACGTGCCGCCCAGCATCCAGACGGCCGCCGGTCCAAGATCGTACCCGTTCACGATGAGGGTATCCCATTGAACATAGGCAATTTCACCAAACAGTACGCAATCCAGATCGAGGTCGATATGAGCGGCATTCCGACTGATCAGGATCACGCCCACGGCAAACAAAGCCGTAAATACAATCCCGATGGAAGCGTCGGACTGCAGACCTCCTTGCTGTAGCGTCTGAATCAGAAATACCGTTATCAAGCCCAATACGGCGGCACCCACCAGCATTAAGAAGGAATCTCGCGTTCCGCTGATCAGGAAGGCGATCGCGATCCCCGGCAAAACGGAATGACTAATCGCATCGCCAACCATCGCCATTTTACGGAGTACGAGAAAGCAGCCCAGCACCCCGCAGGATGCGGCAACCAGCGTGCCGGTTAGAATGATCCAAAAATCAGCCATTACTCCGCACTCCTTTCCGCCGCATGACTTCTTTTTGAGATGACCGCCATATCGACAGCGGCCATACCCGCTACGTCATACCCTCGCTTCATTTCGTTGCGCTGACGCAAACGCCGTAGCAACTTGGCGAGCATTCCTCTATTCGGAGCAAAAATGACGGAGACCAAAAATAACGAAGTTGCTGCCAATACCGTAACCGGTCCCGTCGGCAAGTTCGATAGCGTTCCGCTGATCAGCGTGCCGGTAACGCCCGAAAGGGCGCCGAACACGCCAGCCAGTACGATCATGACGCTCAAAGCGTCGGTCCAGTAACGCGCCGCTACCGCCGGCGTAATCAGCAATGCGGCTACGAGCACTACGCCGACCGCCTGAATCCCGACGACGACCGCAATCACGGTCATCAAGAGCAGCAGCTGTTCCAGCAGCCCGACTTTAAGTCCCATACCCCGGGCGAATCCCGGATCGAAGCTGACCAGTTTAAACTCTTTGAACAATAACGTACATACAGCGACCAGGATCAAAGACACGATGCCGACCAAATAAACGTCGGAGAGCATCATGGAAGCAGCCTGCCCGAACATGTACTTATCCAGTCCGCTTTGATTGCCGTTTCCGCTATGCTGAATTTTGGTCATCATGACGACGCCAACGCCGAAAAAGACCGATAAGATGATGCCGAGCGCAGCATCCTGCTTAATGCGGGAATAGCGGGTTATGGCATGAATTCCGAAGGTGGCGAGCATCCCGGAAAGAATCGCTCCAATCATGAAAAGGCCGATCGATTTGACTCCGCTGAGCATAAACGCGATACATATGCCAGGCAGCGCTGCGTGAGCCAACGCATCACCGAGCAGGCTCTGCTTGCGCAAAAAGGTGAACGAGCCGATCACTCCGCTCCCCAGCCCGAGCAGCAATGAACCCATCAGAATCCACTGCATGTTGGGATCGCTCAGCCAATTAAAAAATGTTGATAGCATAAGCCTACACCTTCCCTGCTGGTACGGCGGCGAAATCCTGGAGCATGGCGATCCGCCCGCCATAAGTTTGCTGAAGATGTTCCGCCGTAAATATCTCGCTTGTCGGTCCCGCTGCGATCAGTTCGCCGTTCAGAAGCAGAACATGGTCAAAATACTCCTGTACTGTGGACAAGTCGTGATGTACAACCAGAACAGTCTTTCCCTGTTCTTTCAGTTCGTGCAGCAATTGGATGATCGCTTTTTCCGTTGTGGCATCGACGCCGGCGAACGGTTCATCCATGAAGTACAATCGGGCGTTTTGAGCCAGTGCTCTGGCTAAAAATACACGCTGCTGCTGACCGCCCGATAATTGGCTGATTTGCCGTCCGGCGTAATCCGCCATCCCGACTTTGCCCAGACACTCCATCGCAATTTCCCGCTCTTTGGACCCTGGGCGGCGGAACCAACCCAGATGGCCGTAACGTCCCATCATCACGACGTCCAGCGCGTTCGTCGGAAAATCCCAGTCGACCGATTCCCGCTGCGGCACATATCCGACGACTTTCCGTTGCTCCTGATAGGGACGACCGAATATTTTCACTTCACCTTCAACCTTTGGTATAAGACCGAGTACCGCCTTAAGCAGCGTGGATTTCCCCGCTCCGTTGGGGCCCAGCACACCGATCAGCTTTCCTGACGGGATTTGAAACGAAACCGAGTTTAGTACCGGTTTTTTCTGATATGCCACTGTTAAATGATTGACTTCGAGAGGATTGGCAGTAGTCATCTCAGTTCCTCCTTTTCCTGGGCTAGCCTACACCCTTACAGTTTATTTCAATGCTTCGGTAATGGTGTTCACATTGTGACGCACCATGTTGATATATGTGTCTGCATCCGATCCCGGTTCGCCCATGGAGTCGGAGTACAATTCGCCGCCAATTTTGACGTCATGGCTCAGTTCTTTCGCTCCGGCAATGACCGCTTCCATCGACTTGGTAGGTATGCTGGATTCTACGAATACCGCTTTGATTTTATTTTCCACCAGAAAATCGCGCAACTTGCTGACATCCTTCGAGCCGTATTCCGATGCCGTACTGATCCCCTGTAGCCCCATTACCTTGATGCCATAAGCGTCTCCGAAGTAACCGAAAGCATCATGCGCCGTGACGAGCACGCGTCCTTCTTCTGGAATTTCGGCGATACGTTCCCGAACCTCCGCGTCCAGTTTATTGAGCTCCGCAATGTAGGCTTCCGCGTTCTTCCCGTACTCGGCGGCATGAGCCGGATCATATTCGGATAGCGTATCCCGAATCGTTTCGGCCGCGGAGACCCAATGCTTCACATTAAACCAGATGTGCGGATCATACTGGGAACCCCCGGCATCTTCACCGGACCGCAGTAAGGATGGATCAATGTCTCTGGAAACGGCGACGGTCGGCTTCCGCTTCTCCAACTTCTCGAAAATCTCCGTCATCTTTCCTTCCAAATGCAGACCGCCGTAAAAAATCATGTCCGCATCGTCCAGTTTCTGAATATCGCCTTGAGAAGCCTTATACAAATGCGGGTCCACGCCCGGCCCCATCAAACCTTTTACTTCGACTTCGCCGCCGCCGATTTCCTGAACAACATCCGTAATCATCCCGATCGTCGTAACGATTTGAATCTTCCCGCCATCCTCCGCGCGCCGCTGCTGATCTGGCTCTCCCTCCACTTTGGCACATGCGGCAATCACGATTAGCGCCAATACGCTTAACGTCATTTTCGCCCTTTGTAACGGGCTTTTCTTCACCTTGATCTCAGTTGCCTCTATCTTTTTCATCTGGTTATCTCCTCCCACAAATTCAGTTCTCTATCGAATCCAAAATTTCAGTATTGAGCTGTAATTTACGTGTTTGGCTACAATTTCAGTATTCGACCTCGAATGTTGTACAAGTAAACACTTGTTTCCCTTGGCATTAAGTTTTAGTCTAATATAAAAATGTTTCGTTAGTGCAAATTTTAAGGCATAAACATACAAAAAAGCAAGAGGAATTTTTGTGTGTGTCGAAAATTTTCAACAACTATTCTATTCCTTTATTCTTATTTCAATGTCCAAATCCCTTGGCCAAATATACTTTTGTCGTTGTACTTACTATGCTCCATTCTCACGGGCTACCTCCAGCAATATGGATCCTCTTGTACTTTGTATAAATAGGTATAACACACAGTGTTTCACAGTCTATATCTATAAATAAATTCTTTACAACCTCAATTGAGTCAAACGGGCGTTAAAGCTCTTACCATCGATTCGCATTGCTTCACTATTCAATCTAAGAAAAAGGTTTAGTTAAAACGCGACCGCTTTGTAAATCCAAAAAGATTAAAAATCTACGCTACCTCACTAAGCATTGTTACTAAAATGAGTGCTATTCGTCGCTCTTTTATGTATTTTTTCTGTCCTATTGATTAATCAAACTAAAATTTACACAGTCTTACCCTGTTCTTTAAAATAACTAGAATTTAGCTATACGAAAAAATCTGTGGAATAAAAAAAGATCACTTTAGCAATATTGCCTCAGTGATCTTTTTATTAAAAAAGGGGGTATTGTTTAAAAAGATTAGTTAAGTTAAAATTACCTTTCTTTAATAGAAGCTGTAACAGATGCATCTGAAGCAGCAAAAATGCTTACGTCAGCCTGCAGAATATAGGTTGCGTTTTTATCAAGCCATACATCGGTAGACTGGGATTTACTGGACGGATCCACATTAAAGGAGGCAATTTCCTCACCGGTGCTCGCGCTGGTTTTCTTTATCAATACACCATCCCCGCCATAACCATCTCCAACACTTCCTGAATACGTAACTGTGAATTTCATGTATTTCCCTGAACCCGTTATTGTTATTGACTTAGCTGCATTATCTTTACGAGTTGATGTCACACTACCAGTTGTTGCTGCAAAAACACTTGTGGCAAAGGAAAACAGAAATACAAGGGACAACATAGCAAGTGATAATTTCTTCATTCTTAAAACCTCCTAAATTTGTTATTATTTCACTTTTATTATACCTCTTTATTCCATATTTTCAATATATTATTCCAAAAATAGATCGATAGTATTAGCGAGTTAATGAGTCTAAAGTACTGGTTTCCCAGCCTTTGAAATCAGTTATAGGAGATGAATGCGTTACTCCATGCCGCTGTCAATCAATTTTATTCAAAGTTCAGGCGAGGACATTTACATCGCAATGACGTTCTTGATAATCTTGAACCTTTCGCTCGGCAGCTTAGAACCGCTATGTACACCGTGATGAAAACATTGAATTAAAACTAAAGCACCTCGGTAATCAAGCTAGTTAACAGTTTACTTATGTTAAATTAAAACCGGAGAACCATAGTTGGTTCTAGATAGCAGTTTTTCAAATTGCTCAACTATTCTCTGAATAAGATTTAATCGATTTTTCAAATATTAAATTCGCGAATTCTTTAACAATCTGCTATTGATTTATTTGTGTGAATCATACACCGTTTTATAAGTGTCTTAAAATTATTTGGAATTTTCAATATAATTGCAGCTTTGGTGAAAACTCTTCGGTTCCTTTAGCAAACAACGAATGTCTTTCAGAATGTTGTACATGTCTCCTAGGCTTCTAGCTGTTTCATACTCACCTCCCATAGAATTCATATATGATATACTCTGAAATGGCGTTCTCGGCTTATGTACAGAATACATGAGGGCTTATTGTCATATTCACCCGCTATGCTGCCCAGAGAATTCATCAGTATATCTTTTATCAACTGAATGACGCGTGCATCTCGCTGCAGTGGGTTAAAAGAAGCAGGATTTGATTTATACAGCGCCCAGGTTAAATTCGCCTATATCAACTGATCCAATCGCTGCAACCCTTTCTGTAGGGGCACTGTATTAAACATGAATACTCAGAAAATTAAGGTACCTCAATTCAGTCACGATCCGTCAAGTGTTAACTAGTTGAATGTTGCTCCATAATTTAATCAGATTAAAACTGCATCTATTTATTCTATTTACATATCCAATTCCCCCACTTAGAAAAGTTCTAGTTACTGTTAGGAAGGAAACGAGGATCTTCTAAGTTTTCCTCAATTGAAAATTACTATTAACAAATGAAAACACCTGTGAATACCGGTCATCTAGCATCCAGTACTAACAGGTGATTTAAATTTTCTACTCATTCACAATATGGTTTTGTGCTTTCTTCGGCACCCCATCGAGTCCATACTCTTGATCGTAAGCATCAAAGATTTTGCGGGCAACCGGCGCAGCACTCCATGCGCCAAAGCCACCTTCGGGAACGATGACCGCCACAGCAAGTTTCGGGTTCTCGCGAGGAGCAAAGGCTATAAATACACCGTTGTCTCTATTTTCACCTTTGGCATACTGCTCCGAGGTTCCTGTCTTTCGGGCAAAATCATACGGGAAACCCGCGAACGCAGAACTAACGTCAGTTTTCATCCCACTGATAACTTCCTTCCAATATGCCTCCTTAAACTTAACTTCATTAAGCACCGTAGGTTTAGATTCTTCAACGATATTGTTGTTCTCGTCCGTGATTTTGCTGACAAGATGCGGTTGCATCCGTTTACCGTGAGTTGCCAGCGTAGCTGTGTACTGAGCTAACTGCATCGTTGTGTAGCCTCCATTCTGACCAAAGGAAGCATATACTAACCGGGAAAGTGGTGTTTCGGACTTATCTTTGTAGCCTAAGGAGCCAAGAAATTCCCTCGGCAAATCTACGCCTGTAGATACTCCGAGACCAAACTCTTTCATATACTTATCCCATACATCAATGCCATCTGCACCATACTTGCTATATAGTTTTTCCCCAATCATCTCCACCATAAAGGTATTAGAAGAATGGAAAATAGCACCAGACGGATCAAGCGGTCCATACGCTCTACGCCCTGAGTTTCGGACGCTTGATGAATCATTTTTACCAAAATATGCGATACCTCGGTCTGTATAATAAGTATTCGTCGTAAACAAATTTTCGTTAAGCCCGATCAAGACGGACAAAGGTTTAACTGTGGAACCAAGCAATACGTTCGAACCAAAATCATGTCCCGATTGGCCCGAGCTATATGGCGTAATCGTTCCATTCTGGTAATTCTTATTAATTTTATTCCATTCTTCCGGATCAATCCCCCCACTTTGCCAAACGTTTGTATCATAATCAGGCATACTGGCCATTGCCACAACATTACCTGTATCGACTTCCATCGCTACAGCATAACCTGTTTTGGCATTAGGATGGGTTTTCCCCGAAACCGGATTTTTATGGACCCAATCAATTTGATCCAGAATTGCCTGCTCTGCGACCATTTGAATATTTTTGTTAATCGTTGTGTGTAGGTCATACCCTTTTACCGGCGGAGTCACCTCAGGGATGCCTGTCGCCATGTTCCGCGGATCTATCGGCACGCTTTTGAAACCGTTCTTACCGCGAAGTTCCTCTTGATAATAGAGCTCCAAGCCGTCGTATCCGACAAGTTCAGTTTCTGTGTATTGCAGAGAAGGGTCCGTGTCTTTTTGCTCCCGAATATTTTTATAATACTGGAGATCAGAAGCCTCGGTAGTCGACGCATTGGAGAACTTTTTCAAATATCCGACCGTCTGCACCGCCACGGTATCCTTATCATAATGCCGGATGCTCTCCTCGACGACTTCTATGCCGGGAAACTGATTCTTCCGTTCAAGGAAGTAAGCCACTTCCTCCTTCGTTAAATCAATCTTGATTCTGCGGGCACTAAAGCCGTTGTTCAGCCGGTAATCCAGATCCATCGCCTTGATGATCTCTTCCTTCGTCATCTTGGTGGCATTCGGATCCCCGTATTTATCGAATACTTCCTTCAGCTTGTCGGCCAGCGCCAACGCTTCCGGACGGTTCTCTTTCCCTCGGTCGGTGGTGGTGCTGTAATCCTTTTGCAACGTAATGTACAGGGACTGTACGGGCGTGGAGTAGGCCAGTTTCTCGCCTCCGGCGGCTATAATGGATCCCCGGATCGGCGATAAAGGCACTTCCTTCACCCTCATGGCCGTCTCCTGCTGCGACAGGCTTGGACCTTCCACGAATTGAAGAATCGCCAGCCGAACGATAATGACCGTGAAAATAGCGAAAGCACTGAAGAAAAACATATTCAGTCGAATATTAAAATGACGCTGCATCGCGGCTTCTTGTTCCCGTGGATCGTCCGTATACACACTCTTCATTTCCGATTCCCCTTAATCCATTTGATTCATCCCTTATATATTAACATAACGGAAATAGGCATGGCGAAGTTACAGCGTTTCCCAGTTATTTTATTTCGGGAGATAAATACCGCATAAACCGGAAAAAACCCCGGCTATTTCTCAAAGGGTTCAAGAAAATAGCCGGAGTTTTTCCCATACCACGAAACGCTAAACAATCTTATCGGGAATATGCGTCTCGCTGAATGCCGGCGGATTGAACCAATCGCCGCTGCCGGCCCAGGTAGAATCCAGCGGTACCCATTTCTCCTTCTCCGATAAATACACTTCGTTCCAGGCATGCGGCCCGTATCCTCCCCGTCCGTCATAGCCGAGTCCGGTGACTACTTTCACCTGCAACCCCTGCGAACGGGCCATGACAGCGTACAAACGGGAATAATCGATACATACGCCCCGTTTGGTATCGAACGTCATTTGCGGCGTCTGCTCGCGCCAATTCCCGTTCTTCTCGTAGTCTTCGACCTTGTCGTAATCATAGGTCACCCTCGATCCGACCCAATCGTATAGGAGGCGGGCCTTATCTTCATCATTCTTGGCGTCGTCGGTGATCTTGGCCGCAGCTTGTCCGATATCCTGCGGGATGTCGGCATCGATTACCTCGTACCTCCGCTGCAGAATTCCGTTAAGCTCCTCTTCCACCCCGCGGGTAAACACCGGAAGCTTCTCCTTGATCAAGTTGCCTGACAGCGGTTCAATTACGGTTCGCGCTCCTTGCTGATACACAGGAGAGGCTTCGACATACCGGCTGAAGCCGCTGTCGGGAAATAGCGTCACCGTGATAAACAATACGGCGATGACCAGCAAGCACCGGGCCGCACCGATTACACCGCCGATAGCCGCCCCCGTCAACCGGCTCAGCAAAGTAGCAGGCCGCTCTCCGCCAAAGACAAGCCGCCCCAGCCAGGAACTCCCGCCGAACGCAAACGCCGAAACAAGTCCAAGCAACGTGCGGATCAGCCAGTAACTGAGCATGAATAGCACTGCAAAACGCATCAGCGGAAAATCGCGGACCGCCGTCAGCAGCGTATAATAAATCTGTTCCCATTTGGACAAGTCCCGCTCAGGTAGCATTACTCCATTCAGCCATCCCTGCACAAGCGGGGATAACCATAAGGTAAGCGGAATGGATGCCAGCATACCGAACACCGCCAGCACGCCTCCGCTCAGCAGGGACACCAGCCTGCCGGCGCTGCGGGAAGCGCCCCTCAGCAAGCCTTGCAGCATCGAGAACAGCAGGATGATCAACAACAAGGCGGATACCAGATTAAAATCACCCAAGCTTTGCAACCAACTCTCCGTCATCGTCAGCCTCCATTCTGGATGTCCTGTACCTTCCTTATCAAGCAGGCATTATTGAGAATTTCGTTTGGCCTCCTGAATAAACACTTCCAGCGCATTGCTTATTTTCCATTCTCCGAGCGAGACGCCATGAAACATCACTTTTACTTTATCCGCACCTTCCGACCCGGTAACTTCCAGATTCGGTGTTGTGATCGAAAACGTACCGTCCGGATTCCGCGTCATTTTGGCTTCAGCCGCTTCTTTTTTCATCATATTCAAAGCTTCCGTCTTGCTGATCTCGGCAACCTTATCGATTCCCTGCTCCTTTACGGTCGACACGGCATCTCCGATATCCTTCAGCGAAACGCCGCTGTAAATGATCACGCAAGCGGCGATCACCAGGACAAGCGCCCATTTAATGACGGTTTTAACAAAATTCAGCACCAGGAACAGCACAACCAGCGCGACCACGATGACCAGCCAGTTTTGCTTCAAAAACTCAGTCCACACCTGCAAATCCAAATCCAACATGACCCACGCTCCCAAATCCGTAATTATCACATCCATCATGCAAACACATTATGCCTTATACATTATACATGATGGCCCAGTCCAGTGTCAGCTTAACCCCGTTTTTCCGTTAAAACCAGGAATTGGAGGCTTTTCAATGACTCCGATCCGGTAATAAGTTCGTCCCTTGAAACGTACAAGTAGAGAATAAGTACTTTCAGGGGAGGCACAAGGTAATGAAAATGGCATTCTGGCTTTATTTCTTTATGTTTCTCGCTTTCTTCGATCTGCACGCCCAATATCCCATCCTTACGCCGTTTGCGCTATCTCTCGGCGCTGCACCTACCTTTATCGGCTGGATGATGGGGATCTATGCGCTGACCCACCTGCCCGGAAATCTAATGGCAGGGCAGGGGGTGGACCGGCACGGGAGCAAGGGCTACATGATTTTCAGCCTGATCGGAGCAGGCTGCATTCTGCTGCTGCAAGCACATGTCACCGAACCTTGGCAGCTCCTCGTGCTCCGCTCGATCAGCGGCTTCGTGCTTGCCTTTTTGTCGCCGGCTTGCCTGGCGATGCTCGCTTCCCTGACTAAAAATCCGGTTCAGCAAGGCAAACTGATGGCCGGCCATGGAGTCATGCACACGCTTGCTTCCGTAGTTTCGCCTGCTGCGGGCGCATTTTTAGTGGCTCAGACCGGTTTTTCGCTTACGTTCCAGTCGCTTGGCTGGCTCCTGATCGTGACAGGCCTGATCGCCGTCTTCACTATCCACGAGCCCAAGAAGGAAAAAGCTTTGATCCCGGCCGGCACACCGCACGTCCCTGTCAAAATCAACATAATTCCGTTACGTTACTACTTACTTCCGCTAGCCGTATCCTGTTCCCAAGGGATCCTCTTCTTCGAATTGCCGCTCCAGGCTGGCGGCACGTCGGGAATCATGCATACCGGGTTATACTTCTCGATCATCAGCATCGGGGCACTAGCGACGCTATCGATGCTCTTTTTAAGCCGGTATTCACCTTATCATCGTGCGGTGCTGGGCATTTTCGGCATCGCCATTTCCTTCTTTGCTTTAGCGGCTCTGGAATTCATCCCGCTGCCGGTATCGCTCTTTGCGCTCGGGATGGCCAAAGGCGTCACTTTTCCTGCTATTGCTTCCATGTTTATCGACCTCAGCGGCGGTAAGCGGCTCGGTACCGTATTTTCCCTGCAATCCATTGCGATGTCCATCGGCTCGTTCATCGGACCTATTGCCGCAGGAATGCTGCATGAAAATAATTATTCGCCGTACTTTCTCGCCTTTCTCCTGTTAATGGTCGTTCTGCTGTTTACTCCGCTAGGGAAACATCATGCCCCCCCTGCACCTCCGGCTACCATCGGTACGAACGGTCTGTGAGTTAAGCACCCTGCACTATTTACCCTCTTTAGGCTGTCGCACAGGGCAGAGGCGGGCGTCCCACATAGTATATGGTGTAATAACCGATCGAATCGAAAGTGGGGTGAACCTATGGGTAACGTTGATCATTGCGGACCAGGACCAGGGCCGGTAGTTGCTGGCGTCTGGACTTCAACGGGAGCGATCCTCGTATTGTACATTTTGCTTGTCATCATTCTCCGCTCTCCCTTCTTTTATTGCTAAATCCCAGCATTTACGGTCTGCCCAAAGGCAGGCCGTTTTGCTTTTTCCGAGACAAGTACTGTTTTGCATGAAGGGTCGTAGCGAGTATACACTAATAGCGAGGTGATTACGTTGTCCATCAGCATCATCGTTGAAGGCAAAAACGACCGCAGCAAACTTCGAAGGCTGTTGAACGAAGAGGTCCAGATTCATTGTACCTTCGGAACGCTGAATTCCCTGAAGCTGGAGGCCTTGCGGAAACGGGTAAAAGAGGACGAGCTCTACCTATTCATGGATAATGACCCTTCCGGCAAAAAAATCCGCGGCATACTTAGAGACGCTTTCCCCGATGCCGAACAAATCTACACGCGCCGGGGATACGCTGGGGTAGAAGGGACGCCTGACGAATATGTTATCGCGCAATTGGAAAAGGCCGGCCTGGAGGAATTTATCCTTTATCCCCCGGCCAGCCCCTATTGATCAACCTTATTTGCTTATTCCTTTGCCAGATCGGCCACACCCTGTGCGATTTGGGCGGCAGTGTCTTCCGGCCGGTATATCTCGCGCAGATTCCCTTCCCTGTCGACCAGGCCGATCAAATCCATATGAACAAAGTTTCCGTCCTGATCCTGATTGATCAGAATCTTAAACGAGTTCATCGCCAGATCCATCGTTTTTTGCTGATCGCCACGAAGGAAGTACCAACCCGAATAATCCGCCTTGAATTTATCCCCGAAAGCCTTGATTTGCTCCCGGGTATCCCGCTCCGGGTCAAAGGAGATCGAAATGATGGAGGCGTCTTTGCCGAACAGCCCTTTTTCCTTCAGTACATCCTGCACCTGGCTGAGCCGGAACGTGGTCACCGGGCATACATCCGGACAATTAGAGAAAAAGAAATAAAACAGCCTGACTTTCCCGTTCGTCTCCTCCAACGTCACGGTTTTGCCGTCCACATTTTCCATGCTGAAACTCTCCACCGGACGAATGACCGGCAGCTTCGGTTTAGCAAAGGAATCCCAGAGCAGATATCCCGCCAAGACGACGCAAATAGCCAGCAAAATCCAGGTCCACTTGTACTTTTTCAAAAGGGTCATGGTCTACTCCTCCATTACAACCACACGGTATCCAGAATCATTACAATCAATGCGATCGTCAAATAATTGACGGAGAACAGGAACACCTTTTTGGCCCACCCGTCATTATCCTTCGAGCGAATGCCCTTGAGCGCCATAAAGAGCCAGGCCACCGACAGAACTTCGCCAATAACGAGGAACCACATCCCCGTATAATTGTAAACATACATTAATACAGGAATCGGAATCAGCAGCACGAGATATGGAATCATTTGCAGCTTTGTTCTCGCAATCCCCTTAACTACAGGCAATAGCGGGAATCCGGCTGCACGGTACTCCTCTACCCGCCGAATGCCAAGTGCCCAGAAATGGGGAGGCTGCCACAGAAATAGCAAAGCGAAGATAAGCAGAGCACCCAGATCGAGTTTACCCGATGCGGCAACATAACCGATCAGCGGGGGCATAGCTCCCGAGATAGCACCTACGGATGTACTCCAGGTGGAAGTCCGTTTCAGCCAGAGCGTATAAACTACAACGTAAACGAACATACCGACAAGCCCAAATACACCCGCAAGCGGTCCGGAAAAAGCAAACAGCAAAATCGAGCCAGCTATACCCAAAATCACGGCAAACCAAAGCACGGTTTTGGGCGAAATCTTGCCTACCGGCAGTGCACGGTTTTTCGTACGAGCCATTTTGGTATCCAGATCCCGGTCAAAATAATTGTTGAACACGCAGGAAGACGCCATAATCAGAACGGTTGCAACCAACGTTAAAATAAGTTTTCCATATTGCAATTGCCAATGGGAAGCAACCCAAAATCCGGCAAAGGCAGCAATCAGATTAGACCGCAGAATCCCCGGTTTGGTCAACGCAACGAAATCTTTCCAGGTTGCCGTTTCCCCCGGTGGCGAAGGCCTTACGGACAGCGCCGCAGAATCCGCAGGTGCATGGTAACTGAATTGTTTATCCACTTGTGATTATGCCTCCTATATTTGAAATAGAGGTTCCATATATATAAATCCATAAAAATTTCGATGAATTCCTGCCCTCGCTATAAACTTTATCATATCAAAATGCGAAAGTGTTTGACAATCGTTTGATCATCGCCGGTTTATTATGACAATTCAGTGACATCGCATTAGGACATGCTTATTTTACAGTGCAATAAAATATAAAATCCGGGCAGAAAATCTGCCCGGATTATGGTGAGTTTTACTTGAGACCACACAACTCATTTATTCTGGCAAAAAACCCATCAATTGCTGCACATCCCGCAGCGTTTTCTCGGCCATTTCCGAAGCTCTCTCCGCACCCTGGCGCAGTATACTGCGTATCTCTCCGGATTCCCGGATATCACGATAGCGCTGCTGAATCGGTTCCAGCGCGCCGACAACGACTTCGGCCAGGTCTTTCTTGAACGGACCGTACATTTGCCCTTCGTACCGCTGTTCCACTTCTGCAACCGACATTCCCGAACACTGGCTATAGATCGTGATCAAATTGCTGACTTCCGGCTTGGTCGCCGGCTCAAACTTCACTTCCCTACCGGAGTCAGTCGTTGCACGGCTGATCTTCTTGCGAATCTCGTCCGGCGAATCAAGCAGGTAAATCGCACTGCCCGCATTCGGGTTGCTCTTGCTCATTTTTTTCGAAGCATCGTCCAGCGACATGATCCGGGCTCCGACCTTCGGAATATACGGTTCCGGGATCGTAAAATAATCGCCGAAACGATGGTTAAACCGGCCGGCCAAATCCCGGGTCAATTCCAGATGTTGTTTCTGGTCTTCCCCTACCGGTACTAGGTCGGCATTATAGATCAAAATATCGGCGGCCATCAATGCCGGATACACAAACAAGCCTGCGCCGACGGATTCCTTGCCGGCGGCCTTATCTTTAAACTGGGTCATCCGCTCCAGTTCCCCCATTGATGTCAGCGTCGTCAGCAGCCATCCAAGCTGGGCGTGCTGACGCACATGGGACTGCATATAGACGTTCGCTTTGTTTGGATCGATGCCTGCCGCAACGAATAAGGCCGCTACCGCTTCAGACTGTTCGCGCAAATCGGCGGGATCCTGCGGTACCGTAATCGCATGAAGATCTACCACCATAAAGTTGCAGGTATAATCATCCTGTAATGTAACGAAATTTTTCAAGGCACCAATATAATTACCTAGCGTAATTTTACCGCTGGGCTGGATGCCGGAAAGAACTCTCTTCATTTAAATCAGCCTCCGAGAAGAAAAATGTTATAGAAAGTAAGCTTGCGTCAAGATTGCACGCAAAAAGGCCTCACGTCCGCAAGGGACGTGAGACCGTGGTGCCACCCTTATTCGCCGGAGGAAAAAAACTAAGCGAATTCATCGCCATGAGGCCCTCCGGCCTTGATCTTCCGTAACGTGGAATCAGACGGCCGGCATACTATAGTAAGGGGATAAACCCATCACCTGTTCCGCTCGGCGCTCCAAGGTCCATTCGGCAAGGTATTTCCACCGGTTCGCATCAACCACCGGCTTTCTGCAGGAAATGGCGCTTTGCTTACTTCTCCCTATCATCGCATTACAAATATTCATCTATTTATATAAGTTCATCATATAGTTCTTAAAGCTGCCATGTCAAATCCATTTTTCGTCCCAGAGAAAAAGTGTTATTATAGTCTCAAGCTTAGGGATACGATTATTATGTGGGAAAAGGAGCAACGATATGAAAAAAGTGACCAAAGGGCAATGGAACGGTTACGATACGTATATCTTACATAGCCGCGAACTTGAAGTCACACTGCTACCCCGCCTTGGCAATAATGTCATTAGCATATGGGATCACGTCCGGCAACGCGATGTACTGCGCCGTCCGGAGGAAGGGGATCTTGATTTCTACCTGCAGAAGCCTTATCATTTCGGAATTCCGCTGTTAATTCCCCCGGGCCGGATCCGCAGAGGACATTTTTCGTATGCCGGTCAAGAGTACCAGTTCGACCGCAACACGGCGAATGACAATCACATCCATGGACTACACAGAACACAGGCATGGTGCGTCAGCGATATCGACGAGGATGAAGACGGCTGTGCGATTACGACGGAATTTACAACGAGCGATGACCCGAACTGGATGCGCCAATTCCCGGTTCCGCTAAAAATGGAAATGACGCTCCGCTTACAGGGGGCATCCTTGAAACAAACTTTTAAGATAAGTCATCTGGGCGACCGGCCCGCTCCTTTCGGTTTGGGGCTTCATACCTGGTTCCTGCTGGATGGTGAGCCCGATCAATGGAGTCTGAAACTCCCGGTTTCCGGAATCTATTTATCCGATGAGGAAATTATCACCACCGGAGAAACCGCTCCGCTCGGTGAACTTGAAGCTTTGAACGAGGGCTTGAGTTTGCAAGGCACGAATTTTGATACAATGCTGAAAATAGGCAATCATCCCGTGCAGGCCGAGCTGATTCGCAGCGATGGCTATGGACTGCATTATTCGGCCGATCCGGCCTTCTTCAAACATTGGGTTTTATATACCAAAGGAGAAGCGAATCAATTTCTCTGTATCGAACCTTATACGTGGTTGCCGGACGCCCCCAATTCGGGTCTTCCGGATGAAGAGACCGGACTGATTGATCTTCAGCCGGGCCAAAGTCTGGAACTGAACGTAAATCTGGATATGATCTATCCGACTGAACAATTATAGCCGGTATATATCCTGAGCCGCCTTCCGAACAGGGAGGTGGCTTTTTGTTTGTTCATCATAAGAGAAATGCAATAATTACCACTGCTATAGTTTGACGATAAGCCGAATATTTTGTCCTCCAAAAACCATACTAACATCACAAAGGCCAAAGGAGGTGACAAACATGGCAGGTCAAAACCAAGGCCGCGGTAGCCGCTCCAATAACCTGATCGTTCCTCAAGCAACTGCTGCATTGCAACAGTTGAAATTTGAAGCAGCGCAAGAATTGGGCGTGCAAATTCCGCAAGACGGTTACTACGGGAACTACACTTCCCGCGAAACCGGCTCCCTCGGGGGTTATATCACAAAACGTCTGGTACAATTGGCAGAGCAGCAATTGTCGGGTCGTTCGAACCTGTAATCGGTTTTCCCCCTATTTAAAAAGTAGGGAGACAGGCGGTCTGCATTAGCAGGTCGCCTGTCTTTTACATGATAAGTTCAAAATCAGGAGGATACGTCTGCATTATAATCCTGGTATGTATTGACGTGATTTTTGCGCGGATAGCGCTGAATCATTAAATTTGCCATATTGTAATTGGATTCCAACATGGCGTCGACAACAATGATGTCCTGCCTCAGTGCAAAATCGTAGCTGATTTCCCCATGGGTCCAGTAACGTTTATATTTTAATGCTTCGATCGCCATCGTCCGAAAAGAATGCAATTGCGTTGCCGATAATCCCTTTTCCTCTTCGGACATGACGCCGTTCCGGCCGGCAATCGGGTTGTGACGGATCCCGAATTTGCCGATCACATTGTTGCGGATTTGGATGAATACGGTCCCCGAAGTCATTCCGCCAAGCTCAGTTTCCAATTCCTTAAATACTATGTCCACTTGTCTAGCGAGTGAAAGCTGATCGGTATTCAGCATATTCACCCTCCCTTCCCATATAGTCCCTATTAGCTAGGGCTTACGTCTCATTATATGTCATTGTTATATATCGATCAACAATATACAACAAAAATGGTTATTTATTACTATACAAAATATTACTTCATTCCCTTCCTATGCCAAAATTCAACATATTCCCTGTTCTTTCGACATACAGTTAATTAACTTTTATTCCAGCACATGATCCTTTACCGCAAAAATCCCCTGATTAACTCGCCGATATTCCCGGTCGGGTGAAGACAGATTTTGATACTTGTCCGCCAAGAACGAGATGCGTTCTTCCATCGATCTGGCTAGTTCAGAGATGACGACTATGACGGACATACACTAAAAAAAGCGGCTTGCCTCCTTAGGCAAACCGCTTTTTTGATTGGCTATCAATAATACTCCGTCACCGAAGGACGGCTGGAGATAATGCCCTCGCTGTCCAGCTTCTTCTTCAGATAAGATTTATCCGAGGATATAAGCAGGCTAGTGACGGCATCCACCACAAACAGAAATGTAATGTGATTCGACATCATCGCGCTGTTGCTGACGGACATTTTGTCCGGTACGATGATATTCGTTTCCGCGGCCTCGGTGACCGGCGAAGAGTCATAACAGGTGATGGCCACCGTCTTCGCCTGGTTCATCTGCGCCGTGGAAACCGCATCGATGATTTCCGGCGTCGCCCCGGAGCGGGTAAACGCGATGACAATGTCTTCCGCCGTGGCTTGGGACGCCGCGATTTTCATCGCCCGGCTGTCGTTGCTGGCCTCGGCGTTGATACCGATCAGCGTCAGACGGTTCTTCAAGGCCATGGCCGGTAAGAAGGAATCGAAGATGCCGAATATATGAATGCGCCTGGCCTTCTTCAGCATTTCCGCCACGTTCAGCAGCGCATCCTCGGAAACCATAGCCGACGTGTTGACGACCAGTTCGTTGTAATCGAGGGCCAGTCCGTCGATGGGCGTAATTTCGCGGCGTTCTTTTTTCCGTGTCTGCATTTCCCGGTAAAACGTATCCTGGGCAATGGCGATCTTGAAATCGTTAAAGCCCTTGAAGCCGATCTTCTTGCAAAACCGGTTGATACTTGTTTCCGATACGCCGATTTCATTGGCAAGCGCCGTAATCGTATGTTGGCTGATGAACTCAGAATTGTGAATCACGAATTGAGCGATCTGGTTTTCACCATAAGTAAACTTTTGCTTAAGCGAAATGATCTTTGCAATCACCGCGGGTACTTGCGAAGCCATGATATGTCCTCCTGCATTTGCGAAAAAGCGTTTTCTACAAACGATCTTACGCAATAAACGATTTACTTATTATAGCATATGGAGTCCATTCTCGCTCAAAATTGTTTTCCACTTTTTCACATTTTCCGCAAACTGCTCCATTTTCATATGGCCTGTCTGCATCAGGTAAATATTATCCAGCAAGCTCGGTAAATAAGGCAAGCCAAGAAGTTCTTTGCAAAAGGCGTGCGCCGCGATTTCGCTACTCTGCAGAATCGTTGCCGTTCTGCGGAAGGGACCAATTTTCAGACACTCCACCGGATCCAGCAATTCATTCGTAAATTGCCCGCCGCGATACTCCAGCAAGTGATAGTACTCATGCGCCAGATGGATGTCCACGATCCTGTCGAAGGTAACGGGGCCAAGCGCTCCCTCCGCAGCCTCAGCCGCTATGTGAAGCTGGCGCATGGATTCCCGGTATACGGTAATCTTCGGCACCTTTCCGCTCCAGTCCAGCTGGGCACGGAGCGCGACCTTGAAAGCGCCCGTACCCGCCGACGCCGCAAGGTTAAACTTCACGCCCGCTTGATCAAGAAGCTCCCGGATATCCCGGCCCTTCAGCCGGACTGCGGCTTCTCTCCCCATGTCCAATGACCGGGATATATAATATCCGTACTTATCGGGCGCGATTTTATGAAAAACCGGGTCCCGTTCCAGCTCGGCCATAGCCAATACCTCATCGTTAAGACCCAAACCGCGGATCTCGAAGACCTGTTCCTTGTTCCGTGCCCCCGTCATCGTTAACCATCAGCCTCCTTCCGCTCCAGGCTATTGATACGCTACCGCAAGCCAAACTTCCTCCTCGCCCAGCATTTCCGTCTCCATATCCAGGATGGACAACAGTTGCTCCTTCGTCTGCATTCCGGTCAGATCAAGCATTTTTTCCCGGAAGAATATGAATACCTTTGGAATTGTCGCATTTGCATCCGAATAAATCGTGTGGTCATCCAGGAAAGCCACAAAGGCATCCTGCCGCTGCTTCTTGGCAAACTGGCCGTAATGAACCCCGGCCTGCTTGAACCGGACCACGCCCTCCCTGTCAACCACGCTGACGGAAGTGCGCTTCTTCTTCAGTAAGCCGAAGAAGGATTTGCGAATTTCTTCGCTGGCGAACAAATTCCAGCGGCCTGTTTGGGCAGCCAGGACCATCGATTCGAACGGCGCGTCCACAGAGCTCGCCGCGATGCGCCGCATTTCCTCTTCCGTCAGCGCCGCCTGTCCAAGATCCTTGGATCGGAGCTCTGTCGAGCCGGTAGCGATCGCTCGCAAAATGTTCTTCTGATTATCGATCTCGATCATGATTTCTACGGTCTCTTCGCTCGCGCCGGACTGGACGATCTTATCCATCACATCGCTGCGGATCCGCTTGATATCCGCCTCGGTCGGGTTGATGACCGTCCGTTCGATCTGCTCCTTGACCATAGCCAGGGCTACCCCGATCGTCGAGATATACGGCGCATTCTTGGCGATCTGCCATTTCATCCGCTCTTTCTCGGCCATGGCAGGGATCAGGACGGCTCCGCTGCCGCCTCCGCCGACCAGTGTGACGAAAGAACGGTCCAACTCGTAATCGGCAATCATCTCATTAACCGTCTTCATTGTCTTCTCGATGGCGATGTCCATCACCTGGCGGGCCGCCGACTCTCCGGACATTCCCAGATGCGCGCCCAAAGCGTTCCATGCCAATTCAGCGCTTTCCTTCCCGGCATACGCATAGTCCCCTTCCGGCACGTAGCCGAGCAAGTTGGCTGCCCCCGCCAGCGTAAAGGAAAACTCCCCGCCGCTGCCCCCCCGGGCAATCGCGTATTCGGGGGCGTCTCCTTCACGCGGGCTGATGAACAGAACCTGCGCATTCTTCAATTCTCCCGGATCGGCGAAGCATTCATAGGCCTTCCCGGCGATATGAGCACTCCGCGGGCCGACGTCGACGATCTTGCCGCCCGCCACCCGAATCATACTTCCGCCTGCTATACCCAAGGTCCGGACATCCAGAGACTGCAAGTAGGTACGGTGTCCCCCGACCTGCGCGTTCTGGATCATGACCTTGCCGTTCTTGATGACCGAGATATCCACGCTCGTTCCGCCGACTTCAAAAAAGATGCCATCGGATATTTTCTCGTACATCAGCGCTCCCGCCACGCCGGCAGCCAGCCCCGACAGCATCGTCAAAATCGGGCGCTTCCGCACCTCGTCGATGCTCATTACTCCGCCGTCGCAGCGCATGATCATCAACTGCGAGGAGATGTTCGCGTTCTTGACCGACTTCTCGGTCATGTTAGCCGTCTCCATCATCTTGGGAATCAGACTGGCGTTAATAACCGCCGTCCGGGTCCGCGTCCGCAGGCCGTACAGCTGGGAAATTTCGTGCCCGCCGGTCGCGAACACGCTGCGCCGGTTTGCCGCTTCGACGACGCGCAACTCACTTGCCGGATCATCCACGCTGTAAGCCTCCGAAGCGACGATCACCTCCGCCCCTTGGGCAAGCAAATCCTGCAATCCCTGCTCCACGGCTTCATCCTTCAAATTTTTGGAATCCATGTACGTATGGTAGGTCTGCAGGTTTTTGCCTGGCGCGAGTTCGATCTGCCCCGGGTTGGACTCGCTGCGCGCGCTCAATCCGTCCATCCCCGCCCCCATGCCGAGGATGCCGACTCTGGCGACATCCCCTTCTAGCAAAGCGTTGGTCGCCTGCGTCGTCCCGTGGGCTATAAAAGCAACATCCTCAGGAGCGATCCCCTTACTCTCCAAGATACTTTGCAGGATCTGTACAATTCCTTTTGCCACGCCATCCTCATCATGATGGGTGGTAGGAATCTTCATTTTTTCGATGATCTCAAACGTTTCATTATCCAACACGACCGCATCCGTAAACGTACCGCCGACATCAATGCCAACCCTTACTTTTTGACCCATTTCATAGCTCCCTCCTATCTCTCTATATCTACTGCGTCCTTATTTTAAAAAACTGCGAGCGCGCCCCACACCATGGAGATCAACACGGCTGCAACCATCCAAGGCAGAGTCCGCTTCAAAATTTCGTTAATGTCACTCTTCGTGAAATCGGCCACCCAAACGTTGTGAGAGTTGGTCGGATCGGAAACGGCCTGCACATTGCTGACTACCCGAAGCGCCAGCATAGCCGCGATCGGCGTCATGCCCGCCCCTACGAACAATGCGGCGATCCCGCTTCCCAGGCCCCACACGTTAAGCGGACCGCGGTAAATCGCCAGCGGCGACAAAATAGTAAAGAACAGGATGTACATCAGCGGGCTGTTCGGCAGCACGGATTCGATCACCGGCGAAATAATCGCCGTAACCTGAGGCGCCATAACCGCGTTGACCAGCATACCGATCCCGATCATCAGCCCCAAGGCTCCGGCCACATCCTGAATCCCCTCCACCAGGGAGCTGGAAAGTACATGTACCGGACGCTTCGGCCAAGACAGCAGCAACGTGGCAACCGCACCGATGATGACGGCAGGCACGATGTCCATTTTAAAGGCAAAAACCATAATTACAGGAACCAATGGGCTGATCAGAGCGATTGTCGGCACTTTTCGACCTTCCGGGGTCGGAGAAGTAGCCGGCATTGCCCATGCCTTGCGTCCGCGTCCATCGCGGCGGGCATAAAACACGATCATGATCATACTGATTACAATAAGCGGCAACGCGGCGATCAGTGTATAGTCGGCGACGGTGGAAACCGGCAGACCCATGACATCGACGTAAACCGCCCAGTTGGAAACGTTGAACAGCACCCCGACGCCTACGGAAGTCAGCAGAACGACGGAGGCCAGAAATTGACTAATGCCGGCGGTCAGCATAATCGGGATAATGATCGTCCCTACGAGAATAACCATTCCGAGACCGCTTGCCGCGGAAAAAATCACCGACGCCGTAACGAAGAACAGCAGCGCGATCAGCACCGGTTTGTCGCCGGCCAGCTCGGCGGCTTTGCGGATAATGGACTTGGTGATCCCGACTTTATTCAGGATCTGACCGAACCAGGCGCCGAAGATCAGCCCAGCGATCGCCGTGGACAGCCGCATGGACCCTTGGGCAAGAATCGTCCCGCTCAGCGTAGCCGTATCGGGAGTACTGGAAGACCATGGCACGCCCGCAATTATCGCAAACAGAATTGCCATACTTGGCAGCGCCAGAATCGTCGGAAGCTTCCGAGTCATCATGAGCGCCGAAAAAATAAGAAATACGACTAAAATGCCAATTGCCTGTACCCACATCATTGAACTCATGGTTCAATCCCCTTTACCATTCAAATTAAAAACCGTATAAGTTGAATTCCATATAGGGGCAGCCATGCGAATGTTTGTAGCTCCTCCATTCGCACACTTACCTATTTGTTATTTCTAGTTCAACTTAAACCTCCAGGTACGCGCCTTGCTTCTTCAATTCGCTTTGCACCCGGGTCACGTCAACCTGCTGAACATCCAGGTTCTGCAGTGCCGCCTGTGCGGCGGCAACCCCGCCGGCATGCCCGATGGCGCCGGTGGTCGGCGTTGTTCTGACGGCTGCCTGGGCCTCGAAAGTGGCGGACAGACAGCGGCCGATGACGATGACATTTTTGAGCGTAGGCGTAATCAGGCAACGGTACGGAATGCTGTACATGCCGCCCCATTCCAGCTTCTCATGCTTCGTCCCTTCGCCGTCGGGACTATGGATGTCGATCGGATAACCCGAATGGGCGATCGTATCCTCGAACTTCGTCTGCGACAGAATATCTTTCGCCGTTAGCGTATATAGGCCGATAATTTGCCGTGAGCCGCGCACGCCGATCGCAGGGCCGGTGGATTCCACGATAGCGTTTTCAAAACCCGGAACGTATTTTTTCATGAAACGCTCCAATTCCCTGCATTGCTTACGCCCTTCCGTCTCGGCCCGGCTAAGGCTCCACGCATCCGTACCGTCATGCCCGAGAATCCGCGTCGTGTTCATGATCACCTCGCCCGGTGTATTCGTTTCGAAGAAGAGAATATCCTCCCGCGGAATGGAAATCTCGCCGTTCTCCTTCGCTTTCTTGAACAGGCTGACGAAGCCTGCGGTCGATAGCCGCGGAGCTTTCTCGATGATCGAGGTGTCTCCATGGTAGAGCGGAAAATCCTCCGGATGGGCATGGATATAAGCCTTCACTTTGGGAATATCGACATTAATCATCTTCATCTTCAAGGTCATCGGCTGGGTCGCCCCATCGCTTTCGCGTCCTTTCGTGAAGGCCGCTCCCGCACGAACGGACAGGTCGCCGTCCCCCGTACCGTCGATGAAGACTTTGGCGGACAGCTTGCTTAACCCGGACTTGTTGCAAACCGTAATCCCGGTAACCCGCTGGTCCTCTGTATGCACCTCAGCCAGCATCGTGTGGTACAGAATCTGTCCTCCGTTCTCCAGGATCATGGATTCCAGTTCTACCTTCATAGCCTCGGCATCGAACGGAGTCACAGAGTACGTAAATCCGACCGTATCAAAAATATGCCCCGGCGATTTGCCGATCCCTTTCAACCTTTCGATCAGTTCGTCCGTAAATCCCTGAATAGCCTGTTTCTCCCCGGCATGAAAAGTCATCATCGGGCCGACTCCATTGGCGGTCAAGGTGCCGCCCAGATAGCCTTGCGACTCCACGATCAGCGTCTTCGCGCCTGATTTGGCAGCCGCTACTGCGGCCATCGTACCGGAAATGCCTCCGCCCATCACTATGACGTCAAACGACTCCATCTTGGCAATTCCTCCTTAGTATGTGGTTTGCTGTTTCTTGAGTTCTAAAGTAGCAGAATCTAATCGACTTGTAAATGGTAATGTTTATTTTTTTCTAAATATCCGTTAAATTAGAAAATAATTTTCTTTACATGTTAGATTTATGATTTTATACTATGAAACATAAATTGTATCCGCTTTATATTTTTGAAGACTATATTTATTAAAGGAGCCAGAAAGGGAATATGGAGAAACTACTGGAACAGTTGAAAGGACAGCTGATCGTATCCTGTCAGGCTTATCCCGGGGAATCACTGTACGGAAGCCATATCATGACGGCCATGGCGAATGCCGCCAAGGACGGAGGAGCTGCGGCCATCCGGGCCAATTCACCGCAGGATGTGGCTGCTATTAAAGAAGGCTGCGGATTGCCGGTCATCGGCATCTGGAAGCGGAACTATGTCGGTTCGGACGTTTATATAACGCCCAGCCTTTCCGATGCGGAGGCGCTGTTTGCAGTCGGCGCCGATATCGTCGCCGTGGATGCTACCGGGCGGGTGCGGCCTAATGGAGAGACGCTGGAAGCGTTGGTGTCCGGCGTCCGGAAGCAGCCCGGCAGGTTACTGATGGCCGACGTCTCGACCTTGGAGGAAGGAATCGCCGCGGAGGCGCTGGGATTTGATCTGATCTCCACGACCTTGTCCGGCTATACCCCTTACAGTCCGCAGAGCGAAGCACCGGACTTCCGGTTGCTGACGGAGCTGGCCGCCGCCGTGCAGGTTCCGGTCATCGCCGAGGGACGGATTCAGGACCCGGAGCAGGCCGCCGAGGCGTTGCGGGCGGGTGCCTTCGCCGTCGTCGTCGGAACGGTGATTACCCGTCCGCACACGGTGACGGGACATTTCGTCCGCGCCATCCGGGGTGCCGAGTCAGCCGGTAATGTCCGATGAACCGGATACGCGGCGCCATCGGCATCGATCTCGGCGGCACCGGCATCAAATCCGCGTTAGTCAGCGCGGACGGCAGCGTCCGGCACTTCCGCACCGTACCGACGGAGGCCTCCCGGGGCAGGGATGCCCTCCTCGCCAAGCTGTCCGGCATCATCGGGGAGCACCGCCGGACAGCTGAACAGGAGGGGTTGCAACTCCTTGGCATAGGCATCGGAACCGCCGGTTCGGTCGATCGCTCCGGTACAATTTCCTATGCCACGGAGCATCTGCCCGGCTGGACAGGAACTCCGCTAAAGCAGCTGCTGGAGCGAGAGGCCGGGCTTCCGGTCACCGTGATGAACGATGTCCATGCCATCGCGCTGGGTGAACAATGGAATGGGGCAGCTCAGGGCATTTCCGATTTCGCTTGCGTTGCTATCGGTACGGGAATTGGGGGATGTATCGTCAAGGACGGTACGATCGAAGGGGGAGATGACGGTTATGCCGGAGGCTTCGGCCACCATATCGTCGCCATAGGCGGCCTTCCATGCAGTTGCGGCAATCGCGGCTGCTGGGAGAACTACGCTTCCGTGTCCGGGCTTAAAAACCTGATGCTCGAGCATGAAGCTCCGGATCCTTGGGTTCAGGATCCGAAGCAGCTGTTCGCAGCGGCCCGCGGCGGGGATGTGGCGGCCCTTAACCTTGTCGGCCTGTATGCGGAAGTCATCGCAATCGGCCTCGCCAATCTGGCGCATATTCTTAACTCCCGCCGGTTTCTCCTCGCGGGAGCCATTACCGCCCAGGGCGATTTCCTGTTGGACAGAATCGGCGAGCAACTGCGCCGCAACGTCATGCCCGTCTACTGGGGCGACGGGATCCTCCTGCATGCCGCCGCGTTAGGTGAGCATGCGGGCGTTACCGGTGCGGCGTCTACCGTGACGGGAATGAGAAATTAATGGAGTAAAATTATCAGTCCTCAGGGCTTCCCGCTTTCGCAGCAGGAAGCCCTGAGGACTTTCTTTGTGTTCAGGGATTCATTTCACCGACACTTAAAAAGCCGTCAAAAGATTCCTTGCCGGACATCTGACATTTATTATGTTGTAAGTTATTTTTCATAAACCACCACAGAGCTGGATTCCGCTTCCCATTTCACCTCTGCGCCGAGAGTTTCACTCACAAACCGGGCCGGGACAAGCGTAATGCCGTTTACGATCTTTGCGGGAGCTTCCAGCTGTCTTTTCTCGCCGTTGACAAACGCAGTTTTGCTGCCAAGCTCCAGCTTAACGGTAATGCCTTCCTTCGTAATCATAATCGTTTTGTCATTTTTGTTCCAGATTACTTCCGCTTGAAGCGCTTCTGCAATTGTTCTGAACGGAACCAGCGTGCTGCCCTCTTGCACAACCGGAGATACCATCAAGTCGGACTCTTCTCCGTTTACAAACAGCTTCACCCCATGTTTACCGAGCTTTTTATAGTATCTGCCCAACTTTTTGTAACCTTCCAGGTTTTTCACGTTCGCTTTGATCGCTTCCTTCTGAACATAGACCGCATCGGTTACGCTCCCCTGCTGGTCCAGCAGTTCTGCGGCTTCGGACAATGCGGCATCTGCCTCGACGATGGCTTCAAGCTCGATTCTCGTCTCCTCCGTCAAATGCGCGTCATATTTACTTAACAGAATCTCGGCAATAACAGCGCCGGCAGGTTTATCCTTCACATTTTCAATCGCATGTAAAAGCCCCTTATAACCTTGAGGTCCACGGTTATTATATGTATATGTAGCGTCGGTTACGGCATCTTTTTCATTTGTTTTGTTTTGCTTTTCATTTTCGGAGTTATTGTTATTCGAATTCCCTGTTTCAGGTTTGTCTTTCTCCGGTTTCCCGCTTACCGGATTACCACCGGTTTTGCTTTGTCCCGAAGCTTCCGTTTTTTTGTCCGCTTTATTCCCCTTGTCATCATTTTTAGCCAATGCCGCACCGCTCATCAAGCTCATGGCCAGTATACAGGACAAAGCGATTACTCCCATTTTTTTCATCATAATCTGCCTCCTTCTTTTGTCTTAAATTCATTATCGGAATTTTGTTGATTGCATTTAGTTACAAAATATGGAATCGCCAATCGCCAAAAAAACTGCCCCTCTTTCAGGAACATCCCTGAGAGGGGCAGTCATCAACGAATTATTATTGGGTCAAATCCAGAAACTGCTTCACATCGTCCACCACAACGGACATGGCTCCACGCCAGAAATCCGGTTTCGTCAAATCCACGTTCAAATGTTTAGCCGCCAGTTCTTCCACGGTCATCCGGCCGGTATCCATCAGCAGCGCATCATATTTGTCGGCAAACCCTGCGCCCTCGCGCACGGCAAGCGCATAGATGCCGGTACTGAACATGTATCCGAACGTATAAGGGAAGTTATAGAAGGGAACTTCCGTAATATAGAAATGCAATTTGGAAGCCCAGAAGTGAGGATGGTATCCGCCCAAGGCGCCCTGGAACGCTTCCCGCTGCGCTTCTTCCATGAGACTGCACAGTTCCGCAGCGTCCAGCATTCCTTGCTTCCGTTTCTCATAGAAACGGGTTTCAAACAAGAATCGGGCATGAATATTCATGAAGAATGCGATGCCGCTTTGGATTTTGTCCGCGAGTAAGTTGATTTTTTCCTCTTCGCTGGATGCATTCCGTACCAGTGCGTCGGCCACGATCATTTCCGCAAAAGTGGACGCCGTTTCGGCTACGTTCATGGCATAGCCCTGATTAAATTCCGGCAATTCATCCATTAAGTATTGATGATAGGCATGCCCAAGCTCGTGAGCGAGCGTCGCCATGTTTGAAACGGTTCCTCCGAACGTCATGAAGATCCGGGTCTCTTTGCTAACCGTGAGCGAAGTACAGAATCCGCCCGGTCGCTTGCCGGGACGGTCTTCCGCCTCAATCCAGCGGCGGTTAAAGGCTTTCACGGCAAAATCCGCAAGCTTCGGACTGAAATTGCCGAACTGGTTAACGATTTCTTTCGCGGCCTCGTCATACGTGATTTTCCCCGTTACCTCACCTAACGGAGCATCCACATCGCTCCAGTTTAACTTTTCAACGCCGCGAAGCTTCGCTTTCCGTTCCAGGTAGGAAACAAAAAACGGCTTGTTTTCTTCAATCACTTGCCACATCGTGTCCAAGGTTTGTCGAGACATCCGGTTAATTTCCAAAGGTTCCTTCAACACGTCATCCCATCCGCGTTTCTCATACAGCTTCAACCGGAATCCGGCCAGCCGGTTCAAGGTGTCACTGCTGTAATCGGCGACCTTCCCCCACGCCTCTTCCCATTTGGCAAAAGTCGCCTCCCGGACCTTCGGGTTCGGGTCATCCAGTTTGTTGGCGGCCTGGCCTACGGACAGAATCGTAGTTTCACCCTTATCATCGGTGAACGGAACGCCCACCTTCGCAACAATCGTATCGTAATGCTGCCCCCAGCCATGATAGCCTTCCACGGCAAGGTCGGATGCCAGGCTCTCCAGTTCGGGAGACAACAATTCCTTGGCGGCATGGCGCTTTTCGCTCAATACAAACGAAATCGGGGACACTTCAGGCCGAGCCATCCATGCTTCCCATATGGAATCTTCCGTCATTCGAAGCACGTTTTGGAACAAGGTCAGCACGTTATCAAGCGCAGCCCGCAGTGTCGTCACTTTAGCTGTAAGCTGTACCGCTTTTTTGTCGTGCTGATCCTGTGCCGTCAAACATTCCACGAAAGCACCGGCCTCACTGACACGACTCAAGACACTCTGCAGCCCCTGAATAATTTCATCAAAACTCTTCGTTTCCTCCAAATTGACTGGTGCCAAAGCCTTACGCAGCTTCTCGTTCAATCCGGAGAGATCCTCCCCCAGTTGGCCAAGAAAGGTTTGAAACGCCTCGGAAGAAGAACCTCCCGCAAAAATAGATTCGAGCTCCCAAGTCGGTGTGATCGGATTAGTTAATTGTTCCATGCTATTTTCATCCTTTCTGGTCCGCCGTATTGATACCGGGCGGAATAAAAGTGTATAACTATAAGTACATGTTCGCCCCATTGTTGATGTTCAAATAACACGAATTCATTGCCATGCAAAACATTAGGAGGGGATTTATTTATGAAGCCGCTGCAAATCTCGCCGGAAACCGCAATTAAGCTGGCCGCCGAGCTGAACGTGCCGATCGAGCGCCTCATGCATATGCCGCAACATATATTACTGCAAAAAATCGCCGAACTGGCCAAGCAGGAAGCGGAAAACCAACACCCGGGCAAAGATGATCGGTCATCGTGATTCCTTTTGAAAAGACGCTGCCTTACGATATCATCATGGGGGATGTGTATGTACAGGAATGCCCGTTCTGCGGAAAGAATAATATCCTGCTCCCAATCAAGCCACGGGATATCACCAATGCCCACGAAGGAATCAAAAAGCTGCTGGTATTTCCCTGCTGCGGAAACAAAGTTACGATTCTGGACAGCGACGCGGACTATTTGCTGACGGACACCACATTACGAAAGTAAAATTTCAAACAGCGGGGTTAATTAACCCCGCATCTCTTCAGTCAGTTCCAGGCCCTCGTTCAGCATCTCCTCGCGCAACAAAGCCCATTGTTCTCTGCAAGCCCGAATCATAGCCGCGTCCATAATCTTCTTATCGTTAATAACGCGGGAGAACCATTTGACCGCATCGTTATTTTCCCCGATCCGGCGGTGAAGTTCGCCGATCAGATACATAAGCCGGGCATCGCTGCCCTGCATGTCCTCATTTTCAAATACACGAACATAAGAGTCCAGGGAATATTTTAGAAACCGCTGCTCTTGTTCCCGGTTTTCCTGATACCGGTACAACCAGGCGATATGGTGAAGCAGGCTTGCTACGATCTTTTCCTTTTCACCAATCGTTTGAGCACATAGCAAGGCCAGTTTGTACGCCTCGAGAGCCGTCTCCCAATCCCGGTGTCCGCCGTAATCGCGCCGGATTATTTTTTTGCCGATCTCTTCCTGGAACCGGGTCCGCTGCAAATCGCTCAGCTTGGGATTAAAATTCTCTGTCGAAGCGTAGCCGCAGGATGGGCAAATCCGTACCACATAATAATCAGGATTTTCCATGCGATAATACCCGCAAAAGTCCGTATCCGTCCGAACGGCCCGTTTAAAGCTTGGACGCACACGGGAGGTTGAAAACGTGTCTTCACAATTGCTGCATGTCACCTTGATCTGGTATAGGGGTTCTAATTCCACTAAACTTACTTCCTTTCGTATTCTTCTAAAATAAGCACACGTTATTCCTGGGTTGTATTGACGAAATGAAAAGCCGGACCCGACAATCGTTGAAGTACCGCATCTCGCAGTTGCTCCTCCACTCCGACCTCCTCCAAAGCTGCACGCATGCATCCCAGCCAAGCCTCCGCCCGTTCCGGGGTAACCGGGAAAGGAAGGTGACGCGCTCGCATCATAGGATGGCCGTGGGCATCCGAATATAAAGAAGGTCCTCCGAAAAATTGACTTAAAAACATAAATTGTTTTTCCAACACCGGGGTAATGTCTTCAGGAAAAAGCGGCCCTAAAAGCGGATTCTCCTGAACTTTCGGATAAAAAGCTTCCACCAATCGCCGGATGGTCCCTGCTCCACCCAAATTATCGTAAATGCTTAAACTTGGATTCAATGGTATCTCCATCCTTTATCGGTAGTTCGAAGCAAATAAATAACTGTACCTTATTATACCAAACTTGAGCCAAAAAAAAATAAAAGCCCCGAAACGGAGCTTCTACATGTAAATGACCTCTTGTGAGCAAAGGAATGCCTAATAGCTGCGCCAATCCTCTTCACCGGAATGGACTAGAGAGGCGCGAATGACGTATACAAAAGCGCATACGAGAACACCGGCGACAAAGCTCATATTCAACACTCCATCCATTAACGATTTATAGCCACATTTTATCATAAAAAGAGTCAAAAAATACATCCTTTTTTGTAATCGCTTTCTTTCTTTTTTGTGCTGTTTGTCCCTCCGGATTCATACACTTCACTATGATCCTTGTGGAGGCGGTACGAATGAGTCTAAAACGATGGAGCAACTTTCTCCTGCTGATTACGGCACTTACCCTGGCGGTTCTGATGCTTTCGTTCTCCCGTGCCTCATGGGAAGCCGCAATCCGGGGGCTCGCCATTTGGTGGGACGTGCTGTTCCCATCCCTGTTTCCTTTCTTCGTTATCTCCGAGGTGATGCTCGGCTTCGGGATCGTTCATTTTCTCGGCAAGCTCCTCGACCCGCTCATGAAGCCGCTATTTCGCATTCCCGGAAGCGGCGGATTCGTGGCCGCCATGGGTTTCGCTTCCGGATATCCAGTCAGCGCCAAGCTGGCCACCAAGCTCAGGGAGCAAAAGCTGGTAAGCCGTGAAGAAGGCGAACGCCTGGTTGCGTTTACCACTTCATCGGACCCTATTTTTCTTATAGGCGCCGTATCCGTCGGTTTTTTCAGTAACCCCAAACTTGCCGGGGCTCTCGCCGTGGCCCACTACGGAAGCGCGCTGCTGGTCGGAGTGCTGATGCGTTTTTATGGAACCAAGGCCGAAAAGTCCTCCAAAGCGTCTTCCTCAGCCTCTTCAAAAACGTCTTCTGCCCGTTTTAGTTTACGCTCCGCGCTGAAGGCGATGCATGATGCGCGAATGCAGGACGGACGCAGCCTTGGGGAGTTGCTCAGTCAGGCCATCGGATCTTCTTTGCATCTCATGACCGTCGTCGGCGGGCTGGTCGTTTTTTTCTCCGTGGTGCTGGAAGTACTGACAGTCTCCCGTGTCATGAGCGTTCTATACTCCGGCGTGCACCTGCTGCTGCCGGCCCTTTCCTTGCCCGCCGAGCTCGCGGAGTCGCTTGTCGGCGGACTCTTTGAAGTGACGCTCGGCACCAAGTCGGCGGCAGCTGCCCCGGTTGGGGTCCCGCTGATATTCAAAGCCGCGGCCGCAGCATTTATTCTGTCCTGGGGAGGACTGTCGGTCCATGCCCAGGTAGCCAGCATTCTAAACGGTGCAGACCTCCGTTATTTTCCGTTTCTCGTTGCCCGCCTGGTACATGCTTTTCTGTCCGCCATTCTCCTTCTGCTGCTATGGCGGCCGCTGATGGGGAACTTGCCTGCTTTAGCGCCGCTGTCATCTTGGACGGGTGGAAGCTTGCCGGGATGGTCCGCTGTCCCTGATATGATTACTGTCGTGCTGGCCCTGATTGCCTTACTGCTGATTGCTTCACTACTGTCCGCCATCATCGCCCGGATTGCTTCGGGAGCGGGAAAACGCGCTGGAAAATGAAACGTTGTGTTCTGTTTCAGAATTGATTATGATCGTTACAAAAGGAAATATAAAGGAGCCTGTCATCTTGAGATATTACGTTCTGGACCGCGGAGATCAACTGTCCGTTGACCTAAGCGAATCCTTCCACAAACTCGCAGCGGAAAATGGACTACAGCTGGATGCCGAAGCCCCGGATATCGTCGTATCCATCGGCGGAGACGGTACGATGCTCCATGCCTTCCACACCTTCATTGACCGGATCCCTTCGATTGCGTTTGTAGGCGTCCATACCGGACATCTCGGTTTCTATGCCGACTGGAAAGCGGATGAAATTCCCGAGTTGGTCCGGATGATGTGCAGTCATGAAGTGGAAGGGAAATTGAAGCCCCGAATCGTCCGTTATCCGCTTGTGGATCTGGAAATACGCAAAAAATCGGGAACTTCATCGTACATTTGCCTTAATGAATTTACCCTAAAGAGCGTTGACGGCACCGTGGTGGCCCAGGTGGATATCAACGATCATTTATTCGAAATGTTCCGCGGAGACGGAATCTGCGTATCCACTCCATCCGGAAGTACGGCGTATAACAAAAGCCTGGGAGGAGCGATGATTCATCCCTCCATCGAGGCCCTGCAGATCTCGGAAATCGCTTCGATTAACAATCGGGTTTTCCGGACGATGGGCTCGTCCCTGGTACTGCCGAAGCATCATCATTGTGATATCTACTCCAGAAAAGATCAGAATCTGATGCTCACTATAGATCATGTCAACCTGCCCATAGACGATCTGATTTCTGTCCGCTGCCAGGTGGCCGCACAGAAAATCAGCTTTGTCCGCTATCGGCCATTTCCGTTTTGGAACCGGGTCCGTAATGCTTTTTTGGGCTAAATTATTTAGCAAAGGACTAATTGCAAATGAAATGGAACAAACTATGCCAAAAAGCGCTCATTCCCTTGCTGGCCTTCCCGCTGCTCGGACTTCCCCAAGTCGTCGGAGCAGCCGCGGAAAGCGCGGGATCGGCAGAAGCCGCAGGCCAAACCTCGGAGATGGAAGTTCTCCAGGAAGTACTGAATTATTTGGATACATATAATATCGAAGGAGCCGACAGGGAGCTATTCCTTGAAAATGCTATCCGCGGAATGGTCTATACCCTGGACGATCCTTACAGCGATTATTATACTGCCCAGGAGTTGGAAGGATTTGAAGACAGCGTCAATCAGGAGTACGTAGGAATCGGAGTAACCCTCCGTTTCACCGGCAGCAAACTGTATATAACCGACGTGCTTCCCGGTTCTCCAGCCGGTTCCGCCGGCTTGAAGAAGGGCGATATTATCGCCAAAGTCGACGGTCAAGCGGTTGAAAGCGGAGATGATATCCTGTTGATTCAAGGCGAAGAGAATACGAAGGTGCTGCTGAACGTTACCCGGGGGGGAACACAGAATCTCGCGATCACGGTCACCCGAGCCCATTTTTCGCTTCCATCTGTTACGAGTAGTTACCTTGCATCTGGCAGAATCGGATACATTGCGCTATCCTCCTTCACGGAGACCGCGGATATAGACTTTGCCACCGAACTGGACAAGCTTCGCGAGCAGGGGATGCGATCGCTCGTACTGGATCTCCGCGATAATCTCGGAGGATACGTCGATACCGCCGCGAATATCGCCAAGTATTTTATGAAAAGCGGTACGTTGATGTATACGGCCGGGCAGAGCGAGGATCTCGAGCAAGTGACCATTTCGGGCGGGCAAGATATCGGCATGCCGGTCGTCATTTTGACGAATGAACTGACCGCAAGTGCCTCTGAAATTCTGACCGGCGCCCTGCATGACAACGGCATCGCCACGGTCGTCGGCACCCAAACTTACGGTAAGGCCCGGATTCAGAACGTGTTCACGCTGTCCAACGGCAGCTCCTTGAAGCTTACGGTACAGCAGTATCTTACACCGAACAAGGAAGATTTCAATCATGTCGGCCTCAAGCCCGACTTTGAAGTGAAGAACAATTCCGTAGCCCAATTGATTACAGGGATGTACAAAGCGGGGGCAAGAACCATAGAACTTAGCGGGAATCCTTCTTCCCTAAGCATCAACGGCGTAGCATTCAGCGGGTATGTCGATACCATGCAAAGCGGCGACAAAATATACGTCCCTTCCCGCATTCTCGCGGCACTGGTCAAAGGCGACGTAGCGTGGAGCTCTTCAGCCCAGAAGTTGACCGTCACGGACGGTAACGGCAACAAAGCCGGTTTCACAATCGCAGCCAAAACCGTCAAGATGGCGGACGGCGAAACGTATGTGGAAATTCATGAATTCCAAAAAAAATTCCCCGGCATCAAGTGGACTTATCAGCAGGGAACAATCCACTTATCCAAATAAGCTTACCGCAATTATTTGCGCAATTCTTAGAACTTAGAACCTGAGGCCAACGTAGGGCCCTGGGTTCTTTTTATTTTCCTAGTGCTCCCATTCCGCATTCCGCATTCCGCATTCCGCATTCCGCATTCCGCATTCCGCATTCCGCATTCCGCATCAAAAAATTCTAACGGACATGAGAGACGTTAAACACCCCCAAAAATTGGCTTTGGTGCGCTAACGGACATGAGAGCCGCTATTCCACACTATTTGCTTCAAAAGGGGGCTATTTCCACCTATTAACGGCTCTGATGTCCGTTAAACTTTCAAAACCGCAAGTTTGTCCGACTTAACGGCCGCCATGTCCGTTAGCGTAGCCACGCAATAAGAGAAACGTCTATCGATGTTTTTCCAAAGTATACAGACCGCGGTTAGCGGAAGTTTTTCTTGCGATTATAGAATTGTTCAGCTTTGCTGGAAACTTATAAATTCTATAATCTAAAAACGGTCCCCGATCAAGATTCGGGAACCGTTTTTTCTTCGCCTGAGGGCTGTTTTGCCGGAACATGTTCTTTGGCATTTTCTTTGACTTTCTGAAGCACGAAATATTTGCAGCCGAAATTGCAGTATTCGTTGATATAATCCGTAATTCCGGAGTAAGCCGTGTCCCGGTTGGCCTTCGGATGATTATCGCGCAAAAAGCCTTTTAACCTCAGCTTTTCATAGCCCCAGTCTCCGATGATATAGTCGTACCGGTCCAGCACTTCACTGTATCTCTGCTTAAATGCCTCCAGATCCCAGGCATCCTTGTAATTTTGAATCAATTCATAAGTTTTGCCGCTGATTTGGATCAATCGCGATTCCTCCTTCGCCGCTACACGGAAGCGGGTGTACCTTTTTTATGGCTTTGCGCCGATTTAACCTGCTCATGGGCATGGTAAGAGCTGCGGACAAGCGGTCCGGACTCCACATGGCTGAAGCCGCGTTTCAAGCCTTCTTTTTTGAGTTCCGCAAATTGCTCAGGCGTATAGTATTTCTCGACCCGCAAATGCTGCGGAGAAGGTTGCAAGTATTGGCCGATCGTCAAAATATCGCAATCCACCGCACGAAGGTCGTCCATTGCCTGCAAAATTTCATTCCACTCTTCGCCCACGCCGAGCATAATGCTTGATTTAGTGGGAATATCCGGCTTCATGCCTTTGGCCCGCTGCAGCAATTCCAAGGAGCGGCGGTATTTTGCCTTCGCCCGAACCCGGTCCGACAGACGCTCCACCGTTTCAATATTGTGGTTCAATATGTCCGGTTTCGCCTCCATTACAGTTCGAAGCGACTCCTCATTTCCGAGAAAATCGGGGATCAGCACTTCAACCGAGCATAGCGGCAAACTCCCGCGAATGGCCTTGATCGTTTCAGCAAAAATTTGGGCTCCTCCGTCGTTGAGATCATCCCGTGCCACACTCGTTACTACGCAGTGCTGAAGGTTCATTTTTTCTGCAGCCTCGGCTACCCGCTTCGGCTCCTCTAGATCCAGTTCCGTCGGCAGACCCGTATTGACCGCGCAAAAGCGGCATGCCCGGGTGCAAACCTCTCCCAAAATCATAAAGGTAGCCGTACGGTTGGCCCAGCATTCGTATATGTTCGGACAACGCGCTTCTTCACAAACCGTATGTAGTGTTTTGGAGCGCATCATATTTTTAATATCCTGATAATTATCTCCGGTGGTCAGCTTAATTCGAATCCAGTCCGGTTTAGGTTCGCTTACGGGTTTAGACAAGTCTGGAAACCTTCCTTCTTGTGGAATAAGCTATAGCGTCAATTATTATACCATGAATACTCTGGAAATACCTACTTTAAAGAGTCAATTTCATATTTCCCTTACTTATTCACAATTATGAAAACAGCACTAAAATTGGAATAAAAACACAGGGTTTGCATCAAGCTAAGTGACAGCTATCCCATCCAAAGGAGGAGATCTTCCTTGAGATCTTATGTTATTCCCGGAGGTAAAATCGTTCGCTGCTTCATTTGCGTAATCGTGCTTACCTCACTGTCGACGGTGCCCGGCTTAGGCGCGGAAGCCGCGAAGGCTCCGGGAACACCGGCTGTATCCGCCGGCAAGAGCATTTACCAATTGAGATACAGCCTGTATCAAGAGACCGGGATGCTGACGCAAATTCCATGGTACTGGCTCGCTGCCATAGATCAATATGAGCGTACGATAACCCCGCGGAAAAAGGCCGAAGCCGCCAAAAAGCGCCTTGTCAGCCTCAATTTCAGAGAAGCCGTCTGGGCCGGCCCGCTAAACCCCAATCCCGGCGATACGGTCCCGGCAACCATCGGATTGTTCGGCGGGCTCGGAAAGGACGCCACAGCCGACGGGGCGGCGGATCCCGGAAACGACCGGGACGCCTTGTTCACGCTCGCATCGTACCTTGGCAGCTTCGGCTATGAGGAGGAGGATTTCCGTATCGCGTTATGGCGGTATTACCAAAACGATTCCGCGGTGACCCGGATCCGCCAGTTTGTGAAAATCTATAAAACCTACGGGCGCGTCGATCTTATGACAAGCGCCTTCCCGCTACCGGTAAGCAGCGTCTATACCTTCCGTGACACCTGGGGCGACCGCCGCGGCTGGGGCGGACTGCGTACCCATGAAGGCACCGACATTTTCGCCTCCTACGGAGTGCCCGTCCGTAGCGTTTGCTATGGCATTGTGGAAACCAAAGGATGGAATCCTTACGGGGGTTGGCGGATCGGAATCCGCGATTTGAATAACCGATACCATTACTATGCGCATTTGCAAGGCTACGAGAAAAAAATCGAAATCGGCGACATCGTGAAACCCGGTCAGACGGTCGGTTGGGTCGGAAGCAGCGGTTATGGTCCGCCCGGAACGCAAGGGCGATTTCCGCCGCATCTTCACTACGGGATATACCGGGATACCGGAACAACGGAGTGGGCGTTCAATCCTTACCCGCTCCTCCGGCAGTGGGAAAGAGCGGATCGCCGGAAAAAGTAACGAAAAGATACCCCTGAACAGGACCTGATCAGGGGCATCTTTTTATCTAGTGATTACCTGATTGCCCCTGACTCTTCGCTGCCTTAGAGCTGTCCGTTCCTTTCGAACTTTCTTCCTTCTCTCCGGAATCGGAGGAATCCGTCTTCCCCTGCCCGGATTGTACCTTTTCCTCACTATCCTCCGGAATCGACGGCAGCGCAATATTCGGCGCTCCAGCCTGATCGCCAACGGGATTACCTTTGCTGTCATAGTAGTACATTGGGACATCCCCGACGACAAGGAGATAAGAAACCGGGATCTCCGTTTCCACGGCCTGCGGTTCCATATCAAAAGGCACAACGACGGCTAGTTCCGTCCGCACGCGCAAAAAGACTTCTACAAGAATGTTATTAATCCCCGCATCCTGGCGCCGGGTGTTCAGATCCACCTTCACATCGCCCTTGGGCTCGATCTTGATCGGAATGCCCGGCCCGAAGGAAGCCAGGATCGGACTGCCAAGCGCCTGCCCGAGCGGAATATGCTCTGACAGCTGGGAGACCTCATCCAGCGTTGACCTGACCGTCTGAATCGTATCAGAAGTAATCCGCATATGGGCGGAATAATTGAGCATGAATCCCGTTATTTTTCCCGCATCGTCGGTTTTCCAATCGATCAAATTTCCCACCTGCTGCTCGTTGGCTACTTGGGAAGTGATCGCTTCATTGATCGACTCTGTGGCAATTTGCTTAACCCGGATTTTTGCCAAGTGCATGATCGGCTCTCTCATATGGCGTTCCACATATTGAAAAAACTGGAAAATAGCGATAAATGCAATGAGCAGGACAACAAGCAAAACTTTCCTCCTGCTTCGCGGGCTCCTTCTTCGGCTGTGCCATCTTCTTCTCCGGCTGCGAAATCCCCTTCTAAACTGCATGTTTGTATCCCCCTACCTGCCTACGGCGGAACATCTATACAAGTTATGCGGGACAGGGTAAAAAAAGAAGGTCGGGCTTCGTTGAGCACAGTTGATGCGGCAATAAAAAGGATCAATCAGAGGCATTTCACCGCTCCTGATTGATCTTTTTGTTTGGGTTACATGATCAACTGGAAAATCTACAGTTAATTTGAGGATAATGCCTATGTTTTCGCGAAATAACAGGAAAACCTCCAGTTAATTTCAGGCTTTCCGGCCTTAGGCTTCATTTGGAGGAGAATTAGCAGTAGTTTTTACAGCTATTCTTCTCCCAAGGGCGATTACCGGCAACTTAACTGGAGGAAATACAGTTAAGTTGCCGCAAAGATCGCTGCGGTCTATGTTCTATGGGGCCGAGTTACTATCAGCGACATGCTATCAGGCAGACTACACGAGTTGCCTGAATTACCTGCCGCAAATTGCGTTCTTATCGTTCGATTGCCTTCAATCTAAATGAAGTGCTGGCGTAGTCGCCTTTCAGTTCGGGGATAATCACGCCCAGATGCATCAAACGATCGCCCGGCAACACGTTCGCGCCATGGACGCTGCTTCCGTTTTCGGTGCCGTTCGTTTCGTCGTCCGGTCCGGCCAAGCAGTCCTTCCCGTTCGCATCATCCAAGTTCTCCACAGCATAATCGAAGTCCGGATTCAGTCCTTTAAACTGCAGCCGCTTCTCCGGCGGGTGCGGTTCGGCCAGCACTCTGAAGAAGAAGGCGAGCGCTTCCTTGCGGTCCGGCGAGACAAACATCCAAGCCGATTCCGTGCCGTCAAACGGGCTAAGCAGCCGATAAAGGTCGCCCTGCTGCACCAGCGAGCGGATTTCCTTGTACTGCTTCACCTGCTGCTTGACGATTTCTTTCTCTTCATCGGTAAACTTGGTCAGGTCCAATTCGTAGCCGAAGTTCCCGGACATCGCCACATCGCCTCTCATCTTGAGCGGGGTCATCCGGTTCACCTGATGATTCGGAACCGCCGAAACATGGGCGCCGATCGAACTGACCGGATATACGAGGCTGGTGCCGTACTGGATCTTCAGCCGCTCTACCGCATCGGTGTCGTCGCTGGTCCAGGTTTGCGGCATGTAATACATCATGCCGGGATCGAACCGGCCGCCGCCGCTGCAGCAATTCTCGAACAAAATGTCCGGGAAGCGGGAAGTCAGCCGTTCCAGCAGCTCGTACAGACCCAGGATCTGACGGTGGGCGATCTCGGATTGATGTTCAGGCGCAGCCGCCGCCGAACCGATTTCCGTCAAATGGCGGTTCATATCCCATTTGATGTAGGAGATCGGTACCGTACTGAATATATTGCTGAGCGTATCATAAATATAATCGCGCACCTCGGCCCGCGAATAGTCCAGCACCAGCTGCCATCTCGCTTCCGTTCTGCGCCGGCCTTCCACATGCAGACACCAGTCCGGATGCTGGCGGTACAGTTCGCTTTCCGGAGAGATCATCTCCGGTTCGAACCATAACCCGAACTTCATCCCGAGCGCATTGATCTGCTCGGCCAAATCCGTAAGCCCTCCGGGCAACTTTCTAAGATCCGGCGTCCAATCTCCGAGAGAGGTTCTATCGTTGTCCCGCTTACCGAACCATCCGTCATCCATCACGAACAATTCGATTCCCATGTCCGCACCCACTTTGGCGATGTCGAGCAGCTTTTCCGTATTGAAATCGAAATAGGTGCCTTCCCAGTTGTTGATCAGAATCGGCCGTTCCCGGTCGCGGTGCACGCCGCGGCACAGCCGGGTACGGTACAAGCGGTGATACGTTCTCGACATTTCGCCCAGCCCGCCGTCCGTGTAGACCATAACGGCTTCCGGAGTCTGGAACGTCTGGCCCGGCGACAGCACCCAGGTGAAATCGAACGGATTGAGCCCGATCGAGAGCCGGGTCGAATTAAAGGAATCGACCTCGGCCACTGCGGCAAAGTTTCCGCTGTATACAAAGCTGAGGCTATAAACTTCCCCTTGATCTTCATCCGCTCCCGGCGCAGCCAGGGCAATAAACGGATTGAGCTGATGACCGCTCATGCCGCCTCTACGACCCTCGATTACCGTTCCGCCGGGACCCAGCGGACGACGCTGGATATGCGCTTCACGGGACCAGGCGCCGGCCAGGTATATCATTTCAAGATCGGAGCGCGGCAAATCCACGCTCGCACTCAGCGCCTTCAGAAGCTGGAGGGTACCTGCACCTGTATTCTCAAAACGGACGGATCTCGTCAGCGCGTCGGAATGCTGAAACACGCTGTAGCTCAGCGTTACCCTAAGCCCGCTATATTCATCCTTCAGTTCCAATTCCAGCGTTTCGGCCTCGCCTTCACTCTCGGCATAGACGGACGGTAGCCCTTCAAGCGGCAGCTTTCCGGAGAAAATGCGGTGTCCCTGGTACACCAGCTCCGTAATCCGGCTCCCGTCCTCAAGGCGAACCTGATAAGCAGGATTGCGGAAATCCCCTGAACCATATTGCGGATATTCTTGCGGCAGCCGGTCCAGCAGCATGTTCCCGTCCAATTTAATGAGACTTTGCGGATGCTCTTCCATGCGCAATTTTCTTCCCCAATAGGCATGTACCGGATACCCATTCACAATTTGCAGTATGTAACTCATATGCTCTGATTGAAGGTGAAAGATCCCTTCGGATTCATAATAACGAATAGCCATGTTAATCCCCTTTTCCATGCAAAAATAAGAAATCGCTTACTTTCATCTTAGGGGTAAAGCTGTCCGCAGTAAATGGAACATCACTTTACAAATATGGCATAATAATTGATGAACACCCTAAATGCTTCATAATTACGTTCAAGATATGTTAATATACTTGATAATTCAACAAAGGAGACCCCGCCATGATTGAATACCTGGCCAGCAACCCTTCCTTTCTCGACCTGCATATCACGCAATATGGAATGGAGCAGTGTGCATCTCTCCATGACTACGGACCGTCCGTTAGAGATTATTTTCTGATCCATTACGTGCTGGAAGGTCAAGGTACCTTTGAAACGGGAAATCACATTTATCATCTTGAAAAAGGACAGGCTTTTCTTATTTTCCCCGGAGTAGTCACCTATTACCAGGCGGATGCCGACCATCCCTGGAAGTACGGTTGGGTCGGCTTTCAGGGAATTCAAGCGGAAAGCTACTTAAGTCAAGCCGGGTTGTCCATCGAATCTCCCATTCTTAACCGGTGTGACCCACATAAGATAGAACGCCATATCCTGCAAATACATGAGTCCAGAAAAGTTTCGTATGGAAGAGACCTGAAAATGACCTCTTTGCTTTACTCGCTGTTTTCGCACATGGCCGAAGTCAATCCGGGCAATCCTTCGGAACTTCAAAAAGACTATCATCAAAGGCAAGACATTTATGTGCAGAAAGTGATCGATTTCATTGGGACGAATTACTCCAACAAAATCAGCATCAGCCAAATCGCCAACTTCGTCGGTCTGGATCGGAGCTATCTGTGCGCCGTGTTCCGGACGCGAATGGGCTCCAGCATCCAGGAATACCTGATCCGTTTCCGGATCAACAAGCATGCACGCTAATGTCAAACAACCTGCTGGCCATCGGCGATATTGCGAGATCGGTCGGGTATGAGGATCCCCTGCTGTTCTCCAAAATGTTCAAAAAAGAAAAAGGCCTCTCCCCAAGACAATATCGCACCGCGCACATCTTGGATTAGAAAAAAATCATCAGTATTATTTTGTTATTCTCTACACACGCAAAAAACAGAGGTTTTGCGCGTTATTCCCGCAAAACCTCTGTCAGAACAGTCGGTCTTTTAATTTATTGCCAGGCAACTATGGTTTGTCAGCGCTAGACTGAGCCATTCTGAGAAGCAGGGTTACCGCTTCCGCACGAGTCACTTGATCGTTTGGCGCAAACCGATTATTGCCTTTGCCTTCAATCAGACCCGCCTCATACAGAGCTGCCGCATAGGCTTTGCCCCATGAAGGAATTTGATCGGCATCTCCAAAAGGCAAAGATACGTTTGTGTCCGCCTTCATATTCAAGGCACGTGCAACCATCGCTACAAACTCAATCCGGGTAATCTTTCCGTCCGGACGGAAAGTACCGTCCTCGTACCCGTTCACGAATCCGGACTTGACCGCATTGGCGACGTAAGGCTTCGCCCATGCCGGAATCTTGGCTGCATCCTTAAATGAAAGAACTGTTTCTTCTTGCGGGACGCTGAGCGCGCGGCCAAGCATGACCATCAGTTCACTGCGCGTCACCATGCCATTCGGACGGAAGGTTCCATCTTCGTAGCCTTTTACAATTTCACGTTCTACTGCAGTTGCAATAGCCTCGCGCGCCCAATGGTTGGCGATGTCTGTCAATTTCGGCAAGTTTGCCGTTCCTGAATTTCCGTTAACGCCGCCGTTATTGCCGTTATTGCCATTATTACCGTTATTATTTCCATTGTTTCCGTTGTTTCCGTTGTTTCCGTTGTTTCCGTTATTCCCATTGTTGCCACTATTTCCATTGTTGCCACTATTTCCGTTGTTGCCACCGCCATTGCCCGGGTTTTCGTTGGCCTTTGTCTTGACGCTAACCGTTGGTCCGTTGTCGCTCCACAGACCGTCCTTGTCTTCTGCTTCCACGCGGAAGGTGTAGGTTGTGTCCGCAGTCAGACCCTTGATTTCAACGGAGTGCTGATCTCCGGCCACCAATTTGGATTGAGCGCCCCAAGTAATCTTGTAATGCACCAGATCCGTATGGCTTGTTGCCGGTGTCCAGTTCAGGACAAGGCTGTTCTGTACAATTTGGCTTGCCGTCAATTGGCTGCCCGCCGGCCAAGCAGGTTGGTTGGCCGATGCCCCCGGAACCGTCAGAACGAATGACTTCTGTGCTTTCACTCCACCCTTTTCCAGTGTAGCTGTTAGAGTCACTTGAGTAGTTACGGAAGGACGCTTCACTGTACCCGTCTCAGAAATAACGCCCGGTTCACTGGAAGACCAAGCAATCACACTTCCGTGTCCTCCTACCGTCGGTAAAGTTACGTTTTTGGTTACGGATGTATCCGAATCTCCGGCAGCGAAGCCGATCTCCAGTGCCGCTTTATCCAGCTCGACATCCGTAGGTCCAGGCAGATCAGCCAATGTGATCGTAACCGAATCGGTGCTCAGCGGAACTGTAACGACCCCTTTCTCATGATCAATGACACCTGTGGAGACTTCCAGAATATTATTCACCATGCTAGGCAACTGGATGCTGAAGCTGGCGTTGTCCGTACCTGCCTTCGCTTGCTGCAAGCTGCTAGTTAATGTAAATACAAGCTGGTTTGCCTTTCTTTCAACCTTATATCCCACTCTTCCTCCCTGGAAGGCAGGATAGTTCTGCACATTGGCCACTACATCATTGTTCATTGCTGCATTTGCAATCCATTCTTTAGGAATTCCACGGCCGATGATAATCTCGTATTTCTGATTCTGATCATAAATTCTCTCAGCAATCAGTGAGTCTATCAACACCTTGGAGTTGACCGCCTGCCCCCACATATGCTGGGCCGATCCGCCGCCGCCAGGCGTATTTTGGAGACTGAGTTGCTCATTCGTCGTTGCCCATGGACTGGATGCCGCAGGATAGGCAACGCCTTCCCACCAACTGAACGGTCCACTCATAGAATTTTCAATCATAAATTCGTACGCTTTAATCCCTATATCTCTGTACTCTTCACCGCGAAGCGCGGAGCTTCCGTAACCGGCATTGTAGGCGCTTGAATAGAAGCCATGCGGGTAACCACCAAAGTTATACGGCGAATCGGTCGTATTCTCGTTAATACGTCTGTCGATACCATACGTATAAGTATCATCCATCATCGTCAAATTGATATTGTCCTCCGGCTGCTCTGCGCCGTATAGATATCCGTCCCACAGCCATCTTCCGAACAGGTACATGGAAGCCCAGTTAGCATCTCTGGAATCCTTCATCCGGTTCTTGTCGTTACTTTCCACCACAGAGGCTGGAATATAATTGAGGCCGTTATCGACAATCGTCTTTTGCAATTTGTCCGTGAATTTCGTCAGCAAATCGGCATGTTGGGCTTCGGCCCAATTTGCTTCTGCCAAATAGCTTGCATCCCCCTTGATTCGATAAAGCTCCCGGGTAAGGTATTCATAAGATACCAACCCCATCAGGGCGGAATAATTGTCAATCGTCCAATAGCCTTTATCATCGATGGCATAGGTTTCTTTCATAATGCCGCCGTCGCCCATGCGATCGGATTCAATGCTTCTTGCCCCGATCTTGACTCTCTTCTCAAATACGGTTCCTTGCGAGCCGTCGTCCCCCGTCATCATTTCGTCGAAAATGGATGCATCCCCCGTTTTGCTTAAATATACGGCATAGGCCCAAGGAAGCTTCCAGTTGGCATCCCAATATTGGTCGGGATCCACTTCACCGGTCTCGATATTGATTCCTCCGGTCAAAGGAATACTGTTCAAATAATCCTCGGCATAAGCAAAATCTCCGCTTTCAATCAATTGAACCAGGATGCCGATCGTGTCGTGGGAAAATAATCTGGCATACCCGTTCTCCCCGACATGCAGATAGGTATTATCTTTGATAATTAAGGTGTAGATATAGCCCGCCTTAAAGGCATTAACCAGTTCTTGATTAGGCAGGTCGAAATCTACAATTTCTGAAATCCTGCTATCCCAATACAACTTCATACCCTGATAGTTCTCGTCAAAATTACCTTGTCCAGCCACTTGCTCTCTGGTTAATGAAGTAAAGACCGTTTTACCCTCGTCAAAATATTCATATTTATCCGCTTCGATCGCATAATCGCGAGTCACGGTTTCACCCGGAGCAATCGTATACGTCTGATTGGCCGCCTCATTTATAGGAATCAAGTTGTTCGATACGACAGGCAGCAATCTTGTCTCACCGGAATGATTGGTGACGGTCATTCTGGAATAGTCGATCACATAATCTTTTCCGTCAACCGTATGTTTATTAGCGAAGGATTCAATTTTATATTCCATCTCATTCTTGGTATATTCGTTGATGAACATCGGCAGATAGCCTTCAGCATTATACCATTTGATATTTGATGTATCCGTTACACCGAAAGTAACCATCTGTTTCGGAGCCACAGGTCCATGTTGGGCGTTACGGTAACCTCCGATTTGATACGAGCCGTCAAGAAAAGCCAGCGAAGCGTTCTTGTCTCCCTCAAACCCGAATGCTGCCGTCATTTGCGGCTTGGCTTCAAATTGATATTTGCCTTCCCCCCGCAATGATTCAAGTGCGTTCAACACTTTGGAATAAGCCTTGATCCGGTCTTGTTCCGTAGCGCCTGCACCGAGTGCTATCGCTTCTTGAATTGCCGTATTCAATGCAGCCACCGATTGCGCCGTATAGCCGGTCACAACAGCATCTCTAATGGAGACAATCTGTTCAGCAACTTCATTCAGCCCAACGTTCAGCACCAAGTTGCTTATGGCTAAGCGTAACTGATCATAGGCCAAATCAAGGTCATCCTGTTTTACATCCATATCGTTCAAAATATCATTGGCTTGAGTCAAGGCTACATCAACTTGAGACCAGCTCGCTCTATTGAACAGCTTGCTGTTATATTGTTCCACCTCCTCGACGAGGGACTGCAGATGGCTTCGATCCACATTGCTCTTCTCAACAATGCGCAGCATTCCCGTGCCGAGATCCGCTTCAGATTTAAAGGTTCCGGAAATCGATTTACCAAAAAACTCGTTTTGCGATTCGAAGCTTTTGTTCATAACCTTCCAGCGGTATTCACCTGAACCTAGCGCTTGTTGAGATAAGACAAGAGCGTACCGCGTATTTTGTACAAGATGATATTGGAGTGGAGCCGTTGTTATCGCGCCGCTTACCACCTTATCCTGAGCAACGGACGTCTCGGCCAATGCCGCCCCTGTCGGCAGTCCCTGGCTGTCCGTCGCATACAACTTAACCAGCATATCGCTGACTGATTCGTTAGCTCTATTTACAACAACCTGAGCATATTCCATTTCAAAGTTTTCTTTAACCGTAAAAGTCTGATATCTGTCTTGCTGGTCCCCCTTAGCGCCGAAAGTATATTCTTTCGATCCGCTGCCCATAAAATCAATCATAATATGGGTTTCTCTTTTTTCGAGAGCAGCCTGTGCGGCTACCAACGTCTGGAGAGCGTCATCGACTTCCCGCTGTGTTGCATCAGGCCGGTCAAGGATTGCCTTGGCCGCTTCCCTCGCAGTTACGAAAGATTGCCACGAAGCCTCCGAGAACAGACCCTGGGTCATATCCTTTACTTTACTATATTCGTTATGCAGTGCAATTTTATCGACAACGTCCGCACTGCTTAAAGCCAAACCGGAAAACGTCATGTTCCCGTCTCTTATTCTTGCTTTTGTCAATCGGCCTTCCACTTTCAAACTTACGTTCGCAGGTATCACAATCTGATATTTATAGATCTGCGAAGTACCGCCTGCACCTATTTTTCGCGTCTCGAACAAAACATCGTCGCTGTAAATGTGAATGTCCGCATCGGCTTGCCACAACCCGATTGCGAATACGACAGTCGTCTCCTGTGACTGCGGGGCTACCGCAAAATTCCAGCCTACATTGTTATAATCTCCTGCGTTCCGGCTTGTGCTTGGAAAAAAGATGCCGAACCCGGTGTCTTTGTTGCCTTGCTCGTATCCAGCCATGCCATCATTCCAAGAGTAAGACAAGTAATTGGCGTCCCCGCCTCTGTCGATTTTCCCCTCGGTTCCCGTATCTCCATATACGCTGAAGGTGACTGAACTGGAGCCCGCCTTTTTAATTTCCGTAATGTTATTTTGGCTGTCTCCTTTAAGATGCAGCCAGTCCACATTACCGACTTGCGACAGATCCAGCGCGTACTCGCCTTGAACCTGCCCCTCCGTAACCTGCAACACCGGTGAAGCATGGGCGGATTGAAACGGGCCGATCGACGTGACTAGCAGACACACTAACATGATCATCGATGTTAATTTGGTAAGTGATTTTTTCATCGTTTATATTACCTCCCTCGTGGTTGTTGAAAAAAACGGCCGGACCCTGGCCATGCCAAAGTCCAGCCCGGAAACTAGTTTTCGCCGTATTCACTTTGCAGGTTGTTCAGCAGTTGCTCCACCGTCAATCCGTCTTTTTTGAAAATAATTTCCTCCACACCTTTCAGCAGATCGGCATGGAACGCTTTGGTTTGCTCCGGATAAGCAAACGGCATCCCGACTTTTTCCATATTGTCAAATACCGCTTTCAGTTCCGGATTTTGCTCCAGATATTTCGGAAGCAGTGCGGATACAGCCGGTGAGTATCCAACCGCGTCGATGGCGTTGACCTGTGCCTCATCTCTCAGTGCGTATTTGATGACTGACATCGCTTCTTCTTTATGCTTGCTGCCCGCCAGAATGGACAGGCCGTGAGAGTAGGCGCTTTGCGCTTCTACCGTGCCTTTAGGCATAGGCAAAGCGATCATTTCCATATCCGGATTGGCTTCTCTCAGGTGACCGACATACCATGGACCCGCCGTGGACATAGCGCCTTTTTCCTGGCTGAATACTTCGCCGTCCCATGGGGCCCCTACTTCAATCGGAGCGATGGCTACCTGATTTGTCAGGAACAAATCGACAAAGAATTGAACTCCGGCCACGTTTTCTTTGGAATTGATTGTTTTGCCAAAACCCCAATCCCCGCCGAAAGCGTGTACATATTGCGTAATGTGGAACGGATCGATGCTGCCGATAATCCCTTTAACGTCCTTGGTGGTCATGGCTTTGGCCAGTTCGACTACTTCGTCCATCGTTTCCGGATATTTTGTGATTCCCGATTTATCGAACATCGCTTTGTTAATAGCCAACATGGAAGTAGAAGAGTCATAAGGAATGCCGTACAGCTTATTATCATCACTCCAGCCTTTGTATAGCGATGCGGTAATGCGCTCCTTTTCGAATCCTACTTGGCCGATTAGCTCATCCAGCGGAGCCAGAACGCCTTTTTTGATATATTCATAGTTTCCTTCATCAGACATGGCTATGATGTCGGGACCTACGCCAGCGGCAATCGCCGATGGAACCGCTTTCCAAAATTCATCGCTCGTCGGATACATTTGCATTTTGACTTTAATGTTTGGATATTCTTTTTCAAGGCCATCAACCATGAACTCGAAGTTCTTTTGCTCGGAAGCATTGGCCCAATAGGCCATCGTTACCTCGACGGTTTCCTTCTTTTCCTGATTTGCCCCTCCAGCTTTGCCTGAAGCGCTGTTGTCTGTATTGCCTGCATTGGAGTTCGATCCACACCCTGCTGCGGTAAGCATCAGCAATAGGGAGCATAATAACAGGACTACGTTCTTTCTCTTCTTTCTCATCTGTCACTACCCCTTTAATTAAAAGTAAATTCACCTTGAACCGGTGTTACCTTCATCTTATCTAGGCCGCATGACTGGGCAAACAGAGGATATTTACATATCTCCGTGATTTTTTACTTTCCCATATAAGTTTTCCGGTACTCGTTTGGCGGAAGTCCGTAGAGCTTCTTAAAGCTGATGTAATAGTTATCTATACTGTTAAAACCGACCTTTTCCGCGATCTCATAGGTTTTCAGTTTCCCGTCCTTCAAGAAATCGAGGGATTTCTTCACCCGGTAGCGATTAATGTACGGAATCAACATGGAGCCGGTCTGCTCCTTAAAAATCCTGCTTAAGTAGCTATTGTTCAAGCCGACGTAACCTGCAAGTTCATCCAGGGTCAGATCGTGATCATAATGCTGATGGATATAGTCGATAACCCGTTTGATTTTGTAGTTCGTCGAGGTGGCTTCCTCCGTATGACTGTCTTGGATCGTCTCCAGTTCCCGGATCAGGAGAAGGTGAAGCTGCTCCAACCGCTCTGCAGCCATAATTTCCTGCATTCCTGTCGGGTCTTCCACCCCGCTTGTTTCTTTCAGGAACGACTGAATCAGATAGTGCATATTCACGCACATTTCCAGGGTTTCACGGCGCCCGGCACATCGCTGTTCTTTGATTTCGGCAAACATCTCATGAACGACAGAAATAGCTTCAACCATGTTCTTTTCGGCCATGGCTTTTTTGATGCTCTGCTCAGCCCATCCGAATAGAGCTTTGGCATTCCCTGTCTTTATGCCGCCGGGTTCAAAAGCCACTACATTGCCGCGATCCTCAAAGAACAGCATTTCTGCGGCTTCCTGAGCTTCATGATACGCTTTAGGGATTTCCAGTAGGTGACCATGCAGTCCGCTGATACTGAAACTAACATGGATGTTCAAAAATTGTTTCAACGTTTTTTCAATTTTACGGATTAATCCCCAGCGTTCTTCCAATATGTCATTCATGCTTCTTATATCCGAATTGGATTTTAAAAAAACGATTTCTTTTGGCCCCATTTGAAACAGTTCCAGTTCGTTGTACCGGTTCAGCACTTCTTGCAAAATATTCAGGATCGAGAAGCCGAGCAAATGCTCCATGCCCTTTTTGTACCGTTCCTTTACCTGGTCATACTGGTCGATAAACATCACAATGCAGCATACATTCGGCTGTTTCAGCTTCAGATCGTACAGCTTTTTCTTTTGCTCGATCTCCCACTCATGACGAACCACCCCAATCGCTAAATCACGTAAAAAGAGGTTTTTCAATTCATTGCGGTTCTTCTCCATATTTTGCTGCAACGGTACAAGGCGTTCCTGCCCTGACGGGTGGTTCAACAGCTTTTGGACACGGGCAAGCGCCTCAAACACGGCTGTCCGGGTCAAGTTGGGTTTGTGAATATAGTCACAGGCGCCAAGCCGAAGCGCTTCCCGGGCATATTCAAATTCGTTATGACTGCTCAGAATAATCACCTTGCAGGAATGCTCTCTTTGCTGCAGTTGTCTGAGAACCTCAAGTCCATCCATCAACGGCATTCTGATATCCAGAAAGACGACGTCCGGATCAAGCTCATCTATTTTCTCCAAAGCCTCCCGGCCGTTGGAAGCTTCACCTACCAAACCATATCCGTGATGTTTCCAGTCGAGAAATGTCTTGAAATTCATCCGGATAAATGACTCGTCATCCACAATCATGATTTTCATACGGCTCCCTCTTTCCTTACCTGATCGTGCCCAAGGTGATGCTCCAACGCAGGGATTAGAATTCGCACCGTAGTTCCTTCCCCTTGGTGGCTATCCATGGATACTCCATACTTCTGACCAAAATGAAGCTTCAATCTACGGGATACATTCCCGATCCCGATCGAATTCATGGTCTGTTCATTGGACATCTCCTGCTGCAAAAGCTCATCCAGCCGCTCTTGCGCGATACCGCATCCGTTGTCGGAAATCGTGAACCGGATATCGCCGTCCGCCCTTTCCACATGGATGTTCAGATAGTGATGCCGGTCATCCCCGGCAAATGCGTGAAATACCGCATTCTCGACAAAAGGCTGCACCATAAATTTCAGCGTCCTGCATCGCAGAACATCCGGTGCAACCTCCATCTCAAAGTCAAACACATTATAATAGCGAAGCTGAAGCAGTTCGAGGTAGTTATGAATAAAAGCCATTTCTTCCTCAATCGAGACAAATTCCTGGGTATTACGTGTAGAAAAGGACAGAACATGAATCATATCGTCAATCGCTTCCGTAATGTTGTCCGCCATCTGGGCCTGGGCCATCCACTTAATCACCGAAAGTGTATTGTAAATGAAATGAGGATTAATCTGATTTTGCAGCGCATTCAGCTCGGCGCCCCGCTTCTTTTTTTCCTCCAGCTTAATTTGCTCGATCAATTCCTTGATCTCGGCGGTCATCCGGTTAAATGAAGTGGATAAATGCCCCACTTCATCGAGGCTGTCCTGCCGGGCCGTCACATTAAAATCCCCTCTTTCTACTTTGCGCATCAGACGGTTAAGTCTGCGTATCGGATTGGAAATGCTGCCCGATACGAGAAATGCCGTTACGAATCCGAGCACAACCAGCAGAACGATCAACAGCACCGCAAAATTGCGAATCCGGTTGATCTCGGCAAACAGCTTGTTGCGATGAATGATGCTGTAAAACTCCCAGCCTGAAACTTCTGACACGTGGTGAACAACATAGTAGTTCTTGTTACCCGGCTCTATCTCTGCTATGAACTGATTCAGATCCGCCCCGATCATCGCCGGAGTGGCACTGAATACCACCGTCCCTTCTTCGTCCACGATGAACTGATTGACATCCTGCTTGTCGGTGAGCCCGCTAAACAGACTTTCAAGCTGTTCCACCCGAAAATTGACCAGCAGCACCCCTAATTTCTGATAGGTATCCACATCCACAAGTACTCTACCCACAGACAATACGGGGCGAGGCTTGGCATACATCTGTTTCTCCTCATGCATTCCGATCAGGACCGGCTTTTCCGCGTTGTTTACGATTTTCCGGTACCACAGTTCATTCACCGGGCTGTATTTATAATTAAAGGTCGTATCATAACCCCTGCGGTAGATTAAAGGGCTGTTCACAGGATAGATCAGAATCGAGTCGATACTTGGATTAAAGGTCATCAGATCTTTGAACATACTGTCGCTGATATAGCGGTAATCCATACTCTTCTCGAAAGTCTCGTAAGGTACGGTGGAATAATCCTTCGATAAAATCTGCATCAGCTTTTCATCATAAAAAGGCTGTTCCGACGATTTGATCATACTACTGACAAAGGAATCCGCCGTGGACACCATCTGCTGATTCGTCTCCTGAAACGACTTCACGATACGGGATTCAAAAATAGACATGGCATATGTATAGAAGTAAATGCTTATCACTACGAGAGGGACAATCATCAGTATCGAATAGGTCAAAAATAATTTTTGCCGGATACTGCGGTCTTGAAATCGCTTCCATTTTCTCATAATTCGATCTCCTCTCTGTAGAATTCTGTCGTATTTTGACGGAAATATCATAAGCCATAAAACCCCATATTTCAATCCAAAAACTATGCAGTTGAACGTTCGTATAGTGAATCGTTCAACTGCATAGCATCTAATTTCGGCTATCCCACAAAATGACGCCTTATATCGTAGAAAGAAAGTTGCGACGTCTCTGCAACAATATAGTCGGCATCTGAGAGTGTGTCAGCGTCTCCCACGCCTACGGCAAACATTCCTGCGCTTTTGATCGCCTGAATTCCCGCTTCCGCATCCTCCACCCCGACACAATAACGGGAAGCTACCCCAAGTTCCTCCGCCGCTTTCAGGAAAATATCAGGAGCGGGCTTTCCCTGGGCCACGCTCGTTGGGTCCACGATCACATCAAAGAAGGGCTCTACCTTCAACTGCCGCACCAAGGTTCTGGCGTTGCGGCTGGCCGAGGCCAATCCGGCAGGAATTCCCGCCTGCTTAAGGTCATGGAACAAATCCAGGATGCCCGGCAAAATTTCGGATTCATCCACCTTCTCGATCAAGAGTTGATAATTCATGTTTTTGCTGGTAGCCCAATCTTGCTTCTGCTCGAGAGTAAAGGATTTACCCTCGTCAGGTAATTGACTTAGTATTTTTTCCAAAGAAGCCATGCGATCTATCCCTTTCAACTGTTCGTTAAATTTCCAATCAAAAGGAATGTTAAGTTCATCCGCCAACTGTTTCCATGCTTCATAATGGTATTTCGCGGTATCCGTAATGACCCCGTCCAGATCAAAAATGATGGCCTGGATCTCCTGATGCTCTTTATTCACTCGGCATTACCTCCTCAAGATCCACCACAATACGGTCTTTCAACAAATAGGACTGACCGTGTATAGACAGGTTCAACTGCCCTGTCCCTGAGGTCAGCCGCTCCACCAACAGCTTGTCGCGGGTTATCTTCACCTGCAGACGTTCGCTCCGCCACGAGAGTGGGTAGGATAAAGACTCCCAGGCCGGCGGAAGCTTCGGATTCAAACGCAGCGTCCCCTCCCAGGAACGAACTCCACCAAAGCCCATAACGACCGCTTTCCAGATGCCTCCGATCGAAGCGGCGTGAATCCCTTCGTCGCAGCTATGCAAGTTCGTGCCAAGATCAACCCGTGCAGCCTTGGCAAACATTTGATACGCCAGCTCCACGTCATTGACATCGCAGGCTAAAATGCTATGCGTGGATAAACTCAGCGAAGAGTCGTGCAGCGTTTTCGGCTCATAATAATGCCAGTTGGCCGCCTTCGTTTCTCTGGAGAACCAGTCCTCCAGCAAGTAAAACAAGACGAGAATATCCGCCTGCTTGGATACCTGAATATCGCTGAGCTGCGTCATGCTGTAATCGGCAAGAATGGTAGCCACTATCTCCTGGTTCCGATATTTCTCCAGATCAACGACCTGCTTATGCAAATACGTGTCGTCCTGCGGGATGAGCAGTGTGTCCGGATCCGGCTGCGGTAAATAGATGAGCTTAACGATCTCCTCCCATTCCATAAGCCGCTCTGCCAGCGCAAACTTGCTATCCAGTGCTGAGTACACATCGCTTTGCGCATGCATCAGCTGGCGTGCGCATTCCATCGCCTTCGTTATGTTCCAATACGCCATGTAGTTGGTGAACGCATTGTTGTTCACATGCTCTTTGTATTCGTCCGGACCGATGACATCACAGATGTAATACTTCTGATCCTCCTCGCTCCACTCCAACCGGCTTGCCCAGAAAGCCGCGGTCTCTAAAATGATCTCATATCCATAGCGATCCATGTATTCCTGATCGCCGGTTGCCTGATAGTAATGCCAAACCCCGTACGCCACATCCGCCGTAATATGCTGCTCAATTTTCCCCGTCCAAATATAGGTTGGCGTACCGGCAACCACGTCGACGGGTCCCCATTCGGGCGTCTCTTCCTCGCCGGTAACGGCGGATTCCCAGGGATACATCGCACCGCGGTAGCCATTGTCCTTCGCCTTTTTTCGGGCCCCGTTCAAAGTATGATAGCGGTACTCCGCCAATTTGCGTGCCGTCTGCGGGTCCGTGTATAGAAAATAAGGCATAATGAATATTTCTGTATCCCAAAATACATGCCCTTTGTATCCCTCGCCCGTCAGTCCTTTGGCTCCCACGGAAAACCGGCTGTCATGGGCCGGCGTCATCAGAAGCAGATGATACTGCGCAAAATGGACCGCGAGCTGATCAAAAGGGTCTTTGGACCGGATCTCGATCCGGGAATCTGTCCATTGCCGCTTCCAGGCCTGTTCACTCTCGGCGAAGAGTTGATCGAAGCCTTTGATCGCCGCCTGCCAAACATGGTCGCGGGCCGTCTCCTGTAATGCAGGGAGATTTGCGACCGGATGATCGCTCCACTCCAAATCGATACTGGTATGAACGGTCGCTATTTTATCCAGTGTAATGCGCTTGCCAGCCTCCGCCTTGATTTTATAGGTCAATAATACTTTTCTGCGCTCCATGGCTGGAGCAGGCGACACATTCAGACGGGTTCCATCCTTGGACAGATGGTGGAGACACGTATGCACGAAATCAATCCCGGACTCGGTCGTAGTGGCTGTAAGCTGAAGCAACTCCTGATCAAATATCCGCCGCTCCCCTTCCAGAAAATGCTGTGCGCCCGAATTAGCCATCTGGCCGTTGATACCCGACCGGATCGTAATCTCAGCGTCCTGATTCAGCGGCGTAATCTCCGCCCGAATCCCTATCAGATGCCGGTCCCTAAGCGAAACGAAACGCCGGAAACATAACTTGTACTGTACACCTGCTTCGTCTTCCCAGAGAATTTCACGCCGAAGTTCTCCCTGTCGTAGATCCAGTTCCCGGCGGTAGGCGTGGATCGTCCCTTTTTCCAAATGAAAAGGGACTCCGTTCAAGGAGATGTCCAACCGCACCATATCGGCCGCATTCGGCAGCTCCGTAACTTCCTGATTCGCAAAGCGGTTATAGGTGCCCGCAACAAACATATTCCGCCGCTCCCCGGTATAGGCCTCCTCCGTAGTAGCTCTGAGTCCCAGATAACCATTCCCTTGGCATAGGATCGTCTCGAACTTAGCCAAATATCTGGCGTCAAAGGCATTTTCCGCTATGATCCACCCGGCACTCCCATGATCTTTCCCTTTGTATTCAATCAAGCTAATTCCTCCTCTCCCGTAAGCCTCTGTTATCCTTTAAGCCCTGTCGTCGCAATCCCCTGCACCATATGACGTTGGAAAATCAGGAACACTACGATGATCGGTAACGTCAACAGTACCACCCCGGTCATGGTCAGGTTCGGCCATTCAAAATATCGGTTCTTCAACGTGTTCAGCCCAACCGTCAAGACATACCAGCGGCTGTCATTCACCAGCGTTACCGGCCAGACGAAGGAGTTCCAGGTTCCCGTAAAACTGAATATGATCTGCGTACCGATCGCTCCTTTGGACAGGGGTAGCATGATGCGGGAGAAAATACCGATTTTGTTCAAACCGTCAACCTCCGCGGCTTCTTCCAGCTCTCTTGGAACCGTCATAAAAAACTGGCGCATCAGAAAAACGAGAAACCCTTGGAACAAGAACGGAACAATCAGTCCCTGGTAGCTGTTCAGCCATTTCATGTCCACAATCATGGAGAAAATCGGGATGATCATCACCTGATACGGAACCATCATCATCCCGATAACCAGGAAGAACACCACACCTCTGCCCCGATAGTTCAGGCGGGCTAAAGAGTAAGCGGCCATCGTATTGATGATCAGATTCCCGATCAGAATGCCCAGGGTAACGATGATTGAGTTTTTATACCAGATCAGAACATCGGAGTTCGCAAAGATATCCTGGTAATTTTCAAAGGTCCATCGCCCCGGGAGAACCAGATGACCGATATCCGCTTTGGACAGAAGAGAGGTATAAATCGCATAACCAAAAGGCACGATGAAGAAGATCGAGAATCCGCACAGCAGCAAATAACGTAAGAACTGGGCTTTTCGGCTATCCATCACTTAAATCTCCTCCCGAACAAACCGTTTTTGCAGCATGGACAGCACAATAATGATGGCGAAAATAATAAATGCCGCCGCGCTCCCGTAACCGGAACGGTTGTAGCTGAACGCCTGACTGTAGAAATAAGTTACGATCGTACTGGTTGCTCCGGCCGGACTTCCAAGCGATCCGTTTCTCGCCAAGGCATAGGGCTGGTCAAACAGCTGCATGACATTGATAATGCCCGACATAATGACCAGAAAAGTCACCGGCTTCAGCATGGGCACCGTGAGTCTCCAGAATTGCTGCCAGCCATTGGCGCCATCCACGCGCCCCGCTTCGTAAATATCATTCGGAATGGTTTGCAGTCCTCCCAAATACACCACCATGTAGAAGCCCACATAAGTCCAGATGGTTAAAATCATCAGGAAAGGCAGGGCATAAGTCACATTGGCATACCACGAAACATCGGGGAATCCAAACCAGGTCAGCATCCGGGTAGCTATCCCTTCATGCTGCATAAACAGATACATAAATACCGTGGTCACCGCAATTGTCGAAGTAATATACGGCATGTAATACAACGTACGGAACATGCCCTTCAAATGCAGCACCTTGTTCAGGTTCACGGCAATCACTAAGGCAATAATCGCCTGCAGCGGAACCGCCACGACGGTCAACATCATGGAATGGCCGAATGCCGTCCAGAAGTCGGAATCTTTAATAATCTCGGCGTAGTTGCTGAATCCGACAAATTGAGCGGCGTCCGGATTCAAGAAACTAATGTCCTGCACACTGTAAATAAAGGATTGGATCAATGGGTAATAAAACCAGATGCCCATCAAAATCAGGATGGGGGCCACAAACAAGTAGCCTACAAACGTTGATGAATTTCCCAATCCGGCCACTTTGGATTTAAATCTCCGGTGTGGCCGGGTCAAGGAACGCTGAGTTTCTAAATTCGGCGTCATGGTGTTACTCCTTCCGCTTACGAACCCCTTGTTCGTATAATGTAGTTTGATTTCGAGTCCCAAGTCAGAGAAATCAAAGCTTCTACTTCATCATAAAAAGAGGATGTATTTCGTGAAACAGAGGATATTTACAAGACTCCGAGGATTTTTACATTGTCTCTTTGCTCAATAAAAAGAAGGCTGCCCAAGGAATCATCCTTGGGCAGCCTTTAAGCTTACCTTATTTCATTTATTTCCACCACTCGTCAAAAGGGGTAACCGGAAGTTCCCTTTTGTGCATGGTGACGGCGTAGCGTCTTTCGATATTGGCTTTAGCCTGCGGATCCACTTCGTTCCCCGTCAAATATTGATCGAGCACATCATAGGTCATGCCCAGTTCCGTCTCGTCAGCTTGCTGAGGCTTGTTGTCCAGCAGGTCGGCTGTCGGGACCTTCAAATACAAGCGTTCCGAGGCGTTCAATTCCTGAAGAAGCTGACGTCCTTGGCTCTTAGAAAGTCCCGACAACGGCAAAATGTCGGCCCCCCCGTCGCCGAATTTCGTAAAGAAGCCGGTAATGGCCTCCGCCGCATGATCCGTGCCGATGACCAGGCAGCCTTTTTCCCCGGCAATCGCATACTGGGCGATCATTCGCATCCGGGCTTTGACATTCCCTTTGTTGAAGTCGGACATCGGCTGACCTACCGTTTCCTGAAATTGTTCCGAAACGGCGGTAACGGGATCCTGGATGTTAAACACATAGGATTCATCCGGCTTAATAAACGCCAATGCCTCCTGGGCATCGGCCTCATCCTTTTGGGTGCCGTGAGGCAACCGTACCGCGTAAAACGTAGCGTCGACTCCCTCGGCACGAAGCTCTTCAGCCGCCAATTGCGACAGACGTCCTGCAAGCGAAGAATCCTGCCCGCCGCTGATGCCGAGCACAAACCCTTTGGCCCCCGCCTTTTTGCAATAGGCTTTCAGGAAATCGATCCGGGAACGAATTTCCTCTTTCGCGTCTACAACCGGTTTTACTTTTAATGCCTCGATAATTTGATCTTGCGTGCTCATTTTGTTTCTCTCCTCTCTATTTGTATAATTGGTGATTCTTAATGTATGTGTAACAGCTGTCCGGAACCAGATACCGAGGCTCGCCGCCCCGCTTGAATTCGTCCCGGATATAGCTGGAACTGATTTCCATAGCTAACCCTTTATCGATCAGATGAAAGGTTTGCCCGTCATCGGCATTACGAAGAATCGGAGATTTGCTGATGGCCGCCAGCATATTGATACCGTCTCTGGCCATGACGATAAATTTATTTTCGGAGATCAGCTCTTGTGACTTCTTCCACTTTCCTTCCCCGATATCCAACAGCAAATCTGCTCCCATTATAAAATAGATTTCGTCAGCGGGATATTTCGTTTTGAAATGATTCAGCGTCAAATAAGTGGCGATTTCCCATCCCGGCTGATTCATTTCGTAGTCGTCAGGGATAAACTTATCATTTCCGGCGATAGCCAGCGTGATCATATTCCAGCGATGCTCGTCGCTGATTTGCATCGTTTTGTCGGGACGTTTGCCGGAGCAGGGCAAGAAGATGACTTGATCCAATTTGCAGCGGTGTGCCACCGTGCTTGCCGTCCAAAGATGAACATTCGTAATGGGATCAAACGAAGATCCGTAGATGCCGATTTTGGCCATGACGCCCTCCCCCTTAAGCCCACGTTCTTTCGCTTACTTTTTGCTGCACCTCTTCAATCAATCTCATTTTGTTGTTCCAGCAGGCTTGGCTTAAGTCAACGGGATATTCCGCCGGGTTCAGAAGCCGCTTGTACTCATCCCACAACACGTTCAGGTTCTCCGCAGCGAACTCTCTGATTTCTTGCAGCGTCGGGACAGGATACACCAGATTTCCGTCCTCGAAAATGATCCGGTGAAGCTCCCTTGCTTCGAAATTGGTGACGAATTTGGCAATATGCGTATGCACGGGATGGAACATCTTAAGCCGCTCCTCGTGTTGCGGGTCTTCGTTTTCCAAAGCGATATAATCGCCTTCCGACTTGTGATTGGCTCTATTGATGATGCGAAATACCCTCTTCCGTCCAGGGGTCGTGATCTTCTCCGGGTTCGAGCTGATTTTGATCGTATCGATCATTTCACCGTGCTCATCCTCGATCGAAATTAGTTTGTATACCGCCCCCAAAGCGGGTTGGTCATATGCGGTAATCAGCTTGGTGCCGACGCCCCATACATCGATTTTTGCTCCTTGGGCTTTCAGGTTCATGATGGTCAATTCGTCCAGATCATTGGTCGCGTAAATTTTCGCATTTGGGAAACCCGCCTCATCGAGCATTTTCCGCGCCTCCTTGGAGAGATAGGCCAAATCGCCGCTATCCAGCCGGATGCCCATAAAGTTGATCTTATCGCCGAACTCCCGGGCTACCTGAATCGCCGTAGGAACACCCGATTTGAGCGTATCGTACGTATCCACCAAAAATACGCAATCCTTGTGGCATTCGGCATATTTGCGGAATGCCATATATTCATCCCGGTAAGCCTGAACCATCGCATGGGCGTGAGTTCCTACCGTAGGAATCCCGAACAGCTTGCCGGCTCTTACGTTCGATGTGGCTTCAAACCCCGCAAGATAAGATGCTCTCGCTCCCCAGATCGCGGCATCCATCTCCTGCGCCCGGCGGGTCCCGAATTCCATGCTGATCCCGTCACCGATCACCTGCTTGATCCGCGAAGCTTTCGTGGCGATCAGGGTTTGAAAGTTGACGATATTCAGCAGGGCGGTTTCGATCAATTGGGCTTCCGCCAAGGGCGCTTCAATGCGCATAATCGGCTCGTTGGCAAACACGAGTTCTCCTTCTTGCATCGAGCGTACCGTGCCCGTAAATTTGAGCGTGGCAAGATAAGCCAAATAATCCTCGGCATACCCCTCTTCTCTTAAATAAGCCAAATCGCTCTCGGTGAAGCGAAAATCCGACAGGTAGCGGATCGCCCGCTCCAGCCCCGCAAAAACGGCATACCCGTTTTGAAACGGAATTTTGCGGAAGTAGATCTCGAATACGGCCTTACGCTGATGAATGTTATCTTTCCAATACGCCTGGGCCATGTTAATTTGGTACTTGTCCGTGTGCAAGGCGAGACTATCGTCCGTATAGCTCATCTCTCATTCCCCCTCCAGAATTAGATCTTTGAATAATACAACTATCGGATCACCGCACCGAGCGAGCCTTTGAAATGCCGCAATGCCCAAGCATGGCCTTCCTGATCAAAACTCGCCACCGCCTGTTCGTGAATCACCAGGCTGAAGCCTTTATTATAAGCATCCACCGCCGTATGCAGCACGCAGATATCGGTGCACACGCCCACCAGGTGGAGTTCCGTAATTCCTCTGGTCCGTAGCTGAAGTTCCAAATCCGTACCGGCAAAAGCGCTGTATCTCGTCTTATCCATCCAACGAACGTTTTCGGTATCTTGATTGGCTTTGTACAAATCGCCCAGCGTCCCGTAAAGCCCGCGTCCGGCCGTTCCTTCGATATTATGGGGCGGAAACAGCTTGGTTTCGGGATGCAGGGTGTCCCCCTGCTTATGAAGATCGATGGCAAAAACCACATAATCCTTATTTTGTATAAACTCTCTGGTTATATCCGTAATTTTGTCCTCGATGGCTTGCCCGGGAAGTCCGCAAGTCAGAGCGCCGTCCGCGGCGACAAAGTCATTCGTATAATCAATATTGATTAAAGCCCGCTTCATTTCCGTTATCATCGTCATCCAGGTTTCCTCCTCGATTTGAGAATCCATTACTTTCTGGCATGATACAGCGAAGTATTTGCCTCTACATCAATAAAACGATACAGCTGCGTCGGTTTCTTGGATGTGCGCGTTGTCTTTTTCCCCGTGATCTCCTGAATGAAGGGCAGGGATTTGATTTTTCTGGCAAAGGCGGCATCCAGGGCAATCGCGGAATCCTTCGTCACCGTCAACAGTACGGCCTGGAGTTCGGAGTAAGTAAACTCCGCCGGCAGAAACTCCTTAGCCACGGTACTTTGCAGCAGCTTATGGCGGATCTCCGAAATCGCATCGGAGATGATCTCCGCGTGGTCAAAGGCCAGATCAAGCTCCAGCACCTCTTGTACGGAGAAAAGCTCCACCTCGCTTGCGTCGTCATTCGCCTGGCGTTTGGCAAGCTGATGTTCCGGAACGATTGCATAGTGGGCATTGGATATGATCCATCCTCTCGGATCGCGGCCCGGGGTATCATATACGCCAAAGTGCTGAAGGTGAATATCGTCTACTCCGGTCTCCTCCCTAAGTTCCCTTAGGGCCGATTGAAAGGCGGTTTCCGCCGGATCGACGAACCCGCCGGGCAAAGCCCACTTTCCCGCTTCGATATTCGGGCGGCCCTCGCTGTCCGTCATGCTCCGTCTGATCAGCATCAGCTTGAGATCCATCACCGGCGGTTTGAACATCTCGCTTTTCGCGGATAAAATCGTAAACACCGCGATGTCGGCAGTATAACCGTCGGGAGTTCTGTACTTTTTCACATCGTATTGATGCATGGCTTGCTCATTTGACATTAGCTAAGGTCCCCTTCTACATTTTAACTTTTAACATTTAACGTTTTGTTAATTGTATTGTATGCAGGTATTGAATTATTGTCAACCATGTTTCCCCAAGTCACCATTGGTTCCGGAATGGATGCGACCATCTTATATAAAAAAAGACTGAAGAGCCCAAAGCTCTTCAATCTTTTGTATTTCGAACCAGGAAACGTATTGCCGCGATTCGAGGTATGAATCTTATTGTGCCGCATATCCCCCATCGACAAGCAGCGAAGTGCCGGTCACAAAATCATTTTCGCATAAGAAGACAATCGCATGCGCGATTTCTTCAGGCCGGCCGAGTCTTCCAATAGGATGCCTGCCAACAAGCCCATCATAAAATTCGCCCAGCGCCACTTTATTCACCATGCCGGATTCGACATACCCCGGACAAATCGCATTGACCCGAATATTTTTACCGGCGTATTCAATAGCTAGCGACTTCGTCATCAAATTAACGGCCCCTTTGGAAGCATTGTAGGCAAAAGCGCCGGCTTCCCCGACATGCCCCAGAATGGAGGCCGTGTTGACGATAGAACCGCCGCCTGTTTTGAGCATCTCGCGAATAGCGTATTTTGCGCCGTAAAATACCCCGTTTTGATTAACGGAGATGACTTTATTGTAGTCTTCAAAAGAAAGCTCATGCGTAGCTGCCATCGTACCGATTCCCGCGTTGTTGACAATGACATCTAGTTTGCCGTACTTTTTGACCGTCTCGTCGACGAGGTTCTCTACGGATTTTTCATCTGCCACATTAACCTGTATAAAAGACACGTCCCCAACCGGCGTCTTACCCATACCGCCGCTCAGGCATAAACCCGATACGTGTTCTTTCCTTGTGATTTGGCCAGATACAGCGCGGTATCCGCCTTATGGATCAATTCTTTTTCCCGGTCACCCGGCTCGTAAAAAGCAATACCGATGCTGGATGTGGTAACGAATTCATGACCAAGAATGTTCCAGGGCTGGCGTAGAGCATGGAGGATTTCTTCGGCGCATGTTACGGCTTGCTCCACGCTCTCCAAATCGGGCAAAACTACGACGAATTCATCCCCGCCGATCCGGGCCAAAATATCATTGTTTTTGATGCACTGTTTTATCCGAATCGCAAATTGCCTCAGAAGCTCATCCCCTGTATCATGGCCCCATGTATCATTAATTCGCTTGAATTTATCCAGGTCCAAAAACATAACGGCGAGGTTACCGGCAGGCGGCTCACCTGACTTCAAAATCCGTTCGATCGCTGCGCTGAAATGTCTCCGGTTGGGAACGCCGGTCAACGTATCTTTGAAACTTAAATGCTCCAGCTGTCCCTGATATTTTTTGCGCTCCGTGATTTCGCGACCGACCAGCATCATATTTTTGAAATGTCCCTCTTCATCGAACATCGGCGATCCCTTTAGCTCTACCCACACTTGATGCCCTTCTTTATGCCGCCGGACGATTTCATATGTGAATGGTTTCTGGGAGACTACCATATCGAAAAAGATCAGTTGAAATTCTGGGTCATCGCCTTTATCGGGCCGGTAAAACACCCATTTTCCGATGTATTCCTGCGGCCCATAGCCCAGCACCATTTTATGGGACGGCGATGCAAAGGTCACGATCCCGTCAAGATTAACCAACTGGATAAGATCCAGGGAATTTTCGGCCAAAAGGCGGTAGCGTTCCTCACTCTCTTTCAAAGCGTCCACCACCAGCCTCTGCGCCGTGATATCCCTAATCATCGCTAGAATTACCGGAGTATCTCCCTGAGTCACAGAAACCGTACCCAAATCGACATATGTAGTAGTCCCGTCATTCCGGTTCATTCTCAATTCCACATAAGACGGGCCTTGATCTTTTTTCGTTCCGGCGGCAAGCTGTTCCAGCCTCTCCCGGTCATCCGGATGAATGAGGGAAGAGATGGATTTTCCGATCAGATCGCCATTTCCGGCATATTCGCCGGCGGACGAGTTGGCATAAACGATCTCTCCTTCTTCACAAACCAGAATCCCTTCAGGCAGTACTTCCAGCAGCTTCCGATACCTTTCTTCGCTCTCCATCAGTGCTTTTTCCAGGCGAAGTTGCTCCGTAATATCAATGGCGACGCCAAAAACGCCGACGACTTCCTCGCCGGTTAGCAAAGGTACGTTTTTAACTTGCACATACACCAGTCTCCCGTGTTTATCTACGGCCTCGGTTTTAAATTCACACGGAATTCCCTGCAGCACTTTGTCAAAATACTGATTTACTTCATCTATTTGAGCGGGAAGGATGAATTTTTCATACGGCATTCCCAGGATTTCTTCTTTCAAGTATCCGAACGTTTTCGTGACCCCTAGATTCACATCCATTACTTTACCTTCGGCGGAAAGAATAAAGATCGCGTCCGTATTGTAATCGATAATGGATTTATAAACATCAATGGATTGTTCACTCCAAAATCCGCCCATCTGGTTCCTCCTTCGCATTCCTCTCAACCAATTTATATATCGACAATCTATCATAGATTTTATTAGGCTGAATTTCAAATTTGAACCGATGGATACAGAAAAGAACCGAAAGAGGGGCGGGCTTAATCTTTCCCTTTCCGGTTCTTTGTACCTTCCCCCCGACAAGATCGCGCAAACAGACCGCGGCCGTAAAAAGATGCAGCGACATTTTAATGAATGCGTTCACCACCAAGTAAATGATGCCGATCGCATCCAGGTTATCCAGATAATTCATATTGGACAGCTTCAACAGGGCAAACCCCGGATACATCATTTGTTGGAATACCGCTTCTCCCATGCCGGAAACCACGAGCAAGTCCATCAATGCAATGCTGAATCCGGCTACGAGCGTTCCGCCGGCGGTCCAGAGCGCCAAGCCTTTTTTCTCGCTTACATAGCCCCATATCACCGCAAATTCGATGCTCTCCCCGTACGTCTGCATAAGGCCGAGCGGCCAGACGGTTTTCAAGATCCGCCCCCAGCCCTCGCCGGCAACGGGAAGCAGATTGGCAAAATGAAACGTGCTGGAGGTCCACGCATAAAAAAGTAATCCCGATAATCCAATCGGGGGTACGTTTAAGAATGGTTATCGGAAAAAGAAACCGTATGTCGCTGATGATGCGAGCGGCATTATAAATAAACAGCAGCGGAAAAGCCAGGAAAAAAGCGTGCCCCACCATTTTCCAAATACCGACGGGAACCACTCTACGAGAGTCAGACCTCCGGTCGCCTTAAAAATGAACAGATAAACCAGCATAAGGCAAGCACCAAGCACCGCGGAAATCGCCGAAGCCAGCCATGCATCCCGCCCTGCTTCTGAAGCAAAGCCGAATATGACCGTCGTTCCCAATTAATACAACGCTAACAGCGCAAACATCTCATACTTCGAAATCTGCGTCATTCCCGACCCACCTCGCTGGTTTTTATCGTTTGATTGGTAAGGCCGGTGCGCAGCACCCTCACATCCACCTCAACTTTGGTTTCCATTTCCGAAAACAAGACATCCCATTGATCCCCATAAGTCAGAAGCCCCAACAGAACTAAGCCTACAGCTCACGGATCCGCTTCCTTATATGTTCATCGATCTCTTGGAATTTCAATTGCTCGAGCCGGACCGGTTCCTGATCTCTTCGAGATCTCCGCTATCCTCTTCCGTAAACCTGTACTGGGAGCCTTGCTTTTCCGCAACAAGCAGCCCTTCACCGATTTTCATGTTCGCTGCTCCTTTAGGGCCATTGTTGTTTGTTTATGAATCAAATTACATAACATGGAATTGAAAAAACCTCTGCTTGTACCAGAGGATCATGATAGAAATTTATATGGTTTATACTCTCCCTATTCCCCTATTCAATCCTGCTGAAATGCTGAAAATATGAAAAAATTAGATAGGGGAGCGCCTGCTCTTACTCCGCCGAAAAATTCTAACGGACACAGGAGACCTTATCTGCTCCGAATCGGAGATCCCGGCAAGCTAACGGACACAGGAGACGCTAATCCCCGGAATTTGGCCTTCCTCATGGCTTTTCGGACAAATTAAGGGCTGTGGTGGCCGTTAGATTTTTATACCGGTTATTTTTGCTTCATTAAGGTCTCTGGTGGCCGTTAGAATTGGTTTCCTGTGTGGATCAACCGGCCTCTCGATGATTAGCCGGTTCAATCCGATCGGCCCGATCGGGCCATGCGGGTCCGTCCATGGGCGTCCACCTGGATGCAGAAGGGGAAAAGCAGAAAAGGACAGCTTGAGCCTATTGGAAGCAGCAAGCCCCCGGTTCTCTTGAACCGGGGGCTTGCAATATGGAGGGGCGCACAATGAGCTTATGATAGCGTGCTAAAGATGTCGTCCAGCGGAATATCCGCCACCGCCATCACCTCGTCAGCGGCTCCGTAATACATGCGGACGGTATCTCCGATCAGGAGCGCGCCGCAAGAGAATACGACGCCCCCGAAAAATCCGTTCACCTCATAATCCGCTTCCGGTTCCATAAACGGGCGTGTCGATCGCGCGATGACTTTTCCGGGATCTTCAAGATCGAGCAGCGCTGCCCCCATACAATAGCGATGTTTGGCATCCGCCCCGTGGTACAGCACCAGCCAGCCACGCTCCGTACGGATTGGAACTGCGCCTCCGCCCATTCTCCCCGAATCCCAGCCTTGCTCGCTGAGGCCCATCAGAAAGCGATGGTTACCCCAATGCAAGAGATCGGGCGATTCGGCGATCCACATCTCGGGAGCGCCGAACGATTTCGGAACCGGACGGTGCAGAGTATAATATTTGCCGTCTATTTTCTCCGGGAACAACATGACGTCTTTATTCTCGGGAGCCAGCATAAGTCCGTGCCGTTTAAACGTGACAAAATCCTTCGTCTCCGCCAGACCCGCTCCAACGCCACGAATCGAGGCAGAGCTGTAAGTAATATAATAAGTATCCCCGATTTGCGTTATGCGCGGATCTTCAATCCCCCATGCTTCCAAGGCGTTCTCCGGAAACAGGGCAGGCTGCGGATCAATGTCGAAATGAACGCCGTCCTTGCTCCGCGCTACGCGAAGATGGGAGAGGGACGTGAGCATGATTACCTGTCCGTCGACCGCCACAAAGCGCGAATCGGTGAAATCGTAACGCGGGTCGGTTTCCTCGTACCGTTCCACGATCACCTCGGTACCCGCTTCGTTTAACCGGGGAACAAGCACCTCGCCCGGCCGGTCCAAAACCGGCGCTTCCGCTACGCGAAGGAGCAAGATCGTTTCGCCTTCATATTTCGCGACACCGGCATTAAACGCTCCCAGTACTTTGAAATCAGGGCGCGACGGCTTAACGTCCTCCGCCCGGATCACTGGATTTTGCGCGCAGCGTATAACATTCATAGATAAAATACCTCTTTCCATTCTGAATATAGGGTGCTATTTGCCGGATATTACAGCATCGATTTGGGCCTGAATTTCATCGATGACCTTTTGACCGCCCACGCCCATGATTTTGTCTTCCAGCATCGCCTTGCCTTTGTCCGCCGACAGCAAGCCCTGGCAAAGCGGCAGGAACACGGAGTCGTGGAACGGCGTGATTTTAGCATATTCGGTTTTAACTTTATCTGCGTCAAAAGTAAACCCTGCAGTCGGACTAAGCGCAAAGTTAGCCGGGTCGGCGGAGAAATCGAACCACTTCTTGTCGTCCGCCGTCATCGTATCCGGTGTGCGGTTGAGCGTCGGACGCCAAGTCAGCGTATACCCCGGGAAGGAGTACCCCGAAAGCGCCTTATAACTCGTATCGCCCACAGGCTCCCAGTCCTTCCCTTGGACCCCGTATTCCATCAAATCGTGATTTTCTTTGATCGATAGCCAGTTCATGACATCCATAGCCAGGTCGGCGTGCTTCGAGGAAGCGGGAACGCAAAGGAAATTCCATTGTTGGAAGGCGGTATACGGCTTGGCTTGATCACCGTTCGGCACGAAGACCTCCAGTTTGTCGCTGCCATCCTTCAACATCTCAGCATATTTCAGCCCTTCCACACCGTCGGCCGCATAATAGGTAGCGGCGTATTTGCCCTGTTTGAACAACGTTTCGGCATTTTGCTCCTGGGCGATGTTTTTGGACAATATGCCGTCTTTATAGTACTTGGTAACGCGTTCAAAAGCATCCGCGATCATAGGGCTCTCCCATTGTCCGACGACTTTCTTGTCTTTGGTGGAATAGGCGAACATATTGACGCCGATTTCGAGCACTTCATCCTGCGACATATTGGCGGAATCGCTCAGGATAAACGGCAATTTGTCCGCTTTGATCCCGTTAATAACAAATGGCTTGATGTCCTTTTCGTTTTCCTTGACCGCATAGAAGAACTTCTCCAGATCGTCCAGCGTCTTCAGCTCGGGCAATCCGTATTTCTCGCGCAAATCCTTGCGGATCAGTAAGCCGTATACCGATCCTTGCGTGGTACCGAGCGGAATGCCCATAATTTTGCCGCCGAATTTGTTGTATTCCCACATTTCGTCGGGAATGGATGCCTTCAGCTCCGGCCGCTCCTCTACCATAGCGTCCAACGCTTGGAGCGAATTACTGGCGATCATCTGGTTCATAGACAACCATGGCGCATCCAGGTACATGTCGAAATCCTCGCCGGCGGACATTTTAACCGCTACCGTGTTTCCGTAATCCGACCACGGGAGAAAGTTGATATTCAGCGAGGCACCGACGTTGTCCGTTTTTAATTTGTCATTGACGGCCTGTAGCACCTCATCGAAACCCACCGGTTTATCCCCCGGAAGATAGGCCTTCAACTCCACGATTTTCTTCACTGCGTTGGAAGCGGAGTCGGCACCCGGATTGGTGCTGCCTGGCTCTGCTTTCCCGCCGTTGCCTCCGCAACCAGCCAGCAGCAGCGCTGAGGCCAATACCGTAGCCATGGCCGTGCCAAATATTTTTTTGAATTTCATTTTGTTATCCTCCCTTTTAAGTATGAATCATTCATCTATGCTTAACCGGAAGATTCCGGTTAAAGCCGGAATCTTCGGTTACCCTTTCACGGCCCCTACCGTGAGGCCTTTAACAAAATATTTTTGCAGCATCGGGTACAACAGGATGATGGGGCCGATCGTCAGAACGGTCGTCGCCATACGAACGCCGTAAGTCGGCGGCGTGACTGCGATAGCAGCGCCTGAAGGAATCAAGTTTTTGGCAGCCTCCATATTGGATACCATCCGCCGCAGAATCAACTGTAGCGGAAATAATTTTTCATTATCGACAAACATGAGTCCCATAAACCAGTCATTCCAATAGTTTAGGGCATAGAACAGACCGACGGAAGCCAGGATCGGCTTTGAGATCGGCAGAATGATCTGAAAGAATATTCTCACTTCGTTCGCCCCGTCGATCCGGGCGGCTTCCTCCAATTCTTCGGGAACGGTGCGGAAGAAGCTGACCAGCAGAAATACGAGAAAAGGCTGACATAACATTGTAAGAATAAGCACCCAGACGGTATTTTGCAAATGCAGCCACTGGCTGACTACGATATAGAATGGAATAATGCCTCCCGAGAACAGCATGGGCAGATAGCAGAAGAGCAGGAAAGGCGTCTTCAGGACATTCCGCTTATTCGCTAAAGAGTAGGCCAGCATGGCCGAAATGCAAAGCGCGCTTACCGCCCCGACGGCGGTGACCAGAACTGTCACTTGATAGCCGCTAAACAATACATCCGACTGGAGTACCGCCTTGTACGCGGCCAAAGAAAACTTCTGCGGGAATAAGGTATACCCATGCGCGATCAGTTCGCCCTCATCGGTAAAAGAACCGATGACCATCAGCAGGAAGGGGAACAGACAGAATATGGTGAACAATAGAATGATCGTATAGGCGGTCACCGAAAAAATCCGGTCCGAAACACTCTGTCTCATCGTTTAGCCTCCTAAAATAATGCGGATTCTTTAGATAACTTGCGGGTAACCCAGTTGGCGATGATCACGAAAGTCAGGCCCATCACCGATTGGAACAGCCCGACCGCCGAGGACATCCCAAAATCGTGTAATTGTCTCATCGAGCGGAACACGAAGGTATCGATAACATCGGTTGTTGGATACAGCAGGGAGTTGTCCCCGATAATGGCATAGATCATAGCAAAATCCCCGTTGAAGATCCGGCCTACGGCAAGCAACGTCATAATCATGATGGTTGGCACCAGCAACGGCAGGGTGATGCGGGACATAATCTGCAGCTTGGAAGCTCCGTCGATTCGGGCCGCCTCATATAAGTCCTCCGAGATGCCGGTAATCGCCGCCAGGAAGATAATCGAGAGATATCCCGCTCCCTGCCATACCCGAATCACAGTAAGGATTGTGGGCCACAACTTCGACTCGAACATCCAGTTGACCGGCTCCATACCGATATTTTGCAGCCAAGCGTTGATCATCGGCTCTTCCCCACCGAACATCGACTGAACAATCATCCCAACCACGATCCAGGACATGAAATAAGGCAGGAAGATGAGAGATTGCGAGATTCTCTTAAAATATTTATTGCGAATTTCATTGAACATTAGCGCGATAAGCACGGCGGCGACTGTCGTAAAGAAGATAAACAGCGCGTTCAATACCAACGTGTTGCGCAGGACGGTCCAAAAGTCATCCGAGGTGAAGAAATAATCAAAGTTTTTGAAGCCTACCCACTCGCTTCCCGTAATCCCCTTGGAGAAGTCGTAGTCCTTGAATGCAATTATGATCCCGTAGATGGGAAGATAACTGAATATGAGGAAAAACAGCAGGCCAGGTACGGCCATCGCGTATAGGAAAGGATTTCGAGCGATTTGTTTTAGCTTGGATCCTCTCCCTTTGTTTCTATCGTACTGCATGGTTTCTAATACCCCCTTGTGTGTCAAAATTCGGTTGTGAGTTTAAATATCGGTTTCCAGTGTTTCAGCTTCTGCGATCCGATGTCGTCACCATAACAAGCCTGCCTTTAGGAAGGCAATTCCGGCAAACTCGGATTCTTCCCGCAAGCACGGATTTTGCATTTTCCCAAAAACATCACTTTTCCAAAAATGAACGATTCTGCTGACGGAAGCCCGCAATATGCTACAATAAATCTGCACTTAACAAAGAGAGAGATAAGTAACGGGGGTACCGGTATGTCGAGATTCAGCTTTCCGCTCCTAGCCTCATTCAAGAAGCATCCGACCTATATGAAAATCATTTTTTATTTTGTCGGCGCAAATGTGCTTGTCTTGGCCATCTCCTTTCTGCTGCTGTACTGGCAGTCCTCAAAAACGCTGCTGAAGGAAATCGGAGACCATTCCGAATCGCTTCTGCTTAATAGCGCTCGAAATACGGCCGGGCTGATGGAATGGTCCCTGGATTACAGCTATGCTTCAAGCAACGTCGGCGAGCTGAAGGTGTATGCGCTTTCGGATCATTACACGGATTTTGAGACTTATACGGTATGGAGCCGATTAGGGGAGATCAAAAACGCCAACCCCGCGATCGATTCGGTCTACCTGATCAACGACTACACCGACACGGTGGTGGATTCCCGGCTAGGCGTAAATGACACCGCTACTTTTTATGATCAGGATATCCTGAAGCGGTTGCGCGATTCGAAGCTGGCGGAGCGGGCCGTTCCCTTACCCAGAACTTTGACGCTTCCCCTAAACGGGGAGGCCGCCAAAGATGTCATCACCATCGTCAGGCTGTATGAAAAGGGCAGCTCCATTTCCGCCTTCGTCATGAATGTGGATACCGATAAATTAATGAACCTGCTCCAAAACAATTCGAATTATCCGAATCGGCAGGTGACGGTATTGAATGACCGGAATGAAAAGGTGTTCAGCACGGCCCGCCTTAGCAGCGAGCAGATTTCGGAGCTTGGCCATCAGGGGGAGCAAAGAAAGAGCGGCTGGGAGCTGTTTAAACCCCATGGCCAAGACGAGCAGCTTATGGTTTACTCGACGGCTTCAATTAAGGGGATTCAGGACTGGACGTTCATTGAGAGTATTCCGAAGGCTGTCATTCTGGGCCGGATTTCCGTACTCCGCAACGTCAGTCTCTTCTTGTTTTTGGTCTTATTCCTCGCTTCGCTGACGGTCATCATCCTGATCTCCAAACGGGTGTATTCCCCCATTCAGGAATTGGTCGGCAGCGTCATGCGGCAGTATCGGGCCGAGCAGCTCGGGGATCGGAAGTCGAGGGACGAACTTGATTATTTATCCAGCGTCTTTACGGCCCAAAAGGAACAGATCGATGAATTGACCGAGCAGTGGCGGCATAACAAAATCCTCGGCAGGGAGCGGTTTCTGCGCGAATTTTTGGGGGATGAAGCCCGCTCTCCCGCTGAAGTCCGCCGACATTTCAAGGAGTGGGAGATTGATCTTCCGGAAGAAAATTTGTCCGTTGCAATCTTTCGGATAGACCGCTTTCCGGAGTTTACGGAGACGTATTCGGAGAAAGATCGCCGTCTGCTCCGCTTCGCAATGGCGAATATTGTTCGGGAGTCGCTGCAAGCCTCGGATCACCGACTGCAAACGGTCGATATGGGGAACGACCATATCGCCGTAGTACTGTCCGCGGCAGCATCTTCCCCCGATTTCGCGGAGAAGCTGCGCGGATCGCAGGATCTTCTGCAACAGTACTTGTCGATTGGAACGAGCATAGCCTGGGGCAGAACGCTCTATAACCTGACCGACATGCACGAGGGATATTTGGAAACCTACGAATTGACGCAGGAGCGATTCCGGTTTGGACACGGGGCGTTGATTCTAAAGAACGAGTTGTCCGGCGCTCCCGGCGTGCTGTTCCATCTTCCGCTGGAGAAGGAGCGTCAAATGGCGCAAGCGATCCAGAAAGGGAACCGGGATACTGTACTGCAGATCATGGCTTTTGCCGTAGAAACATTGAGGGACCTGCCCTATTTTGAGTGTAAAATGTCGTTGATCACTTTATTTAGCGACATGCGCCGGCTGATGCAGGATCAGTTTCATCAGCCTCTGCCCAGCTCATGGGGGCTGACTTCGCTCGAAAATCAGATTATTAGGTTGGAGACGCTCGAAAATGTGGCCCGCTGGATGGAAAAACTACTGGATAAAACGCTGGAGGACATCGCGGCTACCCGCAGCCTGTCCAGAAATGCGGTGTTGATCGAGCAGGTGGAACGTCTGATCGGGGAACGGCTCAATGATCCCAATCTCTCCTCCAAAATGCTGGCCGATGAGTTGGGGTTGTCCGTGAACTATTTGCGCAGCTTATATAAAGCGGAGACGAACCGATCGATCACCGATACGATTTCGGAGAGACGGCTGGATCTTATATGCCGGGAACTGCTGGTTTCCGATTCGCCGATCGAGCCGATCATCCAAAATTATGGGTTTTCCTCGTTGAATACCTTTTACTCTGTTTTTAAAAAGACGTACGGAATAACTCCGGCCCAATATCGGAGAGCGCATAAGAAATAGATGAGTAATAGAAAAACCCGAACAAGAGTCAAGGCAAATGCCTGAAACTTGTTCGGGTTTATTCGAATTTAGGAATGTAAAAAATGAGAGGATGTCCAAGAAAAATAAACGAATTAAAAAGATCCTTTGAAGAAGAAAGCTCCTGCCCTTCCCCTATATGACGCACTTTAAATACTTCTATGGATCACGCTTTTGGTTTCCGCCGTCTCAAAAATCATCTCAATTAGTACTAGTACACGGTGTACTTCCTCGTTCTTTACCGCAGGCTCCGTCTTTCCTTCGATAACGGAAACAAAGTTAGTATAGAAGGTCTGCGCCGCAGGGGCCGGTTTCTCAATCGGAAGCGTAAGCGTGGACTCCTCGGACGGCGGCGCCATCGTCTTAGTCAACCCCTGGCCCGCTTGGATCGGCTTCGGCTCTATATGCGCGACCTCCGGATTCCGGGTGATGATCTCCCCGCTCAAATCCCAATCCTTGATCACCGCTGTACCTTCCGTACCTTTGATATACCAGCGCGGCAGCTTCACGTAATTGGTCGTTCCCACTTCAATGAACGCCGTCAAACCATCCTTGAACTTAATATAGCTTGTAAAACCGTCATCCACTTCGGTTCCCAAAACATAACTTAAGGTTGCGGCGACGCTTTCGATCGGGCTGTCCGTAATCAGAAGCAACTGGTCCAGTAGATGCACGCCCCAATCCAGCAACATGCCTCCGCCGTAAGCCTTCAGTTGGCGCCAGTCGCCGGGAATGCCGTTGGCTCCCTGAACCCGGGATTCCAAATGAAACAGTTCTCCCAAAGTCTTTTTTTCGATTATCTCTTTGGCAATCCGGAAATCTTCATCCCAGCGGCGATTTTGGTGCACCGTAAACACGCGGTTCTTCTGATTCGCCACTTCGACGATATCCATAAAATCAGAACTCGTTATCGTAACCGGCTTTTCGCAAATCACGTGTTTGCCGGCCTGGAGGGCTTTGATCGCAATCTCTTTGTGAACGTCGTTAGGCGTGGCGATCAAAACCACATCCACGGACTCATCGTCCAGAACGGCGTCCAAACTTGGATAGGCTTTATGGCCGCCGGCTTTGGCCAGTTCCATCCGATACTCCACGATATCGTGTACGCCGATAACGGCAACCTGCGGCTCGGACTCCATCAACTGGCCATGATAACTACCCATGCCCCCGTAGCCGATAATAGCCACATTGTATATCCGATCATCCATTGACAATCCCCTTTTCTTTGATTTAGGCCCACCACATACCGGTCGGCTGTTCACGGATCAGAATCGATTGCAGATTGGTTACCGCACGGTTGAATCCTTCGTCTATGGACATCAAAGGATCCTCATGTTCAATGCTGATTACATAATCATATCCGTAAATCCGCAGAGCGCTGATTATGTCGGACCACTCGGTCATGCTGTGACCGCAGCCAACGGAACGGAAAGTCCATGCCCGGTTTTGTACATCCTCGTAGGGCTGCATATCCAGCAAACCGTACATGTTGATATTGTCCTGATCCAAATAAGTATCCTTGGCATGAAAATGATGAATCGCGCCGGCTTTGCCCAATATTTTGATTGCACCTACCGGATCGATACCTTGCCACCACAGGTGACTTGGATCCAGATTTACGCCAATCGCTTCGCAGGTCTCTTCCCGTAACTTCAGGATCGTATATGGTGAATGGCACAAAAATCCGCCATGCAATTCGATACCTATTTTCACATGATGCTCTTCCGCAAACTTACCGATTTCCTTCCAATATGGAATAAGCTTATTCTCCCACTGCCATTTCTTAATGTCGCTATATACAGTTGGCCATGGAATAACAGGCCAGTTCGGAGCTTTCGCGTCCTCACTATCTCCGGCAGTACCCGAGAATGTATTCACGACAGGCACTCCCATAAGGGAGGCCAGCTTAATAGATTTCCGCAAAATTTCATCTCCTGCCCGCGCCTCGACGGGATCCGGAGAAATCGGGTTGTTATGGCAGCTGAAAGCGCTGATGATCAAACCCCGACGTTCAAATTTCTCAAGATAGGCCTTTCGCTTCTCTTCACTCTCAAGTAATTCATCTGTAGGACAATGCGCATTTCCCGGGTTGCCCCCGGAACCGATCTCAACGGCATCCAAACCAGCAGAAGCTAACTTATCCAGCATTTCATCTAACGTCAAATTAGAAAATAACGGATCAAAAACTCCCAGTTTCATCGTACATTCCTCTCTTTATTCAAAAATAATGATTGGTTTATTTAGCGATTAATCGAAATATACAGGTTGTCCGGTTTCGGACGATTTATAGATAGCTTCCAAGATCCGTGTTACCACAAGCGCTTCCTCCGGCTTAACGACAGGTTCCTTATCGTTCAAAATGCAGTCGATCCACTGGGAAGCTTCGGCCAAGGCCGGATCATCCTGAGCTCCGTCGTAAAAATCGACCCCATCGGCGCCCAATTCAATATGCTGCGTATACGTCTTGCCGAAGTTTTCCCCGTTGATGCGCAGCCCGTTTTCCATGTCCGCGCCGCCTTCGGTTCCGCAAAGGACCGTTTTTGCTTCACCTACATCAAGCGTATTTAGAGCCCAGCTTGCTTCAAGCACAATGGTCGCACCGTTTTCCATCGTAATAAACCCGATGGCCGAGTCCTCAACCGTAAACTTCTGCGGGTCCCATGGGCCCCAAGCATTCGCGGCGTTCTTTTTGCCGGACAGCTTGTGATAAGCATTTCCCACGGCATATTTAGGTTTGTAATTATTCATCATCCACAGCGTCAGATCCAGCGCATGGGTTCCGATATCGATCAACGGACCTCCGCCCTGCGCTTCTTCATCCAGAAAAACGCCCCAGGTCGGAACCGCGCGCCGCCGGATTGCCTTGGCTCTGGCATAATAAATTTCTCCCAGTCCTTCTTGTTCGCACACCTTGTGCAAATAGTCCGAATCGCTTCTGAACCGGTTTTGATAGCCGATCGTCAGCTTTTTGCCGGTCCGTTTGGAGGCATCGATCATCGCTTGCGCTTCTTCTGTCGTTTTGGCCATCGGTTTCTCGCACATCACGTGCTTTCCTGCTTCCATGGCGGCTATCGAAATTTCCGCATGGGAAATATTCGGCGTACACACATGAATGACGTCTATAGTTGTATCCTTTAACAATTCTTTGTAATCCCTGTATACCGCGGAGCTTTCACTTCCAAAATCCGCTTTTGCCTGCTCGGCGCGTTCAGGAACTATGTCGCAAAACGCAACCATGCTTACTTCGTTTAATTTCTTCAAAGCAGGCATATGTTTACCGTTCGCGATACCGCCGCAGCCGATAATTCCAATTTTTAATGTCATTTCTTTCTCATTCCTCCACTTGTTTGTTTCTTAACTCTATAATACAAATCTAGCCGCATGCTTTCTTCCTAAGTTCTTGCCGTTTTATTCCCGGATATTGTCCTCCGGTATTTTAAGGGCGATGTTCCCGTGGCATTCTTAAAAAAGTGATGGAACGTTTTCACGCTGCTGAAGCCCGCAGCCTCCGCCACCTCGGTCATCGGATTGTCTTCATTCAGCAGAATCCATTTGGCTTTATTCAATCGATATTCATTCAGAAATGTAACGAAGGTCATTCCCGTATTCTTCTTAAACAACTTGGCGAAATAATAGGGGCTAAAGCCCATATATTCGGCCACGCTTTTTAACGAAACCGCTTCCTGATAATGATGCTCCACATATTCGAAAATACGTTCCAGCTTCCAAAGCGTCCCTTTGGACTGGCTCACAGTCTTCTCCGAGATCCGGGATCGGCGTGGTGTCGTACTTCTCGGTACTTCCCTTAGAATCAGCGTCAGCATTTCAAAAAGTTTGGCTTTGATGATATAGGCATATCCCTCTTCGCGGTCAGTCTCTTCCTCATATACGCTTTTAATCAGCGAAAGCATTTTGGCGGCCGTCTCTTCAGGCCAATTCCAGCTCGATTGCTCCATCTCCGTAAATACGTCTCTAAGCGGGCGTTCCTGGCCGCTTAACACGGACACCTCCTGAAAAAAGCTCAAATCAAACTGAATGACGACCCGCTCGCTGTCGGGAGAAGCCAAAAAATAATGGACATCCCCGCCATTAATGAATTGGACCTCCCCTTGTTTCATGCGGATGGAAGTATCGTTAATTCCCAGTTCCAAGCTTCCTTGGGTCACATAAATGATTTCAATCTCCTTATGCCAGTGGGGATAAACAAGGACGTCGCCTTTATTAATAAAACTGCGGAAAGGAAAATGCTTGTCAAGTTGCGGGATTTCCAAATACAAACTCATTTCCGTTCTCCTTTAAAAAAAATGTAAAACCAACGGGAATTTCAAAAAAATCTCAATTCAAGAGTATTTCCGAGCACAAGATCACCATGCGGAAAGGCTTCCTTAATGGTGAACATCCTCTTTCCTCCCATTATAACATTTAGAATATTTATTTCGCGGAGAGGCCGAAGAGGCCTTACCCCATTTCTCTTTACGGCACGGATGAGGGAAGCCTAAGACCCTCTATTTATGTTTTCTCTCTTCGGGCTTCCCTCTATTTCTTCGCCATCATCAATGCGATAAACGTTTGCTGCTATTCTATTCTTCATTCCGTCGATGCCAGTAAAAGAAAAACTTGCGTACAGTTCCCAATTAAGGGTGCTACGTAAAACCGTCGCATGGATTAGTATTATTACCATGATTGTATTGAATGCAGGTATGTACGCTACTTTCAGTTTTTTTGCTGAGTTCTTAGATGGAATCACTGGCATGTCCGGGAAACAAATTAGCTTTATGTTGTTGGTTTTTGGGGCAACTGGTTTAATTGGAAATATTTTATCGGGTGTATTACTGCACAAACGCGCTATGCAAACTGCATTGGTCTATCCGGTTGTCTTCGGGCTTTTATATCTGCTGATCTTTACATTGGGGGAATTATTCCATACCTATGACCCCATTGATCGCGATATGGGGAACGCTGTATACACTCGGTCTTAACATTTGTCAGAACTCGATTACTACCGCAGCATCGTTTGGGAAATCAGTGAATAAGAAATATTGGAATTTCCAGGGGCACAACGCTTAATCGAATTTCAAATTGATGGAGTCATACAGACAGAACAAGCCATTCCTTTTAAATGGGGCTTGCTGGGTTACTCTCGTCAAAACCCAAGATAATGTTTTATTATCCTTTTGAGTGTGTTCTTCGATAATTAAGCACTCGAATTGAGTTCTTCCCCTTTTCAGCAAAAGGTACCCAGTTCTTGTCCTTGGTTCAGGGCAAGACCGGGTTCTCTCAGTTCAAATCTGAATGCAAATCATTACCTGTCTGTGTCCGATAAGCTCTGAAGTCATCAAATTCTTCACCTTTCCATATCCAATGTGCTTGATTTTTACTGCTATAGTGATTAAAGTCAACTTTATTACCTTCATTTTGGGTGAACTCATTTGTGATCATTAGTCCATCCTCATTCGCTTCGATGTAGTTGTTGCGCAATTCATTGTTCCTTGTGTCGAAGGCCAAATTGATTTCACCGTAACCAAGATGCTTGGAGTTGTTTTCAGTTAACTTATTTTCTTTAATGATGCTATTTTCCGTCCTTCCACGATCTTCGTCATAGCCGCCAAGTGTAATGCCTGCCGCACTATTGTTATAAATGCGGTTAAGTGATACCTCTACATTTGAAGTTACACCTCCGGCATGCTCACTTGCCAGTTCAATCCCAAAGTCATTGTCGTGAATGTTATTGTCGATGATCTTCATATCTTTGCCACCGTCAACATATATACCAGCGGCTGAGTAGTCGTTTCCATATGCGGGATTTCCATAAGAGGAATTATTGTAAACCTGATTTTCTTGAATAACACCGTTTCGTGCCTGATCCTGAACAGGGTTCGGTGCGATACCTTCAAACCCAATGATGTCGATGCCGATGTTGTTGTTATCGTGCACAATGTTCTGCATAACACGAAAACCGTCAACATTTCCATTAATTGCCATTGCTTCGCTGGCTCCCAGCTTCAGGTTGTATAACTCATTTTGGATAATATCAATCTTGTTTATTGAAGCTGCCGAGTTACCGTAAACTGCAATGCCATGTGCATTACCGCCGCCTGCCTTCTGACCCGCGTTTGTCCCCATATCGTGAATGCGATTCCCTATAATTTCAATATTTCTGCCGCTACCGCTCACATGAATGCCGATGGGAGTAACATCAGCGGAACTTGTATTGTAATGACGTATTTCTAGGCCTGTCACGCGTACATAGCTGGCATTGTCAATACTGATAACGCCATTATCAACTTGCTGTACGCCTTTACCTTCCATTATTGCCGTTTGTCCCTTTGCATTGCGCAAAGATATGTAGCCATGGTCCGACGAATCCTGATTTTTCGATGCTTACAGTTTGGTGATATACTCCTTCAAGAAGGATTACGGAACCGCCCGGCTTGACTAATTCGATTGCTTTCTGGATGCTGGCGAGCGGCGCATTCAAAGTCCCCGGATTTGTGTCTTTGCCTTGCGGTGAGACATAATAATCCCTTACCTGTGCTTCACCCACCGCTTCCGTAGTCAGTATTCCGGACGAATGAGTTTCCGATTGTTCTATGACAGAATCTATTTCGTCATTAGGAAATATCTTTGCAATGAAGTAAGTCGTACTTACCGACAACAGAATGAGGAAACTAGCCCAAAGAATAATCGATGTAAATTTTTTGCTAATGATACCCACATCCTTTAAACTCAATTCTTTTATCATTCTTCTTCAAAATTTCAAGATCAATATAAAACAAATGGCAGCAAGCCCTTGAATACGAAGGACTTTGATGCCATTTGGTTGTCTCACTCTGATGTTATAAATAGTCTCAAACCATCTTATAATCATTCTCAATTTACGTTATAACTCACAGTCCCCGGCGAAAAATGCCGCTGCCGCAGCGCTTCGTACAGCAGCACCGAGGCGGCCATCGCTACGTTGAGCGATTCCGCGCGGCCGAGCATCGGGATGATGAGGCCGTCGTCCATGAGGCCGCGGACTTCCGGACTGAGGCCGCTTCCTTCGTTGCCGAACAGCAGCCATACCGGCCCGGTGAAGTCGTACGCGTAGCAGTTCACCGCCGCCTGCAGGCTGGTGCCGGCCAGCCGGATGCCGCGAGCCTTGGCCTGCGGCAGCAACTCGTCCAGCTTGCCGTGTACCACCGGCAAGTGAAAGAGCGAGCCCATGGTGGCGCGCAGCACCTTGGGCCCGTAAATGTCGGCGCATCCGGCGCCGACGATGACCCCGTCCGCGCCGACCGCGTCGGCGGTGCGGATAATGGTGCCGACGTTGCCGGGATCCTGCACGCCGTCCAGCACCACCACCAGCCCGCCTGCCGTATCCAGCAGCGGCTGTAAGGCCCCGCCGTCTTTGCGGACGACGGCAAATACCGGCTGCGGCGTCTTCGTATCGCTGCATTTGGCGATGACCGCGGCGGATACGCCGATCCATTCCACATCCAGGCCGGCCGATGCGGCCTCGGCCAGTTCATGGGGAATCCCCGCCTCCGCCTCATAGCAGACGCATTCCATATCAGCCTGCGCCTCCAGCGCTTCCTTGACCAAATGAATGCCTTCGATCAGGTATTTGCCCTGCTTGTCCCGCTGCTTCTTTTCAAGCAGTCCGGCCCATTCCTTCACCCGGGAATTTTGCGGAGACTGTATTTGCATCCATGCTTCATTCCTTTATCCGAAATTGACTAATCCAGCCCTGGTTCCGGCTCGGCTTAACCTTCCGAGTATGCCAGCTCCATTTTCGTCAAGTCGTTCTTCTCACCGACAATGACCAACACATCGCCTTCGGAGAGACGATCGCTGGAGGAAGGCGAAATATTCATCTTCGTTCCGCGCTTGATCGCCATAACATTGCAGCCGAACTTGGCCCGGACGTTCAACTCCTTCAAGTTTTGCCCGATCATCGCCTTCGTAGCGCGCAATTCTACGATGCTGTATTCATCCGACAACTCAATGTAATCGAGGATATTCGGAGAAGTCAGATGATGCGCCACGCGGAGACCCATATCCCGCTCCGGATAAATCACTTTATCCGCGCCGATTTTGTGCAGCACTTTCCCGTGCAGCTCGTTCTGAGCTTTGACTACGATTAACGGCCCGCCCATATCTTTCAGAATGAGGGTCGTAAGGATGCTGGCCTGTATATCTTCCCCGATGGCCACGACGACAACGTCAAAATTGCGAATGCCCAGCGCCCGAAGCGCTTCCTCATCGGTGGAATCGGCCGATACCGCATGCGTCACGATAGTGGATACGGCTTGTGTCTGCAGTTCGTCGGAATCAATCGCGAGTACGTCAAATCCCATGCCGCTGAGCGCTTTAGCCACGCTTAAACCAAACCGCCCCATACCGATTACGGCAAATTGCTTTTTCTCTGTGTGAGCCATGTTTTCACCATCCCGAACATTATGGATTGCTATAGTATATCACAATGTCATTCAAACTTGAATTTTTGCCCGCCCGGCCGGGAAGGTTAAACTTTGGGCAATCACTATTTCAAGGAGGGTTACCGATGCCAATCACCATGAGTTTGCGCGAAGCCGTCCTGCACAAAGTTCACGGCAAGAGTAAGAGCGGAATGCGCGACATGATCGAGGGCTCGATCGACGCTCAGGAAGCCGCCTTGCCGGGTCTAGGTGTAGTATTTGAGGTTATTTGGAAAAACATCGATAATGCCAAGCAGGATGAGTTGCTCTCCGTGCTGCAAGGCGAGTTGGAACAAACCAATCTTACACCGTTGAAATAAGTAATAAGCCCTGTTTCAAAAAAACAAGCCTTCAGCAGACTGTCTTCAGACCGCTGAGAGGCTTGTTTTGTATCTCCGGAAAATGGTAAGGCACAGTCCGCCTCAAGGCGCCATTTCCAAAAATTTCGCATCCGGATTTTTCTCCATCGCCGTACGCATGGCATATTCGTTCTCGAACAAAGCCACATAATTCCCCTTCTTGTCTTTCACGAGCGTGGAATTAATCCGGAATTTGGAAGGGTCGATTTTGTCCGCAACGATCCAACGGGCAAACTGGAACGGCATCCGCTGAAGTACAACATCCACTCCGTATTCGCCCTTCATCCGGTATTCGAATACCTCAAACTGCAGTTGCCCGACAACGCCAAGCAGGGTATCTTCAAAGCCCACGGTCGTGAACACCTGGATGGTCCCTTCTTCCGTCAACTGGTCAATCCCTTTTTGATACTGCTTATGTTTGAGCGCATTTTTAACCGTAACCTTCGCGAATATTTCCGGCGAAAATACCGGCAACTCATCAAATACAATCTCGCTTCCCTGGCTAAGCGAATCCCCGATCCGAAAAATACCGGGATCGAACAACCCGATAATGTCGCCCGGATATGCCTCGCTCACAATATCCCGGTCCTGGGCCAGAAATTGCTGAGGCTGGGACAGCTTGATCTCTTTGCCGGCCCGGACATGCTTGACGGACATCCCGCGCTCGAATTTGCCGGACACGATCCGCAGGAAAGCGATCCGGTCACGGTGAGCCGGGTTCATATTGGCCTGGATCTTGAACACGTAGCCGGAGAATTTTTCGTTCGTCGGCTCAACGTCCCCCGTAGTGCTCCGGCGCGGCTCCGGTTTCGGGGCCAGTTGCAGAAAGTTCTCCAGGAACGTCTGCACGCCGAAATTGTTGACCGCACTGCCGAAGAAAACCGGAGTCAATTCACCGCGCTTCACCTTATCCAGATCGAAAGGATCTCCCGCCACATCCAGCAGCTCCAGATCCTGGCACAACTGGTCATGCAGATAGTCGCCCGCCATTTCGCGGATGACCGCGTCCTCGTATCCATCCACCTTCTTAACCTGAATGTTCGAGTGATCGTCCCCTTGGAACAGCTCCACCTGGTTCTTCATCCGGTCATAAACTCCGCACAACTCCCGGCCCATGCCGATTGGCCAGTTCATCGGCACCGAGCGGATACCGAGCACCTGCTCGATTTCTTCCATCAATTCGAACGGACTGCGGCCTTCGCGGTCCAATTTATTAATGAACGTAAAAATCGGGATTCCCCGCTTGGCACACACCTGGAATAGCTTAATCGTCTGTGCTTCGACGCCTTTGGCGACATCGATCAGCATCACGGCGCTATCCGCGGCGGTCAAAGTACGATACGTATCCTCACTGAAATCCTGGTGGCCCGGCGTATCCAGAATATTGATGCGGTGGCCGTTATAATCAAACTGCATGACGGAAGAAGTTACGGAAATCCCCCGCTGCTTCTCGATTTCCATCCAGTCGCTCGTAGCGTGCTTACTGGCTTTACGGGCCTTCACCGAACCCGCCAAGCGGATGGCCCCCCCGAACAGAAGCAGTTTTTCCGTTAATGTCGTTTTCCCGGCATCCGGGTGGGAGATGATGGCAAATGTTCTCCGTTTATCCACTTCCTGCTGCAGCAGTTGTTCCAATGCTTTGCTCATTCTCACTTTCCTCTCGCTTCTACAAAGTCATGTCTTTTATTGTAACATATTTTGCCGTGTCTTACGCAGTGCCTGTGATATCTATCATTCTCATATATATGTTATAATTTCTAGCGCAAGTTTGGCTGTAAGGGCGGTCGGCTAACCCCCCCGAGAGGGGGTGATGCCCCTGGAGGTCAAAGATGCTATCTCCTTAATGTTCATGTTCGACATGTTCATTTTGGCGCTATAGCTCCTTTTATAACAATATATAAGAGTTGTTCATTCCCCGGTGTTCATTTTACTATAAAAAAAACCGCCTTCGAGTTGAGTAACTCGAAGGCGGCGGCTTTGACTTATTTGAAATGTACTCCATGATTCCGATCCCGCTTACTTGCTGATCCAAATCACGTTATCCTCTTCTTGTCCGTTAACCGGCCACCAATGGAAGCCATCCTTGGCCAACAGATCATGGGCTTCCTGAGGTCCCCACGAACCTGCCGGATATGCGCTGATGTCTCCCGGATTTTGTGCCCAGGCAGCCGCGATCCGGTCAATAAATGCCCAAGCGGTCGCTACTTCGTCCCAGCGGGTAAAGTACGTGGAATCGCCATGAGCCGCATCCAGAATCAGGCGTTCATAGGCCTCCGGAGAGTTAATTCCCACCTGGCAGCTTTGGCAGAATTCCATGGCTAGCGGTTCGATCTTGGAATCGGAGCCCGGCTTCTTCGCATTGATCTTAATGTAGATCCCTTCCATCGGATTAACGCGGATTACGAGCAGATTCGGCTCCAGCGTATGCTTCTGTCCAAGATATACGTTCGTCGGCATTTGCTTGAACTCTACGACGACCTCCGTCGTTTTGACCGGCAGGCGTTTGCCTGTACGGATATAGAACGGTACGCCGGCCCAGCGGAAATTATCGACGAATACTTTTGCCGCGAAATAAGTTTCGGTATTGGAATTCGGGTCCACTTTGTCTTCTTGACGGTAACCCGGAAGCTGCTTGCCTCTGCTTTCGCCCTCCGTATATTGCCCGCGAACGACGTTCTCCTTCACTTCCAGCGGAGTCGCAAAAGGACGCAAGGAGCGGAGAACCTTCACCTTCTCGTCCCGGATATCTTCCGGGAACAACCGGCTAGGCGGCTCCATAGCGATCATCGTCAGCATTTGCAGCATATGGTTCTGGCCCATGTCGCGCAAGGCTCCGGAATGGTCATAATAACCGCCGCGTTCTTCCACACCGACGGTCTCGCTAAGCGTAATTTGAATATTCGCGATATGCTTGTTGTTCCACAACGGTTCAAAGAACGCGTTGGCGAAACGGATGACTTCGATATTTTGAACCATCTCTTTACCGAGATAGTGGTCAATGCGATAAATTTCTTCTTCTTTAAATACCTGATTAAGTTCCTCATTCAGCTTTTGTGCGGAGAGCAAATCGTAACCGAACGGCTTTTCGATGACCAGACGGTGCCAACCGCCGCTGCTGAGCATGCCGCCCTTCTGAAGGTTGAAGGACACGCTGCCGAACAGTTCCGGCGCCAGCGCCAGATAGAACAGCCGGTTACCCGGAATGCCGAAGCGGGATTCTACGGATTCGGTCAGTTCTCGAAGCTCATGATATCCGTCAATATTGTTGATGTCCAGGGATTTATAGGAAAAGTGCTCGGCAAACCGCGTCCAATTCGCGGTATCCTCCACTTTGTACCGGCAAAATTCCTGAATGGAGCGATGGACGTCATCCCGGAATTCTTCTTGCGTGCGCGGACGGCGTGCCACGCCGATTACAGCAAAATCCTCGGCCAGCTTTCCTTCGCGATATAATGAATATATAGCCGGAAAGAGCTTACGGCGTGCCAAATCTCCGGTTGCCCCAAAAATAAAAAATACCGCTCCTGGTGTCTGCAGTGATTCAAGATTTTGATTATCAGCCATGGCTCCTCATTTCTTTCTATGTAATATAGTGTATATTTATTCAATACCCCACCAATGATATGAATTTACACGGCATCACTGGATGTGATGTAATTTTAGCATATTCACTGAAATGATGCCATCATATTCATATCAAAATATGTTAGTATTTAAGAAAATTCATCTAATATTTATCTAATATTTAGATTGAATTCATCTTAGTATTCTACGGTTAACAACGGAGATCCTAACGAAACCTCCATATTCCCCGATTCGAAACCGCTGTGAACCGCCATCTGCAACGATACTTTACGATCGCCGCTGAATACCGAGATCGGCAGCTCCGGGATGGCATAAGTCCGGCTGATGGTATCCGTATCCTTATAATCTTCCACAATTTCCAGGTTCAATGCATGGGAAGCGACATTTTCCAGCTGTTGCATTCTATCCTGAAGCAACTCATTCGCGTTTCCCTTGCCGTCCGATAATTCAGCAGACCCCGTGTCCATCGACTTCACGGTTCCCTGGAGGGCCGCGTTCCAGTGTATGGCCACTCCTTCATCCGCAAGGGACTCGCCGTACGCCGACTGGCTCGCTTTCATCTCCGCCAGAGCCTCCAGACCTTGCCCTTCCAGCCGGAGCACGACATAATATTCCCCTTCTTCGATCCAAGTGACCGAAAGTCTGGTATGGATTCCGCGAGCGTTGCCTTCAGCATAATAAACCGTATGATCTTGCATAAGTTCCCCATGCACGACGGAGAGGCCAAGCCGGGAAGAGAGTGCATTCGCCGCTTCTTCCAGAGCCAAGAGCGTGTACCACGACCCTTGCCATTTCACCGTACCTTGTATTTCTTCTTGAATCGCCCCGGTTCCCACAGCAAACAGCTTATCCCACTGCACGGCCGCGGCTTCTACGGAATCGCCGGTCGTTACGGCAACGGCTTGCCCCTTAGCTATATTGCCCAAGAGCAAGGCAAGCAATAAAAGGCCCCCCGCCATCATCATCGCGCCGCTTCTTACTTTGGTTTTGCTTCCCGGGTTTTTCATCTTGTTATCCTCCGCAACTCTACTAATCTATGAGATCAGCATGTCCTGATAGGCAAACATTTATACCCGCATATCTTTACTTGCCGGGGAAATACTAAGCAGAACTTCCTTGTCTCCGTCATTGGCCAAAACCATGATTAAGAAAGCTCCGCTTTGTACAAACTGCCCAAAGGATAAGAAAGACCCGGTCGTCCCGCACCGGGTCTTGTACGCAATTATTCCGCCAAACCATTTTTATAAGCGTAGATCGCAGCCTGCGTACGATCCTCCACGCCAAGCTTGGCGAGAATGTTCGTGACGTGGAATTTTACCGTCTTGATTCCGATAATCAGGTCATCGGCGATATCCTGATTCGACTTGCCCTGCGCCAACAGGCGAAGAACATCCATTTCCCGCTCGGTAAGATCTTCGTGCAACGGTGTTTCCGGCTTGGGTTGGCGGAAGCGGTTCATCATTTTGGAGGCAACCTGGGACTCCAGAACCGATTGCCCTCTGACTGCCGCCCTGATCGCTTCGGCGATTTCAGAAGCCCGTGATGTTTTCAGGAGGTAACTGAACGCTCCGGCTTCTATGACCGGATACATTTTCTCGTCATCCAAATAACTGGTCAACACGATTACTTTGCATTCCGGATAGAGCGCAAGCAGTTGACGCGTCGTCTCGATGCCGTCCATCCCTTCCATCACCAGGTCCATCAGAACAACGTCGGGCTTATATTCCTGGGCCAGCCTGATTCCTTCTTCCCCACTGCTGGCTTCGCCGACGACCTCGATGCCATCTTCGGTACCTAATACGGCCGCCAGGCCGATTCGCACCATTTCATGATCGTCAACCAGCAGCACCTTAATCATCTTGTCCATTTCCATCTCCATGATGATCGTCTCCTCCGATCTCCTCATTCAATAGCGGTACTGTAATTTCTATGCGCGTCCCCTTGCCAGGGGCGGTAAGGAACTGAATGGAACCGCCAATTTCACGCACCCGCTCCTGCATCGTCGATAAACCGTAAGAAGCCTGCTTCTTGTCGTCGAGTTGAAAACCGATCCCGTTGTCGCGAAGCGTGACTTTCACCGTATCCGCTTTCCGGTGGATCCGGATTTCCATCTTGTCGGCCTTCGCGTGCCGAAGCGTGTTGGACATGGCCTCCTGGATGATGCGGAACAGATGGTTCTCGATGCCTTTCCCAAGATTCAAGTTCTCGCCCATTTCCAGCGTGAGGTCCATCGGCACTTTGGTTTTGAGCTCTTTGACAAGCTCGTGCAACCCTTGGGACAATTCCTTGCCCTCCAAATAGACAGGCCGCAAATGGAGCAGCAGCGCTCTCATTTCCGATTGGGCTACCGAGGCCATCTCCTCAATCAGCTCCACCTGCCGCTGCGCCTTGTCAAAATCTTTATCCAGCGTCCGGCCTACGGCGGTAGCCGTCATAGAGATCGCGAACAGTTGCTGGGACACCGCATCGTGAAGCTCGCGGGCCAAGCGCTGCCGCTCCTCCACAATAGCTGACACCCGGGCCTGCTCGGCGAGCTGGGCGTTATGCGTTGAGAGCCGCTGCAGCGAACTCACCTGCTCTTCCCAGCGCTTGCCGATGCGCTCCAGCTGTTCGCCGAGTCCTCCGATCTCATCGTCACCAAGCTGCGGCACCGTTCCGGTCTGATTTCCCTTCTCCCATTGAAGCAGCGAATCGCGCAGCAGGTCAAGCCTTCTTTTCTGGCGATAGCCCTGAAAAAAACCAAAGGCTGCCCCAATGCTGAGCAACAGGGTCAGCAGCGTCAATCCGGCCTGAATCCCCGTCTTCCAATTGGTTGAGGGTTCGAAGTAACCATATGTATATAAAATATATACTATGACGGCCAATAAGATAAAACACAGGAGAATCCCCTCCCGCATACTGCGGGAAACGAGATTCCCTGGCTTTTTATTTTTCATGCGGAACGGTCCTCCTGTCTCAAATTAAACGTATATCCACATCTCCCACAAGATAGGAAATGATAATTTTCACTTTTTGTTCGCGCTCGTCAAAGTTCGGTGATTTCCAGTACAGCCTGTTCAGCATCCCAGTTTCCCGGTCCTGGCTGAATTCGATTTGTCCAAACAAGACAAACGCCTCGATCTCCACCCCATAATCCTCGGAAACGGCAAGATCGATGTCGCCCACCACCCCCTGAAACATCAGGATATGGTTTACGCCTTCCGTAATCGCCAGCGACATGTCGATATCGATTTCTCCAAGCACATGCCACATGCTCGTATTGCGTAACGTCCAAGGGTCCCGGTCCCAGTGAATGCTCGAAGTAATGCTCTGTTTTTGCACGTAATTGCCTTGCGGTTGCGTTTTGCGGATTTTTGCGTAATAAAAACCTAGCGATACCATAAGAATCGCCACCACGAGCATAAAATGATCCAACAGAATCAGTCCGCCTCCGACGGCCAATAAAATATATCCCGTTTTGACCTCTTCCCCTTGGCGGATCTTATAGATTCCGTAACCTAAAATAAAGAGAGCGACGATGGTGATAAAACTTAGCCACTTGCCGAAAATCATCAAAACGCCAAGTCCGATTAATCCGATGGCCAAGAACCTTTTCCGCTTTTCCATGCCGCACCTCCTGCCGGTTCTTAAGTTGGAAAAGCCATAACGGTATGGACTCCATACCGCATGGCTTCACCATGGTTTAGCATAACACATTGTACCTCGGGCTGTGTAGCTGTTATTCTACGCTTTCTTCGCGTTTTTCGGAAGGATTCAACTTGGATTTCAAAGCTTCAAGCTGCGCGTCCACTTTCAGTTGCTTTTCGGCATCCGCAGGGCTGATGTACGAAGAAGATGAAGCTCCCCGATATACTACGCCGGATACTTCCGCTTCGGCTTCCAGTTGCATGATTTTTTCTTCCATGCGGTGGAATCCGAGCGAAGCGTTGCCGCTTTCGATCGTATGCAGGCTGCTGATCTGAGACATTTGTTTTCTGGCTTTAGCCATTTGTGCACGGCTCACCAGTTCGTTGCGCTTGTTGCGCAGTTTGTAGAACTCATCTTTCATTTCATGAAGCTGTTGCTTCAGTTCGTTGGCTTGCGCCTCGGATTGGGCGTGCAGATCGCTGAATTCGGTTTGCTTTTGGTCATAGTGGATTTTTTCTTCCAGCAGCTTGCGTGCCACTTCTTCTTGACCGTTTCTCAAAGCGATTTCGGCTTGCGCTTCTCTTTGCGAGGAAATGCGTAACGCCTCATCCAAACGCTGTTTCATTCTGCGTTCGTTGGCCATTTGCTTCGCCACCGTTACCTCGGCATCACGGATTTCAGCCTCCATATCGCGCAGGTATTGATTGAGCATTACGATTGGATCCTCTACCTTATCAAGCATGTCATTAAACGACGCCTTCGTAATATCTTTAATTCTTTTAAATACTCCCATTGTTTACACTTCTCCCTTCTCATAGTCGGACAGCTTTTTACGAAGCTCTTCCAGTTCTTTTTTCATAGCTTTCTTCTCGATATCTTGCATCATGGAATCCAGATTAGAGGCAGTCTCTCCGCCAAATGCGGAGTTGCCGGCGGCGCCGGGGTTACCGGGGTTGCCGGAAAACTGATTGTTTGCTTGGTATGGATTTCCTCCATACGGAGGTTGCTGCGGACGAGGTCCACATCCAAATCCCGGTTGCCCCGGATTACCCGGATTTCCGCCGCCGTATCCTCCATAACCGCCTGCCCCGCCGTTCCCATGCCAACCATCGTTGAAGTATGGATCGAACGGTTCATAAGGTTCCTTGGAAACGACCAGCGAAGCGATCAAATATATTAAAATCGTCGTCCCGCCCGTGAACGGTACGCTGATGATCGTCAAAATCCGTAGCGCCGTAGAGCTGATTCCAAAATATTCGCCCAGTCCGCCGAGCAAACCGCTAAACCATCTATCCCGTCTTGAGCGGTATAATCTACCCATTGTATTACTCCTCTCCTTTGTTATTCAGCTTCTGCTTCAAACGGGAGAGCTCCTGTTCCAGAGTCGATTGGATGACGGATCCGGCCTGGTTTACGAAATCTTGGCCTGTCTTCCGCAGTTCGCGCAGGCTTCGCGCTTCCCATTCCATATCGGATACCCGGTCCTCCAAACGGTTGAACATTTTAGGTACATCCTGCGCCCCGTAACCGTTCATCCGCTGGTTCATCCGCTGCTGCAAACGAAGAGTTTCCATTCTAGCGTAGTAGTACTGCCGTTTGCTGTAGACCACCTGATACTCGGTCTTCAACTCATGAAGCTGATTTTCCAGCTCCTGAAGCGACTCCAGGCTCTGTGCGTACAAGTCCGAATACTGTTCGATTTTTTCGTCATACAACATTTTCTCTTGCAGCGCCAGTTTGGCGAGGTGCTCCTCTCCTGCTTTTAAAGCGAGCAGCGCCTGTTCCTCACGTTTGTTCCGCATGATTGACGCCTGATCTACCTGGTGTTTCAATTGTTTGGTGTGACCCGAATATTGATGATGAAGCTTCTCGGCTTCCGCAATCTCCTGGCGGGTCTCGATCAGGAATTGGTCGATCAAGCGTACCGGATCCTGCGACTGTTCCAGCCGTTCATTCAAGTTTGCTACTGTAATATCCCGTACTCGGCGAAATACACTCATGACTCTCTTTCCCTCCTAACCTTTCGGCTATTCATTCAAATGCTTTGCGTTTATATGATCAGTAACCCCGCTTGCCTTTAAGGGAAGAAATTCCGTATACGATCAATCCGATTCCGAGCACCGGAACGATCAGCCAAGCCAGCTTAGAGATCAAGGATATAATCCCCAGGAACAGAACGATCCACCCGAAGAACGCATTCCCGCGCTTTATCCCGTAGTAGCCAAGAGCGATCATCGCAATTGCGAATACCAGTCCGAAAAGGCTACCCAGGAACGGGGTCAGTTTGCCCAGCAAAATCAGAACGCCAAGGCCGATAAGTACAATCGCAAAAGCATTGGGCCGATTTGTTTTCATTGTTTATCACCGCCTCTCATTTGTTCAACCTTATGACTCTATTCTAGGTCGAAACCTTGTTCTTCAAAACGGACCGGGGACGGTTTTTGAACCTAGACCTTAGTCGAGGTAAGGTTCCGCCCTTGGATAGACAGGCTGTAAGACTCTTAGTCAGCCACCAGCCTTTACAATTTCAAAAACTAATAATATAATGTAAAAGCAAAAGAAAACAATAGAAAACTGCAGTTATCGGAGGAGCCTGCCATGTTGCGGGCTCTTTTTGCCTATTTTTAGGCCAATACAGCATATCTCTGCCCCTTCATGGCTTTCTATAGGATGATATTCAATATATCAGGCGGCACATTGAATACTCTCTCTATTTGGCGACTCGGCATAACTGCAAGGAGGGGTATTATGGAACAACAAGCCATTTTGGCTATCGGCATTTTTTTGTTGACCTACGCACTTATCATCTCGGAAAAAATTCACCGTACACTGCTCGCCATGGCGGGCGCCGTTCTGATGATTATGCTCGGCATCATCGATCAGGAATCGGCCATCCATCACATCGATTTCAATACGCTCGGTCTGCTGATCGGGATGATGATCATCGTCAATACGACGGCGGAAACGGGTGTCTTCAACTATATCGGGATCTGGACGGCAAAAAGGGCCAAGGGTAATCCGTTAACGATTCTGTGGCTGCTCGCCCTGATCACGGCGGTGGGCTCAGCCTTTCTGGACAACGTCACCACCATCATATTAATGGTACCGGTAGCCTTCAGTATTACTCGCCACCTGAAAGTAAAGCCGTTCCCGTATGTGTTCTCGCTAATTATCGCATCGAACATCGGCGGAACGGCAACGCTGATCGGCGATCCGCCGAATATTATGATCGGAAGCGCAGTCCAGGAATTGACGTTTATGGCGTTTTTGCAAAATCTGGCGCCGGTCACGATCCTGATTCTCGCGGGAACGCTGCCGCTTCTTCTGCTTATTTTCCGCAGAGGATTGACGGCCTCGAAGGAAAACCGTGAAAGTATGATGGGAATGAGCCTCGAAGGACTCATCTCGAACCGCAAACTGCTGATTCAATGCCTGGTGATACTCGGCCTTACCTTGCTAGGCTTCTTCCTGCATCAAACCTTGCATCTGGAATCGGCGACCATAGCGTTGGCAGGCGCCTTTCTGCTACTGCTTCTTACCGGGGAGCATGTCATGGAAAAAGCTTTCCGTTCCGTTGAATGGCCGACGATCTTTTTCTTTGTGGGACTGTTCGTACTGGTAGGCGGATTGATCGAAACCGGCACGATTAAACAGTTGGCCGAGCGGGCTATCGATTTAACCGGAGGCGATCCGCTGTTTACTTCAATGCTCATTCTTTGGTTAAGCGCGATCGCCTCGGCTTTTCTTGATAATATCCCGTTCGTGGCAACCATGATTCCGATGATTCAGGACATGGGCAATATGGGGATTACCAACCTGGAGCCGCTATGGTGGAGTTTGGCGCTCGGCGCTTGCCTGGGCGGCAATGGCTCCCTGATCGGTGCAAGCGCCAATCTGATCGCTGCCGGAATGGCCGCCAAGGAAGGCGAGTCGATTCCATTTCTCAAATTCCTGAAGTTTGGTTTTCCTCTAATGTTGCTATCTATTGTGATATGCAGCGCGTACATCCTCATTCGTTATTTTTGAGGCCCTAAACCTTTTGAGATAAAAAGCATTGTATGCTATCCTTTTAGGTAAGTAACTATAAACCAAAGGGAGGGATGTTCGTGAAAATTAGCGTACGAACCATTACCGCTTCATTGGTTGCTGTATTTTTGGCTTTTTTCATGGTTTTGTCCCTCCCTATTCTTTCCTCTCTCCCGGAAACGCCCGAGAACATGGAAAGAGAAGCTTACAAAATCGAGGAAACAACCCGCAAGCAAAATGTAACTTTGCGTCTCAATTCTTCGCATCAGGGCAAGCTATTTATTGACAGAGATCCGCTTCCTATTTTGGCAGCCACTATGTCCGCCATCTTATTGCTTGCCACTCCGCGGATTTCTTTCCGCCCGTTCTTTTACCTGTTTATAAAGCGTATTCTACTCATGCCGATCAAATTTACGAGCATGTTTGTGGCTTGATCTAGACTGCATACCGCAGTCCTGTTAAGCCTGTGCTGGCGATTTCTCGGCTTTTTTTCAGTCCTGATTAGGATTGGTTACTATGAACTTTGGAGGCTTGAAGCTAATGAATCTCAAAGAAACGGAATTACCTGGCATAGGTAAAAAATTTCTCGTTCAAACGCGGAGCGGGGAAAAACTGACTATCATGATCCATGATGATGGCCGGCGCGAGCTTTACCATTTTGATGAAGAGAACCCGGATGACAGTATCTCGAAGGTTACTTTGGACGATGATGAAGCGAGATACGTATCAGCGATTATTGGCGGCGTTACCTATCAACCGACGGCTCTCGAGAATATCGAAGTCGCGCTTGGCGATCTCATTATCGAGTGGTACCGACTTGAACCGAATCATAAAGCAATCGGCAAAACGATCGGTGAACTGCGGGTTCGCCAACGCTCAGGAGCTACCATTATCGCTGTTATTGAAAAAAATCAGAAAAAACACGTCAATCCCGGCGCGGATTTGATGCTTACCGCCGACGCTCTCGTCGTAGTAATGGGGGAACGCCTACACCAACAACAAATTAGACACATCCTACTGAATGGAAGTGTTTGAGTGGATCGTACCTAAGATCGACTGTAATTTTCGTCAGCCGCCAGATCAAATCGGGCAAGTCCATCGTGATGGGCGGAACTAATATATGTATTAATTCCATCCATTCTCGGGCGCTAATGGCCAAAGAATGCAAATGGGTGTTGAAACACTGGAATAAAGTAATTAATTTCAAAAGAACGCTACCGGTAGCGGTTGGCCCAAAATAAACCGCTTCAAAAAGCAACCAGTTCCTGATTGATAAACTGAATTAAGAATATTGTTTTGTTATAGCCGGGCTGCCGTTACCCTTGGAAAGGGGGAGTGAGCTTGAAAAACAAACTCACCGCCGAATCTCCAATGAACGACCGCCGATATCCCTGGCGGATTTATCCCGCTTTACTCAGACTTGCCGGCATCATCGCCGGAGCCATGCTTGCCGCCGCAGGATTGGAACTTTTTCTCATGCCGCATGGCATCGTGGTAGGTGGAGTAACCGGTTTATCCGCACTCTTTGCCCTATCTACGGAAATGAGACTTGGACTGTTTTTATTTCTGCTGAACCTGCCGCTGCTGCTGCTGGCGCGTAAAAACATCGATGCCTCCTTCGCGCTGTTTACCGTGTGCGGCTTGCTTGTATTCTCTCTGGGAACGATAGTGCTTCACCCTTATCCGGCGCTCATGGGCGATCCCCTGCTTGCCGCTTTGACCGGCGGTCTTTCACTCGGGCTCGGCCTAGGGCTCGCCTTGCGCTTTGGAGGCGCATTGGATACGGCGGAAAAGGCCGTTGAAGGGTTTCGCTCCCGGACGCGGAAAGGGCTCTCGCCGGAAGGAATGATGTTACTGCTGAACTGCTTCATCCTGCTTGCCGCCGGATTTCATTTCGGCTTTGAGCAGGCCGTGTATTCGGTAACCGCCTATATCCTTGCTTATGAATCGGTAAAAATTCCTCTATTCGGCTTGAAAATTAACGTCATGGTGCAAATTGAAAGCCGGGAATGCGCCGAGATTCAAAAAGCGCTGGCTCTTTATTTGAACCGCCGCGCCGCGCATATCATGGACGCCCGCGATGGCGACTTTCATCAGGTGCTAAGATACCAATGCCATCGGTGGGAAACGCCCCGACTTAAGGCGATCGTTAAAAATTGCGATCCGGACAGCGAAATTTCCATTCGTCCTTGAGTTTTCGATCATTGCCCCAATGCCTAAAATGCAAAACGTCCCTGAAGCCTGCCGGATGACCTCCGGTATGGCCCAGGGACGTTTGCCGTTTTATAGATTTATAACAAACCGTCAATATTCTATTTTATCGCTTGATGTTCTCCAGGTGTTAAACGGCAGCAAATTGTCCGGGGTTTGAATCTGTTTCATCGGTATGAAACGATCTTCCATGGGCGTGACAATCTGTTCGTAGATGAAGTGATCATCAAATCCGATGTCGGCGGCGTCTTCCTTCGTGCTTGCATAATAAACGGCGTCCGGACGTGACCAGTAAATAGCTCCTAAACACATCGGACAAGGCTCGCAGCTGGTATAGATGGTGCAGCCTTTTAACTCGAAATCATTCAAATGGCGGCACGCCTCACGGATCGCCTGGACTTCGGCATGAGCCGTAGGATCGTTCAACGAGGTAACCGAATTCCTCCCCCTCCCGATCACTTTCCCGTCTTTTACTACAATCGCCCCGAAGGGCCCGCCTTCGGCTTGAACGACATTCTCTGTTGCTTCGGAAATCGCTATCTCCATCCAATGTTTATGATCTTTTTCTGTCATAATGATGTCTCCTTTAATTTGGGGTTCCGTCTTATGCGGACAGGATGCTAAAGGAATTTTTAAATTTAAGTTATTATATTCCTTTTTCCTAACCATTTCTATCCTCGGAACCCAAATCAAGCAGCCCCCGCCTTGAACTTCAAGACGAGGGCTATTTACATTTCCATTTATCAGGGCATTAGTACAGCCTGCTTTGTCCACAAACTTTCTCTCACGTCGATGACGCGCTGATTGTCGGAGCCCCTCCACTTTAACTTCAAATTCCGCCGTTCCAGGATGAACTTCCCGTCGATAAGAACGTCGCAATAGGTCAGCAGCTCCCGTCTGCTTGCGTCCGCCACGATTTCCTCAAACGTATAGCCGGACCAGATCCAGATATCCTTGCCGCGACATTCGCGCCGCACCCTGGTTGCAAGCCCCAGCAGCCCTTCCACATTCTGAAACGGTTCTCCGCCTAAAATTGACAAGCCAGCTATGTTGACTTCCGGCATATTCAAATCGCCGATGATTTGTTCTTCCAGTTCCCCCGTATAAGGCTTTCCGTAATTAAAGTTCCAGGTAGCCGCATTAAAGCAGCCTTTGCAGTGATGCGTACAACCTGAAGTAAATATAGAATGCCTAAGTCCTCTTCCATTGATGACGTCAAATCTTTTATAATCCGCAATATACATGGGTCTCACATATGCTTCACGCGGGAGAGTACTTCTTTTTGCTTACCCGCATTAAACGGCCGTTGGCTCGGCTCCGACAAATACCCGCAGCAACGCCGGATGACGGAAGAGGTTTTCGGATTGGCATTGCCGCAATTCGGACATTCAAAGCCGGTATTCGTAGCTTCAAACTCTCCTTCGAACCCGCACTCCAGACATTTGTCCGTCGGCGTGTTCGTTCCAAAGTAAGGCACCCGTTCATAAGCATAATCCCATACCGCTTCCAGCGCCTCCGGATTGTTGACCAGCGAGTCGAATTCGCAGTACGTAATAAATCCGCCATTTGCATACTGAGGGTAATCTTTCTCGAACTGTATTTTTTCAAAGGGAGTTACTTTCTTATTCACATCGAGATGGAAGGAGTTCGTATAGTAACCTTTGTCCGTCACACCGTCAACCCGGCCGTACTTCTCTTCATCCAATTTGCAGAACCGGTAGCACAAAGATTCCGCCGGTGTGGAATACAAGCTGAAGCCGTAGCCGGTCTCCTGTTTCCATTGCTCGGCTTTTTTGCTCATGTGCTGTACGATCTGCAGCCCTTTATTACGCAATTCCTGATCGTCAAATATGCAGGTGCCATACAGAGCCATCATCGTTTCATGGATCCCGATATAGCCTAAAGAAATGCTGGCTCTGCCGTTCTTAAGCAGGTGATCTATCGTATCCTCCTGTTGAAGGCGGCTGCCAGCTGCCCCTTCCATGTACAAAATCGGAGCCACCTTCGCTTTGACGCCTTTCAAGCGCTCGATGCGATACATCAATCCTTCCTTGCACACTTCCAGGAGCTCGTCCAAAAGGCGGTAGAAGGTCGTTTCCGAGCCGTTCGCTTTGACCGCGACGCGCGGCAAATTGGCGGTGACTACCCCCATGTTAAACCGGCCGTCGTGCAGTTCCTCCCCATTCTCTTCATATCTGCCCAAAAAAGAACGGCAGCCCATCGGAAACTTGAAAGAGCCGGTAATTTCCTTTACCTTCGGCACGGAAATAATGTCGGGATACATCCGTAATGTACTGCATTTTAAGGCAAGCTGTTTGATATCGTAATTGGGATCCCCGGGTTTCAAATTGACGCCCTCTTCCAGGCCGAAGATCAGTTTTGGAAAAATAGCGGTTTTCCCGTCTCTTCCGAGTCCGCGGATTCGGTTTTGCAAAATGGCGATCTGGATTTGCCGCTCCGCCCAAGACAAACCCCGCCCGAAGCCGAACGTGCTGAATGGCGTTTGTCCGTTGGCGCTTACCAGTGTATTGATTTCATATTCGAGGGATTGAAAAGCATCATAGGTTTCCTTTTCGGTCAGGCTTTTGGCATATTCAAGACAACGTGGGTACTTCTTATGTAAATCTTCATTCTCCCAGGAAACATCCAGGGCTTCGATTTCGTCATTTTCCAGCATGTACAGCCATTCCAGGCCTTTTCGATAGTGCTTTTTGAAAGATTCAAAGACATACGGGGCTAAAATTCTATCAATTTCATTAATCGTATTTCCACCGTAGATATGGCTCGCCACTTGCGCGATAATCTGGGCAGTGATGGCTGTGGCGGTTGTAATAGATTTTGGAGTTTCGATTTGGGCATTGCCTAGCTTGAACCCGTTCTCGAGCATTCCCTTCAGGTCGATCAGCATGCAATTATAAATCGGAAAATAAGGGCTGTAATCCTGGTCATGAAAATGAAGATCGCCGCTGTTGTGGGCTTCAACGACCCGTTTAGGGATCATGTAAGTTTGAGCGAAGTCTTTGGCCATGATGCCTGCCAGCAAATCGCGCTGCGTCGGAATGGTCGCCCCGTCCTTATTGGAATTCTCTTTCAATACTTCTTCGTTCGTAAGCTCCAGGAGCCCGAGTACCTTCTTATCCAGGCTGCTGCGTTCGCGCCGTTTCAAAGTTCTTATTTCGCGGTATCCGATGTAGGCCTCGGCGGCGTCTTTCCTTCTGCTATTCATTAGTGCCGATTGAACTTCATCCTGAATATGTTCGATATCCACTTTTTCGAGCTTGGAAATTTTCAGTGTCACCTTGTCCGCTATTTTTTGTGCCAGCTCAGAATCGTTTTTTTTCTTGGTACTATTCATCGCCGCACAAATCGCATCGATGATTTTCTTTTGATTGAAAGCTACTTCTGAGCCGTCTCGCTTAATAACTATCATTAAGTTCATCCTTCGTAGTTAATTTTGAAATCAGGCATCAACTATGGGGAAGTCCAAGCTTAGCCCGGCTTGTCCAGAGAGTATACCATAATTAAAATCATTCTTACGGTGATTCTGAACACTGACGAAGGTAAAAATAGAACTTTCGAGCTCCGGAGATAAAGGACAGGCTGCCGTTTTACCGGCAGCCTGTTCGGATATCTATTCCAGGTTAGTACTACCTTGATACAACATTATAGTCGGATCTCCATCTATCGATTTTGACACCTTTACACCATTTTTAATATCCTCCAGAATTCCTTCATACATGACGACGGCTTCATCCACTTTCTCTTGCGTCCAAGTGTACCAGCCATCCGTTGGATTCCAACCTCTGCTTCCGATAATCGTGGATAATTCTTTCTTTTCCCGTTCCAGCCAAGCCTTGTAATCATCATAAGTCCACCATTCCACTTTTGATGCAGGATATTTAGCTTCGTATTCAGTCTGCGTCAGCCAGGTTAGGCCTCCATCCAGGGAAATCTTGCCCTCCTCTTTGTCACCGCCGCTGGTTATGATGACTTGAGTAGTTAAAGATGATGCAATTGCCATACTCTCGGCCTGTCCCTGATCTGCCCCCTGGATCTGATTATTTTCAACCGCTCCTCCCTCGGCAAGCTCCATAACGGTGCTTTGAATATCTTTCTTTTCCTTGGTCCTGGCATCAAATTCCGATGGAGTAGCCTGCCGTAATCCGCTTAGTTTGCCCTTCGCATATGTCGCCGATAAATCTACCTCACCGTTTACCCGCGAAAAACCGACCCCTGCCTGTTTGTCAAAGAAATCTCTGACTTTTTTACCGTGAAAAGTGGCTATGCCTGTTTTATCATCGTAAATCAGCCCGAATCTCTCATATGGAGTCAGTACCTTTTTCATTTCTGCCCATTGTTCCTCTTCATTATAAACGGGAGTATATGCACCGTTACCCTCAATTGCATTTGCATTTACACCGGAAATTTGATCCATCTGCGGATTTGCTGGTTTCTCTGCGGCAGTTGCAAACACGGTTGCTGTGCAGATAATTAATGAAGTGGCCAGCAAAGCAGCGGCTGTTGAAAATTTCTTCATTTTCATAATGGCGACAATCCTTTCTTCAATCGCATGTTTTGAGAAATGATTCCCTAAAGGGTTTAGCTTGCTTTTCCGCTCTTCCATACGGATCAATGCCATCGCATATGCTCTTTTCGACGTCTGACCAAACGATCTCACAACCGTCTCATCGCAAGAAAGCTCGATGTCCCGATTAGCCAGCATGTACATCACCCACACAAGCGGATTGAACCAATGGATGCAGAGAACCGTGTTCAACAACAGCTTGGTTATGGCATCCAAGCGCCGAATATGTACGAACTCATGCATCAAAACATAGGGAAGCTGCTGATCGTTATTCCAGTCGGTTGACTTGGGCATTAAAATCACTGGGCGAAAAATGCCAAAAGTCAGGGGAGATTTGATCTTATCAGATTGTCGAATCCGGATTGATCGCATCAGCCGATGTTTACTTAACCAGCGCAATACAAATTCGTTTTCCACCGGTAAAGAGGACTGAAACTCCCTTCGACATTTAAAATAAGCGATGGAGAAGAACAATGCACCAAGCGCGACCCCCGTCAGCCAAACAATGAGCATAGGCGACAAAGTAATGAATGGTTCAGCTTCCGAAATCAGGGTTCCATGTTCCAATGTGATCTCAGGGAATACCATTGGAGGGGGAACAAACTGACTTGTGTCAGTTTTTCCATCAGAAATAAAATGATCCATCCATGAATAGATGCTAAACCTTGAGGACGGGGAATACGGAATCAACAATTGATAGATCACTATTCCCCACAGTACCAGAAATGTCTTCTTCGGCAACCGATGGATACTCAGTGCTCGAATGATAACGACAACTGCAATCATTAACGCGGCAGACAAACTCATATGCAACAAATCGTCCAATGAAATTCACCTCATTCATCAAGGTTATCTACGATTTGTTTTAGCTTCTTAATCTGTTGAGTTGACAAATTTTTTCTGCCGAGCAAAGAGGCAAACAGCTTATCGACCGAACCGTCGAACACTTTGTCAACAAGCTCATCGGTTTCCAACTCTTGAACATGCTCTTTCCGGATCAGGGCATGGCACAAAAAATGAGGTTCTCTGCGTTCAATAGCACCCTTATTTATGCATTTCTTGATAATCGTATAAGTCGTGTTCATGTTCCAGCCAATCTCATCCTTCAGGATATCGGAAACCTGTTTTGCAGTCAGATCACCTGCTTTCCATAACACATCCATGACCTTCAATTCGGAATCAAACAACTTGATCGACATTGAAATCCTCCTTCCTTCAAACTATCACAATAGTTTGCTTCTAATTCACATACTACTGCAATAGTTTCTGTGAGTCAACATAAATTTTCCCGTAATTTCCCAAGCATCGAACATTGCTGTTTCTATCCGTTAGGCATAAGGATGCTGCAAAACATTCCATAGAGATGGAAACTCCCAAGCCCCTCTATACCTTATCCATCGCCGCTGTCAGTTGCCTGAACCGAATCATACCGACTTTTCGACGATCACCCATTTTGATACCTTACCGCTTGCATCACGCTTGGGGTATCAAGTGAACACTCATGACCGTGTCTTGCTCACCGACATTACCCGCTACGTAAAAATTATGGAACAGGAAAGGAGCTTGGCTCAAAACCGGTGCATCGCAACCGCCGCGGCGAAGGTGTGGTGAATAACGTCTATCACAGCGAAAAACGCCTCTACGATTTCCATCTTCGTAGAGGCGTTATAGCCAAGATTGAACATCAAACCGTGTATCTATCTTCCCCACTCGTCTTCTTCCTGCAGACCACTGTACGCAATGTTCTCTTTCACATCGGAGCTGTGATCGTCCACCCACACCTGCGGCTCACGAGTATGAATGATTTCCTGCAAACGTTCAATGCGTCCACGCAAAGCCTGACAAATTGCATGACTGCGGGCTTCGTCCACAAAAAGCGAGCCGCGGAAAATATTCCGCACCTCATCTTCAATCCCATCTAGCAGAGACAAATCCAGCCATTCAAAAGAAGTCACCAGCTTGATCTGTTCATTGTGATCCGGCTTGAACGGCTTACAGGTGAGCTTGCCATCTGCACGAATCCAACCGAGCGGCTTGGAAAACCAGAGCGACGACCCACTATCGTAGATTTGCGCGGGCCCGATCCACTCCAAGGTCTCCGCATGGCGGATCACGCCGAAATTGTTTTGATGCCGGTCTTCATTGGCAATCAAGTAGTCCACTACTATCATCTGGTCAAGCGCCTCGGTCATGCCAGGAATACCCAGCGCCTCACAGCAGTTCACGTAATGCTGATACACCGATACATGATTCGGCTTTTGCTGGGTATGCATCACATACCAAGCCGTAATAAGTTCCGTCTGTGGGGTAATGAAGTTTTCACACACACTGTACGGGTAATCTTCTTGCTCCATCAATGTATACGGAACACGAGGAATACCCAGCCGCTCCATGATTTTGCTGGCAATCACTTCATTGTAGGGCTCCTGCTGGGTAGCCCCGCTTCCGCCTTTCACCAGACAGCGTTTGCCGTCCATAATCGCCCATTTCTTTTTCAGCCAGCCATCGGATGTGTTGTCCGGCGACATCAGACTCATGGCATCCAATGAGCTTTTCCCGAACAATACATTCCCTACATCCTCCGAAAAGGGATTGTCGAAAAAGTTAATGGTGCTCCATCCCAAATTTGATGCAGACGGAGAAATCCAATATTGATCGGACAAACTGAGTCCGTAGCTTTTATCCAGCAGTTTTTGTGTTTCAGACAAGTTCAGTTCAAGTAATGCTTCTTGAATCCCGTCCCGGCTGGCCGGAATCGCACGACCTCTCCACCATTCATTGAGTGCCGCGCGGTCTATTTCCCCCTTTTTAACAGGTATCCCCACTGGTACGTGCTTTTCACTGTAGACTTGTCCAATCGCTGAAATGGAGACTGTCGCTTCATCCAGCTCAATCTCAGCCACAGGTACATTTTTATGCATGAGTGTGTAGGATTTGTTCCAGGATTCAGCCATTATCGTTTCCTCCATTTCTTGATTTCTTAATTTTCGTATTTTTATTAATTCTATGAATTCTATTATAGCAAAGCCTGTGGAGATTTCGTCATACAGGCTTTTCATATTTTCCATTTTCTTCTTATATGACAAATCCAATGACTAACTTATCACGAATAAATAATTATTATTCGATTTCAACACAACACTTCTGTAAACCAGTCCGTTACCGTTGTAATAACTTCAGTTGCATGATTAGTTACGCAGTGGTTTCCATTATCCCATAGTTTAATAGTTTTATTCACAGAAAGAGACGCATCATAAATTCTTTGAATACCGGTTGCTGAAAATAAGGGATCAAGTTTTCCATGATTCAAAAAAAGCGGACATTTGATCCGATTAGCGGATCCTTCCATGGCCATGCCATTAATAAACCGTTCCAAGTCCTGATCCTTTTTATTAGTCAAAGCAGAAAATACATTTGCAAAGTGTGGCAAGAAGGACAGTATCGGGATGATTGGCTATAGTTTTGGAGGATACTTGGTTGCCAGAACGGCTGCAATTAGTACGTTGGTCTTTGGATACATACTCAATTATTTCATTTAGAGCTTCTTCATTGTTCAATTCCATATACAGTTTATTGAATAATCTTGTTTCACCTTGGCCGGGCCCATCAATCATCAATCATATTGATTGGTCATTTGTCTAACCCGCCTTATTTTTATTGTCCTAAATACAATAGCTTTAACAACTAACCTTGGATGTAATGGGGAATCGAATCAAGCCTAACTATATAACTCAGCACTTCGCCCTTGTCCTGAAAAAAATACGGTATGCGGCATATCCGCTATCATGATCTTCGTCACAGTTGTACCACTCTGCTTCTTTCCAATGGCGTCAGTATGAAAGAAGTTCAAGAATGGTTGGGCCACAGCGATTATGCAACAACCGCAAGTATTTACTCACACCTTGAGTTCAGTTCGAAAATTAACTCAGCAGAAACCATGAATAAGTCGATTAAAAAATACCATCTCGGCAAGGAAAAAAGGCTTATAAAATCGCTTAGATAAGCAATCTTATAAACCCTTTTAGTATACCGATGGCCGGACTCGAACCGGCAAGCCTCTCGGCACCGCATTTTGAGTGCGGCGTGTCTGCCAATTCCACCACATCGGCATATGAATAATGCATTTCTTTAAGCGAGCTATAATGGCGTGCCCTAAGAGATTCGAACTCCTGGCCTTTTGATTCGTAGTCAAACGCTCTATCCAGCTGAGCTAAGGGCACATAATCAAAAGTGCGGAAGACCAGACTTGAACTGGTACGATAGTCACCTACCGCAGGATTTTAAGTCCTGTGCGTCTGCCGATTCCGCCACTCCCGCAAAAAGAAAATGGAGGCGCCACCCAGACTCGAACTGGGGATAAAGCTTTTGCAGAGCTGTGCCTTACCACTTGGCTATGGCGCCTTATAAAAAAAATGGAGCGGACGACGGGAATCGAACCCGCGACCCTCGCCTTGGCAAGGCGATGCTCTACCGCTGAGCCACGTCCGCTTAAAATGGCTGGGGATATAGGATTCGAACCTATGGATGACGGAGTCAAAGTCCGTTGCCTTACCGCTTGGCTAATCCCCAACAATGTTTTTTTAGTTAAAAATGGGGCGATCGATGGGACTTGAACCCACGAATGCCGGAGCCACAATCCGGTGCGTTAACCCCTTCGCCACGACCGCCATAATAAAATATTCAATTCTTAAAATCTGGCAGGGGCAGCAGGAATTGAACCCACACCAAAGGTTTTGGAGACCTTTGTTCTACCTTTAAACTATGCCCCTATATAATGGTGGAGGCTGATGGATTCGAACCACCGAACTCGTAGAGAGCAGATTTACAGTCTGCCGTGTTTAGCCACTTCACTAAGCCTCCATGCATGGTGCCGTCGAGAGGACTTGAACCCCCAACCTACTGATTACAAGTCAGTTGCTCTACCAATTGAGCTACAACGGCATGTTACATTTTCAAAAAATGGTGGCTCGGGACGGAATCGAACCGCCGACACGAGGATTTTCAGTCCTCTGCTCTACCGACTGAGCTACCGAGCCGTATTGAAAAGTTTCGGAACCTTCTACCTACCCCGGTGCTGTAATCAGCAATGGTCACAGTGACAGTTTCCTTCGTGAAAATAAATGGCGGAGCCGACGGGATTCGAACCCGCGGTCTCCTGCGTGACAGGCAGGCATGTTAGGCCTCTACACCACGGCTCCACACTGATAAATCTTCATCCCTTTAAGGGATAATTGCGGGGGCAGGATTTGAACCTGCGGCCTTCGGGTTATGAGCCCGACGAGCTACCGGGCTGCTCCACCCCGCGTCAGTAAAAAGATATTCAACTAAATGGTGGAGGCTGAGGGGATCGAACCCCCGACCCTCTGCTTGTAAGGCAGATGCTCTCCCAGCTGAGCTAAGCCTCCATGGGAAAGATAAATTTAATTGTAACAGAAACTTCAGCCCAAAATCAAGTGCAAGTTAAATGGTGACCCGTAGGGGATTCGAACCCCTGTTACCTCCGTGAAAGGGAGGTGTCTTAACCCCTTGACCAACGGGCCTCAATGAAACACAATTTTAAAGAAAAATTATGGCGGAGAGAGAGGGATTCGAACCCTCGAGACGCTTGTGACGCCTACACGATTTCCAATCGTGCTCCTTCGGCCAACTCGGACACCTCTCCATAATGGCTCCCCGAACAGGACTCGAACCTGTGACAACTCGATTAACAGTCGAGTGCTCTACCAACTGAGCTATCAGGGAATATTCATTTTCAGATGTTTTGATCACCTGAAAACTGGATACGAAACGTGAATTTGCGTGTTAGTCTCCTGAAGTGCTCATTTCGGCTTGTTCAGCCTGACGCCACTTTCTGGAGTTGTTTTGGATAAGCCCTCGACCGATTAGTACCTGTCAGCTCCATACATTGCTGCACTTCCACCTCAGGCCTATCAACCTCGTCGTCTTCAAGGGGTCTT
>NZ_QPJW01000003.1:287530-553848 GCF_003337355.1 Fontibacillus phaseoli | reverse complement strand
TGCTGTGCTGTACTCTCATATGGACTACCTCCAGCTAATTTTTATTGTATATTGTTTAGCCTGTAAGTGTCCAAGGTGATTAGGGGGCTTTATAGAATAGATGTAGTTTTTCCAGTTAATTAGCTTATGTACGCGTAAGTTGCGAAATTAGATGTATGAAATCCAGTTAGTTGAATTGAACATGTCGAGTTTTTGCTGATCCCCTGCCCGCCGGCGGGGGTTTTGTGCGGATGGAAGTTTGTGCGGTTAGATGCGGCGGGATAAAAACGGGTAAGTTCCGGTTAAGATGAGAGTAAAGCAAGCGCGGAATTCAACGGAAAGAAATGAGGCAGTGAAGATGACGAACAAGCAGGGGCAAAACAGGCAGAATCAGGCGCGGCGCGAGTCGAAAGGGAAGCGGACGGAAAGCGGGCGGCAGGGGCAGAACGGAGAGAGTCGGCAGATGCGTCGTTCTGGAGGAATAGGGCAGAAAAGTAACAATGAACGAACAGGGGCGGCGACTAATGGAGGAGGCCGGGGACGAAATGGCGCTGGCTCCGCATCGAGTAGAAGAAATCGCGAGGGAAATTCGAGTCAGGCGCAAATCGAGGGCTTACCTGTCACGAAAAATGACGAGGTAGCCATCGACATCATCGGCATGAACCATGACGGAGAGGGCGTGGGGCGCGCAGAAGGGTATACGCTTTTTGTGCAGGGAGCCTTGCCTGGCGAGAAAGTCCGGGTCAAGGTGCTTAAGACCAAAAAGCAGTACGGCTACGCCAAGCTGCTGGACGTGCTTACGCCGAGCCCGGACCGCGTGGCTACACCCTGCCCGATCTACGACCAGTGCGGCGGCTGCCAGCTGCAGCACTGGAGCTACGCCGGGCAGCTCGCCTGGAAGCGGCAGCACGTGATCGATGCGCTGGAGCGTATAGGCAAGCTGCACGTGGCGGGCGAGCTGCAGGCAGGGAGCGGCGCGGCGGAAGCGGCCGCGCACGGGGCCGTTGATGCCGAGGCTGGCCCCGGCATCAACGTGCTGCCGACGCTGGGCATGGCGGAGCCTTGGCGCTACCGCAACAAGGCTCAGGTGCCCGTCGGCGTTACGGACGGCGCGCTGGTCGGCGGCTTTTACGCCCGCGGCAGCCATCGCATCGTCGATATGGAAACGTGCTTAATTCAGCACGAACATAACGACGATGTGGTGTCCCACGTCAAGGCCATCGCCCGCGATTTGGGCGTCACCGCCTACGACGAAGAGACCGGGCGCGGCTTGCTGCGCCATGTCGTCGTGAAGAAGGCGTTCCGCACCGGCGAGATGATGCTTGTCCTCGTGACCAATGGTCGGGATATCCCGCATGCCGATGCCTGGATCGGACTGATCCGTGAGCAAATCCCGCAGGTGGTCAGCATCTGCCAAAACGTGAACACGAAACAGACTAACGTCATCTTCGGGGACGAGACCCGTGTCCTGTGGGGACGAGATGTTATTTATGACTATATCGGTGAAGTACAGTTTGCAATCTCGGCGCGTTCTTTTTACCAGGTGAATCCGGTGCAAACGGAGGTGCTGTACAACAAGACGGTGGAGTACGCCGGGTTGACCGGTAAAGAGACCGTCATTGACGCTTACTGCGGCATCGGTACGATCTCCCTGTTCCTGGCACAGCACGCCGATCAGGTATATGGTGTCGAAATCGTCAAAGAAGCGATCGAGGACGCGCGCAGCAACGCCGAGTTGAACGGGATGACCAATGTGAAGTTTGAGGTTGGCGCTTCGGAAGATGTCATTCCTCGCTGGAAGCAGGAGGGCATCGAAGCCGACGTCATCGTCGTCGATCCTCCGCGTAAAGGCTGCGACCCGCGCCTGCTGGAGACGATCCTGGAGATGAAGCCGGAGCGGGTGGTGTACGTCTCGTGCAATCCTTCGACATTGGTGAGAGACTTGCGAATCCTTGAGGATGGCGGGTATCGGACGGTCGAAGTACAGTCGGTGGATATGTTCCCGCATACGGTTCATGTGGAGTGTTGCTCACTGTTGGTCAGGAAAGACTAATAGTTGAGGTGTATTGGCGGATAGAATTAAAGGGTGGGGAGAAATCTCCCTACTCTTTTTTTACTTAAATACGGTGCAAGAATAAATTCCGTACATTGCTTTGGAATATATGGTAGGATTATGTCGAATAAATAAATTTGGATACTTGTTAATAGAAGCTCAATTATAGTGAGAGTTTTTAGAAATCAGCTATGTTGAGTTATTATTTTGGGGGAGAGGGATGACTGAATGCATTCAAAAACTACTCAAGAAGCTATTATCGTGCTAAAAGAATCTATAAAAGAATTAGAAAGTTCCAAGGGTAGTGTTCTTGTCGGTATTCAAAAGTTATTGAGAGTATCGAAAATGATTAGCGATGAGAGTTGTACTACTTGGTGCGAAATTCAACTGGGAAATACTAAGTATATACAACCTCTTGAGAACTATATTGATATGTTAGTTGCTACGAATAAGAGCAGTACTAAGACTAATTTAAAGAAGTTAGAAGAAGTTACAGAAGAATTAAAAAAATCGGGAGTAGACCTAGATGAACATTGTTCACTTGAAGAACTAAATGTAAAAGCAAATAAATCAGGCGGAGGATACAAAAATATTGGATTCATAGAAGAGAGATATAACGATCTTGTAAGAACAAAGAAAGGTAATGACGGCACGTACTATAAAAACAATTTAAATAATCACTTGAATTATGTTAGAAAGACAGCACATGAAAAAGCATCCTTATTGTACAATACGCTCGCTTTTTCAGACGCCCCACAATCAGCCTTTGATATTTTGAAAACTGCTATTGATGATAAATTACTTGATATTAACCCTGAACTCGCAGAGAAATTAATGCAGGCGTTTAAATCAGTGTCTACTGGTAATTCAGAGGAGTGGTCACATGCCCTAACTTCTTGTAGAAGGCTCATAGAAGGTTTAGCTGATGAATTATATCCTGCTACAGATGAACTATATAATGGGCGCTCTTTAGGGAAAAATCAATACATAAATAGAATATGGGCTTTTATGGACAAATCCATTTTAAGTGAAAGTAATAGAGATTTAGCTAAGACTCATGTCGATTTTGTAGGTAGTTATCTACAAAGATTGCATAAGTTGACCAACAAGGGTGTCCATGCTGAGCTAACTAGAGTTGAAGCTACTAAGGCTGTTTTCCACATTTATTTAATTTGCGCTAGTATTCTTGAATATCATGATGAACCCCAAAAAGGTATATCGGAGAAAATGAATATTCATACAGCATCACTTGATGAACTTGAGGCTGTTCTAGATATTAATAGAAGTATGGCAAAAGAAATTGTGAAAATGCGTGTAGCTAAGGGACGTTTAAGTTTGGATGATATAAGTACTATTAAAGGTGTGGGTGCAAAAACAATAAGCAAATTTCAAGATGCTGTTAGCTTTGATTGATAATCCAATCTAAACTTTTAAAATAATTTCAATCCTTGGTAAAGTCTATGCAAGAGGATAGTTGCTCACTGTTAGTCAGGAAAGACTAATAGTTGAGATGTATTGGCGTATACAGCAACGGAGCGGGTAAATTCCCGCTTCTTTTTTTACTATAAGTTCGATTAAGGGCGGCTATTCATAGTCGTCCTTTGTTGTACCCTACCCAGTCACTAGCCTAAAGGCATTAACATCTGAGCCGAAGTTATGGCTTGTCAGACCCGCCTGAAATTTTAACGAATATCTTCTGTACGCACAAAGAAAGCCCCAACCATATCGGCGGGGCGAGAAAAGGAGCGTGTGCTTCAATTATTAACATGACAATAACTAATATACCTGTCTTCCTATCAAAATAAAATGCTTTAAAAAGTACCCCTAATCTTCAAAATATCCATCCCGCCACAATGATTTATTTCCCTAGATACCTTCATCACAGCCTCCAATTGTCTTAGCTTGCCTCTGTCTGTGTTATGTGAAGAATGGCTATTCGCACATAGTTCGTCTTTATCATCTGTACACACCTGATGTTAGCCTTTACCACCTTTAACCTATATTGATATCAAATGAACTAAGGCAGGTGAAAGAGTTTGGAAAAGATGTTTTCTATTAAAGAAGCCAAAGAGATATTGGGTCTTTCTTACAACACCGTGTACCGATTGGTTAGTAATGGCACTATCAATGCTGTCAAAATCGGTGGTTCTATTCGTATCTCTTAAGCGGAACTTAGAAAGTTTATTTTTGAAGACACGTCAGGGGGTAAAGTCAATGATTATCAACAGTAAGACAGTTTCACTTTTTGAAGCCGCCGTGCATCGGCTCATTCAGGCGGGCAAGCTGAAAGCACAGATGGAAAAGGGTATTTACAAGGTTAATGCAGGAAGCGTAAGAAACTATATTCTAGGAGCGTGACACGATGATTGATAACAGACACTACACAGTAAGTGAGATTACAGAGATGTTCAATGTTGAAGAAAAGACCGTGCGGAAGTGGATTAACGAGGGAAAGCTATTTGCCGTGCAATTGACAGGTACAACAATTCGTATCCCTGAGTCAGAACTTCAATACTTCTACAGACGTTCGCAAGCGCGGGGGTGGAAAGAATGAAAGTTTGGACTTGTGAGCGTGTAGCTCGTTATCTAGGATCTAGTCCACAGCAAATTAAGCGTTTCTGCGACATAGGCAGTTTGCCTTGCTACAGGTCTTCTAATGACGGTATGTAGTCGGCGTACTCGTACCGCATCCATGAGCATGCCTTGCTCGAATACTTTAGCTGTAAGACGGTTGAAGACTTCAAAAAAGTTCAATACCGCTAATAATTAGCCCGCCATGAAATCGGCAGGAGTACATAACAGGTATACATTCAAAATATTTGTTCATAATGGGCATGAAACTTCATATTGGCTTACCCGTGGTTACAGGAGAACACGTAAAAATACTGGCTCGGCTTTCACCAGCCGATGTAGCCCCGTTAAATGGTTAGTTATGAATTTGAGTTGGTAACTCAACCTCAGATTCTACTCTTTTGTAGCATGTTGAAGCCGTATGTTCCTTAGTATATAAGGATTTTGAGTGATTGAAAGAGTTATTTGGGGGAACCGTGTATCAGGCCTTTGGCGTCGATTGAGAAAGTCAACTCTTCCTCAAAATCCTTGGCTAAAATGGCCGATTATCTACAAAACATTTAAGAGTTCAAACTATCGCAATATGATGAACATCCAAGGCACCTGATCGGGTGCCTTTTGCTTTTACCCTAGAGCCGCTGTAAAATTGTACGCCTTCTATCTCGGTGGTAATATAGTTTTAATTAGCCCTTTGGTGACTTTAATTTGGGATGGAAAAGAGGGAGAAGATGCCTACTATACTAGTTGCTGATGATGATGCCAACATTCGCGAACTTGTTTGTTTATTTCTGCGCAACGACGGATTCCATACAGTCGAAGCCACGGACGGCAAGGAAGCACTGACCGTTTTTGCCGGGGCGCATATTGATCTTGTCGTGCTCGATATTATGATGCCGGTAATGGATGGATGGACGTTATGCAAGGAGCTCCGAAAAGCCAAGCCTGATCTTCCGATACTGATGCTGACTGCGAGAGGTGAAACATGGGAGAAAGTGATGGGATTTGAACTTGGGACGGACGATTATTTGACGAAACCATTCGATCCGTTAGAATTGACGGTTCGCGTCAAAGCACTATTGAAACGATATCGGATTGGCTCCGCACAGACAATCCAATTGCGCAACATCATACTTGATCGGCAGACTTATAAAGTGATGATAGGTACAGAGTCGCTCACATTGCCGCTCAAGGAGTTTGAACTGCTGTATAAGCTCGCCGGAACCCCCGGGCAAGTGTATACGCGCGAGCAGTTGATCGATCAGATTTGGGGGATCGATTACACGGGAGATGATCGAACTGTAGACGTTCATATTAAACGCCTGCGCGAACGGTTCGCGACGACACCTGATTTTCGGATCGAAACGGTGCGTGGGCTTGGCTACCGTCTTGAGGTATATGAATGATCAAATCTCTGTATATACGTGTTGTCCTGACCTTTCTTGTCTCGGTCATCGCAGGTACAGTCATTTCTTACTTTGTGACGACTTGGATCTTCGAAGAAAAATTGAATGATAACGCTCAAATCAATCTGCGTAATTTCGGCCAAGACGTCGTAGAGATTTACAATGTTCTTCCGTTACGCGAAGCGGACTTATTCTTAAGTAGAATGAAGCAACTCGACGCCTATTATATTCGAATCTACGAAGCACCGGGGCAGTTCAAGTCCTATGGGAATCTAAACGGGCACAAGCCTGCCTCTGTGACGACGGAGCAATTAAAGAAAGTATTAAATGGAAGCGTTGTTCAAGACAATCCGAATGGGATTGCTGCGATCCTCCTAGGGCTGCCGTTGCAAACGGAAGTGGGAACGAAGGCGATGTTCTTAGAGATGATTACTCCCCCTTCCGCCTCTTTTGTCATCAAGTGGGCATTGATTTTTGCAGCCTGTTCGTTGGTTGCAGGAAGCATGTTGATTCTGGTTGCCTCTGTATTCTTGGTAAGTCCGATCAAAAAGCTGACCGTAGCGACCAAGCGTATAGCAGCTGGAGAATTCAACATCAAGCTGAATATCAAGCAGACGGGTGAACTGGGTACTTTGGCTCGCAGTTTCGAAGAAATGATGCACGATCTACAGCAGCTTGAGCAGATGCGCAGGGAATTCGTAACGAACGTGTCGCACGAGGTTCAGTCCCCGCTCACCTCCATATCGGGCTATGCTCTTGTGCTTAAGCAAAATGGCCTCTCGGATCAAGAGCGAAGCCGTTATCTAGACATTATCATCGCTGAAGCAGATCGGATGTCCAAGATGAGCGACAGCTTGCTCAAACTGAGTTTACTTGAATCGCAGTCACAGCAGCTTCGGCCCGCCATTTTCGGCCTTGATGAACAAATCCGGCGGGTCATCGTGGCACTCCAGCCGCAATGGTCTGCGCGCAGCATCTCCTTCGAACTCCATTTGAAGGCCGTGCAGTTCATGGCTGATTATGATCTATTGAATCAAGTATGGACAAACTTAATTGGCAATAGTATCAAATTTTCACAGAATGGCGGCGTTATTACCATTAGCATGAAACAAGATACCAAAAATGTGACAGTCCGAATATCCGATTCAGGAATTGGTATTTCCCTTGAGGATCAGAAACGTATCTTCGAACGGTTTTTTAAAGCCGATCGTTCCCATAGTCGCCAGTATAGCGGCAGCGGCATGGGGCTTGCCATCGTTAAACAGATCGTATCGCTTCATCGTGGAGATATCCACGTGGAAAGTGAGCTTGGCCGAGGAACGACCTTTATTATCACCTTGCCAAAAACTATACCCACCGATAGTTAGGTTCCTGGAATGTTTGCTTAGTTCATATTCAGTTCATATTGTCGTCATGGAAAGGACATCTGGATTGGTTAGACTTGCATTAGCGGTCTGCTACGCTATGAAACAGATAACGACAGGAGTGGATGAGTTTGACACAAGCAGCAGGAAAGGAAATACGGAGCATTACAAAAACAAAGAGAGTACTACGCATTTTGCTTAAAATAATCGTCGCAGTAGTTATAGCGATCCTGCTTTTTGTTGCCATCGTGTATACGGTTAATAAAATCAGCAGTCATTCGGAACAAAAAAGAATGGAGCAATACGGTCAGCTAGTATCTGTAGATGGGAAACAAATGAATGTTTCCATTCAAGGTCAAGGAGAAGAAACCGTCGTGATACTACCCGGTTTTGGAACAGCGGCACCCGCCCTTGACTTTAAGCCGCTCATAGCAGAGTTATCCCCGAATTATAAAGTCGTCGTGATTGAGCCTTTTGGTTACGGATTGAGTGATCAGACCGGGAAGGAGCGCAGTACGGCAAATATCGTAAGTGAAATTCATGAAGCGTTGCAGAACCTCGGTATTAATCGTTATATCCTCATGGGTCATTCCATTTCGGGGCTCTATAGTCTGAGTTATGTGAACCAATATCCAAACGAAGTGAGGGCGTTTATCGGGCTGGATAGCAGTGTTCCATCGCTGAGTGAACAGAAGATTGATTCGTCAGTAACAGAACCGATTAAATGGTTCCGCAACCTGGGCTTCGCCCGATTACAATTGAAACTGAGTGCAGACCCTTATACCGGGCTGCCCTATGATGAACAAACTAAAGAACAATTGGACATTCTGATACGTAAAAATATGTATAATACAACTCAATTAAATGAGGCAGAGAGTATGTATTCCAACTTTAAAGCTGCTAAACGGCTAACCTTTCCACCCCATTTGCCGGTCCTTTTCTTTGTCCAAGCGAATCACCCTGTGACGGACCATTGGATCCCTGAACATGAGAAGCAAATAGAGGAGTCTTTACATGGAGAAATGGTCTTATTGGACGCGGGGCATTATCTATATCGTTCCAATTCGAAGGAAATCGCCGAAAAATTCAGGGGGTTTATGCAGGGAATCCAATGATTTCTTCCATTATGGAGGGTAATATGGATGTTAGAATTTAACGAATAACAGCCTATATGTACAGAAGACACCAGGAAACTCCTGTGTGTCTTTTGTTTTGTGCTTATGCAGAATCAGAAGTACAAATCGATTGCTACTGAAGTTGAAGGGAACAGTAAAGAGGGGCATCCCGTTGAATTTATTGGGTAAGTGTACTTCACCTGGGGTTATGATATACTCGTTTAGATGTCTACCAATAATAGACAGGTTGATTTTACCACTTCGGGATAAGGATTATTCATTCCCAGCATTTATAGAGAGGTTTATAATATGACAAATAATTTTTGGCGTGATTTACCACGGCCATTTTTTATACTGGCTCCTATGGAAGATGTGACGGATGTTGTGTTCCGCCATGTCGTAAGTGAAGCGGCCAGACCGGATGTGTTTTTTACGGAGTTTGCTAATACGGAGAGTTATTGCCACCCGGAGGGCAACCATAGTGTGCGCGGGCGGTTGACTTTTACAGAAGATGAACAGCCCATGGTAGCGCATATCTGGGGAGATAAGCCGGAATACTTCCGTCAAATGAGCATCGGTATGGCGAAAGAAGGCTTCAAAGGCATCGATATTAATATGGGGTGTCCTGTTGCGAATGTAGCGGAGAACGGGAAGGGGAGCGGCCTGATCTGTCGTCCTGACATCGCAGCGGAGATCATCCAGGCTGCCAAAGCCGGGGGACTGCCTGTTAGTGTAAAAACAAGGCTCGGTTTTAGTGACGTAGAAGAATGGCGCGGCTGGTTAACCCATATTTTGAAGCAAGACATCGTTAATCTGTCCATCCATCTGCGCACAAGAGAGGAAATGAGCAAAGTGGATGCTCACTGGGAACTGATTCCGGAGATTAAGAAGCTTCGGGATGAAGTGGCGACAGATACCCTTTTGACCATCAACGGAGATATCCCTGACCGCCAGACCGGCCTCAAGCTCGCTGAGCAATACGGTGTGGATGGGATTATGATCGGGCGCGGTATTTTTCATAATCCGTTTGCCTTTGAGAAGGAGCCGAAGGAGCACAGTAGCGAGGAGTTGCTTGATTTGCTGCGGTTGCATCTGGATCTCCATGACCACTATTCAGCACTGGGGCCGCCGCGTTCGTTCAGCCCTCTGCAACGCTTCTTCAAAATTTATGTCGGCGGATTTCGGGGGGCGAGCGAATTAAGAAATAACTTAATGAACACTAAATCAACAAATGAAGTGCGTGCGTTGCTTAATGAGTTTGCAAGCAAGGCGCAGGATGAGGCGGAGGAACACGGGGAATAAGCAACCGAGGTGGATACCATGTCCTGGAGTAAATTGAAGCAACAACTGGAGAGCTTTCTCAGTCCTGCGTTAAATGGAAGGGTAGAATACCGCGCACCAGGGTACCGTTATTTGCCTGATAAATCGGGGATTTGTTATATTTTGGTGGATAAAAAGAACGTACTCCATATGAGCGATAAAACGAACTCCATCCGATGGTATCAAACAGAACTGGAAATTAAGAATGATCCGGATATCCAAGTTCCTATCAGCAGTGACGAAATTGAAGCGGTCAGAAAAGGCACCAAGGGGACAGTGCCGGAGGATCGTTTAATAGTAATGGCCAGAAGCAGAAAAAGTACGGAACATGCAAAAGAGCTTTTATCAGCACAAGTTTCATTAAGTAAATCCAATTTTACCGTGGTAGCTAATAAGTTTTTAACAACTCCTATAGAGGAAAGCCTGGAAAGCAACGATATTCTACTGAATGTTCTGGCCTTGGTGGACAAAAGAGTGGGTAAAAAGCGGATCATAAACATGTCCGAGAAGATAAAGTTAAAGCATCCGATTGTTCAGTATTTTTATGAATTGCGGCGTAATACATTGTGAAGTATGACTAAAAGTAAAGTCACAATTAGAATTCATTTAAGAGTGGTCAATTGAGAAAGCATAAACCGATGTCGTTTGACGAATTGTTGAAAGATCTGCAAGGACAAAACAAGGCCGAGGAAGATCACAATTTTGTTGAGCTAGACCTGTTGTTTACGGACTCGTTCATGGCGAAGCATTCCAGCTCTATGAATTTTGCGGATTTTTTAGAGAAGGGGAACTTTCAAGTCAAGACATATGAAGATATCCGCAACATACCTGATGAACTTTTCGATCGGTATATCGATAGAGAGACGGATTATGCGAATTGGGAATCCATGCTGGAAGCAGCGAGCAGAGAGTATGCCGGGCACGAGAAGAAATAGAATGTAAAGCTGCAAAGCTAGCAGTAAATTAAATCCTGTCCGCGGTATGCGAACAGGACTTTTTGGAGATGAGATCTTTAAGTTACTTGATATGTTCAAGAATCTGATTATAGGCGTTCTGGACATGCTGGGGGTTAGGATCTTCTCCAAGACGTTTGGGTACATCGAAGTTCGATAAATCAAAATGATGCTTAGGTTGGACGTTATGCCTAGCTAAACAGCTCTTGCAGCAGGCCAACGGGCAACCGTCAATGGCAATGATGTCACGTCCCGACTTTGCTGTTCTGACAAGCGGTTTTACGTCACCGCCGACACCAGCGATGCAGGACATTTCGGCGATCTTTTCCCGATCCATTTTAATCGCAATCCGGTTAGCGGTCTGTGCAGCCGAGGAACATCCGGAACATGAATAAACAAGAGGCAGATCATTTTCTTTCATTGGCCATCCCTCTCCAATTCAACAAAGTAATTGTCAGTATAATCCGAGATTACGGATTGAATTGTGAGGCGGGTCACTATTGGTTAGGAGAACCTCGGTTGCCACACAAGTAGGGTGCTCAGGATAGTAAAGCCTTTCTCGCAGCTTCGCCTCTACGGAACTTGAAGTTCTGGATCTGCTTCTACCGTTACTTTTGTTTTAATGTAAAATAGGACTCCCCTAAAATTTCATTCACTTGATAATGATCTGGCGAAAGCTCTTTCTCAATAAGATTGTGGACTTCTGATTGTTTAACATCATACATGACTTCAATTTCTTTGGAAAACAGAAGTTTTTCTTTTTCAAGCAAGCTGGAAAGGGAGGAGAGAGGTTTGGGTTGCAGTTCTTCGAGATTAAGAACTTGCTTTAATCCGCTAATATAGTAGTCCAACGGACGACCGCCAACTATTTTCACGCCTTTATTCTCTTCATTGGTCATGATAATGGTCGGAAAGCCTCTGACCCCTAAGCTCCTGGCTAGAGCAAAATCTTCATCCAATAGTTGTTGACTGATTGGTTGCTCGGCTTCATTGATAATAGCCTCTCCATCAAGACCAAGTTTGTTTACGATTTCAATCATTACTGATTTAACTGAAATATTTTGATTGAATGCGAAAAGCGCTTCTCTTGAGCGGCGCAAATATTCAGACGCAATTGCATCGGAATGATATTTTTGGATCACCTTGAATACACGTGAGGGCGGGTAGGAGGACTGAACCGGATTATCAATCATCAAAGTCCCGTCAATTGGCATTCTGTAATGTTCTCCAACTTCTCTCCAGTGAACAGCGACGTCGGCTGGTTTATAAATTCCGTTGGCAGGATCGATAGGGCCATCGTGCCATTTTTCGAGCAACCCACCCATAACGGTATGAGACTTGAAATAATGCCCATATTGATGTTCAAAGCGACGAAGAACCGGTTCCAGAGCCCAGCAATGAGAGCAAATCGGATCGGTAACATAATAAAGATGAATGGCTTTGGGAGGTTGATTAAAATCGATAATCTCCATGGCTTCCTCACTAACTTCTCCGCATACTCCTGTTTTGATATCGCAAATCATATTATCGTTCATTTCATTTCCCTCACTTCTTGTTAATTCCATTCAAAGGTGCTTGCATACTATTTGCTAGTAATTGAAGCTTATATCATAATTAAAATAATCAACACCAATAGTTCTGTGGATTTGTCGTATACGCAACACATTATGAAATTTGTTTAAAAAGTAGGTGTATTGACTTAATGACGCAATCAAAGACGGACCCTCGAGTGCTACGTACTCGCAAATTAATTATGGATTCTTTCATTGAGCTTTCAGGGAAAAAGGAATTCAAGGATATTACCATTAAGGATATAACTATAGAAGCCAAGATTAATCGTGCAACTTTTTATTATCATTTTGAAGATATCTACGACTTATTAGAAAAAGCATTATCGGAAGTTTTGCTTGTCCAATTGAATTATGACTTCTACCAACATGAAGAGCTAACTGAGGAAGTCCTTGTTAGTATTTTTAAAGCTATTACCAATTTTCAAAAGTCGTTATCCAATCGTTGCCATAGAGCTTACGAAGATTCTATTGCCCGTATTATACGGGAACAGCTTGAAATCATTTTTTACAAAATGTTGCGCAAACAAAATAAAACCGAAGAGGATGAAGCGCTAAAAGTTACAGCTGTCCTATTAAGCTGGGGAATTTACGGAGCTTCTGTAGAATGGAGAAGAGATAGTAAGGAGAAGTCTCCCGAAGAATTTATTGGATTAGTCATTCCTTATATTCAGAAGGGGATCGGAAAATAGCTCCAAAACAATAATTATGGAATTAATTTAAAATGTGGAAATAAAATGGAATGGTAGTACAGTTAAAACCTGTGGCATGCCTCATGGCGGGCTGCAGATAAACCAAAACAAGGAGGTTTGAAAATGACTAGTAACAGGCATTCATTTAAACTCTTATCACTTTTGGTCGTTTTAGCAGTATTTCTATCCGCATTTTGCACAGCCTTGCCGTCAGTGAGCGCAGCCGCTAGAGGAGCATGGGCTCCAAATACGGCATATGCAGTAAATGACACGGTAACCTATAGTGGAAGTACTTATACCTGTCTCCAGGCACATACTTCGCTCGTAGGTTGGGAACCCTCCAATGCTCCTGCTTTATGGCAGAAAGGCGGTAGTGGCGGAACTACGCCACCAGCAACAAACGGAGTGACGTTCTATGCTGATATAAACTATAGTGGAAAGGCAGTAACACTTGGAATAGGCAATTATACACTGTCTCAGTTGAACGCAAAAGGAATTCCGAATGACTGGATGTCCTCTCTCAAGGTTCCTAGCGGATGGACGGTTGAAGTCTATGAGAATGATAATTTTGGAGGAACAAAGTGGACCTTTACTTCAAGTTCTTCCTGGGTTGGCAACACGATCAACGACAAAATGTCATCGGTTAAGATTTATACGGGTTCACCATCGACTGTAACAAAGCCTTCCGAAGTTCCAAGCCATATATGGACATATGTAATGAATGTGGACAAAAAATTTGGTAAAGGCGGAGATTTTGCTTTATTGCTAAGTGCTGTTATCAAAAAAGAAAGTAGTTTTGGAGCAGGCTTACCAGGAAGTCCATCAGCCGGCGACGGATTGATGCAGGTGGAACCTAACACACGCAATGCTTATTTATCTCAATTCAGCTCAAAATTTGGCCGTGCGTATAATCACAACAGTGAACAAGATCAGGTATGCATGGGCGCACTGATTTTAGATGAGAAGATTATAAAGTTCGGAAATATATACAAAGGATTATTACACTATAACGGAGGAGATAACTGGTATCCGGGAGCTACAGATTCTTATGGCCGTCCTATTCTGGCAGATCAATATGCAAATGCAGTTTATGCTACTTATAAGGGCTATGGCGGTAAGAATTAAGGTGTTACATGGATATGCACATTGAAAATAACGAGAAGGTGGAAGGATCTTCTTGTTGAGTGGAAGCAGCTTATTTGATTTGAAAGGGCATGGATTACCAAGCAGATCATTGCTTGCATAACCCATGCCCTGTTTTTATCAGGTTTTTCGAAGCGATTATAGCGGCTAGATCGCTTTACGCTCATGATGAGCAAAAGCTACTCTCGCATTCTAAAGACTACGGTATCTCTCAGGGGGTTATGTATCAAGCATATGTGTATCATAAAAAATATAATGACCAAACCGTGATTCTGGTCTATCCTTGGGCAACGCTACGCCCGCTTTCGCAGCGCCTATTATATACAGAAGCAATGTCGGAGTTAGGTGAAGTGGGGGATATTCACCAATCTTAAACCCGATCAATTACTGGGAATTATTGAAGCTGTCGATTTTAATCGAAAGGTAAATACAGTGACGATGGGCTGCTTTTTGTCGGAATTGTAAGGGGGAAAAGGGATCGCTACCGCTGCGGAAAGAATATTTATTTGTTTCTGGATGTCAACATCAACAGAATTTAAGCGGAAGTGATGCCTCCAAATGAGATTTTAAAAAAGGTATTGATGGGCAGGAACAAGACAAAGCCCAAGCTGATAAGATGCTTGGGCTTTTCTTGATAACCGTTCTTTAATTAATTCTTGTCTCCGCCCTCGGCATGGAGCTTGGCAATCAGCTTGTCTCCTTCGACATCGAGGTTCGGAAGTAATCGGTCCAGCCATTTCGGAAGCCACCAGGCTTTGTCGCCAAAGACCGCCATTACGGCCGGAACGAGCGTCATACGAATGATGAAGGCATCGATCAGGATGCCGAAGGCCAGTGCGAAACCGATCTGTTTGATCATCGCGTCAGGTGCGAAAATAAAGCCGGCGAAGACGGAAACCATGATTACGCCTGCGGCAAGCACGACGCGGCTGGCAAGTTCGTAGCCGTGAACAACACTTTCGTTGCCATGGCGTCCGTGGACATAAGACTCGCGCATGGAACTGACCAGAAAAACCTGATAATCCATGGCCAGTCCGTACAGAATTCCGGTGACCAGAATCGGCATAAAGCTGAGCAACGGCCCTCCGGTGTCAAAACCAAACAGGGAGTGCAACCATCCCCACTGGTAGACGGCCGTGGTGAGACCGAAAGTGGCAAGGACGCTAAGAATAAAGCCGACCGTCGCTTTGATCGGAACGATGACCGACCGGAACACGAGCAGCAGGATGATCAGCGACAGAATCACGATGATGCCGATATATACAGGAAATGCGTCAGACAGCTTGGAGGACATATCGATATTGATGGCCGTAAAGCCGGTCACGCCAAGCGTAATATTATTACTGGAAGTCAGGCTGGAAGCGGGATCGCGCAGATCCTGAACCAGATCTCTCGTCTCTGTATCCGTTGGGCCTGTTTTCGGAATCAGGCTGATAATGGCGATATCCCCGGTCTCGTTGACCCCCATTGGGGATACAAGAGTGACGTTATCATGCATTTGCAGTTCCTGAATCAGTTTACCCAGCGTTTCCATCGAAATTTTGTCGGCCCCTTCTTTCGGCTGGGCAACCAGCAGCAGCGGTCCGTTGAAGCCTTCGCCGAAGCCTTTGGAGATGACATCATAGCTTTGGCGTGCCGGGGTATCCAGGTTGGCCGAAGCGCCGGATGGAATGCCCAGCTCCATTTTCGTTACCGGGATTGCCGCCGTTCCAAGAACCAGAATTACCAGTATGATGATGACCCAGCGGTATTTCACCGTGGCGTTCGCCCAGCGGCGCGAGAAACCGTGGCGCGCCTTGTTTGCGGAAGTTGCATTTTTTGTGCGGGCCTTGGTTGTGCAGATTCGTTCGCCGACCAGACCGAGTAGTGCAGGCAACAGGGTTAGCGCCAGCAGGACGGTGATCAGAACGCTGACAGCGGCAACCAGAGCCATGGTCGACAAGAATCCAATACCGATGACCAACATGCCGCACAGGGCGATAATGACGGTCAGCCCGGCAAAAAATACGGCGCTGCCCGCGGTTCCGACCGCCCGGCTAGCCGCTTCGCGCGCACTTAATTTCTCATCGAGAATCAACCGGCGTTGCCGATTCACGATAAACAGCGAGTAGTCGATTCCGACCGCCAGACCGATCATGACGGCGAGAATCGGCGTAATGTCATTCATCTGGATGACATTAGAGAGGGCAAAGGCGCCTCCGACGCTGATTGCGACGCCGAGGAGCGCAGTGATTAGCGGCAGCCCTGCGGCAACTATCGATCCAAGCGTAATAAACAGCACGAATGCTGCGACGAGAACACCGATTGCTTCCGTTGATCCGATGGATGGCGTACTCTTCAACGAATCGCTTGGAATGGCCGTGATGCCGGAGCCGGCCTGCTCGACTTCGGTCACGGCTTTGATGACGTTATCCGGAACGGAAGAAGGGAGCGACGTCTGCTGAACCGTGAACTGGAACTGGAACAGGGCGATACTGCCGTTGGCGGAAAGCATGACGCCGGGAACAGGAACGCCATCAACCATGAGCGGACCGTAAGGAGCAGCTTGGCCCACAGCGGCTGTTTGATTTGCAGCGGCCGAAGGGTCTACAGCTGTCTGTCCTGTAGCGGCAGTTGCATCCGCAGCAGCCGCTTGGCCCGCAGCTGCGGCTTTGGCGGCCAGTTCAGCAGGGTTGATGATATAGTCCATGCTGTAGACATCGTTGATAGCCTTCACGAGCAATGCTGCCCGTTCCGGCGTGTCCAGACGTTCTCCGTCCGGCGCGGTAAAAGCGACGCTTGCTTGGCCGCCTGCAGCGGCGGGAAGCTCCTCAGCCAACATGTCCAGCACTTTTTGCGATTCCGTGCCTTCGATTTTCATTTCGGAGCTGGATTGGATACCATTGACGCCGAGCAGTGTACCTACAACCCCGAGAATGAGTATCCAGGGTAAGAGGAAATACCAGGGTTTGGAATAAGCCGATTTCCCTAATCGGTACAGAAATGTTGACATAGAATGGTTTTCTCCTTTCTATCTCTAAAATTAAAAGCCATTGCGTAAATAAGTAAACATGGAGTTCAAATACTGATCGAAAGATAGCGCACCGGGGCGATCATCCTTGTCTTCGCCCGGTAGCATGACGTTCAACCGCCCGTCCAGAATAGGTACGAACGCTCCGTAGACGGCGCCGGCAAGAAGATGGGTATATCCTTCGTCATAACGCCCCTGGGAGAATTGTTCGAGCACTTCTTGAGCCGCGATCTGCAAGCGTTGAAATACACTGAGAAAATAAGGCTCAAGTGACGGATATTGATTCGCGAGCGATACAAACTGCCGCAATTTATGCAGAAACTCAGAGGTGAACTGCATTTTGAGCAATCCGTATAATGCATCGAGCGGTGTGGCGTCCGATGGCAAACCTGCAAACTGCATCTTCGCATCTTCATTTGAGTTGCTGCCAATAAAGTACGCCGCTACCGCTTCCTCTTTGCACGAAAAGTAATTGGCAAAGGTCCGTCGGGAGCAGCCGACCTGCTGCACAACGTCTTCGACGATGAAACCGTCCATGCCTTGTTCAAGCGCAAGCCTAAAAGAGGCCTCGGATAAGGCGTAGGCGGTGGCTTCTTTCTTTTTGTTGCGCAATTTCGTTGGCTTAGAATCCAAAATCCATGCGCCCTCCTTTCTTGAAATCAGATAAAAGCTCTGAATTTATTCACTATAATATATTTTTTCTCAATGGGCAATATTGCACAATGGGAAATTATTTGCTAAAGGGTGAGTCCGAAGTACACAATTATTTCATCAAAAGATATAATAATAGGAGGTGCGGCACCGCACCTCCTAAATTTGCTAACATGGGGTGTTATTCATGATCATCAAATTCATACGTTTACGTTAATGGAAGGTACAGTCTTTTAAGCTCAAGTCATTTTTTTAAAATGATAGTTGGGTTTATTTAACTGTACCTTTTTCATTTACTCAAAACGAATGAATGAGGTGTTTTTTGTGTTGTCTAAGAACAATGAAAAAAATTCAAAGGCTCGTATTCTCTCTAAATATGAGGATATGTTTGTATGTCCCGTATGTTCAAGTTTTATGAAGGTAGTAAATTTGAAAAGCTTCATTTGTTCCAAACATCATTGTTTTGATATAGCTAAACAAGGATATGTAAACCTGTTGCCACATCCTTTTAAAACAAAATACGATAAACAACTGTTTGAAGCTCGAAGAATGATTAGTCAAAGCGGTTTTTTTGATCCGTTGCTGGCTAGGATTTCCGAGATTATGATGGAAAATTTGCAGTCCGAGAGTAAATTGATAAAAATATTGGATGCCGGGTGCGGTGAAGGTTCACATTTGTCACAAATACAGCAAAGGATCATGGATCAATCGCAGTGCAACTTGTTGGGGATCGGTATAGATATTTCTAAAGAAGGCATCCATATGGCCTCAAGAGGAACTTCCGGCAAAGCGATCTGGTGCGTAGCGGATCTCGCAAAGTGTCCATTTGTTGATCAACAATTCAACTTCATACTGAACATATTATCGCCATCCAGCTATTCCGAGTTCCATAGAATGCTTGCGGATGGTGGAATGGTTATCAAGGTGATCCCCGAAAGTAAGTACCTTCAAGAATTAAGAGGGATATTTTACAAGCAAAGTGATAGAACTGTATATTCAAATGAGAATACGATTGAGCTTTTTAATCGTAATTTTGATCTGGTGGAACTCCAGCGCATTCAGTACGGCGTAACCATGGAAAATAAGTATATTGAACAGTTGGTCCGGATGACCCCGTTGTCTTGGGGAGCTTCGGAAGAACTTAAACAACAAGTTCTAGGTAAGGACAAGTTAGAAATCACCTGTGATTTTTCGGTCTTGCTGGGGAAGAAAATGAGTGCCCGTAGAACCAATTAATAAATAATGTTAGAACGATTCGCCAAGCATAAGTTTGGCGGGTCGTTTTTATAGCTGTCCTTTAATAGGGCGGCTTTTTTTCATGATGATGCCGTTATGAAGAGGTTCCAAACCGTGCGAAGCAACTTTTCCATAGCCTATTCCTGCGTTTCGTATCCGTCGCACCAGATTTCTCAACTCCGTAACTGTGTATTTATGTAAAAAATAGAAGGTAAAACCTTTAATATGAGAAGTTAAATGTATGCGTTTACATTCTATAATTTTCTATGAAAGGAGGTAAAAGGAAAAGTGACATTAGAGTTTTATGCAGAATTAGTATGTACCTCAAGAAAACACATGGCAAGAAGGAGCAGGTAGGTAAAGTAGGGACAAAAAAATTTGGGAGGTAATGGCATGATCAAGTTTAATAGGAAAGTCTTGACGGTATTTTTAACAGTTGCATTGAGTTTCAGTATGTTTGCAGTAACCGCAAGTGCGAATACCTATTGGCAAAATTGGACCGACGGCGGTGGGACGGTAAATGCGGTCAACGGGTCCGGCGGCAATTACAGTGTTTCATGGCAAAATACCGGGAATTTTGTTGTCGGCAAAGGCTGGGCTAACGGATCGCCATCCAGGACCATCAACTACAATGCCGGGGTCTGGGCACCGTCAGGCAATGCGTATTTGACTCTCTATGGGTGGACGAGAAACTCGCTTATAGAATATTACGTTGTCGATAGCTGGGGCACCTATAGACCTACCGGAACGCATAAAGGCACCGTGACCAGCGATGGGGGAACCTATGACATATATACGACTATGCGCTACAATGCACCTTCCATTGACGGCACGCAAACCTTCCAGCAGTTCTGGAGCGTAAGACAGTCAAAAAGAAACACCGGGAGCAACGTCGCCATCACTTTCGCCAATCATGTTAACGCATGGAAGAGTAAAGGAATGAATCTGGGGAGCAGTTGGGCTTACCAGGTGTTGGCGACGGAGGGATACCAGAGTAGCGGAAGTTCTAACGTAACGGTGTGGTAACCGGTTAATCTTTGATTTTGCCGGGGCCGTTCGGTCTCACGGCCGACGGCCTCCATCCATTAACAAAAGTCGCTTGCCTACATACAACAGGAATATTGCCACTTCTATTATTTTAAAGGAGATCGATCAATGAGAAAGCTATTCATTTTTCTTCTGATAGCCATAACGTTTGTTGTCAGCGCTTGTTCCCCCGAAAAGCCGGAAAAGAACAATACATTAGTACTCGTCGAGGGCGGTACTTTTAAGAACACAAAATCCAACTACTATGGGAAAAGCGTGACTTTATCGAACTTTTATATCGGGAAATATGAGGTAACCCAAAAAGAGTGGGCGGAGGTCATGAGAAGCAATCCCTCCCAATTCATAGGCGAAGATTTGCCGGTAGAAACGGTAAGTTGGTATGACGTTGTGGAGTACTGTAATGCAAGGAGTATAAAAGAAGGCTTAAAACCTTATTACAATATAGATAAGAGTAAAAAGGACCCGGACAATAAGAGCGATAACGATCATTTAAAATGGACCGTAAGTATCAACGCGGAAGCTGACGGCTATCGATTGCCGACGGAAGCGGAGTGGGAATATGCCGCAGGCGGCGGTCAAACGAGCAAAAGTTACACTTACAGCGGAAGCAATAAAGCGGATGATGTGGCGTGGTATTGGAGAAACGCCGGCGTTAAATACCTGTCGGGAGACTGGAATTGGCCTGTTATAGAAAACAACAACAGCAAAACAAAATCTGTCGGTCTCAAGAAACCCAATGAAATAGGGCTTTACGATATGTCAGGCAATGTTAGGGAGTGGTGTTGGAGCTGGTATGGAGACGACTTGGATCCTAGCGGCGGTTCTTTCCGGAGTGTGAAGGGCGGCGGTTGGATCGGCGACATCGGCAGCAGCGAGCTATCTTTTCGAGGCAAGTTCGAAGCGAATGGCTTTGGCCCCGATCAAGGTTTTCGTGTGAGCCGCAATGAATAAACGGAAACGGTGTACGATCGGGTTCACAGCGAAGCCAAGGGGGACTACCGGGTCCCCCTACCTATCGTTCGCAAGTTGTTGAAGAGAACTTCCTTTTACTCCTTCCGGCATGCCTTTCAATTTAACCTACCGCCGAATCCGATACACCTCTCCGCATAACCTGCCTTGAATCTGTAGCACGTCTCCTACCGCCAAATCGGGAATGTCCAACCCTTGGATTAGGATTTCCTGCTCCAACCCCTCCACATATAGCGGAAAGGAGAGTTCACCCGTATTATACTTAAATAATCTTCTGACTTGCCCGATCACGATATGCTCCGACCTGGCTCCTATAAGCTGCAAAGGTCGATCTGATGAGTTATCAGGTTGAAGAGACTGCGGGCCGAAGCTTCCTTCTAACTTCTTGTACTCTAGTGGACTATAGGATTCATATTTCATATACAAAGAGATGACCAACCTGTCATGAGCTTGGGTCAGATCTGTAGAATCCCCTTCGCGGGCGAAATCTCCGGGACAAAAAAATTCAAATTGAAACTCGTACGGGGATTCTGATTTGGTAACGGTCAAGTCTCTGACATTGCCGCCAAGCTTGACTTCGGTTATCACGCAGTCGAATTTATCATTTTGCTCCAGACTTGCTTGCTTTTCTAGTATTTGGCGCCCAAGCCATTTCAAATAGTAGTCGGCAAAAGAATCGCTGACTTTATGTATCCCTTGTCCATGACAGGTATCTATATAATACAACTGTCCGGCCGATTCACCGGAAACAATCATCACGATATAGTACCCGCAGCCGTCATTATGCAGGGTTAACGTGCCTTGCAGTGCTTCTCTATAGAGCCGATTATAATGCTCCTTTGCCGCGTCGTCGTCCATGTCCTCATCCATGTCTTCGTAATCCTCATGAAACGCCTTGTTGCAGCTTTCCGCGCTAAAAGCGTGGCCAATACACTCGAGTCCGGTCTCTTCCTGCAAGCAAGATTCCAAGCAATCTTTGGCATGCGACAGGGATAAGGGAATCTGCCGTTTCTTTGCGGCTCCGTTTCCAATATGGATCAGGAAATCGCGGTAGTCCTGCGGGAGTGTGATGCCGGCCGCCGACTCAAACTGTTCAACCTGGCTCATCGATAATCTTTCATTGAGTACATAAGGGCAGTGCTCTGGATACAAGCTTTTGTACTCTTCCAGCATCATAGTAACCTTTTGGATAAATTCACTGGTTTGCGGTGCCCTGGAGTTTTTTCTGAACAAACTTTTAAAATGATCCATCATCTTTTTATATGCTCCTATAAAAGTATTTTCAGTTCTTATTTTACAAGATGGTGTCATTCCCGCATAACAGCTATCAGTTGTCGACAGACTACAGGGTTTATGCTATGGTCAATTCAAAGGCATTTCGCTCCCGTCGGAGCGAGATGCCTTCAATACTATCATTTTATGTACCAAGGCGGTGATGTCATGGTGCTCTTTATATCCCCCTGGCAGGGGGACGAAATCAATGTTCATTGGCGGATAGAGATTTTGAGAGCACAAAATATCGGTTGAATAACAAGGAGAATTGAAATGATGAGAGCAAGTTTTGCGGCGGAACAAAGATTATCATTGAACAGGACGGGCCTGAAACGCCTGCGCCGAAGCGGACGCCTTCCGGGCGTGGTTATGGGATTGAACCAAGAAAGCGACATGATCCATATTAATCCCACATCTGCATGATTTCTTCGTCACCTTAGAACGGCATCTTACGATCTCTCTTTCCAACTCAAGGCAAACGTTTGCCCAACACAAAATTGCATTTGATACCAAAACTATTAAATTTTCAGAAAATTCCAGAAAAAGAGTTTATTTTTGGGATTTTCTGTGCTATTTTATTAATGTAGTATATCCAAAAAATAGGAGATGGTAGAGAATGTTAAGAGAAGTAAAGAAGTTTGTGTCGGTGTTTTCTTTGGTGGCGATTTTTGTGCTAACGTTTGCGCAGTCTGCTTTTGCAAATGACCAGCCGGTTCAACTGATTTCGGCCAATCTCTATACTTACAAGTTTGGTTATGTGGGATTCAGCGGCAAAGTGGAAGTCAGCAACTCGAGTCCCCAAAAAAACGTAACGATTCACTATACTCCCGGAAATGGGCAATGGTACGATACGAACGCCTCCTATGAAGGTCCAACCGACGCTGGGCATGAAGCATGGAATTTCGCCATTTCCACGAACAGCATTGAGAATACGCATCCCGAGCTCGTAAATGCCCAAACGATCCAATTTGCCATCAAGTATGAGTTCAACGGGCAAACGTATTGGGACAATAATAACGGCCGGAATTACTCCGTCAGCCGCTATACTGAAAGCTCCACCATTCTCGGGAAACCGAATGTCCTTCGTGCCTACGATGAATTAATTCAGGACACCTTCCGGGGAGCTGTTTATGTCAAAAATGCAGGCTACAGCAAACAGGTCAAAATCAAATATACAACCGATAACTGGGCAACCACGAAGGAAGGGGACGCCACTTATTCGATGCCGGCGAATTCCGACGACAGTGTAGAGGCTTGGCATTTTACTTTCCATAATATTGCCCCCAGCGTTTCGCAAATTAAGTACGCGATTTCCTACACCGTCAATGGACAAACTTACTGGGATAACAATTACGGGCACAATTACACCGTAAACCGCTAAGCGAAGAGCATCATTTTCGCCCATTAACCTTCAATCGCTCTCCAGTGGCCTTCCCGGCCATATGGAGGGCGATTTTGTTCGTGGATTTTCTGTCGTTTGACAGGTAATTAGTCTACTCCAAGGTGTCAGGGCCTTGTGGGTCAATAGCGAATTTTGCCGTGCTTTTTCCGTCGAGCATAGGGCAAGTCCAATCATAAACTAATCGGAGAAACACGATAATGCCGAAGGAGACCGGGGAGAACACTTCCATAATCTTAGGAATTTGTTTTTTTCTTTATTGGAAAACAAATTTCCGTTAATAAATTGGCAGCTTCGTTAGCCTCTTCAGGGGAGATATGATAAATATTAAATTGGGAGCCGTTCAATTCGTAATCATTATCTAATATCCAATGAGCGACTGTTTCATTCACTTCACTAAGTTCGTTATAATTTCCTTCATAGATAAATGAAGCCACGGTTTGTTCTTTTTCTATTTTAATATTGGCTCCTTGCAGATTTTCATAATCTCCTGAAACGGATTTTTGGACTTCAATATCAATCCTTTGATTTTGAACATCTTCTTCGTAAAAAACGGTTGTATTAAAATGCGGATAGCTTAGTCGTATATTCTGGCCATGAACGATCCTGGATAGTCTTCTCCATAACAGAGTTTCATCCTGATACTGCTTGATTTGTGCGCGTAAATAAATCACCCGTCGTTTTGGAATTTTCTTCGCCGTAACCGTATATTTTGACGAGTCTTTCTGAGCGTTTAGGTGTTTAATCATGGAGTTTATTAACAATATTTTATCTTGCTTCTCTTTTATTTCCTCCTGTAATTGTGCCGCTTGCCTATTCAAGAACTTCATCAAATAAATATCCTCATCATATTCATATAGAATCTTCTTTATTAAATGCAAACTGAGTCCCATGGTTTTCAACATGTTTATTTTATTAGCTACCGCTAACTGGTGTACATAATAATACCGGTAACCCGTACTTTCATCAATAAAGCCTGGAGGAAGTAAATCAATGTCAGCATAATGTCTAAGCATCTTAGTGCTTAACTGCGATAGAATGGAAAAGTCACTAATTCTTAGCACCGTAGTCCTCCCAATCATTGTCTAATTTCTGGTTTTCAATACATGTAAAGCGATCAGAAATGCCGAAACGCCCAAGATCAGAAATAATAAGAAAGTACCTAATATAGAGTTCCAGTTAATAGAGTTTTGTAAAATTAGATCCCTTATACAATTTATAACATAGGTAAAAGGGTTTAACGATACCGGGATTTTGAAAGCGGCCGGGATATATTCATAAGACATCAATGAGGTGCTCACAAAAAAGATGGGAAGTGTGAATGTATTAACAATGGCTAAAAAGGAATTTTCTGTTTTGAAAATCATGCTAAGCGCATAGGAGAGGCTTGCTACAAAAAAAACGCACAAGAAAATTAAACAAATGATGAGTAGGCACCCGAGCATTCCAGTTGCTATTTTGACTGACAGGAAAAACGAAAAAATAAAAAGTATAATAACTTCGACAAAAGTTAAAATAGCTGCATCAAAAATATGGCCTAATACAATAGAGCTTCTTTTTACAGGAGAGATGAATATTCGATAAAAAATTCCGTCGGATTTCCAGGAGTAATTTGAAATTCCGCTCATGCCGGATGATGTAAGGGTTACGAGAATCAGAATTCCAGGAAGTGTATAAGCCGTATAATTATCTCCTACATACGTTTCCGATTGGAATATCGTTGTAAATAGTAGCAGCCAAATTAACGGCTGTATGAGTGTCATAATAATAGTTTCCATATTTTTGAATCGCCATTTTACATTTCTTAAGACAATGCTGAAAGTTCTCATTTTACTTCCTCCCCGTATAATCAATTTATAAGTTCTTCTTAATGGGTACTAGTGAATTTCAGGAAAATATCGGATAATGAAGGTTTTTGAATTTCTATGGCACAAAATCCGATATTATTCTCGGTTAATAATAAATTTGTTTTAGCAAAGCCTTCCGAGCTGTCATCTACAGAAATGTATAATGTCTTTTCCTCGACTCTTACATGTTTGATAGCGCTCTGAGCACTCAAACGTTCTACAATAGCAGCAATGCTTTTAACGGTATTAAGCTCAACTCGTATAACAGGCTCGCGGAAATATTGTCTAAGTTCTTTCATGCTGCCTTGAATTAGAGGTTGCCCGTCTTTCATGATACAAATGGTGTTGCTTAATAATTGAGCTTCTTCCAAATAATGAGTTGTCAAAAATATAGTCGTGTTAAACTTCTCTTGAATCGTCTTAATCATTTGCCACAAAATCTGTCTTGATTCTATATCCAGGCCAACAGTCGGTTCATCCAAAAATAAAACTTTTGGATGGGATATCATACTCATTGCAATATCAAGCCGTCTTGCCACCCCTCCTGAATATTCGGATACCTGGTAATCACAAAATTCTGTTAGGTGAAAGGCTTGTATTAGTTCTTCACTGCGAGCTTGGATGGTGGCGGAATCCAGACCGAACAGTCTGCCTTGAAACTCCAAATTCTCCTTAAGCGACAGATGCTTGTCTATGGAGGTATGTTGAGCGACACAGGAGATGCAGTTTCGGATGCTTTGGCTTTCATTCTTTAAATGATGCCCCATAATTGTGATTTCACCGGATGTTGGTAAGATGTAAGTGGTCAAAATGTTAATCAATGTTGATTTCCCCGCCCCGTTTTGACCAAGCAGAGAAAATATTTCTCCTCGAGAGACAGTTAAGTTGAAATTGCTTAAAGCCTTTTTTCCGTTTTTGAATGTCTTATTCAGTTCTCTCACCGTAATAGCTTCCAATTCTTTCACTCCTTTATTGGTTATGCAAAGCGAGCATAAACTATCCTACAATAGGAAAGTCAAGGGGCTTATGTTATCTCGGCGAAACCAAATGCGAGGCAAATATCTTCGCATATTCATTTTCTACCAGTCGGAAAAAATCGGAAGGCGGACTAGACATTAAGCCGTGCTCCCCCTCCAGCCGATAATAATAAAGTACTAGCCGGTTTGGGACGGAGCCACAGGTAGAGCAGAAACCCGGCGGCAACAACAACCAGCCCCCCGGCGATGGGCCAGAACCCCACAGTAATTTGGGTTTCACGGAAATATCCAGCACCGTGGTGGCGGTCCCGCCTTCCGGAGCGGTCTCGGTCAGCGTAATGGCGCCCTGCCGGTCCGCAGCTTATCGTCCGCCAGCCTCTGCCCGCTGCCGTAGTCTGGGCGATGCTCTAACCAATTTGTCGCCGGGTAACCAATCCCTTGATAATTAACGGGGGAATTTCCCGTTAATGGATTGAGTTGAGAGTTAATTTGGTTGGAGTCTGCACGCGGGAGGGGCCAAGTAAGGCGATTCGTGTTTTTTTCGAGCTCATACCTTACCCGGAGCCGATTCTTCGGAGGTTCATGAACGGGAAATCTCCCTGCTAATTGGGGCCTTCCCCGTGACAAGGAGGGAATTAACCGGACCCCCCGCTAATCGATCTGAGATAGAGGATATTGGCGGTTGGGGCGCAAAGTAGATGGCGTTTTTTCAGCTAAATCAGATCCAAGGAATCATTATATTTAGGAATTATGCTCCAGGAGGGTTTATCGATGAGAGGATTTTTCATCAGAATTATTGTTCGATATTTGATTGCAAAGCCGTTCCTGCCTGCGGAAAGAGGACCTGAAGGAGAGATGAAGCTGAGGAAGTCGCGCTTCGTCCTGGTCTCCTGCCTGCTCGGGTTCTTGATTTGTGCGGCGGCTCTCCCGCTTCTGCTGGCGGATGAGGCCAGAGAGGAGCTTATGGTGTTTGTCTACCTGATCGCAGTGGGGACGCTCCTGCTGTTCATCCAGGTGATCCAGCACCTGATTTTTCGGGCCAAGGCCGGCGAATCCTGGCTCTCGGTGCGCACGCTGGGCGGCAAACGGATGCTGAATTACGGAGAACTTCAAAGTGTGGGGTACACCCGGTTTTTCGGCGGGCAGTTTTTGCTGCAGGGGGCCTCGGGAACCGTTCGCATTCCGGCGGGGATCCGGGGAGCATCGGAGCTTATCGAGCTGCTTAGCAGCAAGATCGGCGGAGACGCTTGCGCGGAGGCGCAAAAGGCTCTGAACGTGAAGCGAGCCGAGCTAGAGAATTGGAGCCGGTGAAACGGCCGGAAAAAGAGAGTTGAGCTACCTTGGGGGAAATACTCTTGGGGATCGTGGTGGTCGACTGGAGTTACGAACGGTTATCCTACGGTCAAGCTTTCGTGAGATATCCGGGAAGGCTTCTGTCCGCATTAATCTTCAGCACCGGTTATATCATGGGTCGGGTTACAGTCCCGGCGAGACAAAATTAGCGAAAAATGAGGGAGAGAGAACGATGTATATCAGTTTTGGAAAAAGAGTTATCGCCTGGCTAGTGGATACCCTAGTGATCCAGTTTATTATGCAAGTATTTCTAATCGGTTTTCTGAATTTGCGTTCGCTGTATTACGACTTTATTTTGAGTCAAAGCGATAGGGTCGATATCGAAGAGTTGGGCGGAATTTTTGAGAGCGGAGTCTACTTTAAATTTGCGGCGGTACTGGGACTACTTCTCTCTTGGCTCTATTATGCCAGTATGGAATCGTCCAAGCTGCAGGCGACTGTAGGGAAGCTGGCCATCGGCAGCATTGTGGTCGGCGAGATGAATGAACGGATTACGTTCGGGAAGGCGAGCGGCCGTTTTTTTGGCAAAATCATTTCTTCCCTCATCCTCTACATCGGTTACCTGATGGTGATCTTCACGGAACAGCGGCAAGGGCTCCACGATAAGATGGCCAAGGCGTATGTCGTGGACAAAGACCAACTGGCCGCTTACCTGACTACGACGGAGAAGAATATGGACGAGGTTACGAAAATAGCGTGAGGGGGACAACCTCACACCCCGAGAACGCCTGATGCCCGAACTCAAAATCTGCCCTTCAAGCTGAAGAAAGGCGCCCGGCTGCGCCAGGATTACCAGAACTTCCGCGACCTCGCGATGGAATACAACACCGTCAACCTGCTGCATGTGCGCTTCGCGGCGGATGGGGAGAGGCCCGGTTTCTCCGGTGATCCTGCGGATGTTTGGGGAGGAGATGATGCGAAGCGGCAGCAGTGCTCCTCGCGACTTAATGTTTTGCGATGATGTGCCTGCAGGAAGTCCCGCTTAACCGCGAAGTTATTACGCATTATGTCGCAGTTCGCCTTGGCTTTGGCCACAAGGACTACTCAAATGTGGAGTTACATACGAGATACTCTAGAAAGATTTTAGATTGTTAAACTACAAAACCTATATTTAAAATAGTTTTAACCATAGAAGTGTTAGTCCATAGACTAAATCGCTAGAGTGTTGAAACATTTAAGCCATCCACAATTGGAGCTAAACCGTCCATATTGTGGTTTTTTTTGTAGCCATAAATGACTACTCGAAGTAATTAACTCCGATGGGCTGGTATAACCTTGAGTATTTCGAGCAGTTCGTCATGGTTGGGCCCAATATTTTGTTTACTAGGGGTGACTCAAATGAATAAAAGTTGATTTAATGCTAAAATATTGTCAGAATGATGATTAGCACGTGTTCGGATTAACACACGAGCATCGATTAGCGAGTTTCTAGGAGTGGTGTCATGTCTGTTACAATTGAAGATATTGCCAAAGAGGCCCGGGTTTCAGTCGCGACCGTTTCAAGAGTCATCAATAATTCCAAAGCGGTAAGCCCTGAGCTGAAAAAAAGAGTAAATGATGTAATTCAAAAAAGAAACTTCAAGCCGAATTCCCTGGCAAGAGGTTTAATTATGAAGAAAACCAACATCATTGGAATCATTGTTCCTGACATTTCCAATCCGGTATTCGGGGCTTTAACCAGAGGGATAAACAGTTTTTGCCAACAGAAGGGTTATACGTTAATGGTTTGCGAATCGGGGGGACAACAGGAAAAGGAAATTGAATTGCTAGGGGTATTGGCGGATAAGAAAGTAGACGGAGTTTTGTTTGCGGGTGTCGATGTTAATTCTGCATTGGTAGAAGAAATGAAAAGAAAAAGGTATCCTATCGTCCTGGTTACTCAGGAAGCTTCGGAAGGTGAAGAGGTAATACACACAGTCATCCATGACAATGTGAAGGCGATGTATGATGCGACTTCTTTCTTGATTGAGAACGGGCATCAGAAAATAGCCCTGATCTGCGGGCCCGAAAACGACTATTCATCCGGACAAAAGCGTTTAAATGGTTACAAAGTGGCTTTAAAAGAACAGAATATTGAAGTCCCGGATTCTTATATCGAACACGGAGATTTTTCTTTCGAATCCGGGTATGAATGTATGAGAAAAATTTACGAAGAAAATAGCGCTTTGCCGACCGCGGTTATGGTGTGCAACGATGCCATGGCGATTGGGGCCATACGGTTCTTAAAAACGACGAAGGTTTCGGTGCCAGCCGACATTTCCATTATGGGTTTTGATGACTTAGAGTTCGGAAGGTATTTTAGTCCCGAATTGACAACGGTTCGAATCTCTTATTTTGATGAAGGGCTTAAAGCGATCAAGACGCTTTTTAAGCTGATTCATCAGCAGACCGTACCGGTAACGCAGTTTATCCCGCATAAAATAATTAGAAGAATCAGTGTACGAAAAATATAATTTCCATTGATTTTGCTAAATAACCGAGGTATAATGTACTCACATCAGGAAAAGGTTTTCCCGTAGAGAGATTTTAAAAATTATAAACGGTACTTAAAGGGGGAATAGAAGGGGGAAAGTGCGATTATATTTTTTTATTAGCTAGGAAAAGGTTTTCCTGATGTTGGGTTGTTTTCAAAAGGATATATTGCAAGCTTTAAAGAAAGTGTTTCCTGTTTGTTTTAGTATTGTGAGGTTTTAGCCATTAAACTCAGATGGGGGTTTCTTTTATGAAACTGTTAAAAGCTAAAAAGTTTTGGATGCCATTGATTGCGGGTACACTTGTGTTTTCACTAGCTGCTTGCGGAGGAAATTCGACTAAATCTGGCGCGGAAGCAACAGACTCAAAGGAAGCGGTTACCATTACTTTCTCTTTTGACCAAGGGATCGGGCAACCAGCGCAAACACTTATCGATGAATATAATGCAAGCCAGGACAAATATGTTGTCAAAACAAAAATTTTGCCACAGGACGCTAATGTGGTCCACGATGATTTTGTGAATAAATTGGCCTCGGGCGACACGAGCGTAGATGTTATGGCATTGGACGTCGTCTATGTGGCGGAGTTTGCCGCAGCCGGATGGTTAGCCGATCTGACCCCGCATTTTGATCAAGCCACACAAGACCTATATTTGCCGGGTACCATTGAAACGGCAACGTATAACGACCAGCTCGTCGCGTTCCCGTGGTTCACAAATGCAAGCGCTCTCTTTTATCGCAAAGACGTACTTGATCAATTGGGTGTAGAACCTCCTACGACTTATCAAGGTTGGATGGATCTTCAAAGCCAAGTGCAAGGCGTAAATGATGTTCAATACACCGGAGTATTCCAAGCAGCACTGTCTGAAGCGCTAGTTTGTAACTGGGTAGAATACGTAGCGAACAATGGCGGAGAAATTCTGGATGCATCGGGCAAACCGGTAGTCAATTCGGAAAACAATGCCGAGGCGACCCAAATCATGCTGGACCTGGTTAAAAACTACGCCCCTGAAGGTGTGACGACTTATAACGAGCCAGAGAGCGAGCAGGTATTTTTGGACGGTAAGGCCCTGTTTATCCGGGATTGGTCCGGATTCTGGAGTCAAGCCAACAAAGAAGGCTCTAAAGTAAAGGATAAAGTAGGCGTTACCTCTTTGCCGGTCGGTCCGAAAGGAACGGAGTCCCATTCCACGCTTGGCGGTCTGAATTTGGTAATCAATAAGTCTATCGATGATGCACATAAAGAGGCTGCCGTTGACTTTATCAAATATTTGTCCAGCGAAAGCGTTCAGAAGAAAATGAATTTGATTGCGGCTCAGCCACCGGTTTTAAAATCGGTATATCAAGATTCTGAAGTTTTGGAAGCGAATCCGTTCTATGCGGACTTCTATGAAATTATTATGAACGGCAAAGCCAGACCGATGTCTCCGCAGTATGCAAGAGTTTCCGATTCGATTCAACGTAACATTCATTCTGCATTATCTGAAAACGTCGATATTAAAACGGCTCTGGAGACCATTCAAAGTGATCTCGAAGCATTAAGCAAATAAGGAAATCGGAAAGGACAGGGACTGCAGCATATATGGGTTGAACTTGCCTAACCCCGCTTTTCTTGAGTTCAACTCATATTGCAGTCCATGCTATCAGAAGGAGTGGTCGAGGGGATGAAGAGTTTGCAAAGCAGGGAAACCAGAGATGCCTGGCTGATGATGCTCCCTGCGTTAGTCGTTTTATTGGTCATTGCGGTATATCCGATTTTAAGGACATTTTGGTTGAGTCTGCATGAAATGACGTTAACAAACCCGAGCTCAGGATATCCGTTTGTCGGGCTTAAAAATTATACCGATATATTCCGGGATGAACGAGCGGGTGCTTCGATCTTTTTCACTTTCAAATTCACGATTGCGACCGTTGTATTAGAATTAATCGTTGGTTTTGCGGCGGCGATGATTATGAATAAAACATTCAAAGGCAGAGGTTTGGTTAGAGCGGCGATTCTTATTCCATGGGCGATTCCGACGACCGTATCGGCCCTGATGTGGAAATTTATATATAATGACCAGTACGGTTTGTTCAATGATGTGCTTTCCAGACTTGGAATGATCGACGGGTATAAAGCCTGGTTAAGCACGGAAAGCGGTACATTCATGGCTCTGGTTATTGCGGATGTCTGGAAAACGGCTCCGTTTATGGCGCTATTGATTCTAGCAGGGTTGCAGATGATTCCGGGAGATTTGTATGAATCGGCAAAAATAGACGGTGCGAATTCGTTTCAGTCTTTTGTCAAAATTACGCTGCCTATGGTAAGAAGTACCGTACTTGTCGCTCTGTTATTCAGAACAATCGACGCGTTCCGGGTATTCGATTTGGTATCCGTCATGACCGGCGGCGCAAACGGATCGGAAAGCGTATCTCTATATGCATACGCCCATTTGATGAAATTCCTGAATTTCGGATATGGTTCGGCGGTATCGGTGCTTATTTTCTTATTTGTTTTTGGCATCAGCTTAATTTATATGAAATCAATTGGAAAAGAACTTACTTAATATACCCGGAGAGGAGGGGCGTCCTTTGGATCTGAAAGTATCGAGAACTGTAAAGTCGACCTTATTGTACATGATGGTTTTATTATTTCTAGCCTTCATTTTACTGCCTTACCTATGGCAATTTTTAACTTCGATCAAGCCCCTTGCGGAGATTTCGGCCATCCCGGCCAAATGGATACCTAGCACGATTAACGTAGACTATTACTTCAATGTATTCCAGAAACACCCGTTTGCAAGGTATCTATTGAATAGTGCGATTGTTTCTACAGTTACGACAGTCGTAAGTATTTTAATCGGAGCCTCGGCATCCTATGCTCTTGCTAGATTGCACTTTAAGGGGAAAAAAATCGTCCTGCTGTCCATTCTATCGATTTCCATGTTCCCTACGATTTCGACGGTAAGCCCCTTGTTTTTAATCCTGAAAAACATGAACTTGCTGAATACGTATGCCGGGTTAGTTATTCCTTATACGACATTTGCTTTGCCGTTCTCCATCTGGTTATTAACGAACTTCTTCGGTCAATTGCCAAAAGGATTCGAGGAAGCAGCGACCATCGATGGTTGTTCCAGGCTGCAGACCTTCTTCAAGATTATGCTGCCGCTTATTAAACCCGCCACCTTTTCGGTCGGCCTGTTGGTCTTCATTAACTCCTGGAACGAGTACATTTATAGTTTGACTTTTATGACGGACGACAGCATGAGAACGGTGCCGGTAGGAATCGCGTTGTTCCCCAGCAATTATGAACTTCCATGGGGCGACATGGCTGCCGCGTCGATTGTCGTAACGGTTCCGCTCATCGCTCTGGTCTTAATGTTCCAACAGAAAATCATTGCCGGATTAACCACCGGAGGGATTAAAGGGTAAAACATAAAAGAGGAGAATGAAGATGAGTAAAATCAAATTTGGACTCATAGGTTCGGGCTGGAGAGCCGAATTTTACATTCGTATTGCGAAAGCTCTGCCCGAGAAATTCGAATTAACCGGAGTGGTCATCCGTAATCGGGAAAAAGGGGAAGAATTCGCTGAAAAATTTGGGGTGAAGGTTGTTCAGTCACTCGACGAACTGATGAGAAGCCAGCCGGATTATGTGGTACTGTCCGTCAAAAGAGGATTTGTCAGCGGCTATTTAATAGATTTGTTTAAAAGAGGGATCCCCGTATTGTGCGAGACCCCTCCTGGGGAAACGATAGAGGAATTAGAGGAGCTCTGGAAACAATCTCGCAAATATGATGCCAAGCTGCAGATTGCCGAGCAATATTTTGTACAACCGTTATATGCCGCTTGGTTAAAGGTGATCCAGGACGGTAAGCTGGGAGAAGTCAGCAATATCAATATATCGTCCTTACATGGGTATCATGGCGTCAGTATCATCAGGAAGTTATTGAACGCAGAATCCGGAAATTGCACGATTTACGGGAAAAGGTTTTCCTTCGAGGTGACCGAAACGTACGGACGTGAAGGAATAGTCCAAGATGGAGAGACTTTTTTCTGTACAAGAGACCGTTTGACTTTGGAATTCGACAATGGGAAAGTCGCTTTTTTTGATTTCTCGGATCCGGCGCAGTACCACTCCTTTATTCGAACCCGCCAACTGACCGTACAAGGGGTAAGAGGTGAAATCGACGACCTGACCATCCGTTATCTTTCTTCTGACAACGTGCCGGTGACGCAGGAATTAAACCGAATCGACTTAGGAAATTACAGCAATCAGGAATGGTCCCATTACGGAATCATGCTGGGGGAAGAGTTCGTCTATAAAAATCCATTTAAGAACGCTCGATTGAACGATGATGAAATTGCTGTAGCCACTTGCATGGAACGGATGGGCGAGTACTTGGCTACCGGAATGGAATTTTATTCTTTGAAGGAAGCGCTGCAAGATACTTACCTTGCTTTGATGATGGACGCGGCACTTAAACATCCGAATCTGGAAGTAAGAACTTCGACAAGAATATGGGCTCAGTAGTAAAGCTCGTGATCCTCACCCCGGGAAAAGACGGCGCCATTGTCGATTTGCCGAAGCTGGAAGTCATATAAGGGATGTATGGACTATAGGAGGAATGAATGTGGCAGTCAAAAATCAAGTCCAACTGATCACGTATCCGGATTCGTTGGGAGGTGATCTACGAAGTCTTCATCGCGTTCTTTCCATGCATTTTTCTGATGTCTTCAAGGGTGGGGTTCATATCCTCCCGCCGTTCCCTTCTTCGGGAGACCGGGGGTTTGCTCCGCTGACGTATCTGGAAATCGATCCGAACTTCGGTACCTGGGATGATATGAAGGCGATTGGCGAAAACTTCGACGTATTGGTTGATTTGATGGTGAATCATATATCCCGGCAGTCAGTGTATTTTCAGGATTTTCTCAACAAAGGCCGCGGATCCGAGTACGCCGATTTATTTATAACGCTGGATAAGATTTGGGAAGACGGAAAGCCGGTACAAGAACATATTGAACAAATGTTTTTGCGAAGAGCGAAGCCTTATTCGACGTTCTCTATCAAAGGGACCGGAGAAGAAGAAGGGGTGTGGACGACCTTCGGAAAAGCCGATCCTTCCGAGCAAATCGATTTGGATGTGAACTCTCCTAAAGTCAAGCAGTTGTTTACCGATTTTTTTATGCATTTTAAACAACATGGCGTGAAAATTGTGCGTCTCGACGCTGTCGGTTATGTCATAAAAAAGATGGGGACGAGCTGTTTTTTCGTGGAGCCGGAAATCTATGAATTCCTCGATTGGATCAAGGAACTTGCAGACTCCGTGGACATTGAATTACTGCCTGAAGTGCATGCTCATTACGAGATCCAGTATAAACTGGCGGAGCACGGTTATTGGATTTACGATTTTATATTACCGTATCGCATATTGGAGACGCTTATTAATAAGTCGGGCGAATCTCTGAAGCAGTACCTGAAGACACGACCGCACAAACAGTTTACGATGCTGGATTGCCATGACGGCGTTCCGGTTAAGCCGGATTTGGATGATCTGATCGACACCAAAGAAGCTAGACAATTAGTTGATACTTGCCTGGAAAGAGGAGCGAACCTTAGTCTGATTTTATCGGATGAGCACAAAGCCGAGGATGGTTTTGACGTTCATCAAATCAGGTGTTCATTTTATTCGGTACTAAATTGCGATGATGATGCCTATTTAGCGGCTCGGGCCTTGCAATTCTTTACGCCTGGCGTGCCCCAGGTTTATTATGTCGGGCTATTGGCCGGGGAAAACGATCTTGAAAGTGTGGAAAAATCAGGCGAAGGGCGAGAAGTTAACCGCCATAATTTTAGCCTTGGGGAAATCGAACAATCTTTGGAAAAAACAGCGGTACAAAGACTGCTGAAGCTGATCCGGTTCCGCAATGAGTATGAGGCGTTTAACGGGGGGTTCCAGGTTTTGGACTCCGACGCAGATGAAGTACGGCTTTCTTGGGAGAAAGATAAAATGCGGTGTACCTTGTTCGTAGACCTTAACAGGAATCGGTCGGTCATCGATTATGTAGACGATAACGGCGCTATTCAACAATACATTATATAACAGGGGATGTGCTTGAGATGACAGTATTGCCAATTCATAATCACGGCTTGAACGCAAGCCGGCTTATTTTGGGATGTATGGGGCTTGGCGGAGGATGGAGCCATGATCCCATCCAATCCGAACATGTAAAACAGGCGCAGGAAGCAGTGGAAACTGCTTTGGCCAGCGGCATCCATATGTTTGATCATGCGGATATTTATGCGTTCGGCAAGGCCGAGACCGTCTTTGGTCAAGTGTTAAAGGAAAAACCGGCCTTAAGAGAACAGATGATCATTCAGTCGAAATTAGGAATTCGCTTTCCGGATGAAGCAAACGGCATTCCGGCACGGTACGATTTTTCAAAGGAATATATTTTGGAGAGTGTGGACGGTATTCTTTCCAGGCTGGGAATTGACTACTTGGATGTTCTGCTCTTGCATCGCCCGGATGCGCTCATGGACGCGCGGGAAGTGGGTGAAGCCTTTCATCAGCTAAAAGCGTCCGGAAAAGCCCGTTATTTTGGCGTTTCTAATATGAGCGCCGGACAGATTCGTTTATTACAAAATCATTGCAGCGAAAAACTGGCGGTAAACCAATTGGAGCTGAGCCTCCACAAAATCGGTTGGCTCGAAACCGGCATCCATGTGAACCAAGATGCGGCGCGAAATAATATTTTCCCGGAGGGTACGCTTGAATATTGCCAGACGGAAAACATTCAGCTGCAAGCTTGGGGTTCGCTGGCCAAAGGCTTGTATTCGGGAGCCAGTCTTCAAGACGCAAGCGAGCATGTGAAAAATACGGCTCTACTAGTGAATCGGTTGGCCGAAGAGAAGCAAACTTCACGGGAAGCGATTGTGCTTGCTTGGCTAATGAAACATCCCGCCGCGATTCAACCAATCATCGGCACAACGGATCCTTCCCGGATTCAGGCTTGTGCTGACGCGGAAAACGTCAACTTAAGCCGTGATGAATGGTACGCCTTGTACGTTAGTTCTCGCGGCATAAGCTTGCCTTGATTTTAAAAAGAACGCTTGGGCATTGAGCCCAAGCGTTTTTCTTTTTCTCGTGCACTTAGGGGGCGCGAACGATTCGCGTCCCCATTTTATACCGCGCGAAGAATGCGGATCAATTACTCCGGAAACCACTGCGAAGCCATGGTATAGATAATCTCCGCCATTTCTTTCGCGGATTTGTTTAGGTCATGTTTCAGCCAGTGCTGTATGAGACCGACGCTTCCGGTCACAATGAAGATAAAGTAAAATTCCTTCGTATCCATATTTCCGTTAGGTTCGGCAGAGGGGTTGATACCGCACTCTTGATAGATCAGTGTAATTAGCTGCCTCTGGAAATGAATATCGCCTTGTTCACTCATCAGGACTTGAAGGTGATTGCTGTTCTCGACGAAGTATTGGAAGACCTCCTCCAAAACCTGCAAGGCCTCGTGTCTGCCTGTTTTGATGAGGGTGGCAAGCGACTCCTTTGCCCATGATAAGGCTTCATTCTCGATTTTACGGAGAAGATCGTAGGGGTCCGTATAATGCGCGTAAAAGGTCGTCCGGTTGATATCCGCATTTTCGCACAATTCTTTAATGGTAATTTTGTTGATCGGCTTTATCTTCATGAGTTCGATCAGACTGTCCTGCAGCACCATCCGGGTATATCGCGTTTTTCTGTCTTGCTTCATTTCTTTCATAATGCCAATCCCCCCTCCCTATCAGGCTCCATCGTTTTGATTCAAAATCGACATTTTGAAGGTGAAATGTTGTGAAACCAGCGTTTCAAAATCATCTGATGGTTGTAAAAACAACACGTTGTCTTTAAGCTATTATTTTAACAGAAAAAAGTCAAACACTTGAAGGAGAGAATCAGGTGGCATATATCGAATTCAATCATGTGATAAAAGAATACGCGTCCGAAGGTGTGGCGATCCGGGCGCTCGACGATGCGAGCTTCTCGATCGAAAGAGGCGAACTGGCGGTTATTTTGGGGGCTTCCGGTGCCGGTAAGACCACGGCCTTGAACATATTGGGCGGGATGGATACCGCATCTTCAGGCGATGTCATCGTGGACGGTGAAAACATCTCCAAGTACAACCACAAGCAACTGGTGGGCTATCGCCGTACGGATATCGGCTTCGTATTCCAGTTCTATAATCTGGTGCCGAATTTGACGGCACTGGAGAACGTGGAGCTGGCCGCACAAATTTGCGAGAACTCGCTTAACGCAGCAGAAACGCTGGATAAAGTAGGACTTGGAGATCGTATGAGCAATTTCCCCGCGCAACTGTCCGGCGGCGAGCAACAGCGCGTATCCATCGCCCGTGCCCTTGCGAAAAATCCAAAGCTGCTGTTATGCGATGAACCCACGGGCGCACTGGATTACAATACCGGGAAGCAGATTTTGCAGCTTCTGCAGGATACTTGCCGCCGGGAGAAAATCACCGTATTACTCATTACGCATAACTCCGCCTTGGCCCCCATGGCTGACAAGGTCATTCACTTTAAAAGCGGCAAGGTTGTAAAGACTGCCCGAAATGAGCAGCCTGTACCCATTGCGCAGATTGAGTGGTAAGGCATGAACAAAGCATACCAAAAAGACATCCTGCGCTCTATCCAAAAGGGCTGGAAACGTTTTTTATCCATTATGTTGATCACGGCACTCGGCGTAGGCATGCTGACAGGTCTGTACGCGGCCTGCCTCGATATGTATTACTCCGCGGATAAATTTTATGACGAACAAAAGCTGTTTGACATCCGGGTCTTGTCTACCCTGGGGCTGACCGAAGAAGATGTGAAAGCCTTGGCGCAGGTAGATGGAGTCGAGACTGCGGAAGGCGGGTACAGCGAAACGGCTCATACGGATGTGGATGGAATCCGCAAGAGCACGGAATTAAACGTGTTGAGCCCGAAGGGGTTAAATGCCCCTTTCTTGCTGGAAGGAACCTTGCCAAGCAAAGCGGGGGAAATCGCCGTTACGCAAAAATACCTGGAAGAAAGCGGCAAATCCATAGGCGATACCTTGACCATAAAAGAAGAGGTTGAGGAAGACAGCGACGTTCCTGCCGAAGAGACACCGAAAGTAACTGACGCTAAAGACGTTCCGGACGAGAGCGGTGGCCTTGACCCGGATATGGATTTAGATATGGACCAAGATATCGAGATGGGCCTGGAGGAAAAGAAGGCTCCAACCCTTGCCAATACAAGCTATACCATTACAGGCGCAGTGTTGGATCCGATGGATATCCAGGGGAGCGGCGCCGAAAATATATTCCGTTCTTCCGCATCCACGGACTATACATTTTTTATAACTCCCGAGAATGTGAGCAGCGATATTTATACCGCGGCTTATATTGTTTTGGATGGAACACGGGAGATGGACAGCTATTCCGATGAATATGACCGGGCGGTCCAGTCCGCCATCGGTAATATTGAAAGCCGCATCAAAGCACAGCGGGAGAAAGCTCGTTACGACTCTGTTTTGCAAGAGGCGCGGACGAAACTCGAAGACGCCGAGACTACCATGGATGACAAATTTGCGGAAGCAGACAAGAAATTTGCGGGCGCCTGGGACGATATCGCCCAGGTCAGAAAGGAACTGGCGAATGGCGAGGTTACGCTTGCCGACGAAGAGAAGAAAGCGGCGAAGAAAATTGCCGAGGCCCGTTCGAAAATCAACAGCACCAAGCAGAAACTGGCGAAGGCTGAGGAACAACTGGCAGAGGGCGAAGCCCGGCTAAGAAAAGGCGAGGCCGAGCTGAAGGCGAATGCCCAAAAGATAAAAGAGGGCAGACAGCAGTTGGCAGAAGAGCGGCAGCAGGCTGAAGCACGGTTCGCCGCAGCCGGACGGCAGTTGGATGAGGCCCAGGGACAATTGGATGGGGCACGCATGAAGCTGGAGCCGCAAGTTGCGGGGTTAAAAAGCTCTTATGGCGACTTGTGGCCCGACAAGGAATGGAATGCGCTGGTGAATTCAGCGGCTTCATTGGCAGCAACCGGGGCGGATGAAAGTGATATCGCGGCGGGAACCGGGGCCGAGAGCGCTGCTCTTGCAGGTGCGCTTCCGGGACAGGGGGATGCCGGTGTGCGGGCCGCGCTGGGCATGGGCAAGGTGATCGGCGGCCAGCAGGCGCTTGATGATCAGAAGAGCGCCTATAGGGAGCAAAAGGAATCGGGTCTGCAGAAGTTAGCCAAAGCCGAAGCGAAGCTCTCCGCAGGAGAGACGCAGATCGAAGCTGCCCGCCGGACCATAGCCAGCCAACAAGCGGAGCTTAAAGACGGCAAAGCCGAACTGGCTGACGGAAAGGCCGAACTCTCCAAAGGCGAGGCGAAGTTGAACGCGGAAGAGGCGGATGCCAAAGACAAAATCGCGGATGCCAGGAAAGAGATGGCCGACGGCAAAGAAGAATTGGCTGAAGGCGAAGCGGAGTTAAAGGAACAAGAGCAGGAATACGTCGGTAAAAAGGAAGAGGCCGAACAAAAACTATCCGATGCTTACGCAGAGCTGGACAACTTGGATATGACCCAGTGGTATGTTCAGGACCGGACTTCGATCGACAGCTATTCCAGTCTTACCAGCGACTTGTCCTCCATCGAAGCGGTGGGAAAGGTTTTTCCCGTGATCTTTTTGCTTGTTGCGATTCTCATGAGCCTTACCGCGATGACACGAATGGTGGAGGAAGAACGCGGACTGATCGGGACTTACAAGGCATTGGGGTTTGGAAATGGAGCCGTATATCGCAAATATATTCTGTTTGCCCTTATGGCTTGCCTGCTCGGCGGCGTTTTGGGCGATTTGTTCGGCTTTGTTTTCATGCCTAAATTTGTATCGGTTGTTTTGGAGGAGCTATACAGCCTCCCACAAGTTCATCTTCGTTTTGACCTGCTTTATGGCGTGGGAGGGGTGTTGCTGTTCATCGCGGGGATCGTGGGAGCCACCATACTCGCCTGCCGCAGCGAACTGGTAAAAATGCCTGCAGCTCTCATGCGTCCCAAGGCGCCGCGAGCAGGGGCCCGCGTATTTTTGGAGCGAATCCCCGGGATCTGGAACCGCCTGAAATTTCTGAACAAGGTGACCGTGCGGAATTTGTTCCGGTATAAAAAGCGGCTGTTCATGACGATTGGGGGGATCATGGGCTGCACCGCCCTGATTCTCTGCGGTTTTGCGATTAAGGACTCCATTGTGGACTTGGCGCCAAAGCAGTACGAGAACATCTACCATTATGATTTGATGGCCGTTTTTGAAGATGATGCTAACGATGAGTTGACTGGGCAGATGTCTGCCGACAGCCAGATCGAGGATTACGTGAACCTGCGGATTGAAAGCGTGAAGGTGATCAATGGTAACGAAAAGGGTGAAAAGGTGCAGTTGATGGTGATCCCGGAGGGCGCCGCCTTAAGGGAATATATTAGCATTGAGAATCTGGACGGAAAGCTAATTGATCCGGATGACGAAGGCGTATTGATAACGCGGAGCGCGGCGCGAAGTCTCGGCCTAAAACCGGGCAATACCGTGTCATTACAGGATATGGGGCTTGTGCAGCAGGAGGCGGTCGTATCGGATGTAGTGCAGAATTATCTGGGCAATACCGTATATATGACGCAGAAGCTGTATGAAACCCTGTTTGGCAAGTATGTTTCGAACGGCGTGCTTGCGCATCTGTCGGATGCCGGTACGGATCAGGCCGCTTATGCGGAAACTCTTCTTGAGAACGACTCCGTGCTTTCCGCCGTCAGCACGGCCGCGCTGAGGGCGGATTTCGGATTCGATCTGATCAACGCGGTCGTATTGCTGATCACGGTCATGGCGGGAGGACTCGCCTTTGTGGTGCTGTTTACGCTCTCGAACACGAATATCTCGGAACGCAATCGGGAGCTCGCAACCATTAAGGTGTTGGGGTTCTATGATAAGGAAGTGCACCAATACGTTAATAAAGAATCGCTGATCCTAACTTTAATAGGTATCCTTATTGGATTGCCGGTGGGGCGGATTCTAAGCGGATTCCTCACCACCGCGCTTAATATGCCGGCCATGTATTTCGCCGTGCATGTAGAGCTTGTCAGCTATCTGATTTCAGCCGCGATTACGTTCTGCTTTGCTGTTGTTGTCAATTGGATGACCAATCGCACGTTGAACCGGATCAACATGGTGGAGGCGCTAAAAAGTGTCGAGTAGCCGTAATATAAGAAGATACCCTGATCGCTTTCGCAAGAACAAGTCCTGAAAATAGCAGAGTCGAAGTAAGCCTCCATAGCCAAATGGAGGCTTTTGCAGTTATATCGGCAAGTCCTTGCGCAGATTTGACAATCTAACAGTTGTTAGATAGACTTAAGTTACCTAACAACTGTTAGTCTATATAAGGAGGCCTATGAAACAACCTGAACAAAGTACAAAAAATAGGATTATGGACGCCGCTTTGGACCTGTTTTGCGTAGATGGTTATACCACCGTCTCCATTAGGGATATAGGGAAGGCGGTGGGGATCAAGGAAAGCTCCATTTATTATCATTTCAAGAACAAGGAGGACATTCTGCATTCCCTGTTCGACCAGTCGGAGCAATGGACGCAGATACGCAAAGTCCAGTTTATCCAAGCGCTGGATGCTGCTTCAAGGATCGAGTGCGAGAAATTTGTTTTTGCCGGGGTTGCTTATATGGAGGGCTATTTACTGGAAGGAAAAATCAATAAACTGATTCGGATGCTGACGATAGAAAAGCAAAGAAGTTCCAAGGCGGCCGAAATTTATCGGCAACTTCTCTTTACCGTCCCGCTTGAGCATCATAAGCATGTGTTTACCCGGATGCGGGACAAAGGATTTATGGAAGGAGACGATCCGGAGCTTCTGGCGGCTGAGTATCAATCCATGATTCTGTATGTATTTCACAAATATTTTTCAGGCCCCGGCCTGGCTGAGGATGAGGAAAGGACGGCGGCACGGATTGAGCTGTCTGAACTATTGAGACGCTTTTTCGCTCAGCATATTTGTAAGGAGGAATAGCATATATGAAAATCTACAGAACGCCAAAGGCTGAAGAGAACATCCTAAGAACCTATGACCGTTTGCTTGAAGCATGGGGCACGGAGGTTCTGCCAACCAAGATTCCTACGCGCTACGGCGTTACTCATGTAAATGTGTTCGGTAAAGAGGATGCACCTCCAGTTATGCTTTTTCATGGCGTAGGGGATGATTCCGCCTTGATGTGGATTTACAATGCCGCCGCACTGGCGCCTCATTTTCGATTGTTCGCGGTGGATACGCTGGGCGGGCCCGGAAAGAGTGTGCCCAATGAGAATTATACTAAAGAGTTTGACGACGCGTGTTGGATCGACGACCTATTGGATGGACTCGGGCTTGAACGGATCGATCTGGCCGGTGTTTCGCATGGGGGGTACCTCGTCCAATATTACGCGATCCACAGACCGGAGCGTGTGGGAAAAGTCGTGTCCATGGCCTCAAGCGTGCCTGCCGGAACAGCCGGAAATCCGATGAAAACAATGCTTCGCATATTCCTGCCGGAAGCCCTGTTCCCTACAAAACGGAATGTGATCAAATTGTTAACCAAGCTTACCGGGAAAAACAGTTCCGCTTTTACCGGCAATCCGTTGCTTCTGGAGCATTTTACATACTTATTAAAGGGCTATAACAATATGGCCATGCGTTTTCATAAAGTTAAAGGCTTTGAGGATGAGCAGATCGATAGCATTCGCGGCAAGACACTCTATCTGGTGGGAGAAGCCGATCCTTTTTCCATCCTTGGAGGAAATGCGGCTCTGCAGACATACAAGATGAACAGGCGCATATTCGAGGATACGGGGCATGGAATTAATCATGAAATTGCCGATGAAATCAACGATATCCTCATTGATTACTTCACCCGTTAATGCTGTGAGGGTCTGCATGAACCCGGTCAAGCGTGGCAGGAGGGCAGATGGACAGGATTTCAAACAAATGAAAGCCAAGAAAGATCGCTATCCATTTGCGGTCTTTCTTGAGGGTTTATTCATACACCCATATTCCCGCAATCGGAACATCGAACGGCATGAGGCCCGCCCGCTTACCCCGATGAGCATATGATTTTGACGGTAGTGTCTCATGGCTTGTCGGGTTATTTTGTGGGATATGTGGACGTGAGGGAAGCAAGCCGGATTCTGAATTTACCGGATGACATCGTCTGTCTGTTTTTGCTGCCGGTCGGATATCCCCATGAAGAGCCGACAGAAAAACAGTTGAAGACGATTCGGGAGATATCGTTTGGAAATGCATTCGACTGCGGCGGGGAATACGGGGAAACAACTTGCCGATCCTGTTTTTAAAGCGTATTGTTTTATTGATGATTCATGAAAAGCAGAATGATATCGCTTAGAAACAGGTGAGAATATGGATCGCAAGCAAGTATCGGATCAAATAGTAAACGAAAATCGCAAAGTCTTTGCCTTACTGAGCAATTTCTTGAATAATGCCCCCGACTTCGTCAACAAAGATGAAATCGAAGAGATCGTTGCTTGCGGGGTCTCTTACGAATATGCCTTCGCTGCCATATTAACGGCCGCTTTCGGATTGGATATTGTGGAACGTGCCGAGGATAAGGGCTTGTTCAACAACTATTTTAACCATATGGTTCATAAACTTGAGGCCAACGAATATTATGACAATCCCTATTACAAGAATATCAAGATCCCCACGATAAAAATCGGCAACAGCGAGTTAAAGTATGAACATTATAAATCTTTCGAAGGGTTTGTTTGCGATGACATCGTCCGAACGGAAGCGGGACGACAAATTCCGCAAATCGGATTTTTTGAATCGGAATTCAGGTTTCCGGCCATTTTGGAAAACGGCCGAATCTGGATGACCATTACGCCCAACGAAATAGAAACGATGAAAGAAGCGGTTGATCAAGCGTTCGGCAATGTGCTTACATTTGGACTTGGGCTTGGCTACTATGCCTATATGGCTTCCGAAAAAGATGAGGTCGAAAGCGTTACGGTCGTGGAACTCAATGAAGATGTTATAAATTTGTTCAGCCGATACCTATTGCCGCAATTTAAAAATGCTCATAAGATCAAGCTTATTCAAGCAGATGCTTTTGAATATGCCCGCACGCAGATGCCTACGGAGAAATGCGATTTTGTGTTTACGGATTTATGGCATGATGTGTCCGATGGCATCGACCTGTACTTAAAAATGAAAGAAGTGGAAAAACATCATCGCGATATCGCTTTTTCGTATTGGATAGAGAAGTCTATTTTATGTTATTTATAAAAGTATTTTGAAGCCTGAACTTTCAGGCTTTTTTATTTTACCTAAATCTTGACAGTGTAAAGATATTCCATTACAATCTTTACAGTGTAAAGATTAGAGGGAGGAGGGTTACTGCGAATGAAGGGGAAGCCTTATCACCACGGAAACCTGCGGAGCCAGCTTATAGAGGCGGGAATCAGACTTATTAATGAAGACGGCCTGAAGGGCTTTTCCCTGCGCAAGGTCGCGGGCAAATGCAGTGTAAGCCATGCCGCGCCGTACAGCCATTTTAAGAATATCGACGAGTTGGTTTCCGCTATGGGAGAACATGTGACGGAGCAATTTATGGAGAAACTGCATGCGTCCGTAAGAGGAAGGGAAGACGGCGAAGAAGCCGTTTCACGGCTGGGGCAGGCTTATATTGAATTTTTCATAGAACATCCTGAGTATTTTTCGTTTCTTTTTTATCACTCCGGATTAACCATTGATTTGGACAAGGAGAGCCCGGATGATTATCCGCCATTTGCTTTATTCCGAAAAACGGCCTATCAAATGTTCCGCAGGATGGGCCAGCCGGAAAAAAACGATACCCGGCAATTAATCGGGCTTTGGTCCATGGTTCATGGCATCGCTTCGCTGTTTACTACGAACGGAGTCCGGTATTCCGGAGATTGGGTTGAAGTTTTCACTAAATTAATAGATGTAAGGGAGAGCGAAGCATGAAAATGATAGTACACGATTTACCGCCGCAAGAATTCGCTGCTTTGTACGATGACAAAAAAGAAGACGTAACGGTCATCTCGGACAATGGCACCATTCGCAAATGCACAGGCTGCTTCGGGTGTTGGATCAAAACCCCCGGAGTGTGTGTTCTAAAGGACGAATATCAAAATATGGGCGAGCTTCTTGCCAGATGCGATGAACTGATCATCATCAATAAATGCGTCTACGGAAGCTACAGCCCCTTCATCCTAAACGTGTTGAACAGAAGCATCTCTTACATCCTGCCTTATTTTGTAGTAAAAAACGGAGAAACGCACCATCGAAAACGGTATCCTCAATATTTTGATTTATCCGTGCATTTTTATGGCGACGATATCACCGAGGCCGAGAAAGAAACAGCAAAGGCTCTGGTTGCGGCGAATAGCGTGAATTTCTACTCTCGGAGTTATAAGGTGAATTTTCATAACAAATTACAAGCGGTTAAGGAGGCTTTGGTATGAAAATAGCAATGATAAACGGAAGCCCCAAATTAGGAAAAAATAGTTCATCTATTCTCCTTAGAATCCTTGAGACGCTGATCCCCGACGAACATGAAATCGCACATTATGCCCTTAATAAAAAAGATCTAACCCCGGAGCAGTATAGCGAGCTTTGCCGCATGGACACTCTGGTTTTGGCATTTCCCCTATATGTGGATGGGATCCCGTCTCACTTGTTCAGGATGCTTGTTGGCCTTGAGGAATATTTGAAAGCCGAACGCCAAAATGATATTTACGTTTATGTTATGGTGAATAACGGATTTTTTGAGGGAAAGCAAAATCACATAGCTATCGATATCATTAAAAACTGGTGCCTCCGCTCAGGTCTTCATTTCGGTCACGCCATCGGGCAAGGAGCCGGTGAGATGATGGAATATATCGAAAAAGTCCCCCTCGGCCATGGTCCGCTTAAAAATTTGGGCAGTGCCATGACAACACTCGCAAATCATATCCACTCTCACTCAAGTGGTGAATCCATCCTGATTAGCCCCAATTTCCCGCGCTTCGCCTGGCGATTTGCAGCGACACACACGTTTTGGAATGCCAAAGCAAAAAAGAATGGCCTGAAGAAGAAAGATATCCTCAGAAGGCTTTGAGGAACGTGGGGATATGTAAATATCCCCATTCCCTACTTCTTGTTCGCTCATCCCTCCCACGATTAATCGGCAAAACCATCGCCACCTTAGGCACGCATGGCACCAACCGGAAAGCGATTTCCCTGTATACGCAACTCGGTTACGAACTATACGGGTTTAGGCTGCCGATCGGATATGAAATCGAGTAGCGAATCCATGCCGTTGTTTGTTCACTTAAACAAGCACCTGCTGCTTTAAATTTATTGCAATGAAAAGCAGGAAATATACCGATTAAACTCTAATAAATATTATTGCTTGATTATCGTCTACAAGTTCATAGTGCGAATGTAAAGTGAACATTGAAACCTTAGGAGATTCGCACCATAAAAATTCTATTTTTTCCTAGAAAGAGTATTCGAAATCCATATTATATTATGATTTTTTTGCTTTTTTTAGGAAGTACTCACTGATTAGTCGAATTTTTTGCTTTTTATTTTTGAAAATCGGAGTCGCATCCCTCGCGGATGCGTGGATTGAAACAACTGGAGGCTCTGCAAATCGGCCGCAAGGCCAGTACCGTCGCACTCTTGTAAAGGCGAGGATTAATATGCAAATTGTAAGAATGTTCTACCTTTCTTAGAAGGTAGACTTCCTCACAATTCGCTAAGGCGTGTACGCAAACTATGATTCTGTAAAAAATGGGTAAATAGTAAGTATGATGAGACGATACTAAATCTGTGATGACCAATGGGAAAAGATCAAGGACCTGCTGCCGCCGGAACGAAAACCGCAAGGAGGGAGACCCTCGAAAGACCATCGTCAGATGCTGAACCTGCTATGCTGTGGGTGGCGAGAACAGGTGCACCCTGGCGAGATTTACCGGAATACTACGGTTCCTGGCCACTGTCTACAGCCGGTTTCGCCGCTGGGAAATCGCCGGCATTGGGGACCGGATTTTAAAGCATGTCTCGATTGAACCCGACTTTGAAAGCATCATGATTGATGTAACGATTGTGCGTGTCCATCAACATGGGGCGGGCGCAAAAGGGGGGCCTTCAGCAAGCTATTGGCCGATCACGAGGAGGCTTAACGACCAAAATCCACGCCGTTGTCGATGCTTTGGGCAACCCGCTGTGTTTTGTGCTGACCGAGCTTATGACACCCATCAGATTCTTCACCTTTTGAAGGAGCAGTCCGCAACTTCGGTTATTACAAGTGAAAAAAATCGTCGGGAACAAAGAGAACGGGACAAAGAAATCTACAAAGAACGTCATCTGATCGAATGCTTATTCAACAAAGTAAAGCATTACCGCCGATTGGCGACTCGCTATGACAAATTGGCCCGCACCTTTATGGCTTTTTTGGCATTAGCTTCGATTATGGTGTGGCTTGCTTAAATATGCATACAAGCCCTAATAAAAAGCTAGAAACCATGGTCATTATTCTAAATCAGTGAGCATTCACTCGTTCAAACCTCCCCACATAGAACAATTCCATCGCCTATGATAAAGTGTGGATATACATACAAATTCCGGAATATGAGAGTAGTTTCTTAATTCCTATGGGGGAGGTATTTATGGAACCGCAAGTGGGATTAACACCCAAAAGACGAAAGGACAGATACGCGTTTGCTTTATCCTCGTTTATTCTAAGCATACCGAGTTTTATTTTCTTAATCATTCCTGTGATTTTAATATTTAGCGGGCGCGTTACTCGCGATAGTCAGTATATAGGAAGGATGAATCTATTATTATTTTTGGCATGTGCCGCTTCTGTAGCCGGACTCTTGTTTGGTTTCATGGCGCTGAATTCGTCGAAAGGCAAAAGGTTGGCGATCACAGGGATCATCATTAGTTTGATTCCGATTCATTTTTATTATTATGCGTTTAATTCCGTAATAGCGAATAGTTAGGATAGAGTAAGAAACCGAAGGATTCTAATTTTATTTTCCCCTTACATATTTTAGGTTTTCCACTAATATTCCCATGGCAAAATGAGGGTGTTGAACTAATCTTTAACACATGGGAGGAAAATCATGAATAAGTGGTTTGCTCGCAAGGGAGCCAAATGGCTGAGATCGGCAATAGCTTTGTCTTTAGCTTTATCGCTTCAAATGGGATTAGGTTTGGAGACCCCGGCCATTCATGCCGAGGGCCCGAACGATCCCGCGCCTTATATTCCTGCGAAAGTGGTCAATGAGAATGCGGGAAAAAAGGTTTTGTTCGACAACACGCATGGGCAAACGGCCGGAGCGGCCGATTGGGTCATTGACGGCGGGTTTTCGGATTTTGGACATGCCTTGGCGGGCGATGGGTTTGAAGTGAAGGAGCTGCGGAAATCTTCCCCCATTACTTACAGCGACTTGAGCAGTTATGAAGTTTTCGTAATTGCCGAACCGAATATTCCTTTCAAGCAAAGCGAACAAGCCGCGATGAAACAATACGTCGAAGAAGGCGGAAGTATTTTCTTTATCGGCGATCACTACAATGCCGACCGGAATAAGAACCGGTGGGACGGCTCCGAGTCCATCAACGGCTATCGTCGTGGAGCATGGGAGAATCCAACGAAAGGCATGAGCACGGAGGAGAAAAATTCGGCCGCCATGCAAGGGGTGGTCAGCTCAGACTGGCTCGGCGACAATTTCGGCGTCCGGTTTCGTTATAACGCGCTAGGCGATATTACGGCCAATCAAATCGTTGCGCCGGACCAGGCTTTCGGCATTACGGAAGGCGTATCGGGAGTAGCCATGCATGCCGGTTCTACCCTGGCGATTACCGACCCTAGCAAAGCTAAAGGAATCGTATATCTTCCGGAGACCGACGATGCCTGGGGGAATGCGGTGGATCAGGGCGTATATAATGGCGGAGGCGTGGCGGAAGGTCCGTATGTGGCGGTATCCAAAGTCGGACTTGGAAAAGCAGCTTTCATTGGAGATTCTTCTCCGGTCGAGGATGCTTCCCCTAAATATTTGCGTGAGGAAACGGGAGCCAAGAAGACCACTTACGACGGATTTAAAGAGCAGGACGACGGTGTATTGCTCGTGAATATGGTGAATTGGTTAGCGGATCAAGAAAATTACACAGAATTGGATCAAGTGGCCCAATTACAGTTGGATGAGGAGACTGTTCTACATCCTTTTGAAGCCCCGGAAGCTTCCACGGAGCCTCAGCCCGAACCTTGGTCGGCTCCGGCGGCAGGTTATAAATGGTGGGACTCATCTACTTTCAAAGCAGGTTCTTACGGCGGGTTAACGGTAAACGGGCAAGTAACTTACAATTTCGTGCATCAAGCTATGCTTCCGAATGCGCAGGATTTTCAAATTCGCGTCGTCGTGGATAATTTGCCTGCAAATGCGACGGTATCGGGATTCGGTACCGGAATTTATCTCACCGGAGGCACCCAAATCGCGAAGATCCAAAATGCGAACGGGACTTGGCCTTCCGCTTATGGCTATAGTGAAGCATTTAGCTTAACTTCCAACAGCCAGGGACGTGCTTATAAAGATCTCACCGTACGGATCAAGCCGGGGACGGCGGGGACCGCGAATCTTAGGTTAAGACAAAACGGCAATAACCTCTTAACGAAATCCGTAACATTGGCCAATGTACCTGCCGAACCGCTTCCGGATGAACAAAACCCGATTCCCGATCTGATTACGATTGCCGAAGGACGAAATAAGCCGGAGGGAAGCGTGGTCACGCTTCAAGGCACGATCACTACGGAACCGGGTGCATTTGGCGGACAGGCTTTCTACCTGCAGGATGCAACGGGCGGGATTTACGTCTATCAGAGTACGAGCGGCTTTCATCAGGGAGACATCATAAAAATTACCGCTCCGACAGTTCTTTACAATACGGAACTTGAGCTGACTACACCGGTTGCGATCGAGAAGATGGGAATAGCGGCATTGCCTGAACCGAAACCGGAGGTCTCGGTGAACGACGGAAATCAAGGGCAGCTTATCGAGTTGAGCAAGGCGGAGATTCGGAATATCGTAGCGGCTGCTCCGGCGGGCTCTTTTGAATTCGATGCCGTTAGCAACGGTGTCAGCAATCATGTGCGCGTGGATGCAAGAACAGGCTTAACGCTTGCCGACTTTCCTTATCAGGAAGGGCAGACGGTTAATTTGCGGGGTGTCTCTTCCATTTTTAAAGGCATATATCAGTTGAAAGTCCGGGGATTAAGCGATATTACGGTTTCGCAGGTCTCTGCTCCACCCGTAACTACGGCTACGCTTTCCGGTTCGCCTAACGAACATGGCTGGTTTAACCAGAGCGTAATGCTTACCTTAACGGCTATCGCCCAGGGGACAGGCAACGTATCCACAAAATATGCTATCAATGAAGGACCGGAGGTGGCCTATACAGCACCGGTTTCCATCGAGTTTGAAGGAACAAGCTTGATTCATTACTATTCCGTGGATGCAGACGGCGGTACGGAAACCGCAAAATCGATGGAAGTAAAGCTGGATACCGTTGCGCCAAGCGTTACTTTAACCCAATCGGGCAAAGCGGTCGGAGATGTTCTGGAACAGGATGTCTTGAAGTTTGAGCTGGCCGGTATCGATACAGGGTCCGGAATAGCAACGCAAAAGCTGTCGGTAGACGGACAAGACATTGAACCCGGTCAGCCGATCAACGCGAAGGACCTTGGAGTCGGTAAACATACGCTGCACTATGCTGTGGCGGATTTTGCGGGAAATGTGTTACAGAACAGCATTCCGTTTCAGGTCGGCCGCACGTTGGCTGCAGGAGTTCCCGGACAGCCTGTACTCTCGGACAATAACGGGCATGATACCGGGCTCCGGGACGGTAATTATGTCATCACGATGAATATGTGGTGGGGAAATAACGGTTCCGAATTCAACTTGTATGAAAATGACGTCTTGATCAAGACCGTAAGTTTATCGGATGCTTCTCCGTCCGCCCAATCACTGTCCATCGACATTGCCGGGAAAAGCAACGGAGTGTATACCTATGTTGGCGAGTTGATCAACTCCCAAGGAAGTACGAAATCGCAGCCTCATGTCGTCACCGTCTCGGACGCCAATCCGAGCAAACCGGTCTTGTCCCACGACAATTGGGACGGTGACGGGAATTATCAAATATCGATGAACATGTGGTGGGGAATCAACGGTTACGAGTACCGGCTTTATGAGAATGGCGAATTGATCGATACCCAGGCGCTTTCGGAGGCTACCCCTAGTGCACAACGGGCTACGTCGACGTTGGACAACAAAGCTGCAGGCACTTACGAATATGTAGCCGAAATGATTAACGCAGCCGGAGTTTCTAAGAGCGAGAGCATTACGGTTCGCGTTGAAAAGTAACAAGTTCAGACACAAACCCGGTCCAAGGGAAATGGGCTTGGATTGGTAGGACTTCCCTTAGAGTAAATGAAATAGAACAAGCCCCCGATTACTAACCATCGGGGGCTTGTTGCTATATTCGGCGGCTCAAAAGCTTAAGCTTCCATCTTCTGAGCCGTATAGAGCCGGTAGTACAGGCCGCGGCGGGCGATTAGCTCATCGTGAGAGCCGGATTCGGCGACGCCTTTGTCGGACACGTACATGATGCGGTCGCAGTTTTTCACCGTGGACAACCGGTGCGCTATGATGAAGGAGGTCCGACCTTTAAGCAATTCGTTCAAGCCTTGCTGAAGCAGCCGCTCGGTCTTGGCGTCGATCGACGAGGTAGCTTCGTCCAGGATGAGGATCCGCGGGTCGGCCAAGAGCGTCCGTGCGAACGAGATCAGCTGCCGCTGTCCTTGGGACAGCTTCGAACCGCGCTCGTTGACTTCCGTCATGTAGCCTTGTTCAAACTCACGGATGAACTCGTCGGCGCATACCGTCTTCGCTGCGGCGATGACCTCCTCTTCCGTGGCATCCAGTCGGCCGTAACGGATATTGTCGAGGATCGTCCCCGAGAAGATGAAGCTGTCCTGCAGCATGATGCCCATCTGGCTGCGCAAGGAATTCAGCGTCACCTGCGAGATATCGTGGCCGTCGATCAGGATCTTGCCGCCGGTAATGTTATAGAAGCGCGAGATCAGGTTGACGACCGTCGTTTTGCCTGCGCCGGTAGGCCCTACCAGGGCGATGCTTTCCCCCGGCTTGATATCGAAAGAAAGATGTTCAAGAATATTGTTGCCGGGGTCATAGGCAAAGGTGACATTGTCGAACGTCACTCTTCCCTGAATCGACGGCAGTTTCTTTGCGTCCGGCACGTCGCTTACGGTCACCGGTTCGTCGAGCGTTTCGAAAATCCGTTCCAGATAGGCAACCGCATTGATGAAGTTGTTGTACAGTTGCGACAGGTTCAGGATCGGCTGCCAGAAACGCGCCGCGTAGGCACCCATCGCGAGAATGACGCCAAAGGTCACGTCCGCCGGACTCAAAGCGAGCAGACCGACAAGATAAATCAACGCGGTGACGATCGTCGCCAGATTATCGACCGTGAACGGAATCAAGGCGTTGTATCGCAGGGCGCGCATCCACTCTGTCCGGAAGTTGGTTGCAAGGCGCGTAAAGATGTCCTCATTGCGCTGCTCGCGGGAGAAGATTTGCGTCACGCGGATGCCGCTGATGCTTTCCTGCAAGTAGGCGTTCAAGTTGGAACTCTTGTTGGACACGGCCTGCCATGCCCGCCGCTGTCGGGTCTTAATCAACAGCATGACGCCGAGGAAGACGGGCAGTCCCGCAAGGATGACTAACGAGAGACGAACGTCCACGGCAAACATGAAGGCGGCGATAAAGATCAGGTTCACGATTTCAAGAATAAAGTTGATAATCCCGTTGGATAACACGTCCGATACCGAGTTGACATAGTTGACGACCCGAATCAGAATCTTGCCCTGCGGGCGGTCATCGTAATATTTGAACGGAAGCTGCTGCAAATGCTTGAACAGATCACTACGGATGTCAAAAATAATATCCTGCCCGACGCTCGTCATCATTCGCGAGCGGATCGTGGCCAAATATACGCTGACGACAATCGTAACCAGCATCAGCGCCGACCAGCCTACCAGAGCGCTCACGTCCTTGGCCGGGATCGTGACGTCGATGACATGCTGCATGATCAGCGGGGCGGAGAGCGAAATCGCGGCCGAAAGGGCGCTTAGCACGAAGGCGATAATCATCGGCTTCTTCTGCTTCTTGATGTAGACCAGCGCACGCCGGAAATGCTTGATATCAAAAGGCGATTCCAGGTTTTCGTCGATGTCGAATTTATTTCTTGCCATGCTCTGTCACCTGCCTTCCAATACCCTCGTTCTGCAGCATAAACACTTCGTAATAGTAACCCCGTTTCGCCAGCAGCTCGGCGTGGGTGCCTTCTTCGATCAGGCGGCCTTCATCCAGGATGAGGATCCGGTCGGCCTCCGCCGTGGTGGACACGCGCTGGGCGATAATGATCTTCGTGCAGGGGTACTCAAGTTCCCGTAAACTCTTCTGGATATGCTCTTCGGTTTCCAGGTCGACGGCGGAGGTCGTATCGTCCAGAATCAGGATTGGATGACGAACCGCCAATGCGCGGGCGAGCGCGATACGCTGCTTCTGTCCGCCGGACAAGCCGACGCCTCGTTCCCCTACGATGGTGTCATACCCTTCCGGCATCTTGGTGATGAAATCGTGCGCGGCCGCGAGCTGGGCGTAACCGATCGTATCCTCCTCCGGCAGGTCGGGATCGCCGTAGGCGACATTCCCGTCAATCGTGTCGGAGAACAGGAGGACGTCCTGGGTGGCCACGCCGATATTGCCGCGGAGCTCGTCGAGCTCCAGCTTGCGCACGTCGGTGCCGTCGACCAGCACCCGTCCCTCAGCTACGTCATAGAAGCGAGGGATCAGGTTGACTAGCGTCGTTTTGCCCGATCCTGTGGAGCCCATGATGGCAACGGTTTCACCCGGTTCAATCGTAAAGCTTACATCATGCAGTACTTGTACGCTGCCGTATTTGAAGTTGACGTGATCAAACTCGATACGGCCGTTATAACGGCGTTTGTCCACGAGATTGTGTTCGTTGACGATCCCCGGACGCGCGTAATATACCTCAATAATCTTAGTCAAGCTGGCAAAAAAGCGTTGAATATCATTGATGATAATGCCGATGTTGCGCATCGGGTTGGAAATGGCCCAGATGAGCGACGAGAAGGCCGCGAATTCACCGAAAGTGATCCGGCCGTTCATAACGAACAGGCCGCCTGCCAACAGCAGAATCACGTTGAAAGCTTGCGCGAAAGTTTCCAGATAAGGGAAATAATCGAGCCATACGAGCGCTGCGGTCTTATTCGCCTTGGAATAGTTGACATTCTTGTCGTTGAACTTTTCGACTTCATATTCTTCGCGGGCAAATGCTTTAACCACCCGATTGCCGGAAATGTTTTCTTGGGTGGTGGTGTTGAGCTGGGACAGCCGTTCACGCAGGTCGATATACATCGGACGCACGCGTTTGGCAAAAATATAGGCCACCACAAAAATCGGTGGGGACAAAATAAGTAGCCAAAGCGTCAGCTCTACGTCGATTGTAAAAAAGTAAATCACGGCAGCGAGGAAAATCGTGAGCGATTCGATGATCGTCTTGATAATCCATGCCATGGAATGCCGCACCATGTCCAGATCGCCTGTCATCTTGGTCATAAGGTCGCCGGTGCGGTTGTGATCGTAATAGTTCATGTCTTGCTCTTGAATCTTGTTGTACAGATAGACGCGGACCCGATAAAGCATATTCTGCGAGGACCACTCGTACTGCATCGTCGTTAAATAAGCCAGGCCGGTTCGCAGCAGGGAAAAGCCGATCATGCCCAGGCAGAGCATAATGAGCAGCCCACGCTCTTCTGATAAATTCTGCAGCGCGTTGTCGTTGGCTATAAACGTATCGACGATGCGCTGGCCGATGTAAGGATTCACGATCATGAGCGAGGAGCCCACCACTGAGAGGCAAAGCGCCAGGATATACCGCGCACGGTCTCCCTCCAGGTTCTTCCAAAGCCACTTTAGTTCAAACATTTAATCACCTGATTTCTGTTTGTTCTCATATTCTTGTTGAAAAAATGCATTGCTTCAATCAACAAACTAACGTGATTATACCACTTGGGCAGGTAAGATCAATGCCTAATTCTACGTGTCGCAGAAAATCGAAATTTGTCATAAATATCGAAAGAATTTGTGTGAAATTTCGAAAATAATAGATAAAAATTCAACTATAAGCTGTCCCCTTGCCTCAACCGATAATAGAATAGATCGAATTAAAATACATAGAGTAGAATCCCACCCATGGAGGGGAACATATATTTGAAGACCACAGCAAAGACTATCTTGAAGCTTGTACTTCCATTCCTTCTAATCGCGCTTTCCTATATTTTTTACCAAAAAACCGGTGACATGTCGCAGCCGCAATTGGACATGGTGAAGCTGGCTCCATATGTCTTACTGCTGATCGGGACGGTGATCTCCTGGAAATTCAACCGGAGCCGGGAGTTTTTTATTCTGGTCGTACTCGGACTTTGTTTGGCTGCCGTTACCTCTTTGCCCGTGATACCAGGGAAAACCGCTCCAATGAATCCGGTTGATATTTATTCCGTAATCTGTCTGATGATTCCTTTCAATATCGGGTTGTTTTCCTTTTTCAAAGAACGGGGGATATTGAGCTTGTGGGGAGGGATTCGCATCGGGATCATTCTCGCCCAGGTGTTGGCTGCATTCTGGTTGATGAACCCGGAACAAGCAAATCTCCTGGCCCTGGTTCGCAGGGATTTTCTGCCTGGCCTTCATTCCTTTACGCCCGTCCCGCAATCGGCGCTAGTGTTCTTTTTTGCGGCATTAGCCATTCTTGTTCTGAAGCAGATAAGAAATAGATCCTCTCAGGATATTTCATTCATAGGGGTACTTTGCGCGGTGTTTTTTGTACTTCACGATCAGAGAGACCCGTTCCAGTATTCTATCTCTTTTGCGGCCTCCGGGATGATCATGATCACTTCGATCATTCAGGATTCGTATTCGATGGCGTTCTCGGATGAATTGACCGGTTTGCCTTCACGGCGGGCGCTGAAGCAGGATATGATGAAATTGGGCATCAACTATGCCATGGCGATGCTGGATATCGATCATTTCAAGAAATTCAACGATACCTACGGGCACGATACGGGCGACGAGGTTTTAAAACTGGTAGCGTCCACGATCAAGGATGTTACGGGTGGAGGGAAGGCCTACCGTTATGGCGGAGAGGAGTTCACGATTCTTTTTCCCGGAAAAAGTATCAATGAGGTCGTTCCCCATCTGGAAGAGTTAAGAGAAAAGGTATCCAAACGGGCTTTTACGCTGCGAAGGACCGGCAGGCAAAAAAATAAGTCGAAACGCAAATCACGAAGTAATTCCAGGTCTGCCAAGCAAAAACAAATTTACATAACGATCAGCATCGGCGTTTCCCAAAAAAGCGAAAAAAACAAAACGCCGGACACTGTGATGAAATCGGCGGATACGGCGCTATACCGCGCCAAGAAAAAAGGCAGAAATTGTGTCAGCAAATAAATGAAGGATTTAACATGGGCATAAACCGGAGGATAGAAATGAATAAAACGATCGGGATTTTGGCGCATGTGGATGCCGGGAAAACGACCTTCTCGGAACAACTGCTTTATTATACCAAAAGCATTAAACAGCGGGGGCGGGTCGATCATCAGGATGCCTTTTTGGACAGCCATCAAATCGAACGGCAGCGGGGAATTACCGTATTCGCCGATCAAGGAGCGTTTACCTACGAGGACTCCAGTTATTTTTTGATCGATACGCCGGGACATATGGATTTCTCCCCAGAGATGGAACGGGCGATTCAGGCGATGGATGTCGCCATTATTATCGCTAGCGCCGTGGAGGGGATCGAAGGCCAGACGGAGGCCGTATGGGGGCTTTTGAGAAAACATCGGATTCCCTGTTTCTTCTTTATAAATAAAATGGACCGGACTGGAGCCGACGTGCCCCGGGTCGTGCAGGAACTAAAGCTGAATTTCTCGGGAGATCTTTGCGACATGACGGACTCCTTTGTCGAGGACGGCCGGATGAGCGGGGAACTGATTGATTTTGTCGCGGAACGCGATGAAGCTCTGCTAGACTACTATATGGAGCATGCCTATAACGAAGATAAGTGGCTCCAGGCGATGCGCCGGCTGATTCAAAATCAAGGGGCTTACCCTTTCGCCTACGGGTCTGCCCTTCAGGGGACCGGGATCGAAGATTTCCTGCGAAAGCTCCATCTGCTTACGGTTACGAACTATTCAAGCGAAGGGCCCTTTGCGGGTCGCGTCTATCGTATCCGTCATGATGATCAGGGAACCCGGATCACTTTCATCAAGGCTTTAAGCGGAACGTTAAATGTAAGGGACAGTATTAATTACGGTGATAAGGCCCATTCTGTTACCGAAAAAATAACCCAAATCCGCAGGTATAACGGACGCGAATATAAAGCGGTGGACCGGGTGGAGGCGAGCGAGCTTTTCGCGGTAACCGGGTTATCCCAGACCGCCGTCGGCGATGGAGCAGGGACTTTACAAGAAAGGGCAGTGTTCGAAACGGTCCCCACGTTAAAGTCCAAGGTGATTTTTGAACCGGGCATCTCCGTCAAGGAAGCCCTTCCGTATTTTAAAATGCTGGATGCGGAAGACCCTACCCTGAATGTGGTCTGGGAGGAAAGATTGCAGGAGATTCACCTTCACGTCATGGGGAAGATCCAGCTCGAAGTATTGGAACAGCTCGTCTTGGAGCGGTTTAAGCTGAAGGTAACTTTTGACCGGCCGGAAATCTTATACAAGGAAACGATAAGCGCAGAAGTGGTCGGTTATGGCCATTTCGAACCGCTCGGGCATTATGCCGAGGTGCATCTTCAGTTGCAGCCGGGGGAGCGAAACAGTGGTCTTACCTTTCAAAATGCCTGTCATGCCGATGATTTGTCGGTCGGGAATCAGAATTTGATTCGCCACCATCTGTTTGAGCGGGAACATCATGGCCTGCTGACCGGTTCACCGCTAACCGACGTCATCATAACGTTGTTGACCGGCAGGGCTCATAATAAACACACGACGGGCGGGGATTTCAGGGAAGCGACGTACAGGGCTCTACGGCAGGGGCTGGAAAAGGCGTCAAACATTCTCCTTGAACCGCTCTACCAGTTTAAAATCAAAGTGGAACCGGACCAGATAGGCCGAGTTATGTCGGATATCGGCAAGGCTCACGGCAAGTTTGATGCGCCGCGGAGTGAAGGCGACAAGACGGTTCTGACGGGAAGCGTGCCCGTAGCAACATTTATGGATTACGGCAGCCAACTGGCTTCGTTTACCCAAGGTAAAGGCGTCCTAAGTCTGACGTTTACGGGTTACGATCAATGTCACAACGAGCAGGAGATCCTTGAGCGGATAGGCTATAATAAGGAAGCTGATCCGGAGTACACGTCCTCGTCCATCTTTTGCGCCAAGGGTCAGGGGTATTCCGTATCGTGGGAAGAAGCGGAAAGCAAAATGCACGCCTTGTAATAAATAATTATTATAAAGGAGTTTCTATGGAAATCGAATTTAATGAAATGATGGAACAAACCAATATTCAGTACGCGATCGTGGGGGAGATGAACACGTCCCTGCGCGGGATTCTGGGAGAACTTACGAAGACACGGACTTCTTCGCTTGCCAAAGCGCACGACATCTCCGGAAGATCGAAAATGAAGCAGGATGAGCTGACGAAGGCTGTACTTGAGCAAATTACAGATCCCGGCCGTCTGGAATCGGCCTTGTTTATGCTGGATACTGAGGAATGGACAGTATTTGAATCGCTTTACGCCAATCCTTTTGTGCAGGACAACTACTATCCATATGGCTATTACCGGTTTTTGCTCGATCACGGGCTTGTATTCACCTTCTTTTATCAAGGGAAACTGTATCTGGTCATGCCGGATGAAGTGAAGAAGACTTATGCGCAACTGAATGCGCCGGTTTTTGAAAAGAACCGCAGCAGACGGGCGCTGGTATATGAATATATACTGGCATTGACGAATTTGTATGGCGTTTACGCAACGGACAAGCTTGAGGAGATCTTTAACGGTCAAAACGCATCTCAGCCACTCGCCGCAGGGGAACTGGATGATTACCTGGAGCATTTTTTGCAAAGGGAGCAGAAGTTTGTTCTGAATGAGGATGAGGACTGCCTGATGGATGCCGGCCTTGTGGATCACGGCGGGGAAGACGAATTGCAGTCCTTGCTGCAGAGCATTCAAGGGAAGCCGTATTATGTCCCGGACAAGATCGAACTGCTCAAATATGCGGATGACGGATATTTTGAAATGACGCCGCAGCTTGAAGCCTTGGCAAGCTATGTCGTGAACCAAATGCACCAGGAAGAGGAAATGGTCCAATATCTGATCGATGACATTCAACTTGCTTGTTCCATGGGGCAGCCGCTGCAGGAGCTGATCTACGAATTCGAAAGACGGGATCTTGTCTTCGACAATCCCAAGCAGGCCCAGCAAGTGATAGGCTTGGTCGTCGATGTACAAAACAACACTAGGCTATGGTCCAATTGCGGTCATACTCCGAAAGAACTGGGTAACGCAATGAACCTTCAAGGTGCCCGGCCTGCCCTGGCCCTGGCAGGCGGCAATTCCCCGGTTAAAGCGGAGAAGATCGGCCGCAATGATCCATGTCCGTGCGGCAGCGGACTAAAGTACAAGAAATGCTGCGGGAAATGAAGTAGTACGGATGTGTAAGTGTAGAAGTAAAAAAGCAAAAGAAGTCCAACCTCGGTGAAATGGAAGCGTAGAGCCTCATTTCCCAGGTTGGGTCTTTGTTGTTGTGCAGGACCAATCCAGTGTTTCTGTCATGGACATCTGATTCAAGCGGCATAAATTAAGTATGCTTGTGTTCTCGAGGCGGACAAAAATGTTATAAAACCATTATTCTTAGATCTGTCCCAGTCCCTCCGATACTAATTTCAGCAGGTTATCCGGAATTTTGAATTTTTCGTTGCTAATCAACAATTGGAGATCCAGACTGGACTCCGTTTGATGAGCCAGCTTGATTTCTTCCATCTCTTGCTGGAGCTGCTCCATTTTCAAATCCAGTTCATAGGCGGTGTCGGCCGCAATTTTCAAGTCTTTGAGTAAACGATCGGGTACCGCCTCATTGTATTTATAAAAAATCTTATGCTCCAGGCTGGCCCAGAAATCCATGGCAATCGTGCGGATTTGGATTTCGACGCATATCAATTCCTCGCGGTCGGACATGAATACGGGAACTTCGACCAACAGGTGAAGACTCTTGTAGCCGTTCGGCTTCGGATTTTTAATATAGTCTTTCACGGATACGATGTTTAAATCTTTTTGGCTTTGCAGCATTTGACTGATCCGGTATATGTCCGAGATGAAAGAGCACGTAATCCGAATGCCCGCAATATCTCTGATGTTGTTTTTAATGTCGGAGAGGGAACTCGCCCCGCCTTTGCGGTACAGCTTCTTCATGATGCTCTCCGGAGACTTTAATCTCGATTTCGTGTGTTCGATCGGATTGTAATCGTGCAGCAGTTGAAATTCTTCCTGCAAAATTTCGATTTTCGTTTCCACTTCATGCAAAGCGAATTTATACATCATCATGAAGCGCGTCAAATTTTTTTGAATAACCTTCATCTGTTCAATGGGATTGTCTGTCATGTTTACCGTCCTTCTTGCAAAAAAGTATTAAAAGCTGTCGGTCCTCCTAATTATAGCTTATATTAAAGCCCGCTTTCCAACTTCGGTCATGTTTTGCCGGTTCACTCCAATCCGCCGGTTCACTTCAATCCTATGAGAAAAGTGGGAGAAGATCATGATTGTGTTCTGATATCCTATATTTAACATTGTGCGCAAAATCAATCGTAGAAAAGAGGGGGAAAGATGGCTGTTTACGGGAAGGTCAAGCAGTGGGAGCGGGAAGCAGGGGCTGAAAATTTAAATTTCCAAAGAAGGATGCGGTGAGAAATTCCCTATGATTATGGATGCTATTTTTAAAGAACAGTTACCTGTGTTGCAGTCGGAGCGGATTCGGATTCAAAAAATTGAAGAACAGCACTTGGAAGAAGTATTCGCCATCTATAGTAATGACCGGGTATTCGACTTTTGCGGGATTCTGCCGAAGCACAACAAAGAGACCGTAAGAAACATGATCGGACACTTTCAACGGGATTATTTGAAAAAAACGAGAGTCAAATGGGGGATTTTTGCCGGAGAAGAGATGGTCGGCATTCTCGAAGCTTGCGACTTCGATCAGAAGGTGAATATGGCGACGATCGGTTATTTTTTGGCGGAAGGTCACTGGGGCCGGGGGATCGCTAGTGAAGCTGTTGCACTCTTGGTTGAGTTTCTATTCAAGGAAGCGGGGGTTAACCGGATTCAGGCCGAAGTCATGCCGGCAAATGAAGTTTCGAAGAAGGTGCTGCTCAAGAACGGTTTCCTTAAGGAAGGAACTTTGAGACAGGCGAAAGTGTGGACGGGAAAGGGCATCGTCGATTTGGAAATCTACGGGATATTGCAGCGGGATTATCTTGCTTGAACTATATCAGGCATGACTTGTTGAAATGATAATGCAGGGGGGATACGAGATGACTCATCTAAAAGAGGTGCTTCACTTGTTAAAGATTGATATGTCCCGCAGGAACATTCGGCGCATAGCCGCATGCTCAAAATCAGCAATCCTTACGGGCTTAACAGTCATGGCGTAATGTCAACGCTCCATGGCAGCACGGTTCATGCGGTATACGTCTATGATTCCGATCAAAACTATGAAGTCGCTTATATCGAAATTGATATGGACGGAAAAATTAGGCACGCGTTGGCGGAAACGAAAGGAGTGCTTCCCAGTCTATTCTTGAGCCCGGACAGCGTTCTCCCCGTACCGGACCGGAGCGGTCTCGACAAGCTCAAGCCGATTCGGAGCGTGGTCGGTGAATACGTCGGAAACGTGGGGAACTGCTCTGTGTTTCACAACGGGGATATTTTTAATCCGAAAAAAGAAGATAAGCTGGAGATCCTGGAATTTGCAAACGGTGATTTTAAGAAGCGGGTAACCGCGAAGATCCCGCTGCCGCAGTGCGAGCACATATTTATCGATGAGAATCAAGATGAGATGTATGCTTTCTCTTACGGAGACGGGAATCTTTTAATCCGGAAGATGGATCTCGGCGGAAATATCGGGCAGCAAAACACCGTCCACCTGGATTGCGATCTTTTTTCGGTTGTTTCCGTTTCGCAAGGCCCATGGGTTCAACTTATCGCGGTAACCGATAACTGCCTGAGTCGGGTCACGGTTGAACCCGATGGTAAGATACAAAGCGAATATAGCGGAACTGGAATCTCCGCTATATTCGCTTTGGGCTCCAAAAAGGTTGGGAGAGGAGCGGTAAGCCTTCCGTTTTACCCATGAGTACGGGGTTGGATGGGCTACCCTGGATAAAGGGATGTTAAAATCCTGTTTTGTAAACTCCGGAAACAACGTATATTCCGATTCGGTATCCGGGGGAATCCATTGTTTGCGAGAAGGGATCTCCCATTTTGTCAGGGATAGCCGCCTTGAATATTGACAGCTATTGCATCGAGTTTTATACGCAGCCCTCCAACAGGACAAAACCCACGGACCTTTTTATTTTGCAGAAAAAATTTTGAGACCGGGTCGTCAGCCTTTCACTATTCCCTGAACTCTGTACCAGTGTCTGTACGCTTCCGTGAAGCCGATTTTGGAATACAAACGCAGGGCGGGATCATTATTTGCGACTACGGCCAGATAACTGTCTCTCGCCCCATTGGCTTTGCCCCATTTCAGCAGGTGTAATATCATCTGCTCTCCGAGTCCCTGATTCCGACGGGCGGCGTCCGTGACGATGTCATACAATCCGATATACCCCCGCTCAATGACTCCCAGACCGCAGGCAACAACTTGACCGTCGTGATACAGAAGGATAAACCCTTTAGGGGTTTTGATATTGGAAAGCATCTCTCTCATGGTGTCCAGTTTCCGGTCTGAAGCCTGATCCAGCCTGCCGAATTGCTCCAGCCATTCCTCATCCACATGCTCCACGATCTTGACGGTATGAAGCCGGGGTTCGGCAAGGTTGTTCAGATGCATTGTTTGCATGCTGGTGACATCGATTAATTGGTACCCCTTTTGTTCCAGGACGTTATCCAGATCGGCAGGGTGGATAAACGGGGTAATTTTAAAAATGGCGGGCAACTGATTGGCGGCATAGATATTTTCGCATTCCAAGATTTTCTGTTCCAAATCCAGCGAAGAACCGAACAGAGGACTGACCGAGTTGGCCCGTTTTGTGCAGCCCTTGGCGAAACGCAGCACCCATCCGTCATAGAGCAGGGTGGACAAAGCGGGCCAGTTGTTTAAGGCCAGTTCTTCTATCATTTTATGATTTGGATTCATAAGGGCTGGCAACCTCCCCGGAAATTAGTCGATTGTATAATTATACAGTTATAGAATATGAAATCAATCAAAACTAAAATTGCTAGTAATCGGCTTCGCAGAAATCATAGAACTAGTGCATAGGATAAATTCAAAAATGGATAATAAATCAGAGGACGATGACATGGAATTAACAATCGATTAATTTTGGGGGCTATTATGCGGATCAATTTGTCTGGGAGCTTAAAATCGAGTTTAAAAAAGGTTTGACTCAAGGTTAAATTAAAGAGATGAGAACAGAATTCCCAGGGGGTCTGGCAGTGATCACGGGAAGCTCAGCAGAGTCGGTAACCTATCGTGTCAGAGGAAAAATAAATCAAGAAGCGCAATAAAGATTAAACCGACACATATTTCCATTTTCGACAGAGGAGCACATCATAGATTGTCCAAACTGGTTTAAACATTAAAAGCTTATACTAGATTTTAATGTATCCTAACAAATGAAAAGAGTTGTAAATAAATTAGTTCTTTATCTTTCAACGTTTTAGTCATGAGCGTATAAATTGTGTATTCAACGTTGTTAAATCAGGCAAGAAACCAAAATCCAGCCTAGTCCGAGTTTTTATGGGATTAAGGCTGGATTTTTAGTTCCATTTATTTATTTGATTTTCTTTTTTTGTTTTTCATGATTAAATCCATTATAACAACAACAATCAAAATAAGAATAGAATGAATTAAAGGTTTAACATAACCAGACTCATCGTAGATAAAGTAAGCTACTATAAAATTAAATGCAAAAGTAATAAAGTAACCCAGCATGTTTAATCTCATACTTTAATCCTCTTTTCTTAGAACCATGGATCCACTATAGTTGATAACCTTGCGTCATGTTCTACCCAACCGCCAGTATAATTTGAGTTTTTAGTAGTTCTGATTTCTTTTAGTATTTCATAGTCACCTATGAAAGTACCATTACTATCAAAAAATCCTGGTCCCTTTTCTCTATAGGAATATTTAATGTAAAAATATAAATCTTCCACATCAGTATTCACGAAATAATAGATGCCAAACCCACCAGCAGCAGCTATACTAATTTTCCATGGATCTGGTAAGAATTTATTCTTTGCCCATTCAACAACGGCTGCGGCTAAGGCTGCTTTTCTTGCTGCCTTGAATTTTTGTGAATCATATATATCGTGATTTCTCATATGAATGTAGGGAGTAGGGTAAGAAATAGCAGCTATAGCATTAAGAGTGCTTTTGGACTCAGAGGCTAGTAACTCATTTACCTCAGCTATAGATTCAGTTGATGTTTCGACTAACTTAATATCCCCATTTAAAAATTCATAATTAATATTGTTTGTTTTTAAAAAACTGATAACCCTATCATTAGTTATAGGTGAGACTTCTTCGTTACCTTCAGCGGCAGCAAGGGGGACACTTGAGATAAACAATAAACAAATAGTTAGAAATAGAGCCGATAACTTTTTCATAGTTAAACTCCTTTTAAAACATATTTTTGGGGTAATGGAGTTGGCCAACTCACCCTTAACCATCACATTACCATTAATGTAAAAAAATATCAATAAAATCCCTGAATATGGTATGTAAGTCATATTTAGTGGCATTTCATTTAATGAGTAATTAATGCTTTCTATCTGAATAATTTGTAAAAATATTCTGGTAATGTTCTCAATCCCTAGAATAACCAAACGATAGAAGAAGCCAGCTTGTCCGTGCCATATCCTTGATCCGTCTTGACTTCTTGCCTTTTATGTCTAGTTAATTTGGCATTTCGTAGCCGGTATTCAGGTCATTACCTCAACTCCAGGGGATTGCCCAAGCGTTAAAAAACACATAAGTGATCGTTCGATGGTCTGAAATTCCTCCCTTTTTTACCCCAGCACCATGTTGATGAATAAAAACATCCCCTAGACAAAGACGCTAAATAATTCGCATAAAGACTCGATAAATGAATGCACTTTTACGGAAGAGTTAGCAGATCCATTCGCCGGATAAATACAGAATACAGATTATGAATTCCGATATTCTGTACTCTTGATATAATAGAGTAGATTTCTTAATTACTTTAAAGAAGAAGGTAATCCAACTTGATGGTAAACATCGACAGAATGCAGGTGGAGGCGGAACTCCGCAAATTTGTGGGAGCGGCCGCTTTTATTCACAGCGAGGCGACTTCGTATGTATTTGTCCGGAATTTCAAGGTTGAAGTGACGGATGCTTTTATTGCCGGGGACGGAGAAGGCCCGTATCGGGCGGCGCTCCGGTTTGACGGGCACGGATGGCTACGGATGGAGGGTCTGACCCATTACGAGCTTGATCCGGCAGGCCGGCTGCTGCTGGCCGGATTTGACGACAGGGGACGCATGGACGTTGCGCTCCATTTGGGAAAGGAGCCGTTCCCCGAATGAACGATATGAATCAGAGCAAGGCTCGTAAGCTGTTGGCGGTGTTCGCGCACCCGGATGACGAAACATTTATTTGCGGCGGGACATTGGCTAAATATGCCGCAGAGGGAGTCGAGATAACGCTGGTAAGCGCTACGCGGGGAGAGATGGGGCGCCGCATGGGTAATCCGCCTTATCTTAACCGGGAGACTATCGCCGCGGCACGGGAAAAGGAATTGCAGGCTGCATGCGATTCTCTTGGAATCGGACGGCTCATGTTTCTGGATATTCGCGACAAAACAGTGGAATTCATCGACGAGGAGAGTTTAACCGCGCGAATCGAGAACTTGATACAGGACATCGCTCCCGATGTGGTATTAACCTTTCATGAAAAACTGGGCGGTCACCCTGACCACTGTTCTATCGGGAAGGCGACCACCGCAGCTTATCATCGAGCCAGGTGCAAGGGTGCGCTGTATTTTATTTCTTTCGGAGACAGGATGGAGCATCCCGAACCTTACGGATATGCTCCCGAAGATATCCTGAAGATCGACGTGTCCGACCACCTGGAGTCAAAGCTCGCCGCATTCCGAGCTCACCGTTGCCAATCGGAGATTGATGAATGGGTGTGGCTGCCGGATAGTGAAGCGCTTGACCGGTTCGGAAAGGTTGAATATTTCATAAACGGAGACGCTTCTGCTCCGATCCTGAATTCGGGCGACTTATTTCAACCTGCGGGCAGTCGTCCGGTTATGGCGGGAGTAAATCATTAGCTTGCTTCAAGATTCAATCCATATTTGCAAGGGAAGTCCTTACGTTCAACCTTTGGGTTACGTAAGGGCTTTTTTGTCCTGTCTGTCGAATGCTGTTCTTATCTTGCTTTGCAAATACGAAACTTTCGTCGAAAAATGTAATATCTAGCATTTTTACAAAAATAATCATATTTTTATAAATTTTAAGAGGTAATTTTACAAACCCGCAGAATAGATATAGTACGGCAGCTTGATTCGGCACATTAAAAATTAAATATACCAAAGGGAGATGAGAGTTTGAGTAGGAGAGTAATTAGGAGAACCATCGCCGGATTATTAAGCTTCATGCTGAGCTTTACCCTTCTTCTTCCGGCTGCAGGAGCGCAAGAGAGCGCTAAGCTTGGCGTAGACGTAACCAGCAAAGCGGTATCGAGGTTGGACCGCGATGCCGTATCGCTGGATCGGGCCATTCTGGATTCGGGCGTCACGCTAAAACGAAGCCAAGATCAAGCTTTCAACAAGTCCGCAAAGACTGGGATTGCTCAGGATGAATTGATACTCGAAAAGCAAAATTCCTCTTTATCATCTTCAATAGAACCTCAAAATTTCGTGCCTCCGACAGACGGCGGTGAACAAATCTCCGTGATCGTGGAACTGCAGGAAGCGCCGGTGAAGGTATTCGAAGCCGGGCAACTGCAAAGCAAGGCGCGTTCCGGCGCTTCTTCGCTGTCATCGCATCAAATAAAAGTCGATCTGGAACAGCAAAATTTCAAGAAGTCCGCGTTAGGGAAACTGAATGCGGATATCGGTCGTGAATATTCCGGCATTTTTAACGGTTTTTCATTGACTATCGCGGCCGATCAGGTGGAAGACCTGCTTTCGCTTCCCGGAGTTAAAGCGGTGTACCCCAACAACACGGTTTATGCGACGGCAGAAGAAGCCGATACCCTGGTAACGCCGGAAGGAAGCGTTCCTTTCATAGGGAGCGATGCCTTCTGGGATGCCGGCGTAAAGGGGAGCGGAATTCATGTCGGCGTCATCGATACCGGGGCGGCCAATGACCATCCCGATTTGGAAGGGGCTATCCCGGACGGATATTGGGGATACGACTTCGTAAACGATGATGAAGAACCTTACGAGACAACGAAGGAGGATTTCCTGAAGGCACGTGCCTTGAATCCGAACACGCCGGAAGTCAGCGCGGCAGGAAAGCCGTATTGGACTTCCCACGGTTCACACGTTTCTGGGATCGTGGCCGGACGGGGTGCAGGTGCCGACGGCAAGGCAGGGATCGAAGGCGTGGCACCGGAAGCGCAAATTTTTGCGTATAAAGTGCTGGGTCCTTACGGCAGCGGGTCTACGGAAGATGTGATCGCTGGTATCGAGCGCGCGGTGGCAGACGGGATGGACGTTGTCAATCTGTCGCTTGGATCGGAAACGAATAACGAGCGGTCTGCGGATTCCGTCGCGATTAACAATGCCGTCCAAGCAGGAGTTATAGCGGTAGTATCCAGCGGGAACAGCGGCCCGAACGCAGAAACGGTAACGGATCCGGGCTCGGCCGAGCTGGCGATCACGGTGGGAGCGTCCAAACCTCCGTTGAATACGCCGATACTGAAGGTTTCGGGATTGAGCGACGAGTTCTTCATGGAGACCTTCGATAAATCCGAAGGCATCGAAAACTTGACGGAATCCTATGGACTGGTTGACGTCGGGTTGGGCAAGAAATCTGCTTATGACGGCAAAGATTTGACGGGGAAAATCGCGTTCATCAAGCGCGGTGAAATCTCGTTCGTGGAAAAAGCCGAGAATGCGATCCAGTCAGGTGCTATCGCCGCCCTGATCTATAACAATTTTCCTGAAGCACTGGAGAGCGGGACGCTCGGAAATGCGAACGTCACGATTCCGATTTACGCGATTTCGGGTGCTTACGGCGAGCGGGTGAAGGCGGAACTTGCCGCGAATCCATCATTGAGCGTTTCCTTCGGATCCACGATCGAAGAGGATATTATGGCCGGCTTCAGTTCCCGCGGCCCCGCTCTACCCTCCGGTGCCATTAAACCGGATATCTCCGCGCCGGGGATAAGCATCTTATCCAGCGTGCCGGAATATGAAGGATGGTATAAAGCACAGAATGGCACAAGTATGGCCGCTCCGCATATCGCAGGCGCCGCGGCGTTGTTGAAGCAGAAATATCCGGATTTAAGTCAATACGAGCTTAAAGCTTTGCTGATGAACAATACGGTGAAACTGAACGACCGGACAGGGAACCGGTATACGCATATGGACCAAGGGGCGGGCCGCGTGGCGCTCGAAAAGGTGCTGGAAGCGAAAGCGGTAGCCATGACCGAGGAAAGCACGGTCTTTGTGGACAATGGGGAACTGGAAACGTATTATACCGGCAGCCTTTCGTTTGGTCAGGTCAATTATGGCACAAATGCCGAGCGTAAGGTCATTGTAAAGGATATCGTCGGAGAGTCTTCTTCCTATTCGGTAGAAGCCAGGTGGTATGGCGATGCTCCAATTGAAGCGGTTCCTTCTGACGGAATTATTTCCGTGCCTGCGGGAGGGGAGCAAGACCTGACCGTCACTCTGGAAGTGCCGAATAATACAGACAAATCCTACTACGAAGGCGAACTGATATTGACCGAAACAGCAAGCGGACACGTAATTCAAATGCCGATCTCGGTCCATGTCGGGGAATATGATGTGATCACGGATCTGATGGTTGTACCGGATATTTTCTCGCCGAATGGGGATGGAGAAACCGATCTGGCAGACCTTTCTTTTAACGTGAACAAATATACACCGTACTTCTCGTTGGATTTAATCACTTCGGATGGAAAGTGGCTGGGTCCACTGATAGAGATCGATGAAGGCATAGACCCGGGTGTCTATATTATAAGAGATTGGGACGGATCTGAACTCGAAGATGATTTGTACAATTTGGTACCTTTTGTTGGCAATTCCCCGGTGGAAGCAGAGCCGCTGTTGGATCAGGTCACTGCATTCATTATAGATAGGCAGGACCCGATTGCCGAACTTAGCGATCCTGCGATAACCTTGAATGAATCGGGAATGATGGGTACTATTTCCGGCAAAGTAACCGGTGATTTGATGATCGATTTGCTGGTTCCCCAGGGAATGAAGATCGGCCAGGTTATCGGCATTGCGGCGAAGAACAAGGACAAAGGCTTGCAACTTAACGGAAGTATCGACGATGCCGGGAATTTCGCGATCGAGGTTCCGGTCTACCCGGGTGACAACGCCTACGAGGTGTTCGTCTATGATTTGGCTGGAAACGGCTTGGCGGTACCGCTCTCTACGGCTACGTATACATTCAATGATTTTGTAGCTCCTGTAGTCGGATCCGACCAGGTATTGCCTAATGAAGAGTTCTCTCTAGACGTGGACTTTTCGGTTACCCGTGCGGTATATTCCGCAAAATTCGATTTGCTGTACAGCAATCGGTTGGAACTGGCATCGATAACGCCGAGTACGGAGTTCAATAACCACCAGGCACTGCATAATCCATCCGAGCCGCTGACGGTATCGGAAGCTGTTTATGAATACGATGAGCATACAAGCAGGCACGAGGTTTTCATCAGCTTGAACGGAACGGAAGGTTATATCGGCGATGGTTCACTGGCTAGCTTTAAATTCGCCGGAGCAGAGTTTGGGCAATATGATTTCAAGCTTGCCCATTTGAAATTGCTGGATCGCGACGGCAATGAAATCGCCGTGAATGTGAAACCAAGCGTTCAGGTCTCCGTTCAGGAACAGCCCGTTCTTACGGTTAGTCCGTTATCCCTCTCCGTGCAAGAAGGGGTCGGGAATAAACTGACGGTGACCTACAAAGGACCGGACGGCACCGTATCGGATGTCACGGGGAATGCGGAATATGCGGTAGCCGATACGGCGATCGCCTCAGCGGCCAAAGGAACGGTGACCGGCAAACAAGCCGGACATACGACGGTGAAAGTCAGCTACGAAGACCTGGACGTGACGGTGGATGTCACGGTGACGAAGGCTCCTTCCTCGGGCGGAAATGGAGGAAGCGGCGGCAGTAGCGGAGGTGGCGGAAGTAAGACCCCTCCAATCCCTCCGACGCCAAAACCGGAACAGCCATCCGTAAATGGATCTGTCAAGGAGGCGATCAAGGCTAATGAACCTACGAAGGTTACATTGCCTAACGGTCTTACGTTAACACTCCCGGCAGGCGCGGTTACTTCTGCGGATGCGGGATTTGTCCGGGTGACCCCCGCAACCGAAGAAGAAACCAAGAAGCTTTTGGCCGATCTGAGCCTTGGCTCGATCAAGCCGCTAGGCACGTATTTTGATTTCGCGATTTTGGATAAGAACGGAAAGCCATTGGAAGGGCCGACCTTCAGCAAACCGGTCGAATTGTCCATTCCGCTTGCCGCGCTTGCCGCGCTTGCCGCAGGTACGTTGAACGGGGAGAAAATCAGCCTGTTCAAAATCAGCGAAAAAGGGAAGCTTACCCAACAGGTCGGGCGTTTGATCGACGGTAAAATCGTCGTCACTCTGAACAGTTTCAGCCGGTACATGTACATGGCCAAGGATATCTCATTCGCGGACGTGACCAGTGCAAACTACGCCTGGGCGGTCAACGAGATTGAAGTTCTTGCCGCAAAAGATATCGTCACCGGCCAGAGTGCGGATCTGTTTGCGCCTAAGGCTCAGGTGACCAGAGCCGAATTCGTTTCGCTCCTCGTCCGTGCATTAGGGCTTGAAAAAAGTACGGACGGTGAAGTGCGGTTCAGCGACGTTTCGGACAGCGACTGGTATCATAACGATGTTCAAACCGCTGTGGCCAAAGGTTTCGTAACCGGATATAGCGATCAAAGCTTTGCTCCGGATCAGCTTATTACACGCGTGGAAATGGCGGTTATTTTGTCCAGAGTGCTGGAGAGTTTGGAAAATAAGGATTTGGCGGTTGAGCAGCTATCCGGATTTGCCGACGATGCAGTCATCCAGGATTGGGCCAGGAAAGCGGTAGCCCAGGTCGCCGGACTTGGCCTGATGCAGGGCAGGGGCGACAATCGCTTTGAAGCGGATGCCTTCACAACCCGTGCGGAAGCAGCCGTAGTGGTATACCGCATTTTCAAGACATACACCAAGTAAACCTGAAGCAAAAGACCAGCTGTCGGTTCACATACCGGCGGCTGGTTTTTGCATGGCTGGAAAATAATCACTGATCTTGATTCTGCAAAGATGTTATGATTTTAACAACAGAGTTGCAGCGGTGAGGTGATAGGCGTGGAAGCGGTGACCTATTCGTTATACGGTAGTGATGCCAAAGGAACGGATAAATATTATGAAGATATAGAACGATTTACGGATGAGGTGATTCGCAGGCTGGAGAAAGAACCGGCGGTAAGTCAGTTTAGCAGTTATGCTGCGATCCGGCATAGTGATAGCGGAGATCCGCTTGTTCATGGATTGGAGTTCTTGATGCTGGGCGTGCTTTGGATAAGTTACGGCAGCCGGGCAGCATTCATTCATAAATACGGAGGCAAATTGCTAGCGGGGGTCTACGGTTGGAAAACCAGGGGTGACCGCATCAGAGCCATAATCGAACGTACCAAAGGGACGCTGAATCCCTTTCTCCTGCGGGGCCCTCAGCAAGTGGAGCCGAAAGTGAGCATGAACCGGTTCGCTGATTTGATCGGGTGGCTTCAGGCCACCGGCGAGTTTGAGCAGGAAAGCCGCAGGATGTCAGAGTGGCTTGTTTTTCTGAAAAGTAGATCCCGGGAAGACGGCAAACGAAAGCTATCCCAGGCGGTGACCTTCGGAAAATGGTTTGAAGCCCGAAGCCGGGAAGTCTTGGGGCGGCACACAGCAAATGTGGAGCTGTACATCGACAAGAACAACCAGCGGCTCAAATGGAAGGAAAACATGATTTTCTGTACCCGCGGCCGGGCGGAATATCACCTCAATATGGTCGGTGCGGAAATCATGAACCGGGCGTTTCGGGAGAAATTTTTGAATACGGAACAAAAGAGAGTGCTGCTTCCAATCTGCATGAGAGAAAAAGGAGAGGCGGGCTGTAGAGCAGTTGAGTCGGAACATGGCTATGTATGCCGGAGCTGTAGCAAGGACTGTCAGGTCAAAATTATCTCCGATCTCGGCAAGAAGCATGATTTTCAAGTGTTCATGATCCCGCATGCCTCGACGGCCTTCGGCCGGCAGTCTATTCAACCCGGGAAGGTTGGCATCGTCGGCGTGGCCTGCATCCTCAATCTGGTTTCCGGGGGATATCAGGCCAAACGGTTAGGATATGAACCGCAATGCGTGCTCTTGAATTATAGCGGCTGCATCAAGCATTGGCATGAAACCGGAGTGGTAACGGACATCGATCTTAGCCGATTACTAAACCGTATCCAGGTTGGGACGACTGGATAAGATGAACTAAAGATATCTTTTTCGATAATTCATCTAGGGTCGTCCCGACATTGACATAGATTTTCCCTTCCGAAGTTAGCTCGTAAGCCTTAACCGTTTATACCGCAGACGGGATATTCCCCGAAAGGTTGCACAAGCCGGTAGTTCATTTTTAAAATAGAAGGATAGGACCAACAGAGAGGGGCAAAATCTATGACCCTGCAGCAACTGAAATATGTCATCGAGGTAGCGGGCCGCGGCTCCATGAACGAGGCGGCCAAGCGGCTGTTCATCTCTCAGCCCAGCCTTTCCAATGCGATCAAGGATTTGGAGGACGAGATCCGGATCACGATATTTGAACGTACCAATAAGGGGATTTCCTTGACGAACGAAGGCTCGGAATTTTTAAGCTATGCCCGCCAGGTCGTCGAGCAGGCGGAACTGCTGGAGAACCGCTACCTTAACGGCAAGCTGCCGCCGCAGCACTTTTCGGTTTCCACCCAGCACTATGCATTTGCAGTGAATGCCTTTGTGAACCTGGTGCGGGAATACGGGCATGAGGAATACGAGCTGGCGCTACGGGAGACGAAAACGTATGAAATCATTGAGGACGTGAAATCGCGGCGCAGCGAGATAGGCATTCTATACCTGAACGACTTCAATGCCAAAGTCATTAATAAGCTGTTAAAAGATGCTGGCCTTCAGTTCAACAGTTTATTCGCGGCGAAGCCGCATATTTTCATCAGCATTCAAAATCCGCTAGCCAAGCAGGCGATCGTCACGATCGACCAATTGCAGGAATATCCGTATTTATCGTTCGAGCAGGGGGAGTACAATTCATTTCATTTTTCCGAGGAAATCCTCAGCACTTTGTCCCATCCGAAAAGCATTCGGGTCAATGACCGGGCGACGCTGTTCAACTTGCTGATCGGGCTGAACGGATACACGATTTCTACAGGGGTCCTCAGCTCGGATCTCAACGGAAACGAAATTATTCCGGTTCCGCTAGATTGCGGCGAAAGTATTAACGTCGGATGGATTTGCCATAAAAATGCGGCGCTCTCCAAATTGGCACTGGCTTATGTTGAGGCTTTGGAGGAGTCGGTGGAAAGTACGAAGGGTTAACCGATATTCCAAATCATGGATTATCAAAACGTTAAATATAGATTAGAATTGTTATAGTAACCAAGAAACGGAGGGATGTCATGCAGCATGAAGAACAAGCCGGTTGGAAAGCAGAGAAGGGTTTGAGGACCCGGTGGGGGAAAGAGATGTATCTGCTGAGCGTGCTTCCGGAATATCCGCGGCCCCGGAGGGCAAGGGACGAGTGGGTGAATCTGAACGGCGGCTGGAATCATCTGCACATTTCATCTCCCCCAATTTTGTAAGCGCAATCAAAGTGGAGGAGGACAAACATAACGCATTGGGAAGGAACGAACATTTCCACCGGGATAACTTCTACAAAGAATTAAAAGAAATGATTGACGCCCTTTATAATGTGCCGTGCCGGCTCGGATGCAAAATCCGATTAACACGCAAGCCGTCCTGCACTATAACCGCAGCGGGATTAAAGGGTTTATACATAAAGTATGGAATTATTATAAATAACCTAATTTATATCCAGAGATGAAGGGTGACTTCGGATGACCGTTCTAAAGGAGATACTTCTCCAGTTGTTTCTTGCCCTGATGCCATTTCTGATGTTTAGTGTTTACTACCGGGACCAACCCCGGAATTTTACAAAGAAGTTTATAGTCATCACCGGCCTCATCAGTCTGTTTCTTTCCATGACCTTCGGAGCGAGCGCGGTGAGCGGGTATTTTTTCGATATCAGGTACGTCATTGTCTTTTTTGGACTGATCTTCGGCGGCTTACAGGCAGGGATCATTCTGCTTCTGGAGTTTGTGTTGTACCGTTTGTATTTGGGCGGTGACGGAACGGGCTTGGCGATGCTGATTATGACCATTATGTTTCCCTTGTCGCTTCTTCTGTGGAAGCTTTATCTGAATTCACGGCGGAAAATGCCCGTCATCTTATTGGCCGGCTCCGTCTTCTCCCTCATTTCTCTTCTTCTTGTGTACTTACATAATCCCGATTCGATTGAACATAATTTGATGTTTTATATTGTAGTTATACCGGCCCAAAATTTTATCGGCAGCTGGTTACTGATCTCCTTATTCCAAAAAGCTGTAATCGAAAAGGAAGTTGTCATTAATTATGCGCAAAATGAAAAGGTTGAAATGATCAGCCAGGTTGCGGCATCGCTGGTCCATGAAGTGCGGAATCCGCTAACGGCCGTGAAGGGGTTTCTGAAACTGATCCGCGAGTCTGCCTTGGAACGCGACCGGGTTCATCGTTACATCGATATTTGCGTAAGCGAATTGGAACGCACGGAATATATACTTTCCGAATATCTTTCTATGTCAAAGCCTTTGAAAGATCATCAGGAATCTACGGATCTGCGCCATCTTTTGCGAGCCACCTTGGAAGTCATGCGTCCCTATGCGAATATGAACAATGTCGGATTGGAAGAGCATTATTCTGCCGGTCCCGTCTGGATTTTGGCCAATCCCGAGAAAACCAAACAAGTGCTTATGAACTTGATTAAAAATGCGATTGAAGCGTGTTACGATATCCCGGACGGGAAGGTTTCCCTGGATCTAACTGCGACGAACGGCAAAGCCACCCTGATCATTGAAGACAACGGAATCGGAATGACGGAGGATCAGATCGACCGGCTCGGCTCCGTCTTTTTTTCCACCAAATCAAAGGGAACGGGACTGGGGCTCTCCTTCTCGTATCAGGCGATTCGGGCGATGGGAGGTACGGTATCTTTGAAGAGTGTTCATCGGGCGGGGACCCGGTTTACGATCATGTTACCTCTTTCCGAACAAGCGGCGGGTTGATTTCCCGTCCGGGAAATGGGCTAAAACGGCCTGCTCCGGCATATCCATGGGATATAGAGGAGCGTGAAGAGCTTGGACAAGATTGTAGAACGATATTATCAAGTGAAGCAAACCCAAAAGGAGCTGGAACAGGAGCTGGCGGATCTGCGTCAGGCCATTCTGGACTACTGCCGGGAGCGGGAGACGATGAATCTGGACCTTGATACCCATGTGGTGAAGCTTGTTTCCCAAAACCGCAGGGAATACGATGAACAAAAACTGTACGAGGTCCTGCCGGACCTGGAGCTGTGGCGCATGTTATCCAAACCGGATTCCGCCAAAATCGCGAGCCTGGTCAAACTGAATGTGATCGCGGAAGAGAAAATCAAAGATACCTATACGCTTAAACCCGTAACGGTGCTGCAGGTGGATAAGAAGTAAAGAAGCTGGACGATTTCATTAAATATCGGAATAGCAGTATAAATAAGAGGCCGCGGAGAGCAATCTTCGGCTTTTTTATTTATGCATTTACGCAAAGTCCGGCCGGAGCTTATTGGAGGGAAAGTGGATCCAATCAGTAAAATATGACAATTTAACACGTGTTAAATTGGAGATTGACTTGATGATATAACCATACTATATTGGGTTTGTAAACACGTGTTAATCGAAAGAGGGAGACTCGTGAAAAAAACGGGAATCAACAGTAACGAAATTGCCAGGCTGGCGGGTGTTTCCCGGAGTACCGTTAGCCGGGTCATCAACAATTACCCCAACGTTCCTGAAGCCACCCGGGAAAAGGTGCTGCAGGTCATCGGAAAATACGGCTACGTGCCGAACCTGTCCGCGCAAATAATGGTAGGAAAAAAAACAAGGACGATCGGGTTGTTTATGATTTCCCCGGACCTGGTATCGACGGATATGTTGAGTAATCTGCTCATTACGCGCGTTATTGAAAGCGCCTCCTTGCGCGGGCATTACGTGCTTACCCACATCATCCGCCATACGCAGGACCCCGAGGAGCATCGGATGGTTAAGGATTCGTTTCACCAAAAGCGGATCGACGGCGGGATTTTTATCGGTGCAGCGAATTATGAGCCGTTGGTCGAAGAACTGATCAAGGAGGGCCATATCGTCGGCATTGTGGATCAGCATTTGCCTGGCCGCCTCGAACCGAACCGGATTGTCAGCAATTTCGACAACAGAAACGGCATTTCGGAAGGGGTCGAGTATTTGGTGCAGCTCGGTCATCGAGATATCGCGTTTATCAGCGGCGACCCTTTGCGGCTTTCGGGCCCGGAAAAATACGAGGCCTTCGTAGCGGTCATGGCGGCCCATGGGCTGTCCGTGCATCCGGAATGGATCGTTCCCGGCGATTTTTCGGAGGAGAGCGGCTATGCGGCAACCGCGCAGTGGCTAATGCAAGTCCGCAAGCTGCCGACTGCCATTTTCGCCGTGAATGACAGCGTCGCCTTCGGGGCGCTGCGGGCGTTGTCCGAGAAAGGGCTTAGGGTTCCTGAAGACATTTCGCTGCTTGGCTTTGACGATCACCTTCTAAGTTCCCGGATTGTGCCGGCGTTATCGACCATTCATGTCGATTTCTCCGGCATGATGGATGAACTGACCGAGGCTGTAATCCACGGAATTCAGGAAACTCCAGTCCAGCCGGTTGCCCTGCTCGCGGGCACCTCCCTGGTTATCCGAGATTCATGCCGGAAGGTCTGAGACCCAGACATTTTTTTACTTGAGGAGAGATGAACAATGGGACAAAGCATACTCGGAACGCGGATGATTACGCAAATCGGAATTATTGTGCAGGATATTGAGGCAGTTTCGCAAGCCTATGCCGAATTTTTAGGTGTGGAGAAGCCCACCTGGTCCTGGACCGATCCCGTGGAAGTTGCACGGACGGAATATATGGGGCAGCCCTCCCCCGGTCGTGCCAAGCTGTCTTTCTTTGATTGCGGGCAGTTGCAGATTGAACTGATTGAACCGGATGACCAACCTAGCACTTGGCGCGATTATTTAAACGAGCATGGAGAAGGACCGCATCATATCGCTTTTGTCGTTGACGGTATGAAGGAAAAGGTGATGCTGCTGGAGAAACACGGGATGTCTCTGGCGCAAAAAGGAGAATACCCCGGAGGCCGTTATGCGTATTTGGATGCCACCCGCGATTTGAAGCTTTGGATCGAACTGCTGGAGAACAACAAATGAAGATCCTCGTGACGGGTGCTAACCGGGGATTGGGACTGGAGATCGTAAAGGAAGCGCTGCGCCGAGGCCATGAGGTGGCAGCGGGAGTCAGGACGCCGGACGAAGGCGCGAAAGCCTTGGATGAACTGCTTCCCTCGGCTCAGGGGCAGCTTATTCTTTTGGAATTGGACGTAAACGAGGAAATCTCGATCATGACTGCCAAAGAGCAAATCGGGAGAACCTGGGACGGCTTGGATGTCCTGATCAATAATGCGGGTATTTTGCTTGCCCGTGATCAGCGCATCGAAGAGCTGGATTTCATGGCTATGGACCGCACGATGCGGACGAATCTGTACGGGCCGATGAAAATGGCCAAGTATTTTCTGCCGCTGATGTATGGAAGTGCCCGGCCTGCTATTATAAACGTGTAGTCCGAAGCGGGCTCCTTCCATAGCGCTTATGGGAGCGACTATCCGTACGCGTTGTCCAAGAACGCGCTCAACTATTTTACGGCCCAGCTTCGAAACGGACTGGCATCCCAAGGCTTCATGGTCCTGGCCCTCCATCCGGGCTGGATCCAGACGGACATGGGCGGTTCGCAGGCCCCGGGCAATCCGATGGATACCGCGCGCGGCATCATGGATCTGCTGGAAGGAAAGATGGAAGCACAGGAGGCTTGGATGATCGACCATAAAGGCGATCCGATGCCTTTTTGAGAATCGGGGCGTGACGGAAATGCGCGCGACGACTTGTAACTTCAAAACGTTTGACAGATCTTGTAAACCTGAGTACAGTTATAAATAATAGAATAGAAAGTCCACTAGGGGAGCCGTATTCGGCTGAGACAAGAATCGATCTTGGACCCTTTGAACCTGATCTAGTTCGTACTAGCGTAGGAAAGTGGAGCCGGCCTTTTACATCTTCATGCAGATTGGTTGCTTAGTTCACGCAGATGAAGCCGCTCCGTTTCCGGGGCGGCTTTTTTGGTGCCTTTTTGTACCGAATGGTAAAACTAATGAATCTCCGCGCAAGTAGTTGAAAGAGGGACGACGTTCAAAGGGGACGGATGGGGCGGTAATGGGACGCGCGGTCCCGCTAGCGGTACTTTCGGTTCTTAACGTCATTTTTTCGGAGGTGGAAAAAGGTGAGTTTCTCTGAAGAGCTTCGCCGCGAGGCGGACGGCTTGTTCCAGGCTATCTTTGAACATCCCTTTATACGGGGCATCGCGGAAGGAAAGCTGGGCCGGGAACAGTTGATTCATTACGTCAAACAGGATTATGAATATTTGAATGCCTATATGCGGATTTACGGTATTGCGATTTCAAAATGTTCCCGGCGCGAGGATATCGCGATTTTTCAAGAGCAGATTCATTTTATTTTGCATAGCGAGGTTCATCCGCATCAAAATTTCTGCACGGCGGCCGGGGTGACATACGAGGCATTGCAGGGTTATCCGCTAGCTCCGTCTGCGCACCATTACATTCGGCATATGTTGACGGTGGCCCATGAAGGCAGCCTTGGTGAAATTATGGCGGTACTGCTGCCGTGTCCCTGGACGTATCTGGAGATCGGCCAAACCTTAATGGAGGAAGTACGACCCGATGATTATCATCCGTTCCGCGACTGGATTTCTTTTTATGGAGATCAGGCAGGAGATGCTACCGCAAAAATGCGGATGCAGGTGGATGCGTGGGCGGACGCGGCTACCGCTGCTGAACGCGGGCGAATGAAGGATCATTTTATGCATAGCTGTCAATTGGAATATATGTTCTGGGACATGGCTTACAAGCAGGAGGTATGGCCGGTTCCGATGAAGGCCCCGGTGCTGTGAGCGCTGATTTTTTGGTGGAAGTCAAGGGCGATCCTCAATTTTAAACCAAGTGAGAGGTAGATGAATACGAGTATGCTGGAAAAAGAGCTGTCTTATCTCCTGACGAAAATGCAAAAAGCAAAGCCGCTCGTTCACAACATGACCAATGTGGTCGTAACCAATTTTACGGCAAACGGGCTTTATGCGCTGGGCGCTTCGCCGGTGATGGCCTATGCTCCCGAAGAGGTTGCCGATATGGCCAAAGTTGCGGGAGCCCTGGTGCTGAATATCGGAACTTTGACCGGCGAACTGGTGGATACGATGGTGATTGCCGGGCTTTCCGCCAATGCAAACGGGGTACCGGTGTTGCTCGATCCCGTTGGAGCGGGAGCAATCCGGTTCCGGACGGAATCCGCGCTGCGGATTTTACGGGAGGTCAAGATTTCGCTGGTGCGCGGCAATGCGGCTGAAATTGCCCATCTCGTCGGTGAAGCCCGGGAAATCAAGGGTGTGGACGCCGGGGAAAGCGGGAGCTACGACAATGCCTGCCTGGCCGTACGGGCCGCGCAGGAACTGGGAACCGTCGTAGCTATTACCGGGCGCGAAGATGTCATCACCGACGGGAGGCTGTGCCGGGTGATCAGCGGCGGAGACGCGCTGCTGACCCAGGTGACCGGCACGGGATGCCTGTTGACGTCGGTGTTGGGCGCTTTTGCGGCGGTCGAGCAGGATTTGCTGCTTGCCGGAACGGCCGGGCTGGCCTTCTACGGCACGGCGGCTTCCCGCGCCGCCGAGCGAACGGCTGCATTCGGGCCGGGCAGCTTCCAGACCGCCTTCCTGGACGAGCTGGCGAAGCTGCATCCGCATTCGCTGAAGGGCTACGCCGCCGTTCGGGAAATCCAGGCGGTGTCTGCAGGAGGCCTGTCGTGACCGGCCTCCGTATTTCAAAAGCGCTGACGATCGCCGGATCGGACAGCGGCGGCGGAGCCGGGATCCAGGCCGACCTCAAAACGTTCCAGGAACTGGACGTTTACGGGATGTCGGCCATTACGGCAGTGACCGTGCAGAATACGCTCGGCGTCAGCGGAGTTTACCCGCTGCCGCCGGAGGCGGCGGCTGAGCAAATCCGGTCGGTCGGCTCCGACCTCGGCGTCGATGCGGTGAAGACGGGGATGCTGTTTGACGCCGGCATCATCCGGGCCGTTTCCGCCGAAATCAGAAAATTCGGCTGGGAGCGGGTCGTCGTCGATCCGGTGATGATTGCGAAAGGCGGCGCTGAATTGTTGCGGCAGGAAGCGGTCCTTGCGCTAAAAGAGGAGCTGCTTCCTTTGGCCCTGGTAGTCACACCGAATATCCCCGAGGCGGAAGTATTGGCCGGGATGGCGATTCGTACGATGCAGGACCGGAGGGAGGCTGCCAAAATCATCAGCGCTATGGGACCGAAGCTGGTCGTGATCAAGGGCGGACATGACGGGGGCGACGGGGGTGTCGGGAATGTGGGGAATGCCGTGAATACCGTGAATGGCGCTAATGGTGAAAAAGCCGGGAATGATGGGCATGAAGGAATTTATGAGCGCGGAGATAGCGGCAACATGGAGGTCGTTGATCTGATATATAACGGCGGCAACTTTACGGAATTGAGCGGGAAGAGAATACCCACGGTCCATACGCACGGAACGGGCTGTACCTTTTCCGCCGCACTAACCGCGGGTCTAGCCAAGGGCTTGCCTGCGCCGGAAGCGATTGTAATCGCCCGGGACTTCATTCAGGCGGCGATTGAGGACGTCCTGGCTTTGGGCCATGGGCACGGCCCGACCAATCACTGGGCGTACCGCCGGAGAATGGCGGTGTCTGCAAGATGAGTCGGGAGAATGGCAGTAGCGGGAGAATCTCTCCTGCGAGAATGCGGGAATTGTTACGGATGTATCTCGTTATCGGCAGCGTGAATTGCTTTGCGGAACCGCTCCGCGTGGTGGAGGAGGCCTTGGCCGGCGGCGTTACCCTGGTCCAGTTCCGCGAAAAAGGACCGGGCGCACTCACCGGAGACGCCCGGCTGGCGCTGGCGCTCCAACTGCAGGCAGCTTGCCGCCGGGCTGAAGTTCCTTTCATCATCAACGACGATGTGGACCTGGCCCTGGAAATCGGGGCCGATGGGGTCCACATCGGACAAGATGATGAAGCAGCGGACACGGCCCGCTCGAGAATCGGCGACCGGCTGTTAGGCGTGTCCGCCCACACCGCCGAAGAAGTCCGGCTCGCGGACCGGCAAGGTGCGGATTATCTGGGCATCGGCCCGATCTATCCGACCGTATCCAAAGCCGACGCCCATGCCGTGCAGGGGCCGGGCATTCTCCGCGAATTGCGCGGCCAAGGGATCGCGTTGCCCATGGTCGGCATCGGCGGAATCACCGCCGCGCTCGCCGGCGAAGTTGTCAGCGCGGGCGCGGACGGAGTCGCCGTGATTTCGGCGGTCACCGCAATGCCCGCAGGGGAAATCCGCACGGCGGTGCAGCGGATCAGGGAACAGGTGGGCATACGCTAAGCGTTGGCCTGACTCCACTTTGCTCTAACGGACATGAGGGCCCTTATTGTTCCGAAAAACGGCGTTCTCAAAATCTAACGGACATCAGAGCCCTTAACGGAGCGCTGAAGTCCTGTTTGACGCCGATTTTACATTTTAACGGCTCCTGTGTCCGTTAGATTTTCTCAATCCCCAATTTCGCGAGATTAAGGTCCGCTGTGTCCGTTAGAGTTTACTCCAGATCACCATAAGTTACTCCAAGGCATTTAAGCATTAGCTAGACTTCCTCCGCTAATGTTTCCATCGAACTCGACCACACCGTCCCTCATCCGTTTTCCGCCGTGCATAACTAGTCGCGCCAAGCACATGCCCCATCAAGCCGTACAACAGCACGTTTCAAATATTTGGTAGTTACTCGAAGCATCCCCGCTTCTGATTCCGCTTTTATTTCGGATTTACTTTTTACGGTTTTCACCAGGGAACGTCATTCTAACGACGGGACGGAGGGAGATACGGCTGATAAAAAATCTTTCGAGATTTATCCCATGGATGGTAGAGATTGAATCGGAATTTGGGTAGTATATTTGGTTAATAGCTCTATTCCGTGTACGGCCCGCGAGGTTCAGGTTGCGGATGACCGGCGGCGGGCTAAAGCTGCGAGAAAAGCTCGGAGTTGCAACAACAGCAGCAGAAGCAGAAAAGCAAAAAATAGGCACATCCATAGAAGACCATATTTTATCCTACAAGGGAGAGTGAAAATATGTTTAGTATCGTCGTTCGAATATTCGAAGGCATCCGGACGGTGCTGCTGGGAGGTGCCCTGTTTAAGCTTGGGCAGGAATCGTATGATGCGGATACGCAGAAGGATAGTTTCCAGTTGCAAATTTTTCGAATTGCTGGATCAAGAATTGAAACGGGTCAAGGATTGCCTCGATCAGGTCATTGCCCGCCGTTCGGAGAATTTTTTCAGCTTCCTGACTTTAATCCGGAGTGGTAAGGGGAAGGCATGATTCCGTAGAGATCCAATCCAACTAGAAAAGCATATGGTTACTAATTACATAAGGCACCCTATGTGGAAGATTATGGTGAATAGAGATCGACGAAAGCCAACGCTTTTAAAACCGGCGTACAAACCATGACAAAACTGATCACGAAAAAATAAAGGATTTCGGCAAACAAGCCGCGTATTCGGTTAAAAGTTTCGAGAACAAAGTGGCCAAGGGGCTGTCCTCCGCTTCAAAAGGTCTCCTGCTCGTGAATATGGCACGGTCAGACGATTTACAGAGTAAGCTGAAAAACCTGGACCCGGACATCGAATCGAGAACAAGCCAAATCGTCAACGAGGCGTAACGGGTCGCCTCCGGGGTGTTGCGTACCTACAGGGAGTCCAACGTTCAAAACCAGGTACGACTAGTGCAGAAGTCCTGCGACGGGGTCAGAGAACCCAGCAGAAGCATTTCATTTCGGCGGAACCGGGCCGGAAAATCACCTGGCTGACCATCGCTAGGGAACAGTATATAAAACTTGAATCAATGATTAAAAGCGGAACTCACAACGGGAAATTATAGGTTCGGAGTCATATTGTATTGACATCAAAAATCAGGATAATTAATATAGAATTATGGAATTAGCACTCTGAGCGTTAGAGTGCTAATATAATGTTTAGCTAAGGAAAGGAGAACTAATCATGGCAAAGAAGCAGTTTAAAGCGGAATCGAAACGATTGCTGGAAATGATGATCAACTCCATATACACGCAAAGGGAAATTTTCCTGAGAGAGCTCATTTCCAACAGCAGCGACGCCATCGACAAAATCTATTACAAGGCGTTGACGGACGAGAACCTCACCTTTAATAAGGACGACTATTTCATCAAACTGACCGTCGACAAGGAGAACCGTACACTAAGCATTTCCGATACGGGGATCGGCATGACGAAGGAAGACCTGGAAAACAACCTCGGCATTATTGCCAACAGCGGCTCGTTCGCCTTCAAGAACGAGAACGAGGCGAAGGACGGCCACAACATCATCGGCCAATTCGGGGTCGGCTTCTATTCCGCCTTCATGGTGGCGGATACGGTGACCGTAATCAGCCGCGCATTGGGGAGCGAGGAGGCCTATAGATGGGAGTCCACCGGGGCGGACGGCTACACGATAGACGTTGCCGATAAGGATACCGTCGGGACGGACATTATTTTGACAATCAAGCAAAACACCGAGGACGACCAGTATGACGAGTATTTGGAAGAGTACCGGCTGAAATCGATCGTTAAGAAATATTCCGATTTTATCCGTTACCCGATCAAAATGGATGTGACCTCCCATCGCCCGAAGGAAGGTAGCGAAGGGGAATTCGAAGAATTCCGCGAAGAGCAAACCGTCAACAGCATGGTGCCGATCTGGCGGAAAAACAAAAGCGAACTGACGGATGAGGATTACGAGAATTTCTACATGGAGAAGCGTTACGGTTTTGACAAGCCGGTATCGCATATCCATATCAAAGCGGACGGGGCGGTCGTCTACAATGCCATCCTGTTCATTCCGGAAAGAACGCCGTTCGATTACTACACCAAGGAATATGAAAAAGGGCTGGAGCTCTATTCCAACGGCGTGTTGATCATGGACAAGTGCGGAGATTTGCTCCCGGACTATTTCAGCTTCGTTAAAGGGATGGTCGACTCGGAAGACCTGTCGCTGAACATTTCGCGTGAGATGCTGCAGCATGACCGTCAGTTGAAACTGATCGCGAAGAACATCCAGAGTAAGATCAAGAGCCAACTGCAGACCTTGCTTAAAGACGATCGCGAGAAATACGAGCAGTTTTACGAGGCGTTCGGCCGGCAGTTGAAATTCGGCGTTTACAATGACTACGGCATGAACAAGGAAGTATTGCAAGACCTGCTGATGTTTACCTCTTCCAAAGAGAAAAAGCCGGTTACCCTGGACGAATACGTCTCCAGAATGCCGGAAGACCAGAAATATATTTACTATGCGTCCGGCGAATCCGTGGATCGGCTGGAAAAACTGCCGCAAACCGAAATGGTGCTCGACAAAGGCTATGAAATTCTGTACTTTACGGACGATATCGACGAATTTGCGATCAAGATGATCCTGAACTATAAGGAGAAGGAATTCAAATCGGTATCCAGCGGCGATCTTGGCATTGAGTCCGAGGATGACAAGCAAGAAGATAAAGAGGCTGAAAGCGCGAATAAGGATTTGTTCGAAGCGATGAATTCGCTACTCTCCGGCAAGGTAAAATCGGTTAAGGCTTCGAAACGCCTTAAAACCCATCCGGTCTGCTTGTCCGCTGAAGGCGAAGTCTCGATCGAAATGGAAAAAGTGCTGAACGCTATGCCTAACGGCCAGGAGGTCAAGGCGGACAAAGTTCTTGAAATCAACGTGAATCATGACGTGTTCAAATCCTTGAAAGAGGCGTTCGAGAACGACAAGGATAAATTGGGTCTGTATACCAGCCTGCTATATAACCAAGCCCTGTTGATCGAAGGCCTGCCGATCGAGGATCCGGTAGAATTCACGAACAATATTTGCAAAGTGATGGCCTAGGCCGCGCAAAACGATTATATTAGTAATAACCCGTCACGGGCTTGTCCATGACGGGTTATTTTTTTGCATACTTAGATTACTTGAGAGAGTTGGAGCGTGTGACCGATGTGGGCCATCATAGCAATTTTAGGACTAGTGCTGTTTTTGATTTGTATTCCGGCTTTTGTTTACGCTTTGAAAAAAAAGAAAAAAGGCGGTATTGCTGTCTACGCCGTAATGGCGGGTATCGGCTATTGCATTCTATTATTCGGCGGACTTGAAGCCGTCAGCGAACACAAAGCCGCACAAGCCAGTGAAGCGAAGCACACGACGGGAGAGGCTGTGGAGGAAACCAAGCCAACACAGTCGGCCAGTAAGCTATCCGGCGCAGCCAAGCCTGCCGGTATTGCTGAAAAATCCGCCGAAAAAAAGGCGGAACTGGAGTCACGGGAGGCTGAACCGGAGAATAGCCCCAATATGCCGGACGAAATCATCAGCGACGAAATTCCGGATGAGGTGGAGCCTGCCGGGGAGAGTTCTTCCTTGCCGGAGCAATTGACGGCCTCGGGCGGCATTGGGGATACGCTCTCCGTGTTGGAAGACGAGTTCGGATATAACTCGGGTGACGAGAAGCAGGCGTCATTTAAAAGAGGTGCAGTGATTGCGGCTTTGCATCCTCCTACAAAGCGGGCCTACAAGATCGAGTACGGGTTTGTCGGCGATGTCGCAGGGGCTCTTTCCGCCATCAGCGACATGATTCCTGCCGATTCCGTGCAGTTGGATATGAGGGTAGGCAATGACAAGGTGATGATCAGCTATCGCAGCGAAATGCTGTCCCAAGGTATTCAGCAGAGCGATTTTGTGGCGTCGTTTAACGTCAGTAAAGTCGGCAATGACAAGTTGGCGAGTTACATCAGCATAAGCCCCGGGACGTTCACGAGCACCAAGGGCACGGAATAAAGACAAAATGTAAAGCCGATCCGAAATCATCTCGATGATATCGGACCGGCTTTTTTTGCTTCGTTGCCGGTCAGCAGAAGAAAGATGAATAAACTGGCGGACATGAACCGGAGCCGAAAATACGCTGAATGCCATGTGAAATAAATAACCGTTAAATTCTTCGAAAACGGATTTACTTTTCCTGAATAAGGCTATATCTTTTTTACAGGACCTCAACGTCTGAAATTGAAATCCCTTGCAAGCAAGCGACACCTAGAAAGACATGGGAGCGAAAAGGAATGAACAAAAAATGGCTTGTATTTATCATAGGGGCGACCCTGCTGATTTTTTTGCTCCCGGTTTACAGGGTAGTGCAAGAATATGCCTTTACTTCCCAGCCTGAGGCGAGTCGCGGGTGGCTCGACCTCAGTAGTTGGAACTTTGACGAAGACGGTGTGGTCAAGCTGGACGGGGAATGGGAATTTTATCGCAATCAGCTGCTGACTCCGGAGGATTTCGCCGCGGCTGCTACGCCTGAGGATGACTCGCCGCAGCTCACCGGAATATTTACTTTGCCGGGAAAATGGAATAAATACATAAGCCCGGACGGCAGGCCATCCGCCGAAGGCTACGCAACGTTCCGGTTGAAGGTCAAGGTTGCCGGAGAAGAGAGTAAGCTTTACGGGATTCATACCGAGAATATTCGGACGGCGAACCGTATTTTTATGAATGGACAAGAGGTAGGGGCCAGCGGAGTGACGGGACGCTCCACAAGTGAGGAACGCCCAAACAACATTCCTTACGCCGGGTTCGCCGCCGTTTCAGGGGACGAAATACAAATCCTTGTTCAGGTCTCCAACCATATATACTCATCCGGCGGCGTGTTTACCCCGATCCTGTTCGGGGATCAGCATGCCTTGATGAGCGAAAGGGATCGTGCGCTGTTATCCGACTGGATCACATTGGCGGGATTCCTTATTCCAGCCTTGTTTTTCGCAGGCCTGTATTGGCTCCGAAGGGAGTCTTCATTGCTTTATTTGGCGCTATTTTGCATTGCCGCCATGATGCATGTGTTGACCCATGGGGAAAAGGTATTGTCGATGTTCTTGCCCGACCTGCCTTATGCATGGTTTTTGAAAATGCAAATGTTTATTTCGGCCTTCATTTATTTTTTCCTGCTGCACTATGTTGCTGCCGTCATTCCGAATGCGGTACATAAAATAGCCATGCGGTTATGTAATGGGATTACCGTTTTGACTGTCGCCACTGCGATAATTCTTCCCCCGGTTCTGTTTTCTCGGCTGGAGCCGGCCATACTCTTGTTTTCCATAACCGGTATCGTTTATACCTCGTACGTTCTGTTCCGGAGCATTATGGAGCGGCACGAAGACATGGTTTTCTTCCTCGTCGGCGTGATGAGCCTGCTGCTGACGATTGCGGCTTATTTATTTAGCTTGTTCGGTTATGAGAGCCTGGCGTTTGTTCCCAGTCTGATGCTTATGTTCGTGATCACGCAAGCGCTGCTGATTGCCCGGAGATTTGACAGATCTTTTGCCGAAGTGGAAAGCTTATCCCGAAAACTGCTGATCGTGGACGGCCTTAAAGATGAATTTATGGCGAATACCTCGCGCGAGCTCCGGACGCCTCTGCACGGCATGATCAATATAGCGCAATCCCTGCTCGAAGGGACGTCAGGCAAAGTAAATCCGGAGCAAGCCAACGATCTGTCGATGATCGTTACGGCCGGGAAACGTCTCTCGGTGCAAATAAACGATATTCTTGATTTTGTGAAGCTCAAACACGAGGACATAGCGCTCAGGCGTGAGCCCGTCGATCTGAAGGCGGTAACCCGATCGGTCATGGAAGTTATTTTTCTTTTATCGGGATCCAAAAATATCGTGTTTGAGCACAATTGGCCGGACAATTTGCCGTGGCTGGATACGGACGAGGACAGACTCCATCAAATTTTGTACAATTTGCTCGGGAATGCCGTTAAATTTACCGATCAGGGGATTATCCGGGTCAGCGCGTCTGCCGCAAACGGGCAAGTCACCATCTCCGTGGAAGATACGGGAATCGGCATCGCCAAAGAACGGCTTGACGATATTTTCAAATCGTTCGATGAGACCGCCGCAGGCCATGAAGACAGGGGCCTTGGCCTTGGCATATCCAAGAAGCTCGTGGAACTCGGGGGCGGCACAATTTGGGCGGAATCCGAGCTTGGCCGGGGTTCGGTGTTTTATTTTACGCTCCCTTCGATTCCGGCTGCCCGGCCTCCGGTTCAAAGTGTCCCGGATCGGATTAGCGAAGTTATAGCGGCAGAACAGAGTGAGTTTCATGAAGGAGAACCTAAAGGGGAACAGTTCATCATTCTGACGGTCGATGATGATCCGATGAACCAGAAGGTGCTACACCATTTATTATCCATAGAGAACTATTCCTTAATCGAGGCCTACAACGGGACCGAAGCGTTGGAACAGCTGCGCAACGGAAGACGGGTTGATCTGGTCATCGCGGACTGGATGATGCCTGGCATGACGGGGGTGGAATTGTGCAGGGAAATTCGCAGCCGATACTCGTTGTTTGAACTGCCCGTGCTGCTCCTGACTTCAAGAAGTTTGCCGGAGGACGTTCAAATCGGCTTTCAAGCCGGAGTGAACGATTTTCTGCGGAAACCGGTCGATGCCAACGAATTAAGGGCAAGGGTCCGTACTTTGCTGGAATTGCGCAAATCGGTTCAGACGGCGATATCGTCGGAAATGGCCTTTTTACAGGCACAGATCAAGCCTCATTTTTTGTTCAATGCCTTAAATACAGTCCTATCCTTTCTTCCTTCCGATCCGGATGCCGCTTCACGGCTTCTGTTTGAGTTAAGCCGATATTTGCGCGGCAGCTTCGATTTTCAAAACAGGGATCAACTGGTCACGCTGGAAAAAGAGATGACTTTAGTACAATCTTATTTACGTTTGGAGCAAGCTCGGTTTCAAGAGCGCCTTGAAGTAAGGCTGGAGCTTACGGCCGATATGACGTTGCTGATTCCCCCGCTCAGCATCCAGCCGATTGTGGAAAACGCGGTGAGGCACGGCATCATGCAAAAGCAAGGCGGTGGTCTGGTCCATCTCTCGATCCGGGAGGAGGGGGACCTCATTTGCGTCACTGTCCGGGATAACGGTGTGGGAATCCCGCCTGATGTGATCGATTCCCTGTTATCGGGGACCAGCGGTCACGGAGGCGTGGGATTGCGAAATATTCACACCCGGCTGCTCACTTTATACGGAGAGGGTCTGACCATTGAAAGCCGCGAAGAGATGGGGACCCAGGTTCGATTCGGGGTAAAAAAGATGAAGGAAAGCTACAGGCGGTCAGCCGGAGATGGGGAGTGACGGGATTGAAGGCGATATTGATCGATGATGAAAATCCGGCGCTGATGCAGTTGGAACGGCTGATCGAGGCCGACGGGCGCGTCCGGGTTGCGGGCAAGTACACACAGGCTCAATCCGCTATGGAACATTTGGAGGCTGAGAAAGCCGAAGTGATCTTTTTGGATATCGAGATGCCCGAAATGAATGGCCTGGAGGCGGCGGAACGGTTAAGGATGATCGATCCGGATGTGTTGATTGTGTACGTAACGGCGTATAACCATTACGCGGTGGAGGCGTTCGAACGAAACGCGCTGGATTATTTGCTCAAACCGGTGGAGCCGGAACGTTTAGCCAAGACGGTCAATCGGCTCGAAGCGCAGCTCTTGCTTCAAAAAAGCGCCGTTCAAGAGAAGGATTCCAAAGAACCGATGATTCTTTGTTTTAAGCAATTGTCCTGGAACGAGAACCAGGGGGCGGGCGGCGAGATCAAATGGAGAACCCAGAAGGCTCAGGAAATGTTCGCCTTTCTGGTGCACCATCGGAATAAGCGGGTGACCAAGGAAATCATCCTGCGAACCCTGTGGCCCGAGCTTCCGGTCGACAAAGCGGTGACCCAGCTTCATACCTCGGTCTATCAAGTAAGGAAAATACTGAAGTCCAGAGGCAGCGGAATACGGGTGGACTATGCTTACGACAGTTACCGGCTTGTCATGGGCAACGTGCAGACAGACGTTGACTTGTTCCAGCAGGTTGCGGGCAGGCAAGAAGTTGTCACCCTTCGGGAATGGGAGAGCCTGGATCGTGCATTGTCTTTGTACCGTGGGGATTATCTGGAGGAACATGATTATTTTTGGGCAAAGCCGCTTGCGGAGGAGCTGCGTCTGAAGTTTATCAAAGCCAGTCTTCTCTCCGTGGAATATGAACGGAAAACGGGGAAAGAACTGCGGGCAATACAGCGGATGGAGGCGTTGATTCTCCTTGAACCGTTCTCCGAGGAATTGTGCCGGATGCTTATAGCGCTTTATGCGAGCTCGGGCAATTACGCTTCGCTAGTCCGCTATTATGAGGCTTTCGTTTTATTTCTCAGGGAAGAATTGGATACGTCCCCGGAGGATCAGACGGCGCAGTTGTACAAAAACTTGATGTCTTACTAGCGATGGAATCCGCGAAAATAGCGCGCCTAACCGTTCGCCTGCCCATGCCCGCTATGATACACTGGGATAAGAAACCATCAGCAAGGAGAATGAATAGCATGCCGCTTGAAATTGAACGGAAATTTTTGCTTCCGGAATATCCGAAAGCGCTGATTGAAGAAGGCGCTGTTCTCATTACTCGAGAACAAGTTATTGACCAGACCTATTTGGCACTTGACGGCGAACAGGAACTGCGGGTCCGCAAAATCAAAGATCTTGCCACCGGGGAATTGAAGTATACTCATACTTTCAAGCGGGGATTCGGTTTGGCCCGTGAGGAAGTGGAGTATGATATATCGGCTGGACTATACGAGCAAATGATCCATATCCGCCGCGCAGTGCCGCTGGTTAAAAAACGGATCACGGCAAGCTGGAATGGCGTCTCGATCGAAATCGACGATTACCGTCAAATCAACATGCTGGTGCTGGAAGTGGAATTCGGTTCGGAAGAGGAAGCCCTGAATTTTGACCCGCCAGGATGGTTCGGACCGGATATCAGCACGGACAAACAATACAGCAACAAGAAAGTTTGGCGGGACCTTCAAAGCAAGTGGTGAAGGTGCGAAGCAAAGCCTAGCAAATCAAGGGTCAAAAAAATGAGCCGCAAGAAAGTCCGTTCCCGGTAGGGGGCGGGCTTTTTTAATGATATTAATGACAAAATCGGTGATGGAATGGGACAAAATCGGTCATGTACAATCTCATTCCTGGAGTATATATTGATATCGATAATCATTATCAATAAACCTTAGCGGGAGGTCAAGAAATGAAAAGCTTCAACATGATCATGGCGTTGATTTTGGCACTGGCCGTAGCAGGTTGCACTGCCAATTCAAATAGCGCGGGAACGGAAAACCGGGGAACGGAAGGAGGCAATACGGCGAAGTCCGTTCAGGCTGCCGAGGGCGAAGCGACCGGAGGAGATGGCGGTCAGGGCCCGAGAACGATTGAGCATGCCCTGGGAACGGTGACGCTGGAGAAAAAGCCGGAGCGGGTCGTAGTTCTGTTTAACGGAATGGTGGACATCACGGCTGCTCTTGAAGTCAAACCGGTAGGCGCGGTCGAATCGTGGGAGCAAAAGCCTTGGTACGAGTTTTTACGGGACAAAATGGAGGGTGTGAAAGATCTAGGCGAGGAAAACCAGCCGAACCTGGAAGCGATCGTGGCCTTGAAGCCAGACTTGATCATCGGTACGAAAACGCGGCATGAGAAAATTTATCCGCAATTGAAAGACATTGCGCCGACGCTGATTACGGAAGAGATATTTGACTGGAAGGACAATTTGGAGATCGGGGCCAAAGCGTTGTACATGGATGAGGAGGCGGCGAAGCTTATCGCTGACTGGGATGACAGGGTGGCGGATTTCAAGACGAAGGCCGGGGATAGCCTAAAGGATACGGAGGTATCAATCGTCCGGTTCGAAAAGGACGGGAGCGCGCGATTCTATGTCACAGGGTTTGCCGGAACCATCTTCCAGGAGCTGGGCATCGGCCGGCCTGAAGCCCAACGGGTTGAGGGCAAGGCGGTGGTCAATCTGACTTCCAAGGAGCAGATGGCTCAGTTGGACGGGGATTATATTTTTGACATTACACGCATCAGTCCGGATGATCCCAGCACAGAAAACACAAGAAACGACTGGACTTCCCATCCGTTGTGGAGCACCCTGAACGGCGTGAAAAACGGGAAGCATATCGAGGTCGATGTCATTACCTGGAACTTGAGCGGCGGAGTGTTGGCGGCCAATTCCATGCTCGATGATGTGTACGCCTATTTCGATATCAAATAAATGATGACCGGAGAGAGTGCAACCATGAAGATGGAGGCTATGCGAGGATGGAGGGCAGCAGGCTTGGGCTTGGGAATCGCGGCGCTGCTTTCGGCCATGCTGGGTAGCATTATGCTGGGGGCTACGAATTACAGCTTCGGTACCGCTTGGGATTCCCTGTTCCATTATGACGCCGGCATCACGGAGCAGATCATCATTCGCACGACCCGGGTACCAAGGGCTCTGATCGCTGCCGTCATCGGCGCCAGCCTGGCCGTAGCCGGGGCGCTGATGCAGACGCTGACCCGCAACCCGCTTGCTTCGCCCAGCGTGTTGGGCGTCAATGCCGGGGCCGGATTCTTTGTCGTCGGCGCGGCGGTCCTGTTCTCCGTGTCCAGCCTTCCTGTTCTAATGTGGGCGTCTTTCGTGGGCGCAGCGGCGGCTACCGTTACCGTATACGTTCTCGGTTCCGCCGGTCGGGAAGGATTGACCCCACTCAAGATCGTGCTGGCCGGGGCGGCATTGACCGCGCTGTTCTCTTCGTTCACGCAGGGGATTTTGGCGTTGGATAAGCAAGGGCTGAGCACCGTGCTGTTCTGGCTTACCGGCACGATCGCGGGCCGCTCTCCCGAGCTGCTGGCTACCGTGGCCCCGTATATGATGCTCTGCTGGGCGGTGGCCTGGATGCTCGGCAAAAGCATGAACGTGCTGCTTATGGGCGAGGACACCGCCAAAGGATTAGGGCAGAGGACCGCCGCCTTGAAAATCGGGATGGGGGCGATCGTGGTCGTATTGGCCGGGGGCTCGGTCTCCATTGCCGGTCCGATCGGTTTTATCGGCATCGTCGTGCCGCATGTTGCCCGGCACATCGCCGGTATCGATCATCGATGGTTGATTCCTTATTGCGGTGTGCTGGGAGCGGTACTGCTTCTGCTAGCCGATATCGCGGCTCGTTACATCATGATTCCCGAGGAAATGCCGGTCGGCGTCATGACCGCGGTCATCGGCGCTCCGTTCTTTATGTACCTTGCCCGGAGAGGGATTGGCAAATCATGAACAAGAGAAGATGGATTTCGGGCTGCACGCTGTTCGCCTGCCTCGTTATCGCCGCTCTGGCCAGCGCTTGCCTGGGGGATACATTCATCTCCCCCGGAAACGTGCTGCGCAGCCTGACCGGGGCCGGTCCGGAGGCGGATGCCATGATTGTGCAGAAATTACGGCTGCCTCGGCTGCTGATCGCCATGCTGGCCGGAGCTTCCCTGGCGGCTGCCGGGACCTTGCTGCAAGCGGTAGCCCGTAATCCGATGGCATCGCCTGAAATTCTGGGGATCACGGGCGGAGCTTCGGCGGCAGCGGTCGCGTTCTTGACCTATGGAGTCGGCGTAATCGGCATTCGCTGGCTGCCGGTATCCGCTCTGGCCGGAGCGGCAGCCGCCGCATTCGTCCTCTACGTATTCGCCTGGAAAAAGGGAGTGACCCCGTTCCGCCTGATCCTTATCGGCGTGGGGATGTCGTCTCTGATGTCGGCGGCCACGACGATGATGATCGTCTTTAATCCGCGCAATGATGCAGGGCAGGCGTACACCTGGCTGACGGGTTCCGTCTACGGGGCGAACTGGCAGCATGTCTTGCTGCTGTTACCGTGGACCGTCCTTTTGCTGCCGCTGTCCATGCTGCTGAGGCGTCATGTCAATATTTCGCAATTGGGCGACGATATCGCCACCAGCAGCGGGAGCCGGGTGCAACTGACCCGATTGCTTCAGATTCTTCTCAGCGTCGCTTTGGCCGGTTCGGCGGTATCGGTCGCCGGGGCGATCGGCTTCGTCGGCCTGCTCGCGCCGCACATGGCCCGCAAAATCGTCGGCGCCGATTTCGGGCGGGTGCTGCCGGTATCCGCGCTGCTGGGCGCCCTGATTGTTATGCTGGCCGATTTGGCGGGCAGGACGCTGTTCCTGCCGTTGGATGTGCCGGCAGGGGTATTTACGGCAGCAATCGGCGCTCCGTTCTTCATTTATTTGCTTTATGCGGGCAGAAATCAATAGGAGGGGATGGCATGGTTCAAGCAAAAGACATCGAAGTCTGTGAAGGAAAACAGGGATTAGACCCGAAGAAGCGGCCCGTGGCGGAATTGATTATGGCGCGCCGCTCGGTCCGGGTATTCAAACCGGATCCGGTGAAGCGCGAGGAGATCATCGATCTGCTGAACGTAGCCGTATGGGCACCCAATCATGGGAACCGGCAACCTTGGCGGTTCATACTGGTCATGGATGAAGCACGGACGGCATTTGCGGATGCCGTCCTCCGAACCTACACCGCCGAGGAGCGGGAAAAGGTCGGAGCCCAGAGACACGCCTATTTGGCCGGCGTTCCGGCCCAGCTTATCGTTCTGCAGCAGGAGGATCCCCGGCCGAAACAACGGGAAGAGGACTTTGGTGCCGTGTGCTGCCTGATCCAGAATTTTCAACTGGCTGCCTGGGAGCAGGGGCTTGGGGTCGTATGGAAAACCAATCCTTACATCCATGACCCGCGTTTTCGCTCGGACCTGGGGATTCAGCCGGGTGAAAAAGTGATAGGCGTCCTGCTGGCGGGGTACGCGGAGGCCGTTCCTCCGGCAAGGCCACGGGAGGCGGCGGAAAGCAGACTGACGGTCTTGGACCATTTTCCGCTTTCCAAATGATGCAAAATCCTTTAAAATCATTGATAATCATTATCAATGATTTTTTTTGACCTGGAGGTCTTGGATATGTCATCGACATCGAAACTCAGGAATCGACAGCCGGGGTCACACGGATGGCCTATGTTGTTATTTTCCTCGATTCATAAAAGAACCTGCCCGAAGCATGTCCCGGCCTCCGGCCAAAGCATCATCATTCCGGTTTATATGCTGTGTTTGGTCACGGAGGGTAGCGGATGGGTGAATATTGACGGCAGGATCGAGAAAATCGGGCGGGGAGCTTGTTACTTTTTGACGCCGGGCTTGTCTCTGGAGCTGAACCTGGAGTCTGGTATCCTGCAATACCAGTTGATGCTGATCCGGCCATTGCAACTTCAAAGGTACGGAAAGCGCTGGCTGGCGGACTCGGGAAATTTGGGCAACTTCCGGGAGGCGCCCGGCAAGCTGGATCTTGATCCGGTACGACCATTCTTCGAGGAGTTGTGCCGGTTATATGAGGATAGCCGGGAACCCGGCGTCGGGCGGGAGGAATTTCAATTGCGGGGCCAAAGCCTGATTTACGATGCGCTGAATCTGCCACGGGTGAACAAAGATACTTCCGGGGACAGCGGGCTGGAAGAGAGTATCGGCTATATGCATCGGTATTTTCGGTCTAAGGTGGCTCTTGACACTTTGGCTAATATCGCCGGGCTTACGCCCAGTTCTTACTCCAGAAGCTTTAAGCGAGAGAAGGGCCTCACCCCCGTGGAGTATCTGAGCCACATCCGCCTCGCCCACGCGAAAAAGCTGCTGTCCCGTCCGAACGTTTCCGTGAAGGAAGCGGCGGGGGAGTCCGGCTTTGGGAACGAGTTTTATTTCAGCCGCCTGTTTAAGCGGGAGGTAGGGGTGTCACCGACGATTTACATGAAGCGCAAGGAATTGCGCGTCGCCGTCGCGTCCTGTTACCACTACCAGGAAAATTTGCGTTCCTTGGGAACCGGGGCGGTTTATGTCATGAACGGGGCCAGATATCCCGACCAGAGCGAGGAGTTCAGCCACAAGTGGATTGCGCGGCAGTTAAGCGAGCTTCGGAGCGAGACTCCGGATTTGATTATCGGGGATCACCGGCACCGCCATTTTCAGGCCGCCTTGAAAGAGATCGCGCCCGCCGTCTTCCTGGATTTCACCTTGGATTGGAGGAAAAACCACCGGATCATTGCCGAATTGGTAGGGCGCGAGGACGAAGCGGAGCAGAACTGCCGCCGGCTGGAACGTAAAGCCGCTGATGCCCGGCAAGAGCTGACGGAGCTTATCGGTAACGACTCCGTGTCGCTGCTGCGGCTGTATAACCGGAAAATTCGGATCCAAGGCTGCGTCAATCACCCGCTGAACGAACTGCTGTACGCCGAACTGGGATTGAAGCCCGGAAGCTGCGTGCCTCTGGGTGAACAGAATTTCGAGTACCCGCTTCACAATCTGCCCGTGCTGGAGAGCGACTACTTATTCATTTATAAACATAAAGTGCTGATGGAGGAGGAGCGGGTGTTTGACCGCGTACTGGAGAGCGGTGTCTGGAAAAACAGCCAGGCGGTCCGGAATAACCGGACCCGGATCATCCCCAATTGGATCGGCATGAGCTGGTCCCCGGTCGGCCGCGAAGAGATTATCGATGATTTGCTGGATATGTAAGCTCCTTGCCATGTAAGGCAAGGGTAGGCATTCCATAAGAAAACCCGGCGAGGTTCGTATTTGAACCGGCCGGGTTTTGAATTTTGGAAAGTTCCGCAGTTGGATTTATTACGCAAGTCCGCCATGATGATCACGCAACAAGTGCTGATAGTTATTTTTCACGAATTCCAGCACTTTTTCGCAAATGATCCTATGGCCGGCCTGATTCGGATGGATGCCGTCGGAGCAAAGGAATTTCGTGTAATCGGGATGCTCCAGAAAAGCCCCCCGTACATCTATGTACTTTGTCTTCGTCATTTCCGATACTTTCAGGATGGTGGAATTGTAACGTTCCTGCCACCAATAAATTTTCGTGACGCTGCCGAGCCATTTTAGGATGTTCTTCTCCGCCTCCGGATTGTTTTTGCTGACCCATTTGAAATAGTTATCCGCATTCAAAGGCGGCAGACTCATCAAGACCGGAGTGATCTGCTGGCTTTTCAGAAAGTGAATCGCTTCGGTTAGCATCTTTTCGAACATATTGAAATCCGTCTTGGGGCTGTGCTCCCCATCGGGATTATCGGCAATTTCATTCCAGTTGAAATCGCAGTCATTGCCGCCGTATTCGATCAACACGATGTTCGGTTTATCTTTAAGGACGTCTTTTTTCAGGTTGGACATTCCTTTGATCAAGGTGTTGCCGAATCTGGCTGTATTTCGAACCGCTCCCTTTAGTTTATCCTGCAGAAGCGAAACGTAATTGTCCTCTAAAAGCACATATTTATTCCTTACTTCGTCAAGAATGACTCCCTTGGAAATCGAGTCTCCCGAGATCATGTATTTTGCTGACGCATTACTTAATTCCTGATTTTCCCAGTTCACTTGGATCACCTCATTCCATTAAGCTATCGTATACATTTATTTTAGTTTAATTGATGGCTGAAACGCAAGCGTAATACTGAGCCGGGAGTTACTGACCGGTTGCATGACCTCCATAATTATGGAAATAATAATTAGTTCATAGAAACCGGGTGCATACCGTGTTCTCTTGGTTATTCCGTTCAAAAATTGAGAAGTTCGAATCATTTTAAGACAGCATGTGGACATGGAGTGTCACCTAATGAGAGAATACATTAGAGAATATTTAGAAAAAGGGGGATGAATTCAGTGCTTCGATTTGGAGTTATCGGAACGAACTGGATCACGGAACGCTTTATTCAAGCGGCTGAGGAGACGGAACAATTTATTCTGGCTGCCGTATATTCGCGCACGGAAGAGAAGGGCAGGGCATTTGCCGCTAAATATAGTAACAGTCCTGAAGTGTATACCAATCTGGAAAACATGGTGGCCGGCGAAGAGATCGATGCCGTGTATATTGCCAGTCCGAATTCGTTTCATGCGGAGCACGCGATCCTTTGCATGAATCATGGCAAGCATGTGCTGTGCGAGAAGCCGCTTGCTTCCAACGTTGCCGAAACCCGGAGCATGATTCAGGCTGCGCGCGACAATGACGTGCTGCTGATGGAAGCGATGAAATCCACGTTGATGCCCAACTTCCGGGTCATCACGAATAATTTGTACAAAATCGGGCGGGTACGCCGGTATTTTGCCAGCTACTGCCAATATTCTTCACGCTTTGATGCGTTCAAGCAGGGGAATGTGCTTAACGCCTTCAATCCCGCTTATTCGAACGGCGCATTGATGGACTTGGGAACCTATTGCATTTATCCGATGGTGACATTGTTCGGAAAGCCGGAAGCGGTTCAGGCGACCGGCATTATGCTGTCATCGGGCGTAGATGGAGAGGGAAGCATTCTGATGCGGTATAGCGATATGGATGCCGTAATCATGTATTCCAAAATTGCCGACTCGTACGCTCCTGCCGAAATTCAAGGCGAAAACGGCACGCTCGTCATCGATAAGGTAAATCAGCCATACGACGTAAAAATACTGTATCGGGACGGCACCGTGGAAGATCTTCGGCAACCGCAGATGCAGGAGTCGATGTTTTACGAGGCAAGGGAGTTTATTGAGCTCGTGCAATCCGGCAAGCGGGATAGCAGTGTAAACTCGCTGGAAAACTCATTAATCGTCGCGGAAATCATGGAAGATGCCCGGCGTCAGATCGGCCTGAAATTTCCGGCGGATGAATTCTGAAAAAGTGAACATAGACCATCGCTTAGGTCCTCAGCGAAAAAAAGTCGATCCCGTTACGTGAGGGATCGACTTTTTTAGCTGCATTGTCCTATTGGTACGTAATTACAAGCGCATTGCTTATCTTCCTGCCGGGTGTCGTCAAATACTTCCCATTGTAATAAAGTCCGCTGGAAGCGCCGCCGTCCAGGTTCATGGCCTGATACGCTCCGGCTTGCTTCATGATTTCGGCGAGCTGCGGGATGGTTGCTCCGCCGGTCGTCAGCAGGATCAGCTTATGGTCGCGCGTAAGTCCCAGAGCGCTTCTGGCGCCTCCGCCTGTCAGGATTTTCGGATCCTTGAACCCTTCTGTTTTGACGTCGAGGGACACCTTGCCGTTTACCAGCAGACGGGGGCCGGCCTGCAATGCGCCTTGAACCGTGCCTTGTGCAAATCGCTCATTAAAATCCCCGCCCGGTATCAGATCGGCCAGCAGATTTTTATCATAGGTAAAAATCGTGCGTCGGTCGCCGGAGGCTTTCATTTCAATTTCCCCGCCGCTCACTATGTATCCGTAAGGTGCTTTATAGCTATCTTTGTATATGCGTCAAAAAAAGTGCCGTTGATGGCGACGGCTGCCTTGCTGCGCTTGGCGATACTGCTCAAATCCTCTACGTTACCGGCTTTGTTCCCCGCCAGGACGACATCCAATCCGATCTTCGGATGCAAAAGCGATACCGTTATCATTTGGACGGAGAATGACCGGCTGCCGACTTTGAAGGTTTTGCTGGCGCTAACGATCGGCTTGCTGCCGCTTGGAAACGCTCCGCGCGTCACGGCCGGCAGAACGACCGTATTGCCGTCGCGGCTGATGCTGACCACGGAGGGGTTCTTGCTCCATTCCAGCGAGTATCCCAGCATCTGGCTTACAAACTGCAGGGGGACGTAGGTCGTTCCGTTCTCGCTGAACGGAGCGTCGGTTAAGCTGACTTGCGCCTCATTGACCTGCGCCGTCGTCTTTCCGGTGAAGAGAGCGAGGCGGTTATCTCCGTCAGCGATATCGATGCGTTTCTCTGCATCGGTCCACTGGACCTCGGCACCGGCAAATCCTTTCAAAAACGAGATCGGCGCAAAGGCTCTGCCGCTCTTGGCGTCAATCAGCACCACGCTCTTTGGCGCTGCTGCGGGTGCTGCAGCCAGACTGGATGGAATGAGGCAAATGAAGGCAAGTAGGGCCAACAATCCCGGGATGACTGTTCTTTTCATGCTGGTAAAGTTCTCCTTTTTCTGTGTTGTAGTTTTACTAATGTAATATCGGAACAAGCCCCGGTTTCGATAAATAGGATGGCTGATTGGATATTTCCATTCAGCCTGTCAATATCTCATGCCTAAATCAATAGCCAGGCCGCGGACTCCACAAGGAACCGCAGCCTGGCTATCAATTAGTCGCATTATTATATAAATGGATTAGGCCTTAATGTACATTTTATTGAAGTACTCTTCCAGCATCCGCTTGGTAGCAAAAGCTTCCCGGGTAGTCTCGATGCTCTTGCTCATCATTTGCACCCATTTGTTGCGGTTTTCATAGTAAGTAGGCAGTACGCGGTTTAGCAAGGTGTCGTACAAGGCGTCGCTGTCATGACGATCGAGCACTTCAAAATCGGTCGTCTCGAAGCCGTCGCCGATTTGCCAGCCGTTCTCTCCATCGATGCAGGCTTCCGGCCACCAGCCGTCCAGGACCGAACAGTTGAGCACCCCGTTCATTGCGGCCTTCATCCCGGATGTGCCGCTTGCTTCCAGCGGTCTGCGCGGATTGTTAAGCCAGATGTCCGAGCCGCGGGTCAACTGGGCGCCGATCGTCATATCGTAGTTCTCCAGGAAAACTACGCTCTTCGGATATTTTTTCATCATCGACACGAGGTTGCTGACGATTTTTTTGCCGGTGTCGTCCAATGGATGTGCTTTGCCGGAGAAGACGATCTGGACTTTGCCGGACTCCAGATAAGGTTCAATGATTTCCGGTTGCGAGAAAATTAAGTCACTGCGTTTGTAAGGGGCGGCTCTGCGGGAGAAGCCGATCAGCAGGTTGTCCGCATTCAGGGAAATGCCGGAGCGCTCTTTAATAAATTGAATCAGTTCGCGCTTGATTTCCATGTGGGTAGCCCACAAATCTCCGCCTTTCTCGTAAGCGGCGGTCATGCGCTCATCTACCCAGGTCGGCGTATGAATGGCGTTCGTAATTCCGATAATCTCGGAACGGCCGGAAACTTCCTTCCACATTTTGTTGGAAGTGTCCGCATGAAGTTCGGCTACCCCGTTGGAAATGCGCGAAAGACGTAAGCCGGCGACCGTCATGTTGAACGGATTGCCGCCGATACGCTCCATTTGATCGCGGGTCAATCCATTATAAGCGGTCATATACTCAAGCCGGTCGAGAGGGTGGGTTTCATTGCCTTCCTTAATCGGCGTATGGGTCGTAAAGACGACTTCTTCGCGCGTAGCCATCCAGGCTTCCTCAAAAGTTTTGCCGGCGCACATTTTTTCGCGGATCAACTCCGTAGCGGCCAATGCGGCATGGCCTTCATTGAAGTGGTACACGTCGATCGGGATCTGTAGCGCACGCATGGCCTTCACGCCGCCGATGCCGAGCACGATTTCCTGGGCAATCCGCTCTTCGCCGAACCAGCCGTAAAGTTGACCGGTAATCCAGGCATCGCCATTCTCAGGAATGTCCGTATCGAGCAGATAAAGCGAGCTGTTGCCGAACTGTTCGGTTTTCCATACTTTGCAGACAACGTCGGTGTTGCGGACTTTGACGGTAACTTTTACGCCGGTGTCTTCGAGAAAATCGTAAACATAGTTGTGGTACGTGTCATAAGGTTTTCCGTTTTCATCAATTCTCTGATCCGTATAACCCTGTTTCCATTTGATTCCGATCGCAACAATCGGCGCGTTTATATCTTTTGCGCCCTTAATGTAGTCTCCGGCCAGTATTCCCAGACCGCCCGCGTACATTTTAAAGTCGGAATGAAGTCCGTACTCCATGCTGAAATAAGCTACAGTAGGCAATTTCTTCTCGTTCATTCGGTAAGCCTCCTCGTATTATTCATGGATACATCGGCAGTTTCTTTTCAAATCAAGTAGAATGCAATTTGTGCAAACGTTTGTCTTTTAGAAAAGAGAGTCCCAATGTGAAAGCGATTTCGAGAAATATTTTACCATATCTTATTCGAAAAAGAAGCTAAAATTGACAAAAAAATTGACGAAATCGAAAAAAAAGCAAAATCGATGGCAAAATACTCCTGATGATTTCATTTGGAATAGTCAAACGTTTGCATTTGATGCGGGTCCCGGATAATATTTTTTTGCTTGACTACCATTTTGAAAGCGGTTATATTGGAAATGTAAACAATACGTTATATAACGTTATATAAAAGGAGAGATCTTACATGAACGTTTCTAAAGTGATCAGCACAATCAGCGAGAAGACAAAAAATGGGATTACTGAAGTATATCTCGTGGCCTGCGGCGGTTCCCTGGTGGATATGTACCCGTCGAAATACTTTTTGGAGAGCGAGGCCAAGAAAATCGTGACCGGCCTGTATACCGCTAATGAGTTTATTCATGCACGGCCAAAACGTCTGAACAAGGACTCGGTTGTCATTGTCTGCTCGCACGGAGGCAACACACCGGAATCGGTGGGAGCGGCCAAAACCGCCAAAGAACAGGGGGCGCATACGATCGGACTGACTCATAACAAGGAAGCGGATTTATTGAAATACTCGGATTTTCCGTTTTTGTATGAGTGGGGCGCCGACAGTGACGTGAAGAACAATCCGATGGCCATTATTCTGGAGTTGAGCGTGGAAATTTTGAAGAATGCTGAAGGTTATGATCATTATGAAGCCTTCCACAACGGAATGGGAAAAATCAACGGAATCATTGAAGAAGGGAAAAAACTGGTAGCTCCGAGGGCTAAAGTTTTTGCAGACAAATACCGGGCCGAAGAGCTCTTCTACATCCTTACCAGCGGGGCTTCCTATGGCCATGCCTATGGATTTGCTATATGTTCGTTGATGGAAATGCAGTGGCTGAATGCGGCGCCGATTCATTCCGGAGAATACTTCCATGGTCCTTTTGAAGTGACGGATAAGGAAACGCCGTTTATTCTAATGATGAACGAAGGACGCACTCGCGCCCTTGACGAACGCGCTTTGTCATTCCTTCAGAAATATGCGGAGAAAGTGGAAGTCGTGGACGCGAAGGAACTGGGAATCAGCACCATTGCCGATGAGGTTGTGGAGTTTTTCAATCCCGTCTTGTTCTACAGCATCCTGTGCGTCTACCGTGAAGCGCTGGCGGACGTACGTAACCATCCGTTGGAAACCCGCCGTTACATGGGGAAAGTGGCATACTAATCAGTTAAGTATTCAAAATGCGAATGTTTTGAAAGTTGCCGAAAGCAGGTGCAAAAGATGAAGGTATTGGGAATTGGCGATAATGTGGTGGATAAATACGTCCATTTAAAAACAATGTATCCTGGAGGCAATGCACTGAATTTTAGTGTGTTTGCCAAAAAACTAGAGGTAGAGGCTGCATTTATCGGCGTATTCGGGGATGACCGCGAAGCACATCATGTCGAGAAAACCTTGCGAGAAATTGGGATTGATATTTCGAGAAGCAGGCATTGTAAAGGAGAGAACGGTTGCGCCAGGGTGACCCTGGAAAATGGAGACCGGGTCTTCCTGGGGAGTAATGAAGGCGGGGTCACCAGACTCAATCCGTTGAAGCTGGATGAAGAGGATCGAGCTTATATCAGAACCTTTTCCGTCATGCACACCGGACTTTACAGCCATACCGGGCACCTGCTTCCCGAGCTTAGATCGCTGGGTGTGCCGATCTCCTTTGATTTTTCCGATGATTTCGAAGATGAACAGGTTGAGCGGTATATTCCATACGCGGATTTTGCCTTCTTTTCCTGCAGTCATTTGTCCGATGAAGCTACACGGGAATACATCCAAGCGAAATGGAAAAGGGAAGGCCAATTTACTATCGCCACCCGCGGCAGTGAAAGATCGATGGTCTATGACGGGAGCCGCTTTTATTATCAATCCCCGGCATTTGTTGAGGCCGTCGATACGATGGGGGCAGGGGACTCTTTTATCGCTGCATTCCTGTTAAGCTATCTGAAGGACCATGATATTCAAATCGCCATGCGTGAAGGCGCCCGGTTTGCGGCAGAGAGCTGTTTGACGGAAGGCTCCTTCGGTTTCGGCGTACCTTTTGAATGATGTATTTTCTTCTGGACCGCGAAGTCTCGCTTGTACAAAAGCAAAACGTTTGCTACTCTTTGGAGAAGAGACTATAACGTTATATAACAAGCGAGGTATATATGTTAAATTCAGAGCATCCCGAGCCTTTATACGTTCAATTGAAGAAAGCGCTTCAATCGGCAATTTCCAACGGCTTATTCAGCCAGGGGGAAAAGATTCCGACGGAGATAGAATTAAGCGAACGCTACAATGTTAGCCGCATCACGGTTCGCAAAGCGGTCGAGGAACTGGCCCAAGAGGGGTACCTGACCAAACAGCAGGGGAAGGGGACATTCGTCAACCGCTCTAAAATTGGCCGTAAAATCGAGCATCTCATCGGGTTTACGGCGTCTTGCGAAGCAAACGGACTGACTTCCCGTAGTGAGGTAATCCGTAGGGAGGTCATCGACGCAGGCGCTGATCTTCAGAATAGCCTTCAACTGGGCAAGGGAGAAAAGGCACTCTATATTCAGCGGAAAAGATACGCCGGGGAGAGCCCGATCATGCTGGAGAACAATTACTACCCGTACAACCGGTTCTCCTATTTGATGGATGAGCCTTTGGAAGGCTCACTGTATAAGCTGTTGAGGGAGAAGTACGGAATCGATCCGAATCAGCCGGGCGAATCCACGCTGGAAATCGTTCTGGCCGACGAACAAAAGGCCCTTCTACTCGAGACGGAAATCGGAAAGCCGTTATTTTATTTGAAAACGGTAATTTGCGACCAGCAGGGAATGCCTGTTCATGTAGGTAAGCAGTACATGATCGGTGACAGATATCAGTTTACACTTTGACCGTTCCGTCCTTTTGCCTAGTGTCGTCTTGAACCAGCTCCTTCCAAAAAATAAGGAGCGGTAAAAAATTGAATATAACGTTATGATACGTATTGGCAAAAGGACGGATTATTAGATTCGTATTAAGGAGGGATGACATGGAAACAGCAAGCGAAGCTTATGCAGATATCGTGTTAATGTCGAACGCAGTTTTCACGGGATTGGAAGACGAGGCACGACCCGGGTTTGTTGCCGTTGGAGGCGAGTTGATATACGCTGTCGGACCCAAGGGAGAATCGGGGAAATGGATTGGGCCGGCGACGAAAGTCCATGATCTTGGCAATCAGCTCATTATGCCGGGGATCCACGATAATCATGTTTTTTTCACCGGGTATATGTCTATGCACCGGGGATTGGATTTGTCGAAAGCCGAGTCAGAATTGGAAGCGCTACAATTGTTGATCCGTTATGCTGAAGAACTGCCTGAAGACGAAAATGTATACGCTTACGGCTGGGACCAGGATTCGTGGGGCGATTTGCCGGAGCAAGCTTTGCTGGATGTCGTGTTTCCGGACCGGGTCGTCGTTGCTATTAACCGTTACAAAAGCTACTGCTGGATGAACCGGATAGCGGTCGAGAGGTATGGCTTTACTCCTGATCAATGCAGTGCTGAGGCCCGAGCCTCTCTGCTGAAGGAAATGCTTCAAGACCGGGAAGAGTTGAAATCAGAATTTTTGGAGTTTTGCCGAATGCTGGCGGGCCGGGGAGTCACATCCATTAAAGATATCGGTTTTGATAACTACGAAGGCCTCCTGCCGGTATTAACAGAGCTTGCTGCAAATGGTGAACTTCCCCTGCGCGTCCACTTTGCGCTGGAACCGGTACAGCAGCCGCTCGATATTGCCTTTGGTCTGAAATGTAAAGCTAACTTTAACGGCGACTTGCTCCGGTTCCAAGGTTTTAAAATCATGGTTGACGGGGTGGTGGCCGACCATACGGGAGACATGCTGGAGCCTTACGCAGATATGCCGGGCGTGACTAACCTGCGGCCGGTGGATTATGAAGCAATCGAGGCTTCGGTGATGGAGGCGGATCGGAACGGGCTGAAGTGCACGCTGACAGCCGAAGGCGATGCAGCGATTCGCCATGCGGTATCGATATTCGAGAAATGCCGTAAAGTAAATGGCGTAAGGGATGCCCGCCACTCCATAAGCGATATGGAATACCCGTGCCCTGACGATTTAAAGAGAATGGCGGAGCAAGACATTTTTGCCGAAATATACGCGCAGATTTTGCTGCTTAACCCTTCGTATGAAGCATCTTATATGGCGGAGGTAGCGGGAAAAGATAAAGAAGACAGGTTCTATAATTATAAAGGGATGCTGGACGCGGGTGTTACGGTTACGATCGGCACCGATCTCCCGTTATTCATCACGAGCGTGCCTGATTCGCTCTATGCGGCAAGTGCCCGGTTATTCCCGGATGCTTCTCCGGAAGGAGGATGGTTTCCTGAGAAGGGAATGACAGCGGCGGAAGTGCTGAAAGCCTGGACTGTCAATGGAGCCAAGCATAATTTTATGGAAAACAAAACAGGTACCCTTGAGCAGGGGAAATATGCTGATATAGTCGTGTTCGACCGGAACCTGCTTCAAACACCTCCTCATGAGCTGAGAAGTGCAAAGGCGGTTTTGACGCTGTTCGGCGGACAAATCACTCATGATGAGATCAATCAAATCGGGGAAGAATATGACTTCTAACAATACGTATCATAACGTTATTTTAAACTTATACAATTCCGGAATGAGGGATTAATATGGAAACGTTAAAGAATAAAAGGAAATGGTCCCTACCTCACAGCTATTCGCTCATTTTTTTCATCATTATTTTGATGGCCGTGCTGACCTGGATCGTGCCAAGCGGGCAGTTTGACCGCCAAGAGGTCACCGTGGACGGCATGGTCAAATCGGCGATCGTTCCGGGCACATATCATACAGTCTCCAAGAGCGGCGCTGACGGAGATTTGCGGCAGGGAATTCCCCAGATATTAAGCGCACCGATGGAAGGCGTTATAAACGCGGCCGATGTCGTCTCCTTTGTATTGATTGTGGGTGGCGCTTTCGGCATCATTCTTCAGACCGGAGCGATTGACCGGGGTCTGCTGGCACTGGCACGAAGGCTCAAAAGTAAAGGGATTCTTGTGATCCCGATCGCTATGTCGATCTGCAGCCTCGGCGGCTCGACGTTTGGCATGAGTGAAGAGATCATTCCGCTGTATGCGATATTCATTTCTTTAATGTTTGCGCTCGGTTTCGATTCTATGACGGCCATTCTAATTCTTTACCTGGGTACGCAGATCGGGTATGTCGGTTCCACGACCAATCCATTCTCGGTCCTGATTGCACAGGGGGTGGCCGGGGTCCAGGGAAACCCCCAATTATGGCTGCGATTTATTGAATGGATTATTTTTACCGGCGTATCGATTGCATTTACGATGTGGTATGCCCGCCAGGTGAAAAAAAATCCGGAGAAATCCATCGTGTTTCAAAACGATTTGCTTACGCGTCCACTGTTTCTGAAGGAAGATACTGGCGAAGCCGTTGTTTTCTCCAAACGTGACCGGTTTATTATTATAGGATTTGTTGTAGTTCTGGGCCTGATCGTATGGGGGATATTGGCGAAAGGATGGTACATGACGGAAATCGGGGCGCTCTTCCTGGCGCTTGGATTATTTGCCGGAATCGTATCCAGAATGAGCCAACGGGAGATGGCAGAAAATTTTGTTAAAGGATGCGGGGAATTTGTATATGCCGCCGTCATCATTGGCTTGGCACGGGGAATCCTTGTCATAGCCGAAAATGGGATGATTATCGACACGATCCTGAATTCCCTTGCCGATATGCTGAAGGGTCTTCCAAGTTACGCCTTCACTACCATTATGCTGCTGGTGCACAATGTCATTACTTTCCTGGTGCCTTCTTCTTCGGGAGAGGCGGCATTGACTATGCCGGTTCTGGCTCCGCTCGGCGATCTGGTAGGAATTAACCGCGAAGCGATCGTTACGACTTACCAGTTCGGAAATGGCCTGACGAACCTTATATCGCCGACAGGCGGAGTGCTGCTCGCCGGATTGGCTATTGCACGGATTAATTTTGGGCAGTGGTTGAAAGTAATAATGAAGCTCTTTGTGGTCCTGTGGATTATAGCAGCCGTATTTGCGGCGATCTCGGCTTCTGTTGGAATGTAAGATAAAAGAATGCATGGGCCTGCCGACTGTCAACCGCAGAAACGGCAGGCCGATGTAATATAAAGAGGCCTTATGATTCGAGTTCGGGATAGTCCTCCCAAACTTGCAGATCGTCCGCTACCGCCTGAATTTCTTCCGGACCGATCTGAATGTAAACATACCCTTCCTCCATCTGCTTTTTCAGGGCGCGCTCCTTGACGTATTTCGGGCTGGCTTCACCGGCTTCTTCATCATAAACGAGCAGAATGCCGTCCGTTTTGCGGAACAGCAACTCATCGCGGGCGCGGAATTGCCAAACGCCTTGATAGCCTTCTTTACTTATGGAACCATAGTAATCGACACTGCGGATCAGTTCGCGATAATAATTTTGTTTCTCTTCGTTCCACTGTTCTTCGGGATTGCTGAAGGCGGTAATGATGGAACATTTTAAATGGGGAAAAGATTTCTTTAGCTCGAGGACGGCTTCACAGGCCCATAAATCCACGCCGTATTGGCCGGGAGTGATCACCCACTCCAGCCCATCTTCGATCAGGGGGATCAGGCGAGCGGCGATCGCTTGCCGAATATAAGGAATTCCCTGATGCTTATTGTTGTATATGCCGAGTTCGTGCGCACGGTAACCGGTGACCAGCAAGTTTTTCAAAGCAAAGCTCTTCCTTTCATAACCGATTCCGGGAAAAACGGGGGAAGCAGCGTTTTTTCTATTATAACGCAGTCTTCAGAAGAACTACGATATTCCGGAAGAGATAGGTCAATTTTACCAATCGGCAAACTCTTAAAAATCGCAAAATTGAGACTTTATTCCCTGTTGCGGACTGGTATGTTTTGGGTAATATCAAGAGACTACATAATTTTAGGAGGAACATTCAGTTGAAGAAATGGACAGCAGCGTTATTGGGAGCAATTCTGGTACTAGGTATTACAGCATGCGGCAAGGAAAAGGCAGCCGACGGCGGAGAAGCGAATGGAGCGGCTAACGGCTCGGCGAATCAGGCAGTAGCGGAAACCGGGACAAATGCACCGGCAGAAGCAGCAGTGCCTACAGTTGATGAGATGATTCAAAAGGCGACCGAAGCAAGCGAAAAGCTGAAGAGCTTTTCCATGGATGCCAAGGTCAATCAGAATATCGTAATTGCGCAAGGCGATCAGAAGCAGGAACAGAAGGTCGATATGACGATGAAAATTGACATGGTAAAGGATCCTCTCGCCATGTATCAAATTATGGACATGAATATGGGAGAGCAAGGAAGCCAGAACGTTGAGCAATATATTACCCAAGAGGGCATCTATTCCAAGATGAACGGAGCCTGGGTCAAGCTTCCGGACGAAACCCGCGATGAACTGCTGGCAAGCATGGAGCAATCGGCCAGTCCCGAAGCGCAGCTCAAACAATTCAAATCCATTGCCAATGAAGCCAAGGTGGTCGAAGAAGGGGACGAATTCGTTCTGTCTGCTGACCTTTCCGGCGATGGTTTGAAGGAGCTTGCGAAATCCCTGATGAGTCAGTCCGGCGGGGAAAACGAACAAACAGCGGCTATGCTTGAGCAAATGGATATTAAAAACATTAAAATTTCGTATGCGGTAAATAAAGAGACGTTCTTGCCGAGCAAATCCACCGTGGCCATGGCGATGAACATGGATGTTGAAGGGCAGAGCGTTTCTCTGGATATGACTATGGATAGCACGATTTCGAAATACGACGAAATTGACAAAATCGAAATTCCTCAAGAAGCGCTGGATAGCGCGCAATAAAACTGTTCGATTAACGGCTGGACCCGGAATGTACCGGGTTCAGCCGTTTTGTTATGATCGCTGCCTTTAAAGAAGCATGCAAAAATGCAAAAAAGCCTGCGGCAACGGCCGTAGGCTTATCAAATTCAACCTTGTGACAACGGTTACAAGAAACGGGGTTTATTGCCCGTGAATCGAGTAAAGGGTGAACGCCGTATAGAAGACGGCATAGAAGATACCCAGTGAGATAATCCAGCCAAATGTGCCGCTCTTGAACTTGCTGCTTCCTGGTTCCCACATGTGTAGTCAGCTCCTTTAATTCGCAATGGTTGGTTAATTGTGAACAATTTGTGTCTTACTTAATTATTGAACATTTTGTGACGAAAATCAAACATTTTTTTGAACAATTTTAGAAAATTGTTTTTTAAATAAAAGAAAACGCAGCTCCGTCTTGCCGGGCTGCGTTTGATCCTTATTTTTTTAGAGGCGTGAAGCCTTCTTCAGCTAAGTATTCGCCTGCTTCCTCTCTTGTTTCGAATACCATCTCGAGATTGATGCCGGAGTAGACATACCATAGATCATCCTCATATTTCAGGGTAAGCGTCCCGCCGCTTGAATCGGTCCACATGCCGCCCGGAGAATCACTGCGCGGAATGTCCGGCTTGGCAGCCGTTGTTTCAGGTTCCTCCCCGCTCTCGGATAGCGAGCGAATACTTTTGTCCAGCAGGCTGCGCAATTCTTCTTCGGAATAATCCCGTATATTTACATAGCCTTTATCATCAAAGTCATAATCCTGAAGCAGTCCGGCATAAATGAAGCCGTTGCCGTTAGGGTGAAGGTGATATGCCACGGTTTTTTTGTCGTGGACGCTTTTATCCAATTGATAGTTCACCCGGCCGAGTGATACATCTTTTCGCTCCAGTTCGGGATAAGAATCCAATAGGTTTAATTTTTGTTCAAAGGTAAGCATGATCCGCCTCCGGCACATATTATCGTAACAATTGTTCAATATCTTCAGTATAAAGGATTTTGCCATGGCGAATCAAAGAATGTGAATGTGAGAACGCTGCGAGAGTTAGGGCTATTTCATATTTGCCGATAAAGGGTACAAGTTTTAAGAACGCAAACTAAGGGGGAGGGCATATGAAAGAGGCAGGGCACAGACCGATAAAGTGGGGGATTATGGGCACGGGAACGATCGCGGAGCAATTTGCCGCCGATTTGTCCCATACAAGTAACGGGGCGGCTTATGCGGTAGGCTCCCGTAAGCCCGGTAATGCGGCGCTATTTGCCGCTCAATTTGGAATCCCCCGTGCGTACGGGAGTTACATGGAATTGGTAAACGACCCCGAGATTGATGTCATTTATGTCGCAACGCCGCATCGCTATCATTTGGAGAACGCCCTGAACAGCATCCGGGCCGGAAAGGCGGTGTTGTGCGAAAAACCGGTTACCGTTAACAGCAGAGAATTGGAATTGCTGATCTCCGCTGCCCGGGAGCGAAGGGTATTTGTAATGGAGGCCATGTGGATGCGCTTTTTACCGCCCATGCAAAAAGCCAAGGAATGGGTACGGGCCGGAAGGATCGGAGAGGTCCGCCTCGTGCAGGCCGAGTTCGGGATCATGGCGGACTGGGATCCGGAAGGAAGGCTGCTTAGTCCGGAACTGGCTGGCGGGGCGCTGCTCGATGTAGGTATTTATCCGTTATCTTTTGCATCGATGGTTTTCGGTGCCCAGCCGAGGGAGATCTATAGCCATGCACGTATAGGCAGGACAGAGGTCGATGAACAGTTTTCGGCCCTCTTAACCTATGACTCCGGGCAGGTGGCGTCCCTGCATGGAGCAATAAGGCTTGGGATGCGCAATGAGGCAGTCATCCATGGAACGAAAGGCTGCATCACGCTACCCTCCATGAATAAGGCTCCCTCGGTATCGCTATACGAGGGTGGGAAACTTGTGGAGACTTACGGTGATGATCGTCTGGGAAAGGGATACGAGTACGAGGCGGAGGAAGTCGGAAGACGCCTTCTCGCCGGGCAAACGGAAAGCGGGATTATGCCGCTGGATGAATCGTTGCGGGTGATGGAACAACTGGATACGATGCGCGCGCAATGGGGGCTAAGGTACCCTTTTGAATAAAACGGTGGCGAAGACATTGGTTTTTGACCTGCTCCATTTGGTAATATCAAATCATGGAGAAAACAATTCGTCAGGAGGCAAGACCGACTATGGGGGATTACACGAATAAGAAAATCAAATGGGGAATTATGGGGACAGGCTGGATTGCTGAGCAATTTGCCAAGGATTTAGTCCACGTCGGCAATGGCGAGGGCTTGGCCGCGGGATCAAGAACGCTGGCAAGTGCGGAAAAATTTGCTGAGAAATTCGGATTGGAGCGTGCTTACGGCAGTTATGAGGAATTGGTGAACGATCCGGACATTGACGCGATTTATGTAGCGACTCCGCATCCCTATCACAAGGAGAACGTTCTGACGGCTCTGAACGCCGGCAAAGCCGTGCTGTGCGAGAAGCCTTTTACCGTAAACAGCTTGGAACTGGAGCAACTGATTTCTTCGGCCAAGCAAAAAAAATTGTTCTTGATGGAGGCCATGTGGACCCGCTTCCTGCCACCCATCGTGCAAGTGAGGAAATGGCTGGAAGATGGACGAATCGGTGAAGTTAAACTGGTTAAAGCCGAATTCGGCTTTCGCAGCGACTGGAACCCGCAGGGACGGCTGCTGAACCCCGAGCTTGGCGGCGGGGCTCTGCTGGATGCAGGAATCTATCCGGTTTCTTTTGCCTCGATGATATTCGGCAGCAAGCCGGACAAAATTTGGAGTACAGCCGAAATCGGTGAAACCGGAGTGGACGAGCAATTCTCCATTATGTTGGACTACGGCCAGGGTAAAGTAGCTATGCTGAATGGGGCAGTTCGGCTGAATTTGAATAATGACGCGTATATTCACGGAACGGAAGGGATGATTCATATTCCCTCCTTCCTCAATGCCAAGGAAGCCGTCCTCCGGGTGACGGGGAAAGAAGAAGAGAAGTATCGCGACGGAAGATCATCCACAGGGTACGCCTTTGAAGCGGAGGAAGTGGGCTATTGCCTGCTCGAAGGCCTCAAGGAAAGTCCGGCTATCCCGCTGGAAGAATCGCTGGGTATCTTGAAGCTGCTGGATGAGATCCGGGCGCAATGGGGACTAAAATATCCATTTGAGTAAGAAGTGCCATCATCCTGGCTATATACGACAACGGCAGCCTGTTCTTTTCCCTCTCGGGAAAGCCGGACTGCCGTTTTCTTTGCGTTACTCTTCGGATTGATGCATGAACGCCTCCACAAAGGCTTTCATCTGTTGGGTGGACGTATTCAACTGGTCGATGACGGTCATAAAATCCGTTACCAGTTCAGCCTGCTGTTGAGAAGAATGCACGATTTGCGAGAAATCCGTTTCCAACTGACGGATCGAATTCTGGACATTAGTCAAAGTCGAGGAAATATCGGTAGTTGCTTCCCGTGTACTGACCGACAACTTGCGGACTTCCTTGGCTACGACTCCGAAACCGGCTCCGTGTTCGCCGACTCTTGCAGCCTCAATTGCGGCATTCAGGCCAAGCAGGTTGGTCTGTTCGGAAATTTGCTTAATGAATTCGATCGTATGGTTGATTTCCGACGAGTTCTCAACGGTTTGTTTAGTGTTGGACAGCATATTTTCGCTGGTCGCCGTGAGTTCCTCCGAATGTGCGGCGACCGTTTGCACCATGTCAACGAGCTTCCCGGTGATCTGGTCCATAATCATCATGTTTTCTTCCAGCTTCAGCTGGTTTTCCATGGACTGCGCCGTAGCCAGCGCTCCAACGATCTTTCCCTCCTCATCCCGGACGGGAATCGCGGACGCTAAAATAGCAATACCGTAAATATCTGCGGGAAGTTGGGTGGAGGAGAACTGTCCGGCAAGAGCGGTGCGAAGATTTCGATCGTCCTCCGGGATAGGGTCCCCAGGCCGAATTTTAAAATCAATAGTTCGGGACGGCTCATAAAGCAGGAATTTCTCCAGATCGGTGATTCCGATCATGATATCTCCTTTGATCATTTTTTGCATGTAGGGTACGGAAGCAATAAGGCTATCCAAAATACTCATCTGTGATCAACCGCCTATATCAAATTTTAAATAGATTATATAGCGTGTGATGGGATATAACAATATAGAGCAAAGTATAACCGGAATTTTCATGCAAAATTAATAAGAATCGGTTATAGGGCAAGGGTGTAACCGAATAGAATGATAGGGGAAACGGCTCTAAGGTGACCTGGAAAAGCAGGAAGCAGCCGGAAAGGCCAGGAACATGTACGGAACGGGGCCGGGCTGCCTTCGCTCTTCCGGTAACAAGATCCGGTGTGCACTCTGGGATGGCTTAAGCTCATCGATGTTTTGCACCGGCCTGATCTGCCGGGCCGGGTCCGTCATTGTTCTCTTCCATGCTTTTAATCTCCCGGGTCAGCTCGCTTATAGTAGAATTCATATGGTCCAGTTTCTCTCCGACCGTCTGCAGCACATATTTGATCAAGATAAAACAAAGCGTAACGGGAAAACCGACATTCGCGACCATCGATACGATATCCGTGACCTGCATGTTCAAGGACCTCCTTTCTTTGAAAATTCCCTTTCACTTATATAGAGAAAAAAGGAATGAAAATAACAACCAATAATTAGAAAAAATGTTATAATTAAAATTAACTCACATATTAATGGTTGTAAGACTACCCCTCGCATTTCCCTATACATAGAAGATGAAATATGGAAGGGGGAGGTAATTTTGAAGGAACAAACAACCGCGTACGAGCAGTATCGTAGGGAAGTATACCGGATCGCCTGGAGGGTACAGTACAAAGCCAAAGTCGTGAAAAGACGGGAATGTTCATTCAACGGATTCGAACCGGCCATATCCAGTTTTGACTCATCTTCTGATAACAAAATGTTGATCCGTCAGTTGATCAATGCCCTGCCATCCAGTACGGGGCGCACGATCATTTATGAGATTTATCTGCAAGACAAGACCGAGCGCGAAGTTGCCCTGGAATTGAATATGACTCAGCAAGGGGTGAACAAATGGAAACGCAAAATGATCCAAGAGTTGTCCCGGATGATGAGTTCCTGATCTTGCTGCAAAAAGCGAAACAAAACGATCCCGATGCGGTTTTAAAACTGATTGAGCTGTATAAAGGAGATATTATGCGGGTCAGCAAATACATCCACTCGCCAACCGAGGATGCCGTTTCCGATATCATTCTGGAGTTCCTGGAACTGATTAAGGAGCGGGAAGAGAAGTGAAGGAAGGAATAAGAAAATCCCCTGGATTCAGGGGATTAGGCTGCCGGGAAGATTCCCGGCAGTTTTTTTGCGGATCAAAACTGAACTGTAATTTAGATCTGCCAAGAAACCGGAAGGGCGTTCAATGGGAATCCGATAAAGTCTCATCGTCCACTCCTGCCGGTATATAAGGCCGCACCACCAATACGCTTGCGGTATAAGTTCTGCCTTGATATACAGCGGTCACGGAAGTTAGTCCTTGGCCGATACCCGTAATGATGCCTTCTTGATTGATGAGGGCGACATCCGGGTTGGTCACAGTAAATTCCGTTTCCCCGTTTACGAGGCGAGTGTTCCCGTCTTTATCTTCGAACCAGGCTTGGATATCGAGTTCGCTGCCTATGGAAAGCGAGTAATCTTCGGAATCCAGATAGTACTTTCCGGTGATCGGAAGCGGGCCGCTGGGTCCGTCCGTCACGCGGACATTGAGCTGCGCCTCAAACCCGCCATATCCCGCAGTAATTACCGTACCACCTACGGATAGGCCGGTAATCACACCCGAAGCGTCCACGCTGGCTATCTCAGGATTCAGCGAGGCGAAGGAAGCAACGGCTGTCACATCGGTGAAGGTGCCGTCAGCATAGACGGCGTTAATCACGCTTGGCCTGAGCTCCCCAATGCTTAACTCGGCTCCTTCCGCAGTGTCGAAGCGGAGTTCCGTTATTTCGGGATCTGTTGGCGACCCCAGGTCATTACCGGAGACTTTGATGACCTGCATCCGGTAACTATCGTTCTCCTTGATTTGCCCGGTCAGTACAAAGCCGTCATCCGATGCAACCGTTCCTTTGCCTACTCCGGCAAGGTTGTAATCTTTAAACGGACGCTTAGTGACCATTTCCCAGTCCGAATTCAGCGTGATGATCTGATATTCCATCCTATGATCGGGATAGCTGCCGTAAGCATGATATCCCAACAACGCATATCCATCCTCCGTAGGGAGAAGTTGCGTCATATAATCATTATTATCGTAGCCGAGGTTATATGTCTTTCCCCAAAGTGTCTCCCCTTCGGCATCTATTTTCGTAACATAAGCCTGCTGCTCATTCCCTTGCTGCTGCATACCATTGACCAGGTAAGCGCCGTCCGGGGACAGTTGAACGGAATGAGCGGAACGGTTGGAGCCGGGCAAAGGTTGCCGTTTCTCCCATTCCACTTCACCCAGGTCATTCAGCTTAACGATTACGGAGGCGTCCTGTTCAGAACTCAGCATGCTCTCGATGGTGCCGACAGCTACATACCCTCCATCCGGCGACGCAATGAGCGCATTGAAGTATTGGTTATCGTCGCCGAAGCGGAACGTTTTGAACCAGACTTCATTTCCTGTCCCGTCCACCTTCAGTACATAGGCAGAAGCCAGGGCATACGAGTTGGCACTGAAGCCGGTAATGACGAATCCGCCGTCCGTCGATTCGGCGATGGATTCTCCGTAAAGATCCGTAGAAGGCGACAATGTGTCATAGTTTTTCTCCCATTCGAGCGTGCCTTGGCTGTCCAGCTTGGCCAGAAACGGTACTCTTAGCGGCTTGCCGGAGTAATCGGTAACCGCCCCGCTGACCAAATATCCTCCATCCCGAGTCTGGATCGCGTTGTACGCGGAGCCGCCGGCTTTGCCCGAGTCCGCACCGATAAGCAGCTTTTTCTCCCAGGTTATGCCACCGTTTTCGTTTACCTTAACGACGTAGATCTTCTGCTCGGCGGCATAGCCGGAGGAATTCAAGTCTACGACTTCTCCTACGGCGATATAACCGCCGTCGGTTGTGGGAATTACGGACCGCCCGTTCGAAGAAGCGGCGTTCGTTCCATACAGGGCGCTCCACTCAGTTGCTGGCCCTGAGACCTCCGGATCGGATGCGGTTGCGGCTATACCGTGCCCGGCTCCTCCGGACCAAATTAGAATGCATGTCAGAGATAGTACAACCAGCTTGGACAATTGCTTTAACACTAGCAGTTCCCCTTCCAAAAATGTTTTCTTCAGGAAACATTACCCCATTTTATTATTGCGGAATAGGAAGGGGCGGAAAATCCAGCTTTATCCTTAATTAGCTGAAGCTGCTAGGGCGGTGTGCCCAGGTCTTAATGTCCGGAATGGATAAGGATCTACTTCAAGATGAGTTAGATTGCTCGCGGGGGATCGCATAAAAAGCCCCTCCCCAAAATGTTGTCTATTGTAGACAATCTCTGGGGGAGGGGAACTAGAGGTTGCTCGCTTTTGTTGCTCCAACCTTTTTTAATCCTGACGGAAGATTCGGTCTATGCTCGTAATTTCTTCAGCCGTTAAAATGACGTCAAGCGTGTTCAGGTTGTTCAGTACCTGCTCCGGTTTCTTGGCTCCGGGGATCAGGGCGTCGATTGAATCACGGGTTAAATACCAAGCCAGCACTACATGCGCGACCTCGGCATTTTTGGCTTCGGCGATGCGGCGGACTTGCTCGACTTTTTGCAGGTTACGGATAAAAGCTTCCCCCTGAAACATCGGATTCCGGGCCCGGCCGTCCGCAAAGGTCGTGTCCGGGGTGTATTTTCCGCCGAGAAGGCCTGCGGCCAGCGGGAAGTACGGAACGAAGGAGATGCCGTGCTCTTTCGTGTAAGGGAGCAGTTCTTTTTCCGCATCGCGTTTGAACAGGTTGTATTCTGCCTGTAGCACGTCGATATGGCCGTCCTTGTTGCCTTCCCGCATTTGCTCGATGCTAAAATTGGAGACGCCGATCGCGCGGATTTTGCCTTCGTCTTTCAATCTTTTAAGCTCGCCGACCGCTTCGTCCTTGGGTGTCGATTCATCGGGAAAATGAATGTAGAACAGGTCGATATAGTCGGTTTGCAGTCTGCGCAGACTGCTTTCTACCGATGCCCGCAAAAACGCCGGGGAGTTGTCCATGACCACCTTGCCGTCCACGAATTTATGGGCGCCTTTCGTGGCTACGACTACCTCGTCCCGCCGGCCGTATTCCTTTAACACTTCGCCGATCAGTTCCTCGGATCGTTCCGGCCCGTAGATAAACGCCGTATCCAGAAAGTTGATGCCGTTCTCCAAAGCGGTGCGGACCACTTGCCTCCCGACTTCTTCGTGCAGGTTCGGATAAATGTTATGCCCGCCTACCGCGTTCGCTCCCAGCCCGATCGGATTGACGTATAAATCGGTTTTGCCCAGTCTGTTTTTTGTGGCCATGTGTTCCACTCCTTTTTGGTTGATGGTAAATAGTATAGCAAAGTTGGTGAGAGGAGGGGAAAAGGGAGGGGGGCGGACGAAAAGTTCTATTAAGTGCGAGTTTTGGAAGAGGAAGTATAAACTACGAGAAAAAAGTATGGTCGCTAATGATATCGTTTGCGACATTGATTGTAATCATACTTTCTTTCCATAAAAGGAAATAGACCGCCCTGGTAGGAATCGGTCTATTTCTGAATCGTTCCGAAGCTGACCGCTCTTTTAGCGGCTGTTGTACGGAGGGATCGGCTGCAACCGGTCCCTTTTATTATTCTTATCTTAGCATACGGCTTTATATACCTCAAGAAGTGTGCCCCCTTCACTCCTCCCCGAAACTCTCAATAAACTTCCTCGCGAGCGTAGAGAGATAGCGGTCCTTGGCCCAAACTGCCGCGATTCGGGTACGCAGCGCCTCGCTCTGAATTTCCTTGTAGATCAGTTGATTGTGGCTGGCCAATTTCAACGCCGATTTGGGGATGATTCCGATTCCCAGGCCGGCATTAGCCCATAGCAGGGTTGTCCGCGCATCGTCGTTTTTGCAAAACACATCCGGTTCAAAATCCGATTTCCGGCACGTATCCCGGATCAGTTGTTCGAACCTGCGGTATATAATGAGCGGACGGTCACGCAGTTCATGAATTTTTATGCTCTCTTGCTGCGGATTCAAGTCATAATCGGGATGCATGACGGCAATCATCGGCTCGGATTCGGCATATTTGATCTCCAAATCGGTCGTATGGAAAGGCGTTCTGACGATGCCCACCTCAATGATACCGCTCTTAAGGAGTTCGATAATCCGAAAGGTGTTGCCTTCGTGAATCTCGAATTTGACTCCGGTGTAAGTTCTGTTGAATTCGGACAATCTATCCGTTAGTAAAGTTGCCCCCGAGGAAGAGACGGTACCGATCGGAAGCGTCCCGTTTAATCCTTTGCCGAAATCGCTGATTTCCCTGGAGGTGGAATCGGCTAGTTCGATAATTTGCTGCGCTCTTCGCCGCAGCATTTCGCCCGCGTCGGTGAGATGAACACTGCGGGGACCGCGTTCCACCAATTTGACGCCAAGCTCTTCTTCAAGCTGTTTCAATTGCTGGCTGAGCGGGGGCTGGGCCATTTGCAGTTTTTTCGCTGCCGAAGTGATCTGTCCTTCTTCTGCGATAGCAAGGAAATATCTTAATTGTCTAATATCCATAGAAATCTACGACCCCTTTTCTTTGGTATATATTTTCTATATGGAAGGGATATAAAAGCAATATTATTAATATGGGAGGGGGTATGCCATAATCATATAAGTTAGTTTATAAAAGTCAATTGTACATAAATACTTCATGTGATGGGTGATCGTACTTTGTTTAGACTCGCAATTTATTTGAAAGCTTATAAAAAAGAGAGTATTCTCGGTCCTTTGTTCAAGCTGCTGGAAGCGATTCTAGAACTGCTTCTGCCGACCATCGTTGCCCTGATCGTCAATCACGGAATCGGCAACGGGAATATATCCTATGTGCTGAAAATGGGTGGACTCATGCTGGTCATGTCTCTGCTCGGTTTCGGGAGTTCGCTAATTTGCCAGCATTACGCCGCCCGTGCTTCGCAAGGATTCGGAACAACGCTGCGCAATAAATTGTTCAAGTACGTGTCCAGTTTGTCCTATGCGGAGATCGATCGGTTCGGGACGCCGTCCCTGATCAACCGGATCACCAACGACGTGAACCAGATGCAGATTGCCGTAGCCATGTTGATCCGGCTCGTCATTCGTGCACCGTTTATTTGCATCGGGGCCATCATTATGGCGATGTTGCTCGACTTCAGGCTGTCGCTTATATTGATAGCGGCCACTCCCGTGTTCGCCGTTATTTTGTATTTTATTATCACGAAATCAGCTCCGTTATATCGGATATATCAGAAGAAGCTGGACCGGATTGCGGTCGTGTTAAGCGAGAATCTAACCGGAGTCCGGGTCGTTCGCGCGTTTGCCAAACGGCGGGCGGAGAAGGAGCGGTTTCGCGAAGCGTCTGATGATATTACCGCTATCGCCATTAGAGTAGGCAGGGTATCCGCTTTGCTTAGCCCGGTTACCACGCTCGTCGTCAATGCCGCAATTATTGCAGTCTTGTGGGCCGGAGGAGTTCATATCAATGCGGGTACGCTGTCGTCAGGCGAAATTATTGCGTTCATCAACTATGTCACGCAAATTTTGCTGGCCCTGATCGTCGTGTCCAATTTGATCATTCTTTTTACCAAAGCGGCGTCTTCGGCGGCACGCATCAATGAAGTGCTGGATACGACTTCATCTATTGCGGATCCGGGCGAGACAGGATCGGCAGTGAACGAGCCGGAACTTTACCAGAATAGTTCAAAGCCGGCTGCACCGGCCATCTTTTTTGACCATGTAACCTTCGGCTACAGTGCGACGGGGGATCCTGCCTTGAAGGGTATATCCGTGGAAATTCAACGCGGCGAGACAGTAGGAATCATCGGGGGCACGGGTTCGGGGAAATCGACGTTCGTCAACCTGATTCCAAGATTTTATGATACGGTTTCCGGGGAAGTCATGATCGACGGGCTTGATGTGAAAACATACAGGTTGCGTGAGCTTAGAAGCAAGATCGGGGTCGTGCCGCAAAAAGCATTGCTTTTTACCGGAACGATTGCCGATAACATCCGCTGGGGAAACGAACAGGCGTCCGAGGAGCAAATACAGCAGGCTGCGACCATCGCCCAGGCGGACGAATTCATCTCGAAGCTTCCGCAAGGCTATGAAACGCCCGTGGCCAGAGGCGGGCTTAATTTGTCCGGGGGTCAAAAGCAGCGGTTGACCATTGCCCGGGCCCTTGCCTCCCGTCCGGAAATTCTGATTCTCGACGACTCTTCCAGCGCGCTTGATTTCGCAACGGATGCGGCATTGAGAAAATCGATTAGGGAGAACAGCGGGGAAATGACCGTCCTGCTCGTTTCACAACGGGTCAGCACGATTCAACAAGCCGATAAAATCATCGTGTTCGAGGACGGACAGATTGCCGGGATCGGCACGCATGACCAACTCCTCCGCGATTGCCGGGCTTATCGGGAAATCTGCGATTCCCAACTCTCAGAGGAGGCGGCGGGATAACATGAATGCAAAAAATTCGGTGGAAACAATGAGCACAAAGCAAACCTGGCAAAGGCTGCTGAAGTATACCGGAAAATACAAAAGGTATACAGTATGGGCTGTCGTAAGCGCAATGATTAGCGTTGCATCCAGTCTGACCGGTCCGTACATGATCGGGCGGACGATGGATCAAATGATCGGGAAAGGGGCCGTCCGATTTGAGGAAGTATTCAGGCTGCTTACCCTTCTTGGACTCGTTTACGCTGTCGGCAGCCTGTTCGGGTGGCTTCTTACCTATTTGACCAATCGCTTGGCTTATCAAACCGTAAACGATCTGCGCGGTGAAATGTTTGATCGCATGAACGTGCTGCCGTTAAAATATCACGATAATCACCCGCAAGGGGACAGCATCAGCCGTTTTGTCAACGATATGGATGCGGTGTCGGACGGGTTGTTGCAGGGCTTTTCCACGCTGCTTACAGGCGTGATTACTATTGTCGGAGCAATCGGGCTCATGCTGTATACCAGTCCGCTTATGACGCTGGTGGTGCTGTTGTCCGCACCGGCGGCTTTTTATGTTGCCAGGTTCATTACGATTCGTTCCCAGCAGCTGTTCCGCGATCAGGCCCGCATCCTGGGCTCGCTCAACGGCTATGTGGAGGAAATGGTCGGCGGGCAAAAAGTGGTGCAAGCTTTTCACTACGAAGACCGCTCCTTTGCCGAATTTTCGACCAGAAACGAAGAGCTGTACCAGGCTGGGGTAAAATCGCAATTTATCAGTTCTTTATCCAATCCGGCGACCCGGTTGGTTAATAACGTGACCTTTTCCATCATTGCGATGATCGGAAGCGTGACTGTCATTTTGTCCAGAATAACGGTGGGGGACTTGTCCAGTTTTCTGCTTTACGCGAATTTGTTCGCGAAGCCGTTTAATGAAATTACCGGAGTAATTACGCAGTTGCAGTCGGCGACCGCCTCGGCGCAGCGGATTTTTCAGGTGCTGGACGAACCCGCTGAAATTCCGGATCGAGAGGATGCGCTGAACATCAAACCGGAACAGGGGACCATTACCTTCCGTGATGTCCAATTCGCCTATCAGCCGGATCGTCCTTTGATCCGAGACCTGGACCTGACGGTGCCCCCGGGGACGAGGGTTGCCATCGTTGGTCAAACCGGAGCGGGCAAAACAACGTTGGTTAACCTGCTGATGCGCTTCTATGATGTAAATGACGGAGAGATATCCATCGACGGTATTAACCTTAACCGTGTGACTCGTGATAGCCTGCGCCGCAACTTTGGCATGGTGCTTCAGGATACGTGGCTGTTCGGAGGGACGATCCGCGAAAATATCGCCTACGGAAAGCCGGATGCCAGCGATGAGGAAATCGTTGCGGCTGCCAAATCGGCGAATGCGCACGGCTTCATCAAACGGTTGCCTCACGGGTATGACACGGTGATCAGCGGGTCCGGCGACAGCCTGTCCCAAGGACAGAAACAGTTGCTTACAATTGCGCGCGTCATGCTGGTTGATCCGCCGATGTTGATTTTGGATGAAGCTACCAGTAGTATCGACACTTTGACCGAGATCCGCATTCAGCAGGCTTTTCTGAAGATGGTGGAAGGAAGAACGAGTTTTGTGATCGCCCACAGGCTGTCCACAATTCGCGGAGCCGACCTGATTCTCTACATGAAGGACGGCGACGTCGTGGAAAGCGGAAATCATGACGAATTGCTTGCCCGAGGCGGGTACTATGCAGGACTGTATAATAGCCAGTTTGCTGCGGCAAACGCTTGAGTTTCGTTGATTATAAATAGTCTGCCGCATGAAGTTCCTTGAGCTTCTTGTAGCAGACTTTTTTGATTTGAAAAAAAGTAATATTTACTCTATTAAAGGGATATCGTGATAGATTGCAGAATAAGTGTATCTATACATAGTTTTATGTAAATTTTGGATGGGCAGTCTGTACTGCAAGGAGGATTCATATCAAATGGAATCAGAAAAAAGTTCATTGGTTTTACCGGTTTTGGCGGCCCTGGCCGCGGCGATTATTGGAGGAGCCTTATGGGCGCTGATCGTGGTGTTGACGGAATATGAGGTGGGCATCGTCGCTTGGGCGATTGGAGGTTTGGCCGCACTGGCGGTAAGCAAGTTCTCCAAAAAAGTCACAGCCGTACACCAGCTTGTAGCTGTCATCGCCAGTCTGTTGGGCATCTTGCTGGGCAAGTATTTCGCCTTTGCCTACTTTTTGACTAACGGGTTAGAAGGAATTTTTAACAGCGACATTTTTACGGTTTTTAAAGACAATTTTATCGATATGTTCAGCGGAATGGATATTGTTTTCGTGGTGTTGGCCGTGGCTACGGCTTGGCAGTTGCCTGCAAAAATGAAAGCCAAGCGACCTGCACCCGAAAACGGAATGCCGGCGGAATAAACCGGAAGGAAACGGCTCAATAAGGATCGGGTTCTACCCTTAACCGGGAGGATTCGATCCTTTTACATTCAAGGATAGTAATATTATTAATCCTGAAACTGCGGAAAAGGGTCAATCGATCAGCGGATTAACGGTAATTAAAGTGGACAAATCGCAGGTCGATTCTGAAGTACAAATCAATGATATTTTATTTTCAGGTGAACTGACGTTGACGGGTCCCTAAGAATGGGTAGAAAATGATTAGTGCAGAGTTGGTAAGTGAACTAAATGAAATAAAATAGGCACGCTCCGGTTCCTCCTCGCGTACAATAACCCAAATAGAATGATGCTCGAAGTCAGGTGCTTCCGGCAATCTGCGAGGTGGACCACATGATTATTCTTCCGCCGGGTGAGGCTGAACAAATGGGGCGGCTGAGGCTGACCGGGGTGGAGCAGGAAATTCTGCGCTACAAACAGCAAAGTCCGGTAACTTATCGCTACGGTTCCATTGGTGAACTGGAGTTTGAATTGAAAACGAGGAGTGCGATCGTGGAGGCGGCCAGGGCACTGCATGCCAGCGGCGCCAAATTCGCGACGTTTAAGAATTCGCGGTGCAATGAGGAGCTTTGGATCCGGGAACAAAACGGGGGCTTTAGATTGCGAAGCGGGGTGACGCCGGCTGAAGGAATCCGCGATATTTTTCGAAACGGCAGGGCCTATGCCTTCGAATGCGCAACGGCCATGGTGATCGTGCTGTACAAGGGCGTACTGGATGCCATCGGCGAGCCGGCGTTCAATGCATATTTTGCCGGTCTTTTTCTATACGATTGGAAGTATGACAGCGATCTCCGGATTGTTTCAGCGATGGAAGCCTATCCCGGCGATGTCCTCTATTTTAAAAACCCCGATTTCAATCCCATGACGCCGGAATGGCGCGGGGAGAACGGAATCCTGCTTCCGGGCGGAACCATTTTTGCCCACGGCATGGGAATCCGCACACCAGATGAGATCATTGCCTTGCTTAATACCAGACGAAGACCGGGAAGCATGACATCCGCGTATCAGACGGACGATATAGAGACGCTGGACTTTGCCTACATTCAAAGGTTGAAAACCGTGACTGCAAGGATCGGAAGCCGGGTTTATGCCTTTGGATGGTGAATCGCGCGTGCGAAAAAAGATGAACAGCCTGACCTAATTTTGTTAATTAGGAGGCTGTTTTTCTATGTCGAAGCTTTGGTCGTCGCGCTTGGATTTTCCGCCCGCTATCCCCGATTGTCGCCGCCAGTAATCGTAAAGCAGGGCAACGCCTTTTCGTATTTCTTCGGGTTCGAGATGTCCATAGCCGAGCAACAGTTTGTCCGTGTGTTTGCCGGCCGTGAGGGAATATTTATCGATGGTGGAAATGCGGATTCCGGAGTCTTTCGCTTCACGAACGAATTTCCTGTCAAAATTTCCTTCCGCAAACTGCAAAGCCAGGTGCAATCCGGAAGCATCCCCCCAAGTCTGCACCACGGCCTGCCCGAAAATTTTATCCACCTCTTCCAGCAAAACCTGACGCCGTTGCCCATACAATTTGCGCATGCGGCTAATATGACGATCCATTTTTCGGGTCCGCAAAAACTCCGCCAAGGCAGCCTGTTCCGCGACAGGGCATTGCACGTCGGCATACAGCCGCAAATGCTTCCACCCTTTTTGCAACGCTTCCGGCAAAATGGAAAAGCCGAGACGCAGTCCGGGAAACACGGTTTTGCTGAACGTCCCGACGTAAATCACCCGCTCCGGATCAAGTGCATACAGCGGAGTTACCGGGGCCCCTTGATAGCGGAATTCGCTGTCGTAGTCATCTTCGATAATATAAAAAGAATTATCCCGTGCATGCCGGATTAAAGCGGTCCTTCGGTTGGCCGGGAGGATGCCGCCGAGCGGGAACTGGTGGGAGGGAGTCACGTAGACGGCGGAAATATCCACGGAGTCCCAGTCGAAGCCGGTCTCCTCCACCATCAGGCCGTGCTCATCTACCGGGGCCGGTCGATAAGCATACCCCCGATTGCGGAGCAAGGTAGGTACCGCCGTGTGACACGGGTCTTCTAGGACGAACTCCCTTTCATCGCGGTACAGCAAGTCCGCCAGCAAGCTTAACGACTGGGTTGCTCCAGCGGTAATAAAGATGTTTTTCGGGTCCACCCGGAGGCCCCGGCTCCGGAAAAGCCAATCCGCGATTTCCTCCCTCAGCGGAGAGAATCCGTCCGGTCCGCTGTAACCGAGCAAATCCGGAGTCAATTGGCTAAACGCGTCCGAATGAAGCCGGCTCCAAACATATTTGGGAAAAGGACGCAGGTCGGGTTGCCCGGTTTTGAAATCGGCAGCGACTCCGGAAGAGAGCGGGTGGAACGTTTCAGTGACTAACGGCTCCGGTCGAGAAGAGCGGGAACGGTCCAGACAGAGATGCTCCGTCACCCGGGTCGCTGCTCCCTGACGGCTGGTGACATAGCCTTCCGTAATCAGCATGTCATAGGCTTCGCTTACCGTATGGCGGGACACGGCCAGCGCTTTGGCAAGCTCACGCGTCGAAGGCAAAGCCTCGTCCGGCGGAAGGGTTCCCTCCAGAATGGAGCCGCTGATCTGCTGGAAAATTTGGCGTGCCAACGAAGGACTCCCCTCGCCGCGCTGCAAAACAATTCCCCACATATTTTTTCCTCCAAACTGGACTGGTATTAATAGGGATAAAGCGGCACTTGGATAGATCCAGTTATCCGATATTATTATACCATGATCAATTCCGCTAGTCTGGAAAGGAGAGGGGATCATGATTTTAAATCAGGGGAAGATCTATTTATTCCTGGCTTTTTCATTGGCCGGCACTTCCGTCATTGCCGCCCGCCTCGTATCGGACCATATAGGTCCCTTTACAATTACCGCACTCAGTCTGTTACTCGGTCTGCTGATCCTCGTTCCGCTTTACCGTATTCGGCTGATTGCGGCAATTAAAAGGATGACGTTTACCGATTGGAAAATGGTTGTTTTACAAGCCTTTTTCGGGATTTTTTTGTTCCGGGCTTTGCTTCTGGCCGGCCTTCATGGAACCAGTGCAGGGGAAGCCGGTTTGTTGACCGGAGCGGCTCCGGCGATTACGGCCTTAATGGCCTGGTTATTTCTTAGGGAGCGTTTAACTGTCGGAATCCTGGCGGGCACGCTGTTTACCGTAACCGGCATCCTGCTGATTCAATGGTCGCCATCTTCCGGATATCTCTTTCTGAGCGGTCATTTGGGCGGTAATTTGCTGGTACTAGGGGCTGCCGCCAGCGAATCCCTGTTCAATACTTTGTCGCGTGCCGGCAGCCGAGACCAAACACGCCGGGATTCTTCGGTTGATCCTATCGTACAAACGACGCTGGTCACGATCGCCGCCTTTGTTTTCGCCGTGATTCCTGCATTCATGGAGCATCCGTTATCAGGCTTGTCCGACCTCGGCCTGACAGGGTGGCTGTCATTATTATGGTACGGGTGGGTCGTAACCGTGTTGGCATTCATTTGCTGGTATGCAGGAATTAAGCGCACTTCGACCTATACGGCGGCCGCCTATTCGGGGATGATGCCTTTGACATCGATGTTGCTGTCGCTTGGCCTGCTCAATGAGAGCGTTAGCTATGCTCAAGCTGTGGGAGGATTAGCCGTGATTCTTGGCATGTGGTTTATCGGACGCCAACCCGGCAAAAACGCGTCTCGAGGTCTTGAAGAATCAGCCGATAGATATCGGGAGGCCGTATGAATGAGAGTCCGTGGCCAAGCGGTGAGAATAGGACGGAAAACGTAAAAAATATGGACAAATAATGAACAGAAATGGACGGGAAATGCGGTATAGGTAATAAGTTATGCATCCTCCTGCCCGATACTGGGAATCCAATCCAGATAAACAAGGCGTTCGGACAGGGGGGAGCGTGTCTTCCGGGTTTTTCTGGGGCCAAATGCGGTAGCCGCCCGGCCTATTCACAACGTTCGCGAATTGTGGTTTTCTGGATAATGGTAACTATATTGCTGCATTCGCAGCTTGCCATTATATAATGCAGGGGGCTAACTAATGAAGGGAAAACACGAAAATCAGCAGGGTCTGGTTCGCATTGCGTTCCGGATTTTTCTAACGATTTGCTTGCTTGGCGGCTTGACCGGCTTGCTTGGCGGAACCGCGACCTATGCGGAAGCGGTTCAATCACAGTCCAAGCCATCATTTACCGACATCGGAGGGCATTGGGCTCGGCCGGCGATTGTGGAGATGGTGCGCCAAGGGATTCTGGACGGTTATCCCGACGGAAGTTTCCGGCCAGGCGAACCGGTCAAAGTGGATCAGTTCGTTAAAATGCTGATCCTGTCTTACAGCGAGCAGCACCCCAATCAGGAGAGAAGCTGGCGGAGCGGCTTTCTGGATTCGCTGACGGAGGAGAACCGGACGATTTTAAAGCAGGATTACCGCTACTTTGACTTCAAGCCATCTCTGACGGGATATTGGGCTAAGCCATACCTAGACGTCGCAAGCGACTTGAACTTCCTGAACAAAAGCCGCTACGGCGATTTCCAGTCGGACATGACCCGTGAAAACGTGGCGGAGATTCTATTCTATACGCTGCAGGAGACGGAATATTTGGAGGATGCGGAATTCAGCCGATCAGTGGCGCAGGCCTATGGAGATCTGACCAGCGCTAATGAGCGCGAACAGAAATTCATTGCGGAATCGCTCATCAAAGGCATCATGGAAGGCTACCCGGATGGAAACTTCGGCGTAGGCCGTTACGTTACCCGGGCCGAAGCGCTTGTTATCCTGAACCGGCTGACGGACAAGTCGAAGCGGCTTCCGGTTCAGCCGGAGAAAGAGAAGCTGCAGCGGCTGGTGCCGACCGTTGGCGGGGGACAAAAAATCGTCGCCTTCCCGGATCAGAAAATGTGGGATGCCTATAACACGCTGCAACAGGCCGGACAGCTACGCGGCACTAATTTTGATTTGCTCGATACGACGCTGCGCCTGTATAAGGACGAGAAGGAGAAGAAAGCGGTTCAGCAGGCGGCCAGCGCCGGGACGACGGGAGCTGGAGCCAGTGCGAGCGCAGCCACGGAAGAAGTCGCGATCTGGTTGGATCCGACATACAATACTTACGGCATCACGGTCCGGCTGCGGGAAGGGACGTTAGCCCGCAATAAAGAGCCAATCGAGCTGTTTGCGAATCAGCTGTTTACTTACGATGCCATTGCCTTCAACCGCTGGTTCGACGCCATCTGTACGGAAGTGGAGGCGGGCAGACCGCTGGCTTCCAAACAGGCGAACCTCAGCGATTATACGGTAAACGTCCTCGTGGACAATGCGGCCAAAACCGTCGTATTTTCCGTAGCGGCAACCAAATAGAACGCGATCCCCGGATAACGCGGCACGAAACGTAAATTTTCAGAGCAGGATGCACCGGTAATAACCGTTAGGGCGATACCTTATCACCTTGGCGGTTATTTTTTTATTCGTCTCGGTCTTCTGCATCCTCTAGCTATGATGAACGTAACAAAAGACAGCCCTCCATATTGCTACATCTCGTAGGTTAAAATGGATAGTGTACAAACCAAACCATTTCAGAGCTACATAGCAAAGGAGAGCTGATACTATGCAGTCTACCACAAAAATTCGTCGCTTTAGATGTATCCAAAGAAAAAATTGTAGTTGCTATTGCCGATTCAAACGGGGAGTCTCCGCGTTATTACGGGAGTATTCCTCATTCGGCGGCAGCGCTGCGTAAACTCATTAAAGAACTGGGACCAACGGATACTCTTTCGTTTTGTTATGAGGCAGGTCCCACCGGCTACGAAACTTACCGCCGGATTACCTCCATGGGAGTCAAGTGTGCCGTAATTGCTCCTTCGCTTATTCCCAAACGCCCCGGCGACCAAGTGAAAACGGATCGACGAGATGCAGAGCAACTCGCTCGTTTGTTCCGTGCGGGAGAGTTAACTCCCATTTACGTACCTGGGCGGGAAGATGAGGCTTTGCGGGAATTAGTCCGTGCGCGGGAATCTGCCAAAGAGGATGCGCATCGGGCACGCCAGCGGATTTTGAAGTTCCTTCTTCGTCACCAGATTGAGCCGCCAGTTACCATAAAGCGTCGTTGGACAAAGAAATATCGTGCTTGGTTAGGGCAGCTTACGTTCCCTTACGAGCCTATGCAAGTGGCGTTTAGCGAGTTGCTTCACGCTTTAGATGAAATCGAACAGCGCATGGGGCGCCTAGAAAGGGCATTAGTTGAACAGGCTTCCTCATCTCCGGTGAGGAATAGGAAAAGTGTTGATTTAATCAAAGCGCTTGTCAAGGAAGATGCTTGACAAGCTCACGCCTGAGCACAAGGCCCGGGAGCAAACGAAGGTCTAGGAGAGAATTTGCGTTGTCCGTTTGCACTAAGTTTGCAAAAACTGAACGTGCGTTTCTAGCTTGCAAAAGCTCTCCTTGACGAAGGCATAACATGTGGTAACCAACCCACGGATAGCAGCGTGCCAACCGTCGCTCGTATTTTTGCTCTCGTGCCATGTGCTCAGGCAGCATTAAAACCGAGGGTTTGACAAAAACGTTCATAGCAACGGACATGAGAGCCGTTAAACTTCGGAAAATCGCCGATTTAGAATTTTAACGGACACCAGAGCCCTTAAATGGGTCCGATACCCCTGTTTTTATGCGAAAAACGCTCCTTAAGAGCTTCTGTGTCCGTTAGCCGGTAAAAGTCCCGTTTTTTATCTCAATAAGGTCTCCGGTGTCCGTTAGAATGTCGGTGATCATGCATCGCTACACAGTCGAAGTTCGGCAAGCGGCACCATAGGCCACGATCAAGTAAGAGGGATACCCTACGGTTTATTGCCTGAATGAAGAGGCGAGGCTAGTTTTAAAACTTTCCGCAAATTTAAACGTCTATTAAATAAAGCGTTTATGGAAAAAAGAGGGGGCTGCAGTGATGAGAGCAATTGAACGGATGCAGGATGTGTCCGAAACCATAAAGTTAAAAAATCAAGCCAAACGGTACGAATGGATTCGCCGATTAGGCATGGGCGGTTTTGCTGCAGCCGGGGCTTTTCTTTTGATGATGTCGTCAGCGACCGCTGAGGTCAAGGAGGAAGTTGCTGAGAAAGCATCAGAACGTGCCGTACCAGAACGCAGCATGAGAGACATGTCGCTGATCTCCGGTTCATCTGAAGCTGCCGGGAACGCCCTGACACAATCTGGACTTTACCGCACGCTGCTGCCCAAGCAGGGCGACTCCATCGCAATCAGGTATCCAGCGCCATTATTTTCTGGACCTGTAAGCGCCACAAGCGACCCGCGAGCCTTGCATGTCAGATATTTCGGACAGTCCGGGGAAAAAATGACGATTAATTCCTTATCCGGTAAAATGGGTTCTTTTCATACGTACGATAGAGGGACGCTCTGGATTCCGCTCTGGTATGTTTCGGAAGCTTCAGCAAAGACCGTGAGCCTGGCACCGCAAAACGTAACGCTGACCTCTGAAGCCAAGCTGTCGCTTGCACCGTCAAGTTCGGTACAGTGGACGCATGACAAGGTTTCGGAAGCAGGCCAAATGGTGGCGATAGCCAAATGGAATGACTGGTACGGGGTCATCTTGACTCCGTCTGATTGGCATGAGGGGTACGAAGTATATCGTCCGACTCTGCTGTGGGTCCGGGACAAGGACGTAACGAGTGTAAAGCCGGTTCCGGCCCCCTTATTGGGGCCAGATTCCCAAGTTTCTCTGGATACGATCCGCGGCATTACCGAACTGTCCCTAAAGCTCGGCGATGATACGAAAACGGTGCAGAAACTGCTTGGCGATCCGACCTATACGGAATCTTCCGAAGACTTGCAAACCGTGGTCGGAGACCCGATGATCCTTGGCGAGGCCTGGAGATATGAGCGTAGAGATGCTCATTTCACCGTGACATTTTCTCCTTCGGGAAAGCTGGCTCGTACGCATTGGACTATTCCTGGTAAAGGAGAAGCGTGGAGCCGAGTCTATGCCGGGGATGACTATTTGTTTTCCCAGGACTATTCCGTAACACCGCTCCCGCAAACTCTCGACATTAAGCCGAAGTGGAGAAATCAGGGCACTCTCGCCTTTACCTATTTACTCGGAGCGGGGAAAGACACGCTGCTTATCAAAGGGGATGACGGGGGCTACAGCGGCATGCATTATGATTCATCCCTGTATGCCGTCGGCCGTGCGGACGGAAAGACGCGTTGGCAAGTGGATGCGGGATTCGGCGTCCTAAACGCAGTGCCGGAATCCTCCGGCGACTATGCCTACGTCTATACTTCCTATAATCCCGCCGAACAGAAGTATGTCAACCAGGTCCGGCGCATCCGGATGTCCGACGGTAAAACGATGTGGGAACGGAAATCCGGTGACGAGTTCCAAATGGGGATGTGGGCGGTAAAGAAATCGGTCATATTGGTGAACTGGAAGGATACGGGGCAGGAGGACGTCTCCGTTCCCTCGGTATTAAGCGTGCTCGACAACGAAACCGGCAAGGAGCGTTGGCAGAGGGACGTAGCCAGGGAGGCCCAGATTCTGAATCAAGGTGCCGATGACCCCTATGTGCTGATTCGCGACAACAACAAGCTTGAAGCGCTTGATCTCATGACGGGAGAACCGGTATGGCAGATCAAGGCCGAAGGCGACCGATTGGACGACCCCAGTTTTGAGCCTTATTTTGCGGGTGGGCCGCAAATCGATCACTTCGCGGGTCCCGATTCCGATAAGCGCTGGATTCTAGTGGGCGATGCTTGGCGATTGTTGGATTTGAAAACGGGCACCTCCCGAGGTGAATACAAATCATCTCCAGGGGAGCGTTTCGAAGTGTTGAATGAGCGGTATTTGTTGATTCAGCATCCACTGGATAACAGCGATTATTGGGGTGCGACACAGTTTGAGACAAGGCTTTACGACGTTACGGCGGAGAAGACAACGCTCACGATTCCGGGAAAAGGGTCCAAAGGTGCCATCGGGGACGAAACGCTTTATCTTGCCGTAGACGGAATACCGGCTGCCATCGATATGAAAACGGGGATTTACTTATGGCGCATGCCCAATACCGCTGCGGAAGACGCGGATTTGTCGCGTTATGCGGCCGGGAGCTTTGCGGTGCTGGATCACACCCTGCTGTTTCCTTACGGTTCGGACTTGCTGATATTCGACAAGAAGCTCGGTTCCGTGCTCGGACGCCTGCGGGACGCAAGAATGGGATATGCCGAACTGCGCGAACAGGATCACCGGAGCGGGACGTTGAACTTGCACGGTGACGAGCTGTATGTCGGAACGGCGAACGGCGGGTTTTTCAAGTACGATGTTGCCCCATTTACCGCTATGGTACAATAATTTTAAATTCTGGCGGTAAGCGTTGGAGGAAGTTATGGATGTGAAGCGAAAAGTACTGGTGGTCGAAGATGAAGCCGACATGGCCAGAATTATGCAAGATTATATTCGCGTCAGCGGATACGAAGTCCATGTGGCCGGCGACGGAAAAACGGCCGTTCATTTGATCGAGGCCGTGCAGCCGGACTTTATTATTTTGGACATTATGCTTCCCGATGCGGACGGAATCGAGTTGTGCCGACAAATCCGCGAAAAGCTGGACACGCCGATTCTGATCCTCAGTGCCAGGGGCAGCGATACGGACAAAGTGCTGGGGCTCGGGTTCGGGGCGGACGATTACATGACCAAGCCCTTTTCTCTCAGTGAGCTGGTTGCAAGAATAAGCGCACATTTGCGGAGAAACGAACGTTTGCTCCATGCTGCTACCCGGCAAGACGGATTATTGACCTTTGGAGATCTAGTGATCGACAAAAAAGGGTACCGGGTCGCGATTGCGGACCGGGAAATTTCGCTCTCGGCCAAAGAGTTCGAGCTGTTGTTCTTTCTTTCCAGCCATAAAAATCAGGTGTTCTCCAAGAGCAGGTTATTGGATGAACTGTGGGGATACGGGGCATACGGCGATGAAAACACGATTACGGTATACGTTCGCAGAATCCGCGAAAAAATCGAGAGTGACCCGGCTCGTCCCGTTTTTATCAAGACTGTTTGGGGCGTGGGCTACAAGTTTAGCGACGATCAGGTTACGGGAGCGAGTGAGTCTTAATTATGGATTTAAAGAGCTGGACAAAACGATGGATCACCGCCGCGGTGGTATGTATTGTAATTATTACCGCATGCGGCGGTTATTTGCTTATGGATCTGATGCGTTCGGATAAGCCTGGCGAGAACGCGGCCATTAATCAGGCCCGTTTGACCGTCAGCGATCTGATGGTTTATCTGGAACAGAACCACGAAAGGCTGGCCGGGGATAATAACGCCCGCGAATCGTTGCAGAATTTAGCCCGGCAGCGCGGAGTGAGCCTTCTGTTTGCCGGGCTGGACGGGAGTGTAATTTTCAACTCCTCTCCGAACGGATCTCTCGACCGAATCAATCCGAAAACGGCGGTACATTTTGATTTGTCCACTGCCCGGACTGGAAGCAGCACCTACAAGATCGCTTTCCCGGTTGTGGATCAAGACAGTCAAACTCAAGTCGGCAATGCGATATTCGAGTTACAAGCGGAGGAAGCCTTGCTTTCGAAAAAAGTCTCGCTTGTGATTGTACCCGGCGTTCTGATGCTGCTGGCTTTCATCGGGCTTTCCGGATTGCTGCTTGTATTACATAGAAAAATAAATCACGGTATGATCGCACCCGTGACTAGGCTTAAAGATTACAGCGCCGCTATTCTCAAGGGAGACTATGGTCAAAAGGTGGAGTATGGCCGAGCTGACGAAGTCGGCGAGATGTATGCGGTGTTTGATCAAATGCGTCTGGAGATCATGGACCTGCACCGCCGGAGAGACGAAGGGGAGCGGGCCAGAAAAGAATTGATCACGAATATCTCCCACGATTTGAAAACGCCGCTGGCTACCGTGAAAGCGTACATAGAGGCTATACGGGATGGCGTCAGTCCGGATATGGACACCGTACGTGAATATGCCATTGTCATGAATTCTCAAAGCGATAAAATGGCCAAATTGATTGATGATTTGCTCCTTCATGCTTTAAGGGAGCTGGGCCAGATCTCGATTCATCTGACAGAGCAATACAGCAGGCCGCTGTTTGAAGAGATTTTGCAGCCTATAGGACACCTTGTTGAAACACGTGGAATCACGTATGTAGGCCCCTTAACGATCCCTGACGTCCTAATCTTGGCAGATGCACACCGGATGGAGCAGGTGATCTCCAATCTCGTAGTCAATGCGCTTAAAGCTTCCTCCACAGGCGGCAGGATAAGCATTAGCATCGAGCTTGAAACCGGACAGTTGCGGATAACGGTGGCGGATACGGGCGATGGTATTCTGCCGCAGGATATGCCTTTTATATTCGAACGTTATTTTCAAGGCAAGAGCGGAGAAGAGGGAGGCCATTACCGCCGTACGGAAGGAGCGGGACTAGGCCTGTCGATTTGTAAGACGATTGTGGAAGCGCATGGGGGAATCCTCTCCTTTCGTAGCAACAAAGGACAAGGAACGGAGTTTCATTTTACTCTCCCGGTGGATTAGGAAGGGGCAGTAATACTTTATTCATAAATCGATAAGAGGATGGTAAGAAATGCCCTCTACAATGGTTGTATAACCACGAAATAGCAGCTGTTCGCAGCAGGTTTGGGGAGGGTGTCCTTTGAAGAAGCAAGCGATTATAGAAGCTGTGAATTTATGCAAAACTTATTCCGCCGGGAGCGAACAGTTCCATGCCATCCGAAATTTAAGCCTGGAGATTTACGAAGGTGACTTTACGGTAATCATGGGAAATTCCGGATCCGGGAAGTCCACGCTGCTGTACATGCTCAGCGGTCTTGATACCGTGACGGCGGGGGAGGTTCACTTCCGCGGAGAGCGGATCGATGTATTTAATGAGAAGAAAATGGCGGATTTTCGCGCCAAAAGAATCGGCTACATTTATCAGAGCATCAATTTGGTCCCGGATTTAACCTTGTTCGAGAACATAACTCTGCCGGGACATATCTCGGGAAATCTCCCAAAAGAAGTAAAGGGCAAGGCGGAGACTCTCATGAGCGCGATGGGCATCGGAGATTTGCGGGGCCGCCTGCCTTTCCAGACCTCGGGGGGACAGCAGCAGCGGGCGGCGATTGCAAGGGCGTTGATCAATGCTCCGGAAGTGGTTTTTGCGGACGAACCGACAGGGAGCCTGAATTATGAACATGGCGTCGCTGTGCTGAACATTTTGACGGAATTGAACCGGAAGGGACAATCGGTCGTCATGGTCACGCACGATATTCAAGCGGCTTGCCGCGCTGACCGGCTTATATTCATCCGGGACGGGCAAGTCGGCGGAGTGCTCGAATTCGGTAAATTCGATGAACGGGATATGCAAACCAGAGAGTCCGTCATCTTTTCCCTCGTTTCCGGAAAGGGGTGAGCGTATGAAGCCGATCTGGATCATTTGCCGCTCCTACTTACGGAAGAGGAAAATTCAAAACGGACTGATTGCCTTGCTCATTATGCTGTCCACGCTGCTATTGACGACGGCGGCCCTTGTTTTCGCCAACACGGGGAACCTATATACCGATATGCATCAAAAGACCGCCGGCGCCCATCAAATATTAACGATGGGGGATGAGCTGCACAATCCCCAGGTGGTTCAGAAGTGGTGGGAAGAGCAGCCCGATGTTCAAGCAACCGGTCTGATTCCGTTCCGTAATCTGGACGGATTAACCTATAGCGGACAAGAGATTTCCAATCTCTATATGTTTATGATGGATACGCCGGAGCAACCCGCTAATGTGGATAAATTGATTTTTGCCCAAGGTACCGAAACGCTGACTCCCGCCAAGGGAACGATATGGATACCCACCTCCTTGGCCTACACTCACGGCATTACAGAGGGAGATACCTTGACCTTTCAGTCAGGCAGCCGTAGCTTCGAATTGTCGGTGTCGGGTATCGTGGTTGACCTGGCTTTTGGTTCGCCGTTCACGATAAATGCCCGGATTTGGATGAACAGCGAAGATTACGACCGGGAACTGGCTTCTCTGCCGGGGAGCGACCAATATATGATGGGGCTGAGATATGAGAATTACAGTCAAAGTCCGGTGATCTGGGAACGGTTCGAATCCTACCTCGGTACCCCCTATCTGGAAACCAAAAGCGAATTCGAAGAACTATCCTCTTTTTACCTGATTATTAATAAGGTCATTGGATTTATCATGATATTTCTCGGATCGGTTATGATGCTCGTAGCTTTGTTTACGGTCGCATTTACCGTTTCGGAGGCGATTATGACCCATTATCGGACGATCGGCATTGTTCGTTCACTGGGTCTAACTTCGAAACAAACTGTAGCGGCTTACGTGCTGCAATATGGCCTGGTTGCTTTGGCGGCCGTTATACCCGGAGTTTTGATCAGCAGGCTGCTGGCTGTCGGCATTGTGAGCAGATCGCTGCAGTATTTGAAAACGGGGGATGATTTATTACAAGTACAAGGATTGTCCCTGGGATGGGTTGTCGGTTGCTTTATTTTCCTGCTTGTCCTGATCAGCGTATGGTTATACGCCGGGAAGGCCCGGAAGGTACAACCGGTCCAGGCAATCCGGTACGGTATGTCCGAAGCAGAATACAGCCGGATGGCAAGGCGCCTGAATCCCCGGAACAACAACTCCCGACTCAGTTTCGGGAGAATACCGGTGACCGGCGTAATTGCGCTGCGGAATTTAAGCGGCAACCGAAAGGCAGCCGCGGTGATGCTGCTGCTGACGACCGTTAGTTCAGCCGTGCTTGTATTAGGGTTTGTCCTTCTGTATAGCATTATTAACATCGGACGGACCTCAGCTTTGTGGGGATATGACGCTGCGCCTGCCGTAGTTACGGTGTTTAATCAAGCCGCATTCTCCGGGGAGCGTTTCGAAGCGGATATGAAGTCGGACTCCAGAGTGAAGTCGGTCGGCTGGAACGACGATATGACAGGGGTGTTTCCGTTGGAGGCCTCAGAGACGAAGGAGGACCATTCCCCATCGCTGAACGTTTACGTCGGCGTATTGGAAGGCGGATATGAGGAGTTCGGCTTTGCAACAATTCAGGGGCATAACCCGCGCAACGGGAACGAGATTGCGTTGGGCGTCAACGTTGCAAGAACGCTGGGGAAAGCACCGGGGGATGTGGTCGAGATCTATCTGGAAGGACGCAAGCTCACGCTTACGGTGAGCGGGGTGTACCAAGCGATCTCCAATATGTCGTATTCCGCTAGAGTAACCGCGGATGCGGTGAGAAGTTACCGACCGGATTACCGTGAAATGGAGATGGGTTATCTAAATCTGTACGATAAGTTACAAGCCGACGAAATCGTGCAGGACCTGAACCGGAAGTATGGCGACTCGTTGTCGGCCGTGACCCAACAGACGCTACTGGATTCGGTTTACAAAGAGGCGGAGGTTGTTTTGATCGCTCCAATGGGCTTTATGGGACTGCTGTTTTGTCTGGTCACCTTTCTGATCATTTATAGTTTCTGCCGGATTCAAATCAGAAAAGAGAGCAAAACTTACGGAATTTACAAATCGCTCGGCATGACTTCCCGTAAAATCAGAGCCGCTGTCAGTCTGGGGATTGGGGTCCTTTCACTGATCGGAGCATTTATTGGCTCAGTATGCGGCATATATCTGCTTCCTCGGCTGCTTGAGCAAATTCTGATCTCCTACGGCCTTGTCCGGCTCCCGCTTCTGTTGAATGGTGGAGGAATTGTCGTTGTTGCTCTCGTGAGCGTAATAGTAGCCCTGCTGGGATCGTGGCTGTCATCAAGAATTGTAGTCACCTCTTCCGCCAGGGATTTGGCGGCGGAATAAAAAGATCTGAAGCTTGTAATAAATGCATGAGCCTCCATCGCCGTACTGGCGGTTATCCGTAATTGGGGAACCTCCGGTAATGGTAATGGGGGCTTCTTTTGCACTATAAAATTTCTGAGAAAGTTTTAGATACTCACTGTTATGTAAGCGCTTCGAAAAAATGCTTGTTATTTAAAAACAGGTTTGCTATACTGCATTTGAAAAGCTTTTCAAAAAAGGAAGTAGAGAGAATGAAACCAACGATTCGGGATGTTGCCAAGATGGCAGGAGTCTCCATCAGCACGGTATCCCGCGTGATGAATGCGCCGGAAACCGTAGTGGAGAGCAAGCGTCTGAGAGTGCTCGATGCGATTGAGGAGCTGCAGTATCAGCCAAACTCTTTTGCGCGGGGCCTCATATATCGAAAGTCTTATACGCTCGGCTTGCTCGTTCCGGACATTGAAAACATGTATTACGCCGGCATGATCCGGGGGATGCAAGATGCCTGTATCAAGTTGGGATACGGTCTCATGATTTGTAATACGGACCGGGACTCGGAGCGGCTGTTGTCTTATATCGATGCTTTCCATGAAAAGCAGGTGGACGGTATCGTGTTAGCCAGCGATATGCTGTTTCCCGAATACTACGACAAGCTGGTGGGCTGCCGGATTCCGTTCGTGATGGTGTCATCGCATTCCGACGATTACGACATTCCCAGCGTCGAGGTTGACGACGAAGCCGCTGCTTACGATGCGGTCAAGTTTTTAATTGAGCTAGGCCACAAGCAGATCGGAATGATCGGCTTCAACCATGCGAATTCGATTTCGGGACCGCCCCGCTGCGAAGGGTTTGCCAGAGCGCTTAGGGAATTCGGTTTGGGGCACAACCTCGAGAAGGTCAAATATGCGAGTCACCGGTTTGAACATGCATATGAAGCGTCCCACGAGCTTTTTTCCCAATATCCGGATACCACCGCCGTGTTCTGCGTCGCTGACGAGTTTGCTATGGGAACGATCTCGTATCTGAAGGACCGTAATGTGCTGGTACCCGGACAAGTGTCCGTTGTCGGCTTCGATAATATCCGCATGGCCGGCATGTTTATTCCGAAGCTCACGACGATTGCCCAGCCGATTTACGAATTGGGCTACCGTTCCGCGGAACAGCTGCATGAACTGGTTACGACGGGAAGCGTGAATGTCACCCGGGAAAAGATGCGGCATAAACTGATCGTAAGGGAATCCACCAGGGAAAGATGAGAGTCGCTCATTTCTTTTCCGCAAAGTTTGAAAAGCTTTTCACAAAGATGCCGGATCAATGTTACATACCGGTGGAAGCGCGTAGAAGCTTTTAGGAATAGACCGCTTTGCAAACGCATACATAGTATGTGGCAGGAGGGCGTTCAAGGGATTAGTGGCTAGCAATTGACTGTTTTTGTTGATGATATACGCCTGTTTTGTGATTTGAAAAGCTTTGCAAGTTTGCCAAGGAGGTGATTCGCCCTAGCATTGCCGGGACAAACAAGACCCTCAGAGGAAGACTGTAAAATTTGAACTGATTCTAAAAAATCAAAGGGGATGTTGAAAAGATGAACAAGACTTCTGGACGCAAATGGTCACTGCTGCTCGTACTTTGTCTTTCATTCACGATGGTGCTCAGCGCCTGCGGAGGCGGAAATAGCGCCTCAAAAAACGAGCCGCCCGCTCCGACCAATAAGGAGGTTTCGGGCAACGATCAGGGCGGAGCGAATAACGGTGGCGAAGGCGGCGGTTCCCCGCTGGATTTGGCAATGAAGGGCGAATATAAAGGTACCAAGGTCACAATGTTCGGTCCGTTTGTGGATGCCGACCAGGTGAAGTTCGAAAATAGCATTAAAGAATTTGAAGAGAAAACAGGCATTGATATTCAATATGAAGGCTCCAAGGAGTTTGAAGCTACGATCAATATTCGTGTTGACGGCGGCAATGCACCAGATATCGCGGACTTTCCGCAGCCGGGGTTGCTCGCTTCGATTGCCAAGACCGGCAAAGTCATCGACCTGACCACGATTTTGGATCAGGAGAAATTGAAAGCCAACTACAATCAAAGCTGGCTGGATATGGGGACGATGGACGGCAAAGACGGCAAAATCATGGCCGGCATTTGGAACCGCAGCAATGTGAAGAGCTTGGTGTGGTATCCGAAAAAGCAATTTGAGGAAGCCGGTTACGAAGTGCCCGAAACCTGGGACGAATTGATGGCCCTGACCGAGCAAATCGCCAAGGACGGGGACGCGGCCTGGAATATCGGCATCGAAAGCGGAGCCGCCACGGGCTGGGCTGCTACCGACTGGGTGGAAGATATTATGCTCCGCACCACGTCGCCTGAAAATTACGACAAATGGGTGAAAGGGGAGCTTTCTTTTACCTCTCCTGAAGTGAAACATGCGGTGGAAGTGATGTCCGAGATCTGGTTGAACAAGGACTATGTATACGGAGGTACCAAATCGATCGTAACGACCGCTTTCGGCGACGCTCCTGCACCGATGTTCGATAATCCGCCGAAATCCTGGTTCCACCGTCAAGGCAACTTTATCACAAGCTTCTTCCCGGAAACGGCCAAAGTAGACGTGGACTATGACTGGTTCTATCTGCCGCCGATCGATGAGCAGTACGGCAAACCGGTACTTGTCGCGGGCGACATTTACGCGATGTTCAACGACCGGCCGGAAGTGCGCGCGGTGATGGAATTCTTTACAACCGGCGAATCGATCAAGACCTGGGTGCAATCCGGCGGCGTCATCGCGCCGATGAACGACGCAGCGTTGGACTGGTACAGCTCGGAATCCGACCGCCGCATGGCGAAGCTCGTTCAGGAAGCTTCCACGCTGCGCTTCGACGGATCGGACCTGATGCCGGGCCAAGTCGGCGCAGGGACGTTCTGGAAAGGCATGACGGACTATGTGAGCGGAACGGCAACTTTGGATAAGGCGCTGGAACAGATCCAGGCGGGCTGGAACAACTAACCGATCACGCTCGAAAACCTGCTGAATGTGCTCGATAGCTCACTGATTACACTTGATAGCACACTGATTACGCTTGATAGCTCAATAATAGGCGCGATCAACAGCTAACGGACACCACGGACGTTAAAACGCCGAAATCACAGCATTTCGAATTCTAACGGACATGACAGCCCTTAAATGCATATTGAAGGTATATTTTCGGGTCAATGGAGTGAGTTAAGGGCCCGTATGTCCGTTAGATTTGTAAAAGCGCTTTTTTTGATCCGATAGCGGCCCTGGTGTCCGTTAGGTTTGAGCTGATAGGGGAATGGAAGTGCCTGCCGAAAGGCACCGGAATCGGAGAGGGGCTGACTTAACCGTGAGTAGGCCCCTCTTTTTTCATCGAAGCCAACAAACTTGGCGAATGTTTACGAAGTAGTTTGCTCCGCAAACTAAGCACATGTTTACGAAGTCAGTTTTGCTCCGCAAAACTTTAAGGAGGAGCCATTATGAGTGCACAAGCGAAGCAGGGAATTAGCCTGAAAGCCGTGCTATTGTCGGTCGTTATCCTTTTGGGCAATCTCGTGGTTCATGGCGCGATCTTTATGTTTTTCCGCGATTCGACGTTGAACCCGCTGGTGACGGCCGTGCTGGCGGTCATTTGGGGCGTACTGGGCGTGTATCTGCTGTACTATACGCTGAATTTCGCGGCCGAACAATACCCCGAGCGGGTGCGCCGAAAAGTTCTGCCGTATATTTTCATCGGTCCGGGGGCGATCTTGCTAGGCTGGCTGCTGGTTTTACCCGCTCTACGTACGCTTTACCTGAGTTTTTTCAATGCATCCTCGGAAAAATTCGTCGGTCTGGCGAATTACGCCGCTATCTTCAGCGACCGATTGATGGGCATTGCGCTACGAAACAATTTGTTGTGGGTGTTCGTCGGGACCCTCGCCTGCGTAGGTCTTGGTTTGCTCATCGCGATATTGGCGGACCGTAGCAGCTTCGAAAAACTGGCTAAATCGATCATTTTCATGCCGATGGCCATTTCCTTCGTGGCCGCCGGGGTGATCTGGAAGTTTGTCTACTACTACCAGCCTGGTGATGAGCAAATAGGGTTGCTCAATGCGATCGTTACCTTTTTCGGGGGCGAACCGCAGGCCTGGACCAGTATGATCCAGCCATGGAACAACTTTTTTCTCATTCTCATACTGATCTGGATGCAAACCGGTTTTGCCATGGTGATTTTCTCCGCCGCCATTAAGGGTGTTCCCGAGGATATTTTGGAGGCGGCGCGCGTGGACGGGGCGGGGGAAGTGAAAATCTTTTTCGGCATCATGATTCCTTATATCTCCGCGACAATTCTTACGGTAACCACAACGATTATCGTCTTTACGCTGAAAATATTTGACGTCGTCATGGTTATGACAGGCGGTCAATACGATACGGAAGTCGTAGCTACGCAGTTTTACCGGCAGTTTTTCATGTACCGCAACTTCGGGTACGGTTCGACCCTGGCGATCGTGTTACTCATTGCCGTCTTGCCGGTGATCATCATTAATTTGCGTCAGTTCCGCAAGCAGGGGGGATTTTAATGGTCGGCAGAAAAAAGAGAAAAGGAAGCAAAACCGTCGTCAATCTCGTCCTTGGTTTCATTTGCCTGCTTTGGCTGATTCCTACCCTTGGCTTGTTTATTTCTTCCTTCCGGCCTGCGGCGGACATTCTTCAAACCGGCTGGTGGAACGTGTTCCCCCATCAGGAATGGAAGAAATCCGGCGAGAGCATCCAGTTGTCCAAAGAAACGGATTTGCGGCAGCCGATCGAAGTGGCCGGCAAAACGTTCTCCGATGATCAACTGAAATCGGGGGTGACCGTAGACGGCGACCGCCTGATGTGGGAGAACCGCAGAGCCCGTACGCTAAGCGTGATGGAGCAGGGCTGGGAATTCAAGCCGGCGCTGACGCTGGACAATTACAAAAATGTGCTTTCCGGGAAAGAGTATAAACTGAAAAATGCCGACGGCAGCGAAACGGTGCAAAAAGGCAGTGGCTTGTCCCAGGCGTTCTGGAACACACTGACGATCGCGGTCCCTGCCACGGTGATTCCGGTCCTGATATCTTCTTTTGCCGCTTACGCATTTGCATGGCTCCGTTTCCCCGGCAGGAAGACGCTGTTCGTCGTCATTATCGCCATGCTTGTCATTCCGTTGCAGGTGGCGTTGATTCCGGTACTCAAGGATTATACTTCCCTGGGCCTAAACGGGAGTTACCTCGGAATCTGGCTGGCACACACAGCCTTCGGCCTACCGCTCGTGATCTATTTTATGTATAACTTCATCAGCCAACTGCCAAAGGATTTGTTCGAATCGGCTTTTATAGACGGGGCGAGCCATTTCACGATTTTCTCGAGGCTGATTTTACCGCTGTCTGTACCGGCGCTAGCTTCCATTGGCATTTTTCAATTCCTGTGGGTGTGGAACGACTATCTCGTTTCGCTCATTTTTATCGGGAACCAGCCCGGCGTGCAGGTCATGTCGATGAAAATTGCCGATCTCGTCGGCTCGCGCGGCAATGACTGGCACTTGCTGACCTCGGCCGCGTTTATTTCGATGCTGATGCCGCTCGCGATCTTTTTCCTGCTGCAAAAATACTTTGTCAGAGGGCTGATGGGCGGTTCGGTGAAGGGCTGATTTTGCTGTCTTTTCAGAAACCAGTTTCGTTTCGGGAGGAGCCTCATATCGATGAAAACCAAGATTAAGATGGAGCAGGGCACGCATCCGGAAGCTTTGTATCCTTACGAAGCGTGGCGTATCCGGGAAGAGAGTTATTCCGAGAAAAATCATCAGAGAAACGAGAGCGTTTTCGCGCTCGGGAACGGCTATATCGGGCTGCGCGGCAATTTTGAAGAAGGGTACCATGGAACGGAGGGCACATCGGTTACCGGAAACTACTTGAACGGATTTTATGATTCGGAGCCGATCCATTATCCGGAAGGCGCGTACGGATATCCGGCCCGTAACCACGCGATGCTGAATGTGCCGGACGCCAAAATCGTCCGGCTTGAGATTGAAGGATATTCCTTCAGCTTGCAGAGCGGAACCGTCCACAAGCATAGTAGGGAGCTGGATATGAAAGGCGGACTGCTGCATCGGCTGGTGGAATGGGAATCGCCAGCCGGTCACCGGGTAAGGATCCAAATCCGGCGCCTAGTGTCTTTGGAACGCAAGCACCTTGCTTCGTTCTCTTATGAGGTTACAGCGCTTAATTTTGATGGAGAAGTGCGGTTGATCTCGATGATTAACGGGGAGGTCGCCGGACCGGAAGGAGGTTCTCAGGGCGATCCGAGAGTGGGAGCGCGCCGCTTGGAGCCCAGCCTGCTGTTGGAAGAGAGCGGAAGGGATGCCGCCGGGTGTTGGATGAAGCACCGGACGCGGCATACCGGATTTGCTCTGGTGACGGGAATACGGCACTCCCTGGAAGCTCCGGGAGAAGTAGAGGATAAAAGAATCGCGGACGGCCCCCGTAAAGGGATCCAGTATGTGTTTCCGCTGGAAAGCGGGGAGACGGCGCGTCTTACCAAGTTTATTGCCTACCATACTTCCAGGGACTATCCGGAGGAGGAACTCACTGCCCGCAATACGGAGGTGCTGGCGGAAGCGGAGGAACGGGGCTTCGAAGCGCTGGCCGCTGAACAGCGTTCGTATTTGGAGCGGTTCTGGAGCCGGGGGGATGTGGAGATTCAGGGCGATCCGGCGCTTCAGCAGGGAATGCGGTTCAATGCCTTCGGTCTGCTGCAGTCGGTGGGACGTGACGGCGTTACGAATATCGGGGCTAAGGGGCTGACCGGCGAAGGTTACGAGGGGCATTATTTTTGGGACACGGAAATGTACATGCTGCCTTTCTTTACGTTTACCCAGCCGGAGATTGCCCGGGCATTGCTGGAGTTCCGCTATGCGACGCTGGACAAAGCGCGGGAACGCGCGGCGGAGATGTCGCAGAAAGGAGCGCTGTATCCTTGGCGGACCATCGCAGGTGAGGAGAATTCGGCCTACTTCCCGGCGGGAACGGCGCAGGCGCATATCAATGCCGATATTGCTTACGGAATCAGGCAATATGTGCTGGCTACGGGAGATGTGATGTTCCTCGCGGAGAAAGGCGCGGAAATTCTGTTCGAGACGTCCCGGTTCTGGGCTGATCTCGGACATTTCAACCCGGCCCGAGGCGGGGCGTTCTGCATCGATGCCGTAACCGGACCGGACGAGTACACGGCCATCGTCAATAACAACGCCTATACGAACCTGATGGTCCGTGAACAGTTGAAGTATGCCTGCGAAACGGTGAGTCTGCTGCAAAAGAGTTTTCCGGAGCATTACGGCCGTCTGCAGCGGGAAATCGGGCTCACGGAGACTGAGGTAACGGATTGGAAGAGAGCGGCCGACCTTATGTTTATTCCGTTTGACGTCGAACTGGGGATTTATGCGCAGGATGATACCTTTTTGTCGAAGAAAAAATGGGACTTTGCAGGCACGCCTGCGGATAAGTATCCGCTGCTGCTGCATTACCACCCGCTCGTTATTTACCGCCATCAGGTGCTGAAGCAGGCTGATTTTGTGATGGCGACGTTTTTGCTCGGAGATCGGTTCTCCTTAGCTGAAAAAATCCGGAATTACCGATATTACGAGCCGTTGACTACGCATGATTCATCCTTATCGCCCTGCATCCACAGCATCGTGTCTGCGGAGATCGGCGATTTGGAGGGGGCGTACAATTATTTTAACCGGACGGTAAGGATGGATTTGGACGACGTCAATAAGAATGTAAAAGACGGTCTTCATACCGCCGCGATGGCGGGTTCATGGATGTCGGTCGTGAACGGCTTCGGCGGTCTGCGATTGTTCGGGGACGGCATGCTTTCATTCTCGCCTTCACTGCCGCCGCAGTGGGAGAGCTGCCGGTTCAAAGTGACGAACCGCGGCAGATTGCTGGAGGTTTGTATCGGGAGAGATGAAGTTGGATACACGCTGCTTGAGGGCGAGGCATTTACGATCCGTCACAAGGGGGAGCTGCTCCATCTGCCACCGGGAAAGAAAGTTGCGATTTCACTGGCTGCACGGCTGGAAGCGGTGGTTTTCGACCTGGACGGCGTGATTACGGACACGGCGGAGTATCATTATCTTGCCTGGAAGGAGCTTGCCGACGAACTGGGCATTCCCTTTGACCGGAATGTTAATGAACGGCTAAAGGGAGTGAGCCGGAGCGAGTCGCTGGACATCCTGCTGGAGAAGAGCGGTCGTTCCTGGACCGCCGCGGAAAAAGAGGACCTCGCTGCGCGGAAGAACGACCGTTACCGGCGGCTGATCGGTCAGCTGACACCCGGCGATCTGCTGCCGGGCATCCGCGAGCTGCTGACCGCGCTGTGCGAGCGGGGGATCGCCGCCGGGCTGGCGTCGGCCAGCCACAACGCCCCGCTGATCCTGGAGCGGCTGGACGCCGGCTCCTGGTTCCAAGCGGTGGCTGACCCCGCCGGCGTCACCAAGGGCAAGCCGGACCCGGAGATATTTCTCCGGGCGGCTGAACTGCTCGGCGTGCCGCCGGAGAACTGCGTCGGCGTCGAAGACGCGGCCGCAGGCATCGCGGCGATCAACGCCGCCGGGATGAAGGCGGTCGGCATCGGAAGCGCCGACCGGCTCAGCGGGACCGACTTGCTGCTCGCGTCGACCGCCGAGCTTAGCGCGGAACGCCTGCTGGCGCTGTTCCGCTAGCGGCCCTCACGGGCGGTGCCCGGAGCCGCGCTGCTTGTGCGGCGCGCGAGCCGGTGGCCGCCTGGCTTCGGCCATATCAGCAGCGCAGCGCTCCCCGAGCCCCGGGAGGGCTGCTGGCCGCGAGGTCTCTTGGCGGCAGCAATCGGCCCGTATCGCACCGCCATAACTCAAAGGCCGCTTCGTCCGCCGACCGCATGTCGGACGAAGCGGCCTTTGGTCGTGTTTTCCGCGTCATTTTCGGCTCGCGAAAGAATTAACTGGAAAACCTCTAGCTAATTTGCCCTAAATATACATTTTGGAAGAAATAACTGGAAATCCTCCAGTTATTTATGTTTGTCTTGCGACTACAGGACAAATTCTTCCGAATTAACTGTAGTTTTTCCAGTTAATTGCTCGAGGAAGGCTCCGAAGTCTTAATTAACTGCAGGTTATCCAGTTATTTTTTGCAATCCCTGTTTTGGGCAGAAGGAGCTATTACGCTACAACATTTCAGTAGCGCGATGAAACTTTCCATTTTTCAGAAACCCCTCAAGTGAACGTCTCCTCACCTACCAGTTACTCGCAACCCCCACATTCCATCCATCCCACGCACTTAACCAACTGGTTGTTCTCGGCTCAACCTTCCTCCAACATTCCAGTTACTCGCAACCCCCACATTCCATCCATCCCACGCACTAACCAACCGGTTGTTCTCGGCTCAACCTTCCTCCAACATCCCAGTTACTCGCAACCCCCACATTCCATCCATCCCACGCACTTAACCAACTGGTTGTTCTCGGCTCAACCTTCCTCCAACATCCCAGTTACTCGCAACCCCCACATTCCATCCATCCCACGCACTTAACCAACTGACGTTCTCGGCTCAACCTTCCTCCAACATCCCAGTTACTCGCAACCCCCCACATTCCATCCATCCTACGCACTAACCAACCGGCAGGCCCTCGCCCCAATGCCCTCCCGAATCATATTTACTCCACTCGACGCACCTTAAAAACCAGTAGCCGCTCGCACCAACAATGTCGCTGGCCGGAAAGCAAATCCTAGCCCTATTCAAGCGGAGCGTCAGGTTAAGGTATACTAGGTTTAGCGATGGAAGTACAAATATGCGAGTGGGGAGAACAACCGTATGGCAAATATCAACGAAATCGCCAGGCTGGCCGGCGTGTCCGTATCGACCGTATCCCGTGTGCTGAATCATCATAAATATGTGTCTGAAGAAAAACGAGCCGCGGTTCAGAAGATCATTGATGAAATGAACTACACGCCCAACCGGAATGCGGTCGATTTAATTCGCGGAGAGACGAAGAAGATCGGGGTCATTATTCCGTATACGAACAATCAGGCATTCGATCAACTTCTGCACGGGGTACTTAACCGGTCCGTAGAGAAGGATTATGCGATCATTGTACTGCCTACCAAATACAATCCCGATAAGGAAATCGAACACCTATTTATGCTGAAAAATAAATTGTTGGACGCGATCATTATCACGTCGCGGGCCAATCCTTGGGAAGACATCCTTCCTTTTACGGAGTACGGATCGGTCATTTCTTGCGAATATACGGGACATCCGGAAATCGGGTGCTCTTATATGGACCGGTATGCCTCTTATCTTGAAGTTTTTCAATTGTTAAAAGATAAGGGGCACCGGAACATCGCCTTTACCACGGCTCGTGGAACCGAAAGCACCAGTACCCGCCAAACGATAGCGGCTTATGAGAACGTGTTCGGCAAGTTGGATCGGGCTTACCAACAGTCCGATTGTTTTCGTTTTGAGGACGGATATGCGGCTGGGCAGCGGCTGCTGAGCCTGGATCCGAGACCAACGGCGGTGTATGCGAACGGGGACGAGGTTGCCGGAGGCATTTTCAAGTATGCCAAATCGGTTGGACTGGATATTCCGGCAGACCTGGTCATCATCGGGCAGGAGAATCAGCCGGTCGGTGTCGGGCTTGATCTGTCCTCCCTGGACCATCAACTGGTGAAGGTAGGAGAACAAGCTTTTGACCTGGCCATGGCCAAATCCAAAGCAAAGGTGGAAACGCCCTATAAACTGATCCTTCGCTCCTCGATTTAGGGTTGACCTGAAATCCATTTCATCTTTTATGCTGGAATCGGTTCTAAGGCATGCCAGTAACGGGAGGTTGAAAATAAATGTACACATCCATTATTTATGATGTAGACGGCACATTGATCGATACGGAACGTGCCGTTCTGGGATCGCTGCAAAAAATGCTGAACACCGATTACGGGATGGCGATGGAGAAGCGGGATTTAACTTTTGTGCTCGGTATCCCAGGAGCTGTGGCGCTACCCCAGTTAGGCATTCAAAATGTTGAAGAAGCCAATGACCGGTGGAATGAGTACATGAAGGAATTCTATTCCACCGTGAGCGTATTTGACGGAATTTCCCAAGTTCTACAAACGCTAAAACGAAGAAAACTCAAGCAGGGAATAGTCACCTCAAAAACGGGCGAGGAATTGAAGGATGACTTTATGCCGTTCGGGCTGATGGAGTATTTAACCTATAAGGTCATTGCAGAGAATACCGAAAAACACAAGCCCCACCCGGAGCCCCTGTTAAAATACCTGGAGATTTCGGGTTCGGACCCCCAAAGCTCCATTTATATCGGCGACACGATTTATGATTTTGAATGCGCCAGAGATGCGGGAGTCGATTTTGCCCTTGCCCTGTGGGGCTGCAAAAATCACGAAATCATTCCGGCCCGATACAAATTATCGCGTCCTGAGGAACTTCTGGAATTGTTGCAATTGTAAATGTTTATAAATTTTCCTCACAAGGGAAGATAAAACCCGGAGATTTCAGTCTTCCCAAAACAGATCGTTGAGCGTTCGGGACAACGCCTTGCAAATAGCGATGCATAAACTGAGCGACGGGTTGTACTTGCCAAGTTCGATGAGTCCGATCGTTTGTCGGGACACGCCCACAAGCTGGGCCAATTCATCCTGGGACAGATCCTTTTCTACCCGGGCCATTTTTAATTTAAGATTTTTCATGCGATATTTTCCGGCCCCTTTCTTCAAGAATCCAGCAAGTCATCATCGGAAACTTTCTTGCTTGCCTTGTTGGCTAGAGAATGAGTGACGGCAAGAATTCCGATAAAGAACGGCAGATAGATCATGAGTGAGACGGCAAAGACAATAAAGAAATACCAGGCCTGCGTCGAAAATTGGCCGTCTCCATACAGAATCGCACTACGGATGCCAAAGAATAAGGAGATCGCCATGCCCGTGCCGAGACCGGACAAAATGTTTTTGCGACTATACGGTACTTTACTCCGGCTGTCATGGGCTTCTATCTGTTCTGAATAGATCCCGAGCGTTACGGTTCGGATGCTGTAATACAGGCTGGCCGCCGTTACGATCACAAGCTCGGTTATAACGGACTCCAGATCGCTCCGGAACACAAGTAATTTCAAAAGTAAGGAAAAATTACATATAACCATGATCAGAATGAAGGCCTCTCTAAAAATCTTGTTCTTAAGGTGGAGAATGCGCTCATCGTCGAGCCTGTTTTTACCAAACCACTTCATCATCTTTAAAACTCCTTTCTAGTGAAAGAGAATCCTTTTTAAGTGAGCTTACTATTTGATTGTAATAATATAATCATCAAAATGCAATATATATATTGCAAAATAGTTATTATAAATTACAAAATGTGATGAATAAAATGGAGGTGGGTGGCTTTGGTGCAGGGATTGAAGCCCTTTTTGCAGAATTTAAATAACGCAGCATTTATAAACCTGTCCCATCTACAGGATTGAGAGGAGACCATTGCAATGATGTTGAATATCGATTTAACGGGGAAAATCGCGCTGGTTACCGGAGCCACAGGGCAGCTTGGCAGGGTCATGACCCGGACGTTGGCTCAGTGCGGAGCGAAAGTAGCCATCCATTATATGAGTAATGCAGCCAAAGCACGTGAACTGCTCCAGGAGATCGAAGAAGCCGGGGGACAAGCCATGATCGTCCAAGGCGATATCACGAAAAAAGAGCAGATCGAGAGTATGAAGGAGCAGATTCGTGAGCAGCTTGGCGATCCCGATATCGTGGTCGCGAATGCCGTCGTACAATACGGCTGGACTTCTGTTCTGGAACAGGCGCCGGAAGATTATGTCAGCCAGTTTGAGTCCTGCGTCATGCAGAATGTCTTATTGGCCAAAGCTTTTATACCGGCTATGATCGAAAAGGGCCGAGGTCGGATGATCGGCATCAATACCGAGTGCGCGATGCAAAACTTTCCCAACCAATCCGCCTATACGGCAGGCAAGCGTGGAATGGACGGCTTGTATCGCGTGCTGGCCAAAGAGGTCGGTGCGCATCAGATTACCGTGAATCAGGTTGCTCCGGGATGGACGATCAGCGAAAAAGATCGCGGCGCGGACGACCTGAATGATGCCTCTTACGTGAATCAAGTACCTTTAAAACGCAGAGGCGAGGATCAGGATATCGCGAATGCGGTTGCTTTTCTGGCGTCGGATTTAGCGGGCTTTATTACCGGAGCGTATATTCCGGTGAATGGCGGCAACGTGATGCCGGCGATCTGATTCATATAATTGACATATATCCTAAAGAACTTTTGGCTCCCGCATGTGGTGGGAGCTGAATGTTCTTTTTTCGATTGCGGACTCTGCACGCGCATTTTTCGACAGAATCCCTCTTTTTCCACCCCTTCCTTATATAGTAAAAAATTGTTATCATGAAACAAATAAAGGGTTTAACCAAGCCAGGTCTGTCCGAAATAGTTAAAGAGCGGGATCAACGCGAGGAGTGAGAATATGATAAACTCTGCCGGCCAAGAGGAACACCTCAGGGACTCAGTTGTCTGGATCAAGAAATTGTCGAATTCCGCTTTTGAAATCGATTCGAAGGGAACCATTCTCGCTTGGAACGGGGGGATGGAGCAGATGACCGGGATCGGAGCCGCCAAAACGCTCGGCATCCCGTGCAGGGAACTTTCCCTGTTTTGCGATACCCGGGGCCGCTGCGTTTGCGATCAGGATTGCCCGATCCATCAGGCTGCCAAAACGATGGGCAGTTATCTGGGAAAGCGCCATGTCTATTTGAATGTCCGCAGCCGGGCCATTCCCGTATCCAAAACAGTATTTATCAGCCGGGGATCGGAATTGTCGGATCGGGTGGTTCATGTGGTGCTGGAGCGAGTGCAGGGGGTAAGGCCATCTTTCGGACTGACTCCCAGTGAGATGCGGGTTTTAAAGTATATGTGCCAGGGGTACTCGACGGAAGAAATCGCTTCCGGGATGAGCATCACCTACAACACGGTACGCACCCATATCCGCAATGTGCTAAGTAAACTAGGCGTCCACAAAAGGACGGAGGCCGTTTCCCTGGCCATGGGGGAATATGCCAAACTTCCTTTGGAAAGCGAAGGCTGAGGTTAAAGTTGCTGGAATAGGCCATAGGCGGGCTATTACTTTATCGCGATGTCGCGGCACTTTGCATTTCGCTGTCGCGGTATTCAGTGTTTCGCTATGGCGGTATTTAGTGTTTCGCTATTGCGGTATTTAGCTTTATGTTGTCGCAATGCTTTTGAGGTTTTAATTGGGATGCATTTAACCTTCGGTGTGTTGCGTTCCTACGACCATTTGCCGCAGCAATAACTCTAACGGACACAGGAGCCGTTAAACGAGGCAAATCCGTACTTTTGAACGGCTAACGGACACAGGAGACCTTAATCGCTCATAATTGGCTGGAAAACTGCCATTTGGGCGTATTTAAGGTCTCTGGTGTCCGTTAGAATTTGTGGGGAGCCATTCCGGGTAGTTTAACGTCCCTGGTGTCCGTTAGATCTTACTGTAGTCTGCCCGGTACCCGTGAAGTAACCCAATGAGTGGTGAAGAAGCCCGTACCTTTCCTTATGGGGCTACTTTTTGTTGTCCGCATATTATTGTCCCTGCTGCTAATGAGTACTTGCACGTCTTGCTAACTTCGTTCCTGTGTTTACACGTTTGGCTCAGTAGATCCACTAATGCAAATTACCGTGTTCTGCCCAGTAGATTTGCTACTACAAATACACCGTACATTACAGTAGATCCGCAACTGCAAAACACCAGGTTGGTCACAGTAGAATTCGCATTGTGATTTCCCCCGTACGTCACAGTAGACTCGTTATTGCAACTTACCACACTCGCCCCGTAAACTTTGGCTTGCACACCACCGCCTGTGTCCCTTTTCTGCATGCCAAATTGCGACGTTTCCCCCAGGATTAGTTTCCTAATCAACTTTTTTTGTCTTGCTAAACGTTCCCGCATCAGTTGGGAATTCTAACGGACACAGGAGCCGTTAAAATAAGCAAATCTGGACTTCTGAGCGGCTAACGGACACAGGAGACCTTTTTTCGCTCATAATTGGCTGGAAAACTGCCATTTGGGCGTATTTAAGGTCTCTGGTGTCCGCTAGAAATATGCGATATTCCGTCCGTCTCACGCCCGTGTAGAGTAACTGAATAGTTGGCGCGACGAGTTAACGAGTAAGAACTTAAGCAGCCTACAGCCCCTAAAGCCCCATTTTATGGGGCTGTGTTATGTCCGCATATTATAGATTTTGCATATTATCCCGTTACCGACCCCTTCCTCGTTCAAACACATTACCAAGTTCGTCTCTGCAACTTCGTTTTGCACATTATTGCTTACGCCCTAGCAAACTTTATCTTGCCCATTACCGTCTACCCCGGCACATCTTCGTCCCCGAATAATCCCGGTTGATTAACCCGCCATTTCGTTATCGCGTATCTTTCATTCTCCACAGTACTTGTTTATTTTTGTATATTTTTATCCCCATCTACTTCAAATGGACGATGAGCGGAAAAGTTAGGCGTGTTACTTTGAAATCAGTTAGAGACATATTGGATAAAAACAGGAAATATACGGCAGTCATCTGACGGAAGGAGGATATGCTTGTGAGTGTGCTTGCAACGATTCAAGACGAATTTAAAGCCCCTTTCTACCTGGTATGGGAAATTACGCTGCGGTGCAATGCAAAGTGTGTGCATTGTTATTCCGGAGCCGGGCAAGCCCATCCGATGGAGTTCTCAACGGAGGAGGCATTGTCCGTAGTAGATCAACTTGCGGATGCCGGCGTTTTGATTTTGGGACTGTCCGGAGGCGAGGCGCTACTGCGCCCCGATTGGATGCAGATCGCTTCACGTGCAAGTCAGCGCGGGATGATGGTGTCGGTCGGTACGAACGGAGCGGTCATTAACGACGCGATGTGCGGAAAACTGAAGCAAGCGGGAATTCAGGGCGTTTGCGTCAGCATCGACGGCGCGACGGCGGAGGTGCATGAACAGGTCCGCGGAGTGCCGGGCTTGTTTAACAAAGCGGTAGAGGCCGTGGCATGCCTGGTCCGTAATGGAATCAGCGTGACCGTCGGCTATACGCCCACGAAGCTGAATTTCCGGGACGGCAGAAACGTAGTGAAGCTGGCGGCGGAGCTTGGGGCGAACGGAGCGAATCTGTCGGAATTTATTCCGACCGGCCGGGGGGACCGAGACTTGGCTTTGTCGCCGGAGGAATTAAAGGGTGTGATCGAGGATTGGATCGAGATGCAGAAGGAATACGCCGGCAGAATGAAAATTTATTGGCATGACTGCCGGGTCGCTTTGATGCTGCCGCCGAAAGAAGGCGCTATGTACATCGGCTGCGGAGCCGGGCGGGTAACGGCGAGGATTACGGTTGAAGGCAATGTAACCCCGTGCGTAACCCTGCCTATGGCGGCAGGAAACCTGAGGGAATCTACGTTTGACGAGATTTGGAATCATTCCCCGCTGCTTGCCGGCATTCGCGATCGCAAGTCCAAAACCGAGGGGAATTGCGGAACTTGCGAGCACAAATTTGTTTGCGGCGGCTGCCGCTCGGCCTCTCTGGCCTATTATGGAGACCCGGCGCTCGGCGATCCGTATTGCTGGATCGTACCGGAAACCGCCGCGGCACTTTAGGAGGAAAACGTGATGAGCAATATCAACTGTAACAGTGTTGTTAGCCGGACTCCGGGAGTGGTTACCCGCAAAGAGGAGAACCGGAAATTCATTGTTTACAATCCTGCGACGGATGAGATTCATCTACTGCAGCCCGTTGCCCATGCCATTTTGAAATTATGCGAATATTCATGCGAGGTTGATAAGCTGGCGTCGATCGCTTCCGAAGAAATACCCGCTTTGGGCTGTGAAGAAGGAAAGATGGCGGTCTGGAAACTCCTGGAGCGACTGGAGCAACGAAAACTGGTTACGATTTCTAACTAATTCTTTCTCGATTGGGAAAGGAGGTGAGATCATGGAACAAACTAAAGAATTGCTGTTGGAAACGGCTAGGGCTTCATTATCCGAAATGAAAGAGTGCGACCTGCTTTCGGCTGTGGATTACATGGATATTGTGGATTTGGGCGAGCTGTCGCTGATTGCCTGGCGGGTAATCTGACCGGCGGAGGGGACCTTTCTTCACAGGGAGGTCCTTTTTTCTCCATTACTTTAAGGGAGCGATGGCCATGGAAAAAAGCGACTTATCCTTGCGGCGGTTGACTAACGGATTAACCGTAATCGCGATGCCACAGGCCGATGTTGAGACGGTTTCGGTCGGTTTGCTGACAGGGGCTGGCGCGAGGCTGGAAGAACCGGGTGAACTAGGTAGTTCGAGGATACTTGAATATTGGATTTGGGACGGTTTGTCCGCAGAGCTGGCCGACCTGGGAATCCACAAAAAGTCCGCTCCGAACATCGAGTGGACCCGATATTGGGCCACGGCGCTCGCTCCATATTTTGCGCAGATGCTGCGGACGTTGCTTCAAGCGGTATCAGCACCGGGCTTGCAGGAGCGTTCCTTTGCCGCGTTTCGATCCCTGGCGGCTCATCAGGCCGCGGCTCGTGAAAATGAGCCTCAGGCGTGTACGGCCGATCTGCTCAGACAAGCCATGGGCGGAACGCAGCCGATTGCCAGGTCGGCGTATGGCCGAAGCGATGGCTACGGCACGCTGGACCCGCAGATTGTTCGAAACGTGTATGAGCGGTTATATCAACCCGCCAACTGTGTACTCGCTATTGTCGGAAATTACGATGAAGCTCAATTGGATGAACTGCTTTACGATTGCCAGGAAAAATGGAAAGACCGCTTCTCGGTAACCGGCTTCCCGTCTGCCCTTGCGCCACTGTGGACGCCGGGAATCGTCGCCAGGGAACGCGAAGCCAATCAAGCGTATTTGACGCTGGGAATTCCCGGTGTTCCGTATGACGATGATGATTTTTTTCCACTCGCCGTTTTGGTTCAGATTATCGGCGGCGGGGACGGTTCCCGGCTGTATGAGGAGATCCGGCAGCGCCGGGGGCTCGTTTATCAGATTCGCAGTAGCCTCACTTCTTTCCGCGACGCCGGCTTAATGACCATTCAACTGGGTTCCCGGAAGGAGTCGGCACTGGAGGCGCTGGAACAGATCATCCTTGAATTACGGCGTCTGGAACGGGATGGTGTGACGGAATCGGAAGTGCAATCCGCCAAAGGCCAATTGATTAAGCAGATGGTAATGCGTTCCGAAAGTACGGTTGCCAGGATGAATACCTTACTGACCTCGGGCTGGTATCCAAAATATCCGCGTACGCTGGACGCCATGCGCCGTTCGATTGAAGAGGTATCGGCGGCCGCTGTCTCGGAGGCGATATTTCGGCATCCGCTGACTGGTTCCCTTGGCATCGCCAGCATCGGCCCTTTGGCGGCAAGCGATCTCAAGGCGGGAGCGATTCATTGAGGAGGAGATTCCATGATGGAGCAAAGTTCGGTTACGCTGCCGAATAAACTACGGGTGCTGCTGCACCGCATGCCTTCCATGGCAACGGTGTCGGTTTGTTTTTACATCTTGAGCGGGGCCCGCGACGAGACGCCAAAGCAAACGGGAGCCGCTCATTTGCTGGAGCATATGCTGTTCCGGGGCTCCGAAGTATTCTCGGAGGAAGACATCCGGCGGGCGATGCGGGAAACCGGCTCGGACATGAACGCTTTTACGGCTTGGGAAGGGACGTGCGTATACGCCCGGATGCTGCCGGAGTATTTCGGCAGCCTGTTTCCGGTGCTGGCGGATATGGTGCGTCATCCCAAGCTGGATGCTGCCGACTATGAAGTGGAGCAAAGCGTGGTTCAGGAGGAATTGGCGAGGCAGTTGGATGAGCCTCGTAGCGTAATGCTCCATGAGCTTCACCGGATAAGCTTCGCCGGCAGAATGGGCGGCATCCTGATCGGCTCGAAGGAACAAATTGGAGCTCTGGAGCTTCATGAGTTACGCGCTTTTCATTGGAGTCATTACGTTCCGGACAATACGCTCGTCATCATTACGGGCGCCTACGAAGAGAAACAGATCGATGAGGCGCTGGCTTCGCTGGAAGATTGGCTGCCGGGCACAGGCGGTCTAGACGGCGGTCTTCAATCCGAAGAGACCCGGCAAGGACAAAGCATGAGCCCGTTATCCGAAGCGGATGGTCGTGTCTCAACGCTTGAGGCCCCTCTTTTCCGTAATGGCGCGGGAATTTGGGGATGGCGGCTCCCAGAACTCCAGGGTGCGGAGCATTATGCCGCTCATCTTTTGTGCACGCTGCTCGGCGACGACAATACGCTGGGTTCAAGATTTGAAACGGTGCTGGTACGGGCGCGGATTGCGGAGCAGGCCAATGCGGTATATACCTCTTTTACCGGGGGAGGCATGCTGAAAATTTACAGCACTTTTCCGCCGGGACAAGAGGAGAAGGTACAGGACATCGTGATGGATGAACTGAGGCGTTTGTTGGAAGGAAAAAGTGATCCGGAAGAACTCCGGCGGGCAAAAAATAAGATCAAGACCCAACTGGCGGTAGATGCTTCAACTACGGATAGCAGGATGATTTCAATGGCGCAGGCCTGGCTTCCAGGGCGGGAGATGGTTACCCTTCAGGAAGTGCTGAACAGGATCGACGCCTTGACGGAGAGGCAGCTCGCAAATCTGGCCGGCCGCCTGCTGGAAGAGCCGCCATTTCAGGTGATTGCCGGACCGCCGGAACATGCGAAACTATCTTAAAAGAAGAGGAGGGGTTTCCATGAGTCTCATACTCCGCTATCCGCTGCATATGGTTTGGGCGGTCACGAATTTGTGCAATGCCCACTGCGTTCATTGTTCATCCAGCGCAGGCTGTCGCCTGCCTGGCGAGTTGGACACGAATGAGGCTCTCGGCTTGATCGACCAGCTGTCGGAATTGGGCATCGTGGATTTGGCGCTATCGGGTGGAGAGGCTTTACTCCGACCTGACATTAACGAACTGATTTCTCATGCGGTGAAAAGAAATATGCAGGTTGGACTCGGTACCAACGGCTGGTGGATTCAGAAGGAGCGAGCCCATGAGCTGAAACGGCTCGGTTTGCATCGCGTCCAGATCAGTCTTGACGGACTGGGACCGGTTCATGACCAAGTGCGAGGCTTGCCCGGGTTGTTCGAGAAAGCAACCGCGGCAATGCATGCCTGCCGGGAGGCGGGGCTGCAGACGCATGTCTGTTTTACGCCGCACCGGGACAATGTGCACGATTTGGAGAATGTTATTCAATTCGCTTACGAGCAGGGTATTCATCTGTTCAATCTGTCTCAATTCGTTCCGGTCGGTCGGGGCAGCCAGGCGATGGACCTTTCGGCCGAGGAATGGAAGGAGATTGCCCGACTTTGGGCGAACAAACGCCGGGAGTATGCCGGCAGGATGAAGTTCACCAGTCATTTGGCGCAAATGGCTCTGGTCGATTCGTCGTTGGCGCGGCAAGAAGCTTTCCGCGGCTGCCAGGCAGGGATGGGTCAGGGGTATATTGCCCCGGACGGCACGGTTACTCCTTGCGTGATGCTGCCGGTCGGCATCGGGAATGTGAAAGATAAACCTTTCCGTGAAATATGGGATGAGTCGTCCGTCATTTCGGATTTGCGCGACCGTAGCCATTTGGAAGGCAAATGCGGAACTTGCCGGATCCGCGAACGTTGCGGCGGCTGCCGGGGTGTTGCTTACGGTTATTATCAGACTCATATGGCGGAGGATCCGCATTGCTGGCTTCCCCCGGAGGCGGCACAGGCAAAGGAACATGTGGACAGCGGTCTATTTGCCACATGATCTTAATGGAAGAAATACCGATACCAAAGCTGCAGAATATAAAAAAAAGGAAGCGATCTTCATGTATCTAACCAGAGAAGAGGATATTCGTTACGTCATTTTGTTGTCCGTGATTCCCGGCCGGGAAATGTCGGAAGATTTGATCCGGGCCCATGTCGGGCACTTAAAGGAGTTGGACCGTCAAGGCAGGCTTGTGTTGTGCGGCCCGTTCACCGATTACCGCGGCGGGATGGTCATTATTAAGGCAGCCAATTACGAAGAGGCGAAGGCGGTTGCCGAAAAAGATCCTTATGTGCAGGCCGGGGTGGAATCTTACGAGCTAAGGACATGGGAGTTATCCTGCGAAGGCAACAATCATATGGGCATGGGCTAAGATGAAACGATTCTTCGCTTCTTTATCCCAATACAATGCCGTGATCTGGATTCGGGTTTTCGGGACCGCTTTATGCGCGACGACTACCTTTATGTTAAGGCCGTTTTTCGTATTTTACTTATCGGATAAGCTGAACGGCTCCATCCTGCTTCCGCTGCTGATCGTGGGGTTACAGCCGCTCGCCGGAATCCTGCTGAGCTTTTGGGGCGGGGGAATCGCCGACCGGTACGGGCGTAAGCCGGTAATGCTGTTTGCCCTGCTGATTCAGGGGGCTTGTATGCTCGGCTTCGTCTTTACCGACCAGGTCTGGGAGTTTGCCGTGCTGTCCGTGATTAACGGCATGGGCATGCCTATGTTCTTGCCGGCCGCCAACGCGCAGGTCGCCGACGTGGTCCCTCCCGAAAAACGGGGGGAAGTGTTCGCCCTCATACATACCGCGATTAATGTGGGGGGAGCGGTCGGCCCATTGCTGGGATTGCTTATTTACTCCTGGAACCAAGGCACCGTGTTTTCGGTTTCAGCGGCTTCATTCCTGCTGTTTGCCATGTTGGTATGGTGGAAGGTGCCCGAGACGGTGCCTGCCCGTTTAGCCGAGGATAGTCTGCCGCAGAGAGCGGCAGCGCCCAAGGTTACGTTTCGCGACCACCGATTGCTGTATTGGTTTACGTTGTTTACACTGCCGGTGGGCGTGTTGTATTCCCAAGTGGAGACGACATTTCCGCTTCATTTAAAAGAACATTTTGCCAACGCTTCCTCGTTGTTTGCGATTTTGATGACGATCAATTCGATAGTCGTCGTGGCGGCGATGGTGTGGGTTGCCAAAAAAACGGAGCGGCGTTCCCCGCAAATGATGATATTGCTGAGTTACGTCCTGTTTGCCGTCGTTGGCGTCGGTTATGGTTTTGCCCGTCATTTTTATATTCTGGTGCTGGTTGAACTTATATTTACGGTGGCGGAAATCATCGGCATGACTCATCTGCAAAAATACGTCTCCGTAATCGCCCCTTCCAATATGCGCGGAAAATATAACGCTATCTTCGGGATGTATATGTCGATTCCCAAACTGCTAAGCCCGATATTATTCGGTCTGCTGTTTGAATATTACGGCGGCGGCGTGATGTTCTCGGCGGTTGCCTTGCTGCTGCTTTTGGCCGGCCCTGCACAGTTCCGGCTGATTCGGAATCATCGGAAGAGGGAAGATGCCGTGCTGCCTCCTGCGGACAAGAACCCCGTGCTGGCGGAAGCCTCTCAAGGGTAAACGTGTCGTTACAATACCGCAGGAAGGGATGAGATGGATGAAGATGGTGACATTATTGTCGGTCAATATTGGACAGCCGGCTAGGCTGGTGTATGAAGGCAAAGAAGTCATTACGGCGATTCAAAAATATCCCGTGCAGCACGATCTTCAACTCACCAAGTTGAATCTGGAGGGAGACGCCCAGGCTAACCGTCTTCGTCACGGCGGTCCGAATAAAGTGCTTAGCATGCACTCGGCCGAGCATTACCGCTATTTTTCCAAGGTGCTGAATCAGGAACTGAACTACGGGGACTTCGGCGAAAACATGACGGTCGACGGATTGACCGAAAGCAACGTGTGCGTTGGCGATATCTTTGCTTGGGGAGAGGCCGTGATCCAGGTTTCGCAACCGCGCCCTCCATGCCATAAGTTGGCCAAACGGTTTGCGTCTCCGCAACTGCCCTTGTGGTTCCAAGAAAGCGGCTTTACCGGTTTTTACCTCAGGGTGCTCCGGGAAGGCGTGGTGAGTGTTGAGCAACCGCTGGCTCTCATGGAAAGAGATCACGCGGGGATTACGCTGGAGACGGTAAACCGGGTACTCTATCATGACCGGATGAATATGGAGCTGATTTCGTCTATTTTGGCGGTGGAGGCGTTGTCGGCCAGCTGCAGAATCACGCTGGAAGAACGGCAGAGGGGGATCGACAACGATACCGAGCGGAGATGGATCGGCGGCTGATGAAGGCAGATTTGTCCGTGGTCTGGTTTAGATAATAAAAGGGTTGCTCTTGCGGGAATATTGCGCGGAGCAGCTCTTTTTTTTGTCTAACGGATAGGTAATCCATAACAATGCACATTCTTTCCATATAAACGCACACCGGAATGAAAACGCTTTTAAATTAAGATGAAGGAGGAAAGCCCCTATTAGACAAAGGAGGTCGCGCAAATGAAAAAAATCAGGCCGATGATCGCGGGTTTGCTTGCAATGCTGCTTATCTTATCCGCATTGCCCGCATATCCGGCACATGCGGATACCGGCGGCACCGGAGCCGGAGACATTCCGGCAGGAAAAGTCATGATCAAGAACAAATGGAAGAGCAATGTTTTGTACGAGGATTCGAACGGCATCGTTCGGTATGGGCTGACTCATCCAACCGATGAGTCGGCTCACTGGATCGTGGAGACGGAGGGCGGCATCTCGCGGATCAAGAACAGTAAGACCGGCAATTACATATCACTTTCGCGTACGACACAGCGGAATCAGCCGCTGACCACATTAGCATCGGCGGATACCGCCGGAGAACGATGGATCATCGACAAGTCCAACCGGGACGGCTTCATGGTCGTCCGCAGCGCAAGTGTGCCGGAAGGAAATCTGGTCATTCACGAAGAAGACCAGCTCGGCTTTGCCGAGGCCAGTTCGGACATTAACATTACGTTTGAAAGCCCCCAATGGGCTTTTATCTCCGTCGATGATGCAGTGGTCCGGATCGAAAGCTTAATGCGTCCCGGGAATGTCATCTTTGAACAGGACGGACAAGTCAAACATGGCGTCAAGGCGGCCGATGATCCATCCGCCCAGTGGCTGCTGGAACAGGACGGAAGCGGGAGGTTCACGATACGCAACAAGGCTACCGGTCATGTGATTTTGCAGAATGAAACGACCTGGGCGGGGATTTTAACCGGTGATTCCAATTCGGGTAAACCGGGCTTAAGTTTGTGGAACATGGCGGATGCGACTAGTCAGCCGGGGTTCGTCGTGTTTGAGAATGTAGGAATGCCCGGAAACTGGATGAATCCGCAATTTCCGGACGACGATGCGGTCCGCTCCAATGATTGGGCGGGCGGAGCCGACGGCGTAAACGCCTTATGGAAAATCAAGCCAGTGTCGGAGTTGCCGGCGGTCCGGATCGGGGCTTATACGGATGCCAAAGCGGCCGCCGATTTTCTTTATGAGGACAACGGGGCGGTGAAGCATGGAGCCATCAGCGGTGGAAGCGGGTCTTCCGACGCCCGGTATTTATGGATCGTGGAGGATTATGATACGAGCAAGCGGATTCGGAATGCCGCTACAAATCATTATTTGAACATCGACGGCGATCTCCTGATGGCCGGTCCCGTCAGTGTGACGGAAGCGACATATGAATGGTCGTTTACGGCATCGGAAGATTACGATGATTATAAAACGATTGAAAACAAGGGAGTGGCCGGGCAGTATATTGCTGTCGGAGCGGGCGACAGCGTGATCGTCAGCGGAGATGCCGGAAGCCTTGGGGCGCAGTGGGAATTGATTGATCCGTCTCTGCCGGTGGACGGGTCGGAATCTTACATCCGTATTCAAAATTCCTGGCAGCCGTTCTATCTTTACGAAAACCAGGATGGAACGCTGAAATACGGAAACCCCCGGAAGGACGACCAACGTGACCAGTGGCTTGTAGTCAAGCATCAGGGGCGCAAGCTGTTTCAGAACCGGGAAACCGGGCACTACATGAACATTGCCGATATGCCAGACGGTCATATTCAGGTAACTCCGCTCGCGGATGTCGGCAGCGTGCCTGATACCTACATTTGGAGCGCCAAAAACCTCGGCGGCGGCACTTATCTGATCAGCAGCGTAAGCGATAAAGTTTCCGGGGAACCTTTCAGCAAATTCATATCGCTGCAAAATCTAACCAAGTATGCGGAGTACGGCGTCATTAATCCGAATTGGGGGAGTCCGCAGTGGAGATTTCTTCCCGTAACGGAGCAGACCAATCCTTATTTTCGGTTCAAATTGAAAAATGGCGACGGGCTTTATTTAAAGGATGCGGAAGGCATCCATTCCGCAATCGATGCGACCTACGGAGCGTCGGACGACGACTACTCGGTCTGGTTTTTGCAGGAGTCGGGCGGGAGTGGTGCGGTCATCATGAAGAATAAAGGCAGCGGGCGATCCTTGTCCATACAAAATCTGGCCGAGGCTCAGGTGGAGGCCGAGGATGAGCCGGCGCTGCCGGTGGAAACCCGGACCGAGGTATACGAGGTCTGGGGCAGCATAAAATGGGTGACCGAACCCAAGCCGGGAACGAATGAAGTAACTATTAAAAGCGGCTGGACCGGACATTATCTGTACGCAGCCGAAGATGAAGAAGGAAGCCCGATCTTTAAAGTGAGCAGGGCTCCCGGCGCGAACGAGCGGGCGGAAGCGGCTTTTATCGCCGAGCCTGTGACGATCGCGGAGCAGCCGATTCCGGATACGCCGGTTCGGATCAAGAGCGCAACGGGCGACTCTTACTTGTATGAACATCCGGGAGACGTGGTGCTGTACGGGGATTTGGCGGCGGACAACGGGTACTCCCATTGGACGATCATGGCCCAAGACAACGGGACTAAGCTGATTCGGAACCGGGCGACCGGACACTATCTGACCTTGACCGAAGACTATACGTTTCTGGAGAGCAGCCAAGATTCACCGGCGGCTGACGGAGCGTCGGGCTGGTCCGTGACGCGGTCGGAAGACGGCGTCAACGTGACGATTCGTAGTCAATACGGCAATTACGACGACGAATACATCCACCTGCAAAACAATACCGGGTATGCGGAACGGGGGCTTTTGCCGTCATCCTGGGGTTCGGTACAGTGGAGCCTGTTTCCGGCGCCGGAGGAATTCAAGACGCCCGAGATGGCGGAGCCGCGCAATCTGAACACGGCTACCCCGGTACAAGATGATACGAACAAAGTCACGATTTCGCCCAAAGGACAAAGCGGTAAAGTCTTGGCCGAAGCGGGCGGTAAGCTGGTCTACGCCGACGCGGCAAGCGCAAAGACGTCCGGCGAATGGCTGATGCAGGATTTCAATGGCCGTCATTTACTCAAGAACATCGCCACAGGGCACTATCTGGCGCTGAATGAGCGGCTTGAGCCGGCGGTTGCCGCCTCCGGAAAAGCCTTGAATTCACAATGGAATGTTGGAGAAAAGTTAGGTTACTTCACGTTGTCGAATGTGAAGGCTTCAGGGAAGTTGCTAGACTCGGCGCAAGGAGCGGATTACGGAGAAGGCGCATCCCCATCGGAAGGATTATGGCGGTTTGAATCCGTGGCTTCGGACGTGAAGTATTCTGCCTCGGATGCCTTTAGCGGCGACAATGTTCTGCGCTTTGCCGTTCATGGTGATCATGCCGGGGAATACGACGGGGTTATTCGTTACCGGAACGACTCCGGCGCAGAGGGGCGGATTCAACTTGTCGTCAACGGTTATCCGCAGCAAGAGATACTTCTCGCGAAGGAAGGTAGCTGGAAAACCGCTGATATAAAGCTGAATTTGCGCAGCGGCATGAACTCGGTTTCGTTGGAAAGGACACAAGGGAGCCTGAAAGCATCGGTCATCGACTCGATGACCGTGAAAAACAGCATAAACAAAAACTATCGCGGTGCGACTGTGCCGTATGTCAGTTATGAAGCGGAGGATGGCGAGAGTAACGGAAGTATCGTCGGACCTTCGCGCAAATTCCGGAGCATCGCTTCCGAAGCTTCGGGACGCCGGGCGGTGAGCCTGAATGAGAGCGGCGATTTCGTCGAGTTTTCGCTCGCCAAACCGGCCAATTCTCTGGTGCTCCGTTATTCGATCCCGGACAGCGCCGACGGGCAAGGCGCGGATGAAACCTTGTCCTTGTACGTGAACGGGGTATTTAAACAAACCTTGAACCTCACTTCCAAGTATGCCTGGGAATACGGCAGCTATCCTTGGTCGAACGATCCGCGTCAGGGCAGCGGCCACCGCTTCTTTGACGAGACACATGCCCTGATCGGTGACGTCCCGGCTGGCGCTGTCATCAAGCTGCAAAAAGATGCCGGTGACCGGGCGGAATCCTATATCATCGATCTGGTGGAAATGGAACAGGTGGAAGACGCTTATGGAATGCCTGCGGAAGGATTTTTGTCCGTAACCGATTTCGGGGCGGTTCCGAATGACGGCATGGACGATACTGCGGCATTTAAAGACGCCCTGGCGGCTGCGGCGAACCAGGGGAAAGGCGTCTGGTTCCCGGAAGGCACGTTCGATTTCGGCGACGAACTGCTGGATCTGGAATCGGCGGTGATCCGTGGCGCGGGAATGTGGCATACGACTATGAACGGAGCCAAATTTTTCGGTCATGGAGGTAAAGTGGAAGTCTACGATCTGCTGATCGATGGCGGCATTAACGTCCGCGATGACGAGGCCGTCACGAATGCGTTCCATGGAGCGTTCGGTCCGGGTTCGGTCATCCAGCATGTATGGATCGAGCATACGAAGGCCGGTCTTTGGTTGACTCAAACGGCTGGAGAGACCGCCCGCACGAACGGATTGTACATGATGGGACTGCGCATCCGCAATCTGATGGCGGATGGCATCAATTTCGCGGTGGGCACCGGAAACAGCATGATGGAGCAGAGCGATATCCGTTACCCGGGCGACGACGGCATTGCCATGTGGTCGTTCACCGATCCGAAGCTAGGCGACGTGAACGGTGCGGAGCGGACGCCTAGCGTAAACAATACGGCGCGCTTCAATACGGTAACCTTGCCGTGGCTGGCCGACAATATCGTGGTATTCGGCGGCAAGGACAATAAAATTCAGGATAATCTCGTGAAAGACACGGTAACGAACGGGGCGGGCATTGCGGTATCAACCCGGTTCAACGCGGAACCGTTCGAAGGAACCACGGTGGTGGAACGCAATACGCTGATCCGCACCGGAAGCTACGATACCGGCTATGGCGTCAGCCTGGGGGCGCTGTGGCTGTTTGCCGGGGAAAGCAATATGAACGGAAAGGTTGTCGTTCGTGACAATGTAACGAAGGACAGCACATATTCCGGTTTGATCATGCATGGGGATTTTGCGATGAACGACGTGCTGCTGCAAAATCTGGTCATCGACAGGGCGGGCACCCATGGTGTAGACGTAACGTCGAACCTGAAAGGCTCCGCCACGGTCGACAATGTCATCGTGCGCGGCGACCGGATGAAGATGGTGTCCAACCCTGCGGCAGGATTCGCCTTCAAGGAAATTAACCAGGGCTTTGCATCCGCCAAGAAGCCGGTCGTTGATCCGGGCGGTCCCGAGCATCCCGGAAACCCGGGGAACAGCGGCGGAGGCAATGGCAGTGGCAGCGGTAGTGGGGGCGGCAGTTCAGCTACGACGCCTTCAACAACCGGGACTACTTCCTTCGACGACCAATTGAACGCGGCTCTTACATCCGGTCAAAGCCGGATCGAAATTAAAACGGACGATCAAGGAAACGCAAGCCTCCATGCGGGCGCTCTTCTTGCGGCAGCTTCTTCCCGTTCGGACGCCATTCTGTCGGTAGTCGATACCGCAGCGACGGCGGAGGTTCGCTTCCCGTTAAGTTATGTGGAAGGTATATTGAACCAAGCCGGGGTCAGTGATGCCAATCAGGCGATCGTGAAGTTCAGCTTGACGAAGCTTGCGGATTCGGAGCAAGCGCAATCCGGCATGGCTCAAGCCGCAGTCAAACAAGGCCTCAAGCAGCAGGGAAATGCCGCTGAATTTAGGGTTGCTGTTATTGAAGGCGAAAAAGAAACGCCGATCTCCCGGTATGGTCCGGGATCTGTCGAACGTCTGCTTACGCTGGAAGGAACCTGGAATCCGCAAACCGCGGTCGGCCTCTTTTACGATCCTTCTTCCGGTACGCTCCGTTATGTGCCGGCTTTGTTTAAGGCCAATCCGGACGGATCGACTACAGTTACGTTCAAGACCGACGCGAACGGAATATTTACCGTGGCGGTGAACGAAAGAACGTTCTCCGACCTGGCCGGTCATTGGGCAGGCAAGGATATCGAGAAACTCGCTTCCCGGATGATCGTAAACGGCTTCCCTGACGGCCGCTTCGGGCCGGGGCAATCTCTTACGCGCGCCGAGTTTGCGGCGATGCTGGTGCGGGCGCTGGATCTGCGCAGCGGTCAAGCCAGCGATCGGTTCGGCGATGTGAATTCGGGCGACTGGTTCCGAGAGGCCGCTTCCGCGGCCGCCGAAGCCGGCCTGATTCAAGGATATGCCGACGGCACTTTCCGCCCGAACGCCGAGATCAGCCGCGAAGAGATGGCTGTTATGGCGGGGCGGGCTCTGAAGCTGCTTGATGCGGATGGCGATTTGCCATCAGCCACCACGCTTGGCAGCTTCCGGAATGCCGCCCGGCTTCAGGATTGGGCACGCGAAGACGTGCAAACCTTGCTTGATGCCGGAATTATCCAGGGGCAATCGAAAGACCGGTTTGCACCGCAAAGCATCAGCAGCCGCGCGGAAGCGGCAGTCGTTCTGTCGCGCCTGTTGGTGCGGGGACAGTTTATGAATCCGTGACAGGACGGGGAATCCATCCGCTGTCGCCAAAATGAAGAAAGACAGCCAGGGCAACTTGCTCCGGCTGTCTTTTTCTTAAGCATCTGCTGGGCCAACTCTTGTTTATGTCAGCCCCTCTCCTGTTCCGGTACCTTTCCGCACTTCCATTGCCTTTTGGCACTTCCATGCCTTTCAGCACTTCCACGCCTTTCAGCAGTTCCATTCCGCTCTCATCCCAATTCTAACGGACACCAGGGCCGCTATTGGATCGAAAATGGCTGCTTTGCAAATCTAACGGACACACAGGCCCTTAACTCACTCCATTGACCCGAAAATAGGCGTTCAACCAGTATTTAAGGGCCGTCATGTCCGTTAGAATTTGAAATGCCGTGATTTAGGCGTTTTAAGGGCCGTGGTGTCCGTTAGCCGAGGTCAACCGCGGAAGAGTCCGGCCGCCCAGCGGAGATCAACCTCCGGACAAAATCATCTCTCTGCCGAGACCGATTAACGAACGTGACGATCACAGACCGTGACCAACCTCCATCCACTATTGCCCCCGCTGAGACCAACCGCCGACCGTGACCAACCTTCATTAGGGTTCGACCTTTACTTCCATTGCCTTCAAAAAATCTTTTCAATCTCTTACCGGGTCATTGGGCCTGGTTTACTCGTAATTCAGCGGCACCAGTTCGCCGCGCAATTGTTCCAGCGATTTCCGTGAGCTTGTATTTGTTCTTTGCGGCTGCGTCCATAAGATTTCCGTGAGCTTGTATTTGTTCTTTGCGGCTGCGTCCATAAATGCCTTCAGATCGTCCAGTAACGGGCCGGCTCCGGAAACTGCTTCTTTAAGCGCCGATTCATAGGCTTTTTGCGCATCCGGATCCATTTGTTTGTTGTCGTAACTAAATAACGGGGTATTGTTCGCTCCGTAAAATATCGTCGTCGTGTAATTGGTAAGCATGGACTCGATCTCTTTGATTCGCTTGGAGTCCGGGTATTGCTTGGTGAAGTCTTCGGCGGCGAGCGCCCGGGTCAGGAGCTCATCCCATCCGATGACGAGGGCGGCGTCGCGAAGCGACCGCTCTGCGGATTCCTTTGCCTTCAATTGCATATAATTCGTTACATCTCCGGTGGCTTTGGCGGCATACGCTGCAGCTACTCTGTAATCGGGGTCCGGATTGAACATGCCTTCGGTCGGATCGAGCTGGTAACCGCTGTTCTTGGTTTCCGTAAGCAAAGCTTTAAGTTTTTCGTCGGTCGCCTTGCCGATCAATTCATCCAAAGAATCGCCGATTTCGAATATCTTGGTAATCTGCTCCTGAGTATTCCCTTCGTAAAAACGGTCCGCGAGGCTTCCCAGTGCCGCAATCTGGGCATCTTCCACCGACAAAAGCAGATGGGAAACCCGTTCAGGGTTTAGGCTGTCCGCATGCTTTTCGATAAAATCGAAAGCTTTCGGAAGTTTGTTCCCTTCTTGAAGCAAGGCGTCGAATTCGGCGACCAACTGATCCTGCGCCGATTTCGATTCCTCTCCGCCGGTACCGTTATTCGGCGAATTGCCGGGATTATCGTTTTGAGCGGGCGGGTTGTTTTCCTGCACCGTATTTGAGTCGTTTTTTTTTGTTTCCGAATTATCTCCGCATGCACTGAGGACTAGTGTTGTGGAGACGACCAAAGCTGCAATGAGCTTGCTTTTTTTCATCTGGATCATGTAGTGATTCCCCTCCCTGGATGTTGATATCTTTAAGTATTCTTTAAACGCATTACAGATATTAAATGTTTCAAAATTTATTCTATTCATGAAATAATAATTCATTATTAGTGACACAGAAACTATAATGAACTATAATCAAAAGAAATTAAACAATATAACAGCATTTTAAAATTAATAATACAACTATTTCAGGCGTCGGGGTGGGGTGAGGTGAGGGTCATGATTTCCCTTCAAGAGGTCAGTAAAAGTTATAAATCCGGAGAAGGGATCTTTGAAGCCGTTCAATCGGTTTCGCTCACGGTTCGCGAAGGGACGATTCACGGAATTATTGGCCCTAGCGGAGCGGGGAAATCAACACTGCTGCGCATGATGAATGTGCTGGAGCTTCCCGATCAGGGAAAGGTCATGGTCGGCGGGAAGGATTTGACCACTTTGCCCGAGAAGGAGCTGCGATTGGCCCGAAGATCAATCGGGATGATTTTTCAGCAGTTTCATTTGCTAAATAACCGGACGGTGAGCGGAAATGTATCGGTTCCGCTGGAACTTGCCGGGATTGGGAAAAAGCAGCGGAAAGAACGGGTACAGGAATGTTTGAAGTTTGTCGGGTTGCCGGATAAGGCGCGCCAATATCCGGCGATGCTGAGCGGCGGACAGAAACAGCGGGTAGCGATCGCCCGTGCGCTTGCTCACCGCCCTTCCTTGCTGCTCTGCGATGAACCGACCTCCTCGCTGGATCCCGGCACGACGGCGGAAATTTTGGATGTCCTGAGGCATATCAATAAGACGCTGGGTGTTACCATCGTGATCGTCACCCATGAAATGGATGTCGTAAAGGAGGTCTGTCACGCCGTATCCGTGGTGGAACAAGGGCGGTTGACGGACGGTTTCGAGCTGGAAGTGCGGCCCGGAAAGAGCGATATTACCCAGAGACCGTCCTACCGGGAGCAATTGCTCGGGAAAGCAGGGATGCGAGATGTTTGATTTCTCACTGATGCTGGAGAAGTTCATGGAATATCGCACCCAAATCGCCGAAGCGGTCGGGGAAACCTTTTTGATGGTCGGCATTTCGGTTTTGGCGGCGATATTGCTCGGCCTTCCGCTCGGGACGATGCTCTTCCTCACCGCTAAAGGGCAGCTTCGCGAGAATGTGACCTGGTCCGTCATCCTTAACGGCTTCGTGAACGTTGTCCGGTCCTTTCCGTTTCTGCTGCTTGTCGTATTTATGATTCCCGTTACCCGTTTCCTCGTGGGGACGGCAATCGGTACCGTTGCTGCCTCAGTGCCGCTCGGAATCGTATCGATCGCGATTTATGCAAGGCAAGTGGAGCAGTCGCTGTTCGAGGTGCCGCGCGGCGTGGTGGAAGCCGCCCAGTCGATGGGCGCCTCCAAGTTGGGCATCGTCTGTAAGTTTCTGTTTGTGGAAGCCAGGTCGGGTCTGGTGCTTGGACTTACGACGTCGACCATCAGTTTTATCTCCTATTCAACGGTTATGGGCGTCGTCGGCGGAGGCGGAGTCGGCGATTTTGCCATCCGGTACGGTTACCAGCGGTTTGAGACCGAGTTGATGGCGGCGGTCATTATATTGATGATCATTCTGGTGCAATTGGTCCAATTTGCGGGGAGTATGATCTCAAGATGGCTGGACAAAAGATAGTGATTTAGAAAAAGAGAACGAATTTAACTTGGAAGGATGTTGGAGATGAACAAAAAGTGGATGCTGGGGCTGCTAGCCCTGCTTATGGTAGTTGTGGCCGGTTGCAGTAATGGAAACACCCAAAGCAATAATGCCCAAGAACAACAAGGGAATGCCCCTGCTGCTCAAGAAACCGAGAACAAGGAAGTTACTTTGAAAGTAGCTACCCTGATTCCGCCGATGACGGAAATGTTGGAACTGGTTAAGCCTTTGCTTAAGGAAGACGGCATCAGCCTGGAACTGGTCGTGCTATCCGACAATATTCAGCCGAATGATGCGCTGGCCAATAAGGAAGTAGACGCCAACTTTTTTCAACACGTACCATATATGAATCAATACAACGAGAGCAAGAATAGCGAGCTAGTGGCCGTTCAGCCTGTTTATCATGCGGTTTACGGCGCGTATTCCAAACGTTATAAGAATATGGAGGAATTGCCCGAAGGAGCTACGATAGCCATTGCCAATGACCCGTCGAACACCGGGCGTTCGCTAGTCATGCTGGAGAAGGCCGGAATCATCAAGTTGAAGGAAGGGGTCGGGATTAACGCTACGGTGACCGATATTACGGAGAATGCGAAAAAATTCAAATTTGAGGAAGTCGATCTGCTGATGCTGGCCCGGATGTTGGACGACGCCGACCTGGTGTTGATGACGCCTGCTTATGCCAGCCCGCTTGGCTTAACGCCAAAGAAGGATGCGCTCCTGACGGAAACGACGGATTCCGCTTTTGCGATTACGCTGGTGGCCCGTGCGGATAACCAGGATTCCGAGCCGATTAAGAAATTGGCGGAACGTTTGTCCGGCCCTGAAGTGAAGCAGTTTTTGGAGACGAAGTATAGCGAAATCGCCATTCCGGCATTCGAATAAAGATCCTTACGGAATCCCTTGTTAACCTCACTATCAAAAAATTAGCAGGTTACAAAAATAATATTATAATGTATAATGATTGCAAATGAGGTTCACTTTCATAAAATAAGTCATAGGTTGTTTTCATGTGATGATTGTTACAGAGAATAAGCGCTAAGGCGAAGTACTATGAAATCAACCCATATAACATTAAAAATTTAAATGAATATGGATCTTCGGGGTAAGGTGAAATTCCTGACCGGCGGTGATAGTCATCCTCCAGATGGCTTTAGCCCGCGACTCGTTATTCTGTAAGAATAACGACTGATTTGGTGAAATTCCAAGGCCGACGGTAAAGTCCGGATGGGAGAAGATCAATGATAGGCATGCGGGCAAGCTATTTTTGCGCCCCGCAAGCTTATTTGATCAGCCCCCGTGTATGTTGACGTTCGTCAATGGCGGGGGCTTTCTGCGTAGACCCCATATTCAAGAAGGAGTCAGGAATATGGAAAATGCATCAAGCGTAAGAGTTCAAGTTAGTCCGCCGTTGTCGGTACCGGGCACCCGTTCGAAGAGCGGTTTCTGGCTGGTCGTCCTCGGGGCCGCTTTATGGGGCGTTGATCCGCTGTTTCGTCTGATTTTGCTGAAATCGATCACTTCGGCGCAAATCGTTTTGGTGGAGCATATGATCATCGCGCTCTGCGTGGCGCCGATTTTGTGGAAAAACCGCCGCGAGCTTCTGGGCATAGGCTGGAAGCAGGTAGGGGCGCTGCTCTTTATTTCCTGGGGAGGTTCGGCGATCGCCACCATTCTGTTTACGATGGGGCTGGCGAACGGAAACGCCAACGCGGTATTGCTGCTGCAAAAACTGCAGCCGTTGTTCGCCATTATTTTGGCGAGATTTTTGTTGAAAGAATCCTTGCCGCGCCACTTCTCGATGTTGTTCATTCTGGCGCTTGTCGGTACTTATTTGCTGACTTTCGGCTTTGAGATTCCGATCGGTCATTGGAACGATTTCGTTCAAGTGGGAAGCTTGTTATCGCTAGGTGCCGCTGCATTATGGGGCGGGTCCACCGTTATGGGCCGTTTGATGGTGGGGCAGATGAAATATGAAACCGTGACTTCGCTGCGATTCATTTTGGCTTTGCCGTTGCTGCTCGCAGTAACCTGGAATGAAGGAGCAGCCTGGCATCTGCCTTCCAGCGCATCCGGACTTACGGCCTTTTCCCTGAATATGATCGGCCAGGCGCTTTTGCCGGGGTTGCTCAGCCTTCTGGTTTATTATAAAGGATTGACTACAACGAAAGCGTCCGTAGCCACGCTAGCCGAGCTCAGCTTCCCGATGGTAGGCGTGCTGCTGAACTGGATCGCTTTTCAACAATTGGTTACACCGGCTCAGATTGTAGGATTCGTTCTGATTTGGGCGGCGCTGTTCGCTATCTCCAGACAAAGCAATTCAAATCCGGCGTCAGCATAACTAAGCTTATAAATTATCTTTAGCAAGGTCTCCGACAAGGAAAACTGTCGGGGCCTTATTTTTTTGTTTATACTGGTTATGGAAAAGAAGGATTTTTCCATAACTTTAGCGAAAGGTCTGGGGAATATTTCTGATTTTATTGTAATAAACTTCCGACTTGGACAAGAAACGGATGATCTCAATATTATGCCTTTCATTTTGGATATGAAAACCGTCTTCGTCCTGCTGGCCCTCGGTCATTTGTTTACCGTTCTGCTTATTACGGCTTATAGGTACAGGCAGGCCAAGGATACGGCAGTGAATACGTTCTACGTATCGAAATGGTTTCAATCGGCCACCTGGGGAATTTTGGCCATCCCGGGACTTGCCTTCCAAATGGCTTTTCTTTCGCTAGCGAATAGTATTTTTTTGTGCGGAGTTGCGTTGGAAACCATGGCGTTGCTGAAAGTAACGGGAGGATATGGCGGGCGGTCCAGACGATATTATTACTTGCTCATGCTTTTATCGATCGGTGCCTATAATCTGGTTGTTCTGTTCCATAATGCGGAGGTTCTTCGTATTTCCATTGTTTCTTTATCGATTGCCGCCTTCCTTTTCCCGCCTGTTTTACGGATGACCGGTTCGAAGGAAAGGTCGACGCTCAGCATGCTGGTCGGCTATATGTATTTCATAGTGGCGGTGGCTTTGCTGGTCCGCACGGGAATGTCCTGGTTTTCCACCGGGGTGGTAACGATGTTCGAACCGAATTTGTACCGGAATTTATCCTTCCTGTGCCTGTACCTCATCATGACCCTGGGAAACACGGGATTCGTGCTGCTTTCCAAAGAGAGAGCCGATACGGAACTGCTTAAGTTGGCAAGCTATGATGATTTGACGGGAGCGCTGAACCGCAGAACGTTCATTCTGGAAGCGAAACGGAATTTAGCGATATATGAGAAAAAGCAAATGCCCGTCTCCTTCATCCTGCTGGATCTTGATGAATTTAAAACGATCAACGATACTTACGGGCATGATATAGGCGACGAAGTGTTAAGGGATTTTTCGGATAAAATGCGAGGACAATTAAAGGAAGGCGATTTATTCGGGAGATACGGAGGCGACGAATTCGCTATTTTGCTGCCTGGAGCGGATGAGCTGAAATCCGATGAGGCGGCGGAATCGTTGAAGCTTTCGGTGGAACAGGCCCCTTGCGGGGGGCGATTGTTCGAATATTCCATCAGCGTAGGAGTCATTACCGTGGTGCCAGGGCCCGAGGTGCCGCTGGAACGGCTGTATCAATCAAGCGACAAGGCGCTATATCTGGCCAAACAAGCAGGAAGAAACCGCGTGGCTCGCACCCGGCTTGAAGAACACGAGAAGGGTACGGACGAGTGGACAAGTCAGTAAAATATTCGATAACACCGGAGAGGATTTGGAAGTCCTGATCTCTAACGGTACGATCGGACTTTGTAGAAAAATACGGCGGCGTGATCAGTATTGACAAAAAGAACAAAAGGTTAAACAGCAGCAGATCAAATATTGTCTGCTGTTTCTTTGTGTTATGAAAAGATCCTAGAACAAATTCAACAGTTTATGCAGGAATTCATACAGTTTGAGAAAGAAGTCGATTCTAATGAGGTCATTAAGCTAGAATTTTTTATATCAAGTAAAGAATAGCGTGTGAAAATGAAATCGCTTTTATAAATGTATAAATGCGACCTTTCACTAGACGATAGAAGGAATTGGTGCTGAATTGTATTGGGTAGGTATCACTTTCTTATTGGGGGAATATGGAAGATAAAACTATGGCAACTTCTGAATAAGACTTTAACGATGGTAAATCGCTTCACATTTGAAAAATTCAACCCAGACATTGCCTTGTCTCATAGCAATACTGTTTTCATAATTCAATCAAAATTAGACAGTTAATGTCTGGGAATACAACATATTGGATAGATTAGGGGGTCTTTGAATATGCGCAAAACAATTTCCTTTCAGATCAAATTGGTACTTATTTTTCTTACATTCCTATTCATTTTAAACACCTTAATCAGTGGAATTACCAATTCTCAAGTGCAATTATCCGCTACTTTATTTTCTGATTCATTCTTGGTTTTGGAGAATGAGCGATTAAAATTAGCTAAAGAGTTAGGCCAGATTGATTTGTCTGTTCAGACATTTTTTTTAGCGGATGGCAGAACGAAAGAGGAAGTATCGGAAACGACGCAAAAAGATGTTGATCAGGCAACAGTTAGCACCACGCTAATCGCTAATTTGATAGAGGAGTACTCCAACAAGGTTATGAACGACACCCTCCGAGATTCATACCTGCCTTACCAAAATTCAATCCAGTCTTATTTAAGTCAAGTTTCTATTGTATTGGATTTAGTTGAACAAGGGAATTCAGCATCAGCAAAAGAAAACTACAAGGAACTGGATCGTCTCTTGGAAGCTATGCATGGAGCGGAGGCTCACTTTCAAACCGTGATGGATAGCCATATTGCTCATGAGAAAACACTCATTGATTCAAGACTTACAAGGTCTTCAATCATCATTTACGCTATGGCCATCCTATTCCTTATTTCAGCTGTTGTTGCCTTCAGGTTTGCGCTGAAAACGATCATTCATCCAATGAATACAGCGAGTAAAAGCCTGAATCATATTATTCATAGCTTGGAAAATAATGAGGGTGATTTAACGGCTAGGCTAGAGCATATTTCAGATAATGAAATTGGACAGATGGCTAATGGAATGAACCGTTTTTTAGAGATATTACAGAGTGCTATGCTTTCTATAAAGCTGGGATCCAATCAAATTCATCAATCGGCTGAAAACATAAGCAAAAATATTTTGGATTCCACAGACTCTACAACAACAATATCGGCAGGTTTAAATGAAATGACAGCAAGCATGGAGGAAATTAGTAGCACCATTCAGGACATCGATCACGGGGCCCAGCTCGTTCTTTCGGCAGCAAATCTTATTGCAGAGGATGCCGGCGTCAATTATGATCAGGTTGCCCATATCCTCGATCGTGCGGAGCAGATCCATTCACAGTCCAACCAAAGCAAGCTTCAGACGATGTCTGTAGTACAGGATATTGAGCAAGCTATGTCTGCTGCAATATTGAATAGTCGCTCTGTGGAGAAAATTAACGAGCTCACCTCGAACATTCTGGATATTTCCACCCAAACGAATCTCCTGGCCCTAAATGCTTCGATTGAGGCGGCAAGGGTAGGGGATTCCGGAAAGGGCTTTGCCGTTGTCGCGGATGAGATCAGAAAGCTTTCAGATCATACGAAACATACTGCGAGCAATATCCAGACGATTAGCGCTTTGGTGACAGCTGCGGTAAAGGAGCTTGTCGATAACGCAGATATGATTATGTCTTATATCTCAGGCAGGGTACTGGACGACTACGCGAACTTTGTAGATACGGCTAATAACTATAAGGCTGATGTCGAAAACATAAATCAAATGCTGTCGCGTTTCACGAGCCAATCAGAAGATTTAAGGAGCATTTCAACTAATATGGCCGAAGGCATCAGAGGAATCAGTCTGGCCATTGAAGATGGCGTAAATGTAATGATTGATTCTAATGAAAGCACATCGAGTTTGCTTGAATCTATGACCACTATCTCTGACGAAGTTAGCTATAATCAGGAAATCGTAAATCGTTTACATGACCATGTAAATAAGTTTAAAAAGATATAATTTGTACAGTTCATGCAAATAATTAAACAGTTTATGAGATCGGACAAGTGTAAAGAAAAATGTATGATACTATTTCGTTGTAATTAATCTGACTCTATCTGCTTTAGTAGGAGAATGAATGAGTTTCTCGATTTTCAGAGAAGGGGGGAACTAAAATTAGTCCGTCGTATTATCCATCTAACAATCGTGCAGATTTTGAAAGCGTAGTCATATGTTCGTTAAGTATTTCAAAACGTGAAAGAGGTCATTAACAATGAAAAAGAAAACCAAAAGGGTGGTTAAGCTACTTAGGTCCATTTTTTTAAGTCTACTCGCAGTGATTGTTGTGGCTGTTATGTTTGCAAGTAATACTATGCTTGCCAAGAATGAACGTATGGTTAACAACGTCCTGGGTCGTCACCAATCTATTGATTCCTCTAAAGCAAATTCGGAAGGGCTAGATCTAAACTATAATAAATCCGATTACACTAAAGACGAAATAGCTAAAGCTGAAGAAGAGCTTAATATGAAAGTTGCGGGAGAAGGCATAGTTCTATTGAAAAATGATGACAATACTATGCCTTTTGATAAAGGGACTAAGTTTAGCTTTCTAAGCGCAAATAGTAAGACTTTTATTGAAATGAGTCAGCTTGCGAAAATCGCTAAACCTTCAGGACATGTTACCAGCCTAAAAGCTGGATTTGAGTCAAGGGGGTTCAGCGTGAATGAAAAACTATGGGATTTTTATACAAAAGGAAAAGGTAAGGACTATGGTTTAGGTAAGGGATCTGTGAGTTTCGGGAATGATGAAGATTTCTCGATCAATGAGGCACCTTTGTCAATGATTAAGAGTGAAGAAGGTTTAGTTGAGAGTCTCGAAGGAACAGTGCCGGTATTTGTTCTACGGCGTGTGGCAGGAGAAGGGCGTGATATGCCTCGTTCTATGTATAATCACACGGATAAGATAGAAGATCAATCAAAGAGTTATCTTGAACCGGATTCTGTTGAGTTAGAGGTTTTGCAATATCTAAATGAACATTTTGAAGATGTAGTTTTGCTAGTAAACTCAAACGCGGCTATAGAACTGGGCTGGTTAGAACAGTTTCCTAATATTCGATCGGTCGTTTACGCCCCATCGGTTGGAAGTGTCGGAATCAATGCGCTAGCGGATATATTTGCCGGAAATATTAATCCATCAGGACGCACAATAGATACATTTGCAGCCGATGCGCTAGCTTCGCCAGCAGCACAGAACTTTGGGAGTTACCTATATCATACAGAGGATGGACAAGAAACGAAATATAACTATGTAAGTTACAAAGAAGGTATTTACGTAGGATACAAATACTATGAAACTCGGTATGAGGATGTTGTATTAGGGCAGGGGAATGCTGGAAACTTTGATTATACTTCAGAAGTGGTCTATCCATTTGGATATGGTTTATCCTATACCACATTTGAATGGGCCAATTACCAAAATTCTTGGGATGGAACCAAGGCAACGGTGAAAGTTGATGTCACCAATACTGGAGAGGTAGCGGGTAAAGACATCGTGCAAGTTTATGTTCAAAGCCCATATACCGAATATGACAAGAACAATAAAATCGAAAAATCCTCAGTTAGTTTAGTGGGATATGGAAAAACAGATTTGCTGGAACCGGGTCAAACAGAAACCGTGACCATAACCTTTGATCAAGAACAATTAAAAGCATATGACTACGTAAATGCCAAAACGTATATCTTAGATGCAGGAACTTATTATGTCACAGCGGCAAAAGATGCCCATAATGCTATTAATAATGTGTTAGCAGTAAAAGGTAAGGCAGTTTCGAATGGCATGACAGCAGATGGAAATAAAGACATGGTTGCAACATATACTCCAGCTAATACAGAAGTAGATTCAACCACATACGCTAAGGATACCGCTACGGGAACTGAAATTAAAAATCAGTTTGATGAAGCTGATGGAGGTTTGGATTATCTCACCAGAAACGACTGGGAAGGTACTTTTCCAACGCATGATGGTATGGTAAGTGAAAAAATTAGCACATGGGGAAATGAAATTAATGGAACGGATCAAGAGGGTAATCCAGCGTCTTATCAATACTACAAAACTATAGATAATGTGCTGTTGGCAAAAATGGATTCAACAGATTCTCTGAGTCCGGTGGATGCAAGTAGCTTTAATGATAAAATAGTATATGGTGCAAAAAATAATTTGAATCTCATTGATATGAGAGGTTTGGATTTTGACGATCCGCGGTGGGATGATTTATTAGACCAGTTAACACCTGATGATTATCAGATGCTCATCACCCAGTCAGGATACGGGGTTCCAAGACTCGATTCTATTAATAGTCCATTTTCTTTGGATGCGGATAATACGAGTGGATTAGTTTACGGCGGTACCGGGATGGTGTTTCAAAATAATATAATTCTGGCACAGACTTGGAATGTCAATCTGGCTGAAGAATTTGGTAAGATGATAGGGAATGAAGCGATTCTAGGTGGAACAAATGGATGGTATGCACCGGCAATGAATATTCATCGCACTCCTTTTAGCGGCAGAAATGGCGAGTACTACTCGGAAGATCCATTCTTATCAGGAAATGTAGGAGCAGCTACCACATACGGTGTTGCACAAAAAGGTGTATATGCTTACCTGAAACATTTTGCATTAAATGATCAAGAAAATCACCGTGGGGATACTAAAGGTCAATTTAGTATGGCAACCTGGTCTAATGAACAGGCGATTCGTGAAATTTATTTAAAACCGTTTGAAATGAGTTTGAAGGCAGGAAATGTGAATCTAAACTACGTACAAAAAAATGAAGAAGGTGTATTTGAGAACAAATCACGTGAAGTTCCTGCAGGTCAGGCAGTAATGACAGCATTTAATCGTATTGGTTATACCTGGACTGGAGGGCACTATCCGTTAATTACAGGTGTCCTTAGAAATGAATGGGGCTTTAAAGGTTTTGTTCTTACGGATAACGCCAATACAGGGGAATTTATGGATGCTTATCAAATGTTAGAATCCGGAGCGGATGGAAAACTAACTAATATTCCTGAAGGAGCTAGATATACATTTAAAGAATCAGATGTGGCTCATTATCATTATGGTAGAGAAGCTATGAAGCGTATGTTATATACAATTGCTAATTCCAAAGCAATGAACGGCGCAATGCCGGGAAGTATATTTAATAACGATATTCAAAAAGCACAAATAATTCAAATTTCAATAAATGTAGTTGGTGGTGCTTATCTTGCATTCATGGCTTACTTCATTTATCGAAAATTCAGAAGAAAAAAGAGATTGCATGTAGTTATGGAATAGTCAACTAAGCTTTTACAAAAGTGATATTTAAAGTGTTTCAGCGGCATTTCAAAGGGAGATGCCGCTGTTGCGCTATGCTTGTTAGAAAGCCTTCAACCCGATGTTGACTGGAACGCGGATTACCATATTTATTATTCAGCATGCGGGAAGCCTCGTATGCTTTTTTGGGCTTGTCGAAAGAGACACGAAAATGGCACCCCGTAGTGATATCATCACAGAATACAACCACGGTAAAACCCCTGATTATGGTAAGATGGGATTGCTATTGCTATAATCAGGGTGTTTTGTTCCCTTATAAAGGGCAAAGGGGGATATGTATGATCCGAATCGCCATTGTTGAGGATGAAGCTCATTATAAAGAGCAACTCACGAAGTTCCTAACTCGATTCGAGCAAGAGATAGGCGAATATTTTGAATTAGCAACCTATGCAGATGGAGACGATTTTGTCGAGGATTTCAAGGCGCAATTCGATATCATCTTAATGGATGTGCAAATGAGCTTTATGGATGGGATGTCGGCTGCGGAGGAGGTTCGGAAAATGGACTCCGAGGTCGTCATTATCTTCATTACGAATATGGCGCAGTATGCGATTAAAGGCTATGCCGTCGATGCGTTGGATTACGTCTTAAAGCCGATTTCCTACTTTCAGTTCTCTCAGCGTTTGAATCGGGCGATCGAGCGCATGAAGAGGCGGGAGGAGCATTATATTACGATCAAAGTCAAGGGTGGGGTAAAGCGTTTCCGAATCTCGGATATTTATTACATCGAAAGTCAGGGGCATAAGCTGTTTTTTGTGACGAAAACCGGAGAAATGGAAACCACCGGAACCATGAAGGAACTGGAGGAGCAGCTTGCAGGGTATCCCTTCTTCCGTGGGAATAAGGGATACTTTATTAACCTGGAGCATGTTGAGGGGATGAACGACATTTTTGCCGTTGTAAAAGGCAAACAGCTCCTTATCAGTCGTCCAAAACGTAAAGCCTTTATGGAGGCTCTATCCAACTATTGGGGAGAAGTGATCAAGTGAATACCGCCCTTTCGGAAATTCCCCGCTTATATACCGCATTCGCAGAATGGCTTGCTTGTATCGTATATATTTTGCCTTTGAAAAAGCAAATAAGAGTCAGAGGGCTACTCTTATTTTCAGGCACCTTTCTCTTGGTACAATCGTTGTTTTTATTATTTACAAAAAAGTTGCCCCTCTTTTTCTGGATTCCTTGCATGATTGCCGCAATTGGCATGATGTTCATTTTCATTTATGCCAGTTGCAATATCAGTAGGGAGGAAGCGGGTTATTTTAGCGTTAGGGCATTTGTCGCGGCTGAATTTGTAGCTTCGTTCGAGTGGCAGGTACATGTATTTATCCGACATGACGGAGATGCTTCGGTCTGGCTGGAAACACTGCTCTTACCTTTTACCTATGGAGTTGCTTTTTTTATCATTTGGCTGCTGGAGAAGCAGCATATTCCTGAAGACGGCAGGCTGAATATCAGGCCGCGCGAGCTATGGTCAACGGTTTCTATTGGAGCTGCCGTATTCGGCATTAGTAACTTAAGCTTCGTTAATATGCAAACTCCGTTCAGTGGGCAGTATGCGCAGGAAATATTGAATATTCGAACGCTTGTTGATCTTGGCGGCTTCGCGATCCTATACGCTTACCACATTCAGCGTAACGAGCTGCGTACCCGTCATGAGCTAAAGGCGGTACAAAATATTCTTCACCAGCAATACACGCAGTATCAGCAATCCAAAGAAACGATTGAGCTAATTAACATTAAATATCATGATTTGAAGAATCAAATTATTGCGGTGCGTGCGGAAGAAGACGATGAGAAACGCAATGCCTATTTGAAGAAAATGGAGGATGAAATCAAGCTATTCGAGGCACAGAATAAAACCGGCAATCATGTGTTGGATACCCTGCTAGCCAGCAAGAATATGTATTGCTTAAAGTACGGTATTACGCTCACTTGCGTTGCGGACGGAAGCTTGCTCAATGAAATTGATGTAATTGATATCTGTACAATTTTCGGCAATGCCATGGATAATGCGATTGAATATGAGAAGCGAATCGAGGAAGCAGAAAAGCGCTTGATCCATGTATCGGTATTTGCTCAGAAAGGGTTTACTATGATTCGCTTTGAAAATTATTTCGAAGGCGTGCTGGAATTGGATGGAGATTTGCCCGTAACAACAAAGGCGGATTCCTTTAATCATGGATATGGGCTGAAAAGCATTCGCTACTCCGTAGAAAAATACGGCGGCGGCGTCAGTATCGGGCAGCAGGAGAACTGGTTCGAACTGAAAATATTGATTCCAGCGAGGCATAATAGCTAACGTATAGACAGCAGATCAATATGGATCTGCTGCTTTTTTTGCTTGATGCGATACAGTTCATGCAAGTAAGAATACAGTTTGTGCGTTTTTGCTGAGCGAAAAAAAAAGCATGCTAGAATGATGGAAAAGAAAGCGAAGGGGGCAATTACGAGACAACAGCTTCAAGTGTAGGAAGTCTGATGAACCGTCAGAGATAAAATGAATGCGCTTCATATCAAAACCAAGGAGTAAAGTGGAGATCAAATATGAAATATAGAGACCTAATCAACAAAATGACATTGGAAGAGAAAGCATCTTTAATGTCAGGCAAGGATTTCTGGCAAACTCAGAATATCGAACGGTTAGGAATTCCAAGCATGTTCCTCGCCGATGGGCCGCACGGCATTCGCAAGCAAGCTGAAGCAGCCGATCATCTTGGATTAAACCCGAGTATTCCTGCTACTTGCTTTCCAACGGCTGCAACCGTGGCTAACAGCTGGAATGTCGAGCTGGGTGAGCAGATCGGGCACCATCTGGGTCAGGAAGCGGCAGCGCAAAAGGTTCATGTCCTGCTCGGGCCAGGCATCAATATGAAGCGTGACCCGTTATGCGGCAGAAACTTTGAATATTTCAGCGAGGATCCTTATCTCGCGGGAAAAATGGCCGCTGGTTATATCCGGGGGATTCAGGAGCATGGCGTATCTGCATGTGTCAAGCATTTTGCCGTCAACAACCAGGAAGAGCGCCGGATGTCCATTGACACAATTGTCGATGAACGGACGCTGCGGGAAATGTATTTGACAGCGTTTGAAATCGCCATTACTGAGGGCAAGCCGCAGACTGTAATGTCCTCCTACAACAAGCTGAACGGTACGTATACTAATGAAAATCTACATTTGATGCAGGACATTCTGCGTAAGGAATGGGAATTCGATGGGGTCGTCGTGACAGATTGGGGAGGCAGCAACGATCGTATTGCCGGCTTAATCGCGGGAAATGAGCTTGAAATGCCGACAACTGCAGGTGAGACCAATGCTGAAATCGTTCAGGCAGTGAAGAGCGGCAAGCTGGATGAGGAAGTGCTTAATCAGTGCGTGGACCGCTTGTTGCAGCTTGTCTTTACCACGGAAAAGGCATTAGCGGACAATGGCAAGGGCAAGGGCAAGGGCAAGACAGAGCTTCCGATCGAACAGCATCATAGCGCAGCTCAGGTGGCTGCGGAAGAGTCGATAGTGCTCTTGAAAAATGAAGGCGGTATTCTTCCGCTCCCATCCGCAAGGAAGGTTGCTGTTATCGGGGACTTTGCGAAGGAAGCCCGTTATCAAGGGGCAGGGTCGTCGGTTGTTAATCCGACCAAGCTGGATCAAACCTTACAATTGCTGGAGCATTTTGGAATCGACAGCATCGGCTATGAGCCGGGCTTCGAGCGCTATGGCAAGCGAAATCGTAGCAAGCTATCCCGGGCATGTGCACTGGCCAAGCAGGCAGATATCGTATTGCTCTATATCGGGTTAGACGAGGTGACAGAGGCAGAGGGTCTGGATCGGCCGAGCATGCGTCTTCCTGACAATCAGGTAGCCTTGCTTGCGGCACTTCACGAAGTCAATCCGAATATCGTTGCGGTACTATCCTGCGGGGCAGCCATTGAGATGCCTTGGATTCATCAAGTGAAGGGCCTGATACATGGCTACCTCAGTGGTCAAGCGGGCGCGAAGGCCATTCTGCGGGTACTGACAGGACAGGTTAACCCTTCCGGCAAGTTGGCAGAAACCTACCCGCTTCGTTACGAGGATACACCGGCAGCAAGCCATTTTCCTGGTAAAGAAGTTAGTGTGGAGTATCGGGAATCACTATTTTTCGGCTATCGGTACTATGACAAGGCCCGCGTTGATGTGTTATACCCGTTCGGCTATGGATTAAGCTACACCTCATTTGCTTATTCCGGCCTGTCCGTCGATTCCACGGGAGCAATGTTCACCATTACCAACAGCGGTTCCATGGACGGTATGGAGATTGCCCAGTTATATGTAGGCTGCGCTTCCGACAATATCTTCCGTCCCAACAAGGAATTGAAGGGATTTAAAAAGTTATTTCTGCGGGCTGGCGAGAGCAAAGAGGTTTATATTCCGTTCGATGATAAAGCCTTCCGCTACTTTAATATCAAGACGAATCGTTGGGAAGTGGAGGAAGCGGACTATGCCATCATGGTCGGGGCGTCCAGCATGGATATCCGATTAGAAGCAAATCTGCACGTTAACGGTAGCGGTGCGCTATTGCCGTATGAGCCGGCCAAGCTTCCGTCTTATTATTCCGGCAAGGCAAGCAACGTTCCGCAAGCCGAGTTTGAACACCTGCTGGGTTACCCGGCGCCGAATGCGACATGGGATCGCACACAACCGCTCGGATATAATGACACTATTGCACAATGTCAATACGCCAAAGGCTGGTTTGCCCGGTTTGCTTTTCATGCAATGACCTTTGCTCATTGGTTTTTGCAGAAAATTGGAAAGAGAAGCACAGCTAACCTGATTATGATGTCGGTTTATCATATGCCGTTTCGAGGAATTGCAAGAATGACGGGCGGTATAGTAAATATGCCTATGCTGGACGGAATGCTAATGATCGTTAACGGCAGCTTCTTCAAAGGGTTACGCCATCTGTTAAGGGAACGGAAAAAGCTGATGCAGACGGCAAGTCTAGACAAGGAGATTACTTAATGAAACAACAAACAAAAGGACTTATTGGCTTATGGAATAGCTATTCAAAGAAGCATCCGGGCATTGCTCAGTTTTTAATGTTCTTTCTGTTGAGCAATGGGGTTACGGTACTGCAAATCGTGGTCATGCCGATGTTTAAGTCAATGCTTGCGAAAACATCGTTAATTGATGCAAGTTTTCAAATTTTGCATCTGGGGAGTAATTTTGACGGTACCCCGTACTATGTATTTGACTACGCGGCAGGCGCATTGTCAGCCGGTGGAGGAGGCGGCCTTGCCTACTTTATCGCCGTGCAAGTCGCGATTGGGATCGCGCAAGTCATTAATTTCTTTCTGCAACGCAATATCACCTTCAAATCGAACAGTAATATTTGGCAGGCAGCCTTTTGGTACGTTATTGCGTATCTTATCATTTCAGTTGGAGCAGCTGCTGCACAGGGCTTATATAAAGCTCCGATTTACAATTTACTGATGAATACATGGGGAATGGGAAGTTCTGGAGAGACAACGGCGGATGTTATTACTATGATCATTAACAGCGCCATTTCCTTTTGGGTATTTTTCCCGATTTTCAAAGTAATTTTTAAACAGAAACCCGTTGAATAACTAATAGTTTGCTCGGGAATCGAAGAACGTATACGATAATATTAAAAGTAGGTAGGCATTCCATTAACCAGCCCTAAGTAAGAGTGGGGCTAGTTCTGAATTTCCTTATTCTACTAAAATGCTATCGTGTGGTATGCTGGAAAGTTTGCTTGAAATATAGTTGTTTAGTTAATCCAACTTTTAGCGGTACTCTTATTTTGGAGTGCCGCTAGTTTTAAGTTGTGTATGATTCCTTTTGCGAGAGAAAGTTACTAGAAATGCAGATTAATACTCATGTTGGATATTTGGAATTTCCATAATATATAAAGGTTGTGTGAACATGAAACTATTGTCAGTCGTCGTTCCTTGCTATAACTCACAAGATTATATGAGAAACTGTATAGAATCTTTACTTCCTGGCGGGGAAAGCGTAGAAATTCTGATAGTAAATGACGGTTCAAGCGACAATACCGGGGATATTGCAGATGAATACGCAGCAAAATACCCGAGCATGATCAAGACTATTCATCAAACCAATGGAGGACATGGTGAAGCAGTCAATACCGGTATTAGACATGCTAGTGGGCTATATTTTAAAGTGGTTGATAGTGATGACTGGGTAGACACCCCAGCATATCTAAAGGTACTAACTGCTTTGAAGCGGTTCGCTACAGAGGGAGAACTCATTGATCTGTTAATCAGTAATTTTGTATATGAAAAAGAAGGTAAGAAACACAAGAAAGTCATGAAATATGGAAATGTTTTGCCGGAAAACAAGAGTTTTACCTGGGACGAGATCGGGAGATTCCGTAAAGGTCAGTATTTAATGATGCACTCGCTCATGTATAGAACAGCACTCCTGCGGGAGTGTGGACTGGTATTGCCGAAGCATACGTTCTATGTCGATAATTTATACGTTACAATACCACTCCCCTATGTAAATAGAATCTTTTATCTTAATGTTGACTTTTATAGATACTTTATAGGACGTAGCGATCAATCTATAAATGAGAAGGTCATGATTAGCAGGATTGACCAACAATTAAAAGTAAACAAGCTAATGATTGAACTAATAGATTTAGACAGTATTCGAAGCAGCAAGTTGAGTCAATATTTATACCATCATCTGGAAATTGTCACCATGATCTCGACGATTCTACTGCTTCGTTCAGGCTCGAAAGAAAACTTACAGAAGAAGCGGGCATTTTGGCGCTTTATCATGGAATGTGATCTGGAGCTATACCGTCATTTGCGATATGGCATGATGGGGCGTCTGCTAAGCCTTCCAGGGCTTTTCGGGAGAAGCATCTCGGTAGGTGTGTACAAAATCACGCAAAAGGTCGTCGGCTTTAACTAATTTGGAGGCTAGCCCATGCAAAAAAAATACGATTTCCTTATTGTTGGAGCGGGACTATACGGAGCCGTATTCGCTCATGAAGCCAAGAAAGCGGGGAAGACCTGCTTCATCATTGATAAAAGGAAACATATCGGAGGCAATATCTACACGGAAAAGGTGGCGGATATACAAGTTCACCGGTATGGTGCCCATATTTTTCATACGAGCAACAAGGAAGTATGGCGGTATGTCAACCAGTTTGCGGAGTTTAACCGCTTCACGAACAGCCCGATGGCGAACTATAAGGGCGAGCTTTACAATTTGCCGTTTAATATGAATACCTTTAACAAGATGTGGGGAGTTATTACCCCGGAAGAAGCTATGCAGAAAATTCAGCAGCAGCGCAACGACAGCTATGTGGATTATCCCCGCAATTTAGAGGAGCAGGCCATTAATTTGGTTGGGCTGGATGTCTACGAAAAATTAATTCGCGGCTATACCGAAAAACAATGGGGACGTCCTTGTCATGAACTGCCTGCATTAATAATACGCAGATTGCCTGTGCGCTTTACGTATGATAACAACTATTTCAATGATCCGTATCAAGGCATTCCCATCGGCGGATATACAGCAATGGTTGAGAAAATGATTGAAGGCATTGAAGTGCAGCTGGAAACTGATTATCTGGCCGACAAAACCTATTGGGACAGTGTGGCGGAACATATTGTTTATACGGGGCCGGTTGATGCCTATTATAATTACAGGTTTGGTGTGTTGGCATACCGGAGCTTAACCTTTGATACGGAACTGCTGGATACGGACAACTATCAAGGCAATGCCGTTGTCAATTATACAGATTCAGAAACGCCTTATACGCGGATTATTGAACATAAGCATTTTGAATTCGGCACACAGCCGCAAACGATAATCACCCGGGAATATAGTGTGGAATGGAAGCTGGGCGATGAGCCCTATTACCCGATTAACGACGAGCAGAACAGCATGTTATATGCAAAATATAAACAGTTGGCTGATGTTGAGCCTTATGTCACATTTGGCGGACGTCTAGGAGAGTATAAGTACTATGACATGGATCAAGTCATCGCCGCAGCGCTTTGTAGAGTAGAAGAAGTTTTAAGGGAAACGTAATACCTAGGAGGACAAAAACATCAAAGGAGTTCCACAGAAGTGGACTCCTTTGATTTAAGTTTATAGGTTTTTTCAGTCTATCTTGCTTGTGCCCTCGGTTGTTCCTCCAGCCACAAGATGGAGGTGACTCCGCGAGGATAATACCGGCTTCCGCAGATGACGCCGGCGAGCATCTGGTCGCTCCAGCTCCAATAGGCGTTCGAATCGGATGTCAGCCATGCGGCATGCGCGGCATCGGCGGCAGCTCCTTGCTCGTCCCATGGAAGTCCCAGGATGTGACGAGCGATGAACTGGCACAGATAGATTTTGCTGAGCCAGGAGTTGTTGCTGGTCGAGGACAGCTTCCAGCCGCCGTCATCAAACAGGCAGGTGCCCGGGACGAGTACGGTGCGCAAATGAGTTTTCAGCGCCTGGATATAATTTCCGAATCGCCCGTTCTCGTCGAGCGCCTCCTGGCATCCCGTATACAGCGGGAAGACAAGGCCTTCAATTGCCGGAATGATTTTGGAATCATTATTCTCCTGGATGACGGCCGGGATGTACCCGCCCGGAAGCAGATGCCCGGTTATCGTACGGGCACAGCGTTCCGCTTGTACTCCGGCCAAGGCACCGTACTCCGGACGGCCGCTCGCCAGGAACAATTTCTCCATGGCGACATAAGCCGCCCAGCTTTTCCCCGCCAGATAAATATTGTTCCGCGCCTGGCCAAGCGAGACGTCCAGACTGTCATACGTGGTAATCTCCGCGCCGCCCATCGTTCTGGAGCTATCGAGGCCCATGATTCCCGTACGCTGCGCCGGGTCCGGATGATCCCGGTTGACCATGCTTTCCAGGCATTGTTCGAAGATGGCGAAATGGCTCTCCAGCCAGGTTTTGTCCCCGGTTTGTTCAACGTAGACCGAAGCGCATAATACCCAGTTGACAAGCTGCTCATGGGTCATGTGGGAGAAGCAATCTTCGATGGCATGCAATTCATAGGACGAATAACCCGGACGCGAAAAAGAATTGGCCACGCCCATATCATGCGTAAAGCTGATGCCACCGGGGTAGACCGTATCATCGCCCGGAAGGCGCACCGTGTCTTCATAGCTGTATCGTTTGACGAACAGGTCCAGCTCGTTTTTGACGGTCCACGGATTCATCTTCAATTCAAAGAACAGTTGGTCTACCGTCAGATCGAACGTATTGATCATGCGGTATTCGCCTTCATTCACGATCCACAGCGGTTCCCCCTGATGTTCGAGCAGCTCTGTGGAGCCGTAGTAGCTGCGGATGGCGTGCGCCAACATGAAACGCTGGTCATCGTTCAGATGCGAAGCCCCCGCAACCAGCTCATCGCTCCGGCGCGCCGCCTCCGCTTTCTCCTCAAAATGTTCCAGGGCATAGGCAGCCACTTCTTCAATATTGGAAAAATAGCGGGTGTAGTAATAGGAGGCATCCATTCCTGTGGTCACATACCCGGCTTTGTAGAAGCAAAGAGCAAAGCGGTACGTTGCTTTTTCGCCTGCCGGCGTATCCATCAGCAGGGCGCCTACCGGACCAAGTCCGAACCGCAAGTTTTCTTCGACCTTCGGCTCCAGGATGCCCTCCATCGTAAAGAAACCGGCGCTTTTGACCCGTTTGTCGTTCGTGGCGATCGCGGTATGGCGGCCTTGGCCGACGCCGGTGATGACGCCGTCCGTGTTATCTTCCAGCCGCCGGATGGCCGAATAAGGATCGCTGCCCTGGAAGCCGAAAAAGGCTTTCCGGGTAGCCGTGCCCCGGGTGTTGTCGACGATAATCTCCGCCAGTATCGCCGGTATCAGTGCGGAGCGAAGCTCGTCGGTTTCCGCGGAAACCAGGTCGGGAACGCTGCCGAACGGAGAATACAGGCGGAAGGTCAGATCCCCGGCTTGCCATTCGTCGGTACCTGCGCTGAAGCGACGTGAAATGAGGTCCCGGGGAAAAGAAAGAATCAGCGCATCTTTCTTTGTCTCCCCGGATTCATCCTGTTCGCTGGTATAGCGGTCCCGCTCATCCTGCCCTTCGCCGAAAAAAGGCAGGGCTTTGTACCGCTGCTCCCCGTCTTCCTGGAGCCCGATATATATATTCTGGTTCGGAGGGCTGCCGAGCTCCAGGTCGAATCCGCCGCTCTTGCCCGGATACCCTAGCGTGAAGCTGGCGAAAGCCCCCATCGGGGAGTGATGCGCGTTGAAGAAAATATTTTTACCCATCTTGAGTGCCTCCTGTTCTTTATGAAAGCGTTGTGATAACTTGATTATATCAAGGGGATTTATTTGGTCCTATGTCCAAAGCGATTATCAATTTATCCAAATCGTTCAGTTTGTGTAATCGACGGAAACAGGAGGAATGGGGATGAATATCTCCGAAGAGCATCATATTGCCGAATTTATGCTGCCGGATATGGATTCTACGTTTAAGGTTTTTGCGGCTCATTTGCGAACCGTAACACAGGATTGGTCATATCCGCGGCATACCCATCCGCTATTTGAAGTGAATCTGGTGCTGGCGGGCAGGCAGGAAATGCTCGTCAACGGGCAGCGATATGTGCAGAACCCGGGCGATCTCATGCTATTGCGGCCGGAAGACGTCCATGAAAGCCGTGCGGCGGGCTCCAGCCGGATGACTTATTATTGCCTGCATTTCAATGTGGATGACCGCGTGATGAGAGAACTGCTTTGCCGGGGAAGCGGGTATCATTATGAAGAAAATAGTCCGCTTGCCCGGACCATTAGGCCGAGCCTGGACAAATTAATTGCGCTTACTTCAGGGAAGGAAACGGAGAAACTGGCGAATAAAATGATGGCACTGTCGGCCGTGTTTGAATTGTTTGCGGGGCTGGGCGAAAAGCTTGCCGAGCAGGGCCGGGCCGAGAATTCCGGCAGTCGGATGACACGGGTTGCCGCCGAGATTGCAGCCAGGCTGGAGAAGTGCGTAGAAGCGCCGGTAGCAGAGGGCCTGGTCGAGGGGAAAGATTATCGGGATAACTCGCGGGAGACCGTGGTGGCCGTGATTCAGGGCTTGGGCTACAGCGCTTCTTCCTGCAACCGGATGTTTCACCGCGTTTACGGCATGTCCCCGCGGCAATATTTGTCGGCGCTAAAGCTGAAGAAGGCCAAGCTCCTGCTCATGGAGCCGTCGCTCTCCGTCGAGGAGGTCTCCGTGCGTATAGGCTACAAAGATATCGCGCACTTCAGCCGGCAGTTCAAACGGTGGACCGGGGAGCCGCCGGGCAAATTTCGGGCGAGATTTCATATATAACGGACGCCAGAAAATGAAGTTAAATAATAATAATATATTTTTATCGAAAGGCGATGACAGCATGAGCCATCGAACCGACGACCTACTGAAGGTTCCGGATAAGAAACGAATCCTATTTTTAGGCGACAGTATTACGGAGAACGGAGCCTATATCCGTTATCTTGACGCATTTTTTCTCCAACATTTTCCCAAGCGGCACCTGGAGCTAATCAATCTGGGCGTTGGGGGCGAGACGGCAGCCGGGACACATGAAAATAGCCATCCGTTCCCCCGTCCCTGCGTTCATGAGCGTTTGGAACGGGCACTCGCGGAGAGCAAACCGGATTGGGTGTTCCTCTGCTACGGAATGAACGACGGAATCTACCATCCGTTTTCGGAGGAACGGTTCACGCTTTTCCGGAATGGCATGATAAAGGCAACTGAGCAGGTACAGCGGACAGGTGCCAGAGTAATATTGATGACTCCGCCGCCGTATGACGTTCTGTCGATCAACGGAGAGGCCCAGCCTGACGGGATGCCGGACTATGCTTTTGAAACGCCGTACGAGGATTATAACGGTGTGCTTGGTAGATTTGCGGATTGGGTGAAAAGATACGGAGCGGAACAAGGTTATACCGTCGTCGATCTGCGGGAACCGCTGATGTCCTTTATCGCCATGCGGCGGGAAGCGGACCCGGCATACAAATACAATGACGGAGTCCATCCGGAAGATGACGGCCACTGGATTATGGCCAAAGCGATTCTTCGCGATGTGTTTCATATTGTGCTGGAGCGGACGCCGGAATGGGCCCGGAGCATGGATGGAGCATTTATCCGTGCCGTTAGCCGCCGACGGGATGTGCTGGACGCGGCCTGGCGCGAGCATGTGGGCCACAGCAGTCCGTACAAATTCGAAGCGCTGCCGCTGGAAGAAGCAAAGGACGCGGCGGAATCGATGCTGGCGGAAATTGCGGAGGCGGCGCAACGATCCTGAAACCGGGAGGGGACGCTCACCCTCACAGCCTTTCCGATGTGACGCCTAACCTGGAGTTTGTGCTGAAAAATAACCGATAAGATTTATAGAATAGAATGAAATCCACCTGAAAAATTATTTTAAGGTGGATTTTTTGTCGTATTCTGTTTGGTTATGTCGAAAGTGTTCAGAATCCGTTCAGAGGATGATGGTAGGATGATGAAAAAAGTTACAGGAAGGAATAAAAGGATGCAAAGATTGAAGAGCCGTTTTTTTAAAAAGCTGATGGTACTGATCCTGGTGATTCAGCCGTTCCTTGCAAGTATCGGAGCCGTTGAGCAAGTCAGCGCCGGAGGTGCCTTATACCCGGACAAGATCAATTACCCCTCAACCGTAAGCGGGGTAGCTTACCATGATGGTTATATCTATACATCCATATATAACAATCAGACAAGCACGATTACCAAGCAGCGGGCAAGTGATCCGAACGATCGCAGCGATATAGTCACGTTCAGTAACAACGTAAAACCGTTGTCCATCGATTTTGACAGTCAAGGAAATTTGTATTTTATCGTGAATTCACTGCCCCATATTTATAAAATTTCTAAACCGGCTTTAGAAGCGGGGCCGATTGCCATCAGTGGTTTTAACGATATTCCGAGCAAATCGGAAATTGTATTTACGGGCGATCAGACGTACATGACCGGCATGACGATCGACGAAAACGATAACTTTTATTATTCGAATTCAAACCGTCCCAGCAACAATCCTAACGGATTGTTCAAAATTGCCGCCGGAAGCTGGCAAGCGACCCCGCTGGCGTCCAATTTTGCGACGTATTTCGAAGACCTCTCCGTAAGCCCTCAGGGCAATTTGTATATGGTTGGAGCAAACAACAAGCTGTACAAAATGGATTTGAAAGCGGATATGCCGGAGGTTACGGAAGTGATCGGCACCCATTTCAACAGTTATCTGAATGAGGAATCCATTCCGGATAGCGGTAGTGAAACGCTGATCGATTTGTACGGGATTCAATTTTTACCCGACAGTGGGGAGGTTTATCTGTCCTTTGATATTTACAGATACACCATGGATCCGTTCATGCCAGGGATCCCGATCTCTTCGGAAACTCAATTTTACCTCAAAAAATTTACGTTCGAAGACGAAGCGGCGCCGCCCGCGCCTCAAGAACCAGCCGAATTTCAAAACAGCGTGCAACTTGAAAATCCGAGAGGACTGGCCTACTACAACAATGAAGTGTATGTGGCGCAATTCCTGACGGACGGCGGTACGAAGGCGAGAATTTCAAAAATTTCGAAATCGGGCGCAGTGACGCCTTTGGTAGTTTTCGACTACAGCGCCAATGTCAAATCCGTAGCGTTGAACAGCAGCGGGGACCTGTATTTTACATTGGAAGCCAACGCCAAGGATAATAATATTTATAAAATTCCTGCTGACCGCCTGCCGCTCAGCGGACCGATCGGATCCGGCCAAGTGGCGGCAAAAGCGGAAGTGTTCTACACGCCAACCAACGAACCTTCCTGGGTGATGGGGCTGGCCTTCGATAGCGAAGATAATTTGTATTTTTCGACATTCACTACCAAAGGAATTTATAAAATAGCCAAAGGCGAAAATACGGCAACGGAAGTGTTGACCAATTTCTCGTCGGCGATCAGCAGCCTGGCTTTTCATCCGAACGGGGATTTATATTTTGTCGACGGAGTAAGAAGGGTCTACAAATTGGATCATGCCAAATTGTCGAACCTTCCTGTTCTGACAAGTAACATAGAACAATTCAGCAAGTTCAACAACCTTCAGGTCGCAGGCATTGCTTTCCTGCGGGAGGGGGATAAAGCCTATGTCGCGCACGGATTTTGGGCAAACGCCAAATTGGAGAAGCTTGACTTTGCGCAGGATCCTCCTGTGGTTGCCGATCCTCTTGAAAAAGTGAATGACGCCAAGACAGCAGAAAGCGTGGAGGAAATGCTCGCCGCGCTTAGTAATCCGGAACTTGGATTGTCGCTTCCGGCCGGTTTCGAAAGTTGGAACAACGATCTCAAAGAATCCGTGGCCGAAACGTTCATTTACATGGTGAGCGAAAACGAGAAGTACGACAATGTGGGTCAGCTTCAGTTTTTGCTGGATTTTGCAGTTCAGCCGTTCTTTACATTGAATGACCGGGAACTTCATGTTATCAACAGCAACCTGACCTCGTTTTTCGCGAAATTCACACAGTTTAAAACTGTGTTCTCGGGCTATGAGGGAATGACCGAGTTATCCCCGATCGGGGAAGCTTACCTTACCATGTCCGAAGTGGACAAAGAGATTTTCGCATATAGAACGAAATTTTATTTTACAAGGGATGAAACGCCGATTTCTCAATCTCGCGAGTCATTGACGGCAACCTTTTCGGAGTATAGGCCCATCAACAAGGTCACTAAGAAAACCGACATGTACAACGCATTGGTGAGACTGCGTTTGCTGCAGACGGAATCCGAAGCTTATAATGCCGAACAAATCGGCTCGAGTAATCCAGAAGAAATGATGGACATCTTTCAATTGAACTTGGATAAAGTCGACGGACCGGGTTTTAGTTTTCAGAGATACCAGGAACTGGCCCAATGGATGTTGGATAAACGGCCGGTCGGCGGCTACACCGATTATGCAGCTATTCAGGAAACGTTCGATCTGTTCTTTGCCCCGCGTGCCCCAAGCGTAACGGCGGACGATGATAACAACCGATTGGTTGGCGCGGACGCCACAATGGAGTATTCGCGAGATGGCGGAATCCAATGGCTGGACTATGATTCAATCATTGCACCAACGTTTGCCGGCGATGTGACCGTGCAAATTCGCGTGAAAGCAGCAGGCAACATGCAGGCTGGCGCCGTAACAACCGTGACATTCACTGCTAATCCGGTTCAACCGGCTCCTTCTGCACCAAGCGTATCGGTGAATGAAGCAACATATATGATTAACGGTGCAGACAGCACCATGGAATATTCGCTCGACGGCGGGATACTCTGGATCAGTTATAATCCGGATGAAGCACCGGTATTCCGCGGCAACTATACGGTACAGATTCGAGTTAAAGCGTCCGGAGAAGTTCCTGCCGGACTGGTGACCGTGCTGTACTTCAGAGAAACACAAGTTGAGCCGATTCCGGGAGCGCCAAGCGTAACGGCGAATGACGAGGCGAACTTGCTTGTCGGTGCGGACGGCACTATGGAATATTCCACGGATAACGGAAGTCTCTGGAACGGCTATGACCCGGGCAATCCTCCGGTCTTCGCAGGAAACGTAACGGTACAAATCCGGGTGAAAGCGGAAGGCGACATCCCTGCGGGTGAATTGACCACTGTAACCTTTACACAAAACATTACCGTTAATCCACCAAGCGGCGGGTCCGATTCAGGCAGCGGCAACAACAGTGGTAGCGGTAGTGTTGGTGCATCACCAACGGCACCTACCTCCAATAAAGAAGAAATTGTCGTAGACGTCGATGGAGCCAATGGAACGAACTTGGCCAAAACACCGATTACGCGCACAACGGAAGCAAACGGGACTGTAAAAGATCATGTATCGATGTCGGAGAACATTGCGAAAGAAACCGCTCAAAAGGCGAAGCAGCTCGGGATCGATACCGCAAGAATCGTCATTCCGGATACCAACGATAAGGTTTCGGAAATTGTGGTAGAGGTTCCTAAATCCGCATTGAAACAATTGAACGACGGTAATTTGAATTTGGAAATTGCAACGGACAATGGCATAATCTCCATTCCGGCAAAATCCATCGCCGATTTCAACGATGATTTATATTTCCGGATCATCCCGATTAAATCGGAGACCGGGCGTAAGCAAGTCGAAGAAAGAGCAAAGCAAGAAGAGTTAATCCAAGAAATCGTAGATAACGGGGAAGTCCGGATTTTGGGCCGCCCGATGGAAATCGAAACGAATATGCAAAGCCGCGAAGTATCCATTGTTTTGCCGCTTAAAGACAGCTTGCCGGCCGATTCTGCCGAACGGCAGAAGGTCCTAGACAACCTCGGTGTCTTTATCGAGCATAGCGACGGAACCAAGGAATTGCTTCAAGGCAAGCTGGTGACCTTGAAAGACGGTTCCGAGAGTATAGAGTTTACGATTACGAAGTTCAGTACCTTTACCCTTGTGTACATGGACGGATGGAAGGCAGCGCATGTAAGCCATCATACGGCATACATTAAAGGATTCGGAACCGAATTCCGTCCTGGCGCATTCGTTACTCGCGCACAAATGGCCGCCATGCTGGCGCGCAATGCAGCCGATCAAGAGCCATCGGCAGATCAAAGTCCTTACGAGGATGTCGGCGCAGCGCATTGGGCTTACCATGAGATCCTGAAAACCAAAGCGCTGGGGATGATGACGGGAACTAAGACAGACAGCTTCGATCCCGATGGTTCGGTGACCCGGGCGCAAATGGCCACAATCGCTTACCGATGGATTCAGCAGGAATGCACTAAGGATGTCTCCGCATTTGAAGGCTGTTCCACCTTGTCCGGTCAAAGCAGTGCGGGTTATAAGGATGTGTCCTCGGCGCATTGGGCGGCTGAAGCGATCTCCTTCATGAGTTCCACCGGCTTGATGGTCGGATATGAGGACAATACGTTCAGACCGGATGGAAAGCTGACTCGAGCCGAAGCCGTGGGTGCTTAACCGTTTGTTCAAACGCGGTCCGCTCACCGGTACGCATACCGTGACTTTTACTGACGTACCTACTACCTATTGGGCTTATCAAGAGATTGAAGAAGCAGCCAGAGATCATAAATACAACATTGGCGATCAAGGCGGAGAGGTCGTAGTTAAGGAGTAACCTATAACCAATACAAGGGGATGGACTTGATTAATTCAAGCCATCCTCTTTTTTGTTCTCTGTGCTGCATCCTCCAAGGGGAAGGCGCCGGTAAATTCGCGCCCGCAGAATTCACGACCCGGGCCGCGGCCGCGGTGTCTTGTTAAGGATGATGCGGGAATTGGCGCTGGCGGATTGAAGCCGGGCTCTCATACCTAAAAAGAAAGGATCCGGTCGTCTTGGCCGGATCCTTTTCCTTATGCATTAGCTCGTTATTTCACGAAATTCGAGACTACGAAGACGGCGGGAGAGTTCCAGTAAATGGTCACCTCATTGCCGGCATAGCTGAGTTCGTCGTCGATGAAGCACTGTGCGGGTGCCTTGCCTTGCAGGTGTTCCATCATGCAATCGTCGTTCAGGCCGCGGTTTGGGCCGCCCGCCACAAGGCCGGGTACGGGATCGGCTACCTTATCGCCGACGGACGGGCGATGATGCGGATGCATCACCGGACGGTCGCCGAAGCCGGTTACATAGCTGAGATCCAGCGGATTGCGGCCCATGAGGTAATGAATGTGATGAATGGCGCTCTCTTCATAGCGGGTATTTTCAGTCAATCGGTAGGCGAACAACAGAAGCATCGCCCGGTTCATCACGACCATGTTGCTGCCCCAAATGTAATCAGCCGGAGTCAGCGAAATGCCATACCCGACGGCATTACTGATTGCGGTCAGCTTGTCGGCTTCGGCAAGCAGCCCTGCCTTGAGCTGGGAGTACAGGGTTTGATCGGCCTTGACCGGATTTCCCACCAAATAGGCAAGGCTCCCGTAAGCGCCCATATCGGCCCAGCCCAGCTCGTATTTCGGAAATTGCTGCGCGGCCAATGCCTTGAATTGCCGGTGATAAGACTCATCCCCGGTTGTCCGGAACAACTCGGCCGCCGCCCAGTACCGCTCGTCGAGATCATGCTCGTCCCCGTACTCCCCGGTGGACACATCTTGCGGGTTTTTAAAGCCCGGCGTTTCCGGATGATCCAGCAGCCATTGCCAAGCTGCTCTAGCCGCTTCCAGGCAACGGTCGGCAAAGCTGCCGTCAAATTGGCGGTAGACCCGGGATGCCATAGCCATGACTCCGGCAAAACAGCCGGTGGCCGTGGCCGAGACCGGGAGGAAATATAAATCCGCCAAGTCGTCTTCAGGCATCACGTTCAAGTCGGGGAAATGCTTGGTCGTTAATTTGTGAAATGCGCCGCCTGTTTTGTTATCCTGCATTTTGAACAACCATTCCAGTTCATAACGGCATTCATGCAGCACGTCCGGCGTAACGTCGTCACTCTCGGGAATAGGAAGTTGAGACGTGAAAGCTTGAGGATAGAACTCGTAAGCGAGCAGCAGGTCGGCGACGGCTTTGGCGCCAGGTCCGGTATACTGTCCGTAATCTCCGGCATCATGCCAGCCGCCCTTGCTTTCCAGCTTCCGCCCGGGATCGTCATATACCGTTCCGTCCGCCAGATGGCAGGCTTTGTGATTCCAAGGCCCGGCATAAGTTTCATCGAGATCGCAGCCGCAGCGGAAAAGGTAAAAAGCTTTTAAAAGACCGCGTTGCAATTCCGCGTAGGGGTTATCCGATAGAAGAAACGGAGCGGAAACTTCGTCCCCCAGCCGGACATAATAGCTGCCGGGAGTAGTAAGGGCCGAGAAATCGCCGGTGCAGACTGCCGTTCCTGCGGACTCGTCAAATTGTGAATGCCCGGTTTCGCCCCGATAAGCTACTTCTCCGGTATCGGAATTGATAACTTCGAATGAACCCTCTTTACCGGCGCTAATGACACACTTTCCGCCATGCAGCGGATATCCGACTTGATTGACGGTTAAACTTCGTTGCTTTGCATCGCTCACTGATCATCCCTCTTTTCCTAAGTTAGAAGTTAATGCGCGGGAACATGAAATCCGTCCCTTTAACCACAGAAAACGTTTTCCGAAGTGGATGAAAAAAACTTGAAAATCCTCTCTATTTACTGTAAAAAGGGTAATTTATTCAGTGTTTAAATGTCGGGTGCCTATAACAAAGAAAACGTTTTCTGAAACCGTTTCTATTATATCAACATTCGGAAGAATGGGCGAGAAATGATTTCTTCCGCTGAGGTTCGCTCTTATGCTACGATATAATTAATATTTTAGGTAATCCGGAATCAATCTGTTTTTCTGAATCACCTTATTGTCGGCGGTGTATGCTTTCGGTTTTGCTTTTGAACTGACCGGCAATACGTTGGCAGAGACAGGGCGCTTTATCGTTCCAAAGAGAGCGGAAGAAACCGGGGAAGTACGGCATCGGATATGTCGTTTCCGCGATAGAAGGGAGTTCCCATGGAATCGATATCTTTTTTTTCCTCCGGGCAGGCACCGGATTTTATGTTATTTTCTCAGGCTCACCTTGTCTGGATCGGGCTGCTGGTTGCTATGATTCTGGGGCTATATTGGGCCCGAAACCCTATTCGGGAACGAAAAGGTTTGCGTCTGGCGGTAAGATACGGATTGCTGGGCATCCTTCTGGTATCGGAAGTCGGCCTCAATGTCTGGTATTGGGAGCAAGGGGTGTGGAATGTCCGTCATACCCTGCCTTTTGAGCTATGCTCCATAACGCTGCTGCTATCCATCATTATGCTTTGGAACCGGAGTCGGGGCCTTTATGAAGTACTGTTTTTTGCAGGGATAGGCGGGGCATTGCAAGCTATTCTTACGCCGAATCTGGCGTATGGCTTTCCGCATTTTCGTTTCTTTCAATTTTTCATTGCTCACTCGGCCATCATTTTGGCCTCTTTATATATGACCTGGATGGAACAATACAGGCCAACCTGGAAATCTATTGGAAAAACGATGCTGTTTCTGAACGGCCTGGCGCTGGCCATCGGACTTTTGAATTACGCCATCGGGGCGAATTATATGTTTCTGCTGCATAAACCGGATACCCCTTCCATTCTGGATATGCTGGGGCCGTATCCCTATTATTTGCTGGCCGAAGAAGGAATCGCCCTGCTTTTGTTTATTATGATGTATGCCGTCTTTTTCGTCCTTACGGATAAAGTAAAGAGCCGGCAAGCCCGAAAGACCCGGAGGGACCAAAGAACCCGGAAACCGGGTGACTATATTTCTTGATCACAGCAGGAGGCCGCAGCGTATGAATGGAGTACAGGATCATCTCGATTACGGCTTATCCATCGTATTTATCGGATTCAATCCGAGCATTCGCTCGGGGGAGACGGGACACCATTACGCCAATCCCCGCAATAATTTCTGGAGAATCCTTTACCAATCCGGGCTCACCCCTCGTCTGTATGAGGCATCGGAAGACGGAGGACTCTTGAAGTTGGGTTACGGCTTTACGAATATCGTGGCCCGACCTACCCGTGGGGCTGAAGATATCACCCGCGAAGAGTATAAACAAGGACGTCAACTATTACGGAACAAGCTTAGTCAATACCGGCCCAATGTCGCTTGCTTTGTCGGCAAGGGCGTGTACACGGAATACAGCGGGAGCTCCAAGGCGGATTGGGGATTTCAGAACGAATCCGTCGTCGATGGGGTGTTTGATTTTGTAGCGCCTTCTTCCAGCGGGCTTGTGCGGATGAAGATGGAGGAGATCGTCGGAATCTACCGGCGACTCAGGAATTTTATATCAGAAGAATTGTCATAAAATAAGAACGTGTGCTCGCAAAAAATCATTGCGTTTATTCGAAAATTCTGCAATAATCGGTCTCAGAATGCTGATCGGATGAGCAAATACACAACGAGAGCAAGGCTTCATCATTCAATGGCGAATGAAATGGAGCCGCTTTTTTTTATTTGTGCAAACGTTTGTTCGTAAGCGTGGAGAGGAGAAATTCTATGATCGAAGTGAAAAATTTATCGAAGCATTACAGATTGACGGAAAAGAGTCCCGGGCTGTCGGGAGCGTTCAAGAGTTTGTTCGCGCCAAAACGCGTGACCAAAAAGGCGGTGGACGACATCGGCTTTCAAATCGAGTCCGGAGAAATGGTAGGTTACATCGGAGCGAACGGAGCCGGAAAATCGACGACGATTAAAATGCTTTGCGGGATCTTGACCCCGACCACAGGCGAAATCCTGGTAGACGGGATCGTTCCGTATAAGGAAAGAAACCGGAACGCCAAGAACATCGGGGCTGTCTTCGGTCAGCGCTCGCAACTGTTTTGGGATATCGCAGTCCGTGAATCCTACGACCTTCTAAAGCATATCTATGACATTCCGGAAGACGAATACCGGAAAACCCTGCAGATGTTTACGGAAGTACTGGAGCTTGAACCTCTGCTGGGGACGCCGGTAAGACAACTGTCACTGGGGCAAAAAATGCGCTGTGAACTGGCGGCGGCTTTTTTGCATAATCCGGGCATCGTTTACCTCGACGAACCGACCATCGGCTTGGACGTGGCCGTCAAGTCAAGAATCCGCCAGTTCATCAAAGAGATGAACCGGATGCGGGGAACCACCGTCATTCTAACTACTCATGACATGCAGGATATTGAAGAAATTTGCTCCCGGATTATCATTATCGATGCCGGGAAGGTGCTGTACGACGGAAGTCTGCAATCGATCAAAGACCGGTACGGGGATAAGCGGGTCATTCACTTCGAGCTGGAACTCGAAGAAGAATTTCAACTGCCTCCTGATCTGGCGGGTAAGGCCGAATGGACGCCGGGAGAAACGGGAACCGTCAGTGTCGCATTTAGCAATCATGTCATCACGGCCGCGGATGTCATCTCGGAAATGCTTCGAAAGTACCGTATCCGGGATCTGACGATCTCCGATTCCAAAATCGAGACGATCGTGCAGGATATTTATTGCCGGGGGATATAAGGATGCGCAAATATTGGGAAATGATGAAGTCGCAAATCAAGCTGGATACGGCATATACAGCCTGGTACTGGGCCGGCAGCGCATCGGTCATCTTCCGGATGCTGATCATTTATGCCTTCTGGCATGCTGTCTTTGAGAATCGCACTACGGTCGGGGATATGTCCCTGCAAGCCATGATTACATATACCATGCTCGCGACGCTGCTGAACAATTATATGTCAGGCGTCGGCTCTCAGCTGGCGAATCAGGTGAGGGACGGAAGCGTAGCCATTGAATTGATGCGTCCCTATAATTTACTCGATAAATTGGTTGCTCTGGATCTCGGTTCCAAAATATCCGGTACGATCCGCGAGACGCTGCCGATGCTGCTGATCGCTTATCTGTTTCTTGGCGTGAGCGCCCCAGCTTCGTGGGAGGCCGTTCCTATGTTTCTCCTCAGCGCGCTGCTGGGCATCCTGATTGGAACCCAGCTTGATCTGATTATCGGAATCATGGCGTTTTGGCTGGATTATGTCTGGGGGCTGCGCGTGCTGGGCGGTGCGATTACGCTGTTCTTTACCGGCGCCCTGGTTCCGATTACCTTGTTTCCGGAGTGGCTGCGCGTGTTAAGCGGATTTATGCCGTTTCAATCGATGGTGTTCGTGCCGGTGTCGATCTATACGGGACAGCTTTCCGGACTGGTAGCTCTTCAGGCTTTGGGCGTGCAATTGGCCTGGCTCGTCGGGATCATCGTGGTCATGCGAACCGTCTGGTCGTTTGCGATCCGCAAGGTTACGATTTTTGGCGGGTAGTACGGCAATAAGGGAGAGGAGAATACGACATGCGGCGATATGCCCGTTTATATTGGCAGTATTTCAAGACAAGGATTAAAGTGATGATGGAATACCGCATTGACTTTTTAATCGGCGTTGCCTCCGTCTTTTTTACGCAAGGCACATCGATTCTGTTCATCGCGATTGTGTTTCAGCACATCGATACGATCCATGGCTGGACGTTTCAGCAAATGCTGTTTATTTATGCGATTGCCATGCTCGGAAGATCTCTGGAGCATACGTTCTTCGACAATCTCTGGACGCTGGGCTGGCAATATATCCGGCCGGGGAATTTTGACCGGGTATTGATCCGCCCGGTAAATCCGCTGTTCCAGGTTGTCGCGGAACGGGTTCAGCAGGACGGGATCGGCAGCTTTATCATCGGATTGATCGTCCTGTTCACTTCGGCGCCTTCACTTGGTCTGGAATGGGGAGCGGCGGAAATACTTATGCTGATTGTGATGGTTATCTCCAGCGGGGCTATATATATGGCGGTCAATTTGTTTTTTGCCACATTATCGTTCTGGATGGTGGATAGTTTGCCTGTCATGTATGCGGTGCAGCAAACCAGCGATTTCGCTCGTTATCCCATGAATATTTTTGGCAAGGGGATTCGCTTTGTGCTCACATTTATAATTCCGTACGGATTTACCGCCTTTTACCCGGCGGCCTGGTTTCTCGAAGATTCGGGATACCGTCATACCGCGGTCTGGACGCCGGTTGTCGCCTTCCTCAGTGTGGCTATCGCCTATTTATTCTGGAAGAGGGGGCTCCGCTCGTTTACGGGTACCGGTAGTTAATCTAAGTTGTGGCAATTTAAGCTCACTTTCTGGAAACCTTTCATTTCTCTCGACTCTATTCCGGTAGTATGTTATCATGAGAGTCTGATAACGTATTAACGAACTAAAGCGTTTGGCGCTTTTGTCAAATGGATGGGGGAGAATATATCAAATGAAGAGAAAGAGTGCAATTTTAATTTTGGTATTGGGTATGATGCTAATAGCCTTGGCAGGATGTTCTAGCTCCGGCAAGGACGATAATAAACTGGTGATTGGCATTGACGACAAATTCGCTCCGATGGGCTTCCGGGATGAGAACAACGAGATCGTCGGATTCGATATCGATTACGCAAAGGCGGCGGCCGAGAAGATGGGCATGGAGGTTACATTCCAGCCGATCGACTGGTCCGCGAAGGAGTCCGAGCTGAACAGCGGACGGATTGACCTGATCTGGAACGGATACACGATTACGGAGGAACGCAAAGGAAAAGTGTTGTTTACAAAACCCTATTTGAAAAATAGCCAAGTGATCGTTACTTTGGCGGAATCGCCAATTTCCGAGATCAGCGAACTTGCAGGCAAAGTCGTTGGCCTCCAATCGCTATCCTCAGCTGCGGATGCATTGAATGGAAACCCGATTAAGGGCGAGATTAAGGAAGTTTCGGAATTTCCGGACAATGTTCTGGCTTTAAGCGATTTGAAGACGAAAAGGCTCGATGCGGTCGTGATTGATGAAGTTGTGGCCCGCTACTATATGTCCAAAGAGGTCGGAACCTTCAAATTGCTTGACGAGTCGCTTGCCCCTGAAGAATACGGCATTGGCGTAAAGAAGGGCAAGGAAGAACTGCTGAACAAACTGCAGAAAGCTTTGGACGAACTGGGGCAGGATGGAACTGCGGCGCAAATCTCGGAAACATGGTTTGGCGAAGATAAGGTGCTGAAGTAGTTTGCGTTACATTTGCTAATTTAAAAAACAGTAACGGGACGGGGGCTTTAAAAACCGGATTGCTATCTAATCCGGTTTTTAGTTTTCATAGAAGGAGCGTAATTTATGAGTCTGGAATATTTCCTGAATATTACGGGGCCGATGCTGGAAGGAGCAAGAACGACGGTCGTGCTGTTTTTTTTGGCGATCGTGACCTCCATTCCTCTTGGCTTTGTGTTCACTTTAATGGTCAAGAGTGCCGTAAAGCCGCTGGCCTGGATTGCAAACGCCTATATTTATGTCATGCGCGGAACGCCGCTGCTGCTGCAAATGCTGTTCTTTTGTTTCGGCCTGCCGGTCATTCCTGTCATCGGAGAGTATCTCGTGATGGATCGCTTTGCGGCGGCCTGCCTTGCATTCACTTTGAATTACGCCGCCTACTTCGCGGAAATTTTCCGCGGCGGGCTGTTGGCCATTGATAAAGGGCAGTATGAAGCGGCCCAAGTGCTGGGGCTCGGACGCTGGCATACGATGACCCGGATTATTTTGCCGCAGATGTTCCGCATCGCGCTTCCGGCGGTCTCTAACGAGGCGATTACTCTGGTAAAGGATACGGCGTTGTTGTACGCGGTCGCGGTTCCAGAACTGCTGCATTTCGCCCAAACCGCCGTCAACCGGGATTTCACGATTATGCCTTTTGTCGTAGCCGGCGTTATTTACTTGTTGATGACGTTAGTGCTGACTTTGTTTTTTAAACTGTTGGAGCGGAAATTTAAATTTGAGTAAAGGAATAAGGATGGATTATGGATAAAAACATTATAGAAGTTACGAATTTGCGAAAATCATTTGGAGCGCTTGAGGTGTTGAAGAATGTGTCCTTACGCGTCGCTCCAAGCGAGGTTGTCGCGGTAATCGGCCCCTCCGGTTCCGGGAAAAGCACGATGCTGCGCAGCCTTGCTCACCTTGAGGTGGTGAACGGGGGCAGCATCGTAATCGGGGGCCAGGATCTGGTCCGCGACGGCGTTTATCCGTCCGGGGCGAAAGTCAGGGAGATCACATCCCGGATGGGCATGGTGTTCCAGCATTTTAACCTGTTTCCGCATTTGACCGTAAGAGGCAATCTGGAGCTCGCTCCGAAGCTGGTTAAGCAGCTTTCTGCCGCAGAGATCGCCCGCAGGGCTTCCGAACTGCTTGAGAAGGTAGGACTTCAGGATAAGGGAGAGTCGTATCCTTCCAATTTGTCCGGCGGGCAGAAGCAACGGGTAGCCATTGCCCGGGCGTTGATGATGAGCCCGGAAATCCTGCTTTTTGACGAGCCTACCTCGGCGCTCGATCCGGAACTGACCGGCGAGGTCCTGCAGGTGATGCGGCAGCTTGCCAAGGAGCGGATGACGATGGTCGTCGTTACCCACGAAATGGGCTTTGCCCGGGAGGTGGCCGATCGAGTCATGTTCATGGCGGACGGCGAGTTCATCGAATCGGGAACGCCGGAGCAGCTGTTCGGCAGTCCGCAGCATGAGCGGACCCAATTATTTTTAAACCGGGTGCTGTAGCCGCAGCCCCGGTTTTTTTGTACAATGGTTCGAGGAGAATCAACAGGATGAGGAGAGTCAATATGGAACAGCATAGACCGCAAGATTTTCAAATGAATGAGATGGACGCGATGAAGGAGTATGCCACCGCTACCGTGGTATCCACCGCGGCCAACTTTATTATGGAGCGCGATGAGGCGTTCACTCATACATACCGGACCTATGTCCGGCTTCGGGAACAGGGGGAAATCCAACTGCGCTTCTGGTTTAGCAACGCGGTGGACTCGACTTGGGACAAGGGTGCTGTCGCTAGGGGCGGGCAGTTTGGCGGGAACTGGCTGATCGAGGCCGCATTTGCGGCCGACGGAGGAACCGGCCGGGACGGCGGCGTGCCTGCGCAATCCCAGGTTCCCGTCACATTCGGCGGCAGTCTTACCCGGTTAGTACGTCCGGGGGAGACGTTCTGGAGCGATCCCGTGGAGATGGATTTGCCGCCAAATCATGATCTCGCCTTTACCTGGACGATTGCGTCGGGCTCGGGCAGATCGGTTCCTTACAACACGGAGCAGATGCTGGTGACCGCTTATGATGCCCAGGGCAAACACGCCGACGAGGTGGAAGGGGATTCCTTCGTCCCTTCGGAGAACTTGCTGGTCATGCCAGCCTGGATCGGTTACAAGAAACAGGGGACCCGGCGGATGGTGTTTTTTGGCGATTCGATTACCCAAGGGGTAAGAACCGCAAAGGACGGTTATGAGTATTGGGTTGCGCGAATTGCCGATGGGCTGGGAGCCGGCTATGACATATGGAATATTGGTTCCGGATGGGCGAGAGCCTACGACGCCTCGGGCAACGGTGCCTGGTTGAATAAGGCCAAGCAGGGGGACCAGATCCTGATCGCACTCGGCGTGAACGATATCGACATCGGCGAACGGAGCGCGGAGGAGCTGCTGGGGGATCTGTCGACGATCGTATCGCTACTCAAAGAGAACAATAGCGCGGTCGACATTATCTTGTTCACGGTTTCTCCGTTTAACTTTACCGGAGAGCGGGAACACATATGGCGCCGGGTTAATGAAGCGCTGCGGACATCTCCACCCGCCGGAGTCAGCCGGGTATTCGACATCGCCGCCGTGCTGTCGCAGCCCGCGCCGGAGGAACACCGTCTCCGGCCCGAATACATGAGTTCGGAATTCGATCCCCATCCGAACGGCCTGGCGGGAGCAGCCGTGTCGGAAGCTTTTTTGAAGTGGTATATGGAGTAGGTTATCGCCTTTATCGCAAGCAGCGGCATAGAAAGACGAAGAGACCGGAGGCGGAACCTCCGGTCTCTTTGCATAGCCGTTTACTTGTTCCGGTATTCCCGAGGGGTCATCCCTTCCTGTTTCTTGAACACTTTGCTGAAATACTTAACATCGTTGAATCCGACCATCTCGGCGATCTGCTGCACTTTGAGGTCGGGATTCAACATCAGCACTTTGGCCTTATCAATCCGGTAGTTCGTCAGGTAATCCGAGAAATTGATGCCGAATTCTTGTTTGAACTTACGGGAGACATACTCGCGACTAACATAGAAATGGCTGGCGATATCCTGCAAGGATAATTCGGACCGGTAATGATGATCGATATAAGTAATAATTTCCCCGATCAGCCGGTTTTCCCGGGAACGGCGTCTCGATATTTCTCCGGCGAGGCGGGTCATAACAAGCTCCGCCCATTCGCGCCAGGCGGAAGGGGAGAAGGCATAGCTGTTTGTCCGGGGCGACGTTTGGCCGGAGTCATCCTGCTCCAATTCCGAGGCGGGACTGCCGGCATCCTGGCCCAGCGTTTCGCGGAGCAGGGCCAGACGGAAAGACAAAATGTCGCTCTTCCAGGATTGAAGCATTTCGGAAGACACGTACCCGGAACGGCACAAGGCATCGATCCAATGCCGGGCGGCCGAGGCGATCTGTCCCTGGTCTCCGCTCTGAATCGCCGTTTTCCATTCCTCCTGAACATTCGAAAAAGAAAGAACCGGGCCTTTTCCCATATCTTGCGGGCCGGACTTGGCGCTATGGACATATTGGTCGGGCTGCAGCAAATTCCGCCGGCGCATGGCATGATCCGCCTCGGCATATTGCGCAGGAAGGCTCTGCGGAAGTTGCCCGACAGACCCGAGGCCGGCATGAACCCGGCGCTGCAGGGTATGAAACAGTCCGTCGTTGACCCGCGCGATTAATTCGGGCGCACGATCGTATTGTTTCCACATGAGAATCACGATTTCCATCGGAGCTCCCCAGTATTTGAAAGCAACCCCCATTCCTTCAGGCAGGAGAAATTCATTGCAAATATTGATGAGCGAGAAATGCAGCAATTCGCTGTCATTCCCGAACCTTTGCAGTAATGCGGCATCCCCGGAGTCAATTTGAACGAGCAGAAGGCGGCCTTGGTCCGCCGTTTCGGGAATGACGCCTTCCGCATGCAGCCGTCTCATGGCCGATTCGGCCGAGCCGGGATCGTCGATCAGCGAGGAGAGCAGTTTCTCCCCATAAACCGGTCTGAATTCATTCAACCGGATGCTTTTTTGCTGCTGTTCCCGCCGTTCCCGTTCCTCGCTCTGCCATTGGCCAACGGCCTTCGCTACGGCCGCATTGATGGCCTCGGGTTCAATCGGTTTCAGGATATAGTCGATGCCTCCATGGCGCACCGCGCTGCGTACGAATTCAAAATCGTTGTGTCCGCTGATCACGATAAATTTCAAGCTTGGAGCATGTTCGCTTACCCAGGCCATAAGTTCCATCCCATGGCCCGACGACATCATCATATCCATGATGACTATAGCGGGTTTGAAATTTTTGATAACCTTGATCGCCTCTCTGCCGCTTCCGGCTTCTTCGATTTCCTCAATGTCATGTTCCTGCCAGTCGACCAGCAGCCGTACCGCCTTCCTGACTCTGGCCTCATCGTCCACGATTAACGCTCTCATGTTTCCTCCATTCCGCTCTCGTCTTGAACCTTGAATTTCAATGTAATCCGGACTCCGGCCGGTTTGAAATTAGCTACGGTCATTTCAGCCTCCTCGCCGTACACCAGGCGAAGACGAGTCAGAACATTGCCCAGTCCGATCGAATGACGCTCGCCGGCATGTTCATCTTCCCCGGGCCTCACTTGTTCCGCGCCCGACAGGCTCAAGCTGTTATGCAGGCGTTTCAGCTTGTCTTCCGGGATATGCGCCCCGTTGTTTTGCACGATAATCGACATGTTGCCCTCGTCGTCTTTCGTGGCGGTAAGCGAAATCCATCCTTCCGATCCGGAGACGTTTATCCCGTGCTTAAAGAAATTTTCCATAATAGGCTGTAGAATCATTTTCGGCATAGGAATCTGAAGAAGTGAGTCCTCGATGTCATAATGGAACGAAAACCGGTTCTCGAAGCGTTCTTTCTGCAGCTCGATATAGGCTTTGACATGCTCCAGCTCGTCTTTTAATGTAACGTTCCCGTCATCGTTGTTCATGCTATAGCGCATCATTTTCGCAAGGGAAGAGATTAAGGTATAAATCTGCGGCACTTTCAGTTCCAACGCGAGCGTGCCGATAATCTGCAGGGTGTTGTTTAGAAAATGAGGGTTGATCTGCGCCTGCAGCGCCCGGAGTTGATTGTTTTTGCTACTTAATTCCAGTTTGTACTCCCTCAGGATCAGGTTGTTGATGGTGTCCATCATATCCCGGAACCGTTCCGTCAATACGCCGATCTCGTCGTTCCCCGCGGGAGTGATATCTACTTGGAGGTTACCGGTTTGTACCTGATTCATATATAAAGAAAGCCGCTTGATCGGAGAAGTAATCCGAATCGAGATGAGTACGATAGCAGCGATGATAATAAGCAGAGCCAATCCGAACAAAGAAGCATTGATTTTTGCGGCCTGATTGGCCTCGCTATGCAGGTAAGATACAGGAATCTGCTTCACCAGCATCCAATCCGCGCCGGAACTTTGAATCCGCTGATAAATAAAGACCGAGCCGTTCTCTTCAAAAGACCCCTGATCGCTATCGAATCCGGCGGTTTGCATGGTGTACCAATCGGCCAATAATGGTTTTCCGATTAGCTGTTCATCTTCGGTGTACACGGCGTTGCCTGCCGAATCAAGAATGAACAGATGTTCTTCATTCCGGTCGTAAAGCTGGTCAACGATGCCGAAGAGAGCCGACAGTTTGACATCAATCGACAAATATCCCAGCACCTGGCTGGTCGGAATTTTCTCAATCCGTCGGTGCAGCGTGAACACCTGCTCCGTGGTCGCTTGCGGGATTGGCGCTGTAAGCCCGTAATGATGGCTTGCATGAGTGGTCTGGATCTGCAGCGGATTGTTCTCGGGCACCGCTGAAATCGGGTAGGGAGCCGGATCCTGCCAACGTTTGGGCGTATCCTGGGTAATAATCGTGGACTTATTGTCTTTGACGCCGTACAGGTAGACCTGGTAAATGTCCGGTATTGCCTTGTAAATATAGTTTAGGGAAGCATAAATCGCGATATTGCTGGATATGTCGTCATTTCTGGCATCAAGCAACCTGTAAAATTCGGAATCCGAGTACACACTAAGAGAGATGCGGTTAACTTCCTGCAGCAGGCTGTCGATATTCCGTGAGCCTTGATAAAGCAGATTACGGTTCTCCTCAATTGCACGGGTTCTCAGCGCCGCCGTTGTGTGGGAATAGCTGATGGTTATCGCAGCGACTGTACAAACGACAATCGGCAGCAGCATAAACACGATCATTTTGGTACGAAGGTTGTTCCATGCATTCCATTTCATCCAAGCCACATCCGATCAATATTTTACACCTTAGTGATCACCTCAGTCGGTGTAAGGGGAATCAAAATAATATCATAATAACATTATAAGAGTATCTTCGACAAAGAGAGACATTTAAAGGGGAGGCCAATCATGCGTAGCAGAAAGTTATCGCAATTTGGACAACAGTTCTTTTTCGTAGGCCCGGCCTTGATCTTCTTTACCCTAGTGATGATTATTCCGTTTCTGATGGGGATGTATTATTCCTTCACCGACTGGAATGGCGTTTCGGGTGAAGTTGCATGGGTCGGCTTCGATAATTTCGCGAAAATATTTTCCGGGGATCCGGATTTTTGGAAGTCGTTCTGGTTTACGGTTCGATTCACCCTTTTGGGCGTGATCCTCACGAACGTGGTCGGTTTTTTCCTGGCTTATTTCCTCACCAAGCCGTTAAAATCACGTACCGTGCTGCGTACCGTGTTTTTTATGCCGAACGTAATCGGGGGCCTGCTGCTTGGGTTTATCTGGCAGTTCATTTTCATTAAAGGGTTCTCGACGCTCGGCGACATGACGGGGTGGTCGTTCTTCGAACTGCCTTGGCTCGGCGACGCCACAACCGGCTTCTGGGCTATCGTCATGGTATTTGTATGGCAATATTCCGGTTATTTGATGGTCATTTATATCGCTTCATTGAGCAACGTGTCCAAGGAAGTGCTGGAAGCCGCCGAAATCGACGGAGCGAATCATTTCCAGGTGCTGCGCAGCATTATCGCTCCGCTGATCATGCCTGCGGTAACCGTCAGTTTGTTTCTCGCGATTTCCTGGTCCTTTAAGATGTTCGACTTGAACCTGTCCCTCACCAAGGGCGGTCCGTTTAAATCCACGGAATCGGTTGCTTTGAACATCTACAATGAGGCTTTTCTGAACAACCGGTATGGACTCGGTACGGCTAAAGCCTTACTGTTCTTCGTTATCGTAGCCATCATCTCCCTGATTCAAGTTCGAATCACGAAGAGCAAGGAGGTCGAAGCTTAATGGAGACCAAATCGCGCGGTAGTAATGCAGTAATCGAAATTATAATGGCTGTGGTGGCGCTCGTGTTTCTCGCCCCGTTCTATTTTTTGTTTGCCAACTCGGTTAAATCTTTCGGTGAAATTTTGTCTAACGCGGCGTCCTGGCCGACCAAATTCAATTGGGAAAACTATTCGAAAGCTTGGGAATTGGCCCGGTTTTCCGAAGCTTTCCGCAACTCGCTGTTAATCACCGTGATCAGCGTCATTCTCATTACGTTGTTCAGTGCGATGGCCGCTTACCGCATGGTTCGCTCGAACACCAGATTCAACCGGCTCCTGCTCATGCTGTTCGTCATGGCGATGGTCGTGCCGTTCCAGACGATCATGATTCCGGTATTGAAAGTCGTAAGCGGGCTCGGAATCAATAACAGCATCTGGGGCTTGCTCCTGACGAACCTGGGGCTCAGCTTGCCGCTCGCGGTGTTCCTGTTCCACGGTTTCGTTAAATCGGTTCCTTTGGAAATAGAAGAAGCGGCAACCGTTGACGGTTGCAATCCGGTCACTGTCTTTTTCCGCATCGTACTGCCGCTGTTGAAACCGATGATGATGACCATCATCGTACTTAACGCGCTGGCCATCTGGAATGACTATTTGCTCCCGTCGTTGATTTTGCAAAATCCATCGATGCGGACCATTCCACTGGCGACCTATTCGTTCTTCGGGCAATATACGAAGCAATGGGATTTGGCGCTTCCGGCGCTGGCTATCGGCATTCTTCCGATCGTCGCCTTCTATCTGTTGCTGCAGCGTTATATTGTTGAGGGAATTGCGGCAGGCTCGGTGAAAGGTTAATACCGGGTCTGGCGTTCCAAATATAAAAAAGCAGGGAACACATATTCCAAAAAAAATTAGGGGGAAAATCAAGTCATGAACAAAAAGCGTTCTATGGTCATCCTGTCCGTACTGCTCGTCATGAGTATGCTGCTTGCAGCGTGCGGCGGCAACAACAAGACAAATTCGGGCACTGCCGAAGGCGGAAATGCAGGTAAAGGCGGAGAAGTGAAGACGGTTAAAGTTTTTCAATTCAAAACCGAAATCGTTGAAGGTCTGAACGAACTGAAAGTCGAATTTGAAAAAGAATATCCGAACATTAAGCTGGACATTCAAACCGTCGGCGGCGGCGCAGATTACGCGGCAGCGCTGAAAACGAAATTTGCATCCGGCGATGCACCCGACATTTTCTCGAACGGCGGTTTTGCCGAACTGGATATGTGGCAAGATAAGATTGAAGATTTGTCCGATCAACCTTGGGTTAAGGACCTTGTGCCTCTCGCGGCTGAGCCGATGACGAAAGACGGCAAAGTATACGGCATGGCGATGAACCTTGAAGGTATCGGTTATGTCTACAATAAAGACCTGTTTGCCAAAGCGGGGATTACGGAAACGCCTAAAACGATCACCGAATTGGAAGACGCAGCCAAGAAACTTCAAGCTGCCGGTGTTACTCCATTCGGCAATGCTTACCAGGAATGGTGGCTGTTGGGCAACCAAGGGATCAGCACGGCGTTCTCCAGACAAGACAATGTTGACGAATTTATCAAAGGCTTGAATGAAGGAACTCAAACGATCGTTGACAATCAGCACTTCAAAGACTGGAGCAACCTGCTTAAACTTACGGTCCAATACGGCCAAAAGAATCCGCTCACTACAGATGCCAATACCCATCTGGCCTTGTTCGCTAACGGCGAGACTGCTATGATGCAAGAAGGTAACTGGGCCCAAACGCTGATCGACAATATCACACCGGGCATGAATATCGGGATGTTCCCGATGCCGATCGACGATGATGCCGAAAAGAACGACAAGCTTACCGTTGGCATTCCTGCCAACCTGGTTGTGAACAAAGATTCCGCTTCTAAAGAAGAAGCTAAAATTTTCTTGAATTGGCTTGTAACTTCGGACATGGGTAAAGAGTATATCGTTAAGAAATGGAAATTCATTCCTGCCCTGACGACGATTCCTGCATCTGCTGAAGATATCGGTATGTTGGGAGCTGACGTGAAGAAATATGTAGATGAAAACAAAGTTTACGGTCTGCAATCTTCCAAATTTCCTGACGGGGTAACTCAAGAATTCGCCAGCACGATTCAAGAACTCATCGCCGACAAAACCGATGTGAACGGCTGGATGAAGAACATGCAGGCAGCTTGGGACAAGCTTAAAAAATAATTGAAAATTTAACACGTTAACGACAACTAGATAGTGCATTCAGAGATCGTATTCGGCAGACTGCTTCCGCGCCGCCCGTATTGTATCGGGCAGGCGGGAGCAGTTTTGCCATTTTGTGCATAAAGACGATGAAACGGAGGAGATGGATTGGTACGGAAGCGGAAGCAGGGTAGCGTTGTGCAGATGGGCGTTGATTACTATCCCGAGCAATGGGATCCTTCGCTCTGGGAACAGGATATTCAATTGATGAAAGTAACAGGAATCCGGGTCGTCCGTGTGGCCGAGTTTGCCTGGAGCCGGCTGGAACCTACATCCGGCTTTTTTGATTTTGCTTGGCTGGATTCTGTACTCGATTTGTTTTACAAATACGACATCTCCGTTGTCGTTGGAACGCCGACGAATACGCCCCCACGCTGGCTCACCGAATTAAGACCGGACATTTTGCCTTTGTTTGCGGATGGAAGCGTTTATTACCCTGGCGTTAGGGGACACCGGTGTTATAACAGTGAATCGGTGGACATATATGGGATGAGGATCATCGAAAAGATGGCGGAGCATTTCGGGAAGCATCCTGCGGTCATCGGATGGCAAACCGATAATGAATTCGGCATGGTCGATTGCCACTGTCCGCGGTGTCGAGTCAAGTTCCGGGAATGGGTGAAACGAAAATACGGTTCTCTGGAAGAGGTCAACCGGGCATGGGGAACGGTTGTCTGGAGCGGCGAGTATAGTGACTGGTGTCAGCTTGACGCACCTATGGGCGGCTCTCCGCATCAGAACCCTTCTTATTTGCTGGATTACACCCGGTTCCAATGGGAATCGGTGGCGGAATTTCAACATAACCAGATTGAGATGATCCGCAAGCATTGCCCGAGACATTTTATCACCCACAACTTTCATAGTTATCCGCAGCGGCTGGATCTGTACCGCGTCGGCAAAGAACTCGATTTTGCCGCGTTCGACTATTATCCTAATACCTCGCCCGCCAAACAGTCGACCGGACCCTATAGCGGTGCTTTATCATTGGACGCTACGCGTGGAATCAAGCGCAGGAATTTCTGGATTATGGAACAACTAAGCGGGCCGCCGGGCTGCTGGTTTCCAATGTGGAGAACGCCGTATCCCGGGTTTATTCGCGCATTTGCCTGGCAAGCCATCGCAAGGGGGGCGGACACCGTAGTTCATTTCCGCTGGCGGAGCGCAGTGGCGGGAGCCGAGCAATTTTGGCATGGATTGATCGATCACAGCAATGTTCCGGGCCGGAAGTTCGAGGAATTTGCCGCATTGTGCGCAGAAGTGAATGCGTTGTCAAAAAGATTAAGCGGTACAGTTTTGCATCACGAAGTAGCGATTCTTCAATCCCATGAACAGTTGGCTGCTTTAGAAATTCAGCCGCAGGCAGAAGGGATGAATTATTACGAGAATCTCAAGGATTACCATCGGTCTTTGACCAAGCTGGGAATCGGATGCGATGTCATCGATTGGAAGGAGCCGTTGGATGGGTATAAGCTGATTGTTGCCCCCAGTCTATATCTGATGGACGAAGAAACCGCGGATCGGCTGGAGCGGTTTGCTGCTGCAGGTGGAACCGTTGTGCTCACCAGCCGTTCCGGAGTGAAGAATATGGACAACCAGTGCGTTATGTTGCCGCTGCCCGGCCTCCTGGCCCAATGTGCGGGAGTCACGGTTGCGGAATATGACCCGGTCGGGGACGATGTCCATGAGATCGTGGACCTGCAAGGGCGGTCTTACAAGTGCCGGCAGTGGTGCGACATCCTTTCTTTACGCGGTGCCGAAACCGTTATGCGATACGGCGGGGATTTTTATGCGGGCACTCCGGCGGTCACCGTCAATCCCTTCGGTAAGGGACGGGTTTATTACCTGGGAACCCATACGGAAGAGTCCTATCTGAAAGAATTGTTCAGCCGGATTGCGGCCGAGCAGGACATGAAGACGTTCCCCGGTTTGCCGGAGGGAGTCCAGATTACGATTCGTTCCGGGAAAGACAAGTCGTTTCTGTTCGTCCTGAATTTAAGTCGGGAGATGGTCAAGATTTCTCTTCCGGAAGCTTATGTAAGCGTCCTGTACGGAGAGCCCCGAGGCGTTGAACTTGAGCTGGAACCTTACGGGGTTGATATTTTGGAAATAGATTAAGCCCTGCCGAAGAAGGCTTTATCGCTTATACGATGCTGAAACCGTGCTGGGCCGTACTCCGCTTCCGGATTGAGCCCGGACCCCTCGGGAGCGGGCTTGGGCTTGTGTATGACGCGAACGTCAGAACCGAAATCTGCTTCTCCAATTGCGTTCGTAAAGCAATGCAGGGTTAAATCAATTGCCGATGAGGGTCAGTCATAAAAGTTGCCGAAATTTTTAATCATGAACTTGGCGTGGACCTGGATGTCCATATTGGCGTAAATATCTTCCCAATCGGTATCCTTCCACGCTTTATAACTCATTTTGTTGCGTACATGCTGTCCGATTCCAAGGCTATCTGTGCGGTTATGCTGCAGCTTGCCCACAATTCTCTTCGCTTGCTGAGAAATGTACTCGCTCATGATCCCCTCAAGCTTGTTTTTATCCGAGGTGCTTAAATCCAGATTTCCGATATACTCCAATACCCCTCCCTCTATCTTCAGCCCGATGTTCGCAACATATTTTCCGTTTTGGTTTTTTTTGATCTTGATCTTCTTGCGGCTATTGATCGCAGTGAACGTAATGGATTTCATCTCCGGCCTCTCGGTAACGACGGTGAACTCGCCTCTCCCTTGGTTTTGATACATGATGGAAAAGTAGAAGATGTCTTCCGGCGGCAGTTTGGTAATATATTTATCATTACGAAACAATGCGATGCCGTTTAATTCCAGATCATTCCCGGATTTGCGAAGCATGGTTGCGATCGGATCTTTCCCATCATCGTAATAGTCCCGGAAAAATTCATGGAGTAGGATGCGTGGCGTGGTCTCCATATTGAATTCCTTTTTCAATAGTCGGTCAATGTACTGAGCGGTTCGGGGATGGCCGCTGTATTTGCTGGTCATAATTTCATGCGCCGAGCCGTCCACTATAACGAGCTCTGTTAACTTTGAAATGGACGGGTCGCGCAACAGGGTGTCCATATGTTTATGCAATCCCTGTTTGGCTAAATCCGTATTAAACAAAATCGTCCGTAGTTGTCCGCTCACCAGATTCCGGCTTGTTTTTCGGGACAGTTTGATCCGTGCTTCCTTGCTGCTTGTTGCTACTGTGGTCAAAATTTCATCCGTCTGAAAAGTCTGGCTGGCTTCATTTATGATCAGAGGCACGCTCAAAGTGATTTTTAACTTGCCTCCTTCCTGCAAATCGTAACCTGCCGTCCGTATATAGCCGATCCGTTCCAGAATATGCTGATCCTGGCTGCAGGAGGTGAGCAGCAGGAGACATACGGCGCTTAGAAGGCCTGTTTTTCTAAGCATGAGCTTGCCTCCCTTTCTTCAACAACAAGGCCAATAAAGCCAATAATGGAAGTCCGATAGCGACACCAAGTTGAAAATAAGACAGAAAACCGAACCATTTCTCCACGATAATCAGGGATTTCGGAATATAGGCAATAAAATAGGTAATACCGATCAAAAAGAACAACGCCCATTTCCAATGGAGCTTGGGGATCATCGCAGTGAACACGGACTGGCTACACCAGTAGTACATTCCGGAAGTAAAAATAATCGAGAGCAGAAAAAAACTGTAGAGAAAATTTTGGATCCGCTCTACGAAAGGGAAGCGCAAATATCCGAACATGTCGAGCAAGGGAAAAGACAGGTGGACCAATTCTTTGTAATTGAAGAAACCGAAGCATAGTATCGTTACCAACAGATAAATGAAGAGGGTCAACCCGTTGCCGAGGTGAATGTATTTCAGCCATTTTTTTCCCTTCTCCGCATACGGAAACAGAAAGATGGATAATTCATAGCCCATAAAAGCTCCGTACATACTTATTATTCCTTTTCCCAGGTCATTTCCTTCCTGAAACAGAAATGGCGTCATTCGGGATAAATCCATGTTTTGAATAAAAACAATGCTAAACGGAATCATGAGGAAGAGGAGAAAGAGAAAGAAAAAGTTTGCTTTCGACATCGTGTAAATCCCTTTGGTTACAAAAATAAACACCAGAATATCGATTACCAGCTTCAATAGCATATCCGGGGTTTGCGGGAAAATTAACATTTGGTAAATCAACACGTATTGCTTGACGACAAGGCACCCGACCATGGCTAATCCGCTGCCCAAAACCAGATATATCGGGATTAGCAGAAAGCGGGGCAATCCCGATTTTAAAATGGCGAATACGGACTGCCCTTTACCCAGACGGTAAACCGAGTTAATTAGCATAATATTCAAACTGACCAGGAAAAACATGATAATCAATGCGACCCAGCCGTTGGCACCGAAGTGGGTGGCAATGATACGCGGAAGGGTGAATATAACGACACCGGTTTGGGTGCTGTGAATCATGAGGGCAATAAAGAACCGGTTGAGCTTTTCCTGTGACAAAGGGATCACCTATTTCTTCATCTTGTTTGGGTCTTGGTTTGAGGAACGCGCTTGGGTCGGGCGTTGATGGAAGGACCAGAAGGGTCCCCGGATAAAAATATCCTTCCAGTCGACCGGTTTGAGCGGGGCAGCAGGAATCGTATAAGGTGCTCCAAGACTGGTCAGCTTGGACAGGTGAATGATCAGCAATGCTATACCCGCCACGAACCCGAAATTGCCGAGCATCCCGGACAGGATGATGAGTCCGAACCGGATCAGCCGGATCGATCCGCTCATGGTATAACTGGGGATTACGAACGATGCGATGGCGGACATTGCGACTGAAATGATCAGAATGTTACTGGTAAAGCCGGCTTCTACGGCAGCCGTGCCGATGACGATCCCGCCGACGATCCCAATCGTTTGACCGATTTTTGTAGGCAGGCGCGCTCCGGCCTCACGGAGCATTTCAATCGTGGTCTCCATGAGCAACGCTTCAATAATCGGAGGGAAAGGAACGCGACTCCGGGATTCAGTAAGCGAAATAAGCAAATTTTCGGGAATCATCTCATAATGGTAGGTAGTGATCGAAACATATAGGGACGTAAATGAAATAGTAATAATAAACGCCATATAACGCAGCAACCTCAGTGCAGTTCCGACAGCCCAGCGGTTATAATAATCGTCCGGTGTCGTGAAAAATTCAAAGAACGAAGACGGTGCGATAATTACGGAAGGACTTTGATCCGCGATGACGACGACCTTCCCCTCATTTAACTTGGAAACGGCGATATCGGGGCGTTCGGAAGTTTGAAACAATGGGAACAACGCATTGGGAAAATCGTCAATCAATTGTGTTAGTATCGTCCCGTCGTAAAGGCTGCTGAATTCTATACTCTTTATTCGTTCGGACATCTGGTCAACGTACTCCATATTGGCCAAACCGTCGACATAGAGAACGCAAACCTCTGTTTTGGTCAGTTCTCCGACTCTGAACTTTAGTATTTTTAAACGATTGCTTTTGATCTTTCGCCGGATTAATGAAATATTCGTTTCTAATGTTTCGATGAAGGCATCGTGCGGACCGGTTATGGCGCTTTCGCTTTCCGACTTCTCAATGTTTCGTTTATCCGGGCCATACGTATCAATAAGGAATACGCCTTGCTCTACAAACAGCGCAACCGCTCCCTGGAGAATTCCTTGTACGGCCTGAACTGCATCGGAGGCGTGGATAAATTGGGATTGCTGAAGTAAGTCATCCAGTTCTTCTTTCCTTATGTTTTGCAGCGGTCCAAGAACCAGACGTTCATAGGTCGGTTTATCGATTTGATGACTGAAAAATAGCAGATTGGCTTGGAGGGTCGGAATCGTATATTGGTCCAGGTCAAAGCAATCCTTGAATTCCTGAAGAATGGTCTCCAGCGTCAGCGGTCCGGAAACTTGCGGCGTTCCTTGAGAGTTTTGCTCTTGTTGTTTTTTGCCGGAGTTAAACATTTGAGTGATTTTGCTGAATATCGACAAGGCGTCATTCTCCTGACTAAGGATTTTTATGTATTATGTGATCAGGATGGAAAAATATGCGGCTACTCAAGAAGGCGTCCTGCTTAAAAAAGAGAGAAGAGCTTGTCTGTTCAACCAGAACAGCCTGCTCCCTGGGCATGCAGGGGGGCAGGCTGTCTTATTTTTACCGGTTATCCGCGCAATAAAGATTCGGCTCCATCGATGTAAACTTCGGTGCCCGTCAAATGGAAAGATTCATCGGAGGCCAGGAATAGGACGAGATTCGCCACCTGTTCCGGTTTTCCCGGACCTTTCTCGAGCGGCTGGTTTCCTTCCGGAAACTCGACCGGAATCTTCACTTCCTTGATATCTTCGGTAGGGTACGTGTTGTCGCTGATATTCGTTTCGATCGCGCCGGGGCAAATCGCATTCACCCGGATACCGTACTGGGCCAACTCCAGAGCGGCCATTTTCATAAAGGCAACCTGGGCAGCCTTGGAAGAAGCGTAGGCCGAGAATCCGATGTTGGAAAAGACCCGGTTCCCGTTAATCGAACTAGTGATAATAATACTGCCTCCATTATCCTTCATGTGGGGGATAGCGTATTTTACCGTCGCGAACGTACCGCGAAGATTGATGTCCAGAGTCTGGTCCCAGTCGCTGATCTCCATGGTTTCGATCGGGGCCATGGTCCCGTTGATGCCGGCGTTCGCGAATACGACATGGATGCTTCCCGCTTCTTCCGCTATATGACGAAATCCTTGCTCGATCATTTCCGGTTTGGAAATATCGCATGGGATCACGGTAGCCTGCCCGCCGGCGGACTCAATTCTCCATTTGGTTTCCTCGGCTTCCTCCGGCGTCCGGTCCAGCATAAATACTTTGGCGCCATGCTGCGCAAAACGGATCGCGGCGGCTCTACCGATGCCGGAACCACCTCCGGTTACGACGGCTATCTGGTTCTTTAATCTGAGTTCGTTCATGGCGAAGCTCCTCTCTAACGCTGCAGTTTGTATAAGGATTTCAGTAGTTAAATACCCTTATCGTGCACGGTGAATCAATGCAAGAACTGCGATGGGGGTTGAAAATGACCATGGGTATCCAACATAATTGGATATAGAGAGGAGGGTGTCCCATGATTTGTCGTAATTGCCATCATCAACAAAATAACGAAAACGCAAAATTTTGCGAAAACTGCGGAACACCGTTAAGCATGACCACTGCGGAGGGATCGGAACCAGGATCAGTTCCTCAAAAAGAGGAGCGCGGGGGTGACCGGCAGCAGGCCAACGAATATTTGGAGAGCGCGAAAAAGGCGTCGAAACTGTATTTCAAGTTTTTTGCTTCCGCTTTGAAAAGTCCCTTAACCTATGCCAGGAGCGTAGGCAGGGAGCAGTTCGTAAACGGAATCATTACGATGATTCTTTACTCCTTGGTTATACCGCTCATCATTTATTCCGGTTTTCACCGTCTGGCGGGCTTCATGGACCATCCACTCCTGAATGTGGTCGTTAGGCCGACGTTGGCTTTCGCCGTTCTGGTCGTATTGACGGCAGCTTACTGCTACCTGGCTGTATGGTACGGAAAAGGCAAAGCCAGTTTTCAAGATGTCGTGGCCCGCTTCGGGGTTTATCTTGTTCCGTTTACGGCACTTTTATTGCTGGCATTGTTGTTCGCCGTATTGCAAATTAACCTGTTTCAGTCTTTGCTGCTCATGGTCGGCCTCTTCGGGTCAATATTCAGCGTTCCGGCTTTTGTCATTGCCGGCTATATTCCGGAGAAGGGCGCCGCACTGGATCAACTGCAGAGCACTATCCTGGTCTATATCGCAGCCTTCATTACCGTCGGTCTGCTGGGGGATATCCTGTTCGGCCCGCTTGGCCGGCTGTTCGGCGAAGGAATATCCCTGTTTTATTAATTCAGTTCTGCTAGCAGGATCTTCGCGATCTCCGAATAGCTTGACGTCGTATAATGGGGCCGGTGATCGGTTTCGGGCGTCGCTCCGCGGTGATTGAACCACAGGACATTCCATCCGGCGTCCACGGCTCCGACAACGTCGTTCCGCCAGGAATCACCTACATAATAGCAGGCAGCTGGGGCAAGGTTCAGTTTGTCAGCTACATGATGAAACAATTGACGGTCCGGCTTGGTCCATCCGACGGCCCCGGAAATAAAAATCCGCTCCGGAGGGATGAGGTCGTTCAGTCCCAGGGCGCGGATTTTTCTCATCTGGTGCTCCGGGGGCCCGTTCGTGATCAAGCCGACGGTAACTCCCTGGTCCATCAAACCTGTCAGCAAGGAACGGACTCCGTCGAACAACTGAATCTTAAACTGGCAGCGCAGGTACTGCGACTGAATTTCCGCCGCTTGGGTTCCCGTCAGAGTGACGCCGAATTCGGCCAGCGAAAGGATAAACCGGCGGGTACGCATCTCGTGGAGCTGAGAACCGTGCGTGGGAGTTCCTCCGGCATCGGCGGATAGCTTGTCGCTGTAATATCGCATGCGATGATAGGCGGAAGCGTAAGGGAAATCCTCGCCGGTTCCCAGTACGTGCTCAAGGGCTTGGTGGAATGGAATCAAATGATCGTAAAGCGTATCGTCCACATCGAAAAATACGGCTAATTGCGGAAGTGAAGTGGCGGAATTCATGGTCGGCAAGTTTCTCTCCTTCGCGGAAGGCTCCTTACAAAGCGATTCTTCCGTGCTCTTTGATTAATATCCTATGGATATTATAACGGTAGCAGTTGGATTGGGATAGGCCGGAGCGGTTCTGGCGAGGTTTCTCAACCGGTTTACTCAAAATCTCCGGCTTGCACCGCCACCCCCTGAAGATCCGCCGCCTCCACCCCGGAAGCCCCCACCTCCGCCAAAGCCACCGCCCCCACCGCCGCGGCGGCCGCCTCTACCCAGCATGGATATCAGGAGCAGTGTCATTGTTCCGCGGAAGAAAATAAAATCTACGGCCAGAAAGGCAACGATGAGAATGATCCAGCCTGACGAGAGATTGCCGCCTTCGGCATTCCCCGGAGACGCTTCCGGAACCGTAATTTCCTGCGGAGTTAATTGGTCTTCCACACCATACTCTTTGGCGACTTCGTTATAGAGTGTCTTATAGGTTTCCACGATCGCTTCACCCGGCTGGTTATTCACCAAATAAGGGATGGTAACCTGATCAAGGATTCTGCCGACCTTGCCGTCAGGCAGTGCCCCTTCAAGGCCGTAACCGACTTCAATCCGTAGCGGGCGGTTACCCGGCTCGCTGTCCTCCATCGACAGCAGCAGCAACACGCCGTTATTCAGCTTCTTGTCGCCAAGCCCGTATTTGCGGAGAGCCTGTAAGGCGTACTCCTCCACGGAATACCCATCGAGGCTGGAAACGGTAAGCACGGCGATTTGAGCCTTGGTCCGATCCTCCAGCACCCGGCCTAAGCCGTTCAGTTCCCGGGCCTGTTCGGAAGTCAGCAATCCTTCAAAATCCTGAACATATATATCGCCCTGTGGATCCGGAATCGCCGGTGCGGCAAAGGCATCGGCTGGACTCCAGAGCAGCGTCAGACTCAAAATACATAGGGATGCAAGTCTGTAAAAATGCGAACCGAATCTACGGAAAGAAGGGTTTTCCGCGAGAGGTTTCATGACCGGGCCCCCGGCAAGACCACTTCATTTCCGAAGCGAAGCGATGTGTTGTTCCGGTTCAATGCCGAGTCCGGGTTCGTGTCAAAGTCCACCTCCGGATGGGTCCGCGATTCCGGCGTGGTCTCAAAATACTCCCGTTTGTCAAATCCCATCATTCCTGCAAGCAAATTGCCCGGAAAGCGTCTGCGCATATTGTTGTAACTCGCAACGGCCGCGTTGTAGTCATTTCTGGCCACGGCGATTCGGTTCTCCGTGCCGGCAAGCTCGTCCATCAATTGGGTGAACTGGGCGTCGGCTTTAAGCGTCGGATAATTTTCCACGACGACCAGAAGACGGCTTAGCGCGCTGGACAATTGCTGGTCGGCCTGTGCCAGTTCATCCGGCGTCCGTGCTCCGCCAAGCGCCGCCCGGGCGTCGGAGACCGCTTTGATCACTTCTTTTTCATGGGCGGCATATCCCTTCACGGTATTGACCAGGTTCGGAATCAGATCATATCTCCGCTGGAGTTGAACGTCGATTTTGCTCCATTCCTGGTTGGCGTTTTCGTCCGCCGCGACGAACTTGTTGTAGTTGCCGGCGAACAAGGCGATGAGTATGACGACCGCCGCGATAACGACTATTAACGGAATCAAGCAGCCTTTTCCTTTGAATTTCATAGGTTATGTACCTCCTTGTAAATGCGCATTTGGGGAATCATCTGCTGTTATTACTTATCTCTTTACCCTTAGCCCTATACAAGGAAACTCCATCCAGCTTGCCAAAACACACAGCAATGGGGGGAAGAAATGAAAAAGGGACCCGCTATCCGCGAATCCCTTTTTCCTCGCCATCCTGCCCGGCAAGGACTTGCTCTCTATATTCGGTTGGGTTGTAGCCCATATATTCTTTGAATACCTTGGAGAAGTAGTGTTGATCGCTGAATGACAGCGCATCGGAGATTTCCTTGAATTTCATGTCCGGTCTGCCCTCCATGAGTTTGCAGGCTTCGTTGATCTTCAACTTCGTATAATACTGAACGAAGGTACTCTGTGTGCATTTTTTGATGATCCGGCTGATGTACGAGGGACTGATGTGAAATTTGCGCGCCACGTCGGTGATGGAGAGGGGGGAGTACATATTCATTTTCACGTACTCATCCACCTGTTGAAACCATTCCTGAGCATTTTTCCGCTGGTGGGCCTGAAGCATTTCAAAGCACAGACCGCTCCAGTCTAACAGATCCCTGCCGAAGCCCGCGAAACTTTCGCGGTCAAACAATTGTGCCGAGGACTCTTCCAGGCTTAACCGGTTGTCGCTATCTTGTTCTGTGATCAGATGGGCAAATGTATCGATCAGCAGACCGATAAATCGTTCCAGTTCCGCCAGCCGGAGATTTTCGCCAGACCATTTGGCAAGCTGCTCCGTCAATTTGAGTTCGAATTGCTCTTTCCTGCGGCCGCGGATCATCTCCACGAAGTTTGCCGCCAGGAAGGGATCTCCGTTTTCGCTCTCCGACCTTATTTGGGAAAGGGGTACCCCCGAATCCAGAACCGTTCCCTGGTTTATCCGCTGATGCTCGTTGATCATCTCCGTCAACCTGTAATACAACTCGGGGAGTTTTCCGGGCTCCGCAGGCTGAAGCTGTCCCCCGATCGTAGCGTCAATGCCATGACTGTATAAATGGCGCCGGGCCGATTCCATACACTCATACACCGTGGAATATTTCCCGGTGACCGTGCCATTAACGAGAACCAGGAATTGTTTGGGAAAATAAGTAGGGAAAACCCAGCAGGCATGCGGTGCAAACAGTTCCGATAACCGGTGCTGCAGCGCTTCCCGGTTCCATCCTGCGCGTCCCGCAGTGAACGGTTGCTTTCGAACAATGAACATCAGTTTGGCGTAGTGCTGAAACTGTTCATTCAGCTCCATTTTTCCATAGTAAACCGGTTCTATGATATCCTTGAGCATTTCAACTTCATTGTGGGCATGACGGCTTAATTGCTCGATGGCCCGGTTCATGACTTCCGATAGCTGTTGGCGTTCCACCGGTTTTAGCAAATAATCGAACACCTGCAAATTCAAAGCTTTGCGCGTATATTCGAAATCACTGTAGCCGCTGATCAGCACCACCTTGAGCTGCGGATGGATGAGCTTGGCTTGTTCGATTAAAGCCAAGCCATCCATTTTCGGCATGCGGATATCGGTTAACAACAGGTGAACCGGTTGCTGCCTGATGATTTCGAGGGCATCTTCGCCGTTCGTGGCCGTGGCGACCACGGTGACCGGCAAATCCAGGGAACAGAGCAGTGTTGTGATGTTCCGTAAAATCGGTTTACTGTCTTCAACGATCAACACGTTATACATGAATTCCCTCCTTGCATTCAGTAGAAGTCTTTGGTGAGCGAACCGATAATTTGAACCGTAGCGCCCTTTTCTCCTCCGGAATGATTAAACAGGTTAAAAAACAGGCGGTTTTTGTACATCAGTTTCAGGCGGTTTACGCTGTTCACGATTCCCATGTTGCCCATGGAGGAGTACAGGTTTTGGTTTTCGGCATGTCCCGAATCGCATTGTCGCAATTTAATCAATATTTCATTGATCTTGTCCGGCGGGAATCCATCTCCATTGTCCTTGATTTCGACGGCCCATAAGCCATTGAATTGCTTCACCGTGATCTTGATGCGCCAAGGGGGGCCCGTATTGGTAAATGCATGTTCAATGCAGTTTTCCACGAACGGCTGGATAACCAGACGCGGCAATTGGACTTGCCGGGACAATTCGTCCGCTTCGATCTCCCATTTCAGATCCTCTTCATAATTTTGCTGGACCAGCGATAAATAATGCCGCGTATGCTCCAGTTCATCGGCCAGAGTGACATGCGCATAAGGCGAAGAAACAATGTAACGCAGACTGTCCGAGAGGTGTTTGCACATGTCGGACACGACGGCATTTTTTCCCTCTTGCGCCGCAATGCTGATTAAATAGAGCACATTATGGATAAAGTGCGGAGCAATTTGTGCCTGAAGCGCCGAATTTCGCGCTTTAACCTCTTCATGAAGCGCGATCTTTTCCCTATCGATGGATTGCCGGAGCCGTTCCATCAAATCATGGAACGCTTCGTTCAGCAAGATCAGCTCGTTGTTTTGCGGTTTGTTGTCCACCTTGACGTTCAAGTTGCTGTAATTGATCCGCCAAATTTGGTTACGGAGCTTGCGGATCGGCAACAGCAAATTCCGCGTGGAAAAATAAATATAGACGAAGGACAGTACCATTAAAGACGAAATTAGCAAAACCGAAATATATTTCACCGAATTGACGGAGCCGAGTACGGCCTTTTTAGGGGTAACCAGATAGGTTGTCCATCCGGTGCTCTCCGACCCGGAATAGGCGACGTAGTTTTGAAATTTGTCGACATACACGCCTTCACCGGTAAGCTTCATTTTCAAATCGGCATGATCCGGGGAGGGGGGGATGCCCGAAATCAACCCGTTCTCCCGGTCAAGGATATAAACCTCTCCCTGCGCTACTCCTTCCGTGAGCCTTTGCAAATAGGCCTGATCCGACTGGATGCACAAATAGCCGAATACCTTGCCGTTCTGGTTATTGATTGCGCGGATAAAGGAGAGGGTATCCCCATTTCGGATTAAAAGAAAACCGCTGCCGTTCCATTGTCTCGCACTGCTTGAACTATCCATGAAGGATTGTAGCGAAGGGAGATTGCTTTCGGCACCGAGATAAGATACAAACAGAGACCCTTGTTTGTCGTAAATTACCATATCCTTGATGTTCATGCTCGGCCCGATGGCCTGAAACATAATGTCCTTCAGCCTCCGGTTTTGCTGGAATCGTTCATAGCTGACGGAAGACTCTCCTTCTTCCAGGATGGCAAAGATGTCTTTGCTGGACAAGATACGTTGAGATAACTGGTTTTGGCTGTCGATATAGAAGTCAACCTGATCGCTCATCTTAACGGCCGATTCTTGCTTTTCATGGACCGTGGTATCTTTCAGAGGCTTGACCACGATCAGGTTGACGTAGATGATAAAACAGCCTAGAACAAACAGGAGCAAAACAACGAATGTGGAAAATACCTTCGTTTGAAGGCTGAATTGTATGTTTCCGCGACCCGATTTTCTAATCATTACTGTCAACCTTCCTTCTTACGGCAAGGAACTATCCTTTTTATTGAACTAAATGTATCACTTCAATTCACCTTATGACAACGGTTTCAAGTTCAGAATTTTACACATGAAGAGTCATCTACAGACATGTACCTTGGATTCGCCGGATTTTATAATCGAATTGTAAACGCATTCAACTAAACGGGGGGATTAGCCTTGAACATCCAAAAGAAAAGAATGACAACGATGATTATTGCAGGTTTTCTGTCGGTTTCGCTAGCTGCGTGCGGATCTGGAGGCTCCAAATCCGGCAATTCCGCAGAGGGCGGAAACGGGGGGAGCGGCGGAGCGAGCGGGAAAAAAGTAACCATCGAATTGGCCATCTCGAAAAGTTCGCAAGATTCGGCATTCATTCAACAGGACCTGCTCGATGAATTCGAAAAGAAAACCAATATTCATGTCAATCTTCAATTGATTCCGGCAGAGCAAACGACGACCGTGCTGCAAACCAAACTTGCCGTGGAAGAAGCACCGGACATCATTCAGTACAATCTCGCCAGCGCTACCACAGATCTCAACCTGGAACGCAACTTTGAAATTCTCGATAACGAGGCTTGGGTCAGCCGAATCCAGAATAAAGATGTTTTGTCGGCTAACGGACATGTCTACAGCTTCCATGTCAGTCAGGATACAGGCATGCAAGGGGTTGTATACAACAAGCAGATCTTTGAGGATCTGGGCTTGTCGATACCGCAAAACTTCGAAGAATTTCTGCAGGTTTGCGAGAAAATCAAAGCCGGCGGCATTACTCCGGTATTTATGCCATATAAAGACGCCTGGGCCGCAAACATTTGGCCGGCCGCCGCTTTTGCCGATTTCGCGGCCAAGAATGATCCTGCCTTCTTTGATGACTTGAACAGCAATAAGAGAAAATGGTCCGACATTCCGGAGTTCAAGACGTTCTTGCAGCAGCAATACGATGTCTACAAAAAAGGCTACACCAATGCCGATGTTCTCAGCGACAGTTATGATATGGCCGTTGGCAAGTTCCTGAACAAGGAAGTCGCCATGATGTTTATGGGCGATTGGCTTATTGAAGGGGTGGCACAGCAGGATCCGAACATGAAGCTCGGGGTGTTCCCGATTCCGTCCTCGGAGGGAGCCAGTCTTGGAGCGAGCCCGCTCGGCGGCCAGTTATTCATTCCGAAAAAGGCAAAATATCTGAATGAAGCCAAAGAGTTCCTCAACTTTATGGCTTCGAAGGAAATTGCGCAGAAAATCGTGGATTCCAAAGGCTACGTTTCCAACTTGAGCGATGTAACAACCCCTGCGTTGCCGGAGTACAAGCAGGAAATCGTGGACAACTACATTACGCCGAAGAAAACCGTACTGACAAGCGATGCCTATATGTTGGTGGACCGCAGCGAACTGTACAGACTGCTGCAGGATCAATTCGCTGGCGGCTTGACTCCGGAGGAAGTATTGAAGGCCTGGGACGAGAAGTTCAGTCAACTGATGAAAGATAAAGAAATCGCCGGTTTCTAAACAGCGGAATCACAGGCAGCATAAAGCCCGCACGGCTTTATGCTGCCCCAGGCTATAGTGGAGTGTGAGGAAATGAAAACAATAAAAAACCTGTACTCATATTATCTGGTTTTGCCGGCTTTGCTGATCTACTGCATTTTTTTCGTAATCCCTGCGTTCGCGGGCTTCTACTATTCATTCACGGATTGGCGTCTGGACCGCCTCACCATAGATTTCATCGGATGGGAAAACTTCACCAAAATCTTTCATGACAAAACGCTCACTTTAGCGTTGAAGAACACGTTGATCTTCGCCATTGCAACCGTGGTCGGCAAAAATCTGGTCGGGATTGTACTGGCCGTCGCGCTGAACATGAGGTTAAAAACGCGAAACATGCTGCGTGCCATTTTTTATTCTCCCTCGATCTTGAGCATTTTGGTGATCGGGATCGTGTTCACGCCGATGCTGCGTACCGAAGGCACGGTCAACCGATTGTTGGATGCGGTGGGCCTGCATGCGTTGAGCCAGGCATGGCTGACCGATCCATCCATCGTAATATGGACGATCGCCGTGATATCCATATGGCAGCATGCGGGATTTCAGATGGCCATCTACCTGGCCGGGCTCCAATCGATTTCACAGGAATATTATGAAGCCGCTACCATCGACGGGGCGGGTTCCTGGAAAAAATTCACGAAAATCACGCTGCCGCTATTGCTGCCGGCGATCAATATTAATCTGATGCTGACGCTCATCGGCGGACTCAAAGTATTTTCGGAAGTGTTCGTCCTGACGGGCGGCGGTCCGGGCAATGCTTCCCAGGTGGTAGGAACGATCATTCTTCGCTCCTTCGGCGAAGGAAGCTGGGGGCTGGGCACCGCGATCAATACGCTGCTGTTCGTGGCCGTGACGATCATCGCCATACCGCTTCTGATATTCATGCGGCGTAAGGAGGTCACGGAATAATGGGATATACTCGAAAACTCGCCATACGTAACTATATCGTCGAAGCAATCCTGATTTTGTCTTCGCTGCTGATCATTATCCCGGTCCTGATCATGATTTTCGGTTCGTTCAAGACGAACGCCGAGGTGCTCAGCTTCTCTTTGAAGCTTCCCGAGAAGTGGATGTTCTCCAACTATGCTAGAGTGTTTGAGGAAGGTGGGATTGCCAGGGCTTTTCTGAACAGCTTGTGGATCACGGGAATTTCGTCGGCCATCAACATTGTCGCGTCTTCGGCCGCTTCCTTTATTCTGGTTCGCCGGGAAACGAAGTTGGCAAATACGCTTTACATGTTTTTCTTTATGGGTCTGATCGCCCCGATGTCGACCATTACGACCATTCGCGTCGTTCAATGGTTGGGATTCTACGGGAGCATCCCGAGCGTCATTCTGATTTATGCCTCTTTGAACACAGCTTTCAGCGTATTTTTGTACAGCGGGTTCATTAAAACGATTCCGAAAGCACTTGATGAAGTGGCATTCCTGGAAGGCGCCAGTGTATTCGGCGTGTTCTTCCGGATCGTAACGCCGCTGATTCTGCCCGTAAATGCTACGGTAGCCATCATGGTATTCATGTCGGTCTGGAACGACATCACGATTCCGCTTTACTTCCTGACCGACAGTTCAACCTGGACGATGCCGCTCTCCATTTATAATTTTTACGGAAAATACAGCCGGGACTGGAACCTGATTTTTGCCAATCTCGTGCTGACTTCTTTGCCGGTATTCATCTTGTATTTGTTCGGACAGAAGTACATTGTCAGCGGGCTTACGGCAGGAGCCGTGAAGGGTTGATCGTGGGAGCTACACAGGCAGCGCAAATTGCTTCTAAAGACGATCCGGAGGAAACCGGACCATCCGGCAGGATCCGGGAGGAAGTTTACGGCTAGATCGCATTACAGTAGGGTAGAGATAAAGCAGCATTTCTCATCCTGGATTAGGAGAAGTCAGCCGGTTTTTCCTCCCGAACCGTAAGGTTTATACTAATAGATGTGTAAAAATAACGTTAATACAACGGATTTGGGAGATGACTTTACTTGGCTTATGATGAAGTGTTGGAACGCCGGAGTGAGATGCTGAAACGACGGATTGGCGAGATGATCGCCAAGGAGAACCAATATGGATTAGGAAAACAAGAGGGTCTATTTCTGCGGCGAATGATTAAAGAATGGCATCAAACCGCTCATGAGATGAACGCAAAGCCCGAAGTGTAAACAGCGGCTTGATCTGAAGCCGACGTGACATTCAGGATGGGACAGAGAAGAGGCCAGCGACGGAGGAAAACCCCGGCGCCGGCCTCTTGACGTTACTCCCGCTTACCCCACATATTTGGCAAGGGAGATTAAGGCCGTAATGGTCACGATATTGAGCAGCGTGGAAATCAGTACGGTTTGCGAAGCGAAGTCCGGTTCATTGTCGTATTCTTCCGCCAGTATGGTACTATTCACGCCGGTGGGCATCCCCGAAGCGATCAGCAGCGCTTGGGCCGGTACACCCTTGAGGCCGAGCAGGAAAATGAGCAGCAAGCCGATGGCGGGGCCGATCAGCAAACGCAAAATGACGCTGATATACACGTCGAGGCGGTCCAGCCGCAGCGGGTATTTTACGATCTGCGCTCCTAACGTAAGCAGAGCCACGCTGACCATGGAATCGGAAATGTAACCCAGCGGCTTGGATGCGAATTCCGGCAGAGGGACTCGAAAGACATGAAAGACAAGGCCGAGTACGAGCGCATAGGGAACCGGCATTTTAAGAAAGCCGATCAAGGCAGCTTTAAGGGTTCCGCCGGTTTTGGCTCTTTGGACCGACATTACGCCGTAAGTAAAGGTAACCAGGCTCTGGAACGTCATAATAAGCGCTTGGAGGGAAGCGGCCAGCGGATCGCCTCTGAAAGCCAACTGGTTGATCGGCAAGCCATAATTCCCCGAATTGTCGAGAATCAGGCTGTTCGTAAAAGCTGCCTTCATCCCGCGGTTAAATTTCATGCGGCGGCTGACAATCGTGCTGACAACATAAAGAAGCAGTACATACAACGCATAAAATAATGTAACATTTCCCAGAAGCGCCGGCGACATTTCGGAATGGTACATGCTGAGGAAAACGACGGCAGGCGTGATATAATAAAAATTGATTTTGGCAAGAGTATACAGATCCAGCCGAAAAGCCCGCTGCATTAAGGCTCCAAGACCGATCAGCACGAAAATGGGCAAAACGACGTCCAGCAAAATTTGAGCGATCATCTTTGATGTTCATCTTCTTTCTTTGGGGAGGAATATTCATATGAATAATGGTAACGGCACGAAGGTTATTATATCACGATCTCTTGACAGGAGAAGAAGGAGGGAGAGTAGGAATGGATAATTTTAAAACTTCGCCCAACCCGGTTTTGACCGAGGTGGAGCGAATTACGGCACTGGAGATGGCTTTGACGCAGTTTAACGCGCAGCGCGCCCTGTCGCCTAAGGATAAAAAGTTGGAAATGATTAAGATAGGGACCACGACTCTCCTACTCGAAGCAGGTTCCCCCGGTTCAAGCTATTACAACCGGGTCATCGGATTCGGACCGGACGAGCTGGACCGGTTGCCGGAAATATTGGATCTGTACGCGGAGCACCGGATTTCCCCGTGTTTTGACTTGACTCCGGATAAACAGAGCGGAGAACTTGCGGAAGCTTTGTCTGAGCAAGGCTATGTACCTCGGTTGCAACTTGCCTTTGTGACCCTGGAAGTCGATCAGGCGCCGGAAATGAAAGAGGAGTCGGAGATCAGGCTTGTTCCGGTAACCGGGAAGAATGTGGAGGAGTATCTCGGCTTGATCGCCCGCTCGAATGGCGAAGCAACCTTTGACCGGGATTTGATGGACCGGAAGAATGGTTATTTTTACAGATCTGATTTCATGAATTGGACCGCCTGGATTGGAGAGGAACCGGCAGGCATGTGCTCCTTGTTCATCCGCGGGGAGGAAGGTTATGCGGCCAATGACTATACGTTTCCCGAGTTTAGAGGGCACGGTTGCCAATCGGCGCTGATCCGGCAGCGGATCAGGACGGCTAAAGCAATGGGGATCAAAAAAATGTATGCCGACGTCGAATTCGGCAGCATCAGCCACAACAATATGTTGAGGGCCGGGTTCTCCACCGTATTTGTCAACTCGTTTTGGATGAAGAAAAGCAAAGTCTAGCAGTCGGGGCTCCAACTTCATTGAAAATCTCAAGCCGGCAGGTTGCCGGCTTATTTGGCGCGGACTTTTTTAGGCCGGGAAATCACGATTTTGGTAATGATTTGATTGAGCACTTCGGACAGCACCAGTCCGATGGCGATGGAACCGGAGATCAGGAATGCCTGCGCAGCAAGCTGAATCGCCGTGTTATATTCTTTTTCTACGAAATTCCGCATTGCGTCATAGGCCATGCCTCCGGGCACCAGCGGAATGATTCCCGATACACTAAAGATGATGACGGGCTTTTTGCAAGTGCGGGCAAATATTTGGCTGACAACGCCGACGATGATCGTCGCCGCCACGGTAGCGTATATGGTATCGAGCCGGTAACCCAACAAAACGTAGGCGGCCCAGCCCAGCATGCCAGAAAATCCGCACTGCAGCAAGGTTCGCTTGGGGGCATTAAACAGGATGCCGAAGGCCGCGGAGGCAATAAAGCTGGTAATGAAATGCAGAACCAGATTCATAACAGATCAAGTCCTCTTTTCAAGGTTATAAAATGGTAAACACGAACGCAATGCCGGCACCTATGGCGAAGGCGGTCAGAAACGCCTCGGCGCCCCTGGACAACCCGGAAACAAGATGGCCGGCCATCAGATCACGGACCGCGTTGGTGATCAAGAGTCCGGGAACGAGCGGCATAACGGACCCGATAATGATTTTATCGAGCTCTCTGCCGATTCCGGCCATCACTAGCAGCGAAGCAACTATACCTATCAGAAAGGAAGCGGTGAATTCCGCGAAAAATTTCACTTTGACAAGCCGATGAAGCAGGATGAACGCGAGAAAGCCGAGTCCGCCGCATAATACGCCGGGAAGGAAATCAGACAGGCTCCCTTGGAACATCAAGGCGAAGCACCCGCTTGATATCGCGGCAGCGGCGATTTGGAGACCAACCGGATAAGCGTGCCTGGAAGTTTCGATGTCCATTAGCAGGGACCGGGCTTCCGCAGCCGTGACATCCCGGCTGGTCAGCTTGCGCGAAACGTCATTCACGGCAGCGACCTTCTGTAAATCGGTGGTCCGTTCCACGATCCGGATCAGCTTGGCCCATCTCATATCATCGGACTGAAACATGATGCCTGTGGGCGTGACGTAACTGTGGGATCCGGCGAGGCCCAAGGCGTTCGCAATCCGGGTCATCGTGTCCTCCACCCGGTATGTTTCCGCCCCGCTTTGGAGCATGATTTTTCCGGCCAAAAGACATACTTCAATAGGCTCCTGTTCATCGACAGCCGCCGTGTCGTTCATCGTCATGATCTCCCTTCCAACACTTAAGCACATTATAACATGAGCGGATTCGAAAGCGGAATCATCCGGAAAGGCATTGCAATAAATGTTGAATTTTGTCGAAGAATATCGAATAATAACCATAATTAATACAATATAGCGAGTAGTTTCCTTATTTTTGTGATATGCTTTACTTGTCCGTACTTATTCATTGGGCTTGTCGGACTGATTACTGTTGAAAGGTAAATATGGCATGCTTCAAAGTCTAATCAACAATTTTACTGTTTTGACGACCTTTTTGTTCTTTGGAAATATTCTATGGGGAAGATGGCATGATCATATCAACCGGAAAACGCTGAAAACCCGGCTCTTGCTGGGAGTTGCTTTAGGGCTGTTCGGCATCTCGTTAATGTATTACTCTTTCCCGATCACCCCGACCGTCTACAGCGATTTTCGCCAATTGCCCATCTTGGTTTCCGTTTCCATGGGGGGCTGGATCGCCGGCTCGATAACGACAATAATTATATCCATCTATCGTCTGTATTTTCTTAGCGGGTTGAATGCTGCCGCGATTATGGGGGCGATCAATGCGTTGGGAACATTGTTTATAGCGAGCATATTCCTGAGAGGTCACATGTTATCGCTGCAAAAATGGGTTCCCTCGCTGGCGTTGTCCGCGGTTTTTTCGATGCTGACTTTCTCGATTTTGCTTAAGGACGATAAATGGGTTCCCATTGTCACCTACGGCATTGTATTTTTAGTTGGCGGCTTGTTCACGTTCCTGATGATGCTGCATTTGAAACGGTCGGATGATTCCATGCAAATCATGAAAGAGGCGGCGCACCGCGATTTTTTGACCGGCTTGTTTAATGTCAGGGCATTCGAAATCATTATGAAACAGCAAACGGCCGCCGCGAATCGGTACCGGATACCTTTTACCTTATTGCTGCTTGATATTGATCATTTCAAGCAGGTAAACGACACCTTCGGCCATTCGGCCGGGGATGCGGTTTTGTCTCAGGTGGCAACCGTACTGCGGGATACGTTCCGGCCAGGCGACCACATCGCCCGGAAAGGGGGAGAGGAGTTCGCAGTCATTGTCGATGATTGCAACGCCAATCAGATCGAAACTATCGCCGAGCGGTTGAGACGGAATGTGGAGAATCACGTGTTTCATCTGCCGGACGGAACCGAAATCAAAGTGACCATCTCGGCCGGCAGTGCTACTTATCCGGATATCGATGAGTTGCTGCTGTTTGAGCGGGCGGATCAGGCCTTGTACGAGGCGAAATCATCGGGCAGAAACCGGGTTTGCCGGGCCTCCCTCTAAACTTGCTATTTTCATTGTTCATAAGTTGTAAAAAGAGACTTCGCTGCGGCGGAGTCTTTTTGATTTGTGCATATGTTCCGGCTGGAGTTACCGGCTGTCCGATCATGAATGAGAAACGGGATTTGTTGGCAAAATAGGTTCACCTGCATTGGGACTCCCGGGGGCTATTTGCAAGTAAGGAGGGATCGGATATGAGTTCGAAGACGAGAGAACAGGAAGTATCCTGGTTATCTGAGACGATGTCGGGACAGGTGGATTTTGAGCAGCGGATGCTCGGTTCTTCCGGTGAAATCGGGCTGCAATATTTGAGAAGTCTGACCAATTCCGATACGATAAGCCGTTATGTTATCGTTCCCGGTTATGAGATGGAGGATGTGAAGGCTTTTGAGAGCTACATCTCTTCTTTTCCGGGTACGATCCAGACTGGTGAACGCCAGCAGATCCTTGAGTATGTGCTGAAAGGATTTGCGTACATACGAATCGCTTCCCGCGGCTATTTGTTCGATGCCGTCAAGGTGGAATCCAGCGGGGTGGGTGAGGCGGTAAACGAATCGATTGTTCAAGGCCCCCGGGATGCACTGAGCGAAAGCATTGAGATGAACCTGAATCTCATCCGGCGGAGATACCAATCTGCAGCACTGAAAGTGGACATGCTTACGCTGGGAAAAGTGTCCCATACTTCGGTGGCCATTCTGTACGATAACGATCGGGTGGATCAACAAGTGCTTAAGGAAATGAAAAAAAGGATTGCGGATGTCGATATCGATATTTTGCAATCTGCCGGGGAACTGGAGAAATATATCACTCCCGAACGGTTCCGTATCTTTCCGACGATGGTCGTCACCGAGAGACCCGATCGGGTAGTTTTTAATATTGCGGAGGGTAAGGTGGCGGTAATTATCGATTCCAACGGATTTGCCATTATTGCCCCGGTCGTATTTAGCGATTTCTTCACGGCTATGGATGATAAAATACAAGTTCCGCTGGTCGGATGGTTTCTGAAAATCATCCGTTATATCGGCTTGTTTCTGACGCTGACGCTTCCGGCGCTTTATGTCACTTTTGCCTCTTACAACCCTGAAATTCTGAAAGTACAAATTTCTTTATTGATTGCGGGCAGCCGAGCGGCCGTTCCTTATCCCTCCTTTATGGAAGTCTTTCTAATGCTGCTGATGATGGAATTTTTGACGGAGGCGAGCTTACGGCTTCCAAAAGCAATTGGTCCGACTGCCACGACGGTTGGCGGTTTGATTTTGGGGCAAGCGGCCACCCAGGCCGGGCTGGTCAGCAATATCATGATTATTCTGGTATCGGCCGTGGCGATTTCCAATTTCATTATTCCATTAAGTATGATGGGCTACACCATTCGTGTAATCAAATACGGTATGGTACTGTTTGCAATTACTTTCGGGCTGGTAGGCATCGTCGTGTCGATTGTCGGGTTGATCATGTACTTATCGGGATTGCGCAGCTTTGGCCGGCCTTACATGAAAATGTTTGCATTGGACTCGAAGGTAAAGGGTGGGCAATGAGATGGTGAGCAGCAAATATATCTACTATTTGTTCTTGATGAACGCGCTGATCAATATCATCAATTTTGTTCCTCGGGTGCTTGTTTTTACGAGATTTCACGGGGCATTGCCGTCGATCTTTCTATCCACGTTCATCGGAACTTTGCTGTTCTTCGGGTTTACTTATACGATTAAAGGCTTTAAAGGACAGGGACTCCCGGAAATTTTTAATGCTACCCTGCCAAGATTCTTTTCCTTTTTGCTATTAATTTTGTATGCCTTCTTCTGGTTTATGGCAGGGATTATAACGATGTTATCGTTCGTGGACATCACTCTCCGCTTTATTAGTCCCGACATTTCCTCGTATGCTGTCATTCTCGGATTTTTGCTCCTTACCTCCATTTGCTGCCGACTGTCCTCCGAATCGATTCTGTACGCGCTTGAAACCTTGTTGTTTCTCGTTACGCCTATCATCGTTTATATGCTTGTAAAGGCATTTATAAATCCGGCCTTTAATTGGGACGCGGTTATGCAGGTCGTAACGTTTATGTGGACCAGACCGAAGTATGTATCCCTGGCCGGTGCCACTTTTATCTTTTCAGGCTACTTCAATCTCGCCATCTTTAACCGGAATTTCAAACAGATCAAAACCCGGCACTTTTGGATGATTCCGGTGGTTGGATTGATGATTCTGCTCGTCACCTTTCTGGTTCCCGTCGGCTATCACGGGACGATCGGCGTGGAAGAACATGTGTATAGCTGGTTTTCCACAGCGGACTCCATCCGGATGGAATTGTTTATTATCGAGCGGGTTCTCTTTTTGTTTTATACGACGTACCTGACTCTAGCCCTTGTTAGTACGGTGCTTCATTGGCATGTTGGCCTGGAATTGTTCAAAGGCGCTTTTCAGTCGAAGGAGGGGAAAAAGCCGGGCAAAAAAATGGACTGGTGGGTTCTTGTCCCCTTCTCGGCAGCTACGATTATAATTATGAATTTCTTGGACCAGGTCAGGCTGGGCCAATTAGGGCAATGGTTTTTAAATATCCGCTTTCTTAATGAATTACTGCTGATGGGTGTGATGTTTTATGCGAAGGGAAGGAGCGCAAAAAAGACATGAAAAAAGGAATCTGCTGCCTGCTGGCTATCCTGCTGTCGGGTACCTTATCCGGCTGCCAGTTTAAGGACATCGATAAGCGATCCTTCGTACTTGCGATCGGGATCGATCGTCCTGATGACCCTAAAAAAAGAGACCAGTTCGAAGTGACGCTTAAAATGGGCATACCGGAAGGGGATCCGACAAAACGAAGCCAGGAATCGGTTGTTATAACGGAAGTCGCGGAGAGCGTGCCGGAAGCGATCCGGTTGGCCAAATCAAAGATGGATAAGGAAGTGGACTTCAGCCATTGCAAGGCCTTGATTTACGGGGAGTCTCTTGTCAGGAACAACATCACTCCCATCGTTGACTGGTCCAGCCGCCGCCGGGATATCCAGTTGATTATGTATTGCGCGGTAGGTATGCCTAACGCCAAGGAAGTGGTTCAAATGCAGACCAAAAGCGAGCGGTTGCCTGGGAATGCCCTGATCCTCGGACTTGGTAAAGAGGGAACGGAATCTCCGTACATTAAGACAGTCTATTCATACGACTTAAAACGGAGGGTTACCGAACGTGGACTTGACCCCATTATGCCGATCGTCGAGGCGAAACATCCGGATATGCTCGTCATCGATAAGCTGGCGCTCTTTAATAAGAAAAAGATGGTCACCGTACTGTCTCCGGAAGAGACCCGAATTTATAATCTGCTAACGTCACACAACTTGCGTTCCAGCTTCAGGGTAGACGCAGAAGGCACTTCCTTTGATTATAATCTGGAAGCTTCGAAATCGAGATACCGGATTCAAGGAGGGAAAGACGGAAAAGCGGTGATCCAATATACACTTTCCGGGAGGGCAGTATTGGAAGAAAATACGGTTGGCACATCGGTTACCGGACCCGTAATGAGGGGGTATTCAAAAGCGGCCGGTGAAAAATGGAAAAAGGACGGGGAGCAATTGCTGAAGAAAATTCAGGCTACCGGGCTGGATCCCATCGGCTGGGGACTTCGCTATTATTCAAGAAACTGGAACAATGCAACCGAGCAGGAGGATTGGAAACGGTTATATCCTAATCTGGAATTTCAAGTGAAAGCCGACATGGAAATTAAATATACGGGAATGATTCGATAAAGACATTAGAATTTTAATAGAAAGCCCATAAATTGTTAGTCAATGGGAGATTGCAACGGGAGGGGGGGCAAAAAAATATACAGTAGCGGGCGGCTCCCGAGCAAATCATAGCTCGGGAGCCGCCCGCTTTGATTGTTTTATTGTGATTCATCGCCATCAAATCCGTTCAGCAAATCCGTACCGTGCATGGCATCCGGATCGGGAGCCGCCTGATCCACGGGGCTGCCCGGCTGGATTTCATCGGCATCGGGCACGTCCGGCAGGGCATCATTCTCAGCCTGAAGTTCCGTTTCTTTGTCTTGATTGTCGGCAGGCTCGCTCAAGCCCTGCGTAATCACCGTATCGTGCGGCAGCAAATCATTGTCCGGAATATCGTTTTCGGCCCGGTATTCTCTTTGTATAATGTATCGTTCGTAAGCTTGATCTCCTTCGGTTTTCGGGTAATCCGGCATGGAGCATCGCCTCCTCGGTTTGTTAGTGTCCGAATACAGAACAAAAAGCCAGTTGCAGTACTATAAGGAGTTTACCCGATTTCAAACATTTCAACCGGACCAGGGAACGGATCATTTCGAAGGCAAACGTGAACTTTGATCTATGCTCAACTTCTTCATCACATTTGTCGCAAAAAAATAAAGAACCGCCTTCAACAGCGGTTCTTTGCGATAAGTTACCGAATCAGAATTTAGGAAATACGTATTTAACAAGGAAGTAGAGAAAGCCGAAAAACAGGATAATATAGGCCGCATATTTAATGAAGGTAGCCGCAACCATGCTGGGTTCGGATTTTTGCTGGACATCTCTGCGTTCAACGTCCACATTGCTTACTTCGTTCCGGTCGCGTGGTTCGTACATAGTATTTTCCTCCTCTTTCATGCTAATCGGTTTGTCCCGGCTGATGTTGCCAACTTGACAGGCGGGTTCCGTTTGAGTAATTCTTAAACGGCCTGCACCTCAATGAAACAATGTAACAACAAACCGTCGTTTGCGGCATTATTTGTTTAAGGTTGACTTCGCCGCAGGGGACGGATAAAATTTCACATGAACCCTTAGGGGATGGCCTGAATGATAGCAGGAGTTGAACCAGTAAGTGATAACGATTTATGACATAGCCAAATTAACCGGATTTTCTCCGACCACCGTTTCCAAGGTGTTTAATGATTATGCTGACGTCAGTCCGAAAACCCGGCGCAAAATTTTGGAGGCGGCCGAACAATTGGGTTACTTGCCGAATGCGCATGCCCGTTCGCTGACCACCAAGCGCTCATGGACCATTGGTGTACTGTTTAACGAACCTTCGGGTGCAGGGATCTTGCATCCTTATTTTGCCGGAGTCATCGAAGGATTCAAGAAGGTATCGACCTCCAGAGGATACGATTTGATGTTTATTTCCAAGGATATCGGCGGCAAAAAGAGCAGCTACCTGGAACATTGCAAAATCCGCGGTGTGGACGGTGTAGTAGTCATTTTGCCGGATTTTACGGATCCGTATTTCCTGGAACTGCTGGAATCAAGCATCCCGTGCGTCTTGCTGGATCAGGAGTCGGTTACCAAGAGCACGGTCTGTTCAGACAATATGGCCGGAAGCATCATGGCTGTGGAGCATTTGTACAGTCTCGGGCACCGGTTGATCGCCCATATCGGCGGCGGGAATACCTTTGCGGGTAAGAAACGGCTTCAAGGGTACTTGCATGCGATGGAGGAACTGAGATTGAGCGTAAACCCGGAGCATGTCGTCCAGGGAAGTTACGACTATACGGTTGAAAGCGGGCGTTTGGCGATGGAAGAGCTGCTGCAGGCAAGCGAGCGGCCAACCGCTGTGTTTGCCGCCGGCGACAATTTGGCGGTCGGAGCGATGATGGCGGTTAAAAGCCATGGGTTGAGCGTCCCGGGCGACATTTCGATCATCGGATTTGACGACATTGAAATGGTCAAATTTTTGACGCCTTCCTTGACTACGATCCGTCAGGATACGTATGCACTTGGCAATAAGGCCGCCGACATGTTAATCTATACGATAGAAGGCGGGGATGAAGTTCAAAGTGATATGATTCCGGTGCAATTGGTAATCAGGGAGTCTTGTCGCTCGCTCTAGAGGGGTCCCTGTTTTTTTAAGACAAATCGAAACCGGTTTCGAAAGGTTTTATTGTCGAACAATTCAGGTTCTAAGGAGAGGATTTCGAAATGGCAACATGGTCCAAAATCCTAACATCGCTTGATTCCGGAGAACGCTTGCAACCCGTGGGGGAATTGGCGGTTCAAGCCGGCGCACCGGAAGGCAAAGACAGGGTGACGGTAAAACCCGAGCAATCCTTTCAAAGCATCCTTGGTTTTGGAGGCGCTTTTACGGAAGCGGCGGCCTACACGTTGTCGCGTATCAGTCCCGAACATAGAGCGGAAGTGATCCGCAGTTATTTTGACCCGGAAGAGGGACTGGGGTATACGATCGGCCGGGTGCATATTCATAGCTGCGACTTCGCCCTCGGCAATTACACTTACGTGGAAGAGAATGACGTTGAGTTGAAAACCTTCGACATTTCGCATGAACGGAAATGGGTGCTGCCGCTGATTCAGGAGGCGGTTAAAGCGGCCGGTAAAGACATTACGATGCTTGCCTCTCCTTGGAGCCCGCCGGCATGGATGAAAACGAACGGGGAAATGAATCACGGCGGCCAGTTGAAGCCGGAATTCCGCGCGGCTTGGGCGCTCTACTACAGTAAATTCATCAAGGCGTTCCGTGCGGAAGGCGTACCGATCTGGGGCATTACCGTACAAAATGAACCGGCTGCCGTGCAAACCTGGGATTCCTGCATTTATAGCGGCGAAGAGGAACGGGATTTTGTCCGCGATCACCTCGGTCCGACGATGCACCGCGAAGGTCTGGAAGACGTCAATATCCTGATTTGGGACCATAACCGCGATCTTATCGTAGAAAGGGCATCGGCGGTGCTTTCCGATCCTGAAGCCGCAAAATACGTCTGGGGCACCGGATTCCACTGGTATGTCAGCGAGGCGTTTGAGGAAGTCGGCAAAGTTCACGACCTGTTTCCCGACAAGCACTTGCTCTTTACGGAAGGTTGCCAGGAGGGCGGCGTCAAATTGGGCGAATGGTTTACCGGCGAGCGGTACGGCCGCAACATCATCGGAGACTTGAACAACTGGACGGAAGGCTACCTCGACTGGAATCTCGTACTTGACGAGACCGGCGGGCCGAACCATGTCAACAATTTGTGCGATGCGCCGATCATTGCCGACACCGTGAATGACAACGTTATTTATAACAGTTCGTTCTATTATATCGGGCATTTCAGCAAGTTTATCAAACCGGGTGCGGTCCGCATCGGCCTGACTTCGGAAACTTCCGGACTTCAAATGACGGCATTCCGGAATACCGACGGCAGCATAGCGGTAGTCATCCAGAATGAAACCGGGGAAGGCCGGGAATTTGCGTTAGAACTGGACGGAGAAGCCGTTTGCGATACGCTCGCGGCCCACTCGATCGCAACCTACATCATCAAATAAGATACAAAGACAAATAGAAATGCTTGTGGAGGTAAAAACAGATGTCAAAATATAGTTTCGAGCAAGGCGCGTTCGTGATCGATCAATTTGATCAAGCCAAGCCATTTTCCAGTTTCCTTCCCGGCCTTGCCGGTTTGAAGGGAATTCCGATGTGGACATTTTACGTAAACCGGGGGCAGGCGGTCTGCAGCTTCGGTATCCGCGACAAGAACAGTCCGATCATGGAATTTTCCCCTGCGAATATCACCTACCAGTCCGTATCCATGCAGGGCTTCAGAACGTTTATCAAGCTTGAAGGAGCGGAGACCGTTTACGAGCCGTTCCAAAGCGCTTATCCGGATGCATCAGCCAAGCGCAGCATGCGGATCCTGGCTAACGAGATCGGAATCGAGGAAATTCATGAAGCCAAGGGGCTGCGAACGAAGGTCACTTATTTTCATATTCCTAACGACGACTACGCGGCCCTGGTGCGCAAGGTGGAAATCACCAATCTGTCCGGAGAAACGCTCCGCATGGAAGTGCTGGACGGACTCCCGGAAATCTTGCCGTACGGAGTAGAGAATGCCGGATATAAGGAGATCGGAAACCTGCTCCGCAGTTGGATGGAAGTGGATAATCTGGAGAACGGTATTCCCTATTACCGCAATCGTTCCAGTACGCATGACGAGGCGGAAGTCAGCGAGATCCGCAGCGGTCATTTTTATCTCTCGTTTGATGGACAGGGCGAATTGATCAAGCCCATTGCCGACTTTGAGCTGATTTTTGGCAGCAATACATCGCTTGGCTATCCGAACTGTTTTGACGAGACGGCAATCAGCGAATTGGCAAGCAAGACCCAGTACTGCACTAACAAGGTTCCTTGCGGGTTCTCCGGAATTTCCGCCGAGCTCGCGCCTGGGGATACCCAGCAGATTTACACCCTGATCGGTCATATCGACACCGTAGAGCGTTTGAATGAAAAAGCGGCTATGATATCTTCTCCGGCTTATATTGAACGGAAACAGCAGGAAGCCCGGGAGTTGACGGAAACCTTGACGGCCGATGTGGCCACCAAAACTTCGATGCCATTGTTTGACGCCTACGCCAGACAAAGTTATCTGGACAATTTCTTGCGCGGCGGGTATCCGTTTATTTTCGAGAATGGCAGAGAGGGTTTTGTAATCCACCTCTATTCCCGCAAACACGGCGACTTGGAACGGGATTACAATTTCTTCTCGCTCGCTCCGGAATACTATTCGCAAGGAAACGGAAATTTCCGCGACGCGAACCAGAATCGCCGCAGCGATATCTACTTTAATCCCCGCGTCGGCACTTTCAACATCAGAACCTTCTTCAGTCTGATGCAAGCCGACGGATACAATCCGCTAGGGGTGGAAGGCACCAGTTTCCATGTGCCCGAGAGCCGGGCTGCTCAGTTGAGAACATGGCTGGAGAGCGCGGCGGCGAATCATCGGGAGGAACTGCAGCGCCTTTGCCGGGGCAAGTTTACGCCGGGCAAGCTGATCTCGTTTATCGCGGTGCATAATGTATCGTTAAATCTTGGCGAGGAAGAGTTCCTCACCGGCATCTTCTCGCTGGCCGAACAAGAAATCGAAGCGACCTTCGGGGAAGGTTATTGGTCGGACCACTGGACCTACAACATGGACCTGATTGACAGCTATCTCGACATTTTCCCGGATCGTAAAGCCCGTTTGCTGTTTGAAGAAAGCGATTATGCCTACTTCGACAGTCCGGCAAGAGTGCTGCCTAGAAGCCAGAAATATGTGCTGAGTGGAGAACATATCCGCCAGTACGGTTCGCTCGTACACGACGAAGAGAAGATGCAGCGGTTCGGCTTGAGTCTAAAAGACACGAATTGGCTGAAAACGAGACACGGCAACGGCGAGGTTTACCGCACCAATCTGTTCGTGAAGCTGCTTTCCTTGTCTCTGGTCAAATTCGCAACGCTTGACCCGTACGGCATGGGCGTTGAGATGGAAGGGAACAAACCGGGCTGGAACGATGCCATGAACGGTTTGCCGGGCTTGTTCGGTTCCGGGATGAGCGAGACGTTCGAATTGAAGCGGATGCTGCAATTCGTGCTGGAAACCGCACGGGAATCTCAAGCAAGAGAAGTGGATGTTCCCGAAGAGATCGCCGACCTGCTTCAGGAAGTAACAGCATTACTGAACAAGCACCTTGAAGGAGGGCTTGATAACTTCGGATATTGGGACAAAACGGCTTCGGCACGCGAACAATATCGGGACAATATTCGCTTCGGCATTAGCGGAACGGAGCGGAGAATTCAGCTTTCCAAACTTATTCCGGTTTATGAAGCCATGCTCCGCAAGATGGATTCGGGAATTTCCGAAGCGATCTCGCTAGGCGGAGGCTTGACGCCGACGTATTTTGCTTTTGAAGCGGTGGAATACGAAGCTGTCCTCGACGAACAAGGGAAAGCCGTCATCAGCGGCTACGGCTTGCCGAGTGCGAAGGTAACGAAATTCGCCGTCAAGCCGCTACCTCATTTTCTGGAAGGGCCTGCGCGCTGGATGAAGACGCTGGATGAGCCGCAGAAAGCTGGAGAAGCCTATGAAAACATCCGCCGCAGCGACCTGTTTGACGCCAAACTGCAAATGTACAAGACCTCGGTCAGTCTGAATGACGAGAGCCATGAAATCGGCCGGATCCGCGCATTTACGCCAGGCTGGCTGGAACGGGAATCGATCTTCCTGCACATGAGCTACAAATATTTGCTGGCGCTGCTTAAGAACGGGTTAACGGAGCAGTTTTTTGCGGAAATCAAAACCTCGCTGATTCCGTTCCTCGATCCGGAAGTCTATGGCCGCAGCACGCTGGAAAATTCATCGTTTATTGCCTCCAGCGTGAATCCGGACCCGCATGTACACGGCAGAGGTTTCGTGGCAAGGCTTAGCGGATCGACCGCCGAATTTATCAGCATGTGGATTGCGATGATGGCCGGCAAGCACGTATTCCGGGTTCAGGATAACGAGCTGCAGCTCCATTTCAATCCGTCTCTGCCAGGCTGGTTGTTTGACGAGCAAGGCGACGTTTCATTCAAGTTCCTTGGCGCAACGAAGGTTACTTATCATAACCCGGGCAAAGGGGACACTTATGGCGAACAGGCCGTATCCATCCGCAAAATCATTTTGCAAAAAATCGACGGAACTAGGATAGACATAGAAGATTCCGTGATTCGAGGCGTTCTTGCGGAGGACGTACGCAGCGGACTCGTTGAAAAAATTGATATGGAACTGGCGTAATAACATAGGCTACCGAGCATATTAGTGATAAGATAGGGGCTGTCCCGGGGTATAATTATACTTCGCCGGGAGGGTCCCTTCTTGTTTGGTCGGCTTTCTTTATTCGAATTGAAACTATTTTCAAAGGTGACAAAACTATTCATAGATTAAAATGGGTAATAACGGTAAAATAATTTTGTTACGTATATTTATTTGGAATTTATATAAATTTCCATAAAATTGAAGGTTTATTGTTTAATTTTATCGAATTAGTTAGACTAGCTCTTAATTTATTGGCAGGGGTGCTGGAATGAAGGCTTTCTTTAAAGCGTTTGCCATCTTGATTGTACTTGGTGTTGTAGCGATTGCTGCATTTTTGATGGAGAGCCCGGAGCGGGAAAGCGCGGACGAGCAATCGATTACCGAATGGCAAGTTGTATGGACTGATGAATTTGATCCTGAAATAAACATAAATCAACTGGAAGCGATGCAAAACTGGGAGAATGTTAAAGCGGTAGGCCTTGACCCGGAACGTCCGGTAGGAGCAGTGGGTCAGTGGGTCAAGATCGATATTCCTACTTTCCAAACGGGATCCCCGGCGCTATTGTTTGAAAAGATATACGGGCGTCATGTAGTAATCCGTTCTCACGACGAGATCATCTATGAATCCAACCGATCTTATAATTATTCAATTAATACCATATTGCTGCCGATGGACCACTCTTATGAAGGCGAGTCAATTTATATCGGGATCAAGTCGGGAACACGTATTGGATTGCAGAGTAAAGTACTGGTAGGGGACTATAAGGAATTGCAGAATACCTTCATCAAGAACAATATGACCGATTTTATTATCGGCAGCGCCCTGATTTTCATTGCCGTCGTTATGCTGATCTGTTCCTTGTTCCTGAAAAATGAAAATATGTCCAGCTGGTTTTCATTATGCTTGGTGATTTTATCCAGCGGAACCATAGTTATTACATATTCATCGTTTCTGTATTCGCTTTTTGGCAAATACGGTAACCTGTATGTTCTATTGTTTGACTTGTCACTCTTTATATTACTTCCTTCTTTTACAAGCTTCTTTGTAAGTATATTCGGCAGAGGCTACAAATCAATCATTACTAAATTCCAGAAGTTTCAGGTAGCTTATTCCTTGCTGTGCATACTTTTGATGGCAATCAATTTGTTGAGCGATAACCAGTTTTACGATTACTACAGACTCGCTTCCGGTACCCTGATCGGCTTGTTTATGATCGTTCAATTTATCTTATTGGTTTCGATTGCGACAATTTATACAATTCGGGGAAATCAAGAAGCGATCATATTTACGATCGGATTTGCTGTTTTTGCGATTCTAGGGTCGGGAGAATTGTTGTGGTTTTATTTTAAATCGGCATACTACGACCTTTTTTTGTGGAAATGGGGCGTAGTGTGTTTTCTGATCGCTTTAATCATTATTCTCGGCAAAAGATTTGCCCATAATCATGAGCAGGTAGTGGAGTACTCCAAGCAATTGGAGATGTTCAACAATGAGCTCCAGCGTTCCGAGAAAATGGAGATCATCAGTGAACTGGCGGCTTCCGTAGCGCATGAAGTGCGCAATCCGCTTCAGGTGACTCGGGGCTTCCTGCAGTTGCTTGTTGCCAAGCAAAATTCCGCCGATAAGGTGTATCTCAGCATGGCGCTGGAAGAGCTGGACCGGGCGTCCGCGATTATCACGGATTTTCTCACATTCGCCAAGCCGGAGGTCGGAAAAGTGACCACGCTCAATGTACTGAACGAGTTCATTCATATCGAAGGCATTCTGATTCCGATGGCCAATCTTCAGGGCGGCAAAATTTCCGTACACATCCCTCAGGACCTGCATATTAAAGGGAATTCTTCGAAGTTCAAGCAGGCCTTTATCAATATCATTAAAAACAGCATCGAATCCCTGCATGGTGAAGGGGAGATCCATGTGTGGTCGTATGAAGAGAACGGAGAAGTATGTATTCATATAAAAGATACCGGTGAAGGGATGGACGAGGAGGTGCTGGCCCGCTTGGGAGAGCCATACTTCTCCAACAAGACCAAAGGAACGGGACTGGGGCTTATGGTTACTTTCCGGATTATAGAAGTCATGAACGGCAAAATTCAATTTAAAAGTGAAAAAGGAGTAGGGACGGAGGCCGTGGTCCGGTTTCCCGCAGTGAAAAACGCGTAAGAAACCGGAGCTTTAGCCCTCGTCGCTACCCCTAATTATAAATAACTAGAAGTTTAATCTCCCCAAACCGCGTTTGGTTTAACTTCGGACTTAATTACATTGGCTGGACTAGGAGGCAGTACGAGGTAGAATTCATCGGAATTCTCTTCTACTGTCTTCACTTTAATGTGATCCGGGAGAATTACACCGAGTGCCTCCTGGATTGCTGCTTTTGGATCAGCGAGTAATTTAGCCTTGAAACTTGGATCTTGCCATGCTTTCTCAATCACGCGTGTTTGAAGGAGAGCTCCTGATGTCATAGAATCACCCTTTCTGAATAAAATGGTTATATTTTCCTTTCGAGTATACCATGAATCTTGTTGAAAATCCAGGAAAGTTACATATTCTTGGAGAGCCAATACCCCAAACCGCCTCTTTGCAACAAATTCCGTTCATTTTCGATTTCAATGGCGCCTTCTTTTAAATTGTCCCGCAAACTTTCATGAAATTGATATAAGCCGGGTACCAAGGTTCTATATTTCACGAGAGATTCGTGGTTGCGTTCCGCATGTTCCGCCAGGTTGGCGAGAACGCTTTGAACGGTAATCGCCTGTCTGATTTCTTCCGGTGCAGGCCGGCGTTCACGCGGAATTTTCAATTCGGACTGCACGATCGATACCAGCGCATTGTAGCTCCCCTCGTTGAGATCCTTCTCCCAATCCTGCCAGTCATCCAGCAATTGCAGGGTAACCAGAACGTTATCCACTGCCTCTTCCAGACGAGGGATGTCCGCCTCTCTGTTTACAAGAAGCATAGAACCGGCAACGGTCAGTTTTACCGGGGCCGCTTTATGGCCCATTCTTACGGGATCGTCGTGATAAAAGTCCGAAGTCTTCTCACCGGATACAGCTTCGGCCCACTGTGAAACGTATTTTTTAAAATAGGTCCAAAAAGGTGACCCGCCCGGAAAATAACCGCTGTATATCTGAACGAATTCCAGATGGATGAATTCAGCGAGCGGGAGCTGCTGAGCCATCACCGCTTCCGGTTCGTCCATGCAAGCATCAATCAGGTGATAGTACATCATCCCGAAGATGTTGGCGACCGCAAAGCGGCGGACGTCGCCGGAAGCAAGGCCGGCATGTTCCTGCAACCAGAACGGCAAAAGATAACATATGTAATTTTTGGATCGGTTCTCTTTCAGCACATGAAACTTGTCGAGATAATCCAGTGCCGGCTTTCGGAACGATTCCGGAAAAGTTGCCAGGATTGCCTCCGCTTCCGTAAAAGCAAGGTGAAGTTCATGTTCGTAGGGGGACAGCCACTTCAAAGGTATGTCTCCTTTCATACTGCTTTATGACTATATATTGAATCTATGAATCTCATTATAGGATAAGTTTGGATAAGAAGAAACCCGAAAGACGGGTCTACAGAGGGATTGAATATGGTATATAGAAATGTATAGTAAGGAACTTATGAAATTTCAAAAGCAAAATAACGATAGTATTGGAGGGACCGAGTATGCGAGGAAAAACGGTAATCGTTACGGGTGCCAATTCGGGGATGGGGCTCGCCACCACAGTGGAGTTGGCCCGGCGGGGAGCGCACGTCGTGATGTTATGCCGAAATGAGGAACGGGGAAGGACGGCATGGGAAAAGGCCGTTCAGCAAAGCGGGTCGGATCGATTGGAAATGATGCTGTGCGATTTAGGCTCCCAGGAGAGCATCCGGCGATTGGCCGCCCAAGTGAAAGACCGGCATAGCGTTATCGATGTCCTCGTGAATAATGCGGGTGTCGTATCGTTGAAGCGGGAGCTGACGGCGCATGGTTTCGAGTCCCATCTCGGGATTAATCATCTGGGGCATTTTTTGCTCACCAATTTGCTGCTTGAGTCACTGACACGCGCTGAGGAAGGGCGGATCGTCAACGTATCTTCAGGCATCTACAAAATAGGCAAAATCCATTGGGAAGATCCAACGCTGACACGGGGGTACAACGTCGCCAAAGGGTACGCGCAATCGAAGCTGGCGAATGTTCTATTTACGAAGCAGTTGGCCCGCAGGTTGGAGGGGACCCGGGTTACCGCCAACTGCCTGCATCCCGGAGCCGTAGCTACGAATATCGGGGTCGACCGGAATACCGGGTTCGGCAAATCTCTGGTAGGGCTGCTGCGCCCGTTTTTCCTGACGGCGGAGGAAGGGGCGGAAACCGCGGTCTACCTGGCCTCATCGCCGGAAGTAAAGGGGATTACCGGACAATATTTTTATAAGAAAAAGGCCCAGCCGGTTGTCGCGAAGGCGGAGGACCCGGAAGCGGCCCGCAGGCTTTGGGAATGGAGCGAGCGGCAGGTAGGCTTAAGCGACTGATTGGAGACAAGTATGCAAGTTTTTTAACCTATCGCAAGTTACGGTGTTGCAGCGTCTTTAGGGAAATGAGTCGACCGAACTCTGTAGACGGTACCGTCGTTAAACTCGATTGTCCTCCTCTCGATTGTCCTCCTATAGTAGAGTAGTAGAATGCCGTGCAAAAGAAGCCCTGTCTTTAAGAGACGGGCTTCTTTATTATTTGGCTATGTTAAACTTTGTTGTTGATATTTGATGTATACGAACCAATGTTCTAAAATAAGGGTAATATCACTATTCGGAGATGATTTACCCATGGATTTGAAGGAACTAAAGAGGCTTGCTGATACATTGGACGATAACGGTAAGCGAGAGCTTATTTACTTTTTGCAATCCCGAACCAAAGGTGTGGCGGTTCCAGTTCGAGCAATTGATGAAATTCAAGAGTAGAAGCATAAAGATGGATTTGTTTGCCCACATTGCAAAAACCATTCTGTTGTGCGATTTGGGAAGTACCCTGTAAAAACCCGCACTGGAGAGGTTAAACGTCAACGTTACCGTTGTAAGTCCTGTCGCCAAACGTTCAATGACCTTACAAATACCCCTCTGCAACGAACGAGGAGACCTCATATTTGGGTTCGTTTCATTGAATGTATATTGAGGGCTATTCTCTGAGAAAATGTGCAGAGCAGTTAAACGGTGAAGTCACGCACGTCACCTTGTTTTACTGGCGACATAAGATTCTTGCCGCTCTGAAGCAGATTCCAACGGAAGCGTTCCAGGGAATCGTTGAAATGGACGAAACGTATTTTTTATACTCCGAAAAGGGCAAACGGAATATTGTCGAACGTAAGCCACGTAAACGTGGCGGAAAAGCCAAATATCGTGGTATTAGTAATGACCAAGTATGTGTACTCGTTGCCCGTGACCGCCAGAAAATGACCTACTCTGGCGTACTTGGGCGTGGACGTATTCGGACTACAAAATTGGATGAAGCGATTGGCATTCATATATCTGAGTCGAACGTGCTATGCACTGATTCGTGGAGAGCATTTAGTTCCTATGCGAACTCAAAGGGCTTGGCTCATTACAGATTCAAATCCGATGGAAAACAACGGGTAAAAGGCGTGTACCATATCCAGAACGTAAACAGTTACCACAGTCGCTTGAAGAAATGGATGGACCGCTTTAATGGTGTTGCCACCAAATATTTGCAACATTATTTGGCATGGTTTCTTTTTAAAGATAGCAAGGAATATGAGAATACCTCATCGAATAAGAAGAATATGTTGGTGAAATCGTGCCTGTTTACTGTAGCCGAAACGAATACCAAACTTCGGCTTTCTGCTTATTCTTGCTAAGCTAACGGGGCAGGATAAGGAGTTTTTGAAAGGTTATTGATACAATAGAAAGGTGGGAGATTTTTGATAGAAACAAAACGTCTTATAATTAGAGAAATGGTGCAGTCCGATTATGATGCATTGTGCGGAATATTGTGTGATGAGGAAGTAATGCGTGCTGCTTATGAAAGTGCATTCAACTTAGAAGAAGCACAAAATTGGCTTAACAGACATCTTAAAAGATATGAAGAATATGGTTTTGGACTTTGGGCTGTTGTATTAAAAGAAACAAACGAAATGATTGGTCAATGTGGCTTGACAATGCAAGGCTGGAGAGAAAAAGAAATTTTGGAAATAGGATTTTTGTTTCAAAAAGCGTATTGGCACAAAGGTTACGCAACAGAAGCGGCAATTGCTTGCAAGGAATACGCTTTTTCAGTTCTTAATGCAAATAGGGTTTATTCTATTATTAGGGACACAAATATAGCCGCTCAAAAAGTTGCTGTTCGAAACGGTATGAATATTATTGATAAAGATACTAAGAATTTTAGGAATATAGATATGGAATTTTTTCTGTATTCTGTAGAGCGAACAAAATGAGCAGGTGAAATTGAAAAAGGTTTCCATGATGAACCCATATACTGTTTGAAATTGAGCTAACGGGAGACGATAGCTTAATAAACCGCCTTTCAAGCAAGGCGGTTTTCTTTTGGTTAAATATCAACATTAGAATTTAACATAGCCTATTATTTAAACGATTTATTATAGAAGGTTACTGCTCGTAGCTTCCAAGTTACAAGACGACGAGATCCCGGGTCAGTTTGTTCAGACGCTCATTGCCGTTTTCGGTAATGAGCAGCATGTCTTCAATCATGACCGAACCGACGCCGTAGCCGTAGTAAGGCGTTTCGATGCAGACGACCATGTTCGGCTCGAGTACGGTAGTGTCGGCGGCGCTGAAGAACGGCGCCTCTTCCGTGGCGAGAGCCAGGCCGATGCTGTGGCCGAGGTGGCCGCGGTTGTAGTCCGGCAGCCCGGAGCGCCGGATGACCTGCATGCCCTCGGCAAACACCGCGGCCATCGGCACGCCGGGGCCGACCAGTTCGAGCATGCGGTCGTGGCCGGGCCGCAGCGCCGCATAGGCGCGCTTTGCGGCATCGCCCGGCTCGCCGAGCGCAAACGTGCGGGCGATGTCCGCGCCATAGCCCTGCACGTCGGCGCCGACATCAAATTTGATGATGTCGCCGGGAGCCGCACGGTGCGGCGAGTAGACCGACGCCGGCGCGAATTGCGGGCCGACGGAGATCGTGGCGAAGCGCTCGCTGAAGCCGAAGCAGCGGCGCGTCGCCGCGATCCGGAACGCGGCCGCGAGCTCGGCCGCGGTGACGCCGGCGGCGATGTCCTGCACCGCCGCGCTGAGGGCCTCTTCCGAAATCGCGCAGCTCTCACGCAGCTGCGCGATTTCGAAGCCGGTTTTACGTGCCCGCAGGGCCGTAAACAGCGGGGCGGCCTCCGCCCAGCGCAGCAGCGGCAGCCGCTCCGCCAGCAGCGCCCGCGTACCGCCGCGCATGCCGCCCAACTCGGCGGCGACGACCGCGCCGGCCGTCAGGCCGCTGGCCGGAAGCGTCTCGGCCAGCGCCGCCAACGCGGCGTCCGGGCGGGGCGCATCCGGACGCTCGCCTGTGAACAGATCCTTTCTCATGCCGAAAGGATCATCCAGATCAATCCATTGCGGATACGTGACAATGTCAAAGCCCGGGATGACTTCCGGCAGTCCCGAGGCTTCGAATTCGCTCATGATCAGTATGGAGTTTCTTCCCGGGTCCCGGAAGACGACGGCGAACGCCGCTTCGCTCATCCGAAAAGTATACATAAACACGCTGGGCTGTCCGGACAGGTAATAGACATTTTCGGCGCTGGAGGCAATCAAAGCGTCCAGCCCTTCGCGTTCCAACAGATCTTTGGCCCGGTCAGCCACGTTCAGTAAATGATTGTCTTTGAGGTTCAATTTACTCAGCTCCTTGGCAGGGTCGCCAATGAAATCTTAATACGCTTTGGACAAGCGTTTTTCGATCCGGTTCAGGATGAAGGACAGTCCCGTACTCATGATCCAGTACATCAGGCCGATCGCCAGAAAGAATGGCATTGCCACATAATAACGCGATACCAGCAATTGAGCCGCGCGGAACAGTTCCACGACGGTAACTACGGATACGAGGGACGTTTCCTTCAGCATCCCGATAAAAGAGTTACCGAGGGGCGGAATCGCAATCCGGGCCGCCTGCGGCAATACAACGAAACGCATACTCTGCCAAGGTGTCATCCCTAGCGATTGGGCAGCTTCGGTTTGTCCATGATCGACGGACAGAATCGTGGCCCGGAACGTCTCCGACAGATAGGCCCCGATATTTAGGCTCATCGAGATGTAGGCCGACATCATGGGACTTAGCTTGATGCCCCAGTCCGGTAGTCCGTAATACACGATGAAAATTTGCACCATCAGCGGCGTACCCCGGATAATCGAGACGTAAACCCGGGCGATATTCCGAAAGAGGACATTTCCCTTCAGCCGGGCGATGGCTACCACCAGCCCGATGATCAGGCCGAAGAACATGGACACCAGGGTAATCTGCAGCGTATAGTAGGCGCCGGTCAGCAAATATTCAAGATTGTCTAGCACTAGCTTCATCGGTTTCTCTCCCCCTGGTGTTTGCTCTATTCCGGTTCTGATCCCGGCTTAAAAATTAGGATCTACGTCGAACCATTTGTTGTACAGCGTTTTTAAAGTGCCGTCGTCTTTGATTTCCTGGAGGGCCTTATTAACGGCTTCCTGCAGTTCCGGGCTGTTCTTCGGCATGGCTACACCGGCAAAGTCGGATTTCAAGGGCTCGCCGACGGTTTTTAATTTCAGGTTATTTTTCTCAATAAGCGGTTTAAGCGCGAACACATTGTTGATTGTCGCGTCGATCCGTCCGTTGTTGAGGTCCATCAGCGCATTCAGGTTGTCATTATAGGTGACGATTTCAAAATCGCCGACCTTAGGCAGCACTTCATCGCGCAAATAAGCTTCATCATTCGTCCCGAGTGCGACGCCGATTTTTTTGCCTTTGAAATCATCTACCGATTGGATGTTATTGTTGTTGTCTGTTACGATAATGCTCACATCGTTCTTCACGTAAGGCTCGGAGAAATCAATCGATTTCTGGCGGTCTTCGGTGATCGTAACCTGGCTGACCAGGGCATCGTATTTGCCTTTTTGCAGACCTTCGATCAATCCGGAAAACTCCCCGGTCACGAAGTTCGCTTCCACGCCGATCCGTTTGGCGATTTCTTTGGCGAGGTCAGCATCATATCCGTCGACCTCATTATTTTCGTTAACGAAGTTGTAAGGGGCGTACGTCCCCATCAAGCCGATCGTAATTTTGCCTTTGCTCTTGATTTGTTCCAGCAGGTTGCTGCCGGCCTGGTTTTGCGCTGGATCGTTATCTTTCGTTCCCGCTGTATTGCCATTGCCGGTGGCATTGCCGCCGTTATTGGCGCCGCAAGCGGACAATACGAGGGTGAAAGCCGCGATAAGGGTCAAAATGATTAGGGACTTTCTCTTTTTTAGTTGCATGGCGGGTTCTCTCCTTATATCTAAATAGTTAGTCTTCCACGGTACCGGTTTTTTTGCGGTAGCCTGTTGCAATCGTTTCGACTAATTTGTCCCTGCCGCCGGAGATCAATTCAAGCGTCATGGTTTCTTTGCTTTCAAAATACCAATAAAATGTCCCCTTGGAGACTCCGGCCGATTTCAACGAACGGGCACCTTCTTTCTTGATTGACCCGCATAGCGAAACAGCCCCTTTCGCAAAGGAAGGGGCCTCTTGGAATGGGAAGCTATAATATTTGGTGCAAACCGATTAGGATGAGCAGAAGACCGGAAATGACGGTGGCCCGGTTGCCTAGTTTTTCGGCGGCGTATTTTTCGCCAAAACCGGCACAAAGGGCCAAGAGTAAATAGCTGAACACCCCGACCGACAGGGAGGTATAAAATACATTTAAATGCGTAATGCCCGCGTTAAATCCGCCCGCCAGCGCATTCATGGCCAGCGCGATGCCCAGCAGCAAGGATTCTCCCAGGCTCAGACTTTTGGAACTGTCCCTGTCGGCTTCTTCCGGATTGCGGAGCAGACGTGTCAGGATCGGTGGATCGTTCTCTGGCGGGATAGCAGCTTTTTTTTCCACAAAAGGCTGAAGCAACACCCATACTCCGACGGCGACGATCACAATTGTGCCGATCCATTGTCCGATCCAGGGATGAATCCATATGGCGATCCAGTTTCCGAACAATCCCGACAAAAGCGTAGCCAAAAATGAAATAAGTGCGATCGCCAGATTGGAATACCACGGAATATGTATTTTCCGGGCTCCGTATGCGATGCCGACCCCTGCGTTGTCCAGGTTGGAAGCCAACCCGATGGCAATGACAGCCCACAGACTGAACGTATTCATGGTGCTCGCTCCTTTGCATACATTGATGAGACAGCATATGCCCAGAAGCCGGTTTTGGTTTCTTGCAGGCCGACAATTCATGGATTTGGACGTTTTTATCGATTTTTCTGATAAATAGTTTTCCTTTATTTCGAATAAAGTAGTATAATTTTAAAAAAGATAGCCTAAAGAGGTGATAAAAGTGCTTGAAAATTTGTTGCGGCCGACTCATTTGCTGTTACTGGTTATCGCTGCATTGATATTGTTCGGTCCGAGCAAACTGCCTGAACTGGGTCGCAGCTTTGGAACGATGCTGAAGGAATTCAAGAAGGGCGCTCGCGGGGACTATGAGGAAGAGAAGCCGAAGGAAGTCCAGGCTGCCGTGCAAGACAACAATAAATAATGACAATGAATCCACCCCTTATTGCAATGACTTCCGGGGATCGCGAATCGTGTAAACTATAAATGGATAAACAAAAGCTAAGGGCGCCCGTTGGGCGCCCTCTTTATATGGTGCGGTATTATGATTTTTTAGCTCATTGGACGTAAGGATAGAACTTTGTTTGGATTATCCCTGCAATAGCAGCAAAATAATCGAGGACAACCCCAGACAAGTGCTGATCAGGTACAGGAACATAACAACCTGCTTATGGTTCAAACCGGCGCGAAGCAAACGGTAGTGGACCTGGCTGGCGTCAGCCTGATATATGGCTTTGCCCTGCAGGAATCGCTTGATGACGACGAACAGGTTGTCGAAAATCGGAACGCCGAGCGCAAGCACGGGAATAAACAACGACAGCACAGTAGCTTGTTTGAAAGCTCCGTCGAGTGCGATCACGGCCAGCATGAAACCGAGGAAGGTGGCTCCCGCATCACCCATAAATACTTTTGCCGGGGGTTTATTATAACGCAGATAAGCCAGCGTCACCCCGATCAAGGTAATCGACAGCATCGCCGACGTGGTTTGACCTTTAGTTAAAGCGACAACGAACAGGGTTACAGCGGAAATTGCAGACAAACCACCAGCTAACCCGTCCAGACCGTCCGAAAAATTGATCACGGTCGTTACTCCGAAAATCCAGAGGATCGTCAATATAAACTGCAGCCACACCGGCAACAGGACATAATCTCCACTAAACGGATTCACGAAGCCGCTGAATGAGATCCCCGACAGAAACACAAGCACGGCCGCGGATACTTGAACGATCAGCTTCGGCAACGCCGGAAAATCTTTGCCCTTCGTTTTGAACCAGTCATCGACGGTTCCGATCACCAGAAGCAGAATCCCGCCGAGAAAGAGCGCTCCGGTCTGCATGGAGAAATCCCTTGTAAACAGGAGATAAGACACGAAGAATCCGACAAAGATTGCGTAGCTGGCCGTCAGCGGGATCGGATTGCGATGAATTTTCCGTTCGACGTCCTCCCTGGGCTTGTCCACGAAATCGAGCCGGAATGCCAGCTTTCCGAGCGGAGGAATCAGGAAGTACACAATGAGAAACGATAGCAAGAAAGAATAGATATATAAGATTGTATTCACCACCAAGGCTAATTTACTTAACTAACTAAATCTTATTATAAAAAGAATCATGAATTCTGTCGAACCTTTAAATTACATTTATCCGGTCCGGACATCATTTGACCTTGTGCGCAAACGCTGAACCGAGACGAGCAGAGCCAGCAGACAGATGCCCATGGCCGTCCAGAATACGGTATGCAGCGCGCTTAGCGCGGCTTCCGGTTCTCCCGGGGAGATAGGGCACAGATAACTGAGCCGGGAGGAATAGAGCGAAATCGATAAGGAGGTGCCGAGCACCATCCCTATATTTCGTACGAGCGCATTTAAGCCGCCGGCGGTTCCCAGCTTGTTCCGCGGCACTGAACCCATTATGCTGGAGTTGTTCGGCGACTGGAACAGACCGCCGCCGAGACCGAACAAGCCAAGATGCAGTCCGACCATCCATGCGCTTTCCTGCGTCGACAGCGTATTAAGCAGACCGAATGCGAGCGCATTAACCAGCAGCCCAGCCGTGGTCAGCGAATAGGAACCGATCCGGTCGGACAACCATCCGGAAAGAGGAGCGACGACGGCCATGACAAGCGGGTATACCATCATAGTATATCCCGTTTTTGCCGGTGAGAAGCCGAGTACGTCGTGCATATAAAACGGCATCAGAACATTAGTAAAAAAGAGGGCCACAAAGGACAACAGCGCCGTTAGGTTTCCTATCGCAAAGGCCGGAATCCGGTACAGACTGAAGTCGAGCATCGGATGGCGGGTGCGTTTTTCCCAAAAATAAAAGCCGATCAAGACGAGCAAGGACAGTCCGCCGCCGATCCAGACGGAAGGAGAGAGCCAGCCCCAATCCTGGCCGCCGGAAATGACGTAAAGAAAGGCGATCATGCCGGCCATAAAGAGCAGGGAGCCGGTGTAGTCAAACGGCTGATTTTTTTTGAGGTTTTTGTCTTTGGGAAGAAAGAACCAGCCTGCGATAAAGCCGATAATCCCGATAGGGACGTTAATCCAGAAGATGGATGTCCAGCCCCAGTGTTCGACGAGAATCCCGCCGATGCCGGGACCGGTCAGCGAGCCGAGCGATACCATGGTGCCGGTGATTCCCAGCGCTCTGCCTCGGCCTTTACTGGAGAATACCTCGGCGATAATCGCCTGGCTATTGGACATCAGGCAAGCCGCACCAAGCGCTTGAAGAATGCGTGAGACGATCAGCATCGTAAGCGTATTGGAAAGGCCGCAAAGGGCCGAGCCGACGGCAAAGATCAAAAAGCCGTAATTATAAATTTTACTGCGTCCGAACATATCCGAAATTTTCCCCATGATCGGCAATGTCGCGCAGATGGTCAACAAATAGGCGGTAAGCACCCACTGGACGATGTGGATGGGGACACCGAGTTCTCCGGCGATCGTCGGTAGCGCCACGTTGGCGATGCTTCCGTCCAGGGTCGACATAAAAGTGCCGAGGGAAACGTTAGCAAGAATCACCCAAGGGTTGGCGGCCAAAGGAGACCGGGCTGGATTATTGTTTTCTTGAGACAAGTTGACAACCTCTTTTCGACAATTGCATGGTGGTATAATTTCACATTTTGTATTATATCATGAGATGTGGAGGATTAGTCTGCCGCCCATGGCGTCGAAAATCTGAATTAATTATGGTACATTATATATGATTAACTTAAGAGATATGGATATCATAAGAGAAAATGCAAGCCTTAGGTACGGAGGGATACTAAATGCAGGACGATTATTCGCGCAAGCTGGAGGACCAGAAGGGATTATTTAGACAGCTGGGCATTAAACTGGATGCGCTCGCTATTCATGAGAAGGATTTTGATGTGAAGATGCGGGGATACGAGAAAGAAGAAGTTGACCGCTTCCTGGATGATGTCATCGTGGATTATGAGCGTTTTTATGCTATTATTACGGACTTGCTGGACAAATATAAAGAAATTCAGCGGCGTCAAGCGTACTGGGAAGAAGAAAAGAAAACGATAGCCATGCGCAAGCCGCAAATCGATACGGCGAATGCGGTGGACCGCCGCCTGGTGGAGGATGGTATCCGCCAATTGGAACGCAATCTGGAGCAGCTCAAGCTGCAGATTCGCGAGTAAGGTCAACAAGGGACCGGCAGAGTGATTGCTAGGTTCCTTTTTTATGTTTGGGTATGTGAATAATCGGCAACTCAACGACGCAAACTTCAAGTCAGGAACGGGGAAAAGGAAACGGACAACTCCCAAGCTTACCCCCGTACTCACGAATTATGTTGCAGCCGCGAGATATTCATGGGATGTTCATGTTTAAAAGGTTGCAGAAAAACCGGGTTAGTGGTAATATAAAAACAGGATTTAGAATTAGTCTAAATTTAAAGGGATCCCACTTGCATCTGCTAACCCTACTTTATCATTATATTTGAATGGAGGAAATTGAAATGAGTAATCAAAACCTGACACAAAATGAACTGGCCCTCGAAAAGCAATTGAATTTGCAAATCGCGAACTGGACCGTACTGTACACCAAGCTGCACAATTTCCACTGGTATGTAAAAGGACCTAACTTCTTTACCTTGCATGAGAAATTTGAAGAGCTTTATAATGAAACCGCAACGAATATTGATGAGCTTGCTGAACGTTTGCTCGCCATTGGAGGGAAGCCGGTGGCAACCCTGCGCGATTCTTTGTCCATCGCCACGGTGTCTGAGGCAAACGGTGGAGAAACGCCGGAAGCTATGGTTTCTGCGATTGTGTCAGATTTTTCTGTCCTGCAAGACGAATTGAAACAAGGCATGGAAGCTGCTGAACAATCCCAGGATGAAGCAACAGGCGACCTGCTGCTGGGCATCTTGTCCGCGCTTGAGAAACACAACTGGATGCTGAATGCTTACTTGGGCAAATAATATTCCATATACACTATTAGTGAATTGTTAGTGATTTGACGGAGCGAGGCACGCCGTTTCATTACATCAGGCTCTTATAGCCGATGCAATGAAACGGCTTTTTTATTTTCTGATAGGGGGAGTATTCATGTTTGAGCAAAAGTATGCTGAATGGATCGATTCAAATGTTCAGGAGGAGACAAATCACAGACGGCGTGAATTGCTTGAAAAAGGATTAGGCCATGGGACGGTGGAGTTCTTACGCGCGGCTTGGTATCCTGCGGTAGGTAATTTTAATTATTTGTATCCTGAATGGGAAGTCCGCGACTTCAATAATGGATACCGGTATTTGGATCTTGCTTATATGCCGGGTGGCGCAAAAGGAGGGATTGAGATCCAAGGTTACGGACCCCATGCGAGGGATCTTGACGTCAGGCGCTTTAAGGATCTGTGCATGAGACATAGCATGCTGGCACTCGATGGCTGGGTGTTCTTGCCTGTCGCCTATCTTTCCGTCAAAGACGAACCGAAGCAATGCCAGCAGCTTATTCTCTCCTTCGTCGGCAAATTTCTTTCGACCGATGTATCGGCCGAACTGGATTGGTCAGAAGCGGAAACGATGCGCTTTGCCCGCCGTTTGCTGCGCCCCTTCAGCCCTCCCGAACTTGCAGCCCATCTTCGTCTCTCCGATCGCCATACACGCCGCATTTTGCACCGTTTGGTGGAGTTGCAAGTCTTGCGCGTTGCAGGAGAGGGCAGCCTGCGCTATCGCAGATACCAATTACGGCTGTGAGTTGCCCGAAGAAAGCTGGGAAGACCTAGGGCATAGTTCGAAAAGCTCAAGAGAAGCTCAAAAGAAGCTCAAAAGAAGCTCGTCTGAATTCTAACGGACACCAGAGCCGTTAAATGACGCAAATTGGTGGGTTTGAAATTCTAACGGACACAGGAGACGCTAATCTCTTGATATTTGCTCAAAATCTGATGAATAAGCCCGATTAAGGGCTCTGGTGTCCGTTAGATTTTGAAAGTGGCAAAATAAGAGGGAATAAGGTCCCTGGTGTCCGTTAGAATTTTTTAATTTGCTTCTTGACCACTCAATTGGTCTCCGGTGCTGCTTTTGCCATTAATCACCCGCACATCGAGCAGGAAAGTTACCAGAACCCAATCACCCGCACACCGAGCACGAAAGTTACCAGAACCCAATCACCCGCACACCGAGCACGAGAGTTACCAGTACCCAATCACCTGCACACCGAGCACGAGAGTTACCAGTACTTAAT
>NZ_QPJW01000003.1:237671-287522 GCF_003337355.1 Fontibacillus phaseoli | reverse complement strand
CGAAAGTTACCAGAACCCAATCACCCGCACACCGAGCACGAGAGTTACCAGTACCCAATCACCTGCACACCGAGCACGAGAGTTACCAGTACTTAATCACCACACACCGAGCACGAGAGTTACCAGTACCTAATCACCACACACCGAGCAGGAAAGTTACCAGAACCCAATCACCCGCACACCGAGCACGAGAGTTACCAGTACCCAATCACCTGCACACCGAGCACGAGAGTTACCAGTACTTAATCACCACACACCGAGCACGAGAGTTACCAGTACCCAATCACCTGCACACCGAGCACGGGAGTTACCAGTACCCAATCACCCGCACACCGAGCACGAGAGTTACCAGTACCTAATCACCCGCACACCGAGCAGGAAAGTTACCAGAACCCAATCACCCGCACACCGAGCACGAGAGTTACAGAACCAATCACCCGCACACCGAGCAGGAAAGTTACCAGTACCCAATCACCCGCACACCGAGCACGAAAGTTACCAGAACCCAATCACTCGCACACCGAGCACGAGAGTTACCAGTACCTAATCATCACACACCGAACATGAGAGTTACAGTACCCAATCACCCGCACACCGAGCACGAAAGTTACTAGTAACCCCGTATTCACGTAATCAGCGAGGAACACAAATTCTCCCAGCAACCACTGTTCTCTAAGCATATTCCGGCAAGGTGAGTGGCAATTGAGGATCCATGCAAGTTAAGTGCAAAAAAGTTGCCTTACTGGGCGAATATCTATGCGTTGCCGGCATGATCAGGTTCTGGAATTGATCCTTGTTATTCATTGAAATGAGGGCGCTGGCTAGGCCGGTGCACTGCTTTCTGTCCTGGTTTTGCGTGAAGAAAAAGTTGTTTTGATTCGTAGAGAGGGGGTAATACAATAGCGTACCGGAGAGAACGGTACCTTCCAAACAACGATAAGGAGTGATTTCAAATGGCAAACAACAATCGAGATGGCAGAATGAGCCGTGAGGAAGCCGGTCGTATGGGTGGAGAGACAACGGCGAAAAATCAAGATAAAGATTTCTACCAGGACATCGGCCAAAAAGGCGGGGAGGCAACTTCACGCTCCCACGATAAAGATTTTTATCAAGAAATCGGCCGAAAAGGCGGCGAAGCGCCTGGGAATTCAGACGGCGGTGACGGCAAAATGAGCCGGGAAGAGGCTGGCCGCAAGGGCGGCGAGGCACGGGCGCGTCAGCGGAAATAATATAGTTTCAATGCGGTGCGGAAGCTGCGATACTAATCTATAAAAAACGCCTCTCATCCTTAACGGATGAGAGGCGTTTTGTTTTCGTGTAGTCTAAACCTACACCTTGAAGCGTTCGATCAAATGGTGCAGCTTCTCCGCCAGATCGGAGAGCAAAGTGGCGGAAGCATCGACTTCCTGCATGGCAGCGAGCTGCTCCTGGGAAGCAGCGGACATGGTTTGGGTACCATCCACCGTTGTATTGGCAACATTCACGAGTTTTTCCACAGCTTCAACAATCAATTTGGAGTTCGCCGACAATTGACGTACGGTCTCACCGACGTTTTCAACAGCTTCTGCTGAGTTTCTGGTGGATCTTTGAATTTCCTCGAACGAATTTCCGGCATTGCCTACAAGATCAGCTCCCAGCTTCACTTCATGGGTAGCCGATTCCATCGTATCTGCTGTCAATTCCATCTGATTAATGATGAAGGCGATCAGTGCTGCGATCTGCTTGGCCGATTCCGCGGATCGTTCCGCGAGCTTTCGGACGGAGGATGCTACGACCGCAAAGCCGCTGCCCTGTTCGCCGGCCCGGGCGGCTTCGATGGCGGCATTGATCGCAAGCAGATTCGTTTCCGCCGCGATTTCGGTGATGATATCGACAATACTTTGGATTTCCTTGGAGTGGCTGCTTAGTTGCTGGATGCTCGTAGAGAGCGTCACAATTTTATCCTCGATGGTGTTCATTTGCTTTACTCCAAGATGAATCGATGTTACCCCTTTTTTTGCGGCGGATGCGGAAATCTGCGCTTCTTCCGACACGTTGTCGGCAGTAGTTACGATCCGGCTGATAAAAGAAGACATTTCCTGCAGTGCCGCAGAGCTTTCTTCCAGACTTTGCAGTTGTTTCTCAGCACCTTCCGCAAGTTCCTGGGTGATGTAAACGTTTTGCTCACTGGATTTTCCCGTTTGTTCGGCACTGGCTGACAGCTCTTGGGAAGAAGAGGCTACCTGCATGGATGTTTCGTTGACTTCGGTAATCAGTTGACGCAAACTTACCGTCATATTGCCGAAGTCTCGCGCCAAGGTGCCCACTTCATCTTTACTGGAGATGGTCAAAGGCTGAACGGTCAAATCCCCTTGGGCCACCAAATTAACTTGGCGGGACAGACGCTCGATCGGGCGAACCATCCGGTGAATAAACAGGTAGACCGCAACAATCGCCAGCAGGAAAACGACCCCGCCAATGATAAACGGCAGCGCGATGATATCCCAGACCCGTTCCTGGATGATCGAGGCATCGAAGTTGATCGCCATCAGCGCAACGATTTCCTTGGTCGGATCATGGTCTTTATAAATGGGGCCATAACCCGTCAGGAGGCCGACTCCGTCATAGGTGTATACTTTTGTATAAACGGAATGTTTCATGTGCATAATCATATCGCGATCTTTTTCGGAAAAGTAGAACTCATCACCGGCCTTGTAGCCGCGTTTCTTTATATTTTGGTCTGCGGCGAGGATTTTGCCGTCTAAAGAAAGAATAAATACTTCCTTGAACAAGGACTTGTGATTGACTGTCCAGTTGAGACGTTCCTCAAGCGCTCCCAGATCGGAGGTATCGCCTTGAGTCAAACGTTCGATAATTCCCGGATCCACAAGACCTGTCGTGATGTTTGCGCAGCCCACCGTTTCGACGCCCACGGCCTCTTCCACTTGATGGTAGGCAGTCTGGTAGCTGAATACACCAATGATCGCACTGACAAGTAGGAGTACTCCTACAATGCCGGCGGTTATTTTTCTAGCGAATCCCATAGTCATTCCCCAATCATATTAGGTTTGTTGCCGGTACCTGCTGTAAGGTCTAAATCACATTATAGCTTACGAATGTTTTAGGACTTTATTACCTTAATCATTCAAAATGTGACAAAAGGATGAATTGTTTTATCATTTACTACATAGGAGGTACTGTTTTATGGAAAAAATTATCGAATCTTGGCGCATTTTTATAGCCATCCCACTCCCTGAGGCGATTAAACAAGCCCTATCCCAATGGACTGAAAAACAAAAGGGGGCTTTGGAATTCGTCAAGTGGGTAAATCCCGCAGATTATCATATTACGGTTCAGTTTCTTGGCGATGTTCCCCGGAACAGAATCGATGCCATTAAGCAACGGCTGGCTGAGACGGCGAAGGGGTTGAACGGGTTTTGCCTTCATGCTAAGGAGATCGGCATTTTTGGGCGTGCTTCGAATCCGCGCGTTCTCTGGGCCGGCTTAGACGGGGAGCTGGACAAGCTTCAATCGCTACAACGGAGCGTGGCGGAAGCTAACCGGGACTTAGGATTTCTCCCCGAAGATCGTCCGTACAATCCTCATATTACCTTGGCGCGGAAATACAAGGAGGAGCGAAAGCTCGGGCCGGAGCCTTTAAACGCTAACCCTCCGGATTTTGGAGAATGGGCAGTGGATGCCATCGTCGTTTATCGTACGCGAATGGGTAAAACGCCTATGTACGAAGAGGTTTTCAGAGCCCCCTTAACTTCCGGCCAGACTGTAAGCCAGTAACTTCTCCCCGGCCTCTCCTTAGCCTTCCGTCCTTCGGAAGGCTTATTTTGTTGAAAAAAATAGTCTTTTGTTATTCAAACCGCTTTTTTTCGGTTACATAGATGAAAGAATATGTCATCCCGCGTGAAGTCCTTAAATAAGGATGCTAATTAATAGAGAGAAATGTCGGGTAGGAGGTCACTTATGCATATTTTTCGGCAAAACCGTTACGTCGCGCTCCTTGTAGGAGCTATTCTTGTTTGTCTTGGCGCCATTTACTTGCTTGGGCAAAATTCGGAAAAGGAGAGCACGAAAAAGCGTGAATTTTCCCATTATCAGAATTTCCTGAACGCGGACCTTGCGGTAAAGACCGTTTCATTTACGCAGAGCGGAACAGTGACGCAAAATGAGAAGCAATTTCTGCCATTTTTAACGACGTTGGAATTAAAAAATCGGGTCATCGATACCGGCATCAGAAGCTCGGAACAGCTTCATGAACTTGCTGAAGAGGTGCTTTGGCTGCGTAAACAGACGCCAGCGCCAACAATTAAAGAGTCTGCTCCGGATAAATTCAATCCCCCCACCCAATTATTCTTCACGCGTACAGAGCTGCTAAGCCATGAAGATAAGGAAGAGGCTACATGGACGTACGCTTTGAATGAAGAAGAGCTGCTTCTCCTGCAAAAAATCGTCATGGCAGAAGCAGAAGGCGAACCGTACGAAGGCAAAGTGGCAGTTGCCAATGTTGTCTTAAACCGGCTACGGTCCGCTAATTATCCCGATACGATTAAGGATGTTATTTATCAGAAGTCGCAGTTCAGTCCGGTCCGCAACGGCCGGCTAAAGAAGGTTAAACCGAGCAAGGACACGATTCATGCGGTGAATGAAGCGCTGAACGGGCGAAAAGAAGTATCGGACGATACTTATTATTTCCTGTCCCTGAAGCTGGCCAAGGATCTCACGATTGCCCGGACCAAGGACAAGGCGCATGTGATCGGCAATCACACCTTTTATAAATAACCGGCTAGTTCGCCGCCTGTCTGCCGTGTCCATGGACATACGTTTGATCCATGGGGGATAGCAGATCTGCAATTTTTCGGGCGCAACGGTCGGGCCGGTAAAAGGAAGTATCCGGATAGGTTCTGATCTTGGAAAATCCGCCGCCGATTTTCCGTGCGGTGCTTATTTTGCCGAACCACAGATCGAGAATTTCTGCCGAGGATAATTCATCCCCGCAGCCGATTTTGATGAAATACTCACGATTCTTATCCTCCTGTCCGGGAATGGATTCGTAGAACAACATATGGACGCCTTTGGCCAACCCTTCGGTACAGGTCATTCCGCCGGGCTTCGTTATCAACAGGTCGGAGGCATCCATCCATTTGCTGATTTCCGAAGTGTAGCCAAGCACTTTGACATTGTGATGCTGCAGTTCGGGATGGCCCCGCAGCTTGGCGGCTAGCTTCTCATTACTGCCCAGGCAGTATACGATCTGAATTTTTTCTTTCCATTGTGATAACCTGGCCATAAGTTCGTCTTTAAAAAGCAGGCCCCATCCGCCGCCCATGATAAGGACGGTGGGAATGTTTGTGAGCCCGAGTTCGCGTCTGACGGAAGCCTTATCCTGACGACTCCAGAATTCGGGATGAACGGGAATGCCGGATACCTGGATTGCCTCAGGCTTTACCCCCCGCTGGATCAGCAAGCTCCGGACTTCGGGAGTGGATACGAAATAGCGGTCGACCTCCGGACTGATCCATGAACCGTGGGCATCATAATCCGTAATCAGCGTGTAAAGAGGAACGTTGAGCCCGGAGGACTTCAGCCTTGAAATGACGGCTCCCGGAATGGGATGCGTACAAATGATCAGATCAGGACTCATTTGCCCGATCACCCGGGCAGCGTGATTGTAGAACAATTTATGAAGCGCAAGCCGGGCGAGGCGTCCAACCGGCTTTTCGTATTTTTTACGATAAAACATCCCTACAAGCGCGGGGCTCGTGTTTACGGTGACCCGGTAAGCGGATAATATCCATGGGGCTAGCGTCGGATTAAGCACGGAACCAAGTTCCAACACTTGCGTGCGTATTTGCGGGTCCACTTTTTTTAGTCCGGCTGCCAGCGCATGAGCAGCCTGGGTATGGCCGCTACCAAACCCCTCCGATAAGATCAGCACTTTTTTGAACGGCATGAGATCACCCTTTTCATAATCTGAATTTGCGGGAACGATGCATTTCTCGTAATTTCAGTTTATTTTTTTTTGCTGCTGGAAAAAAGAGACTGGGGACTGGTCTGAGGCTGGACTTAAGTCGGGACTGTAAACTGAAAACAGGATGCAAGTCGCTATGAAAATTACTGAAAAAAGAACTTGCAATGTGATAAGGGAAGTGATAAAGTGATGATTGACCAAATGACCGAAATTGATTTTTAGTCATTTCTGTTGAAAAGCCACATATGATACGGTGAAGGAGGTGTTCGAAATGGCTGTGGTGGATCGCCGCAAGCAGGTCATCGCGGCTGCGGAGAAATCTTTCGCGCTGTTCGGATACAAGGCGACGACGATGGACCACGTGGCGAAGATCGCTAATGTTGCCAAAGGGACGATCTATACGTTTTTTACAAACAAGGAGGAGCTTTTTGATGAGATTCTCCGTTCGGTCATCCTGGAGATGAAACGGATTTCGGAACTGGAAGTCCGGGACGACAGGCCGTTCTTCGAAAATTTGTATCACAGCATGGATTCGCTTCTGGAGTACCGGGGTGAGCATGAGCTGTTGATCAAGCTGTTTCAGGAAGTCCGTGATTTTGGAACTCCCCAGGCCCGGGAAGGACTTGAGAAAATCGAGAGCGCGATTCTGAATTATCTGGAAAAGCAGGTGGATCGTGCCGCGCAGCGGGGAGAGATCCAGGGCCTTGATCCAAAGGTATTGTCTTTCGTCCTTTTAAAGCTCTACATTGCGCTGACTTCGGACTGGAACAAGATTCACGATCCTTTGAGCAAAGACCAGATTAAGGAATTCATCCGCCGCTTTTTATCGGGCGGGCTTTCACCGGCATAATGACTCGGGCCTTGAAGGAGCCTGGACGGTAGAACAAGAGAAATAGACATATGGATACAAGGAGAGAATCAACATGAAATCAATGTCGGTATTTTTTAAGGACCTGCTTACTTCCTTCAAAAAACCAAAAGTAATTATCCCGATCATTGTCGTGCTGTTCATTCCCGTTTTGTACAGCGGAATGTTTCTGGCGGCGTTTTGGGATCCCTACGGTAAAATGAATGAAATCCCGGTGGCCGTAGTCAATCAGGACACAGGGGCGCAATATGAAGGGAAGTCGCTTCAGGTCGGTAAAGACCTGGTGGAAGAGCTTAAGAAGGGCAATGACTTCTCATGGGAATTCGTCTCCCGCGATGAGGCGGAGGAAGGGATGAAGTCGAACAAGTATTACATGACGATCGTCATTCCAGACAATTTCTCCTCCCAAGCGACCACGCTGATGGATGAAAATCCTCGGCCGGCACAGCTGGTTTATGAACCAAATGAAGGCTACAACTTCCTGGCTGCCCAAATCGGCGGCACGGCGGTAAAGGAAATCAAGTCGAAGGTATCCGCCAAAGTAACGGAAGCCTATACGGAGACCTTGTTTGATCAAGTGGAAAAAATATCCGGAGGCTTGGGCGATGCAGGTACAGGCGCCACTACGATTAACGACGGAGCGGTTCAACTGGATGAAGGCGCCCAAACGCTGAAAGAGAACCTTTCCAAACTGGTTGCTGGAACAAACAAGCTTGAAAACGGGATAAGCCCGCTTCAGAAGGGTGCAAATTCCCTTAGCCAAGGGGCCGCGGATTTGAAAACCGGAGCCGATACGCTAGCTGGCGGTTTGGATCAATTGGCCGCTGCGGAAAAACAATTGGAGCGCGGAGCCGTGAAAGCTCACGATGGCGGTGTACAATTGAAAAACGGACTTGATGCTTCGGTGGAAGGAGCCAACAAGCTCAAAGCCGGACTGACGTCTTCGGAGGAAGGCAGCTCCAATCTTGTAGCCGGCCTGGAATCTACGCTCCAAGGGAGCACAAAGGTGACTGAAGGAGCCAGGGGCGTAGCTCAAGGCCTGGAACAGCTTGCAAAGGCAAGTCCTGAGCTCGGGCAAAATCCGACGGTTCAGCAATTGATCGCAGCCAGCAAAGCGGTAGCTCAAGGCAGCGAACAAGTACAGCAAGGCCAGGAACAACTGCTGCAAGGCAGCAAGGACCTGCACGGTGCACAACAGCAACTGCTGCAAGGCAGCGAACAGTTGGCCCAAGGCCAGCAGCAACTGGCACAAGGGGCTTCGCAGTTGACGGCCGGACAAGAGGAACTGAACGGCGGTCTGAAGCTGTTCGGCGGCAAGCTGTCCGAAGCTGCGGCAGGCGGCGAACGGCTGGCCCAAGGCGCAAGCAAGCTCAGCGCCGGGGCAAAACAGATCGAAGGCGGCATGGGCCAATTGTCCGGCGGTGTCAAAACGCTGGCAAACGGCTCCAAGCAGTTGGACGAGGGCGCCGGAGAGCTTAAAAACGGAATGGATAAGCTGGCCGAAGGTTCCGGAGAACTGGCAAGCAAGCTGAATGATGCCGCAGAGCAAACTTCCGGGGTCAAGAAAACCGACAAGCTTGTTAATATGTATGCGGAACCTATTGAAATCAGCGAGCAAAAGATGAGTGAAGTACCGAACTACGGTACGGGTTTTGCTCCTTACTTCCTCTCCCTCGGCTTGTTCGTCGGCGCATTGATCTCGACGCTGGTCGTACCGCTTCGCGGAACATCGGTGGAGGGGGCAACCGGTTGGAACCGGTTTGTTAGCCGGGCCCTTTCGTTTGGGGGCATGAGCCTGGTCCAGTCCCTGCTTGCAACGATGCTGACTTTATACGGTTTGGGACTGGAAGTACAGAGTGTTCCAATGTTCTATCTGTTCAGCTTCGTCACAAGCCTGTGCTACATGTTCATCATTCAGGCACTGGTTACATGGTTGGAAAATCCGGGCCGCTTCCTGGCGATTCTGATTCTGATTTTCCAATTGACCACCAGCGCAGGCACGTTCCCGCTGGAATTGATTCCGAATTGGATGAAGGCATTCAATCCGATTCTCCCGATGACCTACAGCGTCAGCGGCTACAAAGCGGTCGTATCGACGGGCGATTTGAGCCATGCTTGGCAGCAACTTGGCGTACTGGCCGGCTTCGGCGTTGTCTTCCTGGCGATTACGCTCCTCTACTTCCTCACTCATAAGCACAGCGATGATGTAAGTGCAGAAGCGAGCATGAACGCTTAAATTAGTGTCGTAAAATGAGAGAACCTGCAAAACCACCTAAGAAGTGGCCTTGCAGGTTCTTTTTCTATGATGCAAGCCTAACGCTTTATCACGAAGCGGGCGTTCTATCATCAAGCTGTCGATCCGTTGTTCTGTACCGGATGGAGGGGGAGGCAGGTTCCCGCGCCATTTTAGTTTATTAATAAAAAAGCCGAATCTGGTATGTTCAGCCAGGGGGAGACCGTTTTCAAAGTGAATGTACTTGATTCCTTCTAAAATTTATTAGCATTAGTGCAAAAGAAAGAGAAGATAGTGCAAAAACAGTCGAAGCGTTTTCCGTTAGAATAAAAATACTAAATAAAACCCGTCGTTTACAAGGTGACTTACTTTATTTATAGAAAGGTTGCGCTGAACATGAAACACACAGTTATACCACCAAAGCAGGGACTCTACGATCCCGCCTTCGAAAAAGACGCCTGCGGAATGGGTTTTGTAGCCCATATCAAAGGCAAGGCTTCGCACGCTATCGTTAGTCAGGCGCTCACGATGCTGAGCAATATGGAGCACCGTGGGGGACAGGGAAGCGAGCCGAATTCCGGGGACGGCGCAGGTATATTACTGCAAATCCCGCACCGGTTTTTTACCTCGGAAGCGAAGAAATTGGGATACCAACTTCCGGAAGCGGGACAATACGGAGTCGGAATGCTGTTTTTGCCGCATGATGCGGCAGTCCGCAGCCGGCAAGAAGCCGAATTGATCCGGATCGTGGAAGAAGAGGGGCATAAAGTGATCGGTTTCCGGACCGTCCCGACCCGGGATGATATGCTCGGTAAATCGGCGAGAGAAGCCAAGCCGTTCGTCCGGCAAATTTTCATTGCCCGCAGCGGAAACCTTCTGACCGATTTGGATTTTGAGCGCAAGTTGTATGTAATCCGGCGCCGGGCGGAGCTTGCTATCCGTTATGGCGGTGCGGAAGAGGGCGATGCTTTTTACGTTTCCAGCATGTCCTGCCGCAAAGTCGTATATAAAGGAATGCTCACGACGGAGCAGGTCGGGCAATTCTATCTTGATCTGAAGGATGAAACCCTGGAATCGGCTATAGCGCTCGTCCACTCCCGTTTCAGTACGAATACGTTTCCGAGCTGGGAACGCGCGCATCCTTATCGATTCATGATTCATAACGGCGAGATCAACACGCTTCGCGGCAATGTGAATTGGATGCATGCCCGGCAGTCGATGTTCGAGACGGAAGCCTTCGGCAGCGACCTTGAAAAGGTGAAGCCGGTAATTAATCCGGATGGTTCGGATACGGCGATGTTTGATAATACGTTCGAATTTTTATATCTGAGCGGTCGTTCGCTCCCGCATGTCGCTATGATGATGGTGCCGGAGCCATGGAGCAACCATGCCGAAATGGATGGGGACAAAAAGGCATTCTATGAATACCATAGCGCCCTGATGGAGCCATGGGACGGGCCTGCAGCCATGGGCTTTACCGACGGAATCCAGATCGGGGCGATTCTTGACCGGAACGGACTGAGACCTTCCCGTTATTACGTAACCAAAGACGATCTGATTGTACTCTCCTCCGAAGTAGGCGTACTGGACATTCCCGCGGAAGATGTGTTGTACAAAGATCGTTTGCGGCCAGGACGCATGCTTCTCGTCGATACGAAAGAAGGAAGGATTATTTCGGACGAGGAAGTCAAAGCGTCGATCGCCAAGGAGAATCCTTACCGCGAGTGGCTGGATGAGCACATGGTAGTCCTTGAGGATCTCCCGGAAGCGCCGGAGCTGCCGGCGGAACGCCATGAGAATATTTCATTGCGCCAGATGGCGTTCGGATACAGTTTCGAAGATTTGCGCAAAGTGTTCGAACCGATGGCGCTGACGGGTGCGGAAGGCATTGCCTCCATGGGATACGACGCACCGCTGGCCGTACTGTCGGATCGGCCGCAACGGCTTTACAATTATTTTAAGCAAATGTTCGCCCAAGTAACGAACCCGCCGATCGATGCGATCCGGGAGGAACTTGTTACTTCTACGGCTACAATGATCGGCCCTGAACGGAACCTGCTGAACCCGGAACCGGAGAGCTGCCGCCAAATCCGGCTGGAATCCCCGATTCTGTCGAATGAGGATTTCGCCAAGCTGCGCCACATTCGCCGTCCTGGATTCAAAGCGATGACCATTCCGATTTTGTTCCCTGCGGATCAAGGTGCGGAAGGGCTGCGCAAGGCGGTCGATACGCTCTGCGAAGCGGCGGACCGCGTTATTGCCAAAGGCCATAACGTTCTGATTTTGTCCGACCGTGGTGTAGATGCAGAGAATGCTGCCATTCCTGCCTTGCTCGCCGTGTCGTCGCTGCATCATCACCTGATCCGGGAAGAGACGCGCACCAAGGTCAGCATTTTGCTGGAATCGGGAGAACCGCGAGAAGTGCATCACTTCGCTTTGCTGCTAGGTTACGGTGTGAGCGCGGTGAATCCGTATCTTGCCTTCGAGACGCTGGATGACATGATCAGCCAGGGGATGCTGCAAGGGATTTCCCACCAAAAAGCCGTATACAATTTTATCAAGGCAGCTACTAAAGGCGTCATCAAAACATTGTCAAAAATGGGAATTTCCACGATTCAATCTTATCGTGGCGCACAAATTTTTGAGGCGGTCGGACTTAAGGAAGATTTCGTAAACCGGTACTTTACCTGGACACCTTCGCGAATCGGCGGGATCGGCCTCGATGAGGTTGCCAAAGAGACGCTTAGTCATCATTTCCGTGCTTTCTCGAATCTGGACGGCAATGATCGGGTGCTCGATTCCATCGGGGAATATCAATGGCGGAGCGACGGCGAAGAGCATTTGTTTAACCCGCAGACGGTTCATTTGCTCCAGCAGTCGGTACGCACCGGGGATTATGGAATTTATAAAAAATTCTCCTCTATCGTTCAAGGGGAAAACGAGAAATATTTGACGCTCCGTTCGCTGCTTGATTTGAAACCTGCCGGGCCGAAAGTACCATTGGAGGAAGTGGAATCGGCGGCATCGATTATGCGCCGCTTCAAGACGGGGGCCATGTCCTTCGGTTCGATCAGTAAAGAAGCGCATGAGACGATAGCGATTGCGATGAACCGCATCGGCGGCAAGAGCAATACCGGTGAAGGCGGGGAAGATCCGGCCCGCTTTGTACGGGATGACAACGGGGATTCGCGCCGCAGCGCGATCAAACAGGTCGCCTCGGGCCGGTTCGGCGTAACATCGCACTATTTGGTCAACGCCGATGAAATTCAAATCAAGATGGCGCAAGGCGCAAAACCGGGTGAAGGCGGCCAGCTTCCGGGCAAGAAGGTATACCCTTGGGTAGCGGAAGTCCGTGGATCGACGCCTGGCGTCGGCCTCATCTCGCCGCCGCCGCACCATGACATTTATTCGATCGAAGATTTGGCTGAACTTATATTCGATCTCAAGAATGCGAATCCGCGGGCTCGCATTAACGTGAAGCTGGTGTCCGAAGCGGGTGTCGGCACCATCGCGGCCGGCGTGGCCAAAGGGCGCGCGGACGTGATCCTCGTGAGCGGCTATGACGGCGGAACCGGGGCATCGCCACAGAGCTCGATCCGCCATGCAGGGCTTCCGTGGGAGCTTGGATTGGCCGAGACGCATCAGACCCTGATGCTGAACAATTTGCGCGACCGCGTTGTTCTTGAGACGGACGGCAAGATGCTCACCGGACGGGATCTGGCTGTAGCGGCATTGCTCGGCGCCGAAGAATACGGCTTCTCCACGGCACCGCTCGTGGCGGTCGGCTGCATCATGATGCGCGTCTGCCAACTGGATACTTGTCCGGTCGGCGTGGCCACGCAAAATCCGGAGCTGCGCAAAAATTTCACGGGTGATCCGCAGCATGTCGTCAATTTCATGACGTTTGTAGCCGAAAATCTCCGTGAATGGATGTCCGAGCTCGGCTTCCGCAGTTTGGAGGAAATGATCGGACGCACAGATTGCCTGGATACGTTCAAAGCGATCGACCATTGGAAGAAGAAGGGTGTCGATCTGTCATCTTTGCTGCATATGCCGAAGGTGCCTGAAGGCAGCAGCCGGTTCTGCACACGCCAGCAAAACCATGGTCTCGAAGAGACGCTGGACCTCACGCATCTCCTGGGCCTGGCGGCGCCGGCGCTGGAACGCGGCGAAGCCGTCAGTGCGGTGTTGCCGATCTGCAACGTGAACCGGGCTACGGGCACGATCCTCGGCAGTGAAGTGACGCGCATTTATGGCGCGGCAGGCTTGCCGGAGGATACGATTACGTTCCGGTTCGAGGGATCGGCGGGACAAAGTTTCGGCGCCTTCGTGCCGAAGGGCATGACGCTGACGGTGGAAGGCGACGCCAACGACTATACCGGCAAAGGTTTGTCGGGCGGCAAGGTGATCGTGAAGCCGTCGCCGCGGGCGACGTTCGCGGCCGAGGAGAATATCATCGTCGGGAACACCTCGTTTTACGGGGCGACCGGCGGGGAAGCCTACATCCGCGGCATCGCCGGCGAACGGTTCGCGGTCCGGAACTCCGGCGCGAACATCGTCGTTGAAGGCGTAGGAGATCACGGCTGCGAATACATGACCGGAGGACGCGTCGTCGTCCTCGGCGGCACGGGCCGTAACTTCGCGGCCGGGATGTCGGGAGGCATCGCGTATGCGCTCGATTTGCACGGTGACTTCATTAACCGCTGCAACCTGGAGATGGTGCTGCTGGAACCTGTGGCCGACCCGGCGGAAGTCGACCAGCTCCGCACGCTGATCAGCCGCCATGTCCTGTACACGGACAGCGTAGTCGGCCGCCGCGTACTGGATAACTGGAATGAGCTGCTGCTGAAATTTGTCCGCGTCATTCCGAAGGATTACAAGCGGATGCTGGAGCAAATCCGCAAAGTGGAGAACGAAGGCTTGAAAGGCGAAGACGCCCTTCTCGCCGCATTCGAAGCCAACACGCGGGAGCTAGCCCGTTCCGGCAACTAAATAACAGGCGCTCAGCGCCGCCCCTGTCATGTATTTGGCGAGGGCGGCGCTTTTTTTGGCCGTATCATTCTCGTCGAGGAATGCCAAACATGTAATTCGCAAGGAATTAACAGGAAAACCTCCCGTTAATTCCTCCCGGAAATGTCTCAGGGAAAAATTAACGGGAAAGAGTCCCGCTAATAACGAGGATATAAGCCGCAAGGTGCCGAATCGCCCGAATTAGCTGGAGAAATTCCAGGTAAATGGGGCCCGTGCGGGAAATCATACGCAATTAGCGGGAGGAATTCCCGTTAGTTGTGTTAGATTCCAGGGTGGTCACCCTAGAACAGCTATCATCTCTAGGCTTTTTTCCCCCTTGCTTCACGAAACGCTATGCGCAGGGCTGCTTCTGGCGAGCTTTCGGGTGCCGGCGTATGGACCATATACATCCAGGAGAGCCAGCGAGCGACATGGAGGAGGAAGACGGATACACCTTCTCTCCATCCCGGGGCGAATTTGTTCTTGTAATCGTAAAGCCCTTTAAAGTTATACCAGCGGTTTCCGAATTGGTGGATCCATCTGGCGATCAGCAGATCGCTCACGTTCGTCAGGGGAGCTTCCCAGACTGCATAATGATGCGCTTGAGCCCATTTGAACAGGGTGGCGAAGAGGACATCCATCGTCCCATGGGGGCATGCATTCGAGTTGTATCAAGTCGACGGTAAGCTGCCGGGAAACCGTGACTTTCCCCGAGACCGGGAGAAGAGGCGGGTCGACGCCGATCGAAGTGAGGGCTTCGTATGCTCCGTCCGGTCCGACCAATAAAGCCACAGGAAAACGGCTATGTATTCACGGTCAAAATCTTTAAGCCATTAAAGGCATCGCTTAGATCAGATATTTTTTTAAAAAACGAATAAGTATTTAGATAGCGCAATTTTAACTTTATTCGTAAATAATGTTAATGATATGTCATTTATCGGTTTATTTGCTCTGATATAATTTCTGCTAGGTGGACGAAAGGAGATTATAGGGTTGAAAAAAGAGCTTGGTGTATTGATGTTTTTGAGTGTCATTTTGCTTTCAGGATGTGGGTCAGATAAGCCTGAAACAGTTTCGCAAGTAACGGGTGAGTCTCCCGGTAAACAAGTAACAACACAGCCGGTGCAAGATACGGATGCGAAATTGCTTGGGTCTTCAGAGGATGAAAAAGTTAAATTTTATACTAAAACCGATGGGGTAACACTAGACATTAACGGTAATAAAAAAGACTTTTCTTGGAATGTCCCTGTTGATACTGGAACTGCCCCACAGGTATTTTATACGGATGTTACAGGCGACGGAAAAAAAGAAGCCGTAATTATCATCCAGACTGGGCGAGGAACAGGATTGAACAATTATGATATTCATGTTGTTAACGCCGAGGATCTATCCGAGTTTAAAGTCCAAAGCTATGAGGAGATTGTTGCCGAGCAGCTTGAAACGCATGTTGCTAAAAAGGGTGACGGAGCGTTAGCAATTTCAGTTAAAACACAAGGAAAAGAATATAACTTCAATTATGGGTTTGATCCAGTGCCGGATTACAAGCAAGATAGCCTTGCTTTTGGTGGTGTATATATTTATTCATTGGAGAATCAAAAAATAAAATTAAACCTCGGGGGAGCTGTGGCCGGGTCTACCACATATGTGTGTGATTTCAATGTCACTTATAAATACGACAGTGCCAAGCATGAATTTGTTGCGGATCAAATTACAGTTAACCCTATTGAAAAATAGACAAAAAGCTTGTCCTACTTTTTTGGCAATCTTCGGATGGTTTCCGGCAAATTAACCTAAATGCTATAGCGGAAAGAAGATATAAACACATAAAATAAATATAGGATCACATATTATTTTACAATATCTGGATGTATGATCATGTTGTAAAAGGGCGAAATTTGTTGAATAATCTGATGGATTTGTTTGTTTGGCATAAAAGGAGGTGTCGCCATGCAAATATCAAGACAGGAAATACTCAAGCGGCTACATGCCCAAATTAAGGTCAATGGACATATTATAGGTGTCGCTGCCGGCAGCGGCATGACGACCAAATACAGCGTTTTGGGCGGAGCAGATATTATTCTGGCCCTCAGTGCCGGACGCTTTCGACAGATGGGACGGGCGTCTTTGGGATGTTATCTTTGTTATTCCGACAGCAATGAAATCGTAATGGATTTTGCCTCGCGCGAGTTGATGCCCCTTTTGCAGGATACCCCGATTTTATTTGGGCTGAACGCTACGGATCCCGGGATTTCCCTCCCGGAATACATTTTGCATATCAAAAAATCCGGCTTTGACGGGATCAACAACTGGCCCACCGTCGGACTCATAGACGGAAAGTTTCGCGAGGCGCTGGAGGAAGAGGGAATCTCGTATCGCCAGGAAATCGAGGCTATCCGCATCGCTCATGAGCAGGGGCTGTTTACCCTGGCCTTCGTCTTTGATGCTTGGCAGGCGGAGCAAATGTTAAAGGCCGGAGCAGACATTATATGCGCTCATTTGGGGCTGACGACCGGCGGCGTGTTGGGCGCGAAAAAAGTGCAGTCGTTGGACAGAGGGCGGGGGGATGCCCAACAGATTTTTGATGCCTGTAACCGAATTCGTCCGGAGGCGATTAAGATGGTCTACGGCGGTCCGATCAAATCTCCCATCGATGCCCGCTACTTTTATGACAACTCTGCTTGCCAGGGCTTTGTAGGCGGCTCTTCCTTCGAACGGATTCCGGCGGAAAAGGCCATTTTGAACACGACCAAATCCTTTAAAATCGCTCAAAGCGCCGAGGAAGAGAACAGCCTCATGAAGGTGCTGAACGGACAAGCTCAAGACTACGATTATGTGGAGTTTATCAAAGAACATATCATCAACCAGTATGATGAACCCATCCTCCTCAGCGAGCTGGCCTTGGCGGCCCATGTGTCGCCTTCCTATTTAAGCGCGAAATTCAAACGGATCGTCGGTTGCAGTTTTACGGAATATCTAATCAGGTTCCGGATGAACAAGGCGGGGGACTTTCTAAGGGAGACCGACATGCCCGTGGGAAAGGTAGCGGAGTTGGTCGGCTATGGAGATTATTTTCAATTCACTAAAATGTTCAAGAAATATAAAGGCACGACGCCCACCGGTTATCGAAAAGGCGCCTCGCCGAAAGAAATGCGGCGGGCGGAGCGAAATCTAACATAAACACAAAAACAGCTTACATCAAACAATAGCAAACTTTCCGTCAAGCCGTACAATTAAATTATCATTTCTGAAAGCCGTTACAAAATTAACGGCGGACAGAAACCAGATCATTTCAGGAGGTGTTTTTAATCAATGAAAACCGTAGCCATCGTGGGGACCTTCGACAGCAAGGGGAAGGAATTCCTTTACTTAAAAGAGTTGTTTGCGGAAATCGGCTTTAACACCTTGACCCTGCATACGGGAACCTTTGAACCCGCCTTTGTTCCCGATGTCTCCAACGAGGAAATCGCTGCCGAGGTCGGCGAAAATCTGCGGGAACTAGTAGCCCAAAAGGACCGGGCTCGCGCCACAGCAGCGATGGCCAAGGGAACCGAAAAGATCGTTCCCCGGCTTTATCAGGAAGGTAAGTTCCAAGGCATCATCTCCTTGGGCGGCTCAGGCGGCACTTCGATTATCACACCAGCGATGCGGGCTCTGCCCATCGGCGTACCGAAAATCGTGGTTTCTACCATGGCTTCCGGGAATACCGAACAGTATGTAGGCACGAGCGACGTGATTTTAATGCCTTCGATTGTGGATGTGGCTGGGCTCAACTCCATTTCCACCAAGATTTTCAGCAATGCGGTCTTTGCCATGGCGGGCATGCTGAAGCATGAAGTTACGAAAGTAGAGAAAAAGCCATTGGTTGCCGCCACCATGTTTGGGGTCACGACCCCCTGCGTAGAAACCGCGAAAGCCTATTTGGAGGAGCAGGGTTATGAAGTGCTGGTCTTCCATGCTACCGGTACCGGTGGGCGTACGATGGAGGATTTGGTGCGCAGCGGTTATTTCCAAGGCGTGCTGGATTTGACGACGACCGAATGGTGCGACGAGCTGTTTGGCGGCGTGCTGAATGCCGGGCCTCATCGCAGCGAAGCCGCCGGACTTTGCGGCGTGCCGCAGGTAGTTTCCGTGGGAGCTTGCGATATGGTTAACTTTGGGCCCATTGACACCGTGCCTGAGCATTACAAGAACCGTAACTTTTACAAGCATAATCCATCGGTCACCTTGATGCGCACTACCGCCCAGGAAAATAGAGCCGTTGGCGAGAAATTGGCGGAGAAGCTGAATTTGGCTAGCGGTGAAAGCGTTTTAATATTGCCGTTGAAGGGCGTTTCCATGATTGACGCCGAAGGTCAGCCTTTCCATGGCCCTGAGGAGGACCAGGCTTTGTTTGATGCTTTAAGAGCCAACTTGGATACCAGCAAGGTGGAGCTCTGCGAATGGGATGCACATATTAACGATGACTCGTTCGCGCTTGCCGCCGCCAAAAAACTTATAGCCATGATGGAGAGCAAAGCATAAAACAATCACAGGAAAAGGAGATATAAAACATGAATACGATGACCAGAAGTGAAATTATTGCCAAATTCAAAGCAGAGGTGGACGGCGGAAAAATCCTCTTGGGCGTAGGCGCCGGCACCGGCATTACCGCCAAGAGCAGCGAAGCGGGCGGCGCGGATATGCTGATTATTTACAACTCCGGCCGTTACCGGATGGCCGGCAGAGGTTCTTTGGCGGGGCTTCTCGCCTATGGCGATGCCAATGCGATCGTGGTCGAGATGGCTTCCGAGGTGCTGCCTGTTGTGAAGAACATCCCGGTGCTGGCCGGCGTTTGCGGTACCGACCCGTTCCGCGTCATGGACATTTACTTAAAGCAATTGAAGGATACGGGCTTTAACGGCGTGCAAAACTTCCCGACGGTGGGCCTTATCGACGGCGTGTTCCGGCAGAACCTGGAGGAAACCGGCATGGGTTATGACCTGGAGGTGGAAATGATCCGCAAAGCGCATCAGCTGGACCTGCTGACCTGCCCTTATGTCTTTGACCCGGATCAGGCCAAGGCGATGGCGGAAGCCGGTGCTGATATTTTGGTGGCTCATATGGGTCTTACCACGAAGGGCACGATCGGCGCGAAGACAGCGCTCACCCTGGATGATTGCGTCGTAAAAATCAAGGATATCATTGCCGCAGGGCGTGCCGTCCGGCCGGACATCATGGTCATTTGCCATGGCGGCCCGATCGCCGAGCCGGCGGATGCTGCTTATATCATGCAAAATATCCCCGACATCGACGGCTTCTTCGGAGCTTCCAGCATCGAGCGTTTTGCCGCGGAGAAGGGGATCCGGGAGCAGTCCGCCGCGTTTAAGGCCATTTCGAAATAAGAAAAAGGCGGAGAAGTCCAGACTATATTATACCGACTCGTAATATAATGATGGATAAAGTGAAGCGAGGAGGGGGGATATGGACTTCGATACCATAGATCAACTCAAAAGTGAACCGGATTCTCTCCGGCCCTTGCCGGCAGCAGCCGTCAAAAACCTGGAGAAGTCTATCGAACCGAATGGACCTATCACTACTCGAATGCGATCGAAGGAAACACGCTGCGTGAGCATTTTGAAGTCGTCAATCATTCCGAAGCTATTGATTATGTTCAAGGTATCGTAAACCGCAAGATAGAATTAACCGAGTTCGTGATTAAGTCGCTTCATCATCTTGTGTTCTGTTGCGGTAATGGCGTCCATCCTGGTGGTTCTGGCGATTCTGTTCGGCATGCTGTTCTCGTTAGGGAGCTCGCCAAAAGAACAAAAAGTTCCCGTTGCTCCAAAGAGCAGGCGGGAACTTATTTTATAAGCTTCACTTGGATTACCCCGCTTCAGGCCGCGCCGACTTTTTGGATGCCTTTTCCTTGACAGGAAGCACGGCGGGAGCGACTTTCTCCATCTGACTGGAGCCGTTCAATAGGCCTCCTTCCACGATAATCAGCTTGGCGACGTTGACATTCCCGTCAACTTGACCGCTTCCGGTAATCGTTAACCGCCCGTGGCTCAAAATATCTCCAATGACTTTCCCCGCCACGACGATGTCGGCACCCATAATATTCGACCTTGCTTCACCGGTTTCCCCGACAATGATCTGTCCTAAGCAGTGTATTTCCCCGTGGAATTTCCCTTCAATCCGGAGATTAGCCTCGCATTCAAGTTTGCCTTCGGCGGAACTGCCTTGGCCGATGAGCGTATCCGTAGTGCCTGCCGAAACTTTGCTTTCTTTGAACATCTTTTTTCATCCTCCAAAAGTCATAAAATGGATTACTGCAAATAAGGGAGCGGATCGACGGGCTTATCCTGCTTCACGATTTCAAAATGCAGATGCGGCCCCGTGCTGCGGCCGGTGCTGCCCAAGCTGCCGATTCTTTCTCCTTTGGTCACGGTATCGCCTTCGGAAACGCTGATTTTGCTGAGATGGAGATACCAGCTCTCCAAGCCGCCGGGATGCTCCACGACGATGTACTTGCCATGTGATCCGTCTTTTGCTGTAGTGATCACTTTGCCGGCTCCGGCAGCATAGACGGGATCTCCGGTTTTCCCGGCAATGTCGATACCGGCATGAAAAGAGGCCCGTCCCGTGAAGGGATCGGTTCGGTAGCCGAAGTTGGAAGTGAGCCGTTTGGAAAGAGTCGGCCATTCCGTCGGCGTCCCCGAGAGCGTATATTGGGTTTGCCGGGCTTTTTTCAGGGTGACGGGGACGTTTTTCTCCATTTCGTCAAGCATGATGCTCATCTGGAAAAATTGATCCCTCGTATCCGTGGCCAATTGTTCAATTTCGTTCTCATGGACCGCGATAAATTCGCCGCCGACACCCAGCGGTTCATCCTCGTCCCAAGTCAGGGAGGACAGCTTCCTGAGTTCCTCTCCGGGACCGTATTTGTCAATAAACTTTTGCAGTTCGGTTTCAAGCTCGGTTACCCGCTCCATCCGTTCCATCATCTCCTTGGACTGTCCGGACAAAGCGATGACTTCGTTCTGCAGCCGCTCTATGGCCGCGTCTTTGTCGGTTACGACCGCTTCAAACCGAAGATCCTGGCTTTGAATCTGCCGCTCGAGCTTGCCGATCGTTTGGCTGGACTGAATTTGCAGGCTAATAATCAGGCCGGATATGGATAGCAGGGCGATCAGCGGGACGGCGACAACAAGCGGCTTGGACACATGAAGCTGCTTGACGGGCTGATTCGCATCCCTGAGGACGAGCAGAGTCATCCGGTTAGGGTTCGATAAGCCGATGCTGGCGGTTTTCATGGCGTCTCCTTTCCTCTCAATATGAGATTGCAAATGAAAGCCTTCTATAACTTATCTATTCCTATGACTCTTAAATCATGTCAAAAAAAGCGTCTGATCTGATATATCTGAACTAGGATTTATGAATAAATTGGTTGTAGGATGGTTAATGCTGATTAAAGGGAAGGGTGAAAGATATGGTTTGGCTGGTGCTGATATTACTCGCTTTTATTTTTCAGATCGCAACGATTCTTGTATTGGAATTCCGCAGCCCCAGCAAGGCGGTAGCCTGGATGTTCATTCTGTTCGTAGTCCCGCTAATCGGCTTTATTCTCTATTATTTCGTAGCCCAGGATTACAAAAAGCGAAGAAAACTCCGGAGACGGGGAAGCCGGTTGTTTCAGGAAATGAAAGCCCGCTTGTGGCAGCAGTCCGAAATCGTGGATTCGATCGGGAGCATGCATAACGGGGAATTTGCCGGCCATGAACGGTTGTTCAGCTTGTTGACGCATCTGTCCGAAAGTCCGATAACGGGATGCAATGAGACACAGGTGTTTAACAATGGGGAGGCCGCGTTTCATGCCATGCTGGGGGAAATGGACAAAGCCAAGGACCATATACATATCGAATTCTATATTTTCCGGAATGACGGGATCGGCACTCAATTTCAGGAAGTGATGATTCGCAAGGCGAGGGAAGGCGTAAAGGTCCGGCTGGTATGCGACGGGCTGGGTAGCTATAAATTGCCGCGCTCCTTTGTAGGGAAGCTGGAGGAGGCGGGCGTCGAGTTCTTCTTCTTTTTGCCCCCGCTGATTGCCACGCTGGATCGCAGGGTGAATTACCGGAATCACCGGAAAATCATCGTGATCGACGGGACGGTCGGGTTTGTGGGCGGATTGAATGTCGGCGATGATTATCTCGGTCTGTATGAAAAAATGGGGTATTGGCGGGATACGCATCTGCAAATTAAAGGCGATGCGGTGTACTTTTTGCAGAATACGTTCTTGGGTGATTGGAGACTCGCTTCCGGGCAGAGAATTAATGATCCCGCTTTATTTCCTGAGCATGATTGCCAAGGCGCGGAGCAGGTCCAAATTTTGACCAGCGGACCTGACCAACACTGGAACGCTCTGCAGGAAATGTGCTTCGGCGCGATTTCGGTTGCCAAGCGGCGGATTTGGATCGCTTCGCCGTATTTCATCCCGGATCCCAGCATTTATGCGGGTCTTAAGACGGCTGCAGTCAGCGGCGTCGAGGTGAAAATCATCATCCCCTATCATTCCGATAGCCGACTGGTAAAGCTTGCCTCGCTCTCTTACGTGGAAGATCTGATGCAGGCCGGGGTGCAATTTTATGAATATACGAAGGGCTTTATTCATGCCAAAGTGTTGATCGTGGACGATCTGCTGGCTTCGGTCGGCACGGCCAATATGGACATGCGCAGTTTCTTTTACAATTTCGAGATGACGGCGCTGCTGTTTGATCAGGAAGCGGTTTCCCGACTGTCGAGGGACTTCGAGCAGGATTTAAACGATAGCCGCTTGATTGTTCCGCGGGAGTTTGCCCGCCGGTCCCGTCTGCAAAAGGGAGCCGAGCTGGTGGCCAGGCTGTTGTCCCCGCTTTTGTGAGGCATGGCGTGCCGATCCGTGCGGGTCATTTTTTTCCGGCGGGCTGCCGCAAATGCTGAAGAATCATTTCCACGGACTGAGGAGGGACGGCTTCAAGCAGATCGCCCCGTTCCTTTAGGCGGCTGCCGATATTCAGAAGATGGAAATCGGACGGGGAAGGGTTACGCCGTACTTCTTCCCAGGTTAGGGGAGTCGACACGCTTGCGGCCTGCCGTGCTCTCGGCGTATACGGGGCGGCGAGCGTTTTTCCGCCGTAGTGCTGAAGGTAGTCAAAATAAATTTTGTCGCCGCGGTCTTTCTTAAGCCGTTCAATCGTAAATAGCCCGGGGTATTTTTCCGTTACGTAACGGGCGACGAAATGACCGATCAGGCGGAGGTCATCAAAAGATACGCCATGCCGGATCGGGACGATAATTTGCACGCCGGTGGCCCCGGAGGTTTTCGGTACGGAAGACAGACCTAGTGAGGTCAAAATATCGCCGACATACGAAGCGGCCTCCATAATGCGGGGTTCTTCATCCATCGACGGATCGAGATCAATCATCCACTCGCAGGGGAGCTGCTCGCCGACGTAGTGGAGGGAAGGATGGAATTCGATGGCCGCGAGATTGCCCAGCCACAGCAGCGCCGGGAGACTATCCAACACGACATAGTTAATGCCGTCGTGAACCGCGGTTTGCACGAATGGGGGCAGCGGCTCCGGGGCGTTTTTTTGATAGAAGAACTTACTGTGTATCCCCCCTGGATAACGTATCGTCGTAAGCAGCCGGTTCCGGCAGTAGCGCAGCAGGTAAGGCGACAGCTCCGCGAGCTTTTGCAGATACATCAATTTGCTAATCCCGGCTTCCGGCCACAACAGCTTGTCCGGATTGCTTACGGGGACCTCTTCCCCTTCAATAACAATGGTTCCTTTGATATTGCGCGCCATCTTGAGCAGATTCCTCCTTTTCTTATTATCTTTGCCCGTTTGTCTGAAACTGATGAGCCCGAACAGGGAATGGTTATCCCCGGCGGAGGGAACACTTTTGGACAACTAATATCCGGAAAAGTAAGATCCGGGTTTGGAGTTCCTGTGATGAGCATGTGGAGGAGGCATTGTGAATGAAATTGCAGCCGGTAATTCCCTTTGAGCCGGTCCGGGCCCATGACTTTCCCCATGGCGACGATTGGATCGCTCAAGTGAAATGGGACGGAGTTCGGATGCTTACTTATTACGATGGTCGTGAAGTGCGGCTGATTAACCGTAAAGGAAATGATCGCACGCTGCAATATCCGGAATTTACCGATGTTCCGGCTTATTGCAGCGCAAATTCCGTTATCCTGGACGGGGAGATGATCGCGCTAGCCGGCGGAAAGCCTTCGTTTCATGAAGTGATGCGGCGCGACAGTCTGCGGCGGGGTCAGGAAATCGCTTTTGCGGCGTCGCGCATTCCGGCGATCTATATGATATTCGATGTCCTGTATTATGACGGGGAATGGGTAACCGGTCTTCCATTAAGCCGGAGGCAGCAGCTGCTTCAAGACATCGTAACGCCGCACGAGCGGCTACAGCTCGTTCCCAATGTGACGAACGCCGAGAGCCTGTTCACCGTAATGAAGCAACAGGGCTGGGAAGGTATCGTATGCAAGCGGCTGGATAGCACCTATGCCATTGGCGGCAAAGATTCACGCTGGTGCAAACTGAAGCTGGCCCATGATCTCTATGCCGTAATTGGCGGAGTGACTTATCGTGACGGAAGAGTAAATGCGCTGCTGCTGGGTCTGTACGATGAGGAAGGCAGATTCATTTATATTGGGCATGCGGGAACAGGGAAATGGAAAGCGGGGGACTGGGTCACGATGACCGAGACAGCGTCGCGGCTGAGGACCGCCAGTCGTCCGTTTGCCAACACCCCGGATCGGATCAAGGGTGCGGAGTGGATCGACCCGCAGCTTACCGTGAAGGTGCAGTTCTTGGAGTGGACCCCCGGGGGAACGATGCGTCATCCCGTCATACAGGGATGGGCGAATGTGCCGCCGGAGGCTTGTATCGTATCGCAGAGCATTTAGCTTAGCAGGCACAGGGTGCCTGTCAGGAGATGGTCTTATTGGCGGTTTTGGCGCTTTTCCGCTTCGGCTTTGGAACGACGACGGTTTCTGCCGGACCGTCTCCGGGATTGGCTGCGGCCGATATGGCGGCAGTTTTCTTCTTACGGGGGGCAGCCGTTCCTGTAACAGCCGCACCCGTTCTGTCGGCGGCTCCTGATGCTGACGCATCCTCGGCGGCGGTTCCCTTTTGGCCGCGGGTACCGGCAGCGGAGGCCGACGCCCCCCGGGTCCGCTTGGCTTTGCCCGGGCCGGGATCGGTAGCGATCGGTTTGACCGCTTCGATGCTGGCCTGGAGCGCAGCCATCAGGTCAATCACGTTGCTCTCCGGCTTGGCAGGAGCCAGACTGATTTCCTCTCCGGCTACTTTTTGCCCGATCAATTGCAACAGATTGTCGCGGTAATCGTCATTGTATTTTTCCGGCTCAAATGGGGTCGATAATTGTTCGATCAGCAGTTTTGCCATCGTCAATTCTTTATCATTGATGTTGACGTTCTCCGGCAGATTCGGCACCTGGCTGATCGGCCGGATTTCATCCGGATAAAAAATCGTTTCCACCGCGAGACATCCCTCCATCACCCGGATGGCCGCCAGGCTGCTCTTGGAGCGGATGGCGATTTTGGCGATGCCGATTTTCCCCGATTGCCGCATCGCTTCCAGCAGAAGCTGATAGGCATTCGACCCGGCCTGGTCGGGAGACAAATAATATGTCTTCTGAAAGTAGATCGGATCGATATCGTGTAAATCAACAAAGTCCAGAATAGTGATCGTTTTCTCGGTACTTGCCGACAACTGTTCGAGTTCCTCTTTTTCAAACAGCACGTATTTTCCTTTTTCGTACTCGTATCCGCGGGAAATATCCTCCCAGTTTACATCAACGTTACAGGCCGGACAGCGTCTGACGTAAGAAATCGGGCTGCCGCATTCTTTATGAATGTACTTCATGGAAATATCTTTATCCTCCGTAGCGGAGAACATTTTGACCGGCACGTGGACCAGCCCGAAGCTGATAGCTCCTTTCCAAACCGTATGCACCTGAAGATTAACTCCTTTCAGCGCTGCAGCGGCCGATACGCCTTGCAGTTTTTCCCTTAGTATGGATAAAAAAATAAAATTCTATGAACTCCGGAATCCGGGCGGAGTTTAAGAGCAAGAAACAGGACTCCCAGATGGTTGCGTGTTGCGGGTGCCGGAGCGGACCGATATAATGGGGACATATGATTTCTTAAATGAACAGACTTGAATGAAATCAGAACGTGGAATCTTGCAAATTATTGATTAACTGGAAAATACACAGTTATTTTTCTGCCAAGGGCTGAAATTTTCATATTAACTGGAAAACATGCAGCTAATTGAGCCGATATCATCATGGCAGTGGGAAAATCCCGAATTTAGATGTAGATTATCCAGCTATTTGAGATATGAGCGAGGAAAATGAAATATTAACTGGAGAAAATCCAGTTAATTACGATAGTTAGTGAACGTCGAGGGTTTATCTGTTACTGGGGATAACTGGTATCCGTGGATGTTTACAGGTCGATAATGCTGGGTGTGATGTCGCATGCCAGCTGACTATGCCAGCTGACTATGCCGGGTGCGTTGCGGATTGTTGGCCGTGGCCGATGAGATCCGGGTTGTCTTGCTGGCTCACGTAAAGGAAGGGTAACCGATGGAATGGATATTTGATAAGGAAACTGCGGGTTATATTTATGAGGTGGCGGATTTGAACGGGACGGACAAGCTCGCCGCTTTTTTGGCGCGTCAATCGGTGCCCGGGACGGTAATTGCGCTGGATGGCGATCTGGGGGCGGGGAAGACGGCTTTTTCCCAGCGGTTTGCCCAGCATCTGAATGTGCGCGATACCGTTAACAGTCCGACATTTACGTTAATTAAGGAATATGAGGGCAGGCTGCCTTTCTACCATATGGATGTCTATAGGCTGTCGCTGCAGGAGGCCGAAGAACTCGGGCTGGATGAGTATTTTTTCGGTTCCGGCGTTACGTTGGTGGAATGGGGAAGTTTGATTGAGGAAATTTTACCGCCGGAAGTGCTTCATATTTACATAGAATCGTCGGCTGGAACGGAACGCACTTTTTACTTAAAAGGCTCCGGTCAACCTTACGAAGCCTGGATCAACACCTTGAGAGAGAATGGAGCCTGACCTATATGAATCATTTAAAGCATGAAAAACGGCCGCTGCAGCGGTTATTGGCGTTTGATACATCGACCTCTTCCCTGGCGGTTGCCGTCATGGAGAACGGCAAGCTGTTGGCCGAGACGAACATTCACGCCGAACGCAATCATTCGGCGTATCTGGTCAGCGCCATCGGCGATGTCCTTGCCGCCGCAGGCATAGCGAAGGCGGAGCTGGACGGCATCGCCGTCGGTATGGGGCCCGGTTCCTACACCGGGGCCCGGATTGCCGTTACGACGGCGAAGACGTTGGCATGGTCGCTACGCCTGCCGGTATTCGGCGTATCGAGCCTGGAGGCGATCGCGCTTGGAGGATGGGCGCGCAGCGCAGGCCAGGACGCGGCCGAGCTCGGCCGCGCGTTGAGCGATTTAGCGGAGGCCGCCAAGTCTGACCCGGCCACGGGGGACCGCAGCGGGACTGACGGAGCCGCCGCGGAGGCAAATCGGCCAGCCGGGCATTGGATCATCCCGCTGGTTGATGCGCGGCGCGGACAGGCGTATACCGCGCTGTTTGCCGCAGAGGCCGGCAGGATGCCGGAGCGCCTGGAGCCGGATGGAATCCGGCTGATGGCGAGCTGGACGGAGCAGTTGGCCGGCCTGCTGAATTCGCTGGCGCCGGAGGATCGACCGTCCGGCGTGTGGTTCGTGGGCGAAACGGCGCAGCATGAGCCTCCGGTCGAGGCACTTCGGCCGATTTTGGGCGAAGCGTTGCATCTGATTCCCTATGAACTTGAGGGGATCTGGATCGGTTTGGCCGGCGCTCGCCGCGCGCTGCTGCGTGGGGGCGATGATGTGCATGCGTTGGAGCCGAACTATACCCAGTTGGCCGAAGCCGAAGCCAAGCGGCTCCGCGAGCGATAGGGGGACCTGTAATGAATAGTTTGAGCATTGAGGAGTCGGAACGAGTGCAATTTCGTTCGATGAAACTTGAAGATATTCCGGATATCATGGTGATCGAGCATGAGTCCTTTACGCTGCCTTGGAGCGAGGAAGCCTTTCGTAACGAATTGACGCTAAACCATTTCGCTCGTTACATCATTATGGATGTGGACGGAAAACCTGCCGGTTACGCCGGAATGTGGACGATCGTGGATGAAGCGCACATTACCAACATTGCGGTCAGAACCGCCTACCGCGGACAACATTTGGGTGAACGGCTGCTGTGTCAAATAATGGGTTGGGCGGGAGAATTAGGTCTGGAGCGCATGACGCTGGAGGTGCGGGCTTCGAACCTGGTGGCGCAATCGTTATATGCGAAGCTGGGGTTCATACCTGCGGGAGTACGCAAAGGTTATTATTCGGACAATCATGAGGATGCCATTATTATGTGGTGTGAGCTGCCGGAGCAAGAGAGCGGCAGCGGAGTAGAGGAAGGAAGGAACTGAAATTGCTGAATCAGGATTGCTATATACTTGCGGTGGAGACCAGTTGCGATGAGACATCGGCTGCGGTGATCAAGAACGGGACAGAGGTGCTGTCGAATTTGATCGCCAGCCAGATCGAGACGCATAAGGCTTTTGGGGGCGTCGTACCGGAGGTCGCTTCCCGCAAACATGTCGAAAGCATTACGTTGATGCTGGAGGAAGCCGTGAACCAAGCGGGTATCTCACTTGAGCAATTGTCGGCGGTGGCCGTGACCGAAGGGCCGGGCCTGGTAGGCGCTCTGCTAGTCGGGATTATGGCGGCCAAAAGTCTTGCCTTCGCGCTGGACAAGCCGTTGATCGGCACGCATCATATCGCCGGGCATATTTACGCGAACCGGCTGGTAGGCGAGATTCAGTATCCTTGTCTGGCACTGGTCGTTTCCGGCGGGCATACGGAGTTGGTGCTTATGCAGAGGGAAGGGAGTTTTGATCTGATCGGGCGTACCAGAGACGACGCGGTTGGCGAGGCTTACGACAAAGTTGCGCGCGCGCTCGGCTTCCCGTATCCAGGCGGGCCGCATGTCGACAAACTGGCGCTTTCGTCGGAAGTGTCAGAAGAACTTCCCCGCGCCTGGCTTGAACCGGATTCTTACGACTTCAGCTTTAGCGGGCTCAAGTCCGCCGTGCTGAACGCGGTGAACCAGCACAAGATGCGTGGAGAAGATGGATATCAGGCCGCGATTGCCCGCGGTTTTCAGGAATCGGTGATCGATGTGGTGGTGGAGAAAGCTATCCGGGCGGTCAAATCAACCGGAGCTGTCCAGCTTTTGCTCTGCGGCGGGGTTGCCGCTAACCGCGGCCTGCGCGGAGCTTTGAGCGAGCGTTGCGAAAAGGAAAGCATCCCGCTGTCCATTCCGCCGCTGGCATACTGTACCGACAATGCCGCCATGATCGGAGCCGCCGCTTACCTGAAATGGAAACACGGTGAGTTTTCCGGGATGGAGCTTAAAGCCGAGCCTTCACTCTCGCTATCTTCCTGGTCGATCGGACAGACCAGAGATCCGAGAGACTAATGAATCCATGAATCCGTCATTTAACTAAAAAGGAGCCGCAATCCGTGTGCAACTTTACACCCGGAATGCGGCTCTTTTTGTATTTACATAGTTTCGGTAGGCACTCGGCTTACCGGAGCTTACCAAGCTTTATAAGGTGTAGCGCCATTTTCCTGTTTCTGATGGTTGTCGGGAGCGGAGGAAGACGGTTCTGCAGCAGCCGCGGATTCCTTTACCGCGATTGGAGCGGAAGGTTCGGAGCCGCCCTCCATCCGGCTGGTCCCTTCAAAAGTACTTCCTTCCTCAATGGAGAGAGAGACGGCCGAGATGTTGCCGTACAGCTTACCCTTGGATGTGATAGAGAGCTTCTGTCTTGCCTGGACGTTGCCGTTTACGACTCCGGCGATAATGACGTTTCTGGCAATAATGTTGTTGGATTTGACGTCCCCTTTTTCGCCGACGGTGACATCCCCTTCGCATTCGATATCTCCGATGATGTGTCCCTCGATGCGGACTCCGGCGCCGGAAGTAATTTTGCCTTCGAAAATACTGCCTTCTCCGATCAGGGTATCGGTCGAATTCGGATCCAGCTTGACGGTTTTGTTGTTCTTGAACATTACAGTTTGTCATCCTCTCCAGGAATAGTTAAATAATTTAAAGGGTCGACGGGTACGCCGCCCTTGATGACTTCAATATGCAGATGGGGCCCGGTGCTTCTTCCGGTGGAACCCAGAAGTCCGATAGTATCCCCCTGCTTGACGGTGTCTCCCTTGGCGGCGATATTTTGTTTCAGATGCATATAGATGGTTTGCAGTCCCGACGGATGGGAGACCGTTACAAAGTTGCCCCTTGCGGAACTGTATCCGGTATCCGTGACTTTACCATTGGCCGCAGCATAAACCGGGTCCCCGGAATTACCGCCGATATCCAGGCCATTATGAGAGGTGAGTCGGTTGCTAAAAGGATCGCTCCGTTTTCCGAAATGGGAAGTGATCCGCGTGGAATCGGTAGGCCAATAGGTCGGCAGAATCATCATCATTTCCTTGTATTTTTCCACGTTAAGTTTTGTTTGTTTAAGCCGTTTCTGCAAATCCGGCATTTCGTTCAAAGAAATGGTGATGCTTTCCTTAGTCTCGGCAATCAAGGCCCGGACGTCCTCATCCGATAAAGGGATGGATTCGCCACCTACTCCGCCATTTTGATCCAGGGCTTGCGCGGATGGATTCGCAACAGCCGTATTTGTGCCGTTAGCTTGTCTGTTGCCGCTCGTAATCGACTTTAATTCGGCTTCCAGCGTTTCAAGTTCCAACATTTTCGACTCAATCGTTTTGGATTTTTCGGACAGGTCCAAAAGTTCCGTAAGCAGTTTATCGATGGCCTGTTCTTTGTCGTCGACCGTACTTTGCAGTCGGTCCGTTGAAGACGTAAGTTCGGCTTCCAGGGAAACTATACGGTTGGAGTGGCTGCGATTCGCCATGGCAAGAATCAGTAACAGTAAAATAATTACCGCCGCTGTAATGAGCATGGACAACATGAGGGTAAAACGCATTTTAAACCGGAATACGGGACTGGTCCCTTCCGGTACGATAAGAATGGTATAACGCTTGTTTGCAGGCTTGAATCTAAATTTCATGTGTTCCTCCTGAATCTAATGAGTAATTCGCAATTTTTGTAAAGGGGCGAAAGTCTTTATTCCAAATGTACTAATTCGGCAAAACATTCCAAATCCCTCCCCTGTAAAAAAAATGTTCGAACATTCCTGGAACAAGAAGGATTTTGTCGGAAAAACGCGAACTCAGTAAAAGATTGGTAAATACGCAAAACGCAAATGTGCAAATACATGAAGTGGGCTAAGAGTACTATGTGTGCTAAGTCGCTAAGTATGTTAAATGCGCTAGATGAGCCAAGTGTACTAAGTGGGGTAATGCGCGCCAAGCATAGCCCCGTCAATGCACCTTTCACATGCAAAAAATGCGAGAATACCTAAAAAGTCGAGGAGGTAATTATGATTAAAGTTGCCGGTATCGATGTCGGAAATGACAGTGTCAAGGTTGTCGTTGACGGCTCTCCGCGTCCCATTCTTATTCCGTGTATCGTGTCTCCGGGATATGACAGACACGTGCTTCAGGAGGAGGATTCCCCCCTTAAAGCGCTCGATGTGCAAATCCGCAGTCCCAAGCTGAAAAGAAACAATCAGCGTTATTTCGTAGGATTGCTGGCTATGGAGGATCAGGATAATTCCGAACTGGAAGAAACGGATAACAAGGCTACAAGCGACCAGTCGCTGGTCGTTGCTTTGACGGCACTTGCCTATGCCGCAATTGCCGGTCAATCTTATCCCGCCGCAAGCGGGCTGGAGGAAGCGGAGTATATTATCGGAACGGGTCTTCCCGTTCGTACGTTCGTTGCTTTCCAGCATGTCTTTGAAGAACGTTTGGTCGGAGAACACGAGGTTGCGTTTCTTTCAACTCCCGAACTTCGGGGCCGAACGGTTAGAGTAATCATTCGCAGGGCCGTAGTATCCGTAGAGGGGGCTGCCGCTTTGTACCATCTTGCTACCAATGAACAATTGCAGGTAAAAAATGACGAGATACATAATGGCTGTATCGGCATCTGCGAGATTGGGGCGTTAACGACGGATTTTCCGGTTGTAAAACGGATGAATATCGATAACCAATTCAGTACAGGAGAGCAATTCGGACTGGCGGGATACCTGGATTCCATCATCAGGGATGTCGAAGATCAGTACGGTTATCATTTTCCAAGCCGCGCGAAGCTGATCGGTCGGATCCGAAACCGGGAATTTACGGTGCAGCGGGTCGGCGAAGGAAAGGCTGACATTCGTCCGATCGTGGACATGTACTTCAGCCGTGCCGCGCAAAAATTGGTCGATCTCATCCGCAAGCGCTGGAGAAAGTACCCTGATATCGAGTGTTTTTATGTGCTGGGCGGCGGTGCTTCGGCGCTTCGTTCCTATATGCTGGAGGCTTCCGGAGGCATACGGCTTCGATTTGAGGATGACAGCGAAATGCTGAATGTGCACGGTTACTTGAAATTGGCCAAGAGCAAGACCGGACAAGCTCCGGCGCAATCCTGATTCGATTTTGAACTAAAAACGGTTGGACGCGGGAGTGAGCCTAATTCCTTGTCCATCCGTTTTTGTTTGATTAGGAGTGTATGGGAGGCGGGGATGCGGCTGTCCAATCTAAGTTTCGAATTTAAATGGAAAACCTACAGCTAATTTTGCGGACTGCGCCTAATCTCTCATAAATACCAAATAATAAATGGATGCTTTCCAGTTAACTTTCAAATTGAGTCATTTTCAATTCAATTAACTGGAGGTTTTCCAGGTATTTCATTAGAATGAGATGATTTAAGCTGCAGAAAAGTCCATTTAGCGCTTCTTTTTTTACAGCGAAACTGTGTATAATGTTGGAAACTACACCACAACTTCCGACAATTCATTGGGATGTTTAATGTTGGACTGCCGTATTGGAGGGATTGATTTGAATCTGTTCCATTCGCTGAAACCCGTGCAACGATCCAAAGCAAGAGTATGGCTCGGAACGAGGTACTATCGGTTAAGACGTTACTGTACCTGGTGGTTTGGCGGTGAAAAAATCGCTGCCGGAGTGCAAAAAGAGCTTCTCTCCCATCAGGTGGCGACCCATCGCAGTATTCTGCTCCGTCAGTTAAAGGATGTAGATATGCAGCTACAGCACAACAAGATCATCAATCTGAAGCTCGCGGTCAAGCGCATTGACGGACTTACAATTCAGCCCGGCGAGACCTTTTCCTTCTGGCGGAGGGTCGGCAAACCGAATCGGAGAAAAGGCTATGTCCCCGGAATGGTGCTTCATTACGGAAAATACAAGCAGGGGATTGGAGGCGGGTTATGCCAGCTTACGAATCTGTTGTATTGGATGGCGCTTCATTCTCCGCTTGAAGTGAAGGAACGCCATCGCCACAGTTACGATGTATTTCCGGATTCGGGGCGGACCCAGCCTTTTGGAAGCGGGGCGACCTGCTCTTATAACTATTTGGATTTGCAGTTGTACAACCCGACAGCGGAACCTTTTCAGCTTCATGTATATTTGAATGAACACGATCTGATTGGAGAAATTAGATCGGCTAACCGACCGCTGCATCGTTATGAGGTATATGAACGGGAACATAAGATTACCCGGGAATACTGGGGCGGGCATATCCGGCATAACCTGATTTTTCGCAGGATCTTTAACCCGGAAGGCGATTTGGTCAAGGACGAATACGTGACGGAGAACCACGCGCTGATGATGTATGAACCGCTGCTTGAAGCAGGAAGGGAAGGGGCTGTGAATGAGTGAGTTATAAGAATACGTTCATCCTGGTGTCGCCGGATTGTCCGGCCGTTAAGGGGATTGTGCCGGTTTCAACAAAAGGGAATATGCCTGTTCATTTAATCCAGTACGAGCTGTTGACCGAACATCCTTACAGTTATGATTATCCGGAGTTGCTGCTCGAGACGCATATCCGGCATAAGCAAATTTCCGCTGAAGAGTTGAGCCGGCGCGGTCAGGAGATACGGGATGAACTGTTTGCGAAAAAACATGCTTGTCTTCGCGCTTCCGCGCTTCCGAAGAAATTCGGTTGGGGCGTTCATTATGACGATGACGGGAGAATTGCCATTTACGCCATGGATTCCCCGGAATATAAAAGCTTTGCGGATTCTGCCGATACCGGCATCCAATTATTGTTGGGCATGCGCAGCCGGAAAGCCTGACTAAGACAGGATGAGATTTGATGGGAGAAAGATTTCAGGCTATGCTGCCTCAACACATTGCGGCTACGGCGTTCCGTTGATCCAAGTAGGAAGAAGACGGGGGTACATTGATTCAATTGGACGGAGAACAAGGCTAAGCTTCATGACATCATGAGAGAACGATAAGGGGGATTTGCCTGGATGGAAGAGATTCAAGGAACACTTATAACCGTCGCCACATTGCGTGAGGATCTGGCAGCGTTAGGCGTTCGGGAAGGAATGACGCTGCTCGTGCACTCCTCCTTTAATGCGTTGGGAAAATGGGTTGCTGGTGGACCGGTCGCCATGATCTTGGCATTGGAGGAAGTCCTTGGACCTGCAGGGACGATGGTGGTGCCTACCCACTCGAATGATCTGAGCGATCCGTCCGGCTGGGAGAATCCTCCCGTCCCCGCCGAGTGGTGGGATACGATCCGTGAGCAGATGCCGGCTTACGATCCCGACCTGACGCCCCTGTGGCATATGGGGATTATCCCGGAGCTGTTCCGCAAGCAAGGCGGAGTAAAGCGCAGCGGACATCCGCATGTTTCTTTTGCCGCAAGAGGGGCGAACGCCGACCTGATCACCGGAGAGCACGGCCTGGATTTCGGGCTCGGGGAACGGTCTCCGCTGGCCCGGATTTATGATGCGGAGGGGTGGGTCCTGCTGCTTGGCGTAGGACATGCCAACAATACCTCGATTCATTTGGCGGAATACCGGGCCGACTATCCAGGAAAAAAAGAAATCGTCAGCAAAGCGCCCATGATCGTGAAGGGCCGGAGACAATGGGCTGAATTCCGCGACATTGAGACCGACTCCGGCGACTTTGAGCAAATCGGAGCTGATTTTGAACGTGACGCGGGCAAAGTGCTTCGCGGAAATATTGCCGGAGCCGCTGCGATGCTGATGCCGCAAAAGGCGTTGGTGGATTACGCCGCGGGATGGATGAAGCTTAATCGCTCAATCGAAGATCCCCATGCTTAAATATCTTTCCCCATTGTCCGGAGCGATGCATAGGACTGCTTTTCCTTTTCCCAGCTTTCGTGCAAGCTCGAGAGCTGTCCAGACGGATGCTCCGGATGACGGGCCGACGAGGATACCTTCCAGGGCTGCAAGGCGGCGCACCGTATGGATGGCGTCTTCATCCTTCACCTGAACGATTTCATCGTAGACGTTCGTGTTCAGAATTTGGGGAACGAAGCCGGGGCTGGTGCCGACGAGCTTATGCGGTCCCGGCTGTCCACCGGACAGGACCGGTGAGCCCTTGGGTTCCACGACAATGATTTGGATCTGCGGGATATGCTCCCGCAGATATTCGCCGGTGCCCGTAATGGTGCCTCCGGTGCCTGAAGTGGCCACAAAGGCATCCAGTCTGCCGTCCATCTGCCTGACAATTTCCGGTCCGGTCGTGAGCCTGTGGATAGCGGGATTTGCGAAGTTTCGAAACTGCTGGGGAATGAAGCTGCCGGGAATTTCGGCTTGTAGTTCCAGAGCCTTCTCGATTGCGCCGGGCATCCGTTTTTCGGCAGGAGTCAGCACGACTTCCGCGCCGTAGGCTTTGAGCAGGTTGATCCGCTCCCGGGTCATATTGTCCGGCATGACCAGTATCGCCTTATATCCTTTTGCGGCAGCGTTCATAGCCAGACCTATTCCGGTATTGCCGCTGGTCGGCTCGATAATGGTAGCTCCGGGCTGGAGCAGCCCCGCTTTTTCCGCCTCGGCAATCATATGGGATGCGGCACGGTCCTTCACACTGCCACTTGGGTTAAAGTACTCCAGTTTGACGTAAACGTCGGCGTCCTCCTCACCGGTTAGACGCCCTATTTTTACCACGGGTGTATCCCCGACGAGTTCGGTTATGCTGTTAACAACCATTCGTGCCATATGATGTGCCCCCACTTTAGGAACCGGCCTATACTTTAACATCCTCACCGGTCGTTTTTGTTTATTCTAACAAGGCTGCTGCTATTGTTTCAAGCAAGCGACCCAAGATGTTCAAACTGATGATCTTGTGATAAAGTAAGACTAACAACGAGATGAGATCGCCAAGGTTTCATCTTTTTTTGTATGCACATGTGAGGGAAATCACAAACGAGAAGAGAAAGAGGGAATACATATGAACAAAAAAGGAAGTATGCCGTTCGCCGTAAAACTGCTAATCTTGCTTCAAGGGGTGTTGGGGGCGGGAGCCGTTTTTGGAGGGGGAGTACTGGTGATAGACCCCAGTGGGGAGATGATCGGCATGCCTACGGACATGATGAAGGTGCCGATCTTTCCCGACTTCCTGATCCCGGGATTAATCCTCCTGATCGTCCTGGGAATCGGACCGCTGGCCATTATGGTTTCGCTGCTGCGAAGAAAGGAATGGGCACTGGGTGAGAAGTTGAATTTGTTCAGGCCGATGCACTGGTCCTGGACATTCTCCTTGTATACTGCGTTTGCTCTGATCATTTGGATTATGGTACAGCTATATATTATTAAAGAGACCTCCGTCATCCATGTCATCTACATGACGCTCGGATTGGTGATTCAGATCGTGACCCTTCTTCCCTCATCAAGAGACTATTATGAACCTCAGCAAGGCAGAGATGAGGAAAGCGGGAAAGGCGTTACCATGACTTAAGCTCGGTCCGCTTCCAAGTATCCTTGGCCACGCAGATGTACATGTAGTTCTCGTCCCAGGCGATATCTCCCTGATTACCCGGCGCATTGGCTGAAGCGGGCGTTTTGGATTCGCGGATGCGCAGGCTATCGCCATTGACATCGAGTTTACTCTCGGGAGTGGCGGTTCCAATGCCGACATTGCCTTCGCTGCGGCTTACGGTTACAGCACTGTCTACGGCTTCGCCCTTATCGTCATAACGAATGATATTGAAATCGGCCCCGGAATTTCCGCCTTTTTCTCCGCTGTTCGTACGGAGGCTCCAGAGCGGAGTCGTAGCGTTATCCTTACCGGTTTTGGCAAATTGAATGTCCCGGTTACCTTCGGCGGCAACCCTGAGAATGCCGTCCATTACATTAAAGTTAGATGAGTGCGTGCGAATTTCCGCCACATCGGCATCGTACGGAATTTCAAGCCGGGTAAACAACTGGTCCTTGTTCTCCCCTGTAGGGGACATCGTGGTTTCGATGGAAATATGCTTATGATCATGCTGTTCAGGATTGTTCGCTTTATCGTGGGAGACGATGGCCGTTTTGTCATTTCCCTTTTCGTCCGCCCAAGAAATGGCGGGTTTTGCCCGGTCTGCGGTCCATTGCAACCGGATCAGGTCGGATAAATGGCCTTCCGAAGCTACCCATTTTTGATCGGTCGACAGATGAATCCGTTCGTTGTGCGGAAATGCCATCCCACCGCCCGGCAAAGAGGATTCCTTGAAGGAGGGCGCGGAAGATGAAGAGCTTTCAGCAACGCTAAACAACTGACACCCTCCGACAAAGGCAAGACTAGCCCCTAGTGCGGTGAGGGAGACGATTTTTACCAGCTTCATTTCATACTCTCCTTTTTTTTACAGATTTTATTGAATTACTATTGAAATGATTGTGTTTTTTTGCAGAAATGACAATAGGTATTTCGGATGGTTTACGGTTAACGCGTGATCCGCAAAGAGTAAAGTCGATTTTTTTGGGAGAATAGCATCAGAAGGAAAGGTTGAAGAAATCTATGTCGAAATCAGCAGAAAATCAGACATTTATCAAGTATGTGATTTTGCTCTCGATGAATCCCGGAAAAAGTTTCAATGAGGAATTAATCCGCAGCCATGTCGCGTATTTAAGAGATTTGCAATCGATGGGAAAGCTCGTCATGTGCGGACCTTTTGCCGATGTTCCCGGCGGAATGGTCATTATTGAGGCTGAGAATCTGGAGGAAGCAAAGGCTCTGGCCGAGCGAGATCCGTTCATAAAATCAGGAACTGAGAACTACGAACTAAGGGCCTGGGAAATTTCATGCGAGGAGAACAATCACTTGGGGATGGGATGATAGGTTTCAAGGATGCATACTACGATTCTAATTCTTTTGTCAAGCTGTGGACAAGATTATCCACAGCTTGACAGGCAGCTTATTGAAAATAGTTTGAAAGCTTGTCTGCCAACGAATTGAGCTTCATCTCGAAAATTGAGTCATTTTTTTCTGAAAACTGTGGATAATGTGTATAACCTGGTGGATAAATTGTACATTTTTTAAAATAGGGCGGAAAAACGTTAAAAAAACGACCTTGGGGGTCGTTTTTTTTGTGAATATCATATCATCGTTGTGGATATCAATGTGTATAAAGGATGAATTATCTTTTTTGAACTTTTTTTAAAATTATTCCTCGGCGAGTGATTCCCATTCTTCATAGGCAGAGGTTAGTTCGGATTTGTTTTTATCGATAACGGATTGGCGCTCTTGCAGCGCTGTATAATCCTGATATACTTCGGGAAGCATCAATTCCGCTTCAAGGCTTGAAATTTCGCGCTCCAACCGGGAAATGACCTCTTCCAATTGCTCAAGTCTGCGTTGACGGGCTCTTTCCTGGCGCTTGGCTTGCTTATCCGCTTCAAACGTAGCCGCTCCCGCTTTTCCAGCCGAGTTTTCATTATCGGCATTTCGGTCATTCGGGCTCGCTTTCGAGACTTCTAAACCGGCCTGTTCGGCGGCCAAATCTTGCAATTCCTGCTTTTTCTCCAAATAGTCGTCATAATTACCCAGGAAATGTTCTGCGCCGCCCGGATGAAGCTCTTCGATCCGTTCCGCCATTTTGTTTAGAAAATAACGGTCATGGGAGATGAACAGCAGCGTTCCGTCATAATCCAGCAGGGCCGATTCAAGCACTTCTTTACTGAACAGATCCAAATGGTTGGTAGGTTCATCGAGAATCAGGACATTGGCCTTTTGAAGCATGAGCTTGGAGAGTGCGATTCTAGCTTTTTCGCCGCCGCTGAGGGCTGAAATTTTCTTGAGCACATCCTCGCCGCTGAACAGGAAATTGCCGAGTACGCTGCGGATTCGCGCTTCCTCCATATAGGGGAAGTCGTTCCAGACTTCCTCCAGCACGGTGTTCTGCGGATTTAAATGGCTCTGCTCCTGGTCATAATAACCTACCTTGACTTTGGCTCCCCATGTGATGGAGCCGGAAGAAGGCTGCAAATCTCCGGTTAATATTTTCAGAAGCGTCGATTTGCCGATTCCGTTCGGCCCGATCAGCGCGACTGTTTCTCCGCGCCTCAGATAGAAAGATACGCCCCGGAACAATGGGGAAGAGCCGGGTTCAAAGGCATAGCTTAACCCGTCAGCATGAAGCACTTCTTTGCCGCTCATGATTTCGGCTTCAAAAGTGAAATTAGCTTTCTTCAAATCCCCGAGCGGCCGGTCCATAACATCCATCTTCTCCAAGGCCTTGCGGCGGCTTTGCGCCCGCTTGGTGGTTGAAGCACGCACGATATTACGCTGGATGAAGCCTTCCATCCGGGCAATTTCGTCCTGCTGCTTCTCGTACAACTTCATCTGGCTCTCATATTCCACGGCTTTTAATTCAATGTAGCGGCTGTAATTCCCGGTGTATCTGCGGGATTGATGCCGTTCGATTTCCACGATTGCCGTAACAAGGCGATCTAGGAAGTAGCGGTCATGGGAAACGACGAGCAGGGCACCGGAGTAATTGCGCAAATAGTCTTCCAGCCAGGTCAGTGTCTGGATGTCCAAATGGTTCGTCGGCTCATCCAGCATGAGCAGGTCCGGAGCCTGCAAAAGAATTCGCGCTAACGCAAGCCGGGTCTTCTGGCCGCCGCTCAAGGTGGAAACGATCGTATCCGGCGGGAAAGAGCCGAAGCCCATGCCGTGCAGCACGCTGCGGATACGGGTTTCTATCTCATAGCCGCCGTTGTCTTTGAACCAGTCCGATTTGGTTGCGTAACGGCTCAGCAGTTCCTGATACGCTTTATCTTCATGGGGCAGAGACGGATCGGCAATTTGCAGCTCCATCCGCCGGAGTTCCTGTTCCGCTTCCGTCAGGTCGGAGAACACGTCAAGCATTTCCTCCCAAATGGTACGATCGGATTGCAAACCGCTATTTTGCGCAAGATAACCGACCTTGGTTTCCTTTGCTTTGAATATTTGACCGCCGTCCGGTGTCAATTCCCCCGCTAAAATTTGCAGGAAGGTAGATTTGCCGGCACCGTTCACGCCGACGAGACCGATCCGGTCCCGTTCAAGAACCTGCAGGCCAATTCCTCCCAGAATGGTGGTGACACCGTAAAGCTTGGTAATATCAGTAGCTTGAAGCAGCATATCTTATTCGATCCTCCTATATAACTCCCTATCTTTAAATAGTGTACATGAAATAACGCATAAATGCACCGCTCATTCCCGGAGGGCCGGGCTTTGAGCGATCCCGATTCAGTTTTCATTTTGCCTCAACAATGATACACTAAGGAAAGATATAGCAAGTCCCGTCGTTGGCGGGGGAGGAGTTCTTGAGATGGACATCAGGGATAGCAAAAGAGGGCTGAGAGCAGTGATGACCGGGGTTCGTTCCGGGATATCCTCGGAGTCCCGAAGCCGGCAATCGCTGGAGGCATGCATGCATGCCGAGCGCGAGGTGCTGCGGCCGCTACGGGCCCGTAAAGGTTCCAAGCTGACGGTATTCAGTTATTTGTCGTTTCGGGATGAACCGGACACTCGCCCGCTGCTGCGAAACTGTGTGGAACGGGGCGACGTGGTGCTTGTACCTAAAGTGGCCGGAAACGACAGAATATCATTGCATCTTTTGCCCGCAGAGCAGGATCTCGTATCCGGAACATGGGGCATTCCTGAACCGGACAGCCATATTCCCGAATGGCCGGTCAGCCGCTACGGCGAGATTGATTTCGTCCTCGTGCCGGGCTTGGCTTATGACCTGCAGGGAGGCCGGATCGGATTCGGCGCAGGATATTATGATCGTTTCATGGCTGAATTAAGAAGGGCGCTAGAAGCCCAGGCGAAGAATGGCGAACCCGTGTTAAGAGCCGCACTGGCGTTCAAGGAACAGATCCTGTCCGGCTTGATCCCCATGGAAGAGCATGATTTTAAACTGGACTTGCTGTTTACGGAGTCCGGTACCATATATATAGAAGGAAAGTAGTGAGACACATAATGGATTCGGCAGAAGGTCAAGGCCAAATGACTCATTTTAACGAACAGGGAAGAGCCCGGATGGTCGACGTATCGGGCAAGGAATCTACGGTTCGTATCGCCGTCGCGGAAACGACGATCACTATGCTACCTTCGACGCTTCTGGCGATCAAGGAAGGCAGAATCGGGAAAGGCGATGTGCTTGCCGTAGCCCAAATAGCCGGAATACAGGGAGCCAAGCGGACATCGGACTGGATTCCGATGTGCCATCCCCTACCGCTGACCGGCGTTAATCTCGTATTCAGTGATAATGGGACGGACCGGCTTTATATCGAGGCTACCGTGAAGACCGAAGGAAAAACCGGGGTAGAGATGGAGGCGCTCACGGCGGTATCGTCCGCTGCGCTTACCGTTTATGATATGTGCAAAGCACTGCAAAAAGATATGGTGATCGGACCGACGCAGCTTCGTTCGAAGAGCGGCGGAAAGAGCGGTGATTACGTACGGGGCAATTAGATACAGGCAGAAATCGAAGCCGATCAGTAATCGTATCGAGAATTGGATAAGGAGGGTGACTCATGGTTTGGAAAACAGCGATCCTAACGGCAAGCGACAAAGGAGCTAGAGGTGAACGTGAAGACACGAGCGCCCAGGTAATCCGGGAACTGGTGGAAGAAGAACTCGGCGGCGAAATTGTGGAATATCGCATTGTTCCCGATGAACCTGATGAAATTATTGCTGCCCTGATCGAGATGACCGATTATTTTCAAGCCGATCTGGTGCTGACGACAGGCGGTACAGAGCTCGCGATCCGTGACGTAACTCCTGAAGCGACACGGAGAGTCATAGAACGGGAAGTTCCGGGAATGGCGGAAGCGATGCGTTATGCGTCGATGCAAAAAAATAGAGGAGCGATGCTGTTTCGCGGTATTGTCGGCATCCGTGGCCGCACCTTGATCGTAAATTTGCCGGGAACCCCGAAGGGCGTGCATGAAAATCTGGCTGCCATTATGGATCAACTTCCGGAAGCGTTATTGATGGTAACCGGCCAATTCCGTCTTTAATTTATAACGGCTCTTTTTATTTGACGCAATATTATCGGATGGATGGACTAATTTTGTGATATAGGTTATGGTATTACTATATTAAATGAGGTTTGAAATCCTATTGTTGCGGAGGGAGAGTCGAGCATGACAGCCGGATTTCTGTTAATCGTTATCGCGGCATTGCTGCTGTTCGGACCGAATAAATTGCCGGAACTGGGACGGGCGGTTGGTCGTACGTTCCGTGAATTCAAAGATGCCACCCGGGATATTGTGGATGATCAACCCGAGGTGAAGAAGGCGGAGGCGCCAGTAGCTTCGACCCCATCGCCCGAGAAGACCGATCATCGGCGTTTGCCCGAATAATAACTTGAGTCCGTGAGGAATATAAATGGCTGCGATCCCTTCCTAGTCCGGGAGGGATTTTGTATGTAAGGTTTGCACTAGGATGGCGGGGAGGCTGGCCTGTGGCGGAGGAAAAAAATAATCAAAGCGTGTTCGATCATTTGTCGGAGCTGAGACGCAGGCTGTTTTATGTCTTGTCCGTGTTCGTCCTTGTTCTGGTCGCCGCGTTCTTCGTTGTGGATCCGATCTATCATTATCTGACCGTGAATGCGCTCTCCGGCGTCCGGATCGAATTGAACGCGTTCTCCTTCTGGGATGGAGTCGGCGTCTACATGAAAATCGCTATGGTTGTAGCCCTGGGAATCACTTTGCCGTTTACGTTGTACCAGGTTTGGGCATTTGTAAGCCCGGGGCTGAAGCCTGCGGAACAGAAGGCTACGCTTAAGTACATCCCGTTCGTCTTTATTTGTTTTTTGGCGGGACTCGCTTTTGGTTATTTCGTCGTTTTCCCGCTAGCGATGTCGTTTACAGGTTCGCTTAACAAACAGCTGGGGCTGATTGAAACGTATGGGATGGCGGACTACTTCAAATTTTTGCTGAACATCGTTCTGCCGATTTCTCTGCTGTTTGAATTGCCGCTTGTGATTTTGTTCCTGACACAACTACGGATTTTGAACCCGATTCGGCTAAAGAAGATGCGACGGGTTGCGTATTTTATTCTGGTAGTCATCTCGGTAATGATAACTCCGGCGGACTTTTTTTCGGCATTTCTTGTGCTGATCCCGCTCGTGCTTCTGTATGAACTGAGTGTGATGCTTTCCAAACGGGTATACAAAAAACAGCTGGCAGCCGATGCGGAGCGGGAATCAAAATATAAATAATGACTAACTTAGAGACATGTCTGCATTAGCGGGGGTGTCTTTTTTTAGGAAAATGCAGGTTAACCGGCGGCTTGCTGGCCTCAGGGAAAGGTTGGAATATTTTTATGTGCCGGAGGATAAAATGGTGAGGGTGTGTTCGTCCATTTTTTTTCGCAATCGGAAACAAAAATTGGATCAGGGACTTGAAATCTGCAGTTAAGTTGAGTATCATAAAAGTGGTTATTAGCACTTGAGGATGTCGAGTGCTAATACATAGATTACATCTATCCATTAACACAACATATTTAAAGGAGGCTATTTTTTCATGATCAAACCTTTAGGTGAACGCGTATTGGTAGAACCGATCGAACAAGAGGAAACAACCGCTTTTGGTATCGTGCTTCCGGACACGGCTAAAGAAAAGCCGCAGGAAGGTAAAGTAGTCGCTGTGGGTAGCGGCGCATTGAAAGACGGAGTCCGCGTACCTTTGGAAGTGAAGGAAGGCGACCGCGTGCTGTTCTCCAAATATGCCGGCACGGAAGTTAAATATGAAGGCAAAGAGTATTTGATTATGAAAGAAAGCGATATTCACGCAATCGTCGGCTAAGGCGAAAGCATTATATCACCGTGTTGTTAGCAAGCACGGCATCAACTAATTCTTCACCATTCATATTAACCAGGGAGGTAATTTAACCATGGCAAAAGAAATCAAATTCAGTGAAGACGCACGCCGCTCCATGCTTCGTGGGGTCGACACTTTGGCTAACGCAGTTAAAGTTACGCTCGGACCGAAAGGCCGCAATGTGGTATTGGAGAAAAAATTCGGCAGCCCGCTCATCACGAATGACGGCGTGACGATCGCTAAAGAAATCGAATTGGAAGACGCTTTTGAAAACATGGGCGCTCAACTCGTTAAAGAAGTAGCTACCAAAACCAACGATGTTGCCGGTGACGGTACGACTACAGCAACGGTTCTGGCTCAAGCGCTGATCCGCGAAGGCTTGAAGAACGTGACTGCAGGCGCTAGCCCGATCGGACTCCGTAAAGGGATCGACAAAGCGGTCCGCACCGCAGTAGAAGAACTGAAGAAGATCTCCAAAGCCATCGAAGGCAAGCAATCGATCGCTCAAGTTGCCGCGATATCCGCAGCCGACGAAGAAGTTGGCGAATTGATCGCCGAAGCCATGGAAAAAGTGGGTAAAGACGGCGTTATTACCGTTGAAGAATCCCGCGGCTTCGCAACGGAGCTGGAAGTGGTTGAAGGGATGCAATTCGACCGCGGTTACGTTTCCCCGTACATGATTACCGATACGGACAAAATGGAAGCCGTGCTCGACAATCCTTACATCCTGATTACTGACAAGAAGATCAGCAGCACGCAAGAGATCCTGCCGATCCTCGAGAAGATCGTTCAACAATCCAGACCGCTGCTTATTATCGCCGAAGACCTCGAAGGCGAAGCGCAAGCGATGCTGATCGTGAATAAACTGCGCGGTACATTCAGCGCGGTAGCCGTTAAAGCGCCTGGCTTTGGCGACCGTCGCGAAGCAATGCTGCAAGATATCGCCGCTCTGACCGGCGGTCAAGTGATTACCGAGAAACTGGGCCTTGATCTGAAGAGTACTTCCGTGGAACAACTGGGTAATGCTCGTCAAGTTATCGTTACTAAAGAAAACACGACGATCGTTGACGGCAGCGGCGACAAGGGCGACATCAACGCCCGCGTTAACCAAATCCGCGCACAACTGGAAGAAACGACTTCCGAATTCGACAAAGAGAAGCTGCAAGAACGTTTGGCTAAATTGGCCGGCGGCGTAGCGGTAATCAAAGTCGGTGCGGCTACCGAAACCGAATTGAAAGAGCGCAAACTGCGCATCGAAGACGCCCTGAACGCTACGCGTGCAGCGGTTGAAGAAGGTATCGTATCCGGCGGCGGCGTAGCCCTCGTGAACGTATATAGCGCTGTGGCTTCCTTGAACCTGGAAGGCGACGAAAAAACCGGTGCCGAAATCGTGCTTCGCGCACTGGAAGAGCCGGTTCGCACCATCGCTGCTAACGCTGGCGAAGAAGGCTCCGTCATCGTTGACCGCCTGAAAAAAGAGCAAGTAGGCATCGGCTACAACGCTGCTACTGGCGAATGGGTCAACATGTTTGACGCAGGGATCGTCGATCCGGCGAAAGTAACCCGCTCCGCATTGCAATATGCCGCTTCCGTAGCTGGCTTGTTCCTGACCACTGAAGCTGTAATTGCCGACAAACCGGAACCTGAAAAACCGGCTATGCCTGACATGGGCGGCATGGGTGGAATGATGTAATAAAGGGTTCTAAAACCCTGAAATACCGCAATACGAAAGGCTCCCGAGAGGGAGCCTTTTTACGTGAAATCACGAAAAAACCACGTTTCTTGCAAAACCGACTCTATTTTGAGTAAGCACTCTAAATGAAAAACGGAAGCAAATACAAGCTGGTGATAAAAGGAAATGGGATGCGTCTCGGAAAAAAGCGACGGCGCGGGAAAAAACCTGGATGGAATCCGAATTGTCTGTACGTAGATGCATTGACGGGCATTCCGTTCATGTCGGATGAAGGAATTGCAAGAGTAATGTAGTCCTGGCCAACATGTGCAATAAACCCGTCATGAGACTGTCCGTCAGTAGTAGTAATACCAACATATTTATTCATGCAACTCAGTGCGATTTGCTGATAATTGGTATCCATGGATAACCTCCTCAATATTTTTACTCGACTACAGTCTATGGACTTCAACCCATTCCGCTCGCGGCAAATGCCTAAAGATAAAAAATAACTTAAACTCGTGTCATAGGAAGCAGGCTATCTTTTTCCACAGTATCAAAATGCATTCGGCAAATTAAGTTTGCCCCGGTCAATTTTTTTTGTTCTCTATTAAACTCTTTCGGCCGTCAGATTATGTTTCGCGGGCGTCAAAACGTTTCTCTAGACCCACTTTATATCCGGGTGATACCATGGAACGAGGGTAGGAAATATTAGAGAACGGTGGGGGATTCGGCTGGTGGATCAACTTAAATATAGTAATTTGAAATTGGGCGAAAAAGGAGCAATCATAAGTATAGTTGCTTATGTTTGCCTATCGGCCATAAAACTGATAATCGGTTTTATGTCAAATTCTGAAGCATTAAAAGCTGACGGGCTAAACAATGCTACCGATATTGTAGCTTCCCTTGCGGTCTTAATCGGTTTGAGGCTTGCGCAACGACCGGCCGATAAAGATCATATGTACGGTCATTGGAAAGCTGAGACGGTCGCATCATTAGTGTCTTCATTTATTATGATGGCGGTTGGCCTACAGGTACTATTTGGAGCAGTTCCATCCATTTTTGGTGGAAAGAGTGAATCCCCGGATCTTATAGCGGGATGGACAGGCATTTTCTGTGCCGCGGTCATGTATTTTGTCTATCGATATAATAAAAAGCTTGCAACCCAAATCAAGAGTCAGGCTGTTATGGCTGCCGCAAAAGATAATATTTCGGATGCTTGGGTAAGCTTCGGTACTGTTGTCGGAATTGTTGGTTCTCAATTTGGCCTGCCTTGGCTGGATCCGTTAACAGCAGTGGCGGTAGGGTTGTTGATTTGTAAGACCGCATGGGATATCTTTCGTGAAGCTACACACTATCTCACGGATGGTTTTGATGAAGAATTAATTGCAGTCTACAAAAATGAAGTCACGAATATTGAAGGTGTGGATGATGTTAAAGATTTGAAGGCTCGCAACTACGGCAACAATGCAGTCGTCGATGTCGTAATAACGGTCAAATCCGACTTGGGCATTGAACAGGCTCATGATATTTCGACTAATGTGGAAGATGCATTATTGAACAAGCATGATGTTTATGCGGTGCATGTCCATGTTGAACCAGAGCACGCATAACGGGAAAACAACATTAGACTAAATCCAATTTGAAAAAAGACTTTACCAAGGATGATTTCGCCTTAGGGAAGTCTTTTCTTGTATTCTCTTGGATTTTTTAATCGTTTTTTGCTGTTCTGCCGGATAAATTGCAAAAAAAACGGTAATTTTCGACATTTTAATACTATTCATATGGGACAGGTTATATTATAGTTTATTTTAAATATATTTAAAATTTGATATTTAAAATCAAGGAGGTGAGGCATGTTGCAACGGAGACAATTATTTATTCCCGTACTATTATTTTTTGTTTTATTCTCTTGGCTATCCCCGCAAGCATCCGCAGCCGATATCGATTTCGGATCTGTCCGGGTGGATGTGGAGACTAATGATGCCCAAGATGGTTATGCGCCTCTGAAACCGGTGCTGTTGGGGGACAAGCTCCTTGTGTATTGGCAGGACTATTCCATTCCGGAGGACCATCTGATTCTTATGAATCCTGACGGTTCTTTCGAATCGCTGCCCGCTCCGGCGATTGGTCCCAGAACTAATGACCAGAGCGATACGATTGTTTACGAGGGGCTTTCGAACGGCAATATCCTCGTATATTGGTATAGCGGCAGCTCAGGTAAGGGATTTACGGATACTTACTTTAAGATCATTAATCAAAGCGGTACGGAAGTCGTCGAGGCGACCAAAATCAACTCCAGTCCAGGCGAATTGAATCGCTTTACGAAATTTGCCGAGCTGTCCAACGGCAATTTGGCGTTTGTATGGGCGACGAACGGCAGTAATTATGCTTTAAGAAAATTTCAGCCGGACGGGAATCCCGTGGACGCCGCACAGCTTTCCGTCACTTCTTTGGCGGGGATTTCGGGATCGCAATATACCCATGATATTGCAGCCCAAGAGAACGGCAAATATATGATTATGATTTCATATTATAACCCCAACTACGTAGGAATGATTTTTAATAACGATTCATCGACCCCGATCCAGGTCAATGGGCAGAACTCCTTCGTCATTTCAAATCGGGGTGAGAACGGAAATGAGGTTCAATGGCTGAAAGCCCTGCCGGACGGAAGGTTTTTGGCTATTTATCAAAAGAAGACGGGAGCCGATACCAGCTCCAGGAGCGCGGCACTCCAAATTTACAATTCCGACGGAACTACATACAAAGAGGAGACCCTGATACGGAATCTAAATTCATGGGGAGGCATATCCGAACCGATCCTTCTTCCGGAAGGAGGATTTTTACTCGGAACTTCCTATTTGGACTATAATACCGAACCTGATACCTATCATTCCTATTTCGAAATTTTCGACGATACGGGGGCATATCAAGGCGATGTATCGTCAAGCCTGCCAGCTTTGAATGATGAATATGGCACGAGTATTCCTTTTTTGGATGTGGACGGGAAGCTGTCCGCCCTAATTAATGATAAAGAAGCCGGTCGCAGTACTTATGACGTTTGGCTTTTAAGGCACAGCCTAGCCGCAGCCTATCAGGTCACCTTCGAAGACTGGGACGGGACCGAGTTGAAGACGGAGACGGTGAACCGAGGAGAAGCTGCCACAGCACCGCAGGCACCTTTGAGAGCCGGCTACACCTTCACGGGCTGGGACAAGGAGTTTACCAATGTGACCGGTGCCTTGACGGTGACCGCGCAATACGAAGCGAACCAATATACGGTGAACTTTAACAGCAACGGAGGCAGTCCGGTAGCGCCGATTTCCGCGGATTTCGGCTCGAAGATAGCCGCACCTGCAGAGCCGACGCTGGAAGGCTCCACGTTTGACGGTTGGTACAAGGACTCGGGATTGACGCAGGCATGGAACTTTGCCGCGGATACCGTACCGCTGGACGGGATTACTTTGTACGCGAAGTGGAAAATCAGCGTTTACCAGGTCACCTTCGAGGACTGGGACGGGACCGAGTTGAAGACGGAGACGGTGAACCGAGGAGAAGCTGCCACAGCACCGCAGGCACCTTCGAGAGCCGGCTACACCTTCACGGGCTGGGACAAGGAGTTTACCAATGTGACCGGTGCCTTGACGGTGACCGCGCAATACGAAGCGAACCAATACACGGTGAACTTTAACAGCACCGGCGGCAGTCCGGTAGCACCGATTTCCGCGGATTTCGGCTCGAAGATAGCCGCACCTGCAGAGCCGACGCT
>NZ_QPJW01000003.1:0-237576 GCF_003337355.1 Fontibacillus phaseoli | reverse complement strand
ACCAATACACGGTGAACTTTAACAGCACCGGCGGCAGTCCGGTAGCACCGATTTCCGCGGATTTCGGCTCGAAGATAGCCGCACCTGCAGAGCCGACGCTGGAAGGCTCCACTTTTGACGGTTGGTACAAGGATCCGGGATTGACGGAGGCATGGAACTTTGCCACGGATACCGTACCGCTGGACGGGATTACTTTGTACGCGAAGTGGAAAATCAACGTTTACCAGGTCACATTCGAGGACTGGGACGGAACCGAGTTGAAGACGGAGCCGGTGAATCACGGAGAGGATGCCACCGCACCTGCGGCACCTTCGAGACCCGGGTACGCGTTTACGGGCTGGGACAAGGAGTTTACCAATGTGACCGGTGCCTTGACGGTGACCGCGCAATATGAAGCGAATCAATACACGGTGAACTTTAACAGCACCGGCGGCAGTCCGGTAGCACCGATTTCCGCGGATTTCGGCTCGAAGATAGCCGCACCTGCAGAGCCGACGCTGGAAGGCTCCACTTTTGACGGTTGGTACAAGGATCCGGGATTGACGGAGGCATGGAACTTTGCCACGGATACCGTACCGCTGGACGGGATTACTTTGTACGCGAAGTGGAAGATTAAATTGCCTTCGGGGCCCTCAAATCTCAGGGTAACGGCAGCCGATCGCCAAGTTACATTAAGCTGGGACTCCGTATCGGGTGCAACCTATTATGACGTTTACATGTCGACGACACCGGGATTGTCCGGCAAAACATCTATTGCAACCGTAACGGAGGCAACCTACCACGTACCTGACTTGAGTAACGGTACAACCTATTATTTTGTTGTAAAAGCTGCAAATGTAGGCGGCTTAAGCGCCGAATCCAACGAGGCGAGCGCTACTCCGCAGTTTCCTGCACCGGGAGCGCCCGTATTGCAGCAAGCGATCGAGGGGAACACCAAGGTACAACTGACGTGGAGTCCGGTTCCCGGCTCTGAGGGATATCGGATTTATCAAAGTACTACCCCTGGCATCTATGGTTCAGAGACGGCTACCGTCACTGAGTCGGTATACAGTTATGAAGCAAGCGGTTTAGCCAACGGCACGGTTTACTATTTTGTGGTTAAAGCTATTAATGAAGGCGGTTTAAGCGCTGAATCCAATGAATTGAGCGCAAAACCGGCAACCGTTCCGTCCGCTCCCACGCATGTTGCAGCTGTGGCCGGAAACGGTCAAGCAACGATCACCTTTACGCCCCCTGCCGACAATGGCGGCAGTTCTATCACTAGATATGAGGTGACTTCATCGCCAGGCAATATTGTAGCGACAGGCGCCGGGGGCCCGATCGTCATTACCGGCCTAACCAACGGAACTAGCTATTTCTTTACGGTAAAAGCAATCAACGAACAGGGCGGCAGTGAGTCATCAGCAGCTTCCAACACAGTGACGCCGTCGGCGTCTTCAGGAAATGATAATCCTGGTTCTTATAGTCCACCGACCGAAACAACACCTTCAAATTCGGAAGCAACTCCGGCGAATAAGAATGTGAATATTCTCGTAAACGGCAAAGTAGAGAATATCGGAACGCAATCGATAGACGTAGTGAACGGGCAACAAGTTACCACTATTAAAGTCGACGAAGCAGAATTACAAAAGCGTCTTGAAACAACGGGCGATCAAGCTATTATTACGATTCCATTTACAGAGATGCACGATATCGTGATTGCTGAACTTAACGGCCGCATGTTGAAGAACATGGAGGATAAGCAGGCGATAGTTGAAGTTCGTACGAATCAGGCAGCTTACAGGCTCCCTGCGCAACGAATCGACATAGAGTCCCTAGCCGAACAATTTGGGGCAAATAGGGAACTTCAAGACATTATGCTCCGCATAGAAATCGAAATTCCGTCAAATGAAACTATTCAAGCGGCAGAGAAAGCCGCTTCTGCCCAAGGGCTGCAGATGGTAGTTCCTCCATGGAATTTTAGCGTTAAGGCAGTTTACGGTGGCCGCACGTTAGAAGTGACGAAGTTCGATGCTTTCGTAGAACGTTCCATTGCGATTCCGGATAGCGCGGATCCGAACAAGATCACAACGGGCGTTGTAGTGGATGCGGATGGCGCAATACGTCATGTGCCTACAAAAGTCGTAAACCAAGAGGGTACGTATTTTGCGAAGATTAACAGTTTAACGAACAGTATGTACTCCGTTGTGTGGCATCCTTTGGAATTCGCGGACGTGGAGAATCACTGGGCGAAAGATGCGGTAAACGACATGGGATCAAGAATGGTCATTAACGGTACAGGAAACGGGATGTTCCAGCCGGATCGTGACATCACACGCGCCGAGTTTGCGTCGATCGTAGTTCGGGGCTTGGGACTCAAGCAAGAAAATGATTCTGAGTCGAAGGCATTCTCTGATGTACTCGCCTCGGATTGGTTCAGCGGTGCAATCACTACGGCATCCGCCTACCAGTTAATCAATGGATTCAGCGATGGCTCGTTCCGTCCGAACGATAAAATCACCCGGGAACAGGCGATGGAGATCATCTCTAACGCGATGAGGATAACGGGACTGGAAACAAAAGGTTCGACCTTAGATTCCGATTCGGCGCTTCGTCCTTTTGCAGATAAAGAAGAGATATCTCATTGGGCAAAAAATGGAGTGGCCGTTAGCGTCCAAGCAGGCATCGTATCGGGAAGAAGCGTGAACGAACTTGCACCGAATTCCTTCATCACACGTGCAGAGGTATCAATGATCATACAGCGTTTGCTTCAAAAATCCAATTTGATTAATTAGGTGAAGCGGGCCAGTATTCATTCGAAAGAACAATTTCATGTTCAATAAAAAAGGCCATCCTTAAGCAAAGTATTTGCTCAGGGATGGCCTTTGATAATTATGCGTATTTTTTAATTAAATCAGGGCAATAGCCAGCAGAGTGAACAAGCTTAACGTCAGGATATCGTTTCCAGACCAACCGGCACCGCCATAAGGTCCTCCATACGGACCGCCGGGGTAAAATGCCGATGTATAGACATTTCCACCCCGATCCGGGCGCAAATATACGTACTGGTGATCCACGTCTACGATCGTTCCGGTATAGTGATTTCTGTCCATCGTCATAATGCGGACCTTCTTGTTTTTCAAGCGTAAACAATTATAATAAGCTTCCACTTGGGCGTTCCTCCTCCTTTTTTTATAAGCTATGTGAAACAGGCCACCCGGGACACGGCGGAAGCCGGGATATTCATTTGTTTCATAAGGAAGGATGCCGTTTATAGACATTTCAAGGACTTTTGTGGAGGCGGAATACACTATTCCATGGAGGAGGGACTATCATGGCGAAATTGCTGACGGCCATCCTGAAAACCAGACACGATGCAGCCATGGTCATTGAGGATTTAATACAAGCTGGCGTAAAAAAAGGGGAGTTGTCCGTTGTGTCTAAAACCGAGGAAGCACTGGGGATCATCAGCCGGGATGCCGGTCTTTCTAAACCGGAGCGAGGGGACGGAAATCATGCGCTATTCCACCCGTTAATCGAGATTGCCGCCATTTTGGAAGAGCAGCCGGCAAATGTAGCGGCGGTCGGGCCGGCGGCAAAATCGCTGGCTGGAGCCGAGATCGGAATGGGTAGCGACGATTTCATCGTCGGACTGATTGGTGCGGGAATTCCGGAAAAAGATGCCAGACTAATAGAGGAGAGCCTGCTAGCCGAAAAATTCGTCGTGTTTGTGGAATGCGAGGATGATCAGGTTCAAGCATTGGCGAATATTATATCAGCCCGGGAGTAAGTCGACTCGTAACATTTAAACCTTAAATTAATCTGTTTTTCAGGTTTCCGTAAGGTTGCGTTAAGGAAGGGATGGTACATTTATTATACTCCCTCTTCTTAATATAGATGTAGCAAAGAAACCATCCCAGCCAGAGGGATGGTTTCTTTTTTTATAATCCAACAAGGACAAAGGTTATTTCAAATCTTCGATCGATTTCAGATCCACATAGGAAGGAACAACCAGTCCTGTCTTAACGCCGGTCATGTTCGGACCGAGGTCTTCAAGCTTCTCACCGTATTCTGTCCAATAATCGGCATGCGTTAGCGGTAGCCATGCGGCTGGAGTAGCATCGACATCGCCGCTGGCAACGCCCGTCCACATCGGTCCGGCTTCGACTTGAAGCGCTGTGACATCGTAGCCCAGCTTGCTCTCCAGGACATACTCCAACAGATTGGTGCTGGCGATTTCCGAATCCCAGGCTACGTAGCTAAGCTTGAGTTTGTCGCCGCTGACCGGCTTCAAATCCTTCGTCCAGCTGTCCACGCGGTCGCTGTGGCTGTCGGCCCAGGTCTTCGCGGCTTCCATCGGATCTTTCCCTTCCTGGATGGCCGTCATGATTTCGCCCATTTCATCGGAAGTCCACTCAAACCGGTCGAGAAATTCGTAAGCGACGGGCTGGTCTTCTTTCAAGCCTTTACGAACAAGGGTATGGATCTCTTCCGCTTCGCCGAATACGTTTTTCGGATCTTCGAGATATTTCAGATCATATTTCGAAAACATCCAATGCGGCGTCCAGCCGGTAATGATGATCGGCTTCTCCGCTTTCACCGCTTTGTCGAGCATGGCGGTCATAGCTGCACCGGAGCCTTCAATCAGCTTCCAGTCGCCAAGATCATATTGATCCAACGCATCCGCGGCAGCCTTCATGATTCCCGCACCGGGGTCAATGCCGATAATCTCATGTTTCACCTGGACTCCGATGGAGTCTGCCGTTCCCGATTGGCCGTTATTCCCTGTATTAGCGGTATTGCCGGAGCCCGTACCACAGGCGGACAGCGCCAGAACCCCGGCTAAACCTGCAAGCATCAATAGTTTCTTCGAAATCTTCATATTTTATCTTCTCCCTTTGTTCGATTTGAAAAGATTTTGGGTAAACCGGTCCAGCACGATCGCCAGCACGACGACAGCGAGGCCGGCTTCAAAGCCTTGTCCGATTTTGAGCTGGGTAACGGCACGATATACGGTAGCGCCGATCCCTTGGGCGCCGATCATCGAGGCGATGACGACCATGGACAAGGATAGCATGATCGTCTGGTTGATTCCCGCCATCATCGTTGGCATGGCGAGGGGCAGCTCGACCTTGATCAGTTTTTGCCAAGATGTGGAGCCAAATGCATCGGCCGCTTCGGCCAACTCGCCGGATACTTGCTTGATCCCGAGATAGGTCAGTCGGATCGTCGGCGGGATCGCGAAAATGACAGAGGCGATCACACCAGGAACGACGCCAAGGCTGAAGAACGTTACTGCTGGCAGCAAGTAAACAAACGCCGGCATGGTCTGCATGAAATCAAGCAGAGGCGAGATAATTCGGTGGGCCGTCTTGCTGTACGCGCTCCAGATGCCAATAGGAATCCCGAATACAATCGAAATTAGACCTGAAGTAATGACCAGTCCCAACGTATTCATCGTTTCCTGCCAGTAGCCGAGATTATCGATGAGCAGGAATCCGATCACCGTAAACAGAGTTAGCCTCCATTTTCCGACCAGATAAGCAAGTGCGCCAAGAATCACGATAAACAGCAATGGATGGGGAAGAAGGAACAGGCCTGAGAAAAAGTTGACGATACCTTCGATCGCTTTGGATATCCCTTCAAACAAGTCCCCCAGATTTTCCGCCATCCAGTCAACGATGGCCTCGATCCAGTCCGCAAGCGGCAGTTTAGGAATGAAGTTCATGTCCGCTCACCTCCTTGTTTTCCACTTCTCCGGCTAATGCGCCAAGTACGGCTCCGCGAACGATGACCCCAAGCAGCCGGTTTTGTTCATCAACGACCGCAAGCGGCACTCTGGCCGAACTGGTCACTTCAAACAATTCGTTCAACAAGGTATCGGGCGCAACCCGAGGGCCGTCTTTGATCAGGATATCCTGTAAGGTGCCTCCGGTTTTAAGCGCCTGGGAGGCGTCTTCTGCCGTAATGACCCCAAGCAGCCGTTTGCCCCGGTCGATGACGAACAAATTGGAGATGCCCCGTTCCCGCATCAACTGCAAGGCAACGCGCGGCCCGCGGTCCAGCGTTACGGTTTCCGGACGGCGCATGACGCGGGAAGCGGTCAGTACTTTGGACAAATCAACATCTTCGATAAAACGTTCGACGTAACGGTCAGCCGGCTGCGTCAGCATTTCCTCCGGCGTGCCGATTTGAACCACTTCGCCATCTTTCATGAGCGCGATCCGGTCGCCGATCCGCAGCGCCTCGTCCAGATCGTGAGTAATGAAGACGATCGTTTTCTTCATCTTTTCCTGCAACTCCAGCAACTCATCCTGCATATCGCGGCGAATAAGCGGATCGAGGGCGCTGAACGCCTCGTCCATCAGCAGAATTTCCGGATCGTTAGCCAGAGCACGGGCCAAACCGACGCGCTGCTGCATCCCGCCACTGAGCTGGTCGGGAAGAACATGTTCCCAGTTCTTCAAACCGACAAGCTCCAGTGATTTTTGCGCTTTTTCCCGGCGATCCGCCTTGCCTACCTTTTGAACTTCCAAACCGTACTCAACGTTTTCAAGCACGGTGCGGTGGGGGAAAAGAGCGAATTTTTGAAAGACCATACTGATTGTCTTCCGGCGTACCTCACGCAACTGGGCCTTGTTCATTTTCCGCAAATCCTGCCCATGGATCAGAACTTCACCCGAACTAGGCTCGATCAGGCGGTTGAGCATCCGTACCAGGGTCGACTTGCCGCTGCCGGACAAACCCATGATGACAAAGATTTCACCTTCATTGATGCTGAGACTTACGCGGTTTACGCCGACCATGATGCCCTTTTCCTTGGCGAGCCGTTCTTTCGTATAACCTTGCTTCAGCAGCTCGATGCCTTGCTCGGTACCAGGTCCGAACAGTTTGCTTAATTGGTTTACTTTTAGGATTTCATTTCCCATACATTCACCCCTTTTGAATTCGGTAACTTTCATTACTCTATATGGACACGGTATATTTTATTTTGTGCCGTCCGCGCCAAACCATGCTCCAAGTGTAGCAAAAGAGCAAGTGATCGATCAAACGTTAAATCCGTACGTAAAGAACGTACAGAAAAAACTGTACATAAAGATTCTCCCGATAACTGCCGGATTCTCCAAAATGCTACCCGGTTCACTTCTTTACTTTTGGACATCCTTTTCTTAATATAGAATAAGCATCTCTCCGCCTGCGAAAAAAATGCGGCGGAAATAAATGAATTCAGTCCAGATTAACGTAGTGCGCAATGAATAGGAGGACATATGCATGAGTTTGGACCAGCTTTCAGACGAACAACATGCCGAGTTATTAAAAGTGCGTAAGCGTGTTATAGAAGCGATTGGCAGGAACATGGACTTATATGGAATTTCATTGTCGACGGGCCATTTGTACGGGCTGCTTTTTTTTGCAGATAAGCCGATGACTTTGGATGAAATGGGACTGGAAATGAAAATGAGCAAGACGAGCATGAGCACGGGGGTCCGTACACTGCTTGACTTGAAAATGGTGAATAAAGTATGGGAAAAAGGATCGCGTAAAGATTTGTACGAGGTGGAGTATGACTGGTATCAGACGTTTACCGATTTCTTCGCGATCAAATGGAGGAAAGCGGTGGAAACCAACATTTTGATTCTTCGCCGGGCGATGGAGGAGCTGAACAAGTCCCTGTCGAGGGAGGAGGGCTTGGAGGAATCGTTCCGGGCTATCCTTGAGGAAGACCGGCGCAAGATGGGCGAAGCCGTCAAGTATTATGAATGGTTGGACCGGCTGATCGATGTTATGGAAAGCGGCGAAATATACAACCTGGTACCGAAAGAGTAGAAGAAAAGCGAGATTCCGCTAAGGAACCTCGCTTTTTTTCTACTCTTTAAATGTTTAACGGACACCAGGGGATTTAAAGGAGCGAAAATTTAATTGAGCCTTTAATCGGAGCCAATAACGGCTTCTGTGTCCGTTTGAGAATCAAAAGCGCGGGTTCTTCCCCTTGTTTTTGCCTAAATAACTGGATTCCACCAGTTAATTGAGCCCAGATGGTTTGTCAGAGTGAATTAGATGGAAAACCTCCAGCTAATTTTACGCTTTTCCACTAAAATGGCTCAAACCTACCGAAATAGCTGTAAGTTTTCCATTTAATTGTCCCGAAGAGGCGATTTCCGCGAAATTGACTGTAGGTTTTCCAGTTAGTTTATGGCTTGAAATTACTGAATAGCAAAAGAGCACCACGGCTCCTGCGTCCGTTAGTGTGCTGCGAGCGTCCGCTTAGGCTATCCGCATAGAGTGCCGGCATACCGTCTGCCGTTCGGTCCGATGATATTTTTTTAATATACCCCGATATCGTCCAACATCACCCGACCGGATCCGCCGGTAAGACGGAACGTCAGCTTCCGGATGCCGGAAGCCGGATGAAACCGGGCATCTTCTTCGGTGAAGGCCGAAAGCGGAAGCTGGTAGGTTTGAAAGACCGCTTCCGTCGGGTTCTTGTATTTGCCGTCCGACAAATGAAGATCCAACCAGGGGTGAAGCGTGTAGCTGGTTTCGGGCAGCGGAAAGATCGGCATGAAATCCGACAGGGGAAGCCGTACGGTAATTCCGTCCAGGCTCTCCAGTTCCACTTCAATATCAAGCTCTTGCACCGCTGCAGCCTCAACCTGCTCCCCATCCGCCTCTTTGCCGTCTGTCTTCATCTCATAACTCCGATCCGACAGGGAGAAGGATAGGAGTGCAGGACCTGGCTCCGGCGACGGCGCAGCTTTCTTCCAATTTAAGCTGTAGGTGGAAATGTCATCGACATCACCGTTTCTTTCTAGCACGGCGCCGCGCGTGCCTTTCCCCGACTTGCGGCGGTTTTTGGCTTCTTCTTCCTTCCACACGAGATCCTGTCCCTCGGCGACGCCTCCGCCCGGCAGGGTCATCCGTTTCATGTCTTCGTCGAATTTGGCCCAAGAAGTCATCTTTCCGCTCTCAAACCGGTTAAAGTAGGCGGTCTCCGGCAACCAGGACAGTCCCGACCGATAGTCGCGAAATAGCGGAAGGTATTGTTCCTGCCGATGGAGCGTGGACTCGAGAAACGCAGAGATGTAAACTTTGGCGATGCTGCGCTGCTCGGCGGCCGGCAACAATCCCTTTCTGCTCAGCAGAATCCCCTTCGGGTAGCTGACGTCCCGGCCGCCCCAGCCGGTATTAAACTGGCTGTGATTGGCATCGGCGATGTACAGGGACGCTTTAAAGGAGGGATCTCCGGCCGAAAACGACGTCCGGGCGTATTGGCGCTCCCCGTCAAAATCGTTGACATCGCCGTCGCGCGCACCTTGCAACGTCAAATAGCTGACGTCTTGCAGCTTGGCGTAGCTGTCGTCGACCTTTTTGTCGGTCGGCGCTATAGCCGCGATAGCGCGGATTTGATAGTTATCCATATTCTTGAGCGTAGAGTCGGCAGCAAACCACCGCTTGTAGTCGAAAGCCATCGATACGGCCTGACCGCCGCGGGAATGGCCGATCAGGCCGATTTGCCCGAAATCGACCGCATCGTAGAACGGGGTGTCCGGATTCTCGGCAAAGCTGCCGATTTGCTGCAAATGCTTCAGCAGCATCCAGGCCCGGACCTTCATGTCATTGTCCGGGATTCCGGTCCAGACGGAGTAATTCAGAAAATTTTCGTCCACGGAAACCGCGATGAAACCGCGGCTGGCGAGCAATTTCCCCAGGTATGCGTAACCGTCATCCGAGTAATCCTCCATGAGATGGTTACCGTGAACGATGAGCACCAGCGGAAATTGCCCCTCTCTTTCCGGCATCCATACCCTGCCGTTTAAGGGAAGGGCCTGTTCATTAAATCCCCAATAAAAGGTTCTGAATCGGGACCATTTTTTAATGTAGGCGGAAGCATCCACGGTATCCGAGATCAGGTCGGTTTCCTGCCCGTATTCCGACTGCCAGAAATCCCGGCCGCTGCCGTAATAAAATGATTTTACTCCGTAAGACCCAGGCTCGGCAGGATTAGAAGCTGAAATTGCCGGAAAGTCCATTAGGTCTGCTGAAATGGCGGGCTCGGCCTTATCCGGCCAAACTGCCGCGGACAAACAGACCAGAACCAATACGCCGGCCAGACAGGCTTTGAATCGTAAGGGGATTTTCCTTGAAGCTAATAACCCGAGTAAAAGGCCGATCAGTATTCCGGCCATAGTAACGACGGTCGAGACGATGGCCGAGATGGCGAAAGCTTCATCCTCCTGAAAGAAAATAAGAAAGATGGCAGCCAAATCGAACAGGACGGAACCGAGATAAAGGCGGGGAACCGGAAGTCCGGTCAAAGACAGAAGCAGCGCGACAAGGTGCGCTCCCAGAAATAAAGCGATGGTGCCGGCAAAGGCAAACGTCATGATATCGAAGGCAGCCCCCAGGCCGGTCGGCATTCCCAGCGCGGCGAGGGTAAACGCGAAGATGCCGGCCCCCCAGGGACCGGCCATGGCGATCCGCCAAAAGGCGGTATCGTACCTATACGTTCGCCGGATGCGTTTGCGCAGCTTAGAACGAAGCGGAATTTTCGGTTGTTTGACGGCAACGTATTCTGTCTGGAATTCCAGTTCCATAGTCTCCCCCAGCTTATCTCTATATAAAGTGCTCATAATTGCGTGCATTAACAACCTTCATTGTAACACGCATAGAGGCAGGAGAGAACAGGAGAATACCGGGTAATCAGCGGCGGAGTGACTCCCGTTTGAAGCGGAAGAAAGAACAGACCGTCAGTACGCACATCACGGCCAGACAGACGCCGATGCTGATTCGGTTTTGGGCATCGAACAGAAAGAGCAGGGCAATGACGGACAGGCAAATCACGGAAATAAACGTGATATAGGGGTATCCCCAGACGATAAACCCGGGCTTGACGTGATAAGTCTTGCGGAGTTTCCACTCTGCGAGCAGGATACTGATCCATACGAGCAGAACGACAAATCCCGGTACGGCCATCAACAGGCGAAATACATTATCTTGCGCAAAGTAGGCGATCATGGAACCCAGGATCAGTACAACTGCGCTCAGTTTCAAACTGTTTATCGGTACGCCTTTGGCGGAGAGACGGGCTAACCCGGCCGGAGCTTCACCGTCGACCGCCATCGAGTGCAGCATACGCGTTGCCCCGTAAATTCCTGAGTTGGCTGCAGACAATACCGCCGTGATCAAGATGAAATTCATCAGATGCGCTGAGCCTTGCAACCCCGCTGAAGTAAGTACCTGTACAAACGGGCTGGTATGCTCGCTTAAGGTATTCCATGGAATCAACCCGCAAATAATCAGGATCGGCAAGGTGTAGAACAGGACGACTCGCAGAATAAAGCTTTTCACGACTTTAGGAAGCACCTTCTCCGCTTCCTGCGCTTCCGACAGTGTTAGTCCGATCAACTCGGAGCCGCCATAGGAGAACATGACGACAAGCAGCGCGGAAAAGATCGCAGTCCAGCCGTTGGGGAAAAACCCGCCGTAAGCGGTGAAGTTATGACGCCACGGCGCACTCGCACCCGGGATGAACCCGAACAGCATGCAGACACCCAAGACGATAAACACAATGATCATGGCGATTTTGATGCCGGCGAGCCAAAATTCGAATTCGCCGTAACCGCCTACGCTCATCATATTGACGGCAAGGATGAATCCGGCGCTCGCCAAGCTTAGCACCCATAGCGGAACATCCGGAAGCCAAAATTGCAGGAAGCTGCCCGCCGCGATCACTTCGATCACGCAAACGGCGAGCCACATGAAACAATACAACCAGCCGATGATGAACGATATGCGATTACCGAACGCTTTGCGGATGAAATCTTTCATATTGAGTCCGGGGTACACGGTGGCCATTTCGGCGATAGCCCCCATGACGACCAGGAGCAGTAATCCGGCCAGGGCATACGAGAAGATGACGCCGGGTCCGGCCAGGCTGACCGTTTCGGCACTCCCCTTAAAGATACCGGTTCCGATAACCCCGCCCATCGCCATAAAGCTGATGTGCCTCGGGAGTAATTTTTTTTGCAAGGGAGTAGGATTGGATTTCAAAAGTATAGCCTCCTGAACAACTGTGTAGTAGATTTGCACTGAACTATCTTACAACAAAAACAGCTTCCATGTAATGATATATAACCCTTGTTGATTATTATCATTTTTCGTTGATTGGGCAGATAGTAACCCTGCCCTCGTTTACTTAGAATAAAGGTAGACGGAGAATGCAGTTGGGGGAGGAACAGATATGGCGCAACTATCCGTATCAAAACCGGTTGAGTCGACACCGAAAAAACCGAACGGGGTGCAGCGATTTTATAAACAAATCGATCTGCAACTGATGGTAATTCCGGCGCTCATCCTGATCTTTATCTTTAGTTACATACCGATGTACGGAATCCTGATGGCTTTTCAGGATTACAAAATCGGAAGAAGTTTTTCTAGCAGTCCGTGGGTAGGTTTCAAGCACTTCAGCTACTTTTTTCATTCCCCGGAATTCGGAATGGTGATGAGGAACACGATCGTCATCAGCTTGTTGAAGTTTTTCATCGGATTTCCGGCGCCGATCCTTTTGGCCTTAATGCTGAATGAAGTCCGAAGAATGGCGTTCAAACGGGTGGTCCAAACGATCACTTACCTGCCGCATTTTATGTCCTGGGTTATTCTGGGCGGTCTGGTCAGCGCTATGCTGGCTGTCGATAACGGAAGCATTAATATGTTGCTTCAGAAATTGAATTTTATCGGCCAGCCGATTAACTTTCTGTCGCTTCCCGAGTATTTTTGGGGAATTCTCGTTACGACCAACGTCTGGAAAGAGATCGGCTTCGGTTCGATCGTATATCTTGCGGCCATTGCCGGGGTAGATCCGAATACCTACGAAGCCGCTTCGATTGACGGAGCTAGCCGGTTTAAGCAGATCTACTTGATAACGCTTCCATCTATTATGCCTGTCGTTGTCATATTCATGATTCTGGCGATCGGCAACCTGCTCAGCGCAGGCTTTGAGGATATCCTGATTCTCGCCGCCAATCCGGCGATCCGGGATGTATCCGATGTGTTGGATACGTATGTTGTACGGGTCGGGATCGATAATTACCGATACTCCTATGCAACTGCTGTCGGAGTATTCAAAGCCGTAGTTAGCGTCGGCTTGCTCACCATAGCGAATTTCATAGCACGGCGGTCGGGCAACAGTTTGTGGTAATCGGGATATATTCAGAGGAGGTTGCTTGATATGAAGGACACCTTGGGTGATCGCATTATGATGGTCTTCATCTATACTTTTCTTATTCTGCTTGCGGTTTCGACGCTTTATCCTTTTTTGAACGCCCTAACGGTTTCATTTAACCAGGGGCTAGATACTTCCAAAGGTGGAGTTACGCTCTGGCCGAGAGTGTTCACCTTGGAAAACTATAAAATCGTATTCAAAGATGACCGTCTCATGAGCGGATTTCTCATCTCGGTTCTCCGGACCGTTATTGGTACGGCATCCGCCATCCTGTGCACGGCGATCTTTTCTTACGGCATGTCCAAAAAGGAGCTAATGGGCCGCAAATATTATATGGTCATGTGTATCATCACAATGTATTTTGGCGGCGGGCTGATCCCTACCTTCATGCTGATTCGTAACATCGGTCTGATGAACTCGTTTTGGGTTTTCATTATTCCTTCATTAATCGGCGTCTGGAACATGATTATCTTCAGAACCTTCTTCCAGGGGCTGCCTTCCGGCTTGGAGGAATCGGCCAAAATCGACGGATGCGGCAACTGGGGCACTTTATTCAGAATTGTTCTCCCCTTGTCGGGTCCGGTTATTGCCACCCTGGCTCTGTTTACCGCAGTGTCGCACTGGAATGAATGGTTCCTTGCCGGGATTTATATTTCCGATCAGAATAAGTACCCTATTCAGACCATTCTGCGGCAGATTCTGTTATCCAATATTGTTTCCGAACAGGCCGGTTCCCTGGATGCTTCGTCGCTGGCGCACCTGCAACGGGCCAAAACCATCACAAGTAAATCGCTTTCGATGGCGACGATGATCGTTGCAACGCTTCCGATTATTTGCGTGTACCCTTTTGTGCAAAAATATTTTGTCAAAGGCGTACTGGTCGGTTCACTGAAGGAGTAGGCTTAAGTGGACAACCGACATTTCAAGCGGGTTTAGAGCACAAGCTTTAGCCATAGATCATATCATTTGTATTCTGAAAGGGGAAAAGCAGCGCTATGATGAAGAGGAGAAAATGGCTGGTTACTGTTTTATCGGTACTCACGATTATTGCACTGATTGCAGGATGCTCCGGTAAAAATAACAACGCCAAGCCGGCCAACCAGTCCGGCAACAATGCGGAGCCAACAGACACAGAGACTACCTCCGAAGGGCCGAAGCTCTACGAGCTTGGAAAGGAACCGCTTAATATTTCTCTGTTCGGCAATTACGACTGGTACACGATGCCTAAGTGGGGCGATGACGCCACCACGAAATGGGTGCAGGACAACATGAAAGTCACCGTAACAGAAGTGCCGAACGGCGGAAACGCTGCGCAAAAGCTGAATACGATGATCGCTTCCGGCGAATTGCCTGACATTGTTTGGGGCGAACGGGGCACCGATGTCGAACGGCTCCGGGAAGCGGGCTTGCTCGTGCCGCTGGACGATTATATCGATAAATATCCGAACTTGAAAAAATGGCTCGATCCGAAAGCATTGAACATGCTTCGTTCGCCGGACGGCAAGCTGTATCAATTCCCGAACTGGTATACCAACCGTCCGAACGGGAACGCTGGCTGGGTTATAAACAAGGAGATCTATACGACGCTTGGTTCGCCAAAGCTCGAAACGACGGACGATTTATACGCCTATTTGAAACAGGTCAAAGAAAAGTATCCGAACATGATCCCGTTTGAAACCGACCTTGCTGCGGAAGGGCATGGACTGGACCAAATCTATTCTGCCTTTAAAGAGAATAACTTGGGCTTTACGAGATTCTTTGCCGTCCCGGAAGGCGACAAGATGAAATCGATCTATAAGGATGAACCTTTCCGCGAGTCCGTTGTATTTGCCGCAAAATTGTTCCGCGAAGGCTTGATGACGCAGGATGCGTTTACGCAAACCCGCGACCAGGTCGACGAGAAGCTGCTGAATGGCCGGGTAGCGGTATACGCTACGGCAAACCCGACTGTTTATGCGATGGCGGCGGATACCGAATTGAGAAAGAAAGACCCGAACGATCCGAATTTGGGATACTTCATGGTCTGGCCAATTCACAAAGAAGGATTGGATAAGAACAAAATTTATCCGGGAACCTACAACAAATTGGGTTGGAACGCAGCCGTCATCACTACGAGCGCCAAAGATCCGGAAGCGGTCTTCGCGTTTCTCGATTGGTGGACCGGTCCGCAAGGAACAACGCTCCAATTCTGGGGCGTAGAAGGCGAGTACTGGCAAGGATATGAAGCGGACGGATATACGCCTAAGTTTACCGAGAAGTACGGTACCCAAAAAGATAAGCTAGCAGAGTACCAGAAGTTCATGGATCCGGTAATGTGGGTCGGCAACACCGTTTTCGCGGACGACACGAAAGGCAAGTACGAAACGACCCTGGCCGAAAATGAGCGGAACTGGGCGACTTACTGGCAGTATCAAATCACCTGGAAAACGCAAGGGGACGCTACGGAATTCGTCAATATGCCGCCAAGTCCTGACAGCGAGGCCGGCATTGCGTTCCAGCGCGCCAAAGACATCTGGGATCAAGTGAGAGCGCAAACACTGTATACGAAGAACGACGAGGAGACGCTCGCTTTGCTCGATAAGGCCGATGCAGATACGATGGCTGCCGGATTCGAGAAGACGCTGGAGCACTTTGCCACCAAGTGGAGCGAGAACAAAGCGATGCTTAATGGTCAGTAAACTCTTTTCCCAAAAGGGCCTGGTTCTTCCGGGCCCTTTATTTCCGTATCTGTTCAGGAACATTTTGGAGAGATATACTTGAGACAGAGCCTACCTATAGGAGGATCCGCACCATGTATAAAGTGTTGTTGGCCGATGACGAATTGCTTGATTTGGAAGGGATGAAGCGGTTTATTCCGTGGTCCGATCTTGGACTTGAGGTCGTTGGAGCCGTCAGCAACGGGTTTATGGCTTGCGAAGTGATGGACCGGCAGCCGATCGATATTCTGGTCACGGACGTGAATATGCCGAATATGTCCGGGCTCGAGTTGGCCCGGATCGCCATCGACAAGAAGGCGAACGTCAGAATTATTTTTGTAAGCGGTTATCAGGATTTCCATTACGTCAAAGAAGCTCTATCGTTAAAGGCATGCAGTTATGTGTTAAAACCGATGGACGACGAAGAACTCATCGCCTCGCTGATCGGAATTACGGAGGAGTTGAAATTGGAGGCCAAGCAGCGGGAAGCCGAGGAGAACTACCGCCACATGAAGCCGATGGCCAAGAACGACCTTCTTGTCCGGTTGTTGGAAGGGGAATTGGTCTGGGATCGCTCCGACAGTTTGATGAAACTGGCGTCTTCCTACGATCTGGATCATTTGAATGGACCGCTTCGCGCGGCGGTGCTTGAAATTGATGATTTGCACTGGGTGAAATCGAAGAATCTGGAGAACGATGCTCACAAAAAACTTGAAAGTTGTCTCAAACAGCTTTACGAAGTGATTTACAGCAACGGACTTCACAGCTGCAAATTGACTAGAAACCGGATGGCTGTAGTACTGCATGGCTCTGGACTGGGACGAAGCCTTGAAGAAATCCGGGGCTCGATCGATTCCACGATTTCGATGTCAATCACGGTGGGGTTAGGCGAAGAAGTACAGCATATCTCCGAACTCACGATATCCTACAAGCAGGCGCTGGAAGCGTTGGACGGCAAAATGTTTTTCGGCCGCGGTCAAGTCATCAATTACGAGGATGTCAGGAGGGCGCCCGAGCTAAACGACGCCAAGACACTGGATATCCGTCTGGACGCTTTGTTCAAGGCGATGGCGAATTATGATCTCGTCCGCGTCCATGATGAAATCGACAATCTGTTCAAGTCGGTTTCCACGCTGCGTTCTAAATTTACGGTGTATAATCTGGCGATGTATATCGTGTTCAAACTCGATCATTATTTGCAGGAATTGGATGAGGACTTGTTTGACATGCTGGGGATAGAACTGCACAGCCTCGATGTTGTGCTGAAATTTGAGATGATGGGCGATATCCGTTCCTGGCTTGTCCGCAAAGTGTTTGAAATCTCGGAAATGATCCGGAAGAAAAGGGCCACCAAAAATAGCCGCCTGATCCGCGAAATCTTGAAAACGATGAAAGATCGAATCAAGGACAATATTACGCTGAAGGACATCGCGGAACAGTTTTCGTTTTCTCCGAATTATCTGGGGCATCTGTTCAAAGAAGAAACGGGTAAAAACTTCAGCGAAATGCTGATCAGCATGCGCATGGAACAGGCCCGGGATTTGTTAAAAAAACCTTCTTTGAAAATATATGAGGTCGCCGATCAGGTCGGTTACCGTTATATTCCCTATTTTAGCAGGCAGTTTAAGGAGACGTACGGGATGACCCCAATGGAGTTTCGCAAACGAGAGTAGCGACGGAGGAAACGATCATGCCATCTTTTGGGAAGTCCAAACCGCATAAATATGTTCCTTTCGGGTATAAATTGATGATTACCTACATGGTGTTCATTATTTTGCCCGTGATCGCCATAGGCTATTTTTCGCATTCGATGTACCAGGATTCGATCCGCCAGCAAACGAGAAACAACATTCAGGGCACCTTGATTCAAATGAAAGACAATATCGAATACAAATTGAAAGACGTGGATCGGATATCAGCGATGCTGTACGGCGACTACTCCCTGATTACCCAACTCAGGCATTTTGAAAAAGGATGGGAGAGCTACGAGCGGACCACCAAAATCCTCAAACCCAAATTTTCGATCGCAGTGAACTCTACCGGATTGAATATCGCGATGTATTTATTTTTGGCGAACGAAACGCTTCCGGAGGTTTATTACGGTTCGCTCGACAACGAGCGGCCGGATGAACTCGAAGGAAATTATAATATATACCATTTGAAACGGATTGAGGATAAGCCGTGGCATTCGGGCTTTCCACCGGAACAATTCGGGGAAACCAAGCTGTGGCAACGGGTTGAGCGGGATATGGAATTCGGACGGATTTCTTTGCTGCGCAGATTGGTGGATTTTGAAAAGCCACTCGAACTAAAGGAAATCGGATTCATGAGAATCAGCGTCAGAACAGAGGAACTGTTTCAGGCGGTGGATTATAGTAAAATCGGGAACGGCAGCGCGCTTGTCATTAAAGACGAATACGGGAGAGTTCTTTACCAGTCGGGGACAGTTCCTATAACGTCTAATGAAAGTCATCCGGGCGCGGAATACTTGACCATCCAGGAATCGGTCGGAGACCAGTCCTGGCAGCTCGCGGCCTATGTGCCCATGACGGTGATGGAGCAGGATTCGAAAAAGGTGCGTGTATTCATTATCCTGATCTGCTTTTTTTGCCTGGTTATCTTTACCTTTGCCGGGATGTTCATTTCAAGGTATTTCTCGACCCGGATGAATAAGATTGTATTCGTGTTGAACGCCTTCCGCGAAGGGGATTTGCGCAAACGGATGGGCTATCGGGGGAAAGATGAATTTTCGCAAATTGCTTCGGCTCTGAATGAAATGGGCCGCAACATTGACCAGTTGATTGAGCAGGTATACGTGACCCAGATCGAAAAGAAGGAAGCCGAACTGGAATCGCTGCAAGCCCAGATCAACCCGCATTTTCTATATAACACGTTGTCTTCGATCAGCCGCTTGGCCCAGTTCGGCGAAGTGGACAAGTTGCAGCGGATGGTGCTGGATCTGGCGAAGTTTTACAGGTTGTCCCTGAATGAGGGTCGAACCGTAATCCCGATCCGCAGCGAATTGGAGCAGGTACAGGCTTATATGAATATCCAGACGACCAAATTCGGGGATTCGGTCTCCATTTTTTACGATATTGAACCCGAGATTATCAATTACGTTACCGTGAAGTTAATCTTGCAGCCATTCATCGAGAATGCGCTGGAGCATGCCTGGTTCGGTAACAGCATCCACATTCGAGTTTCCGGGAAGCGGGAAGGAGCGAATATCGTATTCAAAATCATCGACGACGGCATCGGGATGTCCGAAGAGCTGATCCGGCAAATCTTTGATCCGGTGGAAGGTCTGAACACCGGGTACGGCATCAGGAACGTCAATAGCCGGATCCAGCTCCATTTCGGCACCCAGTACGGAGTTACTATCGGAAGCAGGCCGGGTATCGGTACAACGATCCAGATCGTAATTCCTGCCGAGCGTTGAATGTAAGGCGTTAAGGGGTACTTTATTCCTGTTTTGGCCGGCGGGCGTTTACGGGAAGTGCATAGAGGGTAAGAGTAAGAGAAATGCGGCGCGGCGGAATCGGGATGCCGAAAGTTAAATGCGGCATCGTGATTTGCGGCCAAGGCCAGTACCCTTTTTTGCAAAGGAGTTATGATATGAATCTCAGCGTACATAGCCCCGTGCCTTATCATTCCCAATACCCCAAGGCATCAGCGGCTAATAGGGAAAAGCGAAATGATAGTCATAGTGCGTCTCTTAGTTTCCATGACATCTTACTCGAGAAAATGAAAACGAACCGGGAGCGGCAGCCATCCGGAACGAATAGGATTACTGCGTCCGGGCAGGTCTAGAGGCCTGACTCTATACTTCGCTGAATAGTTTCTCTTCAATAAAATAGTCCCCCTAGTCCAAAGTCATCGTCTGTTGATCAAACAGCGACGGCTTTTGGACTTTTTTTCTGTTCCGGCAAATTTCTTGACAGAAAACGGTATCTCGGTTTTAATAGTCCAATAGTTTTTAAATCATGATCAGGAAAGGCATCGCTTATGAACGCACACTTGAGACAAATTCATCCGTTATCATGGACCATCATCATCGGGACGATTTTTGGCCGGATGGCCACTTCTATGAGTATTCCCTTTCTCTCGATCTACCTGATCAACCGATTGGGAGCTTCGCCCTCACAGGCCGGTATCGTGGTTGCGGTCAGTTCGCTGATCGGCGTATTTGCAAGCTTCTATGGCGGGTACATATCGGATGTCATCGGCCGCAAGAAAGTGCTGTTTATTTCGATTTTCGGATGGGCGGTCGTATTTGTCGGTTTCGCACTGGCCGATCAAATTTGGATGTTCTTCGTCATTAACGCACTTAACGGACTCTGCCGCGCGATGTTCGAACCGACGTCCCGCGCGCTGTTGGCGGATATCACTCCCCAGGAGAGCAAGTTGCTGGTATTCAATCTCCGTTATGCCGCCATTAATCTGGGGGTCGTGGCCGGACCGATTCTCGGATTGCAGATGGGCAACTCCAATTCGGGAAACGCCTTTTACATAGCCGGCCTTGTTTACTTTTGCTATGGGGCGGTTCTTGTTGCCCAGTTCCTGCTCCATAAAGAGATTGGCGGGGTGACGGAGCAAAGCAGTAATAGAATGACTCTAAAAGGGGCGCTGAGGGTAACCGGAAGGGATCGTATATTTGTATATGTCCTGATCGGAATGATCTTCTGCGTGCTGGGTTACGGACATTTCAGTTCGACGCTGGCGCAGTATTTGGAGTTAAGTCCAAGCTTCACGGACGGAGCAAAATGGTTCGGTTACATGCTGTCTCTGAATGCGGTCGTGGTGCTAGTGGTTCAATTCCCGCTCGTCCGGTTCTCCAGCCGCTTTTCCCCTATCGTGCCGCTGATTGCAGGCAATCTTTGCGTATCCTGCAGCCTGCTCATATTCGGTCTTGTGCCCAATATTTGGACTATGATGCTTGGGGTTATCCTGTTTACGATCGGCGAAGTCTTAATGTTCACCATGACGGACGTGCTGGTGGATCGGATCGCTCCACATGAACTCCGCGGGACCTATTTCGGCATGTTTGGATTTAACAATCTGGGGAATGTCATGGCCCCTTTGCTGGGCGGGTTTTTACTGGATGCCATTGGCGTAAGTCAGCCCTTGCTGATCTTCGGGATTATTGCTCTGACAGCGGCGTTCGGACTGCCATTCTTATTTTTGGCCAAGCGGCATCTGCCTGAAGAACAAGCTCAAACAGAGTGAACGGAAATGTTGTGAACGATGTTATAGACTTTTTATGGAATATGGGAGATATTTATGTAAAATACTTGCTTAAGTTTGAAAGGAGAATCCGAAAGTGGTTTGGGTTATCGATTTCGTACTCGCTGGGCTCCATGCAAAGTCTGCAGGATCGACTGGGGCGATAACTTGCATGGAGCGGTAATGAATTATCGCCTCTTTTAACGGAATGGTTATTTCCATAGTTGATTGCCGCAGGCTTTGCTCCCTTAAATTCAAAACGAATTAAGGAGCGGAGCAAAGATGAAATATATAAAAGCGGAAGTCATTTTACCGGAAGACTTATTGAGAGAACTCCAGAAATATGTTCAAGGAGCTACCCTGTACATTCCAAAGTGTGAAGGCGTACGCAAAAAGTGGGGCGAAAACTCCGGAAGCCGGGATTTTCTGAGTCGCCGAAATCAAGAAATTCGCAACAAATTCCGGGAAGGACACTCCATTGATTTTCTTGCCGAATCCTTCTGTCTCTCTTACGACAGCATTAAGCGCATCGTCTATTCGAAAAAATAGATAAAATATAGCCTGCCCGCTGATCCCAAGCGGCGGGCTTTTTTGTCTTTTGCGGAACCGATTATATCAAAAACAAGTAGGAACCGAACTCGATGTTTCGGCCGCAAGTTTGATCTATTAAGGTGAATGGTATAATCCAGGCATAAAAGGAACGATGGACATGATTTCTACGGAAATAGCTTTATTACTCGATAAGTATCGCCATAAGATCAAAGCGGTCGGTATGCATCATGAAAAAATAGCGGAGCTCAGGCGCATGCTGAATCACGGAACCGCCGATCAGTCCGGGCTGCGATTTGCTGCCGAAGGGATGTGGTCGCAGCAAAAACTGCTTATGGCGGGGCTGCCTATCAGCGCCTTCTATTTCTGTCCGGAATGCGCGTATAGCCGGGAAGCGTTCCACTTGGCACAGAGCATGATCCATGCGGCCGGCGAAGTATGTCTGATTTCCAAAAAGGTGCTGGGAAAGCTGGTTGACCGGGACAAACCCGACGGTTTCCTGTCGGTTGCGGAATTGCCTATGATTCCTGAACATGAGCTTGAGCTGATCCTGCCGGATAACGCTTTGGTCATGGTGCTGGACGGACTGGAATCTCCCGGCAATATCGGAACCATCCTGCGGAGTTGCGACGGGGCGGGGGTGGATGCCCTATTGATCTGCAACCCCAAAGTGAGGCTGACCCACCCCAAACTGATCAAAGCCAGTATGGGGGCAGCGTTTGTAATCCCGATGGTTTGTTTTGCAGCGGCAGAGCATTGTGTGGATTGGCTGGTTTCCCGGGGCTACGAGATCTATTTGGCTGATTCTTCCGCAGAGGAATGTTACAAGGCGGCTCGGCGTGGCGGCAATACGGCCCTCGTTGCAGGCAGTGAACGCTATGGCCTTTCCGAAGCTTGGCACGGTGGCGGAGACGCGATCCGCAAAGTTTCGATCCCGATGCACGGGATATGCGATTCCTTGAATGTCGGGATTGCCGCTTCGATCCTCATCTATGAGATCAGTACTACACCGCTGGATTAGTCGCTTTTAAAGGCCGGAAGAGGTATCGTTTTTGGATTTCGCCTGTCTGGGCCAAATGAAGTAGCTGCAAGTGATGAGAAGATCTATGCCCAGCACAAGGCACCATAATTTAAGCACGCCGCTTAAAGCCTCGGTTCTGGCAGGGTCATTAATCCAATAAATGAGACCGATGAGCAGTCCGGCTCCGATCAGAAACGACAGGATATGCCGGAAGAAGCCCTTAAGATAATGTTTGGCATAATCCATTCCATATCGTTTGACCGGTTTTGCGGCGTCTTGTTTGGCGACATAGTAACGGAAACGTTCATCAGCCCAGCCGACCATACTTTTGCCGAAGGCGATCGATACGCCGATATAGACGGCGGCAATGGCATGGGCCGTAGTGGCTTCAGCCCCACGATATAGGTCCAAGCCGGTCATGGCAAGAAGGATCAGGTCGATCACCGGGGTCAACGCCAGCAGAAATAATCCGAGCTTCGGCAATTTGAAGAAATATCGTACGGTCAAACCGGCAATAATGACGAACCAAAAGGCTATTTCGCAGATCACAATCATCCAGGCAACGTTAGTCATATTCTCTCCTTTGAAAAATAAAAATCGGATGGTTTTAATTTTATATAATACATATGTATTAAAAAAATGTCCACTCCGTTTTTTTCTGATACACTGGACTTATGCCAAAACAAGTAGATCATGAACAAAGAAAACAAAATATCGCGGAAGCTACATGGCGGGTTATTGTTAACCAGGGCATGGAGGAGGCCACCGTGCGGAACATCGCCAAAGAGGCCAACTTGTCGCTAGGGGCACTGAGGCATGATTTTCCTTCCCAGGAGAGCCTGTTGGCTTATGCCATGAACCTTGTGAAGGAGAGGGCGGGGCTCCGTATCGCGGCTATAGCTGCTCAGGATCTTCCTCCCAAGGACAAAGTGCTTGGTATGCTGCTCGAGATTGTGCCGACCGATGAGCAGACAAGGGCGGAAATGGAGGTTTGGTTTGTGTTCACAGCCTATCACAACCATAAGCGGGATAACTTCGATGCGCACCATGACGGGATATCCGGCTTAATCCGGCATATTCTTGAGCAGTTGAACCGCCTTGGCTTGTTAAAGCAAGAGGTTCAGATGGACCTGGAGGCGGATAAGCTATACGCGCTGGTCGACGGCCTGGCCATGCACGCTTTATTCGATCCGCAGCGACTGGACAAAGAGCGGGTCACCCGGGTGCTGGAGAGCTATCTGTTTTCCATAGGCCGTTTTCCGGAATAAAAATAGGGAGACGTCCCGATGAACCGGGACACCTGCCCAATCTTTCTTGGGGTTTGGCACGTATACTGTGTCATGACCTAGAGGAGGTGAGGGATTTTTGACGGCGACGGCACGCGGAAATCTGGCCCGGAAGTATCTGGGTAAGCCGGTTCGGATCAAGACAAAAACCGGAGCGGTCTTCTACGGTAAGATCGTGAAAGTAGGAAACGGCAGGCTGTATCTCAAGACTGAAGCGGTTCATAATAAAGGCAGCAAGGCCCATGCGACTTTTGCGCCGATTATTTTACCTCTGGTACTGTTCGATTTGCTGGCGATCCTGCTGCTGGAGAGAAGACCGAGACGGAGAAGAATACGGCGGTAATTAAAAAACGGTTGGGGCAAATTGTTCATTGCCCCAACCGTTTTTTCATGGGAATGGAATTGACTGATGCAAATACCCGGATTACCTACAGTTAATTTGGGACTTGGAGCCCATTTCTCTTCATTAACTGGAAAACCTGCAGTTAAAAACAAGATATTTGTAGGTATCGGCCTGAAACGGAAGAAATAACTGTAGGTTCTACAGTTAATCACAACCATGAGCCGTTATTACGGGAATTAGCTGTATGGAATCCAGTTAGTCTTCCTCAGGTAAACGGAAATAGTCGAGTCCCATTGCTTCGCGCACTTCGGACAAGGTTTCCCGCGCAATCTCCCGGGCCCGTCTGGTCCCCTCCATAAGGATCTCATCGATAACGCGAGGGTTGCCCGCATAACGGGAGCGCCGTTCGCGCATCGGTTCCAGCAGCGTGTTGAGCGAGGCGACGAGGCGATGTTTGCATTCGGTGCAACCGATCGATCCGCGTTCACAGGCTTCATGGATTTCCGGGGCTCCCGACGGCTCAAATACTTTGTGGTATGCATAGATCGGACATACCTCAGGGTGTCCGGGATCATGCTTCCGAATCCGGGCCGGGTCAGTAACCGCCCGGCGGATTTTATAGGACAATTGTTCCGGCGTAATGTCCAACTCGATGGCGTTGCCGAGGCTTTTGCTCATCTTCGCGTTGCCGTCGGTGCCAACCAGCCGCGGCGTTTCGCTGATCAGCGCTTGCGGCTCGGGGAATACAGGCCGGTACAGCTCATTGAACCGGCGCACGACCTTTCGGGCAAGTTCCAGATGAGGGAGCTGATCGTCGCCTACAGGTACAATTGAAGCTTTGCAGAAAGTAATATCGGCCGCCTGGCTTACAGGATACCCTAGAAAACCGTAATACAGTTCGTCAAGGCTGCTGCCCTTCGACTCGGACTTGATCGTAGGATTGTGGCGCAATGAATTTACCGTGACGAACATGGAGAAGAAAACGGTTAACTCGGCGATTTCCGGAACCATGGATTGGAGAAATAGCGTGGCTTGATTAGGGTCGATCCCGACCGCCAAATAATCGAGGGCCACTTCGCGCAAATGCTCCCGGATGGAGTCGGGTCTGTCAAAATGGGTTGTCAGCGCCTGTACATCGGCGAGAAGAATATAAGAGTCATACTTGCCTTGCAGCATCACACGGTTTTGCAGACTGCCGACGTAATGGCCGAGATGAAGTTTTCCGGTCACGCGGTCCCCTGTCAGCATTCGCTCTTTGTGTTTCTGGTTCATTTGATTTCCTCCTTAAATTGGGCACCAGGTCCTCCGAAGAGAACAGGTCTTTGCATTCGAGAACTGAACAGCGAATCGAACTGTGCCACCACCAGCCATCTTCCACGGCCATCACCTCCTTGAAAAAAATAAAAAAACCCCGTCCGCATAAGGACGAAGTTATCGTGGTACCACCTTAATTGACCGTTCCGCCCTTTGGCAATGGGGAACTGGCCGTCTCGACCGGTACGGAGAATGAACTTGAAATATTTTCAATCCCGATATTCTCGATACCTATCCCTTGATAACGGCGGGAACCCCGGCTTTCCCTATTATGCCCTAGGCGGACAGTTCGGCAAAGCAACTCCAAAGGCCATTCGATCAAACGCGGAATACCGGTTTACAGCCACCACCGGCTCTCTGAAATTCCTGCATGTCTGTCTACTTACCCTTCATCACAGTTGTTTACGAATTTAGTTTCATATTACATCCGGAGCCGTTCAAGGTCAACGTATAAATGACCCCGTAAGCCAGTCTCTTTCGGCCAAGCCGGAACTCGTCTGCATAATCGGCCAAGTTCCCTCATAGACATGTATCAGTTTAGGAAATCAAACTGCAGAGGGGATGATCTCATGCGTCGGATCACAAAGATGCTGACTATTTTGATCGTGTTAAGCATCGTACTGGCCGCATGCGGGAAAAAGGATGCCGCTGGCGTCGTCAAGGATTTGGACAAAGTGGTTACCAAATTGGAAAGCTATCAGGGCTCCGGCATCATGACGTTGTATACAGGTGACAAGCCCCAGGAGTACAAAGTCGAGGTCTGGTATCAAAATCCGTCCTTTTACCGGATCGCACTCACCAATGCCGAGAAGGACGTGACCCAGATCGTTCTCCGCAATGAACAGGGCGTATACGTCCTGACGCCAAGCCTGAACAAAAGTTTCCGCTTCCAGAGCGATTGGCCGGAAAATCAGGGCCAGGTGTACCTCTATCAAACCTTGGTACGCAGTATTATTAGCGACGGCTCACGCCAATTCGCGAGCGACAAAGACAACTACGTATTCGAAGTGGCGGCCAACTACAACACGCATGCGCTCGTGCGTCAAAAAATCTGGTTGACCAAAGAAAATTATGCACCAAAACAAGTGCAGGTTTCGGATTCCCAAGCTAAGGTAGTCGTCGAGGTCAAATTCGACAAATTTGATTTTAATCCCAAGTTTGACAACAAATCCTTTGATATGCAGCATAATCTGGATACGGCTGCCCAGGATGCAAAAGGAACGCTGCTGGAAGTGGATGAGAACGGCATGCTGGTTGAAAAGGCACCGGAGGCTAACCAGAATGAGCAAGCGTCGGAAGAAACGGCCTTAGGTGCTGAAGAAGAAGGAGGAAACGCTGTGCTTCCGGCTTTGTCCGATCCGTTCGGCGTTATTATTCCAACCTATTTGCCTGACGGCGTCGTTTATCAGGATGATAAAATCGTCGAAGACAGCGATCGGAGCCTGGTGCTTCTGCGATATGACGGTACATATCAATTTACGCTCACGGAATCCAGGTCGCCGGACCGGACGGCCTCGCTGGTTCCCGGCGAATTGATTGACCTTGGCTTTACCGCCGGATTGTTGACCGGCGATGAACTTCAAACGTTGACCTGGACCACGGACGGCTTGGAGTTCCGGATTACAAGCGATAATCTTCCCGTCAACGAAATGGTGAAAATCGCCGCTTCTATGCAGGACCAAACGGGTAAATAATTCAGTAAAGTAGGCGGATTACGGTCGTTCAGGTGAAATGTATCATCTGGAACCCGTCTATTCGCCTCTTTCTTCATTAGAACCCTTCTCTCGGATTTGACAGCCGCTCCCCGGGACATTACCATTAGTGTATTGTTTGAGTATTTATTTTGGAGCATGGACTTTCAAACATTAGAGAAGGTGACCTAGAAGTGCAAGTGATGTATCGACCGACCCGGGCAATAATTGATTTGGACGCACTGCATTCCAATTATGCGGAACTGCGGCAGGGACTGCCGGCTGACATGAAACTGCTTGCATGTGTAAAAGCTAATGCTTATGGACATGGCGCAGTGACTGTCGCGAAGGAACTTGAACGGTATGGAGCGGATTATCTCAGCGTCGCTTTTCTGGATGAAGCGCTGGAACTTCGCCATGCCGGAATCAAACTCCCGATCCTGGTGTTGGGATACACGCCGCCACATGGCGTGAGAACCGCATGGGAACACGATATCACGCTGAATGTGTTCAGCCTGGATGTGTTGGAGTGTATCAGAGATCTTGATCCTTCGGAATTTTCGCACAGACTAAAAGTCCATATCAAAATCGACTCCGGCATGGGACGCCTTGGCTTGCTTCCCGGAGAAGAAGCGGTTGCGTTCGTTCGCGCTGCACAGCAGATTCCGCATCTGGAAGTTGAGGGCTTGTTCACTCATTATGCCACGGCGGATGAAGAAGACAAGAGCTATACATTGGAACAATATCGGCGTTTTCAGGACGTGGTCGATGCGCTGCGGGAGAATGATATTCACATCCCGATTATACATACGGGCAACAGCGCTATTGCCATTGATTTGCCGGAACTGTCTTGCCGAATGGTGAGAATCGGCATCGCATTGTACGGTCTTTATCCTTCGGATGAAGTAAACAGGGACCGTATCAAGCTGAGCCCCATTTTAACGTTGAAGACGGAGCTGGTAAGGGTCAAGACAATGCCGCCCCACTCCGCCATCAGTTACGGGGCGAAATATGTGACCGACCGGGAGGAAAGAATAGGTACGCTCCCGATCGGCTATGCCGACGGTTATTCCCGGATGCTTGGCGGCAAGGCGCAAGTATTGATACGCGGACGCCGCGTTCCTGTAGTCGGAACAATCTGTATGGACCAGTGTATGGTATCGCTACAACCTTTGGCTGATGAGGCCAAAGCAATTCAAGCCGGCGAGGAGGTTGTGCTCATCGGCCAGCAGTCCGGCGGGCAAATTACCGCAGACGAACTGGCCTCCGCATTGGGAACCATCCACTATGAGTTGGTATGCATGCTGGCACATCGAGTTCCCCGAGTTTACGTTAGCTCCGGGAAATCCGATATCGTGGTCAACCCTCTTTTTCCATAAAAACCGAGGGAATGACAAAAACCAACAAAACTTTTTTCCTGTATGAAGGAATTTATGCCAAGACTATCGAATGAATAAAACATGGAAATGATCAGGTATGTACGACAATGTCATTTTTGTTTATAATGATATGCAGCATACTTGATATACTGACGGCATATACTTCTTTTGTATATATTTCCTTGAATAATGCTATACTGAATGACAAGGAATCAGGGTCGACAAGGTTTTGGGGGTGGAAGTTAGGGATGGCCAACATGCATAACACCAAAAGAATCATGATTAGTTTACCGGATCATCTTTTGCAAGAAGTGGATGGAATCGTGGCGATGGAAAATTCCAATCGCAGCGAGTTGATCAGGCAGGCCATGAAGTTGTACTTGAATGAGCGGAAGAAGAGATTTATCCGTGAATCGATGCAGCGCGGCTATATGGAGATGGCAAAAATCAATTTATCCATGGCCTCTGAAGCATTCCATGCGGAGGAAGATGCAGACATCACTCTGGACCGCCTAGTAAGCGGGGTGTAACCATTGATCGTAAAGCGCGGCGACGTTTTTTTTGCAGACCTCTCCCCTGTTGTAGGTTCCGAGCAGGGCGGGGTAAGACCGGTGCTTATTATCCAGAACGATATCGGCAACCGATTCAGCCCGACGGCGATCGTTGCCGCCATCACGGCGCAAATCCAGAAGGCGAAGTTGCCGACTCATGTGGAGATTGACGCGGCGACGCATGGCTTTGACCGGGATTCCGTTATTTTGCTGGAACAAATCCGCACGATCGACAAACAGAGATTGACCGACAAAATTACGCATTTAGACGAAGAGACGATGAAAAAAGTGAATGACGCTTTGTTGATCAGTCTCGGTTTAATTGATTTTTAACTATACAGCCAGGCAGAGGTCGATGATCCTTGCCCGGCCGGGTGCTCCGAACGGCTTGTTCGGGGCGCTTTTTTCTGCATGAAAAAAGCAGCGATATACCTCGATGGAAGAAGCAAGCCGCTACTGATATTGTCGTATTGCTTAAAGTGTTATCAATCCGTGCGCAAAGCGTAGATCGGCCTCAGCTTAATGGCTTCATTCACTTTAAGGATGTTTCCTTTGACTACCTTGGTGGTCCGCTGAACGGACGTGGTTACTTCCGCCTTATTGTCCGGAAGAATCAGCAGCAGGATTGCAAGGAAAGTCAATATCAACGCAAAAAATACGTTCTCAAAGGTCGACTATTCAGCACCAGGAAGGTTAAATGAAGGCGGGACAAAGGAGCGCAGCGTAGACAAAAACTTGCGTGAGCACCGGAAGGCCCCGCTGAAAATAAGTTTCGATGTCGAATTATCGATCTTCATTGCTTCGTGATCAAAAGATGACTTTTTGAATAACCTCTAAAAATGGTTGGCGCCAAACAGTCAGATGAAGTACAATAATCATAGTTTATGGAGGAGGTACTTTTTTAATGGATCAGAATCCGTCAGATCAGTATCAATATTCGACGTTTAATAATTACCCGCAGGGCTACACGCCTGCGCCGCAAGGACCAGCCAAAACAAATGGTAAATCGATTGCTTCGCTCGTTCTGGGTATTTTGTCCATCGTAATTCCTTACGTGGGTTTCCTTATGGGAATTGTGGCTATCGTATTCGCCAGCCTGTCATTTAAAGAGCTGAAAAGAACCGGGGAGCAGGGACGCGGTTTATCGATCGCCGGCCTGGTTTGCGGAATTATCGGTACAGCGCTTTACGGTATCATCTTGTTTATTCTGATTTTGGCTGTTTTTATTTTTGCATCCGCAGGGATGGAGAACTATTCCACATTTTAATGAAGAAAGAAGGAAGGAACACCGCGGCCTGTACTTTGGTATCAGGTTCGGTGTTTTTCTTATTTTTGCGGGCATAGTGCTCAGGATCCGTACCGGCGCTGGAAAAGGCGAAGGAAGTTTGTGATAATAAAGAGATAAGGCATCTTTTGAATGAAAGAGGGATATCATTGTCGCAATCTGAAATTAACGCAACACAGGAGAAGCGGGAGACGGGAGACCGTGAACGTATTGTGCAGCAGGTGGCAAAGGAGCTTGCCCTGTCTCTGAAGCAGGTGCGGACAACGATTTCGCTGCTGGATGAAGGGAATACGATTCCGTTTATTGCCCGATACCGGAAGGAGATGACGGGCGAGCTCGATGAGAACCAGCTTCGCGATATCGAGGAACGTACGAACTATCTTCGGAACCTGGAAGAACGGAAAGCGGAGGTTATCCGCATCATCGCGGAGCAGGACAAGCTGAGTGAAGAGTTGGAGGCAGCCATACGTAAAGCCGTCAAGCTCCAGGAAGTGGAGGACTTGTACCGTCCTTACCGGCAGAAACGGAAGACACGGGCCAGCGTCGCCAAGGAAAGGGGACTTGCCCCCCTTGCCGAATGGCTGCTTTCCCTGCCGAAACAGGGCAATGCCTTGACGGAAGCCGCCAAGTATATCCAGCCCGATAAAGGCGTTGAAACGGCGGAAGAAGCGTTGCAGGGCGCCATGGATATCGTGGCGGAAAATATGGCGGATGAAGCAGCGACGCGGGCCTGGGTCCGCAAGTATACGATGGATCACGGCATGATGGTATCCGAGGCGAAGTCGCCGGAGGCCGAGTCCGTGTACGAGATGTATTACAACTACCGGGAAGCGGCCAAAAGAATGCCCTCTCACCGGATTCTCGCTATGAACCGCGGAGAGCGGGAAGAGGTGCTCAAGGTTTCGCTAGAGGTCGAAAATGAGCCGATACACCGCTATATCGCGGGCAGATGGATCAAGGGCGGCTCTGCGGTGGGTGACGTGCTCCACGCCGTTGTGGAAGACGCTTATAAGCGTCTGATCGCCCCTTCTATCGAACGTGAAGTGCGTGGCGAGTTGACGGAAAGAGCCGAGCAGCAGGCGATTTCCATCTTTGCCGGCAATTTGCGCAGCCTGCTGCTGCAGCCTCCGGTCCGCGGCAAAGTCGTGCTCGGCGTCGATCCGGCCTATCGAACCGGTTGCAAGCTAGCGGTCGTAGACGATACCGGCAAATTGCTTGAGGTTGCGGTGACCTATCCGACACCGCCGAACAACAAAAAGCGGGAAGCGGCCGCCAAAATTAATGAGCTGATAGACCGTTACGATGTAACACTGATCGTTGTCGGCAACGGAACCGCTTCGCGCGAGACGGAACAGTTCGTGGCGGAAATCATCGCGGAACGGAAGGATAAGCAGCTCGCCTATTTGATCGTCAATGAGGCCGGGGCGAGCGTGTATTCCGCTTCCAAATTGGCGCAGCAAGAGTTTCCCGATCTCGACGTTGCGGAACGGAGCGCCGTTTCGATTGCTCGCCGGCTGCAGGACCCGCTGGCTGAGCTTGTCAAGATCGAGCCGAAGGCGATCGGGGTCGGGCAGTATCAGCACGACGTATCCCAGAAGCATCTGGACGAAAGTTTGACCACGGTCGTGGAGTCGGCCGTGAACCATGTCGGGGTTGACGTGAATACGGCTTCGCCGTCGCTGCTCTCGTATGTCTCGGGAGTAAATGCGACAACGGCCAAGAACATCGTCAAATTCCGCGAAGAGAACGGACGGTTCCGCAGCCGGAAACAGCTGCAAAAAGTGCCGCGGCTCGGTGCCAAAACCTACGAGCAGTGCATCGGGTTTATGCGGATCAGCGAAGGCGAGCATCCGCTTGACCGCACGCCGATTCACCCTGAATCGTATGAAGTAGTGAACCGGCTGTTCGTAGAGCTGGGCGTAGGGCTCGATCAGCTCGGTTCCAAGGAACTGGCGGCGAAACTGGCCGCGCTGTATCCCGAGACGCTGGCGGACCGGCTGGAAGTCGGGGTACCGACTTTGCGCGATATTCTCGACAGCCTTCAGCGTCCCGGTCGCGATCCGCGCGAGGAACTGCCGCTTCCGATCTTCCGTACCGACGTGCTGAAGATCGAAGATTTGGCGCCGGGCATGGAACTCCAAGGCACGGTGCGCAATGTCATCGATTTCGGCGCTTTCGTCGATATCGGGATCAAGAACGATGGACTCGTTCATATTTCCCAATTGAGCGAAGGCTTTGTGAAGCATCCGATGGACGTCGTATCCGTCGGCGACAACGTGACCGTCTGGGTGCTCAACATCGATATCAATAAAGGCCGGGTCGGATTGACCATGCGCAATCCGAAGGGCCGCCAGAACTAGCGAGACGCAAGGCAAAAAAAGCCCGCCGATTCCGGCGGGCTTTCATTTTGGTTTGGCTCCTTGTCCTGGGCAGCAGGCTCCCTGACACAGATAGGCTGCTTACTGCAGGTTGCCGGATTCGCTATTTCTGTCAGGGCGATTATAATAGAAAAACCAGCAATCATTGAGCAGACGGATCTGGCGGCGGTCACGCTTGTGGAAGGCGCGCATGATTTGGTTGCTGAGCCATTTGGGCAACACGATCTCCTCCTCCGGCGCTATTTGTAGGTAGCATATGGGTGAATGCCGGAAACGGTGCATGTCCAAGTCGCGGCTCGCGGGGTTACGCGATGCCTTCTTCTTCGTACCACTGTTCCAATTGAGCCTGGAGGGCGCGGATTTCCGTCAGGAGAGAAATCAGCGGATAGTTTTCCTCCCGGATGGCGGAGAACGCCGATTCCAGTTCATTAATATAATCCAGGCCGCTTGTAATTTGCAGCGATTCTTGCAGCAGATCGAGGCCGTCGCATTCCGCGATGGCCTGCGGCAAGGACGGGACTTGCTCTGCCGTCAACTTGTCGATCTCTTTATTCAGCCGCAAGTTCAGCGCGCTCAACTGATAGGCGTAATCGGCGGGCATTTCCACGAACAATAATTTCCGGTCCTGCTGTAAAATAACGTATCTCATAACGGCCATGTCACAATAATCTCCTTTTCGTTCATTCCTACTTGACAGTGTAGCGTAAGGAGAAGTTAAAATTCAAGTACATCCTTAGAACGGGGAGGAGGTCCAACCATGGACGACAAGCAGCTTCAAATCTGGGTGGAAGAAATTTCGCTCCGGAGTTTCGGCGTGCCGTTCCGCCATCGGGCCAGGTTCAACGGACGGCTCAGAACGACTGGGGGAAGGTATTTCATGAAGAGTCATGATATCGAAATTAATCCAGCCCAACTAGAAACCTATGGAACTGAAGAAGTGGAGAAGATCATCAAACATGAGCTGTGCCACTACCATCTGCATTTGACCGGGCGTGGATACCGGCATCGTGATCCGGAGTTCAAGGCACTGCTGCAAAAAGTGGACGGAAGCCGCTACTGCCAGTCACTGCCGGGACAAGCCCGGCGTAAACCGCTCCCTTACCGGTTCAAGCTGGTTTGCTCCGACTGCGGGATGGAATATCTTCGTAAACGCCGGGTGGACCCGAAGCGCTACCGGTGCGGCAAATGCAAGGGGGTTCTGAAACTGGGCAATTTGTGAGACGGGTCTTCCTAAACCGGGGAGAAGATCATGGAATATGCTATAATAAAAACATCAAAATTCAAGGAGTGATATCCGTGGCCAAATCGCAAGCGCAGAAAATGCGACAGAAGCAGGTTCGGGAAGGAAAACGGAATCCGGAGCTAAGCCGCAGCCCATTCGCCTTCACCGACATGAGAACAAGAAAAACGAAGAGTAAGCAAGATCAACTGAACACGAGCAAACATAAGAACCGGATTTCCTATTATGGAGATGATGGTTCTTTTTTATTTTTGTGAGAATGCTCCGGATCTTGACCTTTGGCCATCGTGAAAAACACTTCATAACTTTCCCGAGGTTCGGAGGTATCGTTATTCTGATGCTTAATGCAGAACTGATTAATCCAATCGGTCAATTCCTTCGCTTCATCCTTCGTTAAAAAAATATCGTGGTTCATTAGCGTTCCCGTGGGCGTTGGCCCCTGGTTCGCAAGCAAAAAACGTTTTTTGCTCTCCTCGAACAGATTGTTCAGCAAGTTTTGCGTTTCGGATAAAAACACCTGTTGCACGGTTTCGTCGAACTCGCTCTTTTTAATCATGATCTGGCCTTGAAACGGTTCATAATACTTGGCGGTGATTCCGTTTACGAGTTTGGTGTCCACCAAGGAAACCAGGCCGATGCTCTCCAGTTTTTTTACATGATAATGCACCTTGGCCGGAACCTCATGCAACGAATTGGCAATTTCCTTAACGGTTGCGGGGCGGCCCATTTTCTGGAATTGGTTCATGATTTGAATGCGGTACGGGTCCGAGTAAATCCGGATTTCTTCCAGTGTTTTGAGTTCCTTATACATTTTTTCCCCCGAAGTGCTATCTGAATTTGTAATAAATTCTTATTTGCTAATAGTATAACGCAAGATCGGGAGAGCACACAAAGAAAAGAGAGGGTTATAGCTGCATGAAGCTGCGGTGCTTGAGCAACATAATTCCGGGTATGATCAAGAGAACACCGAATATCAGGTATAGGGTATGAACTTGTATCCATTCTCCCATCACGCCTGCAAGCATGCTTCCGAGCGGGATGGCACAGGTACATATCATGCTGAAAAGCGCACCTACTCTTCCAAGCAGCTCTCTCGGTACGGTTTCCATGAAATAGGTGGTTGCCGGTGTACTGGACAGGGAAACCGCGATGCCCATGCCGAAGCTGAATACCGCAGCGAGATAAAGAGGATGGATCGGAAAATAAGCCGGCAAGTACAGAAGCGCATAATTTCCGCCCAGAAGCATAAACCCGGCGATGATCAGGTGGCTCTTTTTGTAGGAGCTTCCTTTCTTGCTAAGCCAAAACCCGCTAAGCACCATGCCGCAGATAAGCGTTATTCCCAGCAGGCTGAGGCCGGCAGGTCCGGATTTCAAGATTTCATTGACGTATACCGGATTAAGCACGTTGTAGGCCGATAAACAGAGATTTACGTAAGCGGCGACAAGTACGATGGTTAAGATCAGTTTGTTGGTAAAAACGAATTTCAACCCTTCTTTGATTTCTTGAAGGAGCGTCGATTCTTCTGTGTTTATGCTGTCTTTAGGTTCGGGGGGGATTCGAATCAGCCAAATGAATGCAGCCGCTGCGAAAAAGGTCAATCCGTCGATCAATATCGCACCGGAAATACCGGTGAGTGCAATAATGCCTCCGGCAACCGCCAGACCGGCAAGCTCGGAAATTCGGGAAATGGAAGTACTGATGGAGTTTCCGCTCATGAGTTTTTCTTTGGGGAGAAGCCGGGGGACCAGCGCCAGTTCGGCAGGAGAGGAAAAACACTCCAACGTGGAAATCAGGAACGTAAGTACGTAAAGATGCCATGGCCTTAGCAGGGACGAGGCGTACAAGAAGGCGGTAAGGACGACTAAAAGCCCTCTGCCCACGGAAGTCAAAAGCACCACATGCCGTTTGGACCAACGGTCTACCAGCGCGCCTGTAAAAAAGCTGAACAGAATACTCGGCACGTAGTTTAAGGCAAACAAGGATCCCATCATTAATTTCGAGCCGGTTAACATGTAGACCATCCAACTGTACGCGATGGAATCGATGGAATCGCCGAACCGCGAAATGATTCTGGCGGCCAGCAAATACATGAACGATCTGTGTTCGGTTAGTCCTGCCAATTTTTTTGTTTTCGGTAGTGCTTCTACAGTCATGAGCAACAACCTCCTTTAGTAAAAAGTATTGTAAAATATTTTTAACGTTAAATTAATTTTAACGATAAAAAACTTTTTTTCAAGACCTGAAATGGGTAATTTTCCAAAACTTTTTGTTTGTTTTATCTAGGGAAGAAACGGCCTTCATTATTGACTTTGATACGGAAACGTGATAAATTAAAACATGTTCTGATTGTAATATTTCTGCTATTCCCTGATAGCTCAGTTGGTAGAGCACTCGACTGTTAATCGAGTTGTCACAGGTTCGAGTCCTGTTCGGGGAGCCATTTTCTTGGAGAGATACCCAAGTGGCTATAAGGGGACCCTCTGCTAAGGGGTTAGACTGCGTAAGCGGTGCGAGGGTTCGAATCCCTCTCTCTCCGTTCTGAGTTACATCGATGAAACGGCCTGCCGGATTTTTCCGGCAGGCCGTTTTTTTGTGTAGGGATGAGAACCCTCATAGGAGGGGACGTCGGAGCATAGGCATCGTGAGGAAAGCTTCGCAGTCTCGACCAACGGGAGAGTATCCCTCTCTCTCCGTTCTGAATTACATCGATGAAACGGCCTGCCGGATTTTTCCGGTAGGCCGTTTTTTTGTATAGGAGTTAATACTGTTCAAATAGTCCGCTGCTAAACTGTAGACAAGACTTAAGAGGCAGGTGGAAAACATGGGCTACTATCCAATCATCGCTTCCGTAACGAAAGAGGAACAGTTTGAGCAAGTTCTGCAAAGCGAGGTTACGCGGGTAAATTTGATGATAGGACATATCGGAAGTATTGAGGAATTCATCTCCCGGCTTCACGATGCGGGCAAGCAGGTATATGCCCATATCGAGATGATTGCCGGACTTGGGCGAGATGCTCATTCCATTACTTATTTATGCGACAAGTTCAAAGCCGACGGCATCGTTACGACAAAATCCAGCGCCATTGCTGCGGCGAGACAGGCTGGTATCAAAAGCATCCAGCGTATTTTCGCGATCGATACCGCCGCAATGACTACCGCGGTGAAGATGATTAACAGTACGAATCCCGACGAAGTGGAGCTGATGCCCGGACTGATGCCGCGGGTGACCCGGGAATTGAAAAGCATGATAAAGCAGCCGTTGATCGTAGGCGGTCTGATCCGTCACGAGCATGAAATCATCGAAGCGTTGGCAAGCGGTGCGGATTATATTTCCACCGGCGATCCGCACATTTGGAATCATATGAATGCAAAGATGAAATCGGGAAACTTGATCGGTTGATGTAAAGTGTAGCCGCCGATTCAAGAGTTTACACAAAAATAACATATACTTGATGATACGATGACAAACCCGGCTTATACTTTTCTTGTACCAACGTTTACTGTAATTACGGGTTGAGACCAGGAGAAAACCCTTGTTCGGTAATGTGGATACGGTAAGACCTTATTGGGTCTTCTTCCGCATCCCATTGCTTCGGGCAAGGGTTATTTTGTTTGAAAGGAGCAGCTTGGCAAACAAATGCAGCAGATCCCTTTGCGTGATTTTTCCAGTTATCTGTTCGATCTTGACGGGACGATTTATGTTGGCGGTAAGGCATTGAACGGAGCGGCAGAAACGATTAAAGCCTTGCAGGAACAAATGAAAACGACGATGTTTGCCACGAATACTACGTTGTACACCAGAGAGGAAGTGCGGGACAAGCTAGCGGGCTTCGGCATTTCTTGCAAGACAGAGGAGGTTATCACCGCCCTATCGGTTGCAGGCATGTATTTCCGGGATTTCGCCACGGGATCCAAGGTGTTTCTTCTCGGAGGCGAAGCAATGGAGGAAGAGATGAGCCGATTCGGAATTGCGGTTACCGGGGAAGCAAGGCAGGCCACTCATGTGCTTGTTGGATTGGATCGGAGTTTCGACTTCGATAAAATGACCACCGTCGTGAATGCCGTAAGAAACGGCACGCAGCTTGTTGGTGCCAATCCCGATCCTTTTTGCCCGGTAGAAGAAGGCGTTATCCCGGACACCTGGGCTTTTATAAAGGCCATTGAAACAGCGAGCGGAGTTCCGGTCGGCGTAACCCTCGGTAAGCCCACAAAATATTACGCTTCCTATGCCTTGAAGCAGCTCCGGAATAGTCCGGATAAATGCCTGATGGTCGGTGACCGGCTGGATACGGACATTGCTTTGGGAAAAAGCATCGGGATGCACACCGCGCTTGTGCTCACCGGCGTGGATTCGCGGGAATCGATTCCGCGAGCGGGGATTCATCCCGATTACGTCTGCACATCCATCAAAGACATTCTGTAAGAACATCGTCATCAACCTGAATCAAACTTATACCCCAGTAATAACCTTCGTCTTTCGATGAAGGAATGAATATAGGATTGTCTCAATTTAAGGAGGGAGAAACATGAAAAAGTTCAGTCTTCTCATCGTTGCTATGATGCTCTTGCTTTCGGCTTGCGGCAACGCCAGCAGCAACAAAGGAAACGGCGGAAACAGCGTCGCATCGGTGGAGCAAGGAACGGAAGGAAACAAAGAGCAACAAACGTCTGGGAAAGAGAAGCCCGTGGAGCTCAGCTTTTATTTTCCGGTGGCGGTAGGGGGGCCGATTACCGGCTTCATCGACAAACTGGCTGCTGATTTTCATCAAGAAAATCCGTCGATCACCGTGAAACCGGTCTATGCGGGAAGTTACCAGGATACGATGACCAAAGTCGTTACGGCCGTACAAGGCGGAAATTCACCGGATTTAGCGGTGCTGTTGTCGACGGAGCTGTACAGCCTGCTGGAGATGAACGCACTTGAAGAGCTGACACCGCGTTTTTCGCAGGACTATTTTAACGGGTTCTATGAAGCGTTTATGAGCAATACCAAATCCGGCGACCAAGTATGGAGCGTGCCGTTCCAGCGCAGCACCATCGTCATGTACTATAACAAGGACCTGTTTAAAGCGGCTAATCTGGATCCGGAGAAGGCGCCGGCCAACTGGGACGAGCTGAGAGATTATGCGGAAAAATTGACGGTCAAGGACGGTTCGGGCGCAGTAAGCCAATGGGGCTTGGAAATTCCGAGCACGGGCTATCAGTATTGGATGCTTCAGGCTCTTTCTCTTCAGAGCGGCACCAACATCGTATCCAACGATGGAACCGAGGTTTATTTCAATAAACCGGAAGTAAAAGAAGCTTTGCAATTCTACGTAGACTTAGGGCGCAAGGACAAAGTAATGCCGGAAGGGGTGCTGGAGTGGGCGACGGTTCCTTCCGATTTCATCAGCGGCAAAACGGCGATGATGTTCCATACGACCGGGAATTTGTCCAAGGTGAAGTCCGACGCGAAATTCGATTTCGGGGTGTCTTATCTTCCTGCGAACAAAAATTACGGTTCGCCGACGGGCGGGGGCAATCTGTACGTGTTTAAGGACATTCCGGAGGAGCGCAAAGCGGCTGCCCTCAAGTTCATCGAATTTCTTACGGAGCCGGAGCGCGTTGCCCAATGGTCCATTGATACGGGTTATGTAGGGACGACAAAAGCAGCCTATGATACGGAACTTTTGAAGAACTACGTAGCGGGATTCCCTCAAGCCGCAGTTGCGCGCGATCAGATGGAATATGCTTCAAGCGAACTGTCCACCTACCAAAACGGTCAGGTAACCAAGCTGTTTAATGATAATATCCAATCCGCGTTGCTCGGGGAAATATCTCCGGATGAGGCCTTGGAGAAGTCGCAGCAGCAGGCGGACGAAATTCTGAAGAAATACGGCAAATAAACAATGATTATAGTGAAGAAAGAAGTGAGACGTTCGTGACACGGCACTTGCTGCAAGTATTCCGCAGATACAATTGGAAGGATAACATTCTGGCTTATGCCCTGCTGCTTCCTTCGCTTGTTTTTCTAATCCTATTTACATTCTACCCCATGATCAAAGTGTTGGATTGGAGCTTTTATACGTCCGTCATGAACGTAAAGCAGTTTGTCGGTCTGGAGCTCTACGGGCAGGTTTTTCAGGATGAAGTCTTTTTAAAAGTACTCCGCAATAATATGCTGCTTGCGCTTGTGACCGTGCCGGTGAGCATCTTGCTTGCGTTATACATGGCGGTTTGGGTCAACGGAAAACTGCGGGGAAGGAGCCTGATCCGGGCAGCGTTCTTTTATCCGACGCTGATCCCCATGATTGCGATCGCAAACATCTGGCTGTTTATTTATACGCCGGATTACGGACTCCTCGATAAATTCCTGGGCTTGTTCGGCGTAGGAGGTCCAAGCTGGCTGGGGGATCCCGCATGGGTGCTTATATCCATGATGATCATGCTGATTTGGAAGGAGGCCGGGTATTTCATGATTTTCTTTTTGGCCGGTCTCCAGTCTTTACCCAAGGAGGTTTACCAGGCCGCCGAGATGGACGGGGCGGGACCGCTCCGGAAGTTTCGGACCATTACGGTCCCTTTGGTAATGCCAACCACGCTGTTTGTTCTGATTATTGCCACAACGAATTCCTTTAAGATGGTCGACCATCTGTACATCATGACCAAGGGCGGCCCAAACAATGCGAGCAACCTGCTGCTTTATCATATTTATGAAACGGCATTCAGCTTTTGGGATATGGGGAAGGCGTCCGTATTAACGGTGATTCTGCTCATCATTCTGCTGGTCATTTCGGTCTTCTATTACGGATATTTGGACAAGCGGATCCACTATTAGAGAGGAGTCGAAGCGATGCACCGCCTGATGAACCAAATCGCCATATCCCTGCTTGCGATCCTTTTCGCCGTTCCATTGATCTGGGCTGCTGTAACCTCCGTGACACCGTCGGATGAAATGCTGACAAGGGCCAATCCATTTGCCGTAACGCATGCAACGTTCGCAAATTATGTCCATGCATGGGGGAGTATTCCTTTCCCTGTGTACTATTGGAATACCTTGCTAATCGTAGCCGGTGTACTGGCCTTACAGTTACTAACGGCGACGCTGGCGGCATATGCATTTGCCAGAATACGATTTTTCGGTCAAGGCTTATTATTCATTCTGTTTCTTGTTCAGATCATGATTCCGCCGGATATTCTGATTTTTCCTAACTATACGATTATGAAAGAACTCCATCTTATCGATACGAAATGGGCGGTCATGATTCCGTTTTGGGCGTCGTCCTTCGGCATCTTTCTGCTCAGGCAGACTTTTAAGCAAATCCCTTTTGAGCTGGATGAGGCGTCAAGAGTGGACGGCTGCAGATGGTGGCAAAGTTTGCGGCACGTATATCTGCCTTCCGCACGGCCGACCTATATCGCGTTTGCACTGATATCGATCAGTACCCACTGGAGCAATTTTATGTGGCCGCTCATCGTGACGGATTCCGTGCATAACCGGCCCCTGACGGTAGGAATCGCTATCTTTGCCCAATCGTTCGAGACCGGTGCGCAGTGGGGAACGGTTACCGCAGCGACCCTGATGGTTATTGCCCCTTTGCTGATCGCGTTCTTCTTTTTCCAGAGACAGTTTGTCGAAAGCTTTATGCATGCCGGCATCAAGTAAGCCGAACTGAATAAAACGGGGTAGGAGACGTGGAGAAAACCCTTTATGCAACATAGGACCGCTTATTGGCTTTTTTGCGGGTTCCTGCTTGTTGGATAAAGGGTTTTACTCGTTTTTCGCCGCGAAAAAGAGAGGAAGAAAACCATGAGATCCTGTATAAAGTATTTAAGCCTTTGCCTGCTTGTCGCACTTCTGGGGAATACCGTCCTATCCCTGGCCTTGCCACTATCCTCGGCGGCCGCCGAGGAACCCGGCCGAAAGATGATGAACGTCGCCAGGACGTTGACGGCGCCGGTGATTGACGGCAGATTCGATGAATCATTCTGGACTCTGACGGAAACGTTGGAGGTGCCTTTAGGCGAAGGGCTGGGTACTCCGGCCAAACTCGGTTTACTCTGGGACCATCAATACTTGTATATCGGCTTGGAGATGGAGGATGAGCAACTGGTAACGAATGCATCCGGTTCTTGGTTTGAACAGGATAGCGTCAGCTTGTTTTTTGACCCCGCCCTTCATCAATCCGCTCCGTTTATGGACAGCGATATGCAAGCAGGCTTTGTGTACAAGCCGAATACGGCTACACCGGAGTTTCATTTTGGTGCGGCGCTCGGAAATCACGCGGAGAAGAATGAGAAAAATATATTAAGGGCGATTCGGACGACCGGCCGCGGGTGGTCGATAGAAGCTGCCGTGCCATGGAGCATGTTGGAGATGGATCCTGTCCTCCAGAAACAGCTTGGCTTTGAGGCGACCGCAACCGACCGATACGGGGCAGATACGGCCCATCAGCGGGTCAATGCCTGGAGCGCTTATCAATCAAGCTCGTTTTGGAATGATACGCAAGGGTACGGCGTGCTTACGCTAACCGATGATCATCCCGTTTCAGGAGATGTGAATCCGATATTGCTGGAGGAAAGTTTCGATAGTTATCTTACAGGAGAACTTCCTTATGGCTGGATCCCGGACATGAACGCCGGCAGCGCACCGTTTACTGTCGTTCAGGACACCTATGGGAACGGAAGCATGACCTTTGCAGGGACGGCTTCCAACAAGCAGAGCAGAATTAGCGCCCCTGTGCAGTGGGACAATTATATGATTGAGGCGGACGTCCGCTTTGACAGCGTGTTGAATTCCGCTCGTTGGGCTGCTCTTATGTTCCGGGGGGCATCGGACGGCAAGGCCCCTTATAATCAAATGGCTGTCCGACAGAACGGTACGTATGAAGTGGCATACCGGAAGCCGGATAACAGCTGGTCGGTTATCGCCAGCGGACCTTCGGAAGCTTTGGAATTGAATAAGGACTATCGGTTCAAGGTCCGGGTCTTCGAAAATAATGTGAAGGAATACATTAAAGTAAAAGATGAAGCTGAATATAGGCTTCTTGTGGACAAAAGCTTTGATTCGGAACTGCTGGCCCGGGGGAAGGTAGGATTTCAGGCCGATCAAAGCACGGTTGCTTTTGACAACCTGAAGGTTACCCGGATTACGGCGGACGAACTGCGTCTACAGGCACCCGATTCGGTCGAAGCATTGACAGGCCCTTTATCCGTAACGGGAAGCGTGTATTATTCGGACGGGTTGACGGAACCGATGGAGGAAGGGAAGCTTCGGTTTTATTCATCGGACGAAAGCGTCTTGAAAGTGAAGGGGGACAAGGTATATCCTGTAAAAGAAGGAACGGCAACGCTTAGGGCAGTTTACGCCAATGCGGAGTGGTCCGGTTCCGTAACGGTCACGCCAAGCTCCACGGGACTAGCCGTGACCTCTCTTGCTCATGAAACCGGCTATGTGCTGGCCGAAACGAGCCAAGAGCTTGACCTGAATGGAATTGAGTTTCAGGCTCAGTTTAATGACTTTTCGGAAGGACCCGTAAGCGGAGCGGAATTGGAGTGGACCTCGAGCGACAGTAATGTCTTGATCACTGACGGGAAGCTGGTTGCGCAGCAAAGGGGGGTAACCGCCGTTGTCGGCCAGAAGGATGAGGCGGCGGTAAAGTTGATGATCGTGGCGAAAGATAAAGGGGACGCCGAGTATGTTCTCTATGAAAACGGCTTTGACCAGGAAACGGAAGGCGAGCTGCCTGATGGCTGGACAAGAATCGAAGGGTCCTCGAAAGATAAAGCGGCCGTAAATGCCGGAGCCTTCGTGATTCAGGCGGGTTCGGCACCGGACAATCCTTCCAGGGTGTTGCTGCCGGAATATCTGCAGCTGTTCGGCAATTACAAAATCGAAGCTGACGTAACGCATCTCGCGGCCAATGATCCGGCAAGATGGCATTCCATCATGTACCGGATCCAAAATCCGCAAAACGGCGGATACCCTTATTATCAAATGGCTGTCCGGCAAAATGCCGCGGCGGTCAATGGCGTGGAGTTCGCCGAACGAACGCCTTCGAATGACTGGAATGTCATGAATAAGGGTTCCTTCACCGAAAACATCAGCCCGGATAAAATGTACCATTATACGGTTACGACCTACGGCGATCGGGTGATGGAGTCGATCAATGATCAAGTAATCATCAATACAGCTAACGGAGGTTCCTACTTGAAAGGCGGCATCGGGCTGCAGGTCAACGGGAGCGTCATGAAGCTGGATAACCTGCGGATCACGCTCCAGCTGGAGGAACTGCCGCCGCTGCCTGAAGAACGTTTCGTTTCCGTAGCGGAAACGGATACCCGGATTGCCCTTGCTCCATCCGTAATTACGGAACTGGAAAGCGTGCAACAACTGAATGGGCTTAAGGAAGGTAATCTGCCTGCTACTATCGTTATCCATGTGGACAAGGATTTGAAAGTGGTGTCATCCGGAAGCGGCAAAGCCATCATGAGCTTGAATGAGGCGCTGGAGGCCATCGATACCTTGATGATTCCCGCTTTTTATGTCAAGGATGAACAAACGGTTGAAGCCTTGACGGAATATTTGGAAAGTATCGATCTGGAGGATGCCTTCATCGTATCTCCTAATCCCGAACTCGTGAAGAAGGGCAGGGAGTCCTTTGGGATGATCCGCGGGATTATCGATTCCAGCGGGATAACGAGCGCAACCGAGAAGGAATTGATGGAATTGCGGAAAAAGGCAACGCTTAGCCAAGCCAAAATCGTAATTCTACCTCAAGCCTTAGCGACAAAGGAGAACGTTTCTTACCTTCAACAGCGGACGATGGTGGTTTGGGTCAAGGAAAGCAAGACAGCCGACAGTCAGGAGAAGGTGGTGAACCTGCACCGCCTGATTACGGCGGGAGTCAACGGGATCGTTACGAATTACCCGGAAAAGGCGCGAAACGCGCTTGAACTATATTCCCATGAGTCTACAGTGATCCGCAAGCCTTATGTTATCGGCCATAGAGGGATGCCTTCCGTTGCTCCCGAGAATACGATTATCAGTAACAAGCTTTCCCTGGATGCGGGGGCGGATTTTATTGAGAATGACATCTACCTGTCCAAGGACGGACACCTGGTCATTATCCATGACAGTGTGGTCGATACGACAACCGACGGCACCGGTATGGTAGAAAATATGACCTTGGAAGAACTGCGAAAACTAAAAGTCAATCAGGTACCTGGGGCCGATTATCCCGAGGCGCGGATTGCGACCCTGGAGGAGCAGATCGACCTGGCCAGAGAACGGGGGGCCATGATTTACGCAGAAATAAAAACAAGTTCTCCTGCGGCGGTGGACGCCTTTGTGAAGCTGGTAAAAGAAAAGGATGCCGAGGATTTGATTAATGTGATGTCATTCGATACGAATCAGTTGACCCGGCTTGCCGAACAAATGCCCGACATGCCGCTGGGACTGTTGACGGGAGGATATGCGAACGAGAACCGGGTTAACGGCGCGCTGCGCGAGACTTTGAAAGTGATGCAGCAGTATAACACGACTTTAAATACCAGCTATGGCGGACTTGGGCCGAAGTTTATGGAAGCCGCCCATCACCGCGGTCTTCTTGTTTCGCCTTGGACTTACAATAATCATGCTGATTTTAAATCGATATTTATGACGGGCGTCTTCGGCATTACGACGGACTATGCGTTTTGGGCAAAAGATTGGGATATTACGCTGGAAGCCGGGCAAAAGGAAGTAGCGCTTAAGCAGGGAGAGAGCATCGAGCTATCGGCCACCGCGGAGAGCTACAGCCATAACCGGAAGGTGATCATCCCGGATATCGTGCTTTTGGATGACAATGGAGTAATTAAGCTCGATGAGACGGAACAAAGCCGAATTACGGCGTTGAAACCGGGCCGTACCTACGCTTTGCTCCGGTATACCGCTTCCCTGGACGAGGAGAAGACCTATGATATTTATACGGAACCGGTGCTGATTTGGGTGTCCGGAAACGGGAATGGTGGGGGAGATAACGGCGGAGATGGAAATGGCAGCGGAAACAACGGAAATAGCGGAAATAACGGAAACAATAACGGCGGCAATGGCTCCGCAAATAACGGAAACGGCAGTGGCGGCAACGCCGGTTCCGTTAACCCGGGCAACGACACCGGTAATACCGGCAATAATGACAATAACGGAGGCAGCAATGGTTCCACTCCGGCAGGGCCTTTATTGACGGATGTCGCAAATCACTGGGCTACGACTTCGATTCTGCGTCTGGTTGAACGTGGCATTATGAACGGCTATGGTGACGGTACGTTTAAGCCGAACCTCATGATGAGCAGAGCCGAGTTTGCGGCAGTGATTTCCCGAATGCTCGAATTAGACGGGATGTCAGGTACATCTGCCTACAAAGATATAGAAGCTGGCGCCTGGTATGCCGAGTACGTGAATGGGCTGCAGCAGGCCGGACTGATCAGCGGCTTTTCGGACGGAACCTTTAGGCCGGGCCAAAAGATTACGAGAGAAGAAGCGATAGTTATTCTCTACAGGGCATTGAAAGCGGATATGCCGCAACAAGATAAGGAAGCTCCCGACTTTAAGGATAAGAACCAGATTTCAAGCTGGGCTTACGAAGCGATTCAAGCGTGGGTTTCTGCCGGCGTCGTTTCCGGTTATCCTGACGGAACGATAAAGCCGAAGGCGAATATTACCCGGGGCGAGATCGCAGCCCTCATCGCCCCCTTGCTTAAATGATTCGAAATTAGATTAGGTAAGTCCCCTGTCCGATTGAATCGTGGACGGGGGATTTTGCAAAAAATCGAAAAAGAAGGTCAAAAAAAGGGTAACAAAGCAGCGGTTCTCCCGGTTATTGGAGACTCGCTGCTTTGTGTCTTTATTCAACCGCCGCTTAGGTGATAACCCCATTTAAGCCGTTGCTTTGGCGAATATGATGAAGAACAACATCAACTCGCCTAATATAAGATGTGGAGAGGCCGCTATGAATAGGTCCAGGGTAAACAGGGCACAGAGAATGCCGGTTAACAGAGTAACAACGGTGAAGCTGGGTCTAAGATGATTGAATTTGTACTGATAGAGTATGAACATCACGGAAATATAATAGATCAGCACAGAGCCGAAGGCAAAACAAAGCATAAAGACGTACTCCAATTGATCTACAAAGAGAAGCTGTATTGAAGCGGCAATCATACTGAGTGAAAAATAAATAAACAAGTGTCCGTAAATGAGACTCTGTCCCGCCGTTTGCTTCGATTTGTCTACGTGCTTCTCCACATTCTCGAAGTATTGCCACCAGATGGCTATCACTAATAGAAAGGCCAGGGCCGCAAATAAAACAGAAGATCCTGTGAATTTATAGGATTGCAGGACCGACAGCATGCTGACTACTGATTCACCAAGCAGAATCAGGGTGAACAACGCGAAACGTTCTAATAAATGCGCAGTATGAATCGGCGTCTTGACCAAAATCTTTCGACCGAGCAGTGGTACGATAATGTCCACAGCAATGCCTGCATATAGAAACAAATACCGTACTGGGGAGTCAAAAAAGAGGGAAAAGCAGGAGATAACAATCCCTAGCCCAAAGGAGGCTGCTAAGAAACGGGCTGTTTTTTGCCTATGTGCAGTCTCTGTCCGCGAAGAGAGCACATACTGGACGGCGGTTAAGCTTCTTAAACCGATATATCCGACAAAAAACGGCAAATAATTTGAATCAAAGTCCACATCAAGACTGGCGGTCATGATCAAAACAAAAAACAGCTGCACGATCATAAAGAGCCGTTGCGCATTGCTGTCATGGCCGAATCGGTTGATGTATACGGATTGCCCTACCCAAGCCCACCAAATCGGAACGAAAATCAGGATGAATTTCAACAGATGTTCAACGGATATACTGTTATGCTCTACATGCAGCAATACATGGGTAGCTTTGGAAACAGCGGCTACAAATAACAAATCGTAAAAAAGCTCCAGCCAAGAAACCTTTTTTTCATGCATGGTTAGGAAGCCCCTCTCAGATTCTGCAGAATAGGTATGGAGACTGGTGACGTTTCATCAGAATATACTAGCACACAATTACTTAAAAAATAAGCCAATATTTAGACCTTTGGTATTAAGCCAGATAGAAAACGGAGCTATTTCGCAAGCAGATAAAACTGCCTACAAAATAGCTCCTCTGATGCTGCATTGTTGTTAACGTATCCGTTATTAGAAACGGCATAGTTAGTTTTCCAGTTACTCACCCATCATTTGAACGTATACTTTACGAGTCTGCGGACCGTCACACTCCACAAGATAGATATGTTGAGCAGAACCACAAACAATTCTGGATTCCTGAATCGGAAACATACAGCTGTTTCCCAGCAGCATCGATTTCAAATGACCTGGCGAGTTATTGCTTGTAGCCCCATAGGATGGAAGAAAGTGAGCATGAATATATTTATCATCATCAGGAACGAGCTTCTCCAGCCGTTGTAATATATCTGTTTCTACACACTCCAGCGGTTCATTGATCGTAATTCCTGTGGTCGTATGAGCCGTAATTACTGCGACCATGCCATTCGTAATTCCTGATTCCGCAACGATTTTGTGTACTTCCTCAGTGATGTTTATCATTTGAACCGCCTGTTTCGACATACATGAGATTGGAACTAATTTGACCATAAGCTTATTTCTCCTCCCCTAGAAATGCAAGTGCATTTCCCCCAAAAATGTTCGTCTTTACCTTTTCACTAAACGGTAGATTTTCTATAGCTTTTTTTAATTTAAACGCACGAAATCTCGGGGTATTTGAACCAAACATCACTTGCTTGGCAAAATTGCGTTCAAGGGTCTGCGGTTCCATTTCCTTCATGAATATACGCTCCATAAAATCATTAAAGGAATCCATATACAGCATTGAGGTATCTGTGTAGACATTAGGATATTTTATCATCAGCATCATCATTTCTCTAACCCATGGCCATGCAAAATGGGCGAGACACATTCTCAGTTCCGGGAATTCCACTGCTACCTGCTCATAATGAATCGGGTTAGCATACTTGGCGAGCGCATTAGGCTCCCAACTCAAGCCGGCATGAAACATGATCGGCTTATCATATTCTCTACACTTTTCATAGATCGGCCACAATAGCTTATCATCAGGATAAAACCGCTGCTTGGAAGGATTCAGCTTTAGCCCGCTTAGCTTCAGATTGGCAAAGGCATTCTCCAAAACCTCCACCGCATCCTTACGATACGGATCCACACTGGCAAATCCAATAAATGAATCGGGATGACGATCTATGATCTTCTTGATCTCCTCATTACTTACAATACAGCCGCCACTTTGTGTTGTTAAATCAAGTGGAAGCAGAATGGAACGGTCGATCTTACCATAAATCATTTCAGCTATAATTTCCTCATAACTGTATGGTGACTGCTTATAGATACCAAATTGCTCAGAACGGAATTTCAGGACGGAATCATCCTCGCAAATCGTATCAAAATAAATCGGATGTACATGTGCATCAATAATCATTTCTTCTACTCCTCCAATATCTTCAGCTTTTAAAATTAATAGGGTTCAAATTTTTGAATGACCTCAGCGGACAGCTTTGCACCCTCTTGCAAGCAGCTTTCTATCGGAAGACCCTTGATCACCCCTGCCATAAATCCGGCAAAAAAGGAGTCCCCGGCCCCAACGGTATTTACAATATTTTCTACTTTTATAATACTTCCCGTATAGAACTGCTTTCCATCATAGGCCAAACTTCCAAACTCTCCAAAAGTAGCCACTGCGATTTGTACTCCTTGATCACAAGCCCACTTCATTTTGTCTTCAATCCATGAATCTCGCTGTGAGTATGAGAATAAAGCATAATCCACATTCGGGATAATCAATTCAAAATCCTTATCCTCCAAAAATGTAGAGAAATCAAAGGCGATCTTGCAGCCCGCTTGTCTGAATTGTGCCAGTAAGCCATAAATACGTCCGAAGTAATCGGTATGAATGTAATCATGCTGCTTAATAAAGTCAAAATCGTCATCTGTCAAATAATAATTGGCCATAACTCCATCAATACAATTACCGTGGACTCGATCGTTATCAATTAACTGCATATGAATTTGTGCCGTTGAGCCCTTATCCACCCGGAGGTGAGTAGTATCAATTCCGCTTATCTGCAGCTTCTCAGCCATCTGTTCTCCATAAGAATCATTTCCTACAGCGCTCACAACAGCAGCGGGGATTCCCCGTTTTTTAATATTGATAGCAAAATCCACACCATTGCCTGTAGGATAGCTCTTATCCAGATTGTCATAAACATCCATACAGCTATATCCGACTGCAACAACTTTCATAAAATATCAACCTTTCTACACATAGATATCCGCTAAATAAATTCTAATAACGTTATATAACGTATTGTTAATATATCCAATATAAGCGTTTTCATATAGGGTGTCAAGAGAGGAATTCTTGGGCCTTGGGGTGGCGGTTCTGAGCACATTATGACCTATGATGGTTGGATCAGCGTGACAATATGACAGGAGAAATCAAAGATCCGGCAGAACACGTAAAAAACTGCCATAGGAGAAAGGACGATGCTACTGTGTGCCGCTCTACCCGGGTACTCCTATTCTAGGAGGGCAGGTGGGTTCTATATATCCTGGCCAGCACGATTGTCAGTGATCCGCTGCGTTCACCTGTTGGTATCGGCATTACGCTGGCCGGACTCCAAGTCTACTATGTGCTGTCCAGCAAAAACCGGTAGTTTTAGATTAATAAATGAACTCGAATAAGGTCAAAAAAGTGTTGCAAGGTACATTTCGATTTGTTATACTCATTCTTGTCGCCGCTTCAGGGCGGAATTGATATGGCCCGTTGGTCAAGGGGTTAAGACACCTCCCTTTCACGGAGGTAACAGGGGTTCGAATCCCCTACGGGTCACCATTTAATGTAATGGTTCAAGTTAGGGTGAGAAGCCCTTGAGGGGTTCGTCGGAGCCTAAGCGTCGTTAGCAATAACATCGCAGTCTCGAACGAAGTGAGAGTATCCCCTACGGGTCACCATTTTTTAATTGAATATGCGGTCGTGGTGGAATGGCAGACACGCTATCTTGAGGGGGTAGTGGGCGTACGCCCGTGGAGGTTCGAGTCCTCTCGACCGCATCATGTGTTGAAGGGGCAGTCCCGTGTAGTTTTGACTACGAGGGGATTGCTCCTTTTTCCTATGTTCGGACAGTGCAGCGCTTGATTGACCGGATCGGACGTCTTCTCGCTTTTCCATTGGATTTTATCCAATGAGGTAAATGAGATATGTAAGCTCAGGTGGCTCCAACTCTATCTTATCTGGACACATTGGCAGGGATTATATATGATAATGATAACCATTATCAGCAAAGGTGGAATCATTATTGCTGCACAGTAAACCTGACCAACATGATATACGACAGAAGTTCAGCACCTCTGATCATCATATTGAATCTCATAGAAATAGACAGATTTTGCGGGATAAGCCCAATAAACCAGAAAAGCGTTTCAAGCAGGACAAACTAACACACCGTCAAACGATTAACGCTAGCGCCTGGACGATCCGGTTATGGGATACTGAACTATGGAGCGGGCAGCAGGTGGTTACCGATCAGCGGCTGACCTTGCATACGACCCTGATCGTGGTGCTCACTGGAGAAGCCGACATTGAGAGAGGCGAACTGGTGACTCGGATGAGCAGAGGATCGGCCTGCTTTTGCGCGGGGGACAGCACGTTCGGTATTACCCCCTGTACTACGCAAGGTGCGGTGAGCGTCGCCGTTATCTATTTCAGCTTATTTCAAGCGGATAATCTATATGGACATGCCTTATTAGAGTCGGCAATGGAAGGGATACTTCCCCAGGGGATTGTTAGCATGACCGGATCGGAGGATCGGATTGCTTCTTTATGCCGCTCCATTTATGAAAATTCCCGTCATCATGAAGGGTTGAAGACATGGAGGGCACAGATCGATTTTCAGGAAATGCTCTATAGCATTCTGACTACATGGAACCGGGGGGTTGGCAATAACAAAACCCAAGCGCTGGAACAATCAAAAAAGCATATGGAAGAGTACTACGGCGAAGATCTATCTGTTGACCAGCTTGCCGGTATCGCCGAGCTTAGTCCGAAATACTACGCCGAGTTATTCAAGAAAACCTATGGCTCCAGCGCCATGGATTACCTGACTCAAATCCGCATGAACAAGGCCAAGCAGCTTATGCTGGGCTCGGACCGCCTTCTAAGGGAAGTGGCGCATAGGGTCGGATACCGGGACGAATTTTATTTTAGCCGGAAGTTTAAAAAGGTGTTCGGGATGTCCCCTTCAGCTTATTTGAAGACACAAAAAAACAAACTCGCCGTATACGGCTCCTCATCGATTCTCGGATTTCTGATTCCGCTTCAGATTACTCCCTACGCCGCGCCGCTTCACCCGAAATGGTCCCGTGAATATCACCATGCCTTGGCGCCGGTCGTTCCGGTTCATCTCAGCGCTTTCCGTCAAAATCATCATAAGCATGAGAATCTTCGGAAACTTGCCGCATCCAAACCGGAGTTGATTATCTGTGCTTCGGAAACCGAAGCCTGGGAGAGGGAACGGCTGCAGGAGATCGCCCCAGTATATCAAATGAAGGAAGAAACCTTAGGGTGGAAGAATCAGCTAATGGACCTGGCCGAATTTCTCGATAGGACAACCGAGGCCAAAAGCTGGCTGGCAGGCTTTGAACGGAAAGTACAAACAGCAGTCCAAAACTTCCCTCGCTTTCTGAATGAACGGACCGGATTACCCGGCATTTTGCCGCTGCGGCTTCACTCCAACGTATTACATATCAACGAAGGTCGTGGCGTAGAAGAGGTGTTGTTTACGATTTTGGGCCTCGCTCCGGTATCCCTTATGAAAAATACACCTTCCGGTGTTTCACTTAAGATAACGCAGTTGGCGGATTGCGATGCGGATCATATTTTATTGCTTGTCCGTCAGGACACGGAAACCCTGGAATACTGGAGAGAGCTGCAAGCTTCTCCGGAATGGCTGAGAATTCGGGCTTTACGTGCCGGGAACATTCATGTGTTGCCTTCCTACCCCTGGAGGGAATATTCGCCTATAGCGATATCCCGTATGCTGGAGGAGATTCCTTCTTTCTTTTCCGGAAATAATCCATGAAAGTTCCGACAATATTCCATGGCCGGATTTGGAGATGGTCTTTAAGATATAAATGATAATAATTCTCATTATCAATATATCGGTAGCAGGAAGGGAGCAGCAAGTAAAGATGAAGCAAATCAAATGGATGGTGGGGTTACTGTTAGTATTTATGGTAGTTTTAACGGCTTGCGGGGAAAAGAAAGAGACAAACGGAACCGCATCCGGCAATGAAACTTCCAACTCCGCGGTAGCGGGGACTGCAACTTCTGAAAATTCCACTTCGAAGGAAAATGGCGGAGATGCTGCCGCACAATCGGATACCAAAACCGTGAAATATCTGGATAAAGAATATATTCTACCGGCAAAAACCGAGCGTATCGTAATCACCGGCGCGGTTGAAGCGATGGAGGACTCGATCGTGTTAGACGTAAAGCCGATCGGAGCCATCACGGTCGCCGGACAATTCCCCGAACTGTTCCAATCGATTACAACGGATGCCCAATCCGTCGGCGAGAAGACCGAACCGAACTTCGAGACGATTTTGTCTTTGAAGCCTGATGTGATTTTGGGGAGCACGAAATTCAAACCGGAAGTGATGGAGCAGTTGAGCAAAATTGCGCCGACCATTCCTTACTCCCACATTTCTACCGACTGGGAAAGCAATTTGCGGCTGCTTGGCGAATTGAGCGGAAAGCAGGAGCAAGCGGAGCAGGAAATCGAAAAATATAAGGCTGATCTGGAAAGCGCAAAGTTGCAACTTAATGACTCCGTCAAAAATGCGAAAGTGGTTGCCGTCCGCATTCGTGCCGGCGAACTGTATCTGTATCCTGAAAAAGTATTTTTTAATCCCGTGCTCTATGAGGATCTTGGACTAACGGCACCTGCCGAGGTGAAAGCGGCTAAGGCCCAGGAACTGATCTCTAAAGAGAAATTTGCCGAAATGAATCCGGACTATCTGTTCCTTCAATTCTCGCCGGACGAGAATAAGGACGCGCCGAATGCGCTCGAAGAGTTCAAAAACGATCCGATCATCAAAAATATCGCCGCAGTCAAGAACGGCAAGCTCTTTGTCAATGCGGTCGACCCGCTTGCACAAGGCGGTACGGCTTACAGCAAGATTCAGTTTCTGAAAGCTGCAGTAAGCGAACTGGTAAAATAGCTTAATATAAGGCGTGTTGAAAATGAGGCACAAAAAAATGCTGCCGGCGTTCATCCTTGTGATGGCCCCGGCAGCCGCTCTTTTATTGATACTACTTTCTATCCGGTATGGCGCAAAAAATATGACGCTGGACATCGTCTGGAATGCGGTCTTCGCCTTTGACGAGAATAGCGTCGATCATCAGATCGTCATGACTTCAAGGCTTCCGAGAGCCGTGGGATCGCTGTTAATCGGCGCGTTTCTTGCCGTGTCGGGCGCACTGATGCAAGGGATAACGAGAAACTACCTGGCGTCCCCCTCGATCATGGGCGTTTCGGACGGATCGGTGTTTGCCGTTACGCTGTTTATGGTCTTGATGCCGAATGCACATTCGGAATTCTATATTCTGAGTTCACTGCTGGGATCCGCGATAGGAGCAGCCCTCGTGTTCGGGCTGGCCTGGTTGATTCCCCAAGGCATGTCTCCCGTAAGACTGGCGATTCTAGGCACGGTAATCGGGAGTTTTCTGAGCGGGACGGCGAATGCCATTCAGACCTATTTTCAGGTGTCGCAAAAATTGAGCTTTTGGTACAATTCCCGGCTGCATCAGCTCGACCCGGAACTGATCAAGCTCTGCATTCCGTTTGCCGTCGCTGGTCTTGCTTTAAGCCTGACTTTGACAAAATCGGTCTCAGCGCTGTCGCTTGGGGAAGAGACGGCGGCGGGACTCGGGATCCGGATCTGGCTGGTGAAAGGCTTGGCCATGTTGGCTGTCGTTATTTTGACCGGGGTGTCCGTGGCACTGGCCGGAAAAATCGCATTCGTCGGCCTGATTATCCCTCATATCGCCAGGTTCATCTCCGGCTCCGACTACCGGTGGATCATTCCCGTCTCCGGTGTACTGGGCGGTTTGTTCCTGACGGCTTGCGATCTTATCGCAAGGTTTATCAATTTCCCGTTCGAAACTCCGGTTGGTGTAGTCACGGCCCTCTTCGGCGTTCCTTTCTTCCTTTATCTGATCAAGACAAAAGGAGGGGAGCAGCGTGCGTAAATCCTCTGGCTGCAGGACAGCAGCCGTGCTGGCGTGCGGCGTCCTGATCGTATTTGTTGCCGTGTATTTCAGTTTGACCAACGGAACCTTTGATATCTCCGTGATAAATATTGTAAAAACAATTTTACGCATCGATCCTCAGCCTGATTACGATCTCGTTGTGTTTGATTTTCGCCTCCCCAGAATCGTTCTCGGAGCGGGAATCGGATTTGCCCTTGGCATAGCGGGTTGCGTCCTGCAGGGAATAACGCGTAACGGTCTTGCCGATCCGGGCATCCTCGGAATCAATGCGGGAGCCGGCATGACGGTCGTGCTGTTTATGTTCCTGTTTCAAGGGACCGTGCAATTGACCGGCTGGCTGGGAGTCATGACGATGCCGCTGTTTGGCCTGGCTGGCGGTGTCGCGGCAACGGTGATCATTTTCTTGTTTGCAAAGCAAGGCGGCAAGCTGGATCCCCAGCGGTTAATTCTGGTCGGTATCGCCATGAGCTCCGGATTCGGAGCGGTAACCCTGTATGTTTCGCTTAAAATGAATCCGCAGGATTTTGAAATGGCAGCGGTCTGGCTTTCCGGCAGCCTTCACGGCGCAAACTGGAAATTCGTCGCTGCCCTGCTGCCCTGGTTGCTAGTGGTCCCGCTGTTAATCTGGTGGCGTTCCCATGTACTGGACCTGTTTCAAATGAACGAGGATAGCGTAAAAGGACTGGGCGTGGCCGTGGAACGCGAGAAAAAGCTATTATTGCTGCTGGGCATCGGACTCGTTAGCGCGAGCGTGTCCGTTTCGGGAGCGATTGGGTTCGTCGGGTTGATCGCCCCTCATCTGGCTCGGCAGCTTGTCGGCCTGCAGCATAAGCATGTCCTTCCGGTCAGCGGCGTGATCGGAATGGCTATCGTGGTGATCAGCGATTTTATCGGCAAAACCTTGTTTGCTCCGGCCGAATTGGCGGTAGGCATCGTGGTATCCATCTTGGGGGTGCCCTATTTTGTCTATTTGCTGATCCGAAGTAGAAAATAAAAACACAACAGGTTTTAACGGGAGGTCAAGATGAAGCTTTTCCAAGAGCTGCTGATCGGCACAAGAGAAATGTTGCTGTATTTGCCGCCCTCATATGAGCAAGGAAATCGTCAGTATCCCGTCGCGTATGTTCAAGACGGAGGGTTCCAGTTTACGGGATGTATCAGGTATCTGGAGCATCTGTTTGCGACACGGCAATTAAGTGAGCTGATTCTGGTGGGAATTCAGACCGAGCACCGGAATGACGAGTATACCCCATGGTCTGCGAATTCCGTGGCAAAGGAAGGGAAAGGATTCGGGGGCAATGGGAGGCAATATGTAGATGAAATTGCCGATGTGCTTAAGCCTTACATCGACAAGCATTACCGAACGCGAAAAGAAGCGGAATATACCGCGATGATCGGCGGATCGCTCGGGGGACTGATCTCCTGGTTCGCCGGCCATTGGAGACCGGAAGTTTTCGGCCGGATCGGAATGTTGTCGGCTTCCTTGTGGTATGAAGGCGTAATGGAATATATGAAGCATTCGGAGGGCTTGAAGAAAGAACTTCGGGTATATCTGTCCGTTGGCGGCTGCGAGGGTAAATACAAGAGCAACGCGCAAAGCGGCATGGTCCGGTATAATGAGGAACTGTATGCGCATATGAAGGAGCAGGGATTTCCGGCTGATCGGCTGACTTTCGTCCTGGAGCCGGATGCAACCCATGATGATTTGTTTATGATTAAAAGGTTTCCCGAAGCGCTGCAGCGGTTGCTTGATCCCGCTCCTGAAAACCCGGTGCCCGTAAAGTCTGACGCGGGTGGTTTTCAGGTGCCGGGAACCGAATCCTGGCGCATGATTGCGCGAAACACGGGCCGCGAATACCGGATTCACGTGTCCGTGCCCCAGGGTCCACCGCCCGTGGAAGGTTATCCCGTGCTTTATTCGCTGGATGCCAATGCTTCCTTCGGGATCCTGGCGGAGTCCATGAGCATGCAATCACGGGGGCCGCATGGAATTCCCGCCGCCGTCATCGTCGGAATCGGCTATGATTCCCCCGATCTCTTCGTTACCGGGGAGCGGTTCCGTGATTATACGGTGTTTGCCGAAGCAAGCGAACTGCCGGAGCGCCCGGGAGGCTCGGCTTGGCCGGACACGGGCGGCGCTGATGATTTTCTTGACTTTATCGAGTTTCAGCTCAAACCGGCCGTAGAGCAACGAGTTGCGATTAACCGCTCTAAACAGGCGATGTTTGGCCACTCGCTTGGCGGCTTTTTGTCCTTATATGCCATGCTTTCCCGCAAAGGCACCTTTCAACGGTTTATAGCTGCAAGCCCGTCTATCTGGTGGAAAAATAAGATGCTTTTTCAAATGTGGGATGAAGTGATGGAAGAGTTCAAGAATAACGGGAAAATCGCGGAGCTTCTTGTCATTGTGGGGACGGAGGAGAAGGAGTCCATGCTCACGGATGCCAGTGAGTTTATCGGCAAACTCCGGCAGACCGATACGTCTCTTCATACCGAGTTTAGGGAGATCGAAGGGGAAGGACATGTTTCGGTGATCCCCTCCTTGATAAGTCCTCTACTTCGCTTCGTGACAAAATGAAGGAATAAAATAACCGCTAAGACTAAAGGTCTTGGCGGTTATTTATACTTATTCCGGGATCAGGCGATTCAGCGCGTAAGCAACTCCGTGTTCATTGTTATCACGGGTCACGGCAGTGCTAAGCTGTTTGATCTCATCCACAGCGTTCCCCATCGCAATTCGGGTTCCGGCGATCCGGAACATGGAAATATCGTTGTAGCTGTCCCCGATCACCACGGTATCTTCCATGGCAATGCCGTAGTAATCCGCCAAAAATTGCAGGGCATGTCCCTTATCCGTTTCGGTTGAAATGATTTCCAGCGTATGGTCGGCCGAGGAGGTAGTATGCACGGAAGGCAGGCTGTCGAAATGCCGGCGGATCTGATCTAGCTTTTCCTCGTTATAAGTAAAAACAAGCAGCTTATAAACGGAAGCTCCGCGATCGATGACTTCCATAGGACGATCGATGGGCACGATGCCGAATTGCACGAATTGGATAAGTGCGCTTTTCCATAACTGGCCGTAGTCGATCTCCGGGTTGGCGCTCTTCAGCACATCCATTTCCGCACGTAATTTGTCCTCTCCCTTGGATGGAGAGTAGATGGCATCCGGGCTAAAAATTTCAAAATAGACGTCCTGATCCCCTAAAAATGCGATTGCCTCACGGGCAATTTCATTTTTAATCGGCGTTTCATTCAGGAGTTGCTCATCCTCGCCGTAAACAGCCGCTCCGTTAAAAGAAATGATGGGCAGTTTTAGTCCTTCTCCGATCAGATGCCGCACATCATAGCTTGCCCTGCCTGTGCATATCGCGATTTTGTGATTCTGTTGCTGTAGCATCTCTCTGATGGCGGCTATACCTTCCGCGCTTGGTTTGCTTTCCGCGGTTAACAGTGTCCCGTCCAAATCTATGGCAATTAATTTCATGATGGTTTCCTCCCTGTCGGACGATATGGTCTTGTTGCACTGGAAAGAGTATAAAACATGAAATGCATTTCAGGTCAACCCTTATTGTATGTGTTACAATGAACGGTATGCAGCCAGCTTGCTGCCGCGTTTTTATAGAGTTGGCTCCGGGTGTGATTATGTAGGCCGTTGTTTATCACATCCTGTAACTAAAGGAGAGAATGAGATGAGTCGCTGTGAGAGAATAATGATGGCGCGGCTATGATGCATTGGGGCGGATTCAGCATTGTGCTTGGCGGCATAGTCGGTGCTACCACGGGGATGATGTGTCCAGAATGAAAAGAAAACGTGATTCGGGACGGCAAGCGCCGACCGGCAACTTGGTTTAGTCCCCGGAAGGCTTGTCCAGTCGATCCAGGATGGAGGAGTACTTCGGGTACAACAAACGGATGCAATCGGGACAAATATCGTGGGTAAACTCGGCATGGGTGTGTTTTATTAAATATTCTTCGATGGGGCTCCACTGCTCTTCCTCTTCCTTGATTTTCTTGCATACCGCACAGATCGGAAGCAGGCCGTGCAACGTTCGGACTTGAGCCAGGGCTGTCTGCAACTGTACTTCGAGTTCCTTATAGACCGTGATGTCTGAGGAAACAAGCAGCATGCCGCCGACCGGCAATATCTCTTCGGAGGTTATTGGAACGGCCTCAATTAAGTACCAGCGCGTAGCATGGCCAGGGGAGTGAATCTCAGCGGAGTAATAGGTACTGCTGCCGTCCAAAATGCATTTCAAATCCAACCATAGTTTGCGGATGAACGGTTTATGATCATAGATGGAATCCTTGAAATGACGTATCAGATTGATTCCGGGACGGTCCCAGAGCGGTGATAGCCCGTGCATGGTGGCCACCCTGGCCCAGGCCATATTGACGAATTGGATCGTTCCTTCGGGATCGACAACGGCCAACCCTTTTGGAAGCAAGTGTGCGGCTTTTTTCCATTTGGCAAATGTATCGGTCACGGTTTACGCTCCTATAGTCCATAATAAAGTAAACGAAAACAATCATAGGCTGCTCGTCCTATTAATGGATGGAAATTATATGTTATAATTGGCCGACAATAGAAGCGCAAAGGAGTATTTAGTTCATTATATACGCAAATGCGTAATTAAACAACAAAAAATACTTAAATGCGTAATTTGACGTATTTTGAAGGAAGGTCGAAAGCGATTGTCTATCTACGACAGGATTGAAATTTTGATTAAGACAAAAGGAATGACGAAAAAGGAATTTTGTCTGAAACTTGGCATCAGCACGGGGAACCTGGGGGATTGGAAGCGGGGAAAGTCAACGCCGAGCACGAATAAGCTGATTGAGATTTCCGCTTTTTTTGATGTCAGCCTCGATTGGCTGTTGACCGGACGGGAAAGAAATCCGCTTCAAGTCAATGAGAGTCCCGGTTGCTATGGTGCTAACCTCGCCATTGATTGGGGAAAAGTGACGGATCAATTGACGCCGCGTGAGGTGGTTTTTATTCAAGAATATCTGGAATTTGCAAGATACCGAAAGCGAAAAGAAAATGAAGGGAATTAATTCTACTTTACATTTAGCAAGCACCGCTATATAATTGAAAATGTTCGTTTCTAAAACTGCCGAGCGGTCGTGGTGGAATGGCAGACACGCTATCTTGAGGGGGTAGTGGGCTTATGCCCGTGGAGGTTCGAGTCCTCTCGACCGCATCACAAGAACAAGAAAAAGAAAAAGTCCCTGGACAATGGTCCGGGGGCTTTTTTTGTGTTTTAAGCGGGAGCGGCTTATTATCCCGAGATATTCGGAATTTTTTACTTGTCTGGAACATTTCTCTGACATTCCGTTAATAATAGCCCATTAAACTCTACTTAGTTATAAAAAATGGGAGGGAATTGAATGAACAAGTTCTGGAGAGGGCTTGCGGCCAGCGGATTGGCGCTATCCGTCATAGCAGCGGGACCGGCAGCTATCGCCAAAGAAAACGGTACGGCTGCGGGAAATGGAACATCGAAAAATTTGATCGTGCTGATCGGAGACGGCATGGGGCCGGCCCAAGTTTCGGCGGCACGTTATTATCAGCAGTATGAAAAAGGGATTCAAAAACTGAATCTCGACCCTTACTATGTCGGCCAGGCTACTACATACGCCGACCGCGGCGAAGACGGCGGCACGATCGTTTCGGGGATCGTAACGGATTCGGCTTCGGCCGGGACCGCTTTTGCGACCGGTCACAAAACCTATAATGCGGGTATCAGCGTATCCAATGAAGATGTATCGAAACCGTTCGCTTCCGTTATTGAAGCGGCTGAAATCGACGGAAAATCCACAGGTCTTGTAACAACGGCGCGCATCACCCACGCTACGCCTGCCGTATATGCCTCGCATGTCCGGAGTCGTGACAACGAAAACGCAATTGCTTCCCAATATTTGGACAGCGGCGTGGATGTCCTTTTTGGCGGCGGGAAATCATTTTTTGTGACCAAAGAGGAGAAGGGCAAACGGACTGACAAAAATCTGCTCCCCGATTTTGAAGCCAAGGGATATAAAGTCGTCGAGAACGCGCAAAGCCTGAAGGCGTTGACGTCGAAAGACGCCAAAGTGCTGGGGCTGTTCGGCAACTCCCATGTGAATTATGTGCCGGATAGAACTGCGGAAACACCTAATCTTGCAGAGATGACTTCTAAGGCGCTGGAGATTTTGTCCGCGGACCAGGACGGGTTCGCGATCATGATTGAAGGCGGCCGGATCGACCATGCCGGACATGCCAACGATCTTCCGACAATGGTACAGGAAGCGCTCGACTTCGACGCCGCATTCAAGGTGGCGATCGATTTTGCCAAAAAGAACGGCAATACTTCCGTTGTAGTAACGGCGGACCATGAGACGGGCGGGTTGTCGCTGTCCCGAGATAACATTTATGAAGTTAATATCGATCTGTGGGATAAACAGAAGCATTCCTCGGAGTATCTGATCAATTCACTGAACGAAGCCAAAACGATGGCCGATATCAAAAAAATTGTGTCGGACAATACGTGGATTACCGATTTGACCGATGAAGAAGCCCAACTCATTTTGGATGGGGACGGATCTTCCTATAAGCGGGAGGGCGGATATAACGCGGTTATTTCCAAGCGGCTTCTGATCGGCTGGTCCGGGCACGGACACTCGGCGGTGGATGTCGGGGTATGGGCTTACGGACCGATTGCCGAGAAGCTCAAAGGGCAAGTCGATAACACGCAGGTTGCGATAGCCGGAGCGGAAGTACTGGGTCTCGACTTGACGAAGGCAACGGACGGCCTCCAGTCGAAGCATTTGTATCCGAAGTTCAAAATTAATCGTGACAAGGAAGTGTTGTACCCCGCCAAAGCATTAACGGAGGCGCTCGGCGGGACTTATCAGGTCAACGGGAATGCTGCCGTATTGACCGGGAAGGGCGCAACCTTAACGGTTGACCTGAGCGCAGGAACGGCTAAAGCGGACGGAAAAGCAGTCTCATTTACCGTAAATGTCGATAACGAGACTTTGTATCTGCCGCTATCGGCATTCAACCAGCTTAGCGGGAAAAGTCTGAAATGGGACACCTTGTCAGAACGAATTCAATTGAAATAAGGAGCAGGGCGAAGCGAAACAGGAGAAGCCACTTCTCCTGTTTCCTTTTATTCTTTGCTGGAGGGAGAACCGATGCTGCAGATCCGGGGATTAAAGAAGAAGTTTCATGTGGCGGGCAAGGACATACCTATTCTGGACATTCCGGAATGGAACGTTAAGGCAGGAGAGAAAATCGCGATTACAGGACCGAGCGGTTCCGGCAAAAGTACGCTGCTGCACTTGATCAGCGGGATCATGCGGCTGGATGAAGGGGAAATCTCCATCGGTGATAGTCGGCTTTCAGCTATGAACGAGTCAGGGCGCGACCGGTTTCGAGCCGATCAAATCGGCTATATTTTGCAAGATTTCCACCTGATTCCTTCCTTGACGGCGAAGCAGAATGTGGAGATCGCTATGAACCGCAAATACAGCTCAGCCGAACGGCGCGACAGAGTAGACGACTGGTTTGAACGGGTTGGCCTACAGGAACGGAAGGATCACAAGCCCGGGGAGCTGTCCAGGGGACAGCAGCAGCGCGTGGCGATCATCAGGGCGTTAATCTCGGAGCCCAAACTGATTCTTGCAGATGAACCGACGGGGAGTCTGGACTGGGAAACCGCGGACGAGATCGCAGAGCTGTTGCTTGAGTTATGCCGAAGCGACCTTCATACCTTGCTGGTCGTGACCCACGATTTAAGAATGGCCGAGCGTTTTCCGGAGTGCCTGCATATCCGGCAGATCAATGATGTGCATCGCCGAACGCGGGAACCGGGAGGGCTTGCGATATGAATTTGCTGCATTATTTGCTGAGAAATGTGCTGCACCGCAAGTTTTTGTCGCTGTTGACGATATTGTCCGTGACGGCAACCGTCGCTTTTATTCTCTTGCTATCGATGTCCAAGGCGGGAGTCGAACAAGGGGCGGAGAAAGGCTACGGGCCTTTCGATCTGGTTGTTGGCGCGGCGGGGAGCGAAACTCAGCTGGTTTTGAACACTTTTTATCATGTGGGAGCCCCGACGGGAAATATTCCAGGGGAAACGCTGGATGAGGTCCGGGGTAATCCAGCGGTTGATCAGGCCTACGCATTGACAACGGGCGACCATTACAATGAATATCCTATCGTGGGCATTGACCCGGGTTATTTTTTGACTCGATATGGGGATCAACGCCTGAGCGAGGGGAATTTGTATGCGAAGACAGGGGAAGTCGTGATCGGTGCGTATGCGGCCAAAATGCTGAACATTCGGGTCGGGGATACTTTTTCCGGGGCCCACGGGCTGGTGGAAGAAGTTCATCTAGAAGAAGAGGGCCGGGAGCACGATGAACACGACGAACACGACGAACACGAAAGTTTTACCTATACCGTTAAGGGAATATTGCCAAAGCTGAATACCCCGGACGATCGCGCTATTTTTACGACAGTGGATTATGCCTGGGCCGTTCATGGAGAATCTGCGGAGGAGAGAGATATTACGTCTATCCTCGTGAAACCGGCTACTTTGCAGGCCGGACAGGAACTGCGAACCTCCCTTGAAGAAGAGGGCCGGGTGCAGGTGGTTTATACGAGCAAAGCGGTGGCTGATGTCGTTAATCTCGTGGACAAGGGCTCGGAATTGCTCGAGATCGTTACATTACTGTGCGTATTATTAGCGGCGGTTTCGATTCTACTGTCTTTGGTTGCCGCAGCGGGAGAGCGGAGTAAAGATGCCGGACTGCTGCGTCTGTTGGGAAAATCGCGGGCCTACATTGTCGCGGCTATGCTGGGAGAAGGGGTGATTCTGACGGGAACGGGACTGATTCTGGGCATCGTGGCGGGCCATCTCGGCGGGTATTTCTTGCAGGATGCCTTATTTCATTACGCCGGAATTCAAATCCAACCGTTGCGGATTTCCGGAGATCATGCCGTGATTGCCGCAGGCACCCTCGCGACCGGGCTTGCTGCTTCTTTGCTTCCGGCTCTAAGAATGTATCGGCTGGATCCGCTGGCCTTATTTAAAGCTTAGGGAGGTGGTTGCATGAAGAAAAAGGGGACGATATTGTCGTATGGAATCTTGATCCTTCTCGCTATTCTCTTGCAAGGATGCGGTCAGGATAAGCAGGTCAGCGGGGGTGCGGGCTCTTTTGCCGAAGCTGCGGGAAGTCTCACGCAGTCAACCGCTTCGGCCGGAATGGTGGAATCGGTAGAAGGAACTGAAGTAACGGGGGCAGACGATCAGATAAAGGCTTCAAACGGAACTATCGAATCAAACGAATCAAACGGAAATTCAACATCGATTGGATCGGGTGAAACTGAAACATCCCAGGAGTCGGCAAAGGGTGAGAAAGCGGTGAAACCTGAGAAGGGCCAAGAAATTAAGGAGTCCGGTGAGTCTGCTTCGTCGATGCCACAAACCAAGCAATTCACAGAAATGAAGACCGCTCCGGGAACGAAATCAGGCAGCGAGGCAAAACCAAAAACAGCGGAGTCTCAAAAACCCGACAAAACGTCCAGCTCCGCTAATGTCGAGAAAGGAAAGTCAGAGCTTAAGACGAAAGAAGCTTCTGGAAATGCTGCGGGAGCAAGCTCGGGCAAAACGGAGGCGAAAGTTGCGGCGTCAGCGTCAGGGGACGCGAAAACAGAGGCGAAGGAAAAGACGATTCAGTCGATCGGATGGTCGCAGTTTTTTGACGGGGAGGATCAGACCACTCCGTCCGAATCGTTTTGGGATCTTAGCGGTTCAACCGTGACCATTAAGGGATTCATGGGTGAAGTTTTATCCTTTGAAAATAACTGGTTCCTACTTATTCCCGAACCCGGAGCGGAGTGCCCGTTCGATAATGGGGACGAAACCTATTGGAACAAGATTATGATTGTGTTTGTCCCGGAGGACGTCAAGTTGAGATACAAGTCGGAGCCGCTCGAGATCACCGGCCGTCTCGATGTCGGCATCAAGATTGACGAATCCGGCTACAAGACGATGTTCCGGCTATATGATGCGTCATTTAAAGAAATTAAGGAATAGCATAGGAAACGGAAACCCCCGCCGGGCGTTGCTCAGGTAGCCTGCGGGGGTTATTTTTATGAGATGATCGTTTGAACCAACAAATAAACATTCAGCACAACGATGATGCCCGCTATCAGCCAGGCGAGGATATTCAGCCATAGTTTGTTGGCAAACTCGCCCATTTTGGTCTTGCTGGAAGTAAACTTGACCAGCGGGATCACTGCGAACGGGAGTTGCAGGGACAGGATAACCTGACTGAAGATGAGCAGATCCTGAGTACCTCTTTCGCCGTATATGGCGGTGACGATCACCGCAGGAATAATGGCGATCAAACGCGTGATCAGGCGCCGAAGCCACGGTCTCAGGCGAATGTTCACGAAGCCTTCCATGACGATCTGACCGGCTAGCGTTCCCGTTAAAGTCGAGTTTTGCCCGGATGCCAGCAGAGCAATCGCAAACATCACACTCGCCAGCGTGGTCCCGACAATCGGGGTGAGCAGATGATATGCTTCGCTGATGTCGGCGACTTGGGTCATTCCAGCCGAATGGAACGTTGCGGCAGAAACGATCAAGATGGCTGAATTGATGAACAGGGCGAAGGTAAGCGCAATGGTCGAATCCCAGGTTGCGAATTTGATCGCCTGCCGTTTCCCAGCGGAAGACCGATTATACTGCCTTGTCTGCACGATGGAAGAGTGCAGGTAAAGATTGTGCGGCATGACGGTTGCGCCTAGAATGCCGATAGCGATGTAAAGCATTTCCGGCCGGCGGAGGATGTCCGCGTTGGGTACATACCCCAAAGCTACTTGCCCCATATCCGGTTTGGAGAGAAACAGATCGATGCCGAAGCAGATCCCGATGGTGGCAATAAGCACGACGACGAAAATTTCAAGCGTTCGGAAACCTTTATTCTGTAGCAGTAAAATCAGCAGCACGTCCACGGCGGTAATCATAACCCCGTAAATGATGGGCAGGCCAAACAGCAGGTTGAGGGCGATAGCCGCCCCAATCACTTCGGCAAGATCCGTAGCGGCGATCGCCAGTTCGCAAAGCAGCCACAGCGCGATTACGACGGGCTTGGAATAATGATCCCGGCAGGCCTGCGCAAGGTCCCGGCCAGTCACGATACCCAGCTTGCCGGAAAGGGACTGAAGCAGGACTGCCATCAGATTGGATAACAAGATAACGGATAACAGCGTGTAGCCGAAGCGGGAACCGCCTTCGATGTCGGTCGCCCAGTTGCCGGGGTCCATATAACCGACTGCAACCATATAACCCGGGCCGGCAAATGCGAGAAATTTTCTGAACCAAGAACCGGTAGTCGGAATGCGCATGGAGCGATGGGCTTCAGGCAATGACGGCTGCGTGCCGTTCATTTTCCAGCCTGGGATACCGGTTCCTGCCTTATCTTGAATTTCATTCATGGTATCTCACCTTATTCTATTGAGTAAAATGCAGGTCAAAATCAATTGAAAACGAAGGACCGATGCGTTACTTTCTTTTATATTGTACACCTACAAGAATTTTTGTCTAGGGAAACTTTTTTCTGCCTATAGCGGTTTCAAAATTAGTATTTTGCTTTAAATGGACTGTGACTTCAACTTTATTTTTCCCAAGGAGGCATTAACCATGGAGAAACTATATACGGCCACGGCCACGGTGAAAGGCGGACGGACCGGTACGGTAGCTACCTCGGACGGTGTTTTGAATCTTGAACTTAGTATGCCCGAATCATTAGGGGGAGAAGGTGGGAGCGGCACCAATCCGGAGCAGTTGTTTGCCGCCGGATATGGGGCCTGCTTTGCGAGCGCACTGGCGAATGTAGCGGAGAAAGCAGGGGTCCAGGCGGACCAGTCGGAAGTGACCCATCACGTAAGCATCGGGAAGGACGATTCTGACGGGGGGTTCCGATTGAGCGTGGAGATCGACGTCAAGTTGCCTGGCGTGGAACGCTCCAAGGCCCAGGAACTGCTGCATCAAGCCCACGAATTTTGCCCGTATTCCAAGGCGACGCGAGGGAACATTGTAGTGAAATTGAATCTTGTGGAGTAGGCTTCGGCCTTTTTCAATAAAAAAGACTTCCTTCGGATATAATGTAAGGGAAGTCTTTTTCATGTTATCCTCATGCAACGGAAGCTGTTGTCATCCCCTTCCAAGTTGACACGCCGCCCAAAATTATTTAATATGTCTAAGTACTAAAACAGGATTATAATTTGATAATACGGGTGATAACCATGTCTTACAGACCGAATGTTGAGAACGTGACCAAGGCAGGAAGCAACGACAAAGAGGGATTGTACGAATTTATCGTTAAGTTGGCCGATGGAACGGAGTGCCGTGTATTTTACCATCGTTTTCCGGAATGGCGGCTAACGAATATCAGCCGTTTGCAGAAAACACCTTGTCCGGTCTGCCGCAAAGATTTCATATGCAAATGCATGGATAGTTTTGCCGGAGATATCGGGCGTCAAATTGAAGACGGACAATGGATTGACAAGGCTTTGGCATAATAACGGCCAGAGGTTTGGATAGTAGGCGCGGGGTTGCAGACCCCGTGCTTTTTTCTATAGATGCAAGGCGGGAGGAAAGGGAATGGGTTCCGAAAAAAGCGAGGCACAGGCAGTGGTGTTATTTGACGGAGTCTGCCATCTTTGCCAGGGAGCGGTGAAGTTCATGATAGCGCAGGACCCGCGGGGAGTGTTTCATTTTGCCTCACTGCAATCGTCTGCAGCGAGACGCTTGCTTGGCGGAAAGATTCCGGAGGCCGGGCAGCTAAGTACGATTGTACTCGTGGAGGACGGTTCATATTATACCCGCTCGACGGCAGCGCTTCGCATCGCCAGGAAATTACGCTTTCCGTGGCCGATACTGTATATTCTTATTTGGATTCCTCCGATCATTCGCAATGCGGTATATGATTGGATAGCTGCCCGCCGTTACCGCTGGTTCGGCAGGGATGAGGCATGCATGGTACCTACCCCGGAAATTAGGAAGAGGTTTTTGGAAGATTAATAAAACAGGACAGAGGAAGAAATAGGTCTTGTCTGATTAGACTATCTATGTTATCCTAACTGTAAATTTCAGGAATACGGGAACGGAAGCACCGTCCATTTGACCGAGATATCGGTTATTGGGCGGTGCTTTTTTGTGTTCCCTGAGAGGTGGTGGACCGTGTTACCCGTCAGGCTTGTATTGGCTGTTCAGGATGAGCAGTATATCGAACCTTTTTTGCATTACGTGCGCTGCAGCGAATTCGACCGGAGACTGATTATTACGGCTTTCAGCCGCAAGGATGCGTTTTTGAAATTTCTGGCGTGCGCGGAGATGGTAGATTCCGTGCTGGGCGAACTTTCTTTTCTTGAGTCCGTTGACGCAGAAATCCAAGGAAGAGTTTCTTTGATCTGTTTAAGCGAAGGAGGCCGTCAATCCGGGCCCTGGAGGCAGTTATCGAAATATCAACCGCTGCATCTTTTGCTATCTGACCTGCTTGAAATACTCCGGGGGACCACCAGGGAGGGAATAACTCCGCTTGAGGGTAGGGCCATGCTTATTGGAGTGACATCTACGGTGGGAGGCTGCGGAAAAACTACGCTTGCCCTGAATGTGGCCAGGCAATTGGCTGCTGAGGGAGGCAAGGTCTTCTATTTGAATCTGGAAACGGTACAAAGCGGAATTTGGCTTGAGGGTCAGGAAGCAAGGAAGGAAGGGCAACGCACGGGATTGGCGAGGTTGCTGTATGATCTGAAATCGGCGGAAGACCGAAAGGAGCCTCTTAAATTTCCGGTTTCCGCCTATGCATACAGACATCCGGTACTGCAGGGAGATACATTCGGACCTGTGGATAATCTAAATGAATTGCTGGAGATGGAGCGGAAAGATACTGCGGAGCTAATCGATTACATTGCGTGCAGCGGGCTTTATGACACGGTAATCATCGATACGGATTCATTTCCAAACAACCGGACGGAAACGGTCCTGGAAAGATCGGACAAACTGGTTTGGCTGGTAACGGACGACTGGGACGTCATGCGAAAGACCGGAGTTTGGCTAGGTCACCTGGAGCGTTCCAATCCTTCCATGTATAACACGGTAATCGGTAAAACGCTTTTTGCGGCTAACCGGGTTTCGGGCGAAGTTACGGTTTCACTACCCAAAAGGGATATGACCATTGAGGCTACATTATCTTTTATCCCCGCCTGGAGCCAGGGGAGCCCGCAGAGCAGCGGTCTTATGCACTCCCCGGTTTACCAGCGTGATGTAATGAAGCTGTGTCGTGAATTAAAACCCCGCATGAATGGAGCGGACGAGCAGGGGAGTACAGCAAGATGAAGGACGATTCATTTGCTTTGTTGCGGGGAGAAATTCGCTCCGGTCTTGATGTGACTTCATCCATGCAGGACGATCAATTGATGGATTATATCGAGCGCCGGGTGCTTGAAGAACAGTGCCTTGCTCACCTTACGTCTACTGAGAAGCGCAGGTGGGTCCGGCGCTTGTATGACTCTTTTCGCGGCCTGGATGTTTTGCAGCCTCTCGTTGACGATGTGACCGTAACCGAGATCATGATCAACGGTCCCGATGAAATTTTTGTCGAGCGGGATGGAGCGGTGCGTCGTTTGCCGGTCTCTTTCGAGTCCAAGGAGCGGCTTGAAGACATTATTCAAAGTATTGTATCCGGGGTTAACCGGGTCGTGAACGAATCCTCTCCCATCGTGGATGCCCGGCTCAAGAACGGATCGAGGGTTAACATTGTACTTCCGCCGATCGCGCTGAAAGGGCCGACCATGACGATCCGGAAATTTCCGGAACGGCCCATGACGATGGACGACATGGTCGAGAAAGGCTCGCTGAGCAAGGCGGCGGCCAGCTGGCTGCAGATGCTGGTAAGGAGCAAGTACAACATTTTTATTAGCGGGGGGACCGGATCCGGTAAAACGACTTTTCTTAACGCACTATCTCAATATATCCCGACCGACGAGCGGGTGATCACCATTGAAGATTCGGCGGAGCTTCAGATCGTGACCGTCCCTAATCTGGTCTCTCTGGAAACCCGCAATGCCAATACGGAGGGCAGAGGAGAAATCACGGTCAGGGATCTGATCCGCTCCTCGCTCCGGATGCGGCCCAACCGGATAATCGTCGGCGAGGTTCGGGGCGGCGAAGCCCTGGATATGCTTCAGGCGATGAATACCGGACATGACGGCTCGCTTTCCACCGGCCACGCGAACAGTACGGGCGATATGATTAGCCGGCTGGAGACGATGGTGCTGAGCGGGGCCGACCTTCCGATCGGGGTGGTCAGGCAGCAAGTAGCTTCTGCTATCGATATATTCATTCATCTTTCGAGACTCCGCGACCGTTCGCGAAGAGTGACCGAAATTTCTGAGGTCTTTGGAATGAAGGAGGGGGAGGTGGTGTTGAACCGGCTGTATCAATTTCAGGAGAAAGAGGAGGTATCGGGCAAAATTATCGGCCAATTGGAGAGCACCGGAAACCAATTGCTGCACACGGAGAAGCTGCGAATGGCGGGTATTTCTACGGAAGCCGGGGATCAGGAAGGTGATCGTCCTTGAATATTGGAAAGGCAGGCTCCGAGAATCTGTTGGAGGATTCGGCAATAGAAGGACAGGCAGGATTGAGAGATTATCGGGCGTACGTCCTTTCCGGCGGCCAAAAACTGGCTTGCCTGCTGGTTGGCGGCATAGGGTTGTACGTCGTAGGCTATATCTTTTTTCATTCGTTATTGCTCTCCCTGGTCTTGATGTGCGGTGCATGCGCGGTTCCGAGATACTGGAGCCGGTACTTGCTGCGTCGAAGAAGAGAGGCTCTCGGCCTGCACTTCAAACAGGCGCTATATTCACTCTCTTCTTCTCTGGCGGCAGGCCGTTCGGTGGAAAACGGTTTTCGCGAAGCGATAGCCGATTTAAGGCTGCTGTATCCTGACGGGAACAATGATTTGATGGTTGAACTTGGCATTATTTGCACGCGGATGGAATACGGGCAGCCGATTGAAGAAGCGCTCCAGGATTTCAGTCGCCGGGCTGCCATGGAGGATATCAGCAATTTTGCCGATGTGTTCACGACCTGTAAACGTTCCGGCGGAGATTTGGTGGAGATTGTCAGGCGGACTTCCGCGATCATTAGCGAGAAGTTGGAGATCAGCCAGGAGATCGGGGTTATGATTGCCCAAAAACGCTTCGAGGCGAAAGGGATGCTCGCTGCTCCTGTGCTTTTTCTGGTGTTTATGGATCTTTCTTCCCCGGATTATATGGAACCGCTGCACAGCGGAGTCGGTCTGATCATTTCAGCTTTTGCGCTCTTGTTGTTCGCAGGTTGCTCCTGGCTGATTTTGAAAATCGTAGACATTGTCATCTGATGTTTTCATGTTTAATGATTCTCATTTATTAGGAGGAGATTTGGTTGTTGCCGATCTGGAGCAGTTTGCTGTTTCTCCTGCTATCCGGTTGGGGGTGGCTGTTTTATAGAGCTTCAGGCAAATACGGCGGTTGTTCGGAAATGGCGATGGCTGGCATCCGGTTGCAGCGGTTGGCTCCCCCCATGCTGTATCTGCTCGAAAAACTGAAAATATCGCAGAGGCTCCCGTTCTTTTTCTTTAGAATTCAACGCTCGGTGCAAAAAATCTGCGGAGATCGCCGTGGAGGAGAGTATACCTTGCTGTTCCTGGCGGAGATGCTTTCCTACAGCTGGCTCCTGCTGGTTCTGGGTAGTTTGTTATCTTTGCTCACGAACGGAGATTTCGGCGGGATCGTTATGGGGGCGGTGTTAGCGGTACTGCTGCCGGCAGCTTTGATCAGTGATCTGCACCGCAAGGTCGTGCGGCGCGAGCGCGAGGTGCTGCTGGAACTGCCGGAGTTCCTGAACCGAATCATCCTTCTTGTCGGGGCCGGGTCGACGGTGCAGCAGGCGATCAAACATAGTCTGGAACGCGCTAAAGAGAAGGCGGAACATCCATTGTACCGTGAGCTTTTACAGATGCAGAGGGAATGGGAGAGCGGCTACTCTTTCCAGCAGGCGATGGAAGGGTTTAGCAAGCGTTGCGGCATACAGGAAGTGTCTGCTTTTACGACCGCCGTGCTGTTGAATTTTCGCCGCGGGGGGAATGATTTTGTATTGGCGCTCCGCGATCTATCGCGTTCCTTGTGGGAACGGCGGAAAGCCGTAAGCAAAACGTTGGGAGAACAGGCTTCTTCCAAGCTCGTGTTTCCTATGGTGCTGCTTTTTTTGGTGGTAGTCATTTTAGTCGGGGCACCGGCATTCATGATCATGGATTTGTAGCTTTAATTGTCAGCGGTAAACAATTTGGGAGGGATGAAAGCAATGGTGGCATTAATTCATGGAAAAGTGGAAAGATTTTGGCGGAATGAAGATGGACTGGGGATGCTGGAAATGATCTTGATAGTCGCAGTAATCGTAATTATCGCCGTCATCTTCAGGACGCAACTGAAGGAAATCGTCACAAGCCTGCTCGGAAAGGCCAAATCCAAGACGGAAAACTTCATGGACGGACAATGATACGCCTGTTAAGGAACCGTGAAGGAAGCTTCACGCTGGAAGCTTCGTTGGTTTTCCCCGTTATTTTTACAACGATTCTTATCCTGTTGTTTTTTTGCCTGTTTATTTATCAAAGGATGCTGCTTGGTCAAGCTGCCGCCGTGGCGGCCGAGCGAAGCGCTTACGTGTGGGATAACAGTAAGCGGGAATCCCGGACCGGAGCTTTTGCCGAAAGTCAATATGATTCGCTGTATTGGCGGTTTACCGATGACGGCATGCTGAAATCCATCTTCGGTATTTCCAGGCAGGTGCCTTCCGACGATCTTCCGCTCCCCATTGAAGGGATACCGGAGGATCCATTGCCTCTTTACAAGCTGTATCGTACAGGCAAAGCTCTTCCCTCCGGGATGACCGGGACGATGAAATATGAAAATAAGCTGTTGCTGCGCAAAGTTGAGGTATCTTTGAGCCGTCTGATACCTCTTGTACCGCTGGAGCGGGTGATCGGCGATTTGACGCAAGAGGTGCAAGCGGAATCCTATGTGGTGGAGCCTGTGGAATGGATACGGACTGTAGAGCTGGCCAGGTATTATGGGGCTAAATTCAAAAGCGACGGAGGAGAAACTATGGATAAGCAGGAAGCCGGAAAAGCGCTGGAACTGTTCGGGAAGTAACCGGTACATGATATATCCGGAAAGGAAGGGTGGAGCAGGATGTTTCATCGAAGTCGTTCAGAACGAGGAGCCGTTTCGGTTTTTCTGATCATGATTTTTGCGGCAGTGTTCGCCTTTGTTACCATATTCATAGATTTTGCCCGCATGGCCGCTTTGCAGGCGAAAACAGAAATGCTGGCACATGCCGCATCACGATCGGTTATGTCCGCATACGATCCGGAACTTGTAGAGCAATACGGCTTGTTCGCTTTTGGGGAGACGGATGCGGACTATATTATGTCCAAGGTGCTTCAAGCTCAGCTTGAGCTAATGAATCGTAGCGACGATTTGCCGGTTGCCGAAGCACGTCTTGACTCATCTACTGTAGAGCTTCAGCGTCCGCTCGGCACTTACTCGGTTTTTGAACAGCAAATCCGGGAGCAGATGAAGTACAAGGCCCCCATTGATTTTACGATTGAGGTGGTCAACCGGTTTAAACCGATGTCACAGGTCATGAAGGAGGCGTCCAACACGGTGGACCTGTTGGGCAAGCTGCAAAAGCTTTACGACCGGCGGGAGGCGAAGCTGGATGAACTGCTTCAGAAACAGAACCAGGTTGCGCACGCGGCCGGGAAAATCATGCCGCTTATTCCACGCTCTGGAGGTTCCGGTCTTTCTGACGGCGATTCGTTTGGAGACGGGATCTCCACAGCCGCGGATGTCGCGGCACAGTACGCTGATTATGCCTGGAAAGTGGAGGAGGACCGGGCCCGTGAACCCCTTGAGCGAATGTATTCGCTGGAAATCAGCCGTTATCAGTATGCGGCTTCCCGCTTGTTCGGCAAACTTGGAGATGCTAATCGGAATGCGCAGGAACAACACGATTCATTGCTTCCGCAGGCTAAGGAGTTTTTGAACGAAGCCAGAGAACTCAATGAGCAAATGAGACTTACTATGAAGGAAGCGGAGCAGCGTTCGGCTCAGAATGGCTATAACGAAGTATCTGCCATGGAGAGCACCAGCAGGAACGGGACGGTGACGGGCGGAGATGAAATTGCCAAGATTCGTCAGCAGAGCGCCAATCTGCTTTTACCGGAATCGTTGTTTACGGATTTCGAAAAGGATATAGACGCGCAGGCTTCACTTTTTTCTGCTTTTCACGTTTCCGTGAATTCTTTCCTTTCCCTGGAGGGGCCGGTCATTTCGGCCTCAACCTCGACCGGGGAGCTGGAGTCGGCCGTGGGCGGCATGAATCGGGAGGCGGATAAGTACATGCGCGCTTATGGTGATTCCGGGGCCGGGAACATTTTGGAGCAAAACAAAAAAATGCTGGAAGCGCACCGGGGTTCCGACGAGGAGCGAAAGCAGACCGAGCGTGAAGCCCAAGGCAAGCTGAAGGAGGCTAATAACCTGATCAAGGGGATTTCGGAATTAAAAGACAAATTGAAAGAACAGCAGAAGCAGTTTGATCAGTTGGAATCATTTTACAAGGCTAACCGGGAAATGAATCAGCGCGGTTTGGACGGGGATGAAGACAAGCGCGCGGTCAACGAGGATCCCTACGATACCGGGAGTGAAGCCATGGCCGGAATGGATTCCCTTTACGGAGGCCTTTCCGGCTTCATGAAAGGCATGTCGGACAGCGGTTTTCAAACCGAATATATCGTTAATTATTTTCAGTTTCTCGATCTCAGCACCCTGGATGAACTTTTGGAAGGAAGCGGGCAGGAAAAGTTGGATGTCTTGGCTGATTCCTTTGCGGCCGAGAAACAGCAAGTGGAGTATATTCTTTATGGATTTCATAATCCGGCCGGGAATATTGCAGCGGCGTACGGAGAGATTTTTACGATGCGTCTGGCGATCCGGACGATGGAGGGGCTCATCAAGAACGGAGCCAAGGGAAATCCGCTCCTGGTTCTGGCGGCTGCCTTATTGTACGGGGTCGAGCATGCCGTAAAGGACATGATCGAATTGACGAAAAAAGGCTCGCTAGTACTCAGCGATTATTTAAAGGTGAAGCTTACATACCGGGATCATTTGCGAATCTTCCTGTTGCTCCATGGACGAAATGAGCGAAGACTTTCACGAATGCTGGCCGTGATCCGGATGAATACGGGAATTCGGACGGAGGAGCGGTCGACGTATCTGAAGGGTACGGTTACCGCGGGGATTCCGCTTTGGTTCATCCCCGGGGTTGCCAAAGCGATGGGGGCGGCTGGGGTTCTAGAAGGCAAAGTGGAAGGAAGCAAGTATTATGCGGCTAAACAAGCGGACTTCTCCTATTGAAGGGCCAAAAGGTAATACGTTAAAAGGCAATGGTCCATCAGAAGGAAGCATCGTGCTGGAGGCTTCCCTGGTTATGCCGGTGTTTGTAATGGTTATTTTCTTCTTCATATACATGGTCCAACTGACCTTGTTTTCCACTCAAATGGATTCTGTCGCATCGAATGTGGTCAGGCAAGTATCGGCTCATATGTATCCAGTCGCCTTGGGGGTCTCGAACCGGACAGAAGGAGGGGCAACAGGTGGTGACGGGCATTCGCCGGAAGGTAGCGTCGCTTCGCCCTCGACCTGGAACATGCCGGAGCTCTCATTGTCGGAGTGGAGTGATCAGTATGCTTCAGAACTTCCATCCCCGTTATCCCACTGGATTTCTTCAGCGGCTCGGAAAGGCGAAGAACCTCTGCAAGATATCAAGAACAGCATTTCGGAAAGCATGTTGGACCCGGTGGTGAAGCCCATGATCCGACCGTTTCTGAATGGCACCTGGCTGAATGAGGATCGCATTCATGTAAGCAGGGTCACCGTTCCTGACTTGAAAAGCGGAAAAAGTCCTTATTTCGGTCTCGAACTCAGCTATGAGTTACCGATTAAAATTCCTTTTACGGGGCGGTCTATTGTACTTCAGACGAGGGCTGAAGAAAGATTGTGGATAGGCGATACGGAAGAGCTTGTGGATGAGGATGAAAGTGGAGACGATGAGGGAACGAAGGGGCAGCCCGCCATCATCCTTACAAAGCCTGAACCTGCCTACGCCGGTCGCCGCGCCAGGATCACGGCCAAGATTGCACCGGGAACGACCGCGAAATTGACGGTACATTACAAAAGCGGGGTCAGTCAGGCAAAATACCTGGGTGAAGCCTCGGCTAACGAAGACGGCACCGTAACGTGGGAATGGCTGGTAGGAGGGAATACGACGCCCGGAACTTGGACTTTTGTCATCGAAACGGAAGAGGGGCTGAAAACGACGGCGCAATTCAACGTTGAAAGTCCTGGGGCTTCCACCAAATAGGCCGGCTCCATATTGCCGGATACTCTATTGAAACGGAGAGTGTTTTTGTAGTGATGACGGGGAGTTTGCTGGGATGCTTCATCATGTTAGGTGCTGCATTTATAACGGATATCAAATCAATGAAAATACCGAATACGATTACGGTTAGCGGCATGGTCACGGGCATAGCCTGGCATTTTATATCCGGTGGATGGGCCGGTGGGCTGTTTGCGATAAAAGGCGCGGTTGCCGGTTTCGGACTGATGCTGATACTCTACTGGCTTGGCGCGGTAGGCGGGGGAGACGTGAAGTTATTCGGCGGAATCGGAGCATGGTTAGGGACCTTGCTGGCTTTATACGTCATGATGTATTCCATTTTAGCTGCCGGGCTGATAGGTATCGTTGTATTGATAGTACGCCGCGAAGTATTTTCGCGGATGAGGAGAGTGCTTGGCCATGTGCTGGGTGCAATTATTCTGCGAAGCTGGGAACCTGTTGTGACTGGTACAAAAAAACAGTTGCAAATTCCGTTTATGCTCGCGGTTCTGCCGGGTGCGATCCTGGCGGTATACTATTTTGCCTAGCGATTAAGGAGTGGGCTACTATGCTGGAACTAGTCACCGATTTTGTCAGGAACGGCGGAACATATATGGTTTTGACCGCCAAAGAGGGTTTGGATTCCAGTCACATTAACCAGGTTCAGCGGACTATGTTGAGTTCGGTAACCGTACCGAATTTATTGCAGCTTGACGTCAGGGAAGTAGATTTCGCGGTAAGTCTGCAGTACGAAATAACGGGCAAGCGAATGCTGTCTCAATGCCTCAAGCAGGAAAAAATCGGCATGGCGGAGTTGTACAGCCTTCTGCTGCAAGTAGTGACCGCATTGGATGACAGCAAGCGGTATTTGCTCTCACCGGATAAATATATAATGAATGTGGACCATATTTTCGTGGAAGATGTTCTGGCTTTCGGCATCCTGCATTTTGTTTATGTTCCGGTTTTGGATCCTCTTGCGGAGGAGCCGCTGACGAAAATGCTGCTTTCTTTGATCACCGGGATGATGACCAGTGTCACAGTCATTGAAGGAGGAGGTATCCAGCGGTTGCTCCGTTTTTGTTCGGATGAGATGTTTTCCCTGGCTGAAATGAAAAGGATGCTGCTGGACTTGCTGGTAGATGATCAGCCTGCCAGTTCGGCTACGTCAGGTACCGGGGCTCAGGTTACGAAGATGCCCAAATTCCAATCCCCTTCGCATTCTCCTGTCATAGTTAAAGAATATTTGCCGATGCAAATGGCGGAGCCGGGTATTGCCGATACCCCGCGTTCCTTTGCTTTTGGCTATGATCAGCCTGTAAAAGCCCCGGAGACTGCAGGGGGCGGAAATGAAGAAGAAACAATACAACGATCTTCCAAAAGAACTTATATTTTGCTTGGGGTACTGCTTGTCATCGCCGTGATATGGAAGTTTGCCTATCTGGATCATCCTGCAATGATTACTCTTATCATTAGTTTTGCTATGACCGTGATCCTGGCTATAATTGCCCTATTACTTTTAAGGGGGAAGCTGCATTTTCCTGGAGATTCCAAACAGGCCGAAATACCGTCTTATTTCGAAGCGTTTGGGGGAAAGAGGGGGGAGTCTCATACCAATGATTGGGGATGGCAAGAAGAGTCGATGAAGAGTATTCCCGAAGACTTCGCGGATAACAGGGAGCGTCGTTCTTCTGCTCTCCCCAAGCTGGAATCACGGTCCTTGAAAGCGGAGCAAGCGGTAAACACCGCGCTTGCCCCACAAACGCAAACGGTGCTTCTGGGCAGGCATGCGGCCCCGGGAACCGGTCACTCCATGCTTGCTGCCGCGACGTTTGTACTCGAGCGGATTACTTCCGACCGGACTCCGCCCGAGTTCATACCGCTTAAGGCGGGCAGTTTTGTGATTGGACGTTCCGGGGAAATGGCGCAATATGTGGATGGTACGGCCGGGGTGTCCAGAGCCCATGTGGAAGTGATGGTCCGTTCCGGAGAGTGCAGCTTGAAGGACCTTGGTTCCAGGAACGGGACGAGACTGTGCGGGGAAATGATGTCACCTTACAAAGAATATGCTTTGAATCCCGATGATGACTTTATGATTGCCGAAGGAACCTATATATTGCGGAAGAGCAGTTAACTATGATTTTGGATGACAACGTAGATTATCCTGACGAAAGAGAGTATAATAAGCGAGAATCATTCTCAATGGAGATAGATTTACTTTCATGCTCCGGTTTACATAATTTATCATCGTAACATGTCAAAAGGATGGTTTTAAACTCATGACAGTCTCCACTCAGTCTTCGAAGCCCCAATATCGGTCCCGGCCGGTCGCGGCAACCCTGATTTTATTCGGCGGTGTCGCTTTACTTGTGTTCGCGATCGGGCTGTCCATCTCCGTAGGAGCGGCCAACATCAAAATGGGAACGGTATGGAATGCGTTGTTCCATTTTAACAGCGACTTGACGCAGCATCAGATTATCCTGGATTTGCGGCTCCCGCGCGCGATTGCCGCGGCATTAATCGGCGCCGCGCTGGCGGTTGCCGGGGCCATCATGCAAGGAATGACGCGGAATCCCATGGCGGATTCCGGTCTTCTGGGCTTGAATTCCGGTGCCGGTCTTGCTCTGGCTATTTGTTTTGCTCTTTTCCCCGGAACTTCATTTCTGATGATGATGTTTTATTCGTTTGCTGGCGCCGGGGTTGGTGCCGGTCTCGTTTTTGGAATCGGTTTTTTATCCAAAGGCGGCATGACTCCTGTCCGGCTGACTCTGGCCGGAGCAGCGGTCAGCTTGCTGCTGGTGGCCATCAGTGAAGGAATCGCGATCTATTTCAAGGTAGGCCAGGATCTTGCCTTCTGGTATGCGGGTGCCGTATCCGGGACGACCTGGACGCAACTCAAATTTGTCTCCCCTTGGATAGCTGTCGGCCTGCTGGGCGCTCTGGCTCTTTCCAGATCGATAACCCTGCTAAGTCTTGGCGATGAGGTTGCCAAGGGCTTGGGCCAAAGAACGGGCGTGATTAAAGCGGTCAGCATGATTTTTGTTCTGATCCTTGCCGGTAGCGCGGTGTCGCTTGTCGGCGCGATCGGATTTGTTGGCCTGATGATACCTCATGTGGCAAGGTTCCTGGTTGGAGTAGATTACCGCTGGGTAATTCCGTCATCGGCGGTACTAGGCAGTTTGCTTATGGTGTTTGCCGACATTTCGGCACGGATGATCAATCCGCCCCATGAAGTTCCGATCGGTGCGTTGATTGCTGTGATCGGGGTTCCTTGCTTCCTCTATCTGGCGTTAAAGCAGAAAGGGGGATTGGAATGAGCGCACCTGATTACTCAGCCCATTTGCGGAAGAAAGCGGCCAAGGCCTATACCGTTATTCTTCTGTTTGCCGTTTTGATTGTCATCGTTTTCATTATCAGCATGAATACGGGTTACATCAGGTTATCTCCAGGCGATGTGTTCCGGACTTTCTTTGGAATGGGGACGGACAAACAGGAACTTATCTTATATCAATTCCGGCTGCCAAGGATTATTATTTCCGTATTAATCGGGATGGGCATGGCCGTGTCCGGTTGTATTTTCCAAGGGATATCCCGTAACCCGCTGGCAGATCCCGGGGTGCTGGGCATCAACGCGGGCGCCGGGCTGGCCGTCACTCTGTTTATCTCGTTTTATCCGACGACCGCCGCGGCACCCGTATTTTTAATGCCTTTCCTCGCACTCCTGGGTTCGAGTATTGCCGCGACTTTGATTTATGTGCTTTCTTACAAGAAACATTACGGATTGCAGCCGATCCGCATGGTACTGGTTGGTATCGCGCTGGCGGCGGGGATCAATGCCGCCATGATCATTTTGCAGCTTCGTTTGCGTCCGGAAGACTTCCAACTGCTCCAGGTATGGCTGGTAGGAAGCATCTGGGGAGCTTCATGGAAGTATGTATGGGCCTTGTTGCCATGGATCGTTATTCTGCTGCCGTATGTTTTCATACGGTCACGGGCTCTGAATGTGCTTAGTCTGGGTGACCAGACGGCAACGGGACTCGGCACGCAAATCGAGCGTTCCCGGCTTGGATTGCTGGCCGCAGCAGTCGGGTTGACCGGGGCATCGGTCGCGATCGGGGGAGGTATTTCGTTTGTCGGCCTGATCGCGCCGCATTTGGCGAGACGTTTGGTAGGGCCGAAGCACGAATACCTGATTCCGGCTTCCGCGCTTGCCGGAGGTCTTCTGGTGATCGTCGGCGATACGCTGGGCAGATGGGTCCTACAGCCGGCCGAAATCCCTACCGGCATTGTTGTAGCGATTATCGGGGCTCCTTACTTCCTGTATTTGCTTACAAAGTCGAAAATCTAACATCAATAAATCAAACAGCATCGAATCAGAGGGGGGAGCCCTATTCTGACCGATGCTGTTTGATTTTAGGGATTACTTCCTTGATTTCAATTCCGTTAAAGTTTCCTCCAGTCCCGGGTAAGCGAAAGTGAAGCCGGCCCTGAGCGCAGCTTCGGGTACTACCTTTTGCCCTTCCAGCAGCAGTGAAGACATTTCACCGAGCAGAAGCTTTAAAATTGGCCCCGGCAAAGGGATCCAGTCCGGACGACGGTAGACACGGGCTATACAGGAGCCGAATTGTTGATTGGAAACAGGATAGGGACTGACCGCATTCACCGGACCCGAAATGCCGGAATGCTGAACGCAAAAGTCTATTAACCGGATCAGGTCGTAAAGATGGATCCAGGGCACCCACTGTCGCCCACTGCCGATCTTCCCGCCGACGCCGAGAAGAAACGGGAGGCGCATCAGCGGGAAGGCACCTCCGCCGTTTCCGAGAACGACTCCGGTCCGAAGTTTAACGAGTCGACGACCCTCGAACCCTTCATCTGCGGCGGCTTCCCATTGCTCCGTTACTCTGGTGAGAAAGTCGCTGTGCACCTGGTCGAGGCGATAATTTTCAGTAAATTCGTCCGTAACGGAAGTCCCGTATATTCCGACGGCGGATGCTTGCAAGATGACCTCAGGTCCGGGCGTGATCGCCTTGCTCAGACGCGCTACCTCGCGGGTTGCCTTTAGCCGGGATTCCAGAATGCTTTGCTTGGCCCTGCTGGTCCAGCGCTGATTCAAAGTCGCCCCGGCAAGATTCACGAATACATTTCCGCCCGCAAGCGGAGCGGGATCTTCTCCAAGCTCGTCCCAAGTCCAATAGGCTGGAGCCGTCTGAACACTTCCGGCTGATCCCGCAGTGGATTTGTCTTTGTTTCTGGAGACGATCATCACTTCATGGCCTTCATTCATCCAATAGCTTGTCAAGGCCCGCCCGATAAACCCGGTTCCCCCAAAGATGACATATTTCATGCAGCATGCCTCCCTTGTTCAATAAATTGGTACCGTATCTCCCTATTTCCCTATAGAAAGAAAAACATCCGAAACCTTGGATTTTCAGGCCGGATGTCGTTTTTTACCGCGCTATTTATTCATTAAGTGCCGGTAAGGCTGATAATCGATCTGGTTCTTCTCAAGAAAATGGATCAGGAACTTGTTGTCCCTTTTAGGGGTTGCCGATATATACCCTTTGATACAATGATCCCGGGTCACCTCGGAAGCCTTCTCTTCCAGGGCGATTTTGCCGATTTCGGCGGCAATCGAGTGTTTGGCGATATCGCGAAACGGTCCGGGCACCGGCTGCACCAGCATATTCAAAAAAGCTTTGGCATCATCACTCCATAAATGCCGGCTGGCTTCGACCCAGTGATTTTGCCAGTCCAGTTTGGACTTGCCGTCCGCCTTGGGCAGCACTTTTAAAAATTTCCGGAACATAAAGAACCCGCCGATGACCATCATGCCGAGCAGCAGAAATCCCCAGAAAACGATACTGTTTAAAAACAAGTTACTGGGCCCTCCGGAAGACAGCGGGAGCAGCAAAGCATTGTTCAGCATGGAGCGCACACCTCAAAACTTTATTGGAATATGTGACATTGTTAATTGATAAAAATTATACCTTATTTCCGGTTTGATTTCGAGCCTTCCGTTGAATCTTGCATTCTATTTTCGAGAAAGCTATGAATGCTCCAATCTCTAAGGCGCGGCTAGCTTTATTTTGGCATTCAAGATAAAATAGGGTTGTTTAGCGATTTACTGTCCAAAAGGGGGAAAAGAAAATGCTTAAAATAGGCTCCCATGTCTCGTTCTCGGACAAAGGGCTGATAAGCGCAACTTCGGAAGCCGCTTCTTACGGCTCCAGCTCGTTTATGATATATACCGGTGCACCGCAGAATACGCGGCGTAAACCGATTGAATCGATGAACATCGAAGAGGGGAAAGCGGCGATGGCCACGGCGGGAATCGAAGAAATCGTCGTCCATGCCCCTTACATCATTAACCTCGGATCCTACAAATCGAATACGTACCAGCTTGCGGTTGATTTTTTGCAGGAGGAGATCCGGCGAACCCATGCGATCGGCGTACGCAATATCGTGCTGCATCCGGGGGCTTTTACCGATAAGGATGCGGAATACGGTGTTGCGCGGATTGCGGAAGGTCTGAACGAAGTGCTGAACGGTACGAATGAAACGGACGTTAACATCGCCCTTGAAACGATGGCCGGAAAAGGGACAGAAGTCGGGCGCAGCTTCGAGGAGATCGCGGCGATCATCGATAAAGTGCAGCACAATGAGCGCTTGACGATTTGCATGGACACCTGCCATATTCACGATGCCGGCTACGATATCGTGAACGATCTCGACGGCGTGCTCCGTCAGTTTGACGATCTGATCGGATTAAACCGGCTTGCGGTCGTTCATATCAATGACAGCAAAAACCCGATCGGAGCCCATAAAGACCGCCATACTCCAATCGGTACCGGATGGATTGGCTTTGAAGCGATCAACAGGGTCGTTCACCATGAGGCGCTGCAAGGGCGGCCGTTCATTCTGGAGACGCCTTGGGTAGGTAAAGACGCCAAAACCCAGCGCCCGATGTACGAAATGGAAATCGCCTTGCTCCGGGGCGAACTTGCCGCGCGGTTTGGAGAAAGCGTGCTGACTGAGGTGGAGCAACTCGGGGCCTTTTTTGCCGGACAAGATATCCATCCGCGGGCTTTTGTGCTGGATACGTGGAACCTGCTCAAGAATGACGCCAAGGCGAAAAAGGCGGATCCGCGCGAGCCGATGGAACGATTGTACGACCTCGTAACCGCAGCCAATTTGTTCCCGGATTATTCCGAGGAACAGGTCAATCAGCGCCTGCTGGCCTGGCTGTCCACGGGGCATTAATTTATACAAAGATACACAGGGGGATTAGGAGAACGATGGAAACACATGTCAAGACAGGTGCACGACCTGTCAAACCTTATGAAAACAACCGGGCCCGGATGTTGATTTCCTGTCCGGACGGCCCGGGGATCGTGGCCGCGGTTTCGCATTTTCTGCACCAGCACGGCGCGAATATCGTCCAATCGGATCAGTATACGATGGATCCGGAGGGCGGCATGTTCTTCATGCGCGTGGAATTTGATCTGGAGCAGCTCGAAGACCGGGTGGCCGGTCTGAAGAACGACTTTAAGTCGATCGCGGACAAGTTCGAAATGCAGTGGAATTTGTATCAGCTCAGTAAGAAAAAGAAACTGGCCATCTTCGTATCCAAAGAAGACCACTGTCTGGTGGAGCTTTTGTGGCAATGGCAGGCCGGTGACCTGGACGCTGAAATTTCCATGGTCGTCAGCAACCATTCCGATATGAAGGAGTATGTGGAATCCTTCGGCATTCCGTACTATCATATCCCGGTTACGCCGGAGACGAAGGCGGAAGCCGAGCAGAAGCAGCTTGACATCGTCAATGGGAAGGTCGATTTGATCGTGCTGGCAAGATACATGCAGATTGTGTCCCCGGCGCTGATTCAGCCTTACCGGAACCGGATCATCAACATTCATCATTCCTTCCTGCCAGCTTTTGTTGGCGGTAAACCGTATGCCCAGGCCTACGACCGGGGCGTGAAAATCATCGGCGCAACCGCCCATTACGTTACGGAGGAACTCGATGGCGGACCGATCATTGAGCAGGACGTTCAGCGGGTAAGCCACCGCGACAACGTCAGCGAGCTGAAGCGGATCGGCAGGACGATCGAGCGGGTGGTTCTGGCAAGAGCCGTTAAATGGCACATCGAGGACCGGATCCTCGTGCATCAGAATAAAACCGTCGTATTCAACTGAAAATGCACATCCAGACCTTTTAATCGCGCGGCAGACAGTAGTTCATATGCCGCGCGGTTTTTGTTTTCGGGCAACTTTTCTATCCCGGTTACCGTTAATGTTATGAATGGATTTAGGCAAATACATATCGGAGAGAGGGGAACGTCCTGTGCTTTTTTCAATAAAACGATGCTCGGCCATTGTCCTGTTCGTGCTTGCGGTCATGACTGGGCTCGGAGCTTTTGTTCCGCAGCCGGCTTTCGCGGCGGGACCGGCGATCGGCATTCAAACCGAGGTCGGCTTTGAGGGCAATGTGAAAATGAATGAATGGAGCCCGTTGACCATTACGCTGAACAGTAACACGGACGTGTCCGGGGAGCTTGTGGTTCAGGTCGAAGATCCCTATAACGGGACGAGCGTATCCCATATAAAAAAGGTCGATTTGCCGGCAGGAACGACCAAGGCTGTCACGTTCGGCATCTTGGGCAGCAGCTTTGACAATAAGAACAATGAAATTCGTTTTTACGAAGGCTCGGCTGAGTCGGGCAAATATATTCCTTTTGCCACCGGCAAGCCCTATTTGCTTAGCTCCGTCAATCGAAATACGCTGATCGGCACGTTGGCAGGCGATCCCGACAGCATGAATTTTTTGGCGGCTTTGAACGGTACCGGGAATAATGCAGGCATCATCCCTTTGAAGGGCGAGCAAATCCCCGAAGACGGGGTATTGCTTTCCAGCTTGGATGTGCTCGTGTTGAACAATTACCCGACAGACACCCTCAACGCCAAGCAAATGGAAGCCGTTCGTTCATGGGTGAACCTGGGAGGGACGCTAGTGCTTGGCGGGGGCCAAGGCTACGCCAAAACGGCTCAAGGATTGGAGGACTTGTCTCCTGTTGAATTCAAAGGAAGCGCGGATGTCCGCTCCTTCCCCGAGATGGTGCAAATCGGAGGCAAGCCGCTGTCTTTAAGCGAACCCTTTCCCGTATCTTCCGCGGTAGTGAAAGAGGGGGCCCGGGCGGATATCTCGTCCGAATCGCTGCCCTTGTTTGCTTCCTGGACTTCAGGTAAGGGCAAGGTTATATACGCCGCCTATGATATGGCGATGGAGCCCCTACATAGCTGGGGCGGACATGCAGCAGTATGGAATACGGTACTAAAAGAAGAATTGTCGGCGAATTCCGGCACAATGGGAGGCTGGGTCTCCGGGACGAACATGATGTCAGGCGTAAGCTACTTACTGGATCTGTTCCCGTCTTTAACGCTGCCTCCATTCTCCCTGCTGCTTTGGCTGTTGCTGGGATATGCCGTTATCGTAGCTCCTGTGTTGTATTACGTGCTTAAGAGATTCGATAAGCGGGAATGGTCCTGGGGGCTTATTCCGCTGATTGCGGTCATTGCCAGCGTCGGTATTTACGTTGCCGGCACCTCCGGTAAATCAAGCGTACGAACGCATACGCTCAGCATTGTGGAACTCGACGGCAAGGGACAGGCTACGCGGTCTGCAGCCACCGCCTTGTTCGTACCGCGCGGCGGCACTTACAATTTGACCTTCGCGGCCGGTACTTACGTTTCCGTTACACGAGAGGACGGGCTATTGGGAGGCGGGCAATCGGGAGGAGCCAACCGGCAGTTGATTCGGGTAAATCCGGAGGCGACGGATGTGAAATTGAGAGATATGACGCACCGTTCGATTGCCAAGCTATGGATGAGTAAATCGGAACCGCTCCAATCCGGAGCGATGAAGATTGAGGTTTCCTATGATGACAAGGGCAATCTGCAGGGTACGGTTACGAACGGAACCAACGGTGATTTGAGCGATGGAGCCTTGCTGGCCGGAGGGAAAGTGTATAAATTGGGAGAGATTCCGAAAGGGAAATCGGTTCCGGTTCCCCCTTCCATTGCATCCGTAGTATATCAAGATTACGGTTCAGCTTTGTTTCCCCATACCTCGACCTCAGGCAGAAACGACGATTATTTGCTCGAACGTCAACGTGGAATGATCAATCAATATGTAGGTACCGGGTTAGTCTCCGGCAATCCCGTATTTCTCGCCTGGAACAAGGAAGAACTGGGTGAATATAAAGTCAACGGCAAAGTAGCGGCCTCTGAGCAGCTGAATATGATTATGCAGTCTTTTACGCCAAGCTTCACCCATAACGGCAAAATGTCGATCCCATTTGGACTAATCGCTGCTAAGGTTACTGAAACGACATCCAAAGAATGGGCAAGCGAGGGGCCCGGCAGGGTGAATATGTCGCCCGGCGACATTACATTGGAGTACGAATTGCCGAAAAACAAGGATATTCATTATTCGAATTTGGAGCTGCGTTGGACATATTCGGGAGATCAGACGAATGCGATGATTTGGAATTGGGATAGTCAAGCATGGGAAAAGCTGGACGGTTTGAACAAATACCAGGCTGAATTCACCACAACCGCAAAATCCTATTTAAAAAATGGGTACCTGAAAATCAAAATTACGGCCGGAGAGTGGACTTCCTTCGACCTCCCGGAAATCGCCCTGAAAGGAGAGGCCGGAAAATGATTGAAATTCAAAATTTGACGAAAACCTATGGCGGGTTTGATGCCTTGAAGAATGTCAATCTGTCGATTTCCAAAGGAACCGTGTTTGGCTTCGTGGGCCCGAATGGAGCCGGAAAGACAACTACGATGTCCATTTTGGCCACTTTGCTCGCGCCTACCTCGGGAAGCGCCAGGGTAGGTGGATTCGAGGTGACGGAACAACCGCATGAGGTACGCAAAAGAATCGGCTACATGCCGGACTTTTTTGGCGTATATGATCAGTTCAAGACGACGGAATATCTGCATTTCTATGGCGCAAGCTACGGGATTCCGCGGGCAGAGCGGGAGCAATTAATCCCGCAATTGCTGGAGCTCGTCAATTTAAGCGACAAAAAGGATGCTTATGTGGATAGCTTGTCGCGCGGCATGAAGCAGCGCCTGTGCCTCGCCCGCTGTCTTGTACATGATCCCGAAGTGCTCATTCTGGATGAGCCAGCTTCGGGACTTGATCCCCGCGCCCGGATCGAAATGCGGGAAATTCTGAAGGAATTGAAGCTGATGGGCAAAACGATTATCATTTCATCACATATTTTACCGGAGTTGGCGGAAATGGTCGATGAGATCGGCGTGATCGAGCATGGGGTCATGGTCGCCCAGGGCAAAGTGAGCGAGATCCAAAACCGGTTGAGGGTGAAAAGAGTGCTGCATATCCGCGTATTGGACCGGTCGGAGGAGCTTGCGGAACGGCTTAGGGACGAGGCGCATGTCAGTCAGGTGTTCCATGACGAGACTGGCGTGCACGTTCATTTCGGAGGCGGAGATGCAGAGCAGTCGCAATTGCTTGGCGGCATGATTTCGGCCGGCTATCAGGTTGTATCTTTTCATGAGGCGCAAAGCAATCTGGAGGACGTGTTCCTTGAAATCACGAAAGGGGGAGCAGACCATGAACAACTGGCGTAAAGTGCTCATTAATCCCGTGCTCGGCAAGGAAATTACCCTGCGGATGCGAACTCCCAAATCTGCTTTTTCCGTATTTGCTTATGTGCTGGTGATGGGGCTCCTCGCTATGGGCATTATTTTCGTTATGACCTCCAGCGGGGGGATTCAAGGCGGCAGAGTTGATCCCGGGGTGAGCCGGATGATGTTTTACGCGTTGAGCATCGCGCAGCTTGTATTGATTGCATTCATGACTCCGGCGCTGACGGCCGGGGTGATCAGCGGAGAACGGGAAAAGCAAACTTTGAACATGCTGCTGACGACGCAGCAGAGCTCGGCCACGATTGTTTTAAGCAAGCTGGTATCTTCGTTGAGCTTCATGACGCTGATCATTCTCTCAACCTTGCCGGTATATAGCATCGTATTTTTATATGGCGGAGTGTCACCGAGCCAACTGATATCCGTGTTTCTGTTCTATCTGTTCGTGATGCTGCTGCTCGGGTCGATCGGCGTCTTTTTCTCCACGGTGTTAAAGAGAACGATACTGTCGGTGATCATGACCTACGGCGTGGGCCTTGTGATCTTTCTGGTTACCGGGCTGGCTTATCTGTTTGCCATGAGTATAGACCAAGCCAGCCATTACAGTTCCGGCACACCGATGCGGGCCTATTCGTGGGTCGGCTATCTGCTCGGACTTAATCCGGTCGGGGCGCTGATCAGCATTTTCGAACCGTCGTTTTCGGAGACGGCATTTCTGGTGCAACGGAGCAACCTGCAGTCTTCGGCACCCATCGAATTGTGGCAGGAATTCATCCTTGTCTACAGTCTCTTGATTCTCTTATTCCTGTGGATCGCCATCCGCCGCATCCGGCCGGTGCGAGGGCGAAAGCTGCGTAAGAATCTTCAAGCGCAGCCGGTAAACCGGGAAGAAGGATAACCGAGGGTCACCAATTATTGAGAGGAGGGGGCAAAGGTGGAGCAGTTGAACCGTCAATTAAACACGGTGCGCCGGCGGCTGCAATGGTTCCGGGAGTTGGACGGAATCAGACATGGTTTTTGGGCCGGGCTCGTTGCCGCCTCTCTTTTGTTAGCGGCAAGCAGGTTTTGGCCCATGGAAGGTGCGTTATATTTTGCCGCGGGGAGTCTGGCCTTGTTGACTGCGGCAGGCTGGCTGCGGGGGCGCCTGCGCAAAATCCCGCTAGCCGAAGCCGCCCGTGAAATGGACACCCCGGAAACGGGAAATGAAAGACAGGATTTTATGGCGACGGCGCTTGCCTTCGCCGAAGAGGATTCGCTTCCGGCCCAATTGCAGCGCCAACAGGCGGAGGAGCACGGAACGGCCTACGTATCGGAGCTTAAACAACGTTTGCCGCTGCCACGTAGCCGCAAATGGTGGATTCCTTCTTTAGTGGGTGCGCTGGCGGTAATCCTGCTCGTTGCGCTTCCGAATCCGATGGATCAGGTGCTCGACCAACACCGCAAGGAAAGGGAATGGATTCATGCCCAACAAGAGGAGACAGGCAAGCGGATCCAGGAACTCGAGACCAAAGAGCTGGAGCCTTTGGCCAAGGATGCTCTTTCCAAGGAGCTGACGGATTTGCAGCAGGCATTGGATCGGAGCCGGGAGCCTGCCGAAGCGCTGGATAACGTGGAAGAAGCGATGCAGCGGCTGAAGGAGATGCAGGATAAGCTGGACTTGAAGCAACAGCAGAGAAATGATTGGCTTGCGAATTGGAAAAATCATCAGGTAACCGAAGGGCTCGCCGCCGCATTGGAGCAGGAAAACGCCGGTGATTTGGATAAAAAGATGAATGAGCTTCAGCAGAAACTGCCTGGCATGTCCCAAGAAGAACGGCAAAGCTTGAGTGATGCACTCAAGAAAATTGCGGAATCCGCTCCGGACGGGGATGCTGATGCCAAGCGGCTGGCGGAAGCGTTGAAGCAGGCGGCTTCAGCAATTGACAGCGGAGACCAGGTAAAGAGCGATCAGGCGCTGGAGCAACTGGCTGAAGCATTGAAGCAGCAACTTCGGACGTCCGATGCGGAGTCCGGACAGTCTGAAGCTGCCGCCGCCCTAGCCTCCGCTTTGGCAAAGCAAGGAATGGGACTGGCGGAAGATATGGCAGCTTCGGGGCTTGCCGTGTCGGACACGTGGAGCATGGGAGGCAGCGCCGAGCAGCTTGCCGCCGGAGATAATTATGCCAGCGGGGGCGAGGCCGGCAGTGAACCCGGAACTGGTCAGGGTTCGCGCGGACCGGAGAGGACCGGTTCAAACCCGGGCTCGGGAACTGGTAATGGCAACGGAAACGGGAACGGGAACGGTAATGGAAATGGTAGCGGGAGTGGATCAGGCCAGGGTCAAGGCCAAGGTCAAAGTGCTGGACAGGGAACCGGTGCTGGGTTGGGTAGCGGCGGACGGACCCTGGTAACTACCCCGCGCGATCTGGAGGGTAATGGCAATGTGCAGGTCGACGGAGGGCCAAGCACGGGAGGCAGCGTGCAAAAAGGAGGGGAATCTCCCGTATTTGACGGGGTAAGCCGTCCTTATGAAGAGGTATACAGCGACTATGCGGCAGAGGCGAAACGTTCCCTGGAGCGGAAAGATCTTCCGCAAAGCATGCAGAGCCTGGTGGAGAACTATTTTACGGAGATAGATCCCAGTCCGTAAGCGTAAACAAGAGGAGGAGATTTGTGATGTTGGAACCGTCAGCCCAGGTAAAATCGTGGAGCAGTGCGATCGAACAGGTACGCGAGCAGATTTCACGCGTCATTGTTGGACAGCAGGAGGTCGTGGAACAGATGCTTTGGTGCATTTTTGCGGGCGGACATGTCTTGCTTGAAGGGATTCCGGGACTAGGAAAAACCGTGCTGGTGAAGACGATTGCCGATACGCTGGACCTGTCTTTTTCGCGGATCCAGTTTACGCCGGACTTAATGCCAAGCGATATCACCGGTACGAATGTCATCACCTTCGGTCCGCAGGGCGCGGCAGATATGGTCTTTCAGGCAGGTCCGGTATTCAGCAGCATCGTGCTGGCCGATGAGATTAACCGGGCATCTCCGAAAACCCAGAGCGCGCTTTTGGAAGCGATGCAGGAGCAGACGGTGACCGTCGGCGGGGAAACCCGGAAGCTGCCACAGCCCTTTTTTGTGTTAGCGACGCAAAATCCGCTGGAGCAGGAGGGAACCTACCCGCTGCCGGAAGCGCAGTTGGACCGGTTCATGCTCAAAATACATGTTGGTTACCCGTCTCCCGAGGAACTCAAGGAAATCGTCCGCCGGACTACCTCGGGGAATCAGCCGGTGCCGGAAAAGAAGACTACGTCGTCCGAATTGCTGGAAATCCGCAAGGCCTCGAAGGAAGTGCTGCTGGCTGACGAAGTGCTGGATTATGGGGTGCGCCTGTTGATGATGACTCACCCGGAAGAGAAGGAGGCGCCGGAAGCCGTGCGGAACTATGTCCGCTTTGGCTCTGGACCGCGCGGGATCCAGTCGATCGTGTCCGCAGCCAAAGTGAGGGCGATCTCCAAGGGGCGGTTGCACGTTTCTACCGGAGACATCGCCACGGTAGCCGTGCCGGCGCTGCGGCACAGGTTGTTTCTCAATTTTGAAGGCCAGGCGATGGGGATTTCCCCGGACCTGATTATTGAAGAAGTACTCTCCGCATTGGAGGGGTCAAGATGATGAGCCCGCTTCTTCCGCCCGGCCTGCTTCCCAAACTGGAGAGGTTATCGGTGAATTCCGGCAAAAGAGTGCGGGGAACCGTGCAGGGTAAACGGCGGTCGGGGCAATTCGGGGCCTCACTGGAATTCGCCGACTACCGCGAATATACACCGGGAGATGACATACGTCGGTTTGACTGGAGCGTCTACCGGCGTACCGGCAGGCCTTTTGTAAGGCAGTACTGGGACGAGCAGGAAATGTACGTCAGTCTTTACCTGGACATTTCTGCATCCATGGATTTTGGGGGTCGGCAGATATTAGATCAAGGGGGAGTCCCGGGGCAGGAGAACAAGCTGCAATATGCCAAAATGCTCGCAGCTGCCGTCGGTTATATGGCGTTGGCCTCTGAAGACCGGGTTCAAGCCTCTATATTTGCGGCCAAAATTGAAAACAGGCTCCCCAATATTCGCGGGAAAGCCTCGGCTTCCAGACTATTTGCTTTTTTGCAAGAAGCGGCGGCGTCGGGTACCGGGGATATGTCCCAGGCATTGCATACTCCGTCTTCATTACCGTCCAGACCCGGAATGACCTGGATTTTCTCCGATTTGTGGTTTGAGGGCGGAACTGAGGATGTAAAGGCTACACTTTCCTACTTTTTGGCAGCGGGCCAGGAAGTTGTACTTGTACATGTCGTTTCAGAGGATGAGCTTCAGCCGGAGGTTAGCGGAGACTTGCGCTTAGTGGACAGTGAGCTGGGGACCGGTAAAGAGATAGCGATCACCGGTAAAGTGCTTGATGCCTACCAGAAGGAGCTGAACAGATATACGGGCGATATTTCCGGATACTGCAGTGAGCGGGGTATTCGTTATGTACAGACGCCGACCCATTGGCAGCTGGAGAAGGGGATTTTTGAGGCACTTCGGGGGGCGGGGGCCATCGCTTTTTAGTAACGGCAGAAAAGAACCTTAAGATAATAGGACTGCGGAGATGGAGGGATAGCGTAATGGGGATTGCTTCTTGGGCGGGTTTATGGTTCGGCTTGGCTTTGCCGGCCATTGTCATCATGTATTTATTCAAGCGAAAATATCTCGATACGATCGTTCCGAGCCATTTGCTGTGGGACCGGGTTCTCCGCAATATTGAAGCTAACCGGCCGTGGCAGAAACTTCAAAGCCGGCTGCTTCTCTGGCTCCAGCTGCTTGCTGCAGCCCTGCTCGTAGTCGCGCTGATGCTGCCTTTCGTATGGGTCCAGGGCGGACGCCAGGGACATACGGTGATCATTGCCGATACGTCGGCCAGCATGAGCGCGGTTTTGGGGACTGAAGAGCGGGACAAGGACACTCCTGGGACGACTCTGGACCGGATGAAGAAGCAGCTCCAAGAGGATATCGATGGGATGTCTTCGGGTCAAGAGGTGACGCTGCTGAAACTTGGAAGTCAGCCTCAGGTACTGCTATCCCGGGAAAAGGACAGGAACGCGCTTAAGAAAGCCGTCTCCGAAATGTCTGCGGATTATGGAAAAGCAGCTTACCGGGAGACGCTGTCCCTGGCTTCGGCGCTGACCCGGAATGACCCGGAAGCCAGCGTGGAGATTTATACGGACAGCCAGTGGCCCGAAGGCTCCGGTTCCGGGAACGTTGTATTCGATGTTCCGGTACAAGTGAACTCCATTCAAGATGAAAAGGCGGGCAATACCGCCATTGTTCAATTCGGAGTTAGGCAAGACGGGGAAGAAGACGGAGTTTTGGGCATCGCCGTCGTGAAGAACTACCGGAAGGATATTATGGAGACCTCGCTGGACTTGTATGGAGACGGACAATTGTTGGCCTCCAATCAAGTAGTTATAGAAGGCGGGAAAAGCGCAACGGTTTCTTTCGGGCAGCTTGACTCGGCCGAGGTATATCGGCTGTCGTTAAGCGGCGAGGATGCTTACGCACCGGATAACGAGGCGTTCGCATTTCGGGAGGAGGCGGGTTCAGCGAATATTCTGCTGCTCTCTTCCGGGAATCTGTTTCTGGAAAAAGCGCTCCAATTGACCGGTGCCCGAGTTACGCGCATGGATCCGGGCGCCTCTACCGGCAAGAATGGCGGTTCCGGGGTTCCGGCATTACCTGACGCCAAGCCTGACATCATCGTCATCGATGGCGCGGAGCCCGATTTCGTACGGGAGGGCGCGTGGAGGGATTTGTTGAAAGAAACCCCGTTATGGACATGGGGAGGCGGTGGAGAGAAAGCACAGCCGGAAAGCGGGGAAACGGAAACGTTAAGTCATCCCGTAACTCGTTACTTGTCATTATCTGAGGCGCCGACAGGGCAGTTACTGAAGCGGGAGGTTCCTGTATGGGGAGAACCACTTCTGAAAATCGGTAGCTTGCCGGCGGCTTATGCGGGAAAAGATCAGGGGGTAGCCCGGCTGGTTTTTCTGTTTGCGTTGGAAGATAGCGATCTTCCACTGCGGCCCGAGTTTCCGATTCTGGTGAACAATGCAGTGGAATGGCTGCAAACCGGGCAGGCTACCGGCATTGGACGGGTCATGGCCGGAGCCAAGTTGGATCTTCCCGTAGCTGCGGATGACGTCGAGGGGACCTGGATTCCTCAGGAGGGCTTTGCCTTGCAGGCCGGGGCGGGGCATTTTTCGGCGGAGCGGAAGCAAGGCGTGGTCTCCTCCCGTCAAATGTCTCCCGGCATTCCGGGATTGTGGCGCCTTGAAGTTAAGGGATCAGAAGGTGCGGAGCAACGGACTTTTTTGGTGCAAGTGACGGCCGATCCGGCGGAATCCGCTTTTGAAGGCATGCGGCAGCTCCCGGTGGCAGAGATCCATTCAGACAAACCTGCGGAGGGATCTGATCAGATGGAGAGCGGAAGCCAAGCGGGACAGTCCGACAGCCTCATCTCCAAAAGCCGGCAATCCCTGGTTTATCCCGCTGCGCTCCTGGCGCTGTTTGTTATTTTAGCGGAATGGGGGGTGTATCAGCGTGGGCGTTCAATTTGATCATTCCTGGGTATTGCTGCTGTTACTTCCCCTTGTCATCGGGGCGTTCTATGCCTACCGGACCGATTTCAGACTGAAGGGAGGCCGCAGAAAATGGGCCGTCGGTTTACGGACGGCGATCATTACACTGCTGGTGCTCGTACTGGCAGGGTTTCACACCTTTACTTTGGTGAAAGATAAAGAAGTCGTCTTTTTGGCTGACCGTTCGGCCAGCATGATGGACAATGATCCCGTATGGGATTGGATCAGCAAGGCCGGTGCCGAAAAAGGCCCGAGTGATCGCGTGGGCACGGTAGCCGTAGGGCTGGATGCGGCCGTTGAGAAAAATCTGGATACCGGTCCCGTTTCCGGGGGAAGCTCCGAAGCGGCGGTGAATTCCGGATTCACCAATCTGGCAGGAGGCTTGCAGCTTGCGGGCAGCCAGTTCGGCGGCGGGGAAAACCGGCGGATCGTGCTGATCTCCGATGGGGAAGACAACGTAGGAAATGTCCTTTCGGAAGCCGCCATGCTTAAAGAACGCGGAATAGCCGTAGATGTACTGAAGGCGGTACCGCCGGAGTTGAAGGATGCCGCCGTTGAATCTTTTCATGTACCGGAAAAGCTGTACCGTGCGGAGGCGTTTGCTTTTGAAGTGCTTATCCGCAGTACGTTCGCCGGAGCCGGAGAGCTTCGTTTGTATGAAGACAACCGGGAGATCGGAAGGCAGAACGTCGCGCTGGAACGAGGGGAGAACCTTTTTGCGCTGCAGGGTTTAGCCAAAGAGCCGGGACTGCACCGTTATCGCGCGGAATTATTTGTGGACGGAGACGAGCAATCGGCAAACAATGCCAGTTATGCAATTACCCGGGTTACGGGTAGCCCGAAGGTGTTAATTGTAGAAGGAAAGAAAGGAACATCCTCCAATCTGGAAAATGCGCTGGCTTCCGGGTTAATCGATCATACTGTGATCGGTCCGGGAATGCTGCCGTCGGAGCTGGTTAAATATGCGGGATACGACAGTATCCTGTTTAATAACGTCTCCGGTGAGCAGGTCGGCGGCAAACAGATGGAACTGATCGAGCAGGCCGTCCGCTCTTACGGCGTCGGGTTCATGATGATTGGCGGGGAAGAAAGCTTCGGCATGGGCGGTTACTTCAAAACCCCGATCGAGAAGCTGCTTCCCGTATCCATGGAGTTGGAAGGCAAGCGGGAAATCCCTTCGCTTGGCCTGATCCTCGTGATCGACCGCTCAGGCAGTATGGGAGGAGACAAGCTGAAGCTGGCCCAAGAGTCGGCGATACGTACCGTGGAGCTGCTGCGGCCTAAGGATACGGTGGGCGTGGTGGCTTTCGACGATCAGCCTTGGTGGGTGGTCGAGCCGCAGAAACTGGATGACAAAGAAGGCGTTATTGCAAAAATAAACAGCATTCCGAGCGCGGGCGGAACGAATATTTTTCCGGCGGTATCGGCAGCTACGGAGGAAATGCTAAACGTCGAGGCCCAGCGGAAGCATATCATTTTGCTTACGGACGGACAATCCGCCGTGAATTCCGGTTATGATGCCCTGCTTGAGAGTATGACGGACGGGAAAATCACGATGTCCACCGTGGCCGTGGGAGAAGATGCCGATGTCAATCTTCTGCAAAGTCTGGCTAATGAGGCAAAGGGGCGGTATTACCTGGTTAAGGACGCGACGACGCTTCCGGCCATATTTAGCCGGGAGGCGGCCATGATTGCCAGAACCTATATTGTGGACAAGCCGTTCATTCCGGCGCTCGTACAGCCCGGGGACTGGAGCGGATGGTTCCAGAACGGATTGCCGAGCATTTACGGCTATGTCGCCGCAACGCCGAAAATGACGGCCCAAACGGTATTATCCAGCCCGGAGCCGGACCCGCTGCTGGCAAGATGGCAGTACGGATCGGGGCGGACCGTGGCCTGGACCAGCGATCTGACGGGCAAATGGTCTCGCGATTTCGTGAAATGGGACAGCTTTCCCGGATTGTTCGCCGACATGGTGAAGTGGACGTTTCCGCAGTTTGCGGCTTCGCCTTATGAAGTCAACACGACCGTCCTCGGCAATGAGGTGACTTTCGAAGTGACGGCAGAGGGCGCCGAATCTCCGGAGGAACTAGAAGCGCTCGTCAGTGGGGAAGACGGAGGCGAGGAGACGGTCCCGCTCGCCCAGGTTTCCCCGGGCGTTTACGAAGGGCGTATGACGGTAAGGTCTTCGGGATCCTTCCTGCTTCAGCTCCGGAACAAGAACGGAGCGGACGGAAACGGCGAAGAACCGGCAGGGATGCAGGGAACCGGCTTCGTTATCCCGTATTCGCCGGAATACCGGCTGCCGCCGGCCGAGCCGGAGGATAAGCTGCAGGCCGTGGCCGAACTGACTGGCGGCCGCATCTTGGACTGGAACAAGCCGGAGGCGGCGTTCCAGTTCACCGCGCAGCCGCAGCGGTCGCTGCGCGGCTGGGAGCGCCCGCTGCTGGCCGCGGCGCTCTTGCTCTGGCTCGCCGACATCGCCGTGCGGCGTCTGGCGCTGCCTTGGGGCCGCATGGCGGCGCTCATCGCCGCGGCCATGCCTTGGCGCCGCCGCGCCCGCGCGCTTGCGGCGGCTGCAGCGCAGCCCGGCGCATCCGCAGGCGCTGCCGCGGATGCCGGGCTCACCCGGCTTGCCGCGCGAAAATCGCGCGCGGCCGCCTTTTACGGCGCAGGCGGCGATGGTGCGGAGCGCGGGAGCGTGCCCCCCGCTCCCAGCCCCGCCGCCCAGCCTGCGGCATCGCAGACAGCCGCATCACCGCCGTCGTCTGCCGCATCACCGCCTACGATGTCGCCGATGAGCAAACCGTCGCCTATGATGTCGCAGGCGGCCAAATCGCCGCCACCTGCCGGTTCTCCGGCTCCAGCCCCTTCGTCGCAGCCTTCTTCAGAGAAGGAAAAGGCTGGGCGGAGTCGAAGCGGAACAACGGCTGATGCCGAGTCGGGGAACGATCGCCTTGGCCGACTGTTGGATGCCAAGCGGCGCAGCCGGCGCTAGAGCAGCAGTCCAGGTTTTTGCGAACGAATGGAAGTATATAAACTTGCCGCAATATCGCATATATAATGCTTGTTTGTACGCTCCAAAGAGACAAAAATCTTAAAAATGTCTTTTCAAAAGTGGACACAAAGGAGTTTTAGCGCAGAGAGCGTCGAAATCAATATATAGATACTTGCAAGCTATTTTTTTACTGGATATGGGGTTAGTAGTAAAAGAGAGTTTATATCTCTTTCGGAGAAAAGTGTCCACCTTTTGAAAGACATTTTAATGATTATTCCACGAGGGGTGGACATTTCTCCGAATCTGACCGGCAATCGAACGCGAAAATCCTGAATACGCCTAGTAAAAAGCGGCAGTCCCAATTAATTTTTGGGGCTGTTTTTGCATTCTGCTGCACTTTATCCAGGTTTTCAGGAAACGTAGCAGATGACGCCTGCCGAATACCGTCAGCAGCAAAACATAAATATTCTTGTGCCAAGAGAGGGAAAGCTATAAGCGACTGCAGCCATCGAAGAATGGGTATGGAAAACGGATGCATGAAGTGGTACAATAGATAAAGTCAAAATGATCATTTCAATTTGAATGTTTTACTTAGCAAGCTCAAGCCTTACTTTGCGCACAAGTATTTTTCCATGACCAAGGAGGAAAAGAAATGCCATTGTCAGACAACAACACCATTGAAAATTTGTCGATCACCACGATCCGTACACTGGCGATCGATGCGATCGAAAAAGCGAAATCCGGCCACCCCGGCATGCCGATGGGTTCGGCTCCGATGGGGTATCAACTGTTCGCCAAAACGATGAACCACAACCCCGATCATCCGACATGGATTAACCGCGACCGTTTTGTCCTGTCCGCAGGACACGGCTCCATGCTGCTATACAGCCTGCTTCATTTGTCGGGTTACGATCTCCCGATGGAAGAACTCAAACAGTTCCGCCAATGGGGCAGCTTAACCCCTGGCCATCCGGAATTCGGACATACGGCAGGCGTTGACGCTACGACAGGTCCGCTCGGCCAAGGGATCGCCATGGCTGTCGGTATGGCGCTGGCTGAAACCCAGCTTGCGGCAACTTACAACAAAGGTGACCTGAAAGTGATCGACCATTATACTTACGGCATTTGCGGCGACGGCGACCTGATGGAAGGCGTTGCGAGCGAAGCGGCTTCCCTGGCGGGACATCTGAAGCTGGGCAAGCTGATTTTCCTGTACGATTCCAACGACATTTCGCTGGACGGCGAACTTAACCTCAGCTTCTCCGAGAACGTAAGACAACGTTTTGAAGCTTACGGTTGGCAAACGCTGCGCGTAGAAGACGGCAACGATCTGAACGCGATCCAAGCGGCGATCGAAGAAGGCAAACGCGAAACCGAGCGTCCTACTTTGATTGAAGTGAAGACGGTCATCGGATACGGTAGCCCGAACAAGCAAGGTAAAGGCGGCCACGGGGGTACGCATGGTTCCCCGCTCGGCGCGGACGAAGCGAAACTGACGAAGGAATTCTACAAATGGGTCTACGAAGAAGACTTCTATGTGCCTGAAGAAGTGCGCGAACACTTCGCCAAAGTGAAAGAACGCGGCATTGCTGCGAACAAGGCATGGGACGAAACATTCAAAAAATATAAATCGGAATACCCTGAGCTTGCGGCTCAGTTTGAACAGGCTGTTGCTGGCGAACTTCCGGCAGGCTGGGACAATGATCTTCCGAAATACAGCGCGGAAGACAAGGCCGTTTCAACCCGCGTAGCCTCCGGTAACGCACTTAACGGTTTGACCGGCGGCGTGCCTCAGCTTTTGGGCGGTTCGGCCGACCTGGAAAGCTCCACGATGACGCATCTGAAAGGTCTTTCGGTCTACACGCCGCAAAACCGCGAGGGACGCAACCTGTACTTTGGCGTTCGCGAATTCGGCATGGCTGCGGCTATGAACGGGATTGCCCTGCATAGCGGATTGAAAATTTTCGGCGGCACGTTCTTCGTGTTTACCGATTACCTGCGCCCGGCCATTCGTCTGGCTTCGATCATGAAGCTGCCGGTAACTTACGTGCTTACGCATGACAGTATCGCCGTAGGCGAAGACGGTCCGACTCACGAACCGATCGAGCAGCTTGCCTCCCTGCGCATTATTCCGGGTCTGACCGTCATCCGTCCTGCCGACGGCAACGAGACTTCGGCTGCTTGGGCATATGCGGTTGAAAACCAATCCAACCCTGTAGCGTTGGTGCTGACCCGCCAAAACCTCCCGATTCTCGAGAAAAGCGCAGATCTGGCACGCGAAGGCGTGAAACGAGGCGGGTACGTTGTATCCGATGCGAAGGACGGCAAACCGGTAGCACAAATCATCGCTACAGGTTCTGAAGTACAACTCGCCGTGAAAGCTCAAGCTGCTTTGGCTGAAGAAGGTATTCACGTCCGCGTCGTAAGCTTGCCGAGCTGGGATCTGTTCGATAAACAGGATCAGGCTTACAAAGATTCCGTTATATTGCCGGACGTCAAAGCCCGCGTCGCCGTGGAAATGGCGCATCCGTTCGGTTGGGAGCGTTATGCAGGCGAGAAGGGGTCCGTCATCGGCATCGACATCTTCGGGGCTTCCGCGCCTGGGGACAAAGTGATCGAAGAATACGGATTTACCGTTGAAAATGTAGTGAAGCACGTGAAGGATCAATTGAAGTAAATGATTTGATTTACCGTTGAGGGGAGCGGGAAACGTGGAGCAGCAATTGAAAAATGTAACTGTAGACAAAGCCGCCAACATTTATTTTGACGGCAAAGTAACTAGCCGGAGCGTATGGCTGCCGGACGGCAACAAAATCACGCTCGGGATCATGCTTCCCGGAGAGTATGAATTCGGGACGGATTCGCTCGAAGTGATGGACATTTTGTCCGGAGACCTGAAGGTTCTGCTTCCGGGAGAAACGCTTTGGAGAGAGATCAGCGGCCGCGGCACGTTTACCGTGCCCGCGAACGCTTCTTTCAAGCTGGAGGTCCGCAGTGTAACGGATTACTGCTGCTCTTACGGTTCGGGAGCTTAGTTAGGTCACGACTTCTCGGCAAAACAGATCAAAAGGCAGGTACAAGCCGAGCGCTGTACTTGCCTTTTTAATTGTGTTTCAAAATAACTGGAAAATCTCCAGTTATTTTAGCCCATGGTAGGGCTGGCGGTGGAATAACTGGAAAACCTCCAGTTATTTTGGTCGCCTCAGCGGCTAATAGAACAAAAAGCCGAAATTAGCTGGAGGTTTTCCAGTTAATTTCGGCTTGGAAGGCAATTTGATGAAATTAACTGGAGGTAATCCAGTTAATTTATCATATAGCGCGCTAAGGGCCGTTGGTCACTCTTTAGCATGAATTCTAGTTCGAACGGTCGCCGATCTTTTGCCCGATCCATGCTTCGTAGATCTTCACGACAGAGGAGAGGTCTTCGTCCCCGAAGCCTTCGGTCTGGCCGGCCTGGAACAGGCTTTTGGCCAGGTTCAGCATCGGGGAAGGGATGCTGGCTCCGTCCGTGAGCGAGGAGGCGAGCTTCAGGTCCTTTAGCATCAGCGCCAGCGAGAATTGGTTGGTGAAATCGTGCTCGATGATTTTGCGCCCCTTGAGCTCGGCGGCTTTGCTGCCGGCCGATCCAAGCTGGACGAGCTCCAGGAAGCGGTCGGCTGGCAGCCCGGATTTGGCCGCGATGGAGAAGCCTTCGGCCAGCGCCAGATTGTTGATGCCGACGATCGTATTGTGCGCGAGCTTGGCGACGGCGCCGGTACCGTTCTCGCCCATGTGCAGCACTTTTTTGCCGAGGCATTCGAAAATGTCCATCTCTTTGGCGAGAACGTCTCCTTTACCGCCGACCATGAAGACGAGGCTGCCGTCGATGGCGGCCGGAGAGCTGCCGGTCACGGGCGCATCAAGGAAGACGCCTCTCAGGTCGCCGACCAGACCGGCCAGCCTCTTCACAAGGGCTGGCGAGATGGTGCTGCAGTCGATCACCGCCGTGCCGGGTTTCAGGCCGGCCAGCAGGCCGTCCGGGCCTTCATACACGGCTGCGATGGAAGCGTCGTCGCTGACCATCGTAATGACCGTGTCCGCGCCCGACGCAGCTTCGCCGGGGGTGGCGGCAATTGCTGCGCCCAGCGCTGCCAGCGGCTCGCATTTGGCCGTTGTGCGGTTATATACGCTAACTTCGTAACCTTGTTTGAGCAAATTCGCAGCCATAGGAGCACCCATCGTGCCAAGGCCGATAAATCCGATTTTTTTCAATGTAGTCACCTTCTAAAAAGAATTGAACAGCATTTAAATATTTTACCACGCAGGCCGGAAACCTGTATATTGTGCCCTTGTTTTCACCGGAAATTTACAGTATCCTAATTACAAGTTGCTACAATGGTTGTCCAATGGGTAGGTAGTGAGACAAATAAATAGATGGAGGTATTTTTCAATATGTCTAATAAAGTAAGTTTTGATTACAGCAAAGCTCTGCAGTTTGTCGGTCAGCACGAAGTCGATAATTTGGAAAGCCAAATTCGTGCGGCTCACGAACAATTACATAACGGCACAGGCGCCGGCTCCGATTACCTGGGGTGGATCGACTTGCCTACGGCATATGATAAAGAAGAGTTCGCCCGCATTCAGAAAGCGGCCGCAAAAATTCAAAGCGATTCCGACGTACTGATCGTCATCGGCATAGGAGGTTCCTATCTCGGCGCCCGCGCGGCGATTGAGTCCCTCTCCCATTCTTTCTATAACGTTCTTCCGAAAGATAAACGCAAAACTCCGGAAATTTATTTTGCAGGAAACAACATCAGCTCCACTTACGTGAATCATCTTCTCGATCTTATCGAAGGCAAGGATTTCTCCGTTAATGTCATCTCCAAATCGGGAACGACCACGGAACCGGCGATTGCTTTCCGTATTTTCCGTGCAGCATTGGAGAAAAAATACGGCAAGGAAGAGGCGCGTAAACGGATCTATGCAACGACGGACCGCGAGAAAGGCGCTCTGAAGAAGCTTTCGAATGAAGAAGGTTACGAAACGTTCGTTATTCCGGACGACGTGGGCGGACGTTACTCCGTATTGACGGCTGTGGGTCTTTTGCCGATCGCAACCGCAGGCATCAGCATTGAAGATATGATGCAAGGTGCGGCTGACGCGTCTAAAGAATTCAGTAACCCTAACTTGGCCGAGAATACCAGCTATCAGTATGCGGCTGTCCGCAACGCGCTGTACCGTAAAGGTAAAGTGACGGAAATTCTGGTTAATTACGAACCATCTTTGCACTATGTATCGGAATGGTGGAAACAACTTTTCGGCGAAAGTGAAGGCAAAGACTTCAAGGGCATTTTCCCGGCAGCCGTCGACTTCTCGACCGATTTGCACTCTATGGGTCAATTCATTCAGGAAGGGAACCGGAATATCTTTGAAACCGTCATCCAAGTGACCGAAGTACCTAGCCATATTACGATCGAATCCGATCCGGCCGACCTTGACGGACTGAACTTCCTGGAAGGCAAAACATTGGACTTCGTCAATAAAAAGGCGTTCCAAGGCACTTTGCTGGCGCATACCGACGGCCAAGTACCAAATTTGGTGGTCAATGTTCCAGATATGACTCCATATTCTTTCGGATATCTGGTATACTTCTTTGAAAAGGCCTGCGGGATCAGCGGTTACCTGATGGGCGTCAATCCGTTCGACCAACCGGGCGTAGAGGCTTACAAGAAGAACATGTTCGCATTGCTGGGCAAACCGGGTTACGAGAAAGAAAAAGCGGAACTCGAGTCAAGACTTTCCGAATAATCGTATTTTTACAAGGGCAGGAATAAAGCCGCCAGGAAGCAGTTCACCGGGAATCTCCGGAGGGGCTGCTTCTTGGCACATTCATAAGGATGGAGTCATATGCTGGAACGTTACAAAACGGTTCGCGGAGCCGGAGATAAGGAAATCGTCATCAAGAAATCGAGATTTATCGGGCACGTTAAGCCGGTGCAGAGCGAGGAAGAAGCCGTCAGCTTTATCGAGGAGATCAAGAAGCGGCATTGGAACGCTACCCACAATTGTTCAGCCTATATGATCGGTGAAAGAGACGAGATCCAGAAGCAGTCGGACGACGGGGAACCGAGCGGAACGGCCGGCAAGCCGATTTTGGAAGTAATCCGGAATCAGGGTCTCAAAAACATAGCTATTGTCGTAACCAGGTATTTCGGAGGCATCATGCTGGGAGCAGGCGGACTGATTCGCGCTTACACGGACGGAGCGGTCGCAGCCATCGAAGCGGGGGAAGCCATTACCCGGGTCCTTCATCGCGAAGTATTCGTGGAACTGGACTACACCTGGCTCGGAAAGGCCGAGAATGAACTCAGAAACCGGGGGATACGGACTGGGGAGACCACGTTTGCCGACAAGGTTACATTGCTGTGTCTGCCGCTGGATGGCGAGGCGCAAGCCTTTAAAGACTGGATGACCGATATGACGCAAGGGCAGGCTGTAATGACGGAAGGTGACCAGGTTTACTTTATTAAAGGGGAATAATGCCTATGGCTAGAAGAGCAGTAGAGCAGGAGTTGTCGAGGGAAAGAATTATGGATGCTGCGAGGCACTTGTTTATTACGAAAGGTTATCGCGGAATTTCCATGAGGAGCATCGGGCAGCATTTGGGCTATAGCCACGGTTCTCTGTACTATCATTTCAAGGAAAAAGCAGAATTGTTTTACGCCATTGTTGTCCAGGACTTCAACCATTTGGCCCGTCTGTGCGAACTGGTAACGAAAAGCCCGTCGACCGAGGGGCAGACGAAGACGGAACAGTTGATGCTGGAATTCATAAAATTTGGTCTGGAACATCCGCATCAATACGAGATCATGTTCATGCTTAGGGATGAGGAAATACTGGCTTACTGCCGGTCCGAACAGGCGAAGTGTTTTGATATGTTTGACAAGATCGTTCGCGGTTTTTTGAAAGAGGAGAGGCACCCGCTTGAGAGTAATCCGTCTCTTCCGCTAAGTATGTTTTTGGGAATTCACGGATTCATCTCGTTTTACATTCAAGATCGACTGACCTTTGAAGAAATATTGCCCGCCGCAGTGGCCCACGTCAAAATGTTAAGTCAAAGCAGTTACCGGTTAACGTCATGAGACGTTTTTGTTTTCTATGCGCACTTTAGCCGTTCACACTATCATAGCGGCACTCCTTTATTACATTACTTTAATAACGTAACATACTTCCATTAAGTACGATGCTCTAATGCAGGATTCTTGCCCCAATGAACAAAAATAAAGACGCGGTTCTCCAGGGAGATCCGCGTCTTTTGTATGTGCGTGTGCGTCCGGCATGGGTGATAACTCGGCGGTAAAAGTCAAAATCGATCTCTCCAAATACTTTGATGCACTGAAACATGAGCTGCTAATAAACCATTTCGCAAACAAATCCAAGACAAACGAGTAACCGACCTGGTAAGAATTATCCAAAAGTGGAGTTATGGAGAATGTTGCGCACTGCAAAACAGAGGAAGGTTCTCTGCAGGGAGAGCCAATGTCCCGCCTCTGGCGAACATCTATCTGGAACGAATTTGGAAAAGAGATGAAAAGCCGAGGAGTAAACGCCATTCGGCATACGGGTTACATTGTGGTGCTGGCCAAAAGCAAACGGGCAGCGAACAGACTTCTGGAATACTGTCGGAAGATTCTTGGAGAGCAAATTGAGACTCCAGACGAATACGCAGAAAAGTAAGGGAGTTAGCGTTGTGGCCTGGAAGCATTTGATGCCTTCCTCCCGGGTACAGCCTGGCTTCAACATCCTGAAGCCCTAATTGTTTTTAGAGGGTAACAAGCCGGCGGACGCCTTTTCCTTGAAGACCTACGGGGTCCTGCTCGCCCCCGAAAACATAAACCGGTTTATCTTTTGGATCTTGGCCATCCGGTCAGACGGTGAATTTCTCGCAGAAGGCCAAATAACCCTTCGAAAAACTCCGGCGCGGAGAACAAAGCAGCAAAGCGGATTTTCTATGAAATCGTCCACTTCCCCTTCATCCCTGGACAGCCAGTCGAATTGCGTGCGCATCGCCGTGAAACTTTTGTTGAAGCGGCCGAAGGACGAGGCGTTCATGAGCTTGCTCGGATGATCAGGACCCTGAAGCTTAGCCTGCAAATTCGCCAGGTTCTGGTTGAAGGAGAGAAGCACTCTGGGACCGTTGGTCTCGGTCAGAATAAATTCCTTGTATCTCTCCGTTCCGGCATACATCGGTTTCTGCGTCAAAAAAGAGCTCATGCTGTGTCCCAGAAGAAAAAGGGGAAGGCTGGCATGCCTGTCTTGAATAATTCCCCCCCGGGCAATCATATCGCGGACCATGCCGTTCAGGCCGTCTTTGTCCGGTCAGCGTTTGTCTACGGTTGGGCTCCCCCCGATCCGTCGCTGCCTCTACGGGGAATTCTACAAATCGCCCACGGAATGAGCGAGACGGCCGCGCGTTATAGACGGTTTAAGGGAGGTTTTGGCGAGCGGCGGATTCTTGGTCTGCCAATGACCACAGGGGGCAGCTGTACCGCTGCTTCGGCAACGCATACAAGCTAAGCGATAGCTTGGAACGTGCACATAGCTCTTTCTGCCAAAGATGCTCAATTGCCGAATCATGCGCGGTTATTGCGACCGTCACGCTTTACTTGTTGTTCGGAACGGCAGATGGGACAAGGTTTTTTGTACGCTAATGGCGATGCCTGAACTTGTTGTGAATCTATAGAGACAATTTGTTGGAGGTGTAGCTTTGTAATCCAAGCAGTTCATTGATATACTGGAGTGGCATCTGTCATTTTATTGTTTGGGCAGGACTTACAGCGATACAGGATTTGCAGATGTTTTTCCATTTTTATCTCCTTAAAAGTTCAATTGATTTCTTCAGCCGCTAATTTTGGTTTTGAGCCTCCTTAAAGGATCATTATAATGATGATGGTAGATTTTCAATGAAGTCATTAATCCCGTTGGCGATTGCACGTGCAGCAACTTGCTTGTTAGTGATTAACTTGGCCCGATCAGTTGCATTATCGATAAATAAAATTTCTAGTAATATAGCTAAAGCTTTTGTATTCTTAGGATCAATTACAAAAATGTTCTTTCGATTACGTTGAGAAGGGGCCTTCTTGATTCCGCGATTTGTGGAATTAAGATCTTGGACAAGTGAACGGTTAACAAAACTAGCCAGAGATTGAGTGTGAAAACCCGCATTATCATGGACCCAGCATTCAATCCCAGTACCACCACCAGAGTTAATATGCAAACTCACATATATTCTTGCCCCGAAATCATTAGAAGCTGTAGCACGGTCTTGCAACTCGGGGCATACGTCTTTTAATCTGCTCATTTGAACACTAGCCCCAAAATTGTCTAAATCTGTTTTTAAAAATTTCCCGATTTCCAATACAATTTCGCTCTCTTTATAACCAGCATTGGTTGCACCAGGATCCTTTCCTCCGTGTCCTGGATCAATAAAAATTTTGTAACCGTGAAGCGCCATCATATTCATTCCTTTCGTTTTTATGAATAAATTGCTATTAAATTTCACTGAAAATACATAGCGTGACATGTGAATAATTATTTGGAGATGAAAATCTCGTTGACTTTAAGATTCCTTTTTTTCTTGAAGCATTGGCGTTTTGTCTACATTACTGTGAAATGTTTTAACCATGAGATTTATCGTTTTGTCTAACTGAGCAAGTCGCTTTTCTAATGCATCCATCTGTTTAGTGAATCTAACCAAGATTGATTGTAAAAGAATAAGTGACAGGGCAATGGGAAAACCAACATTGCCGATTAACTCAACAAAAGTTTGTAACTCCATGGGTTAAACCTCCAACTATAAATTGTTATTTCATTTGCTCACATTTTTTAGTTTACTAATATCGATTATCTGTTTTATTTTTTTGGAATTGATGGCGGTGAAGAGTTTGAAACTTCTTATAAATCATTACTAAAGTGATCCCACCTTAGAGCATCCGGAATATCACAATATACTTCATAATAAACCCTCCATGTCATAATGGGTCTAAGCTACACTTCCCTTCGTCCTACCACTTAACGACTGTACGCTACACTACCGTCTTTCTTTTATCGTTGTTAATTTAAATATAATGAAAACTTGAATGAACTAAGCAGCCATATGAAAAAGCGTGACGTCGTTATGATGTCAACAGTTGAAATGCTGAGAAATTAGATTTTATTAACAAGTGAGGTATTAATTGGATTATATTAGACTCAATATTAAGATGAAATCCTAAATAAAAGCGTTTAATATAAACAACTCCAAGAGGTGACTGGTAAAGATACTAATACAAGAAACGATTGAGTTAGTCTGAAATGAGATGCGATAATGAATTCTTTTGTCCTTATTAATTCGATTAACTGAAAAGAAGTGGCTCGCTATAGATACTTCTGGCGTAACCATTTTAGTAATCAGCCATATTTCTCTTATCTTTCTTTCATGAATTTTTCTCTAAAGTTAAGTTGATTTTATATGTCGAGAAAGAAACGCCATATGTGACTAATCTCATTAATAAAGTTAACATCGAATGAGTTCATTTTATTAATAAAGTTGGGATTGGAATTAAGTAATGGTAAAGAAAACTTATTGGGTCTTCAATAGGGACTTCCCCAGCGTTTTTACCATTCGTTACCTGGACGTGTTGTGAAAGATCTGAGGCTGAGACGATGCTGTTATCTGAGAATTAATTATCACTTTTCGAAAGTTTATGACCATATTTTTGAAATCCCGCTATATTAATTATTTGCATTTTTGAATTAGTATTTGATTTTAATATTATTTCGATGACCCTCATTTACAAGACCCAAATAACATTAAAGCTTAGAAAAATTATTATATTTAAATAAGAAACTTACCACTTTTTTCACGAGCAATTCTCTGTTTAAGTTATTTTTTGATTTCACTAATGAACATACAATGTTTATATTAATAGTGAAGTACAGTTCTTTATATCGAAGGATAAAAGTTCATCTTCGTTGTTTAGGGAACATTTGAAGTAGTAGTTGTAGATTCAGCTCTTATAAGACAGTTAGCCGGCGATAGTTATCTAAGCTGGGTGATTGTCTTTTTCTTTTTCTATTAAAAGATTTTGATGAATTATAAAGTTAATGAAAAGATACTCAAAAAAGGAGGCATTTAACTGTTTGTGTAGAATTTATGTATAATAGTAAAATTATTACAAACAAAGATTATATAATATAAGAATCGATTCAGCTGGGTTCTATATACTCTTAGCTTTTATTGTTTCTCCTAAATCACTTATTTGGTTGTCACCGGGATTTATTTCTTTGAAAAAGAGTGAAAAATACACGAAAAATATGCAAGCGCTTTCATGAATGGGTTTGTATATTGCACCAGTGGAAAGGGAGAGCTTCATAATTTTGGATCACTAATAAAATCAATATTTAAGCTTTTGCGAACGTCACACACGCGCATTTTCTCACGACATAAGGTTTCGACCTTAAATGTTGAGAGGTGAAACTTCAATGACTATTAAAGTTAATGAAGATTTAGTCAATGCTTTGGCTTCTGACTTCGCAAATGCAGAGAATCAAGTTGTTTTCACAGATTTGTTCAAAGAGATTTATCCGTTCATTCAATTTATGGCTGTGAGAGCAAACAAAAGGGCCTCGAACTTGGGTGTTAATATACCTAATGAAGACTTCGAATCTCAATTTGCACAAGCTTTATATCAATCCGTGAAGGGTTACGATCCAACACTTGGAAATTTTATGCCGAGGTTCCAACGCTTCATGAAACTCCGAGAATCCGATGCATGGCGATTATATGAAAGAAAGAGTGATGAAAAAGATAAAGACGGACGCAGATACGATAAAGCTCAGTTAGATTCACTTGATCGCGAAATTTGCGGTGACTCTGATAAGAGATTTACACTTGGGGAAACTGTACTTGAACCCACCATGTCTGCTGAAAGTGAATTTTTTGAAAAGGAGGATATACTAAAAATAATCTCTGACTTTGCAGAATTAAATGAGCGTCACGCAAAGGTTGTTTTACTACTTAACAGCGGGGCTAGTAATAGTGAAATTGCGTTCACCTTTGGGGAGACTGAATACAATTCAAAAATAAGAAAATTAGTTCAGCGGACAAAACAATCATTTAGCAAATTCTTGTCAGAATGTGAATCTATCTAATCTAATATTGTAAGATTAATTGAGAAACCATCCACTTTATCGCCATAGTAGATAAAGACGTTAATATTGAATGATCCTCTATCAAAAGGTGGACAGAACCTTAAGTTAGTTATCTATACAGGTTCTAGATTTCTTCTAAGCTTCATTCACTATTCATCAAAGTATATTACTGGCCACGAACCGAATGATAAAATAGTTCCTTGTTTTTTAACCTGTTATACATCATTCAGAGCGTCAAGTACCAAGTCATCTCCTTATATATTCTCCACGCATGCCAATCCACAATTTCACATGAACAAAGATCCAAGATACTGGTCAGGTATAGGCGTTCCTCACTGCAAGAAATATACGGAAAAACTACAACTGAAACCTTGCTAGACTTATCTACCTTAAACTCCTGCTATAAGTATAGTAATTGTAACAACTCTATTAATTCAATTTTGTGCAACTTACACTGGCTAGGTTTTGGGAGGATTTCCATAATTGATTATCTGGAGGAACTCATCGGATTCAGACCTCAAGATGATGCAACTCAATTGCTTGAGCAAGCTAAGGCAGCGGGACACGATGTGCATCAGGATGAGACCCGAAATTAAGGCGGGCTAAGTAGTGGAAAAATATTAGTTAAGTCGAATATGATGGAAAACTATTTGGTTTCCACATGGCTAAATTTAAGTATCCAAGAGTCTTTGTTGGATACTGATGCACTCCTCTCAAGAATATATGCTTGGAAAATTTGCCTTAGGCCACTCCGGTCAGAAGTTGAAATTGCTCAGTGTCCACAACCTCGATAACACCGCGAAAGATTTGGAGGACCTGATCTCCATCGAAACGCTGATGGCCTGATTAAGGCGATCAAGTTCTGTCCGAACAAAGACACGAAGCTGGCCATGTTTGCCACTTGTTGCATTGAAAACGAGATGTTGATGCACTTAAGGTCGCTGAAGAAGACACCCAGGGATGCTTACTTCACGATCTGATCATAACGGACAAAGAAGGTAAGGAGATCACACTTATAGATATTCTTGGCACGGAAGCGGACGATACGTACCATAGAGAATAATGAAATTTCAAAAAAATTCTGTCGCTTGTCACATTGCTGATAATTATTGCGACATAATGATTCGTAAGGAAAGGTGCCGCTTTCCTTATAAATAATATCCCAAGGGGGAATGTAAAATGGCAAGTGTATCTACATCGTGGGGAACCTCTAGTAATCCTGGAATCACAGTCCATATTTCGGGGCTTCAATATCCCGCAAAGGATTACAGTAATTTTCGAACAGTTGTATACCAGGGTGGTGTTGTTGTAAACACCCGAAGTTGGACATACTACTCTTCAGGTACAAGCGCAAGCTTCTATGTTGGCACAGATGGGATCGAAGACAATGGAAAGGCAATTAACGTAATTCAGTATGCAACAATCAGCGGTACCGAATACCTAATTGGATCAGCAAGCGCGTAATGAATGGGCGCTTACCCTTCTGGGTGGCGCTCTTTTATTTTTATTTGAAATTCTTCAATTAATGATTTCTCTAAATTAGTTATATACGCCATACCATTATTTTGACGATTTTAAGTAAATTCCTTAAACCACTTTACATGGCAAAATTTACGTAGTACTACATTATAGAAATCTAAAATTTTAGTCATCTGTATATTCTTTAGCAAATCGTACCTCGCCGAAAGATGCGATTCGGTAAATTGTAGATACGTTTGATTTTCCTTTTTCGAATGTTAATATTTTCCCCACAGCTTAAATCGGCCGTAACCCAGCATATAGAAGCTGTTTTTACCTCAAATTCCCTCATTTATACTTTCGGTTCAGAAACAAGTTTGTAAATTGGTACTGAGTCATGGTAAGGGCTGGCTTTGCACGGTCTGTTAAACATACCAAACCAAGTATTTTTATTCATAAACTGTAACAAATGGGCGTCTTTCGCTTTGGGACAGACGCTTTAAAGATTCAAATAGATGGTTTCTGAATGAATTTTTTAAATCGTTAATAGCTTAGCCCATCATTAATAGATTCATCCTCTTTGGTAGACCCTATATTAAGATTTCTCGGCGATCCACTCTTCAATTATTATAGCTTGCTTATGGTCTTTTAAAGCAAACGAAGCTCCAAATTTGTGACGTACTTTTTGGTTGTCCCCTTTTTGCGGTAATACCCAAATTTGAACATCGTTCACGATTTCATATGCATAGCGTAAAGCTTTAATATCATCGTCAGATGGTATTCCATCAACTAATCCTTTTCGTGCATGAGCAACTAAGGCAGCAACGCTTGTGAAATCCTTTTTGAGTTCTGGGCTTGCTGTAACTTCCGCAAACTTTTCGAAAACTTCCGGCTTTAAAAAGTTGTAATCGAGCAAGTTGAACCATTCTTCCTTACTTGTTGTTTTATAGTTGTCATAGTTGCCTACCAAACCGTTAAAACGCCCGTATAAACGATACAATTGCTCACGGATTGATTCGTCATCCTTTATTTTCGAAAGATACGACTCCATAGGAGTTAAGGATTTTGGTTCAAGCGGTGGGTACTGATCAACGGTCGATTCTATCACTGAAGAAGGAGATTTGTTTTCAATTATTTGAGATGGTGATCTCAGAGTTGTTTTTGAAGTAGTGGCTTTTAAAGCTACTCGGGAACCCTTGAAACAGGTAATGCCTATAACCACAGATGCCCCGATTAATAGAAACGCGGTTAGCACTGCAATAATCTTAAATTTCATCATGTGACTCCTCCTACTCGTTAACAGAATGTAATGAGTACATATATAGTAATACGCAAACTGTAAAATTATAGTTGCTTACAATGAAAAAATAAAATCACAAAACGTAGTTTTCCTCAACAATGATGCATTTAATTAGAAAGGATTTCATTCATATGTCAAGGATGCTCTTAGATTGTTAAAATGCAGATTTCAGAAGTGCGAATTTAAAGTATCGCAAAAGTCGTCATTCCCCTTGTTGAATACCTCATAGATATTCATAAAAAAGTAAATATTAAGAGTCACAATTAGCTAGGCCCAAACGACATAAATGAATGCAAGGGATGAACCTTTGCAAGAATGCTCTTTACCGTGTTCTGTAGACCATTACAAACCGGTTAATGCTAACTATGAATATTGTTGGAAAATTGATCTGCAAATCCCACTTTCTTCACAACAATGATCATTGTAGCTGGAGCATATCCTAATATTATGAGGTGATTTTATGGCTAACTATTTTATCGCAGTAAACAAGAGCGGATCAACCCTGACGGTTAAGAATTGGAACGGCACATCTACGATTGGTAAGATCAACGCTCGCGAATGCTTCGGCATTCAAGGGGCTGATGAAGGATCTAGTTACGATATTCGGTTTCGTAACTCCAGTGGGCAGATCGTAGATGGCTACATCGACCTTGAAGAAGTAAACTTCAATTCAGCGGCGGTAACACCAATCTCAGATTATCCCAATAGTACGATCAACTTGTGGGATTATCTAGCTGGAGCTAACAAAGCTCACCATGTCTACAATACTCGTAAAGCACTTACTGTTTACGACGCGGGCGGGCAGGTTTGGGGATCCGTTGCTGCTAATGCAGCTGTTGCCGCAAAAGCGACCTATGAGGGACAAAATGGGGTTAATCATTCGGATTGGCTGCAAATCAATTATATCAAGTCATCTTCTGGAATATGGACTTCGATTAACAATGCTCTTGGTTTTGTTCCTATGCTAAGTGAAGGTTCCCTCTATAACACAATCGCGGTCTACGGCAGTTGGTAAGAGGTAATGAATTGCTCCTCTGGGTGATATCTATTTAGTTTAATAGCAAGTTATGACACTTAAGCCGTTGTTTATGTAATGGAACGGGATTAAATTAATTTTAACTTGAGAGTTGCTCTGCAACATGAGGGAACTTCAATTTACTACTTCTCGGTAGGATTTGATGCCTAGGTAAAATATTTTACTCATTGCCGTCCATATACCAACAATCAAGAATGTTCTCTTCGGATAAAAGATGAGGAAGCTGTGTTAGCAAATAGTTCAATTATGAACTGCAAAGCGAGTTAAGGCTGTCAGTAGGAGAGTTGGAAAGACTCTATAATGAATTGTTCTAGTTAATGCTGCATCAGCTTAACAATAAGCATCCCCTCGCCTAATTGGTGAGGGATCTTTTTCAATAATGAACTGAAAGGCAAGTATTGCAAAGTAATTATAAACGCGGGCCTTTTTTATTTTGGCCGGGTATAGAGCACGTTTGAACGAATATTGATTAAGTTACCTAAATTTCAAAATGAGAAGCCTTTAGAAATTAACCAGCTTTATGGTCAGAAGTCACCCTTATTTTCTTGAAGTAGCAATGCACGGGTGTCATTGACGAGTAATTTTCTTGATACGTTTCATATTGGCAAGATAAACATTGAAATAACCTTCTAAAATGTCATAAATGGGGTATGAATTGATCTTTGTGCTTTCCAAGGCGACTTGGGAAATGAATTTGGATACTAGACATATCAGTACACTGTAATAAATGTTTGGTCTGCGTGGCAAAGGTTTAAATTTCGCATTGAATGTTAACTGAGCTCGATACTCAGGATGATGTTGACTACAATCGATTCGTGATGTAAACCCCCTGAAAAATATGTTGAGAAGTAGAACTATCTTAAAATGCTATTTTTTAAGGGGTAACTAGTTAGGAGGGATTATAGCGTAGGCAAAATTAAAAAGATTTATTGACTTTTTAGTTCTAAAAAAAGGAAAGAAGGTTATTTGTATGGATATAAGAGTACTTCAAACACAAAAATGGCTCAACACTACTTACAGCGGTAGAGTAGGTTATAAAGAAGTAGTTGAGGATGGAATTACAGGATGGAACACTATCTACTCGTTAACCCGAGCCCTACAACTAGAACTAGGGATTCCAGGAACTGAAGCATCCGATAATTTTGGGCCAAAAACAGAAGCCTTATTTCAACCGCTCAGAAGACAAGCAGCAGGCGCTTCCACTAATAATTTGAACTATATATTACAAGGTTCCCTTTTTTGCAAAGGATATGATCCTGGTGGTTTCACGGGAAATTTTTTTGAAGGTACTGAAACAATTATTAAATCGTTTCAAGAAGATGTGGGGTTAACGGTTAAAGATGGTGTGGTAACATCAATGATAATGAAGGCCTTACTGAATATGAGTTCCTATAAATTATCTCTAAGGGGACACCAATCAATTAGATTAGCTCAACAAAACTTGAACAATGACTATAACCGATACTTCGGATTAATGCCGACTGATGGAATTTACTCAAGGGAAACAAATAAAGCTTTGATTTATGCTTTGCAGGCTGAGGAAGGATTAGCAGTAGGAGTCGCAAACGGTAACTTCGGCCCTACAACAATTAATCTATGCCCTACTTTAAGTGAGAGTAATAGCCCTCCAAGGTTCGTTCGCATCTTACAATACGCCTTAATTTGTAACGGCAGGGAGTATGATACAGGAGATTTTGATGGGATTTATAATTATTATGTTAAAGAAGCAATAAAAAAGTTTCAGTCTTTTATGATGTTACCTGTAACCGGCGTTGCAAACATGGCTACTATAAAACAGCTAATGACAAGTAACGGTGATACAAACAGATCTGCACATGCATGTGACACAGCCACGATATTGACAGCAGCGCAAGTAGCAACATTAGTCAATAATGGATTTAAAGTGGTGGGAAGATATTTAACGGGTAATGTTGCAACTAGTAATGGTGGGGTAACATCAAAAGCTATGACTCCTCAAGAATTGGCAATAATATTTGGCGCTGGTCTAAGGGTATTTCCTATTTATCAAGATGGTGGACATAGAGCCTCACACTTTAAAGAAGGCCAAGGGACTGTGGATGCCTATAAAGCACATCTTGCAGCTCGAAATTTAGGTTTCGGGACTGGAACTGCCATATATTTTGCTGTTGATTACGATGCATATGACTATGAAGTAACTGAGAAGATCATCCCATATTTTAAAGAAATTCGATCTGTTTTTGCTAAGTTAGGTAAAATTGAAAATATGCCTGTTTATAAGATTGGCGTCTATGGAGCAAGAAATACATGTATTCGCACATCAGTTGAATTGGGTCTTACAACAGATTTCAGTTTCGTATCAGACATGTCAACTGGATTTAGTGGTAACCTTGGATTTCCAATGCCTGATAACTGGTCATTTGATCAATTTTTCGAGCTGTCTATAGGTACAGGGGAGGGCAAGGTTGGAATTGATAAAGTGGCATACTCTGGACGAGACAAAGGAGTAGCATCAGTACAGCCACCACAAGACCTTAAAAGAGAAGCACTTATTAATCAATGGCTAAAAACAATATCAGAGTTCCCCGTTCTTAAAGATATTCCGTCCTTATACTCAACTAATTTCGTTTTTAATACAACAGAAAGAGTATACTCATCCTTTCTACTTGATATCGATGTTTCAACTAAAACCGAGCATGAATTTGGCGATAATGATATGCACAAAATAACTATTACTAATGGTAAGCTTGGGGTTTCAGCAGAGGAGATTTTAGGGGAAAGTACCGTGAAATTATCCGCCGAACAAATTTCTGATTTTACTAAATTTTTGGATAATGTAGCCTTATCGGTCGAAAACGGCATAATGGCTATTAGTATGAATCCCCAAGGAAATAAATTAGTTTTAGAAATTAAGCTCTATACGAAAGAAATTTCTGTAGCTGATGGCACTAAATCAAAGCTGGAAATCTCAGTAATTTATACATTCAAACACGTCCCTACAGAGGCTGAACCCAATTACGGAGTAATTCTTGAAGTAGTAGCCGGGGTTGCGCTTGTCGCAGCAGCAATCATTGGAATTGCCTGCTTATCACCTGCTGTTGCAGGAGCAGGTGCATTAATTACAACAGCCGGGGCAGTTATTTTATTCTTCATAGGTATATTTGATGATGACAATACAGTTTAAAAAAGTGGCTGTCGAAAAATCGACAGCCACTTTTTTAAATATTAGGATCAATATATTTTCTTAAATATTCTTTGAGCTTTTGTTCTGATTCCTTATCCTTCAATCCTTGTTTTGAAATTATTACTGCCTGCAAATCAGAAATATACAAAAAATAATTTTTATCATCTTTTCTTAATTTCACAAAGTGATTCCAATTAAAATTGCTTTTTGAATTTTCTGTTTCTCTAACTATTCCTTCATCACTGATGATTATTTTTTGTAAACCTAATGTTGTAAAATGATTTTGTTCTTTTAAGATTCTCTTTAATGAGAGTATGGTAACATATCGATATATCCAAGGATAAAGTATAAGAAAGATAACTGTAATAGTAACAGTTACTGTAGAAAAATTAAAAAACTTAAGGTATGCCGAAAAAAGAATAAGCACAAAAATAAAATACCAAAATTTAACTTTTTTATGATGCTTAGAATGATTTATAGCATCTTTTTGAAGACCCATTAAGTCATCGAACTTTAATTCAAAATAAATCTCCAACGTATCACCTCCCTTTGTAAAGCTAGTGTAGTTCTTCTTCATAAAAAAAGGACAAAATTTCCTATGATTCAAAATTAGGAATTGGAAGCATCTTTTTTAATATTATTAATGTAATCTTTAAACTTGCTATACGAAGATATAATATCTCCTATACGAACGTCTTGGTTTTCGCTATCTCTAATATAGGGAAATGGAACTGGACTACATTTAGAAATTCCAATATTTCAATGCAACTGCATGTGAATAAGTAAATAGAGCTTCACCTCGGTACATTTTTGCTACTTCTGCCAACAATTCAACATAAGCAAGAGGTGGGCTATTTAAAAATTCACTTTTAGCAACTTTTTTGCATATTCTGGAGCAATTGGGCCGTGAGGTGCAGTATACCATTCGTCCGCTGCAATAGTTAGACGATTGCGAGAAAGTGATGAAGGTAAACCTCCTATTTTTTTCGATATTTCTTAAATCAAGGACTTCATCTTTTTCTCAGTATTCTGTGCATCATTTTCTTGCGCTGTAAACACATATGCAAAGAACCTAGCCATAAGGATTTTGAGAATTAATACAACATATACGCTTATTTTATTTTCATAATAATATTCCCTCATATTAGTCATTTTTTTATTTCCTTCCAAACCTATTTTATCAAATTACATGATAAAAAGAAGGACTGTTTCCACATTATTCTTGGAAATAGTCCTTTACATGTGCGCCCGGTATGGGCGATAACTCGGCGGTGAAAGTCCGCTACAGGCTTAGCATTAGGAACTGTTAGCCAAAGGCAAGGTATCCGCCGCGGGGGCGGAATCTGAAATAAGCCAGAGGCAAACCCTCTGTCTGACGAACAGAAATCACATATAAGGCATGCTGGGACGGACGAGCTTGCATACCAAAGCAAGTTTAATACTGCCCGAATCCCAGAATGTAAATGTAGCAGTTGGATGAGGGGAAGGTTATCGCTCTTACCCGGGGAGGTCTCACAGACGCCCGGTAGGAAAAAAATTCGAAAGACAGAGTGAAATTCTACATTCGCGGATGGATTGGCTACTATTATGTAGCCGACATGAAACGGATCTTACAAAGCTGGAATGAATGGCTTGAAGACGCCTGAGAATGTATATCTGGAAAGAGTGGAAAAAGCCGAGAACCAAGATGCAAAATCTTCGCAGGCTTGGGATACCGGAATGGCAGGCTTACCAATGGAGAACTCTCGTCTGGGATACTGGCGCATCGCCGGAAGCCCTACTCTGTCTCGTTCTATAACAAACGAAAGGCTCGTACGGGCAGGATATTATGACTTTTCTGCACAATACGAGCGTATACCGAACGGTACGTACGGTGGTGAGAGAGGTCGGCTACTCAGTTAATGGGTAGCCTCCTACTAGATTATCCTTCAATGAATTTGACCAGGCACTGGCGTTGTCTGGGGCCGTCGAACTCGCAGAAATAAATCCCTTGCCAGCGCCCGAGCATTAATTCTCCCTCATGGATGATTACGGTTTGGGATGAACCGGTCGTGATCGCTTTCAGATGGGAAGCCGTATTTCCTTCCGCATGGCGGTATTTTGGATGATTCCAAGGATATACCTCGTCAAGTCTAAGCAGGACGTCATGCTTCACATCCGGATCGGCGTTTTCGTTAATCGTAATCCCCGCTGTCGTATGCGGACTATAAATGACGGCGATGCCGTTCACAATTCCGCTTTTATGGACAAGTGAAGTGATTTCTCGCGTGATGTCGCGCATTTCGTCCCGCTTGGCGGTTGACAATTCCAGGCTATGTAACATGGCGGATTACACTCCTTTTTTTTATTTTCATTAGCTATTGTTTACTAATTTATATTTTACCCATTGCCGGAAGAATCGCCAACTTCAGGGAGGATTTAAAGTTATTGACGCCGTCGTTCGGGTTTGGTAAAGTGTCCTTATACATTAAAACCAAGTAAATATATATGAATAAATAATTTAATTATAGATGAAGAGAAATCGAAAGGAAGTGACTTCTCCTATGCATGTGGAAGTACGGAATTTGGATAAGCATTTCGGCAGTTTTCATGCGGTAAAGGATGTCAGCTTCGGCATCGAAAAAGGGCAGTTGATCGGGCTTCTGGGACCGAGCGGCGGCGGAAAGACCTCCATTCTCCGTATGCTGGCCGGCCTCGAACAGCCGGATTCCGGTGAGATTCTGTTTCATGGCCAGCGCGTAAACGCACTTGCACCGCAAGATCGGGGAATCGGCTTCGTCTTTCAAAGCTATGCATTGTTCAAGCATATGACTGTGTATGATAATATCGCTTTCGGCTTGCAGGTCAAGAAGGCTTCGAAAGGCCGCATCCAGGAGCGCGTCATGGAACTCGTAGAGCTGACCGGGCTGAAAGGATTCGAGAAGCGTTATCCGCATCAGTTGTCCGGCGGCCAAAGGCAGCGGGTTGCTTTCGCCCGGGCACTAGCCCCGGAACCGCAGCTGCTGCTGCTCGACGAGCCGTTTGCGGCGATCGATGCGAAAATCCGGCAGGAGCTCCGGTCCTGGCTGCGCGAACTGATCGAGCGGGTCGGTATCACGTCGATCTTCGTAACGCATGACCAGGATGAAGCGATCGAAGTGGCGGATGAAATCATGATCATCAATGAGGGGCGCCTGGAGCAAAAAGGTTCGCCGTGGGATATTTACAAGGAACCGAATACTCCGTTTGTCGCTTCGTTTGTCGGGCAATCCACCCTGGTGGGCAGAGCGGCCGATCTGAAAGGATTCGAGACCGAGGGCGGGGACGACGGAACACAGGCGCTAATCCGCCCTGAGTACATTGAAGTCGGCAGCGAGCATGAATTCACGCTTCTATCCGCTACCGAGCCCGGGATCGTCAAGCATTTGCATTTCCGGGGAAGCGAATGGCTGGTCGAAGTGGAGGTCGGAGGACATACGCTGACCACGTTCCGCTCTCTGGAGAAGGAAACGCTGAAATCCGGACAGGAGGTTCGCGTGTTGGTGCACCGGGCGTATTTGTTTAACAACGAGAAGAGCTGGATCGTCGAAAATCCGCTGAAGGGCGGACCAATCAGCGTGATGATTTAAATTTGGAACAGGACGACTCCTGCTGCCGGTTAGCAGAAGTCGTCCTTTTTTGTGTTATGATAAGCTTAATGTTGCCTATTATCATGACGGTAAATCTGTCGGTACGTGGAGCCTGACAATGGTGAACCATGTTTTTTTGCGTCGCCGGAATCAGTGCTGTTGGATGGGCAAAAGGGGTGGGGTCATGGAAAGGCTAGTATTTCTGGGAACGGGGGACGCCATGGGCGTGCCGAGGGTTTATTGTGAATGCACTATCTGTGAAGAGGCAAGGACGAACGGAATAAACCGGCGGTACCGTTCGCTGGTGTCGGTTGAAGCGGAAAGAAATCAGGAGAGTCAAGGGAACCCGGCCGACGGAGAAGATGGGTTCCTGATCGACTGCGGCCCGGATTGGCGCAGCGCGATGGAAAGGCGAGGGCAGCGCTTTGCCGGTCGCGTGCTGGTGACACATGCGCATTTCGATCATATCGGCGGCCTGCCGGAATGGGCGGACGCTTGCCGCTGGTTGGGGCGAAATGGGCAGCTTTATGCCCCACAGGAAGTGCTGGATACGATATTGCGACAGTATCCCTGGCTCGATCGGAATCTCGATTTCCATGTCGTGGATCATGGAGTAGGTTTAGCTGGTTGGAGTATCCTTGGCTGGAAAGTAAACCACGGCAAAAATGGCTACTCCTTTGCTTACCGTCTTGAAAGAAACGGCTTTGCATGGGTCTACTGCCCGGATTCGATCGCCCTTCCTCCGGAGCAGCGGCGTCTGTTAAATGGACTGGATCTGCTGGTTCTGGGTACGAGCTTTTATTATGAGACAGCGGATTTCTCCACCCGTTCGGTGTACGACGTCAAGGAGGCGCTTGAACTTCTGCGGGAAATAAAGCCGAAGCGGACGGTTTTTACGCATATGTCGCATGACATCGATTTGCGCCGGAACTATCCATTACCGGAAGGCGTGGAATTTGCCGAAACCGGGCTGAATATAACTTTATGCTAAAAAAAGCACCGGAGCCGAGCTCCGGTGCTTTTGCATATGCAATGAAGTCTATACTTCCACTCCAAGCACAAACTTGTCGATGACGTGTTTGACGCCGTCTTCATTGTTGCTTGTAGTGACGTAGTCGGCGATATCCTTTAATGCCGGGATGGCATTGCCCATGGCGACGCCGAGGCCGGCGGCCTCCAGCATTTCATGGTCGTTCCAGGAGTCGCCGATGGCGATGCATTCCGAAAGTTCGCAGCCGAAGTGGGCGGCGAGGAATTTCAGGGCATGGCCCTTGGTTCCCTCGTGGTGCATGATTTCAAGGAAGTGCGGCTTCGATTTGGTGATGTGCACGCCGTCGCCCAGCAATTCACGAAGCACGGGGGCAATTTCGTCCAGGTAATCCGGCTCGTCGATGATGAGCATTTTCGGCGTCGGTTGGGCCACCAGCTTGGAGAAATCCGGTTCGATATAATATTTGGTCTTGTTAAGAATCGTATAATCTATGATTTTCTGGTTTTCTTCACGGGCATACAGTTTATCGTCGATGTATGTTTGCAGATGCAGGTTGTTTTCGATGCAATATTCGAACAGTTTATGCGCGGCAACTTTAGGCATGTAACGTTCATACAGCACTTGTTCGTCCAACAGATTTTTTACCAGCGCCCCCTGGTAAGTGATGATAGGAACATTAAGTCCGGTTTGGCGGGCAATGGCTTGGGCGGAAGCATAAGCCCGTCCGGTCGCCAAGGTAACGACGGCGCCTTTGGCCACGGCTTGCTCCAGTGCCTGCTGAGTGGCGGGGGTTACTTCCTTGTCGTCATTGATCAGAGTATCGTCGATGTCGATCGCAATCAGTTTATACAATGGGTTCTCTCCTTTTTGGGACGGATGTTGAAGTTCGCCCCTTTGTCTCTAAAATGCAACTGTTTCTATTGTACCTCACAAGGCGAAGATTTCAATTCAGCAATTATTATTTTAGATGATTTATTCCCTTTACGGGAATGTAAGTCCGGGGTTAAAGCAAAATATGGCAGTTTATTATAGAAAGAGACGAACCTTCCGGGGGAAATGTCGTTATAATCACAATTTTAATGATTAAAATATGCTATATTGATACATCATTCAAATAAAATCGAGTGGGATGGAGGCGGAAAATCATGAGACGCTGGATTGGCGACAAGATTTTGAATCTTTTTCCGGGGTATTTTTCGATGGTGATGGCAACCGGGGCTTTGTCTATTGCAATGCATCTGCTTGGAATCCCGCAGATTCCGCGCGTCTTGTTGTATTTTAACGCGGTCGTTTATATCGTATTATGGATGTTGAACCTGATTCGCCTCGGAAAATTTCTTCCCCGCGTCATTAAAGACTTAACGAGCCATTCCATGGGACCCGGTTTCTTTACATGGGTTGCCGCAACATGCGTTCTCGGCAGCCAATTTATCGTGGTTGCCCATTATTATGCCATTCCGTACGTGCTGTGGTTGGTCGGGATTGCGCTATGGGTGATCATTATGTATACATTTTTTACTGCGGTAACGGTCAGAAAGAAAAAGCCCAGCCTTGCGGAAGGCATTAACGGTGCGTGGCTGATCGCGGCCGTTGCGACCCAGTCGGTATCCGTGTTGGGGACTTTGCTGTCTCCCCAAATGGGAATCGGCCGGGAAATGGCCTTGTTCTTTACCTTGTGCATGTTTTTGCTGGGCTGCATGCTTTATCTCAGCATCATTACATTAATCTTTTATCGGTTTACTTTTGTCGAACTCCAATATGCCGCATTGACGCCTCCTTACTGGATTAACATGGGGGCTGTAGCGATTGCTACTTTGGCGGGGTCAACCTTGATTCTGAATACGCAACATTTTCAACTCCTGATTGAAATCACTCCCTTCTTGAAAGGGTTTACCTTATTTTTCTGGATTACAGGCACATGGTGGATCCCGTTGCTGTTCGTCTTGATGATCTGGCGCCATGTCGTACACCGTTATCCGCTCACCTATGATCCGCAGTTTTGGGGGATGGCGTTTCCGTTAGCGATGTATACGACCAGCACCTACCAGTTGTCCAAAGCGCTGGGCTTGCACTTCCTGGTCGGCATTCCTCGCTTTATGGTGGTGATTGCGGCCATGGCTTGGCTGGCGGTGCTTGCCGGGTTCATCCATCATCAGGTTACGTCATTTCGCAACAGATCCTCGTCCAAAGAATAAACATGATCCGTTGCTGCGATAAAGACAAAGATGCCGCAAAAACAAAAATCCGAAGTTATGGAGGCAAGGCGCTCCGCTTCGGATTTTTAGATATTCAGTTTATTCCTTATTTCGCTTCCGTCTATTCCTCCAAAAATACGAGCCCGATAAAGTCGTCCATTTCGAGGTTGCCGAAATAATGTTTGACATCGATATCGGATAACGCTGCGCGCACATCGTTTTCTTCATAACGTACGTTCTTTAGCTTGTCCTCGATATCGGTCACGTCGCCTACGCCAAAGAAGTCGCCATAAATTTTTATGCCCTGGATATGGCCATCCTTGATGTCCATGCGTAAATCAATGATGCCGACGGGAAATTTCTTGGCGTGCTTCACATTGCTTTCCGGAGACAAGCCGTAGTTCCAGTCCCAGTTCTTGTACCGCTGATTCGAAATTTCGTGGATTTTGGCCCAGTCCTCTTCCGTCAGCTTGTACTGAGGAACGGAGGCCGCATCCATGCCGAAGATATGCTGCAACAGTTCCGAACGGAATTCTTCGATCGTCATGCTGCGATCCAGGAAATCGACGATATTGGCGACGCGGCTGCGCACGGATTTGGTGCTCTTGGATTTGAATTTCTCGGGATTTGCATGCAGCGAAGCTTGTACATCCTCCAGATTGAGGTTGAACATTAAGGTGCCGTGGCTGAACATCCGGCCGCGGGTCGCAAATTGGGCATTGCCGGAAATTTTTTGTTCGCCGACCTGCAGGTCATTGCGTCCGGTCATTTCTGCATTGACGCCCAAGGAGTGCAGGGCCTGAACCACCGGCTCGGTGAACTTGCGGAAATTGTGGAACGATTGGCCGTCATCCTTGGTAATGAAGCTGAAATTGAGGTTGCCGAGATCGTGGTAAACCGCGCCTCCGCCGGAAAGGCGGCGAACGACCTGGATGTCTTTGTCTTTGACGTATTCGGCGTTGATTTCTTCAATGGTATTCTGGTGCTTGCCGATAATGATGGACGGGGCGTTAATATAGAACAGCAAATAACTGTCGTCCTCAAGCGGCAGATGTCTGAGCGCGTATTCTTCGATGGCCAGATTGAGCGACGCATCGGTGATTCCCTGATTATCGATAAACAGCATGGATCTCTATTCCCCCATTATTATGGATTGGTAAGTAATCTCTCCATCTATTGTAAACCAAACCATCCGCGAAATGAAGGAATTCCGAGTTTGACGGATCGGCGGGACCGGAGCCATAATGAGTTTAATTAGGGATTCAAAAGGGAAAGGAGGGGTCTGCCGCCGTGATCGAAATCGATTGCCTGGGCGAAATTTGTCCCGTGCCCGTCATGATGCTGAAAAAACATCAAAAAGCGATCAAAAACGGTGAATGCGTGCTGTTGATTACCGATCATAGCTGCGCCAGAAAATCCATATCCCAGTTTTGCGACCACGCGGGCATGATCTGCTCCGTTCAGGAAGTGATCAATGGAGTCTGGGAGATCACCATTGAGGCCAAGGTTTAACACAAAGTGTCGACCAGCATTTTTTCCATGGACCGGAGAAGCTGCTTGATATCTTCGTCGCAACGCTGGTTTTTCTTTTTGACTATGTATATATCGTTATGCACTTGAAAATTGTCAATATGAACGATCCTGAGCTGTTTGCCATACAGCTCTTTTTTTATGGCCATATATGGCAGGAAGGCCATGCCGTGGCCCTTGATCGCCGCAAGCTTCACCGCTTCGATCGACTCCAGGTTGTACAGCACGTTCAGCTTGGGGGTCTCCTCGAGCATATTTTGCATCGCGCATTCTACCGCACGGTGGTGAGCAAACCAGATCAACGGATAGCGGGGCAGGTCCGCGATCGTGATTTTGTCGGGACAAAGGACGTTCTGCCCGGCAACCAGCATCACTTTATCCGAAAACACCTTGTGCGAGCTAAGCTCCGTCTTGGAGGAAGGTCCGGAAATGAAGCCGATATCCCCTTCTTCAAGCAGGAGATGTTCCTCGATGTTGGACGAGGTTCCCTCGTTCAACGTAATGCGGCAATCGGGAAATTGCCGTTTGACTTCGTACAAGGTGCAAGGCAAAGCGTAGCTGCACACCTCGGATATGGCGTAAATCGACAATTGACGGCGGACGGATTGCAGTTGTTGGATCTCCGTCATCATATCGTCGTACAGTTTGCAGATCTGTACCGCATATTTTTCGGCAATGCTTCCGGCTTCCGTCAACTCTGCACCTCTGTTGCTCCTTGACAGCAGTTCCGTTCCGAGCATATTTTCCCACGATTTCAATTGCTGGCTCAAGGCCGATTGAGTAAGATGCGATTTGCGCGCCGCTTTGGAGATGCTTTTCAGCGCGGCCACGTCCCGAAACAATTTAAGCGTTTCCATATTCATTGCGGATATTCCTCCTGTTGACCGTCCTCACATCGAATACAGCATACTTCATGTCGGGTCGTTTGTCCGTGATGAAGCGCAAGCGGAGCCATTAGCAAAACTAATGCAGCATAAAAAATGCTGATGACTGCGCTTTACAAAACTATGTTACTATTTTCACATAATCAATCAAGTCCAACAAGACATATTTGGAGGTGCACAAGTTATGGGACAAATCCATCGTCCCGAATTCTCAGGCGGCAGAAACCGGGCTCCGCGAAAGCCGAAAAAAAGCCAACTGCCCATCGCGCTGCTGGTCACGATTCTCGTGGTAGGATTCGGCTTCTACTTGAACCAGTATAACGACAAAATGGTCGTTTATCTGCTGTTCGGCCTTTCTTTCGGCGTCATCCTGCAAAGGTCGCGCTTTTGCTTTACCGCATCGTTGAGAGACCCATGCATCACGGGCAGCACGTCGGTGACCCGGGCGGTCCTGATCGCCTGTTCGCTCGCCACCATCGGATTTACGGCCATTAAATATTCGGCTTTCGCGGGCGGAAATCCGATCCCCGGCATGGATAACGTAGGGCAAATCAGCTTCGCGCTGGTGATTGGCGCCGTTTTGTTCGGCATCGGCATGGTCATTGCCGGCGGCTGCGCATCCGGTACGCTGATGCGGGTCGGAGAAGGCTTTACGATGCAAATGCTGTCGCTTGTTTTCTTCGTGATCGGCTCGCTGTGGGGAGCGCACGATATGGGCTGGTGGCGGGCTAACGTCATCAAGGAGTCGCCCAGCGTCTTCCTGCCGGACGTATTCGGCTGGCTCGGCGCGTTGCTGGTTCAATTCCTGATCATCCTTCTGCTGTATATCGCGGCGGTCAAATGGCAGGAGAAGAAAATGGGCAGCGCGGAGTAACCAGTTAAGTTATTTTTTTCATTAAAAAAATTAAATTAAAGGTGGGATTTTACAATGGCTGAATTTACATTGGATTGTTTGGGAGAAGCTTGTCCGGTTCCTTTGATGAGAACGGAGAAAAAGATGGCGGATCTGAAAGCGGGAGACGTGCTCATCGTTTCGATCGACCACAGCTGTGCGATGAAGAACGTTCCCGAGTGGGCCAGAAAGCAAGGGCATAACGTGGAAATCGAAGAAATCGCCGACGGCGAATGGGAAGTAGTCATCGAGAAAACGAAATAAGGGTTCAGGGAAGAAGAAAGGCTGGTGACTGCGGCAATGAACCAATTTTGGCTAGAAATATCTTCGAATCGCTTTTACAAACGGCTGCTGAAAGAACCATTAAGCTACGTAGCCGGAGCGGTGCTATTGGCGGTATTCGCCACGGCGCATCTGGCGGTGTTCTCAAAAGGTTGGGGAGTTACGAGCGCATTCGCGGACTGGGGTGCCTGGATTTACGAGTTGTTCGGAGGAAACGTGGACAAGTGGGCTTATTTCGGCTCCGAAAAGGCGCAAAAAACGCTGTCCTCCGGCTTCATGAACGACGGCGGATCCATCCGCAATCTCGGGATCGTGTTAGGCGCGCTATTGGCGACTTTGTTCGCTTCCGAGTTTAAAATCAAAAAAATCAAATCAAAAAAGCAGGTCGTGGCGGCGGTTCTGGGCGGACTGCTGATGGGCTACGGCGCGAGATTGGCAAACGGGTGCAATATCGGCGCCCTGTTCACGGCCATCTCCTCGCTGTCGCTCTCGGGCTGGATTTTCGGAGCGTTCCTGTTCGTCGGGGCATTTATCGGCAGCAAATTGCTGGCCAAGTTTTTCATGTAGATCATTAAGACCGAGCAAACGAAAAATTTCGGGTTCGTGAGGCTGCGTCAGTCAGCCTCTTTTATTCCAGAAAACGGCAGGGTCGGGAGGAAGACAGCATGGATAAGAAACGGGAACAATATGATGTAGTCATCATTGGCGGCGGAGCGGCAGGTTTGACGGCCGGGATTTACTGCGGGCGCGCCAGGCTGAAAACGTTGATTTTGGAAAAATCGCTCGTCGGCGGGTTGGCGACCTACACCAACGAAATCGAGAATTACCCGGGTTTTCCCGAAGGGACGACGGGGAGCGAATTAATGGGGTTGTTTCATAAACAAGCGAAAAAATTCGGCGTAGATTTTAAAATGACCGACGTGAGATCGGTCTCCCTCCAAGGAGAGGTTAAGACAGTGGAGACGTTCCGGAACATTTACGAATGCAAAGCGGTCGTCGTCGCCAGCGGAGGGAAACCTAGATTGACGGGAGCACGCAACGAAGACAACTTTTTGTACGATAAGGGGATTTCATTCTGCGCGACCTGCGATGCAGCGGCAAATACGGGCAAGACGGTCATGGTCGTCGGCAGCGGGGACGCGGCCATCGAAGAAGGCATGTTCCTGACCCGGTTCGCCGACAAGGTCATCGTTTCGGTCATGCATGATCCCGGGAAAATGGACTGCAACGAAATCGCAAAGGCTCAGGCACTGGAAAATACCAAAATGGAATTCGTTTGGAATACCGTGGTGGATTCGTTCGAAGGGCAAGACTCTCTGGAAACCGTGGTGCTCAAAAACGTGAAAACCGGCAGCCTGATTCCGGTTCCGGTCGATTCCTGCTTTCTGTTCATCGGCTATGCGCCGAATACGGATATGGTGGCTGGCGAACTCGAACTGAACCGGAACGGATACGTCCGAATCAACGAAAAGATGGAGACCTGCGTTCCGGGCGTGTTCGCCGCCGGAGACGTGTGCGACAAGTTCCTGAAGCAGGTGGCGACGGCCGTCGGCGACGGCGCGATTGCCGGATACGGAGTGGAGAAATACATTTCGGAATGCGAAACCTATGAGCAGCAAATCTTAAATCACGGAAAGCCGTCCTTGGTCTATTTATGGAACGCCACGGACCCGGCTTGCCGCGAATTGCTGCCCGTCGTGGAACGCTTTGAACAAGCTCACGGAGACCGGGTCAAGGTCACGAAGGTGGATGTCTATAAATCCCCGGGCCTCGCGGCAAGACTGGGGCAGGAGACTTTCCCGGCCGTTGCTTATTTGGAAGGCGGGGAAATTGTGAAGGTTATCACGGAAGACATTGGCGGGGACGTTTTAGACTCGTTGTTGACTTACGCATAGCGTTAATAATGGTATGAAAAAAGAATAATCGAAAGCCGTTTCAGTGAGCGTGACCGCGCTCCGTGGGAACGGCTTTTTTTACAAGTTATTAAGACATAATTTCATGATGAATTGCTCGCCGATCGGGCCCATTCTGCGTTCTCCGGTATCCGCAAAACCGGCTGTCCAATACAACTGAAGGGCCGGTGTGTTCTTGTGATTCACGACCAGAACCACTTCGTCGCAAGATGGAAATTCCTTCATTACGAATCCCGACAAAGCGAGCATTGCTTTCTTGGCGTAACCTTGGCGCTGCTGCTTATGGTCGATGGACAACGCGGTCAACAGCATGGCGTTGTGATTATCGGAATAAGCTTTCACTCTATCCGTAGCATGAAGCATAAAAAATCCGACAGGAACGCCGTTACTTGCTATGACGATGCGGTATTGCCCCTCCGTCACACTAAGTATCTCTTTCGGCAGCGCGGTGAAACGAGCCTGCTCTTCCGGAAGCTCGAAGCCGTCAAGCGTTGTCGAATGCTGTTCCTCCGAGAAGTGGACTAGTTCGACGACTTGATCATTTTCCATCGTCGATGCCTCCTTTTTCATTATTCGACATTCATCATATAATAGGATCGTGCATTCGTCATCCTGGTGAAAGATCATAAGCTGAATGTAAGGTCTTGATTTAACTTGAAGGTGTGGTAGACTTCACCTGAAAGTCTTATTGGTACAGAGAAGAGGAGAACCCTTATGATTCTGGAAGTGTACGGACATGGTGGGGATTTGCGGACGGCTTCGGCCAGATATGGGCTGGCCCCCGAGCAATTTATCGATTTTAGCGCCAATATTAATCCGCTCGGACCGCCTCCGGGATTGCTGGACAGGCTGAGTGAGGCGCTGCCGCAGGTAGCCGGCTATCCCGATCCGGGTCATCGGGTGCTGATTTCGCGGTTGGCGCAAAGTCTGGACACGGATGGGGCGTGCTTTGTAATCGGTAACGGGGCCGCCGAAAATATGGCGCTCGCGTTGCTGGCTTTATCGCCGTCGAAGGTCGGCGTGATCGAGCCCTGTTTCTCGGAATATAAAACATTGTCTCAGCAGTTCGGAGCGGAAGTTATTTCGGTTTTGGGCGAGGAGGAACGGGATTTCAGGGCGGCGCCTGAAGAGGTGGAGCGGCTCATTGCGGCATGCGACCTGGTGTTCATTGGACAGCCGAACAATCCGAACGGCGTCCAATACAGCCTGGATGAGCTGCACCGGTTTGCCGAAGCCGGAGAACGATATGGTACATATGTGGTGGTGGATGAGGCATTTATCGATTTTATTCCGGGGCCGCAGAGACAATCACTGTTAGCGGAACTCGAGCGTTATCCCCGGCTGATTCTGATCCGGTCGATGACGAAGTTCTATGCGATTCCGGGGCTGCGCCTCGGGTACGCGATATCTCATCCGCGGACGGCTGCGGCGATGAGAGGCAAGCAAGTGACCTGGAGCGTGAATTTGCTGGCTTTGCTGGCCGGAGAAATATGCCTGGCTGCAGGACAAGAATATGAGCAGGCGACGATTTCACTGATTGCCCGGCAGCGAGAGGTGCTGCGGCGGGAATTGGATCACCTGGACTGCCGCACCTGGCCCGGGGAGGCAAATTTTTTGCTGGTGCGCCTACCTGAGATCTGGACGGCCGCCGGCATGCAAGAAGCTTTAGGGGCAAGGGGTGTGCTGGTGCGCAGCTGTGCCATGTATCCGGGACTCGGGGAGCGGGACATCCGGATCGCCGTAAAAGACCCGGCGGCCTGTACGAAATTGCTTCATGAAATGAAACAAGTGCTTGCGGGGGGAATGAAGAAATGACGACGCCTTTTTTGAATAGCAGCGAGAGCGGGAGCTACGAATCGTCCGCATGGCCCGGATTGAGATTGACGCGCGGGGAGCGGCATCTTTTGCTGGAAGCGCCGATGGTCATGGACGGACTGGGAAGTTCGGTTTATGGCGGGGGAATGACGCCGGTTAGGCGGATGGTCAATATTTATGTCGACCGCTTTTACCGGTGCGATGATCCGGAGCGGGACATTGCGGATAGCTTGCAAGCGTGGGGCTACCCGGAAGCGGAAACGGCGGGTCTGCTTACCGCCGTCCAATTGCGGCATGCCGCTGTCGCGGAAGAACGCTGCGACGATTTCGCCGTGTTCTGCTGCGCCACGGCGGGGGTGTCGAATGCGGCGCGTGCGGGCGTGAAGCGGACGACGTTTCCGGCATCCTGGACGCCGGGGACGATCAATTTGATGCTGGCGGTCGACGGACGACTGACGCCCGGGGCGATGGTGAACGCCGTGATCACGGCGACCGAGGCGAAGACCGCTGCGCTCGGCGATCTCGGCGTGCTTGACGCCGAGACGGGCCTCTCGGCCACCGGTACCACGACCGATGCGGTTGTGCTCGGCGTAAGCCAGCGTGCCGAATGGCCGCTGCTGCACAGCTACGCCGGTACCGCCACGGACCTTGGCGGCACGGTGGGCCGCCTGGTTTACGCCGCCGTGAGCGAGTCGCTGCGGGCAGCGGCTAAGGATCGCGTGTGACGGCGGCGTGGTGGGTGCTGCCGGTCGCGTACGCGCTGGACCGGCTGCTCGGCGACCCGCGCTGGCTTCCTCATCCCGTCATCGGGATGGGGAAGGCGATCCAGCGGGTCGAGGCGGCGATTCGCCGCCTGGTGAAGCCCCGCGCCTACCGGGCCGCAGGGCTTTTGCTGCCGCTGATTGTCGCGGGCGGCAGCTTTGTTCTGACCTTGGCCGCGCTTCACCTGCTGGCCGGGATCAGCCCCTGGCTCGCCGCTGCGTGCGAAGCCTTGCTGATCTGGACTACGATCGCCGCGAAAGGGCTGCGGGACGCCGGCATGGAGGTGTGCGGCCACTTGCGCCGCGGCGATCTACCGGCCGCGCGGCGTTCGCTCGGCATGATCGTCGGCCGCGACACCGAGCGGCTTGAACCGCCGGAAGTGGCGCGCGGCGCGGTCGAGACGGTGGCGGAGAACATCGTCGACGCCGTCGTGTCGCCTCTGTTCTTCGCCTTGCTGGGCGGCGCCCCCTTGGCGATGGCTTACCGGGCCGTGAATACCCTCGATTCGATGGTCGGCTACAAGAACGACAAGTATATTCATCTCGGCTGGGCCTCCGCCCGGTTGGACGATATCGTCAATTACATTCCCGCCCGCTTGACCGCGCTTTTGCTTATATCGGCTTCCTGGTGCCTGAGATGGAATGCTGCCGGAGCCTGGCGAGCAGTGCGCAGGGATGCATCCAGTCACCCCAGCCCCAACAGCGGTTATCCCGAGGCTGCGGTGGCGGGAGCTCTCGGCATCCGGCTCGGCGGGGAAAACGGGTATCACGGCGTGAAATCGTTTCGCGCTTATATGGGTGAAAAGTCGCGTGAACTGGAGCCCGATGACATTCCGAGAACCGCAAAGCTGATGTTTGTCGTATCCGGGGCTTTCGTGCTGATTGCAACCGGACTGTGGATCTGGATGGCGGGCGGGATGCACTGGATTTGAAGGAGGACAAGACATGGAGTGGTGGTTGATTCGCCACGGAATGACCGAATGGAATAAAGAGCGGAGGTATCAGGGGCACAGTGATACAAAGCTTCTCCCCGGAGAAGCTTGCGGGTTGTCTCCTCTGCGGGCCGAACTGGCGGAGACTGCTTTTTCCGCCGTATTCTGCAGTGATCTTAAGCGCTGCCGGAGCACGCTGGAGTATATTTCTCCGGAGTTGGCCGCCGTTGCTTCCTATGACTCCCGGTTGAGGGAAATGAATTTCGGTGCGTGGGAAGGCCAGACTTATGAGATGCTTAAAAACAATCCACAATACCGCAACTGGATCGATAATCCGCAGGAAGTCACGCCTCCGGGCGGCGAAGCATGGCCGGCATTTGAAGACCGCATCAAGGAAATATATGCAGAGCTGGATGCATTTTCTCGTAAGCTCGTAACCGAACGGGTGGAAGAACCTATTCTGATCGTTACCCATGGCGGCGTCATTTCCATACTGGGCACCATATTAGAGCCAGGCAGTGAAGGGCTCTGGAATGCCAAGTGGAAGGTGGAACCGGGGAAAGTGCTGAGGATCACGCATAAGCAAGAGTTTAATAGCATGGGGTAACGCGATCTGACGGGTGCGCCTTTGCAGAGTGAGTGATTTTGAAGGGTGCAATGGCAAGTCTGGTGGTTTTTTTAGAGAATAAAGGCACAAAATATGGATAATGCTAACGGCAGTCCTTTTCCCAGTCGTGTCCACTTTTCGGTGGACATTTTGTGCTTTTTGTCTACGATTCAAAGACATTGCAAATAGCTGACATAGTTTTTCTTAATTAATTCATACTTGACAGGTGTGATTAATGGGTTTAATATGATGAAAAATACTTTATCAGTCATTTTCTTAGTGCTAAGAGAATGGATAGGTAGCAGCCGATTGGACATCCAAAGGCTCCTGGAAGACCTCCCGATCAAGGGATGCTTTCGGGGGCCTTTTTATTATTTTGCAAGGGGTTGAGGCCGTCATTAGCAGAAGCGAAAGCGAGTGGGAGTTGATTGAGGAAGCGGATTGGCTGTTCCGAAAAATGGTCAGACGATTTGTGAAGGAACGGGACAAAGTGGAGGTTGAGGGGGTTTCGCTTCCGGGGTTGCTCGTCCTGCAGAAAATGCTCCGGGAAGGACCGCAGCGTCTGGGCGATCTGGCCGAGGAACTTGATTTTACGTCGGGCGCCGTGACCGGCTTGTGTGACAAGCTGGAGCAGAAAGGGTTCGCCAGAAGAATCCGGCAAGACGGTGACCGCAGGACGGTATGGCTCGATATTACGGAGCAAGGTAGGGAAATGATGGGCCGCAACCGGAACATCGGCAGGCGATGCATTTCGATTCTGTTTGCGGATTTATCGGAGGAAGAGCTTACGTCGATTCATTATCTATTCAAAGTGCTGATTGGCCGCCTCGATCATTTTTCCGAAACGCTGAATGATTTGGCGATGCGGAATTCGGAGGGTACCCGGCGTGCTTCGCAGAGGGAGCAGCAGATAAAAACCGACGGGCCAACGGCCGAGGAAATGAACCGGCAAGGAAAATATCTATCTTACTAAAGAGGAGCGGATGAACATGGGACACCCGACAATATACCCTACTGGAGCGACGGTGTATAAACCGGAGAAAGCGTGGAGCGGCTATACGATCTATCAGGCGGCCGACCTCGGCGCGCTGCTGATCGATATGAACGGCAAAGAGGTGCATTTGTGGCAGGGACTTCGCGGCTTTCCCAACAAATTGTTTCCCGGAGGTTTTGTGCTTGGCAGCACGGCCGAGCGGGATCCGAAATACGGATTCCAGGATGAGGTTGACCTGGTGCAGGTCGATTGGGACGGAAATATCGTTTGGCGGTTCAACCGGCATGAATTGATCGAGGATCCGGGGCATGATCCGCAGTGGATGGCCCGAGCCCATCACGATTACCAGCGGGAGGGCAATCCGGTAGGTTATTATGTTCCCGGTGCGGAGCCCAGGATTGATGGGGGAAACACGCTGATTCTTGTGCATAAAAACGTTCATGATCCCAAGATTTCGGATAAATTGCTGCTCGATGATTCGATTATCGAAGTGGACTGGGAAGGAAATATGGTCTGGGAATGGAATCTGCATGAGCATTTTGATGAGTTGGGTTTTGACGAGCAGGCTAAAAACGTCCTGTTCCGCGACCCCAATACCCGGTTTTTCGGCGACCATTCGGGGGACTGGATGCATATTAACTCTGTTTCCGCACTGGGGCCTAACCGTTGGTATGATGCCGGAGATGAGCGATTCCATCCCGATAACATTATTTGGGATGCCAGAGAGAGCAACATTATCGCGATCACGGACAAAAGAACCGGAAAGATCGTCTGGAAGCTCGGACCGGATTATTCATCACCCGAGGTCAAACATTTGGGCTGGATCATTGGCCAGCATCATGCTCACCTGATTCCTAGGGGACTGCCCGGCGAGGGCAACCTGCTTCTGTTCGATAACGGGGGGTGGGCAGGTTACGGAGCTCCGAATCCGGCTTCCGCGTTTGGTCAGAAAAACGCCGCCCGCGACCATTCCCGCATTTTGGAGATCGATCCGGTCACGCTGGAGATTGTATGGCAATACACGCCGACGGAAGCCGGGTTCATGGCGCCGCTGGACTCCTACCATTTTTATAGCCCCTATATCAGCTCCGCCCAGCGCTTGCCAAACGGCAACACACTGATTACGGAAGGCGCGGACGGCCGGATTTTTGAAGTTACCCGGGAGCATGAACTGGTTTGGGAATACATTTCCCCTTACAAAAATAAGCGAAACTCGAATATGGTGTACCGGGCCTATCGTGTGCCTTATGAGTGGGTGCCCCAGCTTTCGCAACCGGTTGAAACGGCGATCGAGCCGCTGGACGTGGCCAGCTTCAGAGTTCCGGGAGCTGCGGGAACGGGAACTGAATCTATCGTGCTTGTGAACGGTACGGTTTCCTATGGAGAGGGGGCGCTATGCGTAGCCAGGATCGATGAGGGAAATCAGCCGGTCAAGCCGGGTGGAGAACAATAGGATGAGAAAGAAAGGAGAAGAGACCATGCCAGTATCCAAGAGGAACAACACTCATTTGAAAAGAACGGGCATATCGTCATTATTGTTCGTTCTCACATTCCTGATAGTTCTAACCGGTTGCGGCTCGTCCGGTGACGAAACTTCATCCAAGGCCCAGGCCGCGGGAAATTCGGGAGGGGAGAACGGACAACAAACCAAGGTGAAGCTGAATATCGCCGATATTTCATCCAATCCCGTACTGCGCGTTGCGGTGAATCAGGGACTCTTTGAAAAACACGGAATCGATGCGAAATTGGTGACATTCGCCACGCCTGCGGAAGGAATCAATTCGCTGTTCATCAAGCAGGCGGATGTCGCCTGGGGAGCCGATTTTCCGATTCTGAATGCCGTCAGCAAAGGGGAGTTTGCGATCATCGCTTCGACCGGAACCTCCACGGATCTGAGTGCGCAACAGTGGAAGTTGTTTGTAAGGGACGACATTAAGCGGCCGGAAGATTTGAAAGGGAAGAACCTGAGCTTTATGCGGGGTACATTTATTACCTATCTATGGGATGAATATCTATCCGAATACGGCCTTAAACCCGATGATGCCAAGTTGATCGGTCAAGGAGGATTTGACGAGGCGTACATCGCTTTGAAAAAAGGAGAGGTGGACGCCGTTTGGGCCACCGGGGCGGTCATGGTGGAGAAGTTCGCAGCCATTGAAGGGGTGCACCAACTGACAGACATGTCGCAAACTAAAGTACGGATCGGCAGCCAAATCGTCGCGCCGGAATCGCTGATCAAGGAACATCCGGAGGCCGTGTCGGGTTTCCTCAGCGCACTGGACGAATCCTCCGCCTTTATCAAGGAGAACCCGGAAAAGGTAGCGGATATTTTGTATAAAGAAGTCAAACAGCCGAGGGAAGCTACGTTGAAGGATTTGTCGGTGGTCAATTGGAATATCGATTTCGATCAGGCCGCGCTCGACAGTTTGTCCCGCCAGAAAAAATATATGGTGGAGAATGGAATCATACAGCAGGACTTTGAGTTGGAAGACAAAATCAAGCTGGATGCCTTACGGGAAATTTTGCCTGACCGCGTGACCATCACACCATAGGAGGGGATTTAGATGTCTTTAGCGTTGCCGAAGCAAGGGGCTGCACTGAAACATACGATCACGATCGAGGGTTTGAATAAGAGCTACAGCGAACAAGCCGGGGCCGGAACCGGGGAGCTTCATTACATCATCAAGGACGTGGACCTGGTAATTAAAGGGGGAGAATTTTTCATTCTGTTGGGCCCGAGCGGCTGCGGGAAATCAACCCTGTTGAACATGATCGCTGGCTTCATCTCCAAAACGGGCGGGAAATTACGACTTGGAGGCGCCGAGATCGATAAGCCCGGACGGGACCGGGCGGTCGTTTTTCAGCAGGCCGATTCCTCGCTCTTTCCCTGGCTTACGGTAAGCCAGAACGTGGAGTTCGGGCTGAAAATGAAAAAGGTCCCCAAAAGCGACCGGAGAGCCGTCTCGGAACAGTATATCGAACTGGTCGGACTGACAGGGCACGGAGACAAGTTTCCGAGAGAGCTGTCCGGCGGAATGAAGCAACGGGTGCAACTGGCTCGGGTACTGGCCAATGATCCTGAAATTCTGCTTATGGATGAGCCGTTCGGCGCGCTGGATGCAATGACCCGCAGGACGATGCAAAAGGAACTCGTGCGGGTTTGGCGGCAAACGGGCAAGACCGTCGTGTTTGTGACTCATGATATTCAAGAGGCCATTTTGCTTGGCGGACGTATCGGCATCATGTCCCCGGGTCCCTCCTCGAAAATTTCACACATCTATGATATTCCGCTCTCGTATCCCCGGGAAGTTTCGGAGGCGGAGTTTTATAAGTATCATAGCCGGATTCAAGCGCATTTTGATGAATAGGAGGAAGACGTATGACAGGATGGTTAAAAAAGAAATGGGCAGGCTTGCTTCTGCTTTGGATATTTCTTCTTGGGGCCTGGCAAATCGGTGCTCTCCTCTATGGTCCCGAGGTCATTCCCGGGCCTGTGGATACCGTGAACGGAGCGATTGAGTTGCTCAAAGACGGATCGCTTCCGAAATATATCGGAATTAGCTTTTACCGGGTATTCAGCGGCTGGGCGCTCGGCAGCCTGCTGGCGATACCGCTCGGCGTCCTCATCGGCAGAGTGGATATTATCCGTCATTTTGCGGAACCGCTGCTGAATTTTATCCGGTTTATTCCTCCAATCGCTTTCATTACGCTGTTTCTTGTCTGGTTCGGTATCGGGGAACAGTCGAAGATCGCTCTGATCCTTTATGCCACACTGTTTATCGTGATGATGAATACACTGACCGGCGTGCTGTCCGTCGAAGAGGATAAAATCCGGGCCGCCCGCAGTATGGGCGCCTCGGAATGGCAGATTGTCCTTCACGTCATTGTTCCGGCGACCGCACCGTATATGTTCACCGGAGTCCGGCTCGCCATGGGAACGTCGTATATGGCGATTGTCGGGGCGGAAATGATCGCCTCCAATGAAGGCATCGGCTTCCTGATCTGGAATTCGCGACTGTTTTTCCGTACGGACTGGATTTTTGTCGGTCTCATCAGTCTCGGTTTAATGGGCTTTGCTACGGACCGCCTGTTCGGCTGGTTCGGCCGCAAGGTATTGTGGCGTTACGGGGTTATCGGCTCCGCTCCGGTCCGAAGATAGCTGTCTTAAAAGATCGGAGAAAGGCGTGTTATCAATGAACACAGCACCCGAAGCAGTAATCCATCGCCTTGACCCATATACAACAGCCCCTCTTATTAAACATAAGAGGGATTGTTCTTGTTATTTACAGGAACAAATGTTCGTATTATAATAGATGTCAAAAGGGGTGATCGGCGTATGGATGTGTATGATAAGCTGACGATTTTGACGGATTCGGCCAAATATGATGTATCTTGTTCATCCAGCGGTGTGGAACGCAAGAGCGGCCAAGCGGGGGCGGCCGGGAGTGCGGTCAGCTCGGGTATTTGCCATAGTTTTGCCGCAGACGGACGCTGTATCTCGCTGTTGAAGGTGTTGATGAGCAACAGTTGTATATACGATTGCAAATATTGCGTAAACCGGCGTTCCAACGACACGCGGCGGGCTATGTTCACACCGGAGGAGCTGGCGAACCTTACGATGAACTTTTATCGGCGCAATTACATAGAGGGATTATTCTTGAGTTCGGGAATTATGCGGAATCCGGATTACACGACCGAGCAGTTGATTCGTGTGCTGGAACTGCTACGTAATGAGTACAAGTTTGGCGGATATATTCATGTCAAAGGTATACCCGGAGCAGATCCGGCTTTGATTTCCCGGCTCGGTCTGCTGGCCGACCGGATGAGCGTCAATATTGAGCTGCCTTCACAGGCTAGTCTAAGTCAGCTAGCCCCGGATAAGACCAAGGAGGCGATTTTGAAGCCGATGTCGCTCATCCGGCAGGGCATTCAGGAGAACGTTACGGACCTTGTCAAATACCGCCATGCCCCCAAATTCGTCCCTGCCGGCCAAAGCACCCAGATGATCATAGGTGCGACTCCGGACAGCGATTTAAAGATATTGACCTTGACGGAGGCGTTGTATCACAAATACAAGCTGAAGAGAGTGTATTATTCTGCTTATACCCCGGTGATGGAACACTCCTTGTTGCCTTCCTTGGACAGCAAGCCGCCGCTGCTGCGAGAGCACAGGTTGTATCAGGCAGACTGGTTGCTGCGGTTTTACGGTTTTGAAGCGAAGGAACTGCTGGACGAGCGCGCTCCGAATTTCAATCCGTTCATGGACCCCAAATGCAATTGGGCGATGAATCATATCGACCGTTTTCCGGTAGAGATCAGTACGGCGCCTTATGAAACGCTGCTGCGGGTGCCGGGGATCGGGGTCACCAGTGCGAAGAGGATCGTGAAGGCCAGGCGGGCATTCAGGCTGGACTTTCCCGGGCTTAAGAAGCTGGGTGTCGTGTTGAAGCGCGCCCAATATTTTATCACCTGTTCCGGCAGACGTCTTGAGGGGTTGAAAGTGAACGAAAGCACAATCTTGAGATCGTTATTGTCAACCAAAGAACTGGGCATGTTCCTGCCGCAGCCTCAGGTGGAGCAGTTATCGCTGTTTTCGGATGACGAGTTGGGGATTGGCACCGGAAAGGACTTGATATCATGTCTTGGGTAAACAATGCTGTTTATGCCTATGATGGAAGTTTTGACGGATTGCTTAGCTGTGTGTTCGAGAGCTATGAGCGCAAGGAGGAATTGATGGATATTACTTCCGGCTCAGATCCGCAGTATGTGCTTTTCGGTAACCGTTACGTTGAAACCGATCCACAGAAGGCTACCCGGGTTTATGAAGCGATCGGGAATAAAATATCGCCGGCAGCCCGGGAATTGGTCCGGTTGGGCTTTCTCACATGCTCCCCTCAAAAAGAACTGCTGATTTACCGCTTTCTGCGACTCGGGTTTAAGCATGGTGGCGCCGTGATGAACATGCTGACGGAGAATACCGTTCATCAGCTTCATAAAGCGGTCAGGCATTTGAATTCCGAGAGTCATGCGTTCATGGGATTTGTGCGTTTTTCGGTATACGGCGACGCGCTGGTTGCCGTGATTGAGCCCAAAAATATAGTGCTGCCTGTTTTGGCCTGCCATTTTTGCGACCGTTACAGTCAGGAGTCTTTCATGATTTACGATAAAACCCACGGACAGGCGCTGATACATCGGCCGGATGCGGCGCAGGACGATAAGGTGTCTATTGTGAATGTGGATGAACTGGTTTTGCCGGATGTCAGCGAACAAGAGAAAGCCTATCGCAGTTTGTGGAAGCAGTTCTATAACACGGTAGCGATCCGGGAGCGGATCAATCCGCGCGCGCAGATGTCCCATATGCCCAAAAGATACTGGGCACAGCTTACAGAGATGCAATGATAGGATTTTATGAAAGTAAAACGTTCAAGGTCTGATACAATGGAACAATGAAAAATGAATAGTGGAAATTGAAAATGTGGATATGGATATGGAATACGAAATCCAGGATGGGAGTAAGGAACTATCGTGCCAATATCTTTCGGGAGGAACCAGGTAACGTGCAATTGAATCTAAATCATAACCGTGAACGGTTTATCTATCTTTTCGCATGTCACGAAAATGATAGGGAACTGTGCCGGATGGAGCTTCGCGCTTTGTTTGGACAAGAACCTGGATCATTTTCTTATATAGAGAGTCCTTTGAAGATCGAGCCGAACAGGAGCCCGTTTATTTCCATGCGGATTGACGTCCTGTTCACCGGTCATTCGCTGGAAGAGATCATCACCCGTGCAGCGGAATTAAAGCTGGAGGGAAACACTTTCAAAGTGTTGTATTTAAAAAACGGATTGAAAAGGAGTTATGAGGAGCAACGGCAACTGGAGCGGCGGATTGGCTCATATATCAGGGGGACGGCGGAAATGCGCCAGCCGGACATTACGTTCGGGCTGCTTTCGTATGAAGATGGATGGATGTTAGGCATCTGCCGTCAGGAAGACCCGGTATGGCAGCAGCATAAGCATAAGCCGAAAAACTACTCCACCGGACTGCCTGTTGCGATGGCTCGGGCGCTCGTAAATATCGGCATCCCCGATCCGAAGGGGATAAGCGCGATCGATCCGTGCTGCGGGATGGGCAATGTGCTGATTGAGGCACTGTCAATGGGAGTCCAAATCGTCGGCAGGGATTTGAATCCGCTGGCGATCCGGGGAGCCCGGGAGAACTTGGCGCATTTCGGTTATGATGACCCGGGGCTTGTTTCGATCGGAGATATGAACCATGTGAGCGGGCATTATGATGCCGCCATTCTCGATATGCCCTACAATTTATGCTCGGTGTTACCCCAGGACGAAAAAAAGGCCATGCTATCGAGCCTGCGCCGGTTCAGCGACGCTGCTGTGGTGGTGTCGAGCGAAGAGTTAGAGTTCGATTTGCAGGCTTGCGGCTTTCGAATTAAGGACTACGGTCAGGTAGTGAAGGGTTCTTTTGTCCGTAATGTTTGGGTATGTCATAGTTAAGAAACATCTGTATATTCATATTTTATATGACATGTTATGTTATATTTAGAGAATTGACAGCCAATTGTGAAGAAAAATGTATGGATTTTCCGAAAAAACTCTTTTTATGTCCTAAGTCCTATTCTATAATGTAAGGTAAACTTACATAAGGGGAGTGGGGACAAATGAATCAACTCCGCGGGATCGAAAGAAATGCATCCGTACTGGGTATGGGGGCGGCTATTTTATTGTTTATCATGGCTTTATGGCAAAAGTTATCCTGGTATATGCCTTTCGTGGCCCTGATAGCCTTTATATGTTTTGCTACGCTCTCATGGAGTCTCCCGAAATTTCGGCGCGAAGGACAAGACGATTCCTCCTCGATTCCTTCGGCAGCTCCGCCGGAACATGATGATAAAGGGCATTCCGAAAGCGATTGGATCGTGCTGGCCAATGAATCTCTGGTTGCGGCGGACAGGCTGCAGGCTGCCGTGGGGGAAGTGAACGAGAGTATGGAGCAGCTCCAACAATTGTCCGATATTTCCTCCGTGGAGGATCTGAAGCTAAAGCACAGCAGCGAGCGTTCTTTGGAACAGGTGCAGGAAAGTTTGGCTGCCATGCAGGAAGTTGCTACGTCCGCATTTCGAATTCAGGAGGCGGCGGACCAATTGCATTACCGCAGCGAGAAGACGCTGTCCGAAGCTTCGCGGATCACGGAAGCGCTCGTGGCGGCAGACGGGACGATCCGCTCGCTGGCGGAATCCCAGCAGTCGATCAACGGGCCGATGAACGACCTGGAGCGCAATACAAGACAACTCGGAGCTTTGTATCGAGAGCTTGAAGGAATATCCGGCGAAGTATTGCTGCTTGCCCTGAATGCATCGATTGAGGCGGCCAGATTGGGGGAACAAGGCAAAGGTTTTGACGTAGTGGCCATGAGAATGCGCCAACTGGCCGAGCAAAGCAGCAAGGCGATCGGCAACTCCGCCCCTATGTTCCGGAAAATCACGGAAGAGGTGGGCCGGGTTAAGGATACGCTAAGGGACGGAAAGGAATCGGCGATGGAAGGCATCGATTTGCTGAAATCGATGAGCAAGGACATCCTGTTCATTTCCGAAGAGGTGGCCGAGGTGAACGGGTTGGTGGCCGAGACCGGACGGCGAAGCCGGGAACAATCGGAAATGACGCGAAATATGAAAAGCATGATGAAGGAAGTTCATACGAGTCTCAATCAGAGTATTTCCCATGTGGAGGGTGCATTGTCCCGGATGGAGTCCCAAAGGGGGCATATCGGCAAGCTGCAAAGCGTTGCTGGCGGCTTGCATCAGGCGCAAGAGGAACTGCTATCCTCGCTTGAGGCGGTTCGGGACAGTTCGGCCTCGGGAGAGGAAACGGAGGAACAGAAGGCGGCAGTACGGGAATTAGGCCTGGCTTACGCCAGAAAACTTCAGGAAACGGCGAACAACGGCACAATCGTTTTGATGCAGGAACATGAGCACCGGGCTGTTCTGGAGCAACTGTTGGCACTGGAGACGGGACTGGAAGCGGCATGGACAAACTGTTCCGACGGTTCTTTCGTCGTATCGATCCCGGAAGCAGGGCTGCTCAATGCCAAGGGACGCGATTGGTTCCGTAGTGCTATGAGCGGGGAAACGGTCATATCGGAGGTTTATGTATCGGCGATCACCAAGCGGCGTTGCATCACTTTGTCCGTGCCCATTTTAAAAGAAGGGGATGTAATCGGGGTATTGGGGGCTGATTTGTCCGTAGATTAACAAAGTCGGAATGACGGTATTCTGGCAGATGACCCGTGTCGCATATTGTAAGTTTTAAGCTTTTCCCCTATAATCCATAGAGAAAGAAAGCCTAGAATCAAGCGAATAGAAAGTGCCCGTAGGTCCTGGAGTCTGCTTGCCGCAAGCTTCGGGTTAAAAGGGAAGCCGGTGAAAATCCGGCACGGTCCCGCCACTGTGTACAGGGACGAAGCTCAGTTTGCCACTGTCGTACGTTAAAGTATGATGGGAAGGCGAGTTCTCGTCGCGTCCTGATAGTCAGGAGACCTGCCAACGGGAGTTTTAGACGGTCCTTCGAGGAAAGGATAACGTTCTGCTAATGAAGACGGAAACCGGTCCTATATGAGTCGATTGAAGGTTTCCGTAAATGATTTTGTAGACGTAACCCATCCGCTCAGGATGGGTTTTCTTGTGTAATAAGGGCTTCGCTTTGGCTCAGGCGTTTCTAAAACAAGAAACCCGAAGGAGAGGGACTAATGAAGAAGTGGACAAAGGTTTGGGGGATTTGGCTGCTGGCGCTTTTGCTGCTCGTTACCGCCGGATGCGGAGCGAATGGCACTAACAGTACAGCGGACAATAGCAACAATGCGGGTCAGACCCAGGAACAGCAGCAAACAAACGGTGCGAACGCAACGAAGCAGGATGAGCTTCATACGACTTATCCGCTTACTGTAAAAGATGCTTACGGAACAGAATTTACGTTCGACTCCGCGCCGCAACGAATCGTCTCGCTGGCACCTTCGGAGACGGAAGGTTTGTTCGCCCTTGGTTTGGATGAGCAAATCGTTGGGGTTTCCGATAACGACGATTACCCTGAAGCGGTTAAAGAGAAGCCGAAAATGGGCGGTTTTCAGGTGAATGTTGAAGCTGTAGTCGCAGCGCAGCCTGATTTGGTACTGGCTGGAAGCCTGATCGGCGAAGATACGGTCAAAAGTTTGACCGATCTCGGGATGAAAGTGTATCGCTCCAATCCGAAAACGATCGACGGGGTGATAGAGAATATTAAATCGGTCGGCGAAATCACCGACCATCAGAATGAGGCAAAAGAAGTAACCGAACAAATGCAAGCCGAGTTGGACACAGTAACCGAAGCTGTGAAATCTTTGTCTGCCGATCAGAAGAAAAAAGTGTATATAGAGTTTTCTCCCGGCTGGACGGTGGGCAAGGGCGAGTTTATGGATGAAATGATCACGCTTGCCGGTGGTGAAAACGTGGCTTCCGACATTACTGGTTGGAGCGAGATTAACGAAGAAAATATCATTAAAGCAAATCCGGACGTCATTTTGTATGCGAAAAGTGTAATCGATGAGAACAACCATACATTGGCCGAAATCATCAAAGGCCGCGGCGGCTGGGATCAAATTACGGCTGTGAAGGAAGAACGTATCGTGGGAATGGATGACAATTTATTGAGCCGTCCGGGCCCGCGCGTGACCCAAGGGTTAATTGAAGTAGCTAAAGCAATTTACCCGGACTTGATTCAGCCATGAGGTCAAAGCTGGTAAGTTACGGGACGATCGGCCTGGGGTTGCTTCTTTTTACGCTGCTGATCTGTATCGGGTTCGGTTCCGTTCACTTGCCGGCAGGTGAAATCGTTGGGATTCTGCTGCATCGGATTCCGGGTCTCGGGCGATGGATTGAGCCTGATTGGAGTATGGCTTCCGAGCAAATCGTGATGCAGGTACGCCTGCCGCGCGTGCTGCTTGGCATGCTGGTAGGAGCTTCGCTTTCTGTAGCGGGCGCCGCATATCAAGGCGTGCTCCGCAATCCGCTTGCAGATCCTTTCACCTTGGGAGTTTCCTCGGGTTCGGCGGTAGGCGCGGCCGTGCTGATCTTTTTCGGCTGGCAATTTTCATTGCTCGGCATATTCACCCTCCCGGTGATCGCCTTTCTGACCGGGGCGACTACGCTTTGGCTCGTAATGTGGCTGGCCAGGGAAAATGGAAAAATTCCGATCGAGAGTTTGATATTATCGGGTGTGGTCATGCAGTCTTTTCTCGGCGCGGTCGTCTCCTTTCTGACGGCGATGTCGAAAAGAACGGTAAATGAAATATTGTATTGGACGATGGGGAGCCTGAGTCTGCGAGGATGGTCGTATACGGCCATCCTGCTTCCATATTTGGCGTTAGGAGGATTGTTCTTGTGGAGCCGTGCCCGTTCCCTGAATCTGTTGGCATTGGGGGAGCGTCAGGCAGCTCATTCCGGGTTAAATGTGGAGTCGACGAAGTTGGTCATTTTGCTCGTGGCCACGCTGATGACCGCCGCGGCCGTATCGGTTTCCGGCGTGATCGGATTTGTCGGCCTTGTGATTCCTCATATGATTCGGCTTATTACGGGTCCCGACTATCGGCTCATTATCCCGCTCTCCGCGCTGGGCGGCGGCATTTTCATAATGTGGAGCGATTTAGCGGCCCGCTCGTTGCTTGCGCCAACGGAAATTCCGCTCGGGGTAATCACTGCTTTTGTCGGCGCTCCGTTTTTCGCTTTTTTGTTATATAAAAAGAAAAAAGCGCGGGAGAGGGAGATATCATGATCGAGGTGAAAAATGCCGCAAAATCATACGGGCGTCTGAACGCGCTCAGAGATATCGACTGGAAGGTGCAGCCCGGAGAGTTCTGGGGAGTAATCGGACCCAACGGAAGCGGAAAAAGCACTTTGCTTGGTCTGATTTCCGGGATTGAGTCGCCGGACCGGGGGGAAATCAAGCTGGCTGGTCGGCCGCTGTCCTCTTATAACCGGAAGGAGTTGTCCCGGAAGCTCGCGGTACTTCAGCAAGACGGGCTTCCGCCTGTTTCTTTTACCGTCCGGGAAGTCATCGAGATGGGGCGGTTCCCTTTTCAGGATTGGCGGGGAAGGGAAAAAGACGGACACGCGGAAAGATTAATGCAGGATATTATGGATAGGCTGGAACTTGGAGGTCTGGCGGAACGTCCGCTTAGCAGTCTCAGCGGAGGCCAGAGGCAGCGGGCCGCGCTTGGAAAGGTAATGGCGCAGCAACCTGAGGTCGTTTTGCTTGATGAACCGACAACCTATCTTGATATCCGTTATCAGATGCAGTTCATGGAGCTTGTTGCAGGCTGGCAACACGAGGAAGGACTAACCGTCATCTCCGTCATGCACGATCTGAATCTGGCTTCGCTTTACTGTGATAGCCTGCTTGTTTTGAACGAAGGCAGTTTGGCAGCTCAAGGAACTCCGTCCGAAATCCTGGTTCCGGGAATGATTGAGTCGGTATTTGAAGTGAAATCCCACAGCGTGGCTCATCCCGATACCGGTGTTCCTCAACTGCTGTTGCAGAAGGCGACGGGAAAGCAGGCTGATTAAGCTAGTAATTAATGATGCTGTTCTTTTTCCGTTCAAGATAATAATGGTAGAATAGTATCAATGGAACCATAGACGAAAAAAGAGAGGTGTTAGCCGATGAGTCGCTCCATAATGGATATCGCCGGATCGGTACAAGCCCTGGATCCGGCTGCTTCAGCAGCGGCGGCAGAGCATTTGGACCGTTTGACCAAACCGCCCGGAAGTCTCGGCAAGCTGGAATCCTTAGCGGTGAAACTGGCAGGAATCACGGGAAAGGTGCAGCCGTCCTTCCGTCACCGAGGGGTGGTCGTCATGGCCGCCGATCATGGGGTTTGCGAAGAGGGGATCAGCGCGTTTCCCGCAGAAGTTACTCCTCAGATGGTGCTTAACTTTCTTTCCGGAGGCGCGGCCGTGAACGTCCTTGCCCGCCAAGCGGGAGCGGAAGTGATGTGCGTCGATGTAGGGGTCAATGCGGAGATTAACCATCCGGGCCTCATCTCGCGGAAGGTTCGTTACGGCACGGACAATATGATATCCGGGCCGGCCATGAGCCGGGAAGAAGCCGAAGCCGCCATTATGGCTGGCGTTGAAGTCGTAGAGGACGCAATCCGCAGAGGAATCTCCCTGTTTGTTACCGGGGAAATGGGTATCGGCAATACGACAGCCAGCGCGGCGCTCATGAGCACGTTTACCGGGATCGCGACTTTGGAAACGGTCGGCCGCGGAACGGGAATCAACGATGAACGGATGCGTCATAAAGTCCTGGTCGTAGAACGGGCATTGGAATTAAACCGTCCGGATCTGTCTGATCCGGTAGATGTGCTCGCCAAGGTTGGAGGCCTTGAGATTGCCGGATTAACCGGGGTTATCCTGGGTGCTGCTGCCCATCGCTGCCCGGTCGTGCTGGACGGGTTCATCTCCGGAGCGGCGGCGCTTGCGGCTCAACGGCTGGCACCGGAGTCGGTGAATTATATGATCGCTTCTCATGTTTCGCAGGAGCAAGGCCATGTGTATCTGTTAAAAGCGCTTGGCCTTGAGCCCATGCTTCATCTGGACATGCGGCTCGGCGAAGGTACGGGCGGCGTTTTGGCACTTCACCTGGTGGACGCAGCTTGCCGGATTATGTCGGAGATGGCTACGTTCGAGAGCGCAGGGGTTTCCACAGGTGCAGAAACGGGTAAGGAGGGCTCTGAAACTGCCGGGGAGGCGCAGGGATGATCGTGACGGTTACGGGAGGAGCCCGCAGCGGAAAGAGCGGCTTTGCCGAAAAATGGTGCATGAAACATGCGGACTCCGGGTTGTACATCGCAACCGCCCAAGCCTTCGATGAAGAGATGACTCGGCGCATAGAATTGCACCGGGCTCAGCGTGAAGACAGCGGCTTCCGGTGGTTCACCGTGGAGGAGCCGCTCCAAGTGGCGGATGTGCTATGCGAAGTGCAAAGAGGGGAAGGGCCTGTGACGGAAAATGCCGCCGAAGCTGAGGCTAGAACCGGGACCGGAGGCGGATCTCAGGCCCGGTTTCATACCGGGACTAAGTCCAAGCCCGAGACCATTCTCCGGACCGAAGTCGTAACCAAGCCCGAGCTCCATCCAGAGCAATGGCCCACGGTTGTTTTGGTCGATTGTTTGACCCTATGGCTGTCGAACGTAATGCTTGCTGCCGACGTCGCCGGTGACGGGATGGTTACAGAGCGGGAGGTACAGCTGGAAGTGGATACTCTTGTTGCTGCCGTAGAGGCCTATCCCGGCACACTGGTTATGGTGACGAATGAGGTCGGGAGCGGAATTGTGCCCGAATATCCCCTTGGCCGGAAATATAGAGACTGGGCCGGGATTCTAAACCGGCGGATGGCTGCGATCTCGGATCAAGTGTTTCTTGTAACCGCGGGCATCGCCATAGAGCTAAAAAGCAGGGAGTATAAGCTATGAAGCAAAAAGGACGGCCGATCTTGGCCGCTTTTCAATTTTTGTCCCGGTTTCCCGTGAAGGCCGAGCTGGATTTCTCACCGGAGCTTTTGCGGCGAAGTGCCAAATACTATCCGATTGTCGGAACGGCGATCGGTATCTCCGTTTGGTTAGGAGGGACCCTGGCGGGCTGGGTGTTGCCTTCTTTGCCTGCGGCAGCCGTAACGCTCATTATTTGGGTGTGGTTGACCGGCGGCCTGCACCTGGACGGCTGGATGGATTCGGCCGATGCCTTGCTCAGCTACCGTTCCCGCGAGCGGATGCTGGAGATCATGAAGGACAGCCGGGTCGGGGCCATGGGAGTACTGGCCTGCGTATTACTGCTTTTGCTTAAATTATCGCTGATTTCCTCGCTGCTGGAGCTCGGAAGTGCAGCGTCGGCGGGCGCGATGTTGACGGCTCCGGCTTGGAGCCGCTGGTTTATGACAAGAGCTATGTATAAGTGGCCGACCGCACGCGAGGGCGAGGGTCTGGCCGTGCGCTTTCGCGGTCTTGGCGCCAAAGATATGGTCTTGGCCACCGTTTTTGCGTTGATGCTAACGGTAGCAAGCCTGGGGAGCGCCGGGGTTCTTGACGGCGCGGATGCCACCTCCTGGCTGCGCTGGGGAGGATATTTTGTCGCTGCGCCATTACTTGCCATACTTGCAGGTTCCCTGGTCGCCGGCAAAATCAGTTCAAGGCTCGGCGGGCTTACTGGAGATACATACGGAGCTTTGAATGAAGGGCTCGAGGCTATGCTGCTTTTGCTCGCGGTTATTTTCTTTCGCTGAGAGAGGACTAAAGCCGCCAACGTCGCACGGTGACTTGATTATTTGAGTCTCATCGCACCAAAGTCACTCCAGTTACATTACTTCGAGCTCTCCTGCAGTCTTTGGTAAGTCGGAACTCCTCCGGCATCGTTCTATTCTAATGGACATGAGAGACGTTATTTGGTGTGAATTTGCCTATTTGGAAACCTGACGGACACCAGAGCCCTTAATATGAAGTAAAGCCTCCGATTATGTGGATATTTCGTCAAATAACGTCTCCTGTGTCCGTTAGAAGTTGGAATTCACGAAATCGGGACCTTTAAGGTCTCTTATGTCCGTTAGAACTTGGATTCCAAACAACCCGGACAGTGCAAGCTACAAGCTATATAAAATGGACGAGCTGCAGGAGAACATGGCGAATTAAGTAACGCTATAACGTTGGATCAGTATGACCATCGCAAGGTCTTTTTTTTCATTGGATGGAGGCGGACGGAATGAGTGAATCGGAATTAGAGACCATAGCTGATGCGACAGCGGAAGTCAGAGGCAATGTATTGATGGTCCAGGGGACGGCGTCTGACGTGGGGAAGAGCGTAATTGTCACGGCGCTGTGCCGCATTTTTACCCGGGATGGGTTCAGGACCGCACCGTTTAAATCGCAAAATATGGCCTTGAACTCCTATGTGACTCCGGACGGCAAGGAGATCGGTAGGGCGCAGGGCATCCAGGCGGATGCCTGCGGGATCGCGGCTACTACGGATATGAATCCGATCCTGCTCAAACCTACCGGGGACATGCATTCGCAGATCGTTGTTCATGGGCAACCGTACCGTGATCTAAGCGCGGTAAGTTATCGGGAAAATTTCCTTCCGTTTGCGAAGCCGCTGGTTATGGATGCGCTGGGACGGCTGCGGCAGGAATACGACATCGTGGTGATGGAGGGGGCCGGAAGTCCGGCGGAAATCAACTTGAAGCATCGCGATATCGTCAATATGAATCTGGCTGGATGGGCGGATGCGCCCGTTATTCTAGTAGGTGACATTGATCGCGGCGGCGTGTTCGCGTTTCTTGTCGGGACGCTGGAACTGCTGGAACCGGACGAACGGGCCAGGGTGAAAGGATTTATAATCAACAAATTCAGAGGCGATTTGTCTTTGCTGCAGCCCGGTTTGGAGTGGCTGGAGCAGAGAACGGGAATCCCGGTCCTCGGCGTACTTCCTTTTATGCCCAATCTGGAAATTGAGGCCGAAGACTCGGTCGTGCTGGATACGTTCCCAAATCAAGTCCGGTCATCCGCCGGGCAGGATCTCGATATTGCCGTGATCCGCTACCCGAGGATTTCAAATTTTACCGATTTTGATATTTTGTCCGCCGAACCGGATGTATCGCTGCGTTATGTGCAGAAGCTGTCCCAACTAGGTGATCCGGACATTGTGATTCTTCCCGGTTCCAAGGATACGATCGGTGATTTGGAATTTATGCGGAATCAACGACTCGACGAGGGAATACGCAAAATCATCGAACAACGGCGTCACACCCGGCTTGTAGGTATTTGCGGCGGATATCAGATGCTGGGGAATGAACTGCATGATCCCGATGCGGTGGAAGCGGCGACACCTCGCCAGGCCGCAGGCCTCGGCTGGCTACCGGTGGCTACGACTTTTATTCCCGGTAAAACGACGGTGCGAGTCAACGGAACCACCGCCCCCAACGCCTCATACTTCACAAGCTATTCTCAAGGAGAAAGCCTGGAGATTAGCGGCTACGAAATCCATTCCGGCCGGACGGTGGCAAGCGGAGGTGGCGACCGGGTGATTCCCGTTTTCCGAATCACTGTGGACAGGGGAGCGGAGCGGGATGAGGGCTGTATCACACCGGACGGTCGGGTTTTCGGCACTTATTTGCACGGCTTGTTCCAAAATGATGCCTGGAGAAGGGCTTGGCTGAATAGCGTACGCCATGATAAAGGTCTGCCTCCCCTTGCCGGTGAACTATCGGCGGCATCCAGAAAAGAAGCTGCGTTTGACCGGTTGGCGGACCATGTAAGCCATCATTTGGACATTGGGCGAATCTACGGGATAATGACTAATGAGTAGCGAGTAAAGTACGTTTATTCGATAGAAAATCCAAAGAAGCCTTCCAAATCAAAAGACGTATCCTTGAGAAACCAAGGATACGTCTTTTTTGCTGCAACCTAAATTTTGAATTTCTCCACCGCTTCCTGAAGGGAACGGGCTTGTTCGTACAGCGCCTCCACCGTTTTGGAGTGCACCTCCATTTCATCGATCTGCCGGCCGGAATACTTGGCGATTTCTTCGATGTTTTGGAGCGATTTTGCCGTAATGTTCGCGGCTTCCTCTACCGATGCGGTTACTTCTTCGGTACCGGCGGATACTTCCTCGGTGGATGCGGAAACCGATTGGATCGTCAAATTGATGTTATAGATTAAATCCGTCAATTGCCCGAAAGCGATACCCGCCTGGTTGACGCGGTCAGTTCCCGATTTGATTTCCTGGCTGACAAGCTCCATGGCGTTAACGGAATTCATAGCCTCTTCGCGAATGCTGAGCAGGTATTCACTGATCTGATCGGTTGCTGTTCTTGATTGTTCGGCCAACTTGCGGACTTCCTCGGCCACTACGGCAAAGCCCTTCCCGTGCTCGCCTGCTCGGGCTGCCTCAATGGCCGCGTTCAGCGCCAAAATATTGATCTGTTTCGTAATATCCATAATGACGCTAACGACGGCGGCAATGGATTCGGAGCGGTCGTTCAAAACGGAAATATATTCCCGCGATTTGATGGCCGCCTGCTCTACCTGTCTCATTTGTTCCACGGCCGTTTTGGCCAACTCATTCCCCGAATTGGATTCTTCCGAGGCTTGGCCGATCTTTTCCGTTACCTCCGCGGAAGAGGTGGCGATATGCTGTACGCCTTGCGAAATTTCTTCCATGGCCCGGGCGTTTTCCGCCGAGGTGGAAGCGATGGTGAAGCTGCCTTTTTCAATTTCGAGCGTTGCCGCCCCGGATCGTTCGGTGAGGCCTTTAAACGTCTCCGACGAATGAAGCAATCGGTCGGAACCGCTGACAACGGAATTCGACGTTTCCAGGACTTTGCCGATCATCTCCTTGAGCTGGGCGGTCATCGTCCGGAAGCTATCGGCCAGTTGGCCGATCTCATCTTTGGAGGTGATTTCGATTTGTTCGCGGAAATCGCCCTGCGCCATTTTTTCCGTGACGGCGGCCAGTCTCTTGAGCGGATTCGTGATTCTCCGGCTGTTGATAAAGGCAACCACCATGCCGACAGCGATGACGAAGGCAAAAATACCGAAGCAAATCCAGGTGATTTCGCTTCTTTTTTGCTCAATGAAAGTGGCATCCATACCGACGGCCAGTAGGGCGGAACTGCCCGGCAGCGCCATGTATGCGGTTTTATGGGAGCCGAATTGGTCGGAGTACAGCTCGCTGATGCTGGCTTTGCCCTTGGACTCGGCATCTTCCATTGGCGGCAGAACTTCCAACTGATCGCCTACTTTCATTTTGGATCCTTTGTTGACGCCGATTACAGTGGCTTTATCTTCTTGCAAGTCAAGAAGATAAGCTGTATGTAATTGATACTCTTCCACTTTGTCCGACAAATAGGATTCCACAACGAACCTCGAATTTTCCTTCCCGGTCAGCAGTTGGAGGGCCTGGGTCGTATCCAGGTTCTTAAAAATATCTTTAGAACTGGTCTGAAGCACCTTGTCGAACTGAGGAAGAACATTTTTGTTGATGATTCCCATGGAGACGATGAAGAAACTGGAGCTAAACAAGACGGATGAAAGAACGATGACGACGGCAAATGTGAGCATGAATTTGCGGTTAATGGAATGCTTTCTTTTGGACATGGAAATCCTCCCCATTTTCTCCTGATTTCTAGATGCTTTTTCTCTCTAGGCAGTATGGCTTGCTTCTGGTTCTTTTTGACCAGTGTTCATTAGTGCTATTTTATAGAAAAAAAAGGCTTTTGAAAATGATGTTTTTCATTTTTTTCATTTTCAAAATTATGCTGAATGGAAATAAGGGATAGTAACTTGGCCGGAGATGTGGTATCTTGGGACTTGCTGTTATTTTCGGCCGCGGTTCGTAACCATCCCGCGTAATCAAAACTAGGAGGAGTTTAGTGTGTTTAACATAGGTTGGGGCATATTTTATATGCTCGTCAATTTTTGCTTTTTCCTGCTCTGTTATAAGCTGTTCGGGAAAAAAGGCCTATACGCCTGGATCGGGGTGGCTACGGTCATCGCCAATATACAAGTCGTCAAGACGGTGGAGATGTTCGGCATTGTCATGACGCTAGGCAATACGATGTATGTCAGCCTGTATTTGACCAGCGACCTGCTGAATGAGAAGTTTGGCCGCCAGGAAGCGAAAAAGGCGGTATGGTTCGGCTTTTTCACCCTGATCATGACTACGGTCCTGATGCAGATGGTACTTGTTTTTCAGCCGCAGGAAAGCGATATAGCGCAGGGCTCGCTGGAAACCATATTCGGTTTGATGCCGAGGTTGGCATTGGGTAGTCTGACTGCTTATTTTATCAGTCAATTTCTCGATGTTCGTCTGTATTCCTGGATCCGCAAATATTATCCGAAGCGAAATCAGCTCTGGATCAGGAACAACGGCAGTACCATGGTGAGTTCGTTCGTGGATACGCTCATCTTTTGCTCCATTGCCTTTATCGGCGAATACAGCTTTCAAGTTTGGCTTGAAATCCTGTTTACGACTTATATTTTTAAATTCATCCTTACCGCCGTGGGAACTCCGTTCCTGTACATTGCCCGGAATTTCCGTCATGAAGAAGACGAGCCCGCAAAGGCGGCGTCATAAACGACAAACCTCCATCCCGCCTGGGCGATGTGGAGGTTTGTTTGCATTTTCAGTCCGTTTCGAGATTTTACAAATAGGTGAGCTGCTTTGGAAAAGAGGTCAACACCCGGACGCCATTTTCAGTAACCAGGCAATCGTCCTCGATCCGAACCCCGCCAACGCCAGGTACGTAAATACCTGGCTCCACGGTGAATACATTTCCTTCGCTCAGCAGGTATTCGTTTTGTCCGTGAACGGAAGGAAATTCATGAACATCGATGCCAAGCCCGTGACCGAGGCGGTGGATGAAGTAAGGGCCATATCCTGCAGCCTCGATGACGTCTCGGGCGGCTTTGTCGATGGAGGCGAAGGTGACGCCGGGTGAAATGGCCGCAATCGCCGCTTCGTTCGCGGCCAGCACAGTCTCATAGATCCGCACTTGCTCCTCCGAGAGCTCGCCGAAGGCAAAGGTTCGCGTAATATCCGAAGCGTAGCCGGATGCATAAACGCCGATATCGAACATCAGCAGGTCGCCGCGGCGGAGCTTACGCTCCCCCGGAACGCCGTGAGGCAATGCCGTTTTTTCGCCGGACAGGACCATGGAATCGAAAGAAGGACCGTCCGCGCCGAGTTTACGGATTTGATATTCCACTTCGGCTACGAGCTCATTTTCGGACACGCCTTCTTTCACTTGTTTGAGCGATTCCTGCAGCACCTGTTCGATGAGCCGGACGGCATGGGACATTTTTTCGACTTCGTCGGCGGTTTTGCGGACCCGCAGATCCCGAAGCCAAGGGCCGACATCATGGGTCGTAGTGAAGCCTAATGCCTTCTGTAATTGTTCAAACCGTGCTATCGTCAAATTTTCTTTCTCCAGGCCCAGCGTGCCGACTGAACCTTGAAGTCTTTTTTGCAGTAAATGATAGGGGTTATCCGTATCCAGATGGGTGATGATTTCCATACTACCGGTTGCGGCACGGGCAGCTTCTTCATCCAGCGCGGGGACAACCAGGACCGGTTCGCTGCCGGGCTGAAAAAGAATTCCCAGAAACCGTTCATGCGGGTTGCTTAGAAAACCGGTCAAATAATATACATGTTTGGGATCGGTTATCAGCAGGGTCTGAATCCCTTGCTGCTCCATTTGTTGTTTCAATCCGGGCCAATGTGCATTCATCGCGAACTACTTCCTTTCCTGACTTTTGTTTCTATAGTATAGGGTACACCTTCTAGTAACCGGCTTCAAGAAACCCCTTAATCGAGCCGGGATGTATGACCTCCAATGAAGTGTTTTTTGCTCGTTAACATAGGGGACGGAGTCGGAAAAGTTATTGTTCAAAAGGGTTTACATTTTCTCTATTTCCACTAAAATAGTGTAATGATATTCAAATTTGAATAATTCTAAGGGGCCGGATGATGAGCATTGAAAAAAAAGATAATACCAAATTGATATTGATCGGCTTGATGCTCGCCATATTGATGTCGGCGATGGATAATACCATCGTGACGACCGCGATGGGAACGATCGTATCCGAGCTTGGAGGGATGGAACAATTCGTTTGGGTTACCTCCGCTTATATGGTGGCGGTCATGGCCGGCACGCCGATCTTCGGCAAATTGTCCGATATGTACGGACGCAAGACGTTTTTCCTGTTCGGGATCATCATGTTCTTGATCGGATCGGTACTGTGCGGAATGGCGGGAAGCATTGTGCAGCTCAGCATATTCCGGGCGATCCAGGGGATCGGCGGCGGAGCGCTGATGCCGATAGCCTTTACGATTATTTATGATATTTTTCCAGTGGAGAAACGAGGAAAGATGACGGGGTTAATGGGGGCCGTATTCGGTACCTCCAGCATATTCGGTCCTTTGCTTGGAGCATACATTACCGATTCGCTCGGATGGAACTGGGTGTTTTACATCAACGTACCGATCGGTATCATATCGCTGATCCTGATCATTCTTTTTTACAAGGAATCGCTGTCCCGTGCCAAACAGCGGATTGACTGGAGCGGGGCTTTTTCGCTTGTCGGAGCCGTCGTTTGCCTGATGTTCGCGCTGGAACTTGGCGGGGAGAAATACGCCTGGGATTCGGCGATGATTCTCGGTTTGTTTGCGGGTTTTGCCGTTTTGTTTTTGGTGTTTTTGGTGGCGGAAACGAAAGCCAAAGAGCCGATTATTTCGTTTGATATGTTCCGGAACCGGCTTTACGCGACAAGCAGTTTGTTGGCTTTTTTTTATGGAAGCGTCTTTATCGTGGCCACGGTGTATATCCCGATCTATGTACAAGGGGTATTCGGCGGAAGCGCCACGAATTCCGGACTCATATTGATGCCGATGATGATCAGTTCCGTCGTGGGCAGCATGATGGGCGGCATGTTGGCGTCGAGACTCTCCTATCGATCGATTATGGCAATATCCGTTGTCTTTTTCGTATCCGGCATATTTGCGCTCAGTACATTGAACGGCGATTCGTCGCGGATGCTGTTGACCTTATATAGCATCCTTACCGGATTTGGGGTCGGATTTTCATTTTCCGTTCTCGGCATGGCCGCGGTACATCCGTTCGATGCGCATCAGCGCGGCGCGGCGACCTCGACAAACTCCTTCCTGAGATCACTTGGCATGACGCTCGGAATTACCATCTTCGGAATCTTACAAAGAAATCTGATGGCTAACAATATGGCCGAGGCTTTCCAAGGTATGGACCAGGGGGCCCAGGCTTTCGGCGATACGCGCGAGGCTTTGTCACCGGAAAAGCGGGCATTGATTCCACCTGAAATTTTGGATAAATTGACGAATGCGATGTCTTCATCGATCGCGCATACCTTTATGTGGGCACTGATTCCGGCCGTGTTGACCGTTGTGGTCGTGATAGCTATGCCTAATGACCGCATGTTGGCGAAGCAGCTCAAAGCCAAGAAACAGCACGTATAGGGGAAGCGGAATATGCACGCTTTATCGATCCGTTAATGTATTCTCGGCCTGCTGATGGAAGAAAATATGCATCCTTATTATGAAATACGGACCCGGATGAAGGATCGATTTCCCGATTTCTAGGGCAGGTTCAAAATCGGCTCTCTTTATTATGCTGTCGACCGGTCGGCCAATCAATTGTATATCGAAGTTGTGGAGACCATTCATAGCGACACCCGTCCGGACAAAACGGTATTTCGGATCACGGACAAAGGAAGGGCCTATTTTCAAAAATTGCTGCTGGACCGGTTTAAGGAGGAAGTCCCACTTTTTCATCTCATGTACAACGCCCTGGTGTTTGCCGGGAAAGGGGAACGCGAAAAGATCGCCGCTATTCTCAGAGAACGGGTGACTGAAGCCGAACATCAAGTGAACCCTCTGCTATCAGATTTATTGCGAGCCCAAGGGAATCGTTCCCCGGAGCGTATTGCAATTTAATGGACGGACGGTATGAGCATGCTTAGACCGAATTGGCCTGGCTTGTCCGACTGCTGGTCGATACGGAGGCGGGACGGCTAAACGAGGAGACGTTCTCTCCGCTCTGGACGAAGATTAAGCATAGGTTGGCGCCATGTTTATCCCTCATGGTTTTGAGGTATAAAGGAAGTACAAAGCCGTAACGAGGTGAGAGCATGCCAAAAGGTACAGTAAATCAGGAGCAAAACCGTCGTGAAAAAGTTTCCGCGGATCGGGACCATCCCGAACAGTATCCTACGGAACAGCCCAGTCTTTTTGATAGGTTTGAGAGCGAGCGGAACGTGGATCCGATTCCGGTCGAGGATTTGAACCTTCAAGTCCGGGATGAGAAGGACAAGGAAGCTACGAAGCAGTCGTCCTCCAGCGAGCGGAAGTATCATACGGGATTCGAAGATAAGTAAGGGATAAGGAAAGTCACTGCTGATTTTCAATTCCAATGTAATTTTAGAAGTTAAAAATCCTCCGGGATCCATCATTCATGGATCCCGGAGGATTTTTTGATGCATTGTTGTATAGTCTTTTTGCTGATGTGAGTTGACTAGCGTTTATTGCAGTTCTTTAACCATATTCGGAGGCGTATGTCCTTGCAATGCAAGCACCAGATTTTCGGCGGCAAGCATCGCCATCTCCCGGCGCGTATGTTCCGTCGCGGACCCGATATGCGGCAGAGTGACCACGTTCGGCATGGCGAGCAAAGAATTGTCGGCCGCCACGGGTTCCCGTTCGAACACATCCAGCCCCGCCCCGTAAATCTGTCTGTTCTCCAAGGCATGGACTAGGGCGGCTTCGTCCACGGTAGCGCCCCGGGAGGCATTAATGAATACGGAGGTCCGTTTCATCAGCGAGAATTCGCGTTGCCCGATCAATCCCCGGGTTTCCGGCGTCAACGGCGTCATCAGCACGATGAAATCGCATTCTCGTAGCAGGTCGGGCAGGTGGCGGTATTCCGCCTGCAGGACGGCTTCCGCTTCCGGCTTCCGGTTGCGGTTATGATAAAGCACGTCCATGCCGAATCCGAATTTGCCCCGGCGGGCGACCGCTTCACCGATGCTGCCCATCCCGATAATCCCAAGCTTTTTATGATGCACGTCCAGTCCGAACATGATTTCGTCGTCCCCGCGTTTCCATTGTCCTTCCTTTACATACCGGTCCAATTCGGGTATTCGCCGTGCCGTGGACAGCATTAATCCCATAATCAAATCGGCTACCGTTTCGTTCAGGACATCAGGCGTATTGGTCCCCAGAACTCCCCGTGCTTTCATAGCCTCAACGTCAAAGTTGTTATAGCCCACACTGATATTGCTGACAACGCGCAAATGAGGGGCATGCTCCAACAATTCCGCATTGATTTTACCGCCGGAAGTCAGAAGTCCATCCGCATCGCCCAGGCTTTCAAGTAGACGTGCACGGGGGATTGGCTCCGGGTGATCCCATTTGCCGTAACGGCAATGTTCCCCGATATAGGCTTCCACCTCCGGCGGGACCTTTCTTGCAATATACACTTTCGGTTTCATAAGCGAGCGACTCCTCTCTTTAGGTCTTAATGCTTGGTCTTTGCGGCTGCCCGAGCCGTAGCCGAGAAAAGAAATGTTTTTTTAACGGTTATCTACTTTTTCGGGGTACATGTCATGATTCAGTAAGCGGTGCTCCGCCATGGCTTCATATTTGGTGCCGGGACGCCCATAGTTACAGTACGGATCAATGGAGATGCCGCCGCGCGGAGTGAATTTGCCCCACACTTCGATGTATTTCGGGTCCATCAGTTGAATCAGATCGTTCATAATTATATTAACGCAATCTTCATGGAAATCACCATGGTTTCGGAAACTGAACAAATAAAGCTTGAGAGATTTACTCTCCACCATTTTGATATCCGGAATGTAACTGACGTAAATGGTGGCAAAGTCCGGCTGACCCGTAATCGGACAGAGACTGGTGAATTCCGGACAATTGAATTTTACGAAGTAATCGCGATACGGGTGCTTGTTATCAAAGCTCTCCAAGATTTCCGGGGTATAGGTCATCGGGTATTTAACACCCTGGTGGCCCAGGAGTGTCACATTCTGCATTTCTTGCTGTTGTCTACCTGACATCGTATTTTCCTCCTTAGTATAAAAAAACTCTCAGATCACTGGTAGATCAATTAGTTATGGTTTTGCCTCGATAGTTGAACGAATGCCCGGGATGTTGATCCGCATCTGCGAGATTAACTGGATTTTCTACAGTTAAGTCTGGGGTTTTAGTTGTCCCGGCGTAATTAACTGGAGAACCTCCAGTTAATTTTGCGTGTTCGCGCTTAAATTTAGCAAATGAGGAGAAATAGCTGTAGGTTTTCCAGTTATTACTTTAATTGGTTTCCTATTCTCGGAATTAACTGTATGTTTTCCAGTTAATTCGGCCGGTTTGTTCGCGTTCAGCGGCAAGAACACCAGCTAAACGAGAGTTAGCGCAAGCTAACCCCCAACTAACCGCCAACTAACCCCCAACACCCCTTGCCGCCCCTAGCTGCTTCAAACGCCCCGCCTATTGCCCCACACGAGGGCGTGGAGCTGGGGCAACACGCGTACATCGTTCAAATCGCTTAGGGACATGACCCGGTCAATAAGTCCTTCGTAACGATGCAGCAGATCCGCGGCGTGGTGACCGATGTCCATCCGCCGCACGTCGGGGTTGCCGACCTGCAGGAACATCGCGACGCCCGGATATCGGGCATGTACCTGCCTGGTGTAAGACAGGTCGGCTTCGTCAAAGACGACGACCTTGAGGCTCACCGCGAAAGGAGCGGGCCGGGCTGACAGTTTGGCGACAATGTCGTCCAGCACCGGCCAATCTGTAGCCATGCCGGAGCTCGGCGGTTTTGGAGAGAGCGTCACCTGATGGATCTCGGCCAGCCAATCCTGCCACCGGGAGCCTTGGGTCTCCACGGCTATAGTAATGCCTTCACCGCGGAGCAGCGATACCAATCCCTCCAACTGGGGTAGGAGGGCGGGGTTGCCGCCGGACAGCGTAACATGGGAAAACCGGTTGTCTCCGATTCTCCGCAGCTCGTCCCGGATTTCCGTCGGGGTCATCTTGATGATCAAATCCTTGGCGCTGCCGTCCCAGGTAAACGCGGAGTCACACCAGAGGCAGCGGTAGTCGCAGCCTGCGGTGCGGACGAACATCGTCTTTTGGCCGATGACCATACCTTCGCCCTGGACGGTGGGACCAAAGATCTCAAGCACGGGGATCGTGGGCGTACCAACGGGATTGTCGGTATTCCCGTTTCCGGGGCTCGAATTAATCCCGCTACCGCTATTCATCCTGCATCCACTCCCGTCTCGCCTCGGCAAAGCTTGTCGGCGTTTCGTACAGGCGGACGAATTCGGTTCGTGCGTCCGGCAAGGAGGAGAGGTAGCGGCCCGACGACAGGGCCGCCTCCATTTTTTCATATAGCCATACGACCATATTTTCCGCCGTCGTATTCATGGGGGGCAGCGTTTCGTTCAAATAGCGGTGATCGAGATAGCCCTCGATTTCGTCTTTCCAAATCTGTTTTACCGTACCGAAATCGATGGCGATTCCCCGCTCATCCGGCTTTCCGCTAATCCCGAAAACGACTTCGTACGTATGGCCATGAAGGTTTTTGCATTTTCCGTCATAGGCATGCAGGTGATGCGCCGCATCAAAGGTGAATTGCTTGCTGACAAGAACGCGGCGCCGATGATAACGAAGCTGGTTTTCGGAGATATCCTCTCCGAAGACATGCAGCCGTTCCACAATGCGAAATACTCCCGGTTCCCGGTTCATCATTCCTGTCCCTCCATCCCGGAGGCCTGAGAATCTCCGGCCTCGCCGCGCATATGCAGGTAACTCTCCATCCCGGCTCTTCTCAGCTTACAGGCAGGGCATTCCCCGCATCCGTCGCCAATGATGCCGTTATAGCAAGTCAGCGTACGTTCGCGAACAAAGTCAAAAGCTCCCAGTTCGTCGGCCATTTGCCAGGTTTGGGCTTTGTCGATCCACATTAAAGGCGTATGAATGACGAATTCGTAGTCCATTGCCAGATTTAACGTCACGTTCAGCGATTTGACGAAGGCATCCCTGCAATCCGGATATCCGCTGAAATCGGTCTCGCATACGCCGGTTACCAGATGGCGGGCTCCGACGCCCTTGGCCAAAACAGCCGCGAAACTAAGAAACAAGTGATTTCTTCCGTCCACGAAAGTGCTGGGCAGCTCTCCTTCTACATGCACGATCGGAATATCGGTGCGGGTAAGCGCATTTTGAGTTAATTGTCCGAGCAGGCTCATGTCCAGCACGGTCAATTGGACGCCGAGCTCAGCGGCGATTCCCTTGGCGCATTCGATCTCCAGAGAATGGCGCTGGCCGTAGTCGAAAGTGACCGCTTCGACTTCCCTAAACAGCTTCAGCGCCCAAAACAGGCAGGTAGTGCTGTCTTGACCGCCGCTGAAAACAACGACTGCTTTTTCATTTTTAAGCATAAAAAAACCTCTCATTCTTCTTGGATTTGTTCCGAAGGCGATGAACCGCCTTATTGGAAATAGAAGAAAGAGAGTTCATGAACTGACACCGCAAAAAAACAAGCCCATGCGATCCGTGCAGGGCACCATTAGTTTTTTATAGAGGGAGTTCGCGAACCTCTCCCGTGCGGATAACGCACGGATCTTCTTCAATTGTTTCGGGTTTGTACCCGCAATTATTATATCACAGCTCTATTATTTGATCCTATGGAAATATTGATATAATTCCGCCTATTTGTCTATTTACAAACCGTAAACCCATGGATGATAATGGAATATAATATATGAAGGGGGAAATAAACAGATGAAGATAATAAAAACCAAATGGCTGGCGCTTCCGCTCGCGCTGCTGTTAGTAGTGCTTGCCGGTTGCCAAGCGGTTGCAGGCTTTGACATTAACAAGGCACTCTTGCAAAGCGTTAAGCCGGTATCGAGCGAATCGAGCCAAACTATGTCGGTTGAAGTTGTACCGGCAGCTGGTGCGATCTCTGCAGAGGACAAGAAAATCATAGATTTGATCAATTCCTTCTCGCTAAAAGTAGATAGCGCCAAAACGCAGGATGCCAGCACGGCCTCGCTGAAAGGGACGGTCGGATTTGACGGCAAAAATCTTCCTTTCCAATTGTCGATGGATGAGAAAGGCTTGGTGATCCAGGTAGAAGGAGCCAAGCAGCCGATATACATATCGCTTGACTCCGCCGCCGCAGGTTTGCCTGATATGGCTGCCTACAGCGAACAAAGTCAGCAATTGTCGGTTCAGGCAACCGAGTTTCTCCTGAAGCATTTGCCGAATCCGAGCAAGATTTCGTTGAAACAGGTTAGTGACAAGGTAAACGGGGAATCGGTGAATCTGACCAACCTGCAGGTTGAGGTAAGAGGAGACGAACTGGTCGGCCTGGTCAAACCATTCCTTACAAGTGTCGCAAAGGATGAACAGGGCATTAAAGATTTGATCGGTACATTTTACGATGTGTTCTACCCGTTGTTGAGTTCTGAAATGGGCGGCGAATTTATGGATGCCGAGGACGTGGAGACTTTGCCTGAATCCAAAGCGGTGACGGTTGCAGCATTGACGGCTGCGATCCAGGAAGAATTAAACAAATTCCTGGCCGATTACGATAAGCAAGTGGCGGATTTGTTGGCGGAAACGCCGGAAATTTCGACGGTACTGAGCAAAGATACCGTGTTCAAGATGGACCTTGGTTTTGACAGCAAACTCAACATCCGCAAGCAAAACCTGGAGTTGTCCGTGGCACTGCCGGCTTCGGAAGATCTGCCGATCCAAGCCGTTAAGGTCAAGGTGGCAAGCGAAATCTGGAATGTGGGCGGCACGGTGACCGCGGATAAAGTGGATACGTCGGCCGGCGTGATTGACGTCATGGACGGTACATTGACACCGGGCCAAGTGTTACGCAATTTCGAACCGGGTTCGGTCGTTTACAATTTGCTGAAAGACGAAGCACAAATTACGCATAAGTCCATTTTTCTTGATCCTTACAATGAATACTACGGCGTGATCTCGAAAAAGAACACTTCCTTCGTTCCGCTTCGCTATCTGTCCGAACAACTGGATGCCGAAGTGAAATGGACTCCGGGCTCCAAGCAAATCGTTATCATCGATGACATTACAGGCGCGCAGATTACGGTTTCCGTAGGTTCCAAGGAAGCTTCCGTGAACGGTAACAAGGTCACGCTGGATCAACCGGTATTCGTTCACCAGGATGGAACGATGTATGTTCCGCTACGCTTTATTGCAGAGTCCCTCGGTGCAACGGTGACCGTAGATGAAGAGGGCTGGATCGCGATTGAGCGCCAATAACGTTTTTATTTGAGGTAACCGAAAAGGTTGTCCCTTCCATGATTAAGGAGGGGGCAATCTTTTTTTGTGGACAAGGAAGGCCTTCCTGATATATTATGAGAACATAAAGAAAATGATAATCATTATCAATGACGACGGAGGGTCTATCATGCGTTACATGAAACACAGCTTATTATCACTGGCGGCGATATTGCTGCTGTCTATCGTTCTTTCCGCTTGCGGAGGCCAAAATGGCGCTAACAACAGCGGCAACGGCGGCAATGCGGCCACCAGCGAAGCAGGTCAGAATGCAGGGAATCAAACCTCGAATAAGGAAGAGGCGAAGACTAAGGTATTCAAAGATCTGAAAGGGGATATCGAAGTACCGACCCATCCGGAGCGGATTGTATCGGTCACTCATTTGGGCGATTTGCTGGCGCTTGGCGTGAAGCCGGTCGGTGCGGGATCGCTGGCTCTGGAAAACTCCGTGCTTTTGGAAAAAGAACTGGAGGGCGTAGCCAATGTCGGTGACGTCTCCGTTGAAAAGGTGCTGGAGCTAAATCCGGACCTTATTATCGTGCCGTCGTATTTACCGGCGGAAAACGTGGAGCAGTTAAAAAAGATTGCCACGACCGTAACGCTTGCCACTTCGGGCTGGGAAGGCATCGATCCGCTCGATGAAGTAAGAACAATGGGCGATCTGCTTGGACGCGAAAAGGAAGCGGAAGAATTCATTACCCGTTACAAACAAAAAGCGGAAGAAGCGAAACAAAAGTTGCAGGAAGTCATCGGACCGGATCAAACGATCGGTACCTACTCGATTTGGGCCAAAAACTTTTGGGTATGGCCGAACACAAGAGATGCGGGATACAACTTGTATGAAATGTTCGGGCTGAAGCCGTTGCCGAAAATCCAGTCCGAGGTGTTCCCGGGAACAGGTGCGGATATTTCGCTTGAAGTGCTGGGAGATTATGCGGCAGACCATATGTTTGTCACCGTATATGAACCTGACGGCGGGGCAGAGCGGGCCAAGGAAATTATGAACGGGGCAATCTGGAAAAACATCCCGGCCGTGAAAAACAATCATGTGTATTTCCTTGATATGAAGGAATTCTGGATGGTTGACGGCTTGAATTTGGAGAAGCAGGTTGATATTCTTACGGATATGATTCTGAGTCAAAATCAAAAGTAAGACCTATATTGAGCAGGCTGCCGTATTCTTAAGACATCTTAGGAATGCGGCAGCCTTTTGATTTTTTTAGGCCTTATTCATGACGGCGGAAAAGTCGATTATAGCCTCTTGCAGAATGGTGGAGGGAGACGCGTTCTTTTTGGCGGCGGACTTTGCGACCATGGAGGTAACGAACCGGTCCCACCAGTTCATGGCATCCGGTTTCAATTCTCCTCCGAAGCATGAAATTTTCAGTGCGGAATCCCTCAATTCGGACGGTAGCGCACGCGTGACAAATTCGTCTGATTGTTCCGGGGACCCGCAGCAAATGAACACTCCGACTTTTTTTTGCATTAGCGTCTTCAGATGCTCCCGGAATAGCCGGACGCAAGGCTTTTGCAGCTGTCCATAGTAGATCGATCCGCCGATAATTATCTTTTCAAAAGCAGCGAGGTCGGGAAGGGGATCATGATGCAAATTAACTATACTTACCGGGCCCGTCAACTGGGATTCCAGTATGGACACGCATTTTGCCGTACAGCCGTACTTACCGGCATAAGCAATCAATACACTCATATCGAACCTCCTATGTAATCCTCATTTTCCAAATTATATAAGATGGAGTCTCCAAGAGATAAGAGATTTATCATACAGCCAAGCTTGCAACCATATCATTGCGCATTGACAAATGACTATGAGTTTTTTTAGTATTGTTTTGTATTCGTAATTATTACAATTAAACGGGATTGAGCCCGGATCTGCGAGGGGAAGTCTGACATGTTGAAGTTAAAAAAGGGTGATCTGTGGCTCATCGCCGTGCTTGTCGTAGTAGGTATCTTCTGGCTGGGGCTCCGCTATTTTAATGAACAAAGTAATACGTATAATCCGGCAGACCTGAACGCAGTCATCACGGTGGACGGCCAATTGTACAAAACCGTTCCCTTGGACGGAGACTCGGAAGAAATTGAGATCAAAACCGAATTCGGACACAATATTCTTAAAAAGTTTGACGGGGGCATTCAGATGATTTTTGCGGATTGTCCCAAAAAAATTTCCATGGCCATGGGATTCATATCCCGGCCCAATGAGACCATCATCTGCGTCCCGAACCGAGTTTACGTGGAAATCGCCAGCAGTAAGGCCAACAAGGAAACCATGGAAGATGAAGTGGATGCTTATGCCCGTTAAAAGGAAAGGTTCAAGCCTGGGCCTGTGTTTACAATTTTTCCGCAGATCCGGGTCCAATACCTCCGGAAGACTCTCTTGCCTTTTGTATCCATTGTTCCACCTCTTTACTGTTGAGGTAAATATAAGGGGTATCCGGTCGTGGAATTTCGGTCACCCGCTCGGCTGCAACCGCGATAACTTCCCTGCCTTCGCGAATTTCCGTTATCAGGTTCCCCTCAACTTCTAGCCATGCATCGTTCCGGATTGCCGGATGATTAGTTTGAAGCCTAATCGGAACGCCGAAGGGATAGGCATCAGCCGTGCAGCATTGCACAAGAAAACGTCCCAGGACAAATTCATGATCCGGTGACATCCCCTCATCGCGGTAAACAAACCCGCTCAGCCTGATCTTTTTCCCTTTAAACTCTTCTTTGAACAGTTGTATGGCCCCTACGATTTCCGAATATATTTCCGGTTTAACTTCGATCGGTTCTTGCACATATAGCAGCTTGGCTAGCTCGGCAAATTCTACATTGTACTTGTCCGGTGCTTTGAACTTGCCATCCAGCTGTTCCCTGGTCAATACGGGGGATCCGAGAATCATGCCTTTTTTTGATGCGGCCGTGACCCCGAGAGCCTTGTCGGGAAGTAGGCTTCCTAACAGTAGTGGAAGGATAAATAGGGCATAGATCGCCGAATGTTTAAGTTTGGAACCGGCGACGGGGCGTTCGCAATGGCAATCCATACCGTTCTTCGTCCCGAACAAAGCCCGATAAGCAAGATTGAGTGATAGCGCGACGAGCGGAATGACGCTCAGCCGTAGCCAAGGATACATTTCCGGCGCGACGTAATATTGAAGATATCCAGTGGCGGACAAACGTGCGATATATAAGGCGAAGCCGAGTAAGATAAGTGCCCGGATTAGTTCATGGCTCCGGAAGACAGGCCCTTCTTTCATCATAAGTTCCCTCCTATTGGCTTAAAAAGAAAGCATCTGCAGCAACCGCCCCCGTAAAGACCACCGTGCAAATCAGAAAAGCTAGATAAATGACGAATTTCGTTTTGAAAACAGACAACAGCATTAACGTATTTTTGAAATCGAGCATCGGACCGAAGACAAGGAAAGCGAGCAAGGAACCGGACGAGAACGAATGGAGAAACGTTTGGGCAACAAAAGCATCGGAAGTGGAGCAAAGGGACAGCAGAAATGCGAATCCCATCATGAACACATAGGCACTGACCGGGCCGCTGCCGATGGATTCCAGGCTTTCTTTTGCCACAAAGGATTGAATTCCTGCGGTAAGCATGCAGCCCAGCAACAAATATTTGCCCATATCGAAAAATTCATCCGCCGTGTGTACAAAGATGGAGGTCCACTTTTTTTCGTGATGATTTGAATGGGGATGGTGATCGTGATGGTGGCACGCGTGATTATGATGGTGGTCATGAGGGTCGTCGTGGTCATGATGATCATGTTCATGATAAGCATGGTGGGAATGGGAGTGTGCCTTGGAGACAGGAGCCGTTTTAAGCGGGTCGCTTTTCCAGGTGATGTAAATCATGACCCCGATGGAGGCGGCTACGAAAAAGGCCAGTCCCATCCGGGCGTAAACCATCTCGGGATACATCCGAAAAGCCATGTAGGTCGCGCCGAAGACGACCGGATTGATAATCGGTCCCGATAAAATAAAAACAGTCGCAATGTATACCGGCATGCCTTTCTGGATCAGTCTGCGGATCAGCGGAATCATGCCGCACTCGCAAACCGGGAACAAAAGTCCGAGAATACAGGCGGTTAAAATTCCGGCGGCGGGGTTTTTGGGAATCCACTTTTTCAGCAGTTGTTCGGATACATATAAATGCACCAGCGAAGACAATAGCGATCCTAGCAGGACAAACGGCAGCGCCTCGAGTAATATGCCGAGAAAGCTTGTCCTGAACGTATAGAGGTAGCTCAGATTGATGGAACCCGCAGGGAGAGGCAATAGGACGGTCAGACAAGCCAGAATGAATGCTGCAGGCGCCAAAATAGGAAGGATACGGAGCGGAAACGGTTCGTTCATCGACGGGAATCTCCTCTTTAGGAAACTTAATCATAATCATTACTATTTAGAAAGTCAGGAGTTCAGAACGGAAAAGCAAAACTTTTCATGAATGTTCAGAAAAAATAAATCAATAAAGCTGCTGACGTTGACAACTTGGAGAGAGGGGGATATAGTAAAGGTTATTAATCGTAATAATTACGATTAAATAAAACGTTAATAACTTTGAAAGGGGCAAGTGACTTTAGTGACTTTAGATACGAAAATAATACCGGTCACCGTGCTTTGCGGTTATTTGGGTTCAGGGAAAACCACGCTGCTTAACCACATACTGAATCAGCGCGGCGGTATGAAAGTAGCCGTGATCGTGAATGACATGAGCGAAATTAATATCGATGCCGGCCTCGTGAGCAATGGGGCCCAATTATCGAGAACGGAAGAGAAGCTGGTGGAGCTGTCCAACGGCTGCATTTGCTGCACGCTCCGGGACGATTTACTGCGGGAAGTCCAAAAGCTGGCGGCGGAAGGCCGGTTTGATTATATTCTGATTGAATCGACCGGAATCAGTGAGCCGGTTCCGATTGCCCAGACATTTACTTATGAGGATCCCGACACGGGAATCGACTTGACCGCCTTTGCCAGACTGGATTGCATGGTGACCGTCGTGGATGCCTATCGATTCTGGCATGATTTCGGCTCGGGCGAAACGCTGTTGGACCGGGGCCAGGCGACAGGGGAAGAGGATACCCGGGATGTGGTCGATTTACTGATCGACCAGATCGAAACTTGCGATGTGCTGATCTTGAACAAATCCGATCTGGTGGGCGATGAGGAGCTGGAGGAGCTTAAAGGGGTGCTGCGCAAGCTGCAGCCTACGGCCAAGCTGATCACTTCAAGCAACGGCATCGTGGATCCGAAGGAGATATTGAATACGGGACTGTTTGATTTCGAAAAAGCCAGCTTGTCCGCGGGATGGATCAAGGAGCTTCAGAAGGAAGAGCATACGCCCGAGACGGAAGAGTACGGCATCGGTTCCTTCGTGTACCGGAGATCGAAACCTTTTCATCCGGAAAGGCTCGCCAAGGTGCTGGAAAACTGGCCGGTTGAAGTCGTAAGAGCGAAAGGGACCGTTTGGCTCGCCGTAAAACATGATGACCTGGCGGCCAGCTTGAGTCAAGCAGGCCCTTCGATCCAGTTCGGCCCGTCCGGGCGTTGGGTGGCCGCACTGCCGGAGGAAGAACGGCAGGAAGTGTTCCGGATGGAACCGGAAGTGCTGGCGAAATGGGATTCCGTCTGGGGCGACCGCATGAACGAAATCGTGTTGATCGGCATCGATATGGACCGAAGCGAGCTGGAGCGGAACCTGGACGATTGCCTGCTGACTGAGGAGGAGTTGAAGATGGACTGGTCCGGGTTCAACAACCCGCTCCCCTGGATCAGCGATGAGGACTATGAGGCGGCTGTGGGCAACTGAACCGGATTTAATGGATTGTACCGAAAAGGAAGGAGGTGAAGGTAAATGCGCGTAGTTGTCACTCTGGCTTGCACGGAATGTGGGGACAGAAATTATACGACCACCAAAAACAAGAAAACTCATCCGGAACGTCTCGAACTGCGTAAATATTCGCCGCGGCTAAGAAAATATACCATTCACAGAGAAACGAGATAGCCGGATGGATGGGTGGACGCTCACAAATAAATAAGACCGGCCTACGGCCGGTCAAATGATATTTTTTCCGTAAAAAATTTCGTCCATTTCGATCGTCAGCCGCTCCGTAATTTCCAGTTGTTCCTGGGAACTAAGGCTATCTTTAGTGTAGCCGAACAGATAGTTGTTCAGATCGAATTCCCTTAACTTGCATTTGGTGTGAAAAATATGTTCCTGATACACGTTGACGTCGATCATGTGGTATTGATCGAGCACCTCGTCGGGAATATAGTTCTGAATCGAGCTGATATCGTGATCGATAAACATCTTTTGGCCGTTGATATCGCGGGTGAAGCCCCTGACCCGGTAATCGATCGTCATAATATCGGTATCAAAGGAATGAATTAAATAGTTCAGTGCTTTGAGCGGCGAAATTTCGCCGCAGGTAGAGACGTCGATATCCGCTCGGAACGTGCTGATGCCCTCATTCGGATCATATTCGGGATACGTGTGGACGGTAATGTGGCTTTTGTCCAGTTGGATAACTACATTGTCGGGAAGCGGCCCGGGAGATTCCTCAAACGATTCGTTCGGGACCTCCACGACTGGACCTTCCGAGACGAGCACCGTCACGCTGGCCCCTTGGGGAACGTAATCCTGCTTGGCGACATTCAGCACATGGGCACCGATGATTTCCGCGACAGTGGTCAGGATTTTCGTCAGCCGGTCCGAATTGTATTGCTCGTCGATGTAGGCGATATAGGCTTCGCGCTCCTCTTTGGTTCGCGTATAGCAAATGTCATACATATTAAAGCTGAGCGATTTGGTCAGGTTGTTAAACTCGTGCAACTGTATCCGCTGTTCCTGGGTCAGTTTCATGAGGGAATCCCCCTTTTTCGTGGCTGGTCTCTCGGTAAAGTTTGTTTGCATTACTTTACTTTTATACCCATTCTGTTGCGGAAAAAACGTTTAGCTGGAGAGAAGGGTAGAGATCGCCGTTATGAAAGGAAGAATCAGGATAAATTATCCCATCTGTCCCACTGTTCCTTAGGGTTCAGCTTATAAATTTCCCTATCCCGGCTCATGAGCCCGTGAATGATAAACTCTCTGCGGATGGTCGCATAATCCTCGTGATGCGGTTTGATATACTCGTTGATTTCTTTCTCCGTATAAGTACGGCCCGGTTCCAGCTCCGAGACAAGATGGTGAAGTACGATTAATTTCTTCTTATATTTGGTGGGCAACTCCTTTAGTCTTCCTTCGGCGGTAAAGAAGTTTTTGATGACGTTGGTCTGAGTCGCCTGTTGTTTTGGGTTCATGGTTCGTTGCTCCGCTTTTTGCTCTTCGTCTTCCTGTCGGTTCATGGAAAAGAATCCTCCTTAAACTGTTCAAATCGGAACAGAAATAAAACTTTTGAAATTCGATTGTTATTTAATTAGATGATAATCGAATTATGTTAAGGAGTCAATGCATGCTTTGCTCGGCAGACTGCAAAAATTAGACCTTTTCCTTGATGACGACCCCCATGGTCTCGATATCTTTCAGCAATCTGCCGCCATGAACCAGGTTGGCTTGCATCCTTAATCCCGGTTGCCGTATCGATCCGTCTAAATATTGCCGGATGCAGGCGGCTACCGGAATTGCCGTGAGTTTGTAGCCGTCTTCATGGTGGAGAGAACCGATCTCTTTTAGTGCAGGGTATCGGCTGGGCAGCGAACACATTTCTTCAAGCATCATTGCGCTGCAACGGGAGGTGCCGAATGGCTCTCCGAAATTCATTTTGCGCATGCCGCCTTTTTTCCAGCGGCCTTGATTAAAATAGGAGGTGTTGAAATCTTTCAATTCCTCGACCAATTCCTGAACCGTGGCCTTGCTTAAGTTTAACGATGGCCAGTTTATTTTGATGACGCTGCCGACGTTAGCCGATTCGAGCGAATCGAAAGAAGCCGCAGCCTGGTGTACGAGAACAGCCGCAAGGCCGGGATGAAAACCGCCGTCGGTAATGAAACAACAGCCTGCGGTGATCATATCCTGCTCCAGACCTTTTAAGACGGCCATTTTATAAGAAGAGTATTGAATATCCAGATTGTCGGTGCCGGTTTCCAGAGCGGCAACAGCGATTTCACGGGTGTATTGCGAGGTGCTGGAGGCGACGATGGCCAGATCCGCGGGTTGCATTACCGCTTTGAGCGAAGCAGGATCGGCAGCGTCGGAATAATGCCCTCTGGCTCGGTCCTCCCCGAATTGCCTGTTCAAGCGGGATGCGATTTCTTCAGCTTTGGTTTCATTTCTTCCTGCCAGTACAAGTCCTACCGAGGTGTACTCCAGTAGCAGTTTAGCCTTGCCTTTATTTAACAATAATTGCCGGAGGATGAACAGATTTGATGGCAATAAAATATGGCGAACTCATGAAAGGCCCGGCGGATGAAGTCCGCCGGGCCTTTCATTGCGATGATTACGGATTAAGGCTCAAGTCCCCAAACCAGGCTGCCGTTCAGGTAGGCAGGAACGCGCTCCCAGTCGGCGTATGCCGATTTGGTCGAATCATAAGAGAAGTCGTCCGCTTCCGCATAGTTACTCCAGTCGGTTTTATTGATGCGGACTTGAATTTCGCCGGTGTCCGCACCGGGGGCCAGGCTTCCCGCTCCGCTGCCGAAGGAGATTTCAATATAGTAGTCGCCGCCGGTGACTACAGGATCCACTTTGACTAAAGCGCCGCTGACGTTGCTGCTTCCGATCGCGGCATAGTCGCAGTGGAACTGCTGGGCCTTGTCTCCATCGATGGTGTAATAGTAACGCAGTTTTACGTCGCTTAACGCAATGGCTTCATCACCGTTGTTGACGATTTTGAATTGAGCCCGGATTTGATTGTCGTTTGCGTTGTTGTCATTCGTCCGGTACTGGACGGTCAAATCGCCTTCCGCCGGAATCGGTGCCTCCGTCGGCGTTGCGCTGACCTCTGCGGAATCCGGGCTGGCACCTACCGCATTGCTTGCGCTAACTACATAGTAGTAGGTCGTGTCATTGACCACGTCGAAATCGTCGTAAGCATTTACGGAAATCGTGGCGATGTTAGTGTAAGGCCCGCCGCTAACCGTCGCCCGTTTGACTGTATAAGACTCGGCGCCGGCCGATTTGTTCCAGGTTAAGCCGACTTGAGCATCGCCGGCTGTCGCTCTAAGTGCTGTAGGTGCTTTTGGAGCCACCGGATCAACCGGGCCTCCGCCTCTACCGTTAATCAGCCGGTCATATTCGGCATAGGCCGTAGCCATGTCGACTTGAGACCAGAAGCGGTGGTACGTGAATTCCGGAGCTCCGCTATCCCATTGTTTCGTTTGCGGATTCCATGATGTGTTGAATTTGTTCTCTAGATAAGACCAGGCAGGATCGTTAGTAATGTCCGGACGGACGTCGATATAGCTGGCGTATACTCCGTTTCCGCCTTTGGCCGGGTCGGAAGGCACGGCGCTGCTTCCCGGAATGGCGTTGCCTTGGCCGAAGGTTCCGTTCCAACCGTTCGGGAAATAAATTTCCTTCATGAAATATCTGTAATAATCGCCGCGGGGCTCAACCGTTGTGATGCCCACGCCGTCGTTGTATCCCCAGGCGGCATCCAGCAGCGATTTGGCCAATTGTTCAGCCTGGCTGCCGAGGGCGGTGTAACTGCCGTTTTCCGCCTTCGTAGCGGCTGCAAAGAAGGTCAAAGCCTTGATATAGCTGCCGAGTACCCCGGCGTCTTGCCCCGGATTTTTAGTGACAACATGAAGGCCCGGATTACCGGTATGATTGCTGAATCCGTTCCAACTGTCCGGTTTGCCTTGCCATTCCAGATTGCTAGGAATCCAGAATTCCCCGGGAGCGGAGACCGTGGCGATTTGCGGATCGTTGCCGCCGAGTACCCGATTCCCTTGTTGATCGAGGTAATAGCCTTCCGAATCGGTCACCGGACGGTTGTTAGCGAAGGCGTAATCCATCGACCAGTCGATCCAGTTTTCAACGACTTGCTTGGTCATTTGGAAGTTTTCGGACGTGGTGTCTCCATTGGAAGCGAGAATATAATAGTACTCCGCAATGCGTTCCACCGGCCAGGCTTGCATACCGAACCAGTTGTTGGAAGGTGGATCATGGTAAACGGGTGCATCATCATAAGCCATTTCGTAGAACGTACTGGTTCCTGCCGGATAGGCTTTGTAGGCGCCATCATAACTGTTGGTCGCCCCGCCGGCAATGGCGCCTTCACTGGACTGCAGCCAGGAGTAGAACTCAAGCTGCCGCTTTAGCGAGGTCGCCCAGTCTTGGCCCGCCGTCGGCGAAGACGGAATCAAGCCGCCTTCCGGGTCGGAGAGGGCATAGGCTGCGACCACGTTTTGATAGCCTTGATGCGCATGGCTGGCGCCGATGCGCCAAGCCCAGTTGCCGGTGTTTCCAAGCCCGCCGCCCCAGGCGGTATACCAGGCCATCAGATAGTGTGCAGCATTTTTACCCGTACCGGCAGAAGGCGAGCCGTCGGAGGCGCTGCCGATTTGCTGGAAGTACTTGTCGTACATGCCGTAGCGCAAATAGTCGCCCATCTTTTCGGCTTTTTGCAAATACACTTCATTGTCATAACCGAGTTCTTTGGCCCAATACATGGCCTGGATCGCCCGCGCATCGGCATCCGTGGCGTTGGTATAACGCCATTGTGCGGCCGGCGCGTTGCTCTCTTTCGTGAAGAGGGTCATAAAACCTTCGCCGGGTTTTCCGAACGATTTGTCGTCCTGGGATGGATGAGGAACCGCTTCCCAAACCGATTCCTGTTCGCCCCGTTGGAAAGTGTTAACGTAAGCGGCGGTATGGCTCGGGTTGAGTAGGTTTCCGAAACCGTACCAGTTATCCACGTCAACGAGCCAGTGCATGAGATAGGTCTGGTTATTGCCGTAGGTGGCTTTCAGCTCCGTATCGAGGGGATCCCTGCCCGCGGCATATTGTCCGCTTAACTGGCTGGGGTACTTGTCCGGTTGGTTATACTCGGCAGCATAGGTCGCCGGACTGTTGGGGTTATAGTAGCTCATGGTAGGCTGTTCTTCTTTTCCGTCGCCTTCATTTACCGGGATAATATATTTCTCCATGTTATCCCATGCCTCTTCCAGCTTGCTCCAGTCTCCCGTATAGTAGCCATATAGTACTTCCAGCCACATCCAGTAGCTGTAAGCTTCGGAAGTCGTCATATGCCCGTAGTCCGGGGCTTCGCTCATCAAGGTTTCAACGGCGTGATAGGGAATGCCTTCGGGAGAAAAATATCCGCTAGCGGGATCTTTAAGCTGATCGTAAAGCTGCAGAAAGCGGGTTTCCTCCGTGGAGGCGGCCATCGCTTTGGGAGCGCCGGCCCCGAATACACCGGTCATTAGGGAAAATAGTAAAGCCGCGGTCAATGCGAGTGAGAGGGGTTTCCTGAACACGTTCGATCTTTTCATAAATCCATCATCCCTTCAATGTGATTTGGTAAGGATTGAATGGTTTTGATTATCGATCTTGGCAGTCAGCTTAATCAAGGCTTGGCTCAAGGCTGTGCTCCCCATACGAGTGTTCCGTTCAGGTACAATGGGGTCTTGTCCCACTCGGCATAACTTTGCCGGGTTCCGTCATATGAATAATCATCGCTTTCGCTATAATTGGTCCAATCGGTTTTGTTGAAGCGGATTTGAATATCGCCACTGTCGGCACCCGGTGCCAGGGTGCCCGCACTCGGGCCAAACGAAATTTCAAGATAATAATCGGCCCCGGGAAGAGGCGATTCCAGTTTGACGAAAGAGCCGCTGACGTTGCCGCTGCCGATGGCGGCGTAATCGCAATGAAACTCCTGCGTTTTGTCTCCGTCGATCGTGTAATAATAGCGCAGCTTCACATTGCTTAGCGAAATGCTTTCGTCTCCGGTGTTGACGATCTTGAGCTGGGCCCGGATTTGATTATCTTCGGCACTGGTGTCGTTGGTGCGATATTGAACTTTTATGTCCCCTTCCGTAGGAATGGGGATTTCTCGAGGTGTAGCGCCGACTTGAGCGGAAGGGAGGCTGCTGCCGACCTGATTTCTCGCCGTTACGACGTAGAAATAAGTCGTTCCGTTAATCAGACCGCTATCGCTGAACGAGGTTCCGGTCACGCTGCCAACGGAAGTATAAGGACCGCCGCTTGCTTCCGAACGTTGAATCACATAATCGGCAGCTCCCGCTACCGCATTCCAGGACAAGTCTACGGTTCCGCTGCCTGCAGTTGCTTTTACTCCTTTAGGTGCTGCTGGAACCTTGGGTTCTCCCGGATTTCCTCCTCCGTCCGGCAATTCGCCGAATACCCGGACACCTGCGTCAAACACTGGAATATTGGCTGTTTTTACAGGTCCCGCACTTCCAGTCCCGATTCCCTGATAAGAAAAGTCATTGCTGTTATCCCAGAAATTCGTATTCAGCGGTCCGGCGATACGGAATTGCACCTCTTTACGGTAGGCAGATTGGCCCCCCGGATAGATGCGGGTTCCGCTGAAATCAATGGTCGTATAGTAAATGTTGTTCGCTTCATCGTGCGGCTGTAATTGGGATACGGTAGCCCCCTGGTTATAGCCTCCGGCAGCCACCGTAATATCTTCCGGACCATAACCTGCGGCGACCGCTTCGCTAAGATCAAGATAATATTTGAAGGACATGTCTTCGCTAGCGCGTGCGGGCCATCCGGAGCGATTGTTCAGCAAGGCCCGGATCTCGATGAAGTTGCTGCCGCTGGCGTTGACCGAAGCCTCCACGAACATTTCGTCCTCGCGCGTTTCCGGCGCAGGGAACGAGGAGAGGGGCTGCTGGCCGGCGCCGTGAAGCAGCATCATTTTGGACAATGCACCGGTGAATCCGGCATTATAATCCGTCGCAACTTCGTTGGACACGTAATCCCCGATCGAGTCGGTGTAGGCGTCGGTTTTTGACGGTCCGCCGACAAGCGCGCCGTACAGCACATGGCGATGATTTACCGGCACGGACTGGCTGTCCGCCCAAGATCCGTGAGAGGTGCGATGATGCGGATGCTGTGGCGAGTTATCGCCGAAGCCGATGACATAGCTGCTATTCCGCGGATTGTCGCCCAGCATATACAAAATTTGCTGTTCAGCGAATGAACGCGCGTTTATTTTCTTCGTGGCATCGCTCACCCAATCGGAATACACAAAGGCCAGAAATGCCTGGTTGGCAGAATACCGCAGGGCGCCCCATTGATCGAGATGGGCCAACCCTCCGGGAGTGTACGTTACCTTTTCACTCGTGCCGCTAACGCCGGTCGTCCAGAACTCCATATTCCGTTCTGTGGATTGAACGAAACGGGGATCTCCGGTAATCCGGGCCAGCAGAAGCTGGGCTCCATAGTGTTTGTCATCCCAAGCATGGGTCCATTTGTAATCCCATTGTCCTTGCTGATTGGTGCTCCACAGATCGCTTGCCGCGATCGCTTTATCCAGGTAACCCTGCTCCTGGGTCGCCAGGTACAGCCAGATTGCTCCCCAACTGAGCTCATCCGCATAACCGCTCCAGGAATTATAAAACTGCTTGGCATCCGTTATACTGTCTGAATATTTTCCGCGGTATTGATCCGCGAAGCTATACAATTCCTTGGCATGCTGGAGCAGTTCGGCGGAATAGGAGGGATCGCTGTCCTTAAAAATGATCGATGCGGCTGCCAGCGCGGCGGCCGTCTCACCGGCCAGATCGGAACCGGGATGGGTGGCGTCGATTTTGTATGCTGGGCGCTGCATCGGCATCACTTCGGCCGGCCCCCACCAGTTGTGGTCCGCCGTTCCGTTGCCGATTTGACCCCACAACTCATTCGGAGCTGTATGCGCTTTCATGAAATAGTCCGTTGCCCAGCGAATATTGTCCAGAATTTCATCCAGTTGACCGGACTGTTCATAACCTTCACGATATTCATAAACCGACCAGGCCAGCAGGGTTGCCGTTGAAGCCATCGGGAATCCGAATTTGACGTGGTCGCCGGCATCATACCACCCGCCGGTCAGATCATGTCCTACGTCCGCACCGTCCTGCAATCCCGAACCTCCACGCCATTCCACGCGGTTGTTATCGGGAAGCTCTCCGGATCGCTGCGCTTCATAGAAATAGATCGACTTTTGCAGCGCCTCGGCATAATTGTAATCGGAAGCGGCTGCGCTTGCTTTGCCGGGAAGGGAGGACCAGCCCGAATAGCTTGTAAGCGCTAACAAAATACTGAATGACAGTGCACTACTTTTCTTGAACCATTTGCCCATAGCAGATTTCATCCTCTCTTAGAGTGATTCTACTAAACAAACGACTTTCGGCTGAAGCGACAAAAAAATAGCCCGTTCACCTCACTTTCGGCAAAGTAGAGGACGCGCTGTCTTCGACATAGGGTAGGAGTTACCTTGTCCCATCCATAATATACCATACAAAACTATTATTTTCTAGTTTTTTACAGTAAAAAATTTCTATTAATTCCATAAGAATGTGAAAAAACCCTCATTCTCGACATGAGGGATTCACGTAAGTGCTCAAAATATGTCAACCGAGGGATCGCTACTTTTGTTAATCTCGAGCCTCCGGCTTGTTCAGCCGGACGTTTTGTTTTAACAAATCCCGGATTTCGGCCAAAAGGACTTCCTCGTTGGAAGGTGTCGGAGCTTTCTCCGGTTTGGTTTCTTCCTTCCGTTTGAATCTGGAGATCGCTTTTATAAAGAGGAAGATGGAAAAAGAAACGATCAGGAAATCGACCACGGTTTGCAAAAACAGCCCATATTTTAATGGGGCATCCCCAATCGTATACGTTAGGCCGGATAGATCGATGCCCCCGAGTAGCAGTCCTACCAGCGGCATAATAATATCGCTTACCAGCGAAGCGACGATCTTGCCGAAGGCGGCCCCGATGATGACCCCGATCGCGAGATCGAGAATATTTCCTTTCAAAGCAAAGGCTCTAAATTCTTTCCACATAGGCGGTTCACCCATCCTTGTCCAAAATTTGTCCGCAACCGTCAAGACAGTTACTAAGCTTACATTTAGAGTTATTTTATCCGAATTGCTGAAAAGTGCCAACCGTGTTATTGAAAAAAAACCTCCCTCTGGAAGGGAGGCAGGGATAACCATATTGTTTCCGCAACAATTTAGTATTTAGGATTCGTGCCGTACTGATTCGTGCCTTCGTCGCTGTCCAGACACATGAATACAAGCAGGATAATTGTCCCGGCGATTGGCACGAAACTGATCAGAATCCACCAGCCGCTTTTGCCCGTATCATGCAGCCGGCGGAAGACCAGGGCGATGGAGGGGATTAATACGGCCAGCGCATAAAGGTAGCCGAGTATGTTGGGTATCCCAAAGAGTCCGCTTACAAAGCCAAGGACAAGGCCAATAATGAAATTCAACAGAAAGAATATCCAGTACTCTTTACGCCGGGCCCTCCCTTGAAACCCCGCATAATTTTGTAAAACCTTGAGATACCACTCCATGATTCTATTCCCTCCCGCATCAATTTTTCTCTGCGAACTATGTATATTCATTCCATGGCTTGTTCTAGTTCCTTAGAAAAAAATTCTGAAATTTAACAACCTTTTTAAATCATTTTCCTAATTTTATAACTAAACCTGACAGACCTCTGATTAGTACATGATTTTTCCATAAATTAGTACGGTATTTTTGCGAAGAAGTGATGTGTTACGTTATTAAGTAGATAGGAAAACGCTTTCAAAAAATGAAGCAAAACAATTTACAAGGGAGGAAATTGTTGGGTATGGGCAAAAAACGATATCGTCCGGTCTGGTCATTGGCCATGGCTGCTGTGTTGCTGGTTTCGATGTTTTCAACCGTCGCATCCGCCGATCCGAAACAAGCCGCTAGCGCTAAAGACACCGGGAAAATCAGTATGCAATCTTATGTAGAAGCTATGCAGCCCGGATGGAATTTGGGAAATACCCTTGATGCTACAGGCGACGATGAGACCTCGTGGGGCAATCCTCGCGTAACGAAAGAGTTGATTCAACAAATCGCCGATCAAGGTTACAAAAGCATCCGTATCCCGGTGACCTGGGGACAGCACATGGGCGAAGCGCCGGACTATAGTATTGATCCTGCCTATCTTGACCGGGTAGAAGAAGTTGTGGACTGGGCTTTGGAGTGCAAATTGTACGTGATGATCAACATGCATCATGATTCGTGGCAGTGGGTAAGCCATATGGAAAAGAATCACGATGAAGTGCTGGCGCGTTACCAATCGGCGTGGACTCAAATTGCCGACCGTTTTAAGGATCACTCCAACAAGCTGATTTTTGAAGCAATCAACGAACCGCGGTTCACCGACGGCGGCACGACCGATCGCGCCAAGCAATATGAGATGCTGAGCGAGTTGATCACCTCTTTCCACAAAATCGTAAGAAACTCCGGTGGTCTGAATGCTGAACGCCCACTGGTAATTCCGACGCGCGAAACTTCGCCTGCGCAGGAGGATTTGACCGAGCTTTACAATACGATCCTTAAGCTTGACGATCCAAACTTGATCGCTACCGTCCATTTTTATGGCTTTTGGCCGTTTAGCGTCAATATCGCCGGTTACTATAAGCTCGAAAAAGATACGTTGAACGATTTGACCACGACTTTTGATAACATTTACAACACTTTGGTGTCGAAGGGGATTCCGGTCATTCTTGGCGAATACGGGTTGCTTGGCTTCGATAAAAATACCGGCGTTATCGAACAGGGCGAAACGTTGAAATTTTTCGAGATTTTGACCAACTATCTGAACGAAAAGAAAATTACGCATATGCTGTGGGACAACGGGCAGCATTTTGGCCGTACCACGTTCAAATGGTCTGACGAGCAATTGTTCAATATTATGAAAGCGGGATGGACGGGACGTTCGTCCACGGCGGAGAGTGACTTGGTTTACCTGAAGCAAGGCGACGAGATTCAGGATGCAAAAATCGAGCTGAATCTGAACGGTAATCAACTGACCGGCTTGTTTGCGGGAAGCGAGAAGCTTGCTCAGGGAGAAGATTACGAATTGAATGGAGAAGAACTCGTTCTTAAGGCAGGACGCCTCGCCAAACTTACGACGGCCGGCCATTTGGGGCAAAATGCGATTGTAACCGCTAAATTCAATCAAGGACCGGAATGGAATTTTAAAATTACCGTTTATATAACTCCGGAGTTGGGCAATGCTTCGGGTTCCACAGAGGATTTTGCAATTCCGACTACCTTTAACGGAAATCAGCTAGCCACGATGGAAGCCGTATATTCCGGCGGGGGCAATGCGGGACCGCAGGATTGGACCTCCTTCAAGGAATTCGGATATACCTTTGCTCCTTCGTTCGCAACCGACGAAATTCAGTTGAAACCGGAATTTTTCAAGGAAGTGAAGGACGGAGACGTGATCTTAAAATTCCACTTCTGGAGCGGAGAGATCGTAAACTACAAAATTTCGAAAAAGGGAACCAGCGTGACCGGGCAAGTTTCCCGGGATTAGCGGGCCCTAGATTGGGAAGCCTCAAGCCGCGTGTCTTTAACGGGCCGGGGCTTCTCTTTTGCTAAATGTGATAATTCTGTTCATTATTTATTTTTTACAGCAAAAAGCCTTGCCCGGTTTGGAATATTAAGGTATGATGATATCCTTCTTGCAAAATCGCCTTGTCTGAAGTGGACGAAAACTTGCGTCCAATAAGCTTATCGGAGGTGTTCTTTAATGCTTTATTTCACGCTGGCTTCCAAAGCCTATGCCCGAAACCTGCAGTACCGCGGTGCGCATATGGTGCACAATCTGGCAAGTGCCATGTTCGGCTTCATGTATGCATGTATCTGGATCGGGCTTGGCAGAGATCATCCTTTGGGGGATTACGGAACGCAGGGGATGGTGGGCTACATCGCTTTTACCCAGGCTGTGCTCTGGGTTACCAGCTTCATCTCAAACGGTCTCGGCATTCCCCAATCCGTCAGGACCGGTCAAATTTCGCTTGATCTGATGCGTCCCGTTCATTTGTTCAGCCATATGATGGCCAGGGAATGGGGGCAAATCGCCTACCAGTTTCTTTACAAATCCATTCCGATTTACCTCCTGTACTTTTTTCTCTTTTCACTTCGGCTTCCCGATCATGGAATTACTTATTTGTTCACCTTTTTGGGACTATCCGGAGCCGCCTATTTATCCATTTGCATGAATTATCTGATCGGTGTCAGCGCTTTGTGGACGACGGAATCGTCCTGGCTGTATTGGGGCAATCACGCGATGATCAACCTGCTTGCCGGTTTTTTTATTCCGCTGGAATGGTTGCCCCGCTGGCTTGAAAATCTTGCCTGGATGTCTCCGTATCCTTATCTGCTTTATGTGCCGACGACCGTTTATCTGGGTCACGGAAGCGGCCGCGGACTATGGGGGACTTTGTTCTGGGGCGTGCTGATGACCGTACTCTGTCTCCTGGCCACTCGCATCGTACGGCGGAAAGTCGAGGTGCAGGGAGGATGAAGCTTAAATCCTGTTTGGCTATGTACCGGCTGTTAATTAAAACCAGCATCAAAAGCCGAATGCAATACAAATTTAATTTTATGCTCGCGTCGGTGCTGGCTGCGCTGATCCAGATTTCCGAATTTCTGATGATCGCGATTGTGCTGGCCAAATTCGGTGCGATCCAGGGCTGGTCCATCTATGAAATCGGATATTTGTTCGCGGTGATGACGTTGTCCAAAACGTTGTATAGGACATTTGCCGATGAAGTGCATCATTTGGAAAAATATCTGGTGGGCGGGGACTTCGATCAGTTGCTGACCCGGCCGATGCCGGTGTTGCTCGCCCTGATGCCGCAAAATTTCAGAATTATGCTCGGTGAAGTGCTGCAGGGCGGCTTTATTCTCTGCTGGTCTCTTGGCGGGATGATGCACAGTGGACAAGTCGGTTGGGCCGCTGTGCCGTTTACGCTGTTTATCATATTTACGGGCGCGGTCATTTTGTTCTCGATAGGTCTTGCCACTGCAACGATCGGCTTCTGGACGACCCGGATCGAAGAATTGCAGAACTTTACGGAGGATGCCGCACGTACGGCGGCGCAGTATCCGCTTACCTTGTATCCCAAGTGGATGAAATCGCTGCTCCTGATCGTGATTCCGGTCGGATTCGTGAATTATGTTCCGTCACTTTACATCCTGAAGGGGGAGCTGGGGGCGTGGGTGCTCGCGGCATTGGCAGGCGTGGCGATACTTTGTCTGGCCGCAAGCTTGCGTTTCTGGCGGTTCGGCATTACCAAATATCAGAGTACGGGGAGTTAAGGAGGGAAGAAAATGATCGAAGCCCGAAACTTGTGCAAGGATTTTAAAACACCGGTAGTGCCGGAAGGGCGCTTTTCCGGAATACGTACGCTGTTCTCCCGGGAATACCGGCTGAAAGAAGCGGTACGCGGAATCAGCTTTCAGGTAAAACAAGGCGAGTTCGTAGGCTACATCGGCCCAAACGGAGCGGGGAAGTCGACGACGATCAAAATGCTGACAGGGATTTTGCATCCAACCTCCGGTGAGGTAACGGTAGGCGGATGGAACCCGCACCGGGACCGCCAGAAAGCGGTCCGGCAGCTAGGCGTCGTCTTTGGACAGCGAAGTCAGCTTTGGTGGGACCTTCCGGTGAAGGATTCCTATGACATTCTGGCTCAAATGTATGACGTTAATCCGGCGGATAAAAAGGAAAGGCTGGATCAGTTTGCGGAATTGCTGGATCTGCATGAATTTTGGGACACGCCGGTAAGGAAGCTGTCGCTCGGTCAGCGGATGCGGGCGGACATTGCGGCCGCCATGCTGCATGATCCCGAGTTGCTGTTCCTCGACGAGCCTACGATCGGGCTGGACGTGCACGCCAAGCTCAATATCAGGCGGTTTTTGCGCAAATTGAACGAGGATTTCGGCAAAACAATCCTGCTGACGACCCATGATATGGATGACGTAGAACAACTGTGCAACCGGGTTATGGTTATCAATCACGGGGAAATGAAGTACGACGGAACGATTGGGCGTCTGAGGGAGATGATCGGATTGCCGACGCTGATCCGGGTCAAGTTTCGGGGCGATTTTCAGGTTCCTGAGGACTTGCTCCGCATAAGTCCGTCCCTGTCATTTAATGTGACACAGATCGAAGGCGATACCGTTACCCTTGAGGCGAATCGCCGGGAAATCAGCACGATCGATATCATTCGGGTTGTCGGGGATTGGGGCGAAATCGATGATATCGCCATGGAAGAGCCGGAATTCGAGGAGGTCATCCGCAGTTTTTCCGCTTCATAGACGATATGAAAAAAACTTGTGTCAGCTATCTTGACATTTGCCGCTTATCATCTTACATTGAATTATACAAACTAAAAAATGCGGATGAAGATGATGGGAGAGCCCGCTTTCACTGAGGAAGCGGCACCGAAGGAGCAAAGGGCCGGCACTGCATGACGGCAATGAATCTCTCAGGTACCAGGACCATGATCCGACGCGACTCTGGAGAGAGCGTTCAGCCACCAACGGGGTACATGTTCCTAAAGGATCGGGACATTAAACTTTCTGGTAACCGGGACAGGGAAAAGGCAGCAGGCCTTTTCCCTGTCCCTTTTTTGCGCAGAAGGAAAATTGAGCGTATGGCTTTACAGAAAAAAATGAGCAGTCGGGGGAAAAACCATGCGATTTAAAAATGTATTCTCAATTATCGGGCCGGCGATGATCGGCCCATCCAGTTCGCATACGGCCGGGGCGGTACGGATCGGACGCTTCGCCCGGCAGCTGCTTGGAGAAATGCCGGGCGAAGCGAAAATTTGCTTCTATGGTTCGTTCGCGGAAACCTTTAAGGGACATGGCACGGATCTTGCCGTGGTCGGCGGGATTTTGGATTACCCCACGGATGATGAGCGTATCCGCCACTCCTTGCAAAATGCCGAGGATATGGGGGTTGAGTTACAATTCTCTACGGGCGTAGCACCAGGGGCTCATCCGAATACGGTAAAGATTGTTTTGTCTGCCGGAGAGAAGAGAAGCGAAGTGATCGGTGCTTCCATCGGAGGAGGAACGATCATGATCCGGAATATCGACGGTTTCGAAGCAAAATGCTCCGGTGAATTGCCTACGCTTGTAATCGCCCACGCTGACCGACAAGGCGTACTGGCCGGAATTACCGCGCTGTTCAGTCGGGAAAACGTAAATATCGGTTTTATTATTACGGACCGGAAGGGTAGAACGGCCGAAGCATTGACGATGGTCGAGGCGGATTCGGCCATTCCGGAGAACCTGATCAAAGCGATCTCGGCTCTGCCTCACGTCAGCCGGATTTCTTCCATCCATTTAACGTAAATCCGAGCATGAAGCTAAAGTATAGGCAAGTACAGGAAGGAGCGGACACCATGCGCTTTCGCAATTTGCAGGAGCTCATCGAAGTTTGCAATAAAGAGTCCAAGACGATTTCTCAAATTATGCTGGAGGACCAGGCCGAAGAGAGCGGTCAATCGGTGGCGGAAATCACGGCTGTCATGGCCGAATATTATCAAATTATGAAAACAGCGGTTCATAAGGGATTAACGGAGGAGATTACTTCTACCAGCGGATTAACCGGGGGCGATGCGAAAAGAGTGGAGGAATACCGGAGGTCCGGGCAGCCGTCCGCCGGAGATATTGCTTGCCAGGCGATGGCCTATGCCTTGGCCGTATCGGAGGTCAACGCTTCCATGGGGCGGATCGTCGCCACGCCGACGGCGGGCTCCTGCGGCATCATTCCCGGCGTCTTCGTCAGCGCACAGGAGCGTTTCGGCTGGGATGACGATCACTTGGTACGCGGCTTGTTTAGCGCCGGCGCCATCGGCTATGTCATTGCCAACAATTCTTTCATTTCCGGCGCGGAAGGCGGTTGCCAGGCCGAAATCGGCTCGGCAATCGGTATGGCGGCCGGAGCCATGGTGGAACTGCGCGGAGGGACGCCGGAGCAAGCCGTACATGCGGTCGGCCTGGCGCTCAAAAATACGCTCGGGCTCATCTGCGATCCCGTGGGCGGGCTGGTGGAAATACCTTGCATCGTCCGTAACGGATTCGGCGCAGTCAATGCGCTGGCTGCCGCCGATATGGCGCTGGCCGGCGTACGCAGTGCCATCCCGTCTGACGAGGTGATCGATGTGATGCTGGAAGTCGGCACCGCCATGCCGAGCCGACACCGGGAGACGGCCCAGGGCGGTCTGGCCCAGACGCCGACCGGTCGTAAAATCATGAAGGAACTGCGGGCGCGAAAAAAATAGATGCCCGGATAAAAAGAAAGCCGCCCAACCGGGCGGCTTGTTTTAGTTGCGTCGTTTTTGCTTCGGGATTCTGGGCCATCTGGCAGGCAGCACATGCTGCAGCATGGCCATGAACAGTTGGCCCCACTGCTGCTCATTGAGTTGGCTAACGGGCATGTTTCTGTCGATGCTCAGGGTTCTTGCCAGTTTCGTAATTTGTGGCGGCGAGAACACTTCCGCAAATGCTGCGGACACTGGAAGCCGGGGGGACCTGAGCCCATATACGGCCAGCGCCATAAATCGCGCGTGGTACTTTAAGGGAACGGTCGGATTTTTCCTTCGGTTAATACACAGAATCGCTGAATCCACTTTTGGCGGAGGCGAAAAGTTGCTTGGCGCAACGGTGCGTACGAACTGCAGATCAAACCACATTCTCCATTTTAGAATCCGTGGATCTGTAATAGGATGAGATGTAAAGCGTTTGGCTGCTCCTTTTTCCACGATGATGGCGGCTCGTTGCAATGGAATCCCCGGCCCGTCGAGAAGCTTCCCAAAGATCGGAGTGGTAATCGAATACGGAATATTAGCCACTACGGAAAATGGACTTTTTGGAAGAGGGGATTGCAGGAAGTCGGCCTGTCTGATTTTAATATTTGCTATTTTTTCTGTTTTGTTTATTAGTTTGCTGGCGAATCTGGGGTCGCTCTCAATGGCCACTACCTGGGCCGCCTTCTCCGCTAGAGGCAGTGTGATGGCACCTGCCCCCGCGCCGATATCCAGCACCATGTCGCCGGGTCCGATCTTCGCATGACGGATTAGATCATGAACGATGTTTTTGCTGATAAGCAGATGCTGCGCAGAAAAGTTGGTAGACCCCCTGTTATTTGCAGTGGTGAACGGTTTATTTTTAGACACGAAAAAGCACCTCATTCATTCGAATTTAGGAATGAAAAAGGTACAACACAAATAATCCGATCAATTGAAAAAAATTAAATCGGACGCATTTGTCTTGTACCTCACATTATCTAATACGAATGTATGGGATGCCGCCGTTCATAATCATAATAAACCTCACTAAGCTGCTTTTCTGGAATAAGAGTACTTTAAGAGTATATTAGATATGCCTCTAACTTGTACAGCCATTATGCTACAATTGCAAAATTTTAAACTTGTTGCTCGGTGGTCATAAAAGTTTTTACTGTAGGCGCTTCATAGGTAAGAAACTGATCGAGCAGCCCTTTCGCCGTCGTGTCGGCCAGTGCCATGGAACGGTATTTCTCCTGTAGGAACTGTTCGTCGGCCATATGATTGAACATCGCGATCAGAGGGTCATAGTAATGATTTATGTTGAGAAGTCCGCATGGTTTGCTGTGAAGCCCCAGTTGGGCCCAGGTGAATATTTCGAAAAATTCATCCATCGTGCCGGTACCGCCGGGCATAACGACGAATCCATCGGCTAGCTCCGCCATTTTTGCTTTTCTTTCATGCATGGAATCCACAACAAACAGTTGGGACAGGTTTTTATGGGCTATTTCCCGGTTTTCCAAAAATACGGGAAGGACCCCGATGGCTTGCCCGCCATGTTCCAGTACGGAATCGGCAACACTCCCCATCAGCCCTACGCTGGATCCACCGTACACCAAAGTAAGACCCCTGGCCGCCAATTCTTTCCCCAGGGCAACTGCCCCTTGTCTATACACATCAGACGCACCTGCACTCGACCCGCAAAAAACGGCTATTTTTTCCATTCTATCGCCTCCTTGTAGATCTCCATAAATTATAGCTCACATACCCGGGCTTGTTAAATAACTATACAGTACAATTGTAAATCATGAATAAATTCATACGAGTAAAAATATTGGAGCGATGGGGGAGCGGCGGTTGAAGCGGCGGGAGAAGCGAAAATCAAAATCGGTTTTGAATGTAGCCGGCTGGGCTGCGGCCTATTAATTCTAACGGACACAGGAGACGTTAAATACTCAGAAAATGGGATCCGTTGCGGCTAACGGACACATGGGACCTTATTTTGGGTTTTCGTCAGAAGAGCAAGGGCATCGCTGCCATTTAACGGCAGTGGTGTCCGTTAAAATTCAAAAATGGCCATTTTGTGGGGAATAACGTCTCTGGTGTCCGTTAACGCCATCATTATCTATACTACTTCATACTAAACTCCCCATACCATGCTCTGCATAAACGCTACCCATTCGTCACACCGCATCCTCCTCCCCCATGAGCGTCATGCCATGTATCGCTTGCCGGAACCAGAATATGTGATAGTATAGTTTAAAAACCAAACTGGAACGAAACTGAGTTTCACTAGACGAAACTAAACTTAATGTGAATTGGGGGAAATGATATGCCGATCGATTTCCATGATGCCCAAAACCGTCAGACCTACAGTACAAGAACCGCAGACGGTTCTTGGAGTGATTTTATTCGCGAAAGGGTGGATATTAGCGGCAAAAAGGCGGCGGATGTAGGTTGTGGAGGGGGGATTTATACTAAAGCTTTGGCGGAGTTAGGAGCTTCAAGTGTGGTCGGAGTCGATTTCTCGGATGAGGTGCTGGCTAGTGCTGCCATAAACTGCAGAGGCCTCCAAGAGATTAGTTTGGTGAAAGGAGAGGCTTACCAATCCGGTCTTCCTGCCCGCGAGTACGATCTCGTGTTGGAAAGAGCCTTGATCCATCATTTGGATGATTTGAACGCCTGCTTTACTGAAGCGAACCGGATTTTAAAAAAGGGCGGGTTGCTCATGGTTCAGGACCGGACGCCGGCCGATTGCCTGTTACCAGGAGATATTCATCACATTCGGGGCTATTTTTTTCAAAAATATCCTCAGTTGGCCGGTTCGGAGATATCGCGGAGGTATGAGTCGGAACAAGTGCAGCGTACACTCCAAGCCTCAGGATTCAAGCTGTTGGAAACCGCCTCCCTTTGGGAGACGAGAATGGTTCACCCCGACCTGGAGGCTCTGCGGCAGGATTTGCTCCACCGGACCGGCCGCTCGTTGCTGCATGAACTTAATGATGGACAGCTTGATGAGCTGGTTTCCTTTATATCGGGAAAATTCAAGGATCATGATGGTCCAATCGTGGAAAGCGATGCCTGGAGCATCTGGTTTGCGGTCCCTTCGGAATGAGGGATTGATACTATGGCTTGCTGCTTGCCTGATGCGATAGCTCTTTTGAATACTGGGTATGTATCTTTTTCCGTCATCATGATCCGAAATGGCCCGTTGGGGTCCGGAATATTCAGCAAATGCCGCTTTTGAATTTTTCGCAGGGTGGCCAGATCCGCACGAAATGGATGGTGCAGCTTTAATCTGTTCAGGCATTCATTCATGAATTCATCTTGTTGCATCCATGATTCCTCCCCGATTGGAAGGCCCAGAAGCTTGGTTCACTTCTTTTTTCTTTTAGCTTCCGCCTTTTCCAGATTTTCCGCTACCCTGAATTTCACGATTTTACTTATTAATTCATAGGGCAGCGGCTTTTCCAGAGGAAACTGGACGGAACCTTTTGCTCCTTTGTACGCCGATAATTCTTCTTTGAATGCTTCAATTCCGCTGGGATCGGGATAAAATCCGATATGCTTCGGAAAGGCGGCAAAATGCACGAGATTCCCGTGCAGAGCAAAAGTAGGCATCTGGTAGCTGATTTTTTCGGTTGCTTCCGGTGCGGCTGCTTGGATGACTTCCCTTAAGGTTTGAAGCTTTTCTTGAACTTCGGCGGGGAAATTGGCAATATACTCGTCAATCGATTCATAAGTAGTTTTCTTATTTTCCATGATCTTCTCCTTTCTGCAATCTATTTTATGGTAACCTGAAAGCCATAGAATTGGAAGATGCTTACTTTGGAAAGGGAAAAAATCGGTTGCTACTTGTCGCCGGAATCCAGAGTGTAGGTATAGACGATGCGTTGTTCCCGAACGATTTCATAAATAGCATGACTCATGCCAACTGGCTCTTCTTCCCTCTTATAATTCAACCTTTCAAGACATATATTTGCACATTTGATGTTTGAAGTATCACGGTTATAACGGTAATCCGGTGTACAGCGATCCTCATGTGTGGATTACAAGTTGATGAATTGCCGATTCAGTCTTAACTACGGGTCAATGCCCAAAAGAGTAAAGCAACGGCGCTTACAGAGGCACCAAGCCAGCACACGCCTATCCAACCTGAGTAGGAGTAAGTCAAGGTGGAAACGATTGAACCGGTTGCACTTCCTATGGAATAGAACATCATATAGGCTGCAGTGAGACGGCTGCGAGCTTCAGGGCGCACGCTTAATATCATGCTCTGGTTCGTAACATGCACGGCCTGGACCGTAAAGTCAAGGAAAATAACTCCGATAATCAATCCCAACAATGTATGTTCTGTAAAACTGATCGGCAACCATGACGCCAACAGCAGGACGAGCGAAACCCCTGTTGTCCGCTGTCCCAAACCGCGATCGGCCAGATGCCCTGCCTTAGCAGCCGCTAAAGCTCCGGCAACTCCGGCAAGGCCGAAAGCCCCAATTGCGCTGTGTGAAAGAGATAGCGGAGGTGCGCTTAGGGGTAAAACAAGGGAAGTCCACAAAATACTGAATGCGGTAAAAATCAACAGCGCCAGTACACCACGAATGCGTAAAGTTTTATCCTGTACAAACAATAAAATGACCGAACGGATCAAATTAATGTAGGTCAAATCCGTTTTTTCGCGCTCATAATTCGGTAACGCCCGAAATAACATACCGGCCATTAGGAGCATCATGACGGCGGACGTAAGGTAGACCGAGCGCCAACCGGCCAGGTCCGTCAATATGCCGGCAACGGTTCGCGCAAGCAGAATACCGATCACGACGCCACTTGTTACCACTCCGATTACTCTTCCGCTTTCGGAAGGCGCGGCCAACATTGCTGCGAATGCCACTAGCGTCTGTACGATGGCGGCGAGCAGTCCGACAGCGGCAATACCTGACATCAGGACCGTAGCTGAGGAAGCAGTGCCAACGACAAACAAAGCTATAACGGATAATAGCATTTGACAGACGATCAAGCGGCGCTGATTCAACAAGTCTCCAAGCGGTACTAATAGCAACAATCCCAATGCATAGCATATCTGGGTTATAGTCGTGATGATGCCAATCTTGGAATGTCCAATGCCGAACTCGCTCGACAGGGCGTCAAGAAGCGGCTGAGCATAGTAAATGTTAGCAACCGCCATCCCGCATGATACAGCAAACAGCAGGACCATTTTTCGAGATATGGAAGGGAAGGAACCGGAGTTGGCTTCTTTGCCTACGTTTGCGGTAGTTACGTTCTCCATCTTTAATCACTCATCTCCTTATACAAATATTTTAACGTACCGTTCGGTACATAATTATCATGGATTAATATAAACGTTATCGTAAGATAATGTCAAGAGAATAGAGAATTACAATCGAATAATGGCATTATTTTGACATGATAAGAGTGAATGAATACAATAATATCATACTATTCAGTATGAAAAGGGGAGGGGTATCATGGTTCGACCGCGTGAATTCGATGAGGAACAAGCTTTAGATGCGGCAATGCAGGTGTTTTGGGAAAAGGGGTACGAAGCGACATCGTTGAGCGACCTGACATCCAGAATGGGGATTCAAAAGCCTAGTATCTATTCAGCCTTTGGAGACAAGAAAACATTATTCGAAACGGCATTGCGTAAGTACACGCAACTTCATGCCTCTTCCGTCCGATCCAAACTCCAAAACAAATCTTCGGTAAAAGAAGACATCCGTGCATTTTTCGAAGGCTTGATTGATGAGGGATACGGAGCAGAGTCTAGCAGCGGATGTTTTTGCATTAATACGATGGTGGAACTCGCCCCTCATGACGAAAAATTCGAGGTACTGACAAGAGAACATCAGATGTATCTAACGGTTATTTTTCAAGAGACGATCGAACGAGGCGTACGATCTGGTGAGCTTGCGGTCACCTTGAACCCGAAGGCCTTAGCTCAAACGCTCGTCGTTTTCTTGATCGGACTTACCGTAATAATGAAAGCGCGTCCCGATCGGCTGTTTGTCCAAAATAGTGTGGAGTCAGTCCTTGCGTTGCTTAATTAACATAAATCAAAAGAAGCTCAAGCATATTAACTGCTTGAGCTTCAACAGAATGGGTGAGACCAGTCACCATCCGTATTTAGACCCTTAGTGAGCCACGGAACCCTCTGGCACCATAATAGGATTCTGCTCCATTGTGGTACATGAAGACAGTGTCGTAGCGACGATCGCAAAAGATGGCTCCCCCGAGTTTTCTAATACTGGCGGGTGTTTTCACCCAGCTCGAAGTTTTTAAATCGAAGTTTCCAATTTTCTGAAACTCTCGGTATTGTTCTTCTGTTAAAAGCTCGATACCCATGGCAGCGGCCATTTCTGTCGCACTATTTTGCGGCTTATGTTCTTTCCGTGACTCAAGCGCTTCACGGTCGTAACAAACGCTTCTGCGACCCTTGGGACTTTCCGCTGAGCAATCGTAAAAAATGTAATCGTCCGTCTTCATGTCATGATCAACGACATCCGGTTCGCCGCCAGTTCTCTCCATTTCATGGAGCGACCACAATTTTTCTGGCAGAGCTTGAAGCTTTGCATGTACATTAGCCCATTCAAGGTCTTGATGGCGGTTCATATTTTTCTCAAAGCGCGCTTTCAATATTTTCAGCAGTCCTTCCTGTTGTTCCGGAGATAACTCCTTTTTCCCGTTGATGGGACTCGTTGTCATATGAATTTCTCCCTTCAAATCTGTTACTCCTTAGTGAGCGACACGCAGCACTCCACATGTGACGAGTAGACAGTGACAACAAACATGTACGTGTCCGAAGGAATGTGTTTGCTCTAATATAAAGTCACTCTGCCCATATTCGACGAATGATGGGCTTTTCTTCTGCTGAGAAGGTAAGATGAAATACATCAGGATTGGATAAAGATTCCCACTCCCTAAACCCGATTCGGTCATCAAAATGCTTAAGAAGGAGAGATATCAGATTTCCATGTGAAACTAACACAATGTTTTTGTTCCCACCATTCAGGACTTCCATTACTACACTAATGGCACGGCTCATAGCCGTGTTACTGGACTCTCCACCCTCATAACATATGTCTAAGTCATCGTATGTCTTGCGAAGCATATTTCGCCAATCAGGATGATTCTTGCGTGATAAGAGCCTTTCAGCCAATCTATCGTCCAAAACAACTTCTATACCTATTTGTTCAGCCAATGGGGCTATGGTGCGGTAAGCCCTTTCAAAAGGGCTTGAAATGATAAAATCAATATCTTTATCTAAAAGAAATTTAGCAAGATTCTCAGCTTGTTGAATACCTAGTTCAGTTAGCTTAGCATCAGGCTCTTGCCCATCTGCTTTGCAATGTCGCACAACATAAACATATTTCATCATTATTGTTATCCCCTTGCAAATGCTACTCTTCTTATACTCTCTTTTGTCCAAGGAGGAGCTTTGGGATGATTCATTATTTCATCGTAGGTCATCCAATGAACGGCTTCAACCTCATCGGGACTCTTGCTATGTGCTGTACCTCTGTCATATTCACATAGGAAGACCATATTTATAACGTTGCATCCATCATTTGTCACAAAGGAAGAGCTGTATACAAAAGTAACAGCATCTTTTATCTCGATGCCAACTTCTTCATAAAGTTCTCGCTTTACAGTTCGTTCTAGGATTTCGAGTGCGTTACCTTCAACCTCTACTTTTCCTCCTACAAGAGACAAAGTCCCCCCTGCATGTTCCTCTTTGGTACTTCGTGTAATAACAAGCCATTTATCATCCCTACAGACTGCACCTTCTACGTTTACTATGAACACGCTGTCTTGCTCCCCTCTAAGAGATTCTACTATAACAACTTTAACATTATTTCCCTTATGTTGGAACCATTTGTGCGTACAAGGTTTTCCATGAAAATTTTCATAGGTGCAACGAGCATAAACTTCAAATCAGACGTTAAAAGCCCTTGACTCGGCACTGGGTGGGGGGAAATACTAAATAGCCCTGTAGAAACTCCTACATGGCTATTAGCGAGCTATTAAGTTGGTTGATACTGTTAATGCCAAATCGCTTAAGACCTGACAGCATAAACGCTTCGATGTCACCTTCAATATGTTCCAAAAAGATAGTCCGCATATCAGGAACATTGTTCTGTACTGCCGCCCTAATCCGGTCTTTAGATGACCGCTCCAACTGCTTCCAATTCGATTTCCCTACTGTCAAATGCTTCAATTCCACCCTTAAGCCTGTTAGAGCCTTCGTGTCGGGAACATAATGATAACGGCTCATGGACTCAAAATCCTTAAAGGTGTATTCCGGCATCGGCTTTAATTTAGGTTTGAATCGAAACTCGACCCTTGTCAACGGACTAAGAGACTTTACCCCATAAACGTCTGTTAGTTGCTTCGATTTGTCATACTGGCAAACAGTACATTTTGCTGTTGCCGCTCCGTAATAGAGTGTTGTATCAACCCTTTGGATTCTTTGGCTTGTTGGCGGCGGCAGTAAAAAGCCCTCATGTAATGGCATTGAATAATCAAATGCGATATCAAGCCGTTTGACCGCCCACCTTTCAGGAGAAATCATATTGAATATCTCCAACGCTTCGGGTGGTGGACTAGACGGATTGAATGACAACATAGCATTGTAGTGTCTCCATACGTAGGTATTTTTAGGATACATCAGCAACGAGAAGAAGTTAGGCTTACGTTGGAAATAATTATACTGGAAGTAAGCATTTGACTTTCGACTTGGATAGGCAGTTTTCAACAATTCGACCTCTTCCATATGTCATCGGATACGAGACATTACTCGCGGCGGTAAAGAGTGACCTAAGGGAACTGATAGGCAGTAATGTTAAATTGGACAGGCCTTTCGATGCAGTAAAGGGGAATGTTGGTCTTAAACAATCTGCTCTTGCCAAGGAGCTACACAAGCTGAACAAGCAACAAGAGCAGTTGAATAAGAATTTAGAAGGACTTATAACCCTGTTCTTCAAATCAACGTCTGTCCCTCGAACAGTTTACCACCCAAAATGACCGTATTCTATTAGAGCAACAGGCACTTACGAAGCGTAAGGTCGAACTTGAGACCATTCTCGAAACACAAAAAGACACGGAAGAACAATTCCGTGCCTTTCAGAAGCAAATCACGTTATTTGCACAACTGAACATAGATGATGAGAATGTTCTGAAACAGTTGCTTCATCAGGTCATTCAAAAGATAGAAGTCCACCAAGATGGTTCTATCAAGATACATTACAACATCGCCAACCCTCAGGGAATGGGCGAATTATTGCAGGGGGCTTAATCGGAAGCCCCTTTCCATTTAAGTAACACTGTACACTCCACATGGCTCGTCTGAGGAAACATATCGACCGGCTGTACCCAATCGATTTTGTAGCCGCCGTCAGTCAGCACCTTGCAATCCTTCGCCAAAGTGGACGGATTGCAGGACACATATACGAAGCGCTTCGGCTTCGTGCGGAGCACCGCTTCGAGGAAGCGGGGGTCGAGGCCGGTGCGCGGCGGGTCGGCGACGATGACGTCGGGCGAGTAACCGGCCTTGGCCCAGCGCGGAAGCAGTTCTTCCGCCAGGCCCTCGTAGAAGGTCGCGTTGGCGCGCCCGTTGTGCGCCGCATTCTCCTTCGCGTCCCGGACCGCTTCGGGGATCGACTCGATCCCGCGGACCTCGCGCGCGTAAGGGGCAAGCCACAGGCCGATCGTTCCGGTGCCGCAATAGGCGTCGACCACCTTCTCCCGGCCGGTCAGCCCTGCAGCGTTGCGCACCGCTTCATACAGTTTGACCGTCTGCAACGGGTTAAGCTGAAAAAAAGCGCGCGGGGACAGCGTAAACTCCAGGTCGCCGAGCGACTCCCGGATGCTGTCCTCCCCCCACAGGATGAACGTCTTGTGGCCGAACACGAGCGACGTGTTCTTGGGATTGACGTTCATCGCGATGCTCGTCAGCTCCGGCATCGCCAGCCGGAGCTCCTTGACAAGCTGCTCGCGCTGCGGCAGCTTGTCGCTCGCCGTGACGAGCGTCACCTGAAGTTGCCCGGACTGGAAGCCCCAGCGTACCACGATCGTCCGCACCAGTCCCAGATTGCTCTTTTCCCGGTAAACCGGAATGTTCAGGTGTTGCAGGACATTGCGCGTCCGGTCGACGGCCTCGTTGATTTTCGGGTGCTGGATCGGGCAGCCGGTAATGTCGATCAACCTGTGCGAATCCGCCGCGTACAGCCCGGCGATCATGCCTTCTTCCTGCATCCCCAATTGAAGCTGGGCTTTGTTGCGGTAGCCCCAAGGATGCTCCATGCCGAGCATCGGCTTCATTCGAACTTCCTGCATCCCGGCATACCGGGAAAAGGCTTCGCGAACGATATCCGTTTTGCTGGCAAGCTGCCCCTCATAGGAAAGATGCTGGATCTGGCAGCCGCCGCAAATGCCGAATACCGGACATGGGGCATCGATCCGGTGTGGGGAGCGCTTCTCGATATCCTTGATTTTCGCGGAAATATACTTGGTCTCAGCACGGATGATTTCGGCTTTGATCACCTCGTCCGGAAGCGCGCCTTCAATGAACACCGCTTTGCGCCGGTAGTATCCGACGCCCTCGCCGTTGATTCCAAGCCGTTTGATCGTCACGACAATGACGTCGCCGGGGGCGACTTCTTCCGCCGTATTCCGGTTGGAAATCCGGGAATCCGGTTTCTTCCGCTGCGGGGGGACTGTGTTTTTATATTTTGATTTATGACTAGCCTGGTGCGGTTGTGAATTCTTTGAGTTTTTCATAAAAAGTCTGCTTCTCCATCCGATATTTTTGTCCGATTTAACTATACCACGCCGTACGGGCAAGTACCATAAAACCGCAGCAGGTCTGGAAGAATACTCAATGCAGCCAAAAAAAGGCGCCGAAAAGCAGCAGGGAACAGGCCAGGTTAACCCAGCCAAGGAGTGAGGCGGCTTTGGCTTCTTTTTTTCTTTGTTCTGTTATGTAGATTTTCCGGTCGATCAAGAGCATCAGAAATCCCGAAAACAAGAACATGATCGCGACATAGGAAATAACCCGAATCATTGTAATCCCTCCTAATTTTTCAGGCCGACGCGACGGATCGTCATATGGAGCTTGATATCCATGGGCACTTTGGCATAAATGTCTTCCCAGTCTCGCTTGGAATGGACATGCTTGTTCCAGTAAGCCGAACGGTGGGCTCTGACCAACTCGCCCACGCCGAGTACGTCCGAGCGCTTCGATTGAGTCACCTTCAGGAAATCTTCGACGATTCCCGAGGCATTGGTGGCGAACGTTTTTTCGATCAGGGCAAGAGCCTGCTTGGATCCGATGTCTGCGCCGCCTTCGCTATGCTCCGTGATCGTCCCCTCCAGTTTAATATTCAGGGTAACCTTAGGTAACCCGTTCTGAATATCCACCTGCATATTCGTGTGGCGCTCCTGGGTTTGAACCATGACAAAGCCGATGCCGGGCACGTCGAGCAAGATGGAGTATCCGCCGGGATCGATGCCTTTGGCAGCCATGAAGGCGCCGATTTCGATCGGCGTCGTCGTTCCCGCCAGCTTTCCTCCGCTAAAATAGGCCATCCCCTTAATCAGGATATTTTCTTTTCCGCGAATGGAAATATAGGGGAGATAACCGTCCTGTCCCCATTTGGATTCGGCCGTCCAAAAAATACCCAAATAGTCGAGCGGAAATTTGCCGGTTTTGACCGCCTTTTCCACCATGGACAACAGATATAAGGTGGGCACCCGTTCCAAGGGCGGGGCGGCGTTCATGATTTTTGCCGCTTCCATATCGGATACGAGCAGCCAGGTTCTGCGGCGGACTTCCGGATTACGTTTAAGATAGTCGCTAAGGTCTTCCAATCCCTGCTTGGCGATAGCTTCACTTACGACGATAACCCGAAGATGGATCAAGTATTTGGGATCGGCGATTTGCTGCTGCAAATTGTTCAGTGCGTCATCCAGGCTATGGCCGACCACTTGGACGACCCATACCGAATTTTGGGTTTCCTCGCCGCTGGTGGCGCTGCTGGGCCCCAGGGGAACTCGCCCGGGAACGGCGATTTGTGCGGTAATGCGGATCATTTTGTCCGGCAATTTCCCGTCGTTTATATGCGTTACATTATCCTCTTCGTTCTCGCTGCCGGGAGGGGCTTCATCAATGGCCAGCGCCAGTACCAAGGCTCTGTTCTCGATCTCCAGGCTGTCCCAGCAGCCGGTCAGGAACAATCCGGAGCAGATGAACAGCAGTCCGAGCAGCCCATTCAGTACAATCCGTTTATTCAAGGTGGATGCCTCCTTTCCGGCGGAATAAGGAGATCAATTTCAGCAGCAAGGGATAACTAGTCAGCAGAAGCAGGCCTGTAAACTCCGTGTGATGGACGATGCTCCGCGTTTGGAATACATTGAGCGGCAGCAGGGCGATCGCCAACATAAACGGCAGTAAAAAGGAAGAGGTAAGACGCTGGTCGGTAAAACGGAATAGCCTGCTAAATGCATAGGATGCCAGATAGTAACTGGAATAAAGCGTGGTATAAACAGTAATGAACCAGATGACGATGAAAAGAGCATCAAACCGCTCCAAAACACCCCCACCCAAAGAAATGGACCTGGAAAGTTCCAGGGTGGGATAGAGCAGTACCTTGGTTTCTTCCACCCCGTATATGCCGAGCACCGAGAAGATCATGACCAGGTAGGCTCCTCCGCTGATGATGATCCCGAAGAGGGACGATTTCATCGCCGATTTCGGTTTTTGCATATGGGGGATCAAAATCGTAATGATAAACGATCCGAGAAACAGGGATGCCGATTCCGTAATTCCCGGAATAAACTTCATGGAGTTGTTTCCGGTTAGCGGCAGCAGGTTCAATACATCGATTTTTTGCAGCGATACCAGCATTATTACGAGGTATGGAACAAAGATAAAGGGAAAGTAGAAAATGTGGATATAGCTGAATTTTACGATATCCCGTCTGCAGGAAAATGCGGTCGTCAACAAAATCAGGATGATGCTGACTTCGATCGGTGTCCTGCGAAACACGACGATGGATAGCACATCGCCGAATTGACGGGAAGAAAGGGCCGCCGAAACGGTGAAGAAGATGAACAAAATCAGATTAACTGCGCTTGCTGGCCATCTTCCGATCAGCGCTTGCCCGTAATCGAATATGGTCTGTCCCCTGAAGCGCTGTCCTAGCGTAGTCACGAGCCACAGTCCGAACAAAGCCAGAACCAAGCCTAACACTGTCATCAGCGGAGCGCCGCTTCCGGCAGTTTGAGCCATAACTCTCGGGAAACTTAAAACACCAACGCCAAACGTAGTGCTAGCGACGACGAGGGCGGTTTGGATCGTTGAGATTTTTTGCTTCCTGTTCATGTGCTCTCTCCTTTGTCCGGAATATTCCATCGATATAGGATTGCGTTTCTCCATCAGGCAAACGGGTTGCGTCAACCGGATGCAAATGGGACGGCCGCCGGTTCATCCACCAAAGAGGGACTCTAATAACCGTGTCGGTCAAGCGCTCCCGCATACCGGTAACCAAGGTGAAGAGATACGGTATGCCGAACGACTCCAGGTAAAGCAGGTGGTTAATAATTAAAATAGTGCCGATCATCACGCCGTACAAACCGAATAATCCCGCCAGTAAAATCAGCGGAAAACGAAGCATCCGCAGGGCGATTGCGGCATTGTAGGCCGGAGTGGCGAACGAACCGATCGTGGTTAACGCGACGATCACTACGGTGATCGGACTGGCTAGACCCGCGGACACCGCAGCCTGTCCGACGACCAGCACGCCGACGATGGAGAGGGCGCCGCCGATCATTTGCGGCAGACGAATGGTGGCTTCCCGCAAAATTTCCATGGATACCTCCATAATGAACACTTCCAGTACGGCGGGGAAAGGAACGCCGGCCCGTCCTCCCGAGATGGCGACCGCAAAATCGGTAGGCAGCAGTTCGGGATTATAGGAAATGACCGAGACATACAGCGACGGGAAAAACAGAGAAAATAGCAAGGCAACAAGCCGGATGATGCGCACCAGGCTTCCGATAATAAAGCGTTCGGAATAATCGTCGACCGTCTGGAAAAATTGGTCGAACAGCGCGGGGACGATCAGGGCAAAGGACGAGCCGTCGACCATGATGATGACTCTGCCTTCCAGCAAGGCGGCTACGGCTTTATCGGGCCGTTCCGTATTTTGAACTTGCGGAAAAGGAGAAATGGGCTGATCTTCAATGAATTGTTCGATGTAACCGGCATCGATGATCCCGTCGAAATCGATTTTGGAAATGCGCAGCATGGCTTCTTCGACCAATTCGGGATCCGCAATTCCGTTAAGATAGCAAACCGCGACGCGGGAATTGGTGCGCTGTCCGACCGGACCGGTTTCGATCTTCAGATCCGGGCTTTGCAGCCGATATCGGATCAGCGATAAATTGGTGTCCAACAGTTCGATGAAACCTTCGCGCGCGCCGCGGATCACCTGTTCCGTCTGGGGCTGCTCAATGCCCCTTTTCTCAATCTGACGCATGGCAAAGGCAAGCGCTTCGCCGCATCGGTCCAGCAGAAGCAGTACATGACCGGATGTTAATAAATTGAAGAGCAGGGACAGGTCGGAGGTTTTTTGACCTTCATTAATATAGATCGTCTCGTTCCATAGCCGGTCGATCAGGCTGTTCTCCAGGGATGCCGAGGAATCGGAAACTACGGAATCCCCGGAATCTTCATAGCCTCCATTGTCTCCGGATTCATTTTCCCGCCACAGCATCAGTGGCTTTAAGATGTTCTCTTGAATTCCTTTCTGATCCGTCATGGAAGAAAGGAAGACAAGGGCTGCCCGGTATCGGCGCGCAATCTGGAATTCCCGGACGGCCAGATCGCCGTTGGCGCCGATGGATTGTTCAAATTGAGCCAAATTCTCATCGAGCAAAGTGCCGAGGAAGTGCGGGCCTCTCTTGCCGGATAATGGTTCCTCGCGGGAAAGTTTCTTTTTTTGCGCATAGGCCCTGTAATTTTCACTCCACTTTTGCATGGTCCGCTCCTCCAATCCAATAAACCGGCCTCTCTTCCGGATGAAAGTATATAATAGTAAGTGTTAGTAAGAGTTATGGACTTTATGTACCAGGTATTGCATTCCGTAAAATCAAGCAGGACCCAAGACGGAAGTTGCCCATTGGCTTAAGGCCCGGTAAACTGGAGAGAAGGTTTATTGGCCGGTAAAACATGTACCGATATAAGGAGTTTGGTTCAATGAATGTGCATATCCCCACCTTGGAACAAGCGCAGCAGTTGCTGCAAAAATATTACGGATACCCTGATTTCCGCGAAGGGCAGCGAAAAATCGTCGCCAGCATGCTGAATGGAGCCGATACGCTCGGCATTATGCCTACAGGCGGCGGCAAGTCGATCTGCTATCAGGTTCCCGCGCTGTTGCAGCCCGGATTAACCCTTGTCATATCCCCGCTCATCTCGCTCATGAAAGATCAGGTCGACGCCTTGATCACGATGGGGATATCGGCCGCTTTTATTAACAGCACCCTTTCCGGCAAAGAGGTGAACGAGCGCATCCGAGCCGCGAAACGCGGGGAACTGAAGCTGCTGTACGTAGCGCCGGAGCGACTGGAGCTGGATTGGTTCCGCGAAGAAATGAGCGGACTGGAAATTTCTTGCGTTGCCGTCGACGAGGCCCACTGCGTATCGCAGTGGGGACATGATTTCCGGACAAGCTATCTCGCGGTATCGCCGTTCGTGAACAGTCTGCCGAGACGCCCGATCCTTGCGGCTTTTACGGCGACCGCAACGCCGGAGGTCATGGATGACATGATCCGGTTGCTGAGGCTTAACGATCCGTCCGTTTTCGTTACGGGGCTGGGCCGCGACAATTTGGCCATGTCGGTTCTGCGCGGCGAAAACAAACGGGATTTCATTATGAATTACGTAACTACGCACGGGCATCAGCCGGGGATTATTTACGCGGCGACGCGTAAGGAGGTTGATGATATGTATAACCGTTTGCGGCAAAACGGCATTCCGGCTGGACGCTATCATGCCGGGTTATCCGACAGTGAACGGGAGGAGAGCCAGGAGGCGTTCCTGTATGACGACATCCGGGTGATGGTTGCGACCAATGCCTTCGGGATGGGAATCGATAAATCGAACGTGCGGTACGTGATTCACTACAATATGCCGAAAAATATGGAGGCTTACGTTCAGGAGGCGGGCCGGGCCGGACGGGACGGCGAGCCGAGCGATTGCATCCTGCTGTTCAGTCCGCAGGATATCATGACGCAGAAGTTCCTGATCGAACAAAATCCGCAGGACGAGAACCGGAAGCGCAATGAGTACAAAAAGCTTCAACAGATGATTGAGTATTGCTACTCGAATAGTTGCTTGCGCTGGGCGATGCTGGATTATTTCGGTGAAGCCCATAGCCGGGAAGCTTGCGGCATTTGCAGTTCCTGCCGCGACGAGCGTGAGCTTGTCGACATGACGGTGGACGCGCAAATCATCTTCTCCTGCATCCACAGGATGAGGGAGCGTTTCGGCGTGTCGCTGGTATCCTCGGTGCTCAAAGGCTCGCAGAACAAGAAAGTGCTTCAGTACGGATTCGACAGTCTGCCGACTTATGGTATGATGCGGCGCCGTACCGAGAAAGAGATTTCGGAGCTGATCAATGTGTTTATTGCCGAGGGTTATCTCGCTCTTTCCGAAGGGCAATACCCCGTTGTCCGGCTTCAACCGTTGGCTGCGGATGTCCTGAGAGGGCAGCATCAGGTGATGATGCGCGCGCCGGAACACTCCGCGGCGAAAAGTGCCGGGACGGCGGCCGGTTCACGTCGAAGAGGCGCTTCCTATGATAACGGGCCTTCGGCGGTGAACGAGACGGTATTCGAACAACTGCGCCTGATCCGCAGGGATTTGGCCGAAAAAGAGCGCGTGCCTTCCTATATTATTTTCAACGATGCCACCCTGCGCGAAATGAGCACGGTATGCCCGACAAGCGAAGCGGAAATGCTGCGGATTAAAGGCGTCGGCGAAGTGAAATACCGTAAATACGGCGTGCCGTTTCTCGAGTTTTTTCAAAATATGGAATAGGGTTGTGAACGATGAAAGTCATCTTAGCCACATTAAATGCAAAATACATCCATACCTCGCTGGCGATCCGGTTGCTTAAAGCATACAGCGGGAATGAGTTCGACATCGATTTGGCGGAATATACGATCAAGGACCCGGTGCTGAACATCGTGTCCGATTTATATAAGAAACGGCCGGATGTCATCGGCTTCTCCTGTTATATCTGGAACATCGAAGAAACGATCAAGTTGACAAATATGCTGAAAAAGGTGATGCCGGAAACGGCGATCGTGCTGGGCGGTCCCGAAGTCTCTTACGATACGGCTTACTGGATGGAACGGGCGGACAGCGTTGATTTCATCGTTATGGGGGATGGAGAGGAAACGTTCCATCATTTGCTCCAGGAGCTGGCCGGGGAACGAAAATTCCATTATGTATTCGGCGCAGCTTACCGCAAGGACGGGGAAATCAGGGTAAATCCTCCCCGACCGAAGTCCGACCTCAATACGCTTCCGTCGCCGCACCGGTTTCCGGAGGATATTCCGGATCTGGGCAAGCGCATCGTGTATTTCGAAACGAGCCGGGGTTGTCCGTTCAACTGCCAGTTTTGCCTCTCCAGTATCGAGGTGGGGGTACGTTACTATGATATCGAGCGGGTAAAATCGGATATTCTGTACCTGATCAGCCACGGGGCAAAAACGATCAAATTTCTGGATCGGACCTTTAACATCAACCGCAGCTACGCGATGGAAATGTTTGATTTTCTGATTCACAATCACGGCGGTTGCGTGTTCCAGTTTGAGATTACGGCGGATATTATGCGACCTGAGGTGCTCGATTATTTGGCGGAGAACGCTCCGCCGGATATTTTCCGCTTCGAGATCGGGGTTCAGTCGACGAACGACAACACGAATGAACTGGTGAAGCGCCGCCAGAACTTTACCAAGCTGACCAGAACCGTAATGAAGATCAAGGAAAGCGGCAAAATAGACCAGCATCTTGATCTGATCGCCGGGTTACCCGAGGAGGATTACGCCTCGTTCCGTAAAACATTCAACGACGTATTTGCCATGCGTCCCGAGGAATTGCAGCTTGGGTTCCTGAAAATGCTTCGCGGCACGGGACTTCGAAATGAAGCGGCCAAGTATAATTACACCTATATGGATCATGCCCCCTACGAAATTCTGGGTAATGATATCATGCCTTTTTCGGATATCATCCGGCTGAAGCGGCTGGAGGATGTCCTGGAAAAGTACTGGAACGACCACCGGATGGATCATACAATGGAATTCCTGATTACCCGCGAATTCGATTCCCCGTTTGATTTCTTTCAGGAGCTGGGCGATTTTTGGGAAGATCGGGCCTGGCAGCGGATCGGCCATCAATTGGAAGATTTGTTCACTCGGCTTTATGAATTCCTGGAGTGGCGTGGTATGAAGCAGCCGGATATCGTCCTGGGGCTGATGAAACTGGACTACTTTTTGGGCCATAAGTACAAGCCGCGCAAAATCTGGTGGGAAGACCGGATGGATAAGCAGCGGCGGAGCGGGTATTTCAAAGCACTGGCGGATCGGCCTTCAGAGGTGTCCGCAGCCTTTGCAGCCCACGGGCTAGAGGAGCGGGATTTACAGAAATTTGCCGTACTGGACGAACTGCCTTTTTCACTCGAGGACGTGCTGGAAGGTAAGGAGGCCCTTGACCGGCGACAGGGCGGCACCCTGCTCGTCGTCTTGTACCAGCAGGATTCAAACGATCAACGGCCGGTGTATTATAAGGTAAACACGTCGACGTTTACGTCGTTTCCGGTATAAGGATTTAGGGATTGGGACCGGCAATCGTGTGGATCGCTTGGATCGTAAATGGAATTGCTCAAGCAGAGAATAATCTCCGGTTACTTCAGGCTTGAGCCTATGTGTGTCAAAGGCCCAATCATTCCCCTGGGTTTGGAATAAAATAGGATGTACTCTAAACCAAAGGAGGAATCCCTGTGAGTGGTGTAGTTGGCGGAAATAGTGGATATGGCGATAGAGGATATGTAGGCGGTATGTTTACGTCTACCGGGGCTATTTTGGTACTTTTCATTCTGCTCGTGATTATCTCTAGAGCTTTTGTCTTGTAGAAAAATATTCGTCATTTTCCCGCTGAGCCTTATGGCTTGGCGGGAATTTACTTTATGGGTAATATTTCCTTGAATCCCCCGGAATAATGACAGGGGGCCAATTTCCATAGTAAAATAATAAATGTGAAGAAATTGTCATAGGTTGTTGTTAAGTCAATATACAACATGTCGGGAGAGGATTGAAGATGTCGGATCAAGAACAACAGCTTCCCCAGCTGTCGAATGATCATATCGATGCCGGTGAGTTGCTGAATGCTTTAATGGCTATGAAAAAAGGGAACTTTTCTTTTCGAATGCCTTACGACCGGACCGGTATCTCCGGCAAAGTGGCAGACACGTTTAATGAGATCATGGACATGCAGGAAAACCTGGTGGGCGAGATCCGCACCGTGGCTGAAGTTGTTGGCAAGGAAGGTAAGCTGACTCGGCGGTTCAATCATAAAAACACAGGCGGATCCTGGGAACTCGTTATTGAATCGCTGAACGGACTTGTGAGCGATCTCGTTCAACCTACTGCCGAAGTGGCCCGCGTAATTAACGCGGTGGCACAAGGGGATTTGACGCAGAAGGTAGAGGTAGAGTTCGAAGGCAGACCTCTGACCGGGGAATATTTAAGAACGGCGAATAACATCAATATGATGGTCAATCAGCTCAGCACGTTCGCTTCGGAAGTGACGCGGGTGGCCCGGGAGGTCGGTACCGACGGTAAGCTGGGCGGTCAGGCGGATGTCAAAGGCGTGTCCGGGACCTGGAAAGACCTGACGGACAGCGTAAACAACATGGCTGCCAATCTGACGAATCAGGTACGGAATATCGCAGCCGTTACAACGGCCGTTGCGACAGGCGATTTGACGAAGCAAATCACCGTAAATGCCAAGGGCGAAATTCTGGAACTGAAGGACACGATAAATACGATGGTGGACCAGTTATCCATGTTTGCCTCGGAAGTGACGCGGGTGGCGCGGGAGGTAGGCACGGAAGGCAAGCTTGGCGGGCAGGCCGAGGTTAAGGGAGTTTCGGGAACCTGGAAGGATTTGACCGATAGCGTTAATGATATGGCTTCTAACCTGACAGATCAGGTACGGAACATAGCGGTCGTGACGACGGCGGTCGCAAACGGCGATCTGTCCAAGAAAATCACGGCGAATGTGCAAGGCGAAATTTTAGAGCTTAAAAATACGATCAACACGATGGTGGATCAATTGTCTACCTTTGCTTCCGAGGTTACGCGGATGGCGCGGGAGGTCGGTACGGAGGGGATTCTCGGCGGTCAGGCCGAGGTTACCGGAGTAGCCGGTACGTGGCGCGACCTGACGGAAAGCGTAAACTACATGGCGTCCAATTTGACGAATCAGGTGCGCAATATCGCCGAGGTTACGACCGCGGTCGCTAAAGGGAATTTATCCAAGCATATTACAGTTAACGCCAAGGGTGAAATCCTGGAGTTGAAGAACACCATTAATATCATGGTGGATCAATTGTCCACTTTCGCATCCGAGGTTACGCGGGTGGCCCGTGAGGTAGGTACGCTCGGGATGCTGGGCGGACAAGCCCAGGTGCGCGGGGTAGCCGGCACATGGCGCGATTTAACGGAGAGCGTAAACTACATGGCGTCCAATTTGACGAACCAGGTGCGGAACATAGCGGTCGTTACGACGGCTGTCGCGAACGGCGATCTTTCCAAGAAGATTACCGCGGATGTACAGGGTGAAATTTTGGAACTGAAAAATACGATCAACACGATGGTGGATCAATTGTCCACGTTTGCTTCCGAAGTCACGCGGGTAGCGCTGGAAGTAGGTACCGAAGGCAAGCTCGGCGGACAAGCCGAGGTGAGAGGCGTCGGGGGTACATGGAAGGATTTGACCGAAGGCGTAAATAACATGGCCCGAAATCTGACCGATCAGGTTCGGGGCATTGCGGAAGTGACGACGGCCGTCGCGAAAGGCGACCTTTCGAAAAAAATTACGGTAGACGCCAAAGGCGAAATCCTGGAATTGAAAAATACGATGAATACGATGGTGGATCAGCTCAGCCTGTTTGCCTCCGAAGTAACCCGCGTAGCCCGCGAGGTCGGCACCGAAGGAAAGCTGGGTGCGCAGGCGGATGTGAAGGACGTATCCGGAACGTGGAAAGACCTCACGGACACGGTGAATACGATGACCAGCAATCTGACGATCCAGATGCGGAATATCGCCGGAGTGACGACCGCGGTGGCAAACGGGGATCTGTCGAAGCAAATTACCGTAGATGTGAAAGGCGAGTTGCTTGAGCTCAAAAACACAATCAATACGATGGTGGATCAGCTCAATTCATTTGCTTCCGAGGTAACGCGGGTAGCGCGGGAGGTAGGCACCGACGGCAAACTCGGCGGTCAGGCCCAAGTACGTGGCGTTGGCGGCATCTGGAAAGATTTGACCGATAACGTTAATATAATGGCTGCGAACCTGACGGACCAGGTTCGGGGAATCGCAAAGGTCGTTACTGCGGTCGCCGGCGGGAACCTGAATCAGAAGCTGACGGTAGACGCCAAGGGGGAAATCGCCGAGCTGACGGACACGATCAACAACATGATCGATACGCTGGCCACATTTGCGGATCAGGTTACGACCGTGGCCCGCGAGGTTGGCGCGGAAGGAAAGCTGGGAGGACAGGCCAGCGTGCCCGGTGCGGCGGGTACGTGGCGTGATTTGACCGATAACGTAAATTACATGGCCAGTACGTTGACGACCCAGGTTCGAGCCATTACGACGGTTGCCACGGCGGTAACCAAAGGCGACCTGTCGCGGAGCATTGATGTGGCCGCTGTCGGTGAAGTCGCCGAATTGAAGGACAATGTGAATGAAATGATCCGTAATCTGAAAGAGACGACCCGGATCAACACGGAGCAGGATTGGTTGAAGACGAATCTCGCCAAGTTCTCCAGATTGCTCCAAGGGCAGCGTGACCTGTATGCCGTGTGCCGCATGATATTGTCGGAGCTGGCTCCGCTCGTTTCCATGCAGCATGGCGTCATGTATATTAACGAACCGGTAAACGGCGAACCGACGTTGGCCTTATTCGCCAGCTATGCTTATCAGCAGAGGAAGCATCTATCCAATCAATTCCGTTCCGGAGAAGGCCTGGTCGGCCAGTGCCTGATCGAGAAGCAGCGAATCCTGCTTACGAACGTGCCTGGAGATTATGTCGTGATTTCTTCCGGTCTCGGCGAATCGGCTCCTCTGAATATCGTGCTCTTGCCGATCATCTTTGAAGATCAGGTGCTCGCCGTGCTGGAGCTGGCTTCATTCCGCAGCTTTACCGATATCGATCTTGATTTCCTTGACCAATTGACGGAATCGATCGGTATCGTAATTAACACGATGCAAGCGAACCGGCGGACGGAGGAACTGCTGATGCAGTCCCAGTCGCTTACCGAGGAACTGCAAAACCAACAAATGGAGCTACAGGATACAAATGAGGAACTGGAGGAGAAAGCACGGTTGCTCGTTCTCCAAAAGGCGGAAGTAGAGAGCAAAAACAATGAAGTGGAAATTGCCAGACGTGTACTCGAGGAAAAAGCGGAACAGCTTGCTTTGACCTCGCGTTATAAATCCGAGTTTTTGGCCAATATGTCGCACGAACTTCGTACGCCGCTCAACTCGCTGCTGCTTCTGGCCGAGCAGTTGGCCGAAAACCCCGATGAGAATCTCAGCGATTACCAGGTGAAATTTGCCCAGACGATTCAGGACGCGGGCATTGAGTTGCTTGAGTTAATCAACGATATTCTGGACTTGTCCAAAATCGAATCAGGTACGGTTACCGCGGAATATAACGAACTTCAAATCAGGGAAGTCACGGACGGCCTGGAGCGGACATTCCGCCACATGGTTGACAACAAGAGGCTGGACTTTTCGATAAAGCTCGAGTCGGATCTTCCTGAAAAAATGGTGACCGATCCAAAACGGCTGCAGCAGGTACTTAAAAATTTGCTATCTAACGCTTTCAAGTTTACGGAAGAGGGCCAGGTCCTGCTCCATATCCATAAAGCAAGCGAAGGGTGGAGCGCAGGGAGCGAACGGTTGAACAGGGCTAAAGAAGTTATTTGCTTCTCGGTCAGCGATACAGGCATCGGAATTCCGACCGATAAACAGGCGATTATATTTGAGGCGTTCCAGCAGGCTGACGGAAGCACGAGCCGGGAATATGGGGGGACCGGCCTGGGACTAGCCATCTCGCGCGAGATTGCGGTCTTGCTGGGCGGCGAGATTACGCTGTTTAGCGTGGTGAATAAAGGCAGCGTATTTAATCTGTTCCTGCCGTTATATTTGGACATTCCGGGACATGAGACGGAAGAAGTTTCCCAGTTGGAGGCAGTGTCGTCCTTTCCGAAGTACGTGCCGGAAATCATCGATGTTACGCCCCGTGAATCGAAGCGAGGCGGCGCTCCTAGAGAAGAGAGGATCATCCGGGACGACCGGGATGCCATTGAGCCCGGGGACAGCGTATTTTTGATCGTGGAAGACGATGTGAAGTTCAATGAGATTCTGCTCGATATTTTGCATAAAAAAGGAATCAAGGCGATTATAACCACCCGAGGAAACGGGGCGCTTGAACTTGCCCAAAAATACACTCCGGACGCCATTACTCTTGATCTGCGCTTGAAAGATATGGACGGCTGGCTGGTGATCGACCAGTTGAAAAACGACCTTAGTGTCCGGCACATTCCGATTTGCGTCATCACTGTGGAAGAAGATGAGATTCCGCTGCGTCAAAAAGGCGTGTACGAATATATCGGCAAGCCGGTGACGAATGAAGAACTCGAAACGAAGCTGGATCAATTGAGAGAGTTTTCGACCCGCTTGGTGCATAGGGTGCTCATCGCAATCAGCGATAGCGAGCGAAGCGATCAACTTTTGCAGCTTCTCGACAATGACGACTTGGAAATCGTTATGGTGGATACTGGACGAAAGGCGATCAACCAACTGAAGTCGAGCAGCTTTGACGTCATTCTGATCGATAATGATCTGGGCAATACCGACGTGCTCAGCCTGGTTCACGAAATTCACAAAAATATTCAGAACAAGTCCGTGCCGATCATTTTGAACAGGAACCGAAAATGGACCCCGGAACAGGAGGCGCAGCTTGAGGAATTAATGAAGCACTCTGTGATCAAAGAGGTCAAGACACCGGTTCAGATGATGGACGAAAGCAGTCTGTTCCTGCACCGTAAAGCGGAAAATCTGTCCGACGAATCACGGCAAATGCTGGTCAAGCTGCATGAGTCCGATGAGATGATCACATCCAAACAAGTGCTTGTGGTGGATGACGATATTCGGAATATCTTCGCGCTAACGACGATTCTGGAGCGTCATAACATGAAGGTGATCCCTGCGGAGAACGGCCAGGAGGCGATTCAGATCCTGGAAAATACACCATCGATCGAAATTGTGCTGATGGATATTATGATGCCGATTATGGACGGGTACGAAACGACCCGGGCCATCCGCAAAAAGCCGGAGTTCGAGAACCTGCCGATAATCGCACTTACGGCCAAGGCGATGAGCGGCGACCGGGAGGCCTGCCTTGAGGCAGGGGCTTCCGACTATATTACAAAGCCTGTAAACAGCACACAATTGCTGTCCATGATTCGCAGTTGGCTCGATCATCCGGAGGAAGAGGAAGCGACAACTCCAGACGCACCGTAGTGGCTGACACGCGTTAATTTTATCGGAATATCAATAAGCAAGGGGACAGACCTAAGCAATGATTTGCTTTTGTGTCAGTCCCCTTGCCGTATTTTACGACCTATGTAAGATATCGAAACTAACTTTAAGAAGGCAACTGCCGCTTCAGCCAATCGGCTGTATCGCGGGTGACTTCGTCCCGATTGAGCTCGTTCAGCATTTCATGCCTTCCGCCGGGGTACAGCTTAAATTCAAGATCCTGTAGCCCTAGCCGCTCGTAAAGGGATAGCAGCCGAAGCACCCCTTTGCCTTCAAGGCCTACAGGGTCTTGATCCCCTCCGAAAATATAAACCGGTTTGTCCTTGGGAATGAGGCTCATCCGGTCGGGACGATGTATCTCGCGCAGTAAACCGAACAAGCCGTGAAAAAATCCGGAGCTGCAAACAAACCCGCAAAGCGGATGCTTCACGAACTTATCCACTTCCTGCTCGTCTCTGGACAACCAGTCGAAGGGCGTCCGCATGGGCATAAAGTTTTTATTGAAACTGCCGAACGACAACGCGTTCAAAAGCAAGCTCGCATGTTCCGGTCCCTGAAGCCGTGCTTGAAACCGCGCCAGGTTTTGGCCGAAGGAGAGGAGCCCCCGTGGACCGTTGGTACCCGAAAGAATGAATCCTCTGTATCTCTCCGGCCGGGTATACATCGTTTTTTGAGTTAAGAAGGACCCCATGCTGTGTCCCATGAGAAACAGGGGGAATTCGGAATGCCTGTCATGAATAAGTTCGCCAAGTGTAATGATATCGCGTACCATACCGTTCAAACCGTCTTGGCCCGGCCAGCCGAGCTCATCCGGGCTGCTTGCGGTTCGACCGTGGCCCCGGTGATCATTGGCGTACACCAGAAAGCCTTCCTTCGTCAGCGTTTCCGCAAACCGACTATACCGCTCCGCCGTTTCGCTCATACCGTGGGCGATTTGAATTACACCGCGAAGAGGTGTGCCAGGATCACTGGGAGACCAGGAGTACACGTAAACATGTTGACCTGCTTCATTTTCAAACGTAAATGTTTGTTCTTGCATGCTGCAGCACTTCCTTTTTATATTTTGGAAATCCCTTCAGCAAAACACGGTGGCCTTTTATTTTTTATCAATGGCGATGAGGTAAGGCGAAGCCGGCTTCTGCGGCTGGCGGTAAAGTATACCCTGTCCAGCGGATTGCGGCAGGTTGGCGGTCCAGGCTTCGACTGTCGCTGCTTCCTCTTCTCCTCCCGGGTGACCGGGGTAGAGAACAACTGTCAGGATTCCTCGAGGCTTTAGAAGCCTCACAGCTTCATTCAGGGCCTTTAGCGTGCTTTCCGTATTCGTAATTACTGCCTTGTCGGCTCCATCAGCCGGCAAGTACCCCAAGTTAAACATGACGGCTCCAAGCTTGCCATGAATATTTAGCGGCAATGCCGACTCCATCTCCGCATGGCTGCGTTGCAGCAAAGTTACGGCGGACAGCGTTCCTGACGTCTCTTTCTCCAGCCTGGTGCGGGTAAGAGAAAGCGCCTTGGACTGGATGTCAAAAGCATAGACGTGGCCGCGCGGCCCGCAGGCTTTTGACAGAAAGAGGGTGTCGGTGCCTGTACCGGCCGTCGCATCTACGGCGATGTCGCCCGGCTGCAATCGTTCACCCGCCAATTTATGTGCAAAGCTCAGTACCGAGAGAAACCCCATGTCATCCCCTCCAGAATTTTCCCTGCCAAGTGTCGCGCTGCTTCAGCTCATCATCGATCGCATTCAGTACTTCCCACTTTTTGAGACTCCACATCGGTCCGATCAACAGGTCGCGCGGAGCGTCGCCGGTCAAGCGGTGTACAATCATTTCTGGCGGCAGAAATTCAAGCGTGTCCACGATCAGTTTCACGTATTCGTCTTTTTCCAAAAACTGTAGAAGGCCGGCCTCATATTGTTTTACCATCGGCGTTTTGCGCATCAGGTGCAGCAGGTGGATCTTGATGCCCTGGACATCCATATGCGCCACGGCCCGCCCTGTCTCCAGCATCATTTCATGACTTTCCTGTGGGAGCCCGTAAATGATATGCGTGCAAACGCGAATATTCCGCTTGCGAAGTTTCTCTACCGCATCGAGATAACACTTTGTATCATGTGCGCGGTTTATCAGCGTCGATGTTGATTCATGAATAGTTTGCAGTCCCATTTCCACCCACAGGTAGGTTCGTTCGTTCAGTTCGGCCAAATAATCGACGACATCGTCAGGGAGACAATCGGGACGCGTCGCAATGGAGAGACCGACCACTCCAGGCTGTTCCAAAATAGCCTCGTAGTATTCCCGCAGCTCCTCCACGGGCGCATACGTATTCGTATAAGCCTGGAAATAACCGATATATTTGGCATTGGGCCATTTTAGGTGCTGCCTGTCACGGATCGTATTGAATTGGGATACCAGATCATTGCGTCGGCTGCCGGCGAAATCCCCCGAGCCGCGGGCGCTGCAAAAAGTACATCCGCCTTTGGCGATGGATCCGTCCCGGTTCGGGCAAGTAAAGCCGGCGTCGAGCATAACTTTGAATACTTTATCCCCGAACTGCTCCCGCATTTCTGTATTCCAGGTATGAAAACGTTTATCGCTCCAAAGTCTGGGTGTCGCTGATAGTGTAGTGGTCATTTTTGCTCCTTTATCTTTTGTGTCCGTGTTTGTCACAAAATAAGTTTTTGTGTCGATTAAGGGCCGCAAAGCCTTTGATCAAGCGGCTTCTCATGAATCATTGTATCAAATTTTACGAAAAAAGGGGAATAATCGAAGGGGTCTTTTCTTGCGATGAATGACAGATTATGTTATTTTAATTGTACCTAAACTACGTTTGGACCCCAATTCCAAAATATATCGGAAAAGGAATCCCCGTACCGTCTCCCCGGCGGTCCGTCAGGATTCCTTTTCCCTTTGTCAGGGGATCATGATTCATTTTTATCTCTTTACTTTTAGTTCGAACTTCGGCACAATATTTCAGTAATGGAATATTGATTTTGGCACTTACATGAAAGCGGAGGAATGAGATGCGTTTACGCGGCAGAAAGGGAATCCGGGAAAATTTGGAGCAGCAGGAGGATCTTGTCGTTCTGGATCCCCGGGAATATAAAGGAAAATGGAGCCAAATGTTCGGGAATGATCGCCCTCTTTATATCGAGCTTGGCATGGGCAAGGGACAATTTATCAGCGGAATGAGCTTCAAGCATCCGGACTGCAACTTTGTGGGGATGGATATGTACGATGAACTGATCCGCCGGGGAAGCGAGAAGGTGCGGAATATCTGGAGCGGGCATGAACCGGAAAATTCGCATAATGTCCGGCTTGCGCTTGGCAACATCGAATCGATCGAGGAATTTTTCGCTCCCGGCGAAGTCGAGCGGGTTTATTTGAACTTCAGCGATCCGTGGCCGAAGAAGAAGCACGGACGGAGACGGCTTACGCATCCGCGTTTTCTCGACAAATACCGCACTTTACTGAATGAGGAAGGCGAAATACATTTTAAAACCGATTCGCGGGAGCTGTTTGAATTTTCGCTAAACGCATTTGCCGCAAACGGCTTGCAGATGGGCAGTATCTCGCTTAATCTGCATGGAGACGGGATTAATGAAGAGCATGTCATGACGGAATATGAGAGTAAATTCGTAGGACAAGGGATGCCGATTTACCGTTGTGAGGTTAAGGTCGGCGAGTTGGCCCTGCGCCGTTATCACGATCATAAAATGGAGCAATTTTAGCAATAGTAAAACAGACCTCCAAAGTTTTGGAGGTCTGTTTTTTGCTTGTAAACCGATAATCGTAGAATTATGTCGTCACTGTATTACGTTCAATAAGATCCATAATGGCCTGTGCACTTTGCAGCGGATAATAACTAGCGATATGGTCGAGAACTTCTTCCCTGGCCCGTACAACCTCATCGTAATTGTCCGTGAGCCTGTTGATCCAAGCGGTAATGTCATCCAGGGAACCGATAGGCGTACCCCAACCCTGGGAGGTGAAGTACTGTGAATTCTCCTCTTCCTGCCCCGGGAGCGGTTTATGGAACAGCATGGGAATGCCTTTCGCCAGGCCTTCCGTGCAGGTCATTCCGCCGGGTTTCGTTATCAGTAAATCGGATGCATCCATCAGCTTGTCTATCTCCCGCGTGAATCCCAGCAAGTGGATATGTTCATGAATGAAACGGGAATCCTTTTTCATCTTCTCCAGTGATTTGGTGTTGCTTCCGAAGCAGAAGATGATCTGAATCACGTCGCGGTAAGAAGCTAGGTAGGCATTGACCGCCTCATCCTTCATAAAGCCCCATCCGCCACCCATGACAAGCACGGTTGGGATGTTTTTCAGGTTATATTGAGCCCGGATATCTTCTTGCCGGTGACGTTCCCAGAAATTCGGATGAACCGGAATTCCTGTAATCCGGATTTTGTCCTCCTCGACCCCTCGTTCAAGCAGTTTCTGCTTCACTTGTTCAGTGGATACAAGGTAGCTGTTCACTTCCCTGCTGATCCAGGTGCCATGAGCGTCATAATCGGTTATCACCGTGCAGAGAGGCACGTCAAGCATTTCCAGCCGCTTGATCCGTGAAATAATGGCGCTAGGTATTGGATGAGTACAAACGATGACATCCGGGTGAAGCTGCCGGATCAGCTGGATCGTGCGCGTATAGAATATCCGATGGAGAGCCAGAGTCGTCAATCGGTTCAGTGATTTTTTATAATTGCTGCGGTACATCATGCGTACAAGACGCGGTTGGGTGGATACCGTTTTCTTATAGGCGGTAATAATGATCGGTGCCACTCTCGGATTTAAAAAACTGCCCAGTTCTAGGACTTTGGTCTGCACGTGTGGTGCCACTTTGCGTAAACTGCTGGAGAGCGCGTATGCCGCCTGGGTATGTCCGGCTCCAAACCCCTCAGATAAAAGCAAGACTCTTTGTTTTTGCACTTTAGTTTCACCTTTTCCTGCAAGGTTTTTCTACCATTTACAATATCCCCTTTACGCCCATAATGCAACCGTTCCAAGGGCAACGGACGATCCGATTACAGCCCCGGCGAGCACGTCGGAAGGGTAGTGCAAACCCAAATAAATCCGGGATACGGCAACGATCAGCGCTATAGGTCCCAGGATCAGGGCAAGGGCCGGTTGGGCTGCCATGAACGGCATGGTCACCGAAAAAATGGCTGTAGTATGACCCGAAGGAAAAGAATGGTCGGTTAACGGATTTCGGAACGTATTTGTCCCGGGAAGCGTCAAGTACGGACGAACCCTGGGATATGTTTTTTTCGCCAATGCGACCGGCAAATGGCTGATTGCCAGGGCAACGCAGGCTTGAAGGCCAACTCTGCTCCAGGGCTGAGGAGCGATCATCCAAATAAGAAGGGTCGATAAAATCGTAAACCAGGCTCCTCCTAGATGGGTGAGGTGATACACCCAAAAATTTAGAAAGCTCCGATGCAAACGGCCGTTGATTCCAACAAAAAGCCGTTGATCCAGTTGTATCAATTTTTGAAGCAATCGATTCATAAAAATTCCTCCGCGCTTGGTGTGCTGCAAGATACGGCCTAGAACTGCCGCATAAGCCGAGACTATAACGCAGCGATGGTATTTTCAGGTAAGTCTGATCATATTTTGATTCCGTGGCCTTTTTCAAGAACAGGGGGACTTTGTGTGTTAATATACCCTTTTTTTAAGTTCTTGTGAATCTGCACTTGAGGTTGATTCAAATGATAGCAAAAAAGTTTAAAGAAAAATGAGTTATTAAGTAAACTTTTTTGTGTTTTTTTCGTTTGTGTATTATCGACTGATTTTATATACCGTTAATAATTTGAAAAAAAAGGGGGACTAAAGAAATAAAAAGCGTCAAAATTGATGAAAATAAGAACTAACCGTACCGATTACTGGATGCGGTGGTGCTTTGTGTGACTATAGAGTGACTTCCGTCGGATTTTAAGCGTTTCGCAGTTCTTACAGCGGTTTGACAAATGTTACAAAGTCATGGAAAATCGTAAAAGCGTTGAAAATGAAAAACAGATTTTCAAACAACGTTGTTACAAAGGGTCATGAAAAAAACTCCGTAATATCTAGAGAAAAAAGCAGGTAAAAATTAAAGGGAGTTAAAAGGGGGTAATAGAGATCATGATGGACGCCATTTTAATTTCGCTGCAGGTAGTGCTTGCAGTGATCGGGGTGTACCAATTCGGTTTATCGTTGTTCGGCATGTACAAAAAAAAGAAAAAAGAAAGCTTTGCTCCGAGCAAATCCTTTGCGGTGCTGGTAGCGGCGCATAACGAGGAAAAAGTGGTCGGCGCTTTGATGGAAAATTTAAAGCATCTGAACTACCCGAGAGAACTTTACGATGTGTTTGTCATTTGCGACAACTGTACGGACGGTACGGCTGACATCGTAAGGAGTCACGGGATGAATGCTTGCGTGCGCTCCAATCCGAATTTGCGCGGTAAAGGTTACGCGATCGAATGGATGCTCAAGCAATTATGGAAAATGCCGCGGCAATACGATGCGGTCGTGATGTTCGATGCCGATAATTTGGCGCATCCGGACTTTTTGAGCGAAATGAACAATGACCTCTGTTCCGGTGCCCGGGTCATTCAAGGGTATATTGACACCAAGAATCCGGAAGATTCCTGGATTACCGCTTCTTATGGGATATCTTACTGGTATTGCAACCGTTTGTGGCAGTTGTCCCGCCACAATTTAAATATGGCTAACTTCCTCGGCGGAACGGGGATGTGTTTTGAAACCGAGCTTTTGAAAGAAATCGGCTGGGGAGCAACAAGCCTCGTGGAGGATTTGGAGTTCACGATGCGTTGCGTGGAGCGCGGAATTTATCCGGTGTTTAACTATGACGCCAAGCTGTTTGACGAAAAGCCGCTCACCTTCAAAGCTTCCGCCCGCCAGCGCCTTCGCTGGATGCAGGGGCACTTTACCGTCGCCCGCAGATATTTCTTCCCGCTGTTGTGGAAAAGTATCAAGGAGCGGAATCTGATCAAGCTGGATATGGCTCTTTACGGTGCCAACGTATACATCGTGCTGCTGACTTTTCTGCTGACCGCTTTTATCTGGGCAGACCAGTCCTTGTTCGGCGGACCGAACTTCGAAACGCTGTATGCCAAATTCCCGCTGTGGATCTCGTTCGTGGCGATCGCGGCCAACGTATTCATTTTCTTGGCGGCCATGTTTCTTGAAAAGGTCAAGTTCAAGAAGGTCTACGCATATCTCGTGCTGTTCCCGATCTACCTGATTTCCTGGTGGCCGATCACTTTCTATGCGTTCTTCACCCAGAATAACAAGCAGTGGAGTCATACGCAGCATACGCGCGTAGTACGCCTAGAAGAAGTCCAAAAGGGATAGGAAGCTCAAAAACCGGACTTTGATCACGAAGCTTGACTAAGGAGCGGATTCGGCGTCGAATCTTGAATTCAGCCGAGCCTTCCGGTGCTCACGTAGGTTTCTCCTACGCTCCGCTCCTCAGTCTCGGCTTCATCCAACCTTCTCGGTGCTGAAAGCCCAGTTATTGAGTCTTGATTGGAATGGAAGCTCAAAAACCGGACTTTAATCACGAAGCTTGACTAAGGAGCGGATTCGGCATCGAATCTTGAATTCAGCCGAGCCAAGGTGATGCTTTCGAAGCATGTTTCCTCTGGAAACATTTTAGGTGCTCACGTAGGTTTCTCCTACGCTCCGCTCCTCAGTCTCGGCTTCATCCAACCTTCTCGGTGCTGAAAGCCCGGTTTCTGAGCCTTGATTGGAATGGAAGCTCAAAACCCGGACTTTAATCACGAAGCTTGACTAAGGAGCGGATTCGGCGTCGAATCTTGAATTCAGCCGAGCCAAGGTGATGCTTTCGAAGCATGTTCCTCCGGAAACATTTTAGGTGCTCACGTAGGTTTCTCCTACGCTCCGCTCCTCAGTCTCGGCTTCATCCAACCTTCTCGGTGCTGAAAGCCCGCTTTTTGAGCCTTGATTGGAATGGAAGCACCCAACCGAGCTTTGAATCAAAGCCTTGACACGAACTTCGGCATGTGTTAAAGTATTTGAGTGTTGCAATGAATGATTTTGGATTGCAAGCAGAGGCCTTGGCTTCTCACCTGCCCGACGATGATGTTGGCTGGTTTTGATCCGATGACTTATGAATGAAAAATTCATGATGAATTGATGATCAATTTGGGATGCGGGCGATAACCTGCATCCCTTTTTATTTAGCAATATCCGTCCTAAGGACAACAAACTCTTTGGAGGTGGAGAATTATTAGTAAGGAACATATGATCAATGATGAGATACGAGCCAAGGAAGTTCGTTTGGTAGGTGCGGGTGGCGAACAAATCGGTATTACGCCGATCCGTGAGGCACTGCAGATGGCAATCGATCAGAATCTGGATCTGGTTAACGTAGCACCGACGGCCAAGCCTCCGGTATGCCGGATTATGGACTATGGCAAGTTCCGTTACGAGCAGCAGAAGAAAGACAAGGAAGCCCGTAAGAATCAAAAGATAGTGGACATCAAGGAAGTATGGTTCCGTGCCAATATCGAGGAACATGATTACCAGACGAAGCTTCGCAATGTGATCAAATTTTTAAAAGAAGGCGACAAGGTAAAATGTTCGGTTCGCTTCCGCGGCCGTGAAATTACCCATGCCGACATCGGTAAGAAAATTCTCGACCGCGTTAAGGAAGAGGTTGCGGAACTTTCATCGGTGGAACGTCTTCCTAAATTGGAAGGTCGCAGCATGATTATGATTTTGGCACCTAAAAACTAAGCGCGCGTTTCCGATCGGTTTGCCCAAGCGGACTGGCGAGAACGAGCAGCTCACAAACTTTGAGGGGGAAGTACAATGCCTAAAATGAAAACCCACAGCAGTCTTAAAGACCGCTTCAAAATTACCGGATCCGGTAAAGTAAGACGTTACAAAGCGAATCGCAATCACTTGCTGTCCCATAAGTCCAAACGCGCTAAACGTGTATTGGCAAACAGCCCTGTGGCTTATTCCGGTGACGTTAGCCGTTTGAAACAACAACTCGCAAACTTGAAGTAATTTATTAACACAACTTATTGGGAGGTTTATTGATATGGCAAGAGTAAAAGGCGGATTCGTGGTTCGTCGTCGTCATAAAAAAGTATTGAAATTGGCTAAAGGTTATTTTGGTTCGAAACACCGCATTTTCAAAACAGCTAACGAGCAGGTTATGAAATCCCTGCTGTACGCATATCGTGACCGTCGCACGAAGAAACGCGATTTCCGCAGACTGTGGATCGTTCGTATCAATGCGGCTGCACGCATGAACGGTTTGTCTTACAGCAAATTGATGCATGGTCTGAAACTGGCTGAAGTTAATATCAACCGTAAGATGCTTGCGGATCTGGCTGTTAACGACATCAACGCGTTCAACTCTTTGGCGACTGTAGCTAAAGAAAAAATCAACGCCTAATTAATGCGATAGTAGCGACGTCGTCTCTGGTTGCGATCAACCGGAGGCGGCGTTTTTTTGATGTCAAAATGCATTCGAGATAGCCTTATGGAATTTCTTGCAAAGTTTAACGAATCCCTTTGGGGATCGATGAGTACTTTGTGGGGTTCTTTTGTGTGGGGAACTCTTTTATTGGGAAAGATAATTATTGAAGTAAATGAGCAGAAAGCTTTGATTTCGGGCTAAATTCACACATAGCGAACATTGTATGGGAATTGTGTCGAATGAAAGCGATTCATTTCACAAAAAGGCGAAGCTTATTTAACCTATGGTCATTAAAAGTATGGATTTTAAGTAATTTTAAATGTATAATTTGTCTGTACAGACGCTATAACAGGGTCATAAAATTTTAAGGGGGATTATTCGTCAATGAAGTCAATGAACAAAACCTTCAAATTTTCTTTAGTCATGGTACTCGCGGTGATGATGATTTTGGCGGGTTGCGGCAGCAACAAGAACAATGCAGCAAACAACGGTGCCACGTCCAACACGGGAGCGGGTAACACTGAAGCCGGCAATGGTGCTAACAATGGCGGAAGTAAATCGTCCGACATCGAGGTCGGTCTTGTTACAGACATTGGCGGCGTAAACGACAAATCCTTTAACCAATCGGCATGGGAAGCGCTTGAGGCTCTGAATAAAGAGCAAGGCATCCAGCACAAGTATTTGCAAAGTGGAAGCAGTGCGGACTACATTCCGAACCTGAACCAATTTGTGCAAGGCGGCTATGACTTGACTTGGGCGATCGGCTTTGATTTGGGCGATGCGTTGAAGCAAGTGGCTGACGCCAACAAGGACGCCAAACTGGCGATCATCGACAGCGTTGTTGAAGCGCCTAACGTCGAATCTGTTACTTTTGCAGAGAACGAAGGTTCGTTCTTGGTGGGGGTAGTTGCGGGTCTGACTACAAAAACAAATCAAATCGGCTTCATCGGCGGTGCGGAAAGCCCGGTTATCAAACGTTTTGAAGTTGGTTTCAAAGCAGGCGTAGAGGCAGTTAATCCGGATGCGGAAGTTAAAATTACTTATGCCGGTGCATATGATAAGCCGGATATCGGTAAATCGCTAGCCAGCCAATTGTATGACAACGGCGCGGATATTATTTTCCCTGCTGCCGGACAAACCGGTAACGGCGTATTTAACGAAGCAACTGCACGCAACAATGCAGGCGGAGCTACAAAATTGTGGGTTATCGGCGTGGACAAGGATCAATCGCTCGAATTTGGCGATGAAGTAACGTTGACATCGATGATTAAGCGGGTAGATGTAGCGGTGAAAAACGTAACTCAACAAGTCATTGACGGTACGTTCAAAGGTGGCCAAATCACGAACTTGACGCTGAAAGACGACGGCGTAGGCATTGCTGATACTTCTTCGAAAAACGTAAGCAAAGAGATTCTTGACAAAGTAGAAGAATACAAACAAAAAATTATCAGCGGCGAAATCACAGTTCCGGCGGAGTAACAAATATATTTTCTTTACGGCGGTTAAGACCGGATAGTAAAATAAAGCATAAGCAGGCAAGGCCAGTGTTGTATGAACTGGCCTTGTTGTTTGCGTAAATCCCAGAATGGTGAGGGTGATTTCATGAGCACTGCGGCTCCTGTAGTCGAGTTGAAGCAAATCACAAAGCGTTTTCCCGGTATAGTCGCCAACGATTCAATCAGCCTGACCTTGCGTAAAGGGGAAATTCATGCGCTCTTAGGCGAAAATGGTGCCGGCAAGTCAACTTTGATGAATATTTTGTTTGGGCTTTACCAACCGGATGAAGGTTCCATTGAGATCGACGGAAAACCGGTAACGATTGATAATCCGAACAAAGCGATAAAATTAGGAATTGGTATGGTTCACCAGCATTTCAAGCTGGTCCAGCCTTTCACGGTTACGGAGAATATCATTCTCGGCATGGAACCGAAGAAAGGGCTTAATATCGACTATAAATCGGCGTCCGCCGAAGTGGCGAAATTGTCGGAACAGTATGGTCTTCACGTCAATCCTAACTCCAAAATCCAGGATATTTCGGTCGGAATGCAGCAACGCGTGGAAATTATGAAGACCTTGTTCCGCGGCGCGGATATTCTTATATTTGATGAGCCAACGGCGGTATTGACCCCGCAGGAAATCGTGGAATTGATGGCGATAATGCGGCGTTTGGTGGCGGAAGGCAAGTCTATCATTTTGATTACTCACAAGCTGAAGGAAATCATGGAAATTTCCGACCGGGTGACGATCGTTCGTCGCGGCAAAGTGATTGATACGGTGGATACGGACAAAACGAACCCGAACGAGCTTGCCGAAAAAATGGTCGGCCGCAGCGTCACTTTCAAAATAGACAAAGATGCTCCGGTCATCGGACAACCCGTCTTGCAACTGAAGCAGGTGAAAATGAATGACAAACACGGAGTTTCTATTTTGAATGGGCTAGATCTGGAGGTTAAAGCGGGAGAAATTGTCGGGATCGCCGGCGTGGACGGCAACGGCCAATCGGAGCTGATCGAGGCCATCACCGGACTTCGCAAGATTGATTCGGGCACGATTAAGTTATCCGGCAAAGACATTGCCAATCTGCCGACGCGCAAAATCATCGAAAGCGGCATGTCCCATATTCCTGAAGACCGCCATAAACACGGGTTGGTGTTGGATTTTTCCATCAGTGAGAATATGGTGCTGGAGACATATTACAAATCTCCTTTCAGTAAAAGCGGTTTTCTTGACCGCCGGGTTGTGGATAAGAATGCCGAGAAGTTAGTGAAGGATTTCGACGTGCGCACCCCGAGCATTGAAACCAAAGCCCGCTCTCTGTCGGGAGGCAATCAGCAGAAGGCAATTATTGCGCGGGAAATAGATAAGAATCCGGATCTGTTAATCGCTGCCCAACCGACACGCGGACTCGACGTAGGCGCTATCGAATTCGTTCATAAACAATTAATCGGCCAACGCGATCAAGGGAAAGCCGTACTGCTTATTTCTTTCGAGTTGGACGAAATTATGAATGTATCCGACCGGATTGCCGTGATTTATGAAGGAAGAATTGTCGGTGAAGTGCTTCCGAAGGATACGAATGACCAAGAGCTGGGTCTGATGATGGCAGGCTTCATGGAAAAGGGAGGACAATCGGATGAATAGATTGCGCAAAATCTTTACCCTGGACAGCCTGATCGTGCCGCTCGTGGCTATTCTCCTCGGCTTGATTGTCGGCGCCATCGTCATGCTTCTAGGCGGTTACAACCCGTTTGAAGCGTATGCTGCCTTAATCAAACGGGTTGTGGGCAACCCGTACGACTTTGGCGAGACGATTCGGCAGATTACGCCTCTGATCTTTACCGGGCTTGCCGTGGCGTTTGCCTTCCGTTCCGGGATGTTTAATATCGGCGCGGATGGACAGGTTCTTATCGGGATGACGGCGGCAACGTCCGTATCTCTGTCCATGTCAGGTGTTTCGTCTTCGATTGTCGTGCCAGTGGCCGTAATAGCCGGGGGAGTCGCAGGTGGGTTATGGGCTGCGATTGCCGGCTACCTGAAAGCCAAACGGGGCATTAACGAAGTTATTACAACGATCATGTTGAACTGGACCGCTCTTTATTTATCCAACTACGTGATCCGTCATTTCTTCCTGCTCAAGGGGCAGAACCGTTCGGAGGATATTGGAGCATCGGCTGCTCTGACGTTCCTATCGGGTATATTTAACAATGCCCGGGTGCACTGGGGGATCGTTATCGCACTGTTGGCTGCCCTATTCTTCTACGTATATCTCTGGAAAACGAAGCAGGGTTATGAGATGCGCGCGGTCGGTTTTAACCAGAATGCGGCTGAGTATGCCGGGATGAACGTAGGGCGCAATGTGGTGAAAGCCATGTTCATCAGCGGGGTGTTCGCCGGTTTGGCGGGTACTTTTGAGGTGCTTGGCGTATTTCATTATCAGTCGGTCTTTGCGGCGTCTCCGGGCTACGGCTTTGACGGGATCGCGGTTGCGCTTCTTGGGATGAATCATCCGTTCGGGGTCGTTCTGGCTGCAATCCTGTACGGCGTTTTGACTTACGGATCGGCGGGGATGAGCTTTGCAGCGGGTGTTCCACCCGAACTGATCAAAATCATCATCGGTTCCATCATTTTCTTCATTGCCGCACAAGGCATCGTCCGCTTCGTGCTGAAGCCATTCTACCTCAAGCGCAAGAAAGAGAAGGTGTTGTAATATGGACGTTCTTACGCTGCTAGGTCAGTTGCTCAATTCAACCCTTGTGTTTTCGACCGCGCTGATTTTTACGGCTCTTGGCGGGATTTTCTCGGAGCGTTCCGGCGTGGTGAACATCGGTCTGGAAGGTTTGATGATCTTCGGTGCATTCGCGGCTGGGGTGGGAACCTACTATGCCCAGGAAGCAGGGCTCGGAGGCATGGCACCATGGATCGGTGTTATCGCTGCAATTATGGTTGGCATCCTCGGCTCGCTTATTCATGCTGTCGCTTCGATTACGTTTAAGGCGGATCAGACGATCAGCGGGATCGTAATCAACTTTTTGGCGGCAGGCTTGACCGTCTATATCGTGAAGATGCTCTTTAATGGTTCTGCAGAAACGCCATTAATTAAAGTGTTCCACAAAATTGAGATTCCGTTCTTGCGTGATATTCCGGTTATTGGCGAAGGATTCTTCAATTCGTATCCAACGACCTATCTGGCGCTTATACTTGTCGGAGTCGCTTACTATGTGTTGTTTAAAACGCCTTTTGGCCTTCGCTTGCGTTCCGTAGGTGAATATCCGGGCGCAGCCGATACGCTGGGCGTAAACGTTTCGCGGATGCGTTATATTGGCGTAATGATCAGCGGTGCGCTTGCGGGCATCGGCGGTGCGACGATTACGCTGACTACGACAAGCACCTTTGCCCACAATACGATTTCCGGGCAGGGCTTTATCGCGATCGCTGCAATGATCTTCGGCAAATGGAACCCGGTAGGTGCCTTAGGGGCGGCTATGTTCTTCGGCTTCTCCCAGGCGATCCGGAACTATGTGCAATTGTTTGAATGGTCCAGAAGCATTCCGCAGGAATTCATTTTCATGATTCCGTATGTATTGACGATTATTGTACTGGTCAGCGCGGTCGGCCGATCTTCGGCTCCTTCCGCACTTGGTACTCCATACGATCCATCCAAGAGATGATGAGAGCGGTCCCGCAGGCGTATGCCTGTCGGGGCCGTTTTTGTCTGCAGAGTCGTACTTAAAAAGGCCGGAGTTTAATGTCTCCGGTCTTTCATAGAGCCAACGGAAGGCCTATTTTGGACAAATCAAGGCGATGGCGCAAGCGGGGGCGGATGGAAACGAATATGGTGATTTGAACACGAAATAGCCGGAACATGCAGTTCGAAAGGTAGCGCCCAACACGGCTATTTGATCCTACATTGGAGGAGGGTTACCATGGGTAGAACGGTAACAAAAAAGGAAGCCGAAAAGTGGCTGGGCAAGTCGATCGTCGCTTACAAAAAGGATGGCGGAATGGTTACCGGCAAGCTGGTAAAAATTAGCGGAAACCGTTTGATTGTAACTCAAAATTCGGGCAAAAAAGTGAAGACCAAGGCGATTATCCCGCTGGTTCTGTTTGATCTGCTTGCTATCGGAACGGCTCCTTACGGCTATGGAGGTTACCCTTACGGGGGAGGTTACGGCCCGTACGGAAATCCTTACGGTGGTTATCCCTACGGCGGTTTCTGGTAATCGTTTAAACCCGGATCAGCAACTTCTTTTCCAACTCAAAACATTGGGAAAGCTGAACATATCGGACTGTCTGATAGCCTAGATTCCGATAAAACTGTTGGGCTCGGGTGTTGTCCCGATCTACCATGACTTTGGCTCGTGTACACCCGCGCGAACCGGCAAAATTTTCCGCCTGGGCGATCAGGGTTTTGCCATGGCGGTTACGCCGGTGCGCGGGAGCAACGGCCATCATATCGATATATAAAAGTTCACCGTGTACCATGAAGTGAATGAATGCCACGGGGTTGGCTTCATAATAGGGCGACACCACCAACGTAACGCCTCGGGCGAACCGTTTGGGGAGTTCTTTGATGACCGTTTTCAATTCATGCGGGGGCAAGTGGGAATAAGGGACAAGCTCCTTAAGAATCAGTTCGTTAATGACCGGATCATCCTGTTTAGGTCTTCTGTAACGTATCATTTCACTCGTAGTCCTCCTCATGAAGAATGAAATTCGGCCTCACCTCATGCATAAAAGTGGGCGTTATCTTTTATCATATGACAGGAGGGTATCCAGGGGTTCCAAGTGGAATATGAAGCGGAGAAACGCTGAATTTGAATAAGGTTCGGCCCGCTGACATGGAGCCTGTTCTTGAGCAACTTTCAAAACTGCCTCGAAAAGGGTATTGACTCTGGATGTAAACTAATCATATAATGTTTCTAAACATTTTAACGATTATATCAATCGGCGATGAAGAGGACGAAGGTTTAAGGGCTCTTTGCTCAGAGAGTGGACGGATTTGCTGAGACCGTCTGCCATTACCCCTTAAATGCGAGCTCACCTCGGAGCTGTTTTCCTGAAAAACTGCAAGGTATCCTAGGCAATGCTTGCGATGAGTCTATTAGGGAAAATCGTCAGGTCTGCGTTAAAGACCACGGGTAGGAGTCGGCTTGGCTTCTACTCGTTAAGACTCGGTACTGTGAAGAACCGGGTGAAAATGGGTGGTACCACGGAAGCTAAACCTTTCGTCCCTCGGAACAGGAGACTGTTCTGGAGGACGGAAGGTTTTTTTGTTAATATAACAATTTAAATTTTAGAAATACCTAAGTTTTGGAAGGAGGATGACTGATGAGCGCGCAAATTCCTGCAGTGCGGTCTACAGAACAATTACGTGAGAAATGGATGAAACCGGAAGTGATCACCGGTTCGGATATCCTGCTTCGCAGCTTGCTTTTGGAAGGTGTCGAGTGCGTCTTCGGTTACCCGGGGGGCGCGGTGCTATATATTTACGATGCGTTGTACGGGTTCACCGATTTCCATCACCTGCTGACAAGACATGAGCAGGGAGCGATTCATGCGGCAGACGGTTATGCCCGTGCAAGCGGGAAAGTCGGTGTCTGCATCGCTACTTCCGGACCGGGAGCAACCAATACGGTAACGGGAATCGCGACAGCCTATATGGATTCGGTTCCGCTCGTCGTCATCACCGGGAACGTAGTCTCCAGCCTTATCGGTACAGACGCTTTCCAGGAAGCCGATATCACCGGCATTACGATGCCGATCACGAAGCATAGTTATCTGGTCAGAGATGTAGAGGATCTTCCGCGCGTTATTCATGAGGCATTCCACATTGCAAATACCGGACGCAAAGGGCCTGTGTTGATTGATATTCCGAAGGATGTTTCGGCAAACAAAGCGCTGTTTGAACCCGTGCAAACTATCAACCTGCGCGGCTATCATCCTACCGTTGTTCCGAACCGTTTGCAGCTCGACAAACTGTCTTCGGCGATTCAGGAAGCGGAACGTCCGGTCATCCTGGCCGGCGGAGGCGTGGTATATTCCGGCGGACACGAAGCGCTGCTGGAATTCGTGAACAAGACGGAAATTCCAATTACCACGACATTGCTTGGGCTAGGCGGATTTCCAAGCGGGCATGACCTTTGGATGGGGATGCCAGGCATGCATGGTACCTATACCGCTAACCAGTCCATCCAGCAGGCGGACCTGCTGATCAACATCGGCTCCAGATTCGATGACCGGGTAACCGGTAAGCTCGACGGTTTTGCACCGAAGGCAAAAATCGTGCATATCGATATCGATCCGGCGGAAATCGGGAAGAATGTTAAAACAGACATTCCGATTGTTGGAGATGTCAAAACCGTCCTTGAATTGCTGAATCCATTGGTTGGACGCGCAGGAAAGGCTGATGAGTGGAGAGCCAAGATCAAGCAGTCGAAACAGGATAAACCGTTCAAGTATAAAGATTCGGATTCCGTACTCAAGCCGCAGTGGGTCATCGAACTGTTGAACGAAACGACGCACGGCGAAGCGATCGTAACGACGGACGTAGGGCAGCATCAAATGTGGGCCGCCCAGTACTACAAATTCAATCAGCCTCGTTCCTGGATCACTTCCGGGGGACTCGGAACGATGGGCTTCGGATTCCCGTCAGCGATCGGCGCACAAATGGCTCAGCCGGAACGGCTGGTTATTTCGATCAACGGAGACGGCGGCATGCAGATGTGTGCCCAGGAGCTGGCGATCTGTGCGATCAACAAAATCCCTGTCAAAGTGGTCGTCATCAATAACCAGGTGCTTGGTATGGTTCGTCAATGGCAGGAACTGATCTATGAGAACCGCTACAGCCATATCGATCTTGCCGGCAGCCCGGATTTCGTGAAGTTGGCGGAAGCTTACGGCGTTAAAGGGTTACGCGCGACGAACAAAGAGGAAGCCAAGAAGATTTGGCAGGAAGCTTTGGAAACGCCGGGACCGGTATTGGTGGAATTTGTAGTGGATAAAGGCGAGAACGTGTATCCGATGGTTACACAAGGTTCCACCATTGATCAAATGCTGATGGGGGACGATGAATAATGATAAAAAGTCATGCTATTTCCGTATTGGTTAATGACCAGCCAGGGGTTTTGCAACGCGTGTCCGGCCTTTTCGGCCGGCGCGGGTTCAACATTGAAAGCATTACGGTCGGGCAATCGGAGGAAGAAGGATTGTCCCGGATGGTCATTGTGACCCAGGGTGATGACAAAACGCTGGAACAAATTGAAAAGCAATTGTACAAACTAATCGACGTGATCAAAGTCGTCAACCTCAGTTCCAAGCCGATGGTTGGGCGCGAACTTGCATTGATCAAGGTGAAGTCCGAACCGGCGGAGCGTCCGGAGATTATGGGCGTCGTTGAAACGTTCCGTGCGGCGGTAGTCGATATCGGTACGAACAGCATGATCGTTCAGGTGGTCGGCGATACGGAAAAAATCGATGCCATGATCGAACTGCTGCATCCATACGGAATCCGCGAGCTGTCACGAACCGGAGTTACCGCCATGATTCGCGGCAATGCCTGATAGTTTTTTTACAACATAATTTAGCATCAGCTTCACCTTCCGCCTAAGTTGGCGGGGGATTGAAAGTATCGTTCTTCCAGAGTTTCCAGGGGTGACGATCCTTTGAATCACCCGTCAAACAGGCGGAGGGTACAAAATAAAATTGGGACGTGCGCTATGCATACCCGCATATTATGGGAGGGTTTTAGAAATGGCAGTTACTTTGTACTATGAACAAGATGCAGAACTTAGCGTATTAAAAGGGAAAACGATCGCAATTATCGGATACGGCAGCCAAGGTCATGCCCATGCCCAAAACCTGCGTGAAAGCGGGCTTCAAGTCGTTGTTGGCCTTCGTGAAGGGAAATCCTTCAACAAAGCTAAAGAAGACGGTTTTGAAGTTCTTTCCGTAGCGGAAGCTACAAAACGTGCGGATGTCGTCCAAATCTTGATGCCGGATGAAACTCAAGCGGCTGTATACAACAGCGAAATCGCTCCTAACCTGAAAAAGGGAGCTGCCCTGCTGTTTGCCCACGGCTTTAACGTTCATTTTGGCCAAATCGTACCGTCCCCGGACAATGATGTTCTGCTCGTTGCTCCAAAATCGCCGGGTCACATGGTTCGCCGTACTTATGTTGAAGGCTTCGGGGTTCCGGGTCTGATCGCGATTCATCAAGATGCTACCGGTAAAGCCAAAGAAATCGGTCTTGCTTATGCCAAAGGGATCGGCTGTACACGTGCCGGAGTCATTGAAACTTCATTCCGTGAAGAAACCGAAACCGATTTGTTCGGTGAACAAGCTGTACTTTGCGGCGGTGTAAGCGCCCTGATCAAAGCAGGTTTCGAAACGCTGACCGAAGCGGGTTACGCTCCTGAAATGGCTTACTTCGAGTGTTTACATGAACTGAAGCTGATTGTTGACCTGATCTATGAAGGTGGCCTGGCAACGATGCGCGATTCCATTTCCAACACGGCGGAATACGGCGACTATGTTACCGGTCCTCGCGTAGTTACGGAAGAAACAAAGAAAGCGATGAAAGAAGTGCTGTCCGATATCCAACAAGGCAAATTCGCACGCGACTTCATCTTGGAAAACCAGTCGAACCGTGCATTCCTGACAGCTACCCGCCGCAACGAAGCCAATCATCCGATCGAAGTTGTCGGCAAAGAGCTGCGCGGTTTGATGCATTGGATCAAAAAGTAATACATTTAAAGGTACGTCATAAATATGTAGCATGAGTATTCCGGTTGCCTATTAAGCTGCTGCTTTAAGGCGGTGCGGAGCTAAAGAAAAGAATGAACCGTTTATCTTATCCAATGCGGCCGTGCATCAGCGTGTGCCGCATTGGAGGTTTTTATTTGGACGTTTTTTATTCAGGGGGTGCAGAATGCGGAAGATTTATATTTTCGATACAACGCTGAGGGACGGAGAGCAGTCGCCGGGGGTCAATCTGAACACCCGGGAAAAGCTGGAGATCGCATATCAGCTTGAAAAGCTTGGTATCGACCGGATTGAAGCGGGATTTCCCGCGGCTTCACAGGGAGATCTCGCAGCGGTCAACGCCGTGGCGCGCTCCATCAAAAAGTCGACGATTATCGGCTTGTCGCGTTCGCGCATGCAGGATATCGACGCGGTTCGGGAAGCGCTGCAAGGCGCCGAAGACCCTTGCATCCATCTGTTCTTGGCCACAAGCCCGATACACCGGAAATACAAGCTTAGGATGGAGAAGGAGCAGGTGCTTGAAACCGCCCGGGATGCGCTTCGCTATGCCCGTAAATATTTCTCCAAAATCGAGTTTTCCTGCGAGGATGCCGGACGTACGGAACTTGACTTCTTGTGCCGGATGACGGCGATGGCCATCGAAGAAGGCGCTTCTGTCGTCAATATTCCGGATACGGTCGGTTACTTGTATCCGTATGAATACGGTAACATCTTCAAGACGCTTAAGGAACAGGTTCCCGGGATTGAAAAAATCCAGCTGAGTGCGCACTGCCATGACGACCTGGGTATGGCGACAGCGAATTCGCTTGCCGCGATTCTCGGCGGAGCGGATCAGATTGAAGGCACGATCAACGGGATCGGCGAGCGGGCCGGAAATACGGCGCTTGAAGAAGTGGCGCTTGCTCTGGAAACGCGCAGTGACTTTTTCGGTGCGAAGACATCGCTTGAATTGACGGAAATCTCGCGCACCAGCCGCCTTGTTAGCCGTTTGACCGGGATGGTCGTTCCCGGCAACAAGGCGATTGTCGGCGCGAATGCTTTTGCCCATGAATCGGGCATCCATCAGGACGGTATGCTGAAAGAGAAGACGACCTATGAAATCATGTCGCCGGAGACGATCGGATTGAAGGAAAGCAAGCTCGTGCTGGGCAAGCATTCCGGCCGCCATGCGTTCCGGGAGAAGCTGACCGATCTGGGCTATACGCTTGGGGAAGAACAGCTGAACGAGGCGTTTGCCAAGTTCAAGGCGCTTGCAGATAAGAAGAAAGACGTGACCAACGAGGACATTCTTTCCATTTTGGAAGAGAAGCTGGACGATACGCCGGAGTCGTTACACCTGGAAACGATTTATGTTGCATACGGTAACGAGTCAACGCCGCATGCGAAGGTTACCCTCTTGACGGCGGAAGGCAATACGGTGGAGAAAGAGGCCGACGGCAACGGCTCGGTCGATGCGATTTACAATGCGATTGACCTGGCGTCGGGTGAGGAAGTGACGCTTTCCGATTATTTGATTAAATCGGTGGGACGCGGCAAAGATGCGCAGGGTGAAGTTCATGTCGTTCTTGCCCAGGACGAAATATCCGTCCAAGGTCGAGGCGTAAGCACGGACATTCTTGAAGCGAGTGCGCGTGCTTATGTCGATGCCCTGAACCGCCTGATCGAGAAAAAGGAAAGTGATCGCGGCCTTAAGGCTCAATCTTAAAATATGCTCCTAAAAACGGAACATAGCAAAGGCTGTGGAGTCATAGGCTCCGCAGCTTTTTTTGTATTTTTGCATGAAAGTGCGGCAGTCATGTTTAGTTTGAAGCGAAATCGTCCAACTTAACTTGAGAGCTCAGAATCTCTGATGATTTCAGACAAGCGAAAAGGAGAAGACAACATGACCAAATCCGTTAAATCCGTAACCTCTCCCAAAAAGTTTATTATCGGGCACGACCTGCTGGAGACCATTTATGATTATATGAAGCATTTCGGCGACAGCGCGTACGTGATCTGCGACGAATTTATTCTGGAACGGGCTTCCAAAGAAGCGGGGAAATCCATTACTGCCGGTGGCGGCAAAGCCGTATTCGAGAAATTCAACTATGAATGCACCAAGGAAGAAATTCAGCGTCATCGCGGTCTTTTGCATAAGGCGGGAGCCCATATCGTCGTCGGCATCGGCGGAGGAAAAACGCTGGACACCGCCAAAGCTACCGCTTATTATGAAAAGCTGCCGGTCGTCATTTTTCCGACCATTGCTTCCACGGATGCTCCATGCACGGCGCTTGCGGTGATTTACAAACCCGACGGTTCCTTTGACGAATATCTGTTTTTGCCAAGCAATCCCGATGTGGTGCTGGCTGACACCGGCATCCTGGCAGCTGCACCGGCCCGCTTCTTTGCTGCGGGAATCGGAGACGCCCTGGCTACCTATTTCGAAGCGAGAGCCTGCTACCGTTCGGTCGGGGACAATCTGGTACTGATGAAACCTTCGCTGACCGGACTTGGCATCGCCAAACTTTGCTACGACACCCTGTTGGAAAACGCCGTTCAAGCCAAAATCGCCGTGGATAACCGCGTTGTAACCAAAGCGGTGGAAAATACGATTGAAGCGACGATTTACTTAAGCGGAGTGGGAGCGGAATCCGGCGGGTTAGCGGCTGCACACGCCATTCATAACGGAATGACAGCCGTTAAATCGCTGCATCATGCCCAGCACGGGGAAAAGGTAACGTTCGGATTGTTGGCTCAGCTCGTCTTGGAAAACGCGCCCCATGAAGAAATCGAAATGGTTATCTCCCTGGTGAAGCAGGTGGGGCTTCCGTTGACCTTGCAAGATCTCGGAGTCAAAAAGTTCGTCGAAGAAGAGTGGCGCCAAGTGGCTGCCAATGCCTGTGCGGAAGGTGACACGATGGGAAATATGCCTTTTCCAGTTACGCCAGATGACGTGTACAATGCGATTGTCGCGGCCAATGCGATTGCTGAAGCATACCGTGACGAAGAAGAACTGTAAGAGCACGATTTAATCCCTTTTTTCAAGGGATGGAGCCGCTATCGATTAGCGGCTTTTCCAATTCCTGAAGCAGCATAACACCTATAGTTAAAACCTATTAACCTAATAGATTCTATATCTTGGTTTTCTTGCTGGTGATTATGTTACAACTAAATAAGAGTCTATTCGAGTGAGCTACTGAGAGAAAGGGAGTTGTATGGTCATGGCAGAAGTAAAGAAGATTGCGGTTATCGCCGGAGACGGGATCGGACCGGAAGTTGTAGCTGAAGCGGAAAAAGTATTGAAACGTACGGAGGAATTGTTCGGATACAAATTTCAAACGGAGCATGCTTTGTTCGGGGGCATTGCCATCGACGAGAAGGGCACGCCATTGCCGCAGGAAACGCTGGATATTTGCCAAAAGGCGGATGCCGTTCTGCTCGGGGCGGTAGGGGGTCCGAAGTGGGACAACAACCCGAAGGAATTGCGTCCGGAGACCGGATTGCTCGGCATCCGCAAAGCGCTCGGCTTGTTCTCGAATCTTCGCCCGGCCGTTGTATTCGACTGTCTTAAAGATGCTTCGACGCTGAAAGCGGAAGTGTTGGAAGGAACCGATCTCATCGTAGTCCGCGAACTTACCGGCGGCATTTACTTCGGTGAGAAATTCCGCCGCGAGACGGAGAACGGACAGGAAGCAGTCGATACTTGCGCCTACAATGTCAACGAAGTGGAGCGTATCGTGCGCCAGGCTTTTGAAATCGCCCAAAAACGCCGCAAAAAGCTGGCGTCGGTAGACAAAGCCAATGTACTCGAAACCTCCCGTTTGTGGCGCGAGGTCGTGATCAAGGTTGCTCCGGAATATCCTGACGTCGAGCTGGAGCACGTATTGGTCGATAACTGCGCGATGCAGTTGCTGCGCCGCCCTTCGAGCTTCGACGTCATCGTGACGGAAAATATGTTTGGCGACATCTTGAGCGATGAAGCGGCGATGCTTACCGGTTCGATCGGCATGCTGTCCTCGGCTTCGCTTGGCGAAGGCAGCTTCGGCCTGTATGAGCCTGTGCACGGTTCGGCGCCGGATATTGCCGGACAGAACCTGGCTAACCCGATTGCAACGATTCTCTCGGTAGCTTTAATGTTCCGGATGACGTTCGGCTATGCGGATGCTGCAGATGCTATTGAGCGCGCAGTCTCGGATGTGCTTAATGCGGGCCATCGTACAGGGGATATCGCAGTTGACAAGAGCAAAGCGATCGGTACGACGGAGATGGGAGATATGATTGTCGCTGCGATCAAAAAGTAAAGAGTAGCTTCCGATTGCAATATTTTTTAAATATAATATTAAATTATAATAATTATAAATAAATATTATTTATAATCTTGACTTTGAATTTTTCGAATGATACCATTTGAAATGTAGTCACTACCTGCAAATGAATGATGTGGATACAGAAACTTTTCGGTTTCTTACATATTTCTAAAGGAGGCTTTTTCAAATGGCAGAACGATTGGTGGGAAGACCCGCACCGGATTTTGACATGGCGATTGTAACCGGGGACGGCAAGGAATTTGGACGCAAGAAATTGTCCGATTATCAAGGCAAATGGTTGGTATTCTTCTTCTATCCTTTGGACTTCACGTTTGTGTGTCCTACGGAAATCACCGCGCTTAGCGAAGCTTACACCCAGTTCAAGGAGTTGGATACCGAAATCTTGGGTGTCAGCATTGACTCCGAGCATAGCCACAAAGCATGGATCAATACTCCAATCGACAGCAACGGCTTGGGTCAATTGAACTTCCCGCTGGCTTCGGATATTACGAAGAGCGTTGCTCGCGATTATGGCGTTCTGATCGAAGAAGAAGGTGTAGCACTCCGTGGTCTGTTCATCATCGATCCGGAAGGCGAACTTAAGTATCAAGTGGTTAACCACAATGATGTGGGCCGCAGCGTTGAAGAAACTCTCCGTGTGCTTCAAGCTCTTCAATCCGGTGGCCTTTGCCCGATGAACTGGAAGCCTGGGGACAAGAATCTCTAAGCCAACATAAATAGTCTTTAAGGCCCCCTGACGGCACAAGCCGGAACAGGGGGCTTTTTGCCCCGATTGACAGGGGATGACGAAAGAAAACAGACGTATTTTCATGCGTGTCCGGGCTCATCCTAGAAGGAATAAAGAACAACTACCTGGTTAAAGGAATTTGCATTCGGGGTCGCGAATAAATATATGCAAATCAATTTTATGCCATCCAGGTTATACGGTAGCCTGAACGGGAAAGGGTGATGGGGAATGAGTTTTTGCTGCGGCGCAAGTATGGTTGGAACGAAAGGAACGTTAAAGCATTACCGTACCCAGGTTCATAACGTTCCCCTGCTTTTTTGTCCGGTATGCCATCGGGTGGAGGTTCACTATAAGGTGGAAAACGAGTACGAAGTCCTTGCTGAATATGCACATAGCGACGGGCTTTCGGAGATCGATTTTCAAGACTTCATTATGGAGGACGAAGAATCCATCTTTGGAAATTGCGTGAACCGCGAGGATGAAGACCCGCTAGATCTTGTTCAAAGTCAGATTGACATGTCGCTTGATCTTTTGACAGTTGCGAAACAAATCGAGGATTCCAAATGGGAAGATGAACTTAAGAAGCGGCTGGCTGTCATGAGCCGACGAAGATCGAAATTGTTGCAAAAGAATAGCAAGGAAATGAAATAGCTCCCATCAGGGAGCTCAGGCTGTCGAGAAAGTCTCGACAGCCTTTTTTATGTTATATTTATTTAAGACGACACCGCGTTAATGTTGTATAATATAGGTAGCTATTTATAGAACGGGATGGTGTCTGCATGTTGCGTTCCA
>NZ_QPJW01000002.1:167536-618405 GCF_003337355.1 Fontibacillus phaseoli | reverse complement strand
TGCTGTGCTGTACTCTCATATGGACTACCTCCAGCTAATTTTTATTGTATATTGTTTAGCCTGTAAGTGTCCAAGGTGATTAGGGGGCTTTATAGTTAATTTTCTGACAATACCACCTATCGCAAATTTAACTGGAAAACCTACAGTTAGATTGGTCGAAATCGTTGTGCTGGCAGGAAAAACAGCGAATTAGCTGTAGGTTTTCCTGCTATTTCGCCAGATTCGGGGGAATCGGGCAAATTAACTGGAGGAAATCCAGTTAATAGCCATTGCTTAACCCCAAAAATAACTAACGCTAATCCGTCGGTACCTCGTCCCCGGACAGTTCATCGAGCGTCATTTCGAAGCTAGGCGCGAAGTGTTCGAGGAAATAGGCTACTTCAGGCAGGTTCAGGCGTTCCAATTTGTCCGCCAGCTGCTGTTTTGCGACGGCGAACTCCCGGTTCCCGGCGGTTAATTCCCATGCGCATTTCAGGTATGCGTCCAGGCTGTCGGCTGCTTTTACGATCTTCAGCAACTCGGCATCGCCTTCGGGACCAAGATGGGTTCCCGGTGCCAGCAGAGGTGCATAGGTCGGCTGCAAGGCAGGAGGGATCATGGAAAGAAGCCGCTCGGCGGCGATCCCTTCCATCTCCCGGAAATTGGACAGCAGCCTTGGATTGTGGTGTTTGACGGGGGTAGGAATATCCCCGGTGAATACTTCAGTCGCATCATGGAATAAGGCGAGCGTGGCCGCGCGTTCCGCGTTCAACCGGCGTCCGAACAGCCCGTTGCCGATCTCGCACAGGAGATGGGCCAGCAAAGCCACATGGAAGGAATGTTCGGCCACGTTTTCAGCGGCCGTGCTCCGCATCAGACTCCAACGTTTGATGGACCGCAGGCGGTACATATAAGCGGAAAAATGATAGCTCATCAGTGAGAAACCTCTCTTTTTTACGCGATGAATTTGTATATATTTTCAACCTCTGATTAGGTACTATGTTATTATAAAGCTATTCAGATTTCGAAGACAAGAGAGGGGAATTCGGATCATGCACCAGTTTGAAGAAAGCGTTTATCAATTAATTGTGGAAACTTCAACTAACTTGCCTGGAGACGTCCGCCGTGCGGTTAACTCGGGGCGGGCGCTGGAGAATCAGGGTACTCGTGCGGGTCTGGCACTATCGACAATTACGCAAAACATAAACATGGCCGAGGAGCAAATTTCCCCGATCTGCCAGGATACAGGAATGCCGACCTTTGTCGTGCATACCCCGGTTGGTGTGAACCAGATCGAGCTGAAGAAAGTCATCAAATCGGCGATTCAGCGTGCTACGAAAGACGGCAAACTGCGTCCGAATTCGGTTGACTCGCTTACCGGAGAGAACAGCGGGGACAACCTGGGACCCGGAACGCCGGTGATTCATTTTGAGCAATGGGAAGAGGATTACATCGACATGCGGCTTATTTTGAAGGGCGGCGGATGTGAAAATAAAAATATTCAATACAGCCTGCCGGCTGAATTGGAAGGACTCGGCCGCGCGGGACGGGATTTGGACGGAATCCGCAAATGCATTTTGCATGCGGTATATCAGGCGCAGGGTCAAGGCTGCAGCGCGGGCTTTATCGGCGTCGGCATCGGGGGAGACCGGACGACGGGGTATGAGCTGGCCAAGCAACAGCTGTTCCGTGAGGTGGACGACGTCAACCCGATTGCCGAACTGGACCAGCTTGAACGTTACATTATGGAAGCCGGGAACCAACTCGGCATCGGCACGATGGGGTTCGGCGGCGAAGTGACGCTGCTGGGCTGCAAAGTCGGAGTAGCCAACCGCCTGCCGGCGAGCTTTTTTGTCTCGGTAGCGTATAACTGTTGGGCGTTTCGCCGCCAAGGCGTGAAAATGGATCCCTCTACAGGGGAAATCGGCGGCTGGCTGTATCCGGCCGGCAGCGAGGTAGCGATGGAGGAGTTTCCGCAGAAGACGGAAGCAGACGCTGCCGGTGAAGCCCAGGCACAGCCCTCGGAGGGCCGGGAGATCGTGCTCCAAACGCCGATTTCGGAAGAAAAGATCCGCAGCCTCCGCGTAGGCGACGTCGTAACGATAAAGGGCGAAATTCATACGGGACGCGATGCGTTGCATAAGTACCTGATGGATCACGATGCACCGGTTGATCTGAACGGATCCGTTATTTACCATTGCGGCCCGGTCATGCTTAAGAACGATCAAGGTTGGCGCGTTATGGCCGCCGGACCTACGACAAGCATCCGTGAGGAGCCTTATCAAGGCGACATCATCAAGAAATTCGGCATTCGCGCAGTCATCGGCAAGGGCGGGATGGGGCCGCGAACGCTTGCAGCGCTTCAAGAACACGGAGGGGTATACCTGAACGCGATCGGCGGAGCCGCCCAGTATTATGCCAAGTGCTTAAAGAAGGTGAACGGCGTGGATTTCATGGAGTTCGGCATACCGGAAGCGATGTGGCATTTGCAAGCCGAGGACTTTCAGGCGATCGTTACGATGGATTCGCACGGCAACAGTCTGCATGCAGGCGTAGAAAAAGAGTCGCTGGAGAAACTGGCCACTTTTAAAGAAGCGGTGTTCAAATAAAGATGAAAACTTTTCGTACCCGACTTACTATTATTTTAATGAGCCTGGTTGGAATTTCCATGCTTGCGGCCGGATTGACGATGGCGCAATTGTTTAAGGATTCCCATATCCGTGCCTTGGAAGAAAACATGGCGCGGGAAATCAATTTGCTGGAAAGCACATTTCCATTCATATCCCCTGACGGCGATAATGCCGTCGAGTTCTATACGGCCAAAGCTCGGGAGCTTGATAACCTGACCGATTCGCGGATCACATTTATTAACCTGGACGGCACGGTGATCGGCGATTCGGAAATGCGGCCTGAGGATATGGATAATCATCGAAAACGCGAAGAGATCCAGTCGGCAAGCGGAGCTTCTGTCGGCAGTGCGATCCGCCATAGCGAGACCATAGGGCAAGATATGCTCTATGTGGCCCGTCACGTTAAGTCGGACACCGGGTTTGACGGATACATCAGGTTGTCCATGAGCCTGGAGGCCGTCGGCAAAGAGCTCAATAAAGGCTGGTACCTGATGGCGGGCGGCCTTCTGCTCCTGTTTTTGGCCGCAGCTGTTGTCAGTTACCGGGTAGCCGCCGGGCTGACCAGGCCGCTGGAGCATATTACCAAGGTGGCCAACCGGATTTCGGGACTTGATTATGATGCCAGGGTGAATTTGAACCGCAAGGATGAGATCGGTCAATTGGGCCAGACCATCAATGGAATGGCCGACAGTTTGCAGCAGCAGCTCAAAGTCATCCATGATAATGAAGACTTGATGCAAAGCGTACTGGCGAATATGACCGGCGGGATTTTGATGGTCGATTGTTTCGGTAGAGTAGCCTTGATCAACCGAGAGGCGGAGCGTATATTGCATCTCCGGGGCGAGCAGATTCTCGGCAAGCCTTATCAGGATCTGAAACGAAATTATGAGTTTATGAAATTCGTGGAGGAGGGAATAACCGCCAAGGAGTTAATCACGGAGGAACGGAACGTCTACGATCCGGAAGAGCTGATCCTGCAGTTTGACGGAGTCCCTATGTTTGAGGATGACGGGAGCTACCGGGGGATGTTGTTTTTACTCCAGGACGTTACGGACATCCGGCGTCTGGAAGTGATGCGCAGCGAATTTGTCGCAAATGTATCCCACGAATTGAAAACGCCGATCGCAGCGGTAAAAGGGTTTGCGGAAACGCTGCTGGCCGGCGGGGTGAAGGACGAGGAGACGGAGCGATCCTTTTTGCAGATCATCCATGATGAGGGGGAGCGGCTAAACCGGCTTATCGGGGATATCCTGGAGCTGTCCAAAATCGAATCGAAGCGAGTGCCGTTGGAATATGCTCCGGTTCACCTTAAGGAACTGTTCGACAGCATCTTTGAAATGCTGCAGCCTGCCGCGACCAAAAAATCGATCGTGATGCTGCAGAATATTCCGGAGCATCTCTTCATTGAAGGGGATGAGGATCGGCTGAAACAAATTTTTATGAATTTGCTCTCCAATGCGATCAGTTATACGCTGGAAGGCGGGAAGGTAAGAGTTGATGTTGAAGTATTAGGCGAAGCTGAAGAAGAAGAGAAAGTCCGGGTCACGGTCAGCGATACGGGCATCGGCATTCCGAAAAAAGACCTGCCGCGGATATTTGAACGTTTCTACCGGGTGGATAAAGCAAGGTCGCGCAGTTCGGGCGGTACCGGACTGGGGCTATCTATTGTCAAACACTTGTCTGAGCTGCACCGCGGAACCCTCCGTGTAGAAAGCAAGGTTGGGGAAGGATCTTCGTTTATACTGGAGCTCCCCTTTATGCAGCAGCATGAGGATGAACATTGATTTGACTTTTCCGTATTTTTATATTTTTACACCCCGTTAACATATCCATGTTATGCTTGGCTTGTTTGATAAGAATCATAACGGCTAATTTGAGACTTTCGGAGAAAATGGGGGTTACCATGACGCAGCGATTGTTGGTAATAGAAGATGAACCGACGCTTTCTAGACTGCTGTCTTACAATTTAACCAGTGAGGGATACCAGGTAGTCGTGGCCGAACATGGCCAGACCGGTTTTGATACGGCGATGCAGCAGGAATTCGATTTGATTTTGCTGGACCTGATGCTTCCGGGGATGAACGGGTTCGAAATCATGTCCAAGCTTCGGGGAGAAGGCGTGACAACGCCGATTATTATTTTGACGGCCAAAAATGCGGAGGAAGAAGTTGTCGAGGGTTTGAAGTCCGGCGCGGATGACTATATCACTAAGCCGTTTGGCGTTGCCGAGCTCCTGGCCCGAGTGGCTGCAGTTCTCCGTCGGTCGAACGGACAGGAGGATCGGGAACCGATGCCGGTTCAGACAGAAGCCCAAATTTCGCTCGGCGCGCTCACCGTTTACCCTGAAAAGTATGAAGTAACGCTGAACGGGGAGCAGATTACGCTAAGACCGAAAGAGTTTGAGGTCCTGCTGTATCTCGCACGCAAACCTGGGGTTGTGATGACCCGGGATGATTTGATGAATGCGGTGTGGGGATTCGATTATATCGGCGGACAGCGTACGGTGGACGTCCATGTCAGTTCTTTGCGCAAAAAGCTGGAACTCGATCCCGGTTCCGTGCACATCGATTCCATTCGCGGCGTAGGGTACAAGCTTGTTGTAAACAAGAAAAAAACGGTCCATCATTGAAACTGCGATGATGGGCTGTTTGTTTTTTTACATAGGTCTTTAGTCCTGTGAACACTCCCATAACATTATTGATCTATCATTCTGGCATACTCATGTTTTATGAGGGAAAAGGAGTGGTAGTGTTGAGCAACCAGGCAGTTCTTGAATTGACAAAAGATAGCCGGGTGAAAGCGGTAGACTATTGCCGGATTGTGCCGGTGATCTATCCACTGGAGTTATGCCGCGACGTGCTGCGGATGTTTCAAAAACAGCCGGATCTTCCCTGTATCGTAGTTTGTGACGAAAGGAACTTTCCAATCGGGCTGATGATGCGGGATGTGTTTTTCCGCCATCTGGCAGGGAGATTTGCGGCTGACCTTTTCTACGAGCGGCCTGCTCGGGAGTTTGCCGAACGGAACCCGCTTGTCTGTGAGTTAACTGTCTCGGCGCGGGAACTGCTGGATGCGGCATTGAGCCGGGAAGACCACCATTTTTATGACAGCATGATCGTGACGCATCAGGGTAAATATAAAGGGATTTTAACGGTTCAGGATCTAATGATGCTGTCGAGGGATTTGCAGCGCGAGGCGGAGGAAGCCCGGCGTAAAGCGGTATGCAAGAGCCGTAGCCGAGTGGAGGAGATTGAACAGGCTGTAGATGAGGCATCGGAGGCTTCGAAACGCAGCTTAACGGAATCCGGGCGGATGTCCGCTCTGGCGTCGGCAGGGAGGCTGGAGCTGGAGGAAGTGAAAGCCTCGTTTACCAGAGTAGCGGGAATGACCCGATCGCAGGAGCGGCAAGTCACCGAACTGAGCGCCCGTGCGGGAGAAATTTCCCTGGTTGCCGCACGGATCCGGGATTTGGCGGATCAAAGCGGGATGCTGGCGATGAATGCTTCCATCGAGGCGGCTCGCGCCGGGGAGCACGGGCGGGGCTTTGCGGTTGTGGCCGGCGAGGTACGCAAGCTGTCCATGCAGACCAAGCAATTGTCCGGGGAAATCGGCGCTACGCTGGAATTGGTCGGCGAACTGGTAAATCAGACGGCGAAAACCGCATTTTCTACGGCAAAGGAAATGGACGAAAGCCTAGGCAGGGTTGAGAAGGCTGAAGATACATTCGGACTGCTTGTAGAATCCGCTCATCAGACCGAATTGCGCGGTCGGGAAGTGGTTCAATCCTCAGAGAGCGCCGCAAGGACTACCGGACTGGTACGTAAAGAATTATCCAAACTGGCGGAGTCGGAATGACGAAAATTTTACATAGATTTTACAATCCGGCTTATCCCTTTTTACATAGGAAAGGTAAAATCGTCATGTACCTATTTACCTAAGCTCTCGGCACGGGCACGCTCCAGGGCGAAGTCCGTGTTTCGTATTGATAATACATTCTGTGGGAGATATGTCATGACACCGATTATTCATATTGAAAGTTTGAATTTGTACTACGACCAGTTTCATGCATTGAAAAATGTATCGCTCGATATTCCGGAAAAAGCGATTACTGCTTTTATCGGCCCCTCGGGGTGCGGGAAATCGACCTTGCTTCGTACGCTTAACCGGATGAATGACATGATTCCCACGACAAGGATCGAAGGCTCGGTTCTGATTGCGGGAAGCGAAATTTATGGCGATGACGTCCAGGTGGAAATGTTGCGCAAACAGGTTGGCATGGTGTTCCAGCAACCGAATCCTTTTCCCAAATCGATTTATGACAATGTAGCTTACGGACCAAGATTGCATGGGACGAAAAACAAGGCCGAACTGGACGAAATCGTCGAGCAAAGCCTGCGGCAGGCCGTGTTGTGGGACGAGGTCAAGGATTTCCTCAAGCGCTCGGCACTCAGTTTGTCCGGAGGGCAGCAGCAGCGGCTTTGCATAGCCCGGGCGATTGCGGTTCAGCCGCAAATTCTGCTGATGGACGAAGCCACGTCCGCCTTGGATCCGATCTCCACGCTCAAGATCGAGGAGCTCGTCCAGGAATTGAAAGACAAGTATACGATAGTAATGGTTACGCATAACATGCATCAAGCTGCCCGGATTTCGGACCGCACTGTTTTCTTCTTGAACGGCGAGATCGTGGAGGCTGACGATACGCGAACCCTGTTCTCAACTCCGCGGGATTCCCGCACTGAAGATTATATTTCCGGCCGGTTCGGTTAATTAGGAGGAGGCAACTTAAGATGATACAAAGAAGAGAGTTTGATCAGAATCTCGAGGATTTGCGCCAATTGCTCAGACAAATGGGAGAACATGTGGAACATGCGCTGACCGATTCGATTACGGCTTTGCAAACCTTCGACGCCGATAAAGCGAAGAAGATCGTTGAGCGGGATATTATCCTCAATCAAATGGAAGAACAGGTAATGGATCTGGGTTCAAGGCTGATCGTGACCCAACAGCCGGTAGCCAAGGATTTGCGCCGCATTATCGTCGCCTTCAAAATCTCCAGCGACCTGGAACGGATGGGCGATCTTGCGATAGATATCGCTAAAGTGACGATACGTCTGGAAGGCCAGACTCTGATCAAACCGCTCGTCGATATTCCGAAAATGGCCGAACTGGTCGTAACGATGGTGCAAGAGTCGCTGCAATCCTATTTGGATGAAAATACGGATTTGGCTTATAAGATGGCAAAGGATGACGATGAGGTAGACCATTTGTACAGCCAAATTATCCGGGATTTGTATGCCCATATGGTTGAACATGCCGGTGAACTGCAGCAGGCAATGCTTTTGACATTGGTCGGCCGTTACATCGAACGGATTGCCGACCATGCCACCAACATCGGGGAGAGTGCGGTTTATCTCGTAACGGGACACCGCCCGGATTTAAATCAATAGAACTCAAAGTACAGATGAGACGTTTCTTAGCCGACTTGAGGCCGAAACGTCTTTTTTTGACGAGATGATTTCCGACCGTAATTCTAGTTTCCTCCAGTTTGCAAGCAGCGTCGGACAACCCGGCGTTTTTGCTTTTTTATTAACGGGATGCATGTGTTAGAATAGGTAAAGGAGTATGCTGAAGGACGAGGTGTCATATGGAAAAATTGATTCTTATCGATGGCAATAGCATTATTTATCGCGCTTTTTTCGCGATGCCGCCCCTGACCAATTCAAGCGGGCTGCACACGAATGCCGTATACGGATTTACAAATATGCTGCTGCGTTTGATCCAGGAGCAACAACCGACCCATATCCTGGTGGCGTTCGATGCGGGAAAAGAAACTTTCCGTCACGAAGGTTACCAGGATTATAAAGGCGGCCGCGAGAAGACGCCGTCCGAGCTGTCGGAGCAATTCCCGCTGATGCGCGAACTGCTTGAAAGCTTCGGGATCGCCTGGTTCGAGCTGCCCGGTTACGAGGCGGATGACATTATCGGTACGATCAGCAAGCAAGGGGAAGAATCGGGGCGTGAAGTGCTCGTAGTTACCGGTGACAAGGATATGCTGCAAGTCGTTAGCGACAAAGTCACCGTGGCCTTGACCCGGAAGGGAATTAGCGAGGTGGAACCCTTCGGGCCCAATGAAATAGAAGAAAAGTACGGACTTCGTCCGCTGCAAATTATTGATTTAAAAGGTCTTATGGGAGATGCGTCCGATAATATCCCGGGCGTGCCCGGCATTGGGGAGAAGACGGCGCTGAAATTGCTGCATCAGTTCGGTTCGGTTGAAGAAGTGCTTTCACATACCGACGAATTGAAAGGAAAGATGAAAGAGAACCTGGTGAATCATGCCGAAGATGCCCGGATGAGCAAGCGTCTGGCTACCATTTTTCGGGAAGTGCCTGTGGAGCGCTCCTGGGATGACATGACTTTTAATGGCTTGCAGGAAGAGACAGCGGTTCCGACGCTGCGTAAGCTGGAATTCAAATCGTTGTTAGAGCGCTTGTCTTTTACGGGTACGGGGGAAGCTGGCGGCAGTGCGGCTCCGGCAGAACCTGCGCCGGAACTGGATGTCACGATTGTAGATTCCGCCGCAATGCCGGCGCTGACGGAGTTGCTTCCTGAAATCGGCAGCTTGTACGTCGAGGCGGCCGGAGAGAACCCGCATCATGCCGAGCTTATGGGCATGGTCTTGTCGACCCCGGACCGCCACTTCTACATCTCGCCGCAGTTTTTGAAGAGCGGGGAAGCTGAGTCTGTCGTAGCCTGGCTTGGAAATGAAAAGATATCGAAGCGAGGTTATGATTTGCACCGGATCGACCTGGCCCTGCATTGGGAAGGGATTTCTTTTGCCGGCGCTTACTTCGATATTCAGCTTGCCGCTTATCTCCTCGACCCGACGGAAAACGATCAAACCTTGAGCGCGTTGACGGCAAAGTACGGAATTTCCCGGTTGGTTTCGGATGATGAGGTATACGGGAAGGGCGCTAAATTCAAAGTTCCGGATGATGCAACGCTTAGCTCTCATTTGGCCCGCAAGAGCGACTCGATCATGAAGATCGTTCCTCTCCAGCAGGCCGAATTGGAAAAGAACGAAATGAAGTCTCTTTTTTACGAACTGGAGATGCCGTTGTCCCGTATTTTGGCTGACATGGAGAAACAGGGCATCGCCGTTAACCGTGAAGACCTGACGGAATTGGGCAAAGAATTTGAATCCCAGATCAGCAGGTTGGTTTTGCAAATATATGAAATCGCCGGAGTGGAATTCAATCTGAATTCACCGAAGCAGCTTGGCGAAATTTTGTTCGATAAGCTGGGGCTGCCTGTAATCAAGAAGACCAAAACGGGTTATTCCACAGACGCGGAAGTGCTGGAGAAGCTGGCGCCATATAACGAGATCGTCCAATATATATTGGAGTACCGCCAGTTGGCGAAACTGCAGTCTACCTATGTAGAAGGCCTGTTGAAGGAAATCCGCAGCGAGACGGGCAAGGTGCATACCTATTTCCGGCAGACCGTGGCCGCCACCGGAAGACTGAGCAGCCAATTTCCGAACCTGCAAAACATACCGATTCGTATGGAGGAAGGCCGGAAAATCCGGAAAGTATTCGTTCCTTCCGAGGAAGGCTGGCTCATTTTGGGGGCCGACTATTCACAAATCGAACTACGCGTGTTGGCTCATATTTCGGGAGACGAAGGGCTGATGGAAGCTTTTCAGCATGACATGGATATTCACACCAAAACGGCGATGGACGTGTTCGGCGTTTCTGCAGATCAGGTGGACGCCAATATGCGCCGCTCCGCCAAAGCCGTCAATTTCGGGATCGTATACGGGATCAGCGATTACGGATTGTCCCAGAACCTGAATATTACCCGGAAGGAAGCGGCCCGGTTTATCGACCAGTATTTTGATGCCTTCCAGGGGGTACGCAAATACATGGATGATATCGTTCGTGACGCCAAGCGGGACGGTTACGTCAAGACGTTATTGGAGCGTAGGCGATATCTTCCGGAGATCAACGCTTCCAACTTTAATCTCCGTTCCTTTGCCGAAAGAACGGCGATGAATACGCCGATCCAGGGCACGGCCGCCGACATTATCAAACTGGCGATGGTGTTGATGGACGAGGCGCTGCACACTCACGGCTTGAAGAGCCGGATGCTGCTGCAGGTGCATGACGAACTTGTATTCGAAGTACCGCCGGAAGAACTTGAAGCAATGACGAAGCTTGTGCCGGAGACGATGGAGAAGGCGCTCCAACTGTCCGTGCCGCTTAAAGCTGAAGTTAGCAGCGGGGTGAACTGGTACGAAGCGAAGTAGAAGAATTAATTACGTAACGAGGTGAAATAAACATGCCGGAACTTCCAGAGGTAGAGACGGTCAGACGAACATTGACCGGCCTCATTGTCGGCAAAACGATACAATCCGTTACGGTATCGCTGCCACGGATTATTCAGCGGCCGGACGATATCCGGCGTTTCGAAACGGAATTGGCCGGGCATCAGATTCTGGAGGTTGGCCGCAGGGGGAAATTTCTGCGGATCATGATGGACGGGATTGTGCTGGTCTCCCATTTACGGATGGAAGGCCGGTACGGCCTATATAACAGCAGCGAACCTGTAGAGAAGCATACGCATGTCATCTTTCATTTTACGGATGGAACCGAGTTGAGATACAAGGACGTACGCCAATTCGGAACGATGCATTTGTTTCTTCCCGGCGAGGAATTTAACCATAAGCCTTTGGTCAAACTGGGATTGGAACCGCTGGATGAGTCCTTCACGCCGGATGCTTTCCGCAAAGCCATCGCCAAGCGGACGACTAAGATCAAGCCGGCCTTGCTGAACCAGGAATATGTGGTAGGCTTGGGGAATATTTATGTGGATGAGGCGCTCTTCCGTGCAGGCATCCATCCGGAGCATCCAGCGAACACGCTCAGTAATGCCGAATTGGATCTTCTTTATGAAGCGATCCTGACCACCCTGACTGAAGCTGTGGATGCGGGGGGCTCCTCAATCAAATCCTATGTGAACGGGCAAGGAGAAATGGGGATGTTCCAGCATTCACTACGGATATACGGGCGGCAGGGGGAACCGTGCCAAAATTGCGGACAACCCGTGGAGAAAACGGTAGTCGGCGGACGGGGTACGCATTTCTGTCCGAACTGCCAGCCTCCGGGGGGGCGAGGACGGTTGGGTAAGTCTGACGGAAGCGAGAAACCGGGTACAAAACCAAGTGCGAAATCCGGCAAGAAGCCCGGCAATCCAATCGCCAAGAAATTCGCCGGGAAGCAGGGTCCAGAAGGGCCGGTTTCATCCACTGAGTCAACTGGAAATGGAGTGAGGAGATGAATATCGGATTGACCGGAGGAATCGCCACCGGGAAAAGCACGGTTTCGCAGATGCTGGTCCAGCGTGGAGCTGCTTTAATTGATGCCGATGTCATCGCGAGAGAAATCATGGAGCCGGGTCATCCGGTCCTTGCCGCCGTTGCGCGGCGGTTTGGACAAGCCGTGCTGACTCCTTGCGGAGGACTCGACCGGAAACGGCTGGGGGCCATCGTTTTCTCCGATACCGAGGAGCGAAAAGCGCTGGAGGCGATTACACACCCGGCGATCCGCCTTGAAATGGAGCAAAGGATGGCGGAATTGGAGGCAGGAGACCCGCACCGGCTTGTCGTGGCGGATATTCCTCTCCTTTATGAGTCCGGACTGGAAAGTCTGTATGACGAGGTGATGGTGGTTTACGTTCCGCGCGAGCTTCAATTGGAGCGTTTATTGGCAAGGGACGGAATGACCCGGAAGGAGGCCGAAGCGAGGCTTCGTGCCCAAATGGATATCGAATTAAAGAGAGAGAGGGCGGATATTTTGATTGATAACAGTCTCGGCAGGGAAGAGACGGAACTTCAAATAGACGACTTCTGGCGGAAAAAGGGACTGGGATGAGGTGGCTGCGAAAAAAAAGAGTGCTTCTTCTGCTGCTTCTGGGCTTTATCCTGGTCTTATTTCTTAATTCCGCTTGGTTATCGCTGTTTTATCCGATTTATTATAAAGATGAAATACGGTATCATGCCGGCAATAACGATATTGATCCTTTGATCGTCGCCGCGATCATCAAGGTGGAAACGAATTATAAACCCGGGGCGGAGTCGAAAAAAGGCGCGCTCGGCATTATGCAAATCATGCCCGATACGGCGAAATGGGTTATAGATAAAGCAAAGCTGGAGGACGTCGCACTGGATCGGGTAAAGGATGAGAGCGGGACGAACATCCGCATCGGGACCTGGTACCTGAAATCGTTGTCAAACCAGTTCGACGGGAACATGGTCGCTGTAATTGCCGCCTATAATGCGGGTCCGACCAATGTGAAGAACTGGATCAAAAGCGGGCGTTGGGACGGCAGGCTGGAAACGACCAAAAATATCCCGTTTGGCGAAACCCGCCATTACGTTCAACGGGTGTCCCATTATTATGAGCAGTATTCCAACATTTATGAGAACCTCTAGGCCATGCTTGTTCATTCGCTTAGTGCTCGTATAGAAAAGGAAGCATAGACAGCAAGGGCTGTCTATGCTTCCCGGTGTTCATCGGTTGTTTATTGAAATTGACCTGCCAGTTGTTGCTCGGCCAAAGTTACCAAACGTTTGGTAATGAAACCACCGATCGAACCGTTTTCGTAGGAAGTCAGGTTACCAGCATATCCGTCTTGCGGGAAAGAGATGCCAAGCTCCTGAGCAACTTCGTATTTTAATTGCTCCAGCGCTCCGGTAGCTTGTCTAACCACCAGGTTATTCGACGAGGAATTATTATTTTGGGCCATGATGTTCACCTCCTTGTGGTTGGTAACTGTATTATGCTCGGTGAAGGGAAAGTTCATTACCTGTTTTTAAAGTTATTTATTGGAATTATTATAAAATGAGATTATAGCATACTGAAGGGAGGGCATCACGCTTGAAATGTCCGTACTGCGATTTTTTAGGAACCAAGGTGCTGGATTCAAGACCGGCAAATGAAAACCGCTCCATCCGCCGCCGGCGTGAATGTGAGAAATGCAGCCGCCGTTTCACAACCTTTGAAATGGTGGAGGAAATGCCGCTGATCGTGATTAAGAAAGACGGCAGCCGGGAAGAATTTAGCCGAGAGAAAATGTTGCGCGGCTTGATCCGGGCTTGTGAAAAGAGACCGGTATCCGTGGATCAGCTGGAATCCATCGTTTCCGAGGTGGAGCGTTCGCTTCGTCATTCGGCCACGGCCGAGGTAGAGAGCCGGGAAATCGGCGAACTGGTCATGGAGCAGTTGTATCCGGTCGATGAAGTTGCATATGTGCGCTTTGCTTCGGTTTACCGGCAGTTTAAAGATATCAATATGTTTATGAAGGAATTGAAGGGCCTGTTATCCAAAAATACGGGAGAGGATGCCTGATTCATTTGAAACTTCTTTCCCTGAAAAGGAGAGACGTTCGGGTGAAAATCAAGCAATTGACAGGGCCGGCCTTCGGTTTTTTGGCGGGTACGACTTTCGGCAGCGGCTTGGCGTTTATAATGCGCTGGCAATCCTATACGCTGATAGCGTCCGTTTCGGTTATTGGCCTGGCCGGCGTCATCATTGGCGTGTTTGCGGGAAAGCGGATCGGACGAAGGGCTTCTTTGTGAAAGGATATATCAGATAATCAAGACGACTGAACCATGGATTTCATATCCGCGGTCCGGTCGTCTTTTTTTGGAAGCGAATCTTCACTCTCCGTTTACAATCCGACACAGAAGCCTATATTTTTTACATTGCGTTTACAAAACAAAAACATGGGATTGATGTTTGCTCTTTATAATCAATTTTGTACAAACAAATGAGGGGGCAAATATAACAATGAAAAAGAGTTTGACTTTGGTAATGACGCTGATCTTGACTTTCGCTCTGGCTGCATGCGGTCAAGGCGACAAATCGAATAATAATACGGCGGGGAACGAAGGCGGCGCCAACAGCGCGGCAAACGGAGGAAACGGCAATACGGCTTCCGAGTTGTCCGGTTCCATTTTGGCCGTCGGCTCTTCGGCTCTGCAACCTTTGGTGGATCAAGCTTCGAAAAATTTCATGGATCAAAATTCTAAAGTCTCCATCCAAGTTCAAGGCGGAGGCAGCGGTACCGGATTGACGCAAGTATCGGGCGGGCAAGCGGATATCGGTAACTCGGACGTATTTGCCGAAGAGAAGCTGGAAGCAGGACCGGCGGGTGAACTGGTTGACCATCAAGTCGCAGTTGTGGCTATGGCCGCTGTAGTCAATCCTGATGTAAATATCGATAACTTGACAAAAGATCAACTGGTTCAAATCTTCACAGGGAAAATTACGAACTGGAAAGATGCGGGTGGTCCGGATCAAGCGATCCAAATCATTAACAGACCTTCCAGCTCCGGGACGCGTGCCACTTTTGAAAAATATGCGCTCGGAACCAAAACGGAAGATCTTCCTAAAGCCATTCAAGAAGATTCCTCGGGTACGGTTAAAAAACTCGTAGGTGAAACACCGGGAGCCATCGGTTACCTTGCCCTTTCCTATCTGGACGATAGCGTTAAAACTGTGAAATATGAAGGCGTGGAAGCTACGGAAGACAATGTGGCTAACGGTACTTATCCGGTATGGGCATATGAGCACATGTACACGAAAGGCGAACCGAACGAAGTCGTTAAAGCTTTCCTGGACTACATGGTATCCGACGAAGTGCAAAACGGGGACGTAGTGGAGCTGGGATACATTCCAGCCAACAAAATGCAAGTGAAGCGCGACGTTGACGGCAATATCACGAAATAAATCCCGATAACATCATACAGCAAGACAAGAGGCGGATCACTCTGCCTCTTTCTGTGCTTTAAAAAAGGAGAGGTCTCATGGCTCAGTCCAGAGAGAAACGTAAAATAAAACAGCACATTATTGAAGAGTGGACTGGTAAAGTTTTTACCTCCTTATGTATTGTGCTTTTGGTAGTGACTATTTTTTCCTTAGTCTATTTTGTCGCCACTAAGGGCTTCAGTTCCTTTATTAAAGACGGGATTTCTTTTGGGGAAATTTTCGGGGGAACCAAATGGAAACCGGATGGAGAACCGCCGCTGTTCGGGGCGCTACCGTTTATTATCGGGTCCTTCAGTACGTCCATCCTGGCGGCTCTGATCTCGGCACCGCTCAGTATTTGCGCTGCCCTGTTCATGGTGGAAATCATGCCGAAGGTGGGCCGGAAATTTTTGCAGCCGGCGATTGAACTGCTTGCCGGCATTCCATCCGTCGTTTACGGTTTCGTAGGTCTAAGCGTAATCGTTCCGCTTTACCGGGATATCTTTCCGGGACAAGGTCTCGGGATCGCAGCCGGGGCCAGCGTGTTGTCGGTCATGATTTTGCCGACGATGACCTCCATTGCGACCGATGCGCTCGCAGCGCTCCCGCCTGGACTGAAAGAAGGCTCTTATGCGCTTGGCGCAACGCGCTGGCAGACGTTGGCCCGCACAGTGATTCCGACGACGCTGCCCGCGCTCATGACCGGCGTCGTACTGGGCATGGCCCGGGCGTTCGGGGAAGCGCTCGCCGTGCAAATGGTCATCGGGAATGCACCACATATTCCGCATTCCCTGTTCGAATCCACCTCAACATTGACAAGTGCAATTACGCTCAGTATGGGGAACACGGTAATGGGGTCGACACAAAACAACGTGCTCTGGACGCTGGCACTAATTCTCATGCTGATGACCTTTGTCTTTGTATTCATTGTCCGGTGGCTTGAAAGGAGGGCAAACCGATGAGCGCAAAAACCGCAGATAAAATCGCAACGGCAGTCATCATTTTTTTTGCAGGCATCATCATTCTGATCATGGCCGGTTTGCTCGGGTTTATTCTTGTACGCGGCGTGGGTCATATCAGCTTTGATTTCCTGACTTCAGCCCCGCAAACGATCAAGGCGGGCGGCGGGATTGGGCCGCAGCTGTTTAACTCTCTGTTCCTGCTCGTTCTCACAATGATCATTACGATTCCGCTTGGTTTAGGAGCGGGTATATATATGAGCGAATACGCGAAGCCGGGGAAGGTGACGGATTTTATCCGCCTGATAGTGGAAGTGTTATCGTCCTTTCCTTCGATCGTTGTCGGTTTGTTCGGCTTGCTTGTCTTCGTAAATGTATTCGGCTTCGGGTTCTCGTTGTTTTCGGGTGCGCTTGCCTTAACGGTATTCAACCTGCCGCTGATGGTGCGAATCACGGAACAAGGCATGGCCAGCGTTCCCCAAGCGCAAAAAGAAGCGAGCCTGGCGCTGGGCTTATCCAAATGGAAAACGATCAAATCGATTATGCTGCCGATTGCCCTGCCGATTATTCTCACCGGTACGATCCTGGCCGCGGGCCGCGTCTTCGGTGAAGCGGCGGCATTGCTGTTTACCGCGGGCATGAGCAGTCCGAGACTGGACTTTTCGGATTGGAATCCGCTCAGTCCGATGTCGCCGCTCAATCCGTTCCGTCCTGCCGAGACGCTGGCCGTGCACATCTGGAAAATCAATTCCGAGGGCTTGGCTCCGGATGCGCCGGAGATCGCTGCAGGAGCTTCGGCGGTCCTGATTCTCACGGTGCTGCTGTTTAACTTGCTGGCGCGATGGGTCGGCCGTCTGCTGCACAAGAAATTTACGGCTACGAAATAGGAGGACTCCCATGCAAAATATTGAATTGGCCACCAAGGATTTGAGCGTATTCTATGGGGAAAAGCAAGCGGTCAAGGAGATTTCGCTAGACTTTGCCGCAAGACAGGTCACGGCTTTGATCGGTCCTTCCGGTTGCGGAAAATCCACGTTTTTGCGCAGCTTGAATCGGATGAACGATCTAATCGACGGTGCGCAGATTACCGGTGAAATCTGGATCGGGGATGAGAATATCAATGACCCTAAGACGGACGTCGTGCTTTTGCGGCAAAAAATCGGCATGGTCTGGCAGCGGCCGAATCCGTTCCATAAGTCGATTTATGAAAATATCGCCTTCGGACCGCGTTATCACGGAATCCGCGACAAGAAGAAGCTGGATCAGATCGTGGAAGAGTCGCTCATCAAAGCCGCGTTATGGGAAGAGACGAAGGACAGGTTGAACCGTTCCGCGCTCTCGTTATCCGGCGGCCAGCAGCAGCGGCTTTGCATCGCCAGATCGATTGCGGTCAGCCCGAGCATCATCTTGATGGATGAGCCTGCATCAGCGTTGGACCCGGTGTCGAGCGCGAAGATCGAAGAACTGATTGCTGAATTGAAGCGTGAATACTGCATTATTATCGTTACCCACAATATGCATCAGGCAGCCCGCGTATCCGAGAAAACCGCATTTTTCCTGATGGGTGAATTAGTGGAGTATGGCGATACGAGTAAAATGTTTACGAATCCGTCGGATAAACGGACGGATGATTATATTTCCGGACGTTTCGGATGAACTATCAAAAACCCGGCTGGCTTATTGCCAACCGGGTTTTTGAATTTTAGATGATTGTTCATGGTGGAAAAGACACGCCAAGATCGTCAGATCGTTCTGGCCACTTTCGCGGCTTCCCAGATCGCGTTCAGAGCCCGGCGAGCCTGTTTCGCGTCGCCTACGATATGATACGGAATGCTGCACTCTTCCAGACAATCGATCAGATTTTGTTTGTCCAAAGATTTGGAGCCGACGGCCAGCACGACATAATCGGCAGGGAGGGAATGTTCTTCTCCGCCTTGATCGATAAGGACGCTGTCCGGTCCGATGGACAGGCATTTACTGTTCGTCATGAGATTTACGCCGTGACCGTATAGACTTTCCATGACGCATATTTTGCGCAGCAGTCTCAGGTCTGCGGCTACTTCGTTCTGCATCTCCACTACGGTCACCTTCTGCCCGCGTTCAACGAGCAATTCGGCCACTTCAAGGCCGACCAGGCCGCCGCCGATGATGACGACGTTGCCCACCGGAATAACCGTCCCCCATAGGACATCATGGGAGCCTGCTACGTGCGCAAGGTCGGCGCCTTCAACCGGCAGGATCACCGGTGCGGAGCCGGTGGCGAGAATCACTTGATCCGGCTTAATTTCCCGGATCAGGTCCGGCGTGACTTCCGTTTCCAAACGGATTTCTACGCCAGCCCGCTTCGCCGCTTCTCCCATGCCGATCGCCGCCGCGGCCATCTCTTCCTTGCGCGGCGCCGCTCCAGCGATGTAAAGCTGCCCGCCTAGCATCGCGCTCTTCTCGCACAGGATCGGCTCATGGCCCCGCCGCTTCAATATTACGGCCGCTTCCAGGCCTGCCGGGCCACCCCCGGCGATAAGCACTTTCTTCGGCCGCTCGGCCGGAACGAGTTCATATTCTTTTTCCCGGCCGGTGGCGGGATTGAACATGCAGCTGATAAACGGCACATTCGGGTTCACGAATCCGTCGAAGCAGCCCTGGTCGCAGCCGACGCATTTAATGATTTCGCCTTCCCGCCCGTTTTCCGCCTTGGCGCAAAATTCCGGATCGGCCAGTTGGGCCCGTCCGATAGCGACAAAGTCGGCCAGTCCTTCTCCGATGATCCGGTCAGCGACGGCGGGATCGTTGATACGCCCTACGGCAATTACCGGAATGGTGACCGCGGATTTGATCTGAGCCGCATTATCGACGTTGAAGCCGACCGGCAAATCGATAGGCGGCACTTCATACTTAATTGCCGCCCCCGCCGGAACGCCGCGGGAAACGTTGATCGCATCGATGCCGGCTTGTTCCGCGAGTGCGCTGAATGCCTTCATATCCTCCAGGGTAAGTCCGCCCGGCAGATCCTCGATCGCCGAGATGCGCATCAGAATCGGAAAGCCGGGACCAACCGCATGGCGGATGGCAGCGATGCATTCCAGCGGAAATCGGGTACGGTTCTCCCACGAGCCGCCGTATTCATCCTGCCGGAAGTTCATGGCTGGACTTAAGAATTGCTGCGGCAAGTAGCCGTGCCCGGCGTGAAATTCCACGCTGTCAAAACCGGCTTGTTTGGCACGGGTTGCAGCATCGGCGTAGGCTTGCACCATTTCGGGCACTTCCGAGGTAGCCAGCTCTCGGGGAATGACCGTTGATCCTTCAAATGCTACAGGAGAAGAGGATACTTGGTTCGGATTATACGCAACCTTGCCTCCGTGCCATAATTGAAGGCAACTTTTCCCGCCTGCTTCACGGATGCTGTCTGCTAATTTTTTCATGCCGGGAATAAATTTATCGTCAAATAATGCAGGTGAATCCTCCGTATAAGCCGTCGGATGAACGGTGGTAACTTCAACGGTGTTCAAGCCGCAGCCGCCTTTGGCCCGGGCGACGTGATAATCGATCAGCCGCTGGCTTACGTACCCCCCCGGTTCATTCATTTTCGTACCCATCGCGGGAAGAATGACCCGGTTCTTTAACTCCATGTTTCCGATTTTTTGCGGACTGAACAAGTATGAAAATGATGCCATCCTGCATCTTCCTTTCCTGTATTAAGAATAAAATAACATAGGTTAATTTTAACCTTATTATAAAATGAGGATTTCGATAATTATGTGAAATAAATCACGAACTATATCACGTTCAAACAATTGATTGGCACGTTATGTAGGATGGAGTAAAATAAAGGGATATGAAGCGATCAGTTGGATTTCAAGGTACGGAGGAGCTACATGGATATAGAGATACTAATACTGGCCCAGTTAATGCAGGGACCCAAGCATGGTTATGAAATCAAGAAAAATATTCTATTTGTCATGAACAACAAAAAAATTATCAACAACAACTCCCTTTATCCCAAATTGAAGCAATTTGAAGAGCGGGGAATGGTCAGCAAGACGATGGAGGAGCAGGAAGGACGGCCGAACCGGCATGTATATGCCATCACGGCAATCGGCAGCCAAGTCTTTCATGATACGATTAACCGTTTTACGCCCGAATTGATCGAGATGGATGACGAGTGGAGCATCCGGTTAGCCTACTATAATCTTATGAATGATGAAACGCGTTATAGGCTGCTCGATTACCGGATGACGATTGTGCAAGACAAGGAGAAGCGGCTGGAAAAGTTGTCTCACTCCGTTGGCGAAAGCAAGTACCTGATGTACTCTTCTGAACTTTATTTCTATACTCAAAATATGATCGAGAAGGAAAAAGAATTGATTTCCGAAATGATCGAGCAGCTTAAGGACAAGCCTGCCACCATAGACTAAAGACCGGGAAAGGACACGACCTGAGTCTATTTTGAATTTGCGTTTTGCCGTGCATACTATTAATTAACATATTACACACGGGCGGCGCAAAGGGAAGCGGGCCTTTGGAACAGGGAAAGAGGAGACTATTTATTTATGAACGTGTTGGAATGGATTGAAGGGATGTTCCGGGAATACGGTTATTTCGTACTGCTGCTCGGACTACCGGTAGATTTTATTGCATTGCCGCTTCCGCCCGGGCAAACGACATTGACCTATACCGGATATCTGGCATATAAAGGCGTTCTTGATGCACTGCCCGCCATCCTGGTAGGATTCGCCGGGTCGGCGATCGGAATAACGATTACTTATTTGATTGGACATCATGTAGGAGCTCCGTTAATTCAACGCTATGGCAAGTGGTTTTTTTTGAAGCCGTCCCATTTGGAGAAAACGAGAAAAACCTATGATAAATACGGAAACAGGATGTTGTTGATCAGCTTTTTTATCCCGGGCGTGAGGCAGTTTTTCGGCTACTTTGTCGGGATCATAAAGATTCCCTTCCGGACCTTCGCATTGTATGCGTACCCTGGGGCGGCTTTGTGGGTTGTCGTTTTTGTCGGAATCGGGTACATTTTCGGGGAGCAATGGCAGCATGTTATCCTGCTGGTAGAGAAGTATCTGGTTTATTTTTTCAGCGGATTAGGCGTGCTTTTGCTTGGATTATTATACTTAAGGTGGCGTAAATGGAGAAAGTGGAGACTGAAGCAAGCTAATCCGAAGAAAGAGCTGGGTTAAATTCATTTCTATTCAAAAAAGCGTCGGGACAGAAGCGTCTCGGCGCTCTTTAATGATTTACCCTTTCCCGTTCTCCGTTCCTTTTTCTTCTTGCTGCACTTTAATTAAGGATAAAAAGGCGAACAGATCCCCCAGGACGGCAAGTCCAGCCCCGATAATGGCTAAATCATCCGCGCTAAGTTCGGTGCTGGCGATCTCGTTATTGCCGCCGCCGTTGCCGTTTTTTTTATTCTTAGTCCTGACCATTCTTCCTCTGTTGGGCAAACGTACCACCTGCTTCAAATCGTCTTTCTTTATGATATGCCGGCGGAAACGACTTGAATAGGCGTTTTAATAAATATGGGCACAAATAAATTCGGAGCGGATTATTGCCGTAAGATGATGTCTTTATTTTTATAGTCTGTGCGAATGCCGTGGCCCTTAGACGGAGTCAATAATACGATACGGTATACTGAAAAAGGGAGGGAAAGCTATGTCGGGTTGCTACGATAACGGAAATAACGGCGGAGGATACGTGGGAGGAATTTTTACTTCTACTGGAGTCATTTTGGTATTGTTCATCCTCTTGGTTATTGTATCCAGAACATTTGTGTAGTTAGACAATATCCCTTTTAGGACTCTGCCTGCGGGCGGGGTCCTTTTTAATAATTACCGGAAATATTGCTTATCATTTACATTTTTATTTCCGTGAACTATGATTTTAGTAAGGTTAACTTTGAATTCAGAAAAACGCTTCAAGCAATAAGGAGGATTAGAGTGCCGAGTTTAGTATTGGAAGGGGGAACCCTACGTCCTATTTTCAGTTCCGGCGTGATGGATGCGCTGCTGGACCAGGACCTGATGTTTCCATACTGTATTGGAGTTTCCGCCGGGATTAGCAACGGGATCTCCTATATCTCCAGGCAAAAGCGAAGAAACCTGGAGATTATGGAGAAGTATCGGCATGACCCCAGATACTTAGGATACCGGAATTTTTTAAAGAGCCGCAGCTTGTTTGGACTCGATTTTGTATTCGGGGAAATTCCGGCAAAACTGATTCCGTTTGATACCGCAACATATCGTAATTATTCAGGCAAACTTCTTGTAGGGGTGACGAACGCCAGCACCGGTTTGCCGGAATATATGAACGGGCTAGAGGCGGACGAGCAGTGGACCATGCTCCGGGCTACATGCGCTATTCCGCTGGTGTTCCCGGCTATCGAACTGAACGGGCAAAAGTATTATGACGGAGGGTTGGCCGATCCGATTCCGATTCGGAAAGCGATCGCCGACGGGAACGACAAGCATTTGATTGTGTTAACCCAGCCGGAAGGCTACCGAAAAACGCTGGGCAAACGCAATGTAAGGGTAGCCCGGCTGCTTCGCCGCAAGTATCCGAAACTCGAGCAAGTGTTGCTCATGAGACATGAGCGGTACAATGAAACCGTAGCATTATGCGAACAACTGGAAAGGGAAGGACGGGCGGTCATTATTCGTCCGGCGGCACCGCTGGACAGCTTTGAGAAGGATATCGGCAAGTTGCGTGAAAGCTGCCAGCATGGCTATGCATTAGCGTCAGAGCGTATGAGCGACATCCGCAGCCTGTTCCAGTAATTATCTCAGCCGTTGCGATTTTCAGCCACACCTCACAACCACACATCATGAAAGCTTATTCCTGCTTGGATTACAAGGGGATAAGCTTTTTTGGCATGCAGGCCGCTTTATTGGATATTTACAGTCAAAATTATTTCAGTAGGCGAGAATCTAAAGAATCTGGCCTTCCGGATTGTAGTTCGTACTTGTCCTTCTGAGAATTATAAATAACTACACTTTCTGTCAAAAATCACTGTTTTTTAAAGAATATTCACACAAAAGTCACAGGTGGGTATATAATTGGACAAAGATACAATTTTTCCTTTTTTCTTCCTCTTTTTATTGCCTTCTACTCATTTCGATTTACTCTACTTCGCTATCTTCTTATCCTATCCCTAGCAATATTCCAAGATTACTTCTGTTTGTATATAAGCCTTTTCAAGGTTTATATAAATCTGCTTAAGGAAGGAGCGTGCGGTGTCAGGTCTGAATGAGACTTTTATTGTGCTGGCCAATATGCGGGATGGAAGGGGGCGGGATTTACGTTCATCTGGAGTAACAGGAAAGTATACAGCATTGCCAAATAAAAGGATCTATCCAAATCTTAAGGAGGTATTGATAATGGCTTCTATTCGTTTATCGAATTCATTGTTGATGAAGGCGTTTACTTCTTTGGGAGTTATGCTTATTGCTGTTTTATGTATGGTCCTGTTATCGGAAAAGGCATCCGCCCACGGTTATATCGATTCGCCGGGCAGCCGGGGTTATCTTTGCAAAACCGGCCAGAATACGGACTGTGGCGCCGTCGTGTATGAGCCTCACAGTCTGGAAGCTCCGAAGGGTTTTCCGGCTGCGGGGCCCGCTGACGGGAAAATCGCCAGTGCAGGCGGAATCTTCCCGAAACTGGATGAACAATCCTCTACCCGCTGGACCAAAGTCAATATTTCTTCCGGGACGAATACCTTCACTTGGAAGCTGACCGCCCCTCACAGAACGGCAAGCTGGAAATACTATATTACGAAACCCAATTGGAACCCGGATGCTCCGCTGACCCGGGATTCGTTCGACCTGACTCCGTTTTGCTCCGTGAATTACGGCGGCGTTCAACCGCCTTATACGTACTCAGACACTTGTAACGTACCGGCCCGTACCGGTTACCATGTCATCTTGGCGGTGTGGGAAGTCGCCGATACGGCCAATGCATTTTACAATGTCATCGATGTGAATTTCGGCGGCAGTAATCCCGTCGACAATCAGGCACCAACCGCACCGGCATCCCTTGCTTCGTCGGGCGTCACTTCCACGAGCGTGAATTTGTCCTGGAACGCTTCATCGGACAATGTAGGCGTGACCGGCTACCGGATTTACAGCGGCTCAAGCCAAGTCGCAGCCGTCTCGGGCACGACCTTGAATTATACGGTCTCCGGGCTGACGGCCAACACCCCTTATTCCTTCCAGGTGAAGGCGGTGGATGCCGCGGGGAACTTGTCCGCTGCCAGCAATACCGTCAGTGTGACGACGAGTCCGAACGTGACTGACACGCAGGCACCAACGGCTCCGGGCAACTTGAGTGTACAAGGAACGCCGACTTCCTCCAGCGTTTCGCTCACGTGGGGCGCCTCCACGGACAACGTCGGAGTTGCCGGCTACCGGATCTATCGTGGAAGCACCCTGGCAGGAACGGTCTCCGGAACGACAACCTCATATACCGCAACGGGTCTTAGCGCAAGTACGGCCTATTCGTTTACGGTGCGCGCCATCGATGCGGCCGGCAATGAGTCCGCCGCCAGCAATGCTGTGAGCGCTACGACGGCAAGCGCTCCATCCGCTCAGCCTTGGGCACCGAATGTAGCTTACGCGGTCGGGACGCTGGTAAGCTACAACGGAAGCACGTATGAATGCCGTCAAGCCCATACTTCGCTTGTCGGATGGGAACCTAGCAATGTTCCCGCACTTTGGTTGTTGAAATAATAGATATGATATAATCATCTCTTTTAGAACAAGCTAGACACTCCCCCCTTGAGAACGATTTCTCAAGGGGGTGTTTTTTCGGGGGCGAATTATTCAACGGTTCAGGCGTTACTGAAGACGGTAAGCTGGTTGAATGGAGCGTGGGCATGGCTCCGCATGTCATAGAGGGAGAATCCGGCGTGAAACAGGTGCAGGGCGACTGTTGGCTGAAAAACGACGGTACGGTTTGGAACGGCAGCGGAAAAATAAAAACTCTGCAAGGAATCAGCTTGATCGGTTATGGCGGGAAGCAGTTTGCGGCATTAACTTCGAACGGTGATGTGCTCCTTGCGGATCCTTATAAACTGTATTTATACAATAAGGTGGGGACAGTAGCCGATGCGGCTTCCGTGATAGCTTTGGCGGCTTATGACAGACAAGTGGCCGTGTTATACGGCAACGGCAAGGTTATCGTGTTCAGAACCTCTGATTTTGACGACAACGGCAAAATTATCCCGTTCACGATCACCGAGGATGCCGCTCATATCGCTTTTGCAAAAAGTACAGGCGATCATCCGACGGACGCGTTGCTGGTTACCCGCAAAGACGGCACGGTATGGATGACGGGAAATTACAAGGACCGGAATAAATTAACCGAACAGGTATCCAGACTGAGTCAAATTGTAAAAACCTCGGTTCTTGAGGATTGCGAACATTTTTATGCCATGCGTAGCGATGGCAGTTGGGTGTTTTTCAATGAGGGGGAAATAACCCCGGTTGATGTACCGAGCGTTAAACAGCTGGATATCTCGGTTTCCGATCCAAACCCGTTTGTTGGAGATGGAATCACTCTTGGTATTCAGGAGACCTACACCAATGGAGCCAAAATAAAAGTTCAGGCATCTCAAGCAGATATTAAGGTTCAAAAACCTCATTTGCTTGCTATTCAGCCGGATGGAACTTTCAAGGTTCTTGGAGTTGGACAAATCGAGGCCACAGTGACATCGGGCGGCTTGACCAAAACAGTAACGATATCTTCAAGCCTCCGCAACAATTTGAATTATGCCAAACTGATCGAAGGGGTTGTTTACGTCCCTGTCAAACCGGTGGTTCAAGCTTTAGGCGGAACAGTCGCTTCGAGTGACGGAGGAGTTGAAGTGGCATTAGGCGATATTTCCTTGTCGCTGAAACCAAAAAGTACAGCTGCAAACTTGAACGGAGAGCCGTTTCAATTAAAAGCTGCACCAATTGTTGACAAGCAAGGAATGATGATGCCGGCATCGCTGCTTATTGACGTTACTGGAGCAGGGGTCAAATGGAACAGCCAGTGGAAACAGGCCGAAATTACTTATGGTCAGGCAGGAATGATCGTTGTATCCGCAGATACGGCGGGGCTGGTTAAGAAGGTGGCCCAGGGCAGTCTGGCTAAGTACGTGGGGAAAAGTTATTGGGTTAACTATTTTCAGGGATGGGACCGCTTCTCCAAAGTCACGGTTACGGATATTCAACCGGTTGAATTAGGTGAATTCGTAGTCGTGTTCAAGTCCGCTTCTGGTAAAAAGCTGGAGAGCTACCCGATGTCTTCTTCTTACGTAACGGACCTGTTCGCGGATGGATCGAGCTTCTTCAACTATGATCCTTATAAAAAGTACAAATGGTCATCCACCGTGTGGAGCCAGATCAAGGCGGGCTATATTTCCCTTGGAATGACAAAAGAGCAGGTTCTGCTGTCCTGGGGCGCTCCGGCGGGCAAAGACGCGACCACCGCTAAGGGAAAAGTCATTGAAACATGGGTGTATGCCGACTTTGACACTATTGTTTTCATAGATGGCAAGCTGTCGATCATTGTAAATTAAGATAGTCGAATTTAAATTTTGCAAAAATCACTGACCGTAACTGTCAGTGATTTTTGTTTATACTTCGAAGTGAACCGACTCAACCAAAGGAGGAATAGATCATGTTCAACCAAATCAAGGACTTTGCAAAGGAATGGGAAGAGGAGCTTAAGCTAACGGAAAAGGTGATGGAGGCGCTCACGGATGAGTCGCTATCGCGGGAAGTCGTATTCGGGCGTAGAACATTGGGAGATATCGCCTGGCATTTGGTGCTCTCTCCGCATTATATGACGGGATTAGGTCTGGTCTTTGACGGGCCGGAGGGCGGTAATCAAGTTCCGGAGTCCGCGTCGGTCATTGCCAAAGAATATGCTAAAGTCAGCCATGCACTACTGGATGCGGTAGTGACCCAGTGGGATAACGACAAGCTGCTTGAAAGCCAGGATATGATGGGCCAATCCTGGAAGAACGGAGCAACCTTGCGGTTTACAGTCATGCATCAGGCACACCACCGGGGGCAGATGACGGTACTGATGAGACAAGCGGGACTGCGGATTCCGGAAGTGTACGGACAAACCTATGATTCCTGGATCGACGCGGGGATGGAACCGCTCAAATAAAAGCGTTACAATGGGATGAACTGAGGCGACTGAAGGAAAGGAAACTAACGGACATGTCTAAAGCGGATCACATGCTCTCGATATTATGGCTGCTTCGTTCCGGAAGAAAAATGACTGCCCGGGAGATGGCGGACAAACTGGAGATTCATATTCGAACGGTCTACCGCTGCATCGATTCGTTATGTGCCAGCGGGGCTCCGATCATCGCCGATTCCGGTCCGGGAGGAGGTTACCGGATTCTGGAACGATTTGTGGATTCGCCGCTCCTGTTCGATCAGGAGGAACAAAAAGCGCTGGTGCAGTCATCCACTTTTGCCAGGGAAGCCGGTTATCCCCATACGGAAGCGCTGGAACGCGCGGTCGGTAAACTGAAGCTGTATACGAACGAAGAGCAGTTGAACCTGATGGAACTTCATGACCAAGGGGTAACGGTGATCCATCCGCCATTGGAGGAGCGCCAAAGGATCTTTCTTCAGCAGTTGGAGGAAGCAGCCGCTCAAGGCAGAACCCTTGAAATGGTTTATGATAAAGGCCGAAGTGAACCTCCGATCTCCCGTGGATTCGATCCCTATGGGATCGTCCACTGGAAGGGATGTTGGTATGCGGTGGGGTTTTGCCGGCTACGTCAAACGTTGCGCAGTTTTCGGGTAGACCGAATCGTGGACTTGCGGCCAAGCGAGCTGCGTTTTGAACGCCCGGGCACGTTTTCCGCCAAGGCCCATCTGCTGGGAAGCTTGCTCCCGGGGGCGCTGGATAGCGAAACGATGGTAACCGTAAGGATCGCCGGACACGAACAGGCGCTCAATGAATTGAGCCGGCATTGGCTGTTCGGCCATGCGCTGGTTTCCCGTCAGGCAGATGAAGCGGTGTTTCGGCTTGGACAAGCCTCCTTGTCGTCCTATGTCCCCTACTTTCTTTTGACTTACGGCAGATCCTTGAAGATCCTTGAACCGTTGTCGTTGATCGAAACCATGGCTAAAGTAAGCGCGGGGATTGCATCGTATTACGAGGAAATGGCGAAGCAATACGATAAGCGGGAGTAAAGCCGATATCTCCGGAGAACCGGAGTGGATCGGCTTTTTGTTTTTGGGCGTTTCATTAAATAAATGGACTCGGGTTTCCGGAATAAGTCAATTTTAGTTGATGCATGGCCCTTGTGCAGGCGATGTACAGAAGGCTTTGATCCAGTTCGCTGTTATAGGTTTCGTCATCCGCAAACGGAACGAGCACCCGGTCGAATTCAAGCCCTTTGGCCAAATGCGCCGAGGTAATAATGACGCCTTCATGGAACCGGATGCTTTTGAAATCGAGCAAGTAGACAGCTTGCCGGTCTATTTTCAAATGATCGTAAAGATCCTTGGCCTGCTTCATCGTCTTGCATAGGATCCCCATGGAATGATGTTCCGAAGCGAAAAAATCATCCAACAGTTCCCCGATCCGCAATAATTGCTCCGAAGCATCGAGGCATTTCAGGATTTGCGGTTCCTCGCCGTGCCGTTCGACCGGGATCAAGGTATCATTGGGTTTGACTTTTTTGGCAAAGTTCGTGATTTCCAGGGTGGATCTGTAGCTCTTGTTCAACTCCACGGTTTCCGCGCCGGGGAACATGCCGCTGATTTCCGGAAGCGAGGAGGAGGAGTACGGGTTCACAGATTGGCTGGCATCACCCAAAATCGTCTTCTTGCAGGTAAACAAAATCGACAAAACGGCATATTGAATGAGCGAATAATCCTGCATTTCATCCACGAGCAAGTGCTTTACAAATTCATAGGGCGTTAATCCTTCAAAGTAATGTTTCAAGTAAACCAAAGGAAATACATCGCAATATTCGACGGTTTTTGTTTTCGGTACCGAATATTTGAAAAGCTCGGGTCTTCCTAAGTAATTGTAAAGCTCCCTGTAGAGCGGAAGAAGGCCGGAATAGCGAAACATTTTCTTCACCGCTGTTTTGATTTTTTTGGCGCTGGAAGGGTCGGGCTTGTCTCCGTCCGAGTTTCTGCATTGGGCTGAAAGCTGGGCGGCGAGTTTGTCCAGCCTTGGCTTGAGCGGCATCCTGTCCAAGGATTCGTAACCAATTTTTACTTCCTCTTTAGAGATAAAAAATGGATCGACAACGATATCTTCCGGCGAAAAGAAGGCCTGATCCGCGTAGGCGATAAAGGACTCCATTTTTTTAACGAAATCGGTCGCGGCCTTAAACCGTATTCGTTCTCTCGCCCCGTCATCGTTGTGCTCCGTCAATTCTGCGACTTGTTGATGGAACGTCTGGAACGGGCAAATGCCCGCAAGTTCTCCGGCCGCCAGGTCTTCGAATTCGGTTTCCAACATATTTTCTTCGCCTAATTCCGGGAGCACGCCTGAAATATAGTCCGAGAACACTTTGTTGGGGGACAGGATCAGAATGTTTTTTGAACTTAGCGATCCTTTGTATTTGTAAAGTAAAAAGGCAATTCTGTGCAAGGCTACCGAGGTTTTCCCGGATCCGGCCACGCCCTGGATGATGAGTTCTTTAGACGTTTCGTTACGGATAATGGCGTTTTGCTCTTTTTGGATCGTCGCTACAATGTTTTTCATTTTTTCGTCCGTATTGCCGCTGAGCTCCTTTTGCAAAACATCATCGTTAATGTTCAGCGAGGTTTCGATCATATAATCGAGGGCTCCGTCTTTAATTTTGTATTGCCGTTTTAAGGTGATTTCACCCTTAATCCTGCCCTCCGGTGCCTGAAAACTAGCCCGTTCTATGCCAAAATCGTAAAATAGGCTGGCTACGGGGGAACGCCAATCATAGATCAGATTGGTTTGGTTATCCCCTTCGGAAAAGGAGTGAATTCCGATATAGTAGGGCTCCGGTTTGCTTTCGCCGTCTCGCCGGAAATCGATTCTACCAAAGAACGGAGACTGCTCGAGTTTGTACAGCTTTCTTAGATTGTCCTTCGATTTTTCGCCGGCATCGATGCTCAATCCGATCTCGATCCGGTTTGCCGCCCTTTCCGCGGGGTCCAACTGGCCGATGTTTTCCCAGACGTATTTTTTTGCTTCGATGATTTCCCGGTAGGAGGAGGAAATGCCCTCATTCATTTGTTCTATCGCCTGACGGAGCTTGCCCAGCAAGGTCTCCACATAGGCTCTTTCCTCAGCCTCGGATTCATTGATTACTGTCATACCCGTTGCCTCCTCTAGTAAGAATATCTTTAAGTATAGAAGCAACTTAAAAAAAGTATAGACTTATACTTTCCCTTGTAGTATTATATTTTGTACGTGGGTCTAATATTAGTTATACGATTGAGCATATAAATAACGGTTGGAACAGGGAGATTTTGTCCTTGTCCAACCGTTTTTTGGTGTATAAAAGAGCTATCCTATCCTGCGACTCTTGTGAAATTGGCAAATTAGTATATCGATCTGACCGGATGAAACTAACCAAGTAACCCAAGAACCCAAGAACCCAATAACCCAATAACCCAAGAACCCAAGAACCCAAGAAGTAACCCAAGCAACCCAAGAAGTAACCAGAGTAACCCAAGAAGTGACCCAAGCTAACCAAGTTACCGGCTGACTCAATTAACTGGAAAATCTACAGCTAAATAAACGGAAGTTACTGGATTTCGCAATTTAACTGGAAAACCTCCATCTAAAATCAGGCATTAGCGTCGTGAAGAGCGGAACGGGAAAAATTAACTGCAGGTTATACAGTAAATTCTTTTCCTGGGCGGATAATTTTAATATTAGATGGAGGAAATACAGTTACTGCTAACGGTCGATATCAAAAGGGAGCCTTGAGAAGAGGCTCCCTTTCATCTATCTTTAGTTGGCGTTAGGCACTTCGACGACAGGATCGGTATCCGCCTCGTAGTCCACGCCGTCCACTTCAAACCCGAACAGCTGGAAAAACTCGCGCCGGAATCCTTCCAGGTCGGACAGCTGATATATATTGTCCGATTTCAGCTCATTCCAGAGCCTTGTGACTTCGGCCTGTACGTCATCGCGCATTTCCCAGTCATCCAGCCGGATCCGGCCTTCTTCATCAAGCTGAGGGGTACTCTGGCCGTAAAGCCGATCGGCAAACAAACGGTACATTTGCTGAATCGTACCTTCATGAATCCCTTTCTCTTTCATCGTTTTATACAGCGTGGACATATAAAGCGGAACGACCGGAATTGCGGAACTGGATTGAGTCACAAGAGCCTTGCTTACGACCACATAAGCCCGGCCTCCGATCCCGGACAGCTGTTTGGTCAGTTCCTGAGCGGTATGCTCCAGATGGTCCTTGGCTTGACCGATGGTTCCCTCCCGGTAAATGGGCAGGGTTATTTGCGATCCGATATATGAGTAAGCAACGGTGACGGCATTTTGGGCCAATGCGCCGGCATTCTCAAGTACATGGATCCAATCTTGCCAATCCTCACCGCCCATTACATAAACGGTATCTTCAATTTCCTGCTCGGACGCAGGCTCCAGGGTCACCATGCTGATATCTCCAGTATGGAAGTTCACTGTCTTGTTCGTATACGGTTTTCCGATCGGTTTCAGCACCGAGTTGCGATTTTGGCCGGTAGCCGGGTCTGTCCGCCGCGCCGTTGCCACACTGTAGATGACCAGATCGACCTGTCCGAGTTCTCTGGCGATCAATTCGGCGGTTTTTGACTTCGTTTCCTCGGAAAAAGCGTCTCCCGTGACGCTGAATGATTTGAGTCCCGCTGCCTGGGCGGCTTGTTCAAACGCGGCGGAATTGTACCATCCTGCAGACGCAGTCCGGGTTGCGCTTGCGGCGCTCGGGCGGTAAACGCCGACGGTGTTGGCCCGGGCTCCAAAAGCGGCAACAATGCGCGAGGCAAGGCCATATCCGGTGGAGGCTCCGATCACCAGCACATTTTTGGGTCCGCTAATGGCAGGCTGTTTTTCTACGTAATCAATCTGCTGCTCCACTTGACGGGCGCATCCTTCCGGATGAGCCGTCGTACAAATAAAGCCGCGGGTTCGTGGTTTAATGATCATGGATTGGAGTCTTTCCTTTCTTTCGGAAAATAGTGCTTGTCTTAAATTTTTACTAATCTTATCTATTGTACCTGTAATTATCGATTTGAAAAAGGGCAGGGGATGGAGATCATGAATAAATCCGTCCCCATTCAGCAATCTTTGTGTTAAGTTTTAACTACGTCAACGTCTCCGATACGGCAATCCGTACTGGATTGGCCAATAAATCCGTGCCGGATCGGGGTCGATCATTTCGATAAATATATAGTGAGGGATTATTTATGATATACACCATAACGCTAAACCCGTCGATTGATTATATCGTTGAAGTTCCGGGTCTGCAATGGGGCGGTTTGAACCGGATGAACCGGGACTTGAAGCTTCCGGGAGGAAAAGGCATCAACGTATCACGCATGCTGATCAGGTTAGGGACCGATAATACCGCATTAGGTTTTGTCGGCGGATTTACCGGGCGGCATATCGAGGAATTTCTGCGGGCGGAATCATTAAAAACCGATTTTGTACATATCGCCGGGGAGACGCGGATTAATATTAAGCTTAAGCATGGGGAAGAAACAGAAATAAACGGGCAAGGACCAAATATCACACCCGCTGAACGTGAAAACTTACTGCATAAACTGTCCGGTCTTCAAAAAGAAGACATAGTCGTGCTATCGGGCAGCGTTCCGCCATCGCTTGGCGGCGATTTTTATGACAGGATCATAAAAGTATGCAGGGAGGCGGGAGCCGAGTTTGTCATCGATACGACCGGTGAGCCGCTAATGAGAGCCCTGGCACACCAGCCGCTGCTGGTGAAACCGAATCATCATGAATTGTCCGAACTGTTTGGCGTATCCCTGGAGTCCAGAGACCGGATCGTCACATATGGCCGGAAGCTACTTGAATTGGGAGCGAAGCATGTGCTTGTTTCCATGGCAGGAGACGGGGCGTTCTTGATTACTCCGGATACCGCGTTTTATGCAAATGTTCCGCCGGGAATACTGCGCAATTCCGTCGGGGCCGGCGATTCGATGATCGCCGGGTTTTTGGGCAGATTGGCGCTGGGCGGAGATTTACTTGAATCGTTCCGCACCGGCGTGGCGTCGGGAAGCGCGACTGCTTTATCCGATGATCTGGCTGGGGAAGAACAGATTCGCGAGTTGCTGCCGCAAGTGAATCTGGTTCCTTGGCTGTAACGGCATCTTAAACACTATCGATCCAGTGCCGGATTTATCCTGATATCGATGGAATTGCATTCCGGCGCGGCAAAATCAACGAGCAAGGTTCCCTCCCGATGCAGCGCTTCCGATTCATCTTCTGCAAGCTTTCTGAGGGGATCAACCACTAAGGTTGCGGTGCTTCGTTTGGCTTCCAGTTTCCAGATTCCCGCTGCGAATCCGTCAAGCAGTATGGTGGGCCGGATGATTCCGTTCTTGGTGAATACATGCCGGTAATTCGCCTCACTGATGATTCTCCGCCGGTCGGCATGCGACAGCAGGATATTGTCGTACTCGCCTAGAAATCGCGCCGGTGCGGGAGTTTCCGGACCCGGCCTCGGGGCATCGGGCAGATCGAACAGCTCGGTGCCGTTTTCATCGCGGAAAACGGCTAGGCAAGGGCGGAGCCTTTGTACGCTCCTGATAAGCCGGGTCAGGCCGGACCAGGTTTGCATGTCCTTGATCGAAGCGGGGCCGAACGCAGCCAAATACCGAAGCAGGAAGGAGTCTTCCTCATCTTCGGTCGTCGTTCCGGCTTCGGCCTGATGCCCGCCAAGCCACACCCCCGCCGTCGTGTGCCGGGCCTGGCCGCTCTCGCCCCAGAGTCCGCGCGGCGGTAGTTGAACCAGCGGCAGGCGGGTGCGGACGAGCGCCGCGAGCGCATCAGGATCGCGCTCAGGCCAGAGCTCGGCTAGCTCTCCGCCTAGCTCGCTGAAGGTCATCGGCTGCCGCTTCATGAGCGTACGGCCAGCCGCGGCGACCGCGTCGGCGTCCAAGCCCGCAAGCTGCCGGCCGAAGCTGCCCTTGAGCCCGCGGTCGAGGACAGGCTGCACCCAGGGGCGCAGCCGCAGCGCATCGCGGGCGGAGACCAGGTGAAGCGTGGATCTCATAAGCGCTAGTCGCACGGCCTGCTTGTCCCGGAGGAGCCGGGACAGCTCATCCTGGCGAAAGCTTTCCAGTCGCGCCCACAAGCCGAAGTAGGGCGCGTTCGGTGCTTGAGCTTGCATGCCGACAAGCCGTTCGATAGCATCTAAAGGCGTAATCCGTTCACGCTGTAGCAGCATTTGCCTGGCCAGCAGCGAACGGTTTAGCGTTCGTATATCTAGGATAGCGCCAGGTACACCGCAGGAATCGAAGTCTCTGGCTGGCGATGGCAGATTGCTAGGCAAATCGGACATAATCAAGCCTCCTGAAAGTAATATAGACCTAATATCATTAAAAGGTGAAGATAGCCCCGAATCCGAAGGTCTCAGGGTTCATTTATTTTTATTGTAAAGGAAACACCCTGACAACCTAGTGTCAAGGTTTTGCCGAGGTTTGAATGGGATCGGTGATATTGTACTTTCATATCAAAGTACATGAATTAGTTATCGAGATGATCCGCAACAAATCGGGCGGGAACATGTAAAGTTTTTTGGATATCATCTATACTTTCGAGCATTCACTGACCCGGGTTTGTTTGATAGGATGGAGAAGGAGGCAGGCATTTCGACAATATTAGGAGGAAATGACGTGACAAAACCCGCAAAGTTTAATGAGCCTTTAGTAACTCATATCTATACCGCAGATCCTTCCGCGCATGTATTCGAAGGAAAAATTTATATTTACCCTTCCCATGACCTTGATCATGTGATGGAGTCGAACGACAATGGCGACCAATACGATATGGAAGATTATCATATCCTCTCCATGGATGAAGAAGGTGCGGTTTGCGTAGACCATGGAGAAGCCCTGCATTTGAGAGATATTCCGTGGGCGAAGCAGCAATTGTGGGCACCGGATGCGGCATTCAAGAACGAGAAGTATTATCTGTTCTTCCCGGCAAGGGATCAGGACGATATTTTCCGTCTTGGAGTAGCCACCGGTTCATCTCCTACCGGACCTTTCAAACCTGAGCCGAATTACATCCCGGGCAGCTTTAGTATCGACCCGGCCGTTTTCGTAGACCATGACGAAAGGGCTTACATCTATTTCGGCGGGCTCTGGGGAGGTCAGCTCGAGAAGTGGCAGACGGGAACCTTTATGCCCGATGCGGAAGGCCCAGCCGCCAATGAACCGGCACTTGGCCCCTTCGTGGCTGAATTAAGCGACGACATGTTAACCTTCAAGGATCAACCCAAAGAAATCTCGATCGTGGACAAAGAGGGCCATCCGATATTGGCGGGAGACGAAGAGAGACGATATTTCGAAGGTCCGTGGGTTCATAAATATAACGGGAGCTATTACTTATCTTATTCTACCGGCTCGACGCATAAGATCGTCTACGCCACCAGCCAAAATCCGCTGGGCCCTTTCGTCTACCAAGGAACGATTCTTAACCCCGTCATCGGTTGGACCACCCATCACTCCATCGTCCAGTTCAAAGAGAAATGGTATCTATTCTACCATGACAGTTCCTTGTCGGGCGGCGCTGACAATAAACGCAGCGTAAAATATACCGAGCTAAAATACAACGAAGATGGAACGATTCAAACGATCGAGCCTTATGATCTTTAGAATCAAGCCTGATCGTCGGAAAGATTGAGGAGGGAAGCGAAAGCTCTCTTCTTCAGGTTATGCGGAAACGAATGGAGATCGCCGAATGGGCAGCGCGAACAATCCAGGAAAAAGACAACAAAAAAACGGCATCTCTGCCGTTTTGGTTATGGATCGTCAGGGGCTCGAACCCTGGACCTGTCGATTAAGAGTCGAATGCTCTACCAACTGAGCTAACGATCCATAAGAAGTAGTTTGGTGGAGCCTAGGGGGATCGAACCCCTGACCTCATCGCTGCCAGCGATGCGCTCTCCCAGCTGAGCTAAGGCCCCGTGAGCGACTATTTTATTTTATAAAAATGCTTGCTGGATGTCAAGGGCTTTGTAAAAAAAATATCCGGAAAACATTACCGGATATAAAAACAGTCTGCAGTTAGAAGCGAATGGCGGTAATTCTAGGGAGAGGAATCATGACAAGCTGCCCGGAATCGTCGCGCAATTCGAGAGATTCATTCAGAATCGAAAATAAAGTTCCCTGAATAACGGAATCGCCGACCAATACGGTTAGGGGTTTACCCATGGACATGTACAGTTTCTCTCTAGTCTCGATGTCCGGGAATCCGGAGGCTTCCAAGGTAAGTTCTAATTGTTCCACGCGGTTTGCCAATAGTTCAAGCTTGGCCTGGAGTGTTCTAATCCGCCTGCGGATAGGGGCGTTCAACAGGAATTGTAATACTCTCATAATTTTCACCTCCTCATGGTTGCTTATTCTATCTCCGGTTTCTAATCATCCGAAGACAATATATGATATGTTTGATAGTTTCATAGGGATTGGACAACCGAGGGATACCGGCGGAACGGGATATTTTCCCGAGGGTTAGAGCCTCTATTGTGCCGACTTGTACGGTATGGTTCAATAAGAATATATGATTACGTTGCAACTTGTCGCCTATCGGTCATATCTTGGGAGGGATATAAGGTGAAACCCACAATTTCTTCTTCGCTGCATATTCAACCGGACAAAATAAAGTTGCCCCCGCGATTTCCATTCTCGATTTCAAGCTCAAGGGGGGTGTCTCCTTCCTTTCAACGGCTGCACTGGCACCGGGCGCTTGAGATCAACTGGATATCCAGCGGCAGCGGCATCTACGTGATTAACGGCAAGGAGTATCACTTTGAGCAGGGGGACTTATTCCTGATCGACTCCCAGGACTTGCACCGCGCTTATGAAGGCAAAAACCTGGAAATGGTAATCGTGATGTTTGAACCAGCCTTGCTTGGGGCGGAGCAAAGATATGATCACGATATATTAATGCCTTTTCGCCATACCGGGAGGGAGTTTCCGAACCGGATTTCTCATAAGCATCCTTCCGCTTCCTTGTTGGGAGAGTATATTAAGGACATGTTTCGGGAATTCGAATTGGTGCAGCCGTCCTATATCTCGGCGATCCGGGGTCTTTTGCTGTTATTCCTGACCGAAATTAATCGCCGTTTCCGGGCAGAACAAGGTGATTCGGGCCGGGTTAGCGCGAAGCACCTGGAGCAAATCCGCGAGGTGATACAAAAGATGGATTCGAGCCTGGCCGAGCCTTGGACATTGAATCAGCTTGCCGGTCTCGTCCATTTAAGCCCTTCGCGTTTCAGCGCTCTGTTCAGCCAAATCGCCGGAACGTCACCAATGAACTACTTGGTGCAGCTCCGGCTTGAATACGCCGTCTCGCTGTTGGAGCAGGAAGGACTAAGCATCCTTGAAATTGCCGAATCCTGCGGGTTTCGCAACTTGTCCAACTTTAACCGTCTCTTTCTTCATCATGTAGGGATATCGCCAAGTGCCTTAAGAAGAAGGCTGCGCGGAGGAAATGAAGGGGAAAACCTCAAAACAGTAAAATAGTATTACTTTTAAGGGCTATTGCAGAAGAATTGCGATAGCTCTTTTTGTATGCTGGTAAAGGAGGAGTGATGCGGGATGAATTATTATTTGGGTGTAGATGCCGGAGGAAGCAAAACCTATTGCTTAATCGTGAACGCCAAAGGGGAAACCCTTGGAAGGGGAGTGACCGGCAACGGAAATCATCAGACCAATCCATTGGATGCGGAGAATAATATAGCATTAGCGTGCTTAAGCGCGCTCCGGGAGGCAGGACTTAAACCGGATGAGGTTACGTCAGCCTATTTCGGGCTTGCCGGAGCGGACCGGGAACCGGATTACCGAATCCTGCGCCCGATGATCGCCAGGCTTGGGTTTCCCAGACATGCCATCGCCTGCGATACCATGATCGCCATGCGCGCCGGTACGGACCGTTCTTACGGAGCCGTTGTCATCAGTGGTACCGGATTCAACGCGGCTGCAAGAAACCGGGCTGGAGAAGAGGTTCAGTACGGGGGATTTGGCTATTTATTCGGAGACGGGCAGGGATCCGGACGGGATATGGCTAATTTTGTTTTCCGCTCGGCGATCCGTGCTTGGGATGGCCGCGGAAGGCCTACTCTGCTTCATGACATGGTGTTGGAGGCGACGGGGTTCGCAAGTGTTCCCGAGATGCTGGATGCGGCTCTGGATGAAGGATATACCCCGCCTTTGCATGTGGCCGAGCTGATGTTCCGGGCGGCAAGCCAAGGAGACGAAGTGGCCGTAGGCATTCTAGCCGAACAGGGGATGGAGCTTGGCAATGCGGCGGCGGCATTAATCAAGCGGCTAGGAATGGAGCAGGAACAGTTCGATGTCGTATTGGGCGGAAGCGTGCTGGCAAAAAGCGTGCCGGGCATCATGCAGGATGCGCTTGAAAAGAGAGTGCTACAAACCGCCCCCAATGCCAGGATTGCCAGGATTACCATGGAACCCGTAGCCGGGGCCGTGCTTAGCGCCATGGACCAAGCCGGGGTTCAGGCGGAGCCCGTGGTCATGCAAAATCTAAAAAAGGTTTCATTTGACGATTTGAAAGGGGATGCGAAGTGATGAAAGAGCAACGGAGTATCAAAATCGCGGTCATTGGCGGAGGCTCTTCTTATACGCCCGAGCTGGTTGAAGGATTAATCAAAGGTTACGGGGATATGCCGGTTTCCGAACTGTGGCTGGTCGACATCGAAGAAGGAAGACAAAAGCTTGAAACCGTCGGGAATTTGGCCAAACGAATGGTGAAAAAATCGGGGATTCCGATGGAGGTTCATCTGACGATGGATCGGCGTACGGCGATTCGGGGAGCGGACTTTGTTACGACTCAGATGCGCGTGGGACAATTGGAAGCCCGAAAGCTGGATGAGCATATTCCGATCTCTCACAGTGTCATCGGCCAGGAAACGACAGGTCCGGGCGGCATGTTTAAAGCGCTGCGTACCATTCCGGTCATTCTGGATATTTGCCGTGATATCGAAGAACTCGCCCCGAACGCCTGGATGCTGAATTTCACGAATCCGGCCGGAATGGTTACGGAGGCGGTAATCAAATATTCCCGGGTGAAAACCGTCGGATTGTGCAATTCCCCCATCAACTTCAAGAAATTTTTGGCAGAAGCCTACCGAACGCCGGAGAGCAGAGTGCTGCCTGAATTCGTCGGAATCAATCATTTACACTGGGTGACATCGGCGCTGGTTGACGGCAAAGAGAGATTGCCGGAACTTCTGATGGGCAAAGGCGAATACACCGCCAAAAATGTGCCCACTTTGGGATGGGACCCCGAGTTTTTACAGTCGCTGGTTTCGATTCCGACTTACTATTTAAAATACTACTATATGACGTCCGAAATGCTTGAAGAAGAAAAGGCGTCGCTCGAAAAGGACGGGACCCGTGCCGATGTCGTTAGCCGCGTGGAAAAAGAATTGTTCGAGCTTTATGCCGACGAGTCCCTGGAAGAAAAGCCGAAGCAGCTCGAGCAGCGGGGCGGCGCATTTTACTCCGAGGCCGCGGTTCAATTAATGCAGTCGCTATATCTGGGTCGGAACGATATTCAAACCCTGAACGTACCGAATGACGGGATCTATGATTTTCTCCCGGAAGATGCCAGCATTGAAATCAACTGCGTCGTCACTTCAGCAGGTCCGATCCCGCTTGCTCCAAAGCATGTTCCGCAGCAAATCAAGGGTCTGCTGCATGCGGTTAAAACTTACGAAAGCTTGGCGATCGACGCCGCGGTCAGCGGCGACCGGGGGCTTGCCCTGCAGGCAATGGTTCATCATCCTCTGGTGCCTTCGGTTTCCACGGCCAAAATGCTGCTGGACGAGATGCTGGAAGCTCACCGGAAATACCTCCCCAACTTTTTTGCATGATCCTTTTGAACTAATCATCTGCCGTAATCCAAGCAGCAAGGCGGCCGGAACGCTCCGGCTGCTTTTTTTATGGTATGGATCATCTGTTCTGATAGCAAATAAGAGCTTTTCTCCAAATGCTTCCTTTCTTGCATCTTGCCGTTATGATATATTTTGTTTAGAGAATCTGGACATGCCAAAAGCCGGTTAGGCTACTAACGTTGAAGGAGAGATTGCGGAATGATTAAGCATATCGTGTTGTTTAAATTGAAGGACTCGTCGCCGGAAAGCATTGGAATTACGGCGGGAGTGCTGAGAGGTTTACAAGGCAAAGTAGAGCAGCTCAAGGAACTGGAAGTGGGGATCGACGTGGTCAAATCCGCCCGTTCCTACGATATCGCCCTGGTGGCAACCTTCGATTCTCTCGACGATCTCGAAGGGTATCAGGTCCATCCCGAGCACAAGAAAGTGATCGAGCATATGTCCCAAGTCCGTGAAAGCCAGGTTGCAGTCGATTTCGAATTCTAATAAGAGCGGGAGAGAACGTGATGTACTATGTAAACCGGGAACAAATCGAACGCCGGCTGAACGTGCTTCCCGAGGTGGTACAAATCCTTGAGGCTGCCGGATCAAATGGTGAAGCTGCATTGCTTGAGCGTTATGCCGAAGAAAGGGCGCTTCATTTGGCGATTGAAATCGTGACGGATGTGGGGAGCTACTTGATTGACGGGTTTATTATGCGTGATGCCAGCAGCTACGAGGATATCGTAGAAATCATGCATGATGAGAAAGTAATCGATGACGGCCTGTTTCAGGTGCTGACCGAACTGGTCCGGTTGCGTAAACCGCTGGTTCAGGAGTATTTTGACTGGGACCGAAGCGGAAATCATGCTCTGGCCGGACGCCTTCCGCAGGTTCTGGACGATTTTTCCCGCCGCGTGAGGGAGTATTTGGATAAGGAAGGAATCGCGTCATGACAGTCGCCAATTTTTTTGCTGAGAAGTGTGACGGGATAAGCCCGTTTTGCTTATAATATATTAACGATATAGGCATTCGCCCTGATTAAAGTGATAGGGATTCTGTTCCCGACATGTTGATCGCGGCATATGCCTGACAAGGAGAGATGAAACGTGGGTAAAGGGAATAAAGGTTGGATTTGGGGTGCCGCCATCGGTACGATCGTAGGTTCGGTGACAGCGCTGCTGTTTGCTCCGAAACCCGGACGCGAGCTGCGTAAGGATATCGCCGATGGTGCACGTCAGGTAGGGGAGAAAACGCAGGAAGTAGCCGGGAAAGTCAGCGAACAGAGCAGCCAACTGGCCGGCAAGGTAAAGGAAACGGCTGAGGGCCTGGTGAACGATTTCCAGGCATGGCGGGGGGCCAAAGGGAATACGGAAGCCGATGACAAGGAAGTGCTGATTTCTTCCTTTGGGGAAGAAGAGGCATCTGCTCCTGAAGAAACGGCTGTTATCGGCGTAGCGGAAGAAACGGCGCTTGAAGCAGCCCCAGCCGAAAAATCCGACGCCGGAAGTCCTTCTGCTGAGGATATCGTCCCGGCAGCGGATACGGACACGGAAGAAAAATTGTAATTTGGATATTGAGGCGCAAAGAGACCCGAAAGGGTCTTTTTGTTGCGCTAAGGATAAAAATGGCAGCAGCCCTTTTGGTTGTACCGCAATATAAATTAAGTTAAGATTTAGGTACGCTTTATGCCGGAAAAACATAAAGTAGAAGAGAAAAAGCAATTCAAATTTTGGCAAAAGGAAGCGGTATGTTCGTGCAGCAAGCCATCGCAATACTAGACTCGGGCGTGGGAGGCCTCACTGTCGTCAAGGAAGTTATGAGACAGCTGCCTAGAGAAAAAATTATTTATTTCGGGGATACCGCGCGCACCCCCTATGGACCCCGTTCCTCTGAAGAGGTGCGCCTGTTTACCGAGCAAATTGTAGATTTTTTGATTCAATTCGACCCTAAAATGATCGTAATCGCGTGCAATACCGCAACAGCGGCGGCTTTGGATTACATCCAGGCCAAAGTTACGATTCCCGTTATCGGCGTCATTTATCCGGGGGCGCGCGCTGCAATCAGCGCGACCAAGACGGGGAAAATCGGCGTCATCGGGACGATCGGCACGATTCGGAGCGGCGCGTACACCGCTGCGCTAAAAGAGCTGAATCCGGCAATTGAAATTGTCAGTGAGGCCTGTCCCACGCTGGTTCCGCTTGTGGAACAGGGACGTTATGAAATGCCTGAAGCGCTGGAGGTTGTCCAGGAGGCGCTTCGCGAAATTAAACAGTACCCGATCGATTGTATGATATTGGGTTGTACTCATTATCCATTTTTGAAAACAACGATGAATCAGGTAATGGGTCCTGGTGTCAAGCTCATCAGTTCCGCAGATGAGACCGCCAGGGAGATCAGCACGGTACTACATCAAAAAGGACGGTTGGCGCGGGGAAGCGACATTCCGGTTCACCAGTTTTTCTGCAGCGGGGATCCGGAAATGTTCCGAAAAATCGCGCTGCAATGGCTGGGCAAGCAGATTGAACTGACGCCAATCGTCTGGCAGGTCTCGAATCCTTCCAGATGAAACAAAAAACCTTTGGACAGGAGTTTTCCCGCCAAAGGTTTTTTTGTACAGAGTCAGTTATACGGCAAGAGTATGGGGACACATGACCCGCAGGGCTCCGGGATCTGCCGATGCGGTGAGTGGGGTCGAGGAGACAGGTTCGCCGTCTCCGAGCGCCAGCCTGGGCAGGCTGCTTCGGACGGTGACGTTTCGCCCGCGGAGCATACTTACGAAGGAAAACCGGGTATGCTTGCCGAACAGCAGCGTCGGAAACAGCAGCATCAGCTTAAAGCGCGAACAGTCGTGAACGATGCAGATGTCCAACAAACCGTCATCGGGTTTAGCTTCAGGGCAGATCGAAAGTCCGCCCCCATAGGTGGTCACGTTGTTGACTGCGGCTAGCCAGCCCGATGTATACGTGTATTCTTGTCCGTCGCACTCGACGGTCAGCGGAGCGGGGCGGAACGTGAGGAGCGTATGGAAGACGCCGATTACGTAGGCGAGACGACCCATGCCGAACCAGTTGCATATTTTTTTGTAACGGCTGCGGTTTACATTGTGCGCGACTTCTGCGTCAAAACCGACGGCCAGTGCGGTAAGCGTGCTGCCGCCGGAGATGGAGATGAGGTCGGTGCTCCGGGGCATTCCCTCCAGCATGATATCCAGTGCGGCAGCCGTTTTTCTCGGAATGCGGAACCCACGGGCTGTATCATTGCCGGAACCGGCCGGAAAGACGGCGAGCGGAACGCCCGAATCGCGCATGGCCGGGAGCAGGCTGTGGATCGTGCCGTCCCCGCCTACGACGCCAACCGCGCTCCAGCCGGATTTGTTGGCGAGCCGGTCTATTAGATATGAATGCGCTTCCTCCGCACTCTGGGTAAATATATAATCATAGGGTATGCTCCGGTGGTGTAGAAGCTCCTGGATTTTTTTCCAAACCCGGTAGCCTCCTCCGTTTCCGGAATTTCTATTCACGATAAATAAATACATGGTCATTCCTCCATCAATTTAGCAAGCATCCATCTGTAATTTCAGTGTAAGCAAATTAGCTTTAAAAAGAAATCATTTTTAAGTAAAAAGGAGTATTCTCATGCAGCTGATTGCCATGATAACGATGTTGATCGACCATGTCGGACTGCTGTTTTTTCCCGGCGACTTGTTATGGAGAGTGATCGGCCGGATCGCATTTCCGATTTACGCTTATGCGCTTGTTCAAGGTTACGCGCACACCTCGAATTTTAGAAGATATGCGATAAGACTGCTGCTGATTGCGGTCGTGTCTCAAATCCCTTATCAGTTGGTGTTGAATGACGGTTTGAATGTGGTTGCAACCTTGTTGGGAGCTATGCTCGTGCTGCGGCTTTTAGACAGTATTAAACCCGGACCCTTGTCGGTCCTGGTCATTGCAGGCTCATGCATTATCATGGAGGTGCTACCGTTCGATTACGGGGCATATGGACTGCTCCTTGTGCTTATATTCAAATATGCGCGCTCCACGCAAATGTTGCTGATGCATCTGCTGCTGAATTTCGTTTATTTGATGTCCTACGGCTGGGTCATTCAAATGGTCAGCCTCTTGCCGACGCTGATTATCGCTTTTGGGCCGGACATTTGGAGAAGATTGGAGTCTTGGCGCGTGCCGTCTTGGGTGTGGCGGTCTTTTTATCCCGTCCATCTGTTTGTTTTAGCATTGATTGTTTTCGGACTGCGCTTTGGGGTCGGATAACGAATATCGCAAATTTCCGTTGTAGGACGTACTCTCGGATTGGATGATGTAATTTGGGGAGGGGGCTTGGAAAATCTGGTTGGAGCAGAAGATGAAATCCGTCGTCCCATCGTCGCGATGGAGCGCGGCGGATACCGCAACGCCGATTTCGTAGGTCAAATGAATGCTTTACTGAACATCTATGACGGTTTGAACTGCCGGCAAATCGGAAGCAGTGTGCTCGGGAAGCCGTTGTATGCGCTAATCCTGGGAAAAGGGCCAGAGCCGGTGCACATCAATGCCGCGGTCCATGCCAATGAGTGGATTACGGCTCCTCTGCTGTTGCGCTTCGTGGAGGAACTGGCCTCGGGGCGCGGTGCAGGAAATGCTTGCGGGCTGGACGCGGTCACGCTCTGGGCGGTGCCGATGGCGAACCCGGACGGCGCCGATCTGGCGCAGGACGGCATTCCGCCCGGCTGCGCCTGGGCGGAGGAACTGGCCGCGTGGAACGGCGGCAGCGGGGATTTTCGCCGCTGGAAGGCCAATATCCGCGGCGTCGATTTGAACGACCAGTTCCCGGCTTGCTGGGAACTGGAGCGGCAGCGCCGGGGGCTGACGGCCCCGGCGCCGCAGGACTACGGCGGCCCGCATCCGCTCAGCGAGCCGGAGGCGGCCGCGCTGGCCGAGCTGACGCGCGCCGAGCGCTTCAGCCGGGTGCTCTCCTTGCACACGCAGGGCAAGGAGATTTATTGGAACTACCGCGACCGCGAGCCGCGGGAAGCGGAAGCCATGGCCGCGCGGCTTGCCGCGGCGTCCGGCGGCAGGGATAGTGGTGCCGGTTACCGCGCCGTCAAGCTGAGCGGGAGCGACGCGGGCTACAAGGACTGGTTCATCGACGAATTCCGCCGACCCGGTTTTACCGTAGAGGCAGGGGAGGGCGTGAACCCGCTCCCGGTGGGGCAGTTTGATGAAATCTATGAAGGCCTTGCGCCCATCTTGGCAGAATTTATCTGGGGGTAGCGGGCTGTACCTCCGGATTTTTTTGTTCTTTTGCGGCGTATGCCAGGCAAGGAAGGAGACCGGTTTCGGGCTGTCTTAATTGCCTGATTAACGGCTGGGATCGGTAAGGATCATGCTGTTTCGGCGCCAATAAGACCTATTGATTCCTATGAAAAAAGGGTATGTTACTTATATAAGGAGGGGATTGTCGATGAAATGGTCAAAAATCTGGTCATTGCGCCATTGGTCGCATGTTTTTCGCCGGCTTCCCGGATTGCTGCGTTCTCCTCGGGTTCCTTTCTCGGACAAACTGCTTCTAGTGGCACCCGCTTTGCTGTATTGGGTGTTGCCGGACGTACTGCCCTTGATTCCGCTCGACGACATGGCTGTAACGATGCTGTTAATGAACTGGTTCGTGACCCGGGCGGAACGGAAAGACCGGCCCGAGGTAAAACGACTGGATCCATGAACAAGATGTTCTGCGCTTTGGAAAAGTAGACGGGCCGTGCCCGATCCGCATGCAAAGTAATGTTGCACGATAGACGATGTTTCTTTACAATAGGAATGTTGAGGATGTTATTTTGGATAGGATAGGAGAGATCATATGAGCGTCAAGATTACCCGCAATGCGGCGAAAGTGATAAAGAAAGAGCTGGACAAGGAAGAGAATAAAGGGCTGGTTTTGAAGGTGCTCATTACGCATGCTCATGGGGACCACGCTCATTATGGCATGGATTTGGTCAAGCCGAAAGAAAACGACCATATCGTCTCGACCGATAAGGAGATCGACGTGATCCTTGATAAGGACGAGCCGTTGCTGGATGGCGTGAAGTTAGATTATCTGTATTTCCCGCAAGAGGGCTTCGTCATTACGAATCCTTCCAAAGGGAATCACGGAGATCACTAATCAGTATACGATAAGAAGGGAATAGCATGGCTAACGATATACGAATATGCGATAAGTGCAATCATATCCGCATGAAGACGTTTGTGCCGAAACTGCAGAAATTGGCGCCGGACGCCGAGATTAAAATCGGCTGCAAATCGTATTGCGGACCGTGCGGCAAAAGACCTTTCGTCTATATTAACGGCCGCTATGTCAGCGGACCGACGGAGGACGAAGTGCTGGCGAAGGCCGCGCCCTTTGTAAAGAAACCTAAAGAATAAGCGTTAAATAAAGCCGCCGTGATACTCAGATCAGGGCGGCTTTTTGCTGGATTTCATATGTGAATGAACACCTAGACTTATTGTTCTTTACGGTACAGTTCGCGGCTCTTATAGCCTGCGCCAAGAATCATTTTCATCTCCTCCCGGCGCTTGGTTCTTGTTTCCTCTTGTTTGGCGCTGTACACGTATCTGGCCCAATCTTTTTGATAACCCGGCGTCAAGGACTGATAAAAGGCAAGTAATTCCGGCGTGTCCTGCAAATCTTGCTCCACCTTCGGGATCATTGCTTCATAATCATCTACGCGCTGACTTGCTGCGGTCTTGGCCTGATGTTTAGTTGAGGCAGCTTCTTTCAACCCCACGACAGTAAAGACGTCATCTAGTCCTACCATACGGGCAAATTTGATATCGCTCGTTCCCACATACCCGTCTTTGTCCGCGCCTAACCCATCCAATAAATTATCGCGATGAATGAAGGTAGAGTATATTTTATTGCCCTTTTTCGGATAAGCCATGAACAGATACCCGTCTTTCTCAAGGCGGTCTTCTGCGATTACTTGATTGACAAGCTGCTTCAAAGATTCCATATCCAACACAAAGGCAAAAATAAGATCGTACTTGCTTACGGCAAGCCCATGATCGTATGACGGTAATTCGGCCAGATAATCAGCGCCGGAAGGCATATTCAAAACTGCGACTTTTTTATATTTGCGCAAATTGAGTTTTTCTACGATGGATTTCGTCATGGGTTACAGCCCTTTGCCGCCAACAGGCCGTATCTGAAAGGCCTCGACTCCGGCGATGAGCGGCATCGCTTGCTGAATCGAGGCCTTGGTGGCCTCCTGGTCCAGAGAAGCCTTATGAGCCCCGGCATCGTTCCAGATCTCATTCACCCAGATCGTGTCGGGCTCGGAATCCGATACGCTGATCATATATTTCTCGCACTCGGGGATCGCCTCCATTGCGGTCGCGGCGCCCAGCAGGATTTGCACCAAGGCGTCCCTTTGTCCTGCTTTCGCCGTAAATTTGACGTTCATTCCGAATCTGTCCATAAATTACGCCTCCTAAAAATAGTGATGATGTTGTTGACTTGCAATGTAGTACCTGACTTGTACCAGTATAACCGGGTTCACTTTGTTACTTATACCAGTATAGAGCAATCTTTTTGTCCAAGCCACATCCTATAGCAGGCGCTGATGCCCTCTAAGAATGTGACAGACTGATCACTGAATGAACAAAGGACCTGTTCCCGGGTAACGGAATGCAGGTCCCTGTTTTGTCTAGCGATCTTGAATGTCTTGGTTGTTTCGCAGTTCCGGAATCAAATCGGTCATGATCAGATCGTCGGAAATCTGCAGGCGCTTCTTGACTTCCTCGAGAGGAACCCGGCATTTTTCTATATCGTTCTTTTCCCTGGAAGACAGATCGTAGCAGGACCCGTTTTCAAAAACATTGTCCGGGGAAGGGATGTAGTACAGTTTCCCGTCCGTAAAAGCCCCGGAGCGCAAAACGACGAATTTGTTGCCTGAGGCGAAAAGGTTATTGCCCATCATGTAATAGGAATCACTCGGAATCCCCAACAGATGAAGAAGCGATGGAGCCATATCGAGCTGCCCTGCCGCCTGATCGTAAATTCCGCCGTTTTTGCCGTCGGGCAGATGAACCAGCAGCGGTACCTGATTCATGATTTGATGCATATCGAGCTCATTCAGCGACTTGCCGAGGAATTTTTCATAATCGGCCTTGTCCGTGATGGAGTTGTCATGATCCCCGTATACGTAAAGGATGGTGTTATCCCAGATTCCGTCCCGCTTCATTCCCTCCACAAGCTCTCCTAAAGCGGCGTCGGCATAATGGATCGACTCCAGGTAGTTTCCGAAGATGGTATCTTTGAATTCCCCCGTATCAAGCTGGCGGACCGAGGCTGGAAGAGAGTAAGGGTGATGGCTGGACAGCGTAATCAAAAAAGAATAAAAAGGCGGTTGTTCTTTTGTCATGAAACCAAGCGACTGGCGGAAAAACGATTTGTCTCCGAGCGACCAGCCGAGGGATTCATCCATCTTGAAGTCTTTTTTACTGTAAAAATGGTTGTAACCCATCGCTTTGTACATATTAATCCGGTTCCAGAAGCTACCCTCGTAAGCGTGGAAGGCGCCCGTTTCATAGCCGTTCTGGCCAAGAATTTGTGGCAGCGTATCATACGAGTGGTCCGGATACCGCACAAAAACCGATCCGGTTGGCAGGGGATGCAAGGAGCTCTGTGAGGAGAAGTCCGCATCCGAAGTCCGTCCTTGCCCCGTTTGGTGATAATAGTTTGAAAAATAAAGGCTTTCCTGCATCAGTTTGTTGAAATTCGGGGTGATTTCTTCCCCGCCGATCTCTTTGCCGATCATGAAATTCATGAACGCCTCCACCTGGACGACCAGGACGTTACTTCCTTTATAAGCGCCAAATGTGTCATTGTTCTCGTTACGGGCGTCTCCCGCGTCTTCAAACCATTGCCGAGCGGTTTCCTTTTCCTGGTCCGATAGCTCCGGCTTGCCGCCGAGATGCTCTTTGGCGTAACGGTAGGCGTCATAGTAATGGAATCCAAGCAGACCTGTGACATTGTACAGCGAAATGTTCCACCAGCCGCCCTCGAAAAGCCCGACCGCCCACGTTTTGGCATAGAAACGGATCGGCCCCATCGTAATGACAAAACCGAGTACAAAGACGGCGAGGCCCGTGATCAAACGGGACAACCAGCGTGATCGGTAGCTTTGCGTTTGGCCGTTGCGGGTTGTTCCGGAGAACGCGGGTGAGTACCTTCTTCCGGCGAAACGCCTTTTGCTCGTGTTGCGCCGGTAGAAGAGGAGAGACGTTTTGATCACCAGCCAGAGAATCCAGTCTGCGATAAGCCAGAGGTCCTTGGCATGAATCAGAGACAGGATGCTGTCGCCAAGCTCCCCGACCTGGCCTGCTTGCAACAGCACCGGAACCGTGATGAAATCACCGAAGTAGCGATAATAAACCAGGTCAGAAAAAATAAGCGCCGTCAGCAGTACGTTCATGATGATCAAAGCAATGGCCCTGCCCCGACGGGGGAGCCAGAGCGTCCAGAACGACACCAGCAGGATGGAGCCGATGGCGATCACGTCATCCAGCCAATTCATGTCGATATACCGCGCATGGAGATTGTCGTGAAGAAGATGCAGTTTGAAAAATAGGATCAGGGTGAACAAAATATATTCGAAATTGCGGTAATGGGTCAGTTTCTTAAAAAAGCTTTTCGGTTTATCGCCGGAAAGTGCCATGTGGGGCTTTCCTCCTTTCCATTCCAAAACGGAGAAACCCTCCTCCCGGGCATTAATGCCGCGGGGGAAGGGGTCCGAGAAACTGCAGATATTGACATTCGATCCGGCCGTTGAACAGCTTCCGACGTTTATCCGCCTTGCGCTGAAAATCGTGCTCGAACTGCTTTGTCGGTGTCAGCGTGAAAAACGACCAGGTAGGTAGCTCGGCGGTAACGCGGCCAAGCTGGGAAATCAGGCGGCGCACGTCTTTTTCCTCGCCGATCCGTTCACCGTACGGCGGATTCGTAATCATGCAGCCGTAATCGCCTTCCGGCTGAATCTTGACGGCCGGGAGCTGCCGGAAGCTAATCTCCTTGGATAGACCCGCGGCTTTGGCCGCCGCTTCGGCGACTTCGATCGCCCGCGCGTCGATGTCGCTGCCGGCGATATTCAGCGGAATATCGTCCTTTACGGCATCGATCGCCTCATCGCGGGCTTCCTGCCACATCGATTCCGGCAGTACCGGCCAAGCTTCCGAGTTGAACGTGCGCCGCAGCCCCGGCGCGATGTTCCAGGCGATCATCGCCGCCTCGATCGGCAACGTGCCCGAGCCGCAGCACGGGTCGTAGAACGGACGCGACGGGTTCTGGTTCCAGCGGCTGAGCAAAATCATGGCCGCGGCCAGCGTTTCCTTCAGCGGCGCTTCGGTCGCGATTTTACGATAGCCGCGCTTGTGCAGCGCCGGGCCGGTGGTGTCCAGCGTCAGCAATGCCTTGTCGTTCAGCAGGTTGATTTCGATAACGTAACGCGGCCCGTTTTCATCGAACCACTCGTTGTGGTAACTTTCCTTTAATTTCTCGACGACTGCTTTCTTGACGATCCCCTGACAGGCGGGAACGCTGCTGAGCTGCGATTTATGCGACCGCCCCTCAACGGGAAACTCGCCATGGACGGGAATCCAGTCCTGCCAAGGCAAGGCCTTCGTTCCTTCAAACAGTTCATCGAAGGTGAGCGCGGTAAACTCGCCCATCTTGATCAGAATCCGGTCGGAGGTCCGCAGCCACAAATTGCAACGGCAAATATCGGACAGGTCTCCTTTGAACGTAACCCGGCCGTTCTCGACTAAGGTATCCTGGTAGCCCAAATCTTTAAGCTCGCGGGCTACGACAGCCTCGAGTCCCATCGGCGCGGTAGCGATGAGTTCCAATTGTTTTGTTTGTTCTGACATGCTATTCTATCAACTCCGTGAAATACTTGTGGTTCGTATGTAAAAACCATACAATTCAGTATAGGCCAATGTTAAATAAGATACAAACGGGAAATTGAAATGGGGATATGGAGGCGGCGGCCCTTATTATGCTTTTCCCCCTGTTTTTCATGCTGATGTTTCCCGTTGAGTGTTTGACCGATTTGATTGAACCGATAACCGGAGGAGTGTGCGGGATCATGACCCCTGAGCAATATAGTGAAGATTTATATATGGAAGATGAAATTCTGAGTAGTGTAAGCCTTTCAATAAAAGAGAGCGGTTTGAACGATGTGTCGATCGCACCGGGTTATGGCAGGCTGTTGACGATGCTCGCTACCGTATCGAAAGCGGGCTCCATTCTCGAAATAGGGGCTCTCGGCGGCTACAGCGGCGTTTGCCTGGCGCGGGGGATGAAGGAGGGCGGCCGTCTGATATCCTTGGAGCTAAAAGAGGATAATGCCGCTTTGGCCCGCCGGAATCTGGAACTCGCCGGTTTTGGCAGAGGAACCGAATACATGGTGGGCCCGGCGCTGGATAGCCTTAAGCAGTTGGAGAGCCGGGGCGAACGGTTTGACTTTTTTTTGATCGATGCTGACAAAGAAAACTATCCCGTATACCTGGAATACGCGATCCGACTTGCCAAGCCCGGCGCGATCATCGCCGGGGACAATACTTTGCTTCGCGGCCGGACGCTGAATCCGGACAAGAACGGCCCTTCCGTCCTGGCGATGCGGAAATTCAATGATATGATCGCCACCGATGAGCGGCTGATCAGCACCATGCTACCGGCCTATGACGGCTTGGCGCTGGCGGTCGTGAAGTAGCCGGGTAAGCGGCTGCTTCAAATATGGGGATCTTGGGGCTGGACGTAGGTGCCGCGTCCCCTGCCGCGAGCGGGAGAAATTAACTGGATTTCCTACAGTTAATTTCGCTCGAAGGAGCTTTATGACCCAATTAACTGGAAAACCTCCAGCTAATTGGACCATTTTGCATGTGGAGGCGCTGAAACGAAGAAAATAACTGCAAGGTTTCCAGTTATTTCTCTAAACCCGCGCCAAAGTCCGGAATTAACTGTATATTATCCAGCTAATTCGATTCAGAGCAGGCGGCTAATGCTGACCTAGGCGTCGCCTGCTGCGAGCGGGAGAAATTAACTGGATTTCCTACAGTTAATTTCGCTCGAAGGAGCTTTATGGTCCAATTAACTGGAAAACCTCCAGCTAATTGGACCATTTTGCATGTGGAGGCGCTGAAACGAAGAAAATAACTGTAAGGTTTCCAGTTATTTCTCTAAACTCGCGCCAAAGTCCGGAATTAACTGTATATTATCCAGCTAATTCGATTCAGAGCAGGCGGCTAATGCTGACCTAGGCGTCGCCTGCCGCTACCTGAGTGAAATTAACTGGATTTCCTACAGTTAATTTCGCTCGAAAGAGCTTTATGGCCCAATTAACTGGGACTGTATATTATCCAGTTAATTCATTCCGGAGCAGGCGGTCTAGCTAAAGATAGATGTCTGGCCGATATTTGGCTCCTTAAATTATTGAGTCAGTGTTGTTAATGAATATTAGTTTTGATGCACGGCTGAGATGGAACGCTATGGCAGATGCATGGCCTTCTGGTTATAAAGTAACTTTAGAGTTTCGTGATACATTTGCGGGTAAACCGCTAGCGGAAAATAGCGGACCGAGTATGCCGCAAATAGCCTTAGAGTAACATTGTACCGTCACAAACCACACTCGCACGCTCTATATTAAACTTTAACCACAAGCCCTACAACCATCATTCGTATCGAATTTAGAAATTAGCAACCAAATAGCTTCGTAACTTGTACGCCATTTAACCGCTGCATCTCTAGCGTTCACCCAATTTCTTGGTTTGCTAGAAAGGCCGATGTGGTCGGCCTCCGTCATGTATGATAACAACTTGCAGCGGGACTTTGTACGATTAACCAAAACTTAAACCCGCCCGGATCAACCGGACGGGTTTGTTTGCTGAGAAGTTTATTTACCTGAACGACGTCATTTTCGGCTTGGCGTATAGCTTCCATCTTACCCAGATGGTATTGATGAGCAGCAGGATGCCGGAGATGATGAAGATACCCTCGATGCCGATGAAACCGGACAGGAAGCCGCCGACCAGGGAACCGAGCATGTTGCCGAGCGCGAGGGTGCTACTGTTGAAACCGAAGGCCCGGCTTTCCATGCCGTCCGGGGTGTAGAACCGAATCAGCGCGTTTACGCTCGGCAGGAGTCCGCCCATGAAGATTCCCATTAAGAAACGGATGAGGATGAGTTGCCACACCGATTGTACGAACGCTTGTGGAATTAGGGTAGCGGCAGCACCAATCAATGAGAACGTCAAAATGCGGTGCGCTCCGACTTTATCGCTGAATCGTCCCAGTACAGGGGAGGTCACCATGTTCGAAATGCCGGTGACGGCCGTGACAAACCCGGCCCAGAAAGGGACGTCCGTCGCAACGCCATGCAGCTTCTCGACATAGAGAGGCAGTAGGGACATCGGGCTGAGCATGGCGAATTGAAGCAGGAACGTTACCGCGAACAGGGCGGTCAGTTGCGGAGTTTTGCTAAGCTCGATGAAGCCTTGCAGTACGGAGACTTGCGGCGTATGGGCCGCTTCTTCCCGGTCGAACTTCTCGCGCACGAACAGCAGGGCGAGCATGGAGGCGATGAACAGCAGGGCACCGGTGATATAAAAAATGGGGCGAAAACCGACATATTCCGCCATCAGGCCGCCGATCAGCGGGCCAAGGATGGTGCCGGCCACGGTTCCCGACTGGATGGTGCCCATCGCAAAGCCCATCCGTTCCTTCGGCGAGGTGCCCGAGACCAGGGCCACGGCGGCCGGATTAAAGCCGGAGATCGTGCCGTTCAGCAGGCGCAGCGCCAGCAGATGCCAAGGCTGGGTGGCAAAGCCCATCAGCGTTATGACGATGGCCATGCCGAAGCCGGAACGCAGCAGCATGATTTTGCGGCCGTATTTGTCGGCAAGCTTGCCCCACAACGGCTGAAAAATAAAAGATGTGGCAAAGTTCGCGGCGAAGATCAGCCCCGCCCAAATGCCGATGGCATGTTCGCCTTGCACATGCAGATTTCTGGCCAGATACAGCGATAAAAACGGCGTAATCATCGTCATTCCGGCATTGACCAGAAACTGTCCGAACCAAAGCACAATGAGATTGACTTTCCAGGTCTTCAATGTGCTTTCACTTCCTTTCAGCTCATCTGGTTGGAAAACAAAGTCTTTACAGTATAGCATAATTTGCTGGGCGTTCCGGCAGAGGAATGTCATACGATTGTCATCGGACAAGTCGGTGTGACAGTTGTTACTTACTTTTAAAAAAGGCATAATATATATTAAAGATTTATGATTGGAGGCTGGGTTCGTGGCATTTAACGACCGCTTTATCAAGGCTTGCCGCAGGCAGGAAGTCGATCGTCTCCCTGTGTGGTACATGCGCCAGGCAGGCAGATATGATCCGGAGTACCGGAAAATCAAGGAAAAATACAGTTTGCTCGAAATTTGCCGGCAGCCTGAGCTGGCTGCGGAAATTACGATGATGCCGGTGCGCAAACTGGACGTAGACGCGGCTATTTTATATTCGGACATTATGAATCCCGTTGCTTCGCTGGGCATCGACTTTGATATCGTAAAAAATATCGGACCCGTCATCGAAAACCCGATTCGATCCAGAGAAGACATCGAGCGGCTGAAGCCGATTAACGTGGAGAAGGATTTATCGCATATTCTGGAGACGATTTCCATTCTGGACCGGGAACTGGACGTACCGCTGATCACTTTTGCCGGCGCGCCGTTTACGATAGCGAGTTACCTGATTGAAGGCCGTCCTTCGAAAAGCTATATCCGCACGAAGAGCCTGATGTACGGAGAGCCGGAATTGTGGGACAAGCTCATGGGCAAACTCGGCGATATGGTAATCACTTATCTGCGGGCCCATGTGAACAGCGGCGGCAAAGCGTTCCAACTGTTCGACAGTTGGGTCGGTGCGCTGGCACCAAAAGATTTTGAGCGCTTTGTTTTGCCTACGATTACCCGTATTTTTGCCGAACTTGACGATTTGGATGTACCGAAAATATATTTTCCCGGCGTGAGCTCGGGGGAGCTGTTGCCGACGCTTACGGGGCTTAAAGCCGATGTGATCGGCCTTGACTGGCGCGTATCCATTGCGGAGGGACGCCGCCGGACCGGCGGAAAGTTTGCTATACAGGGCAACCTCGATCCGTATATTTTAACCGCTCCTATGGACATCATTAAACAATATGCCAAGGATTTAATGGATCAGGGAGCGCAAGAGCCCGGATACATATTTAATCTCGGCCATGGATTGTTTCCCGAAGCTTCAATTGAGAAGTTGAAGGAGTTGACGTCCTTCGTGCACGAATATTCGGAGAAAGCCATCCGCGAGCGGAAACAGTATCAACTGAACTCATGACATGAACTTGTTGAGGTGAAAACAGGATGAACACGAAAATCGGCGTATTGGTGATGTCCTACGGCACACCGCAAAGTTTGGATCAAATCGAACCGTATTATACGCATATCCGCCGGGGGAATCCGCCTACCGCGGAGCAACTGAAAGAATTGAAAGACCGCTATGAAGCGATCGTCGGCGGCGTATTTCCACTTCGCGCCAACACCGATAATCAAGTGGTCGCATTGCAAGACACGTTAAATCGGTTGAATCCTTATGGCGATAAGGAGTTCGTATGTTACCAGGGATTGAAACATGCCAGCCCGTTTATAGAAGACGGCGTAGAGGCGATGGCCGGAGACGGCATTAAGAAGGCGGTCGGAATCGTACTTGCCCCGCATTATTCCGTGATGAGCATCGGAGGTTACATCAAGCGGGCGGAGGCGAAGGCGGCGGAAGCCGGAATCGCCATGGAGTTCATTCGCAGCTATCATTTGCATCCGAAATTGATTGAGGCATTGGCCGCAAGAGTGTCGAAGAAACTGGATTTGTTCGAGGAAGCGGGAGCCGAGCGGAGCAAAGTGAGAGTTCTGTTCAGCGCGCATAGCCTGCCGCAAAAGATTTTGGAAATGGGGGATCCTTACCAGGATCAATTGATGGAGACCTCCCGGGCGGTTGCCGAAGCAACAGGCGTCAACTCGTGGCAATTTACCTGGCAGAGCGCGGGCCGGACGGCCGAACCGTGGCTTGGCCCGGACATTTTGGATACGCTGCGCAGCTTGAGCCAGGAGCAGGTGGAAGACGTGCTGGTTACTCCGGTCGGATTTGTGTCGGACCACCTGGAAGTGCTGTACGATCTCGATATCGAAGCCAAGGGAATCGCAAAAGAGCTGGATATGCGGCTTGAGCGGATCGATTCATTGAATACCGACCCGCTTTATATGGAGGCGCTCAGCGATTTGGTTTTCCAGGCCGAGGAAAAAGAATAGAACTATTACGTTTATCCCAGTACCGTATCAGCTCAATCAGGCTATATCGACTTGGACGAAAGGTACCCTTCGCTTAAAATTGGCGAGGGGTTCTATTTATTTCGGGTTACCTGATATAATAAAATCAATCATGTTCAAGAGTAAGTCGAGTATGAGGATAAAGGAGTCAAACATGTATCCACCACGTTCGGAGAAACACAAAAACAAGAAGCAGGAAAAACAGCGGCGGCAGAGCCGCTTTTGGCTTGGGTTGAACGTATCCCTGATTTTAATCATCGTTGTCGTGGGAGCTTATATTTTTTTGGCTGATCGTACGATGAAGGGTAGTGCCGATTCGGAAAACGGGAATCTTTCGTCAGAAATTCATGAAGAAGAAAACGATCTTGTCGGTTCCGGGAACCAGCAAGATCCGGCCTCCGGGGATCAAGAGCCTGACGGGGACCCTGTGGTTCAAAAGCCCGCGGATTCCGGCAACTCTTCCGAGAGCGATCCGGAAGACGATTTGACCGGCGAAAATGATCAACAGGTACCGGAGGAGGATCCTGTGCAGGAAACCGACTCCGCAGACCGGCTTCTGATTCATTTTGCGGGGGATACGATCTTTTCGAGTAAAGTGGCCGAGAAGCTGGAAAAGGAAGGTTATGATTATCCGTACCGGTATGTGAAAGATTTGTTCCAGAACGATGATCTCAGTATCGTGAATTTGGAAACGCCGATAACGGACGGCGGCACGGCCGCCGAGAACAAAACGTTCGTGTTTAAATCTTCACCGAAAGCATTACCCGAACTTGCCAAAGCAGGGATCGATGCCGTAAATCTGGCGAATAACCATACGCTTGATCAAGGCATTGAAGGTTTGCTGGACACGATTCAGCATTTGAAAAAGAGCAAGCTCCGCTATGTCGGTGCCGGAAAAAATGGTACCGATGCTTACGCCCCTCTATATATCGAGCGGAAAGGGATCAAGATCGCTTTGTGCGGGTTTACCCGGGTCATTCCAGAGTCTCACTGGACAGCGGGGAAAAATCCGGGAGTAGCAGCGGCCTATGACCCGAAACAGGCGCTGAAGTCCATACAAAACGCACGGAAAAATGCCGATCTGGTGCTGGTCATGGTTCATTGGGGCAAGGAGCGGGCAACAAAGCTCGAAAAGCACCAAACGGAGCTGGCTCATGCTTTCATTGACGCCGGCGCGGATCTGGTGGTAGGCGGGCATCCGCATGTACTGCAGGGGCTCGAGGAATACAAAGGGAAATGGATCGCGTATAGCACGGGCAATTTTATTTTTACGAAATCGAAGGATCCGAAAACATGGGAGACAGCCGTCTTTGCCGCGGAATGTACGCGAAAAGGCGATTGCAATATGAAGCTGATTCCTTACAGAACGGAGCTGGGTCAGCCGGTTCCGATGAACGACGAGGAAGGAGCCAAACTGCTGAAAGAGGTAGAAGGCTTTTCGCCGGGAGTTGCGATTGAAGCGTCCGGTAAAGTCAAATCCGTAGCGGTGAAGAGCGGCAGGACCGTGGAGTCGACCGAATCGTCTGACATGGCGGGCAATACCTGATTTGATTTTGCAGCAGGGAGGGAGCGTGGAATATGTCCAATCTATGTGTAGCCCATCGGGGATTTTCCGGAATCGCTCCTGAAAATACAATGGCCGCAGTCACACTCGCGATGGAGCAGCCCTATGTTCATTGGATTGAAGTTGACGTCCAGCTTTCCAAAGACGGAGTGCCCCTGCTGATTCATGACTTTAATTTAAACCGGACGACGAACGGCCGGGGACCCGTTAAGGATAAGACGTGGGAAGAACTTAGTAGTCTGGATGCCGGCGGTTGGAAATCGAAGGCTTATGCCGGAGAACGGCTGATCAACCTGGATAATTTTCTGGATAAAATCAAGGGCCGGTTACAGGCCAATATCGAAGTCAAAACCCAGGGGAATTTATACCCCGGCATTGAAGAAAAGATCATCTCCGCCGTGAAGAAACATCGAATGGAGCAGGATGTCGTGCTTACTTCCTTCGAACCCAGGGTATTGGCCAAAATCAAGGAAATCGGCCGTGGAATCCGGACGGGGCTGATCATTGAGAGCAAGCCTAATGATCTTCTGCTCCGGCTCCAATTGCTGCACTGCTCTTTTCTCTCGATTAATTACAGGCACTTATCCGCGGAACTGGCAGGAAAAGCGGCGAGACGCGGCATTGAAGTTATGGCCTGGACGCTGGATGACGTCCGCCGGATGCGGCGGGTGGCCGCCATGCACGGTGACATTCTCTTATGCACGAACCGGCCTGATATATGGCGTAAGGCGATAAATGAACCGAACTGATGTATTGTTGATCTGAACAAGTGAACCCAGGAGGCAAAAAGGATGAACAAATTGATTTCCAACGTATATTGTGTGGGCCGCAATTACCGGCTACACGCCGAGGAACTGGGCAATGAGGTGCCTTCCGAGCCGATGATTTTTTTGAAGCCGTCCCATGCCGTTGTTCCGATGGATCGTCAAGGACTGACACTCCCGGAGAACCGTGGTGAAATCCATTACGAGACCGAACTGGTGCTGCGCATCGGCAGACGCTATGAACCCGGCATGACTGTGGACGAGCTGGTCGACGTCATGGCGTTCGGCATCGATTTTACGCTGCGCGACGTCCAGAGCGAATTGAAGAAAAAGGGGCACCCTTGGACGGCGGCCAAAGGTTTTAAAAATTCGGCACCGATTACGCCCTACATCGCTTTTCCTGGAACCGCAGAAACTGCGAGAGAAGAGTTTACACTGCGGAAAAACGGAGAAATCGTGCAACGGGGGAACATCGGCAATATGATTTTTTCATTGCAGCAGATCGTAGACTATCTTGCCGACAGATACGGGTTGGATGAAGGGGATCTTATATTTACGGGAACCCCGGAAGGAGTGGGGCCAGTATATCAGGGCGACCGGTTGCAGATCGCTTACGGTTCCAATGAACTGGGCAGCTTTGAAATTGTGTCGGGTCCTAAGGCGAAACAATGAGTGATTGGATCATCGGGGCGCTCTGCGCCCTTTTGGTCTCTGCGGCCGCTTATTGGAAGCGGTCGTTATCATTGTCGGGCATGATTGCTGCGGCCGTGATGGGGACTGTATACTATGGGGCGGGAAATCCTTTTTGGTTTGGCATTCTGCTGCTGTTCTTTATTACGTCAACGTTGTTTTCCAAATTCCGCGGTAACCGGAAACGGGAATTGGAGAAGTCCTATGCCAAAAGCGGCCGCAGGGACGCCGGGCAAGTGCTGGCGAATGGCGGGCTTGGCATGGTCGCCTGTATCGGAAACGCGATCTGGCCCGATCCGCTCTGGGCTTATGTTTTCGTGGGCGTGATGGGCGCGGTGACGGCCGATACATGGGCGACCGAATGGGGTGGGCTCAGCCGCAAACCTCCGCGTTCCGTGCTAACCTGGAAGCCGCTTCCCGCCGGTACGTCCGGCGGCGTCTCGCCGCTCGGCAGTTTTGCGGCGCTTCTCGGAGCAATAATGATCGGTGGGGCCGCATGGATGCTGCTGGGCTGGACGGGAGGAGAAAGCGAAGCCGCAGGATCTGAGACTATATCAAGTTTGACATTATGGCAATGGATCGTCGTAGGCGGCCTGTCCGGATTTGCCGGCGCGTTTGCCGATTCCCTGCTCGGTGCGACGTTACAGCGGATGAATCTCTGCCCGGTATGCGGCAAAAGCGTGGAGGTGGAAACTCACTGCGGGGTCGGTACGTTGCCGGCGCGGGGATTTCGCTGGATGAATAACGATGCGGTGAATATGCTTAGCTCCCTGGCAGCGGGATTCATAGCCTGGGGCCTTGCCATGCTGCTGATTTAGAGGTTGTTCGAAGCATAGATGGCTCTAGAAAGTAGGTAAATTTTGATGAATATTTTGACGGTGGAACATGTAACGAAAACCTATGGCGAAAAAATCCTATTTCAGGATGCTTCGTTCGGCATGGATGAGCATGATAAGATCGGCGTGATCGGGGTTAACGGGACGGGGAAATCGACGTTTCTGCGCATCATCGCCGGGCTGGAGCCCGCGGATGAAGGTAAAGTGTCGGTGAACCGGGATATCCGAATTACCTTTTTGGCGCAAAATCCGGAGTTCGATCCCCAGATCTCAGTACTGCGCGGCGTGTTTCAAAACGGGGGGCCCGAACTGGAGGTCGTCTCCTGTTACATGGAAGCTATGGAGGAACTGGAGATACTGCCGTCCGATACGGCTTTGCAGGCCAAAGTGACGAAGCTGAGCCAGGACATGGACCGGCTTCAGGCCTGGAGTCTGGAGAGCGACGCCAAGAGCGTGTTGTCCAGACTGGGAATTACCGATTTCGGCCGGAAAATGGGCGAGCTGTCCGGGGGTCAACGTAAACGGGTTGCACTCGCGTCCGCGCTGATCGTGCCATCGGAATTGCTGATCATGGACGAGCCTACCAACCATATCGACAACGATTCCGTTGCCTGGCTGGAGTCGTATTTGCAGAAGCGCCGCGGCGCGCTGCTGTTGATTACGCACGACCGCTACTTCCTGGACCGTGTCTGCAATGTCATGCTGGAGCTGGATCATGGTCGTCTTTTCCGTTATGAAGCGAATTACAGCCGGTTTCTGGAGCTGAAAAGTCAGCGTGAGGAGCGGGAAGCGGCCTCGGAACAGAAGCGGCAGAACCTGCTCCGCAATGAGCTGGCCTGGATCCGGCGCGGGGCTCAAGCGCGTTCCACCAAGCAAAAGGCCCGGATCGAACGGTTTGAAAAACTGCAAAATATGAAAACCGATTTCAAGAGCGATTCGCTCGATATATCCGTGGCTTCGACCCGGCTGGGGCGCAAAATTCTGGAGATATCCGGGCTGCGCAAATCCGCGGGGGACCGGCTGCTAATCGGAGATTTAACATATACGGCTGTGCCCGGCGACCGCGTCGGCATCGTCGGCCCAAACGGCAGCGGCAAATCTACGCTGCTCAACATGATTGCCGGGCGAATTGCGCCGGAAAATGGTGAAATCGAGCTTGGCCAAACGGTCAAGCTGGGATATTTCACCCAGGAGCATCAGGAGATGGACGGCAAACAGCGGGTAATCGAATATATCAAGGAGGAAGCCGAAGTCGTCGAGACCGCGGACGGCTCGCGGATTACGGCGGCACAAATGCTGGAGCGTTTCCTGTTCCCGCCTGCGATGCAGTGGACGCCGATCGCGAAGCTGTCGGGCGGGGAGAAGCGTCGGCTTTATTTGCTCCGGGTGCTTATGGGAGCACCGAACGTGCTGCTCTTGGACGAACCAACGAACGACCTGGACATTCAGACACTGACGGTGTTGGAGTCCTATTTGGACGAGTTTCCGGGCGCCGTATTCGTCGTCTCGCATGACCGCTATTTTCTTGACCGTACGGTGGACAAAATTATGGCGTTTGAAGGCGGCGGCGCGGTGGCTGTGCATGTCGGCGATTACAGCGATTATGAGGAGCGCCTTCAAACCGCGGGCAAAAGCCCCGCCCTCTCCGCTCTGTCAACCGGCACTTCAGGCGGTTCGCGCGGAGCCAAAGGCACGGAAGACACAGGCGGAAACGCCGGTTTAGCATCCGGGTCTGGTGCCGGAGGAAGCAAGGATCCTGCGCGCGTGGAAAAACTCAAATTCAGTTATAATGAGCAGCGTGAGTATGAAACGATCGACGAGCGAGTGGAGACCGCCGAGCTGCGTCTTACCACGATAACCGAAGGGATGGCGTCGGCCGCAAGCGATGCCGTCAAGCTTCAGGAACTGATGCAAGAGCAGCAGGAGGCGGAGGCGGAGCTGGAGCAATTAATGGAGCGTTGGGCCTACCTGAACGAACTGGCGGAGAAGATCGAGAGTCAGAAAAACGGATAATAGCGAAACAGGAACCGGATTTTATAGCATGAACGATGGAGATCGTTGGAAATGTATGGTATGCTTCCTTTATCCTGATGCGAAAAGGAGTGGGGACGATGTGGTTTGACGGACCGCAAAGGCCATACATGAACGCTGTGGATGAAGATGCAGCCAGGAGCAAATTCAAGGAACGCGAGCAGAGACTGCACCGGTATGGCCCCCCGGGCTTTGTGCGCGAAGTCGTCAATCTGCTGATTGCCGCCGGGATTTTGGTTTTGCTGGTTTTCTTGTTTCGATGGTTTTTATAGTGTAGTGCCTAACGGTTTGGAAGTATACTTTATAACAATAAAGCAAAAATCCGTCCGGATAACCCGGACGGATTTTTGCCTTTAAGAGATTTTCTAGCAAAGTACCCCGCTCGCAATGGACATCATCAGCTTGATCCGGTTGATCTGGTTGACCTCGCTGGCTCCGGCGTCATAATCGATCGCCGCGATGTTGGCGTCCGGATACATTTCCTTCAAGCCTTTGACCATGCCCCGGCCGGTAATATGATTCGGCAGGCAGGCGAACGGCTGAATACATACGATGTTGTTCACCCCGTGATCGAGCAGTTCCATCATCTCAGCGGTCAGGAACCAGCCCTCGCCCATCTGGTTACCGACGGACACCAGGCGGCTCGCTTTGTCGGCGAGGCTGTAAATGCTTTCGGGCGCGGTGAGAAAGCGGCTATGCTCCAGCGCTTTTTTCACCGGCTTGCGGTACATTTCCAAATAGCTGATCACCATCGGATTCACGAATCCGAACATTTTGCTCTTGCCCAACTGATCGGCTTTGTAAATCGGATTGTACAAACAATAGAACATGAAATCGAGAAAATCGGGCACAACCGCTTCGCCGCCCTCGGCCTCGATGACCTCGACAAGCTTGTTGTTGGCATCGGGGTGGAATTTAATCAGAATCTCCCCGACAATGCCTACCCGCGGCTTGATTTCCCCGGTTAGCGGCAGAGCCTCGAATTCGGCGACCATCGTACGAATATTATCCTTATACTGCGAAAAAGAGAAATTTTGCAGTGAGTGCCGTGAGATGCTCATCCATTTGCGGAACAACAGCTCGGTTACGCCTGGGTGGAGCTCGTAAGGCCGGAAGCGGTATAGTAGCCGCATCAGCAAATCTCCGTAACAGGAGGCAGCGATCAGCCGGTTGATGATTTTCAGGTTCAGTTTGAATCCCGGCTGGTTCTCCAGCCCGGTGACGTTTAGCGAGATGACCGGGATTTGCTCCATCTTTGCTTCCTTCAGCGCTTTGCGCAGCAGGCCGATATAGTTGGTCGCCCGGCATCCTCCGCCCGTCTGCGTCAAAATGACCGCGGTCCGGTCCGGGTCGTATTCGCCGCTTTTCAGCGCGGCCACGATTTGCCCGATCGTTACGATGGCCGGATAGCAGGCGTCATTGTTGACGAATTTGAGCCCTTCTTCGGTTGTCTCCTTGCTGGCCGCCTCCAGCACTTTGAGCCGGTATCCGGCATCACGGAACACCGTTTCGAACAGCTCGAAATGGATCGGCGATACCTGCGGCGCAAGGATCGTGTAACCTGCTTTCATCTTCTTCGTAAACGAAGCCGGCTTGGCTGGTGCAAGCCCGCCGCCCGGCGACGTCATCGCCGCTTCGCGCTCTTTCATCGCGGCCAGCAGGGAGCGCAGACGAATCCGGGCGGCGCCCAGATTGCTGATCTCATCAACCTTGATCAGCGTAAATGTCTTGCTCTCCCGTTCGAGAATTTCTTGAATCGCATCGGCGGTGATCGCATCGATGCCGCAGCCGAATGAAGTAAGCTGCACAAGCTCGAGATCTTCCCGTTCCGTGACGAAGTAAGCGGCCCGGTACATGCGTCCGTGGTAAGTCCACTGGTTGACGATCGGCAGCGGATGCTTCACCGTGCCGAGATGGCAAATCGAGTCCTCGGTCAGCACGGCCAGGCCCATGCCGGTGATCAGTTCGGAAATGCCGTGGTTAATTTCCGGGTCGGTATGATAAGGATGCCCGCACAGAACAAGCCCTTTGGTTCCCGTGTTCTTCATGAAGGCGAGCGTTTCCTCGCCTTTGTTGCGGATATCCTCCTTGGCCATTTCCGCTTCATCCCAGGCGGCGTCAAACGCCGCCCCGAGCTCCTCTTTCGGAATGTCCGGAAACGTCTCGAGCAGCCGTTTCCGCAGCACCGGCTCCGAGTCAAAATTAAGGAACGGGCTCACGAGCGGGACGCCGCCTTCTTTCAAAGCATCCACATTCGTGCGGATGACTTCCGGATAGGAAGCCACCACCGGACAATTGAAATGATTGTCGGCGGATTCATCCTCTTTCTTTTCGTACACGACGGCCGGGTAGAATATAAAATCCACCCCGCTCCGAATCAGACTTTGAATATGGCCGTGCGCCAGTTTGGCGGGGTAGCAGACCGATTCCGAGGGGATCGTCTCCATGCCGCTCTCGTACAGTTTCTTGGATGATTTGGGCGATAAAACCACCCGGTATCCCAGTTTGGTAAAGAAGGTGTGCCAGAACGGATAATTTTCAAACAGATTGAGTACCCGCGGAATACCGACCGTTCCCCGACTGGCCTGGTCCGGCTCCAATGAAGGATAGTTAAACATCCGCCCATATTTATAAGCCGTTAAATTCGGCAACCCGTTTTTTTCTTTTTTCTGGGTAGCACCCCGTTCGCAGCGGTTGCCGGTCACATGGAAGCTTTTATCGGGAAAGCGGCTTACGGTCATGGCGCAAGTATTGTTGCAAAGATAACACCTGGCATGCGATACCTCATAGGTAAAGGCATCCAGTTCCTCGCGCGGGAGGATCGTGCTAACCCCTGAGCCTGTATAGTTTGCCCTTGCGATCAGTGCGCAGCCGTAAGCGCCCATAATCCCGGCGATGTCCGGGCGCACGACCTCCCGGCCGGTCAGTTGCTCGAACGCCCGTAGCACCGCGTCGTTCAGGAAAGTGCCGCCTTGGACGATAATCTTTTGACCCATTTCTTCGGGATTGCGGATTTTGATTACTTTTTGCAGCGCGTTTTTGACGACGGAATAGGCGAGCCCCGCGGACAGATCGGCTAACGTTGCGCCTTCTTTCTGTACCTGTTTCACTTTGGAATTCATGAATACCGTACAGCGGGAGCCGAGGTCTACCGGCGCTCTCGATTGCATTGCCTTGGAGGCGAAGTCCGTAATGCCTAGCCCGAGCGTACTGGCAAAGCTCTCCAGGAACGAACCACAGCCGGCCGAGCAGGCTTCGTTCAGCATTAAAGAGTCGATGGCTCCGCCGCGGATTTTGATGCATTTCATATCCTGACCGCCGATGTCGAGAATGAAATCGACCTCCGGCAAGAAGGAGGAGGCCGCTTTATAATGGGCGACGGTTTCCACTTCGCCGCCGTCAGCCCGGAAAGCGGTCTTGACCAGGCCTTCGCCGTAGCCGGTGACATAAGTATGGGCGATGAAGCAGCGCTCCGGGAGCAAGTCGTAAATCTCTTTCAGCGCCTCGCGGACGGAAGCCAGCGGGTTGCCTTTATTCCCGGCATAGAAGGTATGCAGGATTTGATCCTCGCTGCCGGTCAAAACAAGCTTGGTCGTCGTAGAACCCGCGTCGATGCCAAGGAAGCAGGGACCACCGTATCCGGCAAGATCCATTCGTGCGGCCGAAGCGGCGTTATGGCGCTGCCGGAAAGTCTCAAGGTCCCGCTCATCCTTGAACAAGGGAGGTAGCAGCGGGTCCTTACCCTGCGCCGCCGCGGCAAAGTCGACGTCGCGCAGTCTTTGCCGCCAGTTTGCCAGCGGCAGAGATTCGCCGCCCGACCCGTGCAGGCAAGAGCCAAGGGCGACGAAATATTGGCTGCGCTCGGGGAAGAGGATTTCATCCTCTTTCAAGCCGAGCGTGACGGCAAAACGTTCCCGCAAGACGGGCAGGAACGTCAGCGGTCCCCCCAGAAAGGCAACCTTGCCGCGGATCGGGCGGCCGCAGGCCAGCCCGCTGATTGTCTGGTTGACGATACTTTGGAAGATGGAGGCCGCGATGTCTTCCCGCCGGGCGCCTTCGTTCAGCAGGGGCTGAACATCGGTTTTGGCGAACACTCCGCAGCGGGAGGCGATGGGGTAGATATTCTCGTGACGGCTCGCCAGTTCATTCAGCCCGGCGGGATCGGTTTCCAACAAGGCCGCCATCTGATCGATAAATGCTCCCGTACCCCCGGCGCAAGCGTTATTCATTCTTTGCTCGATGCCGCCGCGAAAATAGATGATCTTGGCATCCTCGCCGCCCAGTTCGATGGCGGTGTCCGCTTCCGGAACGACCTGTTTGACCGCTTTCGTGCAGGCGACCACTTCCTGCAGAAACGGAATGTCGGCGAGCTCCGACAAGGAGAGCCCGGAAGATCCGCTCATGCAGACGGTCGCTTCCGCATCATGGAAATTCTCTATGACCTGCTCCATGAGGGAGAGAACCGCCGATTTGATATCCGAATAATGACGGACATAATGTTGATGCACAATTTCCGACTGATGCAAGACGATGATTTTTGCGGTTGTCGATCCAATATCCAGTCCGATTTGCAATAGCATAGATTTCACCTATTCCCGTATAAAGATTGCATTTGCAGCGGGCGATTCATGCGATTCCAGAGCAAATTTATCCTGAATGGATTCCAGCGAACGCAGAAAAATCGATAAATGCGCCTCGGAAAAGTCTTCGAGAATGCTTTGAAATACGCGATTTCGTTTACCGATCATTTCATCAAGGACCGATTGGCCGGAGGGGGTGATTTGAATCCAGCAGATCCGTTTGTCGTTCTTGTCCTTCACCCGTTTCAGCAAGCCTTCCTTAACGAGTTTGTTGACCGCGATCGTATTGGCGCTGGACGAGAGTCCCACCTGCTCGGCAATTTGCGAGATCATGCAGGGGCCGTTCCGGGAAACCGCCAGAAGAATAAAAAATTTGCTCGGTAAAATCGAATCGCCATCGGTAAAAAACAATCTGCCCAAATGATAAGCAATGGTTAACGTCGTTTCGCAAATTTCTTCCACGACATCTTGACCATGAAGATCCTCCATTTACCTGCACCGCCTTTTACTTGTCCGAAGAAGTTTTATCATAAAGTTTTATATACAAACTTTACCAAAGGCTCCGATTCTAGCGCTGTGTAATTTATAACAGGTAGCCAAGTTACCGGGAAGAAAATTCGGAAAGCGAGGGAGAGTCTCAATTTCGCGGAATAAAAAAACCGCCCGAAATACGAGCGGTTTCAAAAGTCATGAGGTTCAGTTAATTGCGATAATCTGCTGAAGATCCCGGGAATCGCCATCCAGCGAAGTTTCGGCGGATTTTAATTGTGACGAACCGTCCCCGTCCAGAAAAATCCCTTCTTTGGCCGAGTCCGGTGCAATCCTCTCCAGAATAGCGGTACGGAATTCGGCAGCCGTACAGCGGGTCGGCGTGACGATTAACCACAGCATGCCCGTGTCGTCATAGACGAGGCCGGAGCGGAGACGTTTCTCTTCCGGGTAAGGCAGATGCTCAAGAAGCATGGCTTCTTCCCAGCCCGCTTCGTCGCTAAGGTTCATGCTGATGCCGCCCTGGGCGAAGTAACGGCTGCGGTCTTGTACATTTAATTCTGCAGCGGAGGAGACGAGCTGCACAGAAAACCGGCCCGCAGCTTCGTCCCAGACCAACGTGCCGCGGGGATATTTGGCGTTGAACCACCCTGAGCCATATCCCCCTGCCTGGCCTTTGACCGGCACATCTCCGTTAACCGCGATGGACAATACGCTGTCCTGGTAAAAGAATCCGCCGTTAATGCCGTATACGCGGTAATCGCGAAGCGGCCGGTCCGCGGCCCGGAGTTCGATATGCTCCGGCTTCACGGTCAACGTGTAGAGTTCAACGCCGCTTGCGGCCACGGTCTTCGAGTACGTATAGGGGTGAGGGAGCAAGTAAATGCTTCCCCAAGCCAGCATGCCGATCACGCTGAGACCGATCAGCGCCGCCGCTGCGACCGCCATAATCCAGCGGCTGTGAAGCCTGGGCCGTTCCGCCTTAGATACTCTAGCGGGTAACATAAGCGGCAAGCAGCTTGGTCGTGTTGATAATCGCTTGCTTGTGCGTTCTTTCCATTGCATGCGAGGCATGCACGCCCGGACCGATCAGGGCGGCGCGGATGTTATGTCCGCCGTGCAGCGCTGCGGAAGCGTCCGAGCCGTAATGCGGATAAATATCCACCGCATAGGGAATTCCGAGCTGCTTCGCCAGCTCGATCAATTTACCGGTCATATCGTAATCGTACGGACCGGTGGAGTCTTTGGCGCAAATGGAGACGTCGGTCTCTTTGCAGCTCAGGTTATCGCCCATGGCGCCCATGTCGACGGCGATCATTTCGTTCACGCCGTCCGGAATCCAGGACGCGCCGTGACCGACTTCCTCATAGTTGGAAATGAGGAAGACCAGATCATGCCGGGGCGTCCAGCCTTCGCGCTTGCTGGATTCCAGCAAGCCGAACAGTGCAGCGACGCTGGCCTTGTCGTCCAGGTGACGGGACTTCACGTACCCGCTCGGCGTTATGACCGCCCGGGCGTCAAAGGAAATGAAGTCCCCGACCGAGATGCCGAGCTTCAGTACATCGTCCTTGTTTTCGACGAGTTCGTCGATCCGGATCTCCATGTTCTTTTCATCGCGTTTAAAGTCACGGGCATCGCTGTAAACGTGAACGGAAGGATGGGAGGACAGAATCGTGCCCGTATAAACCTTGCCTTCGCGGGTGTGGATTTGGCAGTATTCGTTTTCGATGCTGTTCATCATAAATCCGCCGACGGACGTGATTGCCAGCGTTCCGTTGGCGTTGATCGCGCGGACCATGGCTCCGAGGGTATCCACATGCGCACTGATTGCGATTTTGCGCGAGGAATCGCTGCCTTTTAGCGTCAGCAGCGCTCCGCCTTTTTCATTTTTGGAAAAGTCGATGCCGAGCGTTTCCGCTTCGTTGCGGATCAACTTCATAATTTCCCGGGTAAATCCGCTGGGGCTCGGAGTATCGAGCAGTTTTTTCAACAATTCCAGAATATAAGATTCATTCGGATGAATGGTCATGGGTAAGCCTCCTATATGATCTGATAATGTGTTTATTCTTGGGTGGGAAGGACATCTTCAGCAGGCGCAGCAGTGTCGGCTTTGGATTCCGGAAAAACATAGCCTGTTGCCTCTTGGATATGTACGAGCTTCGCGTTCAGAGTTTTCACTTCTCTTTGCAGACGGTATCCGCGGTAGATGCCGAATGAGCCGACGATAATGCCTCCGAGAAGCGTGGAGCCGAGAATCAGCAAAATCAGCGGGAGGCTGACCGAACCGAACAGCAGATTAACCTGAACGGGATCGACGTTGATTACGGCAAATACGGCAGTGATCAGCGCAAAAATTAAGGCGAGAATTAAAGACCATTGGATTTTCATGAGGAAACACCTCCTTCTTATGACAGTATAAAATCCCTTGCCCGAAAGGAGCAAGGGATTCACTGACAAAGCGCGCACTTATTTTGTCAAATTCTCCATTTGTTCAATGATGCTTTCAAACACGCTCATCGCTTCGCGGACCGGTTGAGGGGTTGACATATCCACGCCGGCTTTGCGCAGGATGTTGATTGAATAGTCGCTGCCGCCGCTCTTCAGGAAGCTGAGATAACGGTCGACTGCCGGTTGGCCTTCCTCGAGAATCTGCTTGGAGAAACTCGTTGCCGCCGAGAAACCGGTAGCGTATTTATATACATAAAAGCTCGTGTAGAAGTGGGGAATCCGTGCCCATTCCATTTCGATATCTTGATCCACCGCCATCTCTTTGCCGTGATATTTCAGGTTGAGATCATAGTAGATGGAAGACAGCTCTTGCGGAGTCAGCGATTCGCCGGCTTCGGCCCGCTCGTGAATGATTTTCTCAAACTCGGCGAACATCGTCTGGCGGAACAACGTCGTCCGGAACTGATCGGCATAGTAAGTAAGCAGGTACATTTTTTGCTTCGGATCGGTCGAGTGTTTCAGTAAGTAATCCATCAGCAGCGCTTCATTCGTCGTGGAGGCGACTTCGGCAAGGAAGATCGTATATTGAGCGTCACGATATTTCAAGGCTTCATCGGAAAAATAAGAATGCAGCGCATGGCCCATTTCATGAGCCAGCGTAAACATGCTGTTCAAATTGTCCTTGTGGTTCAGCAGTACGTACGGATGTGTTCCGTAGGCGCCCCAGCTGTAAGCGCCGGTCCGTTTGCCTTCGTTCTCGTACACGTCGATCCAACGGTTGTCGAAACCGTCCTTCAGCACGCTGAGATAGTTTTCGCCAAGCGGCTGCAAACCATCTTCCACCATTTTTTTGGCATCTTCGTACGTAATATCCCATTTGTATTCTTCCACGAGTGGGGCGAACAAATCGTACATATGAAGCTCGTCGACGCCGAGCAGCTTTTTGCGGAGTTTCATATAGCGGTGCAGGAGCGGCAGGCTCTCATGAACCGTGTCGATCAGGTTGGTGTAAACTTCCTTCGGAATATTGTCGCCATACAAGGACATTTCCAGCACCGAAGGGTATTTGCGCACTTTGGAGTAGAACATGTTTTTGTTGACATTGGCGCTTAACGTCGCCGCAATCGTATTTTTTTGCTTGCCGTACGTTTCATAAACGGCTTTGAAGGCGCGGCGGCGTACATCGCGGTTCGGATTTTCCAGAAACTGAATGTAGCTGCCGTGAGTGAGTTCCACTTCTTTCCCGTTCTCGTCTTGAATTTTCGGAAACTTGATATCGGCATTGTTGATCATGCCGTATATATTTTGCGGCGCTTGCGACAGATTGCCGACTTGGGCAAGCAGTGCTTCTTCGGTTTTGCTCAGTATATGGGCTTTTTCCCGTTTGATTTCTTGCAGCGTAAACTTGTAATCAGCCAGTTCCGGATTCTCGATGAAAGCATCGAGATCGCTTTCCGGCAGAGATAGGATCTCCGGCGTAATGAAGGAAAGCACTTCGCCGATTTCCACGTTCAGTTTTTTTGCCTTTTGGGAAAGTGCCTGATATGTAGGGTTTGTGGTGTCCTGGTCATGATTTAAATGGGAATACACATAGAGACGCTCGAGACTCAGCGATATTTCGTCCTCCAGGGCGAAAATGGCTTTGACATGTTGTGGGCTATCAAGCTTTCCTTCATAATCGGCAACCTTCTTCTTAAGCTGCTTCAGACTGTCGAGGGCTTCGTCCCAGGCTTTCTGGTCACGGAACATATCATCCAGTTTCCAGGTGTTATTTACTTCTACTTCGGAACGTTTCGGTAATGTGCTCATCGGAATCCTCCTTTGATTTGGGTAAATCGAATGGTCTTCAGCTTGATGACCGGCCGCTGCACCCGGCAAGGCGGCAGTCATGAGTGATAAGGTCAGCATAAGGGGAAGCAGACGAGGCTTGTGCATATTTAATAGGAAACCTCCCTTTAAATAAAGAGGAAGCTCAACCAATCGGATAGATTTATTGAACTTTCACTTGTATAGAGACATTGTCCTATTATGCCCTTGGTCGTCACCCGTTATTAATTTCACTGGCCCATACTGAAAAAGCTGTATACCAATAAACCAAACGCGATTACTACCATAACGAGGGCGGTGATTGCAAAGCTGCGTCTCAGCTTGGGAGGGATATTGTTTCGGCTAAGAATAAGTATGATCCCAAGAGCAAAGGCACAAATAATAAAAATAAGCAGGTTGGAACTGTCCATGCACGTGGCTCCGTTTCCCTATCGTATTGTGGGTCTGAGCCGGTTCCGCAGAACCGGGTTCAGACCTGTTTGAAGGCGCTCATGAGTTCGCGCCATTCTTCTTCCTTGCCCGCATATTCCTCTTTGGGAAAACGGTTCTGCGCCCACTGCATCAAGGCAGGTCGGCTGAGGAATGTATGGGATTCTTCACCCCATTGGTCGGAAATTTCGCGGAGGATGATGTATTTTCCCTGCACTTCTACAGTCATCATATTCCATTTGTCTTTTTTGTATATTTCGTGTTTTTTGATCATAGTAACGGCTCCGATCTTTGTCGTGTTCAAATTGTCATGATTACGGCTTTTTAATGAAATATTTTTATGTAAAATGATAACTCACCCCCTGAAGGAAAGCAAATAATAATGGCATTCGAGGGGATAAAAATGGGGTGAATTTCACTTAAAATGACACGTTGCATTGTCTTGGGGCATAGAGTATAATATGGGTATTCGTCAATGATGACGATTATTTTTAGGAGGTTGTTCATTTGAAAGGTACAGTTAAATGGTTTAACGCAGAAAAAGGCTATGGCTTTATCCAAGTTGAAGGCGGCGAGGATGTATTCGTTCATTTCTCCGCGATTCAAGGTGACGGTTTCAAAACTCTAGAAGAAGGCCAAGCTGTTGAGTTCGAAATCACTGACGGCAACCGTGGTCCACAAGCTGCTAACGTAATCAAATTATAAGACCAATTCCGAATCTCTCGGATCACTTATAAAGTTTGGTTCCAAGCACGATAATGAAGAACACAGCTCTTTCCGGGCTGTGTTTTTTTGTATGTGTTGCGAGTAGTGGGATTGCTGGTGATGCAGATGATTTGATGATGCGGGCTCCCCAATAAGAGCATGATAGTTTCGGCGATGGAGTCTATACTTAACGGTCTTCTCCGGTATTCAAAAGGAGTCGGCAAATATTTGGAGAAAAGTATGAAGAGAGCCTGCGGAATTAGTGACAATCAGTTGTCACTAATGTCATGGTAAGGTGAATTTGACCGGGAGGAACTGGACATAAATGAAGCGAATGGACCGGATGATGGCGATTGTGATGGCGCTCCAGCAGCGCGCGGAAACCGCGCAGACGCTGGCGGACAAGCTGGAAGTATCCAAGCGGACGGTGCTGCGAGACATGCAAGCCTTATCGGAAATGGGCGTACCGCTTTATGCGGTCCCTGGCCCGGGGGGAGGCTATCGTCTTATGGAGGGTTACCGGCTTCCTCCGCTGCAGCTTACCCCCGATGAGGCGCTGACCTTGCTGATGTCATTGGACGGGATGACGAAATATAGCGACGGCCCATTCCAGCAAGCGCGTTGGACGGTGGCGGACAAAATCCGGTCCGCTCTGCCGGAGCAGACGCTGGGAGAAATTGCCCCATGGCTCGCGCATATCGGCTTGGAAGTACCGGATCGCCGCACCCGGACGCCGTATTTAAATGCGCTGATGAAATACGCGGCCGACGGGGCCTGGTTGCATGTACTTTATCGTTCGCAAAATTACCGTCGTTATTTGGACGTACGTCCCGCTCGTATCTATGCAGCTCATGGCTTCTGGTATTGTGAGGCTTATTCTCACCAGCATGAAGAGACGCGGACGTTCCGGGTGGACCGGATCGAGGAACTGGAGGAATTGGCTCCGAAGGAGGCCGTCGGCTTCGAAGCGATGACGGCAGCCCGCCCGAAAAGGGAGGAAGACGATAACGGATCTCCCAATCAGACAATCCGGATTTTAGCCAAGCTTACCTATCGCGGTGCGCTTTTGGCAGAGCAGGACCCCGATATCGGACATCTTGTCAGACAGACGGAGGACGAAGGGTGGGAGGTCGATTTTGATTGCCCGTCTTCGGAATGGAAATGGGCGATCGATTTTTTCTTTCGTCTTGGTTTGGATGCAGAGGTGCTTGAACCACGGTTGCTGCGGGACTTGTTAAGGAAGCGGGCAATGGGACTGATGGAGAGATACGATACATAAGGAGGGAGAAGTGTGCAACAACGGAATCAAAGCGAAATCGTGGCTGAAAGGTTGAAAAGACAAGGGCTTACCGATCCGCTATTCAACCCCGGGGACGAAACGTCATATTTACAATTGTTCCGTAAACTGCAGCCGATGTCTCCGGTCCATTTTACTCGTCCGGGAGACCCGCCGCGGCTGGTCCACCGCACGATCTACTCTGATTTCGGGGTATCCTCTTCTATTCGCGAGCAAGGAAAATTAGTGAAAGGCCGTTTTCAGGGCGGACGTATCGCTTATGTGCTGGAGGAGGACCTGAAGCTGTATGCGACGGCGTTTCGGAAAGAGATGACCCGGTTCGGGTCCATTCACCAAGAAATTTTGGCGCTGATTCATGAGTCCGGCGGTCTATCCAAAGATCAGTTGAAAGAGGAGCTTCCTTATCGGCCGGGAGATATCGGCAAAGCACTGGAGGATTTTCAAAAGGCCTTTATCCTTTACGAACAGCAAACCGACACCGATTGGGATACGGGCTGGCTGGATTTTGCCGAGGAATGGTTTCAGATCCCGAAAGATCCGGAGAACCGCCAACAAGCTATGGAAGAAGTCATTCTGCGGTTCACGGAAGCGATGGTGTTTGCCACGGAGTCACAGATGAAAAGTTGGAGCGGTTGGACCGGCAAGCAGATCGGAAGCCTGGTGAAAGTTCTGACGGAGCAAGGCAAACTCAGAAGAGCCGAGGTGCATGGATGGGACCAGGGCGTTATTTGCGAAGGGGATCCCATTTTGGAGGACATGCCTGCCGGAGCAATTGATGCCCCGCTAGTTCCGGAAATGATCTGGATGCTGGACAAGTCGGATTTTCTGGTCCGCGCCGAGTTGGATGAGCTTAAGAAGCGGTACGAAGGCCGGGAAGTTCTGCAATACTTGTTGGTGGACGGCAGATTTCAAGGTGCGGTGATCGGGCATTGGGGGTTCCGGGATTACGACATCGAAGACATCATTCTGGAATTGCCGGAAGGAGAAGCCGAGGCACGTCGCGAACAAGCCATCTCTGCCGTTAGGAAAGTTTATGATCCTGAGCATCATACGATACTGAAATACAACGGATTGCCACTTTGAATAATGAATGAGGTGTTGTGATATGACGATTTCTCAGAAACAATCGGAAGTACTTGAACAAGGCCGCAAGTTTATATATGGCAGTGCGAGACTGCTGGATCGGATGCGGTTTGCCTTTCATTTTGAGAACGGCGACAAAGAGCAGGTGCTAAACGCACTTCGCCCTTATCAGAATACCGACGGCGGCTTCGGAAACGCGCTAGAGCCGGACATGCGCTGTCCGCAGAGCCAGCCGGTCACGACAGAAACTGCTTTAATGGTGATCAAGGAAGTCGAAGGCTGGGATAGCGACTTAATGAACGGAATGCTTACCTATCTGAAAGGAATCACGTTGGACATGGGCGGATTCCCCAGAGCCGCGACCTCGGTCAACGATTATCCTCATGCCCCTTGGTGGACTACGGAGCAGGACGGCGTTCCCTCGCTCAACCCTACGGGAAGCATCATCGGGATGCTGCTGGGACAACAAGCGCGCCAGGACTTTTTGAACGAAGATTGGTTCGTGAAGAATGTCGCTTTCTTATGGGAATGTTTCGAGAAATCCCTTCCCGGAGATTATCATGACGCGGTGCAGTGGATGTCCTTCTTGGCCAATGCGGCTCCGGAGCCGGACGACCGGGGCACAAAGTTTGAGGCTGCGCTCGATGATTGGCTGGCCGGGCCGAACGGAATCGAAAAAAATCCCCATGCCGAAGGCTACGTTCATAAGGTGCTGGATTACGCGCCGGCACCCAATTCATATGCCTCCCGATTGATTACATCCGAAGAACTTGAGCTGCATCTCGACTGGATGATCGGCAACCAGCAGGAAGATGGCGGATGGGACATTCCCTTCCCCGCCGTCAGCGTAGCCGGGCACCAGGAATGGCGCGGTTGGCTGACCGTGGAGAACCTGAAGACGCTGAGGGCTTACGGGCGGATTTAGTAGGTGAATTTCCGCGATGTTGTCACGATGAGCTAGAAACTGATCTGTTTCGATCTTGATCCTCGAAATTGATTAGCCCCTCTGAGAGTTAGTTTCTCAGAGGGGCTTTTAATTTAACGGACGTGAGGGACGTTAAATTCACCGAAACGGGGATTTCCGAAATCTAACGGACACCAGAGCCGTTAAAGGCCTCCGATTACTCCATTTCGAACAGGAATCTGTCCGTTAGCGTCTCCAGTGTCCGTTAGAGTGACAAAACTGCAAAATTAGCTCTTTTAAGGTCTACCATGTCCGTTAGGTGGACCCAAAAGAAAATAAGAAAATGTAACTAATTATCCGAGAGATTCGTTTCCGATATGTTGAAGCATATGTTCAGGCACGAAAAAGAAAAAAATGAAAGGTGTGACCGCAACATGGATTCCAAAATGGATGGAAGTCGGGGGGACAACCCTGGAAAGGCAGGCACCAGCAAATTATTGCTCGCCATATTTTACTTGATATTTATCGCCTATGCTTTAATCGCTTTGAAAATTATTTTGTTTAAGACAATTCCTTTGTCAGCACTGTTCCATTCAGGGATAATGCCATCATTAAGAAGTATAAATATCATTCCTTTTAATACGATTATAGAATTTTTTACGAGTGAGAACATTGACATGGAGAGGGCTTTGGCGAATATCGGAGGAAATATCGCGATATTTGTTCCTTTGGGGATTTTTGTGGCTTATGCCGCACACAATAAGCCTCTTCGCAGTTCATTTCTTTGCCTGCTGCTGACCTCATTTGCGTTTGAAGTTATTCAATATGTGTTTGCTTTGGGCAGCAGCGACATCGATGATATTTTACTGAATTTCGCTGGCGGGGCTATAGGTGTCTGTGTATATAAATGGTTCAGCAAAACAACGTCCTCGCGCAATCAATTCCTAATGTCTCTGATTGGTTTCTTCTTGGTTACAGGACTCTTAGGGGGCGTCGCTATTAGGATGATTGCTCCTGATTTGCTGCCTTTTTCAACTGCTAAGGTCGAATATATCTATGAAAATGATGAGGTAATGGCAGGATGGGATGAAGCAAAGGCTGATTTGGTTGGAGATTTGGCAAGTGTTGAAACAAATAAAATAACAGTATATATGAATCCTAAATCTGTGCAAACAACTAGGGAAAAAGAAATAGATGATGAATATGTTCATATACAAATAAATGCCTCAACCCAAATATTTGCCAGTTATATTTCCGCCGAGGAAAATAGCGTCATTAGCAAGTATGAAGAAGTAACAAGTTCTGATATATCCTCCTTGTTAGAAACTAGAGAGGTTGTTCCAACGGTTAGGGTGTGGTTATCGAACGAAGATAAGCAAGTAGCTGAGGCGGTTCTCGTTAGTGTTATAGATTAAATTAATAATTTATTTAATTAGGCCAATGGAATGAAGTTGGCCATTTTTCTTTGAAAATTTAGATATATTTAGAAGTATTTTATATATTTATTTATTGTTTACAAAATAAGGAATAAGAGTTATCATAGATTTATAAATAAGGAAATATATTACACTAATTTGTGAAATTATTCGCAATCTTAAAGACAGTTAATTAGCATCTGCTTTTCAATTTGAGCATTCGAAATTTGACTTTTTAAGGGGGTATTAATCCATGGTGAGTCCAACTGTTGAAAAGAAAATCTCAATTTTAGGTAACTTGCATAAGTCAAATTGGGGGAGTTTGGGGACGGTATTCGAGACAAAAAATAATAAATATTTTTACGACACGGGAACAGGAAAAGTGTTTCTATGTGATGTCGTAGAATCGGCAATCTTGGAAAGCTTATTAGCAAGTTCAGACCCCGCCGCCATTGCCCGGTTGAATTTCCCTGATCCTGAGATTGAAAGCGCTTTGAATACAATTTTGACACTAGTTGAGCATGAGAGAATTCTCCAGGCACCGTCTTTCCAAGAATTCATTACCCCAAAGAAATCAGAATTATTAGATTTCATTAGTACAGGAATAGAACAAGTTATTTTGGAATTGACTGAAAAGTGTAATTTAAGATGCAAATACTGTATTTACCAAGATGAAAATGTTGGATTTAGAAATTTTTCAAAGAAAGATATGGATTGGGAAACAGCCAAGAAAGCGTTTGATTATATTTCTCATAATGTAGGTGAAAATTTGGCTTTGACCTTCTATGGTGGAGAACCGCTAATAAATTTTGATTTAATGAGGAAGTGCATTGAATACAGCAAGGCCATCATGAGCAATGTTAATATATCGGTCTCTTTTACAACGAATTTAACGCTTGTTAACGATGAGATCGTAGAATATCTGGCTTCCTTGGATAATTGTTCGGTCTTATGCAGTTTGGACGGTCCGGAAAATATTCAAGATTATTACCGTGTGACTGTAGATGGCAGCGGGAGCTTTAACAGGGCTATCAAAGGCCTAAGAAAATTGGTGAATGCTTTTCAAGATAAACCCAATCACTCTTTAGGTATAAATTCCGTCGTTTGTCCTCCTTATAGTTTGGAAAAAATTGATGAACTGAACGATTTCTTTAAATCATTGGATTGGTTACCCCCGGACACCAACATCAATTGTTCATACGTGGATCAAGGGGATATCGACTGGGAACAACTGGGGGTTGTCAGAAAAGAGATGAGTCTCGAAGAGTTTAGCGCTAATGAAGAACTCGCTGATCCTATAGGAGCTTGGGCTTTTACAACAATAGATAAAGATGACGAAATAAAGGGGATGGCTCGAGACATTAGTCAAACCGAGTTGCTGCGTATTCACAATAGAGTAATAACGGACGAGCCTACACTGGGTATCCGTATGAACGGATGTTGTATTCCCGGCCAGAGAAGACTATATGTTACTACTGATGGAAAATTTAAAGTATGCGAAAGAATGTCTAGTTCACCTTTCATTGGTGATGTTGAACATGGAATAGATACAGAGGCGGTTTATCGTAGTTACGTTGAAGAGTATACTGACAAATCAATTAAGCACTGCTCGAATTGTTGGGCGGTACGCTTATGCGGAATTTGTTTTGCTCAGTGCTATCAAGCTGATGGGCTGGATGAATATAAGAAAATGGGAACCTGTAACATAGAGAAGACTATCACTAAATTTAACTTGCAAAGATACCATCAACTAATTGAGGATGCTCCTGAAAAAGTAGAATATTTCAATGAACTTATCATCTCGTAATGAGGAGCTGCGGTATGCGGTAGTTATAACATTCTTATGATCCCGGGCCATACGGAATGTTACTTCTATAAATCTATTCTTAAGGAGATGTTTAGTATGAAACTGATTCATCCCGTAGGTAGAACAACCAAGATGGATACACAAGCATATTATGGCGTACATCCAATGGATGGCTGTATTTGTTCCGGTAATGCTAAAGTGGCACAAAAAGAAGCCAAATCCAGCGCGAATCCATGTGGTTGCTATTGCGCTGGAGATAGCAAGAATAAAGTGGCGAATCATTCACAGGCATATATTCATTAGTTGTTAAACTATTTAACTCAATTGAAACAGGGCCGCTATTTTTGGATAGGGCCCTGTTTTCATACCTTTCTATAATGGGAGACTTTATATGAAAGCACTGCACGAAAAATTAGCTACTCTACAAGACTACATTAGAATGTTGGCGAAAATTTTTGCTTTGCTTTGGAAAAGTTCGAAACATACTTTAGTTTTATTGTTATTTTTCAATTTATTGGCCGGGTTGTCCCTTCCGATTACCACGATCATATGGAAGTTCTTTATTGACAGCGTCGTTGAGGCTTTCGCCAGTAAGGATCTGTCCAAACCGATTTTGTGGATATTGATTCATCTTTTGTACACGCAATTCAACGACATAATGCATAACTTATGTCGGTATTTTGAGTCTAACCAAGTCGACTATATGAACAAGCATATAACAGAATTGACCCTTGACCAAATTGAGCGGATGGAAATGGCCGATTTCGACAATGCCGAAATATATGATTGCATTCAAAAAGTGAATAATGAATCTACACAGCATTCCATGAATCTCCTTAGAACCCTGATCCTTGCGTTGCAAAATTTTTCATCAATGTCCGGGGCTATCGTGATTTTTTTGAATTTCGGTCCGCTCATTCTCTTAATCAGCTTCTTTGCATGTCTGCCTTCACTCGTCATTAACATTAAGATGTCCTCAAAACTGTTTGACATTTTCACGAAACGTTTTGAAAGGTTAAGATTTATCAATTATCTCAAATCAGTCGTTATCACTTATGAGAATATTAAAGAAGTCAAAGTAAACCGGTTGAATTCCTATTTTAAAACCATGATCATCAATGACTTTAATACTTTTTTGAATGAAGATAAAAAAATAAGGAAGAAATTCTCCTCACAAAACAGTATGGCCAGTTTATTGGAAAATATCGTTTCGTATAGTTTTCAAATATATATTCTCGTTAAAGTGGTTTCCAGAAATTTAACTTTGGGAGACCTGACCTTATTTATTAGTACCTTATCGAATTTTCAGAATTCGATACAAAATGTTTTAAGCTCCATCTCTTCTTTTTACGACGATGCTCTCTATATTCAAAATCTCTTTTCATTGTTAGAGAGGGAAATTCCAAATCAAGAAGCAACTAGTACACCTTACCCTGCCGATTTTGAGAAAATCGAATTTCAAAACGTTTATTTTAAATATCCGGGCAGAGAAGAGTTTGTGCTTAAGAACATTAGTTTTATTCTTTCAGCTAAGAAAAGCTATTCGTTTGTAGGTTTGAACGGCTCCGGCAAAACAACGCTGGTTAAATTGCTTCTAAGGTTGTATAAACCTACTTCAGGTAATATTTTGATGGATGATATTAACATAAATGATATTGATCTAGAGCAATATTATAAACATATCGGGGCTGTATTCCAGGATTTTATCAAGTACCCCTTCAATATCGAAAAAAATATAGCACTTGGTGCAATTGAAGATTTAAATAATTTTTCAAAAGTAAAAAAAGCGGCGGAACAATCGGGCGCAGATCGTTTTATTGAAGAACTTCCCTTAAAGTATGCAACCATGCTGAACAAGGAATGGTCCGAAGCGACCCAATTATCACTTGGTCAGTGGCAGAGGCTTGCCATTAGCCGGGCATTTATGTCCGACTCCAGTATTCTCATTTTGGATGAGCCGACCGCTTCGCTTGATGCCGAAGCTGAGTTTGAGTTGTTTACCAAATTCAAGGATTTAATGTTTGATAAAACGACCATCCTCATTACGCATCGGCTTTCCACCATTCGTTTGGTAGACGAAATATTGGTTCTAAAAGATGGACAGGTACTTGAAAGTGGAAATCATGATACTTTACTTAGATACAATGGTGAATACGCAAGATTGTATAAAATGCAGTCAGACATGTACATGAAGGGGGAACTTGTTAATGAAGGATCGCATTAGCGAAAGCACTCTTCCTAATGGACTTGCTTATTGTGTCCGGGAGACCGACATTGAAAAGGATGAAGTAATGTTAAGTCTGGCTTTAAAAGTAGGGTCACTTCATGAACCGGATTCGGAAAATGGACTTGCCCATGTAGTAGAACATATGAGCATGGTCTTCGATAAATATGGATATTATGCAGATGATGTTCAATATAATAGTATTGGACTAACGGATTTTGATCGAACGGTATATGTAATAAAATGTCCAAAAAGTATCGAGGCCATTAGGCACGGATTATTCATTTTGAAACAAATCGCATTAGGAAACTATCTAAAAATAGAGGCATTAGATGAAATTAAACAGGATGTACTTAAAGAAGTGATTACTAATAATGAAGGCAGAAAAAGCAAAGTATTCAAAATAGTGTTTGAACATTCGTTTTACAAAACACGAATACCTATGGGTGACGAAGAAATTATAGAAAATCTTAGTTTTAAACAAATTAAAGCTTTTCACGAAAAATGGTACACTCCCGATAGAATGGCTGTAAATATTGCAGGTGACATCATAACAGATGAAGTTATTAAATTTATTGAAACCGAGTTTGGCAGCTTTTCTCGCCCAAGTAACGCGGAATCAAATAATATAAATAGATGCTTTCAACTTAATTTAGAAGCAGGAGCAATTAAAAAAGTATTTACTTCCTGGGGAGTAAATCACATAGAAATGTACATTAGTTGTATGATATCCGGTGAAAAAAATATAAAGAACGAAGTTTGTAATAATATTTTAGCGATATTAATTGAAAAAGCATGTGTTCATGCATTACAAGAGTCCAGTTTAGAGGTTTCCTTTATTTCCTCAACTTTCGTCGACTTTATGAATTGTTACCGGTTCTTGAGGATACAAATTGTATACTGTTCGGACTTGCATGAAAAAATTATCGATGTGATTGAAAGGGTATTTGATCATATTCAAAAGGATTCATTGTTTTTGAAATTCTATTTTGAGGAAACTAAACAAGAGTATTTGGAATATTTTATTTCAAAGGCTTACCTGAGTGATCTGGGTTTGTCAAACTTGATGGAGGAAAGCATAGATCATTTTATTTTAGAAGATAATCCTTTAATTTCATATGAACAAAGAATACTGAGATATATTAAGGTGATTGAAAATCTTTTTTATGTAGATATAAGAATCTTAGCGCAACAGCTAATTAGATATAAAGATTGCTTAATTTTAATTTTCCAAGGAAATGGCCAGGATTCTTCATTGGCTATGGGTGAATAGTTAAGCAGAAATTTCATGTAGTAGTTGGTTGCTTCTCCTAAATTAAGGTAACCATTTTTTCCGCTTTGACGTTATGTATTTGGATAACAAAAATTAAGATTGTCATTTGGGAGGTTATCATGAGAAGTAAATTAGTATATCGCGCTTTACTGGTTATCTTATGCGGCGTCGTGTTTGCGGGATGCTCCAGTGCTTCTGACAAGGTAGCGGAGAAGCGCTCCAGTCTCAAAATCATGTATGTGGACGAAGAAGCATATTTCTTCACCCAATACGGAGATTTGTTTGCGATGCAATTCCCCAATATAGATATTGAAGTGATTAGCACGAGTAGTATTTACACAGAGGATAATCAGGATTACAACAAAGCGTTTGCAGACTTCATAGAGAAGAAACAGCCGGATGTTGTTATGTTGAGCATGGACGATTACGAAAAATTCGCTGCGGAGGGTAAATTGCTGGAGCTCAATCCCTTGATTGAACGTGACAAGTACGATATGCGGAGCATATATCCGGCATTAATCGAGATTCTTAAGCAGCAAGGCGACGGCAAGCTTTACGGCCTGGCTCCTTCATTTTACGGAAGCGCCCTTTTCTATAATGTGGATCTTTTTGCAAAATACGGAGTTAAAGTGCCGCATGACGGGATGACGTGGCAGGAAATCATCGACACGGCCAGACAGTTTCCGACCGCTGGCGACGAGAAGACCCGAGTCTACGGATTTGGCAACGGCAACGCTATGTCTATGGAGGATCTCGCTTCGGACATCGCGGGTACCCAGGGTTTAAAGGTTATCAATACAGATACGATGAAAATCACACTGAATACGGATTCCTGGAAGCAGGCCTATAAGCTGGCCAAGGACGCAGTCGATTCGGGTACATTTTATAATCCTAAGGATGGCGGGTTCCAGAGCGGAACGCTAGAAGATCTTTATCAAAGTCAGGCTTTTTTGATGGGGCGTTCGGCAATGACAATCGGCAGATCTTATTTATTGAGCAACTTAAAAGATGCCAAGAATACGATCAAGGATTACAAACCTTTTCAAGTCGGCATCGTCGCGGGGCCGGTCGATCCGGCCGAACCTGATAAATCCCGGGATATTACTTTTAATGAGCTGTTTGCCATCCGGGCGAACTCGCTGAATGTGGATGCCGCATGGGAATTTCTGAAATTTGTGAACGGGGAACAATTCGCCCAAATTAGATCGAAATCGTTGAATAACGGGCTTTTGTCACTTTTGTCCCGTACGGGATATTCGAAGGAATATGACGGCGTCAACCTGGGCGTATTTTATAAATTGAAACCGATTTTGGATGGCACAAGTTCGATGGACAACAGTAAAATTCCCGGAGAATTCCACTCCCAATACCAAACGGTCGTCGAGCGTGAGCTGAAATTGGTCGAGGAGAAGCAGAAATCTATTGAAGAGGCGCTACAGGCGATGGAGCAGGAAGGACAGGCGGTATTGGATAAAACGGTAAAAGATGAGGCAGCTAAGTAAAACGGCGAACAGAGAGATGACGGCTCCGAAGAAGGAGAAGATACGGCCGACAACAGCTAGGACGACGTACTTATAGCCAATAAGTTAAAAAAGGAGAGGCTGTCCTCAATCATTCATGATGACTTGGACAGCCTCTCTTCTATTCGATTTTGAGGCTTAACGGACAAACAGGCTGTCATTAGTGCCTGTTAGAAGCGGATTAATTCGACAGCGTCTCTTCCTCGGCTGAAGCGGAAGAAGCAGTTTGGGCCTTGGTCGGCTGAACCCCTCCCCGATCTGCAGCCTGTACCCGCAGCCGCGGTCCCGGGTAGAAGTACCGGCTGGCAAAGCCGAGACAGGCCAAGAGCGCGAACGACATGGCGACGAGGTAGAAGTTGTGGCGTCCGAACTGCTCGAAGACGACGCCGCCGAACGTGCCGCTGAGCAGGCCGGAGGCGCTCGACCAGACGATGGTGTATAAAGCCATGCCCGTCGCCCGGTAATGGTCCGGAATGAGCCGTGTCAGCATCCGGATGGAGGTGACGTAGAACACGCCAAAGGATAAACTGTGCAGGAGCTGAATGGCAATGAGGCTATACGCTGAATCCGCGACGCCGACCAGTAAGAAGCGGGTGGCAAACATCAGGCTGGCGAAGACGAGCAACGGCAGCTCCTTTATTTTTTCTCCATACAGACTGAGCAGGAGAAAAATCGGAATTTCCGACAACGAGGAAGCCAGTTGAGCCCAGCCGATGATCTTTTCCGTGGCGCCGAGGTCATTCAGCGTAACGGTAAGGAAGGCATCGTTCATCCGCACGGCGATGGCCAGGGAGAAGACGCAACCGAAAAACCAGAGCAGCTCTTTTTGCTTCAATATCCCCCAGATTCCCGACATGTCCATCTTGGCGACCGGGCTGTCCTGGTCTTTGATGAACAGGGTAATCGCCAGGGCGATAGCCGCAATGCCGATCGCTACCCACATCGTCCGCGAGGAGCCGATCAGGGAGAGGACGTAGCCGATAAACAGGGCATAAAATGCATAGCCGATGGAACCGAAAATCCGCACGGTGATAAAGTTCTTCTTATGTCGCTTGGCAGCATTGATAGCTATCGTGTCCGATAGCGGGAATACCGGGTAAAAGAAAAAATAAAATATGGTGATCACCAGGATGATGACCGAAAACTTGGTAGAAACCGACAAAACGGCACTCATAATCATCTGACCGATCAGAAGGATGAGCATGATTTTTTTGATGGTCCTGTATTTGTCGCTGGCTACGCTCCACAAGAGATTCGCAACCAGGGAGATCATCGGACCGAGCGCATAAAGAAGCCCGATCTGGCTGTTGGAAAAGCCAAGTCCGGCATAAAAAAGCGGAAAGTAGGAAGAAACAAGAACGCTGGTACCGAATATGGTAAAAGTAAAGGCCCGCAGCCAAGGAAGTTCAGGGCGGACCGATGGAGTAGACTTCATACGATTTCGCAGGCTCCGTTCCAAAGAAGATTTTCACGGTAAGCAGATAACGTTAAGTATAGCACAGTCCTTGGAAAAAGAGTTTAGAAACTGCGCGCCTTCTGTGTATAATGTGAGGCAGGAGGGTTGTTGCGCAATACATGCAGTTGTACTGAAGCTTATGTCGGCAAATTTTTATAGCTGGAGGCATTTTGAGAATGAACCATTCGTACTTTATTTACGACGAAAGACTGGATATTCATGTTCCGCACCTGGAACAACCTTTTGAGGACTACCATCTCAGCGAACGTCTGGCCATCATCGAAACCTGGGAGGATGCCCGCGGCCGCATCCCTACTAAAGTAAAGAAACTGGAACGGGAAATCGAGCGGAAGTTGCAGAAGATGAATGAAGAGGACGACTTCGAAGCCAGTTGCAATCTGAATGGCGAAATCGCGGATTTGGCCAGCCGGATTAATGATCTGCACATTTGGTACCGCATCAGCCAGGACGAAGACTCGGTTCCCATCAAAAGATACTTGTGATTTTGTTTATTTGTGCAAAAAGTGGGATCATATTATAATATAGAATGATTTTTTAATAATGCGATTTTTAACAACGTAGCGGAGGCAGGCCATTGATTGAACTTGAGCAAAGCCGAAACCAGTTTCCCAGAGAGCCGATCAGATTAATGAGCCGCGTCTATAAGTTCATTCTGCCTGATGTCCGTAAGGAATTGGACGGCTGGAGACAGGAAGCGGCAACGATCCCTGACCCTGAGCTTAGAAAACAGGCGCTTGCTAGTATCGAGGCAAAAGAATTCCACTGTCAGGGCGGTTCGGTATATGCCGCCGCCAATTTAGCAAAGCGCGATGTACTCATCCCTTTAATTGTAGCTTTTCAGACGATCAGCGACTATTTGGACAACCTGTGCGACCGGAGTACCTCCATGGATGAACAGGATTTCCGCCTGTTGCACCGGAGCATGCTGGACGCCGTCAATCCTTGCAGCGATATCCGGGATTACTACGCGCTGCGCGAGGAAGACGATGATGGCGGATATCTCCATCATTTGGTGCAGACTTGCCGGGACAACATCGATAAGCTTCCCGCTTATCGCGTAGTTAAGCCGTATATTCTGGATTTGGTGGGGCTGTATACCGATCTGCAGGTGTACAAGCATATCGATCCTAAGCTTCGTGAGCAGGCGCTGCTGGCCTGGTGGGAACAGCATAAGGAACGTACCCCGCAATTGCGTTGGAACGAATTTGCCGCGGCAACGGGCTCCACGCTGGGGGTGTTCATGCTATTCTTGGCGGCCAGCAATCCCGAACTGGACGACAACAGTGCGGAGATTATCCATAACGCCTATTTCCCGCATGTTTGCGGACTACATATTATGCTTGATTACCTGATCGATCAGGCGGAGGATGAAGTGGGTGGGGATTTGAATTTCTGCAGCTATTACGAAAATAAGGAAACGATGCTAAACCGTATCGCTTTTATTGTGGGTGGCGCTCGCGAGGATATTAAGCGGCTGCCTGCATCCTCATTCCACAGAATGATCATCGAAGGATTGCTTGCGCTTTATTTATCGGATCCGAAGGTGAGCGAGCAGCAGGAGATTCGTGATGTTTCACGGCGCTTGATGAAGCGAAGCCCGTTGATGCGGTTGTTCTTTTTTGTAAATAGCCGTTGGATCCGCAAACATCTTTAATAACATTTAGGAGGAATCATCATGTCAGCAGTTAAAAAAATCGCAGTTCTTACCAGTGGTGGAGATTCGCAAGGCATGAACGCGGCAGTACGCGCCGTTGTGCGCAGCGGCTTGTTTTACGGCCTGGAAGTGTACGGTATCCAACGGGGGTACCAAGGGCTGCTTAATAACGATATTTTCTCTATGGATATCCGCAGCGTAGGCGACATCATCCAACGTGGCGGGACGATTCTACAATCGGCGCGCTGCTTGGAATTCAAAACGCCGGAAGGCCAGCAAAAAGGCGCGCAAATTTTGCGTGACCGCGGCATCGACGGACTCGTCGTCATCGGCGGGGACGGTTCCTATCAAGGGGCCGAGAAGCTCAGCAAGCTGGGCATCAAAACGATGGGTCTGCCGGGAACGATCGATAACGACATTTCGTTTACGGACTATACGATTGGCTTCGATACGGCTGTAGGCATTGTGGTGGACGCGGTCAACAAACTGCGTGATACGATGTCCTCCCATGAACGCGCGTCTGTGGTTGAGGTTATGGGCCGCCATGCCGGGGATATTGCGCTCCATGCCGGACTTGCTGCCGGAGCGGAAACGATTCTGGTTCCGGAAGTGCCGTTCGATTTGAACGAAGTGGCAGACCGGATGAGACAAAACTTCGACAACGGCAAGAGACACAGTATCGTCATCGTGGCCGAGGGCGTAGGCAAGGGCGAAGAAGTGGTGGAAGCCATCAAGAAACGTCAACCGTCGCTGGAGCCTCGCGCTACCGTGCTCGGGCACATTCAACGCGGCGGATCGCCGACGCCGTTTGACCGCAACCTGGCAAGCCGGTTGGGCGACTTTGCCGTACGCAGCCTGATCGCGGGCGAATCGAACAAGGCTTGCGGCATGATCGGCGGAGAAATGATTCTGACCGACATCGAGAAGGTCGTAGCCACCAAGAAAGAGTTCGATATGGATTTGTATGAGCTCGCTTCGCGTTTGTCGCAATAAGAAGGAAAACCGAGCTTGAATGAACTTAACTGGATTTCCTACAGTTAAATCTTCAGTTTTTCAAGTTTGGGACCGAATAGCTGTAAATACTACAGTTATTTCAACTGATTTGGTCTCTCTAGCCGAAAAGCGTGCAGTTAGCTGTAGGTTTTACAGTTAATTACACGCCAAGGCTCACATAAGCTAGAATTAACAGCAGGTTTTACAGCTAATTCTTTAATTGCACAAGTAAGGGCTGGTCCTAAAGTCATCACGTTGTTGATAGATGACTAAGGCCAGCCCCTTTTTCGTTTATGTTTGTGAGTTGCCAGCTACGGCACGCCCGCTGCGCTCCATCCGCTTCTGAATGACAAACAGACGCCGCAACAGACGCCGCAACAGCAGAATCGCCGCCACACCGAGCCCGGTGATCAATCCGATCCAGTAACCGTAGGGGCCTTGATCGGTGAAATTGGCCAGCACATATCCGAGCGGCAGTCCGATGATCCAATATGCCAGCAGGGAAATCCAAAATCCCGGATTGACATCCTTGTATCCTCGTAGCACACCTTGAATCGGCGTGGCGATGGCATCGGATATTTGAAAAAAGATGGCATACACCAGGAAGTGGGTGATCAGCGCTATGACATCTTCTTCACTGGAATATAGCCCGGCCACGCCCCGGCGGAACAGCATCAGAATGATGGCTGTAAGCAGGGATAGAGCAACGGCGGTGCTGACCCCGAGGATGCCGTATTGTCTGGCATCCTTTTGCCGCCCGGCGCCGACTTCAAATCCGACGAGAATCGTGAGCGCCAGACAGATACTGAGCGGAATCATGTAGAGCGTTGAAGCAAAATTATTCGCGGCTTGGTGAGCGGCGATCGTCAAGGTGTCGAACCGGCTCATGAGCAGCGTGACTGCGGCGAATACGGCGGTTTCAAAAAAGATGGCGAATCCGATCGGGACGCCGATCTTCATTAATTCCTTCCATTTCGATAACGAAATCCGGTGGAATTTGCGGAAAATGCCGTAACCGGCAAACGGTTCCGCCTTATGCGCGATCCATAGCGCCAACAGGAATATGCACCAATAGGTAAACGCGGTTGCGATACCCGATCCGATGCCCCCGAGTCGGGGAAATCCAAGTTTACCGAAGATCAGCAGGTATCCGGCTCCGATATTAAGCGGCAGGGAGACCAGCGTAATCAACATGGAGATTCTGGTCTGACCGAGCGAATCGATAAAGGACCGGATTACGATATAGCCAAAAAGAGGGAGTACTCCCGTGGAAATCGACACCAGGAAATAAAAGGCGATATGATGGACTTTCGGTTCAAGTTGCATGCTTCCCAGCATAGGTGATATAACCAGTCCGCCAACGACGAGGACAACGATACTGACGGCAAAGGCTAGCCAGAGCGCCTGCATGACGTGATATCCGACTTTATTCTGTTGCCCTCCTCCATCCAACTGGGAGACGATGGGTGTAATTCCCATAAGAATTCCGCTGAGTCCGGTTTGCACCGGAATCCAGATGCTGGAACCGATTGCCGCCCCCGCCAGATCGGCAGGGCTTGCATGACCGGACATCATCGTATCGAAAAAGGTCATCAATGACATCGTTACCTGGGTGACCAGAATCGGAAGCAGTATTTTCAAAAATTGGATGTACTTTTGTTTCAGGGTCTCTGTTTCTTTCATTATCGTAAACTCCATTTCACCGTCCAAAGACCCGGGCGAAAAGCCCGGGTCTTGAGAAAATTCAGCATATAATAATATGAACAAAATTATACCGTTTGATTGATAATCGTTATTTAATAATCAACGCCAGTCGTATACCGATTGGATGCGTTCCAGAGCAGATATTCATCAACTTTCATTTCATTCAATGCCCGGATTTGCTCCTCCACTTCGTGCTTGCCGTATTTCGTATAATGGCCTTTGCCGAGCCAACTTGCCGTAAAGTCCTGAATCCAGGGGCGGATAATCGGTTTGTTCTCTCCAAGCGGATCGAGCTTCTTGTGGGTATCCGCAACGGCTCCCTTAATCGTCTGATAAGGAGCTTTGTCGGGGTCCTTGGCGTTAAACCAGCCCGTTGTATAATGACTTGGATAAATCATCGGGCAGATGATATCAACTTGATTGGAAATCTTCACGAAATCCTGTCCTATGCCTTCGGCTGCAGGTACCGAAGCCGCATATCCGAAAATGTCGACAGACACTTTGATGCCGAGGGGCTCCAGCTGTTCTCGAGCATATTGCACGAAAGCTGCGACGGCGTCGATGCGGCTCAACTCGGTTTTGGTATACTTCAGAGAATCAGCCCGCTTTTCAAAGCCTTCCGGGAAGCGGACATAGTCGAACTGAATTTCTTTAAAACCGTGTTTGGCAGCTTCTTTAGCGACCTCTATATTGTAATCCCAAACTTCTTTACTATACGGATTAACGAAGTTGTCGCCATTCCCGTTGCTCCAAACCGTCCCGTCGCTGTTCCGGAAGGAGAGCTCCGGATTCTTTTTGGCCAGAATCGTATCCTTGAATACCACCACGCGGGCGATCGGATAAATTTCATGCTTTTCCAGCCTTGCCATTAACCCGTCGATATCGCGGATGAACGGCTGCGGCTTACCCAATTTTTGAAGTTCGGGGTTATCGGTTTTGTAGGTGATATATCCTGCGTCATCCTTGATATCGATCACCATGGAATTCAATTCGGTCTTGTCGAGCAAGTCGATCAGCGTATTAAGCCGCGATCCTCCTGCACTGTATGCCGTGACGTATATTCCTTTGACTTTAGGAGCTTCTTCCTGCTGAACCGGTACCACCATCTCCGCCGGAGACAGAGGATCCTCTTTTCGTCCCTGTGCTACATTTGCCGTGAAAGTTTGATAGGTAGATTGCACGATGGCCGGTAATCTTCCGCCGTCGGCGTGATTGGCCGGCGTTTCCCCGCTGCCTGTACCCAAGGCTAGAAGTAAAAGAGTCCATAGGATGTTCATGATATTCCTCTCCCTTGTTTGCGCTCGCTTTGATTATATCTGATGTCAGGTTTCCAGAAAAAACATCTTTGTCACCATTGATATTTCGATCGACGCTTTTGTTTTTTTAAACGTAATGGCACTTTCTTAAACCTATTCATTTTTAAGAGATTGGGAGATTGATTCATTTTTCAGAAAAAAAACCGTTTCTTCCGCTTTTGCAGAAGAAACGGTCACGTTAACGCAAAGCTTATTTAATGAAGGAAATGACTATTTTGATGCTCGCAGATGCTGAGCTGGATAATTTCCAACGCATCTTCCGGTTCCAGAATTGTCAGACCATCGCGAAGGATGATCATGGAGTTAAGTTCCTTCTGATTCAAAAAAGGCAGCATATCCGGGAACCACTTCATGACAATTTGCTCCAGTTTTACCGTTTCTGTTTCCACATCCATCACCCTTTCCTACAAGAATCATTCGTTACCGGAATCATTCCTACTTCGGAAAAGCATTACAGCCTGTGAAATAAAGGTAAAGCTGATAACTATAAAGTTGTTGAAGGAACCGCTTGATAGTATTATACCACAAAGCAACACAAATGGAACGGCGGACGAACGCGCGTCCAATAAGATTAACGCCTACGGAACGAGCCCATGACACCGACGGTTTCAACGATATTCACGAAGGCCGAGGGATCGGTAGACTTGATGATATCCTTCAGTTCCGTAAGCTCATAGCGGGTGGTCACTGTCATAAGCATATCTTTTTCCTTATGGGAAAATGCGCCCTGCGTTTTGATCAATGTTACGCCGCGGGGACGGCAAAGAAGTCGTTCAAGCAGTTCGTCCGTCTTGTCGGTAATGATGAACAGGGTTACTTTGAGGTGATTGATGTGGATAAAATCCAGCACTTTGCCCGCCAGATAGATGGATACCATGGAGGCCAACGCAAGATTCCAGTTTCCTTCCAAATAGCCCATGGCCAAAATAACCAGACCGTTCATCCCGACGAGGATGTTCCCAATCGGAAAGTCCCGGTAACGCGTTACGATCGAACCGATGATATCAAATCCGCCTGAAGATCCGCCTACGCGAAAAGAGAGACCGCTTCCGATGCCTACGAGGACGCCTCCGAAAACCGCTGACAGCAGCGTATCGGAGGCAAGCGGCTTTTCCGGAATGAGTGCCATCAGCCCAGTCACTGCGATAACGGAAAGCATGCTTAATCCGACAAAACGTCTGCCGAGCAAAAACCAGCCGGCAATTAGCACCGGCGCATTATAAGCCAAATACATGGTATTGATACTTAGCGGTGAGAAGTAACCGGTTAGCATGGCAAGTCCTGATACGCCGCCACTAAGTAAATGATGCGGAACGAGGAACAAGTTGAATCCGGAGGCGATGCACGCGGCTCCGATCAAAATAGCGATACAGTTCCTGATTTCCTTTAACACTAAATCCACCTCACATTTGATACGGAAGTATCCCAACCTGCTTGCTGGTATTCTCAAACTGTTTTGTGCTATAATGTTTGAGATATTCTTGAGTAGGGATCCATTTCCATTTAAAACGGTGTTTACCGTCAGAAGTTTTCTCGCGTTCCAGTCACCTATGCAAATTTTGTGGAGAGATTGGATAGTCTATAAACGTTTGAATGCTACTTAAGAATACAGTCAAGCTTGTGGAATGTCCACTATATAGAAGGAGTATGAACAATTTGAACACATTTGCAGATTTCGGCCTAGAGCCTAAAGTTTTACAAGCAATTACGGAGCTCGGTTTTGAGGAAGCGACGCCGATTCAATCCAAATCCATCCCCATTGCCCTCACCGGGCGCGATCTAATCGGACAAGCGCAGACAGGCACCGGGAAAACGGCAGCCTTCGGACTTCCGCTCATCAACGGAATCCCTAAAGAAGAAGAGCGCATCGTTGCTCTGATTATGACTCCAACCCGTGAGCTAGCCATTCAAGTAGCCGAAGAGATCGGCAAGCTGGCACGATTCAAAGGTACGCGTTCCCTTCCTATTTACGGCGGTCAAGATATCGTTCGCCAAATTCGCGCATTGAAGAAGAAGCCTCAAATCATTATCGGTACCCCGGGCCGACTGCTTGACCATATTAACCGGAAAACGATCAAACTTGATGATGTTCAGACGGTAGTGCTGGATGAAGCCGACGAAATGCTCGATATGGGCTTCATGGATGACATTCAATCCATTTTGAAGCTGGTTCCCGAAGAACGTCAGACGATGTTATTTTCCGCCACAATGCCTTCGAATATCCAGAAGCTGGCTCAGCAGTTCCTGAAAAATCCCGAGCATGTCTCCGTTATCCCTAAACAAATAAGTGCGCCTCTGATTGATCAAGCCTACATTGAAGTGCATGAACGGCAAAAATTTGACGCATTGACCCGTTTGTTAGATATGGAATCGCCTGAGCTGGCCATCGTTTTCGGCCGGACCAAACGCCGGGTAGACGAATTGTCGGAAGCCCTGCAGAAACGTGGTTATTCCGCTGACGGGCTGCATGGCGATTTGTCGCAGAACCAGCGCGACAATGTTATGCGCAAATTCCGTGACGGCAGCATCGATGTGCTTGTAGCTACGGACGTAGCCGCACGCGGTCTCGACGTCTCCGGCGTTTCGCATGTCGTTAACTTCGACCTGCCGCAGGATCCGGAGAGTTATGTACACCGGATCGGCAGAACCGGCCGCGCAGGCAAAGAAGGCGCAGCCTGGTCGTTCGTTACTCCGCGTGAAATCGATCATCTGCACTTCATCGAGCGGATTACCCGGCATAAAATCGCCCGCAAACCGTTACCGAGCATTGCGGAAGCGATTGAAGGCAAACAACGTATTACGGCTGAGCGGATCCTTGAACTGGTTGAAGCCTCTGAACTGAACGAATATAAGGGAATCGCCATCCAACTCCTGGAGCAATATGATTCGGTGAACTTGCTGGCAGCAGCCTTCAAGTTAATTACCGGTGAGAAGAACGAAAAAACGAGCATCGAGCTTACCCCGGAAGAACCGATTCGCATGAAACGCCGGAATCCTGATATCCGTTCCAGCGGACGTAAGCCATCCGGTTACGGCAACCGCAGCGGCGGTGGCAGCGGTAGCGGTGGCTATCAGCGTCGGGACAACCGCGAAGGCGGAAACCGCGGTGGTTATGGAAACAAAGGCGGATATAACAAAGAAGGAAACCGTGATTCCTACCGTTCTTCATCGGACCGGAAGCCGCGCTCTTCGAACTATAACGGCGGAGAACGCAGACCTGCCAAGCGTGACGACAACTCGTTCGACAAATAATTACCGAGCCTGAAATAGAAGCGAGGCAAAGAAGACGAAGTCCTACTTCGTCTTCTTTGTTTTTCAAAATTAATACAGAATCGTCCGGCTGACGATAACGAGCAGAATAAACAAGACCAGAATCGTACCAGTGGAAGTCCAGGAACCGCCATATCCTCCTACCTGGGACATGAGATACCTCCTTTGAATTTGTGAATGGTTGAAATTACGTATTATTGTATGCAGGCGTAGGGCGTCAGATTAGACGGCAACCCAGAACCGTCAAAATAGGCGCTGGATAGTGATTATGCAATCGTGCTATAGTAGTATGTATAGACAAATTAATCACTTGCGGAGGGAGATCTTTACTTGGAATCTAAAGGTTTAATGGGCGGTTTTTATAAAATTACGGAATGGATCATGAGAATATCGGGCAGCAACTTGCTGTGGCTGGTTTGTTCCCTGCCTTTTTTGTTTTTTGCCTTCTCTGCGTTCTTTATCCCGGGAGGATGGGGCTTTGCAGCATTCAATATGTGGATAATGGCGATTTTGGCACCGTTTACATTTTTTCCGGCCACGTCCGCCCTGTTTTCGGTGACTCGCAAATGGGTTATGGGGGAAGCGGATGTAGGTATCATCAAGACTTACTTCAAAGGGTACAAAGAGAACTATAAGCAAAGCATGTTCGGCGGAATATTCTACACTTTGCTTACGGTAATCATGATTGTCGATTACCAGATGTACATGAAGGAATTCAACAACAATCTGCAGTTCATCGGGATTGTCATCCTGGTTTTCCTGGTGGTGCTGCTGGTATCTTTGTTCCATTTTTTCTCCATGGTGGCCCACTATTATTTAAAGGTTACCCAGTTGATTAAAAATGCGATTTTGCTCACGATTCTAAAGCCGTTCCGGATGTTGTCGACCGTCATTTGCACCGGGGTTCTCGTTTTTCTGACCATCCGGTTTCCGTGGCTGATCTTTTTCGGACTTGCGAGCCTGACAGCGCTTGTGGCTTTCTTTAATTTCTATGCGGCTTATAATAAAGTCCAGGAAAAAGTCGAAAAGTTGCGCGCAGCAGAAGAAGCCGCGAATACCGACGAAAATGGCGATGAATCGACGCTGGAGCTTCCTTCGGGATCAGAGAAGGAAAAAGATTAAAGATAATCGGGGATTGGATGGAATTTCCTGACTCGCCAAGTTTACATTTATCTGATGAAGTTTTATAATAAGTTTACGTCCTGCGATGTACGTTTCGGTTCTATGTTGTTTTGAACCAATGACAAAGTCTCGGGAGACCTATATCGCGTCATAGCTGAAAGGCCCTATCCAAGTTGATTAGGGGACTTCAAAAATGCCGCTGCGGTCACCCACCTGCTAACGCAGGTTCGAGACAATGTAACCGGACGGCATAGGCGGGTCTTCCTTTTTAAAACATGCGGCACTTTGAAGAATTCGGAATTCCGAAACTTTGAAGTGCTTTTTTGTGTGCTTGAAGTGATCTCTTGACTTTTGTTTGTTACTCAACAATGATAAACTATATCTATAGTGAAATCGTATTCTTGATTGTGTTAGTAGGATAAAGGAGGAAGAACAGGTTGTCATTAAAGAGAACGCTTACCGGCATATTTCGCAGTCAGGAAGGAACGAGTGACCGTGCGAAAGTGCCCGAATTAAAAACAAGATATTATCAATTATCCAAAGACAAAATTTGGGAGGAAGTTTCCTCGACCCTGAAAAAAGTGCCTGGCTACAAAGTGCTTCATGAAGTGCCTTCCGTAGGGGAGATTACGCTGGAGAAGCGCAGCGGCTTCGGACGTACGATGGATATTACGGTTTCCATCGTGTCTACCGGTCCTATGCGTAGCGCGGTGGATATTTACTCGGCCACCCGCGGATCGTTCGGCGATCTGGGGGCTAACTATCGCAACATCCTGCATTTGTTCGGCATGTTGGATAAAAAGCTGTCGTCCTACAAAGTGTCGTCCTGATCGTACTTTACTATGGATGACGCTGCATGATAAAAGCGAGCAGGGAGGGTTTCCCTCCTCGCTCGCTTTTCGTTTACCGTTGTATTTCATATGGAGACGCTGAAGTAGCGGTCAGTGAGACCGGGGCGATCAGGACAGCAATTCTTTTACAGCGGCTACCGGTTTCTCGTAATCGGGATGCTCGGACATTTCTTTAAGCACTTCGACGTAACGGATTTTGTTGTCTTGATCGACGACAAAAACGGCGCGTTGGTCAAGCGCGAATTCCTTGATGAGAACGCCGTAGGTTTTGCCGAAGGCATTATCCTTATAGTCGGACAATGTTACGACGCGGTCTACGCCAGCGGCTCCGCACCAACGGGCTTGCGCGAACGGAAGGTCCGCACTGACGGTCAGAATGACCACGTCATCGCCAAGGTCGGCTGCTTCCTGATTGAAGCGGCGGGTTTGCGCATCGCATACGCCTGTATCCAGGGAGGGTACGACACTGATCAGCTTGATTTTGCCTGCAAAGTCTTGCAGTGTGACTTCTTCGAGCAGGTTTTTATTCAACCGGAAATCGGGTGCAGTATCACCGACTTTTAATTCCGGCCCCACTAACGTAATGGGATTGCCTTTGAATGTTGCCACGCTTGCGCGTTCTTGTGTCATTTGATTCTCCTCCTAAACATGAGATAATGGGTTATCCAGTCTTAATTATAGTCGTTTTAAAAAGCGATTGTCCAACTTTGGGAAATAAAGACCGTAAAGGAAGGTTCAGATGATTTTTATCCGTTATGAGAATTGGAAAAGCTATCTTCGTTATTATCCGGTGACCTGTTTGATTTTGGCCGCCAACCTGCTCATGTTTTTGGTCGTCATGTTTAATGGGGGTTCAGATAATCCTTATACCCAGATCAAATTCGGTGCTCTAATTAATGATCCGTATTATGAAGGTGAAACATGGAGATTGTTTGCTTCCATGTTTTTGCATCATGACTTCGGGCACCTGTTCTCCAACTGTTTCGCTATTCTGGTGTTTGCTCCGCCGCTGGAAAGGCTGCTGGGTCATTGGCGTTATGCGCTCCTATACATTGGCAGCGGCCTTATAGGCAATTTGATCAGTTTGGAAATCTACCGTCAGTCGACGGAACTTCATCTTTCCGTAGGAGCTTCCGGTGCCGTTTACGGGGTTTATGGTGCATTTCTGTACATCGCTCTACTGCAGCGGCAGTTGATGGATGAGAGTTCCCGTAAGACGCTTTACAGCCTGTTGATCGTCGGGGTCATATTTTCCGTCGTTGTACCCCAGGTGAACTGGATGGCTCATTTCGGCGGGCTGGTTGGGGGATTCTTCCTCTATGGGCTTATCATCAGATTGTTAAAACCCCGTTGAACCTCGAAGAGGTACATGGTACATTAGAGATAACCCACCACTTTATCTAATAATAGTTATTTTTTCGTATGTAAGCCCTTTTATACTTATCGGCCCTAATTCGGATTTAAAGAGCAGATGCGAAATGGAGCGATCAGATTCGTGGAATTAAGACAATTACAGTACTTTCTTAAAGTGGCGAGGAAAGAACACGTCACCCAGGCGGCGGAAGAACTGCATGTGGCTCAATCCGCGGTAAGCCGGCAAATACACCAATTGGAGCAAGAGCTTGGCGTTAACCTGTTTATGCAAAAAGGAAGGAATCTGCAACTGACAGCCGTTGGCCAGCTGTTTTGCAGCCGGGTCGAGACCATTCTGAAAGATTTGGACCGTGCCGTTAACGAGGTGCATGAGTTCTTGGACCCCGAACAAGGGGAGATTCGTCTCGGTTTTCCGAACAGCCTGGGCATTCATATTATTCCCAGTGTAGTGGCAGAGTTTCGCAAGCTTTATCCCAATGTCAAATTCCGTTTCAGGCAGGGGACGTATCCTACTTTGATTCGCGATGTGGTTTCGGGTGAAGTGGATCTGGCATTCATATCGCCTTTTCCGGAAAATCATGACCAGGTGGTCGGGAATGTGGTTCTGACGGAAGACTTGGTAGCAATCATGCCGCCCAGTCATCCATTGGCAAGTGAACAAAGCATCCGATTGAATCAGCTCAAGGACGATAAGTTTATTTTATTCAGCAAAGGTTATTCGCTTCGGCCGATTGTATGGCAGGCTTGCCTAGAGGCCGGATTCACCCCGAAGATAGCCTTTGAAGGGGAGGAGACCGATACGATTCGCGGTCTGGTTGCCGCTGGCATGGGAGTAAGCCTGCTGCCGGAAATGGCGCTGTTTCAGAGCTTCTCACTGCAGCCGAGCCGGGTTCGTATTTCGGATCCCAAGGTAACCCGCACGATCGGACTGATTCACCGCGCCGATGAAAAGCTGCCGCTCGTCGCCCAATCATTCAAGGTATTTTTGCTGGAATATTTCGGACTTCAAATCGATACACCGCCGAGTCAATGACCGGCGGATTTTTTTTTGTCTCACAAAAAACAAGCTCCTCCGCTGTGAGAAACAGCAGGGGAGCTTGTTAACGTATTGGCAAGATAAGTTTATTCCCGGTTACCCATGAACATGAGAATGTAACGGATGAGTTCGAGCAAGGAAATCAGGGCCGCAGCTACATAGGTCAGGGCTGCCGAGTTCAGCACTTTTGCTACGCCGCGCTCTTCTTCATGCGTGACGAATCCTTGTTGGAGCATCACCTTGCGGGCCCGGTTGCTGGCATTGAATTCGACCGGCAGGGTAACCAGTTGAAACAGCACGGCTGCTGAGAAGAAGATAATGCCAAGTCCAAGCAAATTGAAAGCTCCGAACAAGAAGCCGGCCAGAATCAGGAAAGGCGCAATGCCGGAGGCGAAGTTCACAAACGGAAACATTCTGTGCCTCATTACCAGCATCGGATACGATTCTTTATGTTGAATGGCGTGCCCGACTTCGTGGCAAGCCACCGCGACGGCCGAGATGGATCTTTCGTAATAAACCGGCTCCGATAAACGGACCACTCGCTTGATGGGATCGTAGTGATCTGACAAAGTGCCGCGAACCGGTTCGATCGGTACATCATACAGTCCATGGGAGTCCAGCATGCGTCTGGCGGCATCATGACCCGTTAATCCGTACATGTTGGGTACTTTCGCCCAAGTTTTGAACGTACCCGAGACACGGAACTGGGCCCATAAAGACAATCCAAAGGCCAATAATATCGGGATAAGCATTACATTAGAGTACATGATTTATTCCTCCATAAAAGGTCAGATAAATAGGTCAGAAAAAATCACTTAGCTGAAAGGGCCGTGATTCAGTATGATTCGGAGTGCTTCGATGCATGCCAAGCTTTGCGGCATCAGATTGGAAAATGCCCGGCGTGCCTGGCCCGGTTTCAGGCTCGAAATCAGCGGCTCGAGTTCTTTCACTTCACGTTCGAGCTGTTGCATATGAAGTTCAAGCGAGCTTAATTTCTCAGTCACGTGCTCTTCGTTCGTGACATTATGCCATTGCTCCAGCTTCTTACGGATTTCCTCAAGCGAGTATTTTTCCTGCTTCATCTGATTAATACGTTCCAACCGTGCCAAGGTTTCAGAACTGTATAAACGGTAATTTTTTTGCGTCCGTTTTTCAGCTGAGATCAGACCAAGCTTGGTGTAATAGTCAATGGTGCGTTCGCTGACTTCCGCAGCTCTCGCCAGTTCCCCGATCCGATAAAGTTTTATAACTCCAATAGGATCACCTCTCTCCAACAATTAATCTCTTTTAAAGCAAGTATCTCATTCCGTCTAAAATGTAATACCTTTGCATTATTTATGATACTCGAACAATAACTGTACAGTCAAACGTCATACTTTATATTTATCAGTAACTTAACTATTAAAACAGATAAATATGACATGTCATGTAATTTAATTTACACTATATGTAATGTAATTTGCATTTTTCGGTTTTTTTCAAAAAAACTATTGTCATGTCAACATATTTAGTCTTATAATCACCTTAACATTTTAATTTGTGTTAGGGAATATGACATTGAGGAGAGGGTCTCATGAAAAAGAAATGGCTGTTTGGTTCACTAGGAGCGTTAGCTGCATTTGCATTTCCTGTATCGGCGTTTGCTGCAGAGGGAGAAATAACTGCGCCGGTTCTCCAAATCGGTTTGAATTCTCTGTTCGTCTTCCTGGCAACCATGCTGGTGTTCTTTATGCAAGCCGGTTTTGCTCTTCTGGAAGCAGGGACGGTACGAATGAAAAACGCCGGGCACGTTGCCGGCAAGACCGTACTGACGCTCGGAATTTCCGTCGTCGTCTGGTGGGCGGTCGGATTCGGATTCGCATTCGGGGATGGAAACAGCTTCCTGGGAACCACGGGATTTTTGTTCGGCGGGGAAGATGCTATCGGATCATTTAGCGTATTCTCCGAAGTCGGAGTTCCTTTAAATCTGATGTTCCTGTTCCAAATGGCTTTTGCCGCCGTATCTCTGGCGATTGCCTGCGGCGGTATGGCGGAACGTGCCAAACTTAGCGTTTATATTATCTTCGGCGCACTTTTCCTTACGATTATTTATCCGGTGGTCGCTCACTGGGTATGGGGCGGCGGTTGGCTCGGCGCGCTGGGGATGCAGGATTACGCAGGATCGACGGTTGTCCATCTAACGGGTGCAACGGCCGCATTGGTCGCTACGATTCTGTTAAAGCCGCGTCTTGGCAAGTACAATAAAGATGGCAAACCGAACAGTATTCCGGGTCATAACCAAGTGCTGACTGTACTCGGCGTAATTATTCTCTGGGTGGGATGGTTCGGCTTTAACCCAGGTAGTGCATTAACTCCGCTGAATGATGGATTCTTCGGTTATGTCTTACTCACAACAAACCTCGCGGCAGCAGCCGGGGCCGTAGCTGCATTGCTTATTTCATGGGCTGTCATGGGTAAGTCGGATATTCCAAGTATGCTGAACGGTGTGCTTGCTGCACTTGTTGCAATAACAGGCTCTTGTGCCTTTGTCGAAGCTTGGGCTTCCATTGTAATCGGTGCCGTAGCCGGCGTGTTGACATTCTTCACAGCAAGATGGTTTGAACGTGCCGGACTGGACGATCCGATCTATGCCTTCTCCGTACATGGTATTGCCGGGGTTTGGGGTGCAATTTCTACAGGTTTGTTCGCTACGCCTGAACTGGCCGACAAGACTGGGGTAGGTTCGGCAGGCCTCTTCTACGGTGGCGGATTCGGACAATTGGGCGTACAGTTACTGGGGGTAATCGGTACATTCGCATTCGTGCTTGCGATTTCGTTCCTGCTGCTCGGCGGTATGAAATGGGTAATGGGACTGCGCGTTACGGAAGAAGAGGAAATGATGGGTCTGGATATCAGTGAACATGGAACCTATGGTTATCCGGAACAAATGAGTTTGTTGAACCAAGGGACAGCTGCTCCAAGCGCGAAGACTGTGGCAGACGGACCTCGAATCGTGAAGAACGATACAGCTTTGTAAGTACTGTGCATCAAGGGCTAATCATCTATGAAAGAAAGGGAGTCGGCCTATGAGATACGAAACGGCGATGAACCATGTCAGTTTTCAAGCGATCCGGTCGGCTTCCACTCCAGGGCTGCTTAGGTCGGCGCGATTAGAGGAGCAAACACGTCTGTATGACAGGTTTACATCTACAAAGATCGAAGCGTGGAATCGTGAGGCCGGAGAACTTCAAGACGCCGTGATGTCGAGAGCAGTGAGTCTATGTGAAGAGCAGTTCATCGAGGAGGGCTTCGGCTCTCCTCCTGCTTCATATGCGTTCGTTGCCTTCGGCAGCGCAGGCAGAGAAGAACAAACCCTGTGGAGCGATCAGGATAACGGCCTGATTATCGGAACAAACGAGGATCCTGAGGCAAAGACCTACTTTGACCAATTCGGAATCAGACTTTCGCAAATTCTTGAAGAGGCAGGCTATCCGCCATGCCCGGGGAATGTGATGGTTTCGAACCCGTTATGGCGAAAAACCGCCGTGGAATGGGAGAAGCAGCTTGAAACCTGGAGAGAGCAGCTCGGCTGGGAACAGGTGAGATATCTGATGATCGCAGCGGATCTGCGCCATGTTTCGGGCGACATAAACCTCTCCCGCAGGCTGCGCCAATCCATGCATGAAATTTTTGAACAAACCTCGCCTCCGGAACAGAACCTTGCAGCGGCCGTGCTGCGCAATACCGTTCGTCACAAAGCAGCGTTGAATGTTTTGGGGCAGGTGATTACGGAACAGACCGGAGAGCATGCCGGCGATTTTGACGTAAAATACGGGCTATACCTTCCTATTGTCAATGCGGTCCGGTATTTGGCCGTAGAATATGGCATTAACGCATCATCGACTCAGGACCGGCTGGCTCAGCTGAATGAGCTTGAAGTCGTGCCCTTCCGATGGCTGGAATCCTGCCTGCAGGCGTTTCATACTGCATTGAGGTTCAGATCGATGACCTCTTATATAGAAGAAAACGGAAGTGTGTCGGGAACTGGATATTTGCCTCAAGCTACATTGAAACAGAAAGAAATCAGACGCGAGCTGCGGGAAGCGCTTGGAACGGTTAAGCTGATGTATCGTACCTTGCAGCGGCAGCAAAGATATGCAGAAAGGAAATGGCTATGAAGGAACCGATGAAGGGAAACGGCGGATTCTGGGATGCATTCAAGGGCGGAGGGATCTCCCCGCGGATCGCTTCTATGCTCGGAGCACCCAGCGCCCAGCAGATCGCTTTCGTGCGCTCGCTGACCAAGGGACAACGCCGGCCGGAGACGCTTCATATTCCGCTCAGCCAATTGAAGACTGCGGTGTTTGATCTGGAGACGACGGGGTTTCACTATCATTACGGGGATGAGATTTTATCTTTCGGCACCGTCAAGGTGGATGGAGAAGAGATAACGGGAGAGGTTTATTATTCGCTGTGCAAACCGGCTTGCTCGGTTCCGGAAGACATCGTGAAGCTGACGGGCATTACGCCGGAGATGGCTCAGGATGCTCCGTCGCTGCTGCAGGCACTGCGTGAATTCATGGCATTTGTCGATGACCGGGTACTTATCGCTCACGGGAGTGCGCATGATAAAGCGTTTTTGGATGTGGCTCTGTGGAAAACGACGAAGGCCCATTTGGGACATCGCGTACTGGATACGATGATGATCGCGCAAAAACTGGAACCGGACAAAAAGATCTCCTCGCTAGACGACTGGCTTAATGCCTATGACCTTCCGATTTTGCAGCGTCACCATGCGTTGGAAGATGCCAAAATGACGGCCGGATTGTGGAAGATCATGATCGGACGGTTAAAAGACCGGGGAGTCATTACGCTTGGGGATCTTTACAGCTTTCTCAGCAAGACATGATCAGATTACGAAGCGAGAAGGCTTCGTTGTTTCGCCTGACAACCGAATAAGCATGAACATAGAAGCCGTCCGGGATGTTTCCGGACGGTTTTTCTTTAGTGGTCCGACCTCCGATGAGATACACGGAAAGAAGGGAGCCGAAATGCTGAAGCTCCTGGATGTCCAGCGAAGACGGGACCGGCAGTGACGTCGGATGCGAATGATAGATGCCGATCAAATCGGCGGCGTAACAGCAACGCACCCATTCGACGGGATCGAAGGCGAAGGCATGCCGGGGATCCTCAGCGATATTGGAAAGCGGCAAGTAATTTTCCGCGATCACGGTTTCCTTGGACAGGTGCCCAAAGAGCGCACCGCATGCTTCCTTCGGATAACGGTCTTCGTAATCTTTTTCCAACAGGGTACGGACTTGAACTGGTAGCTGCAGCAAGGTGGGGAATGAGTCGGCGTTGCTGAATCCGGTCATCGGGCAATCTCCTTTCATCTTAAACTGTAACTATTCGTGGAAACGGGGTACAATAGATCGGGAACAAGCAAATTCAAGCTTTGCTTTGTATACAACATAACATAAAGGAAGTCGTCCTATGAAACGTAACAGATGGATTCTTGCCGGTCTACTGGTATTGCTGGCTGCTGCCTTATACGAAAATTACGATAAAGAAATCAAATCTTGGTTCGGAAGCGGAGAAAGTTCCGCGACGGAGGCGGAATCGGGAAAATCGGTAAGCGCCCTGGTGGCTGAAAATGCTCCGAAACCGGGGACGCCCGCACCGGAATTTTCACTTGCCGGGCTGGACGGGAAAACCTACGAGGTTGGAGGGAAGCGGGATAAGCCGTTGCTCCTCAATTTTTGGGCTTCCTGGTGCGACCCGTGCAAAGAAGAAGCTCCTGACCTGGTGAAACTGGCGGACAAATACGGCAGCCAGCTTGATGTCTATGCGGTAAATGTCACCTTTTACGACAAGCTGGACAATGCGAAGGAATTTGTTGAAAATTACGGTTACACTTTCCCGGTACTTCTGGATGAGAAAGAGAAACTGTACAGAATGTATAACGGCATTGCTTTTCCGACCAATGTGCTGATCGACGAGAACGGGAAGGTCCAGGATGTAATCGTCGGCACCCTTTCGAAGGAAGAGTTGGAGGCCAAAATCAAAAAGCTGTTGAATGTGTAGCGGTTATAAATGGAGTCAATAAAAAACGCCAGGGAAGGACTGCCCTCCTCTGACGTTTTTTTTATGAGTTAATGATTGACCAAACCTCTTGCAGCCGACGGAATTTCGGTGTAGTCCTCGCGTTTCGTTTGCCCGATCAGGGCGTAACGAAGGCTGTCTACGAGCGCTTCCCAACTCGCCTCGATGACATTGCCGGAAACGCCGACAGTGCTCCAGGAATTTTCATAATTCCGGGATTCGATAAGCACCCGAACTTTGGAAGCTGTCGCATCCTTGTCATCAAGTACGCGGACTTTATAGTCGGACAAGTGTATTTCCTGCAGGCCGGGGTAATAAGTGATAAGCGCCTTGCGCAGCGCATTGTCAAGCGCATTGACCGGTCCATTTCCTTCGGCGGCTGTATATATGCTTGTTCCGTCTATATTCAGCTTGACGAAGGCTTCGGAAATAACCGGTTTACCGGCGGATTTCTCGACCAGCATCTTGAACGATTCGAACACGAACAATTCTTTCAGATCGCCGTTGGCTTCCCGCAGGAGCAGTTCCAGCGAAGCGTCCGCGCCTTCGAATTGGTAGCCCTGGTGCTCCAGGTCTTTGATTTTCGATATGACTTCGCGTGTATCTTCGTTCTCCGGATCGAACGGAATTCCCAGTTCCTGCGCTTTGGACAGGATGTTGCTCTGTCCGGCGAGTTCGGAGACCAGCACCCGCTGGCGGTTGCCTACCGTTTCCGGTGTGATGTGCTCGTATGTGCGCGAGTCGCGCAGAATGGCCGAGACGTGAATGCCGCCTTTATGCGCAAAAGCGGATGTTCCGACATAAGGCTGATTGATCGGCATATACACATTGGCGATCTCGCTTACGTAGCGGGCCGTATTGGTCAACTGCATCAATCGTTCGGGCTCCAGCACTTCGTACCCGAGCTTGAGTTGGAGATTCGGGATGATGGAGCACAGATTGGCGTTGCCGCAGCGTTCGCCGTACCCGTTCATCGTCCCTTGAATTTGCTCCGCTCCGGCACGAACGGCGCTGAGGGAGTTGGCTACCGCAAGCTCGCAGTCGTTGTGCGTATGAATGCCCAGGCGAGAGGTGGTTACCCGGCCGGCAAGTACGCTGACAATATCATGTACTTCATGCGGCATGGTGCCGCCGTTTGTGTCGCACATCGTCAGCACATCAGCGCCTGCTTCTTCCGCTTTGTGCATGACCGCGAGTGCGTATTCCGGGTTGTTCTTGTAGCCGTCGAAGAAATGTTCGGCATCGAAAATAACTTCCAATCCCTGACGCTTCAAATAAGCGATGGAATCGTAGATCATCGCAAGGTTTTCGTCCAGCGTAGTTTGCAGGGCGGTGTAAACGTGGAAATCCCATGATTTCCCGACAAGTGTCGCCACCTGAACGCCGGATTCGATCACGCGCTTCAAATTGGCGTCATGTTCCGCTATGCTATCTTTGCGCCGCGTACTGCCGAAAGCGGTAATTTTGGCGGACAGGCCAAAATCTTGCACGCGTTTGAAAAACTCGATATCTTTGCTGTTGCTTCCCGGGATGCCGCCTTCAATGTAATGGACACCCAGCTGATCCAGCTTTTTTGCTATCTTCAACTTATCGTCTGCGGACAGGCTAATGCCTTCACCCTGCGTGCCGTCTCTTAATGTAGTGTCGAAGATGGATAAAGCCTTTGACATGATGGATGTCTCCCCCTTATAGATGTCCTCAGAAACAAGCTCCGATTTGGTATAATTTCTAATTATAACATTTGTTTTTTTAAATGTAACACGGTTTTTAGTGGAGTTCAAAAAGGACTGGTTATCTGCACTGGAAACGGCAAGCTATGCTTGATGAAACCCCGGTCCCGAAAGACCTGTCGCAATGTTGACCGGTACTCGGGAGAAGGGGTATGCTGGATGAAGAATGATTAATGAGGGGAAGGTCTTGAACGTGTCAGGCAATATCGATGAATACTATCCCGCCCGCGGCCGGGTCGTGCTGCATGTCGATATGAACGCATTTTACTGCTCAGTTCACGAAGCGGAGGAGCCTGAGAAGTACCGGAACCAGCCCACGGCGGTAGCGGGAAGCGTTGAACTGCGAAAGGGCGTGATCGTTACTTGTTCCTATGCGGCCCGGAAACGGGGGATATCCACCGGAATGACCGTTAGCCAGGGACTGAAAAAATGTCCCGAGCTGATCGTGATCAAACCGGACTTCCACTTGTACCGGAACTATTCCAGAGCGTTTATGGATATTGCTTACGGTTATACGCCACTGCTCCAGGCGGTTTCAATCGATGAATGCTATCTCGATATCACCGGTTCGAAGCAATTCGGAACTCCGCTGGACATCGCTCACGAAATTCAATCCAGGATTTCCGATGAACTTGGGCTTCCTTGCTCCATCGGGGTTGCACCGAACAAGCTGCTGGCGAAAATGGCTTCCGATATGAAGAAGCCGAACGGAATTACGGTGCTGCGAATTCGGGACGTTCCCGCGCTGCTGTGGGATAAGCCGTGCAATGAACTGTTCGGGATCGGTCACAAAACGGCGGATAAACTGAAGAAGATGAGAATATACACGATCGGACAACTGGCGGCGGCGGACGAACTGCTTTTGTCCGAGAAATTTGGCGTGGCGGGTCACTGGATGAAGCAGGCCGCACACGGGCTGGATGACTCACCTGTCCGCGATGATCAGGAGAAGAACAAGTCTGTCGGCCACACTACGACTTTGCCGCGGGATATTAGCCGGATGGAAGAGGTTCAGCGGGTATTCCTGAATTTGGCCGATCAGGTTACAAGGCGGCTGCGGCGTCAAAAGTTGGTAGCGCAAACGGTGCAAATTACAATTCGTACGCCGGATATGAAAACGATAACCCGATCGCAAAGCCTGGAGACGGTCATCGACCGGGCGGAAGACGTGTACCGGGAAGCGTGCGAATTGTATCGAAAGCATTGGAGCGAAGACAAACCGGTCCGTCTGCTTGGCATTACGCTGCAAAATCTGGTGACGAAAGAGGAGTCCGCTTTGCAGCTGGATCTGTTTGATTATGAGCAGCAACCCCGGAAGGAATCTTTGACCAAAACCATGGATTTGCTGCGGGATAAATTTGGCGAAAATGCGGTTTTGACGGCGGGTATGCTGACCGATGATCCTTCGGCGCTGATTCGGAATCACAAAATTCGCGGGACTTCCCTACAGACCGATTTCTTGCGGAAATCAGAGGATGAATCCTGATTTTCGATGGGTATAATACGGAAATTGAATTGAAATTGACTTCACTTTATATTATATTGAACTTGGTGACAAACTAAACTTAGCACCGGACTTGTACCGTTTATTCAGGAGGCAGAAAAGATGGCTAAATATACTTGGGTTGAAAAAGACACTTGCATCGCTTGCGGCGCTTGCGGCGCAACGGCACCGGATATTTACGATTACGATGATGAGGGCTTGGCCGAAGTAATCTATAACAGTGACGCCAACCGTGGCGTAACCGAAATCCCGGAAGATATGTTCGATGATCTTCAGGACGCTTGTGATGGATGCCCGACGGATTCCATCAAGATTGCGGATGCTCCTTTTAATAAAGAGGGCTAGTCCGACATCGGCAGACATGATTGCTCAAAACACCTCCCGTTTGATAACGGGGGGTGTTTTTTTCATCTCTGTAGTAAATCATTTATTGAAAAATAGGAACTTACGTTCTATAATTATTTCGGTGGTAAGAGGGAGCGGTCATAGAAGCGTTCCCTGCCTCTTTAGGTCCTAAGTAGTGATTTTAAATCGCCGGCTCATGATTCTTAGCAACCGGGTTTTGTTTACCGATATAATTAGTAGCAGAATGCTAATTTGTCCATGTGGAGGATTTCGATGAGTAACTCGGCTTACCTCAAGAAATACGTGGAAAACCATCCGAAAAATAAAATGGCCTGGTATTTGCTGGGCAAAGAATATGAAGCAAACGGGCAGGAAGGCAAAGCGCACTATTGCTACATTCAGGCGGGAAGCGTTTTTGAGGCCTTTGAATCGAGCAAGATGCCTGCCGATCTGTGGAAGGAATATCAGGAAAACCTGCTGCTGGAATCCAGACGCAAGGAAAAGCGGCATAGAAACCTGCGTAAGGCGGGGATCGCTGCTATGCTGCTTTTGGTAATTTGGTTGCCGTCCGCGCATGCTCCCGGAAACGGGATGCCTGCGAGCGCTGCCGGAGACAATGTGAAGGATGAACCCGGATCCGGAATTGAAAATCCGGTTATTCAGGACGCCGCCAAACCCTTGGAGCAGTCTGAAGGAATACAGGACAAGCCGCCGGTTGTCAAGTTGGCTTATACGGCAAAACCGTATTTCGGCGATGCTACGGACAGGCAGAAGGCGCTGGGCAGCCTTTTTGACGAAGGGAAGGATCGCGTTGCTTTGGAAACCGCCGTACTTGGGATGAAACGTTCCGGAAAGTGGGCGGTCTGGTCGGATGATATGCCGGTCGTTTTCGGGGTAAAACAAAGCCCGGAAACGGGGGCGGCGGCGTTCCAATCCTACGACGCCAAAGCTTGCGACTGTACTCCGCCCGATGTGTCGGAGCTGCAGCAGGGCGCAGGAGAGTGGACCGCGCGTCAGGAGTCATTGGCCCTGCTCTCTTCGGCGATGAAGCAATATAAGCTCCAGAAGGGCCAATGGCCGGCAGCTTTGAAGGATTTGACGGGATCGTTTCCCGATAATTGGATCGCGGGCAGTAATCCGGTCATGAAGGAAGCATTCAAACCGATGCTGGAGAAGCTGAAGCAACCTAAGGGCGTAACTGTAAATGCGGGTGAAGCGCAAGCCGCTCAGGAAGATGACAATAACGCTGCATTTCTTCCCGGGGTGGATCCTTTTTTTGACAAGCCGCTGGAAGTAATTGTGGATACAAAGAATCATACGCTTGCGGTCGTAAGCGGAAACATCATAGTAAGAATTTATAAGGTCGGTCTAGGCGGAGAAAAAACTCCGGAAGGGACGTATCGGATTACGGATAAAGTTGTGAATCCGAACGGAAGGGATGATGGAGAATTCGGCAGCCGAGGCATGCAGCTCTCGGACACGAATTATGCGATTCACGGGACGAATGAACCGGAGAGTATCGGCAAGGATCAATCGCTGGGCTGTGTCAGGATGTCCAAGCAGGATGTGGAGGAACTGTTTGATTTGGTTCCGAAAGGAACAAAAGTAACGATTGGAAAGGGGATTCTTCCGAAGCTGGAATCGGTTCCCGAAAAGCGTTTTGCTTTGGGTGACCGTCAGGATCAGACCAATCCCCACCGTACATATCATTGGCTGGATTAAATTTGCGTAATTACGATCACGGCGGCAACTATGATAATTAGAGCGGCCACGACCGAGCCTGTCCATATAAGTGCTTTTTTGTTGACTTCATCCCTTTTTTGCTGTAGTGTTGGCGGTTTTCGTTTTGTTGACATCGGTTATTCCCCTTCCTTCATAACAGGAGTATACTCCTCCATTGTAATGGCTTTCATAAGAAAATACTATATCCCCGATCACGCATTTCCTGCACAGATAAACTTTTCTTTTGTGCCGGAAACCGCTAAACTGGATATGAAGTTTTATGTGAGCACAGAGACGAACGGAGTGAAGTAACCAGTGTTGTATCGCCATTTGGGGAAACCCGTATTTTTTAAATTGGATCCGGAAAAAGCCCATCATCTTGTGATCGGCGGTCTACATACAGCGGCAAAGGTTCCGGGCATGGTTTCGCTGATGCGCGGCATGTATGGAACTTCACAGGCGCAGGAATTGTCCACGGATTTATTCGGCGTTCATTTTCCTTCCCCGGTAGGACTTGCGGCTGGACTTGATAAAAATGCCGAAGCGGTAGAAGGTTTCTCCGCCATCGGATTCGGGTTTATGGAAGTGGGCACCGTTACGCCCAAAGCCCAGCCCGGCAACGAATTGCCGAGGTTGTTCCGGCTTCCGCCGGAAGAGGCTTTGATCAACCGCATGGGGTTTAACAATCACGGTGCCGAGCAGATGGCTGAGCGGCTGGCGGCATTGAAGGCCCGTCCGATTCCAGTCGCGGTCAATATTGGAAAAAATAAGGAAACTTCCAATGAAGACGCCCATTTGGATTATAAGAAATGTATATCCGTGCTGTATCCGTACGCTGATTTTTTTGTCGTGAATATCAGTTCACCGAATACTCCGGATTTGCGTAATTTGCAGCATGGGAATGAGTTGTCAGTACTTCTGGATGCGGTAAAGGAAGAGATGGCGGTCCAGGCCAAGCGCCACGGAGCGGACAAAGCGGTGCTTGTTAAGATCGCACCCGATGTCAGCTTTGATGAGCTGGAATATATGGTCGATACGATTCAAAAGAGCGGCGTATCCGGCCTGATCGCGACCAACACAACGATATCCCGTGACGGGCTGACCCACGCTAACGCCAAAGAAACCGGAGGCCTCAGCGGCAAGCCGCTGCGCGAAAGGTCGACGGACATCATTTCGCGGGTTTACCGGCAAACCGGTGGAAAGCTGCCCATTATCGGTTCGGGCGGCATTTTTAGTGCTGCCGACGCCTATGAGAAGATTACCGCCGGTGCCAGCCTGGTCGAGATATATACGGCCTTGATTTACGAAGGCCCGGAAATTAACCGCAAGCTCCATCGCGGATTGCGGGAACTACTGAAACGGGATGGCTTCGCCCATATTTCCGAGGCGGTCGGGGCCGACCATCGTTAGCGGCTAGAGAAGACAGGAGGCACACGCATGGACAGTAGGGATTGGAGTACTTTTTTGCTTCCGTATGAACAAACGGTTGAGGAATTAAAGGTTAAATTCAAAACAATGCGGTCCGAGTTAAAGAAGCGTGAGGAATACGCTCCGATTGAATTCGTGACTGGCAGGGTCAAGAAAATTTCCAGCATTCTCGATAAAGCCAAGAGACTGGACGTCTCCATGGATGATCTGGAAACGGGAATCGAGGATATTGCAGGCATTCGCATCATGTGCCAGTTTGTGGAAGATATCCGCCGCGTGGCGCAATATATCCGGATGCGCAAGGATTTGAGCGTGTTATTCGAGAAAGATTACATTACGAACTACAAGGAAAGCGGCTACCGCAGCTTCCATATGATCGTGGAATACCCGGTGCAAACGGCGCTGGGTCAAAAAAACGTACTCGCCGAAATTCAGATCCGGACGCTTGCCATGAATTTCTGGGCAACGATCGAGCACTCCCTGAATTATAAGTATAAAGAGAGCCTGCCCGACGAGATGCGGAAACGGTTGAAAAAAGCAGCCGAAGCGGCCAACGTGCTTGATAATGAAATGTCCAGTATCCGCCAAGAGATTCTGATTGCGCAAAAGAGCTTTGAAGACGACTCCAACATTGTGTCGCTCTTGCTTGCGGCCATCCATCAGTTATATTTCTATCATCTCGTTTCCGAGGCGATCGATGCGCAGGAACGGTTTAACCGTCTGTGGGAGGCCCGGGATATGGAAGGAATGAAAGATCTGCTGGTCGGGGTCAAAGGGCTGATCAAAGCCTCCAAAAAAGTGGAGGAGCCAGGGGATGAGTTATGAGCCGCTGTATGTGGCGTATTTGATCTATTTTAACCGGGACCGGGACTATTTCGAATGTCATGAAGTGCTGGAGGAATTGTGGCTTAAGCAAGGCAGATCCCCCTTATATAAAGGCTTGCTGCAGGTGGCCGTGGGATTGTACCATTTCCGTAACGGGAACGTCACCGGGGGAAGAAAAATGCTGGCTTCCGCCGGAGATAAACTTGCGGCTTATCCCCCGGACAGTCTTGGAATCGATCTGGAGCGTCTTCGCCACGAGACTTCCGCATATGCAAACAGGCTTGAGAATTTTGAACAGGAGCCGTTTGGGTATTACGATTTAAACATTGAACTGATCGATCCCGAGCTTATCTCGGCCGTCGAGAAAAGTTCCCCGGATATCGTCCCGAATATTCCCCAGCAGCGCGGGCCGCGTCGCGGGGCGAAGCATGAGGCGCGGGAAGCCAAAGCCGATAAAAGACGGGAATGAAGCCCGCCACGTATATGATGATGCAGCTTGCTCCCCGGTAGGAGCGGCTGCATTTTGCTGTAAGACGATTGGATTATTGGTACCGGAAGTCTTATGTTACAATAGGTTTGCCGGAAAAAGGCACCAGTCCTGCAGAATGGAAGGTAGATTATGGCGGTACAATTACCACTTGCTTTTTTGAATCGAATGAAAACCCTGCTAAGGGATGAATATAGTCAGTTTTTGTCTTCATACGACAAGCCGAGGTATGCGGGCATCCGGGTAAATACGCTGAAAATCAGCGAGGATGATTTCCGGGCGATTTCACCGTTTCAACTGAGACCGATCCCTTGGTGCGCCACAGGTTTTTATGTGGATGAAGGGCTGAAACCGGGCAAGCACCCGTATTATCATGCCGGTCTTTATTATATTCAGGAGCCGAGCGCCATGGCTCCCGCCGAAGCGCTGAATGTGGAACCCGGGGATCGGGTACTTGACCTGTGCGCAGCTCCAGGCGGTAAATCCACGCAGATTGCGGCCAAGCTGAGAGGACGGGGGCTGCTGGTCACGAATGATATCAGTGCGGATCGGACGAAGGCGCTGGCTAAAAACATGGAGTTGTATGGAATACGCAATGCCGTGGTGCTCAATGAAACGCCGGAAAGAATAGCGGAGGCATTTCCCCGTTTTTTTGATAAAATCCTCATCGATGCGCCATGTTCCGGTGAAGGCATGTTCCGTAAGGATGAAGATATGGCCCGGCAGTGGGAACGGCATTCGGTTGCGAAATGCACTTTGATGCAGCGTGATATTTTAAAATCGGCGGCGTCACTATTATCGCCGGGAGGCAGAATCGTTTATTCCACTTGTACGTTCGCCCCGGAGGAAAATGAGGCGAGCATTGCCGAATTTCTTGAACATCATCCCGAATTCGAGGTGATTCCCTTACCGGAGCAATCCGGGTTTTCTCCGGGGCGTCCGGAATGGCTTGCCATGCTGGCGGAAGGGGGAAACGGATTGACCCTTGACGGCCAGGGGTCCCCGTTGCTGGAGATATCGGAAGAGGCGATAGCGCAAACCGCCGGCTGCGGAAGATTGTGGCCGCATAAGGTGGAGGGGGAAGGACACTTCCTCGCCGTGTTGCAACATAAAGGCTCTATCGAGCAACCTGAGCAGACGGTCACTGCCGAGGAACGGAGGGATCGGCGGGATCGGCGCTTAGATGGCCGGGCCGGGAAATCGCGCAAGCAGGAGAAGGCCGTTAATGCAAGGAACGCCGGCAAAAAAGAACCGGACGAGCGCGTGATGCTGGAGGGCTGGCATACATTTGCAGCGGAGCAGCTATGCTCTGTGCCCGAAGGAGAGACTCTCCTGTTTGGCGGTCATATCTATGTGTCTCCGCTGAACAAGCAGCAGCTGCATGGCCTGAAAACCGTGCGTCCGGGCTGGTATGTAGGCACGGTAAAGAACGGACGGTTCCAGCCCGGCCATCCGCTAGCTGCAGCCATACATCCTTCAGAGGCAAGGAAAGTTCTGGACCTGTCCCTTGCGGACGGGGAAGCCGTGCGATATTTAAAGGGGGAGACGTTGGAGATTCCGGAATCGCGGATTTCCAGTACTCCGAATACTAAGCCTAAGGGGTATGTGCTTATTACGGTTGACGGTTATTCCCTTGGGTGGGGCAAATGGCAGGACGGCCTGCTCAAAAATGAATATCCTGCCGGTTGGAGGTGGACATAGCGGATGAGTGAAGGAAAGAAGACGCAACGCATTGATAAAATACTAGGCAATCTGGGATACGGATCCCGTTCGGATATAAAAAAAATGGTAAAACAGGGGAGGATTGCACTAAACGGATCTACGATCAAGGACAGCGGGGTTCAAAGCAATCCGAATGCTGATATGATCGAGGTTGACGGTGAGCAAGTGTTCTACCGGGAGTTTGTCTACATCATGCTGCACAAGCCGCCGGGCGTCATCTCGGCGACCGAAGATCTGCGCGAGCGAACGGTGATTGATTTGCTTCCCATAGAATTTCGTGTTTTTTCGCCGTTCCCCGTCGGGCGCCTGGATAAAGACACGGAAGGGCTGCTGCTGTTGACGAATGACGGGCAACTGGCTCATGATCTGCTTTCTCCCAGGAAGCATGTACCGAAAACATATGTAGCCGATTGCGTCGGCGAGATCGGAGAGCGGGAAGCTTCCTTGTTCGCCCAAGGGGTCGAGCTGGATGACGGTTATGTCACCCTGCCGGCCCGGATGGAGGTGCTGGAGCAGGGAACTTATGAGGATGGCAGCGTGAAAACGGTCATTTCTTTGACCATCTCGGAAGGGAAATTCCATCAGGTCAAACGGATGCTTGAAGCCGTAGGCTCCAAGGTAACTTACTTGAAGCGTATTTCGATGGGGCCGCTTCTGCTGGATAAAGAGCTGCCGATGGGTTCTTTTCGCGAATTGACCCCGCCTGAACTTGAGTCGTTGCGTTCCTGTAAAAATAATAATAAGTGATTTTCAAAGGAGTTATGAGATGAACTACAAATTGATTGCCCTGGATGTCGACGGAACTCTGCTGAATGACGATCATGTACTTACGCCGGGGACGGCTGAAACGATTAGAAGGATTGCGGAGCAAGGGACGGAATTCGTACTATGTACCGGTCGGGCCCCCGTCAATTCGATTCCTTTTATGCGGGAAATGGGTTTGAACGGATACGTCATTACGCATAATGGTGCGGCAACGGTGAATGTGCAGACCGAGGAGATCGTCCACGAATTCGCACTGGAACCACAAGGACTGGACCGTTATATCGATTATTGCGTGGAGAAAGGCGTGCATTACGATATAAATACGACGTTCGACTTGTATGTGCCGGGAGCGTCCGGTCTCAGCAAGGAAGCGTTGGATATGTACCATTTGTATATGATGGAGCCGAAGGATCTCCCGAATTGGGCAGACTTTAGCGAGCCGATCGTAAAAATGACGATCACGGCCGAGATGAAGGAGCTGGATGCCATTCATTCGGACTGGAATCTTTGGCCGCAGGAGTTCAATGTGTTGCGGAGCGGCGACTTTTTTATCGATATTATGCATAAAGAAGCTTCGAAAGGAGCCGCACTGAAAAAGCTCGCCGAAAAGCGGGGGATTCCGGCGGAAGAAGTCATGGCGATCGGCAATTATTACAACGATTTGACGATGTTGACTTTTGCCGGGCTCGGGGTAGCTATGGAGAACTCGCCGGTGGAAGTCAAAGCGGCCTCCAATGACATCACGGCATCCAACAACGAAGAGGGCGTTAAATTGGCACTGGAAAAATATTGCCTCGGCCAGTCGGTAAAATAAATGTTTAAAAAACCGCCGGAGATTGAACTCCGGCGGTTTTTTCGTCCCTTTTGTTACAGGACCCAGGCACGGGATACGATAACTAGCAAAATGAAAAGCACCAGAATTGCCCCTGTCGAAGTGAAGCCACCGCCATGAATTTCACCCATGGTTATTCCTCCCTCATTTACGGATCAAGATCCCGGATGTTAGCGGGATACCGTATTGTATGCACAGGGGGGAAAACGGTATGGTCACCGGCCCTTCCGCGTGATGATTTAGGAAAAAGCCCTGCGTCTTCAGGCTTGATAATTTTGTCGGGAGCCGGGTTTCATGAAACTTTCAAACGGTTTATAACGTCTTAATAAAGTGCTTTTAAATTCGATGTCTATAATTATGCTGGAGGTCATAGTCATGATATGTAAATCACGATTATCGCGTTTATGTATTGTCGTTTCCATCGCCGTTTTAACGGCAATCACAGCCGGATCACTTTCGTCCTCGTCTGCCATAGCAGCTGGGAGCGTCAAACCGGCTCAGTCATCAAGCGAAATTAAGGTCACCATGAATGGAAATGAATTCCAGCCGCAGTCCGCACCCTACGTCAAGAACGGTACCGTATTTTTGCCGTTGCGGGATATTGGCGAACTGCTCGGGACCGTCGTATTCTGGAGTTCCTCTTCCAAAACAGTGACGATGACTTATCCGGAACTTACGGTCGCGCTCCATTACGGCTCGGGAAAAGCGACCATAAATGGCAAGGACCAAAGCTTGGCGGCGACTCCGGAGATGATCAAAGGGCGGATTTATGTTCCTTTGCGTTTTTTGTCGGAAGCGACCGGTGCGAAAGTAAAATGGAATGCCAAGACTCAAACGGTGAGCATTACCCATTCGGATAATTTCGTCAAGGGAGGCGGGGTCAACACCACCGCTTGGGTGAACCGCTCGACGGGTGAATTGTATATCGCCCATCCTTACGAGCAATCTCCGGTTTTAGCAGGGAAGGTTAATGCAGATTTTCAGGAATATGTATCGATCAATTCATTCATTACAAGTTCGGGAAGCATGATCTTGGGGATTTTGGATAATTACGGGGAACCGCATATCCATTACGGAGTCTACGGGATTCTCGTCCACGACAATAAAATCGTCGCCCAGAAAAAGGCGAGCTATTCCCAGCGTTACGAGGAAAACGCAATTTATTATCAATATCTGGAAGCAAGCAGCAACCGGTACGTCGAGCGTTCCTTGTTGACGGACGGACAAACGCTGAGCGTTTATGATACCGAGGGGAACGAGGTAGAGACTTACAACCTGCCTGAATTGGCCGGCAAAGACGAGACCTATGCAGTACTGGGGGCCGGCAAAGATTATATCGTCGTCCGGCCGAACGGGACGGGACTCCTGACGGTGATTAATCTGAAGGACAATTCCTCGGTGGAACTGGCTGAAAAGCTGCTGACCGGTGACGATCTGGAGTATGCCCAGGGTAACGATGTCCCTTATCGTGGCGATGAACTGAAGTTCCTGGGTTTGGATACGGCTACAGGTCTGCTTGGATTCAGCTACGTTAGCCCCTTTGACAGCAAACAGGAAGTCCAATTGTTTTCGTACAACCTGAAAACCGGGGAAACGGGAGTCATGGAGCGCTAAAGCAGGGCGAGTTTGAATATCGTAAGGTTATAGGAAGGGGCGTAAGCACGACGGTGTGCTTACGCCCCTGTTTTTATTAGGCCGCCTAGACAAACAGCAGGGCAGGATGGTCCTGGTCCTGGCGAAAACCGGCTTTATCCGGGTTGCCTTAGACCTTTGGGCAAGTGATTTTTGAGCTGCCCGCCACTGGCCTTGCCCCAGCCGAGCGGAAAGCCTTCTCCGCCGCAGACGAAGGCGACGAGGCACCAGCCGCGCAGGCTGTCCGGCACGGGAAGGGCTTCCCCGTGCAGATAAGCTTTGACGGCCGGGGAGTCTGCGTCGTTCAAGGTCCAGACGCGGGCAGCCTGCCAGGCCTTCACAGCCATGGCCAGCGCATGGGCGGGCTCAAACCGGCCTTTGCGGTATTCGCCAAGTTGAAGGCCGGCCCGGGGGATCTTTAGCCCGGACAGGTGATCCGCAGTCAGGACCAGCCCCTCGCTGCGCGGCAGAAGATACAGCGCTTCGCCGAACAGAATCGGCTCGCCTTCTCTTTGGAAGCCGGGCAGCGCCTCCGCCGCAAACTCGCGGAACGCCGCGAAGGCAGCTGCGATATCGCGCGCGGCGGAGCTGTCTTTGCCCCCGCGTCCGCCTTGGCGTCCAGGCCGCTGCCGCTTTCCGTCCGCCTCGTTTGCGGCGCCTTCAGCGGGTTCGCGCTCCAGCAGGGCAACATAATGGCCTTCGCCCTCCTGCAAATGCGGCCAAACCCGTTTTTCGTCTATGAGCCTCAGGCAAGGATATTCCGCAAGAAGCCTTCTGATTGTATCTTCGTTTTCGCGACGGTTGAACGTACAGGTGGAGTAGGCTAGCCGTCCGCCCGGCTTTAGCATGGCGACTGCATCCTGAAGAATGTCCCACTGCCGTGCGGCGCACAGTTCCACCGCCTCCGGCGACCATTCCGAAACGGCGTCATGGTCTTTGCGGAACATGCCTTCGCCTGAGCAAGGGGCATCGAGCATGATCTTGTCGAACGTCAGCGGAAACCGGGCGGATAACTCTGGCGGAGTGGCCTGGGTAACCACGGCATTGGCAATTCCGAGGCGTTCCACATTTTCGGCAAGAATCCGTGCGCGCTGCGGATGGATTTCATTGCTGATGAGCAGACCCTCGCCGCACATTTTAGCGGCGATCTGCGTCGTTTTCCCGCCCGGGGCTGCCGCCAGATCCAGCACGGTCTCTCCGGGCTGCGGATTTAGCAGCTCGACGGCCGACATGGCCGAGGGTTCTTGAATATAATATAGTCCGGCGGCATGGAAAGGATGTTTGCCCGGACGTTTCTTGTCGTCATAATAGAAGCCCGAACCGCACCACGGAACAGAGCGGAGCCCGAACAACTCAGAAATAACGCTCGATGCAGTGGAATCCGGGCTGATTTTCAACGTGTTGAGACGCAATCCGTAAGTCCGCGGCTGTTCATAGCTGCGAAGAAATTGCGCTCCTTCGGCTTCGCCCAGCATGGCGGTGATCGTGCCGCGAAAATGTTCTGGCAAAGATGGTTTGGTCATGAATGGTTGCTCCTTTTTGGACGATAACTATGGCCTGGTTGTCCCTTTCGCAGTTTATCATATCCTTTTTTATTCTCAAAAGGGGAATGGATGTTCCGTCCAGCCTATGGCATAATGGAGAGGCAAGCGGTTCATCCGCAAAATTAGAAAGAGAAGAGCAAAGGAGAACCCTTATGAAGCTGCTGCAAGCCTTGTTTTTCCCTCCAGAACAGCCCGGAGGCGTATCGTCGATGATCCCGTATTTGCAAGACCGGTTCAATCCTCCCCATTGGGAGATGGAGCTGTTCTCTTTACCCAAACGGATTCGTTCCAAGGGGAGCGGGCCCGTTGAATTTCAAACGTTCGATTGGCATGAATTCGAAGACAGTCCGATCGTGCAAAAATATGTGCAAACGTACCGGGATTATCTCTGGTGGACGAGGCTGCGGCTACAGCGGTCCTTCGATCTGATTCACGCCCATCACCCCATCGCGGGCCTCGCGATGAAGGAGGCGTTCCCGGAGACGCCGGTGATTCAGAGCATTCACTCCAGCTATGAGCGGGAACTGATTTTGAACGGCCGCATCGCGGAGAACGGCCCGGAGCACCGTTTCCTTACTTGCCTGTACAAAGAACTGGAGCACAAAACCGACAAGATGTATACGGTATCGCAATCCTTTCGCGAATATTTAAGTCCCCATGTGATTCATCCCGAAAATATCGACGTCATCCCCAACGGTTTCGACGAGAAACGGTTCAAACCGGTACCGCATGAAAATGAAGTAGCCCAATTGGTGACGGTATGCCGGCTGGTTCCGGCGAAAGGGATCGACATTTTACTAAAATCTTGCGCGGAGCTTAAAGCCCGCGGCTTGTCCTACGTCCTGCATATCATCGGTGACGGACCGATCCGAAAGGATCTGGAGGAGTTGGCCCAGCGGCTGGGCATTTATGAGGAGACGATATTTTACGGTTATACATTACATCCAGAAGAATTCATGCCTTTCTTTGATATTTTCGTGCTTCCTTCCCGAGCGGAGGCGTTCGGCTCGGTGTTTGCCGAGGCCGCGCTTTGCAGTTTGGCTCTGGTAGGCACGGAAGTCGGAGGAATCGCCGAACAGATCATCGACGGATCAAACGGCCTGCTTGTTCCGCCGGAGGATCACGTCTCGCTGGCGGAAGCGCTGGAAAAAGTGATCGTCGATCCCTCTTACCGCTATGAGTTGGCCAGATCGGGGTCGGATTTCGCTAAAAATCATTATTCCCTGAACCGCGTTGTTCACGAACTGAAAAAAACGTATCTGCAATTTGATCGATGAAAGAGTGAATTTTATGACTGCATTTCGTTTCATCCATGCCGCCGATCTGCATCTGGACACCCCGTTCACGGGCATGTCCGGATTGCCGGACCGGCTTCGCCGTCACCTTCAGGAGTCCACCTTCGCCGCCCTCGGCGATTTGGTGGACCTTGCCGTGTCCGAGTCCGCCGATTTTCTCGTGATCAGCGGGGATGTCTACGACGCGTCCGATTCATCGCTCCGGGCCCAGCTCCGGCTGAAGGCGGCTTGGGACAAGCTAGCGCAGCACGGAATACCCGTGTACGTGATTCACGGCAATCATGACCCGCTCAGCAGCAGCCGGCTGCGCCTTTCCTATCCGCCGAATGTGACCGTCTTCGGGGGCAGCCGGCCGGAGAGCGTAACGGCGGTGCGCCGAAGCGACGGCGTGCCTGTCGCCGTTGTCAGCGGGATATCGTATCCGACGGCCTCGGTCACGGAAAACACATCGTTGTTGTTTCGCCGTGATCCCGATTCGCCGCTTTATCATATCGCCATCCTGCATGGCAATGTAGACGGACAGGAAGGCCATGATCCTTATTCCCCTTGCTCGCTGAGGGACTTGCAGAATTCCGGGTACGATTACTGGGCGCTGGGGCATATTCATAAGCGTCAGATTCTGAGCCAGTCCCCGTGGGTGGTTTATTCGGGCAACCTTCAGGGGCGCAGTTTGAAAGAAACCGGCCCGAAGGGCTGCTATCTCGTTGACGTCTCGGAAAACGGAGAGGCATTGCTCAGTTTCCGCGAACTGGATCATGTCCGTTGGACGGAAATGGACATTCCAATCGAAGACCTTGCGACTGAAGAAGCCTGGAAAGAACGGGTGGAGGAGAAGCTGGAGGAAGTAAGGGACTTGAGCACCGGAAAGACCGGCATACTCCGGTTCACGTTTACCGGACGGGGACCGCTCCATCCCATATTGCAGAACGGACGGGAGGTCAGCGAACTGCTGATGGAATTGCAAAGGCGGGAAACGGCACGCATGGAGAATGATCCTTCGCTGCCGCTCCATGCCGCAGTGTGGCCGGCCGGGTTCAAAGTAAAGACGGGCATGGATATCAACCGGGCACAACTGGCGCAGGAAGACAGTTTCCTCGGCGAACTGCTGAGGCTGGGGGATCGTGCGGCAAGCGTGCCGGATCTCCGGGAAGACCTGGTATTATCGGCGCTCTCCCCCTTGATGGAGCAACGTTATTTGCGCGGGATGATGAAGTCGATGGATTCGGCGGAAATGCTGGATTTGCTGCAAAGGGCTCAGGAATTGGCCTCCTCCCTGCTGAGCGAAGAGGGGCCCGGGGGAGGGAACGGCACATGAGATTGGAGAAATTGCAAGTCAGCGGGTTCGGCCATTTGCACGGGCTTCAGGTGGAACTCGAAGGTCCCGTAACCGTGCTATACGGGCCGAATGAAGCGGGGAAAAGCACGCTGTTGGGCTTTGTCCGTTCCATGCTGTTCGGAATTCCCTCCCGGACTTACGGAGCACAGCGCTACGAACCGGTCGGGGGCGGCTCGCATGGCGGAAGTCTCGCCATCCGGGGCGATGACGGAATGAAGTGGCTGATTGAACGCTACGCCCAGCCGCCGGAGGGAGTCTCGCCTTCGGGTGCAAAGGGCGACCGGTTGCGAATTACCCGGGCGGGGGAGGACGGGCAGCTGCATCAGCTATCGCAGGAGGATTTGGCGCGGGAACTGCTCGGCGGCATGTCCAAGGAAATGTTCCGCCAGTTGTTCGCCGTTTCCCTAAGCGAGCTGCAGGAAGTGTCGGCGCTTCAGTCGGAGGAAATGAGCCGCTTCCTGTTCCACGCCGGTATAGGCGGCGGAGCCGCTGTACTGCGCGGGGAGAAAAAACTACTCCAGGATATGGACAAGCTGTACCGCCCGCGCGGCAGAAACCAGGAGATACCTCAGCTCTTGCAGGGTCTGGAACGATTGGAGCGCCAGGCCGAGGCAGCAAAATCGCTGCTCCCGCGCTACCGGGAGGTGCAGAAGGAGCTCGAGGAGGCGGAGGCCGGGCTTGCGGTGGGCGAAAGTGAGTTGGCCGTACGCAGCAGAGAAAACTCACGGCTGCGAAAGGCGGTCGAGCGCCGGCCTGATTGGCTGCAACTGGAGGCGCTACGGATGGAGCTGGAGCAGCTGCCGGAACGCAGCCCCTTTCCCGAGCAGGGCCTGTCCCGTTGGCAAGCGCTGCAAGAGGAGAAGGAGCGTCTGCGGCTTGCCGCTGCCGAGTCGATGCGACGAATTGCCGCTTTGCAGGCAGAGCTGGAGTCTGCAGCTCCGAAGCAGGACGTACTGAAGCGTGAAGGAGGCCTGCGCTCCCTGGCCGTACGGTTGCCCGCCTATGAGAGCGGGCTTCAGGAACTAGCCGGGCTCCGGGCGGAAGCGGAACAGATGCAAGGCAAGCTGGCCCAGGCCCTACGGAGCATACATCCCGGCTGGACATCCGAGGTGTTGCGCGGCTTTGCGGGAACCGTGGGCGAAAGGGAATCCGTCCGTCAGTTTATGAGCCGGTTTCAAGCTTATGACAAGGACATGGATCTATTATATAACGAACGGTTCAAGCTGGAACGAGAGGCGGCTGCGCTTGAATCTTCTTATATTCAAGCCAAGGAACGGATTGATGCGAGCGCTGCGGACGGATGCCGGCAGTTTGCCGCCCTTGTACCACAGGAGCGTGCGGAGATCAGGCGGCTGTGGCAAGAGATCCGCGATCTGCTTGACCGCTGGCGGGCGGCATCCGCTTCCAGGCTGGAGGGCCGGAGAGCTGCGGAAAGTGAAGCAGCTGCGCAAGCGCGGGTTCGCTCCCTTTACCAAAAACTGCTCGGCGTAACGGCCTTGCTTACGATCCTGCTCCCCGCCGTACTGTGGCTGACGGCGAAATCCGGCTGGGGCGCCTTACTTACCGGCATCGTTCTTCTCGGCTTCGACGGCTACCTGGCGCTTGAATTGTTCTCGGGCAACCGGAAAAAACGGGACACCCGTCGCCGCGGCGTCACCAGCGGCGCCGGATGGCCCGCTTCGACCGCAACGTCCGAAGAGAATGGACTCCGCGAACTTTTGCCGCAGCTGATCGGGCATGCCGAGACGGCGGCGGGCCTATCGTCTCCAGGATGGACCTTGTTCGAATCCGAACGCTGGGACGAGGAAGAACGTGCTCTGAGAAGACTGATGGAGAATTGGCAGCTTTGGGCTCAGCGCCATGAAGGACTTGAGGTGCAGGCAGGCGAATGCAGGTACAAGGCTGCCGGAAAGGCAGAGGAACTGGAAGGGCTGGAGCGGGAGCTATCAAGGAAGGAAACGGTCTTCAATGAAATGGCGCGCGAATGGGAAAACTGGCTGCAGGAGCGACACTTGCCCGGCGATTTGTCACCGGAAGCGGCGATGGATGTGTTCCGACTCGCCGAGCAGGGTAAAGACTGGCTCGGCAGACTGGATGTTTTGTCCGCGAGGATATCTGCCCTACAGGAAGAAGCCGACGATTTTGAGCGGGAATGCCGCGAACAGACCGGGGATGCCGATGCAAGGGAAGCTACTTTCCATGCGCGGTCTGCGGCAGGCGCTTTCCGCACGGCCATGGCGGAACTTGAAATCCAGCTTGGTTTGAAGTCCCGGCAAGAGCGGATTTTGGACAAGCGAGTCCCGCTGGAGGAGGAGCTTGGCCGGACTCAGGACCGATTGGCTGCCGTTCTGGCCGCCGAGCATCATTTGCTTGAAGAAAGCGGCGCTACGGACGGAGAAGCTTATTTGCGTTACGGAGCCGAAGCCGAGACCAAAGAAAAACTCCGATCCGGCATCAGACAGGCTGAGCTGGCTTTGTTCGGTTCGTTGAATGAGGAACGCAAACAGGAATTCGAGGAATTGCTGCGCGGCCTGGATGAGGAGTCATTGCTCCGGTCCGCCGATGAGGCAAGGCGCAAGCTGGAAGAATCGGAGCATGGACGTCAACAACTGCAGGAGCGGCGCGGCCGTCTGCTGCAGGAGCAGGAGAGCCTGGAAGCGCGCGGCCTGCAGGAAAATATGCAGCAGCAGCTTGCGGAACAGCAGGCTGCGCTGGAAGGCGCGCTGGATCGTTATGCAGTGATGGCCGTCTGCCATGAGCTGATTTCCCGGGTCCGCAAAATTTACGAGGAAGAGCGTCAGCCCGAGGTACTTCAAGCCGCTTCCGGTTATCTGGCGGAAATGACCGGGGGAACTTACCGGCGGATTCTGATGAAGATGGGAAGCCAGGAATTGATGGCGGAACATCGGGATCACGGCCCGATCGGCAGTGCCTACTTAAGCCGCGGGACGGCGGAACAGCTTTATTTATCGATGCGACTTGCCCTTTCCGGCGCTGTTTCCGGTCGGGCCAACTTACCGATCCTGCTTGACGATCTGTTCGTCAACTTCGATGCCGGACGGCTGGCAGGTGCGCTGTCGGTATTGAAGAACGTTTCCGAAAAGCATCAGCTGATCATGATGACGTGCCACGCTCATGTGATCGAAGGCGTCAAATCCAATTTTCCGGAGGCGCAAATCATTGCTATGGCGTAGCTTGGATTTTAGTTTGCTTGCTATTGCCTTTTGCTTTTCCGGTACATGGCGAGCATGACCGCCCAAAGCAGGCTGAACAGGCCGAATACGGGATAAAGGACGGACAGCAGCGCGCTGAAACCGAACTGGCTTGTCACATAACAGATCAGCAAAACGATGATGGAAATCAGTTTGGGGGAGAGTTTCAGCCGCTGTTTCAGTTGCAGGGTTACTCCATAAATATCCGCTACGAACGTGCTGAATATTTCCATAAAAATGAGCACGATATAAATAAGCTGGATCGTGGTTCCGAGCTGCTGCGCTATGTTTCCCATGGGTATTTCGAATTGCTGGATGCCCGGCATGGACGCGGATAAAGCGAAATGGCCGGCCATCAGCATAAAGCCGACGCCAGCGCCGCCGAGCACGCCGCCCCAAACAATGGTCCTGCGGCTGTCCGTATGGCTGCCGATGGGGACTAGAACAGCCTGGGCCATGGACAGATTAAAGGCGGTATACATAAACGGGGAGGCCCAGGCGGCAAGCACGCCGTTGTCGCTGCTTAACGTGAGAAACCGTGACGCACCCGGGGATCCGGCCGTATTCGAGATGATGGCGAGCGATAGCGTGATCATCATCGGAACAACGATGGAGTTCAATTTCATGACGCCGCCGATGCCTCGTCCGAGCAGAAGGAAGGTCCCGATGAGCGTAATCCACAGGCCGATTTGATAATGCATGCCGAAATGCTCCATAAACACGGAGCCGGCCCCGGCCAGCATCACGCTGTTAACGCCGATCAGAACGATTAGGGTGAACAGGCTCAAGCCCTGTCCGATCCGGTCGCCGAAAAGCTTGCGATTGAGGTCCTCATAAGATTCGGCTTTGATTTCCTGGGCGAGCAGCATCATTTTGGTGCCAAGCCAGATAAACAGAACCATGGACAACAGGATGGTCAGAACCCCCCATTTCCCGTAACGGGTAAAGAATTGAAGGATCTCCTGGCCTGTCGCAAAGCCGGCGCCGACGACGGTACCGATATAAGTGAAAGCGATTTGCATAACTTTTACGGCATTTTTCATGGTTTTCCCCCCGGCCGATGTGCTATATATAGTACAAGGTATGTTGTCCGGGAACGGGACATGACTCAAACCCTAAATGAGATCAGACCGGGAGGAAATAGATATGGATACATTAAAACAAAGAATCGTGGAGCAGGGCGTCGTCGTATCGGATCAGGTATTAAAGCTTGATGCGTTGCTTAACCATCAGGTGGATCCGGGCCTCACGATGGAAATGGGCAAACAATTTGCCGAACGCTTTCGGGATGACGGAGTAACCCGGGTCGTCACGGTCGAATCCTCCGGGATTGCCGTCGCTTTTGCCACGGCCTATGAATTGGGGGTACCGCTCGTATTTGCCCGACGCAAAAAAACGCTGCTCGCCGAGCCGGATATGCTCTGTGAACGGGTGCCGTCCTTTACGAAAGGAATCGTGACGGATATTTTGATTTCCCGTGAATTTATTTCGCCGGAGGACCGGATCCTGTTCATCGACGATATTATTGCAAACGGCGATGCAGCCAGAGGGCTCGTGAAAATCATCGAACGTTCGGGCGCGGAACTGATAGGAGCCGGGATCGTGGTCGAAAAATGCTTCCAGCCGGGTGCTAATGCGCTCCGTGAGCAAGGACTTCGTTTGGAGTCGCTCGTGAAAATCGCCTCGCTGGAGGACGGAAAGATTATTTTCGCCGAATGAAAACGCATCAGAAAATTAATTAGTTCCAATTTTGCAACAGTTCTTTGCAGGCCTCTTTTTTTTCGTTATAATGAGGATTACTAGGGAGAGGAGGCTTACAAAATGGGGAGTGAATCTGTAGTAAACCCGGAATTTTTCATTTCAAAATTGTCCGAAGCCAAGGTTACTTTTGAACGTGCCCTGGACTGCAAACATACGGAGTTTGACGACCTTTATCCCTATATGCTTGAGCATCCCCAGTTCTTCTGGTATAAGCGCTATGTGGCCTGGTCACAGTTGCTGACGATCGCAGGACTATGCGAGGAACTTGGTGTTGCCTGGGAAGAGGAGTTCAGTGCTCAGCAAGTCAGTTACTTGCAACAACGGGTCATGTCCGCCAAAGTGCTTGATTTCTGGTTTGAGAAGAACGACAGCAAGGAGCATGCACAGCGTTAAAGGGCTGCCTGAGGCAGGTCAGTTATTGCTTTGTTGCACGATAAGTGGTTTTGCCGGAAAGTTAAGGGAAATCAAAAGACTCCGTCAGTTTGCTGCGGAGTCTTTTTTTGGATTAAGATATAGGCAGATGTCAGGAGGGGATGAATTACGATGATTTCCGATGAGCAATTGAATGAATTTCGGCTGTCCGGCGAGAAGGTTCGCGTAGTGCGTGATTCGATTCCCGAGAATGATGTCAGGGGCATCGTCGTTGCGTGGGATGATACTCATGTGCTGATCCGCAAACCGAACCGGAATGTAGTTAAGCTGGATCGAAGTTATAGTTACAGTCCTTCCCGGGAGCCGAGGGTTTTGCCGGAGGAATAGCATATTTTTGGCCCGGCGGGACAACGTAGTAAGGTAGAAAGCCAATCCCTTGCAGAAAGGAAGCTACCTTATGTCACTAGTCAGCGACAAGATCAATGCTTATAAAGATCAGATCAGCCATTACGGAGAAGCGGTTCCAGGTGCAACCGAGGCTTATCATGCCTTTACCGGAGAGAGCTTTGGCGACGGAGTGCTCAATGCGAAAACCAAGCAACTTATCGCGCTCGGAATCGCGCTGTCCACAAACAACGAAGTGTGCACGTATTATCACGCCTCAGAGGCCAGATCCAAAGGAGCGTCCGAAGCCGAGCTTCTGGAGACGGTAGCCGTTGCCTCGGCAGCACTGGCAGGAAATGCTTTGTCTCAGGGCGTGATCCGGGTTCAGGAAGCCTTGGGCGAACCTCCGGTTCATTAGGTTTGGCAATACCAAATCGTACTCAAGAATAGGATGTAGAAATTCTACAATTGCAGGTTCAAAGTATACCCCTGCCGGGATAAAGTCCGGGTTGATTACAGGGGTATTTTTGTGATCAATGCGATTCGGAGATTAAATTGGGGCCTTTCTATAATTTTGTAGAGGGTGGTAAATTAGATGGAGATCGCAATGTCAAAAATACATACGGAGGACGAAGTTTCGTCCCTTGTGAATTTGGCCTCTGGAATATGGCATGAGTATTATGTCAGTATTTTATCCAATGAGCAAATTGACTATATGGTCGACAAGTTTCAGTCCAAGACGGCTATGACGGATCAAATCCAAAATCAAGGATATGAATACTATTTCATGAACGCGCACGGGAAAAATGTTGGATATATAAGTATAAAGCAGGAGGAGGGCCGGCTTTTTTTAAGCAAATTTTATATTCAAAAAGAACACCGGGGGAAAGGCTATGCCAGTCAGGCGATGGAATTTCTGGTGGGACTATGTAAACAGCGAGGGCTTGGCTTAATTTGGCTTACGGTCAACCGGTACAATGACGACACGATCGCGGTTTATTCGAAAAAAGGCTTCAAGGCCGTGCGCACGCAGGTGGCGGATATCGGGAACGGTTACGTCATGGATGACTTTGTGATGGAAAAAGAGATCCAGTTGGCGTAAGGAAGGACCCTATCCCATAAGGAGAAGGTTTTGAGTGGAGCCAAGGCAACTCTATTCTTTAAAAATAAAACCAAAACACCTCTCATGCAAGCCAAATGCTTATGCTTGAGAGGTGTTTTGCGTTTGTCAAATTCGAGGGGCGCTGGAGTAAACTATTGCTAAGAAGGATAAACGCGGATTTCGACGATTTCCGCTCGCGGGCTTCCGTTTGTCGCTTCAATCATCAGTTTGAGAGAGGTCGCCGAGATCGGACTGTCAAGCCGATGGATGTTTTTGCGTTTCCGGTTGTTTCTATGCTCAGCAATTTCTACGGTTCCTGAAGCCGTGTTGGCCACGATTCGGTAATCTTTCACGAGCTCCGGCATTACTTGAAACGGTGTACGGTGATGATGCAGGTTGATCAGATCCTCATTGACATCGTCCTGAAAAGTAAGATGAATCTCCCGAATAGGCACCTCCTGATCCCATTGCAGCTCGATCCAAGCGGTTTCTCCTTCGGCCAGTGCTTCGGATACCCAGCAGTGCGGTCCGCCAAAAGGACGGTTGAACCCATCGGTCACCTTGCCGGGATCCAGGGTATGGCCCGTGGCCAGGCGGAAGCAGAGAGGGCGCCGGGCGTAAGGAGCCGCACTCCACTGTTGGACAGGCTGGGGAGGCTGCTGGTCCCCGTATTCGGCGGATACGATGGGCGTCGCCCCTTTTCGGAAGCACAGCACACCGGTTAAAGGCTGGGCCGATGTATACAATGTAACATGAGGATTGGCCTTAACTACGATAAAGGCATTGCAAGCTTCCTCCGGAGTCCAATCAAGCGGAATGGGAACCCATGTGCGCTCACCGGGAATCAGCCGGATTTCAACCGTTTGAATCCGTTCATGGGGAACATAATTTTCTTTCCTGCCCGTATGATACAGCTCGGCAGTCAATACTGTGGTTTCGGAGCAGCCTGTTAGAAGCTCCAAACCCGTCAGGCGGCCGTCGACCGGAACCAGGATGCCGTGGTCCGCCTCCAGCGGAATCGGATCGATTGGCCCGGACGGCGCATAAGCGGTGAGCGTGGAGGAGGCGTAGACGGTCGCTTTAGGCGCCAGGTCATCGGGATCATCGGCCCTCAATCCGATGATAGAGGCATCCTGGCGGAGCAGCGTCTGCTGCAATTCGGATAAATGGCGCTGCCCCAGCTCTCGCGGCGTTACGGAGTTCGCCGCGCACAGCGCCGCGGCTGTCCCGGCCGCTTCCCCCAATATGGCACAGGTGGCCATCACGCGCGTTGTCCCGAAAGCAACATGGGTAGCGCTGATGTTTCTCCCCGCAAACAGGAGATTGTTCACGTTGACGGAATAAAGGGAACGGTAGGGGATATGATAAATCCCATCCGCAAACCAATGTTTGGAGCCTTGCTCCTCCGCGTAGACCCCGCCGGGGGGATGCAGATCGATCGACCAGCCTCCGAAAGCAATCCGGTCTTCGAAGGGCCGCTGGGTTAAAATATCCTGCTGCGTCAAGGTGTAATCGCCAATGAATCGGCGGTATTCCCGCTTGCCGGGCAGGCTGCCGATCCACTCCAGCGTTAGGTTTTCGGCTTCGAATTTACCTGAATTTTTAATATAATCCCAAATTCCGTAGATGACCGCCCACAGCTCATCCCTGATCCGCTCGTTGTCATGGACCGTATCCAGTTCGCCTCCCCATTCGATCCACCAGTAGGCGCATCCGTTATCCCCGCTGCGAATGATGCGCCGAAGCGGGATGGAGGTTTGGGTAATATCTTTAGCGAATGAAGGGGGAATAAAGCGGACGGGTTCTCCGGCGTCCTTCGTATAGAACAGCAGCGTGCTCCCAAGCGTGATATCATCCGCCGCTTCCGGAGCCCACGGTTCATTGAACTCGGCCCTTGACTCGCGTCCGATCCGGTATTTGGCCCCCGCAAGCGCACCAACCAATCCGTCACCGGTACAATCGAGGAAGAGACGGCTGCGAAATTCAATCTTCCGTTCGGAGCCCATCATCCAGCCGGTGACACTATGAATGTTCCGTTCATCCTCCGGGCCTTCGGCATGAACTTCATGGACATCCGTATTCAAATAAAGCGAAAGATTCGGCTCCGCAAGCACCGCCTCCAGGAGAGTCAGGTCCCATAAATAGGAGTTCCCCTCCATGTTACGGATCTGGTTCTCCAAGAACAGTTCTCCCATGATTCCCGTTTCCCGGGCATACCGGTTTACCCCGTGCCCGGTTGCGCCGCAAACCCAAACCCTCACTTCGCTGCTGGAATTCCCGCCCAAGACCGGACGATTATGAACCAGCGCTACGCTTTTCCCCATCCGGGCCGCGGCAATGGCGGCACATAAGCCCGCAAGGCCGCCGCCGATGACGGTTATATCCGTTGTTACGGTTTCAATTCTCATTCCAATGGCTCCTTCCTTTTACAGCACAATAACTGCCGAAGCATGATGCAATTTGTCTTTAATTTCATGATAATAAATTCGATTTACTTTAAAAATAGCCTGAATTACAATAAATATATCCATAATTTCAGAAAAGGGGGAAGCGAGGTGGAGGGAGGAGGCGTATCCGTCACAGGATACCGCTACTGGGAGCTTAAGCGTACATTTGCCTTGGCGAAGGATCAGAATGAGGACTGGATTATGTTTGCCTTGGAAAGCGGGAGCATTTCCTTTGCGGTCGGTTCGGAAACAGGGGAAGCTGGAGGAGGAGAAGCGGTAATCTGTCCGCCAGGGGTATGGCTGAAACGCAAAGTCCTTAAGCCGGTTACTTTTCATTATGTCTCTTTTCGGGTCAACGGGTTGCCAAGCTCCGCTCGGATTCCGGATTTTTTTGCAGAGAATGATATGTTTCGGGTTCTTGCCAACCGCTGCCATATTCGGTTTACAGACAGGGAACGTTTCTTCTCGAATCTGCGGATGATGAGGGAGGCGGACAAAGTGGCGAAGGATCAAGCGGAGCGTTGGCGCAATTATTGCCTTGGTGATTTATGTGTACAGTCCGTCTATCAGGAACTAAAAAAATCCGTTGTTCCGGCCTCGGCCGATACATTAATGGAGCGTGCCTTATCCGAGCTGAGAAGCTTGGCGGACGCCCCGTTTGAAATTAGACAGGTTGCTTCCCGCTTCGGAATGACACCGGTTCAGTTCATAAGGCGCTTCCGTAACGCCACCGGTCAGACCCCGCTAGAATATGTGACCGCCTTACGAATCTCCAAGGCCTGTCTTTTGTTGGAGGAGACGGAGGAAACACTTGATGCGATAGCCGAACAGTGCGGGTACGAGAGCGGATTCTATTTGAGCCGGGTATTTTTGAAACAAAGAGGCATCCGGCCTTCGGAGTATCGTAAGACCTACAAAGTGTAAATTTGTGCACTCTATTCTATAGATTTGTTGACGGAAGTTTCCTCCCTCATGAACTACAATCATAGAAGAATGGTTGCTAAAGAGGATGGGGGGAATTCTTTTGATACAAACCAGGCAGGAGAGTTACGATATTGTGGTTTGCGGCGGAGGTTTGGCCGGATTTAGCGCCGCTGTGGCTGCCGCGAGACTTGGATCCGCGGTATGTCTGATTGGGGATCGGCCCGTGTTTGGAGGGAACAGCTCTTCGGAAATTCGCGTAACCCCGCACGGAGCGGCGGCTTTCCACGCGTATGCGCGCGAGACCGGCCTTATTTCCGAACTGTTGATCGAAGAACGAGCCGCCAATCATGAGACCATCCGCGAGAATGGATGGACCAACAGTGTTTGGGATTTGACCTTGTATGATATGGCCGTAAGCACACCGAATCTTACTTTTTACCTGAACACTACGGTAACCGGAGTGCAGATGGATGATCCGCGGAGTATTCGTAGCCTGACGGCAAGGATTGCCGGGGCGGAGACGGAGTTGATCATCTGCGGGAAAATCTTCTTGGATTGCACGGGAGATGGTGTCGTAGCGGATGCGGCCGGCTGCGAATGGAGATGGGGATCCGAGAGCAGGGAAGAATTCGGAGAACCGCACGCGCCACGGATCGCTAGCGGTGCCACCATGGGCAGCTCCATTCATTTTAAAGCCCGGGATATGGGACGTCCGGTTTCTTTTAAAGCGCCGGAATGGGCGGTGAGATATGAAGATCCGGCTTTTTTCGCGGATCAGGGCAGACATTTCTATGAACTGGAATCGGGTTATTGGTGGATCGAAATCGGGGTACCCTGGAATACGGTGTACGACCAGGAAGAGATCCGACATGAGTTGACGCGGCACACGCTGGGCATTTGGGATTACATCAAAAACCGGGATCCGGTCTTGAGGGAGCGTGCCGCGCATTTGGCGTTGGACTGGATCGGCCAGATTCCGGGCAAACGGGAAAGCAGAAGGATCATGGGGCGTTATCTGATGACCGAACACGATCCGGCCGGCAAGACGGTGTTTCAGGATGAAATTGCTTATGGCGGGTGGTTTATTGATCTGCATACGGCTGGCGGGCTTCTTGCCGGCAGTGCGGAGCCTTCCAGCGCGGAAGGTTACGCCGAAACGACGGAATACGCGGTCAAAAGCTACTGCGGTCCTTACGGTATTCCGCTTCGCATCTTGATTGCGAAGGATGTGGACAATCTGATGATGGCGGGCCGCAACGTTAGCGTCACGCATGCCGCCTTGGGAACGGTTCGCGTCATGTCGACTACCGCGCTCATGGGGCAGGCTGCGGGAACGGCAGCGGCCATCGCTCTGCATGAGGGTATCCGTGTGGCGGACGTACCGGATCGTTGCATCGGAAAGGTGCAGCAGCAACTTCTTCGCGACGGCTGTTTTCTTCCGAATGTCCGGGGCCGAGACCCCGAGGATTTGGCAAGGATTGCAGGTGTGACGGCCAGCAGTTCGGAACCGGTGCAAGGAGCCGGGCCGGAAGGCACGGATACGACCGGCGGCTTCATCCTGGGGAGCAAGGAGGAGCGGCAGCGGGCGGAGGAACCACTAAACCACCGGCGCGGCCAGTGGATTGCCGTCGGTCCGGAAGGCATCCGCTCCCTGTCGGTATGCTTAAGCAATGGCTCTAACACGGAACAAGTCGTGACCGCCGAGCTTGTTGCCGTGGATCATTTATGGGATTACCGCAGCCAGGGATCGGCCGGAATCATGCAAACCGAGCTTGTCATACCACAGGGGAAAAGACAATGGATCTCATGGGATCTAGCTCCGGCGGAATCCGCACTATTGCAGCCGGGGCGGTACGTCCGCCTTGATCTGCATCCTTGCCCCGCGGTGGAGTGGCATATGGCAGGAACGGTGATCCCCGGGCATACGTCCGCGTATGAAATGGGCAGCGGGCGTATGCGCCGCTATCGGGATGGCGGTACGCTTAGCTTCAAGGTGAACCCGCCGCAAAGCTGTTTCCAGCCGGAAAATGTGCTTTCGGGAATCACTCGTCCTTATGATTACACGAATCTGTGGCGTTCGGATCCGGCGAAGCCGTTTCCCCAGTGGGTCGGGCTGGAATGGGAACAAGCCCAATCCGTCGGGATCGTCGAGGTGACTTTCCCGGGCCATTTGTTCCGGGAATACCATAACTATCCTCCTTTCTATCGCGATCCCCAAACCGCGCGGGATTACAGTATTGAAGTCCGGGATGGCAGCGGTTGGAGGGAGATGGTTCGCGTGGAAGGAAACTATCAGTGTAAAGTTCGCCACAAGCTGTCCGAGCCGGTAACCATCGACGGACTTAGGTTAAACATTCTAGCAACCTGGGGGGACCCGGCCGCAGGAGTGTATGAAATCCGCTGTTACAGGCCGTAATTCAAAAGTACGTTCTTTCCTTCTCCGCACCTGTGTTACACTAGGTCTAACCGCAGCTGGTTAAAGACAAGGCAGGGGGAATAAGTTTGAACTTGGCAGCATTAAACCGTCTTAGTCTGAAGCATCGCCTTTTTATTTCGATATTGCTGTTCGTACTCATTCCGGCTACACTCGTGCAAATTCATAATATTACCCGGTTGGAGACGATGATGAAGGACAACATCGCCCAGCAAAATATCGAGCAGTTGGATTCGTTGAAGAACAGTCTGGAGAGCCTTCGTCTCGGTGTACTTGGGGCCATGCTTCAACTGGAACGCGATCCCGAGGTGGTCCGAATGCTTCGTGTTCCGGGAGAAACGGATGCCGAGGAGCGCCGGCTTTTTGTGCAGAACAGGTTATTAAGCGTGAAACAGGGACTTATGAATGCGGTCATACCTGTAACAATTACGTTAGCCGATCAATCGGGGCATGTTTATGTATCCTTGGAGGATGGGGCCGAAGCGATCCCGGAAGCGGTGGAAATGAATGCGGACGGGAATCTGCGGGGAACAGACCCACTTTTTGAAGGAACTGCCTTCAAACGGCTGCTTGCGTCGGAAGAACCTTACTTCTGGGCGATACATATACCCGAAGACAGGTATGAACATATTTTTCCGCCCTCGGAGCTCTTTTCGCTGTACGGAAAACTGCAAACTCCGCAGGGGGAAACCTTCGGCTATATCCGCATCAGTTTGGATATCAAGTCCTGGATGAACTCCATCACGGGCGGATTTTTAATCAAGCAGAATTATTATTTGCTGGACGGAGAAGGCAAGCCGATCCTATTGGAAACGGATGAAAAGGAAGCGGAGCATATGCAAACGATGCTTCCCGCATTCAAAAAGAATCCTAGCCGATATTTCACGGATCATCAGGATCAATATATGTATAACGGAGTTTATATGCCAAATATGAAATGGTATATGCTGAACCGTTTTCCCTTGGAAGCGCTGTCGGGGAATGTCTGGTCCATGAAACGGCAGGTTATCTTTTCATTCCTGTTAACGGTTGCCGTCTTTATGTTGGTCACCTATGCGATTGTCTCGTCCATACTTCGTCCGCTTCGGAAGTTACAGCAAAAAATGACACAAATGGCGGATCAATATATGCATCTCCATCTTCAGGAGCACAAATATAAAGGGGAGACGCGGGAGTTGGCCAGGTCCTTCAACCAGATGACCGATGACATCCGCAAGCTGATCGCTACCTTACGGGCGGAGGAGCGCCAAAAGGAGGCTTTACGTTTTCAGATACTAATGTCGCAAATGAACCCTCACTTTTTACTGAATACTTTAAACACACTGAAATGGAATGCACGGAGCCAAGGGGATAAGGGAACCTTTGAGATTTGCCAGAATCTCGGCAAACTGCTGGAATGCGGCCTGAATACCGAGGTGGATCTGGTACATCTAAAGGAGGAAATCGGGCTTGTCCGGTCCTATCTCTATATTCAATCCTTCCGGTATGACCATACCTTTCAGTCGGAGATCGAGATGGAAGAGGGGGTAGACTATGCACTGATCCCCAAGCTTAGTCTGCAGCCGCTGGTGGAAAATTCGCTGCATCACGGTTTGATTCATATGCGCGAAGGCGGGCGTATCTCCATTCGAGTCACCAAGGATTCCCGCAAATTGAAGGTTGAGATTCTGGATAACGGGCAGGGGCCCGAGGCATCCGAGTCCTTGCGCTCCGCAGGAAGACGGAGGGGGATCGGGATTAGCAATCTCATGGAGCGTCTTGTTCTGTTGTACAAGGGAGAAGCCAGTTTGAATCTGGTCCCCGTAAACCCGGGAATGCTTGCGGTGCTTGAAATTCCGCTGCTCATATCCTCGCCCTATGACAAGGAGGGAATTCAAGATGTGGAATATCCTGCTCGTGGAAGATGAGCCCTTTGTGAGAAGAACGATACGAAATACGATTCCTTGGGAAGAACACGACTTCACGATAGTTGCCGAGGCCGCCCACGGTTTGGAGGCTTTGGAGCAAATGGAGGCGTTGTCGCCGGATATCGTCATCAGCGATGTGCTTATGCCCTACATGGATGGGATTGAGCTGCTCCGGGAGGCGAGAAAACGAGGGAATGAAGCGGCGTTTATCATGTTAACTTGTGCCGGTGAGTTCGAATATGCCCGCATGGCTTTGGAGTATGGGGCGTCCAGCTACATTTTGAAGTTATCTATGGATGACGACAAGCTGCTGGAAGCGTTAAACAAGGTGAAAAACCGACTCCAGCGTAGAAGTGAAGAGGTGGCGAGGCTGAAGTCGGACAGCCTGGAGGAACGCCTTCCCTATTTGTGGAAGCAGGCCTGCGGCAAGGAGCTTTCTAAGGCGGAAGCTTCAAAATTGGCTGAGCTGAGTCCGCACGAGATGGGGACCAGGCTAATGTTGCTGACTTGGCTGGAGCGGGAAAACGGGGTATCGTGCGAAGAGGCTAGGGAGCTGTTAACGGATGAAAGCCAAGATGCATATCGCCTGATGACATTCAGGGGGATGGGCGTCACAACCTGGTTTGTTTGGCACGGCGATGCTGCGGTTACCTCCGCTTTGACCAAGAAGCTGAATGGTAATCCGCACAAACTCACGGGCGTGTGCCGTACCGTTTACCTGAAGAATAAAGATGCGGAAGATGTTGCAAGGGAATGGGCCTGTCAGTTGCGGGAGCTTGACCGCTTCTTTTATAATGGGCGCATTCCGGCAATAAGTCATGAATATGAGATCGATCAGCAAGATGAATATCCAGCGGTTCCCTGGGAACTGGAACAGGAGATCATGCGCAGCTTTGCCAAGGCAGCCGTGAGCGACTGCGCGGAGAAGCTCACAGAATTGTGGGCTTTCATGGAAAACCATCGGCTGCCGATGATCCAAGTAAAGGAGACGGCCGAGCGGCTGGACAGACTGTTTGCGCGCATTAGCCGGAAGCCGGTTCTGCCGGAAGCGGAAGGTTTGCCTTATCACTCCCGTCATCAAGCCTTGCTGGAAACGCTTATGGACCGGATGTTCCGATATTCAAAAGGAAGAAGCAGACAAGCTTTGGAGGAGACGGATCATAAGGAAATTAACCGGGTGATCCGCTATGTGTTCGAGCATTTTGACGAAGATATCTCATTGCAAGCCATGGCCCAGAAAGTGAATATGGATGAGAACTATTTGAGTGGGCTATTTAAGAAAAAAACCGGACAAACGTTTATCGGCTATCTTCAGCAGGTCCGCGTTCAGGAGGCAAAGGGGTATTTGGAGGAGACGGACCTGACAATGGCCGAAATCGGCGAAAGATGCGGGTTTGCCAACCCCAGTTATTTTTTCAGAATTTTTAAGCGGTGGACGGGGCTGCGGCCGAGCGAATACCGCCTCACAACAAGGAAAGAGGAAGCCGGGCGATAAGGAGCCCGGTTTTCTGCTTATTTTTTCAAATCGGGTAAAGCCGGTAAGTAGTGTAATTCGTTCATCCAGCAAGACAGATTTGTTGATTATGGCCCAGAGAGGTGTCTGATATCATGCACTTTGTAAGCGCTTTATAATCAGTCTACGAATGGGAGGAACTTCTGATGCAGAGGAGCTTTGGGTTAAAGCGAATAAAAGTAATACTGGTGATCGTTTTGATTTTTACACTGTGTTCGGGCGGCATGTCGGGGCCGTTACAGGTCAGTGCCGCGGGCCGGGAAGATACGGCCAAAGCCGCATATGTCTGGGGACAGGTGCCGATTGGCGGAGGAGGCTATGTCACCGGAATCATGATTCATCCGAAGGAGCCGGATCTGGTGTATATCCGTTCGGATGTGGGCGGGATTTTTCGCTGGAATGAAGAAAATCAGAGCTGGAAACAACTGATTGGCGACGCGGACCGTCAACATGCCAATTTATATGGCGGGGAAAGCATTGCTCTGGATCCGTCCGATCCCAATATCATTTATGCCGCATTGGGAAGGTACGACTACTTAAAGCCCAGCGATATTTACAAATCAACGGACCGGGGCGAAAACTGGTCTCCGACCGGGCTGACTATCGGGGGCAAAGAGGTCAGGATGTCGTCGAACGGACAAAATCGCGCGGCGGGTGAAAGGTTGGCCGTGGATCCGAATAACGGGAATATTGTATATTTTGGTTCTCGTTATGACGGTTTGTTCCGAAGTACGAAGGCCGCCGAGCAGGGAAGCTGGATTCAGGTTGCATCTTTTCCGTCTCTGAACAATCAGCCCCTTGGCATCAGTTTTGTCCAATTTGATCCGTCGTCGGGAAGCAAAGAAACGGGAAGCGCAGTCATTTATGCGGGTGCGTACAACTCCGGCGTCTATGTAAGCCATGATGCCGGGGCGACTTGGACGCTGCTGCCCGGTGGTCCGCAAAAGCCGAACCGAGCCGCGGTCTCGAAAGAGGGAACTTTGTATGTGGCTCACGGCCAGGGGCTGGCAAAATATGAGGGAGGAGTCTGGGCCGATATTACGCCTTCCGGAGACTTAGGCCAGCCATTCGGTTCCATCGCGGTGGACCCGGCGGATTCGAAGACCCTGATGACGGCTCGCCGGCAAGATGCCCACGGCAATCCAATCTACCGCTCGACCGACGGCGGGGCAACTTGGGCGAAGCTGCAGACCAGCAGAAATGTATTGGTCCCTTGGATGCCTTCCTGGCATTGGTCATCCGCCACGTCCGCGCTGGCTTATGATCCGTTTCATCCGGGCAGAGTTTGGTTGACGGACTGGTATTATGCGTGGAGAACGGATGACGTGACCGCTGCTCCATCCAAGTGGAGCAATCACGCGAAAGGGCTGGAGACGGTAGTCAATGTGGCGAATCTCGTGAGTCCTCCGCATGGAAACAAGATCCTGCACAGCGGCATTGCGGATAATGGAGGCTTCGATCATCATTCGCTGGAGAGTTTTCCGGTATCCACTTATTTTACGTCGACCGGCGGAATCAAGGAGTTGACGACAACCGGGATCGACGTCTCCGCATCCCGGTCCGATTTTGTCGTCCGTGTCGGCACTTATGGATGGAACGGCGACGGCAGGAGCGACCCCGGCGGCGGCGGGTATTCAAACGATGGGGGAGACAGTTATACGGCTTTTGGCTCACTCCCCTTCAAGGGGGTTCAGGGCGGGAAAACAGCGGTTTCGGCCACTTACTCCAATAACGTGGTATGGATGCCGCAGAAAGGCTCCGTTTACTATACGATGGACCTTGGTGATTCATGGATGAAGAGCGCCGGGCTACCGGATCATTTGATTACCGGGGACCATATTTTTGCCAGTTATTATCAGCCGCTGGCCTCCGACAAGGTGAAGGACGGAATGTTTTATGCTTACGATTACAAAGCCGGGAAGTTCTTCCGCAGCAATAATGGGGGACGATCCTTTGATGCCGTCTCCGGGCTGCCTTCACAACAAATGCCCTGGCATCATGTTCAGGCAGCTCCGGGGATCATGGGAGAGGTCTGGGTAAGCCTGAACGACAAAGGATTGTATCGGTCAAGCAACGGCGGTAGCCAATTTGAACGGGTGAAAAATGTGGAGCACGCGTTCCTCTTCAGTTTCGGAAAAGAGGCTCCCGGAATGCTGAATCCGGCGGTGTTTGTATTCGGCAAAGTCACGGGCTTTCCTGGCGAAGCCATCTATCGTTCCGATGATATGGGGGTAACTTGGGTAAAGGCGAGTGTTTCCGATCCGTTCCCCGGAAATGAGCCGAATAGCATGGCCGGGGATATGCAGGTTCACGGCCGGGTGTATGTCGGTACGAACGGGTCGGGAATTCTATACGGCGAGCCGAGCAGGCCGCTTTCTCCCGCGAAATACAACGACAATAAAGCCCCCAAGCCACCGAAAAAGTTGAAAATAACAGCGACGGGCACTTCGTTTATTGATTTAAGCTGGGACCATGCCGCCGATTCGGATTCAGGCATGCGGGGTTATCGGATTTCGAATACCGCCGGGGAGATGCTGGCCGAAACTTATGGAACCTCATACAGCTTTTCCGGCCTGCATCCTGGGGAAAAATATACGTTCTTGATACAAGCTGTCGATCTGGCCGGTAATTTATCACGGGCGACCAAGATCTCCGCAAAGACCGAATCGGCGGATGTTACGCCTCCGCAGACGCCGGAGGAGTTCCAGGCGGAGGCTTTATCCTACGCCAAAATTCAACTGAGCTGGAAACCGAATGCAGAGGGTGAAGCGGTAGGCTATCAATTATACCGCTCCACCGAGCCTGAGTTTATAGCCGGTCCTGCGACTCGGATCGCTTATCGGCTGCCAGGTGACAACTATTTGGATGCAAGCGGGCTAGAGCCTGGGACGGTTTATTATTATAAATTATCCGCTGTGGACGAGGTAGGAAATGAGTCGCCACCGTCACGAGAGATACGGGTTGAAACGCCGGTGGATCAACGTCTGGATATCATCGTGGACAATCGGGATCCTGGCTTTTCCGTCGAGGGGGGTTGGCAGAGCAGCACGTATTCGGCTTCCAGGTACGGGGAGGATTATATGCATGACGGGAGAGAGGCAGGAAAGCGGGCCAACTGGACTCCTAATCTTCCGCAGGCCGGGGAGTACAATGTCTACATGCTTTGGAACGCTTCCCCGAACCGGACCTCTAAAGCAGGTGTGGAGATCATCCATGATGAAGGAAGCAACTCTGAAGTTACCGTCAACCAGACGCAAAACGATAATCAGTGGGTTTGGCTGGGGAAATACCGGTTTGGGGAGGGAAGCGCCGGATCGGTAACCATTCGTACGGCAGGCGACGAAACGACGATTGCGGATGCCGTCAAATTTTCTCTCGCCGCGGATGATCCTTTTGGTGAAACCCACCCACGGTAAAAGCGATACAATATCGGATTTACCGCAAAAACAGAAATATGTGCACGACAGTGCTGAGAAATGGCAATCACAGTCCTGTTTCCTCTCCGTTATGATGGGAGTATATAACGGAGAGGAAGATGGTGAGAATGAAACAGCACGTTAATTTACAAGCACATTCACCCCAGCCTGCAAAGCCTGTTCCCAGAGGGCAGGTTCGAAGGATATCGGCGGAAATCTGGAAGATGAAAGCGCTGTATCTCATGTTATTGCCCTGTCTGATTTGGTATTTTATTTTCAAATATCTTCCAATGTATGGGGTCGTGATTTCATTTAAGGATTACAATTTCACGGAGGGGATTTTCGGCAGCTCCTGGGCGGATCCCTGGTACAAGCATTTCAAAATGTTCTTTGAATCCCCTTACTTCACACAGCTGCTCAGCAATACGCTGCTAATCAGTCTTTACAAGCTGTTGTTCGGGGTATTTCCTTCGATCATCCTGGCCATTGTGTTCTTCGAGTGCCGGGTGTCCTGGCTAAAACGTTGGGTTCAGACGTTAAGTTATATGCCGCATTTTCTGTCGTGGATCGTAATTTACGGCATCTCCATCGCCTTCTTGTCGGAAACTACGGGGCTCGTTAACCGGTGGATCACGGAAATGGGAGGGAGTGCCATTCCGTTTCTGAACGGGACGGAGTGGTTCCGCAGTATTCTGGTTTCGACGGAAATATGGAAGGATCTCGGTTGGGGAGCGATCATATATCTGGCTGCGATCAGCAGTATTGATCCTACATTGTTTGAAGCCGCCAAAGTCGATGGAGCCAGCCGGCTGAGAATGATATGGCATATTACGCTTCCAGGGATTCGTAACGTGATTGTTTTGCTGCTGATTCTTCGGATCGGGAGCATTTTGGACGCAGGGTTTGAACAGGTGTTTGTTTTTTATCATCCAAGGGTGTATGAGGTCGGCGATATTATCGATACTTGGGTGTATCGTACCGGCTTGGAGCAGATGAATTTTAGCCTCGGCGCAACGGTCGGACTGTTCAAGTCGGTGATCGGGTTCGCCCTCGTTCTTGGGGCTAACAAGCTAGCCAAAAGATGGGGGGGGAGCATATGGTAAGCAGTCGGTCGGATAAAATATTCAATGCCATCATCTATGCGGTTTTGGTGATCGTTGCCATTGCAGCCGTTTTTCCGCTGCTTTATGTAATCTCCATGTCGCTTACCCCTTACAGTGAGGTGGTTAAAAACGGAGGCTTTATCGTGCTGCCGCGAAAAATCTCCTTTGAGGCCTATGAACGGATCTTTGCGGACCCGGCGCTGGGGCGTTCGATGCTTGTGACAGTGATCGTTACCGTTTGCGGCACGCTGATCAACATGCTTTTTACCACGTTGGCGGCTTATCCGCTCAGTCGCCGAAATTTACCCGGGCGTACTTTTTTTCTGCTGTATATTGTCTTTACCATGCTGTTCAACGGCGGGTTAATTCCAAATTATCTGGTGGTCCAGTCGCTGGGCATGCTCAACACGCTGTGGGCATTGATCATCCCGGGTGCGATTGCTACGTTTAACGTACTTATTTTGAAAAGTTTCTTTGAGACCTTGCCTGAAGAGCTGTTCGAATCCGCCCGGATCGATGGAGCCAAGGAGTTCCGAATTTTATGGCAGGTGGCCATCCCGCTGTCGCTGCCTTCCATGATGACCGTTGGATTGTTCTATATGGTGGGGCATTGGAATTCCTTTTTTTCGGCGGTGCTGTACATCACGAATACGGATTTGAATCCGCTTCAGGTTGTTATCCGAAATATGCTGCTGCTTACGCAGTCCAGCGAACTGCAGGCGGAAATTACGGTGCCTACGGCCGCGATGCAGATGGCGGCGGTAATCGCAGGGAGCCTGCCGATTATAGCGGTGTATCCTTTCATCCAAAAACACTTTACCAAAGGGATGCTGCTGGGAGCGGTTAAAGGTTGATCCGGCGCGACAATGCGCCTTGAGAATGAGTTGGTTCATTTAAAATGGAGAGGGTGGAATGAACAATGACAAGAAATCGATTTTGGTCGTTATCTTTGGCTTTCGTTTTGGCCGCATCGCTGCTTAGCGCTTGCGGGGGAAAGGAGGAGGGGGCAAAGGGAAGCACCTCCGAAGGGGGAAATGCCTCCGGACCCGTCAAGCTCGAGGTATCCCAAATCAGTTGGGGGACGAATTTGCCTGCCGACGATTTCGTAAAAAAAGAGCTGGATGCCAAGCTGGGCATCGACCTGAAGCAGACCTTGGTGGGGGACCAGGCTGATTATGAAAGCAAGATCAATGTGCTCGCCGCCTCCAATAATTTGCCCGACTTGTTTATGGTTACCGGCAAGCCTCATTTGCAGAAACTGGCGGAATCGGGAAGTCTGCTCGATTTTACGCCGTACCTGGACAAAATGCCGGATTATACCAAGTTTGCCGGTAGCGATGTGATCAAGAAAGGGCTAGTCTCGGATAAACAGTATGCGCTCCCGAAAGCGGGGCAAGCGGTTTCCCACACCTATTGGGTTCGTAAGGATTGGCTCGACAATTTGAAGCTTCAGCCGCCAACGACAGTGGATGAATTGCTTATCGTAGCCAAGGCGTTCACGGAACAAGACCCTGACCAGAACGGAAAGAACGACACGTTTGGCATGACGGGCACCAATTTTCAAACCTTTGATCCCATTTTCGGGGCTTACGGCATCACGAATATTTACGAAGGGGCCAAGCTGTTTCTGGAAGACGGCAAAGTAACGAATACATTGTATCATCCTAAAATGAAAGAAGCCCTGGCTACCGTCAAGAAATTTGTGGATGCCGGTGTCGTCGATCCCGAAGTCGTGAGCAACAAAGGGACGATGGCAAAGGATAAGGCCTTCCAAGGGAAAGTAGGGATTATCAATCTGGAGTGGGCGCAGATTGTTAAGGATGATCAGGTGGCCGTATGGAAAGGGGCTAATCCGAAGGCCGAATGGATTCAGCTGAATCCGCCGAAAGGTCCGGACGGAACGCAAAATTCGAATTCTATCAACATCGGTGCTCCAGGCGGGTTATGGGCCATTCCGAAACGGTTGGAGAAGGAGCCGGAGAAGCTGAACAAAATTCTGGAGCTGATCAATTACCTGGCTACACCGGAAGGCGGACGCCTGGTGCAATTCGGTCTGCAGGATGTCCATTATACGCTGAATGGCGAGCAAATCGCCATCACGGACAAAGGGAAACAGGAAGCGGGCTTTACGTGGCTGTACCAATTTGCGGGACGTGAGGAAACGGAGTACTTAAAAACGAAGTTTGCCGGCCAAGCCGAATACATCGAATTTGAGGCAAATTTACCAAGAATTCAGACCCTGGACGGTTACGTCCAAAGCCCGCCTGGATACAACGCGGCGGATGCCAATCGTTTCGTTGAAGAGGAAATGATTAAATTTGTTTACGGCAAAAGCAGTTTGGATCAGTATGATCAATTTCTCAGTACCCTTGAAAGCACCTTTAATTACAAGAACTATATGGACTCCGCTTTGGAACAGCTAAACAAACTCGGTTATGGCAAATAGAGGAATGCATGTTCGTGAAAGGGATGTCAATCGTCTGTGAAAATGTCGTCATAACTGTGCTATGAAAATGTCACTTTTTTTGTTGAGCCTCCTGTCTACCAGGAGGCTTCTGCTTAGCTATTGTGCTGTGAATACATAGCATCTTGGAATGGAATGGAATTTCGTTTTGTGGTACTTTTGGTTAAGTTGGTGCCATAAGTGGTTTTCCACGGATGGTCTTGGGCGGGTTTGCGCGGCTGCGCAGAACTCGTCTTTTTTGTTGCCTCGGCCCTGCATTCAGGTTTCTCAGCCACTTGCAATAAGAATGCTTGGCCTTGATGCCAAAGCAGTACCTCGCCAATTAGTGTCTCACGTAATTCGACTGTCAACTTGGTATCAAATCCGAGTGGAACACTCGCTCCTTAGTTCGTCATATGTCCCCCGAGGGCTTTCTCCACCACAACTACCTTCTTCAGTTCTGCTCTTGTCAATGTCTCCTGTCCCATAGTGACATTATCTCAGGGCAGAACATCAAATTTTTATTGACTCGTAATAACCTGCGTGGTATCATAAAGCTTGTCGCTGCGGAAAACACTTTCCTGCAAGTCAGACACCAAGCGGTCGTGGCGGAATTGGCAGACGCGCACGGTTCAGGTCCGTGTGGGCTAACCCCCGTGGAGGTTCGAGTCCTCTCGACCGCACCAACTTAACAATGTACGAGCTCTTGAATTTCCTGTCGCGGAGATTCAGGAGCTTTTTGTATACTCGGAATTTGCAAGGTATTGCTCATCACTTGAGCCGAAGAAAGCTTTGAGCTGTATTCAAGGTGAACATAAATGTTGGCGGTCGTGGAATAATGGCTATGTCCTAACCATGCTTGAATTTCCTATAAGCTGACACCGTTAGCAAGTAGTAAGAGCTGCAGGTGGTTAGTCTACATCATAGCCTCGTACCCCAAAGCTCCCCCTCATCCGAGCGGGCTGCCCCCATTGCAGTGACGCTGGCTGGGCAGAAGTATCATAATCCCCTTCTCTGATTATGGCGATTCATCCCACCACAGGATGATTTCAGCCGGAGAGATGGTCGCTCAAGCCCCACTTTTGGGCTGTCATGGCGCTTCTGCTTCGTCGCTTCTGTTTTCACAGCAGAGAAAGGAACGTACTTGAAACAAGCTATATGATGTTTTTAAGGATCAAGGCTCAATCAAAGTAGCAATTACTATCTACCTGATCGTTTCCTGTAATATAAATGGGGGGTGGGATTGAAAAAGGCAACTGCTTTTTTAAGTTATCTAAAAACAAAAGTATAGAATCTTGTGAAAACAGGAACAGGCCATGTCGAGTTACATGGCTTGTCCATTATCTCGAAAGTAACAGCATCTAACGGAACAACATAAATAGAATCGCGCCTCAGCTCCTCATAATAATCTTTTTGAGCGTGTTGGAGACATGCCTTAACGTAACTGCTGAATGCTCTTTCAGTTGATTCGTTAGCACAGACCTCAAACATCATAGTTTTTATCTCCTCTCTGTAATTAAATGGGGACCAGAGTAGGAAAAGGCAACCTTCAATCAAAATAAAATTGAAAATTTAAACGTTTCCAAACTTTTTGTTGAAACGTTTCCAATCTAGTGATATTATAATAACATAAAAGAGCTTAGAGGTGTTAAATGGCAAGCATTAAAGATGTAGCTAACTTAGCCGGTGTTGCCGTAGGTACCGTTTCTAGAGTTATTAATAACTCTGGTGCCGTAAAACCTGTTACACGCAAGAAGGTAGAAAAAGCCATACAAGAACTGAATTATTTCCCTAATGAAGTGGCTCGAAATTTCAAGATGCAAAAATCCAAGATGGTAGCTTTATTGCTTCCAAGTATCTGGAATCCTTTATTTTCTGAATTGGCATACTACATTGAGGATGAACTAGACAAAGAAGGCTTCAAGCTTATGCTATGTAACAGCGGCGGGAAACCCGAAAAGGAACTGTATTATCTGGAGATGCTGCGGCAAAACAAAGTGGCTGGTATTGTTGGCATAACTTACAACGATATTGAGAATAATGTGAGTAACGATATCCCAATAGTAAGCATCGACAGACACTTTAATAAAAAGATTACCTGCGTGACTTCGGATAATTATGAGGGGGGGCGTTTAGCTTTAAGGGAGCTTGTGAAGGCGGGAGCCCGGAAGCCAGCTTTTATGGGGAGTGTCACTTCCGTTTTCAGTGAAACTATGAATCGAAGAAAAGGGTTTGTTCGTGAGGCACAAGCTCTGGGCGTTGAATACGTAGTTTACGAAGAGCCTGATCCCATTGTCGACGACAATGCCTATATTAACGAGTTTCTGAATAGGCATGGTGATGTGGATGGTGTTTTTGCTATCACCGACATGCTGGCTGCCAACTATATGGACAAAGCGAGAAGGCAGGGTATTCGTGTTCCGGAAGATGTGAAGGTTATCGGTTATGATGGAATACAGGATAATCCTTTTTTTCATCCTATCTTGTCAACGATCAGGCAGCCAGTGGAGGAGATGGCACGCATGACAATCAGACTGCTGCATAATAAGATCGAAGGTATACCTTTGGAAAAACAAGTGTACCATATTCCTGTTATTTTCAGGCAAGGTGAAACTACATGATCTCATTTAGATCAAAAAACATCAGCATGTGGTTGGGATTTACGAGCTGATGTTTTTCTTCACTAAAATTGGAAACGTTTCAAATTCAAAATGAGATGGTGGTAAGCTAAACCCCAATCATAAAAAGATTCTTAAGGTGGGATACGAAGGAGGCAGGCTAATGAGAACAGAACCTGAAGTTCTATGTTCTCGATCAGTTACTACAATTTGCTCGCGCTGATGAGAAGGTAAGAGCCGGCAGATTTGGGAAATGAACGCGGCTTATAGAGACACAGCTCCAGCCAGCTGGCCGACTCCTCAAGCTCAGAACGCACCTGTTGGCGAGTTGCTGAATGCAGATTTTGAAAAGGCGATTGTTTGGTTGAACGGTGGAAGGCCAATCCTTCGCGAATCAGAATATCGTGAAGGCATACTATTGGGGATGGGGCGGACATTTTGGCCAGGCTTGGGTTGCGAAGGAACCTGATCGTTATGATTTGTGGAGATTTACGCCCGAGCTCGGCGATTCCGAAACAGGATCCGTAAACTCTCTACCGTCGTACTACTTGGGGTACATCGGCATACAAAGGCGAGCGCCTATGCATTCAGGTTGTCGATCAAGGAACGGGCGGCTGGGAACATATCAATTTTGTGAGGTGAGTACTTTTGAGAGTAAAAGTGGAAGACTTGATCCGTGAGATTCCAGAGCTAGCGCGCGAATTTGTGGGATTTGAAAATCTTGGCGGCGGCCTGTGCAACGAAACGTATAAGGTACAAACCAAGCATAAAGCCTATGTCCTCCGCATCAATAGCAGGCAAAATGAATATTTAAATCTGACGCGCCGCTCTGAAATTGAAGTGATGAAGAAGGCGCAGCGCGAAGGATTCTCCCCTCAAGTAATTGCCGGTGATCATCCTGAACACTATGTGGTCACGGAGTTTATCGAAGGACGGATACTAGAAAAAGGTGACTTGGTAGACGAGAACATCAAAACCATGATTATGGACCACCTCAAAATTATCCATCGTATGGAAGGTCAGGGTCGAATATGTACACCTTACGACTTGATTCATGGCTACTTGAAGGGGGCGGATTCATTTCAAGTCAAGCGCCCGGATGGCTTAAACCGACTACTGAACCGCATAGAAAAAATCGCCCATCAACGGAGCAACGACAAAGCTTATAACAACAAGTTCTGCCACAATGACTCCTTCCTTGTCAACATGATCTATACGGGCGACCGGCTGCAGATCATCGATTGGGAGCTGTCGGGAATTGGAGACGTGTTCTTCGAATTGACGCTTATTCCATTTACCAACCAGTTCAGCGAAGCAGAAGAACGGGAGTGGTTGAGGCTGTACCTCGGGTATTTCGAAGAAGAGGCATTCCACATTTTTCAAGATATGAAATATGTATCGATGGTTCGCGAGGTGGCGTGGGGATTGTTTTATAGCGGCCTCACCAAGGATGACAAACATCATGATTTTGACTACTACAAATTTGCTGAATACTGCATAGAACAAATTAAGCAAGGAATTTATCAGTTATAGGATGTACATCGTAAAGGCAGGTGGTTATGAAATTGTTTAATTGGGTGGAAATAGCAGGAATGAGCAAGTTACTCCGGAATCGGTTTTTAATTGGGATTTTGTTATCCATGACTTTTTTACAGCTTGGAATTTGGGTTAGAAACTTTGCGGTTTTGTTGTTTGTTATGGAGAAGACGAGCGGCAGCGCATTAGCCGTATCCCTGATATCGGTTGCTGAATTTGCGCCAATATTTATCTTCTCCTTTATAGGAGGCGTATGGGCAGACCGATGGAAGCCAAAAAAAACGATGGTCTGGTGCGATATAGGCAGTGCGGTTTCGGTTGCGTTCGTTTTGGTGGCATTGCTGTTTGGTACATGGAAGGCTGTTTTTTTGGCAACGCTAGTATCATCAATTTTGTCGCAATTCTCTCAGCCATCAAGTATGAAATTGTTTAAGAGGCAGGTACCGGAGGAACAGCTTCAGACTGGTATGTCTATGTTTCAGTCAGTGATTGCTGTCTTTACGTTGCTCGGACCCATACTGGGTACGTTGTGCTACTATCAATTCGGCATTTCGATCTCTATCGGTTTGGTTTCGGTTTGTTTCTTTCTATCTGCTGCGGTCTTATCATTTCTGCCTGCAGACACTAAGCTCGTCAAGAAGGAACATTCAAATGACATGAGAATTGAAATGGTTCAAGGTCTGAAGTATATCAGGGAGAAACGAATTTTGCTATTGTTGGGAACATGCTTTTGTTTTACCGGTCTTGGTGTCGGGTTTATCCAGCCCTTGGGCATTTTTCTCATTACAGATAGACTCGGATTGCCAAAGGAAGATTTGCAGTGGCTGCTCTCTTTGAATGGTATGGGGATGATTCTCGGCGGAGCCTTGACGGTAATGCTGAGCAATGTCATGCAGGCCCGCTCCCTGCTTGCTATCGGTTTGGCTGTCAATGCACTGTGTATGGCGGTCTCCGGTTTATCGACGTTTATGTGGCTTACGTTTTTGGCTCAATTTTTCATCGGCATGGTTACGCCAGGCTTTCAGGTTGCGGTTCAGACTTTGATTTTGAAAAATACGGAGCAATCCTATGTCGGTCGTGTGAATGGCATCCTGTCACCTCTCTTTATGGGCTCGATGCTGATAACGATGAGCATGTCGGGTTGGCTGAAGGATCAGTTGTCTGTTACGGTTATGTATCTGTTAGCCGGTGCATTTTTTGGCTTTGGACTTCTTATTATTGCGCCTTTGTTCCGAAAGGAACCGTTGGCTGAGATCAAAAGTGTGAACACTCTTTAGGATAACCTCTGGAAAATATCAGGTGAGGGGAATTTTCAAATGGAAAATAAACAAGGATTGATAAGCCATTGGTCTTTTGACGAAGCCAGTGGGAAGGAAGCATTTGATCAGGTTACCGGAATTAAGGACAAGATTGAATATGTGTTTAATGAGGCGAGATATAACAATTCGCATGATCCCCAAAGGAGAAGAGGGATTATCGGAAATGCATTAATGTTTGATGGGTATTCCAATTGGATCGCTCGTCCGGCAGAGAAAACCGTTATGCCGGAAGATGCACTTACAATTGAAGCATGGGTAGCGCCCCGTACTTATGAAAGAGGCATGGAAGCAAGGCTCTCGCCCATTTTAAATCAGCATGACCGTGAGAAGAAGGAAGGTTTTGTATTTGGCATACTACGCCACGGCCAATGGTCCTTGCAAGTTGGAATAAATAACGAATGGGTTGAGATTTGGGCGGATGGACAGCCCCTTTCCGTTAATCAGTGGTCCTATATTGTTGCAACTTTTGACAGTAGGAATGCCATAATGAAACTCTATCTGAACGGTGAAGAGGTAGCAGCCAAATCAATCGTTACAAGCGCAGCGATTACGCGATGTAACCAGGATTTATTGATCGCCAAGAACAATAAGGGCGTTATACTGGGCGATACACCATATGAACTTAATATGTACAGTGGTCTGATCGATGAATTAAAAATGTACAATAGAGCTCTTTCTCCGGAAGAAGTGAGACAGGCTTATTGGGAATATGTAACTCCTTACGGAGGTTCGATTCCGACGATTCCATACGATGATATCAAACTGGACCGCCGCTTGCTTGCAAACGACATACATCGTCCACAATACCATATCAGTCCACCGCAGCATTGGATGAACGAGCCGCACGCGCCAATCTATTTTAACGGGCAATATCATTTGTTCTATCAGCATGATCCGCATGGACCGTATTTGCATACGATCCATTGGGGTCATTGGGTTAGCAATGACTTAGCGCATTGGCGGGACCTGCCATGGGCGCTTGCACCAGAGGAAAACGGTCTGGACCCAGATGGCGTTTGGTCCGGTAGTTCCGCTTATGACGAGAACGGCGTTCCAGCATTGTTCTATACCGCCGGCGATGATAGTGCTACTCCGAACCAAAGGGTAGGGCTGGCACGAAGTACCTTTCTGAAAGACGGTGATAACGATCTGGTCCGATGGGAGAAACATCCCGTTCCTGTCATCGTCCAAGAGAAAGGACAAGGCTTCTATGGCGATTTCCGCGATCCTTTTGTTTGGAAGGACTCGGATACCTGGTACCTTCTGATCGGTTCAGGGACCGATGGTCAAGGGGGAACGGTACTCGCTTATACGTCAAAAAACATGATCGAATGGAAGTATAAGGGTCCCTTTTATATAAGCGATTGCAAAAGATACCCTCAACTAGGTAATATGTGGGAATTGCCCGTATTTCTTCCGCTCGGTCAGGACCAAGCTGGAACTGAAAAACATATTTTGCTCATTAGCCCTCTTGGCCCTGAAGCCGACGTTGAAGTCTTTTACTGGATTGGTACTTACGACAAGGTGGCCATGCGATTTACTCCAGATCAGGAAGAACCACAGTTGATTGATCTGGGCGATTTCCATTTCACAGGTCCTAGCGGTATGGTTGATCCGAAGACGGGACGTAAGCTCATATTCACTATTTCCCAAGGGGTTAGAACGTCAGAAATTAATTATTATTCCGGATATGCCCATAATGCGGGAATTCCCCTTAGCATATTCCTTCGCGAAGAAGGGCGGCTTGGAATAAGGCCCATAGAAGAAATGGAATTACTTCGTGGTGAGAGTCTCATATCGTTCGAGGATAAACCCCTAGACGAAGCTAATGAATTGTTGAAAGAAGTCAAAGGCGATATGTTGGAAATCCGGGTTGAGTTGGAGGCTGCAACGTGCACACAATTGGGAATAAAATTCCGCCGCTCTCCCGGTGGCGAAGAAGAAACGTTGCTCTATTATGACAGGAAGGAATCGGTTTTGATCGTGGACAGGAACAAATCAACACTGGACGAACTGGCAGATTGGGATCGAGGTGTTCAAGGCGGAAGGATGGAGTTAGACGGCGAGAATTTGATGTTGCAAATTTATCTGGACCGTTCTATGGTAGAGGCGTATGCCAACGAACTTAAGAGCTTGACGACTCGCGTTTACCCGAGCCGTCCGGATGCTCTTGGCATACAAATCTGGGGCGATGGCACCCTAACGGTAAAATCGATGGAGGTCTGGGAAATGAAACCTGCGTTTGAGAGCTAGACTCTTGATAGTGGAGTATTGTGCGATTAAAATACTCTCTTTCATGAGAGAAGCTTATTCTAGGGGAAATTGGTCAAGTAGGCTGAAGATTGCATATTAATTCATGGCGGTACAGGGGAAAATTACCTTGCACGGTAAGGACGGGCTGCTCGTAGACTGTGACTGGGAAGGGGAATACCCCGTACTGGACAAAAGTCAAATCGTTCAGGCCTGTCTGAGCATCTTGCAAGATCCGGTCCTGTCCGGAGGACAGAGGCAACGCTTGGCTATCGCACGGGTCATCCTTAAGAGGCCGGATATTCTTATTCTAGATGAGTCGGCTTCGGCGCTTGATCGGGCAACGGAAGATCAAATGCTCGGCGAGCTGCACGGGATGATGGCAGGTAAAACGACACTGATTTCAACACACCGAATTGAGACGATTCAGTCAGCTGACATTATTTACGTGCTTGACAGTCACAATAATATTTGACAAAAGCTTCTAGTGAAAATATATTATATAGTAAGTAATCGTTTACTTCAATGATACATTGGGAATAACAATGAAGTATCGAATAATGAGGTAATGAGTGCTTAATGTGAAATGAAACAGGTGTAACTTAGATGACTGAAAAAAAGAATGTTAGTATTAAAGATGTGGCTTTAAGGGCTAATGTATCTACAGCCACTGTTTCCCATGTCATTAACGGGACGCGGTTTGTATCCAACGAGACGAAACAGAAGGTTCATCTTGCAATGAATGAACTAAACTTTCGAATCAACTCGGTAGCCCGCTCACTGCGCAGCCGTAAGTCGTATATTATTGCGTTTCTTGCACCGATCCTTGCTTCAGAGGCTTCTAACTTTTACTTTATGTCGGTAGCAGCCGGAGTTCAAAGCGTACTGAAAGAAAGAGGCTATCATTTGATTTTGAGTGACTCTAGTGACAACTTTGAAATGGAAAATAAAGAAATTGGGATGTTTGATTCACAAATGATAGATGGACTGATTATGGCTCCGGCTAGCAGGGATTACGATTACGAGCGTTTGTTCGGGGATTATTCGGTGGTATATATTGACAGAGTACCTAAACATTGTGAACGAGATTCCGTCCTCATTGACAACAAAACAGCGACTAAGGAAGCAGTACAAAAAATTATAGACAAAGGTCACCGGAAAATTGCTCTTTTATCAGGCCCTCTTTCGGTTACAACAACGAATGAACGTTATGAGGGGTATTCTGAAACGCTGATGAGCGCTGGCCTTAAAATGGATGACTCGTTAATTCGTTTTGAAGATGTGAGCTTTGAGAGCGGATACAACAGCATGGGGGATTTGCTGGCATTGAATCCAACAGCTATTTTTGTGACGGATAATGTCATGGCAATGGGCGCAATGACATATCTGCAAGAAAATTCGATTCGAATACCGGACCAGTTAGCCGTTGTGGGCTTTGATGATTTTCAGTGGACTCGGGTCACTCATCCGCCGTTAACCGTCATCCAACAGCCATCATTTCAACTTGGCGTAAAAACTGCTGAAGTAATTTTGCAGAGAATTGAGGACGGAACTTTAGGAAAAGCAGAATATCGCTTAGATGCCAATTTGATAGTCAGACAATCGCTCTGACTATTTTTTTCTTGAAAAAGTAAACGATTACGCAAACGTTTTAATTTGATGCCTTCTAGTAGTACAACTGCTACTTATGATGGAAAATAGTTTTTTAGCAATTTGTAAGCGCTTTTATGATATGTGTGGTTGCTGCAGACCAATCTGAGAGGTGGCGTGGCCTACTGATAATTTTTGAATTAAAGCTTCATTAATAAAACCAAAAATATGATGATCTTTAGTTGGTTTTTTGTCTGTTCCTGATTCCTATTATGGTCAGTGCTGCAAGCGAAAATCTTAATGTTAGCAATGTTTTTCCAGGGGAAACATCTTACAGTCAGACCTTTACTCCTAGCCGTGCCGATTTCCAAGCCATACTCACTGTGAACTCTTTGTCAGGACTCTCGGGTGGCAGTAATCTTCAAGCAACAATTCAAAGATATAATCCATCTACCGGCCTGTTTGAGGACCGGGGAAATGTCTATCACAGCTATTGGGAGTTACACTTTCTATTCCACAGATAATGGGACGCTTCACCGCCTAAAAATAACCGACCAGTAGCTCATGGGTTAGTTTCTATGCAACGATAAATTACTAGAGGTTATATAAATAAAACGGACAGGATGCATTTTCTGTCCGTTTTCCATTGTATGAACCGAATATTGAGCAATTGAAAGAAGAACTTCAAGATAAAGAAAAAATATTGACAACGCTCTCAAAAACAAATAAAATCAATCTATAAAAACGATTACGCAAACGATTACCTGTTGTTAATATCAAGGTTTTGACAAGTGAATTTATATTAATAATCAGCTCGTGTGTTTTATATACTCGGGGCAAGTGTCAGCCTTTAATTAGGGGCAGGGGAGCAACAAAATTAGATAAAAAGCTCATGTTTATTATGTAATCGTTTACTTTGGATATGGGGGGAAATACATGCTTGGGAAAATGAAAAAGAATTATGAATTGTATTTATTGATTTTGATCCCAGTAGCCTATTTTACGATTTTTAAATATTGGCCTATGTATGGGGTGCAAATCGCATTTAAAGACTTTGTAGCTTCCAAAGGGGTTTGGGGCAGTGAGTGGGTAGGGCTGGAACACTTTCAACGCTTTTTTGAATCATACAATTTCAAACAAATCGTTGGAAATACTCTTTTACTAAGCTTGCTCAATTTAGCTATAGCTTTTCCCTTTCCCATTATTGTAGCGATTATGCTGAATCAATTGAGACAGCAGAAGATGAAAAAGTTCATTCAAACTACGATTTACGCGCCGTATTTCATTTCAACCGTCGTATTGGTCGGCATGCTGTTCATCTTTCTGTCCCCCACTAGCGGCTTGATTAATCATATTGTAACCGCCTTCGGCGGCGAACCGATTATGTTTATGGGAGAGGAGAAGTGGTTCAGGCCTCTGTACATTTTCTCATCCGTATGGCAGGAGACCGGATTTGCGTCAGTTATATATCTGGCCGCCCTGGCAGGGATCGACCCCCATTTGCATGAAGCGGCGGTTATGGATGGTGCATCCAAGTGGCATCGAATTCGACATATTGATTTACCGGGTATTGCTCCTACTATTATTGTTCTGTTCATTATGGCTGTTGGCAATTTAATGAACGTGGGGTTTGAAAAGGCCTTTCTTATGCAGACTGATTTAAATGTCGCTACATCTGAGATTATTCCGACTTACGTATACAAAGTAGGGATTCAGCGAGCTGAATACAGCTTCTCGGCAGCGATCGGACTGTTTAATTCAGTGATAAACCTGATACTACTGGTCATTGTGAATAAAACAACCAAGAGAATTAGCGGCAAGGGCTTGTTTTAGGGGCGAAGAAAGTCTGTTAGAAGAAGGAGAGAAACCATGTTAAAGAGAAGAACGAAATCGGATCTAGGATTTGATGTAATCAATTATTTGTTTCTAGGCTGCTTCACTTTATTGATTCTGTATCCCTTATATTTTATAGTGATCGCTTCTATAAGTGATCCGAACAAGATTTATTCCGGTGAGGTATGGCTGCTGCCGCAAAGTATAACTTTTGATGGATATAAAAGGATTTTTAGCGATGCTTCAATATGGAACGGATATAAGAATTCCATTCTCTACGCAGCATTGAATGGATTGGTAAGTACAGTACTTGTCATTATGGCGGCTTATCCATTATCAAGGAAAGACTTTTATGGAAGAAACGTAATAATGACCTTTTTCATCATTACGATGTTCTTTAATGGTGGCATTATTCCTACTTACCTCGTTGTAAAAGACCTGCATCTGATGAACTCGATGTGGGCGGTGATTCTCCCGGGTGCAATGGATGCTTTCCTGATTATCATCGCAAAGACCTTCTTCGAGGAGTTGCCTGATGAGCTTAGAGAGGCAGCCGCCATTGATGGGGCGAGGAATCTCAGATATTTATGGAGCATTGTTATTCCTTTATCAAAACCGATTATTGCAGTTCTTGTTCTCTTCGCTGTCGTTCGCCAATGGAATGGATTCTTCGATGCTCTCATTTACTTGAGCGATGGCGATAAGTTTCCATTGCAACTAGTTCTTCGCAACATTTTGATCCAAAGCCAACCGTCCGGGAATATGCTTATGGATATTGATAATATGCTGGCCAAACAGCGTGTGACGGAATTAATCAAGTTCGGAGTCATCATCGTTTCTGCGGTTCCACTCTTAGTTTTATACCCGTTCTTGCAAAGATATTTTGTCAAAGGAGTAATGGTGGGTTCGGTGAAGGGGTGAGAGATAGCTTGTTAAATAACCGTTAAGGAGGTGTTTTTGAAGCTGGATTAGAATGGGACTGGTTAATCCCGGCTCAAAGTGGTATGAAGAGATTTAATAGGGAGGTTAAAAGGAATGAACAGAAAAGTAGTGGGTCTATTGGCAGTAGTGATGGCCGTATCCATGTTTGCTACGGCCTGTAACAGTAACAACAGCAACAATGGAAAGGCAGGTACGACTACAGAGAATAGTGTAAACCAAACGAATGAAAGTGCATCCATTCAGTTTCCCTTGAAAGAAAAAACCACCTTAAAGGTGGTTGCTCGAAGAGCTCCGCTGGCGCCAAGCGATTATAACCAAATGACCATGGCTAAAAAACTTGAGGAAATGTCAAATGTTCATATCGAGTGGAATACCATTGTCGAGACAGATTACAACGAGAAGAAGAATCTGCTGATAGCAAGTGGCGACTTGCCTGAAATGTTCTTCGGAGCCTCGTTCACAGATACAGAGCTGATGAAATATGGTAAGGACGGCACTATTATACCTCTAAATGATCTGATTGACAAACACATGCCAAACTTGAAAGCGTTATTTGACAAAAGACCGGATATCAAAGCCGAAGTTACTGCCCCAGATGGCAATATTTATTCCCTTCCTGCGGGTGAAGAGTTAGGCAGCGGTCAAGAAGAGATTGGTGCCAACCCGGATTTCCTCTATATAAATGAGGATTGGCTGAAAAAGTTAGGGTTGACAATGCCAACCACTCTTCAAGAATACCATGATGTATTGGTGGCATTTAAAACCAAAGATCCGAATGGCAACGGAAAAGCGGATGAAATTCCGTTATCCTTTGTCAATGCATTCTGGACGGGCGATATCGGTTATCTGTTCGGAGCCTTTGGTGTACCAGACAAAACCTATCAACCTTCTAACAATGCATACGCTGAACATTTGAACGTGGACAATGGTAAGGTTTCTTACGCAGCTATTCAAGATGGATATAAAGACGCTATAAGGGAGATTGCGAAATGGGTCGAAGAAGGGCTTGTTGATAAGGAATCCTTCACTCAAGAATATACGCAATATTATGCGAAGGGGAAGACAGAGCAAGAAACCCTTGGCTCATTTCTCTGGTGGGACCGTACGGACGTAGTGGGTCCTGAACGTGACAAACATTATCCGATCGTGCCTCCCTTTAAAGATATGGTTGTCAAATGGAACAGTGGTTCCGCAATTTCTAGAGGAGGTTCGGTAATTACAAAAGAAGCAAAGAATCCTGCATTGATTGCTGCGTGGTTGGATTTGATTTACAAACCGGAAACTACTGCGGAAGTCCGTTGGGGCCCGATTGGCGAATGGTTTGAGAAAACTGCTGATGGTAAACTGGTGCAGAAGTCGGATATCAGCAATCCGGGAGAGTTCCGTCAAACCGTATCACTAGGTGGTGGCGGCGTATTCACTGGTGAAGATTTCCAAAATATTGCGCCTCCTGAAGCGCGTGCACAGCAAAGACTGGATGATATCAAAAATATTTTTGTACCGCAGATGCAAAAGGAGAAATACCCGAATATCTTCTTTACAGAAGAAGAGTTGAAAACTATCGAAAAGCTGAAACCGGAGATTCAAACGTATACTAATTCCATGCGCGCTAAATTTATGTTGAATGGGGTTTCTGACTCCGAGTGGAACGATTACCTGGGTTCGCTTAAAAATATGGGCTTGGATGATTTGATGAAGGTTTACCAAGATGGATATGATCGTTATCTTGCAGCCCAAAAATAAATTAAGATAGTTAAGGCATATAGCAAGCCTGAATGAAGTGCCTTCACTCAGGCTTGCTATATATGTTTTCGGATTAGAGTCGTATATATAAATGATGAATTAGGGGTGGAGAACCATATGGTTGACATTACAGCAATAGGTGAAGTACTGATTGATTTTACTCCGGCAGGCTTGTCCGAGAAGGGAGAGCAGCTATTTGAATGCAATCCCGGTGGTGCTCCTGCGAATGTGGTTGTTGTTCTATCAAAGCTTGGAAAATCCACGGCATTTATCGGTAAAGTGGGTGATGACCAGTTTGGAGAGTATCTTACTCAAGTATTGCAGGGTAATGGTGTTGATACAAAGGGGTTAGTCAAGGAGAATAAGGCGAGTACTACGCTGGCTTTTGTTCATCTGAAAGAAGATGGCGACCGTACATTCAGTTTTATCCGTAATCCAGGTGCTGATATGCTTCTAGGAATGGATGATATTGATCTGGAGCGTATCAAGGGTTCGAAAGTCTTTCATTTCGGATCTGTATCAATGACTCATGAACCTTCTGCAAATGCAACGCTAACAACATGCACATATGCAAAAGAGAATGGAGCTTTGATATCATTTGATCCCAATTTGAGACCTGCACTTTGGCGGAATTTAGAAGAAGCGAAGTCCAGGATAAAAGAAGGGCTTGCTCTTGCGGATATTGTTAAAATCTCCGAGGAAGAACTTGAGTTTATTACGGGGACAACTGATTTGGAAGAGGGTACTCGTCAAATTCAGTCACAATTCAAGGTGAAAGTGATACTGGTGACTAAGGCTGAAAAAGGGTGCTTCGTTAGGTTTGGCTATGGTTCCAAATTCGCTGATGTGCCAGGTTTCAAAGTTCATACCGTTGACACTACTGGAGCGGGAGATGCTTTTCTTGGCGGGTTCCTCTATCAGCTGCTCGAGAAAGGATGCAGTATCGAGCAGATCAGAGATCAGGACTGGATCCCGATTATAAGCTTCGCTAATGCAGTGGGGGCTTTGGTTACAACAAAAAAAGGAGCCATTCCCGCTATTCCAACCTATCGACAGGCAGCGGAATTAGTTCAGTCTATCGGCACCGATTTGTCTGCTGAATCATACAGGCCTCAATTCCATTATTCTCCGCCTGCTATGTGGCTAAATGATCCAAATGGTATGGTCTACTTTGAAGGAGAGTACCATTTGATGTATCAACATCATCCCGGAAACACAGTGTGGGGCCCTATGCATTGGGGACATGCGGTTAGTAAGGATCTCGTAAAATGGGAAACACTTCCTGTAGCCTTGGTGCCGGATCATAACGGGGCTATCTTCTCTGGAAGTGCAGTTGTTGATTGGAACGATACCAGTGGATTTTTTGATGGCGGGCTAGGCTTGGTTGCAATATTCACCCATGCAGATATATACCCGGATTCTGACAGACCGCGGCAGCGCCAAAGCCTGGCATACAGTAAGGATAAAGGCAGAAGCTGGACACTCTATTCTGGGAATCCGATTCTGAGTGATGCTGAAATCACCGAATTCCGGGATCCCAAGGTATTCTGGATGGAGAAAACTGGCCACTGGATTATGGTCCTTGCATGTGGAGATCATATCCGCTTTTATCGTTCCGTTAACTTGAAAGATTGGGATTTTGCCAGCGAATTCGGAAAGAGAGATGGTGCGCACTACGGTGTGTGGGAATGTCCTGATTTATTTGAGTTATCCATCGATGGGTCGACTTCAAAAAAATGGGTTTTGTTAGTGAGTATCGGAGACAATCCGGACTATCCGGAAGGTTCCAAAACCCAATATTTCATTGGAAGCTTCGATGGCTTTGAATTTATAAATGATAATGCTCCTGATACTGTGCTGTGGTTAGATGAGGGAAGAGATAATTACGCCGCTGTATCTTGGTCGGATATTCCGGAGGAAGACGGACGGCGCGTAATTATCGGATGGATGAACAACTGGAAATATGCCAATCAGGTACCAACCGCTTCCTGGAGAGGTGCCATGACCCTCCCCCGCTTACTATCACTGACCAACCGGAACGGTAACGTAATTCTATCGCAAATGCCTGTTCAGGAGATAGAAAAACTGCGGAAAGAGACCCACTCATGGAGTGATTTAGCAGTAACAAGCGAGAATCCGGTAATTCACGAGACTAACGGAGACCTGTTGGAGATTGATGTGGACCTTGATGTCCACTCCGGAGACGAAGTTTGCATCAAATTAAAATCTTCTGGACAGTATGAAACAATTATTGGTTATGATCCTGAGCGAGAGTGGTTGTTTATCGACCGTTCTAAGTCCGGTCTCACTGATTTTAGCCCGTCATTTGCATGTAAGCACGGTGCTAGATTGATCCCGGAAAATGGTAATATCAAGTTGCGAATCTGGGTGGATCGCAGTGTGGTCGAAGTGTTTGCAAATGATGGAATAGTTGCGCTGACTGATCAGGTTTTTCCTGTTAACCCAATTGAAAAAGTGCAGATAAGCGTAGAGACAGGGAGTGCAGTGCTAAACTTGCTTCATATCCATACTCTTGGTTCCATTCATAAGCCCGATGGCAGCACAGAGCAGATATCAGGGAGGGTTATTGTATGAGCGGAATTATCGATAATAAAGGTTTAATGATGTATTGGGCCTTTGATGAAGGGACGGGAGCAAGTGCTCTGGAGAGTATATCCGGAACCCAGGATGATGTACAGTATGTCTTTAACCAAGCGGAGTTCACCGAATCTTGTACTCCACCGTGGCGACAGGGAGTGTCTGGACATGGGCTTCTCTTCGATGGTTACTCGTCGTACATTGCCCATTCCGCTCACGGAGAAGCGGGGGATGGAAGACTGGAATATCTCTCAGCTCTCAGTATCGGGGTATGGGTTGCCCCGCGTACCTATGAATGGGGATATGAAAGTAAGCTCGCTGCCATCGTGAACCAACACAATATGAATAATAAACAGGGATTCTTGCTGGGAATGTACCGTCATGGCTCCTGGTCTTTCCAAATTGGACTTGAGGGAGGAGACTGGAAGGAACTCTGGTCACCGGACGGTTATGAACTGCCAAAGAATGAATGGTCTTACCTAAACGCTGTTTTCAATGGGAACGATGGAGAAGTTAAGTTGTTTCTTAACGGTAGTGAGATCGCTTCAACTGCTGTTGACCGTGGTTCCCGCATGGCTGCGGCGGCGGACACAGACTTGCTAATCGGCAGGAACAATCACAGCAGCAAGCTTGCAGAAGTATTCAACCTTCATATGTTCGGCGGGATCATGGATGAACTGAAGATTTATAACCGCGCCTTGAGTAATGAGGAAGTAGCAGCTTCTTATCGGGAGGTGTTGGATTCTGCACCCGGAGGTACCGTGCCGCAAGTGAAATATGATGACATCAAGTTGGATCGTGCACCACTGCTGGCAGATCGGCATAGACCGCAATATCATGTCAGCCCGCCAGCTCACTGGATGAACGAACCGCATGCACCGATTTATTTTGACGGTCACTATCATTTGTTCTATCAGCATAACCCGCAAGGGCCTTACTTTCATCATATTCATTGGGGACATTGGGCGAGCAAGGATATGGTGCATTGGCGCGATCTTCCTATTGCTCTGGCACCGGAGAAGGATCAGCTCGCACCGGACGGGATCTGGTCAGGAAGTGCAACTTATGATGCGGACGGACTTCCTGTCTTATTCTTTACCGCGGGCAATGATAGTGCTTCGCCGAATCAGAGCGTGGCACTTGCAAGAAGCACTTACTCTGAAGATGGAGACACTGATTTGGTGAAATGGATCAAACATCCAGAGCTGCTCATCGTACAGCAAAAGGGAATGGGTGCATTTGGAGATTTCCGGGATCCGTTCGTGTGGAAGGATGAGGACGTCTGGTATGCCCTGGTCGGATCAGGGATTGAGGGCGGAGGCGGGGCAGCATTGGCGTTTATCTCGCAGGATATGCTGCACTGGACGTATAAAGGACCATTTTTTGAAGCAGATATTCAGAAGTTCCCCTATCTTGGACCCATTTGGGAGCTCCCTGTATTTCTTCCTCTTGGCAGCGACAAGCATGGTGTGAGCAAGTATCTCTTGCTGGTCAGCCCAGTGGGAGTTGGCGCCGATGTTGAGGTTTTCTATTGGATCGGCCAGTTTAATAAGCACGAGTTATCATTCATACCGGATCAAGAGGAACCTCAATTGATTGATGTCGGCGATTTCCATTTTACCGGTCCGAGCGGAATGGTTGATCCGAAGACGGGCAGAAATATCGTTTTTACAATTGCCCAAGGGGACCGGACGTCTGAGCTGGAATACCAATCAGGCTGGGCTCATAACGGCGGATTACCGTTAAGCGTGTATTTGCGGGAGGACGGACGGCTGGGAATGGAGCCGATTAAGGAGTTGCAATCGCTGCGGGGCGAGAAACTACTATCACTTCGTGACAAATCATTGGCTGAAGCTAATGATTTGCTCCAAGATGTTCTGGGCGACATGCTTGAGATTCAATTAGAACTGGAGCCTGGCACTGCGAAACAACTTGGAATCAAAGTCCGACAGTCGCCGGATGGAGAGGAAGAAACGCTGCTGTATTATGATTTAAATGAAGTTATGCTCTTAGTGGATCGGACAAAAACAACGCAACATCCGGGGGAAAAATGCAGCGGAATTCAGGGTGGTAAGTTGGAACTACTAGGAGAAAATCTGAAGCTGCACATCTATTTGGATCGCTCCATGGTTGAAGCCTATGCCAATGGATTGAAAAGTCTGACGACCCGGGTGTATCCGAGCCGTAAAAATGCTCTGGGACTTGAGATTTGGGGAAATGGGGAACTATTAGTGAAATCCATGGAGATTTGGGAGATGCAGTCCGTTTGGTAACGTGAGCGCTTAGGCGCTCCTTATTAAATCGTATGAGTAATGTAACAATTATTAAAGCTATTTTGATCCCTCTAAATGGAAGCGCTTCATTCACTCCTTTTTTACTTCATGACTATGCATCCTTGTATAAGTAGGGCAATTCAGAATTGCATACGAATATTTGCATGAAAAGGAAATAACGAAGGAGGCTCGTTAGATGAAGGAAATCAAAAGAAGTAAAGCATGGATCTCCAAAATGGTTATAGGGGCTTTGGTTCTTCAGCTTGCAGTTCCCAGTATCTCTGCTGCAGCCGAAGCAGTAGTTAGAAAAGTGCTATTGTAACGGTAATGTACCGGCAGGCGGCAAAGCTGTACTGTTTGACAAACAAGGTGCAGGCGCTCTTTCTATGATCCGTATCAGAACAGATATTGGAAGACAGAGCGAGGAACGACAGCGGAGTTTGGCCCGACAATTGGCCATTTCAATGAAATGGGATAATGAAGAGCATCCTTCTGTATGGGCGCCTTTAGGTGATTTTTTTTGGTACATGCCGTTCTCAGAAGGTGCAAGGATTGAAATTGTAAATGACGGTACGGAGCCTTGTGAGGTAGAGGCTGATTTTCAATATACATCTTTATTGAAATCCACTACGGATAACCTCTTGCGATTCCATGCCAAATGGCACCGGGATGAGTTTCTGAATCTGGATACTGAACGCTTTACGGATGGCGGTGACCGCTGGCCGGATTGGCCGCTGCTGCTGACAAAAGGCCGGGGAAGATTCTGCGGTGTTCATCTTCACGTATACAACACCTGGGGGAAACTGGACGAGGAAGCCGAGGCATGGTGGTATGGGATAGGAGACAGGAAGACCATTGACTGGTGGTGGGGCGAGGGAGACGAGAAGTTTTTTGTGGATGGTGAAACCTTTCCATCTACATTCGGAACGGGTAGCGAGGACTACATTGGTTATGCCTGGGCAGCAGAGCCACCCTTTCCTATGTTTGATAGCGCCTTTGCAAGTCAGCCTTTTGTTGAATTAGATGCCAATGGGCACACCTCAGTGAATCGTTTTCAAATTTGCGACAATGTTCCCTTCATGAACTCCTTTGAAGGCTATATTGAGAAATATAAAGGAAATCAGTGGGGCTTTAATAATCAGTGTTTGTATGCCGCCACCGTCTATTGGTATCAGGATCGGGGTACAAGAGATGCTTATACGCCGGTTTCTTTAAATGAACGCTTAGCCACTTAGAAAAACGGGAGGAATAACTAATGAAAGAATTTTTTTATCGTCCGGAAAACGCTTGGGTAGGGGACGTAATCCCCTACTATGAAGACGGGGAATTTAAACTATTTTATCTCCATGGCTGGAGAAGCAATTATCGTGAAGGCCTTGAGCACGGCTGGCATTTACTTGGAACGAAAGATTTTGTGAACTACAGGGAAGATGGAGCTTGCCAGATCGAAGGCGGAACCGGCCATATTCTCAAAGTGGACGATATCTATCACATGTTCTATTGTATCTTTCCCGAAGGGAAACAGTTCGCCTGCCATGCCATCAGCAAGGATCTGCGGACATGGGAGCCAATTCCTGAAGACACTTTTGGTCCGGATGGCGAAATTTATGAGCTGGCGGACTGGCGTGATCCCTTTGTATTCTGGAATGAAGAAGAGGGCCAATACTGGATGCTGATCGCAGCCCTTGCAAAAGGTTCGACGAACCGGAAAGGCTGCACTGGTCTGCTGTCGTCCAAGGATCTCAAGCATTGGGAGTACCGTGAGCCGCTGTATGCACCGAACCTGCATGTGGGAGCGCATGAATGCCCAGACTTGTTCCGGATGGGGGACTGGTGGTACCTCATCTATTCTTCTTATACGGGGCGTTTCGGCACATTTTACCGGATGAGCCAATCTTTAAACGGGCCTTGGATTACTCCGCAGGAAGAGGCTTTTGATGGACGTGCTTATTATGCGGCCAAGTCGGTATCCGATGGACAGAAACGTTATTTGTTCGGCTGGAATCCGACGAAAGATGACGATCTGTTCGGCTGGAACCCGCCCAAAGCTTCAGGCAAAGACTATGACACCTGGGATTGGGGCGGCAATATGATTGTGCATGAAATTATTCAACGTCCGGATGGAACACTTGGTGTGAACGTACCCAAAACGGTTGACTCTGCCTTTACCGAACAGTTACCCACGAATTTTGAGGGAATTGCAGGAGATTGGTCGATCACTGACGATGTGCTACTCTGTGAATCTCCTTATGCTTTTGCAGGCTGTATCACACAGGAGGAACTGCCCGATCAGTGTAAGATTTCTACAACCGTACGTTTCTCGGGATCGACCCAGGGTCTAGGGTTCATGCTTCGTGCAGGTGAAAGCCTTGATTTTGCCTACTATATTACGCTGGAGCCCCAACGCAGCCGGATTACCTTCCGCGGGCCGATTATGCAATCTGAGGAGGGAGGCAAAACCTTCCCATATGATGTGGAACTGGAACGTCCGTTCAAGCTGTTGCCGGAACACGAATACGAGCTGAAGGTGTTTATTGACGGTACGATTTGTGAAATTTATGTCGGCGGAGATGTGGCAATGAGTGCAAGAATGTACGACATTCAGCACGGAAAGCTTGCCTTGTTCGTCAGTCAGGGAGCAGCTGAGTTTAAGCAGGTCAATATAGAAATGTTAGGAGCTTAAGCATTCAGGATCAGTATGTCTTTTGGATATCATCGCAAAGCAAGTTTAGGAGATAAAGTAAACGGATCAATAAAGGGATGGATTTTTAATGGAAGAGCAAATTCTTAAAATAAATGAAAACCCTGTTCTCAACACTTACAAATATTATGGCAGTTTAATGAGCATGATATCTGATGATCCTAATATTTGACCTTGGTTTCATAGTCTTTTTGTACAAGTAGTTTATTGCCACGAAGGAAACTGGTATTTCTTCGAAAATGGAAATGATCAACAATTATTCGATCAATGCTTGTGATTGGAGAAGTATAGCTTACCGAATTACATTATTCATAAATACCAATGTTTTCGTGAGCTTTTAAAGGAATCAATCGATAATGAGTATTTTGTTCTGGCTAATTTTGATAACTATTTTATAGAAGCTTCTCCTTCTTCTTACCGACAACATCACTTCATCCATGAAGCACTGGTATATGGATACGATCTAAATAACAACATCGCTTATGTAGCTGATAACTTGAAGAATGTAAAATACGTATACATCTGAATCTGCGCTATTTCTTTTATAAAAAAAAGAAAAGTGACTATACTCTTTTTAATTTTAATTATATTGTCCATTCTTTGTATTGTTATAAAAATGGAGTACCTTCATTAAAAGGGCCTATATTATTTGAAACCCGGATATATGGTTTAACTGTTCTTCAGCACATGATTCAAGACAGCCGGATCAAAAAGCTCGGTGGGAATGCGCTAGACATCAGGGCCTATCACCTTCAGTATGAGCATAAGAAGTGTATGGTATTAATGCTGTCTTACATGATCGACCATGGATATCTGATAAGTGGAGAAGGGTGTTTAACAAGCTATAAGAAGTTAGCTTCTGATGTATTGATATTACGGAATTTTGTAGTCAAATATAATCTAACCAAAAAGCTAAATTTACTTGATACTGTAGAACAAAGATTAATGGATGTTTTAAAGATGAGACACAATTAATAGATGATTTGTTTGAGAAACTGACATAAAGCTGTGTAAGGAAGGGGTAATGGATCTTCAAAAGAATGAGGAAAGCTAGTGTAAGAATATGATAGAGGCTGGTTGAGACTTAGTTTTCAATGAGGGCCACAAAATAATAATGCAGAAAAACCGAGCAGGGGAACAACGAATCCCTTGCTCGATTTTTTGATCAATTTTCCTGAAGCATATTCAGAAATTAGCTGGTTCGCCGCACCATCAGTTCCGTCGGAAACACTTGTTCGACAGGATCGAGCCGCTGACCGTCGGATTCGATAGATTCGATCATCAGCTTAGAAGCGGCCTCGGCCAATTCGTTGATAGGATGTCGAATGGTCGACAAGCTCAGCAGTTCGGAGACGGTTGGCATATCGTCGATACTTAAATCTTTGCAAGCCTTTAAAGCCCCGATGGCGGAGATGTCGTTTAAGCAAAACAAGGCTTGGGGCAACTGGTGATAGTCGTTGACGCGTAGCACATGCGCTCCATAGGACAAATTATGGCGGCCTACCGTAATGACCGGCACGTTGAGGTCCATTAATTTTGCCATGAATTTTTCCGTGTCCATCGTTGCTTTAACTATAATCCCGTCGACCATCTGGACATTCATAAAGATTTCTTCAAAGTCCAGTAGAATGATTTTATATCCAAAAGACTTTAACTGCTGCTTGATGACTTTGGCAAATCCATATATTGACAATATTACAAAACCATGATATTTTCATGGTGGAAAACCGGTTTCCCCTTGTGGTGAGATTAAATTTACAGGAAGGAGTTGAACGCAAGCAGAGGGCTAGTGAAATTAATGAATCAATCAGCAAGCCGGAGAATTCTGGTTGACAGAAGTAACTACAAGTTGCAAGTAGGCAGATGTGGGGAAGGGACGGAAAGCCGGACTACATTTTGTAAGCGCTTCATAAATTAGAGGAGGGATTAAATTGATGATCAGAAAGCGTCGCTTAACGCAAATCCTTATGGTCGCCATCATGTTCCTGTCGATCATCGCTAACGCATTCGTTGTTTCACCGCAGCAGGCGCACGCGGCAAGTATCGGCACTGTGGATGAGAACGACACGATCTACCAAATTATGGTGGACAGGTTCCACGACGGGGATCAATCCAACAATGCTACGGGATCCGCCATCCGGTATGCAGAGAACGGCGAAGAAGATTTCCGTTACATGAAGGGCGGGGATTGGCAGGGAATTATTGATAAGCTTCCTTATATCCACAATATGGGTTACACGGCAATCTGGATTTCTCCCGTCGCGGAGCCGCAGATGACGAATCGGGAAAACAACGGAACCGGCCGCAACACGGCTTATCACGGGTACAATGTGAAGGATCCCAATGCCGCAAATCCGTACTTTGGCACGAAGGAAAAGCTGAAGGAACTCGTGGACAGCGCCCACGCACTCGGAATCAAGGTCATCATCGATGTCGTGCCGAACCATGTCGGCGACTACATGCTCGGGACGCAAGCCTACTACGACATTCCGAGCCTGCAACCGGCGGCTCCATTCAATAATCCTTCCTGGTACCATCACAACGGGGATATCAACTGGTCGCTCGTTGACGGAAATTATACGCAATGGGCACAGGATTACATCGAGAATCATGACTTGGCCGGGCTCGATGATATCGACTTCGACGTGCCCGCCGCCAAATCCGCGATCTTTAATTCAATAAAGGGTTGGTTCGATTACACGGGAGCAGACGGGGCCCGCGTTGATGCGGCGAAGCTGATCAAGCCGACGGACATCGGCGAACTGCAGAACCTGCTCGGCGTAAACACGTTCGGGGAGAATTTCGACGGCAACGCGGAATTCGTCTCTCGCTGGGTCGGCCAGAACAAAGAATGGGGGATGCTCGACTTCCCGCTGTTCTTCTCGGTTCTGAACAGCTTCGCTTACGGCCAGTCTTTCGACTCCAACATCAAGAGCACACTGGCCCAGGACTCATACTATAACGGCAACGCCAATCACATGGTAACGTTCATCGACAATCACGACCGCAACCGGTTCTTGACCGAAGCGGGAGGAAGCGTCGAGAAGTTGCAGAACGCGCTGACCTTTATCTTTACGGTGCGCGGCGTGCCCGTCGTCTTCCAGGGCACCGAGCAGAACAAGGGTAACGGCAACGGTTCCATTATTACCGGAGGCATCGCCGATACTTGGAACCGCTGGTCGATGGTGAAGCGCGACGGTAACGGCAATGTTGTTCAGAACTATTTCAACGAAAATACGAGCACATATCAATATGTGGCGAAGCTGAACCAGATTCGCAAAAATTACGAGGCATTGCGTAAAGGTACCCAGCGTGAGATGTGGTCGGCTCAGAACCTGTATGCGTTCTCGCGCCGTATGGATAATGGCGCCAACTTGGGCCAAGAGGTTATTTCCGTCTTCAGTAATGCTTCCGGCGGTACGCAGACGGTCACAATCCCGCTTCGCACCGAAAGCACGCTAGCGGTCGGAACCGTATTGGAGAACCAACTGAATACTTCGGACAAGATAACCGTGGCCTCCGGAGGCATAACCGGCAAACAGATCACGGTCAGCATAGGAGCCAACTCGGCGAAAATCTACGCAAAGGCACGGACGGACACGACTGCTCCGACAGTGCCGAGCAACGTTACGGCAACCGTTCAAAGTTCCACTAGCTTGAAGATAACCTGGACGGCATCGAGTGATAATGTTGCGGTCACCGGCTACGAAGTGTACCGGGGCGGCGTCAAGGTCGGCACGGCGAACGGCACTTCGTATACCGATAGCGGCCTGTCGGTAAATACGACTTATTCCTACACGGTGAAGGCTTACGATGCGGCAGGCAACAAGTCCGCGGCGAGCTCGCCACCGGCAACGGCAACGACGGGAGCTCCGGATACGGAAGCGCCGAGTGTACCGCAGAACGTTAGCGCTACTGCATCTTCGTCTTCTTCGGCAAGTATCACGTGGAGCGCGTCGAGTGACAACGTCGCCGTCACGGGCTATGAAGTATACAGGGATGGGGTCAAGGTGGGAACCACGGCTACTACTTCGTACACGGATACGGGTCTCGCAGCAAATACGTCCTACTCCTATACCGTGAAGGCCTATGACGCGGCCGGCAACCTGTCGGCGTTCAGTGCCGCAGCTCTCGTCACGACGGCAGCCGGCAATAATGTGACGATCTATTATAAGCAAGGCTTTACGACACCGTATATTCATTATCGTCCAGCAGGAGGAACATGGACGACGGCTCCGGGCGTGCCGATCCCGGCCTCTGAATATGCCGGCTTTAACAAGATCACGATCAACATCGGTACGGCTACGCAGTTGGAAGCCTGCTTCAATAATGGCAGCGGAACGTGGGACAGCAACAATTCGCAAAACTATCTCTTCGGCGTCGGTACATGGACGTACACCCCGACCGGCCATATCGCGGCAGGAGCGCCAATTGTCGATGGGAACGCTCCGAGCGTACCGCAAAACGTGAGCGCGACGGCTTCCGGGACTTCGGCGACCGTGACGTGGACGGCGTCGAGTGACGACGTGGCGGTGAGCGGGTACGAAGTGTACCGCGACGGCACGAAGGCGGGTACAACGGCTACGACGACCTACAATGATACGGGCTTGGCCGCGAACACGACTTATAATTACACGGTGAAGGCCTACGATGCGGCGGGCAATGTATCTCCTGAGAGCGCGGCGGTTTCCGTCACGACTCAAGCGGGCAATTCGGCGACAATCTATTACAAGAACGATCTATTCTCCTCGAAGTACATTCATTACAAATTGGACGGATCTTCGACCTGGACGACGGCTCCTGGCGTGCAAATGAGTTCTTCGTCGTTCGCGGGCTACAGCGTTGCCACGATCGAACTTGGCTCAGCTACGGGATTGACGGCAGCGTTCAATAACGGAGCCGACTCGTGGGACAACAATGGGGGCAATAACTATCACTTCGGCAGCGGACCGTCAAGCCTTGTGAACGGCAATCTGAATTCGGGTGAACCGCAAGAGGACAGCGTGACGTTCCTGGTATCGGTGCCGTCGAACACGCCGGCTGATAGTCCGGTGTATATCTCGGGCAGCTTTAACAGCTGGAATACGGCCGATCCTGCATACCAGTTGACGAGGGGCAGCGACGGGATTTATAGCATTACGGTGAATTGGCCGGCGGGGACTTCGGTTCAATACAAATTCACGAGAGGCTCATGGACGACCGTGGAGGTTGCATCTGGCGGGGCTGACGTTTCCAATCGGACGCTGAGCCCGGCCGGCGGAGCGCAGACCACCCCGGTTACCGTTGCTCGTTGGAAGGATATATAGCATAGAAGAAAAAGCCGGACTGGAGTCTCACTCCAGTCCGGCTTTGTTTTTGAGGGTAGATTTCCGTACGTTAAGCTTTGGTTGAAGAAGCAAGGAAGGAAAGGGAAGGTCGGGTCGGTTCATTCGCTCGATCAGCATCTTCCCCGCCGTGGCGCCTAATTCGAACGTGTCGATGAATAGGCTTGTAAGCGGAGGATTCGTATGCGGCGAGAACGGATAATCGTCAAACGTTGCGATGCCGATCATGCCGGGTATGGCAACCCCCGCTTGTTGAGTTGCCTTAAGCGCTCCAAAGGCGGTGTAATTATTCATACATACGAGCGCATCCGGCGGATGATCGCTTTTTAGCAATTCTAGTACCGCCTGATAACCGTGATTCTCATCGGCCACGCCATGAATGATCCGGTCTTCGCGATACTGAATTCCCGCCTCCAGCAAGGCTTGCCTGTATCCCTGGTGGCGTTTCGTGAAGATTCTCTCCAAAGGTTCCCCTCCGATGAAGGCGATGTCACGGTAACCTTCACCAAGCAGATGGCCGGTAAGCATCTTGCCCCCTTCGGCGTTATCATAATCCGCCCAAGGAACCGGTCGGGAATTATATTCGCCGATCGTCACGAACGGGAAGGCGAGGCCGTTCAAAGTGTCGACCATCTCATCGCACATAATAGCATTGTTCGAAATCAGTCCGTCGATACGGCCGCTTCGGACGAGCCTGTTTATGACGTTGCGTTCCGGATCGTTCTGCTGCACATTGGCGATCGTCAATTCGTATTTCATCGGACCGATGACGCTCTCGATTCCGGAAATGATATGAAAGAAGAACGGGTTCATGTACTCGCTTTCTTTGGACATGTCGATGAGCATCCCGATATTATGACTACTCCGCTTCGCCAAGCGGGTCGCGATGCTGCTGGGTGTGTAATTCATCTGTTTCATGATCTCCCGTACTCTCGTCTTGGTCTCCTTGGAGATCTTGGGAGAATCGTTAAGTACTTTGGATACGGTGGATTTCGCTACGTTGGCCGCCTTGGCGATATCTTGGATCGTAACTTTCATGAGCATTCCTCCCGGCATTAATTTAGGGAAACCGGTTTCACAAGACAATAAACTAAACCCGTTTAACCACAATATACCATATCCTGCAAGGAACGACCATGAACATTCACAGGAATGAAATGTCTTAAATCAAGAACCAAAACAGCTAAATAGGGATGATATTAATGTATTACCGAGATGTAGCGGTCGTTGCGCAGCAGGCTTTGTGCTTTTTCCCGCTTCCGCAGGCGCAGGGTTCATTGCGTCCAGGTGCCTTGCCGTTAAAATACTGCTGCAAATTGTGGGCAAAAAGCTCCTTGCGCAGCCGCCCGCCCAATTCCTGCATTCTTTCGTCGGCATAGGCGTAAATCTGCATATAGCTTTGACAGAAGAAATCCGTATCGGACTGGCCTCCATCGATGCTCCACTTGCGGTTCCGCGGACACCCGCCATAACATAAACGCTGCCACTCGCAAGACCGGCATTTTTCCGGCAAGGCAGGTTTCATCCGGTGGAAGCGCTCATAGTTCGGATGGGCCAGCATGTCTGCCATGGAATCACTAGCGACGTTGCCGATCTTCCATTGCTCATTAATGTAGAAATCGCAGGGAAAGGCATCCCCGTTCTGCTCAAGTACTAGACTGGTAGGGCAAGCAGCCATATGCACGCAGTGCTCGGCTTCCCGGTTCAAGTAAACGCTGAGCATATTATCGAAAAAGCGGAGCGAAATTTCCGGTTTTCCGGCATTGTACCATTCGTCGAAAACTTCGCAAAGGAAATCCCCGTACTCGCGGGGGGTTATTTCATATACTCCCGGATGGTCGATTTGCTGGGATCTGAAGTCCATGCAGGGGATAAACTGGACGAAGTTAAATCCGTTCTCCCGGTAAAACTTCATCAATTCCTTGGCTTTGCCGACATTGCCCTTATGGATGACCGTCAAGATATTAAAATCCACCTGATGCCTGCGCAGATGTTCGATGCCGGCCATTACGCGATTATAACTGCCTATGCCGGCGGAATTCACCCGGTGGGAATCATGGATTTCCTTCGGACCATCCAGACTGACGCCGATCAGAAAATGATAGGTATTAAAAAATGAAGCCCAGCGGTCGTCGATCAGCGTGGCGTTGGTCTGCAAAGAATTGCTGATGACCGTATGCGGCGGGGCATACAAGGCTTGAAAATGAACGACTTCTTCAAAAAACTCGTATCCGGCCAGCAAAGGTTCTCCGCCTTGCCAGGCAAAGGTAGCGCTGCCTTGACTGTGCTGCATGTAATCTTTGATGAATTTATCCAAAACGACGGAATCGATTCGGTTGATTTTAGGTCCCGGCTTGCCTCCGCAGGTACTGTAATAGCAGTAGTCGCAAGCCAGATTGCAGTCTTCCGATACGGTCTTCCACATGACGCCGATTCCGGAATGATGGCTTGTAATACAGCCTCCCGTCAAAGTAATCCCCCCCCGTCTACATTTATTCCAAAGATATCACCCTGTCTAGATAATGTCAAAACAATGAAAAGTTATAAATGAAAACGCAAATAAAGGGGGATTAAAAAGAAAATTCCCCAGTCTTTATTTCATTATGGATTTAATCCCTGCGAATAAATTCGAAAACAACATCCAGTTTCTGTTACTTCAGTTCCCTTCCCATTCTTGGAGCATCATAATGGCCGCTCCGGTGGCAACGGCCTCGTCGGTGAGTACTCCCTGCGTAAATACCGGGCTGTATTCCGGGTAGTGGTAGGTGTTCTTCTTGGCTATCTCCAGCGAGATATCAAAGACTAGTTGATGTGCACTGACGAGAGGCCCTCCCAAAATCACGTATTCGGGATGCAGGGCATTAATCAAGTTGGCCAGTCCAATTCCCAAATAAGCGGCCGTTTCCTTAAATTGTTCCGTGACCAGGGGATCGCCTTGCGAAAGAGCGTCAACCAGGGTGGCAAAGTTAACTTGATCCGGGGAATGGCCGGACAGCAGGCTGTTACGTCCGATTTTCAACTGCGTACGGACACGCTCCTCAAGCGACGGCATCGACACGAATGCTTCCAATGCCCCGTAGTTGCCCTTGCCTCTAAGCCTTGGCCCGTCAGTCTGGATGATCATTTGGCCGACCGCTCCTTCGGTATCCACGGCGCCCCGAAGAATTTGGCCGCTGGACATCATGGCCGAACGAATGGTCACGCCGGCATGAACATAGAGGGCATGTTGGATATTTTCGGTCCGGAGCACCCAATGCTCACCGATTAGCGCCGTATTTGCGCCGTTGTCGAGTTTGGCCGGAATCCCCAGTGACTCCTCAAGCATTTCGCAAATCGGAACGTTTGTCCAGGATGGAGCGGGGAACAATTCCGGTTCCAGGATGATCCCCTTCTTTTGATCCAGCGGGCCTACCGCACCGATTCCTATGCCCAGAACATCACCGGACAAAATGCCGTGCTCAGAGAGAAATCCCCGGGCGCCTTTCGTTACATGGTCAACCAGAAGCTCGGGCGTCATGTTGACGTCCATTTTCCAGCGGGTCAAGGACAAAGCGTTGAGATGCATGTCATAAAGACCGAGCGTGGAGTAAATACGGGATATTTCCAAACCGAATATGTAGCGGTACTTCGGATTGGTCTGGAACAAGATCGGTTTTCTCCCGCCGGTGGAACTGCCTAGTCCGGAGACGATGATCAACCCCTGCGAGGACATTTCATCGAGCAGGCGAGTCATGCTGCTGCTGGTTAAAGAAAAATCATTCAGCAAATCGGCTTTGGAGACGGTCCCGAGATAGGAAATCCGATCATAAACCTGCTTTTTTATCGAAGAATTGGAATGAGGCATCATTTGTACTTTTCTCCATTTCCAAGTTAATTAGTCGGGATATCACAAGTATAGCGGGATCCATAGGGTATTTCCAGTTAAAATCATCAGAATAATCAACATAAATTCAAAATGGTATTTTTTATACTTAATAGAACGTTAATAAGCGTTATTATGAAGGTTTATCAGATATTTTACAATTATACCTCAAAACTTTAATTCAAAATGAAATTAATATGATATAATACAATTAGCTTCTTTTAGATAAGCATAACGAGACAGTAGAGGGTGAAATGGGATGAACCATGCGGTTACCCGGCAAATGAAACTAATCTTTAATATTTTTGGCGTTTTTCTAAAAATCGGTCCTTCCACTTTCGGAGGAGGGTATGCGATGATCGCCACGATCGAACAGGAAATTGTTTGCAAAAAGCGATGGATGAACGAGAAGGAAATGGGGGATATGGTGTCCGTCTCAGGCTCCGCACCCGGAGGAGTTGCCGTTAATTGCGCGGCTTTTATCGGCTATCGTCTCGGCGGAGTGCCGGGGGCTGTGGCGGCCGTGACCGCGATTACGCTGCCTACTTTTTTCATCGTTTTTATCCTCAGTTTTCTTAGCGCCGCTTTTAAAGATAACGCAAAGGTGGAAGCCGCGCTGAAAGGCATTCATGCCGCGGTAATTTCCTTAATTATTCTAGCAGCCTTTAAGATGTGGAAATCATCCGTTCTGGATGCCGCTACGCTGGTCATTGCGGCCTCCACGGTAGCTCTTCTGCTATTTACGGGAATTCATTCCTTCTATTTGATCCTTGGCGGACCGATTGCCGGGATAGCGGTGGTCTTGTTCAAGCGAAGATGGGGATTGCCCGTAAGGACGGAAAAGAAGCAGACCGAAGCGAAACGGGAGTTACATTTCCCGGAATACTACATCTGAAGGGTGATCAAGAAATGCTTTGGCAGCTGTTTTTGGTTTTTATTAAGGTGGGGCTTATTTCCTTCGGGGGCGGATATGCGGTAATGACGTTAATTCAGCGTGAGGTGGCCGGTAAAGGATGGGTGGATCCCGGAGAGTTTCAGGAAATTGTATCTTTGGCGGGGATGGCCCCGGGCTCCATTGCGACGAATACCGCCACGCTGATCGGTTACTCGCAGAGCGGGTTTTTGGGGGCTGTAGCAGCCACGGTCGGCATGATTTTGCCATCATTAATTATCGTAATTATTTTAACGGCTTTCTTCATAAGACTGCAGAACAATGATTGGGTCAAATCGTCTTTTTACGGATTGCGTCCGGTTGTGACGGGCTTAATTATTTACGCCGCGATCCACTTCGGTCTTAGCGGGCGGAGCGAATCTCTGTTGAGTTGGTCCATGGCCGGGACGTTGCTGATTTGTGTAGGGTGCCTCGCCCTGGTGACCCAATATAAGGTTCATCCCTTTGGAGTGATTCTGCTGGCCGCCGTGGCAGGCATCGTTATTTTTTAAAAAAAGCGTGAACGTAGGGTCTGAGCCCTTACGCTCACGCTTTTTGCGTTAAAAAAATATGTTATTTCCAGGGTTCCACTCGGTCGAATCGGCCGGTGACTTTACGCATGATGGATTCTCGGCATAGGCAGCGGCTCTTTGCCGAGCTCGGCCCATGCGTATTTAAGCAGCAGTTCGCTTTTCAAGGCTTCGTAACCGGTTACGTTCCACAAGTTATGAAGTTCTCCCGGGTCTTCCTGAAGATCGAAAATTTCCCCATAAGTCTGATTGTAATAAACCGTAATTTTATATCGATGATCTACGTACGTCTTTTGATGAATCGTCGTCGGTTCATGGCGGAATTCGCAGATCGCATGATCCCTCGCCTGTTCTCTGACCCCTAGCCATACGTCTTTTTGGTCAACGCCGGTCATGGACGGAGGAACCGGCAGATTGCAAAACGACAAGAAGGTTGGCGCCAAATCGACGAGCGATTGGATTGCATCGGAGCGTGCGCCCGCGGGAACCTGGCCGGAATAGCGGACGATGAACGGCAGCTTGATCAAGTCCTCATAATGGAATCCGCCCTTGGCTTGAAGACCGTGCTGGCCGAAGAAGTGGCCATGATCGGTCGTGAAGACGACGAGCGTATTGTCGGCCAGCCCCAGCTCATCCAACTTATCAAGGATTTTGCCGATATATTTGTCCATCATGCTGATCATGCCGTAATATACGGCAACCAGCTTCTTTTTGTCATATTCGGTTAATCGCGCTTTTTCTCCATACTCGTAATAATGATGGGAACGGTAGCCGTGGATGCCGAAGCCTGTCTCCATCAGATGCGTGAAGTCCGGATCCTCTTCCTGCGTCAACCCGAAATGCGGCGGATTTTGGTCGTGTTCACCAGGCATTAGGGCAGGAATTGTCAGCTTATCCGGATCGTAAATCGTGTCCCATGGCTCAGGCACCAAATATTCGGGATGGGGGTCGAAGAAGCTGGACCATAGGAAGAAGGGCTCTCCGGATTTCTTATGCTCCTCAAGACGGGCATTGCTCCGCTCGGCGATCCAGGTGTTGTAGTGGTATTTCTCGGGGATCGGCCATTTGTAAGTCTGCGCCGGGTCCATCGTTCCGGTTGGCGGAAGGAAGTAATCCCGCCAATTGGTGCAGCCTTGTTCCTCCATCCATAAGGCGTAATGCTGGCCAATATGGGCTTCATTCGTATGATTGCGGGCAAGCTCCACATGGTCGAAGCCATAGAACGGCTCATTGAATCCCTTCCAATAATCCAAATCCTGCAAAATCGGATAAGCTTCTTTCGAAGGATATTCCGGCGTAGATTTCAAAGGCTGGAAATGGGCCTTGCCGATCAGCGAGGTCTTGTACCCCGCTTCGCTGAAATCTTCTCCCACCGTATGGCGGTCCTCCAGGAGCTTCGTCCCTAGTGTCCAGGCTCCGTGCTGGCTCGGATACATCCCCGTAATGATGGAGGAACGGCTCGGGGTACAAGTCGGATTCGGGCAATAGGCCCGTCCGAATGTCGTGCCTTGCCGGGCCAGCCGATCCAAGTTCGGCGTGGATATTTCGGGATTGAACGCACCGATCGTATTCCAGTGCTGTTGATCACTTGTGATTAGTAAAATGTTAGGTCTACTGGACAATTTCAATCGCCTCCTATTATGATAATATGGGAATGTAAACGATTTATAAATAGCTTAGTGTTAGATCTGAATTGTCATTTTGTTGTATATAAGGAGGGGGATTATGTCTGAGACGGTGCGGAATATGCAGGAATACGAGTACGAATATGCCGAGTTCATCTATTACACGCCCGGAGAGTTGGATCGGGAGGGACAACTATGGCCTGTTCGTGCGGGCCGCAGTTTCGCTAAGCCCAACTACAAGGTAGGGCCGAAAAGAATTGAATGCTACAGCCTTCATTTTGTGCTGGAAGGGAAAGTCTGCTTCGAATTTGAGGATCAGCAGGTAGAGTTGCAGAAGAATGATCTGTTCTGCCTTTTTCCTGGCCAGACCTACCATTACTATTTGCTTTCTTCGGAACTGCCTCTGCGAATGAGCTGGCTGGTCTTGGACGGAGGCCGGATCATGTCATTGCTAAAGCTTGCCGGGATCACTCCCGAACGGCCGTTTGCCCACGGCAAAATGAGGCCGCCGCTAAAAGATGCTTTGGACCGCATGCTTGGCGCAATGGCACGTTTCGAGCGGTGGAATCCGGCTGTCTCCCTGGAACTTCAGGGGCTGGCCTGCGAATTGTTGGCCGGTCTGATGCCGGAATCCCCCGTTGTCCACACGTCAGAACCCTCCGGCTGGATTCGCGAATGCATGGAATTTATGGAGCTCCACGCTACCGAAGGGATATCGGTTCAGCAGGTCGCGGCGTTCGCGGGCGTGCATCGTTCCTATTTTTCCCATGCTTTTACCAATCAGGTCGGCATACCTCCGCAGAAATATATTCAGAACATCCGCATGGAGAAGGCCAGGCGTCTGCTGGTCGAAACCGAAGCGAGCGTGACGGAAATCGCCTTATCGCTCGGTTATCCGAACCTGTATACGTTCACCCGGGCGTTCAAGTCCTTTTACAAGATACCCCCATTATACGTTCGCGCGGAAAGCAGCGGATGAAGCGTGAAACACTTTTTTGACAGCGCTTACTCGATGTGATTTTCCCTGATACTTGATAAAGGAGAGGCCGACATGAAATTCATATCTCTACTCAACAAAATTTCGCCGAAGCTTGGCATTCAGGGGAAAATATTTCTAGCTTTCGGGCTGCTCAGCCTTCTATCCATCGTGACCATTGCCTCGATTGTATATATGAACATGCGCGAGACGATCAAGCATAACGCCGTTACCTCTGTCGCGGACAGTATCCGCCAAGCCGATGAATCGCTCAATCTCATGCTGGAGGAGATCGATCGCTTGAACACCGTCGCAGTTACGAACAAGAACACGGTGATCGATACGGTAATGAGTCCTAGCGAAGAAATCAGCTACGAATGGTTTCAGGAGCAGAAGCGGCTTACTGAGTTTTTATCGGGACTGTTCTCTTACAAGCCTTATATATCTCGAATAGCGGTGATCGGATTAAACGGCAAAGTATTCTTTACGGGCAGTCCTTGGATCGACCGCAATTTCCTGGATACGAAGACGATGGAATTCATGTTGAATAACGGGGAACGCCATGCCTATTTCAAGCAAAAAGGCACCTCGGACGCCATTTCCGTTGGCCGGGTCATTCGGTATAACCGGGAGACGATCGGCGTGGTGATGGTGGATTTGAAGTATGACTTCATCCGCAATACGTACGGCGTAAAACCGACCGCCGACAGCATCCTTTATGTACTGGACGAACAGGGGGAGCTGGTGTACCAATCCGATTCCGCCCCGTCCTCGATCACGCCGCAAATGCAGCAGGTCATTTATGGGAATGCGGGAACGTTCCAAGGAGCGAAGGAACAAAAGATCGACGGTAAATCCTTTATTGTTGTCAGCCGCCGCTCCGAGCATACCGGCTGGGTTACCCGGGCGCTTGTCCCGCTTGACTCGCTGCTGAGCGAGTCCGTCCGAATCCGTAACCTGATGATCGAGGTCTCGGTCATTGTCTTCGCTGTGGTTCTGCTCGGGGCGCTTCAAATGTCTTCGCGCACGACCCTGCAAATCAGGCGTCTAAAAACGATGATGATGCGGGTCAAGGACGGAAATCTGTCTTTTCCGAAGACGGAAATCAAGACGAAGGACGAGATCGGCGATCTCTACCGGGTGTTCATCAGCATGATCGATGATTTAAAACGGCTGATGCAGGACATCCGGATGAGCGAGCAGGCGAAGCACGAGGCGGAGTTGACGGCGCTGCAAGCGCAAATCCGTCCCCATTTTCTCTACAATTCGCTTAATACGATCAAGTATCTGGCCCATTTGAACGGAGTACCGAATATCGAAGAGGTATCCGGCTCCTTAATCGAACTCATGCGAAGCGTGCTCGGCAATTCCAACGAGTTCCTGACCGTCAGGGAGGAGCTTGATTATGTGAACTGTTATGTCTCCATTGTGAAGTATAAGTACATGGAACCGATCCCGGTCCACATCGAGGTTGAGGATGATGCATTACTGGAATGCCGGGTATTGAAGCTGATGCTACAGCCGATCGTGGAAAATGCCATCCAGCACGGCATAGGCTTGGCCGCGAAGGGCGGATTCATCCTCATCCGAGTGTACGGGGAGAGAGGGGACTTAATGATTGAAATAATGGATAACGGGCCGGGAATAGCCAAGGAGAAAATGTATTCGATTCTTGGAGATACCGGCAAGGATGAGAGTCCGTCTCGCTTCAGCGGCATGGGTGTGCGCAACGTGCATGAACGAATCCGGCTCATGTACGGGGAGCCCTACGGAATCCAGCTGTTCAGTGAAGAAGGGCTCTACACCAAAGTTGTAATCCGGTTCCCGCAAATAGATTCGGTCAAACAATCTCCAAGGGAGGTGAGCTAGCTGATGCTTCAAGTCCTGTTAGTAGATGATGAGCCGTTGGTGCATCATCATTTGTGGACCATGTCGGATTGGAAGAGCCATGGTTTTGAATTATGCGGAGAAGCATATAGCGGGTCTATGGCCCTTCAGGCTATGGAACAATCGCAGCCGGATATTGCCATCATTGACGTAAACATGCCTGGAATGAACGGAGTGGAGCTTCAGCGGACGATCCGGGAACATTATCCGAACGTGAAGACGATTATGCTTAGCAGCTACGATGACTATGATTATGTGCGCGAATGTCTAAGAAACGGAGCCGTCGATTACTTGCTTAAGCATCGCCTGGATGAGCAGTCGCTGATCTCCATTCTGAAAAAGGCGGAACAGGAGCTGCGGGAGGAAGCCAAGCAGCTTGGTTCCAAGGAGGCAGGCGGAGGAGCGGACGAGGGGAAAGGAATGGAATCTGTGCGCGAACGGGTAGTTCAGCTGTTTATCGGCTTGCCCGGTGCTGCACAAGCGCTGGAAGAGGATGTAAGGCAGAGTCGACTATTTGCCAATTCGGTGCGTTTTGCGGCAGCCGCGGTCCAAATCGTCCCGTTCCGGCTTCTGACAGAATCGCGCAGCGATATGCAGATCAACCGTCTGGTCCGTCAAGCCGTGGAACTTGTGCAGCAGAGCCTTGGCGATCCCGCTGAGCGGATGGCGGTGTATGTGGAGAATGGCCGATTGGGCATAGTGTTTGCATTCAAGGAGCGCAGCGAACAAGCTGCCGCCAGCGAAGCAGCCAGGCTTATGAGCAATGTCAGCCATTCGCTTGGGCTGTTCCTGAATTTGAAATGTATTTATGCGATCGGGCATATTTGCGGCAGCATGTCCAAGGTCGAATCCAGTTACCGTGAGGCAGAGCGGTCCATTGATCCGTCTGCTTCCTTGAAGGAGACGGATCGGGGTTCAAGCCATCCGCGCCTCTCGTTGACCATTGAGGAGCAGAAGCAGCTTCTCTTGTCGATTGAGAGACTTGACAAGGAGGGGGTGCGCCGGTCGATGGCTGCCGTCTTCACTTCCATGCGGAAGCTGCCGCTTCATTCGCCAAGCGTGCAGGTGGTCGTCAGCGAGCTTCTCTCGATCGGGGAGAAGACCTTGCCGTTGGACGATGCAGCGGCGGCCGGATTACCGTCCCGGGAAGAATTGGAGAATATAGGAAGCATGGCAGAAATTGAACAGTGGCTCCTTGCTTACTTCGAAAGCTTGTTGGACCTGCTTCGCGAGCGTCAAGCAGCCGGTCCTTATTCAAGGCATGTTTCCCAAGCGATTCTGCTCATTCTGGAACGATATCATAGCTACATCACGCTGGAACTCGCCGCCAGCGTGATCGGATTGAATCCTTCCTATTTGAGCCGGATTTTCAAGGTAGAGACTCAGATGACCTTCTCCGAATATGTGAATCGGGTTCGCATCGACGCAAGCTGCAAGCTGCTGGAGAGCGGCCGATTTACGGTCAAACAAATCAGCAGTCAGGTAGGCTTCACAACTTATAACTACTTTTTCAAGGTGTTCAAGGAATCCACCGGCATGACGCCGCATGCTTATATGAGCGGACCGGCAAGGGTGAGTAAATCCGTAAAATAAGTATAGTAAATAGTCAAATATGTAGAATTTGCAGGTCGAGCGGCTGAACTATAATGGGAACACATCAAAGGAAACGCTTACATCATGAGGCAAGGAACAAGATGAAGGAGGTCGTATTCGTAATGCAAAGACAATGGAGAAGAACGGCGATGAGCTTGATGATCATTGCCGCTCTGGCGCTCGGGGGTTGCAGCTCGGGCAACAATGACAACAAGGCGGCTGCACCGTCCGAGGGAACGGAAGCGGGAGATCAGACGGTGAGCAAAGAAGGGTTCCCGATTGTACAGGAGCCGGTGAAGCTGAAAATGTTCACCCGGATCGCTCCGGTCAACGGACCTTTCAAGGAGATGCCGGTATTTCAGGATTACGAAAAAATGAGTAACGTTCAAATGGAATTTATTGAAGCGCCGACAGACGGATTTCCGGAGAAGAAAAACTTGCTGTTCGCGTCCAATGAGTTGCCTGACATCATGTACCGCTCGAATATTACTCCATTGGAAGCGGTGCGTTACGGAGCCGGCGGACAACTGATTCCACTGGAAGATTTGATCAAGGATTATGCACCGAATCTCAACAAACTGATGGAAGAGTATCCGGAAATCCGCGCATCAATTACTACGCCGGAGGGTCACATATATACGATTCCTGGTATTGTTACGCTGGATTCGGCCCGGACGGACAAGAGATGGATTAATACGGCCTGGCTGGAGAAATTGAACCTGAAGGTGCCTGAAACTCTTGATGAGTTGTATGATGTGCTGGTTGCTTTCCGCGATCAGGATCCCAACGGAAACGGACAGAAGGATGAAATTCCTTTAACCTCCCGTGTTGTCGGATTGCCTATCGTGGCTGCTTTCAGCGGATCGTTCGGTCTTGACCTTCAGTTCGGCTACAACATTAACATTACGGACGACAAGGTTGAACTCTGGATGGGAAGCGAGCGCAACAAAGAAATGCTCATGTACCTGAACAAGCTGTATGCGGAAAATCTGCTGGATCATGAAGTATTCTCCCAAACCGAAGCCCAATATTTGGCGAAACAAGGTTCTGGCAATACAGGGCTGTTCTTCGATCAGACGAATAACAACTTCCTGCCAATTTCGGATCAATATACCGGAATTGCGCCGCTGGAAGGACCGCATGGCGATCGCCTGCAAAGCCAAGGCGCTCCGGTTCCGCGCGACCAAGGTGCATTTGCCATCACTTCGATCAACAAATATCCGGAAGTGTCCATGCGCTGGATCGACTATTTCTTTAGCGACGAAGGTTCGACCCTGCTTCGATTTGGCAGGGAAGGCGAGCACTACGAGCTGGTTGATGGAATTCCCACCTACAAGCCGGAATTCTCGACGGCTGAGACCCAGCCTAAGCTTACGCCATATGCCGGCGGAGGCGCGCCCCACCTGATCAGCGAATATGTGGGTTCGTACATCAATCCTCCGCAAGTACAGGAAGCGCAAAAGGCGCTGAACCCGTATATGCCGAAAATTCGTTATGCGGCTCCGATGTTTGACGAAGCCACGGCTCAAAAAGTGAACATGCTCCGTAACGATATCGACAAGTATTATGAGGAGCAAAGCACGAAGTTCATCGCCGGTTCGCTGAGCTTCGACAAGTGGGAAGAGTTCCAATCCACTTTGAAAAAGATGAATATTGAAGAGCTCCAGCAAATTTATCAAGACGCCTATGACAAAATGGCTAAATAAGGCAGATTCTCAGGTGGGATAGGAGTGGATGTTCATGAAGAACGCAGAAATCCATGAGACTGCCGCGGCGCCCCAGTTCCGACCGGAACGGGGCAGCCGCCTTATCCGGCAGATCGCCAAGAGATACGATTTGTATCTCATGCTGCTTTTGCCGATCGCATGGTATTTGCTGTTTCATTACGGCCCGCTTTACGGGCTGCAGATCGCATTTAAAAATTTCGCCCCGGGCAAAGGAATCCTAGGCAGCAGTTGGGTGGGGTTCGAGCATTTCCAGCGTTTTTTCGATTCTTACTATTTTGGGCGATTGCTCTGGAACACGCTGTCCATCAACCTGATTTCTTTACTGGTTGCTTTCCCGATCCCGATTATGTTGGCGTTACTCATTAACGAAATTCGCAGCAAAACCTACAGCAAATTATTGCAAAACATTACCTACATTCCGCACTTTATTTCGGTTGTAGTTATCGTGGGGATTTTAACTGTGTTTCTCTCGCCGACCGGCCCGATCAATACGCTGATTCAGGCCTTGGGAGGATCGCCGACCCGCTTCATGGAATCGGCAGGCTGGTTCAAGACGATTTTCATCGGCTCGAACATTTGGCAGAACATGGGTTGGCAATCGATCATATACATCGCGGGGCTTAGCGGTATCAATCCGCAGCTGTACGAAGCGGCCAAGATGGACGGCGCTTCCCGCATGCGGCGAATTTGGCACGTCTCACTGCCAGGGATCGTTCCTGTCATCGTCATTTTGCTCATTCTGGACATCGGCCAATTCATGAACATCGGCTTCGAGAAAATTTTGCTCATGCAGAACAACTTGAACCTTGAAGCGAGCGACGTTATTTCCACCTTCGTGTACACCACCGGGATTTTGAAGGGAGAATACAGCTATACTGCCGCAATTGGGCTCTTCAACTCTTTGATTAACCTGACGCTGCTGCTGATGGTGAACCGGTTCGCACGGAAAACGTCGGAGACGAGCCTTTGGTAATGGAGGAGGAGACGAACATGCCTAAAGAAGCAATTGTGAAAGGCCCATCGGATGAACGCTGGTTCGATGTTTTCGTATATTTGGTCGCAGCGGTGATTATTATCATCGTGCTCTATCCTTTGGTATTTGTAGTCAGCGCTTCGTTCAGCGACCCGGCGAGGGTATTGACCGGGGAGGTGTGGCTGCTTCCTAAGGGCCTAACACTGGATGCCTACAACAACATTTTGCACAACGACAAGATTTGGATTGGTTACCGCAATTCGATTTTCTACACCGTCGTCGGTACGCTGATCAATATAACTATGACCCTGTTGGCGGCTTACCCTTTATCAAGACCGGACTTGCCGGGGCGTAAGGGACTCATGCTGATTATTACGCTTACCATGTTCTTCAGCGGGGGGCTCATTCCGGGCTACCTGCTTGTCAAGAGCCTGGGGATGGTCGATACGATGTGGGCGCTCATCGTTCCGGGCGCGATCTCCACGTACAATCTGATTGTTATGAGGACTTATTTCCAATCCAGTATTCCTTGGGAGCTGCAGGAGGCGGCCCATATCGACGGCTGCTCCAACTGGCGGCTGCTGATCAGCATTATTCTGCCGCTGTCGAAGCCGATTTTGGCGGTAATGGTTCTGTTCTATGCGGTCGGCCACTGGAATTCCTTCTTTAATGCGCTGATTTATATCCGCACGGAAGATCTTTATCCGCTTCAATTGGTGCTTCGGGAAATTTTGATGATCAGCCAGTCTGCGGGCGTAGACGGCGGCAACGTCGGGATGGAGGAGAAGATTCTACTCTCCGAGAGCATTAAATATGCGGTCATTATTGTATCCAGTCTGCCGGTACTGATTATGTATCCTTTTGTGCAGAGGCACTTTGTCAAGGGCGTTATGATTGGTTCTATTAAAGGTTAAATGGCAATGGAGGGTGAAAATTGAACAATAAAGCAACGATTACCATCGACTGCAGCCGGGCAAGCGAGCATAGAATCAATCCCTACTTGTTCGGTCATTTCGTGGAGGATATACGCGATCATATGGAGGCTATGCTGGCCTTTTCGTTGAAAGACATGGATTTCGAGAGTGAGGCGGAGAGCAAGACGGAGGTGTCGGGAAGCTGGTATGCCTATACGAACGGACGGAATACCAAGTACGCGCTGGAGGCATCTGCGCCGAAGCATTCGGGACGCGCCCAACGCATCCGTATTCTGAGCGATGATGAAGCCTATGCAGGGATAGCTCAGAAGACTGCATTAAAAGGGCAGGTGAAATATACGGTCAAGCTGGTGGCCAGAGCCTCGATCGAGCTTAACTATGTGATCGTTGAGGCTGTGGACCGGCTCAACCAGGAGCGGCTGGGATTGGAGCGCATCGAGCTGAACAGCCACAATTGGCAGGAGTATGAAGCGGTGCTGGCGATCAGCCGGGATTGCGCCGATGCGGAGTTCCGGGTATACGTGCCGGCTGAACATCCGAGATGGCAGGACAGTGTATCTACCGGCATGCTGTGGATCGATCATGTGTCCTTGCTCCCGGAGGATCATATCGGATGGGTCAAGCGGGAAGTCGTTGAAATGTCGAGAGATTTGAATGCCGGCATGATGAGATTGGCCGGCAACTATATCAGCGCCTACCACTTTGAGCACGGCATCGGGCCAGTGCTTGAACGCCCCGTCATGTTCAATGAAGCATGGGGAGGATGGACCAGCAAATACTTCGGGACGGATGAGTTCATCCATTTCTGTCGTGAGTTGAACGTAGAACCGCTGATTTGCGTGAACGACGGCTCCGGTACTCCTGAGGAAGCTGCACAGTGGGTTGAATATTGCAACGGAGGCATCGATACGCCGATGGGGGCGAAGCGCGCCGCGAATGGACACCCTGAACCGTTCGGCGTCAAGTATTGGGAAATCGGCAACGAGGTATGGGGACCCTGGCAGGTAGGAACCTGCACGGGCGAACAATTCGCCCGGCGAACTTTATCCTTCATCGAAGCGATGAAAGCGGCGGACCCTTCGATTGTGATTCTTGCCTGCGGACATACCGATCAGGACTGGAACAGGGCGGTGCTGGATATCGCGGGAGAGAAGATCGACTATCTGACCCTGCATTTGTATCATGGATACAATCGTTTTGCGATGGACCGGGGTACGCCTGCAGAGGAGCGCTATAAGGCAATCGCCTCCTTCCCGGAATGGACGCGACATAATATCGAGGAAACAAGAGAACGGATACTCACCAACCCGAAGCATAGTCATGTGAAGCTTGCCATCACCGAATATAACACGATGTATTATCCGAACACGGTCAGAAAAGGCCTGCCGGACGAGCATACGCTGGGTGCGGCGGTCGCTAACGCTGCCAACCTAAATGAAATGCTGCGCTCAAGCGACTTGGTGCATATCGGCAGCTTCTCCGATCTGGTTAACGGTTGGCTCGGGGGCTGCATCCGCGTAGGCGATTATTATGCCGATCAATACTGTGGCAAAAACCCGGGATGGAGCGGGCGCCCGCTTAAGGTATACGGAACACCTACCTATGAGGTGATGAAACTCTACGCGGGACGCGATATTTCCCACATGCTTCCGGCAAAGGTAGAGTGCGGCACCTTCGCTGTTCAATCCAACAAACCGGCACCGATCGAATTGGACGCCTTGCCGGATCTGGATGTCGCTGCATGCACGAATAAAGACAGAAGTACGATCACTTTGTTTATCGTCAACCGGAATCTGCAAGAGGTAAGTGCTGCTTTGGATCTTGGAGGGCTCCGAGCTGCTGAAGACACCGTGCTTTATGAAATCACTGGAGAATCCGAGTGGGATATTAATTCCGTCTTTGTCCCGGATTGCATCTCCTGCAAATCCACTTCCATTCCGTTCGAAGCCTGGAAGGCGGGTTATCCATTGCGTCCGGCGTCGGTTTATGCACTGGAGATTAGAACTAAATAACTTTCTGGAGGAGCAAGATGACAACCAAGGGCTATATCAAAGATTATCCAAGACTCCAATTCGTGCGCGAAAAATGGATGAACCTGAACGGCGAATGGGACTTCCGCTTCGACGACGAAAACGTCGGGGAAATCGAAAAATGGCAGGAACAGCTGGCAGGAAGTCATAAGATTACTGTTCCATTTACGTATGAAACACAGGCCAGCGGTATCGGCATCGAGGAATTTCATTCGCAGGTATGGTACAGCAAGAACGTGTCGATTCCGAAGGAAGCGGAAGGCAAACGGGTAATCCTGCATTTTCAGGCTGTTGATTATATCGCCAAGGTATGGGTAAACGGTGTGCTGGCCGGCAGCCATCAAGGGGCCTATGCCGCATTTTCCTTCGATATTACGCCTTACCTGACATTCGGCGCTGATAATATTATTACGCTGAAAGCGGAGGACAGCGACGACTGCACCCAGCCACGGGGCAAGCAGCGGTGGACGAAGGACAATTTCGAATGCTTCTATGTACAGACCACCGGCATTTGGCAGACGGTCTGGCTGGAATATGTGGAGGAGCAGCGGCTGGATACGGTGAAGATCACGCCTGATCTGGATCATGCCAGAGTAGCCTTCGATTACCGGGTACACGGCCTGGAGACGGCAAAGGGAACCTTAAGACTGGAAGCCATCGTGACTATGAAGGACCGCCATGTAAAGACGGTAAGCCTGGTGATCGACCGGCCTCGCCTGAGCGTGGAAGTGGACCTGGTGCATGAAGTGAACGGACCATGGAAAAGAATCTTCTGGTCGCCGCAACAGCCGAATCTCTATGATGTAGAATTTGTGTTGTACCAGGATGATATCGTTGTGGACCGCGTGCTATCCTATTTCGGCATGAGAAAGGTATCCATCGAAAAGGGCAAGGTACTCCTCAACAATGTGCCAGTCTATCAAAGACTGATGCTTGACCAGGGCTACTGGACAGAGAGCCATTTGACTCCGCCGAGCGAGGAAGCGCTTATTGCCGACATCGACTATATGCTGGAAATGGGCTATAACGGCGTGCGCAAGCACATGAAGATTGAAGATGCCCGCTTCCTGTACTGGTGCGACGTTAAGGGCCTCTTGGTATGGTCGGAAATGGCAGCGACGTTCGAATTTCATGATGATGCGGTAGAGAACTTCACCAAGGAATGGCTGGAAATCGTTCATCAGCAATATAACCATCCGAGCATTATCACCTGGGTCCCGTTCAATGAGTCCTGGGGAATTCCGTACATTCTGCATGATCAAAGACAGCAGAAATTTACGGAGAGCATTTACCATCTAACCAAGTCGTATGACCCTTACCGTCCAGTCATTACGAATGACGGTTGGGAGCACACGGTCTCCGATATTATCACCTTGCACGACTATGTGGAGACCGGAGAGAAGTTCCTGAAGCGGTATGCAGGCAACAAGGAAGCGATCGTCAACAAGGAGACGACCTGCAATCAATGGAAGTACGCCCTCGCAGACGGCTACGAGTATAAAGGCCAGCCGATCATGATCACCGAATTCGGTGGAATCGCCTTCCAGTCGGATAAAGGCTGGGGCTACGGGCAGCAGGTACAGACGGATGAAGAGTTCCTGGAGCGCTTTGACGGCTTAGTACAGGCGATCAAGAGCGTGGATTATATTTGCGGCTTCTGCTACACCCAGCTTACCGATGTCCAGCAGGAAATCAACGGGCTGCTTACGGAAGACCGCAAGCCGAAATTCCCGTTGGATCAGATTAGGGAAATCAACTTGAAGTAATCGCATGAAGCAATAGAAGAAGCCCGTCCCTGAGGATAATGGAGGATCAAGCCACCGCCGACTTTCAAGGAGACGGGCTTTTGTTGAGCATTAATATTCCTCTCTTTTTTGTTGACCGCCGGATGATCACCGTTATACCATTAAAGCTGTCTGATTCAATTCCTTCCCGAAATAGTAAAACGAATACAATTCCTGCACTGGATAAAATTAGTCTAACCCTTGTTGCAGCAACGATTTTTTGTTTGACAGAGCTAAGGAATTGATCCATAATACAATTCATACTAAATTCATACGTTTTATTGGAATAAGGGGGAGTAAGCATGTTGAAGTTGAAAGGATCGTTAAAAAAGTCTGTTTGGATTGGCGCACTATCTGTTCTTATTTTGGTTTTGGTTGCCGGCTGCTCCGGATCCAATAATAAACCTGCTGAAAATAAAGGCGCGCAGAATCAAAGCAGTAACCAGAACGCAGAAGCGGGCAAACCTGTTGCGGGAGGCACCTTTGTTTATGGGCGGCCTGCTGCGGTAACATCGCTCGACCTGCATAATCAGATCACGGCAAACAACGCTTTTGCCATCGATAAAGTTTTCGAATCTCTGGTTTCCTTCGACAGTAAAGGCGAAATCGTAGATTGGCTTGCCGAGTCCCACAACATCAGCGAGGATGGCTTGAAATATACATTCGTGCTGCGTGAAGGTTTGAAGTTTTCAAACGGGAATGAGGTTACGGCGGAAGATGCCGTATTCTCGCTGGAGCGGCATTTGAAGGTGGGGGGACCGTTAGCGATTGCGGCAAAAGTGGAATCCGTCAAGGCTACGGATAACCGCACGCTTGAAATTGTGCTTCAGGAGCCGTATACGCCTTTCATTTCCGAGCTGTCCAACTTCTCCAACGGGATTATCCCTAAAGATTTCGGCGGAGTTTCCGAAGAAGAATTTTTCAAAAATCCGGTGGGCACAGGGCCGTTCGTGGTTGAAAAGTGGGATCCCGCAGGCGATCTGACTTTTGCTAAAAATCCGCATTATTGGCAGGAAGGGAAGCCGTACATCGACAAGCTTGTTTACAAGCTGATCGAAGATGACAGCCAGGCGATCAACCAGCTCAAGGCGGGTGAAGTGAACGGGATTGAATCTCTTGCGCTGCAAAATGCGAATGAGATCAAGCAAGGTCCGGATACGGCTGTCGTTACCAATGGAAGCTGGGTGACGGAGCAGCTGTTCTTCAATACCCTGGATAAGCATTTTTCCGACGTGCATGTTCGCCGCGCTTTAGCGCTGGCCATCGACCGTGAAGGTTTGACCAATGCGCTGACCTTCGGTTATGCAAAGCCTGCAATTTCTTTGTTGCCGACGGCAATCCCGTACAACTCTCACGATACGGTCAAAGCGCTTGATTTCGATATCGACGCAGCCAAGGAGGAGCTTGCCAAATCCGCCTTCCCTGAGGGTTTCAGCACCAAATTGCTGGTCGCTTCCGGCAACAGCACAAGAGCCCAGGAGGCGCAAATCATTCAGGCAGCGGGCAAGGAGATCGGGATTAATATCGAGATCGAATCGATTGAATTGGCTACGTTCCGCGAAAGATTCTTTGCTTATGATTTCTCGGCCATGCTGAACAGCGGCCAGGCGGATTCGCCGGAAGCGAATTCGATCATCGCTTTCCAAACCGATCCGGAGGGCTTCAGCAAATCGTATTGGACGCACTATACCAATGACGAAGTGACCAAGCTTCTGCATGAAGGACAAAAGTCGCAGGACGGACCGGGACGGGCCGAAATTTATTCCAAGCTGCTGCAAACCTTGGCGGATGAAGCGCCGTACATTCCGCTTTACTATCCGGATATTTTGAAAGGCGTGTCTTCTTCCGTGGATGGTATCGTTGTTTTGCCGAACGGCAGTATACGTTTTGAAGAAGTTCAATTTAAAAAATGATGAAGCCAAGCAAAACGTTAAGTGCAACGGCCGGTAACAAATCCAGGGGATCTTCCCGTTGGCTTGCTATGGTTCTCGTAAGAGCGCTGGTCGTCATTCTCTGCGTGACGACAGCGGTGTTTTTCTTGATCAGAATCGTCCCCGGGGACCCATCGAAGATGATCCTGGGCGAATACAGTACACCCGAGGCGCTCGAGAGCATGCATCATGCTCTCGGGCTCGACCTCTCTTTAGGGGATCAGTTTCTCCGGTTTGTTAAAATTCTATTTACGCAAGGAGATACGGGGAATTCCATCATTTCAGGAACCTCCACAAGGGAGCTGATTGCAGACCGGGCGCCCGTTACCTTGCTTCTGATCGGAATGGCCAGTGTTTTTGCGATTATCATCGCCCTATTGTTGGCTACGCTGGCGGCCACGAACAAAGATAAGCTGCCGGACCATTTGATCCGTATTTTTCCTACTATTACTTTAGGTATGCCCGTTTTCTGGGTTGGTTTGCTTCTGATTTTAATGTTTAGCGTCAGGTTGCGTTGGTTTCCCGTCGGAGGGGTCGGTGAAGGATGGGGCGGTACTTTGCATAGCCTCGCGCTTCCGGCGATCACCGTAGCTTTTTCGCAAATTCCCACCCTGGTTCGTTCGTTAAGAGCCCAAATGCTGGATGTCTTGGAATCCGATTTCGTGGTCACGTTGAAGGCGGCCCGAATTCCTAGAGCGATCATTATGTTCAAACATGTGATGCGGAATGCGGCGCTTCCCACGCTAATGCTGTTTGGCGTAAATTTATCGTACTTGATCGGCGGCACCCTAGTCGTTGAACAAGTGTTCGGCATTAAGGGAATCGGCAGCTTGCTGTTCTCCTCTATAGCGAAGCGGGATTTCCCGGTCATCCAAGGAATAGCGCTTTATTGTGCGATCTCTGTCGTGATCATCAGCCTCCTCGTTGAAATCATTTCCCGGTGGCTTGATCCCAGAACGAAAGGAAAATCATGAAACAGATGAGAATAGACCCCAGGTTGAATGCACACGGGAAGAGGACAAGTCTCATCGGCCGAATAGGGAGCACCCCGACCCTTCTGGCGGGAACCCTCATGTTGGCGGTGCTTGTCCTCCTGGCCGCGTTCATTCCGTTTATAAGTCCTTATCAGCCTTCCGAGCAAAACCTGAGCGCTTTTTTGCAACCTCCGTCCGCCGAACATTGGCTGGGGACGGACCAATTGGGACGCGATCTGTTTACGAGACTGATTTATGCGGCCCGCACGGATTTGAAAATCATGGTTCTGGCTGAGATCATTCCGTTTTGTACCGGCCTCTTTCTGGGCATGGTTGCCGGGTATTACGGGAAATGGCTCGATACCGTCATTACGCTGATCACGGACACGTTTATCGCGTTTCCTTTTTATTTGATCGTCATCATCGTGGCTTTTGCCAGCGGCGCCGGGGAGCGCGGCATTTATATCACTTTTATACTGGTAGGCTGGATCGTGTTTGCCCGGGTAACCCGCGGGCTTACCGCCTCGTTTCGCCAGCAGGAATGGGTAGCGTCCGCTCAAACGCTGGGATTGCCGGGCATAAGAATTATTTTGCGCCATATTCTGCCGAATGTATTGCCGCAAGCGATCGTGGTCCTCATGACCGATATGGTCGGACTGTTGGTAGCGATTGTGACGCTCGGATATCTGGGCATCGGGATTACGCCGCCGACACCGGATTGGGGCACGATGATTTCCGACGGGCAGTCTTTCATCACCACGGCTTGGTGGCTCTCGGCGGTTCCGGGTTTCGCGGTGGTGTATACGGGAATTGCGTTATCCCTTGTAGGTGACGGCCTGGCGGATCTATGGAGGAAAAAATAATGTCTTACAATATCATTCTGGAAGTAGAGGATCTGTCGCTGGAGACAAAGCAACATCAAAAATTGGTGAACCGGGTCAGCTTCGCGCTGGGCAAATGGGAAACCTTAGGCTTGGTGGGCGAATCGGGATCCGGGAAATCGCTGACACTGCGCGCGATTCTCGGACTTCTTCCGCGCGGGGTGGAGAAAGTAGCAGGAACCGTCCAAAGCGATGAGCGCACCGCTATGGTCTTTCAGGATCCCCGCGGGGCGCTCGACCCGCTTTGTCCGGTCGTGAAACAGCTTTCGGAAGTTGTGCGTTTTAGGCAACAAGTAAGCAAAAAGGCGGCTCGCGGGATTGCCCTGGAGCTGCTCGAAAGGCTCGGGCTGCCGGATTCTTTAAAAACAGAGGATCGATATCCGAGCCAGCTGTCGGGCGGACAATGCCAGCGCGTGGTCATCGCAATTGCACTGGCGTGCAAGCCGAGCATTCTGCTCTGCGACGAGCCTACGACGGCGCTTGACGTCACCGTTCAGAAACAAATCATAGAGACGATTTCAGCTTTGCAGAAGGACCTGGGCTTTGCCATGGTATTTGTAACTCATAATCTTGCTGTAGCCGCGGCGATGTGTTCCAAACTGTGCGTGATGAAGAACGGGGAGATTGTGGAACAGGGGGAGACCCTTGAGCTTCTGCAAAACCCGCAGGATCCCTATACGCAAATGTTGATCAACTCGGTGCTTCCCGTACCGGAGCTTGAAGGGAGCGAGCGGATATGGAATTAGCTCTCCAAGTGAAAAATGTATCGGTGCACTATGGCGGGTTTACAGCCCTGGATGATATCAGTTTGGATTTGCAGCAGCATAAGGTGCTGGGGCTAGTCGGAGAGTCGGGCTCGGGCAAATCCACGCTCGCCCGGGTGATTGCCGGGTTAATCACACCCGACGGAGGCGAGATTACGCTGGATTCTCAGCCCTTGTTAAAGAAGAGAAGCCGCGAACAGCGCAAACAGATTCAGATGATCTTCCAGAACCCGGACGCATCGCTGAATCCAAAACATTCTGTCCGGCAAATTCTGTCCGAAGCGTTATTGTTTCACCGAATCGTGGACCGAGCCCAAGTCGAAAAAAGATGCAAAGAGCTTCTGGCCAAGGTTCATATCGAAGAAAGCAGCTTGGACCGATTTCCCCATGAGTTTTCCGGCGGCCAGCGGCAACGGATCGCGATTGCTCGTGCTTTGAGCGTGGAGCCGAGCCTGCTGATTGCGGACGAACCGACGAGCGCCCTCGACGTCTCGGTGCAACGAAGCGTGCTGGAACTGTTCAGCAAGCTTAAGGCGGAATTAAACCTGACCATGCTATTCATTTCCCATGACTTGGGGGTCATCCATGAAATTAGCGATACGGTTGCGGTGATGCGTCAGGGACGGCTGGTGGAGCTGAATCCCAAGGATCGGTTTTTCGCCAACCCTGAAACGGCATATAGTCTCGAACTGTTATCCGCAGTGCCGAGAATGCCGAAACCAAGCACTTCAGGAGGTCTAACAACATGAGCCAACAATATGCGGGATATGTACCGTTGTCCTTATCCGAATATGAAAAACTTAATGTTTTGCTTTCCCGGTTATTGTCTACAAAGTATGCTCCGGTGATCATCCCCGGGGAGGCGATCCTGGGCATAGAAGCGGTGGCTGCCGGGATCTCGGCTCCGGGCCGTACGATTCTGAATGTAGTGACGGGCCCTTACGGAAGCTTGTTCGGGACATGGCTGGAACGCGGCGGGGCCACGGTCGCCGAGGTGAGAGTCCCTTTTGATGAAGTTGTGACGGTAAAAGTAATTCATGACGCCATAGACCGGTCCCGTCCGGTCGCGATTTCTTTCGTCCATGCCGAAGTGGTTACGGGGGGATCCAATCCGGCCCGGGAGATCCTGAAGCTTGCCCGTGACTATAATCTCGTTACGGTGATGGATTCCGTTTCGGCCGTTGGAGGAGAGAGCCTATCGGTTGACGAATGGGCAGCCGATTTTGTAGCGATCGGCGCCCAAAAGGCGTTGGCCGGTCCGAATGGCGTGAGCGCCGTAAGCGTGTCCCCGCGAGGTTGGGAGTTTCTTGAATCCAACAGAAACGCGCCGCGCAACTCCATCCTGTCTTTACTGGATTTGAAGCCTGGTAAAGACGGTGCGGCACCGCTTCGAGTTCCTCCCAACATTCCTGCCCTGGAGGCCAGGGCTTTAATCGCTGCTTTGGCGCTTGTCGAAGAGGAAGGGCTGGAGCAGGTGATCAAGCGTCATGAACTTGCCGCAGCATCAACCTTAGCAGGCATTAAAGCATTGGGAATTGAGCCTTGGCAGAAGGATAGCAGACACTATTCAACGCTTACTACGACGGTACGGATTTCCGGGGATAAGGGCTTGCTGATCGACCGCCCTATTGGCATCATAGCCCCTGGAGACGGTGAATTATTCGGGCAACTGCTGCGAATCAACCATTTCGGGGCGAACGCTTGCCGCCAGAGCGTTGAAGAGGCCATCAAGACGCTTGCGCAGTTGTTAAACCGTGAGCCGGATCAAGCGATTGAAGCGATTTTGCAGGTTTGGGGGGAGAAGCATGAGCAATAATGGTCCCCGAGCTCAATCATTTAATCGAGTTTATATTACGGGTATTCAGGGAAAACGCTTCGATATTTCCATTCGGGACGGAGTGTTCCATTCGATTGCCGAATCGTCGGGACCGGTTCCTGACGAGGGGACTGTTCCAGCCCAAGATTTGTGGATTAGCCCGGGGATCATTGATCTCCATACCCATTTGGCTTGGACGGATTTTGATCATACAGATCAATTGAAACGCGACATTCAGGAAATCGAAGAGATGCAGGCTCGAGCCTTAGAAGCTACCCTTCGCACCGGCGTGACCACGGCGAGAGATGCGGGCGGACTGTTGCCCGGCACGGCCCAACATCTGGTTCAAACGTATCAGGTGCCGTTACGGGTTCATACCAGCAGCGAGATGCTTGGAGCCGCGGACGCCAAGGGGACTATCCATTTGGATCAGCGCCTGAAGCAGATCTACGATACCGGTGCGGGCTGGGTCAAAATTATGGCGACGGGCGGCCTGGGGGCTCCGACGGAAAAGGTGACGGATCCGGTGTTTTCGGAGGAAGAGTTCTCGTTCATCGTGCGCCATGCGCATGAACATGGCAAAAGGGTGCTGGTTCATACCTGGGGCGGGGTAACCGTGGACTGGTCCGTCGATGCCGGCGTGGAGTCGATCGAACATGGCATGTTCCTGACCGAGAGCCAAGCCGGAAGACTTGCCGAATCCGGCGTTGCCTTTGTGCCGACGACGTCGATATACAGGATTGCCGCCGATCCCAAGGGCGTACTGGCTTTGAACCCGGTCATCTGCGATCGGGCCGCCCGCGCCGCCGAGGCACATTCTAACGCGATTGCCTATGCCAAAAGAGCCGGGGTGCAAATCGGGTTCGGAACGGATTATGCGACTCCAGCGCTTCATGGTTACAATCTACAGGAACTCGATACCCTGATGGATTATGGATTAACCCGCGCGGAAGCCTGGCAGGCAGCCACCGGAAATGCGGCCGAAATTTTGGGTTGGGGTCACCGATTGGGACGTATTGCGGAAGGATACATTGCGGATGCCGTTATTTTCGACGCAGATCCGTATATGGTTGACGATGCAGATAGTCTTCGTAAGCACATCGTTTCCGTCCTTACCGGAGCCCGGGAATTGTAGCAAGATTGAGCGACGGAATTGGGGCAAAAAAGATGAAGCATAAGAGCCGGCCTGCTTATATCAGTTCCGGCTCTTTTTGCGTTGGTCATGAAAAGTGGATCTTAGAACATAGTCCGGTGCAATCTTGATATCAATGGACCCTGCCCATTGATATTTTTAACGTTGTCATTTTCCCATTTCCTCATTATAGTTAGTTTGTTGAATATACAAAGTAGCGGCACTTTAGATCTGGGATCAGGGCCATGAGGAGAGGGAAACGTGATTTATGGATTTTTGCTGTTATTGCTAGGCTGTTTGTTCCAGGGTAGCTTTGGACTGGGGATGAAAAAGTACCAGCCGTTTTCATGGGAAGCTTTCTGGATTGTTTTCTCGGTTATCGGGATTCTGCTGATTCCGATCGGCTGGACCTGGCTGGAGGTTCCCTATTTTCTGGATTATATTCGGGAGACGCCCGTGGAAGTGCTTGGATTGGCTTCCCTTTGCGGCTTGGTGTGGGGAATCAGTTCGATTCTGTTCGGCAAGGCAGTCGATTCGATCGGGGTATCCTTGACCTATGGCGTGAATATGGGGATTTCCGCATCGGCAGGCTCGCTCATTCCGTTGCTCATCTTCGGCAATATTCCGCCGATCCGCGCTTTCAGCTTGCTGCTGATCGGAATGCTGATCATGTTGACAGGGGTGGTTGTCATTACGAAGGCCGGTTTGGATAAGGAAAAAAGCCTCAACCGTCAGCTGGCTGGGTCAGGAAACGGTACAGGAAATATCAGAAAGCCGCTGTCGAAAGGGCTCCTTATGGCTTTGTTCGCGGGGCTGGGCTCGGCTGCGATGAATATCGGGTTCGTTTATGCGAACCAGACCCTGGATATTGCGGCGGAGCATGGTGTTGCGGCGATCAACGCCAGCCTGATTCCATGGGTGATCACTTTGTCCGGCGGTTTCATAGCCAATTTTGTTTATGCCCTCATCATGCTGATCAAAAACCGGACCTATCGTGATTTTGTTGCGCCGGGCTCGGGAAAAGCTTACGTTAAAGCTATCATTACGTCATTTGTGTGGTTTTTTGCGCTTGGCTTCTACGCCAAAGCGACCGTCATGCTCGGACCGATCGGATCAAGCGTCGGCTGGCTTGCCTTTAACGGTCTTGCCCTCATCGTCAGCAACGGCTGGGGATTGAAGGACGGGGAGTGGAAGGGATTTGCCGGACCTAAAAAATGGCTGCTGGCGGGTAATGTCATCCTGATCGTCTCATGGATTGTAGTCGGCATATCGAACGCATTGTCTTAATCGGTGATCCATAAATAAAACAAGGCCATCCTTTCGAGGATGACCTTGTTTGGCATTATTTGAGGTTATCGGCTTAGGCTTTGTCCGCCAACTTAACCAACGGAGCTGAAGCCAAAGTATTTCGAGGCATTGCCATAGGCAATGTCCTCGACCATTTGCCCCAGCATTGCAAGATCATCCGGCGCTTCGCCGCGTTCCACCCATTCCCCGATCAGTCCGCACAGCACGCGGCGGAAATACTCATGCCGCGTGTACGACAGAAAACTGCGGGAGTCCGTCAGCATGCCCACAAAGTTGGACAGCAGACTATGATCGGCAAACAGGGTCAACTGCTCGCGCATACCGTTGCGGGTGTCGTTATACCACCAGCCCGATCCGAGCTGCATTTTGCCTACGGTCTCTTTTTGGTAACAGCCCATCAAAGTCAATAACGCCGGGTAATCTTTCGGATTCAAAGAATACAGGATCGTCTTCGGCAGGAATTGCCCGCTTTCGGCCCGGTCCAGCAATTGCGACAACGCTTCGGTAAGCGGAAGGTCATTCAGGGCGTCATAGCCGGTGTCCGGCCCCAACTTCCGGAACATCGGCGTGTTGTTGTTCCGGTAGGCATGGATATGAAGCTGCATCGTCCAGTCTTTTTCATGGTAGAAACCGATCAGTGCCGTAAGAAGTTCGCTCCGGTACATCGTAACTTCATCGGGGGATAAAGTTTCTCCGGCCAGTCGCTTGGCAAAAATCATTTCCGGCTCGGCCTCGTCGCATGCAAGGTAGCGCAGTACATCCAGCGCATGGTCGGACAGGCGGCATCCTTGCTCATGGAAAAAGCCGATTCGCTGTTTCAAAGCACTTACCAGCGACGCATAGGAATTCAGCGGTTTTTGCACGACTTGTTCCAGTCGTCCCAGCCAATCCTTGAACCCGGAGGCATCAATGTTTAACGCCTTGTCGGGACGGAAGGTGGGCAGCACTTGGAAAGCTTGTTCCTCTTCTCTCAATAGTTGATGGTATTGCAAGGTATCCGCCGGGTCATCCGTGGTGCAAATGACTTTTACGTTGGCATTCTTGATCAGATTTCGACGCTGAAACGGGGAAGTAGCCAGCTTCCGGTTAACCACTTCCCAAATCCGCGGCGCGCTTTCCTCATTAAGCAATTCGGTAACGCCGAAGAAACGGCGAAGCTCCAGGTGAGTCCAGCTATATAAAGGATTGCCAATCGCTTTGGGGACGGTGCGTGCCCAGGCAAGAAATTTATCATAATCGGAGGCATCACCCGTAATATGGGACTCGGGAATACCGTTCGCGCGCATCAGCCGCCATTTGTAGTGATCGCCATAGAGCCAGGCCGCGGTTAAATTGGGAAAATGTTTGTTTTCGTAAATCTCCTGCGGATCAAGATGACAGTGATAGTCAATGATCGGCATGGATTTGGCATGATCATGGAACAGGGTTTGCGCGATATCCGTTGTCAATAGAAAGTTGTCGTTTAAAAACACGGGATTGCCTCCTTATAATGTCACTCCGGTTTTAAAGATGGCCAGCTCGCGGACTTCGTTTTGTTCATTGCGCGTTTTCTCGCCGCTGGCTACGTTGATCACATATTCTATAAATTGCTCCAACACTTCCGGCATGGGCGTCTCCAGTAATGGACCGGCATTGAAATCCATCCAGTGCCCTTTTTTGTTGAAAATATCGTTGTTGGTGGCGATTTTCATCGTCGGCACGAAGCTGCCGAACGGCGTGCCGCGCCCGGTCGTGAACAGAACGAGATGGCAGTCCGAGGCGGCCAAGGCGGAAGCCGCAACGAGATCGTTGCCGGGTGCCTGCAGCAGACTAAGACCTTTTTTGCGAAGTTTTTCGCCGTATTGCAATACATCGACAACCGTCGAAGTCCCGGCTTTCTGGGTACAGCCGAGCGATTTGTCCTCCAGTGTACTGATGCCGCCCGCCTTGTTCCCGGGAGAAGGGTTCTCGTATACCGATTCTCCATGGGAAAGGAAATACTGTTTGAAATTGTTGATCAAGGATACGATGTCCTCGAACACCTCGCGGTTTTCCGCGCGCGCCATGAGCATTTTCTCCGCTCCGAACATTTCCGGAACTTCGGTCAATACGGAGGTTCCGCCTTGGGAGATCAGGAAGTCGGAGAAAGCGCCCAGTAGCGGATTAGCGGTAATGCCGGAAAAACCGTCGGAGCCACCGCATTTTAGTCCTACATTCAATTCGCTGACGGGAACGGGCTCGCGATGATCGTTTTGCGCGGCAACGTAAAGCTCTTCCAATAATTCCAGACCGGCCTCGACCTCATTGCCGACCTCTTGTGCCACCAGAAATTTGACGCGTTCCTCGTCGTATTCCCCCAACAAGCCGCGGAACTCGGAGACGATATTGTTCTCGCAGCCGAGGCCGAAGACGAGCACGCCGCCGGCATTGGGATGCTTTACCGCATCGAGCAGGATGCTGCGGGTCATGCGGTGATCATCGCCCAATTGCGAGCATCCGTACGGATGCTTGAGCACCGTAATATTATCGAAGGTTCCAAGATCGGGGTGCTGCGCTTTAAACTCCAGCAGCATTTGCTCGGCGATGCCGTTAACGCAGCCGACCGTAGGGATAATGTACAGATCATTGCGGATGCCTACTTTGCCGTTGCTGCGACGGTATCCTTGGAAGGTAAGATTGCGTTTGGGATAGGTGACCGGATGCAAGTCCGGAACGTATTCGTATTCTTCTTCCCCGGCCAAATTGGTTTTGATGTTATGCGTGTGCACCCAATCTCCTTGTTTGATGGCCGTCGTTGCATGGCCGATCGGGTAACCGTATTTGGTGATGACGTTCCCTTGCTCAAAATCTCTTAAAGCGATTTTATGGCCTTGAGGTATATCTTCAGCCGGCCGAAGTTGGATGCCTTCGAAATGCAGCTCTGCTCCTGATTTAATCGGTTGCAGAGCGACGGCTACCGTGTCCCTGACGTTCATTTTCATCAATGTAGTCATGGCTTACCCCTCCTAAATCAGTTGTTGCAGAGCGGACCGGCTGCCCGCTTGCTCCAGTTGTCGTACATAAGTTTCAAGGGCTTCCTTGAGCCCCGGAACCATTGATAAACCGGTTCCCCATAAGCTATCTTCCTTCAAAATGGATGCAATAAACCCGGCAGGATCACCCCAGGTATAATCAAACAAAGCGAGGATTTCAGGGCCGTCTTGCCGGGTTACCCGATCTCCCCGATAGCTAAGCAGCAGCGCCGCAAAGGAGAGCGTAATGAGCGGCGGAAGCGTCCCGGTTTCCTGCTGAAAGCGAAGCAAAATCGGCAGCAGGCGGGTTTTGAATTTCGAGATGCTGTTCAGGGAAATCGACGTCAATTCGTGACGGATGAACGGATTTTTGAACCGTTCCTGCACAGCATCGGCATAGGAAAGCAATTGATCCTCCGGAAGATCCAGCATAGGAATGATTTCCTGCTCCATCAATTTTTTAATGAATGGGGAGAAAGCTTCCGCGTCAAGCATTACGTCTTCTACCGTTTCGAGGCCTGCCAACAATCCGAGCGGAACCATGGCCGTATGGGGACCGTTCAACAAGTGGACTTTCCGTTCGCGGTAAGGCGTCATGTCCTCCGTCACCACCACGTTCAGTCCTGCCTTGGCCAGCGGCAGCCGGTCTTCGATCCAGCTCGGTCCTTCAATGACCCAGAACAGAAACGGCTCCGCGGTGACCATAAGATTGTCCTGGTATCCCAGTTCCCGCTCCAACTCGGCGGCTTTGTCCCGCGGATAGCCGGGAACAATGCGGTCTACCAAGCTGCAGCAAAACGTGTTTTCCTGCTCAAGCCATTCCAGGAATGCATCTCCCAACTGCCATTCGTGCGCGTATTGGAGCACGATCTGTTTCAATTTCTCGCCGTTGCGGTCGATCAGTTCACATGGAATAATAACGAAGCCTTTTTTGCCTAACTGAAAGCGTTTGTATAATAGCGCGGTGAGCTTGCCGGGAAAACTCTTCTGCGGCGTATCGGTGAGACGGTCCTCAGGGTGATAAGCGATGCCCGCTTCAGTTGTATTGGAGGTGATGAATTCCAACCGGTCGTCTTCAGCCAGAGTCAGATAATTTTCATGCTCGGTATAAGGATTAATCACCCGGCTTACGCTGGTAACAATTTCTCGCGAATTCACTTGATCTCCCTGCATAATCCCGTTAAGAAGCACAGTGTAAAGGTAATCTTGTTTGGCTAAAAGCTCACCCAGCCCTTGTTCGATAGGCTGAACCAATACGGCACTGCCCTGGAACAGGCCCTGGTTGTTCATTTGCTGCAATTGCCAGTCCACAAAGGCACGCATGAAGTTTCCTTCCCCAAATTGGATCATGGACTCAGGATAGGAGGGCAAATCGGGAAAAGCGGATCTGGAAAGTGGGTGTGTCATAAGTGATCTCTGACTCCTTTTCGGCTAACGCATTTTGCACACGTTAACATTTTTATTTAAAAAAAGAGAGAACTCTTTTTTCAAGATATAGTATTATTCCGTGTTTCGTACTGTGGATGTCAATTCAATAAGTCCGAGCCAATATCGTCACTGGGGAATGTTATCGTGTTCATTTTAATTCTTAAAGGTTTTTTAGTCAATAGATTTATCGTCATGCACACGTTAAAATTAATTTCGCTTCTAGCCCTCGGCCGATTCATCCATCTTTGGTTTATGCCTGGAGTTCCCGTTGTTTTCGCGGTACTGTCCCGGTGTCATTCCTTCCTGTTTGCGGAAAGATCGGATAAAGTTTTGCGAGTTGTTATAACGCAGCTTCGCCGCAATATCTTTGACGGGCATATCGCTCTCCGCCAACCACTTTTTGGCCATTTTGAACCGGTACATCGTGAGAAATTCGCTGAAATAATACCCCGTTTCCTTGCGGAAGATGCTGCTGATATAGTTGGCGTTGTAATGCAGCCGGGAAGCGCACTCTTCCAGCGTCAAATCCGTATCGTAATCATGCTGCACCAGGTCGATGATTTTCTCGGATATGTTGTGGTACTGGGCATTTTGCCTGCTGTTGAAAATTTTAATCATCGGATAGATGACGACGCTCCAGAACCAATCCTCAATTTCCGTCACGGTATGAAGATCAAGCAGTTCCTCATATAAGGAGCCGTTTGCGTGATAAATCTGGTTCAGGGAGATCCCCGATTCCTGCATCATGATCAGCAAATTGTTCAGCAGGCGGGTCAGCGGGATCTGATATTCCTGCGGCGTAAGCTCTTGCGCGAAGATCGACGCGAACAGCAGGGAGACCAGTTCCTTCGCTTTTTCGGTTTCGGCCAGCTTGATGGCGTCCATCAGATCGTTTTCTTTATGGCTCGGGTAGTTCAAATTCAAATAATGATTGCCGGAGTTAATGTTTTCATATTGGATAATGACGCCTTTCCCCAGCTTGATCCGGTATTTTAACGCTTCAAGTCCTTCCCTGTAAGCAGTTGGGATTTTGTGGAAGGATTGAAACGGCAGGCTCAGGCCGATACTCACTTCCAGCTTTAAGCATTTGTTGATTTCCTGCTGCAGCTCTTCCGTTAAAGAATAAAGGCTCTTGCGGAAAGAGTCGGGTTCACCATCGGTGCTTCCGATTAACGTCACGATGACCTGATCCATAATGACCGGAGCCAGCCGGTTCTCCGGACATACGAGTTCTTCAATCATGTTGTGTGCGGCAAACAACAATAAGTTCAAATCCTTTTTCTCATAGTCCGTATCGTCGGAGAAATCGATCGACAAGGTTAATACGGCCATCGTTTTCCATTCCTCGATCTGGGTGCGGTAGCCGAATTGCTCGAGATTTTCAAGCAACTCCCGCTTCTTGTAGTTTCCGTGGAAAGCCTGGCTGAGGGAGAAGGTGCGTACCTGCGTGATGTGTTGGCGGATTTCCTTTTCCAGCTGCGATTTGGATTGGAATAAATGGTGCATATGTTCCCCGATCATTTGAAATTCATTGGTACGTTTGGATCGGAGGTCGGTTTTTCGTTGCCCCATCAGATTGAGCAGCCGTTCTATCGGAGTGTACATGCGGCGGGAGCCGGCCCATGCCAACAAAATAGAAAACAGCAGCATAAGCATACAGATCATCACCGTATAAAAACCGATTTTGTTGGATTCCTTCGTTAAACTTTCCATGGAGGTCGCGGACAAATACACCCAGCCGTTTAATTGGGAACGTAGGTAAGTGATAGAATTTTCTTTTTTGTTTATTTGCGTCTTAAACTGTCCCGAGGGTTTGGCGTCGTCCGAAATCAGGGAAACTTCACTAAAGCCGCTCGCTTCAACGGGCATGCCGATCAAAGCTAGGTCGGGATGCAACAGGATCCGGTTATTTTCATCGATGACAATGATATTGTCCAGGGGCTGCGTATCCGAATTGATCACGTCCTGCAGACTGCAGGCGGGAATATTGGCTAGCGCAAGCCCATATTTATGAAGCTTGGAGGTCGGGAGCTTTTTGATCAGGCTAATACTGTAATTGCACTTGGCGGCGTTGACGCTCTCCTCGCTATAAAACCATGCAGACGGATTTAATACCCACGAAGTGTTGTCGGAAGTATTCAACAGATTTGAGAGCTGCTTATGGTCTTTGTATTCATCCAAACGGTAAAGTCCGGAATTTTTGATCATCCAGTTCTGCTGTTTATTGAGCAGGATGACATCTTCCAGTTTCGTATCATAGGATTGCATATTGCGGATTTCGTTTCTTAGATCGTTGTATAAAATGAAATCGTTTTCATTTAACGGGCTATCAAGAGCTTTTTTTAGTACGCTGGAATTAACCACCTGGTTCAAGGTCTGGTTGACGGTCGTCAGCTTGCGCTCTACATTGGAATTGATTTGTGAAATAAGCTCCATTTTACTTTGGTTTACGTTTTTTTGAATTTCCCTTGATGACGTTAAATAGGAAAAGGAACCGATAAAAATCACGGGGAGCGTGCTAATGGCAAAGGTAAATATCGTTAGTTTGCTCAAAAAACTTAATGGTTTCAATGAACTCAGCACCTTACCTATGTAGAAGTGGTCATCCAATATTAGTGTATGCAATATGGAAGATCATAACAATAATCATCTCGTAATGCGATAATCATTTCATCAAATCATAGCTTCAAATGGTTAATTCTTCAAGAAACTACATGTATGATATAGGTGTATGAGAATGAGGCCATACGTCGTATAGCCTACAATAGTTTTTGGGAGGAAACAGGAATGTCCGGAGAATCGAAAGGGAACAAGGAACGCCGAAATATCACTTTTATATTTGTACTTTGTTTCTCTTTATTTAGCGCGTGCAGCAATCAAGTACCACTTCAGTCCGGCTCCGGCGAACCCCGACCGTTTATCTCGATCCTGGCACCGCTTCATTTCCCGCAGCAGCCCTCTAAGGAAATCATGACGGAGATTGAAACATTAACCGGGGTGCAGCTTGATATCAGATGGGTTCCCGAGGGCGTCTATACCGATAAAATGATTACGGGATTGACCACCAATTCTCTGGCAAAAGTGACCTTCGTCAAATTTTCGGACTATAATCTGGTGAAGAACGCGATCCGGTCGGAAGCCTTTTGGGAAATAGGGCCTTACCTTCAGGAATACGACAATTTAAAAGGTCTCGATGCTTCCATTCTCAATCAGGCTGCCGTGGATGGCAAAATCTACGGTCTATATACCGAGCGCCCTTCTTCCAGGCAGGGCGTCATCATTCGCAACGATTGGCTGAATCATCTTCATCTAAGTAAGCCAAGAACGTTGGATGAACTGTATGAAGTCATGAAGCAATTTACTTATAACGACCCTGACGGGAACGGAAAACAGGATACCATCGGCGTGGTTGATCGGAATGATCTCGTTTATGGGGTTTTCAAAACACTGAGTTCTTACTTTGGAACGCCTAACAATTGGAAAATTGAAAACGGCCGCGTGGTTCCCGATTTCATGACGGATGAGTATATGAATACGATGAATTTCATGAAGAAGTTATATGATGAAAAAATGATTAATCCGGATTTCGCGCTTACCAGCAAGGAAATTCAACGCGACAAGTTCATTCAGGGGGAAGCCGGCGTGTTTATCGGAAGTATGACGGATGTGCAGCGCTTATACATCGAGGCCCGTGCCTTAAATCCGAAAGTCGATTTCACGCTGGTGAATCGCATCGAAGGACCGGACGGATATAAGGTATGGTCCATCCCCAATTACAACGGCTTGTTTCTCTTCTCAAAGAAAACGATCCCGACGGAGAGCGAGCTAAAGCAGGTGCTGGGCTTTTTTGACCGGACTATGGATAAAGATGTGGCGAATCTGATGATGTACGGGTTCGAAGGGCGGCATTACAGGACCGAAAACGGAAAGGTCATTCTTCCGGAAGAAACCTCCCAGCTGCGCGTGAATGAGGTCAATCCGCTATATTCCCTGATGATCGCCGATATCGGCAACAACAACATTCTGGATGTGGCTAAAAAAGAGCAGCTAACCGACCTGGCGGATCAATTGAGCAAGGACAATGAACAGTTTTTGGTGGATGATCCGACGGTTCAGCTTAGCTCCCCTACCTTCGACGAGAAGAACGTGGAACTCTCCGCGATCATTGCCGATGCGACATACAGATTCATCCTCGGAACATTGGACGCAGAAGGATTCAAGCAGGAGATTGAGCGATGGAGCCGAAACGGCGGAGAGTTGATTATCGAGGAATATAACGAAGATATTGCGCAAAAGCAAATGAATAAATGAAATCCGGGCTGCCCTGATGTAGAAGCGTTATTTCTACTAAGGGCGGCCCTTTTTATGTACCGGAATAGAATCGGCGGGTATCCGTTATCACGATAATCATTTATCCAGATGACTCTCGGCACGGCCTTGATATGAGTAAATGATTGTATTCGTAATTTATCGGAGCGTGTACTGTGAGCATGTAACCAATTCAAGTTAAATGGAGGTCAAAATGGTATGAAAAAATCTTTCACCATGTTGTTGACTGCACTGCTAACGCTCAGTTTCATGTTGTCCGCTTGCTCGGGAAGCAATAACAGTAAAACATCATCGACGGATCCTGCTCCAGCTCCTTCCGCGAATGCAAACGCTGAGAAGAACGCAGAGACTAAGGAGGCACCGACAGAAATTACGATCATGCTGCCTTTGAACACAACGGAGGCGCCACCGGATACGATCAAGAATGAAGTCGAGAAATTGACGAACACGAAATTGAAATATCAATTTTTCCCGGCCGATTCCTATGAAGAGAAATTGAATACGTCTTTTGCAACCGGTTCTTTACCTCAGGTCACTTATTTAAAGAACCAGAGCACCTTTGTTCAAATGAAAGAAGCGATCAAGGACGGACAGTTTTGGGAAGTCGGTCCTTTATTGAACGAATTCCCGAATCTGAGCAAAATGAAACCTGAAATCCTCGACAATACCAAGGTGGACGGCAAGCTTTACACGCTGTATATCGGCAGACCACTTGCGCGCCAGGGAATCATTTACCGCAAGGACTGGGCTGACAAATTGGGTCTCGGCGCCCCGGCTAACGTGGATGAACTGTTCGCCATGGCGAAGGCGTTTACGGAAAAGGATCCGGATGGGAACGGCATTAAAGATACGACAGGGATCGCCGACCGGAATGAACTGGTATACGGGGCATTCAAAACCGTCTCTTCGTGGTTCGGAACCCCGAACACCTGGGGAACCAAGGACGGTCAATTGCAGCCGGAATTTACGTTCCAGCAATATTACGACACGATGGATTTCTTTAAAAAGCTGCGCGACGGCGGCTACATGAACCAGGATTTCGCAGCAACCAGTAAAACGGATGCCGTAAATATGTTTACCAGCGGCAAGGCAGGCCTGTACATCGGAGGATCGATGCAGGACATCGATAATTTGAACAAGGATTTAATCAAAAATGTCCCGGATGCGGTGCTGGATACCCACAGTATGGTTGCCGGACCTGACGGCAAGTTTGCGCAATGGATGATTCCGGGCTACAACAACGTCGTTTTGTTCCCGAAATCAGCCGTAAAGGACGAGGCGGAACTTAAGAAGATTCTTGCGTTCTTTGACAAAATGATGACCCCTGAAGTTGCCAATCTGATGTACTGGGGCATTGAAGGTACGCACTACACGGTCGTAGAAGGGAAAGCCAAAGCGGGCGATGACAAAGAATTGAACGAACGTGAAGTGAAGGGCTACAAGGACAGCGTAATCGGAGAATCCGAAACGAACGGGATGTACGAACCTTACAATACGTTGCCGGGCCGGATTCATGCCGAAGAGCTGATCCTGGAAAACGTTAAAGTGGGCGTAGCGGATCCGACGGCGGCTCTCGATTCGGCGACCTATACCGAAAAAGGGGTGGAACTCCAACAAATCATTACGGATGCAACTTATAAATACATTTACGGACAGATCGATAAGGCTGGCTTCGATAAAGCGGTAGAGGATTGGAAGAGCCGGGGCGGTTCGAAAATCATCGAAGAGTACAACGCTGCGGCAAAATAATGAGATAACGGAACTTTAAAACCGAAAAGGCTATTGAAATGTTCAATAGCCTTTTCCAACCCATTACAGTGGTTTTAGCTGAAGTGCGTTGTAATTATGAAGCAGAGAGGAAGAGACTCATGCAGGAAGTCACCGCTCCGTCCAGCGCAGCTCCCAAATTCCGGCCAAAGAGGGGAAAGAAGACCGGGGACCTCAAAAAACGGCTGTGGAGAAACAAATGGATCTATGTCATGTTATTGCCGGGAGTGCTCTATTTTCTTATTTTTAAATACGCTCCGATGTACGGACTGATTATTTCATTTCAAGACTACAAGCCTTATCAGGGAATAACCGGCAGCGAGTGGGTCGGGCTGGAGCATTTCAAAAGGCTGTTCACCGAGCCGGAATTTTTTACGATTTTAAAAAATACGCTAATCCTATTCGCGCTGAATCTGTTTATTTATTTTCCGGTACCGATCATTCTGGCGCTGATGCTAAATGAACTCCGAGGTAACTTCTTCAAGAGGATATTCCAGACCATGGTTTATTTGCCCCATTTTATGTCCTGGGTCATTATCGTCTCCATTTCCTTCGTTATGGTCACGATGGACGGAGGCATCATCAACGAACTGCTTGTTTATTTCGGCTTTAATAAAATCAATTTTCTCCTTAGTCCCGGCTGGTTCAGGCCGATGTATATTTTTCAGGTCATCTGGAGAGAAGCGGGCTGGGGTACGATCATTTACCTGGCCTCCATTGCGGCAATCGACCCGGGACTTTATGAGGCGGCGCGAATGGACGGAGCCGGAAGGTTGCGGCAAGTGTGGCATATTACGCTGCCGGCGATTCGGGGCGTTATCGTTACCTTGTTCATCTTGAAAATCGGTCACGTGCTGGATCTGGGCTTTGAACATGTCTATCTGCTGCTTAACTCCATGAACCGGGAAGTAGCGGAAATTATCGATACGTATGTCTTTACGGCAGGTTTAAGGCAAGGCCAGTTCAGTTACAGTACGGCGATCGGATTCTTTAAATCGATCATCGGCTTGATCATGGTCATGCTCGTAAACCGGATATCCAAGAAAATGGGAGAAGAAGGCGTTTATTGATACGCGGGAGGAATTGGAATGGTAGAAGACAGATCTATCAGCGGCAAAATTTATGCGGCTATTAACTTTACGCTGCTGGCAATCATAGCTTTGATTACGGTGCTTCCTTTTGTCCATGTCGTTGCGGGCTCTTTCACGACAAGCGCGGAACTGGCGGCGAACAAATTCGTGCTGATCCCTAAGGTATGGAGCCTGGATGCATACAAGTTTATTTTTTCGACGAACACGATTTTTAAAGCGATGGGCGTGTCCATTGGCGTCACGGTTATAGGTACGTTGTTCAGTATGTTTATTACTGCATTAATGGCGTACGGCCTTTCCAGAAAAGATTTGGATGGACGCAATATTTTCAACTTTCTGGTCGTATTCACTATGTTGTTTAATGGCGGGATGATTCCGACTTTTCTGATCGTGAAAGAATTAGGGCTGATCGATTCGTATGCGGCGCTTATTCTTCCGTCAGCGATCAGTGCGTTCAATATGATCATTCTCAAAAACTTTTTTCAAAACATTCCCGAGGGACTGGAAGAATCGGCAAAAATCGACGGCTGCAGCGACTTCGGCATTTTGTTCAAAATTGTGCTGCCGTTATCGATGCCGGCGATTGCCACGATTTCCTTGTTCTACGCAGTAACTTATTGGAACACCTATATGAGCGCCATTCTTTATCTGGATGACAGCGCCAAGTGGCCGATCCAGGTATTGCTGAGACAAATCGTAGTCCTTGCCAGCGGAATGGATCACAGCAGCACGCTCGACGGCACCGTTCCGCCGCCGGATCAGACGATCAAGATGGCGGTTATCGTTGTGGCTACGCTTCCTATTCTTATGGTGTATCCATATTTGCAGAAGCATTTCGCCAAAGGCGCCATGTTAGGATCGATGAAAGGGTAGGCATGAAGGAGTAAGCACGAAAGAGTAAGCATGAAAGCGACCGGAGAGAGTACTCATATTTGGAAGGAGCTTTGAGATGACAGTTAGTCGGCCGGACACACCGATGAAATGGGCCCAGAAGGCTTGCGATTCTTTAATGAACACTTACACGGCGGGCGGACTTCCTCCCGCGCACCGCTGGCACTATCATCAAGGGGTCTTTCTATGCGGGATGGAGCTATTTTGGGAAGCCGTTCAAGATGACCGTTATATGGATTACATCCAGGCCTATGTGGATGATCTGGTAGATGAATACGGAAATTTCTATTTTGCCAGGGATGAACTGGATGCTGTGCAGGCGGGACTTCTCCTCTTCAGGCTGCATGAACGGAGCGGCCGATCCAAGTACAGGATCGCTGCGGAAAAACTGCGAAATCTGCTGCTAACCTTGAATAAAACGTCCGAGGGCGGATATTGGCACAAGGATAAGTACCCGAATCAGATGTGGCTGGATGGGCTGTATATGGCGGGGGTATTTTCCTTGAAATATGCCAATGTTTACGGCGACGAGGGGTTACGGGAGACGGTCCTGCACCAGGAAAGGCTTATGCGGAAAAACATGAAGGATGAAGATACCGGCCTGTTGTATCACGCTTGGGACGAAAGCCGCCGGATGCCGTGGTCAGACCCGCAGACGGGGTGCTCCCCGGAATTCTGGAGCAGATCACTGGGCTGGTACGGCCTTGCCTTATCCCAGTTTCTCGATTTGCTGCCGGCTCATTCGCAGGGGCGGGATGGCCTGGCTAAAGAGTTGCATGATTTCGTATATGCGCTCATCCGTTATCAGGACCAAGAGAGCGGGCTTTGGTATCAAGTGGTCGACAAGGGGGACCGGCCGGAGAATTGGCTGGAAACTTCCGGGTCCTGCCTGTTCGTGTACACGATCGCCAAAGCCGTGAAACACGGAGTGGCTGGGGAAGATGCTCTGGCCGCCGCCCGAAAAGGGTTCGAGGGATTAACCGCGGTCGTCGAATGGGATGAAGCGGGCCGGTTTGTGCTTCCGGACATCTGCATCGGCACCTCGGCAGGCGATTACGAGAACTACGTCACCCGGCCGAAGGTAAAAAACGATTTGCACGGGGTCGGGGCCTTTGTCATGGCATGTGTTGAAATGCAAACTTTATTGAATAGATAGGAGAACATGGCTATGCAACTGTTTAACATTGCCGATTTCGGTGCGCTAAAGAACAGCGGAGTGCCCGCGACGGAAGCGATCGCGGCTGCGATTAAAGCGGCGAGCCAGGCGGGGGGCGGGACGGTTTATGTACCGGCAGGGACTTACTTGACGGGTGCGATTATGATGAAAAGCCATGTCGAACTCCGGTTAAGCCCCGGCGCCGTCCTGTCGTTCAGCAGTAATCCGGAAGATTATCCGGTGGTGGAATCCAGATGGGAGGGGGTGAAGCGTCCGGTCCACGCTTCCTGTATTTACGGAAGCGAGTTGGAACATGTTTCGGTAACCGGAGATGGCTGTCTGGACGGAAACGGGCAGCCTTGGTGGGAGAAGCACCGGAACACGCCGGAACAACTTGAATATCCAAGGCCGAAGCTGATCAGCTTTGACCGCTGCCGGCGGGTAACGCTGAAAGATGTAACGCTGAAAAATTCCCCGAGCTGGACCGTCAATCCGATTCTTTGCTACGACGTAACCATCGACAATCTTTCCATTTATAACCCGGCGGATTCGCCGAATACGGACGGCATTAATCCGGAATCCTGCACGAATGTAAGGATCAGCAACTGTAATATCGATGTGGGCGACGATTGCATCGCGATCAAGGCGGGAACCGAAGATACGGCAGAGCGGGTTCCATGCGAAAATATTACGATCACGAATTGTACGATGGTTCATGGGCACGGCGGCGTCGTGCTGGGCAGCGAAATGAGCGGTAATATTCGCAATGTCACGATCAGCAACTGCATCTTCAAACAGACGGATCGCGGCATTCGCCTGAAATCCCGGCGGGGCCGGGGAGGGATCGTCGAAGACATTCGCATCAGCAACGTGGTAATGGAGGACGTGATCTGTCCGTTTATTATGAACCTCTATTATTTCTGCGGCCCCCGCGGCAAGGAAAAGTACGTATGGGATAAAAATCCGTATCCGGTTACCGGAGAGACGCCGAATTTCCGGCGCATTCATTTCACGAATATTACCGCTCGCAATGTGCACGCCGCAGCCGGGTTCATTTACGGGCTCGCGGAACAGTATATATCGGAGATCACGTTCGACGGCATTGAGATTTCGATGGCGAAAAATGCGATTCCCGGCCGTCCTGCGATGATGGCGGGGATCGAAGACATGCATAACCGCGGCTTCTTTTTGGGAAATGTGCGGGACGTGCAGTTTAGGCAGGTGACGATCGAAAACCATGAGGGCCCGGCCTTTTACATCGAAAACGGGGAAGATGTGGAAGTCATGAATTGCCGTTCGAAGAACACGGCCAAGACCGAAAAATTGGTGGAGCAGGTAACCGTGGTCCCGTCGGAATGAAGCGGGTGAAAGGCGACGGGGATCGCCGGAAAGAAACTTGGCGGGTTGCAAGAGGAGGAAGCAAAGGATGGATCGCGATTCATTGCAACAATTGCTGGGCGATCTCCCGGAAGATAAGCCGATTTCGGTGAAGACGCTAAGACAGGAGGAACTGGACGGGTACAGTCTGGAGTCCCTCTTGCTGAATTTGAACGGTATCGAACGGGTGCCTGAGCCTGAACTGGAGAGCCGGGAACGCAACGTAATCAAGCGTAGTCTGTAATGTAGAAAAAGCGAAAGGAACGAGCAAATCATGTTGGTGGGAAAACAATCGTTCTGCGATTTTCATAGTATTCAAGCAGCGGTTGATGTCTTGGAGAAGTCGTCATCCATGGAACCGGCTACCTTGCATATTTTATCCGGGGTATATGAAGAAACGGTACGAATCTATCGTTCGCATCTTCACCTGATCGGGATTGGGCACGTGGAAATTAAGATGAACCGGTACGCCAAGGAATTTGATGAAAGCGGGGAGGAAATCGGGACATTTGCGACGCCGACCTTATTTCTGGGCGGCAGCCACCTCGTCTTGGACAATCTCGTGATAGCGAATGTGGCCGGACAAGGCGAGAACATTGGACAGGCGGTCGCCGTATATGCCCATTGTGATCAGACTGTATTTAGGAACTGTACTTTTAAAGGCCATCAGGACACGTTGTTTACGGGACCGTTGCCGCCCGTGCCTAAAGAAAGACCGAGTTTTGGCGGAATACCCTTGCGTGATCATCGCCCGCATTATCGGCAGTACTATCGGAATTGCCGCATTGAGGGTACGGTCGATTTTATTTTCGGCGGGGCGACGGCCTTGTTCGAGCATTGTGAAATACGCAGCCTGCTTCATAGCGGAAACAGAGAAAGCTATATTACGGCGGCTTCTACTCCTTATGGACAAGAGTACGGTTATGTGTTCAAGAACTGCTATCTGACTGCGGAGCCCGGAGTGTCCTCGGTATTTCTGGGACGGCCGTGGCGCGAGTATGCCAAGACCGCGTTCGTGGACTGCAAAATGGGCGCACACATTCATCCTCTGGGCTGGGACAATTGGGGTGACCCCGCGAACGAAGACAGCGTTTGTTATCAGGAATTTGGGGTCTTCGATGCAGCCGCGTTACGTTTGCAACGGGTGCCTTGGGGAGATTGTTTTGAAGCGGGGGAAGGGGAAGCGGACTTCCGTAAGGACAATATTTTTTCCGGCAGTGATTTCTGGAAACGGGGAGACAGGGATTCGGAATGAGAAGACCCGGAATTCGTTGATAAATATCATGGGTTCGGTTGCGGGGTTCCGCAGGAATCCGATGATTTTGGGTCGTGAGGAGTTGTTGCGTATTGTTTCGTAATATACCGGAGGAGGCCGCTTTATCGGGCGTGCCCAAGGTTATAACGTTCGGGGAAAGTATGGGATTATTGATGTCGTCGGGTTTAAAAGGGTTGGAGTACAGTCCGGGGCTGGAAATGTCATTCGGCGGAGCCGAGAGCAATGTTGCCATCGGCCTGGCCAGATTGGGGATTTCGGCAGGCTGGTTCGGCAGGCTGGGCAACGATCCCGTAGGGCGCCGTATTTTCAAAGCAATCCGGGGCGAGGGAGTGGACATGTCCAGCGTGCTGTTTGCTGATGATGCCCCCACAGGGTTAATGATGCGGGAAAAGGTTGGCGACAGGAGTTCGGTCTATTACTACCGCAAGTACTCCGCCGCCAGTGCCATGCGTCCGGAACATCTGAACGAAGCCTATATCGCGAACGCTGAAATTTTGCATATTACCGGTATTACCGCCGCTTTAAGCAATACATGCAGGGATACCGTGTTCAGAGCGGTGAAATTGGCCAAGAAGCATGGGACCAAAGTGAGCTTTGACCCTAATCTTCGTATGAAGCTGTGGAGCGCGGAAGAAGCCAGGCCGGTTTTGCTGGCCCTGGCGGAGCAGGCCGATTATTATCTCCCGGGTCTGGATGAGCTGCGGCTGCTCTATCAATCAGAGAGCTTGGATGAACTCTTCCCTGAGCTGAACAAATTATCCGCCGTGAAAATTATCAAAGGCGGACCGAATGTGACCTATCTACTGGAGCAAGGAAAGCTTACGGAGGTACCTTACTTCCAAGTGAAAAACGTGGTCGATTCCGTTGGCGCGGGCGACGGTTTTTGTGCGGGGTTTCTGGCCGGGCTGATTGAGGGACATTCTAATGAGGAAGCGATCAGGCTGGGTAATCTGGTCGGCTCGAAAGTCATTCAAGCACCGGGAGATTGGGAAGGGTTGCCTGCCAGAGAGGAAGTTGAAGCTTCTTTGGCAGGGCGGGGTCATGTGGAACGCTAGGAACAATTTTCTGATAGGATGCTTGCTATAGCTCTAGGCTACTTTTAGCATCATGTGAAATATGGAGAGAACGTCGTGTGGAAAGAACATTAGGCTGAAAAAGCCCCTTTGATGCAAGAAGTACAATCACTCAGAAAATGAGGGTTGTACTTCTTGTATACTAAATTGGAATTATGTCACGGCAACCTCTTTGGATAACATGACCAAACAGGTAAAAATCATGTCTCTATTTATGATGGGTATCGGTGTATTTGGATTGATGATCGCGATCGTCCTGTCGTGGATTTCATCAACTCGTCTTTATCAACCGATACGAAGAATCGTGAACTTCGTTAAAATTCGACCCTACGACCTGCATTATCCTGATGATACAGATGAAATAGTTTATATTGAACGTCAGTGGCAGCATCTGAACAGGGAAAGTAAATCTAACTAGCGTTCGGCACGAAGAAAAGGCTGTCAAGAATTTCTCGGCAGCCTTTTCTTCGTGCTTCCTGCATACTAGAATGATCTGCCCGTTACGCGCCCAGGAACAGCTTCATATCGTCCTCAACGTTCGTAATCCCGGCGATGCCGAATTTCTCAACTAGGATGTTGGCCACGTTCGGCGAAAGGAACGCGGGGAGCGTCGGCCCCAGATGGATGTTTTTGACGCCGAGGTAGAGCAGGGCAAGCAGCACGATCACCGCTTTTTGCTCATACCAGGCGATATTGTATGAGATCGGCAGTTCGTTGATATCCTCGAGGCCCAATATCTCCTTCAGTTTCAGCGCGATTACGGCGAGCGAATAGGAATCGTTGCATTGTCCGGCGTCCAGGACGCGGGGAATGCCGCCGATCTCGCCCAAATCGAGCTTGTTGTATTTGTACTTGGCGCATCCCGCGGTCAAAATGACCGTACCGCGGGGAAGCTCCCGGGCGAACTCCGTGTAGTAATTGCGCGATTTCATCCGTCCGTCGCAGCCGGCCATGACGAAAAATCGCTTAATCGCCCCGGCCTTCACGGCATCTACGACCTGATCGGCGATCCCGGTCACGGTATGATGGGCAAAGCCGCCGACGATTTCGCCGCTCTCCAACTCGGTTGGCGGGTTACAGCATTTGGCGTGGGCAATGATTTCCGAGAAGTCCTTAGGCTGCCCCTCCGGGCCTTCCGGAATATGCCGTACATCGGGAAATCCGGTGTTGCCGGTCGTATAGATCCGGTCCAAATAGCTAGATTTCGGCGGGACAATACAGTTAGTGGTCATCAGAATCGGCCCGTTGAACGCGGCGAATTCCGTCGCTTGCTGCCACCAGGCATTCCCATAATTGCCGACGAAATGCTCGTATTTCTTGAAGGCCGGGTAGTAATGGGCCGGCAGCATCTCGCTATGCGTGTACACATCGACCCCGGTACCTTCAGTCTGCCGCAGCAGTTCCTCCAAGTCTTTCAGATCATGCCCGCTGTATCAGGATACCCGGCCGGTTACGGACGCCGATATTGACCCGGGTTACTTCGGGATGCCCATAGGTTCCGGTATTAGCCCGATCGAGCAAAGACATGGCCTCCACGCCGAACTTGCCCGCCTCCATGACTAAAGCGACAAGATCGTCCGCGGTTAAGGAATCGTCTAAGGTGGCGGCGAGGGCTTGGCGCATAAATAAATCGACGGCCGCGTCCGTATGATTCAGGTGAAAAGCATGATACATATAAGCAGCCATGCCCTTAAGTCCGTATGTCAACAGTTCGCGCAAAGAGCGGATGTCCGGATCGGCCGTGGCAAGCACGCTGACCTGATTGGCTTTGGCGTCGAACAAGGATTCGTCGTCAGTTTGCCATACGGCGGCATCGGGAAGCGCCGCGGCGGTTTCGGCATGCTGCTCTTCCCAATGGCTCCTCACATTGGTCCGCAGAGCGAGCGCTTCCCGGATTTTGGCGATGAATACTTCCCGGTCAAAATTGGCGTTCGTGATCGTGGCAAACAACGAGTCCATGATAAATACGGACACCTGCCGCTCGAACGCTTCGGGGAGACGTGTCCCGATGGAAAGAAACGAAATGCCCTTCAAAACATAAATCAGCAGATCTTGCAGATTGGCGACATCATGCGGTTTCCCGCAAACACCTTTAATCGTGCAGCCGGTTCCGCCGGCCGCCTCCTGGCACTGATAACAAAACATGGATGGCTGCCGAGTGCCAACATATGATGCGGTTGTGGGCATCTTAAAACAACCTCCTATGGAAAAATATAGTAGAATCAATACTTGACATCCAGAAGCATACCGCCAGAGGTAAGTTGGTCAGGTGATTTCAATCACATTTTTTACGAGGGCGAAGTGGGGAAAGAGCAAATGTCTCCAAGATGACAAATTTTTTTTCGTAATTATAATATTTTGATGTACGGGTCCATCTAATCCTATAGAGGGCCCTCAAAAGGAGCTGAAATTCGTGCAGCAAGATATGGAACTGGAGGTCAAGCGAGCGCAGCGGGGAGATCGTGAGGCGTTTATCCGGCTGTTCCGGAGGCTTTGGAAAAATTATATGAAGTTTCAAAATAAAAAATCTGGAGGGCTTACCGATGAAAAAAGGACCGGTGACCTGTACAAGAACTTCGTACTCAGTCCGTTGGGGAAAAACGCAAAGTCCATTACATTGAAGGCCTTCAAACCCGAATATGCGGAACCGGGGGCAAACAAGGGGACTCTTTAAATTGGACGAAAAGGGCGAGATCGTCAAACAATATGTGAACGAGCTGGAAATGACGGTCAAAGTGAAGTGACATTATCATATACAGCCCCGAACCCCATAATCAGGGGCCTTGGGCGCGAGAAAAATTATTGTCGTTGACGTTCACATGGTGCAGGTTAGTTTTTTAGGTTGACTCTCTTGTGAAGATATGATATCTTATATTTCGTTGCTGCAGAATATTGGGCGACGAAAACGCGGTCGTGGCGGAATTGGCAGACGCGCACGGTTCAGGTCCGTGTGGGCTAACCCCCGTGGAGGTTCGAGTCCTCTCGACCGCATCATATTAAGAATGAACGAGCTCTTGAATTTCCCCTTGTGGAGATTCAGGAGTTTTTGCATAGTTGCTTGCTTTTTCAGGACGAGCGGAAAATCTTGAGTAATTTGAACGTAGGGAAAGCTAGCGCCTTTAGACGCGGTAACAAAGGCTTATAGCCTTAAAGCAAACTACCCGTTTGACGGGTGGTTATGATGTGTGGATAAAAGGATTAACTACAATTTAATCTAAAATGTCTATAAAGGAAACAATGCCCTTGATATCGACATTAATTTTTGATTATATATTTTGTATCAACTGCATTTTTCAGATCAGTTGGAGACAGGATATCAATCATTAATCATTGGAGGTACTGATTTGAAGCATTCATTGATTCATATTCCATATTTACCGGGATGTCCGATACATTTCATGATTAATGATTATAATTCCGAGGAGTTCCAACAACACTTAGGTCTGGAAATCATTTGGCTACTTCAGGGCAAACTGAAGGTAATGGTCGGTCAAAATGATTATTATTTACATGAAAACGATCTCCTATTAATTAACCATTTTGAATCCCATCAAGTAGTTCCACAGGTATTGGATGCTCATTTTATTCAACTGCATATAGATAGTCTTTTTATATATAAATACAATCATGACTTTTATAGCTTGTTATACGATTTAAAATCCTTCAAGAATAGTGAAGACAATCAAAATCCGTATGATGTCATTCGCATTTTATTTAGTCAATTAATTACCCGAAAATACAAGCATAATACGGAAATTCATAGCGATGTTCTTCGGCTATTAGGATACTTAACCTCCCGCTTTAGCAAGAGGCTCTCTTTGACCGAACCGGAAAATCCTGTCTCGAATAAAGACTCGAACATTGTCCAGCAAATGCTAAATCGAGTTGAACAGGATTTCAAAGGGAAGCTTACGCTAAATGAAATAGCGCTGGAGCAGCATTACAATCCATCTTATTTGTCAGACCAATTCAGAAAAAATGTAGGAGTTACCTTTAAGGCATATTTGGAAGAAATCCGGATCAGGTACTCCTTATTTTTGCTGCAACACCAGGAAGCGTCCATTTCAAATATAGCTTTAGCTTCGGGCTTTAGTGATGAAAAAAGCGATAAAAAACAAATTTTCGTTAACTCCCTTACAATTACGTAAAAAATATCAGGAGCGGGATGATGAGGGGAGATTTTTAACTAACCATTTGAATGCAGAATTAATTAATGAATATGCAACTATTCCTATCCAACCAAAAACGATAGAAGAAAATACGATTCAAACAACTATTGTCAAGGATATTCAAACAGACCGATATGAATTGAAGCAGGTCTGGAACAAAATCATTAATATTGGATCTGCAAATACTTTATTAAACCAAAATATCCGTGACCAAATAAAAGAAATGCAAGAAGAAATCCAGATTGATTATTTACGCTTTGAAGGTGTTTTTAACCAGGCAATGGACGTAGTACAAAAAGACAGGGACGGTTTAAAATTCAATTGGAAGTTTATTAACAATATTCTTGATTATCTAAGGGATATTGAAATCAAGCCTTTTATTTGTTTGAGTTATATGCCGCCTTTATTTGCAAGCAAAAGCACCAGCTTCTTTAATTATCAAGGGAATACTTCTCCACCAAAGGAAATGAGTCAATGGCTCTCCCTTGTTCAATCCTTTATGATGAATTGTATCAATCGCTACGGTCGTGATATCGTATCTGAATGGTACTTTCAAATTTGGACCGAGTTTCCAGCCTATGATATTCATTGGAGCGGCACGCTTGAACAGTATTTAGAATTATACAAGCAAACTGCGTTTCTCATTAAAGGAATATCTCCATCACTAAAAGTCGGGCCTGCAGCAGAGAATTTCCATACTGAAGAACATATTTCCGAGAAGCTTCTTGAATATTGCGAAAAGAATGACATACCCATTGATTTCTACAGCTGCAATATTTACCATAATCGGGTCAAATTTAAGGAGTGGCTGGATCGGTCTATAACAAACCCTGTTGATATAAAATTAATTCCATTTCAATATGAAGAAAAAAATCATACAAAGAATTTGCTGGAAAAAATGCACCGCATGCTCAAAGCTCATTATAAGAAGGATATTGAATTCATCGTAACACGCTGGAATTTTAGCTGGGACGTTACGAATTTCCTTCATGATACAGCTTTTATGGCTACTTTTATTATTGATAATATGCTTGATAAGTCGGCAGCACTTGCAAATGCTATGGGTTATTTATCAGCTTCCGATATTCTCTATGAGTGGGATATAAAAAATACTCCGTTTTTTGGGGGAACCGGATTGGTCAATACAGAAGGGATAAAGAAATCAGCATATTATGCGTTCGTATTTTTATCCAAGTTAGGAAGCACAGTATTTGCCAAGGGTAAAAATTATATCATGACAAGGCAAGGAGAGAATATTCAAATTTTGGTTTACAACCATACTTATCCTGATCAATTGTTCATGAGGGGTGGGCAAACGGATAAAAATTCTTATGATATCTTTGAGGAGTCTAATGATTTATTACTAAATATCCACCTGAAAAATATTTACGGAACCTTTAAATGTAAACGATACAGCCTCAACCGTAATAACGGATCTGCGCATGACGAATGGGTTAGGATGGGCGAATACGTCGATCTGAACCATGAAGAAACGGATTATCTAAAGAACATAGCCAGACCTTCATTGAAATTGAAGCAGCTCACATTACAAGGTGATTTTTATCTTACTTTGCATGTTCCGGTTCACGGTGTTGAATGTATCATATTAAATAAGTTTTACAATTAAACTAAGGAATCCCCATTAAAAATAGGGGTGATTCTTTGGTTTTTTTATGTTTTCTTGAAGATAGGCTATACATTTATTTTTATCTTCCCATCATTCATCTAAGAAACAGGAAGGAATCAATATCCGATCTCAATTAATATTTATGCTATAAATATTTATTAAATCTCTTCTCAAAAGTGAAAGCGGTTTAATGATATTTGAAAAATAGATTGGAGGAACAGATTATGAAGGTGAATAAACAGTATCGCTTATCTTACAGCTCGAAGGCCAAAGAAATCGTAGGTCAAATGAATTTGGAAGAGAAAATATATTTAATGAGCGGAAAAGTATCCATGGAGCAGATGTTAAGTGACTTCAAGGAAAGACACTACAACTGGATACCTTATCCTGCTGGTGGCAATGATCGATCGGGAGTACCGGAATTAAAATTTGTTGACGGTCCTCGCGGTGTTGTATCCGGCAACAGCACATGTTTTCCGGTTTCTATGTCCAGAGGGGCTACCTTTGATCAGGATCTTGAACAACGCATTGGACATGCAATCGGCAAAGAGGTTCGCGCACAGGGCGGCAATTTTTTTGGCGGAGTTTGCATCAATCTCCCATACAACCCGGGTTGGGGAAGAAGCCAGGAGGTGTACGGTGAGGACTCATTTCATTTGGGAGCCATGGGGTCATCCTTAGTAAAAGGGGTTCAAGATGAAAACGTGATCGCCTGCGTAAAGCATTATGCTTTTAACAGTATGGAATGCGCCCGTTTTAAGGTAAGTGTCATCGCTGATAAACGTACGGAGCGTGAGGTTTACTTGCCGCACTTTAAGGAGTGTGTTGATGCAGGCGCAGCCAGTATCATGAGTGCCTACAATTTATACCATGGGGCCCATTGCGGACATCATGATTATTTATTAAATCAGGTTTTGAAGGATGAGTGGGATTTTGATGGTTTTGTCATAAGCGACTTTGCATGGGGAATAAAAGATACGGTTGAAGCTGCAAATGGTGGCATGGATATTGAAATGTGCCATACTAAATTTTTTGGCGATAAGCTGGTTGAAGCAGTAAGAAACGGTCAAGTAAGCGAGGAAAAGATTGATGAGGCAGCAGTAAGAATTGTACGTACATTGCTCGCATTTTCAGAGGCTGACAATGAAACATACAGCAAGGAAGTTATCGCGTGCAAGGAACATATTGCCTTAGCGCTGGAAGCTGCAGAAAAGTCAATGACTTTGATGAAAAATAATCATGATGTTCTACCGTTTTCCAAAACAGATACAAAACGTATAGCGGTTATTGGAGAGCTTGGCAATAAAGGGAATATTGGCGATTATGGCTCCAGCAGAGTGTTTCCGCCATACGTTGTTACACCGTTAGAAGGAATCAAGCGCTTGCTTCCAAATGCTGAGGTTATTTTTGATAATGGAGCAGACGTTGAAAAAGCCAAGGACCTGGCAAAATCGGTTGATGCCGTTGTCTTTGTTGTAGGGTATGACCATGATGATGAAGGTGAATCCGTCACAAACGAGGATGCCGATTTTAAAGAGGGCGGAGATCGTAAAAACAGTCTCGGTCTGCACACTTGGGACATGGAGCTGATCAAAGCGGTTGGGCCAGTTAACCAAAACTGTGCTGCTGTTCTAATTGGCGGTAATATGATCATGATTGAAGAATGGAAGCAAGCTGTCTCCTCTATCCTGATGGCGTATTACCCTGGAATGGAAGGCGGTACCGCAATAGCTAAAACACTATTCGGTGATGTCAACCCTGGCGGTAAGCTGCCATTTATTGTACCAACAAGCGAAAGCCATCTTCCAAAAGTAGATTGGGATGCAGACGAAATAAAATATGACTACTACCATGGATATGCCAAGCTGGAAAAGGAAGGTATAGAGCCTTCGCTACCTTATGGGTTTGGTTTATCTTACACAAGCTTTTCGATTTTTAATGCAGCCTTTAAAGTAATGAACGATCAAATCATCGGGTCTTGTGAAATTGAAAATACCGGGGACACAACAGGTGATGAAGTCATTCAAATGTATGTCGGTTTTAGTCACTCCAAGATAGATAGACCTGTAAAAGCTTTACGTGGATTCAAACGGATTACACTGAAGCAAGGTCAAAAGGAGAAGGTTGAAATCGCCTGTCCGATCGAAAAAATCAAATGGTTCAATCCTGTTTCAAATGATTGGGAGCTCGAAGAGATAGCTTATGATGTCTTTATCGGAAACAGCAGTGCAGAAAAAGATTTAATTATGGGAATTATTAGCTTGTAAGAGTCAAAGAATGATACCGATTGCTTTTTGAAAATTGAACACGTTTTCATCTGGAGGGTACACTATGGCACTGAAAGAAGAGTCGAATCAAAAGCTGTCATTATTGGAAAAGGTAAGCTACGGTTTAGGAGATACTGGCTCAAACTTGATTTATGCGGTGGTTACGACTTATTTAACTTTTTACTTTACAGATGTATATGGTATCGGTGCTGCTGCTGTCGGTACGCTGCTGTTAGTTGCAAGACTTGTTGATATGCTCGATAGTCCCATCTTCGGAATATTGATTGATAAAACGAATACAAGATGGGGGAAATCGAGACCGTGGATATTGTGGTCATGCTTTCCATTTACTATCGTTACCATTTTATTGTTTATGGGGCCTGAGTTAAGTGCTTCCGGGAAGCTGGTATATGCCTACATTTTCTATATCGCTTCCAATGTATTGTATACAGCAGTTAATAATCCATTAACTACGCTGCTTCCAAGCTTGTCCAGTGATGTTCAAGAAAGAACGGTTGCAAATACGTTTCGGATGTTTGGCGGACAATTTGGTGGGTTACTTGTTAACTTGACCTTGCTGCCGCTTGTTGCATTTTTTGGTAACGGCGATTAGCAAAAAGGCTTCTTCCATACTATGATTCTTTTTGGCGCAGTGGGAATGGTCATGTTCTTGATTACGTTTTTTAACACGAAAGAACGTGTTCAGGATAGATCCGGAGGCAAATCGTTGCCACTAAAAGAGAGTGTCAAATCAATTAAAGGCAATATGCCATGGATTGCAGGAGTTTTGCTGGGGGTAGTTTTTTTTATCATGTACGTGATTAAATTGTCATCTGGCATCTATTATATTACCTACAATCTTGATAAGCCCGATCTTGTAACAACAGTAAACACGCTTGGTTCGTTAACCCTGATAGGAATCATTTTTGTACCGTTTCTATCCAAGAAGTATAGTAAAAAGACACTGATTATTTCAGGAATGGTCATCAATATTGTGGGGCAATTAATTATTCATTTTAGTGGACAAAGTACAGCATTGGTGCTTACAGGTACAGTCATAGGTGCAATCGGCTTTGGATTGCCAGTAGGCTTGCTATTTGCATTAATTGCGGATACCGTTGACTATGGTGAATGGAAATCAGGGGTCCGGGCGCAGGGATTGCTTGCTTCGACCGCTTCCGGTATTGCAATCAAACTAGGATCTGGTCTTGGCGGAGCTATCCCGGCCTGGTTGCTTGCAGCAGGAGGTTATGTTGCTAATCAAACTCAAACCTCATCCGCACTTCAAATGATAGAAATCAGCTTCATTTGGCTGCCCATTATTTTAAGCGTATTGTCGATTCTCATCCTGGTTTTTCTATATAAGTGGGAAAAACCGCATCATGAAATTATTGCGGAATTGGAAGTAAGAAGAGCGCAATAAATTCTATTAAACATGGGTCAACATCATCGACACAAGCAGCAAACCGGTTCGTATTAATAGCGGACAGGTTTGCTGCTTTTCTTTCTCATTAATCTTAAGATTAAATTCAGATTTTCCTGCCCTTTATCTACAGATTTATCCATTATGGTTGGAGCCAAGCTCTTCTTTGCCACCACCACCTTATAAGTAAATAAAAATCACTGTTTATATCATACCGTAAATTATACAGACCACTTCCTATGACTGTATTGTTGTATTGTTCAAAATCACTCCATGTTAGGGAGTTTCCTTTTTTAAAGATAATCCATTTAACATTTATATTCACCACAGCACCTCCTTCGATTGGCTGGACTTGTCCGCGCTGGACGGGATTGAAGATGAGGTGCGGAATATATTCCGTGGTTCGCTCTTTGTGGACGAAGCTCGCTCTAATGCGATTTGTCAGGCTCTACGCGGGCGCATTGAGCGTTTGCTGGAGATCATTCATATTCGTGAGCCACAGCTTTCAGGGATTGCTCATCATTTTAGCTGAAGAAATCTCCGGGTTTTAGTCGAGATCTTTAATTTTTCATTTACATGTGACTGCCTTCAATTGCTATATTGATGTTGCTGTTCGGGCCAGGACTCCGGCTCCGGCGCTGGAGGCTGGATTTTTTGGTCAGTGGTTTGTTATTATTTAAACGCTTCCAATTTAGTGCTATGATCAACTTGATAGCATAACAATACGGTATTTGGATGACAAGCATAAAAGTGTGGCAGGATTGGCAGGCGTGGCCGTATCAACGGTGTCCGCTTCATTAATCATTCGGGCGCCATTAAGCCGGAAACACGCAGAAAGTGAAGGATGCGATCAATAGAATAGATTATATTCCTAATAAGGTCGACCGAAACTTCAAAATGCAAAAATCGAAGAGGGTAGCACAGGGGGCAGACAACATGATAAAAGCGAAGCCTAACGACAGCAATCTGGTGTTCAGAATGATTTATAAACGGTTTCTTCTTATCATCGCCGCGATTCTGACGATAAGCATCGTGCTTGGAGTGATGCTTTTCTTCCGCAGTCAGGGCTATTACTCGGACGTTATTTATAACAAGCAAGTAGAACGATTAGGTTTCGTCAATAGAAGCATTGAGAATGAAATCGAAATTGTTAAACGGGTTCAGTACAATGTGATGATGGATGACAGTATTGAAAGCATCCGGTATTTCTATGAATCCAGCACGTTTTTTGAGCGATATGAAATGATGGAAGCTATGATGGGTCAAATGGAAGCTTTGAAGAACAGTAGCAGGCTTGTCGCCGATGCCAAAATTTACTTTAAATCTGTCAACAAAGTAGTTGGCAGCGGCGAAATCAATGATCTGGATCCCGCAGTATGGAACGATTTCGAGCGTGATTTATTTACAGACTCCTCCCCCGTCCAGAAATATCATGATCGGCTTATAATTTGGGAAGCGCTTACAGAATCGCCCGGAAGTGGGCTCCCCGACTGCGTCATTATCGTCGACCTGAATAAGAGGGCGATTGAGGAGCAGTTGAAATACGCTCAATTAACGGATCAGGATATTATCGCTTTAGTGGACCGGCATCATAATATTATCGTGTCCAGCACAGTTGACGGTTACTCCCTGCTTAATGATACCCCGGTATTGCAAAAGCAAATAAAGCTGAACGGGCAGAAATATGATGTGATCCAAAGCGAATCAAGTTTTTTGGAAACCAGGCTGTTCTGGCTCTATGTCGATAATACAAATCAAGTTGTAGTAGGCATTAGTCTGACGATTTTGCTCATTTTTATCGTCATCATCGGGCTCATTATTTTGTCCGGATTTCTCGATTCCTATCGCCGTGTGTACAATCCTTTGAAGATCTTGCTGGAAGATGCCTTCCAGCAGGTCAGGGCGGGCAATTTCAAATATAGAATTACAAAATACGAGAAGTCGCATCTGGCTCCTTTGTACAGCAGCTTCAATGAAATGGTTAGCCGTATAGACAACCTGATTGAGAAGGATTTGAAGCAGCAGTTGCTCATCAGCCATGCCCAGCTCAAACATCTTCAAGCCCAGATCAATCCCCATTTTATGTACAATAGCTACTATCTTCTTTACCGCATGATCAAGATGAGGGATTACGAGAATAGCGTTTTATTATGCGAGCATCTTGGCAAGTTTTATGAATATATTACGCGGGACGGAGAGGATGAGAAAATGCTTCGCGAAGAAGTGGAGCATGCCCGCGTCTATGCTGCCATTCAAAGCTACCGGTTCGGGCACCGGGTCCGTGTTGAATTCGGCGATTTGCCGGAGAGCTGGGCATATGAGCCGATCCCCCGGTTAATTATTCAGCCGCTGCTCGAGAACGCATTCCACTATGTCTTTGAGAAGGTATCCTCCAGCGGCGGCAATATTCTTCGCATCTCTTTTCATCAGGATGATAAAGGACTGATCATTTGTGTTGAGAATAGCGGGAATGAAGATGAGCATACCATTCGGGAAATAAGCAATCTTATTCTGAGAGGAAACCGGGACGGCCAAGTGACGGCTTTGTCCAATATTCATAAACGGCTGCAAATATTTTTCGGCCCTGAATCCGGTCTTGCAATTGACAAGTCCGACCTTGGCGGTTTTCGCGTTGAAATTCATATCCCGGGACAAAGGACGGTGCAAGCCGAATGAATCCAAATGACCGCAAGCTGTTAATTGTTGACGATGAGCCGATTATTGCCGATGGTCTCCAAATGCTCTTCGAAGAGCAGAGACAATTAAAGCTGGATGTATCGGCGACCTGTTCGTCTATGGAAGCTATCGAATTATTCGAAAGGGTGCGGCCGGATGTCGTTCTGCTCGACATTCAAATGCCGGGAATATCCGGATTGGAGCTGGCCGGCCGGATGAAAAGTTTCCATCCGGAGGTCAAAATTATATTCCTCACCGGCTATGACCAATTCGATTATGCCTATAAAGCGATCAAGCAGGACGCCTTCGATTATGTGCTCAAAACGGAAGGCGACGATAAAGTCATCGCCGCCGTCACGACCGCTCTCGACCGGCTTGAATATGAACAGAAGCTCCAGATGGAATTTCGCCATGCCCAAATCCAGCTCTCCAGCATGTTTCCCGTCTTCAGGCAAAACTTGCTCGTTGCCTTACTTGCGGAGCAAATGTCCGACTTGCCGGAAATGGCGCCTTCAATGGTTGAAATCGATGAGATGTTTCGGCCCGGCCGGAAAGTAGTCCTTATTTTGGGCCGTTTCGGTGCAGACCGGTTGCCGCTGGCGACCAGGGGCATCGTTCAATTAACGGTAGAGCAAATTTTGCAAGCCCAACTGTTGTCCGAAACGTTCCGAATTGTGAGCGTTCCCTACTCGGAGGATATTGTCTGGTTCATTATCGGTCAGGAGCAAATGGTTATGCCATCGATGCTTGTCTCGCTTCTGGAGGACACGCAATCGATTCTGAACAATCAGGCAGGCTGCCCGCTATCCTTCGCGGTAGCAAGCGAAGAGGTGTCTTGGCTTGAAGTTGGCCGGAAATATCAAGCGCTTAGAAGGATCATGGTCCAGTTCAATCTGCACCGCCAGGAAGGTATCGTTGTAGAGGGCGCATTCTATCAGGACAAAGCGGCGATGGAGGAAGAAAGGGAATATTCGAATCTTGTCCGTATGCTGCCACGGGTTGGAATATTGGAGGCGCATTTGCAAAACGGCCATCAGGAGTCATTTCTAAAGTTGATGAACGAATTTTGTCAAGTGCTGTCCGGCATTTTCAGCCGTCGTTCCTTGCATGCCATGGAGCTATATCTGTCCGTTTGCAGAGTTCTCCTGACCTATATTAACGAGAATCAGTTAAGCGGCAAATTATCGCCCGAGCTCGATTTGTCGCTGCTGTACAACCCTGATTCAATGACCGCTTGGGCTGAAAGGGCCCATTTTCTCTCCAAAACAGCGGCAGCATTATGCGATGCAGCAGAGATGGTGCGTAAATACAATACCGAATCGACAATTGCCCGGATAAAGGATTATATTAATCATCATTTGTCGTCCGATCTTTCGCTGACTGCGCTGGGCAAAGCAACGGGCTTCAATCCCTCTTATCTCTCCCGCATGTTCAAACGGGACGAGGGCATCGGGCTGCATGATTATATTACCGATTGCCGAATCAATCTTGCCAAATCACTCTTGATGAACACGAATATGAAGATTTACGAAATTGCCCAAAAAAGCGGATATGACAACTCCAATTATTTTATCCGGACGTTCAAGCTACTGGTCGGACAAACGCCGCAGGAATACCGTAACCAGGACTAACCCTCTGCTGTGGCCAACAAGTAAAGAAATGAAAGTAAAAGTATAAATGTTAGCATTCCAATGGAAGCGGAAAAATTCAATAATTAAGATGCGATCGCAAATGAAAACGCTTTAATCAAGGAGGGGATCGACATCATTGCTTCCGGTAGAGCAAAGAAAAAATGGTTTATCAAGGAACTTCCGTTTCATGCCATGCTGTTGCCTGCCGTAATTATAACGATTATTTTCCGCTATGTGCCGATAGGCGGGTTGTCCGTTGCTTTTATGGATTATCAGACAGTTTTCAGTTTTTTCGAACAGGAATGGGTAGGGTGGGACAATTTTACCTACATTTTTAACCTTCCCGGGTTTTATAGCGTGTTGTGGAATACTTTCTTCATTGCTGTCATGAAGATTATCGGCAATTTGATTGTGCCCGTTGCGTTTGCGCTGCTGCTGAATGAGGTTCGGCACAGACGGTACAAGCAATCGGTGCAAACGCTGCTCTATTTGCCGCATTTCTTATCCTGGGTTGCGCTTGCCGGCGTTCTGGTCGATATTCTATCGCCATCTTCGGGAATATTGAACAATGTGCTCATTTTTTTCGGAGTAGACCCGATCTTCTTCCTCGGTAACCCGGATATATTTCCTTACACTCTTGTCATTACAGATGTTTGGAAGGAGTTCGGCTGGGGGACGATTATTTATCTGGCGGCCATCACGACGATCGATCCGACGCAGTACGAGGCGGCGATCATCGATGGGGCGGGTAAATGGAAACAGACAATGCATGTGACGCTGCCTGCGCTGGCTCCGGTCATTATCCTGCTCACCGTGCTTGGAATCGGCAATGTGCTTCAGGCCGGTTTTGACCAGGTCTACAATTTGTACAGTCCGCAAGTATACAGCACCGGCGACATCATTGATACGCTTGTTTACCGGATCGGTGTAGTGGATGTGCAGTTCGGCCCTGCAGCGGCAGTCGGATTTTTCAAATCGGTCGTTTCCTTTTTATTAATCGTTACAGGTTATAGGCTGGCTCACCGATGGGCCGGGTACCGGGTCTTTTAGCCGCCTTTTATGAAAGGGGTTGCAACAATGGAAACAACGAATCCTTCGAGGAAGATTTTTCAGATCTTTAACATTACTGTACTCACTTTCATGGCATTCCTTTGTCTGCTGCCGATTTTGAATCTGGTTGCGGTATCCTTCAGCTCGCGTTCGGTCGTTGAAGCGAATCAGGTCGGCCTCTGGCCTAAAGGATTTAATATAAGCTCCTATGAGTACATTTTCAGCAATTCGCAATTTTTTAAATCGTTGTGGATTACGGTTCAGAGAACGTTTCTCGGCTTGATCGTCGAGCTAAGCTTAACGATTCTCGTTGCCTATCCACTATCCAAAACTAACAGAATCTTTCGGCTCAGAGGCATGTACGTCTGGTTTTTTATGGTGACGATGGTGTTTCATGGGGGACTTATTCCTACCTATCTGGTCGTCAATGAGCTTCAATTGGTCAATTCCATATGGGCATTGATTCTACCGGAAGCAATCGTCATGTTTAACGTACTGCTGTTGCTGAACTTTTTCCGGGCGATTCCTAATGAACTGGAGGAAGCCGCATTAATAGACGGTGCCGGCTGGTTTGTAACGCTTACGAGGGTCTATCTGCCTTTGAGTCTGCCTTCGCTGGCGACGATCACCTTATTTATTTTGGTAAGACATTGGAATTCATGGTTTGACGGCTTAATCTACATGAATTTGCCGGATCAATATCCATTGATGACTTATTTGCAGACGATGGTGTTGAATCTGGATTTGTCGCAGCTCTCTTCCACGGCATTGGCCAACAATCCGTCGATGCTGGAAATAACGGGGCGATCCCTCAGATCTGCGATGATTCTGTCCTGTACACTTCCGATTCTACTGGCATACCCGTTTCTGCAAAGATTTTTCGTCAAGGGCATGCTTCTCGGCAGCGTCAAAGGATAATGCATAATCAGCTTTGTATGGATAATGATGAGGGGGGAATTTGCATGGTACAACGGAAAGGTAAACAAACAGCTCTAATTCTGTCGCTTGTCCTGATGATGATAACGATTGCTGCCTGCGGGAATGACACGAACGGGAAGGAGCCGCCGTCAGGCAATGACAGCACGGCGACTGTAAGGCCGGAAAACGACGGACCTTTGGCTAAATACGAACCGGCGATTGAGCTTACAGCTATGAAAAACCTGTACGGCGACGAGCGTTATTTGCCGGGAGATGATCTAAACAATAACGTGTGGACCCGCGCCTATGAGGAAGAGCTGGGCATCAAGGTCAATTACAAATGGGCCGTTGCGGGGGAAGGTTTCCAGCAGAAGGTGACGATGTCTATCGCCTCCAATGATTTGCCGGATATAATGACACTTCCCGCCAAAGATTATTTTACATTGGCCAAGGCCGGCAAATTGGCCGACCTGACTCCGTATTTTGACAAATATGCTTCGGATACGCTGAAATCGACATTAAATGCGGACGGCGGCAAACAGATGAAAACCGCTTATGTAGACGGCAAATTATACGGGATTCCTCAGACCGGAGGCTCGGACGCCACTGCGGATATGATCTGGATTCGTCAGGACTGGCTGGAAAACCTGAACCTGTCTGTGCCGGAAACATTGGACGATGTGATTGAAATAGCCAGAGCGTTCAGAAACGGCGATCCAGACAAGAACGGCGTCAAGGATACATTCGGCATCGGTTTCCAAAAGGATCTGACCAGCTCAACCGGCAGCTTTGAAGGATTTTTCGCTGCTTACCACGCCTACGGGAAAGCCTGGATTCGAGGAGAAGATGGAAAAATAACTTACGGAGCGATTAAACCGGGAATGAAGGACGCTCTGGCCAAGCTGAGGGAGATGTTTGCAGAAGACTTGATCGACGTCGAGTTCGGAGTTAAGGACTGGAAGAAGGTCGGTGAAGATATCGCGGCGGGAAAAATCGGCCTTTTCTATGGAAGAGAAGGATTGCCATGGATGAGCGCCAAGGATGCGATCGTCAACAATCCGAAGGCGGAATGGATATCGGTTCCTATCGTATCTTCCGACGGCAAACCTGCTAAACCTGCAACTAATGTAACGATGGAGCGCTATTTTGCCGTTCGGGCTGACGTCCAATATCCCGAGGCGCTAATTAAAATTATTAATCTGTTCCAGGACAGAATCAACAATCCCAAGACAACGATGGATATGCTGAACAAGTTTGGCGTTGATCCCGCAAGCGGCATCAACTTTGCCGCCTACGCCTTCGGAGGGCTGGACCCGTCCGAGGATAAGCCGAATATGTACTACAAGCAAATCAATGATGTGCTGGAAGGAAAAGAGCAGCTGGACAATATTCATCCTGAGGCGGTTCGTTATTACAATACGATCAAAAATTATATAGACAAGGGCATGGATAAGGGAGCCGATCCGCTCGGCTGGAACTATTACAAGTTTCTCGGCCCGGAAAGCTCATGGAAAATAATTAGTCATTACCGTGAGAACAACCTTTTTGAGCGCTCGGCCTGGTTTGGGCTTCCGACCAAGACGATGAGCCAGAAAGGCGCCACGTTGGATAAGTTGCAGGAAGAAACTTTTATTAAAATTTTGACGGGAAGCGCGCCGGTATCCGATTATGATACTTTTGTTGCAAGCTGGAAGAAGCTCGGCGGCGATCAGATTACGGAAGAAGTGAATGAATGGTATAACAGCACCTTTGAAAATTAAAGGCGGGAGAGGAGAAACGCTATGAAACAAGGCAGCAGACAACGATTCTATATGCATGAAGAAGAGCGCAAGAACATGCCGGGAATGGATACGTGCGGAGATTTCATGCCGTTCTATCATGACGGTGTGCATCATCTGTACTATTTGCATAAATACTGTATCTATGAAGTAACAACAAAGGACTTTGTCAGCTACGGGGAGCCTCGCCTTGCTATCGCCTGCGGCAGTCCGGAGGAGCAGGATTGGCATATCGGCACAGGCAGCGTCGTAGAGCGGGACGGTGTGTTCCACTTCTACTATACGGGGTTCAATGAGAGCAACCGGGATACGGAAGGCAAGCATGAGCAAGTGCTTATGCGCGCAATCAGCGATGATCTGATCCAATGGCGGAAGGACCCCTCCTTCTTCATCTCGCCCTATACGGAGCATTACGGTGATCTGCACTGGAGAGATCCGCAAGTATTCTGGAATGATCAAGCGGGTGAATATTGGATGGCCGTCACCACAACGGAGAAGAGCGGCCCTATGAACCGCAGCGGCTGCACGCATATTATGAGGTCTGCCGATCTGGAGCAGTGGGAGCACGGGGAGATGATCTATGCGCCGCGCTCTTATGCCACACATGAATGCCACGATATTTTTCAAATGGGCAACTGGTGGTATATGGTGTTCTCCAATTATACGCGCTGGTGGGAAACCCGTTACCGTATGGCGAAAAGACCGGAAGGCCCATGGTTCATACCCCCATATGATGATATGTTCGACGGCAGAGGCTACTATGCGGCCAAGACCGTTTCCAATGGGACTAGCCGGTATCTTGTAGGCTGGCAAGCCATTCGATCGAATATGGATGACATGAGTCCGTATCAATGGGGCGGAAGCACACTGGTGCATGAGTTGGTCCAGCATCCCGATGGAACGCTTGGCGTGAAGCTGATCCCCGCGATTCAGGACAGCTTCGGGCAGGAACTGCCGCAAGCCCCTGCCGCCCATCTGGGCGTGTGGGATTCGGACACAGCAGCGATTACCGGGAAGGAGCCTTACGGATTCGGCTGGATCGAGCTCGGCCGCATGGCTGGCGACTGTCTGATTGAAACTTCGGTTCAGTGGTCAAACGATACGCAAGCCTGCGGAATTATGCTGCATACGAGCGGAGCCGGGCTGGAGAAATGGTGTCAGGTTCGATTGGAGCCACAGCGCAACAGACTTGTATTCGACCGCTCCAACAAATTTGACGGCCATCATTTGTTCGTGGAGGAGCGCTATCTTCCACTGGACGGCATCTCCGGGGCCGACATAAAAATCGTCGCCAGCGGAAATATCATACTCATCTATGTGAACAACACGGCGCTTGCGACACGGGCATACAATTACGAGCCCGGCAGCTTCGGATTGTTTGTCGAGCACGGCGAGGCTGCATTCTCCAATATAACAATATCTGAATAACTTCTTGTTTCAGGGGAAGAGTGAAGGGCTTCATGTCTGCAAACAGCTAACAATACTACGGCATTGTAAAACTCCTGAGTTTCCTCCCGAGGAAATTCAGGAGCTTTTTGCATACTGGGAATTTGCAAGGTATTGCTCATTACTTGAGCTGAAGAAAGCTTTGATCTGATTAGAGTCTATTTGTTGTCAAAAAATATCTTGGCTTGCTTTGCGTCTTCTTTTTGTATTCAATTGCTCAATTGGCTAACAACACCGTGTTCATCCATAGAAGAAAAATGATTTCCATTATGGATATCCACTACAATCTGATTGATTCCAAACCACAGTTTGAGTGGAGCTGGAAGCTTTTTTATCAATTACATGATTACCTGAATTTTCGCTAAGTAAACAAACAATCGGGCTATTTTCAGGAAAATCGTTGGCCGAATTTCGAAAAAATTATTGTCTCCTTGTTAAAAAACGGTAACTCTGGTTCAATATCATAGATAGGGGTTTTAATTATGGATAAAAAACCCCGGGTAGTGGTAATTGACTGGTTATGAATGAGTTATGGGGGGACGAGATGGATCCGACGATAGCGATTTCGCTAAACAGCGATGAATGGGCTTTGGAGTTTCAACAGGAAGCCGGCAAGATCATGGCGGCTATTGGAGATAAAGCGATCTGCATCGAACACATCGGGAGCACAGCGGTGCCGGGGCTGAAAGCAAAACCGGTGATTGATATGATGATTGGGATTGCCAATCTCCATGACGCCGAATTGTGGATAGAGCCGCTGGCTCGACTGGGGTATGAGTATGTACCTAAAGCGGAGTTTCCCAGGCGGCGGTTTTTCAGAAGGGGGGAATGGAGAGCAGGGACCCACCATCTGCATGTATATGGGCACAACAGTACGGAGTGGCGGGAAAAGATCCTGTTCCGGGATTATCTAAAGCGGCATCCGGAGGCATTGAGACAATACCAGAGTCTAAAGGAAGAGTTGGCCGCCAAATTCCGAAATGATCGAGTAGCCTATACCCAAGGAAAAGCCGACTTTATACGTTCTATTATTGATAAAGCATGGGGAGAAATGACGAAATATAAAATGGAAGAGTTGAGCGCGGAAAAACTGGAGAAGTTTTTTGCTTATTGCAGGAAGCATCGCCAAGAAGTGGACGAATCATTTTTGTACGAAGAGGATTTACGTGACTTTGCGATTGGCGAAGATAACCCGACCTATATCGCCTTGGATCCCGCAGGGGACATGGTAGCCGCAGCCTCACTCATTAAGGATGCTTACCATCGCAAGGGGCGTCGAGGACGGTTCCGGATTTTTTATTCCGAGGTGGACGATTTTGCACTATACGGTCATTTATTGAGGTCGATTGTACAGCATGGGGAAGGGCTGGATCAGCTCTTTGTTTTTGTTCCGACCATGCAAGAGAGAATGATGGAGATGCTGGGGAAATTGGATTTTAAGCTGGAGCGGTATGCTTTCATCCTGGTTCATAAGCAACTGGAAAAACCGGCTTACTCCGTGCCTGACGGATATACGCTCGAGGCTTTTCGGTTGGGAGTAGATGAGGAGGCATGGGCGGAAGTCCGCAACGCGGGCTTCGCCACACTGAGAGGGAATGAAACGCCGGTAACGCCGGAAATGGTGGCGAAAATGGCTGCGAGAGACGATGCTTTGGAAGGCGGGATGCTGGTTTTGTATCATGGGGGACGGCCCGTAGGAATTGTGCGGGGTACGCGCGATAAATACGAAGGAGCGCCGATTATGAATATCGGACCGCTTGCTCTTATCCCTGAGTATCAAGGGAGGGGACTGGGACGGATGCTGCTGAGAGCGGCTTTGTCATTTGCGGTCGAGCAGGGTTACGCTCAAGCGATCCTTTGTGTAAACGCCGAGAATGAACGGGCCAAGGGCCTCTATCTTCAGGAGGGGTTTAGTCAGGTGGAAGCGGCGGCGAATTACCGATATGATCTGGGAAACTGAATGCGGGTAAAGGGACGCATTTCATAGGAGGGAGCAGCAATGAAGCTGAGAGAAACCTATACTTGTCCACTGGAAATGACGCATGACATTATCCGGGGCAAATGGAAGCCGATTATATTATGGCAGCTTGGCAAGTCCGGCACCTCGTTGGCGGAACTGGAACGGGAAATTCAAGGGATCAACCAAAAGATGCTCCTTGAGCATTTGAAAGATCTCCAGGATTACGGTATTGTCGATAAGAAGTCCTTCGAAGGCTACCCTCGTAAAGTGATTTATAATTTGACGGAACGAGGCAAAAAGCTGCTTGAGGTGGTTGTAATTATGCAAGGTATCGGTGTTGAGCTTATGTTGGAGAGCGGGATGGAATATTTTTTGAGGGAACAAGGCCTTATTTCTTAACCAGACGATACAGTGATGCTTACAAAAAAGTGGGTACTGTTCAATCACTTCCGGTGGAAGTATACTGCACTTACTATAGTGGAGTTGTCTAAAGGAGTGGTGATTGAATGCAGCAGATTTTAAACCAGGTGAACGCATTAATTGAGGGCCAAAGTACCGCATTTCTCGGTTCCATAGACGAAGAAGGATTTCCCCAGATTAAAGCGGTACTCGCCCCTCGTGTTCGTGAGGGAATGAAATGCTTTTACTTCACGACCAACACGTCTTCGATGAGGGTCCGACAATTCCGGGAAAATCCCAAGGCCAATCTATATTTTTGCGATCAAGGCCGCTTTCTTGGCGTAATGTTCCGCGGCAGCATGGAGGTTCTTGAAGATAAAGCATCCAAAGAATTAATCTGGCGGGAAGGGGATACCTTATATTATCCGCTGGGAGTGACCGACCCGGATTACTGCGTGTTGAAGTTTACCGGTACGTTGGGGAGATTCTATAGCAATTTCAAATCGGTGAGTTTTGAAGTGTAATTGACTTTTTAATTTGCTTGTTGACTCACTTGGCGATGCATGATATCACATTTTTCGTTGCTGCAAAACATCGCACAACGAAAAAACGCGGTCGTGAAGGAATTGGCAGACGCGCACGGTTCAGGTCCGTGTGGGCTAACCCCCCGTAGAGGTTCGAGTCCTCTCGACCGCATCAACCTAACAATGAACGAGCTCTTGAGGTTCCTCCCGAGGAAATTCAGGAGCTTTTTGCATGATTGGGATTTGCAAAATGTTGCTAATCACTTGAGCCGAAGAGATCTTCGAGCTGTAATCAAGATGAACATAAATGTTGGCGGTCGTGGAATAATGGCTATGCTCCAACCACGCCTGAATTTCCTTTAAGCTGATACCGTTAGCAAGTAGTAAGCAGGCGCAACTGTGCCGAAGATCATGAAATCGGATCCGCCGTAAATTATGCTTTCTCAGAACGAGTGGTAAAGTACGGTAACTTGATTTGTTTTTGGCCCGGTCTTTCTCCACTCCACTGGATCTCCTTTCACGATCGAACAAATTTGCTTCAGGAATTGATCTTAATATAGCAAAATGAAAGTGTGTGAAATCACGGGAAAGGCCATGTGAAGAAAATTCCACATGGTCTTTCCCGTGATTATTTGTAACGATCAAGATCAAAGCGACGAACTGCCAGGATAAAAGCAATTGTCAACTGTTGTTTGCAATCTTCATCAATGGTTCCATTTCGTTTGGCGTATTTATTAATAGCCGGCTCATAACGGGTAATCAACTTGGCTTCAGCTTCTTTGTCACCTTGTTGTGCTAAATGGATCAGAGTAGAAACGCTATTCATGTTCATCCTCCTTTTTCGTACAGATGTGACTGATAGCGATGTATGTATAAAAAGGGAGGACTGCGACAAGCAAACGAGTCTTTAATTCTCCATAGTTCTTTTAAGATTCACCAAAACGTTTGATTTCATTTTGGAAACAGCTTCTCCCGTTTAGATTTATTAAAGGCCTATTGAGGGATATGCGAATCAATCGGTAGAATCAGCCGGAGACGGCTGTTTTTTTTCTTAATGGCTAATCTAAATGATATGTCTTATACAAAGTGGATGTGTAAATATCATATCGTATTCACCCAAAGTATAAGTATATATCTAAACATTTACTATACAGAAAGATGGATTGTGCGAAACCTCATGGAGAATAGTATAAATAAAAACCATAATAATCAATTAATTGGATATAAAATCCATATTCATCATGATTTTGCATTGATTAATCCAATATTACATTTTGAATTGGAGTGATTACTTTGCATGAAGAAGAGCTGATGAAAGAATTTGATCTCTTTAGGATTAGTGAGGGAAGATTCAGAATTTCTCTTACTACTACCTGTAATGCTCGGTGTTGGTTTTGCCATAACGAAGGTTCAGTTCCTCCCGTACAGATTGACGGGAAAAATGGTTTGCGACATAAAATGCATACTTGTTCAACCGAAGAATATATTACTCTTGTGGAAACACTGATAGATTTAGGAATTAGCAGGCTTTACTTTACTGGAGGAGAGCCACTCATTTCTCCAAAACTGGAGCCGATACTTGATTCCATACCCTTACATGGTAAAGATCAGTTTAAGGTTATATTAGCGACCAATGGAGTTTTGTTGAAAAAGAAGTTAGATTCTTTAAAGTCCAAGCACATTGATAAACTGAAAATTTCTCTTCATGCTTTCAGTGATGAATCTATGTGGAATATTGAAAAAATAAGTTCCGTAGATGAAGTGAAAGCAAGCATAGTTCAAGCAAAACAAATCTTTCCTGAAATTGAAATCAATACATTGCTTATGCCTGAAAATCAACATGAAAATATGGACATTATTCAGTTTGTTCGAGATTTGCAAATCGATATTGAAATATTGGAATTGGTGTGGACCGATTATAATCGCCCAACATACACTGAAAAAAGAATTAGTACGTATGATTTGGCAAAGGATTTAATTCATCAAGGGGGGCGGGAATATATTAACAAGTCTGGAATTGGCGTGAACTTAAAAATGATTGATTTTGAAAACTGTTCTGTTAGATTAATGGATAATTCTTTAGGAAGTTCATATGTGGGAACCTGTCAGATGTGTCCAGTAAAATCTTCTTGTGTCGAAGGCTTTTGGTCTATTCGAGTTGATCCAGAAGGCTTTGCTCAACCATGCTTACTTCGTTCCGATTTAAGGATTGATTTAAAGCCTTTAATCCGTGAACCAAAGAAACTAAAAGAGTTTATTCCGCTCTGGATTGGTTCTTTTATGAAAGGCGTAGAGTTTTCTGGAACTGGGAGTAAGGAGAGGATTCGATAATTATGAAATCAAGACTATTCTTAAATGGAAATATTATTTGTTTGATTATTATCAGCCTGATAACTAACATGAGTGGGAGTATGATACTTCCGCTCTTTGCTCTTTATGTTGAGAAGTTTGGCATCTCCGCTTTTGGAATGAGCATATTGTTTTCCCTATTTTACGTAGGGAGATTTTGTGGGGGGAGTATAACTGGAAGAGTTTATAACAAAATTGGTGCAAAGCGGTTAGGAGTAATATTATTAGTTGCCGAAATTGTATGCATGATCAGTTTTCCCTTCGCAAATGCTTTTATTATTTTAGCAATGCTTAGAATCCTTCAAGGAATTGTTGCCATTGGATTAAGCGTTTTTGTAAGGATTACAGTAAATAATATTAGTACAAATGAAAATCGAGGAATACTTAATGGCTATGTCAGCAGTAGTGAAGGAGCAGGAATGATTTTGGGGCCAGTCATTAGTGGGCTTATTGTTACTTATTTTTCATTATCGATGCCTTTTTACTTTGTAGGATTTATTGCTTTCATATCTTTAATAGCCGTCACTAGAATGAGGTTTCCCGGCATAGTCGTAAATTCTGAAAATACAGAGTTATTTGAAGAAGGAGGTTTCAAAAAAAATAAATTAAAGAAGCAATTGTTTTTGTATTCCACAGTCCATTTTCTGGAGATGAGTGCATATGCCATCTTTTTAACGTATTTTTCAGTTTACGCTAAATATAAGCTGGGTTGGGATGCACTGGAGATAAGCCTTGCGTTTACTGTTGTCGGGGTATCCACTTTTGTGTCAGCTCCTTTCGTTGGCAAGCTTTCGGATATTCTTAGAGATCGTTTATTACTGTGTATCGCTGGTTTGTTTTTTATCATGGTTGAGATTTGCTCATTTCTTTTCTTCACTGATAAGTGGATTATATACTCAGGTATGCTGATTGGTGGGATTGGGGGGGCATGTTATCTGGATTCTTTCTATTCACATATTGGTGATGTGATACCGATAGAGAACCGCAGTACATTCATGGGAAATTTAGTTTCACTTTCAGAACTGGGTTCTATCGTATCGCCGTTGATTGCTGGAGTATTAATTCAAAAGTTTAATAATGATGCTCCTTTTTACTACAATTTAATTTTAGTTGCGCTGGCAATGATGATACAAGCACTTGTCAGAACAAGGACAAGGATTCGTAAAAACAATGACCTAAATCAGGGGATGTGACTTTTTGAATACAGAACGGTTTATGCTAAGATGTGGAGTTAATTTAATACTTTTAGACAATGAAAAGGTACTTTTATTATTTCGAAATAATACAGGCTTTGAAGATGGCACTTTTGGCGTTGTTGGGGGACATATGGATGGAAATGAAACTGCAAGAGAGACAATCATTCGAGAAGCCCAGGAGGAGGTAAATATTCAACTTAATCCAGAGGAACTCAAATTAGTTGGGACAATTCATCGAAAACTCATACATTGTGAATTTATTGACCTTTTCTTTGCTTCCCAGTCATGGCTTGGTTCACTTACGAATAAGGAGCCAGAGAAGCATTCATATTACAAGTGGGTTGAAATAAATGAATTACCCACGAATACAATGCCTTTAGTTAAAACTGCTATAAATAATTACCTAAATGGAAAAAGTTATGATGAACTTGGTTGGGACACGTAAAGCAATAGCTGAGTGGCTGTTGTCTTTCATGCTCCACTTGTTGAGTTTCATAATTTGATTGCCTCAGTACCAATAACTAGTTATTTCAACATGGCATTTTATCATCTCAAGCTTTACCACGAAGCCGTTCAACTATTTGGACCCGAATTTTTAAGGATTAATCCGTAAAAAGTGTACTTTTCTATTTATTGTTCAAGCCATAATCAGGAGCATTATTAATCTGAATAAATACTGTTCTATACTAATTTCAGTAAAGAAAAATCATCATTGGGGGGGCAAAAATGAAAAGATTCACGAGAATGCTTTCATTGATGTTGGTTGGGGTCTTGTTGCTGCGTGGTTTGGTCGTTGTTCTCTCCGAGTTCTCTCAAACGTCCAAAATCGGCCGCATTTTCTGGAATTGCCGGGAACCCTTGCGGCGCTTGAATTTGAACAAAAAAACCGTCAAAAACCCTGATTTCACAAGGCTTTTGACGGTTTTTTAATTCCGTTCCTTTGACTTATATTCCGCTTGATTCCGAATCACATACGCGATTCAGGTCCGTGTGGGCTAACCCCCCGTGGAGGTTCGAGTGCTCTCGACCGACCGCATCCTCCAAGCCTCATTTTATCTGTGCATACACGTTCCAACTGTTGACGAAATGGCCGACGGCAAACAGAATCGCAGGCATTATGAAAAGATAGGATTTCAACCAAAGGCCGAGAAGCAGGAAAAAAAGGATGGGGAACAAAGCCATAGGAATGGCTATATACCCTAAGGGTTTAAACAACAACGCAAACTCCCGGCCACCCGCAAAATAGCGAATCCAGCACAGGTAGTAAACAAGCAGGCATATCGCCATCAGGATCGGAATGAAATTACCCTGTTGTTCCGCAATCTTTTTACCGAACAGGATGGGCATCGCAAAACAAGCCGCTTGGCCGATTCGTTCCAATACGGTAAAGATCATGTGCGTGGAAGACAGGTTCTTGGGCATGTGTTGAGGTCCGAGGAACACAAAAAGAATATTCGGAAGCATCACTAACAGGGGAATCAGAATTCCCTTTAAATGCAGTCCCATGGAAAATCTCCGTTCTATTGTGAAATTGCTTTAACGAAACTTGATGACCGTGCTGCTCCAGGATGTTGACGGCATGTTTAACGATCGCCTCCGTATTTCCCGTACCCGAAAAGTAGTAAAAATCCACCACTTTATTCATGAACGTCATCCCCCTGTCCGGCGACGGCATTTTCCAGCAGCTTGATGCTTTCTTCGCACCACTCGGCATACGATTTCCACAATTTTTGTCCGAAAGACAAGACCATGAGGATTTGCCTGTGATTGCTGTGCACATCGATATCCTGCTTAAGCTGGGCTTCAAATTGATCAAACAGCAGTTGCTGCCGCTGGTGATTGAGCTGAAATTGTTTGATATGCTCCAACATGATTCTGGAAGAGGAGGCGTTGGAAAAATAAAGCTTCAGCAATATTTCAAAGCGGATGAGTTCTTTTTCTACCGGGGCTTTAAGCCATTCCTGCAATTCCGCCTTGCCCTGCTCCGTAATTTCGTATTTCTTGCTCTGCTTGCCGCTCCCGTTCTTCGGTTCCTCCAAAACAGCGATCAATCCCTCGGAAGCAAGCCGCTTTATCTCCGGATAAATTTGGCCGAAGCTCTCGTTCCAGAAAAACGATAACCTTAAATCCACGATTTTCTTGATTTCATAGCCCGACAAGTTCTCTTCATTAAGAAGGCCCAGGATGACATAGGAGGTCTTATTTTTATTTGCAGCCATGGCGGGATCTCCGATCTAAAAGATATATCTTTTAGATATATAGTAAGGCAGAAAAAGGAAATCGTCAACGATTCATCAAGTCGATTACCGAATTGGCTCGCAAAGAGCTACAGAGTAAAGAAAACGGCTCCCATCAGCGTAGCGAAAATGTCCCGCTTTTTCGGATTCGGGGCCAAAATATCGGGGGCGTCCCTACCTTTCACGGGCGGATGCTATAATGATGGCGATAAATTCGACAGCAGCAGGAGCAGGAGGGAAGCAAAATGTTTGAAAAAACGAGTCGTTCGCGCGTCAAAGGCTTTTTGCGTGCGGAGGGAAACAAGGTCGTAAACGAAGACGGCGAGGAAATCATCCTCACAGGCTGGGGACTCGGCAACTGGTTGTTATGCGAAGGATATATGTGGCTATCCCATAACACCCGGTTCGATCGTCCACGGAGGATTGAGGCGGTGATCCGGGAACTGGCCGGGAGCAGTTATGCCGATTCTTTTTGGAAGCGGTTCCGCACCAATTATATCACCCGGGAAGACATTCGCCTGATGGCCGAACAAGGATATAACTCTCTTCGTATCCCAATCGGCTGGCGGGTACTCATGGAGGATGAGCCGAAAATAATTTGGAAAGAGGATGGCTTTGCGCTGATCGACCGCTGTCTGGACTGGTGCGAGGAGTTCGGGCTTTATGCCTTTCTCGATTTGCACGGCGCACCCGGGGGACAAACGGGAGCCAACATCGACGATTCGGTGGATGATTTTCCCCGTCTGTTTACCGATGAAGACAGCTGGAATAAGGGGATCGAACTGTGGAAGGAACTTGCCCGCCGCTACCGCGACCGTTGGATCGTCGGCGGCTACGATTTGCTGAACGAGCCGCTGCGCCCGGGCTTAATGGAAGGGAAGCATGAGTTTTTTCTCGTGCAGCGGCTGACGGCGTTTTATGACGAGGTCATTTCCGCGATCCGCGAGATCGATTCCCGGCACATGCTGTCCGTGGAGGGACATCACTGGTCCACGAACACGGCGGTATTTTACAAAAGATACGATTCCAATATGGTGATTCATTTCCACCGTTATGCCTGCATGCCCGGCAAAGAGGCCTATGAAGAATATTTGGAACTATCCGATCGGTTGGATCAGCCGTTATGGCTGGGCGAAACCGGTGAGAACGATCTGGAATGGTTTGCTGCGATGTATCCGCTGGCCGTATCGCTCGGGATCGGTTATAACCTGTGGCCGTGGAAAAAGATGGAGCGGCCGAATTCCCCATTCGCCGTGAACAAGCCGGAGGGCTGGGACGAATTGCTGGCGTATCTCGAAGGTGGCCCTCGACCTGGTTATGAAGTGATACAGGAGATTCTGGACCAGTATTTGGACAATATCAAAGTGGAAAACTGTACTCCACATCCCCTTGTTACGGCATCCGCCTTCCGTCAGCCGGGGTGCCGGGTCCGGGGAACCGATTTTGACGAGCTGCCTGGAAAAGGGAGTTCGTTCAGCGGCCTTCGCACGGAGGGGAATATTTACAAGTACCGGGCCAAGACCGGAATGAGCATTGTCCCGATTACCGGTGAGCCGCAGAATAGAAGATTCGGCTTTGACAGCGGCTGGAACTGGCTGGCGCTGGAATTGGCCGGGGAGGAGTTTGCCGGCTACACTTTTAGCTCGGTCGAACAAGGAAATTCGGTGGCGCTGGATTTGGTTTGCCGGGAGGAGGCGGTTGTGAGTCTAATCCAGGACGGGGTGGAGATGACGCGAACTACATTATCACGGAATGAAGAACCATCGGAGGCAATTCAAGCTTCGCTTGCCCCTGCAAAGGAGACGATCATTACGGTTAAAGTGCTTAGCGGCAGAATTGAACTGCACGCGGTAAGCATAATTAAATAGCGGTATTTATGTCTGGAGTCCGGCAAGGTTGCCGGGCTCTTTTTATGTGATTTTGTAAATAAGTATCGGGCTATGAAAGACAAAAAAATGATGTGAGAATATTGGTAATCGTTTACATGTTATATAAATGTAAACATATATAACATGTAAATTGACGAAATAGCAAACTTGACCTGAAATCAGGCGAATTTAATGTTAAGTTAATTGACGCAATACTCTAATGTAAATATGATGAATGTAAATAAAAGTAATTTATCGAGAATGCAGCAAATCAAACCTGACATTAAAAGTGAAAGGAACTGGAACTGGAGAGGGGAGGAAACGGAGAATGGAGTCTGGAAGATGCAGCGGTCCTGCCTTATTGGAAGAGATCAACCGCCACCCTTGCTACAACGAAGAAGCCCACCGATATTTCGCCCGGATGCATCTTCCCGTAGCCCCGGCTTGCAACATTCAATGCCGGTACTGCAATCGCAAATTCGATTGCGTCAATGAAAGCCGTCCCGGGGTTGTTAGCGAAGTGCTCACACCGGATCAAGCCGACAAGAAGGTGAGGGGGGTCGCGGCCCAACTCATGCAGTTGTCCGTCGTGGGGATTGCCGGACCCGGCGATCCGCTCGCCAATCCGGACCGGACTTTTGAAACCTTCCGGAAGGTCAGGTCCGGGGTACCTGACGTGAACCTCTGCCTTAGCACCAATGGACTGACGCTACTGGAGCATTTGGACGTCATCGAGGAACTGGGAATCCGGCACGTGACGATTACGATCAATGCGATTGATCCCGAGATCGGCAGCCGAATTTACGCCTGGGTGTATGATAACGGCGTCCGGTATGAAGGTAAAGAGGCTGCCGAACTGCTCATTTCGCGCCAATTGGCCGGCCTGAAAGCCTTAAGCGAGCGGGGGGTATTATGCAAAGTCAATTCCGTACTGATTCCGGGAGTCAACGATGTTCATCTGCCGGAGGTATCCAAAACCGTGAAGTCGCTTGGAGCGGCCCTTCACAATGTAACGCCGCTCATCGTCGCGCCGGGCAGTCCATACGAGCAAGAGGGACAACGGGCGCCCCGGCCGAAGGAGCTTCATGCTTTGCAGGAAATCTGCGGCCAGGAAGGCATGAAGATCATGCGGCATTGCCGTCAATGTCGCGCCGACGCCATCGGGCTCCTTGGCCAGGACCGCAGTGCTGATTTTACCTGGGAGAGTATTGAGCAGGCGCCGCCCTTGAATTTGGAAGCCAGGGAACAGCTGCAAGCCAGCCTGGATGAAAAAATCAGGCAGCGTCAGCAAAGGCGAAGGGGTCCGGATCCGGAAATCATCGCCTCGGACTCTTCCGAAGCTGCTCGGTTTATAACGAGGGTAGCAGTTGCGACCAGAGGCTCGGGGAAAGTGAATCTGCATTTCGGTCATGCCCAGGAGTTCATGATTTATGAAAGTGACGGTTTTACAGTGAAGTTGCTCGGAGTTCGAAAAATCCAATCCTACTGCCACGGCCGTGCGGAGTGTAACGGCGATAAAGAAGCCACACTGCGCGAAATATGCTCCATTCTGGGGGACTGCCAGATTTTGCTCTGTTCCGGGATCGGCGACCACCCGCGCAAACAACTGCAAAGAGCCGGGATTGTGCCGATTGTTCGCAAAGGAGACGCGGAAAATCTCATTCTTGAGAGTTCCAGATATAGCCATTATTTTCAAAATCATTTTAATTCGAAAGGATGATGTAACATGAGACAAATCGCTTTTTACGGAAAGGGCGGAATCGGAAAATCGACGACTTCGCAAAACACGTTAGCCCAGCTTGCCACGAAGTTCGGTCAGAAGACGATGATTGTCGGGTGCGACCCGAAGGCGGATTCGACCCGGTTGATCCTGAACACGAAAGCTCAGCAAACAGTGCTTCATCTTGCGGCAGAACGTGGAACCGTGGAAGATTTGGAACTGGAAGACGTTGTCCAACAAGGGTTCGGAGATATTTCATGCGTGGAATGCGGCGGTCCGGAACCGGGCGTTGGCTGCGCGGGAAGAGGCATTATCACGGCAATTAATTTCCTGGAAGGGCAAGGAGCGTATGACGGGTTGGATTTCGTTTCCTATGACGTGCTCGGCGACGTCGTCTGCGGCGGGTTTGCGATGCCGATCCGCGAGAACAAGGCCCAGGAAATTTACATTGTTTGCTCCGGAGAAATGATGGCTATGTATGCTGCGAACAACATTGCCCGCGGGATCTTGAAATATGCGAACAGCGGCGGGGTGCGGTTGGGCGGCCTGATTTGCAACAGCCGGAACACCGACCGGGAGGATGAATTGATTACCGAGCTTGCCCGGCGGCTGAACACGCAAATGATTCATTTCTTGCCGCGCAATAATGTTGTACAGCATGCCGAGCTGCGCAGAATGACGGTGGCCCAGTACTCGCCGGAACATGCGCAAGCAAAAGAATACGAACTGTTGGCAAACAAAATTTTGCATAATGATATGCTGACGATCCCGACGCCGATCTCCATGGAGGAACTGGAGGATTTGCTCATTAACTTCGGCGTGATCGAGGATGAAGAGGCGCATATCAAAGCGATTCAAGGCCAGCAAAAGGCGGTCTGACGGGGAAAGTCAACGGGCTGGTTCGAAACCAATAGTGATCGCAAGGAGGAGGGGAAACCATGAGTACGGACCTCGGCAGCAAACAAAACCTGATCGACGAAATGCTGGAAGTGTATCCCGATAAGGCCAGGAAGGACCGAAGCAAGCATTATGAAATCAATGATGAGAATCTGATCAACTGCGGGAAATGTTCCATTAAATCCAACATGAAATCCCGTCCGGGGGTCATGACGGTCCGTGGCTGCGCTTATGCAGGTTCCAAAGGGGTCGTGTGGGGGCCGATCAAAGACATGGTTCATATCAGCCATGGACCCGTCGGCTGCGGGCAATACAGCTGGGGCACCCGCCGGAATTACGCCACCGGGACGCTTGGAGTCGACAATTTTACGGCAATGCAGATTACGAGCGATTTTCAGGAGAAGGACATCGTCTTCGGCGGAGATAAGAAGCTGGAGGAAATCTGCCGGGAAATCAAGGAGATGTTCCCGCTGGCCAAAGGGATCTCCATCCAGTCGGAATGCCCGGTCGGGCTGATCGGCGACGATATCGAAGCGGTAGCCAAAAAAATGACCGCGGAAATCGGCATTCCGATCATTCCCGTCCGCTGCGAAGGCTTCCGCGGGGTGAGCCAGTCGCTCGGCCATCATATCGCCAACGATGCGATCCGCGATTTCCTGATGGGCCGCCGGGAGCTTGAGGAATGCGGGCCTTACGATGTCAGCATCATCGGCGATTACAATATCGGCGGGGACGCCTGGGCGTCCCGGATTTTGCTGGAGGAGATGGGGCTGCGGGTCATTGCCCAATGGTCCGGCGACGGCTCGATCAACGAGCTGGCGATCGCCCATAAATCCAAGCTGAATCTGATTCACTGCTTCCGGTCGATGAACTACATGTGCACGACGATGGAGCGGGAGTACGGGGTTCCTTGGATGGAATACAATTTCTTCGGACCGACCAAAACGATCGAGAGTTTACGGGCGATTGCGGACCGTTTCGACGATCATATCCGGGACAATTGCGAGAAAATGATCGAGAAATACCGGATTCAGATGGACGCCATCATCGGCAAATACCGTCCGCGTCTGGAAGGCAAGAAAGTGATGCTGCTGATCGGAGGACTCCGCCCTCGCCATACGATTGGCGCCTACGAGGATCTTGGCATGGAGATCGTGGCTGCAGGTTATGAATTCGGCCACAAGGACGATTATACGCGTACTTTTCCCGATCTGAAGGAAGGCACGATCATTTATGATGATCCTTCCGCTTATGAATTGGAGGAGCTGGCGCAGAAGCTGGACATCGATCTGATGGGGGCCGGGGTCAAAGAGAAATACGTTTATCACAAAATGGGGATTCCGTTCCGCCAGATGCATTCCTGGGATTATAGCGGACCGTATCACGGGTTTGACGGATTCAAAGTTTTTGCGAGAGACATGGATATGACCGTAAACAGTCCGGTGTGGGATCTGCTGAAAGACCCGCAAAGAAAGGCGGTGAGCGTATGAGCGCAAAACCGGAGATTGCCGATTTCAATGATCTGTTCCTCAGCGATGAATACAAGGAACTGCTCGAACGCAAAAAAGCCTTCGAAGCGCCTTGCACGGCGGCGGAGGTGGAAGAAGCCAGCGCTTATTCCAAATCCGAGGCGTACAAGGAGAAGAACTTCGCCAGAAACTCGCTGGTCGTGAATCCCGCCAAGGCGTGCCAACCGCTCGGTTCCGTGATGGCCGCGCTCGGATTTGAGAAAACATTGCCTTTCCTGCACGGATCCCAAGGCTGCACAGCCTACTTCCGCAGCCATTTATCCCGGCATTTCAAAGAGCCGGTGCCGGCGGTCTCCTCTTCCATGACGGAGGACGGCGCGGTGTTCGGCGGCATGAGAAATCTGATCGAAGGCCTGGAGAACAGCGTGGCCTTGTATAAACCAGAGATGGTCGCCGTCTCCACGACTTGTATGGCCGAAGTCATCGGCGACGACTTGAACGCTTTTATTGAGACGGCGAGGCAGGAAGGCGCGGTCGGCAAAGACGTCCCCATCCCCTATGCGAATACGCCAAGTTTCGTGGGCTCGCATATTACCGGTTATGATGCAATGCTCAAATCGATTCTAAGCTATTTGTACGAGCGGAGCGAAGACGTAGCGGCGAGCTCCAAAGCCGATTTCGCCAAACTGAATCTGATCCTTGGCTTCGAGCCGTATACGGGTAATTTTGCAGAGCTAAAGCGAATCCTGAGCATCTTTGGAAGCGGGTATACGTTCCTTGGTGATCAAAGCGGCAATTTCGATTCCCCGGCGGCGGGGGAATATAGTTACTATTATGGCGGGACGAAACTGTCCGATGTGCCGAAAGCGGCAAGTGCCCTGGGTACGATATCGCTGCAAAAATATGCGGTGAAGAAAACGCTGGAATATATCCAAAGCGGCTGGAGCCAGCAGGTCGTCTCGATGCCGACCCCGATCGGAATCCGCGCTACGGACCGGTTGCTAGCGGCGATTTCCGAAATCACCGGCCTTGATGTGCCGAAGGAACTGACGGAGGAACGGGGCAGGATCGTCGATGCTTTGACGGATTCGCACAATTATCTGCACGGAAAACGAGTGGCCCTGGCCGGAGATCCCGATCTGCTGCTCGGACTCATCGGGTTCTGTCTGGAGACGGGCATGGAGCCGGTGCACATCGTCTGTACGAACGGCGACAAGGAATTCCAGCAGGAAGCGGAGGGTTTGCTGTCATCCAGTCCGTACGGGGAGGAGGGGCAGGTTCATATCGGCCGCGATTTATGGCATATGAGATCCCTGCTGATCAGCGATCCGGTGGATCTGGCGATCGGAAGCTCGCATTTGAAATATGCGGCCAAGGACGCGAACATTCCGCTCGTGCGTCTTGGTTTTCCGATCTTTGACCGGCATCATATGCACCGCTACCCGATTATCGGCTATCAAGGCACGCTTAACGTATTGAGTCTGATCGTAAATACGGTGCTTCAGCAATTGGATGATCAAGCGCCGGAATACGGCTTTGATCTGGTAAGATAAATCCTTTAGGCAAGCTACGCCAACTTGGAAACAGGGGAGTGGGAAGGATGGAGGCGACCTCAAAAGTACCTGTGCATGATACGGATTGTTTGAACCTGGAGCCGAAATCCAAAGCTTGTCCGCGTCCGAAACCGGGGGAAGCCGCCGGGGGCTGCGCGTTCGACGGAGCGCAAATCACCTTGCTCCCGATTGCCGATGCCGCGCATTTGGTCCATGGGCCGGCGGCCTGCATCGGGAACAGCTGGGAGAGCCGGGGAAGCTTGTCCAGCGGACCCCGGCTGTCGGAGTACGGTTTCGGGACGGCGCTCGGGGAGCGGGACATTATATTCGGCGCGGAAAAAAAGCTGAAAGCCAGCATCGATTATATCGCCGTGCGGTTTGCTCCGCCCGCCATTTTTGTTTATGCGACGTGCGTTACCGCCCTGATCGGCGAAGATCTCGACGCCGTTTGCGGGGAGGCGTCGACCCGGCTTGGATTGCCGGTCATACCCGTGACCAGTCCGGGATTTCTCGGCAGTAAAAACCTCGGCAACCGGCTTGCGGGCGAGGCGTTGATGCAGTACGTGATCGGCCGCAGCGAGCCGGACGACGCCGTGAGGGGCACAAGCGTGAATCTGCTCGGCGAGTATAACATCGCCGGGGAGATGTGGGAGATCGAAAGATTGATGAATCGGGCAGGAATTTCGGTCAGTTCACGAATTACCGGGGACGGCAGGTTCAGGGAAATCGGCTGGGCGCACCGGGCCAAGGTCAATATGGTCGTCTGCAGCCGGGCTCTGCTCGGACTCGCGAAACGGATGGAACACACCTATCGGATTCCATACTTTGAAGGCTCTTTCTATGGGGCAAAGGAAACCAGTTATTCCTTGCGCCAAATGGCGTACTTGCTGAACGACCGGGACACGGAGTTCAAGGTAGACCGCCTGATTGAACGGGAGGAAGCGAGAGTAGCGGAGGCATTGAAGCCGTACCGCAAGCTTTTTAAAGGGAAGAGAGCAATTTTGTATACGGGCGGCGTAAAAAGCTGGTCCGTTATTTCCGCATTAAACGAGCTTGGCATCCGGGTCGTCGGCGTCGGAACGAATAAAAGCACGGCTGAAGATGTGAGCCGGATCGTGGACCGGATCGGGGAGGATGCCGAGTATATCCCCGAAGGCGGTGCAAAGCGAATTTTGAAAGCCGTCAAGGAGCGGAAAGCGGATCTGATGATCGCGGGTGGCCGGAACATGTATGTTGCGATGAAAGAGCGGATTCCGTTCATCGATATTAACCAGGAGCGGCATACGGCCTATGCGGGTTACGATGGCCTGCTAAGGCTGGCCGAGCAAATCCGCTACACCCTGCAGCATCCGGTTTGGGAGCTGGCTGAACGCCCGGCACCGTGGGAGGAGGCTGGCAAAACACATGACCGTTAAACGATTTGTTAAACCGGTCTCGGTAAACCCGTTGACCGTCGGTCCGTCGCTGGGAGGCGTGCTGGCCGTGCAAGGTTGTTACCGGGCGATCGCTCTACTGCATGGGGCGCAGGGCTGCGCAGCCTTTTCGAAATCGCTGCTTACGCGCCATTTCCGCGATACGATCGCCGTGCAGACGTCGGCGCTGCAGGAGATGGATGTTATTTTTGACGCTGACCGCAATTTGGAAGAAGCCCTGAATCTCGTCATCGCTAAGCACCGTCCCGATCTGATCGTCGTCATAGGCACGGAGCTAACGGATGTATCCGGGACGGACTATTCGGCATTCATAAGAAAGTATACCCGCGAACAAGCTTCCAGGGGTTGCCTGATCATTCCGGTCATTCTGCCCGATTTTAACGGTTCGCTAGAGTTAGGATACAGCGCGGTGGTGGAGGGAATTGTCGATGCGGTCATCCAGGGTCAAGGTGGCCGGGCCCCCGGCAAACCGGCTGCGGGGCAGATCAACCTGCTCCCGGGATCTTGCCTTACCCCGGGGGATGTGATGGAACTGAAGGAGATCATCAGCGACTTCGGGTTTGAAGTCATTACGATTCCCGATTTGTCCACCTCGCTATCCGGACATTTACTGACCGGATTTTCCCCGTTGACCCGGGGCGGTGCTCCGCTGGATGATTTGAAGCAAATGCTTCGCTCCCGGTATACGATTGCCATAGGGGCGAGCATGGAGCGTCCGGCAAGAAGGCTGCAGAACGCGGCTTGTATTCCTTATCAAGTGTTTTCCGGCATTCATGGGCTCTGCGCCACCGATGAACTACTTGCTTTCTTGCAGCAATTAAGCGGGGTTTCCGTACCCTTGCGGTACAGATGGCAGCGTGAAAACCTGCTCGATAGCATGCTTGACGCTCATTTTCATTATGCGGGGTCTTCAGCGGTCGCGGCGTTAGAACCGGACCACGTTCTGTCCATGGCCGCCTGGCTCAAGGAGATGGGCGTAATGATCAAGGGGCTGGTCGCCCCCTGTGAGACTCAACTGCTGAAGGAAGCGGAACAGGAAGTGTGGATCGGCGATCTGGATGATGCCGAAACCCTGGGCAAAGGAGCTGATCTGTGGATCAGCAACTGTCACGGAAGGAAAGGGGCGGCGCGGATTCGTGCTTCTTTCCTGGCCGCCGGGTTTCCTGTCAGCGACGAATTGGGGTCATATGTGAACGTTAGCGTTGGATACAGGGGGGCGATGGACCTGGTTAACCGGGTAGGCAATATGCTGATTCGAAGGGAGGAAGCGCGGCATGAAGATCGCCTTTGCCAGTGATGACGGCTTGACGGTGAATGCCCATTTCGGTCAAAGTTTGCAGTTTGCGATCTACAAGATTAGTAAAGAAGGCGGGGCCGAGCTGCTGGAAACACGCCGGGTGCCCGGCGATCCCGGAGGAGATGAGCATGGGAGGGTCGAAGCCCGGATCGCAGCGGTTGAAGATTGCGCGCTGGTGTTTCTGATGCAGATCGGTGCTTCGGCGGCAGCCCGGGTCACCCGGAAAAAAATCATGCCCGTCAAGGTGCCAATGGGCAGCAGTATTGAGGGGCAGCTTAAGCGCATGCAGGAGATGCTGCGGGGAAAGCCGCCGTTATGGCTGGCCAAAATTTTGAGCGAAGAGGAAATCAGCGATCAAGGAGGGGACCAAGATGGCGGAACAAGCCTGTAACTTGGAGCAAGCTTCGGTGGAGCAAGATTTAAATACAGCGGGGAATGGGCACGCCGGTTCGGGAAAATGGGATGAGGAACGCTTAGGGGAAATCTTCATCTCGAGCCTGGACCGCTGTCTTCAATTATTGGATCCATGGGGAAAGTATGAGAATTGCACCCCGGAACAAAGAATGAAGCAACTGTATCTCTGCTCGCCGGAACAGAAAAGAGAGATTGCCGGTGATTGCCGCGTGTCGCCGGTCGTGAAAACGCAGGTTCCATTATTTTTTCAGGCCGTCGCCGCTGCCCTTGAACAGTTGAGCGGCAACCTCATCCAGAGCATGATCGAAGTGAATGAAGAAGGGTTCGGCCGTGCACTGGTGTATTCCGGGCGAACGGTTTTGGTAGCCGACAGCTTTCGTGGCGGAGTTCCTTTTCCGTTCGCAGAAGTTGAGAAGGTGTTGGTATACGGAGTTTCCTGCATTCGCGAAGGATTGCAAAACCGGGAAAGATTTATGCAACGGACTCCCTTTTCTTGAAAAGGCATGTTCAAAAAAGCCGGCATTTTTTGAAACAACCTCTAAAAAGAAAAAAGCGCCGAAGGAGGGTAGCATTGTCATGATCGGAGAGACAATAAAACATGCCGAAAAAGACCGGTTTGCCCGGCAACTTGGACTATTGGGGGAAGACGGCCAGCGCAAACTCGGGCAGGCGACGGTAATGATCGCCGGGATCGGCGGACTCGGAGGGACGTCAGCCGTTTACTTGGCCGCGGCCGGCGTCGGGAGATTGATTTTGGCGCATGAAGGCATCATCCAGCTCCCCGATCTGAACCGGCAAATTCTGATGGATAGTGCCCGGATCGGCGAACCGCGGATGGATACGGCAATGGAGCAGCTTAGGCGGATCAATCCGCATGTGGTGATTGAAGGTTATCCTATGAAGATCGAATACGGCGCAGCCAAACCGTGGGTGGAGGCGGCGGATATCGTGATCGATGCCCGGTATGACTTTCCGGAGCGTTACGAACTGAACCGATTATGCGTCGACTGCGGCAAGCCGATGGTAGAGGCGGCGATGTACGGATTTGAATTGTCGCTGACTACGATCGTGCCCGGGGAAACGCCGTGCCTGGCTTGCATTTATCCGAATGGTTCCCCGGAATGGGAGCCATTCGGTTTTCCCGTGCTAGGGGCCACTTCCGGAATTGCCGGCTGCCTGGCCGCCATGGAAGCGATAAAATGGATTACCGGCATCGATAAGCCGAGCCTCGGTGTGATGCACCGGATGAATACGCTGAATATGCAGAGCTTTCGATTCAATTTGAAACGAAGACCCGGGTGCGCTTGCTGCGGAAAGGAGAGGGAGACGTGAAAAAGCTGGCGATTTGCGATACGACGCTGCGCGATGGCGAACAATCCGCCGGCGTGTCATTTACGCTTCAGGAAAAATTGAGCATCCTCTCGCAATTGGCGAAATGCGGTGTGCATCAGGCCGAGGTGGGCATTCCCGCCATGGGAATAGAGGAGCAGCGGCATATCTCCGCCATCGCGGATTCCGGGCATCCCATACAACTGATGACCTGGAACCGCGCCCTGCCCGGAGACATCGATATGGCGCGGGAAACCGGGGTTTCCTGGTGCCATATTTCCATTCCGGTTTCCGCCATCCTGCTGCAGTCCAAGCTGGGCTGGTCCAAGGAACAGGCCTTGCTGCGGGTGCTGCAAGCTGCCGAATACGGCATGAACCGGAACATGACGATGTCGGTCGGGATGGAGGATGCTTCCCGGGGGGATCCGGTTTTTATGGTAAAGCTGATAAACCGGCTCCACAAGGAATTCGGGATTGTCCGGTTCCGGTACGCGGACACGGTCTCCTTGCATCATCCGGCAAGCATGAGCGACGGAATCTCATCGCTGATAGGAGCAATTCCGCAAGATATCGAGCTGGAAGTTCATTGCCATAATGATTTCGGCCTGGCTACGGCGAATACCTTATGCGGCATTGCCGCGGGCGCGGTGTGGGCAAGCACGACAGTGACGGGACTGGGCGAGCGCGCCGGAAACGCCCCGCTGGAGGAAGTCGTGATGGCGTGGCGCCACCTCTACGGCGGGGAGTGCGACGTGAAGCCTGTAGGCCTTCAAGCGCTGGGCGACACCGTGGCTCAGGCTGCCGGTCGCCGGCTGCCGGAGGCTAAGCCGATTCTGGGATCGATGGTATATTCTCATGAATCGGGTATCCATGTCGATGGCTTGGCCAAGTGCAGGGAAAGTTATCAAAGCTTTGATCCGCTTGAGCTGGGACGGGAGCACGTGATTGTCCTGGGAACTCATTCTGGCAGAAGCGCCATCCGGCATGTGCTGGCGAGAGAAGGGATCGTCGTCGATGTCCATACCTCCGAAAAGCTGCTGCGCAGGGTACACCGTCTGGCCCGGGAACAAAAACGGAATGTGAATCCGCAGGAACTGCTGGAATGGTGGGGACAATGGCGGGACGAGGAAATGATGCGCGCTTGACCGGGGGCGCGTATCTTCAGAGAGCAGATACGCGGCGAGGATAAAGCAGCACCTGGCATAACAACCCCCCCTGTTCAGAGCCGTTAAGCACATGTGAACAGGGGGATAAATCCGTAGAACTATTTCTTTTGATTGACGCTTCCTTTTATATTACTAACCTTGATATCGGCAGGGTTGGATCGTTTGATGGTTACGTCGCCATCTACACCGTCTAATTCGAGTTTGCCGTCGCTCACGTCAATGATCGCTGAACCGCCGATCCGTTCCGCGATGATTGTTCCGTTCACATTATTGATATACAGGTCGGCTGCTGCATTGAGAATATTTATGTTCCCGTCACGATTACTAATATGGACGTCGCTGCCAATATTTTTAACCTCGATATTGCCGTTAACATTTTCTATATTCAGGGCAGATGAAAGGTCGGAAATAACGATCGCCCCGTCCCGATGTGAGCGGATTTGAACCGAGAGAGCAGCAGGCATAACTACTTTTAAGTTCACCGTACCTTTTCCGCTGGCTAAAAACTGTCCTTGGAAAAGTGCCTTCAAATATGCTTCGCCATCACGTTCTTCCAGTTGCAGTTGAAGATGGTCCGGGTCGATATTTCCGGAATGGCTGATCTCGGCCGAGACCTTAATTGTTTCACTATTTGTATCCCCGATAATTTCAATATCGCCATTGCGATGGTCGACGATCAGCGATTCCAGCGCGGCCGTGTTCAAATTCAGTTCTTTACTTTCGATCTTCGCTTCCCCTGTCGAAGATTGACACGCGGAGAGCAACAAGAAGGCGGTGATCAAAGCCAAGGAATATTTAATATACTTCATAACAACCTCCAGATGGATGGATTATTTTTGACCGGGTTGTACCTAAACTACATCCCGCTTGACAAAAGCAGGGTAAGAGATCAAATGCATGACAATAAGATGGAGCAAAATAAACACAACCGAAAAGCCGAACGTGATGCCCGGGACGGAGGGATCGCCAAGAACATATTGCGAGAGATTCGTATGTGAAAATACGAAGTATTTCGTCCATCCCCAGCCGTTCATCGCGGTGGCAATGACAAACCCCGCTACCGTGACGAGCAAAGATATTACGATGGAGAAAGTTGAGCTTTTGAAGGCTGCGGATATCATAAAGGCTAAAGTAACGGTCAGCAGTAAAAACGGGATATGCAGCAAGTAAGATTGAAATAAGGCCAGAATAATTGTCGTTTGTTCAACGGTGCCGTTTTGCACAAAGAAGTACGAACTGCCCAAGCCTTGAAAACCGAGCACGACGCCTCCGAAAATAACGGAGATGATCGCCCCGATCAACAACAGTGCCAGTCCAAAAAGGATGGAGGCGATATATTTGGAAATGTAAATTTTGGTCCTGCTCGCCGATCGGGTCAGCAGTAACTTGATGGTACCGCCGATGAATTCCGCGGACACGATCTCTCCGGCGATGATTACGGCAATGAAGGAGATGGCGACGATCAGATTCCCCGCCTGATCTACGGCAAAGCTCCAGGTGTTTGTTGAAGGCGGAGAGTTCGTATCCAGATGATACTGGTTCAGGAGGATGCGTTTCTCTGCCTGTTTGATTTCAATGGGTAATGCGTCGGGTTCGGAAGCATCAAGTTTAAGAAAAGCTATCTCCTGTTCCAATTGACTGCGCCAGTCTTCCTCCACAATGGCACTTCCTGACGATTTCAAATTAATGATTTGAATAACGACGAACAGCATGACGACGCCGATTAGTATCCAGGTGCGCGTTCGTTTGTATATTTTCATATTTTCATTACGAATTAAATGAATCATTTTTGTTGTCCCCCTCTGTCATTTCCAAAAATGTATCCTCCAAAGTTGGTTTGAGCGTATTGACGCCATAGACTTGAATACCTGCCTCCATCAGTTTTTGAGTGAATTCCGGTATCTTGGATTTAGCTATTCGCAGAAGGACGTGGTTGTTGTCTCTCCCGATTTCTTGACCCACTGTTAAAGTTTGAAGAATTTGAACAGCCAGCTCAGGCCGGTCAACTTCAAATTGCACTTGAAGATCGCTTACTTGCTTCGCTCCCGCCAAATCGCGGATGCCGATTAATTTACCCTGTTGCAGAACGGCCACCCTGTCGCACATAAGCTCCATTTCCGACATGAGATGACTGGATATCATAATGCCTACTTCTTCATGACGGGCCAGGTGAATCAAATGCGCTCTCAGCTCGCGAATCCCTGCCGGATCAAGACCGTTTGTAGGTTCATCCAGCAGGAGCAGGGAGGGGCTGTGCACAAGGGCAACAGCCAAGCCCAAGCGCTGACGCATGCCCAGCGAGTAAGTACTTACCTTCTCGTGAATGCTGTGCTCCAGACCGACCAAAGCGATAATGTCTTTGATTCGTTGTTCCGAGATTCCTTTGCTCATTCTTGAAAAATGAATCAGGTTGTCGTATCCCGATAAGTACTTGTATAAATCGGGATTCTCGACAATGACGCCGATGTTGCTCATCGCTTTTTCATAATCCTTTTGCGGATCTACTCCATTAATGACGATTGTTCCAGCCGTCTTGCTCATCAGACCGACGATCATGCGGATGGTCGTTGTTTTTCCGGCCCCGTTCGGACCCAGCAAGCCGAGAATTTCCCCTTTGTTCAGGTTCAGACTGACATCGTCAACAATAGTTTTTTTACCGATTTTTTTGGTAAGATGATCGATTTGTAATACTGGCACTCTGACACACTCCCTTTGTTTTCCAGAATGTAATCGGCTATAATTGATTGTTAATCGCACATTACATGGGTATATCCTACTGATCGGACTGTCATATTGACCAGTTACAAACCGTCACCACTTGCTATGACATCAACCTGCGGAGTTCCGGGACCGTGATGATAGGGTTATTCGACCATGACAGGGGAATAGATATATGTTTGGAAGTTTTCAATTGAATAAAAAATGGTCCTGGCAAGATTGGACTATGCTGTGCATTCACGGATTGTGGGTTACTGCGGTTTTGTTATTTATGTATCAAGATCAGCCTGACTTTCCGCTGGGCTTCATATTGCCCGTACTGTTGGCAAGCCATTTGCTGCCGTTTGCCTTGGTGCATTTCAGGTACCCGTATTATTTGGCGGCCGAACTTGCAGTAGCTGGGGGAGTTTCGATTGCGTTAGCCTATCAGTTTGGCTTACTTCGCTTGTTCCTGCCTGTTCTGCTTTTGCTGGGATTTTACAGCCGGGGAAAAGCACATGCAGCAGTCATACCTCTTGCCGTGGGCGTTTTTGTGCTGAGCGCCATGGCTCCCGGCAGCCCGCTCCCGTTAGAGCGTCCTTTCTGGGGACAAAGCGTCGCGGACGCGCTGGTGCTTTATGGAATCGGTTATGCCCTGCAAAAAGGAGCGGGTGCCATTAACCGCATCAGCAACAAACTTCTCATTGTGAAAGAACAATACGCGATTTTGGAGCAGTATTCTTCCCAAATCGAGAGAATGACGCTGCTGGAAGAACGCTTTCGTTTGGCCAGGGAATTGCATGACACGATAGGGCACAGTTATACTTCAATGATTTTGGGCATGGAGACGTTGCATTCCCATATTTCTTCCCGGGAGGGGGAAGAAAAGCTTGCGGGGCTGTTAAGCTTGGCCAGAAGCGGACTGGACGATATTCGTCGTCAAGTGCACCGGATGGATCCGCTGGAGGATTCGCAACCGTTGGATCAAGCCTTGATGCATATGCTTGAAGAATTCAAAACAAGTACGGGGGTTCAGGGGTATTTCCGGACGATGGGAACCCCTTATCCCGTGATGAAGCAGGCGAAGCTTGTCCTATATCGTTGCCTTCAGGAATCCATGACCAATGCCAGTCGTCACGGTCAAGCGAGCCGGATCGAGGTAACGCTTCAATACGATGCTTCGTATTTAATGCTGCAGATTCAAGATAACGGTTCTGGAAGTTCGCAAATTCAATTTGGTTTCGGCCTGACTGCGATGAGTGACCGACTGTCCGCGTTGCAAGGAAGTCTTTACGTTCATTCGCACGAGGAACAGGGTACGCTCGTAACCTGCACGATTCCCAATCGGAGTAACGAGGGGACCGAGCAAATCAGGGTTCTTATCGTAGATGATCAGTTGCTGGTTCGTGAAAGCCTGAGATTGCTGCTTGGCGAAGAAAAGGATATGCGGGTGACCGTTGCCGGAGACGGGAAGCAGGCGGTGGAATCCTGCGAGCGGGAGTTGCCGGATCTCATTCTTATGGATATCCATATGGCTGAAATGGACGGCCTCAAAGCTACGAAGAAAGTGAAGGAAGCCTGGCCGAATGTTCGGGTAATCATGATGACTACGCTGGATGAAGTGGATTATGCCGCCGAGTCGCTGCGCCTGGGAGCGGAGGGTTACCTGTTGAAATCGATTCATCCGAAGGAACTTGCGGCTACGATAAGGCTGGTCTATAGCGGGGGTACGATGATTTCACCGCATGTCGCACAGCAGCTTTTTCAACAAACCGAGGAAAGCGCGATTAATTTATACGGATTAACCGAAAGAGAACTTGATATCCTTCAGTGTTTGACGGAGGGACAAAGAAACAAAGCAATTTCCGAAAAACTGCATTTATCCGAGGGCACTATCCGTAATTATATTTCGTCGATTTATTTGAAACTGCAAGTGAGCGATCGGGACTCAGCCATAGCGAAGGCCAAAAATGAAAAGCTGTGTGTAAATTCAAACAGTAGATAATTCGGCATCCGTATTCTCCGAAGTTGAACAAAGAAACAGACCAAAGCTCTTAAGATGCGAACTCTCGCTTCTTAAGAGCTTTTTATATGCAGACTTAAGGAAGGATTAAGGATTAGCTAAAGAAAAAATTAAGATTTATTCATTAAGGTAGAAGTGTACCGGATACTAACTATGCAGCTTGTCGACAAGGAATGTTCGTGTTCGTGTAATTATTGCACTGAAAACAAGAAGGAGAACAATATGAATACAAGAATAAGAAACCCTATCTTTGCGTTTCTGATAAGTATAATGCTCTTCATCGTCTTTTCGGTTCCCGCTTATGCGGCGGATACAACGAATATCGGGAAAACACCTTCGGGGATTCCGTACGATCGGCTGGAGCAGGAGATTGACGGCTATGTAAACTCCCATATAGGGAAATCAACCCCTGGTGCAGCGATTGTGGTAACGAAAGGTGACAAGGTTATTTTCTCCAAAGGCTACGGGTACGCCAATATCGAGAAAAAAACGGCCGTCGATCCCGCCAGTACCGTGTTCGCCTATGGCTCTATCAATAAAGCGTTCGTCTGGACGTCCGTGATGCAGTTGGTGGAAGCGGGTAAGATGGAGCTTGATCAGGATATCAGAGCTTTTTTTCCTGAGGAGTTTGCGAAGAAGCTGCGTTATGATAAGTCGATTACGATGTTGGATATTATGAGCCATACCGCCGGCTATGAGCAGCATCCGCTCAGTACATTTGTTCCGTCGGCGGAGAGCCTGACTTCGTTGGAAGAGACGTTGTCGTCTTCCCAGCCGGAACAAATTTATGAACCGGGCAAAGTCATCGCTTATTCCAATTATGCCACCGCCTTGGCCGGTCTGGCGGTCGAGAAGGTCAGCGGGGAATCATTCGCCGACTATGAGATGAACCATATTCTGCGTCCGCTGGGAATGAACCGCAGTTCCGGCCACCCTACGCTGGGTGATCACCCGGATTTGCGGGAAGCGGAGGCAACAGGTTACGCAGTGAAGCAGGAAGGCGGCTTTGAAGAGAGAGCACGCTATTATGTTCCGTTGCATCCTGCGGGAGCGATGGAAGGAACGGCGGAAGATCTGGCCCGATTCGTGATGGCGCTGAACGACCCGGACAGTCCGTTGTTCACCCGGCCGGAAACCCTGCGGAGTATGCTTTCCCGGAGCTATACGCCGAACGGGGAGATTCTGTCCAATGCACACGGATTCTGGGAATACCGGGCCGAGCCTCATGTCGTGGGACACAGCGGGAATGTGAAGGGGTTTTCCGGCAATTTTGCCGTCGTCCCCGATGAACGGCTTGGCATTGTTGTTTTGACGAACATGGAGATCGAGCAGAAACTTACCTCCGGGATCATCGATCTGCTGGTCCAGGACAAGACGAAGGCGCCTGAAATTAAGGTCCCTGCGGCCGATTTGTCGCCATCCGGCCGATTAGCCGGCTATTATGTACAATCGGGCGGTACCTACACCACTTACCACGAACTCATCAATTATCTGGGGTTAATTAAGGTGGAGGCCAAGGGCGAGCACGATCTCACTCTGAGCGTGATGGGCTTATCGGGAGATTTGAAACAGATAAGTCCGAATGTTTATAAATTCGACAAGTCCGATGATCCAAGATTTGAAAGATTGGCACCGATCCTGTACGCGGAAATTTCGGATGGCCAAGTCGTACGCTTAAGCAAAGGGATTGCAACGGACATATTGCCGGTCAAGGGAAGTCGCTCGATCCCGGCACTGATGTGTTATCTGGTATTGGCCGCAATCGCTGTTATATTTTTTATGCTTGCCCCGCTTGTGATCTTGATTCGATGGCTGTTACGGAAAAGAAAAGGAAGTCCCCCCACGCTTGCAACCCATCGGTTGCTGACGGCCACTATCGTGTGCGGGACCCTTCTGACAATCAATATCCTGTATTTACTGATAAACGCCTTGATCAACGAAAACGTGACGGTAGGCCAGATGAACTTTGGCGTCACGTTGAACTGGGTACTGACTATACTCGCCGGTACGCTGATGGTGCTCTCTTTTGTTAAAGGTAAACATCAGACCGAGTTCAAACGGATAAAAAGGACCCGGATCGGGGTGGCAGTGCTGTTCTCCGGCTTTACACTGCTGCTGGCCAATTGGCACTTCTTTCATTTCATTCCGTAAGTTCTGCCTATCCCTACTCAGCGGCGTCGTACACAATGGAAACGGATTAAGCTCTTAAGATGCGAACTTTCGCTTCTTAAGAGCTATTTTATGCAGACAGCCAATAACGCCAATAAGCTGCTCCTCGATTTATTTCAACAAACTGCGTATCGTTTCCACCACTAACTCCGGCTGATCATGAATCACCATATGGCCGCTTTTCTCCGCAACAATAAGGCGGCTGTCCGTGGAAATCTCCAGCATCTTTCGCTGGCCGGCCTGCCAGATGGACTCCAGCTTCCGGCCCCCCTCCTCCGAAATACCGGCTTGAGCGTAATCCTGCGCCATACCCCGGGCGATAACACGCACGGGCAAGGACCCCAAGCGCTGCCCGCGGATGGCGTCTTCCGTCGTCTCCGCCAAATTTCCTTCTTCTTCTTTTGCCTCAAAAAAGCTGTCTTTGGCAATCACATTGACAAACCGCTCCCGGTCCTCTTCAGCTACTTGCCCCTTCAACAGTTCGTCTTTAAAAAGGCGCAAAAGCCCCGAATGCTTGATCAGCTTCAGGGTTGAGGCCGAGGGGTTACCCGCAAATTTCTCTTGCTTTAAAATTTCCGCGGTATCACGCGCATCATCCTCGGGTCTCGCATCAATAAGAACCAACCCGACAACTTCATCCCGGTAGGTTTCGGCAAAGAGCCGGGCATACATGCCCCCCAAAGAGTGGCCGACCAAAAGATAGGGACCGCGAATTCCTTCTTTCTCCAGCGCGGCATGAAGCTCGTGAACGATATTCTCGCCGGTGCGTTCCGAATTAGCCGATTCGCTCCATGCATATCCAGCGCGGTCGTAACTCACGACCGTTGCGAATTCGGCCAGCTCATCAGGAATTTGACGCCAGGATAGGCTGGTTTCGCCGCTTCCCGCTTCGAGCAAGATGGTAGGGGAGCCGGTGCCGGCTTTGACAAGATGAAGACTATAGCCGCCTGCATCCACCAATTTGCCCGGAGGGGGATAATCCCGGTGAGATTGTTTCGAGGCGATGGCTTCATAGGCGAATCCGGACCCGATCGCCAGGAGGAGAAGGGCGGCCATTAACAGCACCCCCCGTTTCAGCTTTTTCCAATGTGATGTTTTTTTGTGTTTTACTTTCACCGTGTCCATTCGTCTGGTTCCTCTCTGAAATTCATTTTTTTATTTTAGCACATTATTTTAGTACAATGTACTATAAAAATTATTTTAGCACGTTGTATTAAAAAATAAAAGCAAGTATAATAAAGACATGCCAAAAATCGTTGATCATGACAAACAAAGGCGTATCGTTGCCGAAGCGGCTTTGAGAGTAATCCGGCAATCGGGGTTGGAGCGGGCTACTGTCCGCAGGATTGCTGAGGAAGCGGGGCTGTCCGTCGGCTCTATGCGTCATTATTTTTCTACGCAGGAGGAACTGTTCTCGTTTTGCATGAGTCTGTTCGTGGAACGGGTTGAGGAGAGACTGGAAAATTTTCAATGCGAAGGGCCTCTTTTGCATGATTTGAAGGAATTGCTGCTGCAGTTTTTACCCGTGGATCAAGAGAGAACACTGGAAATGGAGGTTTGGTTTTCGTTTAGCGCTAAGACCCTGGTCTATCCGGAATTAAGGAAGCTTAGCGCCAGCGTGCAAGACGGATTGCATAAAGCGTCGCGGTTCGTGCTGGACGAGCTTGCTGCGAGCAAGCTGGCCAAGCCCGGTCTGGACGTGGAGCTGGAGACGGAGAAATTGTATGCGCTAATCGACGGATTGGCTGTGCACGGGATATTGCAGCGTGACCGGCTGGCGCCGGAAAGGGTTGAAGTCATCGTAGAGCAGCATCTTCGGACATTATGCGCGGATGTCTAATCCGATCTCATGCAGGATGTGCCTTAGGTTTAAAAAAGGTTGACTCTCTTTGCTCGGCGTGATATTTTATATCTTGTCGCTTCGGAAAAACTTTCCGCAAGAAGACGCCAAGCGGTCGTGGCGGAATTGGCAGACGCGCACGGTTCAGGTCCGTGTGGGCTAACCCCCCGTGGAGGTTCGAGTCCTCTCGACCGCATCAATTTAACAATGAACGAGCTCTTGAGTTTCCTTTTGCGGAGATTCAGGAGCTTTTTCTTTTGTAGGGCTTAACCGCTTCCTATACGATCCAGAAATAAAATCTGGACGTCGCTCTGTTCTCTATCGACAAGGTCGATTACATTGCAAGGACCGTAAGACTACGGACGAAAGGCAAAAATCCTTCCATTGTCATCGGTATCGCTGATTTATGGATCTATATACTATTAAGATCACAGAAGTTGGTATTATCCCTTTTAGGTAGAAAAAGTAACAGCCGATTTAATAGCAATTACAAACGCAGCATTGACGTGTAGTTATTAAATTTTAGCTATAAAATATAAAACTTCTTTTGGTAAAACATGAGATATTAAAGATAGTTTGTAATTGCAATAGAAATTGCAAAGTTATTAAGAAAAGGTGGAGAAATGATTAATGAGTGTTTCAGCTAGGAACCTACAGGCATCGCCAGAGATTGTCACGTTTGGTGAAAGCATGGCTCTGCTTATCGCCGATGGCGGGAGAGGTTTAGAGTATGCCTCCAATTTGTCTCCCTCATTTGGTGGAGCGGAGTCCAATGTAGCGATCGGACTTGCCCGTTTGGGGCATGCTTCCGGATGGTGCGGGAGGCTTGGAGATGATCCTTTTGGTCATCGCATCTTGAAAGCAATAAGAGGAGAAGGCGTAGACACATCACGTACCCGACTTACGGATGAAGCACCTACCGGTTTAATGATTCGTGAAAATGTTGCCGGAAGAAGTTCGGTTCATTATTATCGTAAGCTGTCCGCAGCCAGTTTCATGTGTCCTGAGCATCTGGATGAAGCTTATATTGCTGGAGCCAAGATATTACATATAACCGGCATTACTCCGGCACTTAGCCCATCCTGCATCGATACTGCTACTGCTGCGGTAGACATAGCCAAACGAAACGGTGTAAAGGTCAGTTTTGATCCTAATTTGCGTTTAAAGCTATGGAGTGTGGAAGAAGCGCGTAAGGTACTTTTGCCCTTAGCAATGAAAGCGAATTATTTTCTGCCAGGGCTTGATGAATTGAATCTGTTGTATGAAACTGATTCGATGGAGACTATTAAGGGAAAACTCCTGGAACTTGATGCCGTGAGCATCATAAAGGGCGGAGACAACTGTACTTATATTTTGGAAAACGGTAAGCTGACATCTATTCCCTATTTCAAAGTAGAGCAAGTGATTGATTCCGTAGGAGCGGGAGATGGTTTTTGTGCTGGTTTTCTGGCTGGCGTGATCCGAGGCTATAGTATGGAGGAATCAGTTCGTTTAGGCAACCTGATCGGCTCTCAGGTTATTCAATCGGTTGGCGATTGGGAAGGTCTTCCCGTTGCGGCAGAAATCGAACGATTACTGGCGGGGAAAGGATATGTGGAGCGGTAGTGTTCGGTCGAAGGCTATCTGAATGGGGGTTTTCGAACTGGTCACCTTTAGCCAGTGCCGCTCCGCTATGCACACGGACTCGCAGCCCTTGCTTTTTCAAGAGGACGAGATCCTCCCGGATCATTTTTCTAGTCACCCGTAAATTTTCGCTTAATTCTGCTCCGTCGCTTCCTTGTTCTTCAACAGCCCCCATAATTATCTCGTACCGCCGAGTATGGATCAATGTATTACTATACTTTTTCATCAGGTTTTTCCCGTTACAATAACGCCACGGCGTCTTTGTCAAAATAGGCTTTGTTTGTCCAAGGCCGTATCCCGGATAACGAATAATTCCGAGCGCTTACCCCGCTGTGTGTCGAAATACTTGCCTTCATTTGGATAAGAGGCATAACAATGGTTCATTAAAAAAGCCACTCCGAGTGGAACGTTGGGCCGGAACAAACTTTGGAACAGAAAGGAGAATTTTTTATGAGTACTTATCGAAACAGAATGCACGAGATCGTAAGGATTGTGGCGCGGAAGGCTTGGGAACAGCCTGTTCTGTCCAGCGGCTTATGGTTTCACGGGGATATTCGCGATAACTTTTATTATGCTTCGTATTTGTTCGCAGCCTCCGTTGATCCCGCGGAAGATCCGACGTTTGACAGACAGGAAGGTAAGAAATTGGCTGAGCAGATCCTGTTTCGAGTGCTGCGGCTTCAGGATACCCGGATAGACAGCATAACGTATGGTCATTGGCCGCTTAGCCTAGAGACAGAGTCGGCGCAACCTCATGTGCTGCCTGTGGAGCTGATGGGTAGTCTAATGGTTTTTTTCCTTCAAACCTATGAACAGCATATGAGTAAAGAGCTTGCGGAACTTTTTGACGGAGCGCTTGAAAATGTTTACCAGGGCGGGTTTTATAAGCAGCCGCTGAGGCACTACGGGCATCACGAAGCAAAATTTACCGCTGCAAAGCTGATCTTCGGGCAACGCTTTCGAGACGATGAATTGTTGGCTGAAGGAAGGAGCTGTCTGAGGCAAACCTTGGAGCATATCCGTCGCGAGGGGATGGCCGAGTATGGAAGCTTGCCTTGGTTTTGGCATTGGATTCAGGCATTTACCTGTGCATGGACGCTTTTGGAGGAGCCGGCTGTGAAGTCCGAGCTTTCCGAAATGCTGGATCATTTGTGGAATGTCAGGGCGCTGTATTATTTGAAGGGAGCCTGGATTGGAGCACATTCCCGGGGATGGTCGCACGATGCACCCAAGGATGGAAATGTGCTACATGATTATGTTCAGTTTGGTGATTTTGGGTTGCCGGAAGATATGCCCCGCATAGAGTACGCCGGCTTTCTGTTCTATGAAGCTCCAAAGTCCGCTCGCCGCTTGGCGATGGAGCATGTTCATCCGGCCGAAATCAGCAGGGCGTTCATGAAGGAAGTTGATGGTGTAAATCGGAAGCTGCATTCCTATGTTTATGTAAACAATCGGTTTGCCGCAGGTGGTTTATGGGAAAGGGTAAAGGAGTTTGATAACGAGCAGCTTCGATGGTTGTTCAGCCTGCCGGTTCGTCTCGGCGGTAAAGGGAATCAACTGTACTTTTTCCATCCCGGCGAGGGCTATAATGCAACTGGAAGCGATCCGCGGCATCAAAGTGAATGGACGGCCGTACTGTATCGAAAAAATGTGATCATGGCGTTGTATCCGCTTCCGGATGATGCATCGGATGAAGTGATTGGCGTGCTTCCGGAGGGGGAATGGACTCTTTCGGACCATGCTATTTTCGGCAGGGTGGAAGAGACTTACTTTGCCGTTTATTTGACAAGTCCTTACGAGATTCGGCAGCGAAGCGGATATTATCTGGTGGAGTGCAAGGGACACCGTACTGGCGTCGTTGTGGAAGCGATCGGCTCTTTGGATGCAAAACAGCGTGGAATGTCCACACTAGAAGATTTTGTGCATAAGATGTCAGCCTGTAAGTCTCGATTTTTTGTGGACGACGACCATCGTATGGAATATACCTCTTTTTTAGAAAAGGAATTGTTAACCTTAAGTGTTAAAAAACCTGGCAATCCGGGCGAAGCCAGAGCAAACGGGGATATCATAGCTTTTGATCATTATGTGTTTTAGCAGCGCGACTTTTCGCTGATCGACAAAGAAACGGCGGCATATAAGGAGTAGTATAGTTGCTGCCGGTTTTGTAACAGAACAGTTGGGATAATGAATTTTATCATAGGAATGGGGTAAAAACATGGAGAGGGTAGCAAACGGCATATGGAAATTAAGATGGGGAGAACCGGAGAAGCATACACCGACGGCGCTCCGTGAATTCGATATTTTGCATGAAGCGTTGGAGCTTTTGCCATGTAAAGGAGAATCACCCATCGACCCAAACGATATCAACATAACCACAACGAAAAGGGGCTTGCAGATTGAGCTGCCGCTACAAGAGGGTGAACAGGTTTACGGCTTTGGCCTGCAACTGCACCGGGTAAATCACACGGGACGAAAGAAGATGATACGCGTCAACAGCGACCCGGTTGCAGATACGGGGGATAGCCATGCGCCGACGCCTTTTTATGTCACTACTTCGGGTTACGGAGTATTTGTGGATACGTCCCGTTATGCAACCTTCTACTGCGGCACAAATTTGCGGAAAGGGGATTCCGCATCCAAAAAAAATGAACGAAAGACCGTGGGCACCTCCGAGATTGAACTGTATGGATACCAAACGGCGGAGGGAAATCGGACTGTGCTCGTCGATGTGCCGAGCGCTGCAGGAATTGATATGTATCTGTTTGAGGGGCCAGAACTTCTTTCGGCAGTACAGCGCTATGTGCTGTTCTCAGGCGGCGGATGTCTCCCGCCGATGTGGGGGCTAGGCATGTGGTACAGGGCATATAGCGCAGCGCAGAAGGAGGATGTCATGCGTCTTGCCGACGGTTTTCGCAAGGATCGGATGCCCGTAGACGTGTTCGGCTTCGAGCCGGGTTGGCAAACCCGGGCGTACAGTTGCTCTTTTCTATGGGACGAGGAGCGTTTCCCAAATAATCAGGCAATGCTTGAGCAATTGTACGGAATGAATTACCGCGTGAACTTGTGGGAACATTTATTTGTCCACCCGACCTCGCCGATGTACGAGCAACTTTTGGATTTCTCCGGCGATTACGAGGTATGGGAGGGATTAGTGCCGGATTTGTCCATTGAGAAGGCAAGAAAAGTTTTCGCGGAGCATCATCTGGATACGTTCGTGAGCCGGGGGATATCCGGCTTTAAGCTCGACGAGTGCGACAGCTCGGACTATGTGCATTCCAATTGGTCATTTCCTGATGCGGCTGTCTTTCCATCTGGCATGGACGGAGAGCAGATGCACAACCAACTCGGCACGCTGTATCAGTCGACTTTGCTTGATCCTTTCGAGGCGTCGGGCAGAAGAACCTATTCCCAGGTTCGGTCCTCCGGGGCGCTGGCCAGTCCGTACCCATTTGTGCTTTATAGCGATTTGTACGATCATAAGGACTTTATCCGCGGTGTTGTTAATGCCGGTTTTTCAGGATTGCTGTGGACGCCTGAGGTAAGGCAGGCCAGTTCGATTGAGGATTTGATCCGGCGCATTCAGACTGTTGTATTCTCTCCAATGGCCTTACTTAACTGCTGGCAGATTCCAAATCCGCCGTGGCTTCAAGTCGAAGGTGAGAAGAACAAGGCCGGGGAGTTCATGGAGGATTATAAGTGGGTACAAGAAACATGCCGGGAGTTGTTCGAACTGCGAATGAGTCTCGTACCTTACTTATATACGGCTTTTGCACGTTATATGAAAGAAGGCGTTCCTCCGTTTCGGGCACTGGTGATGGATTATCCGGATGACGAGCATACTTATAACATTGATGATGCTTATATGATGGGGGATTCCATACTTGTCGCGCCGTTAGTAACAGGAACACGGGAGCGCGAGGTTTACCTTCCACACGGGGATTGGCGCGATTTCTGGACGCATGAACGGTATAAGGGAGGGCGTGCATACACGTTTTCACCAGACCTCAAGCATCTTCCCGTTTTTGTCAAGGACAATACTCTTCTTCCCCTGGCGAAGCCATTGCAATATATTGCCGATGACGCTGAGTTTGAACTGACAGTCAGGGTATACGGCAGTTCCCCTGCGGATTTCCAGCTCTATGAAGATGACGGTTTCAGCTTACAGCATCGGCAAGGGAATTACAATTGGATTTGCCTCAGCAGCAGAACAGACGGAGAAGGCCTTGCCACGCGGAGGGGTAATTTTGCTGGGAGTAAATACACGATCTCGTCTTGGGAGGCGCTCGGGTAATTTGTCATCTGCGGGATTACTGTAATATAAGTAGAAATAAGGCTGCCCGCTTACGTCAAGCTTGACTACGGGCAGCCTACTACTTTATCCAGGTGTATTTACTCTGTCGGAATCCAAAATTAAAAAAGTACACACTTGTCTTAAAAAACTTGCGTTAACCTGTGGAGGTCAATGTTCCAGTAAAGTCGGCTGAGCAGTATAATGAGAGTACCTCGTAAAAATTCTGTATAACTCGTGGTTGTGGCCGTAAGTTAGGGGGAGAGAAACATGCAAATAAGAGTATTGTTGGCGGATGACGAACCGGTGATATTACGAGGTTTAAAAAAGTTGATTTCTTGGGAGGCGCTCGGATTTAGCATCGTAGGAGAGGCTAATGATGGAAACGAGCTGAGACAGTTTATACATGATTGCCGCCCGGATCTGATTATTAGTGATATCAGTATGCCTGGCTGCAGCGGACTCGATGTAATCAGAGAGCTTCATGAACAAGGCCGCCAGATTAAGGTTGTGTTCATCAGCGCTTATCAGGAATTCGCCTATGCTCGTCAAGCTATTCAATACGGAGCCCTTGATTATCTGGTCAAACCGGTGAGCAAAAAGCATTTGGAGGATGTGGTGAGCAAGGCCGCTTCGTTAATCCGTCAGGAGAACGAAGGGGAAAGGGTAAAGGAAATGCTAACCCACTACGAACGTAAAAACAGGACCGTTACGATCGAGGAACTGCTGGACGGACTGATGGACGGGGACAAACGGGCAGCCGGCCAACTGATTGACATGGGGGCCATTGCGCTAAGCACATATACTGGCGTTATTTTGCTGGAAACGGACGAAGAGATAGGCGGAGATTCACGATGGGAGGAGCGGGAACGAAAACTGGTTCACTTTGCTCTGAACAATGTTATGAAAGAAACGCTAGACAACCGGGATAATTGCCTGATGTTTCATAAAGACGGAAGATTCGGAATTCTGATTCAGTATGAGCAGTCTGGCGAACCGCTAAAGCTGGCTCAAGATCTTTATGGAAAAATAAACATGTTTCTTAAGCTGAAGGTATCTGTAGGCATCGGCGTAGCTGTATCCGGCATCGAAGCGACCGATGAATCTTACCGTTCGGCTTTGGAAGCGCTTAAAACGAAATATTTTACCGGATTGAACCGGATTGTTCAAGCTGGTATAGAAGATGCATCCTCTGTTCGTGAAATTTATAGCATTTCGGAACTACAGGGAGAGATTGTTAAGGCACTTTCTTCTCAAAACAAGGAGCAGCTTATACAAACGACCGGTCAACTACTGGAGGTCATAAAGCAAACAGCTGGGAGCAGCAGGTATTTGGCCATTACAAACCTGTACAATACGATTTTGCTACTGGAGCAGGAAATGGAAAATATCGGAGTGCATATCGGTTTTTTTCGCGATGGTCAAGGTTCCCTGCTGGAAAGATTGTCGAGCCATGCTACCTTTGCGAGTCTGGTGGACGAGTTCACGTCTATCGTACATCAAGCTTTTGATCTGATTGCACATAAGCTGGCGAACAAAGAGATCACCCAACTGCGCCAGATCAAAGTGTACATGGAGGAGCATTATGCCGAGAACATCACGCTGGAGTCCATGGCTGCCATGATTTACATGAATCCATATTATTTAAGTAGTTTTTTCAAAAAGCATACCGGGAAAAATTTTAAACAGTATTTGACGGAGGAACGGATGAAGCATGCTCTCCGTTTGCTGTTGGAAACTGACCTGATGATTTATGAAATCGCGGAACGTGTCGGGTACAACAACGCCCGGCATTTCAGCGACATGTTTAAAAAAATATACGGTAAGCTACCCCAGGAGTATCGGCAATCGGGTGTGGAATAGGAGGTTTAAACTAATGATACACCTCAGGGGAAAAAAATTTACGAGCATATTCGTCAAGTTTGCGGCTTCATTCATTTTGGTGGGGCTCATACCCCTATTTGCCCTCAGCCTATTTTCGATCAATGCTTTTACCGGATACGTGGAGCGGTATACGACAGCCAATTTGCAGCAAATGGTTCTGTATATGAGCTACAATCTGAATTCGGCTTTCGACCAATATAACGAAATGTCCAAAATTATGTATACTGGCAGATACGAGGGTTTTGTGGAGAGTTCCAGCCTGAATCAGACTTACAATGTCAATGAGCTGGAGCAAATCAACAACATTCCGATCGACTCGTTTCTGAAAACCGTGCTGTACAGCGATCCATATATCAGTAGCGTTTTTTTTGTGCGGGAAAGCGACGATAAGATATATTTCCAGGATAAGGGGAATCGTGGGTTGGATTCGAGCTTGCTGCCGTATCGGGATTGGCGCAGGCAAATGAACGTTAATCCCTCCAAGGTCGCCATTTTCCCCACCCATCCTACCGATTATTACGGGGACTACAAGGGGAACGTTTTTACCGTCGGGCGCAATCTGATTGATATTTCCGGTAAGGTGACTGTCAATCCGAAAGTCGTAGGCACTTTATTTATTGATGTAGATGTTTCTTTGTTCAATAAGTTCTTCAAGGAGCTGAATTTAGGGGATAAAGACGAGCTCTATCTGCTGGATGGAGAGGGCCAGTTTTATTTCAGCAGCAGGGAGTTGTCCGATCAGGATAAAGAGAAAATTGCGGGGCAATCTGAAAAAGGAATGATGATGATTTCGGAGCCGATTCCGTTTTTGGATGGTATGCTAACGGCACGGATTCATCGCGCCTCGCTTTTTCAGCAATTGTTCTCGGTCCGGGTAACTATTTTGATCGCTATAGGTCTATCTTCCATTGCGCTCATCATAATGGGCACATGGTTCTCGAGGCGCTTGTCCGCTCCGATCCTAAAGCTGATGAAGCAAATGGCCAAGGTCGAATCAGGAAACCTTGATACGCAGGTGGAGGTACGCAGCAACGACGAGCTTGGCAGACTTAGCCACAGCTTCAATCGGATGATCGACCGCTTGAAAGAGTACATCGACGAGGCATACATTGCGCAAATTAAACAGAAGCAGACGGAATTGAACGCTTTGAAAAGTCAGATTCGCCCCCATTTTTTGTACAACACCCTTGAGGTAATTCGGATGAACGCCGTAGATAAAGACGATCATGAGGTTGCTGATATGATTCTTTCTTTGTCGAACCAGCTCAAATACGTCATCGATTACGGCGAGGAAAAAGTAGGCATTGGCAGAGAACTTGACAATGTCAAAGATTACTTTTACATCATATCGGTTCGTTATGACCAGCGCTTCGAATACGTCTCTGATATTGCTCCGGAAGTAGATATGAACTGGCAAATATTAAAGCTATCGCTACAACCTATCGTCGAGAATGCTATCCAGCATGGATTAAAGCGAAAAGGTAGAGGCACGGTCGGAATTACCGTTGAAAAACGCGGCCTTGATCTTGTAGTTACGGTTTATGACGATGGCGTCGGAATGAGCGCCGACACGCTTGCGCGTTTGAATCTCGTGCTGAATGATGCAGAAGCCCCCGGCAAAAACGTCGGGCTCAAAAACGTGCATGAACGGATCAAGTCAATATTTGGTGAGCCATACGGTATTGTGATTAACAGTCGCGAGCATATCGGCACGTCGATTGTTCTCACCTTTCCTATTTTGGAGGAGTCTGCACCGGAACGAACGGAAGTATGACTTTCCGTTCGTTTTTTTAATTCGCTTGTCGCGGCTATTTTTTACTTAAATCTGTCTCATGTGGAACTTAAAAAAGTTCATTCAGTTCGAATGATCCAAATGCTATGCTTGAAACCAGGAAACGCTTTCAGTCGATGATGCGCACATCGTTTATTTGTTTCCAGTTTGAAATGAAAAAGGGAGGTTACCTGAAAGATGATTAGAAAAACATGGATGAAACTATCTGTACTGGCATTGGCGGTGTCTATAACGCTTACCGCTTGTGGCGGAGGCAATTCCGGCGGAAATACTGCGGATAAATCGGGATCGGGCAAAAACGGTGGTGCGGTTCAAGAGGAAACGAAAAAAGAGGTCAGCTTTTCGATCGGCTACGCCTCGGGCGACCCTGCCGGAAAAAAAGCAATTTCCGACGTCATTACGAAATTTATGGAAGAAAATCCGAATATAAAAATCAAGGATTTGAGCGAAACGACTTCTTCCGCGTACCTGGATTGGTTGAAAACAAAGGATGCGGTAGGCGAATTTCCGGATCTGGTAGAAATGCGGGATACTGAATTATTTGCCAATGCGGGAAAAATCGTAGAACTGCCAACCGATTTGCAGGACTTGTTTAGCACGCTTCCCGAAGTGGATGGCAAGGTCTATAACGCGCCCCTCACGATGACTTCTCCTTGGGGAATTATTTATAGCAAAAAAGCATACGAAGAGGCAGGAGTTGCCGAGCTTCCTAAAAGCTGGGACGAATTTATCGGAATTCAGGAAAAGTTGAAAGGCAACGGAATTTCGCCGCTCGTAGTCGGAGGCAAAGATATTTTTCATATGGGTTTCTGGGTCAACAAGTTCCTCATCGATCAGGTTTACGTGAAGGACCCGGATTGGAACTCCAAGCGCACGGCAAAAGAAGTGAGCTTCACCGATCCTAATGTGGTTCAGGCTGTAACTGATTACAAAGAATTGTTCCAAAACTATGTCGATAAGGGCTGGCTGAGCACCGGCGATAATCAAACGGCTTCCTTCCTGGTAACCGGAAAAGCGGCTCAGTTATATTCCGGACCATGGATGTTCACACAAATCGCCGAAGCGGATCCGAATTTTGAATTTGGCTTCTATGTTGTCCCCGACCGGGAAGGCAAAGTGAACGTGGTTGGGTTGCCAACTGCAGGTGGGTGGTCCCTCTCGACTGAAGCTTCCAAAGACCCGGACAAAACGGAAGCGATCAAGGAATTTATCCGCTTCTTCTACAAGGCAGAAAACTATGCAAAATATTTGGAAACAACAAACGGTATTCCTTCAACCAAGGAAAATATTAAATATAATGCAACCGAACAAATGCAAACAGTGCTTGACATTATGGCTGATCCAAATGTGACCAAATCGCTGGCAATCAACAACTGGTGGGGCAAAAACTTGATTCCGCCTCAATTCCGCAACTGGTATTACAAGCAGCTTCAGGAGCTCGTTGTAAAAAATGGGGATGTGCTTGAGTATATGAAGCAAGCGGATAAGGAGTATGACAATCAAGTTAAAGCCAACTCAATGTAACTAAGCAGCACCAAACGGGGGAACCTCCGGCTTGCCGGGGGCTCCTCGTGGTGAAAGAAGGAGTGAGAGAACCATGACTACGTCTGCATCAGTTATCAATAATCCTCAGGCTTCCACAAAAAAGAGAAGAAAGTGGAAATCTTTTGCACTTTACTTTATATTGCCGTCATTTATTCTATACACTCTTTTTGTTATCGTTCCTACGGTAGGCAGTATATACTATAGTTTTACTTCATGGGATGGAATCAGTCCCGACGTGCGCTTTATCGGTTTTGCCAATTTCGTGGAGATTTGGAACAGCCCACGGGTTCATAATGCTTTAAAAAATACTATGATTATGACAATTAGCCTCGTACTGCTTGAAAACGTGGTTGCGATTTTGCTGGCGCTGCTTGTGGATAAAGTGCGTTGGCTGAGCAAATTGTTTAGAAGCATTTTCTATTTCCCTACGTTGCTCAGCGGTATCGTAATGGGTTTTGTATGGGCCATGCTGCTGAATTACAACTTCGGGGTAATTAATCAAATGTTGAATAAAATCGGCCTTGGCGCACTTGCGGTAGACTGGTTGGGCGATCCGAGGTATGCCATGCTGGCGATCGTATTGTCTACTGTATGGAAAGGCGCCGGCTATTACATGATCATATATCTCGCCGGATTGCAGGGCATTCCCCAGGAATTGAACGAAGCAGCCAGCATCGACGGGGCGAACGGCTGGCAACAGTTCCGGCATATCACATTCCCGCTACTCGCCGGATCGGTCACCGTCTGCATGGTTTTGGCGATGATCGGTGCTCTCAAAATATTTGACCAAATCGCGGTTATGACGGATGGCGGTCCCGGCTTTGAAACCGAAACGTTGACCTATTTGATTTACAAGGTCGGGTTCGGAGAATTAAGGCAAGGCTTCGGTACGGCGTTGGCTATCGTGCTATTCCTGATCATCATGATCATTACTGTCATTCAGGTGAAGTTCCTCCAGAAGAGGGAGGTTGAGCTGTAATGAAACTGAAAACACGCGAACTTACTGTAAATATTTTGATATTCGCGCTTACTCTTCTGATGGCGGTCCTGTTCTTTTTCCCTATCTTCTTCAATATCATGTCCGCCTTCAAGAGCAATGCGGAAATTATGAGAGATGCCTTGTCTTTTCCGACAACGTTTTATTTGGAGAGCTTTAAATACCTACTGACAGAAACGAATTTTCCAAAAGCCATCCAAAACAGCCTGATTTTGACGTTGGTGTCCATCGTGTTCCAGGTTCTTCTCATCCCGATGGCAGGTTACGCGATTCAACGGAAAAATGCAAGATGGACAAGATTCATTTTTCTGTATTTTCTCGCCGGTATGATGATTCCCTTTCAAGCGTATATGATTCCGCTGTTTAAAGAACTGAAAATGCTTGGACTATACGGAAGTCTGGCTGGTCCGATCATGATTTACGTTGCCGGTTCGGTCGGTTTCGGCAGCCTGCTCTATTCAAGCTTTGTCAAAGGCATTCCGATGGAAATCGAGGAGGCGGCTGAAATCGACGGCTGCTCCAGAGTGAGAATTTTCTGGAACATCGTGTTTCCACTTCTCGGACCGGTAACGGCCAGTATGGTCGTGCTGAACGGACTCGGAATCTGGAACGACTTTTTGATGCCGATGCTGGTTCTTCCCTCCGGTGAACCTAAGACTATGGTCGTGGAAATTTACCGTTACATCGGGGAGTTCTCGTCCCGATGGGACATGATCTTCGCAGGTACGACAATGTCCGTCGTCCCGATCCTGATCGTGTTCGTCTTCCTGCAAAAGTATTTCGTCAAAGGAATTGCGACGGGAGCGACCAAAGGCTGAGGCTGCAGGTTACTCTCCGGACACAACAAAACCGAATGTCATATATAACAACCTGCCGGAGCAAAAATTCGGCAGGTTGTGTATTATTCGCTACATAATGAAGCTGAGCGGGTTATCTGGTAGTCTGCGTTCTTTATGTCCTTTCCGATGCTTTCAGCCGTTCATTTTAGCAACGCTTCCAAATGACAGAAGCCACCAATGATGAGGCTACCATCAATATAGGAGGTGCCGCTGTCGTGCAAGCAGAATCGGGTCAATCCGGACAATCCCAGGTCGCGTAGTTATTGGTGAGCAAGAAAAGCATGTGTTCGGCTGAGTTCCGGCAAAGCGCACGCTCTACCGAAGGCACGGATTCAGCGATTTTCAGCAGGCCGGACGCGGCGATTGAGGGACAGAGCTGTCAAGGGGCTGTCTGTCAAACGAGTCCATTCGGAAATCACGCTTGATCGTTTGGCAGAAGTAACGCATTTATCCAAGTATTACGGTTCGCGTATCTTCGGTCAGGAAACCGGCTACAGCATCACGGATTATTTGCAGGTCAGGAGGGTTAAACATGCTTGCCGACTACTGAAGACGACCGAGCTTTCTGTCCAGCAAATCGGCGCGCTGTCCAGCTTCGAGGTCCGTCCTATTTCATCCATTTTTTCAAGCGGGTCATAGGAATTACACCGCATAAATACCGTCATCAAGGCCGAGGATAACCGCTTTGGAAGACTAGCGCCGGAAGGGGAATGCCATGAAGAACCGATGGAAGAATATGAGAATCCGCTGGAAGTTTGTGTGGTTGTGTTCTCTTGTTTTGCTCATTCAGTTTATCGTTTCAAATATGTATTTATACAGCCAGTCAGCGGATCTGGTTCGCAAACAAGGCGCAGAGTTGGTTGGAAAGTATGTGTCACAGAGCAGTGGTAGCATTCAGAACGAGTTGACCAACGTCGTTGCATCGGCAAATACTCTGGTATTTAACGAGACCCTTCAACAATATTTGCGCAAATATGCTGTTCGATACTTTGAATACGAAAAAGCTAACATCGATTTTCAGTTCGATTGTGTGCAAATAATTCGAACTCTTTTGTCCCAAACCGGCAATATCGAGGAGGTCCAGGTTCATCTGGAAGAGAACATATTTACGCTCTCACGGAGCACTTATTCCAACAATAACAAGGTCAATTTGGATGCATTTAACGAAATTACCGCGTCACCACGTACCAATATTGGCTGGCATGTGCAAGATCAGGACGGAGTCTGGAAAGTTTTTTACAGGGTTCCGCTCAGCGGGTCCGGCAAAACCTCGGGGATCCGGGGCTGGGTAGATCTCATCATCCGCCCGGAGGTTGTCTTCCGGTCCGTTACGGATGCGGTTTCGGCCAGTGACCGGGTGGAGCTGTTTGTGACCGACAAGGCGGGTGGAACCATCTATTCGAACCGGAACATGCCGGACAATCGGTTCGTGATTCGCAGCAGGCATGTCATGGCTTTGCCCGAGCCTGGAGAAATTTCGATTCAGAAAGGGCAAAGCGAAGTGGTGATGGCGAAGACGGATCGCATACCCGGTACCGACTGGCTATTGCTGGCCCGTATTCCGAACGAGAGCTTCCGGCTTGATTCAATCAGCTATATTCGGACCAGCCTGTTTATTCTCTTTGTGCCGCTCGTTTTGCTGGCCACGATCATCCTGTTTCTGACGGATTATATTTTGCGCCCGCTGAAACAGCTCGTAACGGTAATGAGCAGCATTAATCAGAGCAATGTCACGCCGCAGATCGTCACGAACAGCTTAGACGAGTTCGGGCTGCTGGCCAACCGGTTCAATAAAATGATGGGAAGGATCGATGAGCAGATCTTGATCATCAAGGAGACTGAACAGCTTAAGCGCGAGGCGGAGATGGGCGCTTTTCAATCGCAAATCCGACAGCATTTTCTTTACAATACGCTAGCCCTGATTTCCTGGAACGCGCGCAAGGAGAAAGCCAGCGAAACGGAAAGGATCTCTAACCTGTTCGCACGCTATTACCGACTTGCCCTTGGGAAGGGGGAGACTTATATCACTTTGGAACACGAAATGGAGCTGATGCAGCATTATCTGGAGATCCAGCGCTATCGCTTTGTCGACCAATTGAAATTTGAGATTCGGGTGGAGGCTCAGATAGGCGGGTACCGGGTTATTCGCAACCTGCTGCAGCCGCTTGTCGAGAATGCGGTTGAGCATGGCGTTTTGTCCAAGGAACGGGGGGAGCTACAGGTTGTAGTCAGGGAAGACGAAGATTTTCTGATCATTCAGATAACCGACGACGGAGTAGGCGCCGATCCGGAGATTGTTCTGCGTATCAATGAAGGTCGGTCCTTTGAAGGGGAAACTGGCTTTTCGCTGAACTCCATCAAGAAGACGCTGCATTCCTATTACGGAACGGATGCCGTCTTCGAGTTTCGCAGCATCGCGGGAATAGGCACTACGGTAACGCTAAAGCTGCTAAAAACAAGGATAGACGGGAATCGATCACAAAAAACCTAAAAAAAGCAAATATTGACAAAATATAAAATAAATGAAACAATGGTATTGTGTGTAAGTGACAAAGAGCAAACGTTTGCTTAAATATATGAAAGCGTTATCATTCTGATTCGCCCCCTTTTATTTACTCTTAATCTCTCAAGAGGTTAGTTGTAAAAATAAATTTTAAGGAGAGTGTAGTATGAAGAAGAGGACAAGGCCAGTCTGGAGACGTGTTTGGAGTATCGTTCTGTTTGTAGCATTGTTAATGCAAACGTTTGGTTTAACTCCAGAAGTACAGGCGAATGCGGATGTTCGGCAATTAGCCGGTACGGATGCGCAGGTATTGGCAGCAGCGGACTATGGACTTCCGGAAAAGACAAAAGACGGACTTCTATTTCATGCGTGGAACTGGTCTTTTGACAACATCACCAGAAACCTTCCGGAACTGGCTCAGGCAGGATTTAAAGCAGTGCAAACTTCGCCGATCCAAGCCAGCAAGGAAGGATTGACAGAGGGCAGCAAGTGGTGGATTTTATACCAGCCCGTCAACTTTAAAATCGGAAATTCTCAATTAGGGAGCAGGGATGATTTTAGACGGCTTTGTCAGGAAGCGGAAAAATACGGCATCAGTATTATCGTTGATGTTGTCGCCAATCATACGGGGAATGCGGGCGGCGGAAATCAGCAGTATCAGCCGGCGCATAATGTCGATCCCGAGATTAAGAATAACCGCTATTTTTGGCATGAGGCCCGAGGTGTAGAAAACTGGGATAGCCGTTGGCAAGTCACGCAGTGGGGGATTGGCCTCCCTGATCTCAACACATCAAACCAGGAATTGCAAAATATCATTATCGGTTTCCTGAATGACGCCATTTCCTTGGGCGCCGACGGCTTTAGATTCGACGCCGCCAAGCACATTGAGCTACCCGATGATCCTGCGGGCTCCAATTTTTGGCCTCGGGTGCTAGGTTCGCTAAACAACAAAGACAGATTGTTTAATTATGGCGAAGTGCTTCAAGGTGGGGCAGATAACTTTGCCGGCTATGCCAATTACCTAGGTTTGGCTGCCCCCAGTTACGGGAACAGCATCAGAAGCGCTGTCGGTTATCACGGAGGCATCAATGTTGAAACGGCTAAATCTTTCAACGCCAATAATGTAAGCCCTTCCAAGTTGGTTACCTGGGTCGAATCGCATGACACATATGCCAACAATGATGGTGAATCGACGGGGATGAACGAATGGCAGATCAAAATGGGCTGGGCCATCATCGCCTCCCGGGCGGAAACGACCTCTCTGTTCTTCAACAGACCGGCGGGCGGCGGGAAATTCGCTAGCCGGCTTGGTGATGCGGGGAATACGCTCTGGAAAGACCCGGATATCGTAGCCGTCAACAAGTTCCACAATGCCATGGTTGGTCAAGATGAATATCTTAGAACGCAAGGCAATCAAATCATGTTGGTAGAACGCGGAACCAAAGGCATGACGATTGTGAATCTTGGGGGCAACGCTCAAATCAACTCCCCCACCAGACTGGCGGATGGCGTTTACCAGAACAAAGCCAACAGCGGAGGATCGTTTACGGTATCGAACGGCAGAATCACAGGACATCTAGACGGTGGCAGAATCGCCGTGCTGTATAACGCGATGCAGCAAACTCCGACAGTATCCGTCGATCCTGCAGAAGGTGCATTTTTTACGGATTCTGTTAACGTGAGAATGACCTATTCCAATGCAAATTCGGCAACATACTCTTTGAACGGAGGTTCTGCGACTCCGTTCAGATCGGGAGATTCGGTTAGAATTGGCGCTGGATCTCCTATCGGATCGACGTTTGTATTGAAAATTATCGCCGCAAACTCGTCCGGTCAAACAGAGAAGACATTCAGGTATACGAAAGAGAACCCGGGTGCAGGCCTGACGGTGCATTTCTACAAGCCATCCGGCTGGGGAACACCGAACATCTACTATTACGATGATTCCGCAACTCCGGTAAGGGAAGGTTCTGCTTGGCCGGGCGCAACCATGCAGGATGAAGGCAATGGCTGGTATGTATATCGAGCTCCAGGTTGGACCCAAGCAAAGGTCATATTCAATTCTGGAGGACAGCAGTTGCCCGGACCGCAAACTCCGGGATATGTCTTAAGTGCAGAGAAATGGATCAAGGATGGTCGGATAACTTCGCAGAACCCTGACGGGACAAAACCCACAGTTACGATCGATAAACCGGAAGGGACATTCCAAGGAGATAGCCTGGAGATCACGCTCAGTTATAGCAACGCAGCTAACGGTTCATACAGACTGAACGGCCAGAGTCCGGTTTCGTTTTCCTCCGGTCAAAAACTGACGATAGGCGCAGGCGATCCACCCGGTACCCGTTATACGCTGGAAGTGACTGCAAGCAATGCAATTGGAACAACGACCAATACCTATTCTTTCACTAAAGCCCAGAGCACAGGCCAAGAGATGAAGGTTTATTTCTATAAGCCGGCGGATTGGGGCATCCCCAACATTTATTATTACGATGAGATGTTGACTCCAGTGAAGGAAAATGCGGCCTGGCCAGGAGTTCCGATGCAGAGTGAGGGGAACGGCTGGTATTCCCACACTATTTCCGGCTGGAGTCAAGCGACTGTTTTGTTTAACAGCAACGGAAAACAAATGCCTGGATCTGGACAGCAGGGTTATCTGATTAGCAGGACTTCATGGATCAAGGATGGCGTAGTGACAGAGGAAGAGCCCGTTACCGGCAAGGTATCTGTGACTTTTGTCACCAAAAATGCAAACGCTTTCCAAGGCTAAAATGTCTATTTGATCGGCAGTATTCCTGAGCTTGGTAAATGGGATCTGGCCCATGCGATCGCATTGACACAAAATTCGAATTCTCAGGATTGGACACTCACTGTTAATTTGACCGAGGGGGATAATATCGAATTCAAAGCAATCAAGAAGTTTGAAAACCAGGTTATTTGGGAAGGAGGACAAAATCACAGCTGCACCGTCTCCAGAGACAACCCTGTCGTCGAGTTTTATTTTTACAACTAGGGCCTAACTTGCATTGGACATAACTACCGAATATTTGAAAAGAGGTAAGGGAATTCCCTTGCCTCTTTTTGTTTTCAACCATAAGAAAGGGATGACGTTTATTCTTTCAAGAAAACCATGCATTCCAATTACGAAGAGGATGCCATTTTCGAGTTCCTTAATAGGAGTTGGCACTTCGATAACGATCAAGCTGCTTAAAGCGAGAAATGGGGGAAATAATCCCTAAAAAACTTGATAAGAATCTTAAAGAAACGCATGTAACCCGAGCTTCAGGAGTGATAAATTTAAGCATGAAAAGCAACAGCGGGCCGGCTTGGACAAGAAGCGTAAGTTCAAAAGCAGGAAGATGATTATATGAGTAAGTAATCTATGTCATAAGCTCTTTCTCTGTATGGATGAAGGGCTTTTCTGTATTTCGGGAGCGGGGATGAAAACTGTGTTGCTAACCAAAGAAAGTGTTGATTTTTAACAAAAGTAAAATTGAACGTGAATGATAAAATAAAAACGAAAAAGTAAGCGATTACATTTTTTTGAAAAGGAAAGGGGTGAGCGATCATTTGATCCAAACCAAATACAAACTGTTTTTTATGGTTTTGCCGTTTATGATTTTTGTGTTCGTTTTCGCGTACTTGCCGCTTTGGGGCTGGCTCTACGCTTTTGTGGATTACCGGCCGGGGATGTCGATATTCAGGATGGATTTTGTCGGCTTGAAATGGTTCCGGATGTTGGTCTATTCGGAGCAGCAGGTGTATGAAATTATTCGGGTGCTGAAAAACACGCTCGGTATGAGCTTTCTGAATCTGTTTTTCTCGTTTCTGCCAATGGCGTTTGCGATCCTGCTGTATGAAATCCGCAGCAACCGGATGAGAAGGGTCGTCCAGACGCTGACCACCATCCCTCACTTTATCAGTTGGGTGCTGGTATTCTCGGTCGTCTTCTCGCTGCTTTCCGTCGATAGCGGGGTCGTTAACGGCCTGCTGGTCAACTTGGGCGTAATCGAGAAACCGATCAACTTTTTGGCCAGCTCGGAGCATATTTGGATCAAAATGACCATGCTGGATATTTGGAAGGGGCTGGGTTGGGGCGCGATTTTATATCTCGCCGCTATCAACGGTATCTCCCAGGATTTGTACGAAGCTGCTCGAATCGACGGAGCGGGGCGCTTCCGCTGCATCTGGCATATTACGGTACCGGGGCTGTTGCCGACGTATTTCGTGCTGTTGCTACTGGCGGTCGCCAATATGATCAATACGGGTATGGACCAGTATTTCGTGTTCTCCAACGCTATGAACAAGAGCTCAATCGAGGTACTTGATCTGTATACGTACAACATCGGGCTGTTAAAGGGGAACTTTTCGTTGGCCACCGTGATCAGCATTCTGAAATCCTTCGTCAGCCTGACGCTTCTGTTCAGCGTGAACCGTCTGTCCAAGACGTTAAGAGGGGAGTCGATATTCTGATGATGGATCATAACATCGGACTGAAAACCGACGGAGCGCTATACCGTAAAGGGGGCCATGGACTAAGCTTTGGCGAAAAGGTTTTTAACGTATTTAACTATTTGTTTTTTATTTTGTTTATGCTTCTTTGTGTGTATCCGTTTTACTACATTTTCATCAATACCATTAGCGATAATGTGCTGAGCGCGCGGGGGCTGATTCGCTTTTTCCCGCAAGGAGTTCACTTCGGCAACTATGCTCAGGTGCTGCAGATTCCGAATATTTACAACGCGCTCCTGATCAGCGTGCTCAGAACAATGCTTGGCACGCTGTTGACCGTGCTGGTGTCGGGCTTCCTCGGCTTCATGATGACCCAGCGGAAAATGTGGCTTCGCTCCTTTGTTTACCGCTTTTTCATAACGACGATGTACATCGGGGGAGGGATCATCCCGGTATATCTCTTGTTTAACCAACTCGGTTTGCTGAACAATTTCCTAGTTTATATCATTCCGGGCATGGTGTCCGCCTATAATATGATCCTGGTCAAGACCTATGTAGAATCGAGCATTCCCGATGAGCTGCAGGAATCGGCAGAAATGGACGGAGCGGGGATTGGCACCGTTTTTTTAAAAATCGCGTTTCCGCTGATGCTGCCGATCTTGGCAACCTTAGCGATTTTTTCGGCTGTTGGGCAGTGGAACAGCTTCATGGATACTGTCATCTACATTACTAAAGACAATCTCCATACGTTGCAGTATGTGCTGTACCGTTATCTCAGCCAGGCGACTGCGCTGGCCAATATCGTAAATACCGGCACGGTGTCAGGGCAAGAAGTAAGCGCGAATATGCAGACCGCGCAATCAATTAAGCTGACGGTTACGATGATTGTGGTTATTCCGATTTTTCTGGTATATCCTTTCTTTCAACGCTTTTTTGTCAAAGGCATTATGATCGGTGCGGTCAAAGGGTAATATCAAAAAAATTTTCAGGAGGTCATTATGAAAACGAAGATATTTCAAAAAGTGGGGCTCTTGGGGGCTGCGACATTGCTGCTGCTCGCTTCGGTCGGCTGCAATTCGGAGCAGTCGGGAAAGGATGATAACGGCAATTCCAAGCTGATTATCTATAGTGAATCCGCCACTTATGAGGGCCCTGTAGATGGTTACATGGGAAAATACCTCGAGGATAAGGCGAATGTGGCCCTGAATGTCGTGCCCAACAGTGTCGGCGGTTCCTCGCGCTTCGAGACCAAGCTGGCGACTGGCGATCTGGGCAATTTGATCGTGTTTACCTCGGCGGCCGATTTCAAGAAGGCGATTGACGCCGGCGCTGTGCTGGATCTGAAAGACGAACTCAAAAATTTACCCAACATTGCTCGCTTTAGCAAGGCCGTTGACCGGGTAAAGAACAGCTTTGGCGGCGTGTACGGCATACCGACGGGAGTATCCGCCTCCAATGAAGTTAACCAAATCGATCCGGTTGTGATCCCGTCACTGCGGTTCGATTACTATCAGGAACTCGGAACGCCGGAGGTCAAGGACTATTGGGACTTTTACGACGTTATCGAAAAGATGGTCAAGGCCCATCCGACCACCGAGGGCGGCGATACATTTTACGGATTATCGCTGTTTAGCGAGTGGGACGGCAATTCGGTCGGCATGGCTCAAAAAGTGGCCGAGGCCTACGGGTACACGGCAAGCGATGGAGTAAACAAATATAGTTTCATTATGCCGCACGCTACGGAAGACAAGGTGGAGAATCTTCTGGCGGACGACAGCTATTATCTGAAGTCATTGCAATGGTTCAACAAGTTTTATCAGAACGGCATGCTGGATGAAGACTCGGTTTCTCAAACCTGGGCGGATTTTTTGAAGAAAGCCGAGAAGGGGCAATCAGCGATCTGGATGTTCGGTTACATGGGCGATTTGAACTTCAACCCGATGAATCAGGACCTGGTGAAGCAGGGAAAAGGCTACAAGCGCATTCCGTTCGCCAATTTGAAGGCTGCGGAAGCGAAGAGTTCCACGGTGGGCAGTAGTTGGTTCTGGGCGGTGTCGTCGAGCACGGAAAACAAGGAGGCGGCGCTCAAGCTTCTTGACTTTTTTTATTCGGATGAAGGAGCCCTTGCTTATCATTTGGGACCCAAAGGACTACTGTGGGATATTAACGAGAAAGGCGAACCCATCGTGACGGAACTGGGTAAAGCGCCTTATGAGACGGCTGTCCCTGAAGAGTGGGGCGGAGGGAAGGTTGATGACACGCTCAAGACGATGTTTAATGGTGCGGCATTGGATGGGAATAGCATAAGTCCGATTTTGAACGCGCCGATGAACAAGACGACTTGGAAGTCTTATCTTCAGGATAACGCGACGATGCTGGACAAAAACTGGACGAAGCACTACGACGGCGTGCTTTCGGCAAAGGAATACATGGTTAAGAATGGCAGGGTTGCTTCTTATACGGTCGTGGATGTTCCTAACTTCCAATATGACGATCTATTGGCGGTTAAACGCGACCAGGTCGGATCGATTATCAAGGAACTATCCTGGAAAATGATCTACGCCAAGAACAATGACGAATTCGAGGCACTGAAGAAAGAGATGATCCAGAAAGCCAAGAGCCTGGGCTACGATGAATGCGTGGCTTTTGAGGAAGAAGCCGCCAAAGTCTGGTTCAAGGCCCGCAAAGCGGCAAACTAATGGGTTTCAGAAGCTGCGCGGGCTTTGAAGGAGGAGTGCGCAGTAATGAAGATGATTATTGTCGATGACGAACGGATCGGTCGGGAAGGGCTGCTCGATTTTATTGACTGGAGCAGGGATTACGGTATCAAAATTGTCGGAACCGCGGCGAACGGCCAGGAAGGATATGAGCTATACCGGTCCGTTCGGCCGGATATTGTACTGACCGATATTAAAATGCCGATCATGAGCGGCATCGAGATGGCTGAGAAAATTCGCGCAGGCGATAAAATCGTCAAGATCGTTTTTCTTTCCGCTTACAGCGATTTCACTTATGCTCAGAAAGCGTTGAAGACAAGGATCGACGATTATTTGCTCAAACCGGTCGAGGAAGCCGAACTAAGGAAAATGATGGATCGGATCGCCGACGAGAAAATGGAACAAACCCGGCGTGATTATTGCAAAAAGTATTTTGTGGATATTTTGGCGGGAAAACCGGATCTTTGCGTGCAACTGAGAGAGTATTCTTTTCAGGTGTTTCTTCTTGGCAAAGAACCTGTCCCGAAGATCGATGGGCACGGATTGTGGCTGATGGAATTTCACGATGGAGCAAACGTGGGGATAGCCAAGTATGAGTCCGGCGAGGAAGCTGTCTGGAACGGCAGATCCGCCCGCGAAGTCTTCGGATTCTGCTACGCCGGAAGGTGCGTCGACCGTCCGGAAGAGATTCGTCGCAGTTATAATGAAGCGGTTTTGTCGCAGTATTTCGGCTCGTTTTGGGAGCTGGAGGAGCTCGAGTACTCGCAAATCGTCAAGCTGCGAGAGCAATGGGGCAGGCATGAAGCGGAGATGCAGCACGAACTGGTCAAACTGGCGAATGATATCCGTGCCGCGATAAGCGGCTGTGATCGGTCAAGAGTGGAAGCGGCGGTCCATCGGACCATGCGCTATTTGGCGCAAAATCAAGGCATCGATCCCGCCTCCATTGAAGATTTCATCATGCGCCTTGTTACCCGCATCGCCGAGGAGTTTCATGACAATGAGACCAGGAACTCGCTGTGGGAATTAAGAGTATCCCTTCAGGGGCGGAATCAATTCCGGAAAATCAAAGGGATTCTGATCGATTGGCTGATAAATTTGACGGATACGCAGGAAGAAAAACGAAAACAGTCCGAAACCTCGATCGTGCAGAGGGTGATCCAAATTATCGAGGAAGAATATGAACGGGACATCGGTTTGCGCACGATTGCGGAGCGCGTATATCTCAGTCCGAATTATCTGGGCAATATTTTCCGAAACGCGACCGGAATGTACTTTATCGATTATCTTGCCCGGCACCGGATGAAGAAAGCGACGGAGTTGCTATTGTCCGGCCCGGACAAAGTAACAAAGATCGGCGAGGCTGTCGGTATTCCGAATACATCCTATTTCAGTTCCTTATTCAAAAAGACCTTCGGCATTACGCCCAAGGAATATCGCAGGAACAACCAGAAGCAGCAATGAGTATGACTGGAAGCCGGACATGAATTTATTCCGCGAGGTGCCATGATGAACGATATTTTAACAATGATCAATCTTTTGGAATGGGAGCGAATTCAGAACGATCTTTCGGAAAGGATGTTAGCCGGTCAATCCGAATTGACGCTGATTCCGGGCCAATCGATGACCCTGCAATATCCGGGCGTTCATCTGGATAATCACTGGGTGATGCAAGGATTCGTAACCCGTAACGATTACAGCGCGGACCTGCGCGGCTGGCACGGACTGGTGCTGGAAGCGGAGTTGCCGCAGCCCGGGATACTGGAGCTGAAAGCGGAAGTCGGCCTGCTTCGTAACAAGAGTCCCCTGCCGGAGGAGATCGAATATGTGGCTTCCCGTTGTCTGATCACAGGAGGAGATATCGGCGTGAGACGTATTGTGTTTCCATTGGACCAGTTTGACGATCAAAAAGCGTTGTCCGGGAAATGGAAGTTCGTGCGCTCCCTGCGTCTGACCCTGGATCGGAAGGGGGACGGAGGGGAAGAACCGATCCGCATCCGGCAAATCCGGTTTATACGGAGACCGGTAATTTATACTCATACGTCCGTTCTATCTAAATCCGCTCCCGGGGGCGGAACGGCCACTTACGTAGTCCACCTGTGCAATTGTACGGGAGAAACCCAGCCGGTCGTCTTCTCCCGGGAGAAATACGGTTGGGAAACGATGACCGTTAACGTGGATCCGGAGGAATATGTGTTGAGTCCTTGGGAAACGAAAACAATTGCCGTTCGGGTGGAAGTGCCGGATCGAGTCGCTCCCGGCGGGCATGAAATCCAGAAGCTGACGGCGGTGCCGGGCGGCCGGGGCGAACAGGCGGAGCAGTTCACGCTTATTACGCTGCGCGAGCTTCCCCATCCATATATCAAGCATACGGCGGACGGCTGGGATGAAGTGCGGCGAAAGATTAATGAGCATGATTGGGCAAAGGAACTGCTGGACAGGTATGAACAACGTGCAGACCGATGGGTTCTGCCGGAGGCCAGTGCCGGCCCTTTCCTGTTCCTCAGCCATCATGCCAATGAAGCGGAGAACGCGGTGATAGTCTGGAAGTTGACGGGCCGGACGGAGCTCGCGGAGAAGGCCGCTTCCTTCCTGCGGGCGACCGTCGATCCGGAGCGGGGCTACCCGTCTACGCTACAGGCCTGTCATCAGGAATTGGTTCATGAAGGAGAGTACTTCAAGCATGCCGCCGCCGTCTATGATTTACTGGCGGATTCGGGCTTATTGACGGAAGAAGATCACGCGAATGTGCAATATTCCTTCCGGCTTTTTATGGATTTGATCGACTGGGCGCTGTGCGTTGGTAGCATATCCAACTGGACGATCGGAGAAATGATCGGGGCGCTGTACTGCAGCCAGGCGCTGCAGGATTTGGAACGGATGAACCGCTTTTTGTTCGGTACGGGGGGATTTACGGACCATCTGTCCAAGGGGACGCTGGACGACGGCTGGTGGTTCGAATGCTCCGTCGGCTACAATTTGATGTCGGCCGGCCTGTTTACCGAGATCGTGCAGAGCTGTAGGCCATGGGGCATGAACCTTGCCGACTTGTGGGTACCCGCGCAATACCATGATCAGATCACGCCCGGAAGCAAACCGGAAATCGATGGATTGTGCCTGGATATTTGGGGTCCTATAATGCGGAATTACCGTTCCATCCCCCAGCTTTGGGACAGCCTGCTTCCGTTTGCGGATTATCGCGGCGTCCTGTTCGGCATCAACGACTCGGCGGAATCCAAGCTGCCGGGCATTTCCGAAAGAGGATACCTGGACGGCCGTTTCGATCTGGCATACTATCTGTACCGCAAACCGGAATATGGAGATATTCTGTTGACCTGCAATCTGGACGACCGGGATTTGCTGTACGCCATTCCCAATCTTGCACCCAGCGAGTCGAAGAAGTATCTCACTTCCGCCTACGCCGACAATTCGGGCGTGGCGGTGCTAAGATCGCGGACGGAAGGCAGAAAGCCGAGGGAGCAAATTCAGGCCGTCGTCAAGTACGGCACGCACGGCGGCGCTCACGGTCACTACGACCGGTTAAGCTTGTTGTCCATCATGCGTTATGGCCGAAGCTTCTATAACCCGGAAAATATTTGGTACAGCTACCATACCTTTATGTACAAGTTTTATGTGCAGACCTCCATTACCCATAACATGGTGGTGGTGGACCGGAAACAGCAGGACCCTACTGAAGGCCGCCGCATTCTGTTCCACGGCGGCAGCCTCTTTCAGGCCTGCGCGGTGGAAAACACGGCCAGATGGTCTTATCCCCCCTATGGCGGCTGGCGAGTGGACGGGGACAAAACGTTTGGGGAGCGCACCTGGAAAGAAGGCCGCCACATGCCGATTCCCGAACCCGAACCGGAGTATTCGAAGCGCACCGGTTTTACGGAGCCGATCCTCGGGCGCCGTTTGACTGTCGTAACGGATGATTATGTCGTGTTGTTCGACTATGTGTCCGGCGAGCGGGAGCATGAGTATGACAGTTTGTTCCACTGCAAAGGGCTGGTCAGTCTGGAAGGGGAAGAAAAGCGCCTAAATAAGCGCACCGAGCAGTTCGACCCGGATCCGCTCGGCGGCGCCCAACTCATTACCGATTGCGAGTGGTATGAGATGAAGGGGCCCGTCAAGGCTCATTTCGAAATGGGCTTCGGTCCGGACTACGATAACCGGGCCAATCGGACCGAGTACAATGAAAACGGACCGCTATCGATCGACCATTACACGTTGTGGCCACCCCAAGTGGAGATGATTGTCGGTAACAACCCCGAAGTGCATCATGTGGATAAGCGGCTGTACTACGAGGTCATCGGGGACGGGCGGGTGCTGGCCAGCGGCAGGTTCGGCGCCTGGATTCTCGGCCGGGAGGATCTCGATCTTCCGCTCCAAGGAATCGAAACATTGGAGCTGAGGGTCAAGGCCGAGGAAGGGGTCGGAGATAACGGCCGACCGAAAATATCGGAGAAGACGATTTTTTGGGGCGACCCGTATCTCGAAACCGAGTCCGGCGGCAAGTTGTATCTCGCGGATCTTCCGCTGACCACAGAAAATACTGACCCGGGCAACGGAGTAGGGGTGGATTATTTCGGAGGGCCGGTCAAAATTGCTGTCAGGCGTTTCGACAGAGCCATTCCGGCGAATCCGATCGACTTGAATCGTGAAGGGATCATCCGCGTGGATCTGACCGGCATCCGGGCTGCCCGTCTGGTCGCTTCGATCGGCAGCGATTACCCGCTTGGCGACGAAACCTACAGACGTAAAATGCTGAGCGCCCGGAGCGTCGGAAAAGAGGCGAGGTTCGTGACGATGGTCGAGCCTTATGAGATGCGACCGATGATCGTGTCCGCTTCGGCCAGTTCGGCGGACGAGGTTAGGGTCGCGCTCGCCGACGGAAGAATCCAGACGATTCGCGTCACTGGTCTTGATGCCGATCGGGGGAACGCGGTCATGGAGATCACGGAGACCGACACGGCCGGCCGCGTGCTGCGCCGTGAATCGTCCGGAAGCGCTGAAGTCGTATGAGGAGCGGGAAAATGGACTACACAACGGACGCTTTTCTGAAGCGGCTTTATAAGGATAACGAATCGCGAAAAAAGCGGAACCGGGAGAGCCTTTCTTTGGAGGAGCGGCAGAGCCGGCTGCGCAGCGCGCTGAAACGGGCCTTGGGCGGGTTCCCCGAGCGGAAGCGCCCACTGGACGCGGTTTTGCTGGATTGCGTGGATTACGGGGACTTCACGCTGGAGCGAGTCTCTTATACGACGATGGAGGCTGTGCATGTGCCGGTCATGGTGCTGATTCCGAAGACCGGGGCTGGTCCATGGCCCGCCGTTCTGGCCTGCCACGGCCACGGGAACGGGCAGCGCGATGCGGCCGGACTGGGCCCGGAAGATGCGGAGCTGGCGGACCCGGGGATTCATAACCGGTTCGCCGTTCAATTAGTGCGGGCGGGCATGCTTGTCGTAATTCCCGAAATCATGGGCTTCGGTGTCCGGCGCATGGCCCAGGAGCTGAAGACGGAGCCGAATTACAGCTCATGCGGCACGTTGTCCTCGCAACTGCTGATGTACGGCAGGACGCTGGCCGGCATGCGGGTGTACGAAGCGATGCGGGCAATCGACTACATTTGTGGGCGCGAAGATGCCGATGCTGGGCGAATTGGCGCTTTCGGGTTCTCCGGGGGCGGCCTGATCGCCGCTTTCACCTCCGGCTTCGATGAACGCGTGAAAGCCACGGTGCTGTGCGGCTGGACGAACACTTTCCTTGGCAGCATTATGGCTATGCATCACTGCATTGATAACTATCTGCCCGGCATTCTGCTGGATGCGGAGCAGCCCGAGTTGACTGGTCTCATAGCCCCGCGCGCCTTGTTCGTGGAGTCGGGGGAGCAGGACCTGATCTTTCCGGTAGAACATGTCCGAAAGTCAGTTTTGGTGTTGGAAGACATTTACGCGAGCTGGGGAGCGGGGGAACGATTCGATTTCGACATTCATCCGGGAAGCCATGAGATATCGGGAGCGCGATCGGCTCCGTGGCTGTACGATCAGTTGATGCGAGGTTTGTAGCACATAACGCTTTGATCTTGACGCTGGTGGGAAGCAAAACCGAATACGATAAGAGGAGGGCGAAAGATGGAGATAACCTCGAATACGCAGCATGGCGACAAGCTCCGGGCACTGGTCCGGCGGGCGGAGACGCTGCTGGAGATGAGGGGAGACTTTTACACGGACGGCGCCAAGCTGGCGCTGGAGGATACACTTCGGCAGGCAAAACTGGCGCTGGATGGCAAGGACGGCTTGCCGTTTGTCCGGAACCGGGAGTTCCTTAAGCCGCGTCCGGAAGAAGCGGTTCTGTTCGCGACCAGAAGGTATACGATGGTTCCGCCTTTTTTGGAGGAAGGGAGCGTGTTTACCCATTACGGGCTTGAGCCGGCACTTTCATGGTTTGAGAAACAGGATGTGCTGTGCGAAGGGACAGGCAGCCTTCCCGGAAAGGCAGCCTTCGTGCTTGAGAAGGCCCGGGAACTGTTAAAGCAGGCGAAGCTTGGCGATGGCATAGGGGACTATGACACGGGGGCGGGTACTCGACTTGCAGAGTCGATGGAGGCGCTATTCCGGGAGTTGGAAAAGTTCTCCACCATGAGCAGTGGAGAGTCGACGGCCCGAAGAATCGTCGATGTCTTCAACCGCCTGCGGGAGTTTCGCCATTCCCGCCGTTTACGCACGGATATCGAACCGGACTCATCCTTATACCTGACCGCGAAGGGGCTGGAGGAACTGAAATTAGCGGTTTCCTCCATACCGACGATCCGCGAGCAATTTAAGAAGATTGAACGGTTAACCGAATTGTATTCCGTGGAGAATTTGGAGCAGGCGGTTTCAGGGATCATGCACGGCCAAGCGGATTACGATGAGTTGAACCGGCGTTTTTACTTGTGGAGCTCCACGGACAAAATTGTTAATTTTAAGGTCCCCCTTGGTGCGGTCAAAGCGACCTTGTCCTTGATCCTGCCGAAAGAGGAGAATGAGCAGGACGGTCTTGGACATGTTTGGATCGATGATTTGGAGATTCTGACCGCAAGCGGAGGCAGCCTGAACATCCGGAACGGTGGCTTCGACGAAGGAGAGGGAGGGCCGAGACACTGGAACAGCAAGGCGCTTAAAGGAGAACCGATCTTCCGCTGGGAGGACACCTATCCTTTTAGCGGAGGCGGAGCTCAGAACGTCGAAACGGCCAACCCGTCGTCCGAGGTAGCCGTAAGCGGTGAAACGGGCGTCAGACGTTCGCTGTATATTTGCAATCCCGGCCCGGACGATGAAGGAGCTTGGATTTATGACGGTGAGTTTGCCGTGGAGGCAGGAGCGGGCTGTACGTTAACCTTTGCGGCCAAACTCGACGGAAAATTGAAGAAAGGCCTTAGGGTGCTGATCTCGTTTTCGGACGATCAAGGCCGGCTCGTCGGAGAATTCGAATATTTTTTCAATCGTAAATCTTCCGTTCCCGGCGGGCGATTCCTGCTCCCGATGCAAGCCGACGCTATCCGGTTTGCCGTCACCGGGGAGCGGAAGTACGCGTGGAAGGCGAAACTGGCCATGCTGTATATTTTTCACGATTTTTGTCAGGGCGCCGAGCATTGGCTGGTGACGAATTTGCGGCCGGAGGGAAGCGACGCTTACGGGGCCGTGCAGGGCGGACGGGTGATCAGCGTGATGGCGGTCAGTTATACACTGATCCGCTCGGCGGACGTATTCGGCCCGGAGGAGAAGGCTGAGTTCTACGAGTTGGTAGAGTACATGCTCCGCTATTTGCTGGATTTAAGAGACCGGACCGAATGGTCGCCGTATGAAGCCCAAAAAGGCTGCAGCAATTGGCAGACCGACATGTGCGTCGGGACTGGCTTCATGATGATGGCACTGCCCGATTTTCCGAACCGCCATACGTGGTTGAACAACGCGGGCGCCATTCTGAGGGCACAGCTTGAGTTGAACGTCAATCCCGACGGTTCGTGGCCTGAATCGATACGTTATCACCATGCCGCGCTGGAACGGTTTGCCGGATACGCCAAGGTGTTGAAAAATGTGACCGGCGAAGATTGGTTCGAAACGACGCCGCTGGTACGAATGTTCGGATATCCGCCGGATGTACAGACTCCGGGTTACGTGTATTTCGACGGAAGGGTGGGTACGCCACCGTTCGGCGATCATGCGCTCGGTGGAGGGGAGGAATTCGGATATTTTGCCGCCTATCTCTCGGATATTGCCGAGATCGACAAGGATTTGGCAGACCGGATGTACCATACCTGGACCGCGGCCGGGAAGCCTGCCAAGAAAATGGGCCCCGAAGGAATCCTGCTGGAAAACATTCTTCCCCGCCTGAATCGCTATGATCCGGGAGAACCCCTCAAGTTGGAGTCCACAGCCGATTATCCCGACTCGGGAATCTACATTTTCCGTAAGGACTTCGGGAGCGGCCGGGAGAGCTATTTCGCCATTATGTCAAGCCGGAAGCCGGTGGCGCACGGCCATCTGGATCAAGGCTCGTTCGTGCTCTACAAGAATTCCGTTCCCCTGGTCATGGATTCGGGCATCCAAGGGTATTTCGATAGCAGCACGCCTTGGCATATCTGTTCTTATTCGCACGCTTGCCTTCTATTCGCCACGAAGCGAAAGTTCATACCGCGGGATCCGGGGAGCAAGATTAATTTGTCGGCCGGAACTTACAGCCTGGAGCGCGGTTGGGCGGATGTCCCGAAAACAAGCCGGGTACTTGACGTCCGATTGGGGGAAGAGATCGAGAGCATCACGATCGAGATTGCGAATCCGGAGGGCCGAGGGAGACATTTCCGCCATGTGGCGTATGTGAGGAAGCCGGATTTGTACATTATTCGCGATGAGATATTGGAGTTCGATGGGAAAGTGCTGTTCAATCTGCCAGTGGCGGCCGTAGCGTCCCGGGTGAACGGCCGCCGGATCCACTCGAAAGGGGCTTACGGCGTGGACCTGGAGACCGTGTTCCTGGGCACGGTCGATTCGATCACTCTGGACCAGGGCCGTTCCACCACATTTTATGACCGGGGGGACCAGGGAATCTGCTTGATGGATTACGTTCGCGCGGTCGCGGATGCCAAAGCAGGGTTCTGGACGGTACTGTATCCCCGAGAGTGGAGAAGAAATGAGCTGGGCGTTACAAGGGAGCCGGATGGCAGCATCAGTCTGATAACGGAAGAGCATCTCATCCGGGTAGACCTCCGGCCTCTGAAGCAACCTGGAGATGGCGCGATTCAACGGCCGTTCGAAGTATCCGTCGGTTCGAAGCCTATTTTATAAAATCAGTGTTCAGACAATCCCTCGCGAGGCTAGCTGTTGCGAAAAAAGTACGGTTCAAACTTAAAAAAACTCATACGAAACGGTCGGGTTCTCCAGTATATTATAAGACAGGACATTCGGCCCATCGGAAAGTTCGAGGGAAGTTACCCGAATCTGGGAGGAGCGAATCGTTATGATTGCCATTGAGAAGTATTGGGATAACCAAGACCTGCTGCACGTGAACCGGGAACAAGCGAGAGCCTATTATATTCCTTACGCGGATACCACTTCCGCCGCCTCGCGCAAACGTTCCCGCTCACCGTTTTACCGTACGCTAAACGGAACTTGGAAATTCCGTTATCATACCAGCGTCAAGCATGTGGAGGACCATTTTTATGCGGAGGACGCGGATGTAACAGGCTGGAACGAATTGCTCGTACCCTCCTGCTGGCAGACGAACGGTTACGACCAGCTCCATTATACGAATACCAACTATCCGATTCCTTGCGATCCACCGTTTGTGCCGGGCGAAAATCCCACGGGACTTTACGTGAAAGCGTTTAACGTATCGGAAAACTGGAAGGAGAAAGAGAGCTACATCGTCTTCGAAGGGGTGAATTCATGTTTTTACCTGTGGATCAACGGCGCATTCGTCGGCTATAGCCAGGGAAGCCGGAACCCTGCGGAGTTTAACGTCACCCCTTATTTGCGAACCGGAGACAACCGGATTGCCGTCATGGTGCTGAAATGGTGCGACGGCACGTATATGGAGGATCAGGATATGTGGCGTTATTCGGGCATCTTCCGTGATGTCTATTTACTTGCTAGGGATAAGGCACATGTTCGGGATGTCTTCATCAAGCAGGAGCTGTCGGAAGATTTTCGTCTTGGAAAGCTGTTGTGCGAGGTGGAAACGACCGCCTCCCAAGAGGTAGCCGTCGAGATCAGGGACGCTGAAGGCTGCACGCTTCAGACTTTGAGCGCGGTGATTGAGGGCCGTGGAACGATTGAGTTGCAGATCCAGGAGCCCGTATTGTGGAATGCCGAGGAGCCGTATTTGTACAGGGTTTATGTACAGGCCGGCGAAGAGATGCTGTTGTTCAGGACGGGCTTCAGGCAAATCCGGACCCGGGACGGCGTGTTTCTTATCAACGGGCGAGCGGTCAAGCTGAAGGGAGTCAACCGCCATGAGTCCCATCCTGAGCTTGGGGCCGCAATTCCGCTGAGTCATATGATTTCGGATTTGAATCTGATGAAGCGCCACAATATTAACACGATCCGCACCGCCCATTATCCGAATGACCCGCGGTTTCTTGAACTATGCGACGAATACGGGTTTTATGTGATTGACGAGGCGGACCTGGAGGCCCACGGTATGAGTTCGGCGGAGAAATGGGCCGAAGGGGCGATTAATAGACTGTCGGACAATCCGGCTTGGGAAGCGGCGTTTGTGGAGCGGGCCGAGCGATTGGTCGAGCGGGACAAAAACTTTCCGTGCGTGATCATCTGGTCGCTTGGCAACGAAGCCGGCTACGGCGTCAACCATATCGCCATGGCTAGGTGGGTTCGCATGCGCGATGCGTCCCGGCTCGTACATTATGAAGGGGCGGCGGCCCGCTACAAAGGGAGTGCTAACGTCGAGTTTCTCGACATGGAAAGCCATATGTACGAAACCGTGCCGTTTATTGAGGAATACGCCAATGACATTGCGGAAACAAAGCCGCTGTTCCTGTGCGAATATTGCCATTCCATGGGCAATAGTCCCGGTGATTTGCAGGATTATTGGAAGGTCATCTATCAGTATCCGAAGCTGATGGGCGGCTGCGTCTGGGAATGGTGCGACCATGGCGTCAAGGCCGAGACGACCGACGGGAAACCTTACTTCGCTTATGGCGGAGATTTTGGAGACAAGCCAAACGACGGAAACTTTTGCATCGACGGTCTGGTTTCCCCGGACCGGGTTCCGCATACGGGTTTGCTGGAGTTGAAGCAAGTCATTGCCCCCATCAGACTTGAGGCCGAGGATTTGACGAGCGGAAAAGTGCGAATAACGAATTTGTACGACTTTATCGATTTGTCGCATCTGGCACTCTACTGGAAAGTAGAGAAGGACGGCGTTGTGCTGGAGCAAGGGCAGGTTATGCAGCTCGAGGCGGCGCCGCACGGCGGACGGCAAACGCTGATGCTGCCTTATCGGCTGCCGCAGGATGAAGGACGGTATTTCCTTACGTTGTCTTGCCGGCAAAAGCAGGAAACCCGCTGGGCCGAGCCTGGTTACGAAATTATGTTCGAGCAATTTGAGCTTCCGGTGGATAACCCGCATGCGAATTTGCCGGAGCAAGTCCAGCCGCAGCGCGCCTTAGGCCATGGCCATACACTCCTAGCTAATGAGGATGGGCATCGCTTGGTTATGGACGGCTTCGATTTCCGGCATACCTTCGATTTGTACGACGGAACGATCATCGGTATATCCAGACACGGCGTGCCTATGCTTGCCGCTGCGGTTAAATGGAACATCTGGCGGGCTCCGATCGACAATGACCAACCGATGAAATCCAAGTGGATGACGGAAGGTTACGACCGGGCGATGATGAAGGTGTACCGCTGTGAATGGACCCAGCGGCCTGGCGGAGCCGTGGACATTACTGTCGACTACTCCCTCGGCGGCTATATTCGCTATCCGCTCCTGCATGGCAAGACGGTATGGCGGTTCGACAACAATGGTCGCGTGTCCCTCCGCACCGAGGTGCGGCTACGCGAAGAATTACCGTTTCTGCCGCGCTTCGGTCTCCAGTTGACGATGCCCGCCGGAGCGGAGGAGGTCGAATATTTCGGATACGGCCCGCACGAAAGCTACGCAGATAAGCGGCGGAGTACGCGGAAGAGCAAATTCGAGTTGTCCGTGGACGACATGCTCGAAAACTACATCAGGCCTCAGGAGAACGGCTCGCGCTACGGCACGGAGTGGGCGATCGTTTCGAACAAGCAAGGTATGGGCCTCCGATTTGACGCGCCTATCCCGTTTTCGCTCCAGGCGTCGCATTATAAACCAGAGGACTTAACCGCCGCCAAGCATGATCACGAATTGCATCCGCGCAAGGAAACGATCGTGCATCTGGATTACAAAATGAGTGGAATCGGCTCCAATTCCTGCGGACCGGAACTCCACGAAAACTATCGCCTGCAGGAGAAGACATTTTCATTTGAGCTAAGCATAACGCCTGTCTTTAAGGAAGATGAATAAATTCCGCCCCGCATGCCAACGCTCATGCTGATTGAGAGGATCCTTAAAAAAACGTCACGTTTTCCTCATTGGGAACATGTGACGTTTTCTCGTCAGAGCCCCTTTTGTCGATAGCGCTCTATCGTCAGCTTTGAATAAACGTTCACCTTTTTTTGAACTGATCAATTCAAAAAATACTGCACTTTTTTCTTGAAAAACTTCATTCCTGCGCGTGTAAAGTGGTTGTTATAATTTATGAGTCCTCCTCTGGAAAGGAAAACCACTAACTTATTTTGGAGGTGATTGTTATAAGGATTGAATGAAAGCGCTAACACTTTATGAAACCGCTTTAATTTTGGAGAGCATTCGTTTCGTATACTCTAATCTGATGAAGGAGCGAGACCCGATGGAACGATATACAGGATTAACAAGTAAGCGGAGGCTTCGTCGCGGGGTGTCCATACTGCTTTCCATGCTCTTGATTTTGTCGTGGTTGCCTGTGACAGTGACATCTGCATCAGCATTGCAAGTTACCGCCAGCGGATTGAAGCAACAGGTGGAAATTATTAGTGTGACCAGTGACGAAGGATTTATCCATCCCGGTATTGGTGTGACCAAAGAGGTATTGGAAAATCTGAGAACGCAAATTGAAAACAAGCAAGAGCCCTGGTACAGCTACTTTACGGCCATGCTGGAAACAGACTATGCAAAAACAGCCTTTACTTCAAGTATTTCTTCTGATGGGATATCGATAAGAACGGATGCCTATAACGCCAGTAATGTGAAGGACATGGCGTCAAGAGATGGTTTACGGGCATATACCCAGTCGTTATTATACTACATTACTGGAAACGAAACCTATCGTTCAAACGCTTTGCGTATTATTCGATTCTGGGAACAGATGGACCCAAATAAATACCAATATTTTACGGATTCTCATATCCATACGGGAATTCCCTTGTACCATATGATTATGGCTGCAGAAATCCTTCGGTATACTAGTTCATCGGAAGAGTTAAAATGGACCGATGAAGATACGGAGAAGTTTACTAAGAATGTGATAGACCCGACGGTAAGCACTTTTTTGGATTTTAACGACAAATTTATGAATCAGCACAATTATCCTCTGTACGGATCGATTGCTGCTTATATTTTTAAGAATGATTCGGAAAATTATGCAAAAGCAATAGAGTGGTTAACCGTAAACGATTCGGCACCGGATAAGTATATGACGGGATCCATTTATTGGTTGTTCCGGGAAATGACCCAGAATGATGAAACAGATGAACCTGTCAAACCTCATGTACAGCATGTTGAAATGGGGCGGGACCTGGCGCATGGGGAAGGAGACGTGACGAACTTTATTAATCTCGCCAGAATGGTGGATGCTCAGGGGACCAAGGTTGATCCAGCGAGCGGAACCATTAATTCGAAGGGTATATCCATCTATGAATTTTTGAATGACCGGATTTTGATGGGAGCCGACTATTATGCCAAGTTCGCCGAAGGCTTCGATATTAATTGGACCCCTGTGAAATCGACGGCCGAGTCGGAGTGGGCAAAAGAAAAGATATACTCTATACCTTCAGACGAATATAAAGGCCGGATGCACTACTTAGGCACGGGCGGTTGGGATCTGTATTATGTGTACCGCTATAAGCTCGGTTATACGGATGAACAACTGGAAGCGAAAGCTCCATACTTTGTGAAAGCATTCAAGAGCCGGGTTGCGCCGAATTACTATTTCTCAGGCGACGGATCGGCAGCGGATGTATCCAAGGTGGAGACCGGGGCGGAGTGGTGGATTTACGTTCCGAAGGAGGCAGCTAATGAACCGGCCGATTCCATTGCCAGAAGGGTAAGGAAAAACACCTCCCATGAGGAGAGATATCTGCTGCAATTGGAGGATGCCTTTAGCATTATAGACGGTTCAAACCAGGTCAAGGAAAGCACATCACATATTAGCACGAAGACCGAAGGCGACGTCAGTTATATTAGTACGATAGCCAGTGACAATCAAACCTTGTTTGCAGCTTATCGGCTGATGTTTATTAATCGAAACAACACTTCGAATGTCGCTTTAAAAATTCGCACCAACGGTTGGGCCAAGCTTGAATTGAAGAAAGAGAAAGATTCAAAGCCGTTCCAAATTCTTGAGTTGCCGGAAACCAACAATCAATGGCAGTATGTAACCTTTGATATGGGACAAAATTCAGTCTCTTATGGTCAATTCCCATCAAAGACTTTCATGTTGTACTTTAATGTTGTCGGAAACGGATCAAATGTGGACATTGATTATATGGATATCAAAGCCGACAATTCGCTGACTCCTCCCTCCTTCAAAAATACCGCCAAAAGTATGAATATGGCGTTGTTTTCCGGGAGCACGATTTATTACGATTTTTCGGCTGTTGACCAAAACAGTTCGGACGTTGTCACCTATGATCTGCAAGGAGATACACTGCCTGGAGCGACACTTGATCCTGCTAGCGGAGCCTTTACCTGGACGCCAACTGTTCAACAGGCGGGTTCCTATGAGTGTCTTGTTGTGGCTTCCGATGGCACCACAGTTTCGACAGTGAGTCTTATGATTCATGTTGCTGGTGACCGACAAGCAGCCATTGAGTATGTGGCATCCCATGTTGATAAGGACACGGAGTATGAATCGGATTCATTAGAAAAATATAGTGAAGTCTATAGCAACGTTCAAAGTGTGGTGAATACCGCATCGGATAGCGACTTTTATGCCGCGCTGAATGAGTTATCCCAGGCTGCAGCCTCGATGAAGCTCATGAATCCGACATTGAGCGATGGAAGTTTGGATTATACAAAGAGTTCAATAAAATCGTCATTGCAGTCCGGCTACGATGCCTATTTGGTCGATGACAACACGGTTACATTCAGCGGCGATTTGACGGCCAAATATTTCATTATGGATTTCGGTCCTAACTTCCGGGTTCTTCCAAAAAGTTTTGCCCTGCAACCGCGCAATATTTGGCCGGAAAGAATGTCAGGCGCGATTGTTTATGGATCGCTTGACGGAGATTCATGGGTACAGTTAACAGAAGAAGCTGCATACAGCACGCAAATGCAGACCTTAAATGTCAGACGGGAACAGCTTGGTGAAGCCTATCGGTATTTCAGGATTTCAACCTATGAATCCAACGATTACTATGCAAAGAAAAACGGTATTCTCAGTGTAGGCGAGTTTCGAATCTATGGCGAGCGTACCGAAATCCCTTCCAGAATAGCCAGCGTGGCCATTAGTAGTAATGCAGATTCGTTAACACAGCATATGCAGGGGAGCAGTGCAAGCAGCAACGCTCAAGTGCCGGTTAAGAAAGCCATCGCCGGCAATACGCTCACTTTGAGCATCACGTCCAAACAGCCGCTCACGCAGTTGAATGCAACCATTGCCGGAATGGACGCCACGGTAACGAAGCTTGACGAGTTGCGTTACACGGCATCGGTAACCCTCAGTCCGGAGGCAGCCAGGTGGAATGCAAGCAGATACGCTGAAATCGAGGTCAACTACAAGTATCTCGATGCAAAAAATAACCACGTTGAAACATCAGGAATACCGGTGGTTGACATAACGGATGGATCTGTTGTACTAGTTTCGGACGTTTCCCATAGCATTGGAAATATTCTGGATAAAGCAACGCTGACTTTTAATCGACCGACAGATCGTGGAATGGAAGTCGGCCCCAGATTATTTGACCGAAACTCATCGACTTTTATAGATATTAAAAATTCGTCGAGCGCCGGTAACGGCGTGTACTATCTTTTCGATTTCGGGAAGGGAGCCGTGTCGCTCAGTAGTGTGGAAATTGCTCCAAGAATGACCACCAATTTGGCAAGCCGGATGATGGGCATCTATGTGGCGGGCTCCAACGACGGAGTTACGTTTAAGCCGATTTCATCCATGTCCCGAAATATTTGGGATTGGCAAGGGCTGACGGTTACGGAGAGCACTTATTACCGCTATATCAAGATTATCAATGATAGTTCCTGGTTCGGGAATCTTTCGGAATTGGAGTTCTTTGGATCCTATACGGAAGACAGATCGACCGCGAAGGATAGCCTCAAATTGTCCGACTTGCGGCTAAGCGAAGGAGTTATTACGCCGGCATTTGACCCGAATGTGACCGACTATACGGCCAGCGTGACGAATGCGGTCTACAGCGTTAGCGTTACCGCGTCGGTGTACGACCCAGCATCAACGCTCAAAATCAATGGCATTGGTGCAGTGAGCGGGAGCCCGGTCCCCCTTTTGCTGGATGTAGGACACAATTCGGTAATTGTCCAAGTCAACGGACAAGCGGGAACCCAAACTTACCTTGTTACGGTGGTTCGTGAGGAACCTTCCGGTGGTACCAAGTCGCCAAATGCAGATTTATCCGGGTTGATACTAAGTCCTGGATCCCTGTTTCCAGTCTTCAGTTCGGACATAACCGAATATAGCGCAACTGTAGGCTATGGCGTAAGCAGCGTAAGTGTTACTGCGTCAGTGTATGACGACCTGGCGTCGTTGAAATTGAACGGGGTGGCAGCGGACAATAGGGCTGTAAAGGTGCCTCTGCAGGTTGGCTTGAATCGGATCACGCTTGAGGTTACCGCAGAAGATGGCACACTCAAAGTATATACCCTCTATGTTACAAGGGAGAACGAGCCAGACTCTGGTCCTAATAATTCGATCGAGACAAACCGGGTTGTGACAAATCCGGTTGAGACCGGCCCGGACACCACCGTTAACGGAGCTTCTCTCATATTCAATAATGAACCGGATAGCCAAGGGCAACTTGTGTTAAAGGTGAAACCTAAGGAGTTGCTTGCCATTTTGCAGCAGCCGAATGACGGAAAGATATTCATAGACGTACAGACGTCCTCCTCCCTAACGGGTGTGACTGTGCAGCTTCCAGCTAAAGCATTGCTTGAAGGGAAGGCGGACACAGCCGTCGATTCAATCTCCTTCCGTTTGAAATTGGCTACTGTAACGATAGCGGCGGATTGGCTGGCGAAAGCGGCAGCCGAGACCGGTGCGGATAATTTGACCTTGTCGGTGACCGCCTTGAATAAGAATCATCTTTCTTCTGGTGTGAAAAAACGGATTGGCGGGAATACGGTGTTTGATGTTCAATTGCAGGCAGACGGCAGGCCTATCACTGATTTTGCAGGACAGAAAGCGGCAACAGTTGAATTGAGTTATGTCCTGACAGCCGGTGAGCATCCGGATAAAATCGTGGCGTATGATATGGACGGGCCGGGCAAGATGCAGGTAATAAGAAGCAGCCGGCTTGATCGGGAAGCAGGCAAGCTGATCTTTGTTCCAGAGCGCTTTAGCGCCTATACGATTCTGGAAGCGGACGTAAGTTTTGCCGATCTGACAAGCGTGCCATGGGCGGAAAACGCCATCCTGAATCTGGCGGCCAAAGAGATCATTCAGGGTATGGCGCCAGGCCAGTTTCAGCCTGATGCAGCTGTAACCCGCGCCCAATTTGTGAAGCTGCTGGCCGAGAGTTTGAACCTTCAGATTGGAAATGAAGAAACCGGCTTTACGGACACTGTCAAGGGGACGTGGTACTACGAGGCTGTTGCAGCGGCGAAAAAGGCTGGGATCATCCAAGGATACGAGGATGGTCGGTTTGGAGTGAACGAGCCGATAAGCAGGCAAGACATCGCGGTCATGGTGGATAGAGCAATGGCTTATGTGAATATGCCGTTAAATACCGCTCAAACAAAGTTTTACATAGATGAGCGTGATCTTTCCAGCTATGCCAAGCAATCTGTATCCAGATTGTCGGAGGCGGGTGTGTTGAACGGGATGAGCGAAGGCAGATTTGCTCCGCACGAACAAGCTACCCGGGCACAGGCTGCAATCATTCTGTTCAGGATTCTTCAAGTGATCCCCCAGTTTAACTGGGGGTTTATTTCAGGGAGTACGCCTCCTTCATTAACCGAAGGGGGAGATTTTTTATCCCTCCCAACGCTCAAACGTTGAAGTTACGTCAATCCGGTTTGGCCTGAAAAACAATACAAAAGTACAATGAATCGGGAAAAAGTAATATATGCGCTACTCTCCTGCATTGCTAAACTTGTTTTAGAAGGAGAGGGATGTTATGGAACATACGCCAATGGTTGTTGGAACCAAACTTAAGACGAGAAAGAAAAAATGGTTCTCCGATTTCAGAGCGCATAAGACCTATTATTTTATGTTAATTCCGATGGTTGTTTTTTTTATTTTCTTTAGTTATTTGCCTATGTTCGGTTTGTATTATGCATTTATTGATTACGATTTCAGCAAAGGTTTAACGAGTCCGTTCATCGGCTTGAAAAATTTCGAGTTTCTGTTTCACGGGGGTATGGAATCGATTATTTGGAAAATCACAAAAAATACAGTTCTTTATAATGTCGCATTTATTATATTGAATAACTTCTTTCAAATAGCCGTTGCGATATTACTGAAAGAACTGACGTATAAAAAATTCGTCAAAACTACGCAAACGCTTATGTTTATGCCTTATTTTGTTTCAATGGTTATTGTTAGCTCCATTGTTTACAACTTGTTTAATTTTGACTACGGAGTTGTAAACGGTGTCATTTCCTTTTTAGGCTTTGAAAAATTTGATTTCTATGCAACGCCTCAAGTTTGGCCGTTCATTATTGTAGGAATTGAAATCTGGAAGGGGCTTGGTTACGGCAGTGTCATTTACTTGGCTTCGATTATGGGGATTGATGAAAGTGTATATGAAGCCGCCTATGTTGACGGCGCAACAAAATGGCAGCGCATTCTTCATATCACGCTCCCGCTTTTAAAGCCGACAATTATTGTCCTGGTACTTTTTGCGCTTGGCGGCATTATGCGGGGACAATTCGATTTGTTCTGGAATGTGGTAGGCCAGAATGGGCTGTTACTTAATGCTACGGACATCATCGATACCTATGTGTACCGTTCCTTAACCGTTAATTTCAGCATTGGATTGGGGTCTGCTGCTGGTTTGTACCAATCGGTCTTTGGTCTGGTTCTCATTTTAACGGTCAATGCGATTGTTAAAAAGGTAGATAAAGATAACGCGCTATTCTAGTTTATGAACGTATCAACCCATTTCAGAGAAAAGGAAAGGAGCCGGCTATGGCTGCGTTAGAATCAAAAAGCAATAAAATCCGTGTAGATCAAAGCACTAAAATCTTCAATATCGTTTCCGTTTTGATGGTTTTATTTTTTGTCATCATTTGTGTGTTGCCCTTCATTTTGATACTCTCAGGATCCTTTAGCAGCGAGTCTGCGATTGCTGTCAACGGGTACAGTTTTTTGCCTCAACATTTTACTCTGGATGCCTATAGTGTAGTTTTTACGACTTTAGGCGGTACTATTGGGAACGCATACTTGGTTACCATTTATGTTACGTTAACCGGGACTGCGCTGGGGTTAATCGTAACCTCGATGAGCGGTTACGTTTTGTCAAGACCGGATTTTAAGCATCGGAACAAAGCGGCTTTCTTTATTTACTTCACGACCTTGTTCAGTGGCGGCCTAATCCCTTCTTATTTGGTTAATGTTAATGTTCTTCATCTGGATCATTCCCTGATGGCTATTATTTTGCCCGGCTTAATGAGTCCCTTTTTCATCTTCTTGTACCGCAATTATGTGAAAGGAATCCCGGATTCATTGATGGAATCCGCAAGAATAGATGGTGCCGGAGATTTTCGGATTTATTGGCAAATCGTCATTCCGCTGTGCAAACCCGTTTCGGCAACGATTGGATTGTTTCTTGCATTAAGCTATTGGAATAACTGGTTTGGATACAGTCTTTACCTTGTGGCGGATAAGGATAAATGGGGCTTGCAATATTTGTTGTATCGCATGTTATCCCGTGTAACGGATGCTGTTCGTGATTCGCAAATCATAGTAGATCAACTTCCGACAGAAACGATGAAACTGGCAACTGCGATGCTGGTCACTGGACCTGTGATCCTGTTCTATCCATTCGCTCAGCGGTTTTTCGTTTCGGGACTAACTATCGGCGGCGTTAAAGGCTAACAGACTGAATGTGTTGTTGTATAGGGGAAACACGATTAAATAAAAAATGTTTCCTCTATTTAACATAAATTTAGTGCCAATAAATGGAGGGGATTGTAATGACAGTAATCCAAAAATTGAAAGTGGTTTTATCGGGGGTGCTTGTGTCGGCTCTAGTATTATCGCTGGCTGCTTGCTCATCCGGCAAGAATGATGGGGCTTCGCCATCTCCGGATGCGTCCCGGGAGCCTGCTAAAATTGTGGAATTAAAAGCTCTGACCATGGGAACCGAACCGGCTTCGGGAATGGACAATTTCTACAAGCAGCTTGATGAATTGACCAAAAAGGATCTTGGGGCCATCGTTCGTTTCACCTTTATTCCTTGGGGAGATGAAAAAAATCAAATCAGCCGGGCCATTGTGGCCAAAGAGTATGATCTCTATGCCGGCGGCTTTTGGTCGGACTATAAAAATTTTGCCACCAAGAACGCATTTGCTGATTTGAAGCCTTCGTTATCAAAAACGCCGAAGCTGGTCGAGCATTACAAAGGTATATTGGACCGGATAACGCTTGACGGCAAACTCTATGGGATTCCGCAATACGGTAAACCCGGCGGGGGCAACTGGGGATTCTTTTACCGGGAAGACTTGCGGAAGCAATGGGGCCTGCCGGAAGTCAAGGATTTGGAGTCGGTAGAGAAATACCTCTATAAGGCCAAGGAGGAATTCCCCGATACTCCGATGATTAGCGATAAAGGCTTTATCCTCAATGTGTTCAGAATGTTAGCCGGCGATAAATACTTGGACCCTACAGGCACAATGACTACCATGGCGCCTGTCAACGATCCCTATAAAGTCGCATCAATCTACGACATACCTGAGTATCAGCAGGCTCTGCGGATTGCAAAAAAATGGTATGACGATGGTATTGTGGCTCGTGATATTTTGGCAGGACAAGCCAATGAAACCAGTAAAACCTTGGAACTGATGAAAGCCAACAAAAAGCCTCTTGAGTTCACCAATCACTTTGGCGCTGTAAGCAGCGGTTATATTAACCAACTGAAAGCGGTAAACAAAGATTGGGAGTTTGGTTGGCTTGACTACACGGTAGACTTGGCACCGGATACCGCATTTTTACCTAAACACTCCGTGGAAACCACAACGATGATTTCCATAGGAGCGCACAGCAAAAATGTGGAGACCGCTTTGAAGTTTATTGAAAAAGCGCATACGGATAGAGCATACTACGACCTTTTGCAATACGGGGTAAAAGATGAACATTATAAATTGGACGGCGAGTCTATTACGTTTGAAGGAATAGACCCCAAGAACAAAAAGCCGGGTTGGACCGGATTGAATGATGGCTACATGAACCGTGTGGAAAAATATCCGGGCGAATGGCAAGCAATATATGACAGGCTGCAAACCGAAGGCGCTAAGCTGGGCGAAAAGAATGGCATTGATCCTTATGAAGGCTTTGTTTTCGACACGAAAGATATAACGGCCGAGATGGCAAATATTGAAACCATCAGAACCCAATACGCAATACCATTGGCAGTAGGGGTAATAAAAAAGAGCATAGAGGACGATCTGGATACCATGAACCAGCAATTGAAAGGTGCGGGCATGGAGAAATATATGGCTGCCTTACAGAAGGCATTGGATGATTTCGCAGCAACCAAACAGAAATAAACTCAATAGAATCAATTGACAACCTGTCCAAGGAGAAGAAAGCCATGAAACTGCTTATTGTGGATGATGATGACTATACTCGTCTTGGCTTGCTGGAGTCCGTAAAATGGTCAGCGTTTGGCATTGAGGAGATCAAAGAGGCAAGGGACGGAGCGGAGGCTTTGCGTGAGGCGGCCAGCTTCAAGCCGGATATCGTCATTACGGACATACGCATGCCGAAGCTGAGTGGAATCGAATTTGCGGAGAAGCTTTTAGATCGCTGCAATGAGAGCAAGCTTCTGTTTATGAGCGGTTTTATGGAAGTAGATTATCTAAAAAGCGCCATTAAGTTGTCCGCCGTGGATTATATTGAGAAGCCGATAAAGCTGCCGGATCTGGAACTTGCTGTAATGAAAGCGGTTAATTCAATTCGCTTGCAGCAAGAGGGGCAAATTATACTAGCGGAAAAGTTGAAGTTGCAGCGACAACGCCTGACTGAAAGTTTAAAATCCGGGATGGTAATCCAAGGTGAAGTTTTGCCGATTTGCAAAGAAATTGGTTTCCAGGCAAACAGTCATTACGTTTGTATCGTTTCGTCCGTCATGACCAAGCAGTCAGATCAAGTACTGGATACGGAAATGCATCAAGCCTTTTGGGATGCGCATAAGTATCCGTCATTGAACGTCCGGGAGGATCAAAATAGAATTCTTACAATTGTGGCTCTTAAACATGACGAACTCAGCAAAGTGCGGCAGCTATGCCATCATCTTATTCATCAAAACAACGAATTGATAATCGGGATGGGACTGAAAGCAGCGGCGCTTGAAGGCATTGCAGACAGTTATCGGACAGCGAACCGAACTCTGGAACTGTCATTTTACCGCCCGGAACAGCGTTTGTTTTGTTTCGAAGCGAAGAAACTTTCCGAGTCGGGGATGGATCTTTATAGCGATTTCTTCTCAATTTATAAAAAAACCCCCGAACAGCTGCCCCATTGGCTTGATTCCCTATGTGGCAAGATTAAAGAGGACGAATATCTTAGGAGAGAAAGAGTGTGCAATCTCTTTCTCTCCTTTGCACAAGCTATTTTATTGGAGAAACCAACGGTACTGGCACGACTGAACCATGTCAGCAGCCAAGGAGATGTGGAGAAAGATATATTGGAAAGTCCTTCAATTGATGAGCTGAGAAGTTTTATGAAAATTATCTTTACCGCCTATATAGAAGATTTACGAGAGTCCATATCCTATTCAAGCATTGTGCGTGAGGTAATGAATTTTGTGGCAGCCAATTATCGCAATGCCGACTTGGATGTCCGGGAAATATCCGAACATGTTCATATGTCCGCCAGTCATTTAAGTTATTTATTCAAAAACGAGACGGGATTCACCCTGAAGCAGTACATCGGAGACTACAGGTTGGAACTTGCCAAAAAAATGATATTGGATGAGCACTACAAAATCAACACGATCGCTGAACGTTGCGGATTTGCAAGTCCAAGCTATTTTACGAAGGTTTTTCGTGCTTCGACCAATCTTACCCCCATTGAATACCGGAAGCTGGGGACACAATGAAAAAACATTTGTTTGGTAATTTTTCACTTAGAAAAAAGCTATTGATCATCCTAGCGCTGTTTGGACTAGCGCCTTTGATAACCACTTTTACGATATCCTATCTGGAAATCAAGCAAGAGACGTTGAATAGCCAGAATTACGCGGTCAATCAAAATTACGAACAAGCTTTAACATCGCTGTCGGACAGATTTCGGCGGATTGAGAAGCTATCCACCATGATTATTCTAAATGATGTTTTGGTGGATGCGCTGAACCAGGGACCGGAAAACATGGACATCGGGGAGCAAATTTTCGGGTTCGAAAAAATTGATTCTTACACCAAAATATTGGAAGAAAGTTCGGAAAGTGACGGCATCGTGTACTATATCGATGATCGCTTTGTGGTTTCCGGAACGGATACGCGCTTTCGAAAGCTGAGATTTATTGAAGGGAAACCATGGGCGCAAAAGGTATTAACCAGCACCGGAGAGCCCGTCTGGTTTTCTTACTCGGATGTTCGTGTTACGGGATCCATCCCGTATCTCGCCCTCGGCAGAATTTTATGGAATGTGAGAGACTATCAAGATTCCATAGGAATGGTCGTCATCCATATGGATTTGCAGCCCATACGGGCCATTCTGACCAAAACGGTTCCCGAGCAGACGATTGGTTTGATGGATAGTAAAGGTCATAGGATTGCAATCAGCCAGCAGGAAGAGGCATTAACCCGGCTGCCTTTTTTAAAGGAAACAGGCAATGGGTTTGAGGCTGTGCAATTGGATGGTAAGGACTACCTGTATCGCAGCAACCAAATCGGCAAGAGCGGGATCTACCTGACAACGATGATTCCCAAAGAAGCGGCATCGGCAGCGGTAAATAAAGTCGGCTCCCAGATTTTGACCATGTATATAGTTGTGATTGCTATATTGCTCATTCTTATTTATCCGGTCACAAAGTCCATTACGGGCCGGGTATTCCTACTGATCCGGAAAATGGATCAAATTCGCAGGGGAGAACTGCGCAAACTGGACATAGAGCCGAGCCAGGACGAGATAGGACGGTTGGTTTCCAGCTACAACTACATGATCAACAGCGTACAAGAGTTGCTGCAAGAGCAGTACCGTTTGGGTGTGGAAAAAATCGGGGCCGAATTAAAGGCGCTTCAATCCCAGATTAACCCTCATTTTCTGTATAATACGCTGGATATGCTGAACTGGATGGCACAGAGAGAGGAGCGCAGCAATATTCAGCAAGTGGTATACGCGTTGTCGGATTATTATAAGTTGATCTTGAACAAGGGCGAGGACTTCGTGACGTTGAAAGATGAGTTGCGATTATCAAGTATTTATGTAGAGATTCAGCAAAGAAGATTCAAGGATCGAATCGTTTTTAAGACCGATATCGAGGACGATGCCCTCGATTGCATGTTGCCAAAAATAACCCTTCAACCGCTGGTAGAAAATTCGATTTTGCACGGAATTACAGAGAAGCCGGAAGGCAAGGGAAACATCTTCATTCGGGGAAGGGTATGCAATAATCGATTAGTGTTGACGATTGAAGACGATGGAATCGGGATGAGTTACCACCGGGACGGCAGGCCACGAACTCACGGAAGCGGGTACGGGGTGAAGAATATCGAAAAGCGTTTGGAGCTGTACTTCGGTGAGCAACGGTGCATTTACTTTGAGAGTAATCCGGGAACAGGAACCCGTGTATTCATAAATGTTCCCGTGGTGCGCAATGACGTTAGGTAAATATGGGAATTAATATCAACAAACCAAAGAGGTGGTTTATCGATGAATCAGTTGATTATCTACGGGGCGCCCAAGGACGCAGTGAGAAACGATGATTTTGCGGTGTACGTCCGTGAGCCCGGCAAGGCTTGGCAGGAACTGTTTGTCTATGAAGCCAAAGTGGATATGCATGACGTCAGAAGCGCATCCATGGCCTATTTTGATATGGAAGGCGAAATGGAGGTGAGGATTGAGAGCCGGAAACAACCGGTTCACCGTGTCGATATCCGGCCTTTATCGTATCATGTGAAATTCTCGTACGATGAATATGCGGTTAAGTTTACGTTGAATCAACCCCGGAAGCTATCCATAGAGATCAACGGGGACCGGTTTACCAATTTGCATCTTTTCGCCAACCCGTGCGAGCAGGACGCGCCGTTGCCTGAAGACAACGGGATTCAGCTTATTCGGCCGGGGATCCATCGGACGGAGGATCTGCTTGGACTGCTGGAGCGACCAAACGGCAGCACCGAGCGGAAAACGCTGTATTTTGCTCCTGGAATGCACTATATCGAAGAGACGGTTTTACGTATTCCTTCCCACACTACGGTGTACATAGCCGGGGGCGCGATCGTGGTCGGATCGCTGGTTTGCGACCATGTTCAGGATGTGGTCATCCGGGGGCGAGGCATATTGTATCTCTCGGACTTCCATCGCTTTTCGGCATTCAGAGGGGTAAGGATTATCTTCTCCAGGAACATCGATGTGGAAGGAATCACGGTCCTTGATCCGCCGCATTACAGCATTTATTTAGGCAAATCGGAGCAGGTGCGCATCCGCAATTTCAAATCCTTCAGCACCCGGGGTTGGTCGGACGGCATCGATATGATGGCTTGTACCGATATTGAAATCGACGATGTGTTTCTGCGCACGTCGGATGACTGTATTGCAATTTACGGGTCGAGATGGGATTACCGCGGGGATTCCGGCCGTATTCGTGTGCGCAATGCGGTGCTGTGGGCTGACGTCGCTCATCCGCTGATGATGGGAACACATGGCGATCATTGCGGGAACGGCAATACGTTATATGATGTGCGGTTTGAAGACATAGATATTCTGGAGCATCACGAGCCGCAAGTCAATTATATGGGAGCCATGGCCATCAATGCTGGCGACAAAAATACGATCCGCGATATTTCGTATAAAAATATTCGGGTCGAAGACTTTGAGCTGGGACGGCTGATCGATGTCCGAGTGATGCAGAACCGGGATTACAATCCGGCTCCCGGGAACCGGATCGAAAATATCACCTTTGAAGACATCCGGTATCAAGGGACGTGCTCTAACCCAAGCCGAATATTCGGCTATGATGCCGAGAGAACGGTTTCGGGCGTCCGTTTTACGCGGCTCCGCATTAATGATCGGCTCATCTTGCAGCCCGAGGAAGGTTTGTTGGAACTTAATGATTTTTCAAACCAAATTACATTTGATATTTGAGGATGTATATTTTTGTTTTGGCCTATTTGCACTGAAACTGACCCTTTGAAATCTGATAACCAATTTAGAAGGGGGACTCTCATTTATGATGGAAAAATATAATGTTGTATGGACATCCCAGAGCAACGGTTCGGCGGATAGCATGCCGCTTGGTGGATATGACACAGGGTGTAATATATGGGTAGAGAACAATTATCTATACTTATATGTTTCAGAAAGTGGGACATTTGATGAAAACTGCACTATGCTGAAGCTGGCTCGGCTACGTATTTGGATTGAAGATCGTCGGGAAATCTTTGAGAAAAACTTTATTCAGGAGTTGCATTTAGAAGAAGGTTATATAAATATTCAGGCCGGGGATGAAGGGGATAAGATTCGATTCAGAATTTGGGCGGCGGTAACCAAACCGGAAATTCATATTGAATATCAATCGGATCAGCCTCACTCCCTTCGGGCTGCACTGGAGAACTGGCGTTACCGGGAAAGGGAAGTATCCAAAAACGAACGTCATCAATGCAGAGATTATGAATTTGGTTATCCTGGTAGAGTAGTTACCTATCCGGATGTAGTGGAAACTAGGGAAGAAAGTATATGCTTCTATCATCGTAACAAAAATACGGAAACGGCTTGGAATCACATCATACAACAGCAGCAATTGGAATCTGTTCAGGATAAAATCCCCAACCCATTGCATGACCGCACTATGGGAGGGATATTGACTATGAAGGGAATGCAATATAGTGGAGAATACGAGGGGATTCATGCGGGAACAGATTTTTTAGGGTATTCATATGAAACAACAAGTGCGGTAACAAATCAAGAAATCATCCTTACCCTTCATACAAAATGTTGTGGAAATATGGAAATTTGGAAGGGTGAACTGGCTCAAAAGGCCGGAATTTCAGCCGTTTTTGAGAAGTCGGTTCAGTGGTGGAAAAATTATTTTCAAAAAAGTTATATATACATTAATAAAAACGATGAGCAGTCCAGTGAGTTCCGATTGGGGAAGAATTATCAACTTTTCCGTTATATGCTGGGCTGTAATTATTATGGGGAATATCCGACGAAGTTTAATGGGGGACTTTTTACTTTTGATGAAGGGAAGACACCGGATTTCCGGTGCTGGTCCGGCGGAGGCTTTACCTCGCAAAATCAGCGACTTGTTTATTGGGGAATGTTGAAGACAGGCGATTTTGAAAGCATGCGCGTTCAGCTGGATTTTTTCAAAAATCTGACGGAGGGGGCAAAGGCCCGGGTGAATCTTCATTTCCGTCAAAAAGGAGCTTTCTTTTATGAACAGGGAAATATTTTTGGTACCTGCACAGGAGCGGAATACGGATGGAATCGCTCGCCTGAAATTTCGACCGGACTTGAGGATAATGCATGGGTAAGGTTGCATTTTTCATCCGGACTGGAATTTGCGCTGATGATGCTGGAATATTCCAGATATACTGGAGAATCTATTGAGGTTTACATGAATTATATCGAAAATATTTTGGACTTTTATATGGAGTATTATCCTTTGGATGAAGAAGGGAAGCTATACCTATTTCCTTCAACGGCCTTGGAGACGTTTAAAGGAGATGATCCGCACAGCAAAAACGATACGGTTTATGGCTGCGCCAATCCTATGGATGCGGTCGCAGGTATTCGTTGCGTACTCGAAGGACTGATCGATTATTTGAAGGATAAAGAGAAAACGAAAAAGTACAGGGACTATCTTGAGAGATGTCCAGAACTTCCAATCGGCGTCGGTGAAGCAGGGGGAAAAGTATTTTTGCCGGCGGAATCTTACAGTCCGAAGCCCTTTAACTGTGAACTTCCACAGTTATACAGAATCTTCCCTTTTAGTCCGTTTGGTTTAACGGAGGAAGAACGGGAAATCGGGCGAAACACTTATCGCCAACCTTTTCCAACCGAGGAGATGTATCTCGGAGTCAGTTGGCATCAAAATGGCATTTTTGCAGCCCGACTGGGTTTGATAGAAGAAGCCTGGAAATACCTGTATGAAAAATTTGACAATGCACCAAAGCGGTTTCCGACTTTTTGGGGTCCTGGTCACGACTGGACACCAGACCATAATCATGGTGGATCCGGGATAATTGGCCTTCAGGAAATGCTTATGCAGTGCGACAAGGATAAAATAAGGTTATTCCCCGCCTGGGATAAAAACAAGGATGTATCCTTTAAGCTTTATGCACCTCAGAATACCCTGGTAGAATGCGATCTGAAAGATGGAGAAGTTACGTATCTGCATGTGATGCCGGAAGCAAGAAAAAAAGATATAGAAATACAGACTTAAATACGAAATGGGTGGCTGAAGAAAAGGAAGGCAGCTGACAAGTTCTATAATCACCGCATCTACGGCTTAAAAAACTTCATTTCATAAACAAAATCACAATGATACGCTTTTATCAAGCGGGAAAATTGGATACCGTTTGAGCAAATACCCGATGAAAGGCGGGAACATTTCTTGTTAAACGCTATGGAACTACAATGGCTGGATGGCGTCATCGCCAAAGCGACGGCCAAGATTGACGCGGTCAGCGAGCGCTCCCGGAACAAAATTCCTTATACGACCGTGAACGGGGTGCATGACGACAAATCCTTGGATAATCCTTCAAGCAGCGAGGCTGACGGCATCAACTGGTGGACTAACGGTTTCTGGGGGGGCATGATGTGGCTCATGTTTCATGAAACCGGCAACGAAAAATACAAGGAAATCGCTCAAATTTCCGAAGCGAAGCTGGACCGGTGCTTTGAGGAATTTTACGGGTTGCATCATGATGTCGGGTTTATGTGGCTACCAACCAGCGTCGCGAATTGCAAAGTAACAAGCAATCCGGAATCCCGGAAGCGTGCGCTCCATGCCGCAAACCTTTTGGCGGGACGCTTCAATTTGGCGGGGGGCTTCATTCGGGCCTGGAACGATCTGGAGGAAGGCGACACGCGCGGCTGGGCGATCATCGACTGCATGCTCAACATCCCGCTTCTCTACTGGGCGACGGAAGAAACGGGGGATCCTCGCTTCAAGCAAATCGCAATGAAACACGCGGATACGTCCATGTCGGCCTTTGTCCGTCCTGACGGATCCGTCAACCATATCGTCGAATTCGACCCTTTTAACGGGGGAGTGGTTCGCTCGCACGGTGGACAGGGATATGGGGAAGGGTCTTCCTGGACGCGCGGGCAGACGTGGGCGCTTTACGGCTTTATGATGAGCTATATTCATACCGGAAAGGAAGAGTATTTGCAGACGGCCAAGCGGGTTGCGCATTATTTTATGGCCAATATTCCGGAGGACGGCATCATCCCGGTCGATTTCCGGCAGCCAGAGGAACCAAGGCTGGCGGATGATACGGCTGCAGCCATAGCGTCATGCGGGCTCATCGAAATCGCCAAATCTGTCGGCGGACATGAAAGCCGCTCGTATGCAACGGCGGCACTTAAGCTGCTCAGAACGCTGGACGAATCGCGTATCGATTGGTCTCCGGATACCGATCACATTCTGCTTTACGGCACAGGTGCTTATCACAGCAAGACGCATCATCACGCGATTATATATGGCGATTATTATTTTATGGAAGCGCTCTTCAAGCTGAAAGGCAACGATCTTTATTTGTGGTAGCCGCCGGAGCGTAGGCTTGAAGATCTAAGGGGGCAACGTTTTGAACACGATTAAAAATCCGATATTGAGAGGATTTAATCCCGATCCGTCCATCATCCGGGTGGATGACGATTACTATATCGCCACTTCCACGTTTGAATGGTTTCCCGGCGTGCAAATTCATCATTCCAGAGATCTGGTGCACTGGGAACTGATTAACCGGCCGCTGAACCGCCTAACACAGTTGGATCTTCGGGGTGTCGGCGCCTCGCAAGGGGTTTGGGCCCCATGCCTGACTTATCACGATGGCATTTATTATCTGGTCTACACCGTCGTTAATTCTTTCTATGTCAAAATGTACGATACCCCCAACTACCTGGTGACGGCGACGGATATCCGCGGGGAATGGTCGGAACCGGTTTTTCTGAACAGTTATGGGTTTGACCCCTCGCTTTTCCATGACGACGGACGCAAGTATATCGTCAGCATGGTCACGGATCACCGGGTAACCAAGCGGTACAAGGGACATCTGGTTATTCAGGAATACTCGGAGAAGGAACGGCGCATGATTGGGGACGCCGTGACCATCTATGCGAGCAACGATATTTTTCTGGAAGGCCCGCACATCTATAAGCGAAACGGCTATTATTATTTGTTCGCGGCGGATACGGGGACGGGCGAAGGGCATGGCCAGTCCATGTTAAGATCCAAAAATTTGTTCGGCCCTTACGAAGCGTATCCCGGCAATTCGCTGATGACGGCAAGAAATCATCCCGATCTGCTATTGCAGAAAGCGGGGCATGGCGATCTTGTCGAGACACAGAACGGAGAGTGGTATATGGTTCATCTTTGCGGGAGAGCGCTGGAGAACCGGACGGAAAAGGGCGACCGCAAATATACGCTGGGCCGTGAAACAGCGATTCAAAAGGTGGAATGGACCGAGGACGGCTGGCTCCGCCTGGCGAACGGCACTGTGCTGCCGGATGCGGAGGTGAAAGGGCCCGATCTTCCACCTCATCCGTTTCCGGGCCGGCCGACCCGGGACGATTTCGACCACGATAGGCTGGATATCCATTTCCAGTCGTTGCGCATTCCGCTCGACCACACGTTTTATTCCCTGACGGAGCGAAAAGGGTATCTCCGGCTTTACGGAAGGGAAGGACTCGGCTCAAAGTACCGACAGAGCCTTGTCGCAAGGCGCTGGCAAGAGTTTAAATTTACGGCGAGCACCTGCCTCGAATTCGAACCGACGAGTTTTAAGCAAATGGCCGGCCTGATTTGTCTGTACGATACGCATAATTATTATTACTTACACGTTACGCATGATGAAGATTTAGGACGCTGTATCAGCATCTTGTCCTCCATCAATAACCATTACGCAACTCCAATCGGATACGTTTCTTTGTCGGATAGCGCTGATCGGATATGGCTGCGCGTTGAGGTTGATCATGACAAGCTGCAATTCGCCTATTCCGTGGAAGGAGAGTATGCGTTCCAAAACATCGGACCAGTTCTGGATGCCAGTACGCTATCCGATGAGGCATGCGATGAGGGCTGGTTTACGGGGGCTTTCGTCGGTCTATGCTGTCAGGACCTGACCGGCTTTCGAAAACCGGCTGACTTCGATTATTTTGAGTACTTTGAGCCTGCGATGAAAGATAGACAGCTGAAATGATGAACAAGGGATTTCGTGATCACTTACGGCATGCCTAAAGGTGCTGAATTACTCGTTATGCCTGTTGGTTCAAGCAGCCTGAGTTGAAATGCGGGGCGTGGAACGGCGGAGAGTGGGCTGATTTTTTCGTCGTTCTCTCCAAATTCTCTTTAACGTCCAAAATTGGCCGCAATATATGGAATCGCCGGGAATCCTTTGCGACGCTTGGCGAAAAAACTGCCGAAAATCCTGATTTCGCAAGGCTTTTGACAATTCTGTTCTCGATTGTCTTAATTTTTGCTTGGTTCCCAACCGCATACGCGATTCAGGCCCGTGTGGGCCCTCCCCCGTGGAGGTTCGAGTCCTCTCGACCGTATCAATTTAACAATGAATGAGCTCTTGAGTTTCCTCTAGCGGAAATTCAAGAGCTTTTTGCGTACCCGGAATTTGCATGGTATTGCTCATGACTTGAGCCGAAGAAAGCTTTGAGATGTATTCAAGAAGTACATAAATGTTGGCGGTCGTAGAATAGTGGCTATGTCCCAACCATGCCTGAATTTTCTTTAAGTTGACACCCTTGGCAAAAAGCAAGCTGGCACAACTTTGAAATGGCAGAAAGCAAACACTAGGTGATAAAAGTCAAAGTGTCAACCGTAAAACTTTATGTATACTTCAAACTGTGAGGTGAAGAAATCATGAGAGACAAAAAAATCATAGTTCAATTTACGGTTCTTACATTTGGCATAGCCTATCTTGTGTCAGGTGCTTTGATTGCTCTTGGGCCATTCGGATATTCGGTTCACAATTGGGTTCACTCGTTACAGCAATTTGGAATGAATATTCCTTTTGCAATCTATATTTTGTCGCCCGCTATTGCCTCATATATCGTTTTGAAGAAAAATAACAAAATAGCAGATTTTAAGGAATGGTTGAAAACTGTTTTTTACGCCAAAAATAATATATCTCTTTATTTGTTCGTTGTTGCAGGGCTTGCACTGTATTTTTTGATACATATTGCAGTTTCAGGCCGTACGGAAATGGTTCTTCCATTTTATGCATTCTTCCTTGCCCTGCCCGGGAATCTTATGATCGGTGGCTTGGAGGAAGCCGGTTGGATGTACATATTGCAGCCTGAGCTTGACAAAAAATATGGTTTTGTTTTATCTTCCGTTTTTGTCGGAATCCTTTGGATTTTATGGCATATCCCTCTCTTCTTCATTCCGGGGACGAATCACGGAGAGGGACTTATTAACTTTTGGATGTTTGCAGTTCAACTCATGGCATTTCGGTTTTTCAACGGGGCAATCTACAAAATATCGGGAAAAGGCCGTGTGTTCTTGTGTGTATTATTCCACACCATGTTCAATGCGGCATCCCCTATCTTTGGAACCATGACTATGACTTGGGCAGGAACCATTGCCGCAAATGCTGTGATTGTATTTGTTTCAATTGTAACCGTTGTGATATACGACAAAAAGAGCAGGCGATTAGTATAACCATTTTCTTCATTAATGCCTTTGTCCAACAATGTGAAAGTTACAACAAAACCGGCTGAACCTTTACCGGAAACCCTTGCGACGCTTGGATCAGGTCCGTGTAGGCTAACCCCCCCTGTGGAGGTTCGAGTCCTCTCGACCGCATTGGATTTACAAACGAAGAAGCTCCCGAATTTGTCCCTGTGACGATTCGGGAGCTTTTTGTCGTTGAATCTCATTTTGAAGCAACGCTTGCTCGGCCTTGCGCCAGTCGTACCGATTGATCCAGTAGACGACGAGTTCCTGCAGATAGTTCCGGTTTACGCCGTAAAACCAGTCGTCGTTTCCGGTGTCGAGAGGCTATCGGGTCGCTTTCAGGCGGATTTACAGATCGGTAAGCAGTTCGTCCGATAGATGGATCGGACTTGGTTCCAGTGCGAAAGGAGCTGTAGTCATATTGGTTCCTCCTTGTACTATGAACGTTCAATTTGGTTGATGATGATAGACTCGCGACCCGCAATCAACGGGAATGCGAATGCGGAGATTTGGCAGGCCTTGAATCGTTGCCCAATTTCGCCAAATGCCGCATGGCGGGAATAGCTGAGGCGATGGACGGTTTTTCCTCCGGGTTTAGTCCATCCATAATTTTGGAAAGCTGCGCCATACGATCATTGCGACGGGACTCGATAACTTGAACGCCTAGTGCGGTAAAATGCACCAACACGACTCGGCCGTCCTTCGGATCAGGTCTGCGTTCAAGAAACCCGTCCCGCTCAAGCCGTGTCACCAACTGGGTAATGGCGGACTGCGTAACCTTTCGGTGGCCGTTAGTTCGGTCAGGCGCATTGGGCTTTTGGACGTTAAAGTGTGCAAAACGGATAACGAGGTAAAACTAAGCTTTTGAATGGCAGGCCATCGAATCAGGATTCTCGTCAATTCTTCGAGCACCAAGGTGAAATCCGCGACATTGACTTCATAAATCGATTAACCGGTTTCTTACGCGCATAATCGGTACGGAGACAGTCATAATAAAAAGGTCGATTCTGGATAATTTGGATGAAAGGCATGGTGATACGCTGGTGGCGGAGTCGCTTTTTTATTTTCTGCTCTATTCGCTGTTCGGCTATATCCTGGAAAACGTATATAGTCTTGGGACAACGGGAGTGTTTTGGAAAGAAGGGTTCATGAAAGGGCCATACAAACCGATGTACGGCTTTGCGCCTTTGCTGCTTCTGCTTTTTTTGGGCGAGTCTCGAAATCCGTTTCTGATTGTATTGTTATGTCTGGCGGTTCCGACGGCGGTGGAATATGTCAGCGGGTATTTGCTTCGGACGTTGTTCGGACGCCAGTGGTGGGATTACTCCAATAACCGCGGGCAGCTTCATGGGCATATTTGCCTTCGTTTTTCGCTCTATTGGGGCATCCTTTCCCTAGGGTTTCTCCATTATATTCACCCGCTTATGGAGCGGGTATATGCGGGGTTGGAATCGGTCTGGAATATTGCAGGCCCTGCTTTGCTATTGCTGTTTCTGGCGGATTTGGCCTGGACTTACAAGACGCGGCGGAGCGATTGGAAGCAAAGCCTGATTTGAAGAAGACCGCGAATTCAAAATGAGAGAGGCGAATGAAATGCGATGCATTAAAAAGAAAGCAAGAAGCTTAGCCTGTCTGCTGCTCGGGTCGCTGTTGTTGAATCCGGCCGCAGGGTCGGCTGCGGCGGAAGCGGCGCCTGTGTTGACGCCGATTCCGCAAGAGGATCAAGCTCAGGACAAGCAGGCGGCGGAGTCACAGCAGCGACTGGCGATCATTATCGATGATTTGGGTAACTCGATGGGCGGGACGGCGGAGATTCTGCAGATGCCGGTAAAATTAACGGTTGCGGTGATGCCTTTTCTGCCTACAACGGAGGAAGACGCGAAAAAGGCGCATGAGTAAGGGCATGACGTGTTGCTACATCTTCCGATGGAGCCGAAGCAGGGCAAGCCCGAATGGCTGGGCCCAGGCGCGATTCTGTCCCGGATGAGCGATGAAGAAGTGCGCACGGCTGTCGAGAAGGCCATAGATAATGTGCCCTATGCCAAGGGAATCAACAATCATATGGGCTCCAAAATCACCGGGGACGAGCGGATCATGGCCGTGATCCTCGATGTTTGCCGCGAGCGGGGACTGCTTTTCGTGGACAGCAAAACGAACTACCGGTCGGTTACGGCGCAGATCAGCGAAAAGAAAGGGATGCCGAATCTGTACAACGATATCTTCTTGGATGATGTCCATAGTTCGCGCCACATAGCCGGACAACTTCGTAAGGTGCAGGAGTTCCTTGACAAGAAAGGCCAATGCGTTGCGATCGGCCATGTCGGAATCAACGGGAAATTAACCGCTGCGACGCTGAAGCAGTCGCTTCCCGAGTTCCAGGCCAAGGGGGTCAAGTTCATTGGAATCTCGGAATTGGCGTACGAAGGCCCCAGCGTTGGACCGGGGCGGGGGGTTACATTACCGTAAAATATTCGGCGATGCCAGCATAGATCGCTTCCGCGATTTTCTGTTGACCGCGCGTGCTGATCAGCATGGCGCGGTCTTCGCTATTACTGATGAATCCGGTTTCCACGATGACCGCAGGCGAGTCGATGTGCCTTAGCAAATAAAAAGGTTTACCCAATTCAGGCAGCGTAGTCCGGGGCAAATCGTACAAATCGTCCAGGGCGTGTTGAATGGATCCCGCCAGCGCCGCGCTGCGCCCTTCTTCCTGATGAAGAACGAGCGGGCCTCTTTTGGCCTTGTTGCGACCCCAGTTGACATGTACGCTGACAACGATGGAGGCGGGCACCTGCTCGCTCAGTTCTTTGCGCTGGGCCAAATCCCGCATATGCCTGGAACGGCTGTTCAGCCAGCGGTTGTCGTCGCTAAGCGTATAATCCCCGGTACGGTTCAGGATCGTCCTGTAACCGTGGCTTCTCAGGATCATATACAATCTGCGGCCTACGGCCAGATTGATGTCTTTTTCCAGAAGATCGCCGAAAGAAGTACCCCCGTCAATGCCGCCGTGGCCCACGTCGATCAAAATGACCGGCTCCGGGAAGGCGTGACGGAGGTCGTTATCATTTCCATCGGCCGATGCGGCAACGGGGGCGATCCATACATGGAAAGCCGTGAGCGTGAAAAGTAACAGTATGAGGTAGGTCTTGATTGTCATGATCTCACCCTTTTGTCGGCTTCATAAGCTGCAGTTTGTCGTTGATCTTTAGTCCATAGGTTGAGCCGTTATTTCACAAAACATGCATTCCATGATGATTGTTTATGATGACCTGAAAAGGTGCACACTACGGAATAGAAGCATGCATGAGAAGGAGGTGGCGACAGCATGGCAAAGGGCGACGAATTGGTGAAATACATCACGGAACGGGTCGTCGATTACGTTGAGACGCCTAGGGATGTAAGGAAGGAGCGTTCGCGGGGGAGAGAACCTTGGGTGAACCGCTGGTTCGGCATGATTCCTTTCTCAATCTCCCTGTGGATGAAGCAACTCCCGCGAAAACGCCAGCGGGACAAGGGAACCGAACGATTCATATCAAAAGGCAGCCGGTAAGACTCGGCTGCCTTTATTATTTGTATTACATTAATCTTTATAGGCGACAAATTTGCCGCTGTTCAGCAGCGCATCAAGGGAAATCCATCGTTCGGCGGAATCCGTGCCCGTAAGAATATAAACGGCGGGGGCATCCCCGGATGAGACCGAGTCCGACTTCCAGGTTTGGTAACCGTACACGGGTAAAGGAATTGAATAAGTGCGTTCCGGGCCGCTCGCAACAAAAACAAGGCGGCTGCTGGTCTTCAGAGCTTTCAGGATAGGGTTGATATGGCCGGCGGTAGTCCGAACAGCCTCCTCCGTCATCCACAGAATATTATCGTAAGGGTCAAAAGGGTCGGCCAATCGGATGGTTACTTCCGAATTCAACGCAGGTTGGCCGCTTCCGGCCGCGGAGGCAGGCGGCCTATATTTTGCCGCCTGTCTGTTCCAGCTTTCCGTACTCTCGGGGAGCACCTCTCCGGTAACGGCGTCAAGAAAGTGGACGGTTCCGGGCTTGGCGGTGGCGGAGATCATCCATTCCGCCAGGGCGGGCCCGGCGTAAACCGGGGTAATGCCGGTGCTTGATCTGCTCTTCGATGAAATTCCAAGTTCGGCCAGTCCGGCTTCCAGAGCGGGCTTCGCAAAAACGGAATTCTCCCCTAAACCGTATTCGACTAGCTTATATGTCCCTTCCGGCGTAGCGGAGATGATTAAATATCCTAAAGGTCCGGGGGTGCCGGAGGTTCCCGAGTTCAAGGTCACTAGCCAGCTATGCGTTCCGGGGCCGAGCGGTTCGATGATGGGGGAGGCTTGGGCCCAGCCGGTGAACGTCTCTTGCTTGGCCAATTCTTGTATTGCCTCGGCAGCGAATTGCTGCAGCTTCTCAGGTGCCGGGGCCACGTCATTATCCGCAGCCGCGGCGGATGCAAAGCCGAAAAGAAGCTGTTGACCGTTAGCTTGAAAGGCACCAAACCAAACGAGGCTGGCGCAAAGCAGGATTCGGGCATATCTTGTTGTAATCGTTCCGATCTTCATAATCAATCACCTGCACTTCATTAGGTTTTGGTGAACATGCCGGTTTCCTTGATGACTGTACAGAGGTGCTTGTCCATTGTAGCTAAGCGGAGTTGAAAAGGATGCTGCAATCTGTCGCGCGGCAGGGCTGCCGATTCCTTCTATTTTTGCTCTTTTTTAGCGAGAACGGTCAATGTCTGTTTATCGCGGCGAACGCAGGTGAAAGATGCCGCTGCCCAGAGCGGATACGACAATTCTCGGCTCGTATTGCCAGCGGATTTCTCCCCGCCGTGATTCGTACTGCTCCATGATCGCCTGCTTGCGTTCTTCGTCGGGGTCTTCGAGCAGGTCTTTATAGTAGGAATCGATCAACGCAAGCTCCTCGTTAAGCCGCTCTTTGGCTTGGTCGGCCCAGGCAGGATCGCATTCTTGCAGCTTTTCGCTGATTCGGGTCTCCACGGACAGACGCCCCTGGTCAAGTGACAAGCGGGTCGGTGCAATGTGCATGTTTTCCGGCATGCGGGGAATGAGCGTCATGCCGGTGAGCCTCTCGCCGAAGTCTTCATCGATTTGGCCCGTTAGCAGCGAGACGCCGAAGAAGTGAAGCTCCTCCCGCTTCATATCGCAACTGAACTCGATCTTGAAGCGCAAGCCGAGCCAGGGCTCGTAGGCCGCGGGAATCAGGGTGGATCGCTGTCTGGGGCCCGGATCCTCAAACAGGTAGACCGCTCGTCCGCCTTGTCTGGCGGCAGTAAAAATCTGCTTCAGCCGGGGGCTGCCGAAATGCATCTCTTCGCGTTGAATCCGCCCCGGCCCGAGGATCGGCAGGGGCCTCATGGCACCGAAATGCCGGCCAAGGATAGGATCTTCCTGCGGCGGGGCCTCGGCTTTGGGAGATGCCACATCCTGCATTTTCTGATGCCGATCGGCATCGAAAATAAAAGAAAAGGTCATCGTCTCCGGTTCGACGCCCGTCCGTTCGATGAAGCCCCAGTAATAAGGCCGGTTCGTCAAGTCGCGGTCGGCGCGGGCAGACAGCTTGACCGTGACGTGATACGGCGATTTTTCGAGAAACTGGCATTCCGTCGTATCCAGATAGGTCATGACATATTCGCGGATTTGTTCCTGGGTCATCGTCATGCTTCATCCACCTCCAACAGATGCTGCAGCCCGGTAGCTTCTTCAGCGCCTGACCCTTTCGCGTCAATTTCTTCGCGGATCGAATGGAGCGATCGGCCCAGGGAATCGACCCGGGTGGCGATTTCTTCTTCGCTGCCGGATTCCAGCAGGATTTTGTAGATGCTTTTTTCCAGTGAGTCGTTTTTCTCGAACCGTTCCAGGATCACGTCCAACTGCCCGATGACCATTTCGAACATGTTGATTTTTTCGTGCAAAAGATTCAGGATATGTTCTTCGATAGTTCCTTTAGTGGACAGATTGTAAATCTGGACGTCGTGTTGCTGGCCCAGCCGGTGGACCCTGCCGATCCGCTGCTCGACCCGCATCGGATTCCAGGGCAGGTCAAAGTTGATCATCTGATGGCAAAATTGCAGGTTGATCCCTTCCCCTCCGGCTTCGGTAGCGATCATGACCTGGGCCCGGCCGCGGAACAGATCCATCATCCAGTCTTTTTTGCCCCGGTTCATGCCTCCGCGGTAAGGCACGGCCGTCATATTTCGTTCCCGGAAATATTTGAGCAGATATTCCTGGGTGGCGCGGTACTCGGTGAACACGATGACCTTGTCTTCCATGCCGCGGATGAGCTCCATCGTTTTTTCGGCCTTGCTGTTCACCTGAATTGTCTTGATGATGCCGACCAGCTCCCAGATTTTGTCGCGCAGCGGGGAATCGGGCGCCAGTTTCTTGGACAAGTTGACCAGGGTGACGAACACTGCATCGCGGCTGCTGCATACTTCCCGCTGTAGGGTTACGAGCGAAAGCATGCTATTGAGGTCGCCGCCGGCTGCATTGTATTGGTCTTTGACAAAGGAGGTGACCCCGTCGTATAATTTCTTTTCTTCGGGCGATAGTTCGACGTTGATATTCTTGACGTTGCGTTTGGTGAATTCCAGTTCGCCGTCGCCGCGCCGGTTGCGAATCATGATTTTGGCGAGCTCGCTTTTGAGCTGGCCTTCGTTCTTCGGTATTCTTTTATCGAATACAAAGTTGGAGGCAAAGTCGTTTTGTCCGCCCAATTGACCCGGCTTAAGCAGCGTAATCAGGTTGAACAGTTCGCTCAGGTCGTTTTGCACCGGGGTGGCGGTGAGGAGCAGACAGTATTTTTTCCGCAGCTTCAGCATGAACTGGTAGTTGGTTGTCTTCTTGTTCTTTAGCTTATGTGCTTCATCCACGATGACCATGTCGTATTCATTGTTCAGTAAAATATCCCTATGCGGATCGCGCTTGGCGGTATCCATTGAGGCGACGACCACGTCGTTCTGCCAGGAGTGCTCTTTTTTTTGCGCAATTGCCGGGATGGCGAACTTCTGGTTCAGCTCACGGACCCATTGCAGGACAAGGGAAGCGGGTACCAAAATCAGCACTCTGCGGACAAGTCCGCGGATGATGTATTCTTTCAGGATCAGCCCGGCTTCGATCGTTTTGCCCAGGCCGACTTCATCAGCCAGGATGGCCCGCCCGCGCATCTCGAACAGCACCTTCCGGGCCGTCTCCGTCTGGTGCGGAAGCGGGGTAACCTGCTCTTGCGGCAGGTGCTTCAGGCACTGCATTTCTTCAAAACTCGTAACGAGAGAAGCCGTTTCGGCCTGACCGGCGAGGTTGAACAGCTTCCAATCGTCCCACGGGCCGCCCTTGTTCAGTCGGGCTTCCAGGTCTTCGTACCAGCTACTGTCGAATTGGACCGGAACGGCGGGGAGCTTGGCGGAATTACCGGCTGAGCCTGGGGGATGCGGATTCAAGATGTAAAACCTCCCTTATGCGTGATGGCCTGCGGCCATCAGTCTCTTCTTGCTGCATGAATGTTCTCTTGCAGAGTTAGGTGTAGTATGGACGAAAAAGAGTAACTTCATAACTTGGCAGGGGAGGTTTGCCTGGAGTGGGGCAGTCGGGAGAAGGACATGAAATGGTCCGGTTCTGTTCGCCCGGCTTTGGAAGGCAGCCGTGGCCGCAGGGGATTGGATTTGGATTTTTTTCACGGTAATTTCATAGGCGCTTGTCGAAAAAAAGAGCAATTTGGAGCAATTCGATGATCGGTTGGGCCTGATCCATTTTTATGGCTAAAATTTCATTCTTCGTTGCTGTGACAACGAGATATTGTATAGTATAATGGTATTCGCACACAATATGTTGTGATTTTTACATATTATATACCGTTTCTAATGTGTGCGCTCCGGTTATAAGTTGGTAGGGAAAAGCCCACAAAGCGACGTCATTATGGCCGATTAGGAAGGTTGCCTTTCAACCGGTGGCCGATATTTTTTTGTGGTTTTGCCTGGAAATGGCGAACACTAAGCGTTGGATGCAACGACTTGCCTAAGACATGCGGCAATGATCACGAAATAAGTACCTTTTGGGTCGCTATTTTGATGATCGGGCTGGTTTTCGGGGAAATAGCGGATTTTTACGATCTTATTTCGAAGTTGATCGCCTTTGGTAAGGGTATTTTGGTAAAAGCGGCCGGAATAGCGCCTTTTATTACCGCTATTTTGAGAAAAATTATATGGTTAGGGCAAATAGCGCCCAAATGGTCGTTATTAGTAACGATTGGTTATGAATCTGCGTTACGCCGCCATGGAAGTCCCCCCTTTCCTGCCGAACCATGCTTGTCATTTGCCGGCTCAGGCTTATGAGGGAAACATGAATAAATTCAAGCGGATGCTTTCGAAGCAAGTTTTGTTTTCGAAGCTCGTTCCGAAAGCATACGCTCAACAAAACTTTTAGGAGGGTGTTTTCTTTGAAAACCGTGCAGAAACAGACCCTGGAAGGGCTAAGCGAGAAAATCTTTTTGGACCGGTACGCATGGAAGGATGCTGATCCGAGTCATGCCAAGGTCGGCGACGTGGTCCTTGTCCTGACGAAAGATGATCCGAAATTCCCGACCAAGGAAGTCGGCGAAATCGTTGCCCGTGAAGGCCGTACCGTTACGGTCAAGACTCGTAAGGGCGAGCTGGTGGAGTCCGATGTAGAGAAGCTGACGCTGAATATCGAGAAAACCCCGGAAGAAATGTGGGACCGCCTCGCTGGTGCGATGGCGTCGGTGGAAGAAACTCCCGAGCTTCAAGCGGAGTGGGCGGAGAAATTCCGTTACATTTTGGATGACTGGAAGCTGGTGCCTGGAGGCCGGATTGCAGCCGGAGCCGGTGCGAGCGATGAACTGACTCTTTTCAACTGTTACGTAATTCCATCGCCAAAAGACAGCCGCGGCGGCATTATGGAAACTCTGTCGGAAATGACGGAAATCATGGCTCGCGGCGGCGGTGTCGGTATTAACCTAAGCTCGCTGCGTCCGCGCCGTGCCGTCGTTAAAGGGGTAAACGGTTCGTCGAGCGGCGCCGTATCCTGGGGAGGTCTGTTCAGCTACACGACCGGTTTGATCGAACAAGGCGGCAGCCGCCGTGGCGCGCTGATGCTGATGATCAATGATTGGCATCCGGATCTGCTTGATTTTATTACGGTGAAGCAGACGATGGGGCAAGTGACCAATGCCAACCTGTCGGTTTGCGTCAGCAACGACTTTATGAAAGCCGTTAAAGAAGATCTCGATTGGGATCTGGTATTCCCGGACACGACCGAGGAGAATTACAACGAGATTTGGGACGGCGATCTGGACAAATGGAAAGCGGCAGGACGCAAAGTGGTCCATTTCCGGACGGTCAAAGCCCGCGATGTGTGGCACACGATTATGGAATCCGCCTGGAAATCGGCCGAACCGGGTGTCGTATTCATGGAATACTACAACCAAATGTCCAATAGCTGGTATTTTAACCCGATCATTTGTACGAATCCGTGCGGTGAGCAAGGACTGCCGGGCTGGGGCGTCTGCAACCTGTCGGCAATGAATCTGTCGAAGTTCTATGATGAAGAAAATCATGATGTCGCTTGGGACGAACTGGCTACCACGACCCGATATTCGGTGCGGTTCCTGGACAACGTCATTAACAAGACACCCTATCATTTTGAGGAAAACGAGAAAAATCAGAAAAACGAGCGCCGCGTAGGTCTCGGCACGATGGGCCTGGCCGAATTGATGATCAAATTGAAAATCCGTTACGGGAGTCCCGAATCGCTCGTATTTCTTGATAAATTGTACGGCTTCATTGCCAAGGAAGCTTACCTGGCTTCGGCTGATATCGCTGAAGAAAAGGGTTCGTTCCCGGCATTTGAAGCGGATAAATATCTGCAAAGCGGATTTATGAAGGTGATGACGGAGGTGTATCCTGAAGTAGAGGAAGCCGTCCGTGAAAAAGGTGTCCGTAACGTCACCATCATTACCCAGGCGCCGACCGGCAGTACTGGAACGATGGTAGGGACTTCGACAGGGATCGAGCCTTATTTCGCCTTTAAATATTACCGCCAAAGCCGTCTTGGTTTCGATGAGCAGTTTGTTCCGATCGCGCAGGATTGGATGGATGCTCATCCGGGCGAGAAGCTGCCGGATTATTTCATCACAGCGATGGATTTGTCGGCAGAGGATCATATTCGGGCGCAAGCCGCGATTCAGCGCTGGGTCGACAGCTCGATTTCGAAAACGGCCAACTGCCCTTCGGATTTCACGGTTGAAGATACGAAACGCTTGTATGAGTTGGCGTTCGATCTCGGCTGCAAAGGCGTAACGATTTACCGCGACGGCAGCCGCGACGTGCAAGTGCTTCAAACGGAGAAGAAAGAAGACAAGGGCGAAGCCAAAGAATCTGCCGATGCGGTTGACGAAGCAGCAGGATCTGTTGCCGGAGACGCAGCTTCGGAAGAGGAACTGGAAACGCTGAACGGATTGAACCAAAACCTCGCAGTTTCGGAGGAAACTGTTGAAACACAGAGCAAGCAGGTCGTTGACAAGCAATACAAAAAACGTCCGCAAGTGCTTCACGGGGCAACCTATAAAATCAATACGCCATTCGGCATGGCTTATATCACGATCAATGATCTGAACGGCATTCCGAGCGAGATCTTCCTGAATGTAGGCAAAGCCGGTTCCGACGTGTTCGCGATGGCGGAAGCTTTGGGACGCGTCTGCTCCTTATTCCTCCGTTACGGGGACCACGGACAAAAGGTCGAGCTGCTTATCAAGCATCTGAAAGGCATCGGAGGCTCCGGAGCGATCGGCTTCGGACCGAACCGCGTGGAATCCATTGCCGATGCGGTGGCCAAAGCCTTGGAAACCCATGTGCAAAACGGTCCGTATGACGACCATGATCCCGCACCGGTAGCCGCCACTCTGGCTTATCATGAAGATCACCATGGTTCCGCATCCGTTGTGGATTCGCATTCCCATGCCGGCGCCGCAGTCACTTCCCGTGACTTGTGCCCGTCCTGCGGTTCCGCCTCGCTGATCAATATCGAGGGCTGCAAAACCTGCAGCAACTGCGGGTACAGCAAGTGCTCGTAAGCAGAGATATGTCGTAATTAGAAATTGTCACCAATCGGAAGATGATTTTTCATCAGGTTTGAATATGCATGACTGGGGGCTGTCCCAAAAGGGTAATGCCGGATGAGTCAGTCCCAAAATCAGAATGAAAAGGCCTCCAAAACCACCCTAATGTGGAGTTAGAGGCCTTTATTTTGATTTGAAATCCGACTGAAGTGGGAGCTGAAAATCAAAAAAATGACTTTTGTAACAGGCTCTTTTTTGTATTTGAGAGTCATCATTGATAATGAAGTTTAACTGGGTGTTGACTTATGATAGGTTAAGTAGTATATTCTATGTGTAACCGGTTACCTATCTGAAGTGGAGTGAAGATATGGCTTCAATTAAAGATGTTGCTAAGCTTGCTGGTGTATCCGTCGCCACCGTATCTAGAGTACTGAACGACAAAGGATATGTGGGACAGCATACAAGGGAAATGGTAGAACAAGCGATTAAAGAATTGAATTACAAGCCAAACGAGGTAGCTAGAAGTCTGTTCAAGAAACAGTCGAATACGATTGGCTTAATCGTGCCAGATATTATGAATCCTTTCTTTCCCGAGTTAGCTAGAGCTGTAGAAGATACGGCCTCTAAATTTGGATACAATGTTATTCTGTGCAACTCAGATGAAGATAGGTTGAAAGAACAAGCATATCTAGATACACTACAGCAAAACTATGTAAACGGTATCATTGTTTCATCAAATACAATGACCGCTAACCAGATAATTGAGCTTAATATCCCCGTGGTAAGTATTGACCGAGAAATTAGCAAAGGCCTTCCGACGATTGTTGTGGAGAACATGAAAGGGGCCAGTGAGGCTACTCGCTTTCTGATGAATAAAGGATGTAGCAGAATTGCCCATATCAGAGGTCCACAGGGAGTTGTCAATGCTGAAGAACGTTGTGAAGGTTATAGAGAAGTAGTTCATCAGGAATCGTGGTTCAGTGAAAGCTACATTGTCGATGGAGATTATGATATGGAATCTTCAATCGAAGCGACGCTAGAACTTCTAAAGACCCACCCTGAGATTGATGGTATTTTTGCAGCGAATGATATCATGGCGATTGGCGCAATGAAGGCTGCTAACCAGCTTGGAATAAGGGTGCCTGAGGAGCTTGCGATTATTGGATTTGATGGAATTAGGTTATCTTCCGTAACGATTCCAGAATTAACGACCATTGTTCAGCCGATCTACGAGTTAGGTGAAAAGGCAACAACGATGTTGGTTAGTTTAATGAATCAGCAAGAAGTTGGGCAAACTTATTATAAATTAGATGTAGAACTTATAGAGAGAAATTCAACGTAAGGAGTAGATAGAGATGGAGAAGAAACCAATAATTACTATTGTTGGAAGTATAAATATGGACTTAGTTACAATAACTTCTCAAGTGCCGAAGAGAGGGGAGACGCTATTCGGAGAACATTTTCAAATGAATCCAGGAGGAAAAGGAGCCAATCAAGCAGTAGCTGCTGCTAGACTTGGAGCGCAAGTCCAGCTCATTGGTTGTGTTGGCAATGACAGATTTGGTCAGGATATTGTAGAACATTTGCAAAAGCAAGGTGTCGATGTAAGTGATGTGGAACCGGTTACAGATGTAACTGCCACGGCTACAATTATAGTTTCTGATCAAGACAACAGTATTATTGTTGTCCCTGGGGCCAATAATTATGTAACAGCATCGTTCGTTGAATCGAAACGAGATGTAATTGCAGATAGTGATATTCTGGTCCTTCAGTTGGAAATACCGTTAGAAGGTGTGCAAAAGGCAGTACAAATCGCCAAAGAAAACGGAGTTAAGGTCATCCTTAATCCGGCACCCATCCAACACTTACCTTCAGATTTAATTAAGGATATTGACTACCTTACCCCAAATGAACATGAACAGGAGCTGCTTAGTCAAGATAGAAGTGCAGAAGAGTTGGATGGTAAACTCATCGTCACGAAGGGCAATCAAGGCGTTTGTATTTACGAAGCGGGAGAGGAAGTAATCATTCCTGCCTATAAAATAGATGTTGTTGATACGACTGGAGCAGGTGATTCATTTAATGGCGGATTAGCTCATGCTCTAAGTAGAGGACTAAATTTAAAAGATGCTTGTAAGTACGGCAATGCCGTTGCAGCTTTATCAACGACCAAGCTTGGTGCCCAAACAGGGATGCCTACAGGTGCAGAAGTTGAAGCATTTATTAATAGCCAAGGATGATCAGTCCAGAAAAGCTATATAGCATTCAAGGAATCGCTTACTTCAATACATTCTAGGAGGAATATACAATGACAACCAGACCAATAATTATCGACACAGATCCAGGGATTGATGACGCAGTTGCACTAGCTATCGCTCTTTATAGTGAAAAGTTAGATGTTCGCCTAATCACAACGATTGCCGGGAATGTTGGACTTGATAAAGTAACATTTAATGCTTTGAGATTACTGAAATTTTTCAATAAAAATGTACCGGTCGCTCTTGGGGCTGACAGACCACTCATCAAGGACCCTATCGATGCCAGTGATATACATGGATCTACGGGAATGGATGGTTTTGATTTTGAAGAGCCAACACAAGAGCTTGTACTGAAAGAAAATGCTGTGAATGCGATGTACCGCGTCATTATGGACAGCAAAGAACCAATGACTATCGTTCCGATTGGTCCATTAACGAATATTGCTCTCTTGCTAAAAACGTATCCCGAAGTGAAGAAGAAGATTGCTGAAATTGTCTTAATGGGAGGATCCACAGGACGAGGTAATGCAGGTGTCATGGCGGAGTTTAACATTTATGCCGATCCTGAAGCAGCGAAGATCGTTTTTCAAAGTAATTTGCCAATTGTGATGGTGGGACTTGATGTTGGCTTGAAAGCTCTGGTGTACCCTGAAGATAGTGAGCAACTTAAGGTCATGAATCAGACAGGAAATATGATTTATCAGCTCTTTCAGAAATATAGAGGCGGTAGCATGAAAACCGGATTGAAAATGTATGACAGCACGGCGATCGCCTATTTGCTACAGCCAGAAATGTTCCAAGTCGTGGATACATTTGTTGATGTAGAACTACACGGTTCGATGACAACTGGATGTACCGTAGTGGATTTAAAGGGATATTTAGGGAAGCCTAATAACGCAAAAGTATGTGTGGATATCGATCCCCAAATGTTCAAGCAATGGTTCATGGATAGCTTAAAGAAATGTAACTAACAGTCCACTAGAGGAGGCCCAATCATGAATTCTAATATAATAATGTACGGCTCTGCTATTATCGCTGTAGCAGTAGTCATTTATATGTTGATTAAGAAAATGGATATTAAGATCTCCCTGTTCCTTATTGGTATTATACTGATCTTAGTCAGTACTGCTATAGGAAAAGAGATTGCTGTCAAAGATTTTGTCTCAACGGGGTCTGCTTGGCTAGATCCTCTTGAAGTGATTATTACTCAATTTAAGCAGACCTTTACTGCTGCCGGCTTTATTATTCTCCTATTGGGAGGATATACGTCCTATATGTCATCGATTGGTGCCAATGAAGTTACTGTAAGCGCATTAACTAAACCTATTTCTAAGATTAAGTCCGTTTATGTTCTAGTTCCACTTGTATTCTTATTAGGAAACGCATTATCACTCGTTATTCCTAGTGCTTCAAATTTAGCCATTATTTTGCTGGCTACACTGTATCCTATATTAAGAAAAGCGGGCATGTCCGCATTAACAACTGGGGCGGTTATCGCCACTTCAGCAACTATCGTTCCAACTCCTTTAGGTAGTGACAATGTGGCTATCGCGGAAGAATTGGCGAAACATTCTTCATTCGCGGGTTTGACGGTAACGGATTATGTATTTAACTATCATGCTTTGATTTCAATACCGACGCTGATTTTTATAGCGATTGTTCACTATTTCTGGCAGAAGAGAATGGATAAAAAGGCGAACCTAAAAAGTCAAGCTGGAAATGATCATGAGCCTGTGGATGCGGGTAATGTTGCTGCAATCACGGGAGGCAAATTATATAAAACCGTATATGCGATACTCCCGATCTTCCCGATTATTCTTTTGTTAGGTAATTACGCTGTTCAAATTACGACGGGTAAATCCATCGATATTAGTGTTGAGATTGCTACCTTAGTATCCTTTGTCCTTGCTATTGTGTGTGAATTAATTAGACATAAGGGAAATAAGAGCGTTCTCGAAAAGACGGAAGCTTTCTTCAAAGGAATGGGTGGAGCGGTTCCCATCGTGGCTCTGCTAGTTGCGGCCTCCGTGTTTGTAACGGGCCTGAAATCGATTGGCTTAGTTGACGAGCTTCAATCAGCTATGCAAAGTATTCAAGGTAACGGATTAGACTTTATTCTACCGCTCATCTTAGTGGCTTTAACGGCGCTTATTGTTATACTGAGCGGAAGTGGTACTGCGTTGATCTTTGCCATGGTACCTCTGATCGTTCCGTTAGCTGTAGCAGCGGGAATTAGTCCGATCGCCATTTCTGTACCGCTTGGTCTGTCAGGCAACCTCTTCAGAGCTGTTTCTCCTGTAGCTGCAGTTATACTCATTGTTGCAGGAACCGTGAAGACAGATCCAATTGCCCTTGTAAAAAGAACATCGGTTCCAATGATTGCTGGTGTAGTGTTTATGTTCGTATTATCTATGATCGTATTCTTATAATTCCGAAAATGTATAAAGGTCATAATAAATATTAAGAAGAGCAGGTGCATTATGCCTGCTCTTCTTAGTATTTTATGATCAGCCGCAGTTATGTTTCGCTCGTCGAGAAGCGGGCAGAACAAGCCGTCCTTGACCGAGCAAAACGCAAGGCAGGAATTTATATAAAAAGCATCCATCCCCACTTTGCGGCACTCTTTTGCAACTCATTTATTAGAAGGCGGCACAGACTCCAGGCATATCAAGGAACTCCTCGGCCATGCCAACGTAAAAACGACCCAGATTTACACCTGTATGCAAAAAGAACCTTGCTGATATTCGCAGTCCACTGGATCGCATTATGGAAGACTTATTCAAGCAGAAGAAGGAGCAGCGGAGATGTGCGTCTAATATACTTATTTGGGATATAATTGCGAAATCGTAAATGGAGACGAATTTGCCTTATGGCGGAATTCGTGGAAAGAACGTTAGGTGAAATTACTCAAGGATTTATAGACCTACAAATCATTATAAACATCGCCGCGTGGTCCAATCTTAATGACAGTGATAATAAGAACATTCTCCTCAATCGAATAAAGGATTCTAAAACTTCCAACACGAAGTCTATACATTGAGGGTTCGCCTTGAATTTTCTTAATGTCCAGTTCGGGATTGCTAGGATTTTATGTTAGGAGTAGTAAGTGATTTGAGATCCGCTCTTTACTCTTTTTGTCGAGTTTCTCTAAGTACTTGTATGATCGCTTGGATAACTCAATTTTGTAATGCATCTAGAATATCCTCGAACTTTATAGTTTTTCCCTCATGATATTCCTTTTTAGCTTCTCTTATTGCTTGAAGATCATCTTCTGTCAACGGCTCGTCATCGTAAGGAATATGATAATCAGATGGGTGGATAAGTCTTTTCACTAAATCAGCTACAAGTGGAATGTCTTTTTCAGATAGCTTATCAATTAAGTCTGTAAGGTCTTTTTTACTCATGGCCATGGGAACTTTCAACTCCTTATTGGAAATTTCAAGAACACTGTTACTACATTATAACATATTTTGAAGGCATCGCTTCTGGGCCAAGTAACTTCATCTAACAACGTGTTCACGCATCGGCGGACAAGCCGCCTCGGTCGCCAGATAAGGGAAGCAAAGAAGTAGATTCAGGCGACACATCCGCACCACCTAACCGCATCGCGGCCGCTCACTCTGTTCGCTTAAGGTGGTGGGACGTCGTGAACATGGAAACGTTATGGGAAATCAGCGTAAAGATTATATGTAAGTTCATCAAGATGATGGCAATGAAAGAATAGACTTATAGGTGTGATCTAAATGAAGAAGAAAACAAGAGAGATTATTGTCAATGGCAAGAAATATCTATATGTGATCAATCAAAAGTACTATCAAGAAAAAAGCGAAATTATATTAAAGATTTCGTTTGAGAAGACTAAAAACATTACTTGTACATTTCGTTTTATAACATGGGAAGATGCAATTACAGGTAGTCCTCTTCTAATGGGGGTGAGGCTAAAGAAAAGAGATGTAGAAGAGATCGAGAATTTCAATTTACATCACCCATCACAAATAAATAAATTCATTACAAATGCGATAGATAATGGATGGAATGGAGAAAGCGTTGTAGAGTTTGATGGGCTTGATATTATGAGCCAGTTAGGTTTCGAAGTATTATGGCTTAAACCAAGAAACCAGAATAATTAATATATTGTATGTGGGAATATCAAGAGGTCGCTGACGGCGTTTCGTGAGTACAACAACGTTATCGGAAATTCTTGCAAGGGTTAAAAACATATAAAAATCTTATATAAGATATAAGGAATGAAATTATACATAATTTCAGGAGAGGATCCATTGAAGAAGTATATTGAGATTGGGATTGGCAACACGTGGTTTGTTAGAACGGAATTAGAGAATGAAGATGGAACGGAGACCGAAATTAAAGGAATAGTAAAGCCGTTCAAATTGAGATCTGTATATTTAAGAATATGGATAAGAAGGAGAGTTTTGATCCTTGATCTTAGGGAAGGAATAAAAATTCAGACCAAAAGTAAAGAAAATTTCAAGATAATAATTGGATTTTACGGAGTTTGATAATATTAAAGATATGGCATCCCCATCATATAACATCATATCTACGCTGCGGGCCGTTCGGCCCTTGGTTCGCAAGAAGAGGCACACTGAGAAGCGGAATCAGCTCACAACCCTGTGAGGCTAAGTCCGTCGTACCCGGTAGCTTCACTGTATTTTATCTCTTCATGGAAGGATCTATTTAATAACGCACCCACTAAACTTGTTATTACTGGAAACTACGGTTGGGAAGCAGGCACAGATAAAGGTCATTATGAAAAAATTTCTTAAATATGAAGTAATTGAATCACTTAATAAATTAATAGAAGTAATAGATAATGTACTAGAAACAAATCAATGTGTAATCCATTTTGGGATTTAAATAAAACTTATCTCCAGGTATTTCAGTGAAGCAGGTTACTTCGTATAACATCATGTTCACGCTTCGGGCCAAACGGCCCTCGGTTCGCCCGACGCATTTTCGCGAGGTGATTCACGCGGACACACCTGTGAGGCTAACTGTGCAAGCCAGCCGGCCACTTCATGGCCTTAAGTCTCTGGCGTCGTGAGCATACAAGCGCTATCCGAAATAACCGAAAGATTAATCGAAAAGTGAGGTATAAGGATGAGTTATAAATCTATTCTCATAGACCAATTAAACGCCTGTTATAACGATAAGAGCTGGTTCATTCCGCTCCATGAAATTTTAATAGATTTAAATGCTACACAAGCTGCATGGGAGAATGAAAGTAAACAATCCATTTGGTCGATCGTGAATCATCTCATTTTTTGGAATGAGAAGTGGCTTGAGAGATATAACCTCGAACAATTTGAATTAGAAAGTTTATTAAACAATGATGACACTTTTTACTTGAATCCTCATACAATAAATGATTTTGAGTGGAAGAAGACCTTACAGAGACTTGAAACAGCCTTTGATAGTTGGAATAGGGCACTTGAGGAAAGTGAAGATCTCAAACTTATAAAAGAAATCCCTTCATATTTCAATGCTCCTTGGTGGGGAGTAGTATCGAATTTATGTATTCATAATGCATATCATATTGGACAGGTAATGCTGCTCAAAAAACAAATGATAAGTATAGGTTAAAAACGATTGTAAGTATTTCAGTGGAGTCGGTTACTTCGGTTAACACTACATTCAAGCGTCGGGCCGGCATTCGCCGTCCCTCAGTCCGCCAGAGGAATTTCGATGAAGCGGATCAGGTGGACAACCCATTCGCAAAGAGGACAGTGAGAAAATGGAAAATTGTATATTTTGTTATCCAGATCTTGATAAGAACCAAAAAATAATATTAGAGAACGATTATTGCTTATATTTGCAGCAAGAGATTCAGGAGATTGTAGGTTCAGGACTAATTGTTCCAAAAGCACATAAGGAAACACTGTTTGACTTATCTGATAAGGAATGGGCAGCAACGAGAGATCTTTTACAACAGGCGAAGGATTACATAGATAAAGATATAAAACCAGATGGATATAATGTGGGCTGGAACTGTATGGAAGTTGGAGGACAACATATTTTTCATGCTCACTTGCACGTAATACCCAGATTTATTGATGAGCCAATGGCAGGGAAGGGAATAAGATATTTATTTAAGAGCAAAGAAAACCAAAGACCAAGAATTTTGTAAGCAGGTATGATAGGGGTTAATTCAAAGAAGGACCCCGTCGTATAACACTGCATATACGCTGCGGAGCTATCGCCCCTTGGTTGTAAGGTGCGAAAGCAAAGAAGAATATTCAGACAACACACGTCCCAGTCTAAGTTAAGAGTTATCTAAGGCGGGCGTCCGTCGTGAATCTAAAAACGTTATAGAGGGGGGATTGGTTTGAAACATAAACAATTATTTATTTCGTCAATTATATTTCTGGCTATATTATTAATTGTTTCTGGATGTAGCAATCAATCTAATAAAGAAGAGAAAATTGCTTATATATCTGCGAATGTCAATTCGGAATACGAAAAGGTATTTGAAAAAATTGGTTTGGGAATTTTATTTGATTACAATTTAAAGTTACCATATGCAAATCGAAGTTGGGTAACTGTTTGGGTTGAGGGGTATAAAAATGGGAGTGATGAACCTATTCATTTAACTGAAATGTCCTTTGGGTTAAGTCCGAATAAAGTTGAAGAAGATCATATGGGGTTTGGAATTATTAACCCTAATAGCGATAACCCATCATTCTTTTTATATTCTCATTCAGGAAGCTTGCCCCCTCATAATATAGATGACATTATTTTCTCCCAAAAAGGAACTATTAGTTCCTGGGATTATGCCATTGGAAATGAAATAATTAGTTTGGAAAAGGGAGAAACCAAAATATTAGCAGTTTATCAAGAAGGGGAGAGTTCTTTAAAAACTTACGACTACCAAGAAATGGATTCAATAAAACGAATGATTAACGAGGATTTAACAGTGTTGTTACTCAAAATAAAAGTGGAAGAAAGATATGATTAAGTAATTCGAAGAAGGGCTATATTCTATAACATTATATTCTCACTGCGCTCCTTGGTTGTCAGATGTATAAACAAGGAAGAAAGCTCAGACAACAAACGTCCCAGCCTAAGATAAGAGCTATCTAAGGCTGGGGCGTTTCGTGAATACAGGAACGTTATACGAATGTACACAAGAGCTGGAATTTAATAATAGGGTATAATTTCTTTATAAGCTCAAGAAATGAGGTGGAACCATGAATTGGGAAGCCTTAAGAAATCATTTTCCAGATCAATGGGTGCTTATCGAGGCAATTGAAGCACATTCCGATAACGGAAGAAGATTAGTAGACCGGATAGCAGTGATTAATCAGTACATTGAAGGTAAAGACGCTCTTAACGAATACAAATTAATTCCATAAAAGCGAACTTAATGGAGAACTTTATGTTGCTTATACAAGTAAAACTGAATTAGAAATTATAGAACGGAAGTGGCTAGGAGTTCGCATATAAATACCGCAATACAGCTTTCAAATAGCGATCTGCCATTTATTGAGATTATGGTGTATTACAATAATCAAAGTATTAAATTACCCCGAGTACTGATTGATACCGGATTATCGAATTGATATTATTTACAGTTGATGGTGTATTTTGCTCTTTCATTTGGAGATATAGATCAGAAGTTTTATCAAAACATCGCGACCTTATATGATCAAGCAGTTGCATTAATAATTAAGCATGATGAGCGACCTGATTTTATCGAGTGGTGTTATGAACTTATGAAATCCAGTCAAGATATAGGCTGGGGGTTTGGCTTTGCCATGGAGGAAATATATACAGACGCATTCGGGCAACTCGAAGAGGACAGACCCATCACATAACACCGCATTCACGCATCGGCCGGCAGCCGCCGACCTCGGTTCGCGAGGGGCATTTCGGAGGAGGATTTCCAGCGGACAATACTGCACCGACTAAGCGCGGTCGCGCCCGGCATGATGGGCTTAAGCCGGTGAGGGTTCGTGAATGCCAGAACGTTATATGAAATATGGCCAAGAGCTAAAAAGGAGGATAAAAATGATCTCAATACAAAAAGTCGAATATGAACAAAAATCAATATTACGAAACCTTCTCGAGTTATATAAATATGATTTTAGTGAGTTTGATCCAAATGATGATATAAATTCCAATGGATTATATGAATATAGATATTTAGATCATTATTGGACAGAAGAGAAGAGATATCCCTTTTTTATAATGGTAGATGATAAACTAGCAGGTTTTGCTCTTGTTAGATCTTTGAGGGAGAATGAAATAAACCATACGATATACTCGATGGCGGAATTCTTTGTACTGAAGAAATACAGAAAATTAAGAGTAGGGCAGACTGTAGCTCATAAACTTTTTGATAAATTCAGTGGGATTTGGAAAGTAGCCCAAATCGAAGCCAATACACCAGCCCAGGAATTTTGGAGAAAGACAATTGAAAAATATACAAACGGGAACTATAAAGAAATTAGAGAAGATAATTGGGAAGGGCCTATTCAAACATTTTCCACAGCAAATCAATGAAGAGCCATACTTCACATAACATAATATTCACGCATTGGTCCTTATGGCCCTCGGTCCGCAGGGAGCGATCGGCAGGGAAGAGGATTTAGCGGGCACATCCGTACCGACTAACCGCATCGCGGCCAATGATTAAATCTGCTGAAAAAAAGCTGGAAACATCCGAATGCCGCCCGGCAGGAAGGTCTTATTTTGTCTTAGAAACCCCCAGTTTCGACTGAAGCCACTGAAGAACTATCGTTTTCCGTCTCAATAGCCTGAAAACAATCAAAGAAAGAAGACTTCCGTCCTCCATATTGGGACGGATGTCTTCTTTCTTTGCGATCATACTCGGTCGTTTTTTAAGAGAACTATCCATGAGCTAACTTCATTATCCGCTTGAGATTTAGGGCAAATATGGCCATGGCACCTTGAAGTTCCATGCCAAGAAGACCCGAGGATGGGGATGGTGTTCCGGAGAAGGTTAAGCAGCTAATAAAACAGTATTACATGAAATCCTATGTTGACCGGTGACTGCCTTTATTTAAGGACGGGCAGCAAGGAGGAGAAATTGTGTCTGGCGATCTTGAGGAACTGATATCCGCTAACTAAAGACCCTGAGAACGCGGCTGCCTTGGTGCTCAGGGTTTGTTTTTTTTTGTTCTTTTCGTAATCCATTTTGTTTAGGATGCCGGCTATGTTGAAATGGCCTATTGACAGATAAATCCAATGGCATTATAGTATGTTACAAGACTAACATACCGATAGGGTGATCTAATGATGGTTCGCTTTGATGATAGCCAGCCAATCTTTCAACAAATCGCTCAGATGATCGAAGATGATATTCTGAACGGAACTTACCGGGAGGACGATCAGATTATTTCTATGGCACAATTTGCGAGCACCTTTCAAATAAATCCGGCAACAGCGGTGAAAGGCATTGCTTTACTGGTGAATGAAGGGGTTTTGTACAAAAAAAGGGGATTGGGCATGTTTGTTGCAGCTGAAGCTAAACAGATTATTATGGAGAAACGAAGGAACAGATTTTACGATGACTTGATTATGAAGTTGCTTGATGAGGCGGATAAACTCGAACTAACCACAGAAGACATAATTGATATGATTCGACAAGAGAAGAGGAGTTGAATGACCAGTGAGCGCCATACTTGCTTGTACGAACGTAAACAAAAGTTACGGAAATAAAAAGGCTGTTCTCAATTTGGATTTGAAGCTGGAGGAAAACACCGTATACGGATTACTTGGCCGAAACGGAGCGGGAAAAACGACGTTGCTCAATATGATTTCCGGAGGATCGTTTCCCGACAGCGGCGAAATCGAGATTGCAGGATCGCGATTATATGCAGGGGATATGCCTGCGAATACTTGTTATGTAAGGGAAAAGAACCTCTTCTTAGGGGGCGCTAAAGTCATGGAAACGCTTGAGTGGGCATCCGTCTTTCATAACAACTGGGATTGGAGCCTTGCCAATAAACTTGTAAAAACGTTCAAGATAAGCAAAGACCAAAAGATACGGCAGCTTTCCAGAGGGATGGAGTCGCTCCTCGGCAACATTATTGGTTTGGCGAGCCGAGCTTCGCTTACCATCTTTGACGAGCCGGTGCTCGGGCTTGATGCTCTGATGCGGGAGAAGTTTTACCGCATTTTGATTGAGGATTACGCCGAGAATCCGCGAACGATACTTCTATCTACACATCTGATTGACGAGATCGCCAACGTAGTAGAGCGAATTTTTATTATTGATGCCGGAAGTATCTTGTTGCATGATGACGTGGAAAAAATCCGTATTAACTCCCATTTGATGAGAGGCAGCAATGAGGCCATTGGGAAATTTACGAACGGAAAACGCGTGATTTATCGAGAGTCGTACGGCAGCGGTGCCCTTGCAGCGGTCTATGACAAGATTGGGGAAGAGGAAAGAGTCTCGGCAACCAAACTGGGAATATCTATTGACGGACTGCCGCTGCAAAAGTTTTTTGCATATTTAATAGAAGAAGGCGAACATGATGAATAAGTTGATGGTACTATTGAAGGCTTCTTTTTATGAGCTTCGAATTTACTTATTATGCATTACGGGTATAGTTGCGGTAAACGTTATAGCCAGTGTGGTTGTGCACCTGTCTCTTGGTGGCGAGCACAAGGCTGATATGTCTGTCGCTAATCTGTTTACGATATCCCTCATTTTTGTGGCGAGTATCCTTCCCATCAGCTTCTTCAAAAGGATTATCAATTTAGGCGCATCGCGCAAAGAGTATTATGTCGGAGTATTGGTGATTAACACAATATGGTCCGCTGTGTTCTCTCTGTTCAATACGTTATGGCTGCAAATTGAAATTGGAGTAATCCGGAAATATGAACATACCATTAATATTCTTGAGATATTTCATTGGGATCAATTCGGTTTAGTCGGTATGTTTGTTTACCAGTTCGGGGCTTATATGATGCTTATGTCATTGTTAAATCTGCTGTTTTCTGGATTGCGGCATTTCGTAGGATGGATTATCTGGTTATTGCTTATTGCGGCGATACCGATTGCAACGTCGCTTTCCTCTCTCCGGCCTAAAGTGGCAGACGGATTCCTAATGCTGTTCTTTAACGATTCGCTACTTCAGGGATTTGGACTCACGTTCTTATTCAGCTGTATATTTATGGCAGGCGGTTGGTTGTTTACTAGGAGACGGACGATCTAAATAAGTCCTTGAGGCAAAAAGTTCTTTGGTTTGCAATTAAATGAATAATTCAATTAAGGGGGACGATGGATACTTGGATACTGAAAATAAGAGAATACTCGTCGGTTTCCTTAGGGAAGCGAATAGGCTACCGGCTTTATCGAAATCCAGTTGTTATGTTACCAATCTTGTCATTGTATCCGTGTCCGGTTGGCAATGAATTCGTCGATTAAAATTTGAATGAGGGATGGTTGGATCAATGTTGCTTCGTTTACGCAAATCTTCAATGCAGGCGGCCTGGATGGTGTGGGAAAGAGGGTTCGATTGGATTTCACGCTTTCGCGGCTCGCATACATCGCACTTTGGAATTTGCAAAGTCATGATTAAGAAACACCGGGGGGAGCGCATTCTCTGTGCGGACTCCACCATCATTGATAAAGGCGATCTGGTCGGGGAACTCCATCTCAATAATGAAACGATTCTGACGCTGATCAGATCCGAAGGCTCAGACCGCGCGGCGCTCAAGACGGCCCGGCTTATACGGAAATCCATGCAGCAGATCAGCGAGGCGTTCGCAAGTCAGCCGGAGTTCATAGATGTTAAGGCGTTAGTCGGCATTACGCTGCTTCATCGTGGTTTGACACATGGTCTTGGTTTCGAACAACAACCGATGAAGTCCGATCTGTTCCAACGCATTACAACGGCTTATCTCCGATTATTGTTATCCGTCATGCACCCTGAAGGCAAGAAGCGGATTGGCCGCAAGACCGAACAATTGATACCGATGTTGCTGATTCACTCCCGGAGCTCGCTGAGGAACCGATTTATGACGGTGAAGAGGCTGTCCGTTCCGGAGGAATTGTGTCTATCCCAATCAAGCTCCAATTAATTAAAACAAAAGATACTAAGAAGCTGCTCAGCTATGCGGTCATTGGCCGCGCGGCAGAGAATATGGTAGATCAAGTTCTCACGATTACGCTGGTGGGCGTTGGGGGAGCGATTGCGGCAATATGGTTTTTGATACGGAAGCTGCGCGAGCGGAGGAAGATATGGGATGAACATCAATCGATCGAAAAAACAGGGAACGGAGACGGAAAGCAGGATGCAGTGGATAAGGCGAATTGATCAAACGATGTTTTTCTGGTTCAACCAACGCCTGAGCAGTCGGGCCCTGGACCGATTGTTCGGATGGATTACCCATCTGGGCGGAGCTTTGTTTACCATCATTTGCGCAGTGTCCCTGGCATGGTTCGCCGAGGGGGAGTTCGGCAAAATTGGGCTGCAAAGCTTGATCGCACTGGCCGTTAGCCATATCGTTGCTATCCTGATCAAGAGAAAGGTACGCAGAGACCGGCCTTTCCGCAAGCTGGAGCAGGTGAAGGTAGGCAAATTCCCGTTGAAGGATTATTCCTTCCCATCCGGCCATACAACCGCTATTTTCGCCCTGGTTACACCTTTTGTGTTGGCCTCATCGCCGGAAATTAGGCTTGTCTTGATTGGTCTGGCCTTGTTGGTGGCCATATCCCGGGTTTATTGGGGCTATCACTATCCGATCGATTGTGCGGCTGGAGGGATGGTCGGATTCCTAACGGCGGTGCTGGTTGTTTTGTTCATACATTGTTGAATTTCTCGAGGGAGGCGATTGTTGATGAATAGCATGAAACGGGAAAAGCTGCTGATTCTGTCCGGCGCACTCGGGGATGGACATATGCAGGCGGCCAAGGCGATTTTGGAGGCATCGGCGCTGTATAAACCGGGAGTAGAGGTGAAGGTGGTCGACTTCATGGAATGGATCCATCCCCGCATGCATGTGATTGAACGGTATTGCTTCCTGCAATGGGTGAAGCATTTTCCTTCCTCATACGGTTATTTGTATCAGAAGACCCGGACGGGTAGTATACTTACTTTCTTCCTGAACAATTTTTGCACGACCAGCCTGCAGCGGCTGCTCAGACTTCTGTATGAGGAACAGCCGACGTTGATAGTCAGCACGTTCCCGCCGGCATCAGCCGCCATTTCCTTGCTTAAGAAAAAAGGGATGACAGATTTGCTTGCGGCTACGGTCATTACCGACCATTCCGATCACAGCTATTGGATACATCCGTCTACGGATCTGTATCTGGTTGGCTCCGAAGGCGTGCGTGCAGCTCTGCAGAGAAAAGGCGTTGCTGACCACAAAATCGCTGTAACGGGTATCCCTGTTCGCCCGTCCTACAGTCAGCCCGACAATAAAGACCGGCTGCGCGAGAAGCTGGCCTTGGCTTCTGACGCCTTTGTCGTGCTGGTGATGGGCGGCGGCTGCGGGATTATAGATAAATCCTTCATCGAGCAATTACAATCTGACTCTTTTCCTCCTAACGTGCAATTTGTCATCGTATGCGGACGCAATGTGAAGCTGCTGCACCACCTGCATGAAGTGTTGGGAGACAGGGATAACGTCATGCTGACAAGCTTCCTAGAGGGAATCCATGAATGGATGGCGGCCGCAGACGTATTGATTACCAAGCCGGGCGGACTGACGACCTCCGAAGCGCTGGAGCTTCAGCTTCCCATGCTGCTGCTGGAGCCACGGCTGGGGCAGGAAAAGGATAATGCCGATTATTTGATTCAAGCGGGAGTAGCGTATCTATGTCAGTTTGACAATCTGCAGGATCAGCTTCAACGGCTGGTTCAACAGCCCTCCCTATTGGAAGAAATGAAGGAGAAGGCAGGGCTGTGCAGACAGCAGGATTCCGCCAGACATGCGGTCATGCAAATTCTGAGCATGCAGAGCGATACACAGGAAGAAAAATGGGTTTGCTCCTTGCAGCAGTATGCTTAGCTTAATTTTCGCTAAGGGGGATAAAGACGTTGCTTGTTAAATATTTGTTGATTGGACTTATAAGCTTCATCAGTCTGTACATGCTAATTCCTAGTTTACTGACACGAATAACTGGATTTGGCGCCTTTCGCAAGGGAACGACCAAGAACCAGGTAGCGTTCACGTTCGACGATGGGCCGCATCCGAGGTATACACCGGAATTATTGGATTTACTGCAGGATTATCAAGTGAAGGCCACATTCTTCGTGCTTGGCTCGCAGGCGGAGATGCACCCGGATCTGATCAGAAGAATGCATCGTGAAGGTCATCAGATTGGGATCCACAATTACCATCACACCTCCAATTGGCTGATGCTTCCCTGGACGGTGCGGCGTGATCATATGGAACGGACCGCAGATATTATTGAATCCATTATTGGAAAAAGGCCGGATCACTATCGCCCGCCGTGGGGGCTCATGAATTGTTTCGATTTCTTTCATCCCAAATCGTACCGCATCGTGCTCTGGTCCTTGAAGGCGGGGGACTGGCGCAGCAGAAGCTGCCGCAAGAAGCTGAAGGCAACGCTGCTGAACGGAATTACGGACGGATCTGTTATTTTGCTGCATGACAGCGGAGATACGCCGGGAGCGGACCGTCACGCGCCCTATTTTATGCTTCGGGCTCTGGAGGAAGCGCTGCATCAATTACAGGGACGCAACTTGCAATTCGTTCGTCTGGATGAAATGGCTTGACAAGTGAAATGAGGTGATAGTAGTGGGACAGGAACCGCAAATTTTAATTTTAACGGCCGATTACGGCGAAGGTCATCATCAGGTGTCCAAGGTGTTGCAGCAAAGCTTGACCCGCAATGGTTATAGCCAGGTGGCGGTTGTCGACTTGTTCCGGGAAGCTTATCCTGTGCTGAACAAAATCATCCGCTATCTGTACCGGCAAAGCCTGTATGCAGCCAGCCTGGGCATTCCCTATTACGGATGGTCCTACCATCTGACCAACCGGCTTCCCATGAAGGGAAAAATCGCAGCCTGGATGAACAGTCTTGGCGGCGACAGGCTCAAGGAAATCATCCTCCAGTACCAGCCGGAAGTCATCATTTATACATTCCCGTTCGGCAGCTTGCCAAGCAGCGAGGCATTATCTGGGATCCGTCCCCGGACCGCTGTTGTCATAACGGACTTTCACGTTCACCGAAGATGGCTATTCGCCAAGCCGGATCATTATTTTGTCCCTGCCAGCGACGTGAAAGAGGCTATGGTTAGGCAGGGAGTCCCCGAGAGTCGTATTGCCGTGACCGGAATTCCGGTCAGGGAGTCATTTCATGATGCGGCAATGATCGGTTCCGGCTCCGGCAAAGAAGCAGATGAGCATGTGATTCTGCTTATGGCAAACGTCTGCGGCACATTGCATTCGCTATCGAGGCTCATCGGGAAGCTGCTGCTCTTGTCGGGCGTCCGCATTCAAGTGATTTGCGGCCGGCAGGAAGGATGGAGACGGAAGCTTGCGGAGAGCTGGGCGGATGATGCAAGAGTGGATGTATTCGGCTTCACCGATCAATTGCATGTTCTGATGAGCAGCGCCTGCTGCGTCGTCACGAAAGCGGGAGGCGTTACACTATCCGAGACGATTCAGGCCGGGGTTCCGATTTTTATCCTAAAGCCGTTTCTGGGGCAGGAGAAGGAAAACGCCCTGTATTTGCAGCGCAAAGGAGCGGCAGTCGTGGCCTTTACGATTCATGATCTGGTGTCGCAGATACAAGCGATGATCTCCTCTGAGCCGATCAAGCGGTCGATGATCAACGGACTGTTCGCGTCAAGGCAGGAAGCGGCTGCGGACCATATTGTCCGGCATTTGTTTCCTGAGGCAAGTCCCTTAGGAAGGAGTGGTATATGATGAGCGGGAGGAGCGCGTTTAAGCTTTCTACTCTGACGCTGTTCATGGTGCTTTTTTGCACAGAGTTTGTCCGAAGCGCTTTCTTGTTCTCGTTTCTGCCGAACTTTGCCGTCAACGAGTCGGGGCAAACCGTTGCTTTGGTCGGTCTTGCCGTCTCGCTTCATTATACAGCCGATACGCTGATTAAATGTGTTGCTGGATATTTGCTGGACAGGTTTTCGCTGCGCTGGCTGCTGCCCGCCACTTTCGTCCTGATGCTGTCCGGACTAGCCTCCGTGTTCTTTAGTCCGTATGCCTGGGGGCTCGTTGCCGGTTCCGTGATGCTTGGGATGGGAGCGTCACCTATATGGCTCATTTGTCTGGAGAAAATCCGGCTGACGGAGCGGGCGGCCCAGATGGGGGCGATATATACCGTGTGGTTGGCCTGCATCGGTCTGGGACCGGTCACGATCAATCTCACCTTCGATTATGGCTTCGAACCTGCCTTCCGGCTGATGGTTGTGCTGCTCGCCGTCGGCTGCATCGCATCGTTCGCGATAAACAGAACAACCCCCTTGCATCTCCAGAACGTCAGCTTTGCCGAACAATTGGCAGGACTGCGGAGAAGGCTAGTCCAGCTGAAATGGCTGCTGCCAGGCATGGTCCTGCAGATGACCGCCGCGGGACTGCTGCTGCCGATACTGCCCGGTTTTGCCGCTGACCATCTCGGTCTGAGCCAGCCGCAATATTCGTTAATGCTCATGTTAGGCGGGGCAGGCGCGATGCTGTTTCTTGTCCCGATGGGGAAGCTGGCCGATCGTTGGGGGCACAAGCAAATGCTGGTCGCCGGTTTCGTATCGCTTACGGCCGTATTGGCTCTGTTAGTCGTATCCATGCCGCCGCCTGCATTAACCATGCTGTTTGCTTTTATGCTGGGATTATCCTACTCAGCCGTGCTTCCGGCCTGGAATGCGGTGCTGTCGTATCTTGTTCCGGAGGATCAGAAGGGGACCGGGTGGGGAGTACTCTCAGGGATTGAAGGGCTCGGTATTATGATTGGCCCGGTCATCGGGGGATGGATGGCCAGCCAGTATACGAATGCCGCTGCCATTAGCATCAGCACTGCTTTGATGGCGGTTCTTGCACTTTTTTATTTGATTTTGCCGCAAAACAAGCTTGTCTCGTCTGGCGGGACTTTGCAGCACAAGAGGGAGAATGCTCATGGACGTGATCGGGTTAGTTGAACAATTGTTTCACGAATATGGATGCCTGGTCCTGCTCACCGGCTTGCCGATGGACTTCATACTATGACAAATACGGGGACCAATTACTGCTGGTCAGCTTCTTCATTCCTGGAGTCCGCCAGTTTATCGGCATTATCCGGGTGCCGTACCGCAAAGTGCTCCAATATGCCTATACCGAGGGGCGCTTTATGGGTCATTGCACTTTAGATACAACGAAAAGAGTTCAGCCTGGAAAGATGGATTTGGTCAAATATTCGTTTCGCATAAAGCAGCTGTCAACAGCACTAAATAGGTGGAAATGGACCAAGGTCGGGTTATGGGCTGGACCATCGTTCAGTACTGGTGACTAACTTTTGATCTGGGTATAACTGGGCTAACGATGGTTGTGGCTGGGAATGAGGGTATTATACAATTTAGGATGGAAGAAAAACCCAAGAAGAGGAGTATATATATGAAACCATCAAATTGTAAAAGGCCCAGACAGGTTATCCTAGCTAGTGTCTTGATCGCAGGCCTAGTCCTGTCATCTTCTGGCTTACCTGCTTATGCAGCGGTCACACCAAATAACAATCAGGCCCAAACCCAAAGCTTGGCTAAGAAAGGGACAGCAACCTCTGCAACTCCTCCGATCACAGCTAAAGCCGTAGAGGAATTTGCGGATGCTTTTTTTGCCTGCGCTGATGTGAAGAAGAAGCTTACGGGGGCATTATTTGTAGTTGTAAAGGATGGTAAAGTCCTGCTTAACAAAGGATATGGTTACTCAGATGTGACTTCCAAAACACCAATCCAACCTGACACTACCCGATTTAGAATGGCATCTATCTCCAAGCTATTTACAACTACAGCGGTGATGCAGCTTGCCGAACAAGGCAAGATAGACTTGGATCGTGATATCTCTGCCTATATGAATGGAGTTGTAATCCCCAATCAGACTGGCGTTCCCCTTACGACGAAGAACCTGATGACCCACACAACAGGTTATGATTATACTGATTTTTCTGGTAATACTCCAGGTGTTACTCTCCAGAATTATGTGAAAAATAACGTGCCTACGGTAAAAATAAAACCTGGCGAGGCCTACCGGTATGATAATGTGGCTTTTGTACACCAGGGATATATCGTAGAAAATGTAGCTAAAACTGACTTCAATACTTACGTAAAAGAAAACATATTTAAGCCGCTTGGCATGACACATAGTGACTTTTTATTATCGCCCCAAGTCCAACAAAATCTTGCAAAAACCTATGATGATGCAGGTAAAGAAATCGCTGTATATCCTAATTATCCTGACATAGATCCCAGTGGTAGCATGTTCTCTACCGGTAGTGATATGGCCCAATACATGCTCGCTATGTTAGATGGAGGCAAGCTTGGCGATAGCCGCATTCTGGAAGAAAAAACGACAAATACAATGGAAGCCTACCAATACGGTATTAATGACAGCTTACCCGTGATGTCTTATGGTTTTGAAGCCATGCATCATCATCTTTTCAATGGTCAGACCGTCATTGGAAAAGGTGGTGACCTTCCTGGTTTTCACTCCTGGCTGTGGATGGTGCCGGAGCAAAAGGTAGGCGCCATGATCATTGTCAATGGTGAAGCGCTGGACCCCCGCGATGAGATATTTGGTTCATTTATGGATCAATTTTATCCTGAACAACACAAGGCTGCCACACCCATCAAATCATCCAAGGAAAGCTTAGCCAAGTTTGAAGGGAGATTTCAAGATTTGAGAATACCTCTACTTAGTGCAGAGGTGAAAGCGGGTGAGGATGGAACACTTATTATTAAGGATGCAAAGGGAACCCATAAGCTTCAACAAATAGAGGCGTTGTTATTTGAGGATGAACAAGGTGTAAAGGCAGGCTTTAAGGCAGATGAGCATGGTGAAATTGAATACATGTATTACAACTATCCGGATAGCTTCCTGAAAAAAATGCCTGTGCAGTCTCCATTCTCTGATGTATCTGCCGATAGTCCCTATGCGGCTTCGATTGACCAATTAAATCAACAGCAATTTCTGAATAAAAATGCCGCGAATTCCTTTAGACCGGAAGAAGCCATGACACGTGGAGAATTTGTGCAGCTGTTGATGAAAGTTGTCGGGCTCCAGCTATCTAAGGACCCAGTAATATTTAAGGATGTAGTAGGGCATGATTTGGCACAAGAGATTCAATCAGCGGTTCTATATGCAGGGTTAAAAGGGACACCGGATGGCCGCTTTGAGCCAGACCGTGCCATTACCAGACAAGAAGCGGCTTCTATTCTTTGGAGATTCATTCAATCCAATGTATCTGCTCAGGCGCCACAAGCCAAGCTGATGGGAACGTTGCCGGCACCTTGGGCTTCAGAAGCAGTGCAATTTGTAGCCGCTATGCAGCTCTATGGGCCTGAGGTGAAGGTGGATGCTAATGGCGCTGTTGATTATGAGCCAACCCGCCCCATGCTTCGTCAGGAAGCAGCCGTCATGTTTGATACTTTTTGTAAAAAAATTCCGGTATTGTTATACGGAGTGGATGGTTAATTAGAGAGGTAATCAGAGCCCCGACTCCCGGGAGCCTTCTCAGTTAGTCTGGACATTGCCATAACATAGAGTTACGCACCTTTCTTGTTGGCATGGTTGGTCGCACTTCCATGATACCAAACAAGCAAGGTGTTTTTTGTCAATATGAATAAATGTTTTGAATTCTTCTTACGCCCTCAAGGGTTTAAGACAATTTCCAGGTGCGAAAGTTGAGTTACTAAAGAACAAATTGAAGAGATTATCCGGTAAGGGTTCGCTAATACAAAGACGTTATAAGAAATTCCCTCTAAAGCCATGTGCACCCCATTTATGATACAATTAAGAAAAATTGTTGGAGGAATTAGCATCTGAACTGGGACGAAGTTAGAACCATTTATCCAAATCAATTTGTTAAGTTCGAAGTCTCCAATCGAAAAAATTTGACGATAAAGAAGTTATTTCTGAAGTAGCTGTAATTGGACCGGTTCGTGACGAAGATGCTATACATGAATTACTGAATAGTAAGAACAATACTTTGGTTTATCATACATCGATTGACAAGGTTATCGTAATTGATACTGGAGCGAGTCACACATTAATTTCTCAGGATGCTGTTGATGATTTAGGCATTCAAGTGCGAGCCGGAGATGAGATATATACAACACCTTAGAACTTCATCTGCAATAAAGATTGCAGGTTTTTTTTATTTATTGTGGGACATTCAAAGAGGGGATAGAGCTCACATAACAATGTATTCACACATTAGCGGACAAGCCGACTTGGTCCCGGAAGTTATGTCGGAGAAGCGATTGCCGGGGACACATCTACATCATCTAACCGCATCGCGGCCGCTCCACTTCGTTTCGTTTAAGATGGTGGGACGTCGTGAACGCGGAAACATTATAAGAAATTAAATATGGGGGGAAGAGATTTGAGGGCTACTCAGGATGTACTTAGCATTTGGAAGAAGTTTGACAATTTTCCCATGGAAACAATAACAAAAGCCTGGTATTCCCAATTAACTTCGGATTATAAACAACGAACAGTTGAACAAATGAAATCACATAGGGAGCAGTATGGCACATCAGGAAATTGTTTTGATTTAGCAATTTGGTTAATTGATGAATTCAGACAGGAAAATTTTCATAGTTATGCAATATTAACTCCTGAATCTCACGTTGCTGTGGTTGTTTTAAACGATAAGGGTAACAGGTACTTATGTGATTTAGGTGATCAATGGATTGAACCAATATTAATTGAACAAAATAATGATGATTATACGGAAGAATTTTTAGATAACTTCTTTCCAGGTGCAAAAGTAAAATTAGAATCATCGGAGAATAGCCTTTTTGTGACATATAAAAGGCCGAATGGAAAAGTAAGTAATCAAAGGTATCTCTTAAATCCTTTATCGGATGAGAGATTAATTGCTGAAGGTGAGAAAACTCAACGAACTTTATGGACTCCACTTGTTGAAAGGAGAATTTTTACTGATCGTCAAGTAATCTATTGGGAGTTTGATAACTATATCAGTTTCTTTAGTTCAATAGATGGGAAGCAGATTGAGAGTACACTTCAAACTATGGAAGAATGGGTTGAACGAATCAGTAATGCGAGTGGCATTAATAAGAAGATAGTTAGGGATGCTTTGAAAGTGTATTCGAAGAAGTCCCCCCATAATTAACATGAAATAGCACCTTGTTCACGCATCAGGACGCTGCCCCTGGTCCGGGCCGGAGTTGGAGAGATTTGGACTGGAGCGAACTCAGATACGGGGAAGCGGAATCAGCCAGGCACATCCAACTCCCTAAACGCATCGCGGCCAGCTCCTGGCGAAGTCTTAAGTCTGTGGGACGTCGTGAATACGGGGACGTTAGCTGAATTATTGTACTAACGATTAATAAACACATAAATACATCCCCAGGCGAGGTGATTGTGATGTCAAAGCGAATATTATTTACCGGCGGGGGATCTGCTGGTCATGTCACTGTTAATATAGCTTTGATCCCTAAGTTTATTGATATGGGCTGGGAAGTTAAATACATGGGTTCAACACATGGTATTGAAGCAGAGCTTGTTAAGAAACTTGGTAATGTGGAGTATATAGGTATTTCAGCGGGAAAGTTAAGACGATATCTTGATTGGGAAAACTTAAAGGATCCTTTTCGTGTTATAAATGGAGTTGTTCAAGCCTATCAACATATAAGAAAAATGAAGCCAAGTATAGTGTTTTCAAAAGGCGGTTTTGTTTCGGTCCCTGTAGTTTTAGGGGCATGGTTAAACCGTGTGCCTATTATAATTCATGAATCTGATATCACCCCTGGGTTAGCTAACAAAATTTCTATTCCCTTTGCCTCTAAGATATGTGTAACTTTTCCGGAAACAAAGGAACATATAAAAAATGACAAGGTAATATTTGTTGGAGCAATTATACGAGAAGAGCTTATGTACGGTAGTGCGATTAAGGGACTAAACCTGTGTAATTTTACAAGAAATAAACCGGTTATTCTTTGTATAGGTGGAAGTCTGGGATCACAACGTATTAATGAGATGCTTAGGAGAAATTTACATCATTTAATAAGTGAATTTCAAATTGTTCATATATGTGGTAAAGGACAATTAGATAATTCGTACAATATTTATCGCGAATATAAGCAATTTGAATATGTACATAGTGATTTGGTCGATATTTTAGCTATGACAGACATTGTTATATCACGAGCGGGATCAAATTCAATTTTTGAGTTTTTATCACTAAAAAAGCCGATGTTATTAATACCTCTTTCTAAAGAAGCGAGTCGGGGAGACCAGGTATTAAATGCTCAATCGTTTAAGTCATTAGGCTACTGTGAAATTTTACTTGAAGAAGATATGAAAGATAATGTATTTAAGGAAGCTATTAATAATGTATTTGAGAAAAGACATAAAATTATTGATAGAATGGATAAGAATGGAAGGGATAATGCTATTAACAAAGTAATTGAGCTAATTACAGCTATTTCTTTGTAAGTTTTTCAAAGAAGACAATGATTTCAGCTAATACCGTATTCACGCATCGGGCCTATCGCCCCTCGGTTGTCAGATGTATAATCGTGGAAGAAGCTCTAACAACAAACACACCCCAGCCTAAGATAAGAGCGATCTAAAGGTTGGGTCATTTCGTGAATACAACAACGTTAGATAAAATCGTCGCAGTATTTTATTGAAAGCTATCCTGGAGGAAGAAATGAAAAAAGCGTTAGTCATTGGTTGTCCCGGATCTGGCAAGTCAACTTTTTCTTCAAGACTTGGCAAAGAATCAGACATACCTGTAATTCATTTAGATTCATTTTACTGGAAACCGGGATGGATTAGTTGTAGTAATCAGGAGTTTGATGAAATACTTAGGGATTTATTACTTCAAGAAACTTATATCATGGATGGGAACTATTCAAGAACCATAGATTTTAGAATATCTTTCGCGGACACTGTTTACTTTTTTGATTTTTCACGATATCTATGTCTTTATCGGGTAATAAAAAGGAGAATTTTGAATCATGGTAAAACCAGAGAGTACATGGGGAAGGATTGTTTAGAAAGTATCGATTATAAATTTATTAAGTCCGTATGGAATTTCAGGAAAATGGCTATGGCAAATTACAGCTTCAAGAAGCAATTAATAGAATCACCCAAAACAATGTGAAAATAATAGTAATAACCACGAATAATGATCTAATCCCTGCTCAGCGGATGTATGAAAGTGTTGGATTTACAATATGTCAGAGAAGGAAGAAACAACATGTTGAACATATAGATTATGTATATATTTTCTATAGTCAATAAAGATAAAAAGTATTATACGAAGTTTACTTGATTCAACGAAAACAGGGATTGAGGAGGATTCAATTTGGAAGAAACCATTAAAATGTATACGATTTGCTTGATCGTAAACGGCCAAAAAATATTACTTCTTAATAGACAACACGATTCTTTTAAAGGATATATTGCTCCAGGCGGGAGGATTGAATTCCCGGAGAGTCCAATTCAATGTGCAATTCGAGAAGTTAAAGAAGAGACAGGACTAACCGTGAAGAATTTAATATTTAAAGGACTTGCTGAATACATGAATCCTACTAATGAAAGATATATGGTTTTTAATTATGTTACATATGACTTTGATGGGACTCTGATAGAAGATTGCAGGGAAGGGAAGGCGGAATGGATATTAATTGATGAAATCGACAACATTGAAATGCAAGATAACTTTAGAAGAAGAATACCTTTGCTTTTTGAAGAAGGGACATTTGAAACCCATATGATTAGATTTGAAGAAGGAATGGCACAAGAACATATTATAAAGACATGATGCGTGCATTCATAGAAGTCAGCTACCTTCGAATGAACAGAGAACTAAAATGGGAAGAGAGGTATAGGTATAAATTATAAATCTATTCTATTAGATCAACTGAACGCTTGTTATAACGATAAGAGTTGGTTTATTCTTAAATGCAACACAAGCTGCTTTGGAGACTGAAAGAAAACCATCCATTTGGTCGATTGTGAATCATCTTATTTTCTGGAAAGAGAAATGGCTTGAAAGATATAACACTGAACAATTTGAATTGAATATTCCAATAAACAATGATGATACGTTTTATGTAAATCCGCATTCCATAAATGATCTTGAGTGGAAGAAGACTTTACTGAGACTTGAAATCGTCCTTTCTAGTTGGAATAGGGCACGTGAGGAAAGTGCAGATCTAAAACTAGTATCAGAAATCCCCTCTTATTTCAATGCTCCCTGGTGGGGAGTAGTATCAAATCTATGCATTCATAATGCATATCACATTGGACAAATAATGCTACTCAAGAAACTTTTGCCGAGTTAAGCCAGAAATGCAATTAAAGTGTTCCACTATGATCAAGGAGGGGCTTCATTGCCAGATCCTAAATTATTCGTTCGCGTAGCAGTGAAAGAAGATATACCGTCTTTAGTAGAATTGAATTATCAATTTAACGGGGTTCAGCGAAGCGAAGCAGAGGTGGAAACGGATCTATTAAATAAAAGGGAAACTATTGCAGTAGCTGTACTGGAAGAGCAAATTGTCGGATTTGCTTGTGGACAGATCTATAAATCGTTTTGCTATGCGGAGCATCAAGCTGAAATTACGGAAATGTACGTACAAGAATCTGCAAGAAGGAATGGCTTCGCTGTAATGATGATAGAACTATTAGAAGAAATATTTAAGAATTCGGGAGTAAAGCATATAAAAATTTTGACAGGATTAAAGAATATAAAGGCTATAAAAACATATGAAAAAGCAAGCTATAACCAAGAGGATGAGCAAGTATTAAGCAAGGAGCTGGAATAAATCTTTGGAAGTATTCAAGAGGTTTAACTCCGGATAACACTATAATTCGCGCGGCGGTCCTAACGCCCCTTGGTCTGCAGAGGCATTTCGAGGAAGCGGAATAGCAGACAACCCTGCACTGGCTAAGTCCGTCGGCTCGGGGCTTGTACCCCTTAAGCCGGTGAGGGTTCGTGAATACAAGAAAGTTAACTGAATCATTGCAATTTATAAGTCACATTAAAATCTATTACATTGGAGCGAATTAAAATGGCTGCACTCGATACTTTTACAAAAAAGAAACTTGAAAAGATATTAGATAGTTATATCGATGCAAAAATTCCTAAGCATCTCGAGGATGAATATAAGATCATTTATAAGTTCAGAGGCAACACAGTTACCCTCTCACAAGATCGTCCATCATACATGCCTGGACAACGAGTTGAATTGCCAATTGCTCAGTTTCGTTTTGAAGAAAATAAGTGGAAGATCTATTGGAAAGATAGTAAAGATCGGTGGCATTTCGTTGAAGATATAAAGCCGAATGCAGATTTTGAAAAACAGTTAATGATGCTTGAAAAGCAAGAATTTAATTATTTTTGGTTGTAGTTCAGGAAGGCAATGACATCAGTTAACATTGTATTTATTCTGCGGGGCATTCGCCCCTTGGTTCGAACGAGGAAATTCGGAGAAGTGGGATCAGGCGAACAACTGCGAGACCAAGTCTCCGACCCGGCGCTGAATCACCTTAAGCCTCTGGAGGTACTTTCCTTATTAATTTAACAGTACAACAACGTAGGTGAAAGGGCTGCTATTATATTAAAACCATATTTCAAATCAAATAAAACAAAGCCAATATAAGAACGCTTGTACGCCGTTGTGAATAAAGGTAAAATATAACTACAATTAAATCTTAGGCGGGCATGGTTTCCCTTCGAGATGAGATGAAGCCATAGAAGTAAAAGATGCAATAACGATTATGTTCCATTTTTGGAACGTTCATTCTTGCTTTATTAACATTCAGTAATAATAACAACAAGAGAAAGTAAAAAACCCACCCCAAGGTTGCAGCCGAAGGTGGGTTTTGTTTCTACGACTTAGAAGGGAATAAACCATCCAAGCCAATTGTATGGGCCAAGTGTTAGCCGTACTTGGTCTAAAAATTGGTGTAAAGACCTATTGATTCGTATTGAAAGTGTATTGAAAGTATATCGAAGAAGTATTCCCATCAGATAACAACGGATCGACGCTGCGGGTTCCGCCCTTAGTTCACGAGAAGTGGATTCAGCGAGCAACCCCATGAGGCTAAGTCTGTCGGATCCATGCAAAGCGACTGTTTTTCTAGAAGCAGAGAAAGCAAAGATTATCTTGGGAGGTAAGATAAAGCAGATGAAAGATTATTTTACATGTGAAACAAGTTGCAAAGATGTAAATCTTGAAGTTCATACATCAATGGCAAGTATACAGAATACGAACGTCAAAGTTTTAATGATTTCAGAAGCTTTACCAAAGGATATAAACGATTATTTCTACACTACTGAGGAAGCGTCATTTTTTAAGTCAACATGTCAAGCATTAGAGGATGCTGGATACCATGTCAATTCAATTAATGAACTCAGTAATTTAGGGATTTATCTAACAACCGCTTTAAAGTGCAGTAAGAAAAATTATCTAGTATCAGCTACAACGATCAAGAATTGCAGTCGAATATTAGAACAAGAAATTGATCCCTTCAAGAATGTAAAGTCCATTATGTGCATGGGAGATTTTGCAATTAAAGCAGTCAACTACATTTATAAGAAAAAATATGGATCGAATGTCATTCCAAGTGGTTCAACATATAAGATCAGAGATCGAGAATATATCCTCAATGGCATCAGATTTTACCCATCTTATACTCAGACTGGCGATAGCTTCAATATCGAGAAGAGCAAACGGATGATGATAGCTGAGGACATTAGAAGTGCTTTTGAATACGCAGGAATTAGACCATGAATTTTTTTTGAAGAAGCCATTAATCTCATCTAACACTGTATACACGCGGCGGAAACAAGTTAATAACTGTGCAATATTTGCAGATATATATTACCAAGGCTCAAATTCGCCAATTATTTTATACTTTCACCGATAACCGCATTGCGGCTGGCTGCTGGCGCAGCCTTAAGTCGGCGGGACGTCGCCTCTCGGGTTTGTAGGTAGATACATGAACGTAATTTGAAACCAGTGAGAATTTATATAGGGAGCGGATTAGATGCTAGCGCTTAGATTTACTCAAAAACTTATAAAAGATATGAAGGTAGCTACGGATGAATTAGGCGAGGTTAATTCGTTATTTAGTTGGCATGTTAATATATTGCAATTAAGAAGAAAATATATAATCTTTGTAAATGATTCGTCTCGGTTATGTTTAATCATCGGAGGTATTAGGAGTTTTCAAGTAGACAAACTTCAGAATAATTTTAAGAAAGAACTTAAAGAGTATCTGATGTTAGAAGGTTTAAGAAGAAGTTTAATTGATCAATATTTCTTGGAAGCAGGGGAAATAAGCATAGGAAAAACTAATGATAAGAGTGTTCTGGGAACAATGAAGGAAATGTCACTTTATTGTAGTGATGCGGTATTTGATCATACTTTCGATCTTAGTGCTTGGCTGAACAAGTTCATTTATAAACCAATAGATTATAAAGAACCAATTCAAGTATTCAAGAATGAATTAGAAAGGAAATACCAATAACAGTTGAGCGACTCAAGATAGGCACTGGCATCCCATAACACCGTATTCACGCATCAGGGCTATCGCCCTTTACTAAAATATGAGCTATCTAAGGCTGGGGTGTTTTCGTGAATATAAAATGATACCCGTAACTGCTGGCTGAAGAACAATATGGACAGAGATTGGAAGCATATCCTATCTATTTAGAAAAGGAAATAAAAAATGAATCTGACAGGACAATATAACGAGTTATTAACTCATGCCGAATTTCTATTAAAGGCTTATCAGGAGAAAGTGAAGGACAATAAGTGTTATCAAGAGGGACAACTAATAATAGAAAAATGTAAAGAATGGATAACGAATAAAGAGATAACCGCTGATGATATATACGAAACTGTTGATTCCGAGGATGGATACGATATCGTAGAATTTAGTTATATGGAAGGAATAACCGAAGAAGAATCATCTATGTGGGTTTTATTTACCGATATTGTTTGTGTACTATGTAGTTTGGCATATCAAATGGAATCTCAAAAATATGTACCGCAGGTCATTGAATGCATTAAATTTGAAAAGATTGAGGATTTTGTTATATTCCTTAATAGAAATATGAAGGTACATGAAAACATAAAGGAGTGCGCGGAGTATTTTGCTGAAAATGTATGTTATTGAAATGTATGTTATTGAAATGTAATACAAATGAAGAGATTAATGAACTAGTTCTTGACTGAATGGTTTATTAAAGATATAAATACGATCGACTCGGTTTCCCTGCCTGTCTCTTTTCGGTATAGTGAATAAGACAGAGGTGCTTCGCGGGAAAGGAGATGGCTCTAAGATGTATAAGATCCTCATTGTGGAGGATGACATAAAAATCGCGGACAAGCTGCGCTCGTCCATGATGAAATATGATTTCGACGTACGGCTTGTCGAGGATTTCAGCCAGGTGCTGGATACGTTTCTGGAAACGAAGCCTGATTTGGTATTGCTGGACGTGAATCTTCCGAAGTTTGACGGATTCTACTGGTGCCGGCAAATCCGGGCGAAGTCGCTCTGCCCGATTATTTTTATCTCCGCGCGCGATGGTCAGATGGATCAGGTCTTGGCCTTGGAGAACGGAGCGGATGATTATATTACGAAGCCGTTTGACATGGAGATTGTGATGGCCAAAATCCGCAGCCAGCTCCGCCGCGCCGTGGGCGCATACGCATTCGGGCAAGAGCAGGAGCGGAGAATCGAGTATGCGGGGATTGTGCTGTATCCGGAGCGCTATATAGTGTCTTGCGAAGGGAGAACGACTGATTTTACGCAAAAAGAGGCCGAGCTGCTGGCGATGCTGATGGAAAAGGGCGGCCGGGTCGTCAGCCGGGAACGTTTGCTGGACATGATGTGGGAGGATCAGCATTTTATCGACGACAATACGCTGAACGTCTATATTACGAGGGTACGCCGGAAGCTGAGAAAGCTGGGAGTTGAAGCCCACATCGAGACGGTCCGTGGCGCCGGCTACCGGATTGTTGCGGAAGAGGAGCCTCCGGCATGAAGCTATTCTGGAAAGAGCAGTTGCCGCTTATTTTGTTTTTTACCGTTCAAATGCTGCTTGTTCCTTTCATTTACGGGTTAACGGGTGAGGGACGCCCGTTGCGGATTATCCTGTACGGGATTTTGTTGAGCGTTTCGGTGCTGGCGGTCTATCTCGGATATCGGTATTTCACGCACAGGGCGATGTATAAATCGCTTTCAGCGGAAGAGCCTCCGGGAGAATTGTTCAATCCGCCGCTGGGAGAGGCTGCGTTGCCCGAAGCTTTACACGAGCGGTTAGCCCAATTCGAGCGGCAGTACCGCGAACAGCTTCACCGGCATCAAAGCCGGACCGAGCAGCACCTGACCTTCATGAACCGTTGGGTCCATCAGATGAAAACGCCGCTTTCCGTCATCCAGCTGACGCTCGCCGATGTGGAGGATGAGCCGGCCGAGAGCATCCGCGAAGAGCTTGAACGGATCCGAAAAGGATTGGATATGGTTCTCCATACCGCCCGTCTGGAGCATTTCGAACAGGATTTTGCGGTCGAAGCCGTCGGACTGCTCGGGGCGGCAAGGGAAGCCGTCGTGGAAAACCGCACGCTGTTCATCCGCAAGGGAATCACGCCAAAATTCGATATCGGCGATGAGGTCCGCGTCTTTACGGATGCCAAATGGTTTCGCTTCATGCTGGGCCAGATTTTAACCAATGCGGTGAATTATTCTGGCGGTCCCGGTAAAACGGTGGTCTTGACCGCGGAAGACATCGGAGAGCACATCAAGCTTCGTATTCGCGACGAGGGCATCGGGATTGCCCAAGAGGACATCAACCGCGTGTTTCATCCGTATTTCACGGGAGAGCGGGGAAGGCAGTACCACGAATCGACCGGCATGGGGCTCTATCTCGTGCGGGAAATCGCAGGGAAGTTAGACCATGATATAGAGCTGGAGTCCATGCCGGGTGAAGGAACGACGATCAGCTTAACTCTGAGCAAAGTGCATAATATCAATGAAGGCACATCCTGAGGAGGAGGTGTCTTTTTTGCTCTGAAAATAACGGCAAAAGAGGACTTTATTGAGCCGAAAAAACAAAGGTGCATAAAATAGGGGCATTTTTAGCCGTTATTATTGTTGCATAGCGAGGGAAAAAGACATCTTTTTTCGGGATTGTCTCCATATAAAGACCCAAAACGTCGCTATTGTTTGGTGAAAATAAAGTATTAGACTGACGGGGCATCATTAAGCTATAGGCAGGATACTTTAAGATCATGCGAGGTGAACCGTATCACAAGTAGAGCGAATTTTTAGGCTGAGATTCTTTCCCGGGGCGTCAACCAATCAAGCAATACCTTAATGTTGACAATAAATAAACGATCGTTTATTATTGATTCATGAGATATAGAGATGATAACAAAGTCGAAGCAATATTCGACGCGACCGTACAGCTAATTAATGAGATCGGTTTCTCTGACACGTCGATATCAAAAATTGCCAAAAGAGCGAGTGTATCGGCAGCGACGATTTATATTTACCATGAGAACAAGGAGGATCTGCTCTACAAGACCTACTTGAAGATTAAAGGCAAGATGAGCGAGAAGATGTTTCAGGGAGTGGATCATACCCGAACAGTTTACGAACGATTTGAGGCTATCATCCGCAACTATGTTGATTTTATTCAATCCTCCAAAGATTATTTTTTGTTTCTGGAGCAAATCATGAATTCACCTTTGCCCCAGAAATGGTGCCTAGAGGATACGGCAAGCCAGTTTCAACCGATCTTCGAGATGTTTGACGCCGGCATCCGACAGGAGATATTCAAGAAGGAGGATATTAACATTCTAGTTGTTTACTCCATCTTGCCAATAGCCGAATTGTTGAAAGCACATTTGAAGAACGGGACCATGTTGAATAGTAAACAATTAGATTCTGCCATCAAGATGAGTTGGGACGCTATTAAGGCATAGCAAAGTATTTTAAGCGATGCGTAGCATCGCTGTTCTTTCCATCAATAATAAATGAATATTCACTTAATATTGGTGAGATATAGATAAACGAGAGGTAAAGAACAATGAAGTTTACCATCTTTGGAGCTAGCGGGGGTACGGGCTTACAGCTAATTGACCAAGCGATCATTAAGGGACATACCGTAAAAGCCTCTGTACGTGCCGCAGATCGAATCCCGTTTACCCGGGAGGGATTAACAGTTGTAGAAGGCAATGTATTTAGTGAAGAGGATGTAGGATCGGCTGTTGAGGGGCAAGACGCGGTGTTTGTAGCTTTAGGAGCCACAGCAGGAAGTCCTTCAGATCTATGCTTACGTGGGACTCGTTCAATTGTGAACGCAATGAGAAGGCATAAAGTAAAGAGACTGGTCGTTCTTACGGGCTTTGGCACCAGCAGAGAAAGCAGGAATCAGCTCGGAATTGGGATGAGAATGATTGTAAAACTGGTTTCTTTAATAACGTTCCGAGAGTTTTACGATAAGGAAAGGCAGGATGGTATTGTGCGGAAAAGTGGATTGGACTGGACTATCGTTCAGCCTTCAAGGCTCACCAATGAGCCGGGCAAAGGACGATATAAGCACGGTGCTTTTACTCCTTCCATGCTTGCTAAAATTTCTCGTGACGACGTGGCTAGATTCATGATCGATTCAGTCGAACATGCTCGTTATATAAAACAATCCTCGTTTATTCACGACTGACTGAAACAGCTTTGCATGTAGTAATGACCCAATTACATTTTAAAATATAACCTTTCGGAGGAATAAATCATGAGACCAAACTGGACGCCTGACGATCTCCCAAACTTAAGAGGAAAAACCGCTATCGTGACGGGAGGCAATGGCGGGGTAGGCTATTATACGGCATTAGAGCTAGCGAAGCACGGTGCCAAAGTGATCATTGGAAGCCGTGATTCTAGGCGCGGCGAAGAAGCAATCATAAAGATGAAACAAACGGTACCGAATATTGATGTAACAGTGGATCCATTAAACTTGGCTGATCTGAAGTCAGTTCGAAGCTTTGCCGACACGATCCACGGGAAAGTGAAAGGAATAGACGTCCTTATAAACAACGCTGGGGTAATGGCAGTTCCCACTCGTGAACTGACGGCCGATGGTTTTGAAATGCACTTCGGAACCAATCATCTTGGACACTTCGCGTTGACAGGTCTGTTATTGCCGTTAATTGAAAAGAACCACGGTCGAATCGTTACAGTTAGCGCGCAGTCAGCTCAAATGGGTGATATAGATTTTTCTGATTTAAAAATGGACAAGAAATACAGACCCATGGCAGGATACAATCGCTCGAAACTTTCAAACATACTGTTTGCCCGAGAATTAAATCGACGTGCGAAGAAGAAAGGTATCACTTCTATAGCAGTACATCCTGGTACAAGTCCTACAGGAATCGGGAGAAACGCACCGAAGGGCACCAAAGCATTCGGACTGCTATTAATGAAAATATTCGGAACTCCTCCTGATCAATCATCTTGGCCATCACTTATTGCGGCGACGGATTCGACAATCACCGGAGATATTTACGTAGGGCTAGGAATGAATCCTCTAAAGGCTAAGAAACCGAAGTTTGTAGATTTCCCCAAAAAGGCATTGGATGTGCAGCTTGCGGAAAAACTTTGGTTACTATCCGAGAAGTTAACCGGAGTACATTATGACTTGTAAAAAACTATCAAAGATGGCTCCTTTTTTCGCCGATAGACCCGTTGAGATGAACCGTATCACATATGCCAGGTCTTTACGCAAACGGGAGACCTTAGTTGAATAAAAACAGTGGCAGTCTAAGACTTTATTTTCTTTGGATAGCTATTTTACGGAGAAAAAGCAAATTCGCAGAAATAGGGGCACAAATGGCTCTTAATTTCAGCAATTAGGCGCTAAGCGAACAAAAAAGCGAACATACCCTTATCGCAAATGTAAGGATCGGTTCACCTAAACCGATGGCAACCCAAAGATGAACTGTCGTAAAGTTAGGGTATAATTTGAACACGGTATAGAAAGGAGTTGCTTCATACTTTGGATATTCTCGAAGTGAAAGCATTAAACAAAGTCTATACGGGCAAAGTCGCAACGCACGCCCTGACCGATATTCATCTGACGATCCGCAAAGGGGAATTTGTCGGCATCATGGGGCCGTCGGGGAGCGGGAAGACCACCTTGCTGAACATGGTATCGACCATCGATCGTCCCAGTTCGGGCGAAGTCAGAATCGGAGGACATAATCCGTATAACATGAAAAAAAGGGAGCTCGCCCATTTTCGCCGCAAACAGCTCGGCTTCGTCTTTCAGGATTTCAATCTGCTCGATACGCTTACCGTCGCCGAGAATATCGTCCTGCCGCTCACGCTGGACAGACGCCCGTTAAAAGAAGTGGATGGCCTGCTTAAGCAAACGGCCTCCAAGCTTGGCATCGGCGACATTTTGAACAAGCGCATTTACGAAATTTCGGGAGGCCAGCGGCAGCGAACAGCGATTGCCCGGGCCATTATCGGATCGCCCCTGCTGCTGTTGGCGGACGAGCCGACCGGCGCGCTGGATTCCCAATCCTCGCGGGCGGTCATGGAGTCGCTGGCCGAGATCAACGAGAAGGACGGAGCGACGTTGATGCTGGTCACGCATGACCCGGTGGCCGCCAGTTACTGCAACCGCATCGTTTTTATCAAGGACGGAAAATTGGCGGCTGAAATTCACCGCGGCGAGAACCGTCAGGCTTTTTTTCAAAAAATCATCGATATGCTTTCGTTCTGGGGAGGGAATACGAGTGAACTTTCCTCAATTCGCGTTTAACAACGTCCGCCGCAATGCGCGAGCTTATGTCGCCTATTTGCTGAGCAGCTCGTTTATGGTCATGATTTTTTTCACGTATGCCGTGTTTGTTTACCACCCGAAGATCGCGAACTCCGAAATGGGTAGCATGACCCGGATTGGCATGAGTATCGCGACCGCCATCGTCTATGTATTCGCCTTCTTTTTCGTGATGTATTCCATCAGCGTGTTTCTGAAATCGCGCAACCGCGAATTTGGCATCCTGACGATCCTGGGTGCGGAATCCCGCCAAATCAACCTGTTGATCTTCCTTGAAAATATACTAATCGGCGCCGTGGCTATCTTAACGGGAATCGCGGCCGGCCTGATGTTGTCCAAAGTGTTTTTGCTCGTCAGCACTAGGATGATCGATATGGATGACTTGCCCTTTTACTGGCCCGCAAAAGCGATTCTGCTGACCGCCGGCGCGTTTATACTGCTGTTTCTGTTTATTTCCATGTTTACATTGATGTTTATTCGTAAACGTCAAGTTCTGGATTTGCTCACGGGAAGCAGCAAGCCGAAGAAAGAACCGAAAGCGAACGTTTTTACTTTCCTGCTCGGCATCGCCCTACTCTCGACCGGGTATTGGGCGCTTCACGGGAAGAAACTCGATGAGATCGGACTTATGATTGCGGCCGTCACCGGGATTGCCGGAACGTATTTTTTCTACTCCCAGTTATCCGTCTGGGTTGTAAAAAAGCTGCAGCGCAGCCGCAGTGCCGCCTGGAAAGGCACGAATCTGCTGTGGATCTCCGAGATGAGCTATAAATTGAAGGATAACGCGCGCATGCTTTTTCTTGTGACTGTCGTCGTCGCTTTGGCATGTATGAGCACCGGATTTGTTTTGGCTTCCCAGCAGTCGATCAGGGATTCCTATATGAGCAACCCGTTCAATTTTAGGTACACGACTTACAGTGACGGGGATAAAACGAAGGCCGGGGACGATCTGGCCTACATCGAGCAATCCCTCCGTACGGAAGGCATGAAATATCGCGTGGCGAAAGCGGATTTGATCTCAGACAACAGCTACGCGGCGGGGAAAGAGGAGACCATGCTGATTTCGCAAAGTCAGTTTAACCGCTTGGCATCGGTCATGAATATCGACCCGGTGGATCAACTCGGCGAAACCGAATCGGTTATGATACAATCTCCGGAAACGGAACGCAAGTATCCCCCTCAAGGGAATACCCTGAATGTACGGATAGCGGAATCGACGTATCCGTTCCAGTTTGTTTCCCGTACGGACAGAGCCGCTTCGTTATCCTATAGGGGGAAGCTTCTGGTTGTCCAGGACGAGGTGTTTGAGAGATTGGAGCAGGAACATCAGGCCGGGGGAGGTTACGTTCAAAATAACACCGTCTTTATGGTTCCCGATTCCGGCAAGCTTCCAGGCAAGGAGGATGCCGAAACGAAACTGGGCGTTGAGTTGACCGAGTGGAGCCGAAGCGGAGATCATGGAGGTTTACTGCAATCCCGGGCGGAAAATTACTATACCTTTAAACAAACCTTCTCGCTTTTTAGTTTTATCGGTGTATTTATCGCGCTGATATTCTCGGTTTCCTCCGCTAGCTTTCTCTATTTTAAATTGCATACGGAGCTGACCGCCGACGCGGTGATGTATCGCTCCTTGTCGAAAATCGGGCTCAGCAGCCGGGAGATGAACGTTTCGGCGACCATTCAGATTGCCGTTTTGTTTTTTATCCCGATCGCGGTAGCAACGCTTCAGTCGTTGGTGGTACTCGGGCCGGTCATGGAGATGATGAATTCGATGAGTCCCGTTTATGTTCCTGTGTTGACCGCATCGGCGGCCTTTCTCGCCGTCCAGGCGGTGTATTTTCTGATTGTCAGGGCCCGCTACATCAAAGCGGTCAATAAAACGATGGTGTAAATGCAACACGAAGATTTCTTTTCACTAGTCATTCATGCAACTTAACATACGGTTCTTACGTATTAGAAATCATCATGTACAGGGAGTGAAAGATGATGAGTGATAAAGGATGCATCAAATGCGGGAGCAGGGACGCAAAAACAAAAGAAGTCGCCATGACGGGCACGGGCCTATCCAAAATGTTCGATATTCAGCACAATCAATTTATCGTTGTGTACTGCGGGAATTGCGGATACTCGGAGTTCTACAATAAACAATCGTCGGCGGGATCGAACATTCTTGATTTATTCTTTGGATAACCCCAAATAGAGGCAGCCACTGACCCTAGGGTGCATTGGCTGCCCTTTTATTTTGGAAGCGTAACGAGTCCATAAGACAGGATTACAGGGAAAAAGGCCATTGCCTGAACGGAACGTACTGGTGCGGGAGCAGCCCTTTAATTATCGTAGATCGTGTAAGCCGGGATAGAATTGAACAGGTTGTTGATGAACTGATTCAAGATCAATCTTTTCAATACGTATTCGAGTATTTGGGTGCAGTGGATGAAAGGGATTTGGCAGTCCATCAATACCCGGAAGGTTTTTTTGAGGAGAGCGCCAAGATCGACCCTTCCTATGTTTCTTTATTTGCCGCAAAACTATATCAAATGTTGGATCAATGCAGTCCGGAGCTAAAAGAGAAGATCTTGAAGGAATTGTCCGGCAACTCTTAATACGTCCAAAGGAGCTTAATCCTAACGCCATGGTACCTGTGGTCCGGGGAAAAAAGAATTATAACCGAGGATGACATATACTCCTTCAATAGTCGGATGTATAATCCGTGGAAGAAGCCAAGATTTGGAAAGGAGTGATCGGGGTGATGACACGGAACGAGTTGTTTCTAGAAGGCGGTTATTCAATGGTCAAGCAACAAATGCGCAGAGAATATAGCTGGAGGGATTTCCATGAAGGATAATAATTTCGATAATTATTTCTGGCAGGATGGGGTAGTTCGTCTGCGGGCTGTGCAACCCGAGGACTGGGAAGAACATTATAACAATCGTTTTGACACCCCCGCACGCAGGTTGCTTGATTATGTAGTGGAACTGCCTCCCACGATCGCTGAAGCCAAAAGTTTTGCCGAAGAATTTGCGGATTTTTCCAAGAGTAACGAGAGAATCATGTTTACCATTGAAACTTTAAATGGCGAAAATCTGGGTGGAATTAATCTTTGCGGTATTGACGAGAGAAACGGGACCTTTGGCATTGGCATACAGATCAATCGAGATCACCGGGGTAAAGGTCATGGCACCAGAGCTATGAGAATTCTATTAAGATACGCCTATTTCGAGCGCAGACTGAATAAGTTCAATGTCTCCGTGCTTGAAGGAAACGATGCCTCGGCGATGATGATGAAGAAATTAGGCTGTGTTCAAGAAGGGATTCGCCGAGAAATCGTTTATTCCAACGGCCGATATCACAATGAAATTCTCTTTGGCATGACCAAAGAAGAATTTGAACAATTGGAAGGTTAGTTAAATTTAATGTCCAATAAACCCGCTGCAAACAAGGAAGCCAATGAGAAGCTGCTGGAGACTAGCGGGATGACCCGAATCCCGTTTTGATCAAAGTCAAGGGGATATTGAATCGGACGGTTGATCTGAATTAGCAGAACGTTCGCTTACACAGGAAAACACTTTAATTCTTAATCCTCTTTCCCGGTTCTTCCCTGATATGCATGCGCATGCGGAATTCTACCGTTTACTGTAGTGATGCCTTCAAAATAGTGAAAATGATCTCCCCCAGGCAGAGGAATCGCATTTCCAGTGGTACCCCTTATTAGGTGCGTGTGGCCGTCATTGAACGTAGTTTCAGTTATATACTCGTGAACATGCGGCACACCGGATGGCGCCGGCTCAGTAACTCCTGCGTATTTATGTGCGTGACCAACATCAAAGGAAGTAACGCCTGAAAATGAATGAACATGAACAGGTCTTCCGTTCCATGAGGTGATATACAGCTTATGCGAATGCTGACCGTCAGAATTACCTGAACAATGGACAAAACCCGTAATTGGAATTTCCATAAGCATCTCCTTAACTAAACTAAGTTAATTTAGATTATGGAATATGCCGGTATTCTGTTATGGGCAAACGCACATTTGGATTCATTTATTTAGGTGGGTGCCCATCGCTTTTGTTGTGCACTCGCATATCCTATTGCAACACTTTTTGTAAATGGAGTTGAACGTATGCCTGTCAAGGGAAAGGTTGAATCAAGCAGGACCCAAATAAATGTACTAATTCCAGTCATTGAGAAGGATCTGGAGACGCTTCCGTATGTTATAGATGGCATTAGAAAATACGTGCAGCATCCCATTGAATACGGATCGCTCTCGTTCCATGAACGGAACGGCTATGTCAGAAAAACAGGAGTGAGCAGCAGGTGACATCCTCCTATCAGGTCGTTTGGAAAGGGCCTGTCAACAGGCGCTCGGGTCTTGGAATTGCCAGCAGGGGATATGTGAGGGCGTTGAGAGCACAAGGGGTGAACGTTACGCTCAGGGAACAAAACACTCACTTCCCGAAGAATCGAAAGGTTCTAATCTATCATCACTCACCCAGTACGCTTAACATTGAGAAGGAAAGACAACGTTACGGGAAAATAATTATAAACACGGTTTGGGAGACGACTCGTATCCCGCAAAGGTGGATCAGGCCAATCAATCAAGCGGATGCCGTATGTGTGCCTTCTCTTCAGAATAAGCAAGCTATGCTTAATAGCGGAATTAAAGTTCCCATTTATATTGTTCCGCATGGTGTGCATTCGCAAATGTATAAACCCACTAAGAAGAGAATGCCTTCTAAAATTTCAAAAGAGAAATTCACCTTTATTTCAATATTCGGATTTCAACACCGCAAAAATCCCGAAGCTCTATTGAGGGCTTATTGGGAGGAATTTTCCTCAGCGGATAATGTACGACTAATCATCAAAACAAATGGATATTCGTCCAACGAGAATGAACAATGGATACGTAGGCAAATACATGCCTATAAAGCGATACTGAACATTAGCAAAAATACAGCCCCAATCGAGATATCGACCCGTTATTTAACTACTAAGTCTCTTAGAAGCATTTATGCCAAGGGGCATGCTTTTGTTCTTCCCACGCGAGGTGAAGGAGTCGGCTTGCCGTTATTAGAATCGCTTGCCAGTGGCGTTCCTGTCATTACAACAGGTTGGGGAGGACACATGGACTATCTCACAGAACGTAGTTCTTTCCTAGTAAAATATAAATTGCGTCCTCCTACTGTCAGCCTGAATCGTAAATCTTCCATATCGCACAAATTTCGCAGCTTGTTCTCGGAAAAGGGCCAGCTGTGGGCTGAGGCGGATCTGGGAAACTTAAAACGACAGATGAGAAGAGCTTATGAAAATCCTCAACTATGTCTGATGAAAGGACAGCGCGGTCGTAAAGATGTACTTAGCCTTTCTTGGAACCGTGCAGGTTCCTCTTTAAAGAGGGTGATTGAAGAGGTAATCAGGAAGAGGAAGTAATAATACCTTATTCATGCATCGTGACTATCACCCTTTAGTTGTTTTGGATGTATAATCATGGAAGAAGATAAGACAACAAACAACCCAGCCTAAGATAGAAGCTATATAAGGCTGGGTCGTTTCGTGAATGCAGAGAATATTGGGTGGAAATATGCAGAAGTACGATTCATTTGGAAGCTGATTTAAGAGCATTCTATGATCAAGAGGCAAAATCTTGGCTTCCAACTCCTAAAAACGTGGACTATTTTAAATTAAATGTAGTTATTAATTGGAGAGTTCAAGTATCATTGGATATAAAGGAACTTGTGCAGGGTTACAATAAATAGGATTGGAGCGAATTGGATGCTCGATTTTGATGATATTGTTAAGTCGGAGGATGAGATCAGGGAATTAATTGGATATCCAAGTGAGCTTGTAAAAAATAAAGTCATTCATTATTTGGACTCTCATTGTAAGGAATTTATTTCTCTTTCTCCATTGTTGTTTATATCTTCGTCAGATGACCTAGGATTTTGCGATGTTTCTCCACGCGGAGATGAGCCGGGATTTGTATATATTTTGGATGATAAGAGAATGGTTATTCCTGAAAGGCCTGGCAATCGAAGAATCGACACTATGAGAAATATATTAAAAAATCCAAGAGTAGGTTTGATTTTTGTGATACCAGGACTTGAAGAGACTTTAAGAATAAATGGGAGGGCACAGATAATAAAAGGAAAACAGCTATTAAATCATATGCAAGTCAAGGGGAAGACACCTTTGCTTGGATTAGGCATTATTATTGAAGAATGTTATGTTCATTGTGCTAAGGCATTTAAAAGATCGAGTTTGTGGGATCCGGATTCCTGGATAGACAAAAAGGAGTTACCCAATATAGCTCAAATGATATCAAAACATGCCAAGCAATTAGGATTATCAGAAGATCAAGTATCAAGTGCATTGCAAGAGAGTTATACAAAGAGGCTATATTAGTAAGCGATTCGATGGAGTCACCGATATAATGTAATATCGCATTCTCGCATCGGGGCATTTCGTGAAAATAAGAACGCCAGGAGATTCCTGGAGAACCTAATTTAATGTATAAGGAGAAAACCTTTTGTCACTTTTGCATAAGTTTATTCTAAAATATTCATCCGTGCTTGCATTTATAGCAACTGTTATCTTAATTCAAGTTTTACCTTGGTTCCTTGGACTATTGTTAGGGATATTACTTTTGATTCTATATTTGAATAAAACACTCGATACTAAGGATATTTATCTTACGAGTATTCTCTACATAATTGGCTATGGGTTTTCAGTTTTTTTGCGATCTTTTGTTTATGATTGGAACCTATCTACTGAATGGAGCATAATCTTATCAAGATTTAGTCTTTTGGGATTCATCCTGCCGTTTTTCATAATGAATATAATAAAGAAACCGAAAACAAGTTTTCTGTCGATGGGATCCTTTAGAAACACAATCTATTTTCCTTTTATCTGGAGTGGAGTGCTGAAGGACCCCATATGGAGACTTTTGGTTATATTCTCAATTATAATTATTTCTTCTTTTGGTTTTATTATAGATTTTAAACAATCGGACATTGTTTTATTGCTTCTGTACGCAGTAACATTTTCAATAGTCAATTCAATATTAGAGGAAATATTATGGCGAGGCTATATACTCAGCAGAATAGTAAGCGATTTAAGTGAGAAGTTCGGACTTGTTATTACCAGTATAGGATTTGGATTTTATCATTATTCTCTTGGAATACCATGGTTTATCTGTGCGATTTTTTCAGTATTTGGAGTGTTTATGGGCGGAGTTGCGATAAGGTCCCAGGGTTTATTGCCCGTTACGATCATGCATTTTTTATTGAATATTTTATTTGTATTCATTGGAATAATCTTTTAACCGCAAAGACTCATTAAGCCTTTTGGGCTCGTGAATGCGGGAACGGGAATGATACGACTAAATTGAGCACAATACTTAAAGCACGGTAGATTTTTTTTAGTATTTCAGAGATGATATAACACCGCATTTACGCCGGGACTGGCGGCCCTAAGTCTGCGAAGCCTTTCGTAGTAAGCGGAAGGAAAGTTTGAGTTTTTAGGGAGAGAATTATGTAGAGATGTCGAATAAATCAGGGCGAAAATTACTTCTAGATGTTATTAATTGATACCCTTTATTTTTGGAGTTAGAACAAAACGGCTTTAAAGAATATTGGGAAGCGGAAAGACTTCCAATGATTGATGAAAGGATAGATGAAATAAAACAATTCACTTCAAGATTTGATCTTAATTCTGAAATATCAAGAATGCTAGGATCAACCCATAATCTCCAGGAAATAACTTTATACCCTAGGTTCTTTTGTTTCACCACATGGTATTAAGTTATGTGGTCTCCGGTACATTTCTGATATCGCCTTCACTAAAGAAACCACTTTAAATATTGCGATTCATGAAATGTTTCATCCTCCATACAACACGGATGAGTTACAAGATGAAATAAGCAGAATCAGCAATGATATCTTAATCATGCAAGCTTTTTGAACCAAGATCCAAGTTCCGGATATCAAACGGTGGAAGGGTTTATTGAGGAAAATGTTGTTGAAGCAATGGCTTTGTATGTGTGCAACAAAATGGGATTGGAGAAAACAACCAGACTCTATATTTTAAGATCGGACCTGAACTGGTAAAATCTATTGATTTTACTTTGCGCTAGTATGGTGTTTAAAGGGGGGATTTTAGTGAAGTTATCTTATAAAGAGTCGGGAAATCCGGAAGCTTCTCTTATTGTTTTCCTCCATGGGGGCGGGGTAAGCGGTTGGATGTGGGAGAAACAAGTCGAGTACTTTCATGATTACCACTGTTTAGTTCCTGACCTGCCTGGCCATGGCTTGAGTCCCAGCCCGGACTTCACTATCAAGGATAGTGCCGAAGATATATTCGGTCTGATTCAAACTAAGGCGCAAGGTAAAAAAGTTATTCTAATCGGATTTTCTTTGGGTGCACAAGTAGCCATTAAATTACTAAGCATGAAGCCGGAGATAGCGGATTATTCAATAATAAATAGTGCACTTGTCAGACCTATTCCATGGGCCAATAAAATTATTAAACCTATGGTCCGGTTAACTTACAGGCTGACAAAAAATCGAACTTTTTCGAAGCTTCAAGCAAAGCAGTTATATATTGGAGCACCATACTTTGAGACGTACTATAAGGAAACTTGTAATATGGATTTTAACACCCTCATTAAGATTCTTGAAGAAAACATGTCTTTTAGTATACCGGCAGAATTCAGGATGTCTAAATCTAAAATTCTAATAACCGTTGGTGATAAAGAGAAAAAAATAATGAAGAAATCTGCGCTAGACATATTAGGAAAAACCTCAAATGGTAAAGCTGTTTTCATACCGAAGATGGGGCACGGGGTTTCCCTTGCCGAACCTGAGTTTTTTAACAAGATGGTTGATGCTTGGATAAATGACAAAGAACTACCAAGTAGGCTTACCCTTAAAGGAGTTGAATGATTATAAATTCTATAAATTACAACGGCAGGATTTTCAGAACCGTCAATAATACGGACAACGGAGAAGTGAACCGGGAGACTATTTTTAAGTATTTTCAGAACGATAATACGGTTTGGGCTGATTATTCGGGAGGCGGAATAATATCCGGACATCTAATCGCGCTAGTTGATACTAATGGCTGTCTGGATATGAGATATCATCATATCAATGATAAGAATGAAATCATGACCGGTGTGTGCAAGTCGAAGCCGGAGATCTTGGAGGACGGGAAAATAAGGATGCATGAAGAATGGGAATGGACTTGCAAAGATCGGTCGAAGGGGAAATCTATAGTTGAAGAAATATAAGAAAAACTAGATTGTTTATTATTTATGGATTATTTATCTTACTTGGTCTTTACGCTTTATATGTATTAATTAAGTTACTAATTCGTGGAATAGAAGCTCTATCTATATATAGATGAAAAGAGAAATAGAAGATTATAAATAACGAGGAGGTTCAATTCAATTACGGAGAACCCGTATATGAAAGCGAGATGTTCTATGAGAAAAATGTTGGTACTGATTTGTAGCATAGCACTCGTATTATCGACGGTTAGTGGTTGTGGCAGAAGTGAGGAGACAAGGGCGGACAACAATGAAGACACCTTAATCCCCTTTGAAGACATTGAAACTAAGTTCGAGAATTTAAAGTCAGGATATTTACAAATTGACCAAGATAAAGTGTCTTTTCAAGAAGTTGTTTTTGAATATGACGACAAAGCAATCATACAAGTAAAAGAATATATCGATCAAGATTTTGTTGAATATGATTTATCAAATGAACTGGAAATATACTTAATAGAATTTGATGAGTTTACAACGAAATATAAGAATGTAGACTATGAGTTTTTCAGTACAAACTTTACGGAGTTCTCATCAAAACCGTTCTATGTTGAGATCATCAATAGCAAATTATCGGCAATAGTTGAGAGATACGTTCCGTAATAATAAGCCCCGTCAATCGCCCTGGATCGCAGCGGAGACGGGGTTTGTGTATGTCTAGGGGTATTGATAAACGAAAAAAAGCGTGCTATAGTGAAATAGCATGCGTACAAATAATTAGAAATTGGTTATAACTTTCCTAATTTTATTGTACAAAAAAAACCAGCTTCAGTCAACCCCTATTTTTTTGAAAAAAGGAGTGCTTACGATGGCCAAGGAACTTCGTCAGGAGCAGGAGCGTTTGAATCATGTCATGGAGATCCTCGCCGAGCAAATCGGCAAGGTGGAGGAAGATGCCGCGCGGCAACGGAAAGAGGTCGTCGATATCCGCAAGTATTTTTGGGAGGACGTTACGGTCAATCAGGACAATTTCGACGATTTGCTTGAAACGATTATCAGCTTGCGACAACAGGCTGAGGTCCTGTCGCTGAGTCAAAGCAGCCACCGCCAATCTTCCAAACGCTTGACATCGCTGCGCCGTATGCAGGAGAATCCTTACTTCGGACGGATTGATTTTACTGAAGATGGAGGCCCGGGAGTCGAACGGATTTATATTGGCGTCTCTTCTTTAATGGACCCCGGCGGGGACGACTTTTTAATTTATGATTGGCGGGCGCCGGTATCCAGCATGTATTATGATTATACTCCCGGCCCGGCCGAATATGTGACGCCCGGCGGCAAGATCACCGGGAAACTGAAGCAGAAATGGCAGTATCTCATTCGCCGGGGAGAGATCGAATCGATGTTCGATACCTCCTTGACGATCGGGGACGAGGTATTGCAGCAGGTGCTTGGCCAATCCGCAGACAAACACATGCGCAGTATCGTTGCGACGATCCAGCAGGAGCAAAACCGGATTATCCGGCAGGACAGCGGTCGCCTGCTCATCGTCCAAGGTGCCGCCGGCAGCGGCAAAACCTCCGCGGCTATGCAACGCATCGCCTATTTGCTGTATAAGTACCGGGATCGTCTTACGGCAGATCAGATCATTCTATTTTCACCGAATGCGATGTTTAAATCCTACGTCTCCAACGTGCTGCCCGAGCTTGGGGAGGAGAACATGCAACAAGTGACCTTCCAGGAGTATTTGGATCACAGGTTAAGCGACACGTATGAGGTCGAAGATCCTTACGGACAGCTGGAGTATGTGCTCACGGCCGCAGAAGACCCTGAGTACCGGACCCGGTTGGCTGCGATCCGGATTAAGGCGTCGGTGTCATTTTTCGAATTGATCCAGGCATACCGATCTTCACTGGAACAAGGCGGCATGCGGTTCAAAAGTTTGCAGTTCCGAGGGGAAACGCTGATTTCTGCTGAGGAAATGGCGGAAAAATTCTACGGTGGCGACGCTTCGGTTCGTTTTTCCAGGAGGATTGAGCGGCTGACGGCGTGGCTGAACGAGCGGGTCAAAGAAGTCGAGAAGCTGGAGCGGCACAAGCCGTGGGTACAGGATGCAATTGAGCTCCTCAGCAATGAGCAATATGAACAGGCCTATGCCCGGATTCGGAAAAAGCTAGGCTTGAGTGAAGATTCGGAGGAAGATATCGAAGGGGAGCGCCTAATTGCGGAACTTGAACGGATGATCGTGCGTAAGAAATTAAAGCCGCTGCGCGAAGAGATATCTTCACTTCAGTTCGTCGATCTGGCAGAGGTTTATAAACGGTTATTCGAAGAACCGCAGCATGCAGGATCATGGCTGGAAGGGGAAGTTCCGGAAGCATGGGCGGACATTTGCCGGCTGACGGTGAAAAATCTGGACAAAGACAAGCTGTTATATGAGGATGCGACCCCGTTTTTGTTGTTGACGGAGCTCATTCACGGATTTCAGAGTAATGTTTCGATCCGGCACGTCCTCATCGATGAAGCGCAGGATTATTCGCCGCTCCAGTTCGAGTTCATCAAAAGACTGTTTCCAGTAGCAAAAATAACGGTACTCGGCGATTTTCATCAAGCAGTGTTTGCCCATGCCGCCGAAGCGGTTGACTTTAACGTGCTAACCGGCCTTTACGGGGTAGACCAAACGGAGGCAATCATCTTAAAACGAAGCTATCGGTCGACCAAACCCATCGTGGAATTTACGCGAAGCCTTATTTCCGGGGGCGACCAGATCGAGCCGTTCGAACGGAGCGGAAATAAGCCGGTGCTGACGGTATTGGCAGATCTCGGGACATTACGCCACCGGATAACGAACCAAGTTGCCGAATTAAAGGCCCAGGGTTATACCACGATCGCGATCGTTTGCAAATCCGCGGCGGAGAGCGCGGTCGCATATGAGGCATTGGGCGAGATCGAAGAACTTAAGCTTGTGACGCGCGACTCGATCGAATATAAGCAGGGCGTGGTGGTTATCCCGGCATATCTGGCTAAAGGCATCGAGTTTGACGCAGTCCTCGTATATGATGCATCCATACGCGTTTATGGAGACGAAAGCTTGCGGAGATTGTTTTACACCGCTTGCACCCGGGCCATGCACCATTTGCAGGTGTATAGCATTGGAACGCCGAGCCCGTTGATGGAAGAAGCGATCTCCTTGGGGAGCGTGCTGGTGGAGACGTGAGTGACTGTAATGGTTGTCAGAAGTATAATCAGGGAAGAGGATAAGACGGTAAAAAGCCCCAGCCTAAGATATAAACTATCTAAGCTGGGGCTATTATTCGGGTTCCTAGCTAGTCGGGTTGATTTTCAGAGAAGTGATGACACTCGATTTTAATTTATTGTCTTATATTAAGAATGTCGCTAGGTGGTCTTCCAGTGTTTTGAATTTGAGATATTTCCGAGTTCGTAAGATTGCGGCCAACCAAAATGAACGAAGATGTGACGTTGTTGAAGTTGAAATTGCCCAAGTTAGACACATTTTGACTGCCTCGGAATACACGGAAAGACCCCTGAAAGTTAATTCCCGAAAACAGCACCAGCGTTACTTGAGAGCTTTGCACAACATTTCTGAGTCGGAAGCTTGAAAGTGCGTTGTTAAACCGAAACGCTCCAAGATCTCGAACTGCAACCCCTCCGCGTCTGAAGAGGATCCGACGACCAGAAAAATTAGTACCTGACCAAAGTGCAAGACGTACATCACTGTTTGCCAACTATATCACTCCTTTTTTAAGGTTGATATAGTGTATTGCAGTTTTTAAGAATGGTGTAGACCATTAGAGCATGGTAATAGTTTGATTTTTACGAGTACTAGGATACATGTCGCCGATCCTTCAGCAGGAAGTTCTACTATGCATGGATTTTCAGTGGAATATGGAAATTGGAAAAAGGGCGACAACCACGTTATTCACGGACACATCCACTGGAGCGTAGTAAGTCACATGAGCAAAATCTTCCACAATAATGCCTGGTAAATAAATCAAGTTTCCGCTGTCTATGGCGAATCCGTACAGCAGGCTTCTGATAAATGGGGAATTTCCAGACGTAGGATACATAAGCTCTATGAGGAAAACAGAATTGAGAAAATCTTGAGATTTAATTGAGATAATAAAAACTACTCTGTGGAAGGGGGGGACGTTGATATGAATAAAAAAATTTTACTGGTAGACGATGAAAAAGGTATTGTCACCCTGATGAAGCACTATTTTGAAATGTCAGGTTACTTGGTTTACACTGCTTTCAACGGAAATGAAGCGTTACAAAAAGCTGCGCACAACCCGGATATTATTTTGCTGGATATCAATATGCCTGATATAGATGGCCTTACTGTTTGCCAGCGTATTAGAGAACACATCTCATGCCCGATTTTATTCTTGACTGCTCGTATTGAAACAAGTGACAAGATCAATGGATTTCGTGCAGGCGCAGACGACTATATTGTAAAACCTTTTGACCTTGATGAATTAGGTGCAAGGGTAGCAGCCCATTTAAGACGTGAGAATCGCAGGCAAGAGCATTCAATTGTGCGTTTCTTCGGGGATATGGTGATAGACTACTCAAAGCGGCAGATCACATTAAAGGATTCTGTTGCCGAACTTTCAAAAAAAGAATTTGACATCGTAGAACTTCTATCCACCAATGCAGGACAGGTGTTTGACCGGGAACGGATATACAGTTTCGTATGGGGGCTTGAGGGCGATGGAAACAGCGATACGATTATGGAACATATTCGAAAAATAAGAGCGAAATTTGCTGCACTCTCACTGCACAGTTATATAGAAACCGTTTGGGGGGTGGGCTATAAATGGAATGGTTAAAGAATCGAAGCTTAAGGCAGTCTTTCTTTGTGATTAGCGCACTCTTTCTATGTGTTGGTCTGTTGTTATCTGCTGTTTCTTTTATGGTATGTGTTGAACTCCGAAGCAAGGTTGAAGTATATCCCCAATATGAAATGTCGATAGACGAAAATGACGAGCTTATTTCTTCCTATCATAATGGCACTGTAGGAGACCATCATAACGCAAAATATCTCTTGGTAAATATACTGCAATTTGCACTACCCATTTTCTTTGTTGTCTTATCCTTGATATTGGCTGACATTACGTTTTATCGCATCAAGCTGAAAAAGCCTCTTGCCATTTTACAAAACAGCGCAGAACGGATTCAGCAGCAAGACTTGGATTTTACCGTTGAAAAATATTCGGGTGATGAACTCGGGGCGCTTTGCTCCGCTTTTGAAACAATGCGCTTGGAACTTAAGCATAATAACAAAGAACTTTGGAGGCAAATGGAAGAACGAAAACGGTTAAACGCTGCGTTTTCCCATGATTTAAGAAATCCCGTAACTGTTCTAAAAGGATGCGCTAAATTATTGCAAAAGAATTTAACCGAAGAAAAGCTTGATTGTTCCAGTGTAAAAGAATCGCTCTCTTTGATTACACAGTACACCGCCCGGATAGAGAACTATGTAGAAGCTATGTCCACCGCACAAAAGCTAGAGGACTGGACGTATGCTCCGCAAGCCACCAGTTGGTCGGTGCTTTCAAAAGAACTGGAACAGAGCTTATTATTTTTAAACGGTAAGGCAGAAAAAGAAATTAAGTTTTCCTGCTGTGGAGCAAATGAAGAAATATTTGTTGACCAAGCAATGATTCAAAATGTTTCAGAGAACCTCGTCAACAATGCGCTGCGATATGCCAAAACCGCAGTTTATATAAAACTGTCTTACGATAATGAAAAAATAGCAGTAGGTGTGTCTGATGATGGAAACGGCTTTCCGCCTGTTATTCTTCAAAAAGGAATCAGTCCATTTTTAAGGGATGATAACCGGGACGAACAAGAGCATTTTGGCATGGGACTTTATGTATGCTCTCTGCTTTGCAAAAAGCATGGGGGAAATCTTAAAATAGAAAACACCGAACTCGGAGCGAAAGTGACGGCTTGTTTTCTTGTTTTGAAATCTTGAGAGATACTTGAGATTTATATTTTACACTCTCCCTAAATCAAAAATAAGGGGAGTGTTTTTTTATGATCATTGAAGCCAAAGAGCTCTCAAAGATTTATGGCAGTGGTGAAAATAAGGTTGTTGCCTTGAATGAGGTTGACTTAGTAATTGCGGCAAGTGATTTTATATCCATTATGGGGCCTTCCGGCAGCGGAAAAAGCACATTACTGCATCTGCTCTCGGGACTTGATAAACCCACATCCGGCAGCCTTACCTATGACGGGAAAGAAATTTATAGCTTTAGCGACAAAGAGCTTTCGGCTTTTCGCAGACAAAGCATTGGCTTTGTCTTTCAGCAATTTAATCTGCTCCCTGTTCTGACGGCAAAAGAAAATATCATCATGCCATTGTTGCTTGATAAGAAACAGCCTGATGAAAAATATCTAAAACAGCTTTCTGATTGGCTTGGCATCAGTAACAGATTGACCCACTTACCTCATGAGTTGTCGGGTGGTCAGCAGCAGCGTGTTGCCATTGCTCGTGCCCTGATTGCCCAGCCGGACATTATCTTTGCTGATGAACCAACCGGAAACCTTGACAGTAAAAGCGGCGGCGAAGTAATGGAAATGCTGAAAAACATACAGCGCAAAATGGGAAAAACCCTTGTTATTATCACCCATGATAATCGTATTGCCACGATGGCGGATAGACAGTTTGTCATTGTGGATGGTGTTCTTTCGGAGGTGGCGGCAAGATGAAATCATACCGTTCCCTTGCATTGAAAGAGTTATGGGCGCAAAAAGTCACCTCTGTTTTGATTTTAATTGCAGTTATTCTATCTACCATGATGACAACCGTAATCGGCCAATCCATTGGGATTTTAAATGCCATGCAGCAAAGTCAGGCAATTAACCTTAATGGAAACCGATATGCAACATTTCATCAAATGACCGAAGAACAGGCAAATAAATTATCGGCGGATTCCCGGCTTTCTTACGCAGAAAGAACCCTTTCGATTGGAACTGCGGATATAGCAAACGGTAAAATATCTATTTTACTGCGGGAATATTCGGGAAATGCTCTTTCTGCCTATCCATCGGACGCCAAGCTTGAAAACGGCCGGCTCCCCGAAAAGGCGGGAGAAATCGCTTTACCACAGGATGTTTTGGATATGCTCGGATTTCAAGGCGAACTTGGCGATCCCCTTTCCCTTGACCTTCATATTTCCCTCTTGCGGGATACCGAGGCCGGCTATGAATATGCGAACAACTTTATTCTGACAGGCATTCTTAAGTCGAATTATATTGGTTATGTAAGCGGCACCGTTCTCGGTATTGTCGGTACGGGCACAGCTGAAAAGGTACTTCCCGATAAGTATATGCTGTACTCTGTTGACATTCGTACCACTGACAAAAAGTCATTTCAAAGTGTAGTAGATGATTTAGCTGCACAATATGCCATACCGCAATACTGCATCCAATATAACGATACGATGCTTTCCACGGCAGGAATTCAGTATCGGACAGAATCAACAGTTGAAACCGATTCGGGCTTTTCTTATATGACCTTGGCTGGCATTTTAATTGGTCTGCTTGTTCTGCTTGCTTCCGGGCTGGTGGTTTACAATATTTTGAGAATTGCCGTAACAAAGCGAGTAAAAGAATATGGCATTTTAAGGGCTATCGGTGCAGAAAAAAGCAAGCTTTATCTTCTTGTTTCCTCACAGCTTACTATTTTATGCGGGATGGGCATTCCCATCGGTATTTTGCTTGGGATATTATCAACCAAAGGAATTACAATAGCGGCGAGTAGCTTTTTCAACCCCGACTTATTTCTAGCAAGCTCTGAAACAGAGGTTGCGGCAATGATCGCTGAAAATGCGGGAAGCAAAGCAATTCCACTGCTGATAAGCGTAGGCATTACGCTGTTGTTTGCCTTTATCTCCGCTATACCTGCTGCCCGCTACGCTGCTAAAGTATCCCCTACGATTGCCCTGTTGGGGCAAACGGCCAGCATCAAACGGCGAAACAGGAAAGTCAAACGCATCCGCAATTTTGAAGCTTTTTATGCGCGTATGAACATGAAGCGAAATCGGGGCAGAACAGCAATTACTATCCTCTCTCTTGTTATGAGTATCACGGTATTTGTGGCATTGCAAAGCTTTTCCGGGCTTTTGGATGCCTCTGAAGATATTCAGAGGATGCACCTTGGGGATTATTCCATGAACAGCCAGACCGTTGGATTCTCCGTGAAGGATGTGGTTGCATTGAAAAACAATCCAGGCATTCAGTCAATATCCACCTTGAAATATAGCATGTATCAGCAGGATGAAAATGGAGAACTGAAAGACATACAAACGTCTTTTATTCCACAACCGGGCGAAAGTTTCCAAATTGTCGGCATTGACGAAGTGCGATTGACAGATTTGGTTTCTACGCTTCCCGAATCAGATTTGCAAGCGTTAAAGAACGGTACGGCATGTTTGGTTCAAAATCCAATCCCTATTTTCTTTGAGGGTACAGAAATGAAAAACACCGCCCTATCGGTAGGTGATAATCTTTCTATAAACGGAACTTCTCTGAAAGTTATCGCTCTGCTGGATTCTCCTATAACACTTGAAAATGAGGGATTTATCAACGGAGTTCAGGTTGTAGTATTTGATTCCGTATATGACCAACTTACGGGAAAAAGCCAATATACAGAGCTTTACCCGACGCTTACAGAGGATGCAGATCGTCCTTCCATAGAGCAGGCGATACAAGAGCTCTGCAGTCGAAACGGCGGGACATGGCTTTCTTATGCCAATACAGACCAGCAGCTTAAGGAAAGTTACGAACAAATCAGGTTGCTTGCATGGGGGTTGATCTTGTTTGTTGGTTTTATTGGTATTCTAAATATCATTAACACGGTATACACTAATATTCATACAAGAGTGATAGAAATCGGTGTTCAACGGGCTATTGGTATGAGCGCAGGAAGTCTATATAAAACCTTTCTCTGGGAGGGTGTCTATTACGGCATCATAGCTTCGATAATCGGAGGTATTCTAGGATATATTTGCACGATTTTTGTTAATTCTGCCAGCACAGACATAATACAGCTTGTATCCATGCCTATTATTTCCATTGTGGAAGCGGCTATCCTTTCAATTGTCGCTTGCTTAATAGCAACTTACATTCCGTTAAAAAGGCTTGCTAAGATGAATATTGTGGAGTCAATAGAAACAGTTGAGTAATTCATGTTATAGAATGGCCGCTATATGTAGAAAAATAAGTATGTCTGCAAACAGAGGAGTCATGATGGCGCCCGCCTTCTCTCCGCAAGGATAGTAGACGGGCCGTTTGCTTAATTATTTTGCATCATTTCTTTTAGCGTAGGGTAGTTGTGGATGGCGATGCCGCTAAACCCGGTATGGTTCGCCAAAAAATTAATGACCGTATTTAATTGCTGATTCATATAATCAAAGCCTTTGTGATAGTACGTAATTTCATTCGGGATGGTGTAGCCGTTGGGAGGACTGGTCTCCGCGCCAATGTAAACTTTCTTTCCTATACTCGCCGCATAATCGATCTCCGCCATGGATGAAGCGATTTGTCTCTCGGCCGTGTCACGATAGGCCATAATGGTTACGGTATCTACAATATCCAGTACAAAATAACTTAGCGGTTTTCTCTCCCCGCCGGTTTCTACAATGACCGGGTTCTCACCTGATGCATACCAGAACGGGATCGCTGCATTAAACTCCAAATGATCATCACTTGCAGCAATTTCATTCGCTATTCTCTTCAGAATCTGTAAATATTGGTAGCTAACGGAGCCTCTTTTCGTTTTAAATTCAAGCAAGGTATGCGGTTCAATGTCATATTGGATTCCGTCAAATTTGCTGGACGGGTGGGACATATTAAAGGAAAGCACTTGGCGAAGTTCCTGCAGCGCTTCGCGATGATGGCCTTCCAGTGCCCAGTTGGCTCTTCCGACAAGAGCAAACACGCGGATTCCGTTTTCATGCGCTCTTGTGATCAGTTCCTCGTAAGTTGCGGGTTGATCCGGCAATGTCTTTCTTGTCCCGATGAACAATAAGTTAATATCATGTTCATTCAAAAACTGTAATAACTGTGTAATCTCGTTGGAATCGGAAGCCGCTTCATAAAAATCCCAAACCCATAATGCTTTTGTATGGCCGTTATCCGCATGAACCGGGGAAGGGACTACGTTCATTAACGACAAACAAACCGCTAAAACTAATATACTTGCCATGGTTTTCACTCGGTTCTCTACTCCATTCATTTAAGTTTCGTCCACCTAAGCAAATTGCCTATTACCCGAATTAATCTATCAAAAACTAGATTATCATAACTATGGAGCCTGCCGAATGATCTGTTCGGACTAATGAGAAGGTTCATTTTTACGATTCTGAGGGGGACTGGCGTTGTACCTTTAGCCTATATCTATTTGGGATATAAAAATATATTAATGAAGCTGAATCAAAGAAACAGAGATTTATTGGATTTACGCATCAGGGCTTACATCCTTCGGTTGTCAGATGTATAATCTAGGAAGATATAACAGACAACAAACGACCCAGCCTAAGATAAGAGCTATCTAGGCTGGGTCGTTTCTGAATATAGTAAAATCATTCGATATACCAGAAAGGATCGGAGGAAGAGTTATGAGTATTATTTGGGAGAATGTAATTCTTCAATTAATTATACTTGCTATGTTAATATTTGCTATTTATATTTTAGTCTCAATTGTTAAGAAACGAAGAAAGTGAAGTAAAGTTAGGTACACATCGTATAACACCAGATTCAAAGTTTATAACTTAGGGGGACTGTAATATGCTGAAACTATTCGAGTATAACTGGCAAGTTCGCAAAGATTGGTTTGACTGGTGCGATACGGTGAGCGATGAAGAGTTGTTAAAAAGACGCACCGGCGGCATAGGATATATCCTTCCTACGTTATATCACATTGTGGCAGTCGAGTATGGCTGGATATGCGGCGGAATACAAGAAAAAACGATTGAAATCCCTCCGTTCGAGGAAGTGGCCAGTGTGCAGCAAATAAAAGATTTTTCTGCCCGTTGCCATGTGGAACTGGCTCCATTTGTCTATAATTGGAATGAAAGTCTGGAAGATTGCATTATGATTGATATTACGGATGAAGGGGAACGAGAAGCCCATAATTACGGCGAAGTAATGCGGCATCTTATTGCCCACGAGATCCACCATATCGGTCATTTGTCTATATGGTCACGAGAAATCGGAAAGAAGCCGGTTACTGCAAACTTGATTGGCAGAGGGTTATTCGATATTAAAAAATAACGATCGACATAATGAGAAAAGGAGAGCATGTATGATTACATTGAAGGAAATAGATCGAAACAATTTTTTTGATGTCATTAAGTTGAGTGTGGCTGATGAACAAAGGGATTTTGTAGCTTCAAATTTGTTTTCGCTTGCACAGGCTAAGGCATTTCCGGAATGCGTTTGCTTAGCTGTTTATCACGATGGTGTTCTAGTGGGATTTACGATGTATTGTATCGATGAAGAGGATCACGAATATTGGATTTATCGTTTAATGATAGATGCTAAGCATCAGTCAAAAGGCTATGGAAAAGCTGCAATGGAGAGTCTCATTGAACGGATTAAAGAAGATGTAAAACATCGGAATATATACATAAGCTTTGAACCGGAAAATGTTTGGGCAAAGCAACTATATGAAAAATTAGGCTTTGTAGCAGATGGCCGGGTGATTGATGGGGAGGTCGTTTATAAACTGGAGTATTAACTTTGTCCAATAATTGAGGAGATGCGATATTTATGCAAGTGATTTTTTATGAATTTGACGTCATAGATGATGAGAAGCTGAACTTTGCAGTTATTTTAACCCAATACAATGATCAGTGGATATATGTAAAACATAAGGAGAGACAAACTTGGGAGATTCCCGGTGGAAGGAGAGAACCGAACGAATCTATTGAAAACACGGCAAGGAGAGAACTGTATGAAGAAACGGGTGCGTTGACCTATAATTTATCCCCATTGTGTGTTTATTCTGTAAAGCGCGGTATTGACGATGAATCTTATGGTGCTTTATATTATTCGGAAGTTTTAGAGCTTGGTCCATTGCCTTCTGTGAGTGAGATAGGGGAAATAAGAATCATGCAAGGGTTACCAAGCGAATTGACTTACCCAGCCATACAACCAGAATTATATAATAAAGGATTAGATAAGTTATATTTTCGCGAAAACAAATAAACGAATAGAGTGAAGAAAAGAATGCGAGAAAAGATGGTTATTGATTCAATAAACGAAATAGTTGATTACATCATAAACTATGATTTATCAGAAACCGCAAAAAAAGAAATGATTAACTTGGAGAATACTATTGGTTTACACTTTTCATTAGGTATGCATATACGAAATAATTATGAACTCTCCGATGTAAACAAAGTGCCAAATTTAATTAAAGAGTACAGGCAACTAAATAATATCGCTATAATTAATTATGATGAAATAGATGAAGAATTGAGAGGATTCTACGAATTCATAGACGGTATGAGTGTAAATGAAGATGGTTTATCTTATTTTATAATTAATTTAATTTGGAGAAGAATTAAAAACGTATAGCGGGAGTGATCCTGCGGTCTATACCCAAACAAGGTCAGCCATGAGCACCGGAAGCCAAGTGAGCAGCCCATAAATCGTTTATTCAAGAAAACCCGGCGGCGACGCTATTAGATGCAATCATTGTCGGCATACCCTTAGCAATAATCTTTTATATCATTACTGGTGAAACCGATGGGGAACATGTAACGGAACTTCTATCCTTTTTGTATAACTTATTGCTGCCTGTTGTTTGGAGTGGATATACCATTGGAAAGCGTATGTGCGGGATCAAAATTAGAAAAGTGAAGGATCATTCTTCCCCCGGGTTTGGAACAATGTTATTACGTAACGTAGTTGCAGGTATAATTTATGGCTTGACCTTTGGGATCGGCATCATTATCAGCGCGCTAATGGTTGGGCTCAGAGAAGATAAAAGATCGATTCATGATCTCATTGCCGGAACGGAAGTGGTTTATTACGGATAATTTCATTCCATATTTATACGTATGTATTAAATTGAAATTTTACTAAGACAGCTGGCGGAAACAAGTAACGATCAGGGCATTCAGTCGTATAAAAAGGCTGTTCTATATTATTCTGATAAGTTAGACCAATTATGGGATTAGCGAGACTGAATAATACGATTAAATATGAGGTGACGGCTATGAAAGAGTACATTAAAGACATGCGGGAATTCGTTGGTAATCGCCCCATTTTGATGTGCGGGGCTAGTGTCATTATTTATAATCCGACAGGCCAAGTTTTAATGCTACATAGGACGGATAACGATAGCTGGTGTTTTCCGGGAGGGGCAATTGAGCTCGGCGAGAAGGTCGAGGAGGCAGCCGAAAGGGAAGCTTTTGAAGAAACAGGACTAACTATAGAAAATCTGAATTTGTTTGCTGTTTTTTCCGGAGAAGAATTGTATTATAAATATCCAAACGGGGATGAAGTTTACAATGTGGATATTGTATTCAAGAGTGATTCTTATCAGGGCGAAGTAAGATTGAATAATGAAGGAAAAGAGGCTCGCTTTTTTGATATCGATAAATTACCGGAAAAGATCAGTCCTCCAGTAAGACCTGTAGTTGAAGAACTGAGGAAAAGAAGGTTGGAATAGGAACTGCAAACAACTAACAGTTGATTGACTCGACGTGTTTGTGGAACACATTTTAGAGGGGGAGGAATTGCTTCCATGCCTCCGTTATATTTCTAATTTGCCGGGCTTTGGTTAAAGAATTATATCGTCCTCATTCCCTGCACCATCTTTGGAATCGTACATATAGCAATCACATGTTCTACTTATTTGAAGAGTTAAGTCACCTTTTGAATAGAAAGGATTGAAGCCATTTGAGATGGGAAGTATTATACACCCTATCCCTATCCCTTCTCTTATTCGTGTCATTAGTTGCATGCGGCATAAGTGTTGACAAAACGATCGGTTCGACTGTCTCAAAGGATTCGCAAATTTCGGATGATCAACCTGAACCGAAGAATGAAGTTACCGAGGTGATCCGCGAACCGATTAATTCGGGCATCGAGTACATCATTCCTTCCGGGTGGAGTCTATTTGAGATTAACGAAGGAGAGCCAGCCAAAGCAGAAGGGGATTTAAACAAGGATGGAATTTCTGATGTAGCAGCTATAATTATGAAGGATACGAGCACAGCCGATGAAGCTCCCCCGCGGTCGTTAATGATTGCATTTGGTACAGAAAATAACGGGTATTCTCTCTCGATCATTGCAGATCAAGTCCTATTAGCTGCGGATGAGGGAGGGGCTTGGGGAGATCCTTTTGAAAGTCTGACGATTAATCGGGGATCCGTCTTGATAAGTGAATACGGCGGAAGCAATTGGCGATGGTATAATAAATACCGATTTAGATACCAAGATGATGACTGGTGCCTGATCGGCGCAACATTCGGGGAGTATCACACCTTAACAAACACCCTCGAAAACGCCGATGAACAAGACTATAACTTGCTAACGGGTGACTACATTGTAAGATACACGGATGAGAACGGAAAATTCCACACGGAGAAGGGGAACAGGGGAAAAAAAGAATTGGTGACACTGCGAGAGTTTAATTTGGAGGATATGTAGTGTTGGCTCGGAAAAAATGAGCATTACCATGGAGGAAGCTCGGCTACTCCGTCAATAAATTGCACCTTCCGGGACTTGCTGCTATACTTTGCGTAAGATATGTGAATGGGGGTTATACCGATGGCAATACAGAATTGCTCATTAGCTAGGAAGACCTCATGCAAAGCCTGATCTAGGGCGGTACTTTGCGTGGGGTGCGATAGGATGGATTAAATCGCCCAAGCTTAACATTATCGTTTCTAATACGGGCTTTGCACCTTATGATCTTTCATTAAAATAAGGGGCTGAAGCACTATGAGTACAACATTTATTAGAAACCACCAATTTAATGTTATTAAGAAACAAGCGGAATTCCTTCAGAAAACTTTGACAACCGTCGCGGATCGGAGCGTCTTGGAAACCGTAAGATATCGTGCCGAGCGTAACATCATTGAGGCGTTTCCTGTTTTGACGGAGGATCAAAAGCAACTGCTGGGACAAATATCTTCTATCGAAACGGCATACGATTTCCAGAGATATCTAAGCACACTAGAGTCATGCTTAGAGCCTTTTCCACCGATTACGTTAAAACAGATTCAGAAGTTATTCCCTAAAAATAAAAAACTGAAAGTACCGGATCTGCAAGCGATCGACTTTCGATTTGTGACGTATCTGAGTTGGGTAGATATTGCCAGTAACAAATTATTCGTTGTTTATCCTTTCGAAGGAAAGTTCATTGGCATCGAGGGGAGAATTACGCCGACGAATAAGAAAGGGTATTGCTTGTTCTGTAATCGGCATCAAGAACTTGCATTCTTCTCGGTTAAGACCAAGCCTGCTAATGCTTCGCCGGACAATCTTTCATTCTTTGGCCATTACGTATGTTTGGAAAATCAAGGATGCAATCACAGCATTACCGACACGGGAGCATTGGAGAAATTCATTCTCTACGCCAGCAAATAACGCTATAATCAGAAACGGCTGCCCTTATCGGCAGCCGTTTTTTGAAGGGACTGAGTAATTTATGAAGCACTTAATCTTTGCTATTATTGTAACAGTCATATTAACCGGATGTACTTCCAAATACAATCGAGGAACCTATGATCTCTATCTGATCCCGGAAGGTTATGAAGGAACAATCAGAGTAACCTATAATATTAAAGGCGCTCCGCACCTCGAAAGAGAAGGAAAGTTTGATATCATTCAGGTAAGCCTAGATGGAAAATATGAAACTTCTAACCCCATGTATGATTATGGCGCGGTAATCGACCAGTATTATTATGTAGATAAGGAGGGAAACCGGACGGCGATTGATCCTTTATGTGTGCACGCAAGAGGAACCGGTGGATCCAGCAGCTCCGATGGCGTTGAAACGCATCACACTGAAATCGAAGTCACGCAAACAGCCTGCGGTGAAGATTTTATGCTTAACGGGTCGCTCAGGTAACCAGGCCCAATAAACATCTTTGCATGGAATGACAAAAGAATGGATAAAAACTCATAATGATGACCTTAACATGTTAGAAAATGCGGTGAATTTGATGACCCCTGCGTATTATAGTCTTTTTAAGGACGAGTATAATACAGAGAATGACTAATTATATTTGGACAATTCCATATTAAAAAGGAGAGATATCCATGATGGACGAGTTAATGAATCAATTTGAAGAATGGCCTAATTATCTGATTAAGATTAAGGATTTGAACTGGGAAACGCCTTTGGGAGAGGGAAAGTGGAGAATTCATGATGTAGTTAGCCATATTATGTATTGGGATAAATATTTTTTTGAAGCAGCGATCGAGTGTATTTTGCATGGTCAGGAATTAACTATAGAAAACTTTGACTTCGACCAGTTTAATCAAGGAAACATCGAACTAGGAAAGAATCTTAACAAAGATGATCTCACCCAGTTGACTTTAAAATATCGGAATGGAATCCTGGAAAGCATTAAATCCATGAATAATGATCAGATTTTACAAGTATATACCGATGCTGAAGGAAACCCATTTAATATCGAGAACTATTTAAGAGATTTTATCTGGCATGACAGACATCATATGAGCCAGTTGGAAGAAGCCTTAAATCGGGGGGACGTCGTAAACACGGAAACATTATAAGAAGTAATAAAAAATAGCATTGTGTTATGTTTTTCAAATTACTGAAGGGAGAAAGATATGAAGGTAAAGATCAAACAAGAAGAGCTTCAAAGCTTTGAATTGAGTTGGTTATGCATACGGCCCATGTTACATGCTGTTCGCGGGAAAGATCTCTCCATAAAATCCGAAATGTATAATCAACTGAACGAAGGCCAGAAGGGTATATTTCTGTTTTATTCATATCATAATCATGCCGATACATTGGCAGCTTTTTATTGGTTTTCTGCCTACAATATCAATGAGCTACGTTCATGGAACGGGATTAAGAACGGGGTTCTATATTTTGGGGATGGTAGAATGGCTGACTTATTAGACGATATCAAGCTGTTCATTGAGAAGCGTAATAAATCGGAAAGGCCAATAAGTCCGGGCGATTTAGAACTCGACCCAGCATTGTTTGATGAAGTCAGTAGGCTCTATGATAGCTATAACGAATGCTCAAAACATACCATTATCCGAATGAACGAATGGATACTTACCAACCAACCCGATTTTATAGAAGATTTCATCTGATTTTGGGAGGGAGTGGAGAGATTTTTGAAGAACATGAATATCCGTGCCGATAATGGCGTCAAAAATCTCCCTTTGAAAAAGGTAAATGGAAAGTCAATAAGAGACCGGGGGTTATCATGCAATTAACAATAGAAAAGCTGTTAGATAAATCTGCTGCACCTTATGATTTATTGTTACTCGCAGATCCTTCTAAAGTTATCGTTGACGATTACTTATCCAGGGGTACTTGTTATATAGCTTCATGGAACAATGAACGGGTTGGTGTATTCGTAATTTTACAAACTCGGCCGGATATGGCGGAGATCATGAATATAGCGGTCAAAGAGGCGGATCAAGGTAAAGGAATAGGCAAGAAGCTCTTGCTTAACGCCATACATTTAGCTAAGGAAATGAACTTCAAAACGATCGAGATCGGAACGGGCAATTCGAGTATTGCACAATTAGCTTTGTATCAGAAGTGCGGTTTTCGGATCGTTGGGGTGGAACCGGATTTTTTCGTAAGACATTATGTTGAAGATATTTACGAGAACGGCATCCAATGCCGGGATATGATCCGCTTGCGCATGAATTTATGAACGAAGCGAAGGGGAAAAGAAGCAATCTTATCATTCGGAAAATAAGCGAAAAGATCCTATTCTCAATTCAATTGTGTTTGAAGAACATGGCATGTTTGCCCACGTTGTATGTGGAAAGTAATTTAGCGGCAAAACCAACAAACCCTCCGTTAATTTGATTAACGGGGGGCCTTTTTTGCAATCCGACAATTATCCGTAAAGAAACAAATTACTTCGCGTATCGCCCGCTAATTATATTCCGGTAAACGGCCGGGGTGAGGTTCTCGAACTTTTTAAACGTTTTTATGAAATAACCGGTGTCGCAAAAACCTAAATCATCGCTTACCTGATTGATCGGCGAATCGGTAGACTCCAGCAGCTGTTTGGCCCATTCAATCTTGAGCCTGGCGATGAAAACGGAGAAATTTTCTCCCGTTTCTTTCGTGAAAATCCGGCTAAAATAGCTTGGGCTTATATGGCAAAGCTTGGCCATCTCTTTCAGTCTGAAATTTTCATGCTTATGCGTAAAAATGTAATCAAACGCGGGCTGCAGCACGGTATTCGAAGAGAGAAACTTTTGAGTCCCATTCTTTAATCTGCTGACGAACAAGGCGCCCGACAGTCCCTGTTGAATGTATTGAATTTTGCGGACCGCACGGTCCGGTTCAGCGATAGCTTCAACCGAAGCAGGCGGCTGTGTATTGGAGGTCAGCACTTTTTTGTACAAATCGATGGTGGTATGCTTTTGAATCGCCTCTTCCACGATATAGGTGCTTAACTGTAGCAGCAGGTCGACGCACTTCGTCACTTCATCGTAGGATAAGACCGGCAGTGCCTCGTATTCCGCTTCAAGCGCTTTAAACTTCCGGTTCGACTCGACATTGGGCGGACGTGATACGATCTGTTCCAACGTAGGTACGTCAGGTTCGCTGAGCTTAAGCTGTCCGGCCATGATCGCGCCGAGGTATTGATTGTCGATGATAATCGGAATGGCGATATCGATAATGTTGAAATGGCACAAATAAATATAGGGCTTGTTCTGACGAACCGCTTCCAGACCGGCGCGTGCATCGCAATATTCTCCTATGATCGTAATAGTAATAGTAATCCTACTGCATATTATAGCGAATAATTCTTCAAAGGAACAAGATAATACTATTTACCATAAGGATGACAAAAAAACACGATAAGAAAACGCTTTAATTGGACCTTAATGTTTCATGTTTCCTCAAATAACGCATCCTATAATTATAAATATAATCAACCGAGGAGGAATTAAAAAATGAGAAGAGCGTTTATCAGTCCGACTAAATATGTGCAAGGGGAAAATGAACTGTTGAATCTGGGGTATTTCGTTAAAACTTTTGGCGATTCCGCATTGCTGATCGCTCATCCCGATGATGTATCGCGCGTGAAGGATAAGCTGGAAGCCACAAAAAAGAAATTTAACATAACGCTTATTGAAAGCGGCTTCCGCGGGGAATGCTCACGGCAGGAAGTAACCAGATTACAGGCTCTGGCCAAGGAGCATCATTGCGCATGCACGATCGGTCTCGGAGGAGGCAAGGCGATCGATACGGCCAAATGCGTGGCCGAAGGCGAGGCGCTGATTATCGTTCCGACGATTGCCGCCACCGATGCACCGACAAGCCACTCGGCGGTGCTTTATACTCCGGAAGGCGAATTCGACGATTATGCTTATTTCAAGCAGAGCCCGAGCGTAGTCATGATTGATACGACGGTAATTGCCAAGGCGCCGACGAGATTCCTCGTAGCAGGGATGGGCGATGCGCTCTCGACCTACTTCGAAGCAAGGGCAACTGCTCATTCATATTCCAACGTCAATGCCGGTCTGCCGTGCGGTGTCCGCGAAGGCATTTGCGGCGAGGCGAAAGGGACGATTACGGCGCTGGGGCTCGCCAAACTCTGCTACGATACGCTGCTTGAGAACGGGTACAAAGCGAAGCTGGCCTGTGATCAGAATATTGTTACGCCTGCGTTAGAGAATATTATCGAGACGAATATCCTGTTATCCGGTTTAGGCTTCGAAAGCGGCGGTTTGGCGGCGATTCATGCGATTCATAACGGTTTGACCGCGCTGGAAGGGACGCATCACTATTATCATGGCGAGAAGGTAGCGTTCAGCACGATCGCTCAATTGGTGCTTGAGAACGCCGATCGGGCCGAAATGAAGGAAGTGCTGGATTTCTGCCTGTCGGTCGGCTTGCCTGTATGCCTGGCGGATATCGGAGTCGAGAGCGTAACCTACGAGGAACTGCTTGAGGTTGCCAAAAAGGCATGCATTGCCGAAGAATCCATTCATTCGATGCCATTCCCGATTTCGGAGGATGCGGTAGCCTCGGCGATTATGGCTGCGGATCTGTTGGGTAGTCAATACAAATCAAGTAAGGAGATTTAAGATGAAGAAGATTATGAACAAGCCGGAAACGTTGGTAAGGGAAATGTGCAATGGGTTTGTCCTGAGTCATCCTGAACTGGATTTCGACCCTAAATTCAAAGTTATATCCAAAAAAGAGATCAACCCCGATAAAGTTACGCTGATCAGCGGCGGCGGCAGCGGTCACGAACCGGCCCACTCCGGGTTTGTAGGGAAGGGGATGTTGGATGCGGCTGTTTGCGGCGACGTATTTGCTTCTCCATCTCAAATTCAGGTGTATCAGGCAATCCGCAACTCCGCTAGCAGCAAAGGAACCTTGCTTATTATCAAGAACTACAGCGGCGACATCATGAACTTCAAAAATGCGGCCTATCTCGCGAGCGAAGACGGCATTCAAGTGGACTATGTCAAGGTAGAAGATGATATTGCCGTCGTAGACAGCCTTTATACGGTAGGCAGAAGAGGGGTTGCGGGAACGGTTCTTGTTCATAAGGTGGGCGGAGCGGCGGCGGAAGCCGGGCTGTCCCTGGCTGAAGTAAAAGAAGCAGCGCAACATGCGGCAGATCATGTTCGCAGCATCGGCTTCGCTTTTACTTCCTGCACCGTTCCAGCCAAGGGATCCCCGACGTTCCAAATCGAAGATTACGAGATGGAATACGGCGTCGGCATTCACGGGGAGCCGGGAATCCGCCGGGAGAAAGCCGTGTCCGCGGATGAACTGGCGGAGCGGATGGTAACGTCATTGCTGGACAACTTGCAAATGGATGATCGGACCGAGCGGGAAGTTGCCGTATTGATTAACGGGTTCGGCGCAACGCCCCTGCAGGAGCTATATTTGTTGAACAATTCCGTAGTTCGTGAATTGACGGCAAGGAACAAACGCGTTTACAAGGTGTTTGTCGGTAACTACATGACCAGCATCGATATGGCCGGGGCATCGGTGACGATCATGAAGCTGGATGAGAGACTCAAAAAATGGCTGTCCGCCCCATGCGATACGCCGGCCTTGGCTGTGAAAGGACATTTTGAACCCGTAAACTATACCGAGGTCATCCGGGAAGAGAAGGCGGAAGGTGCGGTATCGTATACAAACAATACGGATGCCGTGGCGGCGGTAATCAAGAATAACCGCATGTCTTTGCAAAATATAGTCTATCTCATCGACCAAATGAGCGAAGTCATCATTGAGAACGAGGTTTCGTTCTGCGAACTTGACGCCCATGCCGGCGACGGCGATTTCGGGATGAGCGTAGCGAAGGGATTCAAGCAGCTAAAAAGGGAATGGGGAGAACTTCAAGCCCATCATCTCAACGATATCGGCGATTTCCTCGACGCCTGCTCTATGATCATTATGGAGCATTGCGGTGGGGCTTCCGGCCCGATCTGGGGATCCGGGTTCCGTGCTGCTAGCAAATATGCCGGCCAGAAACAGGAACTGTCCGTTCAAGAGGTGGCTGAGATGATGCAGGCTGTCGTTAAAGGCATCCAGGATATGGGCGAAAGATCGTTCGGCAGAGGCGCCGTCGTCGGAGACAAGACTTTGATCGATGCGCTCGTGCCGTTCGCGGATGCCTGGACGCAAAGCGCAAAGCAAGGCGACGACTTGAAGCTGGCGGCGGACAAGGCTGCGGAAGCGGCCGTACTTGGAGCAAAGAAAACGACAGATATCGTCGCGCGTATGGGAAGAGCAGGCGCGGTGGGTGAACGCAGCATCGGTTACCCGGATGCGGGTGCTTTCGCGCTCGGGGTTATTTTCACGGAGTTGGCCAAAGCGATGAAGTAGTCCATTTTGATCTGAAATTTCTTCTTCCGAGAATACATCGCATAAATAAGATGGATAACTCACATCCTATAAAGCAAATATTTACCTTTAAAGGAGATGAGGTTATCTATGGATAAACAGTCGAAGCAAACAACCGATCCTGCACCAAAGACAAACGAGAAATTGAACAGTACGCCCCACACCGGAAAAATGGATGCCGAATTTGCGGAGGAGCTCACCAGCAGCGATATTAAATCGGCATTCAAAAATCCAGTCACCGGCGAGGAGCGGTTGTATTAGCGAAAGTGGAGTTCCGATTCACTCTGCAGGGCTACCGCTCTTTTGGCGCCGGATCTATAATTATTTAAGAAGGTAAAAACAACCAAAGCCCCCGCCTAGGATAGAAGTTATCTTGGCGGGGGCTTTTTGGATTTGAGCAAATATAAGGGAGATGATAAGTTTGAAGAAGGAAAATTCATTTTTTACATTCCTTTTGCTTTTAGTCGCTGGAGGACGGTTCGGAATAAATCAGTATCGCGATCGAAAGCCGGACCCATTGTAGAAAGAGCAATAAGAGCCACCAATATTCAAATATATGAATAGATTCAAAAGCGAAGGATTATATTTACAAAGTGGATTATAATGGATTAAAATGGTTTGTTATTGACCAGCCCGACACCGGGGCTTGCCGATTGCTTGAAAAGCCTGCGAATGAAAGAATATAATAGCAGGTTTTAATCTTCCTATGAATACCGGCCGCATCCCCTGGAGGGGTTTTTTTACCTATTGAATCGTCAACCGGAGGATTTCCTATATGAGATCAATTGAACAAACAACAAGCAATTTAGAGGGAAAAAGAAAAATCATCTTCGGATCACCAAAGAGGTAGATGAAGAGCTTTTTAAGAAGGAACCGCTTGATATTCATATGGATAAAGAACTTTAAATTATGGAGGTATAACTATGAATATTAGAACAATCAAAGAAAATGGAATTGATATAGCCTTTGTTGATAGTCATGAAGAATTGATTACCGATGTTCAGTCTGCATTGGATCTTATGGCAACCGTAAGATATGAAGTGGGATGCGATCGGTTTATTTTAAACAAGTCGGTAATAAGTGAAGATTTTTTTGACTTGAAAACGCGGCTTGCCGGTGAAATCATTCAAAAGTTCATTAACTATCAAGCTAAAATTGCAATCATCGGCGATTTTTCAGTTTATTCAAGCAACAGTCTTAAGGATTTCATCTTTGAAAGTAACAATGGAAGAGATTTATTTTTTCTGCCAACAGAGGAACAGGCCATTAATAAATTGAGCAGGGTTTAAACAACGGTGGGAAATAAATAGAGTAACTAGAATTGGAGCGGGTAAACATGCGCCAAAACATAATTATTCGGGAGTTTGTGAAAGACGATTGTCACCAGATATCAACCATAATTAGCGACAACTTGATTCATGTGAATAGCAGAGATTACGGCGATAAAATCATTAATAATATGCTTAGCATTTTCACTCCAGAGTATATTATGGGCTTATCCAAAACGAGAAAGATGTTCGTTGCCGTAATAGAAGATATAGTCGTTGGGACCGCCAGTCTTGATAGGGATACTATTTATATGGTTTTTGTTGATAAAGACCGCCATAAGTCGGGGATCGGCCGGGAATTAATTCGCCATATTGAACGCATGGCACTGGATTCCGGGGTCGCAACGCTACAACTGCCCAGTAGTTTAACGGCACAAAGTTTTTACAAGAAACTTGGGTATCTAGATATGGATGTAGTTGAATCCGAGCAATATGGCAGGGATATTATTATGATAAAAAAATTGGATCGTCGTGATGCGGATTTGGAAGTTTCAAATGGACTGGAGGATTTATGAATACATATATCTACATGATTAGACACGGGGAATCGCCTAAAACAGAAGGAAATGATAGTACCCGAGGATTAACGGAAAAAGGGAAGGCAGATGCCCATCGGGTAACTGAATTATTGAAGCATGAGGGACTGGGCACGTTTATTTCGAGTCCATATAGCAGGGCTGTGCTGACGATCGAGGAGTTGGCTCATTTATCCGGTCAAGAAGTATTAGTATATGAAGATCTTAAAGAACTTCTTTTCTCCAGTGAAGATAAGATTGTATCCGATCAGGAAATATATCCCGCCGTACAGAAGATGTTTTCTGATCACGATTTTGCGCTGCCTGGAGGAGAATCGATTTCCCAATGCCAAAACCGGGCTGTAGCCATTCTGCGAGAAATACTTCAAACTTTCAGAGGTCAGAAGATAGCATTAGGAACGCATGGAGCCATTATGACGTTGATGATGGGGTATTTTGACAACCAATACGGATATGAGTTTTTAATGGGAACTTCAAAGCCGGATGTTTACAGGATGGAGTTCAAGGATGAAGAATTAATAGAAGTAAAGAGATTATGGACCTAAGAGAAATCATTGAAAAAAGGAGAAGATCTATATGGAACAATGGGAATATAAAACGATAAAGTATAAAACCGGTGGTTTTTTGGGAGGCAAAGTAGACGCCGAAGAATTTGAAGCCGAATTAAATCAATATGGATTGGACGGTTGGGAATTAGTCTCATGCTTCGATACAAGCATATCTCAAGGGCAATCCAGAGATGTCATCGTTATTTTCAAGAGAAAAAAGAAATTTTGACGTGTTCTCATACCCCCCGACAAACTAGCTTTGCATTGTAAGTGATTTCTATGCCGGACAGCATGAATCGAGTTCAAAAACGGCATGATTTAGGAATGAGGAAGCTATGGAATCTTATTGGAATGATCGGTTTAGTAACGAAGGAATGGTAGGGGGGAAAAAGCCGAGCAAATGCCATCTCCTGTTATGATGTTCTGCGCTTATTCCTGGAACAAGACAGAAAAAAGCTCATACAACATTGCGTTCAACAACTGAACGATGGCGGATTGATGTAGTTCACATGTTTCTCCGATGAGAATCACAGCAACGGGAGGAGCAAAGAATACATGCTCAGATATATTGTTGTAAAGAAGGGGGGCGCTAAACAGATGCGAATTGAGTTAAAACCCGTAAATCGGAACAATTGGGAAGAGGCACTCTCCCTTCAGGTCTCAGAAAGTCAACAAAGGTTTGTGCCTTCAGTTGCGGTATCGCTGGCCAAAATTTATATCAAGCCTGACGGAGATGAAGTGGAGTATATTCCTTTTGCCGTATATGACAAAGATAAAATGGTTGGTTTTATTATGCATGCCTATGAAGAGAAAACGAGTGACATGTATTGGATAAACGGTTTTCTAATCGATGCGGAAGAACAGGGGAAAGGGTATGGCGGAGCTGCCCTCCATGAAATGATGTTGTGGATAAAAAGTCAATTTCCGCAATGCAAAGAAATACGTCTTACGGTTCATAAGGATAACGACTTAGCGAAGAAATTATATGGCAACCATGGATTTGTTGAAACCGGAGAGTGGTTCGGCGAAGAAGAAGTAAGGAGCTTGAAATTAAAAAATTCCATGATATTATGAATGCAAATGAGTTAGGACTCTCCAACAGAGGCCTGGCTCATATTTTTTATTTAGGGGATGGTTGATAAATGAAAACTAGGGTTATTGCAGTTAGCGGTTACTCCGGAGCGGGTAAAAGTACGGTCGTATCACAACTATCAAAGTCATTGAATTGCCCGGCCTTGTTTTTTGATGACTACGCATCAAGAAGAGATTTTCCGAATGATTTGAACGCTTGGTTAAAAGAGGGTGGGGATCCCAATGCGGTTTCGACACCATTACTTCAAAACCACCTAATTCAATTAAGGAGCGGACAGCCGATTGAACGGGTCAAAGGGAACGGTTGGGCAAAAGAATACGGAATCGGCCACTCCGAAAAAGAAGTAATGACCATAATGCCCGGCCCATTGATCCTGATCGAAGAACCGTTTGGAGGAGAACGCAGGGAATTGAAGGATCTCATTGATTTTGTAATTTACCTGGATCTGGAGCCGGAAATCGCGCTAGCAAGAAGGATCCATGATTTAATCCAACATTTAAGAAATGATTCGGAAAGTTTGATTAACTTGCTGGATCATTTTTTATTTGATTATTTATATGGCGGGATCAGGGACATGTATTTTGAAACGGGAAAGAAGGTAAAAGCAAATTCTGATTTAATTATAGATGCAAATAAAAATATCGATGGTATCGTCTTGGAAATCTCGGAATGGATTGTAAAAATGCAGGGATGCTGATGGTATAATAAGGAAGACGTTCTCGCGAGATAAATCGGCAAGGAAAATGGGAGGGATAGCGCAAAGATGTATATGAAAATATTGCATATGCTCCTTGTTCTCTTACTCATTGGTGCGGGCTGCAGTCCGACAGCTGATCAGAAACCGGATGGGGAAGGCATCGTATTTGACGTGTCCGAGGGCAGAGTACTTATACTTGATAACGTCGATTCCAAGGATATCGGCGAAAAATCTTGGAATGAAATATTTGAGACCTATCAAGGTGGCGCTATTTGGTTGAAGACAAAGAATGCTAATTTGCAGGTTGGGCAGCAGGTAAGGTATTGGGTCGAGGGTGGCATCCATGATTCGTTTCCGAGCCAAGCATCCGCAAGGAAAATTGAAATTATAAAAAAATAGATCGTACGAGCTTTCAGGGTCTTTCGCCCCTTGGTCCGCAGATGTATAATCAGGGAAGAAAGCTCAACCAGCAAACGCTCCAGCCTATGATAAGAGCTATCTAGGGCTGGGGCTTTTCTTGTATACCAAACATTTCTGGTGACCCGGCCCCGCATGAATAAGGCAAGATGCTAATACAGATATGAGGGGGCCGCCTCGATTTGAAATCACGAGGAACAGGATCGGTGATGTGATGAAGACAGGTTTGTTTGTTCGCCACGTTGAAGAGGTTGATCTTCAAAAACTGAGGGAAAACGGGTGTGTCTTTCTTGGGGACGAAGGATGCGTGTATAAACTTCCTCATGAAGCCGAAATTATTCAGCTGAAAAATAATCTAGAACATGCAGAAATCCATATCATAACTCCTCTAGTATCCCAAAAAAACCTGCAATACGCTAAAGATACCCTCGATGAACTGATTTCCACCCGTCTCATTCATTCACTAACGTTTAATGATTACGGTCTGCTATACTACGCTGTAAACAAACATCCGAATAGCCACGTAAAATTTTATCTCGGAAGATTGCTAACCAAATCGTTCTCGGATTGTCCTTGGTCCGATCATCTAAACAGGGATGAGGATGACTCGATCAAAACATATATGAATGGTTTTGTGCTGAATGATCCAAGAAAAATAAACTTGTTTAAAAATATGGGTATTGTAGGGGCTCATCTTAACGTCAGCAAAAAGAACATCGAAGGTTTGAATGAGATTACCGAAACCGGACTCGAAGTTATCGTGCACTTGAATACGATCATCGGTGCAGCAAGCCGGATTTGCAGCCAGGCTCAATATTCTGCGACGCTTTTTCCGGATTGCAAGGAAGAGTGTGAACAACCGAGCGTACTTAAATTATCTAAATTGTGGAGTATTAAAGCGCGTGGATATGTTGATCCCAGCAAAGAAGTACAACAAATCGTACCCGACTATTATGTTTCGGGAAATATAACGTATTATCGAAATCCGGATCACCTGTTTTTATTGAACCGGTCTAGTTTATTCGCTTATGGGATCGTCGATTGTCACGTGGAGCGTTTATGCACCAATGGGTGACTTTTTTTACGACACGATATGTGAAAAATTTCACTAAATTAAATAATCTAAGTGAGGTTATTTTATGAAGGTTAAAGCTCCGGTAATTTCATTGGACTCGGCAAGAAACATGTTGGAGGCAGGTGCAGGTGAGATTTACCTAGGTGCTTCTTATGGGGCCTTTAAAAATATTTCGTATAGCGCACGGGGAAATTCGAATGTGTTCCATCCACAGATTACCATGGACAAAAATGAATTAAAAGAAACGGTAGATTTAGCGCATCAAAATAGCGCCAGCGTTAGCTTTTTGGCCAATCTTCCGCAGTTCAGTTTACCGAGCAAAGAAAGAGACGGCATGGAACGGAACTTTCTGGATTATATACAAATGGGTTTGCAATGTGGTATTGATAATGTAGTTCTAGCGGATCTTGGTCAGTATCTATTATTACGGGAAAAGAATATTGACATCCCTTGCTACGTAAGCGTTTACTTGGCTACGATTAACGCGGAGCAGGTGAGATTTTTTAGAGATCTCGGCTTTAAAAGAGTGACGCTCGAGTATCATATGTTGACGGAGGAAATCAAAGAAATTTGTCAGGTGGAAGGCATTGAGATCGAGGTGTTCGCGAATTTCGGCGGCTCTTTTTTGAATGGAAGGTGCAGCTTGTACCATAATCTGGGCGAATCTCTTGACCTGGGGTTTCCGTGCAAATCCAAGTATGACGTGATTACGCAAGGTTCCGTCGAAAAGGATTTTCCTTACTATGACAGCAACCTGTACTGTTCGCTTTGTAGCGTTGGAAAGCTATACGAAATGGGCGTCGCCACATTAAAAATAACGGGTAGGGAAACACCGGCCAACGTAACGAAAATCATCGTGAGAACCTATGCCAAGTGCATTAATTATCTGGAAAACAACATGGACGAGAGAACCGCAAGAAATTTAGCATTTGAAGAAAGCAAAGATTTCTGGAACAAATGGTGCTCCAAGAAAAGATGCAAGTATATCAAGAATAACGTTACTAATTCTTACTTGTGAAGATGGAAATAAGATAAAAATGGGGGTACACGACCAAATGAAGTTTATTATTCTGTTCGGCCCGCAGGCCGTCGGGAAAATGACAGTCGGACAACACTTGGCGGAACTGACGGATTTCAAATTGTTTCATAATCATATGTCCATTGATTTGGTTTCACAGTTTTTTGATTATGGTACTCCGTCCGGTAAACGGCTAGTAAACTTGATACGGCACGAAATCTTTGAAGAAGTTTCAAAAAGTGATTTGCCAGGCCTGATTTTTACTTACGTTTGGGCGTTTGACCTTCAAGATGACTGGGATTATGTAAAGCGGATTTCGGAAATGTTTGAATCCAGGGGCGGAACTGTCTATTTCGTTGAGTTGGAAGCCGAACTCGATGAAAGAATGAGACGGAACAAAGCCGCTAACCGGCTTGAACATAAACCGACGAAAAGAAATGTTGAAAAGTCAGAGAGGGATTTGCTCAGAACCCTTGAGGCTCACCGTTTGAACTCCTATCCCGGCGAAATCGCGAAAGAGAATTACCTGAAAATAAATAACAGCGATCTTGAGCCTGGCATTGTTGCACAAATGATCAAAGACCAATTTGGTTTTGACGGAAAAGACAAGGGTCAAGCATAACAACATACCAAAAGCAGCGCTGCCCTGTTAAGGGCAGCGCCAGATTGTCGAGAAGCCTCTGTACCTATTAAAGTACAGGGTTTCTCTTTGGTTTAGGCCATTTGGAAACAGAGGATTCTCCCTCGCGTCTCACGTCTCTCCAAGCGAGCCCGGCGGATCGCCATCTTCTTTCATGTTTTGCCTGTTTGCGGTCTTATGCGCTTATCCCCCTGACATCATGCTGTCCTCGCAAACGGCAAAAGCGGCGAACTCTATGCATTGGCTATGCCTGAAACACAAATAGCGTCCTTTTTTGACCTTATTTGCTCATTTGGGTGAGGTTGTAGAAAATAGCGTCCTTTTGGGGCTTTATTTAACCCGAACCGGTTAGAAGAGCTCCAAATGGTTATTTCCTCCGAAAATAAGGCGCCAAAAATCCGCTATTCCTTGCAATGCGTCCTAAAAACGCGAAATAGCGTCCTGAAAGGGCGCTATTCCGGCGGAGCAGCTAAGAGAAGAGAGCGCCCGCGAATTATTTGAGATTCAGATGCTGCCGTCTACTCTTCAGGTTCTCCCGCTGCCCGTTTTTCCAATACAGTTGCAGCGACGACATGGCGCACAATAGGGAGATGCCAAGAAACAGAAGCGACCAGACCAGCGCGGGAACCATCGTCAGATTGGCCAGATTCGCGGCATCCCCGGCTTGAGCCGGAGCGGTTAAGGACCGCAGCAACAGCGTGACCGGCCCCATCAACGACTCCTCCAGACAAAGAAAAGCCAAGAGTAAATAATAAAAGTTCCTAATCCATCCGCCGATGAAATAAAACGCCATATTCACGGCAATGAAGATGATCAGCCACCAGAGTCCGTATCCCGACCGTACAAAAAAGACAATCGTCGCTAGAGCAAGCACACTGATGATGATAAGGCCGATGCCTTGTTTTTGTCTGTAATAGCCGTAGAACATGGCAATCGCAAACAAGGAGGCCGTTATATAACCGGCCAACGAGACCACAATCTGGCTCCAGTCCGAAATCAACAGGGAGTAGGTGACACCGCTGTGATCGGGATTTAGCTCAATCCGGAGCACCCGTCCGGACACCAGAAGCGTCACAACGGCATGGCCGAGCTCATGAATCATTGTATCGAGCATGCGAAACCAGTTGGAGAACGGAATCAGTCTCGTCAGTATCGCTGCTCCTATTAGAAACAGGAAGGCCTTGAGCCATTTATTCATAGCATATCCCTTTCAGAAAAAACTCTACTAGGTCCATTATAATAGAGATCAAAAATGTATTCAAAAAGCGAACAAATTTTCGCTTTGATGGTATAATGGTGTCGTGATGGAGGTCTATGGAAGATGAACGATAGAACGGACAAACACTACATTCATATAGATAACAACAAACAGCGAATGGTAAGGGACCGGCAGCTCACGTTTGCGGAAATGGAGCTTGGAGTACCGGGTCAGCCTGAGACCGAGCCCGTAAGTAAAGTCGTTGCGCCGGAGAGCGAAAGCTTGGAGCGCAATCTGGATTGGCGGCAGGATTTTCGCTATGTCTCGAAGGAGCAGCAGTTTGTGCAGACAGCGCGGGAACTGGAAGGGAAGAGCGAGGAATACGCTGAATTTGTTCCTTTTCAGACTTACTGGCCGACCTATGACCAAATGCAACCCGGACAATTGCGATGGTATCTGTACTGGCGCGGAGAGGTACGTTCCGGACGGTATCCCGAGACGGATATGTCCTATCTGTTCGTGTACCTGTACGAGTTGATTCATGGCATTGGCTGGGATGACCCGGTACACGGAGTGGAACTGATGGACCGGGTCTGGAAAGCGTACCGGAAGCGGTACCCGAAGCTGGATTTGTATGTGCGGGAATGGATGTATGACCTCGGGAAAGTGTTCGGGCTGGACATGCCGCCTGCAGAGCCGCTGATGAAGCTTCCGCGCAGTCTATCCAACGTGCTGAAGGAACTGGAATGGGGACGCAGATTCTCGGCCGAACCGCTGGAACTGACTTGGGAAATGGTGTTGCCGCTCATCGATTACGAGGTGGAGAAGAGCCGCTACTACAGCGATCAGGGGAGAAAAGAAATGCGGCACTATGTCCCGAAAGTAATCGCGCTGGTTGACGGATTCTTAGCAAAAACCAAGGGCAGCAAACTCATTGAGCGCTTTAAGCCGAAGGAGAAAAAGATTACCCGTTTCCTGTTTCGCAGCGCTGTATATGATCATGAGGTGTACGGACACGGAGTTCCCGTATCCGTCCTGCCGATTAGTGAACATCCTCCATTTCGTGCGTACCTGACTCAACTTGTCAGGCATACAGAGAACAAACTGCGGGAGCTGACGGGCTTTAAAGGAAAACTGCGGGGAATCAGCCTCGAACCGGAAGTGGAGCAGCTTGTATCCCGTTTTCTGCACAAGGAATTTGGGCAGCGCCAGACGGAGGAAGCCAAGTCTCGGATTCCGGTGGTAAAGATTAACACGGCAAAGCTGCGCAAGTTGCAGCAAGAATCGAATGAGGTGCGTGACATGCTATTAACCGAAGAACTGTCGATTGCGACGGTTGAGCAAAAGACGGAGCGGCCGACAGGTTCATCAGGTCAAAAGGGAGCACGGCAGCTGAAAAGGGATGTGCCGCAGCAGGCTGAGATGGACTTTGAGCTTGGCTGGCGGGTGTTTGAGGAAGAGCCGTCGGCGCATTCGCAGCCCGAAGGGTTCAAAGAATTGAATGAGCTTCCGGAGGCCGTACAGCTTGAGATTGCCGAGAGCAGCGCTGGCGATGACTGTGAACAACGGAGTGAGGGGAGCGAAGAGCTTCACAAAGAAAGGATTCGGATTGAAGGCCCGATTGAGCCCAAGCTGGCGGAAGAGTGGCAAGAGATGTCGGTCCGGTTATCCGGAGCTCACCTGGCAATGCTGGGCGCAATTGTCGAGGAGCGGGGCATCGACGTGCGATACGGCATAGCCGAGCAGGCCGGCTCGATGCCGGAACTGCTGCTTGATGAAATCAACGAGCTGGCGATGGAATGGATCGGGGATTTGCTGATCGATGGCGACCGGATAGCGGAGGAGTACGAGACAGAGCTCCGTAATATGCTGCAATGCAGTCAAATTGGCAATAAAGATCTATGAGGTGATAACGATGAAACAGATGCAAATCCCGAAGCGGCTCACATCGGCGTTGGTGAATTCCTTGACGGCCGGGGTGGTGCCGCGGGTCGGGCTCGAGCATATCGCGGTCGGACGGAAACCGGAGGTAGCTTCGATCTTGCAGGATATGGATAACATCGGTGAGGGCGGGGCGGCTTTTCGGTTGGTTACCGGACGTTACGGGAGCGGCAAAAGCTTCTTGCTGCAGATGATCCGCAATTATGCCATGGATCGCGAGTTTGTGGTGGCGGATGCCGATTTGTCGCCGGAGCGGCGTCTCGTCGGAACGAAGGGGCAGGGGCTGGCCACGTACCGGGAACTGATGATGCACTTATCCTCCCGGACGAGACCGGACGGAGGCGCCTTGGAGCCGATGCTGCAAAAATGGATTGCCGCCCTTCAGCAGGAGCAGATGCAGGACACCGGCCTGCGCCCCGGCGATCCAAAGCTTCATGAAGCGGTGGAACTTCGCATCTATGCGGTCACCAATGAAATGCAGAACCTGGTGCACGGGTTTGATTTTGCCAAGGTATTGGCTGCTTATTGGTCGGGGTATAAGCTTGGCGACGATGACCGGAAAGCGGCGGCGCTGCGGTGGCTGCGCGGAGAATTCGGCACCAAAACGGAAGCGCGTCAAGAGCTCGGGGTCGGCGTGATCATCGATGACGACAATTGGTACGACTATATGAAGCTATGGGCGGAGTTCTCGGTGCGGATCGGGTATAAAGGACTCCTGCTTTTTATCGATGAAGGCGTGAACCTGTACAAAATTACGAACAGCATTTCCCGCCAAAGCAACTATGAGAAGCTGCTCACGATGTTTAACGACACGATGCAAGGTAAAGCCCAGTACCTGGGCATCTATCTGGGCGGCACGCCACAGTTCGTGGAGGATGAGCGCCGCGGGCTGTTCAGCTATGATGCCCTGCGGTCGCGTCTCATGGACGGGCGCTATAGCAGCGGGACGCGGCGTACGTACACCTCGCCGATTCTGAGGCTGGACATGCTTTCGCATGAGGAGATCCTGATCCTGCTGCAAAAACTGCGGGACATTCACGCGATGCATGCCGGCTATGAGCCGCAGCTGCGCGATGAGCAGTTGATAACATTTATGCAGGCGGCGGTGGGCCGCCTTGGCGCCGCGGAGCTGCTCACCACCCGGGAGGTTGTGCGGGACTTCATGGATGTGCTGCATATGCTGCACCAGCATGAGGAGCTAACGTTCGAGGAATTGCTTGGCGAGCGCGAACAACAATACGCCGCCCAAGGCGCAGCCAAGAAAAGCGAAGCCGCTGACGAGCTGGATGACTTCTTGGCGGAGTTTGAGCTATGAGCGGGCAAAATCTATTTTCCCGGCTGGCACCGTTCATTCAGGAATACATGTACCGCAAAAAATGGGACGCCCTGCGCGAGGCCCAGGTTGAAGCCTGCCGGGTGTTGTTCGATACTTCGCATCACTTGCTGATCGCTTCCGGCACGGCATCCGGGAAGACGGAGGCGGCTTTTTTTCCGGCGCTCACCGAGCTGTACAACCGCCCTTCCGGATCCGTCGGCATCCTGTACATCGGGCCGCTGAAAGCGCTGATCAATGATCAGTTTGAACGGATCACCGAACTGCTCAGGGAAGGAGAAGTTCCGGTCTGGCACTGGCACGGCGATGTCTCGCAAGGTGAAAAGACCAAGCTCATGCAGCGCCCCTGCGGTGTTCTGCAGATTACGCCTGAGTCGCTGGAGGGGCTGCTGATGAACCGGCCGAATGCGATCCCAGCCTTGTTCCATGATCTGCGTTATATCATGATTGATGAGGTGCATGCCTTTATGGGGGCGGATCGGGGCATTCAGGTACTTAGCCAGTTAACGAGATTGGAGCGGATGGCGTCTTGTTCGCCAAGAAGGATCGGGCTGTCGGCAACGCTCAGCGATTACGACACCGCGGCGCGCTGGCTTGGGGCGGGCACTCCGCAGTCCGTCGAGGTCGTTTCGCCGCACGGCGGGCGGAAGCTGAAGCTGTCGGTGGAGCACTTTTCGTTCCCGGATGCCCGGAATGAGCGGGAGGCCAAGCATCTGGAGCTTGCCAAGCAGAACTATCACAACTTTATTTATGATCACACGCACCGGAAAAAAGCGCTCGTCTTCACCAACAGCCGCTCCGACGCGGAATTGACCACCCTGGAGATGCGCCGGATCGCCGCAAAGCGGGAGGAGCGGGACGTGTTCCATGTGCATCACGGAAGCATCTCCGCGATGCTGCGGGAGGAGACCGAAGCCGCGCTGCGCTCCGGTCCCGGACCTGCGGTGGCCGCAGCGACGGTGACGCTGGAGCTCGGCATCGATCTCGGCGAGCTGGAGCGGGTCATCCAGCTCGGGGCGCCGTACAGCTGCTCCAGCTTTGTGCAGCGGCTCGGCCGCTCCGGACGCCGGGGAGACCAGGCGTCGGAGATGATGTTCCTCGTCGCGGAGGAAGAGGACGAGGAAGCGCAACTGCCCGCGCGGATGCCGTGGACGCTGCTGCGGGCTATCGCCGTCATCGAGCTGTACGTCCGCGAGCGCTGGGTGGAGCCGCTGGATCTGCGCAAGAAGCCGGTCGGTGTGCTCTACCATCAGACCATGAGCACGCTCAAAAGCATCGGCGAGGCGGAGCCTGCCGATCTGGCAAGGGCGGTGCTGACGCTGCCGGCTTTTCGCGGGATCGAGCCGGACGAGTATAAGCTGCTGCTGCAGTATTTGCTACAGACCGACCACGTCCAGCAGACGGAGGAAGGCACGCTGATCATCGGGCTCGGCGGGGAAAAGGTAGTGAATAACTTCCGTTTCTATGCGGTGTTTAAGGACGACGAGGAGCATGTGGTATATGACGGCTCCGAGGAAATCGGGAGCATCACCACCGTACCGCCGCCGGGTTACTGTTTTACGCTGGCCGGCAAGCTGTGGAAAGTGGAGGAAGTGGACAACAAGCATAAAGCGGTATACGTGAAATCCTCCAGAGGCAAGGTGGATACGCTTTGGCTTGGAGCCGGCGGCGATGTCCATACCCGGGTGATGCAAAAAATGCGCCAGGTGCTGGAGGAGAAGACGTTGTACCCCTATCTGGCGCCCGGTGCGGTGAATCGTCTGGAACGGTCGCGCAGGCTCGCCCGGGAAAGCGGGCTGCTGCGCAGCACAGTGATTCCGGCGGGCGGCGATGCCGTGTTTATTTTGCCTTGGGGCGGAAGCAAACAGTTCCGTACGCTGGAACGTCTGCTGAAGCATAACCTGAAGGAGCCGATGGGGCTACGTCAGGTCGTCCCGATGGAACCGTATTACATGGTCGTTGCCGGAAGAACGAGGGCCGAGGAACTGCTGGCAGCAATTCAAGCAGAGTTGTCTGCGATCCCGGATGCTGAGTCACTTCTTGATGCCGCTGAAGCTCCATATTTGGGCAAATATGACGAGTTTGTGCCGCCGGATCTGGTTCGGCGCGCTTTTGCCGTGGATGGGCTGGATGTAAAAGGACTTGCAGAAGTGCTGGCAAAGCAGACGGAATCGTAGGAATAAACGAACTAAGATAGAGCTTTTCATTAACAAGTAGCGGGTGATAAGGATGGCGGCAAAAACGAAAATAATGTTACCGCAGCTTCCGGCAAATTTAGAAGAGGCGTATTTGGAAGACTTGCTGGAGGACGAGGATCATGAACTGGTCAATAACATAATGAACGGTGTCCATTTCGAGCATGGGGTCCTGGATAAATGTATCATGTCCAAAGTACTTCTTCGGGGCTGTTCCTTCGCCCACACCACATTCGATCGGATGGATTTGACGGACACGGTGCTGGAAAACTGCGATCTGTCCAACTCGGTGTTGCCAAAGGGGATTATTCATCGCGTACATTTTAAGGATTGTAAATTGACCGGGGTAAATCTGTCCAAAGCCAATCTGGGATTCGTGACGTTTGAAAACTGTTTGATGAATTTGAGCGATCTGGTGGAGGCATCCCTGAAGCAGGTGAGATTTACCGGCTGTTCCATGCAGAATGTTAATTTTTACGGCTGCAAGTTTAAGGATGTCGAGCTTCAGGAATGCGATTTAAATGAGGCCGATTTCAATGACACCTCGTTAAAAGGCATGGATATCAGCACTTGCACCTATGAACGGGTGGATATCCCCATACAAGCGCTACCCGGATGCACGGTATCGCCTCAGCAGGCGATCGGGTTTGCCAAGCTGCTGGGGCTGAAGGTGAAGGAATAGCAGAGGGGACGGAACGGGGCGGTTAGGGGATAAAACTACTTACCGAACCTTTCTTATGTTTTAATCAGTGTGAAGGATTCCACAAGCTTCGAAAAAACGAAGGACAATGACAATGAACTGTCAAAATACCTCCTATGGTGGTACTGCCAGGTTTAGAATCTGTTCTGCTGGAATAGCGTCCTTTTTGGGCGCTATTTCGCGCTTTTAGGTCATGCAGCTTGAATTAGGGGATTTTTGGGACCTTGTTTTCGAAGAAATAACCACTTGAAGCTACTTTGGCTATTATGAATTAAAATAAAGACCTAAAAGGATACTATTTCGCTATGCCTGCCCCATTCGAGGAAATAAGGCCCCAAAAGGTCGTTATTGAGACATGAAGAAATTGGCCACCTGAGAAACCCTGTGCTTATAAAAGGACAGGGTTTTTCGTCGGAAAGCTGCCTTAAGTTCTCCATGCCGCAGCAATGAGAGTTGACAAAACGAATGATTGGAATGAATAGTAAATAGTAAGTGATAAGTTGTAACTAGTAAGTAAGTCTGGCAACTAGCAAGCAGGAAACAGCAACCAAGATCAAATCCATGCCCGTATGGCTCATCATACCTAGTTAACATCTGACCTAAAAAAAATGATGACTAGGAGAGGATGACATTGAGCGATCTGAAATTAGCATAAAGCTTTGCGCTGGAAGCGCTAAATGCGCAGGGAAGTCTTGAAACGACTATGTTGAAGAAAGTGGCGCTTCGTTGCATGGCGGCCTATCCATCCCGCAAATCAAAGAAACTCTTGGCATTGTCATTGACACCGGGACTTCCCGGTGTTATTTATTTTGCGCATTGCGTATGATTACACTCAATAAAAGATGGAATGCATTATTGTTTATACCGGATCTGCTCTTCTGTCAAGAAAGTAGACACTTCTTACACTGCCTGCTTACGGTAAAATTGCTCCTCAAAACGACACGGGGACATGTAGCCAAGTGTGCTGTTGGAACGTTTGCGGTTGTAGAAAAACTCAATGTACCTGTATAGCTTTTCAAAGGCTTCCTGCTTTGTTTTGAATTTCGGCGAACAGTAAATGAGCTCCCGTTTCAAGATGCTGTGGAAGGCTTCGATACAAGCATTGTCGTAGCAATTGCCCTTGCGGCTCATGCTCGCCTTGATTTTGTATTTCTTGAGTTTGTTGCGGTACTCCTTAGAGGCATACTGGGAGCCTCGATCCGAGTGATGGATGAGCCCCTTCTTCGGTTTCTTGGCTTTGTAGGCTTGGTCTAACGCTTCAGTAACAAGTTCGGTGGTCATTCGATCACTAAGCTTCCATCCAACTACTTGCTTTGTGCATAAATCTAAAACGCTTGCCAAATACAGCTTCCCTTGGCGACAAGGGATGTAGGTAATGTCTGCAACCCATTTTTGGTTTGGGGCTGTTGCTTTGAAGTTTTGCTTGAGCAAATTTGGTGCAATCGGCAAATCATGCTTGGAGTCGGTGGTCATTACCTTAAACTTACGACTCATGCACGAGCGAAGCCCGTGGTCCCGCATAATATTGCTGACTGTTTTCTCTGCGACAATCCACCCTTCCTTTTGGAGTTCATTCCATATTCGAGGGCTGCCGTAACGATTCTCCGAGTCGATATAGTGCCATTGGATGCGCGCTGTAAGCTGCTCCTTGCGTTTTTGCTGTTCACTTGGCACGTGGTTCAACCACTTGTAAAAGCCGCTCCTGGAAACGCTGAGGACCTCGCACATCTTCTCCACTCGAAACTCGGAGCGATGATCTTCGATGAACTGGAACCTTAGTTCCTTTCTTTGCTGAAGATGTGCATGGCTTTTTTTAAGATCGCGATCTCCTCTTTCAGATACTCAATCTCACGTTGCTGGTCGTGAATAGTTTGAGACTGATTGCGAAGAGTCTCGCCGTGGTTGATAGGTTCGTTCTCAAACTCCCGGTACTTCCCAACCCATTGCCGTAAGGTATCCGAATTTATGTTTAGTTCTTCAGCAATCTGAGGAAGGGACTTCGTCTGTTCTTGAACGTATCTCACGGCTTCTCGTTTAAACGTCTCGTTGTAGCTTTGCCTTTTTTCACTCATGGTCCGCGCCACCTCTTAATTATATTAACTCTATTATCCGTGAGTGGTTAAGAGGTGTCCACTTTCTATACTAGGTGCAATCGCGATCTTAAAATGAATTTAAATTTTAAATAATTGGAAATTAATATCTTCCGGGGGGATTGGAGTGAAACGGTGGCCGGTTTATTTTCTTCTGGGTTTATTGCTTATTTTGGGAGTTGGGCTGTTCATAAATCGACAGGCAAAAGAGAATATGAACCCTTCTGAAGCAAATTCGAATCTATCAAAGATCGCAAGCAATTCGAACGGAACTAGTGACGTTTCAATGAAGGTGATCCTAAGCCATGAGCAGCGTGAAGTCAGGTATTTATCTCCTCTATTCGATGTAAGTACGAAAAGCAATATCGTTTATGCGAACAAGAAAAATGAGACGGAGAACGAAGAACCGCTAAATCTGGATTTGTATGAGCCGGCAAGAGATAACAACAAGCAGAGGCCGGTCTTTATTTTCATTCATGGAGGAGGATACAAGGAAGGGAGCAAGGAGGATGCGGCGAGCATATCTATGAAGCTGGCAGAACGAGGTTACGTTGTTTTGTCAATGAATTACAGATTGAAAACCGACCCGTTCAACAACTTTGCGCTCACCCTTTCGGATGCATACGAGGATATATCCGATGTGATCGGCTGGATCCATGACAACGCGGCAGCTTATGGATTGGATCCTGAAAAGATCGTGATCGGAGGGGACTCCGCGGGAGGCTATCTGGCGATGAATTTTGCCAACGAATATTTGCGGAACGATCCTTCGCTCGTTAAACCGGTATTAGCCATCGTGGATATCTACGGCGGTCTGCTGGAGAATAGCGTTCATAAAAAACTGCCTCCCGTCCTGATTATCCATGGAACGATCGATGCAATGATACCCTACTGGCAAAGCCTGGATTTAAACGACATATTGGAACAACATGGAATTTATCATAATCTGTTTACGATGGAGGGCGCCGGACATGATTATAAAAACGAAAAGTTCATCGATGATGTCGTTGAGACGATTACGCATTTTTTGTGGAATGTGATGAGTAGTCCCGAGACAGAGGAACTTCCCGAGAACGCAGGGCTTGCGGCCGTTTCCGGTGATCTTGTCGATATTAAATTGCCAAACGACTATGTTCTCAATTCAGGTGAAGCAGAGCTCCAAGTATTCGCACCGTTGGACTGGTCGCTGGTTGAGAGCGAAGAAAGCCAAAATGTTTATCTCCAAGTTCCTGCAGGTTTGGAACCCGGAAATTATACGATTTTCGTCAATATGGTTCGGGATGACCGTGCCGCTTCGGCTTCGGGATTTGTGATCAATGTCAAAGTTTTGAATCCTCTGAAAGAAAGCTTTGAAACGTATTTTGATGCGGCGGATCAAAAAATGAAAACTCATATGACCCTTACGAACCAATCCAAGCACAATTTCAATGGTTCCCTGCAAGTTAATTATGAAACGGAGCAAGGGAATCAAGGGACCTTCACCACCGACGTGGATCAACTGGAGCCGGGGAAAAGTATCGTGATGATTATCCCGGAGTTGGCAAGCGGGGAGAGACGGGTACGAGGATATGACGTTTCAGGCAAATTGGTGCATAGGAGTGGGGACTTTCTTCATGCGCTGAAAATTGATAAGCCTCATAGCAATATCCGCATTGATGGGGAGCTGAAGGAATGGAAAGATTGCGCCGTCTTCGATGTGGGAGACGTTAAAATGAAGGATTGGAATGGGGAGGACGATGCCAGCGCGACAGGTTTTTTATGCTGGGATCCTGCCAATTTATATCTTGCTCTGGAAGTTACCGACGATAAGCATGTCCAATCGTCGAGCGGCAGCGAAATCTGGAACGGGGACGGGATACAGTTTGCGATTGGCATAGCTAATGCGGATGGAGGCAACCCGCCCGAATACCATGAATTTGGCCTGGCCATGGATGACGAGGGACAATTGACCAAGTGGCGCTGGTTAACGCCGCCAGGTTTTAGCATACAAGACTTTTTTGAAACCGAGCTTGCTATTCATCGAAAGAATCAAATAACGGTCTATGAAGTCGCTATCCCCTGGGACGAGTTGATCCTGAATAAAGCGTTAGTGAGGCCGGGAATGAAATTGAAATTTTCATTGCTGCTAAACGACAATGACGGGGATGGACGCAAGGGATGGCTGGAATTCAATAGTGGAATCGGCACGGCGAAAGATATCCATGCCTTCGGCGATATTTACCTGACGGATTGACGGGCGCAAGACGGCTCATTCTATTCAGGACTCGGTCTATCGCGCATGTGAGATTGAATGTATAATCATGGAAGAAGCTCAGACCACAAAAGCCCAAGCCCAAGATAAGAGCTATCTGTGGCTTGGGCTTTTGTGAATGCTGGAGCGTTTATCATTTTTTTTAAAATAAGCTTACTGAAACGGCATGAGCGTCATGAAAGTCAATTAAGAGATTGTTGGCTCATGGAATTTTTGGCTCCCAGGTTGAAAGCGGAAAGGAGTAATTGAATATGAAGTCTTTGTTAACGAGAACTTTGTTTATTGGAATAGTTACATGTATCATTGCAGCAATATTTATAAGTCTTTTAAGTAATGGAGAAACGGCAATAAAAATAACCGGCGGAGCCGGATTGGTTTCCTGGTTGTTAGCGGGATTACTTTCCGGTGCTTTTATTAGCGGGGATAGAACAAGAGCGAATGAAAGTATTGAAACAGAGGGGGATAAGAGGTTTAGAAGCAAGTATTCTTCATTATTCTTTATCTTTGGCCTGCCCTGGCTGGCAACCGCACTTGTATTGTATTTAATGTCGAAATGAAATAGTAGCGCAGAAAGAGGAGCATACATGGGACTTGATGCTTATGTAGTATGCAATTGCGTAAAAGAAGGAAAAGTAAAGCCCCCTCCCTTTGATTCCGGATTGCTGGAATGGACGGAAGAGGGGATCGATTTGTCGGACTCCGGAGACGATGAAATCTACCGGCTCTTCCTGCGTTGGCGGGAACAGGCTTGTGAACATGAGGACTTTTATTACTATTATGATCGGGTCGCCAATACCGCTGGAGGGAACTTTTTTTATGGAGCAATGGATCGGCTCGGGATCGGCTATTTTCCGTTGTTAAGCTCGATTGGGGGGAAACCCCTGCCTGCGAATCAGGCAGATAAGGCGTTAAAGGAACTGGATATTCTGGAGTCCATGATTCGTGAACTTCAGGGGACATTTCTGGTGGAGCCTGAATCTCTGGAAGAATATAAGAAGGCGCTGGCGGGTGAAGACAGTTGGTTCTACGCTTCCGGAGGACAACTTACTTACCGGTTAAATGAACGGGGATTCTGCATCATACACGGGGCTAACGGTGAACTGTTTCGGTCGGTAGCTTTCACCCAGGAAGTTATTCGTGGTGAGAGCGTTAGCCGGGAACATCCGCTCGTGCGGTTTCACGATACCGAGACGGGACGGGTACATGAGTGTGATCACCCCTTCAGGAAAAAGATTTGGGGAGTCGAAGAGCTTTATTATCCAAGCTCGCTTCAAGTCGTTACGAGGGAACTTAAAAGCTCAGATTTTCCTTCCGCCGGAGTGCTGCGGAAGCTGTTTGAGGCTTCCATGCAAACGGGAAACCCGATTATTTGGACTTAGACTACAAGCATATCGAACGCTGGTGAAAAATTCGAACATTCATTGGAGACCACTAAATAATGACGAATTACTTAATTTCTATATTTGTTTTGACTATGATCATACATACTGCCGAGACCCTGTCGTATTCGCTCCGGTTTGCCGGAGTAAAAATCAACAAAATAGCAGTTGCCCTGTCCTTAACAGGGATTATTGTGCTCGTCTCAAGAACAGCTAATCTCATACAAGCCCCAATGACGGCTAAGTTCATCGATTTTGCCAAGACGGACCCCGCGTTTAATGTTTTAGGTTATTTAAGAATTATTTTAATTGCATCCTCTGTAGGTACGATTATAGCCATCTTTCTGTTCCCGACTTTTGTGATTTTGTGGGAGAGAGTCATATCTAAACTGGAAGTTGCGGGTTCATTGCCGCGGCTTATATCCAGCGTGACAATTGGACAATTAAAAAATACGCGACATTATCTAAGAAAACCATCTTTTCGGCTAAGCCAATTTAAAGTATTGGGAATCTCCAAAAGATTTATTATTTTGAATATATTTGTAACAGCCATTTATACCGTCGGAGTGTTATCTTCTTTGTACGCGGCCCATCTGGTCCCTGAGTTAAGTACAACTGCATCCCAATCTTCGGGACTAATCAATGGTATCGCAACGATATTGCTGACCATATTTATAGATCCTCAAGTAGGATTAATTACGGATCGGGCGATTAACGATAAGTTGTATCGGGATCAATTGGGTAAAATTTATGTCCTGTTAATGGTATCACGGTTGATGGGTACCTTATTTGCTCAGGTCTTATTGTTGCCTGCGGCTTACTTTATATCGTTCATTATAAAACTTCTTTAATAGGCTGACCTAAGAAAGGAGGAGAATTTTGAATACCGATCTATTATTTTCATCACAACCGGTATTTGAAACCGGCAGGCTCTTGCTAAGGAAATTGGAATGTTCGGATGCCGAAGATTTCTTTGATTTTTCACGTGATCCTATGCTGACCGAGCATGTCCGCTGGGATTACCATCATTCGATCGAGGATGCGAGAGCATTCCTAAATTCATTGGATTGTCATTTCCAGACCGGACATTCATTCAACTGGGGAATCGTAGACAAGGCTGCCGGTAAGGTGATAGGCAGAATATGTTTGTTCGGATTTGATGAGGATCATGACCGGGCAGAAATGGGTTACGCGGTTTCAAGAACCTATTGGAACCGGGGGATAGCCACGGAGGCAAGTAGAGCGCTGATAAAGTATGGCTTTATGGAACTGGGACTTAATAGAATTGAAGCAAGATGCAATGAAGCAAATTTTGGATCCGAAAAAGTAATGCAGAATTTAGGAATGACATTTGAAGGTTTAATCAGGGAACAACTCAAAATTAGAAATGAATATAAAAACCAAAAGCTGTATTCCATTCTTAGAAGAGAATTTTTAAGTGAGCTTAATCAGGAATAAATATTATAATCTTTTGCTAATGGAGGATCACTATGTATCTCGTAACCACCCGGTTAATCCTTAGAGATTTTAAGGATGTTGTGAACAGATGAAATTATGAAAAACAGGCTCTTGCCTTCTTCCGCTCTTGTGGGCTATCCCCCTTAGGTTGTCACGATGTATAATCATCTAAGCAGTGTGAACAACAAGTACAGGTGGGTGAAAGCAATGAGAATCGCTATTTTTGATTCCGGACTAGGCGGGTTGACCGTTCTGTCGGCGGCTCTGAAAGAGCTGCCCAAGGAAGATTTTTTATTTTATGCCGATACGCTGCATGTTCCATATGGTACTAAGCCCAAAGAAGATGTGAAAAAATATATCCGTCATTCTATCGAGACGATCATGAGAGAAGACATAAAAGCGATCGTTATTGCTTGCAATACGGCGACAAGCTTGGCTGTAGCGGAACTTAGGAGCTCCTATGACATCCCGATCATCGGCATGGAGCCAGCCGTAAAGCCGGCCGTGGAGATGAATCGGGAAACGGGGAAGAGAGTATTGGTTTTCGCCACTCCATTGACCCTAAATCAATCCAAATACCGCGATCTCGTTACAAGCGTGGATAATATGAATATCGTCGATTCTATGCCTCTGCCCGAATTGGTACAGTATTGCGAGTCGCTAAATTTTGATCCCGAGACCCTGAGTCACTATTTCGCCGAGAAGCTGGATTCATTTCAACTCGATGAATATGGTACCGTTGTGTTGGGCTGCACGCACTATCCTTTTTACAAAAATAAGTTAGCGGAACTTTTGCCCAAGCATATTCAAATCGTCGATGGAAGAGCAGGAACGATAAACAGGCTAACTCAAGTTCTGAGAGACAACCATTTATTCAACGACCACGGGCAAAATGACATCAAATTCCTTTGTTCAAGCAACTCGGATGAATATCTGCAAAAGATGGAGCGGGCACTTACTTTGTTTAGAAAAGAAGATGATTTCTCCTGAATGTCAGGATTACGAAAATGTGATCGGAATGGGAGAGTGATTCATGGTGGTTATTAGTTTTATATGTATACTTCTCGTCTTTGTCCATTTGATTTTAAGAATATGGATCGTAGGATTGGATAAACGGGAACTGCCTGAAGAGGGCAAGGAAGTGAACATATGGGGGAAAATAATTCTTGCATTGGTAGGGATTATCGTCTTCATTGTTATTGCATTTGCGGTAGGCATGGATAGCTTAGCCATGAAGTGGTTTTGGATGCTATTCGTCATACTGACTGTTGGCTTCCAGTCTTTTATAGATTGGAAGTATCAAAGGGAATCCAGGCAATATATTGTTTCGTTGATTGTACTGGTCCTTGGGATCGTTCTGGTTTATTATCTACTCTGAATAAAGGGATGCTTCCGTTGCCTAAGAATTCCGGCACTATGTTAAATGTTATATCTACAAAGATGGGGATATGTTTTACTCTTAAGATCGGCAAAACGTTATACATTCCAATGACATAGAACCTGATCGGACTAAAAATTGACCCAGCCTAAGACAAGCGCATTCTCAGGTAGGGTCATTTTTTATACATAAAAACATTGTAGGGGATATGGAATTATGGAGAGACCCATTAGGAGCAGCATATGTTGTCACCGGTCGGTACCGGTTGTGCACGGTGAGAGATTAACTGGAAAACCTCCAGTTAATTCTGGTGAAACTGGACCTTGTACAAAAATATCTGGAAAACCTCCAGTTATTTCGACCGATATTCGTTTTTGCAGAGGTAAAGGGCAGTATTAGCTGTAGGAAATCCAGTTAATAGGCCTAATGGAACGAACTAGACGATATTAACTGTAGGCAATCCAGTTAATTTGTTCAATTAATGATCCTAATTATCCGGAGGGAATAACATGCTGAACATGGACAATATTTACTTAATCACCGACATCCCTGGTTACTCGCCACAAGTTAGCCGTCTGCTATCTATGATGAATTACGCAAGGTTTACCACGACAAAGTCCGTAGAAAATTTATCGGTAGATCAGTTGGACTTTTTGTTGGATGCCGAGAGCAACTCCATAGGGGCTTTTTTACTGCATTTCGCGGCGGTCGAATATGCTTATCAAGTCGGTACGTTTGAGAATGGGATTAAACGATGAAGAAATGGCGGAATGGGGAGCCGCGTTAAACCTTGGCGCCGAAGGCCGGGAGAAAATTAAAGGCAATGATCTGAATTATTATCTGGAGAAACTGGATACGGTCAGAAACCGGACCTTCGATTTGTTTAAAACTATAAACGATGAGTGGTTATATCAAGAGGAAGAATTCTGGCACGGGAAGCAAGCCAATCGGTATTTTATGTGGTTTCATGTTTTTGAAGATGAAATCAACCATCGGGGCCAGATCCGAATCATTAAAAAGAGATCAAAGTAATCGCAGATCCTTACAATACCGTTGGGAGAGATGATCTTGGAACTTTTTGAAGTCGGTCTTATTTCAAATCAGGTTCGTATCATGTCCGAATTTTATGCAAAGGTACTTGGCGTGAAGGGGGATGATTTTTTTGCGGAGATCCGGACCGGCGGGGTAAAGGTGGCAGTTTTTTCATCGGAAGGGATGGAGAGGCTGGCTCCGGATTGCATGCGGGGAGCGGGTTATGGCAGTTTTACGCTGGGGTTTCAAGTGGATAATGTAGATGTCGAATTCGAACGATTAAAGCGTCTTAACGTAGATATTGTAAAGCCGCCAACAAGCCGCCCTTGGGGGGCCAGATCGTTCTGGTTTAGAGATCCCGACGGAAATATCATGAATTTTGTAACTCCAGCAATAGGAGAAAGGGAGCTATACAATGCTAAGAAATGACGATATTTACGGTTACATATCAACGCCTTACGATCTGCTCGTATCCAAAGAAGACTTTATGGGCAACATTCCCGCCACGCTGGCAGAGATTGTTGATTTTAGTAATAAGGACGTTACCGATCTCGGGGCAGGGACAGGGAGATTGACAACTATGGTGGCTACCCAAACCAAGAGCATTATAGCGGTTGATTTTGCGGCAGATATGCTGAGAGTTACCGCAAGCAAGCTGGATCGGATGGGAGTAGCCAACTGGAAGACCTGCGTAGCCGACTTAAGGCAGATTCCCCTTCATGACCAGAGTATGGACATCATCATGGCCGGGTGGAGCATTTGCTATGTAGGCAGCAGCAATCATCAGGCATGGGAGCAGAATTTATCTCTAGTCATGACGGAGATTTCCAGAATTTTGAGACCTGGCGGAACCGTCATCATCCTGGAAACTTTGGGAACCGGCCATGCGGAACCATCGGGGCCCGATTTCTTAAGAAATTACTACGAGGCGCTTGAACAGCATTACGGATTCCAACATAAAGCTATAAGAACCGACTATGAATTTGATTCGGCGGAACAAGCGGAACGGTTATGCCGCGATTTTTTCGGAGATGAGTTGGGTGACAAGATTAAGGAGAAGCAACTAACCATTGTGCCGGAATGTACCGGGGTTTGGTGGAAAGGAGTGTGACAGGATGAAAAAACGGGGGTTCAATTATGTTATTATATTTTTATTCGTGATCTCGCTGCTGGGTAATGTTTTTCTTTACACGAAATTGCAAGATGAGAAGAGTAATTCGTCTGTATCCAAGACATCCGACGAGTCACCAATCACGAAGAGACTTGCCTTTATAAAACAGTTGATAAGCGAGGAAGGGCAATATTACTTGGTCCTTGACTATGCGGAATGGTTCTCGGATGCGGAAGCGGAGAAGGCGGCGAAGGAAGATGGCGATCCCGAAGCAGGTTCATTAAGCAACGGATTTTATATTCGAAATGAAACGAACGAACAGGAAAAAGTGAAATTAGAAAAAGACGGTTTATTTTATGTAATGGATGGCGCTACCCCAAGAGCGGTGGATTATAACGAATTTGTATCTTCGGAATTAGAAGAAAGATTGTTCAATCTCCGCTTTGCCGGGGATACGCTGGTAGCCATGGAAGAACAATATAGGCCATAATATTAGGAACTGCATTTCTGACGCATCGTTTCTTAGCAAAATGGAGGGCATCAATGAAGTCTAACGAAAAAAATCAGCAAGCATGGAATACAGGTGCCTTTGAAGCATGGGTTAAGCGATTCGGATCTCCGGTGGAAGCGGCGCAAAAACTTCAAGAAAACCCGCAAAAGAAAATCGGCGAGATTTATGATTATTTTGGTGAGGTTTCCGGCAAGAAAGTCATGAATTTACTTGGTTCGAATGGGATGAAAGCCGTTGCCTTAGCATTGCTCGGGGCGAATGTTACGATTGTGGACTTCTCCGCCGATAATGCCCGATATGCGGAGGAACTCTCTCATGCCGCGCAGGCGGAAATCCGGTACGTTGTATCCGATGTTCTACAGCTGCCTTCTCATGAGTTGAGTGCAGAATATGATTTGGTGTTTATGGAGAAAGGCGTGCTCCATTATTTTCTCGACCTGAATCCTCTTTTTCAGGTTGTTGCCACGCTTTTAAAACCGGGAGGGCGGTTTGTTTTGCAGGATTTCCATCCTGTGTCCACCAAGTTGATTTCTTCCCGAGGCACAACAGCGAATATTCGAAAACATAAGGTTACGGGCAACTATTTTGATGATGCCGTGGTTGAACGCGAGGTTGCTTATTCGAAATATTCCGATGATGCCGTGCCCACGAAAGTTTATCAAAGATACTGGACGCTTGGCGAAGTGATCACTTCGGTTGCCGGCTCGGGATTAACGATCAAGGAATTGAAGGAACTGCCTAATTTATCCTCCGAGGTGTTCGATGCGGGAATTCCCAAGAGCTTTATTGTAGTTGCTGAAAAGTCGTAAGCTTTTGGGAAAAGCCATCACCGCCTCATGATGACGAGATGTATATAATTAGAAAAGAATATACCGACAAACACCGCTGCCTAGGACATGAAAGTCATTAATGGTAGGGGTGTTTTGGTTGTATGGCATGATCGGCATCATATAGCACAAATGGAGACATTTATAAAAAACTTTGATTTTGAAGAGGAGGAAATGTGATGAGTTGCCAAATGGTTGCTGTCTTGCAACGACATCTTGAACCGGCGCTGCAAATGCTGAATCAATTAGTAGAATTAGGGCCAGAGGAAGTGTGGGCAGATCCGGAATTGGATTATTGGAAGCATATTTTACACGCGATCACCGGCATTGCTTTTTGGTTTAGAGAAGAAGGTGAAGAATTTCACTTACCGAATTTCAACAAGGATATTACCCCGGATTTCGATAAGAAATGCCTGGACTATCCAACGAAGCATGAACTTGCTGGTTATATAGATGAGATGAAAGTAAAGTCCGAGTCATTTTTCAAGCAACTGGCAGGGGTATCTTTGGTGGACCCGTGCGCGGTTTACGACAAGTTTACCAAGGCCGACGTTATTTTAATGCAGATCCGGCATATCCAGCATCATATCGGCTATTGCAATCATATTTTAAGTTCACGAGGCTATGAGACTGCAGGTTGGGTCGGGTAAAGGTGAATGAGCTTTCATAAGGGAAGGGATGGAGAAGCATGGAGGCCGCATCTTTTGAGAAGGTTTTTTTGAAAATTTCGTTGCATCGGATGAACGACATGTACTTTTTAAAATTAAAAGAGTCTCTTCAAGGGCTTTCACAAGAATTGTTATGGACCGAAAATTACCCGGGCAGCAATACAATCGGGGGAATCACCATGCATATGTGCGAGCACATCGCCAGAAACTGCTTGAGATTATCGGAATCCGATCCGGAATTGAAACAAGGATTCCAGGAATATTTTCCAAGCGACACGGTCACATCCCAACAACTTATACAAGCTTTTGAAGAACAATTGAGAGCGTGGAGCATCCTCATGAAACGGTATATTCAGGGGGAGCTGCCATTGAATGAAGAGCATATTCACCAGCTATATCATCTTCTCGAGCATGCCGGTTATCATCTGGGACAAGTAATAGACCGGGTTCAAGGAGCTACTGGAGAGAAGCTTGAATTTTATAAAAAAGGGCTTCATGAAGCTTATCTGAGAAGCAAAATCGATTCTGACCTCACTTAAGGAGGATATTCCATGAGATCATTTGAAGTCGTAAGCCTCGATCTGTTCCAAACGTTGGTGAATATAGATACAAGAAGATCTCATATTTGGCAGCCGATTTTGCTAAATACATATACCGATCAATTGGCCGATGAATACGCCGGTTTGCTATTGGAAGGTTTCTTTAAGCATAAGGAGCAGTTTTCAAAGCATGAAGCTTTTACCTTGACAGCAAAAGTATACGAACACAGTTTTGCCGACGTATTTTCTGCGAAAGAGATTTCCTATGATTGCGTGAAAGCGAACCGCCATTTATTCCGCCAACATGCACTGTCGGAGTTTTATGAGGATACGGAGGCCTTTCTGAGCCGTATTACGAAAAAGTATGAGGTTTGTATTGTAAGCGATGCGGACGATGCTATGGTGCCGCCGTTTTATAAGGACTATGGAATTCGTCTCCTGACCTCGGAACAGTACAGCTCGTACAAGAACGATGAACAGAATGTCATGTTTAAGCAATTGATCAATTATTATCAAGTGGCTCCGGGCCGTATTATTCATATCGGGGATTCGTCATCGGATGTATTGGGTGCAAAGCGGGAAGGAATTACAGCGTGTTGGTTGAATCGAAACAAGATTACCTGGAGTCATGAAGTGAGACCCGATTTGATCGTGGAATCCTTGGAAGAATTAGACGGGATACTTTGATTTGGCAACAAGAGATCGGTGGTAAACCAAAGACGCGGCCTGGCCTGAGAGGAAAATCTGAGGTAGGCCGCTTTCGTTTATCTAACGGAATAATAATAATAAAAATCTAACTACTCGCTGCGATAAGCTATTCATCCCCGGCTTAACCCCATATAATAAAGAAAACGTTAACACTGGAGAATTGGATTTTCATTTTCTTGCGTCATCGTTCATGAATAAGAAGTGGGGGGATGGCAGCTTGGAGAAGCTCATTGTAAAGACGGGGGTATACAGCTTTCTGATTGCTTTGTTAATCGGAGTCGTGTTTTTTAAGGATACGACGGTGGTCAAATACGATGGATCCGCGGTTACGGAATTGATCCAGCTTCCATTAAGGCAGTACCTGTTTAAATTGCTCAGGTTCTCGTCGTTGTTGTCGCTGGTTGCCATGGCTATAGCCTGGATTTCCCGGTATTTCGTGATAACGAAGGAAAAGACGAGGTTCGGCGTGCTTTTGAAGAGTTATATCATTGCCTTTCTTTTAGTTTTGCTGATTATTTTTTCGGTTGCATGCATTCTGTTTTTGCTTAACCGTCCATGACGGAATCTTTTGAAGAGAGCTTTTCCCTAGTATCCGTTAATTAACGGCTAGATTTGGAGGTTTTTCGATGAGTAATATTCATTTCCCGATTACTTTCGAACCGATGACCCGAGACCGGGCGGCTGTCCTATCCCGCTGGACATACGAAGGAATCTATTCGATCTACAGTATGGAGGATAGCGACGAGTGTATCAGCGAACTGATGAACGGAGAGTATTTCTTGGGGATCGACCCGCGGAGGAATGAAGTCATCGGATATATATGCAGCGGGAACTCGGCACGAGTGCCGGGAGGTTACCCGGCCGGTATTTATGAACATCATGATTGCCTGGATATCGGACTTGGACTGAGACCGGATCTTACCGGAAAAGGGATTGGACAGAGCTTTTTAATTGAGGCTATGGGATTTCTAAGCGTACGGTATGCCATTACATCCTTTCAATTGGTCGTAGCTGCTTTTAATGAGCGAGCGATTAAAGTATATGAACGGACCGGGTTTAGAAAAGGAGAATGCTTTCCAAGCAAAGTGGAGGATCGGGAGATCGAATTTTTAGCGATGAAATGCTTGGATGATATCGGTATATAAAAAAATTCCTTGAGTTCAATCGCGATAAACGATATTGTCTTTGATAAACATCAATCAATTGAAAGAAGGAAATATATGAATCTTCAACTCTCCGAAATAGGCGTGAGTGAGAAAGAACTCTTTTTCAATTTATATAATTTGTATTTGTACGAACTATCGTCTTATACAGGAGAAGATGTGAGGGAAGACGGGAAATTTGATTTGGGCAATACTCACTTGTATTTGGAAAAGCAGGCGTTGATCCCGTATTTGATCCGAGCCGATGAACAAATTGCCGGTTTCGTACTGATATGTTCGCCGCCGTATACGCCAAATGAAGAAGAGTATTCGATCCAGGAGCTGTTCCTGTTGAAAAAGTTCAGAGGGAGAAACTTGGCGGCGGAAACGGTAAGCCAAGTGTTTCATTTGCATCCCGGAACCTATCATGTGGAGCAGTTGGAAAACAATTTTGCGGCTGTCCGATTTTGGAAAAAGCTTTACGCCAACTTAAAAATAAGTTTTGTTGAGGAAAGGACTTCGGTGACAATCGACGGACTCCCTGGGGAGCACGGAATCGTATCCCAACGCTTTGCCGTGACAGGGGCATAAAATAAGCTTGAAGGTAATCGGAGGAAATAGCGCTATCCAAATTCCGCTGAAAGGAAGATGAGTATGGGCTGGTTTGAACCGATCAGGATCGTGGACAAATATAACCAAATCATTGAGATCAGAACCGCGGTTGGGCATGATGCCGACAGAATTCTGGCCTATAACCGGGAAATTATTTCTTCGGAATCCTTCTTATTAACCGTTCCTGAGGAATTCGACAGGACCGTTGAAATGGAGCGCGAATGGATTGAAGAAACGCTGAACAAGGAGAGCAGTCTCATCTTGCTGGCGGAAGAGCAGGGGAAGGTAGTCGGACTCCTTGATTTTCATAGCGGACATAAACGAAGAATTGCCCATACCGGCTATTTCGGAATGAGCGTTCGCAGCGATTATCAAGGGGGCGGCATCGGAAAAGCATTGCTTCAAGCTCTTATTGACTGGGCTGTTAAGCATCACAAGCTAGAAAAAATCAGCCTCGAGGTGTTTGCCAACAACAGCAAGGCCATTCAGTTGTATCGTAAACTGGGATTTGTCCAAGAAAGCCTGTTGCGAAAACAAATCAAACTGCAGGATGGAAGCTACGTGGACGTAATCGGCATGAGTTTGCTGCTTAGCCCGGCTTAATCTGTGCAATGAAATATGACTAAGAATCAGACAACATGCACCCGGCCTAATCGACAAAGTATGTCGGGCCGGGTTGTTTTATAAGTGGGATGAAATACGTTATGACGCTGAAGGAGGGAAAGGAATTGAAAATTGCCCTTGTTGCTTTTAACGGCCTTACTTTTTTGGACTTGATCGGCTTTTATGATGTGATTTATCGGCTTAACGGGTTTGAATCATCCAAAGGGGTCACCTGGGACTTTTGCGGACCCGAAGAAGAAGTCAGGGATGAACTTGGCCTGAAGATCAAAGTAGACCTCGTGAATCCGGATTTATCGCAGTATGATCTCGTATTTGTTCCAGGCGGGATGGGAACGAGGCAGCTAAGATTCGATGAGTCCTTTATTTCCTGGCTCCGTAAGGCCGAAGCTTGCCGTTATATCGTATCTGTTTGTACCGGATCCTTACTGCTGGGGGCTGCGGGACTGTTGAAAGACAAGAAAGCCACGACGCATCCCGGTGCGTATGATTTGCTGGAACCCTACTGCAAAGAAGTTATTCGGAAGCGGATCGTAAAAGACGGGAATCTCATTACGGCTGGAGGCGTTGCCACATCCATAGATCTTGCGCTCTACCTTGTGAAAATATTCGCAGGACAGGGGGCGGTCTCGGAGATTAAAATGCAGATCGATTATCCCTATGACATGGAAGGAATTGTCGAATTTCAAGAATTGAGGGAGTGATAAGTAATGAGCCAAGTCGTCAAAAGTTATTACGATAATAACGCGGAGCAGGAATGGAATCGGCTAAACAATCCTTATAGCAAGATAGAGTGGCTGTCAACATTACGGCTAATGGATAGATATTTGCCCGATTCGGGACATATTTGCGATATCGGCTCCGGGCCGGGAAGATATTCAATCGAACTGCTCCAGCAGGGATACCAGGTAACCCTCTTCGATTTGTCATCACAGGAACTTGCGTTGGCGGAAAGCCGGATCGCTGAGCTTGGACTGCAAGCAGAAGCCTATATATGTGAAGATGCGAGAAATTTGTATGTTCTGGAGAAGGAAGCCTACGACGGCGTGCTCGTTCTGGGGCCTTTATATCATGTACATGAAGCGCAGGATCGTCTCGGAATTATCGCTCATGCCTCAAGAGTTTTGAAGCCGGGCGGGACCGCCATATTTTCTTTTATCAATTCATGGGGTTGCTTAAAGGCCGGCGTGACGGAATTTAGCGATTCTTACCGGGATGCCGAAAATATTTATAAGTATTTGCAGGAGCAACAACTGAATGAGAATGAAGGCTTTACTGAATGTTATTTTACGATTCCTGGGATCGCGTTGGAGGAAGTGAGGAAAGGTGGTTTTGACATCATATCTTATGCGGGTGCGGAGAGCTTCCTGGCGGGAATGAGCGGAGAATTGACTCGGCTTTTTCATGAGGACCGTCAGGTCTACGATCATCTTGTGCAGGCTGCCAGTGAAACCAGTGAGGCTCCTCAATATAGGGAGGCCACGGAGCATTTGTTGATTATCGCGAGAAAAAACTGATTTCGGAACAGGGGAGATACTATGGAAGATACGGACAAGTATTTGAACGAAACCGGGCTGGAAAAGTATGCGGCCGGGCTCAGTCTCACCGGAAGCCTGCTTCAGGACGTTAGCACTTTCTTCAAACTTCACCAGGACAGCGAGACATGGGATCATACGCTGAAGGTGACCAGCCAGGCCGTGCGCATTGCCCGGCTCTATGGTGCCGATCCGCTCAAGGCGGAGCAGGCTGCGCTTCTTCACGACATCAGCAATGTCATTCCCGTTACTCAGATGATTCAAGTGGCCCAAGACGCCGGCATTGAAATCCTGGATGAGGAGCTATCGTATGCGAGAATCCTGCATCAGAAGTTGTCACGGGCTATGGCAGAGCAGTTGTTTAACATCGGCGATGAAGGAATTCTGAAGGCAATCGAATGCCATACAACGCTTAGACCTCAGGCTACCTTGTTTGATAAAGTGGTGTTCATCGCCGATAAAGTCTCCTGGGAACTGCCAGGGGAACACGCCTATTTGAGCGAGATTCGCCGCCTTGTCGACGGCCGCCGTCTCAATGAGGCGGTATATGTTTATTTGGATCATGTATATAGCCAGCGGGATCATATGAAACTTGTTCATTCCTGGCTGATTTCCGCCAGGGAGGAGCTGCTGGAACAAGTACAGCAAGAAGCCGGTCCCATGAAGCAGCATCTGCTTAGGATGTTCGATCACATGGCCTGGGCCAACCGGGAGATTATTCACCAGTTGCAAATGGAACAATCGGTGCCTCAGGCTACGCTGCGAATGTTTGCTCATATTTTGGCGGCCGAAGCGATTTGGCTGTCCCGGCTGAACGAAGCCGGGGGGACAACGGCGATAAATCTGTGGCCGACCGAGACCATGAGCCTCGAGCAGTGCGAGCGTTTGGCCGCGGGTAACGCCGGAGGATTCGCTCGCTATTTTTCAAAGATTAAGGAAGAGGATTTATATAAGGGGATCCCTTATCAGAACAGTAAAGGAATACCATTCACGACGGCAATTATCGATATTTTGACGCATATTACGCTTCATGGAAGTTACCATCGCGGTCAAATCGCCTCCGGATTGCGGATGGAGCAATTGACGCCTCCCGTGACCGATTACATCCAGTATGTCAGAGCCTGAGGGAACAACTCTTTTTCATTTGACGACAAGCAGGATGCTTCCTGGAAAAAGACTAACTTGAGCGACGGAAAGGGGAGTTGGCAATGCAGTTAAAATGGCTGGAATGGGCCAAGCAGATTCAGTCGATCAGTCAAGCCGGACTGGCTTATTCCAAAGACATCTATGATATTGAACGTTTTGAAATGCTTCGGGATCTGAGTGTGGAAATCATGAGCCAGTATACCGGTGTGGAGGGGGAGCAAGTGCGGGCACTGTTCGCATCCGAGACCGGCTATGCAACACCGAAGGTGGATGTCCGCGGCGTCGTGTTTGAGGGGGACAAACTACTGCTCGTCCGCGAACGGTTGGATGGTGCCTGGGCCTTGCCGGGCGGCTGGGCCGATGTCGGACTGTCGCCTAAAGAAGTCGCAGCCAAGGAAGTTAAGGAAGAAGCCGGACTAGAAGTGCGTCCGGTCAGACTCCTTGGTGTGCTGGACAAGAAATTCCATGATCATCCTCCGGCGGCGTGGCATGTTTACAAAATGTTTATTCTCTGCGAAGTAACCGGTGGACAACTGCAAGCGGGCATGGAAACCCTTCAGGCGAGATATTTTGGCGAAGATGAATTACCGCCGCTGTCCACGGAACGAAATACGCTCAAACAAATTCAGTTGCTGTTCAAGGCAAGGCATGTCCAGCATGAGGCTTGGCTGGATTAGAGCCGGGGAAATGAGTATTCTTCCCGGATTAACGGGGATGGACAGTTCCCCGAAGACGCTTGCTTTTCTGATTGTTTCACAGGTTTTATATTTGCTTTTCTCGGCAGTGTGGCTCGTCGTATTGGGCATCTCCGCCATGATGTTTGACAGCCCGGGATCGGAGAATAACATTGGATTGAATATTTTGTATTATTACATTCAAGCCTATCCCGGCGGTCTTTTACTGGCTCTGTGTTTCGGCTGGTACTTTTTTGCCAAGAAGAAATGGAGAGCCGCGGTGCTTTGGAACCTGATTCCATTGATCTGGGTGATCCCTTTTCTTGGAATGATCCTGTACGCCAATTTTTTATGAATGAAAGGGAATTGCCAACATGACTTGCAAATTAGTGATGATCGAAGGCCTGCCCGGTTCAGGCAAATCGACGCATGCCCAATGGACCCGTGAAATATTGACCGGATTCGGGCAGGAGACCCGGCTGTATTTGGAAGGAAATCTGGAGCATCCCGCGGATTATGACGGCGTGGCTTGTTATGAAGCCGAGGAATTCCGGCAGCTGTTGACGGAACAAAAGGATTTGTCCTCATTATTGGAAAAGAGTTCGGTTCGACGCGGGGACCGCTACTTCATTCCGTATCGCAAACTGAGAGAAGAAGACGGGGCTGATTTTCCCGATTTCTTGGCGAGTCAGATGTTTCAACATGATGTTTATGAACTTCCGTTTGAACGACATGCGGAAGTCCTTGCGGAAAAATGGCGCGAATATGGGAAAGAGGCCGAGGGACGGTACACGACGGATATTTTCGAGTGTTGTTTTTTGCAAAATCCGCTTACCGTAGGCCTGATCAAATATGATGTCCCGAAACAAGATATTCGGCAGTATGTCAGACGGTTGGAGGAAAGTATTCTCAAGCTCGATCCCGTCGTGATCTATATCGATCAACAGGACGTGGACCGGACGTTCCGGAATGCGGTTGAACAGAGACCGCGTGAATGGAGTGAAGGTTTCATCGAGTATTATACCGGGCAGGGATTTGGGAAAAACCGCGGCTTGACGGGATTGGAAGGAACGGTCGAAATACTGAGATACAAAAGGGAATTCACGCTTGAATTGCTCGACTCTTTACGGCTCCGCAAAATAATTTTAAACAATACGGCGTATGATCCGGTCAAAAGCAAGGCGGAATTAAGAGATATTCTGGAATCGCTTGCAGTGTCCAAGGAAATCCGTGATATATGATCGGCAGGTGATAATAGACTTATGATGAAGGATGTAAAACGCGATGATCCGGTAGTCGGAACCGGGCTGCAGGCCGAAGTGCAGGAATTATTGGAGAAGCATTCAATTTTTGAGACTTTAAGGGATTATGATCCGATTCTGGTCGGGACGGTTCCCCTCGATATCCAGGTGCCCGGGAGCGATTTGGATATCATTTGCGAGGTGCATGATTTTGCTTTATTTGTAGAGCAGGTAATCTTCCACTTCGGACATTTCCCGGAGTTTGAGATTGTGCGGCGCCAGGTTGAGGGGATTGAGAGGATCAAAGCCAATTTTATCTGCGAGGGATGGCCCGTGGAATTGTTCGGACAGCCCATGCCAATCCGGCAACAGAATGGCTACCGGCATATGATGGTGGAAGCGAGGATGCTTAGGCTGTACGGCGAACCTTTTAAACAGGAAATTATTACGTTAAAACAAAGCGGACTCAAAACCGAACCGGCTTTTGCCCGGCTGCTTCAACTGGAAGGCGATCCTTATCGGCAACTGCTGGCCTGTGAAAACCGGACGGACGAGGAATTATTGCTTATATTGAAGGAGGGTTGAGGTGGAATTAGTGGAAGAATCCAGAATTATGTTAGGCCGTAGCACCCGTGCCCGGACATTCGTTTACTTGCGGTGTGGACGGTGATACAGTGGAAGTAGCCGACCCCAAACGTCGGAATTCAATAAAGCGAGGGATTGTCTTGGGTAATATTGCGAAAAATCTAACGGATCTTATTGGTAATACACCGATGCTGGAACTCAACAATTTTGCGGGGACAACGGGAGCGCATTCCAAACTTGTAGCCAAGCTGGAATATTTTAATCCTGCGGGCAGCGTAAAAGATCGGATCGGCTTTGCCATGATTAAGGACGCCGAGTCCAAAGGATTGCTGAAGCCCGGTTCGGTCATTATTGAGCCAACCAGCGGAAATACCGGGGTGGGGCTCGCTTTTGCGGCTGCGGCGTTGGGCTACCGTCTCATTATCACGCTGCCGGAGAGCTTTACTATCGAACGGCGGAAGTTGCTCGTGGCGTTGGGCGCCGAGCTCGTCCTGACCCCTGCGGCGGAAGGCATGGGAGGCGCGATCCGCAAGGCTGAAGAATTGGCTGCAGAGACGCCGAATTCGTTCATTCCCCAGCAGTTCGAGAATCCTGCCAATCCGGCTGTACATAAAGTCACGACCGCGGAAGAAATTTGGAGGGACATGGACGGTAACGTGGATATTTTTGTGGCCGGGGTCGGAACCGGCGGCACCATCTCCGGGGTGGGCGCATTCCTGAAGGAGAGAAATCCTTCGGTGCAAATCGTGGCGGTGGAGCCTCATGAATCGCCTGTACTTTCGGGAGGCAAGCGCGGCGTCCACAAAATCCAGGGGATCGGCGCCGGCTTTGTACCGCGGAATTTCGACGCTGCGATCGTTGATGAAATTTTCCCTGTCAAGGATGAAGACGCCTTTAGTACTTCGCGCCTGTTGGCAAGAACCGAAGGCCTATTGGTGGGGATTTCTTCCGGAGCCGCTGCCTATGTTGCCGTTCAACTGGCCAAGCGGCCGGAGAATGTCGGGAAGAACATCGTTGTTCTGTTGCCGGATACCGGGGAGCGATACTTGTCTACACCGTTATTCCCGGAAGAATAGGAATTTTAGGCCGGTTATATTATTAAATACTGAATGCGGAACGAAAAAACACATTCTGGTCGGTAGTCCAGAAGCATGGCCCAGGCCATGTCAGTAACCTTCCCCCTCGGGATGTCCGTCGTTCCGCTGCTTAACAAGAGGGGGATTTACATGAAGTTGACCGTTTTTTATGAAGGAAAGTTTTGGGTTGGCGTCATCGAGGAAATGGCCGAAGGAAAGCTGAAAGTTTACCGTCATATTTTTGGAGGCGAGCCGAAAGATCCGGAAATTTGGCAATTTGTAATTCATGATATGCTTCCGGTGATGGATGCCCTGTCCCGTTCTACGGGCGTTAAAGGAATGAAGGAAGCGGCCGGAGGCCGGATTAACCCGAAACGGCTGGCCCGTCTGACCGCCCGTGAGATGGACAACAGGGGCATATCGACGTTTGCGCAGAAAGCGCTGAAACAGGAGTATGAACAGCGAAAGAAAGAAAAAGCAAGCACCGGACGGGAAGAACGGGAACGCCAAGAAGCCCTCAAGCGGGAGCGGAAAGTGCTGAAGGCAAAGCAAAGGCATCGCGGAAGATAAATTTGTACTGTACAAGGAAGGTGAAAATATGCCGCATATCACTGGAAAGCGGATCACTTGCGTGAATACCGGATGGAGGATTTGCCGCACATCCGAAGTTGGGTTAATGATGAGGACATTGTCGGAAATTTAAGCGAAATCTTTATGTTTCCGCAAACCTATCATAATACGGAATCCTTTTTGAAAAGTATGGTCGAAGGGAATACGGAAACACAAGGCTTCATAATCGCGGAGAAGGACACCCTGGACTATATTGGCCAAATCGACCTTCACCGCCTTAACTGGAGAAACCGCTCCGCCACCCTCGGCATTGTGATCGGGCGTAAAGAAATGCTGGGCCAAGGTTACGGACGGGAAGCGATCGGACTGCTTCAACGCTTTGTTTTCGAAACTTTGAACCTAAACCGGCTTGAGCTGGAGGTTTACGGTTTCAACGAACGCGCCCATCGTTGCTATCTTAGCTGCGGCTTCAAGGAAGAAGGCAGGGCGCGGCAAAAGATTTTCAAGCACGGCAAGTATCACGATGTTATCCTTATGAGCATCTTGGCGGAGGAGTACCGGGAAACAGCGAAATAAATCAAAAGTGCGGCACCAGGAATACGGTGCCGCATTTTTTTATTTTACAAGGGGTATTGGTCTGGACATTAAGATGCATTACTCTTCATGTCCTTCGAGCAATTTTCTTAGTTTCATCTCGGTGGCCGTCTGCGGGGCGGGGGTGTAAATACTTAAACGCAAGTCCGCCTCCCCTTGTACCTGCAGTGAAGATAGATTGAACAGCATTTTTCCGGCTTTGGCGTGACGGAATTCGATCATGACTTCCGGAGCGGCGCTTACCTCGCTTTGATTCCAGAGTTCCGTAAAGTCGGGATAATTGGCGGACATGTACTCAATAAAATCCGAGTACCATGGGTCCGCGACATATTGACCGTAATACGCCCGGAAGATGGACAAAAATCCTTTGACGAAATGGGCCCAATTCACCGCGAGACTGCGCAGCTCCTTTTTGCTGAACAATAGGGAGATCAGGTTGCGATCACGCTCCGGAATTTGCTGAAAATTCAGAAACACATGGGAGGCCGCCGGATTCCAGCCAACGATATGGCAATGGCGATCGGAAATCAGGGTGGGACAGAACTTCAATTCCTCAAGAATTTTGTGCAGCGACGGGCTGATTATGGCTTCTTTCTCGTCGGCCAGCTCCGGATGAAACCCGTTCTCGAGCGCCAGATCGAACAAATATTTTCGCTCGTCGCCATTAAGGCGAAGGGCTCCCGAAATGGCATCCAGCACGGAAGCGGAGACTTTGATGTCGCGGCCCTGCTCCAGCCAGGTGTACCAGGTTGTGCTTACGCCGGCCAATTGGGCGACTTCCTCGCGCCGCAATCCGGGCGTGCGGCGGCGCGAACCCGCAGGCAATCCGACAGTAGTCGGATGCAGCTTGGAACGCTGGATTTTCAAAAAATCGGAAAGGGCTTTAAGCCGGGGATCGGTTTGCATTACTCTGCCTCCAGTCAAACACTTCGCTACGGATTAGAATTTTTGTTGTTATTGTATTATACATTATACTAGGATAACTAAAAACTTGTAATAGGATAATGAAGAGATACAATAGGGACAAAGACGGCTGTTACATAGCCGAATGGAACTCAAGGGGGTTTTTAGATGGAAAGAGTCGTCGTTACGGGAATGGGCATCGTCTCGCCGCTGGGCAATGAGGTGGAGACGTTTTGGAATAAGCTTAAAGCAGGAAAATCGGGGATTACCGTGATCGATAGGTTCGATGTTTCGAATTTCGGAACAAAAATCGCCGGACAGGTTTTCGATTTTGACCCTGAAGGCCTGTTCGGCCGTAAAGAGGCTCGGAAAATGGACCGTTTCGTTCAGTATGGACTGTACGCGGCAGACCAGGCAGTGAAGCAGGCCAATCTTGATCCGGAAAGCATTGATCGCGAACGGTTCGGCGTTTATGTCGGCACCGGCATCGGCGGAATTCAGACGCTGACGGATAATATGGAGGCATACCAAAGCCGGGGTCCCGGCCGGGTCAGCCCGAGTTTGGTGCCGATGATGATATCCAACATGGCGGCGGCGCAGATCAGCATCCGTTACGGAGCGATGGGACCGACGATGTCCCCGGTGACCGCTTGTTCGATCGGCAATACCGCGATTGGCGAAGCATTTCGCTTGATCCGGAGCGGGGAAGCGGACGTAATGATCGCCGGCGGGACGGAGGCGGCCATCCACCCGTTGTCGCTTGCCAGCTTCGGCAACGCTACGGCGCTATCGAAGCGCAGCGATGATCCGGAGCAGGCCAGCCGACCGTTTGATGCCACCCGGGACGGCTTTGTCATGGCCGAAGGCGCCGGCATCCTCGTGCTGGAATCGCTTGAGCATGCCCTGCGCAGAGGGGCCATGATCTACGGGGAAGTGATCGGTTATGGCGCAAGCTCGGATGCCTATCATGTAGTGGCGTCGCATCCGGAAGGAGACGGCGCCTTCCTCGCAATGAAGCGCGCCTTTCAATCGGCAGGAATTTCTGCCGAAGAAGTTGACGTGGTCAGCGCGCACGCAACGGGTACCCATGTCGGTGACCTGGCGGAAACGAAAGCGCTCAAAAGGCTGTTCGGCGAGCGGGTGCTTCAGGTTCCCGTAACGGCCAACAAATCGATGACCGGCCATATGTTCGGCGCTGCGGGTGGCGCTGAAGCGATCGCGTTGCTCCAATCTTTGAACGAAGGCATCATTCCGCCGACGATCAACCTCGAACATCCGGACCCCGAGTGCGATCTCGACTATGTCCCGCATCATGCAAGGGAAGCTTCCCTAAGGACGGGTCTATCCAATTCGTTTGGGTTCGGCGGACATAACGCAGCCATTCTGTTAAGGCGGTATCAAGCATAAAGAGTAGAAATCGTATCATGACCCTACTCCAAAAGATAGCGGCGTGGAGATGAAAGTCTCCATATCGGCTGTCTTTTTTTCTTATATAGAGTGGTAAAATCATGGATATTCTCATAGCGGATGAGGTTGGAAACATCCCTGTTGTTCCGATAAAAAAGTTTAAAAACGTCCCTCCGCAACTTTCCAGCCTCTGGAAACGTCAGGAGTTCAAAAGCCAAAAAAATAGATAAGAACCTGGGGGCGATTTAAAATGAAAAAATGGGGATTCTATGCACTTCTGCTTTGCTTGGCATTATCTTTCCTACTGGGAGGCTGCGGGAGCGCAAGTAATATGAACAGCGCGGATTCCGGCAGTTATGAAAGCTCTTCCGCAGCCAATAATGCCGTATCCGAGGAAAAATCAGACATGACCTCCGAGGCGCCTGCCGCAGATGCTGGCGGCAATGCGAGTCTTCCACCAACCGAATCCGCTGCCGAGTCGGACCGGGCTTCTTCGGGTTTCCAGGGGACGGATTCGGCTGCGGGACTCAACAAAAAGCTGATTTACCATGCCAATGTTGTCATGGAAGTAAAAGATTACGGGAAAGCACAATCGGAAATCCGCAATTTGATCACGCTGACGGGCGGGTATATTGTCGAATTTTCTGAGAATCAATCCCAGCATGAGCGGGGCGGCACCTTCATTCTCAAAGTACCGGCTGCCGGATTCTCCTCTTTTCTGGATCGGCTGGAACAACTGAAACCGGAGACTATACAGCAGAGCATTCAGGGACAGGACGTTTCCGAAGAATACGTGGACCTGGAATCGCGCCTTAAAGTGAAGCAGGCAATGGAAGCGAGATATCTCAAGTTTGTGGATGAAGCCACGCAAACGTCGCAATTGGTCGAATTCGTGAACGAACTGGAACGGATTCAGACCGAGATTGAGCAGATTAAGGGCCGGATGCGCTATATAGACAACAATGTTTCTTTTTCCACGATTGAAATCCGTTTGTATCAGCCGATGGAAACTTCTATCGTGAAATTAAACGAAGAAAAGCCGCCTTTGTATAAGCGGGCGCAAGACGCGCTTACCGGAAGTATCGATGTGATCTTATTAGTGCTGCAATGGTTAGTGGTCGTCTTGTCCGGCGCTTTGCCATTGATCGTGATCGGCGCGGTTATTGCGGCAATTGTCTGGCCGCTGCGGCGGAGAAGAAAGAAACGGAACCGCTTCGCAGACTGGAATGCACAGCGGTCTGAGGAACGGGGAGTATCTGATCCAATCAAGGAAATTCCGGATCAGGAGATATCGCCTGCTGCTACCGAGCAAGAGGATGACGATCAGAAATAAAGTCCCGAGCCGAAAACCGGAGATAAGGCGTGAAGTCATTATCTTCCGGTTTTCTTTTTGCATGAAAAGAGGAAACCCCTGCTCATAAAGCGAAATCAATGAAGAGTTGTTGAATGGTACCGTGATGACGGTCGTTTGAGACTAAAGGCAAGACTTTGGAGGTGCTACTATGCAACGGCCTGTTATTCTCAAAACTAAATTGCTGCCGCCTACGTTTCGTAGCCACTATGTCAATAGATCCTTATGGGAGTTATCCGGGGGGAGAGGAAACAGGCAACGCTTGATTTCGATAGTTGCCCCAGCGGGCAGCGGGAAAACAACGGCGCTGTTTGAATGTACATATCATGAGCAAAGGCCGGTATCCTGGTTGACTCTGGATGAACGGGAGAACGATCACCGAAGATTTTGGCGGTATGTAGTGCATTCGCTCGCTCAACATACGCAACCGGGGGTGGAGGATCGGACGCTACCGCTTATGACGGAGTTTTCGGAAGGGGCCATGATTTCTTTTTTGGAGCAGTTGCTGAATGAACTGGATCAGGAGGATCAGCCGCTGGCTATTGTTTTGGATGACTATCATCTGATACACAATTCGGAAGTCCATGAGTATTTGAATTTTTTCATTGATAATTTGCCGGAATCGGTTTGTATATATATTGCTTCAAGGACGGAACTCCCCTTCAGTGGAATGGCCAGATGGAAAATGAACGGGGATGTGCAAACCATCGGGCCGCAGGAGTTGGCATTCGATGAAGTTTCGGCCGCACAGCTTTGCGAAAATTTACTCGGCTATCCGCTGTCTGAAGATGCGGTCGAGAAGCTGGTGCAACGTACCGAAGGATGGGCCGCCGGTCTGCAACTGGTGCTGTTATCCATGCAGCAGGGCGGTCAAGACCATTTGTCCAACTACGTGCAAATCCGAGGCAATCAGCGGCATTTGGCCGATTATCTTTTTCATGAGGTGATGGCGGGGCTGGATCAAGAGCTGCAGCAGTTTTTGCTGCGGACTTCGATATTGAAGCGGCTTAACGGAAATATTTGCAGGATCGTGACGGGGCAGGAAGATAGCGGGATCAAACTTGAGCTTATCAAGGAAAAGGGGTTGTTCCTGATTCCGATGGATGTCCATAGGGAATGGTACCGTTATCATCATTTGTTTGCGGATTATCTGGTAACGGCACTGCAACAGCAGATGCCAGATCAATGGCGAGATCTCCATATCCGGGCCAGTACCGCTTATGCCCAAGAAGGCTGGATGGAAGAAGCGATCGACTATGCCTTACTGGGCGAAAGGTATGAATTGGCTTCCGACCTGCTGGATCGTCATGTGGGAGACGTAATAGGCCAGGGAGACTTCGGGACGCTGCTGGGCTGGTTTAAACAGCTCCCGGATTCCTACGAGCTTCCGTTCCGCCTTTTGCTTTTGCAAGCCTTTGTTCACTCCGCAACAAGCGATTTCATGAAAGCGAAGGCTTTATTGGATCAATGCGAAGCAAGGCTGTCTCATTCGTCCGAAGATGAAACGAACCTGGAATGGGTGAGCGGTTTGTTTTTTGTAAAAGCCAATCTGGCCTTCTCCTCCGGGCAATTCGAAGATTGGTTCTCTTTCGCGGATAACATTCAAGAGCGGCTACCGAAGGATTCCGTGTTTTTTAATTTCAATTATAATCTCAGAGAGCCGTTTGTGCGGAATACTTCGTTTGGGCTAAAGGGCGTCATTACGGACACGACGAAGAAAATCGGCATGAGAATCGTCTCGATTCTGGAGCAGCATGGTTGGGGAGATTCTCTGATTTGCCAATATGTCGTACAGGCGCTGGCGGAAGGTTTTTACGAATGGGGGGAACTGGATGCTTGCGCGAATTGGCTGAATCGCATGATCGCCGGAAACCGTTATCGCGAAGTACCCGGTCTGCTAATTCCTTACAGGCTTACTTTGGCCAAGCTAAAGCTAAGCGAAGATCAACCGCTAGCCGCACGGGCCATTGTGCTAGAAACGATTCAGACGGTTCAGGAAGCCGAAAACGGATATGTACATTGGCTTAGGCCGTTGCGCGTATTTTTGGCTTACCTTGATTTGGAAGAAGGAAATATAGACGAGGCTGAGGTTATTTTGCAGGATTTGAAAATATCGATGAATCAGCGCGTTACCTTGGATCACGCCTTGGAAATATTGACGCTAGCCAGGCTGTTAATTGCTCGGAAGGCGAATGAACAAGCTTTGGTTCTGCTGACAGCGTTGCGGGTCCAGGCGGAAGAGGCGGGAATCGTGAATCTGGCCATTTCTTCTATCGTGCTGCAAGCCAGGGCGGAGTTAGGACGCAGTGGACCGATGAGCGCAGCCGTGTTGCTCCAGCAAGCGTTGAGGATGGGGGAGCCTTTCCGGTATTGCCGCACTTTTTTGGATGAGGGCGAATGGATGATCAAGTTGATCCGATATGGTCTTGATTCGGATAGCAATCTTGCCGGACATGGGGCGGAATCCTGGATGATTTATGCATCCGGTTTACTGGAAATAGCCAGCGTGCCCCTAAAAGCGAAGATGGAGTCAGGCGACCTTGCTGTGCGGTTCGGACTTACGCCAAAAGAACAGCAAATCATCACTTTGCTCTATAGGGGACAGACAAACCAAGGAATTGCGGACGAGCTTGGCCTGACGTTAGGAACCGTTAAAGTGTATTTAAATCGGATCTACAGTAAACTGGGCGTAGGATCCCGGGTACAAGCTTTAATAAAAACCCAGGAGCTTGTTTTTGGCCAGGGTGAGTAGGTTTTGATATAATACTAATATCAAATCGAAAGAACGCTGACTTTAGGCCTTGTTATCGTAAATGTAGAAGGTCATAAGGAACTATAAATGCGAAAAGTGTCGATATTAAGTCGGGTTTTGTCTGTGACATTTTTATCATTTTAATGAGTTGACAAGCATTTTTTTTTGAAATATATTGAAAATATCATAGGAAAGATTAATTTACATAATCTGGTTTTATTAGAATCGGGACTTTATGACTGTTAATAGAATATTCGGCACACTAATCGAAAGATTAGGTCGCAAAGCCTTGGAGTCTAATAATCGTGTGATTAATGACCGTCCGGCTGCATAACAATGTAATTACCATTGTCTATGTAGCCGGTTTTTTATTTTCCTGTGTTCTCAGCGGATTTTGTTCCGTGAGATATAAATGCCCAAAAGTAAGGAGGGTAGAACACTAGTGCCTGAAAGGGAGGAATTCCATGAAAAAATGAGGAGGAACCTATGAAACGCGGGTTAAAGATTGTAATATCCTGGTTATGTTTATTTTCACTTTTTATTAGTCCTTTGACGGCTTTCGGAGCAGGGACGACTTCGAGCGATCCGGTCTGGCCTAATCCCGGCGCAATTCAATTAAGCAAAACGGCAGAACCTACAGGCAAATCGGGCGAGTGGAAAATTACGCTCAAGGCTGAGGGTAAGAACATCAAAACAAGCTCGGATGTAGTGCTGGTGATCGATAAGTCCGGGAGTATGGCATATGACTGGTGGACGGGGATTAACAAAATGGCAGACGCAAGAACAGCCGCGAAGAAGTTCGTGGACAATTTGTTGTTAACCGGGTCTTCGACCCGAATTGCCGTTGTCTCCTTCAATAAGTCAGCTACAAATGTTTCCGATTTTAAAGGCCCTAGTCAAAAGGATGCTCTGAAGACGGCCATTGACGGTATCAATGAAAGCGGCGGTACAAATATTCAAGCAGGGTTGAAGAATGCCCGTGATCTTTTGGCGAACAGCTCGGCTCAGAATAAAGTAATCGTCGTATTGAGTGACGGAGAACCAACCTACAGTTTCAAGGGAACGCAGGCCAAAAGTTCCAGTTGGCAAAATAACAGTTATAATTTTGCCATTACGAAATTTGATTATGGAACTACGCTTGGAACTGGTGGAGATTATGATCTTTCAAGATCTTCACGGTACGAAATTAATAATTTCTCCGTAAAAGATAACGGCATCGGAACAATTTCGGAGGCAAAAATCGCTAAAGACGCAGGCCTCAAGATTTTTTCGGTCGGGCTCGACGTTTCCAATAACAGTAATGCGATTAAAGTTCTGAAAGACGTTCAGAATGAAGGTTATTTTTCTGCCAACAGCGATGAGCTGAACACGATTTTCGGCGAAATGGCCGGGAAAATCTCTTATGCGGCACAAAGTGCAAGAGTAATCGATCCGATGGGAGATATGTTCAATCTCAAACTGCAAGGAGCTCAAATTAGTCCGGCAGATTACACAGTATCGCAAGGGACTGTAACTTGGGACGCCGCGACTGAGAAATTCAGTTGGAACGTCGGTAATATTGCCGAGGGCGAACCTGCAACATTCACTTACACAGTGGTCATGGACCAATCCAAAAACCCGGTTTCTAATGTCCTTTATCCTACGAACGGTAAAACAACCATGGAATACACGAATGTGAATAACCAAAACGTTTCGAAGGATTTTGAGGTGCCGAAAGTAAGCATCGGCAATGGTTCCATCCTCATGAAGGGCTATAAAGTCAATGCGAACGGCAAGCCAATCAATGCCGAAGGCGTTGAAGTTGAGGGTCCGGAATTCGCAGAAGCACTTTATAGCGAGTATTACAAGGATCAAAACGGTAAGGAAGCTTTCCCTATGGGCTCAACGCATTCTGTACCAGCAAAATCGGTTGCAGGTTACCAGTTGAAAGTAGGAGAAAGTCCTAGAAATGTAACTCTGACCGTCACCAATCCTGCGCCAGTCGTTTGGTTTGGATACACGGCAGCAGTAGAACAAACCGTTACAGTAAAGTATCTGGAGAAGGATTCAGGCAAACAACTGAAGGACCCTACTTTCCAAAAGGGTTCCGCTGGTTCGAAAGTTGAACTGAAGGCCTTACCGGTCGAGGGATATAACGTAGTAGCTCCTGATGAGCTGGAATATACGTTTACGTCTGAACCGAATCAAGTTTACACCTTCTACTACACCGCCAACGAACAAAACGTAACGGTGAAGTACTTGAAAAAGGGCACGACGGATGAAGTAGCTCCTAGCACGACGGTGAAAGGCCTGACCGGCCAAACGGTCGAACTGACAGCCGCGAACGCACCGGGCTACACACCTGAGAAAGCAAAAGATAGCTACACAGTGAAAGCCGAAGGCAACGAGTATATTTTCTACTACACCGCCAAAGAACAAAACGTAACGGTGAAGTACCTGAAAAAGGGTACGACGGATGAAGTAGCTCCTAGCACGACGGTGAAAGGCCTGACTGGCCAAACGATTGAGCTGACAGCCGCGAACGCACCGGGCTACACCCCGGAAAAGGCAACTGACAGCTATACGATCAAAGCCGAAGGCAACGAGTACATTTTCTACTACACCGCAAGTGAACAAAACGTAACGGTGAAGTACTTGAAAAAGGGTACGACGGATGAAGTAGCTCCTAGCACGACGGTGAATGGCCTGACTGGCCAAACGATTGAGCTGACAGCCGCGGACGTACCGGGCTACACTCCGGAAAAAGCGACCGACAGCTATACGATCAAAGCCGAAGGTAACGAATACATCTTCTACTACACGGCTGACGCGCAAAGCGTAGAAGTGCAGTACCTGGAGCAAGGCACGAATAAAATTCTTGCCGATCCGACAACGGCTAACGGTGTAACCGGTCAAACGATCGAGCTGAAAGCGAAGGATATCGCGGGTTATACAGCGGTGGAACCGACTTACAGCTACACGTTGGACGTTGAAAATGCAGCGCATGTGTTCTACTACACCGCGAACGAGCAAAGCGTGAACGTGAAGTATGTAGACCGCGCCACAGGCGAGGAAATAGCCGAAGCGACGAGCGTGGACGGAGTCACCGGTGAAACGGTAACTCTCGAGGCGAAGGACGTACCGGGCTACAGTCCGGAAAAAGCGACCGATAGCTACACGATCAATGCCGAAGGCAACGAGTATATCTTCTACTACACGGCTGACGCGCAAAGCGTAGAAGTGCAGTACCTGGAGCAAGGCACGAATAAAATTCTTGCCGATCCGACAACGGCTAATGGCGTAACCGGTCAGACGATCGAGCTGAAAGCGAAGGATATCGCGGGTTATACAGCGGTGGAACCGACTTACAGCTACACGCTGGACGATGAAAATGCAGCGCATGTGTTCTACTACACCGCGAGCGAGCAAAGCGTGAACGTGAAGTATGTAGACCGCGCCACAGGCGAGGATATTGCCGAAGCGACGAGCGTGGACGGAGTCACCGGTGAAACGGTAACTCTCAAGGCGAAGGACGTACCGGGCTACAGTCCGGAAAAAGCGACCGATAGCTATACGATTAAAGCCGAAGGCAACGAGTACATCTTCTACTACACGGCTGACGCTCAAAGCGTAGATGTGCAGTACCTGGAGCAAGGCGCGAATAAAATTCTTGCCGATCCGACAACGGCTAATGGCGTAACCGGTCAGACGATCGAGCTGAAAGCGAAGGATATCGCGGGTTATACAGCGGTGGAACCGACTTACAGCTACACGCTGGACGTCTG
>NZ_QPJW01000002.1:0-167440 GCF_003337355.1 Fontibacillus phaseoli | reverse complement strand
GGCTAATGGCGTAACCGGTCAGACGATCGAGCTGAAAGCGAAGGATATCGCGGGTTATACAGCGGTGGAACCGACTTACAGCTACACGCTGGACGTTGAAAATGCAGCGCATGTGTTCTACTACACCGCGAGCGAGCAAAGCGTGAACGTGAAGTATGTAGACCGCGCCACAGGTGAGGATATTGCCGAAGCGACGAGCGTGGACGGAGTCACCGGTGAAACGGTAACTCTCGAGGCGAAGGACGTACCGGGCTACACCCCGGAAAAAGCGACCGATAGCTATACGATCAAAGCCGAAGGCAACGAGTACATCTTCTACTACACGGCTGACGCGCAAAGCGTAGAAGTGCAGTACCTGGAGCAAGGCACGAATAAAATTCTTGCCGATCCGACAACGGCTAACGGTGTAACCGGTCAGACGATCGAGCTGAAAGCGAAGGATATCGCGGGTTATACAGCGGTGGAACCGACTTACAGCTACACGCTGGACGTTGAAAATGTACCGCATGTGTTCTACTACAATGCTAACGAGCCGGATAACAACAGAACCTTGACTGTAAGATATGTGGATTCCATTACGGGTAAAGATCTGTTGGAACCAACGGAGCGTTCGGGTAAAGTGGGTGAAGAGATCGCGCTCACCGCGAATGATTATACGGATACAGTAACTGGTGCGGTGTATAAACCACACACTTACAATGTTCCGTATACCTTCAAAAACGAGCCGCTTCACGACGTGTTCACTTTTAATTACAGTCAAGACGTTACAGGTTTGGACCGGACGGTTCTCGTCCATTATGTGGACCGGGAATCTAACGAACCTCTTGCACCATCTACACCGGTAACGGGCAAAGTCGGCGAAACGATTCTGCTGAAAGCAGGACCGATTTCCGTTGCGGATGCGGTATACATGCCAGAGGATTTCTCGTATAACTATACGGTAACCCTTGATATGGAGCAGGAATATACGTTCTACTATAACCTTGGCGAACCATCGGGTGAAGTGGTTCAACTCACTATTTCGTATCTCGACAGAGCTACGAATACGGAGGTTGCTTCACAGGAAGTGATCGAAGGAAAAGCAGGAATCCAATTTACGCTAAATGCGAAAAATGTTCCGGGTTATACTCCCGAAGTTCCAAGCTACGACTACCATTATAGTGATGAACCAAACCAGCATTACGTGTTCTACTACTCGAAAAACGCACCAGTTGATCAGCAGCTCACCGTCAAGTATTTGTTGAACGGAACGAACGAGCAGCTTGCAAGTCCAAGCGTCGTTACAGGCAAACCAGGCGAGACGAAAACTCTGACGGCCGTATCGATCTCCGGCTACACTCCGGTGAAATCGACCGATGCCTATACGTTTACGACGCAGGCAGGCCAAGAGTATGTTTTCTACTACACTAGAAATTCGTCGAACTCGGGTGGATCCGGAGGCTCGTACACCTCGAGCGGATCGACCGTAACTCCGCTGCCGGCCTTGCCGCCGCTGCCAGCCGTACCGCCAACCCTTGAAACGGAAAATCACTACGACTACATTAACGGGTATCCTGACGGCTCGGTGAAGCCGCTCAACAACATTACCCGCGAAGAAGTAGCAGCGATTTTCTACCGGTTGCTGGATGATGAAAGCCGTTCCGAATACCTGAAGACCGGCAATTCCTTCTCCGACGTAGGGGCTACGCGTTGGTCCAACAAGCATATTTCCACGATGGAGAATGCCGGAGTCATTACCGGATATCCGGACGGGACCTTTAAACCGGGACAATATATTACCAGAGCCGAGTTTGCGGCGATCGCTTCCCGTTTTGACAAGCTTGACGAGCGGGCAAACGATAGTTTCACGGACATTTCCGGACACTGGGCAGAAAAGTATATTGCCTCCGCAGCCAACAAAGGCTGGATCAAAGGCTACACGGACGGAACCTTCAAACCGAATCAGTATATTACTCGGGCTGAAGCCGCCGCGTTCATCAACAGCGTGCTGAACAGAAAAGTCGATAAGGACGGAATTCATGAGGATGCCAAGATGTGGCCGGACAATGTCTACGGTAAATGGTATTACTACGACATCCTTGAAGCCACGAATCATCATGATTATTCCAGAGAAGAAAATGCTGAAGTAGAAGTTTGGGAAGAAGTACTTCCCAACCGTGTCTATCCTTAACAACCCAAAAGGCTCCCTTTCGGTTAGAAACCTGAACCGGAAGGGAGCCTTTTATTTATTGGGCATTCGAGAACAGCTTGTCCAAAAATTCATAGGTTAAAGGCATGTCCTCTTTGAGGTGGTTTCGGGTTTTGTCATTGTAGAAGTACAGTGTTGCGGTTTCCGCAAAATACTCGGTCGAGTAAACCGATACATAGCCGTCGCCTTCGTAATCGTTGTTCGCTTCTTTCTTCCAGACCTCGGTGAAATCGGAAGAGGAGCTTACGTTGTTCAGAACGATCCGGTCGATCGCATGGAATGTTTCATGGAGCTCCAGGTTTTGACCGTTATGTCCTTTGCCTTTGTTGCTGAACCCGATTCTTGCGATAACAACATTGGAGCTGACGCCAGGAACATCGTCCCAAGTAAGACCTGTGTTCTCCCAGCCTCTAGGTGTAACGCCTTTGTATTGGGCGAATTCCGGTTCATCGGTAATCTTGCCGTTGACCAGTTTGATCTTAACGCCGTTGTCTTTCAAGCCTTGCAACAAAGAAGAAGGAATTAACGCCAATCGATCCATCATTTTGTCTGCTTCAGCTTTGCTGTAATCGCCTTGCGGCAACACTACAATATCGTTCACCAGACTGTTATTTGATTCGGCAAAGGCCGGCATTACCGCGAGATTCATAGTAAAAATGATAGCGATGGCCAAATAAAAAATACGTTTCATTTCGGTTCCTCCCAATTGCATCAACGATTGATGCATGCTAACCGAATCAGGAAGAAACGAAATAACGCGTATTTCCGTTTGGCTTCCATATCGGCAACTGGCTGGCGTTACGGAATATTTCCGTGGTAGCCCCTATAGCTTTGCGTCCCCATCTTTCGATGGATTTGCCTTTATCAATATGAAAATATGAAGTTGGTTTACGAAAACAAAAAACCTTCTTACCGATAAGAAGGTCGCAGTCAACATAAATGTTGAGCCTCTTAAATCGGTAACTGGCTGGTTTAGCGGAAGCTTCCGCCTTAACCCCTGTAGTTTTGCGTCCCCATCTTTCGAAGGGTTTGCCTTTATCAAATCAAGAAGTATTTTATTAGTAAATATATGAATCTAGTTACCACTAGAATAAGTCTAATAGACTAGTTAGTCAAGCGTTGTTTTGCGAAGTATGTCGCGTTTTAAGATGATTTGAAAGGGACTGTTGCGTTTGTGAGAAAATGTGATACTATACAGCTAGATTTATAGTTTTGCAGGGGCGTCAAGTCCTATAAAACTTTATACGATAACGGCAAACCTGTCGAAAGGCAGGGACGCAAAGCTACAGGGCCTTCCACGAGGATGGCAGCCAGCTACCGAAAGGAGTTTTATATGATGAGAAAGGTACTGCTTTGTGCCTTGGTTTTAAGCGTACTGTTTGTATGGCCGGGAAGTTCCGGGGCGTTTGCCGCGGAAAAGAAGGAGTGGATCAAAACCGATCAGTTGGCTAAAGGGATCATTGTTCTTGATTATGAGGTGAAATCCGGAGTCAAGACGAAATTGCTGATCGTTAAGGGAGAAGGAAAGTACTCCTACAATTTGCAATCCGGGGTAAGGAATGAGGCCTTTCCTTTGCAAATGGGAAATGGGGATTACATCGTCAGTCTATTGGAGCAAGTCAAGGGAACTACCTACAGAGCCATCCACAAGACTGTTCTTACCCTGAATATGCCAAATCCAGATCAGGTCTATTTGAATTCCGTTCAAAATGTGAAGTGGAGTCCTTCGAGCCTTGCTGTGGTCCAGGCCAAAGAATTGATCAAAGACGCAACAACCGACGAGGATAAAGTTCAAGCCATCTATGAATTTGTAATCGATCATATCCAATACGACAATGGGCTGGCTTTCAGTGCTTCATCGGAATATTTGCCGCAAATTGATCGTACCTTGACCGCAAAAAAAGACATCTGTTACGGTTATTCGGCCTTGTTTGCTGCCATGCTGCGTAGCGTGGATATTCCGGCCAAGCTGGTAATGGGGACTACGGACTATGTGGACACCTATCACGCCTGGAACGAAGTGCTTATCGGCGGCAAATGGGTGACGATAGATACCACGGTGGATGCCGGTTGGAATGGGACCACGACTTCTTTTCAAATGTTGAAGGAAGCGGCCAAATATAAAACTGATAGATACTATTAATTGCTTAGCTTTCCGGAAGCCTTGGACTAATTAGCCCAAGGCTTCTTTGTTTTGTCCAAATATGCTATTCTTCTAATCAGGTAGGACTATTTTTGGAAATACGTTTATTGGGGAGTCTAGTCTATGAAAGTAATCCTTGTGGATGATGAACGGCTGGCTTTGGACTATTTGGAGCGACAACTGGCGAAGCTCGCCATGGATATAAATATCATCGGTAAATATACCGACCCGCTGGAGGGAAGACGGGAGATCATTGCGCGGCAAGCCGATATTGTGTTTTTGGACATTAACTTGCCCGAGTTGAACGGTATCGAATTAGCCGAACAAATTTTGGAGCAAAAGCTGGATACCCAGGTCGTGTTCGTGACAGCGTATGATGAATATGCAGTCAAGGCGTTCGAACTGAATGCGCTTGATTATATTGTAAAGCCGATCCAGGCGGAACGGCTGGCAAAAACGATGGCCCGGATCAAAGCAAGCCTGGATACCCGGTCGGACGAAGCAGCCGGAAGCGATCCGGAGTATACGCGCATCAATATGTTCAGGCAGGTCAGCGTCGAAATGAAAGAGGGACGCCAGAGCCTGTTGCAGTGGCGGACAACGAGGGCTCAGGAGCTGTTTTTGTATCTCTTGCAACACCGTGGTCAATTGGTTCGCAAGTCGACTTTAGCGGAAATGTTCTGGCCCGAATACGAACACGACAAAGTGTATTCGCAGTTGTATACCACTGTATATCATATCCGGAAAACGTTGAAGCCCTTCGGCAGTCGCATTCAAATCGTAAACACGACCGAAGGATATATGATGAGCCTGGATCAAATATCGCTGGATACCGAAGAATGGGAGGCGAAACTGGCCGTGCTCCCGCACGCCTCGGGGGACTCTATCGACGATTACATAGATGTCATGAAAATGTACGCCGGTGATTATTTGCAGGAATACGACTACTGGTGGGCTGAGAGCGAACGCCAGCGCCTCAAAAACCTTTGGCTTGAAGCGTCGTATGTCATTGCTGGATGGTATCGCGATCAAGCCCTTTGGGACAAGGCTATCTCTGGCTATCAGCATGTGTGCGCGCTTTATCCGCTGGAAGAAGAATCCCATTTTGCGTTGATGAAGATTTACGCGTCGCTGAATAATTCCGCCATGGTGGAGATACAGTATAACGCACTGGAAACCGCTTTAAGAGAAGAACTGAATCTACGACCGTCCAGTCCTATTTTAGATTGGTACGAAGCCTGGAAAAAGAGTGAGGTCACAGCGGAAAAGCAGGCACAGCCTGGCTCATTCTGAATTACATAAGATCGCACTATAAAGGGCGCCTTGAGAGGTGCCTTTTTTATTTTCAACCGCGACGTTGTAGAGATTTTGTCGAGATTTAAGAATTATTATAAATAAGCAGGAATGCAAAAAATGTTGGAGAGGGGTTGAAAGGATTTACTTATAGAAAAAAACAGCCATCAGGAGCTAAAAAATAGAGAAGAGGGTGAAACTTTTTAGCAATGAAGACAAAATTGATCACAGTAGCACTGGTCTGGGTCCTTATTCTCCAAAGCGTTATTGGAGCCGGAACGGCCGCGGCAGGTGCTGAACCGGAGCCATCCTCCGAAGCGGCTGGGCAAGCCGCGAGCGTTACCGACGATACTTACGGTCCTTTTGCGCTAAAGGCGCTGAATCAGGATAGTATTCTGACCAAGGTAACCCTCCGGGATCAAAACGCCACCGTCATCGACGCGGTGTACAATCCGGACCGGAATGAAATGTCCAAACTCGGCGATGCGGTCAGCATCGAATACGAATGGGCTTTGGAAAACGGGCACGGATATCAGGCGGGGGATATTTTTGAATTTGACATTCCCCAAGAATTCGTCATTTACAACAAATTTTCAAGTCCGTTAATCATCGATGACGGCACTTCCATCGGGAACTTTACGGTGGAAACGGATGGCCATGTCATCGTGGAGTTCAATGGCAACGTGGATAACTCCGAAGTCCGGGGAATGATGGAGATTCATACGGAGTTCAGTAAGGACACGATCAAGGGTAGCGTGGAAGTGCCGATTTATTTCCCTGTCCGTGGCGGAACTCAAGTAGCAAAGGTATTTTTCACGCCGAAAGACGGGCAACTGCTGACAAAGCAGGGTATCGCGGACAAAGCCCGAAAAATCGACTGGACGCTGGACATGAATACGGCTCTGGTCAAACTCGACCATCCGGTCGTGTCGGACCGGATTCCGGAGGGTCTAAAACTGGATCCTTCTTCCATTAAGGTCTACAAGTTGAATGTCAATGTGGACCGGGGACCGGATCAGGGAGCCGAAGTGTCTCCGGCCGAGGGGAACTATCAAATCGACTCCGAGAGCGATGGCTCGGCTTTCCGCATCCAGTTCAACGCTTCCGACATGAAGTCGGCTTACCGCATTCAATACTCTACGCTGGTAACGGACGAAGAGGCGACCGCGTTCACCAACCAGGCCGAATTGAAGAGCGGCAATCAGCAGAACGCCGAGGCTAGCAAAACGGTTACCGTTCACCGCGAACCGTTATTGACGAAGGAAACGATCGGCGGTTCTTACGACGCGGTTAATCAGTCGGTATCGTGGCGCATCAAATACAATTACGGGGAAAAGAACATCGCCGAAGCCGATGCCAAGATGGAAGACCGTTTCGGTAACTTTTTAGTCTTGGACGGGCCTGTAAAAGTATTCAACTTGGACGGTACGGAGTTGGACACGAACGCCTATGAGGTTATCCCGGTTTCGGATGCTGCGGTTGGCGGCAAAAACGGGTTCGATTTGCGGTTTAAATCCGACATCCAATCCGCCTACAATATCGAATATAAAACCAAGGTTACCGCGCGCGTATATAGAGATACATCGGTGACCAATGCGGTATATTCGGTGCTGAACGGCAAAGAAAACAGAGGTTTGGCAACCCATACCTTCAAAAGCGGCATCGGGGTTAAAACAAGGGAAGCCATCGATTACAGCTCCAAGGAAGTCAGTTGGAAAATCGTCGTCAACAAGGATCAATGGTCCATGAGCAATCTGGTGATCGAGGATGTTTTTTCCGGCGGCGGCTTGACATTGATTCCGACAAGTTTGAAAGTGGTTTCGTCGGGGGATCCGGTTCTGCCCTATAATTTGGATGATACCGAGCCCGACAAAGGATTTAAGCTTAGTTTTATCGGCAATTTTGACGATGTCTATACCATTACTTACACGACAAAATTCACGCCGGAGAAATCGCTTTACAAAAATGTAGCGAAGCTGGATTGGGATGAAAAAGTTGCCGGCAGTCGGGTGGAACTCGAGGCTGAGTTTAAACCGAACGGTTATACCAACAATAATGGAGCCAAAAACGGAAAATATGACCCGCGTGTGAAAGAGTTGACCTGGGAAATCGTAGCCAATTACAATAGCAATTCGGTAAAAGGCGCAGTGATTACGGATATGCTCCAAGATGGTCAAACTTTAATTGACGGGACGGTGAAAGTTTACCCTATGACCGTCAAGCCTGACGGTACTCCGGAACCGGGCACGGAACAGACTCTTGATGAAGGTAAAATCAGTTACGTCGGCAACGAGTTGAGCATTGACCTGGGAGACATCACTTCTCCATACGGGATTACCTTCAAGACAAAACTGGATAGAACCCTGGTCTCCGATGTTATTGCGAATAAGGCGACCCTAACCGGGTCGGACGGCAAAGAGTGGAATTGGGCGAAAAATGTAACCGTTCCGCGGGGAGAGGTTTATGTCAGCAAAGACGGATTCCGGGACGGGGACAAGATTCACTGGAGTATTAAAATCAACGAAGGCCAGTCTTATGTGGAACGAAGTAAAATCGTAGACACGCCTAGCCCTAACCAGATTCTGATACCGGATTCTTTTAAACTTTTCCGAGCGAAGGTCGATGCTTCCGGCAATGTTTCGGCGGATGAGCTTCTGGAACAAGGCAAGGATTATAAGTTAACGATTCTCACCGATGCGGAGACGGGAAACGAGAGCTTTGAAGTGGAGCTTCCTCCGGTCATCGACACCGCCTATATTCTCCAATATGATTCGGAGATCGCGGTATCCGTCGATCGGGAAAAAATCACCAATGAAGTGAGCTTCGAGGGTGAAGGAGTATCGGTTGGGTCCCGGGAAACCGAGAAGTCGATCGAAATCCGTATTTCTTCGGGTTCGGGTACGGGCTCCGGAGTACGCGGATCGCTTGAAGTTATGAAACTGGACAAAGAAAATCATGATTTCAAACTGTCCGGGGCCAAGTTTAAGCTTGTTAATGGCAAGGGCGAGACAATCGGGGAAAAAGTAACGGGTGCCGACGGGAAAATTGTCTTTACCAAATTGCTTTACGATACCTATACCTTGTCGGAAACCGAAGCGCCTGAAGGTTATGTGCTGGATCCGGCTGCACGCCAGATCAACATAGACAGCGATGTTCAACAAAGCGGCGGAGTACTGCGGGTTACGGTAGAGAACGCAAAAGAAACCGATCCGGTATTACCGGTAGGCCAATTGAAAGTCGTGAAGGTCGACAAAGCCGATCACGCCAAAGTTTTAAAGGGAGCAACGTTTGTTCTGCAGGATGCGGACAAACTGAAGGCGCCTTTGACGCTGACGACGGATGAGTCGGGAATTGCCCTATTTGCAGGATTGCCGTACGGGGATTACATCTTGCAAGAAACTCAGGCGCCTGAAGGTTATGCCGCGGCTCTGTCGGAAATTCGCGTTACCCTGAATTCAAGTATAGTTCAAAGTGGGGATACACTCACCGTCACTGTGGAGAATGAGAAAAAACCTGAAATTCCTGGTAACCCAGGCAATCCGGGTAACCCAGGAACTCCGGGAACTCCAGGAACTCCAGGAACTCCTAGTACTCCTAGTACTCCGGGTACTCCGGATACACCAAAGGATGACGAGGAGCTTGAAAGCCCGGATGATCCTCTTCCTGGAGATGGGACTGAGGGAGAACAACCGGCTCCAGACAAAGACCAACCGGAGGATTTCAACCTGGACGAGGACGGCAATCCGTTGGGTGGAACCCGCGGTGACAAGCCGTCCGCTAAGGATGAAGAGAACGGTCACGGAGTAAAGGTACTCCCGAAGACCGGCGAAGCAAGCGCTCTGCCGATACAACTGTCCGGAGCGGCACTGATCGCACTGGGGCTGTTGTTAAGAATAAAGCGCATTAGAAGGAATTAAAGTTGAAATAAGGCGTTTCTCCGGGAAAAAAATCCTCGGAGAAACGTTCTTTTTTTTGGCGGTTTGAACAGTCGAGAAATTGTAGAGTTGGATCGGGTATACTTTTTCGAATTAGAATCGATGTTGATTCGTCAACCGGAGGAGGTTGCGAGAGATGCGTAAATTTTCGTTTTTGTTCATCATAACGGGTCTGGTCATCCTGTTTGCGCCGGTTTGGCAGGAGTGGCGGGCCGACCGGGAAGAAGTCAGGCTGCTGAGGGAAGCCGACCGCGAGTTAACCGCCGGGAGTTCGGGCAAGGCGAACGTCGAAATCAATGACGGGTATGCCAAAGTATCCCGTTTGCTTGAAGATGAAGCTGCCTCCGCAGAAGAGGCTCCGAACTTGCTTGCACCGGAATCCGGCGAGGAGGATGCGGCGATCGCCACGATCGAAGTGGATGCGATCGATTTGAAGCTCCCCGTGCTGGAGGGAGCAACCAAGACTAACATGAAGCATGCGGCCGTGCATATGTCGGAAACGGCGACATTAGGCGCTTCCGGCAACGCGGCGATCGCAGCCCATAGGGCTCGTACCGCAGGCCGGCTGTTTAACCGCTTGAACGAAGTGGAGATTGACGATAAGATCACAATAAGGACCATATCGGGGGATTACACATATAAGGTGTATAAAAAGTTCATTGTCGAACCAACCGATGTGTCTGTCCTGGACGGAAACGGCAGCGACAAAATACTCACTTTGATCACCTGCCATCCGTTGAATAAATCCACCCATCGGCTCATTATTCAAGCGAAGCTCGACTCTTGAATATTTCAGCCAAGAGAGGATAGAACCGGTTGACCAACTCAACGTACGTTATATCGAAAAGAAAACTGCTGCTCTATTTGGGCCTGTTTCTGATTCTTCTCCTGAGCCTGCGAATGCTCTGGTATCATTTCCGCGTGGTGCCTGTCCATCCGGAAGCACAACATGGGGTCATCGATTTGCGGTATTGGAAGTTCAGCGACAGGCAAGTGATCGATTTGAACGGGGAATGGGAGTTTTATCCTAATCTTTTTTTGGAGCCGGGAGAAGAAGACGGCTTGCTTCGGTCGCCAGAGGCTGCAAGGAAGTGGATAAAGGTTCCTGGGAAGTGGAATCAGGTGTTGGGCAAGGATTCGGGATACGGTTACGGAACCTACCGGATTCGGGTACTTACCGGAAAGAGTGAGTCTCTGTTTGGGCTGCGCGTTCAGAATGTTCAAACTTCTTCCAGAATCTATCTGAATGGCGAAATGAAGGAGTCTACCGGCGATCCATCCATTACGCCGGAGTTGAATCGGGCCCTGAATATCCCATACACCGTCCTGTTCAAGTCCGATTCGGGGGTAATGGATATCGTCATCCATGTCTCCAACTACCAGATGCACAGCACAGGAGGAATTACGCAATCGGTTAAATTCGGCACGGCTGAAGCCGTGACCCGTGAGACGTCGTTTTCCGAAACGATGCAGATCATCGTCTGCGTGGTTCTGCTGCTGCACGTCCTATATGCTTGCATTCTGTTCTTTTTGGGTAATCGGGGCAAGGAACTGGCCTATTTTTCCGCAACCGTATTTTTTGCGATCATATCGATTCTGATCGACGACGATAAACTGTTGTTGGTTTGGTTTCCCTTTGATTTTGACTGGACGATTAAAATTAAAATAGCTATATATTCCGCGATTCCGGCATTTCTCATCTTATGCATGAAATCGTTGCTTGGCAGCCGGGGCTTAAGCAGGGTCATCACCGCGTTCCTAGCTTTATGCTCGGTGAACGTCCTGCTGGCTATCTGCTTGCCTATACAGCTCATCATCATCTGCCGCTATCTGCTTTTATTGATCATGTTGAGTGCTGCTGTAATCGTTCCGGTCCTTGTGCTCGAAATTATTCGCCGGGGAGAAAAAGCCGCTATATTTATTCTTTTGTCGGCGGTTGCCCTCTCGAACAATATGTTGATAAGCGGCGGGATTAAAGCTAATTTTTGGCCGGATATGCCTTATTATCCTTTTGATCTTATTGTAACGTTTCTTGGACTTGCTTCTTTCTGGTTTATCCGGTTTTCGCAAATCACGATCTCTTCCCAAAAGATGGCGGATCAGCTTCGGAAGGCAGACAAGCTGAAGGACGATTTTTTGGCGAACACTTCCCATGAGCTCAGAAATCCGTTGCACGGCATGATCAATATGGCCCAAACCGTATTGGAAAAGGAGAAAAACGGACTGCAGGATTCCAGCCGCGGGAATTTGCAACTTATCGTAACCGTGGGACAAAGGATGTCGTTGCTGCTGAATGATCTGCTGGACATCACGCTGCTCCGCGAACGGGACATCGTGTTAAACAAGCAGAGCGTAGACCTGGGGGGCGTGGTCACAGGGGTGTTCGATATGCTTGCTTATTTAACGGAAGGAAAATCGGTGGAACTCGTTCAGAATGTGCCAAAATCCTTCCCCAGGGTGATCGCCGACGAAAATAGACTTGTCCAAATTATATTCAATCTACTGCATAACGCGATAAAATACACGGAAAATGGAATCATCGCTGTCGAAGCCGAAATTCGGGATGGTAAGGCGCTGATCCGTGTCAAGGATTCCGGAATAGGGATGGACGAGGAAACCCGGCGGCGGATTTTCCTGCCTTATGAACAGGGAGAAGGCGGGTTGGCGGGAGCGGGAGGCATCGGGCTCGGGCTCAGCATTTGCAAGCAATTGGTAGAGCTTCATGGCGGAACGTTGGAGGTAGTTTCTTCGCCGGGGCAAGGGTCGGAATTCACGTTTACCCTTGAAGTCGACGACCGTCCGGAACAGCAGAGTAAAGAGCGTGAAGCCTTCGAACTTGTCGCAATGCCGCATAACGCATCCGGAGCCGACGGAGAATACAAAATCTCAAACGCTAAAAATGCAGCGTGGAAGGAAGATATCAACACAAGCTATTCCGATAAACCTCGGATATTGGCCGTTGACGACGATCCTATTAACTTGAAAATCCTAAGCAATATTCTGTCCACGGATAATTACGACATCGTTTGTGTTTTCAGTGGAAAAGAAGCTATGGAATTGCTGGACGGGGGGGAATGGGATTTGGTCATTGCGGACGTCATGATGCCGCAAATGTCCGGCTACGAATTGACCCGAACCATTCGGATCCAGTATGGGATTACGGATCTCCCGATATTGCTGTTGACGGCCAGAAGCCGTCCGGAGGACGTGTATGCCGGCTTCGCGGCCGGGGCTAACGATTATGTGACCAAACCGGTAGGATCGCTTGACCTGAAGGCCAGGGTGCATGCGCTGATTCATCTTCGGCATACGGTCAGCGAACGCTTACGCTTGGAAGCGGCTTGGCTTCAGGCACAAATCCGGCCTCATTTCTTATTCAATACGCTGAATTCGATCGCATCCTTAAGCGACAGCGATCCTGTTCGAATGACGGGCCTGTTGGAGGAGTTCGGGACCTACTTGCGGATGAGCTTCAATCCAAGAAATTTACAGCGCCTGATTCCGTTGGAACAAGAGTTGGAGTTGACGCGTTCCTACCTGTATATTGAAAAGGAAAGATTCGGCGACAGATTGGGCATTTCCTGGGAGATCCCCGACTCGGTTACCGCTGAAGTTCCTCCGCTTTCGCTCCAGCCCCTGGTCGAAAATGCGGTAAGGCACGGTATTTTTCCAAGAGCCAGCGGCGGCACGGTTAAGATTATCATTTCCGATAGAACGGAAGAGTGGATCATCGTCACGGTCCAAGATGACGGCGTGGGCATTGGGAAGGAGAAGCTGGACCGGCTGATCTCATCTGCGGAACCTATTTCCCGTGGCATAGGTCTGGTTAATACGGATCGGAGACTAAAACAGATTTACGGTCAAGGATTGAAGATTACCAGCATTCTGGGCAAAGGAACGACAGTGTCTTTTAAAATTCCCAAACAAACCGGCCGGAAAGAGCCGCAAGATAAACAACATAATAATGGTTGGTGATGGAAATGAATATGTCAGAACCTATTCTGCACTACTTTATTTATGGCATCTGTTTGGCAATATTCCTGTCCGGGGGACTCTATGTACGTGCTTTGCGCGCGGAAAGAAACACTTTAAGGGAATTGGTGTACCGGGATCCCGTGACCGGATTGCTGAACCGGAGCGGGTTTGACACATTCTGGTCGCAATACCGGGCCAAGGAGCGTCTAGCCTTGCTTAGTTTGGATCTGGACGGGTTCAAGGAAATCAACGACACTTACGGCCATGCGGCTGGCGACGAGCTGCTTAAGGAAGTAAGCCGGGATTTGAAGCAGATTACGAACAAAAACCAGCTCGCCTTTCGCATGGGTGGCGATGAATTTTTGTTTATCATGAAAAATTACGATCCGAGCCAGGTCGAAATTTTGGCCGGGTTAATCTTGAAAAAGATTAGCAGACCCTATTATATCCAGGACCGGGACATATCCATTACCGGCAGCATCGGCATCAGCATGTGCGAATACTCCGAAGCGGACCGGGCGCGCCTGCTGGAGGAGGCAGACAGCGCGATGTATCATGCCAAGCGGTTGGGCAAAAACGGGTACCACGTATTCCGGAAACGTGATTCCGTGATCTGAATACTCTGTAAGATAACCACACAAAAGTCCATATAGAAAATCACTTTATTATCGTTACTCCTTTTGGATAACATAGTAGAATGAAGGATATCATTCCAGAATTCAGATCACTTCAGGAGGATTCCCATGCCTATCTTTTTTGATGAAAACAATCACCGGTTCCACCTGCAATCGCAAAACTCCAGCTACATTATTCAATTGGTACGCGGGTATGCTGCCCATGTATATTACGGACCCAAACTCAGACAAGGCAGCAATTTGGACGGAATGCTGACTTTGCAGGAGCGTTCTTCATTTTGCCCAAACCCGCTCCCTGATGACAAAACCATCTCGCTTGACACGCTGCCTCAGGAATATCCGCAATATGGAACGAGCGATTTTCGCAGCCCTGCCTATCAGGTGAAGCTGGCCAACGGTACGCGGGCAACCGAACTTGTATATAAATCTCATAAAATCATGACCGGAAAGCCCGAACTTAGCGGTCTGCCGTCCGTATACGCGGAACGGGAAGACGAAGCCGAAACGCTTGAGTTGGAACTGGCCGATGAGTTGTCCGGAATGACAGTCATATTGAGGTATACGGTGTTTGCGGATTTCGACGCCATCGCCAGATCGACTCGATTCCTGAACGGAGGTAAGGAACCTTTGGAGCTGGAACGCGCTTTGAGCGCTTCCCTGGATTTTGCCGATTCCAATTACGATGTCTTATATTTATCGGGGGCTTGGGCCCGGGAACGTCATATTCAGAGAAGAAGGCTTGCTCCCGGCGTTACGGGGATCGGCAGCCGCAGAGGCTCCAGCTCGCACCAGCAAAATCCTTTCATTGCATTGCTTCGCCCGGATGCTAATGAGCGCCAAGGCGAAGTTTACGGTTTGAGCCTGGTGTATAGCGGCAATTTTACCGCTGAAGCGGAGGTCGAGCAGTTCGGCATGACCCGGCTTCAGATCGGCTTGAATCCCTTCGATTTCACATGGCATCTGGAGCCGGGAGAGGTTTTCCAAACGCCGGAAGCGGTGCTGGTTTACTCGAATGAAGGCCTTGGAGGCATGTCCCGGACTTATCATCGCTTATACCGGACACGGTTGTGCAGGGGACAGCATCGGGACCGGGAGCGTCCGATTTTAGTCAACAATTGGGAAGCTACTTATTTCGATTTCAATGCGGACAAAATCGAAGCTATTGCGAAAGCGGGCAGTGAACTGGGCATTGAGCTGTTTGTGCTGGATGACGGCTGGTTCGGCCGGCGCGACCGCGATGACAGCTCATTGGGGGATTGGTTTGAGGACCGCCGCAAGCTGCCGGGGGGACTGGAGGATCTGGCGCGCCGGGTGAAGGCAACCGGGCTGCAGTTCGGTCTCTGGGTCGAGCCGGAGATGGTATCGCCGGACAGCGATCTGTACCGCAGTCATCCGGACTGGTGTCTGCATGTCCCGGATCGCCGCCGGACGGAGGCGAGGGATCAACTGGTGCTGGATATGTCGAGAGCGGATGTGCGGAGATATCTATATGAGCGTTTGAGCGACATTTTCAGAACGGTTCCGATCTCCTATGTAAAATGGGACATGAACCGGAACATGACGGAAATCGGTTCGGCACTGATCCCTGGGGAACGGCAGAAGGAAATCGCGCACCGGTATATACTCGGACTGTACGAACTGTTGGAATGCCTTACGGGCGAGTTTCCCCACATTTTGTTCGAGAGCTGTTCGGGCGGCGGCGGCCGGTTTGATCCGGGCATGTTGTATTACATGCCGCAAACCTGGACGAGCGATGATACCGATGCGGTGGAACGGCTGAAGATCCAGTATGGAACCAGTCTTGTTTATCCTGTTTCTACGATGGGTGCGCATGTGTCGGCGGTGCCGAACCACCAAGTGGAACGGACGACCCCGCTTGCGTTCCGGGGCGATGTCGCCATGTCCGGGAATTTCGGGTACGAACTGGATTTGACCAAATTTACCGAAAGTGAACGAGAGATCGTCAAACAGCAAATCCAGGCTTACAAGGAGAATCGCGGTTTGGTTCAGCAGGGTGAGCTGTTCCGGCTTCTGAGTCCATTTGAAGGCAATGAAACCTCATGGATGTTTGTCAGTCCGGACCAGAATGAAGCGCTGTTGTTTTACTTCAAGGTGCTGGCGGAACCAAATGCGCCGCTCCGCAATGTGAAGCTGGCGGGACTCGATCCCGAGAAAGACTACACTCTGGAAGCGAGCGGCGAGATCTATGGCGGGGATCGTTTAATGACCCTGGGACTGCCGGTTTCCTGGCTCCGCGGCGATTTTGCAAGCATGTGGGTGCGACTGAAGGCTGTTTAAAGCGGATCATTGTTCTATGGATGACAATCACAAAAGAAAGAGCCCGGGAGCGTTTTCGAACAGTGCCAAAAACGTCTCCTGTACGCTATCCTCGGCTTCAGCCCAGGATCCTGTCAACCGGTAGGACAGGGCAGTCAGGTTCAGCTTGTTTTCATGCTAATATTGTTCCAAATCGGTCGTCACTCCGATGTACCTCCTCTATAGGTTTCGCAAATTACAAAAAATCGAATCGAGTCTGTTATTTAATATATTAAATGAAAAAGAGCCTTGTCCTGCGGAATCAGGACAAGGCTCTTTCGGCGTATTTAAAACTTAAAAATATGTATCGTTTTATGTAGTTGGAACACCGCGTTTTTCATGGCTTCGGTTTCATCGGCCATAGCTTGAATCGATATAATTTGTTCATTCATGGAAGCAGAAACCTGTTCGGTACCGGCCGCGGATTGTTGGGTAATCGCCGAAATGTTCTGGATGGACGAAGAGATGTTATGGGCGCTTTCCAGCATGGACTCGCTCTCTTCGGAAAAGGCGGAAATCTGTTCGGAAATATACTGAACGCTCTGCACAATTTGCTCGAAAATATGTTCCGCTTCGCGAATCATCGCATTTTGCTGGTGAACGACTTCCTCATTAATTTTTATATTTTGTCCAGCGAGCTTGACGTCTTGTTCAATGCCACGGACAAGATTGAAAACTTCCTTCGTCGATGAAGTCGATTCTTCGGCCAGTTTGCGTACTTCCTGGGCGACTACGGCAAATCCGGCGCCATGTTCACCGGCGCGGGCCGCTTCGATCGAAGCGTTTAACGACAATAAATTGGTTTGTTCGGCAATTTCGGAAATCGTTGCCGTAATCTTGGTGATGCCGCGTGCATTTTTTGCGAGAGCTTCGATCGATTCGGCAACTTTTCCGGTAGCTTCAATATTCCGGCGCATTCCGTCTGCCTGCATGGATACGGAGTCCCGGCCCTTTTCAACCAGACTAAGCATTTCGAGCGAACGATTGTTCATCTCTCGGGTGGAATCGGTATAGTTGCTTACTTTGTTCTCAATCTCGCCGATCGAGTCCTTCATGCCGCTAACGTCTTCGGAAATTTCATTGGCACCAAGTGCAAGCTCATTGGAGGAGTGGGCTACCTGGGTCATGACGTTGATGAGTTCCTGGTTCCGGTCGGCAATGCTTCGGCTGGAATCCATAACTTTACGGGTGATTTCCGATGTTTCCTGCAAGATTTTACGAAGCTTGTCAACCATGCTATTGAAGGACCGATTTAAATCCTCCATGCCCCCGGACTCCATGATTCGGCTGGTAAAATCCCCTTTGGCAATTTTTGCTGAAGCGTTGGTGATGTCGTCGAATGACCCTGTCAAGGCGCCTTGCAAATACCTTGTAAGAGGGTAAGTAAGCGCTGCCAGAACTACGATCAGAACAATGCCCACAAGCAATTTACCGACAATCGTGAATACAACGAGTGCGGGAATTGCAAAAAGCGCGGCCACAAGATAGCAAGCAGCAGTGATCTTCTTGGACAAAGGAAGCCTGTTGAACCATGACATAGGTATGATGCCCTCCTTGTAAATAGGATATTTATACCATCATTATAACATCGGCAAGGCAAAGGGGATAGGTCAAATAATACGGAGTAACAAGAATAATGCCGAATAATGCATGCAATGTAAAAAAATGAATATGCCCGATCAGGATTGGTGAGATTACCTACTGATCCCTAATAAACAACTTTCAAATGCTGAAGACTTATAAAAAAATTATAAATATATTCATCAAAGTGAGAGAAGGAAACCAAAGTGAACAACAATAGATCAAATACCAGGACGGTCTCTTTCAAAAGGTGGCCTATCGTTATGGCGCTTCTGATCGGGGCGTTCGTCTCGATTTTGAATCAAACCCTAATGAACGTGGCTTTGCCACACATGATGATGGACTTAGATGTTACAGAAACGACCATTCAATGGCTGGTTACCGGATTTATGCTCGTAAACGGGGTTCTAATTCCGGTGAGTGCCTATCTCATGGAGCGTTTCTCGACCCGAAAATTGTTTATTGCAGCTACCACATTGTTTGCCATAGGTACGCTCGTATGTGGTATCGGTTCCAATTTCGGAATAGTTTTGATCGGACGCCTGATACAGGCAGCGGGAGCGGGCGTGCTCATGCCGCTTATGACCGTAGTGTTCCTGACCATCTTCCCGATTGAAAAACGCGGCCAGGCGATGGGGACGATGGGGATCGCAATGATCTTTGCTCCGGCGGTGGGTCCTACATTATCCGGTTGGATTATTGAACATTATCCTTGGAATATGCTTTTCTGGATTGTTTTGCCTTTTTCCGTTCTTTCTATTATTTTGGGTTTTATATTTATGAAAAATGTAACGGAAGTAGCCCGTCCCAAACTTGATTATTTGTCTATAGTTATGTCGACTCTCGGCTTTGGCGGGGTTCTCTACGGATTTAGTGAGGCGGGGAGCGAAGGATGGGGCGCGACAGAGGTTGTCGTCAGCCTGATCGTCGGCGTGGCCGCACTAGCCTTGTTCCTCTTGCGTCAGTTGACGAGCAAGCATCCGATGCTGGAGTTTCGGGTGTTTAAGTACAACATGTTTTCCCTGACAACGATCATTAATGTTGTCGTAACGATGGCGATGTATGCCGCCATGATTTTACTTCCGATCTACTTGCAGACCATCCGCGGCTTTTCTCCGCTTGAATCGGGGCTTCTTCTTATGCCGGGCGCAATTCTGATGGGGATCATGTCGCCGATTACGGGGATCATCTTCGACAAAATCGGAGCCCGATGGTTGGCCGTCATCGGACTTGCCATCACGATCGTAACGACTTGGGAGTTCAGCATGCTTACGAACAGTACGACTTATAATCATCTGATCTTAATATACACCGCCCGGATGTTCGGGATGTCCATGCTGATGATGCCGATTCAGACAGCCGGTCTGAATCAGCTTCCGTCAAGGCTGAATGCCCACGGCACGGCCATGTCCAATACGCTGCGGACGATCGCCGGAGCGCTCGGTACAGCCCTGCTGGTGTCGATCATGTCATCCCAGACCAAGAGCCGGGTTACGGAAAGGGTCACTTTAGCCGGGATTAATCCGCAGGATCCCGCGAACATCGATGTGATGGCTCAAATAACGAAGGATGCGACAATTCATGGAATCGATTATGCCTTTGTTATCGCCACGGGCATTACGGCAGTCGCTTTCGTCCTCTCTTTTTTCATCAAGAAAGTAAAGATCAATCGGGAAGGATAGGGCGAAGAAGTGGAAATTAAGCCTGCGAAGGCTTAAGTACAGCGGGAAAAAAAAAACAAGCTAACGCAGCGGAAGGGAATATTGTTGCTTCAGCTTGTTTTTGAGGTTTACATAGATGGAGGACGGTCAAGCGCGGCATCTTCATTGGATTCAAGGCGTTCCGCTAAAAAGAAAGGCCGAGATTCATTGGAATAAATCCAATGAATCCCGGTCGATTTGGTATTTCTATCTTAATGGTGAATTAGCCCAGGGTTACGACAACTTTATGAACGCCGCCGTCGCCGAACGGTGCAATAATGTTACCTTCGACAGCTTTGCCGTCAACAGTCATGTTTCTCACGCCTTTGGATACATGATCCGGATTGTTGATTTGGATCACGTACGTGTCGCCGCGGAATACGCGGGTGATTTCAAAGCCGTCCCATGCCGCAGGAATACAAGGTTCAACCTTCAGGCCGGTAAAGTCCGCTTGAATTCCAAGGATCGCTTGCGTGATCGCTACATAGTTCCAGGCGGCCGTACCCGTCAGCCAGGAATTTTTCGCTTCCCCGTGACGAACCGCGTCTTTACCCGCAATCATTTGCGAATAAACGTAAGGTTCCATGCGGTGAACTTCACTGATGTCCTCCAGGTAAGCAGGAGCAATCTTCGAGTAGATTTCGAACGCTCTGTCGCCATGGCCGAGTACGGTTTCCCCGATCATGATCCACGGGTTATTGTGGCAGAAAATACCGGCATTTTCTTTGTATCCGGGCGGATACGTCGAAATTTCGCCCAAGTTCAGATAATACTTGGAATATGGAGGCTGCTGCAGCACGATACCGTATTTGGTGTCGAGTCTTTCCTTCACGGAAGTCATCGCTTTATCGGCAAGACCTTCTTCGACGCCGATGCCGGCCATGACGCACATGCCTTGCGGCTCGATGAAGATTTGGCCTTCTTCGTTTTCCTTGCTGCCGATCTTTTCGCCGTAGTGGTCGTAAGCGCGCAGGAACCAGTCGCCGTCAAAGCCGTGCTCGAGCGTGATGGCACTCATTTTATCCGCTTGGGATACGGCTTCGGCAGCTTCGTCGTCCAGGCCGCGCATCCGGCAAATTTCTGCAAAATCCGGGCTCACGTAGACGAACAGACCTGCGATGAAAACGGATTCCGCCGTGCCGCCAGCAATGTTCTCGGTTGTTTGGAAAGATTCGCCCGGCTCCTTGGAGAAGCAGTTCAGGTTGAGGCAGTCGTTCCAGTCCGCCCGGCCGATCAACGGCAAACCATGAGGTCCGAGATTGTGAATGACATGGTAGTAGGAACGTTTCAAATGCTCGAACAGGGTAGCCGTATTGTCCGGATTGCTGTCGAACGGAACTTGTTCGTCCAGAATGCTTACATCCCCGGTTTCTTTGATATAAGCAGCCGTTCCGAGGATCAGCCACAACGGATCATCGTTGAATCCGCTGCCGACTTCGTTATTGCCCTTTTTGGTCAGCGGTTGATACTGGTGATACGCGCTGCCGTCCTCAAATTGCGTAGCTGCGATATCGAGAATCCGTTCTTTGGCGCGTTCCGGAATTTGATGCACGAATCCGAGCAAATCCTGGTTCGAATCGCGGAAGCCCATGCCGCGGCCGATGCCGGACTCGAAATAGGAAGCGGAACGGGACATGTTAAACGTAACCATACATTGGTACGGATTCCAGATGTTGACCATCCGGTTCAGCTTGTCATCGCCGCTTTGGATTTGATATTTGGACAGCAGGCCTTCCCAGTAGGAAGCGAGTTCTTCCATAGCCCGGTCCACATCGGCGTCGGTAGCGAACTTCTCGATCATTGCTTGAGCCGGTTTCTTGTTGATTACGCTTGGAGCTTCCCATTTGTCTTCTTCGGCCACTTCAACATAACCAAGGATGAATACGAGGCTTTGTTCTTCGCCCGGCGCAAGGGTCAGCTTGACTTCATGCGATCCGATCGGGGACCAGCCGCTGGCCACGGAGTTGGTTGCTTTACCGGCTACGACGACTTGCGGTTCATGCAAACCGTTGTAAAGTCCGACGAAAGATTCGCGATCCGTATCGAAGCCGTCGATGTTCCGGTTGACGGAATAGAAGGCATAATGGTTTCTGCGTTCGCGGAATTCCGTTTTATGGTAGATGACGGAATCCTTAACTTCCACTTCACCGGTGCTGAGATTGCGTTGAAAATTCGTCATGTCGTCCTGGGCATTCCAGAGGCAGAACTCGGCAAAAGAGAAGAGGGAAACCGTCTTCGTAGCCGAGCTGGTATTTTTAACCGTCAAGCGGTGTACTTCGCCGTTGTAGCCCAGCGGAATGAAGGCGAGCTGGTTAACGGAAATTCCGCCGCGTTCGCCGGTGATCGAAGTATAGCCCAGACCATGGCGACACTCATAGAAGTCGAGATCGCGCTTCACAGGCATCCAGCCTGGTGTCCAGAAATCCTGATTGTCGTGATCACGAAGGTAGTAGTAACGTCCGCCCGTATCCAGCGGAATGTTGTTGTACCGATAGCGGGTCAAACGGCGCAAGCGTGCATCCCGGTAAAAGGTGTAGCCTCCGGCCGTGTTGGAAATCAGTCCGAAAAATTGTTCGTTACCCAGATAGTTAATCCACGGATAAGGGGTTTGTGGCGTGTTGATCACATATTCTTTGCGAACGTCGTCAAAATGTCCGAATTTCATGAATCATGTCTCTCCCTTCGATTATGAACGCGCGTTTATTGTGGTGAAAAGACAGCGCATCACCCTTCATAGGGAAGAGGCGTGTCTTTTTGCCGGAGCAGTTGCCGCTAATTCCCGGCTGGCTTGCACGAATCCCGGATCACAAGCCGGGCGGGAAAACTTACCGTGCTGAATGTCGGTTCTTCGGCATTGCAGAGGCCGATCACTTTTTCCACAGCCGCTTTGGCCATATCGTCGATCGGCAGCTTGACCGAAGTCAGCTTGGGACTGATTCGGGCGGCAAGTTGCACATCATCGAATCCGATGATCGAAAGCTGATCGGGTACGCTGATTCCATGTTCGGAGAACGCTTCCATTGCGGATATCGCCATGTCATCGTTCGAACTGAACAGAGCGGTAGGCAACTTGCCTCCCAATGCTAATCTCGCCGCCTCACGGTAGGCGGTTTCCTTAAGAAAGTCGCCTTCCAGAATAAAATCTTCCACCAGGGGCAAACCGTGTTTCTGCAGCGTGTTCTCGTAGGCCATGTTTCGTTCGCGGCCCGAAAAGGTGTTCATTCTACCCTTGATGATTCCGATTTCGCGGTGACCGAGTTGGATCAGGTACTCAATGGCTTCAACCGTTCCCTCATAGTCCATCGAGTTGATGACGGCCAGATGGTTTTTGTTGAGCCGCTCGGCCATAATCTCAGAGATGTCGTAGTCGATGAGAACGAGCGGAGCCTCCTGACTGACCAGTTCACGCACGAGCTCGATATCCTTTTGCGTGCCGACGAGAATGCCTCCGTCAATCCGCTTTTGCAGAAAAGCTTGCTTAATCTTTTGGAAATCCCCGGGCGAGTATACGGTATGAATAAGCACATAAAATCCGCGGGCGTTCGCCGTGTCGACGACAAGATCGACGATCGGGGCAAAGTAGCTGTTCTGGTAAATGCGGGTCGCGTTTTCCTTCTCGTTCATACTGATGGCGAACAGTCCGATCGTATCGGTCCGTTTGCCGGCCAGCGCTCTGGCGAAGCTGTTGGGCTCGTACTGGTACTGCTCGATCACTTGCAGCACTTTGGCCCGGGTCGCTTCGGGAACGTTGGAATAATTGTTGATGACGCGAGACACGGTACTGCGGGACACTCCGGCCAACTTGGCAATATCTTCACTGCGCATGTGGCTCCCTACTTTCTATAAACGCGCGTTTATACCCTTATTGTAGTAGATGCGCTTACGTAAATCAATTCTTAAATTTTGACTTATGTGATAGGAGTACGTTCAACCGTGATTCGGGGCAGTCTCCCCGAAAATAAAAAATCCCGGAGCCGCTAGGGCGCCGGGATCCATGAACCAGATGTCATTTTGCAGTGTTGTCCGGCTCCAAATATCGCTCGATCAAATGGATCGCTTTATCCTTGTTATCCGAACCGATGCGTACCGTGATGATCATATCCTGCATGGCGAGAGGCAATTGCTTCGCAAGTGGGCTGTCGGTCACCCGGATGCCGTAGACATGATCCTCGGTCTCTTCCTCGGCTCGTCCCTCTTTGATGGAATTCTCGCCAAGCAGCGGCTTCAGTACACCGTTTGCTTCCGAGTCCAGCTTTTCCAAAACTCCGCCTCCACCAAGCCAATCAAAAGAATTCTCATCCAAAATATACACATCCGGCTTTTCGGTGGCAACCATTGCCATAGCCTTTTGCTGATAGGCTAGATCAGCTGTGCCGACACCTTCACCTTGAGACGGCAAATATGTAAGAATGACTTTCAGTCGCTTCCATTCCGGAAACTGGGCAGTCATGGCTTTTTCAAGGCCTTCGTCTCCGCCTTGATTTTGATCCGACATATAATTGCCTACAAACATAATCGATAAATCGATCGGAGGCAAGGCAGCCAGGCGTTTCTGTTCTTCACGGTGATTGATAAAGGAGGTGATTCCAACCACCAACGCAATGACGGCAATAATTCCGATAATGACCTTCGTTTTGTGAAGCCGGAAAAAATCGTCGACTTTCTCGGCGTTTCCGGCCAATTTTCCCCATTTGCCGTAACGTTCCCGGCTCATTTCATCGATTTTGCTGCGTTCTTCAAACTCAACGATCGTTTTGTAGGCTTTAAGTTGAAGATCGTACTGACTTTCTTCCGATTCACCATCACCCTGTTCATTCGGTCGCCGCGAACGGGATCTTCTAAGCAGCAGATCGAAAGCTTTCTCCACTTCCTCTCTGGAAGCGTTCTCGGGAAGACCCAACAGTTCATAAGCTCTTTTCAAATCGTCCATCGCTAATCTCCTCTAATTATGTGTGCAATTACTCCATTTTTGTTCTATAAATGATATGGAAAGTGACTCTTTCATTTATTATACTTTGTATTTGTAACGAAAGGAAATAGAGTCGAATAATGCAGACACGAGAGAAGAGAGCAGTGTGCCAAGAGACGTCGGTCCCTTGGCAATGAAGGATGTTAAAGGCATGGAGAAATTATTGTACCCGCCGCATGAACAGGATCACGTTATGCCAGTATCCGGTGTCCAGGGGACTGATTTGCACGCCGGGTTCTCCCCAAGTGTGAATGAACTTCCCATCGCCGATATAGATGCCGACATGTCCTGGAATTTTGTCGTTTTCGAATCGGCCGGGAACCGTGAAGAAGATCAAATCGCCGGTTTGCAGGTTGGATCTTTCAACCGTTGTACCCACCTTTGCCTGATCCTTGGCCAAACGGGGAAGACTGATCCCGAAGCGTTTGAATACATGGCGGGTAAAGGAAGAGCAGTCGAACTTTTTGGACTGTTCGTAAGTCGATGCTCCGAAATCGTAAGGGGTGCCGAGAAACTGTTTCGCGAAAGAGATCAGTTCGTCCCGGTTCCCCGAAAGGCTGAGGATGCTCATCCGTTTCACGCCAGCGGCTTGCTGCGGGTTGTTCTCCGCCTGGCCTTCGTCATTGCCAAGCGGAGCGATTTGCAGATTGCCGGTTCTGCGATCAAGCTTAACATCAGTCTGCAGGAGATCGCCAAGGGCATCTTCAGTCAAGCAAGTTTGTCCGTTTTGGCGGATCGGAGCTTGGGATAACGAGATTTGTTTTCCGAAGGAGACGGCGCCTCTTTGACTAGGCTCGACTTGAAACATGACATCGGTAAATCCCATTCTGGCCATATTGCCGGTTTCCTGCAGACGCAGACCAAGCGAGTCGGCAACTTGGGCTAGCGGAATCCAGGAGGTTTGCGCATGGTCTCCGCCCGGCCCGGTTTGGATCAGCGGATTTTCCGAAGGCGGGGCGGACTTGACGGAAGGTCCCGACTGCCCGGACTGCCCGTTTCCGCAGGCTGCGAAGGTGACCAGCAAAAGCCCCGACAATATCGGGAGCGTGGCCCTTTTCCAAATCGTATTGCGCATGTTTAATCGCACTCCATTCATGTAGGTTACAGGTTCTTGGCTCAAGAAATTCAGTGGCTTGGGAACTGCATATTTTGAGTATGTAAAAGTACGGACTTTTTATGTATGCCGGTGGTCTTTTCCCGGAATTCCCTGAAATCTACGTTTTGCCGCAGGTCAAAGACAGGTATGAAGTAGAATGGAACATAGTAGAGTCATGAGGAGTGTGTCATCATCGTGTGGGGCAGCTTAAATCTGAAACAGAGTACGCACCGTAAAGAATCCGTACATCGCAGAAATTTGACGATAGCTACAGTGGAAGGAATCCCGTCCGTAATTTTCCAAACGTTGATCGGAGGACAGTTTTTAACGGGATTTTTGCTGTATTTGGGCGCAACTTCCGGCCAACTGGGTTTTGTGCTTGCGATTACGACATTTGTCAATATCGGGCAGCTTTTCGTAGCCTTTTTCATTCAAAAAATCCGCAGCCGAAAATGGGCCTTCGTGATCTTCGGCACAATTCAGAGGTTATTATGGGGTGCAACCGGGTTGGCGCCGTTATTGTTTCCCGAGCGCTATTGGGTGGCTGCGTATCTCGGGTTCTATGTAGCCGCATTTATGTTTAATACGGTAGTGGCGATGCTATGGAGTTCGCTAATCAGCGATATAGTACCATCAAGGGTCAGGGGAAGATATTTTGGAATCCGCAATACATTGGTAAACGGCCTGGGAACCTTATTTTTGTTTTTAGGGGGGATGTTGCTCGACCAGTTTCCCGGCGGACAGGGCTTCTTGTATTTATACATCGTGGTCTGGATTTGCATCGGGGCCAATATCGTAACGTTTTTCTTTTATCCGGACCTGCCTTTCGAACGTTCGGGGGAGAGCAAATTTATTCCGATGCTTCAGAAGCCGTTGAAAGACGGTTCCTTTATAAAATCCACAGGGTTTATCGCCGGATTCCTTTTTTTGCAAAATCTTGTCGTACCGCTGTATTCCTACGTAATGCTCGAATTGCTTGATATTAATTATAAGACGATTTCGCTGCTGAACGTAACGCAAACCTTGTTCATGATGGGTAGCTTCTATGTATGGGGCAACTTGAACGCAAGGTACAGCAATCGGCGTTTGCTGTGGTGGACGATGCCGCTCATTGCGTTGGCGATACTGTCGTGGGGTCTGCTTTCGGCATTTCCGGTGCTTCCCGTTTTGTTTTTTGCACATGCGGCTTTTGGGATCGGGTTAGGCGGATTTAATCAACTTGCCTTCAATTTCATGATCGGGGATACCCCGAAGGCGGAAAGGCCGATGTACATGGCGATGTATTCTGCCATCACGGGAGTAGCTTCCTTTTTCGGTCCGCTGATCGGAGGGAAAATGTATGAATGGATAAGTGATTGGCCGGAATGGATGCAGGTGTTCGGCATGCAGTTGGCCGTCGGCGTATTGATGATCCTTCTGGCGATGACCCTGGGCCGGAAAATATTGAGGGACGAGTAATCGGGCTTTCGTCCTGTGACTGGAAAGGGTGACTTTTGAACCTGCATTTTGTATAATCCATACCAGGTTGTTCAAGCAAGAAAAGGTTTGAAGGGAGATATGAGAGATGACACAAATCAAAGCCTATGAAGGCATGTTTCAAGGAGAACCAGCAGTCTTTCTGCAAGCTGGAAAATATGAGGCTGTCATGCTTCCAGGCGTCGGAGGCAACCTGATTTCTTTCCGCGATACCGAAAGCGGTTACCGCATTCTCCGCGAGCCGGCGGAGGGAGAAATGGAAGCCTTCAGGAATAACCCTGGAGTATACGGGATTCCGGTACTGTTCCCGCCTAACCGTTATGAGGACGGGCTGTTCCCTTGGAAAGGGGAGGTCTACCGTTTTCCGGTGAATGAAGAAGCGACCGGCAATCACTTGCACGGATTTCTGCATAAGGCGAATTGGCAGGTAGAGGATTATGGACAAAGTAAGCTGGAGAGCTACGTCACGGTTAAAGCCGTAGTCGATGAACATCATGAAGCTTATCAATATCTTCCTTTCCGCTTCACAGTGAGACTGAAATATACGCTGAGTGAAAATGGACTATCCCAGCACTTGTTCGTTCGTAACGACGGCGATAAGGAAATGCCTTGCCTGCTGGCGTTCCATACCGCTGTCAATGCTCCGTTCGCGCCTGAGAGCGAAGCTAGGGATTATAAGGTAAAGCTCACGATCGGTGAGCGCTGGCAATTGAGCGACCGCATGCTGCCAACCGGATCCTATCAGCCGTTGACCAAAGAGGAGTTGCAATTGAAGGGAGAAGGGCTATATCCGTTCTATGCGTCTATGGATAATCACTATACGGCGGTACCGCAAAACGGCAGAAACCGGATGGAACTGACCGATGAGAAGCTTGGCGCAACCTTGGTTTATGACGTGGGAACTTCCTACAAGCAATGGATGATCTGGAACAATGGAGCGACGGAAGGATTCTTTTGTCCCGAGCCGCAAATCAATCTCGTGAACGCTCCGAAAGTGAACCTGCCTGAAGATGAAATCGGCCTGTTCGGCCTGGCCCCCGGCGAAATCTGGGAAGAAACGGCCCGCTTTTATTTGAAATAGTAATACCGATTAACTGAAAAAGCAGCCTGTTCCCTTATTGAGGAACCGGCTGCTTTCTCTTTCTAAGCGGATGACGCTAGACGACCTGATTGACCTCCTCTGCCCCGCGGCGGCTTGCAGGAAGCAGGCGTTTAATCTGTTCCAGGTTTCTTCTCGGAACGTTGATCGTCTTGATCCCGTGGATTTCATCACGGAACATGACCACATTGTTGCGGATTTCCGAAATTTTGAACAGATTGACGTAGCAATTGGTGCTGATACGGTAAAAAGAAGAGTCCGATATCAGTTTGGAGGTTTGTTCCGCAGAGAATCTCTGTTTTATGCTGTAATTTCTACCGTGGAAGCAAACTAGTTCGTGGGCTCCGATTTTAAAGAAATAGGCATCGTGCGGATTGAGATCGTACACGTCCTTTTTCTCCGGTCCGACATTCATCATTCCAAATTCCCCCTTTAGAAGATGTTGTGGAAGCGCTTGCAGTATACCATATTTTTACCGTTTTGTGTAGGGGATCTATTTAAATTTTTAAGAAAGATGGGATGGGCGGACTGGACTTTTGGGCGGGATTAGGGAAAAATAAAGAAAAGTAATGTTTTTTATTTAAGTTGAACTATTGAAATAGATGTGAGCAAGTACCTTCGGAATCATTTTACTCCCTTGCAGGCATCCTATTCAAAAGTTCATCTTATATAATTAAAACAAAAAGGAGGCAATTATTCTTGTCAGAAGCAAAAGAGCGTTTGCTGCTGTTTATCGGTTCCTACGCCGAACCGGCGGACACCGGAGTTTATGTATATGAATTGGATGAAAGCACGGGTGAATTCGCCTCTCTGGATGCCGCATCGGGTTTGAAAAATCCGACGTTTGTAAGCGTAAATGCACGTAGTGGTAAACTTTATGCCATCTCGGAAGCGAAAAGTGAAGATGGGGGAAGATCCGGAGAAGCGGTGTCTTTTTCCATCGATGCTGCTGCAGGAAGTCTGACGGAAATTAACCGGATCAGAACGATCCGGCCTTCAACGTCGCATATTCAAATTGATCATGAATTTAAGTTTTTGGCAGTATCCGGTTACCATGGAGGGAACGTGGGGCTGATCAAACTCGCAGCCGACGGAGTGCTGCTTGAACTATCGGATGAACAGCAGCATGAGGGACATGGAGCAGACCCTGTAAGACAGGATCGTCCGCACCCTCACTCTGCTCTGTTCAGTCCGGATAATCGGCATATGCTGGTCGCCGATCTGGGGCTGGATCTGGTGCGCACCTATGCCGTGGATACGGAAAACGGTACATTACAGCCGGTGGGCGATGCCATGACACCGCCCGGATCGGGCCCGCGTCATCTGGCCTTTCATCCCGGAGGGAAATTTATATATTCGATTAACGAAGTCGGAAATTCAATAACGTCCTTCCAGTACGATGTGGAGAGCGGCCGATTGACCCCGATGGAGACGCTGTCGACTTTGCCGGATGACTTTGAAGGAGAAAATACGACTGCGGAAATAGCGATTTCCCGGGACGGGATGTTTCTTTACGGGTCAAACCGCGGCCATGACAGCATCGTTCAATTCGGCATTCATCCGGAATCCGGGAGATTGTCTTATGTGGAGCATGTGTCGACCGAAGGCGGCCACCCTCGACATTTCGCCCTTACTCCGTCCGGAAATCATTTAATTGTCGCTAATCGAGATTCGAACAATCTGGTTTTGTTCCGGGTAGATCGCGAAAACGGCAGATTGCAGTCCACCGGCCAAACAGCTACCGTCTCCAAGCCGGTTTGCGTGAAACCGGTATTGTGTAGGTTTTAAGTAGGCAGTTTTTATTAAAATTAAGCTTCCTTGAATAGACCGGAAAGGCGGATTCCTTCCCAAAGTTCCTGGAACTGGGGAATGTTGAGCTGCTGGGCGGCGTCGGACAAGGCTACTTGCGGTTCGGGGTGAACTTCCACCATGATCCCGTCGGCACCGGCGGCCAGAGCCGCTTTGGCGCAAGGGAGCAAGATGTCCTTCCGGCCCGTCGAGTGACTGACATCCACGAGCACCGGGAGATGGGTCTCCTGTTTCAGCAGCGGTACTGCTGAAATGTCCAGCGTGTTGCGCGTCCATTTTTCATAAGTGCGGATGCCGCGTTCGATCAGCATGACTCTTGAATTTCCGTTTACGGCAATATATTCAGCAGCGTGAACGAACTCCTCCAGCGTAGCGGCGATCCCTCGCTTCAACAGCACGGGGATGTTTGCTTCCCCTGCGGCTTTTAACAGTTCGAAATTTTGCATGTTGCGGGCACCGATTTGAATGACGTCGATATATTGCTCCGCGAGTTCGATATGTGCGGGATGAACAATTTCGCTAATCGTGGCCAGCCCGAATTCGGCCGCAACTTCCTTGAGCATTTTCAAGCCTTCAATGCCAAGACCCTGAAAATCGTAAGGCGATGTTCTCGGTTTAAAGGCGCCGCCGCGCATCACCTTGACTCCTGCATCCTTTAAGGCGGAAGCGACGGTCCGCAGCTGCTCATAAGATTCCACGGAGCAAGGTCCCGCGATCATGACTTGGGAACCTCCGCCGACCGGAGTGCCAAGCACATCGATTACGGTATTTTCGGGCTGTTTTTTTCGGCTGACAAGCAGTTGCTGTTTATGATCTTCCTCTTGAAGATTCAAAGAAGCTTTGAAGATCTCCTTGAAAATGTGCTTGACCTCTGCGTCCTTGAAAGGTCCAGGATTTTGCCGGGTCAATTCTTCGAGCATCGCTCTTTCCCGTACGGGATCGAATTTCGGCACTCCTTGTTTGTCTTTGATTTCTCCGATACTCCGTACGATTTCGGCGCGTTTGTTTAACAGCTTTAGAAGTTCATGATTGATGCCGTCCAATTGTTCTCTTAATTCCTCCAAAGGTTGACTCATGTTACTTTCACTCCTTTTATTTTTTGATTTAAATGCTGACCGATGATGTACTCAACTGGATCAAAAAACGTGTTTGCCAACCGTAAACGCAGAAAAGGCTGCCTATCAAGGGACGGGGTTACCGCGGTACCACCCTTGTTAGACAACCTTCTGGTTTCTCAGCTTAGACACGGATAACGGTGTGCGGCCGGAGTTCCCTACTAGCCGGCAAACGGCTGTTCAGGAATCGACTCGGGAGCGAACTTCGGCGGCGCGGCTCCAGCGGGGTGCTCTCAGTCTCCGGCACCACCGTCCCTGTTTGGACGCATTCGCTTACTTTTCTCCGTCATAGTCCTTCGGAATGATTATTACGTAATTTATTCGAGATTATATGCCTGGAAATTTAAATTGGCAAGAACTTACACACCAGTGAAGAAACCTTAAAGCGTTGATGCGGTAAAGTGATTGGGAGCGGCCTGATGTGCGGGTGCGGTATTGCAAAAAAAGAGACCATGCCTGCTGACTTGCTTTTCTTACTCCGGCTCGCTTAAGATGAATTCATAGGTTTTATCGAAGTCTATTTATGAGGGAGCAGGTTGCGTATAATGACGTTTTTTAAAGAACTGTTTCAAATTCCGGGTTTCCGCAGGGTGCTTGCTCTGTTATTTGTTGTTTTGGTGCTTTATTATTCGCGAAGTATGCTCAATATGATACTTATAACTTTCATCCTTACTTATCTCATCAATCGTCTGCACAATTTCATCACCCGGAATGTGGATAAGGTCGTCCGCATTAACCGAAAAATTACGATTCTACTGATTTACGTCGCGATGATTACGCTGCTGGTAGCCGCAATTTATTACTACCTGCCCGTATTTATTGCCGAATTGACGGATTTGGTAAACCAGGTCATATCATTCTATGACAATCCGCCGAGCGATCTGCCCGACAATCTGATATTGAATTTCCTTGTGGAGTCTCTCAAAGATATCGATCTTTCCGCTTACATAGACAGCGGGTTTAACTTCTTGATCAGTACGATCTCAGATATCGGCAAATGGAGCCTCAATTTGTTCGTAGCCATTATACTTAGCCTTTTCTTTTTGCTTGAAAAAGAGAAGGTCACCAATTTCACTTCGAAATTCAAAGCCAGCCGGGCGTCCATCCTGTTTCTTGAATTGGAGTACTTCGGCAAAAAGTTCGTTCAATCGTTCGGAAAAGTAATCGAAGTCCAATTTTTGATCGCCTTGGTTAATGCCGTGCTTTCTACGATTTTCTTGTGGATCTTCGGTTTTCCGAATTTGATCGCGCTGGGTATCATGATCTTTTTACTGGGCCTCATTCCGGTCATGGGCGTTATTTTTTCCCTGATCCCGCTTTGCGCGATCGCCTTCAAAATCGGCGGGTTCATCAAAATCGTCTACGTTTTAATTATGATCGCCGTGGTTCATGCGGTTGAAACGTATTTCCTGAATCCGAAATTCATGTCTAACAAGACTCATTTGCCGATCTTCTATACGTTTATGATCTTGCTCGTATCGGAGCATTTCTTTGGAGTGTGGGGGTTGATCGTAGGTGTGCCTATCTTCATGTTTCTGCTCGATATCCTGGAGGTCCCTACCGGAACCGGGAAGCGGCTTCCGCCGCCTGCAAGCGATAGTTAAATCATCGCCTTATACAGCATAGATTTCATAGGATTGGCTAAAACGGAGGAACCGCCGCAATTGGGGATTCCTCCGTCTTTTTGCTTCCGGGGCAATGGTTTGCTCAGGGGTTAGCCGAGGGCTTAACCCAATGGATCTGGTTGTTCTGGTAATCCAGGGCCGGATGACCGGAATGGTTATCTTTCCAGGTGCGGTGAATGACCCTTTTGAATTTTTCCGGCAAAATAGCTTTCAGCCTGGATGCTTTTTCAGCATCTATTTTGTTCTCCGCGACAGCTTTGTCGATGTTGCGCGAAGCGGTATCAGTCAGCTTTTTGAGATATTCTTCTTCGCTCCAGCCTTTGCGGACCTGTGCGATTTGCAGCAACGTTTTGCCTTGTTTTAACTGCTCCATGATGTCTTTAGGCTCCATTCCGAGCAGGTCTGCCGTATCTTTTACGATATGTCCGCCATGAAGATGGCGAAAGGGAGGATGCGGATGCCGGGGATGCGGGTTTTTGGATTCCGGAGTCGCCGTTTTTTGCACGGCATGCGGAGTATCCGCGTAGACGTGTCCTACTGCTGCAGGGACCAAAGTTAGGATCAAGACCAGCCCGGTTACTGCGGCAAGACCTTTCAGTTGATTCATAGACTTTTTCCACCTCTTCGTTTAGAATAATTTGGGCCTTACAATGATATATTGTTGACAAAATGAGCGAAATCATTTCAATTCGGGTAAAAATGACATGAGAGAGAAGTAACAGGAGGAATTTGTTGTGACGTTTGGCGCTAGAATGTTGAAGACAGGACTGGCTGTTACTTTGGCATTATACGTGGTAAGTTGGTTTGACCTATCCCCACCGGTCATCGCGGCGGTAGCATCGATCTTTGCCATGCAGCCTTCCATCTACAGGTCCTGGAGATATTTACTGGACCAACTGCAAACCAACACGCTGGGCGCCATTTTAGCCATGTTGGGCGGAATGCTGTTTTCTAATGAACCCATCGCCGTCGGACTGGTATGTATTCTTGTAATTATGATTTGTCTTAAATTGAAAATGGGCGATACGATCGGAATTACGCTCGTTACGGTCGTTTCCGTCATGGAAGCGTCCGGGCAATGGGAATTTGCGCTGAATCGGTTCTCGCTCAGTTTGGTGGGGATCGTCTCGGCGTTCGTGATCAATATTTTGGTGTTCCCGCCGAAGCCGAGAGTGCAGTATATTCACCAAATCCGGCAGACTTTTGACCAGTTGTCCCTGCTGATGAGGACCGCCATCTCGGACGAGATCAAGGAGGCGGTGTTCCGGAGCGAAAAGCGCAAGCTTGAAGATACGATCAACTCGCTGGTCGATAAATACAAGCTGATGGAAGAAGACCAGAAAAAACTCAAGACGCCAAAGTTCAGCGAGAGTCGGCAACTCGTAGTATATAAACAGATGCTAAAAACGTTAAGGAAAGGCTACGAGGTACTGGATGCGGTGGAGCAGCATTATTTTCAGGCGGTGCGTACGCCGGAATTGAATCACGAATTTGATCAGCAATTGGAGAAGCTTATCAAATTTCACGAACATATCATGCTGAAGTTTGACGACAAATTAAAGCCGAACTTTCTGGAAGCCGAGCAATTTGAACATGACAATGACGAGTTTCTGCGCGGAATGCTGGACCGGTATGCTGCGCAACGGGAAGGGGTTCTTCGTCTGTCGATCGTATCTGCGGAGATGTATGAATACGGACATCAATTGGAGCGTTTAAACCGTTTGGCAGATCATAGCCAGGCATCCGGGGAAGCTTAGACATTAAAAAAAGTCCTGCCTAACGGCGGGACTTTCGTATTAGATGGTTATATTCTATATTGACATGCAGAGAAAAAAGATGAGCAAGTGGTTGAAATTATCGCATAAAATGGATACAATAAAACATGGACTGTCAAAATATTTTCATAGAACATGAATATCCTAATGGGATTATATCACGAATAATTACGAATGTCAATAGGTTATTCATATAGAAGGATGAACGTAAAAAGTCAGCATATCAAGAGGAGCGATCAATGTGAGCGGTACGGACAATGCATGGCAGGAAGAACAGCAACGTGTGGAAGTTGTGGCAGACCGGATTGACGACAATATCACGCGGTTGGAGATCGAGGTTGGTCATATTCGCGAAGATGTCGTGACGATGCGGAAGGAATTTTGGGATGAGGTTACCGTCAACTTCGCTGAAGCGGATGACCTTGGAGAAACATCAACCAGCTTGCGTCAGCAATCTCAAGTGCTCTCGGAAAGGGAGAAGAGCCATCAGCATGCATCGGCCGCATTAGGCAAAATGAAACGGCTGAAGCAGTCGCCGTACTTCGGGCGGATCGACTTTGCCGAGAAAGGGTATGGCGAGGAATCGATTTATCTCGGGATTGCCTCGCTTCTGAATGAAGGGGAAGACTCCTTTCTCGTGTATGACTGGCGGGCACCGATTTCGAATCTGTATTACGACAGTGTCCCCGGCCCTGCCGCATACGAGACGCCTTCGGGGACGATTGAGGGCGAAATGTCGCTGAAACGACAGTTTGTTATTCGTGGGCGCGAGATCAAGGTGATGTTCGATACCGGTGTTACGATCGGCGACGAACTGCTTCAGCAGGTGCTTAGCCGGAGCTCGGACGCCCAGATGAAAAGCATCGTAGCCACCATCCAGCGTGAACAAAACCGGATTATTCGCAATGACAAAAGCCGTATGCTGATCGTGCAGGGAGCGGCGGGAAGCGGCAAAACATCCGCCGCACTGCAACGGGTCGCTTATCTGCTCTACAAGCACCGCGACACGCTTCAGGCCGACCAGATGATTCTTTTTTCACCCAATCCGATGTTCAATAGCTATGTCTCAACGGTTCTTCCGGAACTCGGAGAAGAGAATATGCTGCAAACGACGTTCCAGGAATATTTGGAACACCGCTTGGGCCGGGAATACCAACTGGAGGACCCGTTCATTCAGATAGAATACGTACTATCCGGCGAAGAGGACGAGGCCTATGCCGCAAGGATCAACGGAATTCGTTACAAATCTTCGTCCGAGTTTCTGGATGCTTTTAATCGCTATAAGTTACTTCTTGAACGAAAAGAAATGAAGTTCAAGCCGATCCGCTTTCAGGGAAAGGAAATTATCGGGGCGGATGAGATCAAGCGGGCGTTTTACGCCTACGATCCCGCCATTACTTTGGCCAACCGCTGTGAATTGCTGAAGGAATGGCTGCTGAAGGAACTTGCGGCCTTTGGCAAGAACGAGATTCATGAACCTTGGGTGGAGGAGCAGATTCAATTGCTGGATACCGAGGATTATCAGCGGGCTTATCAACGCATGCGCCGGAACCAGAAGGGCCGGAGTGAACTGTTCAGCGACTATGAAGAAGAAAAGATCATCCTTGCCAAAAAGGTCGTTAGTGATCGGCTTAAACCGCTTCGACGCTGGATCAAATCGTTGCGCTTTGTGGATGTGACGAAACTGTACAGCCAACTCTTTCAGCAGAGGGAACTGATGAAGGAAGTCGGCGGGGGAGAACTGCCGGAGGATTGGGATGCCATTTGCAGCCAGACTTTGCAAAAAATCAGGGACGGGGAATTGTTTTATGAAGATGCCACCCCGTTCCTGTATTTAAAAGAACTTATTTTGGGCTTCCGATCCAATACCGCCATCCGTCACGTCATTATCGACGAGGCTCAGGATTATTCGCCGTTTCAGCTGTATTTCCTCAAACTCCTGTTTCCGCGCGCCCGCATGACTGCGCTCGGCGACCTGAACCAGGCGATCTACGCGCATGCTTCGGTGTTGCAACAGTCGACGACCCTGAGCGATCTGTATGGGGAATCCGAGAGCGAATTGATCACGCTGGTGCAAAGCTACCGCTCGACCCGTGAAATCGTCGAGTTTACGCGGGGCATGGTTCCGGGCGGGGAAGCCATCGTTCCGTTCAACCGGGAAGGCGAGAAGCCGGAGGTTCAAATCATTGATGATCGCGATGACCTGCATCGCCGGATTCGTCAGCACATCTCGGCTTTGCGGAAGGAAGGGTACGACATGATCGCCGTCATTTGCAAAACCGCCGCCGAGAGCCTCGAGGCTTACGAAGCGTTATCTTCCGATCTGCCAGTGAAGCTAATCAAGAAGACGACGCTGTCTTTTGAAAAAGGAATCCATATCATCCCGGCTTATCTCGCCAAAGGGGTGGAGTTCGATGCCGTTCTGATTTACGACGGATCGGACCGCAAGTATACGCGCGAGACGGAGCGGAAACTCTTTTATACGGCATGTACAAGAGCTATGCATTTGCTCCACCTGTATTCCATTGGCGAACCGAGCAGGTTTATCCGTGAGGCGGGCAAAGCGGCATACGTCCAAATATGACCGGGCATACGCACGGTATAAATTATTGCTAATTAACCAAACTACCCTTTATGGAATCATTTATCGACTCCGAAGGGTGGCTGCAAGATGGACAACAAAAAGGGGGATTTGGCTGCGCTTGCATCTATCCCGCTCATCATGACGCTGGGCAATTCCATGCTGATTCCGATATTGCCGCAGATTTCACGTGAACTGGGCGTATCCTCTCTTCAGGTAAGCATGCTCATTACGGTTTACGCGGTCGTCGCTATTTTGCTAATTCCGGTCGCCGGCTATCTCTCGGACAAGTGGGGCCGGAAAAAAATTATTATCCCCAGCTTGATCATCGCCGCCGCCGGAGGCGGCATATCCGGTGCGGCTTCCTGGTTTGCCGACGGTCTGACCGTCTATTGGATCATTATCGCCGGGAGGCTGCTGCAGGGGATTGGGGCTGCTGGAGCATTTCCGATCGTTCTTCCGCTGGTGGGGGATATGTTTGATGATGACGATGAAGTGAGCCACAGTCTGGGAATTATCGAAACCTCAAATACGTTCGGCAAAGTGCTGAGTCCGATTTTAGGCGCTCTACTTGGAGCGTGGATCTGGTATGTACCGTTTCTTGCAATCCCTGTGTTATGCTTGATTTCGCTGGTGCTCGTCGTTTTTTTGGTCAAAGAGCCGGAGCGAAAAATCGAAGCTAAGCCCTTGAAGGAGTTCATGCAGTCCATAAAGCAAGTGTTTGCGGAAAAAGGACGCTGGTTGTACGCGATTTTTGCCATCGGCGGTATTTGCATGTTTTTGCTGTTTAGCGTGCTGTTTTATTTGTCGAATCAGTTGGAGGAAAAGCATGGACTCGACGGTGTGCTGAAAGGGCTGGTGCTGGCTATTCCCTTGGCTGCGCTCTGTCTTGCGTCTTATTTAACCGGGAAGAAAATCGGTAAAAATAAAAAGCTGATGAAATGGTGCGGGGTGATCGGCTTGGTTCTCGCCACCGGAGCTCTATTCGGCATCAGTTTATTTAACAATATTTATTTTGTGATCGGATGTCTGATCATTTGCGGGGTCGGAATCGGTATCGTTCTGCCCAGCTCGGACGCCCTGATCACCGAAGGTATCGAGAAAGAACTGCGCGGTACGATTACATCCATTTACAGCAGCATGAGGTTCATCGGAGTATCACTCGGCCCGCCGGTAATTTCTCTGCTGGTAGGGGGAGGACATATGTGGATGTTTATAGTCATCGGCGCTGTGTCGCTTGTGGCTGTAATCCTGATTTTGGTGATGGTTAAACCTGAATCGGGTGAAGGGAAGAACGACAAATCCAAGATGCCGCGGCCGGTCCACCAAAGCTAATGCTTCTTCATCAGGTAGTGATTTTTATCCTAGCTTGTACGCTGGATTCCCTTCTATAATAGACCAAATTATTACTCTTTTGTATTGGGGAGGAAATCCGCGAGTGAAGAAAAAGCATTTTGGAATATGGTGGCTATGCGGTATAGCCGTAGTTCTGATCGGCATTTTGCTCGTCATTAACTTGAGTGGTCAGGGGAATAAAGCGGAAAGTTATCCCGATTTGGAAAAGGTGGATGCCGGAGCGGTCCCCGACGGGTTTGACGAAGAAAATCAGCCTTACTTGGGGAATCCTGAAGCCCCGGTGAAGATTGTGGAGTTCTCGGATTACAAATGTCCGGCGTGCAAACAATGGAAAGATCAGGTGCTGACCGAATTGAAAAGAGAATATCTGGATGCGGGGAAAGCGGCGTTCTACTATGTTGACATGCCTTTCCTGGCCCCGGATTCCACGCTTGCCGCACTTGCGGGAGAAACGCTGTATCAGCAGAATCACGATTTCTTTTGGCCTTATTTCGATCTAATGATGGAGCAGCAGGGCAAGAAAGACGATGCATGGGCAAACAAGGGCTTCATCATGAAGCTGGTAAAAGACAACATTCCTGACGTTGACTTGAAACGCTTTGAACGGGAATTGGATGAGGAGATTTATATCGCAAATGTGAAAAGGGATTTTTTGATCGCGGAAAATCACAAAGTTGACGGGACACCGACTGTTTTTGTCAACGGACAAAACGTGGAGGATATATCTTTCGAAGGCATCAAAGCGGCGATCGATAATCTATAAAAAAGGAACAGCGCATTCATGCAGCCCGGGAAGGGTTCAGCCAGGATGCGCTGTTCTTTTTTTATTGTATTTTTGGTATGATATTAGCTGATTATGTAGTCAAACGGACTTTCTTTGTTACATAAGGTACTTGCCGGCCGGTTCGTTCAGTACTCACTCCAGCATCATAAGCATGTCATCCGTTCGTTCCATCCGGGACCGGATAATTTAGTTTTGACTTGATTTGATTTACGGTTCTCATGAATCACCTCTTGAACAAAGTGGCAGCGGAGGAAACGCTGTATTTATGATTATAACAACTGGTGTATTGGACGACAAAAAGACATCCGGCAAGCAGCCGCGCCATTTAACTTGTAGAGAAATATGCAACTATTTTTAGGAGGCGTATACGTATGAATGCAAAACAAGCGGCGGGTTACCGCGCAGCCGAATTGGTCCGGGACGGCATGATTGTTGGTCTCGGGACAGGCTCCACGGCTTATTACGCGATTGAGAAGATTGGACAACGGGTGGCTGAAGGTCTGCAGATCCGTGCGATTGCCACTTCAAACGCTTCCGAAGAACTTGCGGAGAGTTACGGGATTCCGTTAGTTCCGGCATCGGAAATTCATCGTCTGGATCTGGCGATTGACGGAGCGGACGAAGTCGATCCGGGGATGGCTCTAATTAAAGGCGGCGGCGGTGCCCTTCTGCGGGAAAAGCTGGTGGCAATGCATAGCGACCGTTTTATTGTCATTGCGGACAGCGGGAAGATGGTTTCTCAATTGGGCCAGTTTAAGCTGCCGATCGAAGTCGTTCCTTTCTCCTATGAGTGGACGCTCGGACAACTGCAAAGAAGGTACGACGTCGACTTTGAAATGCGTACCCGGGACGGCGAACTGTACGTGACGGATAACGGAAATTATATCGTTGACGCCGCCTTCGGCAAAATTGAATCTCCGGCTCAATTAAGCCATGAATTAAAGATGATAACCGGCGTGGTCGACCACGGTTTGTTTGTTGACATCGCGGACATGGTCATTGTCGGGTATGATGACGGAGCCACTGAAGTCATCGAGAAAAAAGGCTAAGGGGGCTGTGCTTTGCTTATTCAAGTAACATCTTTTCCCGCCGATTCGAAAGTACGCGAATTAATGGAATATGCAGTCGGCTTCGATCCCGAGCGGGAAAAAGAGGCATGGAAGTTGTATGAATCCTCCAAAGATGCGGAATTGTTCGTCTATAAAGAAGAGGAGCAAGTGGTGGGGTTGATCGGCCTTAGTTTCGCTAATTCGGAACAGATGAATGTTTTGCACCTTGCCATCGATCCTGAAGACCGATTCAAAGGCTATGGCCGGGGCTTGATTGTGGAAGCTTTGCTCCTCAAAAGGCCGCGGCTCGTAACTGCGGTAACGGACGAAGAAGGGGCCGACTTTTTCCGGAATATCGGATTTACGGTAAACGGCTTTATCCCTTCCTCAGGCGGTGCGGAGCAATTCCGGTGCGTTTATAATGCTGGAGAAGATAACGAAAACTAAGGAATCGGAACATTTCGCAACAGCGTGATAATAATTCATGAAACACGAGCATAATTTAAATTAACGCATAATAACCCCTTGCCTAGACGGCAGGGGTTATTATTTTTCATTCTGTGCAATTGACAATTTCCTTTGGAATTTATATAGTTTTATTGTCAAACTGTTTTATTGTAGAACTAATTGGACAAGAGAGAAAGATGGGAGGATGGAATTGGAACAGGAATCCAAAGTGTTGATTGAGCGCTATATGGCAGCCTATTTTACGGTCACGAAAAGGATGAATGGAGAACTTCGCGAAGTGTTGCAGGATGACATGACGATGGACCAGTTTCAGATTATCGATTACATTGTGATGCAAGGTAAAGTTACTTCCACCGAACTTGCTGACACGTTTGCCGTAGGGAAGAGCTCGATTACCGCGATCATTACGAGACTGGCGGACAAGGGGATACTTGAGCGAACCCGTGACAATGACGACCGAAGAGTCGTTTATTTGTCTTTGACCGAACGGGGAATAGGCCATTACAAAAAGGCACAGGCCAAGATTATGGAGACGTTGTCTACATATTTAGTGCATTTTAATGCAGAAGAAGTGGAAGGTTTTCTCGGCGTTTTTGAAAAACTGGCATATTTGCTGGAAGAGGAGAGCGGGGAATCATGAAATTTATACTGAAGGCAAGATGGGCTGTCGTTGCGGTGTGGATCGCCGCAGCGGTGCTGTTGTTCCTCACGGCCCCATCGATGTCGGATCTGGTCCGCGAAAAGGGAGATATCGTCGTACCCGAAGGTTATTCGTCTTCTACGGCAGCGGCCATTTTGGCGGATATATCGGATGCGAAAGGCGGAGAGAAAGAAAGTCAAATCGCATTGGTGTTTCATTCCTCTAAAGGTTTAATCGGTGAAGATAAAAATGAGGTCGAACAGGCACTGAAGGCCCTTCGGGACCAGGAGGTGCAAATCGGCATCGTCTCGATCACGGATCCTTTCACTACGCCGGAGGCGGCGGATAAGATGATATCGAAAGATGGCAAGACCATCTTGACATCGTTGTCCGTAAAAATAGGAGACCGTCCTCTGCTAGACATTGAGAAGGATATCCACGGTGCGTTAGACCAATTGAAAGTGGAACATTATTTAACCGGACAAGAACAAATCAATGAAGACATGGTCGTCAGTTCGGAACAAGGACTGAAAAAATCGGAATATTTTACGGTCATTTTTATTTTATTAATCTTGTTTGTCGTGTTCCGTTCGGTCATTGCACCGTTTATCCCGCTTTTGACCGTAGGAATTAGTTACATCGTATCGCAATCAATCGTATCTTTCCTGGTGGATCGTATCGATTTCCCGATCTCGACCTATACGCAGATCTTTATGGTTGCGGTCATGTTCGGGATAGGAACGGACTATTGCATCTTGCTGATCAGCCGGTTTAAGGAAGAACTGCAGCATGGTGCGGATAAATGGGAAGCGATCATCCTGACGTACCGGAAGGCCGGAAAAACCGTGTTTTTCTCCGGTCTCGCCGTACTGGTAGGTTTTTCGGCGATCGGGTTTTCGCAATTCGTTCTCTACCGCTCCGCGGTGGCGGTCGCCGTCGGGATTGCAGTCATGCTGATTGCGCTCGTGACCATCGTACCGTTCTTCATGGCGGTATTGGGGACGAAGCTGTTCTGGCCTTTAAAAGGCTCTTTGGAACATAAGGAAAACCGGTTCTGGGGAGCTATCGGGACCTTCTCGCTGAAACGGCCGTGGGCTGCGCTGCTTATCGTGGCGGCAGTGACGGTACCGTTCCTGATCAGTTACAGCGGGAACGTATCATTTAACAGCATGGAAGAAATCGGTGATGAGTACGAATCCGTAAAGGCATACAATCTGATCTCGGAAAGTTTTGAGCCTGGAGAATCCCTGCCGACGCAAATCGTCCTTCAAAATGACGAGCCCATGGATAATGCCGGATACATGGCACTGGCCGAGAAAATCAGCCGCGAGGTAGTCGGTGTGGACGGAGTAGCCAGCGTACGAAGCATGAGCCGGCCGACAGGCGATGAGGTTAAAGATTTTGAACTGAACAGCCAGGTGAAAACGGTTGGCGAAGGGTTGGGCCAAGGAAATGAAGGGTTGGCCAAAATACAGGACGGACTTGCGGAAGCTAGCGCGTCGTTGACCGAAAATGAACCGAAACTGAAGGAGGCAGCTGCAAGCACAGGCCAACTGGCCGAAGGCACGGGGAAGCTGAAGGACGGAATTGTCCAACTGGAAACGGGCTTGTCCGCGATCGAAAAAGGGATCCAAGACGGCTCCGCCGGCGTGGGCGATTTGAAACAAGGACTCCGGCAAGTGAAGAAGAGCGCTAACGAGTTGGCCGATGCGCATGCGCAATTGCTGAAATCCTATCAGCAAATCGGTAGCGGATTGGGTCAATTCAGCGATGGCATCAGTCAAATCAGTACGCAACTGGATGCGGCGTCCCAAGGACTGTCGAGTCTCTCCTCGCGGTTTGCGACTTTGGAGAGCAAATACCCCGAATTGGCCACGGACCCGGATTACTTGACGATTGTCGGTACGGTTACCGAGACGGCCAAAGGGCTGCCGCAAATGTCTGCCGGTCTGGAACAGATGAAAAGCGAGTTCGGACGACTATCTGCGGGTTTGGGCCAGGCTAACCAGGGTTACGAAGCGGCCGCAAACGGAAGCAAGCAGCTGGCGGACGGACTGGATCAATTCATCGGCGGGTTGACCCGGCTTGAAACCGGTCTTGATCAAGCGGCGGCAGGCCAGGGCCAAATCGTCGGCAAGATCCCGGAAGTGGTGACCGGATTGGCACAAATTCAAAGCGGTCAGGAGCAAATCCAGAGCGGCTTCAGTCAATTCTCGGGGCAAATTTCCCAATTGACGGACGGCCTGAATCAAAGTGTGGACGGATTGGAACAAGTTTCCGGGGGGTTGGATACGGCCAAGGATTACTTGAATGAGGTCGGAGCTAGCGAGGGCGGCCTTGGGGGATGGTATGTACCTGAAGAAGCGATGGAGAACGAACAGATGACTCAGGTATTCGATATGTACCTGTCACCGGACCGCAAGGTGATGACCCTGGACGTGGTATTCTCCAGCAATCCTTACGGCAAAGAAGCGATTGACCGCATTGAACCGATCAGTACTGCGGTGGGAAAAGCAGTAAAAGGTACGGACCTGGAGAATGCAAAAATCGCAGTCGGCGGCGTTACCAGTACCTTTAACGACCTGAAGACCATCTCCGGTGAAGACTATACGCGGACCGTAGTACTTATGCTGGCGGGCATTTTCATTATTCTCGTCCTGTTGTTGCGTTCATTGGTGATGCCGATCTATCTGATCGGTTCCCTGGTACTGACCTTTTATGCCTCGATGGGCTTTACCGAATGGGTGTTTGTCGACATCTTCCATTATTCCGGAGTCAGTTGGGCGACGCCGTTCTTCGGGTTTGTCATCCTTGTAGCGCTAGGTGTCGATTACAGCATCTTCCTTATGGACCGGTTTAATGAAAATAAAGAATGGAATATTGGTGAAGCGATTCTGCATTCGATGCGGAACATGGGGACGGTTATCCTGTCTGCCGCAGTGATTCTGGGTGGAACAATGGCCTCCATGTATCCTTCGGGCGTGCTTTCCATGCTGCAGATCGCTACGGTAGTTTTGACCGGGCTGGCGCTTTACGCCGTGGTCGTGCTCCCGTTCCTGATTCCTGTCATGGTAAAAATATTCGGACAGTTTAATTGGTGGCCTTTCCACCGTCGGAGTGCCGAGTAAAGACAATATTAAAAGAACCGCGGGCTCCTTCTCTCTAGGATAGGAGCCCAGCGGTTCTCTTTATGCTTTCCTACAACGTAAGGGACTTCAAATAGCTTCGCAGTGCCCATTTCCGTTCATGTCGTTTTTTATATTTTGGCAAGCTGCGATAAATGGTTTTCGATTCATCCAAGGCTTGCTTCGCCTCTTCCTTTCGGCCTAACGAATGATAAAGACTGCCGAGGAGGTAACACGCTTCACTGGAAGAAGACTGAATTTCCCCGAATTTAGCAGCATAGGTGAGCGCTTTTTCCGGATTATTCTCCCGGAAAGCCATCGCCAGATGCAAATAGGGCTGACCGTATTTAACGCGTTCATTCAGACTTAAGGCATGCAAAATTTGCTGTTCGCCTTCTTCCAGACGGCCCAAGCCGATTAACGCGGTGCCGAGATCGTCCCAAAATTCCGCCGAAGACTCGGAGTAAGGTTTCACCTGTTCCAGAAGATCGTAAGCCTCCTTGAATCGCTTCTTCTCCAGAAGCAATCTGGCGAGTTCTCGTTTGGAAGAAACGTCAAAATGGTTTAGGTTCAACTGCTGGCGAAGTTTCGAGATGGCACGGTATCGTTTAAAAGGTTTGGAAATGCTGGGGAAAACACCGACAAAGCGCCGATCGATGAAATAAACGATAATAAGCAGAATAAGAATGGCAATTAACGGGTTCCCGGTCAGCCATGACAAAAAAATGAAAAACATCAGCTTGCTCATAGTTTCCTGTGTTCCTCCACCCATTTAATGATTTCCAATTATACCACAGATGGAGTACTTGTTCAGGAATAATAGTTCTAGTTCATTTTGGGTATTAATTAAGGAGTATAACTGCTCGGGAAAGAAGAAAGCCGCCACATGGATCGGGCGGCTTCCGCATATTTTCAGTATTCTTGCATTATTGAAAGCCCCGAATAGGAACTCCCGGTTGATTTTGTGACAATTGCGATCCCGAGGCGTTCATGGTGCTTGTCGAATAGCCGCCGGACTGGCCGAAATTTCCTTGGCCCATGCTGCCTTGGCCAAAACCTGACTGGCCGAAGCTTTGGCCGCCTGCCGAGCGGAGGCCGATTCCTGCGGAGGTTCTGAAATCTGCGTTTCCAAAGCTGTTGGATCCGGCATTTTGTTCAATTTGTCCAGCCAGTTGAATAATATGCTGGTAAGCCTGCATTGCTGTTTGATGACCTTGTAAGGCCATTTGGATCGTCTGGGCAGCCTTACGTTCTTTTTCGGCCAACTGCTCAAGTTGGACTGCGTTTTGCTGTTCTTGCTCAAGCATTTGCTGATACATCGTTGTAGCCTGACGGGTTTGTTGTTCCAGGTGCCTAATTTGTTGCTCGATCTCCCGGATTTGTGATGAAATAGGGGTATACATGGAATATGATCCTCCTCGTTGCGATATTTTGGGTATTGGAAACCACGTTTAGCGTGCCCGGACCTGATAAGGATATGCATTTAAAACTAAGGAAAAGATGGTGAGCCAAAGATGTATAAATTGGTATTAGTGAGACATGGAGAGAGCGAGTGGAATAAATCCAATTTGTTTACCGGCTGGAGTGATGTCGATTTGTCCGAGAAAGGGGTGCATGAGGCTAAAGAGGCCGGCATTTTGCTTAAAGAGGAGAAGTTTGTCTTCGACGTGGCTTATACTTCTTACCTGAAGCGGGCCATCAAAACGCTTTATTACATCCTTGATGCGATGAACCTGCTATGGATACCGTGTCATAAAACCTGGCAACTCAACGAGCGGCATTACGGAGCTCTGCAAGGATTGAGTAAACTGACCACAGCACAAAAATATGGGGAAGAGCAGGTCCACTTATGGCGCAGAAGTTATGATGTTCTTCCGCCGGCCCTAACCAAGGATGATGAGCGTTATCCCCGGAATGATGCGAAATACAGGGATGTGCCGGATCGGTTCATTCCCTTGACGGAAAGCCTGAAGGAAACCATCGTCAGAGTGGAGGATTATTGGGAACGGGAAATAAAGCCGCAAATTCTTGGCGGAAAGAAAGTGATCATTGCGGCGCATGGTAACAGTTTAAGAGCATTGATAAAATATTTGGACAATTTAAGCGCCGAAGAGATTATCGATCTCAACATTCCAACCGGTACGCCGCTCGTTTATACGCTGGACGATCAGTTGAAGCCGTTGGAAAAATATTATCTTGGAAGCGAAAGAAGGATCGAACATAAGATTGAAAAAGTTGCTGACCCGGACAAAATTATGGAGTGAGGGCGGATTAAGGGCAGGATGTCCAGGCCGTTCTGAATTTATTTTCATATATTGAAACGGAGGTGATGAGATGAACAGGACTGAATTTATCGCTAAAATAGCCCCTGACGCAATCAGAGATTGGCTCCGGACCGGTGTTCCGGCTTCCTTGACCATCGCCCAGGCCGCTTTGGAATCCAATTGGGGAGCCAGCGGGCTCGCACAGCAGGCCAATAATTTGTTCGGAATAAAAGGCAGCGGCCCGGCGGGAAGCGCAATGATGCCGACGACAGAATACAGGAACGGAAAACCGATAAAAATCAATGCAGCCTTCCGGAAATACCGCTCTTGGGGAGAATCCGTTGCGGATCACACTCGCCTGCTGCAAAACAAGCGCTATGCCAACGTGCTTAATCGGACAGGCAGGCAAGCGGCCTATGCCGTTTCGGCGGCGGGATATGCAACGGACCCCGATTATCCTGCCAAGCTGATCTCATTGATGGATAAGTATAATTTGTACGAATACGATATCAAGGAAGGGGATGAGCCAATGACCGCCGAGGAGAAAAAGCAGCTCGAAGCATTGCAGGAGACCGTCCATAAACAGGCTGAGAGGATTGCCGGACTGGAGCAAAGGGCAAGCACCCGGTTGCCCGATTGGGCAAAAGAAGCCGTCGAAGCAGCGGTGAATTACGACAAGAAGAATCCGCTGATCAAGAATCCCGAAACGGGGAGTTTCGATTTTTACAGGCTGATCACAATTATGTACCGTCGCGGACTTTTCGATAAGAAGAGTGCAGGATGAAACAATGACGTACGGATGTAAATATAAAAATTAAATTTGAATTTGAAAGTTATTAAACCCCGCTTGTAATATCGGGGTTTTGTTGTGAAATGACGATTTTTTAATTTAAAGGTTACGTTTTTGTAAATTATTTATATACATTTTTTTGGAAAGAGCTTATACTGGAAGTATCCTGATAATGTAAAAAGCCAAAAAAACTCCCTCTTTCTGACTCAAACGATGCTTTAGAAAGGAGTGTGTTTGATGGAGCCGATGGAGCTTATTAAAGAACGATACAAAGCGCTGGAAGAGCGAATCCGCCTGTTTATTCTCGTTCATTCCGACATTGAATACGTCCAGGGATCATCGGAATGTGTTGAGGGCGGAGCCTTCGCATGGACCGAGCTTTCCGCTGAATCCAAATGCATCCAATCCGAACTTTATCACGAATATATGTCTCTGATCAAGCAAGCCAAGAAGCATCTGAAAAAGATAGGCAGTTCCTATTTGGATACTTTTGAACGCAGTTGTTCTGAAGTAAAATCCTATTTAAAACAGGATAATCTTTTATGGGGGCCATGCCTCCAGGACATATTTAACAACGTGAAAAAGGAACTCGACCTCCAACGCGGCTTGATCGCCCAGCCGGTTTTAATTTAAGGGCGGCCAACAGGTTGAATAGTAAGCTAATTTTAAGCATCGAAATTGCACATCTCGAACAACGAAAAGCCGAAAGCAGTTGAAAACAGCACAATCTGATCGCTTCCAACCCTCGATCCGCAAGCAACACCATATTGCCGCAAACCACTAAAACCGCAAAGTAGCAAACTACAACCGCCAATCCAGGATTGGCGGTTTTTTATCGATGTTTTAATGGGCCGCTAGGCATAGGGAGGCTTCTGCTCTGTGGAGCCGCGCCCATAAAACGAGATTAACTGGAAAATCTGCAGTTATTTTTCGTCCAGTCGGCATATATAGCAAACTAACTGGAAAATCTCCATTAAATTTCGGGCTGTCAACGCTCATTCGAGGAAAACCGTCCAATTAGCTGTGGGTTTTCCAGTTAATAATTTGAAAAGTAAATTATTGGACAAATTAGCTGTAGAAAATACATTAATCAGGGACAAAGGGTAGATATTTTAACAAAAAAAATTACTGAACATGTATTTCCGATTTGATATCATTTTGACTTAAAAATTTCATTAAATCATTACTCAGCTGCACAATCTCATTGTTAGCATTATTCGCATAATCCGGCAACATCATATCCCTAACCATTTTAGTTCGTAACCATGTCATAAAGAAAAGATCCAAAAATAAGTTTGGAAATTTAAGCACCATTTTAAGCAATGGTGGATCAATTGAAACGCCAGCTTTTTGTATTGCCCTTAGATACGCTTTTAAAGTAACTGTTATTTTGCGTGCCGTCTTTCTGGTTCTGGCTGTTTTTTTGTCAATTATCTTATTCTCAGCATGCAAAAAGCTCATCATGGCAATGTCTGATACGGAATGTGTGATTAGATACGCTTGCATATCCTTTTTAATAACGTAGGGAAGCTTTGCTGTTTTAAATAATTTTGCGAGGTTTTCTATGCGTTCTGTCACTACACCATTAATTTCTCCAAATGCAGTTGCGACTAAAATCTTTGGTAGAAATCGAGCATGCAATACTCCCTCTTTAATCTGTCCGCCGAAGCCGGGAAAAGCTGGTAAAAGTCTATCCCCTACGATATCCAGCCACGAAGAAAATCCAATTGAATTACTAGTCATCGTAACTATATTTTTGCTTTGATTCTCTTTTAGCGCTAACAACGCTGATTCGGACCGATCATAACGAACGGTAACGAAAATAAAATCGTATACATCGTCATTTTCGAGCGTATCAATGACATTTACTTGTATCGATCTAACTGTACCTTTTTCTTTATATTGCAGGCCATTTTCTCTTAATGATTTAAATCTATTAGAATGTGCAAACAGGCTAACGTCAAACCCTGCTTCAATAAGCTTAATTGCGTACATGCTCCCGATGACACCTGCACCAAAAATTAAAATTCTATCTTGTTTTGCTGACATTAAAACCACCCCTACTTATTAACATTTCCTTTTGACTATCAGACAACATGTTGTATGATGTGATTATAAATCTTGATTATTCCTTGATCAACCATCAGTTTTTTATTATTTGTCGGATGATATTCTTATTCGCTAGTAGGAGGGAAACATGAAAAAGCAACCCCAAATAACGGAGAAAACAAGACAAAAGTTTGTAGAAGTTTTTTGTGAGTTATATAGCCAAAAGCCGATTGAGAAAATTTCGGTTCAGGAAATTGCGAATAAGTCAGGATATAACCGCAGCACCTTTTATCAATACTTTACTGACATTTACGAATTGTTAGACGCTGTTGAAAATGACTTATTGAATGACATAAAAAAAGAATTGGCGAATAAAGAGCTGTCGATGCATACGGTTCAAGATACGCTCTATTGTCTGGACAAAAGAGAACATCTCCTGGTTCTTAATGCCCTTTTGGGTGATTATGGAAGTACCCGTTTTTTAAAACGCTTAAAAAAAGAAATCACTTTGGATCAATTAGAATTAAACGTTCCGCAAAACCATTCCTTAACGCCATACTTAATTGAGTTTTACCTGACAACTTCCCTTTCTTTATTTCGTCTTTGGCTCCAGCGTCAAAAGGATTTATCGTCAGAAGAATTTTTCAAGTTAGTGGAGAACCTATATTCAAGAGGGATTACGCCCTATTTTAAAAAATGAGTCTGTCATTCAAACCAAATCCATATGTTGTTTAACTAAAAAGCGCGCATAAGCTTGTTAGGAAGTATATTTTAGAGCTGGGGGAAATTTGGAGATGTCTATAAATAAGAAATTACTTTGGTTTTGTATATTTATTTTAATGATTACAATGATATCTTGTAGTAATAAACAACTAGAAAGTAGTATACAATCGGATCGGATACCGATGGTAATGATTGAAAATTACCTTTATCTTGATACCGGTGAGCATTTGTCCATTGATATAGATGATACCTCTTTAATTGGCACAATCACATCAGAAGTATCTGATTCTGAAATTCCAGTAAAAAATAATCAAAGTAATTTTGGGCATGTTGGGGCCCAATATGCTTCTCATGAGAGGGGAATCGTTGTTATGATCGATAATGAATGGAGATTATTTCGTAAAGAAAAATTAACTCTAGAAAAAGTGCTAGAATTATCTCATAAAGGACAAGAACTTTCATGGAATGATTTTAAAAGTTATGATAGTACGGAAATAGGCAGTGGACTCTATATCTTGCGGTATGAGATAGATGAAAGCTATTACCTTCTTATTGGAGGAAACAATCCAAGGAAAAAGCCTGCATATATTAGATTGGTAAAAGCCGATAATTCAGAAAAGTATATAGACATCAGAGAAAATAATGTAGAGGAGTTTATTTCAAAGTAAATAATTTATGATTCACGTACAATTATGAATTATCAAAAACTATCTGTTAGCAGGCTCATCAAGAACTTGAGCCTGCTATTTTTATTTGATTTAATTGAATGTATACTCTGTTTTGTAATTTATTTACAGAATTTCTTTGAAACCCGTAAATAGGAGGAACCCTCAAAGTATCCAAAATACTGTAGTGATTTTGGTATTTTGGAATATGAGAGCGGCGTCTCCACAGAATGATGCATTTTGTTTAAAGATGCAGGATTATCTAAAGGAGGGGATGCTGAATACTAATAAGGAATCGTCATAGGTAAGAATGTGGATTGTTACGCCTCGATGATACAACTTGAAATGCAATATGATGATGTAGCTCCGGATAATTTTAGCTACAGCAGAAGTATAACTTCAGATGGAGCTGCAGTGGTAGAACCTGAGGCTACCGCAAAGAGTGATTTATTCACAACATTGACGGCAAAGAATTTGATATTAGAAGAAATGTAGCACCGGATAATTATCAAGCCCGTAAAAGCATAGGCTTAGATAAAACTGCTGATCAGGCTGTTGGTCAAGCTCCTGCGGCAGACACTAAAACTACTAAGTATAAATCTCTGCTTGCTTCGATGCCTACAGGCGGTGGTGAATATCCTTATAACCCTACCTATTGGAATGATTCAGCTAATGTCTTTAGAGCAAACTGTTATGGGTATATTTTGAACAGAATTGCAAATGACACAAGTGATCCGTTAGCTGGTTATATGTTTCAACCAGGGTGAGTTCAAGTTATAGCGAAACGCCAGGTTCAAATGAATGCACTTGTTATAGCGCTAGGCACTGATTATCACTGGTATAGACAGGATTCTGATGGCGGTTGGTCACATAAACCCGGATTAACTGGTATTGACTATCGAGATGCATCTGGCAATTTTATCTCTGATCCACAGACGTGTGACCGGAACTTATTCTTATGCTAATTATAGCACTTGGGGCGGTTATTATATTGTTTCCAAGTAGTTGGTAAATTAACCGGGTTGCCAAGTGTTTTAGAATAGTTCTCAAATGTTGGGAGACGAGCTAGTTAGCTTGTCTCCCGTATTTTAAATTAGGAAAGAGTAAGGAAAAATGATTAACGTTACCGTAGCAACTGTATTAATCAATAAATTAGAGAGCATTATGTTAATGTTAATAAGCGGAAAGGGCGCTTGGGCAGTTGCCCCAAAAATTACAATTGCTACAGACTGGTATATACAACTCCACGTTTCGGAGTGCCCCAAAAAATAAATCTCACCCTACTTGTGATACGCTTCACCGCGCTGACTATAACGGCTAGTTTAAAGGGCACCTCCAATAGGTGCCCTTTAAATATATTGCTTTCTAAAGCAGATAATCCAACTAATCATGCGGCTATATGGTTGCGGAGATAACACTACAGTTTGCTTATTTTCTTCATCAGCACATAGCACCAACCTTTTGCTTACCTGCTTAATCTGTTTTGACTGGCTTGGAGGTCATTATCTGTGAAGGAGCGGTGTCAGGATGTTATCAGATGTAGTAAAGCACCTAAAGCATGGGGCAGGTGGTTTTTATTGATTATAACTTCCGTACTGGCCTGATATACTTCAAAAACCGCTCTGGATCGTGATAAACGTAAATGATTCTCCCAGAGGAAGTATCAAAGCAGTAACCAGTGTCTGCAAAATCAAAAGTTGCCATTGCCCTTTCCATCTTTTCCTCTACTCTACGATTTTCCTGCTCATAATTGAATGGCCCATGTTCAAAAACAATATACTCAACTTCGGGAACATCAATCATAAGCATTTGTGGTGGTACTTCACCTTTATAATCAAAAGGAAGACGTACACCAAAACACTCTGTACGTGGAATACCCCAATCGCAGAGTCTGCCATCCCGGTCATTAATGTAAGCCATAATCTGACCGCTGCCGCCGTTAGACTCACTCCCGCCATCGTCATCCAATTTGCCCTTGATACTATCGAGTAAGCCGCAAATTGTTTCGCAGTCCTGTCCGGGAATAAGACTTTGCTTTTGCCAAAAATCCCAATACCCATTACTCTCATAATTTTTAATGTGCAAAAATTTGTGTGCGGGAATGGTTACAAAATAAATGTTAACATCATCTGCAGATTTGATCATACCCATTTCTCCAAATCCGAAAAAGTAGCGGTCGAAAGAGTTTATTTTTGTACGAAGGGCGACAGGCATAGGCTTTTTTCGGTATTCACTTGGAGTTACACCATATGTTCCCTTGAAAGCCCTGGTAAAAGCTTCATGTGATGAAAAACCATAATCAAAAGCAATATCCAAAATGCATCTTTCACTATCCCGAACCTCTTTTAGTGCAAAGGCTAATTTTCTATGCCGCAGATAATCCCTAAATTGCATACCCGATATTTCCTTAAATTTTCTCGTAGTATGAAATTCGGAATAACCTAACTTGCGAGAAAGAAATCGTAGCGTTATTGCTTCACTGTTACGATTCTTAATACACTCGTCAATTTCATTAACGATTATTTGGATTTGCTTGTGCCACTCGTACATTCGACTGTTCACCTCGTTTCAACCACTCTATAGTCATTGTAAAGTAATGGAAATTTCATTGCTTGATTCTACTTGCGGAAAAGAGAGGATATTTTTTTCCTTAACTCGCCTTTGGATAATATCAACGTTATCATTCAATGACAATTCAAACGTTTTGGTCCTACTTTTTCGGATTCTCATCATGAAGGTACCACTATTTCGTCTGTACCATATCAATTAAATTAGCCAAATCGTTAAGGAACACATGTTGAATCTCAGACACCTGAATCCTCATGTTTCAGTCTCCTTATTCCTCTAGGCAGCGCATATTTTATCTTCCGAATAAGCTTTTGAAATCTCTGTAAGCTTTTCATTGAAAACTTGCTACTACTTATGGTACTGCTCACCGCGCCGTCTGTAACGACAAGTTCTAAGGCCATCCCAACAAAGGATGGCCTTTTCTGAAGAACATGCCTTACTAAGCTAACGTTTTCGCACGTACAACAATGTTGAAAAGAGACTGCACCTTTTATTCTGATTCCATCCGCAATAATGTCAAGAGATCATCGAAAATTCCAGGTGTTGTGAATACGACCTCTTCACCATAGAGTTCATTAGGGATGCCATCAGGCACCACTTGCACATGGCAACTCAATGATCCCGCCTCCCGTGCAATCAAGCCTGCGGCGGCTACATCCCACGGTGCAAGACTTTCCGTATGCGCATCTAATTTTCCGGACGCCACATAACAAATGTCTACTGTTGGTGCGGCAAAACGCCTAATGTCACGACAGTTTCTTCTGAGTCGATTCACTCTTTCGATTGCTGGTTGCACTTTTGCTGAATCATGCGGAAAACCTGTGCCAATGACAGCATCCTGTAGCGAAGTACATTTACGAATTCGTAAACGCTCACCATTGCAATAGGAGCCTTCCCCTTTAATCCCAACATAAGTACAGTTCAAATCTGGCGCATATACTGCTCCTACCAGCACTACGCCATCAAGGGCAAAAGCCAATGAAACGCCGTAATGCGGCAGGTTCCGAGAAAAATTAACTGTTCCATCTAAGGGATCAATCACCCACACTGGACCGTCAAACTTGAAATTATCCCAGTTATGTACTCCATGTTCCTCCGAAAGAATTCGATGACCTTGAAATTTACCCATTATGGCTTCTTGAATGATTCTTTCCGATAACAAATCAGCGGATGTCACAAGTTCACCCGAATCCTTGTAATTCACTTCAATTTTTTCCCGACTGCGCAATTCGGAAATTCTGTCACCCGCTTTTGTTACAGCCTCTTCTGCAAACACCGCTAATTCTCGAAGGTCGAACTTCATTCCGTTCCCATTCCTCCTTAAAGTGCGTAATCTTATTGAGCATTTCTGCCCGTTAACCGCTTCAAGCAAACTTTCAGACATATATCATATTCGTGACCCAGTACCACATCCCTTTTTGAGGGGTTATTTTCATTTTCAGGAGGTATGTAGATTGAGAATCATCGAAACGAAGAAAGACATTGTCAATTTGCTTCGCGCTGAAGTGCCCCCTTCGGCGTTCCTCATCCATGTTGAGGACTACTTCAACCAACTTAGAACTGAACTGGAAGACGAAGCTGAAAATCAATTCAACTTTAGCGAGAACGGCTTCATCGTTTTGCTTGAAATGGGCGACAACGTCCGGGATCTTAAGAGCGCCGGACTTGCCGATGAGAGTGGCGGACTTCTGGGAAGTTACCCTGAATACTTCGAAACGCTGGACATGGGTGACTGCCAAGGGCGTACAAAATGGTGTTGATGTTCGACAACGATTACCTAGTGAGCTACCGGGGAATTGCTTGGGATCACCACTTGAGTTCGGCAACCATGACGAGGGCTTTCGTCTGTTCAAACGCTGGATTCAAGATCTGCTCAAGTCTTTCAAGCTGAACAAAATCATTGTGGGTATGGAACCCACAGGACATTACTGGCTGAGCCTGGCTCGTTGGCTTCTAGACCAAGGAATTGAGCGACCGCAAAGATGCGCTTGTTATCGCGGATATGGTTAAAAATGGCTATTATTCCCCCGTACGATTCACCCCGGAAGCTTACGAGGAACTGCGGATTCTCATGGCCAATCGGGACACGGTCTCCAAACGCCTTAACAGTGCCGTTAACCAGATTCATCGCTGGGTAATATTGCGTTCCCAGAACTTCGGCATGTCTTTAAAATCCTCACCTGTACGAGTAGCATTGCCACCTTATGGCTGTTTCCTCTACCGAAAGAGATTAGCCTACTAACGACAGAGCAAGTCATTGCCGGCTGGAAGAAATACGTAAAACGTCATGCCTACAAGTTGCACTTGGGTCAACTGCTCGAAGAATACGACTTGGCACAGCGCCAGCTTGAGCAGAATGAACATGAAGTACATCTCGTATTGGAGCGCATTCCTTATGCCAAGAAGATGCTTTCCATTCGAGGAGTAAATACGACAAGCTTGGCTAGTGTATTAGGGAAACCGGTGATCTAAGCGGTTATGCACACGGAAATGCTTTGCGTCGCCATGCGGATCTAAATTTGGCTGAGGCCAGCTCCGGGAAATGGCGTGGAAAGATGGTTCTCAGTAAGCGAGGCCACCCTCGTCTCCGGCGTTTCCTTTATCTCCTTATCATGTGCATGGTTATGACCAATCCGGATATTAGGGCCTTACACCACCACAATGTTGACGTAAAAAAGTTAAAGAAAATGAAATCCATTATGAAATTATGTGGTAAAGTGGCCCGTATGCTCGTCAGTCTTGCCAAAAGCAGCGAGGATTACAGCTCAGCTAAATTGTTTCTACAGGCAGCTTAAGCGCGTTATTTCACCAGTTGATGTATTCGCAGGACAGACAAGAAGCATGGAGTATCGGGAGACATTACGCAAAAGGGCTCACTTAACAAAAGTTGAAATCCTGCGAATTCATGAGCTAGCGTGAGGATACTGAATCATTTCGAGGGAGCTTAATGAAGCATCGTCAGTCTAAATACTTTATTTTTCAGTCTAGAACTTTATTTTCTCCTTACTGAGGTACAGCAAATCAGGACAGAAATGAAATAGAATACGGTACAAGGAACCAAACAAAAAAAGGACAAAAACTCTCGTAGAATAATGCGCTACAAGAGCTTTTGTCCGGGTGCCCCTCGCGGGACGCCCATCATGGGAGAGGAGAAACCGGACGAAGAGCTTATGGGGAAACGTAAGTCTTCTCCGCGGTTGTCTACGACATTTGTGATGTCGATAGTTCAAGTGTTGTCCGTTCCTTTCAGGTTTATACATCCGCAGCCCAAAATCTTGTGCGAATTCGATTTTTCAATCTTAGCGCGATTATGGTACGATATCGACAGGCATTTTAGCATAAAGGATGGGACTGGCATGAGAGTTATTTCGGGTAACGCCCGGGGGAGAACGCTGAAGGCGGTCCCCGGCATGGGGACCAGACCGACTACGGACAAGGTGAAGGAAGCGCTGTTTAGTATGATCGGGCCCTATTTTGACGGGGGAACCGTGCTTGATTTGTTTGCGGGCACCGGCGGTTTGGGCATCGAGGCGCTTAGCCGCGGAATGGACAGGGCGGTTTTCGTAGATCTGGAATATAAGAGTATAGAAGTTGTTCGATCCAATTTAAAAACGACCGGACTAGAGAATAAGGCCGAGGTATATAAGAATGATGCGGAAAGGGCCTTAAAAGCATTGGCTAAACGCGAAAGTGTGTTTGACCTGGTTTTTCTCGATCCGCCATACAGGTTAAAACACGGAGACAAGCTGATGCAAGCGATGGATCAACTGCATTTATTGAACCCGGGGGCAGCGCTAGTACTGGAGTATGAATCTACTTTTGCGTATCCCGCCAGTTTTGACCGATTTACAGAGATACGCAAAGCGCAGTATGGCGAAACTACCCTCTCTATTTACAGCTATGATCTTCACGAGACAAGTCCGGCAAAGGAACCGGGCAAGGAGGAGTAACATGGAACACCAGCTAAAAACGCCGCGAATCGCGGTATATCCGGGCAGCTTTGATCCGGTGACTAAAGGACATATGGACATCATTCAGCGGGCCTCCCGCCAGTTTGACAAACTGATTGTGGCGGTGCTGAACAACTTAAGCAAAAATCCGTTGTTTACTGTGGAAGAGCGCAAAGATTTGCTTAGATCGGTCACAAGTCATTTGCCGAATGTAGAAGTGGACAGCTTCCGAGACTTATTGGTGAATTATATGGATTACAAGCAAGCCCACGTTATCGTGAGAGGCATCCGGTCCGTCACGGATTTTGAATATGAACTTCAACTGGCTTCGACCAATCATAAATTAAACAGTGAAGTAGAAACCATTTTCATGATGACAAACCCGAAGTATTCTTACCTTAGCTCCAGCGTAGTAAAGGAAATAGCCAGTTTTCACGGGGATGTCGGGGATTTGGTTCCGGTCCAGGTGGAAAAGGCGATGAAGGCAAAGTTTGAAGTGTGAGGTTGTATGGAGTCCGGAGTGCTATCGCGAGCCTTTTTTTCTGAATCTAGTCAGGACGAATAGTCCGGCTATAAGCAGTAAGAGAAGCACCATTTGGAATTGGAACTGATTTGCGATCTGTTTCCAATCCGGAAGCGGAAGGAAAGTGAAGCCACGGGTTGTAGCGTCGATGGCAGTGACGGTGATGTCAGAATTTGCGGAAACGGGAAGTGCTTCAGGCAGCCAGCGTGAGAGAGGGCGCCACAACAAGAGCGTAATTACATAGGCATAAGCTCCATGAATCAGACGGTTGACGACAAAAAAGCGACTCCCGATTCCGGCTGGTTTCAGAATGGACCGAACTTGCAGAAACGCGCAAAATCCGCTCCAGCCAAGAACGGCTCCAAGAAGGGCGCTAACGATGGCGGGAGGCATACTCAGTTGGGCTACCGCATAAGTTCCCAGATGCACTTCCAGCAGCCCGGCTATGGAGAAGGATGGGATAAACCCGGGTAGCGCGGAAATCAGAACATGGATCACTACCGCAAAAATGAGCATATATCCGCCGACCGTCATTAGGGTTTGTACGCTTGAGCCGACGGCATCGCCGAGTAATTTTCCGAACCCGCGGCCGTCGGCTGCACGGGCCTCTTCCATCTGGTTAGCCGCCAGGCGAAGACGGGAGAGGGAGCGTGCAGGCAGTGGATTTCTTTGTTGTGTTTCGAGTTTGTGCCGTGAACGGATTCCCGAGGTTAGCAGGTGGAGCGTCATCCCAGCGGCGAGCCCTGAAATCCAGTGGACGGCAAGCAGCAAGAATCCCAATTCTTGAAGGCCCATATATCCGGTTCCGATGACGATGACGAGGAGCATCGGACTACTGAAGTGCGCGACGCTGGCCATCTTCTCCGCCTCTAGGGAAGATATTTTGCCTTGCTTGTACAAATTGGCCGCCGCAGTGGCGGAGGCAGGAAACCCGGCTGTAATTCCGAGCGGGAACACCCACCCGAAGGAGCCGGGCAAACCAAGCACTTTTCGCGTCAATGGCTCCAGCAGTACGCCAATTCCTTGGGCAAAACCGCTGGCCAATAAAATTTCTGACAGTACAAGGAAGGGCAGCAACGCCGGAAACACAATTCTCCACCAGATGGCGAGTCCTTGTCCAGAAGCTTGAAAAGCTTCGCCTGGTGCGTAGAAGATGCAAACCACGAGCAGAACGGCGGAAAGGCCGAACAGAAGGGTCGACGGCAGACTGCCGCCGGCGCGGCGTTCGCTTTGCAAAAGCTTCACCCTCTTCGATAGGTAATGAACGAATAGTACAAGATATGCAATGGATGCGGAGTACATGCCTTTTTTGGGTACGGATGTGCGGGCTGCTTGCTCTTATAAGGGGGAATGAAGTGATGCCCAGATCAAAATCGGTTGGCATCAAAGCGGGGTTGTATGTGATCTCGCTGGCTATCCTAGTTTATGTAGTTGTATATATGCCTACGCCCTATATGATTCACGCACCGGGGTCGGCCGAAGAGATCAAGCCTATGGTTAGCGTGGCTGCGGGGGATAAGGAGGAAAAGGGAACGTTCATGCTGACGACGGTATCCGTTAGCTATGCCAATATAGCGATGCTTATTACGACACAGTTCAAGAAGCATGCGGAAATCATCCGCAAGGAGCCTGACCGTAATGATGAAGAGTATGAGACCCAGCAGCGTTATTACATGAACAGTTCGCAGTCCAATGCGATCATGGCCGCGTACGCCCATGCTAAGGTCGAATATGCGGTCGTCCCGGAATACGTGTTTGTGGTCGGGTTTTCCAAAACCGTTACACCCAAAGGGGATTTTCATCCCGGGGATATTATAAAAAAAGTGAACGGCGAGCCGATTGGCAAATTTGAGATGTTAGCGGCTACCCTGAAAGGGAAATCCGCCGGGGATAAGGTCGCCGTAGAATTGGAACGCGGAGGTAAAGCCGTCGAGCAGCAGGTCGAGCTGGTGGAAATTGGCGATGAGAATGGAACGCTCAAGGCCGGCCTCGGCGTGAGCGTGGGCGAAGTAAGTAAAGTACAACCGAAACAGGCCGACAAAGAGGTTCATTTTGAAGATACCCGGATCGGCGGGCCGTCAGCAGGCTTGATGTTTACGCTTGAAATTTTTAACCAATTGACGCCTGGAGACCTTAGCAAGGGCTACCGTATTGCCGGAACCGGGACAATGTCCGAAGACGGCACCGTCGGACCGATTGGCGGCGTGCAATTTAAAATCGTGGCCTCGGAGCGGGAGGATGCGGATATATTTTTTGTACCGGAAGACAATTATAAAGAAGCCAAGGCTAAAGCGGACGAGATCGACAGCGACATGAAGCTGATTCCTGTCGAGCAAATGGACGATGCCCTGGATTATCTGGAGGAGCTGGCCCCTAAATCCTGATTATCATATCGTGATTGGCGGTTGCCGGTAATCCCGGAATAGATCGTTGGTGTCGTGTCCCGGCATGGCGTTCGCATAAACGGCTGAAGCTTGCAAGTCGAGTTCCAGATGACGATTGTTTAGTCCGGCTGTCCGAGTCACGATGGGAAGGGTAGCGGTTTTCTTCATCTGCTTCAACAGCTCCCGTCCGGTTTTGTTGAACCCCAGCACCCGCAAATATCCAGGACCTCCGGCTAAAACGGCCGGAGATAGGGCGGAACGGGCATGTTGCAATAGTACGTGGAGCAAGGTACGCTGAAGCTTGGTATGTGTGTAGCGTTTTGTTTTTAGCTGTTTTAGCAATTGCGTAACCGTGGCTTCTTCCAGCTGAGGCAGCAGTTTTTTGATCCGGTATTCCAGACCCTCGTTCATTTCGTGGTGCGTCGCGAGCTCCGCGGGCGAACAGAGCAGAAGCCGGTGAAACAGCTGCTGCGCAAAGCTGTCCCACGTGACGGGCCCGCGGCCCGCGGCGAATTCGCGGGCCAGGATAGCCGTCGTGGACGGCGGCAGGTAAGGCGCGGCGGCTTCCAGCCCGCCGGCCCCGGCCAACAGCGCCCGCACGGCGGTGGCGCTGGCGATCGCGGCGTCCTGCGGCGCCGCGTCGTGGTAACCCGCGGCCCGCCGCCGCACCGTGAGCGGCGCGATGCCGCTATGCAGCCGCCGCAGCGCGATCAGGTAGTGCAGCCCCAAACTGTTGTTGGGCTGCATCAGCAGCGCTCGCGCTGCGGCGGCATCGCCGCCCGGGCCGGCGCAGGCGCGCGCGGCGGCCGCGGCGTAAGCGGCGGGGTAGCTCGCCCCTGTGGCGAGCTCCTCGGCCACCGCCGCCTTGAGCGCGGCGCTCTCGTCCGCGAGCCGCGCTGCGAGCGGCTGCAGGTCTTCGAGCGCCCCGGCCTCGCTGCCGAAGCAAAGATGGCTCACGACGCCGGTCGCCTCTAGCGTGGCGACGGCCCCGTGAGCGAACCATTCGGCCGGCTGCACCGCATACGCCACCGGCAGCTCCAGGACGAGATCGACGCCCAAATGCAGCGCCATCTCGGTTCTGGCCCACTTGCTCACAATAGCGGGCTCGCCGCGTTGCAGGAAGTCGCCGCTCATCACGGCGACGACGGCATCGGCTTCGGCCAGCGACTTCGCCTCCGCAAAGTGGTAGGCATGTCCGTTATGGAGCGGGTTATATTCGACGATCAGTCCGACTATGTTCACTGTTCTCTCACCTTTGGGTATATTTTATATGAATATATCACAACAAGCCGTTTTGACCGAACGACATGGAGCATGTACAGGGAAATGCGGCTGGACTGTTGACAAAACTTACTTAAAATCGGTATAATAATTTTTGTTTGTTTGGAGTGATATTCATGATTTTACATTTTCGTCAGTTGGCTTCTTCCGAACAGCCGCTTGAGTTGCATCAAGGGCTGGATGTAAGCCGGGTAATCAAGGGACGTAAAGATATCACCGGTGCAGGACCTCTGCAAGCCGACTTGCGTGCTGAGCCCGCAGGAGGCGGCGTGGTAAAGGTGACAGGTACGCTTACGGGCGAACTGGACATGACCTGTTCCCGTTGTCTGAAACCCTTGAGTCACAAAGTCGATATCAAATTTGAAGAAAGCTTCAAGCAAAGCGATCATCCCGAGGCAGAATCGCAGGATGAAGATGAAGAAATTCAGGTTGTGGCCGAGGATAAAGTGGATCTGACGCCGTATATCGAAGAATCTTTTCTTCTGAATCTGCCGTTTGCGGCCTTGTGCAAGGAAGACTGCAAGGGGCTTTGCCCGAACTGCGGAACCGATCGGAACGAGCGGGATTGCGGCTGCAATACGGAGCGGATTGATCCTCGTCTGGCCTCGCTCAGCGATTTTTTCAAAAAGTAAATGGGATTGTAAACAAACCGGAACCCGGGTTGACTTGAATAAGGAGGTGGGAACCATGGCAGTACCTCAACGGAGAACGTCCAAAACGCGCCGCGACAAACGCCGCACGCATTTTAAATTGGCTGTGCCGGGCATGGTAAAATGTGAACAATGCGGAGAATTGAAGCTTGCTCACCACGTATGCAAAGTATGCGGAACATACAAATCGAGAGAAATTATCAACCAATAATCTTGGTTTGAATTTCCTCAAGGACTCAAATAGTATCTCATTTCGGTGAGATGCTATTTTTTTTCGGCCGCTCCTGAGAAAATTGAACGAATGCTTTGCCCCTTTCTTTTTTCAAGGAGATGTTTTATACTTAAATTTAGTACCTGGTTCTAAAATTAGAAGATAATGATATGAAATATATAAATCTGTTTTTCAAAGGGGGGGATATCCATCGATCGTTTGCCTAAAAGAGCGAGGCAGCAGCAGCTTATGAAATTGATTGAAGACAATCCGTTCGTAACGGATCAGGAATTGACCCGGCAACTGAAGGTCAGCATTCAGACTATTCGGCTGGACCGGCTGGAGCTCGGCATTCCTGAGCTCCGCGAACGGATGAAGCTGATGGCCGAGCGTTCCTATGATCAGGTACGCTCCCTGCCGCTGCACGAGGTGATCGGGGATATCGTCGATCTGCAGCTGGATAAAAGCGGGATCTCCATTTTTGAAATTCGCGAGGAGCACGTTTTTTCGCGGACAGGCATAGCGCGGGGACATCACGTGTTTGCCCAGGCGAATTCTCTGGCTGTCGCCGTGATCAATGACGAGATTGCATTAACCTTTTCCGCGGATATCCGGTTCATCAGGTCGGTTCATCTAGGGGAGAAATGCATCGCCAAGGCCTATGTTCGCCCGGTATCCGGCAACAAGGGCAAAGCTAAGGTTGAAGTTTTCACTTATGTAGGTGAAGAAATGGTGTTTCAAGGGAACTTTGTCATCTATCGTTCGACCGGCGATGACAATCCCAATGAGGAAGGGAGAAGGTAGGCATGCGAATCGCGATTGATGCGATGGGGGGAGACCATGCGCCGAAAAGTTCCGTGGAGGGCGCTTTAGCAGCGGCAAGGGAATGGAGCGACGCAAATATCATTTTGGTCGGCCGCAAGCAAGACCTGGAGCCGCTGATGATCAATGCCCCGTCCAACCTGAGCATCCACCATGCGGAAGAGGTCATCGATGCGGAGGATGAGCCGGTAAAGGCGGTTCGCCGTAAGAAGGATGCTTCGATGGTCGTTGCCGGCCGTATGGTGCGGGAGGGCGAGGCCGATGCGATGATTTCGGCGGGCAATACGGGCGCCCTGATGACGACGGGATTGCTCGTGGTCGGCCGGATGGAAGGAATCGAACGGCCCGCTCTGGCGCCGATGATTCCAACCCTGGATGGCCGCGGCGTACTGGCGCTGGATTTGGGCGCGAACATGGATGCCAAGCCCGAGCATCTGGCCCAATATGGCTTGATGGGCAGCATTTACCGCCAAAAAGTGCACGGCATTGCCAAGCCCCGCGTAGGGTTGCTCAATGTCGGGACTGAGGCGAAAAAGGGCAATGAGCTGACCAAGGCGGCTTATCCGCTGCTGGAAGAAATGCCAATCGAGTTCGTAGGCAATGTGGAGGCCCGCGATGTTTTGACCGGGGCCTGCGACGTTCTGGTGTGCGACGGTTTTGCCGGCAATATCCTGCTCAAAACGCTGGAAGGAACAGCCGGTGCGATGTTCTCACTGTTGAAGCAGGAATTCACGAAGTCGTTAAAGAACAAGCTGGCCGCGGCAGTCCTGATGCCTTCGATGCGGGGGCTTAAGCAGACGCTGGACTACAAGGAGCACGGCGGCGCGCCGTTGCTTGGTCTTAGCGGACTCGTCGTCAAGGGACATGGCTCCTCAGACGGGGAAGCGATTAAAAATGCGGTTCGTCAAGCGCGCGTAGCGGTTCAAAGCCGTCTGACGGAGAGCTTATCTGAGGAAATCAGCGGGAAGCGGGTGGCAGAATGATGAGTTTTCGTTCAATAGGTATTGTCGGGTTCGGTAAATATGTTCCTGAAAAAGTGTTGACCAACGCAGATTTGGAAAAAATGGTGGAGACGAATGACGAGTGGATCGTTTCGCGGACGGGAATCCGCGAGCGTCATATCGCTGCACCGGAACAGGCAACCTCCGACCTGGCATATGAAGCGGCCGTGCGGGCGCTGAAATCCGCCGGTTTGGCAGCGGAAGATCTGGAGTTGATTATCGTCGCGACGGTAACGCCGGATACGACGTTTCCTTCGACAGCCTGCATTTTGCAGGACAAACTTGGAGCCAAAAAAGCGGCAGCCTTCGACTTGTCCGCCGCCTGTTCGGGCTTTGTGTACAGCATGGCTACGGCGAACGGTTTTCTTCAGACAGGTATGTATAATAATGCCCTGATTATCGGTGCGGACACCCTTTCCCGTATTACGGATTATAGCGACCGGAATACATGCGTCCTGTTTGGGGATGGAGCCGGTGCGGTAGTACTGGGCGAAGTACCGCAAGGTCGCGGCTTCCTTTCCTTCGATCTCGGCGCGGAAGGCGCCGGAGGGGCGCTTTTGAAACTGGAAGGCGGAGGCTCCCGACTGCCCGCTTCGCAAGATACCGTTCAGGGCGGAAAGCACTTCATTTACATGAACGGCCGGGAAGTATTTAAGTTTGCCGTGCGGGTCATGGGCACGGCAACGGAGGAAGTATTGCGCAAAGCCGGCAAGAGTAAAGAAGACATCGATCTTTTCGTACCTCATCAGGCCAATATCCGTATTATCCAGTCCGCGATGCAGCGGCTTGATCTGCCGGAGGAAAAATGCGTAATCAACGTAGATAAATATGCAAATACGTCCGCGGCTTCGATTCCGCTAGCGCTTGTTGAAGCGGCAGAAGAGGGGCGGATGAAGGAAGGCGACACGATCCTGCTCGTGGGCTTCGGTGGCGGTCTCACGTGGGGCGCCTCCGTGCTGGTCTGGTAATAGATAACAGTATTTACTTCAGCGTTACAATAAGGGGTGCTTTACAGTATGGGTAAAATCGCTTTTGTTTTCCCGGGACAGGGTTCCCAGAGCGTAGGAATGGGCAAGGATATGTATGACAACCTGCCTGAAACTCGGCGAATGTTCGATAAAGCCGATGACGTGCTTGGTTTCACGCTCACGAAGCTGATTTTTGAAGGTCCGGAAGCGGAATTGAGACAAACGGCCAATACGCAGCCGGCACTTTTGACGACAAGCGTAGCGCTTTGCGAAGCTTTTGCGGGTAAAGGGATTAAGCCCGATTTTGTTGCAGGTCACAGCCTGGGCGAATATAGCGCCTTGACGGTTGCGGGAGCGCTTTCGTTTGAGGACGCCGTTGCAACCGTGCGCGCCCGTGGTGAATTCATGGAGCAAGCCGTACCCGGCGGGCAGGGAGCAATGGCGGCCGTGCTTGGAGGCGAACGTCAAGCGCTGGCAGGTTTGTGCGCCGAGATTACGCAAGCCGGCGACGTGGTAGAACTCGCAAACATCAATTGTCCCGGACAAATTGTCGTATCCGGCAGCAAAGAGGGCGTAGCCAAAGTGGTTGAGCGCGTCAAGGAGATTGGCGCAAAACGGGGGATCCCGCTTGAGGTCAGCGGACCGTTCCATTCGTCCTTGATGACTTCCGCTGCCGAACGATTAAAGGGGAAGCTGTCGCACGTTCCGTTCAAGAATGCCGATATTCCAGTCGTTGCGAATGTGACGGCGCGGCCCGTCGAAAACGCAGAGGATATTTCCGGACTGCTCGTCCGGCAGGTGTATAGCCCTGTATTATGGGAAGACAGCGTAGCTTGGCTGATCGCTCAAGGGGTTGATACGTTCGTCGAATTTGGACCAGGCAGCGTACTGACCGGGTTGATCAAGAAAATCGACAAAAGTGTTCGTACCTTCAATGTGAGCGGACTTGAAAGTCTGGAGCAAACTGTGGGAGCTTTGAATCAAACCGTATAAAGACTGACAAAACCAACCTTTTCTGGTATTTTATAGTTTGAATGCCCTGCTATAATTTTTAGCTTTTCTCGGGAAGGAGATGAAGAATGTATGTCAAAAATTCTTGTAGGTCAAAATGCCCTGGTTACAGGTGCATCAAGAGGCATCGGTCGTAGCATCGCCCTGGCGCTTGCCGAGGCCGGAGCGAATGTCGCCGTGAACTATGCCGGTAATGAAGCCGCGGCGGCTCAGGTTGTGTCCGAAATCGAGGCCCTGGGTGTCAAAGCCTATGCGGTAAAGGCACATGTCGGGAATAGCGGACAATTTGACGAGATGGTCAAAGGCGCGCTTGATGCATGGGGGCGTCTCGATATTCTGGTAAATAATGCCGGGATTACTAGAGATAATCTGATCATGCGGATGAAAGAAGAAGAGTTCGATGATGTCATTGAAACGAATCTGAAGGGCGTATTTAACGGAATTAAGGCCGTAACCCGTCCCATGTTGAAGCAGCGCTCGGGACGGATCATCAATATTTCCTCGGTGCTCGGTGTTCTCGGCAATGTGGGTCAGGCCAATTATGTGGCCGCCAAAGCCGGAGTCATCGGGCTGACGAAATCGTCCGCGCGCGAGCTGGGTTCTCGTGGGATTACGGTGAACTGTATCGCTCCCGGCTTTATCGAGACGGATATGACCGACCAGCTTTCGGATGAACTGCGGCAAGGCATGCTGGGCAATATCCCGCTTGCCCGGCTCGGGCAGCCTGAAGAAATTGCGCAGGTTGTTGTTTTTCTGGCCTCGAATAGCGCATCCTATATGACGGGTCAGACGCTGCATGTCGATGGCGGGATGTATATGTGATTTACAATCTCGCTTCTATGGCATTTTACTTTTAATTCTCGTATAATACCAAGGAGGAGGTGAACCGGATGTCCGATGTATTGGATCGCGTAAAACGCATTGTTGTGGATCGCCTCGGCGCAGATGAAGCCGAAGTGACGCTTGAAGCGTCTTTCAAAGATGATTTGGGTGCTGATTCGCTCGATGTTGTAGAATTAGTAATGGAACTCGAAGATGAATTCGACCTGGAAATTTCAGACGAAGATGCAGAGAAGATTACGACCGTAGGTGAAGTTGTAAACTACATACAATCTCATACCTAAAGTCATCTTAAAAAGTCCCGTACCTCCTTATCAAGCAGGCGGGACTTCTCCTCATCTTGAGAGGTTGTCCAATCTTCACTTTTTAATCACGAAATCAATTTTACACATGAAGTCTATACGAGGTGAATGTGTTTGAAACATAGAGTAGTAGTAACCGGCATGGGAGCCGTGACGGCACTCGGTTATGACCTGGATACATTCTGGAACAACCTGAAGCAGGGGAAATCCGGCGTATCCGTGATCGAGTCGTTTGACGTCAGCGAATATCCGACTCAAATTGCCGCTTCGGTGAAGGATTTTAATCCTGAAGATTACGTTGATCGCAAGGAAGCAAGAAAAATGGACCGGTTCGTTCAATTTGCGGTTGCTGCTGCAACCAGCGCATTGAAGCACAGCGGACTGAATATAGCCGAGCAGACCGACCCGGAGCGGGTAGGCGTTATGATCGGCTCGGGAATCGGTGGTTTGGGTACGTGGGAGGATCAGCACAATATTTTGCTGCAAAAAGGTCCAAAACGGGTTAGCCCGTTCTTCATTCCCATGATGATTGCAAACATGGCCTCCGGGCATGTATCGATTCTGTTCGGGGCTAAAGGGCCAAACAGCACGGCGGTGACTGCGTGCGCGACCGGAACTCATTCCATCGGCGATTCGTACAAGCTGATTCAGCGCGGCGATGCCGATGTGATGATTTGCGGCGGCGCGGAAGCAACGATCCGTCCTACCGGTCTGGCGGGCTTCTGTGCGATGCGGGCGATGTCGACCCGCAACGACGAGCCGGAAAAGGCCAGCCGGCCTTTTGATTCGGAACGCGACGGATTCGTGATGGGCGAAGGCTCAGGCATTCTCATTCTGGAATCGTTGGAGCATGCGCAGAAACGCGGCGCCAAAATCTATGCCGAGGTCATCGGCTACGGTCTTAGCGGGGACGCCCATCATATGACGGAACCGGATCCGAACGGACCGGAACGTTGCATGAAAATGGCGATTCGCGACGCGGGCATCGACCCTAGCGAGGTGGATTACATCAACGCGCACGGGACGTCCACGCCGGTCGGCGACAAGTCGGAGACGATCGCGATCAAGCGAGCTTTAGGCGATCATGCGTCTAAAGTGGCGATCAGTTCCACCAAATCGATGACAGGCCATCTGCTTGGCGCAGCCGGAGGCGTGGAAGCCGTCATTTGCGGTATGACACTGCAAACCGGCATCATCGCACCGACCATCAATCTGGATCACCCGGATCCGGAATGCGATCTGGATTATGTCCCGAACGTTGCCCGAGAAGCGGATGTACGGATTGCCATGTCAAACTCCTTTGGATTTGGCGGGCATAATGCCACGATTATTCTGAAGAAATTCGAAGCATAAGGGGACAGTCTGTTGAGTGGAGATCTGAAGCAGTTACAACAAAAACTTCAACTGGCATTCCAAAATAAACAGCTCTTGAAACAGGCTTTTACGCATGCGTCCTATGTGAATGAACACCGGTTCAGCCAGCATGAGGACAATGAACGGCTGGAGTTTCTTGGAGATGCGGTTCTTGAATTGACGGTATCGGAACATTTATACCGGATTTTTCCGGACCGGCCTGAAGGCGAATTGACCAAGCTGCGCGCGGCGATTGTCTGCGAGCCCTCACTGGTGAAATTTGCGGAAAGTCTGGAGTTCGGACAATACGTCCTCCTGGGTAAAGGAGAGGAACTGACAGGCGGAAGAACCCGTCCTGCCTTGCTCGCAGACGTGTTTGAATCTTTTGTCGGTGCACTCTACCTGGATCAGGGACTGGAGGCGGTGACGACCTTTCTTCACCGTTACGTGTTCACCCAGATCACGCTGGATGGCAAGCTGCAGACGACCGATTATAAAACGGAACTGCAGGAGCTGACCCAGCATCACAATATGGGCGTACTGGAGTACCGGATCGTTGAGGAACGAGGACCGGCGCATGAACGGGAATTCGTGTCCGAAGTGTTCATGGACGGACGCGGCCTGGGTCGGGGGAACGGCAGATCGAAGAAAGAAGCCGAGCAGCAAGCGGCGGCCGTTGCCTTGGAGCGGCTCAAGCAAACGGAACAGAATCCCTCATAACCGGTTCGGTTTCCATGGAACTCAGGCAGGTGCAAGCGGATGGATATGCAGCCTTAGTCGGGCTTTGACCGGCTAAGGCTTTTTTTCGTTTTCAGTACAATATCGTATGATCTATAGCATTTTGATGGATCCGACTTGGAATGTTCGGTCCATAACGGCACCTCTGTTTCTGTTTTATACGCCTGTCCTATGGAGCTGCCGGTATGGTACAATAGTCGTCAGAGGTGATCTTGAACGTATGTTTTTGAAACGGATCGAGTTAGCAGGTTTTAAATCTTTTGCCGACAAGACGGAAATGGAATTCGTCCGGGGAATCACTGCTGTAGTGGGACCGAACGGTAGCGGTAAGAGCAACATTTCCGACGGAATCCGCTGGGTCTTAGGTGAGCAGAGCGCCAAATCGCTTCGCGGCGGGAAAATGGAAGACATTATTTTTGCCGGTAGCGATGCGCGGAAAGCAGTGAATTACGCGGAGGTTTCTTTAACCCTGGACAATACGGATCATGCCCTGCCGCTGGATTTCAGCGAGGTGACGGTGACCCGCCGTGTTCACCGCAGTGGGGACAGCGAGTATTTGATCAATAAACAGTCTTGCCGGTTAAAAGATATTACAGAGCTGTTTATGGATACGGGGATCGGAAAGGAAGCCTATTCGATTATCGGGCAGGGGCGGATCGAGGAGATTTTGAGTACCCGTTCGGAAGATCGCAGGGGTATTTTCGAGGAAGCTTCAGGCATTGTCAAATATAAGAGCAGGAAGCGCGATGCCCGGCGCAAGCTCGACGACACGGAACAAAATCTGCTGCGTATTCACGATCTGGTCAGTGAACTGGAGGATCAAGTCGGCCCGCTCAAAGAGCAGTCGGATAAGGCGCAAAAATTCAAGGAACTGCGCGAGCAGTTGAAAAATAAAGAAATTTCGTTGTATGTGCATCAAATTGAGCAAATCCATGAAACGTGGAGCGAGGCCAACGCCAGGCTGACCAAGCTGCAGGATGAGCAAACGGCTCTGTCAACGGTCGTATCGGCCCACGATGCGAAGCTGGAAAGCGACCGGCTTGCACTCCGTCAGGTTGAAGATCAGATTGAAGTACTTCAGGGGCAGTTGCTGGAATACAGCGAGAGCTTCGAGAAGAGCGAGGGCTTCGGCGAGGTGCTTAAGGAACGATCCAAGAACCTTACGCAAAACCGGGAGCAGCTTCGGCAATCGCTTTCTGTCAGCGAGGAGCGATATGCTCAGCGGGCTGCGGAAATGGAGAAATTGGCGTCCAATTTCGCGGCTGCGGAGAAGCAACTCAGCGAGCTGCGGACGGAACTGTCGGCCGAGGAAGCGAAGCTTGTCGGCGTTACCGGCGGGATCAGTCAGGCGCAGGAGGAGGGTCTCAAAGGGCAACTGCTTGAGATCATGAACCTGATGGCTCAAGCGAGAGGCGAAATCCGTTCGGCGGATCAGCAAAAAGAAGGCGTGCAGCGCCGAATGGCCCGTTCGGAAGAGGAAGGCGCCAAATGGCGGGACGAACTGGAACGGCTGAAGGGCAAAAAAAGTGAGATTGAGCGTACGCTGCAGCAGCTCGGGAAAGAAATCGCTGATCTGCGGGGCAAGTACATTTCGGAAAGCGAACGGGTTCAGTCGTTGCAGAAGCTGGCGGAGGAGAGCCAAAACGGGATCCGGAAATGGGAACAAAAGCGGGAAGGGCTGGTGTCCCGCCGCGATACGATGAAGGAGATGGAAGAGGACTTCGATGGTTTTGCGCTTGGCGTCAAGGAAGTGCTGAAAGCATCCCGGAAGTCGGCGCTCACCGGTGTTCATGGTGCCGTTGCCGAGCTGATCCGCGTACCGGAGAAGCTGGAAATCGCCGTAGAGACGGCGCTCGGCGCTGCGATGCAGCACATTGTCATGGAAAATGAGGCCGTGTCCCGGCAGGCGATTGCCTTCCTGAAGCAGCGCCAGTTGGGTCGGGCGACATTTTTGCCGCTCGACGTCATCCGGCCACGGCAAATATCTGCCGCAGACAAGCGGCAAATGGAGGAAGCCGAGGGCTTTGTAGGCATTGGTGCGGAGCTGGTCGGTTTTGAGCCACGGTATGCGGACATCGTCGGCAGCCTGCTGGGCAATGTGGTGTTTGCCAGCGATCTGGAAAGAGCAAACAAAATGGCGGCCCGCTGTCAGTACCGGTTCCGGATCGTTACGCTGGATGGCGATGTGGTCAATGCCGGCGGTTCGATGACCGGGGGGAGCCAACACCGAAAGAACAGCAATCTGCTGGGCCGGAAACGTCAGCTTGACCAATTGGCCACGGACATTACTGAAAGTGAAAATATGCTGGATAAACTCCGTAAAGGTCTTAAGGATCTCCGCGAACAGATGGAATCGGCGGAACAGGAATTGGAGAAACTGCGTGAAGCCGGCGACCGTAAGCGTTCGGAAGAGCAATCTGTTGCGGGCGATCTGAAGCAGGTTGATCACGAATGGAAACATGTCTCGGAACAATTCCAATTGTATGGTCAGGAGAAAGGCCATTACATCAAGGAATTGGAAGATCTCGATAAAAGCAAGGCGGAGGCTGAGGCGAAGCTGGTGGAACTGGAGAAGGAGGAGCAATCCGTCCAACAGTCCATTCAGGCGGCCGAGTTTGCCCGTAAAGCGAACGAATCGGCCAAAGAGGAACTGCAGGATCTGCTTACCGGACTGAAAGTCCGTGAAGGCAAGTTGGATCAGGAAGGTTACTCGCTTCGGGAACAATTGCGGCGTGCCGAAGAAGACTGCAGCATCTTGAAGCGGGAACTGGATCAGAACCGCAGTATCCTGCAGTCCATCGAAGCCGATTTGAAGCAAAATGAGCTGCAAAGCGTTAGCCAGCGCGAGGACTTAAATGATTACAAGCTGAAGAAGGAACGCGCAAGTGAACAGTTGGAGCTGGAACGTGCCTCCCGCGCCGTGTTGGTAAGAAAACTGGAGGAAGGCGAAAGCGAAACGAAAGAGCAGCGACTAGGCCTGAAAACGGTGGAAGAGCAGCTAAGGCAGACGGAAATCCAGGCTAACCGTCTCGACGTGGAGCTGGACAATATTCTACGCAAGCTGGCCGATGATTACGAGCTGAGTTATGAACGAGCCAAGCTGCGTTACTCGGTACCTGAAGATGTGCCGCAAACCCAGGCAGACGTAAAAGAACTGAAACGGCAGATTACGCTGCTGGGCGAGGTGAACTTAGGGGCCATTGAGGAATACCAGCGTGTATACGAGCGCTACCAGTTCCTCAGCGAGCAAAAAGATGATCTGGTGGAGGCGAAAACGACGCTGTATCAGGTCATAAAAGAAATGGACGAGGAAATGTCTAAACGGTTCAAACATACGTTTGATGCAATCCGCCGCGAGTTTGTTATCGTCTTCTCGAAATTGTTCGGCGGCGGACGTGCCGATCTGATTTTGATCGATCCGGAAAACATGCTGGAAACCGGAATCGACGTCGTTGCTCAGCCGCCGGGCAAGAAACTTCAAAACCTGCAGCTGCTTTCAGGCGGGGAACGTGCTTTGACCGCTATGGCATTGCTGTTCGCGATCCTGCAGGTGAAGCCGGTCCCGTTCTGCGTACTGGATGAAGTGGAAGCCGCTCTTGACGAGGCAAACGTGGTTCGATTTGCCCAGTACTTGCGCGAGTTCTCCGAGCAGACCCAATTTATCGTCGTGACTCACCGCAAAGGAACTATGGAAGAAGCGGATGTGCTGTACGGGGTCACGATGGAAGAAGGCGGCGTTTCCAAGCTGGTATCGGTCAAGCTGGAGGACGAGGAAACGATGGAAATTGCCTGACGTGAATAAACTAGGAGGGAACCTATGAGTTTCTTTAAAAAACTGAAAGAGAGCATCGCCTCCAAGACCGAGTCGGTGACGAAACAGTTCAAGGACGGGTTGGAAAAAAGCCGCAAAGGTTTCGTGGAGAAAGTAACGGAGCTGATAACCCGGCGCAAAAAAATAGACGAGGATTTTTTTGAGGAGCTTGAAGAAATTCTGATTGGTGCCGATGTCGGCGTAAATACGGTAATGAATCTGATCGAGGAATTGCGCTCCGAGGTGAAAAAGCGCAAGATCGAGGAGGCCGCCGAGCTCCAGCCGATTTTGTCCGAGAAGCTGATTGAATTGCTGCGCGGCGATGAAGACAATGAGTTGAAGTTGAATCCGGACGGAATTACGGTCATCTTGTTCGTCGGCGTCAATGGCGTCGGCAAGACAACGACAATCGGGAAGCTTGCTCACCACTATAAGCAACAAGGGAAAAAAGTGATTATGGCAGCGGGAGATACGTTCCGTGCCGGTGCAATCGAGCAGTTGGAAGTATGGGGCAAGCGGGTCGGCGTTGATGTGATCAAACAGCAGGCCGGATCCGATCCGGCCGCGGTCATGTTCGATGCGGTGCAGGCTGCAAAACAGCGGGGCGCGGATATTTTGCTTTGCGATACGGCTGGCCGACTTCAGAACAAATCCAATCTCATGGAAGAACTGAATAAAATATTCCGCGTAATACAGCGCGAAATCCCGGGAGCACCTCATGAAGTGTTGATGGTGCTCGATGCGACCACCGGCCAAAACGCGCTTAGCCAGGCGAAGCTGTTCGGCGAGAAGAGCGGTGTAACCGGTCTGGTGCTGACCAAACTGGATGGGACGGCCAAGGGCGGGATCGTGATTGCGATCCGTCAAGAGCTGAGCCTGCCGGTGAAGCTTGTCGGGCTTGGGGAGAAGATGGATGACTTGCAAAAGTTCGATTCCGAGCAATTTGTACACGGCCTCTTCGCCGGTTTGATTCGCGAGGAAGAGGAGCCGGAAACCGGTCGGGAGTAACCGTTTTGGGCAAGCGGCCATATGGTTAATAAATCTTAAGTTGAAAAATAGGAGGCTGAAGTCATGGCCAATACGCATACTTATCCGCGCCGGGAGGAGATCGCCAATGCGATTACCCACGGGATCGGCGCGCTGCTCAGCCTGGCGGGACTGGTATTGTTGATCGTCTACTCCAGTTTGAAGGGAACGGCATGGCATGTCGTCAGCTTCACGGTGTATGGAGTGAGCATGTTGCTCCTGTATTCGTGCTCGACATTGGTACACAGCTTCAAAGAGGGAAAGGTAAAAGATCTGTTTGAATTTTTTGACCATTCCTCCATCTATATTTTTATAGCCGGGACCTATACTCCGTTTATGCTAGTGGCCATCCGCGGACCGCTCGGCTGGAGTCTGTTCGGGGTCGTCTGGGGGATCGCGCTGCTAGGCGTAGTGTTTAAGGCGTTTTTCGTCAAACGATTTTTGTTCATGTCAACGATCTTTTATCTCATTATGGGATGGTTGATCGTTATCGCCTGGGGTCCGTTGGTAGCCGCTGTCCCTAATACGGGCATGGTGTTGCTGGTCACCGGAGGCATTCTGTATTCGCTTGGCACCATATTTTACGTATGGCGGGGCTTTCCTTATCATCACGCTATCTGGCACTTGTTCGTTCTTGCCGGCAGCGTTACGCATTTCTTTGCGATCCTGCTGTATTTGCTGCCTAATTGGTGAGGCGTTAAGCTGTGCGACAGACCGAAAGAAGAGCCGGTGAGCCGAGGAGTAGAAAACCACTGGGGCATTGCTCCGGTGGTTTTTGCTATTGTAGGGCTCGAGTTCCGGTACACCATTGGATGATTTCCAATGAGACCCTTCTACTCACCCTAGCAGATGCTTGTCGATGTTAAGGGGAATTACTTGACAATAGGTTCTTCATTCGGTATGATAAGGATCGTTGATACGCTGTAAAGTGTTTTTCCTTGACGGAGGGAGTGCCCATATGAGTCAAGAGAATAGGCTTGAGAAGACAAACCGGATCAACCTGTTGTTTGATTTTTACGAAGCCTTGCTGACGGAAAAGCAGCAAAGATTTCTCAAATATTATTTTCTCGATGATTTTTCCTTGGGTGAAATCGCCACGGAATTTGAAATTAGCCGCCAGGCGGTGTATGAACATATCAAGCGGGCGGAAGAGATGTTAGAGGTATATGAATCAAAGCTTGGACTGCTCCGTAAGGACGAAGAACGCAGCGAATTGCTTTCAAAACTTGAGTCAGTGCTAGAAGACAGTGAAATGTCTGCGTTACATAAAGAGACGGCAAAACAGCTGATGCGCTTGGCTGAACAGTTGTAACATCGGCGGCTGGAGCTTGGAAAATGGAACGGAGGTGACCGAAGAATGGCTTTTGAAGGATTGACAAATCGATTGCAGAGCGTATTCAGCAAGCTTCGCGGCAAAGGGAAAGTATCGGAAGACGACGTGAACGAAGCGATGCGCGAAGTTCGTCTGGCTTTGCTGGAAGCGGATGTCAACTTTAAAGTGGTCAAGGATTTTATCGCCAAAGTGAAAGAGAAGGCCGTCGGCAGTGAGGTCATGGATAGCTTTACGCCGGGCATGGTCATCATCGATATCGTCAACAAGGAATTGACCGATTTGATGGGCGGCAGCCAGGCGAAGCTGGCGAAGAGCAACCGTCCGCCGACCGTAGTCATGATGGCGGGTCTGCAAGGTGCCGGTAAGACAACGACTTCGGCGAAGTTGGCCAAGCTGCTCCTGAAGGGCAACCATCGCCCACTTCTCGTAGCCGGGGATATTTACCGCCCGGCCGCGATCAAGCAGCTGCAGGTGCTCGGCGAACAGATCAAGGTACCGGTGTTCACGCTTCCGGAAGGCAACAACCCGGTTGAAATTGCACGTCAGGCTTTGCAGCATGCAAAGGACAACGGCAATGACTATTTGCTGATCGATACCGCGGGTCGGCTTCATGTCGATGAAGAATTGATGGAGGAGCTTCGTCAAATTCACGAAGTGACCAAGCCGGATGAAGTGCTCCTTGTCGTAGACGCTATGACAGGTCAGGATGCGGTCAATGTGGCCGAGAGCTTCAATCAGCAGCTGACACTGACCGGGGTTGTACTCACGAAGCTGGACGGGGATACCCGCGGCGGCGCAGCCTTGTCGGTTAAAGCAGTCACGGGTTGCCCGATCAAGTTTGCGGCGCTCGGCGAGAAGATCGATGCGCTGGAGCCTTTTCATCCGGAACGGATGGCTTCGCGGATTTTAGGCATGGGGGATATGCTCTCACTGATTGAGAAGGCACAGTCCAACATTGATGCGGATAAAGCGAAGGAAATGGAACGGAAAATGCGCAATGCGGAATTTACGTTCGACGATTTCCTGGAGCAGATGGATCAGGTCAAAAAGCTGGGTCCGCTGGATCAGATCATGGATATGATTCCCGGCATGGGTAAGATGAAACAGATGAAGGACGTCAAGGTCGATGAGAAGCAGATGGGCCGGGTGGAAGCGATCGTTCATTCCATGACCAAGCAGGAGAAGCAAAACCCGGATATGATCAATCACAGCCGGCGCAAGCGGATCGCTGCGGGAAGCGGAACTACGCTTACGGATGTGAACCGTCTGATCAAGCAATTTGACGAGATGCGCAGAATGATGAAGCAGTTCTCGGACATGATGGGCCCTAAAGGCAAAGGTTCGAAAATGATGAAGCAGCTCGGCAAAGGTGGTAAAGGCATGAGATTTCCATTCCGGTAAAAGGAACTTACCTCGCCGGATGAAATAGATTTATATTGTTGATTTTTTAAAGGAGGTGAATTTCGTGGCAGTTCGTATTCGTTTGAAACGCATGGGTGCTCATAAAGCTCCTTTCTATCGTATCGTGGTGTCGAATTCCCGTTCCCCGCGTGACGGCCGTTTTATCGAGGAGATTGGTTTCTACAACCCGGTTGCTGAACCGGCAGTAGTGAACATCGACGAAGAGAAAGCATTGAAATGGCTGCAGGACGGTGCGCAAGCATCTGATACCGTTCGCAACCTGCTCAGCAAAGCCGGCGTAATGAAGAAATTTCATGAGCTTAAGCAGCAGAAATAATTGCTGATTCGGAGGGTCTTTTATGGAACAATTAGTCGGCGTTATTGCGAAGGCTCTTGTTGATCATCCGGACGATGTCCGTGTGGAGGTTGTGGAGAAGGAACATCTGATTGTGTATGAACTTTCCGTACATCCCGATGATGTAGGTAAAGTGATCGGCAAGCAGGGAAGAATCGCCAAGGCGCTCCGCACGGTTGTAGCATCGGCAGCCGTCAAGATGGATAAGCGGGTTACCGTGGACATCATGTCTTAATGATATACGAAAGAGGGTTAGGATGTTTGTCCTAACCCTTTTTCGTACATGCTGAAGCAGGAGGAAGCGGGATGAAGCGAAAATTTGGAACATGGCAGATGACCTGTCTCATTTTGCTTGTTTGCTTGCTGGCCAGTCTTTATTATAATTTCAAATGGTTGCCGTACAAAGAAGTACAACAACAAAGTTATTCGGCGATGCTGGATCAGTCTTTCAATTACTGGATGGAAGCATCGTTGACGGAAACGGATCTTGTGATCGAGAGTGTGAGAGACCGTTCTTCGGATGCATTAATCATGCATCAGTTGGGCAGTTTATCAGGGGCGCTGAAGTCCTCGGAAACGACCTTCCGATCCTTGGATCTCCTTTTTAAAAAACAGGGTGCATCGACTTATTTAATGTACAATGTAATGGCGGATTATTATAACTTTATCCAAAAGGATATTGCCGACCAGGTACTAAATCGGATCCTGGATGAAAATCAGGGGCGCAACGAGATCATCAGGAGCCTGGAGATCATGAGAGTGGATCTTGCCGAATTACATCAGCAATTCAAGGCAGATGAGCTTTCTAAAAGTAAACCTTCCCACCTTCAACAGGAATGGAAGGAAGCCGTTCAAAAAATCGTGCTGCGTAATGACCAGCTTGAATTGTATAATCGGATGAAATATAAATACGGCTTTGATGCGGAGACAGGTAACGACGTTTCGTAGAGGAAGCCTAACAAGTGTCGGGAGGTTGTTATGTCGGAGTCATTATTGTCTGTGGGAAAAATCGTGAATACACACGGAATTCGTGGTGAATTGAAAGTGTTGCTTCAAACCGACTTTCCGGAGGTGCGTTTTGCGCCGAAGGCAAAGCTGATGATGATACATCCGGAACGAGGCGATCAGATCGCGGTAACTGTTACTACTGCACGTCCATATAAGCAGATGTACATTGTTAAATTTGATGAGTATGAAAATATAAATGAAGTTGAAAAGTTTAAAGGTTTCGAATTAAAGGTATCCAAGGAAAACAGTGTTGAGTTGCCGGAAAATGAGTATTATTTTCACGAAATTATCGGTTGTCGCGTAGTGAATGAAGAAGGCGACGAAATCGGGGTTATCGAAGAAATTCTACGTCCCGGTGCTAATGATGTGTGGGTAGTTAAACTCCCGACGCGCAAAGAACTGCTGCTGCCTGTCATCGATGACGTCGTGCTGGATGTGGATGTAAAAGCCAAGCTCGTCAAGGTTCATTTGATGGAAGGGCTGTTGTAACATGCGCGTAGATGTATTAACCCTGTTTCCGGAAATGTTTGACGGCGTATTCCATAGCAGCATTCTCGGAAAAGCCCAAGAGAAAGGCATTGTTTCATTAAACGCCGTTAATTTCCGGGATTACGCGGGGAACAAGCATAGTACCGTCGATGATACGCCTTATGGCGGAGGAGGCGGTATGGTGTTGAAGGCGGAACCGATTTTCAGGGCAGTCGAGGACTTGCTTGGCAAAACGGAAGAAAGTTCAGAAGAGCTCCCCACGGTTTCGTCCGGTAGCGGCGAATCGGTGATTGAGCCGACCCAGCGTGCACCTCGCATCATACTTATGTGCCCCCAAGGGGAACCCTTTTCTCAACGCAAAGCAGAAGAACTTGCAGGCGAAGAGCATCTTATATTCATCTGCGGCCACTATGAAGGTTACGATGAGCGAATCCGGGAACATCTGGTGACCGACGAATTGTCGATCGGCGATTACGTACTGACCGGGGGAGAACTCCCCGCGATGGTCATGATCGATAGCGTTACCCGGCTTCTGCCCGGCGTGCTAGGCAATGAGATGAGTGCGGTAACCGATTCCTTCAGCACGGGACTGCTGGAATATCCGCATTATACCCGGCCCGTGGAATTCCGCGGGTGGAAAGTGCCGGACATATTATTGAGCGGCCATCATGCTAACGTGGCGGATTGGCGTCGCAAGGAGGCATTACGCCGCACCTGGCTTCGTCGGCCCGACTTGCTGAATTCTTTGGAGTTAACTTCCCAGGATGCCAAATGGTTGAAAGAGTTTGAAACAGAGCGAAACAATTGAATTAGTCAGTTGGATCATTGGAAGAATCGCGGCGTATGGCTGCGGTTCTTTTTGCGTTTTTGGGGAATAGGACGTAGTTAACGTCACATACGATAATGATATTTCCTGTTTTTCACGGGCGGATCAGTGGCGTTTAAGATATGCAGATGGAGGTGGCGGATGCATCGATTTTGGGAAAAGGTGATCAAGCCTTTGGTATTAGCGCTTCAGCCTAGAGTCATAGTGGAAGTTGGTTCTTTTACAGGTTTAAATACCTTTAAACTGCTGGATTATTGCCGTTATACCGGAGCAAAATGTGTCGTTATCGATCCTGCTCCGTTATACGATACCGAGCTGATGAAAAGCTATTACGGAGAAACCTTAAGTCTAAGGAGGTTGTTAAGTATTGAAGCCCTACCTCAGATTGGCGCTTATGACATGATACTCATCGATGGCGATCACAATTGGTACACGGTTTATCATGAACTAAAACTTGTAGAGCGAATGGCGAGGGAGAAAGGCAAACCTTTTCCGGTAACGGTTCTTCATGATACGGGTTGGCCCTATGCAAGAAGGGATATGTACTACGCTCCCGAAACCATTCCGGAAGCTTACCGGCAGCCTTGCGAGAAAAAAGGACTGGAACCGGGCTTTGAGGGTTTATTGGAACAAGGCGGTCTAAATAATATGGTTCACAATGCCGTTCGGGAGCATGGCCCGCGTAATGGGGTATTAACGGCGATCGAGGATTTTTTGCAGGAAGCACAACAACCTCTCAGTTATTACGAACTGTCTTCGAATAACGGGTTAGGCGTCATTATTCCTTCTTCGGAACCTCTGAGGGGAATACTGACTTATATTTTGGATACTTCAGGCCAATAGGAACAGCACTATGATTTGTTGAAAGGAGTAAGCAAAAATGGCGTTTGCTTCCATCGTAATTCTGACTAAAAACCAGCCGGAGTTGACAAAACGCCGGGGTTAATCAAGGTTTGGCGGCCTAATGGTATGTTTCAAAAGGGACCCCAGTGTCGGGATTGCCGGGCAGCTAACCTACCATGTGGCTCCGATTCAGCGGGGCCGTGACGGGGGGGCCAGACAGCGCGAATATTACACGTATTTAGATCCGGGGAATATGTTGGAATTAACATGGCTTTTCATTTATAAAAATTGGTTAGAGGTGACGGATCATGCCTAATTGAAGCGGTGTTTGGATTCGGTAGCAGATAATATGGATGAAATCATTATTGTCGATACGGGTTCTTCGGATCAAACCAAGGCAGTGGCACTTCAATAAACGGACCGGGTGCATGATTTCATATGGATCGATGACTTTGCGGCTGCAAGAAATCTTGTTTTCAGTTTAGCGACCAAGGATGATATTTTTTGAGGTTTCTATGGAATATCTCATCTGGCATTCGACGAATTCGGAAATGTAACGAGCAATCTGAGAAGAAACCGTCTTGTTAAAAGGACGAATCAATTTCGCTGGATCGGCGCGGTGAATGAATATCTTGAGGTTTGGGGAAACCTACAACATACCCGATATTGCTAGTTTTACTTCATTTTTATTCTGAAAAAAGGTGCAGTTAATAAGAATTTGGGTAATAAAAAGATAGCAAGGTCAACAATCCGTTTGATTGGCGTAGGAGGCAAGAAAGGTAATGGAACAACAATTAGAACCATCGGAACAACAACTGGAGCCCCGGCAGGATGACATGCAGCGGGATGATGAACTTATATTGACTGTCGATGATATTTTAAAATTTTATGCCGGACGGCATTAACTCCACTCTCATCAAGGAGGTTAACATCATGATCGGATATTTGATTGATCCGCTTGAATTGGAACAGGAGTTATTAAGTGAGATTTTACCGAACGAGTAAGTTTAGTTTTGGGAAAATCAGTGGTATATGATGATGAAAAATAAGATGATTTCTGATTCGTTCAGGAATCATCTTTTTTATGTTTGATGCTTTATTACTATCTCATAGAATCATTAATGGGCTGACTAAAGCATCTAATTACTCGTTCTTATCGTTAAAATAAAAAAAGAGGCCGCCCGATCCGGCAACCTCTTAATATCAGTTAAATGGTCGGAGTAGCGGGATTCGAACCCACGGCCTCACCCACCCCAAGGGTGGGCGCTACCTAACTGCGCCATACCCCGATCAACGTATGCATTTAACCGCACTTTTCAATGTTTTACCTAGCGTAGTTCCGACGCTCGTTGATGGCGATATCCATATTATACCGGATAGGCGCACACCCCTGCAATAGAAAACCGTGCATCATAACTTACATTTCCTTATTATATTTACTGACGTAATGGGCAGTGTCCATAAGGAAGCAACTACCGAACACCAAAATAACGAGATAGACAGCCAACAGACGGAGAGATGTATAATTCACAGCGTTAATGCCTTGACAACTATCAATTCAAGAAGTATACTATATATACTAAATTATTTATTTAGTATATATGAGGTTTGATAATGAAAAAAATAAACTCTATCAATTACGGTCACAAGATACTCCGCAGTGCGATAATTTGCTTAATTATTGTACCGTCTATTAGTCATTTCCTTTGGAAAATGACTAATCAAATACAGTTTCAGTTAACAACAAAGATCTCTCTGATAATGGGCGTTATAATTCTCCTATTCCTTTTTGTTTTACTGAAGATTGAGCTTTATCAAGACAAAAAAATGGACGAATACTATAGAGCTAACTCCCACTCTCGCCTGTCGCTAAAAAACGGCTTATTCGAGTGTCAGACTTGCGGAAATAATCAAGTGAAACCCGGGCAGAAAAATTGCATTGTCTGTGGTACAAATTTTAAGAATTGGAGTGAAGATGGTGGAAACAAAAAACAGCAATAATTTATTGCCAATATCCGAAACATTATTTATACCTTTGGTAGCGCGTGCTACAGAAACGGCAAGGGATAACCCTATCATTTCAGATGAAAAATCGGTGGAAATCCTTAAAACAATAAATCTGGACGATAAAATAACAGATGGGGGTATGATATCAACATTAGGCATTCTATCGCGCACAAAGGTTATTGATGATGAGGTGAAACGTATTCTTTCTCAAGATAAAAATGCAACGATTGTCAATCTAGGTGCGGGATTAGACACACGGATCACCCGAGTGGATAACGGTCTTTTAAAATGGTATGATCTTGATTTTCCAGATGTAATTAAATTTAGGAGTCAGTTTTTTTCTGAAAATGAGCGAATTCAAACGATACCTAAATCTGTTTTGGATACAACATGGACAGAACAAATTCATTTTGACAAAAATAGCAAGGTTGTTATTATAGCCGAGGGTCTGCTTATGTATTTTTCAGAAAATGATGTGTCCAAAATACTAACGCTTTTAGCGCGTGAATTTCCGCGAGCGCATATGTTTTTTGATGTTGTTCACAGCTATTTTATCAATAAAAAAATAAGCAGCACTTTTTTGTGGGGGATCAACAACGCCAAAGAGATTGAGAAACTACATCCAGCTGTTGAATTAATCCAGTCATGGAGTGCGGGAAATCTTTTAAAAGAGCGTCAGCCTATGATCCTTCGCTTACTGAATATTTTGCCTGCAACCAAAAACAGAAGCCAAATTCTACACATTCAGTTTAAGCAGTAAGTAAATACAAGGAGGTGGTGAATATGCCGCGTTTTAGTGAAAACGAAAAGAAGAGGATAAATGAAAAACTCCTCACGGAGGGAGAAAGACTTTTTTTAACACATGGAATTAAAAAAGTCACAATTGATGATTTGGTAAAAGCCGCTGGAATTGCAAAAGCGTCCTTTTATACGTTTTATGAAAGCAAAGAATATCTGTATTTAGACATCGTTCAAAACATACAGCAGACAATCTTTGCAGAACTAAATACTCTTTTGGATTCCAATTCAGATTCATCAAGCGAAGAGCGTGTTTTGCAGGTATTTGAGGCTATGAGCAAAATGATACTTCAATATCCTGTTTTAATTCATATGGATACGGCTACTATAGAACTCATTGCCCGTAAGGTTTCAAAAGAACGGTTATCTGCTTTTCGTGAACAAAATTTTGATGCCGCTCAAGCATTACTTAATCATGGTGTGCGGTTTTCCTGTGATATTCAGACAGTATCCCATGCCTTTCAGGCTATCTATCATAGTTGGATGTATCTGCGCGACCAAGGAGAACAAATACAATCTACTGTGACCAATATTATTTTGCGTGGTGTTGTTAGCCAAATTGTTATTAAGTAGAAGGATATGTAGAATTAAGCTTGATAAATGACATATAAAAAAAGCCGTCATTTAGCAAGTAAATAGTTATGCCTAAACGGCGGCTTTGAAATCGAAATCAAGGCCGCTGTTTTACTTTTGAAAAAGCATAAACAGGGGGCGTAATAAGTGCGCCCATCCTCGACTAGGCGGCTTTGGACTGGAGGTGCTTCATGTATCCAAAGTCGCTTTTTCATGCATTGGAGGGGCCGCCACCTTGTCGTGACGGCTTGGCATAGCTGATGTTCTAAGGCAATATAATTTCAATAATACACATCAAAAAACGGGTGGCAACTGCGCCCATTTCCCATACGACACCGTTCGAGTTTTTTCTCGGATAGGTGTCTTTTTATTTGCTGACCTTTGGGACAAGTCCCCATGCAACTTCGGGCCAACTTGGCCCGAAGTGCCTTACTACCCCGGTTGTCGTTCACCTCCCTGCTCCATTCGATTCTGAAAGCCCGTAAACCTAAAAATCGAATGGAGGATTATCATGATAACTGTAAATTTGAAAGACCTTTACTACTGGTGCAAGGAAGATATATTCGTGGAAATCACGGAAGAAATGCTGGAAGCCATGAAAGCCGCTGACCGTCAGGAATCCGCATACAAGCGGCGTACTTACCGCTATAAAGCGCATTACACGTTAGATATGGAGGACGGCATTGCAAACGAGTGCGTTATCAAGCCGGAAACGCCAGAGGAAGCCTATATCAAAAAGGAAGCGGAAGAAATGCTGACTGCTGCCCTTAATACTCTGACTGAAGCACAGCAACGCCGATTGAAGCTGTATTATTTTGAAGGTATGCGGTATAGCCAGATTGCAAGACTGGAAGGAGTGACCGATGGAAGTATAAGCGGTTCGATTAAATCCGCGCTCAAGCATTTGGGAAAGCAGAAAGAGGTAAAGCAGTTTAAGGAATACCCCCTTGCTTTTGTGCTGCCGCTTTCGCTCATAGCGAATCAGCGGTGCACTACGAAAAAGCGGAGTGTGGCCACAAGCCACGCCCCGCTTTTTCTCGGCCTGTTGGAAATGGGATTGCGGGAGCAAGACCGTTTGCGGCAGGCCGGAACCCGCCCATAGGCGGCGTTCCCCCTCGGAGAGCCCACGGGACACTTTGCCGCGAAGCGGAAAGTGTCAGAGTGGGTCATATACTTCAAGGAAGTATATGACCGCTCCGGCCCCGGCATTGCATTGTGTATAGACATTCCATGAAAACTCGCCGATACGGAAACGGCGTCAGCCGTACAATTCCACTTCGGGCCAAGTTGGCCCGAAGTCCCGGAAAGGAGTTTACTATGCAGGAAACCATCAAGAATGAAAATATCAATACCACTTCCAATATCAAGCCGGAACGCACAACTACAAGAAAAATCGGCAATACCACTTTCCTTGTGTCCTCCCGCTTCAAGGAGGGCAAGGAGGGCAAGGAGGGCAAGGAGGGCAAGGAGGGCAAGGAGGGCAAGGAGGGCAAGGAGGGCGATATTGTTTCCACCTTTGCCCGTCTGGTTCAATATGATGCCGACAGGCCGGACAGGGCTTGAAGCAGGCAACTTATCACCGCGACAACCATGACAACAGGCGGTAAAAACGGTATAATTAGAGTATACATTACCGTCTGTTGGCTGTCGGAAAGAGAGGTTACAAATGCTTAGACAGCCAAATGAAAAATGTATGGACGATTGAGCCATGAGGACGAGCTTGCCGGGGACAGCAATTCCATTATCAATCAGCGCAAAATCCTCACCAAATACGCCGAGGAAAACGGCTTTACCCCTTACGAGTTTATCTATGACGATGGGTATTCCGGGGCCGATTTTGAACGCCCCGCCTTTTCTCAAATGATTGAGGATGTGGAAGCCGGGAAAGTTGCAACCGTCATTGTAAAGGACATGAGCCGTTTCGGGCGCGACTATCTGAAAGTAGGATTATACACGGAAATCCTATTTTCAGAAAAGGACGTTCGTCTGATTGCCGTTAATGACAACGTGGACACGGCGCGCGGGGAAAACGGCTTTACCCCCATGATGAACCTGTTCAATGAATGGTTTGTCAAAAACACCAGTAAGAAAATCCGTGCCGTGTGGCAGTCCAAAGGCAAGAGCGGCGAACGCCTTGCCGTTATCCCGCCCTATGGCTACCGCAAAGACCCGGACAACCCGAAACAGCTTGTCATTGACGAGGAAAGCGCCGCCAATGTGCGCCGGATATTCCGCTTGTCCGTGGAGGGCTACGGCCCCGCGCAGATTGCCCGATTGCTCAACGGGGAACACATTCTCAATCCGAGCGGCTACAAATACGAGCATGGGATTGTGAAGAAAGCCCGGTCCTGCAAAGACCCGTATTTCTGGAACACCACAACGGTACATAAAATACTGGACGCGCCGGAATACTTGGGGCTGACCATCAATTTCAAAACATGGTCGAAATCCTACAAGGACAACCGCCCCCGCTTAAATCCCCCGGAAAAACAGCTTGTGTTTGAGGACAGCCACCCTGCCATTATCGACCCGGAAACATGGGATATTGTCCGCAGTATGCGACAGCATAAGCGCCGCGCCCCGCGCTATGGAAATCCCGGCCTTTTCTCCGGCGTGGCCTATTGTTCCGATTGCGGCGCAAAGCTGTACTTCTATACCCGGTCAATAAAGAACAAATGGGGAACGCGCTATGAGGGTTCTTACAGTTGTTCCGAGTAGCGCAAGGACGTTCAGTATCAGGGAAACCGGAAATGCACCTGCCACTTTATCCGGGAAAGCCAGTTGGAACAGCTTGTTCTGGAAGAACTGCGGCAACTCCTGCGGTACATTCCCAAGCATGAAAAGCAGTTTGCAAAGCTTGTGATGGACAGGAGCGCGCAGGAGCAAAAGCGGGATACGGCGGCGAAGAAACGAACCGCCGAGAAGCACCGCCGCCGTATTGCTGAACTGGATACGCTGATTGAACGGCTGTATGTGGACAATGTTTCGGGGAAAATCACGGACGAGCGGTACGAGAAAATGTCCGGGAAGTTTGAAGCGGAACAGGCCGAATTGACGCAAGCCGTCGCTTCTCTGGAAACAGAGATAGCCGCCGAGGAAAGCCAAGCGGTCAACGTGGACAGGTTTTTGTCCGTGGTGCGGAGATACACCGTAATCGAAGAATTAACCCCGGCAATCGTCCATGAATTTATAGACCGTATTATCGTCCATGAGCCGGAACAGGCGCGGGGCGACCGCCGCCAAAAAGTAGAAATCATCTACAACAACGTGGGCGCGGTTGACCGCCACTCCCTGATGGGTTTAGGGGCGTAAAAACTGAATATTGGGCCGAGTGCCGTTTCAATAACGCCGCCGCCCGCCATGAGTTTATGCTTCCTTTAGGACACTGTCCTAATAAATGAAGAAACCAACAACAAACAAATATGCAAAGACCAGCAGGAGAACAGCAATCATATCCACGCCCATTAGTGCGAAAGAAACCATCAAAGCGCCAAAAACGTAAAGCATGATATCATATGCTTTAGCTTTCGCTTTATTTGAAATAGCGACATTGCGTTCATCATTTTTATCTATCTTCATTTGCTTTTGGAGTTCCGGGTTGTTTTTTGCTACTCTGCGGCTCATTACATTTCCAAGCCCATGTCCGAACATACCGCATCCCAAACCTATGCAAACATACGGCAATACAAGCAATATGCCCTGTGGATCGACAATCAATTTCAATAGAGACAGTCCAACACCTAGCAGCAATATACCCATAATCACAGCAAAGCGATCAAGAGTTTTTTTCTCCATCATGATCCTCCTCATATATAAAAATTTCCTCAATACTCATTTCAAAATATCGTGCTATCTTAAAAGCCAAAAGAATAGATGGACTGTATCTGCCATTTTCTAAGGAACCTAAGGTCTGCCTTGATACTTCTAATGCTGCGGCTAAATCCTCCTGCTTGATCCCTCTGCTTTTTCTCAATTCTTCCAGATGATTTTTTAAATTACCTCTCCTTTCATGGAAAGTTTACTTTCCGTATTTGGGATAACAATCGCTCATTCGAATGTAAAGCGTGCTTTACATGTTTCCCTTGAAAATGTGCAACAATCCGCTAAATATCAACGGGAAAACAGATGTGGGGACCCTCTTCCTATGCTTGCTGGGGAACTTTTAGACATTCCCGACCGGAAGAGAAATGGAACTAAACACTTAAGAGACGGTCTCCGCCAATTCAATCAATGGCTATGTTAAATTCTAATGTTGATTTGTGACCATAAGAAAACCGCCTTTGTGAAAAGGCGGTTAATAGAGCTATCGTTCCCAGTCAATGGTTATTGGAAGATATTATATTATTCAAACCACTGTCTAGGTCCGATGACATGGAATAGTCGATTAACGTCAGTGTTCAGTGCATCCTGTATACGTGCTATTGTAAAGTCACTAATAGGTCTAGGTAAATCAGTTAAAGACCAATACTTACATTCTGTTACTTCCACCTCATCGGGCTGTGGTGGTTGATTCTCGGCCAACTTACAAGTAAAAACAAAGTGGTGCATATCATAAGTAGGTTCATAATAGACGCCGGTCAATCGCTCGACAGCAACTTCAAGACCTGTTTCCTCAAGAACTTCTCTCTTTGCAGTATTTTCTGCCGACTCATTTAATTCTGATAACCCACCAGGAAGTTCCCAATTGTATTTTCCGTAGTTATGCTTCACTAGAAGAACTCGTCCATTTGAATCCGTAATAACAGCCGCTGCTCCTACTGGCTTTTTTGACATTCCTATACCCCCATAAAAATTGAAATAGTCATTTTACATATTCCTACATGCAATTAAACTGCCAGTTAGCTTAACAAGAATAAGCAGAAAGCCGAAGCTTTGTGTTCGTGTCTGTGACAGTAAACAGGCACGATTTAACCAACTATTATTTTTATTCGATAAGGTATTCTCATATTCCTTGCTGTTACAAATATTTGGTTGCAACACCATTAAAGCGGTTCATCCATTTCTTCAAGCGGCGGTGATAGTTGTTTACGTTTTGGATAGGGTACACGCCTTTGATACGTTTTTGTTTTCCGTCAATAAAACGAACCCAAACATACACCAACATTAAGGTTGTTTAACAAAGCCTAATCCATAAAAAAATCCTGCTCGAATGAGCAGGATTTAAATCGACTTCTTATTCTGATTCAGGTCTCTTTACTTGAAGAGGAGGAGGGATAAGCCATCCCTTTTCCTTATTCAGCCTCAGTATTTTGAGACCTAAAGCTGCTTTTGTGAGATGATATTTAGCAAACAAGGCGCCGATATCTTCCCTAATTGATTGTCCCATAGCTTGACTGCACGCAACTAACCCAGCGGAAGTATCTGCCGCAATTTTAGCCGCAATTTCAGGGTCGGTAAACTTTGCGCCAGCTGGAATGTCTTCAATTTTTACGGGAGGCTTATCGGGCAAAATCGGAGCAGAGGGTATCCCGTTGTCAGAGAGCAATTCATTGCACTCATTCATCTCTAGCTTAGTTTGATCAATTAAATCATGGAGTATTTTTTTTAGGTCATTATCACCAGCGTGGTTAAGATATGTCTGGTAGCAAGATACGGCGCCAATGGCTCCTAGGGAGAATGCCCATACACCAAAAATTTCGCCATAGTGCATAGGTTCATTTTTCGGATTACCGCTTAAAACACCCATTTTATCGCTCCTTTTTGAGTTAATTACGACGGTATAATGCCCAGAAAAATTAAATTAATGTATGATCAACGAGAAAGTGATCGAAGACCGCAGTAGTCTATTGTGTATGGATGCTTAATAAATTGATGAAGTAGGTTATATTATAGTTAGAAAGCAATCCATAATCATAGCGCGAAATGAAGTATCCCCCTGCTTCAAAGCGCATAATTACCTTGCTATGCCTTGGGAAATGTGATAAAATTCTTTTTGTTGTGAATTCGGTGGTCCGCTGCGGATGATGAGGGAGAACATGAGGTTTTCCGGAAGAGGCATGAACACCTGAGTGGAAGGAGGGAGTCCTAGATGAATATCGTTCAAGCGATTACGCAAGAACAGCTTCGCAAAGATATTCCGAGCTTTCGTCCTGGTGACACTTTAAAAGTGTTCGTAAAGGTTATCGAGGGAACTCGTGAACGTATCCAGTTGTTCGAAGGTGTTGTTATTAAGCGTCGTGGCGGAGGAATCAGCGAAACTTTTACAGTTCGTAAAATTTCGAACGGTGTAGGCGTGGAAAGAACTTTCCCGCTTCATTCTCCGAAAATCGATAAAATCGAAGTGGCTCGCCGTGGTAAAGTGCGTCGTGCGAAGCTGTACTATCTTCGTGAACTTCGCGGTAAAGCAGCGAGAATTAAAGAAGTGCGTCGTTAATTCATTAACGATCAGGGGGGCTTGGTTGATCAAGCCCCTTTACTATTTTTAAAAACAGCGATTCGTTACATATTACTTGACAAAGAGAGGTCAGGATCCATGGAGCATCAAGTTCTATCCGAGCAATCGGTCCAGTCGGACTCCCCGCAGGACCCGCCCAAGAAACAAAAAAGCGAGACACTTGAATGGCTAAAAGCCATCGTTATCGCTGTTGTATTGGTTCTCCTGATTCGCTGGCTTTTCTTCGCTCCGTTTATTGTGGACGGTCCTTCGATGCAGCCGAATTTTCATACCGGAGAAAGAATCATCGTAAACAAGATCATCTATGATATTCGCGGTCCAAAGCATGGGGAGGTCGTCGTATTCCATGTACCTTCCGAGGGGCGCGATTTTATTAAGCGTGTTATTGGTGTTCCTGGGGATACGGTTAAAGTTGAGGGCGATACGGTTACGGTGAACGGTCAAGGGATTGAAGAAAAATACATTCAAGACGTGTTGAATGAGAAGCACAATAATAATGAACTATATAATACGGAAGCAAATTTTCCGAATGAGCAAGTGACGGACGATACGGTCCCGGAAGGCTATGTATTCGTGCTCGGTGACAACCGCTCGAACAGTACGGACAGCCGCAGAATCGGCTATGTGCCTTACGGGGATATCATTGGCCGCGCCGATCTCGTATTTTGGCCGTTGAAAGATATCGAATTCATTAAACATTAAAAAGACATCCGGTTGGGATGCCTAATCGGGAGCTAGAGGGGATATAGTATGACAATTCAATGGTTTCCCGGACATATGACGAAGGCACGGCGCCAGATTCAGGAGAAACTGAAGCTGATTGACGTGGTAATCGAACTGGTGGATGCGCGTCTGCCTTTATCTAGCCGAAATCCGATGATCGATGAGATCCTGCAAGGAAAACCGCGTCTGATTGTTCTGAACAAATCGGATCTTGCCGATCCGGCGGTAACGCGGCAGTGGATTGATTTCTTTAAACAAGAAGGCCATCTGGCAATCCAAGTGGATGCGTACACCGGCCAGGGCATTAAGGAAATTCCTTTATTGGCCAAAGAGTTAATGAAAGAAAAGATCGAAAGACAGCTGGCAAAAGGGATTAATCCACGTGCTGTACGGGCGTTGATCGTGGGTATTCCAAACGTCGGCAAATCCACACTGATCAATCGCTTGGCGGGAAGAAATATCGCCGCAACCGGCGACCGTCCTGGTGTGACCAAAGCTCAGCAATGGATTAAGGTCGGCACGGAGATGGAATTGCTCGATACCCCAGGGATATTGTGGCCGAAGTTTGAAGACCAGAATGTCGGGTACCGTTTGGCATTGACGGGAGCGATCCGCGAGGAAATTTTGAACGTTGAAGATATCGCCTTTTTTGGCGTGAAATATTTGGTGAAGTATTATTGGGAGCCCTTTAGGGAGCGGTTTGATCTAAAAGATCAGCCCACGGATTTTGAAAATCCGGATGAGATTGTAGCCGTTATGGAAGCAATCGGCAGGAAGCGAGGGTGTATCGTCAGCGGAGGACGAGTCGATCTTGAAAAGGCTTCAGGGATTCTCCTTCGCGAGCTTCGCGCAGGAAAACTGGGCAGATACACTTTGGAGGCTCCTTATTGATTAAAAGCGGTGCTCAGAGAGCTCGACAAGCAGTCAAGCCAGGAAGATAAGGTTCTGGTTAACCAAAAGGGCAAGGAATCCTGACGGATTTCATGCTCTTTTTTGTTTTCGTGGGGCTTGCTATTTTTTATGGCGGCATACTTTCAAAACGGAGCCCAAATGCCGATAATAATAGTAGTTCGATGAACAGAATCCATGGTGTCCTTTCCATTCCAGGAATTATCGGCTGGATAATCCGGGTGTACTTGATAAAAACGACCAAGAAAAGTAAGCTTGTAAAGAAGGTAATGGTATTGAAGGAGGCATTATGAGTGATCTGTTAATGCATGAAAAAGAGTACTGGCAGACTTACCGAAATATCGCTGGAATCGATGAAGTGGGACGGGGATGTCTGTTTGGCGACGTGGTGGCGGCAGCTGTAATTTTGCCGCAAGGTTTGGTGCTGGAGGATGTAAATGACTCCAAAAAATTAAGTCCGAAGAAACGTGAAATGCTGTATGACATCATCCTGGAACAGGCTGTTGCAGTTGGCATCGGGTTTTCAGATGCGGCTACCATAGATCGAATTAACATTAAACAGGCAACTCGCCTGGCAATGAAGCAGGCTGTAGAGCAGCTTGCCGTTATACCGGAATTTTTGCTGATAGACGCAGAGAAGGTAGATATGAACATTCCCCAGCTTTCGGTGATCAAGGGAGACGCTACAAGCCAATCTATAGCAGCTGCCTCCATCGTAGCCAAAGTTACGCGGGACCGGCTTTGCCAGGGGGAATGGGATGCGCTTTATCCGGAGTATGGAATCGGGATACATAAAGGATATGCCACGAAGCTTCACCGCGAGCAGATTCTGGCGCTGGGGCCGACATCGATGCACCGGAAAAGTTTTATGCGCAACCTGTTTATAGAGGAACAGACGTTGTTTTAAAATAACCCGCCTGAAGAAGGCGGGTTTTCCATATCAATAGATGGGCGGAGGGGAGAGAATCATGAATATCGGACCATTACTTCGAAGTGTGGTGGGGGATGCCCGACCCGGGACGCCCCAAAAGCTCGAGTTAAAGGCGGGGCAGGTAGTCCGGGGCACGGTATTGAGCGTATCGGAAGACGGACAGGAGGCGGTAATTCAGGTTCAGGGCGTTAAGCTGCATGCGGCCCTGGAAACACCGCTTCAGGAAGGGCAAACGACTTTGCTCCAGGTGCAGCCGCAGAGTGAAGACGGCCTGATAAAGCTCAAGCCGGTTCAATCGCTTCCGTCAGGAAACTTATCGGCTGCCACTTTAGCAAATATGTTGGAAACATTAGGGCTGGATAATACGCCGGGAAACCGTGAAATGCTTCAATTGATGCAAACAAACGGCATACCGCTGACCAAAGAAAATGTGGCGCAGCTGCTGAACTTAAATGCACAGAAACCGTCGTCAGTACCGATGCCGGAGTGGATTCACGCGGTTAGCATTGCGATGAACCGGGGACTGCCTTTGACGGGTGAAACCGTAACAGGCTTGCATCAGGCGGTTTTTGGTCCTCCGCTGCACACGCTTTTGTCCTCATTAGAGGAACAGCTAGGTGCGTGGGTTCAGCGCGAAGGTGCGGCGGGAAGTCCCGCACCGGGTGGCAAGGAACAAGCCGGTACGGTCTCAGCAGGTTCAAATGGGACGGCGGCTTCCAGCGGTATGGCAGCCTCTTCAGGAGGTGCCGGGAACATGGGAGCTGCGGAGAAGGCGGCCGCGGAAGCTTCCGGAATGACTACGGCTGATAAAGCTGCCGGCGCAGCCGCTACAGGGGGAAATTCTTCGGCGGGAGCCGGACAGTCTGTTATGCAGTTATTGACCCAGTCCGGCAACAAAGTGAATGATCAGTTGTTAATTAAGCTGCAACAGGTGATCGCCGAACTGAAGGGGGCCGTGCTGCCGGAAGGCACGGCAACCGCCGAGTCGTCCCCGGCAGCAAGCGGGACGACGGGGACGCCAGCCGCCAGCGAGCAGGCGCTAGCGAAGGGAACCGCCGCCGGGGCTGCGGCTGAGCTGGCGGCGAAGACATTGCCGGGCGAAGGCTCCGCAGGGCCTTCGCCGCAGGTACGCCCCGTCCCCATGACGGAGTCGTGGGTGGGGCGTGTGCTGAAGCTGCTCGGTGCGGAGCACGAGCAGCAGGTGTTGCGCGCGGGCGGCTCCGGCGAGCCCGCGCCAACCGCGCCGCCCGCCGGAGGCGGCGGGGGCGCGCAGGCAGCGGCGCCTGCACTCACGCCAGCGCCGGTGCCCGGCGGCGGAGCATTGCCCGGCAGCGTGCTGGAGGCCGCCCTGCAGACACCGCCGCCTCGCGGCGACGCAGCGGGTGCAGCCGCGCCCGCTCAAGGCGGACCGGCGGGCCTAAGCACCGCCGATGCCGCCCACCAGGACAAGGCAGCGCCACAGGCGGCCTTGTCCGCAGCAGCGCTGGCGGAGAACGTCGCGCCAGAGACCGGCGTCGCGGCCGGGAATGCCGCCCGCGAAACGTTAAAAGGCCTGCTGCTACAAATCGCAGCGGCGGACGATCTGCCCGCCCCGCTTCAGGAGGCGGCTAGACAAATCATTCATCAACTGACCGGTCAACAGTTGCTTTTGACTACGGACCGGACCACGCCTTTTGCGCAGGTAACGATGTTTCTGCCCTTTATCGGTCCGGACGGCGAACAGACCGCTTCAGTCCATATCGAATCCCGACGCGGCCGGAAAGGCGAACTCGACGCAGCCAATTGTAGACTCTGGTTTGACTTGCAGATGAAAGCGCTGGGTCAGATCATGGTTGACGTACAGGTAGCAGATAAAAAAGTGCTGCTCAAAATATTCAGTGAGCAGGAAATTGCCGGGGCGTTTTTGGAATCCAGGCAGTCCGAAATTGAGCTTGCTTTAGAAACCGCGGGATACAGGCTACTGTCTTTGAAGGCGGAGCCGCTAATTACGGCCGGATCGGAAGAGACTGCAGGCCATGAGCTAGGGCAATCGCTATCCTATGCGCCAAGTCCATATAAAGGGGTGGATTACAGGGTATGAGCGAAAAAGAAAGTCAGAACCCCGTCCCATACAAAAAAGCAGTCGCTTTGAAGTATGATCCGAAGCAAAATGAGGCTCCGGTGGTGACCGCTAAAGGCAGCGGCCATCTCGCCGAGAGAATATTGGACCTGGCCCGTGAGCATGCCATTCCGGTTCAGGAAGACGCTGCACTGGTTGAAGTGTTATCAAAACTCGATCTGGACCGCCAGATCCCGACGGAATTGTATACCCTGGTAGCGGAAATTTTAAGCTTTATTTATCGTTCCGATAAACTGGCGGAAAGAGGGATGGAGCTTGACTGATCATGATTTGCGTAAATCCGCTGCTTCCGCTCGGTTTAACGAATCCGTCAAGGATCCCGCATGCGCCAACCCCCCTGCATCGTCCAACAAGCGTCCCAAGGACGGAAGGAAAGCCCGTGGACGGTGGGCGGAACAAGTCGCGGAGGATTATTTGAAGAGTCAGGGCTATAAAATTGTGGAGCGCAATTGGCGATGCCGTACCGGCGAACTGGATCTTATAGCCATGCAAGGCGATATTATAGTTATTGTGGAGGTGCGCAGCCGCAGCGCTCATAGTGCTGCATTCGGCACGCCAGCCGAATCGATCACTCCCCGCAAGATCAAACAAGTAAGGGATACGGCTGCAGTTTATTTGCACCTTACTTCCAAACTCGATGCCAAAATACGATTCGATATGATCGGGATCGTCATGCGATCTCATGGGGATTCCGAATTCTTTTCAGAGTCGCTTGAACATATAGTCGCTGCATTTTAAAAAACCGGCATGTTGCAGATTGTTTAAACCCGGAAGAACCGGAACCGTAAAATTTACGTAGTTACTTCATTACTGTGCGCTTCAGATAGACAAAATCCTTAAAATGTCCACCTAAAAGTGGACAAAGATGTGTAGATGGATAAATTGTTCATAAATCTATATATAGGTTTATGCAAGTGCGAATGCTCTGTATTTTGTGCTTGTTCATTTGGGAACATGTTATCTCTTTTTCAGAAAAGTGTCCACCTTTTAAAAGACAATTCGATGATTTATCCACGGTGGAAGGACATCGGACTCGGACTCCATCAATACATAAATAAACCCGCTGGGCAAGTAAGGCCTTCGCGGGTTTTCTATGTATTTTGGGCAGTTAGAGTGAAAAGCTATGCCCCCGCTTGTCGAGATGGCGGTATTGGATCGCTTCGGCGACATGGCCGGGGAGAATATCGGTGGATGCTTCCAGATCGGCGATGGTCCGCGACAGTTTTAAGATTCGATCATAAGCCCGCATGCTTAAGCCAAGGGTGTCGAAGGATGATTTTAACAATTTCCCGGCATCCGGATGAAGCTTGGCGAGTCGTCGCAACGTGCTGCCTGACAGCTCGCTGTTACGGGATATCCTTTGGCCGCGGAACCGGTAATGCTGGATTTGCTCAGCCTTTTCAACCTCGGCTCTCATCCGTTCTGAGGATAAGGGTTGAAGGTCGTTCATCCAGTTTTCCGGCCGCGGAACTTCCACATGCATGTCGATCCGGTCCAGCAGTGGACCGGAGATTTTTTCGCGATATTGAGCAATTCGAAAAGGGGTGCAGGTACAGGTTGGCTGAGGGGGTTCGGAACCCAGAAATCCGCAAGGACAAGGGTTTAGACTGCTTGCCAGCAAAAAATGGGCCGGAAAGGTGAAGGAAGCCCGCGAGCGGCTGATCGTTACGATCCGCTCTTCCAGCGGCTGACGCAGCATTTCAAGCACTTGGCGCGAAAATTCCGGCAGCTCGTCCAGAAACAGCACACCGCGATGAGCGAGGCTGACCTCGCCCGGTTTCGGAATGCTTCCCCCTCCGATCAGGCCGCCGCCTGAAATCGTATGATGCGGGGAACGAAAAGGGCGCTTCGTGATCAAGCCGCTTTCGAACTGCTTTAATTTACCTGCTGCGCTGTAGATATTGGTGACCTCCAAAGATTCGCTTGCGGTCAGGGGAGGAAGAATAGTCGGCAACCTGCGGATCAGCATCGTTTTTCCGGTTCCGGGAGGTCCGATCAGCATGATATTATGCATTCCTGCCGCTGCGATCGTAAGCGCCCGTTTAATATGGCGGTGTCCAAGTACATCGCTGTAGTTTTCCGGTGGAGCTATGGTATGACCGGGGGAGGCGAGGTCGCTGGCTGCAGTTTTTTTTCGCTGCAAATGGTTCAGAGCTTTTAGTACGACCGTTTCATTCTTGCCCGGTGCTGATTTCCGATCCGGAGATAGCTCGCTTAAATGGCTGAGTCCGTACACTCTAATTCCATCCAGCAGCAGAGCTTCAGGAACATTGTCTTCCGGTACGAGCACTGCATTGAATTCCTGACGACGGGCTAAATCTACCATAGGCAGCACACCCGGCACAGGTCGCAGGGCTCCTTCGAGTGACAATTCCCCGATGATTAGAATCTTTTCTTCTTCCGGCAGAACGACCTGGCCGCTGGAGGTTAATAGGCCTAATGCAATCGCTAAATCAAACGCTGTACCCTCTTTTCTAAGATCGGCCGGTGCGAGATTGATCGTGACCCGCTGAAGCGGAAAGGTATAGCCGCAATTTTTAAGCGCAGCTCTGACCCGGTCCACGGCCTCCCGAACCGCGGAATCCGGAAGACCGACCAAATGGGTTTGGGGAATGCCGCTAGATAAATCCACCTCTACCTCAATCAATACGCCATCAATCCCGTATAAACAAGCGCTGTACAATTTTCCGTACATAAGAAAACACCTCTCTTCCGATGGTTTCGGCGGGAAAATGTCCCAGCCGTTCAAGTGGAAAAAAGGTGCTTCCGAATTTTCCGTCATGCTCTTGGTCCGTATATTAGAAGGTTACCCAGGAAAAGTCAATAGTTTTGAGCGGAAACATATACATAATGCGAAATGCAAGCGTTTTGTTCACATTGATTTAAATGAAAGCACATGGTTAAGAGAGGATAGCGTTGCAGAAAATTATCGCAAATTGATATTATTTGTTGACTAGAGGGTCACCATGTGAATTACAGATAAAGACAAATTTTTTACTGTGTGACACGAAATTTCATGAACGAGTTGCTTAGGCAATATTAAGGGATCCGGTTTCAAAAATAGCTGAATCCATCTCGGATTGAGATGAAAACGATACAAAAAAGTTGTGTATAAATCATGAACTTTTTAAGGAAAGCGTTTTAAAAACATGATACAATTATTTAGGTTTAATCTAACTAGCACTACTTCTAATACCGCCTGTTGATAGGAGGATTCCAAGCATGAATATCCATGAATATCAAGGAAAAGAAGTTTTGAAGCAGTATGGTGTCTCTGTTCCCGCCGGAAAAGTGGCATTTACGGTTGACGAAGCCGTGGAAGCTGCGGTAGCGCTGGGCAGCCCGGTGGTGGTCGTAAAGGCGCAAATTCACGCGGGGGGCCGGGGCAAAGCCGGTGGCGTGAAAGTGGCTAAAAATTTGGACGAAGTACGGAGCTATGCTCAGGAGATCCTTGGTAAAGTATTGGTAACGCACCAGACGGGACCGGAGGGCAAAGAGGTAAAACGCCTGCTCATTGAGCAAGGCTGCGACATCAAGAAGGAATATTATGTCGGCGTTGTAGTAGACCGGGGCACGGGAAGCGTAGTTATGATGGCCTCGGAAGAAGGCGGAACGGAAATCGAGGAAGTAGCGGCGAATGCGCCTGAAAAAATATTCAAGGAAGTCATTGATCCGGCACTTGGACTACAGCCGTATCAGGCGCGCAGGTTGGCGTTTGCCATCCATATTCCGAAAGAGCTCGTGAACAAAGCGGCCGGGTTTATGTTGGCCCTGTATGCAGCGTTCGTAGATAAGGATTGTTCCATCGCGGAAATCAACCCGCTCGTTGTTACCGGAGACGGGGATGTGATGGCGCTGGATGCGAAACTGAATTTTGATTCCAACGCGCTGTTCCGCCACAAAGATATTTTAGCCCTCCGCGATTTGGAAGAGGAAGACGCCAAGGAAATTGAAGCTTCCAAGTTTGATCTAAGCTATATTGCCCTGGACGGCAACATCGGCTGTATGGTCAACGGGGCCGGGCTGGCTATGGCGACGATGGACATTATTAAATATTACGGCGGGGACCCGGCCAATTTCCTGGATGTGGGTGGCGGTGCGACGGCCGAGAAAGTTACGGAAGCGTTTAAGATCATTTTGTCCGATGCGAAGGTGAAGGGGATCTTCATCAATATCTTTGGGGGCATCATGAAATGCGATGTTATCGCCTCCGGTGTTGTAGAAGCGGCAAAGCAGGTCGGCTTGGACCGTCCGTTGGTCGTGCGCCTGGAAGGAACGAATGTAGAATTGGGCAAGCAGATTCTTGCCGAATCGGGACTGGCTATCGTATCAGCGGATTCCATGGCCGATGGCGCCCAGCAAATCGTTGCACTCGTATCGTAACTAAACATCTTATCCATGATGGGAGGCTCGAAGTATGAGTATTTTGGTAGATAAAAATACAAAAGTCATTACCCAGGGGATTACAGGGAAAACCGCCCTGTTCCATGCCAAAGGGGCGCTGGATTACGGAACTCAAATGGTCGGAGGTACTTCTCCCGGAAAAGGCGGGACCTCGGTCGAAATTGAGCTTGAGAATGGGGAGACCGTCAGCCTTCCGGTTTTTAATACGGTGAGAGAAGCAAAAGCGGCTACAGGAGCTACTGCCAGTGTCATTTATGTACCGCCTGCGTTTGCAGCCGATTCTATCCTTGAAGCGGTTGAAGCGGAAATGGAACTCGTTATTTGTATCACGGAAGGCATTCCGGTGCTGGATATGGTGAAGGTAAAGCGTTATATGGAGGGGAAAAAGACCGTCCTGATCGGTCCAAACTGTCCGGGTGTCATTACGCCGGGAGAGTGCAAGATCGGAATTATGCCGGGTTATATCCATCTGCCGGGCCATGTTGGCGTCGTTTCGCGGAGCGGAACGCTCACTTATGAAGCGGTTCATCAACTGACGACCCGCGGAATCGGTCAATCTTCCGCCATTGGCATTGGCGGCGACCCGGTAAAAGGGTCGGAATTTATCGATATTTTGGAGATGTTTAACGAAGACGACAACACGCAGGCGGTTATCATGATCGGAGAGATCGGTGGCACGGCGGAAGAGGAAGCGGCAGAATGGATCCGCGACCATATGAAGAAGCCGGTTGTAGGCTTTATAGGCGGCGTAACGGCGCCCCCGGGTAAACGGATGGGCCATGCGGGTGCGATTATTTCCGGCGGGAAAGGTACCGCCAAAGAGAAAATATCGAAACTGGAGGAATGCGGCATCCGGGTGGCGCCAACTCCTTCCGAAATGGGCTCCACACTCGTTAGTGTGCTGGAGGAACGCGGAATTTTAAACAGCTGCACGACACATTAAGCAATTTCTGATATACTTGGATAAAGGTAAGCAACCTTCTGGTCCCATGTGGGGAGAAGGTTGCTTTTTTTTATGGATTTTCCGGCTTGCGGGCCGAACAGGGAATGGGGGAAGACGATGGACAAACGTTGTATTCTAATCGGGCTTCAGGAGAGTCCGGGGCTGGGTTGGAAGAAAATATCGGATATTGTTTCCGCGAACAAGGAATGGGGGCATGCGCTGGAATTCTCTGCTATAGATTGGATGGAATGCGGACTGGAAGCGGAGCTGGCTTTGCGGATGTCCGAGCGCTTTACGTCAAGCTGGATTGAGGGACGGATGGACCTCATGCACCGGAAGGGAATTTTTCCCGTGACCTGTCTAGATGAATCGTATCCTATATTAATGAAGGAAACGGCAAAACCTCCCTGGGTATTGTACACTCTTGGCAACAGAAGTCTGCTTGTCGGTCTCTCGGTGGCGATGGTCGGAACTAGGGTGCCAACCGCCTACGGTCGCAAAATCGGAATATGGCTGACCGAAGCGCTATGCTCCCGCGGAATAACAATCGTTAGCGGGCTGGCGCGGGGCATAGACGGTATTTGTCACGAAGCGGCGTTAAATGCAGGCGGGTCCACAGTCGCGGTGCTGGGTACGGCCATTGATGAGGTTTACCCTCGAGAGCATGTTACCCTTTACCGGAAAATTGCAGAATCCGGGCTGATCGTATCCGAGTATCCGATAGGCACGAAAGGGCACCCGGGCATGTTCCCTCAACGGAATCGCATCATTGCCGGAATGACCCGGGGGACGGTAGTGGTGGAAGCGGATGTCCGCAGCGGCTCGCTGATTACGGCGGACCAGGCGTTGGAGGAAGGTCGGGATGTGTTCGCCGTTCCGGGTCCGATTACTTCGCCTAAGAGCCGGGGGACGCTGGGACTGCTTAAGCAAGGCGCAAAAATCGTAACGGAGCCGGGTGATATCTTGGAAGAATACGAGCACTTCCTTCCTAGTGTTTCACCTACATATGAACCGGAGCCATCCAGAATCGAGTTGACAATAGAGGAGCGGCGCATATACCATATGTTGGAGCAGGGGAACTCCACTTTTGAAGGGTTAATGAATGAGTCCGGATGGGATTTTGGACTTTTACATTCAGTTCTGTTATCTTTAATCATGAAAAAAGAGGTAGTTCAATTACCTGGTTCTGTTTATAAGATTATATAGTCCATTCCTAACCGAGAGTGGCATGAAACAAAGACTATATATTATTTACCCAGGGGAAGCCCTGATTTTAATGATGAATAATAAGTTCTGGATTGTTTGAGAGGAGGATGAACCTGTGGCGGATTCACTCGTCATCGTGGAGTCGCCTGCCAAGGCGAAAACGATTGGCAAATACCTAGGGAGCAAATACATCGTGAAGGCCTCAATGGGTCATGTTCGCGATTTGCCCAAGAGTCAAATTGGGGTTGAAGTAGAGAACGACTTCAGTCCGAAGTATATTACGATCCGTGGGAAAGGTTCAGTATTAAAAGAACTTAAAGATGCCAGTAAAAAGGTTAAAAAAATATATCTGGCGGCTGACCCCGATCGCGAAGGAGAAGCGATAGCTTGGCATTTGGCTCACGTCCTGGACGTGGACCAGACGGAAACATGCCGCGTGGTTTTTAATGAAATTACGAAGCAGGCTGTGAAAGACGCCTTTAAAACCCCACGCAAGATCAATATGGATCTGGTGAACGCCCAGCAGGCTAGACGAATTCTGGATCGTTTGGTAGGTTATAAAATCAGTCCGCTGCTGTGGAAAAAGGTAAAGAAGGGTTTATCCGCCGGCCGGGTTCAATCGGTCGCGGTGAAGATCATATTGGATCGGGAAAACGAGATTTCGGCGTTCGTTCCTGAGGAATACTGGAGCATTACGGCAAAACTATTGACCGGGGATAATCTTTTTGAGGCCAAGTTCCATAAGTTCAAAGGCGAGAAACTCGAGCTGGGCAATGAGACTCAGGTCAAAGAAATATTAAAGGCGATTGAGAACGCCGATTATAAAGTCGCCGACGTGAAAGAGAAGGAACGGCTTCGCCACCCCGCCGCTCCGTTTACGACAAGCTCTTTGCAGCAGGAAGCGGCACGTAAGCTGAATTTCCGTGCAGCCAAAACGATGTCTGTCGCCCAACAGCTTTATGAGGGCGTCGATCTTGGAAAAGAAGGCACGGTCGGATTAATCACTTATATGCGTACGGACTCCACCCGCATTGCTTCCTCGGCTCAGGATGAAGCCAAAGAGTATATCACCGAGAAGTTCGGTGAGGATTTTGTGCCTGAAGCACCGCGCCAATATTCGAAAAAAGCGGCGGGAGCCCAGGATGCGCACGAAGCGATTCGTCCTACCTCGGCTTTGCGTGATCCCGAATCGGTCAAGGCGTTCACGAGCCGGGATCAGTATCGCTTATACAAGCTGGTTTGGGAGCGTTTCATGGCCAGTCAGATGGCATCGGCAGTGTTGGACACGATGTCGGTTGATATTGCCGCGGGGGATGCTATTTTCCGTGCGGTTGGTTCTAAAATCCGGTTTCCCGGATTTATGAAGGTGTATGTAGAAGGCAATGACGACGGAACTACCGATGACAATAAATTTCTGCCTCCTCTGCATACGGGGGATCAGCTCAAAATGGAAGAAATCGAACCGAAGCAGCATTTTACCCAACCTCCGCCAAGGTATACCGAGGCCCGTCTGGTGAAGACGCTGGAGGAGCTTGGCATCGGACGCCCAAGCACCTATGCCCCGACTCTGGAAACGATCCAGAAGCGCGGTTATGTGGCGATCGAAGAGAAGAAATTCATGCCTACCGAGCTTGGGGAGCTGATCATTGAGCAAATGGAACAGTTTTTCCCGGAAATTCTCGATGTGGAGTTTACCGCTCATATGGAAGGTGACCTCGACCATGTGGAGGAAGGATCCGAGGATTGGGTTCGAGTATTGGGCGATTTCTATGAAACATTCGAAAAGCGGCTGGAAGTCGCTGAAGAAGAGATGAAGGAAATTGAAATCGCTGATGAGGTTTCCGATGAAATTTGCGAGAAGTGCGGCAAGCCGTTGGTGTATAAACTCGGTCGATTCGGAAAATTCTTGGCTTGTTCGGGATTTCCCGACTGTCGTAACACCAAGCCGATCATCAAGGATATCGGCGTTACATGCCCTAAATGCAAGGAAGGCCATGTGGTGGAACGCCGTAGCAAGAAGGGCAGAATATTTTACGGTTGCGACCGTTACCCGGATTGCGATTTCGTTTCCTGGGATAAGCCTTCGCCGAAACCGTGTCCGAAATGCGGATCGCTCGTCGTGGAGAAACGGAATAAGCAAGGCGGCAAACTGCAGTGTACTTCCTGCGATTTTGTAGAGCAGATCGAGGAACAGGATGACGATTCGGCAGTTGAATAGTGTATTAATGAACAGCACGATCTGGGGGGATTTAGCGTGACAGAGATGAACAGGGTAACCGTCATCGGCGCGGGGCTGGCCGGCAGTGAAGCTGCCTGGCAGCTCGCGAGCCGGGGGATTCCCGTGACTTTATACGAAATGCGCCCGGTGGTGAAGACACCGGCCCATCATACCGACAAATTCGCCGAACTCGTTTGCAGCAACTCGCTGCGGGCGAATGGCCTTACTAATGCGGTCGGGGTGCTCAAGGAAGAAATGCGGATGCTGAATTCGCTAATTCTTGGGGCAGCCGACCGTAACGCCGTGCCAGCCGGGGGAGCACTTGCCGTCGACAGGGACGGCTTTTCCGGCGAGATTACGAAGAGCCTACATGAACACCCGCTTGTAGAGGTAGTAAATGAAGAGATTACCGAAATTCCGCAGGAAGGTATCGTCATCATCGCTACCGGACCTTTGACTTCTCCGGCATTGTCGGAGCAAATTCGCAGTTTGACCGGAGAAGATTATTTTTATTTCTACGATGCGGCCGCTCCGATTGTGGAGAGGGATTCGATCGACATGGACAAGGTCTATCTGGCTTCTCGCTATGACAAGGGGGAAGCTGCTTATCTCAATTGTCCGATGACGGAGCAGGAATTCGACGCTTTCTACGAAGCGTTGATCACGGCCGAGGTTGCCCAACTGAAAGAGTTTGAAAAAGAAGTTTATTTCGAGGGCTGCATGCCGATCGAAATTATGATGCGCCGGGGCAAGCAAACGGCGCTATTCGGTCCGATGAAGCCTGTCGGTCTGGTCAATCCCCATACGGGTACGTTGCCGCATGCGGTTGTACAATTGCGCCAGGATAATGCAGCGGGAACGCTGTACAATCTGGTGGGTTTTCAGACCCATTTGAAGTGGGGCGAACAGAAACGGGTCTTCTCCATGATTCCCGGGCTTGAGCAAGCGGAATTTGTACGCTACGGCGTTATGCACCGCAATACTTTTATTAATTCACCGAAATTGATGCAGCCGACCTATCAATTGAAGAAGCGTCCTACGCTCTTTTTCGCCGGGCAGATGACGGGAGTGGAAGGCTATGTAGAATCGGCCGCCTCCGGATTGATCGCAGGCATCAACGCTTCCCTCACCTTTGCGGACCAAGAAGGTATCGTTTTCCCGGAAGACACGACGCTCGGCAGTATGGCGCGTTATATTACCACAGCAGATTTTGAGCATTTTCAGCCGATGAACGCCAACTTCGGATTGTTTCCTAAGCTGGATACGCGGTACCGTAAAAAAGCCGAGAAGAATGAAGCGCTTGCCCGTCGGGCGCTGGATAGTTTACGTTCTTTTATAGACAGCAAGGGGCTATAGTTCGGGGCGAAGACATAAGATACTAAAGATAGTCTAAAAATCATCTCTTTCAGAGGAGAAACAGAAGGAAGGAAGCGGTATCCATGGTTCCTAGTTTTCATGCCACTACCATTTGTGCCGTCCGTCATAACGGCAAGGGAGCGATCGCGGGAGATGGACAGGTTACGTTCGGCGAGAGCGTCGTCATGAAGCAGACAGCGAAAAAGGTCCGCAGATTATACAGAGGCCAGGTGTTGGCCGGTTTTGCGGGTTCGGTGGCGGATGCCATCACCTTGTTTGAAAAGTTTGAAGGCAAGCTGGAGGAACATCATGGCAATCTTCAGAGAGCTGCGGTAGAACTCGCTAAAGAATGGCGGTCGGACCGTGTACTCCGCAAACTGGAGGCACTAATGATCGTCATGGATCATTCCGGTATGCTTCTGATATCAGGCGGTGGAGAAATTATTGAGCCGGATGACGACGTACTGGCCATCGGTTCTGGCGGGAATTTCGCGCTGTCTGCCGCCAGAGCCCTCAAACGTCATGCGGTACAACTGGAAGCCAAAGACATTGCACGCGAAGCGCTCCAGGTTGCCTCTGAAATCTGTGTTTATACCAACAGCAACATTATTGTTGAAGAATTGTGATCGGAGGGGACGAAGTCATGTCAAACGGGAATTTAACGCCGAGACAAATTGTAGCCGAGTTGGATAAGTACATCGTAGGCCAGAAGCAGGCAAAGAAATCTGTCGCCGTGGCACTCCGCAACCGCTATCGCCGCAGTTTGCTCAGCGAAGAGGTCCAGGATGAAATCGTACCGAAAAACATTTTGATGATCGGTCCCACAGGTGTAGGCAAAACGGAAATTGCGCGCCGTCTGGCCAAATTGGTAGGCGCTCCTTTTATCAAAGTAGAGGCAACCAAGTTTACGGAAGTTGGCTATGTGGGACGAGACGTGGAGTCGATGGTAAGGGATCTCGTCGAGATCGCCATCCGCACCGTGAAGCTGGAACGTACAGAGAAAGTGAAGGACAAGGCGGAGGAACTGGCGAATGAACGGCTGGTACAAATCCTCGTTCCCTCCGAAAGCAAATCCAAAAGCTCCCGCAATCCGTTCGAAATGCTGTTTGGAAATCAGAATTCAAACGAGAGCAATGCTTCGCAGGAATCTACCGACGAGGATGTCAATTTGATCGAGCGTCGGCGTCAGGTGCGTTTTAAATTGTTGGCGGGACAACTGGAAACCGAGACCGTTGAGGTCGATGTTGAGGATAACTCGCCGACGATGATGGATATGTTTGCCGGGCAAGGCAACGACCAAATGGGCATGAATATGCAGGAAATGTTCGGAAGCCTGCTCCCGCGCCGGACAAAAAGAAGAAAGCTGTCCGTCAAGGAAGCCAGGAAAGTGCTGACCCAAGAGGAAGCTTCCAAGTTGATCGACCAGGACGATCTTACTCAAGAAGCGGTTGAACGTGCCGAACAGACCGGCATTATTTTTATCGATGAAATCGATAAGGTGGCCAGCAAAAGTCAAGGCTCCGGCCCGGATGTTTCCCGCGAGGGCGTTCAACGCGACATTCTGCCGATTGTGGAAGGCTCTACCGTAATGACCAAATACGGGCCTGTCAAAACAGACTATATTCTCTTTATTGCCGCCGGCGCTTTTCATGTCGCCAAGCCTTCGGATCTTATTCCGGAACTTCAGGGCCGATTCCCGATTCGGGTGGAACTGGGCAGTTTGTCATTGGAGGATTTCGTCTCGATTTTGACGGAACCTCAAAACGCGCTAACCAAACAATACACGGAGCTGCTGCGAACTGAAAATATTGAAATCGAATTCTCACCTGAAGCTATTAGGGAAATCGCAGCCATCGCGGCCAGCGTGAATGCCAATACCGAGAATATCGGCGCGAGACGACTTCATACGATTTTGGAGAAGCTATTGGAAGATTTGTCTTTTGAAGCCCCTGAGCTGACTCTTGATAAAATGACGATAACCCCGGAATATGTACGTGAAAAGCTAGGGGATATCGCCAAGGATCGAGACTTAAGCCAGTATATTTTGTAATCGGGACCTGTTCAATCTTTCACTTTATGTATTTTCGAGGCCGTAAGACCCATGGATCGTCGGGTTTTACGGTCTTTTGTCGTTATTCCTACTAATATACCTGAAATTGTAGAAATTAAAATTTTGTCGAGATCACTCGAAAAAATTGAAAAATTTGCAAAAAGTGCAAAAAATATCGCTAATTTCGTCAAAGATAGTGCTTTTTTCTTATTGTAATAAATTGCAATCTCCACGAAACTTAGGATATATGACATTCTATACTTTTATTCTACATTAGGACGTTTGAAAGACATGAAAAACGAGATTTTTGTCGAAAAAAGAGGAATTGTTTCTGAAGTTGTTGAATACGTAGAATTAGAATTTTTATCCGTTTTTTAGGGGGGAAGCGAAATGCAATTATTGAATGGTATCGGATTCCAGCGGCTGGAATCGGCAGTACAGGCAGCCAATCTCAGGCAGGGGTTTCTTGTCAATAATATAGCAAATAATGACACCCCTTATTTCAAACGATCGAGTGTAGCTTTTGAAAGCCTTTTACAAAATGAGATGAACGGTTCCACATTGACTTTAGAAGGACGACGGACAAATGAAAGGCATTTTCACATAGGCCTTACGTCCCAAATCCCAACTCCTTCGGTTCTGACGGACCAATCCACCGTGATAAACAACAACCTGAACAATGTGGATATTGACAGCGAGATGACGCAATTGGCTGAAAACCAGCTTCGCTACAATGCCTACATAGAACAAATCAATTATCAGATTAAAATGAAGCGCACCGCTGTGGAAGGGAGATAAATAATTTTGAAGATCAGTAACAGTTTCAATATCAGTGCTTCCGCATTGACTGCTCAACGTCTCCGGATGGATGTTATCTCTTCGAACATCGCCAATGCAGAAACGACAAGAGCGCAGGTTGTAGATGGAAAAGCGGTCCCTTACCGCCGCAAAATGGTTGTGATGGCACCGATGAAAACCGAATTTGGTCAAGCCCTGAATTCAGCGCTCGACAACAGTTCGGCCAGCCAAGGAGTTAAAGTTACGCAAATTAAGGAAGATACTGCTCCGTTCAAGCCGGTATACAATCCCACTCATCCTGATGCGGATAGCGAAGGATATGTTTATATGCCGAATGTGGACATGTTGAAAGAGATGGTGGATGTCATGTCGGCTTCGCGTTCTTATGAAGCTAACGTAACCGCATTGAATGCCTCAAAGGCTATGATGATGAAGGCGCTGCAAATCGGAAAATAGAATTTCATTAGGAGTTAGGAGTGTTGATCTTTGATTCAGGCAATGAACTTTAACACATTAAAGTCGATAGACTCGGCGGTAACACCCAAAAGCCCGGTTTCTCCCACCCCTGCTGAGTCTATCAAGGAATTCAGTTCCTTTTTAACGGACGCAATAAACGGAGTGGCTGCTCAGGAAAAAAATGTTGGAACGATGAATGAAAAATTTCTGCTTGGTGAAGTAAGCGCGGACCAGGTGATGATCGCCTCGGAGCAAGCCATGTTAAGTTTGCAGTTGACTACGCAAGTAAGAAACAAAGTGATTGAAGCTTACCAAGAGATAATGCGTACGCAAATTTAATAAAATAGCATGCTTCGGATGAGGTGACGTTGTGAATGAGAGAGTTGCCCAGTATCGGGACAAATTGACCGGGTACTGGAACCATTTCAGCAAGAAACAAAAAACATTACTGATTTCTACGATAGCCATCATTTTGGTGGCCGTGATCCTGCTTACGATTCAATTCTCAAAAACCGAATATGAGGTCGCCTTCACGAATCTGGATTCTACGGATGCTGCCGGAATTATCAATCACCTGGAATCGAGCAAAATTCCATACAAGCTTGGCCCGGACGGGACAAGCATTTCCGTCCCTAGCAAAGAGGCATCCCGCGTCAAAGTCGATGTCGGCTCCCAAGGAATCGTTCAAAACGGTTCCATCGGATGGAGTTCATTTAATGAAAGTTCATCTCTGATCGGCATGACCGACAATGAATTTAACGTTAAATACAAAAGCGCCTTAAACGGTGAGATTGAACAGCTCCTGAAGAAAATGCAAGGGGTTAATGATGCGAAGGTGCTAATCAATCTTCCGGCGGAAAATGTATTTGCGAGTCCAGACGAACAGGAGAAAGCTTCCGCTTCCGTCGTGGTGACGTTTAAACCGGGATATCGTCCGAATCAGGAAGCAATTGATGGATATTTCAATCTCGTGAAGACTTCTGTACCGAATTTGCCGGTGGAAAACATCTCGTTGTCTTCCAGCGATGACACTGTGATGCTGCCTACAGGTCAGGGAGGTCAAATCGGATCGCTGACAACTGCAGTACAGGAAAATATGGCTCTTCAGAAAAAATTCGAGAGCGACGTAAAGCAAAGCGTTAGACAGTTCCTGGCGAGATTGATGGGTCAGGACAAAGTTGAAGTACTGGTTACTTCCAAGCTTAATTTTGACCAGATAAGCCAGAAAGAAAACTTGGTAACGCCTGTGGATACCGAAAATATGAAGGGTATCGAAATCAGCGCCCAAAAAATTCAGAAAAGCTATACCGGTGAAGGGACTCCTGACAGCGGCGTAGCGGGTACCGGCGAAACCGACGTATCCAACTATCCGGGAAGTAACACGGGAAGCGGCGGTTCGTCGTCGGAGGAATCGTCATCCACTATCAATTATGATGTCAACCGAATTACCAAGGACATTGTGGCCAGTCCCTATGTCATAAAGGATTTAACCATTAATGTGGCAGTTGAACCACCTGACGGTCAACAAACTTTAGATCAGGCGACTCAGAAGGCGATCGAGAATATCCTGACCAATATTGTCGGATCGTATTTGGCCGATTCAGGTACTACTTATACAGACGCAGATTTAGAGAAAAAAGTTTCTGTCTTCTCTCAAGCTTTTTATAGTACGGAGACAAAATCTTCCGGTTTGAGCCTTTCCAGCCCGTTGGTATGGGGAGTCGGAGCCGTTGCATTGCTGGCTGTTGCAGGCATTATTTTCCTGCTGATTCGCCGCAAAGGCAAGCAAGAAGAGGTGGAAGAAGAAATCCCGATGCCGCTTACGCCGGAGTTTCCTTCTATCAACCTGGAATCTGTCACAAACGAGAACCAAGTGCGCAAACAGCTGGAGACGCTGGCCAAGAAGAAGCCGGACGAATTCGTCAACTTGCTTCGCACCTGGCTGGCTGACGAATAGAGGTGAACGCATTGTCAAAAACAAATTCCCAGGGATTAAGCGGAAGACAAAAGGCGGCAATTTTGTTGATTACGCTGGGGCCGGAAGTTTCCGCCCAAATATTCAAGCATTTGCGTGAAGAGGAAATCGAGCAGCTTACGCTTGAGATCGCCAACGTGCGTAAAGTGGAAAGCGCGGAAAAAGATATGATCATGGCGGAGTTTCACCAGATCTGTCTTGCCCAGGAGTACATCACGCAAGGCGGTATTACCTACGCCAAGGAGATTTTGGAGAAGGCGCTGGGCCAATCCAAAGCGATCGATATTATTAATCGCTTGACAGCGACTTTGCAGGTAAGGCCATTCGATTTTGCCCGCAAAGCGGAACCGAATCAGATTCTAAACTTTATTCAAAACGAGAACGCCCAAACGATCGCGCTCGTTTTGTCCTACCTTCAATTTGAGCAGGCGGCGGTGATTCTTTCATCCCTTCCGCAGGAAAAACAGGCGGAAGTGGCGAGAAGAATCGCTGTAATGGACAGCACGTCGCCTGAAGTCATCTCCCAGGTGGAGCGGGTATTGGAACAAAAGTTGTCCGCTACTGTAACTCAGGATTATACGAGCGCCGGCGGTATCGAGGCGATCGTTCAAATTCTGAACGGCGTCGACCGGGGGACGGAAAGAACCATCCTGGATTCGTTGGAAATTCAGGACCCGGAACTGGCAGAAGAGATCAAGAAACGGATGTTTGTGTTCGAAGATATCGTCAACATCGACAACCGTTCCATACAACGGATCATTCGCGATATCGAAAATGCGGATTTACAGCTTGCCCTCAAAGTGGCAAGCGAAGAAGTCCGCGAAGCGGTCTTCCGCAATATGTCGAAGCGGATGTCCGATACCTTCAAGGAAGAAATGGAATTTATGGGTCCTGTGCGGCTGCGTGACGTGGAAGAAGCTCAGACCCGTATCGTAGCTACCATCCGCAGATTGGAAGATGCCGGAGAGATTATAATCGCCCGCGGCGGAGGAGATGACATTATTGTCTAATTTGATCAAAGTATCCCAGTACGTGCCGGTAGACATTCTAAAACAGCTCAATTTGGCCAAAACGTATGAGACTTATGAGGAACCGCGATCAGATGATGAATTTCCGGAGGAGGTTCGGGATGATTCCCGATCTCTCCAAGACGTAGCTGCCGAAGAAGCCAGGCAACAAATGCTGTATGATGCCAAGGAATTTGCTGAGAGCCAGGTAAGAGCCGCTTCGGAACAGGCCGAACAGCTTCTTGCAGAGGCCAGGGAGCAAATCGAAGCCTGGTGGAATGAACGCAGAGAGCAGGATGAGCATCTCGTGGAAGCCGTCAAATCCGAAGCGTTCAATGAGGGCTATGAGGAAGGAAAGCTACAGGTTGAACAGGCGCTTCAGGCAAAAATAGAGGAAATGATGGCAGAAGCGAGTTCCGTTCTCGAACAAGCTTATCTGGAAAAAGAACGGATTATTCAAGAAGCAGAGCCGTTTCTGGTGGATCTGAGTTGTGCCATAGCTGAGAAAGTGATCGACAAACAGCTGGATCTCGAACCGGATTATACGGTTGAGCTGATCAAGCAGAGCTTGTCTCGGAAGAGAGAGCAGGGGATTTTGGCCCTGTGCGTGGCACCGTCCCAGTTTGCTTTTGTACAAGCGGCGAGGGAAGAACTCAGCCTGGTAATCGACTCTCAGGCCGAACTGCAAATCCTTCCTGATCCGTCGGTACAGGATCGCGGCTGCGTGATCCGTTCTTCCTTCGGAAGCGTGGATGCCAGAATTGATACCCAATTGGCGGAGATCAAAAAGGAACTGCTGCGAATTTCACGGCAGACCGAAGAACGGGGAGTGTCGGATGGCGAGCATTGATTCAAGCCGTTATATCGATCATCTTCAGCATTTGGATCCGGTTCGGATTAATGGCAAGGTGACTCAGGTCATTGGCCTGATGGTGGAGTCCGAAGGACCGGACGCCAGCGTCGGCGATGTCTGCTACATTTATCCGAGCAAATCATCCCAGCCGCTGCTGGCGGAGGTCGTTGGCTTCCGCGATAACAAAGTGCTGTTGATGCCGCTCGGGGAATTGACGTCGATCGGCCCGGGTTGCGACGTCGTAGGGACCGGGAAGCCTTTGACCGTGCAGGTCGGCTCCGAGTTGCTGGGCAAAGTTCTGGACGGTTTGGGCCAGCCGCTGGACGGCTCGGTGCTTCCGTCGCGTATGGGACACTATTCCACGACTAACAAGCCGATGAATCCGTTAAACAGACCTCGCGTGGTCGAGCCGATCAGCATCGGCGTCAGGGCGATCGATGGACTGCTTACGATCGGCAAAGGACAGCGGGTTGGTATTTTTGCCGGTTCCGGGGTCGGGAAGAGTACGCTGATGGGCATGATCGCACGCAATACGGCTGCGGACGTCAACGTAATTGCCCTGGTGGGGGAACGTGGACGCGAGGTGCTTGACTTTATCGAACGCGACCTCGGTCCTGAAGGGTTGGAACGTTCAGTTGTCATTGTGGCGACTTCCGACCAGCCTGCACTGATCCGGATGAAAGGAGCGCTTATCGCTACCACGATCGCGGAGTACTTCCGGGACAGAGGACTTAATGTCATGCTCATGATGGATTCGGTTACCCGGTATGCAATGGCGCTGCGGGAAGTAGGACTCGCGGTCGGTGAGCCTCCCGCAATGCGCGGATATACCCCGTCCGTGTTTGCCGCTCTGCCGAAGCTGATGGAACGGGCAGGAACCGGACCGACCGGTTCGATCACTGCTTTTTACACTGTGCTGGTTGACGGCGACGATATGAATGAACCGATTGCTGACGCAGTCCGGGGGATACTTGACGGACACATTGTGCTGAACCGGAATATCGCGAATAAGGGGCATTTTCCCGCGATCGATATTCTAGCCAGCATCAGCCGCGTAATGAAGGACATCGTCACCGATGAACAGAATGATGCCGCCGAAAATTTAAAGCGTCTGCTCGCGGTTTATAAAGACTCCGAAGATCTCATTAATATCGGTGCTTATCAGCAGGGATCCAATGCCGAAATCGATGAGGCGATGAGTTACATTCAGAGCATTTGGGGTTTTTCCAGACAGAAAGTGAATGAAAAAGTAACGCTGCCCGAAGCACAGGAACAATTAATTTCCGAATTTGCGAGGAGATGACAGGTAAAGGATGAGATTCCGTTACGTCTATCAGAAAGTCGTGGACTTGAAGACCAATGAAAAGACCCAGGCCGAATGGATGCTTTCGGAGGCGGTTGGCATACTCCAGGCAGAGCAGCATTCTCTGGAACAGTTGCTGGAGGAGCGGTCCCGAACATATTTTGCGCTTCAGACCGAGATGGAGAACAAGGCTTCGATGATCAAACTGCAAGAGTTGCAGCGGTATATGGATTATCTCGAGCAAAGCATCGACCGGAAAATGGGAGATGTGCATCGGGCAGAAGTGAATGTTGACAACAAGAAAGTGGCATTGAACGGCAAGATGCTTGACGAAAAGGTATGGCTGAAAGCTAAAGAGAAGGCGATGGAAAAATATCAGCATGTGATGCTTCTTCGGGAACAAAACGAACTGGATGAGATGGCTACAGTCCGGTTCGCCATGAGAGCCCGTTAAAGGAGTCAGGGCGCTAGAATGGGTTTGCGAAGGAGGGATGAAAATGGCACGGACAGAACTGGACGAAGAATTGGAGGAGCCGAGGGGAGGAGGCTTCTCAAGGTTTCTATTCTTTATGACCCCGATTTTGTTTACTGTCGTTTTGCTGGCTGTGCTTCTGACGTTGTTCAGTCCAAGTTTCAAGAACACACTGTTAGATATCGGGAACAAAATCCCGTTTATTGACAAGATTATTCCGGATCCGGAATTGACGGAAGCGCAGAAGAAAAAGACGGAGAACAAAGAGGCAGCGGAGAAAAAACAAGAAGAGAGCACAAAAGCTACCTTGGATCAGTTGAAAGAGCAAGTGGCCAAGCAGGAAGCGGAGTTGCAGCAAGTGAACAATCAGGTTGCAGAGAAAGACGGCAAAGTAAAAGATCTGGAATCCCAACTCGAGGCTGCCCAGCAGAAAGCAACCGATGAAAAAGAGGCTGAGGAACAAGCGGCGTATCAGAAAGAAGTCAAGAAGCTGGCGCAAATTTATTCGGGAATGAGTCCAAGTAAAGCGGCTGCGATCTTTGATAAGCTGACGACCGACGAAACGCTGCAGATGTTTAGCGTGATGAGTAATGAGAGTAAGGTAGCTATTTTGGAGAAAATGGACCCGCAAAAAGCAGCCGATATCTCGATCCTGCTTAAGGACACGAAACCGGCGGAGGATTTGGCGATTGCCGCATTGCAATCCCGGCTCAAGAAAGAAGCCACGGAAGAGAAGCCTGCCCAGGCGTCCGGGACAGCTTTGGACGAAACTCAGCTGGCTCAAACCTTTGGATCAATGTCTGCGGAAGCTGCATCCAAGCTAATCATTCAAACTTACAAGATTAGCCCGGAAAAGGGTTTGAAAATTTTGAAAGCCGTGAATGATACAACCCGCTCCAAAATTTTGGATGCCATGACCAAGGAAGATGAGCAACTATCGGTGAAAATCGTGAATCAGCTTGTAAGCAAATAAGGTAATCTCTAATCCGTTTCCAAAGGATTGAAGAGTAACTTATTGTGAAAGGAGGTGAAAAAGAAAATGAGTCAAACACTTTCCAATGTGTCGACCGGATCTGCTGTAGGCGGATTGTGGTACGGTTCAGGCGGTAAGAACGTATCCGGTGAAGGAAGTGGAGTATCATTCGATCAAACGCTTATATCCATGCTTACCGGGGGCGTTAAGCCACAGGAAGGACAACTTGCCGCGCAAATGGCGCTTTTGGCAGGATTAACGGAAAATGGCGAAGGTGTAAATCCGGAGGGAAATGTCAGCGGTCTCGATGCTATGCTTCAAGGCTTGCTGCAGCAGTTGGACCAACTGGATGAAGCTCTTACCGAAAATCCCGAACTGCTCGCCGTGTTGCAGACTTGGTTGCTAAATGTGCACATGTTCTTGCAGAATAATGCAACAGGACAGTCGATTGACAGTGGTGCAACCGAAAGCTTGCTTCCGGCGCTTGCAGAGCATCCACAGACGGTGCGCTTTGCTGTTCAGGACGCATTACTTCAACTTGCAGCTTCTTCCAAATCCAATGCTTCAGTTGTCTCCGGCACGGAAACTCTTCAAGCGAAAGCATTGATGGGGTCGCTTCAGAGCTTGATGTCTGCAGCTGGCTTGAATGGCGATGCCAAACCGTTAACGGGCAAACAAGTCGGTCAGGCAACGAACTTGCAAGCTAGTAAGCCGAATGATAATCCTTTATCGTTAAACCAAGCCGGACAAGCTGTTGCAGCCAAATCGGAAGAAGGACAGTTCCAAGTTTCGGTGATCGCGAAAACTGACATTTCCGCCGTTAAAGTTTCGCCTGTTACGGTCTCGCCGGTCATTTTGACTGGAGAAGATTCCGGTAATACCGGAAGCGAATCTTCCGATAGTGATCATCCGCTGCAAGCGGGGAATATCGTGACAGCTGGACAACTTGTCCTTCGTGACAGTGCAGCTACGGCATTGAAATCCGCAACACCGCAAGTTCCGGTAGAGGATTTCGGTCAGGAAATGAGCCGCTTTTTGGTTAGCAAATTAGATATCGTGAAAGCCGGTGGCGTGTCCGAAGCGAGAATTTCCCTTTATCCTGAGCATTTGGGTCAAGTTGACGTGAAGATTACGATGCAAAACGGTCACATGGTTGCGCAGTTTATGACCGAGCATACTTTTGCCAAGGAATCGCTTGAAGCCCAGTTGGCGCAGCTTAGATCAGCCTTGCAATCCCAAGGACTTCAGGTTGGCAAACTTGAAGTAACGCAGAATACAGCGCTGTCCTCCCATATGTATCAGGATGGACGTCAGCAAGGGAACGGCACGAATCAGCAGCAAAACGGGAAGCGCCGTGAAGTGGTTCGCGAGGAAGAGCTTCTTGCAATTAATGATTTGAACGACGAATGGAACGAATGGATTTCCGGAGTCAGAGAACGCGAGTCTTCGCTTGGCAGTTCCTTTGTCGCTAGAGCTTAAGAGAAGGGAGGATGAACAGTGGCAGAGATTGTATCAACCGGAGCGACGTGGCCGAACTATTCTGCGGAGAACGTAGCCAAGGCCAGCAAAAAGGACAATAAGCTCGGCAAAGACGATTTTTTGAAGCTGATGATGGCCCAGATGCAATATCAGGATCCGTTGTCTCCCATGGACAATAAAGATATGGTTGCCCAAATGGCACAATTTACTTCTGTCGAACAGTTGGTTAATATATCAGATCAACTTAAAGCTATGAGCCAATCCCTGGGGAACAGCTCGGGGCTGATCGGTAAATTGGTCAGTTGGGTTGCTGAGACGAAGACCGGCAATTACGACATCAAAACTAAAAAGCCTGAAGTAATTAAAACCGTGGAGAGTGGCTTGGTTGATTCCATTATCGTACGCAGCGGTCTTCATTATGTGAAGGTCGGCGATAAAGAGGTCGATATATCCAAGATTGAGCAGGTGGAGAACGCTCCTGAGCCAGAACCGGAACCGGAACAACCAACTGAAGACGACAACTCGTCAGATTCAGGATTGGGAGCTGATGTACAGTGAACGATCCTATCCGTATCGGAAGCTTATACCCCGGACGCATTCAGCCTAACGCTTTATCGCAAAGCAAGAATATAAAAACTGCGGATGCGCAAGGCAATTCATTTAAAGATTTGCTTGAAAACAGACTCTTGCATTTTAGTAATCATGCTGTGAAGCGGCTGGAGCAACGCGGGATTGAACTAAAGGCGGAGCAACTAAACCAGATTGAATCGGCGATTGACAGTGCAGCTGCCAAAGGGGCCAAAGATTCGCTCATCTTGATGAAGGATATGGCTTTGATCGTCAATGTGAACAACCGTACGGTTGTGACGGCAATGGACGGAAGCAGTATGAAAGACAATGTATTCACGCAAATCGATAGCGCTGTAATTATTCCTTAGATGTTAGAAGGCTGGCCCGGATTCGGAAAGCCCTCGAGCGCCGCTGATCGACTGATGCGGCTAAATTGATATTATTCCAGGGAGGAATGCAAAAAATGTTAAGATCCATGTATTCGGGCGTTTCAGGCATGCGCGGGTTTCAAACGAAACTCGATGTCATCGGTAACAATATTGCTAACGTAAACACAGTGGGTTTCAAATCCGGCCGCGTGATGTTCAAGGATATCATGAGCCAGACGGTTTCCGGGGTTACTGCTCCGGTAGAAGACGAAAGCGGAGGGATCAATGCAAGACAGATCGGCCTCGGCGTATCCATCGGCTCAATCGATACCTTGCATACGGGCGGTAGCGCCATGACGACCAACAATCCGCTTGACTTGCGGATTGACGGCGACGGTTTCTTCCTGGTTAAACTGTCGGCCGATCAAGAAGTTGCCTTCCTGACTCGTGCCGGTGACTTCCACTTGGATGCCGCCCGCCAACTCGTTACTTCCGACGGCTTGCTCGTTTGCGACGCCGGCGGGGATCCGCTTGAACCTATTGGGGATGATGTTACAGCATTCTCCATTTCAGCGGACGGAACAATTGTTCAGAAAATGAACACCGGCGACACTGAGCCTGGAGGACAAATTGGCGTAACCAAGGTAACGAACCCGGAAGGTCTGGAGAAAATCGGCGGCAATCTGTACCGGATGACCTTGAATGCAAACGAAGAGGGTGAACTTGTTGCGACGACGGCAAACAATGCCGAAGTCGGAACCGGAGCGATCGTTTCCGGTCAGCTGGAAATGTCCAATGTCGATATGACTGGAGAATTCACCGAGATGATCGTTGCCCAGCGCGGATTTCAGGCAAACTCCCGTATAATTACTACCTCGGATGAAGTGTTGCAGGAAGTTGTTAACCTGAAGCGTTAGGATGAAGGATAGCGGGGGAGGATAACCTTCTTCCCCGTTCTATTTGGGAGGGGAAACATGATTTCAGTAACACGACTGAACGGTACTCAAGTGTGTCTTAATGCATTAATGATTGAAACCGTGGAAGAAACGCCCGATACATACGTAACCTTGATTACCGGAAAGCGTATAATCGTGCTGGAGAAGGCGGCCGAAGTGATCGTGATGATTAAGGATTACTACAGCGAGATCGGTATCCATGCAGCAACTATTAAAGTGCAACAAACGGAGGAATTGTCATGAAAAAGATGGCGCCATGGCTGATTACTATTATGCTTTCCATTACGCTGATCGTATTGGCCGCCTTCCTGCTGATTAACCAAATGTCGGCCCCTTCTGGAGGCGGCGAGGTACAAGCTGCCGATAATAGTGAAGCGGTGCTGAAACATTTGACAGCGGATGAAATAGTTAAAGTTACTTCGACGATTGATGATATCAAGACGAACTTGTCCGACCCGAACTATGTAGTGGTGATGAACTTTGCTTTCCAGCTTGATAAGGAGACTTCGAAGGAAGCTTTTGATAAAATCAAGGACTTCAAAGTGAAGCCGATTATTATCAAGACGCTGGCCGATACGAAGCCGGAAGATTTAACGGGAGCCAAGGGTAAAGATAATTTGAGTTCCAAATTAACCAACCTGATCAACAAGACCCTTCCGGAAGGAAAATTGATTCAAATCGATATCACATACTTTGTTATGACAACTATTTAGAACATATCGATCTAGACTTTCTTTCAAGGGGGTGAATTGTTTGGTAGATGTATTATCGCAAAATGAGATAGACGCCTTGCTGGCCGCACTCTCTTCCGGAGAAATGGATGCCGAGGAACTAAAAAAGGAAGAGACTCAGAAAAAGATCCGTGCTTACGATTTTAAGAGAGCGGTAAGATTTTCAAAAGACCATATCCGTAGTTTGACCCGGATCCATGAAAATTTCGCCCGGTTTCTTACGACTTACTTTTCGGCGCAGCTTCGGACCTTCGTACAAATTAATGTGGTTCAGGTCGAACAGCTTCCTTACGATGAATTCATCCGGTCCATTCCGAAGATGACGATTCTCAACATCTTCGAGGCGGAGCCGCTCGAAGGCAGAATGGTGCTTGAAGTGCATCCCAATGTGGCCTTTGCCATGCTGGACAGGTTGCTTGGAGGAATCGGGACAGCGCCTTCCAAAATCGGTTCTTTGACTGAAATCGAGACGATTATTATGGAACGCATATTCAGTAGAGCCTTCGAAAGCCTTCAGGAAGCTTGGAAAACCATAATCGACATTAATCCGCGGATGGAAGCGTTGGAAACCAATCCCCAATTCATGCAGATCGTTTCGCCAAACGAAACGATTGCGCTCATCTCGTTGAGCACGAAAATCGGGGACACGTCGGGAATGATCAACCTTTGTATCCCGCATGTCGTAATTGAGCCAATCATGCCGAAACTGTCGGTTCATCATTGGTTCGTATCCCAGAAAAAATCCCGCGTACCCGAAGAAGTTGATGCTCTCCGGCACCGCGTGAATAAAGCCAAGCTGCCGATCATTGCCGAACTTGGAGAGTCACAGATAACTGTACAGGAGTTCTTGGAGCTTTCCGCGGGCGATGTAATTTCCCTGAACAAACCGGTACAGGATGGCTTGTCCATCCGGGTTGGCGACCGGTTGAAGTATATCGGAAGTCCAGGTACGCTGAAAGATCGTGTTGCCGTTCAAATTGATGAAATTGTCACCGAAGGAGTTGAGGAACTTGACGAGTAAAGATTATTTGTCCCAGGAAGAAATAGATGCCCTGCTGAAACAAACGAGCACGGACTCGGCTCCCGAACCCACGGTTTCCGATTATTTGTCACCGCTGGAACAGGACGCTCTCGGTGAAATCGGGAACATCACTTTTGGAAGCGCGGCTACAGCATTGTCGACCCTGCTTAGTAAAAAGGTGGATATTACTACACCTAGAGTATCCATTATCACGCGTTCCCAGTTTGAATCCGAATTCCCTAAGCCTCATGTCGCCATTCACGTACAGTATGTCGACGGTTTTGAAGGCGTCAATTCACTTGTAATCAAGACCAGGGATGCTCAGGTCATTGCCGATCTGATGCTGGGCGGCGAAGGAAACCCTGCCGACGAAGAATTAAATGAGATTCATATCAGCGCCGTTCAGGAGGCGATGAATCAAATGATGGGTTCTTCGGCGACGTCGATGTCGACGATCTTTAACCGGTTCGTGAACATTTCCCCGCCGGGTATCGATATTTTGAATATGACGAACGGAAGCGGAGTAACAAGCCTGCCTCCTGACGAAATTTTGATTAAAATTTCGTTCCGGCTGACGATTGGGGATTTGATCGATTCGACGATTATGCAATTGTTGACTGTCAAATTCGCCAAAGAAATGGTCGACAGTCTGATCAACGGTTCGTCTTCCGAGCCGTCGGCCCGGGAAGAAGCGGCGGCCGCAGCAGCTCCGGCAGCATACTATGAGCCTCCTGCACCGGCGTACGAAGCGCCCGCGCCAGCTTATCAGCAGCCTCCAATGGCCGCACATCAAGTCCCGCCGGCCATGCAGCCGCCTATGGGAGCGCCAATGCAACAGCCTCCGGGGTACTATTATCCGCCCCAAGAACGGCCTTACAGCGAGCCGCAGCATTACGGCAGCATGCCTGGTCGGGGGGTAAATGTTCAGCCGGTACAATTCGCGAATTTGGGGAACCCTGCTTTCGGGCAAGCTGACGCAAATAATTTAAACTTATTGATGGACATTCCCCTTAAAGTCACCGTAGAATTAGGAAGGACCCAGAAACAGATTAAGGATATCCTCGAATTGTCACAAGGTTCGATCATCGAGTTGGACAAGCTTGCCGGTGAACCGGTGGATATATTGGTGAACAACAAATTGATCGCAAAAGGCGAAGTCGTTGTCATCGATGAAAACTTTGGTGTTCGCGTCACGGATATTGTTAGCCAGTGGGACCGCATTCAAAAATTACAATAGTAGAAGTTTAGGGAGGATTTTTAATCAATGGCAAACCGAATTCTAATCGTAGACGATGCAGCTTTTATGAGAATGATGATCCGCGATATTTTAACGAAAAATGGGTTCGAGGTTGTCGGTGAAGCGCAAGACGGATCGCAAGCGATCGAGAAATTCAAAGAATTGCATCCGGATCTCATCACTATGGACATCACGATGCCTGAAATGGACGGAATTGCGGCTTTGAAAGAAATCAAGAAGATGGATGCGAACGCCAAAGTCATTATGTGTTCCGCGATGGGACAACAAGCGATGGTTATCGATGCTATTCAAGCCGGCGCGAAGGACTTTATCGTAAAACCGTTCCAGTCCGACCGGGTTATCGAAGCAATCAACAAAACGCTTGGATTGTAGGCCAAACTCATGACTTTATCACTTGAGGACACGCCCGACGAGTTATATAACGGGGATGTCAATCTTTGGGGTAACCTGATTACGGTCATCTTCGTATTGGCTATAATCATTGTTCTGATTATTCTATTAATTCGTTTCTTAGGGAAAAAGAATAGAGTTCTATCCCAAAGCCGCTCGATCCGGACGATGGGAGCAGTCGGTCTCGGGCCGAACAAGTCGCTCCAGGTGATCGAAATTGGTAACAGCATCTACCTTGTCGGAGTGGGTGAAAATATCACCTTGGTCGATAAGATTTCCGATCCGGAAGAAGTGGTTCTTTTGCAGCAAACTTTTGAACAAGAGGGGACGGAGTTTGCCGGGTTTGCTTCGGCACTATCTGGACTCGTCTCCCGTTTTCGCAAAGAAACTCCGGGAGAAGCGGAGGAACTGGAAGGAAAGTCCTTTCACGAGGTATTTCATTCGCAGTTGAACAGAATGCCCAGCCGCAAGCGCCAGATGGAGGAACTGCTTAAGGATCAGGAAGAACAATCTACAGATCGGTTGAGGGATTCATGAAGAAAAAAGTACTGATCATAACATTACTGTTTACTTTATGGAGCGCATTGGCGGTTTCCATGGCTTACGCTGAACCTGTGGATCCGATTCCGAATATCGGGATTCAGATCGGGGGAGATACGGGCACGGGAGGGGGCACAAGCTCGCTTTCCTTAATTCTGCTTATTACGGTATTAAGCATAGCGCCGGCTATTCTCGTGCTCATGACCAGTTTTACCCGTATCGTTATTGTACTCGGTTTCGTTCGCAGCTCACTCGGGACTGCGACGTCGCCCCCCAATCAGGTGCTTATCGGTTTGGCTCTTTTTCTGACGCTGTTTGTCATGAGCCCGACGCTCTCGACAATAAATGAGGTAGCCCTGCAGCCGTATATCAAAGGGGAGATTACCCAAACGGAAGCGTTGAACAAAGCGGCTGTACCGATGAAGAAGTTTATGTATTCGCATACGCGTCCGAAAGATTTGCAATTATTTATGAGCTATACCAAAACGGAAAAACCGAATAGTTATGAAGAGATTCCGATTACGGTGTTGGTTCCGGCGTTTGCTATAAGTGAACTAAAGACGGCGTTTCAAATGGGCTTTATGATTTTTATTCCGTTTTTGATCATCGACATCGTCGTTTCCAGTGTTCTAATGGCCATGGGGATGATGATGCTACCTCCGGTCATGATTTCACTACCGTTTAAGATTCTGCTCTTTGTTCTGGTAGACGGATGGTATTTGATCGTCAAATCGTTGTTGGCCAGCTTTAGTACATGACAAGAGCATCGGAACGGAAGAACTGGAAGTGATACATTCTATTTTGTGTAAAGAGGGGGAAGACGGTTATGAGTTCGGAATTCATCATCGGTTTGGCCGGACAAGCCGTTTATACCGTTTTAAAGGTTAGTGCCCCGATGCTGGTAATTGGTCTGGTTGTAGGTTTGATCGTGAGTATTTTTCAAGCCACTACCCAGATTCAGGAACAGACGCTGGCCTTTGTTCCAAAAATCGTTGCCGTGCTTCTGGCTTTATTGTTGTTCGGGCCGTGGATTTTATCGACTCTAGTTGATTTCACCTACGGTATTTTAAACAATCTATCTAGTTATATCGGTTAGGCCGAAGTAATTATGGAGATCATACTGCACGGAATTTCAGTCTTTCTGTTAATTTTTTGTCGAATGACGGCGTTTTTTGTTGTGGCACCCGTTTTTTCATCTCGCACTGTTCCTACTAGTTTCAAAATCGGGATGTCCGCCATGATCGCGTTATTGATTCTGATGATTCAAGGAACCAACCAGGCATTGCCACAAGATCTCGGCTACGTTTTGCTGATTATACGGGAGGTTTTGATCGGGCTTTTGATGGGCTATGTGGCTTATCTAATCTTTTCCGCCATCTTGACTGCCGGATCTTTCATCGACATTCAAATCGGATTCGGTATGGCAAACGTACTCGACCCGATGACCGGTGCTTCTGCTCCAGTACTCGGTAACTTTAAGTATATTATCGCTACACTGGTCTTTTTAAGCATTAACGGACATCATTATTTGCTGGATGCGGTGATTCGCAGCTACAACTGGATGCCTTTATCGAATGATGTTTTTCAAAGAATTTATCAGGGAAGCGTTTCGGGGTTTCTGGTCAGTACATTCAGCCAGTCATTTACGCTAGCCTTCCAAATGGCCGCACCGCTGGTCGTAGCCTTGTTTTTGACAGACGTTGCGCTTGGCTTTCTGGCCCGAACGGCACCCCAGTTTAATGTTTTCGTCATTGGAATTCCATTGAAGATCATTGTGGGGCTGGTAGTGCTGCTCCTTCTGGTTCCGGGCTTCATCTTTGCGTTCGAACATCTCTTTGAAGTCATGTTTCAAGCGCTGCACAATTTATTCGGTACGCTTGGGAACCGGCCGACGTAGGGAAGGGGTGATCGCTGATGACGTTTCGGTTTGAACTGGATTTACAGCTGTTTTCCGGAGAAAAGACGGAGAAAGCGACGCCCAAGAAACGTCAGGATGCAAGAAAGAAAGGCCAGGTTGCCAAAAGCCAGGACATATCGGGATCGGTCATTTTACTGTCTGCCTTTTTGTGCCTGATTGCCTTCGGCGGCTATATTAAGGAGCGTCTGGTCTCTCTGTTTAGCGACGTTTTTTACCACAGGCTGACGATGAATGTGACTCAAGAAAACGTAATGTTAATGCTAGGGGATTATGCGGTAGAGATTCTACTGCTGCTTGCCCCGATATTTCTGGTCATCGTCGTGATGGCGGTGATTGCCAATTACGCTCAAGTCGGTTTTTTGCTGACCGGCGATCCGCTCAAAATGAAGTTCAGCAAGCTGGATCCGATCAAAGGGTTTAAAAAAATATTCTCGATGCATGCACTCGTCGAGTTTTTAAAATCCCTACTAAAGCTCACCATTATTGGTTATCTCGTTTATACGACCATATGGGATGCAAGAAGCCACATCGCCAAGCTTGGCCAAATCCCGGTGGAAGAGGCGTTCCACTTTACTTCAGAAGTCACGATGAATTTGGGAATAAAGATCGCGGCCGCACTGTTGGTATTAGCGGTTCTTGATTACATCTATCAGAAATACGAGCATGAAAAAAGTCTGAAGATGTCGAAGCAGGATATCAAAGACGAGTACAAAAAAATGGAAGGCGACCCGATCATTAAAGGCAAAATCCGGGAAAGACAGCGGCGTATGGCGTTGCAGCGGATGATGCAGGAGGTGCCGAAGGCGGATGTGATCATCACTAACCCGACGCATTTTGCCGTAGCCCTGAAGTATGACGGATCGCAGATGGATGCTCCTCAGGTCGTGGCCAAAGGCCAGGACTTTCTCGCTCTCCGCATCAAGGAGATCGCTAAGGAGCACGGCGTTGTCACCATCGAAAACAAGCCGCTGGCAAGGGCATTGTTCCAGAGAGCGGAGATCGGGGATATGATCCCCGGTGATCTGTTCCAGGCTGTTGCCGAAGTTTTGGCTTATGTATACAGGTTGCAAGGAAAGGTGAAATAAAGTTCGGGATCGGAGGAAGAACCGGTGAAGAAGTTCAAAGATATATTAGTCCTAGTCGGCGTTATCGGTATTGTTCTATTAATGATTGTCCCGATCCCGACTTTGCTGCTGGATTTTCTTCTTATTATTAATATATCGATAGCGTTAATGATTTTGCTGGTAGCGATGAACACAAGGGAAGCATTGCAATTCAACATCTTTCCAGCCATGCTGCTCATTACAACGTTATTCCGATTGGCGCTAAACGTATCAACTACCAAGCTGATTCTGGGACAGGCCGAAGCCGGCGACGTTGTCGCCACTTTTGGTTCATGGGTATCCCAAGGGGAGCCCGTTGTCGGTTTTGTCGTCTTCCTGATTCTGGTGGTCGTGCAGTTTATCGTTATCACCAAAGGTTCGGAACGCGTAGCTGAAGTGGCAGCCCGTTTTACCCTCGACGCGATGCCGGGGAAACAGATGAGTATTGACGCAGATCTCAACGCAGGTCTGATTAATGAACAACAGGCCCGGGAACGCCGGACCAAAATCGAGAAAGAAGCTGATTTCTACGGGGCAATGGACGGGGCGAGTAAATTCGTTAAAGGCGATGCTATCGCCAGTATTATTCTCCTTCTGATTAACCTGATCGGCGGCTTTATTATCGGGATGTCCATTCACGGAATGCCGTTCGGAGAGGCGCTTTCGACTTACTCGATCCTGACGATCGGGGACGGTCTGGTTAGCCAAATTCCGGCGCTGCTTATTTCAACGGCGTCAGGCCTAATCGTTACCCGGGCATCTTCCGAAGGAAACCTGGCTGACGATATTACGGGACAGCTATTCTCCTACCCTAAATTGATTTATATCGTTGCCGGAACGATCGGCATGCTCGGACTGTTCACTCCAATCGGTCCGTGGACGACCCTTCCTTTTGCCGGGCTGCTCATTTTTGCCGGAAGAAGAATGCAAAAAAATATAAATCTCCGTCAAATCCAGCAGGAGATCCAGGAAGAGGAACAACAGATCGAAGAGGTTCGGAGCCCCGAGAGCGTTATCAATTTGCTGCAAGTCGATCCGATCGAGTTCGAGTTCGGGTATGGGCTTATCCCGCTTGCAGATACGGGACAGGGCGGCGACCTGCTTGACCGGATCATCATGATCCGGCGTCAGTGCGCTTTGGAAATGGGGCTCGTCGTTCCTGTAATCCGGATTCGCGACAATATTCAACTAAAACCGAATGAATATGTCATCAAAATTAAAGGAAATGTCGTAGGTGGTGGTGAATTATTACTTAATCACTATTTGGCGATGAGTCCTGGGATGGATGACGAATCAATTTCAGGTATTGAGACCCAGGAACCGGCTTTCGGACTTCCGGCGCTTTGGATTGATGAATCTACCAAAGATCGGGCGGAGTTGTCCGGTTATACGGTGGTCGACCCGCCGTCCGTCGTTGCTACGCATCTTACGGAATTGATCAAGAAACATGCCCATGAGCTGTTGGGCCGTCAAGAGACGAAGTCGCTGATCGACAATCTCAAAGAGAATTACGCCGTGCTGGTGGACGAGTTGATCCCTTCGCTGCTCTCGGTTGGGGAAGTTCAGAAAGTGTTGGCAAAGCTGCTTCGTGAAAAAATTTCGATCCGCGACATGGTGACGATTTTTGAAACATTGGCGGATTATGCGTCCTACACGAAGGACCCGGATGTTTTGACGGAATATGTCAGACAGTCGCTTTCCCGGCAAATCACGCAGCAATACACTCAGCAAGGTGAAACGATGCGCGTCATTACGGTGGGACCAACACTGGAGAAGAAAATTGCGGAAAGCGTCCAACAGAGTGACCAAGGCAGTTATTTGGCGCTGGATCCGGTGTCTACCCAGAGTCTTTTCCAGAAGCTTTCGGAGCAGATTAACCGTCTTTTACAGTCGGGTCAGCAGCCGATTGTTCTAACTTCGCCGACGATCCGGATGTATTTGCGTCAGGTAATTGAAAGAAGTATGCAGGATATTCCGGTATTGTCTTATAGTGAGCTCGAACCTAATGTGGAAATTCAGAGTGTCGGAGTGGTGAACATATGAGAGTAAAGCGTTATATCGTCGACACGATGCCGGATGCCATGTCCAAAATACGCAGCGAACTCGGAGCGGATGCCGTTATTTTAAGCACCAAGGAGCTGAAGGTTGGCGGATTTATGGGTTTGTTCGGCAAAAAGAAAATCGAAGTTATTGCGGCTTCGGAAAGCAGCGATATTTCTGCTGCCAAGCCGAAGCCTCAACCGGTTCGAACCGCGGCAACACCGATTGCCAGAGCGGCGGTTCCGGATGCTTACCGGAAATCTTCGCAAATGGTAGCCTCCGCCTCCTCATCATCAGGAACTGAGCCCGGCCAAGCAGGCGTACAGCCAGCTGTAACGGCAACTGCTCAAGCGTCTCGCGGTCCATTACAGGAGTCGGCACTACAGGAACACCCGGTTGTGAAGCAAGAGAGGGAGGCTCCGTTGGCGCAGATGCCGAGTCGGGTGCCGACTTCGGAACTTAACTACACCGCTTCTGCAAAAGGACAACCTGATCTAGCTAGAGAAGAGACGGCTGCTAGCAGATGGGACGAAGCGCTGCGCCAGGCTGATTTGAATCAGAAAAGTCCCTCCGTAGCATCAACGGTTCCAAAAGAAGCCGATTATATGAAACTGAAGGAAGAACGGCTTCTGGAGGAACTCCGGGAGATGAAATCCTGGATCGGACAATTGGCAAGACATCAGAATGAAAACCGGGAACTGCCTGACCCACTGCCGGCGATCAAAAGTAGGCTGGAAATCCAGGAGTTATCACCCGACCTGATTGAGCAATGGTTAGACAGCGCATACAGGCACTGGATTGATTCCGGAAAATCGTTGGCGGAGGAAGAACTGGATCTGTTCATCAGATCGGAAGCCACTTCTTTCCTGCAAGAACGCGTCGGTGAAGGAATTCGTGATGACACCAGAATCGTGTACATTGCAGGACCAACGGGAGTGGGCAAAACGACGACCATCGCGAAATTGGCGGCTGACCAAATTTTCCGGGGGCACAAAAAGGTAGGGTTTATAACTGCGGATACGTACCGAATTTCGGCGATCGAACAGCTTCGAACTTACTCTTCGATTTTGAATGTGCCGCTTGAAGTCGTGCAGTCGCCGGGAGATGTCCAAAGAGCGATGCAGCGGCTTTCCCACTGTGATCTGATCTTAATGGATACGGCGGGCCGGAATTATTTGAACGAAATACATGTTGCAGAGTTGCATAGCATGCTAGCTACTTCTGAGCAAAGCGAAACTTATCTGGTGCTCAGTCTCACTTCCAAAAGTCAAGACATGAAGAAGATTACGGAACATTTCAGCAGGTACGGGTTGGACAAAGTGATTTTTACGAAACTGGATGAGACAGAAAGTGTTGGTCCAATGTACAATTTGATTAACGAATATCCATTGAGGGTTTCTTATATTGCCAATGGACAAAACGTACCTGATGATCTGCTTTCGGCAGACCGCGAATTACTGCTCGACTTAATTTTGGGAGCTAAGGGCTCATGAATGACCAGGCACATGCACTTAGACAGCTGGTATCGGCAAGGGATTCCGACGAACAACCATCAGGCAAAAAACGTGCAGCCCGGATTATCACTGTGAGTAGCGGCAAGGGCGGGGTCGGGAAATCTAATTTCACTCTGAATTTCGCTCTTGCATTAAAATCACTCGGCCGAAAAGTACTTATTTTCGACGCGGATATCGGTATGGCCAACATCGACGTTTTGATGGGAGTTCGTCCGAAATACAGCTTGTATCATTTGCTAAAAGGCGAACGCGACATTCTCGAGATTATCGAGCTCGGTACAGGCGGGCTTCCTTTCATAGCAGGGGGCTCGGGCATGGCGGATTTGTTCAGTTTGTCGGAGAGTGATCTGGACTATTTTACTTCTCAAATTGAACGGATTTCGGAAGAGATGGACTTCATCATTTTTGATACCGGGGCGGGCCTCTCGAAAGAAACGCTGAAATTCATTACCGCTGCCGATGAATGTCTGGTCGTTACGACGCCGGAACCGACTTCGATTACGGATGCATATGCGCTGATCAAAGTGGTGCACGGGCTGGAAAGGGACGTATCGTTTCGGCTCGTAATAAACCGGGTTTCCGGCGAAACCGAAGCCAAGCAGGTGGCGGATAAAATCTGCCTGGTCGCGAAACAATTTTTGGATATTAATATTCCTACGCTGGGGCATTTGAGCGATGATGCACATGTCATGCAAGCGGTTAAAAGACAGATACCGTTTTCGGCTGCTTTCCCCGGATGTGCAGCGGCACGGGACGTACAGCGTTTGGCTATGAAGTATATGGATGTTCCACATGTTAGGTCAAATGATACTTTGTCAGGAATCAAAGGATTTATGCATAAATGGCTTAAACGCGCAAAATGATTCTGTATAAAGGAACAGGAGTGGAACGAAATATGCCTTATCGGGTGATGGTGGTTGACGATTCGGCGTTCATGCGGAAAATCGTATCCGATCTTATCGAACAGGATCCGGAATTTCGGGTGAATGGAACGGCAAAGAACGGGCGAGAAGCAATCGAAATGATTGAGTCGTTCGCGCCGGACCTGGTGACGATGGATGTAGAAATGCCGGAAATGAACGGACTTGAGGCATTAAAACACATTATGGAGCGACATCCTTTGCCAGTGATCATGCTTTCCGGCATCAATGAGCAGGGGATGCGCGAAACGATCATGGCGCTCGAACTTGGAGCTTTTGATTTTATCCGCAAGCCTTCGGCATCAACCAGTTCGCATGATATCGAGCAGGTCGGACGGGAACTCCGGGAGCAGATCCGGGTTGCGATGCTGGCTAAAGAGCGAAGGGCAGCAAGGAACGCGGCGCTGCAGTCCAAGGCGCCGGAGCGGCTTCCGCCTGCTCCCCGGAAACCTTCGCCTTTAAGTTCAGGAAATCCAGGTAAGCCGCCGACTGAAGGAAAGTCCCGCAAGATATTGGAATCTTCCTTGGATCGGGGTTCCATGGCTGGTCGTACAAAGCGCAATCCGCTGGACAAGGAGATTCCAGACCAGCGTAAGACTATCGAACTGCCTGCAAAAGGCAAGCCTGCCGTGGCGGAGGCAAAGCCGGAGGAATCGAGGAGGCGCGATAAAGAAGCAGCGGATCGGATTGCGCCTTCAAAGGCGCGCAGCGTGAATGGCGCAACGTCGGTGGCAAGACAGGGTAAGCAGGTGGACGAGCCGCCGGCCCGGCAGACTGCGGAGCTGGAACATGCTGCCCGGGAACGGGAAAGACGTCCTTCAAGGGCGGGCCGGGCGAATTTTACAGATCTGGTCGCCATTGGTACCTCAACCGGTGGTCCCAAAGCGCTAAAGGCCGTCTTGGAGAAACTGCCTGCCGATTTTCCGGCCCCGATCGTTATTGTTCAGCACATGCCGCCGAATTTTACGAAATCGCTTGCCCAACGGTTAAGCAGTTTGAGCGAATTAACCGTAGTGGAGGCCGAGGAAGGCATGAGGCTACAGGCAGGCACGGCTTACGTAGCTCATGGAGGTTACCATTTAAACGTCATTTGTGATCCGGACGGCGGTTTTAAACTGTCATTGTCGGACGGTGAGCCGCGAAATGGACACAGGCCGTCCGTGGATGTTTTGTATGATTCGCTTCTGCCTTTGGTAACGCTGAACAGGCACGTCGTTCTTTTAACCGGTATGGGTAGCGATGGTGCCAAAAGTATGAAACGGTTGTACGAAGCCGGAGTGACGTCGACGATTGCGGAAAGCGAAGAAACCTGCGTGGTATACGGAATGCCCCGGTCAGCGATCGAATTGGGCTGCGTGAGTCAATCATTACCGCTGCACGAAATTGGTTACAGGCTTGCACAAGTTGTGAAATAAACGGAATCTCTTGAAGGAGGTGCCTCACCATGGACATGAACCAATATTTATCCATGTTTATCGATGAGTCGAACGATCACTTACAATCATTAAACGAAAAGATGCTGGAATTAGAGAACCGTCCTGACGATCTCGGGATTGTGCAGGTGATTTTCCGGTCCGCCCATACGTTGAAAGGCATGGCAGCCACGATGGGATATGAAGATTTGTCTTCACTGACACATCAAATGGAAAATGTGCTGGATCTGGTGCGAGACGAAAAGTTGAAGATGCAGGACTTTATTTTTGACACCTTGTTTCAAAGTCTTGACGCCCTGCAGTCGATGGTCCAGGATATTACCCAAGGCGGTGACGGGAAAGAGGACGTAAGTGCAATTGTATCTTCTTTGCAAGCGATCGTCCGCGGCGACATGGCACCATCCGGACAAAACAATAACGGTAAACCGGCTGAGAATGCGGCTTCGGAAGGCGGAGCGGCAATTCAGTTGGATGAATATCAGTACTCCGTACTGGAACAGTCGATTGCCGAAGGGCACAAGGTAATGTACATTGAGGTGGCAATCCGCGAAGATTGCCAATTAAAAGCTGCCCGGGCCTATCTAGTGTTCGATCTTCTGGAGCGCTACGGGGAAGTTGTCAAATCCTACCCTTCTGTTCAAGAAATTGAACAGGAAAAATTCGATCGCAGCTTCTCCCTCTATTACATAACACAAAAAGAGGCTGCCGAGCTTCAAGGTATGATCATGAATCTGTCGGAAATCGACTCCGCTCATGTAGCGCTTCTGGATGATGAGACGTTGGGCCAGTTGAACTCAGGGTTAAAAGAAACCGCAGCGGCTTCGGCGGTTGCAGAGCCAACTGCCAAGGATACCGGAAAATCGGCTACAGGCAAGCTGGTCAAAGCGGAAGAAGGCAAAGCAAACGCCCGTCCGACTGGCGGTGCCGCTCCTTCCAGAACCATCAGGGTCGATATCGATCGCCTTGACGTGCTTATGAATCTATTCAGCGAGCTGCTGATTGACCGTTCCCGGTTGGAACAGTTGGCGTACGAAGTGAAACGCTCCGACTTGACCGAAACGGTGGAGCATATGAGCCGGGTCAGCAGTGACTTGCAAAATATTGTATTGAAGCTGCGGATGGTTCAAATCGATTCCGTCTTTAACCGGTTTCCGCGAATGGTTCGGGACCTTGCAAAATCGCTGGATAAAAAAATCGATCTGGTTATCGTAGGGGCCGAAACCGAGCTGGATCGGACGGTCATCGACGAAATCGGCGATCCGTTGGTTCACTTGCTGCGGAATGCGGTGGATCACGGCGTGGAATCAGGTGCACAGCGCATTGCCGCCGGCAAACCTGAGACCGGTACGGTTCAACTGCGTGCGTTTCACAGCGGCAACCACGTGTTTATCGAGATTGAAGATGACGGATTCGGCATTGATCGGGATAAAGTGCTCAGTAAAGCGCTGAAGAATGGGGTAGTGAGCGAAAGTGAAGCTGCTACGCTGACAGATGAGCAAGTATATATGCTTCTGTTTGCACCGGGTTTCAGTACGGCGGAAGTCATCTCCGACATCTCCGGCCGCGGCGTTGGTCTTGACGTCGTGAGATCCAAAATCGAATCCCTGAGCGGAGTCGTATCGGTGGAATCCAAGCTTGGGAAGGGAACGAAGTTCTCCGTTCAGCTTCCATTAACACTGTCGATCATTTCGGCGATGTTGATCAAAGTCGGTTCGGAAAAGTATGCGATCCCATTGTCCTCCATCGTGGAAACAGGACTTATCCGACGAGAACAAATTCGCAAGGTACACGGTTATACGATGATTTCTTACCGGGATTCCCATATTCCGTTGATGTCCTTGGGCGAGCTGTTTGACGTTAAAGACTTTGATGAGAAGGCCGAGGAAGAAACGGAAATCGTCGTCGTCCGTAAGGGAGACCGGCTTGCGGCACTGACCGTAGAAGACTTTATCGGACAAAACGAAATTGTAATCAAAAATTTAGGCAAATATTTGCCTGCAATTCAGGGCGTAGCCGGAGCTACTATTTTAGGGGATGGGCAAGTCGCTTTAATTATAGATCCTAATGCTTTCATTAAATAAGACAGCTATTCAACCCGGAAGCCTGCTTAAGCCGGGACAATAAGGAGGGATCTCCATGGGAGAAGAAATTAAAGTCATCGTTTTCAAATTGGGTCAAGAAGAATATGGGATCGAAGTGGACAAGGTACAAACGATCGAACGTATGATGCCGATTACCCGCGTACCCAAGACATTCTCATTTGTCAAAGGGGTCATTAATTTGCGGGGCGTTGTCATTCCGGTCATTAATTTGCGCGGTCGGTTTGGTTTGCCTGAAGCGGAACACACCGATCAAACTCGGATTATTATTGTGGCCGCCAATGAGCTGGAAGTAGGCTTTATCGTTGACTCGGCGAATGACGTCATTGACCTGAATTCGGATAACATCGATTCTCCTCCGGATGTAGTGGGCGGCGTCAAAGCGAAGTATCTGCATGGCGTGGCGCGCTTGTCCGAGGAACGTCTTCTTGTCATGTTGAATTTGTCGGAAGTTTTGAACCGCAGCGAAATTATTCAATTGGAAAGTTTAGAGGGATAAACGGTGGATCTGTTTAAGGACTTAGAGGAATTCAAGATGGACGTACTTAAGGAGGTCGGCAATATCGGTGCCGGAAACGCGGCGACCGCGCTCTCTCGACTGCTGGATAAGCCGATCGACATGGCGGTTCCTAAAGTCCAGATGCTACCGTTCGAAGCGGTCGCGGAACGGGTAGGCGGTGCCGAGAAGATCGTTCTTGCCGTATTTTTTCGGGTTGAAGGCGATACGCCGGGCAATTTATTTTTCATACTTAGCCCGGAAGCGGCCAAAAAGCTGCTGCACCGTCTAGCCGGTTTAAAAGTCGAGAGCGAAGACAGCTTTTCGGAAATGGAATGGTCTGCATTGTCGGAGATCGGTAACATTTTGGCAGGATCGTATATCTCTTCCCTGGCCGATTTTACTTCCCTGTCGATGACGCCGACCGTTCCGGCGCTTGCGCTGGATATGGCGGGCGCAATACTAAGCTATGGGCTGCTGCAATTCGGAGAAATGGGCGATTCCGCCATGCTGATCGATACAACTTTCATTGAAGGCCAGCACGAGGTAGAAGGACAATTTTTCCTGATTCCAGACCCCGAGTCCTTTGCAAAAATTTTCACCGCTCTGGGAGTGCCACTGGATCATGATTGATGAGCAGTATATCGTTAAAGTAGGCATGGCAGACCTGAATGTGATTCGCGGGCAGGGGTTGATCCGCACCACAGGGCTTGGATCGTGTGTCGGTGTAACATTATTTGATCCACTTTTAAAAATGGCGGGGCTCGCTCACGTCATGCTTCCTTCATCGGAAATCGCCAGAGAAGGGGCGCTGAACATTGCCAAGTATGCGGATACCGCGTTACCTGAGCTGGTTCGCAGACTTTCGGCACTCGGCGCTTCTCGGGGCCGCTTGGTCGCCAAAATGGCCGGTGGCTCGCAGATGTTTACTTTTGCCGGAACCGGTGACTCCATGCGAATCGGACCTAGAAATGCGGAATCCTGCAAAGCGATGCTATCGGAACTTGGTATTCCGCTCCTTGCCGAAGATACGGGGGGAAATTACGGACGAACGATCGAACTCGACTGTGAAACGGGTATATTATTCATACGCAGTGTACAAATGGGTATAAAGGAATTGTAGCCATGACAGGAAAAATTCGCTATTATTTTTTGATTGGTTTTATCGGTTTTTTGATTACCTATGCGGTATCGGCCGGTAACAACTTGTTTACGACGAGCTTGATGCGCGGGTTAATAGGATTTGTGGTATGGTTTCTTCTTAGCTTTGTGGGAAATTGGGTTATTAATTTCCTGAAGGAGCAAGAGTCCCTGCCGGATGTTAGTGAACTTTCTGCAGCATTGCAGGAGCAGGATAAAGGAAGCAACCTCGACTTGACCACGCCGGATCAAAGCGAGGAATTGAACGATCTACTGAAACAGACTCCAGAAGACCAGTTGCAGGCGGAGTTTACGCCACTCGAACCGCCAAAACTAGTTAAAACCATTGACGACAAAGATCCTGAAGAGCTGGCTAAGGTCGTTCGTCACCTGACAGAAAAATAAGGAAGGTGAAGGCAATTGAACGAGCGGAAGACATCCCCTCTGAATTACGCTGACGTTTGGGAACGTTGGAAAGAACACGGCGATTTGGAGGCCAAGAAACAACTTATCGAGAAATATTTGCATATTGTCGACTACGTTTCGGGACGTCTGGCTATCGGTCTGCCGAAGAATGTTTCCAAAGATGATTTAGCCAGTAACGGAGTTATGGGGTTGATTGACGCGGTTGAAAAATTCGACTACAAACGCGGTCTTCAATTCGAGACATACGCTTCGTGGAGGGTTAGAGGAGCGATCTTGGATGGGCTTCGCCAGGGGGACTGGGTTCCCCGTTCCGTTAGAGAAAAAGCCAAAAAAATTGAAGAAGGCTATCAGCAGTTGGAACAGCAGTATCTTCGGTCCGTCACGGACGCGGAAATGAGCGAGCATTTAAGCATCAGCGAAAGAGAGTTCCAGGGTATGCTCCAGGAAGTTGCAGTTATGACGCTATGCTCATTGGAAGACCCGATCCGCGAAGAGGAGTCGGAGACCCGCCTGTCCTTGCTGATTGACGATAAAGCAAAAAATCCGGATTATAAAGTCCAGGAGTTCTATTTGCGAGAATCGCTTGCTAAAGGGATAGAAAAATTGACCGAGAAGGAACGCACGGTCGTTTCGCTGCTTTATTATGAAGATTTGTCTTTAAGCGAAATCGCCGAAGTAATGTCTCTGTCGCCTTCCCGGATCTCGCAATTGCATTCCAAGGCGATTTTTCGGCTTCGAGGCAGCCTGGAAAAGCAGCGCGATCTGCTCATGCGGGAGGATTAGCAGAGAATTGTCTCTGAAAAGTAGATGGAAGGAGGAACGACTCATGGAGTTTACGGGTGATTTAGGGCAAATCCTTAGTATTACGATAAATGATGACAAGACAGTTGCATACTTGCAGTTTATTAAGAAGGATGAAGATTTCTCCTGTACTATGGATGCCCTGCATCAATTTCTGCATGTCCAAGGCATAAAATACGGAATTCAGGAAGATATCGTGAAACGGTTTGCTGTCAATCCGAGGGAATACTTTTTCAGCAAAACCCCGATTGCAATTGGCGTTGAGCCTCAGCAGGGGGAAGACGGCAAAATCCGTTATGCCGTTCCAATGGATGACGATGTGAGGTACAAACCTCTGGAAACCGATGATGGTAAAGTGGACTTCAAAGAAGTTACTCATCTGAATAATGTCCGAAAAGGGCAACTGATCGCTGAGTTGGTTCCTCCCCTCCCCGGACGCCCCGGAACGGCGGTTACGGGGGAAGCCATTCCTAATAAAGCCGGTAAAGAAGCCAGATTTAAAATTGGTAAAAACGTGGTGCTTAATCCTGAACAAAATGCAATGTATGCGGCCATTGACGGCCTGGTCACCCAGACTGATAAGGGGAAGCTGAATGTTTTCCCGGTTTATGAAATTAACGGTGATATCGATTACAGCACCGGAAATATTGACTTTGTAGGTACGGTCGTCATCCGCGGCAATGTTCTGACTGGTTTTAAAGTCACGGCAGCCGGGGATATTCGTGTTGTTGGCGGCGTGGAAGGAGCCGAACTGTATGCGGAAGGCTCTATTGAAATAACCGGAGGAATTATCGGTTACAACAAAGGTGTGATCAAAGCCGGACATACGGTCAAAAGCTCGTTCATTCAAGATGGCAACGTATTGGCCGGTGAGGATGTGGTTGTTACACAGAGTATCATGCATTCCAATATCCGTGCGGGAAGAGATGTTATTTGCAGCGGCACCAAAGGATTGATCGTTGGAGGAAGCATTCAGGCCGGAGAGAGGGTTACGGCACGAATTATCGGCAATCCGATGTCAACGACAACTTCGATCGAGGTCGGCGTTTTACCGGAACTCCGCAATGAACTAATGGATTTACGTCAGCAAGTCAAAGATATCATGGCAAACTTGGACAAATCGGAAAAAGCGCTTACCCTGTTAGATCAGCTCGCTTCTTTGGGTAAATTGACTCCGGATAAGGTAGAAATGCGCTCCAAGCTGGGACTGACCAAAAAGTCCCATGTCCAGGAAATGAATGACCTGAAGGAACGGATGCTTAATATTGAAAAAGCGCTGGAGGACACCGGCAAAGCGCGGGTGGATGTCCTGAAAATGATTTATGGCGGTTCCAAAATCGTTATTGGCCGATATACCAAGTATATAAAAGAGCCGGTCTCGCGCATGTCGTTTTATTTTAGCGAGGGCGACATTTCCATGTCGGTTTACGTATAGAAAGTTCATCACGATAGCGAAGCCTTTTCGTTTCTCAGCTTTGATATCCGGCTAGTATGCCGATGAAATCATGGGGTGATCTTATGGATTTGAAAGCCGTGGAAATGCAAATCGCCATTCCTCGAACCAATGAGTTGGGGCGTATTCAGCATGAAGGACAGCAGAGACCTATGATCGATCAAAGTTTACTTTCGATGGAAAACGTTAAGGAACACGAACTTGAACGGCAGCGGAGTTCAGGAGTTGACGAAAGCGCGCACAATACGACCGTGAAACGGGAGGGTGACTCCCCGGGTAATCAACGCCAGGGACAGGCTTCCCCCGGAGAAAAGCAGGAAGAACAGGAAAAGGTACATCCTGCTGAGCATCCTTATAAAGGGCGACACGTTGATTTATCTTTTTAGCTTCAGTTTATCCTATCGTTTTGCGTGGGGCGGCGGTATTTTATTATCAGCAAGAGGTGAGGATTACATTGTCATTTGGAGAACCATTGTTTTATATTGTACTGCTGGGAGCCGCCGCGCTTGTTTATGCACTCCTGCTTCCGGGACGTAAATCCGCCACGGAGATAAAGCAGGCAGGGACAGGCGACCTCGAGGCGACGTTGGAGCAGTTTATGTCGGAGATTGAGAGAGAGAATGAGGAATTGATCGGTCTCGTGGCGCAGATGAAGCAGGAATTGACATCCAAACAGTTGGCTCACCAGGAACAGATTGTTGAACTTCGTCAGCGTATGGTCGATGTGGAATACACAGCAAGGCAGAATGCATCCCGCCTTGAGCCGCTGGAACAGGCTTCTGTAACGATTTCAAGCCAGACAGCCGCGGTTGAAGACGGTCCGCAGCCAGAAGTAACCGCCACGGCTCCGCTAACCGTTGTTGAGGATATTCAGCCGGAGAGCGATTCAAGAGAATTGACTGAGGATATTCCTGCCGAACCGGAGGTCGCCGACTCGGTACGCGATCGGTACCCGGAATTGTTCGAACTACACGCCAAAGGAAAGTCCATGGATACGATCGCCAAAACGATCGGCATTCAGAGAGGTGAAGTCCAACTCATTCTTCAACTGGCGAAAAGGGAGGAATCCCTGTGATCCGAAACCGTCAATTTATGACCGGCCTGGGGATCGGACTCATCGTGGGGGCGCTGCTTCTGCAAGTGATGTTGATCGGCCAGGGACAGGCTGGCAAATTAAAGACAAAAGAACAAGTTGAACAAGCTGCAGCTTCTTTAAATTTGAAAGTAGTGGAAAGGAACCAGGAACTGCTGACTGAGGAAGAGTGGAGAGCGAGGTCCGAAGAGGCGCTACCCGGTGAAGGGGAGACTGAAGGCGGTTTGAACGAGACCAAGGTTCCGGCGGATCCAGAAGCTCCGAATACACCGACGGCTCCTGCCGATCCCGAGAAGTCAGACCCAAGCGGATCCCTTGCAGTCCCTGAGACAACCACTCCGGAATCACCGAAAGAACCCGACAAAGGGTCGGTAAAATACAAGATCGCCTACGGCAGCACCCTGACGGGGGTGGCGGAAGGTTTACTTCAGGCAGGCGTCATCAGTGATAAGGAAGCCTTCTTGAAACAAGCTAAGGCAAAGCACATCAACAAAAAAGTACGCACCGGCACGTTTACGTTTGAAGTCGGAGAAGAATACAACTCCATTATTTCCAAGATTTCACCTGGCTCCGGGAAATAAGGATGGATATCTTGCTTTTTGCAAGCTCCTGTGAGGGAGCTTTTTTTGTATCTTTTCTTTTTTGCGGATTTCCGTATATTTTGCCGATCAGGCTTATAAACTTCGGTTGCATCGCGTTTTTACTTGTGGTATATTAAATGACGGTGTTATAACGCACGCAAGTTGATTCCGCGAATGGTGCTCCCGACCGGGAGTTTTGGCGGAAGATGAAACTTGCGGAGGAAGCATCAAAAAAACCAAACTTTAGGAGGTGCGTGAAGATGGCAGTAATCTCCATGAAACAACTGCTTGAAGCAGGCGTTCACTTCGGACACCAGACTCGTCGTTGGAACCCGAAAATGGATCGTTATATCTTCACTGAAAGAAACGGGATTTACATTATCGACCTGCAAAAAACGGTCAAGAAAGTTGAAGAAGCTTACAACTTCGTTAAAAGCGTAGCTGAAGAGAATGGTAAAATTCTGTTCGTCGGCACGAAGAAACAAGCCCAAGACTCCGTGAAGGAAGAAGCAGAACGTGCTGGTCAATTCTATATTAACCAACGCTGGCTCGGCGGTACGCTGACCAACTTCCAAACGATTCAAAAACGGATCGACCGTTTGAAACAACTGGAAACTTGGGAAGAAGACGGTACTTTCGCTGTCTTGCCTAAGAAAGAAGTAATTATTCTTCGCAAAGAAAAAGATCGTCTCGAGAAATTCCTCGGCGGGATCAAGAATATGAAGGGCTTGCCAAGCGCGCTGTTCATTATCGATCCTCGTAAAGAACGTATTGCGGTTGCTGAAGCCCGCAAATTGGGTATCCCAATCGTAGGTATCGTTGATACCAACTGCGATCCGGACGAAATCGACTACGTAATTCCTGGTAACGACGACGCGATCCGCGCGGTTAAATTGCTTACCAGCAAAATGGCTGATGCCGTAATCGAAGCGAATCAAGGCGAGCAAACTACTGCCTAATATCGCTAAGAACATAAATGAGCATGAGATGAATTAAATTAAAAAGGGTGGTTGGTAGGTGTCAAACCTCTCACTACCCTTTTTTTAAGAAGCGATTCTAAATGAAAACTATCCAATTTTAATGTGGAGGTAATATAAACATGGCTGTTGATGCAAAATCCGTAAAAGAATTGCGTGAAAAAACCGGTGCAGGGATGTTGGACTGCAAAAAGGCACTTGAAGAAGCGAATGGGGATTTGACAAAAGCGACTGAACTACTCCGCGAGAAAGGTCTGGCTGCTGCTGCAAACAAAGCTGGCCGCGTCGCAACAGAAGGCGTTGTAGAATCTTATATTCATGCCGGCGGCCGGATCGGCGTATTGGTCGAAATCAACTGTGAAACCGACTTCGTAGCGAAAACGGATCAATTCAAGGATTTCGCACGAGACATCGCAATGCATATCGCGGCAATGAGCCCACGTTATGTTCGCCGTGAAGAAGTACCGCAAGAAGAAGTGGAAAAAGAAAAGGAAATTTTGAAGGCACAAGCCCTCAATGAAGGCAAACCTGAGAAAATCGTTGAAAAAATGGTTGAAGGCCGCATCAGCAAATACTACGAAGAGTTCTGCTTGCTTGAGCAAACTTTCGTAAAAGATCCGGATAAAACAATCTCCGCATTGGTTAACGAAAAAATCAGCGCCATCGGGGAAAACATCTCGATCCGCCGTTTTGCCCGTTACGAACTGGGCGAGGGTATGGAGAAAAAAGTGGACAACTTCGTTGAGGAAGTTATGTCCCAAGTTAGACAATAATATATATAACGTTATCAATAATTGAACGTCCTAATAGTTGGAACACGCCGTGTTCCTTCTTTTTTAACCTGACACCCTTGTCGCAGCCGTTCAAAAATGTAGTTTTAGCGCTTGATGTTTTGGAATGTACTTTTTGAACGTCTCTTCAAGCGGGGTCTAAAGTGGAGGTATACATTTGGAACAGCCAGTTTTTAAACGTGTTGTCTTGAAGGTTAGCGGCGAGTCGTTAGCTGGACAAAATGGGTACGGTATTGATGCCGAGACGATTTCGTCGATCGCGCAGCAGGTGAAGGAAGTGGTTGAACTCGGAGTTCAAGTTGCCATCGTATGCGGAGGCGGAAATATTTGGCGGGGGATTGCAGGCAGCGCCAAAGGGATAGACCGTGCTACGGCAGACTATATGGGGATGCTTGCCACGGTGATGAATTCGTTGGCTTTGCAGGATGCGCTTGAACAAATCGAGGTGCCTACACGGGTGCAAACCTCCATCGCAATGCAGCAAATCGCCGAGCCGTACATTCGCCGCCGGGCCATCCGCCATCTGGAAAAAGGCAGAGTTGTGATCTTTGCCGCTGGTACGGGAAATCCGTTCTTTTCAACGGATACCACAGCCGCACTTCGCGCCGCAGAAATTGAAGCCGAAGTTATTCTAATGGCGAAGAATAAAGTCGACGGAGTTTACTCGGCAGATCCGTTCGTGGATCCGACCGCCGAAAAATATGAAGTGCTTACTTATCTGGAAGTACTCAATAAAAATCTGGGCGTTATGGATTCGACGGCATCGTCGTTGTGCATGGACAATAACATCCCGCTCATCGTGTTTGCCATCACGGAACAAGGGAATATCAAGCGTGTCGTTCTCGGTGAACAAATCGGGACGATTGTCAAAGGGAGTGTAGATTAAATGCCGCAAACTATCAAAAAACATGCGGAAGAGCGCATGGATAAGGCGATTCAGGCACTTAAACGAGATCTTGCGACGCTTCGGGCAGGCAGAGCCACGCCTTCACTGCTCGATCGGATCCATGTTGATTACTACGGATCGCCAACCCCGGTTAATCAGCTGGCCAACATCAATACACCGGATTCCCGCACGCTCATGATTCAGCCTTGGGACAAATCGTCTCTTGCAGAAATTGAACGCGCGATCCAAAAATCGGACCTGGGCTTGACCCCGGCCAACGACGGAATGTTCATCCGGCTTTCGATTCCGGCTTTGACAGAGGAACGCCGCGTAGAACTTGTGAAAATGACCAAGAAGTTCGGGGAAGAGGCGAAGGTGGCCATCCGCAATATTCGCCGCGACGCGAACGACGATATTAAGAAGTTGGAGAAAACCGATATCTCTGAAGACGAATCGCGCAGACACCAGGAAGATATCCAAAAGACAACCGATAAATTCATCGCTGAAGTGGATAAAGTGCTTGCTGCGAAAGAAAAAGAGATTATGGAAGTTTAAGAGACAAAAAGCGGCCCCTCCTTTTACGGTGGGGTTTTGTCTCTTTTTCATCACCGGCTGGAGGAAAAGCAATGAATAGAGTTTTTGGGTCCTGGCGCAAAAAAAGGAATAGCCCTGAGTCTGTGCATCCGGACGGCGAAAATATCCCTAAACACGTCGCTATTATTATGGATGGCAACGGCCGTTGGGCCCGCAAGCTCGGAATGCCGCGCATAGTCGGACACCGTAGCGGGATGAAAGCCGTTAAGCGGGTAACGATCGCAGCGGATGAACTGGGAATCTCCGTTTTGACGCTTTATGCGTTTTCGACAGAGAACTGGAAGCGGCCGAAGGAAGAGGTCGATTTTTTGATGTCGCTTCCGACAGAGTTTTTGGCCATGGAACTCGAGGAATTGATCGAGAAAAATGTTCAAGTCCGGATGATGGGGCATACCGAAGAACTTCCGGAGCATACGATTGCCGCCATGGAAGAAGCGATTGAGCGGACAAAACATAATACGGGACTCATCTTAAATTTTGCGCTCAATTACGGCAGCCAGCGAGAAATTACCGAAAGTGTCAAAGAGATTGCCCGCGAGGTCATGGAAGGCAAGATAAAGCCGGAGGAGATTACGCAGCAAATGATCGGGTCGAGACTGCTGTCCGGGGGCCTGCCGGATCCCGATTTGCTCATTCGCACCGGGGGAGAGCTGAGACTTAGTAATTTTATGTTATGGCAGACAGCCTATAGCGAACTCTGGTTTACGGACCTGTATTGGCCTGAATTCGGCCGTGAGCAATTGTTTGCGGCGGTGGCCGAGTACCAAAATCGAACCCGGCGTTATGGCGGTTTATCCTAGCGGGATGGAAGGTGTAGAAAGTTGAAACAACGGTTGATTACAGGAATTATCGCCGGCGGTGCATTTCTAGGACTCTGTCTCGTTGGAGGGGTATGGTATCATGTGCTTGTGCTGGTCATGGCGCTGATCGGATTTTATGAATTCGTGCGCATGACCAAGCTTCCGGCTTTTGGCGGCACTGCCCTGATTGGGTATATCGGTGTTTCGTATGCCGTTTTTCCTTGGAAATTGCTTGGACTGGACATGCCCTTAAGCGTCGTGGCGGTATTCTGGTTGCTGATGCTGCTGTTTCTTGTCGTTACCGTCGTGACCAAAAACGAGGTTCCAATAAACCAGGTTGCAATGCTGTTCCTTGGCATGGTATACATTGGACTGGGCTTCGCTTATCTGGCTGACACCCGGAGTACTCCGGACGGTCATGGCCTGTTCTGGACCTTTCTCATGCTGGCTTCGATCTGGAGCAGTGATGCAGGGGCCTACTTTAGTGGACGCAGGTTTGGCAAGACCAAGTTGTGGCCGGCGATCAGTCCGAACAAAACGGTGGAAGGCGCTGTTGGCGGCATTATTTTGGCGGTCATCGCTGCCGTTATATTTGCCTTGACTTCCGGCGGACTGCTTACAATCGGGAGGGCTCTTCTGTTAGGGGGATCCGCCGCTGCCGTCGGTCAATTGGGAGACCTTGTTCAGTCTGCTTATAAACGAGTGTACGGCATTAAGGATTCCGGGACTTTGCTGCCCGGTCACGGAGGGATTTTGGACCGCTGTGACAGTTGGATCGCAGTCTTTCCTTTTGTACATATCTTGTCGTTGTTGCCAGTGTTCTAGATATTTTTAAGGTGCGAGGTGTGCATGATGAAAAAAATAGCCGTCATCGGTTCGACCGGTTCGATCGGTACCCAAACCCTTGATGTCGTAACGCAACATGCCGGTCATTTTGCCGTTGAAGGCCTTGCGGCCGGCACCAATGCCAAACTCTTCGTGAAGCAGGTAAATGACTTTAAACCGAAAAAAGCTTCCGTTGCGAATAAAGAGATCGCGGATCAAATCCGTCACCTGATTCCAAGCAATGTGAAGTTATTCTATGGGGAGGAAGGGCTCGTCGAGGTTGCGGCCGGAACAGAAGCCGAGACGGTGGTCACGGCGATCGTAGGAAGCGCCGGATTGCCGGCAACGCTGGCGGCCATTTCCGAAGGCAAGCATATCGCGTTGGCAAATAAGGAAACGCTTGTGACTGCAGGTCATCTGGTGACCGGATTGGCAAAAGAAAAGGGAGTATCCCTCCTGCCCGTGGACAGCGAGCATTCCGCAATTTTTCAATGTTTGAACGGAGAGCGGATGGGGGATGCGGAGCGGATTACGCTTACTGCATCCGGAGGTTCTTTCCGCGATCTAAATCGAGAGCAACTTAGGCACGTGACGGTTGAAGATGCCCTTAAGCATCCTAACTGGTCGATGGGCGCCAAGGTGACGATTGATTCGGCCACGATGGTCAACAAAGGATTGGAAGTGATCGAGGCCCGCTGGCTGTTCGGGATGAGCTTCGAACAAATCGGCGTTTTGATGCACCCGGAGAGTATTGTCCACTCTTTCGTTGAGTACCGTGACGGCAGTGTGATCGCCCAATTGGGAACGCCGGATATGCGGGTACCGATTCAATATGCCCTAACTTATCCGGAGCGATGGACTTCCGACACGAAACGGCTGTCTCTGGCCGAGGTCGGCAAGCTTCATTTCCGGGAAATGGATATGGTTCGTTACCCATGTTTAAGACTGGCCTTCGAATGTGGTAAAATAGGTGGGACGGCAACGAGCGTGTACAACGCAGCCAATGAGGTCGCCGTCGCCCGTTTTCTGAACAGGGAGATTCCGTTTCTACAAATTGAATATCTTATCGAAAGTGTTCTTTCCAAACACCGGGTTCAAGCCGAACCGGATTTGGAAGCCATCAAAGAAGCCGACCGGTGGGCCCGTGACACCGCGCGATCTTTGTAAGACCGCCGGAGCATAAATTTTCTTTTGAGAGCGGAAAAGTTCCATCCCGGTATTCTCTTGTACCTGATCGGAGAATAATGATAATCTAAAAGAACGTTGGACGATCCGTGGCCAAAAGGAGGATGCTTACGCTTGGAATTGATTAAGATCATATTTTTGACTGTTTTCATGTTCTTTGTGATTGTCACGGTGCATGAATGGGGACATTATTTCTTCGCTAAACGGGCGGGGATACTCGTTCGCGAGTTCGCCATCGGTTTCGGTCCTAAGCTGTTTTCCTATAAGAAAGACGAGACGCAGTTTACGCTAAGACTGCTGCCTTTCGGCGGCTATGCCCGGATGGCCGGCGAAGATCCGGAACTGGTTCAGATCACGAACGGGCAAACCGTAGCCTTGAGACTGGATGGGGATGAAGTCCGGAAAATATATCTCGATCGGCTTGACAGCCGCAAAAATGTAATCCGCGGCGAAGTGAATGAGGTGGATCTGGAAGAGCGTTTGCAGGTCAAACTCGATGTAGATGGAGAGGTACTGACCTATCGCGTTCACCCGCAAGCGATGCTGGTGGCGAAAGGCAAAGAAACGCAAATCGCTCCTAAAGATCGTCAATATGGGAGCAAAACAGTAGGGCAGCGTGCCCTGTCTATTTTTGCCGGACCTCTGATGAACTTTATCCTTGCTTTCGTGCTCTTTGCACTCCATACGCAAATGGCCGGAATTCCGCTTGCGGATCCCAGCCATCTGCAAATCGGCGAAGTGATGAAAGGCATGCCCGCGGCTGAAGCCGGCGTCATGGAGGGAGATATTATCGTCTCCATAAACGGCAAGCCGGTCGGAACCGACGCTAACGGATTGATCGATATGATCAAGGCGTCCAAAGACAAGCCGATGGAATGGAGCGTTAAACGGGGAGATCAAAACCTGACGATTGCCCTTACTCCGCGGTCCGTGGACAATGAGGAAGGCGGTAAAGTAGGTAGCACGATCATTACTTACTTCCCTACGCGGAGCGCTTCATTTGGAGAGACGTTTACCGTGGCGGGTAAAGACATGGTCTACACGACTAAAGCGATTTTTCTCGGGTTTCAGCAACTGATCAACAAGTTTTCGATGGACGACCTGGGCGGACCGGTTCGTACATTTGAAGTAACGGGGAAAATCGCCAAGCAAGGCGTCGTCCAATTGACCTACTGGGCTGCTATTCTTAGCCTGTACCTGGGGATTTTCAATCTGCTGCCGATCCCGGCATTGGACGGAAGCAGGCTCGTATTCTTGGGAGTGGAGGTGCTGCGTGGCAGACCGGTGGATCCGAACCGGGAAGGGCTGGTGCATTTCATCGGGTTTGCGATGCTGTTCCTGCTGATGATTGCAGTCACCTATAATGATATATTGCGATTGATAGGCTAATAACGGGAGGATTAGGTTTTAATGGCTAATGAGGAGAAACAATTTGTAACGGAAATTACCCCGCAGGGAGAAGACTTTTCCCGCTGGTACATCGATGTAATCAAAAAAGCAGATTTGATGGATTATTCGCCCGTGCGCGGCTGCATTGTTTTCAAACCGGATGGTTATGAAATTTGGGAGCATATCCAGGCCGAGTTGGACCGGCGTTTTAAAGAAACGGGACACCGTAATGCTTACTTCCCGCTGTTTATTCCCGAAAGCTTTTTACAAAAGGAAAAGGAGCACGTTGAGGGCTTCAATCCCGAGCTTCCTTGGGTAACCGAAGCAGCAGGCGAAAAGTTAGAGGAACGTCTGGCGATCCGCCCGACTTCCGAAACGATGTTCGGGCATATGTACGAAAAATGGATTCAATCCTATCGCGATCTGCCGGTACTGATCAATCAGTGGGCCAATGTAGTTCGTTGGGAGAAACGGACTTTGCCGTTCCTTCGTACAAGCGAATTCCTGTGGCAGGAAGGCCACACCGCGCATGAGAACGAACAGGAAGCTCGTGAAGAAACAATGCGGATGCTGGAGATTTACCGCGATTTCGTCGAAAATTATTTAGCCATTCCCGTAATCGTAGGCCAGAAAACCCCTTCCGAGAAATTTGCCGGTGCGGTCGATACGTATTCCATCGAAGCGATGATGAAAGATGGACGTGCCGTTCAGGCCGGGACGTCGCACTATCTCGGAACCAATTTTGCAACGGCTTTCGATATTCAATATTTGAACCGGGACAATGTCCGCGAGTTCGTGCATACGACATCATGGGGCGTCAGCACGCGGTTGATTGGATCGCTCATCATGGTTCACGGCGATGACCGAGGTCTCGCTTTGCCGCCTAAAGTGGCACCTAAGCAAGTCATGATTATTCCGATCGGTCCGCCAAAAACTCGGGATGATGTTGTGGGCCGGGCGGACGAGCTGTTTGCCGAATTGAAAAAAGCCGGCGTTCGCGTTGGTATTGACGACCGTTCGGACGTCCGTCCGGGCTGGAAGTTTAATGAATATGAGATGCGCGGTGTGCCGGTTCGTCTGGAAATCGGTCCTCGCGATATGGAAAACGGGGTTTGCGTGCTTGTCTCCCGGATCAGCGGAGAGAAGAAAGTGGTATCCCAGGATAATCTGGTGGAAGAAGTCAAAGCCATGTTGGATCAAGTGCACCAGGAGATGTTCGACCGCGCCAAAGCGTTCCGGGAAGAACACTTCTATACCGTGGACACCCTGGATGAAATGAAAGCCAGTATTGAAGAAAAGCGCGGCTTCACTCTCGCGGGCTGGTGCGGTTCCGAAGCTTGCGAACGTCATGTCAAGGAAGAAACTGGAGCGACAAGCCGGAACATTCCATTTAAGCCCGAAGTTACAAAAACCACTTGTCTGGTGTGCGGGGAACAAGCACAACATACGGTTGTTTTTGCCAGAGCCTACTAGTCACATACTATCTATTGGAAGGCTTCCGGCAGGAAACTGCCGACAGGTCATACACCTGTCGGCCTCCAGCGCCGGAAGCCTTGCTGTTTGAGAATCAATGAAATATTGAAGCGTCACTTTGGACTTATCAGCAAGCGTGTCGTATGGGAGGGGAAATCATGTCCGACACTCAGGGAAAAAGAACGCGTCTCGAACTGCTGATGAAGCAGGCGGAGATGCCGTCAACCGTTGTCGATCCGTATTTTCTCGATGGTTATATCGATCGGGTGGAAGTAAGCAGAACCAACAAGGAATGGAAGATTACACTTTGCAAAACTACGCTCGTTCCAGCGCAGGTCTATCGTACGTTTTGCCTGCGAGTACAGGAACGGATGGAGCATATCGCACGCATCTCTTTTTTATACCGTTATGAGCAAGAAATCGGTGCAAGCGAAATCGTACAGGAATATTGGAAACTGTTCCTGGAATGGGTGCAGCGGGAGGTGCCGTCGGTCAATGGCTGGATGGCTCGGGCAGCCCATGAAGTTGAAGGCGATCTCGTGTCAGTGACCTTCACCGATGCCATGACCCTGGAATTGGCTCGTAAAAAAGGCATCGACCGGGCCATTACGTCTTTCTTTGAAACCTATTTCGGCTTAAGCCTCCGGGCGAAGCTGCTATCGGGCGAAAACAGCAGCGATGCCTTTGAAGAGTTTCAACAGCGGATCGTGGAAGAAGAACGTGAAGTGATTCAGCAATTGATGGAGAGCATGACCGTGGAAGCTCCGCCTGAAGAAGTGGATGGGGAAGCCATCAAGCTGCAGATTGGCTATGATATTAAAGAACAGCCTGTGCCGCTCCAGAACATTCAGGACGAAGAGAAGAAAATTACGATTCAAGGTACGATCTTCGGATTGGATCGTAAGGAACTCCGAAACGGAAATACACTGTTTACATTTTATCTGACCGACTTTACCGATTCCTTGCAAATGAAGATGTTTGCCAAGAACAAGGAAGACTTGAAAGTTATGGGGCAACTGGCTAACGGGAAATGGGTGAAGGCTCGCGGTAAAGTGGAGATGGACCGGTTCATGCAAATCCCTGAACTTGTGATGATCCCTTCCGATTTATGCGAAATTTCTGCGCCGCCGACCCGGAAGGATAACGCCGAAGAAAAGCGGGTGGAATTCCACCTGCATACGACGATGAGCACGATGGACGCGGTTACCCCGATCGGAGATTACGTCAAAATGGCGGCCAAGTGGGGCCATAAAGCGATTGCCGTTACGGATCACGGCGGTATTCAATGTTATCCGGACGCGGCCAAAGCGGCGAAGAAAAACGGAATCAAAATGATTTACGGGGTGGAAGCCAATGTTGTCAACGACAATGTGGCGGTCGTACTTAATCCCCGTGCCGATGATTTGAAGACGACGACTTTCATCGTATTCGATATCGAGACCACGGGCCTGTCGGTTACGCAGAACAAGATCATTGAAATCGCCGCCGTCAAAATGAGTGAGGGTAAAGAGATCGACCGGTATGCCACCTTCGTTAATCCGCATGAGCGAATCCCGTATCATATCCAGCAACTGACCAATATCAATGATGAGATGGTTCAGGATGCTCCGGAAGTGGAACCGGTACTCAAGCAATTTATCGAGTTTGCCAAAGATGCGATTCTGGTAGCGCACAATGCCCGGTTCGACGTGGACTTCGTGAATGCGAAGCTGAAGGAACTCGGTCTGCCTGTCATGAAGAATCCGGTACTCGATACGCTCGAGATGGCCAGAATGTTGTTCCCTTCCATGAAAAATCACCGCTTGAATACGCTGGCGGCCAAATATAAAGTTTCGCTGGAAAATCATCACCGCGCGATCGACGATACGTTGGCGTTGGGACAAATTTTGAACGGCCTCATTGAGGATGCGGGTAAAATCGAGGGCATTACCTCATTGGAGCGTCTGAACGACAAGGTAGGTAAGGATTTGTCCAATGCTCGTCCGTTTCATTGCGGCATTTACGCTTTAAATATGACCGGCAAGAAAAATTTATTCAAGCTCATCTCTATGTCCCATACCCAGTATTTTAAGCGTGTCGCCTGTATACCGAAGTCCAAGCTTGCGGAAATGCGGGAAGGTCTGCTCATCATTTCGGGATGCGAAAAGGGCGAGTTTTTCGAGGCGGTCCTGAACAAATCGGTGGAAGAAGCCGAAGGAATTGCCGGGTTTTACGATGTGCTGGAGATTCAGCCGCTTACGATGTATATGCACTTGGTGGACAAGGGGCTCGTAGGCAGCGCTGAGGAACTGAAAACGGCGATCCGGAAAGTAGTGGAGATCGGCGAGCGGCTCGGAAAGCCGGTTGTCGCCACCGGGAACGTTCATTACTTGGATCCGCGCGACAAGTTATACCGCGATATCACCATTCACGGGATTACCGGGTTCAGCCCGCTTAAGGACATCCGCAAACCGGATGCGCACCTGCGTACGACGGACGAAATGCTGGAGGAGTTTGGGTTTCTGGGGAAGGATAAAGCCTTTGAGGTCGTCGTTAAAAACACCTCCGATCTGGCGGATTCCTTTGAGGAACTCGAATTGTTTTCGGACAAGCTGTATACGCCGATTATCGATGGGGCGGATGAAGAAATCCGTAATACGTGTTATGCAACGGCGAAATCCATTTATGGCGAAGAGCTTCCCGACGTAGTCGTCAAGCGACTGGAGAAAGAGTTGGAGCCGATCATCAAATACGGGTTCTCGGCGAACTACTTGATTTCGGAACGACTGGTGAAAAAGTCGAACCAGGACGGTTATCTCGTTGGTTCGCGGGGATCTGTAGGCTCGTCCGTCGTGGCGACCTTCCTTGGGATCTCCGAAGTAAATCCGTTGCCTGCGCATTATATGTGCTTGAATCCTGACTGCAAATACAGCGAATGGTTCCTCGACGGCAGCGTGCCAAGCGGTTTCGACCTTCCGGATAAGGACTGCCCGAAATGCGGGAACAAACTTAAGGGAGAAGGCCAGGATATTCCGTTCGAAACGTTCCTTGGTTTTAAGGGCGACAAGGTACCCGATATCGATCTTAACTTTTCCGGCGAATATCAGCCTCAGGCGCACAATTACACTAAAGTACTGTTTGGAGAAAAAAGCGTGTTCCGTGCCGGAACGATCGGTACGGTGGCGGAGAAGACCGCGTTCGGATTCACGAAAAAATATGAAGAAGAACATCACAAAAGCTGGCGCGGCGCCGAGCTCAACCGTTTGGCTGCAGGTTGCACCGGCGTGAAGCGGAGCACGGGCCAGCACCCTGGGGGGATCGTGGTCGTTCCGGACTATATCGAGGTTGAAGATATCACGCCGGTGCAGTATCCTGCCGACGATACAAGCGCGGAATGGATGACGACGCATTTTGATTATCATGCTTTTGACGCAAACTTGCTCAAGCTTGATATTCTGGGTCATGACGATCCGACCATGATGCGGATGCTGCAGGATTTGACGGGCATCGATCCGACGAGTATCCCGATGAACGATCCGAAAGTGATGAGCATGTTCAATTCCACGGAATCGCTTGGAGTTTCACCGCAGCAAATTCGGACCCCGGTAGCCACCTACGGCGTTCCCGAAATGGGAACGAAGTTCGTCCGCCAGATGCTCGTGGAATCGCAACCGTCCTCCTTTGCGGATTTGCTACAGATTTCCGGACTGTCCCACGGCACCGGTGTATGGCTGGGGAATGCTCAGGATTTGATCAAGAACGGAACCTGCAACATCAAGACCGTAATCGGCTGTCGTGACGATATTATGCTGTTCTTGATCTATAAGGCGGGTATGGACGCCGGCCTGGCCTTCAAAATTACGGAGAGCGTCCGTAAGGGGAAAGGGCTGTCGCAGGAATGGATCGATGAGATGAAGAAATGCAAAGTGCCGCAATGGTATATCGACTCCTGCTTGAAGATCCAGTACATGTTCCCGAAAGCGCATGCCGCGGCCTATGTTATTTCGGCAGTGCGTACCGCGTATTTCAAGCTGTATCATCCGATTGAATATTACGCAACTTATTTCACTGTACGGGGCGAGGATTTCGATATCGAGTTGTTCTGCCAGGGCTATGAAGCCATTTATCGCAAAATCGAAGAGATTGAGCAAAAGGGCTTCCAAGCGCTGCCGAAGGAGAAAAACATGCTGCCGATTCTGGAAATGGCGCTGGAAATGACGTCCCGCGGATTCCGCTTTAAGGGAATCGACTTGTACCGCTCCGACGCGACGAAATTCATCGTCGACGGCGATGCGCTTATTCCGCCGTTTTCCGCGCTGGCGGGCATCGGCGACAACGCTGCCCGAAACATTGCAGCTGCTAAGGAACAAGGGGAATTCCTCTCGATCGAGGATTTTCAGCAAAAGTCGAAGGCGAGCAAGACGATCGTCGAACTGCTCGGCACGATGGGCTGTTTCCGCGGGCTGCCGGAAAGCAATCAGCTATCGCTGTTTTAGCCCGGCGTAAAGGCGTTTTACTTGTCACTATTACCGGACTATGTTATAATTTTTTTGGTAATCATGAAGATAGAACCGTTGCTTAAAGAGTGGGGAAACCCACTCTTTACTCTTTGGTATATAGGAAAGAATTATATGGAGGTAATGTACGCTTGAGCACACCGAAGATCAAAGCGGCCGTGGAAGAGATGGTCAAACCTTATCTGGATGAGAACGGCTTTGAATTGGTTGACATCGAGTACGTCAAGGAAGGGAGCAATTGGTTCCTTCGCGTATTCGTGGACAAAGACGGAGGCATCGATATCGATGATTGCGGTCGAATCAGCGAATTTCTGAGCGAAAAGCTGGATGAGAACGATCCGATTCCAACCGCGTATTTTCTTGAAGTGTCCTCCCCCGGGGCGGAACGTCCGTTGAAAAAAGCGGAAGATGTATTGAAGGCCGTCGGTAAAGATGTATTTGTAACTACATATGAACCGTTGGACGGCTTGAAAGAATTCGAAGGCCGGCTTCTTTCTTTTGAAAGCGAGGAGCTTGTCATTGAAATCGGCAAAAAGAGCCATACCATCCCATACAGCAAAGTTGCCAGCGCTAGGTTGGCCATTATTTTCTAACAAAAGGTGCAGTGAATGCAAGGGACTATGAAAGGGGGAACTCGAGGCAAATGAGTATGGATTTTATCGAAGCCTTGAATGAATTGGAAAGGGAAAAAGGGATCAGCAAAGATATTTTGTTCGAAGCGATTGAAGCTGCTCTGATCTCCAGTTACAAGCGTAACTTTAATACGGCGCAAAATGTCCGGGTAGATATGAACCGCCATACCGGTGCGATCAAAGTATTCGCGCGTAAGCTCGTAGTGGAGGAAGTCCTGGATCCGCGCACGGAAATTTCGGTACCGGCTGCCCGTGAGATTAATCCGAGCTTTCAGCTGGAAGATATCGCAGAAATTGAAGTGACTCCGCGCGACTTCGGGCGCATTGCAGCCCAAACCGCGAAGCAAGTTGTTACGCAGCGCATTCGCGAGGCGGAGCGCGGCCTGATTTACAACGCATTTGTAGAGAAGGAAGAAGATATTGTCACCGGGATTGTGCAACGCCAGGATTTGCGTAACATTTTCGTCGATCTGGGTAAAGTGGAAGCCCATCTTCCGCTGAATGAGCTGATGCCGAACGAAAAGTTTAAGCATGGCGACCGGATCAAGGCTTATATCACCAAAGTCGAGAACACGACGAAGGGTCCGCAAATTTTGTTGTCCCGTACTCATCCTGGCCTGCTCAAACGCCTGTTTGAACTGGAAGTTCCGGAGATTTTTGACGGGGTGGTGGAGATTCGTTCCGTTGCCCGCGAAGCGGGATTCCGTTCGAAAATTGCAGTTTATTCCCGCAACAACGAAGTGGACCCGGTAGGTTCTTGTGTTGGCCCTAAAGGTATGCGGGTGCAAACGATTGTGAATGAGTTGCGCGGCGAAAAGATCGATATCGTCCGTTATTCGGATAGCGTCGAGGAATATGTGGCAAACGCGCTCAGCCCATCCAAGGTGCTCGAAGTTCTGGTGTTTGAAGCAGAGAAGATGGCCCGTGTTATCGTGCCTGACTATCAACTTTCGCTTGCGATCGGCATCAAAGGTCAAAACGCCCGCCTGGCCGCCAAGTTGACCGGTTGGAAAATCGATATCAAGAGCGAAACCCAGGCGGAAGAGGAATTCGGAAGAGAAAAAACCGATCATGATGAACTGCCTCAAGATTCCGTTTCCGTCGACTAATCTCTAGATGATTCGGGAGCAAGAAACGGGGGTCTTATAGATGAAACCTAGAAAAATACCGCTTCGCAAATGTGTAGCTTGCCAGCAGATGATGCCCAAGAAGTCGCTGATCCGCGTCGTTCGTTCGCCGGAAGGTGAGGTCTCAATCGATCTCACCGGCAAGAAATCGGGGCGGGGAGCTTATCTCTGCGGACAAGTGGCCTGCTTCAAACTTGCCCACAAGAATCGGGCCCTGGATCGTGCCCTAAAGGCGCCGGTTGGGCCTGAGGTTTATGAGCAATTGGCTCGTGATTTTCTGGCGGTGGAGGAAGAATTCATCTCCAGCCGGGATCGGGATGAGGAGGACGGCGATGAGTAAAGCGCTGAACCAACTCGGTCTGGCTACAAGAGCGGGCAAACTGGTGACCGGTGACGAATTGGTTCTGAAAATGATCCGTTCTGCGGAAGCAAAACTGGTCATCGTTGCAGGAGATGCATCATTGAATACTCAGAAGAAATTCCGTGACAAGTGCGCAACGTACGAAGTCCCCTTGGCTATCGGTTTTGACAGAGAGCGGCTCGGTTCAAGCATAGGTAAGCCGGAACGGGTCGTGCTCGCACTGACGGATCAAGGGTTTGCCGATATGATAACCAAAGAAATCGTGAAAACGTCGGAGGTGGAGTATATTGAGTAAACAAGAAAACAAAGATAAACTCAGGGTGTATGAGTACGCCAAATCGCTCAATATGAGCAGTAAAGAAATTATTACGATTCTTAAACGTCTTAATATTCCTGTCAATAACCATATGAGTGTCATGGAAAATGACTCCGTATCTCGTGTGGAACAATTTTTCAAGGATATTAAGAGCAATGCCGCTGCCAAGAGAGAAGGCACGGGACGCGCTGAGGCACCAGCTAAATCGACGGCTCCGGCTTCCGCAGGAGGAAGCCAGACACCGAAACCATCAGCCGGGGAAAGAACCGGCCAGCGTGGAGAACAAAGTAGAAATGTCCAGGGAAATCAGGGACAGGGCAGTCAAAATCATGGTAATCCAAAAAATCAACAAGAAAAGCAGGTAAGCATGAATAATAGACCAAATCAAAACAACTCAACGTCTGCCTCAGGCAGCACACAAGCCACTCAGGAAAGAAGCAACCGTCCATCCGGCGGGAATCATCAATCTCAAGGCACTCGTCCGCACCAGGGATCGGGCCAATCGCAAGGGGCGCGTCCTCAGCAAGGTCAAGGTTCAGGTTCTGCGGGTAACCGCAATGCGCAACCAAACCGCGCTCAAAATCAAGGCGGCGGACAGCAGGCTTCGCGTCCTGGGAATGCCGGAAATCGCAGTTCGCAGCCAAACCGGAGCACATCGCCGGGGAATAACAGCGGCGGCGGGAACTTTGGCGGCAACCGTGGCCAAGGCGGACAAGGTAGCCAAGGTGGACAAAATCAGGGCTTCAAAAAAGGAAATAACAACAATTTCAACAATAATAAATCGAGCAAGGGCTTTGACGATAATCGTCAAGGCGGGTATAAGAACAATCGCGGTGGAAAAGGCGGTCGTGGCGGAAGAGGCGGATATAACCAGCAGCCTCCGCGCGAGAAGATCGACAATACGCCGAAGAAAATTATCGTGCGCGGCACAATGACCGTGGGCGAAACCGCAAAACTGCTCCATAAGGATGCTTCCGAGGTTATTAAGAAGCTGATCTCGCTCGGCGTCATGGCTACGATCAACCAAGAGCTTGATATCGACTCGATTCTGCTTCTTGCCGGCGATTTCGGCGTGGAAGTGGAAGTGAAGATTCCTGTTGAGGATGACCGCTTCGAAACGATCGAGGAAGTTGATGAGGCTGCGAATCTGATGGAACGCCCACCGGTTGTAACGATCATGGGTCACGTCGACCATGGTAAAACGACATTGCTCGATGCTATCCGTTCGACGAACGTGACCGGCGGAGAAGCAGGCGGGATTACCCAACATATCGGGGCTTATCAAGTCGAAATTAACGGCAAGAAAATCACGTTCCTGGATACGCCGGGCCACGAAGCGTTTACGGCCATGCGGGCCCGCGGTGCCCAATTAACCGATATTACGATTATCGTCGTTGCGGCCGATGACGGCGTTATGCCGCAAACGGTTGAAGCCGTCAACCATGCTAAGGCTGCCGGACTTCCGATTATCGTAGCTGTGAACAAAATCGACAAACCAGGCGCAAATCCGGATAAAGTGAAGCAGGAATTAACCGAATACGGTCTCGTTCCGGAGGAATGGGGCGGAGAAACGATCTTCGCCAATGTTTCGGCCAAACAAAAAATGGGCCTCGAAGACCTGCTTGAAATGATTCTGCTCGTTGCGGAAGTCAATGAATATAAAGCGAACCCGGACAAACGCGCCCGCGGTGCCGTTATCGAAGCCGAGCTCGATAAGAGCCGGGGACCGGTTGCCCGCATCCTGGTGCAGCACGGTACGTTGAAAGTCGGCGATGCGTTCGTGGCGGGGAATAGTTTTGGCCGCGTCCGGGCAATGGTAAATGATAAGGGACGCCGCCTGAAAGAAGCGGGACCTTCTACACCGGTGGAAGTCACCGGTCTGACGGAAGTGCCGCAAGCCGGCGATCCGTTCATGGTATTTGAAGATGAGCGCAAAGCACGCTCCATCGCCGACAAGCGGGCGGTTACTCAGCGTCAGTCCGATCTCGGTGCCAATACCCGCGTTACGCTTGACGATTTGTTCCGCCACATTAAAGAAGGCGAGATCAAGGATTTGAACGTGATTATTAAAGCAGACGTTCAAGGTTCGGTCGAAGCGCTTAAAGGCTCCTTGGAAAAAATCGAAGTGGAAGGCGTTCGCGTGAAAATTATTCACAGCGGTGCCGGAGCCATTACGGAATCCGATATTATCCTTGCCGCAGCCTCCAATGCCATCGTTATCGGCTTTAACGTCCGTCCGGACAGCCAAACGAAGGCGACAGCGGAGCAAGAAAAAGTCGATATCCGTCTGCATCGCGTCATTTACAACGCGATCGAGGAAATCGAACAGGCGATGAAAGGGATGTTGGATCCGGTTTACAAAGAAACGGTTATCGGACACGCCGAAGTCCGCAATACGTTCAAGATCAGTAAAGTGGGAACCATTGCGGGTTGTATGGTTACTTCGGGCAAAATTTCGCGTGCTGCGGAAGCCCGCCTGATCCGCGACGGCATCGTCGTTTTCGAAGGCAAAATCGACTCGCTTAAACGGTATAAAGATGACGCCAAGGATGTTGCGCAAGGTTACGAATGCGGAATTACCCTTGATAATTACAACGACCTCAAAGAAGGCGACGTGATCGAAGCGTTCATCATGGAAACCGTCGAACCGAAATAAGGTGAGGTGTCACACATGGCCAAAAATCGTACCGGCCGCGTAGGCGAACAGATCAAAAAAGAACTTAGTGTGATAATCCAGAGCGGGCTTAAGGATCCCCGCATCGGATTTGTCACCGTGACCGGCGTTGATGTGACAAGCGATTTATCGCAAGCAAAAGTGTATCTGAGCGTGTTTGGAGATGAGGAGAGCAAGCAAGCTTCGTTGAAAGGCCTGGAAAAGGCCGGCGGCTTCTTGCGTACCGAGCTCGGCAAGCGGATACGCCTCAGACACACCCCGGAATTAATTTTCAAGATCGACGAATCGATCGCTTATGGCAGCCGGATCGAGAAGCTGCTTGGAGATATTTCGCACGAAGATGAAAATTAGAATTTAAAGGAGACGGCAATGCAGACCAATGAACGGGAGTTCCGGCAAGCGCAGCAGTTTTTGACGGAGCGTGATCATTTCCTAGTCGTGTCGCATGTACAGCCGGACGGAGATGCAGTCAGTTCCACCCTTGCGGTGGGCTGGCTTCTCTCATGTCTGGGTAAAAATTACGTTATGGTCAACGAAGGGCCAATTCCGAAACGGATGGAGTATTTATGGAAATCTGACAAGATCGTCGACCTTTCGAAAACGCTGCATGCGGAGTCCTATAAACATGTGATTTGTGTGGATTGCGCCGATTTCAAGCGGACGGGCAAGAGCAGCCTTCTTTTTTCGGAGGATGCGGAAATTTTGAATATTGATCACCACCCGACGAATGACGGATATGGTTCATATAATCTCATCGTCCCCGATGCGGCGGCTACGGTAGAAATATTATTTGATTTGATCCGGTTCATGAATCTGGAAATGAATCAAAATGTGGCGACCGCGATTTATACGGGCCTTCTGACGGATACCGGCGGATTCCGCTATTCCAGCACTTCACCCAAAGTGATGGCTATCGCATCAAAATTGCTCGAATACGGCGTTGATGGTCCAGGCTTGTCGGAGCTGCTACTGGAGCAGGTGACACTGCCGCAGTTGAAGCTGTTGACCCGAGCCCTTAACGGGCTTCAGATCAGTGAGGACGGCAAAATTAGCTGGGTGTCCGTGAATGATGATGATATGAAGATCACCGGAGCGATTCATGAGGATCTCGAGGGGATCGTGAATTATCCCCGTAATATTCAAGGGGTCGAAGTCGGTCTGTTGTTTAAAGTAATTAATGAAAATGCGGTGAAGGTCAGTATGCGTTCTGCCGGAAAAGTCGACGTGGCGAGCGTAGCACAAACCTTTGGCGGCGGTGGGCATGTCCGGGCTGCCGGAGCACGGATCGAAGGAAGCTTGGAAACGATCGTTTCTAGCGTGATCGAGCAGGTGAAGCAGCGGTTATGAATTCCTATGAAGGCATCCTGCCGATTTTGAAACCTGTCGGATTCACCTCGCATGATGTCGTGGCGAAAAGTCGAGGCATTCTGAAGATGAAGCGGATCGGACATACCGGGACGCTGGACCCTGCGGTAACGGGCGTTCTTCCTTTGTGTTTGGGGCGAGCGACCCGTATGGTCGAGTATTTACAGGAGCTCCCGAAAGAATATGAAGCTACATTGGTTCTGGGCCTCGCTACGGATACGGAAGACATGACAGGGAACGTCTTGGAACGATTGGAGCGAGTCTCTGTGACCGAAGCCGAGGTTCAGGAAGTGCTGGAACGGTTCATAGGAACCATCTCTCAGGTACCTCCGATGTATTCCGCGTTGAAACAGAACGGTAAACGGCTGTATGAACTGGCGCGTGAAGGGAAAGTCGTGGAGCGTCAGCCGCGTGAGGTGAATATTCACGAGTTGGAACTGCTGGCCATGAACCCCGATCCTATCCATCCGAAAATTACGTTCCGGACGCTGTGTTCCAAGGGGACCTATATCCGAACGTTATGTGTCGATATTGGACGGGCGCTTGGCGTCCCGGCCGTGATGGAACGGTTGAAACGGACGATGTCTGCAGGGTTCCGGGAAGAGCAATGTCTGACTTTGGAGCAGTTGGCTGAGGAAGTACGTAACGGCACCTTGCCGTCACGTTTGATACCCGTCGATCAGGCCGTTAGCCACCTGCCAGCGCATATCGTGAATGAGGAAAAGGTCAAACCCGCACTGCAAGGCCAGCGATTGTCGCGTTCAGTGGTTCAGCCGCCTGCGGCTCAAGGTGAGACTATCAGGCTGTATAGCCCGGAACAACAGTTTTTAGGCATTTTTCTTGTGGAGGAATCAGGTGCCGTTGCACCGGTTAAGGTTTTCCTTCCGGAGTAATATGAATCTAGCAAATCCGAGTGAAATAGCAGGTGAGACGATTTTGGAAACGATACATTTAACTTATCCATTAACAGATGACATCATAGCCGCTCTGGCAAAGCGTCAAATTTTGGCGATCGGCCAGTTTGACGGCCTTCATCTCGGTCACGCTAGCGTCATCGAATCCGCGGTCCGGCTTGCAGGCGAAGAGGGATTGCCCTCGGCGGTCATGACTTTTCATCCGCACCCTAAAGAGGTCATGAAGAAAGGCGACTATGAAGGCTATCTTACTCCGCCGGCTGAGAAAGAAAGAATTCTCCGGGGCATGGGCGTGGATTACTTATACATTGTAGAGTTTAACGACGCATTTTCACGTGTCAGTCCGCATAATTTCGTGAGCGGCATGCTTGTACCGCTGCAAATTCATACCGCTGTGGTTGGTTTCGATTTCAGGTTCGGATATCGCGGGGAAGGATACGCCGGGATGCTAAGGCAACTTAGCGAAGATTCGATGGACGTGAATATTGTGCCGCCGTTTCTGATCGAAGGCGAAAAGGTCAGCAGCTCTGATATCCGCAAGGCATTGCAAGAAGGCAATATCCGGCAGGTGGACCGCTGGCTCGGCCGGCCTTACGCGATCAAAGGAACCGTTATGCATGGGGAGAAACGTGGTCGCAAGCTCGGATTTCCAACCGCTAACCTGCAGTTGGAGGAAGCCTACGTTCTGCCAGCCAAAGGCGTCTACGCCGTACGAGTTAGCTATGGGGGAACCGTGCTCTCGGGCGTTATGAACGTCGGTGTCAAGCCAACTTTTCATGAGAACGAAACACGGCCATCATTTGAAGTTCATTTATTTGATTTTAACGGTCAGCTTTACGGGGAGTCCTTGCTGGTAGAGGTAGTCGATTTTATCCGCGAGGAACGTAAATTCAGCGGGATTGATGAATTGGTGGCGCAAATTGCAAAGGATGCCGAGACTGCAAAGCAATTGCTGAGTTCCGAAGATTAGGCCGGGAGTAGGCGGCATTTACTTTTATACGTCATCTATGCTATACTAACTTACGTTGTTTATGCGGATTATTTTCGCATGGATACGATAACCTTGGCTTGGTTACCGGTCTCACCGTCCGGCTACTAGGCTAACGGCGATTAGATAAAAGGAGGTGAACAGGATGGCATTAACTCAAGAACGCAAACAACAACTGATTGAAGAGCACAAAACTCATGAATCCGATACAGGATCACCAGAGGTGCAAGTTGCTATCCTTACGGAGAACATCGTGAATTTGACGGACCACTTGCGTACGCACAAGAAGGACCATCATTCCCGTCGCGGTCTTCTGAAGATGGTTGGTCAACGCCGCAAGCTGTTGGCTTACTTGAAGAACAAAGACGTTAGACGTTACTCGGCTTTGATTGAAAAGCTCGGATTGCGTCGTTAATTTGCCTTTGTTTTACCGAAGCAGCCTGGTTGCCGCCGGATTCGCTGATCAAGCGGACGGTGTGCTTCCGGGTTGCTTTTTAAAAAGTTGGAAATGTATACGTTTTTGTGTCAAACTATATATCACTTAGTCCAAGCTCCGTCAGGAGCTTTTGTTGTGAATAGGACAAGCGCTATAATATTCTGCGATTGTTGTATTCTATGTTTATGAATGTAATAAAAGCAGGAAATAATGAGACTTGTACCGAACTGTTATTTGTGACAAGGAGGGATTTCATGGAAAAACATGTAAAAATGCAGTTGGGGGGAAGACCTCTTATACTGGAAACCGGACGTTTGGCCAAGCAGGCGAATGCTGCTGTCATGGTACGGTACGGAGAAACGGCTGTTTTGTGTACGGTTACGGCATCTTCCGAACCGAAGGATCTTGATTTTTTCCCGCTTACGGTCAACTATGAAGAAAAGCTGTATGCTGTAGGGAAAATTCCCGGCGGGTTCATTAAACGGGAAGGACGTCCCAGCGAAAAGGCGATTCTCGCCAGCCGTCTTACCGACCGTCCGATCCGTCCTTTGTTTCCGGAAGGATTCCGTAATGACGTGCAAATCGTCAATCTCGTGATGAGTGTGGATCAAGATTGCGAGCCTGAAATCGCTGCAATGATCGGTACTTCTGCCGCGCTGAGTATTTCCGATGTGCCGTTTAACGGTCCGATCGGTGGGGTGGCTGTTGGCCGCGTGGACGGTAAATTCGTCATTAACCCGGATATTGCCCAGCAGGAAGCCAGTGACATCTATGTCGTCGTGGCAGGTACCAAAGACGCCATCATGATGGTGGAAGCGGAAGCAAACGAAGTTCCTGAGGAAGTCATGCTGGAAGCGATCATGTTCGGCCATGACGAAATCAAGAATATCGTTGCTGCTATCGAAGAGCTGGTTGCTGTGGCAGGTAAAGAAAAGATGGAAGTGAAACTGCATGCGGTCAACGCAGACGTCAATCGCGAGGTTCGTGATTTTGCCGAGGCGCGTCTTGTGGAAGCCGTTAAAATCGTCGAAAAGCATGCACGTCAGGATGCCATCGACAACATTAATGATGAAACGGTAGCCCATTTCGTGGAGAAGTACATAGAGTCTCCTGAGCTTCTCGGCGATGTGAAGGAAGTACTGCACGATATCGTTAAAGAAGAAGTGCGCCGCCTGATTACGCATGACAAGGTTCGTCCAGACGGACGGAAGCTGGATGAAATCCGCCCGATCGAATGCGACATTAATCTGCTGCCGCGTACGCATGGTTCCGGCCTGTTTACCCGCGGTCAAACCCAAGCGCTCAGCGTATGTACGTTAGGGGCTTTGGGCGATGTGCAAATTTTGGACGGCATCGATCCGGAAGAATCGAAACGGTTCATGCATCATTATAATTTCCCGCCGTTCAGCGTAGGCGAAGCTCGTCCGCTGCGTGCACCGGGACGTCGTGAAATCGGACATGGAGCACTCGGCGAAAGAGCGCTGTCCAAGGTCATCCCTCCTGAATCCGAGTTCCCGTATACGATTCGCCTCGTATCCGAAGTGTTGGAATCTAACGGCTCGACTTCGCAAGCGAGCATCTGCGCCAGTACGCTGGCAATGATGGACGCGGGTGTTCCGATCAAAGCGCCGGTAGCCGGTGTGGCGATGGGCTTGATCAAGGACGGCGAGCATGTGTCGATCCTTACGGACATTCAAGGGATGGAAGACCACCTTGGAGACATGGACTTTAAAGTGGCCGGTACGTCGGAAGGCGTTACCGCGATTCAAATGGATATCAAAATCGATGGCATCGACCGCCAGATTTTGAATGATGCGCTGTCACAGGCACGGGAAGGTCGTATGTTTATTCTCTCGAAGATGGTCGATCGCATCCAAAAGCCGAAGGAACATTTGTCTCCTTATGCGCCTAAGATCATGATCATGAACATCAACCCGGACAAAATCCGCGACGTTATCGGTGCCGGCGGTAAAATCATCAATAAAATTATTGAAGAAACCGGCGTGAAGATCGATATCGAGCAAGACGGCCGCGTATTCATCGCTTCTACTAATGAAGAAATGAACAACAAAGCCCGTACGATTATCGAAGGCATCGTGAAGGAAGTTGTTATTGGAGAAATCTATGTGGGTACGGTAAAACGAATCGAGAAATTCGGCGCTTTCGTGGAGATTTTGCCGGGTAAAGACGGTCTCGTACACATTTCCCAGATATCAACGGAACGCGTGGCTAAAGTGGAAGATGTGTTAGCCATCGGTGATACCGTCACTGTAAAAGTAACGGAAATCGATCAGCAGGGTCGGGTTAATCTTTCCCGCAAAGCGGTATTGACCGCTGAAACGGAAAAATCGCCATCCTGAGTATGCTGCTCTTCTAGCGCGGAAAAGAGACAGAATGAATTAATTCTGGCTCTTTTTTATTTTTTTGGAAAGCCTTATTTCGCCTGTCCGCATAATTCCTACCCGGTATTCATAAGATGAGGACAAAACCCGCTGAAGGGATGAGTCTGTCATGAATCGGAAAAAGTTCGCGCTTGTGTTTCTTTGCATGCTCTTGGTCTTCGTGCTTGGACAGTTTGCCGGAATCCGTGTCTTTGTGGAAGGACGAGACAATCGCGAGCGCGGGCAGGATGCCTTCGGGCGTTTTGCGGACAGCCGCGGAGAGGCAAAATTGCTGGTGAAGATTAAGGAAGAGGCAACCAAGCGAAGGGTTGAGCCTGTTGACGCCGTTGTGGACCGGGTCTGGCAAGCAATACCAGGGTATAACGGTCTGGAGGTAGACGTCGAAAGTACGTATCAAAAAGCGAGATTGCAGCCCGAAGGTTTGGAAATTGAATATATGTATAAAGAAATCAAACCCAAGGTGCATCTCGACGACCTCGGGGCGCACCCCATTTACCGCGGAAACCCAAACAAGCCGATGGTTGCTTTGATGATCAATGTCGCCTGGGGCAACGAATATATCATGCCGATGCTGGATACGCTGGACGAGTCAAAAGTGAAGGCAACGTTCTTTTTTGATGGAAGCTGGTTAAAAAAGAACGTCGATCTCGGGTTGGAAATACAGAAACGGGGACATCAGTTGGAAAACCATGCTTACTCCCACCCTAATATGAGCGAGCTGGACGATAGTCGGGCCAGACTTGAGATTTCCAAAACAAAGGATGTGCTTAAGGAAAAACTGGGCGCAGACAATCGCTGGTTTGCTCCGCCATCGGGAGATTTTGATGACAGAACGGTGCGCCTCGCCGCTGAGCAAGGATTGAAGACGGTGCTTTGGACGCTAGATACGATCGATTGGAGAAAACCGCCCGCCGATACCATTGTTAATAGGATCGCGAGCAAGGTGGAACCGGGATCGCTGATCCTGATGCATCCCACCGCTTCGTCGCGAGATGCGCTCAAGGGGATGATTCAGGTCATCCGTAAAAAGGGCCTGAATCTCGGCACGGTGGAAGAGACGCTGTCGCCAAATCGGGTATCCGTGCCGGGGAGTTGAGGAATTGGTGTTTTTTTGGTAGGATAATGATGCATTTGTTTAGTTCGTAAAACATAGCGTATGCTTTCGAAGCAAGTTTTACTGCGAAGTATTCCTTTGCTGGTAATGCTTCGTAAAACTTTTAGGAGGGCCAGTCGTGAACAAAACGCAGTTAAAGAACGGCCTTCGGGTGGTTATGGAGAAAATACCGACCTGCCGCTCGGTGTCGTTCGGCATATGGGTGAAGACGGGTTCCCGTAACGAAACGCCTGAAATGGGCGGGATTTCGCATTTTATTGAACATATGCTGTTCAAGGGCACGGAACGCTTCAGCGCCAAAGATATTGCAGAGCAATTCGATGCTATCGGCGGTAACGTGAATGCATTCACTTCCAAGGAATATACGTGTTATTACGCGAAAGTATTAGACGAGCATTTGCCGATTGCGGTAGATGTGTTGTCCGATATGTTTTTCCGTTCCTTATTTGACGAGGAAGAGTTGCGTAAAGAGAAGAACGTGATCGTGGAAGAAATTTCGATGTACGAGGATACGCCCGATGATATGGTCCACGACCTGCTGGCGGAAGCCGCCTATGGGACCCACGCGCTTGCGCTGCCTATTCTCGGGACGGAAGAAAAGCTTCGGGCAATGGGGCCGGCGGATCTTCGATCATATATGAAAGAGAAATATACGATCGAAAATACAGTCATTGCCGTTGCGGGGAATATCGATGATTCTATTATCGAACTGCTTGAAAAATACTTTGGGGACTTTGGAAACCATGGGACGGCGGATACCTTGTCTGCTCCGGATTTTCTCGGCGACCTTAAGTTTTACCGTAAGAAAACGGAGCAAAACCATATTTGTATCTCTTTTCCGGGATTACCGGCAGGGGATCCGAAACAGTATGCAATGGTGCTGCTGAACAATGCTCTAGGCGGCGGAATGAGTTCAAGGCTGTTTCAGGAGATCCGCGAAAAGAGGGGGCTGGCGTATTCCGTATATTCCTACCACAGCTCTCATGCGGATAGCGGTCTGTTCACCGTCTACGCCGGTACGGCACCTAAACAGACCAAAGACGTGCTCGACTTGACGAAGGATTTACTGCATGAGGTGTCCGAAAAGGGCATTACGGATAGCGAATTGCGCAAAGGCAAGGAGCAACTAAAAGGCAGCTTGATCCTGAGCTTGGAAAGCACGGGCAGCCGGATGAACCGTCTAGGCAAAAATGAGCTGATGATCGGACGGCATTATACGCTCGATGAAATGATAGAACGCATTGAAGCCGTTACGATGAACGATGTGAACGATGTGCTGAAAAAAATGTTCAGCGAGCCGTATGCACTCGCCATGGTCGGTGCTTCGGATCGTGTGCTGTCGGGAATAAGGAGAGATGAACTTGTCATTTGATGTACAGATCAAAAGAATGGCGGGAAATGAAGATATCGAGCTTCCCCGCAAAATGTCGGAGCTGGCCTCCGGGTTCGATTTGTATGCTGCTGTAACCGAGGATCTGGTGCTGGAGCCCGGACAGCGCAATTTGGTGCCTACCGGCATCGCCATCGCTATGCCGGGCGGGCTGGAAGCGCAGATTCGCCCTCGCAGTGGCCTTGCATTCAAACATGGCATCACTTGCTTGAACACGCCGGGGACGATCGATGCCGATTACCGGGGTGAAATCAAGGTGCTGCTGATCAACCTGGGCCAGGAGCCGTTCGCGATCAAGCGCAATGAACGGATTGCCCAGATGGTGTTCCAGATTGTTCCAGAAGTGAATCTGCTTCAGGTTGACGAGCTCTCGGAGACGCTCCGCGGGGCCGGCGGGTTTGGTCATACAGGTACGAAGTAACACGGAATGCATTGTCATTATTTTATGATAATAATAAAAGGCAACGGAACATGAGTCTCCGTTGCCTTTTTTGTTACGGCTTTAGCCAGTTGAGCTCGCGAAGCGTGCGAAACAAAAAACCACCCGCTATGCGGGTGGAGGGATCTAGGGTTTGACCAACAAGACCAT
>NZ_QPJW01000001.1 GCF_003337355.1 Fontibacillus phaseoli | reverse complement strand
TGCTGTGCTGTACTCTCATATGGACTACCTCCAGCTAATTTTTATTGTATATTGTTTAGCCTGTAAGTGTCCAAGGTGATTAGGGGGCTTTATAGTAAGGTGTCAACAGGTGCCAACTTAACTGGAAAACCTACAGCTAATTTCGAAGAATTAGCTGTTTTGAGACAATTAACTGGAAAACCTGTAGCTAATTCGGAGGGTTTGAGCCATTTCAGTAAAAAAGCGTGAAATTAGCTGGAGTTTTTCCATCTAATTCACTCCGACCGCCCAAACAAGCCTAATTAACTGTAGCAAATCCAGTTAATTGAGCAGAATATGGAGATTGTTGAGAAGTCGATGGAAAGGTTGCCAATTCAAAGATAAGATACGACACTTACGTCGGATAAATTAGGATAATGGATATAATAACAAGCATATATCCCTCAAAAAAGGAATTGAATCCAAGATCGCAAACTAATCTGGTTTTTCAACCGTTTCATATTTTGAGCCTTTCTTAAATCTATCAGCATGTCATGGACGAATAAGTTTAATTGGTATAAAATCTATATAAAGTTAAATTATTACAAATGATAGTGTCACAAAAAGCAATATCTCATGTTTTTTGGAAGTAGGGGTACATACGGTTTGACTACAAGAACAAAATATATTTTAGTAACTCTGCTAAGTTTATTACTTATTACCGGTTGTTCAGAAGAAAAGCGAGAAAGAGTAAGCCTGCTTTCGAACAGATTAGTTTACTTTGAATGCCATGAGCATTACCGTTTCCGGTAGTGCTCTTTGTTGTTTCAAGGCTATATTCCCCTTTATCAGTAAACCTAATCGAACCTATAAGATCATTCGAATTGACCGTATACAACGAGCTATGATAAGTTCAAGTAAGAATAATTCTGATTATATTGGTAGGAATTGAATTTATGGATGCTACGAGGTGGAAATGGTGGAACTTCTAGTTACAAACAGTCCTTTTAATCAGGAGCAAGCGGAATTGCTGAACCGTCTGCTGCCTTCATTGACTGAAATTCAGCGTATATGGCTCAGCGGTTATTTGACGGCTGTGCAAGGGACGACGGCCGCTAATGCGGCTCTGACAGGAACGGTCTCTATAACAGGAACAAATACTGCGGGAAATACATTGGCGACAGCACAAGCTGTTCCCAAAGAGGTAACTGTATTGTTCGGGTCTCAAACCGGCAACAGCAACGGGTTGGCAAAGAAGCTTGGTAAACGTTTGGAGGAGCAGGGTTTTCAGGTTACGCTCACTTCAATGGGTGATTTCAAGCCGAACACGCTGAAGAAGGTTGAAAACCTGCTGATTGTCGTAAGTACGCATGGAGAAGGAGAACCGCCGGACAGCGCGATCGCTTTTTACGAGTTCTTGCATAGCAAAAGAGCGCCGCAATTGGACGGCCTGCGGTATTCGGTACTTGCGCTCGGCGATATGTCTTACGAATTCTTTTGCCAGACCGGCAAAGATTTCGATAAGCGTTTGGCGGAGCTCGGCGGTAAGCAGATCGTTCCGCGGGTCGACTGCGATGTTGATTTTGCAGAGCCGGCCGCGGAGTGGATGACTCAGGTACTCGGCGTACTGGCGGAGGGTGCGGGAAAAAATACTGCAGGTGCAGATGCTGCTTCAATTTCGGCAGTAAGTGCCGTAACAGGCAGTGATACAGAGGAGGAATACTCCCGAAGCCGCCCGTTCCAGGCCGAGGTACTGGAAAACCTGAACCTGAACGGCCGCGGCTCGGCCCGCGAAACGCGTCATGTGGAAATTTCGCTGGAGGGCTCGAATCTCCAGTACGAACCGGGTGACAGCCTTGGGATTTATCCGGAGAATCATCCCCGTCTTGTGGATGAGTTAATCGGTGCGATGGGTTGGAATGCGGAAGAGTCTGTCCCTGTCAGTAAAAACGGGGATAGCCAACATCTTCGCGAAGCGTTGTTACGTAATTTTGAAATCACGGTGTTGACCAAGCCGTTGCTTACCCAGGTGGCCGAGCTGACCGGAAATGCAGGTTTACAAGAACTTCTGCGTCCCGATAAAGCAGAAGAACTCAGGGCTTACCTTAATGAACGGGATTTGCTAGACTTGATACAAGATCACTCTCTCAGAGGCGTTCCGGCCAATCAATTCATCTCGATTTTGCGCAAAATTCCACCGCGGTTATATTCGATCGCCAGCAGTCTAAAGGCAACTCCGGATGAGGTGCATATTACCGTTCGGGCGGTGCGATACGAAGCTAACGGACGTAACCGTTACGGCGTATGTTCCGTGCAATTAGCCGAACGTCTGGAGCCAGGTGCCTCACTGCCGGTATTCATTCAGCACAATCCGAACTTCAAACTCCCCGAAAATCCGGATACCCCGGTCATTATGATCGGTCCCGGGACGGGCGTAGCCCCATTTAGGGCGTTCCTCAGCGAACGTGAAGAAACGGGAGCGCCAGGAAAGACCTGGTTGTTCTACGGAGATCAGCATTTCTCGAGCGATTTCCTGTATCAGATCGAATGGCAACGCTGGTTGAAAGAGGGCGTTCTTACCCGCATGGATGTAGCCTTTTCCCGCGATACGGATCAGAAGGTGTATGTACAACATCGGATGCTGGAGAAGAGCCGCGAGCTTTACGAATGGCTGCAAGAAGGCGCGATCATTTATGTTTGCGGTGATGAGAAAAAGATGGCCCATGACGTGCACGCAGCGCTAGCGACTATTCTAGAGCAGGAAGCCGGATTCAGTCCGGAGGAAGCTGCGGAATATTTGACCCGAATGCAGCAGCAAAAACGTTATCAGCGGGATGTCTATTAATTCGTAAGTACGATGAAGGTTGAAGCCCTTGACCCGCGAGAGGAGAAAGATACATGTCAGAAAACCATTTATTGTCGCCGAACAGTGCGCCGCACAGCGACGTGGAAGATATTAAAATCCGAAGCAATTATTTGCGCGGAAAGCTTGAAGAAGTGCTGGAGGACCGGATCACCGCCTCGATCCCGGAGGACGAAAACCGGCTGATGAAGTTTCATGGCAGCTATATGCAGGATGACCGCGACCTCCGCAATGAACGCAATAAACAAAAGCTGGAGCCGGCCTATCAATTTATGCTGCGGGTCCGAGCGCCGGGAGGCGTGGTGACTCCAGACCAATGGCTGATGATGGACCGGATCTCGCAGGCTTACGGAAACGGGACGATCCGTTTAACGACGCGTCAGTCTTTTCAATTGCACGGGGTCTTGAAATGGAATATGAAAAAGACGATTCAGGAAGTGCATCAATCTCTGCTAACTACGCTGGCGGCTTGCGGCGACGTTAACCGGAACGTGATGTGCAATCCAAATCCGCATCAATCGGAAATTCATGCCGAAGTATATCGTTGGGCGAGCCGGCTGAGCGAGCATCTGGAGCCGCAAACCAAGGCTTATCATGAAATTTGGCTGGACGGTGAAAAGGTCCTGGACAGCCAAGGGCAAGAAACCGAGGATAAACAGGAACCGATTTACGGCAAAGTGTATCTGCCCCGCAAATTCAAAATTGGTCTCGCAGTTCCGCCATCGAATGATGTAGACGTTTTTTCCCAGGATTTAGGTCTGATCGCGATCGTCGAAGACGGCAAGCTTAAAGGCTTTAATGTTGCGGTGGGCGGGGGCATGGGCATGACGCATGGGGATGTGAAAACCTATCCGCAGATCGCCCAGGTGATCGGCTTTTGTACACCGGAGCAAGTCATCGAGCTTACGGAGAAGACGGTAACGATCCAACGCGATTACGGGGACCGTTCGGTCCGCAAGCATGCCCGGTTCAAATATACGATCGACGACCGCGGAATCGACTGGTTCGTGGAGGAGCTTACCCGCCGTCTGGGATGGAGACTGGATGAGGCGAAGCCTTACCACTTCGAGGACCATGGCGACCGTTATGGCTGGGTCAAAGGAAACGGCGGCAAATGGCATTGTACTCTTTTTATCGAGAATGGCCGGATCAAGGATGAGGAAAATTATTTGCTGATGACCGGACTCAGGGAAATCGCTAAGGTGCATATCGGAGATTTCCGCTTGACGGCGAACCAGAACCTGATCATTTCGAATGTATCAACCGCAAAAAAGAAAAAGATCGATGAGCTTATCGCCCAATACGGGATTACTTCCGGGCAGCGGTATACCGCCCTTAAGCTCAACTCCATGGCTTGTGTGGCGCTTCCGACCTGCGGATTAGCCATGGCCGAATCCGAACGTTATCTGCCTTCGCTCTTGAACAAAGTGGAGCCGCTACTAGCGGAGAACGGCCTGCAGGATGATGAGGTCGTCATCCGGATGACCGGCTGCCCGAACGGATGCGCCAGACCGGCGCTGGCGGAACTTTCTTTTATCGGCAAGGCTCCGGGCAAATACAATATGTATCTCGGCGGCGGGTTTGCCGGAGAAAGACTGAACAAGCTGTACAAGGAAAACATCGGGGAACCGGAAATACTGGACTCTCTGCGGACTCTTTTTACCCATTATGCCCAAGAGCGACGTGAGGGCGAACATTTCGGGGACTTCACGATTCGCGCAGGTTATATTAAAGAAGTGACTTCAGGACAAGATTTTCATGCATAATCAACTATAGAATTATTAATGGACAAGAGCTTTTGCCGTTTACAGCGGTGAGGGCTCTTCTTTGGTTTACGGAAGTGTTTATCAGTCAAATATGAGGATTTTATCATTCAGCGGCGATTTTGTTAGAATAAGAGATAAGCTAAGATTAATGAAGACAGGGAGTCTGGAGGGAAATCAACTGGAAACCTACGCATGTTTGTATATTATCCGCGGGGAGCCGTACCAGCCCGGCACATGCTTTAATTTAAACGAAACGGAGACCGAGGTGGGCAGGGCGACGAAAGTTAACGCACCGGTTGTGGCATTCACCAACATCTTCATATCCCGGCGGCATTTGAGCATTCGGCTGGAGGGAGAGAAAGCGGTGCTCTATGATTTGGGAAGCCGGCACGGAAGCGAAGTCAATGGAGTCAGGGTCATTCCCCATGCCCCGTATGTACTCGAAAACAACGACAGGATTCACTTGGCGCGAGGAACCGTTATCCTGCATTTTTCTTACACATCTGGGGAGCAGACGTTGGAATTCGACTCGATCAAGGAAGCAACGGATACCGCGGAACGGGAGTCGGGGCATGTCGTCATTTTGTGGGAAAAGCGGGAGTGCCATATTGACGGCCGGAAAATTCCGATGTCGGAAAAAGAGTTTCTTCTGATTCGGCTGCTGCATGAGCATTCGAACCGGCTCGTCTCTATAGTAGAGATTAAGAATATCGTATGGCATGATCGGAGTCTTGGTGCAGACGGATTGCCGGATGTGTCGGCAGATGAAATCAGCGCCCTCATTTATCGGATTCGAAAGAAATATGGCAAGCATGCTTTTCAGATTACCGCTGTCCGCGGAAATGGCTATATTCTCGAGAACGACCTATTTACATAAGTCCGGAGCGGTAGTTAGGCCGAGTTTCAAATGGTGGAGGACGGTATGAAAAAATTGAAGCGATTGTTCAAGCGTAAGCGATTTTGGATTTTGGCAGGATTGATCCTGTTCATCTATTTAAACAATTCCTCGCTATTTGTCGGCGAACGCGATGGAGGTCCCAAATTGCTGGCCCACCGTGGTTTGGCTCAGACCTTCTCCATGGAAGGCATCGAGAACGACACATGTACGGCAGAGCGGATCTATGAGCCGGAACACCCTTACCTGGAAAATTCGATCGCCTCCATGGAAGCGGCTTTTAAGGCTGGGGCGGATATGGTGGAGCTTGACGTCAAGCCGACAAAAGACGGGCAATTTGCGGTGTTTCATGACTGGACGTTAGAGTGCCGTACGGAGGCGCAGGGGACGACGAAAGATTTTACAATGGCTGAGTTGAAGCTGCTGGACATCGGTTACGGTTATACGGCCGACGGAGGGAAAACCTACCCTTTCAGGGGCAAAGGGATTAATCTGATGCCTTCGTTGCCGGAGGTGCTGAAGCATTTTCCGGATCGATCGTTCTTGGTGCACATCAAAAGCAATGATGCGGAGGAAGGGGTTCAGTTGGCGCAGTATTTTGCGGATTTGTCTCCGGAAAAGCTGGAGCAATATACGGTGTATGGCGGCGACGAACCGGTTGCAGCATTGAAGGAAGCGCTGCCGGATCTTCGGGTCATGTCGAAAGCGACGCTGAAAAAGTGTCTGGTCTCCTACGAGGCGTCCGGCTGGACGGGATATATCCCGGCGGCCTGCCGGAACACGGAGTTGCATATTCCCGAGAAAATCGCCCCCTGGATCTGGGGCTGGCCGGATAAATTTCTATCCCGCATGGATCGCGCAAATACGCGGGTGATCGTTGTGGGGGGAGACGGCAGCGATTTTTCAAGCGGCTTTGACAGCCTGGAAGATGTGAAACGGCTTCCTTCCGGGTACAATGGTTGGATTTGGAGCAATCGGGTCGACCGGATTGCGTCGGTCAAGCAGAAATAAAAAAATTGAGCAAAAATTGAATATACGTTACTGCTTGACTATTGCGGACTTATCATGTAATTTAGGCAATACAACTTCTATAAACGAAAATGCTTTGACCAAGGCCCCATTGTACAAAATCGCCACTCAGAGAAGAAACCCCAGGCTGAAAGGTTTCCCGTAGCGATGTAACGATGATCCTACCTTGCGAGCAGCAACGAGCATGCCTTTTACTTGAGCCATTCAGCTTCGTTGCCGGCTTTAGCCGTTATCATTTTAAGGACCGTATCTCTTGCGGTCAAAACTAGGGTGGTACCACGACACATTCGTCCCTGACGGATGTGTCTTTTCTATTTTGCGAGGCATGTTGAAATGCCGAAGGGAGAGTTATGCCATGCGTCAAAGTAAATTACTGCTGAATACTTTACGGGAATCCCCTGGAGATGCCGAAACGGCCAGCCATCAGCTGCTGCTTCGCGCCGGCTTGATACGCCAGTTGGCTGCGGGAATATATACATATATGCCGCTCGGCAGACGGGTGCTTCGCAAAGCGGAGCAAATCGTGCGGGAAGAAATGGATCGTGCCGGAGCGCTGGAACTGCTGATGCCGGCGTTGCAGCCAGCAGAACTGTGGCAGGAATCCGGCCGGTACGAGGTGTATGGGCCGGAGCTGATGAGACTGTCCGACCGCCACGGACGAGAATTCGCTCTTGGACCTACGCATGAGGAAGTCATTACTACGCTGGTGAAACAGGAGATAAACTCTTACCGCAAATTGCCGGTAACTTTGTATCAAATCCAGACGAAATACCGGGACGAGCGGCGTCCGAGGTTCGGCTTGCTGCGGGGCCGGGAATTTCTGATGAAGGATGCCTATTCGTTTGATAAGGACTTTGAAGGGCTGGACCGGTCGTATTGGGAGATGTACCATGCATATCATCGGATATTTGAGCGCTGCGGAATGAATTTTCGCGCGGTTGAAGCGGATGCAGGGGCCATTGGCGGTGAAGGGGGAACCCACGAATTTATGGCACTGGCAGAAATCGGTGAGGATACCATTGCGGCTTGCACGTGCTGCGATTATGCAGCAAACCTTGAAAAGGCGGAGTCGGGCTCATCTTCCAAATTCATTATTGGAACCGGGACGGGAAATTTGGAAAAGCCGGAAAAGTTCCATACGCCTAACATCAAGACGATTGATCAACTTGTGGCATCGCTAGGAGTAAAGACAACGGAAATTCTAAAGACCATTGTGTTCGTGGCTGACGGTACGCTGGTGGCCGTCGTGATCCGGGGAGACCAGGAAATCAATGAATTGAAGGTGAAAAATTTCTTGGGGGCTGAAATGATCGAAATCGCCGATCCGGCGGACGTGCAGGCCTGGACCGGGGTTCCTGTCGGTTTCGTCGGCCCCCATGGGTTGAATCTTCCGATACTATTGGATCACACAGCTGCTGGGATGGAGCAAGGCATCGCGGGGGCGAATGAGCTGGATTATCATTACCGCCATCTTGTCCCGGCGCGGGACATGAAGCAGGCAAAAATCGGCGATTTTCGTACTGTGAAGGAAGGCGACCCATGCCCTAGATGTGAAGAAGGAACCTTGAAGTATTACCGTGGCATTGAGGTTGGGCATGTGTTCAAGCTTGGAACCAAATACAGCGCAAAATTGGGCGCAACTTATCTGGACGCTTCCGGTCAGGCCCAAAGTATGATCATGGGTTGTTACGGGATAGGAGTATCGCGTATTTTATCCGCAGTCATTGAGCAAAATCATGACGATAACGGGATTATCTGGCCGCTGGCATTGGCGCCGTATCAGGTGCATTTGATTCCGGTATCGCATAACGATGAGACTCAAATGCAGCTTGCGATGAATTTGTACAGGCTACTGCAAGAAAAGGGAATCGAAGTGTTGCTGGATGACCGCGATGAACGGGCCGGCGTAAAATTCAAAGATGCGGATCTGATCGGACTCCCTGCGAGGATCGTGATCGGCAAGGATGCCGGTCAGGGATGGGTTGAATTTGCTGAGCGTCGCACGCCTGGGATCAAAACAACGATCCCCGTTGAGGAAGTCTTGGAACGCATCAGGATGAACCTTGGACTGGCGCTTTTTCCATAGCTGCTATATAATCGTAAAGCGATCTTTGAATCGATTTATTCATCTCAAGTTTAGCGAGGTACATCACAATATGAATGCAATTGAAGTGAAGGATTTGCGCAAGACGTTCAAGGTTCAGAAGAACCGTGAAGGGTTGAAGGGCGCTTTTCTCGATTTGTTTAAACGGGAGTACAATGAAGTCGCCGCGGTGAAAGATATCTCTTTTAGAATTCCGCAAGGCGAAATTTGCGGATACATTGGCGAGAACGGGGCAGGTAAATCGACGACGATCAAAATGTTGACCGGGATTCTCGTACCAACGTCGGGCCATTTGTCGGTAGGGGGCTATGTCCCTTACGAGGAGCGCGAGAAGTTCGTGCAGCATATTGGCGTGGTATTCGGGCAGCGGAGCCAGCTGTGGTGGGATATCGGGGTGATCGAATCCTTCCAGTTGCTGCGTAAAGTTTACCGGGTGTCCGAGCAGGACTTCAAGCACCGGCTGGACGAGCTGGTGGAACGGCTGCAGTTGCAGGATTTGCTCAACCGCCCCGTGCGCAAGTTAAGTCTCGGCCAGCGGATGCGCTGTGAGCTTGTAGCAGCTCTACTGCACAATCCGTCGATCGTGTTTCTGGACGAGCCGACAATCGGACTGGATATCGTGGTCAAATCGGAAATCCGCGAGTTTCTGAAGGATATGAACCGGGAGCATGGGACAACAATTCTGCTGACGACCCACGATCTCCAGGATATTGAGGCGCTCTGTTCGCGCGTCATTATGCTGGACGATGGCCGGATTATCTATGACGGCGGACTGGAAGAATTGAAGAATCGCTGGGGCACCGGGCGGGAGGTGCAATTCCAGTTCGGTACCGGCACGAAGCTGGCTCAGCTTCAGAGTTGGACGGCGGGACTGCCGCTGGAATGGTCGGCGGACAATGATCTCGGCGCGAAAGTATGGATTCCGCTGGAGATTAACGTATCCGACGTGCTTGGACAGGTGGTCGGCAAAGCCGATATCACCGATATCAAAATCGTGGAAACGAACACGGATGATATCGTTCGCAGCATTTATCAATCCGGTTCGGCCGAAAAGAAAAACGGTGAAGCGGCGGTTCAACAGGACGAGGGCGTGGTGACCCATGTTTAACGGAACCAGCGCTTACTTGGACTTTATCCGGATCCGGTTTCTGACGATGCTCGCTTACCGGGTAAACTATTATACCGGAATTTTAATTTATACGTTGAATATTGGCGTTTATTATTTTACCTGGAAAGCGATCTATGGAGGCGGGGGAGAACTGGGGGGATTCACGGCCTCGCAGATGACGACGTATCTGGCCGTTTCGTGGATGGCCCGGGCGTTTTATTTTAACAATCTGGACCGCGAAATTTCGACAGATATCCGCGACGGGAGCATCGCAATTCAATTTATCCGGCCTTATAACTATATTATGGTGAAAATGATGCAAGGTTTCGGCGAAGGCTTGTTCCGGTTTATGTTGTTCATGATTCCCGGGATGGCGATCGCCATGCTGCTCTTTCCCGTCAAGCTTCCGACCGCGCCCGAAGCCTGGGCAGGTTTTCTGGTCATGTTATTCTTCAGCTTTCTGATCAATTCGCAGCTTAACGTGATTACCGGGTTAATGGCGTTCTTCGTGGAAAATAACGAGGGTTTTATGCGTATGAAGCGGGTCGTAGTCGACCTGTTTTCGGGATTGATTATTCCGATCAGCCTATTCCCGGGCTGGCTTGGCGATATTATGGGCTTTTTGCCCTTTCAGGCGATTACCTATCTCCCGGGTTCCGTGTTCACGGGCCGGATTCAAGGGGTAGGCATCTGGCAGGTGCTCGGGATCCAGGTTCTCTGGTTCGTCCTGCTGCTGATTCCGATGGTCTGGCTATACCGGATGTCGCGGAAGCGCCTGTTTGTGCAGGGAGGTTAAGGAAGATGAAATATTACTTGGGTCTCATCGTAGAATACTTGAAAAACTACATCAAAACCCGGATGACTTACCGGGCCGATTTCTGGGTTGAGGTCATCTCGGATCTGCTGTTTCAGGCGACGAATCTGATCTTTATCTTCGTAATCTTTATGCATACCGACAGTTTGGGTGGATGGAGCCAGGGCGAAGTCGTGTTCGTCTACGGATTTTTTATGGTGCCGTTCGGCGTGTTCAGCTGTTTCATAAATCTTTGGGGATTCAGCGAACGCTACATCGTCAAAGGCGAGATGGACCGGGTCATGACCCGACCGGCGCATAATTTGTTCCAGATTTTCCTTGAAAATGTCGATCCGCCTGCGCTAGTCGGCTCCATTATCGGGATCGTAATCATGGCGGTCAGCGGCTCTCAGTTGGGTCTGCCGTTTGAATGGTGGACCGTTCCCGCCATGCTAGTATTGACGATTAGCGCCGTGGCGATCTATACGGGCATTTACACCGCCCTGACGTCACTGTCCTTTTATTCCGACGCGCCGACAGGCATATTGCCGCTGATGTACAACGTCCAAGGTTACGGGCGATACCCTGTAACCATCTACAACCGGGCCATCCAGGTACTGCTTACCTGGATCCTGCCGTTCGCCTTCGTAGGCGTCTACCCGGCATCGCTGTTTCTCGAGCGCGAGGAGATGAGGAACATGGCGTTCCTCACCCCGCTCGTCGGCGGAGTTTTCCTGCTCATTGGACTGACCGCCTGGAATTATGGGGTAAGACGGTATCGTGGAGCCGGATCCTAAATAAGCTGGTTTCTATTAAGGATTAGATATTTTTGAGCCTTAGAAGGGAAGATCCTTCTAGGGCTTTTTTTGATGAAAGACTAGACCGGTCCCGAAAGATAGGGGCTATCTCCATTCATGATCACATTGTATAATTATGGAATGCGATTGGCCGAAAAACGCCTCAATCCAAGACAAGAGTTCTCTAGGCTGGGGCGTTACGTGGTTATATGAAGTATAGCGTTATATGACAGAACACTGGGGGATGAGCAATCATGCTAAATCCAATCACCCAAGTCTATTGGGTGGAGAGAAAGTTCGATCCATTATTGGAATCAAGTGACGATGATTCAATTAGAATTAGTTCATTGGATTCGGGACTCGAAGCTGAAGTGACCCGAATTAGCACCGATCATCAAAGTTATGTGCTCAAAGTTTGGAACCGGGACTCCAGGCCGGACATCGGCTATCAATACCGGTTGCTGGACACGCTTAACAACCGGGGGTTCTCCGTCTCAAAACCATACGGTTGGGGTTACGATCAAGACAAGAATCAGGTATTGTTAACCAGCTTTGACGGAAGTCCGATCGGGAAAATCAATCAAAAGATTCTTAAAACTCTAGCAAAAATGTTGATCAATATACATAGTATTCCATTAGAAGACTTGGATAGATGGCAGTTACACAAATATGATTTCATGACCTACTTTTACCCGACTGCTGAAGACCACCCCGATATAAAGGCTTTGTTAGTCCAATTACTTCAAAGCACTGACCTGAAACAAGATCGAATTATTCATGGTGATTATAATCTCGGAAATATATTGGAGGCGGAGGGGAAGTACACTATTATCGACTGGAGTAATATCCAGCTTGGAGATCCAAGATATGATATGGCCTGGTCGACGATTCTAATGAGAATCTATGTCGGTGAACGGTATGGTTCGCATTTTCTTTCGGCATTTTTAAGTGACTCTCCTTATTCAATAGAGGAGATGGAATTGTTTGAAGCGATTGCGTGCCTACGGTGGTTATTGTTGAATAGGATCGCTCCTGATCTTCCGAAAACGAAGGATACTTTATCCCGGGTAAAAATGATTTTGAAGAACAACCCGCATTTATCTGAAGAATTTCTTTAAAAATATGTTGAAAGAAAGATGGGGTTAATTATGCAGAGAAATTTGAAAGACGATATTATTTCCACTTCGGAAAGTTTTTCCACTAATTTCGCCGACAAGGGAAACTTTGATTTTAGTGTAGAAAGCCTGCAAGCCGTAGATGATATTCTGGAGGAATTGAGTGATTTTGAAATGGATGAAGAAATGTTGGATTCGGTATCTTCGATGGCAGGGTGTTATATTTTTGAGGTAGCAAGAAGAAATTTTGGCGGGGAGTATTTTTGGATCGAGAAAAAAGAGCAGCCGGTTCTGATCACGGGTGAACCTGATTTTTCAATTTCTTTATATGCTTTCGATAAAGTTAAGGGAAGAATAGAAAATGGAAAAGAGGATCATATTCCATTTTACTTTGACGGATTTATCAGTGCAGTTGAAAAGGGAAGAAGATCAAGTGGTTATTGCGCAACTATAGTCTAGTGTATCAAGCTATTCTGGAAATACCTGAATTTTGGGAGTATTTGAAAGATAATGAGGATTGCATTTTTTATACTGCCTTTCAAAATATCACTTCATTTTAGATGAAGTTGATGAATTTGTGGAGCATACCGTTTCGATAATCAAAGACAAAGCTGGGAATAACCTTGGCTTAATCCGCCTATGGAGGATGAATATGAACCGTTCCTATGAAAAACAATCCGTTGATAAAAAGTGGAAGGCTTTGCTAATAGTATTCGGTATCTGCGTATTTATTTATATTATTGGTACTGTTTTTAATGGATTGGTAGCATGAAGAAGAGAAACTCAAATACCATCATCCCTATAGTTCTATTAATCGCTTATACCATCTTGCTGACCTATTGGATGGTTTGGGGGTTTGGGAGAAGCACGCAGGCGGATTTTATGTATAATTTAAAACCACTATTCACCATTAAGCAGTTTCTTCACGTTGATAGCAGTCATAGTGATGCTGCGATGATCAACCTCATTGGAAATATTGTCGTATTTACTCCATTTGGAGTTTTATTGCCCATGATCCTCAAAGGAAGGTTGTCTAAGTCGTTGCTTATCTTTATTGCCGGACTTTTTATTTTGGAGACCGTACAGTTGTTGTCGCGAAGAGGAAGTTTCGATATTGATGATTTTATCTTGAATTCGCTAGGATATTTAATCGGTTTTGGGGTTTACAAGCTTTTCATTAGGGGAGCGCGCAATGTGTAATACTATACAATTATGTTTAGCGCAAAGTGAATCCGATATAAGGTTGTTCTGGGATACGTTCAATAACTACATTAACGAGCTGGCTCTTCATGTTTCATTAGGCGATGATTTTGACCGGGTATGTCACTTATTTTGACGAAAACGGGAAATGCTTTTTGATGGAATACTATGTGGAGCCGCATTACCGCAATTTAGGGTATGGTACATTGAAGTCCATGGATATGGATGAAGACCATAAATACTTTTACCGCAAAGCGTTGTAAGAATCTATGCATTACAGGAGGAGAATCCATGATCATTCCAGTAAAAATTCCAAAAGAACATAAGGAAGAAATGATAAAAAGCGTTCAGGCCTTTTTTGAAGAAGAACGATCGGAAAGCATCGGGGAGTTGGGCGCTGACCAACTCATCGACTTCATGATAAAAGAGTTGGCTCCTTATCTTTATAACAAGGGTATCGAGGATGCCAGAAAAGTAATCTTGGAAAAAATGAACCAGGTCGATGATGAGTTATACGCACTGGAAAAGCCGATCAACCGTAACAGATAAGCGTTGAGCAAAGTTGGAAGATACCCATGGCACGATTTAAATTGTTCTAATATAGACTTGAAGCGACGGCAAACCAAAGGAGAACAAGCATGAATCTCAAACAACAACTACAAGAAATAAGCGAAAATGAGTATAAGATTCCGGAAGGTATTTCGATCGATACATTGGTTTGCGAAATGATGTCCAGCATTGGTTCGGTAGATAGTGAACTTAGAGATAGTTTAATTTATATGACTTTGTATTATTGGACAATAAGGAATGAAATCAGTCCGGAAATAATGAAAGAAATGCTTTACACATGCCTGGATGAAGACCACTTATTTCTGGGGCTTGGCGAAAATGAGAGCGACACGGTTTTTACGCGTGCTTTTTCGGTATTGGTGGTTCCTTTAGCATTAACTTGTAATACACAGATCAATTTTTTGACTGAAGAAGACATTCAATACACGTTTGACAAAATTACAACCTATTTTCATCAAGAGAAAGATTTTCGGGGTTATGTTGAAGATAAAGGCTGGGCCCACGCCGTGGCGCATGCGTCGGATGCTCTTGAATCCATCGTTAATTCTTCGTACGTAAGAGCAGACGGCCTGCTGACAGTGTTGGAGTTAATTTTAGAGAAAACGCATGTAAGTAACCCCTATTACATTCATCTTGAAGATGAAAGAATGACGAATGTGATAGTTACGATCATTAACAGAAACGTTTTGAGCGATGAACAGTTAATGAATTGGATACGCCGAGTCGGGACTTATCCTGAAACGGGGATCATATCCGATGATTTTAATCGAAAAGGGAATGCAAGGAACTTGCTGCGCAGCGTGTATTTTAAACTAATAGATCAGCAGAAGGAAGGCCTACTGCTCAGTGAAATCATAACTGTATTGAATAAGATGTAAAATTTATATAACAGATTTAAGCCCAAAAAATGCTCGACATTTTTTGGGCTTTTTTGTGAATAGGGGTTTCTAAGGGATCATGAGGGATTTCCCTTATGGGAAGCGAGGATAAACACTTTCATAATGTAAGTAGAAGAATGAATGCAATTGGATTCCCCTCTAATGAATTCATTCTAGGAAGAAGGAGTGATCACTTCGCATGAAAAAGAGATCAGGTCTAAAATTTTTCAAACCTATTGAGAGTTATTCGGGAAACTGGTCGATTCTTGAGGAAAAAAGCCGGGAATGGGAAAACATGTACCGCGGACGCTGGTCCCACGATAAAGTGGTGCGCACAACGCACGGGGTGAACTGTACCGGTTCCTGCAGCTGGAAAGTGTTTGTCAAAAACGGAATTATTACTTGGGAAAATCAACAAATCGATTATCCGTCCTGCGGACCGGATATGCCGGAATTCGAACCGCGCGGCTGTCCTAGAGGAGCTTCCTTCTCCTGGTATGAGTACAGTCCGCTTCGGGTGAAATACCCTTATATGCGCGGCCGCTTGCTGCGGTTGTGGAAAGATGCATTGGCAAAACATGATAACCCTGTTGATGCTTGGGCGAGCATTGTGGAAGATCCGGAAGCCTCCAAATCTTATAAACAGGCCCGCGGTAAAGGCGGCCATGTCCGGGTGACCTGGGAGGTTGCATCCAAGTTAATCTCGGCCCAACTGATTTATACCATCAGAAAATATGGACCCGACCGTATTGCCGGGTTTACGCCGATCCCGGCCATGTCGATGATCAGCTACGCTTCCGGCGCGCGCTTCATTTCCCTGCTGGGCGGCGAAATGCTCAGCTTCTACGATTGGTATGCGGATTTGCCGCCGGCATCCCCGCAGATCTGGGGCGAACAAACCGACGTTCCGGAATCGTCCGACTGGTACAATTCGGGATATCTCATCATGTGGGGATCCAACGTTCCGTTGACCCGGACACCCGATGCGCATTTCATGACGGAAGTCCGTTATAAAGGAACCAAAGTCGTATCCGTGGCACCCGATCATGCCGAAAACGTAAAATTCGCGGACAATTGGCTGGCGCCTAACCCTGGAACCGATGCGGCGGTTGCGCAAGCGATGACGCATGTCATTCTGGACGAATTCTACATGCAACGCCAAGAACCGATGTTTATCGATTATGCCAAGCAGTATACCGATATGCCGTTCCTGATTATGTTGGAACCCCATGAAGGCAAATACAAAGCAGGCCGTTTCCTGCGTGCAAGCGATCTTGGAAACGATTCGGAACATGCGGAATGGAAGCCGGTCATTTATGACGAAGCGGCTAACGAAATCATGGTTCCAAACGGGACGATGGGCCAACGCTGGGAGAAAGACGTGAAATGGAACCTGATTCTCGAACGGGAAGACGGAACCAAGATCGAACCGGCGCTCTCCGTAGAGAACCATGGAGCAGAGTGGACGGAAATCGTATTCCCTTATTTCGATGCCAACGGAAACGGGACATTCAACCGGACGATCCCGGTTAAAACCATTACCTTGGCCGACGGCAGTACTCGGCTCGCCGCAACCGTGTTCGATTTGATGCTCAGCCAGTATGGCGTGAAGCGAATCGACAGCGGTTTGGAAGCGAAAGGGTATGACGACTCAAGTTCTCATTATACGCCTGCCTGGCAGGAGAAAATTACCGGAGTGAAGGCTTCGCTGGTCGTACAAATCGCTCGTGAATTTGCCCAAAACTCCCTCGATACCGGCGGACGGTCGATGATTATTATGGGCGCCGGCATCAATCACTGGTTTAACAGCGATACGATTTACCGTTCGATCTTGAATCTTGTTGTGCTTACGGCGTCGCAAGGCGTCAACGGCGGGGGCTGGGCTCACTATGTAGGCCAGGAGAAATGTCGTCCGATTGAAGGCTGGTCGTCGATTGCCTTCGCCAAGGACTGGCAAGGCGCTCCACGTCAGCAAAATGCGACCTCGTTCTTCTATTTTGCGACGGACCAATGGAAATACGAAGAAATGAACAACGAATCGCTCAAATCGCCTACAGGCGGCGAGATCAAATATAGCCATCCCGCGGATTACAACGTGCTTGCGGCACGGCTTGGCTGGTTGCCTTCTTATCCGCAGTTCAATAAGAGCAGTCTCGCTTTTGCGGAAGAAGCGGCGGCCAAAGGCCAAACGAGCAATGCGGATATTATTCAACATGCTTATGAACAAGTCGTATCCGGGGAGACGAAATTTGCGGTAGAAGATCCGGATGCTCCGGAAAACTTCCCGCGCTCCCTGTTCGTATGGCGTTCGAACCTGATTTCCAGTTCGGCCAAAGGCCAGGAGTTCTTCATGAAGCATCTGCTGGGAACTCATAACGGGCTGCTGTCTACGGCGAATGAGGAAGAGAAGCCACAGGAAATGGTCTGGCGCGATGAAGTGGAAGGGAAGCTGGACCTGCTGGTTGCCCTGGATTTCCGGATGACGGCTACGCCAATGTATGCGGATGTCGTTTTGCCGGCGGCGACGTGGTACGAAAAAGTGGACCTTTCCTCCACGGATATGCATCCGTTCGTGCATCCGTTCAATCCGGCGATCGATCCGCTCTGGGAATCCAGATCGGACTGGGACATCTACCGATCGCTGGCGCAAACCTTCTCGGAAATGGCGAAGGAGCATTTGCCGGGCGTATACAAAGACGTTGTATCCTCGCCGCTGGGGCATGACTCCGTCGCGGAAATTAGCCAACCGTTCGGCCAAGTCAAAGACTGGAAGAACGGGGAAGTGAAGCCGGTACTCGGCAAGACGATGCCGAACTTCTCCATTGTGGAGCGGGACTACACGCAGATTTACGACAAGTACATCACGCTGGGTCCTAACCTGGAGACGGGAAAAGTCGGCGCCCACGGGGTTTCGTTCCCGGTTCACGAAGAATATGAGGAACTGAAAAAAATCAACGGCACGCACTTCGATGAAAGCATCAAGAACGGGCGTCCTAAGCTCCATACCGCCAGACACGCAGCGAATGCCGTGCTGCACATCTCTTCGGCGACGAACGGGAAAGTATCGCAGCGGGCTTGGGAAGCTGCCGAACAGGATACCGGTGTTCAATTAAAGGATATATCGGCCGACCGTGCAGCGGAGCGGATCACGTTCGCCAGCATCACGGCCCAGCCGCGTGAAGTCATCCCTACGCCGGTGTTCAGCGGGTCCAACAAGTCGGGCCGGAGATACTCTCCGTTCACGACGAATATCGAGCGTCTGGTACCGTTCAGAACCTTGACGGGCCGCCAGCATTTCTATCTGGATCATGAGATCTTTATGCAGTACGGCGAATCATTGCCGGTGTATAAACCGACATTGCCGCCGATGGTGTTCGGCCCTCATGACAAGCAGGTGTCCGTCGACAAGGATACCCTAGTGCTTCGCTATTTGACGCCGCATGGCAAATGGAACATTCACAGCACCTACCAGGATAACCTGCACATGTTGACTTTGTTCCGCGGCGGTCCGACCGTATGGATCAGCCGGGAAGATGCGGAGGCGCATCAAATTAACGATAACGATTGGGTTGAAGTATATAACCGCAACGGTGTCGTAACCGCGAGAGCCGTCGTCAGCCATAGAATGCCAATGGGAACCATGTTTATGTACCACGCCCAAGACAAACACATTAATGTTCCGGGATCGGAAATTACGAAAGAACGCGGCGGCAGCCATAATGCGCCGACGAGAATTCATATGAAACCGACGCAAATGGTCGGCGGTTATGCCCAATTGAGTTATGGTTTCAATTACTATGGGCCGATCGGCAACCAACGGGATGTTTACGTGGCTGTCCGCAAAATGAAGGAGGTCGATTGGCTTGAAGATTAAAGCGCAAATTGCCATGGTGATGAACCTGGATAAATGTATCGGCTGCCATACCTGCAGCGTTACCTGTAAGAGTACATGGACTAATCGCGAAGGCGCGGAATACATGTGGTTTAACAACGTGGAAACGAAGCCGGGGATCGGATATCCGAAACGCTGGGAAGATCAGGAGCAGTATAAAGGCGGATGGACGCTGCGCAAAGGGAAATTGGAGCTAAAAGCCGGAACGAAGCTGTCCAAAATCGCATTGGGTAAAATTTTCTATAATCCGGATATGCCGGAGATGAAGGATTATTATGAACCTTGGACTTACGACTATGAAAAACTGACCAACTCGGGCGAGAAGAAGCACCAGCCCGTAGCCCGTCCCAAGTCGGCCGTAACCGGCGAAACCATGGATTTGAACTGGGGGCCGAACTGGGAAGACGATTTGGCCGGCGGACATATTACCGGTCCTAAGGATCCGAACATCCAGAAAATCGAAGAAGAAATCAAATTCAATTTCGAACAGTCGTTTATGATGTATCTGCCGCGGCTGTGCGAGCATTGCCTGAATCCAAGCTGCGTCGCTTCTTGCCCTTCAGGAGCCATGTACAAACGGGATGAAGACGGAATCGTGCTCGTCGACCAGGAAGCCTGCCGCGGATGGCGGTATTGCATGACGGGTTGCCCTTATAAAAAAGTGTATTTCAACTGGAAAACCAACAAAGCGGAAAAATGCACGTTCTGCTTCCCGAGAATCGAAGCCGGTCTGCCGACGGTATGTTCCGAGACTTGCACAGGGAGAATTCGCTACTTAGGCGTGCTCCTCTATGATGCCGATAAAGTGCTGGAAGCGGCGTCGACGCCGGACGAACAAGATCTTTATAAAGCGCAGTGCGATCTCTTCCTGAATCCGAACGATCCGAAAGTCATCGAACAAGCGCGCAAAGACGGACTTTCCGAAGAATGGATTGAAGCGGCCCAGAACTCGCCGGTCTACAAACTGGCGATCGAATACAAGCTGGCTTTCCCGCTTCATCCCGAATACCGGACCTTGCCTATGGTATGGTACGTACCGCCGCTTAGCCCGATCATGAGCCATTTCGAAGGGAAGGACTCGATTCAAAACCCGGACATGATCTTCCCGGCGATTGAAGAGATGAGAACTCCGGTTCAATATCTCGCCAACATGCTGACCGCCGGTGACACCCAAACGGTAAAAGAAGCGCTGCAGCGCATGGCGATGATGCGCCAGTATCAACGGGCCCAGTTCTCGAAGCAGCCGTTTGATGACAGCCGGTTGCAAAGAGTAGGCTTGACTGCCCGTCAAATCGAAGAAATGTATCGCTTGCTGGCCATCGCCAAATATGAGGATCGCTTCGTAATCCCGACTTCCCACAAAGAAGGGTACATGGATCCTTACCGTGCGCAAGGCATGGAAGGATTCGGCATGGACTGCGACGGTTGCGGCCCGGCTTCGCCGAAAGCTAACACCAAGAGCGGCAGAGAACTGTACGAAGAGAACTTCTATGGGGGGATTTGGCGTGATTGATTTGGCGAAGCTTAACGACCACAAAGAAGCCTTCGGCTTTTTTGCCCGGCAATTGGCCTATCCCGATAAACAAACTTTTACGGAAATGACGATGGACGGGGCATTCGCCCCCTCCATCGATCCTCTGATCGAGACTTACCGGGGAAACATGCAGCGGCTTAGCATGGACGAAATCGAAGAGCTGTACGTGCAAACCTTCGATTTCCAGAAAGCATCGACCTTGTATATGACTTTTGCCAAATATGAAGACAGCAAAGAACGCGGAAACATGTTGACCGCGCTGAAGGCGATTTACGAAATGTTCGGTCTGGACATTACGGAGAGCGAACTGCCCGATTACTTGCCTTTGATGTGCGAGTTTCTGTATGCGGCAGAGTGGCCGGACAATGAACACGCCGAAGCCGGCATCAATACGATGGTAAACATCGTGGAAGACGGGTCGTATCCGTTGATGAAATCATTGGAAAAGTATAACAGCCCATATTATTATCTCGTGAAGGCTTTGAGAGAAACGTTCAAACTTTGTCTCCGGAAGGAGGTTGAAATTCATGAACATGATTGATCAATTTGCCTGGGTGATCTTTCCATATTTATGCGTTGCCGTCTTTGTTGTAGGCCACATTTTCAGATACCGGTACGATCAGTTCAACTGGACCGCCAAATCCAGCGAGTTCATTGAAAAGAAGCAGCTTATGGTTGGCAGCCTGTTGTTTCATATCGGGATTATTCCGGTCATCATGGGTCATGTCGCCGGTTTGGGGATTCCTAAAGAATGGATGAACGCGCTTGGCGTTAATGATCATTTGTATCACATCGGCGCGATGTATGTCGGAGGACTGTTCGGGGTAATTACTTTTGCCGGCATGCTGATTTTGACGGCGCGCCGGATTACGAAACGGTCGATTCGCAAGTTAAGCTCGACCTCCGATATCATCGTAAACCTGTTACTGGTCTTTATCGTTTTTATGGGGATGTATTCAACGCTCGTTACAAACAATGTGCAGCCGGAATTCGACTATCGCGAAACGATTTCCATTTGGTTCAGAAACTTGTTCCTGTTCCGTCCGGAAGCTGCATTAATGACTTCCGTTCCGGTGACATTTAAGATTCATGTACTGTCCGGATTTCTCATTTTAGCCTTTTGGCCGTTTACGCGCCTGGTCCATGTTTGGAGCGTCCCCTTGAATTATGCCCGGAGAAGCTATATCCTTTATAGGAAGAATCGTGGGCAATCTGCACGGCATTAAGGAGCTATATTTAGGAGACATGGATATGAGTCAATCCTCCAATCAGTACCAGACGAAAATAGATCAAATCAGAGAGCGGTTGGGATATGATTTCGTCTCGCTTGCCTTTGCGCAGTCTGCCCAGAATGGATTTGTCATCACCTGGCAGTATGCTTCCGGCAATCTGAACAACCGCTATAAGCGGATTGTGCTTCAGTCGGGCAAGGGGATCGCTGGCCTGGTCTTTAAAACAGGCAAACCGATGCTGGTATCCAGCGTAAAAGACGAGTTGAACCCTCGAGATATGTTTAATTATCCCATCGTTGTGTCGGAACGTTTGAATAGCCTTGCTGCTATTCCTTTATATCATTTGGAACGGGTTGAAGGTGTATTGTTAGCCGGCTACCGGGGCGGCAAGGTGATTACGAGCGAGAATTTCCGCCAATTATATGAGTCATTACAGGGACAATTCGGAGATTATGGGATAAAGGAGTCGACATTCCGATGATCCAACCGTCTACCGAGGTTTCGACCGAGTTATTGCTGAACATGTACGAGAAGAGCTCGGATGCGATCTTCTTTTTTGATGCGGACAATCGCATTATCGCAATGAACCAGGCGGCCGGTAACATTACCGAACCTCCTGTGGCGAGTGATACCGGATCCGGAGAAATCGATGAATTTTGCTTTACATGCCGGGGCTATACGAGTGATGATGAACAGATGTCATGTCTGAACTGCTACTTATCCAATTCGTCGAAGGACTTCTCTTCGTTTCAGGTGTATCTTGAGACGAAGAGTCGGGGAATCATTCCGTACTCCGCAAGTTTTCAACAGATCGATTTGGAAGCCGGCGTCCGGGTTCTCATGCTGCGCGATTTAACCAATCAATTGCAGACGCAAGAGAGCTTGAACCGGAACACGATGATGAAGAGCATTATTAAAGCACAGGAAGACGAGCGAAAACGGATTTCCCGGGAGCTGCACGACAGCGTCGCCCAAGAGATCCTTAGCTCCCTCGTAGATTTGCGCATTCTAAAATACTTGAATGTGCAGGATGATGCGCTGCAGAAAATTCAGCAAACCGAAGCTTCACTAACCCGCCTGCTTGATCAGATTCGCAATTTGTCCGTGGAACTCCGGCCGGCTTCGCTTGATGATCTGGGGCTGGAAGCCGCTTTTCGCTCGCATTTCAAATGGGTTGAGAAAAATTATGGAGTGATCGTGCATTTTACGGCGGAGCTCAATGGAGGCCGTTTTAACAGCGAGATCGAAACCGTAGTTTACCGTGTTTGTCAGGAATCCATGCTAAATGCGATGAAATATGCGGATGTCGACGAAATTGCGGTGCGGTTATTCGAATCCGAGCATGCCTTGGAGATGGTCGTAATCGATCAAGGAAACGGCTTTAATGTCAACGCCAGAGATCCGAAAGGAACGGGTCTGGGGTTATATGGGATGAAAGAGCGAGCCGAGTTGGTGAACGGGGAATTGACGATCACTTCGGAGATCGATAAAGGCACGACCGTGCATTTGGTGATTCCAACCAGACCCGCCTGATGAACTTCGTGATAAGCAAGCGAAATAAATGAATCCAACAGACGGGGGGATTGTGAGTGAAGATTGTGATCGCGGATGATCATGCGGTAGTGCGAAGCGGTTTTGCCATGATCATTAACTTTCAGGACGATATGGAAGTCGTAGCGACTGCGGCTGACGGGATTGAAGCTTATAAAATGGTTTCAAAGCATAGGCCGGATATCCTTCTGATGGATCTTAGCATGCCTCCCGGTGAGAGTGGACTCATTGCAACCGCTAAAATTAACGAAGATTTCCCGGATACCAAGATCTTGATTCTTACGATGTACGATGATGAAGAGTATCTGTTTCATGTGTTAAAGAACGGCGCCAGGGGCTATGTTCTGAAAAATTCGCCGGACGAACAGCTGGTGTCGGCCATCCGGATGGTGCATCAAGGCGGGATTTATATCCACCCCCAAATCGCGACATCGCTCGTCCGGGAATTTATTAATAAAGATCAGCGGGTCGATGAAAGCAATCCGTATCAGCTTTTGTCGACACGTGAAATAGAAATATTGCCGCTAGTAGCCAAAGGGTACGGAAACAAAGAGATCGCGGAGATGCTTCATATCTCCGTGAAGACCGTCGAAGCTCATAAAGCCAAATTGATGGATAAGTTGAACTTAAAGACCCGGCCTGAGCTGGTAGAATATGCATTGAAAAAGAAGCTGCTTGATTTTTAACGAAAGAGGTCGCATAAGAACATGGAGAACACCAAGTTTAGGACCCCGTTGCCTGCCATGCGTATCCTTGAAAATGAGCATGGCTACTTGTCTCACCTAATGAGTCAATGGCATTCCATTGTGCTGAATCTTCAAAATGACCGGTACACTACGGACCAGGCAGGGCAGGAATTCGTACGCTTACGTCAGCTTTTGGCCGAGTTCAAGGCACCATTGGAGCAACATACGAAGAAGGAAGAGGCCTTTTTCTTCCCGCTGTTAGGGCAGTACATCGGGCATGATCAAGGCCCGCTTGTGTCGATTGAAAATGAACATGAAGAAATTGTCGCCTACATTGATCACTTTCTTCATCATTCTGACGGAAATTTTTCGATGCAGGAGATGAAGGATATGTCACGCGATGCGGGTGAGGCATTCGAGATCCTGACAGTTCATTTCGTGAAGGAAGAATCGGTGCTATTCCCTATGACGGCGCAGGTTTTGAAGCAAGCGGAGCAAGAGCGGTTGTACGAGGAGTTGCACACCTTAATACTTTGAGGCAGGGAAATGCCTGATGAAAAAGCCCCAAATCAGCAACATTGATTTGGGGCTTTTTTGTGACTATAGGGATTTCGCGAACCTGATTAGGGGAGTTCCCTATGAGGATACGGGGAATGTCTGCGTTACAATACGGGTGGGGAATCTTGAATTGGTTCATTCATAAACTTGGAAAAGGTGATGCTGTTTGATTAAAAAAGTCCAATTACCATTACAAACACTGAATCTCATCGTCGGCTTTGCAGTCTGGGTCATTATTTCTTCTTTACTTCCATTTATGAGAGAAGACATTAACATTCCCGCAAGTCAAACCGCAATTATTACGGCGATCCCGGTTGTACTTGGCTCCGTGCTACGAATTCCGCTGGGTTATTTCGCAAACATCATAGGCGCACGTCTGGTCTTTTTAATCAGCTTTGTTTTACTGTTGTTTCCTGTATATTATATAAGTGAAGCGAATTCTTCTACAGATTTGATCATCGGCGGATTGTTCCTCGGGATCGGCGGGGCCGTATTTTCGGTCGGCGTTACCTCTTTGCCGAAATATTACCCTAAGGAACGGCATGGTCTGGTTAACGGAGTATATGGTCTGGGCAACATGGGAACCGCGGTTACCACGTTCTCGGCTCCGCTGATTGCCAACCAATTCGGGTGGGCGACTACCGTTAAATTCTACCTGGTCCTGCTGCTCGTGTTTGCGGCATTAAACTTTTTATTCGGCGACCGGAAAGAACAAAAAGTAAAAACCTCCATGATCGAGCAAATCAAAGGTGTTTATAAAAATGAAAAGCTTTGGCTTTTTTCGTTGCTATATTTTATTACTTTCGGTTCTTTTGTGGCATTCACGGTGTATCTACCTAACTTCCTTGTCACAAACTTTGATCTTAGCAAAGTGGATGCGGGCATCAGAACTGCCGGGTTCATTGCGCTTGCCACCTTTTTGCGCCCTGTCGGCGGCTGGCTGGCGGACCGGTTTAACTCCTTGTATTTGTTAGTCGGCGTATTTTCTTTGTTTACCGTTTCCGCCATCGTGTTGGCGTTTTCTCCGACCATTGCGCTGTACACGGTAGGATGTTTGGCCATCGCTGTCAGCGCCGGCATCGGCAATGGTGTCATTTTCAAACTGGTGCCGCAATATTTTAATAAGCAAGCGGGGATCGTTAACGGGATCGTATCGATGATGGGCGGCCTAGGCGGATTTTTCCCTCCATTAATGCTTTCTTTGATTCACTCGATCACGGGACAATATTCGATCGGTTTCATGCTGCTTTCCCAGGTTGCCTTGGCGAGCTTGATCCTGGTCATTTGGATGGTCTATCAAAATAAGCTGAGTATCTCCTCGGAAGTGTTCAACCGTACCGCACAGGGCATTTTGGTCACGGATCAGAAGGGAACGATCACGGCGGTCAATCCGGCCTTCACGGCATTGACGGGCTTTACGGAAGAGGAGGCGCTCGGCAAAAAGCCGAATATTCTACGAGCGGAAAAACAGTCGGCCGATTTTTATGAAGTGATGTGGAATAGCATCAAAGAAAACGGAATGTGGCAGGGCGAGATTTGGAACCGGCGCAAAAATGGCGATGTCTATCTGCAATGGTTGAATATCAGCGCGATTAAAGATGAGACGACCGGTGAAGACATCAGTTACGTGGGGGCTTTTTCGGAGCTGACGAACGATCAGAGAAAAAGTGGTTAATACTTACAGTAAGCCCTAATTGGAGCGGTTTGAATTTGGGATCACGCTAGCGAAAGGATAATAGACATGATGACGTCAAAGACCAGAGTACATGACACGCTGCAAAGACCTTTGCGCGATCTGCGGATCTCCGTAACGGATCGGTGTAATTTCCGCTGCATCTATTGCATGCCGAAGGAGATTTTTGGGGACGATTATGCTTTTTTACCTAAAAATGAGCTCTTATCCTATGAAGAGATCAGCCGGCTGGTTGAACTGTTCGTTTCCCTGGGCGTCAAAAAGATTAGGCTGACCGGCGGAGAACCGCTGTTGCGAAGTGATCTGAAAGAGCTTGTCAAGAAAATCGCCTCGATCGACGGGGTGGAAGATTTGGCATTGACGACAAACGGCTTACTGCTTCATCGGTACGCAAGCGAACTGTATGAAGCGGGTTTAAGACGGCTGAATATTAGCCTGGATGCACTTGATCCCGAACTGTTCGGAACGATGAACGGAAGAGGGATTCATCCTTCGCGGATCCTTGAGAATATCGATGAGGCGAATCGGATCGGATATGAAGTCAAGGTAAATATGGTTGTCCAAAAAGGAATGAACGACCGGGAGATCATTCCTATGGCAGAGTATTTTAAAGACCGGAAGATTACGCTTCGCATGATCGAATTTATGGATGTCGGCACGGACAACGCCTGGAGTTATAAGAAAGTAACGACAAAAGCGGAAATGATGCAAACCATCGGCCAAAAATACGAACTTACTCCCGTTGAACAATCTTATTACGGCGAAGTGGCCAAATACTACCGTTATGATCAAAGCACCGCCAAGCTTGGCTTTATAACCTCGGTGTCCGAATCGTTCTGCTCAACCTGTACACGTGCCAGACTGTCTTCGGAAGGCAAGCTGTTTACTTGTCTTTTTGCAACGGAGGGTTTTGATTTGCGATCGATGTTGCGCGCAGGAGCGTCAAACGAAGAGCTGCTGGAAGCAATTATGAAGGTGTGGGAGCTGAGAACCGACCGGTATTCCGATGAACGGACCGAGTATTCGGCGAAGCATAGAAGCAAAATCGGGATGTCCTATATAGGCGGTTGATCCCGTTTAAAGAAAGGAAGATGACGATGGCTGTTGGACCTTCCCTGCGGCAATTACATGCCCACAAAGCAATTCATAGCGGCGGACTTGCGGGTGCAATATCCAAGACGGAAGAGGTTCTTGAACTATTTAAGGGCGGCGAATTCGAGATGGCAAACACTGCGGCGGATGACTTGCTTCTATATTGGGAAAACCGGATCATTAGTCATGCCGATGCGGAAGAGGAAGGGTTCTATCGGGAGATTGCGACCGGTAAGCCTGAAATGCAGGAAACCATTACAAAGCTGACCCGGGATCACGACCTGCTCCGAATTATTGTTGCGGATATTCATAAACTGCGTCAAAGTGAAGGTTTAAGTCAGGAAGTGCTCAGAATGCTTCATGCTCTGATTGTCGTGAATGAAATTCATAGCCGGGATGAAGAAAGCTTGCTTTTTTAAATCACCGGCAAAAGTAGATATAATTATTAAGGTTCCTATGCGGCATTACGAATGCCGGGATAGGAACCTTTTTACTAGCAACATTATTCAACTCAGGTCGCGGATCGTGAGATTAGAATAGGGCCAAAGCCGTGCCGGCCACCAGGACAGAGAAGGCAATTTCCATCATGCCGCTTTGTTTGACGGTTGTTTTGGTTTTTGGAATCCAGATCGCCCGGACAAGCAAGATCAGCAGCGGAATCAGGATTCCCGGGGGGAACAGAAGGGCTGCAATCACGAGCGAAGCCAGATGATAACCAATGGAGAAACGGAAAAATACCGCATTGTTTTTTTCCCGGATAATCGTTTTTACATAAAAAATGGTACCCGTGAAGTAAAGGATGCTGAGGATGAACAGCTCTGCAGCCATTCTCCAGTTATCGCCGCCGCCGATATGATAAGACACAAACAGGATCAGGCTGAACTGAATGACCGCGGCAAGATCGTTCGCAAAAGCGCGTTCGCGTTTACGTTTGGCGTAATAGCAGTTAACTGCAAAAAGCGGGAAAAACATAGGAATCCACTTCCATAATTCCGGGGCCATAACCAGCAGGCTTACGGCAACCGGTATCAGCAAAACACCATAGAACAGCATGGGTTTTCCATACACCTGCAATTTCTTGGTCCGCACCCATTGCAGAAAAGGAAAAGAAAACAAATATACCAGCAACCAGCCCAGAAATAGCACTCCATGCAGCAACACCGGCTTAGCCGCGAACATGCCGAACAAAAACGGGATAAGCAGCATGGCCCATGCGCCGTGCTGGTTGGGAATGTAACCTTTTTTCATGGGGGAAAATCCTCGCTTTCACCATATCAACGTACACCTTTAATTTTACCGCTTAGAAGCGGTTGAACAGGTGACGGTGGTCACTTCTATCCTATTTGTTTATAATTAGGTATAAATAAAATACCACCAGCGACCCGGCTTAGGATATGTGATATCTAAGGCCGGGTTTATCGGTTTCGGCAAGGAGCGATTTGGAATATGCTGGAATGTCCATGGTGCAATCGGGAGATCGAAATCAAACATGGCCGATGCCCGGAATGTCACCGCAAACTCTACGAAGTTTCGGGAAAAGATTTTGAAACCGTAAGCTATGAAGATGACGGCGAGGACACTATGAACTTCGTTATGTACAACGATGATTCACTCAATGATCTGTCCGTCGAACAAATGATAGAAAACCGGTTCAAGTGTTCGAAGTGCGGAGAAACCGAATGCAAGGTCCGGGAAGTGGCCATGACCGGGATAGGATTAAGCAAGCTGCTGGATATTCAACACCGCCATTACCTATTTGTGTCATGCACCACTTGTGGTTCCGTGGAAGTTTACGATCCTGATATTTTGCATGGCATAAAAGCGGGCAGAGCGGGCACGATCATGGATATTCTTTTTGGCGGGGGATAAGGGAACAAACCGAGGAGGGAGGTGCTTGTCATGAAAAAACATCGGTGGTTCGTGGTGACCATAGTTATTTTGCTGACCTCTTGCAGCCCGGTTCCGGGCAAATCATCGCCAGCCTCGTCTCATCCGAAGCTGAATTCCAGCGAAGCGGCAAACCGGGGTTTTGTGGTAGCGGGACCGTCAGGAATGTATAATGTGGAGGTCATAAAACAATTTGTAGATAATTTTAAAAAGAAAATGGCTGGCAAGATTACACTTGCCCGGTATACGGATGAAGGCGATCCGATTTATGTCGACCTTGATTATAACGGGAAAGAGATCTCTTATAGCTATGATAACAGCTGGGACGAATACGGCGGAGGCAACCGCGGAATCAGCACCGCGATCTGCTCCACGATCGGCGAGAGAACCGATTCCCTGGGGGAACGCAACGGGACGGAGTACTATTTGTCATCCTGTACGGGCGACGCACCCAATAGCTATCCGGAAAAGAAAGAATATTTTTTGTTGTTCGTAGAGGAGACGGAAGAAAAAAATGAATAACCATAGCATTATTGAAGCGGCCGTAAGCTTCGTTAAAAATGAATTGGAATTTGAGCCGAGCGGACACGACTGGTGGCATATCGAACGGGTAAGAAACCTGGCGGTTGCCATTGCCAAGCAGGAACAAGCCGATCTTTTAGTATGTGAATTGTCGGCCCTTCTTCATGATATCGCCGATGAGAAGTTGAACGATACTAAAGAGGCCGGATTGGAAAAGGTTTGTTCGTGGCTCATGAGTCACGGAGCCGAGCGGCGGTTGATGGATCATGTCATGCTCATCATTTCCACCATGTCTTATAACGGAGGTAAAAATCCGCCGATGGACACCATCGAAGGGAAAGTAGTACAGGATGCGGACCGTCTGGATGCCATGGGCGCCATAGGCATTGCTAGAACCTTCATCTATTCGGGGGCGACGGGGCGGCCGATGCATCAGCCGGGAAAAGATTTCAGCGACGCCGATTACAGATCTAGCGAGAAATCGGCGATCTATCATTTTTATGAGAAGCTATTGAAGCTCAAAGGTCTTTTGAATACGGATTATGCAAGGGAGTTGGCCGAGGAGCGTCATGCATTCATGGAGTCTTATTTGAATCAGTTTTACAAAGAATGGGACTTGATGGAAGAGGGGGGCGATACTAGATGATTATTATGGAGACAAACCGGCTATGGATCCGGCAGCATTCAGCCGATGACTTGGAAGAGCTGCACTGTATTCTGGGAGACGCAGACACGATGTCGTTCTGGCCGGCCCCTTTTACAAAAGAACAAACGTCATCCTGGCTTCAAAAGAATATAGAGGCTTATAGTACTTTAGGATTCGGCCGATGGGGAATGGTCCTGAAGGAATCCGGAAAACTCGTTGGTGATATCGGATTTATGAGAGTGGAACTGGATTCGCAGTTGGAGAATGATCTCGGATATATTATCTCCTCTTCTTATTGGGGCCGGGATTTGGGTACGGAAGCCGCCGCCGCTTGCCTGGAATACGGATTTAGTACTCTGGATATGCGGCGTATTTGCGCCAACATGCCGCTGGAGCACCATGCCTCGAGACGGGTTGCCGAAAAAATCGGGATGACTTGCGAGAAGCAGTACATAAATCAAAGAAATCGCGAGAAATGGACGTATTTGTATAGCAAAAGCATGTAACGGAACCCGAGCAAGTAAGATCTGTCATTTAAACGCCGACCCCTTGATTACAGAACACATCAAATGGAACGCGCCAAGCTTCTGTTATCGGCACCGCGCGATCGTCAAATTTACAAATCGGAATGAAGTAGAAGCAAACCGGGAGAAGCTGGCCGAGTGAGTAACCCAATGGATTGAAGCGGCAGGGTCATCCGAAACCTGGTCGCTTTTCTATGGAAACGACATAAATCCGTAGTTTTTTCATCCACTAATTAGGTGTTATAATAGAAAACGTAAATTTTATAAAGAAAGCAGGTACACCATGGGTCGTAAATGGAACAATATCAAAGAGAAGAAAGCTTCGAAAGATGCAAATACTAGCCGGATCTATGCGAAGTTCGGCGTAGAGATTTATGTGGCGGCCAAAAAAGGCGAGCCCGATCCCGAATCGAACCGGGCTTTGAAAGTCGTGCTTGAACGTGCTAAAACATATAACGTACCCAAAGCGATCATCGACCGCGCGTTGGACAAGGCTAAGGGCAGCGCGGAAGAAACTTACGAGGAACTGAGATATGAGGGATTCGGTCCTAACGGTTCGATGGTTATCGTGGATACTCTAACGAACAACGTCAATCGTACCGCATCGGCCGTACGCTCCGCATTTAACAAGAGCGGGGGAAACATGGGCGTCAGCGGATCCGTTGCTTATATGTTTGATGCGACTGCTGTATTCGGCGTTGCCGATAAAAGCCTGGACGAAGTGTTCGAGCTTATGATGGAAGCCGACGTGGAAGTCCGCGACATCGTGGAAGAAGACGAGACGGTCATCGTTTACGCTGAGCCGGATCAGTTCCATGAAGTTCAGGAAGCTTTCAAACAAGCCGGGATTACGGAATTCACCGTAGCCGAATTAACGATGCTCGCCCAAAACTATATTTCTCTTCCGGAAGACTCGATACCGCAATTCGAAAAGCTGGTAGACGCGCTGGAGGATCTTGAAGATGTTCAGCAGGTGTATCATAACGTAGAATTTGAAGAGGAATAAATTACTTCAACTATGTATTACATGTTGAAAAAAAGCCGCTAAAATGCGGCTTTTTTTTATCTCTATTACCGGAGGTACCTCCAGCATCGGGATAGTCATGGCGATGGCGTTCGTCAAAGAGAGCGCCACGGTAGCGATTGCCGATTTAAACGAAGAGCTGGGCGGTCCCCGGGTCATTGCGGCTACTCCCGGTACAGTCCCATACGACTTCGGCAGCCGGTTCATCGAAGCCATTGCCCAACAACGCGATGGAAATCAAAAAAAGTAAATGGAAATGACCTGCCTATACGTGCGGACCTCACTTCAATATGAAGGAAGGTCCGCATTCCTGTTAGAGATATCTGAAATTTTTATTTCCCAAATTTCGGATTTCGTGGTAGGATATCTACGAACCTTTGTTCCTGAAAATCAAAAATATTTCGATGAGGTGATATCCGAATGGCAGTTCAATTGAATCAGATTTTTGTCAATTTACCGGTCAAAAATTTGGACAAAACCATGGTTTTTTTTAAGCAAATCGGCTTTGAATTCAATCCCCAGTTTACGAATGAGCAAGCGGCTTGCTTAGTTATCAGCGAGCATATTTTTGCGATGCTGTTAACCGAACCCTACTTCAAAACGTTTACCGAGAAGGAAATTGCGGATTCGACCAGTCATACAGAAGTTATTCTGGCCTTTGCCGCCAGCAGCAGAGAACAGGTGGATGAAATCGTAAACCGGGCCTTGGCGGCCGGTGGGTCTAAATATAATGATCCGGTGGATCACGGATTTATGTATAGTTGGAGTTTCCAGGATCTCGACGGGCATTTGTGGGAAGTCATGTATATGGATCCGGCGACTTTGCAGTAAGGAAATTTTCCGCAAAATTCAATTGAACCGCGGTTGATACGTTCGGGAAACTAGATTATGCTAATATTACTTGCTTATAAAATCAGGGTATCAGCATATGTCAATAGAATGGAGTTAATCCCGAATGTATCGCAATATGGAAGAATGCATCCTCGATCTCGAAAAACACGGACATCTGATCCGGATTCATGAAGAGGTAGACCCTTATCTTGAAATGGCGGCGATCCATCTCAGAGTTTATGAGGCTGGGGGGCCCGCTTTGTTATTCGAACGCGTCAAAGGCTCCAAGTTTCGCGCGGTCTCGAATTTGTTCGGCACGGTGGAGCGGAGCAAATTCATTTTCCGTAAAACCTGGAACAACACGCAAAATATTATCGCTTTGCGCAACAATCCTCTGTCTGCGCTTAAAAATCCATTGAAGAGCGTGGGTACCGGTTGGGCGGCCTTAAAGGCGCTGCCGATGAAGCAACTCGGGAGCCGTCCGGTCGCGGCGCAAGAAATCAGTATCTCCGACCTTCCGTTAATTCATCACTGGCCGATGGACGGTGGAGCTTTTATCACGCTTCCCCAGGTTTATACGGAAGATCCGGACAAGCCGGGGATCATGAACTCCAATTTGGGCATGTACCGGATCCAACTCAGCGGGAACTCCTATGAGCAGGATCGTGAAATCGGAGTCCACTATCAGATCCACCGCGGCATCGGCATTCATCAGCATAAGGCGAATAAAAAAGGAGTTCCGCTGAAGGTAAGCTGTTTTGTCGGTGGACCGCCAGCGCATACGTTATCCGCGGTGATGCCGCTGCCGGAAGGCCTCAGCGAACTGACGGTCGCCGGGATGTTGAGCGGACGCCGTTTTCGCTACAGTTATCTCGACGGGTTCTGCGTCAGCAATGAAGCTGATTTTGTCATTACCGGCGAAATCCATCCCGGCGAGACCAAGCCGGAAGGTCCCTTCGGTGACCATTTGGGATATTACAGCCTGGCCCATCAGTTTCCGGTAATGCGGGTACATAAAGTGTACGCCAGACCGAACGCGATCTGGCCGTTTACCGTAGTCGGCCGGCCTCCACAAGAGGATACCGCCTTCGGCGAGCTCATCCATGAGCTGACGGGCGATGCCGTCCGGCAGGAAATTCCCGGCGTCAAAGAGGTGCACGCGGTCGATGCCGCCGGCGTGCATCCGCTGCTGTTCGCGATCGGAAGCGAACGCTATACGCCGTATCAGCAGGTCAAACGCCCGGCGGAGCTGCTCACGATCGCGAACCGGATTCTTGGAACCGGACAACTAAGTCTGGCGAAGTATTTGTTCATTACGGCCGAGGAGAGCATCCCGCTGGACACCCATCGCGAGGACGATTTTTTAACTTACATTCTGGAGCGAATGGACTTGCATCGGGATATTCATTTTCAGACCCAAACGACCATCGACACGCTCGACTATTCCGGCACCGGATTGAACAGCGGCAGCAAGGTCGTGTTTGCGGCCTATGGGGATAAGAAAAGAGAATTGTGCCGGGACGTTCCGGAAGTTCTGCAGGGAATCCGCGGATTTGAAAATCCCCGGCTGATTATGCCTGGCATCGTGGCGTTGCAAGGACCGCAATTCGAGAACTATCAACAAGCGCAGCAGGAAATGGAAGCCTTCAGCCTGGCCGTGCAGGAAAAGGGATCGCTGGATTCTTGTCCGATGATCATCGTATGTGACGACAGTTCCTTCTTGAGCGAGACTTTGCGGAATTTCCTGTGGGTTACTTTTACCCGCAGCAATCCATCCCATGATATGCATGGGGTAAACAGTTATTATAAGGACAAGCACTGGGGCTGCGATAACGTCATCATCGACGCTAGATCCAAGCCGCACCAAGCTCCGCCGCTAATTCCGGATCACTCCGTGGAGCGGAAGATCGACCGTTTGTTTGCCCAGGGGGGCAGCTTGAGCGGGATCAAGCTATGAATATGCATTTGTTTAATAGAAATCACAGATCATTTAAGGAGAAACGCCTCGAGAAGGGGCGTTTTTTTGTTTGTGGCCGGAAAATCTCGCCGTTTCAAGAAACCGCTGCTTAGAGTAGCCGGTTTAGTATAATATTAAAATGAGGTAGCACTTAACAGCGGAGGGTAACGAATGAAAGAAGCGATATTGATCATTGAAGATGAAGAAAAAATCGCACGGCTGCTTGAAATAGAATTGGAAGCGGAAGGTTATGGCGTTGGTAAAGCCAAGAACGGGACGGATGGTATCGATGCGTATCGCAGCGGCCATTGGGATCTGATTATGCTTGATATTATGCTCCCGGAGATGAGCGGAATTGAAGTGCTCCGCCGCATACGCCAGTTGGACGAGCGTATCCCCGTCATTTTACTTACGGCTAAAAGCTCGGTCGAAGATAAAGTATCCGGCCTTGATCTCGGGGCCAACGATTATGTGACAAAGCCGTTCCGGATCGAGGAGCTGTTGGCCAGGATCCGGGCCGCCTTACGTTTGCATAATACAGTCGCAAATACTCCGTCAGCGGAAGCTTTGCCGGAAGGGGATTGGATAAGCTTCGCCGGACTGAGGCTGAACGAGCAAACGCGGGAAGTTCTTCGCGACGGCGATCCGGTGGAACTGACCCCGCGTGAATACGATCTACTGGTGTTTCTGCTTAAGCATCAACGCCAGGTATTAAGCAGGGAGCAGATCTTACAGGGGGTATGGGGTTACGATTATTACGGGGATACCAATATTGTGGATGTATATATCCGGTATGTCCGTAAAAAGATTAATCATGACAGAGCTCGGGAACTGATTCATACCGTACGCGGGGTAGGATATGTTCTGAAGGAGCAGTCATGAAGCTGAGAAGCAAAATACATTTTTATACTTCCGTTTTATTCGCCGTGCTGCTGATCACGGTGAATTTATCGGTTTATATTTTGTTCGCGCGAATGTCCGTCGGCAACGAGATCAAGCGGGTCGAAGCGGGAGCGGAATCGATCGTTAAGGGCGTGCGGCAATCGGCGGGCTTAATTCCGCCGGACGATCTCTTAAGGGCGTACGCTCCGCTGGATGGGATGTTGCGGGTCGTAAAGGAAGACGGTACCAGCACGCCGCCGGTAACGACCTCTACGGAGCAGCAGCTCAGCAAGCTTGAGTATGCCTTCGAGGAAGAGCGGCAGACCAAACGCATTGAAGTCGGACAGACAAGTTATGTCTGGGTCTCGGTGCCGGTGATTTGGACCGACGGGAAAGTCGTCAACGTCCAGGTCATGGAAAGTATAAATAATACGGAAAACAGTCTCTACGCGCTTCGAACGGTGCTTGTCGTGGTAACCTTTATCGCCTTGATTCCCGCGGTCTTGTCGAGCCGGATTTTAGCGGAGCGAATGATGAAGCCGATCACTTCAATGATCGGCACGATGAAGGAAATTATGTCGAGCGGACGGTTCAAGCGGCTTAGCCAAAGCGGAGCTTCCAAAGACGAACTGAGGGAAATGGAAGAGACTTTTAACGAGATGATCGGCAAGCTGGAGTCTAATTTTGAACGTCAAGAGCGGTTCGTTTCGGACGCATCCCATGAACTGAAGACGCCGCTAACGGTGATCGAGAGCTATGCAAGTTTGCTGGAGCGGCGCGGAAAGGAACGTCCGGATCTCTTTGACGAGGCGGTTGAAGCCATTCTATCGGAAACCGTCCGCATGCGCGAGATGACGGAACAACTCCTCATGTTGGCCCGGCGGCCGGAAGGTTGGAGCATCAAGCTGGAATCATTTGATCTGGCCCGGGTGGCCGAGGAATCGGTTCGTTCTTTTCGCAATGCCTATCACCGTGAGATAACCTTCTTCGCGGAAGGCTCCTTTTGGCAAACTACGGATGCAAGCAAGCTGAAACAGCTTTTGTTCATCTTGCTCGACAATGCGCGAAAATACAGTGAAGCAGTGATTACCGTGCGCGTAGGCGGAGACGAGCAAGCGCATTGGATTACGGTTGAGGACCAGGGGATCGGCATACCTAAGGATGAGCTGGACAAGGTATTCGACCGCTTCTATCGGCTGGATCCTGCAAGAACAAGAGGGTCCGGCGAGGGCGGCTATGGATTGGGGCTTGCACTGGCAAAAGATATCGCAGAGGCTATCGACGTAAGAATTCAGCTTGACAGCATCGTGGATCAGGGGACGACCGCCTCCCTTATTTTTCGGAAAAAGCAAAATGGTGAATGATTCTCATGAAATTCTCATTTTTACCGGATATACTGGGGTGGACGGGAATGATGAAAGGTGATGGCAATGTTTTCACAGATGAGACTTAGATTCTGGTTTGCAGGGATTCTGGTGATTGCAGCGTTTGCCATGTTGATGATATGGCGGCCTTGGGAGAGCGGGGAACCGGCGATTACCGCACAGGATGCCGAGCAAACGGTCCTTGATCAATATCCCGGTAAAATTGAACAATCCGTTTCTGAAGACGGTCAATATAAGCTGCGGCTTCGCTCTGAATCGGGATTGTATCAGGTGGATGTCGACGCGGATTCAGGAAAAGTCATTTCAATTACGCAAGTAGAAAATAAGGGGGATACGGAACCAAAATCGCTGCTAAGCCGTGAGCAGGTGAAGGCGGGTTTGCAATCTAGCACTAAAGGGGGGGAAATTGTTAAGTTGGAGCTTATCGATCAGGCTGGGAAGCAAGTATACCATGCGGTTGTTCGTCAGCAGAACGACGGTCCCCTGGAAATGACCCTTGACCCTTATACGGCAGAAATACTGAGTTCCCGAATTGTTTCATCCTCACAACAAGGAAAAGGGCCGCAGGATAAGCTGCTAACGGAAAGCGAAGCCTCCAAGCTTGCCTTAGCCGAAATTCCCGGGGAAGTGGACGATGTGGAACTCCGCGGCGTGGACAGCGGCACGCCATATTATTTAGTGGAAATCGATCTTGTCGACGGCCGGGAAGCAACGGTGGAGATTAACGCAATTTCGGGCGTGATCCGGACGGTGACCTGGGATGAGGATGAACCCGATAAAGATTGAAGAATAAGCTTATCTATCATGTTCTCAGCAAATTCTAATGTTTCTCTTTCCGACTTCTCATTCGGGCGAGGTAATCTAAATGTGCGGACAACGCAAGACAGACTTTCGAAGGAGGCATTTTGTGATGAGGAAACGAAATTTGTGGGTAGGTGCAGCATCCATCATGCTGCTGATAGGGGCTACTACGGTAGCGGCGAGCGGCAATGTCACGGGCGAAAGTACCGGCGCTATCCAAAACGGGACGGGCTCGGCTGCTTCTTCCAAAACTGCGGTTCAGCCGGCGGGAAAATCCTATATTACGATTGAACAGGCAAAAGCCGCGGCATTAAAAACAGAAGCAGGGCGCGTCAAGGATGTGGAACTCGAGCGCAAAGCCGGCAAGGTATATTACGAAGTTGAGATTGATCAGACAAATGGAGATGTGGATGTACTTGTGGACGCCGTGACGGGGGAAATTTTGGGAGTCAAGGATAAGGAAAAAGACGATGACGATGATGATTTCTTCAAGGAATCGAACACAACGGTGCCTGACAAGGTAAAAATTACATCCGATCAAGCTTCCGCCATAGCGGTTAAGCAAGTTACAGGGGGGAAGGTCGTAAAGGTCGAACTTGATTACGATGACGGTCGTTACAAGTATGAAGTGGAGCTGAAGACCGCGCAAGGCGAAGCCGATGTCGAGATTGATGCTACTACAGGCAAAGTGTATTCGGTGGACCAGGATTTTGATGATAGGGATTAATCCTATTAACTAAGCAAGGCAATTTTTTCGTAATGAAAGAAGATCTTAAGATGGGCGGGGATCCCTTGTACGGGAATAAACCCATCTAAGGTCTTCTTCTTTTTTGTGTCGTTATTTATTCCTTTAAGCTGAAAAAGTGTAAACTTATCTCCACTTAGTATTACTGGAGTTTGAGTCTAGCCGTATACGTTTCGGTTTGAACGGATGCGCCACACTGATTTTATCGATTATTATATTGAATTGTTGAGCAGTGGAATCAAGCATCAATATGAGAAATTTAGTCCAGTGGAAAATTATGAAGCGATTCAAAGAGTTAGAAGCCACATTGAGCGTGCATCATCTTCTTCCAAATGTATTTCTATGCAGAAGTATTTCCTAGTAAATTATCGTTGCTCCCTGTTTTGCAACCATTTGACCGTCCCAATGAAGCCGGCCAGTCCTATTAAAAACACCAGAAAATAACTGATACCTGCCAAGGGAAAGGATGCGACGCCGTTTTCCTTCAAATGCAAAGCAGGTACAGACCAGGGCAGATACGTGCCAATGGCAGTAGGCCCGAATACCAATGCCAGCATCAAAGTTGTAAAAGCAAAGCCGATCGGCACCAGGTAACCGCGCGATATACAGGCCAATAGGGCAAGAGGGGCACTTAATAATAGGTGGAGAGCGCCAATGATAAGTATTAGGAACAAATAATGTTGTACAATCGCAAACGAAAAGCCAGGAAGTCCAATAGCAAAACCAATCACTAGGGCATAAGCAAAGCTGATCAACATCATTACAAAACACCAGAAAATAATTGCGACATATTTGGCAATCGCTATTTTACCGCGCGATATAGGCAGAACGAGCAAATCCTTGAGCGTCCGATCAGAATACTCACGGCCAAATGTCCAGCTTGTCACCAATCCAAACCCCAGCAGCCCAAACACGGATGCATACAAAAACGCGGTCCGTTCAAAAAAAGAAGGCCAATCGGGCTGTCCCAAGAACAACGTGATGACAAACAATATAAATAGAAGCGTGCCCCATAAAACAAAGGATCGACGCAATTTGTAAACTTCAACGCTACAGGCTGTCAACAATGGTCTCATTCAGTTTTCCCTCCTCAACTCCGATTACTTTGAGAAAATAATGTTCCAAATTCTCTTCTTCAATTTTAAGCATGGTGAGCGGCACTTCATGATGAGCAAGCAATCTCGCAATATGTTCGGGATGCTTCACGGCATGATCATCCGGTAGTGCAAAGCAGTTATTCGAAGTCGAATGCACCGCATACCCGGAGTCTGAAAGAATAGCTTGAGCCTTCCGAGCATCCTTCGTTCCGATCATCAACTGCTTTCGGCGGATGGTTTCAAAGTCTTTTGTTGTCAGTTCTTCAAGCAATACACCTTTGTGAATAATGCCGATTCGAGAAGCCAATTTGGACATTTCCTCAAGGATATGGCTCGATATAAACACGGTAACCCCATGTTGAGAAGCTAGAGCTTTCAGCATTTCCCTTATCTCGACAATTCCGGCTGGATCAAGTGCATTAGTTGGCTCATCAAGAATCAGAACATCCGGCTTATGAATTAACGCTTTGGCCAATCCAAGTTTCTGCGCGTTACCAAGTGACAAATCTCTTGCCTTACTATCCGCATATTGGGTCAAATTCAATTGCTCCATCATTTCGTCAACTGCCCTCGGAACCGGTAATCCTCGCAACCTGGCCATCAAACTCAAGTTTTCCCTAACCGTAAAGTTAGGGTAGGCATAAGGAACTTCCACCATATAACCTACTCGTCTCGACAAATCGGGATTCCCATTCGCCCAGCGCTGACCAAACAAATACACTTCTCCGGAAGAAGGCTTACTCATTCCGAGAAGAGCTCGAATGGTTGTCGTTTTCCCTGCGCCATTCAACCCCAGGAAACCATAAATTTCTCCTTTTTTAACGGAAATCGAAACGTGATCTACAATGACTTTATTTCCGTATTGCTTTGTCAGGTTAATGGTTCGAATAATTTCTTCCATAGAAACAGTCCTTCCCGTATCATCAATTTAAACTCAGTTCATTAAAAGTGCCGGTGGTCACCTGAGATGTTGTAAAAGATCGCCGCCGGTTTTTCCAAAAATCGATGCAGTTTGCAAAAGCCAAAAGCGTCCAGCCATTCAACCCTACGGACGTTGACCCGGTAGATGGACAGCCAGGAAGCATCCGTAAGCCGATACACATCCAGCCCCGGCGTGACGGTCAAACATGGCTTGATACGCCTCTGGCGACGGCTGCTCTGGTTCTTCGATGTCTGCCGGAATTGTAGCCTGCAGTTGCCAAATTTCGGATTTCGGCAGCGGTGTCACCCCGACCATCCCCTCCGAAGATGTCCAGATATGGATATGGTCACGATCTAACCCTTCCAATCGTACATCGCCACGATAGGGGGTCTCAAGTTCGGCGCTGGCTGCAACGGTAATAGCCGGCTTGTCCACACTCCTGCCATCTGCGGTATAATAACGAACAGGCAAGTCCACAACACCTGTGTCAATAATGTAGTGAACGGCCTCCAAATCATCGACGACTTAAAGCGAGCGAGGCTGGATTCCTTTGGCGCGAGAGGCAACCTTATATCCCTGTGGGTCCGGCCCCGACAATGAGAACATCAACAAAAGACGGCATGGTATTCATGGATAGACTCCTCCTTGATCATTGATTTGATATGCTACATTTGTTACACTACACCGTGCAGTGTAATTTGTAAAGCAGGACTCTAATCGATTTCTGATTGTATACCTATAAGGGGGAAACGCGAGAATGGATAATACGGAAAACAAGAAAATCCGCAAAGGCTCTTCAGACAAACGAGCTAAAATTATTGCGGCGGCACGAGACCTGTTTCTTTCAGATGGGTTTGATCGTTCCAGCGTCGATGCGGTCGCAGCTAAAGCGGGAGTTTCCAAACGGACAGTTTATGATTATTATGGCGACAAACAGAACCTACTGCTTGCCGTTGTGGAAGAATCCAGTTCGGCGGTTCTGGGCATGATTGAGCAAGGGATTTCAGACCACCTCTGGGAATTCGAGGATCTGGAGCAGGCGCTCATCTTATTTTGCGAACAAATCGTAGCTTCTGCGAACGGTTCGTCCGATTACATTGCTTTGATCCGTCTGGTTATGGTGGAAGCCGCCAACCTGCCAGACTCGTTTTTTGAAAGGCTGGATAACGCAACTGAAGAGGGGATTATCAGGAGGTTTACAGAGTTTGGACAAAACGGATTGCTCGAAGTGCTCGATCCTAAAATGGCTGCAAAGCACTTCGCAGCATTAACGTTTTTATTGGTATTTAATCAACCGAGAAAAACCGGGACATTAGAGGAGGATCAAACCAAACGTATCATCACTGAAGGCGTACGCGTCTTTCTTTGCGCTTATGCACCACGTACCGGTCAAAACGAAAATCAACCATCATCCTGATCGCGATTTTGCTTAACGAGAAAACCGGTGATCGATTAAGCGAACGTGCTTTACGTCAAGGCAACTCGTGCGGATCTGCAAGCGGAAGTATAAATAATAGCTGAGAAAAAGCGCTAAGTCGGCCACGTCCGAAGGCTTAGCGTATATTTTAGTTAAAATGTTGGCGGGACCCCGTTATGCAAAAGTAAAGTCAGATCGGTTTTTCGCTTGAATTGACATATCGGAAATCATCGATATAATAATATCTATGAAACCAATCGAAATTTTTAAAGCATTGTCGAATGAGTCAAGGCTGCAAATATTGCAATGGCTTAAAGAACCGGATCGCCATTTTATGCCCCATGAAGGGATTGATATGAACGAAACAGGGGTATGTGTCAGTCAGATCACGAACAAGCTGAATATGACCCAATCCACGGCCTCACAGTATTTGACCATGCTGCAACGGGCCGGCTTGATCAAGACGAAGCGGATCGGTAAATTCACTTACTACCAAAGGGATGAAGAAGCCATCTCTCAAATTGCTGATTATTTCAAGCAGGAAATTTAGCACCTAACCTGGGTTCTTGCCAAGAATTCAGGTTACTTAAATGAAATACAATTCGATATTTTGCGATATATAGATTTGTTAATTAAACATATCGACATATACCAAAGTGTCTTTATATAGATGGCATTATTCATAGCAAATTTGCATCTACGGGGTGGAGAGAAATGAACAAGGCATGGAGAATATACATACTGGCTATCGTCAGTTTTTTAGTCGGTACATCCGAGTATATTATTTCCGGGATATTGGATAAAATCGCAGGGGATTTAGGCATTACTCTAGCCGCTGCAGGTCAACTCATAACCATCTTTTCGCTGGTATATGCGATCGGTACGCCGATTCTGATGGCGTTGACCGCCCGCATGGACCGGCGCAGACTGATTCTTTACGCGCTAGGCATCTTCATCATCGGCAACTTATTGTCTTATACATTGCCGGGATACGGACTGTTTGTAGCGGCTAGAGTGATCATGGCGCTCGGAGCGGGCATGGTGGTCGTGACCGCGCTCAATATTGCGGCAAAGATCGCTCCTCCAGGAAGGCAGGCCAGTGCAATCGCTACTGTGGTTATGGGATTTACGGCCTCTTTGATTATTGGCGTTCCGTTGGGAAGAATGGTTGCCGGCGCCTTCGGATGGAAGGCCGTATTCGGAGGCATCGCGTTCCTGGGCGTTGTTGGGTTAATCGTCCTGTATTTCTCGATTCCCCGAACGGAAGGGGATAAGCCGGTTCCTTTGCGCCAGCAGCTTTCCCTGCTCAAAAAACGTAACGTTGCATTGGGATTATCCATCACCTTTTTTTGGCTGGGCGGTTACTCGGTGGCATACACCTACTTATCGCCTTATCTCCTGAAGGTCTCGGAGATACCGGATCATTTGCTTAGCGCCCTGCTACTGGCCTTCGGCATCGCCAGTCTCGTAGGATCCAAACTCGGCGGATTCAGTACGGACCGCTGGGGAGTCACGGTTACGCTGGTTAGCGGGATGCTTCTGCATATTCTCATGCTGATTATGCTGTCTATGGTTACGGGGACACTGGCCGGTGTTGCCGCCATATTAATTCTGTGGTCTTTTGCTGCATGGTCCTCCGGACCGACGCAACAGTTCCATATGACAACGTTAGAGCAGGAATCCTCAGGAGTACTGCTGGGTTTAAACCAGTCGATGATGCAACTGTCTATGGCTGCAGGAGCGGGACTCGGCGGAATCGCCGTCGAGCATGTATCCCTGTCCTCCATCACCTGGATTGGAGCCGGTGGCGTGGCCATTGCCGTTATAGCCGCACTTATTCTGGCTATTCACACTTCAGCCGCTAAAGCGGGCGAGGCGGTTAAATCCTGAATGAGGGGGCTACCTACGAATGATAAATGTGTTAAAATTGCAGGAGAAAATGCCATTATACTTATTTGGAGGTGTCCGTAATTACGGTACATGAACGCAAATCCAACATCATTTCTCCTTTGCCTGATTTCGAGCCGGAAATTGGCCGTTGGCTGTGGGGAATGGATGATGTCAGAAGAACGATTAAGACCAAACTGGCCGATATTAGCCAAGAGATGCTGGACTTCAAACCGGAAGGTAAAAGCTCCATAGGCTCTCTGTTATATCATATTGCTCTCATTGAGGCCGACTGGCTTTACGAAGAAGTGCTCTGTTCTCCCTGGGATCCGGCCATTAAGGCGCTGTTTCCGGCCGAGTGCCGAGATGAAAGCGACGGGTTGTCCTCGGTGGAAGGGGAGGATGCGATATCTCATTTTGCCCGTCTGGATCAGGTTCGTGAAACCTTTAAGGCGAATTTCCGGGGCATGAGCCTCGAAGAATGGCGACGCCCCCGGGTCCTACCCGCATATGACGTTACCCCGGAATGGGTCGTGTATCATTTGATCGAACATGAGGCTAATCACCGCGGTCAGATTTTTACGATATACAATCAACTGAATAGTCAGCTTTAATCTTGGTTAATCCGTAAGGCACCGGAGCGTCATACATTGACGGAACGTCCGGTGCTTTTTCTTATGGCGTGATTGTATAAGAGTTTCCGATCGATCCCCTGCATGGCTCATCCTTTAACGGCGCCTTCGGTCAACCCTTTTTGAATGTACTTGGAGATGAACAGGTAGACGATCAGGACAGGGATGACGGTGAGGGAAACGGCGGTCGCCATCAGACCGAAATCGGTGCCGTATTGCGAGCTGATCTCATTGAGCAAAGCGACGATCGGGCGGACGGTTTCTTTATTAACGAAGATTAACGCCGAGAACAGGTCGTTATACGACCATAAAAAGACGAAGATGCTGGCCGAGGCAAAGACCGGCCTTGATATCGGCAAAAATACTTTGAGAAACATTTGGAAGCGGTTGGCGCCGTCCACGAAGGCCGCATCTTCCAATTCTTTCGGGATCGTCGCCATATAACCTGCCATGACCAGGATCGCGAAGGTCAGATTGCCTGCCGTGTGGGGCATTATCAGCCCCCAATACGTATTTACCAGATCGGTTTTGATCAGCAGCTCGTACACAGGGACGACCGTGGCGAATGCCGGGATGAGCAGGGTTGCGTACAGTAGCGAGAAAATTGCCTTTTTTCCCCGGAATGTAAATCTCGACAAAACATAGGCGGCCAAACCCCCAAAAACCAGCACCAGCAACACCGTGCTTCCGGACATGATCAAGCTGTTGACATAGCTTTTGCTGATGCTAATTCGTTCAAAGGCATTGTCATAGTTAATCAAAACCGGATTCCAGGCGATGCCGAACGAATTGTTCATAACGTCTCTGGATACCTTGAAGGAGTTGTTCACGATCCAGAATAAAGGATAGATCGTAGTCATGGCCCATGCGGTCAGAATAAGGTATATAAATGCCTTGCCGAAGTTCAACCGTCTGAATTTCACGCGCCGTACGCTGCGTTCCGCAGAAATGGTTGGCTGCATAAATGTACACCCCTAATGGCTTAATAAGTAATTTCTTCCCTTTTCATCAAACGGTTGGCGAGTAAAGCCAGCAAGACACCGAAGACCACCATATAAATCGCCACGGCTGATCCATATCCGAAGTTCTGATCCACCATCGCCTTTTTATACATATAAGTGCCCAATACCTCCGTACCGTTCTGCCCTTTGGAGATGACCCAAATGAATTCAAAGATTTTGAGCGTACCCGTGATTGCAAGCGTAATTACTACCTTGATATCGCTAAGAATCAACGGAATCGTAAGCTTGGTCGTTCTTTTGAAGGTGGTGATTCCTTCCAGGCGTGCCGCTTCATAATAATCCGCAGGAATTTTCGACATTGCCGTCAGGAACAGAATGAAATAAAATCCGACATAATGCCAAACCGTTGGGATGGAGACGGCCCGAAGCGCGTTGCTTTCGTCAAGCCACAGCACTTTTTCAATGCCGAAATTTGAGAGCAGACTATTTAAGAGACCGAAGTTATAGTTATAGAACAGAACGAACAGCAGGGAAATCGCCGTTCCGGAAATGACTACCGGGAAGAAGAAAACGGTTCGGAAGAAGCTTTGCAGTTTGGAGATATTTTCTACCAGAACGGCTAGTACCAGGGCGATGCCGACCTGAAACACAATAACGTAAAGCATGATCTCCAACGTGTGCAGGGTTGCCGCACCAAGGAATTTGTCCGTGAACAACCGGGTATAGTTATCCCAACCGATAAACTTCTTGTCAAAAAAGCCTTTCGTACGGTAAAAACTTAAATATAAGCTTTTAAAGAACGGATAGTATAAAAAGGCAGTCATCAACAGAGCGGACGGGAGGAGAAAAATAAAAATATACTTTCTGTCACCCTTCATAACCATCACCTTTGCCCGTGAATTTGCAAATCTTGCGGTGAAAAGGGTACGCCGCCCAGGTTAAGAAGCAGGGCGGCGTTCATCTCTTTTACCTTTTACGGCTTAAGCAACTCATTTCTTATTGGCATCCTCGACCTTCTTCGCGCTCTCGACCGCTTGCGCCGACGTTTTCTTGCCGGTAGCCACCTGCCCGACGCTGGCGCGAAGATCGGAAAACGTCTCCGGAGCCACTTTACTGTCAACCGGCGCGCTGATCGAGTTTGCATTGGCGGCCATGGCAAACCCGTCGATCGCCACTTGAGCGAGTCCCGTGACCTCAACGTCCGCGGCTGGCGTTCCGCCGTTAGCGCTGGCGATTTTCTGAATGCTGGCCGGAGAAGTCAGATGCTTCAGCAATTCAACGACCGTATCTTTCTTGGCGCTATCGTCATATGAAGCTTTGGAAATATAGAATCCCGAGCCGAACCCGCCCACGATGTCATTGCCGCTTCCTGCTCCGCCGGGAACGGTAGGGAACGGAAGGACCGTCGAATTGTTGCGGGTATCCTCGCTCCATCCGCCGACTGCCCAGGAACCTTCAATCGTCATTGCGGCAAGAGCTTCGCTGTAATAGTTGCCGGACATGCTCAAATCGATCGTTGCCGCATCTTTCGGAAAAGCACCGAGGTCATGCAGCTCTTTTATGGCAGCATAGGCTTTTTCCCAGTTGGGATCGACGCCGTCGATTAAGCCTTTGTTCTGGCCTTCCGGACCGGCTGCCGACAGAATCGTATGCTCAATCAAATAATGGGATTGGTCAAACGGGACGGAAAGCGGAATGATTCCTTTGGCGGAAAGGGTTTTCACGGCTGTCGTCAGCTTCTCCCAGTCTGTAGGAAGTTCAAGATCGTTATCTTCGAATAATTTCTTGTTCACGAACAGGCCTTCATAGAAGCCGGTAAGCGGAGCGGCATAAATATTGCCGTCTTTTTGGGTGGCTAGTTTAAGGGCGTCAGGGATAAATCCGTTCTTCCAGTCCGGATTGGCATCCAGAATTTCATTCAAGGGAACTACTTTTCCTGCATTCACGAAACCTTCCGCATCCGCGCCGATAAAGTAGAACAGCAAATCGGGTTCGTTGCCGCTGGTCATGTCCGTATTCACTTTGGTCCGGAAGCCGTCATCATTGGCAGATAAAGTATCGTTTTCAATCGTGACATGCGGGTATTTTGCCGTGAACTCATCAATCGCGCCCTGGAAAGCCTCACGGGCAGCATCCGTGCCCCCGAACGTGGAGAACACACGAAGCTTGACAGGGTCCGGATCTTTTGCTTCTTCGGCAGGCGGATCATTCGTTGCCGTAGCCGAATTCTCAGTAGCGGCTGGCGTCGGGTTGGCGTTTTTATTGCCGCATGCAGCCAGAAACATGGAGAACAACAACAGGATGCTTAATAAAACCATAGAAGACTTTTTCAATACAAATCCCCCCAATGAAAATTAATTAAAATTTGTCATTCTGGTTGGTTAAAAAGAGTTTACTGGATGCCCAGGAATACTTATAGGGGGAACATTTTATAAAAAGGGGATAAAATCTTATAATATGGATAATATGGAACGAAATAGAACAAATGCCGACAAATTGAAACGGGATTCGTGTTGCCTAATTTGCAAGCTTGAAAGCTGTGAAGGAAATTGCAATTTGGACGAACTGCACACATAATATACATTAGCGTATATTATGTGTGCTTATTTTTAGCCGAGCATCAAGAAAGAAGGAGTTTCAAATGACATCCTTGGATTTGCCATGTATCCTTAAGGACCAGCCTTTATCCAATTATTCAACTTATGAAATAGGAGGCAAGGCACGCTTTTTAGCACTACCCCGTAGTGACAATGAGGTGCTTGAAGTATTGGAAGCCGCGATGTCCCATGGCATGAACCCGCTCTTTTTCGGCATGGGGTCCAACCTGTTGTTTCCTGACACGCCGAACCCCGAGAACTTATATATATCTACCCGTTCGCATAGGGAAATCTACCTGCAAAACGACCGTTTACATGTATCTGCAGGAATGCCCATGTCGTTGCTTGCTTTGATCGGAGCGGTGATCGGCACTTCTGATTTCGATTTCAGTTTTTTGCTTCCCGGTACTTTGGGAGGAGGGATTTACATGAACGCCAAATACTTCAGTCATTACGTCAGCGACTTTATTGATACGGTCTACTATGTAGATCTTGACGATATCGGCCGAAACATGCAGTCGATCACGGTGGAGCATTGCGAATTCGGCTACAAGCAATCTGTTTTTCAAAGAAAAAACTGGTTCATCATTGGAGCAGATCTGCGGTTCAATCAAGCTCCGAGCCATCCGGACGCTTTGCAGCCGTTTCTTAGGGAGCTCGATCGCGCCATGCTGGAAAGCTCCAGCCTGAAGGTATTTTCGGCCTTTTACATGGACTATCTTGACCGACTCAAGCAGGAACACGATCCATCCGCCATTCCCATGCGCAGCATCATCGCTGACCGGACCGGAAAGATGCACTTTAATTATCCTTCCTGCGGTTCGGTCTTCAAAAACAATTACGCCATCGGGGAACCGATCGGCAAATTGGCGGACCGGTTGCACTTGAGGGGAAGGGAGTATGGCAAGGCCATGATCTCGCCCGTTCACGGAAACGTGATTCAAAACCGGGGAGGCGCCAGAGCGGAAGACGTCATTTATTTGATCCACCTTGTTCAGGAAGAGATCAACAAGCATTTTGGATTTGTTCCGGAAGCGGAACTGGTCATCGTCTCTTAATTTACGAAGGTTTAATATTGTGAAGCAGCCCGGATGGAAGCGGATCCGGGCTGCCTTTTGTTCTGTAACAGAAGCTTATTGGCCGTTTAGAATTATATTGACCATTATAGGGTACCGGGGTATTCTATATATAAAATAAAATGTATCCGCATTTCGGAAAAGAGGGGGGATCCATAATCCTGTATAACGAGTTGCTCATTAATTTAATGCCATTAAATATAATAATTAATATAGTTAATTAAAAGGAGGGAAACATGGATAATACCTTAAAAATAGCCATATCTCCGCCTGTTCAGCTCGGCGGGACCTTATTTACCCCCGAGCAGTTGATGAAGATCGGCAGTGTCGTCGGATCCGATTCCAAGATTGAAATGACCGGATTCGGGCAGCTTTATATCGAGATACCTTTCGAAGAAGCCGAGCTCATTGAGGAGCAGCTGCGTAGTATCGGTCTTAAAGTTTATCCGGTAGGTTTCGTGACAAAAGGATTGATTGCATGCCATTTCTGCAAGGGAGCGGAGGAGGCGGGACTGGAGATCGCGCAGACTCTGAATCAAGCGATTGCCGGTATTGCAATTCCTGCACCGATTAAGGTGGGATACGCCGGCTGCGCGCTCGGCACGAGCGAACCCTTGCTCAAGGATATTGCGGTCGTCAAAATGAAGAACACGTTTGATATTTATGTGGGCGGGAATCCCAAAGGGGTAAAGGTCACCTTGGGGAGCAAACTCCTGTCAGGCTTAACGGAAGACAGGCTTGTCCCGGTGATTACAACGGTCCTTGAATTTTATAAAGCGAATGCGAAACCGAAAGAAAAATTCAACAAATTTGTGGAGCGAATTTCATTGGAGCAACTGCGGCAAGTTGCCGCTTAAAAGATGTCCATAAGAAGGGGAGCAGTTTACTCCGTATTTTTTCCGGCATCCGGGTCAGTCGGCGATCCGGAAAATCTTTTTTTGTATTAAGTTTACATAATAATTATACTGTTAATTACTGATTTGCTGATTATTCGTTGAACGGATAAAGACCCGTCTCTTTACACAGTTCGATCAGATGGTGCACGCCTAACATTTGCTGCCTGTTGCGTTCGTGGATCGTGAAGATTGCCTGTTCCGTAATCACTTTGGCTTTGTCCAGGGATTGGTTATCAACGGCTTGAACGATTTCCTTCATGTTTTTTAAAAAATAGACCGTGTTGCGCAGCGTACGAATAAGCAGGATTTTACGGGCATGGACAGGGGTGAACAGCCGATAGCCATTAACCGGATCGCGCTCGGGTGCGAGAATCCCCTCTTTTTCCCAGTGGCGGATCGCCGAGGTGGTGGAACCCGTAAACGCTGCGATCTCCCCGATCGTCATAAACCGCTTCAATTTACGGTTCGGGAAGGGCGGCAATTCAAGCATATCCAGCAAAGCCAGCGTTTGATCGGCAGCGGCTTTTTCATGATAGAGGGTGGCCTGCTCCTTATTAACGAGCCAGAACGCCGTATCGACGTCTTTTTTCTGAATGGATCGCAATACATCGCAGGTAACGGATACGCCGAATCCCGGAAACATCGCCCTTAGACAGCGGAAATACGCCAGATGTTCTTTCGTGTAAAGGCGATAACCGTTAGCCCCGCGGGCGGGGGCCGGAACGGCTCCCCAGGATTCATAGTGACGCAAAGCGCTTGTGCTGATATGCAATTCCTTTGCAATCTCCGCAGGTTTATAGGTTTCCATTTCCCGGGACCTCCCAACTCATTCTCACTATCGAAGCCCACTATACCAGAAGCGGCCAATAGCGGCAAACCTTCTAATAAAACTTTAAAGCTGCATGATAAAGATTGCCGATATGAACATCCTTATTTCAGCCCTGACCGGGATAAACTTTAGCACTTGCATAAATGTTGTACATTAATGATATACCTGACTAAAGAAGGAGCGTTGAACCTAATGAATATCTTTCATGAAATTCCCTCGACAAAAGAATATATCGATTTACGGCATAGGGCCGACCTTCGAACCGGGACGGTAACCGATGCTGCCACGGCTTTGGCGAATTCATTATTTTGCGTGACATTAAGAGATGAGCTTTCCGGTTTGATCGGGATGGGGCGAATAATCGGTGATGGCGGCTGCTATTATCAGATCGTGGATGTCATCGTGAATTCTGATTCTCAGGATCATGGTTCTGGCGGGATGGTGATGCGCGAACTAGTGGGATATCTAGACCAACATGCGTCCGAAACCGCCGAAGTCTTGGTTATATCGGACCTGACGGGATTGAAGTTGTATCAGGAATACGGGTTTAAATTGGTGTATCCTGATTTCTATGGTATGGTCCGGAAGCCGTAACTCTTCGAGTTCATGATTCGTACCCGGTTGTGAAGCTTATGCGTCACGTCACAGAACCACGACTCCCCGAAAAACGGCGGACCGTGGTTCTTTTCATTTCTTTCTCTGATGTGGCATGATGTGGATGGAGGGCGATGCTCGATGTTTAACGATTTCAAGGTGCTGGATGAAGACCGTCCAGTCTATATTCAGGTAAAAGAATATTTAAAACGCATGATGATCAAAGGTACACTGCAGGGGAATCAGAAACTGCCGTCCACAAGGGAGCTGGGTTTGCTGCTTGGCGTGAGCCGAAACACCATCATTGCCGCCTATGCAGGCCTCGAAGAGGAAGGATTCGTGTATACCCTCCAGGGCAAGGGCAGCTATGTGGCTGCGGTTTCCTTTTCCTCCGCGGCTTCCGTTCCTTCGTGGCAGACGGATTGGTCTTCCCGCATCAACGGATACGCACGGCAAGCCGTTGAGCTGGACCGGATGAAGCGTGGCATACGAGCCGATAAGAAAACGATCTCTTTTACCAGCATCGCGCCTGACGAACAATTATTTGAGCTGGATCTTGTCCGGAGGGCTTTTTTGGACCGGATGGCAATCGAGGGGAATGTTCTGTTGAACTATGGCTATGCAAAAGGTTACAGGCCATTGATCGAGCTTCTCATGCGCTATATGGAGCACAAAGGTGTAGATATGCAAGGAAAAGACATGTTGATCACCAGCGGATTTACCGAAGGGTTGGATATCGTAATGTCCGCCTTGGGCCGAAAAAACGGCGGGACCGTCCTTTGCGAAAATCCGAGTCATCATACGGCGATAAAGAACTTCAAGCTGAACGGCTTCGAAATTACGGGCATTCCTATGGAACACGACGGCATTAATCTGGAGGAGTTGAAGCAGGCATTGTCCGAACGGTCCTATGACTGCGCTTATTTCATCCCGTCTTATCACAATCCGACAGGCATCGTGACTTCTCCCGAGAAAAGAATCGCCCTGATGAAACTGATGGCGGAATATCAAGTGCCGGTCATTGAAGACGGTTTTAATGAGGAACTGCGCTATTCGGGTTCCCATGCACTGCCGCTGATCGCTACGGCGGGACAGGGTAACGGCGTAATTTATATCGGCAGCTTCTCGAAAGTACTCTTCCCCGGCCTCCGAGTGGGGTGGGTGCTCGCTGACAAAGAGCTGATATCTTACTTGGAAAGCATTAAACGGGCTCGTAATATCCATACTTCGACGCTGGACCAGTCGGTACTGTTTCAATACTTGCATAACGGCCATTTGGAGAAGTATTTAAAAAAAGCTCGCTCCGAATATAAGAGAAAGTACGAATGGACCAAGCAATGCTGTGAGAAATATGTGCCGTTTGCCCGGTTGTCCGGCGACGGCGGCTTGCACCTGTTTCTGGAATTCGAAGCGGGCTTCGATACTCATCGATTGCTGGAGTCTTGCTCCAGCCAGGGCGTGATATTCACGCCCGGTGATATGTTCTTTACGGATGGCGGCGGATTGAATACGATGCGGATCGGCTTCTCGAGAGTGTCCGAAGAAGACATCGGCACAGGGCTCCGCATCATAGGCGAGACAGCCTTCAAACAACTTAGGGGATAAAGGGAGTGCTTGAGATGAAAGTAGGCGTCATTATGGGAGGCATCTCCTCGGAACGGGAAATCTCGCTGTTGACCGGAAAAGAAATGTTGGCTCATCTGAACCCGGACAAATACGAAGGAATTGGCATCGACATCAAACGGCCGGATGAGCTTTTCGATAAAATCAAGGAGATCGACTTCGCCTTGCTTGCGCTTCATGGGACATACGGCGAAGACGGTACGATTCAGGCGGCGTTGGAATCCATGGGTATTCCTTATTCCGGCAGCGGTGTATTGTCCAGCGGCTTATGCATGGATAAAAATTTGTCCAAGCGATTGCTTCAAGCCGAAGGAGTTCCGACGCCAGAGTGGATCTATTGGGACGGCATGGAGAATTATTCCTCTGAAGCCGTAAACCGCTTGGGATTTCCGGTTTTTGTCAAGCCGAATTCCGGCGGATCGAGCGTCGGGACGCTGCCGGCCAAGGATGAGGCAGACTTTCAGCCCGCTTTGCAAGAAGCACTGCGCTGGGATAGTTCCGTAGTGATCGAAAAATATATCGAAGGCGATGAAATCACCTGTCCAATTTTAGGAGGAGAACTGTTGCCGATCATCGGAATCCGGTCAAATAACTCAACATGGTTCGATTATAACGCCAAGTATCAATCCGGCGGAGCGGACGAACAGGTTATTACCTTACCGCCGGAGACGGAAGCCTCCGTACGGGCAGCTGCGCTAAGCAGTTATCGGATGCTGAAATGCAGCGTGTATGCGCGGGTCGACATGATTTTGCGGGACGGCATTCCCTATGTATTGGAAGTGAACACCTTGCCCGGCATGACGCCGGCCAGCCTGATGCCCAAGAGCGCGCAGGCGGCAGGGATGACATTCAGCGGGCTGTTGGACCGGATCATCGAGCTTTCGCTGCAGGAACGGGACTGCAATCGGAAGTTGAATCCGCAGCGGATTGTAGCAGGATCGGAGGGAGTGCGACTATGAAAATGGAGCGAATCGCGCCTCGCGTCCGCCAGATACCGCCATCGGGCATCCGGTCGTTTTTCGAGTCGGCAGAGGGCGGGGCGGATACGATTTTCCTAGGCGTTGGAGAACCCGATTTCGTCACGCCGGAGCAGGTGCGGGAGGCCTGTATCCGCGCCTTGAACGAAGGACGGACCAAATATACGCCGAATGCCGGTCTTATGGAACTGCGCGAGGAAATCGCTTCATATTTAAGCGACAGCTTCCGCTTGAATTACGAGCCTGCTCGTGAAGTCCTGGTTACGGTAGGCAGCAGCGAAGCCGTTGATTTGGCACTGCGGACCTTTCTGGCGCCTGGAGATGAAGTCCTGATCCCGGGGCCCGGTTATGTTGCCTACTCGCCGATTGCCTCGCTTCATGGTGGGGAGGTGGTTGAGATTCCGACTTCCGCCGAGCAAAATTTCAAGCTCGAAGCGCAGCAGCTCGCCAAGGTGATTACGCCGCGCTCGAAGGTGCTCGTCGTGAACTATCCGAACAATCCTACGGGCGCCGTCATGACGGAACAGGACTGGTTTCCGATTGCCGAATTGGTCATCGCCAATGACCTGCTAGTCATCTCGGACGAAGTTTATGCCGAGCTTACTTATGATGGGCAGCATTGCAGCATCGCCTCGCTTCCGGGCATGAAGGAGCGGTGCATCGTCATCAACGGATTTTCTAAAGCGTTCGCGATGACAGGCTGGCGGATCGGCTATGCCTGCGGCGAACGGGAACTGATCGCAGGGATGCTGAAGGTGCATCAATACACGATCATGTGCGCCCCCGTCCTCGGGCAGATCGCAGCGCTGGAATCGCTGCGCAGCGGACTTCCGGCCAAGGACCGGATGAAGGACGTTTTTGACGGGCGCAGGCAGATGTTCGTGCAGGGGTTGAATCGGCTGGGGCTTACGTGCCACATGCCTCAAGGCGCGTTCTACGCCTTCCCTTCAATTTCGCATACGGGGCTCAGTTCTGAGCAATTCGCCCGGAAATTGCTACGGGAAGAGGGGGTTGCAACCGTTCCCGGACATGTCTTCGGAGGTGGTGGCGAAGGTCATATCCGCTGCTCCTACGCAGCGTCGACAGAGAAGCTGGCGGAAGCGCTGGACCGTATGGAACGGTTTGTGAATTCCTGCAAAAGTGCATCATTTTTACTGGCATAAGTATTTTTTAATGTAAATTACGGCAAAAGTGCAGGAATCATCAGCTCAATCCACATCTCAACCTGATTTAAGCATAATAAGCTGTATTTTTGCAGGATTTTGTCTGTTATATCGGGGAATCGCCTCATAATCCTGCACATTTGCAGCAATATTACAAAAAGCAGCGCTTCCTTGGAAGGAGGCGCTGCTTTTGAATCGGGTTGAGAGAGGGAACCGTCAGGCTTTGACGGCTTGAATTATTGCCGAAACAATGTAATTCTCTACGTTCGCGCCGGGCAGCCAATCTTTGATGAACGATACCGATTCATCCTTCGGCTCGATCGAAATGTCGGAAAATCCGCTTTGAGCCAGCATTTCTGTGATTTCTGCGGCCGAAGACGCTCCGGAGATGCAACCGGAATAGAGCTCGTTCAGGTCGTTCCTAATTTCAGCCGGAAGCTCGGCTGTAGTAATAACATCCGAGATGGCAAGCCGTCCGCCCGGCTTGAGGACGCGATAAGCTTCACGGAACACCTGAAGTTTGTCAGGAGACAAATTGATTACGCAGTTTGAGATGATAACGTCTACGGTTGCATTCGCTACCGGAAGATGTTCGATCTCTCCTAAACGGAACTCCGTATTGACATAATTGCCTTTGACCGCATTGCCCCGGGCCCGTCTGACCATCTCGGGCGTCATATCCACCCCGATCACTAGGCCCGATTCTCCGACCCGGCGAGACGCAAGGAAACAATCGAATCCGGCCCCGCTACCCAAATCGAGGACAATCTCTCCGGGCTTCAGTGCAGCGATGGCTTGCGGATTCCCGCATCCGAGTCCCAGATTCGCTCCTTCCGGCGCAGTCGATAGTTCTTCATTCGAGTAGCCCAATCGGGAAGATACGATGTCGAAAGACGAGGGAGTTGCACCGCAGCAACCGTCGGCGGAACAGGCAGCTCCCGCAGGATCCAGCCCCTGCAGATCGAGCAGGGCGATCTCCTTGTAATGCTCACGGACATTTTTGCGGATGGAATCATGATTCGTTTCGCTCATTTTTCATCGCTCCTAAAATAATATTCTTGGTTCATATTTCTTGGTCCTCATTCCATCGGGATCAGCAGCAAGGTACGCAGCAGGCTTGAACCGGAGAAGTTTCACGACGGCCTGATATTAAAGCCGACAGGGAAAGTAAACCCGTTCGGTTGATTGCCGGCGTCAGCCTCGCTTGCCGGGTAGCAAGCTGAAGCTCGCTTTCTTTACTTTTCATCAAGTACTCGTCTACAAACCAGATATTGTTCATCAGATGACCTCCCTCGCTAATGTTTGTAATTTGCAAGTATGAATGGGGTGAAAATCACCCGGACACAGGATTGCAGCATTTGTCTGATTTCCCCATTGCCTCGTTAAACAGCCGGACCGAGCGGAGGACGGTTTCTTTCTCAAAGGGTGTCATTTGCGAAAAGACATCCTCCAGATAACCGTTCATTTTTTCATCAATGGAACCGGCGACGAATTTGCCCTCCGTTGTTAGAGAGAGCGTAAAAATCCGCCGGTCATTGGCGTCAGGCGTCTTCCGAACCAGGCTCATCTTTACGAGAGACTGGACTTGACGGCTGAATGTCGTAATATCGGTACCTAGCGTTTCAGCAATTTCCTGCATGGAAGGTTTATGCTGCCGGCCTATTTCATATAAAATATGGCTTTGAACCAGCGAAACATCACGATCTCCGACGGTGCAGCAATTTTTGTTGAGTAAGCCGAAACGGCGCGTCATGATTTGAAACAGCTCGCGAGCATTTTCCATTAAATTCACCTCATAAACTAGTTATAAACTATACACTTGCACTTTGCAAGTAAAAAAATGAATCCTCTAAATTGTGAATGAATCATCGACTAACTGCCCTATAATTCTATATTTTAAATAAATATGACATTTTTATAATTGGACTAGGATAACGAACGAATGTTTGGTATTGTAAATGTAAAATGTGGAAATGGAGGCGACGGGAGTCAGCAAAATTAAGGGAGAATACATATCGAAATAAAAGAAAGCAAATTTGGAGGAAACCGTGTTGAAAAAATTAATAATGGCCTTATTCGTAGTTCTGGTAGCCGTGTCGTCCATGCCGTCAGCAGCGTCGGCATTTCTTGGAAAGCTTGATGTGGTGGTAGACGGCAAACCTTTGCAAGGGAATGCGGTAGTCAAAAATAAAATCACTTTCGTTCCGTTTCGGGAATTATTCAATGAGCTTGGCCTGGCGATCAATTATAATTCAAAAACCAATCAGGTTACGGGAACAAAAAGCAACTTGAAAGTCACGTTCACGATCGGAAGCAAAACGGCCTATGTCAATGGACAAAAGAAGGCGCTTCAAGCAGCACCTTTCTCAAAAGACGGTAGCGTCTATGTACCTTTACGAATTGTCGGCGAATCGACAGGAAGCCAGGTCGTCTTTTTTCAGGATGTACAAATCGTTCTCGTAAACAGTCCTGCATTCGATGGACTGGTTTATGACGGTGAATTCGGATCGCTGAGCATTACTGCGGATGGTAAACTGAAGGTTGAAAATCTCCTGGTATTGGACGAGTTTTTGAGTTTCTCCCAGGAAGAAGAAGTGGTTTATTTCAAGGAGATTTCCAATGAAGACGAAAGTGTACCGTTTACGAGTTTAACTCCCGATAGCGAAGTAGTGCCGGCTGAATAATAAATACTTGCCGACAAAGCATGACACGATAGGTGACGTGCTTTTTTTATGCATTTATAATAGAATCCCCACTCATTTCAAAAGAGGCTTCTTGTACATCAATTAGCCGAGGACATATGTCCTTTCCAAAAACTTGAGGATATCTTTTAATTAGGAGGAACAGTTTTCACGGAGGAGAGAAACAGACATGAGAGGATTGATATTTGCGTTCTTGGCCGGGGCATTTATTACGCTGCAGGGCGTGGCCAATTCCCGGATCAGCCAGGATATCGGCACTTGGCAGGCGGCAGCGATTACGCAGATGACCGGGTTTGTTACGGCTTTGCTAATCCTGATGTTTGTCCGTGAGAGCAAATGGCGGCAGTTCAAGCAAGTAAAGCCGTTATATTTGACAGGCGGCGCATTGGCGGCGATCATTATTTTCGGCAACGTTACGGCGATTCAGCAAACCGGGGTTACGTTTACCATATCGGCACTGCTGATTGCACAACTCGGATTAACTTTTCTCGTCGATATTAACGGCTGGTTTGGCGTAGTGAAGCAAAAAATGAAGCTGCCCCAGTTTATCGGAATTGTAATGATGATCGCGGGCGTAATTATTTTAAGATTATAAACTCATGAAAATAGATGAAGAATAACGGGCATAATGAACTGTTACCGGGGGTGACGAAAAATAAATGAGAGAGATGAAAGACGAGGAGCTTTTAAACTCCTACCTGCAGGCTTTTGAGCTGGACACCGTTTTCCATGGGCTTTTAAAATCCCATTTGACGCTGTACGGCTTTGATGTCGGAGAATTGATATGTTCCCAAGGCGATCCCTCCGAGGTCCTATATGTGCTTGTTAAAGGGAAGATTAAAATCTATACGACTTCAGTGGAGGGAAAAACGCTGATTCTCGCGTTTAAGACGCCCCTGGAAGTAGTTGGAGATATCGAGTATGTTCAGCATACGGAGATTATAAATACCGTCGAAGCGGTTACCTCGGTTCATATGATCGGCCTTTCCTACCGTTGGTTAAGGCAATTTGCGAAGGACGATGTACCCTTTCTGCAATTTTTGCTGGGAATTATCACCAATAAATTTTTCATCAAATCCAATTCATTAAGCTTCAATTTGATGTATCCGGTGGAAGTGCGTCTGGCAAGCTACTTATTGTCCGTTTCCTTTGATGATGAAGATTCCCTATTTCACGGGCAGCTAAGTACGGCTAGCTTGAAAGACGCGGCAAACTTGATAGGGGTCAGCTACAGACATCTGAACCGGATTCTCTTTCAATTTTGCTCGGATGGACTTATAGAACGAACAAAAAGCGGCATAATCGTGAAGGACCGTGAGGGTTTGAGCGCGTTGGCCAGCCATAATATTTACGAGAAAGGGAAGGAGGTATAAAGCAATGTTGCTTGGGCTTTTTTGGGCGCTGCTCGCCGGTTCGCTGGTGGGTTTGCAAAATATTTATAACAGCAAGGTAAATGAACACGCCAATTCCTGGGCAACGACGACCTTAGTGCTAGGGTTGGGATTTCTCACCTCTTTCCTGTTCGGCTTGATTTTTGAAGGGGCTAATATGTTCCGTCTTGAACATATGCAAATGTGGTTTTGGTTCAGCGGCATTATCGGCGTGGGAGTCGTCGTCTGCATGGTCAACGGGATCAAGCTTCTCGGGCCAACCTATGCCGTCTCCATCGTGATGACATCCCAGCTCATTTTTGCTTTGTTATGGGACTCGTTGGGCTGGTTCGGGCTTCAGCAAGTACCGTTTACCTGGAAACAGCTGGTTGGCGTGTTAGTTATCGTGGCCGGAATATTCGTGTTCAAATTCGGAGGTTTGCGTCAGCCTAGCAAGTCCGTCGCACAAGGGAAATAATCATTCTTCCAATATTTATCATTCTAACAATCCATGGTAGCGTTGAGCGAGCAAAAAATAAAACATATACTATGGATTAAAAAAAAGTCAGAGAATGGTGAGTGATAGGATTGGATATTAGAGTGGACGATCTAACCGGACCGGAAGTAGCTCGATTAATCGGAGAGCATCTCCATAGCATGACATTGCATTCGCCGCCGGAAAGCATTCACGCGCTTGATCTTGAAAAATTGAGAAAACCGGAAATCACTTTTTGGAGCGTCTGGGAAGGGAATGAACTGCTTGGCTGCGGAGCGCTTAAAGAGCTGGACAACCAGCACGCGGAGGTCAAATCCATGAAAACGTCTACTGCTCATCTAAGAAAAGGCGTTGCCAAGTTGATGATGGAACATCTTATACATGAAGCCAAGCGCCGCGGATATGTCCGGTTAAGTTTGGAGACGGGCTCCATGGCTGCCTTCGAACCCGCCAAAAAACTTTATGAAAAGTACGGATTCACCTATTGCGCTCCGTTTGCCGATTACATTGAGGATCCCAACAGCGTATTTATGACAAAGGAATTATAATCAGCTATTCCAATGAGGCGCCTATCAAGTATGATGAACTTGGTAGGCGTTTTAGATTGTGGAAATATTGAAGTAGCAAATGGAGGTTGAATCATGTCTGTGAATTTGCAGCTCTATTTTGATGAAGCGGATGAGTTAGTTTCTTTCCTATCCGGGGAGGGGTGGCCATTTCATGGAGTCTCGACATTAACGGAAGCGGCCGTGCGAGAGCAGATCTTATCGGGAAGGTATGACTCTACGGAAGAGAAGAAGACGTTCTGGATTGTTGACGATAAGGGAGCAAGAATCGGATTGCTTCGGGTTTTCGACCTTGAAGATCCTACACCGATGTTTGATATCCGTATCGGTGCGCGGCATCGCGGGCAGGGGTATGGGGGACAAGCGGTGAAGAAACTCGTTGAATACCTATTTTCGAATTACGAAGATAAGATCCGGCTTGAGGGCCATACACGCGCTGATAATTATGCCATGCGGAAAACGTTTCATCATGCAGGTTTCGTGAAAGAAGCGTTTCACCGCCAATCCTGGCCTTCCGAAGACGGAAAAATACATGACTCCATCGGTTACGCAATTCTAAAAAACGATTGGGCGGAAAATAAAAGGACGCAGATCGATTGGAATGATTTTCCTTATTAGACCAGCGTGCTGAAGAGATGCTTACAAAAATGAACATTTTTCAAACAGCCTAGGATCGGGAACGAATGTTTGGTATTGTTGTGGTAAATGTAGGAATGGAGGTGACCCAGGTGAGTGTGAAAGAACAAGTACTCGAAACTATGAAAGCAGCCGGTAAACCAGTCAGCGCAGGTGAAGTGGAACAGCTCTCCGGATTGGACCGGAAAGAGATCGACAAGGCGTTTAAAGAACTGAAGCAGGAAGAAGCTATTACGTCTCCGATTCGTTGCAAGTGGGAGCCGGCAAAATAATAGGTCCTAGTAGGGGTTGGAGAGGGTTCATGCTTCAATCCTTTTTATTTGTCGTTCCTTTTCATTTCGGTCCAATCATAAACAAATTCGCCGCTTTGATTTCCGTTCGCCACCGCAACCATCGCTTGAGCTACCTCTTTCGCTTGAATCGGCTTATACTTTTTCAACGATCCCATCATCAACGGGGAAAAAACCGGACTAAGCAGGGTTGCCGCTTTCTCCCCCAGGCGAAACTCATTTCTTTTTCCCAGCAATAAAGAAGGGCGGAATATATGCAGGGAAGGAAATTTGAGTTGTCTCAAAGCCTCTTCGATTTCACCTTTTGTGCGGCTATAAAAGACTTTGGACCGGCTGTCGGCTCCTATGGCCGATACGATCAAGTACTGCCGTGCGCCTTGTTTTTTGGCTAACTGTGCAGCTTTGAGCGGATATTCGAAATCGACCAATTTGAACGCCGACTGCGCCCCCGCCTTCTTAATGGTTGTTCCAAGGCAGCAAAATATATCATGGACGGCAAAAGCATCCTCAAAGTTATCTAATCGATTGAAGTCTACCGGAATTTGAGTAAGCTTCGGATGCTGAACCGCTACCGGTTTACGAACCAACACGGTGACGCGTTCATAAGTGTCCGACTGCAATAATAACTGCAAAAGTTCGTTTCCGATGAGCCCCGTTGCACCGAGAATTAATGCACTTTTGTTCTTCATACTCAATCCGATCACTCCACTTTATAAAATAGGGTTTTGCAGGGCAAGCCAGATCCAGCACAAGGCTTTGTCAGGAGGAGCCAAGTCCAAAAACAGGAGCTAATTTAGACGCCGATAACTGCTCGCTTAATCCAAAATACTGACAAAAATTCATGATCATCGGATTCCATTTGGATGGATCGATATGATGGGGCTTTCCCTCCATAAGCAGGCTATCCTCAACATGCACTTTTTCGATGCGCACTTCGATGGCCGTCAGGGAACTCGGTGCTTCGAATGAATGTAATTGTACTACGGATGCTTCCAAATGGACAGGACATTGTTCCACGCGCGGTGCTCTTACCTGATGGGAAGGAAGCGGAGATAATCCCGAGACGCCAAATTTATCTTTTTCGTACATATATCCTCGCTCTGCCTTTGAATCCGGTACGGGATTCCGCCCGGTTAGCAAGGTCAGATTGTCGATCGCTGGAATCAAATCCGGGGAGGGCAAGTTAAGGACGCACTGTCGTTCCCGTATCAAATTTTGCACGGTCTGCGATTTATGGCTAAGTCCAAGCATACAGGATTCATTAAGCCACCAGGCCGATGACATCGGCGCCAAATTCGGGGATCCGTCTTCATTTAACGTACTGATCAGCACGACGGTAGTGCCGAAATAAAGAATTTTAGGTTTAATTACGGTATGCATGTTTGGCCACATCTCCTATATGATTTTTTACGTGCCCAGTGTAACACACAAAACCGGGTTATTTGACGTTTCCATAATAGGAGAGCAAGATTGCAAAACTGACTCTAAAGGGAGAATTAAAGCATTTGTTGCATTTATTAAAAAAGCATAATATTATATTCACATACTAACCGGTATTTATAAATAAATGGATAAGCAGGGAGAAGAGAATGAGCGTTAGAAACCAGGTTCTGGAAGCCGCGCAGGAATTGGCGGGCACCAAGCCGTTCGATCAGATCACCTTTGCGGAAGTTGCCCATTTGGCAGGTGTCCACTGGACCGCCGTGCGCCGTCATTTTGGAGATAAGCAGGGGATGAGAAACTGGCTGATGGAGAAGCAATGTGAAAATCAAGAATCGCTAAATGATACGCGTACCCGGATTTTGGAAGCTGCCGCAAAAACTTTTGCCGAACAGGGATACACCACGACATCTTTGGACAAAGTCGCAGCTGAAGCTGGTTTAACCAAGGGAGCCGTTTATTGGCACTTTTCAAGTAAGCAGGATTTATTCCTGGCTATCATGGAAAGAAATTTATCGCAGCAGATGCATCAACTGCCGGTGCAGATCGAGAACCTGTTGGAAGTTGCTAATCCGGAAGCTGCTTTGACGGTCTGGCTTCAGTCCCAGTTTGATTGCCTGGAATCCGGGGATGGGGGTTCCCTTCTGTTTTTTGAATTCGTCACTTCCAGCAGGGAGCAGGAAATCCGGGAGAAGCTGCAAGCGATGTATGGCAAAAGTTTGGAAACTTTAGGGACATTTCTGTTACAAATGCAGCAAAAAGGATATATAGCGGATAATCTTGATCCGCAGTCGCTCGGTATTATGGTGGATGCGTTGCTGAAAGGAGTCGTCATCGAATGGATGATCGATCCGGTCCGTTGTCAGCCTCAGCAGTTGCTCCATACTATGGCTAAAGTGATATGGCAAGGTATTGCGCCCAAATAAGAGTTTATGTACCCCGTACAACCTGTCCGCAGAATATTTTACGGGGTTTATTTTTAGTTTTAACATACTAGTTAGTATTTGAATAGAATATTATTAAGTATCTAAAGAGGAGTGATGTCATGAGAGTGGAAAAGCAAATTCACAAATTCGATAAACAGGCCAACATGTACGACAGAAAAAGGGAGAAACGAGAGCTCGGAGAACACCGCCGCCACTTGCTTAGTTCCGCCTTCGGAAAAGTGTTGGAACTCGGGGTTGGAGCCGGCAGTAACTTGCCTTATTATCGTTCCGACATTGAATTAACGGCTGTAGATTTCAGCCCGGCTATGCTTGAAAAGGTAAAACTGGCTAACGACACGAAATACGGTTTAAAGATGGAATATATTCAAGGCGATGTGGAATCGCTTCTCCTAAATGAGCATGACTTTGATACCGTTGTTTCCACGCTTTCACTATGTTCTTATCGCGATCCGATGAAGGTGCTTCATAACATAAGCCGCTGGTGTAAGCCGGGAGGGCGCATTCTTTTACTGGAACATGGCATCAGCTCGAACGGGGCGATTGCATTCGCGCAGAAAACACTTGATCCGCTCGCGTACAGGTTTGTCGGCTGCCATCAAAACCGGGATATTATGAGATTGATAGCCGATTCACCATTGAATATACAGAAAGCGGAGCACCACATGTCCGGAATGATGCATTTGATTTGGTGCACGCCTTAGTGGAATTTCGCGGCTGAGTCCGGGTATACTAAAGAAGCGCAGTCTAGCAAAAAGTTAAAGGTTGATATGATTGCGCAGTTCTTTATTCTTTATGACGAAGTATCTAACTAACTACATACCTAAAGGAGCGATGTCTGTGTTTTATCGGAGCATTCATGAATTTCTGGAAGACTGGAGTCAGGAAGAAGCACTTACGCTGAAAGTACTTGAGACGTTGACGGACGAGTCGTTGCAGCAATCGGTATCGGCAACTCAGGCAAGGACCCTTGGTGACCTGGGCTGGCACTTAACTAGCGCTCTTGGTGCTATGCTGGCTGCGGCGGGGTTGCAAATCGACGGGCCGGATTATACAGCATCAAAACCGGACAGCGCTTCGGACATCCTTGAGGGTTACCGCCGGATGAGCGATGCGGTTGCGAATGCGGTCAAACAACAGTGGAGCAATGAGAAGTTGTCCGAGAGTCTCCTGTTGTTCGGTTTTATGAAAACAACCTACAGCGGTGTATTGAATACGGTGGTACGCCATCAAATTCATCACCGCGGTCAAATGACGATTCTGATGCGCCAAGCTGCTCTGGTTCCTCCAGGTGTGTATGGACCTAACGAAGAAGAGAGCGCGGCGATGCGCGCAAAAAAATAAGAGACACGGCTTAATACATGAAACGCTCTCTTTTCTGCTTTTTCCCGGCGGAAGCGAGGCGTTTTTTTGTTGGAATTCCGGTATCCGACAACCTGGCTGCCGATATCGACGATGCTGTAATTGCTCTTCATATGGTCGATATAAACGTCCTGGCGGGTTGCAAGAATTTCCGGAGAATCTTCGTCTTGACAGGAAAAATCGGTTGTAGCATTATAAATAAAGATACTTTATTAAGTCGATTTTTTATGTTTCCTTTGGAAGGAGATGCTTATGGAAAAAGCCAGCAACAATTTAATGAAAGAGATTAACATGAATTTGGTAAGGCGGGCGATGAAGCAGACCGGGGTTGCGACCAAACCCCAGTTAGCCTCATTGACGGGATTAAGCGTAGTTACCATTACCTCGCTTGTTAAAGAACTGCTGGATATCGGCGAACTTTCCGAAGATGAAACGGTCCCTTCCAATGGGGGAAGACCTGCATTAACCTATCGTTATAATTATGATTTCAGCCTGGCCTTAGTTATTTATTTAAACGAGAAGCAGGGGAATGATGTAATGGTGGCTACCGTCGTTAATTTGCAGGAAGCCATCCTCTGGCGGGAAGAGTACTGCATTCCGTTGTTTGAGCAGAAGCCGTTTTATGAATTGATAAGCTTAATTATCGGAAATCATCCATCGATCAAAGTCATCGGGATCGGAATCCCGGGACAGTCCGTGGATGGTGAAATTAAAGTGACCAGTCACGAACTGCTCCAAGGCGTGCGGATGATCGAAGATCTCCAGGCTCGGTTCGGATTGCCTGTTGTATTGGAGAACGACGTGAATGCGGCCTTGATCGGATATTGCGCCCAAAACGAGACAGAAGAAAATCAATGCATTCTAGGCGTTTATTTTCCGAAATCCTATGCGCCCGGTATGGGGATTTACACGGGGGGGAAAGTAGTCCGTGGAAAAGACGGGCTTGCCGGAGAAATCAAATATTTGCCGATCGATGTGGACTGGAAGCGCCCTTTGGAGAGTGAAAAATTCATCGAAGTGGTTTGCACCATTATTCATATGGTCAATGTCATCCTAGCTCCGGATAAAATCGTGTTGTACCGAAGCCAGATGGACAAAGATACTTGGAACCGTTCATGGGAGGCCTATAAAAACGAACACTTCATGCCGTCCAATCCGGAAGTTATTGTTTTGGACTCGTTCCATGAGGATTTTGAAGCGGGCATGCGTTGGTTGACCTTGAAAGAACTGGAACCTTCCATTTCGGAATTTAGATAGCGAGAGAGAATTAAATTATTAAATGATTATCATACTTAGCGTAAGAGGGGAAGAAAATCACTTATGGCAACCTGGTTTCTGATCATAATATATTTATCATTCATCAGCTTGGGCATCCCCGATGCATTGCTGGGATCCGCTTGGCCGATCATGCACCACGATATCGGAGCGCCGTTTGGTTCCGCAGGACTTATTTCCATGATCATTGCGGGAGGAACCATCGTATCGAGTTTGGCCAGCGGCAGCTTGATCCATAAACTGGGGACCGGAAAGATTACCCTCATCAGCTGCTTTCTGACTGCAGCGGCCCTGTTTGGCTTTTCTTTTGCACCTTCCTTGTTTTGGCTCGCGGTTTTGGCAATCCCTCTGGGGATCGGGGGAGGTTCGGTGGATGCGGCGCTCAATCATTATGTAGCCTCCAATTACAAAGCTCATCATATGAGCTGGCTTCATTGTTTCTGGGGTGTCGGCGCTACGATGGGGCCTATGATTATGTCTTATTTTATGGCGGACCGCAATTCATGGAGAGAGGGCTATTCAGCCGTTTCAATGATTCAGTTCGGGTTGGTGATTATATTGTTGGTTACGTTGCCGTTATGGAAGCGGGTCGCCAAACTGCATCAAGCTACGGCGGAAGCGGAACAAAATGAAGCTATGGAAGTCGGAATTTCGGGAGATACCGTCCAGTCTTCTGAGAGAAGAGTTCATCCCATTCGCATACAAGGCGTGAAATTTACGCTGATCGCTTTTTTATTTTATTGCGGCCTTGAATCCATGGTAGGACTATGGGGAGCCAGTTATCTGGTCGGAGCCAGAAATATTTCGGCAGAAACGGCGGCCGGCTGGGTTTCCATGTACTATGGCGGCATCACGATAGGCAGACTCATTACCGGATTCGTGACGTTGAAGATCAACAATCGGTCACTGATCCTCATCGGTCAGCTCACGGCTCTTGCCGGAGGTCTGGTGCTGTTGCTTCCATTGCCGGATATCATGAACCTCGTTGGACTCATCTTGATCGGTGTGGGGCTCGCTCCAATCTATCCGGGACTGATTCATGAAACGCCGGCCCGGTTCGGAAAAGAGAATGCCGCTCCATTGATCGGTTACCAGATGGCGGTGGCTTATACGGGAACTACGCTATTGCCTCCGTTGTTTGGACTTATCGCGTCCCAGACGAGCATCGGATGGTTTCCGGCTTTCGCTTTAGCTTTCTTGCTATTGATGACGCTAAGTACGGAACAGATTAATCGGACTTTAAAACGGAAGTCTGTGGGGAAATAGTATCCTAAAGCGAGAATAACAAATATCTTATTAATGAAAAATAGAGAGGATGTTCCGGCAAATGCCGTCTTCTAACGCGGGAATAAAAGCAATTACACTGGATATGGATGTGGAGGGCACGGTGGTGTATGTACCAGTAATATTCAAGCTCAAATTAGTGAAATACTACGAACAACTGTGATCCGGAAATAAGGTTTCACCTTCTGTACTTGTTGAAAATCGCACGGTGGTATGTTAATATACCCTTAATTTGATGACTGGAGTTGAAGGAGATCATGTAAAATTTCTTGCTGCGAAATAAAACAAAAAAGCGAGCGTTTTCGCTAGTTTTATTTTTGATATGCAAGAAAGTTACGATCTCTTTTTAACTCAAACAATATATCCTTATCCGACTCCATTTTGGGTTGGGTTTGTTGTATCTATTATTTGAGCTACAAGAAAAGTAACTTTCTTGTAGCTTTTATTTTTGGATACGGGAGGATTAATTCATGTCATTAATTAAAGTTACGAACCTGACATTTGCCTATGATGGAAGTTACGATAACATATTTGAGAACGTCGATTTTCAAATCGATACCGATTGGAAATTAGGATTTACGGGAAGAAACGGTAGGGGAAAGACCACTTTTCTCAATTTGTTGCTCGGCAAGCATGAATACAGCGGCACGATTTCCGCCGATGTTTCTTTTGACTACTTTCCTTTTCATGTGGAAAACAAAGAAAACAATACGCTGGACGTCATCAGCGACATTTATCCGGATTACGTTCATTGGGAATTGATGCGTGAACTTTCCTGGTTAAAGGTATCGGAAGATGTGTTATATCGGCCATTCGATTCTTTGTCTAACGGAGAACAGACGAAAGTGCTGTTGGCTGCATTGTTTCTCAAGGAGAACAGCTTTCTCTTAATTGACGAGCCCACGAATCACCTGGACATGAACGCAAGAAAACTCGTAAGCGATTATCTGAAATCCAAGCACGGATTCATTTTGGTATCTCACGATCGGGCCTTTCTTGATAACTGCGTGGATCACATCCTATCCATCAACAAGACGGACATCGAGATTCAAAAAGGCAATTTCTCCGATTGGTGGGAAAATAAGCAGAGACTTGACCAATTCGAGTTCACCGAAAACGAGAAGTTGAGAAAAGACATCAAGCGCTTGGAAAATTCGGCAAAACGAACAAGCAATTGGTCGGATGAAGTGGAAAAAAGTAAAAATGGCACGAGAAATTCCGGTTCCAAGCTGGATAAAGGGTATGTGGGACACAAAGCGGCCAAAATGATGAAACGCTCGAAATCCATGGAACAGAGACAGCACTCCGCCATTGAGGAAAAGTCGAGGCTTCTTAAAAACGTGGAAAGCTCCGAAACCCTGAAAATTTCGCAACTTCCTTATCACAAGAATCAGCTTGCCGAGCTCGAACATGTTTCGATTTCTTATGGCGATAAGGTTGTTTTACAGGATATAAGTTTTACGATTGAGCAGGGGGAGCGGGTTGCGCTTACCGGGAAAAACGGCTCTGGGAAATCCAGCATCATCAAACTGATCTGCGGCGAGGACATCCCGTATTCGGGCACGTTCAGAAAAGGCAGCCAGCTTAAAATTTCCTATGTGTCGCAGGACACCTCCCATTTGCAAGGAAACTTAACGGATTTCGCCAGAGATCAGGAAATCGACGAAAGCTTGTTCAAAGCGATTCTAAGGAAACTTGATTTCTCCAGGGTTCAGTTTGAGAAGGATATGTCCTCCTTCAGCGGCGGCCAGAAGAAAAAAGTGCTGATCGCCAAAAGTCTCTGCGAGAAAGTTCATTTGCATATCTGGGATGAACCGTTAAATTTTATCGACGTCATTTCCCGGATGCAAATCGAAGAGTTGCTGCTGGAATACTCGCCTACCCTGCTGTTTGTGGAGCATGACCGTGAATTTTGCAACAACGTGGCTACGAAGGTCGTTGAGCTCTAGTGGAATTTTTCAGGAACCTGTTGATAATTCGAAATATTTCTGTTAAGATGATTCCCAACATAATTTGGCAATGATGAGGACTAAATTGCAAAAGGCGCTTATGCCCAGAGAGCAGGGGGAATGCTGAAACTTCTGCCGTAATCCTTTGCGAGATGTCGCCCTCGGAGCTTTTGACCGAAAAAGTTGGCGCCAAGGCGTCGATCTACAAGTAGGCTCAAACGGAATGGCACCCGTTACCGTGCTGCAGGTAAGGAGAACCATCCTTACCTCATGAGGCCGGAATCGCAAGATTCCCGGTGAATCAGGGTGGTACCGCGAAATGAACCCCTTTCGTCCCTTGGCTTGACAGGCGTATTCTGTCGGCTTTGGATGAAAGGGGTTTTTAATTTTATATGTAAAGCGATGAAGAGAACTAAATTGCAAAAGCACTTATGCCCAGAGAGCAGGAGGAATGCTGAAACTTCTGCCGTAATCTTTTGCGAGATGTCGTCTCGAAGCTGTTGACCGAAAGTTGGCGCCAAGTCAAGTCGTCGATCCACGAGTAGGCTCAAACGGAATGGCACCCGTTACCGTGCTGCAGGTAAGAAGTTGTCTTCTTACCTCATGAGGCTGTAAATCGCAAGATTTTCGGCAAATCAGGGTGGTACCGCGAAATAACCCCTTTCGTCCCTTTGGCAAGGCAAATATTTTTGCCGGCCGGGATGAAGGGGGCTATTTTTTTATTAGGAGGGAACCGCTCATGAAGAAAACCACGATGAACACGATGAATCGGCACGGGCTGCTTAATCCATCCATGAAGTTAATTACGGGATCGGAAATGCTGTTAAGATGCTTAATCAGGCAAGGTGCGGAATGCATATTCGGATATCCGGGCGGCAGTGTGCTTAATTTTTATGACGCCATGGTCGGCAATCCGGATTTCAAACACATTTTGACCCGGCATGAGCAGGGGGCCGTTCACGCCGCGGACGGATATGCCAGATCGACGGGAAAAGTGGGAGTCGTAATCGCCACGTCCGGACCGGGTGCGACGAATTTAGTAACCGGCATCGCCACTGCCTATATGGATTCCGTCCCGTTGGTTATCTTAACAGGCAACGTTTCGACAAGCGTGCTTGGTACGGATGCTTTCCAGGAAGCGGACATCACGAGCATTACGATGCCCATTACCAAACATAATTATCTGGTTCGCGATGCGAATGACTTGCCCGTCATCATTCATGAAGCGTTCCATCTTGCCAATACGGGCAGAAAGGGTCCGGTATTGATCGATATACCCAAGGATGTATCCAACCAGAAGATACAGGATACCCGGTCGCCATCCGGCACCATCCGGTTACGAGGTTATCAAGCCGATCCGAAGCTTGAAACGGAGAAAATCGACTCATTGATTCGGGCGATTGCGGAAGCCGAAAAGCCTGTCATTATTGCCGGGGGAGGCGTAATCTATTCGAATGCATCGAATGAACTGTTGGAGTTCGTTAATAAAACAAACATCCCCGTGGCAACTACTTTGCTCGGTCTTGGCGGATTCCCGAGTGCCCATGGGTTATGGTTAGGCATGCCTGGTCATCATGGCGTTTATGCGGCGAATATGGCGATCCAGAACGCCGATCTGGTCATTTCGATCGGCTCCAGGTTCGACGACCGGGTCACGATGAAACTGGATGGTTTCGCTCCGCAAGCTAAGTTGATCGCGCATATCGATATCGATCCGGCGGAAATCGGGAAGAACGTGAAAACGGATATTGCCTGCATCGGCGATATCAAAGCTGTGCTTGGCTATGCAAACAAGAACGCATTACCTTCCCGATCAGGCAGGTGGATCACCGAAATTCAGGAGAATAAAACCCGGTTTCCTTTGCAGTATAAAGATTCCGAAAGTGAGTTGAAGCCTCAATTCGTTATCGAAATGATCCATGAAACCACGAAAGGTGAAGCGATCATTACGACGGATGTAGGCCAGCACCAGATGTGGGCAGCCCAATATTATAAATTCAATCATCCCCGTTCCCTAATCACCTCCGGAGGTTTCGGAACGATGGGATTTGGATTGCCGTCCGCCATCGGCGCTCAGGTAGGAAATCCTGATCGTCTCGTAATCTCGGTAAACGGCGACGGCGGGATGCAAATGTGTGCCCAGGAAATGGCGATCTGCGCTATTCATAACATCCCCGTCAAAATCGTTGTCATCAATAATCAGGTGTTAGGAATGGTCAAACAACAGCAGGAAATCAGCTACCAGCAACGATACAGCCATATTGATCTTGCGGGAAGCCCGGACTTCGTAAAGTTGGCGGAGGCTTATGGAATACATGGATTCCGGGCACATACGAAAGCGGAGGCGTTCCGGTTTTGGAACGAGGCGCTGGAGATTTCCGGCCCTGTACTAGTCGAATTTGTTGTACCGAAGGATGAGAATGTATACCCCATGGTTCTCGGCGGAACGACATTGGATCAGATGATCATGGGGGGGCCGGATGATGGAGGACCTATATTTTTTAATCAGAAATGAATTGTTAGGTCTAAGGTCCTTGTGGTAATGTTATTAAAGTTATTCTAATTTACTCACGAGGAGCAAGTGGCTGCATGAAAAAACTTAATTTGGTTTTGTCTTTTTTATTGGCGATGATTATCTCGTTTATTGGCGGCGTATATGCAGCGCCTTCCATTCAGTTAGGCGGAAACGTGAAGCAAGCGGATAGCCCGTTAAACGTTGATCCTGAATCTGCCGGAAACAAAGTCGATCGTGCTGAATCAAGCGAAAGTAATCCCGTTACTGAGGCATCGGGTAACAATCCTTCGGAGACATCCAAGGACAGTAACGATCTCTCCGGCAGCGAATCGGCCACGGTCGTTTCAACTGGCGGAGAAATCGGTACTCCCATCACGTTCAATTACAGCATTAACAGTGCTGAAGGCATCAAAGTCACCTGGGAGGGGAAGAACCTGACCGGCAAAACGATCAATTATTATACGGCCGAGCTCAGCACCTATAATAGGGTAGGGGACCCGTCCCATGACGAATTTACCGGGGACAGCAATTTTTCATTGAAATATGTGGGACCGATTGAACCCGATGAAGACATGATCCTATTTGATCTGTTTACCTATCAAGGGGCTCTGCACAAAATCAAAATCGATAAGTTCATTCTTGAATACAGCGACGGAACGACAGAAACCATCGATTATGGATACGAGACCACGGATGACAGCGGACTTGATTAAACGGTAAAAACCTGGAAATTAACGAACTGCCTGTTTATTTGCGGATATACATATAAACCAACAAATGATGAGGAGCAGCACAGGCTGCTTCTTTGTTGTTTATAGGCTCATCTAATTAGCATCCGCAAAAGAAAGAAACAATCATGGTCAATACAACGCGGAATGAAAGTCTTGGGAAAAGGGCAATCTATCTGCACAAGGAGGGAAGAAAATGCCGTATGAGCATGAACCTGAACTAACGGACGGAGACCCGAATACGATCTATGAGGATACTCGCCCCCATACGCCTACCGGCTTCTTACCGGAACAGTCCGACATCATGGATATTCCTTCAGATGAGGCTTATGAAAAAAATAGAAACAAACCAGCCGAATCATAACCTGGCTAGATCAAAAATACAGGATACAGTTGTTATAGGCTGTATCCTGTTTTAATAGATTGACAATGTCTCCAGAAGTAACTACAATGGTTACAACCGGTGGTGATACAAATGAAACAGATCAGTACGCGATTTTCCATAGCTGTGCATGCTCTTTCCCTGATTGCCGTCAGTCCGCAAGATTGTACCGGAGATTTTATCGCGAGCAGCGTAAATACGAATCCCGTTGTAATTCGAAGAATTATGGGGATGTTAAAGAAGGAAGGGTTAGTGGATGTTCGTCCTGGAGTAGGCGGCGCTTCCTTGCTTAAGTCCTCCGATCAGATTACGCTTCTTGACGTCTATCGGGCTGTGAATGTGACGGAGGAAAACCAATTGTTTCGCATTCATGAGAAGCCGAACTTCGCTTGCCCGGTAGGGCGGAATATCGAGGGAGTTCTACAGGATGAACTGAAGGAAGCTCAAACCGCGATGGAACAAAGATTGGGGCAAGTGACATTGCAGCAACTGATCGATAAGTTCAAGTAAAAGCTCAAATTGAGCTTTTCTTATATACCAGTTGTAATACTTCTGGTTATAACAACTTACTTTACAACTTGTATTACAACCAAATCAAATGGGAGGTAGAATTTATGAAAATTTTAGTTACCGGAGCCACAGGGAAGTTGGGCAGCAAAGTCGTAGAGCAGCTTTTGAAAACCGTACCCGCAAGCGAACTGGCTGTCAGTGTGCGCGATCCCCAGAAAGCGGAAGGGCTGCGTGCTCATGGGGTGGACGTCCGGCAAGGGGATTTTGATCGTCCTGAAACATTGGATACCGCATTTAAAGGGATCGACCGGTTGCTGATCATTTCTGCCGACGGCGATAACGAAACAAGAATTCGTCAGCACAAGCATGCCGTAGCAGCCGCTGAGCGTGCCGGAGTTCATTTTATTGCTTACACCAGCTTAGCGAACGCCCAAAATAGCAAGAACATGCTTGCCCCAACCCATAAAGCAACTGAGGAGGCCATCTTAAAAACAGGCATTCCTTATTCGTTCTTGCGGAACAACTGGTACTTGGAAAATGAAATTTCAAGCATTCAGGGCGTCCTGGCAGGGGCTCCATGGGTAACATCGGCAGGTAACGGCAAAGTAGGCTGGGCACTGCAGCAAGAATATGCCGAGGCTGCTGCTGCGGTACTGACCGGAAACGGACACGAAAACAAAATCTACGAGCTGTCCGGCAAGCTTTTATCGCAGGAAGAAATTGCATCCGCGTTGGGGACGGTAATTGCCAAAGAGGTTCCAGTTCAACAGGTCAGCGACGCCGATTATGCGGAAATCATGAAAAATGCCGGAGTGCCTGACTTCGTTATCCCTATACTTGTCGGCATTCAGGAGGGTATTCGGGAAGGAACCCTTGAGGTGGAAAGCCGTGATTTCGAGCAACTACTCGGTCGGCAGTTGACCCCGATCAACGAGGCCTTGAGACAAATCGTAAACGGCATTGCCTAACATTAACATAGAAGAAATGAACCCTTCAAAAGGCATCGGCGACTGCTGATGCTTTTTTTCATGGAGGCACCGTATTCTTTGCCGATTCAACCAAAAAAACAAATCTTGACATTTCTTCAACGAATCGTATACATTTGTATACAAAGAATCTTGTATACGAATGTATACGAACTCTGAGGAGGGATATAAGATGCGTGAGGGAAGACATAAACATAGAGAGAATCACCAATACAGAGAGCATATGGAAAGCCGCGGCGGGCATGAAACGGAAATGAGTGGCAAACAACGGCCCCATAGTGCCCAAACTTTTCGCCGGGGACGGGCGATAGCTTTTCTTGAAAGGCTGAACATTAAACGCTCGACCTTGCTGCGGCAACTGGATCAACCGGAATATGAATCCATTAAGCAAGTCATCAGCGGTGAACTGAAAGCAACCGATGCAATCATTCAGGAGTTCATCCACTCGTTTGAGCTGCGGGAAGCTATTTCCGATAACGATTCTAAAAACGAAGGAGCCGACGGAAACCATGACAATATCTGATGTGATAAAAAAACGTAGAACCATTAAATCTTTTAAACCGGATCCCGTTCGTGAAAGCGAATTGCTTTTCTGGTTGGAGACGGCAAGCTATGCGCCTAACCATCGTTTGAACGAGCCTTGGGAAATTCTTATTGTCGGGGCGGAGACCCGGTCTAAATTGAATCATAAAAAAGACTTTGGAGGCGCGCCGGTCGTTCTTGCCATATTGTCAAAACCTGCAGGTACTCCTTTCGAGCGGGATGAAAATGTCATGGCTGTCTCTTGCTTCGTGCAAAACTTCATGTTAGCCGCTCATGAAGCCGGAGCCGGCGTATATTGGTCATCGATGGGGAATTTGCCGCAGAATCGCGACATTCTCGGCGTGGCGCCGGAGTACGATGTCGTTGGCGTATTGGGCATCGGCTATCCGGCGGAGGTTCCGGCGGCAAAGCCAAGAACTCCGATTGCTTCCAAAATTTCGTACTTAGCATAATGGTTTTTACATTAGAAAAGGCCTGCCCGAACAATTGGCGTTCGGACGGGCCTGATTGATGAGCCGGATTCAGATAGCTTGAAGCACAAAATGCAGAACGAAGAGAAGCGAAATGAGATAGAAGAGAGGCTTCACTTCGCGCCATTTGCCGACGGCTATATGAAATAAAGCGTAGCTGATAAAACCGATCGCGATTCCGTCCACGATGCTGTGCATGAGCGGAATGAAGGCGATGATGAAGAAGGCGGGAAGCCCTTTTTCCATGCTTTCAAAAGAAATGCTGCGAATGGATGGCATCATCAAGCCGCCTATAAAAATAAGAATCGGCGCAACAGCCTGATCCGGAACGAGCGTGATCACGGGCATCGCAACCAGCGAACACAAGAACAGGATTCCCGTAAATGCCGATGTCCAGCCTGTTTTGCCTCCGGCTGAAATCCCGGCCGCCGCCTCGACAGTGGAGACGGTAGGACTTGTCCCAAAAAAGCCGCTAAGAAAGACTGAAAACGAAGTAGCTTGCATGGCGCGTTTGAACCGTTCCTGTTTTCCGCTCATGTTCAATTGGGCGTTAATCAGACCGACGTTCTCGAAGACGATGACCAGCGTGAGCGAGAAGACGGAGACAATCAGCGTGGAAACAGGTAAGCCTTTTACCGATAATTGCCCGAAAACTTCTCCGTAGGATGACCAGGAAAAGCCGTCGAAGCCCGTTGTCGCTGAAGGCTTGACGCCGAATAAAAAGGCAAGTAAGGTTCCGCCGAAAATGGATAGCAGCAAATTGCCGGGAACTTTTCGCATGTACAAAATGCACGTCAAGGCCAAAGTGACGAGCGTTACAATTACACCGGGGTCCGCAAACGATTGAACGGCGATCACCGATGCGGGATCCGGAAGAATAACGCCTCCCTTATGCAAGCCGATCAGGACCAGCATAAGACCGATACCTACGGAAATCGCTTCCTGAAGCGATGAAGGGATGGCCTCGCGCAACTTCTCGACGAGAGAGGTCAAGCTGATAGCTAAAAAACAGATCCCCGACATCATGGAAACCGCCAGCGCTTGCTGCCAGGTTAAGCCCATACCCTGAACCAGCGTATAAGTGAACATGGCATTAATACCCATGCCGGGTGCGATAATTAAGGGAGCTTTGCCCCAGAAAGCCATAATGAAGCAGCCTGCCGCCGATGCCAATATCGTAGCAATAATCCCTGCTTCTTGCGGAATGCCGGCATCCGCCAAAATCGATGAGTTAACGATAATGATATAGACGATCGCAAAAAATGAAACGGTTCCTGCCAAGGCTTCCCTTCGCCAAAAGCTCGGACCAAGGCGGGGAGCTGGATCAGGTGATCTATGTCCATTTGCTTGCGATGATGTCTGTTTCTCTTGGTGGACCAACAAAAAACCTTCCTTCCATTGTAACCCCTCACCCAACCCTTTCAAAAAATATGAAAGAAAACGGCTTAAAGCCGCATGAATCCAATCTTACCACAATCCGAAATCCAGAACCTAATGAATTTCATTACTTCGAAAGTATGCCGTACCAATGATAATTTTAATCTTGATATGACGTTAACATCTCGTATACAAATGTATACGTAGAATAAGGAGTATAAGAATGGAATCCGAGGAATGGCAATAACGCAAAACTTCCTCCAAATTAATGCCTGAATTGCGTATAAGCGTCGAAGTAAAAGATTTACTGTCGGCAAGGACTTGTTGCAAACCGCGGATTCCATATATAATATGACGAGTATATATAAATAGAAAAGGTGTTAATACATGAGCATATTAAACGTAGAAAAACTCAGTCACGGTTTTGGGGACCGTGCGATTTTCACAGACGTATCTTTCCGCCTCCTTAAAGGGGAGCATATCGGATTGATCGGAGCTAACGGGGAAGGGAAATCCACCTTCATGAATATCATTACCGGCAAGCTTCAGCCGGATGAAGGAAAGGTCGAATGGGCCAGACGTACTCGTGTCGGCTACCTGGACCAGCATGCGGTACTTAGCAAAGGAATGACGATTCGCGATGTCCTGCGCGGAGCCTTCCAATACCTGTTCGACATGGAACAAGAAATGAACGACATGTACGCCAAAATGGGCGACGTAACGCCGGAAGAATTGGAGCAACTGCTCGAGGATGTCGGTACGATCCAGGATACGCTGACGAGTCAGGATTTTTATTTGATCGATTCCAAGGTTGATGAGACCGCCCGCGGACTGGGCTTAACGGATATCGGACTGGATAAAGACGTAAACGATTTGAGCGGCGGCCAGCGGACCAAGGTGCTGCTTGCCAAACTGCTGCTTGAAAAGCCGGATATTTTGCTACTTGACGAGCCCACCAACTATCTTGACGAACAGCATATCGAATGGTTAAGACGGTATCTGCAAGAATATGAAAATGCGTTCATCCTGATCTCGCATGATATTCCGTTCCTCAATAGCGTGATCAACCTGATCTATCATATGGAAAATCAGGAACTGAACCGTTATGTGGGCGATTACGATTATTACCAACAAGTCTATGAAGCGAAGAAGCAGCAGCTGGAATCCGCCTTCAAGCGCCAGCAGCAGGAGATCGCGGATCTAAAGGACTTCGTGGCCCGGAATAAAGCGAGCGTAGCTACACGTAATATGGCGATGTCCAGACAGAAGAAGCTCGATAAGATGGATGTCATCGAACTGGCCAAGGAAAAACCGAAGCCGCAATTTAACTTCAAAGATGGCAGAACATCCGGAAAACTTATTTTTGAATCGACGGATCTAGTTATTGGTTACGATTCGCCGTTGTCCCGGCCGCTGAATCTCCGCATGGAACGCGGTCAGAAGATCGCGCTCGTGGGGGCGAACGGGATTGGTAAAACAACGCTGCTCCGGAGTATCTTAGGCCAGATCCAGGCGCTGGAGGGCTCTGTCCGTCTCGGTGAGAATCTGGAGATCGGATATTTCGAGCAGGAAATGAAAGAAGCTAATTACAATACTTGCATTGAGGAAATTTGGAATGAGTTTCCTTCTTATTCGCAGTTTGAGGTGCGGGCTGCCCTTGCCAAGTGCGGCCTTACCACGAAGCATATCGAGAGCAAGGTTGCGGTGCTAAGCGGTGGGGAGAAGGCGAAAGTGCGCCTTTGCAAGCTGATCAACCGCGAATCCAATCTGCTCGTTCTTGACGAACCGACCAACCACCTGGATGTGGACGCCAAGGACGAACTGAAACGTGCGCTCAAAGCATACAAGGGAAGCATCCTGCTTATCTCTCACGAACCGGAATTCTACCGCGATATCGTGACGGAGACCTGGAATTGCGAGTCCTGGACGACAAAAGTGTTTTAAAACATTAAATCCGAGACGAATCTTACGTAAATGAACCGCTTCGAATTAGAACTAGTGGAGTTTAAGTAAAATAATGATTATAACAAAAAGGAGCCTAAATGGCTCCTTTCAGGCTGTCGACATTCTCCTTGACGATAGTCTTTTTTTGAGTTTGATTTTTGTTTTAAGTATGATTTAACTTGCATTAATTGGATGTTCATCGTGATGTGAATTTATATACCTATATTATCGCCGCTAAGGATGAATTTAGATTTACTGCCTGATTTATTTATCCAAGTAGGTGACCATGAGGTGCTATGCCATCACGAATATTGGTCAATTTGTGCGAAAAACACTGAAATGACGAAACTACGATCTCTTTATTACCGTTTCACCTTCAATTAACACTGGCTGATAATAGGTGCTGTTGGGCAGATCTTTCTTTCCTTGTAATTTCTTAATGACCCAATCCGCTGCATCACGTCCCATTTGTTCTTGCGGGTGTGTCAACGTGGTTAGTTTGATGTTCGCATTTTGGGCGATATAGGAATTGTCCTGACCAATAATCGATAATTCCTCCGGAATAGAGATGTCCAACTGTTTGCAAGCATTTACCACTTCTAGGCCCACCTCGTCGTTGTAGCAAACAAGTGCTGTGAGCATATCTCTGTTTTTATTCAAAAACTCTTTCAAGTTAGTGGGAAGCGCCTGTTTCGTTTCCGTGTCAAAAGAAAAAACTTGTTCCGGATAAAATCGCAATTTGGCTTCTCCAAGCGCTTTGATATACCCCTTCATACGATACTTCCCCTGTAAGTCATCCATTTTTGCAATTAGACCAATTTGGGTATGCCCGCTCAAAATCAACTCTTTCGTTGCCAAATAGCTGGACTGCACATCATCTAGACAGAGAAAGGGCACCTCAATTTCTTCATAAAAAGCATTGATCATAATGAATGGAATATCTTGTTCCTTGAACGACAGGTAGTAAGCGATATTGGGATTGTATAGATTGCTTTTCGTAGGTTCAATAATTAAACCGTCCACGCCATAGGACAACATCATTTCCAACGCTTTTTTTTCTTGCTCAACATCATTATTGGTACTAGCCAATAGTAGTGAATAATTATCCTCATTCATTCTACTTTCCATGCCCCGGATGATGGAGGGGAAGATGTAGTCGGAAATGTACGTCGTGATGACTCCGATGGTTTTCTTATGGGTACTCCCGCCGGATCTTGCTCGATATTGGTTGCTGACATACGTGCCGGATCCTTTTTCGCTGCGCAGAAATCCTTCGTTGGATAGCTCCAAAATCGCTTTTCGTACCGTCTGTCTGCTTACTTCGTACAAAGACTGCAAGGCGGACTCCGTTGGAATTTGTTCTCCGACGTTATAATCGCCCGAGAGGATTTTACTTTTTATATCATCAAGGATGACCTGGTATTTTGGTTTCATGTAACTCCTTCTTCCGTACATGTTCGCTTAGTTATTCCTTCATTTGTTGAATTTGTATGTACAAATTATAGCATGATTGTGAAAAAAGTAAAAAGGGGAGCTATACAAAGATAAATGGAGTATAAACACCTGAAGTGTAGAATGATAATGATGAAGCCATCTATATTTGTATGTATATATAATTCGTTTCATTGACAAATGTACGTACAAAAAATATACTAAAACTGTTAATTAAGAAGCTTATAAATTTTTATCCTTACTTTTATTAAAGCGCTGTCAGAGAGGTGACCAACGTGATGTCGAATCAAGAGAGCATGAAACAAGCGGTCGTGAATGGAGAAACTTCGCTTGGCATTGAATTCGGATCCACGCGTATTAAAGCAGTACTCATTGATCATAACTTTCAATCAATCGCTTCCGGAAGTTATGAATGGGAAAATCAGTTGAAGGACGGCTTTTGGACGTACAGTTTAGAGGACATTATCAAAGGCCTGCAAAAAGCTTATTCCGAAATGAAGCAAGACATTGAACGCAATTACGGAATCACCCTCCAAACCATCGGTTCGATCGGTTTTTCCGCCATGATGCATGGATATATGGCTTTTGACGACAAAGATGAATTGCTCGTTCCTTTCCGGACTTGGCGCAATGCAACAACAGGCGCGGCAGCGAAAGCTTTGACGGAGCTGTTTGAGTTTAATATTCCTGAACGCTGGAGCATTGCCCATCTTTATCAAGCCATATTAAATGAAGAAGAACATGTGCCTCGGATCCGGTATGTTACGACATTAGGGGGATATATTCATTGGTTACTGAGCGGCACTAAAGCAATTGGTGTCGGGGATGCATCGGGCATGTTCCCCATTGACGAATCCACGGGAAATTATCATGCATCCATGGTCAAGCAGTTTGACGAACTTGTTGCAAGCAAAGGTTATCCGTGGAAGCTCGATGATCTGTTTCCCAAGGTGTATGTTGCGGGTCAGCAAGCAGGAGTGCTTTCGGAAGCGGGAGCTAAAATTTTGGATCCATCCAACCAACTGCAGTCAGGTATTCCGCTGTGCCCTCCGGAAGGGGATGCCGGAACAGGCATGGTTGCTACGAATAGCGTGAAGAAACGCACCGGGAATGTCTCCGTAGGAACTTCGGTTTTTGCTATGATCGTACTCGAGAAGGAACTGTCAAAAGTCTATCCGGAAATCGATATGGTCACTACGCCGGATGGAAGTCCGGTTGGTATGGTACATGCCAATAACTGTTCGAGCGACATCAATGCCTGGCTCGGATTGTTCCGCGAATTCTCGGATGCCGTGGGACAGAAGGTAGATACCGAGAAGTTGTACAGCGTCATGCTGAACAAAGCATTGGAAGCGGATCCGGATGGCGGCGGGTTGCTTAGCTACGGTTATTTCTCGGGTGAGAATATTACCGGATTGGAACAAGGTCGTCCGCTATTTGTTCGCTCGCCGGAGAGCAAATTCAACCTGGCTAATTTTATGCGGGTTCATTTGTTCACTGCATTCGGGGCGCTTAAAATCGGTATGGATATTTTGACGAAGGAAGAGAATGTCGCTATTGACAGCATCCTTGGTCACGGTGGGTTATTCAAGACTCCGGTCGTCGGCCAAAAAATGATGGCAGCGTCCATGAATGTCCCTGTATCCGTGATGTCAACCGCTGGAGAAGGCGGCGCATGGGGGATGGCGATTTTGGCCTCTTATATGATGAATAAAGCTCATGAAGAAGGCTTGGACAGCTTCCTCGACCACAAGGTGTTCAAGGATGTCGAGGGACAAGAAATTCACCCTGATCCCATCGACGTGAAAGGATTCGAAATCTTTATCGAACGATACAAAAAAGGTCTGGCGATTGAGCAATCGGCCGTCGACAACTTAGTGTGAGAATGGAGGGAGCAAGATGTTAGAACAACTTAAAGAAGAGGTCTTTCAAGCCAATCTGGAATTGCCGAAGCAGGGACTTATTAAATATACGTGGGGAAATGTGAGCGCTATTGACCGTGAAAGCGGTTTGTTCGTAATCAAACCAAGCGGGGTTAGCTACGAGACGATGAAGGCCAGCGATATGGTCGTTGTTGATCTGGATGGCATTGTGGTTGAAGGAGAAATGCGGCCATCCTCCGATACACCGACTCACGCCGTGCTTTACAAGCATTACTCCGAAATCGGAGGCATCGTGCACACGCATTCCACTTGGGCGACCATCTGGGCTCAAGCAGGACTTGATGTTCCCGTCATGGGAACGACGCACGCCGATACATTCTATGGTTCCGTACCCTGTGCGCGGTTCTTGACGCAAGCGGAAGTGGATCGCGGTTACGAGGCGGAAACAGGCCGTGTCATCATTGAAACTTTTGAACAACGAGGCATTGATATTATGGCGGTACCAGGCGTTTTGCTTAAGGGGCATGGACCCTTCACATGGGGAAAAGATGCAAAATCAGCGGTAATGAATAGTGTTGTCCTGGAAGAAGTATCGAAAATGAATTTATTTGCAAGAGAGTTAAACCATTTTGCGGAGGAATTGCCGAAGCCCATTTTAGATAAACATTACTTACGCAAGCATGGCAAAAATGCTTACTATGGGCAAAAGTGATAAACCATAAAATTAAGAAAAGAGGATGAATATGTCAACAGTTGCAGGAAAGCAATTTTGGTTTGTCGTAGGGTCTCAGCATCTTTATGGGGAAGAGGCATTAGCCGAAGTTAAAGCCCATGCCCAAGAAATGACAGATGCTTTAAATAATAGCGGAGTTCTGCCTTATCCTCTGGTATTGCAAGATTTGGCTGTCAGCGCGGAGAAAATCACCAGCATCATGAAAGAAGTCAACTATCGTGACGAAGTTGCCGGCGTCATCACTTGGATGCACACGTTCTCGCCCGCAAAAATGTGGATCCGCGGAACCAAGCTGTTGCAAAAACCTTTGCTTCATCTGGCAACGCAATACAATGAAAGCATTCCTTGGGCAACGATCGACATGGACTTCATGAATCTTAACCAAGCGGCTCATGGGGATCGTGAATATGGTTTTATTAATGCCCGTTTGAACAAACAAAACAAAATTGTCGTCGGCTACTGGGAACGCCCTGAAGTACAAAAGCAAATTGCTGAATGGATGGACGTAGCGGTTGCCTATAACGAAAGCTTCAATATCAAAGTCGCTCGCTTTGGCGACAACATGCGTAACGTTGGCGTAACCGAAGGCGATAAGGTTGAAGCGCAAATCCAATTTGGATGGACCGTTGACTACTTTGGAATTGGGGATCTTGTTCAATACGTGAACGAAGTGAAGGAAGAAGAAATCGATACTTTGTTTGCCGAGTATGCCTCCCTTTATGAATTTGAATACGGCACTTATAGTAAAGAAGCTTGGGAAGCTAGCGTAAAAGTACAAGCAAGCTATGAAATCGCTATCAAACGCTTCCTGGATCAAGGCGGATACAATGCCTTCACCTCGAATTTCGAAGATTTACATGGTATGAAACAGCTTCCGGGGCTTGCCGTTCAACGCTTGATGGCCCAAGGATATGGTTTTGCCGGGGAAGGGGATTGGAAGACGGCAGCTCTAGATCGCTTGCTCAAAGTCATGAGTCATAACCAAAACACCGGCTTTATGGAAGATTACACTTACGAATTAACAGCCGGTCAAGAATCCATCCTTCAATCCCATATGCTTGAAGTGGATCCTACTTTGGCAAGCAACAAACCTAAAATTATCGTTTCTCCATTAGGCATTGGTGGTAAAGAAGATCCAGCCCGTTTAGTATTTGACGGCAAAAAAGGAGACGGTGTGGTTGTTTCCATGGCTGACTTTGGCACGCATTATAAGCTGTTGATTAACGAAGTCTCCGCATTTGAGCCAACGGTTCCGGCTCCGAAGCTTCCAGTGGCCCGTGTACTTTGGAACGTGAAGCCAAACTTCCAAGACGGGGTTAAAGCTTGGATCGAAAATGGCGGCGGTCACCATACCGTTCTTTCATTAAACTTAACAACGGACCAAGTTGTTACTTATGCTAAACTTGTTAACTTGGACTATGTAGTGATTAAGTAATCATCCGTGTGACTTCCTTAGTCGAGGAAATAAACATTAGAAGCCGCGATCTGTGCGGCTTCTTTTTTTATAACGCAAGGGGCCCATCAGCTATGTGCTTTGCACAAATTTTGAGTCTTCTTAGTGTTCCCTCTTGTGTTCAGGTGCCTCTTGCTGGTACACTCATCTCCTGATAACGAACAAAAAATCGACACTCGTTGATGTAAAGACAATTTCATTAAAGGAGATGATAAGCATGCCGCAGGAATTCATCGAAATCAGGAATGCAAGGGAGAACAACCTCAAAAATATTAATTTAACAATTCCAAAAGGAAAAATTACGATTTTTACGGGGGTATCCGGTTCCGGAAAATCATCCATCGTGTTCGATACGATTGCTCAGGAGGCCGGACGCCAGTTAAATGAAACTTATAGCAGTTTTGTGCGGACTTTTCTGCCTCGCTACAGCAGGCCGGAAGCGGACGATATAAGCAATTTGTCCACGGCGATTGTGGTGGATCAAAAGCGGCTGGGCGGAAATGCCCGCTCGACGTTAGGAACGGTAACGGATATCAATTCTCTTTTAAGGCTGTTGTTTTCACGTTTTGCGGTGCCCCATCTCGGATATAGCAATGCTTATTCATTTAATGATCCCAGTGGGATGTGCCCCAAATGCGAAGGGATCGGAAAAATCATTACCTTGAACGTCGATGCGGCGCTGGATAGGGAGAAATCGCTAAATGAGGGGGCTATTTTATTGTCCGGCTTCGCCCCAGGCACTTGGCAATGGAAAACCTACGGCGAGTCCGGGTTCTTCGATAACGACAAAAAAATCAGAGACTACAGCAAAGAGGAACTGGAACAGTTGCTTTATGCGGACCAGCAAAAAGTGGTGGTAACCCACATGGATACCGGTATTAATGCCACCTACGAAGGACTGTCCGTAAAATTCATGCGCTTGAATGTGAAAACGGAAAAAGAAACGACCAAGGTCGGGGCGAAAAAACTGGATAAGTATACAACTACCTGTACATGCCCGGTCTGCGACGGCAAGCGCTATAATGAACAAGTTTTGTCCTCAAAAATTGAAGGATTCTCCATCTATGACCTTACGGACATACAACTGGATGAGTTAATCGAAATCTTGTCGAGGCTGGACAAGCCGATGGCCAAACCAATAGTGGACGGTATTGTAGAACGCCTGAGCAATCTTTGCGAGATCGGGCTCAGTTATATGAACCTGACAAGAGAAACAACGAGCTTATCCGGGGGGGAATCCCAAAGGGTAAAAATGGTGAAGCATTTGTCCAGCAGCCTGACCGGGTTAATGTATATTTTTGATGAACCGAGTACCGGCTTGCATCCACGGGATGTGCACCGATTGAACGAATTGTTGGTCAAACTGCGCGATAAGGGAAATACCGTACTGGTCGTGGAACATGATCCCGATGTCATCCAAGTTGCCGACCATATTATTGACGTCGGACCGCATGCTGGGGCAGCAGGCGGAACCATTATGTATAGCGGAAGTTACGAGGGTTTAATGTCTTCCGATACCCTTACAGGCAAGTATTTGTCGCGTAAAACGGAAATTAAGGCAATGCCTCGTCCGGCGTCGGACTTTCTGGAGAGCAGCATAAGCAGTCTTCATAATTTAAAAAAAGCCAGGCTTCGCGTTCCCCAGGGGATCTTCACGGTAGTGACCGGAGTGGCGGGCTCCGGTAAAAGTACGCTCGTCAATGAAGTTTTTGCCAAAGACTTTCCGGAAGCCATCCGGATCGATCAAAGCTCGGTACATGCCAATATCCGTTCCAATCCGGCCACTTACTCCGACATCATGACCGCGATTCGCAAAGTCTTTGCGGAGACCAATCAGGTGGATACCGGACTGTTCAGTTACAATTCGGAGGGAGGCTGCGAAGCTTGCGGCGGAACGGGAAATGTAGAACTTAATATGTCATTTATGGACAAAGTGGAAGTGGTTTGCAGCGAATGCGGAGGCAGCCGTTACAAGCAGCATGTGCTTCAGTACCTTTATAAAGGGAAGAATATTGTTGAAATTATGGAGATGTCCGTGAAGGATGCTCTGGATTTCTTTGAAATGAAAGACATTCGGGGCAAGCTGAAAAGCATGGAGACCGTGGGACTCGGCTACCTCTCGTTAGGCCAGCCGCTGAACACGTTGTCCGGTGGGGAGTGCCAGAGATTAAAGCTGGCAAGGGAGTTGACGAAAAAAGGGAACATCTATATTCTGGATGAACCGACGACGGGATTGCATATGTCGGACGTCTCCAATATTTTGCGCATCATCGATAAATTAGTGGAAAAAGGCAATACCGTTATCGTCATCGAGCATAATCTGGACGTGATCCGGCATAGCGATTGGATCATCGATTTGGGACCGGATGGCGGTACCGGCGGTGGCGAAATTTTATATGAAGGGCCCCCAGCGGGGATATTGGGTTGTGAGCGATCCGTAACCGCACGGTATATATGAATGCATTTAAAGAGCCAGGACAAGAATGTCCAAGCTCTTTTTTTACCTACCGAATCTAAAAGGTCATCAGAGAAGTGGTTTAGAAGCTTCATGGACAAGGGATTCTTGACAGATCGGCTAATTCATAGTTATCATGGATATATTAAGTCTGTTATTTAAAATTTTAGTAAGGTAAACTACCTAAACGAGGAATGGAGGGGTATTTTTATGAAATATGATTGTGCCATTGTCGGAGGCGGTCCGGCCGGATTAAACGCAGCACTCGTGCTGGGCAGGGCCAGAAAAAGCGTTGCTTTGTTTGACGACAGCCAGCCGCGGAACGCGGTAACGCACGCGTCGCACGGATTTATTACGCGGGATGGAATTAAACCGGCCGAGTTTCGCCGGATTGCCTATGAGGAAGTGCTTGGTTATCCTTCGGTGCAGCATTTGCAGGTTCGGGTAACCGATATTCGAAAAAACGAGCATGGATTCGTTATTCAAACGGCTTCGGGCGAGCCGGTTCATGCCGGCAAGGTAATATTGGCTGCCGGGCTGAAGGAAGTGCTGCCCGAAATTAAGGGGATTTCACAATTTTACGGAAAAAGCCTGTTCAATTGTCCTTTTTGCGATGGCTGGGAGTTGCGGGATCAATCACTTGTGGTCCTAGCAGAAACACCGGAAGCATTTCACAAGGTGAAATTGCTGCATAACTGGAGTGCGGACTTGGTAGTGTGCACGAACGGAAACGATATTTTGACAGAAGAACAGCGGTTGCAGTTCGCATCCAAGGGAATAGTGATTATGGAAACTCCAATTACTGGATTTTCGGGGCAAAACGGATTGCTGGAAAGGGTGCATTTTTCCGATGGTTCTCAACTCGAACGAAGCGGGGGCTTCATTGCTCCTACTTTAGTTCCCAATGCAAAGTTTCATGAAGCGTTAGGCTATCAAACGGAGCAAGAAGGAGGGATCGTAACCGATGCGATGGGAAGAACTACGGTAGCCGGCGTGTACGCGGCGGGAGATTCCGCCTATGTGATGCCTTCCCAATTAATTTATGCCGCAGCATCGGGGAGTAAAGCCGCGGTGGCTGTGGTTGCGGACCTCACGGAAGAGGAGTGGCAATTGATATAGGGCGGTGGAGCAAGGCGGAGATTTGAACCATTTATAAGGGAGATGATGTGATGCACAGTTTTGATGGTCATCCCTTGGATTCGGGAGGATCCAAGAATAAACCCGATCCGGCAGGCAGACCGGGAGTCGAGCTCTTATCCTTACTACAGCCCCAGAAGGGAGAGCGAATCCTGGACGTGGGATGCGGGAACGGGGATCTGACCGCCGCGATTGCGGCGGCAGGAGCAATACCGACGGGGATCGACCTGTCGGAAGAAATGGTGAATCGAGCCCGCTTGAAACACCCCGAACTGAATTTTCTGGTGGAAGATGTATGTCATTACAAATCTGAAGAACATTTTGACGCCGTGTTCTCGAATGCGGCTTTGCATTGGATCAAGGATGCTCCCGCAGTGTCCCGCTCCATCCGGTTAGCCCTCCGGGCAGGCGGCCGATTCGTGGCCGAATTCGCAGGAAACGGCAATCTCGCGATACTGACTGCCGCCATGAAGCAGGCACTTGAGGAGCATGGCTATGCATGGGAGGGACGGAACCCGTGGTATCATCCCACGGTTGGCGAATATGCCAGCCTGCTGGAGCAAACCGGCTTTCGCGTCACGTTGGCTTATCACTTCGACAAGCTCACTCCGCTCAAGGGGAATTTAGGAATCAGGAACTGGCTGGACAGTTTCGCTGAGTACTTTTTCTCGGACGTTACCCCTTTCGACAAAGAATCCATTTATCGCACTATAGAAGCGAACGTAAAGTCGCAGCTTGAACTGGAAGGTCAGTGGATGATAGATACAAGCCGATTGCGTATCCTAGCCATCAAGAATTGATCGCCCTGCAAAAATGAAGCAGACGTTACATGATTAATGGGGTGAAATATGTTCTGATCTCTGAAGAAAACTGAAAATGTAAATGTACGATTCAGCAGGAATCGTCCATGCCCAGGGAGAAGGTAACGATGAGTCATGATGCACCCCCAGCAGGAATGTAGCGTTTACTACAAATAGGAGTGATATTTTTGCAGACAAAGATCAGCCTGGAAGGCGAATGGAAATTGCAATTGGATGAAAGAAAACAGGGACTGAAACTGCCGTTTCAAGATGTTATCACTCTGCCGGGCACGACGTCGTACGCGCGAAAGGGACCGAAAAACGAAAATGCGTTGATCGGCGCCCTGACGGATGAATACTTGTTTGAAGGATCGGCCTGGTATTGTAAAGAGATCACGATTCCGAATGAACTTGCCGGAAAACGGAGCTTGCTGTATCTGGAACGCACCCGGATGACGACAGTATGGCTGGATGGCCAAGAAATCGGCAACCGTGACAGCTTGAATACCGCCCATATTTACGAGGTAGGAAAGCTCAGTGCAGGTAACCACACGATTACCGTGCGGGTTGATAATACAGGTTATCCGACAAAAGGAGGACATTTAACCTCCCCGGATACGCAAACCAACTGGAACGGCATTACCGGCCGGATTGAGCTTCAGTTTTTCGGAGAATCGTCTCTGAGCGGCATCAGGTTGTATCCTGACTTGGCCACTCGGTCGGTCAGAATCACCGGTACCATGGAAGGTATGGCTGAAGGAACGGTTGTCGTGGCAGCCGAAAGCTTTAACAGCGAGACTTCACACTCGGTTCCTGAGCGGGAATTCGCCGTATCGGAAGGGGAGTTTTCCGTCGTTTATGAGCTGGGTGCTGACACGCTGCTTTGGAGCGAATTCAAGCCCAACCTTTATAACGTAAGCGTCATTTTGAAAGACGGAGAAACGGGAGAAGCCGACCGTCATGAGTTGATCTTCGGTCTTCGGGAATTCAAAGCGGCGGGCGACAAGTTTATCATTAATGGAGAGAAGACCTTTCTTCGCGGCAAGCATGACGGCCTGATCTTCCCGCTGACCGGTTATGCGCCTACCGATGTAGAAGAATGGCTTAGAATCCTTGGAATTTCAAAATCTTACGGCATGAATCATTACCGTTTCCACACTTGCTGCCCGCCGGAAGCGGCCTTTACCGCCGCAGACATGCTCGGGATTTACATGGAACCGGAGCTGCCGTTCTGGGGAACGATTACGGAAAAAACCGATGAAGGGCACAATCAAGCGGAGCAGGACTATCTCATCAGCGAAGGTTATGCGATTTTGCAGGCGTTTGGCAATCACCCTTCCTTCGTGATGATGTCGCTTGGCAACGAGCTGTGGGGGAGCAGAACGAAGATCGATTCCATTCTGAAAGAATACAAGGATTTCGACGACAGACATTTGTACACGCAAGGCTCCAATAACCATCAGTTCATGCCGGAAATTTTGGAGCATGACGATTTCTTCTGCGGCGTGCGTTTTTCACGGGACCGGTTGTTCAGAGGCTCCTATGCGATGTGCGATGCTCCGCAGGGTCATGTACAAACCGACTATCCAAGCACGATGAAGGATTATGACGACCAGATCGTTCCTCCGAATTTCGGGAAAGCGGCAGGCTCGGCAGAGAAAGCAGGAGGAGCGATCCAGATCCAGTACGGCACCGAAGCCAAAACCGTCGAGGCCGATGAGTCTTCGGGAGAATGGATTCCGCAAATGCCGGTGGTCTCTCATGAGATCGGGCAATATGCGACTTTTCCGAATTTTGAGGAGATCGGTAAATATCAAGGACCCCTCAAAGCGGAGAATTTCAAAACCTTTCGCGAACGTCTGGAGAGCAAGGGGCTGGGCCATCTTGCCGGGAAATTCTTCGAAAGCTCGGGGCAACTGGCCGTTGCTTGCTACAAGGAAGAGCTGGAAGCCGCTTTCCGCTCCCGCAGACTTGCCGGCTTCCAGCTGCTGGACCTGCAAGATTTCAGCGGTCAAGGAACCGCGTTAGTCGGCGTCCTGGATGCTTTTATGGATTCGAAAGGAATGATTACGCCGGAGGAATGGCGCACGTTCTGCAGCGATGCCGTTCTGATGGCCAGATTCCCGAGGTATAACTATGTCGCCGGAGAACGCTTCAGCGCCGCTGTCGAGTTGAGCTGGTTTCGTCAAGGAGCCCCCGACAATCTCGTGCTGAGTTGGGAGCTTTCCGCGGACGGCGGGATGCTGGCGGAAGGCGCTGCCGAAGCGAAAATTCCTGTATCTACGAATTATATCGATATTTGCCAACTTGACATCGATCTTCCTAAGGTTCAGCGGATGACCAAAATGTCCTTATCTCTCCGCATCGAAGGAACGGACATTCATAAGTCCTACGATCTGTGGATTTATCCGGAGAGCAGCGGAAGCGGGCTTGCCGAAGCCGGAATCCTCTTATTCGAGGAACTTTCCGATCAGGCGCTGGCGCTGCTGGAGCAAGGTGAAAACGTGTTGCTGATGCCGAAGCCGGAATCTCTTCAGAACGCCATCGAAGGCACCTACTGTACGGATTTCTGGTGCTATCCGATGTTCCGGTCCATCTCCGAAAGCATGAACCGCCCGGTGCCCGTCGGTACCATGGGATTGTTGATCGACAACGACCATCCCGTGTTCCGCGATTTCCCGTGCGAAGAACACTCCACCTATCCTTGGTGGAGTATCGTGCAGAACTCGAAATCGCTTATCATGGACGGAACCGACCGTGAATGGGGCCCGATCGTGCAGACGATCGACAATTTTGAGCGCAATCATAAGCTTGGTTTCCTGTTTGAGTGCAACGTGGGCAAAGGAAAGCTGCTGGTCTGCGCCCTGGATGCAAGCAAAGCGGGAGAAACGCCGGAGGGAAGACAATTCTTGTCCGGCTTGGCCGGTTATATGACCTCCGGGGAATTCAACCCGCAGTATAACGCAAGCGTTGCTGAACTTCAGGAATTGATCCGATAAGAGGGACGCCTTTATCCAACATAGAAACAGCCCGGAAAATAAATTCCGGGCTGTTTCTGTTTATTGAGTTTCTAGTGTTCTCCCAGAACGAAGCTCCAGGCTTCGGTGATCGATACAGGCGCCTTACGGCTCTTGTCTCCGCCGCCTTCTTCAGTCCAGAGCGGAGGATAATAAGCAAATACTTGGCCTTCCCGGAGCCGGCTTGTATCTTCCTGCCATCCCTGCCAGCGGAAGGTTTGATAGAACTGTTCCAGATCGCCTTCCGCGAGCCAGGCGAGGAACCCGGAATATTGGAGTTCCGTAGATTCCCACTCCAGTGTATCCGGCGCGAAATAGTGGATCAACCCGCTGCATCCGAATTTGCCCGTATCCAGCGCAAAAAAGCCGCCGGCAGCATCATAGGCGACCACCAACATCCCGTGGAGCGGCTCTACTACTTTGTTGACCGACAATCCGTTCCAGGAATTCAAACTGCCGAAGATTCCCGGATTGCCCGATCCGAGCAAATGAATCCAGCCGTCGTCCCAAAGTATGCCACCAGCCTCGAAAGCAATTGCCCCCAAATAGGACTTTGTGCTTACTTGTAACCGATATAGTGTGTCCTCTGCAGATTCCCGCTCGGCGGGGAGAATGACATATGGATTAGTCCCTTTGCTCAAAATTCCGACAATTTCTTCCCATGCATGATGTTCCTCATCGATCAGTTCTGCCGAGGTTAAAGCCTGCATAATTGTCAATCCTTTCCTATATTTCTGCATATTTCGTACCTTTCGCTTCCTGCCTTTTCCAGTGTATCATGAAAAGAATCGCGGTTTAAATAGATTATGGAAGGAAGGAAACCGATGGATCCCAAAGCCAGGAAAATACTGATGAACGCTTTTTGGACTTCCCGAGGTTGGAGAGCCGGAGGAGCTTTTTATACGGATGAAGATTTTCAATATGCCAAAAGCAAAGGAGTCATGTTTGATCCGGTCACTTGGAGTCATGATGAATGCGTTCGGAGGATCATGGAGCTACATCAGCGGTATATCACGAAAGAGAAGGTGGTACATGCTTTTCTGCACAGTCTCTCCACGCGAAAGGTCTATTTGCGGAGCGCCTTGTCCAGCTTTGCGCTTTCGCGCAATTTACCCATACATACTTATGCGCAGCGGCCGACGGAGCAGCCGGGATATAGTGCTTGCGGCGATTGCAATGACAATAGATTGATGGCGAATGAACAGTATGTCGACGAGGATTTGAACGTACTAAATTTCGAACGCTTAAAATGGGGCGGCATTCGCTTAAACTGGCTGGTTTATTGCTTGATGGACCTGGAATATCTCGCCAAGTCGGAGGAATTTAAGGTCACGGGCGAAGATATGGCTATCTTGAGGCGAATGTTTGAAGCGGTAGAAGCTTACGGAGATAAAGAGGCAGCCAGGCAATTGGAGAAGCGCTGGAAGGATGTTCTTCCTTCCAACCAATATGAACGGGACGTTATACTGGAAATTTGGGGATACGCCGGCTTGCTGCAGTCCCAAGACGATTACCGTAAAGAACGCGGGCGGGGCACCGATTTTAGGTCGATGGCAACCTGGAGGGGCGAGGACGGATATTCTCGTGAAACAGCGGAGTATTATTTTGGCGAGTATTTGTAAGATTCCCATGCTTGAGAAAGCATATCTTTGACCAGAAAGTTTGTGGTTTTGTGCTTTGAAGGAGGAGAAAGCTGAATGAAAAAACTACGATCCTTAATTATTGCAACCTGGTATTTTTTATTCCGGCAATCTTTTTAAGCGGTCTGGTTTGGAACGATTACAGAGGTTATATCAAAAATATCGATGATCATCTCCCGTCCCTGACCGGCATTTATATGATAGACGAGGGAAAAAGGCTGGTCGGGGTGTCCGATAAAAACGACGGAGGTTATACCACGGCTTATTTGTTTGATGCGGTATCCGGGACATTAATCAAAAAGGTAAATCTGCGCACCAATATTCACGGGGAACTGGGGACCTGAAGTCCCTACACCTAAACCTGTCTATCAAGCACGCGTATTCCTGCTGAATGATCAGGAGGTGCTGATCGCCGGATCCACGACGGAAGATGAATTGAACGGTACCGTGCTGGGCTATCTGTACAATGAGAAGACCGGGAAATTCATCGATGCTACTAATCTTCTGGGACAGCTTTCGTACGAGGATCTAGCAAATGAAGAAACCTCGTTTTTCAAGGAACCGGAAAGCAATATGCTTTACTTCACGGAACGGGAACAAGCCGCTTCCGGGTCGCTCAATTTGGATACCCAAGACGTCAAGGTCCTGACTGGAGAACAGGTTGAAGGTTGGCTGATCGGGAAAGGCGAGAATGTCATGTCGCTGCAAAGCTTCTGGAATTACGTCAAAGAGGGAGGTCCGCTCATCCTCAATTGGGTGATTTGGCTTCTTATCCCGATATTGTCCATCCTTGCGCTCATCATGCTTCCTCTGATGGCGAAGAAATCGAAAACCCGAAAGATCTCTCAGGGACGGCAGCTTCCGGGTACGATCCTTCGGATGGAGGAGACGGGCACGTACGTCAACGATATGCCGCTGGTACGGTTTACCGTCCGGTTTGAGGATGAAGGCCAGATGAAAGAAGTGTCGATCAAGAAAGTCATTTCATTTTTGAATGACATTAAAATCGGCGATTCGGTGCTCATCAGCTATAACCGGAAGAAGCATAAAGCCGTGTTTGTTACCGGGGAGGATGTCCGGGAACAACCGAAGCCGGACCTCATCAAAGACGCGGTGTTGAGCCGCATCGAGGCTTTGGGCACAATTAACCGCGGTCGGGCGCTGCAGCTGCATTTTAAGGCCGAGGGCCGCGATTATGCCTTCCGGTTGTGCAGCCTCCCGGGTTTGAATACCGCGTCGGCGAACGCGCGAATCTGGTATTGATCCAAGGTATGGCGAGAATTCATAGCTATGGGAAGGTTAGCGCCGGTTTTGCGGAGTCGGAGCAAATTACGCTTGAAGGCGAAGTGATTACCGCTGAGGGATACCCGGTGACGGTCGGGAGTCGGCAACTTATGATCCTTGAAATCATCATTTCCGAGGGAGCTGAGTCGATCCGCAAGATCAACAGCCTATTTGTGCCGAAAGGGTTGCCCGTCAAAGCAGGAACGGTCATCCCGGTTACCATGAGAAAATACGACTACAGGAAGGAAGTTGCTCTGCGAAAAGGGAAGCAGGGAGCAGCCAAAGTCGTGTCCGTCCATTTTGCCGGAACACTTGGCGAACGGCCGTTGGCGGAGATCACCGCAGAACGTGCTGGAAACGAGTACCGAATCCGTCAGACTATTGAGCCAATCTACGGTATCGAGCCGGGTGATGAATTGTGGATTGCTTATGACGAAGTTGCCGGGGAAGCGATCATTTTAAACTATGCATCGAAGTGAAGTGGGCAATTTATTCAATGTGATGGCTGTACACCGAAAATAAAATTACATCTATTATGCAGGAATTCTGTTTATATTCCTACGAAATGAGAGTTTTCTAACCTAAAACCTGTAATTTTGCAGCAATTTAACATGTAATAACCGTATATCGATAAAAATCCTGTATTATTGCAGGAATTGAGGCGAGCTTCTCAAGCGGGCCGATGCGAGGATGATTTATCGGCGAACGATGCCTTCATCCTCGCAGGTGCCTACACTTATTGAGCCAATAATAGCGGTGAAGATCCATAATAAAATGAAAGAGTACGAAAGTAAGCAGGGTATAAACGCACATGAGCACCACGGCAACCATTTGCTGAGTGGCAAAACCCAAAGAAAGGTTAGCTGCTAGGCAGCCCAATCCCGCAGCGGCTGAAATCATTGAAGCGGTGGAATAACCGTTTCTGCGACTGCTTTGGTTTTTCCTGGACTCCGGCGGCGACTTCAGTTTTTGAATATGCGCCTTGGCATAGCAGAAAAAGCCAATGAAACAGAATACAAAGGACAGAATCCCATACCAAGGGCTTACCAAGCCTAGCATGCCGTAGGCAAACTTTAGATTCGTAATCATGAAGCTGAGCGCAGCCGTTACACCGAAGCTCCCGCGGAACAATACATAATTCAGCTGCAAACGGCGAGGCTGCAAGATAAGCGCCAAGGCCCAAAGATTCATGGCTGCCAGGGGCGGTATCAAGATGTAGGCGTATAGAGTCTGATACGGATTTCCCAAGACCGGAATCAAGACGAAGACATTCAACATGAAGCACACCAGCAAGGCCGAATGGAAGCGGATAGATGCTGCCGGATATAGCACCAGATATTTCGCAAACGTATCCTTCGCATACCCTTTATTTTCGTAGGTGGTCGGGAACTTAAGAGGAAGGGACGAATCACGTTTCTTTCTGCGTCGGGCCATGTTGAAGACTCCTTTTCTACTTATTCTGAATTCATTTTAATTGACTGATCACTGTTCCTCAAGGCTGAATAAGAGAGATTGAGGATTAATCAGGCAGGATAGTTAATATAGTTAACGTTTCTTGATTATAATGCGGATTAGCAAAAGGAGGGAGCCAGTTGTGAATTGGACGGAAATCAGCAGGTCAAAAGACATTGAAGCAGTTCGAACCGCCGTGGCCGAGTTGGATGCGAATGAGCGGGATGATCGTGGACGGACACCGTTGATGCTGTTTATAACGAATCGAATGCCGATTCATGCGATTGAACTTTTAATAAGGGAAGGAGCAGACTTGGAGGCAGAAGATAAACTACGGGATACGGCGCTCAAAAAGGCGGTCAAATTCAAACAAAAGGAAGCCATCGCAAAATTGCTTGAAGCCGGGGTCAGGCTGGATTCCCCGCAAGGCATTTTGGCAACGGCTTGGAATGCGGCCCGCGGGAACAAGGGAATCGCCGACATGCTGCTCAAAACCAAGGGGGCGGTACGTCTTACTTTATTGCGGGAAGAGGACGAGATTGTTGACGATATTTTATATGATGAATTACAGGAAAACATCTGCAAAAAGATCGTCTCCTTGGACTCTCCTGTGCTTCTGCATGCGGTTGTGAACGGCTATAACTGGGACGATGGGCCGGAGCCGATGTTATGCGCATACCGGAACCCGGCCCTTATGGAAATTACTATGCTCGATATGTACGATTTGCTTGATGGAGATTACTGGTTGGAGCAAGACGGGACGCAGCCGGCCGCCACGGCGGAGAGAAAGGGATGGAAGGAGCTTGCCGCAGGGTTGAAGGAAAGATTGGAACAGATTTATCCAGCTTAAAGCTTATATTGAACGGGAGGTTTTGAGAATGGACCAGGTTTCGGAAGTTTTCTTGAAGGATATATGGGATGAAGTTATGGCGATTTACGTTAAGGAGAGCAAAAGAATACGCGAATTGAAGAATCAAAGCAGGCTGCAAGCCGGAATCATGAATTATCTTCGGGTGGCCTGGCGAAAAGGTAAAACGAACTGGTCGCAAGGGCGGCTTCATATCGATGTGTACGAACCTTTCTCCTGGAGCGACGACTCTTATAAAATCGAAGCAGGGCCATATATCGCGGAATTGACCGACGAACAGCTGACGGAGGAGGTATTTCCTGCTTTGTGCGAACGGATGGATCAACTGTTCAGATCGGAGGAACTCGGTCCGCTTTTTTTCGATTACCGGTTTGAAGTCGTGTTTGAATTTGAGCGGGAGCGATCCCGAATATCCCTTCACCGAAACTTGTTAAATGAATCTAAGCTGCACCAACTCCAACAATCGTTGGAGCATTTTATTCAATCCAAGATTCTCGCCGATCTTCCTGTGCTGCCGAATGATAATGACATGTTCTTCTTCGCCCGTCATTTGGTCAATCCGGATTTGATGAAACAGGAGGAGGAAGTTATTGAGCCTTTGATCCGGAGGCTTTTGGATAAATTGAATATGAGCCGGAAACGAAAGAACGAGTGGATCAGGCAGTATACATCAGCCTTCAATACCTGGGCTCAAGAACATTTTCTGCCGCAGTATTTTGTTCCTTCCGGCGATTATGGATTCGAGTGGATTTTGAAGGAGGAGGACCGCCAAGTAGTTGATGAAGGAGAAATGGATTTCTTCCTTTATATCGCCCTACAGATCGGATTTACCGAACCGGATAACCGTAAAAAGTATCTGGAACTTGCAGTCAAGTTGGGTTCACAGCGGGCAGCGGATTACCTGAAGATCGGCAGCGGAAAATTTGCGAATACCTTTCGGAGTGAACGGGTGGAATGCAGCAACAACGACGTCACTCAGCTGATCGAAGTCCGGATTCTATCGGAAGAAGAGGCGGCTTACGGAGAAGCCTTGGATTATATCATCCATCTTTTGCGGCAAGGGTTCTCTAAAAGCTACAGCTTGAAGCTGAAGAGCAGCCAAAAGCATTTTCTCCCTTTGAAAAAACTGGCGAAGTCGAAGCTCCACCAGTTTTTTGCTAATGCGCTCACCTATCCGGCTCTTTTTCCCAAGCTTGCGGAATACGCGGATACCGTCATGGAAGAGTTTGCGTGGTACGGGGATGTAGAGCCAGGAGAAAAATCAGTAATGCCGGGAACTTACGCAGTGATGGGCCTCGGTTTATACAGTGAGTCTTATTATCCGTTAGTCGGCCGCTATATGGAACTGGTGGATACAGAGCATCAAATGGTGCAAGATGATTATGCGGAGGCATTCATAGATGCCCACGGTCTGACAGCGGAGAAAATGCCGGTATTGGTTTCCATTTTGCTCGGTGGCAACGAGGAAGGGAAGTATGTAAAAAATGAAACCATCGACGATCCCGAGCTTGCAGGCGCGCTTGTCGATGTGCTGAAAGGGAAGAAGGATCATGAACGTGAGCTTGTACTGTACCGACTGTTTAAGAGTTCGGACAAGCTTGCCGGAGCGGCCCGAAAATCACAGTCGCCCTTAAAGGAAGAATTGGAACAACTTCTGGCACTCTGGGGTTAATATGTGTAGACGAAGTGAGCCCGCGTTCGGCGCGGGCTTTCGGTGTTAGCAGCGTCAAACAAATTGGCAGCATTTCTTTGATCAGGCCCTTGTTAATCTTGTTGCCGTCGGATTTGAGCACCAGCCATCAAAAACACAAATAGCATTTGTACCTCCGAAATTTCCGGAATTAGTTTAGGAAAATGCTTGTATTATGGTATAATTTGAGAATTACAAATATCTCTCGACTTACTATAATAATACATAAAATAAGGAGTGGTCGTTTTGAAGAAGCTGATCACAGCAGTTGCTGTGCTGAGCATGATGATTTTCGCATCATCCGCTTACGCCGCCGAACCCGTAAAAATACTTATGAAAAATCAAATCGATGGCAAACCGATGGCAATTTCCTCCGATGTAAGTCCCGAAATTAAGAACAGCCGAACCATGGTACCCCTGCGTGTGATTAGTGAAAATTTGGGAGCTACGGTCAAGTGGTCGGATTCGGAAGTCGTGCTCACAAAAAGCAATGTGGAGGTAATATTACAACTGAATAGCCATACAGTAGTGAAAAATGGAAAAACGGTGCCGTTTGATGCCAAACCATATCTAAAGAATAATCGGATCATGGTTCCACTTCGTTTTATTGCAGAGACGTTTGGTTGCAATGTCAGTTACAGCAACTTTGCAGTAACTGTCGAAACCAAGCCATTGGTCATCGATGGTGTAAAAGTGAAAGCATTGCAAGAAGAACAACACATGATTTTGGGCGGCGTAGTAAATCAAATCAATGGGAATACCTATAATGAAGCGATATATAATATTTTTGTAGAAAACAAAGGCAAGAAGATCGAAGCACCTACTAATTACTCCTGGCGTAGTAACCTCCCACCTGGCTACTACTATAAAGTTGGACAATATGACTTTTTAGACCAAGAAGGGAACAGCATAAAACGCTTTGATATTTATACTTTAGTTCAATCATTTGACGAGGACCAGGACCCCGAGGTTTTGATTTATGAAGCGAATGAAAACCAATGGTATATGTTTAACCACAAAGCACTTCTAGGTATATTACAGTTAATTGATACAGCATCGAAGAACGGTTTTCTAATGGAGATCAGTAATACAGTTCCGTAAAAAAGCTCAATAATCCAACAAAACGAGGCTGCCGATGGGATTGATCAGTGGTCTTTGATGCACTAACGGATAAGTTAGTTCAATATATTGGCTTTAACCACCTTTGAGCAACATGCTAAAATAACGTTAGTTGAATGAAAGCAGCGGCAGTCTAAGACTTTATTTATCCAGTCTTGGTCCGCCGCTGCTTCTTTTAATACTGTATTTACCAATCAGCTAACGCTGCAAACTTTGTCCGTTGGTAGTAATGACATCCTTGTACCAGTAGAAAGACTTCTTACGGTAACGCTCTAGGGTGCCGGAATGATCGTCGTTGCGGTCCACGTAAATGAAGCCGTACCGTTTGCTCATTTGGGCAGAGGAGGCGCTCACCAGGTCGATACAACCCCAAGAAGTATAACCCATGACTTCAACGCCGTCTTTGATCGCTTCCCCGACCTGAACCAGATGATCGTTCAAGTATTTGATCCTGTAATCGTCATGGACGGTCAGCTCACCATCGTCACTCCTAATTAACTCATCTTTGGCGCCAAGTCCGTTCTCGACGACAAAGAGCGGTTTTTGGTAGCGGTCGTAAAACATGTTCAGCACATAGCGCAGACCTTGCGGATCAATCTGCCAGCCCCAATCGCTTGTCTCCAGGTAAGGGTTGGGCACGCCGCCGAACAGGTCGGTTGGCTTACGACTACCATCATTCAACGTCTCACAGATACTCACATAATAACTGAAGGAAATAAAATCTACCGTGTGCTTCAGAATTTCGGCATCTTCCGGCTCCGTTTGAATCTTTATATCATGTTCTCGGAAGAATCGTTTCATGTAGCCCGGGTAATAACCTCTAGCATGGACATCGGCAAAGAAATAGTTCTTGTGTTCCGCCTCCATGGCTGCAATAACGTCTTCCGGGTTGGGAGTGAGGGGGTAAGTCGGCATGCTCAGAACCATGCAACCAATTTGAGCCTGCGGATGAATCTCGTGTCCGATTTTTACGGCTAATGCACTTGCAACGAACTCGTGGTGAATGGCTTGGTAGAGATCCTGTTTGCTTAGCTCGCGCTTAGGAGTATAAATGCCGCCGCTCATGAACGGCTCTTCCAGAATGGAGTTGATCTCATTAAAGGTCAGCCAATACTTAACTTTATCCTTGTAGCGCGTGAATATCGTTCTGGTATAACGCTCATAGAAACCGATTAATTTTCTGTTGACCCAGCCGTTATAGCGCTTGGACAAATGCAAAGGGGTTTCGTAATGAGAAATCGTAACGAGCGGCTCAATCCCGTATTTGCGGCATTCGTCAAACAGATCATCATAGAATTGCAAGCCCTTCTCATTAGGTTCAAGTTCATCGCCATTCGGGAAGATCCGCGACCAGGCAATTGAGGTGCGGAATACCTTGAAGCCCATTTCGGCAAACAACTTGATATCTTCTTTATAGCGATGGTAAAAATCAATGCCGATCAACTTCAGATTCTCTTCGGTTGGAACTTCGGTGATGGGGCCTCTGATCCCTTGCGGAGCGACGTCCTGAGTGGACCAGCCTTTGCCATCCTCTTGATAGGCGCCTTCACACTGGTTCGCCGCTACGGCGCCGCCCCATAAGAAACCTTCAGGAAATATGACGCTCATGCATAATCCCGCCTTTGAATGTTTTTGGATGCATGATGGTATCCATGCGATGTCATTCAGAAGTATACCCCGAAATTTTTATCGTAAAAGGCTCGGTTGTTAAATCAAATCAGAATATTATCGAATAATAAAACAATCAGGCAAGCGTAGAGGAATCCTTGGCTAACCTGATTGGCTATAGAAAGTTGTTTTTCTATAATAAACTTGAAATTTGATTTCCAAACCTAAGGCCTAAATCTTTGGCCGTGCAAAACGACCGACTATTTCGGTGCACTGCACCACATTCATAAATGCGCTAGGGTCGGTTTGAACCACCGTTTTCCGAACGGCCGCCAGTTCATAACGGGTCGTTACGGTCATGAGCGTGTAATTTTCTTGCTCGCTGTACCCGCCCTCCGAATGGATACAGGTGATCCCATGGTGCAGCTTCCGCAACTGACAAAGCATCTTGTCTTTTTCTTTAGTAATGATGAAGCAGGTAACCTTGATATGCCCGACATGAATCATGTCGACCACTTTACCTTTGACGAACGTGGACAGCATGGAGTAAAGCGCCAGATCCCAGCTGCGGAAAAAGCCGAGTGCCAAAATTACGATGCCGTTCATAATAAACAGGATGTTTCCCATGGCAATGTCCCGGGTGCGCGTTACGATGGAGCCGAGGATATCGAACCCGCCAGTAGAACCGCCGACTCGCAGCGAGAACCCGATGCCTCCCGCCGAGATGATGCCGCCGAATACCGCAGCGAGAATAGGGTCTTTAGTTACTTGAACGACGGGAATAATGGCCATAAACCAAGTCGTACCGACGACCGAGATGCAGCTATAAACGATATATCTCCGTCCGACCGCCTTCCAGCCCCAGAGGATGAGCGGGACATTAAGCAAAAAATACACAATGGATATATTCCACCCGGTGATATAACCGATAATGGACGCTACCCCCGTTACCCCGCCGGACAAAAGCTGATGTGGAATCAGGAACAGATTAAGCCCAGCCGCCACTAGCAGGGCGGACAAGAGAATTACTCCAACCTCTTGTGCAGGTTTGAGTGAAGCTTTGATCGGTTTACCGATGAGTGCTGCGTATGGATTTCGATTCATCTCCGAGCCTTCTTTTCTCATGTTTTAGTTATAAAAAAATATTATCGGTTTAAATTATCTTTTTTATCGATGATTCAGACTATGACAAATGATATATCTTATAAAAAATCCATTTTCGCCTTGGATCGTTTGAATAAAACTTGAATAAAAACCGTCCAGACGGTATACTAAATTAGGGGTGAATCATTTGAATATTAATTCTAAACGTAATCAGTTGCTGGCCGCTGCTTTATTCATCGTAAAAACTCAGGGTGCCGAAAAACTGACGCTTGAGGCCGTTGCAAAAGAGGCGGGAATCAGTAAAGGGGGATTGCTTCACCACTTTCCTAATAAACAAGCTTTAATAAATGCGATGGTGGAAGAAACAACAAACCGATACTTTTCTGATATTCATGAACGAGCAACTAACGATGATAATGAAGTGGGCAAGTGGAGCCGGGCTTACATACATGCGACTTTCGACGAGAAACAAGAGGAAGATGGAGTTAACGCAGCCCTTATCGCTTCACTCTTTGCCAATCCCGACTTATTGAGCAAACTGAAGAACCACTATTCGTTTTGGCAAGCAAAGATAGAGAACGATGGAATCGATCAAGTAAAAGCAACGATTGTTCGGTTAGCCGTCGATGGCTTGTGGTTTTCCGAAATATTCGGGGTTGGGGAATTGAATGATGATTTGAAGCAACAAGTCATTGCGTATTTATCGGAAATGTCAGGTTCGCCCGAAGCCGAAAATAATAATATTTGAGATTTTACAATGATTTAATATGATAAAAGTGAGGATAAACCATGGTCGCATATTTATTTTTAATAATTGCTATTCTTAGTGAAGGATTTGGGAGTTCGATGCTAAAGCTATCCCAAGGCTTCAAAAAAATCTGGCCTACAATTAGTGTAATTGTTGGTTACGGAATCGCATTTTATTCACTTTCAGTAGCCTTGAAGTCTATTGAGCTTGGTACGGCTTATGCCATCTGGGCCGGGGTCGGCACGGCATTAACGACGATGATCGGGGTTTTATTTTACAAGGAAGCCTTCGGCCTAAAACGGGCAATCGGGATATTGCTGATCATATCTGGCGTTGTTCTAATGAAATTAGCCGGAAGCGCACATTAATCGACGGGGGATTGGCTATGAATAGATATGTGGCATTAGTTATCGCCATCGTAAGCGAAGTATTTGGAACAAACATGTTGAAAATGTCGGACGGGTTTACGAACCTGCTTCCTTCTATGGGGGTTATTGCGGGTTTCGGCTTATCGTTTTACTTCTTGTCTATTTCTCTAAAAACCTTGCCCTTGAGCATTGCTTATGGAATATGGTCAGGGGTAGGAACGGCGATCACCGCGATGATCGGAGTTTTTGTTTGGGGTGACCCTTTTAACATGTTGATTGCAATCGGCCTAATTTTGATTATTGGCGGAGTCGTCTTGCTAAACGCACCGCAAAAGCAAAAGGTAGCCTCAAAGATGATTTGATGGTTGCGAAGCGAAAATAACAGGAACACGAAAGTAATGATAGCCGCAGATCATGCGGCTTTTTTGTTGCTCCCCCGCGTATTTGATGAATAAGACAACTTTCGCCAATCATATTGCTTGTTGAGGGGTGGAGAATCATGAGATTATTGCGTGGAAATAAAGTGCTGATTTGCACCATAAAAGGGAAGACCATCAAGAACCTTGTCCTCATAGATCTTTTGCTCGGAACAGGAATGTTTTTTGTTATAAAAATCATCGGTTCAAGCATCATTATCGCGTCCATCGGAAGTATGGCTTGCAGTGAAGGCGTTAAGTGGAAATTAAAGGGGTCCAAGCTTAGGGTTATCGACAAGAATAAATTCAATAAAAGCCCCCATGCGGAAGCAAAGTCAAAGACTAAGAACTCCCAATGATTGGGCGTACTACATGTGCTATATTATTTCGAGGAAGCATAACCGGCGCTGCAAGAGGAGCGGCTCACGCTGCCGGACAAGCCGTGGCTGTGGCGGATGTAGCTGCTCACGAGTTGGGTGCAGCGGCTTATGGGATTAGAGCCGCCGATGATTGTTGCTGCAGCAATCATGAATTTATATAATAAATTACTTGTTTTTAAGGAGGTAAAACATGGATTACATTTCAACGATAGAAGTCGCGTTAAAGTTAAAGCGGTGGCCTAAAGATACCATTGCGGCGGGCCGTCGTCATACCGTTGGGCTTAAATCGGACGGCACGGTGACGGCTGTGGGTGATAATAAACATGGCCAATGCGATGTAAGCGGCTGGAGCCATATGGTGGCTGTCGCAGCGGGTAATGTTCATATGGCGACGAACACAGGTAATGCCCATACAATCGGACTTAGATCAGACAGTACTGTGGCGGCTTTGGGTTGGAATAAGCATGACCAATGCGATGTAAACGACTGGCGCGATATTATAGCGGTTGCGGCGGGTTGGCGTCGTACCATTGGGCTTAAATCGGATGGCACGGCGGTAGCGGTGGGCCGAAATCATGAAGGGGAATGCAATGTAAGCGGCTGGCAGGATATTGTGGCTGTCACGGCGGGTGACTGGCATACCATCGGTCTTAAATTGGACGGCACGGTGACGGCTTTGGGTAATAATCGGTATGGCCAATGCGATGTAAGCGGTTGGTGCGGCATAGTGGCGGCAGCAGCGGGCTATCTTCATACCATCGGTCTTAAATCCGACGGTATGGTGACGGCTGTGGGTTTGAATAAACAGGACCAATGCGATGTAAGCGGCTGGCGCGGCATTGTGGCGATCGCGGCGGGTAGTAATCATACCATTGGCCTTAAATCGAACGGGACCGTGGTAGCTGTGGGTTGGAATGAGCATGGCCAATGTAATGTAAGTGATTGGCGCGATATTGTGGCGATTGCGGCGGGATGTGCCCATACCGTCGGCCTTAAATCGGACGGCACGGTGGTTGCCGTGGGTGATAATGAACATGGCCAATGCGATGTAAGCGGCTGGTGCGGCATCCAACTGCCCGGCAATTATTTTCAATATTAGCGACATCAGGTTAAAGTACTGAACCTATTTAAATGGCAATTCAAAATACTCACATCACTTTTGACCGAACGGTTCCTTCCAGGGCGCTTCCGCCGAAACTTTACCCTTTTATGACATAATAGGAGATGGGGATACCTAGCTTCGATGAGGTTAGCAACAGGAATTACAAAAGGGGGACGCTAGGCAAATGGCCGTCGAAATCAAAGATATCCTTTCGAAAACAATTTTAAGCGAAGCCAAAGGCTACCTTGATATAGGGTTTACCCATTCATTGAATCCGTACAGCGGCTGTGCATTTTCGTGCAGGTACTGTTACGTAAGAGAAATGCCGATTCAAAAGTTCAAAGAACTTCCTTGGGGACAGTGGGTGGATATCAAAAGAAATGCAGCTGAGAATTACCGGAACGAGATAGTCAAGCTACGCCGGAAAAGGAAGCCGGTTCATATCTTTATGTCCTCGGCAACAGACCCCTATCAACCGGTTGAACGGAAGGCAACCATTACCCGCGGATTATTGGAAGCTATGTTGGACCATCCGCCGGACCTGCTTCAAGTCCAAACACGGAGCCCGCTCATTACAAGGGATCTTGATTTGTTAGTGTCCTTGAAAGAGAGATGTAATGTCCTTGTTTCAATGACGATTGAAACCGATCGGGAGGATATGAAGACAAATTTTTCTCCGTATGCCCCCGGAATCAAAATACGTTTAAAAGCTTTAAGGGAACTTCATGAAGCTGGAATAACGACACAGGCCGCCATTTCGCCAGTATTGCCGTTTACTCCTGAATTTCCCGGGATGCTGGAAGGAATCGTGGATCGTATCTGGATCGATACGCTGAACATTGGGGACGGTTCAATGGAAAAACGCTCAGAGCGTTTGGGTATGCCTCAATGGTTCGAAACACATGGGCTGTCGGAATGGTATCGAAGGGATATCCATAATAAAGTTGAAAAGTACTTTAAGAAATACTTCCCGGATGAGATGATCCATGTTTCGAAACAGCAAGCTTTTCCAAGTAACACACGGAATAACTAACCAGCTTTACTCGTTGTCGACCTCAAATTTCTAATTAACTGCTGTGCTTAAGGAAATATCTTCTTGTCAACTTTTTAAAAAAATCTTGATAAGGTAGAGGATAGCAATTGAAAAGAGGTGATGAGTGTCATGATTAAGAAACGCTGTTTGTTCTGCGATGAGATTGTCCCTACAAATCAGGAAGGCGATTACGATAAATTCATAGGTTGTTCCTGTTCGCCCGGCGGATTCTATTGCCTGTTGAAAGACAGCTATGAACCTATCCAGTCGTTCCCGCACCAAAAGAAACGGAATCTGTTTCATTTGGTATCGGCTTATATTCGGGAGCTGTCAGATGGTGACGAAAAGGTTGTTTTATCAGCCGACGATTTAGAATCTATTGAGAATTCTCCGAAAATCCCCTTGTCTGTGGAAGATAAAGGAAATCGTTTGTTACAATATTTGCAGAGACATGCCAATGGCCCGGGTGAACCGGTTGTCATACATCCACTTTCCAACAACTATAATCTGACGTATTCTCCCAATCTGCAGGAATTGGTCTATATCATTGATAGGCTAAGAGGTGATGGGCTCCTAATCCGGGAAGGCATGTCCTTTCTGCTTACTGAAAAAGGGTGGAGTCAAGCGACCGCAAGTGCGGGAGGGAAAAAATTAAAGCCATGCTCCGTACTCATTGCGGATGAAAATGGTATGCGCACAGAGTGGCAGGAAATGCTGTTGCCTAAAATGGAGCAGTACGGTTATTTGCCGCGCATGCTTACACATACGAAAACGCAGAAACATGAAAGGTATTCCCTTGAGCTTATTGCGAACAGTAAACTGGTTATCGCGGATTTAACGGGTCAATCTCCAGAGGTGTATTTGGCGGGGGGATATGCGCTCGGATTGAATATACCGGTCTTATGGACCGTGAACAGCAGACAGGCCGATCTACTGCCTGAACAAGTCAAAGAGATTCGTCCGATGGTTTGGAACACAGCAGAAGAACTGGCGGTCATACTCCAGCAGAAGTTGAGTTTATAGAAGGGGAAAAGATAACAGGCGTCCTACTATATTGACTTGAAATAAATGTAATATTATAATTTGATTTTTAATGCTAATAAGCGGAAGGGTTTAATTGGTGATTATGATCATAAAGTTGAAGCACATGTGGGCATACATCGAGCCAACCAATTAGCAGCAAAGGACCTGGGGAACGTTCAGCATATAAAATATTTCGCGAAGCCGTTTAATTCAATTGACATCATATTGAATCTGACGGATCCGATTGTTAAATAAGGCAGCATCAGCTAGGACATACTTTTTTCGTCTATGGCTGATGCTGTTTTGATTTTAATTAATTTTCTTTTAACGGTCAAAATAATTCAAACTAATATATACACGAACGAAGCTAACTAAGAATAGCGGGAATATTCACACGAGAACATAAGTACGGAGGGGAAACATGAACGAATTTATCGAAATCAAAGGGGCACGGATACATAACTTGAAGAACATCGATGTACGGATTCCGCGAAATAAACTGACAGTCATTACCGGTGTATCGGGTAGCGGCAAATCAAGCCTCGCCTTCGATACTTTATATGAAGAGGGCAAGCGCAGGTATCTCCAATTTTCCGGGGAACATTACATGGTTGATACAATCCCCAAGTTTGAGGCTATAACCGCTCTCGCTCCTACGGTAGCGGTTGAACAGCGCATTATCCGCCAATCTAATCCGAGAAGCACAGTTGGTACGCGATCCAAGGTCGGAAATCTATTGGCCTTTTTATTTGCTGCCTACGGACAACGAGAACCAACGTACGATGATGGATTGCCGCTTTCCATGGAGTTTTTTCAGAAAAATTCCCCTAAAGGGATGTGCGTGAAATGCTTAGGGACCGGAAGATATCATGAACTCAACGAAGATACAATTCTTAATAAGAATATCCCGATCAAAGACATATTCAACGGTTTCTTGATGAAGCACAGATCTTATAAAGCTAATTTCAACAAGTTTTGTGAACTGCATCATATAGACGTGAAAGACACTGTTGGAACATTGTCGGACGAACTAATGTCATTATTCAAGTACGGATGCCGAAAAAGCGGATTTGTCGGTGCGATTGTATTTTTTCATGATATGCAAAAGCATGTGACAAGCAAGCATGTCCGGCACAATAATAAAGAGGAAAAAGAAATCGATTTATGGGGAATAAAAGTAGCCTCCGTCACTTGCCCTAAATGTAATGGTACTGGCCTGGGCGAAAAAGCGATTCATACAACGATATCGGGTAAAACGATTACTGAATTTGAAAATATGTACATAGGAGAACTATTAATTTTCTTTGATAGACAGAAGGACGTATTACCAGGCAAAAACCTAATTGATGAAATCATCTTGAAGCTTCGGTGTATGGTAGATGTCGGACTTCATCATCTCGCTCTTTCCCGTCAGGTCCCAACCCTTTCAGGCGGAGAAATTCAGCGGCTTTTCTTGGCATCCTATATTATCGCCGAAATGGATTCGATGATATTTGTTTTTGACGAACCAACGATTGGTCTTCATGAGGCCGAAAAAGAAACATTGATCAATATTATGCAAAACCTTGTTCATCGCGGAAACACCGTTGTGGCAGTGGAGCATGACGAAAATTTCATACGTGCTGCCGATTATATCATTGACCTTGGTCCCGACGCGGGCATATATGGAGGTGAGCGTATATTCCAAGGTAGTTTGCATGAGTTCATGTCGTGCAATATCTCAAGAACGGCACCCTACCTTGCAAGAGCAACAAAAGTAAGCGCCAAACAAGACTTTAAACCGATTGATAGCCTGAGAATGTTAACTATAGAGCATGCGAATTTGCACAACTTGCGGGATGTTTCCGTATCGATCCCCCTTGGAATGATGGTAGGCATTGCCGGGGTTTCAGGCAGCGGTAAGTCAAGCTTGATTCACGATACGCTAGTCCCGAAGCTAAAGCAATTATTAAAAACCAAGCTAGTATATGAAGAGGACGACGATGATATCCTATCGCCGGATGGTAACGCATCGGTAACGGGCATTGAACATATCAAAAAGTGTATCGTAGTTGACCAAAAGCCCATCGGCAGGAGTAAAACCTCTTGTCCGGCCACTTACACAGGAATTACGGACCGGGTACGTGCCATTTTTGCCAAAATGCCTGAAGCGATTGAAAACGGCTATGCAGCAGGGGTGTTCACAGTGAATTCCGAAGGCGGATGCAGGGCATGCAAGGGGGAAGGATTTAAGAACTTTCACGTCGGGTTCGGTAACTGGATTGAAGTGGAATGTGAAATGTGCAGGGGAACAGGCTATGTCGAAGAAGCTTTAAGCGTAACGCTGGAGAGGAAAAATATTAAGGATATTATGGCCATGAGCGTGGCGGAAGCAGCGGATTTTTTCGGGCGTAAAGAATCTGAGGCTTATGACAAATCGATATCCACTATTCTTGACACGCTTAAGCGCGTCGGAATGGGATACATCACGCTTGGTCAAAAGACTCCGACGATATCAGGCGGCGAAGCTCAACGAATCAAGCTGGCCAAAGAACTTTGCAAACATAACGGCAGCGGCAATGTTTATATTCTTGATGAACCTACAACCGGTCTTTCCTTTTCGGATACGGACCGCTTGATAGAACTGATGCAACAGCTTGTCGATGCGGGCAATACGATTATTGTAACGGAGCATGACCCGACTGTTTTGGCAAACTGCGATTTCATTATAGAAATGGGCCCCGGCGGCGGTAGTGACGGAGGGCATGTGATCGCGCAAGGTACACCGAAAGAGGTAGGGGCAAACGAAAAATCAATTTTAGGAAAATATCTAAAGCAGGTGCAAATATGAGCCTTGATTGGCAGGTTTCTACTCCGGAAAAAGAAGGCCTGGACAGTAGCATTTTAAATCAAGTAGACGACTATATCCGACAAAAGAGGTATCGTCTAATAAATAGTGTTTTAGTTCTGAAAAACGGAAAAATTGTTTTCGAGAGATATTACAACAAGTATAACGAGAATAGCCGAAACAATATTAAGTCCATTTGGAAAAGCATTCTCTCCATTGCGGCGGGAATCTGCCTCGACAGAGGGATTATCCAAAGCTTGGATGAACCGATTGGGAAGTACTTGCAGGAATTTGCCCGGAATAATCATCCTTACCACAAGCTCATCACGATCCGCCATCTGCTTACTATGTCGTCAGGCATTTATTGGAATGGCGGGATCCATTATCATTGTCCGATGATCGCTCAAATGATGAGAACGAACGATTGGATCACGCATATTTCCGATATTGAGATGAATAACGTTCCGGGTATGTATTTTCAGTATAAGGAATGGGATGTTATGCTGCTGTCGGCTGTAATCGGCAGAGCTTGCGGGGCTACCGCCTATGACTTCACTAAGGAATATTTGTATAAGCCGCTCAATATCTCAAGCGGGAGATGGCCCCAAAGTCCATGTGGCTTTTCCTATACTGTAATGAAAGGGGAGGAGGAGTCCGATTTATCTGCAAGAGATCTTGCCAAACTAGGCATGTTGTTTCTTGATCATGGCAAGTACAATGGAAACCAGATTGTATCTATGAAATATGTAAAGGAAACTATTACCCCTTCTGTTACCAATGCTTCAATCGGCTCATTATCAGACAATGATGCATACGGGTTTCTTTGGTGGCTTTTTCCTGATGGATATGGATGTCGAGGGTTTGGAGGACAGGAGGTAAACGTATTTCCAGATAAGCATTTTGTATCAATTATCCAAGCCACACCAACGTCTTCGAGCAAATCTTATGAAGATATTAATGAAACTATATTGAGACAAGCTATTTTGTAGTATTCACTCATGCGGGTCATTGCCTCATTCTGGAACAGAAGGAATTAGTCAACAAGGCGATTCAAACATTTATGATGAAAAATGCGTAAAATGCTCCAGAAGATTTTCGAACCGATCGAAACGACCGATCATGATCTTTACCCACCTCATTGACGAGCAGAAGCGGAGCGCTATGACAACGATCGAGGTTCCTAAGGTCTTAAATTACGGATTGCCGACTTGCAATAGGCTGCCCTCCAAAGGCAGCCTTTTTTGATTTATGCATCTTTAACGGGTTGTTTAGTCCGTGGATGATCCAAAGTCCGTTATTTTCATGTCGATCTCATAGGTAATCGGGATGTTGCTGAAGGTTTCGTCCCAATCTTCTTTGACCTTGTTCCATACTTTCGGGTACTTGATACGGAGTTGCTTGTTGAATCCGCCGACATCGACGCGGTATACATGCTGCATTTTGTGCAGCACCTGTTGGATTTGTTTACGGGCTTCCTTCTCGAACTGTTTCTCCAGTTCGCGCATGTATTGTCCGGAAGAAGGAATTTCCGGAAAACTCCAGTCCTCGATTAAACGCCCCTCCGACGAAACTTTGATATGGAAAGAAATGTCGTTGCCTTCGACTTTGGGGATGATCTTGCTTTTGGAATTTTTCGGCTCATAAGTAATCGAATATCCTTCTGGCGCATATGTCTTGAGCGCTCCGCCTTTAACGTCGAACGAAAACCAGGACAACCCTTCCAGATCGAGTTGGCTTAGCTCACCGACCCACTTCTTGGTGCTACCTTTAAAAATACCGGCTCCCGAAAACTTATGATCGTTTTGCGCGGTTACGACATTCTGCAGCAAAAAGCTTGATCCTGACTGCATCGCACTGTCCAACTTGATTAGGGTCACCGGAGGAATGATTTTATTGGACCGGTACCGGTTATCAACGAGCCCGGCGAGATAGAGGGCGGGAACCTCTCCCGGTTCGTTCGTGCTAAGTGCCTCGAAAGCATTCCGATGGCTGACTAACACAAGACAACTGGGCCGGATATCGTTATCCCGGAGAATAAAATCGAAAATCTGCTCTAGGCTGTACCGCTTGGCCAGTTCCGAAGAGACGACAATCACTTTAAGATGATGCCCGATCAGCGGGCGATCTCTTCGCAGCGAAAATTGGCGGAAAATTTGGATGATGGAGTCTCCCGTCAATTTTTCGTTCATATAAGCCTCGCTTGGCGTGGACGAACTCCCGCCTTGCTTCTGACCTTTGCCCGTAATCGGAGGGACGATTTGTACAGTGGCCGTCAGCACCTTTTCCCTGGGATAGGAAGCGCCTTGCTTTTCGATGCCCCGTTCGAATTCGGATACTTGGGCCACATCCAGACCAAGGCCAACATAGACGCTGACGTCTTCAATTTCATTGCTGCTCCAGCAGCCGGTATTCAATATGAGCAAGATGGCCGCAGCAATCCGCAGTACGAAGTAGAGGCTTCGCTTCAATTCGGCTTCGCTCCTTTCTTGAGGAGGATACTGATTAACAACAATATCAGCGGTATCCCTCCGAACAAATAGACCGAGACATTCCCGAACATATCGCCGAGCTTAAACGCTTCGTTGATATCTTTGGGAATCATGGCGATCAGGTAGATGACAGGGAGCATAGCAAATATGAAAGGCCGGACATTTTTCTTGAACAGTTGCGACCAGCCGAGAGAGGCGGCATAGTGCGTGACCGTGAAAGTTGAGAATATCTGCATGATCCAGATCACCAGCAGAAGGGATTCGAAACGCTCGAAGAAGAGGCCTTGCACCTCAAAACTTCTCACCAGATCCAGGGTTGGCCAGGTTCTTTTTTCCACGCCGTTAATGGACATGCCGCCGATGACCATAATGACGGTAATCAAATAAATGATGACCGGTACCACAATGCCAGCCATCATGGCTTTATTTGCTTTCTTGGGATTCTTCATAAACGCCGTAGTGACGAGCATAATTTCATAACCCGTAAAGGACAGCAACGAAGGCTTGATTCCTTGCAGGACGGGTTTGATACCGGATCCTAACAACGGCCTCAAATGATTGACATCGAAAATGCGGCTGCTAAGCAGGATCGCAATTAGGAAAAATACAAGCGTAATCGGCAAAATAATTTCATAGAGTCGGGCGATGCAATTGATGCCGCCCAGTATCAAATATAGTCCGACCCACATAAACGTCATGACGATGGCCCAAGCAGGGGTGCCTTCCAACAAATAGAAGCCTGTTACTTCCGCCATGATTCGGATTTCAAAGGCGGATATCGTTATAAAATAAGTGATGATTATCATGCTTATGATAAACGCGATCCATTTTCCCGTAATTTCGGGCATGAATTGGAATACTGTCTTCCCTTGGAATCGGCGGCATAGCTTTACGATGACCCAGCCAGCGACCAAGATGATCACACCGGAAATTAAAATGGACATCCAGACATCTGACGTTTTAGCCGCTTCTACCATTGTTCTCGGAAGGGTAAGGATACCTGCACCCAGCATATAGTTGATGACCATGACCGCAGCCTGTGAAGTGGTAATTTGATCCTTTGGACCATTGTTTATGCCGCTCAAGTTCCCGACCTCTTTCCTGTTTGCATTTTAAATAATTTAGTTCCTTCGGTCCTTATCCTTTGGGTTGAACATGAAAGGACGCTTCTTCATGGATTTTAACGGGAAACGAATGAACAAATCCTTCCAGTCGCTAAGCCCGTAAGGTACAATCGGACTAACGTAAGGCACGCCGAAACTCTTGAGCCGCACTAGGTGGCTGCAGATCAACAGGAAGAACATAACCACGCCGAACAGTCCCAAAGCAGCCGCGCAGAGCATTCCGGTAAACCGGAGAATGCGCAGAGTGATTCCGGCGCTATAGACCGGAATGGTGAAGGAGGATATCGCGGTTACCGCAACGACGATAACGAGGAAGGGGCTGACAATGCCGGCGTTGACTGCGGCATCACCGATGATCAGGCCTCCGACGATGCCCATCGCGGGACCGATGGGCTTTGGAAGCCGGATACCTGCCTCCCGCAAAATCTCGATGGAGATTTCCATAATCATCGCTTCGATAAACGAAGGGAACGGCACGCCCTGCCGGGTCTCTATTATGGATAGCGCCAATTTCGTGGGAATGAGTCCCGGATGGAACGAGATGAACGAAATATATAACGCCGGAGCGAGCAGAGCCAAGAGGGCGGCAAAAAAGCGCAAGAAGCGAATAAATGAGCCGGGAATCCAGCGTTCATAGTAATCCTCCGGAGATTGAAGCAACATGCTGAAGGTCACCGGCAAAACGAGGGCAAAAGGCGTGCCGTCCAACAAAATGGCTGCTCGGCCTTCCAGCAGTCCTGCAATGACCCGATCGGGTCTTTCCGTATTTTGCAACTGCTGGAATGGGCTAAGCACGTTGTCTTCGATCAACTGCTCGATATAACCCGATTCTATCGGGTCATCGATATCGATGTTTTGAATACGCAACGTGACCTCATCCACCAGATTCGGATCCACGATATCGCGCATATAAGCTAGAACCAAGGATTTCTTAACGCGGCTTCCTACCTCAAATTTGGTCAGAACGAGACTCTCATTCTGTCCATGTCTTCGAAGCAAGCCCGTGTTATCGCTTAGCCGCTCGGTGAATCCTGTGCGAGGTCCTCGTAAAAGAGCTTCGGACATTGGTTCTTCGACGTTCCGGCTCTTGCCGTTAGCGGATCCAATCAACAGCGTTTCCGGCAGGCCTTCAACGAGAAGCCCGGTTTTGCCGAACAAAATACCTTCCGTGAAGGCTTGCAGTCCGGTAACTTTTTTGATCTCGCTGACCGGGATAAGTTGTTCCATTAAATACGTACTCAAGGATAGCGGAGAATCAAGAAAACTGGTGCGATGTTCTTCCGCTACGCCTCGGAGTATTAATGGAGCAATCAGATGGGTATCGATTAAATCGTTGTCCGTCAAACCGTCAACATATACGAGGGCGGCACGAATTTCCGTTCCGCGGATCACCATCTCGCGGATCCAAACATCCGCTTGGTCGCCGATCGCCTTTCGGATCGATGCGATATCGGAGTCGTACGTTCCCGATATCGGCACGTCCGTCAAGCCGATTTCTTTCTCGGGCTTGGAGTGGCTGTCCATGCTGGTTTTCAACGATTTCCGGATCACCCTTGACAGCAGAACTAACAAGATCGGGATGATAAGAAGCAAAAATGCCTGAACAAGCAGGCTCCAGTTCGGTAAATAGGACATTAAGACGGACCACATTCTAATTCACCCCGAGTTCAATGGCATAATTGGTTATGGATGAGGATCAAGTGTATTTTTACCAGATGGAGCATATATAATTCCTAGGATTTCAAGTATGACGGATCTAGCGGCAGTTGCTTTTAGGGAGTGTCTATCCGATATGATATACTATCAAATGATAGATAAATCGAAGAAATGAAGACCATCACTCTTTTTGAGGTGTACCTGATGAAAAAGGAACTGACGTCAATCAAACAAACTAGACTGAACGCTATTCTGGATGAAGCGACCAAACTGTTAATTGTTAAGCCGAATGCTTCGATGCATGAGATTGCCGAATCAGCCGGAATCGGTGTCGCTACTCTACACCGGTATGTGGAGAGCCGTGAGCAATTGATGATTTACTTAGGCTTTCGCGCCATTGAGGTCGTAGGTAAAACGATGGAAAATGTTCGGCTGAATGAGGAGAATTGTGAGAGTTATATTCCTGAGTTGATTGAAGCCCTGATTCCTCTTGGGGACAAAATGTATTTTCTTGCTCACGATGCTACTGTTAATTACAATAAGGAGATTGAAGAGGAGTACCAAAAGCTGCAGGAACCTGTACTAAATACGATCAACTTGCTTCAGCAGAAGGGGTATTTTCGGCAGGATCTCGATCGAACCTGGATGGTTAATGTTCTGTATTCGCTTCTTTTCTTAACATGGCAACAGGTCATAGAAGGGAATATAGCCAGAAAGTCCGCTGCCGGTTTGGTGGTGGATACGTTTTACAACGGTTTTAAAGTTCAGAATCAGCTCAATTGAAAGCCGGTGTATAACTTACAAGTCTGTTCGATCTTTCGGACAGACTTTTTTGATGTTTCGGAATTGGCTTTTCATCGTCTTAAGTGCCATGAAGAAATTTGACTGGAGAATGCCTGTGATATAATATTTAATCATATGATATATATATCTATCATTCTTGTGCATGAAGGCGAGTCTTTAGCTCAGTATACTCATTTCAAGTAAAACGGGGGGGGATGTACATGTACATTGAAAATCGGATGGGGAAGATCAAAATTTCGAAGGATGTCATTTATAAAATTGTCGGGAAAGCAGCCATTGCGACCAGCGGGATAGCAAAAATGTCATCCGGAATCGGGGAAGGCCTGGCCAATTGGATTAATGGTAAGAGCCTTGAAAACGGAATCGAATTAAAAGAAGCGGAACGAGGACTTGATATCCGTTTAAGCGTGGTCATCCAGTATCGGACAAAAATATCGGCTGTGCTTCAAGAGCTACAGAATAATGTCCGGGAGGCTGTCGCTGGTTTTACCGGATTAAGCGTCGGTTCGATAAACGTCATAGTGGAAGGAATTTCCGTAAAATGATGCCTGACCCAAAAACGATTTTGATCGTCAAGGGGGATGCCCGATCCTCCATCGGTGCCAGACTTAATCAACTCGCATTAGATGATATGGCGTACACCATAGCGGGCTCCGAGAAAAAGAGCATCATTTTAAGCACGTTGCGTAAGTTGTGGAAGGCGGAAGATAACCGCTTCAGCCATCAATTTGCTTTTGAAGCCAGACTCGGGAATCAGACCTTGGGCATGGTCACCTGTTATCCGGTTACATTGTTAAAACGCCTTGCCTGGCCAACTTTTAAACAATTGCTTATTCACCGCAAGCTTGGCCTTATCGGCTATAATCTTCAGCATCTCAAATCATTGTATTCCATGATTATCCTGAAAGAAGGAGACAATGACGAATTCCATATTGGAACAATCGCTACTTTGCCGGAAAGCAGGGGATTGGGAATCGGTACGCGCCTTCTGGAGTTTGCGGAGAAACAAGCCATATCGCATGGCTTTACCAAATGTTCTCTAACGGTAAGGAAAGAGAACATACTTGCCTTCAAAATGTATGAGCGCATGGGTTACCGAATTACCGGCGAAATCAATAAGCCGGCTTTTTCTTTGTATCGAATGGCTAAGGTGCTTGCATGCAACCGAATCTAGGCAGTATTACGACAACAAGGAGAAATAAGAAACCGATTCGTCAATCAATCGGGATAAACTCCAATCACCGGACTGTTGGTTTAAGGGAAAAGATAACCAGGTTCGAGGAATGGGGCTGGGTACTTCATACACTTGGCCCGCAGAACCGACTGCGATTTTAAACCGGTGACTCCAAGGTTGCTGCAATCCCGATAATGCGGATTGCAGCAATTCAAGTTGGCTTGTTGTCCATTCCCGTTCATGGAAACGCACCGCCATGAATCCTTCCTCAAGTGTAGCAAAGCGAATGCATCTCAAAAAAGCTCCCCACTTAATTAAATCCATCCCGTTATCCTTCTTCGGAACTACACATTCCCCATAGGAGATTTGTTCTCCGCAACTCAGTCTCAAAACCAGATAAAGACATCCCGGTTGCTGAGGCTTTTTAGTAAACGAAGGCTTCGCATCGAACGCGAAGAGTTCAATTCGAGAAATCCTGGCGCTATTCATTGGTGTTGCCTCCTTGGATGATCATCGATTTAATGGAGACTAACCCGTGGATTTGTTTAGCTCTGGCTATATAGTCCATAAGCTCGGCTTCATCTTCGCAAACCGCCGCATGCTCTAGCCAAACGCCATATTTTTTTCGGCGCACAACGGACAGATGAAGCGGAAACCGGTTGCGGGATCGCAGAATATACCAGCCCTCGTCCATGTCCTTCCATGGGTCTTTAAAGGCGGACAGTAACGAAAGCCTTTTGCGCGTCGACCAATCCTGGGCCTGCTGTTTATCTCTGATGCTTTTATAAATATCGTAAATGACCCGCTGATCGGTGCATGTAAGGTAGGCTGAAGATTCGCAAAATTGAGACAGCATGTCGACCTGACTGGTGCCATATCCATAACCGACGATATACCGTCGCTTGTCTTGTTCATACCAAAGCGCTCCAAAGCTGGAATACTCCAGACTTGCCGGTTCCAGCACATGGGGATGGGTTCCAAAATAATAGGGTATCGGTTTCTGCATTCCTGCCACTCCTTATCGGGATGAAAAGCGGTTTACCGTCCCACAGGATTCATACTGTAAAGGCCGTATCGGCATAAAAAATTTCCCGTTTCCCGCTCGACTCCATTTCTGCGTACGTTTAGAAGGAATCATACTCGGAGTTCTTTTGTTTGTAAAAATGGAATCCGCCCATAAAAGTTAGTAATCGTGCACAATTGAGTAGAATTGGAGAAAAATCCTGTGGATGCTTGAAGTTATCATTGTTTTTCTAAAGAAAACTCGGGTTTATTCCGTTCTTAACAGCATCTTAATTGAGGGGTAAACACTCTAATACTCCCCTTATTATTTTCAGCAAAATCTTAATGCGATCTTAATGCCATTGCCGAAGTTATAACACGATGCTGATATGGCTCATGATATACTTACAAATAGAATCGCCGTATAAAATAATGATCAGGAAAGCAGGCTTGAGGATGGCAACGACACCGATTCGATCCGGGTCCACGCCGGAAGTGACTACCGTAAATACGCCCCAAAAAAAACGGGGGAAACTGAAGATTTTTCTCGGTTACGCGCCGGGAGCCGGCACAACTTGTGCGATGCTGAGATCCGGTCTGGTGGCACAAAATGATGGAACAGACGTTGTTGCCGGATATATCAATCCCCGTGGTCGACCGGATACGGCGGCGCTGATCAAAGGTTTGGAGATGTTGCCTCATACAGGAAATGCAAACGATGGTCATGGCTTTCAGGAATTTGAGCTGGACCATGCGCTTCTAAGAAAACCCGACCTCATTTTAATTGACGACCTGGCCCATACCAATGCGGCAGGAAATCGACACAAAAAAAGATACCAGGACGTGGAGGAGCTACTTCGGGCAGGAATTCACGTGTACACTACGATGGATGTCCAGCAGTTAGAAAGCCTGGCGGATATCGTCTCCTCCATTACCGGGATGTCCGTGCATGACCGCATACCGGATAGCGTCTTTGATAGCGCCGATCTGGTGGAATTCGTCGATATCGAGCCTGACACGTTGATCGGCCGTTTGAAGATGGGGAAGATCTATAGTAATCAGGAGACGGAAAGGGCACATGCACGCTTATTTGCCAAAGAGAAGCTGAATGCATTGCGAGAAATTGCTTTGCAACGAACCGCAGCCCAATTAAACCGGATTGGTTCGCAAATCCGGGCGCAAGCAGGCAGAAATGAATATGCCGTTAAAGACCATATTTTAGTTTGCCTGTCACCGGCTGCTTCCAATAAAAAAGTAATCCGAACAGCGGCAAGGATGGCTGAGGTTTTCCGTGGTCAATTCACGGCACTGTTCGTAGAGACACCGGAAACTAAGCCGGTAACGGAAAAAAACAAAACCGGACTAAGAGAGAATCTGAGATTGGCCGAGCAACTGGGAGCCCAAATTGCAACAGTGTATGGAGACGATGTGCCCGGGCAAATAGCGGAATATGCCAAAACGAGCCATGTATCAAAGATCGTATTAGGCCGCTCCCCTCACCAAAAAAGAGGATTCTCCAAATCAACGGTGGTTGATAAATTAATCGACTTAGTCCCGAATATTGAGACGTATATAATTCCGTATTCAGAGACATCGTTCTATAAAAGATCGTCCATATACCTGAAATCTCCGGTGTTATCTTTGGCCGATATGGCCAAAACGGTTTCTATTCTGGCGGCATGCACTCTCGTCGGGGCATGGTTCAATCAGCTGGGATTCAGAGAGGCGAACATTATCACGGTATACATCCTCGGTGTTCTTCTAAATGCAACGGTCACCAAAGGCAGGATATACAGTGCGATTTGTTCGATCATGAGCGTGATCGTGTTCAATTTCTTCTTTACGGAGCCCTACTATTCATTAAAGGCGACCGATCCCGGTTATCCGGTTACCTTTCTGGTGATGCTGGTGGCTTCGTTCGTCATGAGCACATTGACCATGAGAGTAAGAGAGCAGGCCCTTCAATCGGCACAGAAAGCCTATCGTACAGAAGTGCTTCTGGAAACGAGCCGGAAATTGCAGCAGGCAAAAGACTCCTCAGCCATAATGGATGAAACGGCGAATCAAATGGTGAAGCTGTTGGATAGAACGATCATCTTTTATTCCATTCAGCAAGACGATCTGAGCGAGCCGCTTATTTACCCAAAGAAGGGGTCAGCCGTTCTCCAAATCTATACCGGAGAGAATGAGCATGCGGTAGCGGAGTGGGTGTACAGAAACAATAAACGGGCTGGAGCGACCACGGATACTTTTTCCGATGCTCATTGTTTGTATCATGCGGTACGCGGTGGGGATACCGTTTTTGCGATTGCGGCGATTGTGATGGATCAAGAGGAGCCTTTGGAGGTTTTTGAAAAAAGCCTGATGATTGCTATGCTGGGAGAATGCGCGCTTGCCATGGAAAAAGAACGACTGAACGAACAACAGCAGGAAATCTTCATGCAAATCCGGCAGGAACAGCTCCGTGCTAATTTGCTGCGACAAATTTCCCATGATTTGCGCACTCCCCTCACCAGTATTTCCGGCAATGCGGGAATACTGATCGGGAACTCCGAGATGCTGAGCGAAGAACAGAAAAAGGGCCTATTTACCGATATCTATGACGATGCCATGTGGCTGATTCTTTTGGTAGAGAATTTGCTTTCCATCAGCCGAATCGAGAACGGTACAATAAATCTAAACTTACAGGCTGAATTAATGGAGGAGGTCATCGCCGAAGCCTTGCTCCATGTGAATCGCAACAGCGAGAAGCACATGATTCAAACGGTATTGGAAGACGAATGGATTATGGCCCGGATGGATACCCGTCTGATTGTTCAGGTTCTGATCAATCTCGTGGATAATGCGATTAAGTACACGCAGACCGGCTCCCACATTACAATTTCGGCAAAACGCGACAAGCACATGGTGCTCGTGGAAGTTTCCGATGATGGTCCGGGTATTGCTGAAGAAACGAAGGCTAAATTGTTTGATATGTTCTATACGGCGAATAATATACGCGGGGACGGGCATCGCGGCTTAGGTCTGGGACTCTCATTATGCAAATCGATTGTGAATGCCCATGGCGGAACGATGGGGGTTAGAGACCATTTCCCTCGGGGGACCGTATTCCTTTTTACGTTGCAGGCGGAGGAGGTAAGCGTTTATGAATAGTCCTTTTATTCTTGTTGTGGAGGATGATAAGCCCATCCGCAAACTGATCACGACCACGCTGGAGACGCAAGGATATAGATATCACGCGGCGGAAACAGGCGAAGCCGCGATTCTGGAAGCGGTATCCAGGCAACCGGACATCATGATTCTGGATTTGGGCCTCCCGGACATGGACGGAGTGGACATCATAAAAAAAGTACGGGAATGGTCCAATCTTCCCATCATCGTCGTTAGTGCGCGCAGTGAGGACAGGGATAAAATCGAGGCGCTGGATGCTGGGGCAGACGATTATTTGACCAAGCCGTTCAGTGTGGAAGAACTGCTTGCAAGACTGCGGGTCAGTTTGCGGCGAGCCCGTTACGACAGTGACAAGCTCCTGAAGGAAGCTTCCCAATTTATTAACGGTAATCTGAAAATAGATTATGCGGCGGGATGCGTTTGGCTGGATGAAGAAGAAGTCCACCTGACGCCAAGCGAATACAAACTTCTGTGCCTGCTGGCCAAAAATGTAGGCAAGGTGTTGACCCATAACCATATCCTGCATGAGATCTGGGGCAACCATCCTTACGACGTCTCCGCTCTACGGGTTTTTATGGCGACCTTGCGCAAAAAAATAGAAAAACCATCCTCGCAGGCGAAATATATACAAACGCATATCGGGATCGGTTACCGGATGTTGCAAGTCAACGATGAAGGCTAAACAGTATGAACCATTTGAATCTTCAGTAACCATGCAACCATGCTCCTCAGGAGCATGGTTTTTTGTTGTTAATAGGAATCTTTAGATGATCTTAATCCTTTGCAGCAAACTCTAATCCTAAACTAATGGCGGGAGTGATACGCTGAATTTCGGAAGCAGAAAGTATATGCCGATGAGGGAGATTGGTTATGGACAGGGGTGTTATCCCGGAAAGAAGGAAGAGAGATGAAGCATCATGACAAGGTGCTGGTGTTTGCGCCTAATCAGGCGGGTGAACGGTTTGTACAGGATTTGAGTGAGAGCGGCGGGTCTCCTAACGTAATGGCTTGCAATTCTGCTGAACAGCTATTCGCTATGAAGCAGAACCTCTTGATAAAACCTCAGGATATGGAATTCAGCAAAGCGTTCGTTTTCGAAGAAGAGCTCGACCAATGCTGTAAAGTGCTCGAAATCATTACGAAGTGGATGTGCGGAACCATTTATGTCATCACCAGAAAACATTATCCGCAAATGATTTATAGGGCGCTGGGCGCTGATTACGTCATCCGTACAACTAGTGAAGATTTGTCTTTTTTAATGGATAAGAGAGTCGATTTAGACGAGAGGAGAGACTAAACGATGATGGATGTGTACATGGTAGCGGCATTGGCTGTGATTTTCGGTCTGTTCTATGCGTTTGCAGGTTGGTGCGAACGCGTTGTTGACGATAAAGGAGGGAAAGAACAATGACCGTGGTTATTGCAGCAACCTTGTTATTGTTTCTCTATCTGGTCTACGCCTTGATCCATCCGGAGAAATTCTAGGCATCACAAAGAAGGCAATTTTAAAAAGAAACCATTAGGCGACAGCTTGCCTAAATCAAGGAGGAGCCATTCGTGGGTATTGTGCAAATCATCGCAGTTATCACTATATTGCTGCTGCTCGTTAAACCGCTCGGAACTTATTTGTATTATGCGTTTTCCAATGAGCCGAACCGGAGTGACCGGATCTTTGGGGGCATCGAGAAAGGAATATTTAAATTAGGCGGTTTGAAAGAACTGGGAGGCATGTCCTGGAAGAAGTATGCGATCAGTTTTCTATCGACCAATATCGTGCTTGTAGCGTTTGGTTATTTGATTCTCCGCCTGCAGGGCGGACTTCCGTTAAATCCGAACGGAATCGGCGAACTGGAGCAGAGCCTTACCTTCAATACGGTGATCAGCTTTATCACTAACACCAATTTGCAGCATTACAGCGGAGAAACCGGACTATCCTATTTCTCGCAGATGGCCGTCATCACCATGTTGATGTTTACATCCGCGGCGAGCGGATTATCCGTGGCCGTGGCTTTTGTAAGAGGCATTACGGGCGGAAAGACTCTGGGGAACTTTTTCCAAGACTTCGTAAAGTCGCATACGCGGATATTCTTGCCGCTTGCTTTACTCGTCACACTGATCCTTGTAGCGCTGCAAGTTCCGCAAACACTGCAGCCTACACTGGAAGTTTCAACGCTAGAAGGACAGAGTCAACAGATTGCGATCGGGCCGGTCGCTTCCCTGGAATCCATCAAGCATCTCGGAACGAACGGCGGCGGATTCTTCGGGGCCAACTCGGCACATCCGTTTGAAAATCCGTCACCGCTAACCAATGTGATTGAAATGCTGTCGATGTGGATGCTGCCTGCATCTCTTCCATACATGTATGGATTGTTTGCCAAGAACAAACGGCAAGGTTGGGGCATATTCAGCGCCATGATGATCCTGTTCGTCCTGCTGCTATCCTTGAACTTCTATGCGGAAAGCAAAGGAAATCCGGCGATCCATGCTATGGGGATCGATGTGTCTCAAGGCAGTATGGAAGGGAAGGAGGTCCGCTTCGGGATTGCGCAATCTTCCTTGTTTACTACGGTGACTACCGCGGCTACTACCGGCAGCGTCAACAATATGCATGACACCCAGACTCCGCTTGGTCAAATTACTCCGCTTGCGCTGATGATGCTGAACAATGTCTTCGGGGGTAAGGGCGTAGGGCTGATAAATATGTTGATGTATGCCATACTCGCAGTCTTTTTATGCGGACTGATGGTAGGCCGGACGCCGGAGTTCCTCGGCCGTAAAATCGAGGCGAGAGAGATGAAGCTGATCGCGATCGCGATTCTGATTCATCCTCTGATTATTCTGGCACCGACGGCGCTGTCCTTCTTGACGGATCTCGGCCAGGGCTCGATCAGCAATCCGGGTTATCACGGATTGACGCAGGTCCTGTACGAATATGCCTCATCCGCCGCCAACAACGGCTCAGGCTTTGAAGGATTGGCCGACAATAACACGTTCTGGAATATGATGACCGGACTCGTCATGCTGCTGGGACGCTACATTTCGATGATTGCCATGCTGGCCGTTGCCGGTTCCTTGCTTCGCAAACAGCCCGTTCCGGAAACGATCGGCACCTTCCGTACGGACAACGGTCTCTTTACCGGAATCTTGATCGGCACGGTGCTGATTATTGGCGCGCTGACGTTCTTGCCGGTCATCGTGCTGGGGCCGATAGCGGAACATTTGACACTACGGTAGAGAGAGGGAGAACAGAGATGAGTACGGTACAAAAAAAGCGGCTGCTGAGTGGCCCGATCGTACGAAGTGCGGTCAAAGACAGTTTTCTAAAACTAAATCCGATTTCTTTAATCAAGAATCCGGTCATGTTCGTGGTCGAAATGGGGACGATCCTGGTCCTGCTGATGGTTCTGGCTCCGGGATATTTCGATGCGGAGGAATCGGTAGGGTTCAATATCACCGTGTTCTTCATTCTGCTGGTGACGGTATTGTTCGCCAACTTTGCGGAAGCACTCGCGGAAGGTCGCGGTAAAGCGCAGGCCGATACGCTAAAGAGAACGAAGCAGGATATTACCGCTAACAAGCTGGTAGGCGATGCGATCAAGACGGTCACCTCTTCGGAACTGCGCAAAGGCGATATCGTTCTTGTCGCTCAAGGCGAATTGATTCCCGGCGACGGAGAAGTCATTGAAGGGTTGGCTTCGGTAGACGAGTCGGCGATCACGGGGGAATCGGCGCCCGTCATTAAAGAAGCCGGCGGCGACTTCAATTCCGTCACCGGAGGCACGAGAGTCGTCAGCGACGAGATTAAGGTGCGGATTACGAGCGATCCCGGCGAATCTTTCCTGGACCGGATGATTTCTTTGGTCGAAGGAGCCAAGCGGCAGAAAACGCCTAACGAAATTGCGCTTAATACGCTTTTAATAAGCTTAACGATCATCTTTTTGATTGTGGTCGTTACGCTGCGCCCGATCGCCTCTTACCTTGGAGTGAACCTGGATATTCCGGTTCTGATTGCTCTGTTGGTATGTCTGATCCCGACGACTATTGGCGGGTTGTTATCCGCAATCGGAATTGCGGGCATGGATCGGGTCACCCAGTTCAACGTCCTGGCAATGTCCGGTAAAGCTGTAGAAGCTGCTGGAGATATTAACACGATGATTCTCGACAAAACCGGCACCATCACGTTCGGGAATCGAATGGCGAGCGAATTTGTTCCCGTGGGGAAGGAGAGCCTGGAGGAATTGGCTCTTTGGGCGGCGATCAGCTCACTGAAGGATGAAACTCCGGAAGGGCGTTCCGTGATCGAACTGGTCAAGAAGCTGGGATACGGCTTTGAGTCCGGAATAGAAGCCGGCGGCGAATTTATCGAGTTCCGTGCCGAGACCCGGATGAGCGGACTCGATATGAAGGACGGCCGGAAAGTCCGCAAAGGGGCCGTGGATTCCGTTAAGCACTGGGTGCAGCAACAGGGGGGACAGATTCCGGGCGACCTGGACAAAAGTTCGAACGAGATCGCAGGCAAAGGCGGCACCCCGCTTGCGGTGGCCGTAGATAACCGGATATACGGGCTGATTTATTTGAAAGATACGGTAAAGCCCGGGATGAAGGAACGTTTTGACGAATTGCGTAAAATGGGCATCAAAACCATCATGTGTACGGGGGATAACCCTTTGACGGCGGCGACCATTGCAGCTGAAGCCGGTGTAGACGGCTTTATTGCCGAAAGCACGCCGGAGAATAAAATTGAAGTCATTCGCCGCGAGCAAAGCGAAGGCAAGCTGGTTGCCATGACGGGAGACGGCACGAACGATGCTCCCGCCTTGGCCCAGGCCGATGTCGGTCTTGCGATGAACAGCGGCACTTCCGCCGCCAAGGAAGCGGCCAATATGGTCGACTTGGATTCCGATCCGTCCAAGATCATTGAAGTCGTGGCGATCGGCAAGCAGCTCTTGATGACGCGCGGCGCATTGACGACCTTCAGTATCGCCAATGACATCGCCAAATATTTTGCCATAATTCCCGCCATGTTCACCTTGGCTATCCCTGAAATGGAACTGCTGAACGTGATGGGGCTCGGTTCGCCAAGTTCTGCGATTATATCGGCGCTGATCTTTAATGCCATTATTATCCCGCTGTTAATTCCATTGGCGATGAAGGGGGTGTCGTATAAACCGATGAGTTCGGTTAAGCTGTTGCGGCGGAATATATTTGTCTATGGCTTTGGTGGAATTATAGTCCCGTTCCTTGGCATTAAAGTCATTGATCTGATTGTCAGCTTATGGATTTAAAGAGAGATGCATTTCGGAAGCAGAGAGGATGATCGAAGTTGAAAAATACAAATGAAGAAATTACGGAACAGAAGCCGGTATCCAAAGGAGCCTACTTATTTAGTGTGGTTAGACTCAGCGCCATTCTCATCATCCTATGCGGCATCGTATACCCGCTGGCCTCCACGGCCCTGGCCCAGGTGCTAATGCCTTTCCAAGCGAATGGAAGTTTGTTGGAGAACAGGGAAGGGAAGGTGATCGGTTCCGAACTGATTGGACAAAATTTCAGGAACCCGGCGTTGTTCTATGGTCGCGTATCCAGTATTGAATACAAAGCCGAGGCTTCCGGTTCAAATAACTATGGACCGTCCAATCCTGATATGCTTAAGCGCACAAGCGACTTTATCGCCCAGTGGAAGATCGATAATCCCGATGTGCCCGTCCATGAACTGCCGATCGACCTCGTTACCAACTCGGGGTCAGGCTTGGACCCGCATATTTCGCCGGCAGCAGCCCGGGTACAGATCCCCAGAATAAGCGGTTTGACCGGTGTTCCATCCGATACGCTCAAAAATCTCGTCAAAGAACACACCGAAGGACGAGACCTCGGATTGTTCGGTGAAGAACGTGTCAATGTTCTGAAGCTAAATATGGCCTTATTGGAGCTGTCGGCGAAATAGCGCAGCTCACACCCTGTTCGCGCTGTTGACGCGGGCAGGGTTATTTATGCCAACCAGGGATGTTCAATCGACTCCTCGAGCGGTTTCTGGAAGTTAATTCGAATCTATTGAAACTGGAAGAAGGAGGTTAGCCATTGGCACCGTACAAACGAAAAACGCCTGAAGAAATTTTATATTCCATCTATCGATTACATCAAGGCAGATTGAAGATTATTATCGGGTCTGTCAGCGGATCGGGCAAAACTTATCATATGCTGCAAGAAGGCCGTCTTTTAAAAAAACAGGGTATCGATGTGGTATGCAGCGCCGTATCGACTATGCAACGGGAAGAGACCGTTCAGCAACTTGAGGAATTGGAGCGCATCCCTAGCATCCATTGGTGGAGAGAAGGCAAGGAGCAGAAAGACCTGCCACTGGAAGATTTGCTGGAACGAAATCCCGAGGTACTGCTGGTGGACGGACTGGCTCATCGTAATCGCGAAGGCGCGAGTTTTCCAACCCGACTGGACGATATCCGGTATTTAATGGACCACGGGATCAGCGTGATTACGACGATCAACGTTTATGAGCTGGCCGGTGCGGGTGAGCTTATTTTCCAAATGACAGGGATTCGAGCGGAAGAAACGGTGCCCTTGAACACATTGGAACTTGCGGATGAAGTGCGCCTGATTGATGTATCGCCGGAAACCATTCTAAAGCGAATCGAGGAAGGAGTCCTCGGCGACGTGACACACCCTGCCATGTCTACACGCGGAAATCTGGGCGTGCTGCGTGAAGTCTCCTTACGGCTCGTGGCCGAGGGAGTCAATGACTCTCTGGAGAAACATAGGGAAGAACATGGACTGATCGGGCCTTCCGGCGCTACGGAACGAATCCTGGTTTCTGCCCAATACCACTGGAACGGATCGTTATATGTGAGAAGAGGTCAGCAAATTGCCAAGCGGCTGAATGGTGACTTGATGGTTGTGACTTTCGCCTTGCGCGGTAAGTCCATGACAAAAGAACAGCTAACCTTTAAACGCTCCATCGTTAAATTGGTCGAACGCGTGAATGCCAAATTTGAAGAACTGAGTCTGGTTAGCCTGCGTCAGCTTCCTTCCGAATTGGTGAACTATGCGATTCAGAATAAGGTGACCCGGATCGTCATGGGGCATTCCCAAAAAAGCCGTTGGCAGGAAAAATGGCAGGGCTCCATCGCAAACCGCGTCCTTAGGAAAACAAGAAACATTGACGTTTTTCTGATGGCCGATCGCGCCGAGCAGGAGGGGGAGCGGATTTTGCCCATCAGGCCTAATGCGAAAGGAACGGAGGAGCCATTCCACCGGTTGACCACCAAGGAGATGGAAAAGAAAATCCAGTCCATTCACCGGGGTTCTTTCAAAGTTTATATCGGCGCGGCTCCTGGCGTAGGCAAGACTTACAAAATGCTGCAAGAGGGCAATCTGCTGCTGAACAGAAGGATCGATGTCGTTATCGGTCTCCTGGAAACCCATGGACGGGAGGAGACCCGGGAACAAATCGGCAGATTATGTAGTATCCCGCGCGCTAAAATTCAATACCAATCGACTACTTTAGAGGAAATGGATACGGAAGCTATTCTTGCCCGCCATCCGGAGGTGGTGCTGGTTGATGAATTGGCGCATACCAATGTCCCCGGCAGCAGGACCCGAAAACGGTATGAGGATGTCATCGCCTTGCTGGAAAACGGCATTTCCGTCATCACAACCGTGAATGTACAGCATCTCGAAAGCTTGAATGATGCGGTCGCGCAATTAACCGGTGTTCGGGTTCGGGAGACGGTACCTGATGCGATCTTGAAAATGGCGGGGGAAGTAGAGCTTATCGACATTACACCGCAGATGCTGCAGGAACGGATGCGGGCAGGAAAAATATATGCCGCGGAAAAGGTTAACCAGGCGCTGGAATCCTTTTTTAAGATCGGCAATTTAATTGCGCTGCGCGAGTTGGCTCTTCGGGAAATCGCCGATGACGTGGACGAACGGCTGGAAGCCTGGGATCGGGACGTTGCCTTACGCGGACCGTGGAGCCGTCGGGAAGTCATTTTCGTATGCGTAGATCTGGAACCTAGAGCGGAACGTTTGATTCGACGCGGCTTCCGGATTGCCCACCGTCTGAAGGCGGAATGGTTCGTTCATTATGTGCATTGCGGAACCGCGCTGACACCCGAAGAGCGGAAGCGGCTGGAGGCGCTCCGCCAGTTAACCGAAAGGCTCGGCGGAGTTATGGATGTGGCCGAAGAGACCCGCAATACTAACATTCATCGCCACCTGCTGGATAGAATGAACGGCGTGCAGACGACTCAGCTTATCATTGGACAGTCCCGGAAACCTTTGTGGCGAACCTGGTTTAAAGAAAGTTTTGTCCATTATCTTCTCCGAAATGCCAGGCATATGGATATGCTCATCGTGGCTGATTTCGACCCCCATGTTACTGAATCGGCAAGATGATGTTTGTAGCCCGCTTATCTGAGCGGGCTTGCTAATCCTCTGTATAAACATTTGCGGCTTTTCATGCGTCCATAATCACTCCCCGTGGCATTATCTTATTGGGTTTGAGATAATGGTGAAGAGGCTCCAAGGGAACAAGGCTCATTTTTCGATCAGGGATTCAAGCCCCGGCTTCGCAGAATAGGATTTGCAACTCGTGTTTAAACCCCAATATCGCGGAGAAGAATCCAGAAATCGTTCAACTGGGGGGGAGCGGATTTGAGTGTGCGTTCGATATAATACGATAAGGGAATACAGGCTTAAGTAGCAGTTGGGGGAAAAGCGAATGAATAAAACCGAACGGCAGCTCGCCATCACGCTTGAGCTTCAGCGGTACAAGGTGCTCCGAGCGGAAGATCTGGCTGCTCAATTCGAGACAAGCGTGCGGACGATATACCGCGACATTCAAGCTCTTAGCGAAGCTGGGGTTCCGATTGTCGGGGCTCCAGGTCAGGGATATTCCTTGATGGAAGGGTATTTCCTGCCGCCGGTAGGTTTTACGGCGGAAGAAGCCGTAGCCCTGTTAATGGGAACGGATTTTATCGAGCAGAGGCTGGATGCCGATTATGACAGGGTGGCCAAAACGGCCAGACGCAAAATTGAAGCGATTCTGCCGGAGCCGGTGCGCGTCGAGTCAACGCGCATTCGGGATACGATGCGCCTCCTTCATGTCGGCGAACCGTTTACCGGCCTGAAGGAGAAGGACTATCTCGGAAAAACCCGGCGCGCAATTTTGGAACGGCGCAAAATAAGCTTTACTTATTTGAAAAAAATACAGGAACCGGACGGCAATCGGAAGAGCAAGCGGGAGGCCGATCCCTATGGACTTGCGCTCATTCAGGGAAATTGGATTTTGATCGCACGCTGCGGCCTCCGGCAGGATATCCGCCATTTCCGATTATCGCGGATGACGGAGCTTGCCGTGTTGGACGAGCACTTTCTTTTGCCGCCCGGGTTTAATCTGAGCCGTTACCGCAAGCCGGATGAGCGGAACGTACGGGTGCTGGTTCGGGCAAATCCCGATATTGCCGACAAAATCGCTGAGACCGGAAATTATTATTTGGAAAATATGGAAGAGCGGAAGGACGGTCTACTCGTCACCTTTCGCGTCCGGCAGGCGGAGGAACTGCTACCTTATATGCTCGGCTGGGGCAGGCATGTCGAGGTGCTGGAACCGGAATCTTTCCGCCGCATGGTTCGGGAAGAAGCCGAAAAAATTTTAGAACGCTACTGACACGCTGTTGTCAGTAGCGTTTTTTTATAGTGGGATTATACCCAAGATTGAAGAGGAGTTGTTTTCATAATGAAAAGCACGGCTGAAGCACTGCAGGAGTTTAAAGCTACGGTAGAAGGATATTTGAGCGAACTGGAGAACTTCGATATGGAACGTCTGCTCATAAAAACCGCTGAGGAGGAATGGTCGATCGGGCAAATGTATATGCATTTGATTCAATCGGCACAATTTATGCATCTGGACTATGTCGACCGATGCTTAGCCGGAAGCGAAGCAACTTTGGCCTTAAAGGACGAAAAGACGGAGCAGGGCAAGGCTGTATTCGAATTGGGGAGTTTCCCGCCCATTCGGATTCGGGTGCCGGCTTCGCCGCAGTATACCCCGAAGCAACCGGAGAGTAAGGAACAGTTGACGGAAGGGCTCCACCGTATAGTGAAACGGATGGAACGTACCGAGGCCGAACTGTCCCAGGCACCCGAAGAGAACAAGATTCTTCATCCCGGATTCGGCGCGTTAAACGCCAAAGAGTGGTTTTTACTGATAGAAATGCATTATCGGCATCATTTATTGCAGTTGGAGCGTTTAAAGAACGAGTTAAATTTGGTTTAATATATACATTTTAAGAAGCCCGTCCGATATCGGATGGGCTTTTTTACGTCCAAAATCAAAGAAAAAGATTGACAATGATCAACTTTGCCAATAAATGACGGAGCGCGGCTCGTCATTGCCGACGAGCCAACTCCGGGCATACATCCGCAGGCATTATCTGAGATCCTGAAACAGCTTAAGCAATTTGCCGAGGACGGGAGCACGCCATGTCTTTGATCGGGAATAATTTAGGATACTACTATAATAAGGCCCGCTGGATCTTCAGTGATGAGAACATTTCCGTGGCTCCCGGGGAGGTGCTTGGTCTATCGGGCTATAGCGGATGGGGGAAAACGACGTTGTCCCGGATTCTGGCGGGATATGTAACCCCGCGCGAGGGTGATGTTACAGTGGACCGACAGGTGATGGAAAAGTCGGCATTTCGTCCGGTTCAATTGATTTACCAGCACCCGGAAAAGGCAATGAATCCCAAATGGCGTATGCGCGATATTTTGACGGAATCGTATACCCCATCGCAGAACATTTTGGTGCTTTCGAAATAAAGGAAGAATGGATGGGGCGTTGGCCTATCGAGCTTTCCGGCGGCGAGAAGCAGCGATTCTGCATTGCCCGGGCCTTGAATCCGGCTACAAAAATATATTATCGCCGACGAAATGACTACCATGCTGGATGCGATTACTCAAGCAAGCATATGGAATGCATTTCTCAACATCTGCAAGAGCAGAGAAATCGGAGTGATCGTTGTCAGCCATGAGGCCAGTCTACTGAATCGGATATGCGACAATATTTATAAAGTGGGGGAGAAGTAAAAGGTATGGATCTTCTTAATGTCAAAAAAAAGACACAAAAAAACTATCTTTGTGTATGAAATATCACTCAAGTGGGCTATACAAGTGAAAAACGTTTTAGCTTATTATCTTTATGGCTATTATTAAATTTAGCCCTGTGCAACTATTCTCACAATCGAAAGGGAGGATCCCATTCCAATCAGAAAGCTAGGGTGTCTTTTATGAAAGGAAAGAATGCGTTAATTTTCTGCGTTTTTGTATTATTTTTAACGGGACAGTTTTCTTTGGATTTCTCAAGGGTTCATGCCTCGAATGAAAGATATAAGGTGAGTTCAAATGACTCTGTTCCTTCACTTCAGGATATCATCGATAAAGCAAAACCTGGAGATCGAATTGTTTTAGCGGAACCAAAATATTCAGGACCTGTCGTCATTAATAAGAGATTAGAAATTCTAGGTTCAGAGAATGTCTTGCTTATCAACGATAAACCTGAACCGGCGATAACCATTCAAGCCGACGGGGTAACCGTTCATGACATTAATGTTTTACAAAAACACGCCGGAGAAGAATCGACGGCCGTTCATGTTCAAGCTGACCGTGTCACTATAAGAAATTTAAAAATCCGAACCCGCGGATTTGGAATCCTCTTGCGTAATGCCGAGAATTGCATCTTAGAAAACAACAACATTACCTGGGACACTAGCCAGGGGAAATCTGCGATAGGGCAGAAGGGGAACGGAATCGATCTTTTCAAATCAAATCATAACCGGATTGCAAATAACAAAATATCGAATATGCGGGACGGGATATACCTGGATAATAGTAAAAGTCTGGATATTGTTGAGAATATGATTTTCGGGTCACGCTACGGTATTCATTGTATGTATATTGATGGAACCAAAATTGTCGGAAATATTGGCGAATACAATATGACCGGTGCAATGATTATGGGGGTTCGGGATGTTCTGATTTCAGACAATTCCTTTGCCAAGCAAAAAAACAACGCAAACTCGCAAGGCATTTTGCTATACGATGTACAAACGTCCATAGTCCAAAAGAATTCCATTGAAGGAAATCGAGTCGGTATTTATCTGGAGCGATCCAGTCAAAACAAGCTGAGCCACAACTCCATTTATAGAAATTTTGTAGGGATTCAATTTGTGAACGCAGAGAACAACATCATTCAAAATAACGACTTTGTTGCCAATGTCATAGAGTCGGAAGCAAATGATAGCCAGTCGAATCAAATTGAGCATAATTTTTGGGATTCCGCCAAGGTTCTCGATACTAACCATGATGGAAATAGTGAAATCAAATATTCCATCAATCCGTTCTATCGTAATTTAATCTCTGAAACTCCGGCTTATCAACTTTTTTTCCAATCACCGGGAATCAGTTTTTTAAGCGGAATGTATGAACATGATCAGAATAGCTGGACCACGGACAGTTCACCGAGAATGAAATTGAATCAACCTGCAATTATTTCAAGTACTATAGCAGACAAAAGGTTGCTACCAGAAAAAACGTTCTTATTAATCATTGCCTCAATGCTGCTGTTAATTTCGGGGTTAACCATAATCTACTCACGGGGGTCAAAAACATGAAAAAAGGATTTGTGGCTTTAAGTTTTATTTTAGTGTTAATTGTTGTTGCCGGGTGCGGAAAGAAAACATATCAACCGCAAGCTATTAATGAGGATGTCGATGTTTGCGTGATCTGTAACATGCAGGTCAAGGATGACGCCTTTGCCACCCAGATCGTGACGAAGGAAGGCAAAAGTCTCAAATTTGATGATATCGGATGTATGAATGAATGGAAATCTCAAAATGGTACCGATGAAATCGGGATGGCCTATGTCCGTGATTACAACGATAAAGAGTGGATTGAGTACGAAAAGGCAGCGTATGTCTATGATGCCTCAATTCGTACACCGATGGCTTACGGATTGGTCAGTTTTAAGGACAAAAAGTCTGCAGAACAATTTATTCAAGAGCAGAGCGTCGGTCAGTTGCTTAGTTCGGAGGATTTGGCCAATCACAAATGGGAACAAAGCAAAGGCATGATGGACATGGATATGCACATGCATGATGACGGGGATGCACATGGGAATTCGCATGAACATGATGAAAATAGGCATGAAGACAGCACGGGACATTGATTCATGGATTTTAACAAGATGGGGTTATAGCTATGTCCGATATGCTGCAGGTCGCCAAGAAAGAAATTAAGGTTGGATTTCGGAACCCTTGGGCTTATTCATTTTTAGTCTTATTTTCAGTGTTTAGTCTAAGCTTGTTATTAATCAACTCTCAAAATGAAATCAGCGGATATTCAGGTGTTACCGGTTCCATGTTAAGTTTGATTTTATATTTACTTCCATTGATGTCGCTTTTTTTGGGTTCCTTTTCCTTAACCGCCGAAAAAGAAGAAGGAAGCTGGCAACTGCTATCTACCTATCCGCTAGGAACCCTTTCCTTCATGTTAGGGAAATACTTCGGTTTATCCGTTGTATTGTTGACTATTATATCATTTGGCTATGGTTTGATGGGCATAGTCACCGTATTGGTAGGGAAAATGTTCGAAGTCAATACTTATCTGCTCTTTTTATCATTTTCATGCGGACTTGTTCTTCTATTTCTAGCACTCGCGCTATGGATTGGAACCTTGGCCAAAAATCGATGGCAAGCGTTGACGATTTCGGTGATGATCTGGTTTTTTACGGTCATTGCCTGGCCGACGATTTTAATTGCTGTCCTTGGGTTTCTTCCATACTTATGGATCAAACCCTTGCTCGTTATTTTTACGTTTTTGAATCCGGCGGAATTCGTAAGGCTGTTTGTCGTAATTAAACTTGGAGGCGGTTCTGTACTTGGACCGGAATATTACCAATGGGTAGGCTGGATTCATAGTGCTAGCGGCAGTTTTTCTTTTTTTGTTCTATTTCTCGTCTGGCTGCTTTTCTCCTTAACTTGCGTCTGCTGGATTTGGGAAAGGAGGAGATCGCGTGCCTGAAAACTTCGTTGTTGCTTCAAATTTGATTAAAAAAATAAAGGGGCAAACGATCGTACAGGAAATTTCTTTTCAACTGGAAGAGGGAAGCATTGTCGGATTATGCGGCGGTAATGGGGCGGGAAAAAGCACGGTTCTACGAATGATTGCAGGAATCCTTCAACCCACCTCAGGAGAAATCGTCGTCAACCGAATCCAATGGAAAAATGACCGAAAAAAGTTCGCGGAACAAATGGGCTATATGCCTGATGACTTTCAGTTTCCGCAAGGAATGACAGCCCAAGAGATATTGTCCTTCTGGGCTGCATTGCGTAAGGTGCCCGAACAAAGAGTGCATGAAGTTTTGAGTTTTGTGGGACTTGCAGATAAAAAAAACAAACCGGTTAGCAGTTTTTCCAAGGGAATGCGGCAGCGTGTACTCTTCGCCCAATCGATCCTTGCAAAACCTGCGTTGCTCATTATGGATGAGCCGACCAATGGTTTGGATCCCTATTGGATGAAGGAATTCGTGAATCTTATAAGAATGGTAAAATCGGAAGGTCAGACGGTTCTCTTCTCCACCCACCAATTGGATATCGCGGAAGAGTTGGCCGACTACGTCATTTTTTTGCATGAAGGACAGAATTGCGGGGAAGGTGCTGTGGAGGAGTACCGTCAATTGTTTGGCGACTATCCGTTGCATAAAGCATTCCAGCATAGTATGGAGCTGGTCACAAGGAATAAGGAAGAAGACGATGATTATGAAACTTAATTTCCGGTCCGGGCTGACCCTTTTAATCTCGTTACTAGCTATCGCCGCTATTCTATGGGTCGTTCTACCAGGTAAGCATAGTAATGAAGATCAATCTGGATCCCAACGTTTGAGTACTGGGAGAGCCGCTCCCGAATTTCAGGCTGTGAATACGGACGGGGAAAAAGTCTCTCTTTCCGAATATCGCGGAAAAGTCGTTGTTCTTAATTTTTGGGCATCCTGGTGCGAACCATGCGTAAGAGAAATGCCACTGATCAATACAGTGTTCCAAGATAGCAATTCGGAAGCCGTTACCTTGTTTGTGAATGCAGGAGAATCCAAAGGTACCATCAATGAGTTTTTGTCGGAACATCAATTCGACTTTCCCGTTATTATCGATGCAACTGGCAGAATTTCAGGATTATACGCCGTAACCGGGTTGCCGGTCACCTATCTACTTGATAAAAACGGGAACATCGCTCACTCCTTCATAGGGGAAATAAGTAGTGAGCAGCAGTTATCTCAATTCATTGAGACTCTCAAAGAGGATTAAATTCATTTTAATCCTCTTTTTCTTGAAACCATGATATGTTTTATATACATAGGCTAGGATTGGAGGGAAGTGATTCATGACATATAAACAAATAAAGTGGATGATTTTATTCGTACCGACCCTCATTGTCGGGTTGTGGGAGTATGTGCGGCACCAGTTTCTCATGCCATACATCTCCATGGATTTGGGGAACTGGCTCACACCCGTTCTGGTTTACCTGGTTAGCGTCACCCTATTAAATCAACTATTCTCCCTATTGGAAAAAATCCAGCAAGAACTGCAGACCGAACGGGCTCAAAAAGCGGCGCTTGAAGCCCGTGAACAGCTGGCCAAAGAGCTTCACGACGGAATAGCCCAATCGCTCTTTTTGCTATCCGTAAAGGTTGATCAACTTGAATTTACAGCAGACACAAAAAAACATGAAGAAGCGGTATATACGGTTCGAAAGACCGTACACGAAGTGAATAGATATGTTAGACAGGCCATTGCGAACCTCAGATATTCCACGAATACAAAAAGCGAAGTTGTGCTAAAAGAAACTTTGGAAGACAAAGTAAAGATCATTGCCGATGAGGTTCTTATTCCGATCGAGATCGACTGGAACATTCCGGAGGAAGCCATGAATCCGAGGGAGAAAGTTGAGATATTAGCTTGTATTCGTGAAGCGGTCGTGAATATTCAGAAGCATGCCCGCGCCACGAAGGGCTGGATCTTAGCTCAAGGGGATGAATCCGATTGGAAAGTGACTATTCAAGATAATGGAGAGGGATTTCGAGAAGAGTTGATGGATTTAAAAGACAGTTACGGATTGAACATTATGAAGGATCGGGCGGATGATATGAGGTGGCAGCTTCGTATTTCAAATCAAAATGAGCGGACAACCCTGGAACTTCAAAAGACAGGAGGAGGAGCATGAAGACGCGTGTTCTGGTTGTCGATGACCATGCCCATGCAAGAGAAGCGATCTGCGAGATTATTTCAGGCGACGATCAATTTGAGATCGTCGGCGTGGTAACAAGTGGGCAGGAAGCCATTGAGTTTACGGAACATTGGATGCCTGACCTGATTTTGATGGATATCCAAATGCCTGATATGGATGGATTGGAAGCTACGCAGCGCATCAAATTACGCTTTCCTTATGTGAAGATCGTCATGATCACGGTTTCAGATGATATGTTCCATCTTTTGGAAGCTTTAAAACGTGGAGCCCAAGGTTATCTTCTCAAGAACCTTGCGCCGTCCACATGGATCCAATATTTGAATTCTATTGTTCATGAAGAGGCACCTTTAAGCCGTGAGCTGGCCTTTGAAATTTTGAAGGATGTATCCCTAACGAATCGAAGTGAATCCGTCGAGTCCTTGACTTTCAGAGAGAAGGAAATATTGAGTAACGTTACCGACGGCCTAACCAATAAAGAGATCGCCGAAAAGTTAATTATTTCGGAGCATACGGTCAAAAACCATTTGAAGAACATATTACAGAAGCTTCAAGTTCAAAACAGAGTACAGCTGACGCGCTATGCTTTAGAGCAGGGACTCATTACCGGAAAAGATAATGTAAGAAATCCATGGGAAAGGTAACCTTGATAAAAATTAAACTGTTTATGGGCACTGTCAAGTAAGTTTTCTAAAAACAGGGTATCGTTTTGATAGAACGATACCCTGTTTTTTTGTATCTATATTGACAACTTATCTTACAACAGCCATAATATGAATGAATAGATTATTTTTCATTCATATTATGGTTGTCCACTTGGAGGTTTACCCTTGGAAGATAAAAAGGCAAAAATTTACGATTGTGCAAAGGAACTATTCAGCGCAAAGGGATTTAAGGAAACCAACATTTCAGAAATCACAAAAAAGGCCGGAATGGCAGTAGGTACTTTCTATAACTACTATCCCTCCAAAGAAAAACTCTTTATGGATATTTTTCTGGAAGAAAACGCAAAGTTGAAGAAAGCATGTTTTCAGTTACTTGACCTGGAACAGTACCCAGTGGATGTAGTAGGACAAATGCTTAAACTAAACGTAGAAGGGACAAAAGCGAACCCCATTCTGCGGGAATGGTACAACAGAAGCGTATTTGAAAAGCTGGAGCAGGTCTACCGCGAAGAAAACGGCGCTGACAGTGTGGACTTTCTGTATGACAGCTTTTTGGAACTCATAACACTCTGGCAGAAACAGGGAAAAATGCGAAAAGATATAGACAGTAAAATGATTATGAGGGTTTTCGCAGCAATCATCAATGTGGATACACACAAGGAGGAAATCGGGATTGAATATTTTCCAGAGCTTTTGCATCTTATGACCGAGCTTATTATGAAAAGCCTGATGGACTGCTCCGAATAGTCAAACGGAGCAGTAATTTTTCAAACATAAATGAACGAATATTATAAAATTCATTCATAACTTTAATTTGAGGAGGATTTATTATGGGAAACAAACAGAACATGAAACCTGTTAAACCAAAAGGAATTCGTATTGAAGTTACCGAGAACGATGTTATGACCGCTAATGTGCGTGTTCCGTATTTTGTTGTAAAAATGGGGCTGAAATTCGGGCAAATGGCAGACAACTCAAAAAAGAAAGGAGGCGCCAATAATGAATTGGAACGTCTTAAGGATGTTGATATGGATGCCATTCTCGAATCACTTGGAAGCGGTGAACTGACTTTGCCTTACCTGTTGGTGGAGGTTGATGAGCCGGATAAAAACCAGCATGTGAAAATTACGCTGGAATGAGGGAGGAGCGTATATGTCTGCTTTAAAAATGGGAAGAAGGAAAATCAAAATTCGGCTTATCCTTTTGATTGTTCTAAGCGTAGCTGTGTTGGGAACTGTTATTGCACTTCTTGCGGATGCTCCGGAGCGCAGGGAGCTTCAGGCTCTTACAATCGGGGATGTTGATTTTACACGGCTGCGGGACGGAACATATATCGGAGAATACGCCGGAACCAAAGGAACTTCCAGAAATGCAACGGTTGAAGTCACCATATCCGGCGGTAGAATTACAGGGATAACCATACTGAAAGGCGCTCTGGACAGGGATGGAAACGCTGTGGAATTAACAGACGGGATGACGATAAATCATTTGTTTCAAAAGGTGCTGGAAACCGAATCTTTACAAGTGGATACAATCAGCGGGGCAACGCTTACCTCCAAAGCCCATCTGAAAGCGTTGGAAAATGCATTGAAACGAGCTAAACAATAATTATTTTGGGGGAGATATAATGAACATTGCCGTTGTTTCCTATTCATACACTGGCAACAATGATATGTTTGCCGCATGCGTAGCAAAGGGCTTGTCGGCAACACATATTAAAATTGCAACACAAAAGCCTATGACAATGGGAAGTATTATAATGGATATGATTTTTGCCCGGACACCAAAGATGCAGCCTTGCCCGAATAACCTTAAGCAATATGATCTGATTCTCTTTTTCGCCCCGATCTGGATGGGGCATATTGCTTCACCGCTTCGGGAGTATTTACATCGCCTAAAATCAAGTCCTCAAGCCTATGGTTTCTTTTCTATCAGCGGTGGGGCTGACGGTGGAAATCCAAAGCTATTTGCAGAACTTTTAAAACGCACGGGAACAAAACCTGCAATCGTGCTTGACCAGCACATAAGAGATTTCATTCCTCAGAATTCAAAACCAACCCGCAATGATACCTCTGCCTTTAAAATCAGCGAAGCGGAGGCAAGCAAGCTTTCAACAATAGCTATTAAGGAAATAAATAAGCTCACCACGTAAGGTTAAGTTCTAGTGGCAGTATTCGATTGGGGGCTTTTTTGCATTTAACGAAGTTAATCATTGTGCTTGAACATGCCACGACAAAAGGGCCGCGCTCTTGTCATAAATCAAGGACAAGAGCATGGCCCTATACGTATTTTTCGAGATCCTAGGCTTAAGAAGCTTGTTCAAATTGGCTGTTGTAAAGCTCGGCATAGAAGCCGTTCTTGGCAAGCAGTTCGGTGTGGCTGCCGCTTTCCAGAATATCTCCATCCTTCAGCACAAGAATGACGTCGGCATTCTTAATCGTGGAGAGTCGATGAGCAATCACGAAGGAGGTTCTTCCTTCCATAAGTTTATCCATGGCCTGCTGGATCAAAAGCTCTGTACGGGTATCGACCGAGCTTGTCGCTTCATCAAGAATGAGCATCGGCGCATTTTTGAGCATCGCTCTGGCGATCGTAAGCTGTTGCTTTTGGCCGGCGGATAGATTGACTTTGTCGTTCAAGACGGTATCATATCCGGCACTCAAGGTTTGGATGAAATGGTGCAAGCCCACCGACTTGCAGGCATCCTCAATATCTTTATCGGATACCCCTGTTTTGTTGTAGACAAGATTTTCCCTGATTGTACCTTCAAACAACCAAGTGTCTTGCAGAACCATACAGAATAGATCGTGGATATTCTCTCTTGTTAAACTACTGATCGGAGTATCGTCGATGTAAATTTCCCCACTATTTAATTCGTTGAACCGGATCAGCAGGTTTACCAGCGTTGTTTTACCTGCACCGGTAGGACCGACGATCGCGATTTTTTGTCCGGGCTTAACCTCTGTAGAGAAATCTTTAATGACAGGCTTATCCGAACTCTCATAAGCAAATTGCACATGCTCGAATTTCACTTCGCCCACAGCGGTTTCAAGACGTCCTTCCTTATGGCTTTCATCGACCATTTCCTCGGCTTCCAGGAATTCAAAGACGCGTTTGCTGGCAGCGGACGCCGATTGCAGGCTTTGTGCGGCTTGCGCAATTTGTGAGAGCGGTTGTGTGAAGAAACGGACATACAAGATGAAGGCTACAATGACCCCAAAGGATATGGTCCCATTCATGGCAAGTACGGCCCCGACGACACAAACGGCCACAAAGCCCAGATTTCCTATAAACATCATGATCGGCATCATAAGGCCGGAAAGGAATTGGGCTTTAAACGCACTATCCTTGAGGCTCTGATTCAAGCCTTCGAATGTGCTGCGCATTTGCGCTTCGCCATTGTAGGCTTTCACTACCGTATGGCCAGTATATACTTCCTCCACATGGCCGTTGATTTTCCCTAAATATTCTTGCTGACTTTGGAAGTACTTCTGAGATTTCTTCATGATTGCCGCCATCATGCCAAAACCGATGACAGTGGCCACGATCGCTGTAAGGGTCATGAGCACATTCGTTTTGAACATCATGATGATGGACCCTAGAAACATGGATACAGCGGTGACCAGCATACCGACGCTTTGATTCATGGCTTGCCCGATCGTATCCACATCGTTTGTAACCCGGGATAAAATATCACCGGTTGTAGACTTGTTATAATATGAGATCGGAAGTCTGTTAATTTTACGGGAGAGATCGGCTCTTAAGCTTTTGGAAACTTTTTGCGTAACTATGGACATGATCAACCCTTGCGCCAATGACAGGAGAGAGCTGAGACCGTAGATCAGTACAAGGAAGAGTCCGATGGAAGTAACGGCGTTCATATCAATGCCGGTGGCGTTGCCCGAAGTAATCAGGTCTGTCATCTCCGAAAGCTTATCCGGACCGATCAATGTCAGTACCGTACCGATTGCCGCACTGATAACCGCAATAAGGACAACGGGAATATGGCTTCGGCAATAGCGGAGAAGTTTGCTCCAGGTGTTGAGTTGCTCTTTGCGCTTGTTCATTAGGCCAGCTCCTCCTTGGAAAGTTGTGAATAAGCAATCTCTTGATAGACGCTGCAGGACTGCATTAATTCATCATGTGTTCCCGTGCCTGCGATGCGTCCGGCTTCGAGCACAACTATTTTGTCCGCATCTTTGATCGTACCGATCCGTTGCGCAACGATCAGCATGGTAGTACCGCGGGATTCTTTCTTCAGCTCACTGCGCAATTTGCGGTCCGTCTTATAATCAAGCGCCGAGAAGGAATCATCGAAGATCAAAATTTCCGGACGCCGCGCTATGGCACGGGCAATCGACAGCCGTTGCTTTTGCCCGCCGGATAGGTTCAAACCGCCTTGCGCGACATGGGCCTCGTAGCTTCCATCCATCTTTTCAACAAAATCCGAAGCTTGCGAGGTATAAACTGCATCTACAACATCCGAGGACAAATCACTGCCATTATCGCCGAAAGCAACATTGGAGGTCACCGTGCCGCCGAACAAGACCGCTTTCTGAGACACATATCCCATTTTATTGCGCAAGGCACTTTGCTCATATTGGTTGACATTGATACCATCCACCAACACTTCGCCTGCCGTAGCGTCATAAAAACGGGGGATCAGATTGACGATGGTACTTTTCCCGCATCCAGTCGATCCGATAAATGCGACAGTTTCTCCTTGTTTCGCTGTAAAACTGATGTCCTTAACGACGTATTCTTCCGCATCCGGATATTTAAAGCTGACATTTCTGAATTCCACTTCCCCAACCCGATTTGCAGGGGAGGAGGTGAGCGATCCGTTCATCAGACTTGGCTTGGTATTCAATACTTCGTTGATTCTTTTGGCGGATACGTGAGCCCGCGGCATTAAAATAAAGATCATGATCAACATCATGAATGCCATGACCACCTGCATCGCATAGGATGAGAAGACGATCATGTCCGAAAATAGTCCCATCTTGGCGGTACCATTCGCATTTTGAATCAGCACGGCACCTATCCAATAGATTGCAAGACTTAAGCCGCTCATAATGAGCGAAATACTTGGCATCATCATGGACAACACATTGTTGGCGAATAAGTTTGTTCGGGTGAGTTCATGGTTGGCTACGCTGAATTTATCTTCCTGATAGCTTTCCGCATTATACGCGCGAATGACACGAAGTCCTGTAAGGTTTTCTCTGGCCACACGGTTCAGGTTATCCGTCAGTTGCTGCAATTTCTGGAATTTCGGCAGCACGAGTACGATACATATGCCGACGATCAGAATCAACACGCCAACGGCGACACCGGTCGCAAGCGACCATTCCCAACTCTTGCCCGTGATTTTGAGCACCGCCCATACCGCAAGAATAGGGGCTTTAATCAGCACCTGCAAACCGATGACGATCAGCATTTGCACTTGCGTGATATCATTTGTCGAGCGAGTGATCAAGCTTGCCGTAGAAAAGTTGTTGATTTCTTCCATGGAGAAGGACTGTACCTTGTCGAATAATTTGGAGCGTAATCTGGAAGAGAAGTTAGCCGCAATTTTGGCGGCGATTCCTGCCGCGATTATAGAGGTCGCTAAGCTTCCCAAAGCACAGAGCAACATCCAGACTCCGGCGGCTATTATCTCGCTCATTTCACTTCCAGGTGTCTGTACAAGACGGGTGATGTCGCTCATATAACCGGGCAATTCCAAGTCCAGCCATACCTGGGCAACAATGAAGAGGACGCTAATGCCGATTAAGGTCCATTCCTTCGATTTTAAGTACTTGAGTATTGTGAGCATATGTCTGACTCCTTTTTATGATGTTGCTTGTATATTATCGAAAATAGATAAACTGAAAATTAACTTTTCTGAAAAAAAGAAAAAGTCTTGAAAAAACCATTCGGTTCTTTCAAGACTTATGCTACAGTCCAATCGGTATCGAAATCGTAAACTTGGTTCCCTGGGATGCGGTGCTGTTGCAAACAATCGTCCCGTCGTGCAGGTGAATGATTTGGTTCACGATCGCAAGTCCAAGGCCATTACCCGCAGTAGAATGCGAAGTATCCTGCTGGTAAAACTTATCGAAGATCCTGGGCAGGGCATCCGGATGAATGCCGCTTCCACTGTCACGGATTTGAATCATTACCGTATTCACATTTTTCTTCATGTCAATTTCAATTTCGCCACCATCTGACGTGAACTTGATCGCGTTATCCAACAAATTTAACCAGACTTGATTTAGCAATTCCTTATTACCGGAGATCTCAAGGTCCTGTACATTAACATTTAGCGACAGATTCCTTTTCTCCATTTTGGCAGCGAGCAGCAGCACACACTGGCGAATTTGTTCCCCGACATTAAACCGCCCTTTGTTTGTCAGAATTGTTTGCGCCTCAATTTTCGAAAGCTCAAGAACATTCGAGGCGAGAGAGGCCAGTCTGGCCGATTCCTCAATAACAATGTCCAGATATTCATCTCTTTCTTCTTTGGAAAGATCATCATGCTTTAAGACTTCGGCAAATCCTTTGATCGATACAATGGGTGTTTTAAATTCATGGGAAAAATTATTTACAAAATCGGTTCGCAAAATTTCAATTCCCCCGAGCTCTTCGGCCATACGGTTAAAATTTTCGGAAAGAATTTTAAATTCCGGGGGACCTTTCAGCTCAAGACGAATGGAAAAGTCGCCGCCGGCAAGCCGATCCGTGGCTTCTATGAACATCCGAATGGTCTTTACCATTCTTCGGCTGGTGACGGCCGAGATCGTAGTTCCGATAATTATGCAAGCGATTAGAATAATTACGGGAAGAATGGTCCCGTCATGAGCGATATCTTCATTCAGCAGGCCAAAAAAATGCGCTAAATAAAACAGTAGCCCTGTAATGCTAACGGTAATGAGAAAAATAAAAAATACGGCAATAGAGAAATAAATGGGAAGGCTGATTCTATTGTTTAATTTGGTAGTCATTTTGTTCAATTTGTTCTCACCGCCTTATATCCCAATCCGCGAACGGAAACCAGTTCAAATTCGGGATAAGTTTCAAACCGTTTCCGCAAACGATTTATGTGCACATTGACCGTAGTGTCGGTGCTTTCGCTTTCCAAGCCCCATATTTCGTCCATGAGCTGGATGCGGGTGAAAATCCGGTCCGGGTAGGATAATAGCTTGAATAGCAAGTAGAACTCTTTTTGGGGAAGAGTTTGCTTCTCATCTTCCCGCGTTACCGTCAAGGCTTCATAATCAAGGGTAACTTTGCCCACAACGAGCTTACGGGCATTTGCGATTTGGGAGCGGCGCAGCAGCGCTTGTATTCTAAGAAGCATTTCTTCGGTATCGATGGGCTTGGTCATATAATCATCGGTTCCGAGCCGGAACCCTTTTTTCTTATCTTCAGAGTGATGCTTCGCAGTAGCCATAAGTATCGGGATTAAACTATTGGCGGCTCTTACTTCTTTTGCGAATTCATATCCATCCATGTTTGGCATCATAATATCCAAAATGATCAAATCAATATGCTGTACTTCAAGAACATCCAATGCTTTTATACCGTCTTCCGCAGTAAAAACATCATATCCTTCGCGCTTAAGTACCGCTTCAAGAAGTCTCCTTACATGCTTATCATCTTCCACGACGAGTATATGAATCATGGTTTCACTCCAATTCTTTTTAATCATTATTGCCAAAAGAAAACTGTAAATAAAGAGGCTCAGAGCCATATTATCATCTTTTTTTCGTATATAACAAATTTAAGACCATTAACTTTAGGCGCAAAAGGCGAGTACACTTCCTTTTCCGGTATTGGTTATAATAAACTGGATGAAAGTACTTAAAATTAAGGAAGTGATAAATCATGAATTTGGACATGGTCATGCAGGAGCTTGAGTCGCTCGGCAAGGAACGAACCAAGAAAATGTATATATCCAACGGAGCCCATGAACCGCTTTTTGGTGTGGCTACAGGCCAAATGAAACCGATCTTTAAGAAAACAAAAATAAATCAACCTTTGGCCGATCAGCTTTATGCTACCGGTAACTATGACGCTATGTACTTCGCCGGCATCATAGCTGACCCTAAAGCAATGACGGAAGACGATTTTGATCGTTGGATGGATGCGGCCTATTTTTACATGTTGTCCGATTATGTAGTTGCAGTAACCCTTGCGGAAAGTAATATTGCGCAAGAAGTAGCCGATAAGTGGATTGCAAGCGGGGAAGAATTGAGAATGTCCGGGGGCTGGAGCTGTTATTGCTGGCTTTTGGGCAACCGGCCGGACAGCGAATTTTCCGAGAGTAAAATTTCCGGGATGCTTGATCAGGTGAAAAACAGGATTCACGAAGCTCCCGAACGAGCTAAATATGCGATGAATAACTTTATATACACCGTGGCGGTATCCTATCTGCCGCTGCATGATAAGGCTGTCGAAACGGCAAAGGCAGTAGGGCCGGTAGAAGTCAACCGGGATAAGACAAAAAGAAAACTTCTAAACGCTTCCGAAAATATTCAAAAGGCAGTAAACAAAGAGCAGCTTGGTTTCAAACGCAAATATGTAAGGTGTTAAACAACAGCAGCCAGTCATTGCGATTGGCTGCTGTTCATTTTTGAACAGGCAAGATTCGAAGTCCGGGAAAAGTTCTTAAGTCTGAATGCCGGAATAAAGGAGTTTGAAATTATGACATGATCAAAGTTATGATGGGGATAGCGGGTTAAAGACGAAGGAGATGGCTATGTTTATCGTAATCGGGATCTTCGCCATGCTAATATATGGCGTTCTGGTATATTATATCGGTTGGCGCGGGTACCGCTGGCTTCGACCGAAAACTTCGACTTTGCGGTTCAAGACGCTTTACATAATCGTGATAGTACTGGCCGCCTGTTCATTCCTTATCGGCCGGATTCCGGGTCTAAAGATCCTGGGGATTCTCGGCGCTTATTGGATGGCAGTATTTTATTTACTGCTATTGTTGGTGCCACTCGCCCATATTACCGTCATTTTGTTGCGGTTCACTCGGTTACCCCGGCACAGAACCCAGTTCTGGGCGGGGCTTACGACGTTGGCATTGCTGGTCTCATTACTGGGTTACGGTACTTTTAATGCATATACCCCGATCGTTCGACCGTATACCATCAAGATGGACAAGGGTACATCGCCGGTCTCATATCTTAATATCACAATGGCGGCGGATACGCATTTTGGGTTGCTATCGGGCAAAGACCATGCGGAGCGGCTGGTAAAGGAAATGAACAAGCTAAAGCCGGATCTCATTTTGCTACCGGGTGACCTGTTTGACGACGATATTCAGCCCTTCATCGATCAGAAGATCGATGTGGTTTTGTCTAAACTTCAGGCACCGTATGGCGTGTACGCCACGCTAGGCAATCATGACAAACATAACGGCACGATGCAGGAGTTGATTGATACGTTAGAGCGCAGCGGAATTCATGTTTTATATGATGAAACAATTATCATAAATGACCAACTGACATTAATTGGACGCAAAGACAAAAGCGATCTCGACCGGCTCTCACTGGACAAGTTGATGAGCAGTATCGATCCGGACAAGCCTGTGATTGTAATGGATCACCAGCCTACTGAATTGGATGTCTCCGAGCAAGCGGGAGTGGATCTCATCGTTTCGGGTCATACCCACCACGGCCAAGTGTTTCCCGGTAACCTGATTACAAATGCGCTCTTCGAGAATGACTGGGGCTATCTCAAAAAAGGAAACATGCATTCCATAGTTACGTCCGGTTTCGGTTTCTGGGGACCCCCGATCCGGATCGGCACGAGGTCCGAAATCGTCAATATAAAGGTAGAGTTCGAATAAAGAATATTTGGAAGAGTTTTCTTCTTCATGTTGTAGATTTGGCTCCGGAAGTGATGCGCGTGTTGGAGGAATTAGTGGAGGAAGGAAAGATTCGCTTCTTCGGCTGGTCAACGGATCTGACGAATCGGGCCGAATTGTTAGCTTAGAGCAACCATTGTATAGCGATCCAGCATTTTTTGAACATTTTTAACGACAATGCCGTCATATTATACCTTTACGAATGGAACCGATTGGCGTCTATTAACCGCGAACCGCTCGCGATGGGGTCAGTGACTTGGATTGGCTGACGTACTTCAAAGATGGGGTGCCTTCGCCGGAGATGACGAAGCAATTACGAGCTATCCGGGAAGTTTTGACCTCGGGTGGCCGGTCGATCGTTCAGGGAGCCCTTGCCTGGATATGGGCGAGAAGCAACGTAACGATTGCAGCTTAACATTACGGTTACATTGTTTATAGCCGATATAACTGAATACACCCCTCATAATTGAGACAAGTATGATAGAATTGGCATTACCGTACAATCGTTGAGGAGTGATAACAGTGGAACACTTTTTGTTTAACCAATTGGCATTTGTAAGAGGCCAAACCTTGAAATTGGTGGAGGGAGTCACGGAGCAACTCGCAGACCGGATCCCCGAAGGATTCCGCAATACGATCCGATGGAACTTGGGGCACATTTATGTGGTATGTGAACGGTTTGCATTTCAACATTTGAATCTTCCGCAACATTTGCCCAATGGGTTCAAAGAACAGTTCGAAAACGGTACTTCACCCATCCAACCCGTATCCTTTCCCATCCCTACCTTGACGGAACTGGAGATCCTGTTAAAAGAACAGCAAGAGCGGATACGGCAGGCTCTTGAGCATCGCCTACAAGAAAAGATCGTGCCTCCGTATACTACGTCAGCCGGGATGATTCTGGAAACGCCGGAACAATTCCTCAGTTTCAATTTATACCATGAAGGCATGCACCTGAGCATCATTAAACTTTATAAGAAGTTATTATCCCGTTAATTTTAAAGAACCTTGCCTTGAAGGGTGAGGTTCTTCTTTTTCTCCAAATATAGATCTTTCTGGATTTACCGTTTTAATGGTGTAGTAACCAAATATGATCGGGTTCCTCAGTACACTCGAACCCTAAGCCGTCCGGAACAGTCGCCTAATTATCCTCTACTGAATATATCTGAAGTAAAAGATGATTCAGGAGAGGATGTTGGCCGTGCAAGCTGTTTCTCATGATCTCGTTCAAGGATGGATTGCCTACACGTCGGACCGCGTCGGAGCGTTCGACATATGGCTGTACCGACCGCAGGACAGTCTTAATTTTCAACTTACACGGGGGCTTGGTGCGGAATTTTCCGTTCCTTATTGGTCTCCGGACAGCAGGAGAATCGCTTTCATCGGTATTGGCAAGGTGGTTCACCTGCTGGATACGGTCACGCTCGCCGTCGCAAGGATCGACCAAATCGAGCCCTACACGTTGCTGGACTGGTCCACGGACAGCCGGTATCTCACGTATGTAAAAAACTCGCGCATCGTAATTTACGATACTTTTTTACATAGCAGCTCTGCTATCCCGGCGCCGGGGGCCAGCGATGCTCAATGGTTCCCTTCTGGTTTGGAGCTTCTGTTTGCGGCACCGGATTCCACAGGAAGCACCCAGCTCTTCCGCATCCGGGCCGATGGCACAGGCCGGAGACAAATCACGCAAAATACGGGCGGACCGCTCCATGACGTTCGGATTTCCCCGGACGGAACCTCTGCTCTTTATACGTCCCCTGGTGCAAGCATCTCTATCATTTCAACGGTGGATTTGGCCACCGGCACCGTCTATACGCTGGAAGGCGGACCGCTCGCCAAGAACTATTTTCCGGCATGGTCGCCTGACTCCAGAAGCATCGCCTACAGCGCAACTGCCTATAGAGAGCCGAATTATTATTCTATCATCCAAATTGACAGCCGTACCGGCCAGAATCGAAGGACTTTGGCGTTTTCAGACTGTTTCGCCACTCCCGTCAGTTGGTCTCCGGACGGGGTAAAAGTGTCATATTTATCGGGATGCACAGGGGCAGAAAGCGCAAGTCAGCTCTGGATTGCCGATCTCAGGGAGCAGATGCCGGTGAACGTCCTAAGCGGCGGCCGGATTACCGCCATACAGTGGTCTCCTCGCGTCAGAAGGCTTCCGGAAAACATCTTCACCAGCTTCGTGTACCGGGTATCCTTTCCCTATCCCGCAACCTGGCGCCGGGTCAGCGAAGAAAGGTACGAAGGAGCAGAAGGGTTTTTTCAGGTATCCGCGATTGCAGCGGGTGACCAAATAGCCGATGTATGCCACTCCGAAGCTTTTCATCCATTGATGCCTTACGGTTCTTCACCTAGGATTGTCATGACGAAGATGCTAAACCGAGAAGCGTGTTTCATTTATCCGTCGGCTGACCAACCGGTGGAGATGAACAAACAAGCCGCCCTTATTGTCAAATATCCCCGCCCTGTGCAAATCGGGGAAATGTTTTACAATTACTTTGTCCTGTGGGCAGATGTTTACCACATTCGCCAAGTTGGCGGGCGGCTGTCGTTCATATAGCCAATTGATGGACATCTTGATTGGCTAAGTTTCGTCAAGTTATTAGCACGAATGCAGATTTTCATCACGGTATGCTTGAGCATAACGCACACCTGCTATACACTTGAATTCAGCATGTGAAGTTATGGGGAAGACTGAGACGGTTACTTTAACCGACACCGGTTATTCCCTTCATATGCAAAACAGCGACATAATCACCGATAGCGATTTTATCTATCGTTAAGGAGTTGTATTGATATTGGCTTACATAACTGCTTTTGAAGAGAAGGACTACGACAAGCTTGTGCGAATTTGGTACGAGGCGGTTCGACGCACTCATTACTTCTTGAAGGAAGAAGATTTCGAATTCTTTCATCAGTTTGTGAAAGGGGGCGCCTTACGAACCTCGGAGCTTTGGGTAGAAATGAATGCAGGCGATGAAGTTATCGGTTTTATGGGATTGGAGGGAAGCAAGATCGCCACGCTTTTTGTCGATCCGGATCATTTTGGCAAGGGAGTTGGTCGGCGATTCATTCGGCATGCCGAAATATTGAAGGGAAGTCACCTACAGGTTGATGTCAACGAACAAAATGAAGGAGCCTTGCAATTCTATTTACGATGCGGGTTCGTTCCCATTGGGCGATCGGAACGGGATGATTCGGGAAAACTATATCCTTTGGTTCATCTAGAAATGAATCCGTCCTGCGGATAGGATGAGAAGAAGTGGAGGAAGGCGAATTGAAAGATTACGAGATCGTCAATTCGACAACCGACTGGTTTGATCTGGAACGTATCGTGGAACCTCAGCCTGTCATCGGAGATATGAGCGAGTCCCTTATCGTAACCGGCATGCGAAGTGATTCGAATGCCTGACTTCCCGTCTACATTTTTTAATCGATCAAGCTAATAAATCCAAAAAACAGCCTTATGCCTGTAGATTCGACTCAAGGATCTACGGGACAAGGCTGTTTCTGATTCTCGAAGATATTTAATAATTATAATTAAATTTCAAAAGCTTTAATCAGTTCCTTCAACTCGCTAATCATATGATCCAGTGACTGGGCCGACCCTTTAATATGCTGCATAATATTGGATTGCTCCGCCGATGAATTTGCCACAGATTTTGCATTTTCATTCGAATCCTTAGCGATGGTAAGCATGCCTTCCAGGGAAGCGGAGATCTCCTCCGTACCGGCTGAAATCTCCTCGGTTGTTGCGGATACTTCCTGGATCTGTGAAGATACCTCTCCAATGGAATGCCGAATATGGTCGAATCCAACGCCGATTTGCTGCATTCGGTCGATACCGACGTTAATTTCTTTCACGCTGTTCTGCATAGAGCTTGTCGCATTGCCTGTCGATTGTTGTATGAATTGCACTAACTCGGCAATAAGGATAATCGATTGGCTTGTCTGCTCAGCAAGTTTCTTGACTTCGCTGGCGACGACAGCAAATCCTCTTCCATGTTCACCGGCTCTGGCAGCTTCAATGGAGGCATTTAGCGATAATAATGATATTTGTCTGGAGATGCCGGATATCAAATCAACAATTTGGCCGATTTTTTGGGAATGATCATTTAATTGTTCAATATCCATGGCCGTTTGATGAGCCGTCGCATTGATAACATTCATTTGATTAATCGCTGATTGGATCTCCGCATATCCACTATTTATTTCTGAAGTAACCTGCTCGGATTGTTCGGCAACTTGACCGGAAGCTTCTGCGATTCTTTGGATACCGACGGCCATTTCTTCGGTTGCTTGAGCAGATTGCTCCGCTCCTTGCAGTTGTGAATCGCTGCCCTGAGCTACTTCTTGTATAGCGATACTTATCTGATTGGAAGCTACGGCGGACTGGTTAGCTGAGATCAGCATCGCATTCGATGCATTTGTCAGGTGGCTGACGGTGGCCTGGACTTTTTGTACGATATCTGACATCGACTGAATCATCAGATTAATATTCTCGCTCATTTGTCCGATTTCATCCTTGGATTTTACTTGAACGCGTTCATTCAAGTGTCCTTGCGCAACCTTTTTCATGACCTGAGATACGGCAACAATCGGTTTAATAATAACTTTGGACAAGAAAAAAGAGAACAGGAGCACCATTAACGCAACGGCGACAGTTATAATAAGCGTCAATACTTGGGCGCGATGAACCGCACCGAATATTTCGTTTGTAGGGACAGTGATCAGCATCTTCCAATGGGTGGATGGAACCGTTCCGTAATATGTAATGATTTCTTTACCATCTGTGTCTGTGTAGGTGACAGAACCGGTATCATTTTTTAAAATCGTTTGAATCGCTTGTTTCATTTCATCCGTTGTGGCGTAATCTTCCATTTTCTTTCCGAACCGTTCTTCATCAGGATAACTGTAATACATCCCAGTGTCCGAAATGACGTATCCAAACCCGGAATCGGCTATGCGTATATTCTGGTTCATTTCCGTAAGCACACTAGGAGTGATCGAAAAAGCGATTGCACCGGCTGCTTTATGATTTTGATCCGGAATAGGGACCACCGTTGAAATGATATATTTATTAAGTTGTTCAAGATACGTCATTTCCGCAAAAGCAGGTTTGTTGGTCGACTGCATTTTAAGGTAATAATCGCTTGCCGACATGTCGGCCGTCATATTCATCATATTAGTCAATGTTCCACTTTTATCAATGATGCTATAACCTTCGGATTGTACATCGCTCTGCTCAAGGACGTTTAATAATGGGAAAATTTGATTTTTATCAAACGACTGAAATTGCGGGTTTTGGTTGATTAATTCTTCTACAGCCGAGGTCTTCGAAAGGATCCAATCATCAATTCTGGCGATGTTGATTTCCAATGTGTTGATTGCTAATTGCTCGCTGTCGTTTTTTATTACTCCATTAAAGTAGTTAAGTAAAAAAGCTGTCGTGAAGAGTAACGGAATGAGTGAAATCCCCATAAAAACAAGCAGCAATTTCTTTTGAAAGGACATTCCGTTTTTCACCAAACCGTGTCTTTCCTTATTCATGTGTTAACCTCCATGTTGTGAAATGGTAATATATAAAAACCACGATGGAACAGTGGATTGTTGTCGTAATTTGTAGAAATATAGCAAAAAAAATCAAAACGTATCTTGATAGAATAACAATATTCCAATATTTTCAATATGACATTTTTCATCTACATTAAAGGGGATAGTTTCAACCGTGGCAGGACCTTACCCTTAATATTACGATAATAGCTAGCCGCTTTGTGAAAATGTTGGTTCAGTATTTGAGTACATAAAATGAATCATGTTGCTATGAGGGATCTAGAATGAAGATAAGAACAATTCGAGCTGAAGATAGGAAGGGATTTGTGAACTACAAAAGATGTATTTGCTTCAGGATGCCAGAGGAACAGGGATTACTGCGGATTTGTTGCAGACTGCAATCACGTTTGTAGAGCAGCAATATAGGGCTTGCTATCTGGAAACATTGCAAACTATGCAATCGGCTAACCGATTTTATTCGAAACACGATTTTCGAAAGTTGGAAGCGCCGCTTGCCGGTTCCGAACATTTTGCATCCGACGCTGGGTATAACCGCTATCTAGTCGATGCCGAACAGCTGGAATCGGTGCGAAGCTGATTTTCCAATAAAATGAAAATCAAAATATTCAATGGAGCAAAGGCTGCCGAATACAATCTTTCGGCAGCCTTTGCTTTTTCGAGTATTCTTTAGTTCACGTGGTTCAGGATGATGCGATGTCTTTCTTTTTCAAACGGCTGATGGACCACGTTCCGAATAACAGGATAAAGAAGCTATTCATAAGTAGAAAAAGAATATTTTCCATGGAGTTCAGCCCTTTTTGGCTCAGGACGCCCATGCCTATGGTCAGCAATGAATAGGGGAATAATAGCCCCAAGTTCAAAACATACAAGCCAATTCCCAGAAAAACAGCGCAAAGGCTTATTCCGATTGGCGTTGCGAAACTTTTTAGGCGTATGGAAACCCCCAACTGCAGTGCCGCAATAGAAAGGGAAGCGAACCATCCTCGCAGGCTCCACAGCACCGTTTCTATGGGGAAGGCACCCGGAATGGAGAGCAATTGACCCGCCGACCAGTACATGAACATGAAAAATGCCTGGGCTGCAAAGATCATCATGCCGACAGTAAACAACTTGGCAACGAACAGGTTTGTAATGGATATCGGCGAGGCCAGGATCATATTCCAGTTATGATTAGCATGTTCCAGCCGGCAAACAAAGGCACAGCAAATGGCAATCAGAATGGGCAAGAAGAACTCGCCATAGAACAAACTGACCTGCGTCCAAAGGCTGTACCAGCCGTTCTGCAAGGCGGTCTGATTGAAATAGTAATTAAAACATCCGATCAGCAGGCTGATCACCGGCAGAATTCCCAGCACCAGGCCGATGCGGGAATGACGAAGTTTGAGCCATTCGGCAGATATACTCCTTAACATGAGGCTCCTCCTTAAATCTCTTGTTTGGAATTATGCAACTTCCCTGCTGAATAAAAGATGACGGCCAATAGCAGGGAGGCAATCTGCAAGCCCATGGGCGGCATGCCGGATACATAATAACTTGAAGCAGAGTTGTAAACATAAGTGATTGGGCTTAAATCCATATAGTAGGACCAAATCAACAGATGACGAATGCCTGACGGGAACAATCCGGATGTCGTTCCGATAAATCCGCCAAGCATGCCAAGGCATAAGGCAAAGGCCTGATTTCGCACCGTCAGGGACAACCACTGATGGAGTGCAATGATTACTAGCGTCGTTAACATCGTTCCGAGAGCAAATTGAAGAAGCAGCGAGAGTGGCACGTCCCCGGAAATGCTCTTGGACCAGCCGAATCCCACGATGAAGACAGCCTGCGCAATGACGCCGTACAGAATCAGGCTGTTCGCACATATGTACTTCGCGGCATAGACTCGATTGCGTCCCGTATGGGTTGTCATTAACATTTTCCAAGTATTCCCCTTATGCTCCATGTCGCAAATACGGGAAACCACTATGGCCGATATGATCGGGAGAAACAATCCATTCATGGAAGAAATGCTGAAGATCAAGGCTTCCCAACTCGCATTGCTGGCGTTGCGGGAGATGGAGATGCTCATGGACATCGAGGCCCAGACCATCTCGGCGGCAAGAAACAAGGTGAGCATGATCCAGATGCGTTTGCGGCGGATTTTGAAATACTCCAGCGATAGAGCTTTCATTATAAGCTCCGCTCCTTTCCGGTTAGTTCAAGGAAAATGTTTTCCAGGCTCTTTTTTTGCTCTTCAATCCGGGTTACTGGAAGACCCTGTTCCACCAGCAACCGATTTATATAAGAAACTTCCTCGTCCGGGAGATGGGTAAACAGGAGTTGTCTTCCTTGGACTTTCGGCAAATAACCTTGACTTTGCAGGATTTTCTCCGCTCTTGCAGGGTCCGGGGTCTTAAAGCGAATAGTGACCTTGTTGGCGGCTTGGAGGCTCTGCATCGTCCCTTGAAAAAGCAGCTTACCGTCATTGATAATTCCTACGGATGTGGCGATTTGCTCGATCTCGGACAACAGATGGCTCGAAAGCACGACGGTGATTCCGTATTGTTCCGGAAGGGATTTGATCAACTCTCGGATTTCGCCGATACCTGCTGGGTCAAGTCCGTTCGTAGGTTCATCGAGAATCAGCAAACTGGGAAAGGCAAGCAAAGCCATGGCGATGCCAAGCCGCTGCTTCATGCCCAAAGAATATTGGTCAGCCTTCTTATGCTTATGGTTTTCGAGTCTGACAATTTTCAGTACCTTATCAATATTCTTGCCAGGTAGGCTGCGAAGCCGCTGCATAACCTTCAAATTCTCATATCCGGTCAGATGGCCGTAATAGGAAGGGGATTCGATCAGGGAACCGGTATTGTTCAAAATGTTCGGACGATGCCTGTCCAGGTCTTTGCCAAACACCTTGACTTTGCCTTCGGTTGGCTTGATGAGGCCGAGCAGCATCTTGAGTGTGGTTGTTTTTCCGGCCCCATTCGGACCCAGGAAGCCGAATATTTGTCCGGTTTGCACCGCCAGATTGACATTGTGCACACGGTGTATGCCTCCATAGGTTTTGGACAAGTTTTGGGTCTCCACGATCGGGGGTGACATATTTTTCATTGATATCAACTCCATTTCTAAAATGTATCCGCTGCTCAAATATAGAACAGGATCCTTGCGTCCTCCTGAAGCTAACCTTACATTTACCTTAAATGAATTTAGGGAATAACGGATGAGTACCTTCATCATGTATACTGATAGGGGTGATGGACATTGGATGCGATCAAGAATAAAAAAATACTGATTATTGATGACGAACCCGAGATAAGAGAAATGATTGAACGTTTCTTGCGTAAGGAGGGTTTTTTCCGGATCTATACTGCAAGCAATTTTGCGGATGCATTGGCCGTATGCAGATTGGAGAAGCCGGATGCGGCCATTTTGGATGTGATGCTGCCAGACGGGGACGGGTTTTCGTTGCTTTCCTCGCTCCGATCATTCTCCGACATGCCGGTACTGTTTCTGTCCGCACGAGGTGAAGATGAGGACCGTCTGCTCGGACTGGGCCTGGGAGCTGACGATTATATGGTTAAGCCTTTTCTGCCAAGAGAGCTAATTTTGCGACTGATGGCCATATTAAAACGGGTGTACGCCTCCCACACGATAGAACGGTTACCCGTATTCACTTTGGGGCAAAAAACGGTTGACCTGGAAAGCGCCGTCGTACTCGGAGCAAATCAAGGACTTCCGTTGACAGCCAAGGAGCATTCCATACTGATCAAGTTGTACGAAAATCAGGGCCGGATCGTAACCAGTGACGCCTTATGCCAAGCCGTATGGGGAGATGAGAGTTTTGGTTATGAGAACACCTTGATGGTGCATGTTCGGCGGATTCGGGAAAAAATCGAGAAAGATCCATCGAATCCGGTGTTTTTGTTAACGGTTCGCGGACTCGGCTATAAACTCATGACGCAGGAGTCACGGTAATGGACAGCGTTATCCGGATATTACGGCGTTTTGTCGGTTCTACGATTCTGGTCTCCTTGCTGCTGCTGTTGTTCAACCTGGTTTTACTAGGTTTGCTGATTTTCAAGGAACATCATCAGATGCCATCCCCTGAAGCGGTAGTACAGAAAATATCTAATGGATTAGATCAGGAACAGGGAAGTTATTCAATTACCCCCGAGGCAATGCAGTTGCTGGATACGAACCAAGCATGGGCCATGCTGCTGAGTTCGGACGGAAGGGTGTTGTGGAGCGAGCGTCTCCCTGAAGAAATTCCGAGATCCTATGATGTGACCGACGTAGCCAAGTTCTCCCGCTACTATCTCATGGGATATCCGGTATTCGTATGGGAGCATAAGGATGGTCTGCTGGTACTAGGCTATCCCGAAAACTCCTTTGGAAAATACCGATTTGACTTCTTGACTGAGTGGCTCAGGTCCCTTCCTGTACGAATTTTGCTGTTACTGGTGTGCAATGTTGCTCTAGCGCTGCTGGTATCGGTACTCATCGGAACGAGAGTCGTCCGCGGGATCAAGCCGTTGATTCACGGCATCCATACGCTTTCCAAAGGAGAGCCGGTCCAGGTGGAGACCAAGGGTATTTTTAATGATTTGTCCCAAAGCATCAATTCCACCTCCCGGATGCTTCAGGAGAAAAATGACGCACTCCATGCGAGGGATTTCGCCAGATCGAACTGGATTGCGGGCATATCCCACGATATCCGGACACCCTTGTCCATGATTCTGGGATATGCAAGCGAACTGGAGGAACAGCCAGAACTGTCGTCCGAGCAGAAACAACAGGCTGCGATCATCCGCCGCCAGGGGGAACGCTTGCGATCCCTTGTGAACGATCTGAATCTGGTATCCATGCTGGAATACGAGATGCAGCCATTACATTTGAAGTCAATCCGTCTCTCCGTCTTAGCGAGGCAAGTCGTATCTGACTTTTTAAACAACGGTCTTGATGAGCGATATATTATTTCTCTCCATGTCGGGGATGAAAGTCTGATGGTGACAGGAGATGAACGTCTATTATATCGGGCGATAACCAACCTGGTGCAGAACAGCATCAGGCATAACCCGGGCGGCTGCGAAATTGGACTGAGTACGGGGGAGGCCGATGGTTCGAATCAGATTGTGGTTTGCGACAACGGGAAAGGGATTCCGAAGGATGAGCTTGCCGATTTGATTCTACTTCCCTACACTTCTGGACGAATAGGCCCGACCCGCCAGGGCCATGGATTGGGGCTACCCATGGTAGCCAGAATTGCGAAAGCGCATCAGGGAGAGTTGATTCTCGAGAGCGATATGGGGGAGGGATTGAAAGCCGTTTTGAAATTTCCTTCTTCTTGAAAATTTTAGATAATTACTGTTGAGGTGCTATTGGCTGGCATTACGGAATCATTCATAAGTTGCTTGAGAAGTAGGAGAAGATTATGTTGATCAAAGGCTGCCGATTTGATAATCAGCAGCTTTTAGATTTACTTATGCTTCGATCATTGGCGTAATTCTGTTTATCGTAATGGCCGGGGTAGAACTACTGCTTCCCATTTACGCGCAAAATGTCAGGGAGATGATGCTGAGGGAATCGGGACTACTGCTTCTTCCGGGCGCCTTGCTTATGGGCGTGTCAGGCGTAATATCAGGAAAAATCTACGATAATTTTGGCGGTCGCTACTTGATTCGAATCGGCTTTCTCTGGATTGCTGTCGTATTGTCCTTTTTAACAATGGTGCTAACGGCCCGCGCTTCATATTTTTTATTGATGGGCATATACGCAATGCTTATGACCGGGGTTGGTTTTATGATGACCCCGATCACTGCCTTGGCTATGGCGAGCTTGCCAAGTTCGATGATGAACTACGCTTCGTCGATGACTACGACTATACATACATTGGGCATGTCGATGGGCGGAGCTCTGCTGATCACCCTTATGACCATTACCGCAGATTATAGCTCAGTATCTTTTTCCGTAAACATGCTTAAAGGATTTCAAGCCTCGTTTTGGGCGTTAACCGTGATTGCGGCAGGTGGTTTCTTCCTTTCCTTCTTTGTTCCGTATAATCAAGGCTCAGCGCAACCGCTAGTTAGTGAGAGTCGCCAGGCCTCGTAAATTGGTGAAGGGTCCGGCAGAGGAAGATTTGACATAACCCAACACAAAAGTTATTATGGGCACATAAAGTCCATTATTGAGGTGAACACTACGCTATGAAATTTTCAAAAGCGACGAACTATGCCCTTCACACCATGCTCTTTCTGGCCGCAGCCCCTCCGAATAAGCTTATCGGCGTCCAACAATTGGCGGAACGGCAAGCGGTTTCCCCTACGTATTTATCCAAAATCCTTACCAAGCTGGTCAAGGCGGGAATGATTGAATCCACATCAGGTGCCAATGGAGGATATCGGGTGAAGCGGAATTGGGAAGAAATCTCGTTTCTTGACATTATTCATGCCATTGAAGGCACCGCCTCCTTATTCGAATGCGAAATGAACCATGGATCCGAATGTATGATTCAGAAGGTGATGGTATCGGCGGAGGGGAAAATGGAGGACTTTTTAAGAAACCAAAAAATTTCTGAGCTTGCCAAAAAAATGACAGTTGTTCTGTGAAGAACAGCTGATTTTTTGAGATGATCATAGATATAATAAATCTTTAAAATCCTGAAAGGGGAATGATCATGAAAAACGAATTATTTAATGAAGCTGTTTGGGAAAAAGCATGGAAGGAAGATATGCAAACGGCTGTGAACAAGATGAAAAATGCAGGAATGGATCCTGCCCGCGTATTAGATCACAAGGCAAAGACGTTTAATGAGCAGGCCTTTAATGAAGAAGGGCGGAAGAGAGCAAAGCGGATTATGAATTGGCTGGTAGGGCAAGGCGTCACATTTCAAGATGCCTCCGTTTTGGACGTTGGAGCGGCCTCGGGCGGTTTTTCCGTGCCGTTTGCGGAAAAAGGAGCAAGTGTTACGTCTGTGGAGCCCAGTCTTCCCTTAGTCCAGTTGCTGAAAGAAAATGCTGCAGGATTAACAAACGGGAAGGTTGAGGTTGTTGCGGAGCCATTCGAAGATATCGATATTCAGTCGAAGGGATGGGAGAAGGCTTTTGATTTCGTCTTTGTTTCCATGTGCCCGGTAATTGTCGATTGGGATAGTGTGGAGAAGGTGCTGCGTTGCGCCCGGAAGTTTTGCTACATCAGTTTGTCTGTCGGCTCCAGAGAGCATAGTCTGATGAACGAGATCTGGCCTCTGGTTACCGATCAGCCGATGAAAAACGAACATCTGGAAATGGCCTATTTACTCCATTTATTGTATCTGAAAGGCTATTCCTATGAGTCGCTCGTAACCCGGGAAATGAATACCAGGGAGGTGTCCCGAGAAACGGCGCTCCAGGAGGTAATGGAGTTGTTGAGTATATTTGAATTGCCTGCAGATGATCGGAACCGGCAAATCGTGGCCGATTATCTGGAAGAGACATATCCGGCGGGAAAGTTAAACATCACGCAAGGTGGCCGATTCGGAAAGGTATTGATTCGTTTGCAAGACGAATCTATGTATACCGGAGAGTAGATTCCTGTTAAGGTTCTAATAGAATATGAAATGTTATATTACGTAAAACCCGGCAATGGTCTTGCCGGGTTTGTTCTTATATCCGATGATCTTCTTATGTTACAATTAAAATTGAAATACCTTTTTTGCAATCATTATGTTACCGTGGCACTCTGAGTACATAGCCGTGAGAAGGAGAAAGGTGGAGGTCATGTTAAGCGAAGACAATAAGAGAAAACTGGAAGAGATGATCCGGGAACAACACTTCGAGCATGCGCTGGATTATTTAAAAGAAACGGTGCGCCAAGGCATTCGCTTATCCAAAAACGGGATGGAAGATTACAGGGATACGGGCCATTCCCGCATCGGGGGCGATCCGGATCTGCCGCCAAATGTAGAATGGCCGTCGGCTTCCGACGGAACCGCTATGACTTTTCTCGCCCAGCTACGTCTCAGTGAATTAACGCCTCATGATGAATCGGCTCTGCTTCCCGCAGGAGGCATGCTTTATTTTTTCGTGGGCGTGGATGAACCTGCCTATCATATTGAACACAAAGTGCTGTATTTCCATGAAGAGCAGTTAATGGAAGCCTGCCGTCGTCCTTCGCCTAAAACGACTACCCTCAAGGAAGAATTTATCGGTTACCGGGTGTCGGCAAGAACCTCATTAGAACCGCCCAATTACGGCTATGCGGATTACGATCAGGTGGAGGACGAGGAACATGATTACGAGCATTACGAGGAATTATGCTTCGAGTTGACCGGAGAGACTTCCGATGATCTGGCGGTCTTGTTCGGTTATCCGGCAACCCAGCATGGCGATTGCGAGTATGAAGCGGCGCTGATGCTGTTGACCGGTTCGCAATTCAACTATTCCGTCGATGAAGCCATGAAAGAGATCACCTTGCATTTAAACGGGGATAGTGCCAAGGCGGAGCAAGAAGTTCGCGATACGTTGTTGCTGCTTGCTCTGGATTCTGATCGGGAAGTCGGATTTTGCTGGTGGGATGCCGGAGAACTGCAATTTTTCATTCGCAAAGAAGATCTTCAGACGGGGAACTTTTCGCATACATATTGCTCCCTGTATTCGAGTTAATCGGACGATAACGTTTTTAGGAGGGAACTTTATGGAAGCTTTTGCAGAGTATTTAGCAAAGATTGACAACCCGCAACATCGGGCCCGAACGGAAGAAGTTTTGGCCTGGGTAACAAAGAAATATCCAAACTTAGTGCCCCAAATCGCGTGGAATCAGCCAATGTTTACCGATCACGGTACCTATATTATCGGCTTTAGCGTATCCAAACAACATTTGGCCGTTGCCCCTGAAAGGGCAGGAATTAATCAATTCTTGGATGAAATTGTTCAGGCCGGCTATGATCACACCAAGGAATTGATACGTATCAAGTGGGGGAGTCCGGTTGATTTTTCATTACTTGAGAAAATGATTGAATTTAATATTTCGGATAAAGCAGACTGCTCAACCTTCTGGCGGTAAAAAAGATAATTAGAGTTCATAAGAAAATCCCCTTTCGAGGGGATTTTTGTCTAGCGGCACCAAGATATTGTTGAAGCTTATCCCAAGCCCTGATTCCGCACATCAACGTCCAGGGGATGTCCAGCGGTGTAAAAACCACGATTGGGAGAAATAAATAAGTTGTTCCCAATCGTTACTTTGGCTCCATCCATGATCGTGCAGTTATTTTATAAAATTAAGCTTGACAATTATACATAATCATATAAAATTCGTCTTATTATAAGTGTTTTAAAAACTGATGAAGAAGGGACATGCCGCCGTGATACCAACAACCCATAACACACTGCAAGTCAAAAAAATCAATGTCGAGTTAGTAAAAAACACATTGAAAACTGTTGGCATAGGGACGAAGGCATCCATTGCAAATATGACGCGATTAAGTGTCGCTACTTGCGGCACTATACTGAATGAGTTGGTGCAAAGCGGGGAAGTTCTTGAAAAAGAGCTGGAAGAATCCAGCGGCGGACGCCCAGCCAGACAGTACATGTTCAACGCCGATTATGCGTATGTCCTTTGTTTATTGGTAAAGACGGAAGGGGGCCTTCATTCTATAACCTATGCACTCGTAAATTTGCTTGGCGAGAAAATGGAAGTAGGAACAAGAAACTTAAATTACATTGATGCTGAAACTATTGATCTTTTGATTGAAGAATTTACAGCGCAACATAACAATGTAAAAGCGATCGGTATTGGCATCCCGGGAGTTGCTCATCATGGAATCATTGGAATTTGCGATGTGGCCGCTCTAGCGGGAGAACCCTTGGGTCCAAGGCTTGAAGAAAAATACAACATAGACGTCATTATAGAAAATGACATGAATCTTACGGTATACGGGTTCTATAATATGCAAAATTTTGAGGAGGATAAGACATTTGCCGTCGTGACATTTCCCAAAAACCATTTTCCCGGTGCTGGTTTTATTGTAAATGGACGCATGGTAACGGGCACTACCAATTTTGCAGGCGAAATATCCTATTTTCCCTTTGGAATCACGCGCGAAGAGCAACTGGAACGACTGCACAATAAACATGAGTTTGTTGCATTAGCTTCAAAACTGTTAAGTTCAATTATTACGATCATAAATCCGGTTTCCATTGCCATTACAGGTGATCTAACGCATCCTTCCATGACGGAAGAATTAATGGATGGTTGTCTGCAGTATATACCAAAAGAACATATGCCTGCTCTCTTAATAAAGAACAATACGCAAGATGAGTATTTGACCGGGATTATGGCCCTTACGTTGGAAAGTTTAACTTATCGTTTGCAATTGGTGGAGAGAAAATGATCCGGATTGCATTAACCTGCTGATTGATTTAGGAGGATTTCAGAATTGAAGCAACGATCAAAAAATTTTAATAAGATTTATGCCATGCAGTTGGCCACCACCTTTTTGGGTTTTATCATTTTTGGGATCTCCGAGAATATTAAAGGCCCTGCAATTCCAAGGATTCAATTCGATTTTAATTTGAATGAAGAACAATTGGGCAGTTTGTTGTCCCTGAACGCCTTAGGGTATTTGATTGCCTGCTCGTTTACTGCTGTACTAGTGCGGAAATGGGGGATCAAAGCCGCAAGTATTCTATCTTTCGCTTCCATGTTAATTTCGGGTGTTTTTATATTTATATCGCATACATATCCGCTTTTTGCCGCTTCTTATTTTTTGATGTATATCGGAAACGGGATGTTGGAGATTGCGCTGGCGATTTTGGGAGCGAGGATCTTTGTCAAGAATACGGGAACCATGATGAATTTATCTCATGCCTTCTACGGGTTAAGTTCAACAGTCGCTCCTTTGATTGCAACAGGGGTCATGTCGGTTCAGGTATTTGGCCATGCGCTGGATTGGCGCGGAATGTATCTGGTCATACTTTCTTTATCTTTGCTTCCGATCCTGACTGCTTTGCGCAGTACGTTTCCTGGCGATGATCTTCCGAATGAGAGCCGGACTCCTTTAAAAGAATTGATGCGGGATCCCGCATTGTGGTGGATGGTGTTGATTCTCTCTTTCGGAGTGGTATCCGAACTGGCTGTAGGCGGTTGGTTGGTCAATTTTTTGGAAAAAGCCTACTACTGGGACACCGTTAAAGCTTCTGGTCTATTGTCCAGCTTTTTCCTTCTATTTGCGCTTGCCAGGCTCTTTTTGGGACCTGTCACAGATAGAATCGGATTTACTTTTTCTCTCATTATTTTCTCCGGCCTGTCTGCGCTTTGTACATTTGCCGCTATTGTCGGGGGAGAACCGTGGTCGTTTCTATTTGCGGCTGCGGGGATTGGGATCGCAATGATTTATCCGACAGTTATGGCCTTTATTGCAAAACGCTATCCGCGCGGAAGCGATACCGCGATTACTTTTACGGTCACCCTGATGGGGCTTGGCAGCGTTATCGGCAACTATGTTATCGGATTTGTCATAGAATTTGTGAAAAAAATGTATAGTGATGGAGACTCCATCGGATTACTGCGCGGACTACAAGCGGGCTATGGATTTATTGGCTTGTGTGCACTTTTATGTACCGTCTGCGGTTGCCTATTATATCGTTATTTAAAAAAACGCGGGGAATTAATCTAATAATTTTTTGATTAAGGAGTTCAAAACAATGCCGATGATGAAAATGGATTGGGAAGCCGGGAGATGGCTCAATTCGCCACTGTCCGCCCGAAAAGAAGAAACTTTCCTGAAGGTTGTTCCTGAAAAGGGACGGGACTTCTGGAAAAAGACTTTCTATGGTTTTGAATATGAGGATGGAGCGGCCTTGTTGGCGGATTGGGCTAACGACCTGGCCGTGGAGGTATCATTTCAGCTCTCGTCCTTCACGGAGCTATACGATCAGGCAGGCATTCTGTTGTATCATGGCCCGGGACAATGGATTAAAACAGGAGTTGAGATGAATGACGGGATTCCTCAGCTTTCCGCAGTCGTAACGGATGGTTATTCCGACTGGTCGCTTGCCGCGGTACCGGAATGGGCGGGGGAAGAGGTTACGCTTCGCGCTTCGATTATGAAGGACGCCGTGGTTATCCGCGCACGGACGCGGCATCATGCTTGGCGTACGATTCGTGTAGCGCGTTTTCCTTATCCTACCGGAAATCAGGCAGGACCCTTTGCCTGTTCTCCAACCCGAGATGGATTCGAGGTTACCTTCACTCGCTGGGCTTTTACAAATCCGGATCAAGACCTTCATACCGATCCAACAGAAGAATAAACAAACAAGCGATGCAGAATTGCAGTCCGAGTGCATGAATAAACACGAAAAAAAGCCGCGGAATCCGCGGCTTTTTTTCGTTGTAACGAATTGCAAAGGTTGAATCAAGAATACACGCAGCTAAAACGTGTAAACTCCGCATTGCAATCGGGGCTTTCTCCGGTGACATACAAACCGATAAGTACGCCCGTAAATCCTCCCGCAACTTCGGAGGAGAGATATCTCGTTTGTGCAGCTCCAAGTAAAGTCTCGGTGCCATCCTTCAGAATATAGAAGTAATAATGGGTAGCGGTGGCTTTAATCACCAATGTGGCATGATTGCACGGACCAAGATCTATAGCTTTTTCAACAGATTTGATATCTCCTATATTAAGTCGTTCGATGACTTCGTATCCTTGTTGCCGGTTATGCAAAGCCAAATCATAATGATGATTTTCGTCCATATAGAGAGTAATGCCGGCCTCACCTTCACCGCCGGTTAAGCTGATTTCGCATGATATGACCGCATTGAAGTCACGTTGACGAATACCAATAAACGTCGGGGATAATGGAACATCCAGCGTAATGCCGGTTCCCTTAAGCTTTACACTATCGGACTTTAACTGATAATGTTCCGGAACCGGATGTCGAAGATAACACCAGTCCAGATTCCAATCTGTATTTTCGAACGTAAAGTTCTTTTTCTCCTGTTGAATGATACAGTCAGCGATACGATCCGTCTCAAAACTCATAAGAGTGGTGCCATTATGACCTGCGGTAAACCAGCCATCTTCGCCAAAGGTAACCGGAGTCAGGAAAACTTCGCGTCCCAAGTGGTGATAAGTAAGCCACTGGCCGGTCTGCCGGAATCCGAGATGAAAAAGCCACCAATTCCCTTCGTGGTCTTGAACCAGATCCCCGTGACCAACCCCTTGCAGCTCGTAACCGCCCAGATTGCGATTGGTTAGTACGGGATTATTCGCATAGGCTTTAAACGGGCCGGATGGAGAATCTCCCCGCGCATAAGTTTCCATATGGCCATATTCGGTTCCGCCTTCAGCTGCCAGCAAATAATAACGTCCATTAATTTTGTACAAATGAGGGCTCTCCAAATAGCGTCCGCCTGAGCCTTGCCAGATTGAACGGCTTGGAGTCAATTTGCGTCCGGACTCAATTTCGATTTCGCACTGGACGATACCGCTTATCCCGTAATCGTCGGTTCCATTGCTCATGAAATACGTATTTCCGTCTTCAAAGTATAAATCCGGATCAATGCCCCCTTGATCGACATAAATCGGATCGGACCAATCGCCGTAAATATCGTCAGTCCAGACATAGAAGTTTTGGTGAGTAGTGTCATTTGTGGTGGTCATGTAAAAGCGCCCGCCATTGTAACGCAGGGTAGGAGCAAAGACACCTCCGGAACTGCTCACGGTCTCCAACTGAATCTGGCTCTTCCGGGTTAAACAATGACCGATTTGGGTCCAATTAATCAGGTCTTTGCTTTCAAAAATCGGAACGCCGGGAAAGTACTGAAAGGAACTGCAGACCATATAATAGGTGTCGTCCACTTTGCAAACGCTGGGGTCTGGATAAAAGCCTTTAATGACCGGATTATTGTATTTCATTGATTTGATTCCACCTCTTTTATATATTTACCTAAATAAGAATCCAACATAATTAACAGATAAGAAAATTAAACACTAATACCTGGTATCTTTCAATAAAGCATGGTTGAATGTTCATGGCTATATCAGTTAAATTAATAAATATGTGAATTCAATATGCAGATTCAGGAGATTATGATCATGATCAAAGCAAACGGGGAAGCAAAATTCATGGCATTATACGAAGCTCTTGCAAGCGAAGTCAGATGGAGAATTATGAGCCTGATTGCCGATCGCGAGATGAATGTAAAGGAAATTGCGGCCAAATTAGTGCTTAGCCCCTCCATCGTCACCTTGCACATCCGGAAACTTGAAGAAGCCGGACTAGTCGGAAGCCGCAGGGTTCGCCAAAACGGCGGGACGCACAAAATGTGCTTCCTCAAACAAAACATCGTCGAAATCGAGCTGCCAACCGCCAGCCGAACCGCGAAGATTAGAGAGCAGTCGATTTCAGTCGGTCATTATACCGCATTTGAAGTTTATCCTACCTGCGGGCTGGGCACGCGCGAGAAGGAAATCGGAGTTTGGGACGATCCGCGCTATTTTCTCGATCCCGAGCGGGTTCACGCCGGCATTCTGTGGTTCGGTAAGGGGTACGTCGAGTACAAAACGCCTAACTATCTGCTTCCGGGCCAAACTGCCGAAGCCATCGAAATTTCGATGGAAATTGCTTCCGAAGCGCCTGGCTTGAGAGATCATTGGCCTTCGGATATTCAATTTGCGTTCAACGGCGTTTCGCTTGGAACCTGGACAAGCCCGGCAGACTTCGGAAGAGCTGCGCGGGGGAAATATACGCCGAAGTGGTGGCATCGAAATGTCAATCAATACGGATTATTGAAAACGATCCGCATTGACAGCTTTGGAACATTTATAGACGGAGAAGTAATGTCGGACGTGACTGTCTCAGATATCAAGCTATTTGAGCAGTTCTGGAGTCTTCGTTTCACGGTTGACGAAAATTCCGTTAACGTTGGTGGTTTGACACTCTATGGGGCTGGATTCGGTAATCATGACCAGGATATTAATATTCGCGTATATCTTTGAGCGTCCGACAACGGAGCAAGTGGCTAGGAAAAAAAAGAATTATGATAATTTCTAATGAGCCGTTTAATTCCTGCTATTAACAATCTGCTATACTATAAGTTGATAACGAGGGAACACAAGGAGGAAGTAAGTGTACCGGATTTTCATCATAGAAGATGATAGCAAAATTAGTGCTGTCTTGAAGAGGAACATAGTGAAATATGGATATGAAGCCGCAAGTGCAACCCAATTTCGTGATATTATGCCGGAGTTGGCGGCATATGAACCGCATTTGATTATGCTGGATATCAATTTGCCTTATTTCGACGGTTATTATTGGTGTAGACAAATACGTATGAAATCCAATGTTCCCATCATTTTCATCTCAGCGCGAGCTGGAGAGATGGATCAGGTGATGGCGATCGAAAATGGCGGTGATGACTATATCACGAAGCCGATCCAATTGGACCTCTTCAATGCAAAAATGAAGGGTGTCCTTCGAAGAGTATATGGCGACTACTCGGCTCCAACTGGACTGGCTGCTTCTCTAGAGAACGAATTACATGTTCATGGGTTAAGACTGAACCTAAGCCGCAATGAGTTGATCTATCACACGCATCGAATTCAAATTTCGAAAAACGAACAGTTGCTTGCGGAATGTTTCCTTCAGCAGTATGGGAGAACGGTCTCGCGGGAGCAACTGCTTGGAACGCTTTGGGATCATGCACAGTTTGTTGACGACAACACATTAACTGTAAATGTGGCACGTTTACGTAAGAGGCTTGAAGAGCTTGGACTACCGGATGCGATCACGACCGTTCGGGGATTAGGCTACAAATTGCACCTGGACGAAGTGCAGGAAGAGACGGACCTATGAACAAACTGACAGCTGCGAAGTTCATTCGTGATCGGTTTTTGTATATCCTAACCGGACTTTTTATAACTGGACTCGGTGCTTGTCTCATGCTATTGGAACATGCTAGGAATCCAGCTTTGATGGATCTAAGTTCAATGTATTATTTCATAGGTGCCGCTGCTTTTTTTATCGTCCTTGTTCTTACGTTCGACTACATCAGGACGCGAGGATATTACAAACAACTTCATGAGGCAATTGAGCGAAATAGCGAGCTTCGGACTGGAGCGATCGCTCAGTCCGCTGTTACGGTTGAGCAGGAGCTTGTCGTACGCCTGTTAGATCAACAGAATAGCACGTATCTGAACAAACTTGGCACCTATCGACGTCAGCAAGAGCTGCATAATCATTTTGTGATGCAGTGGGTGCATCATATGAAGACACCATTATCCGTAGTTGATCTTCTCTTGCAAGAGGCCATGACGCAGCAGCCTTTATCTGACGAGGAACAGCATGAATTGATCCTGAGTCTACTCGAAGAGACTGATCGAATGGGTAAGGGCCTGGAGATGTTGCTGCATACTGCACGGCTTGACAAATTCGAGATGGATCTGCATCTGGTTAAAGTACCGTTGCATGATATTGTTCACGAAGTGCTGATTACACACAGGCGACTATGTATTCGTCATCATATCAATCCGCAAATTCAAGGCGAGGCATGGCCTGAGACGGATAAGAAGTGGATCATCGTCGTTCTGAATCAAATCGTCAGTAACGCGATTAAATACAGCAAGGACAAACAGGGGATGAAGCATCTTATATTTCATCTGGATCATCACGATACGATCAGTAAACTAATGATTACCGATGAGGGGAGCGGAATCGCGCCGCATGATCTGCCAAGAATATTCGATCCTTTTTTCACGGGAGAGAACGGGCAAGTTGCAGAATCGACGGGCATGGGATTGTATTTAGCCAAACAAATATGCAGCAGACTTGGCCATGAGCTGCTAGTATCCTCAGAGCTCGGGGCTGGAACCACCTTTACCATTACGTTTTCACCGCATGGCATCCACATTCTTGATAAGGGATAGGAGACTGAATAATCACGCTTTATGACAACATTGTCATGTTCGAAGCGTGATTTTTGTTATATAAATCGATGGGTTCAATAGACATTGCTCGGTATACTAAACAATGTTAAGACATGCAGAGCTAGACGGAAGGAGGAATTCTCACGATGACTGTGCTAACAGCACATGGTCTTAGCAAGGTATATAGCTCCAAGGGGAATATCGTTTGCACGGCAATAAATGATCTGGATTTGAAAATTGAGGATGGCGAATTTACGGGTGTCATGGGTCCGTCGGGAAGCGGAAAGACGACACTGCTTCATCTGCTTGCAGCCATAGACAGCCCCACGTCAGGATCGATCGAGATTAACGGAGTTGACCCGCACAAGTTTAGCGATAGGCAATTGGCCCTTTTCAGAAGACGTGAGCTTGGTTTTATCTTTCAAGATTTCAATCTAATAGAAACCTTGACCATTAAAGAGAACATCATCTTACCGCTGGTACTCGAGGGAATAGCCCCCCCATTGATCGAAGAGAGGTTGCGCCCGTTTGCAGATTGGTTACAAATCGAACATCTATTGGATAAACGCACTTATGAAGTATCCGGCGGTCAGAAACAGCGTACGGCCATTGCGAGAGCTCTTATTCATGAACCGTCATTAGTTCTGGCTGATGAGCTTACGGGGAACTTGGATTCAAAATCATCCAAAGATGTGATGGAGTTGCTTGCTTCGCTGAACGAGCGATTACAGGCAACGATATTAATGGTAACGCATGATCCATTCTCTGCGAGCTATTGCCGGCGCATCGTGTTCATTAAAGATGGGAGAATCTTCACGGAAATTCGTCGCGGAGCGAACAGACAAATATTTTTCCAGCAAATATTAGACGTCCTGAGCGTATTGGGAGGAAATTTCAATGACATTCCGTTCGCTCGCCCTTAGCAATATTCGCGGCAACTTACGCGCGTACAGCGCATTCTTTATGAGCAGCGTGTTCTCGGTCATGATCTTCTATATGTACACTGCATTTGCCCATCACCCGGATTTAGCAAACAGTCGAGTGATCGGAGTATCCAATGTAAGACAAGGAATGTTGTTCTGCCAGTGCATTATAATCATGTTCTCGTTTCTTTTTGTGCTTTATTCGAATGCGGCCTTTCTCAAATCGAGAAGAAAAGAATTCGCGCTGTTAACCTTATTGGGAATGACTCGCATGCAGCTCCGCAAGTTGATTGCATACGAGAATATGTGTATCGCGATTACGGCAATCGGTGTAGGCATCGGTCTAGGCGTGCTTTTTAGCAAACCGTTTTTTATGGCGCTCGCTGTCCTGTTGAAGATGAACGCCCCGATTGCAACTGCAATACCGATTCAAGCACTGTGGATAACGGCTGCCGGCTTCTTCATATTGTTCATGCTTATTTCAATATGGACGGTTATCCGCGTGGGCCATTCTGGTATTGTCGAATTACTTCAAGCGGACAAGAAACCGCACCAGGAGATAACTTATTCGCCATGGCTGGCCCTGCTTGCAATATTAAGTCTAGCGGCTGCATACAGCATGGCTCTCCTATTAGATATGAAGAATTTCAGTGTATTCTCAGTCTTCATTTTAATTGAGGCGATCATCGGGACCTATTTATTGTTCACTCAGGTTAGTGTCTTGACCTTACGATGGTTAACAAGGAAATCGAAGATCTATTACCGTCGAACGAACATGATCGTATTATCGTTGCTTGGCCATAAACTGAAAGGGAATGCAGAGATGTTGTTTATGGTATCGATCCTAAGCGCCGTGATCCTAACGGCATCAGGAACGATATACATGTTAGGACTTGCGGTTCAGCTCGATAATATCAAGACGCAATACGCGGATGCGCAAGGTCTTTTTGCACTCATAATGTTTATAGGGATATTCATTAGCCTACTGTTCTTCATTGCTTCGGGGAGTATGATTTATTTCAAATTATTCACGGAGTTGCAGCAGGATCAAGAGCAATATCAGGCGCTAACCCGAATCGGGATGACTCCGTCAGAGCTTCGTAAAATCGTCGTAACACAGGTCGGCATTCTATTCTTCACACCGTGTCTTCTTGGTATAGTCCATGCGTTATTCGCTCTCAAAGCATTGAATAATTTGCTCCTGGTTTCCAACTGGATCTATTCATTTGTCATCATCGGCATTTATTTGGCCATGCATACGATTTACTTCCTTGTGGCTTGCAATAGCTACATGAGAAGCATTCATTTAAGTAAGGGGAATCGAATATGAAATCATCCGTACGCTTCAGATTCTTAATCTTGACGGTGCTTGCATTCGTGAGCGTTGTGACACCAAACATGGCGAGTGCAAACTCAAACCATAATATACAGCTAATTGAACAATTCGTTGAGGAACAACAAGAGTTAAGCAACATTCCAGGTCTGTCCCTTGTCATCGTAGAGAAGGGGAAAACAGTTTATCGGAAAGGATTCGGATATGCGGACCTGCAGTCGAAAAAACCAATAACGTCAGATACCTTATTCGAAATCGGATCCACTACCAAAGCATTCACAGGGTTAGCTATCATGCAATTGGAAAAGGAGGGGTTATTAGAACGAACCGATGATATTCAGGAGTATATCCCTTGGCTAAAACTAACCTATCAAGGCAAGCCCCAATCCATAACAATCGATCAACTCCTCCATCATACAAGCGGCATTCCTTCGAATTCGATTGCGCGTATTCCGGAGAGCAATGCGGACAACGCGCTGGAGTTGACTGTAAGAACGCTAGTGAATCAGCCACTGAATCGAAAATCAGGCAGTTCATTTGAGTACGCCACGATTAATTATGATGTCCTCGGACTTGTCATCGAGACCGTCACGAAGACGCCATACGATGTATATATGAAGCAGCAGATCCTTGAACCATTGGGCATGAACAGTACATTTGCAGGACGGCATCAAGTGCACTCCGGCATGGAAATGGCATCCGGTTACAAAATCGGATTTATGCAAGCACTAGCTTATACTGCTCCCACATACCGGGGGAATACTCCTGCCGGGTATTTCGTCACCAATGCGAATGATATCGCGAAATGGATGAATGTTCAGTTAGGTTCCGATCCGAGCAATACGATACACCAAGAGGTTATCCGAGCTTCACACATCCCGGATCAGACTGTAGCGCCTTTTGACCAAGATACCTATTATGCCAGTGGTTGGGAAATCAAGGAGAAGAATAATGAACGTTATATTTCGCATGCGGGACAAAATCCTAATTTCACATCTTATTTCATCATGAATCCTGAAGAACAGGTCGGTGTTGCAGTCTTCTCCAATCTGAATACGAGCTATACAACGGCTATTGGTCAAGGCGTGATGGCATTATGGGAAGGAAAGAAAGTAACAACCGTGCATACGGACAGCTATCAAAAGTTGGATCAAATCGTGACCATTGCGTGCATCATTGTCGCAGGAGCCGGTATAATAATTTTCTTGTCAACGCTAATGATGTTGAGGAAGCTGGTTGCCAGACAACGTATTCGGGCATCGCTCAACGGCAAGAGGTTGCTGCTTTTGCTTGTTCATACTCTCATTGTAGCTGGAATCATAACAGCCACAATCTTGTTGCCGAAATGGTTATTGGGGGGCTTGCCATGGTCGTTTATTCACGTATGGGCACCGACTTCTATCACGGTTTTCTTGTATATTGTCATTGCGGTAAGCCTTATTTATTATGTTATGGGCGTATTACGCTGCCTGACCATCAAAAGAACTATCGCAGGGAAAGTTTTTCATCCAACGTTAATGGATAATTAGCCGCAAACATAGCGGGATAGGCGAAGAAGAAGAATAAAAATCAGCAGCGGAATACTGCTGATTTTGCTTTTTTGTGGTGAATATTAATAGAGCGGAGAGCGTTAACCTAAACAAGAAGAGGCAAAGAGGGTGAGAAATCATGATAGAGTCTTTCGTTTCTTCCAATAGCACGTGTACCGGAAAGTGCCGAACGGTGGTGTGCTTTGTTGCCGGTGTACTGACCTATCGGAATAATTTTGAAGCCGGCGCAGGAGAAATTGCCAAAAGATTTCCCTATGTCAAAATCGTGGCGGTCTTTCCATATGGGACAGTGAACGGAGCGAATCGTTCCTCGTTTATTACTCTGCTGGCGCGGCAGCTTACTCAAGTCGGATATGATCTGACCCATAACCAATCCCGGCGCGTAAAAGCCGCATCTCAGATCATTCGGGAGCATGCAGCATTTTCGGATCAACTTATTCTGATCGGTCATAGCGCCGGTGGGGTTATTGCCTACAGGACAGGATTAAACCTGGAAGAGAAGTACGGATTTCAGCAGGTTCGAGTATTTGCTGTGGGAAGCCCCAAATTCCATTTGAAGGACATCACTTACAATAAGCGATTCACCTATATTACCGGTCAGAATCCGGACAGAATCACCCGGATCGGCAACTGGCGCAAACCGGGCTCACGGCTATACTGCGGAAAGCCCGGGCGGGAAATTCAAATGGATTTTAATCCCGGGCATCAAGGGTGGAAGTTTCATGCTTCCTATTTTCTGAAGTCGGCCTGGAGTGACGCAAACCAAGTTTTCCATTCCAATGCGGAAGATCTCATTTCCAAAATCCATCAACTACTAAACTCGGAAAACCCATAAAGGGTTTAAATTTTTCTCGAATCTATTATCTCAAATAACAAATAGTTCCATGGCGAATGAAATTCAAAATTGCAATAATGTACTATAGGGTCTTTAAACTAAGATGTAATATATGAGAATGACCGGAAAGAGGGGCTCTCATGGATATTACATCTATTTTGATTTACTGTATGGTTGCTACGTTTACACCCGGACCAACGAATATTGTTATTTTGTCCACCGTGCATCATCAAGGGGCGAAAAAAGCGATGAACTATTCGTATGGAGCAACGGTTGGTTTTGGTTTATTGCTGGCTATTTCCGCATTATTGAATATGATACTCACTACGTTCATTCCGAAAATAATCATTGTAATGCAGATCATCGGAAGCGTTTATATGCTCTATCTTGCTTACATGATTTACAAAATGGATGCATCGAATTCGACTGAAAACGAAACGGCTACCTTTTTATCGGGCTTATTAATGCAGTTTCTAAATCCCAAGGTAGTGCTCTTTACTTTGACTGTAATTCCAACATTAATTATGCCGAAATTTAACACGACTCCCGCGATGACGATAAGCATTCTTGTGATCACAGCCATCGGATTTCTAGCCTTTATTACATGGGTGCTATTCGGGACGGTTTTCAAGGCGTTTTTACAAAGACACGGCAAGATCGTTAATATATTCATGGCGTTATCCCTTGTTTATGCCGCTATCATGATTTGGATGTAGGGAAGCTTATGAAGAGGTGAATGGAATGAACAAATTTATATATAAAAAATCGGCGGGGATTACCGCATTGTCGGCAAGCATGACTGACTTTACCTATAAAAAGCATGCTCACCAGGAGTATGCCGTGGGTGTTACATTGCGGGGGATTCAGGAATATAACTTGGAGGGGAGTTTACAATTATCCTATCAGAACGGCGTTATGTTATTTAATCCGGAACAGGCCCATGATGGAATGGCACATGATCGGACTGGTTTGGATTATGTCATGCTTTACTTTGAGCCCCAACTACTTATGGAAATCATAGAAAAAAAGGATATTCCCAGGTTTTCAACCCCGATTGTGTATGATGCGCAGCTTGAACAACGAATCGTAAATCTTTCCGCGGCTATATTGAGCGAAAAAGATGAGGCGTTGTGCAGCGAATTATTCCTGTCTCTCACAAATAGCCTTGTCCAAACGAAGCTTTCGACGGACGACAGAAAGGAAAACGTGCTGATTCGCAAGGCAAAAGAGATGCTTCATGCCAATCTGGAGCATGTTCTTAAACTTGATGAAATCAGCCGTGAGCTCCATTTATCAAAGTTTCAGTTTATCCGATTATTCAAAGCGAATACCGGAATTTCACCCTATCAATACTTTCTCAACTGCAAAATCGAACGGGCAAAGCGTTTAATCGAGAAGCATAAAGATGTTTATTCAGCAGTAACTGCCTGTGGTTTTGTTGATTTGACTCATTTAAACAAACATTTTAAAAGCGTATATGGTACGACAGCGTTTGAATATATGTCGCATTTGCAGTAAGGGATCGTCATCTGGTAGGAGCGATCGATCCCGGTAAAATCTTGGGCTTCAATTTTCAGCCTTTTTTTACCTTAATGAAGTAATTGTCACAGACTATGAAGGAAAGACAAACCTATGATGAAGGGGAGTTCATGAACACCAATACATATTTACGGGAGGTAGTTTTATGAGAAAGAAGTCTTTCATTTCTTTAGCTCTAATGCTCTCAGTCATCATGTTGGCATTCACTTCAATTCCCGCAATAGCTTCAGAGGTTCCTGCTGACAAGTATACTTATGCATTGTCCGGCGAAGCAGGTACCCAATCGAAAAAAATCGATCTAGAAGAATTTGACGACAATCAGCGGTTCAGGGATGTTCTTGCCGAAGAAAAATATAAAATTGTTCTCGTTAAAGAAGGCGCTGAAATCAAATTTTCACCAAAGGAAAAAATGCCTGCCGTAGTTAGTTATTATACTGTCGATGGGAGTTATGGCGGTGCAATGTCCTGGACGATAGACGGTTCAGAACAAAGCGTCAGCGAAATCGAAGCAAATAAAACGGCAACCGTAAAACTGTACAAGAGATATGGTGGTTATACATGCGATCTTTATTACGTATTTAGTTTCGGAGAAGATAAGAACTCTAACATCATTTACATAGTTTCCGAAGGCGAAGAAACTGCGGCTTCGGCCCCCGCCGAACCGGCTGCAAATCCTGCCGAGCCGACTAAAGAGCCTGCTGTAAAGCCTTTGAAGACGGCAATTGCCGCTCCATCGGTTTCAAAGGTTTTAGTGGATGGCAAGCAAGTCTCTTTTGAAGCATATAACATTAACAATAATACCTATTTCAAGCTTCGCGACATTGCTAAGACCGTGAATGGAACCGCAAAGAGCTTTGAAGTAGGTTGGGACGGCGAGCATAACGCCATCAGTCTGACAGCGGGTGAAGCATATACCGCCCAAGGAGGAGAACTGGCCGTATCCGCGAATCCTAAAGCGAAGAATGCTGCATTATCGACATCTAAAGTTTATTTGGATGATCAAGAGGCACAGCTTACCTCGTATGTGATTGGTGGAAACAACTACTTCAAGCTTCGTGATATCGCGGATGCGCTTGACATTACAATTACTTTTGATTCCAAAACCAATACGATAGGCATCGAAACAACTGCGCAAGACGAATAAATAATGTCGATAAAGGCTTGTGAGCCGTTTTTGGTTTACAAGCCTTTTGTTTTTCCGGTAATGACCGATATGTCAAAATTATATCAAGCAGATCAGCCTATACCATCGCTTTCTAACAAGGAATAAAAATTATCACGGTCTTGATCATCAAATGTGCCGAGTGCCCGCACCCTGACAAATTCATGTCCGCCATACATATCCATTTCCTCGCCGTAACCATTGTAAAGCGCGATCATATTGCCATCCTGATTCAACTCCATGTACCCTAAGCAATTTGCTTCAGATGCTTCACCGTAAAAGACAGTAAATCTGATTTTGATCACTCTGTGCATACGGATACCCTCCTTTTTACGTTTTTTGTAATTGGCTTGGAATATATACAGTATCCTCCATCTAATGTCAAGAAATAAGATTTCATGAGAACCAACCCCGGTTGCGGGACTCGCCCAGAATAGGGCCGTATATTTTTATTCGCTCTTGTAAACCTTCCAAGACTTCTTCCGGCATTTGCCTGACCTTGATATCCCTGCCCAGGAAAAGCAACCAATTTGTTATTTCGATTAATTCTTCCGAATGTTGAACATGGATAAACGTCTTTAAAATGGCTGTTGTTTGGTAAGGATTCGTATATGAAATTGAAACTTTTAAAGGATGGTATTTTTTGAACTGGGCTATCGCCTGGGGTCCAAGCTCAATGACAAGGTTGATCGCTTCTTCCTGTTTACTTAGTTGTTCTAAAATCTTTTTCTTACTTACTCTTCTTTTCACAGGGTATGGTTCTACATTAATGAGATTGTCTACCGTAATAATACGTCTTTTTTCTTCCTCAAGATCAAAGCCTTCAATTTGCCATAAGCTTTTTTCACGATATAAGTGCAAAAGATAAATTGGATAAGACTTTATTTCACCCGCTTCTTTGACGGTAACCAATAAATAACTATCCAAAAGAAGAATCTGAATCAATTTTTCTAACATGGGATGGGGGAGGTCCGACAGATCAAGCAGGTCTGGATTATGGGGGTTGGTCCCTTCAAATAGCAAGATTTGATTTAATATAACAAGGTCGTCTTGCTGGTTTTCCGAGATGAGGCCCAGTAATTTTTCCGCTAAAGAGTGCCGACTCTTTAGATAAGGGAGTTGTTGATTTCTTGTGGCCATAAAGGCAATAAAAAGAGCTTTAATTTCATTATCCGTAAAACGGACTGTGGGGAGGACGGAGTTGTTCATGACAAAATAACCCCCATCTCGCCCAACTTCAGCGACAAGCGGCATCCCCATGGCTTCAATTTCTCTAATATCCCGAATAGCTGTCGATCGAGAGATATTAAACTCTCGCATGATTTCAGAAATGGTGAAGTGGGCCCGGTTATTGATATATCTCATGATGACATTAATCCGTTCAACTTTTTTCATCGGGCCCCCTAAACAGTATCATATTTTGACATGATTTAAGGTTATTATAAACCCATCAAGTGAAAAGACAAGTCAATTGATAAATTTAAAGAGGACGGTGTAAAATATGCAAGATTATTCTTTTCAGGAAAAAGACAGCTTTATCGTTTTAGGGATTGGAACTGAGCTTAAGAGCGATTACACGGACTATGCTGGCATTAACAAAGAGAAGGAAGACTTTTGGTCGGCCGTCAAACAGGATGGAAGGCTTGACACTTTAAAGTCCGTCGCCGCAAATGACTATATTTTTGCCGTGAATGAAGCGGTGAATAACAAGATGATGCATTATGCTGGCGTCATGACAGAGGCATCCGTACCTGATGCAACCAGAGTGATCCAATTTCCTAAGGGAGAATACCTGGTTGTTAAGGGAGAGGGGAAGACGGCTGAGGAGTTGAGTAGTAAGCTTACCGGCATTGCTTTTGGTCAAGTCTTGCCGGAAACAAAGAATTTCGCCTATGTTGGCGGACCAAATGCAACGGTTGAGATGGGTCAGCAAAACGGCTTAGTATTTGGAGAAATGTGGATTCCTGTAGTTAAAAAATAAAGAGTTAAGAGGGGGATGCAAATGTCCTATATCGTTGATTTCAAAAATGTGTCTACGGTTGGTTTAGAGTCTTCACCCGTAGCGGCAGCACTTGCTGGCCTACGAGCTAATGAAGCCCGTTACTTTATGAACAAATATAAGCATGAATATGCGGTTGTTCCCGCTAGCGAGAGCCAAGAGACCCTTGAATACGTGAACCGAATTTTGATAGAAGAACGCAATATTGAGTTTTCGGCCAAACCTCTAGAAACGTCGCGTTTTCAAGTGGAAAATATTCAATTTGCCTACGTCTTTTATGAAGATGGTCTAGGGCTCAATGTCATGTATACGGTGGACGACCCTAAGAAGCGGGCCGTTGGTTTTAAGTTATCTGAGGGAATGGAGGTACCAAAGGAGTTAGAGGGGAAGTTTAAGTTTGCTAGGCAGAAATCTAAACTGGCTGGAACTATTCGAGGCTCGTTTTTTGTAATTAAAGGAGAATATTAAAGTAAGCAAAAGCGCATGTGGGGGATCTCAGCCATCTTTAGAATGGGTTGATGTTTTGTCCGAATAGCTTGTGTAATGAATTTTCTCCGAAGGAATAACAATCGAAGACAATTTCAATTCTAAAGGCAACTAATCATTGGATTAGCTGCCTTTGTTTTTGTCCAAGCCACCATGCGTCTTGGCGGTAGGCGTTCACGGCATACTCGCGCGGATCAAATGGTTACTTCGATTACCGATTGTTTTCGATGTTTTTTCCAGCCATCCCGGCGGTTTGAATTGGCTATAGTGCTTAGCAGTGTACACAAACTTTGTGTTCCTAATCCCTCACGGGGGTAATAACTTATAAATAATCATATTTTTATAACGAATCATATAATGATGTTGCTGCAACAGTACTCATTGAACGTTAACGTAATGAAGTGCGTATGGAATAACGATAGAAGGGCGTGATCAAACATGTATCAAAAGTATTCTGCTTTTATGAAAATCTCGATTTTAGTCATGGTTTTATCACTTACTGCTTGCTCTGGAGTAACTGAACCTCCCGCGAGCCAGGAAACTTCAACACCGACTAACGAAGCGGTCACGGCTCCAGCGACTGATGACGAGAAAGCACCCGAAGCGACACGTCCCCAGACCGAAAATTTTGATTTGATGACTGGTGAGGGCAACCAATCTCACACGGCCACCTTACATCAAGGTGAAGGCTTTTCTTTATACGTATTTGAAAAGTTTGCTTTCGATGCTGCCGAAGGACGTCTGTACCTTAGCAGCAATCCGGAATACAATGTCGATATCGAAACGCTACCTGCTAATTATGATCTAACGCAGCTTGAATCTGCAGGAAAAGAGGAATTGGAAGAGTTTGGCGAAGTATCCGATTTTAGCGGGGAGCTTATCGAGCATCCCCTGGGATACGCCGAGATCTATCTGCAAGTCTCAAGTAGTGAAGGGATTAACGACTATATCGTGTGGAAGTCAGAAGCAGGCGACGCATTCCTGTTCCGTCTTCACAATCCCAAAGGAGAGGAAGCTTCGGATTTTGCCGGTTCGGTCCTTGTTTCGTTATCTACGGTTCAAAGCGATTCGGAATGAGCGAGGTTTTAGAGCAAATTCAATTTCTTACGCCAATCAAAAAAGAACCTGGATAGTTTACCAGGTTCTTTTATATTGCATACAAACAGGCACGATGATATAATCAGATCACGACTGTGTAAGTTATGTAGACATAAATAACGCATCTTACACTTTAAATATACCACGCCACTAAACCCTTGTCAAATGTTTTTTCAATTTAATGGTTAGGAGAGATGTTGAATGAGTGCTTTGGTTCTCGGCTTTCAGGAAATGGAAAAAACGCAGCTTTCGCTCGTTGGCGGAAAAGGATTACATTTAGGGGAACTATCAAAAATTGAAGGAATACAAGTGCCCGACGGATTTTGCGTTACAACCGAGGGATATCAAAAGGCCATTGAACAAAACGAAACGTACCCTGCTTTGCTTCATCGACTAACCAGGCTAAAAGCAGAAGATCGGGATCAAATTGGTGGAATCAGCAAGAAGATTCGACAAATCCTAATGGAAGTAGCAATTCCTTCCGAGGTTGTAGAAGCAGTTACCCGCTATCTCTCCAGGTTCGGCGAGGAGCATGCTTATGCCGTGCGTTCCAGTGCGACAGCTGAAGATTTGCCCCATGCCTCTTTTGCCGGCCAACAAGACACCTATTTAAATATCATCGGCAAAGAAGCCATCCTGCAGCATATCAGCAAATGTTGGGCTTCCCTATTTACGGATCGTGCGGTCATCTACCGGATGCAAAATGAATTCGATCACAGTCCAGTTTATTTATCCGTTGTCGTTCAAAGAATGGTTTTCCCGCAGGCTTCCGGGATTTTATTTACCGCCGATCCGATGACCTCGAACCGAAAGCTGCTATCCATCGATGCCAGTTTCGGACTTGGCGAAGCATTGGTCTCCGGTTTGGTTTCCGCCGATGGTTATAAAGTACAGGAAGGGAAAGTCGTCGATAAGAGGATAGCAACTAAAACTTTGGCGATCTATGGACGAAAAGAAGGCGGGACAGAAACGCGACAGATCGATCCGGATCGGCAAAAGACTCAAACCCTTACTGATCAACAAATTTTACAACTGGCCCGCATCGGAAGACAAATTGAAGCTTATTTCGGCCGCCCCCAGGATATCGAATGGTGTTTGGCTGATGATACATTTTATATTGTCCAGAGTCGGCCCATCACGACTTTATACCCGATCCCCGAAGCGAATGACGATGAAAATCACGTGTATCTATCTGTCGGTCACCAACAAATGATGACGGATCCCTTGAAGCCATTAGGGCTGTCTTTATTTGAATTAACATCCTTTGGGCCGAGGTTCAAAGCTGGTGGAAGATTATTTGTCGACGTTACGCACATGCTTGCTTCACCTGATAGCAGAGAAATACTGGTAAACACCTTCGGCCCAGGTGATCCGCTCATAAAAGACGCACTAATGACCATCATTGAGCGGGATTTCATAAAATTGTTGCCTATTGATAAAAAAGAAGGGAGTCCCAAAGGGAGTCCATCTCCGGGATCAAAACCACAAATCCAAAATGATCCGGCAATCGTTTCGGATTTGATCCAGAAAAATCAAACCTCCATCGAGGAGTTAAAACATAACATCAAAATGAAATCCGGATCCGATTTATTGGATTTTATTCAGGAAGATATCCAGGTGCTGAAGAAGATTTTATTTGACCCGCAAAGTTCGGCTGTGTTTATGGCCGCTATGGATGCTTCCTCGTGGATTAATGAAAATATGTACAAGTGGTTAGGTGAAAAAAACGCGGCAGACACCCTTACTCAATCCGTACCGAATAATATTACGTCGGAAATGGGTCTGGCGCTTTTGGATGTGGCAGATGTGATTCGTGCTTACCCTGAAGTCATTGATTATTTACATCATGTAAAAGATGATGACTTTTTGGTTGAACTGCTGAAGTTTGACGGCGGACAGGAAATCCAGGCGTCTATCTATGCGTTTCTTCGCAAATACGGAATGCGGTGTGCGGGGGAAATCGATATTACGAGAACCCGGTGGAGCGAAAAGCCGATCACGCTTGTTCCCTTGATCCTCAGCAACATCAAAAACTTTAAGCCTCAAGAAAGTCGCCGGAAATTTGAGCAGGGGTTGCGCGAAGCTTTGAAAAAAGAACGAGAGTTGTTAGACCGGTTGAAGCCACTGCCTGATGGCGAACAAATTGCCAAAGAAACAAAAGAAAAAATCGACCTGATCCGGAATTTCATCGGGTATCGGGAATATCCCAAATACGGCATGGTGAATCGTTATTTCGTTTATAAGCAGGCTTTACTGAAAGAAGCCGAGCAACTCGTGCAAGCGGGCATCATTCATGACAAAGAAGATATATACTATCTCACTTTTGAAGAACTTCACGAAGTCGTTCGCACGCATAAACTAAACGACCAGATCATCAGCAATAGAAAAGACGAGTACAAACAATATGAAAAACTAACTCCACCACGTGTGATCACGTCGGACGGCGAAATTATTGCAGGTAAGTATAAAAGAGAAGATCTCCCAGCCGGAGCTATTGCGGGTCTAGCCGTTTCTTCCGGGGTTATAGAGGGGCGTGCGCGCGTCCTATTAAACATGGGAGATGCTGTTCTGGAAGAGGGGGATATATTAGTCACCCCCTTTACGGATCCTAGCTGGACGCCCTTGTTTGTATCGATAAAAGGCCTTGTCACCGAAGTCGGCGGACTGATGACCCATGGAGCAGTAATCGCACGTGAATATGGCTTGCCTGCCGTTGTCGGAGTGGAGAATGCTACCAAGCTAATAAAAGATGGGCAACGAATTCGCGTGCATGGAACAGATGGGTACATCGAAATATTGTAATGGCTGTAAACATCAAACGAGCCTCTAAAACCTGCAATCAGGCAGCCGGAGCGTTTGGCCAACCGACTGTCTGATTCAAATTTGCTAATGGCGGGTAGCAAACATTTCCGGCCTCTAAGGATTAAACGAGTAATGTGACATTTATGTCATACTGAATTGAATATTGTTATGTTAATCGATGGGAATCTATGGATGTCCCTCTTATACTGGAAATTGTGAACGAGTTTATTTCCGAAGGAGGATATCCACTGATGACTGATGTAGTTAAAGCAATAATACTTGGCATAATAGAGGGCCTAACTGAATTTTTGCCGGTATCGTCTACTGGACATCTTATTTTAGCCGGCAATTTGCTTAGCTTTGAGGGAGACGCTGCAATAACTTTTAAAATTGTTATACAGTTGGGTGCAGTGATGGCAGTTCTAATTCTTTATTGGAAAAGGTATTTGGAGATTGGGGCTAATCTAATTAGAATGGATTTTTCCAAAAATAAAGGATTAAATGCAATTCATATAATTTTGGCTATGTTACCAGCATTAATCCTATATCTTCTCTTTAAGGACACAATAAAAAGCCACTTATTTGGCCCAACCCCCGTCTTGATCGGTCTAGTTGTCGGTGGCTTGCTGATGATCATCGCAGCACGGAGTAAGAGAACTGAAACCGCTGATACGATGGATGGAATTAATTATAAACAAGCTTTCGGGATTGGGCTGTTCCAATGTTTGGCTTTGTGGCCGGGATTTTCGAGATCGGGTTCGACGATTTCAGGTGGCCTTTTGCTCGGCACTAGCCAAAAAGCCGCCGCAGATTTTACGTTCCTTATTTCTGTACCTGTTATGTTTGGTGCAAGCTTGTTGGATTTATACGATAGTCGCGATTTGCTGAATTCTGACGATTTCTTTCTAATGTTCATTGGCTTTACGACATCCTTTCTTGTGGCAATGATTGCAGTAGTGACGTTCATCAAACTGATTAAGCGACTTCGATTGGAATGGTTTGCTCTGTACCGTTTTGTCTTAGCAGTTCTTTTCTATTTAATCGTCATACATTAACTAGTAGTATTTGATTGTTAAAGAAATCTGTTCCACCGTGACTCAATGAGAAGAGCCTATATACTTCGTTCCGTAGCCCATATGCATGGGGATGATACAGCTTCGATCGGATAGCCACAGTATCATTTTGAGGAGAAAGGACAGGGGGAGCTATTGCACTGGTGGATCTTATGAATATCAATTTTTATTTTCCGCTCTAAAGGGCTTGTAGAAGGCACGCATATCCTGGGCAAGAAGCTCGGGCTCCTCCAAAGCGGCAAAATGTCCGCCACGGGGCAACGAAGTCCAGCGGGTTACATTTAGGTTGCGCATAGCCCATTCTTTAGGCGGCAACAAAACATCTGCAGCGAATAAAGCGATGCCTGTCGGTACCTCGATGTAGCCCATCGGCGGTAAAGAATGAGAATTCTCATAATACATATGTGCAGACGATCCAATGGTGTTCGTAACCCAATAGATCATAATATGCGTGATTAGTTCATCCTCGCTGAATCTTTGCGGAAGGTTACCGTTACAATCGCTCCAAGCACGAAATTTCTCAATCATCCAGCCAGCCAAACCTGCCGGAGAGTCGGATAGTCCATAAGCAAGGGTTTGGGGGCGCGTAGATTGAATGGACATATAGCCGCCCTCCTGAGCAATCCATTCCGAAGCGCTTTTCTGGTAACGCAGTTCTTCTTCCGAAAGCTTTGCCTTCATGAGATCTCTTATAATGCCGATATCGGTTAGATGGATTCCGAATAACAGATCGGGATGGTTTGCTGCCAGGTATCTTGTAACACCGGAGCCCATATCTCCGCCTGCGGCGGCAAATTTTTCGTAACCTAATTCTTTCGTCATTAGCGTAGCCCACATTTCGGAGACACGAAAATTGTTGATGCCGGGAAGGTTAGGGCGACCGGAGAACCCAAATCCAGGTAACGAGGGGACAATCACATCGAAGGAGTCCTCAGGGTTACCGCCATAGCTGGCCGGATCCGTAAGAAGAGGGATGATTTTTTGATAACGCAGGTAACTGTCGGGCCAACCGTGGGTAAGAATAAGGGGCAACGGGTTAGGCCCTTTACCGCGCTCATGCACGAAATGCACGTCTATCCCGTCGATATTGCAGCGAAACTGGGAGAATCGGTTCAACACGGACTCTTGGGCGCGCCAATCGTAATGATCTCTCCAATACGAAACTAGCGATTTTAAGTAACTTAGTTCCGTGCCGCGTTCCCAACTCGAATTTTCTAATTGATCCGGCCAACGGACGTGATGCAGTCTATATTGTAGATCGTCCAGGATCTCACTGGAGACGTGAATATGAAAACGTTCAATAGCCATAATAATTTCCCTCCTTTTCTTGTTACATCGGTAATTATACCCCTCACACTTGTGTGGTACACTGGAATAAATGAAGCATCTAACTATACTATTTGATAGGTGAAATACTATGCCGCAATTAGACCGATACAAAAACCGTATAGTGTATATTGAATTTGCCGCCGTGGAGGACTTTAGTCAACTTCCTTATCCTGAACGACTTAGTCTGATGTTCATTACGTCCGGGAGTATGAAAGGGATACTGAATGAACGTCCCATATCTATTACTGCTCCCTGTATACTTTGCTTGGCTGAAGATGATAAGATAAACGTCATTGAGAAACAAAACGTCGTCGCGCAATCCTTTAATTTCCATCGCGAATTTCTTAACAGCGTAACTCTTTCCGAAACGCAAGGTTACTCTCCGTCTACTCCGAGAATACAAACGGGTCTTTCCCTTTTTCAAAGAAATCATCCATATTCAGGAGTACCCCGTATAACCGAGAAAGCATATCCGCTTTTATTCGAATGGTTTTTTATACTTGGTACGGAAGTGCAGGCGCAAAGTGATGAACGATGGAGGTGTAGAATCAAAAAATACCTCATTCAAATTTTGGGTATGCTTGAGGATTTAAATCGAAGCAGCGAACAATCGCCTGTTGATTTGGTTCTAGAATATATGCACACAAATTATCCGAGAAAGATAGCCTTGGAAGATTTGACGAAGTGTGCTCATTTGAACCGAGTAAGTCTTAATAAGATGTTTCAAGAAAGATGCGGAACTACGGCAATGGGTTACTTGCTTTTGCATCGTTTGAAGGTAGCGGGTGATCTTTTAACGCATACGGATATGAACCTGAATGATATTGCTCGCGCCACCGGATTTGAGTATGACACCTACTTTATCAAGCAGTTCAAAGCTAAAAAAGGCATTTCACCTACAAAGTACAGGAACATCACTCGTAAGTTCGTCGCTGATCAATAAAGGCAGCTAATCCCCATGATTAGCTGCCTTTATTGTGGTTTTAGCGATAGAGAGGGGATTAACCCAAAACCGCGAAATCATCGTGCAATCTGCGCAGGCGGTAAGCGTTCATAGCGAATTCGCGCAGCTCCTCGAGAATGGTGTAATTCGCCCATGCGCCTGCAATAGCGCCGATTCCGGGCACCATCTGCAGCATTTTCCGAAAGTCGATGGCGTCGCGATACTCGATCTGAAAGGTTTCCCAGTCCATATTTTGGGAGTATTCGGCGTCGGAGAACCATTGTTCCTTTTCTATATGCCAATGCTTGATGGAATAGAGCAACCTGGCACGGTTTTCCGGTCCCGAAAACGTCATTTGGAAAACCTTGAGAATGAATACCCGTTCGGAAAAGTGTTTGGTGTCATAGCCATACACATGCGCTAGCTCAAACAAATATTTCATCTTGATCGCAATTAGCGCCGGAAAGTCTACCATGCTAAGCATAATGCCGCCAGCTCCAGTTCCGGCGCCTTCGGCAACCGCAATTTTTTGGTACAATGCAAACAACTCTTTCGCTTCTTGATCGGCAGCCTCCAGTTCCGGAGTGTCTTGCACCGGACGGCTAGGTGTATATTCCGCGCCGAACAATGCTGTGCGGACGATTGATCGTATGGTGGTCGTAATGATGCTGTGTACCTTCGGGGGAATCAGATGGTTTATTCGATTGCCGATTGTTTTCGATGCTTTTTCCAGCAATCCCGGCGGTTTGAACATTTTTTGTTCCCAGTCGGCAATTTCTCTCTGTATCTTATGTTCATAATTCATGCTCAATCGCTCCTCCAAAAGACTTAGCTATATTGTAACCAATATCTCCGTGGTTCGGACCAGACCGCGGCAGGTAGCGAACCTCGACTAAAGTCCAGCATTACACAGGAATGGAAGGAGTATTTGACTTAACATGGTTATTGACACTCACATTCCTGAAATGTTACCTTTTAGTAATACCCATTTTATGGGTCACAATTTAAGGAGTGTTTTGCATGAGGTTACCCGTACATGAAAGATTCATTGAAAGGGCAATAGGGTTTTTATGCCAAGATCACCGGCTTACAGGTCTGCTTGCAGGCGGTTCAATGGTGTACGGAGCAATGGATGAGTATAGTGATTTGGATCTAATAATTGTCTATCGTAATGAATTCCGAAGCGAGATTATGGAACAACGACTTCAAATTGCAGAAGAACTTGGTAACCTGCTGTCGGCATTCACGGGCGAGCATGTGGGTGAACCTCGTTTGGTTATTTGTTTATACGGACCTGTTCCTATTCATGTCGACCTAAAATTTATACAACCGCAAGAACTTGAATCCCGAATCGAAAATCCGAAAATTCTTTGGGAGAGAGGCTCTGACATTACAACGATACTTAACAAGACAACGACAATTTTCCCTTATCCTGATCCGCAATGGATGGAGGACCGCTTTTGGGTATGGGTTCATTACGGAGCAACGAAACTGGGGAGAGGAGAGTTGTTTGAAGTAATTGATCTTTTAACATTTATACGAAGCACGGTTTTGGGACCGTTGATTCTCATTCGTAACGGCCGGCAACCGCGAGGGGTTCGCAAATTAGAAAAGTACGGTGTCCAAGAACTAGAGGACCTTAAAAAAACGGTTTCCCTCCACAGTTTTGAAAGTTGCTACCAGGCTTTAAAAAATACGATAACTATGTATCAAAGTTTACGCCAAGTTTCGGAAATTGAAACCAAAGCGGAGGCAGAAAGCATCTCCATCGAGTTTCTTGATAATGTATATTCAGCCCAATCTCAATAACAACATGTTATAGAATCCTAATAAGCTGTGGAAGCAGCTGAACATAAACAGACCTCGCGATTTCTTTAATCGAATGCGAGGCCTGTTTTTATGAGTTGTTCATTTGGTTTTTATTGCTCAACTATTTGAATTTCTTTAATCTGCACGGTTTCTGTTGGTGTACTGAGTTCACCCATAGGACCGCCCGGTTCGACTGGGGTAGCAGCAATGTCTTCGACTACATCCATGCCATTTGTGACTTTACCAAAAATGGTGAAATTCGGAGTGTTATTTAGTCCGATACTGTCATCGCCTGTGCAGATAAAAAATTGGCTACCATTTGTATCCGGCCCTGCGTTAGCCATGGCAACAATACCGGGTTCATACTTATGTTCTGTTTGTTCATCTTCAAAGCTGTATCCCGGGCCGCCTGCTCCAGTTCCTTCCGGGTCTCCGGTCTGGATCATGAACGTTTCGATAATCCGGTGGAAGATGACGTCATTGTAAAAGCCTTGCCGGGATAGAAAAACGAAGTTATTGACGGTTTTAGGAGCGTCTTTAGCAAACAGCTCGATGGTAAAGTCTCCCTTTGATGTCGTGAATTTCGCAGTATAGGCTTTGTTCGTATCGATCTCCATAGCAGGAGGGCTGTCCCAGCTCATGGTTTCTTTCGCTGATTCAGGCGCGGATTCCGGTTCAACTGGCGAAGTCGGTTGTTCCGCGGTATTTCCTGCCGCTTGATTATTTGCCGACTCTTGCTTGGTCTCGTTGTCTTTGCCGCACCCGCCAAGGATCAAAACAGCGGAAATCAGCAGAATAAGAGATCGTGTAAGCTGCTTCTTTTTCATAATTGCTCGTCCAACTCCTTTTCTAACAAATCATTTTTATGATACCGATTTTCTAATAAAATTACCAGCTTGGAACGATTTAAAGACGGCGAGCATCTCATGAGTTCCGCTTTTAATTTTCCGGCTACCCTGACAACGCTTTATCAAAATAATTATGTCATCACGTTGGATGAGCTGCCTGATTTAAAGGTTGAGAATCCAACTCAAAGCGGGTCCATCACACCCACAAACGTTGCATTTGACAAATATGCGCCTAATCAAAGCGACCAAGCCATAAGTGTAAATTTTAACGGCAATATGTTAACAGCTCTCCGAGCAGCCGCCAATGCATTGACCGAAACTCAGGATTATACCTTGAGTGGAAGTACGCTGTTGTTGAAAAAAGAATACCTGGTTGGGCTGCCGGTTGGCGAGCATTCAATCGTATTTGATTTTAATCAAGGACAAGATCCCGTATTAAAAGTCAAAATTGTTGATTCAACACCGAGCGCTGCGATTTCGCCCGAAAATGCGACATTCGATAAAGCGGAGAATCTCGGGCAGGATATTTTAGTATCCCTTACTTTAAACGGACACCAGCTTACAAGTATAACGAATGGAAATGATACTCTTACATCAGGCCAGGATTATACGGCATCAAGCGCTGCTGTCGTTCTTAGCAAATCCTATCTTTCCACACTGTCTCTGGGTCAGAATGCTTTAACTTTTCATTTTAGCGGAGGAAATAATACTGTTCTTTCAGTAAATGTAGTGGACAGTAGTGTTCCTGTACCCGCGGGAGATTTGACGATCCAAGCCTTTAACGGCAACACGAGCGCTTCCACCAACGGAATTTCACCCAAATTCAAAGTAGTTAATAATGGTGATACAACGATTCAGTTAAGTGATGTAAAACTCCGGTATTACTATACGATTGACGGGGAAAACGCACAGAGTTTCTGGTGCGACTGGACCAGTATCGGGAGTGGGAATGTAACCAGCAATTTCGTTAAACTGGCGACTCCGGTTGCCGGAGCCGATTATGTTCTGGAAATAGGCTTTACGAGTTCGGCTGGAACGCTTAATCCCGGCCAGAGCGCAGAAATTCAAGCACGGTTCTCCAAAACCGACTGGTCCAATTACAACCAGGCAAACGATTACTCATTTAAGGCATCCAGCAGTCAATTCGTAAAAAATGAACAGGTTACCGGGTATTTGAACGGTCAGCTTGTATGGGGGATTGAGCCGTAAGAAGGTAAGAAAAGGAGGATTGGATCAGGAAGTAATATCCTGCTCCAATCCTTTTTGCTATGTTAGGCAAGGGCGCCTCACGGGTTATGGTTCTTTCGTTCGTCTCAATCGAGGAAAGATTCACTTTCAGCCATTTTCTTTATAGTATCTAGTGTTTCTTCCCAGTTCTTATCTGAATGTTCATACATAGTCCCAGTAGAAAAATTACTGTGTTTTAATTTCAATATCGTAATGTTATCTTGGTTAAACAACGTAAATGTGATGATTGAATAGTTTTCAGGGGTATCGTAGGTCCCGGAGAAACCGCTCCAGTAGTTATAGGAGAAAACTTTAGGAGCATCCAACTCCAAGAGGTATCCTTTATCTTCGAACGCTTTACCCTCCCAAGTGAATGAAAAGGAAATCGGCTGACCTACTATCCAATTGGTCTTGATTGTGACCCCCAGCCATTGTTTAATAAAATCAGGGTTTATAAGTACATTCCAAACAGTCTCTGTTGTTGCAACAACTTCTCTTTGCTTTTCAATGGATAACATGCTGCTCATAATCTCACACCTTTCTAGATATTTCAAATTATTCGGGATATATAGAATATTAAACTACATCGGGAGCCTGTTAAGCTAACGGACAGTTTAGTTTAACTGTTGTTTCATCATTCGTGTGATGAAAGACCGGCTTTACTCGTGTTTGCAACTTATGGTTGAAACAAGAGGGATGGTATTGAAAGGGGATTCGTATTGAAAATCTTTAAAGAAGCTGCAATTATTACTGTAGTTATCGTGGCTTTTAATTTAATTCTTAAACTTATATTTGATCAGAATTACATAATAAATGTTTTTAAAAATGGATTCCTACCAGGAGTCGGAGTAATTCTATTTTTACTAATATTTGCTTTTATTTTGATACTAATTATATTAAGTATTATTAGAATTATTTCTTTACTGAAGAAGAAAAGATAACGTGTATCTTAAAAGCGCAAACGTAGCGTGGAATCAAGAAGAGAAGGCACGTGAATATTTCGAAAATATAAAATAGGAGAGTGCTCTATAATGAAGACTCTGTTCCAATACAACTGGCAGGTTCGTAATGACTGGTTCGCTTGGTGTGAAGATGTACCTGAAGATGAATTGCTTAAAGCTCGAATTGGCGGTGTTGGAGGAATCTTAGAAACGCTGTTTCACATCGTTTATATGGAATATAGTTGGATACACAGCGTAATGCAGGGAAAAGCAGAATTTGAACAAGAGCCCTTCGAGGCGTACAGAAGTGTGAGGCAGGTGCGAGATTTATCGATACAGTTTCACGCAGAAGTGGAGCCGTTTGTTAAGTTATGGTCCTCGGAAATGGAACTTAAAGAGCTGACACTTCTACGTAATAATGGTGAATGGATAACATATAAGCATGGAGAAATCATGCGTCACGTCATCGCTCACGAAATACATCACATTGGTCAGTTGTCTGTATGGGCGAGAGAAATTGGGCGAGAACCGATCACGGCTAATCTACTTCGTAGGGGATTGTTCGACTAAAGGGAAATTTCATGTCACTAACGGATTACGAAAGTTTTATGCTAGGGGCTGCCGAAAGGCAGTCCTTCATTACGCTATTCCAGCTAATAGCTTGGCGCTATTCTAGCAAGCGCCTTTTCCTGTCCATTATCTTCCTGGTCGCAACAAATGGTACATCAGAAGCGTCTATTCATCATACAAAGAACAACAACTAAGAGGTGTACAGATGAATGTAAAAATGATGACGATACTCGGTGCCGTGCTGAGTTCCATGCTTATTTCGGCAGGGAGTGCGGCTGCGGAACAACGGTTTGCCGATCTGCAACATTCGAAGTGGGCAGAAGACAGCATTAACTATATGGCTAAAAGGGAAACCGTTGCCGGATATGGCAATGGGAAGTTTATGCCCGAGAGGTCTGTAACAAGAGCGCAAGCCGTAACTTTCATGGTTCGGGAGCTTTATCCTCAACAGTTGCAAGTTGCAACGGAGGGTACCAATTATTCGGATGTTCCGACAACACATCCTTTTTATCGCGAAATCGCCATTGCGGAAAAAAACGGGCTGTCTAGCGGATTTCCTGACGGCACCTTCCATCCGGATATAGCGATGAGCCGCGCAGAGACTGCCGCATTCCTTACACGTGCTTATTCTCTTGCGAAAGGAGAGCAATCCGTAAGTTTAACTGCGGATACAGAGAAGCATTGGGCGGCAGCACCTATTCTCGTCATGAGCTCCAACGGATTGATCGGTGGATATACGGATGGCACCTATCGGCCGGATCGACCTGTCACGCGGGCGGAGTTTTCCGTATTTATGACGCGGGTGATTCGATTCGAACGCGAAGCAGCCATTCAGGCGCACGATTGGGATAAGCTGATATCCTATATGACCGTCAGCGAGCAAGTCGGCCAAATGCTCATGCCTGACATTAGGCAATGGAAGGGTCGCGTGACAACAACCGTCAATGAAGGATTGAAACGCAGCATCCACGATCAGGACTTGGGCGGACTTATTCTTTTTGACAAAAATATAGTAGACGCGCGACAGGCTACAATACTCACGCATGATCTGCAAAAGGAAGCAGGTGACATTCCGCTGTTTCTCAGCATCGACCAAGAAGGAGGCGTTGTTAAGCGAATTCCCGGCGGGACGAATCTGCCGGGTCAAATGGCGCTTGGCGCAACCGGTGACGCGGCGCTGGCTGAAGCGGCAGGAAGGCTGACAGGGGAAGAGCTGAAGGCGCTCGGGTTGCAGGTCAATTTCGCCCCGGTGCTCGACATTAACAGCAATCCAGACAATCCGATCATCGGGATGCGTTCGTTTGGCTCGGATGCGGACTTGGTATCACGACTTGGGCTCGCAACAATAAAAGGGCTGCGTCAATCCGGGGTCATTGCGGCAGTCAAGCATTTTCCTGGGCATGGTGACACGACGGTAGACTCCCATCTGGGAATGCCGGTCCTGACACATAACCGCGAACGGCTCGACGCGGTGGAACTGAAACCGTTTCGTGCCTCGATCGAGAACGGGGTGGAGATGATCATGACCGCGCATATTGCGTTCCCCGCAGTAGACAATGAACACGTTATTTCGCTCAAGGACGGAAGCAGCGTGCCGATCCCTGCCACGTTATCTAAAAAGGTGCTGACCGGACTGCTTCGGGAGGAGCTGGGTTATAGAGGGGTCATCATTTCTGATGCCTTCACCATGAATGCGATTGCGGAACATTTTGGGGAAAATAAAGCGGTGGAACGCGCAGTCTCCGCAGGCGTCGATATCATCCTTATGCCGCAAGATCCGGCAACTGCACATCAAACGCTGGTTAGCGCGGTGAAGAGAGGGACGATCCCGATCGAAACCATCCATAAGTCGGTAAAACGAATATTGGAGCTTAAATCAAAATATGGGTTGTTTGACCGTAGCGAAAGCCTTGCGCATAAGTTGGCCGCGCTTAACGATGTCATCGGATCCGAGGAGCATCGCACGGTGGAACGGGAAATTGCAGACCGAGCGGTCACATTATTGGCCGGCCGCGACGGTGAGCATCCGGATCAAATTCACCAAGGAGACCGGGTTGTTATTGCCGCAGCCGAGAAGGAACAGGCGGAGCAGCTTGAGAGGCAGCTGATGCAAGCCGCAAGTAACCTATCGCTAAAGACGGAAATTTCCGTTATCGGTCCAGGAAAAACGACGGAGGCGCTTCAGGCGATGGATAAGGCGGATTATGTCATCCTGGCCTCTTACCAGTTCCGTAACGTGGCCAGTCAGTTCGGATGGACCGATTATCAGACCTTGATCGAAGAGATGAACAAGCGTAATAAGCGATATGCTCTTTTATCGCTTGGCAATCCGTATGAGACGATCTATTTGCAGAACGTGACCTCAGGACTTGCGGTTTACGGAAAGCAGGAGCCCAATACAGCCGCCGGGATTAAAGTGCTGCTCGGCCGATTGGAAGCTAGCGGCGTGTTGCCGGTGACAACGGATCAACGCATGGTTAGCGATAATTAACTCTCCCAGGCGTAAGATGACAAAAATATATACCTAAATTATAAGCCGTGCGTAGCGCGGTTTTATTTTTTTGTAACTGCTTCAATTTATGGATTTAATCGGCTGCAAAATTTGAAATGAAAGAAGCGGAAAGTCGTACCTGATCGCTCGATATTTCTCGAATAGCGGCAGCCTTGGACCAAAAAATAAAGTCCTATACTGCCGCTGTATTATTAATGTCAAATGGTCGATTGGATCCTCAAACAAATACGTTAATGAATGAGGGACTTCACTGCCTGCTAGGGAAGCCGTGCCTTTTCGCACTCCAAGCGATAATCAACGCAACAAGTAGCAGGATCAATAGCACCCCTGGAAACGATTGAACTCCAACATGCTCCAGCAACGCACCACCTACAATGCCTCCGCCAGCGATGGCCAGATTCCATACTGTAGTATTAATCGGCATTGCGATATCCACCCCTTCCTCACCGCTTGCATTAGCTTGGGCGGTTTGCAGCAGCGTGGCGGCACCGCCGAAGGTCAGTCCCCATAACACAACTGCCGCATAGACAATCGGTGCTGATGTACCGCCCACCCATAGGGCAACGGACACAAGCGCAAAACCAATTAGGCTGATCAATACAAGAGGGCGTAGCATACGGTCAATTAAAAGTCCAACAATCCAGATGGAGATAAGTGCGGCTATTCCGAAAATCAGCAAGACAAGATCAACACGCTCTGAGAGCCCGATCGGCTCGAGAAACGGTGAGATATACGTGTATAAGATATTGTGTGCCAACATCCAGGTAAACACCACCATAAGAATTGAACGTAAGCCGGGCATAACAAACACTTGCCCAACGGTCATTCTTTGATTTCTAGATTGCCCTGGATAATCCGGAACTTTCCATAACACCCAACCCATTAAAATAAGAGTGAGAAGGGACATGAGTCCAAAAACGGCACGCCAACCAATCAGGTCACCGAGCATAGTGCCGAACGGTACTCCGAACGTAAGAGCGATTGGAGTTCCCACCATCGCTACTGCCAAAGCTCGTCCTTTCAATACTTCTGGCACCATCCGCCGTGCGTAACCGGCGATCATTCCCCATGCGGCGCCAGCAGCCATACCGGCGAAGAAACGAGCGATGAGTGTCAACACATAACTGGTTGACAAGGCGGTGACGGTGTTAAATACCAAGAATACCGCTATAATAGCGAGCAACAATGGACGGCGCCTAAACCCGCTGGTAAACATGGCGAACGGAATTGCGGCCGCTATGGAACCAATCGCATAAGAAGTTACCAGTTGACCAGCCAACCCCTTAGAAACATTTAGCCCTTCTCCTATTAATGGCAGTAACCCCGCCGGAATGGTTTCAGTAAGAATGCAAATGAATCCTGTCATTGCAAGTGCCAGCAAAGCAAGCCAGGGAAGCTTAACAGAAGCGTCGGCAGATTGAAGTTTACCCGCGGATGTTGAAAGAGGGGCCATTTTTTTATTTCCTCCTTAAGATGTATTTATGGATCGATCATTCCATATATTAAGCGCAACAAAATCGCTTGTCAATGATTTATGGATCGATTAGTATAGAATTAAAGGAGGTCATCTTATGCCACGAACGGGACGCCCCCGATCATTTAATCGAGACGAAGCGATTGTTGCAGCGATGATTCTGTTCTGGGAACATGGCTTCGAATCCACTTCACTTGCTCAGTTGCGCGCAGCAATGGGAGACATATCTGCCGCAAGTTTTTATGCAGCATTTGAATCCAAAGAATCGCTGTTCTGCGAAGCGGTGAACCATTATATCTCTACCTATGGACAGGTTTCAGAAAGTTTCAGGGATACAAGCATAACATCGAAGGAAGCCATTGAGCAGGGATTAAGGCGGTCGGCACGAATGCAGACAGAGAAGTCCCACCCATTAGGCTGTCTTATAGTTTTGTCTGATGTATCCTGTTCTCCCAAGCATAATCACATCCGAGAGATGCTCGCCAAGGAGCGTGAGAGGGTCCGCAATTGGCTGAAAGATTGTATAGCCCGGGCCGTAGCAAATGGCGAGTTACCAGATTCCGCGGATATTGCCATACTGGTCACCTTATTTGACACCTTTCTGCGAGGAATCTCGATACAAGCCCGGGACAATGTTCCATACGAGTCAATTAATTCCGCCATAATTCAACTGATGAACGTATGGGAGGTATTATCCGTTAAACCAAGTATTCAGGAGACCGTTTGAGCAATGACCACATCGATCGTTATACTGCGATTACGCTTGGAAATCATCGGATAATTATCACTATTCGCACCTTACAAAACCATAGGAGGACGGATATGGATATTTTAATCAGAGAACTGAGAACTGAGGACGATGAGTATGATATAAACATTGATGGGAGCTTTATCGTAGACTCTACCCTTGTTTTGCAATTCGAGGGACAGCGAATCGGGTATACGGTGAAGGAGAGACCTTTTAGAATTAAAAGGTATGATGATGAACCGATTGAAGAAGATACAGTGGAGGATCATTCGATCTCTATCGATAATCCTCATAAAATCATTTACATAGCGCTCGTAAATAATCAAGTCGTGGGACAAATGGTTTTGAAAAGAAATTGGAACCAATATGCCTATGTGGAAGATATCAAAGTTGACCATCAATATAGAGGACACGGTATCGGTAACAAATTAATAGAACAGGCTAAACGCTGGGCCAAGCATGGCGGTATGACGGGAATCATGCTGGAGACACAAAGTAATAATGTCCGCGCATGTAGATTCTACGAAAGCTGCGGTTTTGTCATCGGTGGGTTCGATTCCTACGTTTACAGAGGTCTAGATAAAGAAAGTGATGAGATCGCGGTTTATTGGTATCTGATGCTTGATTAATAAGTAATTAACTCTCAAGATAATATCTTAAAGAAGCCGGTATACTGGCAGCATCTTTAAGATATTCCCCATTTTGAGGAAGGAATGCAGATCGTTATTATCAACAGCCATGGATAAGTATAAGTATCTAATACCATCCACAGTGGACAAGAATTGTTTTAAACAGCCGTAACATGATATGGTGAAGTGATGAATGAATAACGGTTACATCCTAGGCGCAAGCCCCCAAGACATGGGGGCGCGCCTTTTTATTACGATTATAGAGATATGAGAGAGGAGCGGATAGAATTCAAAAAACTCAAGATATGAGTATGGCATTGCGACTACGATCGGAGATAATATGTGGATCGGAGGCAATGTTATCGTTAATCCCGGCGTGACCATCGGCAACAATTTTGTGATTGGAGCTGGTAGTGTGGTAACCAAAGTGGGAATTATAAAATCGAATACACTCGGCTACAACTATTAAATTCTGAAAAAGTTCCATTATAAGAAAACATGGTTAATGATCAACTCATTTAAAATGGGTTGTATTAGAAAATAACACAGGCTTTACACTTCGAATCGCAATAGTCTGTATAATGGATGATGTAAATTCACTAGGTGCCGCCAACTATTTCATAATAGTGGCAGCTGTATGATTCATCCGCATTGCCTTTGCTAAGGAGTGATTGTACATGAGCGCAAGAATTAAAGATGTAGCTGAACGAGCCGGAGTCTCTGTTACCAGTGTGTCCAGAGTTCTGAATGGAGAAAAATATATCAGCCAACATATTCTCGATAAGGTGAACCAGGCGATCAAGGAATTGAACTACTCCCCAAGCCAGATTGCCCGCAGTTTAAAAAAGCAGAAAACCGATACGATTGGTGTCATCGTTCCCGATCTTACGAATTATTTCTGTTCAACGATATTAAGCAGTATTGAGGAAAGTGCCAGCGAATATGGCTATAATCTGATCGTCTGCAATATTGCAGAGAATCTGGATAAGGAATTGAAATATCTGCATACTGTGCAGGAGATGCGGGTAGACGGAATCATTATCATGCACCAAAAGGTGGACGAACGTATTCTTTCTTTTATAGAAAGCGCTTCTATGCCTATCCTGTTTTCTTGTGTCCGCTCCCCGCTGCCGGGCAGGTACTCTGTGCTGATTAATGACTATCGGGCGGCACTGGATGCCACCGAATATCTGATTGGCCTCGGGCATCGCCGGATTGCCTTCCTGGGAGGGGATCTAGAGGATATCACTTCAGGCCACAGCCGCTATCAAGGTTATTTGGATGCCTTAAACAAATCCGGTATTCCGCTGAATCCCGATTTCATCAGGTTCGGCAACTATAAGCAGGAGAGCGGACGATTAATGATGCAGGAGATTCTGGAGCAAGGAGAAGGAGAGCGGCCTACTGTTGTTTTTGCCGCCAGTGACGATATGGCCGTAGGCGCCATGAACTGTATACTTGATTTTGGACTCCGTGTTCCTGAGGATATATCTGTCATGGGATTTGATGACAGTCTGATTGCCAGTGCCGTCAGGCCAATACTGACTACTATGCATCAGCCTGCTCGGGAGCTCGGACGCACCTCGCTTGAATATCTGCACAACTTAATTGAAGATCGGGGTCAGCCCGAATGTAGAGACATCTATTTGCCGCACCGGATTATGGAGCGGGCAAGCTGTCGAAGAATATAATATGAAACACCATACAAGATACATGCAGGTCCGTCCAGGTTGACGGACCTGCTTTTTTTGTATATCAATTACGAGCAAATCAATCGACCATATTTAACATAAATCGACTATAAAGCAGGAGTTCATTTAACAAGCAATGATTATGCTAGTGTTGTTCAGGTATCGATACCATATAGATGATTACAGAGCGAAAGAGGTACAGACAATGCATAAAGATATCATCGCGGTCGAGGGGAAGCTCACTCCGCTGAGTTCCAAAACACATATCACTTACCAAGTTCATTTGGAACAACCCTTGTCTGCACTGGAGATCGATTTCAGGTATGCGCCCAAACCATTTTTAGACAGGGAAGCATCGCAGCCACTTATATTAGAAGCTATCGAGACCTACTCCGATCCGGCTTGGGTGGAATTACACAAGAAGCAGTGGGAGAACTTCTACCCTTTGCAGAATTTGTTGACATTGTCTCTCGATAGCCCCACGGGCTTTCGCGGCTCCGCACATCGGCATGCTCCAGAGCAGCAGCACATCATCTGCCCGGATCGGAGCAAGACCTCTCCGGGGTTCATCGCCGGGGACGTCCCCTCCGGAGTATGGAAGGTAACGATCAGCGTACATTGTGTGGTTACACCAGATTGCCGCTATGAATTATCCGTGAGGGGGACCGGCAGATGAGATGGCTTCCCTTCGAGCTTCATACCCATACCCCCCATAGTGATGGGACACATTCACTACTGGAGATGTGCCGGGCAGCCGCAGAGCTTGGGCTTGATGGCATCGCGCTTACAGACCATAACACCGTATCGGGACTGGCTGATGCCGAAGCGGTCAGCAAGCAGACAGGCATTACTATCATTCCAGGCATGGAATGGACGACATTCTACGGCCATATGCTGACCCTTGGCGCCCCTTACTGCGAATGGAGAGACCTTGGTCCGGGTGACATTCATAAAGGCATAGCTCGTGTTCATGAGCAGGGAGGCATCGTAGGCATTGCCCATCCCTACAGCTTCGGAAGTCCGATCTGTACAGGCTGCCACTGGGATTACACCATAAGCGACTGGAATCAGATTGATTATATGGAGGTTTGGCATGAGACGATGCCTCCCATGAAGAATCATAATGTACCTGCTTTCAGGCAGTGGACCGAGCTACTCAACGAAGGGTACCGGATTTCCGCTACGGCCGGCAGGGATTGGCATAGATCGAATCCGGCTGATAATCTGGCGGCTTACACATACATCGGCCTTCCCGATGCACCCTTGCCGCATTCGTTAACGGACATCATTGCCGCAATCAGGCAGGGACAGATTTGCCTGAGCATGGGGCCGCTTCTGGAGATCAGTCTCACTCTTGGAGCTGACCAATATGGGCTTGGGGATGAGGTTCCTTTAGTCATCAGAGAGGCCCATTCTGTTGCCGAGCTGACTGTGCAGATTACACGTTCAGCCCAGCCTGAGCGTCCTTGGGGAGCGGAAGAGGGCACCCTGATCATCGTAGATTCCAATTTGGGGGAGCTAGCAAAAGTACCGGCCTGCGGGTATGACGGATTGCCTATTATGCTGACAACCGCAGGATTGGGATGGCTGCGTGTGCGGCTGTTCGGCACAATCGACGGAATCCTGACAACCATGGCCTGCACCAATGCGATTTATTTCGCAAACGGGCAGCGGGATGAAGAATAATTGCAAAAGAGGGATAACAACAATGCAATATCCGAAGCTGATCGCCCATACAGGCTGTGAGGGAACGAGCTACAATTCGCTTGAATCCTGTGAAGCCGGAATGAAGGCGGGGGCTCCTATTTTAGAAGTGGATGTCAGAGCAACCAAGGATCAGGTGGCTGTTCTCCAGCATGATGAGGAGCCTTACGTCAATAAGTTGAGTTATGAGCAGCTGCTGGAGACAGGGCATAACCCGGAGACGCTGAACCGGGTACTTACACGGTTCAGTCAGCTGCCTGTCGCCTTCAATTTGGATCTGAAGACAGAAGAAGCAGCGGTGGCGGCCATAGCTGATATAACAGCCACATCTACCTGGAGCCAGGTATGGTTCACCGGGGACACGCGGCTGATAGAAAATTCACAATATTCCAGACACGTCATGAGGAACTTGCCGAAGCAATTCTGTGAGCTGGACGAAGCAAGCTATCGGCAGCAAGTGGCAGAGCTGTGCCGGCGAGCGGCTGAAACGAAGCTCGGCGGTGTGAATCTCCATTATGAAAGCTGCCGGCCTTATCTGGTTCAGCAGGCACATCATCACGGGCTCCAGGTTTGGATCTATACCTTACCCGATGATCCGGACTTGTTCTTTAAATATATGGACATGGGCGTAGATGCAATTTCTGTCTATGAGGTGAGGAAATTTGCAGTGCTGCTCGCGGTTATGTCTGAGGACGGCGGGGAATGAAGAGCAGCCCTGCTCCCCTCACGCTGCTTGGTTTGGCCGGACCGCTGTTTCTGAGCCAACTGGTGCAGACGGTTATCTTCACCATCGATACCTTGATGCTTAGCAACTATTCCGATCTGGCCGTTGCCGCCGTAGGTACGGTCTCGCAATTGCTCGCAACAGTCAATCTGCTGTTCGGATTCGCCACCATAGGGGCCGGAATCATAATGAGTCAATTGAACGGCTCGGGGAAGCGGGCCGAGGCGGCCGGTGTCGCCCGGACCGCAATCCTAGCGAATCTGCTGCTCGGCGGTATAGCCAGCATAGGGTTGTTCTTTTTTCCTGGACCGATCCTGCGCGCCATCTCCTTGCCGGAAGAATTAATGCAGTACGGGACCGCGTTTCTATCGGTTACAGGACTTGCCTCCATGGCCACGGCCTTTATTATGACGGCGGAAATGGCCTTGCGCATGAACGGCATGGTCAAACGGATGCTTCTGCTGTCCTTCACGATGGTTGCTCTCAATACGGTTGGCAATTATATCGTGCTGTATGAACCGCTTGGCCTGCCTTCCTATGGGGTTGAAGGCGTGGCATGGGTGACCTTCGGGAGCAAACTGGTTGGCGTGGCGTTGGCAGTGGTCCTATTGATCCGTGCGATGGGGCAAACTCTGTTCAGCATTAAGAACATCTCATTCCGATTTGCCGATTTACGGGAAATCTTCAAGCTGGGCATTCCCTCAGCCGGTGAGAATCTCTCCCATTCTGCTTCCCAGGTTGTCATTATGATGATCGTGACGCTTCTCGGTACTACAGCCATCACCACCAAGATATACACACAAACGCTTACCGGATATATCTTCCTCATATCTGTCTCGATCGGTCAGGCGACTTCGATTATGATAGGGCATCTGATAGGAGCCGGAAAGTCGGAGCAGGCGAAAACCACCGGGCTTCGGCATCTGAAAATCGGGCTTTCCCTTAGCTGCTCGGTCAACCTGTTACTGTATCTGATGTCCAAGCCATTGATGGGTCTGTTTACGGAGGACAGCCATGTCATTAACATGTCTGCCAACCTGATTCTGCTGTCCGTCCTGCTGGAAGCTGCCCGTGCCTGCAATGTCATTATGATTGCCTCGCTGAATGCTAGCGGTGAAGTGAAATATCCTGTCATGATGGGCCTTATCATAATGTGGGGAGTAAGCGTCCCTGCGGCTTATCTGTTCGGTATCGTATGGGGTTATGGGATATACGGCATTTGGCTGGCTTTTATTATAGATGAATGGATTAGAGCTTACTTCATGCTCCGGCGTTGGAAGTCAGAGAAGTGGCGGCAAATTCGCTTGTCCGCTGTCGATACCACATACAGAAGCACAGAATTGCAGCCCGATGCCGAAGCTGGTTAGCGTTAACTTTTCACAAGATGATTAATTTTCGAAATGAACAGCAAGGAGGAAGATTCCCTTGTCAAACCACATGTCAAAGGCCACACCGCTCGGCGTCTTAGACCAACGCATACTGCGTAAACGCAACAAACGGATCCGGAGGCAGCCTACGCTTGCCTGGTATCTGTTTCTGCTACCCACCTTGCTTGGTATTGCGGTGTTCATGATCTATCCGCTGGCGGAGTCGCTGAGGCTCAGCTTCACCAAGGGGACTGATGAGCGATTCGTTGGACTGGAGAATTACGTGAGCGTACTGGAGTCCGGCACCTTCTGGTATTCGGTGTACAACACGCTCTACATTACGGTCTTCCAGCTTCTGATTGCCATTCCGATCGGCTTCATCATTGCTTGTCTGATCAACAATTTACGTCGTGGCTCCAACTTCTTCAAGGTGCTGTTCTATCTGCCCAACGTTACTTCTATTGTTGCGGCTGCCACTGTCTTTCTGGCGCTTCTTCATCCGGATGGACCGCTCAACTATGTGGTGCAATTGTTGGGCTTCGAGAAGGTAGTCTGGTTGTCACAGCCGCTCTCCGCCAAGTGGGGTGCGATCATTCTCTCGGTCTGGCATTGGCTGGGCTTCGTCATCATTATTAATCTGGCCAATTTGCAGGCGATATCAAGCGACTACTATGAAGCGGCTTCCATAGACGGGGCTTCAGGCTTCAAACAGTGGCTGTACATCACCCTGCCGAATATGGTTGGAAGTCTGACGGTTCTGTTTATCATTGGCTGGATCGGCGGCTTGCAGCGGTTCTCCGATGCTTATATGCTCGGTGGTTTGCAGGGAAGTCCGGCGCGGTCCTTGCATACGGTTGTCGGGTTTATATTCGAGAGAGGGTTCGGCGGTCATGAATATGGCCTGGCCTCTGCGGCGTCATATATTCTATTCCTCTTTATTCTTGTGTTCACTTATATCAATACCAAAGTCACGAAGATGAAAATTTAAGGAGGGAACTTGTCCCATGTTGAGTGCAACGGGAAAAGGGAAATTGATTAGCGGATTGCTGATCCTGCTCCTGCTTGGATTGGGTGTACTGATGCTGTACCCCTTCCTCTGGATGATCAGCGTCAGCTTGGAAAGGTCCAGCAATATAGCCGTTCCGTTTCCACCACGGCTAATTCCCGAGCAGTTTTCCCTATTCAACTATAAGCTGGTATTCGAGAATGGGGTTCTGTTCAAGACCTATGCCAATTCAGCCATCATTTCATTGTTCAGTGTCCTACTCAGTGTGTCTTCGGCCTTGCTGGCCGGCTATGCCTTCTCCAGGGGGGAATTCAGAGGCAAGAAATTACTGTTCTTCGCAGTCCTGGCTACCATGATGATTCCGTTCGAGGCCAGACTGATTCCGATGTTCAGTATGTTCAATGATCTCGGGATGATTAATACGAAATATCCCCTGATATTTCCGGCGATCATTAATGCGCTTGGCATTGTGCTGGTGAAGCAGTATTTTGACCGCCTACCTGAAGGGTTACGTGAATCAGCCAAGATTGATGGGGCCAATGAGTTCACAATCTTTATCCGTATTTTCGCTCCCCTGACCGGGCCGATTACAGCAACGCTGGCGATTCTGGCCTTCCAGGACAGCTGGAATTCCTTTCTGTGGCCGCTCGTCGTTATCAACGATCAGGCTATGAAGACCGTACCGTTATTTCTGTCCAGCTTCTCATCAGAGAATGGCAGCCGGTTGGTGGGGGTTACGATGGCTACAGCGGCAATGAGTATTTTGCCGATCGTGATCGTGTTTCTATTTTTACAAAAATATATTATTCGCAGTATTGCCCTTAGCGGCTTGAAGGGAGAGTGATAGCCGGAGATTGCTAGATCACTTAAAGAGGCGGAATAGTAAGCGGGCAAGGGCAAATTTATAAAAATATATTGGAGTTGGGAGAGCTAATCATGTTTAATAAATTGACCTTGAAGTTGATAGGAACGCTGCTGGCATCCACTATGATCCTAAGCGCATGCGGGACAAACGGTAACTCGAACGGGGCAGTGAAAACCAGCAATGAGCCGGCACCAACGGAGAGCACCAGTAATGCAGCAGCGGCGACGAATGATGAGCCGTCAGGAAAACTGAAAGTGCAGCTTGTGGGCGATTTCTCGCTGGAGGACAAGACCGATGCAGTCTCAGGCAAAACCTCCAAGGGTGTAAAGGTGCTGAAGGATGAATTTGAGAAGCAGTATCCTGACACAGAAGTCGAGTTTGTACTTATGGGCTGGGATAACTATAACGAGAAGACGCAAACGATGCTTCAGTCAGGAGCAGCCGATGTATATCAAGTGCCGGGGATTGCCGCTTTTGCCGAGCAAGGGCTGCTGGAGCCGTTACAGCCCTACATCGATGAAGACAGCTATGATCTGGGAAGCTATCTGACTGGACAGGTGGAGGGATGGAAGGCCATGGGACCGGAGGATCAGGATCTACAGATTTATGGCCTACCATTTATCGGCGATGCACGGGTCATTGTATACGACCGTCAGTTGTTCGATGATTGGGGTGTGGAATATCTGTCCGAGTCTCCGACGATCGAGGAAGTCTTGGAGAAAGCCTCCAAGATGACAGGCAAGAACCCCAAGACAGGCGAACAGAACTATGGTCTGACCTTCAAGGGCGGGGATGCTGCCGATACTGTAATGAATATTAATGAATCGCTGGGTGGACAATGGGGCACCGGGTTCTTGTGGAAGGATATGAAGCTGGAATTCGATAGCGAGACCATGGTGCAATCGATGGATTTGATGAAAGAAGCGCTCAAGTATGCGCCAGAGGGCGTAATGGCAGGACAAGGCGCAGAAAATTTCCTGACGGAGAAGAACAACATTGCGATCAATTTGCGTGAATCTCCGGGATTCATCAATACGCTGGCCAACTTCGGGCTGGAGGACCGCTATCAGGCAGCCTTGCTGTTCAAGAATCAGGCAACAGGTATGGGCGGCATGTTCGCCGGAAGTCCGTTCTCCATCGGAGCATCCAGCAGCAATAAAGACCTGGCTTGGGAATGGTTGAAATTCAGCGGCAGCGAGTTCTTCCAGCAATATATGTGGGATGAACAACGTTCGCAAAGTATGCCAGTCATCAAGGCAGCCGAGGGTTGGCCTTCCGTGCAGGAGATTGGACAAATGGATATTATTCTGAAGCAAATGAGCCAGCTGTGGACGCCGCGTTATCCATATCGCTCCGGTCAACCGCGCTATATTCTGTCAGAGCATGTGGAACGTATCCTGTTAGGTGAACTAGATGCTTCCGAAGGAATGAAGAAGGCTCAGGAGGAAGGCACCAAATGGTTGGCTGATCAGCACTAATGCTATGATGTAAGCTATATAGAACGTCTGGCCCCGGCCTCATACCCCCAAGTTCGATTGTGAAGGACACCCAATCAGGGTGTCCTTCATTTCGCACTATCGATGTTACGGTGAACCGTAACATAAGTACCGGCAAGTTTTAAAATGGAATGTTGTCATCATGTAATCCAGTTGCTTCTTGAAAATATGGCACAGGAGCTATTGACCTTTTATCATTAGTCAGTTAAGAATAGAGTTATCCATTTTGAGGAGGCATTAGTTGGTGTGCTTCTGACAGAACGAAACAAATATGATGTAACGCCTATCTTTTTTGCGCTTGTTCATATTCCGTGCATATTGCCGTCACGAAGGGGACATCTTGCTTGATTACACTTTAAATATGTAGCCAAGATGGCTCTACAGATACAAAGATAGGAGAAGATGAACTTGACAAAAACGGAGGAAATGAAAAGAAACGGGACCAAAAACCGCAAGAAACGGAAATTATGGTTAAAAATAATTGGAGGTATTCTCGGGACGCTTGTGTTGTTCATGGGCATCGTGTTTGTCGTTCATGCCATCAGTAACGGGGTCGAGAAAAAGAAAATTGAACCGTATGGCCAGTATGTCAATGTGGATGGAAAAAAAATGAATGTGCTCATTCAAGGCAGTGGCGAGCAGACTATCGTTCTCCTTCCGGGACAAGGAACCCCGTCGCCTGCGCTTGATTTCAAATTGTTGATCGATGAATTATCTCCGAATTACAAAATCGTAGCGATTGAGCCTTTCGGTTATGGGTTGAGCGACGAAACCGAGAAAGAAAGAACAACGGAGAATATCGTCAGCGAAGTTCACGAAGCTGTGCAGCAGCTGGGGATTGACCGTTACGTTCTGATGGGACATTCCATCGCGGGACTTTACGGAGCTTCCTATGTGAACACCTATCCGGATGAAGTTCTCGCTTTTGTCGGTATCGATAGCAGCGTCCCTAATCAACCCGGCATGGATGTCAAATTGCCTTTGAAATCCATGCAGTTTCTTCAAGAATCAGGTCTGATGAGATTGCTCAAAAAAGTGAGCGGAGATCCATATGGGGGGCTTGCATTCGATGAGCATACCAAAGAACAGATGAATTTGATTTCGAATCAAGTCACGAGCAATCCAACGATGATGGATGAGTTGAGACACCTCGGTTCCAATTTCAAAAATGGAGAACAACTCACCTACCCTAATGACTTGCCGTTGCTTCTCTTCGTTCAATCGAATAACGAGCACAATGAGCAGTGGATTCCGCTGCATGAAGAGCAAGTCAAACAATCTGCACAGGGCAAAATGATCCCGATGGAAGGTTCACATTACCTGCATCATACGAAATTCAAAGAAATCGCCGAGGAATTCAAAGCGTACATGAAGCAAATCCAATAGTATGGTTGATAATTAAACTGCGGTGCCGAACTCGGCGCCGTAGTTTTTTTGTTTTGCGATCCGACCGTACAGATTCTCATAGCCCATGCATCGGAAACCGGGCCGGCGAAACTCGGGAGTCCTGAATTCATCGTAAAATTATGCTGTCTGACTACACTCGTGAGCGATGCACTTTCCAAATGTTACTTGTTATTCTAAATGTTCGAATGAATTCTAGCCTTCTGGTCAAGCTAATGAAAAAATTACATAGGAGAATGGATATGATAAAATACCGATTTCAAGTTTGGCGTATACTGGTAATCTTATTTTTCATCCAAACATTCATGCCGTTACATATCTATGCGGATCCGGGGCTTCCGATCGTCAAAGATGACGGTCCCATTACGATTGAAGTATTCCCGCAGCGACATCAGCTTGTCGTTTATTTAGACCAAATTCCCTACAAAAGCTTCCCCGTAGCGGTCGGCAATCCTTCCACGCCAACTCCCGTCGGAGAATATATCGTCACTTATAAAGGGAAAAATTGGGGCCCGTCATTCGGCTCCCGCTGGATTGGCTTGAATGTGCCTTGGGGGACATATGGAATCCACGGAACCAACAAACCTTACTCCATCGGCCAACATGCCAGCCACGGGTGTATTCGAATGAGAAATCGGGATGTGGAGAAATTATACGATTTGATTCCTGTCGGAACGAAAGTAACCATATTCGGCCATGTGCTTGGCGAAGCGAATCAAGGACCAAGATTGATAAGTGAAGGCGACGTCGGGGCTGACGTTCAACTCGTACAAAACAGATTGCAAAGCGCAGGATATTTTCACGGTCAATGTGATGGAAGGTTCAAATCTTCCACGACAATAGCGCTTAAAAAGTTTCAACGTCAGAACGGTCTCATCCCGAATGGCGTCGTTACTCCGAAAGTGTACGAAAAGTTCGGTCTGTTAGAGTGAAATTACCCATACCCTTAAAACGAGGACATAGTTTAAAAATATCCCACCGAATTTTAAAGAAAGTCTTAATTGGAAACCAATTTTTAGATTGTGTTAATCTGTCTAATAGGGAACCCCATTTAGAGAGAAGGATGTTACTTGAAAAGAAACGTATTATATATTGAAGATAATGAAAAAATAGGCAGTTGGGTAAAAGAAGAATTGGAACAGCGAGGATTTTCGGTTCTGTGGCTGCTTTCTGGTGAAGGAGCCGAAAAAGAAGTAAATCGTCACGAAGTCGTTATTTTAGATATCATGTTACCCGGTTTAGACGGATTTACGGTGGGAAGACGATTAAAGAAGGCAGCTCCTGCTGTCCCAATTTTGCTGTTAACTGCTCGAACATCGATCGATGACAAGGTAGACGGTTTACAATTTGCCGATGACTATTTAACGAAACCATTCCATACGGATGAATTGGTTGCAAGATTAGAAGTATTAATCCGTCGAAAAGGCGGAGCACATACCGAACGCATTTCATTAGGAAATCAGATTGAAGTGGATCCAGAAGGCCAAATGATATTTGACAAACGCACAGGAGAAGAAATTATATTGACAGGGAAACAACATCAAATATTAATGTACTTCTTACGGCACCCTAATCAAGTTTTACCAAAAGAGCAAATCTATGAAGCCATTTGGCAAGAAACTTATATCACTGGTGATAAAACCATAATGGTGCATATCCATCGACTTCGTCAAAAGCTGGAACGTCACCCCGATTCCCCGGCGATTATTGAAACGTTGAAGGGAATAGGCTATCGGGTGAAATTATGAAGCAGACTAGATCCTTATTTCGTCGTTTTCTAAAGGTACATTTTCTGTTTATCTTTTTTCCTCCGATTATGCTTATTTTCATCAGTGCGTTTTTTGGGGTTTCAGATATCCATAAAAATAATGTAAATACGTTAAATCTGTTTTACGTTACCGTGCTATTGTTTGGTTTTATTATTGTCGCATTTGTTATTTTATCTTGGCGGTTTTTCTTGACACTTCAGAAGCGTCTCGCCCGCTTACAGGAAGTCATGTCATTTTCAGCTGAAAATAACTCCTTTCCCAAGCCCATATCTGTTCAATGTGATCGTATGGATGAGATAGACGAGTTAGGAAGTTCTTTTAATTGGATGATTCAGCAGCTTGAAGACAGTCGAAAGCGAGAATATGAAGAGGAGTTATTACGACATCGGCTCATTGCGAATTTATCTCACGACTTACGAACGCCGCTTACCATTTTGAGAGGACATGTGACCAGATTAAACAAAGAACCCATGAGTTTTGAAGGACAAGACTCGTTATCAGAGATCAACCATACGATTACAAGAGTCGGAGATCTAATGGATGATTTACTATCCTATACATTGCTTACCTCCGGGAAACATCCTTTTGTGCCCGTTTCAACGGATATTGGACGTTTAGTAAGAGCGTCTGTTGCTGCGTGGTATCCTGTATTTGAAGAACAAGAAATTCAGCTCGATGTTGATTTACCGGCAGACGAAACTTTTTATTGGGAAGCAGATCCTCAATGGATGACACGGGTTCTGGATAATATATTTCAGAATGTTATTCGTCATGCAGCAGAGGGGAAATATGCAAACATTGCTGTGGATGTAGAAAAAGAACGGATCATTGTTGCGGACAGAGGTCCAGGTATGGATAACTCTTCCTATGAACGCGGGGCGGGGATTGGTTTATCGACTTGTCATTATATGTTGAAAAAAATGAATCTGAAAGCTGACTTTACATCCAATGAAGATGGCACAAGCGTAGCTATCGGTAGAGTTTAACCTAAAGGTAAACCAGAAGTAAACAGGTTGATAAACGAGATGTAACTTTGCTTCTTTATAATTGGAACCATAACAGAAAGGGAGTGTTATGGTTGCTTGAAATTAATAACTTAGTCAAATATCGCGGAACTCAAGAAATCTTATCCGGTATCAGTTTTAAAGCTAGACCAGGTAGAGTAACTGGTTTTTTAGGTCCAAATGGGGCAGGTAAAAGCTCTACACTTCGCATCCTGCTTGGATTGGATCGTGCCACCTCAGGGAGTGCATTAGTTAATGGCATGCCATTCGCAGAATTACATAATCCTTTAGTAACAATAGGTGCTGCATTGGATGGATCTGGAGCTCATCGTAGGCGAACAGGACGAGCCCATTTACGATGGATGGCTCGTGCCGCAGGATTGTCTAGCTCACGTGTCGAGGAAGTTTTGGAAATCGTAGGTCTTACTAAAGCAGCTGACAAAAGGGTCGGGAATTATTCGCTTGGTATGGGGAAAAGACTTGGAATGGCGGCTGCATTACTGGGTGATCCCCAAATATTGGTTTTGGATGAACCCGTAAACGGGCTAGACCCGGAAGGAATTCGCTTCATTCGGACATTTTTACGTGAACGTGCCGAGTCCGGAAACACAGTGCTACTATCCAGTCATCTAATAGGCGAGCTTGCAGAGACTGTGGATGATGTGGTGATTATTAAGCATGGAAAAATCGTTGCAGATGGAACATTGGAAGAAGTAATCGGTAACCATTCCAATCTGGAGGAAGCCTTTTTTGCCCGGACATCTGCACATGCAGGTGATGCTGTATGAGAGCATTCAATGCGGAACTATCTAAATTGTTCTCCCTGCCGGGCATTTGGCTTGCCTTTTTTATTGGAGCAATTGCCCCAGCGGTTATAGCCGCCTTGGACAGTATGGCACAAAAAGAAGAGATTATTGCCGGAGTTAGCACACGGTTATCGGAAGTTGGCTATATTGGATTAGCTCTCGGTGTACAAGGTGTCATTATTCTCGGTGTGCTTGCCGTCAGCAGTGAGTATTTAACAGAAAGCAGTGAATCTGGTGGGGGACAACAGATTACAACAAGCTTAACGGTTGTTTCATCAAGACTTCACCTTTTGCTGGCCAAAGCAGGCGCTGTGACCGTGATCAGCATACTTCTTTGTATTGTGGCTATTATGACAACTGTGTCTGCCACGCATCTTGTTCTTGGTGAATACACCCCTGCATTTGAAGGGTCTAAACTGCTCGGTGCAGTTTGGTACTGGACATTCACTGCTCTTTTGGCATTTGGAATTACGGTTCTAACTAAGAACGGCATAATCCCGCTTGCCGTGCTCATCATAAATACCTCCGTTGTATCATTCAGTTTCCTGCTTTCTAAGGTTACAAAGTTGGCGCTATACTTACCGGATCGAGCCGGCACTGAAATGTTTATGTTTACGAGCGATAGATTTCTCTCCCCGTTCACAGGCGGTTTAGTCATGTTTGCTTGGGTAGTCGTTCTTTTCATTGCTGCAGCTATTGTATTTCATAGGAGGGACGTTGCATCATGAGTGTCCCTTCTAGTAAAAAGATAACCCTAATTCTTGGTGCCGAACTCGACAAATTAGTAACATTACCATGGACATGGCTCACTCTTATAGGCACCTTCATTATTAATTTACTTTTAGCCGCAGCTTTTACTTCGGTTGGTCTGCAAGGAGCAGCAGGGACGCAAAGTATACTGAATATAGGGCTTGCTTCTATGGGATATCTTCAAGCCGGGTTCCTTATTCTTGGGATCTTAGCTGCTTGTTCGGAGTATACCGGTGGACAGATTCGAACTACGTTAACTACGATACCTTGGCGTGGGTTTCAATTATCCATGAAGCTTCTGGCATTGGCCGTGATAACCATTCCAGCGGCTTTTATTATTGCTGCATCCGGTGTACTTTATACTTTTATTAGGATGAGAGACACAGCAGTAGGGTTTGAAATAAATACAATGATAGAAGCATTAGCAGGGGCGACAGGCTATCTAACATTAACCGCACTTCTCAGTGCAGCTATGGGAGCTTTATTAAGGCGAACCACTCCTGCTCTAGTGATATTGCTTGGTTATTATTTCGTTGTCAGTCCATTGACTAAAGATTTTCTACCTGGATTGAAAAAGTATTTTCCGGATACGGTAGGAAATTATATGTATATGCCGCCTTCACCTGATGAAATAAATGTCCTTACGCCGTTGCAAGGCACAGGTATTTTAATGTTATGGACACTGATCTTTATTATAGTAGCTATTGTATTTTACCGTAGGCGAGATGCCTGAAGAGCCGCGAGAAACGCGACTCTTTTTTGTTTTAATAGTTGATTTGAGAAATGATGCCTGCTTAGGATATGATTGGAAATGACTCATCACTGCGCTGATCCGCGAAAGAGGAGAGATACCTATGGATAAACAGTCTTACGCAAGGTTCTTGTTTCAACTTATGGATGAAGAGATAGATTCAGACGAGTCGGATATCGAAGAGGCTCTATTTTATGGGTATTTCCAAATGTATATGCCGGACGGAAAAGGGGTAGAAAAAACCTTTGCCCCTCTCCAGGTAGATGGAGAAGCTTATTTACGGAGAATTGTACGTATTTATGAAATGTTGGACCCTGACGATTTTAGCGGGAACGTAGTTCCTGGATATTTTAACGGTAAAGCCGGTGATGTACCGAGCGATATTCTAATGAATTATGGCACGCAGTTTATTCAAGGCTTGAAGGATTTAATGGCTGAAACTTCCGAAAAAAATGATACGGCAGATGCAGCAGCTTACCTGACAGGAATCCAAGAGGTTAGCATTCTGCCAAATGGATCCATCGATGATATACGGCTGCAATACGATCCGGAAATCTATGAAACGATATCCGATATCATCAGCGAGCATAGGGATTACGATGAACCAATCGAAATATTGGACGAGGCGTATTACTCGATTGCCTGCGATTACTGGATTTCTTATTATCTCCAATGGCACCGCTATGGGCTCAAAGGGGATCCGTTCGCACCGTATTTTGAGTTGTATCGATTAGGATACTCAGCGATCCTTGCGGAAAACAAACTGTATATCGGTTCGTAAAAGGAGAGTGTTAGAATTGCTAAGTGAAAATCATCTAAATAAACTCGAGCGGATCGTTCACGAATACCAGTTCGAACATGCAATGGAATATTTCAAAGAGTCTATACGCCAAGTTCTTCGCTTATCCAAGAAAGAGATCGAAACCTACAACGAAACGGGCCTTTCCCGTATAGGAGGCAATCCGGATTTGCCTGCAATCGTAGAATAGCCGGTGAATTCTGACGGTACTCCGATGACGATCCTGGCCCTGATTTGGTTCGTGCAAGCCCTCTACAAGATAAAGCGTGGGGTAAAACGTCATGGGGAACCCGTGGGCGCTTTCACACGAAGAGATTATAAATATCGTTTGGCAAGATACCACGGTGAGCTATTGGAACTGGTTCTGATGGGGTTGAAATTCATGGCGTCACGGATTTTTTTCTTCAAAACTTCTTATCCCTGTTTTTCAACCAACGGACTGACGAATGGGGAGGAAGCCTTGACAACCGCCTTCGCTTCCGCTTGAGGTAGTGCTTGAGTCAAACGGGTGATCGAACAATATGCTAAAGAGTCGTTCATTAAAAGCTAATAGATTCTCGCCAGAGGAGCAGCCAGGTAGGCTGAGAATGAAAAAAAACTTTTATCCTAATGGATAGATTAAAAGAAGCTAAAATGGATTATATCCATGCATTCATTAGATCATGTCCTCTCTGCACCAGTTGGAACACAAAGCACGAAGAGCAGAATGGAACTTATTTCAAAACATGTAAGCGAGAGATTCCCCCTTATTGTAGCAGGTTCTGTAATTGATCCTCTCTTGCAGCAAAAGTATTGAATTCAAGTGTTTCGTTGGTCGCTATTGGAAGAGCATTGATTATGAATCCTGATTGGGTGGAGTTAATCGAACGTTGAGAGGAAATCAAATTATATTGAAGGTCAAGGCTTCTAATCTTGACCAACTTCAACATGTATATGTCGTTAAATAATATGATAGTTAAAACAAAATATTAAACTAAAAAAATCGAGACCAGAGGATTAATATAGAAAAAGTCGAGCAGGGGACCTTATCGTTCCCTGCTCAACTTTTTGGATTGCATTCCTTGAAAATAACCTAGCTGGTTCGCCGAACCATCAGTTCTGTCGGGAATACTTCTTCGACAGGTTCGATGCGCTGACCGTCAGACTCGATCGATTTGATCATCAGTTTGGCAGCGGCCTCGGCCAATTGGTTGATGGGATGCCTTATGGTCGATAAGCTTAGCAGTTCGGAGACGGTTGGCATGTCGTCGACGCCCAACACGGCGAGCTTATCTGGAATGGAAATGTTCAAATCTTTGCACGCTTTTAAGGCTCCGATGGCGGATATGTCATTTAAGCAAAACAACGCTTGCGGCAGTTGGTTGTTTTGGACCAAGTTAACTACAGTATCGTATCCGAAAGTTTCCGTCATATCCCCTGTAATAACCGTCGTTAGTTTGCCGTTCTGCTGCAAAGCCTCGCTGGCTCCGTTCAACCGATCATCGAATCCGGGAACGTGACCGTGCGGATAAGTCAATATGACCAAATTCTGATAGCCGCGGGACAATAAGTGATTCACGCCGGTCTGACCACTTAGGTAGTCGTCGACGCGAAGCATGTGCGCACCGTAAGATAAATTGTGGCGTCCTATTGTAATGACCGGTACGTTAAGGTTCATTAACTTGGGCATAAATTTCTCCGTATCCAGGGTCGCTTTGACGATGATTCCATCGACCATCTGGATATTCATGAAGATTTCTTCAAAGTCCAGCAAGATAATCTTATATCCCAACGCTTTTAATTGATGTTTGATGACTTGGGCAAAATGCAGGAAATATAAGTCTTCAAAATAACCGTCGTCCGTACTGTCTGATAAAACGAGTCCAATGGTGTGCATTCTGCCAGTGATGAGACTTTTGGCAACAGGGTTCACTTGGTAACCTAGCTTGGTTATCGAAAGACTGATTTTTTCCTTTGTCCCCGAGCCCATTTTCTGAAAGTTTCCGTTCAAGAAATGGGAGACCGTTGCGGGAGAAACTCCTGCATCTTTTGCGACTTGAACTAAAGTAACCCTTTTATTAGCCATTTCTATACCTCTACTTATATTATTACGATTTTATTGTGGTTAGCGCGGGCGTCTTTCCAGAACACCTGGTAGTGTAGGAAACGCTTGATGCGGTTCGGTCTGATACCAATAGCAAACGGAACTCACGTCGTCACTTCGTTCGAACAATGCCATGCCGTCATGCCCGATCTGTTGAACGGTGACCCGCAAATCCTCTTCAAACAAAATAGGATCAAGTATATGCCAACGATAGAAGCCGCGCATCGGACAAGCCGCTCCATCGTAAATATGCGCTCTCGTCGTATCTTTTACCGCAAAGTGCGGGAAACCCATGAATGGGGTGGAGTACGTCTGCTCCTGCACCGGGTTGCCGTTGTCGGATTTCACGAAACCCCAGGCGCCTCCGAAGTAATCCTCCGTCCCCGTACCGCAGATCGTCGGCCAATCCCGGTCGCCGTCGAGGTAAAATTTCACTTCTCCTTCGCCGTACCAGTAGCGGGACAGCGAGGTCCAGGCCATATAGGTGCCGACATATTTCCCTCTTCCTTTAATTCCATCTATAATCGTATAATCCTGCTTAAGCTGGGTCGGATTTTCCCGGCGGAATTGGGCGTGAAAATATTCCGTATCCTCCGGAAGCTCATCGACCAGCATATAATCAAATTGATAAAAGAACGCTTCAATCCCCTGTGGATGTTCATTCGTAATGGTTACTTTGGCCGCCTTTTTGAAAGGCATCGCAAAATAACTGTTCATGCCGCCGACCGGATTGACCACGATCGGCAGGGAATTGACGACCGCTCTGGCGCCGAACCCGTTGCAGAAGAAATCGCCCAGCGGAACTTCCACGGACGGGGTTTCTTCACCGTCCCAATACATCCGCAATACAAGGTCGCGCAATACGAACCAGCCGGATTCGGTTTGGTCCGTCACGGTCATCCAGATGTGTTGAATGATGCCGGTGCCTTCTATGTCGACGAGTGTGGCGGTTTCGCCTTGGGCTAACGAGATAAAAGCTTTACCTTTTCTAGCAACCCCAAGCGGGCCGGCTGCTTTTCCTCCTTCACCTTTTAAGCCATGCGGATTTTCCGCTGTAATCGCTCTGCTTTTTCCTTTCATTCTACCAAAAAGTTGATTCATCGATTGCATGGTGATCTCTCCTTGTCTCTTATCCTTTTACCGCACCGTCCGACACGCCGGCCATCACATATTTGTTCAGGAACAGGTACGTGACGATGATCGGGATGATGCTGATGCAGATAGCCGCAAACGTCTGGCCCCAATCCGTCGCGCCGAACGCCCCGATGAATTCCTGGAGCCCGACGGCGATCGTTTTGTATTGCTTATCGTTCGTGAAGGTGTTGGAAAAAATGAAATCGTTCCAAATGAAGATGAAGTTGATCGAAGCGACCGTAACCGTCGTGTTGATGGTCAGCGGCGAAATGATTTTATAGAATACCTGATAGATGTTGCAGCCGTCGATGACGGCGGCTTCGATCAATTCATTGGGCACGTAGCTGTAAAAACTGGTGAAGATCAAAATCGACAACGGCAAGGCAAATCCGACTTGCGGCAGGATCAGCGCCAGATACGAGTTTAGCAGCCCAAAGTCTTTATACATGATAAACAACGGTATTAAGGTGACCTGAATCGGGATCATGATGCCGATCGTAAAGAACAACAGCAGCTTCGAATTCAGTTTGAAATTCATTTTGACGAGGGCAAATCCCGCCGTTGCGCTGAGGAAAACGATCAGCACCAGGCAACTGAAGGTCACGATAGCCGTATTTTTGATATACAGCAGCAGGTCGCTTTCCCGGAACACGTCGGCGTAGTTGGCGAACGACCATATCGTGGGCAGCGAAAACGGCTTGGTCGTCAATTCGATGCTCGATTTGAAGCTGGACAACATCAGCCAGATCAACGGATAAATTTGCACGATCAGAATTGCGATAACGATAAAATACAGCAGGAAGGATAAAGCCGTTTTTTTAGATCGCATACTATGCTCCTCCTTTCCTGGAATTGAAGATAGCCCGGATGATCAGGACAGCAAGCAGGCTTTCGAGAACGATAAAGACGGCGATCGCGCTTCCGTAACCGTATTGGATAGTGGAGAACGCTTTTTTGTACATATAGGTCGTGACCAGCTCGGTCGTCGAACCCGGTACGCCGATAATATAAGGGATATCGAAGCCACGCAGCGCCCCGGTGGTGCACATGATCAGCGCCAGGCTCAGCACATGCTTGATGTTCGGCAACTTGATATGGCGGATCAACTGCCAGCCGTTAACGCCATCGATAGTGGCGGCTTCTTCGATTTCTTTCGGAATGGCGATCAGCGCCGCGTAAAAGATAACCATATACATCCCTGTAAAGCGCCAGCCTTCGGGAATGGATACGGCGATCAACGCGGTGTGCGGGTCGGATAACCAGGCGTTTTGCAGATGGCCGAGTCCGATCCATCCCAGAAACATGTTGAGCAGGCCAAGCGGCTGCAGGGAATAGAAGTTCCGGAACATTTGGGCGATGGCGATGGTGACCACGACGGCTGGCAAGTAATATAATGTTCTGAAAATACCGGCTCCTTTTTTGACGTACGAGAGTAATAACGCGAAAAACAACCCGATGAACACTTGCATCAGCACGACAATCACGACGTATACCAGATTGTTTTGCACGGAGTTCCAGAAGTAAGGGTCTTGAAACATTTTTACATAATTGCCCAGCCCAATATATTTGGCGTCCTTGATGCCGTTCCAATCTTGAAAGCCGTAATTCAGCGACTGAATGATGGGGACAAAGACGGTTCCCAAATAAAAGAGCAGGGCGGGAGTGACAAAAACCAACCATGCTTTCTTATCTTTGAGTACATTCATGTGGAATCTCTCCATTGATTCAGATTGACAAACTTAGAAGGAAAGGTCCCCTTCCGACCTTAACGGGCCGGGCAAGGGGACAGTTTGACTGAGCGTAACGATTTAGTTGCCCGCGTTTTGGGCGATGGTGTCGTCGACTTGTTTGGCGAACTCCTCCGGAGTCATGGCCCCCATGGCCAATTTCATGATCAAATCGCTCATGACGGAGTTCGTATTGGCGTCCAGCAACGTATCCCAAGGCTTGGCAAATTCCGAACCGTAGTTGTCCATATCCTTTTTGATCCGCAGGAACAGTTCGGAGAACTTGGACTCGTCTTCAATCGTGAATTTCAGCGGGGACATCTGCTGTTTAGCCACGTAAACGTCGCTGTAGTTTTTCAAGACGTAACTGAGGAAGTCCTTGGCCGTTCCTTCGAATTTGTCGGCAGTAGCCGCCAGGCCGATCCCGCTGTTTCCGAAATACTCGTTATCCGGTGTCTTGGCGCCTTCCATGGTCGGCAGGTAGAAATAGTCGACGTTGCCCTTCATGTTGTCCGGCAGATTTTCGTCCACGAAGGACGGGATTTCCCAGGTGCCCATGCGGTACATGGCGGCCTCGCCGTTCAGAAACATGTTTTTGGCCGTCGTGTAATCCGTGGTGGCGAACCCTTGCTGGAAGTATTGGCCGATTTCGGAGACGAAATTCGCCGCTTGCATGCCGACTTCATCGGTCATTTTGGCTTTGCCCTGGCTTAAGCTCCGGGCAAATTCATTCCCCGTGGCGCGGAACGGTATCATCGCCGCATAGCGCAGCACGGGCCAGACATCAACGCCGTCCACGGCAATCGGAGTAATGCCTTTGTCTTTAAGCGCCTTGCTGACCGTAAGCATCTCATCGATGGTTTTGGGAATGGCAAGGTTATTTTCCACGAAAATTTTCTTGTTGAACCAAGTCATCTCCAGATGGTATTCCAAGGGGAGTAGATACAGGCTGCCATCGGGCAGCTCCTGGTATTTCAGCGCAGGTTCGTAGAACTGATCGTACAAACCTTGCTCGTCCAAGAATTGTTTCATATCAACCAGCATACCGGCTTCCGCCAGCTCCTGAGCGTACGGGTCGGCGTCCGTATCGATAAACTCCGGAACCTCGCCGGAAGCAACGAGCGTTCTCAGCTTGGTCAAGTACGAAGGCCTGTCCGCCGTCACTTGAATATCCAGCTTAAAGCCGGGATGATCTTGCGCATATCGGTCCGCGAGCTCCCGAACGGTTTGAATGATCGCCCCGTTCTCTGGCCGGGCCGTCAGCCAGGTAATCGTTTGGCTTGCGTTCCCCACGGACGAATTTCCCTGATTCGTCGCGTCGTCCCCGGCGTTTTTGTTCGCCGAGCCGCTGCAGCCCGCGAGAGCGGTTGCAAGTAAGGTGGAGATGACGATAAGAGAGAAGACCTTAGACTTTTTTCTTTTTCGTTCCATTCAAAACCCCTCCATTATTTAATATCATTAAAAATCCTGTAGGATTTTTAATTTCGCAACGGGTTATGCTTTCGCGTCTATTTTTAACTTGATGTCATGAATCTTCACGGAACCTTCGTTTGCGAAAAAAGCGAGATGTCCGGTTTTGAAGTTATAGATCCGCGTGGTCATCGCGACCTTGTCATTGACGTAAAGGCACAAAATATCGTCCTCCAAAATCAGCTTGACGTTGACCCGGTCGTGCTCCGCGAAGCGGAAAGGACGCTCCAGTTCGATCATTTGCGGTTTGTCACCGGCAATCTGCCATTGGAAGAAGCCGGGCTCGGTTCTAGGCCACATATCGAAAGCAATGCGGTTGTGGAACGGATCGAATTTGATGAAATAGCCCGTATCGAGCGCTTTGTCGGTACGCAGCGCGATGCCGAAATCTTTCGCCTCATTCCAGTCCGTAAACGCGGCTTCGATCAGGACTTGGGAAGGCAGTTCATTCAAGACCCGGTATGCCAGCCCATCGGGAGATGCCAATTCGAAGCGGCTGCCGTCATGGCGGCAGTTGTTCTCCGCTACGGGAATGAGGTCTATCTCGGTATTAAAATGCTCATAGATTGCTTGGGGCATCCTCACCAGTAAATCGCCGTTATCGCTTTGATAGACCTCGTGCACGACCAGGGTTCCGGCCCATTCCCAATCGCCGTAATCGCTTGCCCCCCGTTTGGAAGGCACCCAGCCGAAAGCGTATCTTTGCCGTCCGTCCGAGGCCGTTTTTGCGGCATAAAATCCTCTGCCGTCAAAAGTGTCCGGGATCGGGGAACTATACACGCCTTCGATGCTTTTGCTTTTTTTGTAATGCGTGACGAACTTTTCGCTGAAGGTCGAGTAGACCAGGTAATGCCAATCCCCTATTTTGAAATAATCCGGACATTCCATAGTAATGTATTTGTCCGGTCTGTAAAACGGTTTCCGATATTGCCAATGGACCAGATCGGCGGAAGCGAGAAGGGCGATGCACCCGCCTCTTCGATCGGAAGAATTCATTTGCCTTGAGGTGACGAGCATCCAATATTCCTGCTGTTCTTCATTGAAAAACACGAACGGATCGCGCCAATCGAACTGCTCATAAATGATGCCGTCTCCATAAAGCTTGAAATTGGCATCCTTCGTCCAATGGATACCGTCGGTGCCAGTGGCCTTCAAAACAACCTGCAAGGGCTTGCCGTCCACGCAAAACTCGGCGTTGGGATTATGCCCGGTGTAGAAAAGGTGGTACGTGCCGTTTTTATCCTTGATTACGGAGCCGGTATAAGCGTTGCGGTCCGGCTCGGTTTCGGCACCGTTTGGAAGTGCTACCCCGTAATCGTCAAAATCCAAGCCGTTTTTGGTGGTAAGCAGATTCCACGTCGTATGATTCCCGTAATCTCCGCCGACTCTTTGATCATGGAGATAGTAGAGCTTGTACTCTCCCTGGTCATAGAACGGGATTACGTCTCCGATCCATCCGTCTTTCGGTTTGTAAAATACTTTTTTCATCTTGTCATCTCCATTTAGTAAAACGTTTTACAAGAATTATGATAAACACCTTCTTTTGTTTTGTCAACGATTACATAGGCCTTAAATGGCGATTATCTAAACCAAATATAAGAAAATAAAAAACCATATGGTAAAACGTTTATCAAAAAGGTAAAATAATAGTGGAAACACTTACAATTCAGGAGGGATCCACATGAGAATCGGTGCGATTGAAGCAGGAGGCACGAAGTTTATATGCGGCATCGGCAATGATAAGGGGGAAATTCTGGACCGGATCAGCTTTCCGACGGAGGCGCCGGAACAAACGTTGGAGCAAGCGGTTGCGTTTTTTGGGGACAAGGGCGTTGAGGCGATCGGAATCGGGTCCTTTGGGCCGATCAACCTGGATCGTTCCAATCCCGCTTACGGGCGGGTGACCACGACGCCGAAACCGGGATGGGCGGGGTTTGACTTCGTCGGGTATATGAAGCGCTTTTTTCCAGTACCAGTCGGTTTCGATACCGACGTGAACGCAGCGGTTTTCGGCGAGGCGAAGTGGGGCGCGGCCAAAGGACTGGATAGCTGCGTTTATTATACAATCGGGACGGGCGTCGGCGTCGGGGTGTACGCGGAAGGCAAACTGGTGCATGGTCTGGTCCATCCGGAAGGGGGACATATTTTAACCCGGCGGCATCCGGAGGACAATTTCATAGGGGCGTGTCCTTTTCATGGCGACTGTTTGGAGGGCATGGCCAGCGGACCCGCGATCGAGAAACGCTGGGGAGTGAAAGGAAGTGAATTGCCGGGCGATCATAAAGCATGGGAGATGGAAGCTTATTATCTTGCCCAGGCCCTTTCGGGGGTGATTTTGTTGTTATCACCGAAAAAAGTTATTCTCGGAGGCGGGGTCATGCATCAGAAGCAGTTGTTCCCGTTCGTCCGCAAGGAAGTTGCCCGAAACTTAAACGGATATGTTGCATCCCCGGCAATCCTGGACGATATGGACAACTATATCGTGCCGCCTGGCTTGGGCGATAACGCCGGATTATGCGGCGCCCTTGCGTTGGGAATCGAGGCGAGCAGCGCTTCGGCATGAGTTCATGTTGTGACAGGTTAGCATGAGGGCTAACCATCCACCTTAGTATAAAGAAGGGGCTTTTTCGGGGAGCTTTTATCCCTTAGGCGGGACTGCCCCTTTGGCTTATACTTTGGGTGTTTAACCAGACCTCGCGAACTTGACTGCGGAAGGGGAGGAGAATGATGTACCACGTGCTTGTAGCGGACGATGAGCCACGGCATCGCCGCGGCATCGCGGAGATGATCAAGATGTTCCGACCGGATTATCGTTTATTTATGGCCAAGGACGGGGTGGAAGCCCTGCGTATCGCTACGGACACCCGGATTGATATTATGTTCACGGATATTCATATGCCCAATATGGATGGTCTTACGTTGATCGAGCATTTAAGGGAACGCAGCGAATCGATGAAAATCGTCATCCTGAGCGTATACGGGCACTTCGATTATGCCAGGCAGGCGCTTAAGCTCGGCGCGTTCGATTACTTGCTCAAACCGCTGGAATCCAAAGATATCGCGGAGATGCTGAACAAACTGGACATGGCCATCGAGAAAGAGCGGGTGCGCCTTCAGGTTGGAGCAAGTCTCAAGGAAAAGCTGAATTCGGCCATTCCCGTCTATGAGCAACACCTGTTAAGCCGTTGGTTACGGTCGGCCGCGAATGAAGACGAGCTTCGGGAAATCGAAGGCCTGGTACCGAAGAAACAGGCCGGATTTGTATGGATCTCGAAGTTTTCCAAGTCCGAGGTTGACAAGGCATACCTTGCCGAGGAATTCGCAGAAGTCATAACCAGCATCAAGAGCTGGATGCTTCAAGTTACTGAACCGGTAGGTCCGGCTATTACCTTTTACCTGGAGGGGGACGAGTCTATGCTTGTTTCCGTCATTGCGCCATCGCATTCTTTGGAATGGCTGATGAAGAAGGACGTAGAACGGCTATCGCAATTCATCGAGCAGGTTCGTCTGGAATTCGGGCTTACCCTATCCATAGGTGTAGGCGACGGCGTAGTCGACCTCTACCGGCAAGCGCCCCGTTCCTTCAAGCAAGCTTTGCATGCGCTGGACTATACCTTTTACTGCGGCAGCGGGAAAGTTGTCGTCAATGATGGAATCGCTTACAACCCGTACAAGCCATCGCTGGAATTGGTTCCCGCCGATACCGGAATCGCGGCCGCTGTGATGAACAGGGACCGGGAGAAGGCGATGGAGGCCTTGAGCTTGTTGATCCGGCAGCTTCTGGATGGCGACTATCCATCTCCCGCCCACTTAAAGCACAGCATTTTGTTCGTCCTGGTGAACCTGGTTAAAGTAAGCGAAGCGTCATTGCGGAGCGAGGAAGCCGGCAATTTCATTTCCGAGATGGAATTTCAGATTCCCGCCTGCGCGACGCTTGATGAAATCCAGAAGAAAGCGGATCATTATTTGAACCGGATCATCGACAGCATCGAAACCCGGAGAAACAACAAAAACGAGCGGATCATTACGATGTGCAAGGCGTATCTTGCAGAACATTACATGGAGGATCTTTCGTTGGAGCTTGTCGCCAAACGGTTCTTTTTTAGCGCTGCTTACTTCAGCAGTTTTTTCAGATCGCATACTTCGATGACGTTTACCGAATATTTGCTGCAGATCAGAATGGATAAAGCCAAGCGAATGTTGGAGGGCGGGAACCGGAAAATTTCGGAGATTGCGTTAAGTGTGGGATTCAGGGACGCGGGTTATTTCACCCGGATTTTCAAGCGGGAAACCGGCCTGTCACCGGAGGAATTTCGCAAGAAAGACCTGCTGTAGGTGACGCTATGAGACTGAAAAACAAGCTGATTTTGTCTTATATCATCTTGATTACGCTACCCCTTGTCATCTTAGGGACAGGATCCTTTTATGCCAGTAAAAATATCATGCTTAAGCTGGCCCGGGATAACGTGACGGAAATCGTGCAAAAAAACAACCAAATCATCGACGAGCGGCTGAAAATTATTCAGGACGATAGTCTTTCCCTTATGGTCGAATGCGACCTGTTTCAAATTTTCGACGGCGCCGCTCCTGCCCAAAGCGAACTGTTGGCGACGAATAAACGGGTTACGGAAATTTTAAACCGTTATTTCTCGCAGTCCCGGGATCTGTATTCGGTGGAGCTCGTAACCCGGGCTTTCGTTTACGGAAGCAAAGCGCGCAATACGTATCCGCCGGATCATTTTTACGATTCCGAACTATACAGGCAGGCCGCCGAACAGAAGGGGCGTTTGGCCTGGGTGCCGACTTATGATTATAGTTTGATGCATCAATTGCCGGAATTGGCCGGAGCCGATATCGAATACCGTTATTTATTTTCCGTCGTTCGTCAAATGAATCCTTCCTGCGTCCGGGGTGACGCGATCGTGCGGGCGAGAGCGGGTTCGGAAAAACCGGTTCTCGTCATGAATTTCCGGGACGGCCTCTATGCCGATCTTTTCCGGAACAGCATTCCGATCGAAGGCGCGGTATTTTTGGTGGCCGGCGCAGACGGCACGATCATTTCCCATGCAAATGCGGAATTCGTCGGCCGGAAACCGTCTTCCCCCTGGCTGGCCGAAGTGCAAAACCGCGGCAGCGGAGCTTCTAACGTTACGGTGGACGGAAAACGGATGATTGCCTGTTATGCGACGTCCGCGATCACGGGTTGGACGTCGGTCGTGCTGATTCCCCCCGGCGCGTTGACCAAAGATATCGGACAAACAATCACCTTCTTTATCCTTACCCTGGGCGCTTCGCTGCTGCTGCTTTCGTTATTGTTCGCCTACCTGATTTCCATGCGGATTACCTCGCCGGTCAGCAAACTGCTGCTCGCTATCAAACGGGTCGGAGGCGGCGACTTTAACGCCAAAATCAAGGTGGAAGGAAAGGACGAACTGGGACATGTACTGATGAAGTTCAACAGCATGAACGATAAAGTGAAGCAACTGATCGATGAAAATTATGTGGCCAAACTCAGGGAGCGCGAAACGGAAATCCTGGCGCTCAACATTCAGCTTAACCCCCATTTTCTCTACAATACGCTGAACATCATCAACTGGATGGCCGTTTACGGTGAGAAGGAGCAGGTCAGCCGAATGTTGGTTAGCTTGTCCCGTATGCTGCATTATACGACGGACAACCGTAAGGATTCGATGCCGCTCTTCGAGGACATCGCTTGGCTGCAGGATTATATCGTCATCATGTCCAACCGGTTCGAGCATCGTTTTCGGGTTGATTTCGACATCGAGCCAGAACTAATGGAAGCCCGCGTGCCCAAGCTGTTTCTTCAACCGCTGGTGGAGAATGCGATCATTCATGGCTTCAGAGATATGGAAAGCGGCGGACTGATTACAATCTACGGGCGCAGGCTGGGGGGCGATATCGCGTTTTGCGTGGAGGACAACGGTTGCGGAATCGAGCTGGAACGCCTAAAGGATGCGCTGGCGGAGAACTCCTCCCACATCGGGATCAATAACGTCGACAAGCGGATCAAGCTGCTTTACGGCGACCGTTACGGCATCGGCATCGAATCCGTTCCGGAGCTTGGCACGCGGGTCAAACTGGTGATCCCTCATGGAAAGCCTTAAGGAAAACGGATTGAGCGAAAAATCGTACAGAAAACGAAAAAACGTCCCATAGGCTTTCACGAGCGGCGATTTTACAATGAAAACAAGCCGCTGCAGCGCTTACATTTAAAATCGGGGGGGAGCAGGACATGACAAAAAGAACGGGAAAATGGAAGGTTTCGTTTATTTTCCTAGCGATCATGGCGCTATTTGTAACCGCTTGCGGAACGGGGGGCGGGGGCTCGCAAACGAACGCGGGTCAAAACGGCGGAACCGATAATGGTAAAAAAGTAATGCTGAAATTCACGTTCTGGGGAAGCCCGGAGGAAAAGAAAGCAGTGGAATCGGCCATTAAAGCCTTCGAGGAGAAGAATCCGAACATCACGATAGACTCGGTGCACATTCCGGGCACGGATTTTCTGCAGAAGCTTAATGCCATGATCGCCGGCAACGAAGCGCCGGACATCAGTTATTCAGCCGCCTGGAAATTGAAAATGGGCGAAGAAGGGCTGATTTACAACTTCTTCGATTTGATGAAAGATGATCCGAGCATTAAGAAGGAGGATTATCTGGAGTATGCCTGGTGGAACTGGGAGCAGGACAAAAGCGCGGGTCCGTATCAGGCGTCCGTTGTTCCCTCCCTAATGTACAATGCGGACATGTTCCAGGAAGCGGGAGTGGCGTTGCCGCCTACGAAGGCGGAGGAAGCATGGACCTGGGAGCAATTCGTGGACGCAGCGAAGAAGCTGACGCTTGACCGTAACGGTAAGCATCCGGACGATCCGGGATTCGATCCGAAAAACATCAAGCAATACGGCGTTAAACTCAGCCTCGGTTGGTCGTCTTATATGCCGATGGTCCTCTCAAACGGCGGGGATTATCTGACGGCGGACGGCAAGGAATTCAGGCTGTCCAAACCGGAAGCGACCGAAGCGCTGCAAAGAATAGCCGATCTGATTAACGTGCACCATGTCTCGCCGTCGCCGGTCCAGGCCAGCAGCATTCCCGCTCCGGCTACTGCCTTGCAGTCCAAAAAAGTGGCGATGATCATCGACGGCAGCTGGAATCACCTCGATTTGAGCAAAACCAACATCAACTGGGGCGTCGGCGTACTTCCAGTCATCAAGGATTACAAAACGTTTTTCCTCGGCGGTTCCCTGATCATTTTCAAAAGCTCGAAGCACCCGAAGGAAGCGTGGGAGTTCTCCAAATTCCTCACTGATCCGCAGAACGTGCTCGATTTGCACCAAGGTTTGTGGATGCCGCAGCTCAATAAATGGTACGAGGATCCGGAATTGATCGACGAGTGGGCTAATGAGGAGCTGCCCGGAAGACCGGCCGGCTTCCAGGATGCCGTGATGCGCTCCACCTATGAACATGCGGAGCCGTCGCCGGAAAACAACGTCAAAAACTTCGTCGAAATCGACGCTGCGGTAGCCGCGGCTTTGGATCAAGTTTGGCTCGGTGAAAAAACGGCCGAACAGGCTATGAAAGAAGTGGAAACGAAAGTGAAGCCGCTGGTACAGGGCACCTATTTGAAATAACGAGCGTTTGTCCGAAGGTGGCGCCGCGTCGCCCTTAAGCGACGCCGTCCTTCGGCAGCGTTTTCGACGGAGGGGAACTTGCTTATGGAAGCCATCTCTTCCCATACCGGGAACCGTATGCGAAAGAAACGCCGCACACAAAGAGAGCTTTACGGTTGGTTGTTTGCTTTGCCGGCAATTTTGGGCTTGCTGATCTTTACGCTCGGCCCGATGATATACAGCCTGTACATGAGCTTTACCGATTACTCCGGATCGAATTCGCCGGGCTTTATCGGGCTCGATAACTATAAGCGAATGCTCGGCGGCGGAGACCCATATTTTTACAAATCGCTGGCTGTTACTTTTTATTTCGTCATCCTTAGCGTGCCGACCGGCATCGTCTATTCCTTTTTACTGGCAATTCTCCTGAATCAGAATGTTAAAGGGAAGTCGATCTTCCGCACGATTTTTTATCTGCCTTCGATCGTGCCGATCATCGCCATTTCGTTTATTTGGCTGTGGCTGCTCAATCCTGATCTCGGCCTTGCCAACGAGTTGCTTAGCACCCTGGGCCTTCCGGGAAGCCAATGGATTTTCGGGGAGAAGTCGGTCGTACCTTCCTTGGCTTTAATGAATCTGTGGACGACGGGCGGAACGATGATTATTTTTCTGGCGGGCTTGCAGGATATTCCCCGTTCGCTGTACGAAGCAATTGAGATGGACGGCGGATCAAGGTTGGCCAAACTGCGGCATATTACGATTCCAATGATGACGCCGACGATCTTTTTTAACCTGATCATGGGCATCATCAATGGCTTTCAGGTGTTCTCGCAGGCTTATGTTATGACGAACGGCGGCCCTAATAACGCCAGCTTGTTCTATGTGTTTTATTTGTACAGGGAAGCCTTTCAGTTCTCGCGGATGGGGAGCGCCAGCGCTATTGCCTGGGTGCTGTTCGCGATCATTATGGTTTTGACGTACATCGTGTTCAAGACATCGAATAAATGGGTTTACTATGAGGGGGATGGCGCGCGATGAAAGCCAAGGCTTGGTTTGAAAAGGGACTGATCTATCTGGTGCTTACGGCCGGGGGAATCTTCAGCCTACTGCCGCTGGTTTGGCTCATCCGCAGTTCCTTGATGAATATGGGGCAAATTTTCGAGTTGCCGCCCGTGTGGATTCCTCGGCCCGTTCAATTTTCCAATTACAGCGAGGCGCTGACCATCCTGCCTTTCGGCCAGTATTTCGTGAATACCGCGATCATCGTCGTCTTTTCGGTACTGGGCGTAATTATCACCAGCTCGATCAGCGCCTACAGCTTCGCCCGGATGAAATGGAGGGGCAGGAACATGGTGTTCGGCTTGCTGCTCTCCAGCATGATGCTACCGTACGCGGTCACGCTAATCCCGACGTTTATCGGCTGGAGCCAAATAGGTTTAACGAATTCCTTCATTCCGCTCATCGCACCGGCCTGGTTTGGGGGAGGCGCATTCAACATCTTCCTGCTGCGCCAGTTCTATCTCAGCATCCCCCGGGATCTGGATGAGGCGGCTTACGTGGACGGCGCCGGTCATTGGCGGATTTTCCGGTCGATCATCCTGCCGCTGACCAAACCCGCGCTGATCGTCGTTGGTTTGTTTTCGTTTTTGGCCGCGTGGAACGATTTTCTTGGTCCGCTCGTTTATTTGAACGACGAAACGAAATATACGCTGGCCCTTGGATTGCAGCAGTTCAAAGGGATGTATTCGGCCGAGTGGCATCTGATGATGGCGGCGGCCACCGTGGTACTGCTTCCGGCCATTATCGTATTTTTCATCGGACAGCGCTATTTCATCGAAGGCATTACGTTAACGGGCATCAAAGCTTGATTTGGAAAAAGAGGGGAAGGGTGGAACAGGCATGAATCCGTTGTACTTGCGTAAAGAGGGAACGTCCCGGCGGCAATCGAGCTGGGATCAAACCGGAGGCAACAGAGACTTCATCTCAATCAAAGCGGGCCAAACCGCGGTGATTGCAGAAATCGCCGGCCCGGGCGTGATCCAGCATATTTGGATGACCATCGCGGCCAGGAACAAATACGCGTTCCGCAAAGTATTGATCCGCATGTTTTGGGATGACGAACGGGAACCAAGCGTGGACTCGCCGGTCGGCGACTTTTTCGGCGTCGGGCATGGCGTGGCCAGCCATTATGTCTCCATGCCGCTCAACATGATTACGACCCAGGGCGTGATCGAAGACAAGGCCGCCATGAACTGTTTTTTTGAAATGCCGTTCCGCTTGGGAGCACGGATCGAAATCGTCAATGAGTGTGAGGACGAAATCGTTTTATACTATTACGTGGATTATGTAGAAAAAGCGGTGCCGGTCGACAGCTTTTACTTCCACGCCTCCTGGCGCAGGGAGAATCCGACGAAGGGACTGGCGGATCTTTCCGTGCTGAAAGTGGAACAAGATAAGCAGGATAATGCCAATTATGCCGATCAGAAAGTATACGAGTTAAAAAATCTGACCGGAGACGACAATTACATTCTGCTCGATGCGGTGGGCGAAGGCCATTATGTGGGCTGCAACCTAAGCATCGACCATCTGAATCCGATGCCCGGCTTCAGTTGGCCGGGCGAGGGGGACGACATGTTCTTCATCGACGGCGAACCGTGGCCGCCTCGCTTACACGGGACGGGGACGGAAGATTATTTCTGCGCCGCCTGGGGGTATCCCGCCGGAAAATACGATGCGCCGTACCACGGATTGTCGCTGTACGCCCCGATCCGGGAAAACGGCGATGCCTGGAAAGAGAGCAACACGATTTCGTTTAACGATTATTCCGGGAAAATGACGCAATACCGGTTTCATATCGTCGACCCTATCATCTTCCGCAAGTCGATCCGCTTCAGCATTGAGCACGGGCACGGAAACGCCCAATCGAACGACTACGCATCGGTCGCCTACTGGTATCAGCGCGAGCCGCACAAGGCATTCCCGCAGATGCTGCCCGTCTTGCAGCGGCTACCGATTCCGGAGAAGGAAAGCGCAAGATTGTTCTATCGGACGTTCTAGCGGAATGGTTCAGAAATTAACGCGGTCAAAGCGGTTGAACTTTTCAACGCGCCGAGGACGCTTAGATTTCCGCAATGTTCCCGTTGCCTCCGTCAAGCGCCGATTTCGGTTTTGAGTCATTTTTTACCCTAAGATGTTCGCGGATTGAAAACAGCGGCAAGCCGGAAATTCCGGACTTGCCGCTGTTTTTTGGGGGTCGCGTCTGCTGCCGCAAAGAAAGGGTTAGCTTCGGCACCCCGCCCCCTTTATTTGCAAGGAGCGTAGGCGATAATGATAAAGGATTTGCTTTCTCCGGGCTGCAGCGTTTCTTGAAAGATGACGGTTGTACAGCCGTTGTAATAACCGTTGTCCACGCGGCCGCCGGCGGGCTTGCCGTTTACGAACGTGCGGGGGCTGGCGCCTTGTTCGCAGGGGAGTTCCACCAGCACGGTCACTAGCTTGGCGCCAAAGTTCGCCGCAACCGCTTCGACGATGCAGTCCTCTCGGCGGAAAGAAAGGTTAAATACGCCGCTGCCAAGTCTGGCGCCTTCCCAGGCGAAGGAACCGGCGGCGCGCAAAGGGCGGAAGGACAACTGGCGCGCGGGAGCGTCATAAGCGATCCCTAGAATCCGGGAGGTGAACAGGCCGGAAAATACCCCCGACGCCCAGCCGCATTTGCCGCAATTGTGGTGCCGGACTACGTCTCCGTAACTTGCGCCGTTAAGGTAAGGCCACCACCAAAGCGAGCCGTCGGCGTCGGTCAGCTTGCGGATTTCCGTCAAATAGCCATCCGTCCCGGACATGGATGCGAAATCCGTAAGCATGCCCATGCCGCTCATATAACCCGGAAACGTACAGGCGGCGTGTTCCCCCCATTGAATGCCTCTGGATTCCGGATTATAGGTCGGATTCGCGGGGCTTAACGAGAACTGCATGTAGTGCCGGTAAGCCGTATCGTCATAAGAGGCGTATCCGTATAAAGGCATGAGAATCGTATCGGATTCTTCTCCGTCACGGTGGAACAGGTCGATCGAGCCGTCTTTCATCAGATGGCCGATGAACTGCATGCCGAAATCGTCGTAGTTCCCCTTGTATTTGCTTGAATCGCCTTTCAGCGCATCGCCTCCGGCGCTTGTTCCTTCCGTATATTGAAGACCAAAAGGACCCTCCACAGTATTGTGCCGCTGCAAATCTTCCCTGATGCTTGCGGCGACGGTCCGATAATGTTCGGCGGTTTCCATATCCCCGAATACCTCGCGGACGATGCGGGCGTAATGGTGGAAAGCGGCCCAGGCCACTACGTTGGAGCCCGTGTGATAATCACCGAGCGAATACGCGTCGGACAGCCAATCCGAGGGGAAGAGCCATGGGCCGTCTTGATTGCGGGTCCGCAGCGTTTCCTCCAGCAGCTTGCGAATGCTTATATCGATATCCGGCCATTCCAGGAAAAACCGCTTGTCACCGGTGCTTCGGTAGTACAGGCCGGCCATCACTACGGAAGACAGGGAGTTGCTGAGCGAGTGGGAAATGCCGCCGGAGTAGCGGTTGCCGGCCGGCCGGACCCCATGCTTCAGAAACCACAGCACCCCTTGCTTGAACAACTCCGGTTCGGCCGTGTGGAAGGGGAGGAGAGAAAAGTACATATCCTTGTTCCAGGTGAACTCCGTCGTCGGATACGTTCCCCAGTTCGACCCGACGACGGCGCCTTGGCGATCCATGGCGATCGAACCTAGGGACTGCAGCATCGCCCGTTCATAGAATTCTGCCGCGAACGGGTCGTCTCTCATCTGAAGCCGCCCGAGCATGCCGCGGTAATAAGCCCAAGTTTCGTTGAGCCAATAAAGCGTGCCCTTTTCGCCGATAAGTAGGGCCGTCTCTTCCCCGGGCGGGCAGATCACAACCGGCACCCAGACGCTCTGTCCCGGAGCAAGATGAAAGGGGACCGCTCCGCCTGCCGCATACCCATCTTCTCTTTCCACGGGATAAATGCAGACATCGGGTCCGGAGAATAACCGATCCGCTTCGGTATCCGGGCGCGGAAGCAGCACTTCACCATCAACCTCCTGCCCGGACCGGTTCTCGACATGCAGGCCGTATACCGCTCCCCGCAGTCGCGCCGTACCATCGGCGGAGATGGGCGTATAGATGAGCAGCGTAGCCTTCACGTCACCGAGCCGATATTCGGTCACGGGAAACAAATTATCCAGCAGGGAGGTGGTGTAAGGAAGATCGTCCAGGCCCAGGTCATACCGCCACTCGCCTAACTTCAACGCAAAAGCGTACGGCCCCGATTTGCGGAAGTCTTTGCACATCCAGACGCCGGGAATGTTGTCGCTGGCATATTGGCCGTTATAAACCGTAATGTACTTGATCAATCCGTTCATATTCACGTTGACGAGTGTTTTGTTGTTTGAGATATCGAAAGTCAACTCGGGATCAGGCAACTTGTGCCTGAAGAAACTCACCTCGTCGTTTGCGGCGTACCGTCCGTTCTCGTAGCCGACGCCAAAGAAACGGCTTTTAGGCTGCGACAATGCTTCACTGATGGTATTAAAGGATAACGTCATCATGTCATTCTCCTTTGCAAGTAAACTGAGCGGCCTGCGGCGCTTTCCTTCATTATTCGGGAGACGGGCCGCCGAAAGATATAGGAGAATTTTGGGAAAATGGGATTTTTTATAGCGCTTTCATGATTCGGATTTAAAAATTTCTGTAAAAATATTAATGTTTGCACAATTTTCACGAATCTTCAACATGTTCAGGGGGGATGAAGATGAAAAAAGTAATGTCCGGAATGCTTGCAATGATAATGCTGATCACGTTATTGTCGGCTTGTGGAAGTGCCAAAAATGAAAGCGCTACGAACGCGGGGAATGGAAGTCAGAGGAATTAAAGGAAAAGATGCATACCGGAGTATTCAATATAAATATTTTTGGTGCAGACAAAGCTGCGCCCCGTCTATCTCTTTAATTTTGATGATAAGGAAATGGTACAATTGTACTTGAATGACCCAAGTCTGGCAGTAGATATTTTTTCAAACAATGGTGCAGATTCTTCTCCATACGGGATGTTTATGGAATCTGGCAATACAGATATCCTGCGGGAAGGAGATATGGAAGAAAAAAAATATTTATATGGGTTGTTATGGATTGACAAAGACGGAAAATCAAATGAGAACGAGTTTAGGATGGTCGGCAAGAACTTGGGGTACAACTCAGGGGATATAATATGCCAGTATCTTGTTTCAACAAAAGAGGCAGGGCACGAATACTGTGATTTTTTTAAAGCATGGCTGAAAGTGAGGGACAAGAACTTGAGCCCATTCAAAGTCGCTATTTTAGCGGCTTTTTTGTTTTATCGGTACAAGTTCTTGTCCCGAGGGGAGGCCAAAAACTTGTACCGATTGCCGGAAAGGAAAGGAACATGTTCCCATTATCGATTAGACATGTGGCTAATCAATAATGGATCGTTACCTCATTAAGCTACGAGCAGGTTAGTTTAAGAAAATATAATATCAGCCGAATTTGAATGGTTGCAAATTTTAACTCGTCCTAATGAAAGTGCTGCTAGAAATAAAGATCTTCAATAAATCAGGTAGGAACCCTATAAAAATGCAAGGGGTTAAAGAAATATTGAATAAGCATCAAGGAGTTACTCAGATAAAAGAGATTATTGGTAAGCAATAGATGAATATCATGTGGATACACGATACACTGACGTTGACTTACATTTCAATACACAAGATATTGAAAGTAAATTAAGAAAGATAGATCCACTTAAAAAGAGTGGATAGGCCAAACCAAATTAAGTATTGGTTCGACAGTTCAATCTCCCAAAATGGATACAACTCTGCGGCTACTCATGGTAGCACTGCATGGAATGGAGTCCCTGGTGTGAACTTAAAAATTAATGCGACTGCTACAACGTCAGCATCTTCTGCCGATGTTAAATGGTATGCAGCTAGTGCAAATAATGACCTTGGACAGTTTTACGCGCATTGTGAGTGGTCGGGCGGTTTGGCTTCAAGATCAGTAATTAGTATCAATACTGCAAGATTTAAGAATTTAGATTCTGACAAACAAAAGGAAACTACCGCCCATGAAATGGGGCATGCTCTAGGCTTAGACCACGAAGATGATGTTCCTGCAATAATGGTCTCATCCGGATGGGAAAATAGTATTTATCCTGTACAAGATGATAAAGATGGTATTTATCATATATATTGATTAAGGAGGTAAACTAATGAAACAGCACAATATATTTCTTGCTATAAGCTTAATCACCATAGTAGCTATTTCATCAATTGGGCTTATAAATAATAAGGATGAGAAAGCCCATGATAGGGTGAAATATATTAACTCTTCAGCTAAAATCATCAGTTACAGCGATTTTAATAATTTAGATACTACTGCAGAGCTAATTATCAAAGGAACCAAGGATCGTGTGATAGAAACAATCCTTGATAAGGACTCTATGGGAGATGTTATAAGTTACGGAACTAAATCAGCTATAAAAGTAAATAAGGTTTTTAAAACTAATAATGAAAATATTACTGAGGATTCAGAAATCGTTATTCAAGAAAATGGAGCAACTGAAAAAACAGAAGACGGTATAGCTATATATGGTATAGAAGGATACCAATTGATGAATGAAAACGAGGAATATTTACTCTTTTTAGACAAGAGTCTAACTGACCCCAATATTTACTTTGTTAAAGGTGTTTACTATGGGAAGGTACCTCTTGAAGAGCCAAATAAGAGTAAGATACAAAACAACAATGAAGCCAATTCATTTGATTTACAGTATCAAGGTGAACCGACTGATAAACTAAAGCAAATCTTCAAAGATGCATTAAATAAATATGGAGATAAATAACCAATAGACAATGAGACCGTGCCCGAAAATGAAGGCACGGTCTTTTATAAGGACAAGCAGTTATTTATTACTGAATCTGTGCCACCATGTATCCGATGATCAGAACCACGGCCAGACAGAACAGCACGAAAGATGTGATCTTCCACGGGCTGCGCGGGACGGTGCCGGACACAACTAACCAGTTGCGTACGGATCCACCTGGCCATAAACAAAGCTGCAGCTGCTCTTCCGGATCGATCGTGTTTTTTTAAGAGAAACATGGAAATGAGAAAAACAACGACAAATAATAAAACACATGATTGTGACACAATCCATTGTCGGATGACAAGAACATAATCCCATAAGATTCCGCGCCCAGCGCGGGTTTTCTGTTTTAAGGGATCAAGTTCTTGTCCTTTGTCCGGGACAAGAACTTGATCCCTTTGCCTACTATTGCCGATTTGATATCTATCTATATAAATGTACTTATTTTATCTAGCCGCTAGACGCACCAGATGGCTTAGTGATTGGAACTCTCACATAAGCTACTTTTTCTTGCTTTGATTCAGAATGGTAGGACTAACCACTACAAAAACAATTACATAATGGCAAGCCTAGTTGTGTTAATCAAATCCACACCACCTCTCATACTCAATTCAGTATTAAGTGCATTTGTATAACATCATATACTTATTGTATATTATTGTTTACATTTTGCAATAAATTATTTACAATCCAAATATGGAGGTGGAGAGTTTGAGCAAATTAGTTAACCGTGTCCGTGAATTAAGGGCGAGGGATCAATTATCACAAGAAGAACTGGCAAAACGAGTGGGGGCTTCTCGACAGACTATTGCGTTAATCGAACGGGGGGACTATTCCCCCTCTGTGCTACTGAGTCTGAAGATAGCCGCAGAGTTTGCTGTGCAGGTTGAAGACGTTTTTTCTATTCAAGATGAGTAATAAAAGGAGCGTGTCATAATTGATGAATAAATCAAATAAAAACTTGAAAACAAAAAAAATATGGAGAATCATTTTTTGGGCCTTAATTGGGGCAGTTTGGGGCTATTTGTTGGCCTCAGGAATGATTACACTTCCCCAGGATGCCGACATCAGAATTTACCTTGTTTATGAATATGATCTCATGTTTGCTTTGTTGGCGTTGATTGTTCTTGTCCTGCTGGTCTGGAATGTGAAAGGTCTCTTTCGCTTAAATGCCATGAGTGGTGATCTTCAGAATTTAGATATGCCTGTGACACCGAAAGAGAAACTACTCAATACCATTCTTAAGGTAAGCACCTATAACACCATTGTTAGTCTCATTTGGTTGGTGCTTGCTTTAGGCTACGCTTTGGGAGCAGGTAATTCAAAAGACAGCATTAGTACTTATATGGTGGTTAATTTGGTCAGCAGTTGTGTCATGTTCCTTATAGCTATCTTCCTCCAAAACCGTACTCTTGTAGCCTTCAACAAGGTTTATCCAAATCGAATGTTAAACCTTAACCAAAGCAGCCAGAAAGAAGTAGAACGTGAAATGTTTGCTGATATGGATGAAGGTGAGCGGTGGATCGTCTACCGTTCTGCTTATTCCGCCTATAAGACTACCAATAAGATGCTAATCATAGGCATCGTACTTTTTGTATTATATTCCGTGATATTCGGCTTTACTCCGCTACCTATTATTGTTTTGGGCATCACTTTGCTGGTGCAACAAATGGCTTATCACCGGGAAGTAAGTAGACATTATAATTAAATACTCTTAGTAAATGGAGTGATTCTAGGGAATCTGGAAATGTTTCGTAAGCGCACTCGTCTTTGGAAAAAGACATCCATTGTCGCAATTCTAATTCTCACAATAGTGAACTCAACGGTGCAGGCATCTGACATTTCATCTGTTTCTGCTTCTGGGCAGGCCAAGCAACTGACGGCGGAAAACGCGAAGGCATTTCTCCAACAATTTTTCACCAGAGAAGAGATGAAAGCTCAACTCTCGGTGCCGTTGTCATTATGGTCAAGGATGGAAAGACAGTGGTTAAAGAAGGATTCGGCTATGCAGACAAATCCCGAAATACTGTGGTGGATCCTGATGAAACAGTCTTTCGAATGGCTTCAGTATCTGAGATATTTCTACATAACTAGTATTCAAGAAAAACTGATGTTGAGTATACAATGTGCATAAGAGCAGGTCACTAACTTCCAAACCGTTTTTTGATTCGGAAAGGGAATGCTGAGTTCTTCTGGTTGAAATTGTCGGTGGACAAGAACATAGGGCTATTGCCGATTAGATAAGTGACTAATTAATAACAAACGGGGTATGGTGGATAGGGGACAAGGATGTTTTCAACATGCAAGGCATGATTAACAATCCACATTGTTCATTACAAGGGAGTGTTACATGCTGGTTTTCGCTTTTGACCGTGCCTAAGCCGGGGGAAATTGTAGCGTGGGGAAAATGAGAGTTTGGAAAATTGAGAATGTAAATTGGGGAAATTCTTAGTATAATGGGTTGCAAGCGGATTCTTAGGAGGTGGTTGTATGAGTGAAAGCGATATTAGTGATATTACCCTGATTATAATACCAAAAATTAAAAGGAGATGCTTTTATGAGTTACAACCCCGAAATTCCAAGAAGCCGGTATGATAACTATGGTGACCGTGAATGGACACGTCTTGAAAAAGATGGGCATGGCGAACTTTTATATCAGGTACATCTTGATATTTTGAAGCGTTATATTAAACTAACCGATAAAGTTTTAGAGATTGGTGCGGGTTCAGGAAGATATACAAAGGATATTGTTACTATGTGTGCAGAATTGACCGTTGCAGATATATCTAGTCATCAAATTGAGTTCAATAAGTCCAAAATGCGCGAGCTATCACTGATTGACAGAATAGAGGCATACCATGTTTTAGATGTTCTTGATATGAGTGTTTTTAATGATTCTTCTTTCGATTGCGTTGTCTGTATAGGTGGTGTAATCAATTATCTTTTGGACAAAGAGAAAGATGGAATACAAGAAATTCTAAGAGTATTAAAATCGGATGGCGTATTGATTGTTGGGTCCATGAGTTTCATTGGCGCTTCGCTTTATTATCTTGAAGGTATAAGGTATGAAAAAGACCAATTCGGGCTTGAAGCTACAAGGTGGATTTTTGATACAGGTGTTCAAGACGAAGAGCATTATCCAGTTGAAAGCAAGCATTACGTCCATATGATGAGAAGCACCGAAATGGATGCTTTATTTGCTCAGTTTCCTGTAAGAGTTCAAGAGAGAAGCTCCGCTGGTTTATTTACGCAAGCAGGAGATTCTGCTTTAGAAAATGCTTGCAACGATAAAGAATTTTGGAAGCTAATTGTCGAAAAAGAAATTGCGTTTACCAAATTACAGGGCACTCTGGATTGTGGAATGAATATCATCTATGTTGTGCAAAAGTTGTAATTTCCGCCACTAATTTCAAAACAGAAACAAGGAGCCAAGATCCACGATAATCTTGCTCCTTGTTCTACATGAGGGATAGAAAAAGAATCCTTGGCTGCGACGGGGGAAACTCATAAGAAAAACAACTTAATATTTCAAGTAAGGTAAAAATAACCTATATAATATAAATATGGCGGCAATCTTATATAAGCAAGAAAAATGCCTGACATACATATGTACAAAATACGAGTTTTGTGAACATATATATAATAAACCAAATTATTAAAAGAAAAAACTGTTGAGAAATTTTACTCAACAGTTTTTCTCAATTAAGATGCTGCAAGTTCCGTGTCGAACGTATCCATCGTCTTCCCGACGCAGCTCGATGTAGTTCAGTTCAAATTTCCGATCGGCGATTCACGTTGAGAGAATATTAGACTGATTTTACTCCGATTTGCTCAAGCGTGCTTCATCATTTGAAATTACCGTGCGCTTGTCAAATAAGTGCCTTTGTTGCCTACAGCGATATAGCGTGTTCCATCCCAAACTATGCCGTTCAAATATTCGGAAGTGCCTGATTTCACACTTGCCCACGTCTTTCCATCCGTTGAACGCAATATGGTTCCTCCCGCTCCCACTGCCATAAACTCCCCGTTCCCATAAATTACAGTACTAAGGGTATCCCCTCGCTTGGAATGGTGATCCTCATGCTTGAAATAAGTCTTCTCATAATCCGACCAGACCGGGAAATTCGCTTTAATCCACTTCCCATTTTGCAAATAGTACAGTGCTGCGCCTCCATTGTCCGAATACTCATACTTCACGGTCGTATCGTCACCTTTGACAACGATGGGCTCATTTTTGAGCTCGACAGGGCTTGCAGAAGTGATATCCTTCCAATTCGTCAAGCCGCTGGCAAGCTGATATTTTTTACCAAAGTAAGTTCGTCCAATAAAGGACTGCCCATCCCACTTTACATCAATTGGATGATCGAGATCACTCAGAGACTTGCTTACCGGCTCCGCCCCTTCACTACGAACTGCTGTAAAGCTATAGCTGCTTCTCATCGACTTCCAGTACCAGTCTTCCTCCTGGGTAACCAAAGCAAAATCCTGCCCATGACATGCAACGCTCACCACGTTATCATATTTGGATACATCGAATGTTTGCTTCCATTTGTGAGCGTCAGTGGAGGTAAGAAATCTTCCGTTGGAGCCATATAAATAGTAAGCTCCCTCTGTAAAGCCAACCCCATACAAATCCGTACCGACAGGCGCAGCGTTCTGTAGGGTGCTTTTTCCAAAATTCTTCAAGTCAGTAGAAGTATATATCCCCCCAAATGAACTGACAGTAATGTATTGATGTCCGTCCCATATCGTCTTATAGAGGATCATTCGTTCAGCGTTAATGTCCTGAAGAGAAAATGCAGACGAATCAGCTTCCTTTGCATCCTCTCTGAGCTGGTCGAATAGGTTGATTGCTTTCCAGGTGCTGCCGTCGTCAGAGACTGTCAGATAACCTCCCGCAGCATTCATTACATATTGATTATGTACGTAATCAATGGATGAGGCTCCTGTGGAATCTCCCCAATCCAGCAAATCCTTGGAACTGGCGGACTTGATCCCCTGAAAGCTGCCGGCCTTTAGTACAGCCGGTCTTGGCCGGGCAGTATCTATCCGGTCGAATGCCACCACAAACCCGCTTGATCCAAAGGCGGCGTCAATGTAAGACTTTTCAACAGAAGACCAATTTACCAGATTTTTACTAGTCATGACCTTGTAATCCGAGAACAGATAGTAGGCTCCGTTCAAATATTTAAGCTTGCTTGCATGATACAAATAAGGCGCTACCTGTGTTGTTTTCCAGCCCTGGCCATTCTTGGAGGTGGATACGAACACATACCCCGTGCTACTCATTTTTTTATACGTATCAATGGCATAGGCATCCATTTGCGTCAGAACGACGAATTGCTTGCCATCCCATATTACACTCGTATTGGACTGGACCCGATTCTTAGCAAAGTCCCCCTTTTTTGCTTCCTTCATATTAGTGACTGATTTGGTCGAGAAGGTCAAGGATTGCTTCTTCCAGGTGTTGCCGTCGGCAGAGGTCAGAATGGTGTTGTTGTTGCCCACTGCAACAAATACGCCATTTCCGAAGGCGACAGCGTGGATTTTTGTAGATGTGCCGGAGGGAATGATGGTCCATGATTTCGCATCCATCGAACGTACAATCGCCCCATCGCTGCCCACTGCTATGTATATATTATTTCCATAGGTAATATCATAAAGGTCGCTGGCAAAGAAATCAGTCTGCTTGGTAAAGACCGGAAGTGCCCCCGCTGCTGCCCTGTTTGGTAGGGAGGGAACAAGCAAAAATAAGCATAATAGAACAATTGCACCTTTTACCATTTTCATCAGTATTCATTCTCCTTTAAATACGTTTTATAGCTAAGTAGATTTGAATCCATACCAACGAGGGAAACAGTTCGGATGTTGGTTTGGTTGGTAATGACTCCCCTTACGATCTTTGTTTAAATCAAAGCAACATATCATTCGGTGAGAAGAATTCTCCATCACGACTTTCAAAGCATGTTCTTGTCCAAAATCGACAAACGATATATGTTCTTGTCATTGACTTTTGACAAGAACATATATCGTTAAAACAAAGAAGGCCGCAGTGATGTGACTTTTAAGCGTATATGTTCTTGTCATCCGACAGCGCTTGATAAAAGCTGTATTTCTTACGGATCAAATCAGATGAATCAAGCTACTTCTCCAACGAAATGTTAAATGAAGAGCCAGCCTTGCCAGCAAATACAATCGTTCCGTTCTCAGGGAGAACAACTTCGTTACTGCCGCTGACTATGGTGTAGTTCACACATGTTCCGTTTCCGTCGTATACCGCATAAGCTCCTTGTTCAGGCATCGCTACTATCATTTTCTTACCAGCAACTGCTTGGGGTACGCTATACCATCTGGCATGGCCATCAGTTTGCACTGTAACCATTGAATTTTTCCCTTGATACAGAGGTATTACTTTATCCTCACTGACATACAAACTTCCAGCCGACTCAAAGTATTCAATACCTTCTTTCATATAAAAACGAAATTCAGCCGTATCTCGGCTTCCCGTTACAGGGACTTGATGTTGGCTCACTGCAGTATTCGGTCCAGTAATTTTCTTATCCCCTAAATAATCCTTTAATTCTGCGGTACGGGAAATCTTGAGGGTTGGATTAACCATGTAAACAAGTGAACTAAACTTCTCACTCACAGGATAATACGTTTTGCCTTCTCTCTTTGCCCATACATCTTCACTCTCTTTAGATAGGGCCTGAGTTTCCAGCTTCTCGGCTACGTACAGAGATATTGCCAATTGTCCCAACCCGGGAACGGTTACATATTCTCTATTCCACAGGTAGGTGCGCCCATTTTTTTCGGTTACAATATTGATCTTCGAACTTCCTTCTTGGTTAACAAAAGACCCTTCCGATGTATATACATATTTCTGCTCTGGATACTCAGGGACACTCGGCACTGATAATGATAGCTCTCCATCCTTAATAGCAATTTTAATTTGCTGACCTGTAGCACCATAATAGCCCGAGTATTTGGTGATGTCGATTGGCATGTCAGCCTTAACAGGTGTGCCGAATGATTTCTCCGGTTTAATATCTTTGATTTCACCCTTCTCTTTCAATGCCTGAAGAAGAAGTTCGTGCGCCAGAAGTTCGTTTGTCGAACTACTTCCGCCTGAGGATAGAACTGCAGCAGCCATGTTCTGCTCTGGAAGCACCACGAGAGAGGCGTGGTAAAAAATCGTGTCTCCGCCCTTGCTGAGACCCTTTATTTTATAATCGCTGAACGGAAATAATCTTACACTATCCCAACCCAGCCCGTAGTCAACTATACTATCCGCTTCTTTGGGCCAGATTCCCTTGTTGTACTCCTCTTGCTCCATTGCTAGTACCGATCTGTCCGAGAGAACATCTTTTTCACGCCCCATAAATATTTGCGAAAATTGTACCATGTCCTCTGCTGTGGAATAAATTCCGCCCGTTCCAATCACGTTGACAGTTTCATTTGGAAGCTGCTGCTTTGGATATGTTGGATAATAAAGACCCGGAAGTTTACTTAATTCTAATACGTCTTGCGACGTCTTCGTATGCTTCAATCCTAACGGTTCGGTAATATGTTGATGAATGAATGTGGTGAATTTCATACCACTGACTCTTTCAACAAGAATCTCAGCCAGTGTAAATCCGTCGTTGCAATAAACAGAGAATGCCCCCGGATCAGCTTTTAAACGCTGTGTAGACAATTGCTCTAGCAGATTATCATGTGCATACGTGTCATTATCATTGAACAGAAATGCACTACCCAGGCTCGACCCTTGGAGTCCGGAAGAATGGTTCAGCAGCATACGCGGCGTAATTTGCTTATAACGTTCATCTATCATTTTGAAATCAGTTAAGTACTCCACTAAAGGGGTATCTAGATTGACTTTCCCTTCATCTACCAATTTCATGACGGCAACAGTCGTAAACATTTTGCTCGTTGATCCGATACCATACATGGTTTCTTCGGTCAAAGGGATTTTCCCTTCTATATCGTTCAATCCCGACTGTCCTGTCACAGTAATCTTGCCATTGTCGATCAGTGCATACTGTACGCTGGTCGTACCGTTCTGTTCGGTAAGCAACGCCGCTTTCTCAGAAGCGATAATCGCCAGTGTCTGATTTGAAGGTGCAATGTTCTCGTTAGACGCTATTGCTGCAGTCGGGACAAGCGGTGTTAGTGCAATTGCAGCACTCAGAATCCATAGCAACCTTTTTTTCATTAAAAAACCTCCTTAAATATAAAACTATGATGTATTACGTTTCATACGGTTAAATGGTTCATATTTCCACAGGAAAAATCTTACTCCGACTCATATACCAAGACGGGCTAAGCCTTGAGCCTCTCATTTCTCAATTCGATACTCACTTTAAATCGTCCAGCAATCAGCTTTCATAGATTGCTGGACTTTTTATGTAATCTTCATACTGCAGGATTTATTTATCTTTAAGTTTATTAATTAATGCTAGTGTTCGGTTAATCTTTGTTTCTTCCTTTTTAGCAATTTCAATATAATTTATCTGCTCTCGCTTAATGTAATCTGGCTGAATTAGAAAGGTATTCAGAATGTGGTGATCTTCAAGTTTTTTTGTAATGTAATCCGGCAAAACAATATTACGATTTTTCTCACATTTTTTAACAATTACATGGATTTTGTCACCGAGCTCTTTATGTACTGCTCTTCGAATAAATTCATTATAAACAAAATAATGCCCCTTTTTTGACGGCAACAATGTATGGTCAAACTCGTGCCCGTCAACGATGATTTGAATAGGTACTTTACCATTAGTATTGAATATTTCCCTTACTGAGTATGGGAAATAAACTACTTTCCATTTCATTTTACCATCCAGCATCTTTATCTCACTATCGAATTCATAAACCATATTGAATAACACTCCTCATTGTAAAGAAGCTGATTTGGGTCACTCACGTTATCAAACCCACTTTACTGCTTCTAGGTGATTCGAATTCAGTATGTTGTTGCAATAACCTATATGATGTTGAACATGTCGGATCTGCATTAGGATTACATCAGTTTTAGTTATTTCTTCGTATAGTACACAGGGTTCCAATAATCTGTCGTCAGTAAGTTCATCAATAAACTTATAAGCCACATTTAATATATCCTCAGCGTACTTCGTCATTTCCTCTTTAGTAGGGTAGTCAGAGCACTCCTCATCTAGGGCTTCTGTTATATCCTTACCAAAGTCAGGTATATTGAATTGTTCATCCTTCTGCTGCCTAAACCAAAATTTCATACTGGTTGTAGCATGAAATATATGCTTCCAGTATTTTTGCTTCGCATCATTCCAAAAATCATCAGGACATACTTCGATAAGATGCTTCAACATTTCTAATGTCGGTTCAAACTGTCTTCTTAAGACAGCTACCATCTTGTCACTCATGCTCATCAACTCAATTCTCATAATTTAGAATTGTGACTATATTCTTGATCTAAACAATCAAAACCTTCTCATTCTCAGCAGTGCTATTGGCAAATTTGTGAACCCCCAAGCTAGTAAAGCCACGTGACTACATATAAAAAACGGGAGAATGATTGGTAAAAGTAACGCATCGAGTCGTTTGATTCGATGCGTTAAATTTATGATCTGGAGGTTGCCTGCGATGTCAAGTATGAACACTATCTTCCGGCACATTCCTATTGACAACGGCCCCCGCTGCAACGACAGCGTTGTCTCCGAGGGTCACACCCGGGAGATCACATAAGGAAGCCTGCTGCACAACCAACAAGCGTTAAAAGTTGCTTTACCAGAATTCTATATCATAGCCAATCAAAACAAAAAACCACCATAGTTGGTGGCTTTTTGTTCAAAGAGGCCTAATTTCGAATCAAATAATCGAAAGCGCCCAAGGCTGCGGTTGCGCCGGAGCCCATCGAAATGATGATTTGTTTATAAGGGCTATTGGTGCAGTCCCCTGCCGCAAACACGCCAGGCAAAGTCGTTGCACCTTGGCGGTCGACGATGATTTCACCCATTGGGGTCCGTTCAACCGTACCGGCGAGCCAATCGGTGTTAGGTACTAGACCGATCTGCACGAACACGCCTTGCAATTCTACATGCTGTTCTTCCCCGGTGTCGCGTTGGACGTAGGTAATCCCGTTGACCTTGTCGGTACCGGTAATTTCCTTGGTCTGAACATTTTTGAGCACCGTTACGTTTGGAAGGCTGTAAAGACGATCTTGCAACACAGAATCCGCCTTCAGTTCCGGCGCAAATTCAAGAACTGTTACATGGCTGACGATTCCGGCGAGGTCGATCGCCGCCTCGATCCCGGAATTGCCACCGCCGACCACCGCAACATGCTTGCCGGCAAACAACGGACCGTCACAATGCGGGCAATAGGCAACGCCCTTGTTCTTGAATTCGGCTTCACCCGGAACGCCGACGTTACGCCAACGCGCCCCCGTAGACAGGATAACGGTCTTGCTTTTCAGCACGGCTCCGTTTTCAAGTTCCACTTCGATGAGTTCCTTTTTCTCGAGCCGTTTAGCGCGCTGAAGCTTCATGATATCCACGTTGTAATCCTTGACATGCTCTTCCAAGCTTGCCGCGAGCTTGGCACCCTCGGTATGTTTTACGCTAATGAAGTTTTCAATACCTACCGTATCCAGCACCTGACCACCGAAGCGTTCAGCGACAATCCCCGTGCGGATGCCTTTACGTGCTGTATAGATAGCGGAGCTGGCTCCAGCCGGACCGCCTCCGATAACAAGTACGTCAAAAGGCTCTTTATCATTGAATGCCGAAGCGTCCGGAGTATCGACTAGTTTTGCGACAATCTCTTCAATGGACAAGCGGCCGCTGCCGAAAAACTCTCCATTCAGGAATACCGACGGAACGGCCATGATATCTTTGCGCTCAACTTCTTCCTGGAATGCCGCACCGTCAATCATTGTATGCGTAATACCTGGATTCAGAATACTCATGAGGTTCAGCGCTTGAACCACATCCGGACAGTTATGGCAGCTCAAACTGATATAGGATTCAAAGGCATAATTCCCTTGAATGCCCTTGATTTGATCAATCACGCTTTGTTCAACCTTCGGTGCCCGTCCGCTAACCTGCAACAAGGCCAGAACTAGCGAAGTGAACTCATGCCCAAGAGGAATACCGGCGAAAACAACACCAGTGTCTTCACCAGTCCGATTTACGCTAAAACTCGGAGTTCTATCCAATTGAACCTGTTCCATCGTAATCCGGGAAGACATGCCGGCCAACTCGTCCAAGAAGACCAGCATATCTTTGGATACGGCGTCGGAGCCTGCGCTAACTTTAATTCGCACATCTCCTTCAAGGAGCTGAAGGTATTGGTTTAATTGTTGCTTGATATCAGCATCCAACACCAGTAATCGCCTCCTTAGATTTTACCTACAAGGTCAAGGCTTGGTTTCAAGGTTTGCGAACCTTCTTGCCATTTTGCCGGGCAAACTTCACCTGGATTGTTGCGAACGTATTGAGCGGCTTTGATCTTGTTGATCAACGAGCTGGCATCGCGGCCAATGCCACCTGCGTTAATTTCCACCGTCTGGATTACTCCGTCAGGATCGATGATGAACGTACCGCGGTCAGCCACGCCCTCTGCTTCAATCAGAACGTCAAAGTTGCGGGAAACCGTATGGGAAGGATCGCCGATCATAATGTAAGTAACTTTGCCGATCGTTTCGGAAGAGTCATGCCATGCTTTATGCGTAAAATGGGAATCGGTCGATACGGAATAAACTTCGACGCCAAGCGATTTCAGCGTTTCGTATTGATCTTGAAGGTCTCCCAGCTCCGTTGGGCATACAAACGTGAAATCTCCCGGATAGAAGCACACCACGCTCCATTTTCCTTTGAAATTAGCATCGGTTACTTCGAAGAATTTCCCGTTTTGGTAAGCCTGTGCTTTAAAAGGTAGTACTTCAGTTCCAATCAGTGACATGTTAAAATTCCTCCTATTTAATTTAATTTTTAATTAACTGAGAACCATTAGCAGTTAATAATGATTATTATCTGCTGCTAATTTAAATAATATCATTAGTTACCCTATTTTGCATGAAGAATACATGAAGACAGTTTGACCATTATGTGAACAAAAGAACACACAGTGACAAATAAAAAAAGCCTGCATCTATAGCAGGCATAAAATTAATACCGGTATTAAGTGCCAATCTCCTAGCCCAAAGCCACATCAAGAATCATCATTAAAATAAAACCGAACATTAAACTCATGGACGCCAAATCTTTATTGCCCTTTTCTTGAGAGCTGGGAATCACTTCTTCAACAACGACGAAGATCATGGCCCCAGCCGCAAAACTTAGCGCGTAAGGTAATAAGGGTTCGACATAGGCAACAGCAAATGCGCCAATGACCGCAGCAACCGGTTCAACCATACCTGAAAATTGTCCGTAAAAAAAGCTTTTTCTGCGCGACATTCCCTCTCCTCTTAGGGGCATGGACACGGCAACTCCTTCGGGGAAGTTCTGAATGCCGATTCCAAGCGCCAAAGTTAGGGCCCCGATTAGCGCCCCTTCGGTTCCGCCGTTAGCAAGTGCGCCAAAAGCAATCCCTACCGCCAAGCCTTCCGGGATATTATGAAGCGTAATGGCAAGCACCAGCAGCGTGCTTCTTTTTCTTTTATTCGGATAAAATCCTTCCGCTTTACCGATCGACGTGTTCGGATGAAGGTGAGGCAATATTTTATCGATCCCCCATATAAAGATGCCTCCAAACAAAAATCCGAGAGCTGCCGGGAACCAGGTTCCAATGGCATTGTTCTCCGACAATTCAATGGCAGGGGCCAATAATGACCAGTAACTGGCGGCAATCATGACCCCCCCGGCGAAACCCAACATACTATCCAGTAGTCTCTGGTTTAAGGTTTTCGTGGCAAACACGAGAGCTGCGCCCAGGGCCGTCATTCCCCATGTAAACAAAGTTGCCAGTAAGGCTTGTAAAATTGGATCAACATTCTGAAAAAAATCTACCAAAATAGAAAAACTCCTTTTGCCGAAAAGATGAAGTTAGAGAAAATTGTTTCTCCCAGTAAACATTTTAGCTTATTCTAAAGAACCGTCAATTACTTTTCGCTTCAGCCTAATTATCGGAAACTCCACAAAAAGCTCCGTACAAGACTTTCAGCAAACTTATGGACTTCAAATCAACAGAGTAAGTGGTCCCCAATCATGGCAGAAACTAAAATAACTCTCTCTAAATCAGAGCTTATCTACTACGACATGGAATTAAACCAGTTGCATAGTGGTGATACAAGTGTTATCGCCTTCGAATGTCGATATTTCGGAATTGGCCGTTTTTCCGTCATGACTGATCTTAACTTTATAGGTTTTGTCCCTCGGCAGCCATAAATCTACAAAGCCGTTACCATAAGTTTTCATTTTTTGATTCAAAACCGTATTTCCCTCGTCGTCAACAATGTTGACTTCAAACTCCTGATCTGCCATTTCCCCTTGACAGCCGGTCAAACTATGGATTTCACAAGGATGCGTACTTTCGACGAACGGAGCGATAGATACGAAAAACTCATCTTGGGGCAAATCATAAGTAGAAGTGCCCTCTCCCTCGTCGGACACGGTAAGTTTATGCGACGTAATCGAAGCGGAATCGGCCACCTTCATTCTTGTGCTGTAATCCTGAACCAATTGTTTGATATCCTGGGTGCTTGCAATCTTTGCTTCTTTGTTGTAGCCATTCGAGAAGATAAAGGCACCCCAGGCTATGGCTATCAATCCAATCGATATTACTAGAGTTTTTCGTTTCATGTTTGGCACCTTTCCTATCAATTTTATTAAATTATTATTCACTATACCATATTATGTAAGCCATTCGAAAGACGGGATTGTTTTATAGGCTTTGCCCAAGCAAAACCAGACACAACAAAGCCCCAGACCTTATGGCCTGGAGCTTTGTATTTTTACAACGATTCCTTGATAACGCGCTTATAGAAAAGCACTGACAGAAGGCCGAAGATGGAATATAGCACCGTGTATAGCAACATGACCAGAATCATCGGGGTCCACAGTTCGGCTCCGAACAAGAACCAGCCGGATTTAACGGCAAAATAACTATGGCACAATCCAACGACAAGCGGGATACCGAAATTAAACAATTGCTTGAATTGAATCCCGCGAAGCAAATTCCCTTGCGTGAATCCGAGCTTCCGCAAAATCGTATAGTTCGGACGCTCCTCTTCCCCTTCGTCCATTTGCTTGAAATACAGGATGCAGCCGGAAGTAATCAGGAAAGTCAGGCCCAAAAAAGCAACGATAAACATGATCAAGCCCATGTTGCTTTTTTGATTGTCAATGAGATCTTGTTGGGAGAAATAGCCGCGTTCATCTTTATAATCCATTTTCATAAACAAATCGTTTGCTTGTTCAAGCAAAGCCGGATCCAGAATGTCGATCCCTAAATAAGTCCGGCTTTTTCTTTGAAGATCCGGATTCAAATCTTTGGCCAACTTGTCATATACCGTTTGATCGACAATGGCAGTCGGCATATTGACCGAGTAATACAAGGAGATTACAGCCTCTTTGTTCGACCCGATCAGATTTTGTTTCAAGGACCCATGCAACCCTTTAAACGCAATCTCGCCTTTTTCCCGGATATCCATAAATTGCATCATCGCATCATTGGATCCGGTAAACAAGGTCTCTTCCGGAGTTACATCCACACCATCAAGAGAAGAGTCGCTGACTACGGAAATGGTCATAAAGTCATAATCTTCCCCCTTCAAACTGGCCCCTATGATCTTAGACATATCGACGTCCGCTATAATAACATCGCGGCGGGTTTCCTTGAATTCAATATGATGATCGCGGAGCGCTTGGGTAAATTTGGAGAGGTCCTTTTCATACAGGACGGAAAAATGGTTCGGCACGCTTTGTTGCGCGGATTTTTCCGCGGAATAGTATGAAATGTAACTTAACGATAACAGGCCGATGGCAAGCGCCGAGACCGTAGTAATAATGGTCAACAGCAACGCGTTCGATTTCATCCGGAACATAATGGACGAAAGCGACAATACTTCGTTTAGCGATAAATAACCGCCCTTGCTTTTACGTATCACATTGAAAAAAAAGCTGACGGAGCCCTTATAGAACAGATAAGTCCCGAGAATGACGGAGCCTAGAATCAGAATCATTGCCATAAATAGCTGTGTCATATCGGTAAAATCACCGCCGAACAGCTTTGTCGACACAAAGTAGCCCAGCAGGATAAGACCGATCCCGAGCAGGCCGATCAGCATTTCGGAAAGAGGCATTTTCTTGATTCTGTTCTCGGTTGTGGATACAACCCTAAAGAGAGACAGGATGCTCTGCCGTTTGATAAACGTGTAATTCATGATCATAATGAGCAAATAAATGGCTGCAAACACGATCATCGTTTGAATCAATGCCTGATAAGAGAAATTCAGAGAAGCCTCGGTGTCCACGTCGATGATTTTGAACAGAATCATCAGAAGAAGCCGCGAACACGAAAAGCCGATGAAAATGCCGATCAACATGGACCCGAAATACAAAATCAGGTTTTCGCTGCTTAAAATCCTGAAGATTTTCCCTTTTGTTAATCCGATTAATTGAAACAAGCCAATCTCCTTGCCCCGCCGTTTAATAAAGATCGTGTTGGCATACAGCAGGAATATCGCAACGATGGCGACGAGAAGCACGGATGCGGCGGCAAGACCGGCAGCTCCTTTCATCGATCCTTTGATCTCGTTCAGCGAAGGATCATATTGCAGGGTAACAAAGGCAAAATATAGCGCAACGCTAAAAATCAACGCAAAGACATACAGGTAATAGTTTTTGATGTTCTTTTTCAGATTACGGTAAATCAGATAATTCATGTTCATCCCTGAACACCGCCCAGCACGCCTTGGGTCTTCATAATGTCATTAAAGAACGCTTGTCTCGATTGCTCGCCTTTATTTAACTGCGTATAGATTTGACCATCCTTGATAAAAACGACTCTGCTGCAAAAGCTTGCAGCGACCTGGTCATGCGTTACCATAATGATCGTCGCGGCAATCTTCTGATTGAGTTCGCTTAGCTTGTTCAACAGATCGGAAGCCGATTTGGAATCCAACGCTCCTGTCGGCTCATCCGCAAAGATAATGCTGGGGTCATGAATAAACGCGCGCGCAGCAGAGGTCCGTTGTTTTTGCCCGCCGGATATTTCATTCGGATACTTATCCTTGATTTCATAGATCCCCAGCTCAGTTGCCACCCGTTGAAATTTCCGGTCCGCTTCGCTTTTGGACACTTTCTTGATGGATAGCGGCAGAAGCACGTTCTCTTTAACGGTCAGCGTATCCAGCAGATTGTATTCCTGAAAAATAAAACCCAGATGATGCTTCCGGAATTCGGCCAAATCTTTCTCTTTCAGACCGGTAAATTCTTTCCCTTCGATCTTGATGCTGCCCAGGCTAACCTTATCAATCGAGGAAAGCACGTTCAGCAAGGTTGTTTTCCCGGAACCGGACGCCCCCATGATGCTGACGAATTCCCCTTTTTCTACGCTAAGGTCGATTCCTTTCAGTACCTCTTGTTTATTGAACTTGTTCCCATAGGTCTTATGAATTTTATTTGCTTCCAGTATCGCCAATTTCAATCACTCCTTTAAGTATGTTCCTATCATAACCGCACAAGGCTACCTTTTTCCTTCGTTTTCCCGAACAAAGTACAAAAGCATGTGACGATGTTGTCACATGCCTGTCAGGTTTAAAAAGCCGTTCTTTTTCGGAAACGTGAGCGTGAAGGTTGTTCCTTCGCCAAGCTGGGATATGACATCTATCGTGATGGATAAGGAGTCGGCTACCTTTTGCGCCAAATAAAGCCCCATACCGGTAGCGGCGCTGTCCTGGTGTGCCGTCGTCGACGTAAAACCTTTGTCAAAGATACGGGGAAGATCCTTGGGATCGATACCTCGCCCGGAATCTTGAATTCCGAGCCAGGATTGCCCGTCCTTCATGCCGCTTTTGATTACGATATCCGAAGCCCCGCTGTATTTCACCGCATTCGTCAACAGCTGTCTGAGGATAAAGCCGAACCATTTGGCATCCGTAAGCACCTCGGCTACCGGAAGAGATACATCAAAGCCGATCCCCTTTTGCAGGCACCATGATTTTAATGCCCTGATCTCCCCGTAAATGAGCGGTTCCAACGCTGTTACCTCGATAAATACGTCGTTCTGGATAAAAGGGATTCGCTTCTGATGAAGCTGCTGGTCCAGCAATAAATGAATGCGAAGCCATTCATACATCATTTGTCCTTTCAGCGTTTCATCGTTCAGTCGCTCGATCATTAATTGCAGCGTCGTGAGCGGCGTTTTCACTTCGTGAATCCAAGACAGGAGCTCGTCCTTCTCTTGCTCCAGCTCAATCCGATGCATGGACGACTCCTGCATGTAGCGCTCCGTCTGCATGTTCAGCACATTCATCGCCATATCCTCGAACGGACTTTCCGGTTCCCGGATGGAGGATAAATCATACGTATTATCCCAGGATTCCAGGTCCTTATAGAATTTGGTCTCCTTCTGATATCTCACCAGCAAAAACCCCAGAAAAATAAGGACGGACAAAAACACGATATACAAGATCGACTTAAAAGGGATTGTGGCATCCAATGCAGCAATAGACAGGAACAGCAGTTGTAGGGCCAGAAATAGCAAGATCCAACTCAGCCGTTCCCTGAGATATTTTGCAATCATAAGGAATCCGCCTCCTCCGTTGCCATATATCCCTGCCCCACCTTCGTTTCAATGAAGGGCTCCAGCCCGATCTGCTCCAGCTTTTTGCGTAGCCGGTTAACGTTAACGGTCAGTGTATTGTCGCTGACGAAATGTTCGTTGTCCCAGAGGCTCTTGATTAGTTCTTCCCGGCTCAAAATCTGATTTTTTCGCTCAATGAGCATTTTCAGAATAAACATCTCGTTCTTGGTCAGTTCCACGGAACCTTGTTGTGCTGTAATGGTATTCTTTACGTATTCAACGGTCGCTCCGCGCCAGGTGCGGAGCTCTATACGCTCTGTGTTGTAATTATACACCCGGCGGAGCGTAGCCTGTATCTTTGCGATCAGCACCTCAAAGTGAAATGGCTTCTGAATAAAGTCGTCTGCGCCTAGCTGCATGGACATCACCATGTCGGTCGGATGATCGCGGGAAGACAAGAAGATGATCGGGACATTGGAATGGGACCGGATCATACGGCACCAATGAAAGCCGTCGAACTTCGGTAACTGGATATCGATGATGACAAGATCAGGCTTGAAATCCGTAAATTCCTGAAGGACTTTGCTGAAATCCTTAACGCCGTATACGTCATAGGACCATTGCACAAGCCGTTCTTTAATCTCATGAAATAAAGTAATATCGTCTTCGATCAGCATAATTTTAAACAAGGAAGTCACCACGCTTTATATAATCGGGAAAGTCTACATTCCCTTTCCAAGTTTATAGTAAAACTTTCACATATGCCATCAAAGGGTTAAAGTTTACATAATATTTATTATGATAACATTGTAATTCAGGCCTTACATTTCTGTATAAAAAGTATCTCTGACCAATTGCATCAGGCGTGTTGAGCCAGGATCATCCGCCATCAATTTCAATAGCTCATTCATATTAGTGGTCAGCCTTTTTTCCATCGTTTTGATCTGTTCTGCCTGATCGTCCGATAAATCTACACTGTAATCATCGTTGCCGATGACTTTATTTTTGGCGGCGGTTTGCAGTTCTTTTTTGAAGTCCTTCCACTCACTTTGAAGCCAACTATAAGTGTCATACTCCTCATCCGTTTTCAAGGTTTCATTCGAGACATAACGATTCAGCTCAATCTGCAAATCCAATCCCTTATAAGCATTAAAGGTGTTCCACATGGAGCCGCCTTCATATTTAATACCATTAAACATTTCGGCATCCTCCAGAATTTGAGACAGCAGCTTCTCATATTGCCGAACTTGGCCGGCCAATGATTTTTTTCCCGAGAGCGTATCTTTTCTATAATCGGCAAAGTGTTGTCCGGCCAATCCGGCCAAAGTAATCTCGTCAGCCGCCGAGTTCTGCGAGAAAATTAAAAGAGATTCCCCTAAAGCAGCATAATCCAGATCTCCGGTGTGAAGGAACTTCTCGTTACAGATCAGAGATGCCAAGGCCTCGATTTCCTTCTCAATCTCCGTATTATCCGAATTCGGAGAGATCTGTCCCTGTATCCTGCGGCCTTCCTTCACCAAGTTAATAATCGTATCGTTATGGCCGGAGTCATCCAACAAATCATTGTACCACGGCAAAACCGTATAGTATTCCCAAGTCGAAAAATAGACGGCTGCCCGACTGGTATGAACGCCGCTTTCCGCGGATTCATAATCGCTCAGGATCTGGATGTCCTTTTTGCCGTCTGCATTCATATCCTTGAAAGCAATGGCGTTGATGCCCGCGAATGTATCATTCCCGGTGTCCACGACAGGCAACGTATACGTTACGGTTTGGTCCGAATTCAGGATATGATATACGGATTGTTTTACTCCATTCTCGTTATAATATCCCGAAACAAAAGTGATTTTGCCCCAAGGCTGCAATTCAGTCTCGAAAGATTGGTCTTCAATCATCTGGTAGCCCCGATCCGCCAGTTGCTCCAGCGTTGCATCCGCATCTTGCATGGCGTAGTTCGTCATCTCTGCCGTCTCCACAGATACGGCATCCGCTACTTCATCCGAAGCCTTGATCTCCCCTTCTTCAGTAACCTCTTTCGTAAAGGGCTCGACGTGGATCAAGCACAGGGCTGGGACAAGCCCTCCCGGTTTGGTAACCTCATACTCCATGGTTCCGTCACCTTGAAATCCGACAAAAGAATCGTCAAGTTTGCCATCAAGCTTATACCCCTTCTCCAGAATCAGTGGAGTTACAAGCTCTTCCAGCGCAGAAACATACGCTTCTCCATTCAGATCATTTAAATTGGGCGACTTCACCAATACGTTAATCAAAGGCGAACCACTAACTGCATCCACTACGGTGCCTGTTCTTGCATTCAGGTGATAACGAACTGCGTCGGTCCCTTCGGGGACATCGGCGTAAAACACCAGCATCTCATCCGAAGATCCTTTAACCGATTCTTTTCCCCGGTACTTCAGGTTTTTGTCGATATGGGTCTGCATCAGCTTGGTCAACCGTTCCAGATCCGATTCACTCTGATTCTGATTCTGTTGATTCTTTTGCTTGCCGGATTCCGCGTTCCCAATCGACTCATTTGATGTGCAAGCGGATAAATTCATGGTCAACAACAGTAATGCAATGATTCCCCAATACCCCATCCGTCTCTTTCTAAACATGTCTTCCTCCTTCTTGAACTGTTCGACAGCCCGACCGTTTTCCACATTTTTCCGCAAAATTCCTCTTCTATTATTTCGTCCAGAATTTTGTTATTCCTCCATGACATAACCCGGTAGAAACAAAAAAATCCCGCCTCCAAGACTATTGTCTCAGGAACGGGATTCAAGTCACGAGGATGGCCTGTCTTTTTTGCTGTTTCTAAAATTCTTCGCGCTCGACAGCGTAGTTCCTTGGGGGATCGAAATCCAATGGCTCTTGGAGATGCCGATCTGTTGCGACGTATAAATGCCGGTATGTCCGGAGAATAAGTAGCTTACGATGCATGCGATAAACAGGTAAATGGCTCCTTCCGAGCCAAACAGTTCAATTCCCATCAAAAAGCAAGCAATCGGTGTGTTGGTGGCACCGCAGAATACGGCGATAAAGCCGAGACCGGCCAAAAAAGGCGCATACAGATGGAGAAACCCGGAAAGGGCGTTGCCCAACGTCGACCCAATCACGAATAACGGCGTCACTTCCCCTCCCTGAAAACCTGCGCCGAGCGTAAGCGACGTAAACACGAGCTTGAACAAAAAGGACAATGGAGACACCAATTCCGAAAACGAACTTTGAATTAAGGGGATGCCTAAACCCAAATAATCACGGCTGCCCACAACATAGACCAACCCGATTATGACCAAGCCCCCGACGGCACTTTTAATTACAGGATTTTTGAACAGCCGTGCGTAACCTTTTTTCAACGCATGAGTCAATTCGCTGAATGCCCGGCTAGTCAGGCCGAACAGGATGGAAGCTAACACGACTTTAAGCACAACCAACCAATCCAACTCGGGGATTACGCCCATCGAATAATGAATATGGGAGACCCCCCAGAAAGTAGATGTAACCAGATTGCCGACAAAAGCGGCAATGAAAGCCGGAATAATCGCTTCGTGGCTAATGAGTCCGATCGCCAGCACTTCCAGGCCAAATACGGTTCCTGCCAAAGGAGTGCCGAAGATCGATCCGAATCCGCCGCTAATGCCGCATATAAGCAAAATTTTACGGTCGACCGGTCCGACCCGCAGCATTTTTCCGAACCATTCGGCCAAGCTGCCGCCCATTTGTACGGCCGTGCCTTCCCTGCCGGCCGAACCGCCGAACAGATGCGTCACAATCGTACCGAACAAAACAAGCGGCGCCATACGGAGCGGTATCGTTTCGTGCCCGTCATGGATTTGTTCGAGGATGAGATTATTGCCCTTGGCGCTATTCTTCCCGAATTTCAAATACAGATAACTGACCAGAGCCCCGCCTGCAGGCAGAAAAAATAATAACCAGGGATGGTCCAGCCGCAGATTACTCGCTATATCCAGGCTTCGCAAAAAGAATGCGGACGCCGTGCCCGCCAGGATCCCCACTCCGCTTCCAAGGAGGATCCACTTGAGCAAGGTGCCCGTCAGGGCAAGCATGTCCCATTTTTCCGACCGTTTGGACCAGATTTGTCTAAATTGTCTCATCTCTTCTTGTTCCTTTCCATTCCTGAAAGAGCAAAAAAATAGACTCCTACCAGAGAAATGTTCAAAAGCTCTGGTAGGAGTCATCAGCTCTTCAGCGGTTATGGCGAACTCCATCGCCTATAATAGATAATTGCATTTTAATATAGCCAAGTGGTTCAGTCAACCGAAAATTAAAGTACAACCAGTCGGAATGACGCCATAGGTTATGGCTACTCTCTGTTCTCCAAGTATTGGCTTTTCAACAGGGAAAATATTACGGCGTCCACGAATTGATTTTTTTCATAAAAGCACTGTTTCAAATAACCTTCTTCATGGAATCCTGTCTTCTCCAGCAAAAATCTGGAACGGATATTGTCCGGGTCGATAAAGGCTTCAATCCGGTTGAGCCCGAGATCTTCAAAACCGAACCGCATGATTTCCTGCAGAACTTCAGTCATGACGCCCTGACCCCAGTAGGCGGGATTCAATTCGTAACCAATTTCCGCTTTGTAATGAAGTTTGGCCCAATTATGATATCCGCACGTTCCGATCACCTTGTTGTCCGGTTTCACCGTGATCGCCCAGCGGAATCCTTTTTTCTCCATGTAACGACTATTCCAGGATTGAATCAGGTCCTCAGCCTGCCGAAGTTCCACAAAGCTGTCCACGTCATAATACTTGGTTACTTCATCATTGGAAAAATAATGAAACAAATCGTCGGCATCTTCCGAGGTCAGTTTGCGCAATATGAATCTTTCCGTCTCCAATTGAGGGAACAGCTGCATGGCATTCGGTCCTTTCGTACTGAATTGGTAATCTATATTATAGGCGAAAGGACGAAGCGGAGAAAGCCCTTTCTGAGGGCTTAAGATTCTGTTTACAACCGTAACACGTTCATCGTACGACAATCTTCATCCCGATCCCGAAAGGATCGGTGAGCGAAATACCGTCGGCTCGACGTTCAAATGCTATGCCCTCAGCGCTAATTCGCTGTTCTATCTCAGCAAGGGCATCCCGGTCGGGAAGCGTAATCGTGAAGTAGCGTAGACCCACGGCGTCTTCAGGCGCAGCCGGGGCTCCGGCTCCGGCCCATAGATTCAAGCCGATATGGTGATGATAGCCTCCTGCGGAGATGAACATCGCTGCGTTGCCATAATGTGCGACGATATCGAATCCGAGTATATCGACATAAAAATCCTTGGCGGTTTGCAAGTTTCCGACATGGAAATGCACGTGGCCGATTTTCGTGCCAGACGGTAAGCCGTTCCACTCCGCCCCTTCCGAAATCGCCAGCAGGCCATCGATATCCACCGGATCGGTGGTCATCATAATTTCACCCTGATCGTCTCTTTTCCACGTATCACGGGGCCGATCCGCGTACACCTCGATCCCGTTTCCGTCGGGATCATTCAAATAAAGTGCTTCACTGACCAGGTGATCCCCTTGCCCAAGCGGGATTTTATGATGGGCCATATTGCGCAGAGCTAACCCAAGGGTTAGGCGATCCGGCACCAGTATGGCAAAATGGTACAGACCTGATACGGAGCGCTCCGGCAACCGCCGATACTGCGGGTCTTCCTCAAGAATGAGCAGCGGACTCTGGCCGTCTGCGGTAAGCTCCGCAACCGATCCCTGCCGGTTTAAAATCCGTAAGCCGATCACTTCCTGGTAAAACGCGAGCGATTGGTCCATATTCGTAATTTTCAAGCGCACAGCGCCAAGTTCGGTTTTCGGATGAATACTTTTAGACACAGTTTCATCCTCCTTTATCCAATATTATAGTTTTAACAAAATATGTGTAACCAAATTAGTTACAGTTTGTCGATGTAACAAGTATAGTTACACTTGCCTTTCATGTCAACCAAATTTAGTATGAAGTGATTTCCTCAAAAATATAAGGAAAACAAAAAATGCCCCCTAGGGAGCATTTTATAGTTCATCAGGTTAATTATATCTTCATTTGGCCTTATCCGCAGGAACCTTCGCTATCCGTCGACTGAATCGAACCGACAATTTCTTCAAGCGTTACCCTCTCCAGCGTAAGCTCCAATGCGGCTTGAGCCGATGAAAAAACCGGTTCGATCGACGCCTGAATGTTGCGTCCGACCGGACATTTCGGATTTGGTTTATCATGGATCGAAAACAATGCATCTTCTTCCACGACATGCACCGCGCGATAGATTTCAAGCAGCGTGATTTCCGACACCGGGCGTTGCAGCTTACTCCCGGCAATCCCGGACCGGACCTTTACCAGACCGGCTTTATTCAACATACCGAGGATCCGCCGGATGACCACCGGGTTCGTATTCACGCTTTCTGCAATATACTCCGAGGTATTGACGCCTTCCTTGTTCAGTTCAAGCAGGGACAAAACATGAATGGCAACGGAAAATCGCGAGCTGATCGTCATGGCTATCCCCCTTTTCCTTTTTACTGTAACTATAATAGTTACACAGAGGGTTAATGTCAATCCCTCTTAATCGTTGCTTCTTAAGCTTAACGTTCAAACAAATTCCCGAGGCCTCCAAGCAGACTGCCTTCATCTTTTCCTCCATGACGTGCAGCGGAAAGCACCTTATCCGCCAAGCGGCTGAACGGAAGCGACTGTACCCATACCTTGCCCGGGCCGCGGAGCGTGGCGAAGAATAAGCCTTCGCCGCCAAACAGCGCGGTTTTTACGCCCTTGACGAACTCGATGTTGTAATCTACCGAAGCGGTCATCGCCACGAGGCAGCCGGTATCCAAACGAATAACTTCCCCAGGGGCAAGATCCCGTTCAAGTACTAACCCGCCGGAATGCACAAAAGCGAGGCCGTCCCCTTCGATTTTTTGCATAATAAATCCTTCACCGCCAAAAAAACCGGTCCCCAGCCGACGCTGGAACTCAATTCCGACGGATACGCCTTTAGCCGCGCAAAGAAAGGAATCCTTTTGGCAAATCACTTTGCCGCCCAGCATTTGCATATCCAGCGGAATGATTTTACCGGGATAAGGAGAAGCAAACGTCACGCCCTGACGCTGATAACCGGCATTGGTGAACACGGTCATAAACAGACCTTCGCCGGTAATGAGGCGTTTTCCGGCTCCCATCAGTTTGCCCATCAGCCCCCCGCCCTGGTTGCTGCCGTCTCCAAAAATGGTCTCCATCCGAATGTCGGGATCCATCATCATGAAGCTGCCGGCTTCCGCCACAACGCTCTCCCCCTGATCAAGATGAACCTCGACGCACTGCATTTCTTCACCGATAATCCGATAATCGATTTCATGAGCATTCATTAGTTTGGCCTCCCGCTAATAATTAATTATATTAATTATGTAAAATAGTTACCGTTAGCATTAAAGTCTTTCCAGCATAATCAGCATATGATCCAGCATTTGTGGCAAGTCTGAGGCAACCTCTTCCCCAAACCTTCTATTGAATTGAACAATGATTTCGTCCAGCGGAAGAGCTTGTGTATCGCCGTAAACCGAGACGATTCTCTGGATCTGATGGATATGGCTGCCCCAAATTTCCGTAGTCAGCCTCTCAATGACCGGACACTCGTCAGCGGGATCTTTCAAATGTTTGTAAAAGACCGGCTGCATCTGGCAGCCAAGCGTGACGGAATTCAGCTCCAGAATTTCGCCCGCCAGATCCTCCGTATCGGCCCACAGCCTAAGTTCGGCCCAGGGCTCCGGTTTATCGGGCAAACTAAACTGGATCGCATAATACCGGGACATCGTCGATAACTCCACCCGGTCGGTCCTCCCGCTAATGCGAAGCAGACCGCGCAGATCCAAATCGTACACGGCGCCTTCAAGAACGACCTTCAGATTGTCAAAAACCGTAGGATCAAACATGCCGATACTCCTTTTCCAGGATAGACATGATATACAGCGAAACATATCCGTTACCGCTCTCATCACGGAAACGGTCGCGAAGCAATCCTTCCTCAACGAAACCCTCAGACTCATAAAGCCGCTTAGCTCTTGAATTGATACTTTTCACATCAAGCTGAAGCCGATGCGCCCCTGCATTATTGAAAGCCCAATCCTTCACGAGTCTCAGGGTTTCGCGTCCGTAACCTAGGCCTTTGGCAGCAATGACAAGGCGTTTCAAATCTATGCAACCGCTTTTTAACAAGATTCCTTCCAACAGCATATAGCCGACATGTTCTTTTGTTTCCTTGTTTTCGATGACTAAATGGAGATGGTCTTTCCCGAGTTTGAACTCTTCGTGCTGCTCCCGTAGCCAGGGGCTTATGAAACGCCGGTTCTCCTCATGATCCTCCAACTCAAGCACGAAATCCATGTCCGCGCCGGGACAGGTTGGCCTGATCCGCAAATGCGTCCCCTCAAGAACAAATTCCCGCTGCTTCATGCTTTCTTCTCCTTACCGCTTCAGCATGGAAGCTATCACGGAATAGGAGATGAGCGGGCGAGCCTCGACTACGGATTGAACCGCATTAGGATGCTCGCCTAATATTCCATTCTGCAATATGGCCGCGCCGAATCCTCTTTCGCGGGCTCCATTGTAGGTAAAGGTCACGCAGTGCTCCGCAGCGAAGCCGCAAACAACCACAAAATCAACGCCTTGATCAAGCAGCAACTCCTCTAAAGGAGTTTTCCAAAACGAGTTGGACCACTCTTTTTCAACTCGCAAATCGGTTTCCTGCACAACGACTTCGGGAATCAGTTCATAGCCTTCACTCTCTTTGCCGCATTCGGTGTCTTGCACGATCACGACCGGAAGACCGGCATTCCGAAATAACTCGGAGGTTGCATTAATGTACTCGCATGCCTCTTCAATTTCCCCGCGTCTCCGCGGTCCGGATACAAAACCTGTTTGCAGGTCGATAATCAATAAAGCCGGTTTCATTTGGTTCCTCCTCCATATGAATTGGCGAATTCACAACTCCTGTGCCGTCAAGCTGACCTTCATTCGCTCATTTCATTATACACGGTTCGGATGCTTGAGAAAAATAGATTGACCCTAACACTAATGTCAGGGTTTATAATGTGATTATGTTACCGAAACCGCAATAAAGGCAGGTGAAACGTAAGCTATGAAAATCGGCGAATTGTCTAAAGCTACGGGGGCCAGCATCCGCTCGCTGCGTTATTATGAGCAACAAGGATTGATTGCCTCGCGGCGAATGGATAACGGATATCGGGACTATAACAACTTATCTGTAGAGCAAGTCAAGACGATTCAGTTTTATCTCCAACTGGGGCTGACCACCGAGCAGATTTCCGGTTTTCTAAACTGCGTCATGGCTAGCAAGGAAGCGTTTTGCGAACAGATTATGCCCGTTTATGTCAGCAAGCTGAGAGAAATCGAAGAGCAAATCGCTTTGCTGTCCTCGATAAAGTCCAATTTGCAGGAAAGGATCGCCTATCTGCTGGAAGAAAATCCGAATTTAAAGGAGAGAAATGAAGCATGAGCGTAAAAAGAATAACGACACCCACGGAATTTAACCAGGAACTACTGTCTCAAGGAGTGACTCTCGTAGATTTCGATGCCCCGTGGTGCCCGCCCTGTAAAGTGCTCGGTCCCATCCTCGAACAACTTCATGAAGATTATGAGGGAAACGTCAATTTGATGAAAGTGAATGTCGATGAATCCCCTGAACTAGCGTCAACCTATGGAATTATGTCCTTACCGACCGTGATCTTCTTTCACAATGGTGAGCCCGTAGAGAAGCTGGTCGGATTAAGACCTAGAGAAGTCTATGACGGCATCATCGGGAAATATCACTGAGCATCCCGTATATTTTAATAAGAAAAACAGCCCCTTATTGGGCTGTTTTCTCTTGTTCGGGACAAACCGGAAGGATCTGCTTTAAGGCTTTAAAATCACTTTAATGCAGTTTTCTTCTTTATCGTTAAATATTTGATATGCATGCTCTCCCTGGTCGAGGGGAAGACGGTGCGTGATAATATCCGTTGGGTCAAAGCGTCCCGTCCGGATTTGCTCATACAGTTCGGGAATCAGATGGATCACCGGAGCCTGCCCGGTTTTGATATTGATGTTCCGTTCAAACAGGTCGCCAAACGGGAACAGATTATACTTCAGGCCATATACGCCGGTCACTTGAATCGTCCCCGCTTTTCGAACCACCTTGGATGCCAGGTTAAATGCGCTGAGGGAACCTCCTTGCAGCATTAAAGCGGTCTCCACTTTTTCGGCAACCGACTTTTTGGCGTCCAGACCGACACAGTCGATTACAACATCCGCGCCGCCCTGCGTAATTTCTTTCAAGTGTTCCTCCAAATTATCCGATTTCTCAAAATTAAACACCTCCGCCCCATTGCTCCGTTTGGCGTGTTCAAGGCGATAGTGTAGGTAATCCACGGCAATGACACGTTTGGCACCTTTCTGCCAGGCAAACTTTTGCGTAAGCAATCCAACCGGGCCGCAACCGAGGACGATGACCGTATCCCCGGCCTTTACGCCTCCATTGATGACGCTCCAATATGCGGTCGGTACAATGTCGGACAGAAACAACAGTTTCTCGTCCTCCATTTCCGCATTCTCCGGAATGACGAAAGGCACGAAATTACCAAAAGGAACCCGAAGCAGTTCCGCCTGACCCCCTGCATAATCGCCATATCGGGTGGAATAGCCGAAATATCCACCGGTATCCCGGTTATCGTTGGCATTGTCGCATTGGCTCTCCAACTGATGCTTGCAAAAATAACATTCACCGCACGCCACATTGAACGGGATGATTACACGATCCCCTTTCTTTACCCGGGTCACCTCGGGCCCGACCTCTTCCACAATCCCCATCGGCTCGTGACCAATTACGTAATCGTCGTACATCCCGGGAATTTCTCCGTTATAAATATGCAGATCGGAACCGCAAACGGCCGTCGAAGTGACGCGTACGACGATGTCGTCTTTTTTTTCCAGTTTGGCATCTTTCACGTCTTTAACGCGGATACTCTTCTTTCCTTGATAAGTAACTGCTTTCATGACATCGCTCCCTTCATTCATGTTCATTTTGCGTAAGTGGACAGCAAACTATGATTCATTAAGCGAAGGCATCTTCTTCCGACCATCAATACAAAATTAAGAAAGGCTTCCCGCGTATTTACGCAGGAAGCCTTTTGACATTAATAACTTGCTTATTCGTATACCGTCATGCCTCTGACTTGCTTAGCCAATTCAATGTATGGCCCATCGGCCAGATTGTTGAACGCCAGATGCGTAGCTCTCAAACTAAGCAGCTTGTCGCCAGGGTTCACGCCGAATTCCGCCCATGTTTGCAGCGGCAGTTGAATGTAGTGATTACTGCCTAGATACGTCCAGCAAAACACTCGTTCTTTGAAGGAAATCGTTTCTCCCTCCGGAATCGAGAAGCTTCGCAACTGCGGTAAGCTTGCGAACACCTTGGCGAGCGGAGAATTATCGATCAGCTCCTTGCACACGACGCTGAATCCTTTGGCGGTATTGCGCCCTGACATCAAAATGACTTTCGAATCGGTCCGGATATGATATTCCTGCAGGGCTTGATCCGGCAGGTAAAAGGATCCATCGGGAAGTATCTTGCTCCAAGCATAAAAGTACTTCCCGTTTTTGGCGGTTACTGCCATTTCATATCATCCCCCGAGAATTTTTGATAACCATTTTATTAGGTTAATCATCTCGCAAGGAGTGGAACTGGTGATATGATATTCGTCACCAAATGATTTGGAAATGGAAATATTTTGGATTACGTATTCAGTTCCTCTACCTTCTCGGACAAATAGATTTGATACACGCGAACCACGAATATTTTCACCATCATATACACCGGAATCGCCAAAATCATTCCTAAAATTCCGACGAAGTCACCGGCGATCAACAACAACACGATGGTGGTCAACGGATGTATATTAATCGTTTTTCCATAGATGTAAGGCGAAATCAGATTTCCTTCGACTTGTTGTGCGATGACTACAATAATGATAACCCATACCACCATGGAAGGAGATTCGGTAAAAGCGACGATCACGCAAGGAATCGCTCCAAGCAGCGAACCGAAATACGGAATGAAGTTGAATAGTGCTCCGACAATAGCCAGCAATAACGGGTATGGCAACCCGATCAGCCAAAAGCCGAGGAAGCACATTACGGCAAGCACCACGGCGCTGATCATTCTTCCCGCAATGAATCCTTTCAGCATCGTATCGATGTCATGAACGACATGTTCGCCTTCCCGCCGAAAACGCTTAGGTACCATGCGCACCAGTGAAGGCGTTACCCGGTGATCTTCCTTGAGCATGTAATACAGCATGATCGGTACCGTACCGACGACAATAAAGAAGTCGTTCAGGAAACTGAATATATGGGAAATATAACCCGTTGCGCTCTGGATTCCCGCATTCACGTACTCCGTGATTTTGTCCATCAGTTGGGTATCCTTGTTGTCGAACATCGAAAAATAACGATTGTTCTTGATTTCATTCATTTGGCTTTGCAAGCCGTCGATCAATTTAGGCACGTTGTTGATGAACTCGGTAATCTGTCTCTGAAGCGGTGGCCATACCACCATCAGAAATATGGTGACAACGCCTGCAAACAACAGGTATATGAACAAAATAGACAGCACCCTGCTCATCTTTTTATCTTCCAGAAATTGTACGATCGGCCGCAGCAAATAATACAAAAACCCGGAGATCGTTAATGGAACGATCAGTATCTTGATCAGCGTCACCAGTGGATTAAAAATAAAATGAACCTTGTGAATCAAAAAAATGATAGTGAGGATCATGATGACTCCAAGACACCTTCTGTAAAAAGGTTTTTCCATCAATGACGCTTCCCCCTTTCTTTGCATTATGTAATGTTATTACCCATCCTGGCCATCTCGACTGAGGCTAAGTAATGATGTTGGTGCCCGGCCCGGGCCAACCTTATTCCGATTCCGGGAGCTTGCTCATAGCAGCATCCAGCAATTCGTCAAACTGGTCATCGTCCTGCTCGACCATTTCGTCCACTTTGACAAATTCCGCTTCAAGCCCGGACTCATGGGCATAATTTAAACTATAGTCCCACTCCTTGCCCTTTTTACTGAAAAACGTAATTTCATAAGCGGCCTTATGACCTTCTACTTCAAATATGGTTTTACCCAAAAAAGCCCCTTCTTCATCCTTATGCATGTCCGCTTGCACAATGTTCAGCTTCATGACTGCCCTGACTCCTTTTTCTGTAATTTCTCGTCAAATATCGATCAAATCCGATGTTTCTACTATAATAAGATGATTGAGGAACATTATTGTCATCCTTATTGAAATATCCTACCATGTTTTACGTCAATAGCAAGATCATGTATGAGGTGAAAACACATTGTTTAAAAAGCGCAGCAAGAACAAAAAGAAAATAAAAATCCATCCTTTGACTCCGGCCAAAACATTGTCTTACGGCTTCGGTCTCATCATTATTTTGGGTACCTTCCTGCTGTCTCTGGGTCCGGCTTCCGCAGACGGAAAGCCGATGAAATTGATCGACGCCTTCTTTATGGCAACTTCCGCCACCTGCGTAACCGGGTTGGCCGTGGTCGATACGGGAAATCATTTTTCCCTGTTCGGGGAAATCGTGATTCTCGCGCTGACCCAGATTGGCGGCCTCGGATTCATGACCTTCGGCACGCTGATTGCACTCGCGTTTAACCGGCGGATTTCACTACGGGACAGACTCTTGCTGCAAGAAGCCATGAATCATAACTCTATGGAAGGACTGCTTACGCTGATCCGGCGGGTTATTACTTACGCACTAGTAATTGAAGGCACAGGAGCGCTGCTTCTGGCTGCAAGATGGACGGTGGACATGCCCTGGCATCAAGCGCTCTATTTTGGCGTCTTCCACAGCGTTTCGATTTTTAACAATGCCGGCTTCGATTTGTTCGGATCGATCCACGGCAAGTTTAGCGGCCTTGCGGAATATGCCGGTGATCCGTTCGTCAATATCGTCGTTATGATTCTGATCGTGTTGGGGGGAATCGGATTTATCGTCATTTCCGACTTGCTGCATTACTCCCGTACCCGGAAGTTGTCCCTGCATACTAAAGTGGTCCTGAGTATGTCCGCATTCCTTATCTTAGGCGGCGCGCTAATGATGTTTGCCCTTGAATCGAACAACCCCGAAACCCTGAAGCCGCTTGGCTGGGGAGATCGGGCCATGAGTTCGTTCTTTCATTCGATCAGTTCCAGATCAGGCGGCGTTACTACGCTAAGTATGGCCGACATGGAACTCTCTACTCAATTCTTGTTCATCTTGCTTATGTTTATCGGGGCTGCCCCAGGATCCACGGGGGGCGGGATCAAAGTAACCGTGTTCGCCATCCTGCTGGGCGCCATGTATGCAATGATCCGGGGCCGCGAGGATATTGTCTTCTTCCGCAGACGGCTGTCCAAAGGATCGATTATGCGGGCGATTACCCAGACCTGGCTGGCGCTGTTCCTCGTCATCTTCACGGCGATGATCATGTCCGTCATTGAAGACAGGGAGTTCCTCCTCCTGTTGTTTGAAACCACTTCGGCTTTCGCCACGGCTGGACTTAGCCTTGACTTGACCCCGCGGCTAACGGACATAAGCAAAGCCGTTCTATGTATAGTCATGTTCCTGGGAAGAGTTGGTCCCGTGACCTTGGCCTATGCATTGGCTCCGAAATCGGAAAAAGAATTATTCAAATATCCTGAGGGAAAAATAACCATTGGTTAATTGGATAGAATATCTAATTCGTAGTATGATATATCAATAACCATTTTTCTATCTGGAGGAACGAATATGTCTGATTTTCAAGAGAAGCTGCAGAAATATGCGGAATTGGCCGTCAAAATAGGTGCCAATGTACAGCCAGGACAAAACCTGATCGTGGTCGCTACCGTAGATTCGGCTGAACTCGTACGATTAATTGTAAAAAAAGCCTATGAAGCAGGAGCAAGATTCGTCAAAGTAAACTGGAGCGACGACACTGTCACCCGGCTTCGTTATGAGCTGGCAGCGGATGAATCCTTCCTGGACGATCCGAAATGGTATGCGGGAGAAATGCTCGAATACGTGGAGAACGGCGCAGCCGTACTGCATGTCATCTCTTCGGATCCGGACTTGCTGACCGGCGTCGATCCGGAGCGGATCACCAACCATCAAAAAACTTATGGCAAGGCTATGAGTAAATACCGCGAGATGCAGATGTCCGACAAATTCAGTTGGTCGATCGTTGCCGTTCCTTCGAAGACCTGGGCGGCTAAAGTGTTCCCTGACGTTCCGGAAGCTCAGCAAGTGGATGCATTATGGGAAGCGATTTTCCGGACCGTACGAATCGATCAGCCCGATCCGATCGCCGCTTGGCGGGAGCATATTGCCAATCTGACCGAAAAGTCGGAATACCTGAATTCCAAACGATACAAAAAGCTTCATTATGTCGCGCCTGGAACGGATTTAACGATCGAACTGCCGAAGGGGCATCTGTGGGTCGCCGCAGAGAGCATCAACGCTCAAGGCAATACGTTCCTGGCGAATCTTCCGACGGAAGAAGTGTTCACCGCCCCGCTCAAAACCGGCGTCAACGGCACCGTGTCCAGCACAAAACCGTTAAGCTATAACGGGAACATCATCGACCGGTTCAAGCTGACGTTTGAAAACGGCCGAATCGTGGGCTACGCTGCGGAAGTCGGAGAAGCAACCCTCAAGCAGCTCGTCGAGCTGGACGAAGGCTCGCACTATTTGGGCGAGGTCGCCCTCGTGCCGCACGGCTCCCCGATTTCACAGTCGGGAATCTTGTTCTATAACACGCTGTTTGACGAAAATGCATCCAATCATTTGGCGATCGGCAATGCTTATGCCTTTAACCTGGAAGGCGGCAAGTCGATGAACAGCGAAGAATTGAAGCAGCATGGACTCAACGCAAGCTTCGCCCATGAAGACTTTATGGTCGGCTCGGCGGAGATGGACATTTTCGGCATCACGGAAGACGGCAAAGAAGAGCAAATTTTCTCTAAAGGCAACTGGGCGTTCTAAGCAGTTTAATTGAACTTCTGCGCTAAGTATAATTACCACCCCGCCGGGAATCTACGGCGGGGTGGTTTTTCTTAAGAGGCTAATTTACGAGGACAGGTCCAGCAGGCCTACCAGCAGCAAAGCGATCACCAGGATAGAGCCGCCATAAATGAGCGTCAGTTTGACGAGATTCTTTTTTGTCCGCTGGTCATAATCCGGGTTACCTGTACGATTCTCCTTGGAATTTCCGATGATTAACGTGCCGACCGCGGCAATGACCACGAGCGCAATGATCACGACATACAGCCACATTTCATTATCCCCCCCTTGTGCGAGTTTGACTCGTTTGACTACCTTACCCCCATTGTAAGATAAAGCTGCCGTTGCGTCACCCTCCTTCATTCCCGGGTAAAACATAAATAGGCTGGATCACAGGACATGGCCTTATTTTTAGAGGAGGGAAAGTTCATGAGCCATCTGACTAAAACACAGCTTCAGCATTTGAATGAATCTCTTCAGGAAGAAAAGCAAGAGCTCGAAAATCATTTTAACACGGAGCCGTCCGCTTCCCCTTCCAAGGAGTCGCTTCGGGTATCCACAGGAGAATTATCCACCTATGACAATCATCCGGCCGACGTCGGAACGGAAACCTTTGAGCGTAGCCGCGATATGGCGGTTGACGATAATTTGGCAAGGAACCTTGAGGAAATTAACCGGGCCTTGGACCGGATCAAGGATGCCAGCTATGGAACCTGCTCCGTCTGCGGGAATGAAATCCCATATGAGCGTCTTGAAACGGTTCCTTATACCGAGTTTTGTGTGGAGCATACCCCCGGACGGAATGTCGGCGACTACAGGCCTGTTGAAGAAAATCTGATCACTCCCCCTCCAAAAGGAGCAGGAGAAAACAGACAGCGTGACGCCGGAAAATTCGACGACTCGAACGCATGGCATTCGCTGGCGCAATACGGTAATTCCGATTCCCCAGCCCTGGCCGCCAAACGAAATGTCAAAGATTACGATTCCTTATCGGTGGATGAAGACTAGTACCCCGCTTACTCCAAATGGGATTTTATCCTCGGTTCAAAGGCACTCTTTAGGAGAAAACTGCCTTTGAACCTTTTTTCTTTGGAAAAACATTCCTTTCGAGTCCGCGTTATAGTAAAATCGAGGTATTGGTTTTTTTATAGATTGACTTGCCTTAACGGCTAGAGAGGGGAGTACCATGCCGGAACGGTTGGAATGGCTGCTCGGAGCCGACTTTGATAATTTGTCAGTCAGCATTCAAGAAGAAGTCTATTATGCTTTTTATGATCTTGTATATGGGACCATCTTCTATCTCGTGAAAGATCATCAGGCTGCCGAGGATATAATTCAAGAGTCATTTATCAAAGTTGTAACGAAGAAGCCATATTTCGAAAATGAATGCGTTATGAAATCATGGCTAAAAACCGTGGCGCGGAATACGACCATTAATTATTTTAGAAAAAATAAAAAATTCCGTAACCACTTGGACATAGAGCGTGTTTATATGGATATAGATCCTATTAGTCCTAATGTCCCATCCGTTGAACAAACGGTCGAAGCCAAAATGATGGAGGAAGCGATCCACGCTCATTTGAGCAAGCTGAAACCGGAATACCGCCAATTGATCGAATTGCGCTGGAAGCAGGGGTTAAGCTATAAAGAAATAGCCGAGCGGCTGAATCTCTGCGAGAATATCGTCAGACAGCGGCTTTTTCGTACCCGGGAAGGAATCAAGAAAATGCTGTACAGAGAGTGGGGTGGCGAATATCAAAAACGAGAAGATGGAAAATCAAGAGTATCCCGCTGAGTTTGAGTCCTTGTTTAATGATGCCTTTCAAAAAGCGATCGACACCCTACCTACCTATTCTGAAGCAGAACGCCGCAAATCCTGGGAACGGATTCAAAAGAAATTGAACCGGCGCAGAAACTTCGGCAAACGACGACGCCACGCCAAGCTGTTCGGTATTGTGGCCGCCTCTATGATTCTGGGAGCCGTCATGTTCAGTCCTCCTTTAGTAACCAAAGCGATCTCCCCCATTTTTCAGGAACTCAAAAACCTGGGCAGCGGGATGTCACAAATCGTATTCGGTAATGTTCAGCAGCAGGCTGATTCTTCCAAAGCCAAGACGACGCCACCGCCGGACGGATTTACGGAAGAAGAACTCCAGGAAATGAGTAAATCGGTGCATCTCGTCGACTCGGGAACTTATTCCTATGTTAAGATGAACATGGATGAAGCCAGGGATACGTTGGCGTTCTCCCTCCCCCGGATCAGTTATATTCCGGACCGGTTCACCTTGCATTCGCTGGAGGTTGTCATTCCGGCGGGTACGTCCGATGATCCGAATTCATTCGGGAAGAGCGCGCATTTGCTCTACATCTCGCAGAATAACCAATCGCTTAGACTGATTTTCGATTTGTTGATGACTAACGAGGTTCTTTCCACCATAAGCAATGAAAACACGGAAGAAGTTGAGATAAATAACGGCAGCATTGCTTATATCAGCACCGGAAACGTAACGGAAATTAACATGATGCTGGGTAATGTCTACTTTAACGCTTTCGGCGATGTCGACAAAGAAGAAATGCTCGCGATCGCCAACGGATTGAATCAATAAGAAACGGCGGGCAGTCCTTATAGGGCTGCCCGCCGTTTCTTCATGTATGTTATGCGCCTGCTTCCTCGATCGGAATATACTGCTGCTTAAGCAGCTTGACGCGCGAAATTCTCTTGTTGTCGGTTTCCTCCACCAAATAAATGTAACCTTCGTATTCCACGGTTTGGCCGATTTGCGGCGGAAGGATTTCAATCCTGGAGTACAACCAGCCACCGATCGTGTCGTAATCCTCGGAATCCAGCTCGAAACCGAACCGGTCGTTGATCGATTCGATCAGCATCAGGCCGTCTATGGAAAAGACATCTTCATCCAATTGCTCAATGCCGGGCCGCTCCTCATCAAATTCATCCTGAATTTCTCCGACGATTTCTTCGACGATATCTTCCAGCGTAACCATCCCGGAAGTGCCTCCGTATTCATCGATAAGGATGGCGATTTGCGTTTTACCGCGCTGCATGCGTTTCATGAGATCGCTGATCTGAATCGATTCGGGCACAGCCATAATCGGGCGCAGCAAATCGCGATAATCCTGGGTATTCGAGCGGATTAAGTCTTTAATATGAATAAATCCGATAATATGGTCCTTATCGATGTTGCAGACAGGATAACGTGTACGCGTGCCATCCAACGCAATCGTCAGATTTTCATCCAGCGTATTTTGCGTATACAAGCAAATCATTTCCGTCCGGGGAATCATGATTTCCCTGGCAGTCGTTTCGGCAAATTCGAAAATATTGTCGACGAGCGACATTTCCGCACTATCGATCAGTCCGCTCTCCGTGCTCTCCTTCATCATCACCCGGATTTCTTCCTCGGTATGCAGCGAATCTAACTCCGAAACGGGAGCGATCCCGAACAATCTCAGCAATCCGGAAGACAGGCGATTCAGCATCCAGATGAAAGGAAACATCAGCTTGTAGAAAAAACGCATAGGACGAGCCGAAATAAGCGTGATTTGCTCCGCTTTACGCACGGCGATCGTTTTGGGGGCAAGTTCCCCGAGAACAATATGCAGTACGGCAATCAGTAAAAAGGAAACCAGCAGCGATACGATATTCACAGGTTTTTCACTAAAACCAGCAAGTTCAAATAACGGGCTAAGCATCCGGGCCACCACCGGTTCGCCAAGCCATCCAAGGCCCAGGGAACAAAGCGTGATTCCCACCTGACAAGCGGATAAGTATCCGTCAAGGTGATTTAATAAGCTTCTCACAATAACGGCGTTTTTACGTCCTTCTTCGACCAAAGCATCAATCCGGCCGCTTCTGATTTTTACGATTGCAAATTCCGCAGATACGAAAAATCCGTTAAGCAGGACCAATAACAACATCAGTCCAATTGAAAAAAGACTCGGTAAAGGGTCAGTCAATACGTTTCCTATTCCCGCCATCCGTGCGGTGAATAGGTGCACCTCCTTCGCGGTTTGAAATGATATTGATGTTTAAAATCGGCATATATCGTCAACTTCCCAATGGATTCATCTCCCCTGCTTTGAACATTTAAAACCGGTTACAATAAACTAAATGAATTACTATTAATTATATAATTATACACTACACAGTCAAACCCCGGTGTATGCCATGGAAACAGGCTTAATGCCGCGCTATTTTTTGCGATGACGCAAAGAGGACCTCCCCAGAGGAGGTCCAAAGGCTATAAGCATGGTTTATCTCCGGGTCGTCGGCGGGTTGCCGATCGTTCCGGGATATTGATAAACAAGCGGCTGATCGAACGTGGCGTAATCCAGGTTTACCATCAACAAGATCGTACGCATTCCCGTATTCGGGTCGCTGATAATGATGTGATCCCGGCCGGCGGCTTCGAGCACCCCTTTAAAAATTTTCGCATTCCATTGGGAATTGTTCTCGTAAGTCATATAGAACGTACCGACTTTCCCCAAGTTTAAGCGTAGAATATTCTCAATGTAGGATTGCTCGTAAGTAGGGATTTGTACGGGCATTACGGTTCCGGACGGCGTCATCGGGCTGCCGCTGGGCACTTGCGGCGGCTGATAACCGGCAGGGCCGGTTCCTGTTCCCGCTGCGGATGGATATGCACCGGTAGGGTTTCCTCCGATTTTGTAAGTCACCGGCCGATAAGGTTGATTAAACATGGAAATGATTCCTCCTCAAATGTTCTTGCTCATGGTTTGATCCCTTGCATGTAATGAAAAATCCCAAAGACGAGCCTTGCCGTCGTTTCAAGTCAATATACAGCCGGGCAGTTTTCGGCGGTCGGGGCGAAGAAGCAATGCGCCTTGAATCTGCCGGTGTTCGACTGGTTATACCAGGTCCCCGGGCAAGCGCCAGCCGGTCTGAAGAACCAGAGCGCGTTGGATGCGGGCCTTATTTTTTCTCCGTTAATGACACGCTGGGCCAGCCTGATATCCCGGTCGCGGGCTTTTTGATAAAAATAGCCCTTTTGCGTGGCCTCGAATCCTCCTGGCGATTGAAATACCATATCGTTCATGCTGCGTATATTTCGAAAGTCCAGGCATCCCCCGAGAATCCGGTTAACCCCGACGTTACCGACCATCAGCATCCCTTGTTCGCCTTCTCCCTCGGCTTCCGCCCGCATGAGCCTTCCGAGGAGCTTTACATCCTCAGAATTGGTTTTGATCACAGCCAAATCCCGTTTCCCCCTTTCCTCACTTCTCAACGCTATATCCTATGTGCGGATGCCTATCATGGTGCAAATGCCTAACAAAATAACTTGCCATGCGGCTAATGCGGCAAAAGTCCCAGCGGCTTCATTGTGAAGGACTTAAGGTGACGGCTAAATTAGAAGAGCGCTAGCCTGTCAAGGAAAAAATTACTTACCATCCATGAATGCGATTACAATTTTGAATATTTAGTGTCCGTTTCTATGGACGCGCTTACATGAATAGCATATACTGATAGAAGAATACGGTTTTGCACAATTGGATTTCTATCCTAAAGAAACTTTTTTCATTCAAAACCTTTTAGGAGGTTCTCTCATGAAAATCGCAATCATTGGTGGCGGTCTGGCCGGTTTGACGGCTGCCGCATATTTGTCCGACAGTCCGGACACCGAAGGCACGGTGTTCGAACGCAGTCCGCAGTTGGGCGGACGTGCATTTACCTATGAAAAATCCGGCTTTACGTTAAATTACGGCGCCCATGCGGTTTACGGCATCGACAGACACACACTGCAGCACATGGAAGAAGAGTTACAGCTCAAATTCCAAAGCAAACAAGTGGATAAGCGGAAAGTCGTATATGCCAAGCACGGCAATTTGACGCCCGCTCCCCTCGATTTCGTCAACATCATGAAGACCGACGTGTTAACCACGCTGGAAAAAGTGAGATTTGTGGCGGAAATCGCCGCGGTGATGGGGAACATCCATCACTTGAAGCGCTACCGGACGTTAGGAGAATATTTGGACCAATCCAATGCCGCTCCGGACGTCAAGGAATTATGGGAGCACTTGGTCAGTTCCAATTTTTTCATCACTCCTGAGGATGCCCGCAAAGTTTCCGGTGAAGTCATCGCAGAGTATTATCATAATTTGTTCCTTTCCTCTAAACCGGTCAACTACATTCTTGGCAGCTGGGCGACGATCACGGATCAACTTGTGCAAAAAATCGGCGGGAATGAGAAGTGGGATATCGCGGTTAAAGAACCGGTGGAATCGATCGTCATGGACAACGGCAAATTTATTCTGAACACCAAAGCCCGCGAAGCGTTGGAATTTGATCAGGTTATTTTTGCAATGCCGGTACAGCAAGTCTCAAAATTACTGGAATCTTCTCCTTGGGCAAGGCCGCTCGATCCTTATAAAGACAATAGTTGTACCGAAGTGCTGGTATACGACGTCGGATTCTCGAAAGTGGTAGCCCGCCCTTTCCATTACATCAGCGATATGGATAACAAGGTATTTATCAGCGATGTCTCGGCGACGGATTATACGGTAGTGCCGGTTGGCGGTCAACTTCTTCAAGGCATCGCTTATCTGAATGACGATTTCAGTGATGAGGACCAGAAGAAGCAATACCTGGAGAGCAAAACACAGCAAATGGAAGCATTGTTCGACACCTACTATCCGGACTGGCGCGAACATACGGCTGTGAAGCGGATTTCCAAAAAAGCCATGGTATCCAGCGTGAAGAACATCCATTCCAACAAACTGCTTCCGAACAAATTGCAAGGTGTCCCGTTCCACTTTTGCGGCGATGGTTGTGAAGGCAAAGGTGAACTCGCCGAGCGGGCTTTCTCCAGCGGCAGGGCAGCCGCACAAATGCTGCTGAGCGAAAAGGTGAGAACCAAAGCGTTGGCGCATTAGCATTAATGCATGAGAATAGGCGAGCGGCAGTTAATCAAATTGAAACAAAAAGAGCTGTCCGTCGGACAGCTCTTCATTATTTGATCAGCAAAGGTCATTCTAATAGTGACGATACTCTTGAAGCGCAGCATGATAAGTTTTGCTAAGCCGCTCGAATCCGAAATACCGGCTTCCTTGAAAAGTCAGCTTCCCTTCATCTCCTTCCGAGCATTGACCGTATTCCTGTCCGCTCACCAGGAATTCCATCCGGTCCCCACTCTCCACCTCAAACGTCAAATAATATTTGCTGTCCGAACGGTTAATGGAGAGCTCCGTATCATGCCTATGGGTCACTTCCGTCCGTTTGGAGACAATGACGGACGAAACGATAAGCACCGGCTGCCGGTTGTTCGACAGATGCCTTTTTAAGCCGCCAGCCGCTGTTAGAACGATGATACCGAGAATGACGACGATGAAGATCGGGAAAGCCGTATTCATCACCCCGAACATTTCCATCCAAGATTGCACGCTTCTCCCTCCTTATCTGGCGCCGGCCAATGCAGCAGCCTGCTCGCCCTCTCCTTCTCTCCTATGTATATGCCGTCCAATACAAAACTTGTTATTCCGGCACTTATGAAAATATGCCACCCTTGTCCGATTATTTTGTTATTCTGTCTGCCAAGCCTGCTAAAGAAAAAGTCAACAAAAAAACCTTCGGTTCCTGGGCCAAGAACCGAAGGTTATTTGGAAGAAGAGGTTAATGAATTAAGCATAATAGAATTGCAGAAATTCACGAGTTTCATCCGCACCGTCAGCTTGTTGTTCACACAGACCATTTTCCGCCCAGCAAGCTTGGCAAGTCTCCTCGGTTGTGCACAGATGGGCGTCTTCGCAAGTATAGCAGAATTGGAGGAAGTTACGGGTAATTGTTTCTTGGTTAGCTGTTTTCATTTTGACTCACTCCTATAATTTTAATTAAAATCTTGTCTTTCGGTGTCTTTCATTTTCTGTTTCCTTCTTACAAGTTAAATATATCACAAAGTCTGAACAGTGCACGTGATAATTTTCACAAATTAATGAACATCACAATTTTAGGTTTTTTCTTTCCTATTTTGCTTTGAGCAGAAAAAATTGGCGCTACCGGTTAAAGTACGCGCCAACTGATTCCGCCGTCCTGCGTTTGCATGAGCAAGGACCGCTTTTTGTCACTCTTTTCAACAAGCAGCCAGCCTGTCTTGGAGGAATAAAACTGGATTTTAACCACAACAGGATAATCGTCAAGTACTTCGTTCAGCTTCTTGCTCTCCGGGAGCAAGGTCCAGCTATTGCCCTGATCCAGCGTATGATATAAGCCGGACCCCTGAAGGGACCAACCTTCCTTGGTATTAATAAACGTAGTTGTCATGTTCCCGTGGGAACCGGCTTGCCATGGCAAGCCAAAAGGAGCCAGGGTCCAGCTTTTTCCGGCAGAGGCAGTAAAGTAGCCGTTGTACTTTAGCGCATTCTCCCTTCCGCATCCGAAAGAGATCCATCCCGTGTTACCGCTATTAAAAAAGCTTGGCTCTCCCACTGTGAAACGTTCGCAGGTAGTGAATTTATCTTGCTCGAAAAACCGGTTGCTCTTCACCCAATGCCTGCCTCCGCTTTTAGTCACATACAATGCGGGAAGCCCGGCTTCAACCATCGTGATATATCCGTTTTTATCATCCGTAAACACCATTCCAACAGGATCCCCCAGCTTCGGAAGCGTTTGATCCACGACCGAAGTATCCGTTGGAAGAATCGGCGTACTCATTATTTTTTCCCAGGTTGCTCCACTGTTTGTCGTTTTGTATAACGCTTTTGCTTCACTGCTGTCCGGTCCCTGGCCCTTCGTCAGTATCCATCCTAGGCTCTGATCCAAAAAGTAAATAGAAGCAACATCATCCGCCTCCGGCAGCGATGTCATTTTCCAGGTTGCTCCACCGTCTCCGGTCCGAAGGACAATAGCTTCACCCGAACCGAGCGAATCGCGAACGATCCAGCCATGGTCCGTATCCACGAAGTACAAATCCTTGCCGTATTGCGGATTATTCGGAAATTGGACCGACGCGGCCGGCGAAATGTTGATCCACGTCTTTCCGTTATCCTGGGTCACGTAGAGTCGCAATTCGCTTCGGGTTGAGCCCCAGGCTAGCCCCTTGGAAGCGCTCAACAGCCGAAAATCGGTAAGCCTTGTTTGGATCTGATATTCCTTCCCTTCTTCCGTGGATGGAGGGTTCGAGGAATTGCTCAAGGATGATTCAGGATTGATGACAGTCAGCGTCTGTCCTTCTTCCTGCATTTCTTCTTCCTGACTGACAGAACTATTTTGGGCCGGCGGTTGCTGCGAAGAACAAGCAGTCAGCAGCAGACAGGCCGCAATAGCGTATCCGGCTGCTTTGTGCCACCATCTCACCAGGAAACCACCTCTCCTTCAAAAATCTCGCGGGTGCATTAATTATAGCATAGGCAGAATGGTAGATTACAAACGCTCGTCTTTTGCAAAGTTTACGGGGAAATGCTGATCCGGTTTATAGACGGCGAAAGAGTATCCCTTTTTCTTCAAATATTTGATGATTCCCGGCAGGGCCTGTACGGTCTGGGATTTTTCATGCATGAGAATCACTTCGGTATCCCGATGAACTTGACGCTTGATTTCCTGAATAATTCGTTCCGGCTTGCCCGGATAGTTCCAATCCTTAGAATCGACGGTCCAGTCCCACATTTTAAATTTGGCGGCTGCGATATCGTTGAGGAATTTGTTGTTGATTTCCGGTTTGCTGCCGTACGGCGCCCGGATCAGCCACGGGGTGGTCCCGGTTATTTTTTGGATAATCTCCTGCTCCTGTTTAAACTCTTTGATGAACCTGGCCGAACCGGAGCTTCTGTACAACTTTTTCTTGTCATGGGTCATGCTGTGAAGGCCAATGTAATTCCCGTTTTCCGCTGCCGTCTTTATCGCTTTTTCGTTGCCGGAAACCTGGTTTCCGATCATGAAAAAGGTACCATGGATTCCATTCTTATTTAAAATACTTACAATTTGATCCGTATATTTGCCCGGTCCGTCATCAAATGTGAGATAAATGACTTTTTGAGCTGTCTTTTTCTCCGTTTTCGCGCCAGTCTTCTCTTCTTTGCCTTCCTTTGGATTGGCCGGCGGAGGGGATTGAGTCGTATCCGCGTCGTTTGCATTTACCTGCGGTTGATCTTTAGCCTCCGCACTCTCTGTAGAAGTTAGCGGTGCTTTATCTTCGGTTAGCGATTCCGGTTCGGCGGAACCTGCGAATTTGGGGGTTACCGCTACTGCCGAGCCGTGACTCGCCGAATTGCCGTGCCATATATTGTTCGCGGCAAAAGCGGACATAACCAGTGATGCGGAAGATAACACTAATGCTATGATGACCATGGACTTCATCCTGCGGGATGATCTCTTATCTCTGTTTCGTTTTGTTTGCTGAAGCTGTTGCTCCTCTTCCATTCGTTGTATGTAAGACATTTAAATCACCATGGTCCTCTCTCTATTGATATTACTAGAATAATATAAAAAGAGGCCCGGCGTCCTTACAGAATGGTTACATCCACGGTTACAAAGTTCTCATATTCCTTTTTAGTTGACATAATTATTTTTATGTATAGTAAAACTTCAATATATTTACTATTAATTTTAAATATATGATTTTTCCATGTTTTACTTTAAATTTTTGGTGTTTCATGTACAATGTAGGGAGTAATAAGTACATATCCGCTAATTTCACAAAAAGCGGATTCTTCACTTTCCCTACGGAGGCTTTCCGGGCTGATTAAGGGAACTTATTCTGCGCATCCTATAGGTTGGAAAACAAGAATCAAGGAGATGATGAAATCATGAAAACTCAATTGCGTTCCAGTAGAGTAGTTATTATTGGAACCGGTGCGGTGGGCTCGACAACCGCCTACACATTGCTGCTTCGCGAGCGGGTGTCCGAACTCGTTCTGATCGACGCCAACAAAGATAAAGCGCTTGGCGAAGCACTGGATATGAACCACGGCCTGCCTTTTACCGGCGGCGTTAAGCTCTGGGCCGGAGATTACAGCGATTGTGCGGATGCCGACATCATCGTCATCGCGGCCGGGGCTTCCCAGCGTCCGGGCGAAACCAGAATCGATCTGCTGAAGCGAAATGCCGGCATTTTCGACAGCATCATTCAAAACATCGTTAAATATAACGATCACGGCATTATTCTGGTAGCTACAAACCCGGTGGATATTTTAACCTATGTATCTCTCAAGAAGAGCGGCTTCCCTTCAAACCGGGTAATCGGTTCGGGTACCCTGCTTGATAGTGCCCGCTTCCGCTATCTGATCGGGCAAAATAAAGGAATTAATCCGCGCAGCATTCACGCGCATATCGTCGGCGAACACGGGGACTCCGAGCTGCCGCTTTGGAGCCTTGCCAACGTCGCCGGGATTGGGCTTGAATTCTCTGATCAGGACCGGGAAGATATTTTCGACAGCACGAAAAATGCCGCTTATGAAATCATCAACGCAAAAGGCGCTACTTCCTATGCCATCGCTCTCGCTTTGGACCGGATTATCGTGTCCATTCTGCAAGATGAAGGCTCCGTGTTGAACGTATCTACCCTCTTGAACGATTATAACGGCGTTTCCGATGTTTACCTCGGCGTGCCAAGCATCGTCGACCGTACGGGCGTACGCCAGGTTCTGGACCTCGAACTGAGCGATCAGGAACTGATCCAGTTCCAAAATTCGGCGAACAAGCTGAAATCGGAAATCGCCAATTTGGAATTATAAAATAATAACAGCCGTTCCCTCTCATTCGGGAACGGCTGTATTTTCATCTTACGGTTAATACTTGATCCGTTCTACGGACAACAGGTACATCTTCTGGAATTCCGCCTGCTCGGCTGCCCATCCCCTGGCCTGTCGCCCAGCGGCCTTGGCGATGACGTTCGTGATCGACCCCGTCCCGCACCCTACTTCCAGCACCTCCATGCCCGGAACTAGCATTTCTGCATTAATAAATGACGATATTTCCTTCCCGTTCGCGTTCCCGACGCCCAGCCATGCGGTTCATGGCATCGATATACGCCTTGGCGCTGGCTTCGATGATATCGGTACTAACACCGCGTCCGGATACTGTAACTTCATCCTGTTTCAACACGACATGGACTTCGCCTTGGGCGTCCGTACCTTGCGTAACGGAGTGGATCGAATAATCTTCCAGTTCTGCCCGGGAACCTGTGGCCTTGGCCAAGGCCTGATACACGGCATCCACTGAGCCGTTCCCGACCGAGGCTTCATCGGTGACGGTTCCATCCTGCTTGATAATCCGTACGGAGGCGGTCGGCAGGGATCTGTTTCCGTAAGAAACATGAATGCTGTCCAGCACGTAAGGCTTCGGCCCGGTCGCCATGTTCTCTTCAAGCAGCGCACGGGTATCCTCGGCGAGCACGTTTTTCTTTCGGTCTGCGAGTTCCTTAAATTTGGCGAAAGCGATGTTGAGCTGTTCTTCATCCACCGTGTATCCAAGGTCCGTCAGCTTTTCCTTGAAGGCATGACGCCCGGAGTGTTTGCCCAGCACCAGCTTGCTGGAGCTCGCTCCAATCGTTTCCGGCGTGATAATTTCGTAGGTGCTGCGGTTCTTCAGCATCCCGTCCTGGTGAATGCCGGATTCATGCGCAAAAGCATTGGCGCCGACGATGGCCTTATTCCCCGGTACGCTCATCCCCGTCATTTTGCTGACCATCCGGCTCGTTTGGTAAATCTCGCCCAATTGCAATGCCGTTTTGGCTCCGTAAAAATCGCTTCTGGTCTCCAAAGCCAATGCTACCTCTTCGATGCATGTATTGCCGGCACGTTCACCGATGCCGTTGATCGTACCTTCGAACTGATCCACGCCGTTCGCGATTGCTGCCAGCGTATTGGCCGTAGCCATTCCAAGATCGTCGTGGCAGTGCGTGCTGAGCTGGATTTTTTCGATTCCCGGAACGTTTGCCTTAATCGTTCTGAACATCGCTCCGAACTGTTCCGGCGTAGCAAAGCCTACCGTATCCGGCAAGTTGACGACCGTGGCCCCGGCACGGATCGCCATCGCCGTCATCTCGCACAGAAAATCGATCTCAGTCCGGCTGGCATCCTCGGCAGAAAATTCGATTTTGTCAAAAAATTTCCGGCCATAGCGGATAGCGGCTTCCGCCGTCTCCATCACTTTGGCTTTATCCATACGCAGCTTGTATTCGCGGTGAATCGGCGAAGTGGCCAATACCAGATGCAAGCAAGGATCTTCCGCGTCCTTCAAGGCTTCGACGGCCGCATCGATATCCTTGGTGTGACAACGGGCCAAACTAAGCAGCGTGGCGTTCTTTACATGCTTCGCCACCTCGCGAATGCTTTGCAGATCCCCGGGCGAAGTAGCCGCAAAGCCGGCTTCGATACGGTCGATACCAAGCCGCTCCAGTTGAAGGGCAATCGCCACCTTCTCTTCCATGGTCAGGCTGACGCCCGGTGATTGTTCCCCGTCCCGCAAAGTTGTGTCAAATACATAAATTTTCCGCATAATGAATCCCGCCTTCTTTAATTTTTGGATAAACAAAAAACCTCTTTCGCTCCTGCTCCAAGCCAAAAGGCTGCAGCAGGGGCGAAAGAGGTTGCTTTCACGGTACCACCCTGATTTACCGCCGGCTTCACAATCGGCGGTCTCCATAGGAACCGATGAGGTAAGGTACGGTTCCTTGTACGGTAACGAGTACAAACCGGCGCTCCTTAATCCGCCAACAGCCATATCATCCTGCGGCAATTCGGGAACGCAGCTCCAAGGCGAGTCGGCACCGGGATTAAGACGGCGATTTCAGCTTGCTCGCCGTTCTCTGGACATAAGAGCCCGTTTGGCCTGCTCCTCTTCACTGCTTCTTACTGTATCCATATTAACAAACATACACCTAAAAACCCCTCTCATCCCGCACGCCAAACGGCGTGCTATAGGGACGAAAGGGGTTATCTTCCGTGGTACCACCCAGGTTCACCGCGTCATTTCCATGCCGCGGCCTCATTGTCAAACGGACCTGATCCGCTTGACGCGCACGTTAACGGGTGCTAAATCGGTCGCCCTTATTCCTGACTTCAGAAATCGGGACAACGGCTCCAAGGCGAGTCGGCACTCGGGGTTAAGACGGCGATTTCAGCTAGTTCGCCGCTCTCTGGACATAAGAGCCCGGTATGGCCTGCTCCTCTTCACTGCCTGTGTCATTGAGGAAAACTTGGTGTTATTATACGCCGATATCTAAAATTTAGTCAACAATTGATTTCCATAAATTCATAAACAAGCTGGTCAATCGGATTTAATTAATATGATTAATCATATTAATTAATGCTATGAAATATATTAAATTAATGTTATTAATTAATCAATCGTTATTAACTCTTAGAATGGCGGAAGATCGTCCTCATCCGGCTTCTTCTCCAAAATCCGCTGCGTCACCTCTTCAAACGAATCCGGCTGCAGCAGTTCAACCGGCGAAAACGCTTTGTCAAAGGTAAAGGAATTCCCTTCCAAAATGACCGCATATCTTCCATTCAGCCTGGCGATATGAATCTGATCTCCGAAGTCCCCCAATCTCCCTTTCACCAGCGTATCGCCGATGCGAAATTTCAGTTCGATCTCCGGCTTGATTTCCACGATTCGTTCCGCCGCTTCCGCGACCTGCTGCGGTTCCCACTTCGCCTGAATATCCCGCTTTTCGCTCGCTGCCCATAGCTCCAGTTCTTTTTCTACCTGCTGGCGTTCCTCTTGCGTCTCATCGGGCCACTTATTTTCGACATAAGTCTGGACGAATTCCATCACCTGTTCGTTCACGATTTCCGGAATGGACATATCATAACTGACGAATCTCAAGAAGTCTTCGAAATATTTGGCATGTGAGGATTGGTGAATCTTCAATTCCCATTCATCGTTCATCCCTTCCTCCAGCATATAGGGATAAAGGATCGACTTCATGTTCCTTGCACTGATCGCCATTTCCACCTGGCTAATCAAGCTGCGTTCATCGGAAATCCGCGCGATCTTCGGCTCGAAATCGCATTTCAGCACAAAAATGAAAGGATCGTCCGAATGCGTGGCAAGTACGGCTTGAACGACGATCAACGCTCCGCCGCGTACGGAACTGGTGTCCAGATAGCTGCGGACGAGATCATCGCACGCATTTTTATAATCTTCCTTATTGTCGGAGGCCCGCAAACGGGCGAACATGTTAAAGTTCGGATTGCTGTCCAACTCATAGCCCGGTTCCACGATAAAGCGGCCAATTTTGGTAGGAGCCTGCTCGACGGCCGGATTTTTCTCGACTTTTCGTTTGGCGATCCGTGAGAATTCCCCGTCCAGAAACTCCTTGATTTGACTGTCCAAATACTCGTACCCGTCCAGAGTTTGATAATGCTTGTAACTTTTGGCCGTCTGGCCTTCTTTACCTTCCACTTGAATGACAAAAAACGATAAATGCGTAACGCTGAAATTCATGAATGTATGGCTCCTTCTTAGGAAACTTTCCGAGGATAAACAACAACTAATTATACCACGAGCCAGAATACCGAGGGTGATAATATCGGACAAAATTCATGGCTGGTTTATTATATTGCTTCGGAAAAAGGAAGAACCCGAGCAACTGAATTGCCGAGCTCACGTAAAGTTTACATAACATTATTTATGATTACTATATTTTTAATGAGCATTAATGTCCCGCTCCCGCGTGATCCACAAGCTTCACATGATGCTGATTGCTCAGAATAAGCATCACGGACAACAAGACGAATCCGGCGCCTACGATAAAAGGAATATGCGGATTAAACCACTCCGCCAATTTACCGGCCAGAAAAGGAGCTATCGCACCGCCCAAGAAACGGAGAAAGCTGTATGCCGCAGAAGCCGTCGAACGTTCGACCGGAGAAGCGTTCATCACGGCTGCGGTGATCAACGTGTTGTTGTTCCCCAGCAGAGCGCCGGCAAAGACAACGGCTGCAATAACTACCCATTGCACATTCGTCCAAATGCCCATGGCAAGCAGTGTCATTGCGAAAAGGATCAGCATGATGCTCATGGATTTGACCGTACCGAAACGCTGTTGCAGTCTTGGCGCCATAAAAACCGACGTAAATGCCAGCAAAACTCCCCAGCCTAGAAAACGAAGCCAAGTCCGTGTTCATCCAGCCCCATAACGAATGGAGCATAAGCCATTAAGGTAAAGAAGCCGAAGTTATAAAGGCATGCGGTCAAGCCGAAAATAACAAGCGAACGGTGTCTCAAAGCACGAAACGGCTCCAGCACCGAGGTTTTGGGACGTTCTTTTTTTGAAGAATCATCCGCTTTCGGCATTAATGCACTGAGTCCAATGAAGGCCAAGACCATGAGTACGGCTACTCCAAGGAAGGGTCCTCTCCAGGTAATCGCGCCAAGCCAGCCGCCAAGTAGCGGCCCTACCGAGATACCAAGGCCTACGGCAGCTTCATACAAGATTACAGCTTGGGTAGTACCGCTGTTCGACAACGATACGATCGCCGACAAAGCCGTGGCCACAAACAGCGCATTCCCGAAGCCCCAACCGCCTCTCAATCCGATAATCGTCCAAATATTATCCGATAATCCGCCAAGTGCTGAAAAAATCGCAATCCCAATAATTCCGAGCAGCAAGGTCCACTTCATCCCCAAGCGCGATGAAATGGTGCCGGTAACCAGCATCGCTATAGCCATAACGGCGTTATAGCTAGTGAACAGCAATGTTACCTGGCTTTGGGAAGCGTTCAGATTTTCCGCGATCGCCGGCAAGATCGGATCAACCAGGCCGAGCCCCATAAAGGCGATAATTCCCGCAAAAAAAACAGCCCATACGGCTCGAGGCTGCCTGAAAAATCCGCCATCTCCCAACGTGGCCGATCCCGTACCGGGAACGGTTTGAACAACATGATTAGACATTCATGATCTCTCCCCTTACTCTATATATAGAATTCCGATAAACATTTACTTTCAAAATAACTAGTTGTATGATGAAAGTACATAATTGCATTATACAACTACAAGTAAATATGTCAACAAGCGAGGTTATGAAAATGGATGAACAAGCTTTGGATACGATTGAAGTGGAGTTGGCTGTTCTGTATCGCCGTATTTCAAACCGCAAACACGGCAATCTTGATCGCTCCGCCTATCTCCTCCTTCATCAAATCAACTTGAACGGAGCTGTCGGAGTTAAGGCGCTCGCCGATGAATTTCACCTTGACGTTTCCACGATCAGCCGGCAAACGGCTGCTTTGGAACAAAAAGGCTATGTTACGCGCACGGCCGATCCGGCGGACAGAAGAGCTTATTTTCTGCAAATCACGGAACTCGGAATACAGGAGTTGAAACAATCAAAAAAAGCCAGAACAGAGCGCATTGAGCAATTAATCCGGGATTGGACCGAAGAAGAGAAGAATATTTTCGGCGAGCTATTGACTAGATTAAACCGGACGTTTTGATTAAATCGCTTTTTTCTTTTTTTGAAAGGGTATATGGACCGATAAATGTTGGGTTACAAGAAGGGGAACTAAGTTCATTTTTGGATAAACTGTTATGAATTTTTCACATAGTGTGTTTTTCGAATTAAGATCTGCACTGCGCACTCCGTCATGTAAGCTCGCCTTGGGAAGTGTTAATCGGCGGGGTCGGGGTCGGCTTTTCCCTGCAAGAAGCACTTCAAGATCCCGAAGTACAACAAGTTATAGTGGTCGAAATCGAATAAAAAGTTATAGAATGGAACAAGGTGGAGTTGGCTCCGGTATCCGGGCATGCCCTTTTCCATCCGAAGAGTAATCTCGTGCAGGGTACATCAGCTTCTGGAGCGCAAAACGGCTTCTCCGGAAATTGCCGCCATGGTGAAATCTTCTTTCGGCAATACCCGGGTTTACGAGGTTCCTCAATCGAACGGCGAGCCGGATTACATATTTTTAGTGCAGAACTGAATCGGCGGATGCCGGGTGTTGACATTGCGGGGGTGTACAGATGAACATTCAAAAAACGATCGACCGGAAAAAGCTCGACGAGCGTATTCCTTCTATGCCTTGGTTCGTACAACAATTTATCGATTACAAGCTGCCGGACTTGTCCCCTTCCACGCTGCTTGAATATATTCGGGATTATGAGCAGTTTTTTAACTGGCTTCGGGCCGAAGGGTTGTCGGATGCCGAAGCCAACGGACAAATCACATTGAAAGATCTGGAAGTTTTGCGTATGGAAAGCATCGTCGGTTACCGGTTGCATTTAACGACCCGTACCGAGGGTACGAACGCGAAAATTACCGTTTCCCGGAAAATGTCTTCGCTACGTTCGCTTTTTCATTATTTGAGCCAGATTGCCGAGGATGAAAACTTTTATCCGCTGCTCAAACGGAACATCATGGCCAAAGTAGAGATCAAACGGATTCATAAGCCCAAGGACACGGCAGCGAAATTGAAGGGAAAAATACTGGAGGAAGACGAACTTATCGAATTTATCGCCTATATTGCCGAAGGATACGGTCAAGATATCCAGGAGAACAAACAAGCATTGCACTCCTATGAACTCAACAAAGAACGGGACGCCTGCATCGCCAGCCTGATTCTGAATTCGGGATTACGGGTATCGGAAGTCATCAACCTGAACGTGGACGATCTGGATCTGGCCAACAAGCTTCTCTATGTGTACCGAAAAGGGAATAATGATGAGACGTTCAAAACGCCGGTTTATTTTCGCGAGCAATCCAAAGACGATCTGACTCACTATTTAACCTTGAGACAGACCCGCTACCGCACGCCCAAACGGGAAAAGGCTTTGTTCGTTACGATTCCCAACGGGCAGAAGGAAGGCAAACGGATGACAAAACGGGCGATTCAGGCGATGATCATCAAGTATGCCAAGCGGTTCGGCAAACCTTATCTGACCGTGCACAAGCTACGCCATTCTTTTGCCACGGACTATTATTTGCAAAACGATATTTATAAAACCAAGGAGCAGCTTGGTCACGCTTCTACAGAGACAACCGAAGTTTATGCCCATCTCACCGACAAGACGATGTCGGAAGCAATCGAACGCAGAAGCGATACTTAAGCCGATTCATGAACGTGGACTATTTACCATTTAAAATGAAAAAGGTGGTTGGGCGGAGTTTAACTCCTGCCCAACCACCTTTTTATGTTTCAGTTTTCCGAGCGTGTTAAGATGAATTCCGCAATTCTCCGTACTTCGTCCGCATAGAAAACGAGAACTTCACTTTCCTTCACCAGAGTGTTTATGAAGATGTTGTCAGAAATGCCGATTCCTTCTTTGCTATCACGCCGGACGACGAGTGCGATCAAGCCGCTCACCTGATGGATCAAGTCCAAATCCTCCGGGGTATGGAGCAGCACGATTTTCGGATACGATTCCTGTTTGAAGCCTTCCACAAGGATTAGATCATACGATTGAAACCGTTCAATCAAGTCATGGAGCGGTGTCTCCCGTTCCTCCACCACCGCCGTTCTCCAGGGCGATGTAATTGCCGTAGCCGCGGCGCCGGCACTCCGAAGCTTATAGGTATCCGTGTCTTCCACATCGCCTTCAAAACCATGAAGATCGTGCTTGATGACCGCCGTAGAGATATTCATGCCGTTAAATATTCGCAGCAAAGAGCTAAGCAGCGTCGTTTTCCCGCTATTCTTGTATCCACAGATCTGTACGACCGGCTTCATCGTGCCCCCGGAAGTTGTAACACCGTCACTCTTTCGCCAGGCTGTACCCCGCGACTGGAAGGAGGAATGACAATGAGCACGTCGCTGTCCTTAATCGTAACCATGACGCTGGATTCATCAAGCATGGCCGGATAGGCGACGAGACGACCTTCTTCCAGTTCGAGCCTTCCCCGTACAAATCGCGTAAAATTGTTGACCTTAACATATTCCCGCCCTAACGTAGCCTGGATCTCTTTCAGGAAAGGCTGACTGATCCCTAGCATGGTTCCGATGGCCGGGCGGACAAACAACTCGAACCCGACAAAGCAGGCTCCAGGATTTCCGGACAAGGCAAACAAGAGCTTACCGTCCTTCACCGCTCCCGTTGTGACGCTGCCCGGCCTCATCGTGATCTTGTTAAAGAGCATGTCAACGTCTTCCCCGGAAACCAGATCCGCCATGATGTCGAAATCTCCGACGGAGACGCCTCCAGTCGTGACTACCATGTCGTAAAGCACAAAGGCCTCCTGCACTTTTTGCCGCGCCGTGGCTAAATCATCGGCAATCGCCTCCAGAATGTAAGGCTCTCCCCCGGCATCGCGAATCTGGCTGGCCAGCATATATGTATTGCTGTTGCGGATGCGCCCGTCTTGCAAAGGTTCCTCCACGCCCAGCAATTCCGACCCGGTTGAGAAGATCGCGACCAAAGGCCGCTTTATGACCGGAACGCTATAAATCCCAAACGTGGCAAGGACCGATATTTCCCCGGCCGACAACCGGCGCCCCTTTTCCAAAATAAGGTCGCCTTCCTTCAATTCCAGGCCTACCGGCGTAATATTGCTGCCCGATTTGATTTCTCTTTTCAACTCAATATATGCTTTCCCTTGGCTTTCCGTGGATTCCGTCATTTCGAACATCACGACGGCGTCGGCTTCATCGGGAACCTTCGCCCCCGTCATAATTCTGGCGACCGTTCCCGGAATAAGAGAAACCGAAGGCAAGCTGCCGCAAGGAATTTCATCCACGACTTCCAGAAATACCGGCTTGTCGGTGGAGCACCCTATCGTATCGTTACTAAGTAGGGCAAACCCGTCCATGCCGGACCGGCGGAAATGCGGATAAGGATGCGGGGCGTAAATATCCTCGGCGAGAATCCGCCCTTGAGCCTCAGGCAAAGCAACCCGTTCCTGCTCTCCCTTGCCGACAAAAGATAAAATCTTTGCCTGTCCTTCCTTGACGGATATAGCCTTTCGTTTGAATTTTTCATCATGGCCGTCCTGGTTTGACGCACTCATAAAGACCCCTCCGTTCTGCTTTCAGCCAGCAATTGCTCCAAGAGAGATTTCGTAATTTGTGATATTTGCTGTATTTCTTCTCTGTTCAAACCGTCATAATGGATGCCCATGACTACGGTAACGGTGCGTTGATAATACTCGGCAGCCCGCTTGGCGAGCCCGGCCGTCAACACATGTTCTTTATGCCCGGGAAGCGCCGATGTCTGTACTTCAATCCCCTGTTCCGTTAGATAAGCCGTTGAAGCCGCACCGATGTGAGCCTCTCCACCGGTCATCGTCAAGAGCAAATCCCGCCCCATAGGTATAACCTGTAGCTTGATATCGTCAAAGCTGTTCATTCGCGAGACCTCCTTGGCATTGCCTGATCTCTATTTTATAGGATGCCGCGAATTTCGTCCAAATTCGTCACATTTTGCTGCTCCATAAATACTTCCAAGCCTTCAATCAGTTGAATGCCTGCTCTTAAGTTAATAAAGTTATAAGTCCCCACTTGAATCACGGAGGCTCCCGCCATGATGAATTCGATGATATCCTCAGCGCTGGAGATGCCTCCCATGCCCATCACGGGAATGCTGACCGCCTTGCTTACCTGATGCACCATACGCAGTGCGATCGGCTTGATCGCAGGGCCCGACAGACCGGCATACTGATTATCAAATACGCTGCGGCGCTTATGGATATCGATTTTCATGGCTGAAAAAGTATTAATCAAAGAAACGCCATCCGCCCCCTCCTGTTCGCACATCACAGCCATGCCTACAATGTCTTCGGCGTTCGGGGAAAGTTTGATAACGAGCGGCAGCGAGGTGACCGCGCGGATTTCCCGCACCACTTCCCTGGCCGTTTCCGTCTGGATGCCGTAAGCCATGCCGCCGGCTTTTACGTTCGGGCAAGAAATGTTCAGCTCGATCATATCGACGGCCGTATGCCCCGCTTTTCTTCTGGCCGCTGCGTCCTCTTCGATCAAAAGAGCGCCATCCACGTAATCCTGCATGCTATTTCCGCCCAAATTAAGGATCCGCGCCGTATCCAGTTGCTCCCACCTCGGGCACTCATCGCGCAAAAATGCCGGAATCCCGGGATTTTCAAGTCCGACACTGTTCAGTAAGCCTGAAGGAGTCTCATAGACGCGTAGTCCGGAATTCCCTTCCTTCGGGTGAAGCGTAAGCCCTTTGCCGGAAATGCCGCCAAGCCGGTTTAAATCATAATACTTGCCGTACTCTTTGCCGAATCCAAACGTCCCGGAAGCCATCACGACCGGATTTTTGAAGTGTACACCAGCGATTTTACAGGACATGTCCATCATAACAACACCACCTCTTCCGCTCGAAATACGGGGCCGTCGGCACAAGCCTTTTTACGGCTGTCCTTGCACTTGACGCTACAAACGAGACATGCGCCGATACCGCAAGCCATCCGGTTTTCCAGCGACACATAAACCTGCGCTTTCGTTCCCGAATGGAGCTGCTCCCGTTGCACGGCCTCCAGCATCTTATGCGGTCCGCAGGTATAAATGGTGTCGTAAGCGTTAAAATCAACGTTGTCCAAAATCACGCCGCCGACATCGACGACGACCCGCCCCGATGTTCTGCCGCGGAATTCTTCTACCATATAAGGCTCTTTGCTGAAGCCAAGAAAGACATCCGCATCGGGTATTTGCTCCAAGGCATAATAAAACGGAGCGATGCCAATCCCTCCGCCAACGAATGCCGTCTTCCCGGCCGGTTCAGGAAACCCGTTGCCCATCGGACCTTCCAGGTTAATCCGGTCGCCTGCCTTCAGCCTGGAGAACAGCTCCGTCCCTTCTCCGGCAACGAGATAAAGAAACTCTATCCTGTCTTCGATTATATTAAATATACTCAGCGGCCTGGAGAGCAAAGGATAACGATCCCATGCCCGCAGCATATAAAATTGTCCCATATTTCCGGCAAAATTGCCTGCTACGGCTAGCCGGTAGACCCCCGCCGCAACCTGCTCGTTAAAGAGAACTTCCGACATGATTTTTCTCTCCTCTCACTGTAAAGCCCAACACTTAGCTTTATGCTTCATTATAAGATGCAATTTTTCAGCCCTTCGAGTCTGTGAGGAATGTCACATTCAAGTTTCACATAACTTCGGGAAATCCTGGGCATACCTATGCATATTACGGTTTCCGGGTAAAGGAGGTTTTTACTATGTTCGGAACAGTCAAAAAGCGGTGGAAAGCCGCTGGAGCCGCCTTGATCCTGAAGGCTTTGTTCTTTTTTGTCGTCTGCCCAGCCCCCGGAGAAGCGTCGTCCTTGATGCTGTCAGCGAAGCCAAGCAGTACGAAGATTATGAAGACCGACGATACGAAACCTGCCGCCGTTACCGCAGAAAAGAGTACCAAGCCGCTAAATCTGGGAGAACTGCGGAGGAAGTATTCCGAAACGTTCAAATTCCGGGGTCCGGAAGTGAAGCAGGTCGCTTTGACCTTCGACGATGTACCCGATCCGCGCTTTACGCCCCAAGTGCTGGATGCGCTCCGGAAAGAGGGCGTCAAAGCCACTTTTTTCGTCGTCGGTCACCGGGCCAAAAAGAACCCGAACCTGCTTCGTAAAATCCACCAGGAAGGCCACATTATCGGCAACCATTCCTATAGCCATCCTCAGTTCAAAAACCGGTCACTAAAGCAGTTTCGAACCGAAATTCTAAGAACCGAAAAGATCATTGCCAACATCGTCGGTTACCGACCGAAGCTGATACGCCCTCCTTATGGGGAAATCAACGAGGAACAAGTCAAGTGGGCCAAGAAAAACGGCTATACGATCGTAAACTGGAACGTAGACTCCCTGGATTGGAAGGGGCTTGATGCGGAGAAGGTGAAACAGAACGTACTCCAGGCCGTCGGGCCGGGATCTATCGTGCTCCAGCATGCCGGCGGCGGCACGGGATCCGATTTATCCGGAACGATTCAAGCCTTGCCCGAGATTATCCATACGCTTAAAGCACGAGGTTATCATTTCGTAACGCTTCCCGAGTTGTTACATATCTCGAAATCAAAATGAGGTATGCCCATATCCTTCATCTTCTGCACTTGTCCGACGACAAAAAACAGCTTCCGAAACGGAAGCTGTTTGCTCTGACTTATTAATTTATTTTATAACGTAAAGCTTGACGTCCTGAAATCCGAAGTGGCTGACGGACTGCTGACTGCCCGGAATGAAAATATCGATGCGGTTGCCTTTAATGGCTCCACCCTGGTCGGTTGCGGTCGCCACGAAGGCTTTCTTCGGCAAGTTGGCATGGGAGTGGCCCGTCACCAGCACTTTTGTGCCCATTGGAATCACTTTGGGATCCACCGCAATCGTACCCAGTTGCAAAGGATCACCGAAATAATCCACCGCTCCCCACTTGCCGTTCTCGCCGGCAGCGGAAGAATAAGCCGTTGCTTTAACATCGATCGTTTTGGTATAAGAAAAAGATTTGCCCCAGGCTTCGACAACCTGATCGGACGTCGAGACTTTCAAGGCAGGCAACGTTTGCGGGCTTTGAGTTTCGTTTGCACTGGCGGAAGCCATCGAAACTATGGAATTTGATCCGGTTCCCGGAATGACGATATCCAAACCGCCGTAAACGTTGGTTGCATTGACACCCGGATTTGCACTTATCAGCTTGTTCATATCGACGCCGTACTTCTTGGCGAGAAGGTAAAAGGTGTCTCCCTCCTTCGCTTTATGTATCGAATCCGCATGAACAGGAATACTTTGTAACGCCCCTGCCAAACCTACTGCAATGATAGCCGCCTTTACGGCACATGCCATCTTCTTATGTTTGTTCATGATGTTCCTCCCTTTACTTTCGCCTGCGGAGTTAGTTGTCGGGTTCGGGAAAAAGGATTGGTTCCCTGCGTCGTCTCTTACGCTTCACCCCAAGAAAGCTGTTTATGTTAAACCTTGCATAAATCAGCAGTTCGGCAAATCGTCCCCCGCACCTGCTTCAAGGCAGGTTTTGGCCTAATCAATATATCACAATTTTGTAACCAAAATACGATGCAAATGTTTCCATGCTTTGTTAAACGGCGTCCGGACAACGGAAATTGTTCTTTGCTTCGATGACAATTTAGTAAGAGGATGACATAATAACACCAAAAACCGCCGTAAAATTTACCGGCGGTTTTTGGTATCTCATAGTTGGTATTACAGCACTTTGCTGAGAAAATCCTGAGTACGCTGATGCTTCGGCGAACCGAACACTTCCTGCGGCGTGCCTTGCTCCATAATGACGCCTTGATCCATGAACAGGATCCGGTCGCCCACTTCGCGGGCAAAGCCCATTTCGTGCGTCACGATCACCATGGTCATGCCTTTGTCGGCGAGGTTCTTCATGACGTCCAGCACTTCGCCGACCATTTCCGGATCCAGCGCCGAAGTCGGCTCGTCGAACAGCATGACGTGCGGCTCCATCGCAAGCGCGCGGGCAATGGCGATCCGCTGCTTTTGTCCTCCGGACAGCTGCGAGGGATAAGCGTCCCGCTTGTCCTCCAATCCGACCGTCCGCAGCAAATCCATGGCGAGGATTTCCGCTTTGCCCTTGTCGATTTTCTTCACGCGGATCGGAGCCATCGTAATGTTGTCGATGACGCTTTTGTGGGGAAATAAATTAAACTGCTGAAACACCATCCCCATTTTTTCCCGGGTTTTATTGATGTTATGGCGTTTTTCGGTAATCGATTCACCCTCAAATGTAATTCCGCCTTCACTCGGCTCCTCCAGCAGATTCAGGCAGCGCAGAAAGGTACTCTTGCCCGATCCGCTGGGTCCGATAACAACAACGACCTCCCCTTTTGCGATTTCCAAGTCGATGCCTTTCAGAATGTGAAGCTGACCGAACTTTTTATGCAAATTTTTAACGGTAATCACTAGCTCTCAACTTCCTTTCGAACAGACCCAGAATGCGGGACAATGTGAATGTCAAAATAAAGTACATGATGGCAACAATCAGGTATGGCGTCATGCCGTCATAAGTAATGGTAACCACGGCACCGGACTGGAACATGAGTTCCGTAATCCCGATAAACGATACGATCGAAGATTCCTTGATAATCGTGACAAATTCGTTACCGATGGCCGGAAGCACCGATTTGATCGCTTGCGGAACGATGATAAAGCGCAGCGACATCCACCGGCTCATCCCCAGAGAGCGTGCCGCTTCCCCTTGGCCGCGGTCCACTCCCTGAATTCCGGCGCGGAAAATTTCCGCCAGATAAGCCGAGCTATTAATAGACAGCGTAATCGCACCGGATTGAATCGGCGAAAAATTGATGTTGAAGGCTGTAGAAAAACCGTAATGAATAATTAACAACTGCACAAGCATCGGGGTTCCGCGCAAGAATTCAACCCAAGCATGGCCGATAAAGCGGACAATTCTCCAGGGAGACATCCGCAAAAGAGTGATGATTAAACCTAAAATAAAACCGCAGAGCACCCCCAGAGCCGCCAGAAGCAGCGTGTACTGCAAACCGGTCAGAAAATAACTGCGGTACTCCCAAAACATCGTAAAAAGCTCCATGTCCCAATCATTCCTCCTATTTTACCTCAAAAGCCTTGACAAAAAAAACAGAAAATAGCGAATAGGCTCCGCTATTTTCTGCAACAATCGGTCCGTGATTATTTTTCGGCAAGCGCGCTAGCCTCGGTAACGAATTTATCGATCGAGCCGTCGCTCAGAAGACGGTCAAGCGTCGCGTTAACCTGATCCAGCATTTCCTTGTTGCCTTTTTTCACGCCGACGACATAGCCTTCGTCCTCAGTGACCGGTTTGGCGTCAGTGATGCTGATGCCGTCTACGTTTTTGACGAACGATTCGGCAACGGGTCCTTCGATAATCGCTACATCCACGCGGCCCGATTTCAGTTGCATAATGATATCGTTGATTTTTCCGAGGGAAGTCAGCTTGGCATTGGGTACCGTCTTGGCCATATCTTCTTGGATGGAACCTTTCTGTACGCCGATTTTCAAACCTTCCAGTGACTCCATCGACCCGTACTTATCTTTGTTTTCCGTAAGTGAAACGATGGACTGCTCGGCTTTGTAATAAATTTTGGACATATCGATTTGCTTCGCACGCTCCGGTTTCGGGCTAAGACCCGAAATGACCAGGTCTACACGTCCGCTTTCCAGTTCATTCAGCAGGGAATCGAACTGCATATCCTTGATTTCCAGCTCGGCGCCAAGATCCTTGGCGATTTCTTTGGCGATTTCAATATCGAAACCGACGATTTCGTTATCGCCTTTCTCGTTCTTGATCTTGAATTCATACGGCGGGAAATCCGCGCTCGTACCGATAATCAGCTTCTTGGAGGCTGCTCCGTTATTGGCCGCTCCCTGGTTATTCGCCGGGATGTTGCCGGCAGCGTTATTCTTATTTTGTCCGCATGCGGCAAGTACGGTTGTCACCATCATTAGCGCTACAATTAAAATACCCCATTTTTTCATCTGTTTCTCTCCCGTCAGAAAATATTTATGTTCAACAATTAATTTACTGGGCTAATTATAAATCAACCTGCATATATATGCAAAGAATTTTTCTTTATGATTTCACACATATTTTTTACAAATAGGAATCCTAGCCCTTTTTAATAAAACTCCGGTCAATTCGGCATGAATGTTACTTCCCTGTGTAATTTCAATATTCATCATAAAATTTTACAATAAACTCAGATGATCCTTCATTATATTCCCCTATTCCTGGCCAATATAACAAATAAGTCTTTTGCATCCCGAATGTATTTTTATTAAAATTTATAATTTTTAAATATAGGCGAACTCTTCGGTCAAAATGAACATACATGGGTAAAGTGTGGGAATAATGGTTCATATCAGGCCTCATTTGGTTATTAATTAGCTGAAAAACATGACTCGTTTTTTCAAGTTACGTTAAGGAGGTGGCCCTTGTGCTGCTAGAAGCTTTGTACCATGTACCGCGGGATAAATGGGCCTATGCCTACGACACTGCAACGATACATCTGCGGGTGCGAACCAAACGGGACGATGTTGAACAAGTATTTGCGATGACGGGCGATAAATATGACTGGGATGGAACATATCAGGAAATCCCGATGGAAAAAGCGGCCCACGACCGGATATTCGATTACTGGGAGGCCGCCGTAAAGCCCAGATTCAAACGCCTTTCCTACGCTTTTAAACTGATTGCAGGTTCTGAAACCGTATATATGATGGATACGGGCATTCAGCACGAAGGTCCGACACCGCCGGGCGAACTTTACGAATTTCCGTATATTCATGAAATCGACCTATTCAAAGTACCGGAATGGGCCAAGAAAGCGGTGTTTTATCAAATTATGCCCGAACGGTTCGCCAACGGCGACCCCTCCAATGATCCCGATCATGTTCAGGCTTGGGGCGGCAAGCCGGCCGGCGATAACTTTTTCGGCGGCGATCTGAAAGGCGTCCTCGAGCACCTCGATGACCTGATTGATCTGGGCATTAATGCGATCTATTTTACGCCGCTCTTCGTATCCCCTTCCAACCACAAATACGATACCGTGGATTACAAAAAGGTCGATCCCCAATTCGGAGACAACGAGCTGTTAAAAGAGGTCGTGGGTGCGTGCCATGACCGCGGGATCAGGGTCGTGCTCGATGCCGTATTCAACCACTGCGGCGAACAATTCCCCCCTTTTCAGGACGTGCTCCGAAATGGTGCAGGCTCTAAATACGCGGACTGGTTTCATATTAATGAGTTTCCCGCTCAAATCAAAGACGGGATTCCAACGTATGATACCTTCGGCTTTTTCGGCAATATGCCCAAATTCAATACCGCGAATCCCGAAGTCAAGGAGTATTTGCTCGGCGTCGCAGAGTACTGGATCCGTGAAATCAAGCTCGACGGCTGGCGTCTCGACGTAGCCAACGAGGTCGACCACCATTTCTGGCGCGATTTCCGCAAAGTCGTCAAAGAGGCCAACCCGGAAGCCTACATTATCGGCGAAGTTTGGAGCGATTCCCTCACCTGGCTGCTTGGAGACCAGTTCGATTCCGTAATGAACTATCCGTTTGCCGACAAGGTGCTGGAGTTTTTCAACGGCGGCATGGACGGCTACAACTTTTCGAACGAAATGGGTTCATTGATTATGCGCTACCCTCAGCAGACGAATGAAGTAGTATTCAACATGTTGTGCAGTCATGACACCCCTCGATTGTTGACCCGGGTGGGCAGCGACAAAAGGAAACTGAAGCTATGCGTCGTTTTCCTGTTTACTTACATCGGCACGCCTTGCATTTTTTACGGCGATGAGGTCGGAATTACGGGTGAGGGTGACCCTGATTGCCGGAAATGCATGGAATGGGATCCCAGGAAGCAGGACCGGGAGCTATACGATTTTTATAAAATGATGATCGCGCTGCGCAAGGAACACGGCGCCCTCCGTCAAGGACGTTTCCGCTTTCTGCAGGCGAACCCGAACGACCCATGCATCGTTTATGAACGAATGGACGAACGCATGCATTTTACGATCTGGATGAACAACACCGGAAAATACCGTACGCTCTCCCATCCCATGGAAACAGAAGACTGGCGGGATGCGCTGTCCGAGGTGAAAGTAAAACCCAAGGACGGAATGATGAATATCGGGCTCGACCCGTTCGGATTCCGGATTCTGTACCGCAAATTAAAATAACCGCGCATAAAAAATCCCCCTGTTCGAAGCCATCCTTCGAATAGGGGGATTTTTGGGGTCTTTAAGGCTTCTGAGTAATTTGTTTGTAAATATCGATATACGCTTCCGCCGAGCTGTTCCAACTGTAATCTCCGGCAAAAGCGTTAGCCACGATCCTTTTCCAATCTTCCGGACGATGATAGAACGAGACGCTTCTACGCAGCGTATGCAGCAGATCATGGGCATTGAAATTCTGGAAGGTGAATCCGTTGCCTTCCCCCGTAAATTCATTGTAAGCATGCACCGTATCATTCAGCCCGCCGGTTTCCCGGACGACCGGGATGCTGCCGTACCGCAGCGCCAACAATTGGCTGATGCCGCAAGGTTCAAACCGCGACGGCATCAGAAACAGATCGCTTCCGGCATAGATCCGGCGGGATAATCCGTCGCTGAATTTAATCTGGACCGACAGCTTCTCCGGATGCCGGTATCCGGCTTCCTTGAACCAATCTTCATAGGCGCGGTCTCCGGTACCCAGGACGACGAATTGAACTTCGTCAAAATGCAGCCACTCATCCATAATCCGGGTGACCAAATCGAGTCCCTTCGGCTCCACGAGCCGGGTAATCATCCCAATCAACGGAATTTCCGGAGCTACGGGCAGACCGAGTTCCCGCTGTAGAACGGCTTTGTTTTCCCGCTTCTTGGCCAGGCTTGTTCGGTAGCGGACCGCAAGCTCGTGATCGGTTGACGGATTGTACAGCTTCACGTCGACTCCGTTAACAATGCCCGACATCCGGTCTCCGAGCGAGCGGAGCAAACCGTCCATGCCGTAACCGTAATGCTCAGTCCGAATCTCGGAAGCATAAGTCGGACTCACGGTCGTTACATGATCGGCGAACACCAGGCCCGCTTTCATGAAGCTGACATTCCCGTTATACTCCACACCATCTGTCGTAAAATAGCCGTGCGGCAAGCTCAGCAAGTCGCCGAGCACCTCATATGGGAAAATCCCCTGATACAGCAAGTTGTGAATGGTAAAGACGGTCCGGATGTCCGCATACTCAGGATTCCACCGATAATGCTCCTGCAGCAGCAGCGGAATCATTGCGGTATGCCAATCATGACAATGCAGCACATCCGGGAAGAAATCAATGGCCGGAAGGATTTCCAGCACGGCCCGGTTCAAATAGGCGAACCGTTCGCCATCATCCCAATAGCCGTACACCCCGTCCCGGCCAAAATAATATTCGTTGTCGATAAAATAAACCGGCACACCGTCCCAAACCAGATACTGTATACCGCCGTATTGTTGACGCCATCCTACAGGAACCGTCACTTCGCCCAGATGCTGCAACATCTCGGTATAAGCGGCCGGGATATCTTTGTATTTGGGCAACACGACCCTGACGTCATGCCCCGCCTGCTTAAGCGCTTTGGGCAAAGCCCCGATCACGTCGGCCAGTCCCCCGGTTTTAATGAACGGCCCCGCTTCGGCCGCAGCGAATAATATTTTCATTTTTTCTTCCTCCCTAGCGATGTCGGTTTTGCCGTTGCCGCAACTGCGGTTCGTTTCCAGATCGAAAAGCTAAGCGGCGGCAGGGTCAATTCCAGACTGTCCTTCTGGTTATGCCAAGAGATTTTTTCGCTCATCACGCCCCGCTTGTTCGTTAGTCCACTGCCTCCGAACTCCGGAAGTTGACTGTTGAATATTTCTTCGTACAAGCCGGCTTTAGGAACGCCCAGGCGGTATGGAGTTCGCGTTAGCGGCTGAAAATTAATGATGACAAGCAGCGTATCTTTGACCTTTTTTCCAATACGCAAATAACAAATTACGCTCTGATCCGCGTCATCCGCATTAATCCACTGGTAGCCTTCAAAGGTATGGTCCAGCTCCCAAAGCGCCGGTTCCCGCAAGTACAGATGATTCAAATCCGCCGCATACTTCTGCATTTTCTTGTGCGACTCGTACTCAAGCAGGAACCAATCCAATTCCCCTTTATCCCGCCATTCGATAAACTGGCCGAACTCCCCGCCCATAAACATCAGTTTCTTGCCTGGAGAGGTCATCTGATAACCAAGCAGCAGCCGGAGTCCGGCAAATTTCTCCTCATAAGTGCCCGGCATTTTGTCCAGCAGCGATTTCTTGCCATGGACCACCTCGTCATGGGAGAGAGGCAGCGTGAAATTTTCTGAATAAGCGTAGCAAATCGGAAACGTAAGCAAATGGTGGCGCTTGGGCCGGTCAATGAACGGCGTTTCCACGTACGCAAGCGTGTCATTCATCCATCCCATATTCCATTTGTAATTAAATCCTAGCCCGCCTTCATGTACCGGGGCCGTAACGAGCGGCCAGGCGCTGGATTCCTCCGCCATCATCAAGGCATGGGGAAAATATCGGAACACCGCCTCATTCAACTGCTGCAGGAAAGATATCGCCTCCAAATTTTCAACACCGCCGCGCTCGTTCCTTGTATATTGGCCCTCCGATTTCTCGAAGTCCAGACGCAGCATACTGGTTACGGCATCCACGCGCAGTCCGTCAAAATGATACAGTTCGAGCCAATAAAGCGCATTGGAGATCAGAAAAGCCCGGACTTCCGGCTTGCCGAAATCGAAGCTAAGCGTTCCCCATCCCGGTTTCTCCGCCTTGGCCGGATCACCGTATTCGAACTGCGCCGTGCCGTCGAACATGCGCAACCCATGGGCATCTTTCGTAAAATGTCCCGGAACCCAATCGAGCAGCACCCCGATCCCCGCCGCATGGCAGCGGTCCACGAAATACATCAGATCCTTCGGTTCCCCGAACCGGCTGGTCGGGGCATAATAACCCGTAGCCTGATAGCCCCAGGATAAATCATAAGGATGCTCGGTCAGGGGCATAATTTCGATATGCGTGTAGCCCATTTGTTCGACGTATGGAATAAGGAGGTCGGCCATTTCCCGATAAGTGTAGAGACTTCCGTCTTCCCGCTGTTTCCAGGTCCCGAAATGGAGTTCATATATGTTCAGCGGTCTTTGGTAAGGAGCACGTTTTCTCCGCCTCCAGGCCGCATCTCCCCAAGAGTAACCATCAATCGATTTTACGACGGAGGCGGTAGCTGGTCTTACTTCTGCAAAAAAAGCATAGGGGTCGGATTTCAGAAATTTATTGCCGTCCGGTCCCGTGATCTCATACTTGTAAAAAGTTCCTTCCGGCACCCCGGGGAAAAAGCGAGTCCAAATCCCGGAATCGGGTATCTTATATAATAAATCATTTTCCCCGTTCCAACCGTTCCAATCGGAGGCCAGGGAGACTTGAAGCGCGGCTGGCGCCCAAACCGTGAACCGGACCCCGGAAAGGTTGTTTTCTTTCGTAACATGTGCGCCAAAAGTCCGGTAACTTTGGTACAGCGTTCCTTCATGAAACAAATAAATATCTGTCCCGGATAAAACATCGTTATTCAATGATTCAGACAATTGATCACCTGCTTTTATGTATAGTCCCACTTAAATATTTACCCAAAAATCCAGGAAACTGAACAACAAAATTTAGAAATGAAAAAATAAATGTAATATTTTCTTCAGTTTTCCATAATTCTAGTTTCAACCACATTATATCTCGTTTATGTATGTACTACACAGACGAAACCTTACGGGAGGGAAACGAAAATGAAAAAGAAAGACTGTATTGCTATGCTGCTGGCCGGTGGTGAGGGTAGACGATTGTCTCCGCTTACGTCCAAACTCGCCAAACCCGCCGTTCCTTTTGGCGGCCATTATCGAATCATCGATTTTCCTCTCAGCAATTGCGTTAATTCAGGTATTGATACGATCGGTGTACTTACCCAATATGAAGCAGAGTCCTTGCATGAACATATCGGAGAAGGAGAGGCCTGGAACCTTCCGCGATGTGCTGACAACGGAATTTCGCTGCTTCCTTCTTACAACGCAGGCGTAGAGGAGTATGCAGGAACTGCAGACGCTATTTTCAAGAATATCGAGTATGTGGACAGTCATGAACCGGAAAATGTACTGATTTTGTCGGGAGACCATATTTATCATATGGATTACCGCGAAATGCTCCAGTTCCATATTTCTTCCGAAGCATCAGCGACGATTTCCGTAATGCCTGTTCCATGGGATGAGGCTCACCGCTTCGGCGTCATGTCCACGGACGAACAATCGAGAATTACGGAATTTGCCGAGAAACCGGAAAAACCCGCCAGTAACCTGGCTTCGATGGGCATTTATTTGTTTAAATGGGATTTCCTTAAACAGCATTTGATCGAAGACGCCATGAACGAAAACTCCAGCCATGATTTCGGGAAAGACGTGATCCCGAAAATGCTGGCCGGCGAAAGACCGCTGCACGCTTATGAATTCAAAGGCTACTGGCGCGATGTGGGAACTGTTCAAAGTCTGTGGGAAGCCCATATGGACCTGCTTGCCAAAGACTCCGACTGGAAGTTTTTGAATGAAGCTTGGCCAATGTATACCCGGGATCAAGCCAGCTCCAAGCCAAGGGCTTTGAAAACGCGCAGCGTTCAGACCAAGAGTTCCCTGATCCACGATTGCTGTGCACTTGAAGGTTATTCAGAGCGTTCTGTGCTCTTTGTAGGAACAGAGGTCGGCCGCTACACCAAAATCAAGGATAGCGTGATCATGCCTAACGCCCGCATTGGACGCGGTGCTTTAATCGAGCGGGCGATCATCGGCGAAGGTGCGGTGATCCATGACGGTGCGGTAATCAAAGGCACGGCGGATGAAATTATCGTCATTGGTCCGTACGAAACCGTGGTAGCCAAACCCGCCCTACGCCCTCAGCCTTCCCGCCTGTTGAAGGAAGTATACGACAAGACGGCCCGCTTGCGCGCCGAAGGCTTGTCGTCCTAACAGCATCATCATTGTTTCTTTATATATAGAAAGGGTGTCAGCCAAGTTGTCTTGGCCGGCACCCTTTGTGTGTTTGTTTAGGCTATACCCGCTGAAAAACCGTTGCATCCATCTCGTACAAAATATATTGCCTGCCGTTCAACTTCCCAAGCCCCCGTTCTTCCATACCTAACTCCCGGTAATAAGGATTCAGCTTGCGGTTTTCGTTCCAACAGTCAAAACGCAATCCCTTCCGCCCCAGACTGCGGCTGCGCTTCGCCGCCCAGTAGATTAATTCGCGCCCCAAGGCGTGCCCCCGGTAGGTTGGTCTTACGGTTAAACGGTGCAAATAGCTGTAGCCTTCGTCGTTAAGCTCCCCCCAATAATCACAATCCGATGTCTGCAGCGTGAATAGCCCTGCAGGGTCATGATCATCAGCTCTCAACAACAAGTAAACATCCCGATTGGTAAAATAGGAAGAGATCACTTCCTCCGTAAATTGCTCCGGATTCCACTGTTTAATCCCTGAAGATTCCATCCAGGTCGCCGCTTCAATCAACAAGCTCCGTACAAGTTCTGTATCATCCTCATCCGCAAGTCCGATTTGAAAGATGCCGGCAGTAGTCTCCATAGTATCTAACAGCTCTTTCATCGCATTTCCCCTTCTTTGTCCGGACCTGACTTATTATCAGGTCCATCTCCGGCTGAGACTGCACTTTCACCCGTGGTATCAGTACTTTCCAGGTCTTCCTCCTCCGGCTCTGCCAGCGGCAATTTGACGGAAACCGTGGTCCCGACGCCCAGCTCGCTATGGATGTCCATCTCACCGTGATGAAGCTCCACGAGCTGCTGGCTGATTGCCAGCCCAAGCCCTGTTCCGCCTCCCTGGTGATTGACCTGGAAGAATCGGTCCTTCACTTTGTTCAAATGCTCCTCGCTGATTCCGATTCCGGTATCCACTACTTCCACCAGCACCTTCTCCGGTTCGGTCCGGCTGACCACAAGGTGAATCCAGCTATTTTCATTGGAGAACTTGATCGCATTATCGACCACGTTCAGGAATACCTGTTTTAACCGGTTGCCATCGCCGACGACGGTGATATTTTGCACGGTCCGGTCTTCCAGTTTGACCTGAATTCCCTTTTGCTCCGCTTTCGCCCAGACGTTCAGCATCGTCTCCTGAAGCAGTTCTTTGAGATTGACCCGGCTGATGACCAGCTTCATTTCGTTCTGTTGCAGCTTGGAGAAATCGAGCATTTCTTCCACCAGACCGATCAACCGGTCCGTTTCTTTCGCGATGATCCCCATCCCGAGCTTCGTTTCCTCCGGATCGAAACCGCCGAGCGTCAGCGTTTCGCTCCAGCCCTTGATTCCCGTCAAAGGCGTTCTAAGCTCATGGGAAATGGAGGAGATAAAATCGTCCTTGATCTGGTTGCTGCGCACGATTTCCTGCGCCATATAGTTTAGCGTAGCCGCAAGCTCTCCCAACTCATAACGGTAGTTGCCTTTGATCCGGGATTCAAACTTCCCCTTGGCCATCTGGGCCGAGACCGCCCTGATGTTATTGATCGGCTTCACAATCGAATTGGCGAGCCCGATACTGAACAGGGTGACAAGGGCCAGAACCGCCAGACACACCGCTGCTGACAATAGCGACAGCTTCATCAGATTGGAATTGACCGCTTCCAGCGAGGTGACGAACCTGACGATAAATCTGTTTTCTCCCCGGACTTGAAGCGGCGTTGAGACGGCCATCACCATTTCGCCGGTGGACGGTTGTCTGCCGACCCATTTACCCACACTACCCGCTGCCGCCTGCGATACATCGCTTGTCTGAATGGCCTTATCCGCCTGAAAAGCGTTACTGCTGGCCTCAACCTCGCCCTTGCGGTTCAGGATCATCAATTCCGTATTATCGAGTTCAAACGTACGGAGCATTTCCGTAAAATAATCGGGATCCCGCTCCGCGTTCAGACGCACGAATTTCTGGAAGAAGTCGGATGCCCAAGTCGAGTGGGTGGACATATGATTATAAATCGTATCGTAATAATAAACGCGGATGGCCAATGAAAAAATTACTTCGACCATGAACAAGGTTACGAATACGACGATAAAGTACTGTAAAACGATTTGCCGGCCAATGCCTTTTTTGATCATTGTCCCTCGCCTTTCCACTTATAGCCGTGTCCCCACACGGTTTGCAGAAAAGCCGGCTCGGACGGATTGTTCTCGATCTTTTGCCGCAGCCTGCGGATATTTACATCGACGATTTTGGGATCGCCCATGTATTCCTTACCCCAGACATGATCCAGCAAGAGATCACGGCTGAGCGGCGTGTTTTCCTGCTCCAGAAAATACTGGATCAGCGAAAATTCCGTCGGCGTAAGCTCTATAAGCAGACCGTTCTTTTTAAATTGCTTGGAGATCAAATCCAGAGTAAACGGACCTGAGGTAAAAGATACTTTGGCGCTGCTCTCCCGGTACACATTAACCCGCCGCAGCAGCGACTGGATTCTTGCGATCAGCTCCGTCGGACTGAACGGCTTGCTGACATGATCGTCCGCCCCGACGGACAAGGCGTAAACTTTGTCCTGTTCCTGAACCTTGGCCGTCAGAAAAATTATGCCGATCCGTTCATTCGTCTCCCGGATCCGCCGGCAAACCTCGAACCCGTCGATGCCCGGCACCATTACGTCCAGCAGAGCAATATCTATATCAGGCACGCTTTGCAGCTTCGCCAATGCCTCATTTCCCTCTGCGGCCTCAATGACCTCAAAGCCGTTTCGCTTCAGGTTGATTACAATAAAACTGCGAATGGATTCTTCATCTTCTAATATCAGTACTTTGCTCAACTTGCTCTCCTCCCTCGTATTCAGCAGGCTTAACGTTTGATCTCTTTTTCGCCTTTATTGATTTTCAAGTCGGTGTGGCTCAGGAATCCAATGACTTTGTCATTGTCCCGGGCCATCAGCTCCCAATCCTCTTTGTTCCGTTCCCATTCCGAAAGCGAGAAGAACCGGATTTCCGCAACGGTTTCACCCGAATCGATTTTTGTAAACCAAAGGTGCTCGTTTTGATCCGATTTCGGATCAATGGTGACAGTCCCCCACCATTCTTTCGGAAAATTGAAATAAAAACGGCCCGCTAAATCCATATATTGTTGCATGACGAATTTCAGACCTTTATCTTCTTCCCATTGGAAATAGGAGAATAGCGGTATATCGTCGTAAGGGCGAGTTTCCCAGCCTTTCGGCTTCTCGGAGCGTCCGACCTCAAGAATGCCGTCGCCATCCACGTCGCCGCTAAGGACAGGATAATTCTTAAACGTGGAATCCTGGGACGGCAACAAGTCGATCAGCTTCCCGTCTTTCATGACGACCAGATGGGAATAGGCATAATGGGTGCCAAAGGCGGCGTCGAGGACGATCCCCTTCAACGTGGGGGTAATGTTGCCGCTGACCGAGTTGTAATATTCCTTAATCGGATCATCAAGCTGGATATGGTCCAGTTCTTGGAACGAATCGTTGTATTGGTACACCGTTACCGTCGCATTCTGATCCCGCTTCAACGTTACGACGGTCAAATCGAGCAGACCGTCCTGGTTGAGATCGTCGATGAGAAAATCGTTGTAAGGCAGCGTCAACAAGTTCTCTACCTCTGAGCCGTTGTAGGTGTACACGGTCAGACCTTTCTGAGGGTCCTCTTCGCCGCTTGTAAAACCGGCGATAATATCCAGACGGCCGTCTCCGGTAATATCCCGAAGCTCAAAGGTCTCCAGCACCTGCCCCTCGCCGTCAAACTTGACCTTCGGTATCCACGTATCCCCCTCATGCTCCAGGATCATGCCGTGAATCCTCACCGCTTCGTCCGGAGTTTCATAAAAGACGATCGCTTCCTTCACGCCGTCGTTGTTCAAGTCGGGCGTACGGATCGAACTGATGTCGCTGACATCCCGGGGCCGGATAATTTGCGCCCCTTTGATCTCGGCATTGATCACGCTGATCAGCGACTCTTTGTCGGAAGACAACTGAGGCGTTTCCATCAATGATTTCGGATCCTTGATAATACTGCAACCGCTAAGCGCCACAAGAAGCAAGCTTCCGGCCGCCGCGGTAATCCATGCTTTGTGGATCAATTTCATCACTCTCTTCATACCAGATCGATCGACCGCTTCTCACCTTCGGTCAATCGTCTGCCCGATACATCGAGCTTAAGTTCCCCGTCATAGAGTCCCCAGATTCTCGTGCAATAGCGCTCGGCCAGTTCAATCGGCAACGCGGCAACGACTGTTTTGCCTTGATCGCCGCACAGCGAACGAAGGGTCGTCAGCACGCGCTCCGCCGAGTGGGGATCCAGCCCGATTACAGGCTCGTCCGCGGCAATAAACCCGGCTCCATGCACCAGAGCGCGGCAGATAGCGACACGCTGGCGTTCGCCGCCGCTCAATTTGCCTGCTTTTACATGTGCTTTGTCGAGCAAGCCGAATTTCTCAAGCTCGTCCATCGCGCCCATATAATCGTCGGACCGGACCATCCCGGTTACCCGTCTCAACAAGGGGGTCTGTCCGGCTTGTCCGATGAGCACATTCTTAAGCGCGGTCTTATCGGGATATAATGAAGGATTTTGTTCCAGGTAGGCGCATTTCGACCGGTATTTCTGCGATCCCTTGCCACCGTTCTTGATTACCTGATCCCCATCCCAGCTATAATCCCCGGCATTCCAGCCCTCCCGCAAAGCAAGACAGCGGAGCAAAGTACTCTTGCCGCTCCCGCTGGGTCCAACGACACCGATGATTTCTCCCTGTTCAAACTGGGTGCTGATGCCGCGCAAAACTACCTTTTTATTGCCATCCACTATTTTTTTCAAGTGGTTTACTTTCATCATCTGTCCGATTCTCCTTTAACTGTTCCGCTATTCCCTTAGTGTATTGGAAATGGCGTCGAAAATCCATTACAGCATCTTCATATTTACTTCTTATAAAGCAAGAAAATCGCAGGAAAACCGGCGACTTTCCGCAAGGTGGCATTCATGTAAGCTTTTAGAAAAAATAAAGTCACACTTTTCCAATCATCTATAAACATTATAGTAGACAAGCTCATTGCCAACAAGCCATAATGAACATGTATGCATTGACTTGTAGGAGGTTTAGTCATGTACTATGACGTGAAAATCGACGTTTCCCCGGTTTATGAACTACTAAGCAGCTTTATTATATACACAACCCGGAAATGGGTAAACAATCTGGATGTCGGTTCGGAATGGATCCAATCCATTGAAGCCCGCCTTGACGAAAAAGAACGGCAGAGTTTCGCAGCGGCAGCGGAGTTACCCTTTTCGGATTACGATTTGCTCTACGCCTTGATTTTGGAACGGAAACCGGACGCCGAAATCGATCAATTTTTAACCGAGCTTGCCGAAACGGACGGAGATTCGCTGCTTCATATCTTGAAATCCTATATTCGAACTGTGAATAGTGAGGATATTTCACGGCTGAGAAGCTATGTTCCGCTCCTGCGCATCTGGAATGACTTATATTTTCGCCACATTGAAAATCAATATGTATCCCTGCTGGAAGAAGATGCAGCTGAGAAACAAGCGCTGATGCAAAAGATGGATCCCGATGCTCTGCTGGAATACGCCTCGGGCGGATTGGTCCTGGAACCTCAGCTCCCCATCGAAAAGGTCGTTTTGCTGCCTTCGATTCATTTTCGGCCGATCAATACCTATTGCTTCTATGAAAATACGCTTTTGATCCAGTATCCGCTTGATTTGCCTGAACAAGACGAAAATGAACCGCCGATCTGCCTCTTGAGGTTGACCCGGGCCCTCGTCAAACCCGAACGCCTTCGCCTGCTGCGCTATGTAGCGGATGAGCCGAAATCGCTCCAAGATCTCGCGCAAAATTTGCATGAATCCGAAGAGCAACTGATGCACCACTTAATGCGGCTCCGCGTAGCCGGTCTGCTCCGCATTCATCTGGTCGACCGGGATACCGAGAAATTCAGCATCCGGCCGGACGGCGCTTCCGAACTGCAAATGTTCCTTGAATCTTATATCCGCCTTTAGCATTGGCAAGGAATAAGCCTTTTGCGACGGCATTTGCTTTCCCTTCACCCCTTCTGCTATGTTAGGATACATATAACGCTACCCGCTTTTTTCAGAAGGAGTGACTAACATTGAACAAGCCGCTGCGGCAACAAATCATTTTCGACCTGGACGATACCCTGGTCCATTGCAATATTTATTTTGACCAAATTCTCGAGAAATTCGCCGACTTGCTTGCCGAATGGCTAGGTGAATACCGCGTGACAAGCGCTGAAATCCGGAATAAACAAATCGAAATCGATGTCGCCGGCGTTCAGAAGATCGGTTTTGTCAGCAGTCACTTTCCGCAAAGCCTGATCGATACTTACCGCTATTTCTGCCGGATCTTGGGCCGCGAACTCCATATTGCCGAAGAAGACAGACTAATGAAGCTCGGCATGAGCGTGTACGACCGGAAGGTGGAGCCTTATCCCGGAATGGTGGAGACGCTGACCCTGCTGACTTCCCAAGGGCATGAGCTATACTTGTATACCGGGGGAGAAACAGTCATTCAACAGCGTAAAATCGAACAAATGAAGCTTGCCGATTACTTTCAGGATCGCATCTACATCCGCCAACACAAAAATATCCAGGCGCTGGAGGAAATTTTGTCTTCCCGCAAGTTTGACCGGAAAAATACCTGGATGATCGGCAACAGCCTGCGCACGGATATTGAGCCCGCCCTCTTCGCAGGCGTCAACGCGATTTACATCAAACATCCGAACGAATGGTCCTTTAACATGATTGAGCTAAAAAAAGAGACCGATACGGCCATGTACACTGTATCCTCGCTGGAGTCGGTCCCCGGCATCATAGCCGAGAGCCTTACCTTGGCTAAGGCCGGCCGAAGCGCGACCATCCATTAATGCCTAAAACGGCAGCCCGGAACTTGTTGAAGTTGTTCCGGGCTGCCGTTTTATTATTTAATTATCTGCCCGTAAAATCTCCAATTTGCCGCTACCGGGGTCCGACAACTGAATCCGGGCCTTAAAATCGCCTTCCGGATGCTTAAATGTCAACAGCTGTGTCTGTCCTTTATCCAACAGGGCGTTCAGCATGTTCAGCGAAATTTGTTTGCCTTCGAATTCCTTCCAGACCACAAAACCGCAGCCCTGCCTGAAATGATTGCAGCCGTAACCTTTGCGTCCTTCGATCAATTGGCCGCCGCAGCCTTCACGCGGGCAAGGAGCCAACGGCTGCAGCCCGCCGGACGCGGAGACAGGCGCTCGCCGCGATGCGTCTTTGGTTCCGGATTCGCTTTGTCTTCCGCTGCTTTTGCCGGTTGCCTTGCCTGTATCCTTTCCGGCTTCGCCTGCACGCTTACGTTTCCCTTTGTCATCTTCCCCCGGCTCGAACAACGAAGCGTCCGCCTTCCGTTGCGTCCGCACTTTATCGATGATCGAAACGGTAAACCGTTTGACGTTTTCCATGAACTTCTCGCTGGCCGCTTCCCCTTTGGAAATCTGATGCAGTCGCCGTTCCCACTGCCCCGTCATCTCCGGGGAGGTGAGCAGCTCAACCCCGGCATGCCGGATCAACTCCACCGCGGTCCGGCCTTTCTGCGTGACCGTGATTCTCTTTCCTTGCATTGTAATGTAACCGACCTTTTTCAGGCGCTCGATCGTAGCCGCCCGCGTAGCCGGGGTGCCAAGCCCCGCTTCCTTCATCACTTCGCGGAGTTCCTCGTTCTCCAACTGCTTCCCCGCGCTTTCCATCGCCTTCAGCAGCGTACCTTCCGTATAAGCTTTCGGCGGCTGCGTAGCCTTCTCCTTTGCTTGGGCGTCGATACACTGCACCGGCTCATCCCGGTTGATCGTAAACGGCTCGCTCACAAGTTCCTCCGCGTCGTCCTCATCGTCTTGCTTTTTGCCGCGCCCTGAAGTCTTGGAGCCTCCATCCTCGCCGGGTAAGCATACTTTCCAGCCGAGCGAGAGAAGTTCTTTGACATTCGTCTTGAAGGTTTCCGTCTCGACTTCCGTTAACAGCGTATGCTGCTTGTATTCCGCCGGAGGATAGAAATGGGACAAAAAGCGGCGCACGACCAGATCATAAATATGCTGTTCCTCTTTCGTGAGACTCCCCGGGCGTCTAAGCGTGGGCAAAATCGCATGGTGATCTTCCACCCGTGAAGGGTTGCAAACCGACTTGTTGTTCACGTGGACGATACGCTGATCCGCTCCCTCCGCCAGATCCCGGTACGGTGATGACTTAAGCATATGCAGCGTCTTGTGCATCCCGTCGATATTTTGCTCCGTCACATAGTTCGAACTTGTACGGGGATACGTGATCACCTTGTGCTTCTCATACAGCGCCTGAGCCAAATCCAGTGTCTTCTTCGCGGAATAACTGTACTTCGCGTTCGCTTCCCGTTGCAGCAGGGTCAAATCATACAGCTTGTAAGGATACTCGCGGGTATCCTTCACTTCGTATTCCGCGATCACGCCTTGTTTCCCGCGGACCTTGTCCGCGATCGTCTTCGCTTTTTCTCCGTCGGTCAGCCGATCGCCTTGCCAGGTACCGACATATTTACGTTCCTGTTGTTCAAAATCTGCTTTGATCTCGTAATACGTGAGCGAATCAAAGCTTTCGATTTCCTTTTGCCGGTCATAAATGAGCGCCAATACCGGGGTCTGCACCCGCCCTACCGATAGCAGCGTACGGTGCTTGGTCGTGAACGCGCGCGATGCGTTCATGCCCACAAGCCAATCCGCCTCGCTCCGGGCCCTTGCGGCCAGTTCCAGATTTTCGAACTCGGAGCCGTCTTGCAGCCCTTCAAACCCCTTGGCAATACTCTCTGCCGTCAGGTCGGAGATCCACAATCGTTTAACGGGCTGAGTCAGTTTCAACTGCTGCCGGATCAAAGCGAATATGTACTGGCCTTCCCGCCCGGCATCGCAGGCATTTACGAGCGCTTGGCATCGCCCCGCCAGCTCCCCGATGATTTTAAGCTGGTCCTTCGTTCTCGGGTTGGGCACAATTTTAAACTGTTCCGGCATAATCGGCAGATCGCCGAAGTTCCACTTTTTGTACTTCTCGTCATAGGCGTCCGGTTCGGCCAGCCCGAGCAAATGGCCGATCGCCCAAGTGATGATGTAACGGTCTCCTTCCAGGTAAGACCGGTTGTTTTTCGCCCTCGGCTCGATGACCGCGGCGATCGTTCGCCCCATATCCGGTTTTTCGGCGATAACGAGCGTTTTCATCTTTTCGGGCCCCACTTTCTTGCTTCATTCGCAGATATTCCATAGGATAAAGCTTCAACTCAATAAAAAGGGCCGCGCTCCGCGCAGCCCTGTAGCTGAATCTATTATATCATATTTTGGTAGCTTTCTGCATGTACTGTTCTTGGTTATGCAAGAACCGTAGCGCCCATCAAATATTTATCCACTTCCCGAGCAGCCTCGCGTCCTTCATGAATCGCCCAGACAACGAGACTTTGTCCGCGGCGCATGTCTCCTGCGGCAAACACTTTATCCACGTTCGTATTATATTTGCCGTAACGAGCCTTCACGTTGGTGCGGCGATCGGTTTCAAGGCCGAGCTCGCCCACGATCCCTTGCTCAGGTCCGTCAAAACCGATGGCGATCAGGGCCATCTGTGCAGGGAACACCTTCTCCGTTCCCGGAATCGGCTGATAAATTTTGCGCCCCGTCTCGTCCACGATCCGTTGAATCTGGATCGTATGCAGTTCTTTCAGGTTGCCTTCCTCATCGCCGACGAACCGCGTCGTCATGATCGAAAATTCGCGCGGGTCGCTGCCGAACAAGGCTTTGGCTTCCTGCTGGGCATAATCGAGCGTATACACATTCGGGAACTGCGGCCAAGGATTGTTAATATTGTCCCGCGTAAGCGGAGCCATGGCATGCGTCCCGAATTGGGTGATGCTGCGGCAGCCGTGACGCAGCGCTGTTGCCACGCAGTCGGATCCGGTATCCCCGCCGCCAATGACAATAACATCTTTGCCTTCGGCCGACACATACTCGCCATCCTGCAGCCCGGAATCGAGGTAGCTCTTGATCGTTCCGTTCAAGTACGGCATGGCGTACTGCACGCCTTTAAGCTCGCTGCCCTCGATATTGAACTCGCGGGGTTTCGTCGCCCCGCCGCAAAGCACAATGGCATCGTATTCGTCAACAAGCTGCTGAGCTTTAACATCCTTGCCGATTTCCGTATTCGTTACAAACTTTACACCTTCCGCGGCAAGCAGATCTACCCTGCGCTGAACGACAGCCTTGTCTAGCTTCATCGTCGGGATACCGTACATAAGCAGTCCGCCGATCCGGTCGGACCGTTCGAACACGGTCACGTCATGTCCCGCTTTGTTCAACTGTGCGGCGCAAGCCAATCCCGCCGGTCCGGAACCGACTACGGCCACTTTGCGCCCAGTCCGTTTTTCCGGAGGCTCGGGAACGACCCAGCCCTCTTCGAAGCCCTTGTCGATGATCGCCTGCTCGATCGTTTTGATCGTGACAGGCTGTCCGATCAGTCCGACCGTACAGGAACCTTCGCAAGGCGCCGGACAAATGCGTCCCGTAAACTCCGGAAAATTGTTTGTTTTATGAAGGCGGTCGAGCGCATCCTTCCAAAGGCCGCGATACACTAGATTGTTCCATTCCGGAATCAGGTTGTGTACCGGACAGCCCGAGGTGCCTCCCGTCATATCCATTCCCGTATGGCAATAAGGCGTGCCGCAATCCATACAGCGGGCCCCTTGGGTCCGCAACTCTTCATCCGACATATGCTTATGAAACTCCTGCCAGTCCTGGACCCGTTCGGACGGGCTCCGGTCCCCCGGAAGCTCTCGGTTATATTCCATAAACCCCGTTGGTGTAGACATCAAAACTTCCCCCATCCGTTAGACGTAAAAGCTTCTGAATCGCTCCGAAACTCTCACATTTCAGTGTATCTTGATGTTAGCACCCGCGGGATTTGTTATTAATGGATTAATGATATGATAATTTGCACTATTGCGCAGCAGTCTTGTGCCGTTCGTAAGTCAAAAAGCGGTAAGCATAAGGATTCTTCTCATCACGAATTCCCTCTTTTTCCAGAACCAAATCAAATTCGGACCCGTCGAAATGGGGGAAAAACACATCGCCTTCGACGTCCTCGTCAATTTGGGTCATAAGCAGACGGTCGGCCAGCGGAAGGAAATGCTGAAACACGCCGGCTCCGCCGATCACCATGAGTTCTTCCGCCTGGGCATACTTCATCGCCTCTTCAACGCTGTGAACGATTTCCGCCCCTTCCGCCTCGTAAGCATGATCCGCCGTCAGGACGATGCTCCGCCGGTTCGGCAGCGGACGGCTGCCCATGGACTCCCATGTTTTCCGGCCCATCAACATCGTCTTCCCTGTAGTCTGTTCTTTAAAATACTTCAAATCCGCCGGCAGACGCCAAGGCAGTTGATTGTTCCGGCCGATCGCCCCGTTCCGTGACATTGCCCATATTAGCGTTACACCCAAATCTGATTGCCCCTCTCATTCTTCTTTTAAGCTTGCATTTTTCCGTTACACAGCTACCGTTGCCTTAATCGTCGGGTGATACTGGTAGCCTTCAAACTCAAAGTCTTCATAGACATAATCAAATATCGAGTCCGGCTTCCGCTTGATCACAAGCCGGGGCAACGGGTAGGGTTCGCGCTCCAGCTGCGTTTTCACCTGTTCCAGATGATTGCCGTAAATATGCACGTCGCCGCCGGACCAGATAAACTCTCCCGCCTCAAGACCACACTGTTGGGCTACCATATGCGTTAGCAGCGAGTAACTGGCAATATTGAACGGCAGGCCCAGGAAAGTGTCCACCGAGCGCATTGTCAGCATACAGGATAGTTTGCCGCCGGCAACATAAAACTGAAACACGAAGTGACACGGAGGCAATTTCATGTTATCGACTTCAGCCACATTCCATGCGCTGACCAGATGACGGCGGGAATCGGGATTGTTCTTGATCGCCTCGATGACGTTCGCGATCTGATCGATTCTGCGGCCGTCCGGCGCTTCCCAGGCGCGCCACTGCGAACCGTAAACCGGGCCGAGATCCCCGTTCTCATCGGCCCACTCATCCCAAATGCGGACGCCGTGCTCTTTTAAATACGATATATTGGTTTCTCCCTTTAAAAACCATAACAGCTCGTGAACCACCGATTTAAGATGAATCCTTTTCGTAGTTACTAACGGAAAACCCTTGCCGAGATCAAACCGGAGCTGTCTGCCGAATACGGAAATCGTACCCGTACCCGTACGGTCTTCTTTCGGCGTTCCATGGTCCAAAACGTCTTGCAGCAAATCCAAATAATTACGCATCTATTGCACACCCCGTATCATTTTATATAAGATCTTGTCTATTATATCAAAGTAATAAAGAGAAGGGATGTCCATTTTCGGAAGCCGGTCATCTTCGGCCAAGAGGACAGGGCAGACTTCACCGTCCTTGCTTAATCTGTCCAAGATTCCTGCAAAATACCGCGTAAGTGATCGTTACCGGTTCATGCGTTAACCCGCCTATCCTTTTCCTTCATCACAATAAGGAACCTCTTGCCCCGCTGTGACGAGGCCGCTTAATCCGGCTTCATAATACGGCATTAAGCCGTCCGCCCGTTCAAGCTCGATCCAGGATACCGCGGAAATCTCATCCGGCATCATCGTGACTTCCCGTCCGCCGGTCATCTCCGCCCGGAATGTCAGAAGCACGAAATGCTCTTCCTTTTCGGAAAATACGACTTCATTCACCGCCATTACTCCGTGAACCTCAATCTCGATTCCGGCCTCCTCCTTCACCTCGCGGCGCAGCGCCTGGACCAGCGTTTCTCCCGGTTCGACCGTACCGCCAGGCAAGGTCCACGTATTCCGGTTATCCCGGTTTTGAACCATCAACACCCGCCGCTTGTCCGGGCTGGTTATCAAGGCGTAAACGATATCGATTCTTTTCATAGCCTGCCCTCCTTTCTGTTGATGAACATGTTGAATGTACATCTGCCTATAGATTCAAAAAGTAATGGTAAAATTCATCGTCCCGGACATATCCGCATTGCTCGTACAGCCTTTGAGAACCGAGGTTACCGACTCCGGTTTCCAACGCGATCCCCTTTGACTTGGTGAATACGGCATAATCCGAAACCGCAGCCAGCAGTTGATGCCCGATGCCTTGATTCCGGAATTCCGCCGCAACATACAAATCGTTAAGAATCCATGACCGCTGCATGGACAAAGAGGAGAACACCGGGTACAACTGGGCAAAACCGGCCGCCTTTCCGTTTTCGTTCCCCCTGGCCAAAAAAACGACGGATTCTCTATGCTCCATCAGACCGTACAAAAAAGCGCCTGCCCCCTCCAAATCGGAATCTTTTCCATAATAGACCCTATAATCGTTAAACAGAACTGCAGTTTCATTCAAATCCTTAAACGAAGCCTGTGAAATATGTACGGATTCGCTCACTTTCTTTCCCTCCCCAATTTTAACCGGAACACGGTTACCCCTGTCCAAGCAATAGGATTAACTACTTAAATAATTTAAGTTAAACAGCATTTTATGCAACCCTTTATTTATTAATTTAATATAAATGTTCTATATAATTAAATTTTTTCGGCATTTTTCGCAAATCGCCACAATATTTAAATCATCATATATAATCATTAACAACATAGTAGCGAGAAGGAGCCATGAATTTATGGATAACGTAGATGTTCAAATCGTGGAGCTGTTAAAGCGAAACAGCCGCATAACCAGTTCCGAAATCAGCAAAGCCGTCCATTTGTCGGTGCCCGCCGTGTCAGAAAGAATTCGCAAACTTGAAGAGAAAGGCACGATCGAGCGGTTCACCTTGCGACTGAATCGGGAGGCGTCCGGCCGCCATTTGTTGGCCTACATATCGGTCATTATCGAACATCCCAAATATATAGAAGCATTCACCAGGCAGGTGGCCGAAGAATCATGTATCCTGGAATGCCATCATTTAGCCGGAGACTACGATTATTTGTTAAAAATCGGCGTAAGGGACATCAACTCCCTGGAGCAATTTATTTCGGGAACCATAAAGCAATTTGCTGGCGTCGTGAAGACCAAAACGACAATCGTACTATCGACTTTAAAAGAGGAATAACGGAATTTCGAGGAATTAGTTCAAGGAGTTATTACGATATGATCATTCTGATTCTTATAAAAAGCATGCTTACGGGTGCCGCCATCGCAGCCCCTATTGGTCCAATGGGGCTGTTATGTATGCGTTCCAGCCTCTTGGGAGGATGGAAAAAAGGAATGGCCGCCGGGTTGGGAATTGCGACAGCAGATGCCTGTTACGCAGCTATCGCTGCATTCGGCGTGAGCGCCATTTCCTCCACTATGATGATGTACAGTTATGTTATTAAAATCGGCGGCGGACTTCTCATCATCCTGCTGGGGCTTTCCGGCTTCCGCCGCAAGCCTGCCTTGCAGGATCCGAATCCTCCCGAGCCGTCCCGCAAGCTGCTCACCTTCGCCTCATCTTTCCTGCTTACCCTAACGAATCCGATGACGCTGATTTCCTTTGCGGCGTTGGCTGCAGGATTAGGAACTCCTTCCATAACAAGTTCCTGGGAAGGGGCCGCGGCGTTCTCCGCAGGAATTTGGCTCGGCTCTGCCTTGTGGTGGAGCGTACTGACTACGACTGTGAACTTGTTTCGCAAGCGGCTGCTGGCACCGGCGGCCATTCGGACGGTGGACCTCGCCTCGGCCTTAATCCTGACCGGAATGGGCGTTTGGAGTGTGCTTTCCGCATTGTTTAATACATAACTTAAATACGGGCTATCCTTTGTCTGGACCCGGACTCCTGAGTTCAAGATGAAGCGCTTCTGCGGGCCCTTGTCTGGTTTGATAGCGTACGGTAATGCTCAGCGAGCCGTCATGGTATGATTCCTGCGGTATATTCAGAGAAAATGTTTCGACAGACTTCTTATGTAATAGCATGGAGTGCACAGCAGCACATTCAAAAGAATCTGAACCTACTACCGATTTTTTGTTGTCGTAAGAGACTAAACTTCCGCAGTCTGCCAAAATATCGACGCCATTCTCTGTCAGGTTGCCAATATTTACTTCGGTTATATATTCTGCTTTATTTTTGTCCAGCACAGCTTTTGCACTTATTGTCAGTACTTCGTTGCTTTGTTTTCCAGTTAAACCAGCAGGCAGGGGCGAAGATAAAGGCTCGGGAGCGGATAACGATAACTTGCCCTGTGCTATCAAAAGACAAAGCAGTACAATCGTTGCTATCACCGAACTCTGGAGTTTCACAGTAACGTACCTCCTTCGGATTTGATGAATTATTATACCCTTGCCGATAATAACGAAGCCCGGGCCGGAATAGTTGCCTATTCCGAGCCCGGGCTTGAGCTAAATATTGAATTTTAGTGGAAAAATCCTGCGATACCCGCCACCAGGACAATGATCGCAAATATCATCCGATAGTAAACAAATATCTTCATCGGTTTCTTCTGCAGGTAAGAGATAAATTTGCTGATGACGGCAAGGGCCACCAGGAACGAAACGACAAAGCCTACGCCCAACGATATGAGTTCGGTAGAAGTCATGCTCGAAAATCCGCCGATTTTCATAATTTTCAGGAAGCTCATCCCTACCATGACCGGAATGGCCAAGAAGAACGAGAACTCAGCCGCCGCTACCGTAGTCAAACCGGCTACCCAGCCGCCGATAATGGTCGATGCGGAGCGCGACATCCCCGGGATGATCGCCAGAACTTGAAACGCACCGATAATAAGCGCTTGTTTCACCGTGACGCTCAATTCCTCACCGCCGCCGCCGAGGCCGTTGTTTCGGAATTTTTTCTCCGCATAGAGCATCCACAAACCGCCGAAGAACAATGTGAACGCTACGACGACCGGCGTAAACAAATGCTCATCCGCCCAATCGTTAAGCAGAATGCCGAATACGCCGCCGGGAATGCAAGCGATCGCCAGCATCAGCCAAAACCGGAAACCGGATTTCTCAAACCCGACTTTCTGAGGGAAGAAGTTGACCAGCGTATCTTTAATCTTACCCCAATATAAAACGATGACCGCCAGAATGGCTCCCAGCTGAATGACATAAGTATACATTTCAACATAAGATGGCGTCGTGCCGGTGAAGCCCAGAAAATTTTCAAAAATAACGAGGTGGCCCGTGGACGATACCGGCAGGAATTCGGTGATCCCTTCCACAATCCCCAAGATAATAGATTTAAGAATTGAAAAAATCGTTTCCATTGCTTTTAGCTCTCTCCTTTACCAATCAATCTTCTAAATTGACTTCATCTTCTACGTAAAAATAAAAAGAGTGACCCTGCGATCCCTAATCACGCAAAACCCGAATAAATCACTATGTACGCATAATGGGCGGAAACACCGGTAAAAACATTGCAGCATCCATCCTACCATAAAAGTGAGCGACCAAGCTACTTCGGTGCGGTCAAATAGGTTCAAAAGAAAGACTGCGTTCTGTCGGTTTGGTTTGACCTTTTTACTTTAGCAGTCAGTAAACGGTAAATCAACCAAAGAGTTATTATGCGTAGATTTGACATCTAAATCACAATATCGTAATATCGCGATATAGTGATGTATCTTATAAATGGAGTGATACGAGTGGACAACAATTTCAAAGCTTATGAAGAAGCCGCTGAAATCTTGAAGGCACTGGCCCATCCGGTTCGTTTATGCATCGTCAAGGGATTGCTCCAAAAACGGGAATGCAATGTCACCTATATGCAGGAATGTCTTAAGCTGCCCCAATCGACCGTTTCTCAGCACTTGCAAAAGCTTCGCAGCATGGGCATCGTCGAAGCCGAACGGAGCGGGCTTGAGGTCAAATATCATATAGCGGACGACAAAATCAAACAACTCATAAGCATTTTATTCAAGGAGGAATAGTGATGGGCAAAAAAGTCATCATTGTCGGAGGTGTCGCCGGAGGCGCGTCGGCAGCAGCCCGGTTGCGCCGTCTGGACGAGGAAGCGCAAATTATTATGTTCGAACGGGATTCGTACATTTCGTTTGCCAACTGCGGCCTCCCCTATTATATCGGAGATTCCATCAAGGAGCGGTCAAAGCTGCTGGTGCAGACCCCGGAGGCGATGTATAAGCGATTTAATATCGATGTCCGGATTGATAGTGAAGTGACTGGAATTAACCCCGTAACCAAAACGGTTACCGTACGGAGCATAGCGCGAGGGGAGTATGAGGAAACGTATGACGCGGTAATATTATCTCCCGGGGCCAAGCCGATTCGGCCTAATCTACCGGGGATTGATAGCGCAAAAATACACACCCTGCGCAACATACCGGACACGGACCGGATTAAAAAACGTGTTGCGGAGGATGGAGTTTCTTCCGCTGTCGTCATCGGCGGCGGTTTTATCGGCGTGGAAATGGCCGAAAATCTGAAAGAAGTCGGCCTGGAGGTAACGTTAATTGAAGGTGGTCCGCAAATTTTGGCTCCATTCGATGCGGAAATGGCCGGTCTACTTGCTAAAGAACTCGAGGGCCATGGGGTGAACCTGCTCTTGTCGCAGAGTGTCCAGGGCTTTCAGGACAAGGGTGAGCTAATTGAGGTTACCACGGCCGGCGGAGTCACCCTGACCACCGAAATGGTTATTCTGGCGATCGGCGTATCGCCGGATACGGGATTTCTGCAGGGCAGCGGCATCGAGCTGGGACCGAAGGGGCATATTCTCGTCAATGAACAGTTAGAGACTACCCAACGGGATATTTTCGCGGCAGGCGATGCAATCGAAATCAAAGATTATGTCAATGGCACGAAAACAGCACTCCCGCTCGCGGGACCGGCCAATAAACAAGGGCGTATTGCGGCGGACAATGTTTGCGGTCTGGGCACTACCTTCAAAGGCGCACAAGGAACATCGATTATCAAAGTGTTCGGCTTAACAGGTGCAAGTACCGGTAATAACGAAAAAACATTGCAGCGTCTCGGTTTGCCTTACCATGTCATTTATGTCCATCCGAACTCCCATGCCTCCTACTATCCGGGTGCTACGCCTATGACGCTCAAGCTTCTGTTCAATAACGAAGGAAGCGTGCTTGGCGCCCAAGGAGTCGGATTTGACGGCGTGGATAAGCGAATCGACGATATCGCAACAACGATCCGCTTCAGGGGCACGGTGAACGATCTTACCGAACTGGAATTGGCTTATGCCCCTCCTTACTCCTCGGCGAAAGACCCGGTGAATATGGCCGGCTATACGGCGCAGAATGTATTGACCGGCAGAACCGCCGTCTTTGTTCCCAAGGAGCTGGAAAGCCGCGATGAGAATACTACCCTACTTGTCGACGTACGCTCGGAAATTGAGCATGCGAACGGACACATTCCCAATTCCTTGAACATCCCGGTCGATGAGTTGCGCGCCCGGCTCTCCGATCTGGATGCCGCCAAGGAAATCTGGGTGTACTGCCAGGTCGGGCTGCGCGGATATACCGCTTCGAGAATTTTGCAGCAAAAAGGATTCCGTGTCCGCAATCTGACCGGCGGTTACAAGACCTATCAAATGTCACTTTATCAGCCCGGACAAAGAGCATACCCTAGCGGCGGCGGCAATGACGTTTATAAGAGTACCACTGCAGTAGATGTACGCAGCACCAAGGCGTTTCAAGAAATCGCTGCCACAGCCCAAGCACCTATCGGAGAACTGCGGGCCGATGCCGAATTAGACGCCTGCGGCCTTTGCTGCCCGGGCCCGTTGATTCAAGTCAAGCAAGCGATGGACCGGCTTCAGGACAGTCAAATTTTACGCGTGACCGCGTCGGATCCCGGTTTTTACGAAGATGTGCAGGCATGGGCGATAATGTCCCAGAACGAGATGATTCAGGTCAGCAAACAGGATAACGGCATGATCGAAGCTTATCTTGGCAAAGGAACGTATAGGAGTTCTGCCGAAAAAGCTCAGACTCAGGCACCGGCCTCATCCCAGGAAGGCACCTCCATGGTTGTATTCAGCGGCGATCTCGACAAAGCCATCGCCTCGTTCATCATTGCGAACGGAGCGGCTGCAAGCGGTAAAAAAGTAACGATGTTCTTTACGTTCTGGGGATTGAACGTGATCCGGAAACCGGAAAAGGTAACCGTCCCGAAAAACATGATCGGCAAAATGTTTGGAGCCATGATGCCACGCGGTAGCCGCAAGTTGTCCCTGTCGAAGATGAACATGTTGGGCATGGGAGCGAAAATGATTCGCGGCGTTATGAAGAACGGTAACATCGCTTCCCTTGAAGAACTGATGCAAAGCGCGCTGGATCAAGGCGTGGAAATCGTTGCTTGCCAAATGTCCATGGACGTCATGGGAATCAAGCAGGAAGAATTGATCCAAGGCGTCAAAATCGGCGGAGTCGGATATTATTTAGGCAAAGCGGATCAATCCGGCATTAATTTGTTTATCTAATTATAAAAGACAAGCCCGATCCCTGTTGAACTTCAGGATCGGGCCTTGTTCATTCCACGAACTTGGTTCCATCAAAACGATACACCTTCATCTTCGTTTCCGGTTTGCCCACGACGGTTTCATCATCGTCAGCCAGCCTGGTGAACGTTTCCCAACTGTACAGCATGTTATTAATGACCTGATAGCTTCCGGCAAGCAGGGAATGTCCGCCTGAAACCATAGCAAATCTTTCCTTCAAGGTACCTCTCCACGCCTCCTTCATGGCACCATTGTCCAGATACCAAAGGTGGGCATAATACACATCGATTCCGGTACCGCCCGTCCGTTCCACCGTTTCAAATACTTTCTTCGATTCAACATCTTTTGCAGCCCCCGGGTCCAACTGCTCGACCTTCCAATTCTTTTCCGCCAGCAGCTTATAGCTCCCGGAGGCATTTCGATCAAAAATAAAAAACTGTCCCAAATGCACCCCGCCGTCGATTCCCGCAATCACTTCAAGTTCGTCATCCTCATCCAGTTGAACTTCCTCATAGGAAAGTCCTTCCAGATAATAGTTCGATCTGGCTCCCTGCTGTTTGACCCAGGATGCAACCTGCTCCAGGGTTACTTTGGCATCTTCCCTACCGTTTTGTCCTGGGGAGTCGCCAGGATCGCTCTCCACATAAACCCGGTTCCTTTTCGGGTCCCAGGACACGCTTGCCTCCAAGGATTCCGCCAACGAGCGGAGTGGAGCCATAATCTTTCCGTCTCTCCATTCCACCCGCGTATCCTGCTGCTTTCCGTCTATCCATAAATTCAAGGAAGGGTCTGCCTTGGCTGGACCGGATAATAACGCACCCGCCGTCAACAACAAAATAATCCCCGCTGATTTTTTTCCGGTTTTTTTGCCCATGAAGACATCGCTCCTCGCCGAATGTGCTGTCTACCGACATTATATAAACGTTACCAGAAACCGAAAAGTTAGTTTCATTGTAACAGCATGCCATGGGCGGAACGTGATTATTTTGTCATTTTGCGGAAGGATTTGTATAACTAGAGATTGAGTTCATTATCAATGTGTTGCGTCTCAAATCTACTCCCGATAGCAATATGGTCCCTTTGCGGTCAAGCAGCTTTTCCCACGCAGAACCGAATTAATAGGCAGCTAAAGCTTTAAGACGCTTCATAACATCGTTTGCTCCCGAACCAAAATAATCATAAAGCTGACTATACTCCTTATATAGCTTGTCATACGCGATTACGTTTGACGGAATCGGCTTGTACGATTCTTCTTTCACCCGAGCCATTGCTTGAGCTGCGTCTACAATGCTGTCGTAGCCTCCCTGAGCCGACCCGGCGGCGACAGCGGCAAAGATCGCCGCCCCCAAAGCCGAAGTTTGCTTTGAATCGGCAACGATAATTTCCAGATTCGTTACATCCGCATAAATTTGCATAAGCAATGCATTTTTTTGCGGCAACCCGCCGCATGCATACAGTTTAACAATCTCTACGCCGCTTGTTTGAAATTCCTCGACAATTTTCCGTGTGCCGAAGGCTGTCGATTCCAACAAAGCGCGGTAGATTTCCTCAGGCTTTGTCTGCAGGGTCAGTCCCAATATAAGACCTGATAAATTTGCATCTCCCAAAACCGAACGGTTGCCGTTCCACCAGTCCAGCGCCAACAGCCCTGTCTGCCCGGGCCAATAGACCGCGGCTCTTTGCTCCAGCCAGCCATGAACGCTAATTCCCTCCTGCTCGGCCGCATGCTTGACATACTCCGGAACGGCTTGATTGACATACCAAGCGAAAAGGTCTCCAACCGCGGGCTGTCCTGCCTCATAAGCAAAAAGTCCAGGGATAATACCGTCTTCGACAACGCCGCATATTCCCTTGACCGGCTTGTCTTCCGCGCTGAGCAGCAAGTGACAGGTCGAAGTGCCCATGGTCATCACAAGCTCGCCCGGAGTCACTACCCCCACCGCAGGAACCGCCGCATGAGCGTCTATACAGCCTGTCGCAATAGTAATTCCCGCCTTCAATTCTAACCGGGTTGCCATCTCTTCGGTTAGTTCTCCAACCTTGGCTCCCAGAGGAATAACTTCGCCGCGCAGCTTCGTATGAACCAAATTGCCCATTCGCGGATGGAGAGCCTGGAAGAAGGCTTCTTCCGGATATCCTTTCTGTTTATTCCACATAGCTTTATACCCGGCGCTACAACTGTTGCGAACGATTACTCCCGTCAACTGGCCCACAACCCAGTCGGCTGCCTCCACGAAACGATCCGTCTCCTCATAAACTTCAGGAGCCTCGCTTAAGATTTGCAGTATCTTCGCAATCATCCATTCCGATGATATTTTCCCCCCATAGCGGGATAAGAAGGCTTCTCCCCGTTCAGAAGCGAACCGATTGATTTCATTCGCTTCGTGCTGAGCGGCATGATGCTTCCACAATTTCACCCAGGAGTGGGGGTTCCCTTTCCACTCCGGCTTGAAGCATAACGGACTTCCCTCCGTATCGACAGGAAGCATTGTACATGACGTAAAATCAACGCCAATGCCAATGATATGATTCGGCTCGATCCCCGATGCTTTCATGATCGCAGGAATCGAACGCTCCAGCACCTCCAGGTAATCACCCGGATGCTGCAGCGCCCATTCCTGTCCCAGCTTTTCATCCGAGTTCGGCAAGTATTCCGTAATTACCCCATGCGAATAAGGCGTGACATGCTCCGTGATTTCAGTACCATCGGATAAATCAACCAGTACCGCACGGCCTGACTCTGTGCCGAAGTCCATCCCGATCGCATATTTTTTGTTCATAGAAGACGTCACCTCATTCCGAATAATACTTGGCCCTTTGGTTAGCAGCGATAATCGCTTCTTTTCTTTGCTGATAAGCCTCCGGCATGTGAACCTCTTTATTCGTATACCAAGCGAACGGGTCTGTGCCCGATACCAGAGCAATATTGCCCCAAGGATTATAGGCGCCCGTTCTAATGACCGCAACGGCCTGATGGGCTACTCGCCCTATTATTTCTTCATGAGGAATAATCTCATGCTCACAGTCGCTGAATAAATGCTGTAATTCTTTATAAAGAGGAGTGTTAAAATCTTGAATTTGTTGACCATAAATAACCTTTTCCGTTATAAATTCCGATGTAATGGCTCTAAGCACCGTTTCCAAATCAGGGATGTCTTTCGTGACGGAAAGATCGACACATCTTACATGAGTCGGTATAGGAAAACCTGCATCGCATACGATCAGAATTTGACCATGCCCCATTGCAGCCAACACTTCATTTAATCCGCGATTCAAAATACCGTTACGTTTCATTTCCACCATCCTTTAGTTGTTAAAAGGAAAGAAACCCGTCTAAAACGGGCTCCCTCCAATATTTAAAGTAAACGATTATGATTGCCGTTCTTTCGAACTTACCTTTGCGGGCTTTTGTTTGTCCAGTCGAGAATAATGAGAGCCAATGCTTTTATAGCGGATATATAATCCTCCACGCCAATCGATTCATCCAAGGTATGCGCCATTCTCATATCACCGGGGCCAAACACGATGGACGGAATACCGCCGCTGTTTAACAGATGTCGGGCATCGGATCCGCTCGGCAATCCGGATATTTTACTCCAACCGAACAGCTCCTCCGATACGCCGGCGGCCGTTGCAATAAGCTCATGAGAGGGATCCAGTCGATGCGGCATCACGTGCAGAAACCAATTCAATCGAGGGGGATGCTGCTCAAGCCAGCTATCAGAGCTGCAGATGCGCTTAATCCGCTCCTCAACCTCAAGCTTGATCTGGTCGCCGCTCAGTTCCGTTTCCTGGCCGTCATGGCCGACTACAACAGGCAGATATTTGATATCGAATTTTAAAGTACAGGCATCCGGCACGATAGGAGCCGCTATTCCGCCGTTCATGTATCCCAAGCTGATCGACGGGCCCGGGAGCTGCGGATTGCTTCGCCGGGCGATCCATTCATGCTCCAGCTCTTTCAAGCCTTCCGCGATCTTTATGGCCTTCTCGATCGCATTGACGCCCTCCCATTTATAACAGGCATGGTTGGCTTTTCCATACACTTCTACTTCCAGCAGCAGAACGCCTCTGCCGATCGGTTGAATGTGGAAGCGGGTAGGCTCTGTTACAACCGCCGCATCCGCCCGGTAGCCTTCAGCAACGCAAGCCAATGTGCCGTTTCCGCCGCCCTCTTCGTCTACGACGCTTTGAATCATAAGATCGCCTTTTAGTTCTACCCCCGCCTGCTCCAGGAAGCGCGCCGCCAAGATCATAGCGGCTACTCCCCCCTTCATATCGGTCGTACCGCGACCATATATTCTGCCTTCGCTGACATCGGCGCTCCAGGGCGAACGGCTCCATTTGTTCAAATCTCCGACAGCAACCGTGTCCACATGACCGTTCAGCAAGATCGAGCGTCCTTCGCCCGTCCCCTGTTTCACGGCAACCAGATTCGGTCTGTTATGATAGACGTGACCGGGGTTGTAATCGGCATATTCGCTCAACTTATCGTTGTCCGGCTCGAACAGTCTAACCTTATAGCCCCAGCTTTCAAGCCGCTCAGCCAGCCATTCCTGAACTTCTTTTTCCTTGCCGTCGACTCCCTGATCGATTATCGTACTATCGAATCGCACCATCTCTCTCAGAAATTGGATGGCCTCTTCCCTATGCTCGTCTATATAGGTGATTATTTTGTGTCTGATATCCACCTTCGTCACTCCCATACAACGCTTATTTCAACTGCTCCAGCCAATAACGTTTGTCCTCTTCTACACCTTTAAGAATGCTTTCCGCATCATCAACTTCATCCTTGGTAATGATAAAGTTTTTCTCTTTGATGGTAGCCGGCAGCTTCTCGCCCTTCAACGCCCGATCAGCCATATCGATTGCAATATATCCCTGAATAAATGCAGGGGTCGCATTGGTTGCGATCATTTCGCCTTCCTTGACTGCTTTAAGTGCATCATCCGTACCGTCATTGCCCATAACCTTAATTTGGTCAAGCTTGCCCGCCGCTTTAATCGCTTGAACGGCACCCAGCGCCATCTCGTCGTTGGCAGCGTATACTGCATCTATTTGCGGAAACTTCTGCAAATAGTTTTCCATAACAGTCATTGCCGTCGATCTGTCATATTGAGCCGGCTGAGAGTCTAGAAGCTTAATATCCGGATACTTGCTTAACGCATCCTTGAATCCGTCCGATTTCAATCGGCTTGTCTCTTGTCCGAGCACACCGATCAATTCAACGACGTTTCCTTTGCCATTCAGTTCTTTGGCGATAAATTCGCCTCCGTTCTGCCCAGACTCATAGCTATCGAATCCGATGCTCGTTACAATCTCGCCGTCGGAAGGCGTTTCGGCCGTTGTAAATACGGGAATACCGCTTTGATTTGCTTGTTTGATTACCGGAACAATCCCGGTCGTGTCTACAGTTTGAATGACAATGGCATCCACTTTATTTTGAATAAAATCCTCTACCTGCTTAACCTGTTTCGTAATATCGTTGTCTCCGCCTACCATAATCAGCTTGAGACCCCGTTCTGCCGCTGCTTGCTCGGCACCCTTCTGCATATCAACAAAAAATGGATTATTTAGTGTCGGGACAGTAAATCCGATAGTAGACGCATTGCCTGACGGGCTACCTGCAGAATCTCCAGGCTCAGAGCCATTTGCCGTATTTTCCGAATTATTACCACATGCGGAAACGAGAAGAACCATGATCACGATCACTGACACGAGCCATTTCGGTTTTTTGTTCTTACTCAATTAGACCACCCCTGATTCATTTTTAGTTGGTTGCAAGCCGAGTATAGATAAAACGGTCAAACAGAACAGCCAACAAAACAACAAATCCAGTTACAATATCCTGATAGAAAGCGGATATGCCGAGCAGATTCAGCGCGTTGCCCATGACTCCTAATATAATGACGCCTATTAGCGTCCCCCACACCCCTCCTTGTCCTCCCGTGAAGCTTGTTCCTCCGAGCACAACAGCCGTGATGGCGGTCAACTCGAAGCCTGTTCCCAGGTTGGGCACTCCCGAAAGCAATCTTGATGCGTATAAAACGCCGGTCAGAGCGGCGGCTATACCGGATAAGGAATAGACGATCATCTTAATGCGCGGAACATTGATACCCGCAAGAATGGCGGATTTCTCATTGCCGCCAATGGCATATACATATCTGCCAAGCTTCGTTTTCTTCAGTACAAGGTAGACGATAAAAAAGATCGCAAGCATTATGAGAATCGGATACGGAATCTTGCCTAAATATCCTTGTCCGAGCTGCCCGAATGTGTCATTATCGATGGGGATCGGACGGGCATTCGTGAACAGCAGCGTAACCCCTTTGAAAACTGATAAAGCGGCAAGCGTTATAATAAAGGGGGCAATATTCGTTTTGGCGATGACGAACCCGTTGGCGAATCCTCCGGCGGCCCCGACAAGAACGGCCAGTCCGATAGCAATAAAGATGCTGTGGCCATCCGCCAGCATTGCCGCGCACAGACAACTGGTCAAAGCCACCAGTCCGCCTATAGAAAGATCAATGCCACCGGAGATAATAATAATCGTCATTCCTGCAGCAAGAATGGCATTTAGTGAAACCTGCCTGCCAATGTTGAGGAAATTGCTTGTCGTAAAAAATTGCGGGCTTATGAAGGCAAGCACCGTAATGAACAGTATTAACACGATGAGCATTCCATACTTTCTGGCAAACATCCAGAATTGAGCGTTATTTGTCATCTGCCTCTCCCCCTTCAATCAAATTTCCGCCGGTTGCATAATACATAATTTTCTCCTGGGTAGCCTCCTGATGGGAAAATTCGGCTACAATTTTCCCCTTGTCCATAACAAGTACGCGATGACTTAACCCCAATATTTCCGGCAATTCGGAGGAAATGAGAAGGACCGCCTTTTTCTCCCGCACAAACTGGTCGATCAGGTTGTAAATCTCTACTTTGGCGTTCACATCCACTCCGCGGGTCGGCTCGCACATAATGATGACCTTGGGATTTGTCATCATTACTTTGGCCAACACGACCTTCTGTTGATTTCCGCCGCTTAGCAGAATTACCTCCTGCAAGCAATTCACAGATTTGATCTTCAGCTTCCCTCTGTATTGCTCGGCAATTTGATTTTCCTTGCGGCTATCGATCATCCTGAGCTTGTTCAAGGCAGGCTCCAAATTGGAGAGCGTTGTATTGGAGGCAATAGACATCCCCAATACAAGCCCCTCATCCTTGCGATCCTCGCTAACAAGCCCCAGACCCAAACGAATTGATCTTTGCGGCGAGGGATTCTTGTAGCTTTGCCCCTCGATTCGGATCTCTCCTTTGATTCTTTTGGTAAGTCCGTATATAGCCCGGGCAAGCTGAGTTTGTCCAGAACCCATTAAACCCGAGACCCCGACTACTTCCCCTTCCCGAATCTGCATGGAGACATCGGACAATATCTGAGAATCTGATAGATTATCCACTTCAAGCAGGCAGTTCCCAATTTCCGAATTCAGTTCCGGATACAGATTTGTTATTTTCCTGCCCACCATATGTTCAATGATCTCGTCAACTTCCGCATCGCAAGGCAGTTCCTTTACGAGCGTTCCATCCCGCAGTACGCAGATTCGTTCTGCAATACCTCTTAACTCTTCCAGCCGATGCGAAATATAGATTATCCCTTTACCTTCACGCTTCAGTTGATGAATGATGCCGAACAATTGCTGTACCTCGGTCAAGCTTAGCGATGCGGTCGGCTCATCCATAATGATGATATCGGCGTTCTGGGATAAAGCCTTGGAGATTTCCACAACCTGCTGCTCGGCAATCGTCAACTGTCTCACAAGCGACTTTGGATCAATAGCCACCTCTATTGAATCCAACAGCTTGCGTGTCTGGCGAATCATCTCCGCATCGTTAATGATCCCCGCTTTGCCATACTCCCTGCCTAGAAAAATATTCTCGTATACCGTTAAATCCGGGATAAGCTGAAGCTCCTGGTGGATAATGCTGATTCCGAGCTTTTGAGCCGCCTTGGGATCGCCTATCTGCACTTCCTGTCCCTTGATCTTGATCAAGCCGTGATCCCTCTTGTAGACCCCGGACAATATTTTCATTAACGTACTTTTGCCTGCGCCATTCTCACCGACAAGCGCAAGACATTCTCCACCCCTTAACGAAAAACTGACGTCTCCTAACGCAACATGTCCCATAAACGACTTCTGAATGTTATGCGTCTCCAATAAAATGGGGCTTTGCGCAGTCAGGGTGTTCACAATTCAATAACCTCCCTCCGCAGATTCGAGAACTCTTCCACGCCTGATCCGGTTACTCTCACACCGTCTTCAAAGCGCAAGCCGATTCCCTTCTCTTTGTTGCCTAAAAACACATCTACGCAGAATGTCATATTCTCCTGGAGGATCCAAGTGGAATTCGATTCGATCCATGGCGGCTCTCCTTCCATTAGTCCGGTAGCATGGCATGGTCCGTACAGCAGCCAATCGGAATACCCCGCTTTAGCAATGGCCGCCTCGTATGCATTGCTAACTTCTTTGGCTGGTATCCCTGCTTTGAGCGTACTCAGAATGGCGGCTTGTCCGGAAATGCCCGCTTCTATTAAAGCTCTCGCCTCATCCGTAGCCTTGCCAAAAACCACCGGCCGCCCAATGCTGGAAGCATATCCGTTATATCTGGCCCCTACTTGAAGCTGAATAATTTGCCCCTTCTCCAGCGGCTTGTGACGCGAACGGCTAATCGCCTGATTCGTTCCGTCGCCGCATAAACACCAGAATGGATAGGCCTCCGATTCCATCCCGGCTTCGGACATTGCCGCCAAGGCAATTCCCCTTGCTTGCAATTCAGTCATGCCTGGGCGCAATTGATCCAGTACCGTTTCAAATCCGATTGTAGTAATCCGGTAGGCTTCACGCATACAATTCAATTCATTCTCGCTTTTAATCGCTCTGACGGCTATCATGACTTGATCCGCCTTAACAGGAGCTTCTCCGCCAATTTCTGTAACCGCTTTCGAGAATTCGCTGAATATGGTTTGCGGAATAATGGCCCATCCGGCAATTCCCACCTTCTTCGGCGCTCGATCCAGCAATTCCGATATAACCGACTTAAACGTATCCAGCTTGCTTCCCGGATATTCCGGGTCTGAGGATTCCCTGAACACAAGCAGTCGGCGGATATCCGGAATCTTGGAACGATCTTTCGCAAAAGTCAAGGTTTCCGGACCAATCAGTAGAACAGGTGTTCCTTCAGCCGGAATCAAGACGCCCGCGGATTCAAAAGAAGGCCAATAATCGGACAGATACCGGACAAATTGGGGCTCTGCCTCGTTTCCGAAGGCGAGAAGCAAATCCAACCCCTGCTCTTTCATGCCTTTTTGAATACGAACGACCCTGTCCTGGAATTCTTCAAGAGGTATAAACGGTTTCAATATTCTTCATCTCCTTTTAGTCTTTCATTCCTAATTTATTTTTGTAAAAACGTTATTACAAATCATTAATAGTAAACATTTGTAAAAACGTTATTACAAACGCGATTAATAAAAACCCTTTTGCATATTACTTTTTTATTTTCTTTACTGAACTCCGCTCGATCAACGACGTCCCCAGAACAACCTTCTGACCTGCCTGCTCGGAGTTTTTACTTTTTAGGCTTCTCAGCAATATTTCCGCCGCGGCTTTTCCCATTTCCAAATTGGGTCGATCAATCACGGTAACAGGCGGTATCATAAAGCTTGCCAGCTCATGATCGTCAAATCCAACTAATGAAATGTCCTCGGCAAGCTTAAGCTTCAAATCTCTGACCGCTTTAATCGAGCCTTTGCAAATCAAGTTGTTGGCCGCGAATATAGCGGTTGGCGGATTGTCAAGAGACAGCAACTCCATCGTAGACTTATAGCCATGCTCCTCCAGCCAATCACCTTCTTTCACATAGGAAGCGCTTACAGGAAGCCCATGATCACGGAGCGCCCGTTCGAATCCCCAATAGCGTTCTTTCTGATTGAGGTATAGCGTTTCTCCATAGATAATGGCTATTCTCTCATGACCGTAATCGATTAAATGCTGCGCTGCCTGATACGAGCCTCCGAAGTTATCGATCGTTACGCTGTGGTTAAGATTAATTAAGTAATTGCGATCAACAAAAACAATCGGCTTCTGAATCTGCGAGTAAGCAAGATGGCTGTTTTGGCAAGGAATGATAATGAAACCATCCACATTTTTACTGATTAACTCATTGATGTAGGACTCTTCTGTTTGAGGGTCATCATTAGAGGAGCAAACAAACAGCAGATATCCGTCTTTCCTTGCTTCATTCTCCGCGCCTTGAATGACCGCCGTATAGAAGGGGTTCATCGTATCCGGCACGAGCAATACAATAGTTTTCGTCTCTTTCTTCACCATAGATACCGCTGTCTTGTCAGGCACGAAATTCAACTCTTCGATTGCTTCCATAACTCTGCGGTGAGTTTCCGGCTTCACGCGATCAAGTCCATTGATAACCCTGGAGACGGTGGATACCGAGACCTTCGCCTTTTTCGCTACATCTTTGATCGTAAGCGGCTTGTACATATTCGTCCCTCTCGTTCCTGCAAACTCATTTTCCCGGTTGGCAAAATCATCAACCAAGCTTTAACCAAGCTTCATAATAACGTTTTTACAAATTGAGTGTACCATCGGTATTTTTATTTGTAAACACTTTTTTAACTAAAGGAGGAAAAAAGATCAAACAGGCAATATCCTGCACCGCTTGGGAAATTTATCACGCAGTTCGGCTTTCCGATATATGTCATTCTTGGCTCGAGGATTGTAAAACCGTTTTTATTTCGAAAATGAAAAAATCGGGATAGGTGCAATGACAGGTTCGGCTCTCCTCATCTCGCAAATGGAGCCCGGTTGTCCGCTCGTCAAACTTCTCGTCCCGATGATGCTGAATGAATAGCTAAAGCGTTCTAATGAAATGAAGACGCCGGTCCGCCTTTATGTCGAGTTGACCGGAGAAGGAATGCGACAATGCAAAAGCCAGCGATGGCTTGAACCGCATATAAAGAGTATTAGCAAAGAAGCCGGAGTTATCGAGGCTGAGATCGACCTGAGCGAGATAGAATTTACGGCGAACTTTTTTTTCAACTGGGTACCGAAGCCATTAATCAAAAGCGCAAAACCTGGTTGAACATTATAGCAATTAAAAAAAGGGCAAGACCGACTGTATTCGGTCTTGCCCTATCAATAAGCTTAGGAGAACTCCTGGCTACCAAAGTTAAGCAGTTCGGAGTGAGAAATCAAATATTAACGGGAGATCACGTGGATCGGATGGCCTTCAACCAACTCGGCTGTTTCCATCACGATTTCACCCAGTGTAGGGTGAGCATGGATCGTAAGCGAGATATCTTCCAGGGTTGCACCCATTTCAATCGCTAGACCGAGCTCGGCGATCAGGTTGGAAGCCTCGATGCCGACGATTTGCGCGCCAAGCACCACATTGTTTTCTTCGTTAGCTACGATCTTAATGAAGCCGTCTGGCTGATTCAGCGAAGTTGCACGACCATTGCCCGCGAACGGGAATTTGCCGGCTTTGACTTTGTAGCCTTTTTCTTTCGCTTCTTTTTCCGTGTAGCCCACGCTGGAGCATTCAGGATCGGTGAAGACGACAGCAGGAATAGCTTTGTAGTCCACCACGGACGGAAGCCCGGAGATGACTTCGGCAGCCACTTTACCTTCGTAAGAAGCTTTGTGGGCCAATGCTGGTCCTGCCACGATATCGCCGATGGCAAAGACGTTCGGGTTGCTGGTACGGCCTTGGTGGTCGACTTTGACCAGACCGCGATCCGTCAGATCAATACCGGCCAGATCAAGGCCGAGGTCGCCATCGGTGTTTGGACGACGGCCAACCGTTACGAGCAAGTAATCTGCTGTAACTTCTTTGTTTTCGCCGTTTACGGAGTATTTCACGGTAACGTTCTTGTCGGTTTGCTCAGCACTCTCAGCTTTTGCGTTAGTGATGATTTCGATGCCCGTTTTTTCCATGCTCTTGGTTACAAGACGGGTCATATCTTTATCAAAACCTGCAAGTACGGAATCCATGCCTTCGATAATCGTAACTTTTGTGCCGAATTTCGAGAACATTTGGCCCAGTTCGGCGCCGATGTAGCCGCCGCCGATAACGATCAGGCTGCCAGGAATTTCCGGCAGTTCCAAAGCTTCGGTCGAGGACAAGATGCGTCCACCAAATGGGAAAGGCTTCAGTTCGATCGGACGGGATCCGGTCGCCAAAATGCAATGTTTGAAACGGTAACGCGGCGATTCATGATCGTTGAAGGCACGGGCTTCGTTTTCATTGATGAACATCACTTCACCGCTGAACACTTCTACTTTGTTGCCTTTGAGCAAGCCGCTTACGCCTTGAGTCATTTTTTTGACGACGCCGTTTTTGAAGTCTTGAGTCTTGGAGAAGTCCACTTTCACGTTCTCCGCCGTAATCCCGAATGCTTCACCATGTTGAGCGGACTCATATTGGTGCGCTGCGGAAATCAAAGCTTTGGACGGAATACAACCGCGGTTCAAGCACACGCCGCCGAGTTCCGATTTGTCCACGATGATTACTTTTTGGCCCAGTTGGGCGGCACGAATGGCCGCCACATATCCGCCGGGACCGGCACCTACAACCAATGTATCAATATCCAGAGAAGCGTCTCCTACTACCATGTTGTTACACCTCCATAACGAGCAGCTCAGGGTTGGCGAGCAGCTGTTTGATATAGTTCATGAAGTTTTGAGCCGTTGCGCCGTCGATGAGACGGTGGTCGAAGCTGAGCGACAGGGCCATGACCGGAGCGACCACGATTTCGCCGTTTTTCACGACCGGTTTTTCGCTGATGCGGCCCGTACCCAGGATCGCTACTTCAGGGTAGTTGATGATCGGAGTAAAGAACATGCCGCCGGCGGAACCGATGTTCGAAATCGAAATCGTACTGCCCTTCATTTCGTTTGCGGACAGCTTGCCGTCACGGCCGCGGGCTGCCAGATCACGGATAGCGTCGGCGATCATCCAAATGCTCTTGCGGTCGGCATCTTTGATCACCGGAACGATCAAGCCGTTATCCGTATCGGTAGCAATCCCGATATCGTAATGTTTCTTGTATACAATTTCGTTGTTTTCCTCGTCGATCGAAGCGTTCAGCGCCGGGAATTGACGGGAAGCCGCTACGAGTGCCTTCACGATGAACGGCAAGTAAGTGACTTTGATGCCCTTCTTCTCGGCGATCGGTTTCATGCGAGTACGGAAAGCAACCAATTCGGTAACGTCCACTTCGTCCATGATCGTTACATGAGGAGCCGTGTATGCGGATTTCACCATGGCGTTCGAAATCGCTTTGCGGATACCCTTGAACGGTACGCGTTCTTCTTCTGCGCTTACGCTGACTGCCGAAGCTGCCGGTGCTGTTGTTGCAGTCGCTGCTTCATCTTTGCTGCTTGCAGCTGCAGGCGCTGCTGCCGCGCCGCCGTTTTTGAAGCCTTCCACGTCTTCACGGGTAATCTTGCCGGCGTTGCCTGTGCCGGTTACTTGTGCAATATCGATGCCTTGCTCGCGGGCAAATTTGCGTACGCTAGGCGTAGCAAGCACTTCACGGTTCGGAGCAGCTGGTGCTGCCGCGCCGTTTGCGCCGCCTTCTTTAGCATCGGCCGGGCTGGAAGCTGCAGGAGAATCCTTCGTATCGGCTCCGCCCTTAGCTGCATCGGCTTCTTGTGCGTTAGCTTCTTCATGAGCCGGTTCCTGTTCAGGAACGTCGCCTTCTGCATCGATAACCGCAACTACTTGACCTACGCGGAATACGGCACCGTCGGAACCGAACACTTCGAGCACCGTACCGTTTACCGGACAAGGTACTTCAATGACCGCCTTGTCGTTCTGTACCTCCATCACGATATCTTCGTCTGTAACTTTATCGCCGGCTTTGATATGCATTTTGATAATTTCGCCTTCATGCAAACCTTCGCCCAGCTCTGGGAAGCGATATTCAAATTTTGCCACCTGGAAGACCTCCTGTTATCCATAGTTTTAAAAGTAAGAGTCAATTAAAATTCAAGAACTTTGTTTACGCCGTCAATGATGCGGGCCGGAGTAGGAAGCCATTGATCTTCGATTTGCGCGAACGGATAAACGGTATCCGGAGGCGTAATGCGGAGAACCGGCGCTTCCAAATGAAGAATTGCCTTTTCATTGATTTGAGCGATGATTTCAGCTGCCATACCGGCGGATCTTTGTGCTTCTTGCACGACGATCGCGCGGTTTGTTTTCTTGACGGATGTCAGAATTGTATCGATATCCAGCGGTACCAAGGTACGAAGATCGATGACTTCGGCTTTGATGCCTTTTGTTTTTTCAAGTTCTTCCGCAGCTTTTACAGCGGTGTGAACCATCATGCCGTAAGCGATGATCGTCACATCGGAACCTTCGCGAACCACGTTGGCTTTGCCCAGTTCGACGGTATATTCGCCTTCCGGCACTTCGGTGCGGAATGCATGGTACAGATTAAGATGCTCCATGAAGAATACTGGATCGTTGTCGCGGATCGCGGAGATCATGAGGCCTTTGGCATCATACGGGTTCGAAGGGATTACCAGTTTAATACCCGGAGTTTGCGCAATCAAACCTTCCAGGGCGTCCGTATGCAGCTCGGCCGCTTTTACGCCGCCGCCGTAAGGAGTACGGAACACGATCGGCGCATGGTAACGGCCGCCGGAACGGTAACGCATCCGTGCCGCTTGCACCAAAATTTGGTCCAAAGCCTCGAAGATAAAGCCGACGAACTGGATTTCGGCAACAGGACGGAATCCTTGAATCCCGAGGCCCACCGCCATCCCGCCGATGGCGGATTCGGCCAGCGGCGTATCGAATACGCGATCTTCGCCGAATTCTTTTTGCAAACCTTCCGTTACGCGGAATACCCCGCCGACATTACCTACGTCTTCCCCGAAAAGCAGGACGTTTTGATCCCGATTCAACTCTACGCGCATACCATCGCGGATTGCTTCTTTCATATTCATTTGTGCCATTGCTTCATATCCTCCTCATTAGAACTTCTTCAAGGCTTATTTAAAATCGGCTTTTTGTTCTTCAAGATGTTTAGGCGTTTGTTCGAACATGCTGTCAATCAGACCGGAAACGCTCATTTTCTCGGTTTGTTCGGCCTTCTTGATTTGTTCGTTGACTTTCGCCTTAGCTTCTTCTTTAACACGAGCCGTTTCTTCGTCGGTCCAGAGGCCTTTCTTCTCCAGATATTTGGCAAGACGGGCAATCGGATCTTTCTCGCTCCATTGTCCTTCTTCTTCTTTCGTCCGGTATTTGCTTGTATCATCGGACAAGGAATGCGGACGGAAACGGTAAGTGACCGCTTCAATCAAGGTAGCGCCTTCTCCGTTGCGGGCACGTTCAGCCGCTTCTTGAACCGCGCTGATGACCGCGAACACGTCCATCCCGTCGATTTTCACGCCACGGATCCCGGCAGCAATCGCTTTGTGGGCGATCGAAAGAGCAGCCGTTTGTTTGGAGAATGGAGTCGTGATGGCATAACCGTTATTTTGCACAAAGAAAATAACCGGAAGCTTGAATACTCCAGCATAGTTCAGCGCTTCGTAGAAATCGCCTTCGGACGAACCGCCGTCCCCTGTGTAAGTAATGGCGACTTGTTTTTGTTTCTTCAATTTATAACCCATGGCGATCCCCATGGCATGAAGAACTTGAGCGCCGATAATAATTTGAGGCATAAGTACATTGACGCCTTCCGGAATTTGGCCGCCGTGTTGATGACCGCGGGAATATAGGAATGCTTGATAAAGCGGAAGACCATGCCATACGAGCTGCGGCATATCGCGGTAACCCGGGCAAACGAAGTCATTCTTGTCCAACGCAAATTCACTGCCTACCATCGTAGCTTCTTGTCCGGAAACCGGAGCATAGAAACCGAGGCGTCCTTGACGTCCCAGGTTAATGGCACGCTCATCCCAAGTACGGGTAAATACCATACGGTACATTAGTTCTTTCAATTGATCATCTGTCAAGTTCGGGACTTTATCTTTGTTTACAATTTCACCCTCCGGCGAAAGGACGGACAAAGCCTCGACTTCCTCCGTATATACTTCATAAGGAATCTTGCTCATTTTCTTCACCTCGACAAAATATTTGATTATCATGTTCCGCTGTTATAGAATTATTATACATCTGTTGCAGTCATTTAGTCAAAGGAATTGCGCTGAAATGACTTGATTATTTATTTTTGTTTGTATAACAGACAGAACATAATTATGTAACACAATTTCCGTATTAAAAGTGTATGCGTTTACCTCTCCAACGGTTATCTTAACTTAATAAGAGGTCAAAAGCAAAAATAGAACCCCAAGGAGCGTGCCAAAATATGACGGATTCCCGGTATTTGAAACGGACGATCATTAGAGAGGAAGTGGAGTGCAATAGCTTGGGAGAAAAACGGAAGTTGCGCATTTATCTGCCTCCCGGCTACAACGAAATTTTGAGTTATCCTGTCGTTTATTGTCAGGACGGAGAAGAATTTTTCAACTTCGGCCGCATCGCCACTCACGCGAACCGGCTGATTCTGGACGAAGGAATCGAACCTTTCATCATCGTCGGCATTGAAGTCGATACTTCCATCCGCACAGAAGAATACGCTCCTTTCGGCAATCGGTTTGAGGCCTACTGCACCTGTATTACTGAAGAAATTATACCCTTTGTAGAGCGCAATTATCCGGTTCGCCGCGAGCCGGACCAGCGCGTGCTTGCCGGGGATTCTCTCGGCGGATCGTTTTCGCTTCATCTCGCTATGAAAAACCGGAAGCTGTTTTCCAAAATCATCAGTTTGTCCGGCGCATATTACAATGCGTCCCTTGAGCTCATATCTTCCGAGGAGGATTTATCGTACCTTTCCCTATATATGATTGTAGGATTACAGGAACAGCAGTACACCACCGATACGGGAACTTACAATTTTGTGGAATTAAATCGCCAGGCCAAGGAATTATTGGAGGAACGCGGAGCCAAAGTGAAATACTTCGAAAAAGACGGTAAACATCTTTGGGGATTTTGGCAGCAGGAGTTGCCGGATGCGCTTGTTTATTTCTTGGATTAAAATTTAAAGAGGATACGGGTCTAAATCAGGCCCGTATCCTCTTCTTTTTCTATAGAAGTAATTTATAATAATATTGTTTTTATCCGTTTTCCGATTTCGTACCGATATTTCCGGTTCTAAGCGAACGGCTGGGGAGTTTCCATTTGTAATGAACGGACAGCATGCGGAAGAACACGACCAGAATAAACAGCAGCAAGAGCCCGACGGTGGAAGTAAGAATGCCAAGCCCGATGACAAGTCCGGCAATGATAGCCCATACGGCATAAATTTCATCCCTCAGGACAAGCGGTTTTCGTCCGGCCAACAAATCCCGGATAATCCCCCCTCCGATCCCGGTCAAAACTGCCGCGACCAGAATCGCGCTGATCGGATGTTTCATTTCACTTGCATAAAGTGCCCCTTGAATCGCGAAAGCCGACAAACCGATGGCATCAAAGAGTGCCTCCGTCTTCTTCCAATGGTGAATCCAGGACAGCGGCAGCACGAACGCCACCAGTACGGACAATACCGCCAGCAAAATTAAATCGCCCTGACTCCAAAGCGTCGTTACCGGAACGCCGATCAGTACATTTCTGACGATTCCTCCTCCGAACGCAGTGACGAGCCCCAGAACGAGAACTCCGAGAATGTCGTATTCCTCTTCCATCGCCACAAACGCCCCCGACATGGCGAAGGCGATTGTTCCTATAATACTGAATATATCGAATAAGTGCATTCTCTTGTTCCCCTGTCCTCTCTCTTCTGTTGATGTGTCCATTGTATTCCCGACCCCTTCAATTGTGCAAGCCCAAAAACTGAACTATACTGGTAATAACCGGGCTTTTGAACAGAAAGGGAGTTATTGCATGGAAGGAAATCGAGTGCTAATTTTTGCCGGGGGTAATATTGACCCTAAATTCCTTAAGGATATCCGCCAGGATGACATGATTATCGGCGCTGATCGAGGAGCCTTATTTCTGGTGGAACACGGAATCTCCCCCGACATATCGGTCGGGGATTTCGACTCCGTCAGTCCTCAAGAACTTGATCATATTAAAAACAACAGCAAAGAAATAATCGCCTGTGATGCCGTAAACAAAGATCTGACCGACACCGAGCTGGCGTTCGATCTGGCGATCGAACGGCACGCCGCCGATATCGTAATGATCGGCGTGCTTGGTTCAAGACTCGACCACACTTTATCCAACATACAGATGATGCTTCGGGGCATGCAGCATCAAATTAATAGCGCAATTTGGGATACCAACAACTATGTCACGCTCACCGGAACGAGTTGCGAAGTCGAAGACCGGGGCTATACTTACGTGTCCCTGCTCCCGCTAACACCTGAAGTCACCGGCATTCATCTGGAAGGCTTCATGTACCCACTGGAGAATGCGACGCTGAAAATGGGACAGTCCCTTGCTATCAGCAACCGGCTGACCGATAGAAAAGGAACCGTCCGGATTGAAAGCGGCCTGTTGCTCATCATTCAGAGTAAGGACTAAAGATACAAAGTTTATTAAAAATAAAACATTTTTGTAATCTCTTCGTTACGACTTGGTTACCGTACAAAAAATGAAAGAACCCTTGATATTCCAAGGGTTCTTTCATTTTTTTTTACATTGGAAAATCTGAATTTCTTACTTTTTTGTAAACTTTAATCGTTTTTTAATAATTGCAGTCAAACCCTTGCGTACCAAGAGATTGAGCACCTAATCCCATATTTTAGGAAGTTTTAAACCTGTTATACTTCATTTCGAACCGGTCAACTAAAACAAGAACTTTGGAGGTAAACACAACATGAGAATGCAACATCTATTCCAAAAAGTATTGACGGTAGGTCTCGTCTCAACTATCGGATTCAGTTCCCTGCTCGCCAGCGGCGCTGGAGCTGCACCGGCCCAAGCAGCAGAAAGTGTAGCAACATCCAAAGGAACCCAGGTCGTAAACTACGGCAAAAAATATATGGGTGTTCCTTACAGATTCGGCGCATCGACATCAACTACGAGAGTGTTCGATTGCTCGTCCTTTATGAAGCACATCTTCAAAAAATATGGTGTGAATCTACCGCGGACTTCTTCCGCTCAATCTAAAGCAGGATATGCCGTTTCCAAATCGAATCTCAAAGCCGGCGATCTCGTATTCTTCTCGAGCGGCAGCCGCGCTAACGGCAGAAACGTAACGCATGTAGCTGTTTACATGGGCAACGGTAAAATTTTGCATACTTACGGCAAACCGGGCGTAACGATCTCTAACCTGAACTCCGGCACATGGAAAAGAACGTACCTGAAAGCCCGTCGCGTCCTTTAATTCATCCAATGAAATCATTTTTACGTCTACTACATTATTAACTAATCTAACCCGATAGCCTCTCTATCGGGTTATTTTATTTTCCGTCTGTTGCAACTCACCGAATCAAATACCCTGTTCCCCTAACCGTATGAATCAACTTACGCGATTTTCCTTTGTCGATTTTTTTTCTTAAGTGACGAATGTAAACATCCACAACATTGGTTCCGGTCGAAAAATCATACCCCCAAACTTCCTGCAGGATGTCCTCCCTTTGGCAGACCTGTTCCGCCCGCTTTACCAAATACCGGAGCAAATCGAATTCTTTCGGGGTCAGCTTGATCAATTCATTTCCACGGTATGCCCTCCGCCCCTTCAATTCAATTCGGAGGTCCTCATAAGTTAACTCCGTGAGGTAACCGTCGGCAAAACGTCTGTAGAGGCGGATCAAGCTGCGAATCCGGGCTTCCAGTTCCTCGGTTGGGACGGAATCGCCCACAACCTCATTAACGCCGGCATCCAGAGCGGCCACCACCTCATCGGTATGCCATTTCTGCAATATCACCATGACGGGAAAAGGCAGATGTTCTCCCGCTCTTTCCAGCAGTTCAAATACAGTCCGGCTATACGGCTCCGGGCTCAACACCAGGATCCCCGGAATTTCCTCCTCCAGTACACCGACGGCATCCTCAATTCCGCCAAAAAGAGTAACCTCAAATCCGGCCTGCTCCAATAAAATTTTCCTTTGGGAGCCTGCGGCGTCCTTCTTTTGCACCAGCAGCACGCTGTCCTTCATTTCTTTCCCGCCTCTGCCCTGTAATCTCCGAACCATCGTACTCTTAAGATGGTCAAAATAAAAACAAACCATTCTGCAACCTGCGTGAATGGTTTGTCTCATTATTCCGGACAAAAGCGTCGAACTGATAATTTAACCCAAGTACCGGTCATACATCGCTTTAGCTTCTGTAATATCCTTTGTCCCATGAATCAGCGCCCTTCCATCTTCAAACAAAACCAGTCTTTGCTCCCTGAGCGAAAAAGATAGCAAGAATGGATTGCACTCTACCTTCCCTTCGGACAAACGTTCCAACTTCTCGGCAATTTCCGGCAGTTGCAGTTTTCGTTTAACGGCGGGACGGATCTGGACCGTGTTTCTCCCGCAGAGCACCTCCGATTTACGGTGATTCGCCGCCGACAAGAATGGATACGTGCGGTGGTTTCCGCAGGACAAGCAGTCCTCCCGTTTGGCAGCGCCAACCTTCATCGAGGTTTGTTCGTTCCGCCACAAATCGAAGGTCAGCAAAGTTCCGCGCAGCGCCTCAAAATGTCCGGTCAACAGCTTTAGAGCCTCCGTGACCTGATGGGCGACGACGATTTGTACCGCAGGGGGAATGACGCCCACGGTATCGCACGTATCGCCGCCTAGCGGGATCGTCCCCAGAAGGCAGTTCAGGCAAGGTGTTTCGCCTGGAAGTATTGTATAAGTCATGCCGTAGCTGCCGACACAACCTCCATAAATCCAAGGTATACCATACTTTTGCGAAATATCATTGATCAATAAACGGGTGTCGAAGTTATCCGTAGCATCCATTATTAAATCAGCCTCTTTGGCCAGCGCTTCGATTTCCTCGATGGTTACGTCCATGACATGGCTTTCTATTTTGATCGTGCTGTTAACCGCCCGAAGACGCTCTCCGGCAGCCACGGCTTTCGGCAACCTTTGCAAAGCGTCCGCTTCAGTATACAACTGCTGACGCTGCAGATTGCTCCACTCCACATAATCCCGGTCCGCCAGGACCAGACGTCCCACACCCGCACGGGCAAGAGTTTCTGCGATTCCCGTCCCCAAGGCGCCCGCACCGATGATCAGGACGCTTGATTCGGCCAGCTTTTGTTGTCCTGCCGACCCTATCGGCGTAAACAGCACCTGCCGGGAATAACGGTCTTCATTAGCACTCATCCTTGCTTCACGATCCTTCCGCGGAATATCTCTAGCGGGATCCGGCTTGTCGGATCTCGCTTGTCTGTTTATCGTTATACAAGAACTTATTCTAGCATACGAAAGAGACTGTGGTAACCTCTCAGGACCAAATGTTATGAAGCTTGTATGACTACCGCAAAAAGTAGATTGCAACCTATGGAGCAACCGCTCGGAAACCGGGGATGCGTACTTGCTCCCAGCACTGACCGAACCCGTAATAAATCGGTGAAGAGTCGCAAAGTACGATTATGCTCGAAGTTCAAGGAGCTTCTTCTCTGCACACTGCTTCGAAATAACCGGCCGCCGCCGCATCTCTGGCGTTCCCGAACACTTCATCCTGAAGATATGGGAGCTGACAGCTTTTCTCCGAAGCATATTTCACCCCTGAGTCCGGATTCTTTCCTCCGAAAACCGGCTTATTCTTTACCAATCTTCCCCCGCCAAGCGCGTAGTTATTATAGTACTTGTTTCCCGCCGGAATTCCTTGCAGAAAGACAAGTATGCCTACGTCGTCGATCGTATTGTTCCAATCTTCCTGCGGGATCACCGGCAACGTGAACGTATAGTGAACCCCCAGTTTGCGAGCTACCCGATTATGAGTGTTGATGACCTCTCCCAATTCATCCTCGATGCTATGAACAATAGTGGTCCTTCGCACCTGTTCAAAGGTGTCAGCGTTTCGAAGCAGCGGGATCGACAAACTGGAAGCAAGCGTATTACGCAATCCGCTTACCCGCTCCCCGGTGACCGGATCAATGACGGTGATCTGCTGATCCAGCGTAAAAGCTAAGCTGTTTCCGTCCGAATCCCGGTATATGAAGGGTTTTTTGGGCCGCCAGCGGTGCTCCTCGACATGATCTCCGTCTTCTCCCGTCGACTCTTCCATGGCATAGATGAAATAGCCGTCATAGTCAATAACGACAACCGCGGGTATGTAGAGCATCAACGCTTTAAGCGCAAGAGGGTCGTCGATGATTCCGAAGTTTATGCCCAGCGTGTTCATCAGAACCGAGAGGGCGGCCTCCTTGTCGGCTCGCATAAATTTGTCAGATCGGTAACCGGATTCGTACGCTTGCAGTTCATTCCGGTTCAAACTGACTCCCGCATCCTGTGCCGCAGTCCTTAATGACGCAGTATAACGGATTTGCAGCCGATTAGCTTCCCTGAGATGTTCTGTATCCCAACTGGAAATCCACAATAGAGGTCCTACGATCAGCACAAAGATAATTGCCCAATCAGTAATCTTCATTAAGCACCATGCCTCCATAAACTAAAGCCTGAGTATGACCGTTGCCGGGAAGAAAGCCGGAAATAAAACCGGATAATGCATCGAATGCGGTATGGGATCGCTTAACCAAGGTTACGTTCACGAAGTCACCGGCTTCCAGCTTATACTTGCGCAAAGTGGAGTCACCCACCGGTAAAGATGACGGATACATCTCCTCAAGGAATGCCGAGGTGAAATAGGAATCGTAAACTACACTGAAGTCCTCCTTGAATGTCGCGGGATCCGCAGGATCTTCGTATTCAGGATGATATTTCTTATGACGGTGTTCCAATTCAATATCATAAATGGCTCCGGTCGATTCCAGTTCGCGCGAAAAGTCTTCATACATAACCGGCGAAAGATAACCTTTGATCCGTATAGCATCCGTAAACTGAACGAGACAGTTATACGCCGCCAATAACCGAAGATCCTCCTCCCGCTCAGCATATTGAAACGCCGGAAACAGATACAGCAGAATGACCGCCAACAGCGCAGCCGTTATTTTGGATAATGCATTGCTCATGCTCTGCTCCACCTCATCATCTCAAGAAAAAAGACAGTTTTGATATTCGACCTTGTCCGTCAAGCAAAGTAACCGCCTCGTAATCTCCTTGTAAATCAAGCAAGGTTAGCGCAAACCGCAAATCTTGATCATAGGGTTCCCCTGGCTTCTCCGCGTTTTCATCCTCGGGAGGGATTAATGTACCATTTACGCTTACCTCTGCCCCTTCTGACGTCCAACCCCGAAATCCATGCAAAATTTGCAACCCGCTATATGTATTTGCAGCCTTATTGATTCCAACCTCATTTCCTGATATACCGCCTACCGACGAAAGGCTGACTTTTTGATTCTGAACAAAAGGAATCATATTATTTACAGCCGTTTCATAAAGGCGATTGGAATCCAATGTAAACCAGACAGCTCCCAGACAAAATGAAACAGCGGTACATAACCACATCAGATTTTTTAGGTTATCCAGCATCTCAATTGCCTGTTCTAGGGGGTGACTGTAGTCTGCGTGAAGATCAGTCCCCGAACCACATTAGAATTGTCCTTAATGACTGCGGCTTTAAATTTACCGCTCGGATTCACGTATTCATTCAGCTTTTCGTTCCAGGTGTTGGCGATATTCGCCAGACTGGAGCCGCTAACCGAACCGTATTCCTCATTTGTCAGCGTCCCGCTGATCCGCAGAATGTCCCCGTACCATTGGCCGGTGCTGTTCTTACCGGTCTTGATCTGAATGCCGAACTCGCTCCGGTCTTTGAATTTTCTCAGTGCATTCGTCACCTGGGAGCCGCTCACGGTAGTGTCGTCGTATACCGTAAATGAAGCCTGTGAAAGTTCGGTTTGAATATCCGAGAAATTGTTCTGGGCCGTCTTAGTGGCTTCCTGGGCCGAAACAAACAAAATAACGACGATAGTAATCAAAGCGATTGTCAAAAAAATTCCCGCCGCCACCTTAAGTGCGGATGATGCGTTATTCATAAATTACTTCCTCCTTTTAGATGTGTTGAATTTGTTCAAAATAAATGCTCATTTGCTGAAAGCTCATCCAGACCAGCGGAATGACCAGATAGGCAAACACAAGGCAATACATCGGTGCAAACCCTATGAACCTTCCAATGCCAGCTTTGTTATCCAACGATTTTTCATAATCGATCCGCCTCCGTTCAAAGTGGTAAGCCATCTCGTTCTCCAGCTCGTCAAAAGCGTCGTAAATCGTGATTTTCTCGGCAGCTAGCAGCAGCTTGTCCGCCAACTGACGGAACTCGTCAAGCCCTGCCTCCTCCTTCATTTGCCGCAATGCCTCTTCTCCTCCATGTCCGTAATGAAGCAGACATTTCTGAAGCGGTATTTTAAATATGACGGCGTACGAATGCAGCCATTCCAAGATTTCCTCGACCGATATCCGTTCGAGTTCCCGTAAAATGGTAAGCATATTTTGAAACTGGTATACTTCATGCCGCATGTCCATAAGCCGCATTTTCCGCTGAAACATCAAGACCCATAATGGCGCGTAATACCCGATTACTCCACCAAACAGCGCAAGCAGCAGTTCCCACCATTTCGTATATTCATTATTACTCCGGTCCAGCTTGCCCTTGATCCTTTCAACTATTGAGGCAAGCATACTCTTATCCTTCAGACTGCCTGTTTCTTTCCATGCTTCCGTTACATTTGCGGCAATCATGTCAATATCGCTCGCCTTGGTCTTTCCGATTGTCCGCATCACCTGCTTGTCCAGTTCGACTGCCTTAGCAGCCTCCTTTGCATCTTCCTTTGACATGGTGCCGAAAAAAACATAACTGGCCGGGGGTTCATTCATGATCCAGTTGATGCTTTTCCAATGAAGGAAATAAAGCGTTCCGGACACGACCAGCGTGCAGAGCACGAACATGGCAATCCGCCTAATCTGAAAAAATTCTACGCTCAATTGTTGATTCGTATCCTTCAGCAACCGTTGTACTGAACCATAAGCAGACGAGGAAGGTCTGGGTGCAAACCTCAATGACAGTTTACGCACGAATATCCAGCGGTTTACTCTAATTTCCCACGGCACCTTGCTATTCCCGGCGCGGTAAGCCGTTTCTTCCTCTCCCTTCATCTTTTGGAGCAGCATATAGCAAACCAGGATAATCAGAACCAGTCCGATTTTTATCATCACACCGGCTTTGCTCAAATAAAACTGATCCATGAGCGGAAAATTTCTCCGCGCCCAAATCTCGATCGGTTTCGTAAAAAAGAACGGAACTAGTGCAATCAAATTTAATCCCTTGAGCAAATGGTCGAGCTTGCCGCGGCGGATCAACTCAAGCTGAATTTCCCCCGTCAGACTGGAAAGTCCCCGTAAGTAGAGGGAGCCTTTTTCTTTTTTTCTGTCCCCGAACTCCATTACCATCCGGGATATCCCCGCGAAAGCTTTCAAAAAACGATTGGGTGCAGTTTCATAGTATCGTTCCAATGCCTCGTCCGGTTTTCCGTCACTCAGGGCTTCATAAATCATTGTCGCATGCAAGGCGATTTCCGGCGGGAGCCCTTCTATCGATTCCTCAATAGCATCGCTTACGATGCCATGCCTGTGATAGGAGAGCCTCACGGCGGTGAACAAGTCAAGCATTTGCTCCAGCAGCTTCTTCTCTAACCGGTTTACATATCCGTCAAGCAGCAATCCTTGAATGACGGCCGAGGCGATCAGAAGCGATAAAAGAAAGAATAGGCCGGGGTTCATTGCCGTAAGTACGGCGATAACCGATACAAAAGATCCAGAGAGCAGATAAACGAACTTCATCGTTTCTTTTCTCAGTTCAAATTCATCGTAGACATGAAGAGCGGCTATGCGAAACCGTACTTTTACCACATAATAACGAAGCGGCGGAATCTTCATCGAAATAGCATACGACCTGTGCAGAAATGCCGTAAATTTACCTCGAATCCATTGAATCGTCGTACGGCTACCGCCAGCAACCGGACTCCCATGCTGCTCCTCGCGGCTGGCCATGTAACGCCCGAAGCCGTACAGCAAAACGAAGCCGCAGAGCGAAAGGCCGACAATCAAGAAGAGAAAGTTTTTAAGCTCCAATAGCCTCCCTCCAATTCACGCCCAAAAACTTTTCAAAGTTTGCTGCATCTCCAGGCGTCATGTCTCTGATCATTTCATTCACGCTCCTTGATGATACCGGCTCGACGGGAACGTACGCACCGTTTCTATATTCGACTATCACGCGCTCTCGGTACCCCTCATCCAAACGGTAGCACTCCGTGATTCGCTCGATGTATCTGTTTCCGGATGGATCCTTGCAGAGATGGATATCAAAATCAATTACGCTCGCCACCTGCTGCTCGGCAATCTTTTCATCCCGGAACATGCCGACCTTCAGCAAGGAATTGCGCAATGATTCGATCAAGTCGCGAAACGTTTTCGCATGGTGAGTAAACAGCGTAAACAAACTGGCCACTTGGGCCATCTGCACCATCCAGGCTGCGACTTCGTCGGTCGCCACCTCCCCGAGAATATTCACGGTTCCGTCCGTTTTTTTCTGCAAATCCAGCCCGGCTTGACCGGACACGTATTCCGTTTCGCGGAACGTCAATATGTTTCTCGCGCTATATAGCCTTCGCAAATGAAGTTCAAATGACATCTCCTGAACCCGCAATGTATAAGAAGGATATATATGTTTGACCATGGCCATAAGCAGCGTCGTTTTGCCTGACCCTTGCGAACCCGTAATCGATGTAATCCGGCTTCCTTTCATCAAATATTTCAGCAGCATTACCGGCAAACCGGCATTTCTTCCTTGGATCAACCCTTCCAAAACCGCGCTCTTCACGTCAAACTTGCGGATGAAAAACGCCCAGGTCTCCGCAAATGGAGGGCGCACTACGACAACCCGGGAGCCGTCTTTCATCTCATTTACTTTAAACCCGTTAGCTTCGGACAACTGACCCGGTAAATTGAATTTGTAAATATTTTGGCATACCCGTTTTAATTCGGCCTCACTGCCAAAGGACAAGAAAGATAGACGCAGACTCTTTCCTTTATAAAAAATCCAGACGCTGTCCCAGGAACGGGACAATTCCCTGCCGTCTTGATCCAGTGCAATTTCTTGCCCCCCTGTCTCGCCGGGCTCCTCCATTTGCTGCCAGATGGAACTGTTTCCGGGAATTCCGCTGACGCCGCCGCTCACGCCATCGATGTTCTGTTCCCTAATCGTATCGATAACTGAAAAGCCTTTATACATTTGGTAAACACGTTGAACGACCAAATCTAGCTTTTCCGTAAAAGACAGCAGGCGATATTCCCGGTAGAATACCATGTCTACATCATCGGAGTTTATTTCATAAATCCCGGTGCCGGCTTCCTCCTCACCGGACAACTCCTTATGCTGATCAAGGCCGTAGTCCTCAATCAAAGCGGACAACGCCATACAGCCATGCCTTAGTTCATATAAATAAAGCACGATATCAAACCTATCTCTTGCCGTAAGCCGCTCCCGGTCCTGAAACGGGATGATCCGGCCGATATTCTCCTCCGTAATTCCGTACCCTTTCATCAATAAATCGCGAATGTAGGACTTAACGTATTGTTTATCCTGCTGATCGCCGGATGTACAGCCTCTAAGCGCCTGCCTAAGCTCAGCCCTTATTTTCACCTTTCTCATCCAGGCATCTTCACTCATTCCCCATTCATTGACAGGATTGCGGCTCAGTTCATGAATTTCGTGCTTCACGAATGAAATGAGTTCGGGAAAACAAAAACGGTCGCGGGTATGGGTGCGATAAAAAACATGTTCCCCGGACGAGATGTATTTAAGGCGGAGAATGACCAGACAAACGGCAACCAAGAGAATTATCCCCAGCGTGTTAACCGTTGAATTTTCCATTGAAGGTCAGGCCCCCCTTTTGCCGTTTCTAGCAGTCCCTGTACGACCGGCAGCTAGCTCATGCAAGCCTTCACTAAGACTCATCAAGCTGGGCAGCATTCCTTGTTTCTGAGATCCCTTATTACTCATGAGGCGGTGCAGTCGGAAAAATTTAAGAATGTTTCTATTGTTCCAAGCATCCATAAACTCGGTGCTATGGGGAACGGGATACAAAAAGATTTTGCATTCAAATCGTCTTCTTATGTTGACCGCCGACCAATGAGACGCAGGATCGTAACGCTGGAGTACAATAGCATCGGCAAGAGGTGAAGCCTGGTCCCCATTAGAGAATTCGTCAAAGAACCGCTCAAGTTCAAGCCGATTTTGCCTCAGCACCGCGACACGGATGGGACGATCCGTGCAATCAGAAGGGTATATGGACCGGGTAAAAATCATATCATAGACCTGCTCCGCCACGTCATACAGCGGTCTAGGCATCTTTTCACTCTCAAACTGTTCCTGCTTCTCCTGCAATCCAAACCCGGATACTAGATCGAGTTTATCTTTGATCAAAGGATACGTGTAATCCGAAAAATTCCTCGAAGTCAACCGCTGATTGGCGGCTAAACGCCGAAGCGCATCCATCCCGTATTCCGTCAGCGGCTGGATATTCCCGCCGCATGCATGCTCATGGAAGGAAAAGCCCGACTCGACGCCGGCACCTGCATGATCTTCGTTAAAAAGCAGTATCCGTTCCGGATATGCCAGCGCCATGCAAACTGCTCCTGCGGCAGCAATTTCCGACGAACCGTCATGACCATAATCCCAGAAAACTATTCTGCTCATGCCCTCTTCCTTTCCGCCATGCGAAGCGCTTTTTTCGTAAGCGAGCCGCTCCATCCCGCAAGATCGACGATCAATGACATAAGAGCCTTTTTATATGCTCTTGAAATTCCTCTCATCCGCAGACTTTGGGCATGCTCATTTTCCATCTGCACAATCGCGTTGGTTTCGCTCCAGGGAATTTGCACGGCCTGGCCGCTCCAATAAACCGGTAAATGTTCGACAAAGCCCATAATGTAATCTGCGTTTAAAAAACCGTCAAACGTTCGAATAAAGACAGGCTTTATTTCCAAGTCTTTCAGTTGCGGCCATCTGAGAAATAAATGAGCGAACCACTCGGCACTGCTCTCTACTTCGTACCGGTCATAGGAGGTAACCCACAGCACGGCGTCCGCCCCTTCCCACAACTCTCGAGAACCGAATTGCAACGTCTCCAAATCATACAGACAATAATCGTAATGACCGGCTTCCGCTATGCTGACGTTATCGCATATATCGAATCCGCAAAATTCAGTGATCGGCAGGGAAGCCTTCATTTCACCGATCAAATATCTGTATTTCTTCCCATCCGTCATATCCACGAGCAGCACTCTGTTTCCGGAACCGGATAATACCTTACAAATATAAAGCAGCAAATCACGTTTATCGCTCTTGCCGGTAAATAACCAATTTTCCATCTCAAATCCCCCTATTCCGGCGAACTCATGACAAACTGTTCATGATCACCCACTGCCCCAGATGACTGTATTGGCGGCTTCGTAGCGGAGGATTGCCGGCCGGCAAATTCAGCGGCACTTTGTGCCGAAACCCCGTCAAGATCAGCCTCGAGACCACTACGCGCCGATTCACTTAAAGCATGCTCAGCCCGTTTGACGATATTGGGATCCTTCTTGATTAACTGGAGCACAGCATCATTTGCCGGGTAAGTCGGAATCGCTTTGGCCTGCAGGCTTGGCTCCACATAGAGCAAGGCATAAATCGACGCTTTATGTAAGTATGCATCTACGATTGCGCTGGACAAGGACAGGATTTCCGCTTCATTCAAGGTCATCGTTACCGTACCGGATAAAAGAGACTCCACTTTTTTCTTCGACAGTAAAATGTAATCTTGTCCCGTAGGAAACTGGATCCGGATATCAACGATATCCTGCTCGCCAAGCGCACCGGGAAGCTGGATAAAGCCCATTTCCCGGTAACGCAAATCAGCAGGAGTAGGCTCCTCTTCATACAACAGCGTCCCGGTCAACAGCGTGTTCGGCGGCAGCGCCAGCTTGAGTATTTTTCCGGCAATCTGTTCCCTGGAACCCAGCCAATCCGCAGGCACGGTTCCTTCCGGAAGTTCCACGGGGACGACATCCTGCAATTGGATCACATGTCCCGCCGGAAGCTCTCGCGCAGGTGCCCATCCTTGGATTTTGCCATGAATAGAAGCCAGCTTAAGCGACTGAATCTCATCCTCCAATCGCTGCTGAACTTCCCAGCTCTCATTCTTCAACTGCCTGGTATGGACTACGCCATACCCCGTAAAAATCAGACTCGTAACCATTGCGCCAAGAAATCCGGTCAAAACCAATTGTTTCGTTTTTCTCCTCATTCTGAACACTTAATCACTTCCTCTCCAGAATCTCCAGTTCCACCTTAAACCGCTACTTCCTTGCAAGACGCTCTCCGGAAACAGATCTCCGCACAGTTCGGCGAGCGCAAGCTCCGTCTCCTTCCCCGGAGAAAACGGATTCCTTTCGACCGGCAAGGGATACACTTTACCTGTGCTCATGTCCATCCGGATGCGCCGGACGGCATCCATACTGGCTAAAGGTACACAGCACACCCAATTTCTTTTCGCGGACAACGGTCTCTCCCCGAATGGCATGAGTTCCAATCGTCGCCATTCGGCGGCCGGGCAAACCAGAATCGAAAGATCGGCCCGCGCGAACTCTTCCAACAGGTCCTTGCGTCTGCTGGAACCAAGATCGCAAATGACGCATTCGCAGCTTCCTGAAATTAAGTCAAGCAGTTCCGTCCTCGTGGGTGTCCGGACATAATCCACGCTGCGAAACCGGAAATGTCTCAGCTCGTCCCCTTGCGATGAGTCCCCATCGGCAAGGAGAGCAATGTTTCGGAAAGCGGCGGACTTCGCGTCCATTTCCACGATGGTGATGCGGCGAGCATAGCGGGCCAGCGAATGGGCCAAAACGATGGCCGTATGCGTAGCTCCCGCTCCGGGGACTGCCCCCATCACGGCAATTACGATGGAGCGGGGATTTCGTCGGGAACTCAGTTGCTTCACGCTCTCTTTATGTTGTGCGCCTCCTTCGTTGGCAGTGAGCGAGCGAATGACCGCTTTTAGCGCTTCGCCCGTCTCGGCCGCAGAATGAAATCTTTTCTCCGGTTTCATTTGAAGCAGGCGTGACACTACGGGCTGCAGCGAATGAAGTCTATTTTTAAGAAACTCCGCCTGCGACTCCGACGACCAAACCGAATATTTGCCTCTGGTACCCAGATGCAATAATACTGCACCTAGCGAGTACAAGTCCGTCCTGCCGTCGGTTTGCCTGCCTCCGTACTGCTCCGGTGCGGCAAAACCGACGGTGCCGAGTTTAACCGTATCATCCATACTTTCCTGCTTGTACTTACGAGCGATGCCAAAATCAACAAACCTAATTTCTCCCTTCCCGTCGATCAACAGATTGGACGGTTTCAAATCCCGGTGAATGATCGGCGGATGGAGGCTGTGCAAGTAATGAAGCCCTTCGCAAATTTGGAGACCGTACTTTGCTAACTCCACAGCATTCAACGCTCCGCGTTTCCCCAGGAAATGTGCGTCCAAATGAATGCCTTCAACATAGTCCATCACCAAGTAGGAGTAACCGCCCTCCATCTGAAAAAAATCTGCAATTCTCGGCAGACGGTGATGATTCAAAGAAACGAGCAGTCCGGCCTCCTCCTCCAGCCGGATGCCAAGCTCGGGCATGAACGAACTCTCCTTCACGGCCCAGCGCTTCCCCGGAAGTTTCAGATCCGAAGCAAGATATACCCGGCTCATCCCTCCCTCACCGAGAACCTCTTCCATCCTGTACCGGCCCGCCAAAATTCCGCCAACCTCATAGTTCGGAATAAACGGCAATCGGGATCCCTCCTTCGTAGACGCAAAAAAGGGAAAGTTCCCTGATGTCTCACTTCAGCCATTGAGCCGGAGTGTGACAGGGGGATACTTTCCCTTAAGTCGTTAATGTATAATTTTGGAATCAGTATAGAACACAACCCATCCGTTTGTAAAGCATTATTTCACAATATTTAATTCATGACATTAATATTTTATCATATATAACGTGATTTCATCGCGATTATGAAATAGCTGCTTCGCGCGCTGGACTTGGAGCCGTGCCTCCTGAAACATCCCGATGACTTCCGTAATCAAAGCCATCGGCTTTTTGCTCAATAGCTTTACTGTGACGACGGCAGTGCCTCCCGGAACAAGTGCATATAGCAGATCCGATACCATTCTGGCAGTCAGCTTCGGGCTCCAGCTCATATCGCATACCAGCATATCGAACTGATTATCGCGGAATTTCACGTTATTCGCATTTTTCTTCAAATGAGTCAAACCCGGCGAAGAAAGTACGTCCGGATGTAATTTGGCAGGATCCACGGCTGTCACCCTTAGCCCGCGTTCAAGTAAAAATGACGTCCAACCTCCGGGCGCCGCTCCGATATCCAGAGCTTCATGAAAAGCGGCAAAATCAATGCCGAAGACAGCCTCCGCTTCCAGCAACTTAAACTTCGCTCTGGAGATTTGTCCCTCTTCACGTTGAAAACGAACAGCTCCGCCGTTCCAATCGGACAGATTTTCCTCAGGAAGCGATACCCCTGCATAAATGCTTTCTTTGGCAGCAAAGACAGAGATAATCAACTCGGCATTCCTTACCACAAACTCCGAACCCAACTCCCCGATGCCGCTTTGAACGGCATCTTTTAATTCGGCAGCGCTGCCGGCCCAAAGACTTTGCTCGGTCTTTCGCGTCTGCAAGGCCAGTCTTTTTCCGGATAAGCGGGAATCATTCAGTAAAAATTGCTGCAACGCCGTCATCCAGTCTTCTTGCTGATCTTGCCCGTGGTGATCCTTGTTTTCAGCCTTCCATTCCCATTGGACCGGAAACATATGCCGCAGAAACATAGGTTCAGGATGACTCAATTCTTGGACCACTTGCGGGAACGAAGCTTGAAGCGTGGCGACAAAAACTTCTCCGGGCACTAGAATCGTGCTTTTAACGGCTCCAAATCTTCTTCGCAATTCTTCTTGCGCGTAAGGAGCAAAACCGTGATTGGCCGTACACAAATATCGACTTGCAACCGCCGACTCCCCACGATTTTCCCGTTCCATCTCGTTGTTCAAACTAGCAACCTCCCGCTTTACGTTCAATCTCATCCAACCGGTCAAACGGGATCGGCCCGTTGTGCAGAATGACATGTTCCGGCTTATTCTGGTAAAGAATATCATACATGCTCTTCTTGCCGTACATGCTTGAAGTATGCAAATAAATCTCGCGGGCATACAGGCCTTCGCGCACCATCGCCGCGACCACATCGGAGCCGGTCTTCTCTCCGGGACCCATATCGTAGTCCAAAGATAAAATGTCAACTTCCATCGCGCGAAGCAATTCCAGGCACTCGTCCATGGATCTGGCTATGGTAAAACCTTGCGGACAACGTCGAAAGTCATCCATATATACATGAATCACAGTTGTTCTTCCTTTCCGCGGTATTTCCAGCACTAGGCTTCCACCCACCGCCTTACCCGTTCTATATCTTCTCTATAAGTTCCATCGTCTCCGGTCTCGCTCTCCAAAATCAGCGGTTTTCCCCGTATGCCCTTCATTTCCAGCAGACGAAGAAATCCTTTTTCTCCGATATGGCCTTGACCAACCCTGGCATGGCGGTCCTTGCGGGAGTGCGCCGGGTACTTAGAATCATTTAAATGAATGGCGGTTAAACCGTCCCAATATCCCAGTTCCCCGGCTTTGACTTCAAACCGGTCGTCCTTCTCTCCCGCCCACATCCCGGCTGCAAAGGCGTGACAAGTATCCAGGCAAAATCCAATCTGTGAAGGAGATGCGCACAGCTTGCGGATCTGCACCAGTTCCTCCAGGGTCATTCCCATATCACCATGGTCGCCCGCCTGATTTTCGATCAGCAATTTCGTATGTCCTTGCCAGCCCCGGAGCACTTCATTTATACATTGTATAATATTTTGGTAACCTTGTAAGGGGTTTCTTTCCTTATATGTGCCAAAATGAACAACAATTCCCACCGATCCGCACGCCTCCGCAATCTCCAGATCGTTGCGCAAGGAAAGTACCGTCCGTTCAAACTGTCCGCTCTCTTCTCCCGGATGTGCCGCCAAATTACTGGGGTAAGGCGTGTGGGCTACCGACAGGATGCCATGTTTTTGGCATAATTCACGGCAGCGCTCGGCATCGCGGCGGTCGAAGTTTTTGACGTTCAGGCTGCGAGGATTTTTGGGAAAATACTGAAAAGCCCCGCCTCCAAGCCGGTGAGCGGCATCAGCAGCTTTAAAGAATCCACCCCGGATGCTTAAATGTCCCCCGACTTTCGCCTCAGCGGTCATGCTGGCAACCCGGACTGTAGAACAATTTTCGTCCGTTCATTTCGGCCTTGACGATGCTATCGCCGCAGCGGGGACATGCCTCTCCTTCACGGTCATAAACCCGGCAAAGATCATTCGAGCCGCCGGTCAGCTTATCGTCTTTCGTCAACGGCAGCTCCATGTAACCGCCGGCTTCCGTCATCTCAATCAGGACTTCCCTCATCGCGCTATATAAACTTGAGTAATCCTCTTTGCTCAGGTTCTGCAGTTTGGCCGTCGGTCTAAGCCCGGCTGCAAAAGCAATCTCATCCGCATAGCAGTTGCCGATTCCGGCAATGACGTCTTGATTGACCAGGACGGTTTTAAGGCTGCCGCGACGTTTGCTCAACAGTTTCATAAAAACATCTTCATTCATTTTGCGTCCCAGCGGTTCTATGCCCAAATGGTCCAAAGACTCTTCCGCTTCTTTCGCGCTAAGCAGATGCAAGTATCCCAGCCGCAGACCGATGAAATAGAGTACGATGTCCGAACCGAACGTGATCTCGATTTGTGTTGTCCGGGACGGCCGATCTTCTTTGCTGCCCAAATAGAGAAGTCCTCCCAGCATCAAATGCAAAATAAGACGCCGCCCGTTGTCCAGATGAAACAACAGATGCTTGGCCCTCCGTTCAACAAAGATCACCTGTCTTCCGGTCACTTCGCGGATAAAGGCTTCCTGGGCAACATTCAACGACTTCTCCCGGTTCACAACCACTTCGGTGATCGGTTGATCTAAAATATACTTTGAGAGCTGGATTCTATAGTTTTCCATTTCCGGCAATTCCGGCATGGTTCATCTTCCCTTTCATTCACAATGTTAATTTAGATGGAACTTTGCAAAACCAGCTTGCGAACCTCAGCCAGATTACGGCAGATTACATCCGGATTAACGCCGGAGGATGATACAAAGCTGGGTAAATTCTCCTCGGTCGTCACGCCCGTCAATACCAAAATCGTCCCGCAACCCGCATTAATACCCGCTGAGATATCGGTCAGCATATTATCGCCGATGACAGCGACTTCTTCATTCCGCAGCCCCAGACGATCGATGGCGTGCTTCATCAAGATGTCGGAGGGTTTGCCGATCACAATCGGTTCGATGCCGGTGGCAGCCCGTATAGCCGCTGAAATCGTGCCCGCGCCCGGCATCAGCCCTTCCTGCGACGGCAGCAAAAGATCCGGATTCGTAAGAACGTAACGGGCTCCGCCCAAAATCCAGCGGGCAGCCTTCGTTAAGGTCTCATATGTAAAAGAACGATCAATCCCCTGTACGACAAAATCCGGCGAATCTTCATCAATGATCAGACCGGCATTTATCAACGCCTCAAGCAATCCGGATTCGCCAATCGGAGCGACTTTGGAGCGTGGTTGCTGCCCGGCGATATACTCCGCCGCCGCAACGGCCGAAGTGCAGATTTGCTCCTCTTTCGCCGGGATTCCCATTAGGTTCAGATTGGCGGCGACTTCACCGGGAGTACGGGATGAATTGTTCGTAACGAACAAATAAGGAACTCCCGAATCTTCCAGTTCGCGAATCAAGGTATCCGCCTCTGGTATCATACGGCTCCCATGATATAAAGTTCCATCCAGGTCGATCAAGTATCCCTTCCAGGATATAGTTGTTGTGTTCATGACTTCACCCTCTTGTTTCCCATTGTACATATAATAATAAAGGGCAGGCAAATTTCCCGACCCTATTTTTCTGTGTGCCTGTCAAAAGGCCAAAAATCCATGCATCATTCGTCGAAAGAAATCGAAACAGTCCAAATTCTTGAAAGCATGCCTTAGCAAAGAATGAGACCGCCTGTCAATTCCTGCGCTTTCCCGGAAAATAAATCTCCGGATTTCTCCTCATCGCATCCTTCATTCTCCGCTTCGCAATATCGGGTACAATTCATGTTCCCGAGCCAAACGCGATGACGGAAACACCTCTTCCGCCTCTTGTTTCAGCCGCTGCAATTGGTCTTCATACTTATATCTCGAACTGAAATGAGTAAGATACAAACTCTTGGCTCCTGCCTCCTTGGCGGCTTCGGCCGCCTGTCTTGCCGTACTGTGATGATACGTATAAGCCGTTTCGGCAAGATCATGCAAGAACGTCGCTTCATGGACCAGAGCGTCCGCTCCTTCCGCCAGCGGAATTTCCGCCGGACAAGGACGGGTATCGCCGAGGATCGTTACGACCCTCCCCTTTTTGACCTGGCCTAGCACATCGGCAGGCTGCAGATGTTTCCCTTCCGGAGTGAGTATGCTTTCCCCACGTTTCAGCTTTCCATAGAGGGGACCGGGCGTGATCCCGTATTTTTTCAGCAATTCGGTGTCCAGCTTGCCCGGAAGATCTTTCTCAATCACCCGGTAGCCGTAGCTGGCGATCCGATGATCCAGCTTTGCCGATTCCACCCGGAATGTGGCATCCTCAAACAGGCATCCTCCTTCATGTTCAACGATCTCCAGCTTATAATTAATCCGCGACTCACTAAGCTCTAGCGAAGTGTTCACGTATTTTTTCAATCCCGGCGGACCATAAAGGGCAAGCGGGGTATCTCCGCCTTGATAAGCGCGGCTGGAAAGCAGTCCAGGGAGACCAAAGAGATGATCGCCATGCAAATGGGTTATAAAAATGCATTCCAGCTTGCTCAGCTTCAGCGGGGAGCGGAGAATCTGATGCTGGGTGCCCTCCCCGCAATCAAATAACCAAAAGGAACGCCGTTCATCCAGAAGCCGGAGCGCCAGTGACGTTACATTCCTCTCCAGGGACGGTACCCCCGCGTTTGTTCCCATGAAATACAATTCCATCAAGATGCCTCCCATCCTGCTTATTCAAAAAACTAAATTATACTCAAAAGATATGTACCCGCAGCATTGCCAAAACCCTCCGAATACTCGGAGGGTTCACCGGCCAATGTCTTTAAGCTTTATCCACGTTGAAATATTGGGCCTGCGGATGGGCAAACACCATCGCCGAGACGGACGCTTCCGGTTCCATCATGAATCCTTCGGTCAAATGAATTCCGATATCCTCCGGCTGCAGCAACTCAAACAGCGGCTGCTGGTATTCCAGATCCGGGCAAGCCGGATACCCGTAAGAAACACGGATTCCCTGATACCTTGCGCCATGACGCTGCTTCATCGTCATCTCCTGCGGATCCGGGAAGCCCCAAATATCACGCATAATGTGATGCACCCGTTCCGCAAGCGCCTCCGCCGTTTCAAGAGCCACGGATTGCAGCGCATGGGAACGAAGATAATCCCCTTTTTCTTTCCAATGATCGGACAATTCACGGACGCCTTGTCCCGCCGTTACGACCAAAAATCCGACGTAGTCCATTGTTCCGCTGTCGACAGACTTCAGGAAATCAGCCAGACACAGGAATGGCTCTACCCGCTGTCTCGGGAACGTAAATGTTTTCAGCACCCGGGTCGTATCTTCCGGATCGTAAATGATAATATCGTCGCCCGAAGACTGGGCGGGGAAGAACCGGTACATTGCCTGCGCCCGGATAATCCCCTGGCTGATAGCATCCTGCAAAATCTGATCAACCGTTTCTTTTAACTGCACGGCCTTTTCATCACCCTGGGTCAAGAGCTGTTCCACGGAACCGCGAAGTCCAAGATGATGCCCGAGCAGCATCTGCATATTAATATAAGGAATGATATGATTGATCGGATAATCCCGCAGCACATGCCGATCCAGGTCCGGTGGTATAAAGACAGGCGCATCGGTGGAAATGTTGGATCTCACTGCACGGCTCAACTCCGGCAGCGGCGCTACGGGAGTCGCCTTTTCATCCGCGGCTTTTTCGGCCTCAATATTTTGACGAATAAGTTCCCGGCGGGATGGATCCATCAGCTTGTTCGCCAAGTCGAGTCCATCCATCGCGTCTTTCGCATAAACGACCAGCCCGTTATATTCCGGTCGTATCCGTGTCCTCGTAAATTTGCGAGTCAAAGCGGCTCCACCTACGAGAATCGGGACATCGATGCCCGCATTGCGCAAATCCTGGGCGGTCGTAACCATTTGCTGCGCGGATTTCACCAACAATCCGGACAGCCCGACCGCATCGGGCAGTTCCTCACGGCAAGCTTCGATAATCCGCTCCGGTGGTACTTTTATACCCAAATTCACAATCCGGTAACCGTTATTGGCCAGAATGATTTCCACCAGATTTTTACCGATATCGTGGACATCGCCCTTTACCGTAGCCAGCAATATCTTTCCTTTTACGGATGATTCGTTCTTTTCCATAAACGGTTCCAGATAAGCCACGGACGCTTTCATCACTTCCGCGCTTTGCAATACCTCGGCAACAATAAGCTCATTATTGTTGAACAATCGACCAACTTCCCCCATCCCCTCCATCAAAGGTCCATTGATCACCTCGAGTGCGGTATAGCGGTTCAACGCTTCTTGCAGATCCGGGATTAAACCTTCCTTCGTCCCTTCTACGACGTAAGAGGCAAGCCGCTCTTCCAGCGTTAAGTTGACAATCTTCTCCTGCTTCTCCACCTTTTTGTTCCGGAAAGCGGCCACGAAAGCGGCAAGCGTGTCGTCATTCGTGTTGTAGATTAGCTCCTCGGCAAGCCGCCGTTCCTCTTCCGGGATCGAAGCGTAACGCTCTACCTTTTCCGTATTGACGATCGCGTAATCCAGTCCCGCCTTGGTGCACTCATATAAAAAGACGGAGTTCAGCACTTCACGTCCGGCTTCGGGAAGACCAAAGGAAACGTTACTGATCCCAAGAACCGTATGGCAGGCCGGGAGCGCCTCCTTGATCAGGCGAATCCCTTCAATCGTTTCCTTGGCGGAGCCGATGTACTGCTCGTCCCCGGTACCCACCGGAAAAACAAGTGGATCAAAAATAAGATCCTCCGAATTCAGACCATATTTGTTCACCAGCAAGTCATGCGAGCGTTTTGCTACTTCCAGCTTATCCTGCCGCGTTATCGCCTGCCCGCTTTCATCAATGGTACCTACAACGACGGCCGCGCCGTATTTATGAATGAGCGGCGTCACGTGCTGAAACTTTTCTTCACCGTCTTCAAGGTTAATGGAGTTAATTATAGACTTACCCTGACAATAACTCAGTGCCAAATCCAACACCTTCGGATCGGTCGTATCGATCATCAACGGTACTTTGACCTTTTTGACGACGAGCTCAAGGAATAACTTGATATCTTCTGCTTCGTCCCGGTCCGGATCCTGAACGCAGACGTCGATCACCTGGGCTCCATTCTTGACCTGGGCGCGGGCAATTTCCGAAGCTTCCTCGTATTTGCCTTCCACGATAAGCCGTTTGAATTTGCGCGATCCGAGAACGTTCGTTCTTTCCCCGACCATATAAGGACGATTGGCTGATTCAACATAGACTTGATCGATTCCCGAAATGGCCGGCGGGTGTTCCCCAGCGATCTCCCGAGGTTGATATCCTCTCATCTTCTCGGCCAAAGCCTTGATATGACCCGGAGTCGTCCCGCAGCATCCGCCCGCGATATTCAGCCACCCCTGCTCCGCAAAGGCCGCCATTTTTTGCGCCAGCGAATCCGGCGATTCATGATAGTTACCGTTCTCGTCCGGCAGCCCGGCATTTGGATGGCAGCTCACGCCCGCCTTCGCCATTTCTGACAGCGTACGGACATGGTCCCGCATAAATTCCGGACCTGTAGCGCAGTTCAATCCGATCGTAACCGGCTTTAAATGCTCAAGCGAAATATAGAAGGATTCGATATTTTGACCGGCCAGGGTTGTCCCCATCGGCTCGATCGTTCCCGAAATCATTAGAGGGAGCACTTTGCCGGTCGTTGCAAAAGCACGTGTGATCCCGATACTGCCCGCTTTTACGTTCAAAGTATCCTGTGACGTTTCCAGCATCAGGACATCCACGCCGGCCTCGATCAACACGGCAGCCTGCTCTTCATAACTGCTTATCAGTTCGTCAAAAGTAACCCCGCCCGTTACCGACAATGTTTTTGTCGTCGGTCCCATTGCCCCGACCACATATCTCGGCTGTTCCGGAGTGCTGTATTTTTCCGCTGCTTCAACGGCGATCCGAGCGGCAGCAAGATTAATTTCACGCGTGCGATCCTGCAAGTCGTATTCGGCGAGCACCACGGACGTCCCGCCAAACGTATTGGTTTCAATCAAGTCTGCGCCGGCCTCAAGATATCTTTCATGGATGGATTGTATAATATCGGGACGGGTAAGCACGAGAATTTCGTTGCAACCGTCCAGTTCTTCGCCGCCAAAATCATCCGGTGTCAAATTCTCCTGTTGGATCATGGTCCCCATCGCTCCATCAAGGATCAATATTCGTTCTTTCATTTTGGATTCCAAGCTTGGTTTACTCATGATCAATTCCCTCCCGCAAAACGTTAAGATTTAGTTTATCAGAATGAAGCGTTTAAGGAAAGGGATAATCTGAAATCCTCATCCGGCGCCAGCCCTTCCTTACAAGGGACTGCGCCGAAATGTACAAATCGTCGACAGCCTCGGGATTATCGAAGTTCATTACATTATGCCTTAAACAAAGTAGGGTAATCCCATGGATTCAATGAGAATTACAAACACGAACGATATCATCTCTGTCGAAGAAAAAGTTCGTAAATTGCAAAATCAAAATCAGACCATTTATGATCATTGAAATATATCAAAAAGGCCGCCCTTCCCTTTCGGGATAATGGCAGCCTTTCTTGATGCCGGAATTCAAAGCTAAACGTATTATTCAATGACCTTAAATTCGGCAGAAGGCATAGAGTGCTGATCCCTGGCCGTGACATGGGAGATTACGTGATAGGTCCCGGCCGATTCAAATGCCGTTTCAAATTTGTAGCTTCCGTTCCCGGCACTTTTAACGGACTCCATGCTGTGGCTCTCCTCATTATCGTCGTCTTTCCAAAATTCAAAAACAACCTCTTTGGCGTCGTCGACGGATTTCCCCTGATGAGTCACTTTCGCTTCAAATGTCACTTTTTCACCGGTTTGAACCTGGGTGGGATTGACGGTTAATTCGACCTTAATCGGCTCCAGCGTTTCGTCAGAAGACGAATGACCGTCACTCCCGCTTTTGCCGCATCCGCTAAGCAGCAGAAACAGCAGGGTAAGGCTGACCAGCAGCCAGGTGTTCCTTTTCACGTTATTCCCTCCCTATTACCGGCTAGAACATTGTTTTATGCGCAAGTTATCGTGCAAGCCTAAACTAACTTAGCAATAATATCGTGAAGCTGGGACAGATGTTGAACTTCATAATCTGGAACAATTTCATCGTTACGGACCTTCCCGTCCCGGTTCACCCAAACCGTGGTCATCCCGGCACTTAACCCGCCGCAAATATCGGTAGTCAGCTTGTCTCCGACCATCAGGCTTTCTTCCGGCTCCACGCCGAGCCGTTCCAAGGCGTGACGGAATATCGTGGCATCCGGTTTCCCTCTGCCGTAACTACCTGAAATAACGATTTCGTTAAAATATGTTGCCAACTCAGGCACTCCATCCAACTTTTCCTGTTGCAGGGCCGGACAGCCATTCGTGAGGAGCAGGAGTTTCACATTCCCTTTCAATTCATTCAAAATCATAAAGGTTTCCTCATACACATGCGGCCTGGACCGGCGTTCTCTGCCGAATTGTTCAGCCAGTTCACCCGCCAAAGCTTCATGATCCACGCCCAGGGCCAACAAGCCGCGGCGCCAGGATTCTTTGCGGTATACAGGGGCAAGTTGCTCCAATTGACGGAATTCAGGCTGCTCGCCTGCGGAAAAATTTGCCCACAATCCTTCAAACGGATTAATTCCGATCATTTTAGTAAAAGGGAACGTTTCGTACGATTCGTAAAGCTCTCTCGCTTCCTTCCGGACAGACTCTTCCAGTTTGACCGGATCTATTTCGACTGCATCCTGCGCACTTCGACAAGTCGCTTCAAAAGCTTCCCGGACACTTCGTTCATCCCAAAGCAAAGTATCGTCCAAATCAAAACAAACCGCTTTAATCGCCATTTCTATCTGCACACTCCCCCGATAAAATTCACCGCAGAAAACCGGCTGTCTTCTATTCCTTTTCAAACGTTACGTGATGCACTTTTGCATATTGCTCCAGACGCTCACCCATAGCTTCCGTATCAAAAAGGTTGCGGCCCCGGTAGAAAACCCAATTGGTATCTTTCCCTTTTGGCGTAATGATCACTTTTTGACGAGTTACTCTGATTTTGCTGATATTGCCCGCTTCCAGGATCTTGTCACGATTGTACTTGGAGGTGTACAGCCATCCTTTATTAATCCGCAAATAAGGCTTTCTCAAGAAAATCGTCAAAGCCAAAATGAGATACAGAACGATTGTCAGCCAAAACAAACCCGAGCTCATTTCTGCAGCGCTTCCCACCAAGCCAACGGCTGCATACAACAAGGCCAGCAATACCAGAACGCCAGGCAGAATCATATTCCGTCCCCGAAAAACCTCGCCTTCACCCTTCGCTCCCAGCGAGGTACGTGGATTCTGGTTGCCACGTCCCTTGCCTGCGTTAGGGCCTTTGCCTTTTTTGTTCATTCTGATCTGATTTCTTTCTACCTTTCTGTCAAACGAAGCCATGATCTTTCCTCCTAAAAATGTATGGTTATGTATGCAAGGCCTCACGGCCCAGCATTACTTATCCACGATCTCGATCGACTCTAACTGCTGACGAAAATTGTTGCGGATGTTCTGTAAATAAGTTTCGCGAAGCTGTGCTCTTTCCAGCTTTTCGTCTTCCGTCAATCCTTCGGCTTTATTTTTGCGGGCCAGTTCATTAATGCGATTAACCAATGTATCTATATCCATGGTTTTCCTCCTGTGATCTCAATAAATTTCATAAGGCAACAATTCTTACTTTGACATGAGAAAAAGAGCTTGTCAAGGCGAGTAGCCCTTGGAACCAAGCTCAGAGAAGACATTTATATATATGAAGTAAATTATCGCTGATTCAACTTAATTGGGAAGAATGATCGTATCACCGCTATGAATATTGCTTCCGTTCAATCCGTTGAGCCGGATAATCGACTCCACATAAATTCTTGTATCTTTGCCATGGGGTTTATGATTCACGGCTATCTCCCACAAAGTGTCTCCCGGCTTTACAACGATGGTTGGCAATTCAGAGCGGACATGTCCGTCCGAAGCCGCAGCAAACGCAGTAACCACTCCCGTTCCGGTGATCATCAAAACAAACAGCAACAAACATACTTTCCCGAGCTTTCTGCTCCAACCCGAAACAGTTATAATATTATTCCACGATCTACGAGGCGCCGGTTTATCATAGATACTTTGATATGTACTATATTTAAGCATCATCCATCACTCCAAACAAGTGTTCTTATCGTTGATCTCACTATAACACGAACATTTGTTTGTTTCAATAGTTTTTTCGAACAATTGTTCTCTTTTTTATCTTCTATTTAGAACTTATGTTTGTACGAACGGAAGTTCTATGTTATAATTTTTCCAAACGTTACTAATGGGGTTGATGATCGTTATGTCCAAGGTATCCAGCCGTCAACAGGCAATACTAGAATTTATCCGCAACGAGGTCAGAATGAAAGGCTATCCTCCTTCCGTACGTGAAATCGGCGAAGCTGTTGGACTAGCTTCCAGTTCAACGGTCCACGGCCATCTTGACCGTCTGGAGAAGAAAGGATTCATCCGCCGCGACCCGACCAAACCTCGGGCCATCGAACTTCTGGGCCAGGAAGATTCCGAATCGATCGGAATGTTCGCACATAGCGTAACCCGCGTTCCAGTCGTTGGTAAAGTAACAGCAGGTGTGCCTATTACTGCCACCGAGAACATAGAAGATTATTTTCCGCTTCCACAACATTATTCCGCCGATGGCGAAATCTTTATGCTTTCCGTCATGGGAGATAGCATGATCGAAGCAGGAATCCATAATGGAGACTATGTGATCGTAAGGCAGCAGCAAACCGCCAACAACGGCGATATCGTGGTGGCTATGACGGAAGATGATGAAGCAACCGTCAAAACTTTTTACAAAGAAAAGGATCACATCCGCCTGCAGCCTGAGAATCCGAGTATGGAACCGATCCGGTTGAAGCATGTCAGTATTCTGGGCAAGGTCGTCGGATTGTTCCGGGATCTGCACTAATTCGTACTTAACTTACAGGTAAGAGGCTTCCCTTTAACGAGGGTAGCCTCTTTTCGTTCCTGAGACGAAGTTGCAGTCACCGCTATACGGGCCACATATCGTCATTCAGCAAATTCCTGTTCCTCCCCGCTCGCTCTCCGCGCCATAACTTTCTCAGCCTTAAGCGGTGTCTGTGGTATTTTTTCAAGGCAATCACCATTTCCATCAGCTCCTTGCCCTTAGGTTACCCCAAATACTAAAAAACATCGGAAATTATTCAGTAAGCTTAATTTCTAAAAAATTTACCGGCACAGTAGTTGCCTGAACCTAATAATAGGCTGATCCTATAACAGTTATCTTTTTTATATATTAGATCAATTAAAAGTGCAGTTCTATAATGGAAATATGCTTCAAAGGGAGGGATGAACGGATGCCTGTTTATGATTTCCAGGTGAACACGATTCACGCTGCGCCGGTTTCTTTGTCTATATACCGGGGAAAAGTACTACTCGTTGTCAACACTGCCAGTAAATGCAGTTATTCCGGTCAAATGGCCGATCTTCAAAAGCTATATGAAAAGTACCGTGAGAAAGGGTTTGAAATACTCGGTTTTCCATGCAATCAATTCAACGATAAAGAACCGGGGGACAATGAGGAAATACATAAAACCTGCAAGCTCAACTTTGGTGTGACGTTTCCCTTATTTGAAAAAATAGACGTCAGAGGAGTCTCCGCACATGAATTATTTCACTATCTAACACAACAAGCTCCTTTCCGAGGTTTCGATCCGCAGAGCCCCACGGGTCCATGGATGCAAAATTTTTTACAAGAAAAACATCCCGAGATTTATGCCGGCGACGGAGTCAAATGGAATTACTCCAAGTTTTTGATCCAACGCGACGGCACGGTTTACGGTAGATATGAAACCACGACCGAACCGGCGGATATGGAGCACACTATTGTATCGCTTTTAAATTAGAGTCGGTTCTATTTCTTCGTTAACTAACGATTGGTTTCACATTAGGGACTCCGTTTCCTGAATTAGTTCATGCATTATGTTAAGAGCTTTCTTTAAATGATCAAGATTTTCCGTAATTAAGGTGAAAATAAGATTTACTCTATCGTAGTATTTGCTTGGCACATTGCTAAATGTATCGGCAATAGCTGCGGCGCCCTTTTCGTTCATCAAATAAGTTTCGTTTAGGGCAAACAAAACATGATTTAAGCAAGAGACTGATCTGAAACAACATCCGGCGATATAAGATAAATCATTTTTGGGAATACCCTTATATCCATTTTCAAGCGAAAAGGTTGCTTCCCAGAAAAATTTTTGAATGGTTGCTTTTTGAAACATCGTCGGGTATGGGGTTGTTCTGTTTTTAAGTTCGCCTACAACTCCTGATGGATCCCATAGCGCTTTACACAGGGCAATCTCAGCAAAATATATCGAGTTCACAAATCCGTGGGGATGTCCAGGTTGGTAATTGATAGTGACATCTCCCTTGGAACATTGATCAATGATATGCGAAACTTTGTTTTGATCGCGCAATAAGAGATCCACCGGAGTTTGATCCACCTTCAGCCAGCCTCCGCCGTTAATCCAGGGTCCCCATCCCCCTATTTCCGTCACCAGGTTGTCTCTATGGTCATCATCAAGCATAGCAGCAACTTTACGAAGCACGGCAATGTCCAGGCCATTTTCGGAATCGTAGTAGATACCAATATCAATATCAGAGTCAGGACCTTCCGTCCCTCTAGCCCTTGAACCGCCGAGAACCAGAGCGCTTACTCCGTTAATTTCCTTTAAACTATCGACTATCTTAGAAATTGTACCTTGCACATTCATTCGCCTCTCTCCAATCCAATGTCCGGAATATGATCAATTATAAAGAATACGGCTCTTCGAGTGAAGGGAGAGAAATAAAATAATTAAACAATTCTACTCACTAAAATTGGAAGAGGTTTGTTAAAATGCAATAAACATCACATCCAAGGAGATATTATGGGAAGAAAAACAAGATGCGGGCTAGTTATTTTGTTGCTAATTGCGGTCTTGGGCTGTTCTGCTTTAGAAATTAATAATAATTACTCAGAAGCGAATGACCGGCTCACTAATCTTTTTGGAATAGCTCAAATACCAAATATAGAGGGTAAATATTTACACTTTCAATTACAAAAATAGAGATTGAATTTGCAAATACCATGAAGACCAGAGAAAAGAACGGTTTTGAACGGATGTACACAAAATTTGATAACCGTTTATTGATACATACTCGTCACAATGGACTTTCTTATAGCTCTGAGGGACGTGTAACGGACAAAACTCCCGAAGAAAAACAATTCGAAATGTTTACTGAGGCCATTAAGAACTTAAATAAATAGGAATGTCTGTCTATAAAGCCATTTCCTTCTTTACACGCAAAAAAATCCCTTGAGGCTAACGGCCTCAAGGGATTTCTTATTGCTTAATAAAGCGTCATGTACTGATCGCGTTCCCATTGATGAACTTGGGTGCGGAAGATGTCCCACTCGATTTCTTTCAGTTCATAGAAGTGAGTAAGGGCGTGATCGCCGAGCGCATCGGTGATGATTTCGCTGCGGAGCAATTCGCCGAGCGCTTCCTTCAGATCGGAAGGCAAGCTAGGAATGCCTTCTTCCACGCGCTCTTCTTCGGACATGACATAGATGTTGCGGTCAACCGGTTCCACGAGCGGCAATTCGTTCTTGATACCGTCAAGACCCGCTTTCAGCATAACAGCCAGTGCAAGATACGGGTTTGCCGCCGGATCCGGGTTACGTACTTCAACGCGGGTACTAAGGCCACGGGAAGCCGGAATACGGATCATCGGACTGCGGTTACTGGATGACCACGCCACATAACAAGGCGCTTCATAACCAGGCACCAGACGTTTGTAAGAATTGACGGTCGGGTTGGTCACGGCCGCAAATGCGCGGGCATGCTTCAGAATCCCTGCCATGTAGTGACGGGCATCTTTGCTGAGTCCAAGCGAATCGCTTTCGTCATAGAAAGCATTCACATCCCCTGTAAACAGGGATTGGTGACAGTGCATACCGGAACCGTTCACTCCGAAGAGCGGTTTCGGCATAAATGTTGCATGCAAACCATGCTGACGGGCGATCGTTTTTACAACGAGCTTGAAGGTTTGAATTTGGTCAGCCGCTTTAATGGCGTTCGCGTATTTAAAGTCGATTTCGTGTTGGCCCGGAGCCACTTCATGGTGGGAAGCTTCAATTTCAAAGCCCATTTCTTCCAGTGTCAAAACGATTTCGCGGCGACAGTTCTCGCCGAGATCGGTAGGTGCAAGGTCGAAGTATCCGCCTTGGTCGTTCAGTTCCATGGTCGGATTGCCCTTCTCGTCGGTTTTGAACAGGAAGAATTCCGGTTCAGGACCCACGTTCATGGACGTATAACCCATTTCTTCCGCTTCTTTCAAAGCGCGCTTCAAAATGGCGCGAGGGTCGCCGGCAAAAGGCGTACCGTCAGGCATATAAATGTCGCAAATCAAACGGGCGACGCGGTCTTCGGTAACCCAAGGGAAAATAACCCAAGTGTCAAGATCTGGGAAAAGATACATGTCGGATTCTTCGATCCGGACATAACCTTCGATCGACGAACCGTCGAACATCATTTTGTTATCAAGAGCTTTCTCCAATTGGCTGACCGGAATTTCCACGTTCTTGATGGTTCCGAGCAGGTCAGTAAACTGCAATCGGATAAAGCGAACATTTTCTTCTTTGGCAATACGCAGAATGTCTTCCTTTGAATAACTCAAAATAACATCTCCCAACGTTTATATTTTGAAAAAGCGGGAAAGCTCCCCCTGAATCAATGATACCTGTCCAGGTCTTTTCCCTGTGACGAGCTGCTGTTTTAGCATACGATAAAGTTGTGAATCCGTCATCTCTTTCCGTTTTTCTTCCGTGTCTTTCGTCATGACCGTAGCCTCCTGCGAATCCTTGTTCATCGGATTCATGACCTGTTTGATCCCGGCGATATTGACGCCTTTGTCGATCAAAGCTTTGATCTCGAGCAACCGCTCGATATCGTTCAAGGAAAATAACCGCTGGTTCCCCGAAGTACGGGCCGGCACGATCAGTTGATGCTGTTCATAATAACGAATTTGCCTAGCCGTTAAATCCGTAAGCTTCATTACAATACCGATCGGAAACAAGGCCATATTTCTGCGAATTTCGTCACTCATCGCTCTCAACCTTCCAGTTAAATAATCATGATCCTATTCTATGTTAACTATCCTAACATGTCAATAGAAATGTCAGAATAACTTACAGATCACAGAAGATAATTTTTCAAAAATCTTCGATGTCTTAAGTTTCTACCAAGTATGATACCATCGAAAGAGACCTGGTTGGCATCGTCCTATAGCAGATCACGATCCTTCATGGTTTGCAGAGCGGTCAAAAGCCCGAACTTAACGTGGGAGTATGTTAAACCGCCTTGCATATAGGCGACGTATGGTTCGCGGATCGGTGCATCCGCCGAGAGCTCCAGACTTCCGCCCTGAATGAATGTTCCCGCAGCCATAATAACCGGATGCTCGTAGCCCGGCATATCCCAGGCTTCGGGGACGACATGGCCGTCTACAGCCGCCGCACGCTGAATGCCTTGAACGAAAGCAACGAGTTGCTCCGAACCGCTGAACGAAATCGCTTGAATCAAATCGGTCCGCTTGGCGTCCCAGCGCGGACGGCTCTCAAAACCTGCCCGCTCAAAAGCGGCCGCGGCCAGGACACTGCCTTTAACGGCTTGTCCCACCGTCGTCGGTGCAAGAAACAAGCCCTGATAGATTCCGCGCGTCGTCCCTAGCATGGCTCCTACTTCTCCCCCGATTCCCGGGGCGGTCAAGCGGTAAGAAGCCAGCTCGACCAAATCTGCACGGCCGCAAATGTATCCGCCTGTCTCGGCAATGCCGCCGCCCGGATTTTTGATCAACGAGCCTGCGATAAGATCGGCCCCTACCTGGGTAGGTTCCTGCTCTTCGGTGAATTCCCCGTAGCAGTTGTCTACAAATACGATGCAGTCCGGCTTTATCGCCTTGACTCTGGCAATCATTCCTCCGATTTGTTCCACCGTAAACGAATCTCTCCAGTCGTAGCCGCGGGAACGCTGAATTCCGATAACTTTGGTCTCTTCCGTTATTTTTGATATTACCGTATCCCAATCTACCGAACCGTCTTCCAGCAAAGCTGCTTCATCATAACGGATGCCGAAATCCTGCAGCGAGCCGGTTCCATCCCCTGACTTGCCGATCACTTTATGTAACGTATCATAGGGTCGGCCGGTGATGTATAACAGGCCGTCCCCGGGACGAAGCACGCCAAACAACGCCGTCGCAATCGTATGTGTGCCGGACGCGAAATGCGGACGCACCAGTGCCGCCTCCGCGCCGAACACTTCGGCGTAAACAAGATCGAGCACTTCGCGTCCGCGATCATTATAGGCATATCCCGTGGAGCCGGCGAAATGAAAATCGCTTACCTGATACTTCTGAAACGCTTCGATGACTTTCCATTGATTACGGTCGACAATCCGGTCAATTTCACGAAACTTGGCCTCGGCTTGTACCTCTGCCTCTTCCATCCACTTTACAATACCTTCTGAAAAAACAGCCATTATGTTCTTACCTCTCCCCTGTAACTGCTGATCAATCTAATCATAGTCGATCAAAGTCAATCTTAATGTCAATGCTTCAAATGATTCTCATCTTCCCGGACCGTGAAGGGGGCGAGTAAATATCCGTACTTATCAAAGTCTCCCTGATTCACATCGACCGAATATACGATATCTTCTTCTTCAAATTGCTGTCTCACGACGTCTCCGATCCGGTATAGAACCGGGGTCAGATCGCCGCGCTGTGCCGGAATCCGGAAAGACCGCAGCCCGCCGGACAGCTCCTGCTGAACCGCCTGGCGAATGCGCTCCAAATCGAGCTCATTCAGGGCGCTGATCTTCATCGAGCCTTTCGCGGCAGGCAGCATCTCCAATTGTTCCGGAGCGCACAAATCGATCTTGTTATATAGAATGAGCTGCGGCTTGGCACCTGCACCCAGGTCATCCAAGATCCCTTCGACTACCTCCATCTGTTCCTCGCGCATCGGCGAAGAAGCATCTACCACATGGAGAAGCAAATCGGCTTCATTCGCCTCTTCCAGCGTCGCACGGAAGGCAGCGACGAGATCATGCGGCAGGTTTTGAATAAATCCAACCGTATCGGTCAGAACGACCTCCTTGCCCCCCGGAAGCTCCATCACCCGGGAGGTCGGGTCCAGCGTAGCAAAGAGCCGGTTCTCCACCAGTACGTCCGCTGCGGTGAGCGCCTTCAGAAGCGTGGATTTCCCGGCGTTCGTGTAACCAACTAACGCGAGTTGCACCACGCCGGTTTCCCTGCGGCGCGAACGGTGCAGCTTCCGGTGCCGGGTCACCTCCTCAAGCTGGCGCTTCAGTTCGCCTATCCGGCGGCGGATATGGCGGCGGTCGGTCTCCAGCTTGCTTTCGCCGGGACCGCGGGTACCGATGCCGCCGCCAAGCCGCGACAGATTTTTTCCGTGACCGGCGAGCCGCGGCAGCAAGTAGGTGAGCTGGGCCAGCTCCACCTGGATGATGCCCTCCCGCGTTTTCGCCCGCTGAGCGAAAATGTCGAGAATAAGCTGCGTACGGTCGATAATTTTAGCATCCAGCATTTCTTCAAGATTACGCACCTGCGCCCCCGACAGCTCCTGGTCAAAAATAGCCGTATTGGCTCCCTGATGATCCATCCGCTCCCGGAGCTCGATGACTTTCCCTTTGCCGATCAGATAACGCGGATCGCGTTTTTCGCGGTTTTGGGTCATCACGTCAGTTACTTCCACTCCGGCGGTTTCGGCAAGCTGCACCAATTCCTCCAGCGAATATTCCGGATTTATGCCGGCCTGCTTGGTTTCCGTCGTAATCAGGCTAACCAGTACCGCCCTATCCGGTAAAATAGTCTTTGTCTCGTACGGCGATTTTGACATCGTTCACGGCTCCTTATTTCTTATCCAGCTTCAAATCCTCGGTTCGGATCGTCATCAGCTCCAATTTTCCGGGCGAGCCGCCGCTGTATTGGTTCAGCAAACGGACGGCCTGCTGGCGAATGGATCGCTCGATGATGTTGCGAACATGCCTGGCATTGCTGAACAGATGCTTGCTTTCGCATTTTTCCCGCAGCAAATGCTGCTTTAGTTTGAGTATCGCCTGCGGCATCAGAATATAATCTCGTTCTTTCACCATGCCCTCGGCAATCTGGATCAATTGATCGATCGTATAATCCGGAAATTCCATCTGGATCGGAAAACGGGAAGGCAACCCCGGATTGGTCGCAAGAAAAAAATCCATCTCTTCGGAATATCCGGCAAGGATGAGAATGAACTGATTTTTTTGATCCTCCATCGCTTTTACCAGCGTATCGATCGCTTCCTTGCCGAAATCTTTTTCGCCGCCGCGGGCCAGACTATAGGCTTCATCAATAAATAAGATTCCCCCTAGCGCCTTCTTAATCAGATCGCGCGTCTTCTGTGCGGTATGACCTATATATTCGCCGACCAGGTCGGCCCGTTCCACTTCAATCAAATGCCCTTTGCTCAAGACGCCCATTTTTTGGAACATTTTCGCGACGATGCGGGCCACGGTTGTCTTCCCGGTTCCCGGATTTCCTTTGAACACCATATGATAAACCTGAGCCCCGGACAAAAGTCCGGCCTCGGAACGCATCGTCGCAATTTGTAACAGTGCAAAAATCTCAAACATCAGCTCTTTAATATGATCCAAACCGACCAAGCCGTCCATTTCCTTCTGCAGTTCGGCGAACAATCCTTGCTGCGGCAGAGTCTTGGCCCCAGACAAACTATCGGCCTCGGGAACGCTTTGCGAGACAACCGGCGGCTCGGAACTCCGAAGAATCACATTGATCTGCCTGGAGGGTCTCTCCTCGGAAGATCCGCTTTTGGCCATAACACGCCCTGACATTCTATGAATCACCTCTTTATGGAGTTGGTCAAAAGTCATTCCAAATGTTTTAAACGTGCGACTCTTGAACCTGCAATTGCCGGGAGGGCTTAACTTCTTCTAAAATGTATTCTCTCTCCCGCTCCGATATTAGAAGTTTTCTCATTTCCAGCCAATGGCTATGGCCGCTTGATCCAATTTCCACTTGGAATATGCCAGTACTTCACGAAAAGTTGTCTGCGTCGGCTTCAAAACCGAAGTCTCCGTCAATGACAAGCCGGGGTTGCTGTAGCCGAGCACCTTAGCGATTTCAAACGCGCGGTTGCCGTGAAAAGTATGGGTAATGATTACTGCCGATTCATAGCCCTTTTCTATCATGATCTCTTGGCTGAACTTTAAATTTTCATAGGTACTAGTCGCCTCGTTCTCCAGAATCATATCCGAACGAGAAACTCCGTTAGCCTCAAGATAGTTTGCCATACCCTCCGCTTCGGTATAACGATAATCCGGATGGTCCAGCCCGCCCGTCAGTATAAACACACGAAACTTGCCGTCCTTATAATCCTGCAAAGCAAGCTGCAGCCTCTCTTGTAAACCCGGGCTGGGCCGATCTCCCCACATGGACGCGCCCAGTACGATCCCAACATCCGCCGTTTCAGGATAATCCCGCGAAGCCGCCGGGTTCCTGTCTACACTTCCAATTTCCGCCAGAACATAAAGCGACCAAAGAATTCCCGCAGCCAGACAGCAGACCAGAATCCATAACCACAAGCGCCGAGGTTTCCGTTTAGTTGTCCCAAAAGAGAAACCTTTGGATTTCCTTCTAAACCGTGTCATGTTCGCCTCCCGACCGGGCGATATCGTTCTGGGCGAAGCCAGTGCGGTAATGATCCAGAGACATCGCAAAATAGGGAAATTGATGTTCACGGATACAATGCAGGACTTCCCTAGCCGTTTCGGTGGCCATGTCGTAATCTCGTACGGTGATTAATCCCCTGGAAAGCGCATCATCCAGTTCGTCCTCGTCCAGCAAAAAAACTTCACCATTCTTAAGTACGACAATGTCCAGGTACAAATCATCAAACCATGGCACTCCCTGATCGGTCACCCCCTGGGTTTTGCATACATCGATATACCATTCGACAATGTCTCCCTGGTCGTCAAACATGGCGGTTACTACAAAATGAGCACCCTTTGGATAATATTGCAGCCAGGTGTAACCTTTGTCTGCAATCCGGAACGTATGCCCGCCGTAAGTTTTCCATAGCGGATCTCGCAACGCATGAATACTGTAAGACGTCACATATCCTTTAAACAGCTCACTTTCCACAAACTTGGATTTAAATTGACGCTGCGTAACGCGGCGCCAATTCGCACGGTCTCCGAATTTTCGTTTCATAGGACTGATCCCTTTCAACACAATGTACTTTCAGCTTATCACATTTAAAAGTCAGTCTCAAAAACCAAATTTCAAGAATGTCCGAAAAATGGACTAACTGCAAAAAAACTGCCTCCAAGCATCTTTCGCTTGGAAGCAGTTCTTGCCATCGCTATTTAGAATGGCATGTAGCGTGCAGAGCTTACCCTGAGGTGTTCGCCGGGTCGGCAATTACGCCTTCCGTTTGATTTCCGCTTCCGTCATCCGGAGGCGTGCCGGTTTCCGAGTTGCCGGCCGATCCGTCGCCGGCTCCGTCAGGTGGTGTCCCTCCCTGGTTTTCTCCGGTTCCGGTTCCGGTGCCAGTTCCGTTACCGCCATTGCCTGCGTTGCCGTCCCCATTGCCGTTGCCCTGACCGTTGCCTTGGCCATTTCCGTTACCCTGGCCATTGCCGGTTCCTTGACCGTTGCCGTTATTGCCAGGCGGAGTCGTGCCCTGGTCGGTACCGCCGTTACCCGGATCGCCGATCCAGTCTCCGTCGCCGACCTGATCGGGATCGATCTCGTCCATCGGCGGCTCATCCGCCACCAGCATCACCTGTGCGACGTTCGACCGCTCGCTCTCCACATCATTGACCGCATCGTAGGCGGTAACGTAGTATTCATACCCCGTTCCAACCACAACGCTGATATCCTCTGCAGAAGTAGCTGGTGAATCCATATAATGGGAGAAGTCGGTTTCTGAAGCTTCCCGCCGGTAAATCTGATAAAGGGCGTTAGGCTCACTGACTCCGGTCCAACTCAAAGTAACTACGCCCGTTTCGTTGTTGTAAGCGGCCGAAAGATCTGTCGGCGCTTCAGCCACTTCCTCTTCCGGCGGATCCGCCGGCTTCAGATTGGCCGGAACCGGGAAGTCCTTCACCGGAACGCCTTGCAGCGCCTCGGTCATGACAGCCGAGAACAAAGCCGCGGCCTGGCCGCTACTTCCGTTCAGCAGGTGATTTTTATCCGCTTTATCATAGCCCATCCAAATGGATGCCGTCCATTCCGGGGTGTATCCGACAAACCAGACATCCCGGTTTTTGCTGCTGTTCAACCCTTTGATGCCATGCTGGGTGGTCCCCGTCTTGCCCGCGACCGGACGGTTCAGCTTCGCGCGCTTCCCGGTCCCGTCGTTGACGACATTTTGCATCATTTGGGTCATGTAGTACGCGGTTTGCTCACTGAGCACCCGTTTCGGCTTCGGCGCGTTGTACTTGTATTTCTCCACGCCGTCATGATCCTTGATCATTTTAATCGTATACGGCTGATTGTATTCGCCGCCATTGGCGAATACGCTGAAGGCTCCCGCCATTTCCAGCGTATTCGTCCCATGGGTCAATCCCCCGAGCGCGATGGCCAGGTTCCGGTCGTCTTTGTCCATCGTAATGCCCATTTCTTGGGCATACTTCACCCCGGCACCCACGCCTACCTCATTAAGCAGCCAGACGGCCGGAATGTTTTCCGATTTCGTCAACGCCGTCTTCATATCGATTGTCTTCGAATACCCGTGAAGATTTCTCGGACAATAATCTCCGAAGCACTGCTTCTCATTGCTTAATGGCGTATCTACCGAAAACTTGCCGGATTCAAGCGCCGGTGCATAGGACACGATCGGTTTGAACGCCGATCCCGGCTGGCGGCGGCTGTTCAGCCGGCTGAAACCCTTGCGCTCGTAATCGCGACCGCCAAGCAGCGCTACGAGACTGCCGTTTTCGTGGTTCTGGATGACGATCGAAGCCTGAACCTGCTGGTCATCCTTGCTCTTTTCGAAGAAATCGTCGTTAGCGAACGCTTTTTCGACCGCTTTTTGCGCTTGGGAATCCATCGTCGTGTAGATTCTATATCCGCCACGGTTCAATTGGTCTTCCGAAAGACCGAATTTCTCCTCGGCTTCATTGATTACAAAATCCTTGAACGCCTGATAGCTGTCACTCTTTGCAGGAGGCACATAGTCGTAGTCCACCGCTTTAGCTTCATCGCGTTCCTCGGCCGTAATATAACCTTCCTGGAACATCAGGTCGAGCACGACGGACCGCCGCTGTTTCGACAGCTCCGGATTCGCGACCGGATTGTACTTGGACGGCCCTTTCGGAATAGCCGCCAAAGTAGCGATTTCCCACAGTTTCAAATCGTTCAGATCGCTTTTCCCGAAATAACGCTGGGATGCAGCTTTTACGCCGTAAGCTTTTTGCCCGAAAAAGATCCGGTTAAGATACAGCGTAATAATTTCATCCTTCGTATTGTGGCGCTCCAGCGCCATGGCGATTGACATTTCGGTAGCTTTACGGAAAAACGTTTTGTCGGAATCAAGAAACATGTTTTTGGCGAGCTGCTGGGTGATCGTACTGCCGCCTTCCACCAGGGAACGCGCCATGATATCTTTCACCGCCGCGCGGCCTATGGACCACAGGTCGACCCCGTTATGCTCGTCAAACCGCCGGTCCTCGGTAGCGATAAACGCTTCCTTGACCAGTTTAGGGATCTGATCCGCTTCCACCGGCTCGCTCCGGTCAATGGACAATTCGCCCATCAGCTTGCCGGTCCGGTCATATACCTTGGACGTTTCATAGATAAACAGCTTGTCCCTGTTCTCGTTCAATATTTTTTCACCGCTTACGGTGATGTACATGTACCCCGCAATTCCGCAGAATACAGCAAATGCAATCGTGAAGAATGAAGTCCACAGCACCCGTTTTGCCGTCAGCCTTTTCTTTTTAGGTCCTTTCGGCGCACTCGGCTTGCGTGAAGGTTTGCTGTTCCTTTCCAGTCTGGAAGGTCTTTTGGTAGACATCGTTCTCTGACTCCCTTCATACCAGTTCATTTCATTTGTCTCTGTTTTACTGGTCCGATACCATTTTTAGCCCGGAAAGAAAAGAACAACCTCTCATCAGGTTGCTCCGCTCCTTTTCCTATACCATTAAACGTACTGAATTTAAAAAAGTTTCAATTTTCGCTTAAGCCTCATTCTGGGATTCCTGCATCAGCGACACATTGCGCTGCGGCTGGAACGTAGAAATCGCGTGCTTGTACACCATTTGCTGGCGTCCGTCGCTATCGATAACGATAATGTAGTTGTCAAACGCTTTAATCGTTCCTCTGATCTGAAAACCGTTGGTTAAAAAGACGGTAACAGGAATGCTCTCTTTGCGCATTTGATTCAGGAATGTATCTTGGATGTTAATGGACTTGTTCATTAGCCGTACCCCCAATAGGAATCAATTAGTGTTTAGAATTATATTCAAGATCAGTTGGAAACTTTCCTGCTATTATAGCACGTACGGCCTCGAAATTCGCGGAAAAATTTTTGCCGTCGCCCACATCCACCCAGGATATATCCTTCATGTGGCGGAACCAGGAAAGCTGTCTTTTGGCGAATCGCCGGGTATCCCGCTTCAGTTTTTCCACCGCCAAATCCAGCGGCAATCCATCTTCAAGATGCTCGGCGATCTCCTTGTATCCCAGTCCCTGCATGGAGACGAGATCCCTGGAGAAACCGTCATCCAGCAGCTCGCGGACCTCGCCAATCAACCCAGCGGCAATCATCCCGTCAATACGCTGTTCAATACGGTTATAAAGCATTTGACGGTCCATTGTCAAACCGATGAAGCAAAGTTCATAGGGAGATTGCCTGTTTTGCCGCTCCAAACTGGAAGATAGTGTATCCCCGGTCAGATGGAAAATTTCCAGCGCGCGGATGACTCTCCGGACATCATTCGGATGTAAGCGATCCGCCGATTTGGGGTCGATTTCAGCCAGTTTGGCATGTAGAGCTTCCGATCCCAGACTATCGGCGATAGACTGCTGTTCAGCCCGGAAAGCCTCATCCGCCCCGGCCTCGGTAAACTGGAATTCGTAACAGACGGACTCGATATAAAGCCCGGTTCCGCCCACGATAAAAGGCAGATTGCCTCTTCCATGAATTTCCGGAATCAACTCCTTGCACCAATCCTGAAACCTGGCGACGGAAAACGGTTCATCCGGTTCAAGCACATCAATTAAATGATGCCTGACGCCCTGCATTTCCTCAGGCGTAATTTTTGCGGTGCCGATATCCATGCCCCGGTACACCTGCATGGAATCTCCGGAAATGATTTCGCAGGAAAATTTCTTGGCGATCTCGATGCTCAGGTTGGTTTTACCGACGGCTGTAGGACCGAGAAGTACCAGCAGTTTCGGCTTTGCGTTATTGGTCAAGCGAAATCACTCCGTACACAATTTTGGTATGGGAGCGTGAATGCATCGTAAATCCGAGCCGTTGAAACTCTCCGCTCCCTTTCTTTTCCTTTAGCACCACGCTCTTTCGCGCAACTCGGCAAGCTTGACGAATCGTTTCCCGCTCAAGCGGATCGTTGTTCGCATAGGTACGTAGCGGCGAGATAGCTGACGACTCCTGTATCGGATCACGGAACATCGGGTCGAAATAGACGACATCCGCGCTCTTGTCAGGCAGCCCCCGGAGTAGTTCGAGATGTTCCGCCCGTTTCGCCGTGATCCGGCGCAAAGCCTCGTCAAATTCTTTTACCCCGGATACATAGTAAGCAAAACCTTCCCGCAGCAAACTCCATAATGGAACCGAATCCTCGAGTGCCAGAACGCTTCCTTCAGGTCCGGCGCCAAGCGCAAACACCGCCGTATCCGAACCCAGCCCCGCCGTACAGTCGATAATGGAATCACCTGGCTCCACTCTGGCCGCCTCTAGCATCGGGTCGGTTTCTCCTTTGAGCAGCCGTTTGGCTCTGACAAAAGCCATGCTCGGGTGGAAAAGCATAGTCTCTCCCCCCGGACGGAAAAGCCTTGCCCCGCCTTCCAGGATGACCAGGATATCCTGGTCTTCGTAACGCGATGACAACTTGGACATGGAGGTCCGGTTTCTTGGTATATATCTCGCTCCTGCCTCCACGGACAAGGCGACAGCTCTTCGTACGGCATCCGGGGCAGCATGATCCCCCGTCGTAATAATCACAAACAATTTCCTCCGTTCACATTACCCGTTTAAACAGTTTCTCCAGATCATAGTTGGAAAAAGAGATGACGATCGGCCGGCCGTGCGGACACGTGTACGGCTGCTTGCATGCCGCCAGCCGCTGGAGCAAGGTGCTCGCTTCTTCCTGGGTCAGCTTCTGGTTCGCTTTAATTGAAGCTTTGCAGGATACGAGGATCGAGGATTTCTCGCGCAGCTTGGCAAGATCGATCGCCCGTTCGCTGAGCACCCATTCGGCCATTTCATGAATGATGTCCTCTTCGTCGCCTTGCGGAAACCAGTAAGGATACGAGACGACGCGGAAGGTGCCCCCGCCGAAATGCTCCAGTGTGACCCCGGCGCGCTCAAACCAGGACAGCCGCTCCTTGAGTTTTTCGCTTTCGGCCGTCGTAAACTCCAGCGTGATCGGCAGCAGCAATTCCTGCGACGCATCCGCCGGGTTGCCGAATTTCTCATAGTAATATTCGTAATTTACCCGCTCATGAGCGGCGTGCTGATCGACCAGATACAGCCCGTTTTCGTTCTGGGCGATCAGGTAGGTGCCATGATGCTGTCCGATCAGAGACAGCTCGGGAAACGCCGGCAGCTCCGGCGCTGCGGAAGGCGCGCCATACAGCGCCTCCTGTGCGGCCGGAGGCACGGCGCCGCCCGCTGGAGCGGCCGCGTAGCCGCCCTGGAGCGCGCGGCCGGATGAGCCCTGCGCTTGCGGCGCGCGCGGCGCAAAGGCGCCTTGCGGCGGCTGCGCGGCCGTAGCGCTGCTGTAGGCTGCGCCAGGCGCAGCGGCCTGCTCGCGCAGCGTGAAGCCGCCGGAACCTGCGGAGCTCGCCGGCGGAGGGTAGGCGCCGCTGGCGTTAGCGGCGGCGCCATAGGCGCCCTGCGCGCCTGCTGGCGCGGCAGGGCCAGGCCAAGCGCCGGTAGCCGGTGCGCCGGGGCCATTTGCTGGCGCTGTCCCCGACGCCGGCGACAGCCCGGAGGTCGTCGGCGCCGCCTCCAGCCGGGCGGACGGGAAGTGGAACTGTTCCTGGATCATCGATCCGGAACTCGCCTTCCCGAGCTGCTGCTTGACCACCTGCGGGATCAGCACTTGGTCCGACAGCACGGCCCGGACGCTTTCTTCAACGAAAGCGTTCAGCTCGGCCTCCTTGCTGAACCGAACCTCCAGTTTGGCCGGATGCACGTTGACATCCACCAGCGAAGGATGCATGTCCAGCGACAGGACAATCAGCGGATAGCGATTAATCGGCAGCAATGTATGATAAGCGCGAAGAATCGCCTGTTGCAGACCCTGATTGCGGATAAATCGGCCGTTTACCACTGTAGATATAGCGCTCCGGTTCGAACGGGTCAGTTCCGGCAAGCCGATAAATCCGGAAATTTGGTAATCCAGATTTTCGGCCTTGATCGGAATCATCGATTTCGACGTATTGATGCCATAGATGGAGGCGATGACTTGCAACAAATCCCCGCTTCCCTGGCTTTGAAGCAAGGAATTGCCGTTATGCTTCAGGCTGAAAGCAATCTCCGGATGCGCCAGTGCCTGACGGTACATGACGTCGGAAATATGGCCCAGCTCGGTTTGAATGGTTTTCATATACTTCAGCCTTGCCGGCGTATTATAAAATAATTCCTTCACCGTAATGTCCGTGCCTTGCGGGGCGGCGGTTTCCTCATTTTCCTTAAGTGTCCCGCCCTCGATCGCAATCGCCCGGCCAAGCCCGGTATCATCGCTGGACGAGACCAGCCGGACCTTGGCAACGGCGGCGATACTCGGCAAAGCCTCGCCCCGGAAGCCCAGGCTGCGGATTTGGAACAAATCACGGCCGGAGAGTAATTTACTGGTGGCATGACGGTAAAAAGCGGTTTCGCAATCTTCGGGCTCGATCCCCGAGCCGTTATCCGTCACCCGGATCAGCTCCAGCCCTCCTTCTTCCACCAAGACTTCAATCTTCGTAGCCCCTGCATCGACCGCGTTCTCCACAAGCTCCTTGACCACGGAAGACGGCCGCTCCACCACTTCCCCCGCCGCGATCTGGTTGGCGATATGCTCGTCCAGCACTGTTATTTTAGCCACGGTTTATTCCCTCCCAGCTCACCTGCTTGGCAATTTATAAACAATAAGTATTAGTTACGATCCGTTATAGTCAAAACCCGAAAATCGCAACCGATTCGATTAAATAATCAAATTCGGCTAATAACGCATTCCAACAGACCAAAGCAACTTCAACCCGGACAAAAAAACAATCCGGTCAAATCAACCTCAATCCGGCTGTGTCTATGTTGCGTCCAATAATGTTTCCAATGTTACTTCCAACTGGTCCAAGCATCTATAATAAGGTAATTACTGTAAAAATGCAGCATTTAAGCTATACAACGTCGTTCGCTATTAATAATACTGCAAATGTACAGTTTTTTGGCGCAAAAATCAGCTTATGGTTAGATAAAACCAAATATTAATGTATTATTGCAGGAAATCCGTAATCCTACTGCAAAAATCAATAAAAAGATGCATAATTGCAGCAATTCAATTTTGAAGATGCTTTTTTTTACAAATAAATTCTGCTCCTGTCGCAATACATTCGTTTTCGCCCATCGAATCAACATGCTCTGGAAAAGCCGCGCTATCTAGCACAATAGCATTGCCCAGCAATTTTATAGATCGCACTGATGCTCCGAACCTAAGCCCCTGTCAGACGGAGCTATAGGCTTTTCACCTTTTGTTTTAATTCATTAACCAGTTGCATGGCCTCCAGCGGCGTCATATTCATCAAATCCGCCTCTTTCACCAGGTTCACGATTTGCCGGAGTCCGGCGTCTTCGTGAGCAGATTTTGACTTCTTCGGCGGCAGCTCGTCCGCAAAGATTGAAAGCTGAACCACTTCCTGCCCCTGGAATTCGGCTTGCACTTGATCATGATTTTGCAACGTGTCAGCTTCGTTCTCGTTGACAGTTAGACCTGAGTAAACTCCGGCGGACTTGCCTGAAGCGCTCCCCACATGCTGTAATTCTGATGCAACCGGCGAGAAGGACGTTTCCGTCTGATTGGTATTCTTTTCGGCACTTATTGTATCACTCATATCGGTATTTATAGCACCGTTCTTATCCGTATTTAAAGCTCCGGCCTTATCGCCAGTCATGCCGCCAGAATGCTTGTCCGACAATTCGAGGTTATTTGCTCTTCCCGTCAGCGAAGTCTCGGCTTCGCCTTGAACTCCGGCCGTTACGGCGGCGGCCGCTTGTTCGAAGCCTTGGAGCAATCCGTAGGCGCGTTCGATGATTCCGCCGGGAAGCCCGGCCAAGCGAGCGCAATAAATGCCATAGCTTGTATCGGCCGCCCCCGGAACCAGCTTGCGGAGAAAATGCACCTTCTCCCCGCTCTCCTGCACGGCCATCCGGTAATTCCGCAGCCCGGACAAAGAATTCTCCAGGTGAGCCAACTCATGAAAATGCGTCGAAACCAGCGCTTTACAGCCGATATGATCATGGACGTATTCAATGACCGCTTGCGCGATCGCCATGCCTTCGCTGGTCGATGTACCCCGGCCCAACTCGTCGATGATAATCAGGCTGCGCACGGTAGCTTTGTCGGTCATCACCTGGATGTCGGCCATCTCGACCATAAAGGTACTCTGTCCGCCGATCAGATCGTCGGCGGCACCGATCCGCGTAAAAATCCGGTCTACGAGAGGGATCTCCGCCTTCGCGGCCGGAACAAAGCTGCCGATTTGCGCCAAAATAGAGATCAGCGCTACCTGTCTCATATACGTGCTTTTTCCTGCCATATTAGGTCCCGTGATGAGCAAAATGCCTGCTGCATCCTTTTTCAGCTGCGTTCCGTTGGAGATAAAAGCCGAATCCTTCATCACGGACTCCACGACAGGATGACGGCCTTGCTCGACGACCAGGTCATAGCCGTCCGTTAGAACGGGCTTTACAAATCCGCCGTCGGAGGCGACGGCCGCCAAGGAACGAAGCACGTCGATTTCCGCAATCCGTTCAGCCAGAGACTGGAGTCTCTGGATCTGCGCGGCGATAGACTCTCTAATCTCGTTGAACAGCCTGTATTCGAGATCCGCCATCTGTTCTTCCGCTTCGAGAATGAGCGTTTCCTTCTCTTTCAACTCGGGAGTCACGTACCGCTCGGCATTGGCCAGAGTCTGTTTTCGCTCATAGCGGCCTTCCGGCAAGGATGACAGATTCGATTTCGTGACTTCGATATAATAACCGAACACTTTGTTGTAGCCGATTTTCAGCGACTTGATGCCCGTGGCCTGACGCTCGGCCGCTTCCAGCTCCGCGATCCAGCGTTTCCCGTTGCTGCCCGCTTCCCGTAGTTCATCCAGCCGCGTATGATATCCGCTCTTGATGATTCCGCCGTCCCTGACCGAAACCGGCGGCTCGTCCGAGATTGCCGTCTCGATCAGTTCAGTCAGATCGCCGCACTCATCCATTCCGGCTGCAATCCCCTTTAACGTGGAGGACGGGGATGCCGCACATAATTCCTTAATCGCCGGAATTTGGCGAAGCGAGGACTTCAGGGCGATCAGATCCCGTCCATTCGCGCTGCCGTAGGCGATCCGGCCGGTCAACCGCTCCAGGTCGTAAATTTCCAGCAGCGACAAGCGAAGATCTTCCCGCAAAATAAACCCGCCGAAGAGCGCCTCGACAGCTTCCAGACGTTCCTCGATCCGGCTTCGCTGCAGCAGCGGTTTGTCGATCCAGCGACGAAGCAGCCGCGCGCCCATCGATGTCTCGGTCCGGTCGAGCAACCATAATAAAGAACCTTTCTTGGACCGCTCTCTAACGGTCTCCACTAATTCGAGATTGCGCCGCGTAAACGGATCGAGGATCATGTATTGTTCCGGTTCGTAAGGTGATATTTTAGTCAGTTGTCCTAAGGAGCGTTTTTGCGTTTCGCTCAGGTAGCCGACTAGCAAAGCAATGCATTCCCTGCGCTCGTTCTCGAGCCGAATCCACTGCGATTCGCCGAATTGAGCCCGGCTTTCCTCATCCTTTGTTTTAGCCCAAGGGGTATATACAACCGGTTTGCCGAGGGGAGCGGCTTGCTCCCGGATCCACTCCAGCAATCCCTCATCTCCGATCACTTCCGACGGGTCGTAAAGCCCGACCTCATCGCGCAGCCATTCCTTGCTGCTTGGTGCCGAAGTGACGTACAGTTCGCCGGTCGACAAATCACAAGTCGACAGCGCCATCAGTCCGTCCCGCTCACTCACGCACAATATGTAATTGTTCGCACGCTCGCCGAGAGTTTTCCCCTCCATGACGGTACCGGGCGTCACTACGCGCACGATTTCCCGGCGGACGACGCCTTTGGCAACGGCCGGGTCTTCCACCTGCTCGCAGATGGCGACTTTGTAGCCCTTTTCGATCAACCGGTGAATATAATTTTCCGCCGAATGATAGGGAACGCCGCACATCGGTATTTTTTCCTCCGCACCGCCCTCCCGGCCGGTAAGCGTTATTTCCAATTCTTTCGACGCCAATAGGGCATCATCAAAAAACATCTCATAAAAATCACCCAGCCGAAAAAAGAGAAATGCATCCTGTGCCTGGGCTTTTACACTTAAGTATTGCTGAATCATCGGCGTATAATTAGCCATGTGCAACCTCCAAATTACCATTCGTAAATCTCTCTGGTATAACGATAACAACCTCTATTATAACAGAAAGGCAAGGAGGCTTACGAGTTCATTTGCAGCCGCCACGACCGCCGGATATCGGCGGATTCGTCCCAACTGGTCCCGGATTCCACGGCATCCAAAAAGGGAGCGATATACTCCTCATAGCGGGAATAAGACGGCGCAGCGGTGAGATCGTCGGCCAACTGCGGCCATGCCTGGCGCAACAGGGCTTTGTTCCCGGTATAAAAGGCATGGAACAACCTATCTTCTTGCAATGGATACTTCGTCATTCCCCGGTAGTCCTCAGTAATCAATCGGGCCATGGCGACAACTCCCTTGGTCACAAGCGGCGAAATCAGAAAGCTGGGCAAGGTACGGTACTCGAATCCGTAGCCATGTTCACCGTAGGTTTGCAGCCGGAAGTCTCCTAGAAACCCGTAATACGGACGCCGCCTTGCGCTGCTCGTATCCTCAAGCAGCGCTACGGGAAAGGCAAGATAATTATCCAGCGTGCGAAGCAACTCGCTTGTTAACGGAACCCCGCTGAAATGCAGATGTCCGCCGAGAGGAAAGCCCCGCTGCGGCATGCTTCCGGCTTGCCAGAGCAACCCGCCGTCGGTAATCGCCTCCTGCGCTGCCTGAAAGGCGCGCAGCAGATGGCGAAGCAGCTCGCGCGGCTCGTTTCCCGGCTCGGGGCGCAGCTCGGCCAACGGAAACAGCCGGCGTCCGCGGTAACGCAGAACGTCGCAGCCGGCGATGCCGCGCCGATCCAAATACCGGGAAGCCGGCACCACTTTCCCCGTATTGCCGTTAAAAAGCAGGAACTCCGGATCCATCCCGATCAATCGCTCCCGGGACGGCTGAACGCCAGAGGATTGTTCCAGTTCGAGGAGCATACGCGTCACAGCCCCCGCAACCTGCTCAGCCGAGGACATCCCCCCATGAACCGGTTCCGGATGAATCGTTTCTACGGAGAATTTCCCTTCTTCTCCGGCGCGGATCACGACTTCGCCAAGATCAAGCCCAAAAACGTATAGAGCCCTTACAGCGGTTTTAGCCAATCTCTTCCATAAAGGGGATTCGGGGTCTAATTGCCCGGCGCTTCCGGGAGTCGGAAGCGCCACTCCCCCAGGCTGAAGCGGCGTCGCTCCAAGCGCCTGCAAATGGAATACACTAACCGCATAACGGCGGTAGAATCCTATTCCGGGCAGCTCTTTCCGGCCGTTCAAGGAAGCCGTAAGACCGGCGGCTTCAAGCCGCTTTTCTTTGTTGTTCATCGATGCAGCCCGAAATCTTTCCAAGCTTCCGTTAATGCTCCAGACCTTCATTTTCTGCCCGAAAAATGCCTCCGGCGTTCCGATACAAATCGTCTCCCCAGCCTTTTCCGGGGAACCGGACCTTGATGCAGCCGGATTACGCAATACCCGGTAAGGCCCTCCCGTGTTCTCTAAGGCCCGCAGCAGCCTGCTCCGGAATGCTCCAGGGTCCAAATGGATGTTAATTACATGGATCACAGGATTACACTCGTCCACATGATCTCCTCCCCGCCCGGGCAAGCTGCATGACGGCCGCCCTAAATTTTTCCGCAAAATAAACAAAAAGAGGGCAGCCGCCCTCGACGACGACGCCCCTGCTGCATATAGTAGACCATAACTACTTATTCAATATTGCCGGGAAGGTTAAAACAGCCACAGCCTATTACAGTTCGTCGTCGAGGAGATCCGGATCCAGATCTTCGTAATCGCCGAGCTCGGATCCAAAATCAAAGTCTTTATCTCCGTCGTCCCCGCCTGGCACGACAAGAACATGCAACTTGGTTTCGGCCACCAATTCAACTGCGAACTCACGCTCCACGCGGATCGCTACGCGGCCGTCGCCCGATACGCTTGCTTCGACAGTGCTTGGTTCCTGCGTTGCCTCCGCAGTAACCTCGACCGTTGAAGCCCGGTGTCTGGAATCGAGATAACTCAGCGGCACATTTTCTACATAAGATACCGTCTCTTTAGCTACTTCCGTCTGCGAGTTTCTGTCGTAGGAATACCAGATGTTGATATCGTAAGTACCAATAACTTCAATTCCGTCTCCGGCTGCTACCGCTTCGTACTGGTGGTTGATAATCCAGGCCCCCAGTATGCTCGACGGTTTATGAGGCGGAGTCACGGTATGTGTTACGGTAGAGAACTTACGACCTTTTCCGCAGATCGCTTTCGTGATGATCTCTCTACTTTGATATTTCGATGACATGATTTAAACCTCCTCCATACATCATTCATTACATATGTATGCAGGAACTGGGCGAATGTTGAATAGCCCATGATAAATAAATATGTACGAGTGGAAAAAAAGCCGTCCCCAAAGGAACGGCTTATCATTTTTCATATTATTTCAGCACTATTCCTTCGGCGCCTAGGCCTTGCTGTACAGTTTGAGCGAAGCAGGGGCTTTATCTTTTTTGGCAATATTGAGGTAATTGGACAACTCCCGGCAGAGTTGAAGGATCGCGGAGCGCATTTCGAACTCTTCCCGCGTCGATGGCAGTTCCATTCTCTTAAACTCCTGCTCCAATTCGGCCAGCATGTGCTCGGTCTGCCCCGTATACCCTTCACTGCTTACATCCTCACTGAGACGGTCGAACAGCAGTGCTGTTATTTCTCCTTGCGGCATGCGTTGGTAGACCAAAGAAATCAGCTCAAGCATACTTTCGATGCGGCCTAGTTGTTCCTTTCGCATATAAAAGTAGACGGACCAAGTGTCGCTCGGCGAAATGAGCTGATTCTCCAAGGCACGTATAGCCGAAGTCAATCCGCCGTCCACAAGTTTGGCGGCTTCGATCAGTTCTTTGCCGTCCCACACATGGTAAGGATCGCGAAGCGACTCGGCGATATGACCGAAGATGACCGAAAACAGCCCGTCCACCTTGCGGCGGATCTCCAGCAGCTTGTCCTCCGCTTTCGGCATGTAAGCCAAATTCACCAGCATGGCCGCGCCCAACCCGATGACCAGGAGCTCGATTTGCGTCAGCATCACGGCGAAGCTCAGTTCCTCTCCGCCAAAAACGCGGAACACCACAACGGAACTAGTTACGATTCCCTCTTTGAAGTGGGCTCTTGTGATCAACGGGAAGGCGATCAGAATGTAAACAACCAGCACCCAAATATGAAATCCCAACAAATAAAATAGTGCGAACGCGAGAATTAGACCCAGTGCAGAAGCGAAAAACCGGGAAGAGACGGTGGCGATGCTCCGTTTCCGGGTAACGTCCACGCCGAGGATCGCCAGCAATCCTGCGGACAGAGCCCCCTGAATGCCTACCGCATCCGCTACTATAATCGCCACCAATGTGGCGATCGCCGTTTTTATGACCCTAAACCCCATAAAACCACCCTGTCCTTTACGTCATAAAGTGAAAAGTCTTAATCTTTATCGTACTTGATTTCGTTCAGGCGTACAATACGGGGTAATAACAGTTTTTATGAAGCCCTACCTATGAAATTGAGGATTCACCCGAGGTTCCGCATTAATTGGATATATTCCAGTTAAGTCGCTTCCGAAACACGGAAAAAAATCAGTTGCCTATTCAATACAACGACCAACCGCTGCCAAAGAGTATCGAGTCTATCGGGACTTTATTCCATATCTTTCTTTTCCGGTACGCACTCATTCCATACAGCGATCAATAAAGAACATAACCGCCGGGCCCAGCCTGGCGGCGCTAGCAGAAAAGGAGCATTATCGATCCTTGAGCAACTTTCGTTCCAGATAGACCACAAGCTGATACATCCCGGTCGCCACCACGGCGATGATGACCAGGCTGGACAGTACCAGCGTAAAGTTGAACACTTGAAATCCGTAGACGATCAAGTAGCCGAGGCCGATTTTCGCCACAAGGAATTCCCCTACGATGACGCCGACCCAAGCCATGCCGACGTTGACTTTTAACGTGGACACGATAGCGGGGAACGAAGCCGGAAGAATGGCTTTAGTGAAAATATCACGGCGGTTTCCGCCAAACGTTCGAATGACCTTAACCAGGTTCTTGTCGACTTCAGTGAAACTGTTGTAGACCACCAACGTGGTGACGATCACGGTGATGGAGAGCGTCGTCACTACGATCGCCGTAAACCCGGCTCCGAACAACACGATAAAGATCGGCCCGAGCGCGACTTTCGGCATGCTGTTGAAAACGACCATGTATGGATCAAGCACCCGCGACAGGAAAGGAGACCACCAGATCAATACCGCCAACAGCGTTCCGAGCAGCGTGCCGAGCAAGAAGCCGACGGCCGTTTCGCCTACCGTCATTGCCAAATGCGGCCATAGTTCCCCGTTAAGCGCATCCTTCAAAATTTGCCTGCCGACTTTGGACGGGTAACTGAAGATCAGGACGTCAACCCATCTGAGCCGTCCGGCTAACTCCCATAAGCCGATGAGGGCGATAAGCAGCAGCAGCTGCGTGGACAAAACAAGGCGGCTCATCCGCCGTTTCGTCTTCTTATGCTGATGATACTTCTCACGGATCCAGTCTTTTTGCGCATGACCGGTTTTTTCGGATACCCCTTTATCACGATCTCCCAAAGGCTATTCCTCCTTTTCTTCCAGAGATTCGAGATCCTGCCAGATTTCATGGAACAGGTCGTTAAACCCGGCTTCTTCCCGGGCATAAAACGGCTGGGCGCGAGCGATATTGTCCGGGATCGCATATGTGCTGCGAATTCTGCCCGGTTTGGCCGCCAGCACGATGACCCTGTCGCTAACGGCGATCGCCTCGGAAAGGTCATGAGTAACGAGCACGCCGGTTTTTCCCCGCTGCCTCAGGGTATCGACGACCAGATCCTCCAATTGGAGCTTGGTCTGATAGTCCAAGGCAGAGAACGGTTCATCCAGCAGCAGCAAGTCCGGATTTGTCGCCAATGTGCGGACTAAAGCCACCCGCTGCCTCATGCCGCCGGATAACTGATAGGGATACAGATTCCCCGTATTGCCCAGCCCCATGCCTTCCAGCAGTTCCAGCACCGCCTCCTTGCTGCTCTTAGACAAACGGCCCGTCAGCTCCAACCCTAACAAGGCGTTGTCCAAAATGGTCCGCCACGGAAACAGATAATCCTGTTGCATCATATACCCTACTTCAGGCGAAGGCCCCGAGACAGGCTTTCCATGCACGAGAATCTCCCCCCTGGATGGGGGGAGCAATCCGGCAATGACGGACAGAAGCGTAGTTTTCCCGCAGCCGCTAGGTCCAACCAGGCTGATGAATTCGCCGGGATGGACACTTAAATTCAATCCTTCCAGAGCAAGTAAGGCTTCGCGGTCCGTCACGTACACCAGATCCAGATCTTTCACTTCAACGACAGGAACTTGGATCACTTTCGTCTCACGCTCCTTTCCTTTCTGCAACCTGCTATGGCTTGATTCTCACCGCCGATTCCGCAAAACCATTGTCTACGACCTTAGCGGGCTCAACCCGTGCCTTCAATTCGCCGGCACTCTCCATAATGTCGAGCAGATTGTCCCAGGCTTCTTCTTCCAGTACCGGAGATTCAGCATAGCTGCCTTGCTCCAAGTAACGCTTCACGGCACTGACGATGATATCCTGGTCCGTATCTTTGAAGTAAGGGGCGATGGTTACCGCTGTTTCTTCGGGGGTATGCTCCTGTACCCAGAGCTGGGCTTTATGGATCGCATTCGTAAATTTCTGCACGGTTTCTTTATTCTTATTAATGTAGCTCTGCTTCGTCATGAATACGGTATAGGGAAGCCTGCCGCTTTCCGTGCCGAAAGAAGCAACCACATGTCCTTTCCCCTCCCGTTCAAAAATCGAGGCCTGGGGTTCGAAGAGCTGCACATATTGGCCCGTACCGGACGCAAATGCCGCGGCGATATTGGCAAACTCAATATTTTGTATCAATTCCAGATCGCCCTGGGGATCGATCCCATGCTTTCTCAGCGTAAACTCGCCTGCCATCTGGGGCATGCCGCCTTTCCGCTGGCCGAGGAAGATGCTATCTTTCAGATCGGCCCAGTCGAAACCGCCGGCTTCATCCCTGGACACCAGGAAGGTTCCGTCCGTCTGGGTCAACTGCGCAAAGTTAATGACCGGGTCTTCGGCCCCCTGCTGATATACATAAATCGAAGTTTCCGCGCCTACCAGCGCCACATCGATCGCACCCGACAGCAAAGCGGTCATGGTTTTGTCTCCGCCCGCGGTAGTCTGCAGTTCCACATCAAGACCTTCTTCTTTAAAGAAGCCCTTCTCCAAAGCCACGTATTGCGGTGCATAAAAAACGGAGCGTGTCACCTCGCCGATTTTTACCGTTGTCGTCTTTTTGCCGCCCCCGCACCCGACAAGCCCTCCCGCGAACAGTAGAACTAGTGCCAGCGCCAGAATCGAATATCGCTTAACTAACACGCCACTCACCTCTTTCATGCTGAATAGGAATAAGATTCTGGTTCAGTGTATGCGGCGGCCCAACAAATGGTTAAGGGGTAACCCTGGATGTAAGCCGCTTAATGTACCATAAGTGCACATTAGCTATAAACACAAAAAGACCCCTCTCTTCATAAAGAAGAGAAGGGTCCCGCTCCAGCCCGCAGTGAAGCTAAACGGATTACAATCCGTAAATGCCTTTATACTTTTGCTCCAAATAGTCGGCAAGGTAATCGGGATTCAATTCTTCCCCGGTTACATTCATGATGATTTCAGCCGGTTTAAGGGATTTGCCGTATTTGTAAATTTTCTCGGTAAGCCATTCCTTGATCGGTGCGAAATTCCCCTCGGCGATAAACCCTTCAAACTGCGGCAGCTCATTCTTGAGCGTATTCGCAATTTGCGCCGCGTACATGTTGCCGAGTGCATAAGAAGGGAAATAACCGAAGCTGCCGCCCGACCAATGTACGTCTTGCAACACGCCGAGGCTGTCGTTTGGCGGAGTAAGTCCGAGATAAGCCTTGTATTTCTCATTCCAGACTTTAGGCAGCTCGCTGACGGGCAGTCCTTCGTTGAATATCATTTTTTCGATCTCGTAGCGGATGATGATGTGCAGATTGTACGTTAATTCATCCGCATCGATGCGGATCAGGGAATTTTCCACGCGGTTAATCCCGCGATAGAACTCATCCACGGTAACGTCTTTGAGTTGTTCCGGGAAATGCTGCTGCAGATCGCCGTAATAGCGTTCCCAGAAGTCGCGGCTGCGCCCGACAAAGTTTTCCCAGAAACGCGACTGGGATTCGTGGATCCCCATGGAAGTACCTTGGCTAAGCGGCGTCCCCGCCAGCTCTTTGCTTACATTTTGCTCGTACAGGGCATGCCCGCCTTCATGCAGGTTGCTGAAGATCGAGTTGGTCACGTCATCCTGCACATAGTGCGTCGTAATGCGCACGTCTCCCTGGTTAAGCGTAATCTCAAACGGGTGAACGGTCTCGTCGACCCGTCCGGCCTCGAAATCGTATCCGATCTGTTCCAGCAAAAAGATTCCGATTTTCTTCTGTTGTTCTTTATCATAAAGTTGGTTAAGGAATGGCGCCTGCGGCTTGTGAGGGGCTGAGGTAATGGCGTCCACGACAGGGACCAGACGATCGCGGAGCTTTCCGAACACTTGGTCAAGCTTCTCCACGGTCAGATCGGGCTCGTACATATCAAGTAACGTGTCATACCGCGTTTCTTTAGGTCCCCAGTAATCGATGAACTCCTGCGTGAGCGCAACGATTCGGGTTAAATAAGGTTCGAATCCGGCGAAATCGCCGCTTTCCTTATAATCTTCCCATAGTGTCTCCGCATGCGCGGTCAATTCCGCATACTCCTGGAATTTGGCCGGCGGGATTTTGACGCTGCGGTCATATTCCTCCTGTACCAGTTGCACCAGACGCCGTCCGGTTTCATCCAGTTCACCGAGTACCGTCTGATGATTGAGATAGCTCAGAAATTCGCCCATCGCTGTTGAAGTTTGCAACTTAAAGGCTTCGGTTGAAAGGAGTCCGATCGTTTCCGAACGCGCTTCGGCTCCTTTTCTTGGCGCACCGGTGCGAAGATCCCAATGCATCAACGATACCGCTTCATGATAGCTTGCGATTTTACGGAGAAGCTCAAGAAATGATTTCCATTTTTCTGCCGTTTCCTGCTTCATGACAAGTCCCACCTCTTCTGATGAATTTATCTATTCCTCTTGATGATACTTTTTACAAAACGTATAATCAAATTTTAAGACGACCTTTTCATTACTTTTGAAATATCGTCATCTTTTAAAAGGAGCTGTCTAGGTTGAAAATAGAACTGGATTCCCGCGCGGAACATATGATTCGCGAAGCCCTTGGACAAAAACCCGGACTGATGCGCCTCGTCTATGATACGGAAGATTGCGGATGCGGCATGAGCGGCATTCCAACCTTGCAAATTGCCGAAGCGCCCGGAGCTTATGATATTCCGGTGGAAAATGAACATTTTCACTTTTTGATCGACCGGATGCAAGCCGTCTTTTTTGAAGAACAACTGCTGCTCTCCGGGGAAGAAAGCGGCGGAACGTTCCGCCTGGACGGCGTATCCCAATTTTACAAATCGAATATACGTCTGACCGACCATCGCTAAGTCAATCAAATTCTAAGGAGGAAGATCAGCATGAGCCGACTTCAAACAATTCTCGAATACAATCGCAATTTTGTCGCTAACAAGGAATACGAAGCCTATATTACCGACAAATTCCCGCAGAAAAGAATGGCCATCGTCACTTGCATGGACACAAGATTGGTAGAGCTTCTTCCTAGAGCGTTGAATCTTCGCAACGGGGACGCCAAAATCATCAAAAACGCAGGCGCCGTCATTTCCCAACCGTTCGGGAGCGTCATGCGCAGTCTGCTCGTCGCTATTTACGAGTTGCAGGCGGAAGAGGTGTTTATTATCGGTCATACCGGCTGCGGTATGGCGTCGCTGAACGCCGAGCATATGATCGGGACTATTAAGGAGAGCGGAATTTCCGACGATGTGCTAAACACCCTGGAGAACTCAGGCATCAAGCTCAAAAAATGGTTACGCGGGTTTAATAATGAAAAAGAGGGGGTAATCCATACAGTGGAGATTGTAAAAAATCATCCATTACTTCCCCCCCAAGTACCCGTTCATGGCATGCTCATTGACTCCACTACCGGAGAACTTGAGCTTGTCGTAGACGGATACGATTTGTAACAGACATCTCTTTCTGTTTGACGCGGACCTTCAGCGGTTCGCGTCCTTTTTTAAAAAGGCAATATCTAACCTGAAAGGAAGACGGGATAACTTATGACCTATGAATTTAATGAATTAACCCAGCGCCGGGGGACGCTGTCTTACAAATGGGACCAGGGCCAAGCCTTGTTCGGAGATCCGGAGGTCCTCCCGCTTTGGGTGGCCGATATGGATTTCAAATGTGCCCCTGCGATCGTTCAGGCGGTAACCGAACGTGCGGCACAAGGCATCTACGGATATACAGTACGCCCCGAAGCGTACACAAACGCCATTACCGGTTGGTTTCAAAGACGCCATGGTTGGATCATCCAGGATAACTGGCTTACCGATTCGCCCGGCGTCGTCCCCTCGCTTAGCCTTGCAATCCAAACATTTTCGGAACCTGGGGATGAAGTCATTTTGCAATCTCCTGTATATAACCCGTTTTACGACGTTATTCTGAACAACGGACGGAAGCTGGCCGAAAGCCCGCTGATCCTGAAGGACAGCCAATACGAGATGGATTACGCACGGCTAGAAGCGTTGATGCAACAAGGAGCCCGGCTGCTTATGCTGTGCAGTCCCCAGAATCCCGGCGGACGCGTATGGAGTAAGGAGGAGCTTGTTCGGTTGGGAGATCTTTGCGTCAAATATGACGTAAAAGTCATCGCCGACGAGATTCACTGCGATCTCGTATTTCCGGAACATCGCCATTTTCCGTTCGCTTCGCTCTCGGAGGAGTTTGCACAGCGGTGCATCACCTGCCTTGCCCCTTCCAAAACATTTAACATCCCGGGCCTCGCAACCTCATTTATCGTCATTTCCAACCCGCAGCTCAAACAGCGGTTTGATCAACGGATCAACGCGCTCTCGCTCGGCTCGGTCAACTTCTTCGGGCCGTCTGCCACGATCGCGGCGTACAATGAAAGCGAGCCATGGCTGGACGCTTTACTGGAATATGTCAAAGCCAATCAGGATTATGCCGTTTCTTATTTGTCCAAGCAGCTTCCAAGCGTGGCCCCTGTCATCTCCGAAGGCACCTATCTGCTATGGGTGGATTGCCGCCCGCTAGGTCTTTCTTCCGATGAGTTAAAACAGATTATGTACAAGGAAGCAAAGATCGCCTTTAACAGCGGCTCCATCTATGGCCATGGAGGCGAAGGCTTCCTTCGCATCAATCTGGCTTGTCCACGCGATCTGCTTGCCGAAGCGTTGGACCGGTTTGCGGCTGCCGTGAAGAATAGAACAAAATAGCCGTCCTCAATGCAAAGATCGATCCGCTTTTGCGGGTTGATCTTTTTTTTTCATGGGCTGTACATCTGCCCAATTACAAATACCCTGTACCCACATACAATATCCAGAATAATTGACAGGAAAGGACAGGATGCTGACCATGATGAGAAAAAATCAACGCGTCTCAAAAAAGGCATCCCGGCAGCCGGTCCGATGGTACCGCATCTCGGATAAAGAGCTTGCTAAGATGTTAACCGGTGTGTTGGAGCGGGCCCAAATTAGGGAAGTTCCGATATATGCCCCGCCGAACGGGGGATCCCGGTTCGATAATGTAGATTACAAGAAAATCCGGGTATTGCTGTTATCCGGATTGCCTGCGGAAGATTGGCGGACAGAGCAACTCGTCGCCGAAGAACTTAGACATCTGGTTAAAGAAGTAACTCCGATCAAGACCGGGCCCGGCCTTGGAGCGACAATCTCACTGTTGCAGCCCGAGCTTATCATTTTTCTAGGCCAACCCGAGTTGATCAGTCAAGCTGATCTTGAAGAGCTTACCAATAGCTCCGCCGTCAAAGCGGCCTGGTTAGCGGATTCCACCGGAACCACGGAGGCGACGGGCAGGGCTGCCGCTCATTTTGATGTTGTCATGACCCAGCATACCTCACATATTCCGCTCTATCACAGTACCGGCTGCAAGCGGGTCTTCTATCTCCCCTTCTCTGCCGATACCGAACTATTTTATCCCAAACCTGTTGACGATAATTTCCGCTGTGATCTCCTCGTTATCGGCAACAGTACCAAACACATTCCGTATTTACACACCATTTTGAAAACGGCCGGAAGCCGCAAAACCATCTTGATCGATAATTCATTGCAAGAAACCGATCTTTCGGATATCGGTCATCTTCATTTGATTCAGGAACCTTCCGCTTCCTTATGCGCCAATTATTTCAATGGGGCCGGCATGATTATTCACCTGGAACCACAGCCCCGTCAAATCATCGAAGCTTCCTCCTGCGGAGCTTTTCAAATTGCGGCGGCGCATCCCGACTTGTATGAATATATGGGGCCAGGCGAGGATATCGTGACGTATTATTCGCAGGAAGAATTGGAGGAACAGCTTGGCCATTATCTGGAGCATGCCGATCAGAGACGGGCTTTTTCAAGCCGGGCTCAGTGGAAAAGCCGTTACGACTACTCTTACCTTCAAATGGTTTCCAAACTTCTGTATGTCGTATTTCACCATTAATAATGCACAACACCTCAGGAGGTGTCTGGCCGAATGAAGGTCATCGCATTTCATCTGCCGCAGTTCCATCGAATACCGGAAAACGACGCCTGGTGGGGAACCGGTTTTACCGAGTGGACCAATACGAGCAAAGCGGTTTCGCTATATCCGGGTCATCTGCAGCCCAAAATCCCTTACGAAAATTATTATTATGATCTGATGGATTCGTCGGCGCGCCAATGGCAGGCGATAGCCGCCAAAACATACGGCATTTATGGATTCTGCTACTACCATTACTGGTTCAAAGGGAAGCAATTGCTGGAGCATCCTGTTAAACAAATGCTCTGGTTGGGAGAACCCGGTATTCCTTTTTGTTTGTCATGGGCGAACGAGTCCTGGACCCGCCCCGGGGATGGCGGAGACAATCATATTTTGATGGAGCAAAGCTATGGAGACAAAGAAGACTGGACTCAGCATTTTTACGAGCTTCTGAACATGTTCCGCGACCCGCGTTATATTCGAATCGATGATAAGCCCTTATTCCTCATCTACAGGCCGAGTGATATTCCGCGTTGCGGAGTAATGCTGAGCCATTGGAACCAACTAGCCCGGGAGAACGGGCTGAAAGGGATTTATTTTGTCCGGACCCTGGGCGGGTTTCCCCTCTCCAGCCTGGAAGGGTTTGATGCCGGCGTAGAATTCGAGCCGCATTACACCTTAGCCCATGGCGGATTCAACCAAATCCGGAGGCAGATCAAAGCGGGAGATCGCGATCATTTTGTCATTGATTACGATCATGTCTGGCAAATGATCATTAACCGCTCCCATCGCAGGGATGGCGGTCAAATTATTCCGGGCGCTTTCGTCGGCTGGGACAATACCCCCAGAATGGGTTACCTGGGTCAAAGCACGATTGGAGCCTCGCCGCAAAAGTTCGAATGGTATTTATCCCGTCAAATCGAACGCGCAAAGTCACTGTATAATAGTGAGTTCCTGTTCGTGAACGCTTGGAACGAATGGGCGGAAGGCTCTTACCTGGAACCGGATCAGCACTACGGCTTCCAGTATCTTGAGGCCGTCAGAAGTGCCTTGAAGGCAAATTAAGACCTTCCCCTTGGAAGTCCCCCACCTATTGTTTCGCTTTTGAAATGTTCATTTGTTTTTAAGCCCAGTCCTTGTCCTCCACATGGCTCCAATGTCCTGCAGACGTTTGCAATCTTTGAAGATTGCTTCGACAAGCACCTCTCCTTCATCCTTATCATAAATAAGTAAGAAAGAAGGGCGGGATGAAAGGTGGGGACTCAAAGCGATTTTGAAAAGCGGGCGATTTTTTTGGCAGCGGTTTGCGGACAAACCTATGTACAGTTTGGTAATCCAGCCGGTTCCTTCGTCATACCGATGGATTTTTCGCTCACTCATACGATTCAAGCGAAATCGATTACTAAGGTTTGGGAAGTCTTCGGATTTGTCATCGAATCTCCGCAAGAGATCATTATTGCCTTTCGGGGGACGAGTTCGACGACGGATTGGATTTCCGACGCCATCGCCTCACAAATGAGATTCAAATTTATCAAGGAAGACAGTCTTACGCATCGCGGCTTCACGAAAATCTATTCTTCGGCCCGCGACGGAATCATGTCCGCACTAACCAACTTATCGCCTGACAAGAAGTTGTATATTACAGGACACAGCCTGGGTGCGGCACTCGCTACCTTATGCGCAATCGATCTGGCTGCCAACACCGCATTCTCCTCCCCCATCCTGTATACATTCGGATCCCCTCGTGTAGGCAATCCGGCGTTTGCAAAAGCTTTTACCAATTACGTTCAAAACAGCTACCGCGTTGCCAATCAGTTCGACATCGTCACCTATGCTCCACCCTCCATCTACAAACTGCCGAAACGGGAAAAAAAGTATTATTACAGTCATGTTCGCGCCCTCAACCCGCTGTCTTTCCAGAATGGAGCGGTAGGTCTGAATCACGTGATCTCAAGTTACTTCGACGACCTTTCGCGGCTTGAGCCGGAATTCACCATATGGCTATGTTCCATTAACCCCGGTTTTTGTCCGCCGGCCGAAGCAACATCCAAAGCCGCAAAAAGTGAATATGGCCACAGACAAATTCACACCCCTATTAATTAATTTTTGTAAAAAAGACGCCGGAGAGTTCCAAATCGAGTCTCCGGCGTCTTTTCGTTTTCATCTCCGACCGTTATAAATTCCTGCACAATTCGGAAATATATTTCCTGCGGCTGGCAAAGTAGAACATCACTTGCAGTACAAGGAAGAGTAGTGCAACCCATCCGGCCTTTTCCACTAATCGGAGAACGATATTCTGGTTGCTGAACAAGACATAGAAATAATAGAGCCCCAAACCAACTCCAAAAACACTAGGCAAGAAAAAGGTCATGGCCAGTTCTTTAGAAGCGATCACGATGATTTCCTTCCTTGTCACTCCAATTCTCTTAAGTGAAAGTACCCTTTCTTTCTGATCATCGATATCGGATAACACTTTGTGATACAATACTACGCCGGAAGCAATCGCGAACAAAGCCCCAAGAAAAATGATAATAAAAAAGATGGTTCCGTTGGATTCCAGCTGACGCTTCAGTCCTTCATCCTTATGAACCGGTCTTAATCCCTCCAGTTTCTCTCTTTCTTCATTTGTTTCGTTCAGAAGACTTGATGAAGAGTCCTTCCAGTAAGTAGAGTCCAATCCGTTACGTTCCCTGAGCGAATTCACGAGCGCTTGAAAACCATCTTCGCGGATATCCCCCTTAAGCAAATGAACCTTGTTCATCTGCGATTTCCCTACACCCGACTTGATCTGCTCGTATACCTTGTCGTCTATGACCAAGGCATGGCCAAAATAGGAATTGGCCGTCTGCACGTTGTTGATGTATGGCACCGTAACTTCCTTAACGCTTCCGGTCTTAAATTCCTTGACAGTATAATCTTCCAATGCCCGCAATAAGTCCTCCTTGCTCCCGTCATTCTGGAGCTCCTCGCCGATGACTTCCGGATCCATGACCGCAAGAATTGTATCCGGCGCTACATATTCCCTGTTTTCTTGATGAACCCTTGCGAATAGGGCTTGATCCGGCGATAAGTTATAGCGGGTATTCATATGCCGGTTGAAATTCCCTTCGCTGATGATCATGGTATGAGTATCCCATAGCCCCCAAGATTCGCCATAATACTGAAACCCGGGCACCTGCAAATATTCCAGCGTTTTATTTTGAACGACGTCGCTGCCATTTGCCTTCAGCAGGGATTCGATTTCTCCGGCATCCATATGGTTATATAAATCACTTTCTACAACCATCACGTCAAAAGGATAATCCTGGTCATTGTTCTCTTCGGTCGTGGCGTACATCGCATAAGTCATGCCGATAAAAAAAAGCGCGCCGGCAATCAGCAACGATACAATGTACATCGTTGCTTTAAAAGACAAAAGGCGATGACTCAAATTCGACATCACGATCAAGTTGTTGTTATACGTTTTCTTGAAATGTTTCAGCACCGACTTGATTACGACAATCAGCGTCCCGAAGATGATGTAAGGAGCAACCATGGTCAGGACGATGAGGATAGTAATGATTAACGTGCTGGCATCAGATAATTTTCCGAGCATGAATTGCGGCAAAAGAAAGAGGGATACAGCAAATACGATGATCGCAATAGTTCCCAGCACAGTACTGTATTTGCCGATTTCTCTTTTCTTTGCGGCTTGAAGGACGTCGGTTATCGAAATTTTACGGAGATATAACATGTTGAACAAAAAATTACCCGCAAACACCATCAGGAAAATGCCGCCACTTAATAATAGACTCGCCCCGTTCAATTCAAAAGTGATCGGATTCGCAATCAGAATTTGATTCAAACCCATGAAGAAGAGTTTTCCGAATACGCCGCCAGAAACGAACCCGCTCGCCAACGAGACTGCGACGATGCCTATGTTTTCCAGGAACAGCATCTTGATCAGATTTTTCGTCGTCATCCCAAGCGTGATATACATGCCGAATTCCTTGCCCCGGTATTTCAAAAAAGTAAGGTTGCTGTACGTAATGAAGACGAAGGCGAATAACACTACTCCGACCAATGCAAAGCGGACGATCCCGTAAAGGGACGTATCGCCCACCTGCCTTAAGACGTCCGGATTGTAAAGCAAGCTGCCGAACATGAACAATATTGCAACGGTAAGGCTGTTAACGAAATAGAGAGACAGATACTTTTTGGCATTGTACAGAAAGTTCTTGCGGACGATGGTTGAGAAAGTCATGCTCTCCCCCCTCCGATCACGCTTTGCGCTTCCAAAATTTGATCAAAAAAATGCTTCCGGTCCCCGGCCGACCTGATTTCCATTTCGACGTTTCCGTCTTTAATAAAAATAATCCGTTTGCAGAACGACGCGGCGAAGGGGTCATGAGATACCATCAGGATGGTGCTGCCCCACTTTTCATTCAACGAGGCTATAATGCTCATCAATTGATTGGCCGACTTGGAATCCAGGTTGCCTGTCGGCTCGTCCGCAAATACAACGGCAGGTTCATTAACGATCGCACGGGCCGCCGCTACTCTTTGCTTCTGGCCGCCGGAAATGTGGTAAGGATACTTGTCCTTCAAATCAAAGATGCCCAAAAACTGCATCAGCGGGGTAAGCTTGTCCTCAATGTCTTTCGGGGACTGCTTGTCCAGAATCAGCGGCAATGCGATGTTCTCTTTCAGCGTCAAACTGTCCAGCAGGTTAAAATCCTGAAAAACATATCCGATTCGCTCCCTCCTGAACAGAGCCATCTGATCCTTGGACAGCTTCGTAATGTCTTGCCCATCGATGAATACTTCACCGGACGTAGCTTTATCTACACCCGACAAAATATTCAACAGCGTTGTTTTTCCGCTTCCGCTCGGTCCCATAATGCCTACAAACTCGCCCTTTTCCACATTCAGATTCATTCCGTCGATCGCAGTTACGCCTTTGGCCCCTTTATACCCGTTATAGACTTTGACCAAATGATTTATCGTAATGATGTCCACTTTTGCTCCCCCTCATGGTCAGATAGGAGAAGTATAAAAGGAAAGCTCATCTTCATGAATGCATTTCCCTTTCATAACCTTACATTTTTGCAAGGAAAGAAATGGCGAACGTGCTTCCTATTCCTTTATGCGATTCCATGCTCACGCCATGGCCAAGTCTTTGCGCGATATACTTCACCATATACAGGCCGATCCCCGTAGCGGAGCGATGCTCCCTCCCATTCCGCCCCGTAAAAAATGGATCGAATACCCGCGGCAACTCCTCCGGGTTTATACCGATACCGTTATCTTGAATGATGAGGAGGACGCGATCTTCATTCACCTCACTCCTGATGGTCACCAAGCCTTTCCGGTGACTATACTTGATAGCATTGGACAACACTTGCTCCAGCATATACCCGCACCATTTTTCATCCGTAAATACTTCCAATCCTTCATCAATCTCCACCTTTGGATAAACGCCTTGATATATAAAATCTTTTTTTCTGGCGTTTATGGCCTTCGTGGCGATCAGGTGCAAATTTACTCTCGCCGGCAGATAGTCCCGCGAAAAGTCATCCAGCCTGAGCAGGTTCAAACACTCTTCTAAATTCCGCATCAGTTTGCCGTTCTCTTCCTTAATGTCTTCGATGGCTTGTTGCGATCCTTGTTCCGCAGCCAGGCCAATGATCGAGATCGAACCTTTCATATTGTGAATCCACTGGGAGAACAATGTATTTCTTTCTTTGACGGAGCTTCTAAGTTCATAAATCATGGTATTGTACTGCTCATGGATGTCATTGATCGTCCCGAATAGATGCTTGTCCAGTACATTCGACTCATCCAATTCAACTTGCGGACTAGTCCTGCATTCATTAAGTTTGCCGCTCACTCTGTATAGACCGACTCCAGAAATCGCGAGATATATTGCCAAAATAAAGCTGCTGACAAGAACCGGATACATAATGTCGTTCACGTCATAGAAAATGTAGGACAAAAATACGAGGAGAACCGTATTCAGAACGTAAACAAAGATCATCCCTTTATTTATGCGCAGCATATTAACGATTACTTGGATCAAAGACATAGCCCACTCCCCGTTTGGTCGTAATAACGTTATGAAGACCGTACAGGCTTAGCTTCTTTTTAATCCGGGTGATATTTACGGTCAACGTATTGTCATCGACAAATACATGCTCATCCCATAACGCTTCCAGCAGTTCTTCGCGGGAAACAATCCCGCCCGTATTTTTCATAAACAGGTGCATCAGCCGAAATTCATTCTTGCTCAATTCCACGACCTGCTCTTTACATTGCAGCTTCATGCTGTCATGAAGCAGTTTAAGATCTCCTGCCGAGTGACTTTCTTCCATCCGATGATGGGCGCGCCGGAGCACGGCATTGATTTTCGCCAAAAGGATCCCGATCCGAAACGGCTTCGTCACATAGTCGTCCGCACCGTATTCCATCCCGCGGATCTGTTCCCCTTCTTCGCTGCGTGCAGAAAGAATGATGATAGGGATATGAGACTTTTTCCTTAACACCCGCAAATAATAAAAACCGTCGAAGGTTGGAAGATTGATATCGAGAAGAATCAAATCCGGGTTACTCTCTTCAACCTGGGAAACGACTCGGCCGAAGTCAGTAACCAATTCTACCTCGAAGTCATAAGCTTCCAAATAGTCCTTGATATACTTCTGTAATTTGAAATCATCTTCTATTACTAGTATTTTGTCCATCGTATATGGCCAGGCTCCAGTCGAATAAGATGTTAATATTATAGCTTGAAGAACCAAGAAGAACAGTGATCAAAAAAAGCCCCTTCAATTCATAGTAACGGGTTCTCTTTTCGGGTGCAAAAATCTTTTTGACGAGAAATTGGTAGCACTTTTGCCCCTATAAAAACGATAAAAAGACAGTCTAAAGGCAGTCCTGCATAAGACAGTATAAGAAAACTATATTGTTTATGGGCTACTGCCAAGTAAAATGTCTAAAACGAGCGTATTGTTCAAAGTGGACGATACGCTTGTTTTTTGCTTTTTCTGTCCCAATAATTAGAACGAGTTAAATGTGCAAAGGCTCATAATGCCTATCAATCTGAAATTATGGAACTTCAAAAAGACTATGAGAAACTATGGAAACAATATTCAAAACTCTTGAAACATCTTGCAAAGTTGGTTGTACTTTAAGGCTTCGGGCCAAGTTGGCCCGAGTGTGTGCACACTTGCCCTGCTTGCCGGTTAGCGGATTATACTCATAAGTTGTTATTGGTATAGGTATCGACAATATGCAACCTATTGCTTATAATATAAATACGCAACAGGTTGCATAAGGGGGTTGTACTATGGATCGAACTGATAAGGAAGAATTTATTTTTGGAAGTATCTTATTATTGTCAAATAAATTGCAGATTATGGGCGATCGAATTTTACCCGATTTGACTCTAAAGCAATGGTTTTTACTATTAGTGATTTCTAAAATGGATGCAGATGAAAAAAGCGTAAATACAATATCATCATTTATTGGTAGCACAAGACAAAATGTTAAAAAAATGCTAATTCATTTAGAATCTAAAGGATTTATATTAATTCATAAATCTCAAAAAGATTCAAGAGCTTTGAATGTAGAATTAACAAAAAAGTCATATCAATACTTTATAGATAATGCAAATAATGCTGCTCAAAGAGTTAATTCTTTGTTCTCCGATTTCAGTGATAAGGAAATAGACACAGTTAAAGATTTTTTGGAAAAATTTCATGGCTGTGTTGAGACTTATAATGGGGAGGATATTTCTAATGAATAAACAAGCACATAAAATTACGGCATTATCTATTTGGAGCATGCTTATAATATTGCTTTTATTAGTAGTTACGTTGAATGGAGTTTTATCATTTCCCACATATCAAGACTATCAGATTAGCAATCAATATGGTGAAAAAATACGTATTTATGGGACAGGCGTGTATGCTCACGACTCTTTCTTTAAAGCACCCATTTTTATTGGAACAGATTTTACGATGTTGTTTTTAGTTATTCCTTTGCTAATTATTACTCTTGTAAAGAACAAAAGGAAAAGTGAAATTGAAGCCAAGATTAACCTTTTGGCGATCTTAGGAGTTATTCTCTATTATGCCATGAGCATCTCATTTGGAGTAACCTATAACTACTTTCACCTGATTTACATTATGTTAATGGGAGTATCCTTCTACATGTTTTTTGGGCTACTCCTTAATTTACATACTCTATCCACAGCTATATCTCCGCTATATACATATACAATAACTAGAGGTATGCAGACATTCCTTATATGCTCAGGACTTTCTCTTTTTATTGCATGGTTGCCAGATATCATTTCTTCTTTAATGGCAAACCGTTCTTTAGAACTGATTGAGGTATACACAACAGAGATAACGTATGTTTTGGATATGGGTATTATTAGCCCTCTCATGTTCATTACCCTATATCTATTACGTAGAAAACTCTTTATTGGTTTAGTTTTATTCCGTATGTTACTTAGAACTTGTGAAATTATAGGTATAATGCTTCCTATTCAATCCGTATTTCAGATAATGTCAGGAATTGAAATTCCCCTGCCAGCACTCCTTACAAAAGTATCAATTTTTGTTGCACTTGCTGGGTTTGCTTTATATATTGATATTTCAGTACAAAGAAAAACATCCATAGAAAACAATATATTATAGTGTTAGTCACTTAATGGAAAGAAAAACTGTTGTTTAACGGCTCAACTGTTATGCTCAAATAAGAATATCTAAACGGCGGCTTTGGGAATGGAGGTTTTCCATGTATACAAAGCCATTTTTCATACGACACCCTTCGAGCGATTTCTCGGACTGGTGTTTTTTTGTACCCTTTTTTCACTGACAGCGTATGGGACAAGCCTTGCCACATCGGGCCATGTTGGCCCGAAGTCCGGCCCCACTGTCGTTCCCCTCCTTCTCGGCTAAAATCAACCTACGGGATTATTACCCGTTTTATAATTCGGACTTTTTTGTTGAGATACCTGATGAAATCAAGGACGTTTTACTGGAAGCGGAACGCTTGGAGAAAAATTTCATTCTCCGCCGCTTCATTTTACGCTACGCCATACTTCGTTCAAATACTGTTTTACTAAGGACTACCTAACGGCTGTCTCTTTATCGTTTTATTGGGAATGGGAGTAATTATTGATTAAAAGATTGCTTTACGGAACCTTTGCCATCTCCTACTTCAATCTCAGCATATGCCCCGTTTATAAAAGTTATTTGTGGTGGAACATGACCACAATCAATATCGTAGATTATTGGAATCTGCAATTCCTCATATAGCTCTTTGTAAATATCCTCCACTGTATAATTGTCAATAGGTTGATTTGCATCGCTTCTTCCAAACAGAATACCCGAACAATTATCAAACCAACCTGCTAATTTCATCTGAACTAACGATCTGCGCAAATCAGTTGTCGATAGTTCGCAATTCTCTAAATACCATAAGATGGGTTCATTATTTACACAATTCTTTTGAAAATGTGGTACATCACCAAACGGTGTGCCAATTAAATGTCTTATCACATCGATACATCCACCGAGTAAGCGACCGTATATTTTAACATTAGTATCTTGAATAGCCTTCCATTCTGTTTGTTCTGCTAAATGAAAGACACATGGCGAAGGATCAGAGTGTTTCCATTCCTTTTGATATTTCTCCGATGAATATTGGATGATTGATTCGCCAGTTTTAGTTGATAAGACAGATTGCCACATTGCAGTTGTGTTATCGGAAAAATCTCCACGTAAATCAATAAGGTTTGTACCATGTGCAGTTGCAATACCTGTTTTTAATATTACTGCTAACAATAAAACACTTGTATCCGAATAACCTAAAATCCACTTACTCTTAAAATTATCAAAATCAAGGTATTCAAGGATTTCGATTAAAAGTTCGCCGCCCCAAGGTGGGATGATTAAACCAATCTGATCATCACTCATCATTTTATTCAATTCAATAGCACGTATTTGGGCTGGAGAAGATTTTGCTTTGTTTTGAGTCCAAATCGTTTCTCCATAAATAACGTGGAATCCCTCCCTCTCCATACGTTTGAAGGAAAGTCTGAGCATATCGTGTAATTCGACCTTCACCCCTGATGAGGGTGCTGTTACACCAATTGTTGTTCCTTCTTTCAAAAACGGATATCTAATCATCTGAATCAGCCTCCCTAATTTGCGTTATTATATTGTAAACTGACACTGACATTGACATGAGTTTTTCAGTTTCAATAGATTTATTGATTATGTAAATGTCGTGCCAAAATCTAATCCAAAAATGTGAAGGAAACCGATGAAAAGCTTTATACATAAGGAAAAAGAGACATCCACACTATGGTCAGTTTGAATGTCTCTTTTGTCGTCAATCAAATGCTTTGCACCCCAAAGGGGAATCCGTTAAACTCATAGGGGCTGTACCTGTTTGACGTTATCGTATTCCTAATATACCATCATTTTCAAAGGGGGGGAGATCTGTTGAGACATGCGGCAAATCTCATTTCAATAAGCAGAATGATTCTTGTGGCAACTTTGCTGTTCTTGTTCAATCATGCCGGGTTATTTGCGGTCATTTATCTACTGTCCGGGTTAAGCGACGTGCTTGATGGGATTGTTGCGCGAAAAACGAATACCCAAAGTGAACTTGGAGCCAGATTGGACACCGTTGCCGATCTCATGCTGGTTGGGGTTATTTTGGGATATTTCATCTCACGGCATGGAACCGAAATTCTCTCATTCGCACCTTGGATCATCCTCATTACCCTCGTTCGTTGCGCCAACATGGCAATAGTTGCTTACAAATATCATTCATTTGCCATTCTGCATACTTGGGGAAACAAGCTTGCCGGATTGTTTATTTTTATCGGCCCGCCCTTGTTCATAATTTACCATAACCCGGCCGTATTTTGGCCTGCATGCATCTTAGGGATACTTTCAGCGCTGGAAGAAACCGCAGTTCATATTACAGCCGCCGAGCTTAACGTAAACAGACGAAGTATTTTTTTAGGATAGAATAATTTGAGCCAAATGCGAACTCCAAGAATGGGAATAGAACTACGCTTGCAACGACTTCACCATATAAGCAAAGGTATGATGATGAATGACGATGTCTTTCTTCCATTCAAAACCCAGACGTTCGTAAAGTTTGCGCGCTTTAACGTTGTTTTCTTCGACATTCAGGGAAACGGTACGATAGCCTTGCTCCCTTGCGAGCCGAATTGCCGCTTGCAGCAGCTCCGTGCCGTAGCCCCGGCCTCCGAATTCCGGACTAACGCTCAGCATGTCGATATAATAATCGGACGGATCAGCTTCGATATCTAATCTTGCGGACGTTCCTCCGATACTGTTCCTCAGATGCTTAAGAATCGGGGCGTCAAGGGCCTGAGCGTCTTTGCCGTGATAGGCAGCCACGATTCCGACCGGCTGCTCTCCGACTGTCTTGACCAGACAGTTCCTGTAACTTAACCGGTTGACTTCCTCGCAGAAAAACTTCTCCATCTGCTCTACAACTTTGGTCTTGTTGGATTCTCCCGTCAATGCGATTGCGATATCATGGATCGCGTCGACCATGAGCGCCGCAGCTTTGCTGCAGTCTTCCTTTTTTGCCGGTCTGATCACGATGAAGTACAACTCCTTTACTTTGCTTGTCTTTCTATATGCTGAACCTGATTCCGGTCAGTTATTATCTTCTTTAACAAGCGGCATAAAACCCGCTTTCACCTGCCGGGCGAGCAGCCTTGGGTCCAATTCCATTTGAGTGCCGATTCTTCCTGCGCTTACCGCCATTTTGTCCAAGGCTTCCGCGCTGGCGTCCAGGAATGTGGGATACAGTTTTTTCATTCCGACCGGCGAGCAGCCGCCGCGGATGTATCCGGTCCATTTTAGCAGCTCTTTGACAGGCAGCATCTCCACTTTTTTCTCGCCGGCGGCTTTGGCCGCTTTCTTCAGATCCAGTTCTTCCGCTACCGGAATGACGAACACATAAATCCGGCTCCCCTGGTGCGCAACCAGCGTCTTGAACACGGAACCGGAGGGACGGCCGATTTTCTCCGCCACGGCGATGCCGTGGATTTCCCCGTCTTCGGAATCATATCCCAGAATAATGTAGGGAATACCGGACTTGTCCAATAATCGCATGGCATTCGTTTTGCTCTCCGCCACTGAAACTCCCCCTTTTAAACCGACCATCTTGCCTTGGCAAATTCATAGAAAGCCAAAGCCTCGTCCCTGGTGCCGAAACCCGCCTGGGCCAGTTTGTCGCTCCCGCCGCCTTTGCCGTTATAGCCGCCGAGATGCTCTTTGAAAAACGCCCCGCAGGCAAAGTCTCCTTCCCCGCCATAGGCCATCAAAACTTTGTTGTCCGCACCGGCGGCGAATAGTACGGGAATTCCGTTTTCGGCGGCTAGCCTGGTGGCGAGATTTTGCAAATCCTTCAGGCTTCTATCCTCAAACATATGAGCTACCAGGCCGCCCTTCGACTGGGCTAAAAGCTCATGAAGTACAAACTCGTCATTTTTCTCCCTTTGGGCGTTCAGTTCCCATTGAAGCTGCTTTTGCTCCTGCTCCCATTTGTCCAAACGATCCAAAATTTCATCTTTTCCGGTATTGAATTTCTGCGCCAACGCCGTTAAAATCCGCTGATTCTCGTTAAATTCCTGCAAGGCCCGGTATCCACATAAGAAATAAATCCGCGTATTTCCCTTTTGACGTTCCGACTTTAGCAGCTTGATCATAAAGATTTCTCCGGTAGAAGAGACATGGGTCCCGCCGCAGGCGTTATATTCCACACCTTTCGTTTCAACGATCCTTATTCCGCCGGTTACTTTCGGTTGTTTGACCAAAGGCAGCCTTGCTGCTTCCTCACCCGTTACAAAATAGCAGGCAATTTCATGATTGAGATAAATATGCCGGTTTACTTCCCGTTCAAGAAGAGCAAACCGCTCCGCTAACAGCTCCGGGAGTTCTACATCGATAGTGGCGTAATCGGCGCCCAGATGAAAGCTCAATGTTTGCGCATCGAACAACTCAAGGCAAATGGCCGAGAGCAAGTGCTGGCCGCTGTGCTGCTGCATATGGTCGAACCGTCTGTCCCAATTCAGCCTGCATAGGACGCTTGACTCCACGGGCAGGCTCTCCACCTTATGCCAAATTACTTCGTCCTCCAAGGTTACATCGATCACGTTAATACCGCCGATCGTTCCTTCATCGCAAGGTTGTCCTCCCCCGTGCGGATAAAAGGCGGTTTCTTCCAGGACCACGAATATTCCGTCTTCATTTTCTGAAATTGTACGAATGGAGGTTTGCCATTCGGTTAAATAAGCTGAGTTGTAATAGAGCTGATTTGTCATTTCCGCTGTCCTTTCCATGTCCACTGTTATTATAGATAAGATATAACTAATGGCAGGTATAATTCAACCAGGTTGCTGCAATGTCCCTTGAATCGAGTTAATTATTTGAATCAAATCAAAAAAATACCCCCGAATTTCTTCAGGGGTATTGGCATCGGTATTAGCCTTTTATCGCGCCGTCGATCATCCCGGCAATCAATTGCTTCTGGAAAATCAACACGATAATCAGCAGCGGAAGTACGCTGATTACGGAACCGGCCATGATGAGATGGTATGGCGTATTGTTGCTGTCCTCAAGCGCTTTAAGTGCAACGGATAAGGTCATGTTTTCCTGGGATCTCAAAATAACGGATGGCCACAGGAAGTTATTCCACTGTTTAACGAATAGGATAATCCCCAGTCCGGCAAAGCCCGATCTCAGATTCGGCAGCACGATCTTGCGGAAAATTTTGAATTCGTTACAACCGTCGATCCGCGCAGCCTCCATCATCTCGTCGGGGAGGGACATGCAGTATTGGCGCATGAAGAAGATCCCGAAAGCGTTGGCCAAATCCGGCAGAATCACGCCCCAAATGTTATCGATAAGGTGCATGTTCTTGTAGATCGAGAACAAGGGAACCATGGTTGCTTCATGCGGAATCATAAGCGATGCCAGCACAAGTACGAACAAGAACTGTTTGCCTTTAAACTTGTATTTGGCAAAGGCAAATCCGGCCAGACTGCAAAAGATTAACGCGATTATTGTGGAAGTCGTGGATAACAGGAAGCTGTTCCAGGTAATGATTCCGAACTTCCGTTCCACGAACAGTTCCCTGAAGTTTTCCCAATGCAGCGTCGACGGAATCCAAATCGGCGGATTCACGAAGATCTCGCTGATGTCTTTTAACGATGAACTGAACAGCCAGAACAACGGGAACAAAGTAAACAGGGAGACAACCGTCATCAGTACAAACGCCAGTGATGAGGACCAGATGTGTTTGCTGCCGGAAGTTCCTGCAGCTTTTAATTTAACTGTTTTTTCCATAGTATCCCCCCGCCTACTCTTTATCGTCGAAGATACGCATTTGCAGCAAAGAGATAACCATCATGAGAATAAAGAAGCAGACGGCGATGGAAGATGCGTAACCGAAATTGAAGTTTTGGAAGCTTTCTCTATATAGCATGAGCACCGGAGTCAAGGTGGAGTTCAACGGCCCGCCCTGGGTCAGAATGAACGGCTCGGTAAAGAGCGAGAACGTTCCGATCGTGGACAGCACCGTACAGAACAACAGCATCTTTTTGACCAACGGGATAGTGATAAAAAAGAAACTTTTGATTTTGGTAGCCCCGTCCACGTAAGCCGCTTCATACAAATCCTTCGAAATGTTCTGCAATCCCGTAAGGAGCAGCAGCATATTATAACCAAGCCAGCGGTACAGCACCATCATGGCGACGGAGAACCGGGCCCACCAAGGCGATTCCAGCCATGGAATCGGATTGTCGATCAGGCCGATGCTCTTAAGCACACTGTTAACCAGACCGTCCTGGGTGTTCAATAACAGGATGAAGACGAAGGATACGGCGACGACGGATACGAAATTGGGGACAAACAGCGCCATCCGGAAAAAGCCTTTGCCTACCATCCAGTTGGAATTCAACATGGACGCCAATATTAAACCCACGAACAGCATGATTGGAACATACATCAAAAAGATCAGCGTACTGTTCCACAGGGACAGCCAAAAGTCGTTGTCGCTAAACAACTGCATATAATTTTCGAACCCGATAAATTCTTTCTCCCCGGATCCGTTCCAGTCCGTCAAACTGATATAAATCGAATACAGTATCGGATACAACGAGAAGATGAAAAACAAGATGAAATAGGGCGATATGTAGATGTAAGGAGCAACCAACATCTGCTTGTTCAACTTGGATGCCTTCATATCATTCCCTCCAATCCTATCAAGATGAATTTAGTTTCTCTTTGTTTTGCTGCGGAGTTCATCCGCCATGTCTTTCAGGGCTTTGTCCGAACTGACATTATTAAGGAAGACCTTAGCCCAAACATCGGTCATCAGTTTGTTGGCCATAGGAAAATCGGATGTATACGCAAGCGGATAAGTGTTGGCAAGCGACTCGGCATACACTTTGCGGATCGACTCTTTGTTGAAGTATTCGGACGGATCCTCCAGGGATGCATTATCGCTCAACAACATGGCCGGGAACAGTCCGGCATCCGTCATCATTTTAACTTGGGACTCTTCGCTTCCAAGCATGAATTCAATGAACTGCCAAGCCTCTTCCGGGTGTTTGGAGTTCTTATTAATCGCCAGATTCGCTCCCCCCTGGTTCGCGCCCGTATATTTGTCATCCATGGACCATTTCGGCATCATCGTGACGGACCATTTGCCTTTATCCGCCGGGGAATATTGGTTTTCAATGATCGCATCATGCCAGGAACCGCCGACAACAGTAGCGATTTTACCGTCGCGGATGGCATTTCCCCATGGATCGGTATTTGCCCGGGCGTCGAAGACAAGCCCTTCATTTTGCATCTTGATCAGAAAATCGGCACTTTCCTTGATTTCGGGCGAATCGACGGCAACATTTCCTTCATCGTCGAAATACCATAATCCGCGCTGCCACATCATCGACTCAAACATCCGGTTACTGGAATTCGTCTTGGAATCGCCGTACATCATGGCTCCCGTTTTGTCCTTGATCAATTTCGCTGCCTCATAATAATCGTCCCAGGTTTGGATCTCTTGGGCCACATCGGCAGGGGCGGTAGGCAATCCGGCTTGGGCGAACAAATCGTTGCGGTAGAACATCACGACCGGGCCGCTGTCCCAAGGCATAGCGTACACTTTGTCATCTTTCGTGGCATCTTCCCATTTATAGGCACTCATTTTGTCCTTGTATGGAGCCACGCGATCGGTAATATCAAGCAATGAATCGATTTGAACGATTTGGGACAAGTTGGTCGATTCCACGGTGATAATGTCGGGAACCGCATCTCCCGTACTTGACGTAATCAAGTATTTGGAATACAAATCCGTTGATTTCATCGTCTGGAATTCGACTTCAATATTCGGATACTTGGCCTTGAAAGCCTCCATATTCAAGTCCAGTCCGTCCTTCGCGGTCTCCCAAATCCAGACCACCAATTTCACTTTCTCATTACCTGTAGCCGGGTCTTTGGAATCGGCCTGTTTGTTGTCCGAAGAGCAGGCAGCTGTCAGCAAAGAAACCAACAGACAAGTGATAAGTACGTACAATACCCGTTTTCTTTTCACGAATGATAACCCCCTGTGTCAATTAGATCGTTTGTTACATGATTTATAATAAATCTCTTGAAAAGGCTTTCATACCGACAGATGTTTGATAAAAGTGTCATCTTTTTCGATAAATAAAAAAATGCCCGGCCAAGCCAGGCGGCAGTGTCTATTTGTTTGATAAAGCCGTCATTTTGTTTGCAGGCGGTATTGCCCCGGCGTAACTTCCGCCTGTTTCTTGAACCATTTGGAGAAATACTTTACGTCTTGAATCCCGATTTTTTCCGCGACTTCTTCCGTGCGAATCGAAGTCACGCTCAGCAGTTCCTTCGCCCGTCTCAGCTTGCGCTCCGCAATAAAAGAGATGATACTGCAGCCGGTGGCCTCTTTAAAGATCGTGCTGAAATAACTGCGACTGACGCCGATTACCGCAGCGATATCCGCCGCCCGGATATCCTGGTCCAGATGCTCGTCAATGAAATCGATAGCTTGAATGATATCTTCCTTATGGGCCGTGCTGAACAATCTGGTGCTCTGTTCCACCTGACGGATGCGATGCAGCCGGTTCAAGGCTTCCAGCCAGCCTTCCGCGCTCGTGACGGGTTTGCTTTGCCGCCACTCCAGGTCACGTTCGCTGATTTTCAATTCCACCAGCTTGGATAAGACAAGATCGGCCAGGTCCCTGCTGCAGGCAAGAAACGCGGAATTCCCGCCGAATTCAAGCAATTTCAGTTGGCCTGGATAAGCAAACGACAAATCCTCCCATCGTTTCATCAGCGCTTCAAAAGAGCAATCCCTTTCCGTGGATTGATAGATGTGGATCAGACAGGAAGTGGACAACATCCATTTCCACTCACTCCGCAGTCGCTCCAGCAAAAAGTCTCTGGCCGAGTAACTTTGCTTAACCAGCCATTCATTTATACACTCCTTCGTCCGGTCCGCCGACTTCATTTTCGGTTTCGGAGGAGCGTCCGAATGGTTTATCATTGCTTCCTTATACTTTTGATAGATGAGATTCAAGGATTCATGGATATGATCGTCGTCCATGTCCGTTTTGACGATATAATCGTGAACGTTTAATTGAATGCCGAGCTTGGCATAGTTAAAATCCCGATGGCAGCTCAGAAACAGGATCGAGGTGTCCGGAGATACTTTTCTGATGTTTTGCGCCAGCTCGATCCCGCTCATTTCCGGCATGACAATATCCGTAATCACCAGTTGGGGACGATGCTCCAAAAATTTTTGCCAGCCGATGCTGCCGTTGGAGGCATCATCCACGACGATCATCTGGTGCTGCTCCCAATCGATCGTCATCCGAAGCCCTTTCCTCACCAGTTGTTCGTCATCCACAATTAATACTTTGATAGGGAGTGGGTTTCCGTAGTCTTTGGCCATATCAATGTCACCTTCGTTCCTTGATTTCTGATTGATTCTATCGATAGTCCATAAGCATCCCCGTAATGGAGCTTAAACCGTTCATCGACATTCCGCAGGCCTAATCCGCCCCGTTTACCCGGCACTTTTTGCCCGGAACCGATATACTTCATATGCTCCGGCGTAACCCCTACGCCATCGTCTTCCAGGATCATGTACAAAATATTTTTTTCCTCAAAAATCCTCATTTGAATATGACCCTGCCCGTCCTGAAAACCATGGAAAAATATATTTTCCAGCAGAGGCTGCAGCACCATGCGCGGAATCAGGCAGTCCTCAAGTTCGGGCTGGACCTCCAGCCGGAATGTAAAAGTATCCTCAAAGCGGTAGCGCTGGATCTCGATGAAATGCTTGGCGATGTCTAGTTCCTTCTGCAAAGGAAGAAGTGTTTGCTTGAAATTTAAACTGCCGTCCAGCACCACAATGAGATGCTGCAGCATTTTTTGGATGTCCGGCTGCCTGGCCAGTTTGGCCTTCCATTGAATCGAATTTAACGTATTGAACAAGAGATGAGGATTGATTTGATAGTGCAAACTTTTCAATTCGGCATCGCTCTTAAGTTTTTCGGTCCTGCTGATCTCGTGGACCAGTTCTACGAGTTGTTCCGTCATTTTATTAAACGATTCGCTTAAAAAACCAAGCTCGTCCGACGACTTAACCGGCGTGCGGATCAACAGGTCGCCTTCACCGAACCGGCGCATGGAATGAGCCAATTTCTTGATAGGCATCGTAAAACGGATGGAATAAAAACTGGCCATAATGATACCGAGCAGGATCGCCAGCGCGGAAATGAAGACCGAATACCGCAGGATCACCGACGAGGACTCGTAAAAAGTGTCATACGGGACTCTCGCTTCCACCACCCAGCCCTCCGTATCGAGGACCCTCGACCACACTTTATCGTCTTCCTGACTCACATAGTCCGACGTCGTTTGCAATAAAACCGCACCGGATGCATCCGTGATTTGCAGGTGGGACTTGGTGTCCTTTTCGAATGATTTTATCAACCCAAGCACTGTATCCGCTTTCATATCGATCAACAATCGGCTTCCTTCCGGCAGCCCGAAGGACTTGTTTAACGGAACCACCATGCTGATCATATATTCGTTGCCGGGAGTGGGGTAATAATCCGGGATATGAATCAAAACATGCCTGTTGTTATATTTCGAGATATCGGTCCAGGACGTGGAAGCTGCCAGGCTTTCCGCATTAATGAAGTTATTTCCGATTACCCTGCCCGAAGGCGTAATTACCGCCACTTTAAAAATGTTCGTGCTTTCCAGGGACGCGATGTAATTCTGGAAATCCTTTTCCTCCACATATTGCTCATAAGTGGTCGGGACTTCATCCCCGACAATGATCGAAGAAGCGATTAAGTAGGACAGAATGTTGCCGGTCATATCATCCATTTGCTTGAAATTGCCGTCAACATGTAATTTAAGCTGATCCACCGCATAAATCACGTAACTCCCGAACTGGGAATTTACAACCTTGGACGATTGATGAAAAGAAAAGTAGCTGAGCGCCCCTACAGGCAGCGTAGCCACGATGAAGAAAGCCAGCATGAGCTTCGTTCTGACGGTGCCTGCTTTCCTGACGCGCGAAACCATCCTCTCAATAATATGCTTCATGTTATACCTCTTCTGACTTCGAATAAGAGAATTGGTTACTAAACAATTTGAACTAATAAATAGATGTGGAGGCAAGTACGTAAAATGTTCCTACGATCGCTGTTCTCCGGAATCATTTTACTCCCTTGCCTGCATCTTATCTTTAGTTCATCATTTGTAGTTACTGAATTCTTCACAGTATATCAAAATAACTCTGAAATTTGAATAAATGGTGTCCCTAAAATCTCTCGATCAGGAACACCATTATATGGTATTGTCTAGTCTTCTTTAAACAGAGGCAAGACACTCAGTTCGAAGGTGAACTGTTTCTCGTCCAAGCGATAAGCCTCCAGCAATTCCGGTCCGCAAGAATTGGAACCTACGCCGCTCATCTTGTAATCCAGATGGAGTATCGTTTCAGCCCGGCGGATAAGCTCGTAATCATGCTGAGCCTGGGTTAAATCCTCCGGCGTATAGTGACTCGCATTGAACGAGAAAGGCTGATTACTAGTAAATTTCAACCCCATGCCCTGCTCGTTCGACGCGATTACCCAATCGGTATTATCGTGCGAGCCGTTCTCTTGCGGCATAATATAAGGCGTAAACAACCCATCTACCGTAGTCAGGTATTTGCTTTTGAGACTGCTTTGACTCTTGTCGATATAGCTCTCGTGAGGACCGTTTCCAAAATATTCCACTTCCTCCGTCCCCGCCGGCATCGTGACCTGTAGGCCGAACCGGGGCAGGAATAGCAGATCTTCGCGCACGGTAACCTCCGTTTTCAGCCTGATTTCCCCGTTGCCGGTTACCCGCCAGTAGGCTACGCCGTGCAGCAACGGCGGTTTGATGTACGCTCCAAGGGAATAAGAGACTCGGATTTGTACGGAGTTCTCCTCCCGCTCGGTCACCACCGCTTCATAGATATGAGGGAGCGCTCGGTCATAGCCCTCTTCCATCCACTGCCGTTTCACTTTGCGGTCATTGTCCGTCGGAGCTCTCCAAATATTGAAGCCCAATGGCTTGTGTATCATTTCAACCCCGTGTCTCGTTATGGAGCTAAAGCTCCCCCGGTACAGATCGAACACATGGCGGAAATCGAACCCATCAATCGTTAGCAAATCATCCTTTTCCGTAATCTGAATGGAATGAATCGCAAATTCAGGTGCGGTTTCGGAGCGCTCCCGGATTTCAACCGGCAGCCTGAATTGTTCGGAAATTACTTCATGTCCGGCTGCGGACCAGAGCGTTTTTTCCCGTAGTCGGAAAGAAACGGTAAGATAAAAAGCTTGCTCCGAATATTCCGGCAGATCATAGTCCAGCGTCACTAGCTGTGAGGTGTGTGGTGCAACCTCGCTTACAAATTTCTGGCCCTGACTGTACAGTTCCCCATCTTTTTCAATCGTCCAGTAAAGCGTAAGATGGCCGAGATCTACGAAGTCATACAGATTGGTAATCCGGACAGACCCGGCGGCCAGATCTTCTTCTTCTACCCTTACCGGAGCGATCACTTTCTTGAGTTCCAACAATCCCGGATGAGGAATCCGGTCGGGAGAAACAAGCCCGTCGATACAGAAATTGCCGTCATTCGGCTGATCTCCGAAGTCTCCCCCATAAGCGTAATATGGCGTTCCTTGCGCGTTCTTGGTCAGGATGCCATGGTCGCTCCATTCCCAGACGCAACCGCCCATCAGCTTCGGATACTTATAAATAACGTCCCAGTAATCCTTAAGATCCCCTGGCCCGTTGCCCATCGCGTGGCTGTATTCACACATAAACATCGGTTTGGTGCTGTTCTCATCCTTCGCATAAGCTTCAATATAGGCCGGTGAGGAGTACATCCGGCTTTCCATGTCCAACACTTCCGTATCCGGGCTTCCAAAGTGCCGAGGATCGGAGCCCTCGTAATGAACCGGCCTGGAAGCATCCCTGGACTTCGTCCATCTCGCCATTGCCATATGATTGACGTCGTAGCCGGATTCGTTCCCCATCGACCAGATTATGACCGAAGGGTGGTTTTTGTCCCGCTCCACCATGCGTACGACGCGTTCGACAAAGACATGCTCCCATTCTGGAAGCCGGGTCAGCATATTGAAATTCCCGATCGCATGAAACACCCCGTGACATTCGAGGTCCGCCTCATCGATGACGTAAAATCCGAACTCGTTGCACAGCTGCAGAAAACGCGGATCATTCGGGTAGTGGGACGCCCGGATCGTATTGATATTATGCAGCTTCATCAGCTTCAGGTCCTTGATCATATGATTGATCGGAACCGTCTGTCCCAGCTCGGGATGGGAATCATGCCGGTTGACTCCCTTCAACTTGACGGCAGTCCCGTTAATCTTGAAGACGCCGTCAACGATTTCAACCTTCCTGAACCCGACTGCAAAGTGCAGAACCTCATCCGCAGTTGTAATATAAAGATGGTATAAATACGGGGTCTCGGCACTCCACAGGTTGGGCCGGTCGATTTGAAGGGTCACGCTTCCTTCTCCGACGACGGTAACGGTTTCACTTTGCAGCGGCACTCCGTCCGCATCGGTAAGCTCGAGCTTGGCATCCGCTTGGCCGGCGGCCGTAAGCTCGCAAGTAACCGATCCCGACCCGAAGTCTTGGTCCAGTTCGACCCGGTTGAACACATCAACGATATGCTCGGGACTGCGGGCCAACAAATACACATCCCGGAATATACCCGAAAATCTCCACAAATCCTGATCTTCGATGTAGGAGCCGTCGCACCATTTCAACACCATAACCGCGATCTTATTGCTACCCGAATGAACGTAAGGAGAAATATCGAATTCGGCCGGCATGCGGCTGCCTTGGCTGTATCCGACCCAGATGCCGTTCACCCATAAATAAAAGCAAGAGTTTACGCCTTCAAAAACGATATATTTGCTTTTGTCTTCCCAAGCGCCGGAAATATTGAACTCGCGTACGTACAACCCAGCAGGATTGTCGTTCGGCACAAACGGCGGATCGCAAGGAAAAGGATAATTAACGTTCGTATAATGAAGCTGGTCGTACCCCTTGACCTGCCAACAGGAAGGAACAATCAGGTCGTCCCAGTCGCTGACATCGGCATCAGTACGGTAAAAGGCATCATCTACTTGCCGGACGGACTCCTTGTATTTGAACTTCCAGTTCCCGTTCAGCGTCCGATAATACGGGGAACTCCCCCGCTTTTGCTTGCGGGAAGATTCCGCATCTGCATAAGGAATATAGTAAGCCCTGGGAGCTTCCCGGTTTTTCTCTAGCACGCTCAGATCTTCCCAGTATTTTGGAATTTGGATCATTTTGTTTCTCCCCTCCGAAAAAGTACTTTGGATGGTTTTATTGTATATGAAATGAAAGGGCTCTCAAACCGACTCTTGTCCGATTGCGGAGTCATTTTGTTTGATTCCGAGAAAGGTTCGTTTACCATTCCGCCACCGATCCGTCCTGATGTCTCCAAACCGGGTTTCTCCACCGGTGAGGCGACTCCAGTGCCATTTTGATCACATACTCTTCATTGACGGTAATGCCCAGCCCGGGTCCTTGCGGAATCTTCACGAACCCGTCGTCGTAGGAGAACACGCCGGGATCCACGATGTAATCCAGCAAGTCGTTGCCCGCGTTGTAATGAATCCCCAAGCTCTGCTCCTGAATGACCGCATTGTGCGCCGTCGCGTCCACCTGCAAGCAGGCTGCTAGCGCAATCGGGCCCAACGGGCAGTGGGGCGCGACGGCAACGTCATAGGCTTCCGCCATGGCAAAGATTTTCTTGCACTCCGTAATCCCGCCCGCATGCGATAAATCCGGCTGGATGATATCGACATAACCGTCTTGCAGCAGCGATTTAAAATCCCAACGGGAGAACATTCTTTCCCCGGTGGCGATCGGAGTGCTGGTGTGATTGGCGATTTCACGCAGTGCCTCGTTGTTTTCCGGAAGCACGGGCTCCTCGATGAACATGAGCCGGTAAGGCTCGAGCGCTTTCGCTAATATTTTGGCCATCGGCTTATGGACGCGTCCGTGAAAATCGACGCCGATTCCGAAGTCAGGCCCCGTAGCCGTCCGAATGGCGGCCACGCGTTCCACAACCTGATCCACTTTAGAATAGCTGTCAATATACTGCAATTCTTCCGTGGCATTCATTTTGATCGCCGTAAAACCTGCCTTCTGTTTTTCCAAGGCTGCCAGGCCCACATCGGTCGGACGATCGCCGCCGATCCAAGAGTATACGCGCATGGAATCCCGGCAGGCTCCACCCAACAATTGATGGACCGGCGCGTTAAACGCCTTCCCTTTGATATCCCACAACGCCTGATCAATACCGGCAATCGCACTCATCAGGATCGGCCCCCCGCGGTAAAATCCGCTCCGATACATAACCTGCCAATGATCTTCAATACGCAGCGGATCTTTGCCGATCAGGAAATCCATTAATTCGCTGACCGCTGCCTGCACCGTGTGAGCCTTTCCTTCGATAACAGGCTCTCCCCAGCCCACGATGCCTTCATCGGTTTCGATTTTCAAAAACAGCCAGCGCGGCGGGACGATATAAGTGCTATACTTTGTAATTTTCACGGTTGATCTCTCCCTATTCTCTTGCTTGATGAATCGCTAGAATAAACTGTTCTGCACGTTTCGTGATATCAATATACCGTTCTTCTTCCATGGCTTTCTTGTCGAGCAGCGAGCTGCCCAATCCGACCGCAACGGCGCCCGCCCGAACGAACTCGGCCACATTATCCAGCGTGACTCCGCCCGTCGGCATCATCGGAATATGGCCAAGCGGAGCCGACAGTTCCTTGATATAATTCACGCCGAGAGAAGAACCCGGGAAGATCTTGAGCAGATCCGCACCCAACCGGTAGCCCTTCACGATCTCGGTCGGCGTCATCACGCCCGGAATGGAGATCACGTCATGCCGGATCGTAGTTTCAATCGTTTCTTCATCCAAAATCGGCGAAAAAATAAATTGTGCTCCGGCTTCTATCGCCTTCTCGGCAGTTTCGACGTCCAGAACGGTGCCTGCGCCAACTAATACCTTCTCCCCATATCTTTCGTTTAACGAGGCAATAAGCTCAAAAGCTCTGTCGCTATCCACCGTAATCTCCAGCGCTTTCACCCCGCCCGCTACAAGCGCGTCCGTTATATGGACGGCCTTTTCATAGGGAGGTCTGCGTACAACGGCAACCACGCCGGATTCCTTAAGCAGTTTTAACTTCTCTTGCTTATTCATTTCTTCACCCCTTAGCGTTGAACATTTTGATAGCCAGTTTGTCCGGACAGCATCTCTTGAAGCTCTTCTTCATTGGGAAGGCCTTCGGTATCCCCTTGAACCCCTACGACGATAGCTCCGACTGCATTCGCTCTTGTAACGGCGTTTGCCAAAGTATCCTGACGCAGCAGCCCGCTAATAAATCCGGCGGCGAACCCGTCGCCCGCACCTACGGGATCGATCTCCTGGACGGAAATGGACGGCACATGTCCTCTCTCCGTCAAAGATTGATAATAGGCGCCATCTTTGCCCAGTTTGACGATAACCGCTTTCGAACCCAGCTTAAGAAAAAATTCGGCTATATCCTTCGGTCTCGGCCGGCCTGTCAGGAACTCGCCTTCATCCAATCCGGGAAGAATGTAATCGGCTTTGGCCGCCAGTTCCAGCAGTCTGGACTTCGCCTTGTCGCGGTCCCAGAGTTTCCACCTGATATTGGGATCGAACACAATGCATACTTGATTTCGCTTTGCCGCATCCATCGCATGCATCGTAAGTTCAAAACAACTTTCGCTCAAAGCCGGAGTAATCCCGGTAACATGCAGGATTTTTGCCTGGGCAAGATAAGACTCATCCAGATCCTCTTTGGACATCAAACTGGCCGCGGACTGATGTCGATAATAATAAACCTGAGTCTTTCCGCCGGACCTGCGCTCTTTGAAGAATACGCCCGTCGGGGCAGCGTCTGTATATGTACAACGCGAAGTATCCACGCCTTGGCCCCGAATGCTCTGCAAGATATAGCGGCCAAAGGCATCCTGCCCCAGCTTACTGAACCAACCTGCGGAATGACCTAATCTTGTCAACCCGATCGCTACATTCGATTCGGCTCCAGCCATCTGTTTATGAAACTGGTGAACATACTCCAACGGCAATTCCTGGTCACCGCTAAACAGGACCATCGATTCGCCAAAAGTTACAACCTCCATCCGAAGTTCCTCCTTGGTATCATCGATTGATGGGATGCTTAAGAATCACAAAATAGATCGTATCTATATATAATCTTGAATAGTATTTATATATAAGAACTGATCATTTTTGCATAATTAAGCTTGAAAGTATAAAAATTGACTAATAAACACAAAATAGATAGTATGTTTATGTTGGTATCATAGTATCTTTAATTGGGGTTGTCAATATGCCGTTTTGTTAGCAGAGAACGGTACGGCTATGATAGAATGAGGAGTATATATGAACTTACAGGGGACGCCGACGATGAAGAAAAATACGTTTACAACGACGATAGATTTGCTGAAAAAGAAAATCGTAGACGGAGAATGGCCCGCCGGTTCGAGGATTCCCACCCTCCAGCAGATTTCCAAGGAGTTGGAGGTCAGCGTTACTACCGTCAGAGAGGCCTTGAGGGCACTTGAAAGTCAGGGGAATGTAAGCATTGAACATGGTCGGGGCATGTATGTCCGAAATGATCCGTTATTGTTGGAGGATCCTACCGCTAATCTGAAAGAGCTCGGAGATATATCACTCGTCAAACTGCTGGAAGCCCGATTATTGATCGAGCCGGAACTGGCTGCGTTGAGTGCCGAACGGGCTGCGCATGCCGAGGCTAAACAGCTTCGTGAACTGGCGGACGCAATGGTTCTTCAGATGGAAGACGGAGGCCCGTTCCTGGATACGGATTTGGCTTTTCATCGGCTCATTGCCGAGTCGGCCCAGCATCCCGTCTTGCTGCGGATGATGGAATCGATCTATCCCTTACTTACTGAAGGACGCAAGCAAACGAATACCTTGCCTCATATGCGAACCAAGGCTTCCAACTACCACATCCTGATCGCCATCGCGATCGAAGAGCGGCATCCGGAGCAGGCTAGGCAATTGATGCACTATCACATTAATGACATGCTTCAAGCTTTAACAAAATAATTGCAGCCAAAACGCGTAAATCCCTGCTAGCCTTCGCTACCAGGGATTTACGTATTGATATTGATATTGCTATTCAATTCAATCCATTCCTCCATCAACAATCCATATCCATGACATGGCTATTGTTCGTCATTTTCATCTTTCCCTTTGTACTCCACCTTGGAGTAATGATCCATGTCCTGCATACAGGGGTGAATTCCCGCGTACACGATCTTCACGAGCCGCGTTTTCACGGAGCCTACTCTTCTTGTGAACCATCGTATTTGTACGCTTCGCTAACCTTTTGCATTGGAATCGCCTCCTTCTTGGCAAGCTAGTTCCTTGCGTTGAATGGCATTTCCTTGTTCCTGGTTGTCTTTGGGTTCCCACACACCCACGGTCTGCGAAAAAGACGTTGTCACATCCGCCTTCCTTTAATTTGCAGCCGATTCCGGTATGCTTCGCTTACCTAGATCATCGGGATTCTCTCCTCTCTTAAATCAATCACTTAATTTAAGGTTTGAGCGTATCGCCAATGGCTACCGATCGATTACGGTTCCTTTGGTGATATTTATATATTACCCCACATTATTAAAATTTGAAACTTTCGCAATATGCATTTTTCCGACTATTACTTCGTTATATCTTTTTTTCTTCTCCGCCATATCTCCCTTGTGTTTGAAGAAATGGAGTTTACCCGCTCCAATGATTACTGTGAACGGGAATTTCCGCTATAACGCATTACTGGTCTCCAAACCGTGACCGGCGTGTTTCTGCCGGGCAGCCAGTTCGATTTAAGTGGTTTCAGTTTCAAGAGCCGGAAAATAAATAAAAAAATGAAATAGTTGATAAATCTTTGATTCTTCTATTATATTTATTATTATTTAGCGATTCGAAGATGACCCGAAAAGGAGACCCTGCAATGGATCAAACACCACACACAAGCGGAAACGGATCAATGTATGCCGTCATATTTTCAAGCCAAAGAACTGAAGGAGACCACGGATACGGGGCCATGGCCGATAAAATGGAACAACTGGCCTCCAAGCAGCCTGGTTTCGTCGGCGTGGAAAGCGTCAGGGAATCTTCGGGAGCGGGGATTACCGTCTCTTATTGGGAAAGCCTTGAAGCGATACAAAACTGGAAGAAAAACGAGGCACACTTAATTGCCCAAGAAAAAGGCAAGCAGGACTGGTACCAACACTACAAAGTCCGTATCTGCAAAGTCGAAAGAGAATATGCTTCCGATCAAGCCTAACATAAAGAAGGCTGTCGAGACTTTCTCGACAGCCTGGCTCCCACATATGATGTGGGAGTTTCTATTTTTTATTATGCGGACTCATTCACCACGGACTTCCCCGCTTCAAGCAATAACTTGTTCCGACCCAAGAAAATAGCCAGTACTCCCATGAACAGCCCCGTCCCGATCAGCAGCCATTCAATTTGGATGATATCCGCGATCGGACCGAATATAAGCATCCCGATCGGCATCATCGAAGTCGATATCATTCCGAATACCCCAAAAATTCTTCCCAGATAGCTTTCTTCCACTTTCTCCTGAATTAATACCATGGTCGGGGTATTGAATATAGGCATCGCCACTCCGAAAATCGCCATGAAAACCAGGTAGGCCCAAAAGACCGGGACGATGCCAAGCGCCAAGGTACAAGCTCCCATAAGCAAACTTGCAATCGTCATGGTGTGGACTTTATTGGTAAAGCCTCCCCATGAAGCGATAATCGCGCCCCCTGCCATCATGCCAATCGAAAAAGCAATTTCAATCGCGGTCAAACGCCAGACATCATCCCCGAAAGTACGCGTAACCTGCAACGGCGTTAAAAAGGCGGCCGGTGCCATCAATACAAAGAAGACGGCGAAGAACAGAAAAAAGGTCTTTAAAAAATCATGATTTTTAATGTAAATTATACCCTCTTTAAAATCGGTGAAATAGCTCGTCGACTGCTTTTCAGTTGCTTTCTTATGCACCGGAATTTTAAAGAACAGGAGCAGCGTCAGGATCGCCAGCGCCGCAGTAATTACGTCGATAAAGAAGATGACCTCAATGGATGACAGCGTTAGCAACGCCGCGCTAACCATCGGAGCCACGAACATCATAATCGCTTGCAGCGTGCCGTTGATCCCGTTGACCCGGGTCAGTTGCTCACTTGGAACAATTTGAGGCAATATCGAACCGACAGCCGGGGTCTGAATCCCGGTGCCTAGGGCACGGACGGCCGCCATGACAAAAAGAAGCCAGGTTGCTTTATACCCCGATAAGAAAACGATAGCGAGAATCAGCGTGGCCGTTGCTATGAGCCCGTCGGATAAAATAATGAGCTTCTTCCGGTTGTACCGGTCCGCCCACACTCCCGCGAACGGAGACAAAATAAAGGTGGGGATAAATCCGCAAATGATAAACAAGGTCATCATTACGCCGGACCCGGTAGTAAGCGTCACATACCACATGATCGCGTATTGAACCAAGGCCGAACCGAATAGTGAAATAGTCTGGCTGCTTAAAAACAAAATAATATTTTTCTTCCAATGACTCATATCATGTGTCTCGGTTGAGTCCATCACGGTCACGTCCTTTCTTTCGGCATTTGAAATAGCAAGAATCAAAATTAGAGATCCCCATGCTCACCTTACTCATTATACTGAATTTTTTTCGTAAGCAAATCAAGAAAGTAAGCTTTTAGATCCACAATTCTTAAAAATTGAGGCTTTTGATCGCTTCCGTAGATAATTAAAGGCACGAGGGATTCGGCACTGCGAATGGAACCGTGCCCTCCCCCGCCCTTATGACTCGGTGAGCTTTTGTCCGACAATTCGTACCCCGGTTTGGCGGTAACCACCAAAAAACGGCCTGTTTGGGAATTCATTGCGCTCGACAATCTCTTAAGCACGTCGGGATACTCCCCGTAAATCAAAGTATGGTTGGTATCGTTCGCCTCCACATCCAATACCTTTAAGTCCCCTTCCAATGTCCACGTTTGTTTATATGGATCAGTCAATGTACCGCCAGCTTTGTATCTAAGCTGCTTGGAGGCCGATCCTTGAACGGCATAGACCCACCCTTGATCTTGCCAGGCGATAAAATCGATCCGGGAATCTTGATGCAATAGCGTTACCGCCTCTTCCAGCGAAGCTTTCTCATGGATCGCATATACATAAGCCATCGTCTCATTCACAGCGAGCGTGAACTCCTTATCCTTCGTGGCGGTTTCACCGGGGCTTAATACCCGGACATCTCCCAGGATGGATGGCAGATCGATTTCCGGATTTTGATTCGCGGGGAGGATTTGCGTCATCCCGCTGTCCCCCATGATGACTAGAATAACTTCTTGTAAAGCTTGATCCGGCGAGCCGAACGTTTGCAGCAAGGAGTGAAGCTGGTCGTCCAGCGCCTTTACGCCCTTCAATGAAGAAGGACCGTTCTTATGCAGTTCCTGATCCAGATCGGGCAAATAGACATATAAAAAATCCGGCAGCTTTCCGTCCTTAATCAAATATTTTAATGCCTTCATGGAATAATCATTGTTGATCCCCATTCTATTACCCAGTCCGGTCGGCATATCGATGAACCCTTCAAACGGATTGGATAGCGTACCCAAGGCCAACAGGTCCGGTCCTTTTACGTGAATTTGCTTAGGCAGAGACGAGGGGCCGTGAATCCACCCGGGAACGGATAGCGTATGATTCGCTGAGCCCCGGTAAATCAAACCATTGATTGAACCGGACTTCAGCCCGCTCCTGGCTAAGTCCTCATAAATCGTAGACACTTTGGGGTTTAAATGGGTGCTGTTCAAATGAATGACCGCATCGGCCAACACGGGATCAATCCCTTGCTGCAGCACTTCGAGCGGTCCGGTACCGTAATTGACGGTTTTTCGGTCAGTCCCGGAATACCAGGTCAAACCCGGAATGCGATGACCGTCAGGGTATCGTCCGGTTATCAGGGTGCTATCGATCGAAACGGACATCGTCGGAAACGAGCTGACTAGATCTTTATAATATTGTCCGTGCTCAATCAGGTACCTAAAGGTTGGAAGTTCATTTTGCCGCATTCCATAATCGATAGTCTGAGACATCAATGAGTCGGCCACCAGTAAAATCACTTTCTTGTTATGTTCCCTGTTCACGGATTTGATCCGTATCAAATCTTCTTCCTTCGGTTTGGCATGCTGACAACCGGCAACCAGGGTCCAGAGGAGAATCAGGGAAAGCACTCGTAACCATCTCAATTTCCACATGAAAGTTCACCTGTTTTTAGGTACATTTTGTCACGGAAACCTCGATGTCATTCAACAAATGTCAGAAAAATAATCCCGACCGTTTTCAGATCAGGATTAATTAGGTATCTTTATCTTCGGCGCCGTTCCATCAAGTTAATGCCGACGCCCATGCAAATCACGCCGATAATGCATAGCTTGGCGATCGAGAGAAAAACTTCCTGCCACCCGGCATCGTAGATTGCGACGGCTACAAGCGCATCCAAGGCGTGTTTTAGCGGGAAGATTTCCGATATGCCGAGCAGAAACTTATTCGTAATCGTTCCCGGCGGCATGTATGCTCCGCTTAGCAGCGGCATGACCGGAATGGCGGAAGGGAAGACCATATTGAATTGTTCCGGTGTCTTTAAAATGCCTGTCAGCAGCATGGACATGGCAACGATGCTCAAGGTGTAGATACCCGCGATCAGTATCAGCATCCCGAAACGAAAGCCAAGATCCAAACCGAATACGAAGTTGAATAAAACAAATACGGCTGAAATTTGAAGGAAACCTACTAAAGAGCTGTACATAAGATGTCCCGTATACATTTCGAATTTGCTTACCGGAGAAAGAATGATCCGGCTCCATATCCCCGCTACTTTTTCCATTGAAATGGAGTTGATTTTGTAGCCGACCGTAAACATGGCAAGAAACAGGGAGAACGTAAACAACAATTGCAGGCTCATATTATACTCGATCAATTCATCTCCCTCCGAGGTCCGCAGATTCAACACTAACGGGGGATCTCCTTGGTATTGAGCCATCTCTCTTCGAAACGTTCCGACGTCGTCCGCAAATTTCTCTGCCGCCCTCAGCCTCAGTTCCTCCACAAATACGGAATGAACGTGACGCTCAACAAGCTGTACATTCGGATTATCGATGGCGGCGATGATCCGGTAGTCGTTCTCCATCAATTGCACCGCCGCGTCGGTACGGCCCTCGCGCACCTCCGAACGCGCCTGATCTTCATCCTGTATCACAAACTTTATCGTTTCGCCTTTATTCAAAAGATGCAGCCATGCTTCCGCCTGCCTTGTCTCCATTCCGGGTGCCTTAAAGACGCTTATTTTCATCTGGCTGTCGATACCGAATCCGAACAGCAGGGTTGCAAGGATGCTAAGCCCGCAAAAGCTAAGAATCAATAACGGCGAACGCTTATCCTTCATCCATTGGGCCAGAAATATCGGATTCATTAAATGCGCCCCCTTCTAGGAAAACTCCAGGTCGCTATGGCTATGATCACTAGCGAAAACACGCCCAGTTTTAACATGGATGCGGTCAAGGAATTCATATTTTCGATTTGAAGCCACTCCAGCAGGGCGACGAGCGTCAATCCGTTCGGCGTCCACTCCCCGGCGATTTGCAACCATTCCGGAAGCACATAAACCGGTACAAAACTGCCTCCGATCGTGCCGGCGATAAGGACGGTTATAAAAGTTACGGCATTCGCAACGGAGTCTTCCAGTCGAAAAACCAGCGTGGTAAATAACGAAGCTAATGATCCCATACAGAAGGACAAGACAATCAGGACCACGGTTACTCCGATCCAGAATTGAAGCGACCGGCCATGGAAAATACCGAAGAAGCCATGAGATGCCAGTAATACGAAGACGAGTTGCAACAGGGACAGGCAAAACGTCGAACCCATCTTGCCCGACAAATAATTCAACGGATGCGAACCGGTAAGAAGAATACGTTCAAAGACACGCTCTCTTTTCTCTCCGGTTGCTTTGGAAGCTATCGTCACCGAAATCATCAGCGCGAAGACGATGCTGATCGCCAGCGCATAATATTGAAAGGAAGTCACCATTTCTACGCCAGGCAATATCTCGCGCCCGCCTATTCCGCTGTAATCTTCAAGTATAACTGCTGCCGCCTCTGCATCGACATCCGGCATATGGCTTACGGCGATCTGATAATTCATCGTCCGCAAAACGCCATCGAGTATCCCGGCCATGACATCAACACGCATGGAAGCCTTTTCGGCGGTGATAATCAGTTCCGCTCCCTCGCCGTCATTCAAGATCATTTTGCTTAACGCTGCCTCGGTGAATCCTGCCGGTATGGTAAGAAAGGCCTCGATCTTTTTGTCTTTCAATTGGCGGACTGCTTCATTGGGCTCCAGCTCTTCCAAATGAACAATTTCCTTTACGGAATCCTCTTGAAGCACATTCAAGAGTTGTCTAACCGGAGATTGTTGTTCCATTTGCTCAGCCCGCGCCGTAATCATTTCGTCAGACATTGAAAGCGAGGCGAGGTGATCCCGCAGAGTTTCCAGACCCGCTTCTTCATCATCCAGTTTCACCAGGCCTACCTTCATTTCCAAAGTCTTGGCCGGGTTCTCCACCCAACCGGGTAATGCGAAACCGAGTACCGTAATGAGAACCATAGGCATCAAGAGGGCAATGATAATCTCTTTTCGATCCCTCCAATAAACCAGGAAATCCTTTTTGAAAAATGGAATCAAGCGGCTCCCTCCTAATCTCTCAATGTCCGTCCGGTCAGATGCAAAAATACATCTTCCAGGCTAGGCGTTTGAACATGGATATTGATGAGCTGCACTTGATGTCGCTCGGCCGCCTGAACGACTGCGGATAAGAATTGATTCTGTTTGGCGACGATGAGCTTCAGGCCATTCTCCGTTTCCTCGACTTGACGTACCGGCGAGAGGTTCCTCAGTTCATTTGCCAACTCATGGCTTTGCTTATCCAGTTGGAGCAGCAACGTATCCTCACTGGACAAAATCCGCCGCAGTTCATCCGTGGTTCCGGAAGCAATGATTCGCCCGTGGTCCATGATGTATACGCGGCTGCACAATTGCTCGACTTCTTCCATATAGTGGCTCGTATAAAGTACGGTCGTCCCCTTCTCGCGATTTAATTGCCTGACGGTTTCAAGGATATGGCTGCGAGACTGCGGATCGATCCCGACGGTCGGCTCATCCATAATCACGATTTTGGGATCATGCAGCAGCGCGGCAGCAATATTAATGCGTCTTTTCATGCCGCCCGAATATGACTTAATGAGTTCCTTCTGCCGGTCCTTGAGGCCGACCATCTCCAGCACTTCCTGAATCTTCACTTCCAGTTCCTTGCCCTTCAAGCGGTAAATACGCCCGAAGAATTTCAAATTTTCATACGCGCTTAACGCTTCATATAGAGCAATTTCTTGCGGAACAACGCCAAGCACCTGACGGATCAGCTGCGGCTTGGAAACGATGCTTGCCCCGTTCAGCCTTACATCCCCCGAATTCGGCGTTAACAAAGAAGAAATCATGGAAATTGTCGTTGATTTGCCGGCTCCGTTCGGTCCAAGCAACCCGACCGATTCCCCTTCATCCAGGTAAAGGCTTACGTTATCAACTGCGGTTTTTCCTTTGAATACCTTACGTAATTCGACCGCTTCAAGCATATGTTCTACCTCCCAAATAGGACTCAACCCGTTTGCTATCGCCAGTATACATGGAAAAAGACAGTGCACACACTGTCCTCCGTCATTACATTCTTATCTCCCCATGACTCCAGTCACGGGTGCTTCCGAAAACTGGAATCCGGTTTCCATGCTTAAACGACATTATGGCGAATCGCATATATCGCCATCTGCGTGCGGTCCCGCAAATCCAACTTTTCCATCATTTGACTCATATGATTTTTCACGGTTCCGACCGACAAGCCCAGTTCCTCGGAAATTTCCCGATTGCTGCGGCCCTCCCCTACAAGTTTCAATATATCCAGCTCGCGAGGTGTGATGGACGAATCCACGGTTTTTTCGGCTTCCTCGTTTCCGTGCAGCAAACGAGGAATCACCTTGGCGGCAACATCGTCCTGCAATGACAATCCCCCCGATAGACAGCTGCGAATAGAACGTATTAGCGCATCCGGTTCCGCGTCCTTTAGGAGGTATCCGCTGGCCCCGCCTTTCAAAGCTTCTAACGCATATTCATCATCGTTAAACGTCGTCAGTATAAGCACTTTGCGCTCCGGCCAGCGCTTCCGGATCAGGCGTCCGGCTTCCAGGCCATTCATCACCGGCATTTGAATATCTAAGATAACCAGATCGAACAGATGCCGCTCGTTCAGTTCAACCGCTTCTTTTCCGTTAGCGGCTTCGCTCGTTACGCGCAGCTCGTCATCACTCTCTATCATCATTTTTAATCCTTGGCGGACCATGGCTTGATCCTCGGCAAGTAAAATTCTAATCATCCGGTTGTCTCCTCATAACTTGATGGTATGATCAATGGTATCGTGCCGCGCACGGTAAACCGGTCGCGATTATCAAGGATCTCCAGCCGGCCCTTGAGATTTTCAATCCGTTCCCGCATGGAAGAAAGCCCGAAGCCTTCCCGGAAATTCCCCTGGACAACGCCCGGATTTGAAATCTCGAACCGGAACACGCTGCCCCCCGGAGCTTCAAACATGACATCGGCCTCCCTGGACTTGCTATGCTTCATAATATTCGTCAGCGCTTCCTGTACGGCACGATATACCGCGATGGATTGGTCGTTATTAAGCGGAGCGGATAATGCCCCGTGGTTCACCGAAAAATGGACCTTGATCACGCTCTCCGCCTCGAGTTTCCGGATCAGCCTCATAATGGCCGAAAGGCCGCCCGGCTCATTGTCTTTTAACGCTTTAACCGCACTACGCGTCTCGTACAGGCTTTCCTGCGCCAATTTCTTCAACTTAATTATCTGGTCTTCGGAATCCGCATCTCGTTGCATGCGGAAAACTTCCAACTGCATCATCAAAGCCGTCAGTTTATGTCCGACGGAATCGTGAATATCACGGCCTACCTGGGCCCGTTCCTCCCGGCGGGCCAGCTCTTCATCGCTCGCCATCCTTCTTTTCAATTTCCGGTATTCTCCTAACAACGCTTCATTCCGTGCTTCCGCGGCTGTAGCCCTTTGCGAGACGTTGCGAAACACGGCAAACCCAATCGCAAGCAAAACCGCAAATAAACCTATGTATGCAGGCGGCAGGGAAGGATAGCCCATAGCATATGGAGCCAAAGCGTCAACCGCACAAATCAAACCCAAGATCGAAGCGTGGACCGGCGGCAGCCTGTACGCCGCTTTCCCCGCGAGTACGGACAATATGAGGAGGGTGTATGGATTAAAGTTATCCTCCTTACCAGGCCATAAGACGAAGACGGCAAGGAGAGAAGCGAGCGTCAGATTTAAGCTTAACAGGGCCGGTTTCTGCCGCAAAAGCGGCGATATGAAAAACGCTCCAAAAAATAAGGCACTGCCCAAAATGCTCCAAGGCACCATGGAACTCTCCGGCGATAATTGCAGGAGTGCACAAAGCCAAATCGCAAATAACAAGATCAACCATATCCAGAACGTGCGCATAGGTTTCGTCTCCCGGTTCAAGATTGCTGTAATGATCTAATAAAATCTTCCAGCGGCTTCAGCAGCTTGGAACGGTCGAGGGAATAATAGAACCGGTTATCCGTTCTCGTAAAATTGACCACGCCGATTTGCTGCAAAAAGCCGATATGATAAGAAACCGTCGGAGGCGAAATATCCAGGGCTTCGGCTAATTCCTGGCCAAACCAGGGGCGTTCGGACAACAGGCGAATAATCCCGATCCTTTTCACGTCCGATAATACTTTAAAAAACTGGGCCTGTTTTTCTGCCGCAACGGACTCATTAAACAATAGGTCCGAATATATCCCCAGAACAAACCAATCCGCGATATCCTCCCGATACGAAGAATAAGCATGGCAGCTTACGTATTTGAAGAAACTTAAATGCAGCACGTAACCTCCCGGAGAGTCCTCCAAGCTGTCCAAGTTCAAATACTGCTTAATGAACATTTCGGGCATTTCCTCCAGCAGGAGTTGGTAACGCGGTTTTTCGGCTTCGATAATCTTCCTGATCTCGGACTCGAATGGAGCAAATCCCACATTATAAAACCGGCTCAATAACAAGATAAAACGCTGCTTGACCTCCTCCGGATTTTCCACCGCCTCGAGTATACGGTCCCTTCTTGTTTCGTCCTGAACAGTCGTATCGCCGATCAGATTCAATAAGCCGGGCTTATTTCCCTTAAGCGCAATGTAATCAGGAGATCCCTTGGCGGGCAAGGTGTTTTTGCATACACACTCTATCATTTTGAAGACAAATTCATCACTATTTTCCTGTTGAAGCAGTTCTATGATATCCGTCACCTTGTTTGAAGAGACATGAAAGATTATGTATTTATACAAGACAAATCCCAATCCGCTCGCATCAAAAAAATAGATCAATTCTTGCTGGATGTATTGCGACAGCGGCTTCTTCATTTCTTGAAGCATACCGGTAATCTTATCGTTAGGCTCCAGATCAAAATCCCGGATCAACTCCAAAAAACCTTTATCCGTACCCAAGGCAAACAGGCAATTCAGAAACTCCATCGGGTGATTGATGAGGATCTTCATTTTGGGTTTCATACTTTTTATCCCCCTCGATTCTTCGGGCTGAACATCTTGAATTTGATAACCATCTAACTAATCTTACCCGATTTTAAAAGATCAAGTCAACGAATTATAATTCCATCGAATGTATATTGATTTTATATTTATCTAATGTATAATCTAGTTACATAATTTTCGAATTTTTCGGAGGTGTATTATGAATCGACCTGAGCAACTTTTGGAACGGCTCGACTCCATCGGACAAAGCCTGAGTAAACATGAACATGCCTTGCTTTTGCTGGGTGTAGGTTCGGTAGGAACGGAGCTGGAACGGTTGGACTCCTACTCAGATCTTGATTTCTTTGTCTTCACAGAACAGGGTTATAGTACCGGATTTATTGAAAATTTGGATTGGTTGAACAGTGTCTGTCCTCTCTCCTACCACTTCCGCAATACGGAGGATGGCTGTAAAATTATGTTTGATGACGGCATATACGGGGAATTCGCCGTTTTTGACGAGAACAAAATGACTGAGGTTCCTTGCAACGGAGGTAGGATCATTTGGAGTAAACCCGGCTATAAGCATGCGATTCCTTCCTTGGACCAGCGGGTTTCTGTTGACCGTCCGGTTACGGCCGATTTTGCCCTGAACGAAGCTATAACCAACATTTACGTCGGCCTTTGCAGATTTGCCCGAGGAGAAAAGCTATCCGCTAAAACATTTATTGAAACTTACGCCATGAATCAACTCCTATCCGTCTTGCATTTGTATTTGAAAGAACAGCCCTCCAGGATTGATTCCTATAATAACGACCGGAGAATCGAGCAACGTTATCCCGATTTTGCTATGCATTTTGATCCAATGCTTCAGGGATATGATCGGGTTCCCCAGTCGGCGATCGCTATTTTTTCATACATCGAGCGTATTTTTCCTGTAAACGAGAAAATGTCCCGTGAAATTAAAGATCTAGCCATTCGGCTTGGAGCAACCCTATCCTGAGGAGGAACCCAGCATGATTATGATGGCAGTAACAGCTATCACGAAGATTATATGGAAGCCGCAAATTATTTATTTATGAGTTCGGACAGCATGGAGAATTACAAAAGCGTCATGGAAGCTTTACATCGCAAGGGGAAGAAACTGATTGTTTGTACTCACGGCAAAAAAGGGGCGACCTGCCTGAGCGAAGATGGAGTGTGGATCGAACGCGGCGTGATTGAAAATTACGAATATAAAGATGCCAACGGAGCCGGAGACAGTTTTTTTGCAGGATTCCTGTATGGTTATTTGCATAACAAGCCTATCGAGAAATGCTTGGATTTGGCCACCATTTGTGCCGGGCTCTGCATTACCTCCGAACAATTGGCCTTTCCGGAATTAACTGAGGAACTGATCTGGCAGGAGAATAAGAAATATTTCGAATAAACCTTTTCAGACCGCAAAACCAACAGAGTCGGGCGCCTGCCATATGCATTCGTGTCCGACTCCGCTTTAATCCCTGCAACTAATTTTCAAGTGAAATACTCAAGCTTCGCCTTAGGGAAAAATTTCTCCATATAGGAATAGAGATGGCTTTTCAAATCTTCTTCCTCATCCTTTTGGTAAATGTATTTACCGATCCCGTATTTCCCCCATTTATATCTTCTCTTCTGTTCGTCAAGCTCCAGTTTGGTTAGCGGATAGTTTTTTTCAATAACCCGCTTAGCGGGTTTGGTGAACCGGTGCTGAATGAATTCGAACGTAATGTCGTCCCGCGCATCGGCCGGCAACTCGGCATCCAGCCGTTCAAACATATGATGATACCCTTCTTCCCAACCTTCATGCAGGTAGATCGGGGCCACGATAAATCCGAGCGGATATCCGGCTCTCGCAACTTTCCCCGCCGCTTCTATTCTTTTGTCCAACGGGGATGTGCCGGGCTCAAAGTTTTTGATCACGTAATCCGCGTTGACGCTAAACCGGAATCGCGTTTTCCCTTGATGCTTGGCGTCCAGCAGGTGGTCCACGTGATGAAACTTCGTTACGAACCTTAACTTCCCAAATTCCGATTGCCCAAAATGCTCGATCGCCCGTTTCAGCGTGTGCGTGAGATGATCGATGCCGACAATATCCGAGGTGCAGGACGCCTCGAATCTGGTGAATTCCGGGGCGCGTTCCTCCATGTATTTGTCTGCGGCCTCCAGAATCTCTTCCACATTGACATAGGTTCGAATATAAGGCTTGCTCCCCATCGTCGTTTGCAAATAGCAGTAATGGCAATGGCCCATGCACCCTGTCGCAAAAGGAATGGCGTACTCCGCCGAAGGCTTGGACGTATCGAATTTGAGCGTTTTTCTGATGCCGACGACCAGCGTGGATTTGGCTACCCGGTATCTCTGAAAGTCATTATCGCCAGGCAGGTTTCTTACCTGATTATGAGAAGTCGTGTAACGGATTTCAACGTCCATTTTTTCAAACTTATTCAGCAATTCCTTCCCTAGCGGGTATTCCAAAGCGTCCGGTTCAAAATAGACAAGCTTAGGTGTGAAGGGGTTGTTCATTGAAACGTTCCCTCGGAAATGCCGCCGAAATAATGCTGATAGGCTTGCTCCGCCTCTCCTGCCGTTGCGTAAACAGCCATCTCGCTTGATAAAGGATAGTAGGTCTCATACAGAAACAAAGCGAGCTCACCTGGTTGTTCGGGATGATTGACGACGGCGGCCTCCTGGATATTAGTTACATCCTGAGTATGCGGATTACGGTAAAACACATAGACGATATCGCCGGCCTTGTAGGTCCCGTATTCGTGATTTGAATTCATGCCTTCATCCTCTTTTCTATGATGGTCCTAGTTAAGCCTATTAATATAAAATATTTCCTGCCACTCGACATTTTATTTTTCCTGGTTATGGAAGTGGGTGTTTATTTCAATTTCATTTTCGAAATTTCAATAATGGAAAGTTTACTTGACATTCAGAACGATTATGCTATCTTTTATGTAAAGTTAACTTTCCATTTCTAATTGAAAGGAGTGCACTGGTGAAAAACCGATTAGAACAACTCCGAAAGCAGCGGGGAATTAAGCAGGAAGAGCTTGCCGCCATTTTAGAGGTCTCCAGACAAACGATTGGATCGCTGGAGAACGGACGATACAATCCTTCGATTGTACTGGCCTTCAAACTAGCCCGGTTCTTCGAAACGACGATCGAGGATATTTTTATTTTCGAGGAGGAATAGACGTGTTAAAGAAAAGCTCACTTTATGTCAGTACGTTAATTTTAGGAATGATTCTGATAGGTGTCAGTTTCTTGTTTCCGGGCGAGCATTTAAGAGCATTATCCGGAATCATGATCGGAATAGGTGGAGGCTTGGCAGGATTGAGTGTTTCTAATTTGATCATGAAATATTATGAACGAAAGCATCCGGAAACGGCGAAGCAAAAAACCATCGAATACAAAGATGAGCGGAACACCTTCATCCGTTATCGGGCGAAAGCAAAAGCTGCAGACATCAATCAGTGGTTCATTATAGCGATCGCCCTGATGTTGATCATTATCGACGCCCCTCTTTGGTCCACGTTGGCCGTTGTATTCGTCTATTTGCTGTATCATCTTATTAGCACATGGTTTACGATCAGATATCAGAATGAAATGTAGAGTTTAAAGCTAGAACCGATTATATATAAAAAAGCCTGCAACCAACTCCCAATCGGGTATGGCTTACAGGCTTTATTCATCATTCAAACGGTAGGTTTGCGTGATCGCGCAATTTCAGTTTTAATAGTACATAGCTCACGGCAGATCTTCATTAAAGGAAGGATACTATGGACTTGTCTACACTGGCTGCTGAATTAGCGCCCTTAAATTTAAGAAGCTGTTTAATAAGCCGTCAAGGCGAGATGATCTTTGAGCATTACAGAGATCGACACGCGGCATTAGAGATTGCGAAAACCAATTCATGCACCAAAAGCATCCTGTCGGCGCTTCTCTGCATCGCCATGGATCGCAAGCTGCTACCACAGACTGACACCACGATCGGCGCCTTCTTTCCGCAGGTTGCCACGAACCGCAATCCCCGTGTCCGGGACATTACGCTGTGGCATCTCCTGACGATGACCGCCGGCTTCGACTGGACCGAATTTGGGGGACAAAACTCTTTTCCGCGGATGACCCGGTCACCCGATTGGGTGGAGTTCGTGCTGGAACAACCGTTCCGTGATTCTCCTGGAATCAAAATGGAGTATAACTCCGGGATCTCGCAATTGTTATCCGCCATCCTGGTACAAGCCGCCGGTATGCCGGTTGCGCGGTTTGCCGAGCTCAATCTGTTCGGACCGCTAGGCATCGAATCCTATAAATGGGAGAGAGATCCCCAAGGCATTCATACCGGGGGCTTCGGCTTATGGCTCCGCCCTTCTGACATGCTCAAGTTCGGACAGCTTTTCCTGCACCAGGGAACCTGGGAGAACGAACAGCTCATCTCCAGGGATCTGGCCTTGCAATCGGTACAACCCGCTATTTCTGTAGATGCGCCCCGCCGGGGATTCTATGCCTGGCATTGGTGGGCTGATTCTTACGGCGGAAAACGCGATCATTCTCCGGCGTCGTCTTTCGATTATTTTTATGCGCGAGGGTTTGGAGGACAGTTTATTCACGTCATTCCAGCGCTTGAAACCGTCGTGGTATTAACCGATGATAAAGCAAAAAAAGCACAGTTCCCCGGCGATGTGTTCCGTCAGTTCATTGCGCCTTTACTTCTCCGGTTCTGAAGTAATCCCTGGAAACTTTTGCAGAAAATATTCATTGGCCTTGTTCAGGGATTCCGTATATTCGCGATAGGACGGACTTAATATTACCATATTCGGAATAAACACCTCATAGTAACCTTGAGCCTGCTGAAACTGAACCAACTGTTGTTGAAAAAGGTATGCGGGTGATTGTTTGAATGGTTCGGATTGGCGGAAACGAAGATATTCCGAGATTTCGTGTTTATGGTCTTCAAGGTAATCCTCTATGTTTTCCAGCTTAACGTTTACGGCGGATTGCATGTCTTCTATTTCCGAAGGCGTCATGTTATCGAATGGGTCAAGCCATCCCCGGATTTCCGCAGGGAAGTGCAGTTCCGGCAAATGATCCAGGAAGGTCACGATATGAGTATAAGCCTCCTTTTGTTCCCGGGTCTTGGCGGGCTGATCCAAAAAACGTCCAAAATGGATGGATAAATATAATCCGTAATAGCCCGGGAATGCATTTCGCAATCTCTCCTTAATCGAGAGCAATTCTTCCTCTTCATCTCCCTGATTCCGGCTGCTGGCAGCTATATGCACATAAGCGTAGTCCTCGATTAGCCTTTCTATTCCCGCAAGCCTGCTTGCCCTGACTTGCAAGTCTGCTTTCGTTTGTTGTCGGCATTTTTCCAATACGGCTTTTTTATCCTTACTTTCCATGATGTCGGCGATATCCGCAACGCCGATTCCCAAGCTGCGAAGAACGGCAATTTCCTGCAGTGCCTTGACCTCTTTCTCCGAATAGATCCGGTACCCGTTTTCCGCCGTTTCCGGAGTGATCAACCCCTGTTTTTCATAATACTCCACCGCTTTGCGGGTTAAGCGGCAAACCTCGCAAACTTCCTTGATCTGCATCCCTATCACCTCCGACTCATCTTAAACTATCCCCCAAGGGGCTAGTCAAATGATTTTTGTTCATCACCAGATCGTTGCCTTAGTGAACCCCCACGACCCTTCTTACAGCATTTTTAACAGATATATCGAACAGGAAATCATCCTAAAATAGAGCAAGGAGGCTAAATCTAGCCTCCTTGCTTCTTTTCCCGTTCCGTTTCCGGTCCCTATTCCAAATTCCCGGTCAATCTCTCCGCCGTACTTTTTTCATGGCCTTCGAGCCGTTTAAGAAATGTGATTCTCCAGCTCTCCGACAGTTCCTCCACTTCAAGAATCCTTCTAATGTCGTCGAGGCTGTCTTTTTCACGGTGCATGATATGATTGGCAAAGGACACCGTAATCTCTTTAGGATGGCGTGATATTAAGGTCAGTCCTTCGGATCGGGAGACCCTTCCTTCTTGCAGCACCCGGAAATAATAGCCGGTGAATCCGGTCTCCTGAACTTTCAGCGGCATGTCGGGCGCGCCATATCTGGCTGACAATTTATAGCAAGGCTGCCGCGGCTGGCTCACCTGAACGACGGCTTCGCCAAGTTGATAAATATCGCCGATGCACAGCTCGTTCTCCAGCAAGCCTCTGGTCGTTAAATTTTCCCCAAAGGCCCCGAACTCCAATTCCGAACCCAGTTCACCCTCCCAAAACGAGTAATGTTCATACGGGTAAACGCAAACGGCCTTATCCCTTCCGCCATGATGCACCAGATCCGCCTGTCCGTCACCCTCGAGATTTACCCAGGATAAAAATAGAGCAACTTGTCCGGGCTGCTTGTATATTCCGGAAAGGACTTCCTTTTTTTGATAGGGTATCATTTGGGGTTTGCCCGTATTCAGCGATACGATTTCAACCTTTTTCATGAATATTGCACCTCGAATCTCATTTATCTTTTCTTCCATCATAAAATATCAATTCCATTTATGCACCTAAAATTCTAACCGTATATAATGCCTCAGTTTCACATAAATTGGATAATGCGATAATCTGAAAGAGAGGAAGATCGATGGATGAATAATCTTTCCTGGAAAAAGGTGAAAGTCCCTCAGCCGATCAGGTCTGACGGGGCGGGAGCTGAGGATAAAGGGCCGCGGGATATTTTGCGAGACTTGGAAAATCCGGATCTACTGATTCCCCCCATTACGGATAACGGGCTTATACCTAATATGCGGTTTTCGTTTTCCGACGCCCATATGCAACTGAATCACGGGGGATGGTCCAGAGAAGTAACCGTCAGGGAGCTGCCTATCGCCACGACACTGGCCGGAGTAAACATGTGCTTGACGCCGGGCGGGGTACGAGAGCTTCATTGGCATCAGCAGGCTGAATGGTCATACATGATCTGGGGCAGCGCGAGAATTACCGCCGTGAATCAAAACGGAAAGAATTTTATCGCGGACATAGAGGCTGGCGATCTCTGGTACTTTCCCCCGGGCATTCCACATTCGATCCAGGGGCTGGAGGAAGGCTGCGAATTTTTGCTTGTATTTGACGACGGGAGCTTCTCGGACTTAAATACGTTGTCCATCTCCGATTGGTTCTCCCATACACCGAAGGAGGTCTTGTCCGCCAACTTCGGCGTTCCGGAATCCTCCTTTGCATCTATTCCAAACGATCAGGTCTACATTTATCAGGATACGGTTCCCGGCTCCATTGAAAGTCAGTCCGTTTCCTCTCCGTACGGAGTCATCCCCCTGTCCTTTAAGCATAAGCTTCTGGCGCAGCAGCCGATCATTACTTCCGGAGGCAGCGTCCGACTCGTGGATTCCTCCAATTTCCCGATCTCCAAAACGATTGCCGCCGCTCTTGTAGAGATCAAGCCTGGCGGAATGAGGGAAATGCACTGGCATCCCAATAACGATGAGTGGCAATACTACCTTACCGGTCAAGGACGAATGACCGTGTTCGGCGGAAACGGCGCCGCCCGTACCTTTGATTACCGGGCCGGTGACGTCGGTTATGTTCCGTTCGCGTTCGGCCACTATATTCAAAATACGGGCAGCGAGTCGCTCTGGTTCCTTGAAATGTTCAAAAGCGACCGTTTTGCCGATGTTTCCCTCAATCAATGGATGGCTCTTACGCCTGCGCAGTTGGTCGAAACCAACTTGAATGTCGAGCCCGAGTTCATCGGTGAACTGCATAAAGTCAAACAGCCGGTCGTCAAATTTCCACCGTATAGTTATATGGATGAGCAGGAGTGAAATCTTCCGGGGAGGTCCACCTCTCTCCCCTTCTCACCCAAAAAGAAGATGAACCGACACCGGTTCATCTTCTTTCATGTAAATCGGCAACTGTATCAATGCAAAATTTCTCTTTTGTTAACTTTATGACCGGATAAGGACCGGTCAAACATGTCGAGAATGAACAGGAACCGTTCTGCCTCACGGAATACATGGTCGGCCAATAGCGGATGAATGATGCTTTTAATTCGGCATTCCTCAATCAAATCGCGCGCCGTCTTTTTGAAATCCCGTAACGATTCAACCGAGACCTTGTTCTCGTCGACAAACTGGCTGAGCAAAGGCACGGTTTGCGATTGCGGCCGCATGGAACTTAGATCGATCGCCTGGAATACCAGCTTATCGAAATCGTGACTGAACTCGCGCGCCTGTTCCACTAGCTTACGTTCCGACGGATCCAGCAAATGTCCTATGAATTTGGCATGGTCGGCCATAATTCTTAGGAAGAAAACATTTTCATCAATGATCGCATCCGGCAACGGCTCAAGCGTTCCCGAATTCAGCTCCCCCAACCGGTTACGGAAATAATTCGCTTCCCTGCTGATATGATCCACCAAAAGGGGGAAATTCGTCGCTCCCGGCAATTTGCACTGTAAAATAAGGCCGAGCACCATTCGCTTAAACGCCCATATGTTCGTCGCCGCATTCTGAACCTCGAGGTTAAACTGTCGAATCGTGGCCGGATCGGTCTCCACCGTGTAATCGTACGATCTTCGCTCGATATCTTCAAAAACCCCTTGAAAATACTTCGCTTCCTTGATTAGCTGAGTATCTTCAGCCCTAAACCCTAAACCGAGAAAAAGCGCATGCTCTTTCATGATTCTAGACCAAAACCGGATCTCGTCTAACGAACGGGTAACGAATGCGTCCAAACCTATCCCTCCTGATCATGGAAAAGTACCTAATTAGTCATATGGGAAATATTTTGTCCATATGATAAGATCTTTTAGGCTTTGCAGGAGAAAAGCTGTATCCTCTTCATAGCTATGCAAAACTTTTAAAAAAGGAGAGACCGTCGCCGGCCTCTCCTTTTTATAGGGTGATACTTACTTTTTTCCGGTTGCTCAAAACATAAATCAAATATACTCCATAAGCCAAGTACAGAACATTCAGGATTGAAACCGCGAGCACTTCCTCATCCGCAATGGCATTACTCGTTACCAGGGCCAGGGCATCGAACAAGAAATGGAACACGATCAAAGGGATGATGTTGTTGGTCGTCTCTATTAGCAGAGCCAGTATAAAACCGATCAGCAAGGCATTAATGACTTGAAGTAAAATATGTATAATACCGGTTCCGTTAAACGCATTGGACATATGTAGAATCCCGAAGAATAAAGAAGAAAACACAATATAAAATTTGGGCCCCTTGAATTGCAGTTTTTCTCTGATCATGCCTCTGAAAACCGATTCCTCCGTATAACCGACAAGCAGTGCGAATACCAGAACGACAACTACGTCCACGAAAGACAGTTCCGGATTAAATCCTCCCATCAGCGGCTGAACTAATGCAATAATCAGCAGAGGAATATAGTAAAGCGTTGCTTTTCCGTTACGATCATCAAGTTTGATGAATCCGAAGCTCCCCAACGTGCGGTCTCTCTTCTTCATATACACTGTAACGATGACGGCCATCACCAGAAAGGCGCACCCCTGCGCGATCATGATTCCTCTATCGTCCAGTTCCATCATCGTTGCCGCCGCGGATGCGATCGACACCAGTAATGTCAATCCGATGCCGAGCATGAGTGAAAATAGAATCGGATGACCTTTTGTCTTGGTCTGTTTCATTGTTCTCCCCTTCGTAATGGCTGTCAATTCAGCGGAATCTCATATAATCGAATTGCCAAATTGAGCGATTTGTTAAGCGCACCGATCACTTCAAGCGCCGGATCCAAAGATTCCTCAATGCCGTCAATAAACAGATCGATATGATATTTTAGCGTGGTTCCGAGCTGTCTTCCATAAGGTGAGGAAGGCGGAAGCGCAAACGGCCTCATCTGGATTGCCTTGCCTCCCCGTGCGCAATCCCGTACGAACCAGGCCAGAAATTCGACCGAATGCAGGCTTTCCTGCGAATAATCGGTCTCGAGCTCAAACTGGATAAGCACCTCATTCTCAAGCCCCCCGTTAGTCCGCAGAAGCGCCGCATGAGGCAAATGGGCAAATGGAGGCTGGCTCAACAGCCCGGCTTCCACCGGTTCCAGGTTATCGACCCCGCTTTCGATCCCGGTAATTCCCTTCAACTTTAGTATCGTGTTATGAAAATCCTCAATCTCGTTAGGATAATTACTCATACTGATTTCTTTATTCCCCTTCCATCGATCTTACATGTATTAATTATACGTGCGCCGTCAAGGAAAAAATTTCAAGCCTCTAACGTTTGAAATTGCACTATCTCATGGGCAGTCGAATAAAACTATGGAAAACCTTCCCTGGGCAGTCGACTAGTAAGGTCATTTTGATGGGACCGGAGTTTTCTGGCTGCCAGTCAGCAGTTCGCGAAGCGCTTGGCCGATTTCAGCCGGGTCTCCGCCCTCCAGCCGCTCCCCCGGTATAATGAGATATCTGCTGGAGCTTCCTTGCAAATAGCTGTAAATAATTTGCGCTTCATCGATTTCATCACGGGTCAGTTCATTTGGCCCGGAATCCCCCGATAAACCGTCCTGCCGGAAGCGGGACTGAACAAGCCCCCGAACTGTTGAGCAAAGACCATCGATTTCAATAGCTTTTACCGAAAACTTTTCGCTATATAATATATGGTTGCGTTTGATGAGAAACAACTTGACGGTATCTCCGTCCAAATTTTCAACGACAACGATGTTGCGGTTTTCTTCGGTAAAGCCAATTACCTTTTCCTTATTCAGCAAGAAGTCCACCGCACCAATATAGTCTCTGTATTTTGCTGCGGTTTCGAAGTCAAAGGTTTCGGATGCCTGCAACATCCGCTGTTCCATCGCCCCGTACAGCCCTCGATCACTGCCTTCAAGCAGGGCGATAAAAGAGTTCATAATCGTATCGTATTCCCTGATTGCCTCCCCGCCCAGACACATGCCGAGACATAGACCGAGTGAATGATTCAGGCAGGGAGTTCCCGCGGAAGTTTGATTACAGCTGATTTTATAGCATTCCTGAATCCCCTGGACCGCTTTTTCAATCGTATTCCGATTTGCCGTATAGGGCCCGAAACAAACCTTGTCCCCGGTTTGCAGACAGTTTGTGATGAATATCCGTCTCAGCCCTTTGACGCTTCTAATTACGATATAACTATAGGCTAACGGGTTTCTCATCTTCTTGTTGTAAACCGGCTTGAGTTCGTGTATCAGCTTGCATTCCAGCATGAATGCCTCAAACTCGGTGTCCGTCAATCGAATCTCCAACTCCTTGATATTGTTGACTAGCCGTTTGGTCTTGTTGGAATGCCCCTTGGTATTGTAAAAATAGGACTGGACTCTCTGCTTCAGATTCTTGGACTTGCCGACATATAGGATTCCGCCGCTGGAATCTTTCATAAGATATACGCCCGGCGATGAGGGAAGGCTTTTAAGTTTGTCTTTCATGAATCTTCCCTCCTCATTTCTACATTCTATCAGAACAATTATATCTGCAACATTAGCCCATGAAAAGTAAAATAAGAGCAGCCCGAAGGCGGCTCTTATTTGTCATTCAAGTGTAAAATTAAAACTTATTGTTCTTTGTAAGGCACAACCGTACCGAGCGGATTAAAAGAGTTCCGACAGTGGTCCTACTACTCCGCCCGGTCTTCTTGAGGGATCGTCATCCAGGCGCGCTGATTTTGCCATTGGACTTGAACCGGAGTCTCAAAAAAGGAAGTCAGGTTCTCGCTTGTCAGCATTGCTTCCGAATTTCCTTGCGAATACAATTCGCCTTTACGGATTAAAAGCGTCTTATTGAAGATCGGCAGAATTTCTTCAATATGATGCGTGACAAACAACATCGTCGGCGCGTCGGAACCGGAAGCAAGCTCGCTGATACTGGATAGCAGGGCTTCCCGGGACAGGAAATCCAATCCGTTTGTGGCTTCATCCAAAATCAGCAGTTTGGGAGACGCCATTAGCGCACGGGCGATCAACAGTTTCTGCTTCTCCCCCTGTGAGCAGGATTGATAGCTGCGATCATATAAATGTCCGCAGGACAAGCGTTCCATCAGTTCCTTGGCTTTATCGAAATCCTCTTCGTTCGGTTCGGCGTACAAGCCGATGGAAGCGTGCTTGCCGCTGATGACGATATGCTGACTTTTGTCGGAAGCATATAGCCTTTCCTGAAACGAGGAACTAACCCATCCGATCGATTTGCGGAGTTCCCTCAAATCCACGCTGCCAAAGGGATGTCCCAGTACGGATACCTGACCCGAGCTAGGCCAGATATAGCCGTTAATCATATTTAACAGGGTTGTTTTCCCTGAACCGTTAAGCCCTAAAATAGCCCAATGTTCCCCTTCGTTAACCTGCCACTCAATTTCATTAAGGATCATTTTATGATCTCTGGACCAACTAACTCCGTTCATGCCGATGATTTGCATCTGTATATTCCCTTCTCGTATAACGATTTATCATCATATCATCTGATGTTTGAACCGCAAGAGATTCATCCCTTCTGCATCATTTTCTGCAGTTGCTGTATCGCCCCGTTTAGATTCATCATTGTATAATTTACTTTATTTTGATCCCGATTCCACCAAGTCCGCGATAACGCCGACTTCCCCGGGATATTTCTTTGCCAGCCGTGCTTTGCCTAGATTTGATTTTACGATTTTCCGGAGTCGTTCATCTTTAGAGACCGCATATTTGCCCAGCAGTTCAAAGCCTTCTTTGGGAAGCTTCTCCACAAACAGGCTGACCGCATACTCCAGCCCTTGGCAAAGTACCCGGGTTTCTTCCCGTGACCCTTCAGGTCGACCAGCTGCTAATTCCGTTAAAATCTCTTCCGAGATTTGAAGCGCAAACCGGGCGTTGTCTTCTTTCTGCAAAATAGGCGGATGGGCCAGTGCCGCCACGAAGGCTCGCCTTTCCAATAAAGTCGCTGCGGATAATCTCCGCTCCATATAAGACCGAAGCGCAGCGATATCATCTTCCCCTAACCGTTGCAGCGCCATCGCCGCACCTTCTCTCAACCGCCAGCGGGAGTCATTCATCGCCAACCCGATAAAGGACAGGATTTGGTCTTTGCGCTGTTCCTCCGCCACACCATAATTCGCTCCCATGGCTTGTACTGCGCAAAACGGCAAATATTCGCGAGGATCATTAGCGGGTGCGTCTCCTTCGTTCAGACTCATCCAGTGAACCAATAAACTCCATTGTTCAGGCGAGATGGGCTGGGTCCGAAACTGATCCGCAAACAAAGAGGCCAGGCCTAAGTTGGCTCGCGGTCCTGGAAGCTTGGACTCCTTCAACATCCTATTTTCCAAATCGTCAAAAGTCCCCCTATCTGCCAACCAATTTTTCAAGATCACGGTTGTATTGCTATCGTCACCCATCCATGTTCCTCCTTGCCTCGATTTAAACAGTGGCCATCTAGGTTTCATCTATACATTTATTATATATCAGAGAACAGACATTGGTATCTTTCTGCAGGGTTTCACCTAACTTCTATCGTCATATAAAGAAGAAGCATTATTACATATGGATTGGGAGTTGCAGAAACCTATGAAAAAGCACTTGCGAAAATACGGATATGCCAATGTAGCCCTAGCCGCTATGCCTGGTTTGGATTGAAACTAATCTTTCCCTTTTTGGGGTTGGCATGCCTGATTTTGAACCTCATACTGATCCCCATATTTATTATGAAGAAGAAAAACCTTTTCAGTAGATGGATCGGTCTGATGATAAGCGCTCTCCTTGCATTGCACTTATTATTGACCATGAATATCGTGCTCCTGCCGTATCCGGCCCGTGCACAAACTGTCCAGCCTTCGGTTACCGTCTCTTGGCCGTTTGCCGAGCAAACGGTCGTCGGCTGGGGAGGCGACTCCACCAGTACCAATTTGCCTCACGTGATCTGGCCTTCCGAGCGTTGGGCGTACGATCTGTTAATGGAACCGTACCATATGGGCAGCTCAAATCCGGAAGATTACGGTATTTGGAACAAGGAAGTTCTTTCACCGGTTGCCGGAACCGTGATTGCGGCATATGACGACGAACCGGATATTGAGCCCGGGTCGGAAGAAATTCTCTCCTTGGAAGGAAATCATGTTTATCTTAAAATTCACGAAACGGGAACCTATCTGTTGCTCAATCACCTGAAAATGGATAGTGTGACGGTCAAGGTTGGAGATCAGGTTAAACCCGGAGAGGTGTTGGGACGGGTCGGGAATAGCGGTTCTACTTCGGAACCGCATCTCCATATTCATCACCAGCGCCAAAATCCGGATAAAATGCTGCATCCTGTGCTGGTTGAGGGCCTTCCGCTGTATTTTACAGGAATAAATAGCAATCCCATGCCCGTGAAGGGAACTCTGGTGACGCCAGAGATAAAGGATTAACTAAAGATTAACTAGTCGAACCAAGTCCCAAATAACTTTAACCCAATACGCGATCCTGTCGGAAGAATGGCGAACAAACGAACAAACAATTGAGTATTGGAAACAATTAAATGATTTCTAACTACCTGATTTCAAGTGACCTTCCCCTTTATCCAAACAAAAACCAGTTCCGTCACCGCGGTCCTGGTTTTTGTTACCTGTTACCTATTGCTTTGGCATCCGGCTCATGTCCATGTATAACACATTCCACCGATGGCCGTCCAAATCGGCAAAACTTGCACCGTACATCCAATCCCGCTCTTGCGGTTTGCTTACTAGGGTCCCTCCCGCTTCTACCGCTCTTTTTGCCAATTCATCAACCTCTTCCCGGCTCTCCGCACCAAACGATAGCAGTACTTCGCTCCCGAACTTCGAATCGGGAATTTCGGCACCCGTAAATGTTTTGAATGTGGACTCCGGAAACAACATGACCATCATCTGCTTGTCCCCCACGATAATACCTGCTGACTCGTCGCTGCCAGCTTGCCGTTGATTCAGCGTAAACCCCAATTTTACGAAAAAAACTTTCGACTTCTCGATATCCTTAACCGGAAGATTAATCCACAGATCCCTGGCCACCTTTGTTCCTCCTTTGACTTTTATCATCAACACAGTAAAAATTTGCAACATTACCATATCATATTTCAGCCTGAATCAAAATCCATCTGTCGTAAAATGAATCTTGCAGTACTATTGTTTACTAAATATACTGTTTATATAAGGCACTGTTTATAACATATACAATTAAAGGAGGTTTTTTCGTTATGAAGGCACTTGCCATTGAAATCAAAGGAATGCGAAAATCGTTTCGACACCAACGTGTTCTTGACGGGATTGACCTGGAAATTCCGCAAGGATCCGTCTTTGCATTGCTCGGCCCCAACGGTGTCGGCAAGTCTACTTTAATTAACATCCTGAGTACCCTGATAACACCCGATTCAGGGATCGCTCGCATTGCCGGATTCGATCTGGAGACGGAAAAGAATAAAGTCAAAGCATCTATCAGCCTTACCGGACAGTTCGCGGCCGTGGATGAGGTATTAACCGCCGAAGAGAATCTGCTCATGATGTGCAGGCTCAGTGGATTGTCCCGCGCCGAATCCCGAATTCGTTGCAAAGAACTGCTGGTGACTTTCGATCTCTCCCCTTCGGCCCGCAAATCCGTAAAAACATTTTCGGGCGGCATGCGAAGACGCCTCGACCTGGCGATCAGCCTCGTTGTCGAAAGGCCCGTGTTGTTCCTGGATGAACCCACGACCGGTCTCGATACGCGCAGCCGCCGCGCGCTGTGGGACAGCATTGTGCAATTGAAGTCAAGCGGAATAACCGTATTTTTGACGACCCAGTATCTGGAAGAAGCGGACCGGCTGGCGGATAGCATAGCCGTCATTTATGATGGGAAGATTGCGGCGGTCGGAACGGCGGAACAATTAAAATCCCGGGTGGGCGGCGAGGTCATCGAAATCAGGGATAAACACGATGAAGTGATAAAAAAGCCACGGGGATCGTTATCGGAGTAGCTTTATTGATCGGCTTCCGGCCTACTGGTAATTTTTCAGAGTGGATTCTGGCTATTTCGGTCATTTCCCTGTTCATTTTGGCCTTTACCTGGCTGTTCGCCGCCATCGGTCTTGTTTCAGCAGCCCTGCGGCAGCTAACGGCTATGGATTTGCCCTCCTGTTTCTCCCGTATCTCTCCAGCGCCTTTGTCTCAACGGATACGATGCCGACTTGGCTTCAATGGATTGCCTCCAATCAGCCCATTACGCCGATTATCGAATCCCTGCGCAGCCTGCTGACAGGAACGGAGATGCAGAATCATCTTTGGTTGGCCGTTGTCTGGTGCCTTGTCCTTCTAGCCGGCTCCCTGTTTTGGAGCAACTGGGCGTTTCAACGAAAATCCAACCGCCGTTAATCGGCATATCTAAAAATAACGGCGGCCCGCTCAGTAGCGAACCGCCGTCCATCGTTTCAATCCCAGCCCAGCCGATCCAACATATACTCCCTCAGGATCTCGCGAATCCAAATTTCATCCTGACCGAACTCCTTAAGCTCGGCTGCCAAAGCCACAGACTGGACTCGCAGCACATCCGGACCATCCGTTCCGTTCAGATAGCGGCTCATGAAATGCAGAAATACATCTACCTTCCTCAACCGGATTAACGTAGGGATATGGGATATTTCTTCAGGTTTCAAACGCAGCAGGCTGCCAAAACCGACACAAAACTCCCGGATTGTCTCCTTTTTCCCTTCATACCCGAGCAGGTCGGAAATGACGACAGCCGGTTCCATCGCTCTGACATCCAGCGTACAGAACTCAAAGTCAAGCAGTGCGGCGATCTGATCATGATGTTGCTGATCGACCAACAGGTTCGACGGATTAAGATCTCCATGGACAAGCTGCCGCGGCAGCTTTTTAACCTCTTCCAGGCGGTCGCAAACATCATCATAGGCCTCTCCCAGTGTTGTTATACTATCATGCAGATTACGGAAAACTTCAGGCGGATGCTCGCAAAAATGACGCACGACATCATAACTGCAGCTCGGATAGGACTGCTGCAATTCATAATAAGGGCGGTATGAGGGACTGAGTTCCGGTTTCACTTTCGCAAGCGCGATCACTAATTCCGCCACCGCTTGTCCAAAGGAATGGGCCGCCTGGAAACTGCCGTTCTTCGGAAGGGCTCCTTCGATATATTCAAACAGGCAAGCATACCGTGCACTGCCGTCTCCCATTTGCAAAATCGTTTCTCCGTCGGGAGTCCTTACCGGCTGAGGCACTTTGAAGCTGAGCTCGATCTCCTGCAATCGGCTCAACACCTCGTGCTCATATTGTATTTTGTCCCGGTCGCGGTGGCTCTCATAAATTCTGAGCACACAGCTTAATCCTTTATTTTCAATATAACGGGTCGTATTGTTCCAGCCGCTTGCACCTTCCCGGATCTCTCCGTTCCATTCCGGCCAAAACTGCTTAACCATCGAATCTGACATCTTCTATTCCTCTCCCGGTCGTATCAAACTAACTACCAATTACTCCACTTACCGCAAAAAGCTGACGGAACTTCCAATTCGCCTATCGGCTCTTTTCGTCAAGATAGCATTCAACTCCGTCCAGAATCCGCTCCAGGCCGAACTCGAAATCACTGGCAGCGCTATCGAACTCCTGATTTTCTTCGGTATAAGCGCCCGATACAAGCACCGGATACAAATCCGGATAACGGTCCTCCGTTACGAGCATTTTCAGGGCGGATCCGTAATCCGGATCTCCGTTTTGTTCCTGGCCGCTGCCCGCAGCCTTTACTCTATCCACGTCCCGCTGGATGATTCCGCTCGATCGCGCAAAACTGCTCAACAAGACGACTATGGACATTTTTTCGTAATCATTCAGCGCGAAATTCCGCATGCAGCGCAGCCCCCAATCGACGATCCTCAAGAGATTGGGCGTCACGGGAGAGCTGGTGATCGGAATATCTCCGAACCAAGGATGCTCCCTGAAGACATTCATGCTGCTCCTGACAAAGTCTCTCATGCTATCCCGCCAGTCCATTTCCTCTTCCACTGGAGGAATCGCAATGTTGGATACCGAATCCTGCATCAGCAGCAAAAGGTCCCCCTTGCTCGGTATGTATCTGTAAAGCGACATAGCGGTAAAGCCGAGCTCTGATGCGACCCGACCCATCGACACCGCAGCCAGACCTTCCGCATCAGCCAAATTTACCGCAGTCTCGACGATTTGCGCTATGCTTAACTCCCGCTTCGGTCCTCGCTGCGGTTGCTTTACCAAGCCCCAGCTAAGTTTTACCCCGCCGGGCAATTTTTCGATTGCCGAATTCTCCGTTTGAGGAGCTTTCTCTTGATCCAATTGTATCCCTCCTCTGCAGTCTCATGGTCACGCGTAAATTGTATACTGAACAAACAGTAAATCACATTAAACCCCCTCAAACTGCAAGCCCCGCAAATGCGTATTTGACCAAATTTTCAACGTACAAATCATCCATATCATTACTCAAAATTAGCAATCTATAAAAAATCGGCCCGTAAATAAGGTCAATGCCTAATTCAATATCCAGGTTTTCCTGCAGCTCCCCGCGTTGAAGCCCCCGTTCTATAAGCTGTCTGGCTTCCAGCCTGCGAGGATGAAAAAAACGGGTTCGATAAGCTTCTGCGAGTCCTGAATCGACTTGTCCTTCTCCAATCAATTCCATAATGATGTTGCCCTCCCGGCTTGTTAAAAACCGGGCTAAATTGGCGGCATGGATCACGATGTCGTTTAATGCGGAGCCCGTGTCGGGGACGGGCATTCTTTCCGCAGCCGAAGACAGGAAACCATCCATCACAACAGCGGCTTTATTGGGCCACCATTTATAAATGGTAGCTTTACTAACCCCGGCACGCTCCGCAATTTTCTCAACGGTGACCGCACCGAATCCATTTTCCAACAACAGATCATAGGAAGCGGAAAGAATAGACTTTTGAGTTTCAACATTACGCGGACGACCTCTCTTAGCATTCATAAGATTCCACTCCTTTCGCTAAAAAAACTGTACGTTCATTATACTAAAGTTTCATAAAAAAAGAGATGCGAAAATAACTATTTACAAAACGATACGTTCAGTATATTATTTAATTAATAATTACTAAACTATACGTTCAGTATATTATTTAATTAATAATTACTAAACTATACGTTCAGTATTTAATTATGCGAGGTGGATGAAAATGAAAACAACGCAAGTCGTCAAAGGAAAACAAATTTCAAGCTGGATTCTGTTTGTATTGTCGTCCGCATGCGGTCTCATCGTGGCAAATCTATATTATGCTCAGACCCTTATAGGACCCATCAGCATCGATACCGGTCTTTCTTCCGTAGCAGCAGGATTGATTGTTACCTTAACGCAAATCGGTTATGTTATCGGATTGCTTTTTATTGTACCGCTCAGTGACATTATCGAAAATCGGCGCCTGGCGGTAATATCGTTAATCGTCGTAATCGGTGCATTGCTTACAGCGACATTCTCCGCTAACGCGCCGTTATTTCTGACTTCATCCTTGTTTATCGGACTGGGATCCGTGGTAGCTCAAATCCTGGTTCCCTATGCTACTTATTTAGCTTCCGAAGAACAGCGAGGCCGTGTGGTCGGAAACGTAATGAGCGGGCTTTTACTCGGAATTATGTTCGCCCGTCCGGTCGCGAGCTTGATCGCAGGCCTTTGGGGTTGGCAAGCGGTATTTGCATTCTCCGCAGTAGTTATTACGCTTTTGACAATTCTGCTGTCACGTATTCTTCCTGAGCGTAAGCCTTCCCCTGCATTAAGTTACGGAAAACTAGTCGTTTCTTTAGGCGTCCTTTTAAAACAGACACCGATATTGCGCCGACGGGCTATCTATCAGGCTTGTTTATTCGGAGTCTTTAGCCTCTTTTGGACCGTAGTTCCCTTGCGATTGGCAAATGACTTCGCCATGTCGCAACAAGGGATAGCCTTATTCGCCTTAGCCGGCGTGGGTGGAGCCATAGCCGCCCCGATTGCCGGAAGACTCGCGGACCGCGGCTTGACGAGAATTTTGACCGGACTTGCCATGATCATTGCTGCTTTGTCATTCGTGCTGACCTATCTTGTTCAAGGCCACTCTGCAGTGGCGCTCGCTTTGCTCGTTCTTGCCGCGATTCTGCTTGATATGGCCGTATCGGGAAATCTTGTGTTGGGACAGCGTGCGATTTACTCCTTGGGGAATGAAGCAAGAGGCCGGCTGAACGGGCTTTTCATGTCCATATTTTTCATCGGCGGAGCCATCGGTTCTTCTCTGGGAGGTTGGTCATATGCGCATGGAGGCTGGAGTTTCACATCTCTAATCGGTATTGTCATTCCGCTTCTGGCTTTGCTTTATTTTCTTACCGAAAAAAAGAGAAATGTGTAATATTACGTTCATATAGCGCTGCATACGTATATTCTGGTGTTTGGATTTTTATTTTTCCTCATCGTGCCCATGATCGGCGAGCTGTTCGAAGAGCCGTTCGGAGTTCTACCTCCGAGCGGCTCTTGTTCATTCGCCAGCTATAGATTTAATAGCGATCCGGCACCGAATGGATCCATTCGGCTAATAGTGCCTCAAATCGTTCCGGTTCCTCCAGCATAGGATTATGCCCGCTGCGGTCAAACACAACCTTACGAACATAATCGTGCTTCTCCTCGATCCCATCCCACAGCGTAAGGGGGCCAATCAAATAATCATATTGTCCGAGCCCTATAAAAACCGGCTTATCCAGACCTTCCAAACGTTCCAACATGTTAAGCCGCGCAAAGGCGTCTCCCCATAAAACATCTATGACCGGCATATTCGTGTGCACATCTTCCCACATGGCAGTTGCATCATACCCGTAATCATAAAAGCTGTGCGCCCCCATACGAATGCACATATGGGCAAAACGCCGTTCTGGCTCCCGCTCTATATCTCCGGGAAGTAACGCAAAATCCTGTTGAAATTTATCTTTTCGTTCTTCCGAGGCGTCAGCTTCAAAAAAGGCGATACTCTGCTGTTGCCGTTCCGAACTGTTACTCGGAGCAGTGTTCAAAAGCACGATTTTCCGTACTTCTGCGGGGTATTTACGGGCATATTCCAGAGCCAAAAAGGCGTTGCCTGAATGACCTGCGACGATCAGGTCCCGTAGACCGAGATGCTCCCGGATCGCCTCCACATCATCAAGCACCCGGTCCAATAATCCATCCAAATCGGACCCGGCCTGTCCGGCCGGTGACGGGACATGCCCGCGATGATCGATAAAGATGAGCCTGAATCCGCTTTTCAATGTATTTGAAAATAGCCTCCGATAATAAACCGCGCTCCCGATGACCATCAGCGGAATTCCTTCTCCCTCGATGCTATATCCCAATGAAAATCCGTCTCTTTCAACAATGCCGCTATTCTCCATTTCGTAACTCCTCTCACTTCCCTGCAAGATTCAGGGATTTCCTTCCTTTCATTTTACGAAGCACGGACCGACTTATCAACAAAAACCAAAACAGCCGGATTCCTTGTTAGGGACCGGCTGTTAGGTGCTGTTGGCATTTACAAAAAAATCTCTTCCACTACGATATCCCGCTCCACCGATAAATCGCGGAACTGGTCTTTGACCTGAACGAGCGGTCTGAAGAAATCGCTTGGATTGTTCCACACGATCGTAGCCGTTTCTCCGTTGCTTAGCACGGCCTGCTTTCCGATAAATTGCGGCAACAGATGGCGGGCAAGCGCCTGAACCGCCTTCTCGTTCAGTTCCCCAAACCCGAGCTCGTATACTTTGCGCAGTACGGCAAGCAATCCAGGCCGGCTTTTTCCTATTACCGGCGAGGTTAGACCCACATACGTATTGGCCACGGCGACGATTTGGGCGTAAGGATGAATTTCTTCCGCTTTCAGACCCTGCGGATACCCGGAACCGTCCTCCCGTTCGTGGTGCTGAAGCGCCACCAGCGCCGTAACCATGTCCGGCATGGAATCTCGGATGATTTCGTAGCCGTACCTCGTATGCCGCTTCATTTCGTCGGATTGTGCCTCATTTAGCGCCTCGGACTGATTCCGCAAATCCTGACGGATCTTGCTCTTGCCGATATCGTGCAAATATCCTGCCTTGCTGATCTCATAGCATTCATCCGGAGGATATCCGAGCCAGGAAGCGATGTAGTAGGACAATAGGCCCACCTGCAATGAATGATTGTACAGGTTGACATCTTCGTCACCGAAAGCAATCAGCAAAGAAACGACATCTTGTTCGCGATCGATCACTTCAAGCATCGGCTGCAACTTTTCTTCCACCATGGACTGGTTGAATTTCCCCGTCGTCAACGCTTCGAGGAAGATGGACTGGTAACCCTGAACCGTCCGCTCGAAATTATCCTTCAGCCGATTCTTGAAGTTTGTCCGATCCAATCCTAAAAGGGAAGGCTCGTCCTCTCTCGGTTCAATATCAACGTAGTTAATACTTTGTCTGATGAGCAGCGCAATTTCTTCTTTATGTATACTTGTCCCTTTGGGAAGAACATGGAGTCCGGCCTGATTGAATATGTCCGTCCTCAGCCGATCCCCTTCCTGAATCTCCATAACATGAGTTTTCACTTTGGACCCTCTCTTCTCTCATAACTCGGTATAGGAATGTGGATGTTATTGCCCTAAAAAGCCGATTATTGCAGCTATATCTTAAATATCGATCATTTAGCCCTATAAATAAATAGTTCCAAAGTCTGTTTTTACCTGCGAAGAATAATTTTCCTGATTTACGAGAATTTTATAGAATCATACGCACTCAAGGGAGGGAACCATTTTGCCGCAATGGAGACGACCGCATCGTTCTGCGCGCCACGGCGCGTCTGCATCTGACCAGGCGGATTCGCAATCGAAAAGTACCGCTCCCGCAACCGCAACCGAAACTTCTTCAAGCAAGAGTCTCGAGGACCGGCTCGGCTGGTTTCAACAGCAGTTGCACAACTGCTCCGATATTATTTACAGGCAATTCGTACTCAGCACCGGCCAAAGCTGTACGCTGATCTATATACGCGGCATGATCAGTCAGGATTCCGTCCAGAATTTCATTATCCGGAGTTTGCAGGTAGAAGCGGAAGAACTGAAACGCCGTGATATTTACCAGTTGCTGTTCGAGGATAAGGGGTTGTCGGTATCCCAAAACAAAATCATTAACGATCTGAATGACGGTCTTCATGCCGTGCTGGATGCGGGAGTCCTGCTGTTGATTGACGGGGACGAACGGATGATGACTTTTTCCATTTCGTCATACCCGACGCGTTCGATTGACGAGGCCCCCAACGAATCCGTTATCCGCGGGCCAAGGGAAGCGTTTATCGAGGACCTGGAGATCAATCTCACCTTGCTGCGTAGACGCATAAAAAATAAGCACCTCAAAACCGAGGCCATTATCCTCGGAGTTGAAACCAAAACCGACATCGTATTGACTTATATCGAAGGCATATGCAAACCGGAACTGATCAAAGAAATAAAGCGGCGGTTGTCCTACATCGAGATTGACGGTGTTTTGGGATCTTCGTACATTGAAGAAGCCATTGAGGACAATCCCTACTCCCCCTTCCCGCAAGTTCAATATTCGGAAAGACCCGATGTTGTCGCTGCCGGTTTGTTGGAAGGACGGTTCGCTATCTTTGTGGACGGGACGCCGATGACGCTTATCATCCCCGTCACTTTGCCGATGCTTTTGCAATCTGCGGAAGACTATTACCAGCGTTTTGTCGCCGCCACATGGATTCGCTGGATTCGTTACTTTTTCGTGTTCAATTCTTTACTGCTGCCTTCCCTTTACATTGCCATTACTACGTTTCACCCGGAAATGATCCCGGCGCAATTTTTAAGGACAATAGCCGCTTCCCGGGAAATCGTGCCGTTTCCAGCCTTGCTGGAGGCGTTTATCATGGAGCTTGCCTTCGAAGCGCTGCGCGAAGCCTCCGTGCGGATTCCGAAGTCGATCGGCCAAGCCGTATCCATCATCGGAGCCTTGATCATCGGCACTGCAGCCGTCGAAGCCGGCATCGTCTCGGCCGCCATGGTCATCATCGTCTCGTTAACCGGGATCGCATCCTTCATTATTCCTCATTTCGATTTGGGATTGTCGTTTAGATTGCTCCGGTTTCCAATCATGTTCCTGGCGTCGATGTTCGGTCTTTATGGCATAGCCTGCGGGTTGATAATAATCTATATCCATTTGATCAACCTGGAATCGTTCGGCATTCCTTATATGTCTCCGGTGGCTCCCCTGGTTACGACGGATCTCAATGACACCCTGGTCCGGGCGCCATGGTACAGCATGATCAAAAGACCGAAGCAACTCACGCGGAAATCCACCCGGCAAAATAACAACTCCAGAGGCTGGGCCAAAGTAAAGGGTGATGAGTCATGAATGCTATAAAAAGGGCCTGTTTACGCTCCATTACGGCTATCATCCTGATGACGTCGATTGGCGGCTGCTGGTCTTCCGAAGAAATCAACAACCGGGCGTTTGTAACGATGATGATTGTTGACAAAATGGAGGACGGGCAAATCGAGCTGACCCTCGGCTTCCCCTTGCCGAACCGGATGATTCCCGGGCAGGCCGGCGGAGGAGGAGGAACCTCAGGGGACCCTTATTCGTTTGTCAGCAAAAAAGCGGAAACGATAAGCGAGGCATTGGAACTGATCCAGGTCGATAACAGCAGAAGAATTTCCTTCGGGCAAACCCAGGTTATCGTCATCGGCAGAAGATTTGCCGAACAAGGAATTGACCCTTTGCTGGAATTCGCCGCCCGCCAACCGGCTTTTCATATAAGCTCCAATATATTCGTTACGCCAAACAAGGCAACGGAAATCACGAAAACTCCGTTGGTTTTCGAGCGCTTCCTTTCGGATATTTTGTCAAAGTATATAAGCCAGAGCCAGACTCTCGACACGACGGTCAAGGATTTTTTAGTCGCAAAATATAAAGGGGGCGACATTCTATTACCGCTGCTCAGTTTCACCATCAAGCCTGAGATAGGTGCAACTGACCCCAAAAAAAATCGCTGGCTGGGGTCGGACGGGGCCGCCATTATGAGCAATGGAAAAATGTCCGACATCGTGATGACTACGGAAGAACTAAGGGGAGCGCTTTGGCTTAGTTCCCAGCTCAAAACTTCGGTAATTAACGTGAAGTCTCCGACCGACGGAGGAATTATCAGCGCAGTTGCTCAAGACATCGGCACAAGCATCAAACCCGTGGTTCGGAACGGGAAGGTTTCATTCAAAGTAAACAGCCATGCCGGTGCCTTCATCCTTTCCTCTCTTTCCGATATCGATTTGAAAAAACCGGATAATTTACTGCGATTGCAGGAGGTATTCGAAAAAAACATTGCGGAACGAATGAATCGGGTGCTGGAAAAAACCCGGAGAGCCAAGTCGGACGCCTTTCTTATGAGCCAGTATCTGGATTGGAGGTACCCCAAGATGTGGGGCAGAATGAAAGAAGATTGGCGTGAATACTACGCGACGGAGCTGCCGATTGATATTTCGGTCTCGATTACCATTAAACGGACGGGCGTAGTTTTCCGCTCTACTAAGCAGGAAGAATCAAGGGATTAACGTTGGAAAGCGGGGAGTAACCATGATCTGGATCGGAATATTGTTTCTGGTCATTATGCTGTTCGAATGGAGGAACCAGAGCGGCGGAAGGGCTAAGCGACGAGACCGATGGGCTGTACTGGCTATTTCGGTCTGCTGCTTACTTCTGAGTGAGGTACTGTTTCTCCTGAAAAACAAATGGAATCTCCCGATTCTGTTCAGCTTTCTCAGCAAATGGATATTTGGAGGATCTTAAACAAGGAGGGGAAGGGCATGAGCAAAAGCATTACCTCGAATCAAATTTTTTCTCTATTTAATTTACACCTTTTCACCACGGTCATCGCCTTCATTATGGGCCTGCTGATTTCCGGCAGCAAGTATTCGACACCGGTCTCCGTCTTGCTTGGCTCGTTCCTCGCCTTTGTGCTCGTCTACCCTTCTTATAAAGTAGCCTCGTCAAGGCCCGATGAATTCGTTACCGAATTTGGAGGCCAGCTTGTCGGCCGGGTACCGCATGTTATTTTAATTCTATATCTCGTGTTGATCAACATTCTTTTGTCTGCCTTGAACCTGAGGGAAATGACCAATTTTCTGCTGTCAGTGTATTTAATCAACACACCTTCCTGGGCAATCGTAATGATCTTCGGGATTTGCATCGCCTATGCGGTAAGATCAGGGTTGCCGACAATTTTCCGGGCTGCGCAAGGTATTTTTCTGGTCAGCGCTATAGCCTTCCTGCTGATCCCGTTCCTGGCGATGCAAGAAATCGATCGTGACGCCCTCATCGCATTAGTAAGCCATTTGAACGTCAAAGATGTATCTATGGGCGTCTACTATAACATCAGCATGTTTGGCGAACTCGCTTTTCTTTTTCTTCTCTATCCTTTTTTGAAAGAACCGAAAAAAGTCATGAAGACTTACTTTTGGACCATCGTCATTTCACTTGTCATCATTATGTCGCATCTCATTCCCGTCCTGCTCACTTTCGGTGCGGAACTGGCCCCCAATCTCATCTACCCCGATGCCGAGCTGATCCGGTTTATCCGCGCAGGCTCGTTTATCGAAACGTTAGACCCGATACTGATTATTTTATGGTTGACCAGTATCTTTGCTAAAATCGCCTTTCTTAGCTTTACGGCAGTCATATGCGTCTCGCAACTGATGAAGGTGAAAGATCACAAACCGTTCGCTTTGCCGATAGTCGCGTTCATATGTATTTTCTCTATCGCGATAGCCAGATCCCAGCCGGAACTAACTGAATTCATGGGCAAAAATCTGACTCCGTTCGTACTCATTGCCGAGTATATAGTCCCGATATTCTATTGGTTGATGATCTGGATTAGGGGACCTAAGAAAAAGGCAAAACCCGTCGACACGGAGTCGGCGGGTTCCTGAGAACGGCTAGTAAAGGATTATTGATTGGTGAGTGACTGGATGTCGATAAACGGCGTAGCTCCTCCCGTCACCGATGGCAGGCGGCCGTCCCATTTCTCAAGCGCCTTCTCCTGTACTTCGATCTGCTTCAACTGAACCAGTTCAGGCGTAACTTCCTGCTTTTTCAGTTTCAAGGATTCAGCTTCAGCCTGGGCTTGCGCCACCTTCTGTTTCGCTTCAATCTCAATCCGCTTAAGGTCGTTGCTTGCCTTGAGCGCCTGCTGCTGGGCTACCTGCTTCGCTTCGATCGATTGGTTAAATGCATCGGAAAATTTAAAATTAACGATGTTGATTTCATTCACGATCAGATTGTATTTGGCCAGACGATCCGTCAAATGCTCGCTGATCTCACCGGCCACAAGATCCCGCTTGGCTATCAGGTCTTCGGCCTGATACCGCGCCGTCACTTCCTTCACGATTTCCTGTACGGCCGGATTAATAATGATGGTGTCGAAATTGCCACCGATATTATTCATTAAGTTATAGGCCGATTCCTTGTTCACGGAATAGTTTACCGCAACGTGAGTAGATACAGGCTGAAGGTCTTTGGAGGAAGCGCTTGTGTCCGTCTCCGCTTTAGTCACCTGCGTATTTACCTGAATGACCGTCTGGATAAACGGAATCTTCAAATGAATTCCCGGCGATAAAACATTACTGTTCAGTTTCCCGAAAGTTTTGTAAAGTCCGACATGACCGTACTCGACTTGTGCAAAACTGCTGGCTCCTACGATAATCAATAAAACCCCGATGATCACGGTTGTTGTCAATCCCCGTAAGGGGACCCCCTTTTTTGGTCCTGGATTGGTTCCTGTCTCCATTTGCATCCCTCCGCGTAGTCTGTTGCCGGTTTTGCCGACAAAAATGATGTTTGATGATTTTGATTACTAGTTACTACGCATGACCGGGAAAAAGGTGGCAAAACATTCTGCAGTCTGATCCCTCGAACAAGCAGCCGTCAAGACCGGTCGATCTTCCTTCTCCCCCTCCCGCCGGCATTTCAGATATTCCTTCACCCCTCTTACGCTCGATAACCGAATTTTTTTCGTGCCATTTTTCGGAAGATCGGCTAGAATACTTGCGGAAGGAAGTGATCTTGGTGATCTATAAAATCAACCTGGATGAAGTAATGCTGCTTCAAAAAGAATGCGAAGCCCACGAGGATATTGTCTTAAAATTGAATTGGGATACGCTGAATTCCCGAAAAGAAGATGAGAGGATGGATCTGGCCGAATACCGGGACGGAAAACTCGTCGCATTTTTGGGGAAATACGATTTCGGAAGTTCGATAGAAATTTGCGGTATGGTTCATCCGGATTATCGCAAACAAGGTATTTTCACCTCACTCTTAAAAAAGGGACTGGATGCGGAGACGGTTTCCAAATACTCCCGGATTCTGCTTAATGCTCCGGCAAGCAGTCCTTCGGCTAAATTGTTTCTGAAATCCGCGCCTTTCGTCTATGATTTTTCCGAATATCAGATGAAATACGATAAAAACGGCGATTCCATGAAACCGGTTCGTGCCGACATTCGTTTTCGCGGTGCCGGGCCGGATGACGTCCAGTTTCTCGCCGGAATGGATACTGACGGCTTCGGCATCGATGCCGAAGAAGCCGAGGAATATTATCAAACTACGGACCCCGGCCAAATTCCGGAATCCGAAATCCTGCTCCTTAACGGAACACCGGCCGGTAAAGTCCGGGTGTCCACGCTTCATGGCGAGGCATGGATATACGGATTTGTGGTATCGTCCGGATATCGGGGCCAAGGAATCGGAGCTGCAGCGTTGCGGCAAATCGTGGAACGCGAAACCGCGGCCGGTCATGAGGTATGGCTGGAAGTAGCCCTGGATAACCCGAATGCCATGAAACTGTATGAATCTACCGGATTTCAAGTCATTCGGGCCCAGGACTACTACCTGTATACCGCTTCGAAGAAGACGGCAGAATCAAGTGCAACTTAATAAACGCCAAATTGAGCCTGGTGCAGGCGGCTGTAATGGCCGCCGGCGCCGACCAGTTCCTGATGGCGGCCCTGCTCGGAAATGCCTTCCTCCGTCACGACGACGATGCGGTCGGCATTTTTTATCGTTGCCAGCCGGTGCGCAATCACGAGCGTCGTCCGCCCCGCCGACAATTCGGTCAGCGACGCCTGGATTGCCAGCTCCGTTTCGGTATCGAGCGCCGAAGTCGCCTCATCGAGAATCAGAATCGGCGGGTTTTTCAAAAACATCCGCGCGATCGCGAGCCGCTGCTTTTGGCCGCCGGACAGCTTGACTCCCCGCTCACCGATGACTGTGTCCATGCCTTCCGGCTGCGCAAGAATGAAATCTTCCAATTGGGCCCGCCGCGCCGCCGCCCAGATTTCTTCATCCCCTGCCCCCAACTTGCCGTAGGCGATATTTTCCCGGATACTGCCTGAAAACAAATAAACGTCCTGTTGAACAATCCCAATATTGCGCCGGAGGGAAGCCAGGGTCATATTGCGGATGTCCGTGCCGTCAATGGAAATACTTCCGCCGCTCACCTCATAGAATCTCGGCAGCAGGCTGCATAGCGTCGTCTTTCCTGCCCCCGAAGGACCGACAAAAGCGATGGTTTCGCCGGGGGATATTTCAATGCTGATGTCTTTTAACACCTGGTCCCCGTCATCATATCCAAAGCTGACCTTGTCAAAGACGATATCCCCTTTCAGCCATCCGGCGTCAACCGCATCGGCCGAATCGGCCACATCCGGCTCCGTATCCATGATTTCAAGATACCGTTTGAACCCTGCGATGCCTTTCGGATAGCTTTCGATAATCGCATTGATTTTTTCGATTGGGCGGATAAACACGTTTGCCAGCAGCAGGAAGCCGATGAATTCCCCATAAGACAGCTCGCCGCGAATAACGAACCATGTGCCGCAGACCATGACGAACAGCGAAACGAGCCGCATCAGCATATAATTGACCGACAAGCTGCCCGCCATAATTTTGTATGCTTGCAGTTTGGTCGCCCGATAGTTGCCGTTGTTTTCATTGAATAGCGCTTTTTCGTGATCCTCATTGGCGAACGCCTGAACAACGCGAATCCCGCCGATATTTTCCTCGACCCTGGAGTTGAAATCCGCCAGAGCCGAGAACAAGCCGCGGTATGTTTTAGTCATTTTCCCGTTAAAATAAAGCGCCGTCCACACTAACACCGGTACAACGAGAAACGTCAGAACGGCCAGTTTCCAGTTGATTGCCAGCATGAGGAGGAACGAACCGATCAAGGTCATCCCGGCGATGAATACGTCCTCCGGGCCATGGTGCGCCACTTCGCCGATGTTGTCCAAATCGTTCGAAATCCGTGACATCAAGTGGCCGGTTTTATGATTGTCGTAAAAACGGAACGACAGCTTCTGCAGGTGATTGAACATGCTTTTCCGCATATTCGTCTCGATATTGACGCCTAGCATATGGCCCCAATAAGTTACGATATAATTCAGTACCGTGTTGAGTACATAAACGCCAAGCAGCGCTGCACAAGCCCACACGATCATGGCCCAGTCCTTGCCCGGAAGCAGCTTGTCGACGAACTGGTTTACGGCGATCGGAAAACCCAGTTCGAGAAGGCCGGCAACCACGGCGCAAGTGAAGTCCAAAATAAACAATTTCTTATACGGCCGGTAATACGAAAAAAAACGCCGAAGCATCTGTTCCCTCTCCCATCTATGTCTACTGCAAAACAGACTAACATAGATTTCTTTCCATTCAAAGACCTCAATTCGGATTTAGCTATTTGCTACTGAAGCATTTCCCGAGAAGTTTTGACATAGGCTGGCATGCATGTAGAAAAATAAGGTACAATAACTAGCGAATCGAGAAGTTTGGGATTGGCTCAGTGCGAACGGGTTCAGCCGTTCATTAGACGGAAGGAAGGTTTAGAATGTACGTAGCAAACGACTGGAATGACTATGAAGTCATTGATACCGGAGACGGTGAAAAGTTGGAACGTTGGGGAGATGTTGTCCTCCGGCGGCCGGATCCGCAAATTATTTGGCCGATCCGCGAGGAGAACCGGGAGTGGCGGGAAGTCCATGGTCACTATCACCGCAGTTCTTCCGGTGGCGGGCAATGGGATATGAAGAAGCAACTGCCCGAGCGGTGGACGGTTTCCTATGACCGCCTTAAATTTTATATTCGGCCGACCAACTTCAAGCACACCGGATTGTTCCCCGAACAAGCGGCAAACTGGCGCTGGATGATGGACAAGATCTCTTCGGCTGGCCGGCCGATCCAGGTGCTCAATCTGTTTGCATATACGGGCGGCGCAACCGTGGCAGCCGCTTCAGCAGGCGCCTCGGTCGTTCATGTCGACGCAGCCAAAGGGATGGTGCAATGGGCCAAGGAAAACCTTGCGCTTTCCGAGCTTGGCGACCGTCCCGTCCGATTCATCACGGACGACGTATTCAAGTTCGTCCAACGGGAACAGCGGCGCGGCAACAAATATGACGCGATAATTATGGATCCGCCGTCTTACGGGCGCGGGCCTAACGGTGAAATGTGGAAGCTGGAGACCAGCCTGTATCCGTTTGTGGAATCCTGCCTTTCGATTCTGTCGGATACCCCGCTGTTCTTCCTGATCAATTCCTACACGACGGGAATCTCGCCGACCGTTCTGCACAACATGCTGTCGATGACCGTGAAACGGCAGTATGGCGGCCGAATTTCCGCAGGGGAATTGGGGCTCCCGATCACGAAGTCCGGGCTTCATCTTCCGTGCGGAATTTTGGGCCGCTGGGAGGAATAAGCATGGAAGCCGGACCATTGCGAACGTCGGGACATCCGGCGATGGCGATTCTTTATGAAGATAACCATCTTCTGGGGATTGAAAAGCCGGTTAACGTGCCGACCCAGGAAGATGCCAGCGGCGATCCGGACCTGCTGACGCTGCTCAAGGAAGACATCAGAGAGCGGTACAGGAAACCGGGGAACGTTTACCTGGGCCTGGTGCATCGGCTCGATCGCCCTGTAGGCGGCGCGATGATCTTTGCCAAAACTTCCAAGGCCGCCTCCCGCCTCTCCGACGCGGTAAGAACCCGCCGGTTCGACAAATGCTACGTGGCAATCGTACGCGGTTTGCCTCCTCTGCAAAGCGGGAAGCTGACCGATACGCTGCTGAAAGATGAGCGAACGAATACCGTAAGCATCGTGCCCAAGGGGACGCCTGGCGGCAAGGAAGCGATTCTGGATTACCGCGTGCTCGGCAGCTCGCCGCAGGAAGGCCTGTCCCTGGTGCGGATCAAGCTGCACACAGGCCGGTCTCATCAGATCCGAGTCCAATTTAGCCAGCTCGGTTGCCCGCTGTACGGGGACCAAAAATACGGCTCCGCCGTCAACAAACCCGGAGAACAGATCGCCTTATGGTCGCTGTACGTCGGCGTCCCCCACCCGGTTACCAAGGAACCGGTCGATCTGGTCTCCATCCCGCCCCGCCTGTACCCTTGGAATCTGTGGGAGGATGTCGTCTACTCTCAGATCGCCGAAGATTGCACAGCGGGTTGGGATGGCGGGTTTTAGCTAAGAAAAGAGGCTGCTCCATAGTCAAGTCGATTTCGGATTGCAAATGCAATGCGATCTCGACGGCTATAGAACAGCCTTTTCGAATTAACTGGAATTCTTACAGTTATTTTGCATGTTTTCGCTTAAATTCACAATTTTACTGTAAAATCTACATTTAATTACTGCAAATCCTTTATCATCGTAATTTCCGGCTGAATTAGCTGTATGTGCTACAGTTAACTTACTGATGACTCCAATATGCACAAAAATAACTGGTGAAAATCCAGTTATTTTCACTTTTTCATATCATCCATAGAAGAATCAAGTCGTTGAAGCAATACTAGGATGATTTCACTCCGGATATCTTCCCCATCAAATAGACCAGCAACTGCTGGTTATGTGTCGAGATGCGGTCCAGCACCATGCTTAAATACTCGTTGCGCACCCGTACCCCTCGCTCAGCCTCCTGCTTGCCCTTCTCCGTAATCGACACCCATACGATGCGGCGGTCATTCTCATCCCTGTCCCGGCGGATCAATTCGCCCCGTTCCATCCGGTCAAGCAGCATCGTCACCGCAGCCGGCGTCGTCGCGAGGAAAGGGATGAGATCGGATGGCTTCAGGTTTCCTTCCCGCTCCAGCACCTCCAGTACAGCCAGTTGTGACGTCGTCAATCCGGGAGCCAGTTCTTCCTCCATATGCGTCTGATAGTCCTTCATGATGATGCCCAAAAGTCTGGCAAACTCGGTAGTATGCATTATGTCCCCCCCATATCTTCCAATCAATGCTGGTTCCACCTGTTGATTTACGTCATTAATAGTTCGACAACATTCCGGTAAATTCCTTCAAGGCACCAATTTAATCCAAATACATCCGCAGAACCGGACATCTTAAGAGCCTCTATCTTTTAAAAAAACAAACAAGTCATCCGGCGATTCCCGGATGACTTGGTATGGATTATATGTGAACTGATGCTTGTTGGTTTATGAAATGGTATGACGCCATCCGAGATGATCGTCACGCTCGCCTTTCTGAATGCCGGTAATGGAGTCATACAGCTTCTTCGACCATTCTCCGGTCTGTCCGCCGGCGATCGAAATTTGCTCATTCTCCCATTTCATCGTACCGATCGGAGAAATCACGGCCGCCGTCCCGGTGCCGAAAGCCTCTTCCAGGACGCCTTGGCGCGCCGCTTCAAACAGCTCCTCCACGGAGATTTGCCGCTCAACCACCGGAATTCCCCATGAAGCAAGCAAAGCGATCACGGAATCTCGCGTAATACCGGCAAGAATGCTGCCTGTCAGTGCCGGAGTGATTATCTCGCCGCCGATTTTGAAAAATACATTCATGCTTCCTACTTCTTCGATATATTTCTTCTCGACGCCATCCAGCCACAAAACCTGGGAATAGCCATCCTGCTTGGCCGCTTCCTGCGCTTTTATCCCGGAGGCGTAATTGCCCGATGTTTTCGCCATCCCCGTTCCCCCGCGGACCGCGCGCACATACTGGTCTTCCACATAAATGGAAACCGGGTGAATCCCTTCGGGATAATACGATCCGACCGGCGACAAAATGACGAGCAGCTTATACTCCTTCGCCGCCCGAACGCCGAGACAAGCTTCCGTAGCGATAATGAAAGGACGAATATACAAGGAAGATTCCTCTCCCTCCGGAATCCACTCCCGTTCAAGGTTCACCAACTGAACAATCCCCTCTAGCAATACCTCGGGATCAACCTGCGGAATGCTGATCCGTTCGCATGACGCATTTAGCCGCTTCAAGTTCATGTCCGGCCGGAACAGAGAGATGTTCCCGTCTGCCGTTTTGTATGCCTTCATGCCTTCGAACACTTCCTGGCCGTAATGGAAAACCATCGCCGACGGATCCAGCGAGATCGGTCCGTAAGGTACGATTCTGAGATCATGCCACTGTTGGTCCGCCGAATAATCCATCACCAGCATATGGTCCGTAAAATATTTGCCGAATCCAAGGCTATTTGCATCAGGTTTGCTCTTCAATTGTTCAGCCTTTACGACTTTTATGTTGTTCACTGAGATACGCTCCCTCTCTTAAACCGTTACTTTTATGTTAACTATACTCTCAGATTAAACATTGATCAATAACATGATATCAATTATAATCATAGAAATTATCTATAATGGAGAGGATTGCTATGGAGCATCGGCTTCTCGATTATTTTTTGGCTGTTGCCGAGGAACTGCATTTTACAAAAGCCGCAGAGAAGCTCGGGATCACCCAGCCGACACTCAGCCATCAGATCCGCCTGCTGGAGCAAGATGTTGGCACCCCGCTCTTTCACCGCTCCGGGAAAAAAATACACTTGACCCAGCCCGGGATCATATTGATGGAGCACGCCCGGCGCGTCTTTCACGAGTTGGAACAGGCGAAGCTGGAGATCGGCGAATTGGCCGGCCTAAAGCGAGGACGACTGCGAATCGGCTGCTCCGGCAACCATCTGATTACGCACGCGCTCATTTCCTTTCACCGCCAGTACCCCGGCATCAACCTGAACGTGATCGAGCTTGCGACCGATGAAACCCATGAAGGCCTGCTTGGCAACCGCCTGGATCTCGGCGTCGTATTTTTGCCGCTGGAAGACGAGCAGTTGGTGAGCTTGCCGCTTTTCGACGAGGAATTGGCCCTGATTGTGTCCCGTGAACATTCTTTGGCCCGGTCCGCTTCCGTCGAACTGAAACAGCTTGGCAGTCTTCCTCTTGTCTTGTTCCAGTCCAAGTTTTTAGTGCGGCAGATGATCGATGCAGCCTGCGAATCTGCCGGCCTGAGTCTCAAACCCGTTATGGAGCTGTCCACGATGGAGTCCCAGGTCGAAATGGTTACTCATCGCGTCGGAGGTACGATTTTGCCCGCTTCTTACGCCAATACGCTGCAAAATCCCGACGTCGCCGTGATTCCGTTCGCACAGCCGGCTCCCCGAAAAAAAGTCGGGCTTGTTTATCGCAAAAATATGTTCCTGGACAACACGATCCAGGCGTTCATCAACCACCTTTCCCACAGATCCGGCGGCATTTCCGATTATTGAACGAAGGGGAACCTCGCGGTAGCGGCAACTACGCAACATTCTAGCCGTCTTCACCCGGAAGACCAGGCGATTTGTGTGTTCTGATTTCTGCCTCCCTTCCATATATTTAACAGCGAATGGCCGGCCGGACCTTTCGATGCGTTTTATTCAAAAGTTAAAGCGCTTTAATTATCCGCGAAAGGAGATTGGCATGTTTACTCTCTCAAGTAAAGGAAAAACGTGACGGCTCCGTGTATTCTTTTGAATACGGAAATGCCCTCTTTCTGATTTTCAACACGCAGTATGCCGGAGAACTGTCCAGTAACGGTGAGATCAAGCGACAGGACCGGGAGTTTGAGGATCAGGTCGAATGGATGAAGTATGTCGTCGCAAAAAGCAATGCCAAATGGAAATTTGTAGCCCTTCACAAAAGCCCAAACTCTGCGGGTGACAATGCGGGGGAATGGGAGGATGATCGCGTTCAATTCTATAAAAAAATCCTCGTCCCGGCCTTCGACCAAATGGGGATCGACCTGGTATTCGAGGCGCACGACCACATGTATATGAGATCTTACCAAATGCTGAACGACAAAGTGGTGCCCCCCGGTCAAATCACGTTTGATGAACAAGGAAACGCCGTCAACCCCAAGGGGACAGTCTATCTGATGTCCAATGCTTTCGGAGATAAATTTTATACCAAGTATCCGGGATACGATGATTATTTTGCCGCGATCCATGCCCAACCTTTTAAAAAGATGTTCACCGATGTATTCGTATCTGATGACCTGCTAAAGATTAAGGCATATACCGCCGCCAAAAAGGATGAGTCTTCCGGCAATAACGGCGTCAAAAAATACGACGAGTACGGAATCAAGCGGACGGACCTCAAGCCTGAGCGTGTCAGCGACCCCAAAATCCAGGTGAACACCGGGAAAGCCACAATTTCCTGGAAGCTGCCCGCATCCAGCGCCGAACCCGTGAAAGGCTTCCGAATCTATGAAGAAAACGGAATGATCAAGCCCTATTGGAATGCATATGTTAGCGTCGAGCCCGGCAAAACGGAGTATAGCTTGACCGTTAGCAAGATCAGCGCTGCGGAGAACTACCGGTTTGTGATCCGCGCGGCAGGCAGCCGGATGAACTCCGATCCGGTGGAACTGAACATCGAATAATCTATGATGAAGAGAGCTCTAGGACATCGTCCTTGAGCTCTTCTCGCTTAATCCCAGGCCATGCTGTGAAGCGAAATGGGCAGGCATGTACGAAGCAGCGCTCCACAAAGAATATTTCCCAGAAAGATGGGAAAACGTATTACAGAAACCACTCGAGCATCATCACCCAGGAGGAATAAAAATGAACAGCCAACGCGCCAAAGAAATCGTAGCCTCGCCTACGATGGTAAACGTCGCCTGTAACGGCGTACCTATCTATATTCAGCATGTGAACGAGCGTAATGAAACCGCCCGGATCTATCCCCTCGATCAGCCAGAACAAGAGCAAGAGGTGGCGCTGTCCCAGTTAACCGAGACATAAGCAAACCGCTTGCGATTTTGAGTCGCACACTCTATTGCGACATGAGCAGAAGTTAAGTCCAAGAAGAGGAATTTAAAACCCGCGAAAAGCCTTGTGGAATCAAGGCTTTTCGCGGGTTTTTCCGTTGAAATCAGAGCCAGTCTGACTTCCCGACGATCACTGAAAAAGTAGCCATTTTGGAACGTTGGGAAGAACTCGGAAAGAACTGAAGCAAAGCCAGCCCGCCCCTACCATTGACCAAATTTACGGAGCGAATGCTCCAGGGAGGGTATATTTCATGGCAAAAACCACCGTTATCACCATCGCCAATCAGAAAGGCGGTACAGGTAAAACGACCACTGCCTACAACCTTGCTTACGCCTTATCTAATGAAGGAAAAAAAGTACTACTTGTCGATTTCGATCCACAAGGCAATCTTTCTATGTGCTTTGGTATTGAGCAACCAGATCAACTTCCGTTCTCCATGTTCAATGTCATGAACGCCATTATGAGCGACGAGCCGCTTCCGCCTGCTGAAGATTACATTCACTCGCACGGCAATATCGACCTCATCCCGAGCAACATTGAGCTGTCCGTTGCCGAAATCAACTTGCGGGATGAAATGGGCGGTGAAAAAACTCTAGCCTCTCTGCTGGAACCGATGAAGCCAAACTACGACTTCATCATTATTGATACTAATCCTTCGCTTGGCTTGCTGACGATCAATGCTCTTGCAGCCAGCATATATGGAATAATATGGGTGGTTCTATTTCATCCTTGTTTCGTCATGCCCTTTCTACAAATCCCAGCTACCACCTCCGCCCTTGCCTTCTTCCTCCACGTTAACTACAGAGTAAAATCCTGCGAATTCATGAGTTTGAGTGAGGAAATTGAATCATTTCGAGGGAGCTTACTCGCCCTTACTTTTAAAACTTCGATCGTAATCTGCACTACATCAACATCCGCTGTGATTAGGATTTATATTTAGCATTATTCCGCAACAGGATACTACTATTAATAACGACCACCAAACGCATTTGGACTAACAGCATCAATACGAGCAAAATCATCAGACGTAAGATGAATATCAAGTGCCTTGATATTATCCTCCAAATATTTACGGCGTTTCGTACCAGGAATCGGCAATGTGCCTCTTTCTACTGTCCATGCTATTGCTAGTTGAGGTACCGTACAGTTCTTTTCTTTGGCGATTGCCGCTAGTTTATCAACGATATTAATATTCTTTTGAAAGTTCTCACCTTTGTAACGTGTAAAAAGATTGCGCATATCATCAGCTTGGAAGTTCTCATTCATATGACGTTCCCCCGTAATAAAGCCTCTGCTTAGAGGACTGTAAGCTACAAGTGTGATTCCTAATTCTTTTACGGTAGGTAGAGCTTCTTCTTCAATTTCCCGACTCCAAATGGAGTATTCCGATTGGACTGCGGAAATAGGGTGTACTTCATGCGCTTTACGAAGTGTAGATGCACTAATAACTGATCCATTTAGGCCATTAGAAAGACCAAGATAACGTACTTTACCTGCTTTAACTAAGTCAGCCATAGCACCAACTGTCTCCTCAATTGGAACATTAGGATCTACCGCATGTTGATAATACAGGTCGATATAATCGAGACCAAGACGTCGAAGGCTTTCATCAATAGCTTTCTTTACATAGTCCGGGTGTCCTCCGATGAATTCCCAATTTGGACCATACGAAAACTTGGTAGCGACAATTGCCTGTTCTCTTCGTCCCTTCAACGCTTTTCCTAATAGCTCCTCATTATGGCCGTTGCCATATGTATCAGCAGTATCAAGCAAAGTTACCCCGAGATCAAGCGCCCGATGAATGGTTTTAATGGACTCCTCATCATCAATGGCGCCATATATGCCGGGGGACATTCCCATCATACCCAATCCGATAGAAGAAACGACGATATCGCTGTGACCGAGTTTTTGCGTTTTCATTTTAGTTCCCTCGCTTTTTATATGTTTTAGCTTCGAGTTACATCTTAGCATAAATACATTTACACAGTAAACGCTTTTAATCATTTATGTATAATATGCAAAATGTATTTGTGCCGAAAGCGAAATTCCGGTTATAATAAAAGTAAGGGGGGCTTTATGTGAATAGCCAGATATCAGATAAAAAAAACGAAACACGAGCTAAGCTTATGAATAAGCTGCTTCCTTATTTACGAAAAAATGGCCTTCAATCCGTTCGGATGGACGAAATTTCTAGAGTAATGGAAATAAGCCGAGCGACTTTATATAAGTATTTCTCAACCAAGGAAGAAATTGTCGAGTTCATCGTAGATGGTTTTATTGAATACATGAAGGAACTGACTCACAACCCTTTGGATTCGGTTCAAAGTTTCGGTACTCGTTTTTTGCAAATATTTGAACAAACCATATCTCTAGTCGTTTATTTCTCGGATATTATCCTTCAGGACCTCGAAACCAGTTACCCGGATTTATTTGATCGCTTTAATGAAGCTATGAAGGAGCGAGAAGAGAAGATACTGGCTTTCTTTGAGGAAGGTAAACAAAAAGGGATTTTCAATCAACTTAACGGCAGGCTATTAATAAAGCAGGATGAAATTCTAAGAGGGATGTTCGATGTTAAATTTCTGATGACCAATCAATTCACGGTTCAACAAGTTTTATATGATTATTTTCAATTAAAGAGGATTCAGTTGTTTAAGCCCGAAAAGCTGACAGCAATTGATGATGAAGTGTTGATGCCGAAAATAGAACATTTAACTCAAAAAGTGACCAAAAACCTTTTTTAACATTTACTAACGCGATACCACAATGATAAGAGGCCCACCAAATTAAATTAATGGGGGTTCTTCACTAACCGCCCGTTAGCTTAATGAGGTCGCCCGATTGGTCTGCGGCGGCCTCATGATGTGTTTTCTGCGCTAACGTTTCCCGTTAGTTGAACGTTATATAATGATCTTCTCTGCTGAAGCATTAGTTAAATTCTCGATAGTAACTTTCATACAGCTTTCCACTGTATCTGTTAATGAATTTGTAGAGTAGAGAACTCCAAAAGCCCTTCTCTCCTATTATCTCGCTTATTTCTTCATCATGTTCAATCCATTTGAAGACCTGTGAGGTAAATAAACCATCCTTGGAGCGTTTAATTATCTGCGCTTTATAGACCCCGCTTGGAGATATGATTTCCTCAATTACACTTTCCATAACTGTTCACGCCTTTTCTGAACTATCCTGCTAATTAGCTTAAATGTAGCATTGACAGCCTAATACTTTATTTTCCCAGTCTACAACTTTATTTCCTTAGTCTAACACTTTATTTTTCAGTCTAGAACTTTATTTTCTTTTGACACTCGGATCAAGGATTTCAATATACCTCAAAGCCCTTTAACCCTAAACTGAAACAACTCGGCATGCTAGGAAGTCACTCTAGGCGTGAAAATTGTCCAGACAACGCTTGTATCGAGTCCTTCTTCTCTCATTTGAAAACGGAGAAAATATACTTGAATAAGGCAGCAGACAAAGCAGAGGTCGAACAATTAGTAGGCGAATACATATTGTTCTACAACCAAAACCGATTTCAAAAGAAACTAAACGACCGTTCCCCAGTAGAATACCGGGAAACGGTCGCAGCTTAAACTTTTTCATTTTTGCACTGTCTACTTGACAGGGGGATGACCATTCCTGCGTGATACCCCAACCAATTAACAAACGAACAAGTATTGTCCGGCGAAGCGACACGCAAGTCGTGCAATGAAACACCAGTTCCCCGATGCCAATCATGTTGACTCAGTTCCAAAAATAGTGCATCCTCTGATGCCCGACATCCCATACTTTTTCGTTCCCCACAATGGTGATCTTCAGCTCGTTCCAAGGCTCAAGAGGAATCTTGAAAATTGACGGGAATAGTTCAGGATCACTCCGCTGATCTTCTCCAGAGACAGTCATGATCTGTCTTCCATCAAGGGTAACTTGGATACTTCCGGAATAATCTGTAGGTTCAGGGATTCCGTAATAAAAAGAGAAAATCGTCTCCCCCTCAGATGTATACGTGAACGTTTAGAACCGCCGCCTTCAGGACCGTACATGTTATAGCGGGGCCTTATAGTCTGATGGCTTATTTGGATGCTACCCGGCTTGTCTCCAGTGGATGAATGGCCCGAACTATCCATCCATACATTGATCGCCACAAACGGGCCCTCAACTTTAGTTGTTGCTTTGTCTAATGCCCCGAATAATCCCCATAAAACTAATAAAAGAACCATTCCGGAAAGAGCCGTTACCCCCAGATTGCGCCAGAGGCTCCGGGAACGGAAACCAAGTTTGTACGCTCCGAAACCGACGGCTGCGCCTATCGTATTCTGAATGGCATCGTTGATATCAAAACTGCCGAGGAATGTAAGCGCCTGAAGGGTTTCCATTACAAGAATCGCTATAAAGAATAAGGTAATGAACCGGATTAAGGTGGTCCGGTACAGCCATGGAAACAATACACCGAAAGGGACAAAGGCGATGGTGTTACCGAAATCCACCAAAGTCATGAGACTGGGATGCAGGAGATCAGATAGAGCAGGCAGCCTAAATATGTTTTCAGGCAAAAATATAAACGTGTAGCCAGGCAGGTGCTCTGTAGCCTCTACTCTACCGAAGGCGAGGAACATAAAATAAAGAATAAACAATGTCAACAAAAGATGCTCGGATCAGGCTCAACAGATTATACCCTGAAATTTAGGCGATACGCAGTACTAGATTTTTAAGGATCATGGGGGCACCATTGATTTTGGAACCTCAATTTGGCAAATCAATGTTATCGGTGGCTTTGAAGGAAGTACGCCCTCGGGGGATTCACATTGGAAGCACTACTGCGGAAATAAATGAGGCTTACCCTGACGCTGTTCCTTCTTCAAGTGATGAGTAGTTTATACGCTCAAAAGATGCATAGCTTCAACACTCAACAGATAATCAGTACTGGATTCAATTCAGTATAAAGGATGGGAAAGTTATCGGCATCGTCATTACCAAAAATCTGACTATGCAATAAACTTATATATCTATACCTAACCTAAAAAACGGGTGGTCATGAGACAATCCGTTTTTTAGGTTTCACATCATCTATGGGTTAACTGAACGAGATATTCTGAAATTTATAAAGACCAGGGTCGGTTGTCTGAACATAGTTAAGGCCATATTCACACACGCAGCCGATACGTTAGCCATCCGCGGTATACTTGGGATTTTCACCCGTTAGCACGATGCGGTGTCAATCGCACAAAAGAACATCCCTTCTGCCAACCACCAGTTAGGGATGTTCTTCAATCTCGTTACATAAGTATGGAATTAATGCCCCATCATCGCATCATTTAGCTGTCCATTTTATAGAGCTTAGCGAGCCCGCCCTCTGAAGTTTCGCGGTAACTACTGTTCATATCCAGGCCTGTCTCATACATGGTCTGTACAACCAAATCAAAGGATATCTTACGGGTACCAGACAAGAATTTGGCCAGACTCAGCGCATTGATCGCCCGCATCGCACCGACAGCATTCCGCTCAATGCAAGGAATCTGAACCAGTCCGTTAATCGGATCACAGGTTAATCCCAAGTGGTGCTCCATGGCAACCTCCGCCGCATACTCAATCTGATCGATCTCCATACCAGACAGTTCAGCCAGTGCAGCTGATGCCATCGAGCAAGCCGTGCCAACCTCTGCCTGGCAGCCGCACTGAGCGCCGCTGATGGAGGCGTTCTGCTTGACCAGATTGCCCATGAGCCCTCCGACGGCCAGAGCCCTAAGAATCTGTTCGTCCGGGACCCGCATCTTCTCCTGCATATAACAGAGCGAGGCAGGGACAACACCGCTGGCTCCGCAGGTCGGGGCCGTTACGACTGTGCCGGCAGCGGCATTCTGTTCGTTGACGGCGAAAGCGTATGCGCTGACGATCCGGTTCTCCCGTGTCTCCGGGCTCTCATCCACATGCCCCTGATGATAGAGATATTTCGCCTTGCGTTCGACATTAAGACCGCCTTCCAGAATACCTGTTACGGACAGCCCTTCGTCGATCGAATACTTCATCGCTTCCCAGATTCCTTGGAGGAATTCCCAGATCTGTTTGCCTTCACGCTGCTCGACGTAATCGCTTAGCCGGATATGATTCGCTTTACAAAAGGTACTGATCTCTGCAAAGCTGTTCTCCGGGTAAACATCAGGCCCATGCGTTTCCTCCCGCCCCTCAATCACGATATCCCCGCCGCCGATACTGACAGCACGCATGGATGCGGTTTGCCGCCCGCCTTTGTAAGCGAACAAGTCCATGGTATTGGGATGGGGCAGAACAAAATCTGCCTGCGGAACAAATTGAACCTCCGCCCTAACGGGTGACAGTGCTCTAATAATAGCTTTGTCCGTCATATGGCCTTTACCTGTTTTGGCAAGGGAACCATAAATCAACGCCTTAAATTGGTCTGCATCTTCATTTTCTGACTTGAAGATTCTGGCCGCTTTCTCCGGCCCCATGGTATGGGAGCTGGACGGTCCACTGCCAATCTTATAGAGTTCAGTCAACGATCTCATAGCACCCATACATCCTTTCCGGCTATTGCCCACTCCTCTGAAAACGTTCCTTGATCTTCATCAGCCGCTCATGAATTCCCTCTTCATCAATGGCCATATCATACAATTGGTGAGTAAGCTGGAGACCTTGATCCTCTGCAAGAGCTTGTTTCCACAGGTGCGACACAATCGAATGAGTAAGATGTCTCACCGAGCGGGGGGCCTGAATAATGCTTTCTGCCAGCTCCCATGCCCGTGGAAGAAGCTGTTCACAAGGCAGCACCTCACTGACCAGACCGAGCTCTAATGCATCTTGGGCAGTAATGTTCATCCCCGTGTATGCATAGTATGCCGCTTTCTTGCTTCCCAGTATCTTTTGAAGTGCCAGAACGATTCCATCTCCAGGAGGAATACCGCCCAGGTAATGGGCATCGAAGAACGCTGTGTCTTCCGCGCAAATGGTAATATCACAAAGCGTCCCCAGCTGCCAATGTGAGCCTGTGCCATTGATCGCCCCAATCGTGGGGATGTCAAGGCAGTGAATCATATTTTCAATCATTCTGAGCGATTCATGATACATTTCCAGCTTCCGGCGATTCGGCCAATCCATCAATTTGGTTGTCCAGACTTCAGGATTGCCTATTTGCCACAACTCTCCTGTCCCTGTAAGGATCATGACCTCATTCTCAGGATCACGGCCTATATCTGACCATACATGACCATAAGCTGCTTGAACCGGCCAGTCGAATTGTAACGGTCCACCGTGAGTGTGCATACGCACTTCGAGTATGCCGCCGCGGCGGGTCATGAGGAATAAGTCCTTGTACTTCTCCGAGTATTCTTCGAACCGTGTAGGTCCCGTCATCTTTCTATTGAACATCTTTGCCCATTAGGCGTCCCTGCATTTTCTTCAGCCGCTCCAGCGCCCCTTCTTCATCAATAGCCATGTCGTACATTTGGTGGGCAAGCTGGAATCCTTGATCACTGACCAGAGCCTGCTTCCATGGACGGGAGATAATGGAGTGAGACAGATGTCTCGTTGAACGCGGTGCCTGCATGATCATCTCCGCGAGCTCCCAAGCGCGGGGAAGAAGCTGTTCACGGGGCAGGACTTCACTAACGATACCCAGGTCCAAGGCGGTTTGACCATTGATATTCTTGCCGGTGTATGCGTAGTAGGCTGCTTTTTTGAAACCGATCATGCTCTGAAGTGTGAGCAGCATTCCATCTCCTGGAGGCGTGCCTCCCAGATAATGCGGATCGAAAAAGTCAGCGTCTTCCGTACAAATGGTAATATCGCAGAGTGTTGCAAGTTCACAGTGCGTTCCCGGACCGTTGACCGCCCCGATGGTCGGGATGTCAATGCAGAAGATCAAATTCTCAAGCAGTCTCAGCGATTCATGGTACTGTTCGAGCTTCTTTTGCTTCGGCCAATCCATAAATTTCGTATTCCAGACCTCCGGGTCCCCGATCACCCATTTATCTCCTGTCCCTGAAATAATCATAACTTCGTTCTCAGGATCGCGGCCAATATCTGACCAGGCATGGGACCATGCCGTATGGGCTTCCCAGGAATGCTTGTACGGTCCTCCGTCCGTGTGAAGCCGCACTTCAATGATTCCGTCACGGCGGGTCATTAACAGGAATTCCTTGTATTTCTCCGAGTACTCTTCAAATTTGGTCGGTCCAATCATACGTCTCTCTGTCATCTTAATTCCTCCTCGTATAGTTTGGTTTAGAACTTATCTATTACTTTCAATCCAATCTCTGGCAAAAGCAGCGTAAGCCGCAGCCCCTCTATGAAGCACCTCATCCGAGAACATCGTCTTTGGATGGTGTACAGGGTAACTATAGCCTTCCTCGATATTGCCTGCGTTAAGGAACACTGTGGTACTTGGCACCGCCTCTGAGACAAATGCGAAGTCTTCTGATCCCATTAATTTACCACCGGGTACCAGTTGGGTTATACCGATGAAGGAACTCGCGCCAAAAGTGTTGGCAATCGTCGTTCTCATTTGCCGGTTCAGCCCGCTGTCCGTTTTCACCTCAGGACATCCCCTCGTATAGATCACTTCCACCTTGGCCTGAAAAGTTTCTCCTATTCCTGCGGAAATTTTACGGATACGGGTCTCCATTTTATCCCGCAATGCGGCGCTAAAGGTACGTACACTTCCTTTCATTCTGGCCATATCGGGAATCACGTTGTTTGTACTTCCGCCTTCCATCACGCCAATGGTAAGCACTGCATTATCAATTGGCGAAACCTCCCGGCTAAGGATACCCTGCAACGCCAGATGAAGATGAGCAGCCACATTTAAGGGATCCACTGCGGCCTCGGGCATTGCGCCATGTGAGCCCCTTCCGCGGATGATAATTTCGAACCAATCCGAAGAAGCAGATATCGCTCCACCTTCCTCAGGAACTACAAATTGTCCGGTAGGAAGCGGCATTCCAGTTAATACGTGAAGCATCATGGCTGCATCCACCTTGGGATTATCGAGAATCCCGTTCTCCAGCATCATTTTTGCCCCGTGCAGCGTCTCTTCACCCGGCTGAAACATAAGCTTAACCGTCCCGCGAAGCTGCTCTTCGTTAGCCTTCAGAATCTCCGCAGCTCCCAGCAGCATGGAAGTATGCATGTCATGACCGCAAGCATGCATGTTTCCATTCAACGATGCGTAAGACAGCTCCGTTTCTTCTTGAATCGGCAGCCCGTCCATATCCGCACGGATCAAAACCACCTTCCCTTCATGCTGTCCGCCAATGGTAACCATTAAGCCTGATTTTCCTACGGGAGCGGGCTTAAGGCCCATTGACTCCAAGGCCTCTTTTACATATGCGGTTGTCCTGGGCAAACTTAGATCAAGTTCCGGAACCGTATGAAGATGATGCCGATACTTGACCAATTTGTCCTGCAGCTGATGCGCCATAATCAAAAAGTCTTCAGCTTCTTCAAACACAATGAACATCTCCCAAAGCACAAATTAAATGAACGTTAGAACAGAGTTAACATTCCCCCCTTTGTATTTTAAGACTTTTTAAGAACAAATTTATCGTACTTGCATTTTTATTCCTTGTCAAGAGATATTAAGACATTTTAAGAACATTAATTCAGAGGCTGGCGGAACATTGTAATATCACATTTATTGTGATATAACTCTTTTGATTGAACTGTTTATGAAAGGAATCTATCATGAAAATCAAGCTGGGTATTATCACGCCTGAGACCCATATGGACTATTTCCGCGCCATTGAAGAAGAAATGCGGCCACTATGTCAGTTCCGGTTTCTTACAATCAGCAATTTCCGGGAAACAACAGACATCTATCTCAAAAACCTGGATTCGGTGGATGGATTTGTGATCAGCGGCAGGATGCTTTACGAGTCCATCGATAAGGAAAGCCTGGATGACAAGGTGCCTGTTCACATTTTGCAGGATGATGAGAACCTGCTGTACAGGGAGCTTTTCCGGCTGCTGGTTACAGAACATGGGCTGGATATCTCTCGGATCTATGTGGATTATGCGTATATCATCGAGTCTTTCAGCGAATTCCAGCAATACCTGACTCATGAGGGCAAACCCATTGACAGCGGAGATTTGCTCAAACGGGTGGAGATCATGCTGGAGAACCATATCACGCTGTGGGAAGATGAGAAAATAGACCTATCCATCACGGCGTTCGGCCATTTTGTCCCGGAACTGCAAAAGCACGGAGTCAGATATATCTTAATCCGCCCCACCTTGGAGAACGTCAAAGAGACCATAAGCGAGATCATCAACGAAATTACCATCCTCAAGCTTAAGAACCAGAGGGCAGTTGTTGCATGCTTATCGGCCATAACAGAGCAGCCACCCTCTGAAGAGCAGCTTCATGAGCTAAAAGTCCTTGTCGGCAGGTTTCTGGACAGCATGAATCTGGCAGACACGGCCCAAATTTCAGAAGGCTTTGTCAGACTGTACACTACCTACGGAAATTTCATGAGGATCACCTCTAACGCGCATAACTGCACCCTGCTGGAATATCTGGAAGAGCGCATAAGCGACAAGGTGAAGATTGGGTGGGGCTCGGGGCATGAATATTTTCAAGCGAACGTCAACGCTACCAAAGCTCACAGACAGGCGGAGGCCTTTACGGGCAGTTGCAGCTTTTTTATAGACGAGAATCAGAAGGTTGTCGGCCCCATGCGGAGCATGAATGTCATCCAGTTCTCCGAACAGGGGGACCCGGAAATCATTGCGTTAGCCAAAAGGATCGGAATCAACAACATCAATTTGCAAAAAATCATGTCCTATGCAGAAATCATGAGAACCAATAAATTATCCTCTGAGGATGTTGCCGAGTGCCTGTCCATGACCGTCAGAGGTGCAAACCGTATCCTTAACAAAATTGAAGAAAGTAAGTACGTACAAACGGTATTTGAAAAACGGGACAACAGTAAAGGGCGGCCAAAAAAATACTACGAGCTGTTGTTTCTTGACAACGAAGGACGAAAATTAAGCAAATGATGACCATTGGCAAAAAGGCATGTTTACTGGGTCAAATCACTCCCTGGCCGGACGACCAGCTCTGCACATGCTGCAGAAACCGCCGCGTTGCTGGTGAAGCATATTTCATCGAGTTGACCCGCGAGGCCAAGGGAACGGAAGTTGCGCTCTTCCAGCTCAAGCATGGCTACATGCTCATGCTGGAACCGGGTGACCAGCTCCGGGAGGATGCTGCTGCCCAGGCCTTTTTCCACCATGGCAATAATGGCGTAACCGTCCCCGGCCGAGAACTGATGCCCGCCTTTTTCAGCACCCATCGCACATCCTAGTCGGAATCGGCCTTGGGAATGATGAAGTCCTCGTAAGTCGAATTTAATCAATGGACTCAATTCCAAGGATATTGCATCTTCCTATACCCGACATCCCATACTTTTTCGTTCCCCTCAATAGTTATCGTGAGTTCACCACCTGCTTGAATAGGAATTTTAAACATTGCCGGGAACAGCTCAGGATAGAGGCGTTGAACTTCTCCAGAACTATTTAAAACTTCTTGTCCATCAACGGAAACCCTAACGCTTCCCAAATAATCCGATGGTTCAGGAGTTCCATAATACAAAGACAATGTCATCTGCTCTTTATACTTATACGTGAACGTTTCCATATTCCTACCTTCAACGCCATATATATTAAAGCGGGGTTTTATGTCTTGAGGGCTTATTCTAAAGCTGTTTATATTGTTACCAGTTGATGTATTTCCGGAACTGTCGATCAATTCGTTTATCGCCAGAAAGGGACCTTCTTCTTTGGTTAACGCTTTATCCACAATCCCAGATAATCCCCATACCCCTAGAAACAGAACCATACAGGAAATGGAGGTTATTACAATATTGCGCCGAATATTACTTGAACGAAAACCAAGCTTGTACGCCCCAAAACCGATTGCTACGCCTAATGAATTCAGAAGGGCGTCGTTAATGTCGAAGCTGCCGAGAAACGATAGTGCCTGCATGGTTTCCATTACCATAATCGCCAGAAAGAACATTGTAATGAAGCGAATAAAGGAGATACGATATAACAATGGGATGAATATACCGAAAGGGATAAAGGCTATAAGGTTTCCGAAGCCCACCAAATCCATGAGGGGAGGATGCAGAAGGTCAGATATTGTTGGCAAATTAAAGGAATTGTCCGGCAAAAAAATAAAGGTATAGCCCGTTGTTTAGTCTAAGGCATCCATTCTATTAAAGGCGGAAAACATAAAATAAAGAATTAAAAGTGTATAGAGTATGGTTATGGTAAAAAAAATTTTACGTTCTTTTGTCATTGTTAACTCCTCTATTGAGACCTTACGTTCGGAAAAACTGGTCTTGTTAATTTTTCAATTTACTACAATCACCATTAACAGAAAAGTGAGTTTAATGAACTTACCGCCACCAGCAACTATACCGCATTGAAACCGGCTTCACAGGCCCTTCGCCAAAAGGAGGTGTGGATATCCCGTCGCCGAAGTATTCATACCCCGGAGTCTGCATACCTACGCTATATTATACATATGTAACAGCGTAGTACTCTCAAACCAATTCTCACCCGTCATATTCTCAAGCACCTTCGTATAACCAAGTTGATTACCCATTATGAGCCAGTTATCAATAAATACGCAAAAATGAAATCATTCATGAAGATTGCAAGCAACAGTTGACAATTACTTTTATACTGGCAGTTAGTTGCATTGATTTTTATCTTTACAACTAATTATTTGCAAAGCCATATGGAGTACACTTCATATGGCTTTGCATTTTTCAAAATATTTAATTTTAGCTAAATATTATCATTTTATTCTATATATAGTTGCCTTTCTCATTCCATATTCCCATTTATAAGAAGCCATAACTTTGACTGCTTCTTGATCTTTTATACCTTCATATTATTCACTTCAAGTGTGCTCCTTTCTCTATGGTGAGTACGAGCGAATGAGTGTTGACAGCTCTCTCAAGATGCCTCAGACACACAGTATGCGTACATTTGAGGATACATTTAGTGTCTTTTACCTAAATAAATTCAGAATACTTGTACAACTTCTTTAATCTCTTCAATCTCTTCAAGAATTGCGCGCTCAATAGCAGCCTTTAACGTAATCGTAGCACTTGGGCAACCATTGCAAGCTCCCAAAAATCTTAATTTGGCTGTACCGTTCTCAACCTCGACCAGTTCAGCATCTCCACCGTCACGCAGTAAGAAAGGACGTAGTTTGAGAAGCACTTCCGATACTTCATCGAATAAAATTCTCTTGTCCTCCATTATGCCACCCTCCTCTCATTATTTTAACAATAGTCAATTCAGGCCCTGTTTCGTTCTGGATGTTCTGATTGATCCTTTGACTTTTTTATTAGAGAGGCCTCTTGATCTGAAAGTTCCATTAAAATCGTATAAATTGGATCTGTAGGTATCATCACACCACAACTTGCACTCAGTCCTAAGAGCATATTAAGATAGAACTGAATTTTCTTTTTCTCTCGAGTAATTTGCTCTAATTCTGAGATGTCTGAGTTATTTTTCTTCATTAAAATACACCCCATGCCTCCTAAAAAGTAAAACGCTTGATTGATTAAATTAATAAATCAACCGATGCTTCCTTCCATTTCAAATTGAATCAGCCGATTCATTTCAACGGCATATTCCATCGGCAGTTCTTTGGTAAACGGCTCAATAAAGCCCATTACAATCATTTGTGTGGCATCTTGTTCTGTAAGCCCGCGGCTCATTAAGTAAAATAATTGCTCCTCGGACACTTTGGATACTGTTGCTTCGTGCTCCAAAGTAATCTGATCGTTTTTAATTTCATTGTACGGAATCGTATCTGATGTTGAGAGATTGTCCAAAATTAACGTATCACACTTAATATTGGACTTGGATCCTGCGGAATCGCGGCTGAAGCTTGACAATCCCCGGTAGTTTACTTTGCCACCCTGCTTGCTGATAGATTTGGATATAATCGTAGATGTTGTCTCGGGAGCAAGGTGAATTACTTTCGCGCCGGCATCTTGATGCTGATCTTTACCGGCTACGGCAATAGACAGGATGGACCCCTTGGCTCCCCTTCCTTTCAATATTACAGCCGGATACTTCATGGTTACCTTGGAGCCGATGTTGCCGTCCACCCATTCCATTGTGGCATTTTCCTCTGCCACAGCCCTTTGGGTTACCAAGTTGTAGATATTAGGAGCCCAATTCTGGATTGTCGTGTATCGGACACGGGAATCTTTCCGGCAAATAATTTCAATAACTCCGCTATGCAGAGAACTGGTACTATAAATAGGTGCTGTACATCCTTCAACATAATGGACAAAGCTACCCTCTTCGGCAATAATTAATGTCCGCTCGAATTGTCCCATATTTTCAGAATTAATACGAAAATACCCTTGTATAGGAACCTCACATTGAACGCCCCTCGGAATGTATACAAAGCTGCCGCCTGACCAAACCGCACTGTTAAGCGCCGCAAATTTATTGTCAGCGGGAGGGATGATCGTTCCAAAATGTTGCTTGAACACTTCAGGATATTGCTTTAAAGCAGTATCCGTATCAAGGAAAACAACGCCCTGATCCTCCAGTTCCTTCCGCATACTGTGATAGACTACTTCCGACTCGTATTGAGCGGATACGCCTGCCAGAAACTTTTGCTCCGCTTCAGGAATCCCCAGCTTGTCAAAGGTTGCTTTAATCTCGGAGGGAACTTCCTCCCAGGTCTTTCCCTGTTTTTCGGAAGGGCGAACGTAATATTGGATGTTATCAAGATTTAGTCCGGACAAATCCGCTCCCCATTGAGGCATCGGCATTTTGTAGAATTGCTTCAAAGCTTTCAGCCGAAAATCGAGCATCCACTCCGGCTCTTCCTTGATCCGGGAAATTTCTCGGACAATCTCTTCAGTCAGACCTTTTCCAGATTGAAAAATAGACTGGTGCTCATCGCGAAACCCATATTTATATTCACCCATGTCCGGCGCTTTTTTAGCCATTGTTATCGCTCCTTTTAAACTCCATAAGACTCAATTTGATTGGCTCTGATTCCCTATGATCTGCCAAGTTTTTTCTCCACTACATCCTGCAGGCGGCTACGCACTCCCTCCAGCGGGATCTCCGAAATGACAGGAGCGAGGAATCCGAAAATAACAAGATATTCGGCTTCACTCCGTGAGATCCCGCGCGACATCAGATAATAGATTTGTTCCGCATTTACTTGCCCCACGGATGCAGCATGACCGGCGGTTACATCATCCTCATCTATCAGCAGGATCGGATTGGCATCACCGCGCGCATTTGGACTTAACATCAATACACGTTCTGTTTGCTGACCATCACAATGGGTTGCACCTTTTTCAATTTTTGTAATCCCGTTGATAATGGCCGTAGCTTCTTCACGCATTACTGCGCGTGTGATCATTTGGCTCACCGAGCTTCTGCCAAAATGCTGGGCTTGCGTAGTATAACTCAATTTCTGGTCCCCAGAGCCTATCGCAATCACCTTAGCGTCAGAGACGGACCCGTTGCCCTGGAGTATTGTCTTGGTATCACTGGCGGTATAGCCATTATTCATCTCACCGACAATCCATTCTACACCGCCATCCGCAAGCACAATCGCACGCCGCTGGGTGAAGTCCGTTGTTGCTGCAGCAAGCTGATGAACAGAAGCGACCTGCACCTTGGAGCCTGCCCCTGCAAACACCTCTACCACACCATTATGCAAAACCTTGATATCATCTCTTCTCGATATACAATGATCCACATAGCTGATCTTGCTGTTGTTACCAGTCACAATCAAGATGTGAGGAGCAAAAAGCGCCCCGCTCGTATCGCTATAAAAGATCGCTTGAATGGGAACTTCAACCTCTATACCATCTGGGACATATAGAAAAACGCCACCACTCCATAAGGCACTGTGCACAGCAGACAATCTGTGCTCTTCCGGCTTCACTGCCTGATAGAGATAACGCTGAACCAACTCCTCATGCTCTTTTGCCGCAGTATGCAGGTCCGTTAAAATTACTCCCTGGGCGGCTAAGCTCTCGGACAATTTCGTATACACTACATCCGAATTGAACTGAACGATTAGTCCTCCATTCACTGGAGAAGCAACCAAACCTCGAACAACCTCCGGCGCATCTTCCAAACCTGACCACGGATGCTCCGCTTTGTAATCTCCGGTTTCGTAGATATCCCATTTCTCAAGTTTGGTTTTCTCCACTTTAGGCAGCTCCAGCGCTCCTGCCAGCTCAAGTGCCTGAATCCGGCGTTCAAGCAGCCAATGAGGCTCACCCATAGCACTTGACCAAGCGCGTAAAGCGTTCGCATTCATTGAAATTCTCGTCTGTATACCCACTTGCGTTTCCTCCTCTCCCGCTTTTAAACTTCCTCGCCTACCTTCTCATCCGCAATCCCAAGCTCCTCTTTCACCCAATCGTACCCTTCGGCCTCCAAACGGTGGGCAAGCTCCGGACCGCCAGATTTAACTATCCGGCCTTGCATCATGACATGCACAAAATCCGGGGTAATATAATTCAACAGTCGTTGATAATGGGTGATGATTAAAAAGCCTCTATCCGGGCTGCGCATTTCATTTACGCCATTGGCCACAATACGCAGTGCATCAATATCAAGTCCGGAATCCACTTCATCCAGGATCACAAACTTGGGTTCAAGTAGCATCATTTGCAAAATCTCATTCCGCTTTTTTTCACCGCCGGAGAATCCCTCATTCAAATAACGATGCGCAAATTCCGGGTTCATCTCCAGCCCCTTCATTTTGCTCTCCATTTTACGGATAAAACGGATTAAGGATATCTCATCGCCTTCTTCACGCCGTGCATTGATGGCACTTCTGAGAAAGTCCGAGTTGGTCACGCCGGCAATTTCACTTGGGTATTGCATAGCGAGGAACAAGCCTGCCTGGGCACGCTCATCCACCTCCATCTCCAGAAGGTCTTCATTGTCCAATGTCACCTTGCCGCCGGTAACCTCATATTTGGGATGGCCCATTAAAGCTGAAGCCAACGTACTTTTCCCTGTCCCATTAGGCCCCATAATCGCATGAATCTCTCCACCATGAATCTCCAGTGTGAGCCCTTTTAATATTTCTTTCCCTTCAATCTTGGATCTTAATTCCTCAATCTTTAATGTCGTCATTTATCGTAAACTTCCCTTCGGAGTATTCTTCGGCACGCGCCACCAAATCACTCATAAATTTTCCAATAGTCTGCAGCTCAGCCTCTGAATAGGACTCAATGAATTGGTAAAACCTTTCTTCTTTTTCTTTGTGCAGCTCTTTATGCAAACGATAAACGTGTCTCCCCTTATCCGTTAAGCTAAAGTAAATCTCCTTACGATTGTTGTTCAGCTGACTTTTCCTAATAAAGCCCGTTTCCAGCAGCCTTGAACAAATATTAGTAATGCTTGCTTTGGATAAATCCATTTCCCTTACAATTCCGGTATGATTTATAGGCTCATAATCACCAATGCAATCGATAACGTGGACACTGGTAATATTGTTAGAGAGCATGTCAATCTGGTGCTTTCTGGCTTGTTGCCGAAACATGTTAATTTCATGCTCCGTATACAACTCATTCAGATGCAGCATTTTAATATATTGCTCGTAAAGATGACCTTTAAAATCATTTTGAAACTCCAATTTCGCAATCTCCCCTCTCTTGTAGTAGTTGCAGACCAAGTTCAGTATCAGCAATAGATTGTTTTTCTTTTTTTGTTCACATGTAAACAAAATAATATTAACATAATTGATATTGATAATCAATATCAATTATGTTCAGTGTGAAGCAATTCTGGAGACGCTTTTTTCTCAAATTTCTGAAATATCGTATCTAACGTCAAAAGAACAAAGACATATGTACCTTAAGTATTACGAAGATAAAACAGACAAGGAAATTGCTCAACTTTTAGGAACAGCAGACAAGCTGTTTCCAAAATGAAATCAAACGTTCTGATGAAGCTTAAAAGCATTATGGAGAAGTAAAGGCTCGTTTACTTGTCGCAGTCCTCCCGCTTTATCATACAACGCTGATATTTTGCAATTGGATTATAAAAGGAGGATAAACATGAATAGTACTTCTACTCTGCTCCATTTAGCGCAGAATGGTGACAAAGGGGCAGAAGCCACGTTGATCTCTCGTTATGAGCCAGTTATTTCTACCTTTCAACTGGATTCTCTGAAAAAACTCAATGATAATCATTATCAATTTCATCTTTCCAAGTCAAAGTCAATCTGATATAATAACACCGAAATACCAAACATCCTACGTTTTGCAAAGGAGTGATGCTGTTGTTAACTCAGACTCAACGTTTAACCTTGGTGGAACAGGTGGCCTACCAGATCCAGGAGAAGATCGAAAACAGCGAATGGCAAGTAGGGATGCGTATTCCTCCAGAGCCCGAGCTAATGGAACAGCTTCAAGTCAGCCGTAATACCTTGAGGGAAGCTATTCGGGCTTTAACGTATGCGGGTCTGCTGAAGACCAGACAAGGGGATGGGACCTATGTCTGCTCCTCAAGTGTTTTGGGGTCAGTGATTAAAAAAGTGATTCAGCATACCGATAAGCTTGAGAGCCTGGAGGTCCGATATGCATTGGAAAGAGAGGCTGCTGCCCTGGCTACGCTCAGGAGAGGCGAAGAAGATTTGGAGGCGATTCGGACATGCTTGGACCAGTGCAGACAAGCAGCCAGCCAGCAGGATCTCAAAGCTTATGCTCACTGGGATGTCGAGTTTCACAAAATGGTGATTGCTGCTTCACATAACCAATTGATGGCGAATTTGTACAATCATATTTCCGAGGCGCTGCAAAACATGGTTTTGGAAACGAAGGACTTCAAAAATGCGGCTTTTTATCTCGACTCTCATGACCTGCTTTATCAAGCCATTGCCAATCAGGATTGCCACCAAGCCGAGGAGGCTGTTCGTTTATACATTGAAAAGGCCCGTGCAAAACTGTGCTAAATGAAGCCTTCAAGTGCACGGACACGACTAGTCCCATGAAAAACAGGTTTGAAGCTTATCAACATGCTGCTACGCTTTTATGAAGTTACACAAGGCAACATACGAATTGATGAAATGAACATCACCGATATTACCCTCCCCTGCCTTCAGAGCAATATCGGGATTGTCCAACAGGATGTCTATTTATTTTCGGGAAGCATCCGTGAGAATATCGCTTATGACAAGATCTAGGAATCCGCTCACCGGGCTTAACTAGAGGCCTTTATCCATGCAATTTAGTGATCGGAGAACGTGGGGTAGATTGTCCGGGGGACAAAAACAGCGACTGGCTATTTACGGTTGTTCCTCAACCATAAAGAGAGCAGATCAAATTGTAGTCGTACCGCATATAGCATTGAAGAACAAGGAAAACAGAAACATTACTTGCCGCAGTTGGACATTACAGTCGTTTTATCACCCACAGTTTGGTGATGTACAATACATTCCCTCTTAAGGGTACTTCCTCCACATGGATGAAATTGACGATTAATTAACTTAAAACGTAGGAGAATCCCTTATGAGTTCACCAGAACAATTGTTAAAAAAACAGGATGGAATATCCAGTACCGGCATTCGCAAGCAAGCGACACTCTGGTTCATGATCGTAGGAATTATTTTTATCGCAGCGAATTTGCGTGCTCCCCTCACATCGGTGGGACCATTAGTCAGTCTTATTCGAGAAAACGTGCATATTTCGAATACCTTAGCAGGCCTGATTACCACAGTTCCACTAATTGCATTTGCATTGTTATCACCTTTTGTACCAAAATTAGGACGTAAATATGGTGTAGAACGTATTATCCTGATTTCCCTTATTTTTTTGGTCATCGGTATTGCTGTTCGCTCGTTATCCGGAGCAGTGACCTTGTATGTTGGAACTGCAGTTCTGGGGTTTGCTATTACCATATGTAATGTATTACTACCTAGCCTGATTAAACGGGAATTCCCGCAGCAAATGGGTACTATGACAGGGATTTATTCTGTTTCCATGAATCTATGCGGGGCGATTGCTTCCGGTATTAGTGTTCCCTTAGCTGTGGGGGCAGGCTTGAACTGGCAAGGTGCTTTGGGAATATGGGGGATACTTAGCGTCATCTCCATTCTCTTTTGGGTACCGCAACTCAAGACTCCAGCGAAACCAGCCGCTGTTGCCAACAGCGCAGGTTACAACCATCAGGTCAATATATGGCGCTCTCCATTGGCTTGGTAGGTGACTCTTTTTATGGGAATACAATCGGCCATTTTTTATGTGCTGGTGGCATGGCTGCCTGAAATACTAAAAGATCAAGGCATTAGTTCAAGTCAATCCGGCTGGTTTCTCTCGGTTCTGATTATGGCTTCGCTCCCCTTTGCATTTATCGTTCCAGTTATGGCAGGTCGCATGTCTAGCCAACGGTTGTTAGTGGTTATTACAACAATTCTACTTTTGATCGGAACACTTGGACTTCTCTATAGCAGTATCCATCTAGTTCTGTTTTGGGTTATTATTCTTGGAATTGGAGTGGGCTTTGCCTTTGGCTTGTCCATGATGTTTTTCGGCTTGCGTACCCAAAATGCCCATCAGGCGGCTGAATTATCGGGCATGGCCCAATCCATCGGATATCTACTAGCAGCAATTGGCCCAGCGCTGATTGGATACTTGCATGATGCCAGTCATAGTTGGAGCGTTCCACTCCTGATATTGGTTGGCGCCTCTGCTCTACTCGGTATCGTTGGTCTAGGTGCGGCTAGAAATCAATTTGTTGGTTCTGCGAAGTAAGTCCATGATATAAAAGACTTAAACACAAGATTCACATTTATTCTAACATGAAAGACAAGTATACAGGCACGCACTTTGGTGTGCTTGTGCTGCGCCAGCTTCGAGCCAAGTAAGAAGGCTTCGCCGCGGCCTTAGCATCACTTGCAGAAAGCGAGCTCAGACAAATTAGAGAGATAATGGCCGCCTTTTGAGTCCGTTCTTCCCGGGTGGGCGGATACGCTCATACTCGACAATAAAAAAATGAATATAAAGGACCCTAACCATAATCCTTTTTTCATCTGCCATCCCCCTTTTGGTTCATTTTTCCAAACAACACTAGCCTAATATATAAAAGCAATCTTGTCGATAGATAATAAATTATTTATTCGGCTAAAGCCGCAAAACAAAAAAGCTTCACGGAACGATTCCGTGAAGCTTTATCATTTCAACTTCGAATCAGCAGATCAACGATTCCATCTTTCTTGTCCACAGGAGCGACCTGTTTGCCGATCGATTTCCGCTCGGCAAGCGGCGCATCCTCCGAGTTGAAATGATGCATTCCGCCTTCTTTTGTTACCGCCAGCAGCGAGAGCGGTTCCTTGCAATGGAAACCGCCGGCCAAAATGCTGCCGTTTGGTTTGACGCGTTTGCCTTCCTTGAATTCAAACGACTGAACGCCTTTACCGCCGCGGCTTTGCACCGGATAGTCCAGCAGCAGCGTCCGCTTGCCGTAACCCAAATCCGATACGACGAGCACTTCGCCTTCTTCGCCCTCTACCCACATAGCGCTTATGACATCGTCTTCCTCTTTCAATACGATGCCTCGCACGCCCGCCGATACGCGGCCCATGGCGTTGACTTCGTTCTCGGCAAACCGGATTGCCATCCCTTGCTTCGTCAACAGCAAAATTTCGCGGCTGTTATGGCTGACGGTAACGCTGATGATTTCATCTCCGTCAGCAACTTTGCAAGCGGCAACCGCGCCCGACCGTTTCGTCTCGTACTCTTTCAATTCAGTACGCTTCACTTGGCCGCGTTTTGTTACGAATACCAGGCTTACCTCTGGATCGTCAAAGCTCTTCAGCGGAATCGCACTGACAATCCGGTCCTCCTTGGCCATCGGAATGACGTTGACGATGGCGGTGCCGTTATCCTTCCACTTGAATTCCGGAATCTGATGGACCGGCAACAGGAAATATTGGCCGCGCCGGGTGAAGATTAGGATGTTTTGCAGCGTATCCACATCAAGCACATGCTTGATATAATCGCCTTCCTTCACCCCCGATCCTTCCCGTTCCCCGCCGGAGCGCGTAAAGGAAAGCATGCTGGTCCGTTTGATATACCCTTCGTGGGAGAGCGTGACGAGCACGTCCTCCTGGGCCACTAGGACTTCCAGGTTGACCTTCAGTTCCTCGACTTCGCCCTGAATCTCCGAGCGCCGGTCGATGCCGTACTTGTCCCGGATTTCGATCAGTTCCTTTTTGATCAGCGCAATCAATTTCTTGTCGCTTTCCAGGATGCCACGCAGGGTGGCGATTTTTTTCTGGATGTCGTCCAGCTCTTTCTGCAGGGACGTAATCTCCAGGTTAGTCAAACGGTACAACTGCAGCGTCAGGATGGAATCCGCTTGACGCTCTGTAAATCCGAACATCCACTGCAGGTTGTTCTGCGCATCCTGGCGATTTTTCGACGCCTTGATTGCGGCAATGACCTCGTCCAGAATATTCAAAGCCTTAACCAGGCCTTCCAGTACATGGGCACGGTCTTCCAGCTTCTCCAGCTCGTACTGGGTGCGGAAGGTGACCACTTCACGCTGGTGGGCGATATAAGCATCCAGCATCGCCTTGAGGCCAAGCTGGCGCGGCGCCTTGTTGACGATCGCAACCATATTGAAGTTATAAGTCACTTGCAAATCGGTTTTCTTTAGCAAGTAAGCGAGAATCCCTTGGGCATCCGCTTCCTTTTTTAGTTCGACCACAATCCGCAAGCCGTTACGTCCGCTTTCGTCGCGGACCTCGGCAATCCCGTCCACTTTCTTCTCCAGCCGGATATTTTCCATAGCCGTAACGAGCCGGGATTTGACGACCTGATAAGGGATCTCCGTAATGACAATCTGTTGTTTGCCGCCCCGCATATTATCGATCTCCGTTTTGGACCGGAGATAAATCCTGCCTTTTCCGGTCTCGTAGGCGTCACGGATTCCTTCCTCACCCATAATGATACCGCCGGTCGGAAAATCCGGTCCCTTCACATAGGCGCGGATTTCTTCCAAGGAAAGCTCCGGCTTCTCCATAACCGCGATGCAGGCATCAATGACCTCGCGCAAATTATGCGGCGGAATTTCCGTCGCAAAACCGGCGGAAATCCCGCTCACCCCGTTGACGAGCAGGTTCGGAAAACGTGCAGGCAGAACAACCGGCTCCATCGCCGTGTTATCGAAGTTGTCCTTGAACGGAACCGTACGTTTCTCGATATCACGAAGCAGTTCCAACGCAATCGGCGAAAGGCGTGCCTCCGTATACCGCATGGCAGCGGCCGGGTCATCGTCCTGGGAACCCCAGTTGCCGTGGCCGTCCACGAGAACATGCCCCATCTTCCATGGCTGCGCCATCCGGACCATGCCCTCGTAGATCGAAGAGTCGCCATGGGGGTGATAATTCCCCATGACGTCCCCGACCGTTTTGGCCGATTTGCGGTAAGGCTTGTCCGGGGTATTTCCCGAATCGTACATCGCATACAAAATACGCCGTTGCACCGGCTTTAAACCGTCTCTAACGTCAGGAATGGCCCGATCCTGAATAATATATTTGGAATACCGGCCGAAACGGTCGCCTACGACTTCTTCGAGAAAGGCTGGCAAAAAATTCTCCAATGAACTCAAATCAAGTCACCTTCTATTCCTCATACTCCGTGAAATCCACATTCTCCACAATCCAGCGTTTCCGCGGATCGACCTTGTCCCCCATCAGCGTGGAGACGCGGCGTTCCGCCTTGGCGGCATCTTCGATCTGCACCTGGAGCATCGTGCGGGTTTCCGGATTCATCGTTGTTTCCCACAGCTGCTCCGGGTTCATTTCCCCAAGCCCTTTGTAGCGCTGAAGCTCGAAATTTTTGCCGAATTCCTTCAGGTAATTTTGAAGCTGCTCATCGCTCCACGCATACCGCACCGTCTCCAGTTTTCCGGACCTGCGGGTAATTTTGTAAAGAGGCGGCTGGGCGATATAAACCTTCCCCGCATCGATCAGCGGCTTCATATAGCGGTAAAAGAACGTCAGCAGCAGCACTTGAATGTGCGCTCCGTCCGTATCGGCGTCGGTCATGATAATGATCTTGGAATAATTGCTGTCTTCCACGGCAAATTCCGGTCCGATACCCGCACCGATCGCCGAAATGATCGCCCGATATTCGTCGTTTTTCAAAATATCGGCCAGCTTTGCCTTCTCCGGATTCATCGGCTTGCCTTTCAACGGCAATATCGCCTGAATCTTGGAGTCACGGCCCTGTTTGGCAGAGCCGCCGGCGGAATCCCCTTCGACGATGAACAGCTCGTTGCGCGTAAAGTCCTTCGACTGCGCCGGAGTCAGCTTGCCGCCAAGATTGGAGCTTTCGCTCCGCTTCTTGCCGGTGCGCATTTCATCCCGCGCCTTACGGGCCGCTTCCCTGGCGCGCGAAGCCTGGATCGCTTTCTTGATCAGCGTCTGCGCCACCTGCGGATTTTCCTCCAGGAACAAGGCCATTTTCTCCGCCACAACCGCGTCCACGGCGCTCCGAGCCGATGCGCTGCCGAGTTGATCTTTGGTCTGGCCGACGAATTCCACTTCGGACATTTTGACGCTGATTACCGCCATCATGCCTTCCCGCAAATCGTTGCCTTCGAGGTTTTTGTCCTTTTCCTTCAGAAATGCATTTTTGCGCGCATAGTCGTTCATTACCCGTGTGTAGGCTGTTTTAAAGCCCGTTTCATGAGTCCCCCCCCCACGCGTAGGTATGGAGTTGACGAAGGAAGCCAGCGTTTCCGTATAACCCGCATTATATTGCATGGCTACTTCCACTTCAATCTCATCCCGCTCGGCATAAAAATGAACCACGTCATGCAGCACATCTTTCCCGTCGTTCAGAAACTGAACAAACTGGCTGGCGCCGCCCTCGTAAAAAAACTCGTCGGAACGATCCGAGCGCTCATCCTTCAAGGTCACTTTCAGGCCCGAATTCAGAAAAGCGATCTCCTGTAAACGTTCCGCGAGCGTATCGTAATTTAATCCGATTCCATTAACAAACACCCGGATGTCCGGCTTAAACGTGACCTTGGTTCCCGTCCGGTTCGTATTCCCCAGAATCTCCAGGCCCGTCACCGGCTCACCGACATGCTCGATCCCTTGCTTGTCCATCCAATACTCGAACCGCATGCGATGGATTTTGCCTTCACGGTAAATTTCGACTTCCAGCCACTCGGACAGCGCATTCGTAACCGATGCGCCGACGCCGTGCAGGCCGCCGGATTTTTTATATCCCGAACCGCCGAATTTTCCGCCTGCGTGCAAAATCGTATAAACCACTTGCGGTGTAGGAATGCCTGTCTTATGCATCCCGGTCGGTATGCCGCGGCCATTATCGTATACGGTAACAGAACCGTCCTTATTCAGCGTAATGTCGATTTTAGAACAAAATTTCGCCAAATGCTCGTCGACGGAATTATCCACAATCTCCCATACAAGATGATGAAGTCCCGACGAACTCGTACTGCCGATATACATACCTGGTCGTTTACGTACCGCGACAAGCCCTTCGAGCACCTGAATGTCGTCCGCGTCGTATCCCGAAGCCGCACGGCCAGGCGTGCCTCCTGAGGCGTCTTCGAACAAATCGATTTGTTCGGCCATTCATGCTCCCCCTTTTAGCTTCATTAGGTAGTTCACCTAGATGTTGTTCAATACGTTATGAACACGCACTATATGTACTACAATGCAAACAGATGTTTTGTTATCCTTGTCCATTTTAATTCAATATATCCTGTTTCGTAAAGACAAGGAATGAAACAAACAGTGAAGCGGCTGCCCAAACCGCCAGAACCGCAAGCGAAAATCCTAGATTCATCCCCTCGATCGGAGCTGGAGTTCCCGCCAAATAATTAGTTAATCCCAGGTTCACCATAAACAAGTACTTGGCGCTGGTCCATGAGGCAGCCATATTGCTTAAAATATTACCCGCGATCAGCGCTGCCATCATGATCACGATGCTCGCCGCCGTACTTCGCACCAGAACGGAGACCATAAACGACAACACCGCAACGGTGATTCCTACAAACCAGATCAGGCCCGCTTGCATTAACAGGTACTTCCACTGGGACACCGCATGGACCGAGGACATATCTACTTCCGCACCATGCAACTGAAACCCGGTAAACACCGGGAAGGCGAATCCTTTGTACCCGAAAAAGATCCCCGAAATCAGATAGCAAATAACGAACGAGGACAGTACGATAAGCGAAACGAACATCAATAGCGTGATCAACTTGCTGAGCAGCACTTTCCAACGACGGACCGGCCGGGTCAGCAGCATTTTCACCGTTCCTGCCGTTCGTTCCGAAGAAACGATGTCGGATCCGATGCACATAATCAGCAGTGGAATGAACAAGGTTGATGCATTGTCCAGAAACTCCCGGGTAAACGAAACCCCGCCAGGCTGAGCCGGATTCACGTCATGCTCCAGGTAATATTTCATCTGCTGAATATAAATTTGCCGGTACTTCTTCCATTCCTCGGGAACCCGGTCGCTGCCAAGCGAATTTTGATTGTCCGTTATCGCCTGCTGTACTTCTCTACGCCAGTCCGTCCCATAGGTTTCGCGCTTATCTTCCGCCTGTTTCATCTGGGCATACGCAAAAATCGGGACAAGCACCAACAGTACCAGCAAAACTACATAGAACCGTTTTTTCTTGATCATTTTGATCGTTTCGTTTTGAATTAACGAAAACATCTGATTATGATTATTCAATGGTTTCACCATCCGTCATCTCCAGGAACAATTGCTCAAGTGTGGGATTGATCTTGTGCACGGAACCGACTTTAACCCCTGCATCAACCAAATTTGATAGCAGCTCCGGAATATCTTCGGACTGCATCTGCGTCACTAACGCCTTAGACGATGTCCCGGCAATTATCGCGTCATCCAGTACATCCCCCGCCTTTTCAACCATCGTCACGCCCGCCCGCTTTAGCAGCTCTTCGCCCTGCGGACGGGGATCCAGTTCCCAAACCACATAATTTGAGCTACCCTCAATCAGTTCGCTTACCGTACCCGTCGCAAGTACGCGACCCCGGCTGATGATCGCCACCCGATCACAGAGAAGTTGGATCTCGCTAAGCAGATGGCTCGATACGAATACAGCCATCCCCTCCTCAGCGAGACTGCGGATAAACTGGCGGAGCTCCTTGATCCCTTTGGGATCAAGACCGTTAGTCGGCTCATCCAGGATCAACAGCTTGGGCCTGCCGAGCAGCGCTTGGGCAATGCCTAATCGCTGGCGCATCCCTAGCGAATAAGTTTTCACTTTATCGTGAATCCGCTCGTCCAATCCTACCATCTCGACCACCTCGGCGATTCGCGCGGCATCGACGCCTCTCATCATTCTGGCAAATTGCTCAAGATTTTCCCAGCCGGTCAAATAGGTGTAGACTTCCGGATTTTCCACGATCGATCCGACACATGCCAGCGCTCGTTCAGGTTCTTGGCTCACTTCGAATCCGCAAACCCTGACGCTGCCTTCCGTGGGACGAATCAGATCGACCAACATCCGGATCGTTGTTGTTTTTCCCGCCCCGTTCGGGCCCAAAAAACCGAATATCTCGCCTTCCTTTATCTCAAAAGAAACATCCTGTACGATCCATTTTTTGCCGATGCGCTTCTTCAAATGCTCCACGGTCAGCACCGTTTCCCTTGGCTTGCGCCCGGCTTCATGATGCTCTGCCACTAGCCTACACTCCTTATGTTCACTCTTTAACGGCGATGCCCTGAACGATCCGATCCGCGATAGCCTGATATCCGGTCGCGTTCGGATGAAAATGATCCCCGGAAAGGTATCGTCCGGCCTGCAGCGTAAACAAATCAAACGTCGGAACGATAAGACCCCCTTCAATAGAAGCCATCGCCTCCGCAGCAATGCCGTTCCAGCGTGCTACAGCCTGATCGCCGGTCTCCTTCAGTTCTTTCATATCTGAAAATGGATTATACAAGCTAACGTAAACGAGTTGGGCCTGGGGGTTGATATTACGAATTTTGTCCAGAATTTTTATCAAATTGTCCGATGCGCTTTTTACACTCTGCTCCAGCTCAGCTTCCGTCGGAAGTTCCGTCCTCGTTTCCAGCGGCTCTTCCCCGTCAAACAAATCGTTTGCGCCAATGGAAAGGAGAATAATTCCCGCCTGCCCGAGCGAATATTGAACCCCATGCTGATCCAACATCGGCAGTAGTTCCTTCGTCGTGAGCCCGTTGATGCCCAAATTGTTGATGAGCTTGCTCGATGCACCTTGCTTCGTTAAAAGTTCAACCGTTCGCTTGGCAAATCCGCTCCCCATGTCGTCCCCTGTCCCCTTGGCCAGGGAATCGCCGATCACCGTAACATCCAGCGGGGATGACTGCTCAGGTGCCGCATAGGCATGGTCTTCCATTACGTAAGATTGTTGGTTTTCGGTTCCCGGATAAATGACATCGCGTACCGCATACAAGAAACCAAACAGCAACATTAGCGTTGCTGCGGCCGAGACGAGGCCGACCGTTCGCCAAATTCGGGACGCAGTAAACATCAGCAGCACTCCTCTTTGTAAATAGTCCCTTATAATCTCTCCAGTTTATGTAATAAACATAAAACTTCTTGCCCGGAGAAGCAAATTCAAGGACGTCCTCAACCTCCGAAAGGGGGAATGATTGAATATGGTTGCTCATTTTACGCATATGTCTTATAATTCATAAGAACATACGTTAGCTCCTACTTATACTAGACACTCATCTTTTCATTTTCATGTTACATAAGTATTCTCACTTTGATTGTCGTTTAAATATGTTTTTGCAGCACTTAGGAACGCAAATAAAGCAGTGCCCGGAGGCACTGCTTTATTTGCGCTTGTGTTCCGCATCACCGTTAACTGGCTCTAATCACCTTAACATCACCAGGGATGACCTTCTCGCCTTCATATAGCATGAAGCGGCCGTTTTGCCATTCAATGCGCAGCAAGGCAAAATCATCGGACTGAAATTGCCATACATACTGCTCGCCCCCCTGCATGAAAGGAGTACGGCCGGTAACCGTCACCGCGCCGATGTACTCCTCATCCAGGAAATAGGTTCTACCGTCCAGTTCCATCTCCGAGGGAACCTCATCCGGCGTGTCCAAACGTCCGTCGATCGGACGATAAAGCTGGTAGTGAAGATTCTCGCGTTCCTCGATCAGCAGATAACTGATTTTGGCTCCGTCCTGAAGCGTCAGCACGACCGCATTTCTGCCCCGGTTATGAACCCGTCCCGTCACTTCATAAGTGACTAATGACACTTCGCACATATCGCCCGGAGCGAGTGTCAGCATACTTTTCTCCACTTGCGGCGGCTCCGGTTTCGCGAACAGATTGCCGATTCTTTTCCAAACACCCATGAGATCATATGCCTCGCTTTTCGTTCAATTCGGGAGCGTCCTTATTTCTTATCTTCGTATTGCTTCATCAGAGCGGCCAATTCATCCTCGACAGCCTGATCTTTTCCGAGCTTCTCGAATTCGTCGTCCAGATCGGCGCCTTTGGAATTCAATTCGTTGCTCGCTTCGGCTTGCGCTTCCATCTGCATCATTTTTTCTTCCATGCGTTTCAGGCCGCTGGCAGCCGAATCCGAGCTGAAGCCGGTCATCGCCTTGTTGATTTCGGTTTGGGCTTTTGCCGCGTTATAGCGGGCAACTAATGTTTCCCTTTTATTTTTCATTTCGGTCAACTGTTTGCGCATTTCTTCCAGCTTGCCGCGCAGGTTGTCAGCGGAAGCTTTGTTCTGCTCATAATTTGCTTTGTATTCATTCATCTTGTCTTCGGCGGCCTTCTTCTCTTCCAGCGCGCGGCGGGCCAGATCTGCGTTCTGGGCTTGAGCTGCCGTGTGTGCCTGTTGCGTACGCTTGGCGACCAAAGCCTCCTGCTCTTCAAAAAGCGCCTTGAATTTCTTCTCGATCGCAATCTGAGCGGCTACCGCTTTCTCGGCATCCTCCAGGTCCTCTGTCATATCGCGGATATATTGATCCGTCATCTTGATCGGATCCTCGGCCTTATCAATCATTGCGTTAATATTGGACATCGTTAAATCGCGTAATCTCTTGAAAATCGACATTGTGGTTTTCCTCCCCAAAAAATTTAAACTTCTTGATAGATGTTTACGTATCGCAGGTACCAAGGTTTCATCGTCGTCAAAAAAAATTTTTTTCGAGCTTAAAAGAGTATCTATGCTTTAAATGATAATCCTTGATCCCGCAGAGCAGTCCTCAGTTTAGGCAATGAGGCCGGGCCCATGCCGTGAAATTGCAAAATCTCTTTTTCGCTGTATTTTGAAAGCTCTTGCAAAGAAAGAATTCCATGGTGTTCCAACGCTCGTCTTGCCGGCGCCGACAAAAGCGATAAAAACCCGCTGTCCGGTTTGCGTTCTTTCTCGCAGACCGGGCAGGTCGGGCAATCGCTGCTTTTATAGTATTGATGTCCCTGTGGACAAGTTCTCATAGTTTTGTTCGATTCCGTCATTCCCACATCCCTCCGTATAATAAAAGAACCGGCGTTAGCCAGCCCTTTATTTTGGATTGCCGATAAATTCTTGCACCCAACATCCGTTGTAATAGCCGACACCGATCAGATTATAGTTGGCATTCAGGATATTCGCTTTGTGGCCGGGGCTGTTCATCCAGTCCTCCACGACCTCTTTGGCGGTGGTTTGACCCATGGCGATATTCTCGCCGGCATAGCGGTAAGTAATGTTGAAGGAATCCATCATATCGAACGGAGAACCATAAGTAGGTGAGGTATGATTAAAATACTTGTTTTTAAACATGTCGATTGCTTTGGTTTTAGCCATTTTTGATAAGTTCGTGTGTACGGTCAGGGGTTTAAGTCCGGCAGCCTTCCGCTCTTTGTTAAGCAGCGCGACAACCTCTGCCGCCCGTTCTGTCTGAATTTTGTCATAAACCGCAGCTACCTGTTTCGATGTTGCAGCCTGTGCCGTTCCCGGTCCCAGCGGAACGAACAACAGGGATCCAGCCAAGACGGAGAATACCAAGCCTGAAGTTATTTTTTTTAAGTTAACCATCTTAATCAATGTAGCTTCTCCCCTTAGTCCATCAATTCAACAAATTTTGTGCTCCTTGTCACATTTTAACATGATAACTGCCCCTACGCATGAGAAAAAGTTGGAAAAATGGAAAATTGGGAAAAAAATTATCAGATTAAAAGCCGCCTTGAGCAAATCATTGCTTCAGGACGGCTTTGGGAGTTTGAAACCGGTATTTATTTTTTGGAGGCGTATTTCCGCATATCGAAAGCAACTGCGGCAACAATGATCGCACCTTTAATGATTTGCTGCCAATATGGTCCTACTCCTACGAAGGTTAACCCATAGTTTATAACCGTAAAAATGAGTACGCCTGCCATGACGCCAGGAACCGTTCCGATTCCGCCGGTCGTCGATACGCCACCGACTACGCAGGCCGCGATCGCATCAAGCTCGTACATGTTGCCGTAGTTGTTGGTGGCCCCGCCGGTTCTTGCGGCTTCAAGCACGCCCGCCAAGCCGTACAGGGCTCCTGCGATGGAATAAATCAGAATCAGATATTTTGTAACGTTGATGCCGGAAACTTTTGCCGCCTGCTCATTGCCGCCGATGGCGTACATGTTTTTCCCGAGCCGGGTTTTATTGAACATGACCCAGACGATGAAACAAACCGCAATCGCAATCAGGACGATAAATGGAAAAGAGTACTGTCCGCTGCCGATGCTTCCCGAACCCAGATTCGTGAAATCTTCGCGCAAACCGCCGATCGGCTGCGATTGGTTGGGTTCCGTATCGAAATACAGCGAGTTGATCCCGTAGATTGCGACCATCGTTCCAAGCGTAGCGATGAACGGGGGAACTTTAAATTTGGAAACGATGATTCCGTTGATCAAGCCGAAAAGTAAACCGACGATAATTGCTATTAAGACGGGAACCAGAAGCGGCAAATGCGGGAGATCCGGGAAGAACCGCCGCGGATAATCCTCTACCTGGAGCATGGATGCCGAGATGACCGCGGTCAAGCCTACCATCCGTCCGGCCGACAAGTCGGTACCGCCGGTGATGAGAATGAACGCTACGCCTAGTGCGATAATGACCCGCGTCGAGGATTGAATTAAGATGTCGCGAAGCGTATTGATACCTATAAAGTTCGGATCGTAAACGGCAATGCCGATAACGAGCACGGCGAGTACGATATAGATTGCATTTTGCGTCACAAAATTTTGTATTTTTTTTGTTTCCATGATCTTCTCCTCCTTCTCTTCCCCTTAATGCTGGGCAGCCAGCCGCATAACTTCCTCTTCCGAAGCCTGGTCTCCCTCCAATATTCCTGTCAGTCGGCCTTCGGACATGACCATCACGCGGTCGGACATGCCAAGCAGTTCCGGCATCTCGGAAGAAATCATGATGATGCTTTTTCCTTGCTGCGCCAAATCCGCAATAATGGAGTAAATCTCGTATTTTGCACCAACGTCTATCCCCCGGGTCGGCTCGTCAAGCAGCAATATCTCCGGTTCGGTAAGCAGCCAGCGCGCTAGCAGCACCTTCTGTTGATTCCCGCCCGAAAGATTCATAATCAACGTTTTCGGGGAAGGCGTTTTGGTCCGCAGCTTTCCTACCATATTGTTGGCTTCTTCCTTTTTTCTGCGGTCATCAATCAGCAAGTAAGGTCTTACATACCGATCCATATTGGCAATGGCAGCATTCTCATGCACGGACAATACCGGAAAAATCCCCGTCGTACGCCGCTCCTCCGTCAGCAGCGCCAACCCGTGCCGTTTAGCATCGCCCGGGCTTTTGATTCTGACCTCTTTGCCATGGATCGAGATACTTCCGGTCTGGATATCGCGCAAACCGAATAAAGCTTCAACCAGCTCGGTACGCTGGGCGCCGACCAGTCCGCCAATTCCCAGAATTTCTCCTTTACGCAGTTCAAAAGAGATGTTTTTAAACGACTTCTGTTGGGATGAAGTCAAGTTATCCACCTTCATAATGACACCGGTCGGCACATTGTGCCGGTCGGGAAAACGCTGGGTCAAATCGCGGCCAACCATCTTGGAAATAATCAGATCCGTCGTCATCTCGGCAGCCGGCCAGGTTCCGATTTTTTTTCCGTCCCGCATAATCGTTACATCATCGGAAATGCGTAAAATTTCTTCCATCTTGTGCGAAATATAAATGATGGCCACGCCGCGTTTCTTTAAATCGTTGATGATGCGGAACAAGTGCTCCACTTCCACGCTGGTCAGTGAGGAGGTAGGTTCGTCCATGACGATGATTTGCGAACGAAACGATACCGCCTTGGCGATTTCAATCGATTGAATTTTGGATACGGACAGTTTGCCCACCAGCGTATCCGGACTTATATCGATATCTAATTGTTTAAACAACTCCTCCGTATTCCGGTACATCTTCTTGTGGTCCACAAGCTTGAATGGACCCCATCCCATGAGCGGAAAACGGCCGAGCCATATATTTTCCATGACATTTCGGAACGGCACAGGGTGCAGCTCCTGGTGGATCATCGAAACACCCAGTCCAAGCGCATCGCTGGAGTTGTTGATTTCGGCTTTTTGTCCATGCAAAAAGATTTCGCCGCCGTCCGGTTTATATATCCCGAACAGGCATTTCATTAATGTTGACTTCCCCGCTCCGTTTTCGCCCATAAGCGCATGCACGGTTCCGGGTCTAACTTGCAGGGTAACGCCATCCAGCGCCTTGACGCCGGGAAATTCCTTAGAGATCTCTTTCATTTCCAGCGCATATTTCCGGTCAGTCATTGTTCCGCCCCCTAACTTGTTCTTTACCGACAGAGGCACAGCATGCGTTTCTACAGGCTCTATCCTTAAACTATCCCCTCAAAACAGCGGGAGGTTCGTACCCTCGGGTTCCGAACCTCCCATGTTCGCTTGTTTATGAGAAGTCCTGCTGCGTGGCTTATTTGAAATCGGCTGCGTTTTCTTTCGTTACTTTTTGGTAAGGAATCCACACATATTGATTGTCCGTAATTTCAAACCCGACGCTGTCCTTGTTGATTTCGCTGCCTTTGGCCAGCAATGAAGCCAGCGTTACTGCCGCTTTACCTTGGTTCTCGGCATCATTTAGGACCGTGCCGAGCATCGTGCCTTGCTCCAGCGCTTGAAGAGCAGGCGCGGTTGCATCAACGCCGACTACCGGCATATATTTGTCGCCCGAGAAATATCCCGCGGCTTTCAGCGCTTCAATGGCACCCAGCGCCATGTCGTCATTGTTGGCGAAGACCGCTTCGATTTTGTCGCCGTTCGCTGCCAGGAAGGCGGCCATTTTCTCCTGTCCTTTTACCCGGTCCCACATAGCGGTATCTTCGGCGACTTTCTCAACCTTGATGCCCGCATCTTCCACGGCTTGAATGGAATATTGCGTGCGAAGCTCGGCATCCTGGTGACCCGGTTCGCCTTTCATCATGACATATTGGAGCACGCCGTCGCCGTTTTTATCGGCCTCAGGATTCGCTTTCCAATAGTCCACGATAATTTGGCCCGATAACGTTCCCGATTCTTCCGCTTTAGCTCCGACATAGTACACTTTGTCCCACTTCTTCATATCTTCCGGAAGCGGTTCGCGGTTCAGGAACACTACCGGCGTATCTTTCGCCTTGGCTTTATCGATAATGACTCCAGCCGCCGTACGGTCAACCGGATTAATGACCAGGGAGTTCGTTTTCTTCGTCAGGAACAAGTCAATTTTATCGTTCTGGGTCGGCTGCGAATTCTGGCTGTCGACGATGTCGACTTTAGCGATGCCGCTTGCGTTTTTCTCGATGGAATTCCGCACTCCGGTCATAAACGTATCATCGAACTTGTAAATCGCTACGCCAACTTTCGGCTCTCCGCTCCCGCCGCTTTCCTTGTTTCCGCCGCTGGAACAGCCAGCTAACGTCGCCCCGAGCAATGTTGCTGCTAATAATGCCGTACCGACTTTTTTCATTCTTTTGACCTCCTGAATGATTTTCATTATCTTGGTTTTCCTCTTGGATACGTTTTCATTATGCCTTGATTTTATCGTTTTGCGAATCTAAAATTCTGAGATGTTCTATTAAAATTCTGAGGATGTTAATTCGAATATTTCAAATGAAAAAACCCGGGCATCCCCGGGTCTTGTTTCAACGCTCTTAATCCACATACCTTCCTTGTTCAGGTACGGCAATCTCTTCGAAATGCTCGCATAGCCGGTGGAGCCCAAAGCGTAGTTCCTCGCCGGTCATCGGCACCCCATGACCGGTAATCGCCGTCTCCGGCGACAATTCGGCCAGCTTGCACAGCGACACTTTGGCTGTTTCCCAATCCGGCGTGAAATACATCGGCGGTCCATGGATCTCCTTCTCCTGCCGCATGACGGCAAGTGCCGATTCCTGTTTGACCGTGATAAAAGCATCGCCGGCAATCAACGTGTGATCCTGCTGGCGGTACAGTGATACGTGCCCCGGACTATGTCCCGGAGTAGCAATCCATTTCCATCCCGTTGCTCCTGGAACTGTACCATCTTCGGGTAGCGGTTCCAGCCTGTCCTCCAGATTTATCGCCCGATTCGGATATATCGGTGCCACACCGGCAAGCAGTCCTCCTCCAACTGAAGGATCGCCTTCCGGATAATCCCGGAGTCCGGTTAGATAGGGGAATTCCTCAACATGGGCATAGACCGGAACCTTCCAGTAGTCCGATAACTCAATCACGCACCCGACATGATCAAAATGGCCGTGCGTTAAAATGATCGCCTTGGGCGGCCTGCCGTAGATAGCGTCCGCTTCCTGAATCAATGCCTCTTTAAACGGGCCCAGCCCGGTATCGACCAGTACCCAGTCTCCCTGATCCGGACCGCCCACGAATACCGTATTCACCATGAGAGTACGAACGCACCAGACGTCCTTCAGCACCTTGGTCGTATCAACGGTTCCCGTATGCAGCAAATCCTTATCGCTCATATTCTCCCTCCTAAGGAATGGGAATTTAATGCTAGCCCATAATTTACCCCGAAGATGTAAAAATACTCCCCAGCAGTCTGGGGAGTATCTTATTCATCAACTTATTTAACGAATGGGAACAGCAATTTTTGATTTTCCGGCCAAAGCATATTGTCCAAATCGATCAGCTTCGTGCCCGTAGGAATTTTATCTTCCAGCTTCTCTCCATGGGCAGCCTTGACCGCGGCGGCCACCGCCATATATCCGTTATTGAACGGGTTTTGCACCATCATCGCCTGAACCGTCTCCTCTTGAAGCAGTTCCAGCATTTCCGGCGGATTATCGAAAGCGATCATCATCAGTTTATCGCCATAGTCCATTTCTTCCACGGCCCTGCCCGCACCGATGGAAGATTCCGCACTCAAGGAGACCAGCCCGTCAAGACCGGGATGTTCCTTCAGCATATTCCGCGTCAAGCGATATGCCAGTTCCTCATCCGACCCGCAATATTGGATATCCACCACGGTAATTCCGGAGAATCGCGCCACATAATCCAGAAAGCCTTCTTCCCGCTGGTCGGCGTTACGTGCTCCTTTTACGAAATTAACGATTCCGATATCGCCCTGTTTCCCTGTCAGCTCGATCAACCGTTCGGCGGCTTTCTGACCGGCTTCGTAGTTATTCGTTCCGACATAGGTTTTCACCTTTGTTGACGCTACCTCGGAATCCATGGAGATGACCGGAATATCATAATAGGAGCTCCTGTCGGTGACCTGGCCCAGCGCCTCATAATCGCTTGCAGCCAGAATAATCGCATTCGGCCGGCGGGCGATCGACTCTTCCATCAGCTGAATTTGTTCCTTATAATTATTCTCGTTGCCTGGAGCCAAAAAATTCAATTTCACGTTGTATTCCTTAGCCGCCACTTCGGCCCCCATTTTGATCGTTTTCCAATAATCTCCCCTGTCCATTTTCACGATCATGTCGATAACGGTCATTTTTTCGCCTTTTTGCAAGTTGCCGGAAGGAGCGCAGGAAGCCGTTAGCGGCAGCAGCAAGAGCAGGAGCAGCCAACCTTTACCTAGCATGAAAACCAGCCTCATCATTGATCCCCTTCTTTCCTCGGGATTTCCGGTTTGACGACCGGCAATTTAATCGTTACCGTCGTTCCCTCTTCCGGCTCGCTCTCAAAATACAGCCCGTAGGCTTTGCCGTAATAAAGCAAGATGCGTTCCTGGACGTTGTTCACGCCGACGCCCGAGCCCGAACCCGAGCCGCCTTCGCTGCGAAGTTTTCCGGACACTAGCTTATTAACACTTTCCGGTGTCATCCCGACACCGTTATCCTTGATCACAATTTCCAGATGCTCGCCGGAAATCCCGGCATAGACTCCGATAAATCCTTCTTCGGCCGATTTTTCAATGCCATGATGAATCGCATTCTCGACCAGGGGCTGCAGGATGAGCTTCAGAGTCAAACAATCCATCGTCTCTGCTTCCGCATGGATTTCATACCGGAATTTATTTTTGAACCGGATCGTCTGGATGATGAGGTAATGACGGACATGCTCCAGTTCGTCTTCCAGCGGAATAATATGATTTCCCTTGCTCAGACTGATGCGGAAAAAGCGGGACAGCGAGGTGATGGTCGTGACGACTTCCTCATTCCGGCCCAGTTCGGCCATTCGGGTAACCGAATTCAGCGTATTGTAAAGAAAATGAGGATTAATCTGGGACTGCAGCACATCAAGTTCACTTTTGCGCTTGGCCTCCTGCTCCTGGATGATCTGATCCATCAGTTCCCGGATACGCCGCAGCATCAGATTGAACCGCTTTGATAACTGCTCGACCTCGTAAGCGCCGCTGACATACACATGGGTGCCGAAATCGCCCTTTTCCACCATCTGGACGGAACGCTCCAAGCGACGAATCGGTTGCGATATTTTTGCCGAAACGTACAAATTGATAATCAAAACGACGAAGACCGCTGCCAACAAAAAGCCGTACAGGAAGCCACTCAGCTCTTTTTTCGTAGTCAGGAATTCGTCCGCATAAGCCACACCTACAATTTTCCATCCGGCCGGTTTCACCGTCTGAATCGTGATGAGCCTTTGTTCGCCGTCGGATTCATCGAGGTAACTTCCGTATGCGTAATTCAGCACCGGTTCCAGATTTTCATATTTCAGACCGGCATAAATCAGCTGTTGCTGCGGGTGATATACGATATTCCCGACACTGTCGATGATATACACATATCCCTTTTTACCGAGGCCTACCCTTTGGCTGAGCTCGTCGATCGTCCGGAAATTAATATCCATAACGAGCACTCCCTGTTTGACTCTGGAATCATCCCGGTAAGTGATATTTTTGCTCATCGAAACGACCCAGCGGTAATCCGACTTAAACAGATTTTGAATGTGCGGCGGGGTGAACTGTAGCGTGCCCGGGTTTTGAATCGCCGACTCAAACCAGAGTTGTTCGGTAAGCTTCGTATTTTGCCGCATCGGCAGGACCGGTACCCCGCGCACCAGATTGCCTCCTTTGGTAAACAGCGCAATTGAAACCAGATCTTTACGCGTATTCAGAATGGTCCCGAGCTGTTCTCCAAGCTGCCGGTCGTCGGGAATATCCGAGGCCGCATTGATTTGCTCCTGGGCTACATTGAAAATATCCTGCATCCCGCTAACATACAGTTCCAGATTTGCATTCACCTGCTCAATGATTTGGCCCAAATTCAAATAAGCGTTGTCTTCGGCCGCTTTGGAAAATCGATTGAAGAGCAACATGCTGACCAACACGACGGCTAATAAGGTAATCGTGATCGAAGACATCGAGATAAGCACTTGTATTTTCCGGAAATGAAAACTTCTGAACAACCGGGATATAGCCCTTGCCCATGTCATACCGTTCTGGCCCCGCCCCGGTATTCTTTGGGTGATATGCCGAATTTTTTGCGGAAACAAAAGCTGAAATAATTGGGATCGCCGAATCCGACCCGCTCCGCGATTTCAAACGCTTTCAAATCCGTAGTCCGAAGCAGATGCTGCGCCGACTCCATCCTCACGCCCATTAAGTAATTGACGAACGTCATTTTGGTTTCTTTTTTAAATATATTGCTAAAATAACCCGTGCTGATATGAAGCTGTTTGCACACTTTATTGATCGAGATGTCCGGCTCTCCGAAATGAATTTGTATATATTCCTTGGCCTCTTCCACCAGCTTGTTGTAACTGCTTTGCCGTTCGCTCGCAATGGAATACTTCAGTTTATGGCAGATCCCGGTAAACCAGGACTTCGCCTCACTCGCCTGCGACAATTTGGAGAGTTGGCCGAGAAAAGCGGAACCATCGCCGAACAGTTTGTCCATATCCGCATGGACATCCTGCGACGCCTTGATGACGGCGGTAAGCATCATCAGCAAATAAACCTGGAAATCCTGATACGAAATCCGGCTGTCCAGCAAACCGCTGAACTGCTCATCCAACAGTTCCTGAAGCTCCAGATCGCTGCCGACCTTCAAGCATCGGATCAATTCCTTCTCTTTCACTTCGTCAAAAACGAGCGGGACAACCTGTCGCGACTCCACGTCATTGATCCAGATTACTTTGTTGCTGCCGAGGATCAGTCTATAATCCAGCGCCCGTTGAGCTTCCAGATAGGATGAGAAGACGTCGCCGAGATCCGGGATGGCAGATCCTGCCCCGATCGTAACCGTCAGCTTCAAGTACCGCTCCACACTTATGCGAACTTCCTCCAGCAAGTCGAAAATACGACCTGTCATGCGCTCATTGTCAGTGCTGTCAAAAATGCTGAGCAGCACGACATCGTCGTGGTGAATGAACACCTGGTCCCGCGATGTCCGTTTGATCAGCTCGTCGACGATGTTGAACACGGCGAATAGCTGAAGTTGGGTGTCGTTCGTTTCTTTCAGAGACGGGGAGTAACCGGCTTGCACGGTTAAGACTCCATCGCCGTTACTTGCCCCTAGGGGATCAATTCGCAGCACCGATACCATATAACCTTCACCTTCGAGTTCCAGCTCGTATTGTCGGCTCTTGTCGCGAATCTCCTGTTTCGGCAGGCGCCGGGATACCAGAGAAGATAGAAACAAACTTTGCAAAACCGGAAGGTTTTTCCGGTAATGTTCACTCAACAACTGGACATTTTCCCTTTCCGACCTCTCATCATCGATCTTCCCCTTGACCTTTCCTATAACGGCCGTGAGCTCGCCTGCGGAAAAAGGTTTGAGAACATATTCGTCAATACCGAGCCGGATGGCCTTTTGGGCATATTCGAATTCTTCATAACCGGTTAAAATGATGATTTTCGTATCCGGATAGGATTCCCGGATCCATTCGGAGAGCTGCAAACCGCTCATGAACGGCATCTGGATATCCGTAACGACGATGTCGGGCAGATGCTTCTCCACCATTTCCAACGCCTCTTTCCCGTTCTCCGCCGAGTCGGCGACGACCATCCCAAGAGTTTCCCAATCAATTAACTGAAGAAGCCCTTCCCTTACGTCTTCCTCATCATCGGCCAAAATCAGCTTGTACATTGAAGACCATCCTCTTCCCATTAACGTTGCTTTCCATAGCCTATACTGGATTTCCCCCGATTTTATCTCATCGTCCGTATTTTGTAAACGTGATCAAACCGGGCGTTCCCGGAGCGGCCACGACCTTAGTCCAGTATTATTTCCGCCTTCAGTCCGTTTCGGTATTCCCGGAAAGGCCGTACCATGTTAATATCAAATGAAAGAAGTACAAATGGAATACATAACCAAATAACCAATAATTTAATGGCGGTTGAATAATCATGAAAAATAACAAGCAAATCTTCATTCTTCTTAGTAATCCCAATACGGTTGTTGCGAAAATGATAGGCTTATACACGAGAGCCCCTTATAATCATGCTTCGATAGCATTTGATTCCCAGCTCGGCGAAGTTTACAGCTTTGGGCGAAAACACCCGATGCTTCCCATATTCGGCGGTTTCGTAAAAGAAAATATCCATGCCCGCGTCTTCGAGCGAGCCACCTGTGCGGTTTACAGCTACACCGTAAGCGAGGCAACCTATATCGAAATGCGGGCTTACGTCCGGCAATTCGAAGAGAACAAGGACCTCTACAGCTATAATTTCCTCGGGATTCTCGGCATCGTCTTGAATATGGAGCTCGGCGGAGAGAATTCCTACTTCTGCTCCCAATTTGTCAGCAGCGTATTCCAAAATGCGGGCGTCAAGCTGCTTGACAAGTCCGCCGGCCTTACGACGCCCGATGATTTTTCCACTTGTTCATTCCTGAAACTCATCTTCCGTGGCGAAATGGAAATATACCGGCGCAATTATTGCCATCTTTCCAGTGCGGCAGCCTTGGAGCAGCGCTCCATGTATGCTGCAAACTGACCGCTCTCCGAACACAACAAGGCCGTTATGCAGTCTTATATTGCAAAACGGTCTTTTTTCTGTCCAAGTCGCAAACCCTGCAATATTGTGCATGAAAAGTCGGAAGACCGGAAAGCATCTCAACTACACTAAGACTTAGAGGGAGGTTAACACCATGGATTTGCTGAAAAGTATGAACCGGGCCATGAACTATCTCGAACAGCATCTGACCGATGACATCGATATGTTGGAAGTAGCAAAGATCGCATGCTGCTCGGAATATCATTTTAAAAGAATGTTCTCCTTCCTGGCCGGGATTCCGTTGTCGGAATATATCCGCCGCAGGCGGCTCACGCTCGCTGCACTGGAACTGAGAAACAGCGGTCTAAGAATCATCGACGTGGCGGTTAAGTATGGGTACAGCTCGCCTGATTCTTTTACCAGAGCTTTTACCGGATTGCATGGAGTCAATCCTTCCGAAGCCAGAGATAACGGTTCGTTGCTTAAAGCCTATCCGCAAATGACCTTCCAGCTAACGATCAAAGGAGGAAGCGAAATGAATTTTCGGGTTGTGGAGAAGGACGCCTTCCGCATTGCTGGAATTATGAAAAGAGTGCCCATCATCTTCGAAGGAGTCAATCCTCATATGGCATCGATGTGGGAAAGTTTAACCGAGGAGAAGATCAACAGGCTAAAACAATTAAGTGATGTGGAGCCGGTAGGCCTGATCAGCGGTTCCACCAATTTTTCGGAAGGGCGTATGGAGGAAAAAGGCGGGCTTGATCATTATATCGGTGTGGCAACGACCAAAGAGTGTCCGGACGATTTCGTTGCCTTGGAAGTTTCTGCTTCGACCTGGGCCGTCTTTGAAGCGGTGGGCCCATTCCCCTCGATGCTGCAAGAAGTGTGGGGCCGCATTTATTCAGAATGGTTCCCATCCACCGGCTATGAAGCTACCGAGGGGCCGGAAATACTGTGGAACGAGCATAAAGACTTGACCGATCCCGCTTTCAGAAGTCAAATCTGGATTCCTGTCAAGAAAAGCAGCTAACAAAAAAACTGTGGAGTCAAGGCGGGTCTGCCTCACTCCACAGTTTTTTTACGGGCTAATTTAAAGGTCCTTGCTTAAGCGGTAGCCCGCGCAGGTAAATCCGGAATATTCATAAAATGATTTGGATGTCAAATTGTTGTCTCCTGCTACGGAAACAAACATCTGAGAGCTGCAGCGCTGTCTTCCCCAGGATTCCGCTTCAAGAAGAAGACGTTTGCCGATCCCGTTTCCTCTGTGCTTCTCGTCAACGACCATCGCCGTAATGCGAGTAACAGGCTTCACCATATCATGCGTCTGATGCTGCTTCAGAAAGATCGTTCCGATCACAACGCCATCGACTTCCGCTACCAAACTGCATAGTTGATCGTGGCCTTCCAGCATAGAAAGACGTTCCTTCAATACACTTGGCGTAGTCGGATAGCGAAGCTGGCGCATCAGAGGAAGCATAGCATGCACATCTTCACTGCAACATCTGCGGATCACGAGTGCCGGAGCACAAACCTGAATACTCAATTGGACCATTCCACCTTTAATAGACTCGCCGCTTGCTTGGCGCGGCTGCGGGCTGTTTCTACGTCATCTGCGCTGCTAAGTGCGACAGCCATCCGTCTGCCTGGTTTGGACAACGGTTTGCCAAAGACGCGGATCTGCGTTCTTGGCAGGCTGAGCGCTTCATCCATTCCGCCGATCAGAAAATCTTCCCCTTCACGAACAGCTTTTAAGGTAGCCGAAGCTCCGGGCGTCAAGAGTTCCACCGACGGAATCGGAAATCCCAGAATCGCCCGGACATGCAGGGCAAATTCCGATAGATCCTGACTCACCATCGTCACCATCCCCGTATCATGGGGTCTTGGCGACACTTCGCTAAAGACGATCCCTTCCGACGTTACAAACAATTCCACGCCGAATAATCCGTAACCGCCGAGTGCGTCGGTAATTTTCAGAGCGATGGACTGGGCCTCGCGAAGCTGACCCTCACTCAAAGGATGAGGCTGCCAAGATTCCACATAATCCCCGTCTTGCTGGATATGCCCGATTGGAGGGCAAAAGACCGTACCTGAGGAAGAACGCACGGTAAGGAGCGTAATCTCGCTCGTAAACGGGACAAACGCCTCTACGATCACCCGCATTTTCTTGGCACGGGCACCTTCCAAGGCCAGATTCCAGCAACCGGCAGCCTCTTCCTGCCTGCGGCATACGCTTTGACCTTTGCCGGACGAACTCATCAAAGGCTTGATTACGCAAGGAACGCCGATTTCAGCCACGGCTGCTTCCAATTCTTCGAGACCGTCCGCAAATCGATAGGCGGCAGTCGGGAGACCCAGTTCTTCGGCCGCGAGCCGTCGGATCCCTTCACGGTCCATGGTAAGAAGAGCGGCTTTTGCCGTAGGAATCACCGTAAAGCCCTCCTGCTCCAATTCCACCAGTACCTTTGTAGCGATCGCCTCAATTTCGGGTACGACGAGATCCGGAGAAACCCGGACAATCAGCGCTCTTAATGCTTCTTCGTCGAGCATGTCCAAGCAATAAGCTTCATGGGCCACGCCCATCGCCGGTGCATGCTCATACCGGTCGGCGACAATGGTTCGGAGACCGAGACGCTGCGCTTCAATGATGACTTCCTTGCCCAGTTCCCCACCGCCAAGCAGCATGATACTCTTGGCGCGATCTGATACAGGAGCACCCCACATGAGTTCCGATATCCCCCTTGATTTTACATAGTTCTACTTCTATTTTCATGTTTAATTGACAATAATGCAATAGTCCAAATTTAAACTCCGGTACATTTCGACAAAAAGTTACAATTTTCGAAACTGTGACATTAGTCACCGAAAACCGAAACTAATGAATTTAAGACGCTTATTACCTCATTCCACTGTGTTTCATCTTCCTGATCGGCATTTTCCGGTCCCGCCGCAAGTTGGGCCATGGCTGACTCCCATTCCTCCCATTCCGACTCATACCGGGAAGCCAACTCGGAGAAACGTCGTGCGGTTTCCGAGCAGTAAAACCTTGCAAGTTCCTGCCCTGCTTCCTCCGTCGCCTCTTTCAGGATCTTCTCGATTGGTTCCGAGAGGACTTCGCGAAGTTTTTGTTTGCCGCCTCCCTCAAAAAAAGCTCTCGGGCTTTTAAAGTAGGACAAGTAATCCTCGGCACGCAGGCGCTGCTGCAGCGTTCCCTCCCGGATCTCAGGGGATGTCCAAGCGAAAGAAAAAGGCTCCAGAGTAAAGACGGGAACGTTTTTTAAGCTTTCTTTTACCTTCTTGTACCACTCTATTGCCCCCGATGCCACCAAGTGATCGCACTTCTTCTCCAGCCTTAATGTAGTGGCTTGAAGCTCACGCTCCAGTTCGACGGACAATTGGCTCAGCCATCCGCGGAATGAAGCCGCGAACTTCACTTTAAGATTGCCGCCGTCTTCCTGCAGCAGGGTCGGATGGAAAAATTCGTGAAACATATCTCCCGCCGACAGCCGAAGCCGGTTCCGCACATGAAACAGCAATTCCTCTGCTTCCTGCCGCAAAGTAATGCTTTGATCGTTCTCCGCCAAATTTTGCAGCAAGCCGGTAAGTTTCCGCTTGTCTTCCTGAATAATTGCCAACATCTCCTGCCGTTCCTCGCGGCTCTGAGCCAGCGCTCCGCTCCATTCCCGGGCCCGCTCCATCACGGTTTCCAACTCGCGCCGGGCGGTATTCACTGCAAGCCCGGTGAGCTCTGTGCCAATAAAATCAAAGAACGCATCTTCGAATTGCGCAAATCCAGGTTCTGCAAATGGTTCTCCGTCATCTAAAGTCTTAGCCGTGAGCGCAGCGAGGCTGGAAACGGCATGAATTCGCGGCTCCTCAATACCCGCTCCGCGCAATCCGTCACTCACATGCTCCACGACCATAGCCAGTTCTTCCGGGCTGGAAGCCAAATCTGCAGCATTCACGATAAAAAACATCTTATCGAGTGCAAAGCTCCCCTTTACCCGCCCGAGATGTGCCAGAAACTGACGATCAGCCCGGGAAAAAGCATGGTTATAGTAAGTGACGTACAATAATGCGTCACTATTCTTCATATATTGAAACGTCACGCCGGTATGGCGGGCATGAATCGAATCCGCGCCCGGCGTATCTACAATTACGATCCCCTGTTCCGTAAGCGGACAGGCGTAATAAAGATCCATCTGCTCAACAAAACAGGCTTTACTCTCCTCAGCTACATATGAGGCAAATTCTTCTAATCCGGTTATCCTGACTGTTCCTAGTAAGGGCGCACTTTCGTCCCAGCCGGAAGCGGCGGCCTTCAAAAAGCTGTAATGGGCGCGTCCCGTCGGGGGGACATCCGCCACTCGCAGTTTATGCACGGCATCCCGCCAGTTCCGTTCCTTCCAGCTTCCGAGTTGCAGCGCTTCAAAAGAGTACGCGAGGTCTTCATGCATCGCCTCAGGCGACTTGAAAATAATTTTCGCGCGTCCGTGCTCCATACCGTCCTCGGGAGCAAGGATACGGTTGATCGCCGCCGTGGTCGGATGCGGCGATACAGGCAGTACCGCCCCGCCGAGCAGCGCGTTGGCGAAGGAAGACTTGCCCGCGCTGAACGCCCCGAACAGCGCGACCGTGAAGCGGCCGCCCCGCAGGTGGGACGCACGGGCGTGCAGTTCCCGTACTCCGGACCCGAAGGCCGGATACGGGGACAGTGCCTCCGCCGCGGCATCCAGCGCCGCGGCGGCTGCCATGAGCCGCTGCCGGCCTGCGGTAGCGGCCGGCGGCGCCATGGCTGCGCTGGGCGTTACGCCTGCGGCGGCAGCGGCGGCTGAGTCCGTCGCTTGGGCGGACTCCGTTTGCTGCGGCGCGGATGCGCTCGCACGCGCCGGCGATACCGGTGGCGGCGGCTGCTGCGCAGGCTGCCGCGTCGCCGGAACGCCCCTCACCTCCGGCAGAAGGCCGGGAGGGAGGGACGCGGGGGGGCCGAGCAGCGCGTGCAATTGCTCGGCACGCTCATAAGCGGCAGCGCGCTGCGCTTGCAGCTGCGCTCCGGCCGCAGACCGTGCGAGCAAAGCCTCGCGCTGCGCGGCAAGAGATGCCTGCGCCGACACCAGGCGCGGTGCCAGGGCGTCCAGCAGCCCGTCCAAAAGGACGAGGGCCGCGCGGCGGTACCGGCCGGTAATGCCGGCCGCGACATCCGCGGTATAGCGAAGCGTATACTCGCCGGATAGAACCGCGCCGTCTTTGGCCGGTCCGCTGATCCAGGCTTCCTCCGCCCTAGGGAGCTCCTGCTCCATCCGGCTCTCCCAAGCCGGATCCCAGAGCTCATGGCTACGGCCGAACTTGCGGAGCAAGTCACGGACATGCCAGTCCACCTGGGCGTCCCCCTGTTCTTTCAGCTTCGCTAAGAAATCATCGCTGCGCCGCTGCTGTTCCCGTTCCGTTTTGCCGCGTTGAAACAGCAGCCCCGTCTTGAATCCGGGCTGCCGGCTTTCCAGATAAAGTCCCGCGGCTTCCCGAAGCCCGGGCGTCATTAAATAAGCGCTGCCCAGGAGAGAGTCCAGTTCCATGAGCCACTCGCGGCGCAAAGATTCCATCTTGTCCTGGCTGCTTTCGAGCTCATGATCAAGAGCAAGCAACTCTGTTTTCAATGCTTCAACTTGCTTCTCGCCTCCGACTTCGGCCAACAACCGCTCTTGCTCCTCTTCCCCCGCCGCCTTGCAGCGTTTCAGGTAATCCTCGCCACCGTGGAGAAGCGAGCAGGTAATACTATACTCTAAAAGCCCCTGCGGAGAACTTAAGAGGGATTGTATCGTTTGTTTCAGTATTGGCAGCATATTTAAACGATGCTCAGGCTCTTTCAACGAAATATAAAAAACCCCGGCAGTAACAATATTCCACAGTTCAAAAGCCTGCTCCACCGAGGCGCGGTAATTCTCAAACTTCAACTCGCGTTCCCGGTGCTTATCGATCTGATTAACAACCAGATAAAACGGTTTTCCCCAGTCGGCAAGCCGCCTTGCAAAGGAGAGGTTACTTTCGGAAAGCACATGGTTATAATCCATCACATAAAAAACAACATCGCCCAAATGCAGCGCGGAATTTGTCGCCAAAGCATGAGCCGCATCCCCGGAGTCCACACCGGGAGTATCCAGCAACACGCCATGATCCCTTAACAGAGGGATATCGTCCCAAATCGAGACCATCTCATATGAATTGCCGTCCCGGCAATATTCATCCAGCGAATCCAGAGTAACCTCAAGCGTTTTTGTCCGTCCCTCTCTACCATTCAATGGATCAACCGGCGTTAACATCGCCTTGGGCGGGCCGTGATGCAACGCCGCGATATTGGCCGTCGTCGGGATCGGTCCTGAAGGAAGTACCGCTTTTCCGCACAAAGTATTAATCAAGCTTGACTTACCCGCAGAAAAATGACCACAAAACGACAGCGTCAATTTTCCCGCTGACCATTTTTCGCGCAAATCATGAACCTCCCGACGCACAGCGGCATCTCCATGTAAAGCATACCATTCTTCCAACGTGACAAGTTGTTCATCCAAATTGAAGTCATGTCTCTTTGTAATCGTTTCCATCGGCGCACTCCTTCTTCCAGCCTTAAGCTTGGCTTAAAGCACGAAAGTCCCAATTCAACTTGATCTATTGTAAATACATACATTTTACCCTACCCATTAAGGACATGGAAGCTTTCCCGGATAATTCATTAAAATTGTGAATAATACTAAAAAAGCACTGTACTGCTTGCTAAAAACACCTTATTTGTACGCCTAAAACGGACAAACGCTCAAAAATGTCCACCCAAAAGTGGATATTCGGGTATCCTCTCACGAAAAACAAAGAAATCATTATTTAGTAATCCAATTCGGCTGAAAATACTATATATAGGAATTTTTTAATAACTACGATGTATCTCTCCCGGAGAACAGTGTCCACCCTTTTAAAAACAAATCCCCAAAATATCCGTCCTGGATGGACAAGCTGCACAGCATCAACGACAATGTTTCGGGGTTTCGGGGTTTCGGGGTTTCGGGGTTTCGGGGTTTCGGGGTTTCGGGGTTTCGGGCCTTCCAAACTTCGGGATTATAGGACTGGTCCGAAACACAAAAAAAACGGCAGCCGGGAAGTTGGGCCCGGCAGCCGAGTAAACTCGTCTATGTTATTACAAAGAAGCAGATTCTACTTCATCCGCTTCGGACGGAATCAAAATTTCAAACACTTTACCGTGCTGCAAAATCGTAATTCCTTTGCTACGGTCTTTCATTACAACCACTTCGGGTTTAACCGACATACGCTCAAGATAGTGCTTCGGTACTTCACCAGAGTCGCTGACCGTTACGCCTTCCAGTTCACGCTCGTCATTTTCCTGCAATTCGATTTCAATTACTTTTTCAAAAACATCGGAAAACAATTCAAAATTGTCTGTATAAACGGAAATGCATTTCATGGGTTCTCATCCTCTACAATCGTTGTCTTTTTTTGTCACTCTTCTCTATTTTTACTGACTTGTGACCTTTTCATACGTTTTTTGCCTTCTCTGCACACATCGAGTAGTGGACAAACCTGGCAGTTCGGATTTTGGGCTTTGCAATGGTACCTGCCGAAAAAAATCAGCCGATGATGCGTTAATGTCCACTCTTCCCGTGGAACGCGCTTCATCAATTTCTTCTCGACTTCCAGCACCGAATCGTTCCAATTCGCCAGCCCAAGCCGCTTACTGACCCGCTCTACGTGTGTATCCACCGCAATGGCAGGTACGCCAAAAGCATTGGAAACCACCACGTTGGCGGTTTTTCTACCTACGCCCGGCAGTGTCACCAACTGATCATGCTCGCTCGGCACATCTCCGCCATACTGCTCAATCAAAATTCTGCACAGGTTCTGAATATGCTTCGCTTTGCTGCGGAACAGGCCGATTCTGCGAATATCCTGTTCCAGTTCTTCCAGCGGAACGGAGATGTAGTCTTCGGGTGTTTTGTATTTTTGGAACAAATCCACCGTGACTTTGTTTACCGTCGCATCGGTGCACTGTGCCGACAACAATACAGCGATCGTCAATTCGAAAGCGTTACTGTGATCGAGCTCGCAATGCGCGTCCGGAAACATAGCGGCGATGGTGTCCAGGATATGGCGCACCCCGGCAGCATTCATTCCTCCACCCCCTAGAGGTAATTTAATAATTTCTCTTTTGATCACGATGTATTGCTCCGAAGCATACTCGACATCGAATCTTGCATTCAGCCGGGCCTTCCGGTGCTCACGTAGGCTTCTCCTACGTTCCGCTCCTCTGTCCCTATCTTCTTGCAACCTTCTCGGTGCTACCTTTGGATACCTTCTCCCGACGTTCAAAAAACCGCCTTGAGCGGAAATATCCCGCATCAAGACGGTTATTCTCACGAAAACGATTATTGTTTTTCTACTTCAACCAGCTTGTCGCCACTGAAATACAGAACAATTTTATCATTTTCTTGGAGGGATTGCACGGATAATGTCGTGTCACCTTGGTGAATATATGTTTCCGGTGTCACAACAAAGCGATAATTGTTTTCGGCGAGATTGGATCTGAAGATAATAATTTCTTTGCTTACCCCGTCATAACGCGACATTTTCCGCTCTAGCGGAGTCAATACCTGAATGACAATCGAACCATCGGTATCCTTACGGACTTCGACATGATCCGACGTTGTCAGGCTGGCAATGCCGGTGCTGACCGCTGTACCGCGCACGACCTTGACTCCTTTACTCAAGGAGAACGTCTCCTGTGACCCGGTAAAAGACTTCACGATCAAGTTCGATGCATCCACGCTCAACACTTTGCCCAGCGTCAGCTTGACGATTTGGAGCGAGCTTGCATTCCAGCCGTTAAAGACAACATTGATCGTTTGACCCGCTTGGATGTCAGAGACTTTGATGGCCATTCCGTTATCCGCCAGCAATGTCGCTTGATCTACATAGAAATCTTTCGAGATTCCGTTGGCCATCACACGAATCCGGCTATTCGTATTATTCACCGAAACGACCTGGAATTGAACCGCCGTCTTCACGGCCAAAGTTTGCAGGACGTCCTGATTCGAGGACAAAATAGCGGCTACCGGTTCGCCGACTTTGATATCAGCAAGCGTAGCGCTGCTCTTTCCATAAATTTCAATGGATGGCGCGGTTCCTTGATAGGTCAAAGTAGTCGTTTTGCCGGAAGGCAGAAGGATGGAAATTTTCTTGGCGTTCGTATCCGCTGACAAGAAGGTTCCTTCGTATTTATAAACAACCTGCAAAGATAATACCCGGTCTCCAATATGCGTTACGCTGATTTTTCTGCCTTCGGACAACAAGGACTCCGCCCCTGACAGTGTTGGCGTCGTTGAATTGTACTCGACTTTTGTCTTGTCATCCAACGTAAAAGCGTGAACCTTCTTTGCCGAATCGACAACCATCAAAGCTTTATACTTTGCTTCATACTTCACGACGGACAGGTCGTTAAGCTGCTCCGATTGACGGCCAGTAACTACGATTTTGGTAATTTGATCGTCCGGGCTCAGCGTTAACTCCACTTTGTCGCCGCCGTTTACATCCGCGATCAGATCAGTCAGCGCTGCTTCGGCTATGCCGTTGATAACAATGGTCGGCTTGTCTGCAAGAGATTTAATTTCCGCCTTGCCGGCAGAATTCGTAAAGCTCAGCAGTTTGCTTCCTTCAAGGCTCAGCAAGGTTCCGGTCACGGTCCGTTCCATCCCTTGGGTAATTTCCAAACGTGTCAACACATTGTTTTCAACGGCATACTTGACAGAAGCCCCGGTTTGAATTTCACCTGCATTGTTCAGAAGCTGATTTTGGTAGACGATCACAGAACTGTCGTTGAATTTGTAAGTTTCCGTATTCCCGGATGCATCTTTGATCCGGATAGTCTTATCCGTCAGGCTGACCGCATCCACGGTCCCATTGCCGGTTTTGTTGACGATCGCGGATTTCACTTGAACGATCACCGGCTTCTTCTCCGCACTGAACGTTTCCCGCTGTACAATGATGGTGCTGTCGTTCGTTAGATTTTCCACACTGATTGGATTCCCGTTTTGATCCAGAAAGCTTGTACTGCTGTCGAACGTGTAGGTTATTGAGTCATTGTTGATCAGCATGAGCAGTTTGTTGCCCGAAAGCACACGGAGCAGCGTTCCTTCGGTCTGTTCCAACTGCTGTTTCGCATCCCGGACTTCTACATAAGCCGCAGACCCGACTTTATCGACTGCGAGAACTTTCGTATACAGTTGAAGTTGATTTTTGGAGCTCTTGGTTTCGGAATCTTTTGTAAAATACACGGAGCGGCTATCAAGCGTAAAGCTCTTCATTTTACCGTTCGTATACAACGTCAGCTTATTGTCCGTCAGTTCCGTTACAATACCTTCGTAGACGGTATCGTAGCCCGGAGTGACATATTCGCCGCCGCGGCTGAAGAACGTGGCAAGTTGCGCCCGCGTCACCTTGCCTAGCGGATCAAACTTGTTCCCCTCCACCCCTTTGGTCAACTCAAGCTGCACCGCAACATTGACATAACCGCGGGCGGACGCCGTAATACTGGCTTGGTCGGCAAAACCGGTAGCTGCTCCGGCAGCTGCTTTTGCTTCGGCATCTTTGCCCAGCGCACGCACCAGAATTTTTGCTACCCACTCACGCGACGCTTTTTTCTCGCCCCAGGATTCTTTGGCTCCCGTTGCTTTGACTTCCTCACTTTTATCGATCAGCTTCTGCTGAACCGCAAGTTCCAGGTAAGGTTTGAAATAATTGCCCACCTTCATGTCCGAAGGAGCGCCCGCGCCGTCCCCGAGCTTGGATTCCAGATTCATAAAACGGATCGCCATCGTAATCGCTTCCTGTTGGGTTACGCTGTCACCCGGGCGAAACTTTCCGGCGTCGCCAAGAATAATCCCTTCGGCAGCCAGCTTGTATATATGCTTTTCCGCCCAGAATCCGTCTTTCACATCGCTAAAAATCAAGGAGGTAGCAGCAACTTGCTTAGTCGTTGCCGAACCGGCAGCCTGATCCGCAAATGCAGCCGCTCCTCCGCTAAGGCACATTGCCGTCACAAGCATGGTGGATACTGCCTTCTTGGTGCTTCGTCTAAAAGTACGTTTATAAGATGACATTACATTCTCCCCTTTTAAAAAATGTTCACTTTACCATGTTCGACGGCCGGCCCCCCGGTTCCTTTAAATATCGACTAATTTCTTATCATCGGATGTTCAAGCTCTTCATGACCCATCAAGGTATCGACTTGCTTTCCGTCAACTAGCAGTTCAATCGACTTTACTTCCTGGAACTGAAACATCGTCTGTTTCAACGCGTCCAGGGCTAACACTTCGCCCCCGGCACCCAGACGGGCTTCATCCGGAAGCGTAATGTCGATACTCAGTTCTCCATTCTCAAGCTTGGCCGTGTGAAACTCGACTTTCCCCCACAAAGGGATCAAATCCGAACTCCCGCTCTCTTTTAGCGTTTTCAGAGCCGCCAAATACTTGTCTTGCTCTTCCTTGTACGTAATCTCTGCGGACACCTTCTTAAGCTCAAGCAACTGATCATCCGTAAAGAACGAATCGATCGTTTTCTTAATCGATTCCTCTTCTGAAGTTTGACCACCAGAAGCTTGTCCCGGTGTCTGTACTCCCGATGATCCGGAAGTAACCGGATCTGAAGATGTTTCGTCTTGATTTGTCTCGGTGCTATTCCCGGCAGCCCCGCTAACGGGGCTGTCAGCCGGAGCAGCTCCAGGCTTTTGCCCGCACCCGGTACTCAAAGCGAGTAGGAGAACGAGCATCCCGGTGATATAAAATTTTCTGTTCATTGTCGCTTCCTCCTTAACCGAATGCGGTCAATTTACACCCAGGTATTCTTTGATTCCTTTAACGATCCCCTCAGCCACCCGATTCTGAAAATCTTCCGTATACAGCTTGGCGTTATCATTCTTGTTGCTAAGATAGCCGCATTCCAACAGTACGGCGGGCATTTTGGTCTCCCGCGTCACGTGCAAACTCTTGGAGCGTACGCTTCGATCACTGAGCCCGGAAGATTCCACAAGATATTTGTGCATGACTTTGGCCAAAGGTAAACTATCCGCCCGTGTGTAGTAGGTTTCAACTCCGCTCGCGGTGGCACTGCCGGCGTTGGCGTGGACCGAAATGAACATATCTGCTTTCAGATCATTCGCGATCTTGACCCGGTCCTGTAAAGTCGGATAGGTATCACTGCTGCGGGTCAGCACAAAATCAATATCAGATTCTTGTTTCAGCAACTCCTGAACTTTTAGTACGACTGCGAGGTTGAAATCTTTTTCCTTCTTCTTCGTAACGCTAATTGCGCCAGGGTCGCTCCCGCCGTGACCGGCGTCGATGACGACCAGCTTTTTACCGTTCCCACCGGGAGCCGTGCCCGGGGTCGAAGCATCCGTATTCAGATTTACGATGATCAGCCCATCGTTGTTATTGATCAGCTCATATTCTTTCGCATAGTTCATATCCAAGACGATCCGGATGGTTGAAGGCTTGTCGCTAAACAGCGCATAACGCACCTTGGACAGGTCCGGATATTCGGTAACGTCAATATAGCCGTTCAGGGTTGGATCCAGCATTTGACCATTCGAAAATGAGTCAGCAAATTTCGTGTTCGGCAAATCGATGACGATCCGGTCCGGTCCGCTCATCGTGAAAATGCTTGGCTTCACATTTTTGTCGACAGCGATCATAAGCCGGTTGTCACTGAAGCTGATGCCTCCGACATTCGCCAGATTGGCCGAAGTATCAGGAACTTGTCCGGGCTCTTGCCCTTCGTTACCGCCGCTTCCTTCGTTTTCTCCGGAACCTGTTCCGTTTCCGCTACCGGAATTCGGGGTAATGAGGTATGCAGACTTCTCTTCATTGTTCCAGTTGACCTTTAGTCCCATTTGCTCCCCGACAAAGCGAAGCGGAACAATAGTGGTGTCGCTGATTAATTTCGGCGCGACAGCAAGCTTAATCTTTGTGCCGTTCACCATAGCCGTGCTCTGACCCACGACCAGTTTCAATTCTGTATTGGACTGCTGTATGGTTATCGTGCGCGTCTCTTTTTCCCAGTCGACATCAAAACCCAGCTCCTCTACGACGACACGAATTGGAATCATCACATTTCCATTTACGTTTTGGACTTGGCCGTTTTTAGACAATTCCAGCGCTTTACCATCCAGATAAATGCTGGTCCCTCCCGCGGCAGCTTGTCCCCATTGCGGAAAAACAAACATGAACATGGCAAAAAACAAAAACATTGTAAAACCTATTTTTTTCATCCGTCACCCCTACCATCCTTAGATTTTGCCTCATGATGACCGGGTGAAAAGCCTAGAGTCCCAGGCACCACCAGACGACATATTAGACGCCCAAAAACATCAAAAGTTGCGATATAATGCTATTTTTCTTGCCAAAAAAAGAGAGCCCCGGAATTCCTACGAGGCTCTCTTGTCTATTATTTTTTGAACGGATGTTCGAGGTCCACATGTCCCATCAGGGAATCCAGTTTTTCTCCATCAACCGTCAATTCCAACGTCTTCACTTCATCAAACTGAAAATATGTCTGTTTAATGGCATCGATCGCCAGCGATTCTCCTCCGGCTCCTAGTCTGGCTTCATCAGGCAGCGAGATATCGATGGCAACTTCGCCTTCCGCAAATTGAACGGAATTCAGAATTACTTTTTCCCATAACGAGATGTGTCCCGGGTCAGCGGTTTGAAGCGCCTTAAAAGCTTGTTTGTATTTTATGAGATCCTCAGTGTATGTAATTTCCCGCTCCACTGTTTTTAGGTCTGTTACCTGATCATCCGTAAAGAAAACTTCAATCTTCTTCGTGATCACCTCCGGGGTCTGGACATTCGGTTCAGACGATGTTCCTTCATCCTTTCCCGCCGTTCCTTGTTCACCCTCGCTCCCGCCCCCCGCATTAACTGTGGCAGGGGTCGTAATCGGGCTGTCTTTACTTGGCTCCGCCCCGCCGGGGGAAGCTTGCGGTTTTTGTCCGCATCCCGCCGCAACAATCAATAAAAGCAGGAGAAGTCCGGTAACTCCTATTTTTTTCATGCCTTTACCTCCTATTCGAACACTTCAGATGATTAGGTACGATCTACATGCCCACATATTCCTTAATCCCCGCTACAATGCTTGCAGCGACACGCTGCTGGAAATCTTCCGAATACATCAGAGCTTCGTCTGTTTTGTGCTTAAGATATCCTACTTCAAGCAAAACGGCCGGCATTTTCGTTTCACGCGTCACATGCAAGCTTTTATATCGGACTTTACGGTCCGGAAGCCCCGTGGCTTCGACAAGGTGTTTATGCATCACATTGGCAAACGGAATGCTCTCATCCCGTGAATAGTAAGTTTCGGTACCACTTGGGCTTGTCTTTGCATCTACGCTGTTGCCATGGATGGACACAAAAACGGTCGCATTCAAATCATTAGCCATCTTGGCGCGATCCTCCAAAGACAACGTAGCATCGGTAGTGCGGGTGAGCACATAATCCAGCCCGGCTTCTTGCTGAAGCAATTGGTCCACTTTTAAGGCTACGGCGAGGGCGAAGTCTTTTTCCTTCTTGTTCGAAATGCTAATTGCTCCGGGCGCACTGCCTCCATGACCCGCATCAATTACGACAAGCGGTTTCCCGCTGCTGCCCGGCTGTTCGACAGGGGTTGATGAAGTTGCAGCCAAATCGACAATCACTAACCCGTCCCCGGCGTTTGTAACTTGAAACTGACTGGCCTGGTTCAAATCCACCACGACCCGGACCGTTGAAGGATTGCTGCTGAACAGGGAATACCGGACCTGAGAAACTTCGGGGTAATCCGTAACGGCAAATTGCCCCCTAAGCGTGCTGTCCAGTTGATGACTATCTTTGAAAGTATCAGCAAAGGTAACGTTCGGGATATCGACAACAAGCCGATTCGGTGCACTCATGGTGAATACATTCGCTTCAATTCCGTGAGATGCCGAGATCATAAGCCGATTTTCACCGAAACTGATTCCATTTATGTAGCCAATATCTGTCACCGGTGGTGTATCCGTTCCGTTAGAGGCTCCGGGGATGTAAGTATCTTCTTCTCCGGTACCTCCTTCCTCCAGTTGCGAAACCTCGCCGGCTCCATTCTCCGGTGAAGAACTACCCCTGCCTGGGACTACTGTACCTGCGGCTCCCCCATCCGGGCTATAGAGATGGGCGGATTTCGTTTCATTGTCCCAACTGACTTTAAGCCCGGTTTGCTCGCCTACAAACCGTAGCGGTACCATCGTTGAATTATTTTGAAGGAGTGGGGAAGCGGACAAATTTACATCCTTGCCGTCAACACTAGCCTTGCTGCTGCCCACGGTCAATTGCAAATTCTTGTCGCCCTGACGGATCGTTACGACCCCGGTTTTTTGCTCCCAATTCACATCGTATCCCAGACTCTCAATAATAACGCGGAGCGGAACCATCACATTCCCCTTCACATTGCCAGCCTGTGCCTGAGACGGCTGCTCCAGTTCGACTCCATCCAGGAAAATATGCGTGCCGCCTGAAGCGGCTTGGCTCATCCCGGGAAAAGCCAGCAGAAAAAACATCAACATCATCAAAAAACCGATTTTCTTCATTTTGGAATCCCTACCATTCTCGTTATTTACCGGATGAGCACCGGTATGCGCGAGGAATTGACACATTCTGCGGCAACAGCAACGACAAAACCAGCACAATTTACTAATTGCTTCCATAATATCAGAAAAAACTTCACACTGATAGACTTATATTTTCATAGACAGACAAAAAGGGACAAAAAAAAGCCGCCCGGATTCAGAAGAATCCTGTGGGCGGCACTTGCTTTACAAATTAGGCGAATTTCTTCTGCTCATAGGCTGCGATCAAATCTTCATGCTGCAACGTAAGTCCGATATCATCCAAGCCTTGCAGCAGAAACTGGCGGCGATGCTCGTCAAGATCGAAGGAGAGATTCAGTCCATAATTGTCGCTGATCTTCTTGTTGTCCAGATCGACCGTCAATTGATAGCCTTCATGCTCCTCCGTGCGCCGGAATAAGTCCTCGACTTGCTCTTCGGACAATTTGATCGGCAGAATGCCGTTCTTGAAGCAGTTATTATAGAAAATATCCGCAAAAGAAGGAGCGATTACACACCGGAACCCATAGTCTAGAATCGCCCACGGTGCATGTTCCCGCGAGGAACCGCAGCCGAAGTTGACGCGCGAGATCAAGACGGAGGCGCCCTCGTAACGCGGCTTGTTAAGTTCAAACTCCGGATTCACATTGCCCTCTGTATCAAAACGCCATTCGTAGAACAAAAACTGTCCGAAGCCGGTTCGTTCTATACGTTTCAAAAATTGTTTGGGTATAATTGCGTCGGTATCGACGTTCACGCGGTCCACCGGACCGACGATACCGGTCATTTTTTTAAATGCTTCCATAGTTTATATACTCCCCTCTTCGCCTCGAGTTAGCTAACGACTTCGCTCTTTACGTTCCACTCGCGCACATCGACGAACCGGCCCTTGATCGCTGCCGCCGCCGCCATTGCCGGAGAGACAAGATGCGTTCTGCCGCCGCGCCCCTGACGTCCCTCAAAGTTACGGTTGGAGGTGGAAGCGCAGCGTTGCCCCGGTTGAAGTACGTCCGGGTTCATTGCCAGACACATGCTGCAGCCCGCTTCGCGCCATTCAAATCCGGCTTCGATGAATACTTTGTCGAGCCCTTCTTTCTCCGCCTGGATCTTCACGCGTCCGGAACCCGGAACAACGATAGCCGTTACTTTGTCGGACACTTTGTATCCTTTGGCAACTTGTGCAGCTGCGCGCAAGTCCTCGATCCGGCCGTTTGTGCAGGAACCGATAAAAACATAATCAATTTCAATATCGGTTATAGGCGTTCCTGGGGTAAGACCCATATATTCAAGCGCCTTTTCGGCTGCTTTCCGTTCGTTGTCGGACGTAAAGTCCGCCGGATTCGGCACGCTTTCGCTGATGCTGGTCCCCATGCCCGGGCTCGTTCCCCAGGTCACTTGCGGAATCAGGGAATCAACGTCGAAGTCCACTACACGGTCGTAAGTCGCTCCCTCATCCGTCGTGAGGTTCTTCCATTCAGCCACGGCTTGATCGAAAGCTTCACCTTGAGGCACATGCTCACGGCCGCGCAAATAGCTGAACGTCGTTTCGTCCGGGGCGATCAGGCCGGCTCTGGCTCCAGCTTCAATCGACATGTTGCATACCGTCATACGCTCTTCCATCGACAACTCGCGAATCGCTTCGCCGGTGTACTCGATGACATAGCCGGTCGCAAAATCCGTGCCGTATTGGGCTATGACACCAAGAATCAAATCCTTGGCCGTAACGCCAGGTTTACGCTTGCCAACGAAACGTACTTCCAAAGTTTTCGCTTTGGCTTGCTGCAAGCATTGAGTCGCCATTACGTGCTCAACTTCACTCGTCCCGATCCCGAAGGCAAGAGCGCCGAACGCCCCGTGCGTTGACGTATGGCTATCGCCACAAACGATCGTTTTGCCGGGATGCGTCAGCCCAAGCTCAGGCCCCATAACGTGAACAACACCCTGGTCGATCGTATCCAGATCGTACAGCGTAACCCCGAAATCGCGGCAATTTTGCGACAGCGTATCAATCTGCTGTTTGGAAATCGGATCCGTAATATTATAGCGGTCTTTCGTCGGAACATTATGATCCATCGTAGCGAATGTAAGCTCCGGACGGCGGACCTTACGGCCGCTCAGGCGCAAACCTTCGAACGCTTGCGGCGAAGTTACCTCATGAACGAGATGCAAATCGATGTACAAAATGCTTGGCTTGCCTTCTTCTTGATAGATCACATGATTATCCCAAATTTTCTCATACATTGTCTTTTTGCTGGTCATAGAAATCACCCCACACAAGAATTCGAACATGTGACGAACTAAAAGTCATGTCCGTCTGCTGAAATCAATATATCATCTCCTATCTCATTGTTCCAAGATATAAAAACTATAATTGTAATAGGTTAAACCTATCGACAATTCAAATGGTCCGTTTATTGATTAAAAAAAACAGGCGAAGAGTTTCCCTCTTGACCTGTTAAAGTTAAATTCTATGGTTTCCATTTATGTCTGCAGGAAGTGCAGCGATTCACTCTGGGCATCATGAAGCTGAAAATGGATACGATAATAAAAAGAAATCCCGCAATCATCGCCGGCCAGTATACTAGCAGTCCGGTCCACATCAGAATTCCGCCTGCCGCGAACCAAAGCAGGAAATAATACAGCTTTCCTCTCGTAACAACCTGATCGGATTTACATCTGGGACAAGATTCCCACATATCTGCCATTGCTTTCTCTCCTCTTTCATAACTTGCGGCGTTTAGAATGAATCGATTCCCATCACATGATCCTGGGGTACAGGGCCGATACTCCGGCTATCGTTGCTGTTGTTGCGGTTGTCTCCCATCACGAAAATGTGATCTTCCGGAATTTCCCACACCTGATCCATGCCGCTTTCCATTTGCTCCTTGATGTACGGCTCATGCAGTTCCTCTCCGTTGCGGTAAACGTGGCCGTTTCGGACTTCAATTTTGTCGCCCGGTAAACCGATCACTCTCTTGACGTAAAAAATCTCTTCTTCGCCGGTTCCCGAAAGCAGCTTGATCAACGGATGTTCCCGGAGATCGTCCATAAATGACCGTTTGCGGTCCACCCGGCTATCTATGATTACGATTTCTCCATACTCCGGCAGTTTGTCGAGCGCATGCCGCACTTTCCAGGCATAGATCCGCTGATTGTCATTCAGCGTCGGCTCCATGGAATGCCCATCAACCTTGTATGGCTGAATTACAAAAATGCCGATAAACAGGCTAAGCACGAAACCGATTACGACAGCAATGCCCCACCCCTGTATCTCTTTCCAAATCTTTTTCAATAGACTTACCTCCAAAGCAAATCGTTTGATTCTATTATACATAGAATTCCAGTTGCATCTCAAACTTGTTTACGGGTCTGAAATATGAACAAAATAATATCAGGTTTCTTCTATTTTGCCTATGTAGTATATAATATCCATAGGCAATACTTATAAATAAATCAGAACAAATTATGAGGTGAAAGTATGGAACTTCGTCAGCTTCTATATACTTTGCAGATCGCCGAAGAGCGGAACTTTTCCCGGGCCGCCGACAAGCTGCACATCGCTCAGCCTTCGCTGAGCCAGCAGTTGTCAAAGCTTGAACAGGAGCTTGGCGTAAAGCTTTTTCAACGAAATACAAGCACTGTCGAGCTCACCCACGCCGGAGCCAGCTTCATTGAACACGCCCGGAAAATCATGGATTCCGTGGAACAGCTTCGTCAGGAGATGGACGATATCTCCCAACTCCGGGCTGGTCGGGTCGTCATCGGAAGCATGCCGATTACCGGATCGCATTTGCTCCCCTACGTGCTGCCTGCATTTAATGCGGCATACCCTGAAATAAAAGTGACGTTGCTCGAGGATACGTCGCTTAATCTCGAAAAATTAACCGCCGGCGGGGGAACCGATCTCAGTCTCCTTTCGCTGCCTTTGCAGGAGCCGAGCCTTACTTACGAACCGATCGGCGAAGAGATCATCGACTTGGCCGTTCCTCCGCAGCATCGATTGGCCGCAATGGAACCGGATCCCGGCGGCATCGATTTGGAACAACTGAAAGACGAACCTTTTATTGTCTTGAAGAAAGGACAGGGCTTCCGCAAACAGACCATGGACCTGTGCCGGGCAGCGGGCTTTGAGCCCAACGTCGTTTTCGAGAGCAACAATATCGAGACCGTGCAATCCCTGGTCGCGGCCGGGATGGGGATCACGCTGGTTCCCCGGTTTATCGCCCGTGCCAAACGAAGCGAGTTGATTCCGGTATATATCCCGCTGTCCTCGTCTCCAAGCCGAACACTGGTGATCGCTTACCGCCGGGGCCGGTATTTATCCAAGGCAGCGGAAGCGTTCATCGAAACGTTCAAAACAACACTGGCGGAGCGCTACAAATCATAAAGCTGACTCTGTCTGTCGGCAAAGACGGGGATACGCTCACGCACCTGAGTCACTAGCGTCAGATCGACCCGACCGGTCATGATCTCCTCGCCTTCCCCGCCTTCGGCCACAATTTCTCCCCATGGGTCGATGATGAGCGAATGGCCGAAAAAGGCGTCACTGCCGCTGATCCCCGTACGGTTGCATGCGACAACGTACATTTGGTTCTCGATTGCTCTGGCCATGAGCAACGTCCGCCAATGTTGAAGCCGCGGATGGGGCCATTGCGCAGGAATGAACAGCGCCCGCGCTCCTTTTAGAGCAAGCGTGCGGGCCAGTTCCGGAAACCGGATATCATAGCAGATGGAAGCGCCGGACTTCACCCCGTCGAGTTCAAACAGCACCGGTCGTTCGCCGGACGTCAGATATTTCTCTTCCTCCATCAGCCGGAAAAGATGGATCTTGGAGTAAGCATCCACTTCCTGACCGTCCCGGTCAAAAATCAACATTGTATTGTACACTCGGCCATCCCGTTTCTCGGCGATCGACCCGGCAATGACCTGAATGCCGTGCCGCCGGGCAAAGTCCGAGATCCAGGACCGCGTTTCTATGCCACCGGGATCGGCGAGCTGTCCGATTTGCGCAAGCGCGTACCCCGTGTTCCACATTTCCGGCAGCATGATCACATCCGGTTTCACGCTGGACGCCGCGGCTTGCTCCATTCTAGCTTCAAGACGTTCCCGGTTCAATTTCGGATCTCCCAAAGCAATATCGCACTGCACTAATGCTATCTCCCATACGATCGTCTGCCGACTCATCCGTTTCGCCATCCTTTCAGTTTATGATTTTATTCCGGGTCCATCTATCTGCTTTTCATCTTAAAGGGCTCTTGTAGACTGTGCAAGCGCATCAACAGGAAAAGGCCCCTTCACCGGGATCAATCCAACGAAGGCTTGCGAGATAGGCAAGCGGGAATCTCTAATTAGACTCCGCCATTTTCTTTTGCAATGGCTTGTTCCGCATGATATCCTATCAGTAAACGTAATGACGGGACCAGTAAGAGATTGCCGCGGACCACCAGAGAGCAAATTCCCGAGGCTGAAAGAATTTGCAAATCCGCCCCTCCGAATCCTATCCCCGAACGGCCGGCCGCAATGCCGGACAGCACCCCTGTTACCGGGTTTTCGAGTCGGATGTTGAATCATCAATAAAGGTGGTACCGCGGAAGTCAAACTTTCGTCCTTTGCGTGCAAAGGCGGAAGTTTTTTTATTTTCCAGAATGCATTGTACATCTAATAAGGAGTGATCTCCATGCAACGCCGTATAGTGGTCAAAATCGGAAGCAGTTCGCTGACTACCCCGGAAGGAGGTTTGAATCGCGATTCCATCGCTTACTTCGCCGCAGAACTAGCCGCCCTGAAGTCGGCGGAGATTCAAGTGGTGCTTGTTACGTCCGGTGCCGTCGCTGCCGGGTTCCGCGAAATCGGCTATCAAGAACGGCCGAAGCTTCTGCACGAAAAACAGGCCGCCGCGGCCGTCGGCCAGGCGCTGCTCATGCAGACCTACCGTGAGGCGCTCGTCGTCCATGGCGTTTCAGCAGCCCAAGTCTTGCTGACGCGCTCCGACTTCCAGAACCGTAAGCGGATGGGAAACGCCAGTATGGCACTGGAGGAGTTGCTCACCCGGGGCATATTGCCGATCATTAACGAGAATGATACGGTGTCCGTCGACGAGCTGAAATTCGGGGATAACGATACTTTGTCCGCTTTGGTGGCCAATCTGATCAAAGCCGATCAGTTGCTGATCCTGACGGATACGGACGGGCTTTATACCCGTGATCCCCGAATCGATCCTTCCGCCGTTCACATCGGCACCGTGAAGGAAATCACCGAAGAAATTTACGGTATAGCCGGCGGCGCCGGAACTTCTGTCGGTACCGGGGGCATGCGGTCTAAAATCGATGCGGCCAAAATCGCTTCCCGAGGCGGGGTGCCGGTTTTTGTCGGGAAAGTGAATCTCCCGGGCGAACTTCGACAGTCGGTTGACGGGCATGGGCGCGGGACCTATTTTGAAACCCACAGCTCCGCCCTGCCAAGAAAAAAGCAGTGGCTTGGCTTTATATCTACCCCGATCGGAACGCTAACAGTCGATGCCGGAGCCGAGGAAGCGCTCATTCACGGCGGCCGCAGCCTGCTTCCGGTCGGTGTGCGCGGAGCCAAGGGACATTTCCAGACAGGGGATGTCGTGGAAGTGCAAAATCCGGACGGCGAAGTGCTCGGGCGCGGAATCGTCAACTATGACGCCGAACTGCTTCAAGACATCCTCGGCCTGCCGAGCAGCGAAGTGATGAAGCGGGTCAATGATGTTCACCGTTTGGAAGTCATTCACCGAGATGAATGGATTTCATTAAAATCATAAATTAACACCAATTTTAATAAAGCCATCAGGAAGCTTGCCAATATGCAAAAAAACGCTTGGCTACCTGGATGTTAACGGCCGGACATCCCTTTCCCCAACTGGCGAATGACTGTTTGACCAATCCTTGTTTTTTCTTTGCATTGCAGCATTTTGCATGGTATTCTATCAGTAATCAAAACGGATTAGTATACAAACGTGTTGACGGGACCAGTAAGAATGTGAAGCGGCGTTTTCCAGAGAGTAAATTCCTTTGGCTGCAAGAATTTACCGCCTGCCCATTCCGAACCTATCCCCGAACGGCCGGCCCCCAAAAGCCGGACAGCGCCCCTGTTACCGGGCCAAAAGATGAATGACTTTGTCATTAATTAAGGTGGTACCGCGGAAGTTAAACTTTCGTCCTTTGCGCTGCGAGGACGAAAGTTTTTTTGCTATCGCTATAACTAAGGCAAGCTTATTAAAATGAATAACGGAGGTATTAAGATGAGTGAAGTGATTCAAAAGGCAAAGCTGGCCGGCACAACGGCTCCCGTATTGAACCGGCTTACGACAAAACAAAAAAATGACGCGCTGCTTGCCGCATCAAACGCCCTTCTTGCTAATGCTGACGCTATCATCGCGGCCAATGGCGAGGATTTGGAGCGCGGACGAAATGACGGCACCTCGGATTCTCTGCTTGACCGTCTGAAGCTGGATCAATCCCGGATCGCCGGGATTGCCGAAGGGCTGCGGCAAATCGTTGAATTGACCGATCCAATCGGCGAAATTCTTGAGACCATCGAACGTCCTAACGGCTTGCATATCCAGAAAAAACGCGTTCCGCTTGGGGTCATCGGCATCATTTACGAAGCCCGCCCGAACGTTACCGTCGATGCCATCGGACTTTGCCTCAAAACCGGAAATCCCGTTGTATTGCGAGGCGGATCCTCCGCCATATCGTCCAATAAAAAAATTGTTGAAATCATTCACCATGCTTTAGAAACGACTGCGGTGCCCGTAGAAGCGGTGCAATTGATCGAAGATACGCGCCGCGAATCGGTGGACGTCATGTTGCGGGCCAACGGTCTGCTCGATGTAGTCATTCCTCGCGGGGGCAGTGCGCTGATTCAAAACGTTGTCCAAAATGCCACGGTACCCGTGATTGAGACGGGGGCGGGCATCTGTCACACTTACGTCGATGAATCGGCCAACGCGCAGATGGCGCTCGACATCGCGATCAATGCAAAAGTGCAGCGTCCTTCCGTTTGCAATGCCATGGAAACACTGCTCGTCGACGAACAGTTTGCGGCTAATCATTTGCTGTCGATAGCTGAAGCAATGCAGGATGCCAAAGTAGAACTCCGGGGATGTCCGGAAACAAGAAAGCTTCTCCCTTCGGCGAAGGAAGCGACGGAACAAGATTTTGCCACCGAATACAATGACTATATTCTTAACGTAAAAATCGTGTCCGGTTTGGACGAAGCTTTGGCACACATTGCGCAGTTTGGCACGAAGCATTCCGAATGCATCGTCACGGAAAATAAGGAACATGCGGAGCACTTTTTGCAAGAAGTGGATGCCGCGGCGATATATCATAACGCTTCGACCCGCTTTACCGACGGATTCGAATTCGGGTTCGGGGCGGAAATCGGAATCAGCACCCAAAAGCTGCATGCGCGTGGACCTATGGGTCTGCCTGCCTTAACTTCAACGAAATATATCATTCAAGGAACCGGCCAGGTCCGGCCGTAAAAGGAGGTAAAATCCTATGAATTTTCCGCAAACAGCCAGCGAGGAGCATATTGCGTTTTACGGGGCCGGTTCTATGGCAGAAGCAATCGTACGGGGCATGATTCATCGTTCTGTCGTTAATCCCGGACAAATTTCTATGATCAACCGCAGCAACCGGGAACATCTGGAATATTTGACTAACCGTTACGGTGTAGTAACCGGCCAAGATCCGGCAGCAAAAAATGAGCTGCTGCGCGGCGCATCCATCATCATTCTGGCGATGAAACCGAAAGATGCCGGGGAAGCCATCGGCCAACTGCGCCCGCTGCTATCCGAACATCAACTCATCGTCTCGTTGATCGCAGGGTTATCCATTAGCACCATTCAACATCTGCTCGGTCGTAAACAACCTATTGCCAGAACCATGCCCAACACCTCCTCTTCGATCGGCCTGGGTGCAACCGGGATTTCCTTTTCCCCGGAAGCAGATGCCCGGCAGCGTCAAGCCGCGTTGTCCATCTTCGAAGCCGTCGGTTCCGTCGCGGTCATCGATGAAGACAAGCAGGAGATTTTGACCGGCGTATCCGGCAGCGGTCCGGCTTATATTTATTATATGATGGAAGCTATGATCGCCGCCGGAATCGAAGGCGGACTTTCGCCGGAACAAGCGCGCGACCTGACGGTTCAGACCGTGCTCGGCGCGGCTTCCATGATGAAAGAAACCGGGGAAGATCCGGCCAAACTTCGCAAAGATATCACATCCCCTAACGGATCGACCCAGGCAGCGCTCGAAGTGCTAGCCGATAAGGGATTTACCGAAACCGTCAAAGCCGCCGTTCACCGCTGCGCCGAACGCTCCCGCGAAATGGGCGAATCGGTAAGAGAGTCGCTGTTATAAGTTACTGAACGGTGACCTGGTTAAGATAGATACTGTGTCTGACCCAAAATGCCGCGAACCGGGCATTCCGCTTACTCCTATTGAAACTTCTACCGAGATCAGGACCAATTTTGCCCCTTGGGAAGGAGAACAGTAAATGAACTTTTCAGCCATTTCTTCGGAGGATAAACAGGCCGCGCTGAGCGAACTCCGCAGCATAACAGCCGATTTCGCGGCACGCGGCTGGTTCCCCGGCACCAGCGGTAATTTGTCCCTGCGGGTTGGAGGCTTCTCGCCGGACCGGTTTCATTTCGCCATCGCCGCCAGTGGCAAAGACAGGTCCATAGGTAATCACGAGGACTTCCTGTTTGTTGACACCAACGGCGAGCCGTGTGAAACGACGAATCTCAAGCCGAGCCCGGAGACGATGATTCATGCCAAAATCTACCGTGTGACCGGCTGCGGCGCCATTTTTCATGTGCATACCGTTTATAACACCATGCTCAGCGAATATTACGGCGACCAAGGAGCTGTTCCGGCCAAGGGCATCGAACTGATCAAAGACCTCGGTATCTGGGAAGACGATGACTCTATCCAAATTCCGGTGTTGCCGAATTACAGGGATATTTCTAAGATCGCCAAACTGATTTCCGGCTCGCTGAAACCCGAGGTTCCCGGTATTCTCCTGCGGAATCATGGCATCTATGCATGGGGAAAAAACGCCCTTGAAGCGAAACGCCATCTGGAATCGTTCGAATTTATTTTCGAGGTGCTGTACCGCAGCTTGCTGCTTCCGCCCGGCCCCGCGAAGAAGGGGTAAGGGTTTTTGTTAATTACATTTCCCGCCTGTAACTGGCGAATGCAAACAACATTATACGGCGTTGTCCCGCCGATATTTCGGGATGGACAAACGGTTTTATTTTGCGGAGATTTCTGAATTGTGCACACTGCCGGATTACTGCTGTATTATGACGGGCAACGTAGCGGAATGCACGATGATCGAGCCGGACGGAAACCGAAAGCAAGAAAACGATCGACGAATTTATCGGCACGATGATCTTCATTGCCGAAGAAGCCAAAAAACAATCCGGATCGGCTGCTGAATGCCCCATACAACTCGCCGGTCACCCGTCTCGACGAAACCGGGGCCGCCAGAAAGCCGGTGCTGAACTGCTCGTGCGGATATTAACTGGATTTTCTCCAGTTAATTTCACCATTTTGACTATTCATAAAAAAATAACTGGAAAACCTCCATCTATTCAGCCGCTATTCCCCGTAACAGGCCTTTTATGGCTCAATTAACTGGAGGTTTTCCAGTTAATTTACGAAAATAGCTTACTTGCTGAAAATTAGCTGGAGGTTTTCCAGTTAAATTGATGATCATTAGCACCAACGATAAGCCAGCCTCACCAGAAGTAAAGCACCCCGATCACCGCCGCCAGGAGTATCCGATACACCGCGAACGGCACCAACTTGATCCGGTTGATCAACTTCAGAAAGAAGCGAATCGACAGTAGGGCAAAGACAAAGGCGCTAATAAATCCTGCGATGAAGAAAGGCAGCGCGTCCAGCGTGAAGTATTGCCAGTTTTTAAGCAGCGACAACATGCTGGCCCCGGCCATGATCGGAACGGCCATAATGAATGTAAAATCCGCAGCCGCCCGGTGGCTTAACCCTAGCAGCACCCCGCCGGATATCGTCGACCCGGATCGCGAGAAACCCGGCCAAATCGAGAAGCATTGGAACAAACCTACGGCAAAAGCTTGTTTGTACGTGATTTGATCTACGGTTTCTATCTTTGGCTGCTTGGGACCGAAACGATCCGCCGCGATCATCAGCAGGGCTCCGACAACAAGTCCGATCAGCACGGTGGCCGTGGAGAACAGATATTCATCGATTACGTCCTCCAGCAGAACGCCCAATATCCCGGCCGGAATCAATCCGACGATCACTTGCGCCAGTTTCAGTCTGGGACCTCGATTAGCTATAGCACCGACACCACCGTTCCCTTCGCGGACCGCGACTTCCGCATTCCCTCCAAGGCCGATGCCATCGGCTTGCTTCCCCTGTCCTCTAAACCGGGACAATCCCAGCAAATCGATGAAACGGTCTTTAAACACGACCAATACGGCAAGTATGGAGCCCAATTGTACGACAACCTTAAACGTATTGGCCACATACCTCGAAGCAAACAGTTGCTCTGTCTTCAACCACATATCGTCCACAATAATCATGTGCCCGGTCGATGAGACCGGAGCAAATTCGGTCATTCCTTCCACCAAGCCGAGAATAATCGCTTTGATTATAGCAATAATGTCCATTCGTTAATCTCTCCATCTTCCACTTAATTCACTTCAGACTTCCCATTTGACATTTCTCGTCCCACCAAATTCCCCCCATAATAGTAACCATCGGGCTTCGACCTAAGCTCTCTTTCTTTTTCGCAAAAACAGATAGATTCCCCCGAGACCGCAAACGGCGATTAACGCATAGGCGATGTTCGAATAAACATCCATAAACTCGACGATTTTCTCCCACGATCCGCCTACCGCAGCGCCTACGGAGACGAGCACGATATTCCAGATCAAGGTACCGATCGTCGTATATAACAGGAACAAACCGAATTTCATTTTCGAGATGCCCGCCGGAATCGAAATTAAACTGCGAATGAGCGGGATCATCCGGCAAAATAGCACCGTCCAGTAGCCGTACTTATCAAACCAGGCATCCGCCCGGCGGATATCCTCTTTTTTGAGGCGCAAAAAGCGGCCGTATTTGTCGATCCAGCCCTCCAGGCGGTCCACGTTGATCAAATACCCGGCCCCATACAAGATCACCGCACCGAGTACGGATCCGACCGTAGCCGCGATGACGACCCCGGTCACTGTCAAGCTGGAATAGGTGGTCATAAATCCGCCGAAAGTCAGGATCACTTCCGACGGGATCGGAGGAAATACATTTTCAAGCGCGATCAGAAGTAAAATTCCGGCATAGCCGAACTGTTCCATAATATTCGTTATCCAATTTTCCACGGGTAACCTCCAGCATGTTAATGATTCCAATTAGGGATGTACTTTTTGTAAATTGCGCAAATAGCGGGCGCGGATGAACCAGAAATAGATGACCTGCACGAGGCAAAAGCTGGCCAGGATCGCCGCTGCTTCCCAAGCAATTGATATATACACATACCGTTGCAGCGCGATAAAAGCAAACAAGCTGTGCACCATGGCTACACCGACCGGTAGAAAAAACAGCAGGCCCAACTGGCGGGACACCATCTTTTCCATCTCCTTCCGCGTCATTCCGATCTTGGTTAGGGCCAGGTACTGCCTGCGATCATAGTCCAGGTCGCTATATAAACGGAAATAGAGGAAGCTTCCTGCGGCGATGAAGAATACGGTGCCTACCAGCAGAGCAAAAAACAAAAGCGCTCCAAACGTCGTTCGCTGGACCTCGAACAAGGTTCCGCTCACCGTCATGGCATACGGCTTCCCCCGTTCATAATCCATTCTTCCGTTCTCCGTCAAGCGGGATGCGATCCCCTCGGTCGATTCCATGCTATCGGTGTAATAAGCCGTATAGCGTTCAACTTTGGAGGAATCGTCATCCATCCGCAGCCGTTCTTTCACGGCGTCGTTTACGACGAGCCCGGAGAAGACTCCCTCCCGCTGATTCCCGAGTTCCGGCGTCAGATGGTCGGCAATGGACACCCGCCCGGTGATCCCGATTTCATGCAGCAAGAGGCCGCCCTCCCCTAATCGATAACTCGCCGGTTTCCTTTCCTGAAGAAGCAATTTTTCCCGGTGCGAGCTCATCAGCACGAGAGCCTCATCCTCTGCCGGTGACTGCTCGCTGACGGAGTACCCCGCAGCCGACAAGGCACGGCTATAATCGGAAAAAGAGATCACCGGGAGCCACTCCGGCCCAGAAGCAAGCGAAGACGACAACACGCGGACATAGACCAAATCTATCTTTTCCGTACGATAAGAAGCTCCCCTGGCAGTCAATTCTCCCGAAATTTCCTCCAGGTGTTTCTTCTCCAGACTTCCGTCTTCCTTGGAAACATAGCCGATTTGAGCAGGATGATCCAAGGCAAAGTCACCGGACAACCGGTTGATGGACGCAAATACCCCCACGGCGCAAAACGTGATCGTCGTTATAATCGTAACGAGAAAGAACATTCTCGCATTATCCTTCATCCGGTAAGCCAGGTTGGATACCAGTACCAGATTGCTTTTCTTCCAATACCGGGCAAGATTTTTTTTCATGAGCCCGAGCAAAGCCACGCTGGCCTGGGTAAAAAACAGATACGTCCCCACGATCGTCATCGCGGTCACCGGCAGCATCCGAACCTTCACGGTGGAGGCCGTCGCCGTCGCCGCCAGCGCATAACTGACCAGAAGCAAGACGCCTGCAAGCAGAGCCAACACCTTCGAAAATTTCGGTTTGACATCCCGCTTGATTCCCGATTGGAACAGATCGATCAGTCGGGTAGAACCGAGCAGCATCGTCGTACAGAGCGAGATGACGAGAAAGAGCATCAGGAAAGACAGGATCGTCAGCAGCAGGCTATAGAGCGAAACGTGAAAAGAGAGCGGATTGATACCCAGCAAATTGGACCCGGCCAGCAGAAACAGCTTGGCGGTTAATAATCCGGCAAGGATGCCGGTTCCGAGCGATCCCGCCGCGACCAGCATATTTTCCATGAACACCATCTTGCGCAGCTGTCTCACCGTCATCCCGTGCATCAGCAGGATTCCGAACTCTCGCTTGCGCGAACGCAGAAACGAGCCGACGGAATAAAGCACGAACAAAAAGCAAAATAGAAACATGATCACTTCCGCTTGCGCCAATACCAACAATGCGGAATTCCACGCCACCTGGGCTTTCAAGTCCGGATGAAACAGGAACAGGGCACACACGAAGAAGACCATGACCGAGAAGGCGCTACTCAGAAAATAAGCGGCATAGGTGCGTTTGTTGCGCAACACATGGCTAAAGGCGAATTGACGAAAGGTGATCGGTCTCTCCTCCCAGCAGCGACATCATATCGATGATTTTTTGAAAGAAGGCCTGCCGGTTCTCCCCGCGGTAAATCTCGTTATACAACCTACCGTCTTTAATAAAAAGTACGCGGTGGCAAAAGCTCGCGGCGAAGGCGTCGTGCGTGACCATCAGAATGGTAGTCCGCTCTTCACGGTTCATCATGCCAAAGGCCTCCATGACGTCTTTGGATGCTTTGGAATCGAGATTCCCGGTCGGTTCGTCCGCCAGCACCAGCGAGGGATGGTGGATCATGGCCCGGGCGATCGCGGTCCGTTGCATCTGTCCTCCGGATATTTCCTGAGGATATTTTTTGATCACAGACTCGATACCCAATCTACGCACCATCTCAAGAGAACTGTTCTTCATATCCGCGACGGGTGCACCGTCCAGGGTTAAAGGAAGGACGATATTTTCTTCGACCGTCAAGGTATCGAGCAGGTTAAAATGCTGAAAAATGAAGCCCAGCTCACGTCTCCGGAACAGCGCCATTTCTTCTCTGTCCAGCCCATGCGGATTGTGCCCCCCAATCCTTACAAGGCCCGATGTAGGCTCATCGATCGTCGCGATCACGTTTAGCAATGTCGTTTTTCCGCTTCCCGACGGACCCATAATCCCGACGAATTCCCCTTGCTCCAGGGCAAAACTCACATTATCCAGCGCCCTTGTCGATATCGTTCCTTCATAGATTTTGGATAACTCCCGGACCTCCAAAACAGCCACAGGTGCACCTCCTTGTCGGTGATGTTCTCATTATACCGGTGTCTTAAACAAGCAAACTATGGATCAATCTTACAAACACCTTACTCCTTTGTAAGGTGGCTATGTTCCGTATGGAAGACGAACCTGACGAGCGTACCTTGATGGACGACGGATTCCAGTTCCACCCGGTGGCCCAGTTGATCGCAAATCTGTTTTACGAGATGCAGGCCCATCCCCGTTGATTCTCTAAAGTTTCTCCCGTTCTCACCTGTAAAATAGGCATCAAACACGCGCGGCAAATCGCTGTCCGGTATGCCCACGCCTTCGTCCCGGATTTCCAGAACAGCCTCTTCTTCCCGCCGGAAGCCGCGGATCGTTATGGTCCCCGGTTCTTTTGCGGTATACCTGACCGCATTCGTCAAAATCTGCGTGAGCACAAAAGTCAGCCATTTCTCATCGGTCGCAATGATTATCGGCTCCTGAGCAAAATCCAATTGCGGAAACACTTTGCTGCGGATAAACAGTCGCTTCTGCGCCGACACGGCCGCGCGTACAAGACACTCCATATCCAGTTTCTCCACAACGAAATCATGTGAAAAGGAGTCCAGCCTGGCGGTATATAGCACCAGATCCAGCCCTTTGCGAAGCCGGTCCACCTCATCGCCTATAGCCGTTGAGCGTGAGTCGTCGCTATCCTGAACCATAAGATGAATGACGGCAACCGGCGTCTTCATTTGATGGACCCATTGGGTGATAAACTGAAGATGGTGATTGATTTTATGTTGCTGCCGGTTCAATTCGGATACATAATGGCGGTATTGTTTTTTCAAGAATTGGTGCAATGACTCGGACAGCGGGGTTTGAGGCGACACCTCTTTAAAAGCGTCCAACCCTTCGCCCTGTTCCAGGCAGCGGTAAAACGACCGGTTCGTCAAGTAGCGGAATACGAGATACACCGCCAGCAGGCATCCACTAAGCAGCGCGGCATAAAGCACCATGGCCATGTTGCGGTAGCCGTCCAGCCAGTATACCCCCGAAACGGTCAGTAGCTGGAGGATATAAACCGTAAATAGCGGCCGCTGATCTTTCAGAAACAGCTTCATTGTTTCTCCTCCCAACGGGAGACGAGCCGGTAGCCTTGTCCACGCACGGTCAGAAGCGCATCATCGATGCCCAAAGCGGACAGCTTTTTGCGCACTCGGGTCACATACACATTCAACGTATTGTCGTCCACAAAAGTCTGGTCATCCCATATTTTTTCCAGCAGACGGTCGCGGCTGACGATCTGTTCTCCCCGTTGCATCAGTTCCTCCAGCATTTTCACTTCGGTCAGGCTGAGCTCCACTTTTTCATCGTTCAAGCTTAGATAAAGGCGGTCTTTATCCAACCTTAACCCATCGAAATTCACGCCCCGTTCCCCGCCGGCAACGGCATAAGTCCCGTACGCCCTGCGCAAATGACTCATGATTTTCGCGATCACGATATCATAATCAAACGGTTTCGTTATATAATCATCTCCGCCGTTTTCCAGCGCCATGACCTGGTCCATCTTCCCTTCGCGGGCCGAGATAAACAGGATGGGACATGTGGAGACGTTACGGATCTGCCTGCACCAGTAATACCCGTCGTATTTCGGCAAATTCACGTCAAGCAATACCAGATGCGGGGCTGCCGCTTCGAACTCCCGCTTCACTTGATCAAAGTCTTGTACGGCATGCGTACTATAGCCGAATCTTTGCAAATATTCCTGTAACAGCATGGCAAGCTGATGATCGTCTTCGACGATAAATATTTTGAACATATGATATTCTCCTTTAAGAATAACCTTTACTTGAACCTTAACCCTGACAGCATTGTAACAAAAATAGACCCCAAAAAGGAAATAGAGAGGCACCGCAGCCAGTGCAGCCCTCCCTATCTCTTCTTCTATTTAAAAAAGTCTATCTATTCCAACCATTCAACCACTTCCTGTGCACATCGACGCGTCTTCTCGGATGGGTTATATAAGCGATAGCCAAAAGCAGCCATAACGGAAACGCCAAAATGTTCAGGGTCCATAATCCCCTCCGCAGCTAACAGTTCATTGATCTTCGCTCTGTTGAATCCTTCCATGGGGCAAGAATCAATACCAATTAGAGCGGCCGCAGTCATCATGTTACCTAGTGCAATATAAGTTTGACGGCAGGCCCATTCGAACATTACTCTAGGATCATCTTCGATTGCAAAACTCGTTTTCAAAAAATGGTCATAGTTAGTCCGCTTCGCCTGTAAAGTTTCGGGTGGCAGCTTCTGGACATGCTCCAACATGACCTCAATATAGTCCGAACTGGCGACCATATCCTTCGGTATTCTCGTCAAAATAATCATAAAATGACTGGCTGACAGTAATTGCTTTCTCGCTCCTGATGCATACTCCGCAAGCTTGGAACGTACGTCCTTATTTTGTACAATAACAAACTTCCATGGTTCAAAGCCATACGAGCTTGGAGACAAACGGCCCGTCTCTAATATGTACTCAAAGTCGGCGGCACTTATTTTCTTATCGGGATCAAAATCTTTAGTCGCATGTCTAAAATGAAATGCCGATAGAATCTCATTTTTCTTAATTTCTTGATCCATTATATAAAACTCCTTCGTTATAATTGTCGCTAATTACACTTTATCAGCTATATTATCACATTACATGCTCAAGAGCTCAGTTCGGTTTCATATTGCCCAAGCTTCTCCATTACACCGTCAACCCATTCCCGGTCATCCCACAATTTAGGATTATCAAGGCTTCTTGCCGCAGGATGACCCGTTGCCATCGTGTCTACACCGTCTTTGTTTCCGAAATACAAATCTACTATTTGTAATGACTTATTAACAGATCGAACTAACAGCTTACAGCTCATTCCGGACCCCTGGTTTAAAAAAGATAATTGCAGATGGTAAGTATTGTTATCCAACCTCTTGAACTCTGCTTCCTTAAACTCATTGCTCAGGCCGAAAATCACGCCATTGGCCCCCATCAAGTCCTGCTGTTGTTCCAACTCCAACATTTTATTAGTGAATTGAAGGAGATTTTCATTAGAGATGTAGTTTTCAAACGATACTCGTTCCTGAGTTGCAACAGCTCCGGTATAAAGATTTACGAAGGCTTTTCCGAAGGCCTCCATAGAACTATAATCATCTTCACTTATCTGATCTGCTTGGATTGAAAACTCTTGGTTAGCTAGATCGCGTAATATCTCTGCTGCTGATTTCTCGGGCAAATCAGCAGAAGCTTCTATATTGGATATAGATTTTTCTGTTAAATGATTTTCTTTCTGTGAACAACCTACAAGCACCACAAATGCCAATACTGCAATACCTAACGGGATTTTCTTCATAGTACCACCTTTCCCAAAATTTCTCTCCGGTTTTCCTAATCCCAGAATACACTATATTTCCGCTACATGGGAGAATATGAAAATAGGCTTGTTATCGCATTTGACGATAACAAGCCTATTTTCAGACCAAGGATATCCCTTTACGGGGTTGCTTTTTCAATAAAAACATACTCCCCCGCACCAATATGAATACTCTTTCCTTGTAATCCGATGGAATCCGTTTCAAAAACGACTTGTTTGAATTGATTCTCATCCCCTTGCACGAAATCAAAAGACTGATCTCCAATCTTAAGGGTGAAGGTGTCGTTACCTTCCGACTGTGCAATCGGCAGTCCAAAACACTCTCCCCAATGTTCGGCGGCAGCTGCAGGATCGGAGACGCGGAATATCGCCTTCTTGATTTCGGCTTGACCCGCAGGATGGGATTGAATGACTCCGGATGCGGTTAACCGTTCCAGTCTCTCTTCATCCGTCCCGTTCCATTGAATGACAAACGGATAGACCAGCCCTTGAAAGTCGCCATCAATGGTCATCATCCGCCACTCTATTAATCTGCCCTCGTTATCCAGACGGCGGCCATCGATGATAGGAGATAATGATAAACCTGCCGACTTCAAGGAAGCAGCGGTTTCTTCAATATCATCGGTCCGGATCACAACCCTGCTCAAGACTTCATGACCCGGAAGAACTTTAACCGCATCCCTCACAACGACATTGTGCTCGGTTGCCTTCGCTAACTCCAGATTCTCAATACCGAGAAACTCGATATAGGTTAGCCCAAAATAACTTAAGGCATTATAGGTTCCCCAATCCTTATGAGAACCCCCCTTAAAAGCAACCAAACCATGATCTCCGAAGATCTCAACCGGTTTATCCAGATCATTGACATAATGAACCAAATGATCCCATTTCATGATGGCCATTATTCCTTCACTCCCAGCTCGGTAGTCCGCTTTACGGCTGCCAATACGCTTCTCTGCAGTCCGGCCGCGAAGTCGCTGTTGTTCAGTTCGTATAACCCATGCATGCCGACACCGCCGGGTGAATTGTTAATATCGAGCAGCTGTCTTGGGTGCAGGCCGGTTTGCTGCAGCATCATTACCGCCCCCATCATATTCTCCAACGCTACCTTCCATGCCTGTTCCCGCGGCAGTCCGGCAAGGACACCGGCATCCACGAATGATTCAATGAAATAATAGATATAGTTAGGCCCGGCCACACCGAACCCGGTGAAGATATCGATGTACGACTCCTCCAGATACTGCACTTTGCCGAACCCGAGCAGGAAATCCTCTACTTGATCACGAATGACGTAGGCATTTAAGGCGACGCCGCTATATCCGTAACCCGTATCGGTTAATGTATTGGGAATGACCCGGGTAATCGGGCGCTCCGTTCCAAAATAACCGCCTAACTTCTCAATCGTTACCCCCGCCACAATCGACACGACTGTGGCAGTAGGTGAAGCGAATTGTTGTACGATTTGTCCGAGTGCATTCAAATCATCCTGCGGACGAACTGCAATCACGATCAATTCTGCCGCAGAAAGACCTTGCTCTTGCGAACTTTCTGTATTTACGCTGTACTTTGCCTTCAACAACTGAAGACGTGCTTCGTTAATATCCGATACGCTGATTTGATCTGCAGATAGGGTACCCTTGGCAATGCTTGCGCGGATGATCGCTTCCGCCATCTGTCCTCCGCCAATAAAATGAATCTTTTTCTGTGTCACTTGCGCTCACTTCCTTACTTAATTGTTCTTCCATGCTTCCGGCAGAATGAAACCGTCATACTTTTCCAGACCAAGGATATATTCCTCAAACTCTTTGGATTCATACGCAGCCTTCAAGTCTTTGGCCCACTGGGAATTTTCATCCTTTTTGTTAACCGATACGATGATTCTGTGCTGCATTGGCGTATTTTCGATTTTAAGAGCATCCGTAATCTTTCTGTCCGGTGAATTCGCAATGTAATTACCGTTTACAACACCATAATCTACGTCTTGAAGGGAGACCAGAATTTGAGCGGGGTCCAGCACTTTAATATCGATATTGAACTTATCCGGCTCCATACTGTTAATGTTGAAATCCGCTACCCCTGCTCCTTCTTTAATTTTGATCCAGCCCAATTCTTCCAGAATACGAAGTGCACGCTCCTGGTTCACCGGATCGTTGGGAACAGCCACCGTCGTACCGTCTTTGACATCATCAAGAGTCGTATGATTTACGGAATAAAGACCTTGCGGGGCACCTGGCACATATGCAATTCCAGTCATATCCGCATTAATTTCTTCATTAATGGCCTCCATGTAGGCCGTACTTTGAAAGATACTTGCGTCAATGGAGCCTTCCTTCATTGCCGGATTGACCTGCATGTTTTGCGAGAAGGTTTTAATATCAACGGTATAGCCTTGTTTCTCCAGGATCGGCAGAATCGATTGACGGAATTGTTCCTCGTAGGTACCGACACCAAATCCAACTGTGATTTTTTTCTTGTCTCCAGCATTATCGGCTTGCTTATTGCCGCAAGCCGTCAACACCGCCAAAACACCTATCAACATCACTAACATGAACTTTTTCATACACTCATCTCCTATTCAAATATCGATCTTTTTAATTGTTCCAATGCCTCATCCGTTACATTTAACGGAATTGCACAATTTGGCGAGAGGATAAAGGGCTGGTCTTTCATTAAGGTCAAAGCTTCTTTAGCTTGCTTGCGAATTTGTCCAATGTCGTTTACGGCAAACAATCCATGATCAATCCCGCCTACTTTAGTAGCTTTGAGATTTGCTTCCAACCCCGGATTTCCTTCGGCTATAGTATCCCAACTGATCCCGTCAATCCGATAATCGTTGAATTTCTCGGGCTGCGCATGGGCACCGCAAGTATGAAGGATGTTTTTCCCGTAGCTAGCGGCCTCCAAAACAATAGAATCATAAGGTCTGGACAGCTCATCAAACATCGCTTCATCAAATAATCCGGGATGCGCCGTACCCGTCACCGCATAGAACAAACCATCCGAACCCGCTTTCTGCAACTCTTGCACATAATCGGCCAAGGTTAGCGAAATCGCATGCAACGCATGGTGGGCCGCCGCTCTATGTTCTTTAAACAACGAATCCAAAGTAACGGGTTGCTCGATGCCGAACACGGTTTTTGTTACATAAGCCGAACGCCCTACGATAAACAGCAACACCGTTAATGGCGAAAATACCGTTTGGATTAACGGAGTGTCCGGTAACCCTTGGCGGATTTTCCTAACCGCCTCCAAATGCTCCTGCAAGGATGCGGTTTGGGTTGCCTTTTTCACTTCGAGATCCCAAAGATTGTCGGCTACAGGAACAACCGTCGTTTTCTGCCTAGGAAATACGGTCTGATAATCCGTAAAGTCATACTGATTTCCCCAGGCTTCAGCCAAGTAGGTCGCTCTTGGGTTGATTTTGACCCAATCCCAATCATATTTTTTCGTAAAAGAAATCGTTGTTGCCGCCAAATCTTCATCATTTTGTTCCTTGTCGATAAAATGACGCCATCCGCTGACAATATGACGATCCGCACGTTCTCCGGATAATAGGGCATTAAATCGATCTTGCTTACTCCATTCACTCATCTGTCGATCCCTCCTTGTGTTAGTAATCACTAATAACGGCGAATTTTTCTTGCCAGCATGTTGCCTAAAGATTGAATGCCTTGTACCAAAATGATGAGAATAAACACGGTAGCCACCACGACTACAGTGTCAAATCGTTGGTATCCATAAACTATAGCCAAGTCTCCAACTCCTCCGCCGCCTACGGTTCCGGCCATGGCGGTTGCACCGATCAACCCGATCGTTGCCGTGGTCAAAGACAGGATCAAGGAGCCTACCGCTTCCGGCAACATAAAATACCAGATAACTTGTAAAGGGGTTGCCCCCATCGCTTCAGCGGCTTCAAGAATTCCCGGGTTCACTTCCAGCAGGGAGTTCTCTACCAAACGTGCGATGTAGGGCGCGATATAGATTATCAGCGGCACGATCGCCGCGCTTGTCCCAATCGAAGTTTGAACAATGAGCCGGGTAAACGGAATAATCGCAACCAGCAAAATAATAAAGGGCAGCGAGCGAACGATGTTGATAATCGGGTTTAGTATGGCGTAAAGCGCTCTGTTCTCCAAAACCCCACCTGAACGAGTGATTACAAGTAATATCCCTAAAGGGATTCCTAGAAGGGAACCCACAAAAAGGGATACCCCTACCATTTGAATGGTTTCTATGATGGCTTTCAGAAATTGATCACTTGTTATTGTGGTTGAAAACATTTGATTCTACCTCCTCTACATTAACCCCATGTCTTTTCAAGAAAGCCAATGCATTCTCAACCTGCGATCTATCGCCGTGAATTTGAATGATCGCCGTTCCCAGTGTCGTTTCTTGAATCTCCGTCATATTCGCAAATAAAATATTGACCTTGATTTCAAAGGAACGAATCATCTCGTACAGAATAGGCTCAGATGCGCTTTCCCCGACAAAATTGAGTTTATAGAGCAGACTTCCGCGCTCTGCTTTTAATGATTTTTGAACGCTCGACGTCATGCTGTTTTGAATAACCGTCTTCACAAAATTTTTCGTGGTCTCATGTTTGGGATGGCCGAATACATCCAGAACGCTTCCTTGTTCTATAATTCGTCCCTCTTCCATCACGGCCACCTTGTTACAAATCTCTTGAATGACGGACATTTCATGCGTAATGATCATCACGGTAATGTTATATTCGGCATTGATTCTTTTCAAAAGCTGTAAAATCGATTGCGTTGTCTGCGGATCCAAGGCGGAAGTCGCTTCGTCACACAGGAGAATAGATGGATTCGAGGCAAGCGCTCTGGCAATTCCGACCCGCTGCTTCTGTCCACCCGATAATTCGCTGGGGTAACTTCCGGCTTTGTCACTTAATCCAACAAACTCCAGCAGTTCCAATACCCGCTGACGGATTTCTTGTTTATTCTTTTTCAGTAGAACTAGAGGAATCGCAACATTATCGAATACTTTTTTGGATTCCAGCAGGTTAAAATGTTGAAAAATCATGCCTATATTTTTCTTGGCCGTTCGCAGCTCTTTATCGTTATAGGTTCCTAAATCATGCCCATCTACAAAGACCTGTCCTTCCGTAGGTCTTTCCAAATAATTGACTAAACGAATCAATGTGCTTTTCCCCGCGCCGCTATAGCCGATCACCCCGAAGATGTCGCCTTTTTCTACCTTTAAATCGATCCCCTTCAGCGCATCAATCGCGATCCCTTTCCGAGTGAACGTTTTGTAAACATTCTTTAATTCAATCATGTTCATTCCCCTCAATCATTTTGTAGAGTTAGGATTAAGCTTTCCCTTGCAGCTTCGCAAGTGCTTGTTCTGCCAAGTTAGCGAAATATTTAGCGGCAGGTAGTATAGCTGTCTCATCCACGTCGAAACGCGGGTGATGCAAAGCATAGGCCGGTCCTGTTCCGATATTTACAAACGCCCCCGGGATCTGCTGTAAATAGAATGAGAAATCTTCTCCGCCCATTTGGAGCGGGATATCATGCACATCATATCCGGCTTCTAAAGCGACCTCTTTGGCAAAATCAGCCCATTCCCCGTGATTTATCGTTGCCGGCGGGCCCGGATACCAATGCAACTGCGCCTCAGCCCCGGCTCCTGCGGCAATCCCTTCGATAATTCGCGTCATTTGCAGCGGAATTTGACGGCGAATCTCTTCATTATATGTTCGAACCGTACCTTCCAATTCGACTTTTTCCGGCAATACATTCCAGGTGAACCCCCCGTTAATTCGGGTAACACTTAACACAACCGGCTCTATCGTATTATTTTGACGGCTTACGATGGTTTGCAGCATGGTAATGATTTGAGCCGCAGTCACAATGGCATCCACCCCTTTTTCCGGAGTGGCGGCATGAGCGCCAACGCCTTTCACAGTTATCTCAAACCGGTCAACACCTGCCGTTAAAGCCCCGGTTCTCGTTCCAAAAGCTCCCGTAGGCAGATCCGGTGAATTGTGCAAACCGAATATGGCAGCTACATCCTTTAAACCTCCGGATGCCAATACGTTTTCCGCCCCGTGTCCTGTTTCTTCCGCAGGCTGGAACAATACTCTAACCCTTCCCGTCAATTCGCTTTCACGTTCTTTCAACAACAAGGCTGCGCCTAAGATGGTAGCGGTGTGAAAGTCATGACCGCATGCATGCATTTTCCCTGGAATCTCTGATGCAAAAGGCAATTCTGTTTGTTCTTCTATCGGAAGTGCATCTATATCACAACGAATAGCCACAATAGGACCACTGCCTTGTCCGATCTCTGCGATCAGCCCGGTTTCCAAAGGAAGGTCCAGGATATGTATATTCGCATTTGTCAGCCATTCCCGCAGTTTCCCTGTTGTTTTAAACTCTTCATAGGCCAACTCCGGTTCTCGATGCAGGTTTCTTCGAACCTCGATCAATCGACTGGTTAAAGCTTGGTCTTTCTCATTAAGTGGATTCATTGAAGAGTACTCCCCTTTCATTATGAATCGATACGGTCGATTCCCTTGATATATTTAAGCGCTGTGGATAAACTGCTTAAAATATGGTCACGCATTGCTTGTTCCGCACCGTCTTCATTCTTGTCCGCTATCATTTGCAAAATATAATTATGTTCTTCGTCCGCTTGTGTGTTCCAATCCCCATGCATGGAAACATAGCGGCAGTAGCGTAGCGAATGGCCTCTTAATTGATTCAGAACTTTTTCGAACGTTTTAAGTTCGCTTATTTCATATAAATAATCATGGAATTCAAAGCCATACGATACAAAATCCTGTTTCTCACCCAGTTGAAAGGAATGTTTGATTCGTTCCATCATCGTCGTTAAATGTTGAATATCTTTGTCAGAAGCATTCTTAGCCGCACTTCTTGCAATATAGCCTTCGAGCATGCTGCGGATCAGAAACACCTCTTCAACCTCTTTGATCGTGATGGAGGCTACCCGCAACCTTCCATTTGTCTGACGAACGAGAAAATCCTCGTTCTCCAATCTCTGAATGGCCTCTCTTAGCGGAGTGCGGCTTACCCCGAGCAGCGCCGCCAGATTTTCTTCGTTTACCGCTTGATTCGGCTCTAACTCACTATCAATAATTTTTTGTTTTAATGCATAGTAGGTATTATCCTTTGACAACCTTCGGGATCTTATCACCATACCTCTATTGCTCCTCATCGAAATTTATAGGTGCCTGAAAAAAATTGTATAATTGTATACAATTATGAAATTAAGAGTTCAATGGATTGTTGAAGCTATTATCTAAACCATCTTTCCGTTAGCTTTTTTCATACTATAAACCCATTATCCCACCTAGTCAAGTAGGATTTATAGGTGAATAATAAATTATTCGACATAATCCGTCAAACACGCAACATTATCCGGAAATTAAAGATTAATAAGAAAAAACAAGCTCCTGTGACGAACCAAGGAAGCTTGTTTATCAATCAATATATATCGGCTCAATAGGTAAACATCACCAAACAGCAATTGATGCCTATCCCTCCGCCTGCCCCGATTTCCACGCCATATTCAGACCGAGCATGACAAACCATGCGGAGAAAACCAACTGGGAAACAAAGACCATCACCGATCCAATCAGCCAAGGATAGGCCCCGACCAGTTCCAACAGACCTGCCGTAAATCCGAAATAGGCCATAGGCTTCCCAAGTATACTTTTTCCAATAACAAGACACAAAATGATGGTTGCCATGCCCAGTATGATCGCTACAGAGTGCAAACCTCCATAGTAGATGCTGAGTACCAGCTTGTAGATCTCCGGCGAAAGTTCAATCTCATAAACGGGATAGACCAAGCGCCCCAGGATTACGACCAATAAGATATTGACCGGCACGGTAGCAGCCAATAGACCGCATCCCAGTACTGTTTTGATTTTGTCCGCCTTCACCAATATCCGGTACAAAGCAAAGAGGGAGGGGATCAATAACAATGCGGCGAAAAACATCAGTTCGTCCGCCATGGAGATGTTAAACCGCCATTCCTGCAGCCATTTTACCAAGTCCGCATCGCTAAGCGGCAGAGTGGGGATGGGCAGAACAAACAGATATTGGGCGAAAAAGAGAATACCTGAAAGGATGAATGTAATTCCGCCAAATTTGATCGCGCCGATTTTTGGTTTCATGCAGGCTCATCTCAATTCCATAGATATTCTATTCATAATTTAATGCCTACTGCCAAAACATCGCAGATATTCCTGTAAATCTTGACCCACACGAACATCCCATCAACGGGAGGTTCGTGTGGGTCAATAACTAGCTATGCACAATAGATAAGAAAAATGCTTGGCGATTTCAAAAGCCTCTTCTGACCAAGGGAACCAGTTCACCGGGTTATGTGCGTGTTGCAGCAGATATGGTGATTTTCCCTTGACTGTGAGTTGTCATGGGTCATTACCTTGTCTCGGTATGATTGGTTAAAGTAAAGCTTAGGTTATTTTACACGAGAGGGAAAATCATAGAATAAATAACAAAATATACTTCTAATTGTTATCTTTACCAATTCGCTTTATGTATTCAATAAAATAATATCTTTCCCAAATTGGTTCAAGTAGTTTAATAACTTCTTTAATGACTATTTTATTTAGATTATTTATTGCACTTTTACATTTAAGTGCTTCAATATAGCACTTAAATAACTCACCAATCTGCCCCAAAGTTATATTTTCTTCAACGATAGTCTCTAATTTATGATTAATTAAAGCTATTGCATCCATATGATCATTTTTTTCAAGCATAGAATAATCAATTTGCTTTCTTATGTAATAGTAAGAGTAGTTTGGTAACTCTATATTCATCAGAATATACTTTATTCCTAAAAAAATAGATTTGATCTCTTCTAGAGATAAAGAAATCCTTGGGTTAGTACTAAAAAACATCTGTAATGAATACATCTCAGATAACAAATCATCAGCACTGTCAATAAGTTCAAAGTCTCTTGTTATCTGAAAACTAGAACTTATTATGTAGTTGTCAATTTTAAAATTGTTACTGAATTCAAGAAAATCCATACTTTTTCCAAACCAGCGTTTCTTTATATTGACTAGTTCATAATAATAGACTACATAAGGAATAAACTTTTCTGTCAACCAATGAAATGTCTGTTCCGCCGTCCAAGGTTCTTCGTCAATTATAAATCGATTATCATACCTCTTCCATTTAATCCATAAAGTTTCATCGGGATTCATATAAGATGCATAATGATACGATTCTATGTTCTCAGGTTCTAGTCTTGTCAAGATTATACGATTTGGATAAAGCATTATAGTGCCATTTGTACGATTAAATATATGCCATTCTGAATTTCCATTTGCATAATCAAATTCCCACGAAAACTCAATCATCTTCCTCCATAAACTTCTTTTAATTTCAATAAGTTTTACTGAACATTCATATGGATCAAACTCACAAAAATTTGATACTCCCCATTTGTTTTCAATTGATTGAAATCGTCTAACAAAAACTCCTCCAAAGTCATCAACTATTTTACATAGTTCTTCAACTTCTTCTTCCTTTAATGTAAAGCGATTATTACCAAGTTGTATATAATACAGATTTGGAAGATTAAAATGCTTACCTACTATAAAACCTCTTTTCTCTAATTTGTAATCAGTATTCAAACCTAAAAACAGTTGTTGGGTAATTTGTTTATGAGAAAGTGTGATCATACAGTCGCTAACAAAGACACTCCTGAATTCAAAACAACAACTACCACACTGCTCATAAGGCCTAGGTAAAAATGCCATAAGACTTACCGAAGGCAGACTTCTTGAAAAATTCTCAGATGTAACTTCTCTTTTTTTCTCAAAAGGACCAAATTGTTCAGGTAATAATTCTACTATTTTTGAAAACTCTATCCTTGGGTTATTTGAACTACTAATGTAAGCGCTTATTGCTGTAAGATATCTTTCGAAATCTTTAAAATTCCTCAACTCTTGGATTCTTTTTATTATTTCTGGAGCTTTTTCTTTTGCCCGATTTATTAAAAAAATTGCGTGTGGTACTTCGTATAATTTGTTGCTTTTTAATAAATTTATCTTCCAGGTTGCAGGAACCAAATTATACAAATGATTTATGTCTACATCATGGCCAAGTACTCTCTTATATTCATTTAGTTCGTCTAATTTACCTTCATAAGATTGCGGAACTATATGATCTATTGTTGCATTAAACACATTCAATGATTTTTCAGTATAATAGCACTGAAAACCGTGTGCTTCCAAAATTGCATAACGAACAATAGGATCTTTAGGATTAACCTCCATTCATAAAGCCCCCATTTCAATAGTAATTTTTTGTTTCCTGCAAGCGAATTTTATTTGCGGCTGATTCTGATTTCTTCTAAAATGGATATAGAATTAGTAGAAGGTTCCTCTACATTATGTACCTTTATTATAAATTAGCCACTTATTGAAAAAAAAGTGGATACATTATATTGGTGAATTTTTTTATTATTTAGAATTTTTTCGCAATAAAGCTATCTTGGCTTTGTCAAAAGCTTGTTCCGACCAAGGAAACCAGTCAACTGAATTTTGAGCATCTTGGAGCAAGTACGGCGATTTTCCATTGGCTAATCTATTGGGTACTTTTAGAGTTGTCATGGGGTACCATCTCCTTTAAGCAAATTTCGAGCTTAAGGATATTTTACGCATATCGGCATCACTACTTATTCTGTTATAGGGTATACTAATTAGGATAACTTTCCATTAACGAAATTAATATAAATTAGCGTAATTAACCAATTGCCTAACGTAAGGGTGAATAAAATGTTTAATTATCACAATTTAAATGACGTCGAATTTGAAGAACTATGTAAAGATGTAATGGAGAGGAAACTCTCCGCTTCCTTGCGATTATTTTCGAGGGGAAGAGATGGGGGTATTGATTTAACAGACAATACTTACACACACAATATTATCGTGCAAGTCAAGCATTACATTAGAAGCAAGTATTCCAATCTTCGCACGTCTCTAAGAAATGAAGTCGAGAAGGTTCGTATGTGGCACCCTAATCAATATTTTGTATGTTGTGGGATGGAACTGACTGATGGAAACATCAGAGAAATATACGAGATGTTTTTGGATTTCATGCCGACAGATAAAAATGTAGTTACTTTAAACGAAATTGATGAATTTCTTCAAAATCCAGAAAATACAGACATAGTTAGAAAGCATCATAAGTTATGGTTGTATTCTTCAAATATTTTAAGTGAAGTATATAACCAAAATATATTTATAGACTGTGAAACACTTTTTTGTGATATAGATGAAGATAGTAGATTTTTTGTGCCAACCAAAATTTACGAGCAATGTGTCGAACTTTTAGATAATAATGGATTACTCATGATAACAGGAGGGCCAGGAGTCGGTAAAACCATTACCTCAAAAATGCTTGTTTTATACTACGCCACCCAAGGTTATAGAGTAAGATATACAACCAACGGAGATATCAACGACATTAAAAAATCACTCTCAAGTGAAAAAGAAACCAAAGAAATAGTGTTGTTAGATGATTGCCTTGGCCAACACTATTTTAATATGAAACAAACTCAAGAAAATGAGTTACTCTCTTTGATAAAATATGTGAAATTATCAAATAATAAGAAACTTATTTTGAATTCAAGAATTACTATTTTTAATGAAGCAAAAGAACGATCTATAGACTTCAATATTTTCTTTCAACAAAAAAAAATAAGAATTTACACTATTAACATGGATGATATAACTCCACTTGAAAAAGCCAAAATATTTTACAATCACTTGAAATTCAAAAATATACCAAGCGATTATTACAATTCAATAAAAGAAAACAAACATTATTTAAAAATTGTTCAACATAAAAATTACACACCACGCATTATAGAGCATGTTACCTATGAGCATAACTACTTAAAAGAAACGCCAACTCTGTATTTTAACTATATTTTTGATACTCTTGCGAACCCAAATGATATTTGGAAAAATGAATTTGAACAACGACTTCTAGATATTGATAGGGCTTTTTTATCAACTTTATATTCTTTAACTGATACTAATGTTGAACATGACATTTTTAAAAAATGCTTCTATAAACGTCTATCAAGAATGAAAAATATTGATTTTACAATTGACAATTGGAGTTTGGTATTATCACGTCTAAACCAGTCCATCATTAATATTATTGATTTAAAAGGTAAGAAACACATTGGAGTAATTAACCCTTCTGTTAATGATTACCTTAAAATTGTTTTTATGAATAACTCATTAGAATTAGATGAAGTTCGCAATTCAATATGTTATTTCGCGCAATTTGAGCGATGCTACTCAAAAGAGGAACTCCCCCACATTTATCATCAGTACATTGTTAGCGAAAAAATTAACGAGATTGAGTTTTTTAGTGTAGATCAAAAAAATTATTTTATTACAGCTCAAATTTGTAAAAATGGAATAATTAATGTAAATTATAGCGAAATTATTACCGATTATTTAAACAATTCATATTGCTATAACTATTCAACTGTTAATTGGTTGACTCATTTTGAGATAATCAATAGTTTACTTAGTGATGAATTATACTCATTTTATTCAATTAATCAATTTATCAACAAACAAGACAATATTAAGAATTTAATGTGTAATTTAAATTTGGATGAATTAATTTTCACCATAAATCTATTAAATGATTTTTTTAAAATCAAAAAGATGAATTTCTATTGGTTTAAGTTGATTTGCAAAGAATTGATGGAGGATACGATAATAGATTATATAGAAAATATAGACACCTCGGATTATTGTGATAACTACGATATTGGTGAGTTGATTAGAGAAAATACGAAGAGATACTGGTTTAGAGGCGATGAAGAAGATGATATTGATAAAGACTCTGCAGTGTCCGATTTGGAGAAAAAAATAAGTGCAGATATCGAAAAGGAGATTCAAGAAAAACTATCTTCATTAGAAGAAAATATAATCAATATTTTAACTCTACCAGAATCATATAGCCTTAATACAATTGGAATTGAAAATGCAATTGATTCCTATTTAAAAGATACCGATTACGACGATTATGACCGTTATAGTTCAAGTGAGGTATTTATCACTGAAATTGAAGCTATATTTGAACGTTAAATTTTATCAAACCTCTGGAACTTATTCCAGAGGCTCATATTTTTGCCAAGGTAACCATAATAAAGTTGGATTACCATAATAGTTAGAATGTTTATGCTACATTAAAGCAGTACTAAAATTTAATTGGGGAATACCATTTACAAAAAGGTCACTTTTTTTCAAAGTACCTTTCTTATGCATCAAAGTTCAAACCTATTTTGAAATAAACATCAGGAGAAAAGTTCATATTCTATAAAAAAATCTCCACTTCAAAATCTTCAAACCATTCTTCTTCCAATAAATGTTTTTTGACCAATTTTGGATTTTCAGAATAAGCAGTAATAGCAAGACTTTTTTCTGCACGACTGCATGTAACATAAAATAAACGTCTTGTTCGCTCAATACTTGTATCTTTACCTGCTGCTTCATTCTCTATATCTGCTCTGGTTCTTTCTTTTGCCCCAAATAACTTATCATAGCTAAACAAAAAACCGCGCGCTTCGTTATCATCAATAATTACCATCACACGTGGAAATTCAAGCCCTTTAACTCCTTGGTGAGTCATAAATTTCAATTTACCCTTTACATAAGAATCATATGCTGATATCTGGCTAAAAGGAGCATTTAAACATTCAGACCAAGCACTTATTAAGTCGTTTTCATGAAAATCACTTGGATTTCCCTCATTATCCTGATCATTTTCATTTATGTCAATAGTAAATGGGTGTAAACTTTCTGGAATATCAAACAAATTCAATTCTTTTACACACTTTAAAACATCAACGCAACGTGGATTATTATCTTCACTCCAGAGGGAGAGGAACTGATTTATCGATTCTTTTGCCTCTTTGATTTTTAATAGTTGTTCAGTTTCATTTTTTTGAATCTTTAATAAAGGAGAATATTTTCTTACAGTATTGGTTATGGCAAATTCATCTCCATTTTTATTTGCTTGCACTATAGGTAGAATAACTTGTGTGAAAAATGTCAGTTCCGGAAGTGAACCATCCAATAGCCCAGTTTTTAAGTTATCCATCTGGTAAAGCGGTCGAAAAAACTCTAAAAAACCTAATCGATTAGCAGCCATATGATGTTCAAGAATTAGTGTTGTGTAATCTGCATCAGTACCAGACCATTGTTTATCACCAGTAATTTCTGACATTCTATCTTCAACCATTTTTTCTGCCTTAGCTTTATCAGTATTGAGAGGGAATACAAAAAAACGAGCAAAACCAAATTCTTTATCCGTTCTTGCCCTCTGCTGTTGACCATCCACAATATAACGGATTCTATTTAACACCTCAACGATTCTTGGTGCGCAACGATGGTTCATTATTTTTATAGGTTTTTCCCATATTTCCGGTAAATTCAATCCCAAATCCAGTTTACCATCAGAATATATCCTTTGCATTGTATCACCAAACAAACCTAGTAAAAAAACACCAGTGTTTTTCTTTTCAACTTCAAACAGCGCGTCAATTAAATCTTTGTTAGTATCCTGACTTTCATCAATGAATAAAATAGGATATTTATTAATTAATATCTTTTGCATTAATGGCTTATTGTTTATGAAATAAGCACCAATATTTATTACCTCAGTGTGACTTAAAGATGATCTATCTTGATTAAGACCAGAAGGATTATACGTAAACTGTTTAACTTTATCAATATTTCGAAGGCGAATTTCCTTAGTTTCAATACTTAATTGGCGTTCAATGAAAATTTTCGTTCCAAACCGTCCATTTTCTTGTTTTATTTTTAATTCTTCAATTTGTGTTTTCAAACTGGTACATAGCCAGTCTCTAATATCCGTGTCAAATCCTCTTATTAACTCCCAGATAAAGGTGTGAATAGTAGAAACGGAGAATAGAGGATCATAGTCAAGCCGACGACCAATTTCATCGCAAGCAGCGTTAGTATACGTAATAACTGCTACACTTTGCCCTCTAAATCGCAAATGTTGATAATATAGTTTTCGAATTTGATTTAATGCAAAAACAAGTGATCTAGTTTTTCCTGATCCAGCTCCCGCAAATAGAAAGAAGCTTTTTGGATTATTAAAATTCAAACAACTAATAATTTCTTTATCCACATGATTATCAATAAAATCATCTTTATTTTGGTCTATATCCATTTAATTCACACCACTTCTTCTACTAAAATTTCAACGGTATTTTGATTATCAATATTTTCCGATTCTCTTTGTTGTAATTGTTCCTCTAACCAAGTTAGCCCTTCATCTATGTACTTTGGTACCTTAAGGTCTTTCAGTTCTTCTAAATAGATTAACTGGAGAGCAAATTCGGCTTTTTTCCCAGTTCTTAGATCGTCAAAAAATTGTTTTCCTAGGTCAGTAATTGTCTTTTGTTCAAAAATCGCATTTTTAAACTTTTTTAGTAAACCCGTTCCCTTAAGATTTTTAAAAAGTGATAAATTTTCAAAAACTAATGCATCTTCAAAAGTATACGGAAGGGCTTCTACCTCTGGACCATCAGGAACCATTAATATTTTAATTGGATATTGATAAGCAACTTTTATTGCAAAGCGATCTTGCTTGTATCGTTTTATTTTTTCTTCAAAATTTAAATCAAATAAATCGTCAATCTTCGTTTTGCAAGGTACCCAGGATTTCAATGTATCATTCACAGAAATATAATTTTTATTTCGAAGAGGAGGCATAGCTGAGTTATTTATAGGCTCTGCTGAATCCAAATCAGTTATTATTAAACTCGTCAGACCCAGTCTCTCAATTAATGGTCTTAAAGTATGGGCATGACTCCCCCCAATTTCCAGTAAAGATATATATTTTTGATTCAATACTTGAAAATGTTTACGAATAAAATGCGGTATTAACATACGCTCAGCAGGTCCCTCCACTATTATGACCGCATCTGCAAAGAGCAAATCAAAATGAACTATTTGTAGGTATCTAGTTACAAAGCGTTCTGTCTCCTTTTCCTTTCCAAATACATTTGAAAGATTAACTACAGTAGATATAGGGACTTCATTGTTTAGCGTTGATGGTTGTTTACGAAAATAACGTAAACTTGAAAAGGGCATTTCATGAGCAATGTGGCCTGAATGTGTGCTTACAATTAGTTGGGTCTTAAAGAACTCATTTCCTAAACGTTCATGGTTACATAAAACATCATATACATGACGAATAAAAACTTGCTGAACTTGAATATGAAGATGTGCTTCCGGTTCCTCCACTAATACTATATGCAATGGTGGTATTGAAAAATCATCTTTGTTGCTTGGGACGATCTTAGATAATTTCCCTACCTTCATCCATTCATCTCTAAATTGCATCATTTTAAAAATAATAGATATTAAATTTTGATACCCCAGTCCATTGTACTGCTCAGGAAGTCTTAAATGTTCGTTAAATTGCCTATTTTCCGGCATTAAATCAAATTGTACGGCAGAACTATGGTTAAGCCCATCAATTGGTTTAAATTTAGTTGAAATGGTTATTCTAGGATCGGAAAAACCTGGATATCCTAAACTCTGGAGTTCAAACAGTGCATTTTCAAATCCTTTATGTAGTTTGGAATCAAAGATGTCTTGAGCAGATTCAATAGCTTGTAGAGCGTCAATATCTGTTGGATCTGGTGATTCAGTTGGATTCAAATGCAAATTATAATACTTTCGCAGTTGTGTTGAAAGATTTCCCACTATTCCATTTGTAGATTCATCGTTTTCATTTGTATTAGTAGGATCAGAAAATCCTCGTTGTGCACCAATATAGTGCACTAAAAAAAGTTTCTTAAATGGGTCTTCATCTATGTAATCACTATCATAGGGTAAAGTTTGAGGTTGAGCTAATCCATTATTTGGGTCAGGAGTTGATAGTTTCTCTGGATCAAGTATGTATGCTCTAACTGTAAAATGGGAATGGAACTTTTTGTTTAAATAATCTTTAAGATTTCTTGGCCACAACGATAACGAATTCGTTGACTTTAATGCAGAAAGCGTTTCTTTAGCAGAATTAACCGAATCAATAAAATCCTTATACATATACTCAATATCTTTGGGTTCTAGTCTCAATCTAACTCCAATTAATCCCCCTTTCCAATTCAAGGATGGAATTAAATGAGTTACATAATGAACTTCATTTTCTGTTACTTTTATCCACACATCCATAGTAGGTACGAGCTTTTCCAAGTCCTCTTTAAGAAAATTTAGTATTTCTTCACTATTATTCATCCACTTTTCTCCAATTTTATTAATACCAATCCAATTAGATAATGTGAAATCATTAATTGTAAATTTATTTTTTTTATCAAGAAATTTTATTAGTGCATCCATAGCAGAAGTTTTCCCACTATTGTTAGCTCCAACAAATATTGTAGTTTTATCTGTAAGTTCTACTTGACAAGATTTCAATTTTCTATAGTTTTGTATTTCTACGCATTCAACGTGCATTTTTGGAACACCTCCATATTTATTTTTATAAATAATACTATATTGTTAAAATTCGACAACTATTTTATTTATTCCTGTCTTCAACAAAACCTTTTCGACTATTTCTTTACACCTACATTTGTCAATGTATTTAAAAGTGTTGAATGTACAAGAGCCGCGACAAATACAGCGCGGCTCTAATCATATTTGACTCACTCAGATATGTTTGTTACGTAGCTATCTATAACAAACCGTTAATTCTAATCGATTCCCTTCCCGATCATACACAATCCGCTCCACCAGCTTCTTCAACGTCCGATTCTTCTCTTCACTCGTCACCGCGACACTCCATAACTCCCTAAACTCACCTATCCGCTCATATATCTGCTCCACAGTAGGATAATTCCCTTCATCTACTACAACCTTCCGCAAATCCTTCAACTCTTCCTCCAGCTTCTGTATCTGCCTAGACAGGATAGCTCTACGCTCCAAAAATACTTGTTTCGTTATCATGTCCTCTTCATACGATTCATGCAGCTTGTCCAAAGCCCGCTTCTGCTTCTTCAACTCCTGCTCTTTGACCGCGATAATGACCTGTGTATCATTGTACCTACTTCCATGCAATTCAATCTCCCGTAAAATGTTTGGATCTACATGGATAATCCGATCATACAAAGCATTGAAAAAATCAGCATCCATTACCTTGCCACGCTGTTCACATTTGCTGCCATCTTTGTACTGGTGATAGCACAATGCACTCCAGTGCTGTCCCTGCTTCTTGTTCTCTCCCACCCGGAACCTCATCCGTGAACCGCATTTTTCACAATAAAGCAAGCCTGACAAAGGAAACATGTTACGTCTTGAATTGGGATTCAACATGCGATTCTTAAGCAGCCGCTCCATAATCACTTCATGTTCTTCCGGCGTTTTCAGCTTTTCATGAGTTTCCATGACTTTAACTCGCTCTTCTTCGGGAACCAATTCCACCAGTCCACGTTTGGAACGGGTTTTACCATAAGTGATGTAACCCAAATGGATTTCGCTTGCCAGCAACCGTTGAACCGTAATATTTGACCAACCCTTGTTCTTTCCATCAAGCTTAATGTTATATGGTGTCGGTATCTTGTTATCCGTCAGCCAAATGGCGATATGTCCCAAGTTTGTTCCATTAAGATATCTCTCTACAATCGCTCGGTAAATCGGACGCTTTGTTTCATCCACCAGTACCGACCTTGTATTCTTATCGTAGTAGTAAGGAAACGGCGGCTTTCCGTTTGTCTACATACCTTTCTTCTCCCCGGCCTCTTTGCCTTGCTTCATTCTTCGCTTAATCGTTTTGTATTCTATTCGGGCAAAAATAGACATGAAATCAAACATTACATCGTAATTGTCTATTTCCAAATCGTATATCTTGTTTGGTGTGATAATGACTGTTTCTGAGTTTAAGAATGTATCTTTAATGAGTGCCCAATCCTTATTTTCTCCACGCCCTAAACGGTCAATATCCATGACCACTACGCCATCATAAAGCTGGTCTTCAACATGCCGAAGTAACTTCTGCATTTCTTTTCGGGATTCGATCTTTTCCCCAGAGGCCACTTCTTCGTATAGCCTATAGGTCCAATTTCGATTCTCTACCAAGGCCATAAGGGTATCCCTATGCTTCGAGAGAACGTCTTCAAACTCACCATCGTCCCGTGATTTTCTTAAATAAACAGCTACGTGCTTAATTGTTTTACTTTCCAAAGTTTCTCTACTCCAAACGTGTTAATATTTTGCCGCCTTCCAAATAGAATGTTGAGCATTTTTTATGAAACATCTTCGAATATAACAACTGTAAAATTTTGGAGGCGTAATCATAAAGAAATGTGAATATGTAATCAAAGAAGTTAATCAGCCATCCGGCAAAGCGTTGCGGCAATTTCATGAGCATGTAACCGAAATATTGAGCAAAACTGTCCGAGCTGAGGCCGAGATAGACATACCTCTCCCCAAAGTGCATCATTCTACGCAAGAGAGTCAGAAAAATTAAAAAAATAAAAACAAGCCGGAGCACATGACCCATCCATGCTCCGACTTGTTCTATTTCAGATTATTTTGAATGAATTCCCGTTCCGACTTCTTCAGATACCTTAGTGAATTCTCGAAGGAATACAGGTACATGGAACGAAGCATCCTCAACTTTTTAACCGAGCCATCCGCGATCACTTGCTTAATGGCCGGAATCATTTGGCTGTTCGTTACTCCGAATTTTCCCGGCTTTACAATATCTTCAATGGTAAGTGGCCGCTCTTCTTTGCAATCATTTAGTTCTGGCTGCAACTCTTGTGTATTTGCTTCATTTAATATTGTTTCCTGCTGTGACGTATCTTCTTGCTAATGTTTGCTAACCCCTTGTTCAGGGACGATCTCCTGTTCTTCTTGAATAATCGACTTTTCCTCTAAATTCTCATTAGCAACCTCAGCTGGACTCAGTAAATGTGGTTTTGGCTCGCTATCCAAGTCCCAAGGTCGTTGTTTCATAGTTGAGATACATGCTATTTTGTTTGGAGTTGATGACAAAATATTTGATATTATTCTTATAAACGACTATCAAATTGAACGAATGTCTTTGGTCCCAAACATATCCCATTTAGATAAAATTTTTAATGTGAATGCAATAAAGCTGAGAAGAAATTATAATTCTGCTGCTATAGATGATTTTCTTATTGTAGCTTGTGTAACTAAAAAGCTCCAAATTGATCTTTCACCCCAACATCCTAATGACACTATTGAAGCGCTTCATCAATTAATTTCAAATGAGTTAATTATTTTGGATAGTCAAATTAGAGGAATACGACTATTAACAGAGCACGCCATTCGATTAAAAGAATTTGTCTATAATATCTATTCAAAGACATCAGACAATACTATAACATTATATTTGCAAGAAAAAACACCAATTCAAGAGGCTTATTCCCGTTCAATTAACTCTTCTCTAACAAATGAAGATAAAGAGTATATTAATGAAACTTTAGCCACAGTTAAATTGCCATTTATAGATCAGCATTTAGATCACTGTCACTTACTTTATGACTTGTCATTTCATGAGCTTACATATTCAAATGCTCTCTTGTTATTAATAACATGCTTAGAAATGTTATTCTTGAAAAAGGTGGTTCAAAAAAAGTAGAATTATCTAAACGCTGTGCTATCTTCATTAGTCGAGATCAACAAGAACATTTAATAATATTTTCCGAACTTAAAAATCTGTACAAAAAAAAGATCGGATTTCGTTCATGAAGGGAAATTAAACGTACATGAAAAAGATATAATTTACCTTCGTAATTGTGTTAGAAAGTCCATTTTAAAATATTTAGGATGCGCTAAAAATAAACAAACTATACTTAGAGAATTAATGAACGAAATTAAGTCATGTGATTATTTCCCTGTGTAATTAGCATGTCAACTTATGAGTTGTTGGGTCATTTATCTATTTTACAAATTGCATTCCTAAGTTTTGAATTTTTCTAATTGACATCCATTATCCTAATTATCACTTAAAATGGAGGGCACCTTGCTAACTAAAAATCTGCTGCACTATTATTTAGAATGCCTAAAGTATGAGAGTTATTTTTCAATTGAGCTTAAACAGAATGAGCTATCTCTTTCTCAGATTAATCCAGAGGAATTAGATAAAGCACTTGAATACTATGAAAAGATCAGCAAGCATTTAAAAGATGATCATACCCTAATGTTCGGCTACCCGTTATTGCGAAAAGGACAAGGTGAAAAAGCTACATATTTGCCATTGTTTTTATGGAGTAATTCGACCTTTTTATCGGATTGTAATTTATTTAAAGTAGATCATCTCGGATTTCATCAAGAATTAATTAAACCTATCACTGATAAAAGTTCTATTGATACCATACATAAGCTAAGGAACAATTTGCTGCATCCCCTAAATCCTTCTTGGAAGATGAGCAGAATCTGCAAAAGCTGTTGGACTATACTGAATACGATATGAACAATATTATTAAAATTACGTAATTGTCCAAGCAGCTAATAAAAGTGCAAGCAACTACCTTATTGTTAATGAAATACAAGTAATACTAGAAGGTAAATATTGATTGAAAATCACAGAAAATAATTAAAAGTAACAATTGATTTACGCAAACATTCCATCAATGACAAGTCGAATAACCGACGGATAGAATTTCGGCTTGTTCTCAGCCTGCACCTTAGTAAAAGCATCCTCTCCCCATGGATACCAATCCACGGGGTTGTGGCCGTGTTGGAGCAGATAGGATGACTTTTCGTTTATTCGTCTATTGGGTTCTTTGTGGTTCGTCATGGGGCATCCCCTCGCTTCGGCTAATTTTGGTAAAGTACATATAGGGGTAGTTTACCTAAAAAGGTGAAGGAGAGCATAAGGTAAGAGCAAAATCTCCCTGCTGAGTGACTATCTTTAAGACCAGCGGTAATTTATCTGCTGACTTCTCCTACTTTCACCAAGTATCCGCCACGAGTTAAGTAATAGTTTGAATATCCGCACCTCAATTTTATTGCACAGTCTTATGTAAATCTGTATGCTGAATTGCTTATAAAATAAATATAATTACGATCATAATATATGAATATCGGATATTCTTTTTTAACAATATGTATACAATGCCATATAGAATGGACATCAAGAAAGCATAAACACCTGTTAGAGTTCCTTGGAGCAAAATGTGTATGAGTCCCCATGTGAGCGCAAGAAAAATCCCTCCATAAGGTAGACTGCCTCTTTTTATGAGTGTTTCACCGAATTTTTGTCCAAAAGCAATCGTAAGCAGAATCAAAGCAGCTTCAAACAAGTAATAAATATTTTGAAAAATGTATTTAACGATACCATTGTATTCTTGAACTGGCTTAAAGCCACCCCATACAATAGTAGTAACTGTAATTGCTATAACTGAAGTCACAACCGCAAGAAACCATCTCTTGGAGTCTGGCATTTCGTTTAACTTCATAATATCAAAGAAGTATTTTTTCTTTGACAGCCTTATCAAAAACAGTGCCATACTCCCCCACAAAATGCATGTAAGCACCCAGTGTATACATTGATGGATGAGAGTATATTCAGAACTTCCAACACCGAATATAAAAGGCAAAAGCATTGACAGTACAACTTCAAGACCGAATCCTGCAAAAGCATACAAACCTAATGCAAGATAATCGCTTGCTCCAATTTTCTTTTCTCCCATAAGAGCTGAACCCTCCATCTAACATAAATTTTCCATTCTTTTTATAATACTCCGAGATAGTCGATAAAAGTTTTTCCTTCCGTTGTAGAAGGTTCGACATCAGCTTTTTTGCTCCTCCTTTTCTGTCCCCATTTCTTTACTAAATATCAGAATAAATTTACTATGAAATGGAAGAATACTACAATTTGAATTCTAAACTTTCCGAACAAAAAAAGCTCCCGCCAATTCCATTGGCAGAAGCAATTATACTAATTGATTTACACGAACATCCCATCAATGAGAGCGACTTCAAACGGTATGGCGTGGTGTCGCAATTAGCTTGACAATCCAACATAAGTAAAATCAAAAACAAAAACGATATCACTGACGTTTTGAAGGCAACCTAAACTCATAAAACATTCAAGTATCTTAAATGCTTAAGTTATTTATTATTCCATGATCTTCCGAATAGTTCATTCCCGTTAGGAGAAAGTTCTAGCACCTTTGTTTCCATTACTATTTTTTGACTCTCTACTGTATATGCTTTTTTCTTATCAAATGAAATAAATATTTGCTTCTCTGATTGAAGGTACTTCTTCAATATTTTTTCTACTGCTACATCGGCAATTTGTTTTAAGACTACAGAATCATGAATTAGTATTGGCAATACCGTTAGTTCCAGTACACCAATTACTTCTCACCAACAACACACAGCACTCCACATGCCTTATATCCCTATACTGTCATTGGATTGAATTCATTAACTCGTAGAAATATTTAGGTTCATGAGTTTTATTAAGATGATACCAAGCGTCTAATGTTTTTGGAGAAAATACATCTAGCGCTTTTATAACTTGAACAGAAAATTCTAATGGAGCTACTCCGGATGCGGTGATCAATTTCCCATCGGTGACAGCAGATTCCACTTTGTAATATTCTTCGCCCGTGTAAGAATGGCAAATCATTTTAAGGTAGGCCAAATCATTGCTTGTGTGCCAACGTGAATCTAACAATCCTGCTTGAGCAAGTCCTAAGGTAGCACCGCAAATTGCTCCAACTACTATCCCTTCCTTTAAACACATCTCGGCAATTTTTAATATGGGCACGTGAATAGCTTCTGTCCATGTATTTCCACCAGGTAAAATCAGTGCATCTACGCTTTTAATGCTGCACTCATCCACTTTAATGTCAGGTATTATTTTCAATCCGCCCATTGTAGTTACTGGAGTCTTTTCTATCCCAACGGTGACTATTTTTGCTGGAGCCAGCCCCTGTCTGAAGTGTCTTCCAGAGTTCAGTTCGGCGGCTAAATAACCTATTTCCCAATCGGACATGGTATCAAACACATAAAGATATACTGTATTATTCATTTCTAAGTGCTCCTCATCAAGTTCATTAGGTAACAGCAACCATTCATCTTTAATGAGTGGTTATCATTATAATAAAACAACTTCACTGACAACTGCTGTCAGTGAAGTTGTTAAACTTGATAATATTCCATTAACTCTGAGGCAACCGCGGCAAGTTTATTCTTTAGATTCTGTGGCTCTATAACTTGAATGGATTTCCCATAGGGAAGAATTATATACGGAACATGTGTGTACAGTGATTCTTCCTCAAGTAAAAAAATGGCTTGTGTTGATGTCTGCTCCTGCAAATGATGCTCCAAAACCAATGTATGCATAAATCATCCAACGCCTCTCCAATTAACCACGCCATAGGGGTCTATTACCCTATTTGGGGACTGCTCTTCATGACTGTTACGATAAGAAATTTCTACAAATTTGGGTATTGTATTGCTTAGGGATAGTTTACCAAAAATGGTAGTGGATTAATATGTAACGATTTAGCTCTTACAAAACCGCGTAAACAAAGGCTTTTTACGCCCCGTTATGGGGCGGGTAGGGCTTTATACCATTTGCCGCTCTAAAAACGCATGCAAGGGCGGTACGGACGGCGAAAACAGCACCATTCGAGCATAAAAATAAGGACAAAGCTTAATAGCCTTGTCCTATAGGGGAAGCGTATCTAATCCGGTTAATCACGGCGTTGTACCGCATTAGTCCTGCTTTGTGCTTTGTGGTTTGCTTATTGGACATGATTCAAATTACAGCTTCAACCACAAAGCGGGACGGACACCGCCCGTACATTTGCCATCACTGAGGTTGCCTTTCAATATATTGTTGCCTTGGATACCTATATTACCGTCACCGTGGATGTACACGGCTTTTACATTAACGCGGCCGGGCGACCGGAGCCACCACCACCAAATATTCCCTTTATTAACCTCAAGTCTAGCTATTCGCTTACAATTGTTCTCGTCTTTTCTTTCAAACCAATATCTTTGATTTCTTCCCCGGTTATGCAGTTTTGAACTGCTATCACCGAAATATTGGCACACTACTTCCTCAATGCTTAATAAAAATACGCTGTCTTGCGTATCTGCCCCGCCTTTTGAACCATACCACGGATTGTCGGGATTTTTATTTATTACCGGAATTATTCTTGATTTATCAGTTGCGTTGAATTTGTCAAAAAATTCACCATTAAGATATTTTCTTAACGCGCAGTCGGCCCATGTTATCTCTTTATAAGCATCATGGTAAGAGCGGTGTTCTATAATATTTTCGGTTATAATCAATGCCGTATCGTTTTGTTTGTCAAGCACACGCCAATTATAACCGCCGAATGATAAGGATGAGTCGATTTTAACATCTTCCATCTTATTCTTATCCCTTCTCCTTGATCGGAAACAATAAATCCAGCTGTAAATCTTCCATTTTACCGCCTTTTTGTACAAAATTATAAAAATTCAACGTTTCTTCAAATCCTTGCCCCGCAACTGTTTCCGCTGATATCCAGCGTGGGGAATCCCAGTCATTATCATATTTATCGCTTGCGTTAACCCATTCTTTTAATAAACGCCAATCCTCGAAATCCCAGGCCCTCAACACATGTGCGGCATATAACCCGCCGTCGAAAGTTCGTTTTACTAAAGGCGCGGATATCTCTATGTCGTCGGGAATGGATACCCACGCCTCATATACCTGCGAAGGTTCTCCGAGTACTGCTGCCCCCTTGGAGCAATCAAAACCAAAACTCCGGGCGTCGGGTTTGATTTTTAGCAATCCGCTTTCGTTTACAAATTGCGTTATCATATCACCCGCCTTACCTTCGCAGCCTTCTCCCGTTGCGTAAGCGGCAGCCACGGTCATGGGCGGAAGGTAAACAATCCGTACATCTTTGTCCGCCAGTTTGTTTAGATTTTCATTTGCCTTGTTTAATTCTTCCATTGACTTTTCCTCCTTGAAGTTGATTTTAGAGACAGTCAATGAATCCACAACCTCCAGTAAACTTGCGTCGTCAGGTAGCGCAAATTTCGCACCTCCGAGATTTAAATATTCGACAAAGGCTTTGATGACACTGCGAATGGTGGAGAGCGCGGTGATTTCGTCCTCAATATCCGCAAGGTTACGCTCAAAGGCTTCGATTGCAACGCGCGCTTCCGCGCTCTGCAGAACCTCGGCAATCTGCTTGAGCGGGATCCGCAGTTTACGCAGAACGATAATCTGACGCAGACGCGTGATGGTTTCGGCATCGTATGCGCGGTATGCGGAATCTTCCTTTTTCGCAGAAGTAATCAATCCGATTTGCTCGTAATACCTAAGTGTTCGGGTTGAGATTGCAAAGTGCTTTGACACTTGACCGATGGTTTGCAGTTCGATGACTATCCCTCCTTCGGAGTCTAAATATACAGGTTAACGTGACGTTAAAGTCAAGGGAGAATGAGCATATAAAAACGTGGAAGCTTTATCTGGCAAGAATGGATAGAAAAAAATGAATTTTTTTATTATTTTATTCCATAACAGTTCTTTGAATTTTAAATATCCAACATGACTACCTTCAGTATAGAATTTTAGATACTCACTTAAATAAAATGGGTTTGTAATTAATTCTGAAAACTTATAATCGTCAGGAAGATCGAAGTTATAAGTATTTGCTAAGTATCCTAGTTCATCCTGACTCAATTTACTGGCATAGATTCTAGAGGGTCTAAGTTGAAAATGGTCAATAAAATGAATATCAAGATCAATTGAGTATCGGCTTCTTGCAGTAAAAGCTACCTTCCATCCTAAATCTTTCCTATAATACCACAAAACCAGCCCTTAAGGCTGGTTTGAGAATCACGCTTATGGCTACTTCAAGCTAATCTTGACTTTGCGCTCCATGGAATAGTCCACGGTAAATCTTAAATTTCCTCGTCATCCCACTTCAGTTCTTGTACGCGATTACGTCCCGATAACAGCTTGATTCCGCCCCCGATTAGAATAACCGAGACCAGGATCGGACGTAAGTACTCCCGGATCATGTATCTGAGCTGGAGGTAAGGGAACCATCTGTCCAGCGCCGGAACAATGAATTCCATACTCACATAATAGACCCCCAACAGCACCAGGACTATTCCGAGCCAATGTTGACTGCTGCCGTTGTTCCTGCTCTTGATCAGCGGGATATCCTCCATCGGGAGGATGCCGTACCTGCTTGTCTGCTGAAGCCCGTCAAAGAAGCTGTAAAACCAGATGACCGGCACGAGAAATAAAAATAGTGATAATCTAAGCACGTCGATGACATAAAAGCTTCCTAGAAACAGCACCATCAGTTGCAGGCCGCGTTTTTGCATGCCCAAATACATTTGTCCGGCTCCCGGAAAAGCCGAAAGCAGCGTGGCCAGCACCTTGCTGCGCCGTCCCTCGATGCGTCCCGATTCCCATTCATCCAACAGGGAGCGGTCCTCTATAATTTCTCCGGCTTGCTTGCGGTGAATCAGTTGGACGGCATCAAACATGCAGTACAACCAAATGATCGGGAGCAGTGCCAGGAAGAGCAGGAACACGGTTTCGTGCGTAATGCCGGTGACGAAGAACATCATGGTAATCAATCCGAAGAACATGATCAGGAAAGATAGTCCGCGCTGCATGAGTCCCATTTGGAAATGACCGAGACCCGGTATGAACGAGAGCAGGATCGTAAAGAACCGTTCGGTTTCGGCGTCGCCTCGCCGGCGCCCGCCTTGAGGGTCATAGGGCGATCTTTCCTGCGCCGCGGGCTCGCGAAGCATTACAATAAGAAGATCAAGCATGGATATGCCCCATAGAATCAATTCGGCGATACCGACCGCCAAAAAGAACTCGCCGGCATCTGCGGCCATTGCCACCAGAAAACCCCCGAACAAGCCGCCGAAAAAGAAGATCGGATAAAAGATGCCCCTTGCTTTCCGGCCCCAATAGAAGTGTCCCAGCCCCGGGATAAAGTTCAAAATAAATGCCAGCATTCTGCTGCGGTAATAGGTCAATTTCATTCATCCTTTCAAATTGCGTTTAAGGGTTGTTGGAGGGCTTGATCTTCTCCATCCATTGCGTTGCCCGTTTCATGAGCCGATCGCTTAGCGGGGCATCCGCTGACTGACGCTGGACGGCTGCATTGGCCCCGGCAGACAGCAGGTCGAATACTCCTCCGCCAAGTAACAGGAGTGTTATGGACGCGGCGATTACATAGTGAAGCAAAGGATTCTGCCAACGCCTGCGGCGACGCTTGTCGATACGATTGCGGGCATGAGCCGGAAGCGCGGATAGCACGCTGTCAGCGAAACGTTCTTCATCAAGCAACGCCGGAAGCTCGTCCTGAGTCGCCATAAATTCCTTGATATAGACTTGAAACATGGTATCATCGTCCTGCAGCAACTGGTCCAGCTTATCACTTCGTTCCGGGTTCAGTTCGCCGAGGATGTACTTCCTCCACATCTCTTCAGTTTTGTTGTCCGCATCTTTCATCTCCACTCCTCCTCCTTCCAATGCTCGCGAATCCAGGCTCTGGCCCGATAAAGTTTCGATTCCACGGTTTTTACTGTTTGCTCCAAGTCACTCGCAATTTGCTCATAACTTTTGCCTTCCAGATAAAAGGCCGTAACCACATGCCGGTGCCCCGGCGGAAGCTGGGATATTTTTGTATGGAGCTCGCTTCTTCGTTCGTCGTTCATCATTTCCTTAAGCAGATCGCCCTCTACGGCAGGCAGCTTTTCAGCCACATCGACGGGATCCCACTGTTCCTCACGCCGCCGGTCTCTGCGCCGTTTGAAATCAATCGCTTTGTTGATTGCAATCCTCGTTAACCACGACTTCACGCCTTGAGAACGGTACGCGGGGAGAGATTTATAAACTTGAAGGAAAGTTTCCTGCGCGGCATCCTCCGCCTCTTTCTCATCATGAAGAACGGAATAAGCGGCGCGGAAAACGAAATTTCCGTATTGTTTAACGAATTCGCGAAAAGCGGCTCGGTCGCCCTGCTTCATTTTTTCGATCAAAGACTCCTCGCCGATGACTCTCCCCTCCTTCCAATAGAATAGACGATGCCAAAGAGGCTTGTCCCTGCAAAAATCAAAATATATTTTCAGCTCAAGCGCCGATAGCTTTCTAATGTCATAATATCTAACACATAAATTCAATAATTTTAATCAATGTTTACTTAAAAATCTAGTAATTTAATGATTCATTGAGCTAAATTGCAATTTAAGCGCTTCCTTGCATACATATTTGATTTGTTAATTAACCTCACATCAATTTATAATCCTTACAAGTTAGCAAATTTTATGTTAGTTAACATTACATATAGCTAACTCAAATTACATCACGGAGGTTGGACCAATGAACAAATGGAAATCACAAAGTCTCAAAATGTTTCTTGCTGCAGGCCTGGCATTTACCACAGTACTGCCGAACATCCCGCTATCCCGGGCTTCAGCGGCCGAAACCACAGTCAGCGGCACTGTGGCCGAAGCTGCAAAGGTGTTGCCAAAAGTCCAGGTCATAGCGACAGGCGGGACGCTGGCGGGTAAATCAACAGATGAAACCAGCTTCACTACCTATAAGGCCGGCACGCTGTTGATCGAGGATATGGTTAAGTCCTTACCGAATAAAGAAAAAATTGCGGAAGTAAGTACGTATCAGTTCGGAAACTCCGGCTCCAGCGCATATTCCATTCAGCAATTATACGAATTATCGCTAAAAGTGGATGAAGCGCTGAAAACCCAGGACGGCGTCGTAGTGACCAGCGGCACCGATACGATGGAAGAAATCGCTTATTTCCTTGATTTGACGGTACGGAGCCCCAAACCGGTTGTCGTCACCGGCTCCATGCGTCCTTGGACCGTTATCGGGACCGACGCCCCGGCAAACCTTTACAACGCTATCAAACTAGCGGCCAGCGGCAAAACCAAGTATTTTGGCACCGTACTGATGCTGAACGATGAATTCCATGCGGCTCGCGAAGTCACCAAGACTAATTCATACCGCACCGATACTTTCGTCACTCCTGAAGTAGGAGCGCTCGGCTATATCGACGAAAACAACATCCGGGTTTACCGTGCTCCGTTCCGGGCTTTAAAACCTGCAAGTGAATGGGCCACCCCCTTTGATCTTACCAAAATCACCAAAAATGATCTCGCCAAAGTGGAAATCGCCTATTCTTATCAGGATGCCGGCCCAGGTGCCATTAGCGGCTTTGTAGCGAACGGCGCCAAAGGAGTCGTAACCGCGGGAACCGGTGCGGGCGGGATCTCGAAAGCGATGAGCGAAGAGCGTGCCAAAGCTATTGAACAAGGCGTTATTTTTGTAACTACTACGCGTACGGGTTCGGGCAGCAACTATTCCGGCGGAAAAGGCGTAATCGCCGGAGATAACCTGAATGCGGCTCATGCAAGGATCATGCTGCTGCTCAGCCTGTCCTTCTCGAAAGACTTCGCCACGATCCAGGATTGGTTTACGACTTACGGGTACGGACAAATTGAACTCCCCGCGAAATAAGCCCTTTTGATTCGCTCCGTATTCACGGGGAAGCTCCTTCCTATGAATAGAACGAAGCAAGAACGGGAAAAGACCGTGATCACCGCAACTTTTGTACTTGCCGCGCTGCTGTCCGGTATTCCTCAAAGGGAAGGTTCCCGCCTTCCCAGCGGCAGCCATGGCAGTCCAACCAAAGGGCGGCGAATCTCCGTATCCTCCGCAACGGATCAACCTCCGAGGCATTCTTTATGAACACAACAAAACCATTCCCATGAGACATACGAATCATGGGAATGGTTTTATTCAAACTTAAAAACGATTCAGACGTACTCTCAGAAAATTGTAAATCTCCTCGGCGATATTCACGTTACAGCAGGACTCGATTCCTTCAAATCCAGGAGAAGAATTAGCCTCGCAAATTTTGTAATGGTCTCCGTCAAACAGCAAATCGATCCCCGCAATATCTAGGTTCAATAGACGGGATGTCTCCAGTGCCAGCCATTCCATTTCCGGATTGATTTCATACGGTTCCACGGTGCCTCCGCGCGAATAATTCGCTTTAAAGCTGTCGTTGCCGGAATTACGCTTCATCGCGGCGACCGCGCGGCCCCCGATCGTTAGCACTCTTAGATCCGTACCCCGGCTGGACTCCACGAATTCCTGCAAAATCATCGTAGCATTTTCCTTATAAGCGTTGATCATCTCCAGAAGATCGATGAATTTTGATTTGGTCTCCGCCAGAAACACTCCGCTGCCCTGGGAGCCGGAGATCGTCTTTACTACCACAGGAAATCCGAGATGCTTTTCCACCAGATTGACATCCACCTTGGAGCGGATCAACATTGTTTTGGGAACGGGCAAGTTGTGCTCCGCCAAAATTTGCTGTGTATACAATTTGTCCTTAACCGTGTCGATGCTTTGGGAGGAATTGAAGGTTCGCACGCCAAGCCGCTCCAGATGACGAATCAGGGCAAGTCCAAAGTAATTGGTGCCGGCCCCCATCCTCGGCAGTACGAAATCGGGAAGCTGCAGCACCTCTCCGTCAACCATCACGCTTTTGCGGTCATCCCGCGTAACGATGAGTTCGAATTGTTCCGGAGCGAGCACCCGAATATCGATTTCCTGCCGCACCGCTTCATCCACCAGGCGTCTGATTTCAAACGTCTCGGGCTTTACATCTTGGGGTAAATGCTTGTAGATAATCCAGCCTATCACGGTCAAGCCCCCTTCACAGAATGCTAGATTTACACATTTTTAACATATCATATCTGTGAATGTTATATATGATATTATTGTTTCTTTCATGTAAAAAAAGTGCATCCAAGCTGTTGTCAGTCCTGTGCAACATTTTAGCGCGTATGCCGGTCGAATCAGTGTATCGGTTGATTTTATCCAACGAAGACCGCCGATCGAGTTTTATAAGCAAAAAGACCTCCGATTACCTCGGAGGTCTTTAAAGGATATGTTACTTCAAATCGCTTGCGATTGACTCATCGCCCGCCGTTACGGAAACGCTGCGTATAAGCCTTGGCTTCTTCCGCCGTCTTCACGCGGTTACGGCTCCATTCCAGCAAAATGCGGTCGATATAGCGAAAATGTACTTTTCCGGCGAATACCGCTTCCTTTAACGCGAGCAAAATCAATTCCTCAGGGTAACCGTCCTGGTCCACCCAGCCGGAAATCGTTTCACATTCCATCGGAGATAGCGGACGGGCGAACTCTTTCTCAAAGATAACGAAGAGATTTCGCTCTTGATCGCCGCGCAGTTGCCCGGAGGATTCCTTCGCCAACTTCTGCTCTTGGATAACGGCGGAACGCTCCTCCGCCAGATGCTGGCCAAGCTTGACGTACATCCCGGACAGATTATAGAACTCCGCATGAACACCGGTTGACTCCTCTTCGACTTCGTCGATGCTGAGCCAGCCCTCCTTCATCAAGCGCTGGATAACCGCAGCCAACTCGCCGGGACCGCTTCCCATCCGTCGCTCCAGTTGATCTATGGTTGGAAAATCATTGCGCTCGACCTGCTGAAACGCAAGCAATTGAAGGAGCAACATGGCCTCCATATCGGTCAATCGGAGACTACGATAGTGAGCCAACAGCGCATAGGGTACGTTCACCATACCCGACTCCAGCCCATAGGAAATCCCTTTGGCCCATACTTTCCAGCTTTCGGTCATACGATTAACTACTCACCTTTCTTATGGATACAGGCGGTACAGCGTACGCGGGAACGGTATCGTCTCCCGTACATGGTCCAGTCCGCAGATCCACGCCACCGTCCGTTCCAATCCCAGGCCGAAGCCGGAATGAGGAACCGAACCGTATTTCCGCAAATCCATGTACCATTGATAGGTATCCATGGACAGGTTATGTTCGTTGAAACGGGCTTCCATCAGTTCCGGATCATCAATCCGCTGCGAGCCGCCGATAATTTCGCCGTAGCCTTCCGGTGCGATCATATCCGCACACAGCACCACTTCCGGACGATTAGGATCCGGCTTCATGTAGAAGGCTTTGATGCCGGCCGGATAGTGGGTAATAAACACCGGCTTGTCATAGCGTTCCGCAATTGCCGTTTCATGCGGCGCACCAAAGTCTTCTCCCCAAGGAATATCGAAATCCTGGCTGTTCAGGAATTCGATCGCTTCGTCGTATGTGATGCGCGGGAATGGAGCCTTGATATTCTCCAATTTGGAAACATCGCGGCCTACCGCTTCCAGCTCGGTACGGCAATTGGCAAGCACTGACTGAACGACATGGGCGATGAATTGTTCTTGAACCTTCAAGCTTTCTTCATGATCCGTAAAGGCCATCTCCGGCTCGATCATCCAGAATTCGATCAAGTGACGGCGTGTTTTCGATTTCTCGGCACGGAACGTCGGACCGAAGGAATAGACTTTACCGAGAGCCATTGCCGCAGCTTCCATATATAGCTGACCGCTTTGCGTCAAATAGGCGTCTTCTTCGAAATATTTCGTGTGGAACAGGTTCGTTGTGCCCTCGGCGGAAGTCGGTGTCAAAATCGGCGGGTCCACCAGAGTGAAGCCGTTTTGATCAAAGAAGTCCTGAATCGCAGAAATAATTTGAGCCCGAATGACCATGATCGCCCGCTGTTTGGAAGAACGGAGCCACAAATGGCGGTGGTCCATCAAAAAGTCGACGCCATGTTCCTTGGGCGTAATAGGATAATTTTCGGTCAAATGGAGGATTTCGAGATCCGTCACGGTCATTTCATAGCCCGATTGACTGCGTGGTTCCTCGCGAATCACGCCTGTCACATACATCGAAGATTCCTGAGTCAAGCTCTTGGCGTTGTTCCAGGTGTCTTCGGATACTTCGCTTTTGACGACAACCGCCTGAATATAGCCGGTTCCGTCCCGTAGCTGGAGGAACTGGATTTTCCCGCTGGAACGTTTGTTGTTCAGCCAGCTTCCGATAACGACGGTTTCCCCGACGTGTTCGTTTACTTGACGTATCACTGTTTTGATCGCCATGTTTCTATCTCTCCTCTAAAGTTACCTAAGATAAGATCATCTTACTTCGCTAGATTACTTCTTTTCCTGGGCGATCCGCAACGTATCCCGGGCAATGACAAGCTCTTCGTTTGTCGGAACAACCAAGACCTCCACCTTGGAGTTAGGCGTTGAAATTCTACGCGGGTCACCCGAACGGATTTTGTTCAAATCTTTATCGATTTCGACGCCCAGATAAGTCAGGTTTTCGCAAACCTTCTCGCGTACGATCGCCGAGTTCTCACCCACGCCTGCCGTGAAAACAATGACGTCCACGCCGTTCATCGCCGCAGCGTAGGAGCCGATGTATTTGCGAAGGCGGTACTCGTACATTTCAAACGCCAGGGTCGCATTCGGTTCGCCCGCTTCCATACCGTCGGTCACATCGCGCATATCGCTGCTCGAGCCCGAAATGGCCAGAAGTCCGCTATGCTTATTCAGCATGGAATTCACTTCGTTAAGCGTAAGTTCTTCCTTGTTCATGACAAAAGGAACTACGGCAGGATCCAGGTCACCGCTTCGCGTGCCCATGATCAAGCCTTCCAGCGGCGTCATCCCCATGGAAGTATCGACGGATACACCGTCCATGACTGCCGTCAAGCTGGCGCCGTTTCCGATATGGCAAGTGATGATTTTCAAATCTTCGATCGGACGGCCCAAATATTCGGCAGCAGTCTTGCTCACGTATTCATGCGATGTTCCGTGGAAGCCGTAACGACGAACCTTGTGTTTTTTATACAGTACCTTAGGTATAGCATACAAATATGCTTTTTCAGGCATGGTCTGATGGAACGCGGTATCGAACACGACGGTTTGCGGTACGTTCGGCAGGTTCGCCTCGGCAGCCTGAATCCCCATCATGCACGCCGGGTTATGCAATGGCGCCAGATCGAACAAGCGGCGGATTTCGGATTTCACTTCGCCGGTAATCAAAGCCGAACCTTTAAATGCTTCGCCCCCGTGAACGACCCGGTGCCCTACGGCATCGATCTCATCGATCGTTTCCAGGACCCCGTGCTCCTTGTCAACCAGTTTCTCAAGCACTTTACGAATCGCCGTCGTATGTTCCAGAATGTCGCTGACTTCCGTTACTTCCTCTTTGCCTGTCGGTTTATGCGTCAAAATGGAGGAGTCCAGGCCGATCCGCTCCACCAGGCCTTTAGCCAATACGGATTCGTCGGTCATATCGTACAGCTGATATTTAAGGGAAGAGCTTCCCGCATTAATAACTAAAATTTTCATATCCGGTCACCATCCTTGTCGTATTTGAAAAATCCTTCGCCCGTCTTCACCCCAAGGGAACCCGCGCGAACCATTTTTTTCAATACATAAGAAGGTCGGTATTTCAATTCGCCGAATTCACGGAACATGCGCTCCAGCGCTGCCAGAACGGAGTCCAAACCGAAGCGGTCGGCCATTTCGAGCGGGCCGTATTGGAACTGATAGCCGATGCGCATCGCATCGTCGATGTCTTCGGCGGTAGCCACGCCCTCGCCAAGCACGTGCAGCGCTTCGTTGATCATGAGGCAAATGATCCGGGATGTCACGAATCCCGGGGATTCGTAAACCATGATCCCGCGTTTATCGACAACTTCTTCCACAAAATGCTTTGTTTCTTCAAAGGTGTCGTTCGAGGTTTTCAACCCGCGGATAATTTCCACCAGATTGATTTTGGCAACCGGATAAATAAAATGCATGCCGATTACGCGTTCCGGATACATCGTCGATCCGGCGATTTCGGTCAAGCTGAGCGTCGAAGTGTTGCTCGCCAGAATAATGTTGCTCGGACACACCTGATCCAGCTGTTTAAATACTTCTTTTTTCGCATTCAAATCCTCCGAAATGGTCTCAATCACCATGTCGCAGGTTCCGAGTTCGGCAAAATGAATCACTTTATGAATTTTGGATAAGATCAGTTTCTTCTCCGCCTTGGTAATCGCCCATTTCTCAAGCTGCTTGTCCAGACTTGTTTCTATCATGCTGTATGCATAGTTCAATTTTTCGGTTGTTTCTTCTACGAGTAGCACATCGAGTCCCTTGGCCGCCAGCATTTCGCTAATGCCTTGCCCCATCGTGCCGCCACCAATGACGCCTATTCTTTTGAAGTTCATGGTTCTCTCGCTCCATCCTTTCATGGTCTCTCCATAATATTGTACCCCTGATGTCGAATAATACATCAATTTATACCCAACATATAATAATATCTTAGCACGAGCAAAAAGTAAAAAAAAATAACCGGCATAAAGAATTATGCCGGTAAAGTTAAGCTGTCACGAAATTGACAACGGAATTGGTCTCCGGAGAGGCGTTCTTCCCTAAGCAGAATCTCCAGGGACTGGTCGAATACCATCGCATTGTCGACGAGCAATTGCTTTGTCCGGGCTGCGAGATCGTCCAAAATTCTGGAGTTCTCGTTCATCAGCACCTCTTTAGTGACCATATCCATATTGATAATGCCAAGCGAAGTAAGGCCCGATGTCATCATGGTCTGAACAAGGTTCAGAGCTTGCTCGAAGTCGTTGCTTGACCCCGTACTGCGGCCTCCGTAATAAATTTCTTCCGCCGCCGCCCCCGCCAAAGCGATCATGATCTGTCCTTCGAGATACTGCTTGGTATACAAGTATTTCTCTTCCTGCGGATTATGCCGTACATAGCCTAGCGCTCTGCCGCGCGGACTGAGCGCCACCTGATTGACGCTGCCCGGGGCGACCACTTCCGCTGCCACCGCATGTCCCAGCTCGTGGACGGCAACGCGGCGTTTCTCTTCTTCGGTCGATTGCCGGTCCGTCTTTTCGCCCATCATGACTTTGTCGATCGCCATCGACAGATGATGCTGGCTGATCTCGCTGAGCTGATCCCGCATGGCGTAGATCGCCGCTTCGTTCATGACGCTCTCAAGCTGGGCGCCCGAGAAGCCGTACGATTCCTCGGCCACTTTTTCCAAATTGACTTCCCCAGCGAGCGGCTTATTCTTCGCATGCAGTTCGAGAATATGACAGCGTCCTTTCTTGTCGGGAAGATCGACTTGGATATGGCGGTCGAATCTCCCCGGGCGAAGCAGCGCACTATCGAGCATCTCTTTGCGGTTGGTAGCCGCGATCAGCAGAATGCGAGGCGTTTCGGACGTATAAATCCCGTCCATTTCCGTAAGAAGCTGGTTCAGCGTCTGATCATACTCCCGCTGTTGTCCGCCTTCCCGTTTTCCGCCGACTACATCGATCTCATCGATGAAGATAACGGCGTTCTCTTTCTTTTCCTTGGCAGCGCGTGTGCGCGCATCCTTGAACAAATCACGGATCCGGCTGGCGCCGACGCCGACATACATTTCAACAAATTCACTGCCGGATGCCGCAACGAACACCGCATTCGTATACTGAGCAGCCGCCTTCGCCATTAGCGTTTTCCCGGTTCCCGGAGGCCCGGTCAACAAGATCCCCTTGATCGGGCGGATCCCGAATTTTTTGATTTCTTCATGACGGACCATAAAATCGAGTGCTTCGCGCAGTTCCTGCTTGGCGCTGTCCTGGCCACCGATTTCATCGAAGGTCAGTTTGGCCGAGCCGATCTTTTTGTTCTTTCGTTCTTGAGAAGCCGTCGCGACGATGCCGCCCCGCATCTTGACTGCGGCAAATAAGGCTCCAAGCATGATGAATCCGACCAGCAATGGAATAATATTATACCCGATAAAGGCCAAGAAAATTAACAGGACAGGTACAAATCCGGCGGCAATTTCAATTATCAGTTTACGCATTTGGCCACACCCCCATACTTTGCGGTACCCGCGGCAAAATTACAAACTTGCTCGCTTTTCCATCCGTCAGTGTAATATATACGTTGCGCTCGTCCATTTCCGCTTTGGCGGACAGCCCGCTGTCATTTTGGCTCAGCTTGTCCAGCGTATCGGTAATACCGGTATATTCTTTATTCTCCATCGCCTGAGCAATCGGGAATAAGGCTTCCTTCCACATCTCGTTCAGTTCTTGCGATGCATGATCCTCCACGACCAGCTTCAATTCCCGACTGCCGATCCATTTGCTGCCGTCGGTTTCGATTTGCCGCACCAGACTGCCGAAATCCGTCCCCGGTTCCAAATCGAGTTTCACTATGGCCTGTTTCTGGGTAATATCTGTTTGTACGCTTTTTACACCTTCCATTTGGTTCACTTTATGTTCAAACGGGCTCTCAACGGCCCATTGCTTATAGGCAAACCATCCTCCGAACAACAACAGTGCGGAAACGGCCACACTGGCAACGATCGGTCCAACTCGCAATTTCACGTAAAAGTCCCCCTTGGTGTATAGTTTTTAGCTTCTGATTCCCATTCTTAGTACATATATCAATATTTCAAAAAAACTCGGATTCTCCTGAAATATAATTTACGAGCATTGGTTATATATAAAATACTTACAAAGAAGAGTATATCACATCGTATATACTATAACGAATATAGTTGTGAAAATTATTTTAAATTTTATAAAAAAATAGCCTTGGCAGAAGTACGAACTGATTCTCAGTTCTATCGCTTCAGCCTAAGGCTGTTATTATTTTTTCGCAGTATTTACCGGTTTGGCAACGTGAAGACATCATCAAGCGGTTTCCCGTCGCTGAACCGGAAAAAGCGGTAGTAATGATGTGCCTTCTCTTTGTAAAAAAGCTGCCAGACCAGTTCATGATTGTAGATGCCCGGAACAAGTCTGACAATGGAAATTCCGGGAAGATCATCCTGAATGATTTTCCGGATCTGACTTTCCGATACTCCTTCGGACAGCGGCTTACTCTGCGCTTGCCCTCCGACCGGCAGCCAAACCATGACGTCTTGACCGTCGGCATCTTTTCCTTCTACGACCCAGACAACCTCATCCCAAACCGACTTCCATACCTTCCCGGCACCCACCAGTCCGGTTTCCTGCTCCGCCCGTTGAATAGCTTCTTTCTCTCCCTTCCATATATCCTGATGGATATACAGATAAAAGCGATGAAGGCCAAGGAGCACGAGCACCAAAATCACAATGGAGAGCAGAATCCATTTGGTTCTGTTTCTCAAGCCTCTCTTCCTTTCCCCCATACCGGCGTATTCAGGTCTGTCATGTATCTGATCAACGTATTATCGGCCAAGCAAGCCCTCGAAAGCGGCCTGTGCTTCAAACCGTACTTTCTCTTCGTCAAGGGTCAGGCATGCTCCATGCTTGACGACCTGCTTGCCGTTAACCCACACGTGCTCCACGTCCTTGGGACCCGCCGAGTATACGGCATGAGAAATATAATCGGTACGCGGCAGGAAATGCGCCTGCTCCGTATTGACCGCGATAAAATCCGCCTTCATGCCTGCGCTAAGCTTGCCCGTATCTTGAAGGAAGAGCGATTTAGCGCCATACTCCGTCCCCATTCTGAGGGCTTCCCTTGCCGGGATTGCCGTCGGGTCACCCGATACGCCTTTATGGATCAACGCCGCCAGACGAATCTCTTCAAACATGTCCAGGTTGTTATTGCTGGCTGCGCCATCCGTGCCAAGCGAAACGGTTACGCCGGCTTTAAGCAGCTCCGGTACGCGGGCTACGCCGCTCGCCAATTTGAGGTTGCTTCCCGGATTATGGGAGACGGCCACCTGATGGGCCGCCAAAATACCGATTTCCTCGTCGGTAAGATGGACGGCATGCGCCAGCAAAGCCGGGCGGCTGAACAATCCGAGATTGAGGAGATGCTGGGCAGGGCGAACGCCATAATCGGCAACGTTCTGCTCAACCTCGGCCCGAGTCTCGGACATATGCGTATGCAGCGGAAGATCCAGATCATGGGCGGCCTGGACGATTCGTTCGATGTAATCCGGTGGACAAGTATAGGGGGAATGCGGCGACATCATCGTCGTAATCCGTCCATCCGCCTTGCCATGCCAATTTCGGGCGAAAACCATCGCTTCGTCCAGCTTGTGTTTTTGGACTTCCGGCGGGCACAAGCCGATGACGCCGCGCGTCAGCACGGCGCGAATGCCCGATTGCTCGACAACGGTAGCCACCTGGTCCATATGATCATACATATCCAGGAACGTGGTCGTTCCGCCTTTCAGCATCTCCAGAACGGACAATGCCGTGCCCCAATAGACGTCCTCCCCGGTAAACTTTGCTTCCATCGGCCACATTTTTTCCTGAAGCCAAGTCTGGAGTACCATATCGTCGCCGTAACCGCGAAGCAGAGACATTGCAGCATGACCATGCGTATTTACAAGGCCCGGCATAAACAGCAGACCTTTCCCATCAAAGGTTTCGGCTCCCTCCACCCCTTCGGGGCGTTCTTCGCCGATATAGGTTATCATGCTGCCTTCGAGCAGCATATAGCCGCGAATTACCGGGTTTTCCCGGTCCGGAACGGCAAAAGTGCCGTCTTTAATCAACCATTTTCGAGTCATGCTCACTACGTTCCTTTCCTCCATCCAAATAATAGGCCAAGCTGATCAGATCGGTTGTGAAATCCGCCGCATGAACGCGCACCCCGGCAGGAACCTTAAGGATCGTGGGAGCAAAGTTCAAAATCGCCTCGATTCCGGCGGCGACGAGCTGATCGGCCACGCGCTGAGCTTCCACGTCCGGTACCGTAATTATTCCGATGCGGATATGATTGCCCTTCACCGCGTCTACCAGAACCTCGATCGGCTGGATCGTGATATTGTTAATCTGGCTGCCGATTTTCTCCGGAGATGCGTCGAACACGGCGACGATCTTCATATTATCCTTCAAATAGGCGTTGTAATTGGACAACGCTTGACCGAGATTACCGGCACCGATCAGGGCTACGTTAATCTGCTGATCCAAATTTAAAATTTGGCGGATTTTTTCGATCAGATAGGACACGTCATATCCGATGCCCTTACGGCCGAAATCGCCAAAATAAGCAAGATCCTTGCGGATTTGAGCGGGGTTAAGATCCAGCTTTTGCCCCAGCTCCTGGGAAGAAACCGTCGGGACCTCCCGGCGGCTCAGTTCATTAAGAAATCGTAGATACACCGGCAATCTGCGTACTACGGCGTCTGAAATTTTTTCCGATTTCATTGGTTATCCCCCTAATAGGCGCGATTTGAAGAACAATTATTGTTCATCTGCGTTCAGCCATTCCGAAATTCGAGGAACCATCTGTCCGAGCGGCATATGCTCCATTTTCGGTCCGGGCAAAGAATATAAAAAGTATTTCCCGTAGTAAGATTCCAAGATGCGTGTATCGTAAACAACCACGATGCCGCGGTCCTGAGAAGATCGCACGAGCCGTCCGAAGCCTTGCTTGAAACGGATGACGGCCTGCGGAACGGACAGCTTCATGAACGGGTTTTTCTTCTCCTGCTGAAGCCGTTCGCTCTTCGCTTCCACGAGCGGATGGTTGGGCGGCTGGAAAGGCAGACGGACGATAGCGAGGCTTGTAAGAGCCTCTCCGGGAATATCCACCCCTTCCCAAAAACTGCTGGTTCCGAGCAGCACGGAGGCGTTTTGGCCCTGGAAGCGGCGGGTCAGCTTGGTCCGGCTTCCGCTGTCCATCCCCTGCCCGATCACGGTGATCCCTTCGGTGGCCAATAGCTCCTTCAAAGGATCGTAAACCTGTCTTAACATCCGATATGAAGTGAACAGAACCAGCATGCGCCCCTTGGTGACGATCGCCGTGTCAGCGAGGGATTTCACCAGGGTACTCACGAAATGATCATCACCGACGCTGCCCTTGACGCTTGGGAAATCCCTTGGAATAACCAGCAGCGCCTGATCCCGGTAATTAAACGGCGAAGGCAGCAACGAAGTAATCAGCTTATCCTCTGCCGCAGCTTCTCCCAGTCCAAGCTGCTCGATCATATACTGGAACGATTTATCGACCGACAATGTCGCCGAAGTCATCACTACGCTTTTCTTCTTGTCGAAGAAGTATCCCTTCAATTGGGCGCTCACGTCGATCGGTACGGCGAAAATTTGCAGCGAGCGGCTACGGTAATTGCCGTTGCCTTCGATCCAATAGACCGTGCCCGGATCTTCAAGCTTTATAAAGAAACGCAGAGCATCGCGTTCACTTCCCAAATCTTTAAGCAATCCGCTGATGTCGGTCATCAGGCTCTCGGATCCGTAATCGTTGTCGTCCTCCCTCAGTTCATTGAGCAGGCGCTCCCCTTTGCGAAGGACGTCACCGAGCGTTACGTGAATTTGATTCTCGAGTGCGGCGAGCGCATCCCAAGCCTTCGGCTTCTTCTGCGGCAGAAGCCGCAGCACAAACTGCCCCGGATCACCCGATGCCGCGTCGCTCCGTTCCGGCATCAAGGTGAACAATTGTTCAGCCAGCCGATCCCAATCGTCCTTTACTTCGATCAGCGAAGGGTATAATCCATCGATGATCGAACACCACTCCGCCGATTTTTCGCTCCCCGACTGTTGCAGAATCATGCGCAAATTCGGAAATTGCCCGGTTTTGCTGTCCTTGAATAACCGGGTCAGCGTATGAACGACCGTAAAATATTTCATTTGAAGCCCAAGATGTTTGCCTGCCACTTCTTCCAAATGATGCGCCTCGTCGATTACGAGGCGTTCATAACCCGGCAGTAGCTGATGACCGGCCTGTATATCGGTAAATAGCTTGGAATGGTTCGTGATGACCACATCGGCTACGCCGGCTTCATGCTTGGCCTTGTGGTAATAACATTTACGGAACCACGGGCAAGAGCGGCCAAGACAGGAATCGGACTCGCTGGCCACCGTTTCCCAAAAATCTCCGCCGCGGTTTCCGAGGTTTAGCTCCTCGTCATCCCCCGTCTCCGTTTGAGCCAGCCACACGATCATCTGAGCGGCCGTCATCACCTCTTCTTTAGGTGTTGCAAAGTCTCTTCTATTAATTTTATGTTCAAATTTGCGTAAACACAAATAGTGTTGCCTTCCCTTGAATACCGCCGCGCGAAACGGAAAAGGAATCACTTCCGTCAACAGGGGCACATCCCTTTCCCTCAGTTGCTCCTGGAGGTTGATCGTATGCGTGCTGACCATCACTTTTTCATCCTGTTTCACACTATGATAAATAGCCGGCAACAAATAGCCAAGCGATTTACCGGTTCCGGTCCCCGCTTCGATCAGCAAGTGCTTATCCTCTTCGAAGGCGCGCGTCACTTCGCCCAACATCAGGTTCTGCGCTTCGCGTTCCTCGTATTCCGGCAATTTGGCCCGCAGCCGCTCCCTAACCTGCTCCATAAATTGTTCGAAAGATATCTCGCGCAAAGGGTTGCCCAGCATGGAGTTTCTGGGCGGATCAATATCCATCCAGTCCTCCACCTGCAGCGCAAACTGCCGGTAGTACGTATAGCCATCCGGATTTTGATCGGCTTCGCGCTCCCTTTCCTGTAGCATGGCGTCAAAGAACCAGCCCAGGTCATTGTCTTCTCCGGCAAACAAATCCGACAATCGCTGCAGCACAAGCAGCGGCAAATCGGCCAGTTCTTCGTGACATTTCAGAAAAATAAGCGCGGTCGCCAAAGCATCGCTGTCCGCCTGATGGGGCCGGTCATGCTCCACGCCGAATTCGGAAGCGACAAGCCCTAACTGGTAGGTGGTCAGCGAAGGAAAAAATATTTTCAAAAAATCCATCGTATCGAGAATACGTCCGGTAAAGGGCAGGTAGCCGGTCTTGTCCAGCGCACTCTGCAAAAAATTGAAGTCGAACGCTACGTTATGGCCGACTAGAACGGCATCATCAAGCAGCGGAACCATCTCCATCATGACTTCATCCAGTTCCGGCGCATCTCTGACGTCGTCTTCCGTTATTCCCGTAAGCCCCGTAATAAACGGAGGAATGGGTACTCCAGGTTTCACATAGGAACTGTAAACCCGGGATACCTTCATATCTTCATCTATAATCGCAAGCCCTACTTGAATGATTTCATCAGAGGACTGGTTACCCGTCGTTTCAAAATCGAGTACGGCATATTTCATGAATTTCAAAGTCCCTTTCGTTCCAGTCTCTTTTACAGCATAACAGAAGAACGCCGTTTTGAAAATTGTACCGGATACTGGTTATCCTCCAAAATTAGCGAGAAAATAAAAAGCGATGCGCCCCGGCTTTAGCGGGACAAGCATCGCTCACTTGAATTCTTGCCGTTCAACCAACAGTTCACCCATGACTTGGCTAATTCACATCACAAAAGCGACGTCAACTCATTTCCATACTGAAGCTTTCCGGAGCTTCGCATGCATGCTTCCAAATTCGCCAGAGGCTCGGCCAGCGAAGGATCGTGGTGATGGGCCAGCGTAAAATATTCTTTCGCCTTGGCGCGAATGCCTTTCTGCGCCTCGATGCAACCTAATGCATTATAAATGATCGAACGCAGACGTTTGCTTCCGGTTCCTTCCAGGACCCGCCAAAAATGAGGCACGGCTTCGCCGTATTGCTCCAGATGCATATGGCACATCGCCAAATAAGTACGGGCCATCAGACTTTCCGGAAATTGATCCAGTGCGAGCTTAAACTGGGCCATCCCCTGGGAAAACATCAACAGCTTGTAATAACCCTGACCTTTGACAAAGGCATCACAGTCCATCTCAGGAAGCTCTACATTCTTTGCGTTATCCGGATTTGACCAACTCTGACGGAAATCGCCCATTTTTTCTTCGAAATTAAGCCATTCCTCAATCATGCCGTCGCTCATATGCTTGAGCAAGTGCCATTTTTTTGCGAGGTCCTGCTTTTGTGCGCCTTGGGCAACGGGGTATAAAGTAATGATTTCATCCAACATATCATTCATTTCCGCAAATACATGCTGAAACATCATCCGCATCCCACCCTTAACGAAAATGAAATCAGTGCGAGCCTTACGTTCATTTTTTGTTAGGGGCGGGGTTTTCATTCCCGAAGCCATTAATTGCATAAGCGGGCGGGATTAGCGCACCGTCGCGTGGAGCTCCTGATTGGCCAGTTCGACCGGGCGATTGTTCTCGTCCACGAAAACAACGGTCGGCTTATGGCTCCTCAATTCTTCGGGCGACATCTGCGCGTAGGAAATAATGATCACATTATCCCCCGGCTGCACAAGTCGGGCTGCGGCTCCGTTAAGGCAAATTACGCCGCTGCCGCGCGGTCCCGGAATCACATACGTTTCCAAACGTGCACCGTTATTGTTGTTCACGATCTGTACCTTTTCATTTTCAAGCAGGTCGGCCGATTCCATCAAGCTTTCATCAATCGTAATGCTGCCGACATAGTTTAAATTCGCCTCCGTTACGGTCGCACGGTGAATTTTCGATTTCATCATCGTTCTATACATGGAGCGCCTCTCCCTTCTTCGTCAAAATTACGTTATCGATCAATCGCGTAGTTCCGAATTTTACCGCCAGCGCGATCAAAACCGGTCCTTTCGCGTCCTTGATATTTTCAATTTCTTCAACCGGTTTCAATCCTGGAAAATGAACAATCTCTACGTAATCAATGACAGCCAGGGGTTCGGCATGTATGGACTGAACCAGCGTCCGGCGGGCATCGCCGGCTTTAATGTTCTCTCCGGCCTCCACTTTCGCCTCAAGCTCCAGCAGGCTCCTTGAGAGTACTAATGCTGCCTTACGCTCGTCAGGGTTCAGATACACGTTGCGCGAACTGAGCGCGAGTCCATCACTTTCGCGGATGATAGGACAAGGCACGATGACGGCATCGAAATTGAGATCCTGCACCATTTGCGCAATCACGGCCGCCTGCTGGGCATCCTTTTGTCCGAAATAAGCGTTGGTCGGTTGCACGATATGGAGCAATTTCCCCACGACGGTAGTCACTCCGTCAAAGTGCCCCGGCCGCGAAGCGCCGCATAGCCGATCCGTCAACCCCTCCACTCTGATTTTGGTCGCTGTGGGCTGAGGATACATATCTTCAACACTCGGCAAAAACACAACGTCGACGCCTTCGCGTTCCGCAAGCGACAAATCCTTTTCTTCATCGCGAGGGTAGCGCTCAAAATCCTCGTTCGGTCCAAACTGGATCGGATTCACGAAAATGCTGAGTACTACGATATCGTTCTCCTGCCGTGCCCGCCGCAGCAAACTGGCATGCCCTTCATGCAAAAACCCCATGGTCGGAACAAGCCCTGTCTTCGGAAATTTTCTTTCTTTAGCGGCTCTGACCCGCTCGGATTTCAAAAATTCCTTTAGCTCCCTGATCTCCCTGAAAACGTTCATGACCGGGATTCCACCTTCCCTTTGCCGTATAAATTATCGAGTACGCCGTCTTCAGCGGCAAATACATGTTTTTCTTCAGGAAACGCCTTGCTCTTCACTTCGCTCACATAATCCGAAATTCCCGTGCGGATTTGGGAACCGATGTCGGCATAGGTTTTGACGAACCTTTTCTCGCGGTAATCCGAAGCATACTTCAGCACATCATGGAATACCAATACTTGACCGTCCACCTTGCGACCTGCGCCGATGCCGATCGTCGGTACGGAAATTTCGGCCGTGATGGCTCCGGCTACTTCCTCTGTTACAAGTTCCAGGACGATTCCGAACACCCCGGCGCGTTCCAGCTCCTTGGCATCTTCCAAGAGCCGCCGGGCATCCGCCTCGTCTTTACCTTGAATCCGGTAACCTCCGATCTGATTGACCGACTGCGGCGTTAATCCGATATGTCCAAGCACCGGCACGCCGGCCCGGACGATGGCTTCAACCGTCGGAGCGATCTCGGCGCCGCCTTCCATTTTCACCGCATGGGCGTGTCCCTCCTGCATAATCCGCCGAACGGTCCGCAACGTTTCATCAATACTTCCGTGATATGTCATAAAGGGCAAGTCGGCCACGATGAACGTATGTTGCGCTGCCCGGGCAACCGCCCGGGTATGATAAACGATATCCTCGGTCGTCACCGGAATCGTGGTGTCATAGCCCAGCATCACATTCCCGAGCGAATCGCCGACCAGCAGCACATCGATACCCGCTTCCTCCGCCAGCTTGGCCGAAGGATAATCGTAGGCGGTAATCATCGTAAGCGGTTCGCCTTCCCGTTTCATTTTTTTCATCTTTACAATGTTCAAAGCATGTTTAGCAGCCATTCTTTTCTCCATCTCCTCTGGCTTCCTGCCGATAGTCACACTAGCGGACACGACAAAAAAACCTTTTAGTTTAGGCACTAAAAAGGTCCGAAATCAAAGAAGAGTCACTGTCGCTCGTTCTTTCTGTCTCGGTCCTCTTCGGCTCAGAGCAGAATCCAACGTCACCCGTGGAAACCCTATTGCAAAAACAAACTAAGCTATATTGTGCCCTCATGAGTGCAATTCGAACAAACGATATCGCCTCATGAGGACAGTATAACAAATTATGTCACGGATTTCATCATGTAAGTTGTACATCGCCAGAAAAGATCATGATCTTTTTCCCGCTGTCGTCCAGTACAACCAATGCTCCGGATTCATCTAACGCTTCAGCCGTACCGTTCACGTCTCTTTGGGCCGTCTTGACGGCGACTCGTCTGCCCAACGTTACGGATAACGCCTCCCATAAATGCCGGATCGGCGCGAATCCCTCTTCCTCATACAAGGCATAAAGGAGTTCCAACTCGTCCAATACCGCTGCGATCAGTTCCGCCCGGTTCTGGGCTTGCCCGCTCTCCATTTTAAGCGAGGTCGCAATATCGTGGAGTGCGGCGGGCATTTCGTCACGGTCCACATTAACGTCGATCCCGATACCGATGATGCAGTACTTGATCCTTTCGTCCTCACCGGCAGATTCGATCAGGATGCCGCAGATTTTCTTGCCGTTAGCCAGCAGGTCATTGGGCCATTTGATGCCGGCATCAACCCCGCTAACCTTTCTAACGGCACGGCAAACGGCTACGGCGGTCAGCAGGGTCAGTTGCGGAGCGAACGACAATGGACGCTGCGGCCGCAAAAGCAGGCTCATCCAGATTCCTTTATAGGGAGGGGAGAACCATTTCTTTCCCTGGCGCCCACGCCCACCGGTTTGCTCCTCCGCGACAACCAGCGTACCGGAAGGTGCTCCCTCCTCCGCAAGACGGCGCGCTTCCTCCTGAGTCGAGGAAGTCACACCAAGAAGCTTAAGCTGTCTGCCGAAGGTACGGGTTTGCAGCCGGTCCAGCACGTCATGAGCCTGCAATTTGTCCGGCGAGCTCATAAGACGGTATCCTTTGCGGGAAACGGCCTCGAATTCATAGCCTTCCTCGCGCAGCTTGTTGATCTGTTTCCAAACCGCCGTCCGGCTGATCGACAGCGCCTTACTGATCTCCTCACCCGAAATATACGTTCCCGACTGCCGCTGCAATATTTCCAGCAATCTATGATGCTCCATGTTCATTCACCACAACTTTCGCTTGCTCCAGCAGCGTTTCTTTGTCATTCGGCCATTCTCCGGCGGCGACCTTGAACAGCATCGCGTTCATCAGTTCACCTAGCCATGGGCCGCCTTTTTTGTCTGTATACCGCATCACGTCCCCGCCGGTGACCGCTAATTCCTGTAGCGTATGTACGACGGGCTCGTCATGCCATTCGGCTTCTTCCAGCTCGAAGGAAAGCGCAGTTCCGTGATCTCGGAGAGGAGAAGGCTTGATGCCTGCCCGCTGCAGAACTTCTTGGCGTTCAATCCATCCAGCGGCAATCCCTTTGCCGAAGGAAAGCTGCAGCTCAATCCATTTTCGGCGGAGCGCCTTCGAATCCTCTTGATTCGGTCCCATTCTGGCTTTCCTCCAAGCCTCGTCAAACCGAATCAGATCAGCGGTTCCTTGTCCTACCGCATTGGAAAAGGTCCACATCTTCATAAGCCCCGCAGCCTCTTCCCCCGGCACCTCCAGCGCCTTCAATAGCAAAGACCATTTGATTTCCGGCGTGTCCGGCCTGACAAGTTCAATCGCCTTTAGCAGAGTCAACCGCTCATCCGGCAAAGATGCCGAGGCCGCTTTCGGCACGGGAGCTTTTACATAGTCCAGCAATCCGCTTCGCTGCAATAACGCTAGGCCACGGACAGGATTCGGGCCCAACACCATTTTTTCCAGTTCCACCCGAATCCGTTCCATGGCGATGAAAGAAATTTTGGATCTGCCGGACCGCAGCGCTGACCATAAACTTTTCACCGGCCGAAAGGCGAACACGGACGCAAAGCGGATCCCCCGCATCATACGCAGCGCATCCTCGTTGAATCGATCCGGAGCGCTGCCGACACAGCGAATCACTTTGGCCTTAATATCCGCTTGCCCGTCGAAAGGATCGATAAGCCGTCCTCCCACGTCGCCGGCAATGGCATTCATGGTGAAATCCCGGCGGCGCAGGTCTTCGACGATCCCTTCAACAAACTCCACGCTGGTAGGCCGGCGGTGATCTTCATAATCCGCTTCTTTGCGAAAGGTTGTCACTTCAAAAGCATGGTTTTCCAACAATACCGTGACCGTCCCGTGTTGAATTCCGGTCGGAACACTCCGCTCGAACAAGGCGATTACGTCCTCCGGCTTAGCCGAGGTCGCTATGTCCATGTCGTGGACCGGTCTACCCATCAATTCATCCCGTACGCATCCTCCTACAAAGTAAGCCTGGTACCCGCTTTCCAGCAAGCGCAGGAGCACCTTTTCCCCCTGACATCGCATCAGGGGGTCTACCATTTTCCAAGGACTCATGTTCCGATCCTCCAACTTTGACTCTCGCAATAACCTAACGTTTTAACCGCAGGCTGGTTTAAGATGCGGCAGTTTCCGGTTTAAGACACGATAATAAATTGCTTCGTAAGCGGAAGTAATGATTTCACTGCTGAACTCGCCCTTCGCCCGCTTCAGACAAGCTTCGCGAACGCGGCTCGCTAGTTCCGGCTGACTCAAAAGGCTAATGCAGTATTCCGCCATTTTTTCAATATCCCCGATCGGAGCCAAAAATCCGGTCTCCCCATGAGCCACAAGCTCGGGAATCCCTCCCGCCACCGATCCTACGGTCGGTACACCGCAAGCCATCGCCTCCAGCGCCACCAGACCGAAGCTTTCCTTCTCGGAAGGAAGCAGCAATATATCTGCCATCGAGATCACCTGGGCGATATCATCCTGTTTGCCGAGGAAATGAACGCGGTCGCCAAGTCCCATTTCTTTGATTTTCCACTGGATCTTCGGCAAATCCGGTCCTTCACCGACAAACAACAGGCGTGATGGTATCTGGTCATTCACCTTTTTAAATACGTCAACGACGTCGCTGACACGCTTCACCGGCCGGAAGTTGGAAATATGCATCAGCACTTTCTCCCCGGGATCTGCAAAATCATTACGGCAGCTGCAGTTGTCACGGGGATAATATTCCCGTCCGTCCACAAAATTGTAGGTCAAATCAATATCGCGCGAAATATCGAGTACCTCGCGGGTCTCCCTCATCAAATCCAGGGATACCGAAGTAACGGCATCGCTTTCGTTAATGGCCAGCCGAATCAGGTCCTTAAGCGACTCATCCTGGGCCAGAACCGTAATATCCGTCCCATGCAGCGTCGTAACGATCTTTAAATTGTCCCCGACCATCTGTTTGGCCAAAAACGCGCATACCGCATGAGGCACGGCATAATGAACATGCAAAATATCCAGTTCCTGCGCTTTGGCCACCTGGGCCATTTTGGTCGCCAGGGACAGATCGTAGGGAGGATACCGGAACACATAGTAATCGCTGACCTCAACTTCGTGATACATAATGTTTTTGTGGAAGCTGCCTAGCCGGAAAGGAACGCTGTGCGAAATAAAATGCACCTCATGCCCTTTCTCCGCAAGCTGCTTGCCGAGTTCGGTAGCAACAACCCCCGAGCCGCCCAGTGACGGATAGCAGGTGATTCCTATTTTTAAAAATGGGTCCATTTGGTGGGGGGCCTCCTTTAGTTCTGTTCCTGTATAGTTTTATATGCGACTGGACCCGAATAGATTTACGAGATAAGGAGTCTTTACCGCGAAACCTTCCGCATAAGGGATCAGTTTGCGCTGTCCGAGTAAGGCATCCCTGGCTTTGACGCGCTCGATATATCCTTGATTCAGCGGGGTAAGAGCCACGTCTTCTCCTGCCGAAGCCTGTCCAAACTGCGAGCGATAACAGCCCAGGGCCGCTTCCTTGCTGTAATAATAATCCGTTACGTCCACCAGCAGATCCGGCGTCTTCCAATCGTTAATAAAATAAAAATATAAATCCGGCGCTTGAACCGCAGGCTTGTCCGGCATATATCTGCGAAGCTTGGCGTTGAATGCCGCTTCTTCCACAAGTTTGCTGCAAGCAACATGATCCGGATGACGGTCTTCCCAATAAGGAGCAAAAATCACCGACGGCTCATAATCACGGATAACTTCGGTCACTGCCGCGACTTGCTCCGGCGTTCCGTACAAGCCCCGGTCTGGCAACCCCAGGTTCAACCGAAGACTGATTCCCAGCACGTCTCCCGCGGCTGCCGCTTCCTGCTTACGCAGTTGGACATTACCGTTGGAAGAAAGCTCGGCTTCCGTCAGGTCGCAGAGACCCACTCGGCTTCCGTCTGCCACCTGCTTGGCGATCGTACCCGCCATGCCGATCTCTGCATCATCGGCGTGGGCTCCAAAAATCAGAATATCTAATTTCTTGCTCATTGACCCAGCCCCGGTTTGTTCTGTTCCACCAGCTCCCGCCACGCGAAGTCGCCGCGGTCCAGCGCACGGACCAATATTTCCGCCGTTGCCAGGTTCGTGGCCACCGGTATTCCGTGCACGTCGCATAGGCGAAGCAGGGCCGTAATGTCCGGCTCATGCGGCTGTGCCATCAGCGGATCACGAAAAAACAGAACGAGATCCATTTCGTTTTGGGCGATCAGGGAACCGATTTGCTGGTCGCCGCCAAGCGGACCCGACAGAAAACGGTGGATTTTCAGCTCCGTAGCTTCCATGATCCGAAGCCCTGTTGTTCCCGTGGAGTACAGTATTTTATCTTTGAAAACATGCTCATAGGCAATGACGAAATTAACGATGTCTTCCTTCTTACGGTCATGGGCAATAAAAGCGATATTCAACATAAGATTAGTCTCCCTCTATCCATCCACAAAATGGTCGAACCCGTAGATCATTCCTTTATATTCAAGCACCTTTTTAATCGCAAGATTGACACCGGGCATATAACCCGCACGTTCATATGAGTCGTGACGGATTTTAAGCGTCTGTCCAAAACCGCCGAAAACAACCTCCTGCTGGGCAAAAACACCCGGAAGTCGGACGCTGTGTATCCGAAAACCGTTGTAATAACCGCCTCTCGAACCTTCGATCGTCTCTTCTTCCTGCGGGTTCCCCTGTCGCAATTCCTCGCGGTTCATGGCAATCAATTCCGCGGTTTTGATCGCGGTACCCGAAGGAGCATCCAGCTTTTGGTCGCCATGATATTCAATAATTTCAAGGTGCGGAAAATATTTGGCTGCCTGAGCCGCAAATTTCATCATCAGAATGGCGCCGATCGAGAAATTCGGTGCGATCAGTCCGCCAATGCCTTTATCATTGCAGTGCTTGTCCAGAAGCTCGATTTGCTCCGTCGTAAACCCGGTAGTCCCGACCACCGGAGCCACCCCGTGTTTAATCGCCAACGCGGTATTGTCATAGGCGGATGCAGGGGTCGTGAAATCAACCATGACCTGCGGTTTGCTCTCGACTAGTGCAAGTTCCAGGTCACTGGTTAACTGGACACCACAATTGCGAAGCCCTACCAGCGCACCTGCGTCAATCCCCTCGTCATCGGGTTGGCCGATCGCGGCTACCAAAGAAAGATCCGGGTCCTCCAGAACCATTTTCACTACTTCTTTACCCATTCTGCCCGCGGCTCCTGCGACGGCAACTCTAATCTGTTCACCCATCCGGATCCCTCCATATTCTCTAGAAATAATATTACTAAAATTAAACTACTTCATATATTTCCTGATTTTTTGCTCCAACTCCAGCAGCTGTTTGGCGACTCCTTCATCCTGTGGCAACACAGCCGCTTCGCGTACGGCTTGTAGCGCCGATTCATACTGTTCCAATTCGGCATAAGCAATGGCCAGCCAAACCTGCGCTTCCACCGACAACGGGTCTAATTGCACCGCTCGTACCAGCAGCCTGGATGCAGGTTCCGCTATCTTCGATTTATTCACCGAGCTTTCGGCCGAATCGCCCTCCAGCAGCCGCTTGGCCATATTGGTCAGCTCTTTGGATTGCAACCGGTCAAAATGAAGCTTATATTCTTCCTGTAATGGAGCAATTGCCGCTGCCAGACGGGCATGAGCCATCGCTTTCTCCAGCCTGTTGCTTCTGGCGCAGGTGATGGAACAACGGTAGTGGATATCCCCATTGTCCGGCTCGAGGGTTAGCGCCTGCTCAAACCACTGGATGGCCTGTTCAAAATCATTTTCGTAAATGCTCCGGTACGCCTTTTTTAAATAATCCTCCGCCTTCATCTGCTGTCCCCCCCCCTGTCGATGGGCCGTTATTACTACAGCATATGAAGCTGGGACTTATTCGGTGTCCTTTTTGGTCCAGCGGTTCGCGTCGCGTGTATTGAATTTATGCATTACGTTATCGTGCGCCGCTGTCAAATCAATACCAAGTGAGTTGGCGAAGCAGATCGTAATGAACAAGATATCGCCCAATTCCAACTCAATCGAATTATCGGCTTCTCCGGCCTTCTTCGGCTTCTCTCCATAAGAATGATTCACTTCCCGGGCCAATTCGCCGACTTCCTCGCTCATCCGGGCTAACATGGCAAGCGGACTGAAGTAACCTTCTTTAAACTGGGATATGTACTGGTCCACTTCACGCTGCAACTCGGCGAGAGACTTCTCCTTCAAGGCCATCCCTCCGTTTGTGCTCAAGTATCATCCCTATGTTATCGTAAAGAAGAATTGAAAACAAATGGTTTTTTAATCACCCCAGAAAAAGGTATACTAAGGTGTAATGCTCAAAAATCAATATACAATTAACGGGTGAGGGATTATTGAATGAACACTGGTAAACTTGCAGGCTATATGAAGATGGTGCTGCCTATTCTTTTGGGGACGGCCATATATGCTTTTGGGCTTCTTTATTTTATTATACCCAATCAATTGATGGAGGGTGGCGTTACCGGGGTTACGATTTTGCTTAAATATGCCTTTGGCATATCCCCTTCGCTTTCGAACCTAGTCCTGAACATCCCACTATTTCTGCTGGGCTGGAAAATTCTCGGCGGACGTCAAATCATTTATACGGGAATCGGAATCGGTTCACTGTCCTTCTTTCTCTGGATTTTTGAAAAAATGATCGATTCCGGCTGGATCAAGACGTTTGAAACCGACTATATTCTTGCGTCTTTGTATGCCGGCGTGACGCTTGGAGCCGGTCTGGGCATCGTTTTCCGCTTCGGCGGAACGACGGGCGGATCCGACATCGTCGCACGCATTCTCGGCCGTAAATTCGGATTCAGTATGGGACAGGTCATTCTGACCATCGATATTATCATCATCGGGCTCTCCCTGTTTTATGTGGCCACAGAAAATATCCTGTACACGCTCGTAGCCGTATTCATCGCCTCCAAAATGATCGATTTCATTCAAGAGGGTGCCTATGCAGCCAAAGCGTTTATGATCATCAGCGACCACGCTCCGCAAATCGCGGATATTATTACGCGCGATATGGATCGGGGAGTAACGCTCATTCCGGCAATCGGGGCCTACTCCAAGCAAGCCAAGCACATGGCTTATTGCGTCGTTTCCCGGCAGGAGATCAGACGGCTCAATGAAATCGCCAAATCCGTCGATCCGCGGGCGTTTATCATCATCAGCGATGTGCATGACGTCCACGGAGAAGGCTTTAGAGAGGATTAGGCGCCTAGTTTATATTAGCCTTCCAGTTATAGTAAGATCAAAACAAAAACGCCTGGAGCGTCCTTTAACGGAACTTTTCAGGCGTTTATCTATTAAGGAAGGCGGATTCAAAATCTGTAACTATCGACCCTGTCTTTACCGGCACGAACCGGTGTCACGGTTTGATCGGCGCGGTATTTGCGGAGCCCCGTATAGGCCAGCGCCAGCACGATCCAGCCGCCGATCAATAGGCCCCAGTACCACGGACCGCCATATCCCGTAATCGGCAAAAAAACGGGCTCTTCGACTTTTCGGCCAAACAGCGCTTTAAGCAATCTGTCACCTTGGCGAACCGCCTTGTTCACGGACTGTTCATCCCACACTTTATCCTGGCTAAGCCTGTCGGCATACGACATCCAGGAATCAAACCGGTTGATTTCCGAAGGGTCCCTGCGGATGACCGCCGCCGGCCGGATCATCGAGTAATGATTTTTCAGGGATAAAAAAGCCTCTCTGACCAAGACAGGACTCCCTTCACTCCGTCCTCTTCCCATCTTCTCCAAATCATCGGCCATCACTTTGTAATATTGCAGCCAAAGCGGATGATCCTGATGAGCGAGACTGTTCACCGCAAGCCGGAGCCGAGCGGACGACGAGGCCCAATCATCCCGGGAAATTTCCACGCTGGAGATCGTTTCCCGGACATCCATGATGCTCTCGGCCAAGGCATGAATCCCTTCCACGGAGGTTAGTCCTTTGAAGGAGAGACCTTCCAGGGCCTCCGTCAGCCTCACCATATTCTGCAGGGCTCCCTGCGTATCTCCGTCCTGCATATCGCGATACAAGTCTTCCGCCGCTTTCTCAAACAAGGCCAGTTTCTCCGCAGGCTCCTGTTCCGGCGCTTGCGCGCCTTGCTTCGAAGGCCCGGAAGCTGCGGCTTCAGCCAGGCCGCCATCCAACAATAGCCATCCGCCGAGCAGAACCGCCATACCCAAGAACGCGGACAACATCCACTTTCCTTTCCATATATCCACGGACAATCCCCTCCCTACCACCATGGTATGGCGGGCTGTCCACGGTTAGAACTTCGCTCTTGTTCTTTTCGCACCTTTCAGTGCCAGCCAACCCAGAACCACGCTGGCAATGGTCAGGCAGAACGTAAACACCATCACTTCCGGGACATTGTCCCATAGCGTTTGCGGAAGCCACGGATATACTTCAAACATGTAATCGACAGCGTCGTTTAGCAGTGTCCATGCCCCCGCGCATAGCAGCATGCCCGTCCCGAATTTGAACAGGCGGACGAACAAGAGCGCTTCCACGGCCATCGCCATATGCGAAGCCACCAGCATCCAGTCCTGCCAAACCAATTCTCCCCCTTGCGCCGCCCCGGCAAAGATCATAGAGACCGCCCAAACGCCGTACTTTACGCTGGTGACTACAGCGAGGCCCTCAATCAGCGTACGTAAGAAATTCAATTTTCCAAGGACCCCCGGAAACATTAAGAACAATAAGGCCAAAGTAAAAAACAGGCTTGCCGTTGGGCTGTCAGGCACAAAAACCAGCTGCCATTTCGGATGATGCACCCAGGTTTCCCGCAATTGACTTTCGTACCATATGTATCCGTAAATCGTGCCGAATAGATTGCAAATAAATAATGACCAAAGCAGTAGCCGGGAGGATAAAAACGAGCGGCTCCAGAAGAAAGACAATTTCAAGCCTCTACCCCTTTTCCTTATGTAAAATCAGACTCTCTAAATACGATTCCAAATTAGCAAAAACCTGACCGCCGCAACGATCAGGTTTTCATTTAATCCTATTTTACTGTTCCGCTTTTTGTTTCGCAAGCCATTCGGCCAGGTGGTCAATGTCTTGATCGGTCAAACCTGCGCTAATGGCCGTGTCGTACACCGGCGGCATCTTGCCGTTGTAGCCTTCCTTAATAATGGAAAGGATAGCTTCTTTATCATGCTTGTCGCCGACGCCTCGCAGCGACGGACCGCCCGCACCTTTCAGATCGGCCGCATGACAGGAAATACAGGTCGCAGTCTTGTAAGTTTCCATAGCCGGATCATCCTTGTCCACGATCGCCACTTCTTCCTGCTTGGTCCCGCTCGAAGTCGGTAACCCCTTTTCCCGGTTCTCCCTCGCCTTTTCCTCGCGTTGGATATGCTCCGGCTCCGTTCCGGTCGCCTCCAGTTCGTGCTTGTAATGCGTCCAGGCAAAATTCGTCAGGTACACCAGGGAAATCAGCGAAAGGAACATCAGGGTTGAAGCGATCGGACGCTTATAGAACCGCCGCTCTTTCCCCCGGTCCAGAAACGGTGCCAGCAGCAAGCCGCCGAAGGCCACCGTGGGAATGCCGAGCGTACCCAGAACAACAAAATCACCGGAAGCATAAGGGTATTTCAGATATTGGTACAAGAACAGGAAGTACCAGTCCGGCATCGGAATGACCGAGGCGCTGGGATTGGCCGGAAAACCGAGCGGCGCCGGTTCCGAAATCGTCAATACCAGAAAGCCGACGAGAACGACAACCCCTACCATCCATTCCTTAAGCAGAAAGTTTGGGATGAAGGCCTCCGATTTGCCCGGATAAGCCGTATAGTCGGGAGGTGTAATGAACCCGTTACCTTTACGGACACGGGAATCGCCGACAAATACGACTTTCTCCTGTTTCGATTTGTCTCCATGAGCCATAGTATTGCCTCCCTTCTCAATTTGTCGATATCATCCGTGACATTAGTCCGGTCGTTGCTAACCTGCAAAGATTCTTACAACGGACCGGAAATCCCTTGTCTGCGGATCATAATGAAGTGTCCCACCAAAAGGATCAACAACACGGCAGGAAGGAAGAACACATGGATGGCGAAGAAACGGGTAAGCGTCTCGGCGCCCACAATCGTACCGCCCTGCAGCAGTTCTTTGATCACCGGGCCCAATACAGGAATCGAGTTGGCGATTTCCAAAGTAACCTTGGTCGCGAAGTAAGCCTTGTTATCCCAAGGAAGCAGATACCCCGTCAACCCCAGTCCGATCATTACAAAAAAGATGAGCATACCCACGACCCAGTTCATTTCACGCGGTGCTTTGTAAGACCCTGTGAAGAACACGCGCAGCGTATGCAGGAACATCATTACGATAACCAGACTCGCTCCCCAGTGATGCATACCGCGTACGATTTGCCCGAAAGCAACCTGGGTTTGCAAATACTCTACGCTATTGTAAGCGTTAATGATGTCGGGAACGTAATACATCGTCAGGAACATACCCGATAATATCTGGATGACCGTGATAAAGAACGTCAAGCCGCCGAAGCAGTACACGAATGCCGAGAAGTGATGCGCCGGATTGACGTGTTCCGGTACTTCATGATCGGCGACATCCCTCCAGATCGGCGTGATATCAAGACGTTCGTCAATCCAGTCGTATACATTTTTAAACATCTGAATCTACGCCTCCTTATTTCACGATGGTATTCGGAATAATTTCGCCCAAATAAACCCAATCGTCCTTCAGCATCACCTTGTATTCGTCGAGCGGTTTGGACGCAACGGCAAGCTGCTTGCCTTCTTTCGTATAATGCGCCCCATGGCACGGACAGTGATATTCATCCGGATAGTTTTTGTCGTTGTTCCATCCGATCGTACAACCCAAGTGTTTACAGATTGGTGAAAGCGCATAAATTTTCCCGCTCTCGTCTTTACGGACCCAGGCTGTAAGGTTCGCCGTACTTAAGTACCAACCGTCCTGCTGCTTCAGTTCAAATGTAAATTCCTGCGGCTCGCTTGTAATCTTGCTGATCTCGACCACTTTTACAAAAGCGCCTTCACCTTTTTTTTGCAGAATTGGATCCACGGCAAAACGAACCATCGGAAGTGTCACTCCGGCTGCCATAAAAGCGGTAGCGCCTCCCAATGTATATGTAAGAAACTGCCGACGGGACATTTCCTTACGTACGGGCGTTTTATGCGATGCCTCATGCTCTTCGTGCTGATTGCTCATACTGTCTTCAACCCCCTTTGCCAGCCAATTCTTTCTCCATTTTCAATGACAATAATCACAGTAATGTATAAGACATATTAATAATATATTAGCCTTTTGAGAGCGTCAAGAATTTGACACATCTTTTCCACGACCCGGGAGGTTGACCGTTTGAAACTGTCAATAAATTGTCACATTTACCCCTTGCTTCCGCCTTGCCACATTCGTTGGATTTCTTCTCTCACCCTCTGGTTTGCCGTTACTCCGCCTGCTACATCAAAACGACCCGGGGTGACCACTAAATCAGCATCCGGCAGTAAGTCAGGCCCCAGTTCCACGCCCCCAGAGATCACGATGGCAAAAGCAAATCCCGATTGTTTAACATTGTGACAAACTTCATTGATTTGATGCGATATCTCTTCTTTTCCGTATTGAAATGAAGGATAGGTAACAATTCTCCCCTGGAAAGGCAACTCCACCCAATCCATGATATCCCTTAGCCTTTCCAAGGCAGCGACTACTTCATACGGCTGCTCCGTCCCGGTTAGTCCTGTCACTGGGATAAGGCAAGTATCCAAATAAGGACGCAATTCTTCCCAGGTCCCCGGTTCCACTTCACTGAATTTCATAAAACATTCCCCTCCAGTCCTCTTTACCTATATAATATATAGAAAAACCTGCTGATGGAGGAACCCCTTTTTATGGAGATTGAAACACCGTCACCAACCCCGGCTACATCCCGTTTTAAATTTTTTAATCAGTTCGCCGCTCCCTTCCGGCAATCGCGACCCTTTCCTTATCTGTGGCTCGGACAGCTGATTTCTGTTCTAGGCAGCTCGGTTACGATGATTATTTTACCGGTCGTCGTATATACGATAACCGGATCAACGACGATCATGGGCTTTATAATGGCTACATACACACTTCCGAATATTTTGATGCTGCCGGTGTCCGGATGGATCGTGGACCGCTACAACCGGACCAATATCATGCTGTTTACGGATGCAGCCCGCTTCTTGCTGATGACGGCCATGGCGGCTCTTTTATTTGCCGACGGCCTGTCCATCGGGATCCTGTTTGCACTGGTTGCCGTGTACGGCATGATGGACGGACTGTTTCAGCCGGCTTACGCTGCGACTCGCGCCGTTGTGTTCACTCCGGAAATCCGAAATTCCGCCAACGCCTTGACACAGATCAGTAACCAGGCCGTACGGCTTATAGGTCCTTCTCTTGGCGGTTTACTGGTGACCTTTCTGTCCGCAGGTTGGGGAATCACCCTCGACGCACTGACTTATGTCGCCTCTTTCGGATGCCTGTATTTTCTGCGCAAGCTGATTCCATTCCACAAAAAGGAAATCAAGCAAGGAACCGATGTCAAAGGTGATTTCATGGAAGGCTTGAGCATATTAAAGAGCAATCCCTGGCTCTGGATTACCATCCTCGCTTTTTCGTTCATCAATATTTGTTACAGCGGACTTGTGATCGTTCTGATTCCGTGGCTATTTAAAGTTCATTTGGAGATGAGCCCTTATGTCTATGGTGTGGCCGTTACTTGTTCCGGGGCGGGCGCGATCCTGGCAGGACTAACGTTCGGCGCTCGCAGCCATTGGCGACGACGCGGCTTGCTTGCCTACGGCGGGGCCTTACTAAGCGGTTTGGCTCTGTTTCTCATGGCATTTACTCCGTCCGCAATCGGCTTATGTTTGCTGTTTGCCCTTGAAGGCTTTGGCATCATGATTTTCGGATTAATCTGGGAAACAAGCCTTCAGGAGCTTGTACCTACAGAAGCTTTCGGCCGGGTTTCCAGCCTGGATATGCTCGGATCGTTCGCGTTGTTGCCTATCGGTTATATTTTAGTCGGTTGGCTGGCGGATTTAATTGGCGGAACGCAGACGATTGCGCTCTTTTCCGGGCTGGGGATGTTAACGATCCTGTTCATCCTTCTGATACCTTCGATCCGAAAATTCGATTAATCCAACCCTTTTCAGCTCCCACTTCAGTCGAATTTCAAATCAAAATAAAGGCCTCTAACTCCACTTTCAAGGTGGTTTTGGAGGCCTTTTCGTTCTGAATTTGAGTCTGGCTCATCCGGCATTACCCATTTGGGACAGCTCCTTTATTTTTCCAATGTCTTCAGTTCATCCGTTAGAAGCCGGAAGGCCAGCTCATCGCCTTGTGCCAGAGCGTTGTCGATCTCGCTGTATATCTGCTCCGACCGATGTCTGCGTAACGCCTCGTCCCATACCATCTCCGCCGCCAAACTGAGCATTGCTTCATAAGTAACCTTCATCTGATCCATAGGATGCACCTCCAACCCTTTGTTAAGAGATCCTATATTCTTTTCCCTTCGCTACATAGCTTTCCGCCGTCACTTTCATCCGCAGCAGATCCTCTTCGGTCAGTTCGCGAACGACTCTGGCCGGTGAACCCAAGGAAAGAGTATAGGGTGGAATTTTCTTATTTTCCGTAACGAGAGAACCTGCTCCTACTAAAGCATATTCACCGATCTCGGCGCCGTTTAAGACGATCGCCCCCATGCCGATTAATGTGCCTTGGCCTATCGTGCAGCCATGAATGATGGCACCATGGCCTACCGAAACATCATGACTCACGATTAGCGGCTGACCCGTATTAACATGCCCGATCACTCCATCCTGGATGTTGCTGCGATCCCCGATGACAATCCCTGCCAAGTCTCCGCGAAGTACGGCATTGTACCAGATACTCGAATCAGGACCAACTTTGACATCGCCGATTAGCTTGGCTCCGTCCGCAACAAACACCGAATTATTGAGCACAGGCAACTTACCTTGGTATCCAAGCAACATGCTAACCACTCTCCCATGGTTTTTGAACTGCTACCTTAATTGGGAGTGATTTTAACAATCCTGGCGTCGGTTGTCAACGTCCTCCAACCGGATTTTTCAAACCTTGAGCAGCTTATGTACTGCGGACTTTCCAAACGGAGTCGTCTGCACGTACCTTTCTCCCTGACCGTCTTCTCCGAGCCGCACCATTCCCAAATGAAGCATCATTACTAAAATGCGTTCTTCAAATATGGATTCGGGCGAATCGTAGAAAAAGGGCTTGATCAGGGACGACATCCTGGTATACAGGGAAGATGTCGTTACCCACTCTCTGGAGCAGCGTTCTATCCAATACATCAAAGAGAGTAAGTTAGGGATTGGCCCTTTATAAAGTCTTAACCAAAAGCTGACGAAATGCATCATCGGCTCGCGCCTTTCTTCTTCCAAAAAAAATTCACCCGCCGCCGTCAAGCATAACCGATCCACATCTTCGCGAATCCACTTGCCATGGCTGGCATAGTCGTACAATAGAGCTAAACGGTTGGGATAGTCCTTAAAGCGACGGCCATAACCAAAGCGCCAGCCTTTTCCGACAAGCGGTTCGGAAATGTGCAGCTTCTCCAAAATCTGCAACTGATTCCGGCGATACATCACTCCTTCGTTGTTCAGAGGAATCTCATGCTCCTGCACATAGCGCAGGAACAAGATCAGGTCCTCAGACAGCAGATCCGGTTCTTCCCGGTACATGGCCGGCTCCCCTCCGGCGATAACAACTTCCGCTTTGAAGCGATGCTCCATGGCCTCCCGGAAACGCCGCTTCAAATCTTCGGGCACTTCAAACAAATAACGTGTGTTGTGGGTCATTCCCTGAAACAGCCACCCCCGTTGTCTAAACCTGGAGATGACGTCTCTCGGGCTTTCCCGTTCTCTGGCGTCTTCCGTAAAACGCGACTGCTGGGCACAAGCGATTAATTCTTCCAAACTGAATTGGCGGCGTCCGTCGAAGATCAGTCCGTTTAGAAACCGCAAATCTTCCAAACTCATTCCCTCCACATGGCGTTCAACAAACTCTCTTCTCCCGATCGTCTGCAGGATGGATTGAATCAATTCATGTTTGGAATTCCCGTTGCATTCGCATTGGTAGTGGTTTGCTATTCTGCTGAGCTGTCCGATGTCGGCAAAAGTAAGCATATCCGCCAGATTCATATCATACCGCCTCGCCGTTTTACTACCATTATGGGATTTTTTTCAATATTTATTCGGGCACAAAAAAAAGCAACCCGGCTGCATGCCGGATTACTCGGGAAAAATCACTTGGTTTCTTCGATCATCTCTTCCAAGTGACGGGTACAATTGTAAAGCCGTAGTCCCCATTCCATCTCTGATTTTTCAAGAATGGTCAGCGACAAATTACCGATCCGTTGAGTGCATTGATCCTGGTACAGGGCAGTAAACAACTGGGCCAGCAATCCGCCGTGAGTTACGACCAGCACGTTGCTGTCTCCATACTTTTCTCCCAGTTCCTCAAGAAAAGCAAGCGCCCGCTTACGAATATCCTCGTCCTTTTCCTGGCCGAGCTCAAGCAAATTCCAGTCCTGGCCCCATTTACTTTCTCTTTCGAGCGCCGTCATGCCTTCCACTTGTCCGAAGGCTCTCTCCTTGATTCGGTGATCCGGATCCAGAAGAGGGATGTCCAGTTCATCCGCGATGATTTTCCCTGTCTCCTCTGCACGCATCAGACCGCTAGTAACGACAAAATCCCATTTATGTTCCCGATCTCCTTGCAGCCGCGAAGCAAGCAGGCGGGCTTGTCTGCGGCCTTCCTCATTTAACGGAATATCGCTTTGCCCTTGGATCCTCCCCACCGCGTTCCAGTCGGTCAATCCATGACGTATTAAACCTACCAGCATACTTCCCCCTCCTAAACTTGATGTCGATTTCTTGGAATTCCATTATAACATGTTTAAAATAAATAAACGCCCCTCCGCTGGAAAGCGGGGGAGCGATTGGATTCGGCAGTAGCAAAAAAAGATTATCTCCGATAACGCCTGATTCCTTTCCAGGAGATCAAAGCGAGAGCCATCCCGGCCATCGACAGAAGCATCCAATATTGGGGATATGCTGGTCCTAACTGAACGACGAACGGCTCCACGATTCCGCGCGAGACGGTCGGCAGCGCAAAAACAAAATCTTGGGACATTTCGTTAGTATCCGCAGCGGCCATCGCTGCAGGCACAATCCCAGTCGTCGGTTTGTAAGCTTGATCCTCTTTCATCGAACCGCCTACAACAAATAACAGCGTGCTGCACACGAAAACGGCCAAAAAACAGGCGGCCCAGATCGATACGCGACGGCGAATCCGTCTGGAGTAACCTTTGTCCCGGATATCCGGCGCCAACCATGGCGATTCCGCATAAATTCGATCCATGACTTTGCGGTTGACGGCTTCAGCCTGCTCCTCGCTTACATCGATCGGCAGTGCTTGAACCGCGTCCAGACTTTCATTCCAAATATGGTATTCAGCCGCGCAGGACTCGCAGCCCAAAATATGCCATTCCAGCATTCTGCGCTGTGGATGATGCTCCGGAAGATCCGGGAGCAATCCGAACAATTCTTGGGCCTCTCTACAATTCATCTGCTTTTCATCCCCTCGTAATGCTCGTAAATCGGTTCATAAAAGTAGGGTTCAAGCTGACTTTTAACGCTACTCCGCGCCCGGAACAGCAGCGACTTCACTGCGCTGACGCTCTGTCCGAGTATGCTGGCAATTTCCTGATAATCCAGTTGGTCATATTCACGCAAAATAAGAGCGGACCTCTGCTTTTCCGGCAAATTGTTAATCGCTTCTCGGACTTTACCGACTTTCTCGCTGCGCAAGACAGCTTGCTCAGGGACAGCATCGCTAGGGGCGACCGGCACAAATCCGCTTTCTTCCAACGGGACGTTGGCACTGCGTTGCTTACGGAGTTCACTGAGCACGGTGTTCCTTGCGATGGTGTACAACCAGGTGGAGAAAGACGCGTCCACTTCGCGGAATGAATCCAAACTGCGGAATGCTTTATAGAACGTTTCCGAGCATATATCTTCTGCGAGCAGCTCCAGATGAGCGCTCTTCAGCATGTGGTATACAAAGGCCAATATTTTGCGCTGGTATCTTCGCATCAGCTCCGAGTACAGCTCCGTATTGCCTTCTTTAATCTCACGAATCATTTGGGAATCCGTCATCTGAGTGCGATCCTCCTCGCCCATCCAAGCGCTTCCCCGTTCGATTCTTTTATCATTATTACCGAACAGGATTCAAAAAGTTGCGGTGCCTATGTAACAAAATTAAAAAATAAGATTAAAATATTGCTTTAAACCTATCCAAAAAGCCCTAGTTACAACAACCATTCCATATTATAGCATGAAAGTAGGAATTAAAAAATAACAGTGTTCTCATTTTCAAATTTTTGACTTGTTTGGAGGTCCATGCTTTTCACTACCCATCAAAAAGGAAAGATGAATCTTAAATTTTTGAAAAATATTCCTGACACAACGCCTTGCTTTTCCATTTTTAAGCTCTGATATATGATAAGGTGGAGAACTTACCGAAAAGGAAGATGAGAAATGGAAATCAGAAGAGTCCGGGAAAATGAACTGAATCAAGCCGTTGCTTTGGCTAATACGGTATTTTGCGGCGATAATCAAAAAGATATGGGGTTTTTTTTCCCCACCTTGTTTCAGGCCGGAATAAGCCATTCCTACGGGGCATTTGACGGCGAAGGCCGCCTTGTTTCTTTTATGGGCCTGGTCCCGCTTGTAATCTCTTCCGGCTCAGCCCGGCTGATCGCTTTTTCGGTCGGTGCCGTTTGCACCGAGCCCCAATTCCGCGGATTAGGTCTCGCCGGGGAGTTGCTCAAACAGTGTCGGGAACACGCCCGACGCGCCGGCGCCTCCCTGCTGTTCATTTCGGGCGACCGTTCGCTATATACCCGAGCGGGCAGCTTGGCATTCGGACAGGCGGCCAAATATCAAATCGGGCCGCAAGCGCTTGCCGGATCAGGCACAAAGTTACATAGCCGAGATATGATCGCGGAAGATATTTTTGCTCTGCATGCCTTGCTGTCGCAAAAAACTGCCTTTATCGAATGGAGCGTACAAGAGCTACAACAATTTGTGGGTTCGGGGCCGTTCGCCGGCGTTTCCGGCCAGGAGCAGCATATCAAGATCGCCGAATCTTCGGAGGGGGGCATCGCCGCTGCTGCAGTGTTTATGGTCCCTGCTTCCTCGGAAGAGGGTTCTCACCGCAGCGGCCAGATGCTGGAGTGGGCCGGAGAACCGGAGGCGGTAATGAGTTTGATCGCCGATGTTATTTCCGGTTATCATCTTGATGACCTTATGGCCGTTTTGCCTTGGCAGGATACCGCGGTTTCCGGCATTTTACAAGCGGCCGGAATTCAGCCGGAAACCCAAAACAATGCCGGAACCGTACTGATTGCCGATACCGCAGCCCTGATTCGCCAAGCGAGGCTGAATGGCGAAGAAACGGACAAGCCGACCATTTCATGTTTGGCGGAGGAACGGTTTGAGCTGCGTACTGCCGAGGGCACCTTCCCGATCAACGGTAGCGCCGAACTGTGTTCGCTGCTCTTTGATCCGTACAGCCCTGTGTGCCGGAACGCAATGAAAGAGCGGATAGCACTTCCGCTCCCGTATATGTACGGCCTGTATTTTATCTGACCTCCGCATCCTTCAAAGCATTCAACCCCAGGACGAGCGCCCCTTTCAGTCCGGCGTTCTCTCCGAGTCCGGGCGGGACAATGTAATGTGCTATGTCGTCACCCAACTCCGGTGCACTGACATAGCCCTGAAGGTTCCGCTTCACTTCGGTATGAATCAGCGGAAACAACTGTTTTTGTCCCATGACCCCGCCGCCCAAAATCACTTTTTTCGGGGAAAGCGTCAACACGGTCGCGGTAACGGCCTGGCCGATATAATAAGCTTCCAGCGCCCAGGCCGGATGACCGTCCGTCAGCTCTTTGCCCGGTACTCCCCACCGCCTCTCCAGCGCCGGTCCCGCAGTCATTCCCTCCAGACAGTCCTGATGATAAGGACAGTTTCCTTGATAAGAATCCTCCGGATGACGCCGTACCGGGATATGTCCTCCTTCGGGATGGACCAGCCCGTGAATCGCTTTTCCTTCCGCCACAATGCCTATTCCGCCCCCGGTTCCGATCGTGTAATAAACACAGCTGTCCAGACCTTTTGCCGCTCCCAATGCAGCCGCGTTTACATCCGTATCCCAGCCGTAAGGCACATCAAACTCGCGCTTCATGGAAGAGCATGATGTCTCTTATTTTATAATACGGCGGATTTCCCGCCATCGATATTTAGCGAAGTGCCGGTAATATAAGAAGCCGCTTCTGAAACCAGAAAAACGATGGCATTCGCAGCCTCCTGCGCCTCTCCGATCCGCCCCAGCGGAATTCCGTGCCCCGGATCGCGCGCGAACTCCTCCCAGGTCAGGTCGGGAGCCGCGGATTTCCATTTCCGCTCGATTTGGTCGCTGTGGATCAGTCCGATACAAACCGCATTAACCCGGATGCCGTCCCCGGCTAAATCCTTGCTCATCGCTTTGGTCAAAGCGAGGCCGGCAGCACGGCTTACAGAAGTCGGCAGGGTCGACGCTCCCGGCGTTTTGCCGCCGATCGCCGTCACGTTCACGATCGCCCCTCCCCCTTCCGCCTCGCGCAAGTATGGCAACGCAGCGCGGGAGAAATGAACCGCGCCGAACAGCTTTAAATCAAGGTCAGCCGTCCAGATGTCAGGTTCCACTTCCGGAAATGGATGGGCCGCCGACGTTCCGGCATTGTTAATGAGAATATCCAGGCCGCCTAGCCGCTCAGCCGCCAACCAGACTGCCCGCTCCGCCTCTTCCCGGACTGAAACGTCTGCGGAAATCCAAATCGGAGCCGCGCCCGTTTTTTCCTGAATCCGCTTCGCCGCCTGCTTCAAATTCTCCTCATCCCGGGCGACAATGGCCACTTGCACTCCTTCGGAAGCGAGCGTAAGCGCCGTCGCCAATCCGATCCCCTTGCTTCCGCCTGTGACAACCGCCTTTTTATGCTGCAAGCCCAAATCCATACGTTCAACCTCCCGCCGTAAATTTCATCTCCAATCTATTGTAAACCATTCCGTAGGGACATTCTAATTTAGTGGTGGAGAAACTGAGAGGTGTGGTTATTTGGGCTTTGGGCTTGTTCACTTTTGTACCGCACTTCTACATTTCTATACTTCTACATATCTGCATCTCTGCATTTCCACTCACTCACATTCAAATATAGAACACAAGGCGCAAGCTTCAAAATTGCCGAAATCTCCCTGTGTGGCGTGGAAACGAACAGGGAGCCTTGGATTATGAATCCAAGGCTCCTCTTAGAAATTGCTAATAACTCCTGCAAATTGTTAAATTTGTGCCTCTGCGGCCAGTTTCCAGCGGCAGGTCATCGTTAGCTTCACGCCGTTAAGCTCGGCTGTCAGCGTCCCCCCCATTTTGATCATCAGGCTTTTGGCAATGGAGAGGCCGAGTCCGGATGCTTGAGCGGATCGGTTGCGGTCTGCGGTGTAGAACCGGTCAAACAGGAGACTAACATCGCTTCCGGCTAATTCCTCCGCATCGTTTACAATCGTGAGGGAGGCCGTCTCCCTTTGCCGCTTGAATATGATTTCCACCTGCCCTGTCGCATGTTTCACCGTATTGACTAACAAATTTTCAACAACTCTCCGTACAGCCGATTCGTCGGCGTATACAAAGATATTACCGTCAGGCAGCCGTATATCCGGTATGATATCGCGTTCGCTGAAGGAATCGTAGAATCCTACCAGAATGTCAGAGAGCAGAGACGTCATCCCCAGCTTTTCGGTTGTAAGTGGATAATCCAACGATTCGATCACGGAAAGCTCGAAAAAATCGTTCAATAGCGCCTGCAGTCGTTTCGTCCGATTTTTAACGATAGCGACGTATTCAAGCTTTTCCTCAGGCGTAATGGACTCCGACTCCAACAGTTGAATATACCCAAAGATGGAGGTTAACGGGGTTCGAATATCATGGGAGATGTTCGCAACCGCCTGCCGAAATTCATTTTCAATGACTTTTCGGTAGGCTCCCGCTTCGAGCAATAAATGGGATTGTCGATTGATTTGCCCAGCAAGCGCCTCGAGCTTCGCGTCGAACAGGGCCACGTCGATTTTTTTACCGGTTGCCTGCTCGTTATAGCCTTGTAATTGCCCCGTCATCCGCCCTAATTCCCGCCTTATCATCCATAGACGGACAAGCAGGAGAACTGCCGTTGCAACCGAAATGATCGTCAGGATAAGCAGCATTCTCCCGCCCCTTCCATCTGTTATTTAATTTCTTTTCTGCGGAACACAAGAATACCAAGCATCCCGACTACGACAAACGTCAACAACGGCACGAGCAGGAGCGCCGGTAAATCTCCGCTGTCGATACTAGGCTTCCCGATATCGCCTACCAGTTTGAAAATAGAATAGTCGTACAAAGTAGCGAAGAAGGATATCTTTGAACCTACTGCAGCTAATGCCATATCGATCATAAGGAAGAAAATCATCGAGAAGCCAATCGTTTTGCCGCTGTCGGTAAAAATTACAGTGAACAGTGCCCCGATAGCAGCGTAACCCGCCGTGTACAATAGAGTCAGTCCGAGCACTCGAGATAGGAATAACACGCTGCTCCCCTCTGGCAGTTGACCAAACCCCGAAAGCAGCGAGACTTCGACCGTACTGACGATTGGAAAGACGAGTGAAATCGCCATCGCTCCGACCGCGAATACGATCAGCTTTGCCGCGAACAGTCGTCCTCTGGTGTTGCCCGATGAAGCGATCGTCTTCATGACACCTGTGGAATACTCGTTGGAGATGAAGAACCCGGCCAGAACCGCTACGCCGAATTTAATTACATAGGCATTGCTGGAAATAAAAGTTAACAAAAATTGTGCACCCGTGAACTGAGGCTCTCCACTGGAACGATGATCAAAATAATACAACATAGGGTACACGAGTGAGAGAACGGAAATCGCGAACAGCAATGTCCAAAACGATCTGTTCTTACGGAGTTTAAAAAACTCGACCCTGATCAGATTATACATGAGAATTACCCCCGATCCGCTTCGTGAAGTAAGTCTCCAAATCTTCGCCCATGGGCATAAACTTCTCGATTTCCAGGCCCGCGGAGAAAAGCAACGACGATAATTTGCCCGGCTGCTCAATGCAGCTGTACAGCTTGATGGCCCCATCCTGCATCACTTCGAAATCGGCCGTGCCCAGTTCGTTCTGAATGACGGCCGTTGCCATATCGGGATTATCCACCTTGATAAACACGTACTGCTGACACTTGTCATTCAATTCCCGGGCGGTGAGTTGTTCCAGCAACACGCCGCGATGGATAATACCGTAATGGCTTGCCATCAAATGCAACTCGCTTAGAATATGACTTGAGATCATTATGGTAATGCCCAGCTCGCGGTTTAGCCGCTTGAGCAGTTCGCGCATTTCGATGACGCCCATCGGATCCAACCCGTTGGTTGGCTCGTCCAGGATCAGGAACTCCGGATCCCCCAGTAAAGCAATCGCAAGACCTAGCCGCTGCTTCATCCCAAGCGAGAAATTTTTTGCTTTCTTCTTGCCGGCCTCCTGCAGTCCAACCTGCTCCAGCATCCTTGGAACGCAATCTCTGCCGGGGATACCGCGCAGAATCCGGTTCGCTTCCAGATTCTCACTGGCGGTCATATGGGGAAACAAGGCAGGGCTCTCAATCATCGAGCCGATCCGCTTACGAGCCTGGATCAAAGCCCATTCATCGCTCGCGCCGAACAGTTCAATCATTCCTTCCGTCGGAAAAGCAAGTCCCGTCACCATGCGAATCAACGTTGATTTTCCGGCTCCGTTTTGCCCAATAAAGCCATAAATGGAGCCTTTGCGAATAGACAAATTGACTTTGTCCAGCGCTGTATGGCCCTTGAATTTTTTGGATATCTGATTTGTCTTTAATACATATTCTTGCATCGTCTTCTTGGCCTCCTTTTCTTGATAGACCAAGTATAGAAGCTATTACATAAGAAGAGCTTAAGCCAAATCTTAAGAATGTCTTAAGGCTTGAGCCGATAGCCCATGCCCCATACCGTCTCGATAAATTCACTTCCGGGAGCGGCCTTAGCCAGCTTGCTGCGCAAATTACTCATATGGACGTTGACCGTGTTATCGTCTCCGTAGAATGGTTCGTCCCAAACCCTTTCATACAAATTGGATTTCGTGAACACCTTCTTCGGGGCCGACAAAAGTAACGAAAGAATCTCAAACTCTCGTGCCGTGAGCGACAGCTCCGCCCCGTCTGCAGTAACCGACAGGGTATCTTGATCAAGCACAAGCCCCTTGTGCCGAAGCACGTTAGGCAAAGCCGGTTGTGTGATTCGAGCATACAAACGCAGATGGGTATCAATGCGCGCAGATACTTCCTCGACGTCGAAAGGTTTCGTAATAAAATCATCCGCTCCTCCGCGTAAGGCGGACACCTTGGTTTGGGGCTCACCTTTGGCCGAAATAATAATAACCGGCATGTCGTCCCTTCCGTCGATCCGCTGGAGCAATTCCTCCCCCGTCATGCCAGGCAGCATTAGGTCCAGCAGCAACATGCTCCATTGACGCTGCTCCAGATAAAGGAGCGCCTCCGTTCCGGAATAGGCGGGCTGGGGATTATAACCGCTTTTCTTAATAATGCTGCACAGCAATCGGTTGATGTCGCCGTCATCTTCAGCAACTAAAATATGTATCGGGTCGTTCATTGAATCTCCTTTAAATGCCTGAATTTTATGCCGTTATTTGGATGCTCTCTATTATGTATGATAGCAGGTTTTGACCACTATTTCGAGATGAGTCCCCCGAAGAAACGAAAAGGCCTCAAAACGCAAAAAAAAACCGCTTCGTAAGAAGCGGTCTTTGCTCACTACCGAGCAAAAGATATTGGATAGGAGTGGAGAGAAACCATACTGTACTTTTATTATATGTATACGTTTTCATTCTGTCAACACTTTTTTATAAGCGTTTTCATTTCGCCGAATACGGGGCTTTTCAGCCCCCGCGAATTTAAACGTAAACGGAATAGCCAAGCGAGTGCAAATGCTCTTTTGCCCGTTCCATATCGGTTTCCTGCCGGAACGATAGGCGGAGGACGCCGGGAACATCCTCCCGGCTTTCGATGATTTGCATATTGCTCAAGTTGATGTGGCGAACGCCGAGCTCCGTGGCGATCTGTCCGATGATTCCCGGCGTATCGGGGACATCAATATACAGATCAAACAAGGAAGTGATCGCTCCCTTCCTCCGTTCCGGCAGCTCGCCGCGGAACAGATTGGCTTTTTCGAAGGCTTGCTTGATGCCTTCGCCATCTTGTCCTTCAAGCAAACCGATAAAGTTGCCGATCTCGGCATTCCAGTCCCGGAGCAACGACAGGAGCACTTCCCGGTTGCTAAGGAGAATATCTCTCCAAATCAGCGGGTCGCTGGAAGCGATGCGGGTAATGTCGCGGAACCCGCCGGCGGCCAGCGTCCGGTAAAGCTCATTGTTGTCATTGTAATCGCACACCTGATTTACCAGCGCCACCGCGATAATATGCGGCAAATGACTGATGGCCCCAACGATTTGATCGTGCATGACCGGATCGATACGGACGATTTGGGCCCGCGTATAAGCTAACAACTTTTCCAACCGGGAATATGCATCTTCGGGCACGTCCGGGGACGGCGTCAGCACGTAATAGGCATTTTCGAACAGCAACGTGGAAGCGGCGTCCACGCCCGAGCGTTCGGACCCGGCCATCGGATGGCCGCCGATAAAATGTACGCCCGGAAGCGAAAAGCTTCTGGCCCGTGCCGCAACCGAAGCCTTGGTGCTTCCGACATCCGTAATGATGCAGCCCGGCTTCAATGGCATGGCATAAAGTTCTTCCAGATATTCTTCCAGATTCCCGACCGGCACGCACAAAAAAATAAAGTCGGCGTCTAGCGCCGCCTCCTCCATGGAGAGCGTCGCGGCATCCACAACCCCGCGTTCAATCATCCGGCTCAAGGAACCGGGGCGTGGGCTGTGGCCGATCACCGTAATGCCCGGCTTACCCTTAAGGCATAAAGCGAGCGAGCCGCCGATCAGCCCCACCCCGAAAATTGCAACTTTAGTCGTCATTTTTTTTCACTCGATTTCTGATTATTAAAGTAATGGTTCTATACTCGAGCACCCTGCTCGGATAACACGTTCTCCAGTGCGGCGATAAACTTGGCGTTCTGATCGGTCGAACCGACGGTGACCCGAATATGATTACGGTATTTCGGAAAACCGGCTCTGACGATGACGCCCAGCTTGAGTAGCGATTGGAATATCTCCACAGCCGGCGTCTTTACATCGACCATAATAAAATTTCCGTGTGCCGGAAAATAAGGCAGTTGCAAGCGGTCGAACTGTTCATTCAAATAGAGAATGCCATCGCGGTTTTTGGCCCGGCAGTCGGCTACAAACCCGTGATCTATTATCGAAGCCTTGGCTGCGGCCTGAGCGATTCGCGACGTATTAAACGGCTCGCGGACCTGGTTGATCAGTTTGATCACGCCCGGCTGCCCGATTCCGTAACCGATTCGGAGAGATGCAAGTCCGTATATCTTTGAAAATGTCCGTAATACAATCAGGTTAGGATACTTGGACAACAACTTGATCCCGTCCGAATATTCCGGATCGGTGACATATTCCGCATAAGCTTCATCCAGAACGACCAAAACATGGTCCGGTACCTGGTCCAGAAAGGACTTCAGTTCACAGTCGGAAACGATCGTTCCCGTCGGGTTGTTCGGATTACAAACCCAAACGACTTTCGTTTTTGCGCCGATCTTGCCCAGCATGGCATCCAAATCATGGGTGCCGTCCAGGAGCGGAACCTCGATGCTTACCGCACCTTCGATATCGGCATTGCTCTTGTATACGGAGAAGGTTGCATCCGCCATCACAGTTTCATCTCCGGGCAAAAAGAACGCCCGGGCGATCAATGCGATAATTTCGTCGGAGCCGCAGCCGAATATAATCTGATCCCGGTTGACCCCATGGTGACCCGCAAGCACTTCGGTCAACTCCGCGGCGCTGCCGTCCGGATACAGGCTGATATTAGCCAACTCCGATTCAATGGCCGCGCGTACGCGAGGGGAACAACCATACGGGTTCTCATTGGAAGCGAGCTTGATGACTTCCTGTAGTCCAAGTTCGCGCTTCACTTCTTCTATCGGTTTTCCCGGCTGATACACAGGAAGATTCACGATATGGGGTTTAGGTAACATATCTATTTCCTCCTCGGTCCATGCCAATCGGCTCAAGCCGGATCGGCTAATTTTTTATCTTTAATTGTGCCACAAAGTCACGAATTTGCAACAATCCCTGTTCCTTAGTTTCTTTCATTCCTAGCAACGGCAAACTCTCTTCGATTTTTCGCACGATCGCGCTGCCGACGACGACGCCGTCGCAAATCTTCGAGAACCGTTCGGCTTGTTCCCTACTGGAGATGCCGAAGCCTACGGCGACGGGCAGATCGGTCTGTGACTTCACCGAAAGAATGAACTCATCCACATGTTGGTGAAAAGCGCTCCGCTCTCCGGTTACTCCCAGGGATGAAACGCAGTAGACGAATCCTCTCGCCCGGGACAGGATCATCGAGATGCGGCTGCTGGACGTAGGAGCTACTAGCGGGACAAGCATAATGTTGGCTCGGTCGGCCTGCTTCAATACCTCTTCCGACTCTTCATAAGGCAAGTCCGGAATTATGACCCCGCTGACGCCGGCGTCCTGCAAAAGCCCGAAGAACCGCTCAAGCCCGGTTTGCAGCACCGGATTGTAATAGGTGAACAACACGAACGGCATCTTTACGCCTCGTTCTCTAGCTTGCCGCGCCGTATCAATACAGGTTTCAACGGAGATTTGGGTAACCAGGGCCCGCTCCGAAGCCCGTTGAATGACCGGACCGTCGGCCAACGGATCGGAATAAGGCACGCCCAGCTCAAGAATATCGGCTCCGGCCCGCTCCAGTTCCACGATAATATCGAGCGTTGTCTCCAGATCAGGGTCACCGACGGTAATAAAAGGGATCAGCGCCGTTTGCCCTTCGGACCAAAGATTCGCAAACGTCTGCTCTATCAAGTTCACGGCTGCTCCGTTCATAGCTCGACGCCCCCTTCCGTATAAGCCATTATCGACTCCACGTCCTTATCGCCGCGGCCGGAAAGACATATCACGATCAATTCGTCTTTACTCATTTCCGGCGCCAGCTTGAGGGTCTGGGCGACGGCATGCGCGGATTCCAGGGCCGGGATAATCCCTTCCTGGCGGCAAAGCAATTGCAAGGCATCCAAGGCTTCTCGGTCGGTAATCGGATAGTACTTGGCTCGTTGAATGTCTTTCAAGTAGGAGTGCTCCGGCCCGATTCCCGGGTAATCCAGACCTGCCGAAATCGAATGGGCCGGCAGAACCTGTCCGAAAGCGTCCTGAAGCAAATAGCTCATCGAACCTTGGAACACGCCTTTGGTTCCCTTGGTCATAGTCGCTGCGTGGAATTCCGTTTCCACGCCTCTGCCGGCGGCTTCCACGCCGACTAACTGCACGGAAGTATCCTCCACGAACGGATAAAACATACCGATGGCGTTGCTGCCCCCGCCTACGGCGGCGATCAACATATCCGGCAGTCGGCCTTCCGCCTCCAAAATTTGCCGTCGGGTTTCATCGCCGATAATTCGCTGGAAATTGCGGACCATCATCGGATACGGATGAGGGCCCGTCGCGGAGCCGAGGATGTAGAACGTGTCATGCACATTGCTGACCCAATAACGAAGTGCCTCGTTACAAGCATCCTTCAACGTGCGGGTGCCCGACAGCACAGGCACTACCTCCGCGCCGAGCAGCTTCATCCGGAATACGTTGAGCTGCTGCCGCTTCGTATCTTCTTCACCCATGAATACCTTGCATTCCAAGCCGAGTAAGGCGGCAACCGTGGCTGTGGCCACGCCATGCTGGCCCGCTCCGGTCTCGGCGATAACCTTCTGTTTACCCATCCGCTTGGCTAATATCCCCTGGCCAATGGCGTTGTTGATTTTATGAGCTCCTGTATGATTCAGGTCCTCGCGCTTGAGATAAATCTTAGCGCCTCCCAGATATTCGGTTAACCGTTCCGCATAATAAAGCGGCGTTTCCCGTCCGGAATACTGCTTCAGCAAATAATCGATCTCCGCCTGAAATTCAGGATCATCCTGAAATTGGCGGTACGAAGACTCCAGTTCCAACAAAGCGTTCATCAGCGTTTCCGGGACATAGCGGCCTCCGAAAGGACCAAAGCGGCCCTGTTCGTCCGGTACCTGTTTCTTTTGCGTCATGCTCCCCTTCACCCTCTCCACAAATGCTGCGATCTTACTCAGATCTTTGATTCCGTCACTCTCTACGCCGCTGGATACGTCGACACCGTCCGGGGACATCACCGAGATCAATTGTTCCACATTGCCCGGATGAAGTCCGCCGGCAGCGAAAAACGGAATTCCGCGTTGCTTGGCCCAGCGCTGATAGGGTGCCGCCTGATTCCAGGCGAACGCTACACCGGAGCCTCCGCCATAATGCGGATCATAAGTATCGAGCAGCAGCCCGTCAATCACACCGTCATATGTCTCAAAAGCCAGGTCCCCGTGCAAGTTTCCATCTCGTTGTACGGAAAAGGCTTTAAATATTTTCACTCCATACTTTTCCTTGACTTGCCGGCAAAATTCCGGGCTTTCAACACCGTGCAATTGGACAATATCCAACGGTGTGACGGACAGAATATCACCAAGCTCTTCCAGCGAAGGATTCACGAACACACCGACGCTTTCCGGGATTACTCCGCTTTGCCATGTTTTCAGGACAGCACCCAATTCTGCCGCCTGCGACCTGTTGACCTGTCGCTTGCTTCTGGCAAAAACAAATCCGATATAATCAATCGGCAAGTTTATCATAGATTTTAGCACTTCAACGCTTTGAAGTCCACAAATTTTTAACGCCGTTTCACCCATGATTAGACAGGCTCCCCTCGGGATTTGACTTCAGGAAACCGCGGTTTACCGACCCCATCAGCTCATGAATCCCCTCATCCACATGCTCATTCCGCATAAACGTCTCGCCGATCAGCACGCCTCTGGCTTTTGACGCCAGTAAATAATCAATGTCTTCCCTCGTCTGAATTCCGCTTTCGCTAATCAGAGTAATATCAGGAGGCACGAGTTCAGCCAGTAAGGCGGTCGTCTCCAGCGAAGTCTCGAACGTGCGCAAATTCCGGTTATTGATGCCGATTAATTTAGCATCTCCGAGAGCCAGCGCCCGCTCCAGTTCCTCCCGGTCGTGCACCTCCAGGAGCACATCCAGGCCAATCTCGGTGGCCACGTCTAAATAGTCCCTCAGCTGCGCATCGCTCAAAATCGCGGCGATGAGCAATACGGCGTCTGCACCGATGAGCCGCGCCTCGTAAATTTGCCGCTCGTCGATAATAAAATCCTTGCGGAGCAACGGGACATTCACCGCCGCGGAAATCGCCGTCAAATAAGCCGCGCTGCCCTGAAAGTAATGTTCGTCCGTCAATACGGAGATGCAGTCCGTTCCCGCTTCCGCATACTTTTCAGCAATCCGCACCGGATGAAAATCACGCCGGATCAGGCCTTTGGACGGCGACGCCTTCTTCACTTCGGCTATCAATCCCAGTTCGCGTTTGCGGCGCACCGTCAATGCCTGATGAAATCCGCGGGTCGGCGCCATCGCCAAAATTTCCCGCTCCGCGTCGGCCAGCGAGAAGCTTTGAGCCAACCGCGCGACTTCTTGTTTTTTCGTCTCTACGATTTTATCAAGATACATAACTAAGTTCCCCCGTTGTTTGAATAAGCTGTTCCAGTTTGGCATGCGCCTTGCCGGAGTCAATGGATTCCGCTGCAATGACCACTCCTTCGCGGATGCTGTCCGCAAGGCCAGAGACATAAATGCAAGCTCCCGCATTGGCCAATACCACATCGCGATAGGCTCCTTGTTCCCCTTGAAGCACGCGCCGGATAATGTGAGCATTCATGGCCGGATCGCCGCCCATCATTTCTCTGAGCGAATAGCTTTGCAGCCCCAATTGTTCCGGTGTCAGTTCATAAGTTAACACTTCGCCGTTTTTTAGTTCGGACACCCGGGTAGGCGATGAGATGCTGATCTCATCCAGCCCTTCCGCGCTATTTACGACCAGTGCCCGTTTGGAACCCAGTTCGCGGAGTACCCGGGCAACCGTTTCCGTCTTGCTTCCGTCGTAAATGCCAAGTACCTGGCGATCCGCACCAGCCGGATTTGTAAGCGGGCCAAGCATGTTAAACACCGTTCTGACGCCGAGCTCTTTCCGGGGAGCTGCTGCATGGCGCATAGAAGGGTGATACAACTGCGCAAACAGAAAGCAGATGCCGATGTCGTCAAGGCAGCGTTTGGCTTGTTCGGCGCTCAGTTGGATGTTCACGCCAAGCGATTCCAACACATCGGCACTACCCGCCCGGCCCGATGCTGACCGGTTCCCGTGTTTCGCCACCCGCACCGAAACCGAGGCGGCTACAATCGCCGATGTCGTTGAGATGTTAAACTTATGAATGCCCGATCCGCCCGTGCCGCACGTATCCAGCAATTGCTGCGTTTCCGTAGTCAGCCGGCTGCCATGTAACCGCATCGCTTCAGCAAATCCGGTAATTTCATCCACAGTTTCCCCTTTAATCCGCAGCGCCGTCAACAATCCGCCGATCTGGGCCGGCGTCGATTCGCCGCCCATGATCGCCTCCATTATGCTGCGAGCTTCCTGCCGATTCAAGTCATGTCCTTCAATCAACCGTCCGATTCCGCTTTGTACCGTTTCTTGTCCGTTCATCGCCCTTCTCCTTTCCTTTATCCTCTCGGGGTATATTCGTATAAATAATCCTGATTAATCAAACCTTCGCTTTTCGGTTGGGGCGGAAACATCATCTCTGCCGTCCGGATCGCGGTCAGCAGCGCTTTCGCTTTATTGACCGATTCCTGATACTCATTCTCCGGGATGGAATCCCACACAATGCCTCCGCCGGCCTGAACGTAGGCTTTGCCGTGTTTGAACACGATTGTCCGGATCGTAATGCAGGAGTCCATGTTGCCGGAAAAGCCCAAATATCCGATCGCACCGGCATAAGTGCCGCGCGCTTCATTCTCGAGTTCCGCGATGATCTCCATCGCCCGCAGTTTAGGTGCACCGGATACGGTGCCGGCAGGCAAGCAGGACAGAAATGCGTCAAAGAAATCCTTGTCGGCCGACAGCTTGCCGGATACTTTCGAGACCATGTGCATCACGTGCGAGTAGCGCTCGATTTCCATGTAAGAGTCGCATTTTACACTGCCGAATTCCGATACCCGCCCTAGATCGTTCCGTCCCAGATCCACCAGCATGAGATGCTCCGCCCGCTCCTTCTCGTCCTTTAGCAATTCTACTTCCAGCGCAAGGTCTTCCTCTACCGACGCCCCCCGGGGCCGCGTACCGGCAATCGGCCGGGTCTCGACCCGGTTACCCTCTACTTTCACCAGCGCTTCGGGGGAGGTGCCGACGATAATTTCATCGTCCATTTTGAGATAGTACATATAAGGCGAAGGATTCATCGTCCGGAGAACCCGATATACATGCAGCGGGTCCACCTCGGTTTCGATATGAAAACGCTGGGACAGCACCACCTGAAAAATGTCCCCGGCGCGGATATACTCTTTTCCTTTTTCCACGTTGGCAATAAACTGTTCCTTACTCAAATTCGACTCGATCTTGCCGAGCTCCACGTTCCCCGGAAGCGGTCTGCGGTTAAAGCTCTCTCCGGGCCCTTCCTGCTGCAGCAAATCTGCCGCTTCATCCAGCTTCCGCTCCGCCTGGGCGTAAGCCCTGCGGATATCCTCGTCCCGGTCTCCATCCTTGATGTGCACGTTAGCTACCAGCAAAATCCGCTGTTTGATATGGTCGAACACAATGACCTGGTCGCAGAACATAAACTGCATATCCTGCATGCCCAAATCGTCTACGCGGTGGGAAGGCAGCTTTTCGTAATATTGCAGCAAATCATATCCGAAAAAGCCGATTGCCCCGCCGGTAAATGGCGGCATTTCCAGCAGTTCGGGGCTGCGATAACTCCGCAGGACCGCCTTCAAGTCATCGACGGGCCTTGCCGACTTCACCGCTTCCCTTACGCCCTGGCGTTCCATGACAACTTCGCCCTTTTTGGCCGTCATCATCAGAAACGGATCCGTGCCGATGAAAGAGTATCGCGCCCATTGGATACCTCCCTCCACGCTTTCCAGCAAAAATGCCCGGTCCCGCTGGGCAATCCGGCGAAAGATGCGTATCGGAGTTTCCAGATCGGCGAGCAGCGTCCGGACAATGGGAATCAGATTGTAGTCCTTGGCCATCGCGATCACCTGTTCAACTTGCGGGGTTGTCATAATAGCTCACTTCCTTTTTCGGGTTATCTATTGAACGATCTTGCTTCACGTCTATAACAACAAAAAAACCTCCACCGAAGTAGAGGTTTGCTTTATTTGCAAGAAGTTAATTTGACGATGTCCTGTTACCGGTAGCCCAAAGCAATACAACATCAGGAATCGCGCCATACCATGTCACGACGGTTAGTGAGGCATATTCATGCTCTACCCCCTACCCATTATCCTGATCGAATGCTCCCTACCGCTAATGCCGGCTTAAAAAATCCCGCCAGTCCATCTCTCGGCTCAACTCTGCTCATCTCAGCTATACTCAACTCGGCTCTAAACTCACTAGGGCAACCGACTCCAACCGACACTCTTGCCGATCTCGAAAATCACTTGCCTAAAATCTTAAAAATAATATACCTTATGACATGCCGCTTTGGCAACTCCCGATTTCAATCCCCAGTCTTCTAGGAGCCCGAGATGCTTAAATCCGGACGCAAAACCTGGGCTTCGTTAAGATAAACATGCTTCATTTCACGCTGCCCCTTATTCGTATTGACTTGAATGAGCAGGCGAATGCATTTCGGAAGCCCGCCCTTCACGGGGATTTCCGTAGAGCACATTAGCGGAACCATGTCCCAACCGCTCAGGACCCGAATCGCGCGAGCCGGAAAAGTCGCATCCAGATCAGGCGTGACGGTAATCCATACGCTGCAGATGTCTTCAGGTTCGATTTCATTCCGTTCGACGACTTGCTTCAAAAGCGCGGCCGTAGCTTCAAGAATTTCGACTTCTTCATTGCGGGCTACCGTTGTGGCACCCCGGATTCCCCGGTTATACATGCTGCTCCTCCTCTTTCAGATCTCTGATGGCCCGGCGAACTTCTTCTACCGTCACATCGGAAACAATCTCCACTTTGCCGATGCTAAGCGGCAGAATAAAGACAAGTTTTTGTTCCTTGAATTTCTTATCATGCATCATCGCACCGATGATTTGCTCTTCATCCAAATGTTTCGGCATCACAGTCGGAAGCCCGAAGCCCGAGAGCAGTGCAACGGTTTCCTCATACAAGGAGCGGTCCGCGCCACGGTTGACGGCAATCAGGGCAGCGGCGGCCATTCCGATCGAGATCGCTTCGCCGTGCAAAAATTCGCCGTAGCCGCCAATCGCCTCCAGCGCATGGCCCAGCGTATGGCCCAAATTCAATATTGCCCGCAAGCCCAGCTCTCTTTCATCATCCGAAACGACCTGGGCTTTGATCGAGCATCCCTTAGTAAGGCCGTAGACTAACGTATCCGCATCCAAAGCCAGCAGCTTGGAGGTATGATCGCGGCACCAATCGGCAAATTCCGCATCCCATATCAGCCCGTGTTTGACCATTTCCGCCAAGCCCGCGCGGACTTCCCGCTCGGGAAGACTTTGCAAAGTCTCCACGTCATACAGAACCATCTCCGGCTGATGGAAGGCGCCGATCATATTTTTTGCAAGATGATGGTTGACGGCAACCTTTCCTCCAACGCTGCTGTCATGAGCCAAAATGGTTGTGGGCATCTGCACGAAGGTAACGCCGCGCATATATGACGCAGCTACAAATCCCGCCAAATCGCCAACGACGCCTCCGCCGAGAGCCACGACGACCGAACGGCGGTCCAGCCCGCCCTCGATCGCCGTCGTCATCACGGCTTCAAATACGCCCAGCGATTTTGATTTTTCCCCGGCTTTAACAACCTTGCTGACCGTCCGGTACCCGCTGTTCTCCAGTGACTCCTCCACCTGTTTCAAATATAACGGAGCCACATGATCGTCGGTAACGATGAGGACAGGACTCTTCTTGCTCAGTTGATGATCTTCAAAATAACTTCCGGCTTTAGCCAACAGACCGCCGCCGATATAAATCGGGTACGAACGTTCTCCCAAATCCACTTGCAGCGTCCGCATCAGTAATTCTCCAGTTGAGCCAAGTAACTTTGTACGTTACGTTCGATTTCTTCCATCGAATCGCCTCCGAACTTCTCCAGGAACGCCTTGGCGACTTCCCAAGCCACGACATGCTCCAGAACCACGCTGGCTGCCGGCACCGCACAGGCGTCGGAACGCTCAACCTGGGCCGTAAACGGTTCTTTGGTATCGATATCCACGCTTTGCAGCGGCTTATATAATGTAGGGATCGGCTTCATGACGCCGCGGACCACGATCGGCATCCCGTTCGTCATCCCGCCTTCGAATCCGCCGAGACGGTTGCTGGCGCGATGGTATCCTTTTTCCTCACTGTACAAAATCTCGTCATGCACCTGGGAACCGGGCCGTTTCCCGGCTTCAAAACCGATTCCGATCTCCACGCCTTTAAACGCATTGATCGACATCACAGCCTGGGCGATGCGTCCGTCAAGCTTGCGGTCGTATTGCACATGGCTTCCAAGTCCGACAGGCACGCCTTCCACGATGCATTCCACGATGCCTCCGATGGAATCGCCTTCTTCCTTGATCCGGTCAATATAGGCTTCCATCTTCTTTTCCGTTTCGGGATCCACGACGCGGACAGAGGATTCTTCCGTGATTCGTGCCAATTCATCGAGTGGCAAATGATGGGGCGGCGCCTCGATTTCCCCGATGCGGATCACCTGCCCGGCAATTTTGATACCGAATTTCTCCAGCAGCTGTTTGGCAACTGCGCCAACGGCAACCCGAACCGCGGTTTCCCGCGCGCTGGAACGTTCCAGCACATTGCGCAGATCCTTCAAATTGTACTTAAGTCCGCCGTTCAAATCGGCATGTCCGGGACGCGGACGGTGAACGCGGCGTTTCTCCTCATCCGTTCCTTCGATCGGTTCGATGTTCATAATGTTGCGCCAGTGCGTCCAGTCGTTGTTCGCTACCACAAGAGCTACCGGCGCACCGGTCGTATATCCATGACGAACGCCGCCGACGATATTCGCCGTGTCCTTCTCGATCTGCATCCGCCGGCCTCTTCCGTATCCTTTCTGGCGGCGGGCCAGTTCGAAATTCAGCGTTTCAAAATCAAGCTGCAAATTACTTGGTAATCCTTCAATAATGGCTGTAAGCTGGGGACCATGCGTTTCCCCCGCGGTTAAATAACGTAATGTCATGATGCGTTCCCCCTTTAAACTGTTAAACTGTAAAGAGCTAAAATCCGATAATTCTTTTGCTCATTATAGTATACGACTAACCTTTTGACAAGAAAGCCTTACCGCCGTGACATCGCAAAATAAAAGCTTACCTTCTACCTCATTTTCAAAAAAAACGCGCTGCTCCTTCAGTCTTGTGACAGAAGAAACCGCGCGTGCGATTGCAGTTATCGAGGTAAAATAATCATCATTTTCGAGCAGCCCTATGAATTGGTGGTGGCTGCTGGTTGTCCATCAGAGGGTCCCGCTGATGATGCTTCCGCCGAAGTCGGCTCCAGCAAATCTACGATGTGTGTTTTCTCCACACCAAGAACCTGGGCGCATTCCTGTAACGTAAGGAACCCGCGCCGGTAAGCATCGATCACCTTTCTCTTATCCATAGCTGAGCTTACCTCCCTAACTCTGTTGTCCATCATTATTGGAAAACAAAGGGAGGATTATACAAAAGGCTATGTTTTTTTGCGATAAAAGAACGTTTCCGCCGGCTCCAGGTCATATTGGGAAGGAGAGAAAATTTGTTCCGTGCTCCCGACAAAGAGAATTCCGCCCGGACGCAGCGCCTTGGCAAATTTGTGATAGAGCGCGTTCTTCGCCTCTTCGGTAAAGTAAATCATCACATTTCGGCAAACGATCAGATCAAAACCCTCTTCAAAGGTGTCCAACAGCAAATTTTGCTTCTTGAACGTCACCGACTTTTTCAATTTTACGTCAAACAAGAGCCGGGCGCCATCCGGAGTAAGGTAACGCTTTGCCACGTCTGAAGGCACATCTTTCAGCGAACGTTCCAGGTACAGGCCCTCGGCCGCCTTGGCTAAAGCTCCTTCGTCGATGTCGGTCGCAAGCAGATATGTATTTTGCAGCAAACCTAGATCCGCCAGTATCATGGATAACGTGTATGGCTCCTCCCCAGTGGAACAGGCCGCACTCCAGACCCGCAGACGCGATTTCCCTGCGGACAGGTCCGGCAACACGATATCCCGCAGCACTTCCCAACGGTTCGGGTTGCGCCAAAATTCGGATACATTAATCGTCATTTTATCAAGAAATTCATAAAATAGCGTCTTGTTAAGCATCATCGCATTATAAAAAGCATCAAAAGTCGAAAAACCGTTTTTGTTGCGAAGGGTAGTCAAACGGCGTTTCATTTGAGCTTCCTTGTACTGGGCCAAGTCGATCCCCGTACTCTTTTTTATACTTTTGATGAACCCCGCATAATCGGGATCCGAAGCATTCCCTCCGGTCAGGGAGGCCTCATCACCGGCTCGAATCATATCCATGGGGAAATACTCTTCGAGTAATCGGCAAGTTCATGGAGATCAAAGAAATTGGCAATTTCCCGCTCCGCACTCTCCGGCCCGTCGGAACCATGAATCAGATTAAACGGCGTGTGAGCCGCAAAGTCTCCGCGAATCGTGCCTGGCAATGCCTCGGTCACTTTGGTTTTTCCGATAACCGTCCGGGAGAGCGTGATCACGTCGTCCCCTTCCCACACCATGGCAAATACAGGTCCGGATGTGATGAAGCTGACCAATTCGTCAAAAAACGGTTTTCCCTCGTGCTCTGCGTAATGTCTCTTGGCCTGGTCCTCGGAAGCCTGCACAAGCTTACCTGCTACGAGCTTGAATCCCTTGTCTTCAAACCGGCTGACGATTCTGCCAATCAATCCGCGCTGTACTCCGTCCGGTTTGACCATTAAAAAAGTACGTTCCATGGTTCTCCTCCCGATTGACAACTTTCATTTTAGTGTAAAGGCTGCTTTAACGGTATTCTACCAAAAAAACGTCACGCTGATAAGCTTCAAAAAGAGGTAAGTCCCGAATTAATAGGAGCGTTTATTTACAAATAGAGCTATCTCTTTAAGATGATTTCTCGTTTTACTTTCCGGGAGGCACTCAAGGGCATCCATCGCCTTGGCGATAAAGCGGTCGGCGAGCTGCTCAGCCCGTGATATTCCTGGACTAGACAAGATCATCCCGATCGCCCGGGATGTATCAGCTTCAGAACCTTCCGCCCGGATTGCATGGATCTCCTGCAAGAGAGGCTCCCGAAGTTCTTCCTCCTGCAGCGCGTAGATCACAGGCAGCGTAATGTTCCCCTGCCGCATATCGCTGCCCGGCGGCTTGCCGATACTCTTTTCCGTGCCGCATAGGTCAAGCAGGTCGTCGCGGATCTGAAAAGCCATCCCGACATTATAGCCATAGCGGTAAAGCAAGCTGTGGACTTTAGCCGGGGCATCCGATGCCAAAGCACCCAACTGGCAGCTGATCGCAATCAGCAAAGCCGTCTTGCGACGGATCCGCAGCATATAGTGGCGCACCGACTGATCGGTGTTAAAAAAATCGCGGATTTGCTCCATTTCACCTACCGACATCTGTACCATCGCCTTGGCCAGTATCCGGTGAAGTTCAGGATTCTCAAGTTGTGTCGCAAGCATCAACGCCTTGGCATAGATATAATCACCGGTATACATGGCGACTTTGTTGTCCCATTTAGCTTTCACCGTCGGCTTTCCTCTCCGTGTGCCCGCGTCGTCGATTACGTCATCATGGACGAGGGAAGCCGAGTGGATGAGCTCCAGCGGAACCGCGACATGCTGCAGCTTTTCCAGATCATAATTGCCGAATTTACCGCCCAGCAGCACAAAGACTGGACGCAGTCGCTTTCCTCCTGCTTTCAACAGATGCAGTGACGTTTCGCTCAGCAGCTCATCATCGCCTTCGATGCTCCGGTACAACTGCCGTTCAATAAAGTCCATATCCCTTTTCAGTGCGCCGAAAATATCCATTAATTTCATTCTTTCACCCGTATCAGTGTATTGTCACTCCAAAGATCCATCCGAACCTCGTTCGGCAACAGTCCCATTTCGTGGGCATATGAAAAATATAAGGCCAGTCCCTTTTGCTGTTGTTCATTAAAATCATAACATAAGTTATTAAAATAATGATGCCAATAATCGGAATTGCCGCCGATCTCGCGACGGGCTTTCTCCACCAGCGGATTCAAGTCTTCCAAGCTGTGCCGTTTACTTGCTTCGAACGCCTCGCATACCCTGGAAAGAAACTCCGGATTCCCCTCGGCAAAAGACTTCTGTACGGCCCACACGGCGAATGTCATTCCGTAACCCGTCCATTGTTTCCAGACTTCCCCCAAATCCGTAACGATATAACCATGATCCCTCCAGGAAGCTTGAATGGCATGGTCACCAATCAGCAGCGCCGCGTCGCTGGACTCCATCATAGCATCGAGAACCGGCTCGCTGTCCCAATACGTCGGTTTTCCGCCGTACGTTTTTTCCATAATGATCTTCAACAGGTTTACCGAAGTCGCCGAAGTGTTCGTTAGCGCAATCACGCCATCGCGAATTTGTTCCGGAGGCTTGCGGGAAAAAAGCAGAATCGAGTTTACGGGACCGTCTGAGCTAACGGACAAATCCGGCAGCAGCATGAACCGGTCTGCCCCGTATCCAAAAGCAAAGGAAGAAACCGGCGACAAATCGAGTTCCCCCTTCAGCATTTTCCGGTTGAGCACAGACGGTACCTCAGTCACAAGATGAGCCGGTTGCGGCAGTTCCGTCGTCTTAAAATGATGAAAGACGGGCCAAACGTTGGTATACTTTATTTTTCCGATGAGGATGTCGTCATTCTCCCGGTTGTTCACTGTGATCCCCCCATCTAGTAAAGAGAGCATGTTCAATTTTTAAGTTGTCCAGTACTTTACCCACTAAAAAAGCAACCAAATCATCGATGTTTCTCGGGCCAAAATAAAACGCAGGCATGGCCGGAATCATTCGGACTCCAAGCCGCGCCAGTTTGAGCATATTCTCCAAATGAATTGCATGCAGCGGCGTCTCCCGCGGAACAAGCACGAGCGGTCGCGACTCCTTCAGCATCACGTCCGCCGCCCGTGTCATCAGATTATCGGAAGCCCCATTGGCTATCGATGAGAGCGTACCCATGGAGCAAGGCATGATCACCATGCCTTCTACCAAAAAGGAGCCGCTCGCGATGGAAGCACCGATATCTCCGACCGGATGATAAATGTAATTTCCCGGAAAGTGTTGAAAATGCTCCCTCAAAACAGTTTGCCGGTCGGAGATTTCCCAACCCAATTCTTCTTTGATCACCCGCCAGCCGGCGTTCGAAATGACAAGATGCACCGTAATACCTAGACCTAGCAGGGTTTCAATCAGCTTAATACCATAAATCGAACCGCTCGCCCCCGTAATCCCGACCACCAGCGACTTATTCTTGTTTTCGTCCATCAGTAGTGCCGCACCACCAAATCGATCAGCGTAAAGGAGAACACAACAATGCTGAGGACGCCGTTCATCGTAAAGAAAGCGGTCTGAAGTCTGCTGAGGTCGTTGGGCGAAACGATATAATGTTCATAAAATAAAATGAGATATGAAATCAGCATGCCGGCAATATACCACCAGCCGAGATCCGTCATAAGAAGAATCGCAACATAACCTAGTGCGGTAAGAATGTGGAATACCTTTGCGATCCGCAGCGATTTAGCCACACCAAACCGGACAGGAATCGAGTACAGCCCTTCCTTTTTGTCAAACTCCACGTCCTGGCAGGAATAAATAATATCAAAGCCTGCTACCCAAAAAATATTCGTCACAAAAAGTACCATCGCCGCCGCGTCCACTTTCCCGGCTACGGCAACCCAGCCGCCTAACGGAGCAAGAGCAATCGTGATCCCTAGCACAATATGGCATAGCCATGTAAAGCGTTTTGTATAGGAATATAGCACAAGCATGAATACCGCGACCGGAAGCAGCTTCATAGCCAGCGGATTCAGCTCGGCGGCCGCCCAGAACAACAGCGCAAATGAAATGATAATAAAGAGTACTACCTCGCCGATCTTTAAAAGTCCGGCAGGAATAGCCCGGCCAGCGGTGCGTGGGTTTTTGCCGTCGCTGACCCGGTCGATCAGCCGGTTGAGTCCCATCGCCGCACTTCGGGCTCCTATCATAGCCATTAACACCCAGCCGATCTGGGCCCAGGAAGGCAACTCGTTATGAATCGCTACGGAACCGAGCAACGCTCCCATAAAGGCGAACGGCAACGCAAATACGGAATGTTCAAATTTGATCATCTGCAAAAATATTGAAATTTTTCTAAACATGTGGCGTCCCCTTCGTTCCGATGTGTAAAGCGGCGATTCCGCCGGTTAAAGGATACGCTTCGACTTGAGAAAGTCCGGTTTCCCGGAAAATTTGCGCGAGTTCTTCACGCCCCGGAAACTGAACAAGCGAATCCGGCAGCCATTTGTATTGTTCGTACCGCTTGGCGATCAATTTTCCGAGCATGGGTAACAGATGCTTAAAATAAAAATAATAAAGGCCTTTAAACGGTTGCCAGGTTGGTTTGGACAATTCCAGGCAAACTACCATGCCGCCCGGTTTGACGACCCGCTTCATCTCGCTTAGCACCTGCCGAAGATCCGGCACGTTTCTAAGTCCAAAACCGATCGTTGCATATTCGAATGTATTGTCTTCGAATGGCAATGCCATCGCGTTCCCCTGAATCAGATTTATGGATGACTCCAGGCCGCTTTCGGCGATTTTCTTGCGCCCGACTTCCAGCATGCCTTCGCTGAAATCCAGGCCGGTAATACTGCCTCCGCTACTTTGTGCCATGCTTATGGTCAAGTCGCAGGTTCCGCAGCAAAGATCGATCGCGGTGTCCCCCTGCGACATATCCATTTTTATCATTGTAAATTTACGCCATGCCTTATGGCGGCGAAAACTCAAAATATCGTTCATGATATCGTATTTGGGAGCGATGCTCTCGAATACCGAATGCACAAACTGCTCCTTCGGTTTGGAGGACGGATTACTCATGTTCAACCCTTCACCTTACCCTTCCTGTATTGCACGTCGATGTGAGGACAAGACGGCGATCATCGGTTCCAGAATACCGGTTATTTCAGAGCGTATCTTGTCACCCTTGCACTCCGGAACCAGACTTTGCACGCGTTCCACCGATTGGCGGAGCATGGACGCCAGCTGTTCCTTAATTTTGTATTTTGCAAGCAGAAGGTTCCAGTCCCGTTCGCCGATTTTACGAGCGGAAATCATTTCCTTGTCTTCGGAGGTTCCATTCTCCCAAATATGCAGGTACGCAAACCCTCTGCGTTCTTCGGGAGGTTCGGCGCAATAATTCAGCTCATCCAACATAACCTCGCAGCGGCTAAGCTCCGCCAGCAGCAATCTCCAAACGTTTTGCGCCGACTTGTCCAACTGATGGGAAAAAGAAAGGAATAGCGGCATCTTTAACTGGACGCATTCCTTCAAGTACTCCTCTGCGGACAATAGCATTATTTTCAATCCGTTATAAAGCCGCACCTTGATTCGGTTCACTTCGCAGATCGCTGCGCTCATTCTTGAAACCGTGCCGATCTCTTCTTTCTGCGCCAGCAGCTCATAAAACACGCTGCTGAAATAATCGCCAGCGAGTACCTTCAATTGGCGGGAGCGCATCGCTTTTTCTTCTTTACGGGTGTCCCCAACGTCAATCCGATCATGGGTGTCCAACCCGAGCTGTACGAGAAAAGCGGCAAGCGAGCAAGCTTCCGCTGAGCGGGAGGCAGCATGTTCACGGTGTTTTAAAAACGTATAAAGCAAACGAACACGGGGTACCGGGAATTCCGGAAGCTCCGTGTGAGTTGAGATCATGTCGTATTCGACATACTTTTTGGCCAATTCTGTTATGCGATCAGGTATCATCCTCTGCCTCCGAGCCGCTATTCCGGACATCCTCATTTCTAAAAAAACTTTAAAGATGTCACAATCTTGTCTATTATAGCATATGTTTTGGGGGAGCGCACGAAACAGAACTAATTGACTCCGCTCTTCCAGAGCTGAGTTTCAGTCACCCGAAACCAAGTACGGAGTTCCTTCGGCAGTTCCATATTTCCCGTAGTTCTCAATGCATAAAGAGCACTTTCCGGCCATTCTCCGCGGCGCACATCCGCGGCCAGCAGCAAATATCTTTTGCCGAGCCAACGGTCTTCAGCAACAAGGCGTAACAGCAGTTGATCGATATTCGTCGTCCGTTCAAATGAAAAGGAGATCATCTCGGCGATGCCGCGGTATAGCTCCCCTTTATCGAACCGGTCCTCCGTAACTTTCAGATCGACGGACAATACCGCCCCGTTCAAATCCACTTTCGCGATAGGAACGGGCAGCTTAAGCTCGGACAAACCGTCGACCAGATTGTCATCGCTTAATTCCACCGGTTTCTCCGAAAGAAATGTCTCGGCGGAAGCAAGCCTGCTATTTTCAAATATCGGGCCGCCAGCCCTTGTAACGATAGCAAGCAGCAGCGCGCTTCCAATCGTGAACAGCAGACATCGAACCATCCATTTTGCTTTCACGGGGACCCCCCTCAAAGACGACTTTGAACAACCACTTCTGGCCCATATTCCATTGTACAAAAGAAAAAAGCAGGCTATGCCTGCAATTTCAAAATCATTCTTCCGTATCGATAACGCCATGCTTCGTGTAGACAACGGCTTTGCCTCTGACTTTGACTGCCGATGTGTGATCGGTAAACTGTGCAATCAAAACTTCGCCCTTATCGAGCTTTTCCGTATGATGAAACCGCGTATCCTTTCCCCGGGTTAGACCGATGACCGTGACGCCCTGTTCCTTCGCTTTCACGACGAAATAGTCCCCATTGTTAACGCCCCGTTCGGCTCCACCTGCGTTACCGGCGTTTGGCTGCTGATGATCCATAATGTGCAACCCTCCCAAGATATTATTGCCCTCGCTAGCTAAAAGAAAAGGCCGTGAACAAAATTGCCCACGGACTTTTTAGCACGGAAAATATGTAGAAATCTTTATTTAATTCCGTCTTTGAGCGCTTTGCCAGGTTTGAAAGCTGGAATTTTGCTCGCAGGGATTTCGATTTCTTCTCCGGTTTGCGGGTTGCGGCCTTTACGGGCGGAACGCTCGCGGACTTCAAAGTTTCCGAAACCAACCAGTTGCACTTTGTCTCCGTTTTGAAGAGCTTCGGAAATCGCTTCGAATACTGCATCAACAGCTTTCGTTGCGTCTTTCTTGGACAATTCAGTGCTTTCTGCAACTTGAGAGATCAAGTCGGACTTGTTCATCAGGGTACACCTCCCTACCATTGTATTATATCATTCTGTTATTCTGTGTTTCCGTTTTGCCGTAGAATATACGTTGAACCGCGCATATTACGTGCAAAACCCCGGTAAAACCGCCGATTTATCTACGATTCGGGGGCGCGGAACAAACTTATAGTAATACAGCGCATCGATATTTTCAAGTTTTTTGGTCTGAAACTATTCAAATTGTTGAAAATGACTGGAATTTTAGCCTTTTAGAGCGGTTCATAAATGCCAAAAAAACCGCGTGAGGGCCGAATTGGCCTGCACGCGGTAAGGTCTTACAATATGATGGCGATGAGTCCGCCGGAACCTTCGTTAATAATTCTGCCGAGGGTCTCCTGCAATTTGTAGCGGGCGTTGTCCGGCATCATGGCAATTTTGCCTTGAATACCTTCTCTGACGATGGAATGGAGCGAACGGCCGAAAATGTCGGACTCCCAAATTTTGATCGGATCGTTCTCAAAATCCTGCATCAGATATCTTACCAGTTCCTCGCTTTGCTTCTCTGTTCCGATGATCGGCGCGAACTCCGATTCGACATCGACGCGGATCATATGAATCGAAGGAGCCGTCGCTTTCAACCTCACCCCGAATCGGGAGCCTTGACGGATGAGCTCCGGTTCATCGAGCGCCATCTCGGCAAGCGACGGTGCAGCGATGCCGTACCCGGTAGTCTTGACCATTTCAAGCGCTTCCGCAAACCGGTCATATTCCCGCTTGGCATGCGTGAACTCCTGCATCAATTGGAGCAGGTGATCTTTGCCCCGGATCTCTACGCCGACCACTTCCATAAGGATATGATCATACAAATCATCCGGTGCATAAAGATCGATTTCTGCCACGCCCTGGCCCATATTCAAACCACTGAGGCCTGCGCGGTCGATAAAGTCATATTCCATGAAATTGCTGACAACCCGGTCGACGTCGCGGAGACGGCGAATATCCTTAACAGTGTCGCGCACGGAATTCTCATAATTGCTGCGGAGCCAATGGTTTTCATTTAGCACCATGACCCAGCTAGGCAGATTGACATTGACCTCATGTACCGGGAATTCATATAGCACTTCTCGCAGTACGCCGGTCACATCTTCTTCGGTCATTGTAGCGGCGCTCAGCGTAATGACCGGAATATCGTATTTCGCGGCGAGTTCCCCGCGTAATTGTTGGGCTTCCTCGCTGTTCGGCCGCGTAGAATTGATGACGAGCACAAACGGCTTGCCGACTTCCTTCAGCTCGGCGACCACTCTTTCTTCCGATTCCACATAAGAATACCGCGGAATGTCGGCGATCGTGCCGTCGGTAGTTACGACGACACCCAAGGTGGAATGCTCCTGAATGACTTTCCTAGTTCCAATTTCAGCCGCTTCCTGAAAAGGAATCGGCTCTTCGAACCAAGGTGTGGAAATCATCCGCGGGCCGTTTTCATCCTCGTATCCTTTCGCTCCCTCAACTGCGTAACCTACGCAATCTACCAATCTTACGTTGACTTCCAGCCCTTCCGCCACCTTAATTTGTACCGCATTGTTCGGGACGAACTTCGGTTCGGTCGTCATGATTGTTTTGCCGGCCGCACTTTGCGGAAGCTCATCCACCGCTCTGACCCGGTCCGCCTCGCTGGAAATGTTCGGGAGCACCACCGTTTCCATAAATCGTTTGATAAACGTTGATTTGCCGGTGCGGACAGCTCCGACGACACCCAGATAAATATCCCCTCCGGTACGTTCGGCAATGTCCTTAAAAATGTCCACTTTCTCCAATACCAATGATATCCCCTCCTCAAAATTCGCCGAAGGAAAAATGCTTTGAGAGCATCCGCTTCGTTATTCACCAACATTTTGAAATCATAGCTACAGCAGGAGCGGCAGCTCCCTATACCCGTGTCCGCCGCCGCAAATCCCGGTGGAGAGAACAAAAACGAAGCGGCGTAACTCGTACATGCATTTGGACTAGTAACATCTTATGTACCAGATGCGGATTTATGACGGAATACACCGTCCGAGCCCACTTTTTTTACACCGGCGCTTCGTCACAAGCAGGGCGGATCATTTTCCGCCATATTGAATAGTTATGAGTCTAGCGATTCCAATATGACGATTATGAATAAAAAGGGAAATGGTATATTTCGGCAATACAAGCAACCCGGACAACCTATTGACGTGAGGTCTACTTGGAGAATATCCACTGAAATCTCTTCTATGCTGCCGAATGTAGCGATTGCGAGGATTCCGGATTGGATAAAATTCAACCAGAATAAACCAAAGAACTAGATTGACGAGACTTAATGGAAAATCTCCAGTGAGGAGTGAACGACAAAAAAGCCGCCCGATTATTTACGGGCAGCTTATGTCATCTTCGGTTTATTCAAGCCAGGCAACCGGAGTCCCGCCGATCCAACGGTAGGGGAGCGATTTGACCGGCACAAAATAGGATTGTTCGGTCAGTACCTCCCGCAAATCTTTGTTATCTCGAGGAGTAGTCCCAGATTTATCCAACGCTTGCATGATATCGAAAGCATAGTCGGCGAAAACACGACCGGTTTCATCCACAAGGTAGTCCTGGGTTTGCCCGGAATACACGCTTTTCAGGCTGTAAGCCTCCGCTCCGGCTTGCTTCAAATCCACCGTGTACAGCCCGGGGTAGGTCTCCTCCTGCTTCGTTACAGGCAGCTTGCCGTCATGAGAATTGCGGTACTTGTCCACCATCCGCTGCACATCGTTCACCTTCTGGGCCGTCATCAGATCCATCACCTTAACGGCCGGATCCTGTTCTTCATTGATTAGAAGAAAATAAGCGCGCCCGCCTTTTTCAAACGCAGTATCAGGAATTTCATCAAGGTATCCTTGCTTATGCAGCATGTCAAGGTCGATCCTGAACTTTTCATAACGCGGCGTTTCTTCCCCTGCGGTGATAATGGGCAAAATAGCTTGATCGTCCTGAAACCGGTCCACCGCACTCTGTATCCTGTCAACGCTTTCAACGTAAGACACTCCTCGTTCTTGCCGATGTTCGCCGGGATACAGGCAACCGGCAAGCAGTCCGGCAGACACGCCGAGCAACGCTGCCGTCAAGGCCGGACGAAGGATTGCCTTTAACCATCCTCTTCTGGCATGCCAATTCAAGTATCTTCATTCCTTTTCTGTAAGTTATCGTTTTACCACAGTTCCTCTTCATTTTGCCGCTCCAGTTGCTTACGGATCGCCGCTTTCAAAGGATCTTCGGGCAGTTTGACGACTGCGGAGCCAATAATGTTAGCCTGACAAGCGAGGCGAACCCCCTGATCCAGGAGCGGTCCCAACTTGCGTCGTTCGGCCTCGGTCGGCGGCGTCAAAGCCGCTTCATCCGCAGGTTCCACTTCCACCTTGCACATCAAACAGCCGGCATTACCGCCGCAGCGGGTCGGAATATGAACCCGGGACTTCCGCGAAGCTTGGAGCACGCTGGTTCCGGGGCGGACTTTCAACGTCTTCTTCACCGGAAAAAAAGTAATTTGTGTATCCACCCGTTCCTCCTTAGGTATGACTCCCGTCCAGTTCTCCCCAGCGGGCCGAAAGCAGAGGCTGATCCAGCAATTCCGCCATTCTGGTTATGCACTCAAAGGTCCACAAATTTCGCTCCAGTAACCGGATTAAAGTCTCTAGGTGTTGTTCCGGGTGTTTCCGGATAATACTGGCGATAGCCTGATAACGGTCAGGACGTTTCCTTAAAACATTGAAAACAAATTCATGAGCCAATGGCATGAGAGAGATATTTCCTTCGCCCAGCGAGACTCTCCGGGCGGCCGGAGCAAGTATATCGGAAACTTCCGTGCGATACAAAGCCCCCGAAGTCTTAATCTGAAATCCGCCGACCAATTCAAGCGTCATATCGTCAAGCTTATAGTGGCTTAACCTCGAAGTATAAAGCCCGCTCTCATCCAGTCTGGGCTCGTCCAGTGCCGAAGACTTCAACAATCCGTGCAGCTTATCCGCATGCTCCATATCGGTGTATATATCGATATCTCGCGGAGCCTTATCAAGCGGCACCCCCTGCAGCGATAAACCGCAGCTTCCTCCCAGCAACCAAAGGCCTTCGGCATTTTTACAGTTCTCGTTAAGCTTTTGAAGCGCTACTACTACTTCCGGGTATATTTCTCCTAATCCTTCGATCTCCATCGTCATGTTCCTATCCTCTTCTCTTTTCTTCTCCGGGCCTTAAGTTATCGATACCAGCCCTGCCAGAAAGCCGGCCAGCATAATTACAAAAGCGACCAGTGAAAGAACTCCCCGGATCACGCCCTTGGTTTTCGTCCGCGCAAACGTAATCAAGAAGACGGACAAGCCCATCACGAGAATTGCTGCCAGTGATAACCACATTTTGGTCATAGCGTCCATAAAAGTTACACTCCTAATCATTAATCGCGGCAATTTTATGATGAATATTATAGCATTTTCCGTTCAATCAGGCTACGCGCTCTCCGTTTGAAATTTCCTCCTCCTGAATGCATTCTACCAACCGCATAATCTCTCGCTAAAAAAAATTCAGGGACTATCCCGATAGCCGAATTCTAGCTCAGGAAGTCCCCTACATTTAAAATTTATTTTTTGATCATCAATTTCATCAATGCTTCCATATTGGACGGATTCATGCCGCTTTTCTTGACGGCCCCGACAATTTCGTTGATCGTATTTTCCGTGACGGGCACTTTGGCCATAGCGGAAACCTGTTTAATCAGCTTTCTCAGCTCCGCTTCATTCTGCATAGTTGAGGGTTTTACCGTACCGGCCAGTCTTTTTACCGCGCCTTCGGAAATGTTTTTACCGGTTTTTTTGTTGATCGAATTCAAAGCATCTTTGGAAATCTTGCCCATTCTTTCGCCTCCTCCGCTGTCCTCCCCATCAGTTTATGAGACGGCAACGAAAAAGGTCCTAGGCCCGTGCGGATTCCGGCCGGATGCTTAGGACGTCAATCAAGCTAAGTATGCCACTGCTCCCAGGTTTCGAGAGACATCATTTCCATTTCGGTTTTGCGGTCACGACCCATTAACGCTTCAACAGCTGTTCTTGGGTCGAGTCCTTCGAACAGCACGTGATATAGCTGCCCTGCAATCGGCATCTGAACCTTATATTTCTCCGAGATCGTATGAGCCGCTTTGGTCGTACGGATCCCTTCGACTACCATCCCCATCGAACCAAGCACCTCATCCAGCGTTTTGCCTTCTCCCAGCATGAATCCGGCCCGCCAGTTACGGCTATGGCGGCTCGTTGCCGTCACGACCAAGTCGCCGATGCCCGCAAGGCCCGCAAAGGTAAGCGGGTTGGCGCCCATTTCCACCCCGATGCGGGTAATTTCCGCAAGACCTCGCGTCAATAGCGCCGCCTTGGCGTTATCACCGTAACCGAGGCCATCGGACATGCCTGCTCCCAGGGCAATTATATTCTTCAAAGCTCCCGCCAGCTCAGCGCCGACCATGTCCCGGTTTGTATAAACCCGGAAATAGGAATTCATGAACAGGTCCTGCGCTGCCGCCGACTGCGTATCGTCCATCGATGCCACTACCACGGTGGTCGGACATCGTTTGACGACTTCCTCCGCATGGCTTGGACCGGATAACACGACAATCCGGCCTTCCTCGCAACCCAGTTCCTCCCCGATCACGGTCGAGATCCGTTTCATGGTTTCGGTTTCAAAGCCCTTGGTTGCGTGCACAACCAGCATATCTTCATGCCAGAACGGCTTTAAAGCTCTCGTTACTTCCCGAACGGCCGATGAAGGAGCGACAATAACTACCGCTTTGGCCCCGGAGACCGCTTCTTCCATATCGGTCGTCGCATACAGATTCGGGGACAGCTCAACTCCCGGCAAATAACGCTCATTCCGGTGCAAGCCGTTAATCTCATCTCTTTGCGCTTCATTCCGGGTCCATACGGCTACATCCATATCCTTGTCAGCAAGTACGCTGGCAAGCGCCGTTCCCCAACTGCCTGCAACCAGCACAGCAGCTTTTTCAGACAACGCGTTTTCCTCCTTTGGAGCCCAGTTTGTTCTCTTTGCCCTGAGCAATTTTCACAATATTCGTACGGTGTCTCCAAAATGCGAAGACACAGATAATCAGGCTTGCCCAGAAGTATGGACCGAATTCACCGGTAAACGCCAGAAAAACCGACGTCAAAAACACGAAAATCAAAGAGCCGAGCGAGACATATCTCGTAAACACGATCGAAAGAATGGCAATAATTCCGGCATATAGCGCCGGAAAAAAGACCAAGGTTGCCATGACTCCGATCGTCGTGGCAATGCCTTTTCCGCCACGAAAACGGAAATAAAGGGGCCAGTTATGCCCGATGATGGCGGCGATGCCGCAAATCGCGGCAATCCACTCCGAGCCGTCTCCAAGCCAGCGGCCAATCCATACCGCAGCGATTCCTTTCAATACGTCGAGCACCAGTACCAGAATCGCCGGTCCTTTGCCGAGTACCCGCAGCGTGTTAGTCGCACCGGCGTTGCCGCTGCCGTGCTGACGGATGTCAATACCTTTCAGTGCTTTCGCAAGCACGACGCTAAAGCTGACCGAGCCCAGCAAATAGCATGCAATGGTAGCAATGATGGGAAAAATCACTTGATTCGTTCGCCCCTAACCTTCATCAGACTTACGCCGCGTAAACAAACGGATCGGCGTTCCTTCAAAATTAAAAGCAGCCCTGATTTTGTTCTCCAGATACCGTTCATACGAAAAATGCATCAGCTCCGGATCATTGACAAACACCACAATCGTCGGTGGCTTGACAGTAACCTGGGTGACATAGTTGATCCGTAATCTGCGGCCTTTGTCTGTCGGAGGCGGGTTTATCGCGATGGCGTCCGAAACGACATCGTTCAGCAGATGCGTTTGAACCCGTTTAGTATGCTGTTCGGCCACATGCTGCACTACAGGCAGCAACTTATGCAAACGCTGCTTCGTCTTGGCAGACAAAAATACAACGGGTGCATAAGTCATAAACAGGAAATGATCCCGTATTTTTTGCTCAAACTGGTGCATCGTCTTGTCGTCCTTCTCCACGACGTCCCATTTATTCACAACGAAGACGGAAGCCTTACCTGCTTCATAAGCATATCCTGCGATGTGCTTATCCTGTTCGATGATACCTTCTTCGCCGTTGATCAGAACAAGTACGACATCCGCCCGTTCAATCGCCTTCATTGCGCGCATGACACTGTATTTTTCGGTCGTTTCATATACTTTGCCGCGCTTACGCATCCCGGCGGTATCGATCAGGACGTACTTCTGCCCGTCCTTTTCAAAAGGCGTATCGATGGCGTCGCGGGTCGTGCCTGCGATATCGCTGACAATGACGCGTTCTTCGCCGAGAATCGCGTTGACAAGCGAGGATTTACCGACATTCGGCCGGCCGATTAACGCCACCCGGATCACGTCATCCTCGTAGTTGTCCTCCGCCAGCTCAGGCAAATTATCGGTGATTGCATCCAGCAGGTCGCCGATTCCCGTGCCATGGCTTCCGGAAACGCCGATCGGATCACCGAAACCGAGGTTATAAAACTCGTAAATATTGTCCATCCGGCCGATATTGTCCACTTTGTTAACCGCCACGACTACGGGCTTTCCGGACCGGTAGAGCATCCCCGCAACCTCTTCGTCCGAACCGGTAACGCCTGCCTTGGCGTCGCACATAAAGACGATGACGTCCGCTTCTTCAATCGCAAGTTCCGCCTGCATGCGGATGGATTTCAGAATCGGTTCTTCATCGTCCAGCTCAATACCTCCGGTATCGATAATGCTGAATGGCTTGCCGTTCCACTCTGACGCGCCATATATTCTGTCGCGGGTAATTCCCGGCTTGTCTTCGACAATGGCCAAGCGGTCGCCGATAATCCGGTTGAAGATTGTGGATTTACCGACATTCGGCCTACCTACAATGGCCACAACAGGTCTTGCCATGCGCATACCTCCTTAATTCATGGATTTATATTTTAATCTTTCATGTTTATTTCCGGATATACCTAGAACATCATAGCAAAAAAAAGAACAAATGGCTAACCGGGACACAGCGAAATTTCAATGAAAGCAAAATCGGCGAACCCGCTCAAAGGGTCCGCCGATCCATAGCCTGCCTAGGTCAAGCTTATTTCAATTTGCTCAGCTTGTCGCCGAAACGTTCTCCCAGCGTGATGCTGAGACCTTGGTTGCTCAGCGAAACGTTAGGGTTGTCGCCCAGGTCTTCTTTTCTTACGCTGCTGCCTTTGGAAGGCTTCTCGCTTCTTGGAGCCGGAGCCGGAGCTTCTTCGGTTTCCTTGATGCTGAGGCTTACCCGTTTTTCGTTAGGATTTACATCCAGAACTTTCACTTGAACGGTTTGGCCCTCTTTTAGCACTTCGTGCGGTGTGCCGATATGTTTATGCGAAATTTGAGAGATATGAACGAGTCCTTCAACGCCCGGTGCGATTTCAACGAATGCACCAAAATTGACGAGGCGCTTCACTTCACCGCTCACGATGTCGCCGGTGTGGAATTGTTCAGCTGCCGTTTCCCAAGGTCCTGGAGTAGCGGCTTTGATACTCAGGCTAATTTTGCCCTTTTCAGGATCAACTTTCAAAACTTTCACTTTCACTTTATCGCCTTCGGAAAGGACATCAGCCGGTTTCTCAACATGATTCCACGCGATTTCTGAAACGTGAACCAAACCGTCAACCCCGCCTACGTCTACGAATGCGCCGAATTGAGTCAGGCGTTGAACGGTTCCTTCAAGAACTTCGCCCTCTTTCAATTGTCCCATCACTTTAAGCTTGTTGGCTTCGAATTCTTCATCCAGAACATCCTTTTGGGAAAGGATGACTTTGTTGTTCTCACGGTCGATTTCCTTCACTTTAACGCGAAGCGTGCGGCCTTTGTAGTCGCTGAAATCTTCAACGAAGTGACGCTCAACCATCGAAGCCGGGATAAAACCGCGAACGCCAACGTCCGCTACGATTCCGCCTTTTACAACGTCGGCAACCGTAACTTCAAACGTTTCTTGGCTGTCGAAACGGCTTTGCAGTTCGTCCCAAGCGTTTTCGCTGTCAATCGCGCGTTTGGAGAGAACAAGACGTTCTTTCTCGTCATCGATGCTGACAACCTTCGTTTCCACTTCCTGGCCAACTTCAACGGCATCAGTTGCACTGTCCAGGTGAACGGAGGACAATTCGCGAATAGGAATAACGCCGTCGTATTTATATCCAATGCTTACATAAGCTTGGTTATCTTCGATTTTGACGATCGTTCCTTTGACGGTGTCCCCTTTTTTCAAGGATACGATTTGTTCCATTTCTTCCTGGCTTGCCGCCTCGGCAGCTTCCAATTCATTCTTTATTTCTTCCGACATGTGAATACCCTCCTCAATTCAGAAAAACCCATTTATTTAAACCCGCCTTGAAAGCGAAGTTCAAAACATATTCCAACCCTAGCTTTCCAAATGTCCCCTGCCTTCATGCATGAACCTTGGATGTTCCCTGTTGTTTGAGCTCTGCAATCCTCGACATGATCGCTTCGGTGGCCAATTCGGCCGAATCCGAACCTTTCTCTTCCTTGAATGCCGATAAATCCACAGGCGCTCCGTAAATGACTCTCGTTTTTCTAAAAAGTTTATAATTGCCGATAATCGCGACAGGTATGACAGCCGCATCGCTGCGGAGTGCGAAAGTGGCCGCTCCTCTTTTGCCGATTCCTCCATCTTCACCCTTGCTGCGGGTGCCTTCCGGAAAAATCCCCATCACATGTCCTTCACGGAGAAGAGTTAACGAAGTTTTGATCGACTCTTTGCTCACGCCGCCGCGTTTGACGGGAAAAGCACCGAGTTTCTTGATCAACCAGCCGAAGCCAATAATATTGAATAATTCTTTCTTCGCCATAAAATGAACCTTCCGCTTCAGCAATATGCCGATGGTCGGCGGGTCCAGCAGGCTGATGTGATTGGAGCAGAGCAGAACGCCTCCCTCTGCGGGAACGTGTTCCTTACCGCTTGCCTCCAAACGGAAAAGCAATTTGTAAATGAGGCGAAGCACGCCCCGGCAAAAAACGTAGATCATCCCAGTTCTCTCTCTCTCACAAAAGTTCTGCACATGGAAACGATGGTTTCGGACACTTCATCCAGAGTCATTTCCGTAGTATCCAGCAATACGGCATCCTCTGCCTGACGGAGCGGGGAAATTTCCCGTTCCTGATCCAACCGGTCCCGTTCGCTGATGTCTCTGATGAGCTGTTCCAGTGAAATTTGATGCTGTTCCTTCATTTCCCTGTAGCGCCGCCGCGCCCGTTCTTCGACGCTGGCCGTCATAAAAACCTTTACTTCCGCATCCGGAAGCACCGTAGTGCCGATATCGCGTCCATCCATCACGACGCCTTTGCGCAAAGCCATTTGCCGCTGTAGAGAGACAAGCCTGCTGCGCAGCCCCTCGATTTGCGCATATCGGGACACTTTGGCGTTGACCGCCAGGGAACGAATTTCTTCCGTCGCCTCTTGACTGTTGACGCGAACCCGTTGTCCATCTTCCCCGGGTATTAATTCAATAACCAGATCGGGTAACGTTTGAAGCACCTTTTCCTCTTCTTCCGGTTCAATCCCCAACTGGCCGAAATACCAGGTCGCCGCCCGGTACATGGCGCCGGTGTCGACGTAAACATAGGACAACATGCCTGCAACCCTGCGGGCAATAGTACTTTTGCCAGCCCCGGCAGGCCCGTCGATCGCGATGTTAATCTTGCCATAAGATGATGACGCTCCACTTGCCAAAAGGGCATCCTCCTTAAAACACGGTCTCAAGAAAAAAGCAGGCATTGCCTGCGACGTGAAAATTATACCACACATAGCCAGGGGATGCAAAAGACATCCGCCACCGGAAATGTTTTCTAGCGGCTTTCCGGCCGGTGTATTGGTACTCCTTCATATTTGTCGGACGATGCCAGCAGGTGCCGAAAAACCGGGATATTCAGCGCCGCCTGAAATAGGCAAATACTAATAAATAGGATAAACAACGCTCTTCTGAGCCATCTCTCCGCTTGTTCCGAGAAAGTCAAAAACAATGCCGTATAGGCATCTCTCTCTTCTTTGTCGCTCATGAACACGCCCCCTTAGATTAGTGGATATTTTCCGCATCCATAGCATAACCAAATAAAGGAGTATTCTTAACAAAAAAACGTGTTCATTAATGATAATTAACGGTTGCGGAAATCAAACTGGCGCTCGAAACAGTAGCGGATTATCTTTTGCCGCTCCATATCGGAAATACTGGCAAACTTGAGCATGATCAGCGTCTTTCCGGTTTCCAGCTTCTTGGTCCGGACGACTTCCGCTTCAAAAGGCGCATGCTCGATAGAGCCGTTTTTATAAGGAATCAGCAGCCAGCAGTACACCTGATCTCCCTGGGTCAATTTAAATTTTCCGTCACACAGAAAAGAAACCCCGCCCCCGCCCACATCATCGGTGTGTGCCACAAAACGGGTGTTGTCCTTCAGGCGTACCGCGATTTCCAGTTCCGCAACCACGCGCAGAAAATTGCGGCGCTGAATTTTTGTGATCGACTCCGGCTCAGGCTTGCGGATCCGGATCAGTTGTACGACATCGTCGACGAATCCCAGTACATATGTATTGAAATAGTTTTTTATTCCGGCATCGGTCAAAAAATAGACGGACAGCTCGTCTCCGACAAACAGCCGTTTGATCCTTCCGCTCCCGATTTCGATCGGCATCTCGATCAGAAAAAAATCGTCTTCAATGTCCGCGATACGGGATTTGCATTCTTTATCCGCTTCTTTATTATCCGCAGAGGCGACTTGGATATAGACCAGATCGTTTACTTTAGGCAACAACTTCCCCACCCACCCCTAAATTAAATCAAGCTACATTACTGTACAAGTATATCATGAGGCCAGACTTTGGAGCGAGGTTTTTAACGCAAACAAAAATACGAAAAGGAGACAGCCTATGTTGGCTGGTCTCCTTTTCGTATGATTCACGAACGGGAAGGGGCTGCAGGACGGGTATTACGAATTTCTTCGATCGTCTCTTCAATGCCGCTTTCTGCGTTAATGAAAATTTTATAATCCGATCCGTTAATCGATCCGCCGAACTCGTATGTCGTTACCTTTTCGGACATCTCATTCTCGATTTGCGAGAGGCGGTGATATTTCTCTTTATAATCCGAATTCAAATACTTGCGGGCCTGCTGGACGGTCAACTTCGGTTTTGCCGGCGGCTCCCGGTTTTCGCGCTCGTAAACGTAATCGCTCGCCTGCATCCCCGTGACCTGACCATTATCCAATCCTACTCGGACTGTCACTTTTTCGGGATAAATCAGCACATCCCCTTCTTTGCTTACAAAAGTAAACGTGCCCGAGTTGTCGTACTCGTCATAGGAAACCGGCGTCATATCCGGAAAACCTTTATCTTTCAGGAAGCTCTCCGCCTGAGCTCTGGCTTCCTTGACACTTACTGCCTTCGGCCCAAGGGTCCGGCTATCGGCATACGATATCAGATGCCCGCCGTTGCGCGTGAAGTCCAGCGTCTTGGAGTCCCCTTGATCCCCTTGAATCTGAGCCGTAAAAGAAGCCCACTCCGTTCCGCGGCCGTTTTCGATGACTTTGATCGCTCCCGGATTCTTGCTGCCGGTAAAACGCGCGGCCTCCGTCTTGATTTCATCGACAGTCACCGGCGTACCGCCCAGCTTTTTAACCGAACGTTTATTGTACATGCTGGATACTGAAGGTCCCCAGTCGAGCTCCGGATACTCGCCGACCTTCTTATCCACGGTTTTAAACCCGTCGATGATCGTATTGTCCTGAGGCTCCTTTTCGCTGACGAGCGCCGTCTCTACATCCATCCAGCGAAGCCGGTTATTAATGACCTTATTTTGGACGGCCTGAAGATCCTGGGAAATCTGAGCCGAGCTTTTGTAGAGCTCTTTCAGATTTTTGACTTCACCGTCCGACAACGGCTGCTTGGTCAAATCACGTACCGCCGTCTGGTAAGAAAACTTGGAAATCCGCGATAAAAACTCTTCCGTCTTGTTAAAAGGAAGGAGGGTCAGAGGAAGCTGGTTTATCTCGTTTTGAGCCTCGCTCGTAATCCGCCACACATTGACCAGTCCCTTGCGGTGGGATCCTGTCGAGGCGCTATGAACGGCAAGCGTGTTGCCGAGTTCGCTATGAAGCTTGTCTACATGATAGGACAGATCATGGAAAGCTCTTTGATATTGGTTCTCCGCTTTAATCAATATCGCGTTTTTCTCTTGATTCTCCTGATAGCCCCAAACCAATGATCCGATGAGCAGAATCGTGGCGATCGGAAATAAAATGGCACTCAATCGTTTATACATCAGTGAACGCACTCCCTTCTTCAACTGTCTGAGGATAGTTTGACTAGAAGATGGGAGGTTTATGCGCGTAAATTACAATCTCTCCTCTTCGATTTCAAACAGATTGCGGTTGTCGCAAATGCACTGTTTGAAGCCGGTATCGATATGCCCCTTCTCTTTTTTGCCGCGAAGAATGAAACGCTCTCCACAATTTTTACAGATGATTTTCACTTTTACCCGCACCAAAAAGGCACCCCTTCCAGCATAGCGGCCCGTAGCCTTGCTTCTAGAATCAGGATGCCCTCTTTGTACCGAAGTTAATCTTGCCCTCTCGCCTCCGTAATCCGGAACGGCGAACGGTTGTTGGCCCGGATCATTTTACCGATCCCGCCGTACCATAAAAACGCCATCAGCGGAATGATAAACCAGATCCAATATTGCGAAACGTTATCAAGGATCCAGTCGTACACCCCATGCCAGAACAGCGGGAGCAGCAACGAATAGATCAGGAACTTGCGGCTCTTCCAGCCGGTGGAGAATTTAGCCCGGCCCAAGTAATAGCCCATCATGACGCCGAACATCGCATGGCCCGAAACCGGGAGCAAGGCCCGAACGAGCATCGTGCCGATCGAAGCATGACTCGCCAAGGCGAAAATCACATTTTCGACGGTGGCAAAGCCGAGTGAGATAGCAGCCGCGTAAAGGATGCCGTCATAAGGCTCATCGAATTCCGTATGATTGTAAATCATATGGAACAAAACAAACCATTTCAAAAACTCCTCAACGCCAGCGGATATCCAGAAGGCCGAAACCAAAGGGCCTTCGCCTAGCCAAATGGCCAGCCCCCGCTGCACGATCATAACCGGAAAAACAATCAAAAAGCCAAGCAGAAACACTTTGATGACCATAGAAAGCGGCTCGGCATCATACTTGTCCTTCAGATAAATGTAGGTCAAGAGAGCGATACCGGGAGCAACCGCTGCCGAGGCAATCGAGAAAAAGAGCAACGGTTATCCCCCCTTACAGTCCTTCGACCGTCCCTTATCTCCCATGTTGCAAAAGTTCCATATCTGCATGATACGAAATTAATCCTGACGTTTAAAATGGCTGCAGATGACGTCGATCGCCCGATCGGCCATGATTACATCTCCGTACTCATCCAGCATAGCCGGAGTTACGGAAGTCGCTTCGCCGAATTCGGCCAAGACAGCAATCAGAGCCGGAATTCTACCTTCGTCAAGCTCGTCAGGTTCCAGCCTAAGAACCCATTTCCCGTTATATTTATACAGTCTGCCGGCTTCATCAATCATATGCCGCAGAACGTGAGCCGCTTCGATCAGCACTTCAAAATCATCGAAAGAGTAGAGTATGGTATCGCTCTGCTCCAGCGTCACTTCCATTTCATATACTTCTTCGGGCAGTTCATCCTCATATGGCGATCCGACCCCAAAATGATGGTGATCGTATTTGCCTCTTGTTACGATGACGACCATTCCCTGCGCAGGAAGAGCAAACACTTCGACAGCCAGAGGCCCTGTGGCATCAAAGCCCACTTCGTTGTATGCCTGATCCATCATCTCGGTGAACAGGTCGTGGACTTTAGGAATTTCCTGCCACATATCCTCTTTTTGAATACCGCGTTCGCTTAAATCGTCAAACGTGAGGAAAATCCGTATTTTATCCTGGCCAAGTCTCTCAATCCTCATACAGGATCCTCCTCTCCATACCGTGTTATAACAGATTATGAAACCTGCTCTAATATGTGCTGGAAATGGTTCTTTGTAAGTATGTTATCATTTATTTTCGGTAAATGCACGTAATAAAATAGTCAAAAAAGAATCATTTCCGGTTCCCGGAAAAGAGAAACCGAAAATGATTCCATGATGGAAAATAAATTATAAACCGGGAATTGCGGTATGGGTCTCCTTCAGGATCGCATCGACTTCACGACGCACATCGGGATTCCCCTTAATAAAATCCGTGATCTGCTTCAAATTGTATTCCTTCGAATGACTCGAAGCGGGCGAAGAAACCGGACTGGGATGCACCTGGGCCGATGCTGCGGCTCCACTTTTATCCTGGCCGGAAGCGGCCTGTGACGGTTTGTTTTGGTTCTGATTCATATTATTTCCCGGCATCTTCAGAAGCGAACCGGCACCGCCCATCATCGACATCATGCTTGATTTCCGGCGGGAAGCCCAGACGGCAGCCGCGGCCCCGAAAAGCACGCCGCATAAAAATGAGGAAGATTTCACCTAAACAACCTCCTTAGATATGTTAAAATCAGTTGTAGTGTTCGCGCTTTGAAACAAACTCATGCGGCATAAATACAGGAAAGCGAGTTGATACACTTGATCAGCAAAAAAATACTTCTCTTTGCGGCTGTTTGTCTGCTGCTTAGCTCATGCGGTCAGAAACAAGCTGCTCCGGAGCCTGCACCTGCAAACGCAGAAAGCACGCTGCCCTCAACGAATGCCACCCCGGACGAAGAGCAGGAACCGGGATCGAGGCAAGAACAGGAAGCAGGTACCCTGCCGGCTGATACGACGGATCCAAGCTCAAATGAAACCAATCCGGACGGACAAGAGCAACCGAAGCCACCGGCCAGCCTTTACCATATCAACAAAGTGTACAATGTAGTTCCGAACGAGGAAGGGACCGAAAAGAAAGTCGTACTCCTTACGTTCGATGACGGGCCTAAAGAGAAGGAAATGATCGACGGTCTGATCGATACGTTGGACAAGCACAAAGCAAAGGCGATTTTCTTCGTCAACGGCTACCGCGTCAAGGCGAACCCGGATCTTTTGAAATTGATTCATGACCGCGGCCAAATCATCGGCAATCATAGTTGGGATCATATCGATCTGAAAAAAGAAACGGAAACCAACGCCCGCAAGCAGGTTGAAGACGTTCAGAGCATCGTTGAGGAAACGATCGGGGAAAAGCCCCGCTTCTTCCGTCCGCCATTCGGCTCAGGGAACGACAAGCTGCATCAAATCGTCGAGGAGAACGACATGATTTACATGACTTGGTCAAACGGTTCGCTTGACTGGGACTCCAAAAACAAAAACAAACCGGATGCGGTGATCCAGAACATTTTGGATCAATTGCATGCCGGCAGCAATATTCTTATGCATGAGCTTCCCTGGACGGTGGAGGCCCTCGACGAACTCCTGACCAAGCTGGAGGCCAAAGGGTACAGTTTCGTGGATCCGAACACGATTTCAGAAAATCCGGATGACTCCAAGTAGGGAGTCGAGTTTCATGAACCGGGGGATTTGCAAACCGTAACGTCACCGATCTGAACGCCACCTTAACTAGTTTGCCTCGATTAGTTGGATTTTCTACAGTTAATTCCGCTGGCTTCTCAACATTTTATAAAATAAATGGAAAACCTCCAGCTAAATAGCCGTATTTCCCATTTAAGCAGGGATTGCGACGAAAATAGCTGGAGGTTTTACAGTTAATACATCTAAAATGTCTTTCTGCCATGAAATTAACTGGAGGTTATCCAGTTAATTCATGACATATCGGCCGCCAGTCCAAAAGCAAAGTTGACTTTCAAGCGATACGCTTCCTAGCCAGACAGTTTTGCGTCAATAACCTTTGCTTCACCACATTATGAACCTGCAGCTCAAATAATCAGTCATCCAGCGATTCAACAGGACCCGGGAACCAACACTTCCCTGCCGCCCAAATATTTGCGCAGCGCCTCCGGAATATGGATGGAGCCGTCCTCCCTTTGATGATTCTCCAAGAGCGGGATGAGGATCCGGGGTGAGGCGACCGCCGTATTGTTCAAGGTATGGCAGAATACGAGACGACCTTCGGCATCACGGCAGCGGATATTCGATCTGCGGGCCTGGAAGCTGTGCAAATTGGAAGACGAATGGGTTTCCCCGTAGGCCTCCCTACTTGGCATCCATGTCTCGATATCGTACTGCTTGTATGTTTTTTGCGACATGTCCCCTGCACAAACTGCCATAACGCGGTAAGGAAGCTCCAGGAGCGATAGCAGTTTCTCCGCATAGCCGGTAATTTCCTGATGCAGCGAATCCGATAGCGCCGGATCAGGCGCACAAATGATGACCATCTCCACCTTGGAAAACTGATGAACCCGGTATAACCCGCGGACATCCCGCCCAGCCGACCCGACCTCATTGCGGAAACAGGTCGATACCGCCGCCAATTTGACCGGGACCGTAGCATCGACAATTTCGTCGCCATAGTAAGCGATCAACGGCACCTCCGAAGTCCCAGCAAGCCAGATCTCTTCATCATCGACCGAATAAGCCTGCTCTTTTCCCGTCGGAAAAAAACCGGTGTTCGTCATCTGTTCCCCCCTCACAAGCAGTGGAACTTCGAGCGGAGTGAATCCAGCTTCAAGCAGCAGATCGAGCGCAAGCTGCTGAACCGCCCGGTGCAGCAAAAGACCCGGACCTTTCAAGTAATAACTGCGGCTACCCGCCACTTTCACTCCGCGCGGAATATCGATCATTTGGTGCATGATCCCAAGTTCCACATGATCTATCGGGTCAAAATCCCATACCGGCAGCTTCCCGACTCTGCGGAGCTCCACATTGTCGCTATCGTCATTCCCGGGAGGCGTATCCGGCGAAGGCACGTTTGGAACAAGCAGCATCAACCGGTTGAATTGATCTTCCGCCTCCCCCAATTCCTCCGTCAATCGGTCCAATCGCCCGTTTACGGGCTTCAACGACATTTTCAACTGCTCGGCAAGGCGATTATCTTCAGCTTTTGCCGCTTCCGCAACCTTCCTCGAGCCCTCATTCCTCTGTCTGCGTAAATCTTCGCCTTCCTGCAGCAACTTTCTCCGCCGTTCATCCCACTCAAGCAGTTCAGCCACTGAAACGTTCAGCTTCTTCCTGACAGCCGCTTCCTGCACCAGGGCTGCATTTTCGCGAATCCATCGAATATCCAACATTTTTACCCACCGCTCCTTTTCAGTGTAAAAAACACAAAGAGCGCCCTCATCCTTGGGACGAGGAGCGCTCTGCTCGCGGTGCCACCCAACTTATTACAGGCAAAAAACTGTAATCACTTGGTTCCGCGATAACGGGCGGGCCGGTTAACTTAGAGAAACCTGACGTTCCTCTTGGCGAAAACGCCTCCGAGTTGGATGCTCTTCATCAGCAATTTCATGAATTTAAAATTTTTCACATTATAGCTCATCGGATAAGTAAGTTCAAGTCACTTTTTTTACAAACCGTGGCTCTCTCCCCAAGGAGAATCACTAATACCCCACCAAAGCAAAAAAATCATAATCGCGACAAATATGTACAATAAGGAATTGTAAAACCACCGCGTGAGTTTGATCCGTTGGGAAGGAAACATCTCCTTCCGTGTCGGAAGCTCGGTCATATCGAGGTTTTTTTCTGCCGGAGATGACTCGACCTGTAAGTTGTCACCGACACTTTCCAGGGACACCTCCTGTACATCTTCCTTCAACAAGATGGATTCCGCCGGTTCGCTCACCTCTTGAATCATTTCCGAAGCGGCATCCTTAAGCTTATCGTGCGCCACAATCCGGCGTGATCTGTCTGCGCTGCCTCGGCTTCTTCCATGCCTATCCGATCTGCTCAACCGTTCGTTCATGTTTCCCTCCGATACTTGATAGCTAATCCTGAGATGAGGTCGATGAGAAAATGGCAAATGATCGGTGCCCAAAGGGTACCTGTCTGAACGTAGATGAATCCTAAACCATAGCTGCTGGCAAATACCCAACCCGTCGGAATCCAATGCTTCAGATAACGGATATGAATCGCCGCGAATAGAACGCTCGTCCAATAGGGGCCGAGTCCATGCTGAATAGCTCCACGGAATAACAGTTCCTCACAAATAGACACAATCAGGGCGATCAAGATGATATGCCATACAGGACGGTTCTGAAACAGCATGGTATTTATCCCGCCGTCATCCAGGGCTTCTTCCAGAACAAATTTGGACAGGAGCATGTCGATTAATAGCATACATCCGGCCAAACCGATACCCCAATAAACAAATTCCGGGTTCTCCGGAAATTTTAACACGGTAATCGGGTTTCTCTTTTGAAAAAAAAGTACGATCAATGCGACAAATAAGGCTAAGCCTTGCGTAAAATAAAGATTAATGAGCAGCAAGCGATCATTAAGCTGTGAAGGGTCCACCTTCTGAATCTTCACGTTGCCGAATTTGAATTTTTTCATAATCCACGTCATACCCTGTCTTTTTAAAGTATAAGAATAAGTCAATCAGTAACAATTACATCAGTTCGTCTTTAACAGAGCAAATTCGACATTAATAAAATCATAACTAAAAAGAGTGCAGGATTCAAGCACGTCCGCTGCGTGCGGAAGAAGGGCGAACAAATAGTGTTGACACCTCTTACCCGGCATGATACATTATGAAAAATTAGATTTCGCAAAATACTGTGAAGGAAACAAAGTGGTCCGGAAGCTCCCAGAGAGCCGGTGGTGCTGGAAACCGGCAGTGGAACGACAACTTTTAGCGATCCTGAGTCGCTGCGTTGAACTTATTGATATTTTTCAGTAGGCGCAGTCGGAGGAACTCCGTTATCATTCCGTCATTATGACAATGAGGCTGTCACCTGTAAAGGTGCAGCGAATTAGGGTGGTACCACGAACAACTCTCGTCCCTTACTACGGCAGTAGTATGCGGATTGGGAGTTTTTTTACTGTTTTCAAGCACACTACGGAGAAACGTTGGTTTGACACCCCTTGCTAGGCTCATCCTTTGGTACAGTGTAACGGTAATGGAGAGAAGCGATCAAGTATGGTAATGCTTTCCGGACTGCGAGGGAAACTTAACATTACGGAAAAGCAATCCTATAAACAAAAAATCAGGAGGCTGGAAATCATGTTTAAAGTATTAGTATCGGATCCAATCAGCGACATGGGGATTCAACAGCTTATGGACGCAAACGATGTAGCCGTGGAGAAAAAGACGGGGCTTAGCGAAGATGAACTTGTTCAGATTATTGCCGAGTACGACGGTCTGCTCGTCCGCAGCCAAACCAAGGTAACCGAGAAAATCATGGAAGCCGGCAAAAACCTGAAAGTGATTGGCCGTGCTGGTGTTGGTGTCGACAATATCAATCTTGAAGCGGCTACCAAACGCGGGATCGTGGTCATCAATGCACCGGACGGAAACACGATCACGACCTGCGAACATGCATTTGCCATGATGATGGCTCTGGCCCGTCACATCCCGCAAGCGTATGCCAAGACGATTCAAGGAACTTGGGACCGCAAATTCCTCGGCGTCGAACTTCGCAACAAAACGCTGGGCGTACTCGGTATGGGCCGGATCGGCAGCGAAGTGGCCAAGAGAGCTAAAGCGTTCGGCATGGACATTCTCGGCTATGACCCGTTTCTGACCGAAGAACGCGCCGATAAACTCGGCATCAAGCTCGCCTCCGTCGATGACATCGTAAGGAACGCTGATTTCATTACCGTACACACCCCATTGACACCGGAAACGAAACATATGATTTCCCGTCCCCAATTTGAAGTAATGAAAAAAGGCATGCGCATTGTCAACTGTGCCCGCGGCGGCGTAGTCGATGAAGCGGCACTCGTGGAAGCGATCGATCAGGGCATCGTCGCCGGCGCGGCCTTCGACGTATTCGAGAAGGAACCGCCTGAAGCGGATCATCCGTTCCTGCACAATCCGAAAATCATCGTAACGCCGCATCTCGGGGCATCCACGATCGAGGCGCAAGAAAACGTGGCTATCGACGTTTCGGAACAGGTTCTGCATATCCTGCGCAATGAACCGTTCAAAAACGCCGTGAACATGCCTCCGGTAGCTCCTAGCGTGATGAACAAGCTGCAGCCTTACTTTGACCTCGGCGAAAAAATCGGCGCATTCGCGGCCCAACTTAACAATCAGGCCGTTCAGGAAATTCACGTGGACTATGCGGGAGACCTGGCTGAAGTCGATACCCAGCCGTTGACCCGCTACATCATTAAAGGCGTGCTGTCCCGTCATTTCGGAAATGACGTCAACATCGTCAACTCGATGCATCTCGCCAAAGCTCGCGACGTGAACGTCGTAGTATCCCAGGCTTCGGCAACTAAGGGCTTCACCAATCTGATCAGCGTGTCGCTCAAAACCCAGGATGGCGCAGAACGCCGCATCGCAGGTACATTGTTGAACGGGTACGGCGCCCGGGTTGTACAAATCGATAAGTTCCCGGTAGATATCGCTCCGGAAGGCCATCTCATCTTCATTTCGCATAACGATAAACCTGGGATTATCGGTAGCGTCGGTACCCTGCTCGGCAAGAACGATGTCAATATCGCTGCAATGCAGGTAGGCCGTAAAATTGTTGGCGGAGAAGCAATCATGGTACTTACTGTAGATAAAGAAACGCCTAAAGAAGTACTGGATGAGTTAACTAAACTCCCGGAAATTAACAAGGCGCAACAAATCACTTTTGAATAAGTCACCTTCTTACCAAAATATGTTTCACGTTGAACAAGATTAATCTTTCCGGTTCAACAAAAAAACACCCTTTTCTTAAAGGGTGTTTTTACATTCTTACCTTTATTGCTGCTTTTCGACAGGGAGCAGCATATGAAATACGGTGCCTTTGCCTACTTCACTCTCCGCGTAAATGGAACCGTTATGCGAATCCACGATATTTTTCACGATCGACAGTCCCAGACCCGTGCCTCCGCTCTCTCCGCGAACTCGAGCCTTATCGGCTTTATAGAACCGGTCGAAGACGAACCGCAAATCATCCGCAGGGATGCCGACACCGCTATCCTTTACGGACACGTGCAGCAAGGCCCCTTTAGGGCCGTTCTCCGTCTCGGCTCCAATCGCGATCGTACCGCCTTCTGGCGTATGACGGAAGGCGTTATCCAGCAGATTCGTCAGAACCTGCTCTAGCCGATCCTCGTTGGCCTCCTGCAAATCCAAGGGACCTTCCCCGAGCTCAAGCTGTAAAATAATATCGGTTTCCTTGGCACGAACGAGGAATTTGCGGTAAACTCTTTCGGCAAGTTCCCGAAAGTCCATTTCCCGCATTGTCATGTCGGTGTGCCCTGCCTCCATGCGGGCCAAATCCAGCAAATCGCGGACTAGACGGCCCATCCGCAGCGATTCGTCATGAATGACCTGCACCAGCTCGGCGCTTTCTTCCGGTGAGGCAGCCATACCGTCAAGCAGCGCCTCGCTATACCCTTGCATCATGGACAGCGGGGTACGGATTTCATGAGAGACGTTGGCCACGAAATCCCGGCGCATTTTTTCAAGCTGCACTTCTTCGGTGACATCACGAAGCACCGCCACCGCTCCGCGGATTCCGCCGTCCGAAGCCAGCGGCGCCATATGCACGGACCAGACGCCTTTTTTCACATGGACGTTCACGCTCTGGTCACCTTGCTCATCCTGTAGACGGCGAAACATCTCCAGAAGCGGCGTCGGAATTTTTTGCATCGACCCATGGACTGTTTCTGTCACTTCGGCCTCTGCTTCCGGCAAATCGCTCCACATTTGCAAAATGCGCTCCCCTGGTGGGTTGGTCAAAATCACGTAACCGTTCCCGTCCAGCGTGATCACGGCGTCATTCATGCTCCGGAGCACGCTCGCCAGGTGTTCTTTTTCATGATTTAGGCTGCGAATCGTTTTCTCCAATTCCTCAGCCATGTGATTGAACGTGTTGGACAGCACTCCGATTTCATCGCTTGTCCTCAAGGAAAGCCGGGTATCGTACTTCCCTTTTCGGACTGAATCCGTTGCTTGAATAAGCTGCTGCATCGGCTGGGTAATTTTGGTGATCAGGAATAAAGCAAAGAACGTCGTCAACGAGAAGCCGATCATCGAAACGATTAGAAACAGTTTTTTGACGGCTCCCGGATTCGTAAAATTCGTATCGATATAGGGGAGAAAAAACAACCCTACGGATAGGAGAACAAATGCTACCAGACAGATGATCGTAATCCACAGCTTTCCAACAAGTGTTCTCAGGAAATTCACTTATTTAGCTACCTCCAGCTTGTAGCCCACACCCCATACGGTAGTAATCATAGCTGCGGATTCCGGCGATACCTTGTTCAATTTCTCGCGAAGACGTTTCACATGCGTATCTACGGTACGCAAATCGCCAAAAAATTCATAGTTCCAAACATCCTTCAGCAATTCTTCCCGGGAAAAGACTTTATCCGGCGAAACCGCCAAATAATGCAGCAATTCGTACTCTTTCGGCGTCAAACTAACCTCTTGTCCGCTGGCCGTTACCCGGTGGGCATCATGCTCGATGATGAGATGAGGGAACACGATATTGTTGCTCGTTCCGCTTTCTTTGGTCAAATAGGCCGTTGCCGAAGCACGCCGCATAATCGCTTTTACCCGGTAAATCACTTCGCGGGGACTAAACGGCTTAACGACGTAATCGTCCGCACCGACTTCAAATCCTTGAACCCGGTTGATTTCTTCTCCTTTGGCCGTCAACATAAGGACCGGCGTGGCCTTCACCTGTCTAAGGCGGTTACACACTTCCACCCCGTCGATTCCCGGCAGCATCACATCGAGCAAAATCAGACCGTAATCGTTGACGGTCGCTTTTTTCAGCGCAGTTTCCCCATCCTCGGCTTCATCGATTTCATATCCTTCTTTTTCCAGATACATTTTAAGCAGACGGCGAATGCGTTCTTCATCGTCAACTACCAAAATACGGTTTTCTTGATCTGACATGGACAACAACCCCTTCATCATCTTACACTCGAGCTCTCAACGTGGTTCATTATTAGTTAGATTATTATATCATTAGTCTGTGCCCGCATAGGAATGCAAACCCGCAATAATCAGATTGACTCCTACGAGAGTAAACATGACGACTAAGAAACCAAGCACGGCGAGCCAGGATGCTTTGCGTCCCTGAAATCCCCGGGATAAACGAAGATGCAAATACGCACTGTAAAATAACCAGGTAATAAGGGCCCATACTTCTTTCGGATCCCAGCCCCAGAACCGCCCCCACGCCTGCTGCGCCCAAATCATGGCGAAGACTAGCGCTCCGAGCGTAAAGATCGGAAACCCGATTGCAATCGCCCGGTAGCTGATTTCGTCCAAATCATCGGGATCGATGCCCTTCACCGTCGGCGCCAGTAATTTGCTGAGCGGACGGCGGACAGCCAGACGAAGCAGCGCATAAAGAATGACTCCGGACACTAATGCCCATACGACCGTATTGAACTTGCGTCCTGCACTAGCCCCCTTCATCCAAGAAGGAGCTTCGAATAAAGGCTTATCCATGCCAAGGAAAGGTTGGATACTCTCGGCATGGCTGTCGTGCGGAGCTACAATGGGTGGCAATTTATATACTTCTTGTTCTATTTTACTATCTTGCTCTACTTGGCTGTCAATCTTTGTCGTATTTTGGGTAAATACGGCTTCATATCCGGCGGTCCGGAAAGCAAAAACAGAGACAATAAAGCCCACTACTATAATAATAGAAAAAAGCGTAAATTCAACCCACCTTTTTTGCCGGCGGGAGAATTTATCGGTTGCGTCAAAGTCGATCGTCCGCAGCAAATACATCAATCCGGCGGCAAAACCGACCGCGAAAAAAGATTCTCCCGTGGCCGCCAGCGTGACGTGAATGTACAGCCAGATCGAGCGAAGCGACGGAATCAGCGGCTGAACGTCCTGCGGGAACACCGCCGCATAGGCCATAATAATGATAGCGATCGGAAGCGCAAACATCCCGAGCAATATTTTGCGGTAAATGAGAAAAACAACCGTAAAAGCAATCATCACCATCATGGACAAGAACGTCATGAACTCGTACATATTGCTCACGGGAATATGTCCACTATATGCCCAGCGCGTAATGCAATAAACAAGATGCGACAGCAGTCCGAGCGAAGAGGTTGCAAAGGAGATGATGCCCCATTTGCGCTCATGCTTTTTCGGATCGCGGTTTCTCCATGTTTTCCCGGTAACCGCTACGACATAAAATATAAATGAAAGACAATATAAATAAAACGCGACTACAAAAGCCTGTCTGCTGATCTCCAAAAAATTCATGACCGGTTCCCCCCGTTTTCCAATTGCTTCTCATCCACTTCCACATTCATCGTTTTCAGGAACGAAGCTACTTCGCGGCGCAAGCCGAACCAGTTCTTCGCCGTGTGAGCACCGAGGGTCAAAACCCCGTCGTCGACACGAAGCCAGATTCGCCGGTGATGCCAATAGAATCCCATAACCAGTCCGAGCATAACGATGCCTAAGCCCAACCATACGAAAGGCATGACCCGGTCAACACGGATGTTCAGATAGCTGGAAGACTGGATGAAATCCACATCCTCCATCCCGACGACATCCAGGGCAAGCTTACTTTGCAGGCCGCCCAGTTTCTCGTTAATAGCATCCTGTTGAAAACGTTCTTTGTCGATCTGTTTGGGAAAGTAAATATATTGGCTGCCTTCATCGGGCAAATCCGGCCCCTTGATCACGAACAGAAATGCCGGAGCATTCGGGTCCTTGGATTTGGAGATCGGCTGGCCCTGCTCATTCAAGGAAAAATCCATGTACTTATTTTTCAGTTCCAGCGTATAGGGTCCGAGTTGATATTCCTGTTGCGGGTTACTCATATCCAGTTGAAACTTTCCGTATTGCTCCCCCGTCTCCACGTTAACGAGAACCGGCTTTACGGAGCGAAGCTTCGGCGTCAGATCGAAATCAAACTGGTACGCTTTGAAGCCTTTATAATCCAAGGGATCGTTTACCCGGATGTCATGCCGCTCGACTTCTCTCAACTGCGGTTCCTTGGAAGGATCATCGCAGTCCGCGCTACATTCGTAAAGGACTGCCTTAGTCTCGAACAGCTTGGGAACGATCTTGCCCGTTCTGCGGAAACCCTCGGACATTTCTTCTTCGGAGTAATATTCAACCGTAAATTTTTCATTTTTCAAATAAAGATTGCTATCCGGGATTTTGGTGATTTCTCCTTCAGGGAACCAGTAGTGCTTATCTACATTCAACCCCGGCAATCCCCGGAACAGCACGGCAAGCAAAAAAATGATCAGACCGATATGAATGACATAGGGTCCCCAGCGGCTGAACCGTTGCTTTTCCGCAAGGAGGGCAGAACCGTCCGTATAAATGCGGTACCCTTTTTTCTTAAGGGGCTTGACAGCCTGGCCCACCCATTCCGCCTCATCTTCTCCGATCGTCCCTTGATAAACCACTTTCTGACGAGTCAAAAACTGCATATGCTTACGGATTTTTTGTTTTGAAAGCGCTTTGTAAAGCGGAAGCACCCGATCAAGGCTGCAAATGACCAACGAGGCGCCGATCATGACGAGCAGCAGCACGAACCACCAGGACTCGTACGTATGGGATAATCCCAGCTTGTAATAGATGTCGCCGAGCGTTCCGTACTTATCCTTATAAAAGGTGGATGGATCAAAGTTTACAAAATTGCTTTCCTGTTCAAATATCGTCCCGAACATTGCCCCGATCAGCGTAAAGATAATCAGATAAATGGCGACCTTCACCGATGAAAAGAAATTCCAGATCTTATCAATGAAATTCGGATTGGCGCGCTGCGACCGCCTGGCCGCCCCGTCATACCGCATCTCCAGCAATTCGTTGGCATCGCCGTGTTCATCGAGCGGTTTGCCGCAAGCCTCGCATAGAACCGTGCCGACTCGGTTCTGATGCCCGCATTCACACTTCGTATTTTTAATCAAGGAAAAGCCCCCTTATCTCCTTCAAGGATTCACCAGTTGCTTAATTTGGTCATCCAAGGTCGCCAAATTCAGCTCACCTTCATGGATAGAGGCAATTTTACCTTTCTTATCGACAAAGAAAGTCGTCGGCATCGGCACCACGCCGTAATCTTGAACAACTTCGTTATCCGAATCGTACAGGATCGGAAAATCAACACCAAGCTGCTGCGCGAAGTTCCGCACCGTCATTTCGTCTTCCCCGGTATTGATCCCCAGCACGACTACGCCCTGATCCTGCCACTTTTTCCACTGAGCTTGAAGCGCAGGCATTTCATTGACGCAGTAAGTACACCACGTAGCCCAAAAGTTAATGACCACTGCCTTGCCCTTATAGTCTTCAAGGGTATGTACGTCCCCGTCCAGCCCCAGCAGTTTGATCGCGGGAGGCTTGTCACCACTTTGCGGCTTTCCGCTTCCACCGCCGGAAACCGCCGTGCTGATGGCGTAACCGCCAAGAATGACTATCAACACCAAAATGACGATCTGTACAGGACGTCTCGCCTTTCCCATAATCAACTCTCCTTCTATGACAATCATCATAATCAATGGACAAATAGTGAATATCCTATGAACATTATATCGAAAATTGCCACAGTTTCAGCCAGGGAAAATTTGAATATTATGTGTCCTTCTCATTATATAATAATTTCATTATTCTGCAATTTACGGGATACAAAAGCAAAAAAGCCGCCTTGCTACAAGGCGGCTAACGTAAGCTCAGGTATTCAGGCACGTTAAAAGGGATTCACTTCTTCACTCCGGTCGACTCTCGAAGGATCAACTCCGGATCAATGCGCTGAGTAGAACCGCGCTTGTTTTTTCCGTCGATGCGCTTAAGCAGCATATCCACGGCAGCAATACCGATCTTGTCGGCCGGCTGGCGGATGGTCGTCAGCTGGGGGTGAAGCTGGGAGCCGATGTACTGGTCGTCGTAGCCGACCACTGCAACTTCTCCAGGCACGGGAATCCCCTCTTCCATCAGCGCGTTAATGACCCCTAGCGCGATATTGTCGTCACCGGCAAAAACGGCTGTCGGCAGCTTGCCCACTTTTATCCACCGCTTGCACGCCGTGTAACCGAACTCGATTTCAAAATCTCCATTCTCAACAGCATATGGAGCAAGCTCCTTCTCCTTTAGTGCCTGCAAGAAACCGGCTCTCCGCTCCCTCGTACTCCTAAAGGTTTCATTACCGCAGAGATGCGCAATGGAAGTATGCCCTTGCTCCAGCAAGTGCCTCGCAGCCGCATAACCGCCTTTAAAATTGTTGATGGTAATTGAGAAGGCATCGTTTTCCGGGTTCTGATTATCAATCAGCACATACGGGATCCCTCTGCGTTTGAACTCGACAATGTAGCTATCTTCCTCCATCGGGGAAAGAAGGATTAATCCGTCGACCCGATCTTCCTGAATCAAGTAATGGCTTCCATCCGAAGCAATCCCTGTGGAAACTGAAACGGCCAAAAAATACCCTTGTAGAGCAAGCAACTCATTCAGTTCCTTGACTATGGCGTCAAAAAAGGAATCCTGAAGTGTTGTGACAATCAGGCCGATGATTCCCGTCTTTCCGCGCGCCAAACTGCGTGCGGCAGCGCTCGGTTGGTAATCCAATTCGCGAATGGCATCCAACACCTTTTGCCGGTTTTTCTCACGCACCGATTCCGCCCCGTTAATAACGCGCGACACCGTCACCACGGAAAGTCCTGATTTTTTGGCTACATCAAAAATGCTTACTTTCATCTCTGTTCTCCTTGCGGCATCATTTTCCGAACCTCGTTCTATATCCAGTATACTTGGCCGGATGATTCTCCGCTAATCCTTGCTACCTTTTTAATATTTCCGTTACTTTCTTCTGGATCGTCGGCATGACTTCCTCCACGGTTTTATGCCCGGTCTCGATCGGTTGCATTTCATTAATGAACATGTCGTTGATTTGGGAATAATGCGTGATCAAATGGTTAAAAGATTCAAACCCGCACTTCGTAGCCCCTTCATATACTTTTTTGACATCTTCCGGATCGATCCCTTCGAAATGCTTGTAGTAGGCTTCGGCTGCCTTCGTATTGACCGGCGGGTTGCCGCCGCTGAGCTCGATGGACTTCTCCTGCACTTCGTCGGTAAGCAAATACTTGATCCATTCAAATGTTTCTTTCGGGTGTTTGGAATCCTTAAGAATGAACAGAGGATCTACATACAAAGTACTGCGAACCTTATCATTGCCGCCCCACGGCACGGCAGCCACACCGATCTTGAACGGAAAATCGTTGGCTCCCGCCAGATTCCAGGAACCGCCGACGGACATTCCGATTTTGCCCGCTACAAAGGGGTCGCCGTTTTGTCCGGCTACGCTTTTGCTCCATTCCGAAGTAGGCGAAACTTGGTGCTTGAAAATGAGATCAAACAGGGTTTGATAAGCCGAGATGACCTCAGGCGAATCGAAATAAGTTTCCGAAGGAACGCCACCGTTAGTCCAAGTATCCTCGGAGTAAGGCTGGGCTCCGAAATAGAGCGGCCTCATGTCCCGTTCGGACCAAAAAAAGTCAAGCCCGTATTGGGTTTTGGCGATGTCCTTGGAAACGACGGTCATTTGCTTTGCATTGTCTACCATTTTTTCAAACGTCCAGCTTTTGTCCTCGTAATCGCTCGGCGGGTAAGGCAGCTCCGCTGCGTCAAACATGTCCTTGTTATAAAGGAGGAGCGTTACGTAGATGTTGGCGGGAATGCCGTATGTTTTTCCGTTAACGTTATAAATGTTCATCAAGTTATCGGGAATGCTGTAATCCGAAGAATTGAAACCTTCTTCTTTCATGATTTCCGTCAAGTCCATGAGCATATCCTTATTGTAATATTCCGCAAATCCGCCATATCCGTAATGACTGGTCACATCGGGAGAATTTCCGCCGGCGATTAGCGTCTGCAGTTTGCTGTCGAACTGCTCATACGGGGCTTTCTCTACTTTGACCTTGATATTCGGGTGCTTCTTTTCGAATTCCGGAATCAATTGTTCGATAAAAGTACGGTCGGGAGAATCGATCGTGTAGTGAGTAATGGTGACCTGCTCTTTATCACCGCCGGCATTTTTCGCTCCTTCTTGATCGCCGGAAACGATGTCCCCCGCCGACTTATCTCCCCCGCAACCTGCCATTACAACGGAAATCAGCAAAACGAAAGCCCACAAAGATATCAATCTTCCCCGTTTTTTGTTCATCATAAGCATGTACGAATTCCTCCTCGATTCAACTATTTTCATTAAAATTTCCACCGGTTACGACTTGAGTCCCGTAAGGACGATCCCTTCCACGAACTGCTTCTGGGCAATGGCAAATAAGGTCACGATAGGAATCATTGCCAATACCGAGGCGACCATCAAAAGGTGCCAAGGCGGGATACGGAACCTCGATGACGTCAGGGAGGCCATTCCTACCGGAAGCGTAAAGAGATCGGAAGAGCTTAAGTAAAGCACGGGCGTGAGCAAGTCGTTCCAGCTGTAAATGAAAGCAAAAATGGCGACCGTTGCCAGTGCCGGTCCCGAGAGCGGAAGCGCAATCGTGTACCACATGCGGAATTCGCTGCAGCCGTCGATGCGTCCGGCGTCGAACAATTCCTCCGGCAGAGTAGAAAAGAACTGGCGCAGCAAAAAAATGTTGTACGCGGATCCGAAAAAGGAAGGTACGATCAAGGGCAAAAAAGTATCGATCCAATGCAGCTTGGAAAATAGGATGAATTGCGGTACCATGATTGCCGGATAAGGAAGCATCATGGTGCTAAGCAGCAGCATGAACCACAAGCTGTTACCTCTCCCCCGGTATCTGGCGAATCCGTAGGCGGCCAGCGCCGAAGATATCAGCGTCCCCAGCACGGTCACTACTGCGATGAGCAGACTGTTTTTGTATAACGTACCGAATTGAAGCGTGTCGAAAATTTCACTATAGTTGCCGAAGCTCCAACTTTCCGGAAGAAAGGAAGGCGGGAATCTCAGCATTTCGCGATGCGACTTCAGCGAAGTGGAAACCATGAAAAACAGAGGAAGCAACATCAGAAAAGTCGTTATAATCAGCGCGATGAAGCTCAAAATTTTGACGCCATCAGGTTTAGTGCGCCGTCTGGTATTGGAATACAGATTGCTTGCGGGGGCGGTAGGTGATGATCTCATTTCCGTCCGCCCCCTTCCTGATGAACAAAGCGATTCGAAGCTTTCATAATGATCGCGGTGAACAGCATGACGACAATCAGAAGGATCCAGGCTAGAGCCGATGAATACCCGGCCCGATATTCTTTGAATGCACTGGTGTAGAGGTTGTAGACGTAGAACCAGGTTGAGTAGTTCGGACCGCCTTGAGTCATAACAAAGGCTTGTGTAAATACCTGAAATGAATCGATTATCCCCATAATCAATTGAAAGAGCAGAACAGGTGAGATCATGGGCAGCACAACGTGGATAAAAGTTTTGAAACGGCCCGCTCCATCCAGTTTGGCCGCTTCAACCAGACTCGCAGGCACTCCCTGCAGCCCGGCGAGGAACAGGATCATTCCGGAGCCCGCCGTCCAAAATGTCATGATGATTAATGCGTACAGGGCGGTATCCGGGTCCATCAGCCAAGCCGGACCGTGGATTCCGAACCAGGACAACATGTAATTGAACAGCCCAATCTGTGGATTAAAGATCCAATACCATAGAAGCGACATCGCCACCCCCGACACCATGCTCGGAAAATACATCGCCGTTCTGAAAAATCCCCGCATTGGAATCTTTTGATTCAGTAACAGCGCGAAGCCCAGCGCCAGCAATAGTTGTAACGGGACGCTAATAAACGTAAATTTTAAGGTAACCGTTACGGATTTCCAAAATAAATCGTCATGAAACATTTCGCTGTAGTTGGCCAACCCGACAAATTTCGGCGGATGGATAATGTCGTAATTCGTAAAGCTGTAATAAAGCGATGACAAGATGGGATACAATGCGAATAAAAGGAAGCCGAATAACCATGGTGAAATAAACAAGTACATGTAAAACGTTTGTCGCCGACTCTCACGATGAGCCACAGATACACCAACCCTCCCATAAAATTAAAGCGCTTTAACTTTTGATTAAAAATAACTTATAAAAGCATAGATATGGACAATAAAATTAAAGCGGTTTAACTTTTTGTCGTTATCATACCCATAGCATAAAAGATAGCTTATAAACAATCAACCCTTTTTTCAAAAAAATGTAACCCTTCCGTCCACAAAAAAATGAGGCACGGAATCTGTCTCATTCCATGCCCCTCTTTCCTATTTCAATCTGTCTGCCGGCGAATTTCCGGATTTGTTGCCCGCGCTTTTGGCTTGTTTGATCAGCCCTTCAACCTCTTCCTTGGTCAGATGGCGATACAGGCCTCTTTTCAGGTTACCAAGATAAAGATCCCCGAAAGAAATACGCTTCAGTTTGGTAACTGGATGCTGAATCGCATCAAACATTCTCCGCACCTGCCGGTTTCTTCCTTCATAAATCGTGATGGAAATGGTCGAATGCTTCTGTTCCGGATCGATATCATTGTATTCCACTTCCGCAGGGGCCGTCATACCATCCTCGAGCATGACCCCTTTCTTCAGCTTGTCCAGTTCGGTCCCATGCGGAACGCCCTTCACCGTAGCATGGTACGTTTTGGAAACGTGATGCTTCGGATGGGTAAGCAAATGGGCGAAATCTCCATCATTGGTCAGCAACAGCAAACCTTCGGTATCATAATCCAGGCGCCCTACCGGGTAGAGCCGCTCGGTAATGCCCTTCAAATAATCGGTGACGATTTTACGGCCTTGAGGATCAGATGCACTTGTAATAACGCCTTTAGGTTTGTTAAATACGATGTACATTTTTTTTTCAACGCCAATAGTCTTCCCGTTGACGGTTATGACGTCTACAGCCGGATCCGCCTTGGTACCCAGGGTAGTCACGGTCTCCCCGTTTACCTGCACCTTTCCGCCGAGAATCAGTTCCTCACATTTGCGGCGCGATGCTACCCCGGCCCCCGCTAATATTTTTTGCAATCTTTCCATGTTTATAAGTCACCTCATACACATGATACCCATAGGGGATGAAAATCACAATAGCGTGTGTATCTGATCGAACTACCCAAACAAGAGCAGACATACGGCAATCGCGGCAATAAACCCGACAATATCGGAGAAAAGCCCAACTTTTAAAGCGTATCTGCCATTTCTGATCCCGACAGCTCCAAAGTATACGGTCAGCACATACAGCGTTGTATCCGTGCTGCCCTGAATCGTGGAAGCAATACGTCCGATCATCGAATCGGGACCGTACGTTTTTATCAGATCGGTCGTAAAAGCCAGCGAGCCGGTACCCGTTAACGGCCTTAAAAATCCTAGAGGGAGTATCTCTGACGGAACCTGTAGCTTCGTCAAAAAAGGAGACATCCAGCCTACAAAAAATTCTAACGCCCCCGAGGCGCGAAATACGCTGATCGCTACCATCATACCGACTAAATTCGGGATAATGCCGATGGCCGTATTAAACCCGTCCTTCGCCCCGTCAACGAAAGATTCATAAACCGGGACTTTTTTCAGATGCGCATATAAAGGTATGAAAGCAATCATTACAGGCACGGCCCAGGCGGACAAAATATTGATCCAGTTCAGCAAGAAGGTCTCACCTCTTCAGCGATAGTGTAGACGCAGACGGGGGAATAAGCGGAGGTTGTTTCCAGGCATAGCGCCTTCTGTACCACCGATCCGCCAATATCGCGGCCAATGTGGCGATTGCGGTTGCCAGTAAGGTCGAGCCAACAATTTCCGCAGGATTCGCAGAATGAAAATTAAGACGGATCGCGATCAGCGTCGTTGGAATCAGGGTGATACTTGCGGTATTTAGTGCCAGAAGGGTACACATTGCCGGCGAGGCTGTCTCCTTGTCGGGATTCAGTTCCTGCAACTGCTGCATGGCCCGTATGCCCATCGGCGTGGCGGCATTTCCGAGTCCGAGCAAGTTAGCGCTCATGTTCGACAAAATAAAACCCATTGCCGGATGGTCTTTGGGAACATCGGGAAACAGGTATGAGACCACGGGACCGAGAAGTTTTGAAATGGCTCTGACCAGCCCGGCATCCTCAGCCAGCTTCATGATTCCCAACCAAAAAACAAGAACGCTGATCAATCCCAGACAAACCGTTACGCCGGTCGCCGCCCCTTCAAAGGCCGCCTGAGTCACGATATTGATGTCCCCTTTGATCGCAGCGAAAATAAATCCTATCAGGATCAGTGCCAGCCAAATCTTATTGACCATCCCTTCCCCCCCTATTCCTCAATGGCGTACTCCAGCCTTAGCCTGCAAACAGGAGCGCTCTCAGCACCGCGCCCAACGAGCCTGACCAAGTAAACCGCTTATTCATTGCTCGGGTTCCGGCAGATGCCGCCTCCTCCGTTCCGAAGCTCGGTTTTGCCGGCGAAGTTTGCCGTTCCTGCCTTTTATCATACACGGGAACGGAACCGATCCTGCTGTTCCCGATCGAAATGTCGATTTCCCCCCGGTATCCAAAGGAATCGATTCCCCCTTTTTTTAGCGCCAGTCTGATCTCCACATCCTCTTTCTCCTGCTCGGAGAGAGGATAACTGAAACTCGTGCCCGTCTTTAGATCGTTCTGAACCGGCTGCCCTTCCTCGACTAATGTTTTAAGCGGATATTGCGAAAAGCCGAAGTCAAGCAGCTTGCGGTGATCATTCCAGTCATCTCCGTCGTTGATCGTTACGGCAACCAACTGTTGACCGTTTCTCGTCGCCGAGCTGACAAGGCAGCGCCTGGCTGTTTTGGTGTACCCGGTCTTTACTCCATCCGCTCCTTCATAAAACCGGAGCATTTTGTTCTTGTTGTCCCAGCGGTAATCCCACGGGTCATTCGGATTCGGCGCCTTTCTGGATGGCGTGCGCACAATTTCCTTGAATAGCGGATTGTGAAGCGCATAGGCGGTAAGCTTGGCCAAATCATTGGCGGAAGAATAATGCCCCTTGGCGTCCAGCCCGTGCGGGTTTTGAAATGCGGTATGCTCGAGACCGAGCAGCTTCACTTTTTCATTCATCAGATGGACGAAACCTTGTTCCGAACCTCCGACATATTCCGCAATGGCGGTCGCCGCATCATTTCCTGACCGGAGCATCAGGCCGTACAACATATTTTCAAGGCTCATCTCCTCGCCGAGATGAAGATAAATCGATGAGCCTTCTTTTCCGAACGCATTACGGCTAACTTTCACTTTCTCATCGGTCTTCCCGTGTTCGATGGCAACGATAGCGGTCATAATTTTCGTTAAGCTTGCAATCGGCAGCTCTTCGTCCCCGTGGGAACTATATAGAATCCGGCCCGATGTAACATCGATCAGCGCTGCAGCTTGCGCATGGGTCGACGGCGGTTCCGGCGCCGCTTCCTTCGCTCCTGTCGTTATAGGTAACGCCAGCAACAGGCTAAGCGTCAACAATCCTACAGTTCTTATCTTGGCTGTAATTCTCATCATCTTCTTCCTCCGACTCTCGCTAGTGCGAACTAGTAAATACTATATGCTCCCGGTCACGGGAGTATGTCCAAGCTCCATTCAAAAAACCAACCCCCATTTGTAATATGTCAAAAAAAGACCCTTCCGGGGTTCCGGAAGGGAACGGCTTTTTAAACATAGGTCTGGGTAGTAGCTCCCGGGGGAATAACCGCTTCCGGATGGATCGGTGACCCTGAACTTTCAGCAGGATGTTCTTCACCGTTAGCGGGGATCATCGACTGGATTTTATCGATCACCATCGGAACGGAATCGATAATTTTTTCCATCAGATGGGTTTGATTATCCAATGGTACGATATGAACTCCCTGCTTACCCACCACCAGGAAAGCGATCGGATTGATCGAAACGCCGCCGCCGCTGCCGCCGCCAAACGGTCTTGACTTGCCTGCCTCGGACGATGTTCCGCTTTTCTCCGATTTATCATCAATGTTGAAGTCGCTACCTCCGGCCGCAAATCCGAAGCCGACGCGGCTGATCGGGAGAATCACACTGCCATCCGGCGTTTCGACCGGTTCGCCTACGATCGTATTCACGTCGACCATGTCCTTGATGTTTTCCATTGCCGTTTTCATTAGCCCTTGAATAGGATGCTCAACCACTTTTTCACTCCTCCTTTCACTTTTAACACGCGAACTATGAGTACCAGTCCAGCATATATAGCATATCCGCAGCGAATTTCAGCTATGCAGTTCAGTTCCGTGGAAAATAACGGAGGACTTCCGAACACGGGAACGACAAATAACTTAGGACGCTGACGCAGGGAGATATGATAGGAAAGCCACCCGATTAGCGTTGTCTTTAATCCCCATAATGCCCCGGTAAGCGTAGCCGTATGCGCAGCGTCCGTAAGTCCAATGTTCGTCGACCACTCCAAACTAAGAAAAGACACTCGGCGAAGCGTCGCTTTTGCCCATTTTTTCAGCCCGGCAGTAGCCTGTAATATATTACGAAATTGGTCCGCCCAGTGATTTACTTTGTCCTTATCAATTTCCTGTTGCTCGGCTGATGTGTGCGTTTTGAGAAAATTATCGACACGATCGTTCTCGACCCACAAACCCTTATGAAGATTGTCCAGCCCGAGCGCGGGAATACGATAATGAAACGTAAACAGCCCAAATAATAGCGATACATCGATCAAAATCATTTCATCCTTATTTTCCTTTTTGGCCTTTAATTCAATTCTGATTTTGGAAAACAAAATCAACAACAGTATCAACAAGAGTATCAGCAACAACAGGACCAGGATAACTCCGAGCCAAATCCACACGGGAGCGCCCTCCATGCTATTTTCAGATGACAAGCTCTAAATAGTATGGCATGGTCCCCTTTAAATAATTCCAAGTTTGGCATTTCGTATTTCTTCAGTTCGGGAGAGTGTGCATGAGCAGGAAATTACTGAATTATGAATGCAAAAAAACCACCCTCAAAGGGTGGCTGCTTATGATCCAATTGCACAAATTTATGCTTTAATTTAATGCGGCCGATTATTTCAGCCTAAAGTCATTCTTCCCGTTCTGTCTTGCCCACATCATCAAAGGTGAGTTGCTGCTCCTCCAGTTTCTGAAACAACAACTGCGTCTCTTCCTCCAGATGCTCCGCGTTTTCGAAATGAGCTAAATCCGGCAAGTCCTTCAGATGGGCCAAACCGAAATAGTCCAGAAATGCTTTGGTCGTTCCGTATAGTATAGGGCGGCCGATCGCCTCTGCCCGGCCAACTTCTTCAATGAGATCCTTGTTGACCAGCGTATGAATCGCCCGTTCCGATTTAACCCCGCGAATCTCTTCCACCTCAATGCGGGTAATCGGCTGCCGGTAAGCGATAATGGAAAGTGTCTCGAGTGCTGCTTGGGACAAGGTGGAACGGGAAGGCGAATAGGCCAGCTTCTCGAAATAAGGGGCATGCTGCGGTAGTGTTGCAAGCTGGTAATTCCCTGCAATTTGAACAATTTGCAGCCCTCGTCCCTCCCGTTCGAAAGAGTTCTTCATGTCGAGCAGCGCATCGGTAATTAAATCTTGTCTCTGCTCGGTTACTTCCGCCAGCTGCTTCGGGCTGATTCCCTCCTCCCCCGCGAGGAACAGCAATCCCTCAATAATCGATTTCAATTCCTGATATTTCATCTGCCTTTCCTTCCCCTCTCCACTCCATGACGATATCATCGAACAACTTGTTCTGATAACATACGATTTGTTTCATTTTCATCAATTCCAGCACCGCGAGGAACGTGACAACAATTTCATGCCGGTACATTTCCTGATGCAGCAGTTTGGAAAATAGCAGTCTGCCTCCCTTGCCGACGCGTTCTAACGCGGAGACAACTTCCCTGATCCGGTCCTTGACCGAAATTTCATCCCGATGAATGCGGGCCACCGCGTTTCGCTTGACCGCTTTCCGGATCGCCTTCTGAAATACCGCGATCAAGTCCGCGGCATGCAATCCTTTGACCGGATTTTCTTCTATCACGGGCAAATAAGGCGTTAAATCCTCAGGCTCCTTGGAAAAAATCAGGCTGCGCTCCCATTCGCGCTCATGAAGATGCTCGGCAATCCCTTTATATTTGCGATATTCGATCAGTTGACGGATCAACTCATCTCTCGGATCTACATCTTCCTCCATCAAATAATCGAAATCATCGTCGAACTCGATCACTGGCGGTTTGGGCAACAGTTGCTTGCTCTTCATCGACAGCAAGGTAGCCGCCATGACGAGAAACTCGCTGGTCACTTCCAGTTCAAGCTCTTGCATATTGTGCAAATATTCAAGGTACTGGTCCGTAATTTCACTGATCGATATTTGGTGAATGTCGATCTCCGCCTTATCGATCAAATGCAGAAGAAGATCCAGCGGTCCTTCGAACGTTTCCAGCTTGTATAATACGGTCGTCAATGAACATCCTCCACCCATTGCAAAACATAGCAAAAAAAGAAAAATGCAGTACCCGAAAAAGAAGGGTACTACATTAAATAAGCACTATTTTAACTGATTCGTCAAGTTCGCCATTTCAATCGCCGCCATGGCGGCGTCCCAGCCTTTGTTCCCGGCTTTGGTTCCGGCACGTTCGATCGCCTGTTCAATATTTTCGGTCGTCACTACGCCGAAGATCGTCGGAACCCCGGTTTTCAGGCCGATGGCGGCAACTCCCTTAGCAACTTCGTTGCAGACATAATCATAATGCGATGTGGAGCCGCGAATGACGGTCCCGAGCGTAATAACCGCGTCATATTTTCCGCTCTCCGCCAGCTTTTGGGCTGCGAAAGGAATTTCGAATGCGCCTGGCACCCAAGCCACGCTGACCTCTTCATCCTGGACCCCGTGACGCTTCAGCGCGTCCAGAGCACCGCCAAGCAGCTTGCTCGTAATAAATTCATTGAACCGACCTACGACGATCGCATACTTTAACCCGCTCGATACTAAATTACCTTCAAATACATTCATCATATGAATTCCGTCCTTTCGGGAATAGAAATTTGGTTTTTTCAAACTTCGGAAGACTCGTTTTGTTCCATGTCGTCGAACTTTAACAAATGACCCAATTTTGCCTGCTTCGTATGCAAATAATTACTATTGTCCACATTCTCCTTCATTTGAAGCGGAACACGCTCCACAACTTCCAGGCCATAGCCTTCCAGGCCTTTAATTTTGCGCGGATTGTTGGTTAGCAGCCGGATTTTCCGAACGCCCAGGTCTTTCAAAATTTGCGCCCCGATGCCGTAGTCGCGCAGGTCGGCCGGAAAGCCGAGTTTCAGGTTGGCGTCCACGGTGTCCAGCCCCTGCTCCTGGAGTTTATAGGCCTTCAGCTTGTTGACCAGGCCTATACCGCGGCCTTCCTGACGCATATATAGGAGAACCCCGCGGCCTTCCTGTTCGATCTGCCGCAAAGCCGCTTCAAACTGAGGACCGCAGTCGCAACGGTGCGAATGGAATACGTCTCCGGTGAGACATTCCGAATGAACGCGCACCAGCACCGGCTCGTCTCCGCCGATCTCGCCTTTGACAAGGGCAACATGCTCTTTGGCATCGACGTCATTGGTGTAAGCTACGGTCCGGAATTCGCCGTAATCTGTCGGCATGCGGACCTCGACTTCCCGGTTGACCAGCTTTTCTTTTTCATTACGGTAATGAATCAGGTCTTTAATGCTGATCAGCTTCAAATCAAACCTCTTGGCGATCTCCACCAAATCGGGCAGTCTAGCCATCGTTCCGTCTTCTTTAATGACCTCGCAGATGACGCCGGCCGGATAGGCCCCGCACATCCGGGCAAGATCCACCGCGGCTTCCGTATGGCCCGCCCGCCGCAACACTCCGCCTTTTTTGGCGATCAGCGGAAACATGTGGCCCGGCCGGCGGAAATGAGTCGGCTTTGCCTCCGGATCCATGATCCCCCGGACGGTCAAAGACCGTTCATAGGCGGAAATACCCGTCGTGGTGTCCTTATGATCGATGGAAACGGTAAATGCCGTCCCATGAAAATCGGTATTCTGTGCAACCATCGGCTGCAACTCCAGTTCCTCGGCCCGTTCCTGCGTAATCGGCAGGCAGACCAAGCCGCGTCCCTGGGTAATCATAAAATTGATGACCTCCGGTGTGGCTTTCTCTGCCAAGGCGATGAAATCCCCTTCGTTCTCCCGATCCTCGTCATCGACAACAATGATCACTTTACCGCGCATTAATTCATAAATCGCTTCTTCAACGCGGTCCAACTGGATGTCGTTCATGATAATCCCCTCCAAATCATTAACATTAAGCAAAGCCGTGCTTCGAAAGAAATTCTAGGTCCAGGCTGCTTTCGTTCCCGACCCGATCACTCTGCATGCCGTTCCGAGCGGATCCGTAATTCAACAAATGCTCCACATACTTGCCAAGCACATCGCATTCGATATTCACCGTATCCCCCGGTCGTTTAAAGGCCAGAACGGTTTCCGCGAGCGTATGGGGGATGATGGAGACGGAAAATCGTCCTTCCACAACCTTAACGACCGTTAAGCTAATGCCGTCCAAAGTGATCGACCCCTGGGGGATAATATATTTAAGCATCGATGGCTTCGCCGGTTCGATCTCATAAACGACCGCGTTCTGATCATGACTCGTATGCAGAATCGTACCGATCCCGTCTACATGGCCTTGCACGATATGACCGCCAAACCGTCCACCGGCAGCCATGGCCCGCTCCAAATTAACCCTGCTGCCCTGTTTTAGGTTCAGCAGGTTCGTATGGCGGTAGGTTTGCGGCATGACATCCACGGTAAAAGAGGATTTATCGAAGGAAATCACCGTAAGACAAACCCCGTTGACGGCGATACTGTCCCCTAGCTTTATCCCGTCCGTAACAACCCGGGCCGAAATGCCGAGCAACATCGCCTCTCCTTGGCGACCGACCGACTTCATCGTGCCGATTTCCTCCACAAGCCCTGTGAACATAAGCTTCCCTCCTTTACTCGGCGCTATTTGTATCTTGAATTCCGGCGCCGTTGTCCGGCCAAACCGGAGTGCCTTTAATACATACATTGTCACCAATTTGCTCCACTTCGAGACCGGATAGAGTCACAGCGTCCGCCATCCGCTCATAACCTTCAAACCTAAAGCTGCCCGGCGCATGAAGGCCGCCAATCAGCTTCGGCGCGAGGAACATCACGACCTCATCGGCCAATTGCCGCTCAAGCAGCGAGCCGTTTAATCTTCCGCCGCCCTCCACCAAAATGGAAGAAATTTCGCGCTCCCCCAGTTGAGTCATGGCCAGCTTCAAGTCTACACTTGGACCATCGCCACAAATCAGCACTTCGATTCCGCGTTCTCTTAAAGCGTCCGCTTTGTCACGGTCCGCCTCAGACGTAGACAGTAACAGTGTCGGGGCCAAACCATCGTTAAGCACTTTGCTGTTCAGGGGAATCCGCAGCGTCGAATCGGCAATGATACGCACCGGTGACAATCCCGGGACCGAAAGCCGGGTCGTCAATTGCGGATCATCCGCCAGAATCGTGCCGACTCCGACCATAATCCCCTGGTGCCGGTGACGCATCGTATGTACGATGTCGCGCGCGGCAGCATTCGAAATCCACTTGCTGTCCCCGGTTCTCGAAGCGATCTTTCCATCCAGCGTGCTTGCCGTTTTGATGGTGACGTAAGGCAACCCGGTCGTAATATACTTGATGAACATCTTGTTCAGGCGAATCGCCCGGTCCCGGAGAATGCCGGTAACCACTTCGATGCCTTTTTCCCGCAACATGCGAATCCCCCGGCCTGCAACCAGCGGATTCGGATCATCGCAGGCGATGACAACCCTGCTTACCTTTTCTCGGATCAACCGTTCGGAGCAAGGCGGCGTCATTCCATAATGGCTGCAGGGTTCCAAGGTGACGTAAACGGTACTTCCTTCCGCTTGCGCTCCGGCCATATTAAGTGCATGAACCTCGGCATGCGGTGTTCCGCGTTTCAAGTGGCTTCCCAAACCAACGATAGCACCATCCTTAACCACTACCGCTCCAACCACCGGATTGATGCCGGTTTGTCCTTGAGCGCGTTCCGCCATCTGAAGCGCAAGATCCATATAGTATTCATCATCGATATTATGCAAATCTCTCCCCCTCTGCCGTGGAATAACACAAAAACCCTGCCGGAGCATTCCGGCAGGGTATATGAGAGTAGATTTAAGACAATAAGATAAGCAAGCATACGAAAAAAGAATGTGTCAAAACAAGACTATGACAAATCACGCCGTCTGCTATCCCCAAAAAAGCATCCATTTCACCTATCATGATTATGTTGTGAAAAGAAACACTTAATCGGATTGCTTACTCATGTTGAACACTTGTTGAAGAATCTGCTGAATTCTTCCACCCTGTGTTCTGCGTCTCCTTCTCCCATCCAGACTATACTGTCGGTCCCGGAATCACACCGGCTCAGCCATATACGACACTAATAGCGTATATGGGTCACGGACTCATGCTTGCCCCGGTTCAATGCATTTTGGCATTAGCCAAAATGCAATTCCATAAACCGAAACTCGCCATCACCGTCGGTAAGGAATTTCACCTAACCCCGAAGGAATGCTATTCAATTAATAAGACCTTGCAAAACGAATGTTATCATTAACCCCCCTAAAAATCAAGGACATTACCATCCCGCCAGTCACAGAATAAAAAAGGGGATCCTGAGCGAAAATAACCTCGAAACCGTTCAAATTGATCCACAAAATCATCAACCGGGAGGAATTTATTCGTGGCAAAACCAGACGACCGCTCCGATAACGTTGAAAAATTGCAGCAAAGCATTCAAAATACGATCCGCAATTTCCGGGAAGGCCAAGATTATTTGAGCGAGCATGCCGATGAAATTTCGGGAGAAGAGAAGCACCAGGTTGAAGAGAAGAACGCCAGACGTTTGAACAGCATCCGCGGCTTCCGCGAAGAAGTCAAGGACGAGGCGTCAGAGCAACAGCCGTAGATGTCTTTTTGAATGGAAGAAGGTCGAGCAGAGAGAACGGAAGTTCCTTCTCTACTCGACTTTTTTGTTTATTTCTGCCGCAGGGTTAAGCGACCACATGCAATTAGCTGCAATTCCAATAGCTGCAATTCCTACAGCTAATTTGGCACTGCAAGCTTCTTTTTGCAGTTTACCTGTAGAATCTACAGGTAATTTCAACCTTTTCGCCGATGTCAGAAGATAGTGCCGAAATTAGCTGGAAGTTTTCATTTAATTCTTCACAAAGTGCTGAAAATAAAAAAATAACTGAATATAATCCAGTTATTTTCCTAATTTCATCCGAAGCTGTCAATTAAGCTTCGTCCCAAACGCTGACTTCTTTCATTTTGTCGCCAGGGCGAACCTGATCTACAAGATCCATGCCGGAAGTCACTTTGCCGAATACCGTGTGAACCCCGTTCAAGTGCGGCTGAGCTTCATACACGATGAAGAACTGGCTGCCACCGGTGTCTTTGCCGGCATGAGCCATGGACAATACGCCGCGCTCATGTTTCGATGTGTTCGTTTCGGTTTCGCATTTGATCGTGTAGCCGGGTCCACCCGTTCCATTTCCGATCGGACAGCCGCCTTGAGCTACAAAACCCGGAATGACGCGGTGAAATGTCAGGCCGTTATAGTAACCGGAATTTGCCAGTTTCTCAAAATTTGCTACTGTTCCAGGCGCTTCCTCAGGCAGAAACTCGATTTCCACTTCTCCGCCTTTTTCCAAAACGATTTTCCCTTTTTTCATATGTGGTCACTTCCTTCTTCAATATACGATCAAACTTAAGACAAACCTATTCCAGTTTACTATGAAATGCCTCCGGTAGCAAAATTAACGGCATAAAAACAGCATCTTCCGAACACAGGCTAACGCCCGGACCGGAAGATGCTATAAATTTGTCCCGCTAAACGGCAATTACTTAAACGACGGCTGCTTAGCAATCCGTTCCGGAATGACGTCGCATGCCGTAATATCTTGCAGCGACTCCCGTTTGACGACCAGGTCGCTCTGTCCGTTTTGGACGAACACGACCGCCGGCCGGCGGATCCTGTTGTAGTTGCTGGCCATGGCATAGTTGTAAGCCCCCGTGCAGGCAACGGCGAGCAAATCGCCGGATTTGACTTGCGGCAGCTCCAAATCCCAGATCAGCATATCGCCGCTTTCGCAGCATTTCCCCGCGATGGACACCGTTTCTTCCGCAGTGTCACGACCACGGTTGGCGAGCATAGCTTCATACTTGGATTCGTACAATGCCGGACGAGGATTATCCGTCATCCCGCCATCCACGGAGACATATTTACGCACGCCGGGAATATCTTTGCTCGTGCCTACTGTATAGAGCGTAGTACCGGCATCACCAACGATGCTGCGGCCCGGCTCCACCCAAATTTCCGGAAGTTGCGGATATGCGCCGGCGAAGGAGGATTTTACCGCATCCGTAATCGCCTTAACATAATCGGATACTTTCAACGGCGTATCTTCCGCCGTATAACGAATTCCGAAGCCGCCGCCCAAATTGATGACTTTGAAGATGACATTTAGCTTATCTTTCACATGAAGCGCAAATTGTGCGACCCGCTCCACGGCCAATTGGAAGCCTTCCACTTCGAAAATTTGCGAGCCGATATGGGAATGCAGGCCGAGCAAGCGAAGATTCTGGCTGCGGGAAGCAAGCTCCACGGCGTCAAAAGCAGAACCGTTGCCGATGTCGAAGCCGAACTTCGAATCCGTTTGCCCCGTTGAAATATACTCATGCGTATGAGCTTCAACGCCAGGGGTTACGCGGAGCAAAATATTAACCTTAAGGCCTTTTTCCGCGGCAAGTGCTTGCAGCATATGCATTTCAACGAAATTGTCAACGACGAAGCAGCCGATATTGGCCTGGATCGCCATTTCAAGTTCTTCAGGTGTCTTGTTATTCCCGTGAAAATGGATTCGATGCGCAGGGAACCCTGCTTCAAGGGCTGTAAACAATTCCCCTTCGGACACGACATCAAGGGACAGTCCTTCTTCCTCGGCCAGCCGGCACATCGCCATCACGCAGAACGCCTTGCTTGCGTAAGCGACCTGAAATTGCAATCCCGACGCCCGGAACGCTTCCATGTATTCACGGCATCTTTGCCGGATAAGCGCTTCATCCATAATATACAGCGGAGTGCCGTATGTTTCTTTCAATTCAACTGTATCGCATCCGCCAATTTCAAGATGGCCTTTAGGATTGATTTTGCTGGTACCGTGTAAATACATCTATGCAGTCCTCCACTTTCAATTTTCCACCAGTATAGCAAACAACGAGTGAACTGAAAAATGGATTTTTTTGAATATCATTTGTGTTTTTTACAGGACATGCTTAAAATCTACTTCTTACCTGGCATCCGGGTATTGTCTCTCGCCTTGTTGAACGACGGTCTTTGCTTGGAAGTCAGCACCGGTACCCGGATCAGAATTCCTGCCATCGCCTTTGCATTAAACGGTATGAAAGGCCATAAATAAGACGAGTTATACGAACGCTGCAGACTGAGGAAGATGATAAATGCCGTGATTCCTCCCACCAGGCCCGGAGCACCGAAAATGGCGACCACGATGAGCATGACCAGCCTGACTACCCGGTTGGCAAGTCCCAGCTCATAGCTGGGTGTCGCAAACATGCCTATCGCGGCGACAGCCATGTACAACACAACCTCATTGACGAACAACCCGGTTTGAACCGCAATATCCCCTATGAGGATCGCCGCGATCAGGCCCATGGCGGACGCTAACGGGGTCGGAGTATGCACCGCAGCCATCCGCATTAAATCAACCCCGAATTCCACTAACAGAAATTGGACAATAATCGGGATCTTGGCCATTTTTTGCGGTCCTATGAAATCAAGGGCGGCAGGTTTCAGTTCGGGATGGATGACCATCAGCATCCAAATGGGAAGCAGAAACAGGGAAGCGAAGATCCCGAAAAATCGCACCCACCGCAAATATGTGCCCATGAACGGAGTCTGCCTGTTTTCCTCCGCATGCTGGCATAAATCGAAGAACGTCGTAGGCAGGATCATTACGCTGGGCGAGGTATCGACAAAAATGACAACCCTGCCTTCCATCAGATGAGAGGCGACCACATCGGGACGTTCCGAGTAACGGACAAGCGGGTAAGGATTCCAGCCTTTCTTCACGATCGCTTCCTCAAGCTGCTTGTCGGCCAGAGGAATACCGTCGAGCTCGACCGCGTTAATCTTTTCTCTTACCGAGTCAACTAGGACTTTATCAACGATATCGTCTATATAAGAAATACAAACATCGGTTTGGGAACGCCGGCCCACCTTCATCACTTCGAACTTGACGCCGGGATCGCGAAGACGTCTGCGGACGAGGGTCACATTCGTAAGAAGCGTTTCGGTAAATCCGTCCCTGGAGCCGCGGACCACCCGTTCCAGCGAAGGTTCCTCCGGGCTGCGGACCGGGTAGGACCTCGTGTCCATGATAATCGCCGTCTGCTCCCCCTCGATAAACAGGACGCTCATACCGACGAGCACATTGTTTATCGCCGAACTGAGATGTTCCGTTTTCTCTACTTGTATATGAGGAATGTAGAGGTCAAAAAATGAACGAAGGGCACCTGATGACAAATCATCCGGGGTTAGATAGGTCAATCTTTTGATGATTTCCTGCATAATCGTATCTTTGGCAAATCCGTTAATAAAAAAGAGGCCGCTTCTTTTTCCCCCGAAGGTCATCTCCCGGAAAACGATGTCAAACCCCTGCCCAAGCCCGACTACTTCCTCCAGCGTCCGTTTTGTCGTACTCAGGCTACGGCTGATCTTGTCGGTTTTCTGCCAATACTCAATCGACTCTTTGACGGAATCGGATCTCTCCGATTCTACCTTGCGGCGGTGCGCATCTTCCGCTCCCCCCTGATCTTCCTGCCAGGAAAACTCGCCGGTACCCGGCATAAATTCCGGTATATCCTGCGAATGACCTTCCTGTCCACTTCCTCCCCGTTCCTGATTCATCATCGCTGGCAACCCTCCTTGACTGTATTAACGCCTATATACAAACCATTCAAACAACGAACCCGCTACCTTACCGAAAACCATAGCGAGAAGAAAACCGAACAAATATTTTTGCATATGCAATCTTTTCGCCAATATAGGCAGCACATTCAGTACTTCCGTGAGCGCCGCTGCCAGCATGCCGACAAATACCCCGTTAAATAAGCCGACCACCCCGGTGCCAATCCATGGACCATGAATGTCCCAGTTCCAAAAATCCGCAACGGTACCGAGAAAAGAGCCGCTTACCATCGCTCCCTCATACCAATGAACCTTGTCATAGGATCTCGTGATCTGGGCCAGACGAGGAATCATGTCCAGTACGATATATAAGGCAATCACCCCGCCTCCGACGGCGATGCCTCCCGACAAACCAAGAAAAAGAGAGAGAATCGCGGAAATGGAAGGGCTCAAGGATGTTTCTCCTTTCCGAAAACTTCGGCTTTGCGCATTTTCTCGTATTCCTCGGCGACGACATATTGATTCAAGTTTTCCTGGTACAAGTACATTTCAACTTCCAGCGGGGTAGGCTCTTCATTCCACTTCTTCTTGAACAAATGATTAAAAAAAATGATCATCCCGAAACCGATGCCTATGGAATAAGCGCCTTGAAACAAATAAGGATGATCATCTTTCTTTCCGGTAAGCATTTCGACGATCCGAACCTGCACTGCAGGCATGCTGACATCAGCGTGAAAATTCATAATCGTCAGGCCTGCACCGAAAAACAGCAGCAGCCAAACGATAGCAAACAGAATCAAGGATGGTTTCTTTTCACTCGAAACCATCTCCACTAGTACATGCGGCTCCCCTAGCACTTCCACCCTGATCGAAGGATACTTCCGCCTTATGCAGGCAATAACAAGGAGCATGTCGATCACGATCAGATTGCCGTCGCTGTATTCCGGCCGGTCCAGTACGAGTCCCAAAAGCCCGGGTTCGAGCTCGGGTTCGGCCAGGATACGCGCAATATCCCCCAGCCTTACCGGCGATCCGATCGGGAGCTTTACCTGCTTGCGCAGGCGCAGATAAACGGGAGAGACCGTCCCCTTCTCCATCATGGACACCCCTTTACTGCCGTATTGCCCATAGTATGCCAAGCCCGCCTCCGATTTACTCCCCGGCTTCCGCGTTATGCAACAAAAAGAAAAGGCCGGGTAGGAGCTATTACTCCTTTACTCGACCTCATCGCATCTCATTAATTTTTACAGGATTATGGGCGAAGCTATAACACGGAATTCACCCTGCTTTACAGCGTCGCAGCCGTGTCCAACGCTACTTCCATCATCTGGTTGAAAGTAGTTTGGCGTTCTTCCGAGGTGGTTTCTTCTCCGGTCAATAAATGGTCGCTCACGGTCAGAATCGTCAGCGCGTTCACTCCGTATTTGGCGGCCAGCGTATACAGCGCCGTAGTTTCCATCTCCACCCCGAGCACCCCGTATTTCATCAGCAGTTGGGTAACGGACGTATCGTCCCTATAGAACATGTCCGAACTGAAAATGTTGCCGACATGCAGCTTCAAACCTTTTGCCACGCCGCGTTCATAAGCCGCCTTCAATAAGTGAAAGCTGGCGATCGGAGCAAAGTCGTAACCGCCGAACACATGGCGGTTCATGCTGGAGTCGGTGCAGGAGGCTTGAGCCAGAATCACGTCGCGTACATGGACATGTTCCTGCATCCCTCCGCAGGTGCCGACGCGAATCAGGTTTTTCACGCCATATTCCTTGATCAATTCATTCGCGTAAATCGAAATGGACGGGATGCCCATGCCGGAACCTTGAACGGAAATCCTTTTCCCTTGATAGGTACCCGTAAATCCAAGCATTCCGCGCACTTCGTTATAGCAGATTACGTCGCTCAAATACGTTTCGGCAATATATTTGGCCCGGAGCGGGTCTCCCGGCAAAAGGATCGTTTCCGCAATTTCGCCGGCTTTGGCTGCAATATGTACACTCATGATAAGAATCTCCTTCATAATCAGTTTTGATGGTCGAACATGTTTTTATTATATAAGATGTATCCATGCCCGTACATGAATACCTCAAAAAGCATCATGTTGCATAAAAATCCCCTCCGGTAAACCGCATTGTTCACACGGCCTACATAAAGGGGATCTTATCAACAACTATCTATTGCGCGATCTGGTCGCGAATGTTTTGCAATATTTTCTTTTCCAGCCTTGAGACTTGCACTTGGGAAATCCCCAGCCGGTTGGCCACCTCGGACTGCGTCTGATCGCGGTAATACCGCAAATAAACGATTAACCTCTCCCGTTCGGACAACCCGTCGATCGCCTCATGCAAAGCGAGTTTGTCAAACCAGCGCTCCTGGGACTCATCGGCGATTTGATCCATCAGCGTGATCGGATCTCCGTCATTCTCAAATACGGTCTCATGAATGGAAGCCGGCGGCTTGTTCGCCTCCTGGGCGAATACGACGTCTTCCGGCGTAACCCCCAATTCTTCGGCCACTTCCTTCACGGTCGGAAGCCGATTCAGCAGCTTGGATAGCTCATCCTTCTTTTTGCGTACTTTGTTGGCCATTTCCTTAAGCGAGCGGCTAACCTTTAGGGTCCCGTCGTCACGCAAAAAGCGCTGAATTTCCCCGATAATCATCGGAACGGCGTAGGTTGAAAATTTCACGTCATAACTGAGATCGAACTTATCAACCGATTTCAGGAGACCGATACAGCCAATCTGGAACAGGTCTTCAGGCTCGTAGCCCCGGTTCATAAACCGCTGTACGACCGACCAGACCAGCCGGATATTGCAATTCACAAGACGGTCCCTGGCAGCGGAGTCTCCGCTTTGGCTCAGCGCAATCAACCGTTTAACTTCGGTGTCGTCCAAATACTCTCTCGAGGCTTGCTTCACTTCGGCATCCATAGCTCCCAACCCCTAATTGTATAAAGCTTTCTTTGATACAATCCTCTTCTTCATCCGGATGGAAGTGCCTCCGCCCAGTTCGCTGGTCACGTCAAATTCATCCATAAAGTTCTCCATGATCGTAAAACCCATCCCGGACCGTTCCAACTCCGGCTTGGAGGTAAACAGCGGCTGTTTGGCTAGCTCTACATCTTCTATCCCTCGTCCCTTGTCTTCCACGATCAGGGTCACGATGTCCCCCTCGATCGCCGCGGAAATCGTAACGACCCCTTCCGGATCCCCGTCATATCCATGAATAATGGAATTGGTAACCGCCTCGGAAACCACCGTCTTCAAATCCGTAATCTCATCCATAGTCGGATCTAGTTGGGAAACAAAAGCAGCGACGGTAACGCGGGCAAAAGATTCATTCTCCGATTTGGCGGCAAATTGCAGGGTCATGAAATTGCGTTCGGTCTGGTTCATAGGGCGACCTCCAGTTCCGACAGAGCGGTGCTCTCGTTTTCGTAGACGGACATGATTTTGAAGAGCCCAGACATCTCCAACAACCGGTATACCGGCGGATTCACGCCGCAAATGACCATTCGGCCGCCTTTTTGCTTGATCAGCTTGTATCTTCCCAAAATAACCCCGATGCCCGAGCTGTCCATAAACTGCAGAGACTCGAGACTCAGAACAAGGTGGCGGCAGGCGCCGCGGCCGATCTCACCATCGAGGGACATCCGGACTTCATCCGCCGTATGATGATCCAGTTCTCCTACTAAACGTACTACCAACGTTTCCCGGTGTCTTTCCATTTCCATTTGCAAATTCACGTCTGTTCACTCTCCTCCCTGACATGAACACAACAATTCTACAACCTAGCAATGGATTCCTTCTCAATGACAAAACTAGAAGAAAACCGCTAGGAATCTACAAAAAACAAATGAGACGTCGTGCGTTTAAACATCGTCCACCAACCGGCCTTCTTGATACTTGAAGCCGCCTTCAATTCGAACTCCGTCAGTGCCTGTCCGTTTTGGTATACTACCAGTTTGCCGATAATCTGCCCCTGTGCCACCGGTGCAGCCAGCTTCTCCGGTACTTCCAGCTTCTGCGTGATCGCTCCCGGCTCGGTTCCCTTTTTTACAAGCACGCTCATCGTTCTCGAAGCCGCCAGCTCCAGCCGGGATGCCTCTCCCTTGCGCACTTTGACCTTGCCGATCACTTCGCCCGCTTTGTAAATCGGATGCAAGGCGTATTGGGAGAACGCATAGTCGAACATGGCAGATACTTCATTGTTGCGTGTTTTCGTATTCGGCTCGCCCAGAACGACCGCAATGAGTCTAAGTCCATCCCGCTTGGCCGTTGCCGCCAAACAAAATTTCGCTTCTGACGTATATCCCGTTTTCAGACCGTCCGCACCGCTGTAAAACCGTACCAGCTTGTTCGTATTGACGAGCCAGAAAGGTTTCTCCGTCTCTTTACGCAAGTAGTCCTGATAGGACCCGGTATACTTGGTTATGCCTTCGTACTTCAGCAACTCCCGGCTCATCATGGCGATGTCGTGGGCAGAAGAGTAATGATTGTCTACCGGCAATCCGTTGCAATTGGAGAAATTCGTGTCTTTCAGGCCAAGTTCCCGGGCTCTGTCATTCATCATCTGTACAAAAGCCTTCTCCGTACCGGCGATTTTCTCGGCCAAGGCGACGGAAGCATCGTTGCCGGACGCCATCGCTACGCCCTTCAGCAGTTCATCTACCGTCATTTCTTCCCCGGGCTCCAAAAAGATTTGCGATCCCCCCATGGAGGATGCGTACTCGCTGGCCGTTACCTTGTCGCTCAACTTGAGCTTGCCCTTGTCGATCGCTTCCATCGTGAGCAGCATCGTCATGACCTTTGTAATACTTGCGGGCGGCAGCTTTTCATGACTCTTTTTCTCGTGAATCACCGTTCCCGTATCCGCGTCAATCAATATGGCGGAGAGGGCGTTTTCAGCCAGTGCCAGCTCGCTTGCCGCTGATTTTTCATGCGGTCCGCCGTGATTGGCAAAGCCTGTGACTGGCCATAGTGGCAGTGCCATAATCAGGGCGATAAACCCGGTTAACAACCGCTTTTTCAACATTAGTCCCCCTTTTGAACAAAAATCAGGATTCTGCTAACCTAGTATGGACGAATTCATGTAATAATATTCCTTTATCTCGTTCATAAGGCATGATCGGACAATCGGGCTGCATGTTGAACTTGAACTTCACTGTTTGATGGCCAGCCTTGGCTCCTGCGTTGTAATAAATCTAATCCAACAGCCAAGTTTTAAGCATAATGCTCTCTTTGGTTGTTTTTCAGTGAAGACTCTGCAAGCTGCCTCGGCAATAAAAAAAGCCGTGCAAGAAATGAACTCTTGCACCGCTTTTATAATTAATCGTTCGGATATCGTCTTACTAGAATCTCCGGACACCTTCAGGCGTCACGAGCGCGAACACCAGAGGTCTCCGCGGTACCTTGTCATCCGAGATCCCATAGGCTTCCCTCACTTTTCGGCTGGCTTCTTCAAGCCGGACCTCGTAAGAGGAATTCAAATGCAGCACGGCCAGCACTTCGCCAACCTCCACCGGGTCCCCGATTTTTTTGCGGAGCGTGAGGCCGGCCGCCAGGTCGATCACCGAATCTTTCGTTTCCCGGCCGGCTCCAAGCAGCATCGCCGCGATGCCGATTTCTTCGGCTTGAATCGACTCGACGAAACCGGCGGTCTCCGCCTTCACTTCAACGTGAAGCTCTGCTTGAGGCAGCAATTCGGCATTTTCGATCTGCGAAATATCGCCGCCCTGGGCTTCGACCATCATTTTCAGCCGATCCAGCGCCTCGCCGCTCTCCAGCTTTTGCTGTAGGATCGCCCGTGCCTCTTCTTCGCTTTCAGCCATACCGCCTAGAACGAGCATATGGGAAGCGAGAATCAGACAAACCTCCTCCAGATCTTTCGGTCCTTCTCCGCGTAAGGTCGCAATCGCTTCCTGGATTTCAAGCGCATTGCCGATCCCGTAGCCAAGCGGCTGATCCATATCGCTGATGACGGCAATCGTGCTGCGCCCGACCTGGGTACCGATATCGACCATGGCCTTGGCCAGCCGGATGGAATCGTCCAGCGTCTTCATGAACGCGCCGCTGCCGGTTTTAACGTCCAGCACGATGGCATCCGCCCCCGCGGCAATCTTCTTGCTCATGACCGAGCTCGCTATCAGCGGAATGGAATCCACTGTCGCGGTAACATCGCGCAAGCCGTACAATTTTTTGTCCGCCGGGGTCATATTTCCGCTTTGTCCAACAACGGCTAAACCGATCTCGTTTACTTGGCGGAAAAACTGTTCCTGTCCCAACTCGACGGAAAAACCGCGAATCGCTTCCAGCTTATCGATCGTTCCTCCGGTATGGCCAAGCCCCCGGCCGGACATTTTCGCTACGGGAACGCCGGCTGCCGCCACGAGCGGGCCGATGACGATGGTCGTTTTGTCCCCCACGCCGCCCGTAGAATGCTTATCCACCTTTACCCCGCGAATGGATGCAAGGTCGATCATATCGCCGGACGAGGCCATATGCAGCGTCAGGTCGGCCGTTTCCCGGGCACTCATCCCCTGATAATAAACGGCCATCGCCCAGGCCGCCATTTGATAGTCGGGGATTTCCCCTTCACTGTACCCTTTGATCAGATAACCGATTTCCTCGCCGGTCAGCTCCATACCGTCTCTTTTTTTGCGGATCAGATCTACAGCTCTCATCTTATTCTCACCTCCCAGTTTACATCTCTGGAATAATCGACAGCACCAGGCTCAAGAATTTCTCGCGGACCCGGTCCGTCGTCTCCATCACTTCATCGTGAGACAGCGGTTGATCCAGAATTCCGGACGCCATGTTGCTTATGCAGGAAATGCCCAGTACCTCAAGCCCCGCATGTCTGGCTACAATAACCTCCGACACCGTCGACATGCCAACGGCATCTCCGCCCAGTGTGCGAAGCATACGGATTTCGGCCGGAGTTTCGTAAGAAGGACCAAGCAGCCCTACGTATACGCCTTCCTGAATCGGAACGCCGCTTCCTTCCGCCGTTTTCCGCGCCAATTCCCGCAGCCTGCGGCTGTAGGCCTGCGACATGTCCGGGAATCGCGGACCGAGTTCATTATCGTTTTGGCCAATGAGCGGGCTAGTACCGGTCATATTAATATGATCCGATATCAGCATGAGGTCACCCGGCTGGAACAAGGTATTGATTCCGCCGGCAGCATTCGTAACCAGAAGCGTTTGTACGCCGAGTTCCTTCATGACTCTTACCGGAAATGCAGTCAATTGCGGGCCGTATCCTTCATACATATGAAAACGGCCTTTCATCAGAATCACCGGCGTTCCGTTTAAAGTACCGATCATCAATTCGCCGGCGTGGCCTTCCACGGTGGATTGCGGAAAATACGGGATATCCTTGTAAGGAATGCTCGTAGCTTCTTCAATATGATCCGCCAGCACGCCTAGGCCCGAGCCGAGAATCAGCCCTACCTTGGGCGTAATATCACTCTTGGAGCGGATATAGTCCGCCGCTTCCCTTATCATGCCTATCGTAAGTATCGTAGTCATATTCATCTCTCCCGTTTGGTTATTTCAGCAGTTTCAAAAAGCTCTTTCCGTGCTCGGTGCCATGAACGCCGAAATTGTCGGCAATCGTCGCCGCCAAGTCCGAGAAAGTGGCTCTTACGCCAAGACTTCCTGACGAGGACAACCCTTTCCCATAGACGAGCAGGGGCACATACTCACGGGTATGGTCCGTCCCCGCATGGATCGGGTCATTGCCATGATCTGCCGTGATGATAAGCAAATCTCGCTCGCCTACTTGGGCGAGCAAATCGGGCAACGAAGCATCGAATTCTTCCAGCGCACGCGCATAGCCCTCCGGATCCCGACGATGCCCGTACAACGAGTCGAAATCCACGAGATTCGTAAACAGCAATCCACGGAACGGCGTTCCCATGAGTCGAATCGTTTCGTCAATGCCGTGGCGGTTGCTCTTGGTCGGATAGGAAGCGGTTATGCCTTCGCCGGAAAAAATATCGTTGATTTTACCGACGGAGATAACATCCTTGTCCGCATGCTTCAGGGCGTTCAGAACGGTCGGTTCCGGCGGGGTCACCGCATAATCGTGACGGTTCGGCGTACGTTTGAAATTCCCGGGCTGTCCGACGAATGGCCGGGCGATAACGCGTCCCACGGAATGCTCCGGTTCAAGGGTCAGGCGGCGGGCAATCTCGCAGGCCCGGTATAATTCTTCCAGCGGAATGATTTCTTCATGGGCTGCGATCTGAAACACGCTGTCGGCAGAGGTGTATACGATCCAGGCCCCCGTCTTCATGTGCTCTTCGCCCAACTCATCGAGAATTTCCGTTCCCGAGGCCGGTTTGTTCCCGATCATTTTACGTCCCGTCTCCTGTTCGAAACGGGCGACCAAATCGCGAGGGAATCCGTTCGGGTACGTTTGAAACGGGGTTTCAATCTTCAGCCCCATGAGCTCCCAATGCCCGGTCATCGTATCCTTGCCGGTAGAAACCTCGGCCATTTTCCCATAATAAGCCGCAGGTGCTTCTTCGGGGCTCAAATGGGGGAGTTCAGCGATGTTCCCGAGTCCGAGCTTTTGCAAATTCGGCAGGCTCGTATTCGGTACCTTTTCGAGAATATGTCCCAGTGTATGAGACCCTTTATCCCCGAATTTGTCCGCATCGGGCAATTCGCCGATGCCAACGCTATCCAGGACGATCACGGTAATCTTATTGAAGCTGTTTTCATTAGCCATGTATGTCACTCCTTCGACCTTTGCTGTTTAGTTATCCCTGCTTGACCCTAATCCATTCCCATGCTTTACCCGCCGTCAGACCGGATTATAGTTCAATCTTGCCCTTACTCCGCGGGTGAAAATGATCATATACCGATTTTAGGTTCGGCCGGGAATGGTTTAAATACATTTGAATTGTCCCCAAGTCGGCATGTCCGAGCATCTCCTGGACCGACCGTACATCCGCTCCGCCTTCAAGCAGATGAATGGCAAAGGAATGTCTCAGGGTATGCGGTGTAATTTCTTTCGTGATCCCTGCAGCTTTGCCATACTTCTTTATCACCTTCCAGAAGCCCTGGCGACTCATTCTGCCGCCTGAACGGTTCGGAAACAGGGGATCTTGCTGTCCATCAGGACTCCAACCGAACCGGACTTCGTGCAAATACCTGTTAAGCCAATCCGCTGTCACTGTCCCGAACGGCAAAATCCGTTCTTTTCCACTGTCCCCGGAACAGCGCAAAAAACGGACTCCCGTATCGACATCTTCGATGTTCAATGAGATGAGTTCGCTGACGCGAACGCCTGTTGCATACAGGAGTTCCAACATGGCTTTATCCCTTAGTCCGAGCGGTTGATTCAAGCGGGGCATGTCCAGTAACCTATCCGTCTCTTCCACGGTAAGCACGGACGGCGGAGTTTTGTCGATTTTTGGCATCTTTACGGCTACAAAAGGATCTTGAGAGATGGCTCTCTCCTGGAGAAGATACTGAAAAAACGCCTTCAGGGACACGGATACGCGCGTAACTGTCGCCGGAGCCTTTCCCTGCTCCCGGAGCGCGGCGAAATACAGCAGGACTCCCGCACGGGTTACTTCATTCAAATCTCTGATTTCCTTGCCTTGCAAATAACCAAGAAACTGGGACACATCCCGCTTATAGCTTTCCAGCGTCGAGCCGCTTAAGTCCTTCTTGCCGGCCAAATATGAAATAAAAGAGGCTGCATACGGCTCCATGTTCAGCGCCTCCTTTCGTCTCCTGTCGAAGAATGTCGGAAAATAATAACATTCCCTATTCATCAATTCCACACAAGTACTTCTTTTCCCTGCTGCGGTCTCATTATTCTCCGTACCAAAAAAACAGGATTAATCGTTCGCTCAACGTTTCCGTTTCTTGGCTCCCTAAACTGCCGGGAAGAAATACTTTAACAGCGGAGCCTTCCGGGACCCGATATTTGTCCAAAGGAAATATATAGGCATCCAGCAGCCCCAGCCCTTTATATAAAGTATAGGCTAACGCGACAAATACGAGCAAATACTTCAGCGACCTTAGCAGGCTTCGCAGCGAAATGACCATGACTCTCCCTCTTTCATTACCCATTTTCCCGAATAGCTTAAAGGAGCCTGGACACTATTTCTAACAGTATATAGTGGGAGTTCTGACAGTATGCCGGGTTTGAAAGGGATAAACCTGCACTATGAGATGAACTATGTAGGTGGATGCTGAATGTGGATGACACTTCATCCCCAAATCAAAAAGCCCCTAACGGCCCGGCCGTTCGGAGCTTTGCGTCACTTTTATGATTTTTTGCCGCCGTTACCATTCTGGTCATTATTCTTGTCTTTGCACCGGTAGCAAATGCCTTGAAAATCCAAGCGGTGATCCAGCACCGTAAAGTTGAATTCCTTCTCCAGGCGTTCCTCCAGCGGTCCCAGCCAATCTTCGCGAATCTCATCCATGGCTCCGCATTGTACGCAGATCAAGTGATGATGGTGATGCTTGGTCGTGTCCGTACGCAGATCGTAACGGGCCACCCCGTCCCCGAAGTTAATCTTCTCGACGACATGAAGTTCGCTCAGCAACTCCAGTGTCCGGTATACGGTAGCCAAACCAATCTCCGGAGCTTTATCTTTTACCAGCATAAATACGTCTTCCGCACTGAGATGGTCTTCTTCATTTTCTAGCAGTACTCGAACCGTGGCTTCCCGTTGGGGCGTCAATTTATAACCGTGGGATTGCAGCTGCTGTTTAATTTTATCGATCTTTTCTTCCATGTTCTCCCCCCCAGGAATTGCCGCAACTTGCATTTAAATCACTTCTTTCATTATAGGGGGTTGGAATCAACAAAGTCAAACATTTACTAGAGGTCATGCGGATCGAAGCCTTGTCCCCAAATATGCATGTCTTGATTTTCCTTTTATCGCTTTGCAATTAATAGTAATATAATGGATAGCAATTCCCTCGGCCGATGAGGGACGATATGGACTTGAAAAAATAATTTTCGCCTTCATCTTCACGATGATACTTGCCGGATGCGGCAACATGACCAATATTTTCTTTTCGGCAATGGATTCGGTGGAGGAACCGGCGGTCAATTCAAGCGATTCCGTGTTTCATCCCGGACGGAAGACATTCGATATACGACTTATTCGGACAAAACGTTTCAATTGCCTATCCGGATAACTGGGAAGAGGTCGACTTAAAAATGTGGTCGTCGAACCGAACAATGATCAAGAAACATCCCTACGATAACTATCAATAATTACCAGATCACGGAATAAGAAAGGAAAAGATAAATGAGAATTTCTTTTGCGACCGAAAAAGATTATGAGTGGATAAAAAATCGGGATCGTCATGTCGAGGAAAAATTGCTATTGCCCAAAATCACGGGGAAGGAAATATACATTTTACAGGATGAAAACGAGGAACGAATCGGGTGGATGCGTTACGGGTATTTCTGGGATAATACGCCATTTATGAATATGCTCTGGATTGATGAAGCTTTCCGCAATAAAGGCCTAGGGAAAGATGTGGTCCAATTTTGGGAGCACGAAATGAAGCAACAAGGTTATGATTTGGTAATGACTTCTACCCAAGCTGACGAAGGATCTCAACACTTTTATAGAAAACTTGGATTTAAAGATGCAGGATGCTTGCTACTAGATAGCCAACCATTAGAAATTATTCTCACAAAAAAGTTGAATTAGTGAAGCCTGTAAAAGTCGCATGTATATCGCAAGATGCAAAATCCCCGCCGATCAGATATATTCGGCGGGGATTTTATTTACTAGAATGAATTAAAAATCAGAAACAGCAATTTGAATGGTTCCCGTTACTGCTCCGGCTGCGGTAGCTTGAAGGGCCGCTACCAAAAGCAAAGCAACTTGCAATGTGAGACTGTTGGCTGCGGGTATAACATACGTTATGACAGGTGCGTTGACACGGGTAACAACAAGATTTACTGGATTGGCGCCGGTATTATTAACCGTAATTGTAGCATTTGTTCCCCCGTTTAAGTTTTCATAATACGATTTACCTACTCCGGCAGCAAGATTATAAATTTGCGACGGTAAGAGAATCGCCATCTGAATCACCTCCTATCGATCTGGGATACAGTATTCTATGCTTTAAGTGAAAAATTGATAGGGTCACTAGAATCAGCAACAAGGCACAATTTAACGAATAAGAATGCTGGTCTCATCATATATAAAAAAAGCCGCCAACCGGTTAGGTCAGCGAGCTTTTTGACAGAAAATCAAAAACTGTTTGATTGAATTCATGCGGCGCCTCGATAAACGGAAGGTGACCGCAGCCATGCATAGTTATTTTTGACGATAGTTCTATTCTTTTATGTAAAGTTTTCGCAGTCTCTATGTTAAATGAATGATCTTGATCAGGGATTATAATAAGAGTCGGGATGTTTATTTCATGTAATCGATTGAAAGCATATGGTTTAACAGCAGCCGAAAGGCTCGGAGAGAATCTGCAAAAGTTGTTTGGATTCCTTACATTATCGATTAATTGTGTTCTTGCTTCTACTTTTCTTAAGGGTGGAAAGAAGTAACTCCAGAAAGGATTAACGATGAATGATTCAATGGCTTTCTTGCGTCCTTTCAGACGAAGATGGATAAAATTTTTTATTCCATGCCACAACAATTTCATAGGATAAGGATTACCGTTTATGGAGGGTGCAACCAAAATAAGGGTTTTGACTAGATGAGGATAAGTGAGAGTAAAGTCCGTAGCGATGCCACCCCCCATGGAGGAGCCTACCAAAGCAATGTTACGAAGTTTCAAAGAATCAATCAGTGCTTTTAAATCATCAATATTGGAGAAAGTAGCGTTTGGCGTACTCGAAAGACCGTATCCCCGTAAATCATATCGAACTAATTTGTAATGTGCGGAAAAAAAGTCCACCTGTCCATTCCAGATTTGATGATCATTAAAATTTCCATGGATCAGAACAATGGGCTCGCCTTCTCCCGAAACGGTGTAAAAAAGCTGTCCACCCTCTATGTTTAACATACCTTCTTTCATAACGTGAACCTCCCACACCTACTAAATCATAAAAGATCAGCCTTATGAAGGTTATCTTCGATAATGGATCGTAGTATTTCGGAAACAGAATAATCCCCTCTGTGACAGTAGCGTTCTATTTCTGCCCAGCATTCCTGCGGTAATGTTAATGATATTTTTCGAGTTACACCTATTGGCTTGCGGCCCGCCCCTTTTCGGTTACCTCCCCTATTATCAGTTGAACAATGCATATCTTCTATTTTAACTAACTTGGTCATCTCATCACCCTACTTCATGATTCCACAATAATATTTCACAGTCAATTTATGCTACCTAAATCAAACATTCATTTCACCGAGCTCATTCCCTTGTCCGGCATCCCCTGTTGCATTACAATTTCCTACACCTACCCAGCAAAAAGCACAGCACAACCTCACTTAAAATGCTACTCTTGATAAAGAAAAACAAAATTATGGAAAAGGCGTACAACAATGAAAAATTATTTTCTGAAAACTGCTCGATTAGGTTTCTCACATTGGCAGCATAGCGATTTGGATTTGGCGTTTTCTCTTTGGGGTGAACCTGCGGTAACGAAATTTATTTCTTCCGATGGTTTGTATTCGAACGAGCAAATTAAAGGCCGATTGATAAAAGAAATTCAAACTGAAGTGTTGTTTCGGGTTCAATACTGGCCGGCATTCGAACTCGAAACCAACGATTTTATTGGTTGTTGCGTACGACATAGAAAAGAAGATTTATGAAATAGGATTTCATCTTAAAAGTAATTATTGGGGTACGGGTTATGCTTCCGAAGCCGCAAATGCCGTAATCCATTTTGCCTTTGATCAAATGAAAGCCGATAATTTATTTGCCGGTCACAATCCCTTGAACCTAGCTTCTAAAAATTTGCTATTAAAGTTAGGATTCAAATATTCGCATAACGAATTTTATGAGCCAACCGGTTTGAGCCACCCTTCTTACTTTTACAAGTTGTAATATCTAAATTCGAAACCATGAGTCCTTCCCGAATTTCATTCATTACTTTATTTCATCATGGTCGTTCGCTCTCACTCCATGCCGTTAGCCACAATTCCATCAATAGGCAAAGTAACAGTGAATCTAAATAAGTTGTTTATATGATTGAGGGTTAATGTTCCCCCATGCAATTCAATAATATTTCTGGCTATAGAAAGACCAAGGCCAGCTCCCGTTTGAATGCCTTCGCTACTTCGAGAATGATCAACTTTATAAAATCGTTCGAAGATTCTGTTCTCTTGTTCTTGAGTAAGGGGCTTCCCATTATTTTCAACTTCAACCTTAACTTCCTTACTATCTCTTTTCAATAGAACGCGAATGCTTCCTGGCTTTACAGAGTACTTTAGAGCGTTCATCAATAGATTGTCCATGGCTCTGGCAATTTTTTCACTGTCGATGAAAGTTTCTACCGCAGAGTTCCCTATCCCTTTCACGATAATTACACCCTTTTCTTGGGCGATTGGTTCAAATTCAAATAATAACTGATCCAGCAACTGAAATAAATCAATCTTCTTTATATCCAAGTTAATGTCCACCGAAGTTAGTCTCGTATATTCAAACAAATCATCAAGCAATCGCTTTAAGTGAATCGCTTTATTATAGGTGTTTTGAACAAATCGCGTGTATTCTTCTTTATCTTGAAATGATTCTGTCCTTAAAAGCTCAATATAGCCAATAATACTTGTAAGAGGCGTGCGTAAGTCATGTGAAATGCCTGCGATCATCTCCATCTTTGACTTCTCAGTTTCACGCTCCTTCACAATCTGCCGTTGCAAACGTTCCGTCATTTGATTAATGTTAACCGCCACTCGCCCTAGTTCATCTTGTCGTTCAACACATACCCGGTAGTTTAAATCCCCCTCGGCAATAATTTGAAGCCCACGTTCCAGGTGAATTAGGTCTTTTACGATTTTTCGCGTTAAAACCAGAAAAATAGCTATAAAGTTAACCATGTACAGAGGTGTAAGAAAATAAGGTAAGGAATTGAGTAGCCATTCCCATTTCAGTTCATTACCTACCTTTGTGAAAAGTAAAATGATTAAATCATTTATAGCAACAGCAATAATAAGACTTAGCACCATTCTGAACAATATATTAACCTGGATTCTTTTTTGTCTTTTTGGCTTTTTTACTTGTTCAGTCAATTTTATAACCCACTCCCCAAACCGTTTTAATATAATGGGGTTCTCTTGGTGATTCTTCTATTTTTTCTCGCAAATTACGAATATGAACCATTACGGTATTATCCGAATTTCCGAACGGCTCTTTCCATACGGTTTCGTAAATCCTATTAGAACTAAACACTTGTCCTGGGCGGCTTGCAAGCAACTCCAGAATCGAAAACTCCAAAGGGGTCAACGATATGTTGTTTCCTTTTAATGTAACCGAATGTTTATCCTTATCAATGACAAGATCTTTAATGAGGATTAGTGAACTAGAATCTTCTTTTCCTATTAAGGATTGCCGCCGCAGTTGAGCTTTTACCCGAGCAAGCAATTCTAAAGGATTAAAGGGTTTAATCATGTAGTCGTCAGCTCCGGTAGTAAGACCCGTAATTTTATCAATATCTTCTTCTTTAGCCGATAACATGATAATCGGAGTGTTCGATATTTCCCTAATTTTAATGCAGGCACTAATACCATCCATTCGAGGCATCATAACATCCAGAATGATCAACTGGATAGAGACCGTTTTTATTACATCCAGCGCCTCAAGGCCATCAGCAGCTTCAATTACGCGGTATCCTTCATTTCGCAAATATACGTTAATGACATCCCGAATCTCTGAATCGTCATCTACGACAAGGACTGTATTCATTGCTTGGTGCTCCTTTTTATAGGAAATAAAAGCTACTATATAGCTATTAAATGTTAACCAGGAAATAGATCGGGTGAATTATATTCCATTAAAGCGTCTCCCTTTTGCGACAGACATATACGAAAGCTGGAGGAAAATTGAATGGCACAAACTCAATTTTTTCGATAATTAATTCTTCAGCAAATTTTTTCTTCATCTGAAGAGAGTACTGAAAAGCGACAAAAACACCTCCTGGTTTAAGTGCCTCAATAATCTGATTCAATAAATTTTCTCGCATTTCCTTCGTGAAATTAAAAAATGGCAGTCCGCTTATAATACAGTCAAGCTGACCTATTCCAGCTTGGGTCATTTTTTTAACTAATTGGCATGCATCGGAATGGCAAAAGAAATCGGGGTATTCTATCTTTAAATTATTTCTCATTTTCTTATCTCTTTCAAACAATAATACTTTTGTTGATTCATTTAGCTGTTTCTTCATAAAACGCGTGATGGCACCTGTGCCGGACCCAAGCTCCGCGACTGCCTTTACCTCATTCCAAGATACAGGCTGAATCATTTGATCGGCCAAAAATCGGGAACTGGGTATGACACTTCCCACTCGTTGTGGATTATTGAAGAATCCTTGCAAAAATAGTAAAGATTCATTGATTTTCAACTGCTTTTCCCCCATTATTTTTCCCCTATTAATTACAGGCATAATTAAAAATATTAACGACATGAAAATTGTAACGAAAAAGTCTTAGGATTTTATGAGGTTATATCTAAAGAAAATCTGAAGATTCCACTGGACACGAATTTTTTCGATAATAAAAAGCAGCAAACTAAGATGGAAACAACTTCTTAGTTTGCCGCTTTTATCATTTGTTCTCCCACATTTACACATCTCTTACTGGAAAGTAAGGATTCACTTCAGAAGCCTTCTCAGACTTTTCTTATTTTGAGGAAGCATTGAAGTTCAATAATACCGGCACCTACAAGCCGCTTTGCCCAATCATCGGTGTAACCCAGCTCATCATCGTAGGCGTGATCCAGGTTTCGAACGAGGAAACCGCGAGCAGCACCGCCGCCATTGCAATCGTGAGGCCCGTATAGGACAAGAAGGGCTTGGCCGCGTTTCCGGTACGATGGAGAAGGACCCGGCTGCGAATAATCCCGAGTGAGAAGCCAATGGCGGCAACGCTGCTGATGACCAGCGCCGGAATCACGATCAGGTTGTGGGGAGCGACGGAGACGAGCGCAAACAGCAACCCTTTCCAAGTATATTGCCCCACCAGACAACCTACGGTAAAACCGATCAGCACACCTTTAAGAAAATCCAGGACAAGAATCCCGGGAAGTCCGATCACGGAAAGTCCAAGCAGCCAGATCAAGCCCAGCCATTTCAAATGCACGCCGGCAACTTCCCAATAGGCCATAGGCTGAAAGCTCTCTCCGCCTTCGTTTACCGAGACGAAAAAATTACCCAAATACCGCGACAAATCCTGCTGTTGTTCTAACGACAGCGCATTTACCATCAACGCTCCAAATACGACGCCCATCAAAAACAAGGCGGCGACGAATACATAGAGCGGCGTCTGATCCTTAAGGGTATGGCGAAAAGGTTGAAGCATAGTGGGCCCCCTATCTTGTTCTCCGATTTCATACGAGCGGGTTGTTGGCTGCAGAATGAGATCCAGTGCTTGATGATCCGCTTATAGTAATTTATGAACAAGCTGTTTCCCATATGCTAGGTGGAACTTTTACGTTTGCGATTTTGCGACTTTTCCGTAAATTCCGCCGCCGCCCGATTCGAGCAACAACGTTCCGCTACGGGCAGCAGCTATTTTACCTGCCAGTTCGTCACCGACGACAACGGCAAGTTCACCTTCCGGCACCCGGTGCAAGATGTTCATTTCCGTGCCGAAGGTCCGCAGCAATAGCTCCAGCTTGGCCTTGCCAAGTCCGGGAATAAACTCCAGCGGCACCTGGTAATGATACGGCGGCCGATGCTCCGGCACAATGGGTACCGGCCTGTCGGCGATCGAAATAATCCGGTCGAGCACGCCGCGGACCAATTTCGGACTGCCGCAATAAGGACAGCGGTCAACGGCCGTATCTGACTCGTCGATAATGTAACTGCAACCGCCACAATAGGTTCTGTGATATTTGCCAAGTCGGGGGTTGAGCCCGTAATTAGCCCCTACCATTCTGCCCTCGGCTCCTTGAAGAGCCTTCTCAAACTCGCGATAGCTCGGTTCCCGAAGGATCAGCTGATTGTACTCCCTGCCGATCTTACCCAGCGAGTGGGCGTCCGAATTCGTCAAGATGGTATACTTGTCCAACTCGCTGATCCACCCCGCCATTTCGCTGTCCGCGCTTAAGCCCAGTTCCACCGCACTGATCAGTTCGGGATCGAGCACGTCCGCCAGACGTGGGGCGCAACTGCCATAGACGCTCCGATGCGGTGTGAAAATATGCGCCGGAATTACTATGCCGCCGCGGGCATAAACCTCCTCCTGCAAGACCTTGGCGGGAGCGTACACCCGCTGGGAACTCAGGGTTACATTTTTCATTCTTTTTTCCAGCCATCCGGTAAAAGAAGTGATCGTTTCAAGATCCGGAAAGAACGCAAGCAAATGAGCCGGACCCATGCCGGGCTCGCGGATTTCCAGCTCGCTTCCGAGCAGGACGGTTGTATTCTTATAGGCAATTCCGCCATCCTTCAGTTCCTTCATCTCGCCGCATTCCAGACTGGCCCTGATGTCGTCCTGGACTCCCGGCGAATGGCAATCGATTATTCCTACCAGGTGAATCCCCTTGCGCTCCGTTGCTTCCTTAGCGATGTTGGCAAAAGTCAGATCCCGGCTTCCGCTGATTTTCACCGGCTCTCCCTTTCCGGTTCTTCCGATATGAATGTGCAGGTCGGCAAAAAAAGATGACAACTCGGTGTAGGCGGCAGTCATTTCTGTCCATGCTCCGGTTGTTGGCTAAGTTGAAGCTGCCAAATATATGCCGCCAGAATTGTTTTCGCATCGGCAATCCGGCCTTCGGCAATAAATTGCTGAACCTCTTCGAATGAAGCCTCGATGACTTCAAGAAATTCGTCCTCATCCAATGCCATTTCTCCGGCGGTTAATTCTTCGGCCAAATACAAATGAATGATCTCGTCCGCAAAGCCTGGGGATGTATAGAAGGAGTGCAGCAGCATGATTTTTCCGCAGCTGTATCCCGTCTCTTCCTGCAATTCCCTTCGGGCAGCTTCGAGCGGATCTTCACCTTTCTCCAGCTTGCCAGCCGGAATTTCCAATTCACAGCGTCCCATCGCCTGACGAAACTGATCCACCAGCAACAGGCGCCCTTCCTTTACGGCCAAAACAGCCACCGCTCCCGGGTGACGGATAATTTCCCGTGTAGCCCGCGATCCGTCTGGAAGCTCAACGGTATCGATTTGCAAGGATATCACTTTTCCGGTAAACACCGGCTTGGTGGAAATGGTCTTTTCGCTCAACTGATACTTTGTCATTCGTAAATCCTCCTGTCATAACTTGTCCGTTTAAAACATACGTTGTTATTATACCAAACCCCGCAAAAAAGGAGCAGCGCCATGAAAAGCTATTTTTCAAGCAACCGGGTAACGGCCCAGGGCAAGGGCTGGCAGGTTCGCATTCTCTTGTCCCAATGGAAGAAAAAAGCCGGGTGCGACACAAAGGTCAAAGATTTCATCGAATTGAACATCACCAAATAATATGTACAAATTCGGCACCGATAGTTATTCAGTTAGCAAAATTATGGTTAATGAGTAAGGGGGGGGCGTGGGAGAATGATGTTTCATTGCGAAAGAGCCCATAGTTCGGAATCCGGATCAACCAATCCGTTAAAAATACATAAGGAATCAGATACAGATAACCCGCGAGTCCAGCAGCAAAGCACCAAACCAAGGTACCCGGCTGTGCTCGAAGAAGCATTAATGAAGCAGGGAGCGAAGCTGCTTCGTAGCGGAGCTTCCGATGAAGCCCTTGGCACTGCATTAAGGCAGGTTTTGACCGAATATCATGTTTCCGATCAAGATGCCAAGGTATTGCTGATCCGGTCAATAAACCGGCTGGGTGCTTACCCGTTCGCATTGTCTCTCATCTCCGCTTCTCCGACGGTTGATGAGGAAATCCAAAGTATCTATGTGGAGTGTTTAATCCGTTGCGGAGATTTTAAAAAAGCTCAGGACATATTATTGGACTGGAAAACAGGGCAATCGCAATTATGGGAGGACAATGCGGAATACTTAGAACAGCTTTCGACGATTGCCTATCTGGGTATAGATAGTAATGCCGCTTATTCTCAGTTGCAAATGGGCTCCCGCAGCGAGCTCCCTGATCTGATCCGGCATGCCGTAAGACTGGGCCTTTTGGACGTTGCCGAGAAATTGACCGGGGACGGCGATTTCTATTATCTTTGTTATTACATTCAGTCATTGTATGCTGAAGGATATGTGAATAAGGCTAAAGCCAAGCTCGCGGAAATAGATCCCTCATTCTTAATGCAAACCTTGCCTCCATACAAAGAATCACTTTATATCTATGCTGAGATTTTACATGACAAGGGTCAATTCTCCGAAGCGGCAGCCATTTTTGAACGGCTTGCGGACCAATTTCCCGACATGGCTAGAGCTCGCTTTGCCGCCAGTTCCTGTTACTTACATAACACCATGAACAATTTGGTGGGGCGGATTGAATTGTATCACCCAGGCGAAGTAGAGCAGACCAAGATTGAAAAATATATGGACGATATCTCGGAAGCATTGCAAGTGATCCATTCCACCAACTGGCATACGATCTGGTCCCCGGCGCAGAGCAGAAATTTCCCCATCCCGTATTCTCAAGTGCTTCAATAAAATTGAATCATGCAAAAAAAAGCCGCCCGGGCAGCCCACTGCTACCTAGACGGCTATTGCCGTTTATTCTGAAACTTGGACTATTTTATGGACTGGGACACGATTTCAAGCGCGAATTCCGCAACTTTGACGATATCGTCCGCTTTGATCCGTTCCTCGGTAGTGTGAATATTCTCGTACCCGACCGCCAGATTTACGGTTGGAATCCCGAAGCCGTTAAACACATTGGCATCGCTGCCTCCGCCGGAAATAAAGGTGCTGCCTGACAAGCCCAATTGAACCGCCGCTTTTTTGGCAAGCACAACTACCTCGTCTTCATCGGAAAAATGAAACGCCGGATAGGCAAGATCACTGTTGAAGTTAAACCGGGTTCCGTAATCCCGGCATACGGATTCCACCGCTTCCTTCATACCCTCGATCTGTTTGTTGATCTTGTCGAGCGACGTGCTTCGCGCTTCCGCGTACAGTTTCACGTAATCCGGCACGACATTCGTTTCGCCGCCGCCTTCAAACTTGCCGATGTTGGCGGTTGTAGTCTCATCAATCCGTCCGAGGTTCATCCGGGCAATCGCTTTGCCGGCTACTTGAATGGCACTGATGCCATCCTCGGGATTGACTCCGGCATGAGCCGATTTCCCGTAAATTTCGATATCGATCTGAGCCCGGGTTGGAGCGCCGACACAGATCGAGCCCACCTCGCCGTTCGAATCTATGGCGAATCCGTATTTGGCTTTCAGCAGGCTGGCATCCATCGCCCGAGAACCGGCAAGGGCCAACTCTTCGCCGGCGGTGATGACGAATTGGATCTGTCCATGCGGCAGGTTCTTCTCCCGCAGCACTTTGATGACTTCAAACAACGCGGCAACCCCCGCTTTATCGTCAGAGCCGAGAATCGTGGTGCCGTCACTGCGAATCCATCCATCCTCGCCGATGACCGGTTTGATCCCGTTGCCTGGCGCAACCGTATCCATATGGCAGGTGAACAAGAATGGAGCAACGTCCGCCATATCCTCTCCGCTTGCCTTCAACGTTGCAACCAGATTCCCCGCGCCATGGCCATTTCTCAAGGCGGAATCATCCTCGACAACATCAAGTCCCAGCTCACTAAACTTGGCAATTAAAGTATCGGCTATCCGGCGTTCATGTTTTGTTTCGCTATCGATCTGCACCAGTTCCAGAAACTGGTCAATTACTCTATCCTTGTTGATCACTGGACTTTCCTCACTTTCATTTTTACGATATTATAAAGAGTAACTGTTCAAAATTATTGTCCAAGAAGGGAAATTATGAATTATGCAAAAAAAAGGGTTTAAAATCGTCGTTTTTTTGATGCTGTTCGCTATGGTCGCTTCTACGCTAATCGCTTTGCTTGAACCATTTTTCATTCGTTAATAAAAGAGTTATCCGCCGATATAGCCCCCGTATAACCAAACAATTCGTTGAAATGCGGGATGATGCCTTGCGCTGCTTCCTCTACCGTGAAGGAACGGCCGGTCACGTCCTCCAGCGAAGTAACTCCGTACTCCTGAATGCCGCAAGGAACGATCCCGCGGAACCCTTCCTCCTGAATACCTGACTTGACGTTAAAAGCAAAGCCGTGACTTGTGATAAATCCTTTGCGATGTCGGCACTTGTTGAATTTCACGCCGATGGCACAAATTTTTTCGTCCCCGACCCAAACGCCGGTATATTCCGGCTTTCTTGACCCTTCGATTCCAAACTGCGCCAAATAATTCATGATGACCTGCTCCAGGTTCCGTAAATAGCCGTGCAAATTAAGGCCTTTTCCGCCGTCGAGCCACAATAGCGGATATCCGACGAGTTGGCCGGGACCGTGATATGTAATATCCCCGCCGCGGTCGATTTCAAACAAGGCGATCCCTTGCTGGCGGAGCTGTTCCGGCCCAAGCAGCAAATGCTCGGGATGCCGCTGCGAACCGATCGTAAAAGTCGGCGGATGCTGAAGCAGCAGCAGATGTTCCTTCTGCTGCTGCTCATCAATCGCTTTGACGATTTGCTTCTGTTTTTCCCAGGCTTCACCGTATTCGATCTCAGGGATGTATGAGATATTAATGGATTTCGCCATGCTGATTTACCTCCAAATCTTTACGATCAATAGACTTGAGTATCCAGGGAATAGCTTTCCATATTATCTTTAACGCGCTGCATGAATCGTCCGCAAATGACCCCGTCCAAAATCCGGTGATCAAGGGACAAGCAAAGATTCGCCATCGACCGGACCGCAATCATATCATTGATCACGACCGGCTTCTTCACGATCGACTCGAATGTGAGAATAGCGGCCTGCGGGTAATTAATGATCGGCTGGGTCAAAATCGATCCGAATGAACCGGTATTGTTCACGGTGAAAGTTCCGCCCTGCATGTCGTCCAGCTTGAGTTTCCCGGCTCTTACCTTGGAAGCCAAGTCTTCGATTTCGCGGGCCAGACCGGCGATATTTTTCTGATCGGCCTTTTTGATGACCGGTGTCAACACGGAATCTTCCGTACCGACGGCCAGCGAAATGTTGATATCCCGTTTTACGATAATTTTGTCCACGGCCCAAACCGAGTTCATAATCGGATAATCTTTAATCGCGCTGACTACCGCTTTAAGCAGAAACGCAAGATAAGTCAGATTGACTCCTTCTTTTTTCTTGAACTCGTCCTTGATCTTGTTCCGCAACTGCACAAGGTTGGTGACGTCGACTTCGATCATCATCCAGCCATGCGGAATTTCCGAGACGCTTTGGCGCATCCGGGTAGCGATCGTATTTCGAATCGGGGTTACATCGATGAAGTACTCCGAACGGTCGCCGCCTTCCACTTCAATGGTAGGAATCCGTGGTGTTTCCGTCAAATGCAAACCGGAATGGCGCACCGGCTCGAACGCAGCCCGGCTCAGATCCGCCGAAATGCCGCCTGGCGCTACCTGCACTTGAGGCTGTTGTACCGGTACAGATTGAGGTACTGCTGCTGTCGTCGTAGACGGCGCTAATGCAAGTGCCCCTGCGCCACCATTTTCGATAAAGGCTAGCACATCTTTACGCGTGATACGTCCGCCAAGTCCCGTGCCGGGTACGGAGCGGAGATCGATTCCGTGCTCGGCGGCCAGCGTCTGGACGGCCGGAGAGTACCGGTGGCGCTGCGAAGAGTCTGTCGTTTCGGCAGTCGTGACGCCTGCGGATTGACCTGCCTCTGCCTTCGGCTGTTCACCGGAAGCAGTCGCTGCGGAAGGAGTCGGTTCCGTCTCGATCCGGCAAATCACCGTACCGACCGAAATCTCCTGGCCTTCCTCGGCCAACAGTTCGCCCATGATTCCGTCCAGCGTGGAAGGAATCTCGGCGTTGACTTTATCGGTGATGACTTCACAGATCGGTTCATATTGTTCTACCTTGTCGCCAGGCTTCTTCAGCCACTTTCCGATCGTGGCCGATACCAACGATTCCGCAAGCTGAGGCATAACGACATCGGTTAATTGTTTATTGGATGGCATATCTCACTCACTCCCATTTACAGGCTATTAAAAAAGCGCTAATTGCGTCATCGCTTCTTTAACTTTGTCCTTGCTGAGCATAAAGAACTTTTCCATCGGCGGGCTGATTGGCATAGCCGGCACGTCCGGCCCGCAAAGTCTTTGGATCGGCGCATCCAGCTCGAACAGACACTCTTCGGAGATGATCGCCGCCACTTCGGCGCCGACGCCGCCCGTTTTATTGTCTTCATGAACAATCAGCACCTTGCCTGTTTTGCGAGCGGATTCTATAATCGCTTCGCGGTCAAGCGGCTGGATCGTGCGGAGATCCAAAATATGAGCGCTGATACCTTGCTCGGCTTCCAGTTCAGCCGCGGCCTGCATCGCAAAGTGCAACGGCAAGCTGTAGCCGATGACCGTAATATCGGTTCCTTCACGAAGCACGTTCGCCTTGCCGATCGGTACGATGTAATCGTCCTCCGGCACGTCTTCCTTGATCAGCTTGTAGCATTTCTTGTTCTCGAAGAACAAGACCGGATCGGGATCTCTGACTGCAGCCTTTAACAAACCCTTTGCGTCATACGCGGAATATGGAGCAACGATCTTCAATCCTGGTGTTCCGAAAAAGATCGATTCCGGGCACTGGGAATGATACAATCCACCAAAGATTCCTCCGCCGATAGGAGCGCGAACGACTACCGGACAGCTCCAGTCATTGTTGGAACGGTAACGGATCTTTGCCGCTTCGCTGATAATCTGGTTCGTAGCCGGAAGCATGAAATCGGAGTACTGCATTTCCGCGATCGGCTTCATGCCGTACATCGCGGCTCCGATAGCCACGCCTGCTATCGCGGACTCGGCGAGCGGAGTATCCATGACCCGCAGTTCGCCAAATTGTTCCTGCAAACCTTTGGTGGTCGTAAATACGCCGCCCTTCACGCCCACGTCTTCCCCAAGCACAAACACGTTCTCGTCCCGCTCCATCTCTTCTTTCATCGCAAGACGGATCGCATCGATATATTCCATCACCGGCATGATTAAACCTCCCCTTCGCCTGCGTAAACGTGCAGGAGCGTATCTTCCGGCTTCGGAAACGGAGCTTGTTCGCCCTTTTCGATCGCATTCTTCAACTGCTGCGAGATTTCCCGCAGCAGCGCTTCTTCCTGTTCCTCGCTCCATAAGCCGTAGTCGATCAGATACGCCTTCATTTTCGGAATGCCGTCTTTTTTCCAATTCTCATCGACTTCTTCCTTGGTCCGGTAAGCCAGATCATTATCGGAAGTGGAATGCGGGGACAACCGGTACATCATCGCTTCGATCAGTGTCGGTCCTTCACCGCGAACGGCGCGTTCGCGCGCCTCTTTAACTACCCGGTAAACCTCGAGCGCGTCGTTGCCGTCCACGCGGATGCCCGGGAACCCGTAACCTTGGGCCCGATCGGCCACTTTACCGCCAAGCTGTTTGGTGGTCGGAACGGAAATCGCATATTGGTTGTTTTCGCACATAAAAATCACCGGAAGTTTCTGTACCCCGGCAAAGTTCAAGCCTTCGTGAAAATCCCCCTGATTGCTGGAGCCCTCACCGAAGGTTACAAACGAAACGATATCTTTCTTCTGCATTTTAGCCGCCAATGCAATTCCGACTGCATGAGGAACTTGCGTAGTCACCGGGCTGGACCCGGTTACGATGCGGAGCCGTTTGGACCCGAAATGCCCGGGCATTTGACGGCCGCCGCTGTTCGGATCATCCGCTTTGGCAAATGCCGAGAGCATCAATTCCGTCAAACTCATACCGACGGACAGAACGAAGCCGTAATCGCGATAATACGGCAAGAAGTAATCCCGTTCACGGTCAAGAGCAAACGCCGCAGCAACCTGCGCCGTTTCCTGTCCGATTCCGGAGACGTGAAAATTGATCTTGCCTGCCCGCTGCAGCAACATATTCCGTTCGTCGAACTTCCGCGCGAGCAGCATATATTTGTACATGTCCACGACTTCGGCATCCGACATTCCGAGCTGCTCATGTTTTGGCTGAGTTGTTGTTGATGAACTTTTTGCATTCATGGGAGTTTACCTCCTTAAATTGGTACCCGAGTCGAATCTTATGCTCATCTTAAAACCTGGTACTAAGACTTGGGATAACCCTATTATAATCCCTTTTGACTTAAAAAGAAAATAATAGTTGGATCAGAGGGCCAGAGCTTGTCCATCGATAGCAAGCGCCGCTTCCCCAATGATTTCCGACAGGGAAGGATGCGCGAATACCATTTGTCCGATTTCCCACGGTGTGGCGTCCAGAAGCTGGGCCAGCGCCGCTTGGGCAATCAATTCGGTAGCGTGGGCTCCGATGATTTGAACGCCCAGCAGGTCGTTTGTCTTGGCATCGGCCACCATTTTCAGAAACCCTTCGCGTTCGCCCTGAACCAGCGCTTTGCCGATTGCCGAGAAAGGAACTTTAGCCGTCTTGACATCCCGTCCTTTTTGCTTCGCTTCCTTCTCGCTCCATCCGACGGATGCTACCTCTGGCCGCGAGTATACGCATCGAGGAACTTGTGCCGTAATGTAGCCGTGAGCAGGTTCGCCCGCCAAATGGTTAACGGCGACCAAACCCTCATGACTTGCCGCATGCGCCAGCTGAAGGCCGCCGATGCAATCCCCGATGGCATAAATATGAGGCTCCGTCGTCTGCATCTGTTCATTGACGCGAATGAAGCCCTGATGCAGGCCGATATCGGTGTTTTCAAGTCCGATATTTTCTACATTGGCTTGCCGTCCCACTGATACCAGCAGCTTGTCTCCTTGCAGGACAGTCACATCTTCCCCGCTCTGCGCGGAAATATGTACGCAGCCGTCCTTCACTTCGAAAGATTCCGTAAGTACCTTGACTCCGGTCATTACCGTAATGCCCCGCCGTTGCAGTTGTTTTTGCAGTTCACGCGCCACTTCTTCATCTTCGGACGGAAGCAGTTGTTCCGCCGCTTCGAGCAAAGTAACTTGAACGCCGAAATCGTTTAACAGGGAGGCCCACTCCACGCCAATGACTCCCCCGCCGATAATCAGCATCGAGGCAGGAAGTTCCTCCATAATCATGGCCTCATCGCTGCTCAACACATGGGTTCCGTCCGGTGCCAAACCCGGAAGTGTACGAGGACGAGACCCGGTGGCAATAATCAGATTACTAGGCACGACGGTTTCCATTTCGCCGTCGCTGAGTTCCACCGCGACCGCGCCGCTTTTGGGCGAGAAAATGGAAGGTCCGATAATCCGGCCTTTTCCCTGAATGACTTGGATTTTATTTTTACGCATCAAATATTGAACGCCTTTATGAAGCTGATCGACGATTGCTTGCTTTCTCTCCTGCACTTTCGGAAACACGAGCGTGACGCCGTTTGCCTCAATCCCGAAGCTCGCGCTGTCTTTCATCTGGGCATACAGCTCCGCACTCCGCAATAAGGCTTTGCTTGGAATGCAACCTCGGTGCAAACATGTGCCGCCGATTTTGTCCTGCTCGATGATTACGACCTCTTTACCGAGCTGGGCCGCGCGGATTGCGGCGATATATCCTCCGGTGCCGCCGCCAAGTACTGCAACATCGCATGAAATAGCCATCTTCTACTCTCCACCATTCCTTTTAAATTAACCTTTTATCATTGTACCTTGTTTTCGGACTAATACAAATCGGCTCTGAAATAGACAGAATTTAAAGAAAACGGTATGATAATTAAAATAACTGCAGATGAAAGGAAGACGCTTGTACCGATGAAACTGATGATATCCAGGTTTATTGCCGTCATCATTTTGGTCATCCCCGGAATCGCTGCCATGACTGGCTTCCTTAAAATGAAGGATGCCCTGTTCCTATATCTGTCGCAGCACGGAGACGAGACGCTGACTGCCGTATCGTTTGACTGGCTGAACTTTCTGGTTGGCCTGCTGCTTTTTGCTGTCGGAATCGGATTTCTGGGCGGCTGGATTTTCTTCCGGGACCGCAAGCGGAATTACGCCGGACCGAGAAAAAAGGCCCGAAAAGCGGCATCCAATACCCAGCCCTAAACCTTATCCCAAAGTTAAAAAGTTCATCGAGCCCTTCATAAGGAGTGCAGCGTATTACCTTTTGTTCTGACATTAAAACGCTTGCTTAGCGGCCGGCGTCATTAGTTTAGAAAATACCATTTTTCAGGTGCTTTTATTTTTGATTGCAGCCACCTTGTTATCCGGAACGATATTCTATGTAAAAAATTCAAAAAAATCTTTCCCACTAATTCCGCGGGAAAGATTTTTTTCACTCATATAATGCATCTCTCAATTTACTGGACATTCGCGGGCTATTTCCGGAAGTTTGCCGAAGAATCGTTTTACGGAGCCTGACGTTTTCCGCGCTTAAATTCTCCACTTTCTCTATCAATTCGCGAACCATTTCCTGGTCTTCCTTGCTTAGTGCGGGATGCTGCAGCAACTTCCGCTGGGGATCCAAGTTCAATTCATTGTGATCCGGCATCTTATCCCCTCCAATGGCATGTTTACACAACATCACAATTGTAACATGGCATGACCATTATATGAACCAGAGATACCTGGGGGTATCGACCGCGTACTTTTGGTAGACTTCCCCGAAAGTTTGATTCAAGTGCTTTTCTTCCTGACGGATCAGCAGATGGAATAGAATCAGGTTACAAACGCCTACGCCTATATTTAACGTGTTTGGATACATCAGCATGAAGCCGATGAACATCAGATCGAAGCCAACGAAAGCGGGATTCCTGCTGAAACGGTATAAACCATCTCTTACAAGAGCCGTTTGGGTCGTTTTGTCGATCCCCACTCTCCAGGAGGACTTCATGTAAAGCATCGCTATAATAAAGATCAATACTCCAAAGGCCGTAATCGCACTCCCTGTCCAACTAACCCATCCAGCTGCCGAAAAGGTCTTTAACCACCCGCCCAAGCTCCCCGAACTGTATGCAAACCAGAGAATCCCCCATATCGCTGAAAAAAACTTCACTCCGGTCTCCACAATCCTTGTGGCGTCTGGCTTACCTTTCTTGCCTAGAACATGGGCTTGAATGCCTTGCTTTTTTGACAAGAGCCACAACTTGAGACTATAACTGACCAAAAAAATAATGAACAGCGACAGACTTACCACATCTCTGATGTCCATACTTCACCTTCCTAGACCAACAGAGCGGAATGCCGGATGAGCGGGGTTTCGATCTGGATCGTGACGTGCGTGATAGAAAATTGTTGTTCCAGCAGCAAAATCGCCTCTTGCAATACTCTCTGTTGATCCTCCTGCTCCCCAATCAGCAAGTGACAGCTGAGCGAATCCATACCCGAGGTAATCGACCAAATGTGCAAATCATGCACTTCTCGTACGCCTTGAATATGTTCCAAATTCCGCTTGACCTCATCCTGATCGATACTGCCAGGCACGCCCTCCATCAAGACATGAATGGATTGAGCGATGACTCCCCAGGCACCTTTCAGAATCAGCAAAGCGACCAGCACGCTTACGATAGGGTCAAAAATATACCAGCCGAACGCCCACATCACAACCCCGCCTATAATGGCGCCTACCGAACCGAGCGCATCGCCCAATACGTGCAGGTAAGCACTGCGGAAATTAATGTTACCTTTGACGTCCCCTTTTTTGAGTAGAGCCCAAGCACTGGCCAAGTTGGCCAGCAAACCGATAATGGCAATAAGCATCATAGGTCCGCTTGATACCGTTGGCGGATCGAAAAACCGTCCGTACGCCTCCCAAATGATAAATCCGGCAATGACAAACAGGGTAATCCCGTTCAACAGGGCGGCCAGAATTTCGGTACGGTAGAAACCGTAGCTTTTACTTGGAGATGCCGGACGGGCGGCAAACCAGATCGCAAGAAGACTAAGCACCAGTGAACTGGCATCGCTAAGCATATGGCCTGAATCAGACAATAAAGCCAAACTGTTTGTAAATAGGCCGCCGAAAAATTCCAGAACCGCTATCGAAGCCGTTATCAGCAACGCGATCAACAGGCCTTTCTTATTTCCCGATCTGGCGCCGTGATGATCGTGAACATGTCCATGTCCATGTCCATGTGCGTGTGCGTGAGCATGTGAATGACTTCTTCTGGACCGATGATTATGGTCATGGGAAGGGTGGTCTTTTCCGTGGCCGTGTTCGTGATCATGTTGATGATCATGTTGGTCTTCTTTATGTTCGTGTTTACGCATGATCTGTCCCTCCTTCGCAACTCGCATGCTCAATGGCTTGTCTCAACAGCGAAATGACGTGGTCGTCATCACAGCTATAGTACATGGTATTGGCAGACCTTCTGAACTTCACAAGCCGCAAATTACGCAAAAAACTCAGTTGGTGGGAAACCGCGGATTGCGACAAACCCAGCACCTCAGACATATGCGTCACGGAACATTCCTCTTCCGCGAGCAGATATAATATCCGGATGCGTGTAGGATCCGCCAATGCTTTAAAAATCGTCGACACCTGGTCAATGGTCGTTTCGGTTAAAAATGAATGTGTGTCCTTTTCCATGTCGTACCACTCCTATAACGGTATATGAGCATATGCTCATATATAGATTAGCACTGGAGGATTTTTATGTCAATCCCATAAAAGCAAAAAACGGTTTCTCATCCGGAACAATCCCGGAAAGAAACCGCCTTTTAGGTTGGCAAAAATTATGTTTGCGCTGTTTGCGTTTAGGTTTATGTTTTTAGATCTGGATTTTCCCATGTTGTCATCCTTCAAGCCGTCATTTATCTTTCGGATCCTTTCACGACACCTTGTGCTCAATCCGCAGCTTATCGGCCACCATGGCAATAAATTCGCTATTCGTCGGTTTGGATTTGCTGATATTGATCGTGTATCCGAACAGATGGCTGATGGAGTCGATGTTGCCCCGTGTCCATGCTACCTCGATCGCATGACGGATAGCACTCTCTACGCGGGACGGCGTGGTTTTGAATTTTTCGGCGATAGCCGGATATAACGTTTTGGTGATAGCGCCCAAAATTTCGATGTTATTGTACACCATAGTAATGGCTTCGCGTAAGTATTGATACCCTTTAATATGAGCCGGAACACCGATTTCATGTATGATTGACGTAATGTTTGCGTCTAAATTTTTTCCTTTTCCCAAAGGGACCACGTTAGATTTTGCGAAAGTAACGGAGGTTGTGCCACTGGTGGTCGTTACGCCGACTAGCTGGCGAATCCGATTTGCAAGCACCTCCATGTCAAACGGTTTGAGGATATAGTAAGATGCCCCCAATTGAACGGCCCGCTGTGTGATGTTCTCCTGACCGAAAGCAGTCAGCATGATGATTTTGGGTTGCGGATTGAGATTGATTTCCCGCAGACGCTCCAATACGCCGAGTCCATCCAGATGCGGCATAATAATGTCCAGAATCAACACATCCGGCACCTTGGAAGCATTGTCGATCATCTCCAGCACTTCTTCCCCGTTATAAGCAATCCCTGAGACGACCATATCGTCCTGCCCCGAAATATATTCCGCGAGCAAATTTGTAAATTCCCGGTTATCATCCGCCAACAAAACTTCAATTTTCTGCACTGACTTTTGTCCTCCTTAGGTAATGTTTAAGTATTCTTTCTTTTCTCTTCTTCCAGAATAAGGATTCGACATGCAAAAGTAAATTCCTTCTGTCGAAAATTATTTTTCTTTATTTTTTTATTTTGTTGATATATAATAATTTATTTATTTACAAATTTTTGTTTTATTCAACTTCGTTCGACAAAATCATTGTTTTTTTCATCATTACATAAAAAATCTTAAGGCGATTAACCCGCCTTAAGATTTTGGGAAGAACTATTGCCTTGCAGTATGCCTGCATCCTGAAGCATCCATTCGATGAAACAACCATACCCCGAACGCGGATCATTCACAAAAACATGAGTTACCGCGCCGATCAGCTTGCCGTTTTGAATAATCGGACTGCCGCTCATCCCTTGGACGATGCCTCCGGTCTTCTCGATGAGTCTGGGATCGGTAATCCTGAGTACGATGCCTTTCGTTTCGGGAGCGCTCTGCTTGGATACATGAACGATTTCGATTCTATATCTTTCCACCTTCTGCCCCTCAACGACCGTCAGTATTTCCGCCTGCCCCTCCTTGACCTCTTCGGAAAATGCTACGGGAATCGAAGTTTGATACACACTGTGATCGGGATTTTGTTTCATTTTTCCGAATATCCCAAAGTGCGTATTGCGTTCAATATTCCCCAGAGTTTTTCCTTCTTTGATGAAATGAGCCCTTTTTTCCCCCGGTTCGCCGCTCTCGCTCTTGGAAATTGAAGTTACGCTCGATTGAAGAATTTCTCCGCTTCCCACAACGATCGGAGTCTGGGTATTCATATCGGTAATAACGTGTCCCAGCGCGCCATAGACTCCCTGGTCCGGTGCATAAAAAGTCAGCGTTCCGACACCCGCTGCGGAATCGCGGATGTATAAACCGAGTCTCCAGGCGCGATCCTGATCGTCAAATGCAGGGGATAACGAAGTGTTAAAAGATTTTCCGCCCCGGGTATAGGTTAACTGCAGCGGCTTATTGGTTTTTCCCGCCTTCCCGGCCATCTCGGCGACATCTTTGACGTCCTTGAGACGAACGCCGTCAATGTGCGTAATTAAATCGCCGACCTTAAGACCGGCGGCTTCTCCGGGCGAAAGCTTCCTGTTGTTGTCGCTAACCTGATGATGCCCGACAACCAGGATGCCGGCTGACTTCACCTTGACACCGATGGTCTGGCCACCGGGAATCACCTTCAAATCGGGGATGACATTCAACTTTACCGTTTTTAGAGGGATTTGACCGAATAATTTCATGCGAAGCTTGGCTTCTCCACTGTGCACCGGGGACAAGTTAACCGGATTTTCTAGGGATACGGTCATCGATGGAACCGCCTGTCCGTTTAACATAACGACGTCGGGCCGATCTACACTGATGCTTGCCTGCACAGGCAGAGCAAGATGAATTTGCCTGCCTTGGCCCTGAAACAAACGAAGCTCGTCCGGCAGTTGCGGCAGGCGGTCTTCAGCAGCGGAGGTACACAGGAAACAAAAGAAGAAGGCAAAAAAAAGGCCGAGCAGTCTTTTCCTGAGGTTAGGGTTCAATGGCTGTCACGCTCCCTTAGCTTCTTTCGCTTGACGAAAAGGTGGTCGCCAATTGCGTACCTATAAGATACCCCGGGTCAGGCCTTTTATTACTGTCAATCATTGTCCCGGCCAACAAAGTGATTGTTAAAAAAACATTTTTTGATTTCCATGGGAGCTCTTGCAGCGAGACATTTCAACTAAAGTCCACAATTAAAACGAATCCTTCTGAGCTTTGGCCAGATTAAGCATTTCCTGGGCATGGTGTTTCGTCTTTTCTGTAATTTCCACACCGCCCAACATTCGGGCAAGCTCCGTTACACGTTCACCTTCGCTAAGTTCTTCCACTCGGGTCATCGTCCGGCCGTCTGCGACCACCTTTTCGATCAGATACTGCTGGTCCGCCATGCAAGCCACTTGAGGCAGATGTGTTATGGAAAAGACCTGACAGGTCTGCGACAATCGGTACAACTTTTCGGCGATCGACTGGGCAGCGCGTCCACTGACGCCGGTATCCACTTCGTCAAAAATAAGCACCGCTACCTCGTCATGCCTTGCAAAAATACTCTTGAGGGCAAGCATGATCCGCGACAGCTCGCCGCCTGATGCAATTTTGCTGAGCGGGCGGAGCGGTTCACCAGGATTTGGTGAAATCAGAAACTCGGCATTATCGATGCCTTGTTTGCCCGGCCGAATTTTAGTCCCTTCCCAATCCAGGCCGTGAGGATCTTCATTCCAAGAAAGCTTTACCTGAAGCGAAGTCCTGCCCATTTGCAAATCCTTAAGCTCATTTTCGATTTGTCCGGCCAATTCTTCGGCTTTTCTGCGGCGAACCTGACTTAGATTGACGGCCTTGTCCATCAGAACTGACAGCAATTGTTCCCGGCGGGCATGCAACTGCTCCAAAAGCTCGTCTTTATTTTCAAGTGTATCCGTTTCTTTGGAGATTTTATCGTAGTATTCCAAAATACCTTCAACACTATCCCCGTATTTCCGCCGTAAAGTGGCAATCAGATCCAAGCGGTCCTCCACTTCATCGAGCCGTTCCGGGTTGAATTCAATGTTCTCGCGGTACGATCTTAAACCGAAAGAAGCATCCTCCAATTGGTAATAAGCCGACTGTAACTGTTCAAGCAATGGATTAACATGCTTGCTGTCAAAAGCAGCCACCTCGTTCAAGCGGGATATGGCCTTGGCCACCGCCTCAAGACCTTGGGATCCGTAAAGCAGCTCATAAGCCTTCGAAATGGAATCCATCATTTTCTCGCTATGGGATAGTCTGACCTTTTCTTCGCCAAGCAATTCATCTTCTCCCGGTATTAAACTTGCAGCAGAAATCTCCTCCAGTTGAAACCGGTACAAATCCAGCATTTGCAATGCTTGCTGATTTGTACTGCGCAGGTCGTTCCATTCTTTGTTCACTTTAATAAAACTCGCATACGTCTCTTGATAATCTCCTTTAACGGTTGCGATTTCATGACCGCCGTAAGCGTCAAGTAATTCCAGATGGCGTTCGGGACGAAGCAGCGTCTGGTGCTCATGTTGTCCGTGCAAATTAATCAGACTTTCCCCGATCTCACGCAGCATCGTCAAATTCACAAGCTGTCCATTGATTCTGGCCGTGCTTTTACCCTGCACGCTGATTTCGCGCCGAATGATCAGTGCCTCGGAAGGATCGCCGCCGATGCCGAATCCTGCCAGCACGGCCCATACCGAATGTGCCTCCGGCAGATCAAAGGAGGCTTCCATTTCCGCCCTGTCGCAGCCATAACGGATTAAATCAGCAGAGCCGCGCCCCCCAGCAATCAGACCCAGCGCATCGATGATGATGGATTTACCGGCCCCCGTCTCCCCGGTCAGTACGTGAAACCCTTGATGGAAAGTAAGGTCCACCGCTTCAACCACAGCCAAATTACGAATCGATAAATGGACAAGCAACGTTCTGCACTCCCTTCGAGAGCAAAAATAAGGAATCAATATTATTGCTTTACAGAAAAAATCAACCTCATTTTAAGAGATGAAACCCATAATTTGATCAATTATAAACCGGCTGTATTCTTCGTTCCGGCAAATCATCAGAATCGTATCATCGCCGCAGATCGTTCCAAGCAAGTCGGGCCACTCCATATTGTCAATCAATACGGCTACCGAATTGGCTGTGCCCGGCAGACATTTCACAACGACCAAGTTGCCGGTGTGATCGATATGGACAAAGCTGTCCACCAACGCCCGCTGAAGCTTCTGAACAGGATTATAGCGCTGAGCGGTCGGCATGGAATATTTGTATCTGCCGTCGTCCATCGGCACCTTGATCAGCATGAGCTCCTTGATATCCCGCGATACCGTGGCCTGCGTTACTTGAAAACCAGCCCTTCTCAGAGCTTCGACCAGATCGTCCTGCGTTTCGATTTCCTGATTTGTAATAATCTCGCGTATTTTAATATGTCTTTGACCCTTCATAACGTCCTCCATGTCCCCTCACGGGCTGATTCGTCTTCATCTTCATCCGTCGTTAAGGCAATTTCTTTGAGGGTACCCTGCTCTATGTCCAAATACAGTAATCCTGCACACTCAGGATACAGAAGCAAATAAGGCAAAAGATCTTTCCTCAGACCGCTGCCTGTCCACTCGATGGGCAACCGTTCACGCGCCGTTCTTACCAGATAGAATTCCCCAGCCTTGACCGCGATGTAGTCGATAAACAACCGGCTGTGCAAAATCTGGTGATCCACTTTAAAAGCAAGCGGTACCTTCAGCTTGTCGCTAACCACTTCATAGCCGGCCGCTTCCAGCAAATCTACGGCGGGATGCTCCAATATTTCCTCGTTCATCTCGAATCCGATGCCGGATCTCAACGTAAACGGCTTACGTACCCAGGAACGAAAACCTCGGTATCCGAGATAAAGCGCCACTCCGGCAATAACCGCCATCAGCAGACTGTCGGAATATTCCCCCATACGAAAATCACCTCAAAAGACATATTCGACGAAGATCTCCTCAGCTCCTGTCACTCGGAGTCATTTTAAGTTGAGGTTCCTGAAATTCATGATTTTGAGTTATTTTCATTATAGGGAACGTTTGTTCTCTTGGCAAGATGACAAATTAAAAACCCGTCATTTCGACGGGTTTACATGAAAAGTCTGGGTCGCTTCCTCAATGACCCGGCGGGCCATTTGACCGATTTGTTCCTGCTTCGCATCACTTAGTCCTTCATCAACCTCGGACAGGCCAAAGTGCACCAAGAACTCAATATTCCCCTCTCCGCCGGTGATGGGGGAAAAAGTAAGTCCTTTAATGCTAAAGCCAAGCTCCCTTGCAAAATTAAGTACCGTCTGTAACACTTCCTGATGTACCTTGGAATCGCGTACAACCCCGGATTTCCCTACTTTCTCGCGCCCCGCTTCAAACTGCGGCTTAATGAGAGCCGCGATATCGGCCGGACGTTTCAACAGATCAAGTAAGGGAGGCAAAATGATTTTCAACGAAATAAACGAAACATCGATACTGGCGAAGTCCGGAACCGGTCCGTCCAGATCGGCCGGTGTCATGTAGCGGAAATTGGTCCGCTCTTTAACATTTACGCGTTCATCATTTCTAAGGGACCAGTCCAGTTGATTATAGCCTACATCGATGGCATAGACATAGCGCGCTCCATTTTGGAGGGCGCAATCCGTAAAGCCTCCGGTGGAAGAGCCGATATCCAGCATGGTTCTTCCGTGCAGATCGATGCCGAATGTTTTGAGCGCCTTTTCCAGCTTCAATCCGCCTCGGCTCACATAGGGATGCACTGCTCCCTTCACGGTAAGCGGAATTTCCCGCGACACTTTGGTCCCTGCTTTCTCGATCCTCTCCGTCCCGCTGAGTACAAGGCCGGCCATAATGGCCGCCTTCGCTTTTTCCCTGCTGTCAAAAAAACCCTGCTCGACAAGCAGGACATCAATACGTTCTTTGGATACTGACATGAGATTCTCCTGACTTTCCCGGTGAAAGGAGAAACTCGCGGACGGGAGTCCGTCAGCGAGCTTGCACCCTCCCTATTTTAAAATCTTTAATCCTATTGTTGTCGATATTTAGGAAGGCTTGACCTTCTTGCCGAATGCAAACTGCTGGCCAGAGCGAAATTGCTGCACTTCGCGGACCACCGCATCAGCCGTTAGTCCGACTTCCTGTAGTTGTTCCTTGATGCTTCCATGCTCGATGAAACGGTCCGGAACGCCCATAAGAGAAATATCCAGGCCGGAAAGCCCGTGATCCGCATAAAATTCCAGCACTGCGCTTCCGAGGCTTCCTGCTTGCGAAGCTTCCTCCAGAACAATCATCTTGCTGCCGCTTTGCGCCAGGCTAAGCAGCATGCCCTCGTCTAGCGGCTTCAGGAACCGTGCATTCACTACCGTTGCCTGAATACCTTCACGTTTCAGCGTCTCTACTGCTTCCTCAGCCACCTGAATCATCGGCCCGACGGCCATAATGACAGGACCTTCCCCTTCGCGCAGCATTTCCCAACTGCCGATCGGAATCGGTACCAGTTTCTCATCCATCGGAACGCCCGGCACATTGACCCGAGGATAGCGGTAAGCAATCGGGCCGTCGTTGTAGTCCAGCGCGGTCTTCATCATATGGCGCAGTTCATTTTCGTCCTTCGGCATCATAAGCACAATATTCGGAATATGGCGCAGAAACGCGATATCGAACACGCCCTGATGCGTTTCCCCATCGGCACCGACAAATCCCGCCCGGTCAATGGCGAACATGACGTTCGCGTTATGACGGCAAATATCATGCACGATCTGATCATATGCGCGCTGCATGAAGGTCGAATACACGGCAAACACCGGCTTCATCCCTTCCATCGCAAGCGCGGCGCACATCGTGGCCGCATGCTGCTCGGCGATACCGACATCGATCATGCGCTCCGGGAAACGCTGTGCGAACTTAACCAATCCGGACCCCCCGGGCATGGCCGGAGTAACGGCGACGATCCGCTCGTCCTGTTCGGCCAGCTCGATCAGCGTCTGCCCGAATACATCGGTGTACATCGGGTTTCCAACCGCTTTTAGGACTTGGCCCGATTCGATTTTATATGGAGTGATGCCATGCCATTTGTAAGAATCCTCTTCCGCTGGCGTATAGCCTTTCCCCTTCGTAGTCAGCACATGGACAAGGACCGGGCCGGAAACGTTGTTGGCCTGATTGAACGAATCGATGAGTCCGGGGAGATCGTGACCGTCCACCGGGCCCAAATACTTGAATCCGAGTTCTTCGAACAATACCCCGGAAACCATCAAATACTTAAGACTGTCCTTCACTCTTTCCGCCGTTTTGGCCAGCTTGCCCCCGATTGCCGGAATTTTCTTCAGCAGTTGCTCCACTTCGTCTTTGGCCCGCAAATAATTGCGGTCGGAACGGATTTTAGTTAAATAATTATGCATCGCACCGACATTGGGGGCAATGGACATTTCGTTATCGTTCAAAATCACCATCAAGTCTTTCTTTTCATGACCGATATGGTTCAGCGCCTCAAAGGCCATTCCGCCCGTCAAGGCACCATCCCCGATAATGGCCACAACCTTGTGATGCTCGCCTTTAAGGTCGCGGGCCAACGCCATCCCCATAGCCGCGGACAGCGAAGTACTGCTATGCCCCGCTTCCCAAACGTCATGATCGCTTTCGCAACGTTTCACAAAGCCGCATAGACCGTTCTGCTTGCGCAGCGTATCGAACCGGTCCATCCGGCCGGTCAGTATTTTGTGGACATACGCCTGATGGCCTACATCAAAAATAAATTTATCCTGCGGGCTGTTATAGCAATAATGCAGAGCCATGGTCAACTCTACCACACCCAGGTTGGATGCTAAATGTCCGCCCGTAACGGATAGCTTTTCAATTAAAAACTGGCGAATTTCGGCAGCAAGCGGAGTCAATTCCTCAATGGAACATGACTTTAAATCGCCAGGCCCTTTAATTTGTGAAAGCAGCACCCAAATTCCCCGCTTTCCTTCATGGATTTCTCTAGGATGATCATTCAGACATGAACTTATTGATAATAACTTATATTATAGCACATGAGCCCGTGATATCGAAATTGACCATGCCTTAATGATCTCTTTGAAGCAAATAATCTGCGATGTCCAGCAGGTTACCCGGGTTAGGAATGCTGCCGTCCGTTATCGCTTCCTTTGCGGTCAAGGTCAGCCGGTCAACCTCGGCGCGGGACGCCTCCAAACCGATGAAATACGGATAGGTAACCTTGCCTTGTTTGACGTCGCTCTGCGTCTTCTTGCCGAGCTTAGCCTCATCTCCCACCAGATCGAGAATATCGTCCTGGATCTGAAAAGCCAAGCCGATGCAACGGCCGTAAGTTTCCAGCGCAGCCAGCTGTGCAGCCGAAGCGGAGGCGACCCGTCCCCCGGCTTTGAGTGAGAACACGATCAGATCGCCGGTCTTATGCTGGTGGATGTATCGGAGTTGTTCCAAACCGGTTAACCCCTGTTCCCCTTCCATGTCAGCAACCTGACCGCCGACCATTCCTGACGGTCCGGCGTAGACGGCGAGTTCCTCGATGATCGAAAGCACGTTATCGGCGCTAACCCCCTGTTGCCGTGATGCTTGAACGATGCTGTAAAATGCATGGGTCAACAATCCGTCACCCGCCAAAATCGCCATCGCTTCCCCAAACACCTTATGATTCGTCAGTTTCCCCCGACGATAGTCATCATCGTCCATCGCCGGCAAATCATCATGGATCAGCGAGTAGGTATGAACCATTTCCACGGCGCAGGCGACGGGCAGCGCAGCCTCCTTGCTCGCGCCCAGCGACTCCGCCGCGGCAATGACAAGGAGCGGCCGCAGCCGCTTGCCTCCGGCCATCAGTGAATATTTCATCGATTTCGTTAAACGGGCCGGCACCTCCCAAAAGTCCGGAAGGATGATTTCGAGGCTGGAACCGACGAGCCCGGAAATTTCCTCGATATAAGGCTTTATCGAAGGCTTATCCAAGGGTATCGCTCTCCTCTGCCAATGAACTGAACGGTTTCTTTCCGATTTCCCCGTCCGCTTCCACGATCATCTCGATCTTCCGCTCTACCTGCGACAGCTTCTGGCTGCAAAGCTGGGAGAGTTGCATCCCCTTTTGAAACAGATCGATCGCCTGCTCCAGCGGCACGTCTCCCCGTTCCAATTGGGACACGATAACCTCGAGTTGATTCATCGCCTCTTCAAAATTAAGACTCTGTTGTTCCTGCGCCATGATCGTCATCCACTCCTTTCCGAATGCCCCAAACTTGGCAATCCAGTTCCCCGTCCGTTATTTTTACTTTCACCATATCTCCCGGTTCCACATCATTCATCGATCTGATCAGCTTTTTGCCCTGTTCGTCGTAGACAAGACTGTAACCCCGTCCCATGACCTTCAGGGGGCTAAGCGCATCGAGCTGCCGGATTCCATACGTCAGCTCTTGCGACTTCTCTCTGAGCAGGGCGGTCATCGCCTGGCGGAGCAGCCGCTCCCCCTCGCTCTGGCGCCGCTTGGCAAAGAGCAGCCCTTCCTGCGGATGGTACCGCAACAATCGCTGATGCAGCCGGTCATGCCGGGCATCCGTCAACTCCTTGCGGGACATCATCCGCGCCTGCAGCCGCGACTTCAGCGTATCCAGCCGCTCCGCGTGCTGGAGCAGCGCCCGCTGCGGCTGCCGCAATGCCGGCGACTGCCCGAGCCGGCGAAGCCGTTCGCGCGCCTGCGTCAGGCGGTGCTGCAAGCCCTGCTGCAGCACCTGCTCGCGCTGGCGCAGCTGCGCCTTCAGCTCGGCCGTGTGCGGCACGGCGAGCTCCGCGGCGGCGGTGGGCGTGGCAGCGCGCAAATCGGCGACGAAATCAGCGATCGTAAAGTCCGTTTCATGGCCGACGGCCGAAATGACCGGGATCGCCGATTCGTAAATTGCGCGCGCGACCGGTTCCTCGTTGAACGCCCACAGCTCTTCGAGCGAACCGCCGCCCCGGCCGACGATCAACACGTCGGCCTCGCCCATATCGTTCAGCGTCTTAATCGCCTTAACGATGGATGCCGCCGCTCCTTTGCCCTGCACCAACACCGGGTACAGGATCACGGAAGCCTGCGGATAACGACGCTGCAGCGTCGTTAAAATGTCTCGTACCGCCGCTCCGGTCGGCGATGTAACGACACCGATTACGCGCGGAAAACGCGGCAGCCCGCGTTTTCGTTCCGGTGCGAACAAGCCTTCCGCTTCCAATTTACCTTTCAACTGTTCATAGGCCAGATATAAGCTGCCGATTCCGTCCGGTTGCATATGCGTGGCATAGAACTGATATTGTCCATCCCGTTCATAGACCGACACATTCCCGCGGGCAATGACCCGGGCGCCTTCCTTCGGAATGAACGGAAGACGCTGGTTATGGGAAGCAAACATGATGCTCTTGATCCGGCTGCTCTCATCCTTCAGTGTAAAATACATATGGCCGCTCGAATGATGCGTGAAATTCGATATTTCGCCACGAATCCATACTTCGGATAATAAGGTGTCCGATTCCATCTTCATCCGGATATACCGGTTTAATTCTTTAATCGATAAAATACTCTGTTCCATGGGGCTTCCCCCCTTTCCGTTCCAGCCTGCCGGACTTAAACCAGGCCGCTCAGTCGTTTAGCTGCAATCAGCGTGTTTTGCATCAGCATCGTGATTGTCATCGGTCCGACGCCGCCAGGGACCGGCGTAATCGGGCCGGAAACTTCCTTCACGCTTTCGAAATCAACGTCCCCGGCCAGTTTGCCGTTATCCAGCCGATTCATGCCGACATCGATGATAACCGCGCCCGGCTTCACGTAAGAAGCATCCACGAAGTTGGCACGTCCAATGGCCACCACCAGAATGTCCGCCTGCTTGGTCAATTCCTTCATGTTGGCGGTACGCGAATGACACATCGTAACGGTTGCGTGCTCACGCTGCAAAAGCAAAGATACCGGTTTGCCAACGATATTGCTGCGTCCGATCACTACCGCATGCTTGCCGGCAATTTCAATGCCGGTCCGCTTGATTAATTCGATAACGCCAGCCGGCGTACATGGAAGCAGACTGTCGTCGCCGATGACGAGGTTGCCCACGTTAACCGGATGGAAACCGTCGACGTCTTTCTCAACGGCAATCGCATCGATCACGGCTTTCTCCTCAATATGTTTCGGCAAAGGCAATTGCACAAGAATTCCGTGAATATTGTCCTGATGGTTCAGCTTGTCCACCAGGGACAAAAGATCTTCCTGGGAAGTGGAATCCGGAAGGCGGTGTACTTCCGAATAATAGCCTAGATCATGGCACGCCTTCTCTTTGTTCCGGACATATACCTGGGAGGCTGGATCTTCTCCAACTAAAACGACGGCGAGCCCGGGCGTTAGTCCTTGCTTTACCAAAAGTTCAACCTGCCCCTTCAGGGCTCCTCGAATTTCCTCCGAAACTTGCTTGCCGTTTATGAGTGGTGCTGACACAGATATCCTCTCCTTATGATCAAGTTAATTATTTTACCAAAAATTATATATTCGCCTTCAACTGGTCCAAATCTTGAATCATTTTACCCAACACGCCGTTGACAAACTTTCCCGAATCGGTCGTGCCGAAATGTTTAGCCAGTTCAATGGCTTCATTGACGGCTACCTTCCCGGGTACATCGTCGCGGAAAACCATCTCATAAACAGCCTGACGCAGCACCTGCCGGTCAACCTTGGACAAACGGCTGATCTGCCAGCCTTTCAAATAATCGGACAGAAGTCCGTCGATCGCTTCCTTCCGACTCCAGGTCCCGTTTACCAGTTCCAGAATATATTCCTTGGCTTTAGCTCCGCTCAAATCGGAGACTTCCACCTCTCCTTCATTCTCGCCGGCAGCTTCGGAAAGCAGCATCGTTACCGCTTCCTCTGCCTCAACCTCGTTCATTTCCATATGATACAAACTTTGCACCGCAATTTCTCTTGCCAATCTTCGTTTCATGGGTTGCCTCCTTAACATGATCTGAGCTTATCTTAATCATGAGCCAAAATTGCTCCGATCATCACGAATTCCAATTTCCTTGTTTAAACTGCATCTTTACGCAAAAAAACCTGTAACATGCTCTCTCCGCAAAACGGGCAAGATGAAAACGGTGCTCTTTTTCCGGAGAAAGCATATCACAGGAATCATTTAAAAGGTCGCCAGCGCGAAACCAGCCAGTTCTTTAACTCGCCCCATGGCAGGAAAGACCCTTGGTCCAAATCCTTGTACTTGCCGATCGTATACCCGACAAATAGCAATAGGGCGCAGAACAACATATTCCAAAATCCGAAAAACAGGTAGATCGGGCATAAAAACACGGCCGCCCCCAGCCCAAGCAGGCGTCCCCTATGACTCTCCCACAGTTGTTTCCAAAACACTTCGCTTCCCCCTATTCAACCCGGCTTTTCATGACAGGCGACTGGACAAGGTTAGCAATATAGACCGACACATAAGACACCGGTATCCCTGTAACTTCTTCTACATGATCATGAACCTGCTTTTGTACTTCCTCGGTCAAGGCAGGGATGGAGGAGTCTCCGTCAACCATGGCCCGAACCATAATTTCAAGGCCTGAATCCGTAATCCGTATTCTCGTCTTGACTTCACGAATGCCTCGAACGCGGGAAGCGGCTTTATAAGACAAGTTCTCGATCGTTTCGGTCGAAATCTGGATATCGCCGTACTCGGTCCGCTGATCAATCGAAGTAAGCGAACGCCGGTCCCGGCGAATGGAGATGTAGAAAAAACGGACGCTGAGCACGAAGAGGATCGAAGACACTACGATCGCCGCTATAAACAACCCGCGGTCTTCCTCAAATTTATCAAGCGAGAAAGGAACCGCATCGCTCAGCAGGAGGATGGCTAATACGGATAATATTCCGATACTCAAGCTGTACACGAACAGCAAAAGTCTGTCCAAAATTTTGGCCACGACGGGAACAGCCCCCTTAATCAATTGTCTGAAACTATAGTAAACCCCTGACGCAGTCGGTCGGGGGTTCGGTGCCAGGTATTATTTCACCCGATGGCTCAATTCAGTTTCTTCATTTCGTTCTGCTGTTTTGAAAATAACGTCGTGAATATGTACGTTGACTTCCACCACAGTCAGTCCGGTCATCGTTTCAATAGAACGCTTGACGTTGCGTTGGATTTCCGTAGCCACTTCCGGCAGACGGTTGCCGTATTCCACGATCACGGATACATCCACAGCCGCTTCGCGCTGTCCGACCTCCACTTTAACGCCTTTGGACAAATTCTTTCTGCCAAGCAGTTCGGCAATGCCGCCGGCAAAACCGCCACTCATTCCGGCAACGCCTATGACCTCAACGGTGGCCAGTCCCGCAATCACTTCAATAACTTCCGGAGCGATTTGGATCTCGCCGATCTCTGTCCGTTCGAATTCCGTAGGTAAAGAACTCATTCTATCATCCACCTCTCAATAAGTATGACGCTCTCTTTAAAGCTTATAATTTAGTCTCAATTATAGCCAAAGACCGCGCACTTATTATAAATACTATATCATTTCGGGTTCATTATGACAAACCGGAGACATGTTTTTAAATCTCGTGTTCTTCCAAAAATTTAATGTCAAAATCACCCTTAAGGAACACTGGATGCTCCAGTAATTTCTGATGGAACGGAATCGTGGTGTGGATGCCTTCGATCGCGAATTCGGACAAAGCGCGCTTCATCTTGGAGATCGCTTCTTCCCGCGTTGCCCCCCACACGATCAGCTTTGCAATCATCGAATCATAGTACGGCGAGATCGTATAGCCCGGATAAGCCGCGCTGTCCACGCGGACCCCAGGTCCGCCCGGAGCGAGATAAAACCCGATTTTGCCGGGAGACGGCATGAAATTACGGAAAGGGTCTTCCGCATTAATCCGGCATTCGATAGCCCATCCGTTCAGTTTCACGTCATCTTGACTAAAAGAGAGCGGATTTCCTTCCGCCACAGAAATCATCTCCTGAATCAGATCAAATCCGGTGACCATTTCCGTGACAGGATGTTCTACCTGTATCCGTGTGTTCATTTCCATGAAATAAAACTGACCGTCCGGACCAAGCAAAAATTCAAGCGTGCCGGCGCCGGAATAATTCACCACCAAAGAGGCACGAACGGCCGCTTCGCCCATTTCCTTCCGCTTCTCGGGCGAAAGCACAGGGCACGGGGCTTCCTCAACCAGCTTTTGGCGGCGGCGCTGCACCGAACAGTCACGCTCGCCTAGATAAACGGCATTTCCGTGCTTGTCGGCAATGATTTGAATCTCGACATGCTTCATTCCGGTCAAGTACTTCTCCAAATAAACCCCGGCATTGCCGAACGCCTTTTGGGCTTCCTGCTGGGCCGTCGTGATCTGCTTGATCAGAGATTCCTCATCCTCGGCAATCCGGATCCCTTTGCCCCCGCCTCCGGCGGTTGCTTTAATGATGACCGGATAACCGATATCGCGGGCAACCATCATCGCTTGATCCAGATCTTCGATCAAACCGTCGGATCCTGGAATAACCGGAACATTCGCCTCTTTCATCGTCTGCTTGGCCACGGCTTTATCCCCCATCTTGGTGATCGCTTCGGGCGAAGGACCGATAAAGGTGATATTGCAAGAACCGCAAATCTCCGCAAAGTCCGCATTTTCAGCCAAGAAACCGTAACCCGGATGAATAGCGTCACATTCGGTCAATGTAGCGACGCTCATCAGATTCGTGAAGTTCAGATAGCTGTCTTTCGATAATGTCGGACCGATGCAATATGCTTCATCCGCAAGCCGGACATGGAGCGAATCTTTGTCCGCTTCCGAATATACAGCAACGGTTGAAATTCCGAGCTCGCGGCAGGCGCGAATAATACGAACCGCAATTTCGCCGCGGTTCGCTATCAATATTTTATGAAATTTCACTTGTTCCCATCCTCCTTGGAAAGCTTACTGCACCTCTTTAATGAGGCGCTGGTACGCATATTACTCCGGCTTCACCAGAAAGAGAGGCTGTCCGTATTCCACGAGTTGTCCGTTTTCTACGAGAATATCGGTAATTTCGCCTTTGATTTCAGCTTCCAGTTCGTTCATCAACTTCATAGCCTCGATAATACAAACCGTCGTTTTCTCTCCAACCCTGTCTCCGATATTCACAAATGAGTTAGCGTCCGGAGAAGCTGCACGATAAAATGTTCCTACCATAGGAGACACGATCGTATGTAGGTTTGCTGCCGGTTCCGCCGGAGTAGCTACCGCTTCCGCTGCAACGTTCGCAACAGCGGCTGGTGCTTGTACAGCCGGTGCGGTTGCGCTTGCGATGCCGGATACTATACTCGGTTGCAGTTGCACCACTTCGCTCTTGCCGGGTTTTCGAATGCAAAGGCGTGCGCCTTCATTCTCGATCTCCAACTCATGTACGGACGTTTTGTCCAACAATTCAATCAATTCCTTGATTTCATCCAATTTAAACATGTACCTGTTCACTCCTTCAGCTTTTTCAAACAAAGCCTTGGCCTTCTTAAGATCTGATCTCAATTTGAATCCATAACCGTAACTTTATGTATTATATCACAATCGATTAAAATGGAAAGAGTCCAAGATCTACTTGGACTCTTCCTGCTGCGGCGCGTTTTTGCAACGGTCGCCAAATTTCGAGCGCGATCATTTCGAACGCGGGTTATCTTCCTTATTGCGTTACATATTGCACGCTGACTTTGTCTTGAGAAATACCGAGCTCCTTGATGACAAGGTCCATAATGCCTACGGCTTCATTGGCAGCGAGCTTTTCGCTCACGACGAGCACTTTATATTTGTTGTCACTTTCGGTAACGACAGCATTCGCATATTTTTGTTGCAATTTTTCTTCGATATCATAGATTTTTTCTTCTTTTTCTTCCAGTGCACCAAGCTCTTTTTGGGCCATGGCCGCTTCATCCAAAGTCTTGCTGCTGTCATTGATCGTTTGCATCAGTTCGTCCAGCTTTTTGGCGTTTACATCGGAACGCTGGAATTGATAGGCCGTTAGCGAGTCGGTTCCCGAAACGCCTTGGGTTTCCAATTGCTTCAGGACGTCTTCGTCCTTGGCTGCCGTACTGTCATTGGATGAGGATGGGTCGGTGCCATTTTGATTCTCCGTCTTACCTTCCGATTGTTTCGTATCGCTGTTTCCGGATGCTTTATCGCTGTCTGAAGCATCCGGTGTTTTCGTACCTGCGGCAGCCTCCGGTGTTTGTGCGGGATCAACGATTTCACCGTCCATTATGACCGGATTCTCTTCTCCCTCTCCAGTCACTTCGGACAAAATCACTTCATCCCCTTCGATTGATTCATCCCCTGTAACCGTCTCCTGGTTTTGTCCGCTATCCATCGTCGTTACCTGCTGGCCATCAGCTGCCTGATTTTTTGAAGAGTTATCTTCGGTAAAAAGGTAGTACGCGGATAAAACCACCATCAAACTAAGCATAGATACCAGCCATACGGTCTGTCTTTTAGATTTCATTGAATTATTCCTCCCATAAATAAATTGGTTTTATTGAGATTGCTTTCGCGGAACAACGGAAATCCGGTAAGCCGGAACGTTTAACCCTTTCTCAACGGCGTCCACGATCAATGCTTTGACGGTTTTGTTTTCGACACCCCTGGCAACGATCAGCACGCCGCGTACTTTTGGTTTGATCTTTTTCGTAACGATCGGCTGTTCATTCCCGGAGGCGTCGTAAGTAACGATCTGGCCGTCCCGGGAATATTGGTTGATGTTCCGCTTCCCCCCGTCGGCGTCGGTTTCCTCGGTCATTTCCTGGGTATCCTTCATATTGCGCTGGACGATGATTTCTTCCGTCGAATCGATCGTTACCAGTACGTCGACCGCCCCGACCCCGACGATTTTTTCCAGAATTTCTTTTGTTTTGTTTTCTAGCGATAGCTCGATTTGTGAGAAGGGATTCTCTTCCTGACCGCTCTCCGGAAACGAAGAAGACGTCATTTGCTGCATCGCCGGAGGTTCTCTTCCCTCCCCGCCGGGTTCAACACGTTTCACATTGACAAAGGAATTGAACAGCATGATCGCCAGCCCTACAAGGCCTACGATCAGCAACAGGCGAAAAGTCTGGCTTCTTTTTTTGCCGTCAGCTCCTTTGCCGAGCCATTGCTCCAGTTTTTTCAGCCATCCCGGCATCCGCCTCACCTCCTTAACGTTATTCCCGGTTTACGTCCACTACGGTAACGGATTCCCGGGATATCCCCCATTCCCTATATAGCAAGTCTTCAATCTGTCCCTCCGCCAGGGCATGGACCTGCTGTTTCTCCAAACTATCTTCACTCTGTTCCGATATTCCGGTTTCCGATTTCGACATGGCTTCTATCGTCTGCGTTCCGCTTCCTTCCGGAGGGCTTGACACATCCACTTTTACTTTTTGCACCGGTTTAATGCCGGAAGCCTCACCGCTTCTCTGTTCATTCCCGCTATTCCCCATTTGCTTCATGACCACTTCCACGGTTTTGATGGAGGGCCCGATCTCTTCGGCCTTTTCGTTCGAACGGGTCTCTTCAGAAGGCTTTCCGCCGGTTAATGTGACCGTCACTCGCTCCACCGCCAGGCCGGTTTCGCGTTCAATCTGTCCTTTCATTTGCCTGGCCGCTTCTTCCCCCGCCCACTGAAGGGCTTCCTGTTCGTGCTGTTTTCTCAGTTGTTCGCCTTGCCGGAGGATGACCTCCGTACTTGCTTTCGTACCGGAATTTCCCAGGTTGCCCCAGCTATCCGCAAAAGCCGTCTCGATCTTCTGCTTGGCATCGGAGGAGAACAGTCGCATGACCGGAGACAGCAGTGTCAGCAAAATGAGCAGACTGACCACAAATTTCACGTAACGTTCCATAGACCGGTTGGGAAGCAGCAAATCGATGAAGACCGCAATCAAAACAACCACTATAATTTCTTTCAGCCATTCTCCAAGAAAGTTCATTCGCTTTCACCGCCTAGCCCCATCTTTTCCCGGTCATCTCATCATCATCGTGACATTGCCTGCCGTCAGCATGATCGTAATTGCCAGAAAGAACATCATCCCTACGGCTGCCAGGGCCGCAAACACGTACAACATGCTTTTTCCTATCGTTTCCAGACAGGTCACGATCGGCGATCCGCCAAGCGGCTGCATGACCGCGGCCGACAAATTAAAGATTAGCGCCAGCGTCAGTATTTTGATTGCCGGGAAGGCACAGAGGAAGAGAAGGATGATGACGCCAACCAGGCCGATTGAGTTTTTGACGAGCAACGAAGCCGAGATCACCGTATCCGTTGCGTCCGCGAACACTTTGCCGACGACCGGCACGAAGTTTCCGGTAAGGTACTTAGCTGTCCGCAGCGTCACCCCGTCTGCCACAGATCCAGTGATGCCTTTAACGGAAATTACGCCCAGAAAAACAGTAAGCAAGATGCCGAGGAGCGCCATTCCCACCGTCCGTAACAGATTCGCCAGCTGGGTTAATTTATATTTGTCGGACAATGAGCTGACAATATGAAGCACCGCAGAGAAGAATAACAAAGGGAAGACAATGGTATGAACGATCGTGCCGACCGTATGAACTATAAATACAACAAGCGGATGCGTTACCGATACGGTTACCACATTTCCCATCGAAGCTAACAGCGTGAACAATAACGGTACCATCGCCATCATAAAATCAATCATCCCGGTTATTGCCCCGGTCGCGTAAGTAATCGCCACATGAAAGCTGTTGATGGCCAGCACAAGAACGACCATGTAGCAGATCGAGTAAGCCACCTTGCTGACCTGATTCCGTTCAAAAGCGGACTGCAGCGTCTCCAGAATCATGCTGAACACGGACAGCAGGACAATGGTCACGAGAATATGACCGTTGTATAAGACTTCGTGCCACATGTACCGCATTAATCCCGTCAAACCTGATTTCAAAGAAAATCCTTGCTCTTTGGAAAAAAGCATATCCATAAAGGAAGGCATGTTCCCGTCAGGGAAAAAACCGCCGTAATCTTTCATCAAACTCTGCCAGTAAGACTCCACCTGATCCGTGGGAAGCTCCTCCGCCTGTCGTTGCATCCAATCATCCGCGGGACCTTCGGCCATCACCCGTAGCGGCAGCCAGAAGAGCAAGAGGCCGAACATGATCATAAGCCCCGTTTTTAGCACCCATCCGGAATCCCTAACTCTCATTTTCTTGTCCCACCTTCGTTTAAGCCGGCAGCAGCTTGATGACCGTTTCGATAATAATGCTGATAATCGGAATAGCCAGAACCATAATCAACACTTTTCCCGCCAGCTCAATCTTGGATGCGATGCTTTCCTGGCCCGCATCCCGGACGATTTGCGCTCCAAACTCGGCGATATAAGCGATACCGATGATTTTCAGAATCGTTTTCAAATAAATCATCTGTACCCCGGAAGACTCCGCGAGCTTTTCCAGCACTTCGATAATTCCGCCGATCTTGCCGATCAGGAAGAGAAAAATATATATACCGGTGCTTGCAGCGATTAAAAATGCGAACAGCGGTTTTTGTTCTTTGATGACCAGGATCAGCACCGTCGCCACGAGCCCAAGCCCTACGATCTGTATCATTTCCACGGCGGTATCACCTACTGGAAGAGAAAGATCGACTTGATTTCCTGAAACAGGCTGTCCAGCAACCGGATGACCATAAACAGCACGACGACGAATCCGATCAGTGTCACCCAATGGGCCATGTCTTCTTTGCCCATTTGCTTCAGCACGGTGTGAATCATGGCGATGATGATTCCGATGCCCGCAATTTGAAAAATGGCGTTCACTTCTATGTTCATTGATTTGACACCTCGCTATCATATTCACAGGCGATAACAGGAGTAGGGAGGGTAAAGGATTTAGTAGAACAAAATGACGATGAACGCTCCGCACAGCAGCCCCAGGCTTTTGAACATTTTTTCATAGCGGTTTTGCTCGTCCCGTGCTGCAGCTTCCTCACTTTCCAGTTGGCGGACCGCTGTAGCGATATGCCCCAGTTGGTCCTTCCGGTCGCTTGTCCCGAGCGTAAAGCTCAGTTGGTTCAGCACATCCTTTTCTGCCGCTTTCATAGCCGTAAACCGCCAGGAAGCCTCGATTGAACTTTGCAAGCTGTCTTGGGCTGTCCGGTTTTTCGGCGGATTCATTTCGGCGGCGGCTCCGGAGAAAATCGCTTTGATCGGCTCACCGCTTTGCTCACCGATTCGCTGGAGTGCATCCGGCAAAGGGGTGAAGCCGTACATGATTTCCGTCTGAAGCCTTCTCAGCGCCAGAATCACCTTGCGAATCTGATGTGGCCGGTTCGCATACTGCCTGGCCTGAAGCCAGCCTGATACAGTAGCTGCAGCTATTACCAGAACGGCTCCGAGTATTTTAAGCATGCTCTTCCCTGCCCTTCCAGCCTTGATCCTGGACCCTCCTTCTTTTTCCGTCCCATAGACGGAATGCCATTCCTCGCTCCGTCCTTCTCACAACCGCGAACATTTGAAAGAAAGAAGATTCAAACAGCTTGGACAGCGCAGGGCGGGAGGGCATGTCTTCCACGCTTGAACCGTGCGCCGTAGCGATCACCCGCACGCCGGCATGAAGCGCTTCAGCCAATGCCTCTGCATCTTCCGGTCTCCCGATCTCGTCCACAATTAATACATCAGGAGACATGGAGCGGATCATCATCATGATTCCCTCCGCCTTGGGACACCCGTCCATGACATCCGTGCGCGGCCCGACGTCAAAGCTGGGCACACCCCGCTTGCTTCCTGCGATTTCTGACCGCTCGTCGATCACCGCGACCTTTAAACCGGGCCATCTCGCTTCAGGATTTCCCCAAGTGCCGCTGCTAATCTGTCGTGCCAAATCACGAACTAGGGTTGTTTTCCCATGCTGTGGAGGGGAGAGGATCAACGTATGAAGCACGCTTTGATGTTTGAAATCGAGAAGATGCGGTAGAATCGGATCGGCGATGCCACGGATTTCCCTCGCAATCCGGATGTTAAACCCGCTGATATCGCGTAAATGCTCTACCCTGCCTCCGCTAAGCACGGTTCTGCCGGCCAGTCCGATCCGATGGCCACCTGCAATGGTGATGAAGCCTTTACGGAGCTCTTCTTCCATCGTATAAAGCGAGTGGTTCGTGATCAGATCCAGGAGCCGGTTAGCATCCTGCTTCCCCGGAACGAAGGCAGTTCCTGGCTCACGGGTCATTCCGCCATCAGGAGTCAAAAAATAGTAGCGTCCTCCGGCGTTTACCTCAAGCGGACGTCCCTCCCGGATCCTGACCTCTTCCAGCCCTGCGAAAATAGTAGGCGGAAGCTTGGCCAGCAGAGCACGGAGGTTGTCAGGAAATACAGTCATCCAGCTTTGGTCCATAGACGTTCCCCCAAAACTCTTTCTCGTAAATAATCAATTCTTAAGTCGTATACATCATGTTTATGCCTGTACTTTGTCTTTATGACGGTAAATCTATCATTTCTTTAAAATGCCGATTAAGAGACACGCAACCCCGCAAGCGATCCAAAGCATCTTCCCCCAGGAAAGCTTATCCGCCATACCGGCGAGTCCGATCCCCGTCGTAATAATCAGTACGCTGGGACCGACAAGCGCCAGCGCGGAATTGACCGCAAGCGCCTTGTCCACCCGCCCGAGCCTTAGCATGATCAGCGCTGCCGCAATTTCGATGGAACCGGAGATAATCCGGAGTGAGGCCATCCCGATCACGAATTTATCAAGCATATTGCCCTCCTTCTTGTCCAAAGTTGCTCATTAATCGATATGCCGGAAAAAGAGTATTTATTAAAAAAACACCCTAAAAATCGACGACGCTTCCTTTGCTTGGTCTTCATCTCTCTCAAATCATAGGAGATCCCAAATTAGAATGTAAAAAAGCCGCCCTAAAGTAGTTCGCACTACGATAGGACAGCTCTGTTTTATTTTATCTGGAATATAGCTCAATCGATGTTTTTGGTTCAATTACGGTTTCACCGCGGATAATTCTACCGGCGATCCTGCGGTCCGCCGACAACTGCCTGGCTTTCCGTATCCAGTCCATAGGCGGTATGAAGCGCCTTAACGACTTCGTTCAGTTTGCTTCCATCGATGACGCATGACACTTTGATTTCCGAAGTGCTAACCATCTTGATGTTAACGCCCTCTTTGGAAATGACATCAAACATTTGCGCGGCTACGCCGGGATGGCTGACCATACCCGCGCCGACGATCGACACTTTCATGAGGTTTTCCTCGGAGGTGACCTCCTGGAAAGGCAGCTCCCCGCGGATTCCGTCCAACACGTTCAGCGCCTTCTCCCGATCGGACAAGGCTACGGTGAAGCTGAAATCGGCCTTGCCGTCCGTAACTCCGCTCTGAACAATAATATCCACGTCGATTTTGGCTGCAGCCAGCGATCCGAACACTTTCGCCAGCACGCCGGGTACGTGGGATACGCCCAGAATACTGATTCGGGCCACATTTTTATCGTAAGCAATGCCGCTAACCACTACACCTTGTTCCATATTGACTTCCTCCTTGACTACTGTACCTTCATTATGGTTAAAGCTGGAACGGACTACGAGGCGAACCTGATGATGCTTGGCGTATTCTACCGCGCGGGGATGGAGTACGGCAGCCCCCAGATTAGCCAGTTCAAGCATCTCGTCATAAGAAATCTCTTCCAGCTTGCGGGCATTCTTTACGATTCTCGGATCCGTGGAATAAATCCCATCAACATCCGTATAAATTTCGCAGAAATCAGCTGAAGTTGCTGCGGCCAAAGCGACGGCTGTCGTATCCGATCCCCCGCGGCCAAAGGTGGTGATCTCCCCCTCTTCGGTCAATCCCTGGAATCCGGCCACGATAACGATATTTCCGTCTTCCAGCGCCCGTTGAACGCGTTCAGGCCGGATATCGGTAATCCGGGCCTTCCCGTGGACAGGCTCCGTGCGGAAACCCGCCTGCCAGCCCGTAAATGACATCGCTTTGCGGCCAAGCTGATGAATCGCGATCGACAAAAGCGCGATCGAAATTTGCTCGCCGGTAGTCATCAGCATATCCATTTCCCGGACCGGCGGATCATTGTTCAGCAGTTTTGCCTGATCGATCAGTTCGTCCGTGGTGTCGCCCATCGCGGAGACAACAACCATCACCTGATGCCCTTCATCTTGTTTTTCAACGACGCGCCGGGCAACGCGTTGCATCCGCTCCGTATCCCCTACGGAGCTCCCCCCGAATTTCATCACATATAAAGCCAAGTCGGACCCTCCCTAATGTGTCTCAATCCTATCCAGCAAGTTTGTCTGCGGGCATAATCACTTTTTTCAATCAGTAACGCTTTAAACCAGTATAATACGAATGACTAGAAGGAAGTCAATGCTTTTAGCGACATTACAAAAAATTCCCCCATCCGGGAAGGATGGAGGACGGCGGTTATAATCGAAATCTTGTAAGTTCCGGCGTAACCGGCCTAAAAACTATGCCCGGGAGATGTACTTGCCTTCGCGAGTATCGATAAGCAGCACGTCGTCTTCATTAATAAAGAGCGGCACTTGAACGTTAAGGCCGGTTTCGACCTTGGCGTTTTTCGTAGCCCCGGTTGCCGTGTTGCCTTTGATGCCTGGTTCGGTTTCAATTACGCGCAGCTCAACGCTGTTCGGCAGGTTAATCCCGAGAATTTCGCCTTGGTAGCTGACGATTTTAACGTTCATGTTTTCTTTCAGGAAGTTCAATTCCCATTTCAGTTGTTCCGCAGTCAATGTGAATTGATCATAAGTTTCGTTGTCCATAAAAGCGTGATCTTGGCCGCTAGCGTACAAATATTGCACGTCACGGTTTTCGATCAAAGCACGGCCGATCGTTTCGCCTGCACGGAACGTTTTCTCCACCGTATTGCCGTTGCGGAGGTTTTTCAATTTGGAGCGTACAAAGGCAGCGCCCTTGCCCGGTTTAACATGCTGGAAATCAAGCACTGTAAAAATATCGCCGTCAACCTCGACGGTTAATCCTGTTTTAAAGTCGTTTACTGAAATCACAAAAGAACCTCCTCAAGTGGGCTAAACTATTTATTATTAATTTAAAATTACCCCATCTGCAGCCTTGCACTCGGATACTAGCCTAAAATTATAAAATCCTTGCTCGATTCGGTCAACCGCCGGACGCCGGTCTCGGTAACCACGACGTCGTCTTCAATCCGTACTCCGCCGAACCCCGGTATGTAAATACCCGGTTCCACGGTAACGACCATCCCCGGCTGAAGCACAGTATCGCTCTGCTTGGAAAGGCGCGGCGCTTCATGCACCTCCATGCCCAGTCCATGGCCTGTGCTATGGCCGAACTGATCGCCGTACCCGTAACGGGTAATGATGTCGCGGGCCAAAGCGTCTCCTTCGCGTCCGGTCATGCCGGGACGGAGGAATTCCAGCGTATGCATTTGGGCTTCAAGCACGATGTCGTAGATTTCACGGTGCTTGGGAGACGGTTCTCCGATAAATACCGTACGCGTAATGTCCGAGCAATATCCGTTCATGTATGCGCCGAAATCCATCGTAACGAATTCATTCTTTTGAATGACTTTGCTGCTGGCCACCCCATGCGGCATAGCCGAACGCTCACCGGAAGCCATGATCGTCTCAAAAGAAGTTCCGGACGCGCCGTTCTTTCTCATGAAAGTCTCAAGTTCCAGCGCCATGTCCCATTCCGAGACTCCCGGTTTCAGTACTTCCAGCATATGCAGGAAGGTCCGGTCCGCCAGATCGGCTGCCTCTTTCATGAGTGACAGCTCATCATTGTCCTTGAACTGGCGCAAGCCTTCGACCAATCCGGTTACCGGAACAAGCTGACATGAATGAAGATCGCGTTCATATGCGCGATACGTGGAGAATACCACATTCTCTTCCTCGAATCCGAGCCGGACAATCCCTTCTGCCGCAAGCAGCTCCTTCAAAGTGTCGATCACGGAAGGACCGTGCTCCACGATTTGAAATGCTGCTGCCTGTTCGGCTGCTTGCGTCGTATAACGAAAGTCCGTCAACAGATAGGCTTTTTCCTTTGTAACTAAGACATACCCTGATGATCCGGTAAAACCCGTCAAATAGCGGCGGTTCACATCACCGGTAATCCAGACGGCTTCGATCTGCTGATGCTCCATGGCTTTACGAAGCCCGATAACACGTGTGCTCGCCATAATTAACTCTCCTTAATATTCAACTTAACCTAACTAAGCCTGCATCCGAAGTGATCATTTCTGCTGCAAATGCCGCTTGACCGCCATCAAGCCCATGTCATACCCGTAAGATCCGAACCCGGCAATCTGGCCCACGGCTACCGGGGCAATCACTGAATGGCGTCTGAATTCTTCGCGGGAATGAATGTTGGACAAATGAATTTCCACCGTCGGAATGCTGACCGAAGTAAGCGCGTCCCGAAGCGCATAGCTGTAATGGGTCAACGCTCCCGGGTTTATCAGAATACCGTCGCAAGATCCGTGCGCTTCATGGATTTTATCGATCAGAGCTCCTTCGTGGTTGGACTGATAGAACGCAAGCTCAATTTCTTCCTGTTCCGCGAGCTTGTTCAGCCGTTTTTCAATGTCGCTTAAACTTTCGGAGCCATAAACCCCAGGTTCGCGAATCCCCAGCATATTGAGATTCGGTCCGTTCAGCACAAGGATGCGAAACATTCTGCTCACCCTTCCTATTTAAGAGGTCGTTCAAAATTGCTGAAACCCGGCTTTTTTGAACACGCACTGTAAAAATAACCAAAAGTTATTTTATCATACGCAGGAGGATATTGAGAAGCTTTTTGTCCTTATTGAAGTGCCCCTTCAGGTTCGCGCACCCTTTCATTCGTATACTCTTGCGCCGCCGTGTAGCCAATAAACAATCCCCACAACAGAAACAGGCAGAATTCGCTGAACCCCGTATTGAAAGACAGCTTCTGAATCGGCTGGGTCATCCCGCACAACGGCCCAAGCGCCATGAATATGACAAACCACCAAAATACCCCATAGACCAAACCTGGTAGGGGTCCTTTTAACTTCCTGAATATTAGCGTATAAATCAAGGTCGCGATAATCGAGAACAAAATAAAGAACAGCCATCCTACATAATAGCCCCATTGGGTTTGCAGAAATTGATGTTTGAAAAAAGGTTCCACTAAATATCCCGGCAAAACGGACGTAAAACGCATGTAATAAAACACTCCTTTTACGCCCCCCCAGATCAAACCGGCAAAAAATCCGATCTGCAGGGAGAAAAACCATATATTTGTGCTCTGTTTCCGCCTGTTTTGTTGCTGATTCATCAAAATCTTCCTTTCCTGAAAAAGTCCGTACTATTTGCCGGTTAGTATGCACAAATTGAAAAAGACTAAACAAACTAGAATTTGCCCCCAAAGTTCGATACAATGGATAACAGAAATACTTTCAATTACTACTCTAGGAAGGTGAATTAGTTGCCTGAGCAATCCACACCAACGATATATGGCGGCCAAGCTGTTATGGAGGGCGTCATGTTCGGCGGGAAACACGTCAATGTCACTGCAGTTCGCCGCAAAAACGGAAAGATCACCTTCTTGGAAGTTCCCAAGCAGGATAAGAACTGGGTGAAGAAGCTTCGTAAAATACCGCTAGTCCGCGGTCTGGTCAGCATTATTGACTCCAGCGCCAAGGGCTCGAAGCATTTAAACTATTCTGCCGAAGCCTTGGCGGATGATGAGACCGAGCCGGAAGAACGCGCCGAACAAAAAGAAAAAGAGGAATCCGGATTCTCCCTCTCCATGATTATCGGCGTGGCTCTCGTAGGCGTTCTCTCCTTCATTGTCGGCAAGCTCATTTTTACGCTTGTCCCGGCATTGGTCGAGCAATTTCTCTTCCAGCATGCATTCGACAACCAGACGCTGCATACGCTGATTGAAGGGGTTATCAAAATTGTGCTGTTGCTGGCCTATTTATGGATCCTGTCGCAAACGCCGATGATCAAGCGGCTATTCCAATATCACGGCGCAGAACATAAAGTCATCAGCGCTTATGAAGCCGGCGAAGAACTGACACCGGCCAACGTGCAAAAATACAGCCGTTTGCATTACCGCTGCGGCAGTAGCTTTATCATTTTGACGGTGATTGTCGGCGTAATCATTTATTCCCTGCCTATATTCAGCTGGGACAATGTGTGGGAACGGATGTATATCCGTGTGCTGCTGCTTCCTGTCGTCATCGGCGTGTCTTTTGAACTCCTCCGTTTTACAAATGCGGTTCGGGACATCCCGGTGCTTCGTTTCCTTGGTTACCCTGGACTGTGGCTTCAATTGTTGACTACAAAAGAGCCGCACGACGACCAGGTTGAAGTATCCATCGCTTCCTTTAACCGGATGCGTGAGCTTGAGGCCGAACTGGAGCAGACTTCAGTGACGGAAACAACGGTTGGCCGTTCTTCCTTGGATCCCGTGAAAGGATGATAGCGACATGAGCAAAAAACAGGCCATTCTATTCTGGGTTGTCATCGGACTTGCCGCTTTCAGCATCATAAATGGACTGTTTGCGGGAGGTAGCTTTCGTCTCGGAGGCCTACTGATTCCTCTCATTATAGTGGGGGTAGTATTCTTACTTTACAAATATCCCCCGCGGAAATACAAGAAACAAACGCCTAAGGTCAAGCCGTCGGCCCGCACTATGGCCAAAGTTGCAGCCGAACGCCGTCAGGCCTCCGGTACAAAACGCAAATCCTATCCTTTTCAGGTCATTGAAGGCCAAAAGGGAAAGAATGACGACGATCTGCCAAAATATCATTAATTTAAATGAGCTTGCTGATACTTTATGAACTGCTCTTCATAATACTGGGCATTCCAGTCTTCGAAGAAGTGGTTGCCGGACCGGAGTCCGGATTCATAAAGCAGCAGGCTCTCTTCTTTTTCAATATGAAACTGGGTCGTTGATATGCCCAAAGTCGGGATCTTTATCGTACGGTACCGGTTCGATTGTTCGATATACCGTTCATCATGAGCGGACAGCATCGTCTCCACCAGTGCTTGAAGCATGGAAAAAGGACCCCGAATCTCATGCGGCTGATTGCTGTTCTTTCCCACCATTTGAAACCCTACCGTCGGAATCCTCTTCTCCGTTGACGTTTGACCGCGATCAAACAACCATAAAGGAAAATTACTTAGCAGCCCACCATCCACGATATGCAGGAATTGATCACGAAACTTCTTTCCCTTCGCCAGCCTGGTGGGTAAACGCAGCAGCACGGGATCGAAAAAATAAGGGATGCTGCAACTCATCCGTACGGCTTTGGCAACCTCGAACTTTGCCGATGACAATCCAATCTTCGGCAAATCATCGGGCAGCACCAGGATTTTGCCTCCGGTGATGTCCGAAGCGATAATCTTCAGCTTGCCTTGTTCCAGATCGCCGAACGTCCGCACCCCCTTTTCCAGTAAAATCCGGCGGATCCATTCTTCCATTGCTTCCCCGGAATATAATCCTTTTTTCACAAGCACCCGCAGTGCCGGACCAATGAATGCCGCATTAAAAAGGGGAGCCCGTTTTAAAAAGCTGGAGAACGAAGTTTCCAGAATGATGACCTTCATCTCTTCAGCGGTATATCCGGCAGCGATGAGCGACGCAATAATGGAGCCCGAAGAAGTACCCGCTACCTGGTTAAATCGGGCGCCATGGCTTTCTGCAGCCCGGACTGCCCCCGCCAGGGAGATTCCCCGTACCCCTCCGCCCTCGAACACCCCGTTCATGAGCATTAAATAAAACCCCCATCCCATACACAAGTCTTATGCTTATGTATGATGACGGAGGTTGTCAGTATGCTTAGTTATTGTTGTAATACGATTGCAGAAGCGGAATAAGTCCGAGTGGATTTCTTCTTAAATCTTTTGCGCTAAAAAAGATACTACCCGAGATTTCCGGAATTTGGCGATTGTATTCCAACTGATTAATGATCTCTTGGGCGTTGCCCCATCCGATTTCCGGACTACCCAGCTTGTAAGGTGCATGTCCGATATAGAGCTTCACGTTTGTGCCCCTGACTTTCCCTGCCCACCAATTCGCGATAATGTCATACTGCACTTCTTTGCGGGTCATGCTCCAATAAATTTGCGGCGTCACATAATCGATCCATCCGTTGCGGATCCAGGTGAGGACATCGGCATAGGTACTGTCATAAGCCGTTACGCTGGCTTTCGTATCCGATCCGGTCACATCGCTCGCCTTGTTCCGCCAAACACCATAAGGGCTTATCCCGTACGCTATAGCCGGCTTTTCCTGATGAACGCTTATGCCAAGGTCGCGGACAAATTCGTTGATGTTATCACGGCGCCAGTCGCCTTTGTTGGCGATCTTGTTGGCATTGTAGCTTTTGTATGTGCTGTCGTCATTAAACTTGGCAGATGCGGTCTCTCCCGTAGGATAGAAATAATCGTCGAGATGAACCCCATCGATATCATAGCCTTTTACCACTTCCATAACTGCGCTGATTACATGCTCGCGGGCTGCCGGAACGCCCGGATTGATGTACAGCTTGCCGCCGAATTTCACGATCCATTCCGGATGCTGCTTGGCTACATGATTCGCAGGCAGCTTGCTCGTATCGCTGCCCGTGTTGGCCCGAAACGGATTAAACCAGGCATGAAACTCCATTCCCCGGGAATGCGTTTCCTCGATCAGGAACTGCAGCGGATCGTATCCTGGATCTTTCCCGGCCGTGCCGGTCAAATATGTCGTCCACGGAACCAGCTTGGATGGGTAAATGGCGTCACCGGAAGGCCGGACCTGAACGAATACCGCATTAATCCCCATGCCTTGAAGATCATCAAGCAGCTTGATATATTCTTCTTTTTGAGCCTCGGCCTTGCCGTATGACGTTTTGCTCGGCCAATCCAGATTAGAAACCGTAGAGACCCATGCTCCGCGCAGTTCGCCGTTTTGGGTTGGCTGCTTCGGTCCGGAAAGATCGGGTGTTGGAGACGGATCAACTGGCGGCACTGTCACCGGCGGTTCCTCAGTCACAGCATCCAAAGAAGTGAGCGTGATGGTTCTAGCATTTTGGTCCCAGTCGACGGTGAGCCCGAGCTGTTCGCTGACGAAACGAAGCGGCGCCATGGTCCGGCCGTCTTTGTTTTCCACGGAGACCTCAAGCGGAACCGAATTTCCGTTCACCTGAGCACTCTTTTTGCCGATTCCAAGTATAAGGACGCTGCCGTCCTTTGATAGGGTTGCGGTCCGCGAAGACGCCGACCATTCCACCTGGACCCCGAGTCCTTCGCTGATCACTCTGAGCGGCACCATTGTAACATTCTCCGCAGTCTTGATAAAAGGAGCCGTATCGCTAGGGAGCAGCGCTCCGTCCAAGAAAATTTGAATATCGCGGCTTGCCGCAGCCGCATCGCTCTTCTGGGTACCCGTCATCGGCCATACAAGCATCAAAATCAACAAGGGGATTATCCAAGTACGTACAAATTTCATCAGCAACCTCCAAATGATGTGATAGGACATAAAAACACTACTTATTTGTAAACGCCCCATTCACCCCAAGAGTTGCGGAAAAATGATTATTTCTTCAAAAAAACACAAAAGCATCTGTCCGGTCGAGACAGATGCTTTGCTTACGGTTCACCCAGCAGTTCCTTGCGAATTTGCTCTAAATCCTGGGTTCGGGTGTTCTCCCGTTTGAAATATTCGACCAAGGCTGCAATGCAGGTGATAGAGTCCCAGCTCAAGTGATGCTCGATCCCTTCCACATCCTTGTATATGTTATCCTGATCTACGCCGATCATTTCCAAAAACTCTTCAAGCAGCTCGTGGCGGTCAACGAGCCGCTTCCCGACCTTTTTGCCCTTGTTGGTGAGAACCAATCCCCGGTATTTTTCATAAATCAAGTATTCATCTTTATCCAGCTTCTGAATCATCTTTGTTACGGATGAAGGATGAACCTCCAATCCTTCCGCAATATCGGAAACCCGGGCATATCCCTTCTCGTCGATCAGTTTGTAGATACGCTCCAAATAATCCTCCATACTGGGCGTTGGCATCTGGTATAACCTCTTTTCCATGAGTTCACGCGGACCTGCTTCATCGGAATCCCGCTACTTGTTTAATGATACATGTTATTCTCGTCTGTTGGCAAGTCCATAAAACACGTGAACATCATCATGGAAGGATCCTAAAACTTAAGCCACTCCGGGGTCAATTGTTGAAGCCATATCGTAATTTGGGCCATCCGGTTGGTAAACAGCAGCACGCCCATCAGCAGCATGAGCGCCCCGCCGACCTTCATCATAATCCCCGAATATTTCACGATCCAACGGGTAGATCCGACAAAAAAAGCAAGCACGAAGAACGGCAGCGCAAACCCGACCGTGTATGCGGTTATGAGTCCCAGCCAGGCGCCAGGCTCACTGACGGCTAACGCTATAATTGCGGCGAGAATCGGACCGACGCACGGGGACCACCCTGCCGAAAATCCGATCCCGAAAATAAAAGAGCCTATGTATCCCGTCGGTTTGAACTTCAGGTTCATTTTTCGCTCGCGCATCAAAAACTGCGGTTGGAAAATGCCCAGCAAAAACAGGCCCATCAGCATAATCAGAATCGCGGAAAGCTGACGGATCAACGCCCGATTCTCATTGAAAAACTCGCCGAACAAGCCTGCGCCGAAACCCAACGTATAAAAAACGGCCGAAAATCCGAGAATGAACGCCAGCGTATGGGTCATGGTCCGGAAGCGGACCTCTCGTTTGTTTTGCTCCGTTTTCAAAGTCTGCACCGACATGCCGGTGATATAAGATAAATAGGACGGATATAATGGCAGGCAGCAAGGCGAAATAAAAGAAGCTATTCCAGCGCCGAATGCGACCCATAAATTGATGTCGGCCATAACAACCCCCACATACGAACATATATTTTATCAATCAGGCAGGAAGCCCTTTTTTGCCGATCAACGTTAAGATAAGCATCGCGATCAGCAGCAGTACGATCGTTGCCCCCGGGGCCAGATTCCAGACTCCGGCAATCACGAGGCCGGCCACCACGGCAATTTCCGCAATGACTACGGAGAAGATGACCGAGGTTTTGAAGCTTCTGGCGATCAGCAGACTGCAAGCCGCCGGTATGGTCAACAGAGCGGAGACCAGCAATGCTCCGACGATCTTAATGGCTGTGCTGATGACAAGCGCAGTCATTACGGTAATGAGCAGATTAAGCAGTTTTACCGGTAAACCGCTGACCGAGGCGGCATCCTCTTCAAACGTGAGCAGGAACATTTCCTTGAAAAAGATGGAAATAACCACCACGACCACAACGGTCACTGCACCTACCACGTACAGGTCAGTGGAATCCAACGTATAAATACTGCCGAACAGGTAGCTGACTACATCGTTATTGTAACCCATTCCCAGCGTAAAGAACAGCGAGGCGAGCGCGACGCCCCCGGCCATGATGACGGCAATGGACAGTTCCGCAAAACTTTTGTACGCCTTCCGGAGCTTTTCGATTGCAAAGGAAGCGGCCACGGCAAATACCAAACCTACCCCGATCGGGTATACTTCAATCAAAAATCCCAGCGCGACCCCGGCGATCGTCACATGGGCCAGCGTGTCTCCAATCATGGACAACCGCCGCAAGACAAGAAAAATGCCGATCAGGGGAGCCGTTAGCCCAATGAGCAACCCGCCTGTCAGCGCTCTTTGAAAAAAATCAGCAGTTAATATTTCCAAAAGTCACATCTCCAATCATTTCTATAAAAGAGAATGCTGCAGGCCGGGTATGGCGCAGTCCTGTTCATGCGAATGGCGCACATAAAACTTGATGCCGCCGCAGCGGTCGCGGGGTTCTTTCCCAAGCTGATCTTCAATCATTTCGATGTCATGAGAAACCATCAAAAACGTCATGTGGTGATGGGCATGCATATGAAAAATGAGTTCAAAAAAATCAGCCTGCGTTTGCGCGTCAATGCCCACTGTCGGTTCGTCCAGAATCAGCAGGTCCGGCTGATTGATCAGGGCACGGGCCAGAAACACCCGCTGTTGTTGCCCTCCGGACAACTCCCCGATCCGTTTTCCGGCAATATCCCCGATCCGCATCACTTCCAGCGCATCATCGCATTTTTGCTGGTCACCTCTACCAACCCGTTTGAACAGTTTCTTGTTGCTGTACAAGCCGGACATCACTACTTCCCTAACCGTCGCCGGAAACAGGGGATTAAAGGCGTTTTTCTGCGGTACGTATCCGATCCGTTCCCAGTCGCGAAAACGCCGGATCGGCTGACCGAACAGCCGGATTTCCCCCTCCGTGGGCCGAAGTAGTCCGACCATCATCCGGAGCAGCGTTGTTTTTCCGGCACCGTTAGAACCGATGACGCCAACGAAATCGCGTTCTTTAACGACCAGGTCCAGGTCAGTAATGACCTTCTGATCCTTGTAGGCGAACGAGACCCCGTTCAGTTCGATGATATGATCATGACAATACGCCGCAGGAGCGGCAGCCTCTGATTTCATTAGTCTTCGTCCTTCCGGTTCCAATAATTTCTCTCTTTATTGTAGTGCGAGAATCAAATTTTGCAAATTTTTCTCCATCAGCGTAAAGTAATTGTCTCCCGCTTTTTGTTGATCCTTCGTCAATCCTTCCACCGGATTCAGCACCAGCGTCTCCACGCCCGCTTCGCTTGCCAGAGTTTTGGCCAGCTTGTCGGAGACCAATTCCTCGAAAAAGATATAACGGATTCCTTCCTCTTTCACCATATTGGACAGATTCACCAAATCTTGCGCTCTTGGTTCGGCCTCCGGCGACAGTCCCATGATCGCGTGTTGCGTCAACCCGTAATCGCGGCTCAAATATCCGAACGCCTGGTGAGATACCACAATTTCATGTTTGCTCGTTTTGGACAGTTCTTCGGTAAATTTGGCATCCAGCGCATCGAGCTTTTGGACAAGTTCAGCATAGCGTTTTTCGTAATTTTCCCGATGGTCCGGATCGACTTCGACATAGCTATTTTTAATGTTTTCAACGATGATCTTCGCGGATTTCGGACTTACCCAAGTATGAGGGTCAATATGGTGATCCGGCGTTTCTTCGTTGCCTTCGTGATCATGTCCTTCGGCTTCGTGATCATGTCCTTCGGCTTCGTGATCATGTCCTTCGGCTTCGTGATCATGACCCTCTTCTTCATGACCATGTCCTTCTTCTCCATGACCGTGCCCGTCATCTCCTTCGCTGTAAATAAGTTCGATGCCATCGCTGACTTCTACGGTCTTTACGTTTGCATCCTTGCCCAGCCCTTTCAGGAAATTCGGTGCCCAACCTTCCAACCCGGCACCGTTGTACAGGAACAGCTCAGCTTTTGAAGTGTTAAGAATGTCCTGGCTGCGCGGCGTCCAATCATGCGGCTCCACCCCGACAGGAAGCAGATTAATCACGTTGGCGTCCTCTCCACCGATCGCATTGGCAAACTCATAGATGGGATAAAAGCTGGTGACCACATTCACCTTACCCGGAACGATCTCCCCGCCCGCGCTCTTCCCGCAACCCGCCAACAAAATAAGCGAAGCAATCAGCGGCAAAATCATTCTCCATCCGTTCTTTATGTAGTAATTCATAATCTTTCTCCTCTTAATCGTAATAATTACAAATATGATTATAGGGGTAATCTAAACAAGGTGTCAACCACCTTCTCTATTATTCTTATTATTGCAACTCCAAGAACAAAAAAAACGCCAAGGGCAGCCCCTTGGCGTTAACTTCATTATTTTATTTCACGATTGCTCCGTTTGGCATGGAAGCAGGCACGGTAGCCAGGGTCAATTGGTCGCCCTGGGACGCCGCAAGAATCATCCCTTGGGACAACTCCCCGCGCAGCTTCACCGGCTTCAGGTTCGTCACGCAAATCACTTTGCGGCCGACGAGCTCCTCCGGCTTATAAAACTTCGCAATGCCGGATACCACCTGCCGCTGTTCAAATCCGAGATCAAGCTGCAGCTTCAGCAGCTTATCGGCTTTCGGCACCTGCTCGCAAGCCAGTACCTCAGCTACACGCAACTCCACCTTGGCGAAATCGTCAATGCCGATTTCGTCCTTCGTCTCCGGCTTGGCGGCTGGTTCAACCTCCGCCTTTACCGCCCCGTCTGCCTCTGCTGACGCTGCTGCGGCTCCCCCGGCCATCGAGTTCGCGATGTACTCGATCTCGATCTCGGCGTCGAGCCGCGGGAAGATCGGCTCTCCTTTGCCCACCTTCGTTCCGGCCGGAATGAGGCCGAACGTTTTGGCGCTCTCCCAGCTCGTCAGCTCGCCGGGAACAAGTCCCAACTGGGCCCAGATTTTGGCCGGCGCCTGGGTCAAGAACGGCTGCAACAGTATTGCGGCGATCCGCAGCGATTCTACGAGGTGCGCCATTACGGAAGCCAGTTCGCCTTGTCTGGCCTCATCTTTCGCAAGTACCCACGGCTGAGTTTCATCGACGTACTTGTTGGTTCGGCCGATAAACGAACCGATGGCAGCAAGCGCCACGGAGAATTCCAGATTCTCCATCACCTCTTCGACCTTGGCCACCGTTTCCTGCGCCAGGTTCGACAAATCCGCATCATATGGCGTAACGCCAGGCGCGTAGGCAGGCACGACGCCGTCAAAATATTTTCCTACCATCGCTACCGTACGATTGAGCAAGTTTCCGAGGTCGTTCGCCAAATCGGAGTTCACCCGCTGCACGAAGCTTTCCGGCGTAAAAGAACCATCCGCGCCGAACGGCACCTCGCGAAGCAGGTAATAGCGGGTGGCGTCCAGCCCGTATCTGTCGATCAGCACGAACGGATCCATTACATTGCCTTTGGATTTGGACATTTTGCCGCCCTTCATCAACAGCCAGCCATGACCAAACACTTTCTTGGGCAGCGGCAAATCGAGCGCCATCAGCATGATCGGCCAGTAAATCGTATGGAAGCGTACGATCTCTTTGCCGACCAGATGGACGTCCGCAGGCCAATAACGGTTGAATAGCTCGGCATTTTCCGTGCCGTAACCAAGTGCCGTTATATAATTGGACAATGCATCGATCCATACATAAACGACGTGCTTCGGATCTCCTTTGACCTTAACGCCCCAATCGAAAGTGGCCCGAGAAACCGCAAGATCTTCCAGGCCCGGCTTGATGAAATTGTTGATCATTTCATTTTTACGGGATTCCGGTTGGATAAAATCCGGGTTTTCCTCGTAATACTTCAGCAGGCGATCCACATAGTTGCTCATCCGGAAAAAGTAGCTCTCTTCCTTAACCAGCTCCACCGGACGTCCGCAGTCCGGACAGTTTCCATCCACTAACTGGCGTTCCGTAAAAAACGATTCGCAAGGCGTACAATACCAGCCTTCATATTCACCCTTGTAAATATCGCCCTTTTGCAGCAATCGGTCGAAGATTTCCTCGACAACGGCTTTGTGCCGCGGTTCAGTTGTCCGGATAAAATCATCGTTTGAAATATCGAGCTTTTTCCACAGCTCTTTAATTCCGATCACGATATCATCGACAAACTGCTGTGGCGTTTTGCCGGCTTCAGCAGCTTTCCGTTCGATTTTTTGGCCATGTTCATCGGTACCCGTCAAATAGCGGACATCATACCCGCGCAGGCGCTTGTAACGCGCAATGGCGTCCCCGGCGACCGTGGTATAAGCATGCCCGATATGCAGCTTATCGCTGGGATAATAAATTGGTGTCGTGATGTAGAACGTCTTTTTGTCTGACATCATCTTCATCTCCTTTTTCTTATAGAGCGCATTATCTTCAAAGCATGTTCGTGGGTAAACAAAAAAACTCCCGCCCCATCATGGGACGAGAGAAAGCTCACGCGTTACCACCCAAATTCCCCGCCGCTTTACAGCGAACGGGCTCAGCCGGTCAATGATGACCCTCCGCTAACGCCGGATGCCGCGCCGCTCCCTTATCGAACCCAAAATAAAATCCGACTCGAAAGCAGTTTCTCCCGGACCATATTCCAAGGCCGTTCCAGACCGGTTTTCAGCTACCCCGGCTCTCTGTTGCTGGACCTAAAACCCTGTACTCATCCGTTCATCGAAAATTGTATTATTCCTTTATATTAAGAAAAGACATTATCTCTGTCAAGGAGATGCCGTACTACCGAAAAAACAAGGTTATTTCGCGGAAAGCGGATCGCGGTTGCCATTGTCTTGTTCCGCCGATTCCCCGTTATTTTCGCCCCTTATGCGCTTAGGGGGTACCGGATCAAGTCCGCCAGGATGAAAAGGATGGCATTTGGCAATCCTTTTCGCCGCCAGCAGAGGACCCTTGATCGGCCCGTGGACCTCAATCGCCTCAAGCGCATACGCGGAGCAGGTCGGATAAAAGCGGCAGGTAGGAGGCTTCAGCGGAGAAATAAATTTCCGGTAAAAATGAATCGGACCCTGAAGGCTTTTGCGTACTATGCCCATCTTAGCTTCCTCCGCTCTGTTGGGCAGCCTTTTCTTTCTCCACGGTACCGTCCCGCCGGCAATCCTTGCAATAACCGAACACTTCAAACTTATGCTTTACCACTTGAAATTCCTCCGGCGCATCCGTCAGCGGCATCGGACAGAAGTGGATCGGGTATGTTTTTTGACACTGCAAACAGATCAGATGATGATGATGATATCCTTCGCTGTTACAGCTGGCCCTGAACTTTAACCCGTCCTCGAACACGATTTGTTCGATGGCTCCAAGCTCTTCCATGACTCTCAGGTTCCGGTACACCGTATCAAAACTGAGCCCGCTATACTGCTTGCACATATAATCATATACATCCTTGGGCGTCAAATAACCGTCGCGCTCGGCAAACAGCTTGGCCAAGGTTCTGCGCTGGTCGGTAATCCGCAATCCTTGGGCGGACATGACAGCGATAATTTGTTCTGTTGACAGCATGCGACATTCCTCCCGTCATACAAACCTCCATGCGTCACTACTAATAATGACGCAAAACAGAGCCTCCGTCAATGAAGGCGCTCGCTTCAACATAAGTCAAAGCCCGTGGCCAATCAACCCCTGATCAAATATGACACAAAAAAGAGCCCTGGAGCGAAGTCCAGGACTCTTGGATTAAAGCATACCTCTAATTTCTGAAGCTCGAACTTAAGGTTGTTTCACTTCCGGCATCGGCTGGAACAGCAGATTGACCGACAAGTTGCTGCCCGGTGCGGCAGTAAACAGGAATTCCACAGTCTGTTCTCGGTCTCCCGAACGGAACAATACGCTGTTCTCGTTCGGCGCGCTCAAACCGCTGCTGTTAGCGATCGGCACGATATTACCGTTAACCATGATGTTGCCGGTATAGAACCCGCCGCGCGGATTGAACGTAATCAAAGTGTTAGGAGCAACACGGTGAAGTTTGATGGTGTAAACAACGCCGAAGTTGCCGGCATTCAATTTGTACTCTCCGGTCGGGCCGTCTTCTCCTACAAGGAATGGATCGCTGGAATTGTCACCAATCAGAAGTCGGGTAGGTGTTGTACCGATTAATTCACTATATTCGATATGTCTTGTTGCATCGGTATACGTCCCCCGGTTATGAATATCCGAAGGCAGCACACTCAGATAAGGCAGCGATTTGAACGGATCCTTACTCGCATCGAGCATGATCACATCATATTGCAACGTTTGATCGCTGTACAAATCCGCTAAGAGGGAAATGACTTCTCCCGGCTTCATGGAGGTGGCGCTTAGTTCGGTCAAAATAATTTTGCTTTCGCCAGGGGCGATCCACATGTCTTTGTATTTATTTCCGGTTTGCAACGATTCATAATAACGCTGAACCGAAGCCTTACCTACGCCCGTTGCATATTGGTTAGGTCCCGCAAAGCCCAGATTGGTTTGCGTCAGGCGGGCGGTTTCCGTCGTGTTTTTGTTGCTTGCGATAACGTACATTTTCACGCTTTTGCCAGTCGCGTTCGCATGGTGGATCATAAAGCGAGTGTCTCCGATCGCGGTTTCACGGTACACAACCCCTTCGGAATACACGGTTTCGGGGCTGTTACTGCGGATCAGCGTCGTCGGATCCGCAGTGAACGAATAGTTCACTTTGGCCCAGGAGGGAACCTGAGTTCCGTCGAACATGTATTTGTCGCCGACCGGCGTGAAGATTTTGTTGAAATCATCACGAGTATATAGCGTTTCATTCGTAATGGTGATCATCTTTTCGACGCTTGAAGTCAACCCGAATTGGTTAGTTACCGTCAATTTAATAGAGACCGGTCCCGGTGTAAAGAAAGCTAGCTCCCTGTTCTCCCAGTCGCGATCCTTGATGCCGACTTCATCCGTACTGAGATCGTTATAAGTAATGAGTTCACCCATTTTGTAGGTTTCTTTATCCGTAGTGAAGTTGGCTACAGGAGGCGTATGCGGCTTCACCACATTTACTGTCAGCGAGAACGGATCGCTCCACTGACCGCTGGAATCCTGCACCCGGTACGTGACGACGTACTGGCCCGGCGTCATAAACATCTCTTCGCGTCCCAGCCATTCCTCATTCACGATCGGCAATCCCGAAGGCGAGTATGCATTGTTCAGATACTGGACCTGGGTTTCGCCGGAAATCACCTCTTTGTTTCCGATCGAAAACGAAGCAACCGGCTTCGTCGAAACGCTCACGATGACGCGTTTGCCTTTTTGATCCCATTCGTAAGGCATATTCAAAGCTTTCGTGATTGCCGTTAACGGAACCATGAAATTATTTTTTGTAGAATATGAAGTGCCGCTCATTTTAGTCGTGACTCCGTTGACTTTGTAACTCGAAGAGTTCACTTTAAAACGAAGTTCGTCGCTTCCCCGCTGAATAATCGTTTCTTTGGTTTTGCTGTCATAATTGATTTGCAATCCGGCGCGTTCAACGATAGCGCGGATCGAGACGTAAGAAACTCCTTTTTGGACTTCCATCGGATATCCGGCCAGGTATTCTTTTCCGTTTTGATACATTTTTTTGCTGTTCATCATCAGGATGAGCTTACCGTCCGTACTGCTGGCCGAAGTGTTATCTACAACCGGCGGAGTCGTTGTAGTAGTGTTTCCGCCAGTTTCCGAGCCTTCCGAACCGGTTCCTTCATCCGTACTGCCCGGAACCGTAGTTCCACCGGTTTCATCGGTCACCTGACCATCGATTTGGCTATCAACTTGTCCCTGATCCGGGTTTGTCGTTCCGTCTACCGTCCCATTCTGGTTCAGGTTTCCGGTATTTGCGTTATTAAGCGCTTGCCCTGAAACATTGACTTCGCTTTGAGGATTTGTCTGGACCATCTCTTCCGCACTGGCGGGGAGGACCATCGCAACTTGCGAAGCCGCTATAACTGTTGTAATGACCAATCTTTTGAAATTCATGCTAGACTCCTTCTCTACTCCCATTTTGTAACTTTCTCGTCAATCACACATACTATTAAACGCTAAACTTCGGGAAAAGTTGCTCCTAATATCAAAGCAATGTAAAATAACTCCCCCCATTAAGTAAAGCAAAAAAACGTTGTCAGGGCAATAAAATAAAACAGCAGACCCTCCCGAATGAAAGGTCTGCCATTTCATCATTATCAGGTTTGTCGAAGAAAAAAATATTAAAGACGGAATCCAGCAGGGTATCGGGTATTTAGGCTCACTGGGAGCCTTCCCGTAGGAACCAACTTACCCGTTAAAACCTTTGCCAGTGCATCCAGGGAGAAGGAACGGTTCTCATACAGGCAGAGGTAGGTGCCTGTATCCGGAAATGCGTTGATATCATACGGGTTTCGGGTCGAAGCAACAATGATTTTCGGGCCATGGGCCCGGTTCAAAGCTTCTACAAGCCGGATCTGACCTTCCGGAATTTCCCCCTCGGCCGTATAGGTCACAACTACAATCTGCTCATAATCGACACTTTTCCTTAGAACCTCTTGAATTTCCACGTCCGAAGGAAGAGTTCCGATGACGGAAAGTTCAACGTTGTTGACATAAGCTCCTAACGCATCCGCCAGTGTATATCTGTGCACAGCCGGTTCGTCGACTTCCGTCCGGTGACGGAGTTCCGGCCAGATAACCAGAATCGGCTCGGCACCTTTCAGAGGCAGGTTGCCCGCATCCTTGACGAGCGTAACACTGCCTTCCGCGATCCGGGTAAGAAGCGCCCCGCTTTCTTCAGACGGTGTCAGCGGCACGGGAACCGCCGCAGGAGATCCACTTGTATTGACGGTGCCTGCAGCAAGGCGCTTCGCTTTCAAAGCCAGAACCCGCTCCAAGGATTGGTCGATCCGCTCCGGACTGATCCGGCCGCTCCGAACGGAAGCGATGACCGCTTCGATGGCCGCGATCTGGTCCTGCAGCGTGTGGCTCACCAGCACGATGTCCGCCCCGGCTTCGATCGCGGCAACCGCTCCCTCCGGAATCCCGCAGGACTTGGATATGGCGTGCATCTCCAGGCAATCCGTCACGATGACTCCTTCATACCCTAGTTCTCCGCGCAGCAGATCCGTAAGGACCCGGCGGGACAGCGTCGCCGGTATTTCTTCCGGCTCGAACGCCGGGAAGATGACATGCGCCGTCATGATGGCATCGACTCCGGCCGCGATCGCTTCGCGGAACGGGAGCAGTTCAACCTTGCTGAGCCGCTCCTTATCGTGCGGAACAACGGCCAATCCGCGGTGAGAGTCGACCGCCGTATCTCCGTGACCGGGAAAATGCTTGGCGGTCGCGATCACGCCGGTTTGCTGATATCCGTGGATCGCCGCATTGCCATGCTCCGCCACCTTCACCGGATCTTCACCGAACGCTCTTACGCCGATAACCGGATTTGACGGGTTATTGTTGACGTCGATGCAAGGCGCGAAATTAAAATTGATTCCGAGTGACAGCATTTCCTTCGCTGCAAGCACGGCCGCCGCCTCCGTTAATTGAACATCCCCTGCGGCCCCCAGCGTCATGTTGCCGGGAATCCGGCTCATTCCCTCATGATCCAGGCGCGCTACCATCCCACCCTCCTGGTCAATCGAAATAAACAGCGGAATTTCATGATTATTACGCGGCAGTTGTTGCAAACTGGAGGACAGCGCCGCAAGCTGCGGCACCGATTCCACGTTTCTGCGGAAGTAAACCGTTCCGCCGATATGATAATCCTTTGTTAACTTCTTGATCTGCTCATCGGCTTCCAGCCCGTGAAAACCGCAAATAAACAGCTGACCGATTTTTTCTTCCAAAGTTAATTTGGACAATTCCACGTTGGCACCTTCCTTACTCAGGATATGGACGTTTCCTTCAACCTGAATTCCGAAGGAGTCATCCCGGTATATTTCTGGAACACTTTCGTGAAGTACCTTCGCTCCTGATAACCTACGACGGAGCCGATTTGCGTAACCGATTTCTCGCTGCCGCTCAGCAGGCATTTCGCCATCTCAACGCGTTGCTTCGTTAAATACTCAACAAAGGTCTCGCCAAAATGATTCTTGAAGAGCAGGCAGAAGTAACTGCAGCTGATGCCTAAATATTCAGCTATATCCTCAATACCGAAATCATCGCCCAAATGATGTTGAATGTAATTTTGTGCAGACATCATCAGCGTTTCGGATGATTTCTTGGCCGCAAGCGATTCTCTTGCCCGGTCCACCAAGGAAATAACGAGCGATGTCAGATCTTTCAAACTAAGAAACTCCTGAAGCCGGAGCCAAACGGCTTGCTCCTGTTCTCCAGACAACATCTGCAGCTCGCGCATTTCACGAAGCAAGTGAATCAGCAAGTAATGTAGCAGCTTTTCAGCCGCCCGATTCTCCGTCATATGGCCCACGTAGTATTTCAACTCCGAAACGACCTGGACAAGCAATTCGTGGCTTCCGTTTCGGAGGCCGTTCCCGATTTGCTCGATAAACCGCCACTGGGAGCCTTTCGAATCCGTATAGGACGCGGATGACTCCACAAACAGACGGGCATCCAGAAACCATTCCAGCGGCGGACATAAGATGAGCATTTGCTGCATGCGCTGATAGACGGAGGACATTTCGGTCCATCCAACCGGACTCTGCTCCAAACACATGCGGATCATCATGCCTTCCTTTTCGCTGACAATCCCCTGCAATTGTTCGTAACCAGGCCGAAGCTGATCTTTCGTGATCTCTTCTTGCGGGGAATGAAAAATAATGCACCATTCCCCTTCCCTTACTTGCAATACCGTATATTGTTTAATTATCGATGCAAACATTTCCTTGAGCAGATTTTTGATGTGCAAATTCCAGGCTTTCCGTTCATGTAATGTCCAGGAAATGGACTTGTGGGCATAACCCTCCAGGTCCAGCAGCAGGACGCCGCGGGTCTTGCTTTCTTCGCCGCCGTCCTCTTCATCCCACAATACGCCTTCTTCTTCTCTCTCCTGACCCAACAACGTGTGAAGTATATAATTTTCATTAGCTAAAGAAGCCACCCGGTTTAAGCGCTGTTCTTTGCTTTGTTTCTTTCTTCTTTCTATAATTTGATCCGCTATCTTTCGTACAACTTCCTCAAGCTCGTAGTAATTGATCGGCTTGCAAATATAGTCCCGAACGCCATATCTGATCCCGATTCGGGCATATTCGAATTCCTGGTATCCGGTCAGAAGCAAGATCTCGCTGCTCAGTCCTTGCTCACGCAAATGTTGAATCAGCGTCATTCCATCCATGATCGGCATGCGGATGTCGCACAAAATCAAATCAGGCTGATGCTCGATTGCCGTTTCCAGCGCCTCCACGCCATTTTTGGCCAACCCGGCAATTTCGAAACCCATAGCCTCCCACGGAAGCACTTTGGATAAATTGTTTAAAATATGAATCTCGTCGTCCACCAGCAAAACTTTCAGCTTCATATTTTATCACCCAATTCATATTTTGGAATCACGCACTGGATCACCGTACCTCGGCCAGGCTGTGAACAGATGAACAGTCCGTATTTGCTGCCGTATTGGAACCGGAGACGGTCAAACACGCTTCTCAATCCAAGTCCCCGCCGTTCATGGCTAGGATACGATTTTACGGCTTGTTCGACCAGATCGGGGTCCGCATATTGGATAATGGACAACTGCTCACTGGACATTCCAATGCCGTTATCCTCGACCCGGAGCAAAAGACGGTCTTCCTCCATAAATCCCGTTACCTTGATGACTCCTTTATAGTCTATGCCCTCAAACCCGTGCTGAATGCTGTTTTCCACAAGCGGTTGCAGGGTAAGCTTTAGCAGCATGCAATTCATCATCTCGGCCGGAATATCCATCTCGTAATCGAACAACTCCTCGAATCGGAATTTCTGGATTTCCAGATAATTCCTCAGGTGCTCGATTTCCAGCCCGAGCGAAATTTCTTCTTTGTCCTGAATGCTGATTCTCAAAATGCTGGCAAGCCGGATTACCATCTCGCTCACTTTCCGCCCTTCGTTTTGCACGGCCAGCACGTTGATTGATTCCAGCGTATTGAACAGGAAATGCGGCTTGATCTGCGCCTGCAAGACCCGGAGTTCGGCATTCGCCTTTTGCAATTGTTCTCTTTTCACCTGGTTAAACAGTTCGTTGATTTTATCCATTTGACTATTGAATCCTTGCTGCAGCAAAAGCAACTCGTCGTCGCCTTTTTCGTCGACCCGCGCGCTCAGATCGCCGTCTTCCACTTTTCTCATGAATCGGACGATAACGCCGATTGTCCCGGTGATCCGGTTCATGAACAAGAAGTTAAACAGCATGGCCGTGAGTACGCAAATCAGAATGATGGCAACGAACCATTTGGCAAAAGTCGTTACTTCTTGGGACAAATAATGCCAGGAGGTTACGGACACAAGCTTCCACGGGTATTCCTTCAAACTGTAAATCGAAATGACGCTTTCTTCCCCGTTGAACTTTCCTTTAAAACTAAGCGCGTCTTTAGTCACGGCCAGTTTTTTTTGAATGTTGGGCTGCAAAGTTTCTCCGTTCAATTCCGATTGAAAATCATAGAGTACCTGTCCCTTGTCGTTCACGAGAAAAAAGCGGGTATCCTTCATTTTGCTGCCCAAAGTAAGATTTTGAAATATTTTATCAAATTCCCAGTTTTTAATCTGGACGACCAGTACGCCTACCCGTTTAAAGCTGTCCAAATCCTTGATCAGCCGAATTTGCGTAAACACGTTTTCCGAGCCGGTCAACTCCGGATATTCATGCGGCGCAATCCACTTCGGATTGCCGTTAAGCTCCATTACCTCATTGTACAGTTCGTGTCCCTTGAACTGCTCATAAGGAAGAGTCTCAAAGTTTTCCTTATTGAATATCGTGATCACGTTGGAATCTTTGTTGCCGTGAACATTGTACAGGAAAGCGTAATCGATTGCGGGATGATTATACAGCAAAGAACGAAAATTACGCTGATTGGCATTCAGTTCAAGCTGATTCGCTGCCGTCAAATCCTGAGAATCCGGATCCTGGGCAATCAACGCCGCCTGAAATACGCCTTTGGCAATCCCGTTGTCAGTCACATTATCCATCTCATGAAATATATTTTTGATGCTATAGCCTATCGCTTTCAACGAATATTCAGTCTGTTGACTGTACTTGGTTTCGATCGACCGGAACGTGATCAGAAAAGTAATGATCCCCAGAATGAATAATGGAATAATGACAAGCCCCAGAAACGCCGTAAACAGCTTGATTCGCAAATTCATGAGATGTTTGGCTCCCGCTTCGGATTAGGCGTTATGAATCATTGGAATATGATCTTGATTCCGCCCCTATTATCCTTTGACACTACCTGCCGTAACTCCTTCAATAATTTTTTCCTGAAGGATAGCGTAAATAATCATGACCGGCAGCACACTGAAAATGATCCCTGCAGACATCTGCGCATAATTGGTATTGTAGGCGTCTCTGAAACCGACCATCCCCACGGGCAACGTTCTTAATTCTTCGCTAGAAAGGAAATAGTTGGCGAGCAGGAACTCATTCCAGTTGCCCAGGAAGTTAATAATGAATACCGTAACAATCGCCGGCACGGTCAACGGAATAATAATTCTGGCAAAAAGGCCTGCGGAGCTAAGTCCGTCAATAACGGCAGCCTCTTCAATTTCCCCGGGAAGCGAGCGCATAAATGCCGCCAGAATAATGACCGAGAACGGGATCGCATTGGCTACGTAAGGCAAAATCAACGCCACATGCGTATCCAGAATATCCAGTTTTCTCATAATTCCATAAATCGGAAGCAGCAGCGAGTTGTTCGGAATCAGCATGCCGAGCAGAATCAATTGAAAAATAATCGCGCTGATTCGGTTGTAGCGCATCCGGGTTACGGCAAACGCGAGCATCGCCGCAAACAGGATGGATAAACATGCCGAAAAGACGCCAATATACAAGCTATTAAAGAAGTACGTACTAATTTTTGCATTGACCCAGGCATTGACGTAATTGTCGAACGTAATCGAACCGGGAAGCCCGAACGGATTCGAGGCAATATCCTGGTTGTTCGTTTTGACCGATGAAAAGAGAACGAACAGGAACGGATATAGGATGACGAGCAGATAAGCCATTAGAAAAATGTGCGGAATCGATTTTTTGAGCGCTCTCATCAGTATTCAATCCTTTCTGTCCGTTTGGAAATCAACACTTGATACAAGACGGTAATGATGATAGTAAATACAAAGATCAGGACGGCGATGGAGTTACCAAAACCGTGCTTAAAGCTCGTTATTGCGTATCGAATCATATAAGTAGCCATGACGTCGGTCGAGCCTGCCGGTCCTCCCTTGGTCATTACGAGCACGATATCCGCAGCTTTCATGGCGCCGGCGATGGACAGCATGATAACGACGGAAATAATCGGCATGATTAGCGGAATAGTGATTCTAGTGGCACGCTGAAACCCGGTTGCTCCATCAATCGCCGCTGCTTCTTCGAGTTCTTTCGGAATCGCGATAATCGCGGCAAGTACCATAACAATGTAGAACCCGGTCCACTGCCAGGCATTCGTAATCAGAATTGAGATCATGGCCCAGTTTTTGTCCGACAGCCAATACACCGGGGAAACGCCGAATACGCCCAGTATTTCATTGGCAAGGCCAAAGTCCGGATTGTAGATAAAGCCCCACAAAATCCCGATGACGGCCGTCGACATGATCGAGGGCATAAATACTGCGGTTTTATACAACCCTTTTAGTTTCTTGACGTTCGCAATCAAAAGTGAAAAAATGACGATGAGCGGTACCTGAATAAGGCATGAAAACAAAATGAAATAGACGTTATTTCTTACCGATTTCCAAAAAGCTACATCATTGAAGGCGGTAACATAGTTGTCGAATCCGATATAATTGATGTTTTTGGATATCCCGTTCCAGCTCGTAAAACTGTTATTGATCGCCGTAAAGACCGGATAAATGAAAAAGGCAAGGAACAGAACGAACGCCGGGATCACAAATATCAGATAAATCAGAGGATTTCTAAGCGCTTTATTCATGATAAACCTCCGTAACAAATGCGAAATTAAACTCTCTGCTAAACATGTGATTGCAAACCGTTTCTTCCTAATTTAGTGGAAAAGGACGCCCCCACATACTTGAGACGGGTGGCGCCCTCTTCGTCATTGATTAAACCTTATTGCTCTGCTTTATTGGCTGTGTCTTGGGCGGCCTGTACATTTTCCAGCATCTTCGCCGGTTCAATCTCGCCGCCTATGATTTGTTGAATTCCCATGCTAAGCGCCGTATTTACTTCTGCCTGAACAAGTGCGTCAAACGCCGGGAACGAAGTTCCGATTTCACTTACGGCTTTGAAAATATCTTGCATAAGCGCGTCATCAGACGTAGTTTTCATTTGTTCCAGATCCATCTTCATTGCCGGAAGCACGCCGTCTTCTTTCAGACCGCGAAGCTGCATTTCGTCCGTCCACATATTCTTGATGAACTCTTTGACCGCTTGCAGTTTGCGAGGGTCCTCAGCAACGGCGGCGGAGAAGCCGTAACCGTTGTTGGCATCCTGCATGACCACGACTGGATCGCCTGCATTTACAGGAGGCATGTTAAAGAATCCGATTTTACCAACCATATCGCCGGCTTGGGCAGGATCTCTGAATACCGAGTTAGCCCAAGATCCGTCCATCATCATAACGGCTTCGCCAGTGATGATTTGGTTTCTCATATCCGCATACTCAAAACCGAGTTCGCCTTTTTTGTAGTAGCCTTTATCCACCCATTCTTTATGCTTGGCAACGGCTTTCACCATGTTTTCGTCTGTCCATTTGGTTTCCCCTGTTTTGAAACCGTAAGTAATTTCAGGCCCGGCATAGTAGGACCACAGGTTATTTGTCGTCATGAGCGGAATCCAAGCATCTTTGGAAGATTGAGCGAACGGAATTTTGCCGTCAGCTTTGATCGCTTCAGCCAGTTTATCCAGTTCGTCGAGTGTTGTTGGAGTCTTCAGGCTTTTTTGTTCAAAGTACTCTTTATTGTAGAAATATCCTTCGATAGATCCCCCGATAGGAAGACCATAGATCTTTCCGTCAACTGTAAATGGCGCCAATGTAGTAAATTTATCCTTGAGGCCAAGTTCGTCCAAAATCGGAGTAAGGTCAAGCATCAAACCTTCTTTGGCGTAAAGAGCTGCATCCGGGCTGCCGAATACGTCAAAAACTTCCGGCGGCTTGCCTGCTGCCATTTCGCCTCTCAGTTTTTCCTTCCGGTTGACTTCGGATTCTACGGCGTCCAGCTTGATCGTCAAGCCCGGCACCGCATCCTGAGTCTTTTTAACGACATCTTCAAGCAATGCCAGGCGGAATTTCTTGGACTCCCCTACCTGAGTATGGCGAATTGTAATTTCGAACGGTTCATCGTTCACCTTCGCCTCATTTCCTCCATTGTTAGTCGTCGTTTGTCCTTCGTTGGCCGGGGCGTTTCCCCCGTTGCTGTTGGATTTGCCGCACCCAGCCAGCATTGCTGACGCTACAAAAATCAGCGTCATGAGCAGCATCAAACTTTTCTTCATGTTTCTATGACCCTCCTCAAGATCAGTTTGTGTTACACCTTTATTATAGAAAGCGTCTCCATTTCTGATAAGGTGGACATTTTTCTATTTAGGGGATAATATCATCTAATCGACAAAAAGAAAGCGGTTAAACCTGACACGTATCGTCGAGTTTAACCGCTTTTTTGTAAAAAGTAAATGTTTATGTCATATTATCTTACACAATAAATCTAATTACGAGATGATTCCAGTTGTTTTCTTCCCTCTTCAATGAGATGATTAGCACGTTCAATTTCTTCCGGCGTCGGCGAAGGTACTCCGTCCAGCGGATAGTCCCACCCTAACTCTTGCCACTTGTAGACACCCATTTGGTGATAAGGAAGAATTTCGAATTTCTCAACACCCTGTAGCTTGCCGATAAAACGGCCAAGGTTTAGCAAGTCTTCCTCATCTTCGTGAATACCCGGAACAAATACGTGCCTGATCCACATGCTCCGTCCGTGTTCCGACAGCCATTCGGCCATCTTTAACATCCGGTCGTTCGGTTTGCCCGTCAGCTTGATGTGCTTCTCATTATCAATATGCTTAAGATCAAGCATAACAAGATCCGTTACATCGAGAAGATCCTTGATTTTGTCCCCTTCATTATAACCGTTTGTATCCAGCGTAGTGTGCAAATTCCAGCGTTTCTTGACCTCGCGGAACAGCTCGGTTACAAAAGGGGCCTGCAGCGTCGCTTCCCCGCCGGACACCGTCAACCCGCCGCCTGAAGAACGGTAGTAGTTAAGGTAAGGTTCGATTTCGGCCAATACCTCTTCCACGGTCATTTCTTTCCCGTCCGTCAGGCTCCAGGTATCCGGATTATGACAATACTGGCATTTAAGCAGGCAGCCCTGCATAAAGAGTACGAAACGAATACCCGGGCCATCGACCGTTCCGAAAGTTTCCAATGAATGTATGCGACCTTTAAGCATTTTTCGTCACCCTTCCTGATTCAGCTGCCTTAGGTGAAATATCAAGCTAATAGTACTCTAATACCCTACATTATTACATCGAACCGTGGAAGGTCCGGTTAATAACGTCAAGCTGTTGCTCACGGGTCAATTTGATGAAGTTAACCGCATATCCCGAAACGCGGATCGTCAATTGCGGATAGTTTTCCGGATGATCCATTGCATCCATCAACTGCTCGCGGTCAAAGACGTTAACATTAAGGTGATGTGCTTTGCTGCCGAAGTATCCGTCCATCATCGATACCAGGTTCGATTTGCGGATCTCAGCTTCTTTACCAAGAGCTTTAGGCACGATTGAGAAGGTGTTCGAAATCCCGTCCAAGCTGTGTTCATACGGCAGTTTAGCGACGGAGCTGAGCGATGCCAGCGCACCCTTCTTGTCACGGCCGTGCATCGGATTGGCGCCAGGAGCAAACGGTTCGCCCGCTTTACGTCCGTCCGGTGTAGTTCCTGTTTTCTTACCATAAACAACGTTCGATGTAATCGTCAATACCGATTGAGTCGGCATAGCATTGCGGTAAGTTTTGTGCTTGCGAATCATGCCCATGAACGATTCAACGAGATCTACGGCGATTTGGTCGACTTTATCGTCGTTGTTGCCGTAACAAGGGAATTCGCCTTCGATTTCAAAATCAACCGCGATGCCTTGTTCGTTGCGGATCGGTTTAACTTTAGCATACTTGATCGCGCTCAGCGAGTCGGCCGCTACGGACAAACCTGCGATCCCGCAAGCCATCGTGCGGAGAATATCGCGGTCATGCAGCGCCATTTCGATCCGTTCGTAGCAATACTTATCATGCATGTAGTGAATAACGTTGAGCGTGTTCACATACAACTTGGCAAGCCATTCCATCATCGGCTTGAACCGTTTCGTGACTTCGTCGTAATTCAAATACTCGGAAGTGATGGCCGGGAATTCAGGGCCGACTTGTGCGCCGGATTTTTCATCTTTACCGCCGTTAATCGCGTACAGCAGAGCTTTTGCCAGGTTGGCGCGTGCTCCGAAGAACTGCATTTGTTTGCCGATTTCCATAGCGGATACACAGCAGGCGATACCATAATCATCACCGTAGATCGGACGCATCAGATCATCGTTTTCATATTGGATCGAACTGGTTTCGATAGATACCTTAGCGCAATATTTTTTGAAGGCTTCAGGCAATTTCTCAGACCAGAGAACCGTCAAGTTTGGTTCCGGAGCAGGACCCAGGTTGTAAAGAGTGTGCAGGAAACGGAAGCTGTTCTTCGTTACTCTCGTCACGCCGTTTACAGACATGCCGCCGATCGATTCCGTAACCCATGTAGGGTCGCCGCTGAACAGATCATTGTAGTCCGGAGTACGCAGGAATTTGACGATCCGCAGTTTCATAACGAAATGGTCAACCAATTCTTGAGCCGTTTCTTCAGTCAAGGTTCCTTCAGCCAGATCGCGCTCGATGTATGCATCAAGGAATGAAGATACACGTCCAAGCGACATTGCCGCCCCGTCCTGTTCTTTGACTGCGGCCAGGTAACCGAAGTATACCCATTGGAACGCTTCTTTCGCATTTTCTGCCGGTCTCGAAATATCAAAGCCGTACATTTCACCCAATTGTTTCAATTCACCCAAGGCGCGGATTTGTTCGGACAGCTCTTCGCGGAGGCGAATCACGTCTTCGTCAATCACATCGACTTCAAGACTCTTCAGTTCGCTTACTTTTTCTTTAATCAAGAAATCCACGCCATAAAGCGCTACGCGGCGGTAGTCACCAATAATGCGGCCGCGGCCATATGCATCAGGAAGACCTGTGATAATACCGGCTTTACGGGCAGCTCTCATATCGGATGTATAGGCATCGAACACGCCTTGATTGTGCGTTTTGCGAATCGTAGTAAACATGTCGACAATCTCGCCTGGCAGGTCGAAACCGTAAGCTTTGCAAGAGTTGATAACCATATTGATCCCGCCGAAAGGATGGATCGTGCGTTGAAAAGGAGCTTCCCCTTGTACGCCCACGATTTGTTCTTTGTTTTTATCCAGGTAACCAGGAGCATGGGATACGATGGTGGAAGGCTTATTGACTTCAACGTCAAGTACACCGCCGGCTTCTCTTTCTTTCTTGGTCAGATCGGAAATGATGTCCCAAAGCGCTTTTGTATTATCCGTTGCGCCCTTCAAGAAAGATTCGTTGCCTTCATAAGCTAGAATGTTGGCCTCGATGAAGTCGCGGGTGTTTACTTCCCGCATCCAAGTTCCTTTTTTAAAACCTCTCCAAGCTGTTTGAACATCTTGCGTTTTTTGTACTTCTCTCTCAATCACCGACATCTTAATCCCTCCATATATATTTTGTAGTACGCGGCTTGAAGGTTTATACCGCGCCTCATGATCCCTAAAATTTGTGATAATTTTCACAACTTTGACACTGATAAGCCCTTAGATTTAGTTTCGAATCCACTGTACTCACCATTGTACGGGGGATCATTTATATTACTATCATATAATAACCTCTATAGAAAGAGTGTGACAAATATCACTTTTAAGGTGATATTTGTCACTTTTTTCGGTCTAAATGTTCACTTATTCTTCAAATCTTCCATAGAAAGCATCACGGTAAACATCTGCCAACTCGGTTACGAGCGGAAGTTTCGGATTTGCTGTTGTACATTGGTCTTCGAAAGCACGGTCTGCCAGGTAGTCTACACGCGATTCGAAATCTTTCGCATCGAAACCAAGCTCTTGGAAAGTTTCAGGGATACCGAGTTTCTGGTTCAGATCGCGGATGGCTTTGATCAAGCTCTTCACGCCTTCTTCCGTTGTACGAGCAGGCAGTCCCAGAATACGCGCGATTTCCGCATAACGCTCGTCAGCCACGAAGTGGGTGTATTTAGGCCATGCCGCGAATTTCGTAGGCTTCTTCGCATTGTAACGAATAACGTGCGGCATCAGAATCGCATTGGTACGGCCATGCGCGGTGTGATACTGTCCGCCCCATTTATGGGCCAAGCTGTGATTAATGCCCAGGAATGCGTTCGCGAATGCCATACCGGCCAAGGTCGAAGCGTTGTGCATTTTTTCGCGGGCCAGTTTGTCTCCGGTCAGGGCCGATTTCTCCAGGTATTGGAATACCAGTTGGATGGCTTTGATAGCAAGACCGTCTGTGTAGTCACTTGCCATAACCGAAACATAAGCTTCGATGGCATGAGTCAGAACGTCCATGCCTGTGTCGGCTACAGCGACTTTTGGCAAGCTGTATACGAACTCAGGGTCGATAATGGCTACGTCCGGAGTCAGCTCGTAATCAGCCAAAGGATATTTCGTGTTGCCATTGACTTTATCCGTAATTACCGCAAACGAGGTTACTTCCGAACCCGTACCCGAAGTGGTTGGAATCGCAACGAATTTCGCTTTGCGTCCAAGGCGCGGGTATTTGTAGATCCGTTTACGGATATCCATGAATTTTTGTTTCAAATTGTTAAAGTCGGTATCCGGATATTCGTAGAACAACCACATGCCTTTTGCAGCATCCATCGGCGATCCGCCGCCAAGTGCGATGATGCAGTCCGGTTGGAATTTCGCCATCAATTCCGTACCGCGTTCTACCGTTGTAGTCGATGGATCCGGCTCAACATCCGAGAATACTTCGATCGCTACCGGGGTTTGACGTTGACGGAGGTAGTGCTCCACTCTTTCCACATATCCCAGTTTAACCATCATTGGGTCGGTTACAATCAGTACGCGAGTAATATCCGGCATTTTGGCAAGGTATTGCGTCGAGTTTTTCTCGAAATAGATTTTGTCAGGTACTTTAAACCATTGCATATTCACGGTACGACGATTCACCCTTTTCACGTTGATCAGATTGACAGCCGTTACGTTCGACGAAGTCGAGTTACGTCCGTAAGATCCGCAGCCCAGCGTCAGCGAAGGCAGGTTCGTATTGTAAATGTCGCCGATACCGCCTTGCGAAGATGGTTGGTTGACGAGAATCCGGCAAGTAGGCATCCGATCCGAATATTTTTGAATGATTTCTTCATTATTACTATGAATTACCGAAGAATGCCCCATGCCTCCGAATTGAACGACTTCAAGCGCGCGTTCGATGCCTTGTTCAGCTGTTTTGACTTTGTAGCAAGCCAGAACCGGGCTCAATTTTTCAGCGGACAACGGGAATTTAGGACCTACGCCTTCGATTTCGGCTACCAGAACTTTTGTTCCGGCCGGAACATCGATGCCGCACATTTGAGCGATCTTCACGGCAGGTTGACCGACGATATTCGGATTCACTGCACATTTATCTGCAATAATGGCTCCGGCTGTAAGTTTAGCAGCTTCGTCTTTGTTGACAAAGTAACAGCCGTTAGCAATCATTTTCTTCTTCACTTGATCAAAAACGGGCTCTTCAATAATAACCGCTTGCTCGGAAGCACAGATCATGCCGTTATCGAACGTTTTCGAGAGAATCAGGTCATTGACCGCCTGATCCAGGTCCGCGCTCTTTTCGATAAAGCAAGGTACGTTACCAGGACCTACGCCGAGTGCCGGCTTGCCGCAACTGTATGCTGCCTTAACCATAGCCGATCCGCCGGTTGCCAGAATGCAAGCCACGTCGGGATGGTTCATCAGGCCGTTCGTGCGATCCATCGAAGGATTTTCGATCCATTGGATGCAGTCTGCAGGTGCACCGTGCTTAACGGCAGCTTCGAGCAGAATTTTTGCGGCTTCCGCGCTACATTTTTGAGCCGAAGGGTGGAAACCGAAGATGATAGGATTACGAGTTTTGATGGCAATAAGAGATTTGAAGATGGTTGTCGAAGTCGGGTTGGTTACAGGAGTGATCCCCATGATAATGCCAACCGGTTCAGCGATCTTTTGGAAACTGTCATAAGGGTTATCTTCAATTACACCAACTGTTTTGTTGTTCTTGATGCTGTGGTAAATATACTCGGTCGCAAACATGTTCTTAATGATCTTGTCTTCGTACACACCGCGTCCGGTTTCTTCAACAGCCATCTTGGCCAGATACATATGTCTGTCAAGTCCGGCCAGCGCCATGGCCTGCACAATGTTATCGATTTGTTCTTGATCCATGCTCACGAAAGCTTCGGATGCTTTCTTCGCCTTGTCGATCAAGGTCTGGATGTAATCTTGTGCAGCGGGCTCGGCTTTTGTCGTAACTTCGTTCTTAACGGCCATTTCTCTCATCCTCCTAAGTTGGGTAATGGATAACCCTTTCTTTCTAGTGAATTTTTTCACGTTCGGGTTTATCCTTATGAAGCAGTGCGCTTCTCTTATGGTCTTAGCATAGCATAGCTGGTTCGATTTGTATAGTGAATTTTTTCACGTACTTTAAAATGGTGAAACTTTTCATTCTATTTTGATTGTTTTTTCAGTTCAAATTTCCATTCAGGCCGCTCTGGGCTTACAATCTCCTCGTTTTGTGTGATGAATATCTCATTTTATAAAAAGTGAAATTAGTCACAATGTTGAAATTTCGACACTTTTTCGGGCTTTACAGTTCCCCCAAAACCGTAAAAACGGTATATAATTAATTTAAAATTTTCAGAAAAATTTGGAACACAAAGGGGAAATCAATAATGAGTGAAATAGTTAGCGCCACCCTGCCCCGCGGCAATACGAGCTGTTTTACAGAACAAAACTTCAACCGTCTTCTCGTCACAATGAAAGAAAAAGCGTATCCCGAAGGAACACACCTGTTCTGGGAAGGCGACTTTTCCGATAAACTGTTCTATATTAAACGCGGACGCGTGAAACTGACTAAATCTACGGACGAAGGCAAAGAGCTGATTCTGTATATGTACGGACGCGGCGATATGGTCGGTCAGGCAGATCCTTTCTTCAGTACGAAGCACAGTTTTACCGCGGAGGTCATTGAGGACGCCGAGATCGGAGTCATTGAGCAAAAGGATCTTGAAATCATGATCTGCCAGCACTGCGATTTTGCCATCGACTTTATGAAATGGATGGGTATCCACCATCGTCTGACGCAAACCAAGTTCCGCGATCTGATGATGTACGGCAAGCCCGGTGCACTCTGCTCGACCCTGATCCGTTTGAGCAACACTTACGGCGAACAGCATGGCGACAATATCCTTATCAACAAAAAGATTACTCATACCGACCTGTCGAACATGATCGGCGCCACGCGCGAAAGCGTCAACCGGATGCTGAGTGATCTGCGCAAGAAAGATGCGCTGGAATATGAAAACGGCATGATCGTGATTAAGGACCTCGTTATGCTTCAGGATATTTGTCATTGCGAGCTTTGCCCGAATGAAATTTGCCGGATCTGACCCGGTGCACGACATGACGGCTCCTCTTTCTTCGTCAATCCGAATTATCGTTCAAATAAGGACGGCGCAGTAGTTAATCCACTGCCCTGTCCTTTTTGTTTTTCCGGCTCGTACAATTAATGTAGTCGGCCATTATAAGGCAAGGCATAATTACGGTTACTCGGCAAAAAAAAGGCTGCTTTAACGGTCATTCAGACCTGTTAAAGCAGCCCTATTCCTGTAAGAGGAAGTTATTTCTTGCGCACCGGGGAGATAAACCAGTAGGCCATCCCGACAAAGACGGCGCCGCCTATAATATTACCCAGCGTGACCGGGATCATGTTATGGAACCAGCCGGCCAAAGAAACCGTATCCGGATGATTCGGCAGCAGCACAGACAGGCTGAGCAAGGTCATATTAGCTACGCTATGCTCATATCCGCTGGCGATAAAAGCATAAAGGCACCACCAAATCAAGACGAGCTTGGAAATATCGTCCTTTGCCCGGTTAGCCATCCAGATGGCTAGACAGACAAGCCAGTTACACAGAATACCGCGGAAAAAGAGCTCCACTACCGGTGCTCCCATCTTTTTCGCTGAAGCCGCGAAGATCAGATGTTCCGGCGCTGCGGTTTTAAACAGTCCTGTTCCTACAATAAGTAAACTTAAAATGATGGCTCCCAGCAAATTGCCTAGAAAAACGATAACCCAGTTTTTCAGGGTATCTTTTACAGTAGTCCTTCTTGCTAGAGTACTAGCCGTAAAAAACATATTGTTCCCCGTAAACAGCTCGGAACCCGCGAAGATGACTAGCGTGAGAGCAAGCCCGAACGACATCCCCATGACCATCGTCTGGAACGGCGACTTCGCCGCGGCCAGCGGCGCGCCGACGCTAAAAATCAGAATGATGCCAAGACCCACATAAGCCCCCGCCATCAAGGTCGAAACAAAATACCTGGGCAGGCTCTCATTCATTTTCTCTTTCTTTTTTACTGCTGCTTCTACAATGGACTCCACGCTCTGTGTAAACATTGTATCCCCTACTCTCTCCCATGTGCGTTTTCTATGACTTTATCACGCTATACGGCCTGCAGTTCTCCCGCTGCAATCCATACTTGCCCGTCCTCTACCTTCGTCGTCAGCATTTGCGCCTGACCGTTATCCGGAGCCTGGACGAGACCGGTGGTCAAATCGATCTTCCAATCGTACAAAGGATCGTACAAATAATGGCCCGATACAATTCCCTCCGCAAGCGGTCCGCCTTTAGGATGCGGGCTTTGATTTACCGCCGCGAAGATCCGGCCATCGGAGAGGCGGAAGACAGCAATTTGCCGCCCACCGATCTCTACTACGCGTCCGATCTGTACCAGAAATTGTTCCAAAGCTCCTACAGGGAAAAACTCATTTTTATTTAAGCTCATGTTAGGGCTCTCCTTTCTCTCTCCACCGATAATTACAGTTGATTGCTCATTTCCAAACGGTTAAACAGTTTGCCGCTGTTGTCTCCGTCACGGAGCATTTTCTTCCAAGGGTCCTCTACTTGTTTCAAGGCGAACTCGATGCGTTCCATCAGTGCTTTCCGGTTTTCGAGATCGTCGACTACCACAGCCTTGATCTGTTCCAGGCCGATCCGTTCCACCCATTCCGAGGTTCTTTCCAGATAATTTCCTGTTTCGCGGTAGTACTGCATCACCGACCCCACGATTTCGATCAATTCTTCATCGGTCTTCACTTTGCAAAGCGTATCCGCGAGTCGGGCTTTGATCCCTCCGTTGCCGCCGACGAAAATTTCCCATCCACCGTCGTTCCCAACGATCCCGATATCCTTCGTGCACGATTCCGCACAGTTCCGCGGGCAGCCATTCACAGCCAACTTGAATTTGGCAGGGAAATCAAGCCGTTCGAATTTGCGTTCCAACGTAGCGCCCATGCCCATCGAATCCTGCGTACCGAACCGGCAGAACTGCGAGCCAACGCATGTTTTAACCGTACGCAGCGATTTGGCGTAAGCGTAGCCCGACGGCATGTCGAGTTCTTCCCAGACCTTCGGCAGATCTTCTTTCTTCACGCCGATCAAATCAAGCCGTTGACCGCCGGTTACTTTGACGACCTTCACATCGTATTTCAGCGAGATATCGGCGATCTTCTTCAGTTCTTCCGGCGTAGTTACGCCGCCGTACATCCGCGGAACGACCGTATAAGTCCCGTCTTTCTGGATATTCGCGCTCATGCGCTCATTAACAAAACGCGACTCTTTTTCATCTTCATGCGTATCCGGATTCAGCATACCGAGGTAGTAGTTGATCGCCGGACGGCATTTCGAACAGCCCTCCGGCTGACTCCATCCAAGTACGTTCATAACTTCCTTCGTCGTCTGTAATCCTTTTTCTTTAATCTCTGCCACGATTTCATCACGGCTTAGGGTAGTGCAGCCGCAAATCCCCTGTTTGGCCGATGTCTTGAAACCGTCACCGAGCACATATTGCAAGATTTGCTCCACTACCGGCTTGCAGCCGCCGCACGAACGGGTAGCCCCGGTACAAGCTTTGATCTCATCGACCGTTGTCAATCCCTGATTCGTAATTACATCTACGATGGTGGCTTTGGTCACCCCGTTGCAACCGCAGACGATTTCTTCGTCCGACATCGTTTCGACCGAAGTTGTCTTCTTGCCTCCGCCGCAGCCGGTTCCCATGAGCGAGCTGTACAATTCGTCCGTCATGACCGTTTTCTGTTTAATGAGCTTTTGCAATTCCGCCGAATCCGTAATATCGCCGAACAACACCGCGCCGACCATAATGCCGTCTTTCAACAAAATCTTCTTGTAAGTACGTTTCCAGTCATCCTTGTTGGCGATCACCGTATGCTCAGGACCATCGATGAACTCCCCGGTCGAGAACACGTCGACGCCCGAGATTTTCAGTTTGGTCGATACGACCGACCCTTCGTACGGAGGAGCTTCCACGCCGCTGATATGCTTGGCCAGTACCATCCCCTGTTCGAACAACGGAGCTACCAGGCCGTAGCAAACCCCGCGGTGTTCCGTACATTCGCCGACCGAATATACGCCTTCCATCGAAGTCTGCATATAATCGTTTACGACGATCCCGCGGTTGACGGTAATTCCGCTTTCCTTAGCGACCGTTACATTCGGTTTGATCCCTACCGCCATAACGACAAACTCGGCATCAAGCACCGTATCGTCGGCGAACCGGAGACCGCTGACTCTCGTATCGCCCAGCAATTCGGCCGTTTGCGCGCCCATTTTAAATTTAATCCCCTGACGCTCAAGTTCAGCCTTCAACATGCCGGCAGCCTGATGATCGAGCTGGCGCTCCATTAAATCTTCCATTAAGTGAACGACCGTGACATCCATTCCGAGCTGAACGAGACCTTTCGCGGCTTCGAGCCCGAGCAAGCCCCCGCCAATTACGGCTGCCGTGCGGCAGGTTTTCGCCGCTTCCAGCATTTGATTACAGTCGGCGATATCGCGGAAACCTACTACGCCTTCTTTGTCGCTGCCGGGAATCGGTAAAATAAACGAGTTGGAACCTGTTGCGATCAAAACTTTATCATAAGGTACCCGCATTCCGTCGGCAGTGACCACTTCTTTTGCCTGCTCGTCGATTTTCTCGACGGTAGTTCCCGTATGCAGTGTAATGCCGTTGTCACGATACCAGTTCAAATCATTCAGCACGATGTCATCGATCGTTTTGCTGCCTTCCAATACATACGAAAGCATGATCCGGTTATAGTTGGGATGCGGCTCGCTCCCGAACACCGTAATTTCAAATCTCTTCGTTAATTTTAAAATTTGTTCAACTGCACTAATTCCCGCCATCCCATTGCCGATCACCACGAGTTTTTCTCTATCTGTTCCCATTTTGAATGTACCTCCTTCAATTTACAGCTGCTTTTTTCGGTTTACTAGACGTTTCATTCTTTATAATTAAATTATAAATTTAAAATTCAAAATATATTGTGATCCATTTCACACTAAATGTGAATTTTATCACAATATTGTTCAAAAATTTCCGTGTTTTTCTATTGAAAAACACGTTTGTAGCCACTCTCGAGGAGAGAGGGAGTTATTGCGTATTCATTTTTAAGCCTATTTATTGAGTCATGTACCGGGGAAACAGGATGTTATTTTCAAGATGAACATGACTGAACGTCATCCCTTCGAGTTCTTCCAAACGGGCATACGTCGTCCGGTAAGTCGTACATGCATGAGCCGGCGGCTGAAAATCTCCGGTAATTTCGCGCAAGCGTTTCAAAATACGGCCTGCACCCTCATGCTCCGCCTCCAGATCATGAATTGCCGTACGAAGCTTGAACAAAACTTCCTGCTCCTGCCCAAGTTCCCAATTGATCATTTTCGGAAAAACATCGGCTTCCTCTTTGGCTGTATGTTCGAGCAATTCTTCCCGTAGCTGGCCATACAATTGTGCTACCTCGATCAAATGAGGATCATGATCCCCATGCACACGAGAGACTTTCATCACGCTTTTTTGAAGCTCCGGTAATTCTTCCCGCAAAAACGCATGGTGTTTGTTCACGATATGCCCGATCAGGTCCTTAGAATCGGCATCTATCCACGATTCCCTTTCTTCGGCGCTCGGATACTCCGCCGCGAGCCGGGCCAAATCAGCAAGCAATTCTTCTACTGCGATATTTCTTTCCGCTGCCGCTTCTTCAAGAGGACGGTTGCCTCCGCAGCAAAAGTCGATTTTGCGACGGCGAAAATAGTCAGCTGACTTTGGAAACTCCAGAACAATATCCCGGATTAATTTGTCCTTAGCGAAGCCCTGCTTGTTTTCGGTCATAACCATTCACTCCTCTGTCGCTTACTCCTATTGGTCAAACTATACTGGATTTAGACTATCGTACCTTTGAACCGGGCTTTGTGATTGCGGTCACAAACATTATGTCTAATCTGCGCAAAAAAAAGCTTCCTCAGAGTTTTAACTCAAAGGAAGCGGTAAAACACAATTGATGCCAATTATTTCACTTTAATACATCATGATCAACATAGCGTTCGCCGTTCAGCTCACTGATAAGCTCAATGGCCACTCTGGCTCCGTCTCCCGCCGTAATAATCGTGTGAACGCTTACGCCGGCGACCGTGCCTGCAGCCCAAATACGCGGATTGCTGGTGCGCCCGTTTCCGTCCGTGTCAATAACCGTCTTGATTCTCGGCTCTTTACCCTCTTTGAGTTCAAGCCCGATGCTGCCGGCCAGTTCCGTTATTGCCCCTGTTGCCAAAATCACGTGGGAAGCCTCATAGCTGCGGCCGGATTCCGTTTTTACGGTGACTTTCGATCCTCCGTTCGTATCCACTACCGTGACTTTCTCTTCGATAAACTTGGCTCCGAACTTTTGGGCTTGCTCCCGACCGATTTTTAGCAAATCCGGCCCGGAAATGTCCTTGGCTCCATAGTGATTTTCAATCCAAGCCCGTTTCGTCATACTGGCATTGCTGTCCAAAACCAGGGTTTCCTTCCCCGCCTTGGCCAGAAACAACGCCGCGCTTGATCCCGCTGGTCCCGCTCCGATTACTATTACCTCAGCCACAAGTACACCCACTTTCTATATATTTCGCGCCGCTCCGCTACGGGAAAACGGCACGTTCTTACTCAATCCACTGCTCCGCCCAGCACTGCACCTGCTCCATCACAGGATTAAGAGCTCTTCCCTTTTCCGTCAGTTCATATTCGATCCGTACCGGAGTTTCGGGATATACATGACGGACAACGATGCCTTCCGTCTCCAGGTCCTTCATCCGTTCGGACAGCATCTTGTCGCTCATGGCCGGGATCCCGTTCGAAATATCCTTAAAGCGCTTGGGTCCGCTCATTAACGTACGAATAATCAGACCGTTCCAGCGTTTCCCCAAAATCACAAACGCCGATTCAAACCGCGGACACATTGCGAAATTGTTTTCTTCCATTTAAATTCACCTCTTAAAGTAAAAAACCAATTGGTGGTGTTAAACTTACAATTAGTTAGTATGCTCCATGATAGCATATTTTTTTGGTTATGAACACTTCTGTTCCAATGGCAGATTACTTTAAATTATACAATAACCCCCTGATATGAAGAAGCGGCTGCCTCGGCGGCAGCCGCTAATGCTAAGTATATTTCGCTTCAGATCAACTTATACCCACCACATATCCGCAGCGGAATCTTCGATCAAAACCTGGTGCAGATTCCGTACCGCCTTGGTAAAACCTTCCTCCGTGGACATTAACCCGTCTTCATGCTCGATACTGACCACGTAATCATAGCCGTACAGGCGCAATGCGCTGATAATATCAGCCCAGGTTTTGAGGTCGTGGCCGTAACCTACCGTTCGGAACTGCCAAGCCCGGTCAAGCATCGCAGTATACGGCTGCATATCCGTAATTCCGTATCGGTTGACGTTTACCGGATCGATCGTCGTATCCTTGGCGTGAAAATGGTGAATCGCGCCCGCCCGGCCGAGAATGGAGATCGCCTGAACCGGGTCGATTCCCTGCCACCACATATGGCTCGGATCCAGGTTGGCCCCGATCACTTCACCGGCCGCTTCGCGCAAGCGAAGCAGTGTCGCGGGCGTATGCACGGAAAACCCGCCATGCAGCTCAAGTCCGACTTTCACATGATGATCAGCCGCATATTTGCCCCATTCCGTCCAATACGGAATGACTTTATTTTCCCATTGCCAGTCCAAAACTTCCTTAAAATCATTCGGCCACGGAGCCACCGGCCAGTTTGGATATTTCGCATCCTCATGGTCCCCCGGGCATCCCGAAAAAGTATTTACTACCGGCACTTCCAACAGCTCGGCCAATTGAACTGTCTTCACATAGACATCATGGAATTCCTTGGCGATTGCTTTTTGCGGATGAAGCGGGTTGCCGTGGCAGCTGAGCGCGCTTATTGTCAGCCCTCTTGATTCTACCGCTTTTTTGAAATGATCGCGGGCCGCTTTATTCTCCAGCAATTCATCGGGATTGCAGTGCGAGTTGCCGGGATGGCCGCCAGTCCCGATCTCTACCGCTTTTAAGCCTTGGGAAGCTACCAGGTCCAGCGCTTCCTCCAGAGGACGCCCTCCGAACAATACAAGAAAAACACCCAGTTTCATGTCCATACCTCCTGAAGTTAACTTTTACATTCTAATCTATTATATAGTACAAATTGCCGGTATTAAGCAAAATAAACGGTTTTACCTGTTTTGGCCGACTCGTAAATCGCTTCAAGGATTTCGGTCACGACGAGCGCCTGCTCCGGCTTCACGAGCGGTTCCTTGTCTTCAAGGACGGCTTCCACCCAAGCTTTGGCTTCGCGGACCGCATCGGTTTCCTGTTCGCCCTCGAAGAAGGCTACGCCGCCGGAGCCGAAGTCGACCTTTGTTTCATACAGCCGGCTCAGTTTTTCGCCATTCAGGCGCAGCCCGTCGTTCATGTCCGCTCCGCCTTCCGTACCGCACAGCAAAGTTCTGGCTTCGCCGAAGTCCAGGACGTTAAGCGCCCAGCTGGATTCCAGCGCGATCGTCGCACCGTTCTTCATGGTAATGAAACCGAAAGCGGAATCTTCCACCTTGAACTGCTCAGGATCCCACGGTCCGAATGCATTAGCCGCGTTGGCACGGCCGCCCAGCTTATGGAATACCGATCCGGTAACGCTTTTCGGCTCGTAGTTATCCATGAGCCATAGCGTCAGATCGAGCGCATGAGTTCCGATATCGATCAGCGGACCCCCGCCTTGCTTCTCTTCATCGAGAAACACGCCCCAGGTCGGAACCGCCCGGCGTCTCAGCGCCAGCGCCTTGCCGAAGTAAATGTCGCCAAGCTCGCCGTTTTCGCACAGCTGCTTCAAGTATAAGCTGTCACTGCGGAAGCGGTTCTGATAGGCGATGCTGAGCTTATTGCCGGTGCGCTTGGCGGCATCCAGCATTTGACGCGCCTGTTCGGCCGTTTTGGCCATCGGCTTCTCGCACATGACGTGTCTTCCGGATTCCAGGGAAGCGACGGTAATTTCGGCATGGGAGTCGTTCGGCGTGCAAACATGCACCACTTCAACGTCACTTTCCGCCAGTAGTTTGCGGAAATCGGTGTACACCTTTGCGCCTTCGGCTCCGTATTCCGCTGCTGCTTTGGCCGCGCGCTCTTCAACGATATCGCAGAAGGCGATCATTTCCACCTCAGGCTGTTTGGCGAGACTAGGCAGATGTTTTCCGTTAGCGATACCCCCGCAACCGATAATTGCTACTTTTAGTGTTTTAGACATTAATTTTACCTCCGTTTTTTGCATAATTGCGAATCCAGTCCATGCTAGTTGCGATGCTATCCAATGGTTCGTTAGCACAAAAATCCTGTTCCACTACTAGCCATTCCGTTCCATTGCCGATCGCGGCATCCGCAATCGCTTTTACGTCGACTTCTCCTTTGCCGAGTTCCACCGTTTCGGGCGATCCGTCGTTTTTGGTAACCATATCTTTCAAATGGAGCAGCGGAAGACGGTTGCGGTATTTGGAAATGTACTCCAGCGGATCCAATCCAGCAAAGTTAACCCAGCAGGAATCCAGCTCGACTTGGAGATACTCGGCAGGTACCCGCGAAAAAATCGCGTCAAGCACGGTTTCTTCCCCCAGCTTCTGGAGCAATTCGAATTCATGATTATGATAGCAAAGCATCATACCTTCCGCGGCAATGTGCTTGCCGATCACTTTCATATCCTCGATGACTTCGTCCCAACGCTCCCGGTGCGCTTCCTCCAAGTACGGAAGTACGAGATAGCGGTTGCCGATCGCCTTATTGAACGAAATTTCTTCTTCCAGCGCATCGCGGAGTCGGACATATGGAGTATGCGCCCCCAATGCGGTCAATCCGGTTTCACTCAAAATCTCCTTAATTTGCTCAGGCGTACGTCCGAAAAAACCGGCAAACTCCACGCCCTGATACCGGAGCTCGGCCACTTTGCGAAGCGTGCCTTCAAAGTCCCGTTCCATCGCATCCCGAACCGTATAAAGTTGCAAACCAACTTGTACCATTTAGAATCACCTCAAATTTTATTTGTACAAAATAAGCTCATGATAAGCCACCATTCCGTTCGCACGGTGCTCATGCCCAGCCGAGATTACCCTCGTTCATTCGGTTTGGACTTGATCACCGGCGGAAGTGTCTCCCACCTCTACTGTGAATACGTTTGCAATCCCGAATTCCTGGGCTCGCTCCTTCATCTTCTCCGGCAATAGATCCGCAAGGATACGAATTTCAATTACGTCGCTATTAACAAGATTCCTTAAATAATCGGGGCTGATATTGCCGCAACCGATAATTCCTACTTTCAATTTTGTCATTCTCATCACTCCTCCCGGAGCGATATTGGTGTATGTCGACTCTCCTACATGGTATTTCAAATTGAATTAATGTAAAATGAATAATATGATTGAAACATGAACAATCTGATCATTATTTTTAAAAAAGCACAGGAGTACGCCCTTTATGGATCATCTAAACCTGCAAATATTGCTAGCCGGTTATTCAGTGCACCGAAAGCCGTTCCACAGTTACCAGCCCGACGGACTGGATAGCCATCTGATTCGCCTCCAAACCGCTGGTCGTTGCCGCGCCCGTCTGTCCGGACGACTGGAGCTCTTGGAACCCGGGGATCTGCTGCTTGTTGAACCGGGTGAGTCTTATGAGCTCAAAATCGAAGCCGAGCCTACCCCGCTTGGCGAAACTGCGGTTAACAGCGGGGATTATCATATTTTTTTGGCCGGAGAATGGGTGGAAGCCTGGTGGAAGAAACATGTCCGTCCCAAAAAAATCAAAGTTCCGCTCTCCGAGGGCATTGTCGGCGCTTTTCGGCAGATTATGCTCGAACAGCAGCGGATTTCCAATCCGAGTCCTGAAATTGCGGAATACTACCTGAAGATCCTTTGCATGGATATCGACCGGAATCTGCTGCAGCAACCGTTGCCTGCCTTCCCAACCTATCTTGCCCATCGCATCAAAACTTATATCGAGGAAAACGCTGCCTCTTCGTTCAAGCTGGAAGACGCCGCCTCCCACGTCGGAGTCAGCGTTTCGCGCGCGGTTCATCTGTTCAAAGAAGCTTTTGATACCAGCATTATTCAATACACGCTTGAGGTCAGGCTAAATATGGCCCGCGAACGGATCATTTTTAGTCCTCTGACGTTGGAGCATGTTGCCGAAAGTTCCGGGTTTCCGAGTTACAATTACTTCCACAGGGTGTTTCGCAAGCGATATGGCATGTCGCCGAAACAGTTTCGCCAAACAGCCCGAAACACGGAAGTAACCTGAGCTAGATTTTTCAAGCCATATTTAAATCAACGTAAAACGCCGCTATATCCATCCTTTAAGGGGGATACAGCGGCGTTAACCTTTAGCTCTCTTATGTCGGCTGATTGCCATGCTTCAGCGTCTGTTCGATCTTGCGTTTACGTTCTTTTTTCTTTTTCATTTGCGTACCGATGGCAACCACTGCAATAATCGCGATGATTTCAAATCCGTACTTAATGATGCCATTTGCGAACCAGTCATGGATCAGCGGTTCCTCGACCAGCATTTTCGCTGCGGTCCAAGCAAGCACGCCCGCTCCAATCGTAATGACGATTGGAAACCGTTCCGTAAGCTTCAGAATCATTGTGCTTCCCCAAACCATAATCGGCACGGAAACGGCAAGCCCGATAACAACGAGCAGGAAATCCCCATGCGCGGCACCGGCCACAGCCAAGACATTGTCCAGCCCCATCATCGTGTCGGCGATAATAATCGTGCGGATAGCGGCCCACATCTGGTTCCCCGCATTAATGTCATGACTTTTCTCATCGATAAGCAGCTTGTAAGCGATCCAGATTAGCGCGAGGCCCCCCACGAGACGAAGACCCGGAATGGTGAGCAGTTGCAGCACCAGCAGCGTCATAATGACACGAACGATAATTGCTCCGAGGGTCCCCCACAATATAACTTTTTTCTGATCCGCCTTTTGCACGTTTCTCGCCGCAAGTCCGATTACGATAGCATTATCCCCGGCAAGTACGAGATCGATCAGAATAATGGACAACAAGGCGCCCCAAAATTCCACGCTAAAAAAATCCATGTTCTCTCCCCTTTCTGTCCTATACATACTTTGGTTTTTGGCGCAAAAAAAAAATACGCCATTGCTCATATTGGGCTTTGGCGTATTTCCGCATCAAAAAGACCTTTACCCAATAATCGCCGGGCAAAGGTCTCGCTAACAACTCAAGGTTGCCGATAAAGCCGGGGTATGATCCCGTAATGACGACTTTATCGTATCTAGCTACTCCCCTTTGGGAACCATGCATGTTTAATTTGAGGTTATTATAGCATGAACCAACCGATAACGCTAGATTTTTCATAGGGTCTTTTAATGAGGGGGAATGCTTATGAGAGACTCGTTTCTTGTATTTATTTGGTATGATAAGGAGAACGGAAAGGAGTCATCATGAAAAAATGGACAGCCCTTGCGGTTTATGCCGCAGCTTTTGTCATAGCCTACATATACAGGGATGCGCTGATGGAATGGATTACCGGCGATCCCCCCGTTTGGAGCCTGCTTGCACTTTCTACCCTGCTGGCCGTCTTCCCTCTGATGCCCTATCGGATCGTCATTGCTGCGGCAGGGTATGTAATGGGCGCTTTAGGCGGCGGCATCGTTACCTTGATCGGCTCCACTCTTGCCGGAACCTTATTCTACTGGGGTTCCGCGTATGTGTTACGCGACTCCGCACGAAACTGGGCCGCCCGGTTCAAGCCGTTGGAGCAGGTAACTCATGCGATACACCAACGCCCTTTTGCAGCGATCGTCGTTTGCAAACTGATCCCTGTACTGCCGCAGACTCCGGTCAATATTTATGCGGGGGCTTACGGCATTCCCTTTTTTGTCTACCTCTCGGCTTCCGTCATCGGCAAGTTGCCCAGTGTTTTTTTGTATGCCTTTTTGGGCGCTTCCCTGATGAGCAGTCCATGGACAGCTTTAGCAATAACCGCACTTTACGGGCTGTTTCTGTTGCTCGTTTTGTGGGTTTACAAAAAGAAGAGGCGCGGAAAGCAGGCCCCCGGTTTTGGCTTTCGCGAGAAAAGCGATATAATGGAAGCCGGAATAACACCTGCAGTACTATCCGCAAATCGAAACGGAGGGATCAGCATGAATTCATTGCAGGCTACGGGCCTGGAACTTGCCACCTTTGCCGGAGGCTGTTTCTGGTGCATGGTGTCACCTTTTGAAGAACTCCCCGGGATCCATGGGATAACCTCGGGCTATACCGGCGGAATAACGGATAATCCGACTTACGAGCAAGTATGCACCGGAGGGACCGGACATTATGAAGCCGTGCAAATCACCTTTGACCCGGCGCTCTTCCCTTACGGAAAGCTGTTGGAGCTATTCTGGCAGCAAATCGATCCGACCGATGAGGGCGGACAATTCCATGACCGGGGCGAATCCTACCGGACGGCCGTCTTTTATCATAATGAACAACAGCGGGTAGAAGCGGAGCAGTCAAAGAAAGAACTGGCGGAAAGTGGCCGGTTCGACAAACCGATCGCTACGCAAATTTTACCCGCAGCCCGGTTTTATGTAGCTGAAGAATACCATCAGGGATACCATAAAAAGAACCCCGGCCATTACAAGCGCTACCGCAAAGGCTCGGGCCGGGAAGACTTCATCGAGCGCCACTGGTCCGGTCCGGTCAATCCGGAAGAACTCAAAATAAAACTGACGCCGATTCAGTATGAAGTCACACAGAACAGCGCTACCGAGCGCCCGTTCACCGGCGAATACTGGGATCATACGGGGGACGGTATCTATGTTGACATCGTATCGGGGGAGCCGCTGTTCAGCTCACGCGACAAATACGACGCCGGCTGCGGCTGGCCGAGCTTTACCCGCCCCCTGCGCGATTACAACATCAAGGAAAAAACCGATTCCAGCCATTTCATGATCCGTACGGAAGTCCGCAGCCGGGAAGGCAATTCCCATCTGGGCCATGTGTTCGACGATGGACCCGAACCTACCGGACTCCGCTACTGCATAAACTCCGCCGCTCTTCGCTTCGTGCCGAAAGAAGACCTGGAGAAAAAAGGCTACGGCGAGTACAAATATTTGTTCCAATAAGACTCACAGCGTTCAAGCTATCGATGGATATAAAAATGCGCCGCTGCCGGCATAATTTGCGGCAGCGGCGCATTTTCTTTACTTATGGAGATCCTTATGCCTACTTGTCCTCTTTGGAATCCGGTGCCCGGTTCTGTTCCTGCTTCTTTTTCGCCCGGAAACGACGTACCTTCATCAGATTACCGCACATTTTATCATCGCAATATTTCTTGGTCCGGTTACGGGTATCATCATAGAAAACCCATCTGCAATCGGGATTGTCGCAGATGCGGATCCGGCCGCGTTCCCCGTCGATAAGACTCCGCAAAAAACCGGCTGCCACTTCCGCCATCACCTGCTGCCAGTCCTCCCGAACCGGAACGAAACCGATGCCAAGCTCTCCCGCTTCCATCTTCACCATCCGCTTCACGGGTCCCAAATCCAGGATACGATTAAGATCCTCCACATCCTCTGCGGTTATTACACCGCCGGCGACACAACGAACCGACATGTCATGCAAGCGGCTCCGAAACTCCCGCATGACGCCGACCGTTTCTTCATCAACCGGCACTTGCGCCTTCAATTGCCATTGATTTAAATAGTAGGTTTGCCATTTTTCTTGGCCGAGCCGGTCTTCGGAGTACCCGCTTCCCTTCCAGTCATGCCACTCGCTATTCAAAAAATCGCTCCACAGCGTCTCCACGTCCACTACCTCCAAAAATACATGCATGTAACTATCTATACATAAAATAAGTGGTTACAACCCAACCTTCGTTGTGCTACAATCACATTGTAACCTCTAAAAGAAGTTTTAACCAGTTACCATCTACCAAAGGAGATGAAAAAATGGAAATCAATTCTGTGGATTTGCTGGCAATTCAAAAAGATAATACTTGGGATCGCGAAGAATGGATTGTTCCCCTTTCCATAGCACTTCAAAGTGTTACCGCCGAACAAGCCGAATGGACTCCTCCCGGCGGAGGCAATTCGATCCGTGAAACCGTGAACCATATCAATTACTATAACAAGCGGATTCTCAACCGGCTTAAAAATCTTCCCTCCGTTCCGGGAGTTCAGACCAATGAAGAGACGTTTTCCAATCTGGAGCATCCTGCGGGCGCCGAAGGCTGGATTGCGACCCTGGCCGAAACGGAACGGACCGCGTACGAGCTTCGCCAAGCCGTTTCCGGACTGAAGGATAGCGATTTGCAGGCTCCTTATTCGGACAAATCCGGCGAGGTAAAGCTCGGCGAGGAATTGTCTCGCTGGCTGCTGCATGACGCCTATCATGCCGGACAGATTGTGCTGATCCGCAAACAACAGGGTTCATGGCGATCCTAGACAAAAGTTTCTTGGCTCCAAATCGGGGTAATGACAAGATATAATCACAGCAAGGAGGATACCGTCATGCCCTGGAATAAAAATGATTACCCGCCGTCCATGAAGAACCTGGAACCCCGGGTCCGGAATAAGGCGGTTGAAATCGCCAATGCCCTGCTCGACGATGGCTACGAGGAAGGGCGCGCCATTGCCATCGGCACGGCTAAGGCGGAGGAATGGGACAAGAACCATCCGAAAGACAGAGATTAACTAAATCGATGAAGCGCTTATCTCCACAACAAAAAAAACAGCTCAAGCCTCAGGCTCGAGCTGTTTTCTTTTTCATCCCGTAAGCAACCTTGCGTGGTGCCACTTCTCTCCGGCCGTAAGTAACGGTCCAGGTAATCATTTTCCCGGCGATCAACACCGCCATAATGGTAAACAACGTTTCTTTCAGAGGCAAATAAAGCAATGAGACCATCAGTACGACCGCATCCATCATGATGAACACCGTTCCGATTTTAATGCCGGACCACTGATTTATCATCATCGACAAAATATCATCTCCGCCTGTCGCTCCACCCGTCCGGATGACGAGACCCGCCCCGAATCCGGTAAGCAGTCCCGACAACAGTGCCGCAAGCGGCAGATTGGCGCCCAGATTCATCGACAGCGGCGAGAACTGCTCGCACAATTCGTAAAATACCGAGAACGCCATCGAAGCAACCAGCGTATTCACAATAAACTTTCGGCCTTTCAAAAATAGGGCCAAGATAAAAATCGGAACATCGAGCACGATCATCGAAAGCGCCGGCGGCAAATCAAACAAATATTTGCCCAGGAGCGCTAGCCCCACAAAACCGCCTTCCGACAATCCATTCTGAAAATTGATGTGATAATACGTAAATGCCAATAAAAATGAACCGAACAACATCGTCAATAATTGCCTGCCGTCAACTTTCCAATCTGTCTTCTTCCTCATTAGGAATCCCTCTTATCGTAGTTTTGTTGACCTTACGGCCATCATTCCCTACGTAAAAGAAGAAAGTCCTTGAGGGCTTCATCCTTCGCATGCTAGCACGCTTCTTTCGTAGGGTTGTTGGCCATAAACCGACGCTCCACGAAATAAGCTAAGTGTAAGAGAGATCACAACGTTTCCAAATCGTCCTTTGGGGATTCGTCCTTCGGGGACACATGGTATCCTGATCCTTTCTGTTTTTGTCTATTCTTATTATAACACAGAACGAATAATGACTAAACAGCTTGGAACTGCAAATAATAAATTGTCGGCAAAATTGTGATATTTCTCATTGCAATAAAACTATAGTTCACAATTCAGAGGATTTCGGTGTGACGTTGGTCACAATTACGGCGAATTACAGCCGCCTATACTGGTTAAGTAATCGATTATTTCGAAGAAAGAAGGTATCGATCATGTTAGACGCAAAGACGATTGAAGTGATCAAATCAACAGTTCCCGTACTTGAAGTGCATGGACAAACCATTACAAAACAATTCTATCAAATGATGTTTAGAAACCACCCTGAATTGCTTAATATTTTTAACCACGCCAACCAGCGGCAAGGCAAACAGCCGGCGGCATTGGCCAATGCGGTTTACGCCGCGGCCGCCCATATCGACCGTTTGGAAGAAATTTTGCCGGTCGTCAAAGGCATCGCCCAAAAGCACCGCGCGCTCGGGATTTTGCCGGAGCATTATCCGATCGTCGGCGAAAATCTATTGGCGGCGATCAAAACCGTGCTCGGAGAAGCCGCAACCGATGAAATTATCGATGCATGGGCCCAGGCTTATGGCGTTATTGCGGATGTATTTATTAGCGTGGAAGCGGAGATGTATCAGGAAGCCGAGCAGCAAAAGGGCGGATGGCGCGGTTTCCGCCGTTTCAAGGTCGAGCGCAAAGTCAAAGAGAGCGATGTCATTACGTCCTTCTATTTGAAACCGGAAGATGGCGGCGAGATCGCCTCCTACAAGCCTGGACAATACATTACCGTTCGCGTCAAACCGGCAGGCCAGGAATTTACCCATCTCCGCCATTACAGTTTATCGGCTGCCCCAGGTCGTCCCTATTACCGGATTACCGTGAAGCGGGAAGACGCCATAAATGACAACCCGGCAGGAGTAGTATCTTCTTATTTGCACCGGGAGATCGATGAAGGGGATATCCTTGAAATCAGCGCGCCGGCGGGCGATTTCACCCTGGATCAAAGCAAACAAAATCCGATAGTCCTGCTTAGTGGAGGTGTGGGTCTTACTCCGATGGTCAGCATGCTGGAAACGCTCCTGGAAGGCGATACCAACCGCGATGTCGTGTATATTCATGCCGCACGCTGCGGAAGCCACCACGCCATGAAGGAGCATATCGATCAGCTTACGCGCGATCATGGCGGCAGACTTCGCTCCTACCATGTCTACGAATCGCCGGCTGCCGGAGAAAGCTGCGACAAGACCGGCTTCATCGACCTTCCTTGGCTTAAATCAGTGACTCTTCCGGAAGCCGAATTCTATTTCTGCGGTCCTTTGCCGTTCATGCGGGCTATCAACGGGGCGATTAAAGAATTGGGCGTACCGGAAGACCGCATTCATTTTGAATTTTTCGGCCCTGCGGACAGTTTGTAAGACGGTTTACAATTAAAAAACCTCATCGCACGGCCTGATTTAAATAAAGAACCCCCGAACATTCCGCAACAACGAATGCGGAACCGTTTGGGGGTTCTATTCCTTAGTGATGGCGCAGCAAGCGATTGACCGTTTCTCGGCGGACGCCGATCAACTGACCGATTTCTTCCTGGGTCAAATATTCCGTCAAGGGCAATCCATGCGCATGCTGGCCCAGCCATTTCGTCAGCAGTTCCAACCGTTCCGCAGGAGTGCCGACCGTCAAATGATCCAGCCGTTCCTGCATGAACCGTACTTTCTCCTGCAGCAGTCTCGCTACTTCCAGCGGCTTCTTCGGGTCTTCCTGCAACTCCCGGTACCACTCTTGCGCAGGAATACTCTCTACTTCGCTGCGCACCAGTGCGATCGCCGTACCGTGCGTCTCCTTTGGTGATATCAAGGAATGGTGAGGAACCGTCTCGCCGGGGTACAAAATATTAAATAATACCATATTTCCATTCTCATGCAGTCGGGTTACTTTAAATAGGCCGCTCTTAATATGATACAAGAACTTGCCGTCGTCTCCCTGACGGAACAGAATTTCTCCTTTGTGCAATATCATTCTATCGCTCCATTCCCCATGTACACTACACTGTTACCTATCATTATAGCAAAAAAAGAAGCTAACTTCTAAATCAGCTTTAAATAACGGGCCCAGCCTTACAATATAAAGAAATACCCCTGGACTCTCCTGCCCGGGGGTATTTCAGCTGTGCTTATTTTTTTAGCGACTGTTCCCACTGACTCAGCTTGTCACGCCACGGCTCATAGCTGTGGATCGCGATGCCGGCAAAGGAAGAATGCCCCTTGACCAGCCTTACGAGCTTATTCATTTCCCCGGTCAAAATATGAAATGATTTGCCGTGAAAAGACACGCCGGGGCCTTCCTTGCTCTTGCCTAATTCTACGCCGACCCAAACGTCCTTGTTCTGACGATCCCCTTCCTCCAGGGTTGCCTTGGCCGCCGTATAAATTCTGCCCGCTTCATCGCGGTATGCCATGATGGCGACATAATCGAATTTATCGACCATCCACCGGTTCAGCGGAATTTTCTTGTCCGCGCCGGGATAGTCGATGCCGTCCAGCCAGAAAGGAACCGCGGCGCCAACCTCGATACCGCCGTCTTTTCCCGCCTCGATCCAACTATGGATGTTCTCTACCCACTCTTTGACTATAGAAGCCTGGCGCTTCTCCCAATCATCGAGCAAATAAGGCTCCACGTCGAATTGGACTCCGCTGAATTTTTCCTCCGGCTGAGATTCTGCATTGTATTTTTCAACCCAATCGAGAAAGTCGCCGGCTTCCTGCCGGTGTTCGCGCAGCGCCCATTCCGGCTTTCCGTTTAACGCATGCACCTCAATGCCCGAGGAGGAAGCGGTCCGGACAAAATTCCGGTAGCTGTCCTCCTTTACGTCTCCGCCGATTTGCAAAAAGATGATCTTCACTCTCTGCTTTTTGGCAAAAGCAACGATATCTTCACTGTGCTGCTGGATCAACTTCGTATTCCAAAGCCAGGTTGCCTTGGCTTCGGAGGAGGAAGGACGGATGACGAGAAGCAGAAGAAACAGAGCTATTCCCCCACACAGGATGAAGAGCTGCTTCTTGCGCCCAACCCGAATATTCCAGATCTTCATTCGTCGCCTCCCATTCTTTCGGATTGTTAGCCTACGATCAGAGCCTCGTCCTGCTGTTCCACATGCTGTACCGAATGGCCGATCTTGTAAATATGCGGCTGCCGGAAATCCCGGAACGCATTGCGCGTATCGACGATCGGCACGCCTAAATGGGCGATGGCTCCGTAGTCGAGATTGCTGTGATTCGTCACGAGCACAATGCAGTCATACGATTTGAATTTGTCCAAATCGTACTCCATGCTTTGCACGGTAACTCCATTTTTATCGCGGAAACTCGTTGCGTAAGGATCATAGTATTCCACGGCTGCGCCGCTGTCTTTGTAAAGCTCATACACTTCCAGAGCCGGCGATTCGCGCAGATCGCCGATATCCGGTTTATAGGCCATGCCCAAAATAAGAATATTGGATTTCTTAATCGACTTGGCATATTCGTTCAAAATTTTGGAGGTTTTGTTGACTACATAGTAAGGCATGTTATCGTTCGTCGATTGCGCCAACTCGATAAACTGGCTGTAAAAACGAAAGCCTTTTGCTTTCCAGGACAAGTACATCGGATCCAGCGGGATGCAGTGTCCGCCGATTCCCGGTCCCGGATAAAACGGCATGAAACCAAACGGTTTCGTTTTCGCCGCATCAATGACTTCCCAGATGTCGATGCCCATCCGGTCGCACATCATTGCCATTTCATTAATAAAAGCGATATTGACGCTGCGGAACGTATTTTCCAGCAATTTGGACATTTCCGCTACCTTCGGAGTGCTGACCGGAACGACAGTCTCGACATATTTGCTATAAAGAGCATTGCCGAGGGCCAGGCAGGATTCCGTTGTTCCCCCGATCACTTTCGGCGTATTGAACGTATTGAATTTAGTGTTTGAAGGATCAACCCGTTCCGGGGAGAAGCAGAGGAAGAAGTCTTCCCCGACGGTATGGCCGAGGCGCTCCAGTTCCTGCTGGATCAACTCTTCCGTCGTTCCCGGGTAAGTCGTGCTCTCCAGAGTAATCAGGATTCCTTTTTTCATATAGCGTTTAATCTGCTCCACAACGGTTACGATGTAGGAAGTATCCGGATCCTGATTCTCGCTTAGCGGGGTCGGAACACAGATGCTGATCGCGTCAATCTCACGCAAGGAAGCATAGTCCGTCGTTGGCTTGAACCGCCCGGAACTCATTACTTCGGCCAAGGTTTCGTTAGAAATATCGTGAATATAGGAATCGCCGCGTTGAATCCTGTCAATTTTAGAAACATCGAGATCGATACCCACGACCTTAAATCCCTGTTTCACCATCTCCACGGCCAGCGGCAGGCCTACATATCCAAGGCCAACCACTCCCAACACTGCGTTTTTCGATTCGATGGCTTCTAGTAAAGTCCGATATTGTTTATTCACTGCTCCAACCTCCGTTTATCTGTATGGGTGTATTTTTTATCGAAATTAGTGAATGCAACGACGGATCCGGGCATCCAGTTCGACCGGCGAAAACGGCTTGGTAATGTAATCGTCAACTCCGTTTTGGAAGCACAGGCTGATCGTCTGCTCCACCCGTTGCTCCGTTAAAACTACGATTTTCGGGACCTCGTCAACATCAAGCCGTTGAATATGATGAATATAAGGAAGGCCGTCAATGCCATACAGATTTAGTTCCGTAAGCACCAGATCAGGTTTCCAGGATTCAATCAATTCCAGGGCGGAGAGTCCGTTGTCGGCCACCGTCGTTTCATAGCCTTGCATTTGCAGGCGGATTTCCAAAAACTCGCGTACCGTAGCATCCCCTTCGACGATCAGGATACGGCTCCGCGAAGTCTGAATGTCGTCTTTTGAAAAAATATGAATTTCGCCGGACGCCTGGTGGTTAACGGAATCCTCCATCTTTATGAGCACCTGCTGCGTAAGCTCTTCCTGCCCCTGAAAACTGGCGAGAGTCATCCGCGGATCAAAATCGGCGACGATTTCCTGCAGCCGCTGTTTTAGCAGCAGCCCTTGAAAATGAACGGCATCCAGACTTTGGCCCGGCAGAAGAACGAACAGGCTTCCCGGTTCTTCCCCGCTCCAAATTTTAAAAGTTAACCCCGGTTGGGATTCCAAGATGCCACGCACTTGCGTTTCCAAATAGGATGGTCCACCTGCACAAGAAATGAACAGAACCCCGCTGGTTTCAAATGTCGTTTCCTTCACGCTTTGCTCAATATCCAGATATACGCTGGACTGTTCCCGCTGACTTTGCAATGTCGTATTTGGCATCATTTATCCCGCCTTCCTCAATTATGGTTTAAAATTTATTCGGCCCTGGGCTTGGCCGTACTTCCTTGCCTATCAACTCCCTTCCCGTCAGCAAATCGAGAATCGGGCTAAGCCGATTTAGCGTTGCCGCTTTTCTCTTGCCAACTTTGCCGGGTCATCGTTCCCCAGGAGTTGTTGTTGCGCAAATATTGAATATGCCCCTGAATGCGCCATAGCCCGCCAAGTTGGGCATATCCGAAAAACTTAAACGCGGAATAGAACATCATGCGGGTCAGATCTGATATTTTGCTGAACCGTTTGAACGCGATCTCTTCCAGAAGCAGCGCCCCGATGCTAAGCAAATAACCGCTGAGGAAATTGATCAGCCAGAATACCACCAGCACCTGCCAATGGGTCATATCGAGCATTGTATATCCAATCAGGGCGAGTAGCCCTGTAATTTTAAAGTAAGGGTTCAGCGCCTCAAAAATAATGTTGTAAGGCATCGTGAGCATCCCCATCACTTTGTACTTCGGATTAAAAGCCATGTCGTAATTCTCGATCATATTCTTCAGATTTCCGCGGCCCCAGCGTTTACGCTGGTTGGAAAGAATGCGGTACGAATCCGGCGCTTGCGTCCAGCATACCGCTTCCGGACAAAATGCGATCCGGTACTTTAGCTTGTTCTCCAGCATATAGCGGTGCAGCTTGATGATGATGTTCATATCTTCGCCGGGGTAACCTCCCCGGTAACCGCCGACCGCGATCACGTAGTCTTTGCGGAACAAGCCGAAGGCACCCGAAACGATGATCAACCCGTTGATCGAACTCCAGCCGATCCGTCCGCCAAGGAATGCCTTAAGATACTCTACAGCCTGAAACATCGGCCACATTTTGCGCGGCAGCGATATTTCCTTGACCGCACCGTTTTCGATGACGCAGCCATTGGCAATCCGCACGTCTCCGCCGATCGCGACGGTTTCTTCCGGATTTTCCATGTACATGCGGGCCATTCGGATCAATGCGTCCTTCTCCAGCAACGAATCCGCATCGATTGAAGAAATGAGCGGATAATGCGACAGGTTGATTCCCGCATTCAACGAATCCGCCTTACCGCCGTTCGGTTTATCAATTACATACAGATGCGGATACTGAGGATTGTAGTAAACCGAATTAATCGGCTGGCAGTCGATCGAGTTTCTCATTTCCGGATTCGGCAACGGTTCCAGTCCGAATTCCCTTCGGAGTACGCCAAGCGTATCGTCGCTCGAGCCATCATTGATCACGATGACCTCATAGGTCGGATAATTCAGCGTCAGCAAACATTTTACGTTCTCGATGACCGTCACTTCCTCGTTGTATGCCGGAACCAGCAGCGAGATCGACGGGACAAGTTCCGAACCGGACAGCGTGTTGAACTTGGAGTAAGCGGCCCGGCGGAAAATCGTCAAAATATTGCGGAATGAAAACGTCATAATCGAAAAATAAATTACATTTACGCTCATTACATAGTAAGTCGCAAACAGGCCGTAAATGAGTAAAATATCCCTAAGCAGTGTAATCCCCTCCGACCGCTGCGACCTGTCGAACCGGCTTGCTTTCGGAAACTCCGAAATACCGCTCGTACAGGAGCTTCTTTTTGTTGTAGGCCACCATCTGGTCGAGCTTTTGGTGTTCGCTTTCCTCGAGCATCGTCTTCTCGATATGGTGCAGGGCGGTTTCCCGCTCGATCCCGGACCCGTGCTTGGCCACCTGGCACAGCACTTCAAACCCCGTGTCACCCAGCTTCGCCAGACTTTCGGCGCTATTATTTCGCACCCGCCAGTTCTGGTCTTTCAAGGCTGTGCGCAGCAGCGGGATGCTGCCAGCCGCATGCATATTCCCCAACGTTTTGGCCACCTCCGCCCGAATTTCAGAGTCCGGATTAGCCATCAATTCGGCGATCGTTTCATCCTTCAGCACGGGATTGGAACTTAAATACAGCTTCACGGCTTCCGCCCGTACATCTTCTTCCGCGCCGACCAGCCGGTCGAGCGCAGGAACGACCTCGGGCACCGCCTGACCCCACATGGCGACGAGCGCCACCTTCACGAAGTCCGGATTCTCGTCTTCCAGCAATTTCAGCAGCAAGCGGCTTGCATCCAGTCCCGTCTCCATAACGATATCGGCGGCCATATTGTGAATAGGCTTGCCGTGCCGGAGCAGATGATGTAGCATTTCCTTGAGCTGATCTCCGCGTTCCGCGCTCTTGGCGATAGCGCGGGCGATGACGATCGTCAGCGGACTGTACTTCTGCTTCTCCATCATCAGCAGCATTCTCGGCACGGCTTCCGCCGCCCGCATGCCGCCGAGGCGGTACGCCGCCGAAATCCGCCGGCCGTAGAACAAGCTGTCCAATAATTTAATGTCGTCACGCACAAAGCCCGCGTCATGACAGAGCTTGACCAGCTTGTCGCGAAGATCGCCCTTGAATTGTTCGATCCATTCAATCAGTTTCTGCTGAATCACCCGCCGTTCCAGTTTCGTCAGTTTACCCGGCGGCAACTGCAATTCAGCGGCTCCGTTCAAATGCGTCTGGACAAATATGAAATAGTTCTGATGTTTTTGTAGATACATCTGTGTCTTCTTCGCGATGCCGAGCGCCCTGATTCTAAACCAGAACAGCAGCAGCATCCCTGCCCCAATCAATCCGAGGCAAATGTAAATAAAATAAATTGCCACGGTAAGATGCGAGTCCATAAAGAAAATTTCCTCCTCCCTGATACTTGCACAAAAGCGTCCCATTTTCGGACAAGATTACCGCGAGCGGATCTATCTACGATCCGGCAAGCTTGCATAGTAATCCTTCAAAGCATAGTAGCCCGCCTTCAGGTGCTCGGTATACTTGACGGTCTCCCATGGGGACCAGGTGTATTTCGGCTGGGTTGCCAGATCCAGCGTCCCGGTGTCGCCGGGCCAGGATACTTCGCCGCTGCCGCGCTCGACCATCCAGGGAACAAATGTGATTCCCGACGTTTTTTCGGTGGTGAAGCTGCGGTCCTTTTTCAACGGTCCGTAATCGATCACCTGCAGCGAACTAGGATCGGCAAATCCCAGCAGCATCCATGGAATGCGTAGCTCTACCTCATTGCCGCTGTATTGCCATGAAGTCAGCGAGTTGAAATTCTCGCTTTCGCGGTCCGATGTCCCCCGTACCAGTTTTCCGACCGTCATATCTTTAAACGGTTGGGCAAACCGGGTATCCGGCGGCGTCATCGTCAAGCTGACAGCCAGCTTCCACGGTTGAAACTGAACCTTCTGCTCCTCGGTTTGCTCGTCAAGCATCCAGTATCCGTACTGACCGTACAGGCGGCGGTGAAAATCATACGTAGGGGCCGCTTTAACCTGAGTCTCCTCGTCGCTGCCGATCACGATCAGATTTTCCAGGCCGTCGCTCAGCGTCTTGCCGGGAAGCTCGGTCTTGGGCTGATCTCCGCCGGACAGAATATCGCTGCCAAGATAGAGTTCCCGCTTGGCCGGATCGAACGGCTCATCCAGCGTGAGCCCCACATAAACGTAAGCTTCGTCATGCGTGACGCGCAGACGCTTCATTCCGGGCGAAGGATTATCCCACGACTTCACTTCTCCTTCGGCCAAAGCATCCCAATCCTCCAGCTTGCCGTCGATCGTAATTTGATCTTCCTTGCCCGGACCCATGGAGAGAATGCCGAACAGCTTCTCGTTCGTCAGCACGTTCAGCCAGTAGGAACGGCGATCTTCCGGAATCTCGAAGCGCATCGTATTCCACGTCTTCTTGAACCATTCATCCTGCCACATGAACAGGATCGCTCCCGCGTAGCCTTCGTCATAGATGTCCCGGGTGAGCGATACATCGATCTCCCCTTGTTCCTGCTCGCTGTGTCCGCCCTGGTTGCGGCCGCCTCGGCCGAGGTGGGATACGCCGAGTGAAGAAGGAACCCCGTATTCCGTCACCATGACCGGAATATCTTTGTAATAAGCCTTCAGCTTTTTCAAGTAAGCTTTGTACGTGTTGTAATCGTTATTCCCGTCCGGGATACTTTCCAGCGTTTTGTCCAGATGAAAGAAATCCGGATAATAAGGATACACATGATACGCGGCAAAATACCCAGCCTCCCAGTCCACCGGCTCGATATGGGTGGCATCGACGCTCGCCATATCTTCTTCGAAGAGCGGTTCGCCGGGATGCTCCAACACGTCGGTGGTCACCCAGTTCGTAAATGTGATTGGATGCTCCCAGCCGTAGGCTCGTTCCTGTGTTGCCGTCTGGTCGACCAGCTCCGCAAGCCAGCTCTCGAACGGACTCGCTTCCGCGGTAGCAGCAAAGTGTTTGCCTTGATATGGCTCCGTTCCCGCATGCACCTTGTTCGTGTTGTCTACCATTTCTGGGTCCCATTCGGTGCCGATGTGCCAGCCCATCAGGTAAGGTCCCGCGTTGGCGGTATATTTCCCTCCCGATTCTCCTTGAACGGCTCCGGCCTTCAAATCGCCGTACACCGCTTTAACCGCTTTTTCAATCTCCTTGTGGAATTTTTGTTTAATTCCCGGATTGTACGCATCCTTCAGTTCAATCAACTGTTCCTCGGGAGACCAGATTCCTTGCATGAAATACAGCGGGTCTTCTCCCTTATCCCGATTGTATTTAACCAGCGACTTATAAAATACCGGATTGTGCACCGTGTAAATACGAATCACGTTGGCTCCCATCTCGTCGATCTGTTTAAACCAGCGTACATAATCGTCTTCCGTAAGCGGAAACTCCCCCGGGAAATGTCCGGGAACCGTCGCGCCCAGGTTTACTCCTTTTACGAACATCTCGTTCCAGACCCCGTCACCCTCATATTCCATGAACCGGTCGCCCGAGGTTTGGAATTTGATCTCTGCGCCATCGGAGGTCGCGAAGCTAATGTGGGACGGAGGCAGAATCAAGGTTACGAGAAAAACGCCTCCGGCGATCAGGGCTGCTCCGAGTCCAATCCAAATAGCCAGTTTTTTTCGCGCTAATGTTGTCATCGGTATTTAATTTTTTCACCTCGCTAATCTTTTTGTATGCAGGCGATCATCAGTACGGCCCCTCACACCTCCACTCCTCAAATTACTTCTATCATTAACCAAGCGAACCTATAATGTAACTAGGCTAATGGAAGTGTTTTGTTTCTGGGTCCTTTCCAGGACCTGTCAGTATTATCGGGTCCATTTCCCATAATAAGGAAAAATAATGCCTGCCCCGCCATTTCCTCGTTTTCATGAAAAAAACCTGTGAAAACCCATACATTCCGTGAGAGGTTTCCACAGATTGTTTTCATGGGAAGCGGCGTTTGCGCCCTATTGCCCTTATTAGACGCACGAGGGAATTCGAAGTTTCGCTCTTTTTTTACACCCTTTTCCATAAAGGTTACAAAATTGATACCAAAGTCATGTTAGAAAATCGCTTAACGGCGCAGTTTTTCGCTGATTTGGATATTACATCCAATATGACAAAAAACATACTGTGGTCCCAGACTAGGCCCATTGGTTACTTGCTGGAGTGTTGCTCCTTCGATGGATGGTGGCTTTTTGGCCCAAATTGGCGACTAATTCCCCAAATCGGGAGGGCTAATCTTCCACTTTCCGGCTTGTTTTCCGTCCCTTTTTTGAGTCACGACCCCGCATTGCAAAAAAAAGAACAGCCATTAAGCTGTTCCCCGGTCAGGATTTGTCTCTCATTTCGGTTTCTTTGGCGTGTTCTTTGAGCAACACTCCCAGTTCGGACATATACTTTGTCAGCCGCAGACTGATCTCTGATCGCATCACGTCTCGGGTCATGCCGAACCGTTCCTCGTATCCCCGGCAATAATAACGATAATAGACTACGAGATCCGCTTGCTCCTCGCTGAGGATTTTAATGCTCCGCTGTTTTAGTTCGCGTCGCAGCTTGTAGGAGTCCCTGATGATCCGATTCAGAACGTATTGGCTCACCATGAGATGCAGGCGTTTGAGAATATTGCTGGAGTACTCGATGTCGGAAATGCTCTTTTGAACCATTTTTTCCATATGCGGCAACAAAATATAGTCCCGGAGTAGGCTGCGTTCCTCCGAAGTAATGATCCTGCTCTCATTGAAGCGGTGCTGCTCCTCGTATTTCTCGGCATGCTCCGTCAGCAGCATTTTGGATTTCCAACGGTCGTTTCCGTCAAGCTTGCTCATTTGTAGTGCCCCCCGATTTGCCCGGCTCTTTCCCGCGCAACGCCGGCTTCCATCAATGAAGAAGCGTGGATGATGGCGTCGCTCCCGTACCGGTCTTTAATGCTGTCGATGGCCCGTTCTTTATCGTAAGCGCGGGATCGATTGTCAAACAGAGTAAGCTGGATCATGCTGTCGTCGGTCAACTGGGCCAAGGAGACGGTCAAGCGGCTGACAGGCAGTCCGCCCCAATATTTCTTGAACAGATTCTGTACGGCGGAGGCCACCTCATGGGTCAGGGCCGTCGGTTCCGGCAGCGTGATCTGCCGGCTGAAGGAAGAAGAACGCGTCCCGTCCGTTTCCGCCGCCGAAACGGCAACGACCGAACCGAGGAAATGATGGCGCCTTGTGCGCCGGCATACCTCCACCACCAGCTCGAGCAGAACGATTTCGATGTCCTGGAGCCTTTGATACAGCTTCCAGCGAAGCGCCTTGCCATGACTGACCGATTTCAATTGATGACGGATGCCGGACACGACGGGACTTGGATCGATCCCGCGCGCGGTTTGCCAGTAATACTCTGCCTGAATATCGCTCTGTTTGCCCATTTCCTGCCGCATCCGCCGCTTGAACTCGGGAAGCTCCAGGCGCGCGATATCTCCGATGCAAGATAGGCCCATCCGGGTAAAATGACGGGTCATCGCGGAAGCGACCATAAACATTTGGTGCACGGGAAGCTTCCACAGCGTGGGCTCCAGATTCCCGAAAGAAAGCTCAAATATGCCTTCGGGCATTTTTTTGGCATAATTATCGGTCGCCATTTTGGCCAGCACCTTTGTAGGGCCGATTCCCACTCTCGTCCAGACACCCGTCGACAAAAGAACATGGTTCTGAATCCTTTTGGCCATTTCATACGGGGAACCGAAATAAGCCTGCGAACCCGTAACATCCAAAAATTGCTCGTCGATGCTAAAAGGCTCTACAAGGTCGGTGTAAGATTCGAAAATTTCCGTAATCAAGAGCGAAATCTGGATATAAGTGCGCATTCTGGGCCGGATGACAATCAGCTCCGGGCATTTGGCCAGCGCTTCCCCGACCCGCGAGGCGGTTGTCACGCCTCGGGATTTGGCGATGGGACACGCCGCCAGAACAATACCGTTCATCCTTGCAGGGTCTCCTACAGCCACAGGCTTATCGCAATACTCAGGGTGGGCAGCCTTCTCCACCGAGGCATAAAAAGATTGTCCATCGATTAAAAAAATCCGTTTCGACATAGGTGACCCCTCCATAAAACCTTATCCTAAAAAGAAGCATACTCAGATCTCTTTATGCTCCTGCAGCTATACCCCCTAGCCCCTGTTTTGTGCAAGCCAAAAAGGTTCCTAGAATGATGCGCATCCTAGTATTAGGTTGATTCTTAGCGAAACCGCCATTTCGTAAAAGGAGCAACCGGTTGGAGATAAAACATAGAACGTTTGTTCTTATTATATTCATAATACGAACAAATATTCGCTTTGACAACAGGTTAATGCTGGATAATGAAAAATTGCTGGCGGAAAAAGGAGTCCATGCAAAAAAACGGTCAAGGCTTTCGTCTCGACCGTTTGCAAAATTCAGTTTGGCTCTTACTGGGCCGTCAAGATGAGCGGTCCATCCGTCGTCAACGCGATCGTATGTTCGAACTGGGCCGACAGCTTGCCGTCCGCCGTTCTGGCCGTCCAACCGTCCTCGTCGATAGAAATGCGGAAGGTGCCCTCGTTGATCATCGGCTCAATCGTAAACACCATGCCTTCCTTCAGCCGAATTCCTTTTCCGGCCACGCCGATGTGCTCATAGCTCGGTTCCTCATGCAGCGTTCTGCCGATCCCGTGCGCGAGAAGATCCCGAACGACGGAGTAACCGTTGGATTCCGCATGCTTCTGAACCGCCGAAGTGATATCTCCGAGCCGATTACCCGGAACCGCTTGGGAGATGCCGAGCTCCAAGCATTCCTTCGTGACTTTAAGCAATTTTTCCACGGCAGGACCGGGGCTCCCTATTGTGTAACACCAGCAGGAATCACCGAACCATCCGCCGTATTCTACAACGATATCCAGCTTAAGCAGATCGCCGTCCTGCAGCGGTTTGGAAGACGGAAAACCATGCGCCACCACATCATTGACCGAAGCGCAAGTTTCGGCAGGAAATCCGTTATATCCTTTGGTAAACTGTTTCCCGCCCAATTTGACGATATGCTTGGCGACAAAATTGTTAATTTCCAGCGTGCTGATGCCCGGCTGAACCAATTTGGCAACCTCACGATGACAGTCGGCAACGATCTGGTTTGCCGCCTTCATTTCTTCAATTTCTCTGGGTGATTTCAAAATAATCATCTATGCTTCGCTCCACTCTATATCAAATCCTGCCGGCAAACCGGCCTTGCTAAAACAAAAACCGTACGATTTGCCCGGCTTCACTACGCAGCGTTCCGCGCCGGATGGACGACAACGCGCACCCCGTCAATGCCGCGAGCAGCCATTCCGCCTGACGTCCGGGCCCGGGAACCGGCGCAGTTCCGGAATGGCTAGAGGCGCCGGGTGGCCTAACTCGGCCGGGTTGTTCGGATGGCCCGGGTGGGCCGGACCTCCCGCTTCCTCCGTTGCTGGCTACGCTGATCAGACGGGACAGCGGGAGGAGTATCTGCTCGCGATAAGCGGCCGTAAGCCGGGCCGCTTGCTCCTCGGGCAGCGCCCGAAATTGATCGCCGCCGAGTTGGCAGGCCAAATAGAAGGCGTGGTCGTCCCCCCAGGACTCCAACAGCCTTACGGCCAGCGCCCGCAGATCATCCTGATCCTGCGGTGGCCCCGACCCGGTTTTTGCCGCAGCAACAACTCGCGCTTCGGTAGCCACGGCGGAAACCGCCGCGATGCCGCCGCCGTTTCCGGAAGTTCCGGCCGGGAACGCTGGAGTACCACTCGCTCCCACTGCATCTGCAGGGACCGCCACCACAGGAGACGAAAGCCGCAAAATTTCCTCAGCCCGGTTCATCGCTTGCGCCAGCAGATCATGCAGCACATCGGCTTTGTTTTTATAGTAATGATACACGGTCCCATAGCCCAGACCAGCTTCGGCGGCTACGTCCCGAATTTCCATCAGCATGCCTTTATCCAGGTACACATCCGCTGCAACCTTTAAAATTTGGGCCATTCGCCGGATACGAATTTGTTCATTCTGCTCTTTTGTCCGCGGAGTCATACTCTGCCTCCCAGTCTGCATTTTGTTTTGACCTACTGCCATGTCAATTTAAAAATACAACAGTATTCCCTTAAATGCAAGCCGAATTTGGCCCGGAATTATTAACTCAACGTAAAACAGGCATATCTCCGAGGGTAAGATCCATTATGGCCTCAAGATTTTACACGAATTATTACTCCCCTTAATCTCAATTTTACATCCATTGTACCTTTACATTTCTTTAACAATATTCCTTAGAAAGATGCACCCATCTCATAAAGAGCACGGGTCAGGTTTATCGCAACACAGGTAAAAACTCAGGTACAGCACAGATACAACATAGGTACAAGTCGCTCTAAAGTCCCGCAAAAAAATTTTACTGGAAAATCTGCTGCTAATTTCACGCAAATAGCCGAATTTGGCCAACTAACTGGAGAACATGAGGTTATTTGGAAGTAAACCCGGCCTTCTCGCACAAATCGAGCAAATTAATGCACTTTTTCCAGCTATACCTTTCCCAGACTCTGTTGGCGCGAAATTAGATGCATAAAATCCATTTAGAATCTCTTATCAATGAAAATCAGCCGGAGTTATCCGGCTGACCGATTTTGCCCGGAGTGCATCGGCAATGAATGGCAAGTTTCCGTTCCGTTTACGTTAACGAAACATTCCCCACAGCTTGATTAAGTGAAGCGTGCTCTTCGGATCGATTTTTTGGGCGATGACAAACTGAACGATCTGCTCTTCCTGTACCCCGGTCAACCGTTCATTCAGCAATGAAGCCGCCGATTTAACAAGCCGACGTACCTTCATGCGATCCTGAAGATCGGATTTGGTCAACCCCTCCACCAGTTTTTTTACGCGCTCCTTGGTAGCCGGATTTTTCATTTTTAATTTAATCCGCTCCACCAACTGCGGACTGATTCCAAATTGATGATAACTCAAAGACGCCCACACCTCCCGTTCTTTAGGCCTTCTCTCTAATGTATGAGCGGGAGTCCGTCCATAGTGCAAAAAAACAACACCCTTTCTCCAAAATCCGCCTGCGGCCAAACGGAACAATTCAAGGGATTGATCCGTCAAGAGGTAAAGACAACAGAAAAGGGGGACGCCCATGAGAAAAAAGAGGTTGATTTCATGGATAGTATTGGCTATATTAACGTGTGCATTCACATTCTACGCTGGTTATGTCATTGGCAGCCGTAACCACGATTCGGAAGGCCCATCGGCCTTTCATCAGGCACTGCGTTCAAAATGGGTGAAGGAAGAAAAGCCGCCTTTGCCAACAATTACGATTCAAGGTATTCCCATAGAGGTGGCCAGAGGAGGCTATAGCTGGTGCTCGCCTACATCAAGTAACGAAAGCCGTTGCGTAAGCGTAGATGCTTCTATCCCGGAACTGACAGCCACCGTCGTTCCCGCCGGTTCGGAGATCAAAACAGAGGCTCCGCAGGGAATCAAGGAATTCACGATAACAAACACAAGCAATGATAGTAACGATGACCCGTATTTCGTCCCTAAAACTAAAGGGAAATACTTGTACAACATTCATTGCGAATGGTTTCTGGATCAAGGTCAAGCCGAATACTATTTCCTCGTTGAGGTCCTATAGCATAGCGCAAAAAAATGGCAGCCATTCCGGCCGCCATTTTCCTTCTATATTATAGTGAAGTTTCTTCCTATTTATAATAGAAAGAAACCTGTCTCAGCCAATCCCTCTAATCGATCAGCTCGCCCTGCAAAATCTGCTCCCGCTGCAAATAGCTCCGCAGCGGCGCGTACTGCGGCGACGTCCAGAACGACGGGTCGCCCACCAGCCGGGCGGCGTCGTCCCGCGACGCCTCCAACACCTTAAAATCGCTGACCATGTCCGCGATTCGGAATTCCGGCACCCCGCTCTGCTTGGTGCCGAAGAAATCCCCGGGACCGCGCAGCTCCAGGTCCCGGCGGGCCACTTCGAAGCCGTCGTCCGTGTCGGTCATGACCTTCATCCGCTCCTGACCGACCTCCGACTTCGGATCGGCGATGAGCACACAGTACGATGCGTGCTCCCCCCGGCCTACCCGGCCCCGCAGCTGATGAAGCTGCGACAAACCAAAGCGGTCGGCGTCCATGACGATCATCAGCGTCGCGTTCGGTACGTCGACGCCGACCTCGACGACCGTCGTCGAAACGAGCAACTGCACCTCGTTGTCATAGAACGCACGCATCACTTCGTCCTTCTCCGCCGCCGTCATGCGCCCATGCAGCAGACCAACCTTGAAATCCGGGAAAGCCTGCTGCATCCCCACATACAGGTCGATCGCATTTTGCACATCGAGCTTCTCCGACTCTTCGATCAGCGGACAGATCAGGTAAGCCTGCCGTCCTAGCAAAACTTCTCGGGAAATGAAGCCGAGCACCCGGTCCATCATCCCGTGCTTGACCCAATAGGTCGAGATCGGCTTCCGTCCCTTCGGCCGCTCCGACAACGTCGACACATCCATGTCGCCGAATGCCGTAATAGCCAGCGTCCGCGGAATCGGCGTCGCCGTCATCGTCAGCACGTCGGGATTGAAGCCCTTGCGCCGCAAAATGCTGCGCTGGTTCACCCCGAACCGGTGCTGCTCATCCGTGACGACCAGGCTGAGCGAGCGGAAGAAAACATCTTCCTGGATCAGCGCATGGGTGCCGACGATAATATCCGTCATCCCCATTTGCAGCGAGGCAAGCAAGTCTTTGCGCCGCCGCCCCGTAACGCTGCCCGTAAGCAGGCCGACGGTGATCCCGAATGGCTCAAACAGCTTTGTCAATGAACGGACATGCTGCTCGGCCAAAATCTCGGTCGGCACCATGAATGCGCCCTGGTGCCCGGATTTTACGGCCGCGAACAAGGCGATGGCAGCAATGACCGTCTTACCGGAGCCGACGTCACCCTGCAGCAGCCGGTTCATGCAATAAGGAGAGCGCATGTCCTGCAAAATCTCCAGCTCGACTTTTTTTTGCGCATCGGTCAACTCGAACGGAAGGCTACGCACAAACTCGCGAATGGTTGCATTCTCCAGTTCATGCTGCACGCCATCCATGCGATCGTGATTCATCGCCCGGTACGCCTGCAGCTTGAGCTGGAACAGAAACAGTTCCTCATACACCATCCGGCGGCGCGCCAGTTGCCCTTCCTCGCTGTCCTGAGGCTGATGAATCCGCTGGATCGCGCGGCGGCGCGGCATAAGATCATACTCGCGCAACAATTCCGGAGGCAGGTTCTCAGGAATCATTTCCCCGTACTGCAGCAAGGCCTGTCCAATCGTCTTGCGGATCCAGGCCTGCGTAATCTTGCCGCCCACTGAGTAAACGGGCTGCAGGCTGCCGCTGCGCAGCGTTCCTTTATCGGGAAACTCAGAATCCGACACCGTCAGTTGACTCCGCCGCATGTCCCATTTTCCCGTTAGAATGATTTCGCGGCCCGCGGTTAATTCCTCCCGCAAAAAATGGCGGTTAAACCACGTCGCCGTAAACATCCAGTCCTCGGCTACCATTTTGCAGGTTAACCTGGACTTCTTGCCGTACCGCTGCAGCACGGGAATACCCATGATTTTGGCCTGAACGGTGATCTTGTCCCCGTCCTTGGCTTCCGTCAGGGAGCGAAGCCGGTAATCCTCGTAACGATACGGATAATATTCAATTAAATCGTTCACCGTAAAGACGCCAAAGGCGTGAAGCTCTCCTGCTTTAAGAGCGCTCACGCCGCTGACCTGCCTTACCGGTATATCATTCAAATCCATAATGATAATCCCTCACTTTTAAGCCGGCCAAACAAAAACGGCCACGGTGCCTGGTCCCACATGGGTGCCGACGACGGCCCCAATACTGGTGCGGACCACCTCATGCAAAGTGAAATGTTCCGACATCAGGCGGATCATTTCCTCGGCGCCCTCCGGATTGACGGCGTCGCAGACCGCGATGTTCACATCTTTCCGGTCTCCCAGATCGTTTAAGAACAATTCGATCACTTTGGAAACAGCCTTCTTCTGGCCTCTTACTTTGTCGACCGGGTAGATGATCCCCTCCTGATCCACCGACAGAATCGGCTTGATATTAAGAAGGGAGCCGACAATCGCCGCCGATTTTCTGATCCGGCCGCCTTTTTGTAAATATTCCAGGACGTCCACCAAAAAATAGAGCCTGCGTTCTTTACCGACACGCTCCACTTCGGCTTTGATTTCTCCAGGAGAAATGCCCTGCTTAGCCATTCTGGCTGCTAAGACAACCTGAAGTCCAAACCCGTAAGTAGCGCACAGGGAGTCGATTACCGTAATATCGGCATCCACACCTTCTTCTTCCTCTAGCATACTTTTCGCAAGCAGAGCCGATTGATACGTACCGCTCATACCCGATGAAATATGAAGGGACACAATCGGAGTGCCGGGGTGCTCCTGCATCAAATTCCGGTACACCTCAACATACTGGGATGGAGAGGTTTGTGAAGTCGTCGGCAACTCCTTGGATTTGGTCAGTTTGTCGTAAAACTCCTCGACAGTAATGTCGATGCCTTCCACGAAAGACTCCTCACCAAATGAAAGCCGCATAGGAACGATATGGATTCCGTATTCCTCAACCATCGCCTTGGGTACATCGGCCGTACTGTCGGCCACGATAATTGCCTGCTTCAAAGAGATCCCCATCCTTTCATCTTCCACTAGGATTCAACCGAGAACAAATAATAATATATCGGCTGACCGCCCTCGTGAACTTCCACTTCGGCGTCAGGATAAACCTCATGAATCCAGGCTGTAAGCGATTCGGTAATGTCCAAAGAAGCCTCTTCGCCCACCAGAATCGTTACGATCTCGTCACCGCCGGCGAGCATTTTGGTAAGCAGTTCTTGGCTCGTTTCCAGCAGTCCTTCTTCCGTGCTTACGATTTTGGAATCCGCGATGCCGATATAATGTCCGGCTTTGATTTCCAGATCGTCAAACACCGTATCCCGGACGGCATAGGTAACTTGTCCCGTTTTCACGTGCTGAACTGCATTCAACATGCTGTCCGTATTGCTCTCCGCGCTCTCTTCTTCCTGGAACGCGAATGCCGCAGCAATCCCTTGCGGGATGCTCTTGCTCGTAATAACCGTCACGCTGCGTTCCCCTTCAAGAAGATCACGGGCCTGTTGGGCCGCGAGCACAATATTGGAATTGTTCGGGAGCACGAAAATATGCTCGGCCGAAATCGAATGGATCGCCTTTACGAAATCCTCCGTGCTCGGGTTCATCGTCTGTCCGCCGGACAAGACGACATCGACGCCAAGGCTCTTGAAGATATCCGTAATCCCTTGGCCCGAAGCCACGGCGATAAATCCGTAAGGAGCCATCTCATCGGCCGGAAGCTTAGCCGGATCACTGGAGCGAACCGGTTCCGCCGGAATCTCGGCGAACAGTTCCGCTATCGGAGCCGCATCCATGCCGGCCGTGAGCAAATCGCGATGCTGTTCGCGCATATTTAAAATATGAATTTGCGTAATTTCGCCAAAGCGTAGCGCGAGATTCAATACCTCGCCCGGCGCTTTGGAATGGACATGCACTTTAATAACTTCATCGTCCGCGATCACAATGATGGAATCTCCATTCACTGACAGCGCTTTCCGGAATTGATCCTCGTCAAAGTTCGAATTCGGGCCTTCACCAAGCTTACGATTAATAAAAAATTCCATATCATACAAAAACTCAATATCTTCGGTTTCAAGCTTTGCCTGTGCCGAAACAGGATGCACGGTATCGAACGCCGCAGGGGTAACTTGAAGCGGACGACTGGTAGCTGCCGATGCTGCGAATTGTCCCTGAACCGGTACATGAGCCTGTACTTTGCCTGTCAATTGCTCCAGAAAACCCTCATAAATATAAACCAGTCCCTGACCGCCGGAATCCACGACGCCGACTTGTTTCAAGACAGGCAGAAGCTCCGGGGTACTGGCAAGGGCTTCTTTGGCTTTGGCCAGCACTTCGGTCATAAGTTCCGTAACATCATTGGTCCGTCTGGCATAAAAGACCGCATGTTTGGCGGCTTCCTTCGCCACCGTAAGGATCGTTCCCTCCACCGGCTTCACAACCGCTTTATAGGCGGTATCGACACCGCTTTGCAGCGCGGCCGCGAACTGAACCGTATTCAATTCCTCATAGGAAGTCGCATAACGGCCAAATCCACGGAACAACTGGGATAAAATAACCCCCGAGTTCCCCCGTGCACCCATCAGCAACCCTTTGGACAGAACGCCTGCCCGCCTGCCTACGCCGCCCGATCCGTTATTTTTCAGCTCGGTTACACCGGCCGTCATCGTCAAATTCATATTTGTGCCGGTATCCCCGTCGGGAACCGGAAACACATTCAAAGAATTGACATGCTCGGCATGTTGTGTTAGCCGATCCGCCCCGGCAAGTACCATGGCGGTAAAATCTGTTCCATTTATAGAACGCTTACTCAAGAGAATTCCCCTTCCTAGCTTGATACACGTACGCCTTGAACCACGACGCCAACCTCGGCGACTTCGAGTCCAACGACTTCACTTAACACGTATTTTACTTTTTGCTGTATGTTGTGTGCGACCTCGGAAATTTTCGTGCCATAACTAACTATAATATAAAGATAAATTGCCAATCGATTATTATCAAGGTTCACTTCAACACCCCGGGCCAGATTTTCGCGCCCAAGCAATTCGGCGATGCCGTCTTTAAACTGCTTTCGGCTTGCCATTCCTACCAGTCCATAACATTCCATGGCGGCCGATCCGGCGATAACCGCTATCGCTTCTTCCGAGATATCGATGTGTCCATATTCGGTATCCAATTGTATAGCCACGCCTGCACTCACTCCTCCCTTGAAATTATTATGGACTAAACAATATTGTACTATAAGAATAAAGAGAAATAAATAAAAGATGGGCAAGCAGCCAGAAATAATGTTTGACGATCGGTTGACGGGGCTTTTTTTACTATGATATTATATTTAAGTATTGTTTTATGCGGTTTTCCCTGTCCGTAACGATCAGATCGGGAAATCGACCGGCATTTATGGCCGGCTTGAACAATAACTGTGAACTTGCTAATAAGCTGTTATTTTCAAGACAGGTGTATTGGAACAGGAGGTGTAATGAATGTCTCGCAAATGTTATGTAACAGGTAAAAAGCCTAGCAGCGGTAACCATGTTTCCCATGCTAACAATCGCAACCGCCGTTCTTGGGGCGTAAACGTGCAAAAAGTTCGGATCCTGGTTGACGGTAAACCAAAACGCGTATACGTCAGCACTCGGGCTTTGAAATCCGGTAAACTGACCCGTGTATAAGACTCAAATAAGCATATAGACAAAAAGCACCTTTTCTAATAGAGGTGCTTTTTTGGTGCTTCCATGTCACTCCGGGTCTTCCTTGGCCTGGCATCCGTCCGATCTAGTTTTTGTGGAACGTGTTCAATACGGCCTTAACGAATCCTCCCAGAAATTTAGGCAGCTTGAATGTGTAAAATTTCATCGTTCACCCTCCCCATCATTCTCATGCCTTCACCCATAGTCTATGTTCCGAGCCCTTTACCCGTGTATTTCCACTACAAAAAAAAGGCTACATGAGAACCCTGCTCATGTAACCCATTGTATGCGAAGCGATGATTCCCTATGCCAACGGACAAGAGCAGAAATAAGCCCTTTCCCGTGAAAAAGCTAGATGCTGGCCTTGATTTCGGCAATGGCGGCACTCCGGTCGGGACGGCCGAATACGGCGTTCCCCGCCACCAGCACATCGGCGCCGGCTTCAACCACGAGCGGCGCGGTGGAAGCGGCAATGCCTCCGTCAACCTCGATACGCAGATGATCCAAACCTAGCTCTGTTCTCCATTTGCTCAATTCGCGAATTTTGCGCAGCGTTGCGGGAATAAAAGCTTGTCCCCCAAAGCCGGGATTCACGGTCATGACGAGCACCAGATCCAGATCCTCGATCACTTCGCGGATCGCCGATACCGGGGTAGCCGGATTAATGGCCACGCCGGCTTTGACGCCATGCTCCTTGATCAAATGGATAACGCGGTGCAAGTGCACGCAAGCTTCGGCGTGCACGGTAATGACATGCGCTCCCGCCTGGGCGAAGGCCGGGACGTACTCCTCCGGCTTCTCGATCATCAGGTGCACGTCCAGCGGCAGCTTGGTCAGCGGGGCAATCGCCCCCATCACCAGCGGTCCGAAGGTCAAGTTCGGAACGAAATGCCCGTCCATGACGTCCACGTGAAGCCAGTCGGCTCCACCGCGTTCCACATCCGCCACTTCTTGACCGAGCTTGGCAAAATCCGCAGATAAAATAGAAGGTGCGATATAGATATTCTTCATGATGCTAATACCTCCGTTTTTTCTCTTTCATCTCTTCGTGGAACTGCACGTAATGCTTATAACGGCTCGATGCAATGGCATCGTCTTCCACCGCCTGCCTTACTTTACAGCCCGGCTCATGGAGATGGCTACAGCCGCGGAATTTGCATTCCTCGGCAAACTGGCGGAACTCTATAAAACAAACGGACAACTCTTCTACGCCCAGCTCGAGAAAATCAAGTTGACTGAAACCCGGCGTATCCGCTACATACCCTCCATTTTCCAATTCAATCAGTTCGACATGGCGGGTCGTATGGCGGCCCCGGCCGAGTTTCATGCTGATTTCGCTCGTTTCAAGAGACAAACCGGGTAGCATGGCGTTAAGCAGGGAGGATTTCCCTACGCCGGATTGACCGGAGAATACGCTAATTTCCCCAGCCAGGCGGGATTTGACTTCCTCGGTCCCGGTTCCGATCCTGGAACTGGTCACGACCACTTCGTATCCGATTTTTTCATACAGTTCTTTAACCTGACTGGTCAAATCTCCATCCTGGTCGCTCTCACCCTCATCCAGCAGATCTTCTTTGGTCAGACAAATTAGGGTGCGCAGCCCGGACTGCTCAATATGAACCAGAAATTTGTCCAGCAACTGGAGATTTAAATCCGGTTCCTTTAATGAAAAGAGCAAAACGGCAAGTCTCGCATTGGCTACCGGCGGACGAATAAGCTCCGTATCCCGCGGCAAAATTTCTTCAACGGCTCCCTCACCGTTTTCGGTAGGCGTGTATAGAACACGGTCGCCCACCAACGGAGTCAGACCCTTCTTCTTGAAAATGCCGCGCCCGCGGCACTGGACCGTTTCCCCAGGTGCCGCGGAGTCGGACTTCACGTAGTAATATCCGCTTAATGCTTTAACAATCAAGCCTTCAGGCATACTTACTTGGCCTCGCTTTCGTGTATGTCTGCCTTAATGGTTATTGTTCCCTTTGCCTTTGTTTCCTTTACCGTTCCCTTTTCCGCTAGCTTTTTCCGCATTAGCCAGAGAACCGGTATTAATCATGCCCGTATCCGGAATATTCTCTCCCTCATTAGAATTCATTACGCCCTCGTCCTGCTGTTCTTCTTCAGGAAGCGACAATTCGGGAACGGTTCCCTGTTTGGCATCGATGTACGATACCGGATACGTCTCTATAAGCACGCCGTCGCGCAATACGGAAACATAACCGTTCTTGTTGGGAGCCAACAGCAGATCGACCGATAAATACTGCGGTTTGCCGATCGTTTTGGTGCCCCAATCCAGGTTTTCGCCGCGCGCATCCCCGTACGTCAACTGGATCTTGCTCTTCTGGCCTTCGACTGCAGGAGTGACAGGAATTTCATACGTAAACTGTAGCGCCTCCGGCGGATAACCGGAGCTAACGGTCAGCCTAACCCCTTCGGAGTCGGTCGGCACTTTATCGTTCGGATTGAACGGCCATTGTTCCATTACTACCCCGGCTTCAACTTCGAAGCTCGATTTTTCCTGAATTCCATCCTTGGCAATCGGTATGTTGCGTTCCTGAAGCATCGCTTTCGCCTTTTCCAGGGTTTCACCGACCAAATTCGGCATATCCACGCTGTCTTGCCCCTTGCTGACCTTCAAGACCACATCCACTAAAGCCGGATCATATTCCGCATTGGCATCGGGGCTTTGCCCGATGACTTTACCAACCTTTTCTTCGCTAAAATCCTCGGACTTCCTGATCCGGTCCTCATCGATGCCGCGTTGAACGAGCTGTTCCACCGCATCCTCGTAAGTCATGCCGGTCAAGGAGATCATCTGAGGAAGCTCCTTGGCGGTACTGACGGTAATGTCGATCGCCGCCCCTTCTTTGAGCGTCGTCCCTTCCGGCTTGCTTTGTTCGTAAACGATGCCTTCGTTGACGCCTTCTTTATACTCCCGCTTAACGTTCCCGACTACCAATCCAAGCTCGGTAAGCTTCGTGGTCGCCTCTTGCTCCGACAGGTTGAGCACGCTCGGAACCTTCGTTTCGGGCACGGTAACCATCTTGTTGACGTACCAGGCAACGCCAAGCATAGCCAGCAGCACAACCACCGTAAGGCTGATCCAAAGAGCGGCTTTTCCTTTTGCTGACGCCTTATTGGCCGCCTTTCCATCATCGGGAACCTGGGAATCCCGCGAAAGCTTCGATCCGCCTGCCGCGGTCTTGCCTTGAGGCTTAATCGCCGGAACGATCCGGGTACTGTCTTCATCCTCCTCATCGGCAAAAGACAGTTTCGATTCCAGCCGTCTTTCCGGCAGAAGGCAGGTTTCCAGATCGCGCAGCATTTCTTTGGCCGATTGATAGCGTTCGGCGGGATTTTTGCGCATCGACTTCAAAATAATATTTTCGACGCTTTGAGGAATCATCGGATTCACCATCCGCGGCTCCTCAAAATGCTCCTGCAAATGTTTAAGCGCCACGCTGATTGGGCTTTCGCCAAGGAAAGGCAGTTGTCCCGTCAGCATTTGGTAAAGCACGATCCCCAGGGAGTACAAATCCGACTTTTCCCCGGTCGTTACACCCTTGGCGTGCTCCGGTGAGAAATAGTGGACCGAGCCTACCACCGAACCCGTCTGGGTAATCGTGGACGAGGTTACCGCCCGGGCGATACCGAAATCCGTTACTTTTACCCGTCCGTTGCGTCCTATTAAAATATTATGAGGTTTAATATCACGGTGAATGATCTGATTTTGATGGGCATGATCCAGCGCGTCAGCGATTTGCGAGGCGATCCGGATCGACTCCTCCACCTGCAGCGGTGCGCGCTCCTTAATGATTTCGTTCAAATTCTGGCCTTCTATATATTCCATGACAATATAATGAATGTCTTCTTCCTGGCCAACATCATACACGCTTACGATATTAGGATGAGACAATGAGGCTGCAGACTGCGCTTCTCGGCGAAAACGGCGGATAAACTCCTCGTCATTCACAAATTGCTGTCGCAGCACTTTAATAGCTACGAAACGGTTTAAAAGGATGTCTTGTGCTCTGTATACAAGCGCCATCCCGCCTCCGCCGATTCGCTCGATAACCTGGTAACGACCGCCCAATTCGTGTCCGATCATGAATTCCACTCCTTTACGCTAGACCCGTCTTCTCCGCAATGCTCCAGTAATACGACGGTAATATTGTCGTCGCCCCCGGCCAGCAAGGCAAGCCGAAGCAAACGGTCGGCCCGGTCATTCAATTCGAGAGCCTCCGAGCTTAGCGTTTGCGTCATCTGTTCCAACGTTACATAATTGCTAAGCCCGTCGCTGCAAAGCAGCAATATTTCCCCTGGCTCCAAAGAAACGGGATACAAGTCGACAATGACTTGCGGGTCCGTACCCAGAGCCCGGGTAACTACGTTGCGGTGCGGATGCACGGTGGCTTCCTGTTCACTGATCTGCTTGCTTTTGAGCAGCTCATTGACCAAAGAATGGTCTTCAGTCAATTGAACCATCTCGCCACGGCCGAATTTGTAGACCCGGCTATCGCCGATGTGGCCGATCATGCCTTCTTGATTACCAAGCAGTACAGCCACCACTGTCGTTCCCATGTTGTGATACTCTTCATGTTCCGAAGCTTCCCGGTAAACGACTTCATTCGCATGCAAAATAGCCTGTTTCAGCTTTTCGCCGCAAATCTCGGCGGTAAGGCCCGGGGGCAGATAGTGCAAATCCTGCACAATGGTCTCCACAGCCAACCGGCTCGCGGTGTCTCCTGCCTGGTGACCGCCCATCCCATCAGCAACAATGGCCAGCGTATAGCCTTGTTCCAACTGGGCAACCCAGGAGCTGTCCTCATTTACCGAGCGGACACGCCCTACATCACTTACATAAACCGTCTTAATCAAATTCGATCACCTCGTACCAGACTCCATGTGCTTCGCCCGCAATTGTCCACAGGCCGCCGCAATATCATGGCCTTGCTCCCGGCGGATAGTAACATTGACCCCTTTTTCCGCCAAAATGCGTTGAAATTGAAAAATGTCGTTTCTGGATGTTCTGACATACTTGCGCTCCGGCACATGATTGACCGGGATCAGATTGACGTGGCAGAGCATACTTTTTAGTACATCGGCCAGTTCTTCGGCGTGCTCGGGACGGTCGTTCACCCCGCCAATCAGCGCATATTCGAAAGTGATTCTCCGGCCTGTTTTGGCGATGTAATACCGCAAAGACTCCATCACATCGTCAAAAGGAAACCGCCGGTTTACCGGCATGAGCTTGGATCTTAACGCATCGTTCGGCGCATGAATCGATATGGCCAAATTGATTTGCGTATCCTCATCGGCGAATTTGTAAATGTTCGGGACGATCCCGCTCGTTGATACAGTAATATGCCGTTGTCCGATATTCAAGCCCTTTTCGTGGATCATAATCCGCAAAAATTTCATCGTGGCTTCATAATTCTCAAACGGTTCGCCGGTCCCCATAATAACGATGCTGCTCACCCGTTCGCCACGGGTATCGAGAATCTTTTGGGCCTGGACAACCTGGGCGACGATTTCACCCGCCGTCAAATTCCGTTTAAGACCTCCCAGGGTGGAGGCGCAAAACGTACAACCGACCTTGCAGCCGACCTGAGTCGTCACGCAAATGCTGTTGCCGTAGTTATGCTTCATAATCACTGTCTCGATCGCATGCTCATCATGCAAACCGAACAGGAACTTCACGGTGCCGTCTTTGGATTCATACTTCGTAATTTCATTCAGGGTCACAAACGCAAACTGCTCGTCCAGCTTTTGCCGCATGCTTTTGGACAGGTTACTCATTTCCTCAAAAGAATTCACCCGTTTGACATACAGCCAGTCAAAAATCTGCCCCCCCCGAAATGCCGGTTCACCTTGTTCAACGGCCCATTGTTGCAGTTCTTCCAAACTAAAATCATATATAAAGGGTTTCATCTTCACACACCTATTCGTTTAAATTTATCTGTATTTCTCCATTCATTCTTCCTATTTTAGCATAAAATGCGATTACACTAAAGACTGGGGTAGGTCGGCGACTCCAAATGCGCTATTCCGTACGAAAAAAGGCCGGCTCACGCTCTTGTTTCAGCGCATTCCAGCCTTTCCGTCAAGCTCGCTTGCTTAATTAATTGGCGACTTACCGGTCCTTAATGCGTAACCATGGACCGAAAGTCGTCCCGGCTCGAACCGGCCGCTTCATAAAACACTACATCTCCGTCCATAAGTACAAAAGTACGGCCGTAGGGGTCACTCACCCGGCGTACAAAACCTTCGAGCTGATGCCACTGATTCATCAATGGTGCATGAATATACTGCAAATAGGGGTGTGCGGCATCTCCGTTGCGGACGGTCTCAATATTGAAATTAACTACTATATACCCTTCTTTCAAAAAAATCGGCGATTGATCACTCAGCCCATTATGACTCCGACCATATTCAGCCACATTAGTCCCCGCGTTCACCACAAAAAGATCAGCCGGCAGACTGTACTCCCCGTACCATTTTTGCACGGCGGCATTGACTCTTGCTGGATCTACCCCGGCCGGTATCCCGCTTTTCGGCCCAATTAGTGTACGGATACGCTCATTCAACTCCAACAGGCTTAAAATGCCTACCGGCGTTTTTTGCAGGGTTATTTTTGAGATATAGTTCTGTACATATTGCGCGCGCCCAACCCCGGATACTTGATCAAACGTAAAATCGTGGTCGTATTTATACAAGGCCGTATCAGTCAGTTCCTCCATAGGCACACTACGCAGTCGCTCGTTCAGAATGACATAACGCTGTACCTTATCCCTTGGCGATCCGATTTTGACGTAGCTGCGGTTACCAGCATGATAATAAAGATCCACGGCCTTCCGTGTACCGTCTTTGGCGCTGACAAAGTAAAACGAAGGCGTAATCGTGATACAGTCTTTCATCCCGAACATATTCCCTTTCGTCTTCAAGTCAAACTTGAAATGATACCCCGTCTTGATTACCGCATTGGTATAAAGCGGATGACTGCCGGGAATGATGGGCAGCGTGAATCTCGACGTATTTCCGCGGGGCACGCCGTCTATTCCATTTATTCCAACCCAATAAGACGACCCCGTTGGTACCGATGAACCGGCCGAGGTTCGGAATACCGTCTCCCAGTTATAGTCGGCGATATCCGTAATCCGGAAATCATACACCCGCCCGATCACATCCACCGGAACCGTTTCGTAGGCGATATGATGCGTAAGATCCAGATTTGCCTGGCTCTGCTGGCTGGCTCCGTCCGGCGCATTATGCGCTATTGTGCGAAACTCCACCTGATAGAACCCTTCATCCACCCATACCGGAAGAAAGTATGAGAAAGACTCCATGGATTTATCAACTTCGATCCAGGTGTTCTTCGGATGAAATGTCACCTTGTTCCCATCGTACACATCAAAAGGAAAGCGGACCTGCTTGCGGCCTATGTATTTCAAATAATTGTTATAGCCGTATCCCTTGTAATCGGCATGCTGCCCACTATTCGGCATGTGAACCGAAAACGGCCGATCGAGAATGACGGCGGACCGTCCGGCGGCCGGCACCGTTTTCTGATTGTGTTCCGCGTCGTCCGACACATCCGGATACATGACCACCGGAGTATGCACCGTCACCGGATTAATCCCGTAGATCGGATAATTCTCATCCGCTCCGCCATTAATATTACCGCTCATCAAACCGTAATAAATCGTCCCGCTGCTGCTTTGATTTGCCTTATTTGTCTTGCTGGTTGGAATACTATTTCCGAGGCTGTAAAGAACATTTTGATGAATTTGCGACGGCATCGGTATGGAACCCGGTACGGGTCCGGTCTCATTGATTTGGCCCCCGTTCATGATCGTCGAACCGTTAAAGGTAAGCGTATCGTTTTTAACTTTTACTTTTCCGACGGCCTGTTGTGCATAAGACTCCAAATTCTCATTCGAAATATCCGGCTTCTCCTTTCCCCCCGTCTTGCTTCCTTTCGGAGCATCCACAGAGTCTGGAACATGAGGCGGTACGTACTCATTAGATTTCGATGAAGAAAAACTCGGCGGCGAATAACCGCTTGGCATAATCATAATGCCACCGCCACTAAACGCGTAATTCCACAGTTTCGCCTGATCGATCTTATAGACCTCAAGATTTTCAATCACCCAGAAGGAATAAGGCCGCTCGATGGTATATGACTTTGTCAGCGTCTCCGTTGCCGTTTGCGGATCAGGCGCATCCATTTCGCCGGTACCATCCGGTTTTGGCACTTTTTTTCCGGGATCCCATTTCAACTCGTACTCTCTGTTTACAGTGACTTCATATGTACATTTCCCGCTCATTTGCACGAATTTATTTTTAGACAGATAGCTATTCGCCAAAACATTGCCGTACAGACTTTCCGTGGTCGGAATTCCATCGAGAACGTCAAAGCGCTCATTGCCCCGGGTATCCGCTTTAATTACGGCGCTAACGTTAGGGGAGGTCAAGGGAGCTTCCTTGACTTGACCGCTCGGGCTCGGTTCCGTACATCCTTCAGGCGGCGGGTTGGTACTTCCTCCTCCATCGTCTTCCTTGTAATAAATTTTCATTTTATCTGGATATTGATAAGTATAAGATGTTAGGATGAACCAGTTGGAATTCAAGTAATACATCATGGCCGCATTTCCACCGGCGGGTAAGGGGACTTTGATTCCTTCGTGATCATAAGTTTGAATATAATGAACGTCTACTTCATTTAGGCTTTTGACCACTAGACTGCCTATTTGGGTTGAGGGATCTACTCGACCTACACCATGCGGATATTGAACATTAGCGCGACTTACTTCAGCATCCACGTTTATTCCGACCCGAGTTCGATTTAATCGTCGTAATAATTGAAGATCATCATCGATGACACCTGTTTTAAAGCTTCCATTATAGTAATTCGTATTCATATAAGCCGTCGAACGTGTTGAAGAAACTGGAATATCTACTTTGACTCCGGGATACATATCTGCCCCATGAACGTCCCTAGGAACGTTATAACTTTCCAAAATAGTATAGTCGCCAGAACCAGGCTTCCATTTCGTCGCTGCAGCGTTACGCTGCCATGCAAAGAAGCCACCATATTCCATAGAGTTCTTGTCAGTAGTTACTGTAACCTGGTGTCCCTCCAAATTCACCTTGGTATCCATAGACTGATATCCCCAGTTTAACGTTTTAACTATATTTCCATTCATGTAAAACTCAATTTTTGTAATGATCCTACTAGAACCAACATCCTCCTTAATCTGAGGTTGAAGAGTTTTAAATTTAGTAAAAATCGACCCCGGAGTCTCTAGACGATTGTCTTCGTTGAGGGTATAAGGGATGTCTTTTATTGGAAGGCTTTGTTCTACGCCATTAGATTGAGCCATAGTAGGAGGTGTGATAAACAACCATAACAATAAAAAAGAAAGATAGCTTACCCAATTACTTCTCAATCCTCATCACCTTGTGTATTTTTTATAAATGGACCATTAATTTTTAATAAAGTATTGGACTTATAACCATATTTACTTCGGACAGGGGTATAAATTCGAATTTCAATAGGATGAATACCTTGTGTCCAACCTTTCTTTGGAAGAATATACCCGTTAATATCAGCAAACTTTCTATGAAAAAGGTTTCCAATTCCATTCAATTCTCCCTGAAAAAATGCATCTCTATCTGGTGATTCTATTCCATGTATTCCATGAGCTGGTCCATTTGGATCAGAATAATATAAATTGGAATCGCTGTTGTAAACCTCCTTACCTATAAATAACAAAAAGTAACTTGCAGGAAGCTTGTTAACTGGAATATATTTCGTAGGTATTCCATTGTACTGGCTTCCAAAGTAATCCCACTTCACCTCCTCCAGCGGAGGCAGCAACTTCAGATTTGGATCATTCGGATCTTCTAAATCGATTGCAATTAAAGCCTCTAACTCTCCCTTGTATTTTCCATTCCCCGGATCAACGACCATCAAGTCTTCGCGCCAAAGTTCTTCCACCGGCTTACCGTTCAACTGCTTTTCATTGGTTACAAAGACTTCCGGCATGACGCTAAAAATATTTGTACCATGCCAAGCAAGTTCTGCAGTAGAGACCGCATATTTATCAACAGGCAGCACAGCTCCCTCGCGTGATTTTAAAACACGCTCAATAATCGTTACTGCCTGAGCCCGGGTAGTTGTTACTTTCTCTCCTAGTTGGCCTTGTCCAAGACCGGTAATCAATCCCTTTTTAGTAGCTAAATAAAACCACTTATCATCGTCATCCGTGTTCTCGCCTACAGCCCGCGCTGCAATGCGAGCCATCTCCTTTCGTGTAATTTTCGCTCGCCATGACTCTTCTGAATTTTCAAAATCGCTCGTGCTATATAACTTTTGCTCCTCGGCAGTCTGGACATAACTTGCATACCACTCATCATTATCGCTAGTTATCATGTCTTCCGTGAGCCCTAATGAGGAAACAACCAATTTAACGAATTCTGCCCGGCTAATTTCCAAATCAGGCTTAAATAATTCTCCAGGGTATCCAGAAACGTATCCTTTATCAACAGCTGCCATAATCGTACTTTTCGCCCAGTGTCCTGCAATATCATTAAAATCAGTAGGTTGTATTTCAGCGCTGGATTTTAAAGAAAGGCATTGAAGATTTGCCAGTACAAGCGCTACGCACAATGAAACTGTCACTTTTTTATTCATTACACTTCTCTCCCGTCTACATCAGAAATTTGATATCCTACTCATTCGTGAATCTCATCACTTTCACCTCCTTTCGAATTACTAATTTGATAAAAAAAGGAAAATAACGCAATAAAAAACACACCTTTATCTATCGTTAAACGATAATAAAGGTGTGCTTCACCTATTCCAGTATATACCAGCTCGTTAAATTCGTAAATGGTTATATCTCAAACCGTCTTTTGAATAACTTTTAGGCTTGCTTCAGCTTCACCAGCCGTGCGATATAAAAACCGTCCGAATGGGCATCCTGCGGCAAAATTTGCAGCCCGACCGATTCCCGGTCCTTCGCCACGGGAAGATTCCCCCAGCTACCCGGCTCTTCTTCGGCCAGTTGGAATTCCGGATGGCGGTCTAAAAACCAGCGAACCATCTCGCTGTTCTCCGCCTTCTCAATCGTGCAAGTGCTGTAAACAAGCATCCCACCCGGCTTGAGCAATCCGCTTACGGTATCCAGCAATTTACGCTGTATGCCGGAGATTTCCGCGATATCTTCCGGTGTCTTGACCCATTTCAAATCCGGTTTACGGCGGATAACGCCAAGTCCTGAGCAAGGTGCGTCAAGCAGCACCCTATCAAAAGACTCCGGAGCAAACACCTCCGTGAGCTTTGTCGCATCCCCGGAGAGTGTGCGAACATTGCCCAGGCCCAGCCGGTTAGCATGATCCTCGATCAGCTTCGCTTTGTGGGGATGGATGTCATTGGCGACAACCTCTCCGCCGCCGTCCATCAACTCTGCGACATGGCAGGTTTTCCCACCGGGAGCCGCGCAGCAATCGAGCACGGACATCCCGGGTTGCGGATCCACCGCTTCACCGACCAACATGGAGCTCTCATCCTGAACGGAAATCAAACCTTCCCGGTACCACGAAGTCAGTGCCATATTTCCGCCGCTTAATACAAGAATGCCGTCCTGAGACATTGGCGAAGGAACCGCCTCAAGATCCTGCCCTTTCATCGCCTGCAACATTTCATCCCGGCTGTTACGAGACCGGTTGACCCTAACGCTGACGGAAGGTGGTTCATTGTTCGCCCTGCAAATCGCCTCAGCGGTTTCTTCTCCATACTGTTCCACCCAGCGGGCAACGAGCCATTCCGGATGGGAATGTACCAGCGAAATCCGTTTCACTGCCGGCATATTTTCCGGTAACGTCAATTCATCTTTGCGTCGCAGCACATTTCTTAGTACGCCGTTTACCATCCCCGAAATCCCTTGATGTCCCCGGCGTTTCGCAATATTAACCGCTTCATTGACTGCCGCGTGAGGCGGAATCCGGTCCAAATAGTACAGCTGATAAAAACTAAGCCGCAACAAGTTTCGGACCCAAGGCTGAAGCTTGGCCAGCCCTTTAGCCACGAACGGCTCCAAAAAGTAATCGATCGTATTCAGGCGGGAAATCGTCCCATACACTATCTCCGTTGCAAGTCCGGCATCCGCACCGGATAAGCCCGACTTTTGGAGCGAACCATTCAGAAGCAGGTTGCTATAAGCTCCTTCTTGCTCTACCGCCGTCAGCACCTGCAGCGCCGTATCCCGAGCCGTGGGTTTGTTGGCCTGCTTTGACTTTCCACTCCCGGAGCCTGTGCCCCTGCCAGCGCTAGAACCGGAACCCGCCCCTGATCCGGAATACCCTCCAGTTCCGCGCCCTTTCCCTTGAAACCGTTCCTGGTTTTTTTCTCCGCTCATAACAGGACCGTTCCTTTTTTCATCACGCCGCCGCGGATAAATTCAGAGGCGTCCATGGCCTTTTTGCCCGCAGGCTGAACGCGGGTCAGCAACACCGTGCCATCGCCCGTTTTGACCTCGATTCCGGCGGGAGACAGCTCCAGCACCGTGCCGGGAGCTTGTCCGGACGATGCTCCCTTCTCCCTTTGCGAAGGATTCGCAACGGACCAGACCTTAAACACCTCTCCGTCCCAAGTCGTAAAACCGCCCGAAAAAGGAACGAGACCCCGTACCCGGTTGTAAATATCCCTGGACGATGCATTCCAATCGATCCGCTCGTCATCACGGGACAGATTGGGGGCGTAAGAGGACTCGGCATCATTTTGCGGAATCCGATCAGCCGTTCCGTCCAAAATGAGCGGGAGCTGCTCGATTAAAAGCTCGGCACCGACCACGCTCAATTTTTCAAAAATAGAACCCGCCGTGTCCTCGTCCTCAATCGGAATGATCGATTTGGCGATCATATCGCCTGTATCCAGGCCTTCCGCCATATACATCAGCGTAATGCCGGTTTCTCTTTCCCCGTTGATAATCGAACGTTGAATCGGCGCCCCGCCGCGGTATTTCGGCAGCAAGGAACCGTGCACGTTCAGACATCCGTATTTCGGCAGATCAAGCACCGTTTTCGGTAAAATTTGGCCATAGGCTGCCGTCACGATAAGATCAGGCTTCAGAGCGGCCAACTCTTCCACCGCCTCCGGAGAGCGCAAGCGCTGCGGCTGCAGCACCGGCAGACCGTGTTTTAAAGCAGCCTCCTTCACCGGCGTTGGGGTGAGTACTTTTTTTCGGCCTTGCGGACGGTCCGGCTGAGTCACGACTCCCACGACATGATATCCTTCCTTCAGCAAAGCCTCCAGGGAAGGAACTGCAAATGCTGGAGTTCCCATAAAAACTATATTCACGGAGAGATCACTCCTTCTCTTCTTCCTCAGGGGGAATTTCATAAACGTGTTCAGCAATGTCGGTATACAGCACGCCGTTCAAATGGTCGATTTCATGCTGAAAAGCTCTGGCAAGCAAATCGGATCCGGTATATGTAACCTCGTTTCCATTGCGATCCAATCCTTTGACAGTCACCGTTTGCGCACGGCGCACATCTCCGCGGTATCCTGGAATACTAAGGCAGCCCTCTGGCCCGAATTGCTCGCCATCTTTGGAGACGATTTCCGGATTGATTAGCTCAATCAGCCCGTTATCGTCACCGACATCAACGACGATTACCCGTTTGAGAATCCCGATTTGCGGGGCAGCCAGGCCGACGCCCTCTGCCTCGTACATCGTTTCGGCCATATCGGTCAAAAGTTTCTGCACGTTCGGCGTAATTTTTTTGACTTCCTTCGCCACCTGGTGGAGCACTTCATCGGGTTCCAATACTATAATTCTCAATGCCACAATACCACCATCTTTCTAGAAGTTATTCATATATATTATTTAGAAAAACGCCATAGGGGTTCCTTATCTAGCTCGATTTTATTTTATTCCTGTAAAAACAGCTTCCCCATTAACCCGCCACAACACTTGTATATGGAAATATCCACTCAAGGCCCTTCCTTAGAGCGATTTGTCGTGCCTCCCGTTGGATATTTCCAATGAGCTACGCGCTATGCAAGGCACAAAGCGCAACCCTCATCGCTTAACGGGCCCCGAAAGAGCCTACATCAGCATTTGAGGATCTACGTCGATGCTGATTTGCAGCGATGCGTCGCGCAGGTTATCGAGCGTCGCGGCCGCCGTTTCCCGGACCAGTTGGACGGCGTCGAGCGGGCCGCGGTACTTCACCATGCACTGGAACCGGTAGCGGTTCTTGATGCGCGGAATCGGCGAAGCGACAGGCCCAAGGATATCGAGCGCCTCCTCCGCAAAGCGGTCGAGGTTGCCGTACCATCCCAGCCGCTGGGCTTTGGCCCGCAGATCGCCGGCAAAATTCTCCGCCATCCGCAGCAACAGCGGCAGTTGTTCATGCGACAACGTCACCAGAATCAATCTGCTGTACGGCGGATAATGCAGCGTCTTCCGGTGGTTCAGTTCCTCCCGGACAAACGAGCCGTAATCATGCCCGCTGGCATGAATAATGGAGTAGTGTTCCGGCATATAGGTCTGGATGAACACTTCCCCGGGAAGCTGATGGCGTCCGGCTCGGCCGGCCACCTGGGTGAGGAGTTGGAACGTTTTTTCCGCAGAACGGAAATCCGGGAAGTTCAGAGCCGTATCCGCCGCAATAACGCCGACCAGCGTTACATCGGGAAAATCCAGTCCCTTGGCGACCATTTGCGTGCCGAGAAGCACATCGCCTTTCTTTTCCCGGAACGCCTGCAATAACTTCTCATGCGAACCTTTCTCGGTCGTCGTGTCCACATCCATCCGGATGACCCGGATTCCGGGGAACAGCTTCGCCAATTCTCCCTCAACCCGCTGCGTACCGGTTCCGAAATAGCGGATATGCTCACTGCCGCACTCCGGACAGACCGAAGGGGCAGGGACCGCATAGCCGCAGTAATGACAGCGCAGGTTGTTTGATTTTTGATGATAGGTCAGCGAAATATCGCATTCCGGGCAACCTGCCACATACCCGCAAGTCCGGCACATCACAAAGGTCGAGTATCCCCGGCGATTGAGAAATAGCACGGTCTGTTCGCCCTTCTCCAGCCGGGAAGAGATCCCTTCATGCAGCGCCCGGCTGAACATCGAGCGGTTACCGTCCCGCAACTCCTCCCGCATATCGACGATATGCACGCCGGGCAACCGGCTCCCGGAAGGACGCTGCTTCATCTCCAGCAGCAGCGGGGCAAAGTCGTCATCCGCCCGGGAGCGGGCGGCATGGTAACTTTCCAGCGACGGGGTCGCCGAGCCCAAAATGACGGCAGCTTCATGCTGCCGAGCCCGCATAACGGCTACATCCCGTGCATGGTATTTCGGCGTTTCCTCCTGTTTATACGAGGTTTCATGTTCTTCGTCCATGACAATAAGACCTAAATCCGCAAATGGAGCAAACACCGCAGACCTGGCGCCTATGGCGACTTGAACCCGCCCTTCGCGGATTTTACGCCATTCATCGTAGCGTTCCCCGGTAGACAGCCGGCTGTGCATGACCGCCACCTTGCCGCCGAAACGTCCTTTAAACCGCTCCACCATCTGCGGCGTCAGCGAAATTTCCGGCACCAGCACGATCGCCTGCCGTCCCAACGAGATGCAGCGCTCGATCGTCTGCAGATAGACCTCCGTTTTACCGCTCCCGGTCACGCCGTGCAGCAAGAACACACCATAGCTGCGGTCATCCAACACCTCGGTTACCTTGCCGAATACAACCTCCTGCTCCGGGGTCCGTTCCAACGGCTCGGAACTCTTGAACCGGCGGCCTTGGTAAGGATCGCGGAAGACCTCGACATCCTCGATCACCGCAAACCCTTTTTCGGTCAGCTTGCTCACCGTTCCCGCGGTAACCCGCAGCGTCGACAGCACTTCCTGAAGGGTTAACGGAGCACCGACCTCAAGCAGAAATTGCAATACTTCTTTCTGACGCCGGGCTTGGCCGCTAAAAGATTTCAGCGCTTCCTCCGCTTCTTCTCCGCTCACCACCGCAACGACCGTTTTTACCGTTTTTTTGCGTACCTTATCTTTGATCATTTGGCTTTCCGTGAGAATGCCGCGCTGGATAAGGCCTTTAATCTCACCGGCCCGGTCCGGGTAGCGCCCGCTCAAGTGATCCATCGTCACCTGACCCGATGCCTTGACGTAGGCGACGATCTCCTCTTCTTCCCCGGTTAGCATTGTCGGAATGGCAAACAGGTCTTTCGCACGGCTTCCCTCAGCCTCGGGTTCAACCTCATCCTCGCCCTCAAATCCGGACACGGATATATATCTTTCCGCCTTCCCTTTCAGTGCGGCGGGAATCATTGCCTGTAACGCCGAGATCATGCTGCAGGCATACTTTCGGCTCATCCATTCCGCCAGTTTAACGAGATCCCGCGGCAGCGGCGGCATCAGATCCAGCAACTCCTGAACCGGCTTCATCCTTCTCGGATCCATCCCGCTTTCCTGATGCAAGGACAGCACAAACCCCTGAACCGTCCGCCGGCCAAAAGGCACGCCGACCCGGCTCCCGATCTCGATCCATCCCTGCATTTCGTCCGGGATCAAATAATCAAAAGGCCGGTCGGTCTCTCTGCTGGGCACATCGACTATGACCTTGGCCACCCGGTATGTCATTCCTGAGCTCCTGGCAACCGGGCCGCCGCCAGTTCCATAATCCGCATTCCGAGTTCTTCCTTGGACAAGAGCGGAAGAGACTCAATCAGACCGGTTGTGTCGTAAATATTCACCAGGTTCGTATCGGTGCCAAACCCGGCGCCTTCCCGAGTCACGTCATTGGCGATAAGCAAATCGCAATTTTTCCGTTGGAGCTTGTCCATGGCGTACTTCTCCAGGTCATTCGTTTCGGCCGCAAAGCCGATCAGCAACTGCTTCGTTTTTTGTTTGCCCAAAGACTCCAAAATATCGATGTTTTTCACCAGTTCCAAAGTCAAAGTTTCCCCGGACTTTTTAATTTTACGGTCGGACACTTCCTTTGCCCGATAATCAGCCACAGCAGCGGCCTTAACCAAGATGTCGGTAACGCTCCATTCGGCCAATACCGCATCATACATCTCCTGGGCGGATTCCAGATGGACTACCCGGATTCCCGCCGGCAAAGGCAAATGCGTGTTTGCCGCAAGCAAAGTGACGTCCGCTCCGAGCTCATGGGCCGCTTTCGCCAGGGCGAAGCCCATCTTACCCGAAGAATCGTTGGAGATGTATCGGACCGGATCGATACGCTCCACGGTTCCTCCTGCCGTCACAACGACTTTTTTCCCTGATAGCGGCAGTTGACTCCGCTCATAAAGACGCTTGAAAAAAGAGTTTACTACAGCCACGATGCTCTCGGGCTCTTCCATCCGCCCTTTGCCGGTATAACCGCAGGCCAGCAGTCCTTCGCCAGGCTCGACCAACATGACGCCGCGAGCCGCCAGCTCCGCCAAATTCCGGCTTACCGCCGGATGAACATACATATGAACGTTCATGGCAGGCGCAAGCATAATCGGCGCTTGTGTAGCCAGCAACGTTGTGGAGAGCATGTCATCGGCGATGCCCGCCGCCATTTTTCCAATGATATTGGCCGTCGCCGGGGCGATCAGCACCAGGTCGGCCCAGTCGGCCAGATTAATGTGCGCAATGGCCGCCGGATTCTTTTCATCAAAAGTATCGGTATACACCGGATTTTTAGACAAGGACTGCAGCGTCAATTCCGTAATAAACTTCGTGGCCGACTCCGTCATAATTACGCGGACCTCCGCCCCTTGCTGAACAAGCTTGCTGCACAATGAAGCCGCCTTGAACGCGGCAATTCCTCCGGTAACGCCAAGCAAAATTTTTTTTCCGTTTAACAACGCATTCCCCTCGCTTTCTCCCAAAGAACTCGAAAAGAGTTTTTTAAAAGTCATCTACCTATCACGAAGCAAATCATGAAATTAAGTCCGGCAGAAAAAAATAACAACCTCGCGGTTGTCATAAAGAGGTTGTTATTTATATCTTTCGACCCACGAGGTCACTTGGAAACTATTTGTTTTCATCCGGTTCTACCTGACTACCTTGCTTAAGCTTCACATAGTCACCGTATATTTCCTCAAGCGCCACCCCAACCTGCTTATGGGATCTTGGCTGCTTCAATTCGCTTTTCTCGCCTTCTCTCAGTTGTCTTGCTCTGCGGGAAGCCGCTACAACCAGAGAATACTTGCTGCCGACTTTGCCCAACATTTTATCGATAGATGGATACAGCATAAAAATACACCTCTTCTATTAGACTCATTTACCAATTTGTAATTCTTTGGCTTTGCTTCTGACCTTACAATGTTCGGCAACGACAATCGATTCTATTCTTTTGCAAGCCAGATCAATTTCGTCATTCACGACCGCGTAGTCGTAATTTTCAAGCAGCCCGATTTCATAAGCCGCTACGGACATCCGATGGTCGATCGTTGCCTGATTTTCCGTGCCCCGGCCTTGAATCCGGCCCTTCAATTCATCGAGTGACGGCGGCAGCAAGAATACAAAAATACCTTCCGGAAATTTTTCTTTCACCTTAAGCGCGCCTTGAACCTCAATTTCAAGAATGATGTCTTTACCGTTCTCGATCGTCTGTTCCACGAAATCCCTCGGCGTACCGTAGTAGTTCCCTACGTATTCCGCATGTTCCAGCAACTGATCGTGTTCGATCATGTCCAGAAATTGTTCACGTGTCTTGAAAAAATAATTCACGCCATGCTCTTCGCCGAGCCGCGGCCCCCGGGTAGTCGCCGAAACAGAATAGACGAGCTCGGGCAAACGCCGCCGCAGCTCGTTACATACTGTACCTTTGCCTACTCCCGAAGGTCCTGATAAAACAATGAGTAACCCTTTAGCCATATTTCTCTCCATTTTATTCGTCGTTGTCGTCATCTTTGGCAGAAAGACGGTGGGCAACCGTTTCCGGTTGCACTGCCGACAGGATGACATGATCGCTGTCCGTAATGATCACCGCACGGGTGCGGCGGCCGTATGTAGCGTCGATCAGCATATGCCGGTCCCTTGCCTCCTGAATAATCCGTTTGATGGGAGCGGATTCCGGGCTCACGATAGAAATGATCCGATTGGCCGATACGATATTCCCAAAGCCGATGTTAATAAGTTTAATAGCCATGTTAAGGTAGTTCCCCCTATTTTACTTGACTCACCTGTGTCAACTGTGACGTTATTCGAGATTCGCTGCCTGCTCGCGAATTTTCTCCAGTTCCGCTTTCATTTCCACGACACGGTTGACCAGAGCCAAATGATTGGCTTTCGATCCAATCGTATTCGTTTCCCGGTTCATTTCCTGTATCAAAAAATCAAGCTTGCGTCCAACCGGCTCGGAAGACTGCAGCAGCGTCCGGCATTGTACGAAATGGCTTCCCAGCCGGGTCAGCTCTTCATCGATGTTGGAACGATCCGCGAAAACGGCTACCTCCATCGCGAACCGGTGCTCGTCGAGTGCTCCTTCCAGCAATTCGGAGAGCCGTCCCCTAAGCCGGTTGCGGTATTCGCCCACCACCTGCGGGGCAAGTTCAACAAGCTCGGCGTGGAGTTCCTCCAATCTGGACAGACGGTGCTCTAGATCAGCGGCGAGATGAACGCCTTCCTTCTTACGCATTTGCAGCAGTCCGGCTACCGCCTCCTCCAGACCGTCCATGAGTACGCTCTCCCAAGCTTCACCCGTGACGGCTTCTCCATCTAATGAATGATCCTGCGGGATTAAAACATCGGGAAGAGACAGCAGATCTCTTGCAGTAAGGGAAGGCTCCAGACCGTACTTCGCTTTCAGGTCTTCGGCCGCCCGCAAGTAGGATTCCACTACGCCGGAATTCAGAACAAAGGGCAGGGTAGCTTCGTCATCCTGCTCTTTGCTGATATATACATCAACCCGTCCCCGTTTCAAGTCACGCTGAACCAATCGCCGCAATCCGTCCTCATAACATGTCCATTCCCGCGGCAGGCGCAGGACGACCTCGGAATAGCGGTGATTGACGGATTTTATTTCAAACTGAATGATATACCCGCCGAAAATTCTGGCGGAACTACCGTATCCTGTCATACTGTGAGACAAAGGCATCACATCCGTTACCCTATTGTAATTGATAATTATGAACGAGACAAGTAGGCCGATTTCTGTTTTGACTTCTCGTGAACATAATTCGTCAAAGCGACATTCATTTCATAAAACATAAACGGCGTCATCAAATAAATTCCGTTAAAATGCTCCATCGCCGTATCGAGCAGTTCTTTGGCGATTTCCACGCCCATGGCGCGTCCCTCAGGTCCCTGCAGCCCCTCCATCCGTTTCCGGACTTCCTCCGAAAGCTGGATGCCGGGCACTTCATTATGAAGATATTCCGCATTTTTTCCGCTGGCCAGCGGCATGATGCCAATAAAGATCGGAATATCCAAATGGGCTGTCGCCTGTTTGATCGCGACAATGAGCTCGGGATCATACACCGGTTGGGTCATAATGTAATCCGCACCGGAGGCGATCTTTTTCTCCAACCGCTCCACCGCTTTGTGCAGATGCTTTACATTCGGATTAAAAGCGGCGCCGACAACGAATTTCGCTTTTTGCTTTAGCGGTTTGCCGGAAAAAGCCACGCCCTCGTTCAATTGTTTGATCATGCGAATGATTTCGAAGGAAGTCGTGTCATATACGGAGCTGGCTCCCGGCAAATCCCCGAAGCGGGCCGGATCCCCCGTAACCGCGAGCACATGGTCGATGCCGAGGGCATCGAAGCCCATCATATGCGACTGGGTTCCGATCAAATTGCGGTCGCGGCAGGCGATATGGATCAACGGACGCAGCCCCAGCTTGAGCTGAACCAGATGGCCGAGCGCCATATTGCTCATACGCGTAACCGCAAGGGAATTGTCGGCCAGCGTCAGCGCATCCACGCCAACTTCCTTAAGCGCCGCCGCACCTTCCATAAATTTGCCGATATCCAGGTCCCGCGGCGGGTCCAACTCCACGATCACGGTATGCCGCTCTTTCACGAGCTCCGTAATACCGCGAAGTTGACCGTGATCCGAAGAACCTCCGGGATTGCCGAGGATAACCGATTCCCGCGGTTTCGGCAGAGGCGCGCCCTGCTGAAGCGGCTTCGCTTGATACCCCTGCAAAGCTTGTGCGGTAGCCGCGATATGCTCCGGCGTCGTTCCGCAGCAGCCCCCGATCAGGCGGGCACCGAGATCAGCGAAAGAACGGGCGCATTCTCCGAAATAGTCCGGAGTGGCTCCGTACACATATTCTCCATCCACATAATCCGCCAAGCCCGCATTGGGGAAAACGGAAAGCGGAACGTTCAGCGGTCCGTCCAGCCCGGACATCACACTCATGATCCCTTTCGGTCCCGAATGACAGTTGAAGCCGAGAACGTCGGCCCCTTCGTCCCGCAAAAGGCTGAACGCATCGGAAATCGTATACCCGTCCAACGTGCGTCCGACCTGGTCGACCGCGAATTGGCAGATGGCCGGGATCTCCGTCAACTGACGGGCACGGCGAAGCGCAAGCCGCATTTCCCCCAAATCGTAGAACGTTTCGAACAAAAGCGCATCCACACCCTCTGACAACAGGGCGGCAATTTGCTGCTCATAATACTTGCTCAGTTCCTGATCCGTCACATTCACTCTTCGTCCGCCTCGGATCGAACCGACCGCTCCGGCCACGTACGCCTCGCTCCCGGCCGCTTGTCTCGCAATGCGGACAGCGGCCCGGTTGATTCCCTCCACCTGCGATTCCAGTCCGAATTTGGACAGCTTATAATAATTGGCGGAGAAGCTGTTCGTCTCCAACAGCTCCGCACCAGCATTTATATAATGGCTATGAACGTCGCCAATTACCTCGGGCTGCAGCAAATTCAGCTCTTCATATGAAATGCCGACGGGAAATCCGAACTTGTACAGATACGTCCCCATCGCTCCGTCGCCGACCAGAACCCCATTTTCCCATCTTTTGCGCAAATCAGGTCTCATTTCAGTACCTCCTGAGGCTTTTAATGAATATAAAAGAGCCCTCCAAGCTCGTTTCCTTCACAATTTCATTCTAATGTACCATAAATCCACCTGAATGATAAGAATTGATCGCAAAATCGGTTGAGTTCACTTTCTATTGCGGTTTTGCTTTGGGGTGGGGCGTGTAATGGTTGTTTATACTGGTGCTTTTACTATAGTGCGGGATATGGCTCCTGTAATACTTGTAGTGGTGAACGTGGCGGTGTTCATGTGTAATGCTCATGTGCGGTGTTCATGTGTAGTGCTCATGTGTAGTGCTCATGTGTGGTGCTCATGTGTAATGCTCATGTGTGGTGCTCATGTGTGGTACTCATGTGTGGTGCTCATGTGTGGTGCTACTCGACTCGGGGTGCAACTCTTGTTTTTGCCAATACTGGGACTCTGGGTAATACTCGTGTCGTAGCTCGCACTGCATGCTTCTGCTGTCGCTTTAGCTAGCGTTGTCACTTGTCTAGCGGTAGGGTAACTTGTGCTCTTGCCGGAACTGCTGCTGATACTGCCACTTACGATTGTGGGTGTGATCGCACCTTCTTCTTTTTATGCCGTTACTAGTCTGCTACTTGCTAGTCCTTCTGCTTATGCTAGTGCTTATACTGTTGTTCATTTTTGGCTTCAGTCATATCTCCAACGTCCGCTTACTCCACCGTTTTATCCTTCCTCGAGTTTTAACGGACATGAGGGACGCTAAATACCCCAAATCGGCCATTTATCCGAGCTAACGGACACAGCGGACCTTAAATCTTGAGAACAGGCTGTTATTCGAGTGTTCCGGCATGTTTAACGGCCCCCATGTCCGTTAGGTTTGAAAAACAGCCATTGGGGTCAGATTAACGGCTCTCATGTCCGCTAAAATTCATCAGCAAAACAAACGGGCAACCCTCGGCTGCCCGTTTCCTCATTTAAATATCAATGTTGCCTTTAAATACGGCTTCCGCCGGACCAGTCATATACACGTGATTGTCCCGCTCATCCCATTCGATAAAAAGATCCCCGCCCTTCAGCCCGATCCAGGCCGCGCGGTCCGTAAGTCCGTTCAGCACGGACGAAACCAGGGTCGCGCAGGCTCCTGTGCCACACGCAAGCGTCGGCCCCGCTCCGCGTTCCCATACGCGCATCTCCACCCGGTCGCGCCGGGTAACCGTAGCGAATTCCACGTTGATTTTCCGCGGGAAGAAGGGATGCACCTCCAGCTTCGGCCCCCAAGTGCCGAGATCGAAATTCGGGGCGTCCTCCACGTAGATGACGCAGTGCGGATTTCCCATCGATACCGCTGTGAACTGAAATTCCCGCCCGTCAGTCTCAATCGGCTGCGCCAGCACCGGGTTTCCTTCCAGCGTGGTCGGAACCGACAAACCGTCCAAGACCGGTTCACCCATATCGACCCGGACCGTTTGCACGATTCCTTGCTCAATCTGCAAGGTTACCTGCTGTACGCCAGCTCCGAGCGTTTCGATCGTGATCCGCTCTTGATCCGTAAGGCCGTTGTCGTAGACGTATTTGGACACGCAACGGATGGCATTTCCGCACTGCTCTGCTTCCGTTCCGTCCGAATTAATGATCCGCATCTTAAAGTCAGCTTTCTCCGACGGCAGAATGAAAACCAGCCCGTCCCCGCCGACCCCAAAATACCGGTTGCACCATTGAATCGCCAGCTCGGAAACGCATTCCGGCAGTTCCTGTTCCCCGTAAAAGACCAGGAAATCATTTCCGAGTCCATGCATTTTCGTAAATTCCATCGTACCATCCACCCCTTTGAGTCTTTGCGCACCTGATCAACTTGGTGTACAAAGCTTGCTTCATGGGGTAAGTCTACCCTCTCAAAGAGTGGATGGGTATTGATTCTATGCACGAATATTTGTACTTTTCGCGGTGACTATCCGACGCGGGCCGCTATATTTGCGGCGGCGTTTGCCGGACCATACGCTGCCCGCACCCATCAAGAATGTCGGTATTCCGGCAGCGACCAGAGAAATCGCCCATTCGCGGGTACCGAGCGGCACCGTCTTGAAGATCGGTTGCAGCGCTTCAATATACATGACCCCGAGCAACAATAGCACGGAAGACAGGACGGCCACGACCAAATAGCGGTTCTGGAAAATGTTGCGATGGAAAATCGAGCGTGAGCTGCGGCAGTCAAACACATGGATGAGCTGAGCCATAACCAGCGTGACGAAAGCGACCGACTGTGCCGTTGCCAATTGTCCCGCATCGTCAGGAGCGACGCTCAAGGTTATCCAGAACGCGCCGAGCGTACACAACCCGATTAAAAGTCCACGGCTAAGAATTTTCCAGCCAAGCCGTCTGGCAAAAATATTTTCGTTCTTGCCTCTCGGCTTGTGCTCCATCAGATCCTTCTCCGGCTGATCCACCCCGAGCGCCATGGCGGGCAAACCGTCCGTCACAAGGTTAACCCACAAAATCTGAATCGGAAGGAGCGGCAGCGGAAGTCCTGCCAGCATAGCGAATAACATCGTCAAAATTTCACCGACATTGGACGCCAGCAAATACCGGATAAATTTACGGATGTTTTCATAAATGTTTCTACCCTCTTCGATCGCCGCCACAATAGAAGAAAAATTGTCGTCGCTAAGGATGAGCGAAGAGGCTTCCTTGGAAACGTCCGTGCCCGTAATGCCCATAGCGATGCCGATGTCCGCCGCCTTGATCGCCGGGGCGTCGTTAACCCCGTCGCCCGTCATCGCGACGACATGGCCTTTGCGCTGGAGCGCCTTAACGATGCGCAGCTTGTGTTCCGGGGCAACCCGGGAATACACGTAAGTTTGATCGACCTTCCGATCCAACTCCTCGTCGCTGAGTCCCGCCAATTCCCGGCCCGACATCGAATCTCCGCCACGCGGCAGAATACCGAGATCGCCCGCGATCGCTTCTGCGGTGAGACCGTGGTCGCCGGTAATCATCACCGTCTTGATGCCTGCCCGGCGGCATACCGCAATCGCGTCCCGCGCTTCGCGGCGCGGCGGATCGATCATCCCGGCCAATCCGATGAAGACGAGCTGCGATTCCACGCACTCCTCGCTGTCCATATTCTCATGCGCCTTCACATCCCGATATGCAAACCCCAGAACGCGCAGTGCGCTGCGGGCCATCTTTTCATTTTCAGACTGCACCCGTCCCCGAAGCGTTCCCGTAAACGGTACGATCTTGCCTTCCCATAAGATGTACGTGCATTTATCCAGCAACATATCAGGCGCACCTTTAACTAGCGCCATTTTCCCGCCCTGGTGTCCAACGACTACGGACATCATTTTGCGCTTCGAATCAAATGGAAACTCCTGCTCCCGCTGATATGAAGAACTAAGCGATCCCGGTGAAAGCCCCATTTTCGAGGAAAGTACGACCAACGCGCCTTCCGTCGGGTCGCCTTTAAGCTTCCACTGGGTTCCTGCGCTTTCTTCCTTAGCTTTTTTGCGCCCGCGAATATCGGCGTCCGCTTCATAAATGACCGCATTCGAGCACAGGGAGCTGGCCTGGAGAAGGCGGCGCAGACTCTGATCCTTCTTCAAATCGACCGGCTGGGCGTTTTCCAGAACTTGACCCACTGGCTCGTATCCTTCGCCCGTGACTTCAAGCAAACGTCCCTCCACCCATAACCTTGTCACGGTCATTTTGTTCTGCGTCAGAGTTCCCGTTTTATCCGAGCAAATGACGGAGGCACAGCCAAGCGTTTCAACGGAAGGCAGCTTGCGGACGATGGCCTTGCGTTTAATCATCCGCTGTACGCCAAGCGCGAGCGCAATGGTCACGATGGCGGGCAGCCCTTCCGGAATTGCGGCTACCGCAAGACTTACCCCGGCAAAGAACATCGCTCCAGCTGGCTGTCCGCGCAATATCCCGACGAGTACGACAAGCACCGTCAACGCAAAGGCCAGATAGATCAATATTTTGCCGAGTTGCTCAAGCCGTCTTTGCAGCGGGGTTTCCTGGCTGTCCGTGTTCTGGATCAGGTCGGCGATTTTCCCCATTTCGGTATCCATTCCCGAACGGATGACGATGCCCCGGCCGCTGCCTCGCGTAATCATCGTTCCCATGAACCCGATGTTTTTCTGATCGCCCAGCGGAACCTCAGCTTCGCGAATGGCGCCCGCGTGCTTGCCGACCGGATGCGATTCCCCCGTCAGGGCAGACTCTTCCACGTCGAGACTGTGCGTAACCAACCAGCGGATATCCGCCGGAATCCGGTCTCCGCTTTCCATGGCCACGATATCGCCCGGAACCAGCTCCTTGGCGGGAATATGCCGGACAACCCCGTCCCGCAGGACATTGGCATGGGGGGCCGATAATTCCTTCAAAGCGCGGAGGGAGCGCTCGGCCCGGAACTCCTGGACAAATCCGAGCACACCGTTCAAGACGATGATGGCTATAATAGTAACGGCGTCCAGGTATTCGCCGAGAATGCCGGAAATTAATGTGGCGCCCATCAGAACGAGCATCATGAAATCTTTGAACTGGTTTAAAAACAGCAGCAACGGGGAAACCCGCTGCCCCTCCGACAGCTCGTTCCATCCGTACTGCTCGCGTCTTTGAGCCGCTTCCTCCTGGGTCAGGCCCTGCTCACGCGTGACGCCAAACCGTTCCAGAAGCTCTTCCCCACTCCACTGGTGCCAGTTTTTTTGTTCCATGTTCCCTAATCTCCTCCCGTATTTTGTGCAGTATACAGCGTGAAGGCTTTTCCACCTAGGGTAAATGTATTCCGGCCAGTCCCAAATTATCACAGCGAGGCACTTAAGTTTTTGCCCGAAGTTATGTATCATAAAGGAAGGCTTATATCTTCTATATAATCAGAGACAGGAGAAAATATTGATATGGCATTGGACGGAATTGTAACACGCGCGATTGTTCACGAATTGCAAGCGGTCGTAGGCGCCCGCATCAATAAAATACATCAGCCATCTCCAAACGATATCATCATCCAGCTGCGCTCTTCGGGCGGAAACCGGCGCCTGTTGCTATCGGCGAATCCCACGTACCCCCGTGTACAGTTCACGGAGCAATCATTTCCGAATCCCCTGGAAGCGCCCATGTTCTGTATGCTGCTGCGTAAATATTGCGAAAGCGGAATCATCGAATCCGTCACCCAGGTCGGGATGGAGCGGATTATACATTTCGACGTGCGCCAGCGCGATGAACTCGGCGATGTTTCGCTCAAAAGACTGGTGGTCGAGCTAATGGGTCGCCACAGCAACATAATCCTGCTCGATCCCGTCACAGGGATCCAGTTGGAAGGAATTCATCATGTGACCCCGGCGATCAGCGGATTTCGCGTCGTCATGCCCGGCTTTACTTATACCGAGCCTCCGCAGCAGCACAAGCTAGATCCGCTCAACGCAAAAAAAGAAGACTTTCAAAAAGCCTTCCCTTCGGCCCTGGAAGAAAATCAGGGACCAGGCTGGCTGGTGGCCGCATTCAGCGGTCTCAGTCCATTAATGGCGGAGGAAATCTATTTGCGGGCTTATGGACAGCAGGAATCGAAGGATGAGGAAAGAGAGCCCGAAAAACTCTGGGTCGCTTTCGACCGGTTAATGACAGAGATACGGGAGCATCGCTACAACCCGGTTACGGGAGAGAACGCTAAAGGCAAAAGCATCTTTTCGGCCGTAAAGTTGACGTTAATTCAGGGAGAAATGCAAACTTACAACTCCATCAGCGAATGTATGGAGGACTACTTCGGCGAAAAAGCGCTGCGGGACACCGTTAAGCAAAAGACGAGCGATCTGCTGCGGTTTCTGCAAAACGAACGCAACAAAAACATCAAGAAGATGTCCAATCTTGAAAATGACCTGGCGGAAGCGGATGACGCAGAGCGTTACCGGATTTGGGGCGAGCTGCTGCTGCCCTCTCTGCATACGATCTCCAAAGGAGACCGCAGCGCGGAGCTGGTCAATTATTACGACGAGGATCAGAAGACGGAGACCATTCCGCTTGATCCGCTGCTCACTCCTTCGGAGAACGCCCAGCGCTATTTTAAAAAATACAACAAATTCAAAAACAGTCTGGCCGTGATCGATGAGCAGATGGAAAAAACGAAGGAGGAAATATCTTATCTTGAGGGATTGCTCCAACAGTTGTCCTTTGCCACGTTAAGCGATGTGGATGAAATCCGCGAGGAATTGATCCAGCAAGGCTACTTGCGGGACCGGGCGAAAAAGGGCAAGAAGAAGAAAAAGACCGACCGTCCGACGCTGCACGTCTACACTTCTTCGGAAGGAATCGACATCTGCGTCGGCAAAAACAATCTGCAAAACGAATATGTAACCAACCGGCTGGCGGGGCCGAACGATACATGGCTGCATACGAAGGACATTCCCGGCTCGCATGTGGTTATCCGCAGTTCCAATTTCGGCGATACAACCCTGAACGAAGCGGCCCAACTCGCCGCGTATTTCAGCCAGGCGAAAGAGTCGAGCAGCGTCCCGGTCGACTGCACCCTGATCCGCTATGTCCGCAAACCGAGCGGGGCCAAGCCGGGCTTCGTCATCTACGATCATCAGCGCACCCTGTTTGTGACGCCTGACGAACAGCTGATCAAACGACTGCCGACTGCGGTGAAGAACGGCTAATTTGGTAGGATCTTGTCTCAATTGACTTGGAAGTGACTTGGAAGAAACAAAAATAGACCGTCCTTTAGTGAAGTGCTCCCATTATAGTAGACAGTAGAAAAAACAAAACTTCTACTGCTACCATGATGGGAGCATATCATTAGTGGGCGGTCTTTTTCTTTTTTTTTGGAAAGTGAGTTGTTGCTATTCATTCAATCCGCCGCAGCATCTCGCAAAAGCCCGACGCATTCGCCGGAGACATAACGGCTGCCGAGATCGCCATGAAACACGACTCCCTGGCGGACGCCGTGGTAATCCGAGCCTCCAGTCGGGATCAAGCCGTAACGTTCCGCCATAGAAGCATAACGTTGCTCCTCCTCTGGCCCATGATCGGAATGATATACTTCCACGCCTGCGGGACGGCCGCGCTCCAAGATATCACTGACCAGATCGTCATCCCCGTAAAGTCCCGGATGTGCGAGCACCGCCACCCCTCCGGCTTCCCGAATCCAGTTCATTGCTTCTTCGGGTGCTATGCGGGGCAGTGAAGCATAGCCGGGCTTCCCTTCAGCAAGATAGCGGTCAAAGGCGTCCCGAAGATCATTGGCATACCCTTTGCGCACAAGCGTATCCGCAATATGCGGGCGGCCCAGGCTTTCATCATTCCGCAGCGGGCGACCTAGCCCTGCAATGACTTCGTCCAGCGTAATGGCTATCCCAAGCTCCTGAAGCTTCCGGATGATCTGCCCGTTCCTGGCCTCCCGGGTTTCCCGTAAACTTGCCAGCCTTTCCAGCAGCGTAGAATTTCTAGTATCCAAAAAGTAACCGAGCACATGAATGTCCTTACCGGCGGCGCGGGTGCTGATTTCAACTCCGGGAATGACGAGTACCCCCAACTTTTCCCCTGCTTCCACAGCCTCCCTAACTCCCGCCACCGTATCATGATCGGTGATGGCGAGACCGGCTAAGCCTTTTTCTTTAGCCAGCCTGACGTTTTCGGCGGGGGTATTCATCCCGTCGGATGCCCGGGTGTGGCTATGCAAATCAAACCGCTGCGCTGAACCGTTCCCTGTATTCATAAAATTCGCTCCTCAAATTTGTATCTGATCAGTCGTTTCCTTATTTACAAAGGCTGTTTTGCATCTTTTAAAAACGCCAGGAATGTCACCGCCGAAACCGGTAACAACGTGGACTTCAAATGAATCGAGTAAAATTTTCGTTTAAATTCCGCGTCCTCAATATCGACGACTTTCAGTAGTCCCAGCGCCTGTTCATGCTTTACGGAAGATGGCGAAATGATGGTCACACCTAGCCCGGCCTCTACCGCCGACTTCACCGCTCCCGTACTGCCAAGCTCCATCACCGTTTCCAGCCGCTCCGGCCGAATTCCCCGGCGTTCCAGTTCCGCTTCCATCACTTGCCGGGTTCCCGATCCTTTCTCCCTGAGCACAAACGGATAAGTGACGGCTTCGTTAAGCTTTACCAGATCCTTTGCTGCCAAAGGGTGTCCCACGGGTACGATCAGTTTCAGTTCATCTTCCATGACCGGCTCGGAGACCATATCCGGATGATGCACCGGGGCTTCAACCAGTCCGAAATTGAGCTGATGGCTAACGATATCTTCAATAATCTGCGTCGTGTTCATGACTTTTAACGCGATCGAGATATGAGGATGCTGCTTGCCAAAAGGTCCAAGAAGCCGGGGAAGCACATACTCCCCGATCGTCAGACTGGCACCGAGTTGGAGCCTGCCCTCAAGCATGGAAGTAAAGCCGGACATCGATTTTTCGGTCTCACGCATCAGTTCCATGCTCCGAAGCGCAAAAGGAAACAGCGTATGACCGGCTTCCGTCAGCTCAATCTTTTTAGTCGATCGGATCAGCAGCTTGCTGCCGAAATAATCCTCCAGCGCCTGAATCTGCATCGTCACGGCAGGCTGCGTCATATGCAGTGCCTGTGCGGCGGCCGAAAAACTGCCCCTTTCCGCAACGGTATAAAAAATATGAAGCTGGTGGTAATTTAACGCCATGCCTTCTCCACTCCTTCTCCCTTTACAATAGCATGACCGAAAGCGCAAAAAAAGCATGCTCCCAGGGAACATGCTTGGTCTTGAAGTTATCTCCGTTTACGGGTGTTCTTCATCAGCGTCATACGTCTTGAATGGCGAAGCCAGGAATAATAAGACTTCAGATCTCGAAGCTCGATTGTCTCCGACATCTTGCCCAGGAAAGTAACGATGATCATCCTGTGCATCGGATTTCCCTTTAGATCGAATTCACCGGGAATCTCGGCAAATTCGGCCACCATAACCAGATCATCATCCACCAAATAAACGTCTTCCTCATTCCGGTAATAAGGCTCGATTCTGTCCTGCTTCAAGCAATCCCACGCCCAGCGGGCGATATTGTCCACACTGTTATTGGTCCGGTCGATCCGATCCTGATACCGAAGCTTGGCATGATGAGTAATGACGATATCGGCAACTCTTTTATCACCTAATAGAACATGGAATGCTTCACAGGTCCCTGTACCCCATCGCTCCGTAACCTTATTTCTCATGCCCCACCTCGCAATATAGGTCTTTGTAACTAAGTATAATTACCTATTATATTACATCATTACCTATGTTTCGACAATGGATTTTCCCCACAAAGTGGCATTTAGTTATGCAGTTTATTCCAAACGCTTAACGAAGCCCTAATAACTCATCACATAAACAGTCCCTGCAATTAAAAAAGCGGCCCGAAGGCCGCTGAATAATTCTGGGTAATGCACATCCGCTAAAGTCCGTAGTACCGGGTTTTGTCCGGAATGTCCTTGCTGTATTCCGTCTTGATTTCATTACGGTAGGAACGTTCGATTTTACGAACATAGGGCAGTTTGCGGACATTTTTCATCGTCTCTTCCGCCCGCTCCGCATTCACATACATCACAACATAATGCATTCGGCGGGATAAATAATGCACGCTCCCGTATTTGTCCAAATTCCTTGCAGCTTTTAAATCGCTTACCCAAATGATATAGCCTGTACGCTCCGGAAACATGATTTGTCCCTCCTTTGCTAATAATTCATATCCGATCCGTTAACCGCAGCCGCAACTGCCTCCGCTGCCGCAACCCCCGCCTTTCGGATTCGGATCGTTGCTCGGCACCTTAATGCTTTCCGAAACGGCCAAAGCGATTGTCTCGGACATCTGATGCAGGATATCGTCCAGTTCTTTCTCCGCGGCCTTGAAGCGGCGGACCGCTTCAAACTGTTCAAGCTCGACCTCAACTTCGGTCACCTTATCCTTGGCCTCGTGATAATTGGGGTGAAAATGGCCGAAACGCTGCGTCTCATCGAAGAGTTCCTTCTTTGCGGCCAGTTTCTTTACGAGGACCTGAATATCGGCATCCTCTTCCACACGGCGCTTCCAGTATAAATAATCGGAAACGGCGGCGGATTGATTTATCATATCGCCTAATTCATAGGCGTTTGTCAGCAGCTCGGCCATATCGACCGTGTTGGTCTCCGTTACGCTCATGAATCTTCAACTCGATTCTATTCAAAGTATTCCACCCGAAAGTAGACGAATTAATCATACCACAATCTCTTTACCAGCAGAAGAAGTAATCTGCATTCGGAGAGAATAACGGTGTCATGAAAATTCCGGCTGGATCAGGCGCATGGCTTCCCATTCGCCGAGGGTTAGTATGGTTTCCTTTTCGTCTTCCCCATCCAGTCCGTTTTCGTTTAAAAAGAGACGTCCCTTTACTCTCCACCTCTCTTCTTCCGTTAAAGAAACCGGCATGAATTCCGCAATCGATCCGCCCTCCATCCGCAGCAATACTTTAGCTTTCCATACGATAGCCTGGGACATGATTTTCCGGGCGGTGGAACCATGATAGTCTCTCATTTCATTCAGCCACATGTTAGGAATTTCATTCCAGCCAGGAAATAAATCCTCCGGCTCTGGAGCGTCATCGGAACGGTCATAAAAGTGAAGCTGCGAACCTTTATAAATCCAGACCCGTTCTTCTGCTCTCCCGCCGCTCAAGATGGCCAGTTCCACCGGCGAACCTGGTTCTCCGAGCTTCGGATATTCCAACTCTGCTGAACCCGTATTCCGCTGTTTGGAAGGAGCCAAGGACACTCCCTCCAGAGCTTTGCGGACTTTGGCGGACTGCCCTGCATCGACGATAAAATCGCGCGGGCCGATTCGTTCAACCATTCCGGCCAGAGCGGGTAAGGAAGCTACCGTATCGGCCGCTTTCTCATCACCGCAGCGCAGTAGAAGCTTCTCCTCAAGCGAGGTCCGGCCCATCTCGCCGGCCCACTGCTCCAGGGCCAGCTTCACATTTTCGGGTACGCCCGCCGAAGACGATTCAAGAAAATCAAGCACGGCGCCAGGTGAGCGGCCGAGTTCGGAAGCCCGGGCCACACTGGCACGGCTGATCCGATAAACGGACATCGTGTCCATCGTCTGATTATCGCAGCAGGCCTCCAACTCCCAGCGGACCCGGTAAGACACATCGGGCGGAACCAGTATTTCATAGTCCGGCTGAACGTAAAATACACCGGAAAGCGCGGCTGCTCCCCTGTTATCAGCCGGGTTAATACCGTCCGAATTCACCGGATCCGCAGCTCCCTCCAACCCTTGCAACAACTCTAACCGAGGCCTGCTCTTCCAGCGGATCAGATCTTCTCCGCCGCCATTCTTACTGAGATCCAGCCAGCCAAACCCGCTTAAAGCACTTAGCCAACTCCCCACCCAGACGGTCACCTCTTCCGGCAAACGTTCGGGCAGCATTTCCAGACGTTGCAAAGAGTCGTACAGCTCCTTCAGCGAATACCATGTTCCCTCCTGCAGATCGTTTCGCGCCAGTCTGTACGCCGCATGCTGGATGCCGACATGATCCGGGAGATAGCGTTGAAGCAATTCGCGAAACAGAATGGCTTCTTGCATCTGTGGCCCAAGTTCCAGCCAGGCGGTCAGTTCTCCGGAGTCCAGTCCCCATAAGGTCCGCTCCTTTTGGAGAAGCCCGAGCGCCAGAAGCAAATCCAGCACGATGGCGAGCTGAGGAGGATACACGTCCTGATGAGGGTAACGCAAGTCCAGACCGGCGACGTCTTCCTCCTGCAAATACAAGTAACGGGCCAGCTTACTGACCGATTTTTGATGAATCGTACCTTTGGAAGTCGTGGGCAGTCCATTTCGGGCGATCCAGGTTAAAGCCCGGAACAAATTCATCCCCAGGCCCGGTCCGGCCTCCTTGTCCAGTTGTATCGAACCGGCGGTATGAGGCTTGGGGGGAAATGAGGGCAGGTGCGCCCAAAGCTTCGGCAGATGATCCGCAGGGATGTAAAATAACTTTTCGCCCCAAGCCTTCTTGACCGCAGACAGTTCTCCCCTCCTCAACATTCCGGGAAGAGCCGCACGTAAGTCCGCGCCGGCCACCCGGCCGGACGCGGCCTCATCCACCCTTTCCAGCTTGAACGGAAGACCGGCAAACCGCCGAAAAATGTGCTGGATCATGCCCCTTCCTCCCGCTCGAAGCTTACTGCGTATTCATACCCCTGCTCGATCAAAAATAGCTGCCTGCGCATGGCGAAGTCCTGCTCGCGCGTCTCTTCCGATACGAGCGTATAGAAAAATGCGCCGCTCCCGTCCTGCTTGGGCCTCAGGATTCGCCCCAGCCGCTGGGCTTCTTCCTGGCGTGAGCCGAAGCTTCCGGAAATTTGGATCGCCACGGAAGCATCAGGCAGATCGACTGCGAAATTGGCAACCTTGGATACGACCAGAACCGAAATATCGCCCTTACGGAATAGTGCGAACCATTTTTCCCGCTCTCCCTGCGGCATGCTCCCGGTAATGAGCGGAACGTCTAATGACTGTGCTATTTTGCGCAGTTGTTCCAGGTACTGACCGATAATCAATATCTGTCGACCGGCATGGCGCTCAACCAGCCGCTCTACAATTTCGCTTTTCCGCGGATTCTCCGCCGCGATCCGGTATTTCTCCCGGCTTTCAGCCTGAATATACCGCTGCTTCAATCCACTGGGCATGCTTACCCGGACCTCCTGGCATTCCACCTGGGCGATAAATCCCCGTTCTTCCAACGCTCTCCAAGGCACCTCATAACGCTTTGGTCCAATCAAGGAAAATACATCCCGCTCACAGCCGTCTTCTCGTACCAGCGTCGCGGTAAGCCCCAGCCGGCGGGTAGCTTGAATATCCGCAGTAGCACGGAACACAGGCGCTGGCAGAAGATGAACTTCGTCATAGATAATGAGCCCCCAATCCCGCTCGTTAAACAGGTTCATGTGCTTGAATTCCTCGTCCTTTTTTCCCCGATGGGTCAGGATCTGGTAGGTCGACACCGTTACCGGGCGGACAAGCTTCCTATCTCCCGTATATTCTCCCACCGCCTCCGAAGACAGCGTAGTCTTGTCCCTGATTTCGGAGATCCATTGCCGGACCGAGGTTACGTTGGAAGTGAGAATCAAAGTTTCACATTGAAGCTGAGCCATTGCCGCCAAGCCGATCACCGTTTTCCCCGCACCGCAGGGCAGAACGAGAACGCCGCTTCCGCCGCGGCTGTCATGTTCTCCGGCGAATGCTTCCACCCCGTCCATCTGATAGGACCGAAGCTCAAAGCGTTTACCGCCCGCGGTAAACTGCCGCAATTGAAAAGAAAGACATTGTCCGTGATGATACCCCGCCTCATCCATAACCGGATACCCGAGACGGGCCAACGCCTGCTTCAATGCTCCACGCCATATGGAAGGGAACAGCACTCGGCAGGGATCAATCAGTTTCATATTAAATCCTTCCAGCCCTTTCTCTTGAATCAACGACTCAAGCAGCCCGGTTTCGCCGCTGATGCAGTTCAAACACAACTGTTCGGGATCATTTTCGAGCCCCCGCAACTCTAGACTTCCGTATCTGGACATCCACTTACTGATGTCTTCCAGCACTCCGCCGGGAATATCCCAACGGGATAACCGCTTCATTTCCGACGCAACCTGTTCCGCCGATATGCCGGCCGCAGCCGCATTCCATAAAGATAAAGGCGAAATTCGATATGTATGATAATAAGCAGGGCTTTTTACAAGTTCGGCAAATAGCGCCAACCGCTCCCTGGCGTCTTCAAAACCGGGATGGTTTTTCTCCAGCAGGACCGTAAGATCCCGTTGTACGATGCAAGCTCCGTCCGTGTTCATCGTTGTCGCCCTCCAAATTCCTTTACTTATAAAAAGAAGCCCGTCAGCCAGCGGCCACGAACTTCTTTTCCCGCGCCTATCCATCGGATTACGCTCTTTTAATGCACATGTTCCGAAATTTCCGACAGTGCCTCGCCAGCGTTGTCCGCAAAAATATTCCGCACCGCCAGGTCGCCGATCGAAACGATTCCGATCAGCCTGTCCCCTTCGGTGACCGGAAGCCGGCGGATTTGCTGCTGTGCCATCAATTCGGCTGCATCATCCACCGACATCTCCGGCGATGCCGTTTTAATGCCTTTGGTCATCACGGTCTCCACTGCAGATGATCCCGGATGCTTCTCGGCAATGCCCCGAACGACCAGATCGCGGTCGGTGATGACGCCGATCAGTTTGTCGCCGCCCTTTTCCACCACCGGGATGAAACCGGTGCCGTGCTGTTTCATTTTAACCGCAACTTCGTAGACATTGTCTTCCGGAGTTACCGTAACGACTTCCCGAGTCATAATCTCGTTAATTTTTTTCAACTTCATCCCTCCTTCGGACATAGAGTTCCAAGGGAGAAACTTTTTTATACGAGTGAGTGACTCACTTGTCATCGCTGCAGTAGGACTCCCTCATCGCAATCAGGAGCGCCGCCGCATGCAGCATGGATTGTTCGTCAATATCAAATTTGGGATGATGGTGCGGATAAAGGATGCCCTTCTCAGGATTCCCGGCCCCAACGAGCATAAAGCAGCCCGGTACCTTTCTTAAATAATAGGCAAAATCCTCGGCCGGCATAATTTTCGGCGAGACTTCCGGAATGAGGCCCGCATCGAAAGCAGCCGTTCCGTAAAACCGTTCGAATTCCCTCGGCTCGTTGACCAGGCTTGGATAACCCATCATATAATCTACCGAAGCGCTTGCCCCGTAAGCTGCAGCCGTACCTTCAGCCAACTCACGAACCCTGGTGCGGATCAAATCTCTTGTTTCCTCGTCAAAGCAGCGCACCGTTCCCGCCAAGCGGCAACGATCGGCAATAATGTTTTGCGCCGTGCCCCCCTGAATCGACCCGATCGTAACCACGGCGGGATTCAGCGGGTCGACCGACCGGCTGACGACGCTTTGCAACTGCAGCACAAGCGCCGATCCCGCCACTACGCTGTCGATACTTTTGTGCGGCATGCCGCCATGTCCGCCCCGACCCTGGATTTCGATGAAAAATTCATCGGTCGATGCCATCAGCGCATCCGGCGCGCTCCCTGCCTTTCCCACCGGAATCGGCGTCCAAAGATGAACGCCATAGATGACATCCACCCCGTCCAAGGCCCCCGCCTCGATCATGGACACCGCCCCGCCGGGACAAACCTCCTCCGCCGGCTGAAAAATCAACCGGATTTCTCCTTGCAGTTCAGCCCTGCGCCCACTGTAGTATTCCGCTATGGCTAGAAGGACCGCCGTATGACCGTCATGCCCGCAAGCATGCATCACGCCTGGGGACTGTGATGAGTACTGACACTGTTTCTCATCCTGGATAGGTAACGCGTCCATATCCGCCCGCAAGGCTACCGTTTTTCCCGGCATATTTCCACGCAGAACACCGATCAATCCAAAGCCTCCGATACCGGAGGTTACTTCTATACCAAGTTTTGCGAGCCGTTCCGCAACAAAAGCTGAAGTTTCTTTCTCCATAAAAGACAATTCCGGATGGCGGTGCAAATGGCGCCGATCTGCCACCATGCCCGGCAACAAAGCCTGAAGCGCTTCCTTTACCATTTTAGCCACTTCCTTTTCAGTAAATCCCTACCTTCATTGTAGCAGAAAACGGACAGCCTTGTAGCGGTCATAAAAGCGATGAACCAGCATAAACTTCACCATTTCATAGGGTTTCCCATGCTTGCACAAGTGATGGAAACATAATATCATGGGGAGAGAACTTTCATGACTTTTTTACGAACTTTTAAAGGAGGCCTTCTGAAAAGATGATTGTTGAAAATACAGGTTTGGACGGATTAAAGAGCGATTTGGCCTATTTAGACGAATCTGCAGAAAAGGTAGGCTTCGTTCGTTGGCAGTGGGAATATTATCGGGCTACATACGATTATAAAATTGAATTCAATAACGACGAATACTTTCTTCGTATTAATACTCGTGCCGTTGAAGGCAAATTGGAATCTCCGGACACCGTTCTGGCGATCGAAGCGGTCTACATGGGGCGGGCCACTTTCCCTCACGGTCTGGAATACGAATCCGAAATTCCGGCTCTGGTCATGAAGACCGCAAGCCACAAGCTCGCCGAGTTGAAGGAACTTCTGGAGGCCTAGGCCGTCACTTCCATGAGAGACAACAAGGAAGAGCCCCGGCGCGGAACTCCCGATTTCCAGCTTCTAATTCTCACCCTGCTGATGGTGGGTTTCGGGATTGTCATGGTGTTCAGCTCCAGCTCAAGTATAGCTCAAATCAACAAATCTTTCGGATATGACCCTATGTATTTTACCAAACGCCAGATTGCTTTCGGGGCGGTTGGCTTTATCGGAATGTTCATTTCGATGAACATTCCTTATGAGAAGTACAAAAAGCTGTTCGCTCCCGTGTTTATTCTGGCGATCATCCTGCTGTTGATCGTTCCGTTCTCGGGAAGCATTAACGGCGCCAGCAGCTGGTTCAAAATCGGTACGCTCGGGATTCAGCCGACGGAGCTGGCCAAGATTACGACCATCATGTACTTGTCGGCCCTGATATCAAAAAAAGGCGAACGGTTTCGCGATCTGAGGACCGGTTATATCCCGGTTATGGTCATTGTCGGCTTCGTCGCCGGTTTGATCATGCTCCAGCCGGACCTCGGTTCCTGCCTCATTCTCGTTGCAACGGCGGGATTGATTATTTTTGCGGGGGGCGCAAACCTGAAGCATATTATGGGTTCGATCGCGTTGCTCGTCCTTGGCGCCAGTATCGTCATGGGAGTCGGAGCGCTGTGGGACAAAATCAGCCCGAGCGAATCGGCGGCGGCGGAAAGCAACTACAAGCTAGGACGGATTCAAGCGTTTATCAACCCTTGGGAAGACCCTCTGCACACTGGCTATAACCTGATTCAATCCATGACCGCCATCGGTCATGGAGGACTCACCGGAACGGGGTTCGGACAAGGCATTCAGAAGCTTCACTATTTGCCCAATGCTTATAACGATTTTATTTTCTCCGTCATCGGCGAAGAATTCGGATTTATAGGAACTATTATTTTCCTGATTTTTTATATTTACTTTATATGGCGAGGACTGCTGGTATCCCTTCGTTCGCACAGTACTTTCGGCACTTTGATGGGCGTGGGCATCATGGGTCTGATCGCGATTCAGGCTTTCATCAATATCGGCGGCGTGACCAGAACGATTCCCGTAACCGGGGTTACGTTGCCTTTTATCAGCTACGGCGGCTCCTCCCTGCTGGTCATGATGGTAGCGATGGGAATTGTCCTCAGTATTTCAAGGGAATCCTCGCTCCCGACCAAGCAGGAAAGAACGAAATCGGTCGTTGTAAAAGATTCGGCCTCCTACGACTGGAGCAACCGCAGACGGCACCAAGGTTAGTTAGCTAACACATAATGGATCTGGACACTTCCCTACATCGCAAAAAAGACTTCAGGACAAGGCCTGAAGTCTTTTTGATTTGCTCAGGGGTTATAAACTGGCCGATGATCGCTTGGATCAAATTTCGTCGTCCTTGAATGCGACGCCCTCTACCTTGACGTTCACTTCAACGACCTTCAGCCCGGACATGTTCTCCACAGCTTCCCGTACATTCTGCTGCAGCATCCGGCACACTTCATGAATCGGAGTCTCGTACAGGACGATGATCCTGAGATCAATCGCCGCTTCCAATTGACCGACTTCTACGGTGACGCCCTTTTGTACATTTTTACCGCTTAACCGTTTGGCCCATCCTTCGGACAGTCCTCCGGACATTGCGGCTATACCAGGGGTTTCCAAGGCGGCCATTCCGGCGATTTTGGAAACAACGTCATCTGAAATCCGAATAAGCCCCATATCGAGTTGCAACTGTTCGGTCATGGTCATTCCTCCTTCAACCTCATTATTCTTCATTGTAATTGCTAATTTCCTTTTAAGCAAATATAGACCATTTTTCAATCATCGTTTATAATCACTACGTTATTGGTTATATTGAATTTGGAGGTGTTGAAATGAAAAAATATTTATCCCCTGGACTACTCGTCCTTTTTTTCGTACTAAGTGCCATCGGTCATTACGCCCATTGGTCCGCAACTTTGGAATTCATCATCTCCGCGGTCGCTGTCATCTTTGTCGCCGGTTTCCTTGGCAAAGCCACCGAAAGCGTGGCTCATTACGCCGGGCAGCGTTTAGGAGGTTTTTTGAATGCCACGTTCGGTAACGCGGCTGAACTAATCATCGCCATCATGCTCTTAAGGGAAGCCAAATTCGATATGGTCAAAGCAAGCATCACCGGCTCCATTATCGGCAACCTGCTGCTTGTGCTCGGACTCAGCCTGTTCGCAGGCGGATTGAAGTACAAGGTGCAGAAGTATAATGTTTCCCTTGCCGGAATGAACGGCTCCCTGATGATCGTTGCAATCATCGCCCTGTTCGTACCCGCCATCTTCCTGAATACCCATGTGCTTCACGAAGATGACCGGAATATCCTCAGCCTCGTCGTAGCGGGTGTACTGATTGTCGCCTATATCCTTTGGTTGATCTTCTCTATGGTAACCCATAAAAACTATCTGGCCGATGTTACCGAAAGCGACGATCAAGAACTGCCGCATGAGCATGAACCGACCTGGTCCAAAAAACGTTCTATTTTGTATCTGGTTCTCGCTACAGTCATGGTGGCGTTTGTCAGTGAATGGCTCGTACATAGCCTCGATACCTTTTCCACCAAGTTCGGATTGAGCGAAATTTTCGTCGGCGCCTTTGTCGTCGCGATTGTCGGGAATGCCGCAGAACACAGCGCAGCCATCTTGCTCGCCATGAAGAATAAAATCGGTGCCGCGGTCGAAATCGCGGTGGGAAGCAGTCTGCAAATCGCCTTGTTCGTTGCGCCGGTCCTGATTTTCGTCAGTCACCTGCTCGGCAATCCGATGGATATCGTCTTTACGGTCATCGAACTTGCGGCCATCGGCGTTGCTGTCTTCATTGCCAAATCGATTACCCAGGACGGTCAGACCAACTGGTACGAAGGCTTACTCCTAATCGCCGTATATTGTATTCTCGGCTTCTCTTTCTATTTGGTATAATAACTTCCAAAAAAAAAGCGCATGCCCTTGTTAAAAGGGTCATGCGCTTTTGCTTTAACGAGCATTACTCTTTATTGTTCATGGCTTCGTAAAGCGTAGCCAGATTACGTTCCAGTCTGCTCAAGATCTGTTTGCCTACCGGCTCCTGAACCAATCCGACGCGCACTGCATAATCGACCTGCCTGGAGAAACCGTACATCTGGGTATCCAGTACTTCCTCATAGAGAGGGCAGTAACGCGTAGCCAGGTTCTCCATCTGCACTTCGATCAGCTTTTCTATTTTATCTGCATCCTCTTTCAGAAGATTGAGCGCTCTGAGATTCAGTTGCTCTTGCAAATCAGATGAAGTCATGTTCATCCCCCCCCTAGGTCCTCCAAAATCTCCACAAGCTATTCTATTCATAATTTTAGACGAAATCGGAAGCCAATACAAGAACCCCGCTAAATAAACGATGCCTCAAATCTATTCTCTTATCATACCGCAATTCACGAAAGAAATATCCATACAAAAAATACCCCTGCCCTAATAGGGCAGGAGTATTTCCTGATCTAGCTTATTCGGCCACTATTTTTACATCCAAGCCGTATTTTGCAAATACTTCCGATACAGCCGCTTTGGCTTCATCTGCGTCCGGTCCGTGAACATGCAGCTCATAGCTCTTCGTGTTCACCAAGGTAGTGAAAAGACCGAGGATACTTTTAACATCGATGTACTTATTGTCTGCTTGCAGCACAATAGATGAAGTAAACTTTCCTGCTGTTTGAGCAATTTCCACTACTGCTTCGTTATTAGTGGCCATAGCGATCCCTCCGTGTCTAACTTTGAAATAACATATCTTTATGATACCTTGAATCCGCTTTCCAGGCAAGGGATTTTCTATTTATTTCAGGTTCTCCGGATTTAATCCTTCAAGTTCTGGAAGCACGAAAATCCCGTCCTTACGGATAAGAACATCATCGAAATAAATTTCTCCGCCGCCGTATTCCGGCCGCTGGATCAAGACCAAATCCCAGTGAACCGAGGAACGGTTTCCGTTGTCCGTCTCGTCATAAGCTTGACCCGGCGTGAAATGAAGGCTGCCGGCGATTTTCTCGTCGAACAGAATATCCTTCATCGGATGGAGAATGTACGGGTTAAAACCGATCGCGAATTCCCCGATATATCTGGCTCCTTCATCCGAATCCAGAATCTCGTTCAAGCGTTTGTTATCATTGCTCGTCGCTTCCACGATTTTGCCGTTCTCAAAACGGAATTTAATATACTCAAAAGTGACCCCATTGTACAAAGTCGCCGCATTGTAGCTGATCGTGCCGTTCACGGAGTCCCGTACAGGCGCGCTGTACACTTCGCCATCAGGGATATTCTTTTGCCCGGAGCATTTTTCCGAACCGATATCTTTAATCGAAAAAGAAAGCTCTGTTCCCGGTCCGGTAATGCGTACTTTGTCGGTACGGTTCATCAAAGCTTGCAATGCATCCTGAGCCCGGTCCATTTTTGCGTAATCCAGATTGCAAACATCAAAATAGAAGTTTTCGAAAGCTTCGGTACTGACATTGGCCAGTTGTGCCATGCTTGCATTCGGATAGCGGAGAACGACCCATTTGGTGTGTTTGACGCGCTGCTCGCTATGTACCGGATGGTTGTATAATGTATTGTAGAGCTTCATGCCTTTTTCAGGAACATCGGACATATCGTTGACGTTGGAGCCTGCGCGAATTCCAATGTAACAGTCCATCATTTTCATCCGGACCAGGTCATATTCCGCCCACGCCTTAATACCTTCTTCCGTGGCATATTTCAATTGGGCGCTTTGTACGGTTTTGTCAGTCAGCTCAACAAAGGCATTCCCGCCTTTTTTGCCGATTTCTTCGACTACGGCTTTAATCAGGTCACGTTCTTCTCCGATCATCTCTACCAGGACATTTTCCCCGGGTTGGACATTCACCGAATAACCTACCAGGTTCTCTGCCAGTTTTTGTATTCTTGGATCTCGCATACCTTTACGCCTCCTCAAAATAATGGGCTCTCGAAAGCCCGGAGCGGTCTCAAAATGAACCCGCAAATAAGTTGAACATTGGTTAATTCTCATCTTCTATTGTAGCACGCCGCTTCCGTGAAGTCAGCCCAACCCGGTTTCAATGAAATTGTTCAAAACGGCTGTCCGTAATCAGCACTTCACGTTCCTGGTCACCCAGCGCGTTCATATAGTTCAATTCCGTCTCCGAAGATAGTCTCACCGGCAGGCCGGATTTGCGCTTAATCGTCAAATGATAAACCACCTTGGCATCCGCCTGATTCAGCATGGATACCATTTGATCCTTTCCTTCCGACCATTCCTTCCGCAGTTCGCTTTCCACCTTCGGGCGCCGGTCGAGAGCGACTTGAGCAAGCTGTTCTTTCCAATCCGCTCTAATGACTTCCATTTCCCCTTCAAGTTTTACGCCCAGACGATGTTTGGCCTCCTCCGGGTCGAGTTCGATCCGCAGCACCCTTGTGCCTCTCCCGGCTCCTTTTTCCGTAGTTATCGACTTCTTCATGGCGCGTATTTCTTCCAACTGATCCAACGGATTGAGCCGGGCAATCCCCCGAAGGAGGACATCGTTTTCATTCGATTTCAGGCTCCAGCCCCCTCCTTTCCACTGTAGATCCGCTTTAAATGCCGCCGGGTTGATTCCTGTCGCCCGAACTCCGACATTCTTATCGATGGCGCCGGAATTTGGCAGCACCGTACGAATAGATAATTGATGGTGGTCTTTCAACTGTCCCGTAAAATTTACGGAATCCTCCATTTTTGAATTTTTTCCGCGAAAAACAGCCGCGCTGCCGCGAAAAGTCAATGAATCGCAGCCGGCCATCCCCGACCAGGTATAATGGAACCAATCCTCAGCCGTTTTAGTATCGCTGAGGCCGCAAGCCGACAATAACAGGATAATGCATCCGATCCAGCCCGCTTTGAAATATGCCTTGTACATAATGATTCAGCGCCCCTCTATCTCCGGAAAGCCGCAGCCTAAACCGGAAAAGGTATGTTAGCTGTAGCCTATCCCGACAGAAGGAATCTATTCGCTGACGAAAAACAAAAAGAACGCCCCGGTAGGACGTTCCTTGCAACTTCAAAACTTTTTAACGAGCCATTATTTTTCAGGAGCCAGTCCGATTTGAGTCTGGTTTCGGCCGTTTTTCTTGGCTCTGTACAGGGCCATGTCCGCCAGGTAGAACAGGGATTCCACGCTGATTCTCTCGTTATCGCGGTTCCACTCGGCGATCCCGCATGAAACGGTTACCTGCGGCTGCGTTTCCATAGCGACCCGATGGCGAATCGTCTCCGCGATCTGGTATCCGCTTTGCACATCGGCAGCCGGCAGATAGATCGCCAGTTCCTCGCCCCCCCATCGAGCCGCAATATCGGTTTTGCGGACCGTGCTTTTGATGATGGAGCAAACCTGCCGCAAAATTTTGTCTCCGGCCTGGTGACCAAACGTATCATTCACCTGCTTGAACAAATCGATGTCGACGATGATCAGGGAGCCCCCTACATCCCGCTTCTGAAGCTCCTGGATCCGGTCGTCCAGATAACGGCGCGCATACAGGTCGGTCAACATGTCATGATTGGCCATCCGTTGCACTTCCGCATGCAGCGAAGCGTTGGCGATCGCAAGGCCGATATGCGAAGACAAGACCTGCAGCAATCTGTAATTTTCATAAGAAAAAAAGCGTTCCGCCCGATGTGCCAGCATAATTGCCCCGATAACTTCTCCCCGGACGACCAGAGGAGCCACGATGAGCGAGCGGGCGCCCGTTTCATCCATTAGCCTGGACTGAATTTTATCGTAAGCCTTGTAATCGGACAAAATAATCGGTTCCCTGGATGAAAACACCATGCCGCTGAAGCCGTAATCTTTAGGAAAATACTCCTTGGAGAGCGACGGGACGTTGCAAGCCATCACCTCAAAGAAATCGCTGTCCTTTTCTATTTGGGAAATACAACAATACTCCGCTTTGAAGATGGATAACAGTTCTTCGGTTGCGAACTTGAAAACTTCCTTCAGCCTCAGGCTCTGGTTGAGCCGTTTGGTCAGTTCGTTAATCAACCTCAGCTCGCTCACCAATAGATTGGATTGCTCGTACAATTTCGCGTTCTCAAAGGCCGATCCCGCCGTATCCGCGAGCATACCGATCAGTTGCAGATCGACCTCTTCGATTTCGTCGCAGGGCATAATTAAATGAAATACGCCATAGACTCCTTGCTTGCCCACCAGCGGTACCGCAATTTCCAGGCAAGGCTCTTCATCCTTGCCCCAAATCTCGGCCCGCAGCACCCGTCCTTCCATAAACGCACGGACGCACATATGATCCTTCTCTCCCTGCAGTTGGAGCGATTTGACCCGGGGATCCCGGCTGAGATGATCCTGAGACATGAGGAGTTCTACCTTCGCATTAGGATACATGCCGGCAATCCGCTCGAACACCTCGGTCAACACCGCATCGACATCGATTTGATCGTGCAGCTTCTGAACGACCTGAAACAGGATGGACCGCCGGTATTCTTCCCTTTTGGCCTGCTTTTGCACATGCAATAAATCCGTTACGAACAAAGCCTCGAACCTTCTATAGAAGCATGTCCGGAAATAACGGGCAGCCATACTCACCCAGGCTTGGACTAAGGAAACTCCGTTCTCATCCAGACCGGTAATCTGACACCCCAGCACAGCAAACACTTCGTTTGCGTGCCTCGTAAAAACCGGAACTGCAATACAATAGCCATCATCGAAACCCGACATTGTAGTGTCCCGGCGCAGCAAACAAGCCTGGGCGACCTCAAGCTGAATTCTTTGGTCATCATTAAGGTTGCGTCGGCATGTGTCTACCAGCTCTCCCGTATGGTCAGCTGCAAACCAAGCCATCCGGCAAGAAGCTGGAGGCTCTTGCATCTCATTAACCGAATCGGTGTAGGCATACTGAAGTAGAGAAGATATATATGGATAGTCATAGAATGTGATATCAAGCAGCTTCAACCAGTTCATCTGGTCGCCTTGCTCTTCCCCTTCATTCATTTGCGGCAGAGTAATGCTAGAATCCGGCTTAAACGACTGCGTGCAGTTATCTCTTGATTGTTTTGTCATGAAAAAAGCTCCTTTTTTCACCGCGTCCTGCCCGCAGCGAGATAATGTAAACGAAGCCGTTTGACTCTGCCCATAGTTACACGTTTATCATAGTAAGTAAGCTTTGATTTCTTTCTAGCTAGATATTATGTTCATTTTACTATCTTCCTGATTGTTTTGCATTAAAATTCCTTCATTTTACCCTAATATTTTAGGACAAAAGCCCTATCGACATATTTCAACTTAATAAAACAAAATCATCCACTTGACTTTACTGTCCCGATTCATATAATATTTATTGTTGATAAAGATCTGGATAGGATCTTGATTAGGGCGTAACGCATGCGAGCACCCTCTCGGTTTTTGTTGCTGACAGGACAGCGGCTGAACTTTCCTGTTAGAGAGCGGATTTACTATCCTCCGCCCGTCCAAACAAAACCCGCGCAAGTAGAACCCTACACGAAAATTTCATGATAAAAGGAGTCTACCTATACAATGGCACGTTACACTGGTCCTAAATTTAAACTCAGCCGTCGTCTCGGCATTTCCCTGAGCGGCACTGGCAAAGATTTGAAACGCCCTTTCCCTCCTGGACAACATGGTGCTAACCAACGGAGAAAAATATCCAACTACGGCATGCAGCTTTTGGAAAAACAAAAACTGCGCCACATGTACGGTTTGGGCGAAAAACAATTCCGCACTTTGTTTGTTAAAGCTCAAAAAATGCCAGGTATCGCTGGTGAAAACTTCATGGCGCTGCTTGAAAGCCGCCTTGACAACCTGGTATACCGTCTTGGTTTTGCAAATTCACGCGCCGGTGCCCGCCAATTGGTTGCTCACGGTCACATCACCGTAAACGGCAAGAAAGTGGATATCGCTTCTTACCGTGTAAGCCTTGGCGACGTTATTGGTCTTCGTGAAAGAAGCCGCGGCCTCTCTTCTGTTAAAGAAGCTTTGGAAAACCGCTCGCATCTTCCTGCTTACCTCGAATTCAACGACAGCGCTGTTGAAGGCAAGTACATCCGTCTGCCTGAACGTTCCGAGCTGTCCCAAGACATCGACGAAAAACAAATCGTCGAATTCTACAACCGTTAAGAATTTCAAAACCGGCCAACCCTTTTCAGGATTGGCCGGTTTTTTTGTTCAAAAATTAAATTCTCCTGCCCAGTCGAAATGCGCCGACTTTTCCAGACTCTCCGGCCAGTGACCGCACCATCCTGGGACATCGGGTGATTCAACCCGATCAAGACTAGGCGTATAAGGCTTTAAGTCAATAACCGGGGTACCCTCGTTGGCATCGATAAACGGAATCCGAATAATGCCCTGGTCTTCATCGATATGGATCGCCTGAACGACGCTCAAGGCTACCGGATTGGGTCTGAACGGCGAGCGGGTAGCAAACGTCCCCAGACTTGGAGGGGAAGACTTATAAGGCGACTGCATCTCCATCACATTTCTGGCCTCATCATTGTCAAATTCATGAAACCACCATACAACAACCACATGACTGAAACCTTTCAATCCGTTTAAAGCAGGAACATATTTTTCATCCACCAGAATAAATGTCCCATCATGACCTGACTTTATGGTGCCGATGGGGTTGACTGATAATTTTTCCACTTCGTATCCTCCTTTTTAACAAACCAATTCCAACTTCAATTTCACTTTAAAGCCTGCCACTATGTGAGAGTCAAGAAACGTAAAAACAGCCTGCTAACGTTTCAGCAGACTGTTTTATTGAATTCATTTTTGTTTTACCACCGGAATTTGAATTTCAGTTAGATAACATTCCGGATTTTCTTCATTCCACGGGCCTTTGTGACAAATTTGCCTGTTCAAACCGACCATACTATATTGCTCATGCAAGTGGAGCCAGCGTGCTAACGCCAGAAAGGCGGATCCGATATTTTCATAAGGGCCATCTACCAGAGCGCAAGCCATCGTATCGATTTGTTCCGTTTCATGGAAAGTAAATCCGTCACTACTTTTACGAAGAACTTCATCCACCACTACGCATACCTCAACATCTACATCACGTTCTTTAAAATCCTTGTCATGATAAACCGCAAAAGTTTTGCTGCTTTGAGGAATGGCCAAACCCTCAGCTTCAATGTAACGGGTGAGTTCCATCCATAGCGACCCCTCGCTGAAATAGTCCGGTATGATTCTTCTCAAAGACAGAACCTTGTAGCTTGGCACGCTTTTTAGCGTAACATTGCAGTGCACAGCCATGTTGTCCGCATGAATGTCGCGGAGGGCCATTTCTATTTTCTTCAGTTTTTCCTGTTCTTTTCTGATTCCATAGACAATCTCTTGGCGTTTGTCTCTGAGTTGCCTGGTTACGAAGCAAGACTCCCAGTTGCTAATCGCCAGAGCGATCTCGGATACGGTGAACCCGGTATCCCGCAAAAAAATAATTTTATGCAAAAGAGAGATTTGCTCAACCGAATAATAACGGTATCCCGAATCGTTGTCGATCCGCGCTGGCTTTAGCAGCCCTGTCTCGTCATAATAGCGCAGCATTCTTATCGAAACCTGGGTAAGCTTTGAAAATTCACCGATTTTAAAAACGGCAAACCCTCCTTTCCGGGACCTAGCTAGGTTATGCATTTGTATTTTATTCGAACTTTCTTTCTGTTTCTGTAATAAAATTCATTCCAAGTACGGCACCGGCACTGCAAGTTGCTCACCGTGACAACTAACTGGATTTCCTTCAGTTAATATAGATAGAATGCTATCAAATAAAAAAATAACTGGAGCTTTCCAGTTATTTTTTATTCGGTAACCTTTTTGGACGCAGATTTGAAATGTAATATGTAAAAGGGGCCTAAACGGCCCCTATCCTGTTATTTCACCAGCAGCTTGGCAAATTTGCGTTTGCCTACCTGGATAACATCTCCATCCGCAATGGCAATGTCGGCATTCGGATCGGTCACCTTCTCTTCATTAAGCTTCACGGCCCCTTGCTGGATGCTGCGCCGGGCTTCGCTATTGGAAGCCGCAAAGCCTAGCAGCGAGAGCAGCTTGATCAGACGGATTTTCCCCTCCTCCAGCTCGCTTGACGGTATCGCTATCTCCTCGATGTCTTCCGGAAGAGCCCGCTGCTGGAAGACGGTAATAAAATGATCTTGCGCCGCTTCGGCCGCGTCCAAGCTATGGTACATACGGACAAACGTGTAGGCAAGCCGCATTTTTGCATCTCGAGGATGAACCGCGCCTGTCTTCACGCCTTCGCTGAGTACAATCAATTCCTCGTTCGTCAGGTCGGTCGCTAGCTCGTAGTATTTCAGCATAAGCTCGTCCGGCACCGACATCGATTTGCCGTAAATTTCGTTCGGCTCCTCATCGATGCCGATGTAGTTCCCAAGGCTTTTGCTCATCTTCTGGGCACCGTCAAGACCTTCGATCAGCGGCGTCATAATCGCAACCTGCGGCTCCAGGCCGTATTCTTTTTGCAGCGTTCTGCCCATCAGCAGATTGAACTTTTGGTCCGTACCCCCAAGCTCGATATCGGTATGCAGCGCGACCGAGTCCATTCCCTGCATCAACGGGTAGAAAAACTCGTGAATGCTGATCGGCTGACCGTTCTGGTAACGCTTGGTGAAGTCGTCTCTTTCAAGCATCCGGGCTACCGTAACCTTTGCAGCCAGCTTGACCACTTCTTCGAACGTCATCGGAGCAAGCCATTCGGAGTTAAAGAATACCTTCGTTTTCTCCGGATCCAGTATTTTAAAAATTTGCTGACGGTACGTTTCGGCATTCCGTTGCACATCCTCTTCGGACAACTGCTTGCGGGTTTCCGATTTCCCCGTCGGATCGCCGATCTTCCCGGTGAAGTCGCCGATAATGAGCTGTACTTGATGTCCAAACTGCTGGAACTGGCGCAGCTTTTGCAAAACTACCGTATGGCCCACATGAATATCCGGAGCTGAAGGATCAAGTCCAAGCTTCACATTTAACGGAGTTCCGGTTACGACCGATTTCATGATTTTTTGCTTTAATTCATCCTCCGGCACAATCTCCACCACACCGCGGGAAATCACCTTCAACTGGCGCTCGACTTCCTCCTGCTGAGTAACCGTTAATTCATCCCATTTCATTTCAGCATTCCTCCTAAACAAATTTAACCTATCCGAGAACGACAAAAAGCTCCTTCTCATCCCAAGGGACGAGAAGGAGCTGCTCGCGTTACCACCCTAATTAAAACCGTTATTCAGCCTTGTCCGCCTTAGGCGGCCAATGTTAAACAGACGGTCTTCACCTCATTTCGAATAACGGGTCTTCCCGGTACCGGGCTACTAGCAGTTCTGCGTTCCCCCGGACGGCTCCAGACGGTAATTCAAAAGGGATCCGCCCATTCGGTTCGCAGCGACCACCGATTCTCTGAGCGGCGGGATTCCGCCTTCTACTAAGTCTTTCCAAGCCTTTGACGATATGCAATTAGCTATTTTATATCACAGAAGCTTTCGCGAAGTCAAACGCTAAGCCGTCAAAATCACGGTCGGATACTGTCCGAATAAGCTGAAAAAGACACCAAACCACCATTTTTGTGCTATAATGTTGCTGTTAAAAAGGAGGATCATCCATGGTTCATGAGAACGATAACAACTCCGGGAAGGAGCAACGCAAATCGCGAAGCGAATCACGGAGCACATCGCGAAACAAGAAACCTGCACCCAAGCGTAAACGGGGACGTTGGGTATGGACAACGCTTGGCTGGCTCGTTTTGCTTGGGTTTGCCGGAGCTTTGTTTGCCGGAGGGGCAGTATTCGGGTATGTCTCCTCGATCGTCGTAGACGAACCCGTGAGAACACGTGCCGATATCGAGCAGAAAATCAATTATAACGAAATTACCGGATTCGCATACTTCCGCGACGGCCAACCCATCGGACAATTGCGTTCGGAAGAAGACCGGCGGCCCATCAGTTATGAGGAAATTCCTTCTTCCGTTATTGATGCCGTCATAGCCATCGAAGACAATAATTTCCAAGAACATATGGGTGTCGACTTTAAAGGTACGATGCGTGCAGTAAAACAAAAACTGCTCAAAGAAGATATCCAAACCGGCGGAAGCACGTTAACCCAACAGTTGGCACGCCGGGTATTTCTGAATCTCGACCGGACGGACAACCGGAAAGTGAAAGAAATTTTGCTTGCGATGCGACTGGAGCGTTTCCTGACCAAAGACGAAATTCTTACGGCCTATCTGAACAAAGTACCATTCGGAAACGGCTCTAACGGGTATCAGGTCTACGGCATCAAGGCAGCGGCCAAAGGTATATTTAATATCGTTAACCTGGAAGGATTGAATATCGCCCAATCGGCCTATTTGGCCGGGTTGCCCCAGCTCCCTTCTTCCTATTCCGCCTATAACGGCAAAGGGGAGTTCAACCAGGAAGCCTTCGATCGTGCGCTCAAACGGCAGCGTCTGGTCCTTCAGCGCATGCTGGAAGAGAACAAAATAACGAATGCCCAGTATAATGAAGCGCTTGCGTTCGATATTAAAGGGTCGCTCGCGCCGAAAACGAAGAAAGCCTATGAAACATTCCCATATCTTATGCTGGAAACGGAACGGCAGAGCGCCATCGTAATTGCCATGCTTAACAATCCGGAAATGACCAAAGAAGAGATCTCCAAAAACTCGCAGATTCTTGAAGAATCCCGTCAGGAGCTCCTAACCGGAGGATATCGGGTGTTTACGACGATTGACAAAAAAGTATACAATTCCATGCACAAGGTTTCGGAAAACAAGGAGAACTTCTCTCCATACAGCGAAACCAAAGGACTGGAACAAGTGGCCGGCATGATGATCGACAACCATACCGGGGCGATTCTCGGGATGATCGAAGGCCGGGATTTCTATACGGAGCAAATGAATTATGCCACGCAGATGGTACGCCAGCCCGGTTCGACCATGAAGCCGATCGCCGCCTATTTACCGGCTATGGAGGCAGGATTGATTCAACCGGCAAGCATCATTGACGATTCGCCGGTTATTTTACGGGACTACCAAAAGGGATACCATATCCCTGTCAACTCCAGCGGAGGCTACAAAGGGCTAGTAACCGCACGCACGGCGCTGAATGAGTCGCGAAACGTTCCAGCCCTGAAGGTGTTCAATCAAACCGTGGGCATCGACAAGGCTTGGGATTTCGCCAAGAAGCTGGGCATTACGACCTTGGATGAGCAAGACTACGGAGCTCAAACCGGCGTACTCGGCGGATTGAAATATGGCGTTACGGTAGAAGAACTTACCAACGCTTATACGGCGATTGCCAACGGCGGAGAATTTAACGACTCGTATATGATTGCCAAAATTACGGATTCCAAAGGAAATATCGTTTATAAACATGAAGCCGATCCGCAGCGCGTATTTTCCAAGCAGACGGCCTATCTCATGACCGATATGCTGCGCACCGTCATCAAGGACGGAACCGGGAAATCGATCAAGAAAAATTTCAAAATGTACGGAGAAATCCCGATCGTCGGGAAAACCGGCACGACGCAAAACTATGCCGACGTCTGGTTTATGGGCTATTCGCCCGACGTAACGCTGGGTATCTGGATCGGGTACAAAGAACCCGTCAATACGCTGTCGGAAGCCGGGAAGTCCCGGGCACGGTCCGTTTGGGCGGAAGTAATGAACGAAGTGACCGAAAATGAACAGGATCTGTTTGTCACGAAGGAGTTCAGCAAGCCGGACGGCATCGTCTCCGCGACGGTGTCGGGATTCAGCGGCAAGCTGCCGACAGAGCTCACCAAACAGGCCGGCAAAATGGTTACGGATATCTTCAATGTCAAATACGTCCCGAAAGAACGGGACGATGTGCTGGTTCGCATGAAGTATATTACTTATGAGGGTGTCAACTACATTCCTCAGAAAGCTACACCATCCGATATGGTGCTTGAAAAAGTGGTGATGAAGCGCGAAAAACCGATCAAGGAATTGATCAATGAGTTGGAAAAGGCCTTCTCTTCCATGAAAGGCGGCCATAGACCGCTAAGCTTCTATCTGCCGAAAGATGCGGGAGAAGATGCACCAACGAAGTCGGACCCTCGCATGGATGACGGAGCGCCTCCGGCAGCGCCTGCCAATGTGAGACTTGCTTCCGGGAACGGTGCTTCCAAAGTCACGTTCAGCAAGAACGGAGAGAACGATGTCGTGGGTTACCGTCTCTACCGTTCCGTTGACGGCAGCTCGTTCAAGTATACGGGCCAGGCGGTCCTTACCGGTCAGGCGACGGCGGTCTCCGATTCGAACACCGGCGGATTCGCCCATTCTTATTACGTAACAGCCGTCGATGTTGCCGGAAAGGAATCGGAGCCAAGCGCGATTGTAAGCTCGGACACCGCGATTCCGGATATTCCCGATGAAGAAGAGATAACAGAGCCTGGTGGCGATTCGGGGCAGGAAGAAATCCTCCTTCCACCTGCAGTTCCCGGCCAGGTAGCTGTTCAGACCGCAGATAGTGAAATTACTGTCACCTGGGGAAGCGCCCCACCGTCTGACTTCGTGTCAAGCTATAACATCTACTTCTCTGATGCCGCTAACGGCCAGTTCAGCTTACTGGGCTCAACGGCCGGAAATCAGTTTTCCTTCAAGAGCGATGCGGCCGGCGGCTGGATTCAAGTAACGGCGGTCAATGCTTTCGGCGAATCCGCCCCGACCGCTCCCGTGCAATACAGCAAGTAAGTTCAATCCAAAAAGGGTTCCGGGATGATATCCATCCCGGAACCCTTTTCTACTATTAATCCTCGATCGTCGATAAATCGCCTGCCGGGAGGTTCAATTCCCACGCCTTCAACACGCGCCGCATGATTTTGCCGGAACGGGTTTTCGGCAGTCTATCTTTAAATTCAATTTCTCTTGGAGCTGCATGCGCCGACAAACCTTCTTTCACAAACCTGGAGATTTCCGCTTTCAGCTCTTCGGAAGGGGCAAACCCTTCACGAAGTGAAATAAACGCCTTGATAATCTCTCCACGCGTCGGGTCCGGTTTGCCGATCACGCCGGCTTCTGCCACCGCAGGATGTTCCACAAGTTTGCTCTCCACCTCAAACGGCCCGACCCGCTCCCCGGAGGAATTGATGACGTCATCGATTCGTCCCTGAAACCAGAAGTACCCGTCTTCGTCCATATAGGCGGTATCGCCCGAGATATACCATCCGGGAATTCTGAAGTATTCTTCGTACTTGGGAGCGTTGTTCCAAATTAACCGCATCATTGATGGCCACGGCGTACGAATGGCCAGGTTGCCCATCCGGTGAGGCGGCAGCACTTTACCGTTGTCATCGATAATCGCCGCATGAATGCCAGGCACAGGTTTTCCCATCGAACCCGGTTTAATCGGCATGGAAGGATAGTTACAGATAAGCTGTCCTCCCGTTTCGGTCATCCACCACGTATCATGAATCCGGTGGCCGTATACCTTGTATCCCCAGCGGACGACTTCCGGATTCAGCGGCTCGCCGACCGAAAGAATATGTCTTAGCGTAGAGAGATCATATTGCTTCACAATGTCCTCTCCGGCGCCCATGAACATCCGGAAAGCGGTTGGAGCACTGTACCACACGCTGACCTTGTTTTTTTGAATCGTCTCGTACCAGTCTCCGGGACTGAAACGCCCTCCCCGGACTACATTAGTGACGCCGTGCAGCCAGGGAGCGAAAATGCCGTAAGAAGTGCCCGTAACCCAGCCGGGGTCTGCCGTACACCAGTACACATCGCCTTCTTTGAGATCCAATACCACCTTGCCCGTATAATAATGCTGCAGCATCGCATTGTGAACATGATAGACGCCTTTCGGCTTTCCGGTGGATCCGGAAGTGTAGTGAAGAATCAATCCGTCCTCCCGGTTCACCCATTCAATCTCGGCCTCCGGCGAGGCAAGTTCCATCTCTTTATAGTAATCAACGACGCCCTTCTCTGGTACAATGTCCTTTCCCACGAGAAAAAGATGTTGAAGCAGCGGCAGCTCCTTCCGCTTCACTCTCGGCAATAAAGCCGTCGTGGTTACGAGTGCAACCGCTCCGCTGTCTTCCAGACGGTCTTTAACCGCCGTCTCCATAAACGCTTCAAACAACGGTCCCACCACGGCTCCGACTTTGATGATAGCCAAAATACTGACGTATAATTCCGGACTTCGCGGCATAAACACAAATACGCGATCACCTTTAGAGATCCCCCTGCTGCGCAAGACATTGGCAAATTGGTTCGATTTGGCCTGAAGATCTCCAAAAGTATAAGTTTCATCGCGGGTGGGATCATTAAACCGCAGCGCAATCTGATCGCCTTTTCCAGCGTCAACATGACGGTCGATCGCTTCATATGCAAGGTTGACCTTTCCGGTTTCATACCAGGAAAACTGCTTTTCTACGTCCTCCCAGCTAAAATTATCGTACGTCTCCACGTAGTCCCCCAAGTTGGAAGAAGGGGCACCCACAGAAATAATTTCTCCTTGCAATTGACTCATCGTTCCATCCTCCCTTGATCTGCACAACAGTTTGGTATAATAGATCAACATCATGAAAACGGATACAAAGATATTGGGGTTGAAAGGATCATTGGGACATTACTTAGTGGGACAGCATCCGTTTAAAGAACGCAATAGCTCGAACAAAAAAGTATGCAACAATAATCACGATGTCAAGTGAAAATTGTGAAAATTTTATGTCGGAAACATTATAACATACGTCATACATAGCGGCTATACTTTTCAATTTTTCATTTTTCTGTTATAAGAGAGTGGAACGAGCAAAGGAGGCGGCAATTATGGAACACCGTAAAACGTATATCCGCCATACCCTGCCCCATGATGACAGCGAAATTGTTTTGGAAGGTCCCGTGACGCCATCTCATCTTCGCAGCCTTCGGATGCATCCGGAACTGGACGCTTTCCGCCGTCCGAAAGATCAGCTTACGGCTTTGATCGAGATCGCCGGCCTTCCGGAGGGGCGAATTATTTTAGCCCGGGTAAATGAAGTAATAATCGGCTACGTGACATTCCACTATCCCGATGAAATGGAGCGCTGGTCTCAGGGAAGCATGCAAGATTTGATTGAATTGGGGGCCATTGAGGTAGCCAACGATTACCGCTCGCTCAAAATCGGCTCCCGCTTGATTCGTACGGCGTTTGAAGATGGTCAGATGGAAAAGTACATCGTCTTCACTACCGAATACTATTGGCATTGGGATCTTAAAAGCAGCGGCCTGACGGTTTGGGATTACCGGAAAATGATGGAGCGGCTGATGCAAACCGTCGATATGGTCTGGTACGCTACGGACGATCCGGAAATTTGCTCCCATCCCGCCAACTGTCTGATGGTCCGAATCGGCAAGGAGGTTCCACTCGAATCCGAGGAACAGTTTGACAGAATCCGTTTCCAGCAGCGCTTCATGTATTAATCAATGACCCTAGAGGAAGGACGCGTGACGCCATGTCTGGAAGCGCTTTATTTGTCCATCACGATAAAACGATGAATTACCGGTTCCATGATCATCATCCATTCCATCCGATCCGGCTTCAGCTCACGCTGGACCTCTTGTCAGACATCGGGGCCATTGCCCCCTCCCAAATGATATTTTCTCGTCCGGCAAGTGAAGAAGAACTGCTGAGGATCCATCAGCCCGGTTACGTGGAGGCCGTAAAAGCTTTAAGCCAAGCCATGCCGGATCCCGAATGGATCGGCCGTGCAGATCAGTATGGCCTGATGGATGAGGATACGCCCTATTTTGCCGGAATGCATGAGGCGGCATCCTATGTGGCCGGTGGTACTATCACGGCCGTCGAAACTGTAATGTCAGGGCGGGCGACCCATGCCCTTCACCTTGGCGGGGGCCTGCATCACGCCCTGTCCGCCAAAGCGGCCGGTTTCTGCGTCTACAATGACGCCGCGGTCGCGATTGCCTACGCCAGACAAAACTACGGCGCCCGGGTGCTCTATGTGGATACCGACGTGCATCACGGCGACGGGGTGCAATGGAGCTTTTATTCCGACCCGGAGGTATGCACTTACTCCATTCACGAGACCGGCAAATATTTATTTCCCGGCACCGGTAACGTCAATGAGAGGGGCGAACATCAAGGTTACGGGGCGTGCATGAATATCCCCCTTCAGCCATACACCGAGGATGACTCCTGGATGGAATGTTTTGAAGAGTCCATTCAACGCTTAACCGATTACTTTAAGCCCGACCTTATCGTCAGCCTGCACGGCTGCGATGCCCATGCCCTGGATCCACTTAGCCATATGCATTGCAGCATGGACATTTACAACAAAATGCCGGCCCTTCTGCACAAGCTCGCTCACAACTATTGCGAAGGACGATGGGTTGCCGTCGGAGGCGGAGGCTACGACATGTGGCGGGTGGTCCCGCGCGCCTGGAGCCTGCTTTGGCTGGAGATGAGCCACCACCCCTTAAAACAGGCTCTGGACCTAAGGGATGCTTCGCTAATGAGCCTTCCCGCGTCCTGGATCGAGAGATGGCAGGGACAGACCCAACTGCCGCTGCCGACGGAGTGGCTGGACGATCTGTCCCGATGGGAGGGGATTCCGCGCCGGGATGAGATCACGACAAAAAACCGCGAGAATCTCGCGGTTGCGCTGCAGGATTACCCTGAAGTATGACCTATGAGTGGGACTGTTGATTTAGAAGTCGATTTAAAAATCTACATGTTGAATCATATCTTCCACGATCTCGAAAGAGCGTTTGGAGGCGGCAACGGTAAATTCGGCGAAGTTCACGTTCGCCGTTCCGTCCGCCTTGTCGGACATCGAACGCAATATGACATACGGCACCGAATTAGTGTGGCACACCTGCCCGATTGCGGCCCCTTCCATTTCCACGCAAGCCCCGTCCATGACTTCGTACAAAAACCGCACAACCTCCGAATCGGCGACGAACTGATCGCCCGACAGCACCCTCCCAATCAAATAATTATGTTGCTTGCATACGCGGGAACATGCATCTTCCGCCAGCTTGATGTATCGTGGATCGGCCGGAAAATCCGATACCTCCTGAAACGGAGTTATCCCCCGTCGATACCCGAGCGGGGAACAATCCATATCGTGCTGCTGGCAGGAAGACGATATGACGATATCCCCGATATTGAGCGCAGGATCAAGCGCTCCCGCCACGCCCGTAAACCAAATCACTCCCGCGCCAAAACAATCGATTAAAACTTGCGTCGTAATCGCCGCATTAACTTTTCCTACCCCGGACTTGCACACGACGACGTTCTTGCCATGAAACCGGCCTTTTACAAAAGAAACCCCTGCATGCACTTCCGGCTGCTCTTGTTCCACCATCCCTTGCAACAGCAATGATATTTCTTCATCCATCGCTCCGATGATTCCGATTGTAGTCGTCATAATGAATTACTCCTTTAACTCTGGCAAATAAGTAGCTGAATCCTAAAAAAAGCCCCTAAGTTTAGGAGCTTTTTCCGTTATAACCTTTTTCATATATTTGTCTTTTTTATCTCTTTATAAACTTAACCAGCCTTAAATATGGCTGACGGACAACCGCAAAATCGTTTCATGCGGCAGGATCACCCGAGGATTCTCCACCGTTTCCTTCTTCATCAGCTTGGTCAGGAGCCGCATCGCTACGGCGCCAAGATCGTACATCGGCTGCGCAACCGTAGTCAGTTGCGGACGTACCATAGAAGCCATGCGGATATTATCGACACTGATGATAGAGAAGTCGTCAGGCACTTTCAGGCCTTCGTCCTGGATGCTGTGGATCGCGCCGATCGCCATCTCATCCGTAGCCGCAAAAATGGCGCTAGGCCGTTTCTTCAGTCCCAGGAAATACTTCATCGCTTCAACGCCGGATTCGTAACGGTAATTCCCAATGCGAACAAGATCTTCATCGTACGGGATGCCTGCTGTTTCTAAAGCGCGTTTATACCCTTGGAAACGGGCGTATCCATTCGCCGGATCCTGCAGCGTGCCGCTGATCATAGCGATATGCCGGTGCCCGTGGCGAACCAGCGTACTAACCGCATCAAATGCCGCAGCTTCATGATCAATATCCACGGATGGAATCATGCCGTTCTCATCGCTCGTAGCACACAAAACAATCGGCACTGCCGACGTCTGAAATGCCTGAACATGCTCTTCCGTCACCGTTCCGCCCATGAACAACAGCCCGTCCACCTGCTTTTCAAGCAGTGTGTTGATGACACGGATTTCCTTTTCCTTCTTCTTGTCGGCATTACATAAAATAATATTGTAGTGGTACATGTTGGCGATGTCTTCAATACCTCTTGCAATCTCCGCAAAAATCGAGTTTGAAATATCCGGGATCACCACTCCGACCGTGGTCGTCTTCTTGCTGGCAAGTCCTCTTGCCACTGCATTTGGACGATATCCCAAACGTTCAATCGCTTCATATACTTTCTTCCGGGTTTGCGGCTTCACGTTGGGATTGTTGTTCACAACCCGGGAAACCGTTGCCATCGAGACGCCCGCTTCACGTGCCACATCGTAAATGGTAACCGTCACATTCTTCTCTCCATTGCCAATAGATTTTCAATCATTCATCACGAAAGTCCTGTGCTTCAATTAGATTTATCTTACGACAAATTACTACTTTGTGCAATGATAACGCTTCAATTATACAAGAATTCCTCTTAACGCATCAGCAGTTATCCTGGAATGGGAGGTATGCCATACCGCCTGACCGTCCTTGACCAGCAAAGCCTGCGGGGATTCGTGTTTGACGCCCAGCACATCGGCCGCCTCATTCGATATGTCACGGTCTTCAATCACATAGATCAGCCCATATGTAATCTTCTCATTCGGAGTAGCATTCAAATACTCCTCTAATTCCCGGTGAGCTCTGGCGCTAATCGGGCAACTTGTGCTGTGCTTGAACAACAAAAGCGACTGTTCCGCCGTATGCTGCAAAGCGTTGTGAAGATCCTCTTTAGAGACTATTCTATTCAAACCGGACATCCTGCATCCATCCCCTTTCAGAAAATGATTTTCAATTTTCTATTCTTATCTTACCAAAAAGAGAAAGCTAAAAACAACTTATTACGACAAATTCATGTAAAATTGTATCTATTTCGCGCTAAGGGACTGACGATTACTTACATACTTCGACAAAACCGCCAGCCGTACCGCGATCACGTTCATCCATGAGGAATCGTTCATTTTTTGAGCGCATCCGTACAGATCAAGCAGCAAATTGATCCGTTCATTGCATTTCTGCTCAAGGACCGCTTCAAAAGATGACGAGTCACTCTTCTCTTTTTGCTGGATCATGTCGTATAGAACATCCGCCAATTCGTTCATATCCGTAAAAAATACCCGCACGTTTTCTCCCTGCTGCTTCAACTGCTCCAACAAGTCGATCACATCCGCTTTAACAAAAGGAAGCACCTCATAATAATCGCATTCATCACATTCAAGAATCGGAACCCGGTCAACCTGGAACTTATTTTCGAAAATAACCAGCCTAAAACCGAGGTTCATTTTTTGTCCGCAACGGCAGTGCTTGCGCACAGAATCACCTCATTAATCCTCATCATTTTATGACCTGAATGAAAGTACTATTTTTGATACAATTAAAATATCGAAAACGATTTTCGTCAATAGCAAGAAAAGACAGGAGGAGACGATTTTGAGACTAACTGGAAAAAAAGTAATCGCCCTGGTGGACGAGGAATTCGAGGATTTGGAGCTCTGGTACCCGATCTATCGGGTTCGTGAGGAAGGCGCCCTGGTGCAATTGGTCGGTTCGGAGAAAGGCAAAAAATACATCGGCAAATACGGCGTCCCGGCCGAGGCCGAGTTAGCGTTCGAGGAAATCCGTGCCAGCGACTATGACGGGATTCTCGTTCCCGGAGGCTGGGCTCCCGACAAGCTGCGCCGATACAGTAAAGTGCTGGACATTGTCCGCGAGCTTCATCAGGCAAAAAAACCGGTCGGACAGATCTGCCATGCCGGCTGGGTGTTGATCTCGGCTGGAATCCTGAAAGGAGTTACGGTTACTTCAACACCGGGAATCCGTGACGATATGGAGAATGCGGGAGCGATTTGGAAAGACGAGCCCGTTGTCGTCGACGGACATATTATTTCGGCGAGACGTCCACCCGATTTGCCGGAATACGGCAAGGCAATCGTCGATGCATTGATAGCAGCCGCCAATAAATAGATCTTAAGCAGATGAAAAGCCGAGGAGAGGTCGTCTCCTCGGCTTCTTTAAAACTTTACTTGCTGGTTTACCGCCCCAGCACCGGATCTTTCCCCAAGAAACCCGCCAGTTTCGCTTCGATCTCTTCGCTCGTGGACAACTGGTAGCAATGTTTGCCTTCCGCCTGCCCCTCTTTGAGCGTGCTGTTCAAGATGCGGTGTTTTACGCGAAGCAGTGCTTGCGGTGACATACTAAGGTTGTCTACCCCCAGGTGAAGCCAAATCGGAAGCGCCTTCTCATCACCCGCCAATTCCCCGCACACGCTGACCGGAATTCCGGCTTCCTTGGCCGCCGAAACGGTCTGACGCAGCAAGCGAAGCACCGCAGGATGGTAAGGATGATACATATGCGCGATTTTCTCGTTCATCCGGTCTACCGCGAGAATATACTGGACAAGATCGTTGGTGCCGATGCTGAAAAAGTCGGCTTCCCTTGCCAGCAGATCGGCAATCGCCGCAGCGGCCGGCACTTCGATCATGATACCCGCCTCGATATCGGAACGAAACGGGAGGCCGCGGGCGGTCAAATCCAGCTTCGCTTCCTCCAGCACCGCTTTGGCCCCCCGGAATTCCATCAGGGATGAAATCATCGGGAACAGGATTTTTACGTGGCCATGCGCACTCGCCCGCAATAAGGCGGTAAGCTGGGTTTTGAACAATTCCTTGCTATCCAGGCTGATACGAATGCCCCGATAACCGAGCACCGGATTCTCTTCCTCAGGCAGAGAAAAATACTCCAACTGCTTATCACCGCCGATATCCAGCGTCCGAATCACGACCGGATGGCCTCCCGCTTTTTCCGCCACCTGACGGTATACCTCGTATTGCTCCTCTTCGGTCGGAAAAGTAGGCCGGTCCATGTACAGGAACTCCGTACGGAACAAGCCTACCCCTTTCGCACCGAATTTTATCGCCTGTTCCAGATCCTTGACCGAGCTGATATTGCCGGCCAGCCGCAGCTTGTAACCGTCTTTAGTGACGGCCTCAACGGAAGCGAGCAACTGCAACTGTTCCTTTCTGCGTCGCTGTTTCTCCGCTATCTCGGTATACCTGTCAACGACATCCTGCGTTGGTTCAAGATAGACCACGCCCTCGTCCCCGTCGATAACGAGCAGATCTCCGGTCTGAAGCTGCTCGTCGAGCTTGTTCTCCAAGCCGGATACGAGCGGAATACCGATAGCCCGAGCCATAATGGCGGAGTGAGAAGTTTTTCCTCCAGCCATGGTAACCATGCCAAGTACATTCTCCGGGTTCAAATGAACCAGTTGGGAAGGCGACAGTTCCTTCGCCACCAAAATGTACGGTTGCGTATCTGCAGGCAGCGTAATTTCCGGAGTCCCAAGCAAATGCTTCAAAAGCCGGTTGCCCACATCTTTGATATCGAGCGCGCGCTCTTTCATATATTCATCATCCAGCAGATCAAACATGGTCACGAAGTGGTCGATCGCTTCTTTGACGGCTACCTCGGCCGCCTTATACTGACGTTCGATAATTCCCTGGATTTCACTCATAAACACAGGGTCTTCCAAAATGGCGAGATGCGCGTCAAAAATACTTGACTCGGCCACGCCAACCGTCTCCTTGATTTCATTCTTCATGAATTCGATCTCGGTTTTGGACGTGCGGATCCCCTCGTACAATCTCTCGAATTCCTTCGCGAGGTCCACTTTCTCCATCCGCCGATCCTGGACATCCCATTCCCAGGCGGGCAGCACAAACGCTTTGCCGATCGCTACGCCGGCAGCTGCGCCGATCCCCTGTATCATGTTTCGACCCCCTAATGTCCTACTTTTGTAAATATAGGATACCCTCTCTCTAATACTTTATGGTAAGCCCAGCTTTGCAAATTTGTCAAAGGAATTCGGAAGAACCTCATGATAAATTCATGCTTATGACCGCATTGAACCGTAGTTGCGCCAAAAATAAAAACCCAGCACCAATACATCCGGAGCCGGGTCTGCTTCTTAAAAATATTATCGCTTGCCGATCAGAATACTGTCTTCCACTTTGATGCAGCGGTCCATAATGACCGTCAGTCCGCCTTGGGAGGCGATCTCGTAAGCTTCGTCGCTTATGATACCAAGCTGCAGCCAGAGCACCCGGGCGCCGATTTCCACCGCCTCTCGAGCCACCTCCGGCGTATATTCGCTGCGGCGAAACACATTGACGATATCCACCGGCTCGGGGATGTCCTTCAGGGAGCCGTACACCTTCTCGCCTAGAATTTCACCGCTGACGGACGGGTTCACGGGGATAATCCGGTAGCCGTTATTTTGAAGCGCCTGAGACACCATGTATGAGGTGCGGTCGGTTTTATCGGACAAACCCACGACAGCAATATTGCCGGCTTTCAGCAAAATCTCTTTGATTTCTTCGCGGCTTGGATTTTGAAATGCCATATAAGATCACACCTTTCTTTACTTTTATTTTACCCACTCGACCGAAGCACCAAGCGCTGACAAGTGATCGAAATATTGCGGGTACGATTTGGCCACATGATGCGCGTCCTTGATCAGCAGCGGTTCTCTGCAGCGCAACCCGACGACCGTAAGCGCCATGATCACCCGGTGATCGAAATGCGCATTAATGGTTGCCCCGCCCTCAAGTCCGGAAGGACGACCGTGGACAATAATCTCCGATTGCCGTTCTTCTACCTGGGCGCCGGCCTTTTTCAACTCATTCAGGTAGTCCGTAATACGGTCGCATTCCTTATACCGCAGATTTTCCACGTTATAAAATCTCGAGGTCCCGTCGGCAAACACGGCCGCCGCCACCATAGCCAGCACCGCATCGGTCGCGGCGTCGCCGTCGAATTCCACCGGACGCAGCCGCCCGTTGCCGAGCACATGAACGGTGCCGCCTTCATGGCTAAGCGGAACGTCCATCATCTGCAGCACATCGACGATGGCGCGTTCTCCCTGTTTGCTCCGTTCCATCAAACGGTGAACCTTGACGTCGGATTTCGTAACGGCCGCTGCGGCCAATATGGCTGCAGAACCGGGGTAATCCCCCTGAACCGTGTAGTTCTTTGCCTGGTAGGCTTGACGCCCCGGAACCCGGAAGCTCATATAATCGCTGGCCGCCTCAATCGTGATCCCCGCCTGCTCAAGCACTTCCAGCGTTTGTCCGATGACCACTTTGGACTTCAGATCGCCCAGCACTTCAATTTCGCTGTCTTCTTCCAGCAGCGGTGTCAGGAATAATAATGCGCTTAGATACTGGGAGCTGACCTCGCCCGATACCTTGATTTTGCCGCCTTTCGGCTTACCGCCGCTGATCGTGATCGGCAACCGGCCGTCCTGATGTTCGATTTGCACGCCCATACTTTCCAGCGCCTCGATCAGGTCGCTGTGCGGACGTTTGCCGAGAGACTCCGGATACGTGTTCACAAAAGTCACTTTCGGACTAAGTGCGGCGATCGCCATCAAGAAACGCAGCACCGCCCCCGCATTGCCTACGTCGAGTTCTTTTACATCACGCGGATGATTGCCGAAGCCGGTGATGACGATCTTCTCGTCATCCTCCTCCAGTACGGCGCCGAGATCCCGGATGCAGCGGCGCATCGCGTCGCTGTCCTCGCTGTGCGCCGGATAGTATATAGTGCTGGTTCCTTCCGCTAAAGCGGCGACCAGCAGATAGCGGGTCGTATAGTTTTTGGAGGACAGCGCTCCGATTTCACCCTTTAGTTCCGCTGTGGGCCTGACGATCATATCCATATGTATACTCCCCTTTTGTATAATTGTTGATTAACCGCGGTAATGCATTAAAATCTCAGCAGACACTTCTTCAGCGCTTTTGCCGGATGTATCAACGGTTACATGCGCGAAATCATAAGCATCCTTCCGTTCTTCCAGCAGCGCCGTAATTCTTTCCTTGGCTCCGCCGGCAAGCAGCGGCCTGCCCTTATCCTCACCGACTCGGGATACGATTTCATCGGCCGAAGCGGCAAGCGCAACGACCCAGCCGCAATCCAGCATCTCCCGGCAATTATAATCCCTAAGCACGGCTCCGCCTCCGGTCGCCAGAATGGAACCCGGTTTCTTGAGCGATTCGCACAGAACTTCGGTCTCCAGATCGCGGAAATAGGTCTCGCCTTTTTCTTCAAACAGCTGCGGTATCGAACAGCCCGCCTTCTCTGCGATCAAAGCATCCAGATCAAGCAGCCTGTACCCCGTCTCTGCAGCTAGATAACCGCCAACCGTCGATTTACCGGTTCCCATCATCCCGATAAGTACGATAATGTCCCTTTTGCTTTGCAAATTCTCACCTACTTCGGCTTCTAACCCATGTTCGCAAATTAACTTTTTCATATCATAACACAGGCTGGTAACTTTGGCACTTCCACATGCAAAATATGGGGCGAGGCCGAGAATCACCGGATAGCCGGCAAGGAAAAAGCGCCGCGACAGACGGAAATTCCGCTGGCGTGGCGCCTCATTGCAATTGTTAGTGCATAATTTCAAATGCGGCTCTTAGAACCATTGGTGATGGAATACGCCTTCTTTGTCCACGCGTTTGAAGGTGTGGGCGCCGAAGTAGTCGCGCTGCGCCTGAAGGAGGTTGGCAGGCAAACGCTCCGTACGGTAGCTGTCATAATAGGACAGCGCGCTTGAGAAGCCAGGAACCGGAATTCCATTTTCAACAGCGGCCGATATGACTTTGCGCCATGCATCCTGATAGCTTTCCACGACATTTTTGAAGTAGGAATCCAACAGCAAGTTCTTAAGTGCAGGATCTCGGTCATAGGCATCTTTAATATTTTGCAGGAACTGCGAACGGATTATGCAACCGCCGCGGAAAATCATCGCGATGTTGCCGTATTTCAAATCCCAGCCGTATTCATCGGAAGCGGAACGCATTTGCGCGAAGCCCTGGGCATAAGAAACGATTTTGCTTGCGAACAGCGCTTTGCGTACGTTCTCGATAAATTCGGCTTTGTCGCCGCTGAATGATTTCTTTGCAGGGCCGCTCAAAATTTGGCTTGCCGCTACGCGTTCTTCCTTCATCGCGGACAAGAAACGGGAGAACACCGATTCCGTGATCATGGACAAAGGTACGCCGAGATCGAGAGCGCTTTGGCTTGTCCATTTGCCGGTGCCTTTTTGTCCGGCTGCGTCGAGAATGACGTCAACCATCGGTTTGCCGGTTTCTTCGTCATATTGCGAGAAGATATCGGCGGTAATTTCGATCAGATAGCTGTCCAGCTCGCCTTTGTTCCATTCGGTGAAAATTTCATGCAGTTCCTTGGCATCTACGCCAAGCACGTCTTTCAATAAATGGTAAGCTTCTCCGATCAACTGCATATCGCCATATTCGATGCCGTTGTGGACCATCTTGACATAGTGTCCAGCACCGTCCGGTCCGATATATGTACAGCAAGGATCACCGTTTACTTTAGCGGAAATCGAGGTCAAGATAGGCTCAACCAATTTGTAGGCACTCTCTTGTCCGCCCGGCATGATTGCAGGACCTTTGAGCGCACCTTCTTCGCCGCCCGATACTCCGGTGCCGATGAAGCGGAAGCCTTTGGCTTCGAGTTCTTTGCTGCGGCGCTGCGTATCAGGGAAGTAGGCGTTGCCTCCGTCGATGATGATATCGCCTTGATCCAGGTAAGGGAGCAGGCTTTCAATGGTCGCGTCGGTAGCAGAACCGGCTTGTACCATGATCAAAATTTTGCGGGGCGTTTCCAAGGATTGCACAAACTCCTCAACCGAGAACGTACCGACAAGGTTCTTGCCTTTGGCTTCGTTCTCCAGCAGGTCATGCGTTTTTTGCGGGGAACGGTTGAATACCGAAACGGTAAAGCCCCTGCTTTCGATATTGAGGGCCAGGTTTTTGCCCATAACGGCCAGGCCGATAACGCCAATCTGTTGTTTTGACATGGTCTCCATCCTTTGCAAACTATATTTTTATCAATAGTATCATTTTAACTCTTTTGAGCACAGAAGTGAACCCCTTTGACCCTCCATCCGCAAAACAACCCCCCATAAATCAGGGGGCGTGCAATGAATTAAATCATAGTTTGCGTTATTCAGAGGCCTACCATTCAAGCCGGATCAATTTAATACGGAGTTTGCGAAGCTTCTCCTTGCAGGCTTCTGCCAGTTCCTTGTCGCCCTTCTGCAGCGCCTCATAAAGCTCCTCCAGTTCCCGATCGAGCTCCTGCTGAAGACTTTCAAGCTGCTGCTCCGCCGACTGGGAGGCGTACAATTCGGCCATTTTTTCCGTATCGAGTATGGGGCCTTTCTGATAAATTACCCGGTGTTCCATCCCGTTGATTTCCACCAGCCGGATTACTTCGCCAAACAGGATATTTTCAATCAGGATCTGCCGGTCCTTGAAGCGTTTGACCACGGCGTGCCCGCGGAGGTCCCCGATCAGCTTCTCAAGCCATTCGGCCAATTTGGCATCCTTGATCACATAATCGCCTACCAGCTTGTATCCTTTGGCCAGACGCTGAAAACGAAGCTTTGTCAGTTTGCGGCCCGTGCGTACGGAAATAATGAAAACAGATTCGTTTTCGCTCCAATATAAAGAATACCCGTCTTGGATCAAATCGCGGATCAACTGCTGTATGTGCCGGCGGTCGAATCGGAGTTCCAGATTGCAGTATTCCACTTCATAGCTTTTATTCATGGCACTCCCTCCCTTTATTGTTCGAACCCGAACCGGGCTTAGCGCATCGCTTCGGCTAGGGCTTCACATCTCTCCCACTTGCGGCTTACCATATCTTATACTTCATACTATGTAACGGAACTTGGATTATTGATTATTTTTACCCGTTTCGGGCTGGTTCTGACGCAAAAGGGCGGTAATTCCGCTTCTTCGCAGCCTCTCCTGACGAATACCGATACTTCGCGAGCCAGCAAGCACAAATATGCTATACTTGGTTACTAAGACAAGTTGGCAATGAGCCCGTGATGGAGGTAAAAAAATGACGTTTAACGGTTTTTCCGAGCAGGATTTCGATTGTTTGACGGTCCCGGGACTGGAACCCCGGATGGAGGCAATTATCAGCCGGGTCAGACCCAAGCTTGAAGCGCTGGGCGGCTCGCTATCCCCTTATCTGTCCGCTTTGTGCGGCGAAGACATGTACCCTCATGTCGCCAAGCATGCCCGCCGCAAAGTAAATCCGCCGATCGACACCTGGATCGCCTGGGCCGGCAGCAAACGCGGATACAAAGCGCTTCCGCATTTTGAGGTAGGGATGTTTTCGACCCATCTGTTTATTATTTTCGCGGTCATTTATGAAAGTCCCAATAAAGCGGTGTTCGCCGATTACGTGCTGAAGCATACCGCCAAAATCAAAAAAGCCGTGCCCGGCGAGTTTTACTGGTCCATGGATCACATGGATCCGGGAGGCCGGTTGCATGGCGATGCCACTGCTCAGAATCTCAAAGCCATGGCCGAGAAACTAAAGAATGTCAAAAAAGCGGAAATCATGTGCGGTCTGCGGATCGACCGGGATCAGCCGATCCTGCGTGACGGAGAGCAATTAACGGCTAAAATAGAGGAAACTTTTTCCTCCTTGCTTCCTTTGTATAAAGCTTCTTATTGAGTACTTGCTGCTAGAGCGGGAAAGTAAGCCGAGGTGGTTTGCTTCCTGATGAATTAACTGGATTTTCTCCAGTTAATTTGCCGGAATTCAGCCGAACATCATAAATAACTGGAAAACCTCCATCTAAATTTCGGATGTTGCCTCCTCAAGGGCGATAATAGCGAAATTAACTGGAGGTTTTCCAGTTAATTGGGCCGGAAAGCTCATTTGGCGGGAATTAGCTGGAGGTTTTCCAGCTAATTGGTGGAGCTTGAACTGCAATCGATGCGCACTGAGCAGGGAGCAACCGGGAGCGGGGAGTGGTTAGAGAGTAGTGTGTCTGGTTCTGCTACAACTTATAAGTTAGTTAGATGTGGGCGGCCAGCGGCTAGGGGAGAGTGAGTAGGTGAGTGTTGGGTGGGTGTTGGGTGGGTGTTGGGTGGGTGTTGGGTGGGTGTTGGGTGGGTGTTGGGTGGGTGTTGGGTGAGTAAATGAGGTTGTGTAATGCGCGGAGAGTAACGATGCTTGTTCTTTTGTGCTTTTTGAGTAACGTTGTTTGTTCTTTTGTGCTTTTTGAGTAACGTTGTTTGTTCTTTTGTACTTTTTGAGTTACGTGCGTTATTCCTTTGTATTCTTTGAGTTATGTTATTTATTCCTTTGTACTCTTTGAGTTACGTTGTTTATTCCTCAGTGCTCTTTGAGTAGCGTGTTCAATCCGCAATATGGAGTGCGATGGCAGGCGGGATTTACAAGTTACGAGTGTTCGAGTTGAAGTGTGCAGAGCACAGTAAGTATCATGCGGTGAGCTCAGGATCCATAGCCGAATGCTCGAAAAAACAACCCGCTCTTACCGGGGAGAAACACCGGGGGGAGCGGGTTGTTTGCGTGAGATAAACAGATGGATGAAGAACAGCAGTGCCATCGAGATCGAACTGGCGAGGAATGGAGCCGGGGCTCCCAGCGCGTCCCACATTTTCCCGGAGACGATCGGTCCGACCACCATCCCCGAGCCCTGAATCGTCAGGAACAGCCCCCAGACGGTTCCCTTTTCTCCTTCAGGCAGCAGGTGGGAGATCATTGTATCCCAGGTAGGGAGGATAAACGCGTAACTGACGCCGATCAGCATGACAAGCAGCCAAACGACCGGCATCGGCCTCATAAAGGCAAACAGGCCGACGGATACGGCTGCCAGCGCAAAGCCGGTGTTCAAGAAACGTCTGGTCCCGTAACGGTCGACCAATTTGCCGATCGGAATCAGCCCGAGCACGGTAACCCCGCCGCCCGTGATGAGCATCAAACTGAAGGCTTCCGGCGACAAGCCCAGTTCGGAGCGGACAAACAGCGTGATGACCGGCGTCAGCAAGCCGACGGCAAAGGATTGCAGGAACAGGGCCGGGTAAAGTAGCGGACTCACCTTCAGATGGGTACGGATATTACGGTGCGTCTCCCTGATATTTTGCCAGATCCGGGCGAGACCGCCCCGCCATAGGCCGTCGGGCGCTCCTGCCGAAGCAGCAGGAGCGCCCGAAACCTTCATAGTTTCCGCAGCATCATCTTCCGGTCGATTCGTACGCCGCGGTAGGAACAGCGACACGAGGATTACCAGCCCCATACATCCCAAGAGCACCCAGAACACGAGCGTGTAGGAGACGCTAACCAGAAAATTGATGATAACCGGACCAAGGCCCGTACCGCCGAGGCTGGAGATCTGAATGACCCCCATCGCGGTTCCGAAATTTTTATTTTCCTCCGTTACCGCCGTAATCCCCATCAAGACGCAGGGCCAAAGCGGTGCCGTTCCGATGCCGAGCAAAGCGCAGCCCAGAACGATAAATCCCATTGTTTTCATAACAGTAATGATAAAGACGGCTCCAAACGTGATGCACAGTCCAATCGTCATCGTCAATCTGAATCCGATCCGTTCAATCAGCCATCCTGCGGGACTGCGGAACAGATTATCCCCTATGTACTGGCAGGAGAAGGACAGACCGATGGCAAATGCGCTCAATTTCAAAACATCACCCATATATACCGGCAGTATGGCGACGATCAGCGCTCCTTTTACAAACTCCACCAAAAACATAATGATCCACAGACTGACAAAGGTCGGGGTTAACAATTTCTTGTTTACAAGCTTTGCCGTCAACTCCATCAGACACTTCTCTCCTTTCCCCTATTCCTCTCTTTGTGTGCTTTCTCCTAGTATTTCCAGTTTGGTCCGCAACTTAACCTCTCGCGGCAATTCGACGGTTTCGTCCAAACTCTTGCTTGCATTCCGGGCCCATTTTGCTATACTCAACTTTGTTGAAAATTTACATTACGAAAGGCAGGGACGGCCCTATGGATCATCAGCAGACGCCGCTCTTTACCGCACTCAAGCAGCACGCGGCCGGCAATCCCGTTCAATTTCACATTCCCGGGCATAAAAAGGGGCTCGGAACCGATAAAGAATTTCGCGAGTTTATTGGCGATAACGCCTTATCCATCGACTTGATCAACATCGCTCCGCTGGACGATCTCCATCAGCCTACCGGCGTGATCGAGGATGCCCAGAAGCTGGCCGCCGACGCATTCGGCGCCGATCACACTTTTTTCTCCGTACAAGGAACAAGCGGAGCCATTATGACAATGGTACTCTCCATTTGTTCTCCCGGTGATAAAATTATCGTTCCAAGAAATATTCATAAATCGGTTATGTCGGCGATCATTTTCGCCGGCGCAAAGCCGGTGTTCGTTTCTCCCGCGCAGGACGAAAGTCTGGGGATCGACCACGGCATTACGACATCGTCGGTCCGCCGCGCACTCCAGCGCCACCCGGATGCCAAGGCCGTACTTGTCATTAACCCGACCTATTTCGGTGTATGCGCCCACCTGAAGGAGATCGTGGATTTGGCCCATAGCTTCAATGTGCCCGTTCTCGTGGACGAAGCCCACGGCGTGCATATCCAGTTCCACGAAGAGCTTCCGATGTCGGCCATGCAGGCCGGCGCCGATATGGCGGCAACCAGCGTGCACAAGCTGGGCGGTTCCATGACGCAGAGTTCGGTGTTGAACCTGAACGTCAAAAACGGCTTTGTCAACCCACAACGCGTACAGACGATTATCAGCATGCTGACGACGACTTCGACGTCTTATTTGCTGCTGGCCTCGCTCGACACTGCCCGCAGAAATCTGGCCCTGAACGGCCGGGAAATGGTACAGCAAGCGCTCGACATGGCTCATTATCTGCGCGCCGAAATCAATAAAATCGAGGGCTTGTACAGCTTTGGCCGAGAAATTCTGGGCGGCGAAGCCACTTACGATCTGGACCCGACCAAAGTGACGATTCATGTGCGTCATCTGGGCATCACCGGATACGAAACGGAGAACTGGCTGCGCGAGCATTACAATGTCGAAGTCGAGCTCAGCGACATGTACAACATTCTTTGTATCATTACCCCCGGGGACACAATGGAATCGGTGGATACCTTACTGACCGCGCTACGGCAGTTGGCGGAGACCTACTACAAAGAGAACAATGCGAATGAGCTGATTGTAAAAATTCCGGAAATTCCGCAATTGTCGCTGATTCCGAGAGATGCCTTCTATACGGATACGGAAGTCATCCCGTTCAAGGAGTCGGCAGGTCGCATTATCGCGGAGTTCATATATGTTTACCCGCCGGGAATTCCAATCCTGCTGCCGGGCGAGGTCATTTCCCAAAGCAATATCGACTATATCGTCGACCATGTAGAAGTCGGCCTCCCCGTGAAAGGCCCGGAAGACCGTTATATCAATCAGGTTAAAGTGATCGTGGAAGCCGATCCGATTTTCTAAAAGAACATGCAAAAAGGGTGATCCCAAGCTGAACGCTTAGGACCACCCTGTTTTTTATCGGATCGGGTTATTAATCTTCTTGCTGGGATACGAGCTCTTTATAAGCTTCCTCCACTTGACGCCATTCGTTTTCGTCTTCGATATTGTAAAGCACCATTTCTTCGTTCTCTTCTTCCATACGAAGGATGATGCCGTCCGCTTCCGGGTTGTTCCGCTCTAACAGTAGCGCATATACTTTTTCGCCTACATCGAACGTTTCGACAAGAACCATTTCTACGTCATTGCCTTGTTCGTCCGTCAGCGTCAATACGAACTCTTCATGCTCGTGGTCATGATCATGGTCGTGTCCGCAGCCGCAAGCCTCACCGTGTTCGTGATTATGGTCGCTCATTAAAATACCTCGCTTTGATTATTTTGATGTGTTAAAACCTGTTGGTTCCCTCGTATCGTATCATTTTACCAAGGACAGGTCAATTTTGGAAAACCTGCGGTTCTCCATGGTTACTTCACGACATTGACGCTCTTCTCTGAGACCAGCGTATAATCGCCTACGACAGGCTTCATATAGAAACCGATGATATATTTTCCTTCGGCTTTGAAGTCATACGAATAATCTTTCGTACGGTACCAGAAATTATCCGTCTGTTCCTTAATCTCCTCGGACTGAATCACTTTGGAGTCGCCATCGGGCGCCGTGATGGAAATTCGAACTGCGGAGATGTCCGTCCGCAATTCGTCGATTTGGGCGAAAACATTGAATTTCAGCTTACCGGTTTTCTTGATAATACCAATCACCGCCGACTCCTCCGTAAACAGAAACATGTGAACATTCGGTTTATAATAATTGACCGTTTTAGTTGCGTCGTTATATTCGACTAAGCCTTCCAGTTCGCGGACCGGGACGTAAGTTTTTCCTTCGATCGTATAGCCCCCGTCTTGTATCTCTTGTCCGTTCAGGAGCAACTTCACCTTTTGGGTCGCCGAATCGGCAAATAACAAGGAGCCTCCCATCAGGGAGAAAGCAACGACCATTATAGCAACTCTTCTCCATCTCATCCAGAATAACCCTCCATTAAATTCATGTTGATATAAATTTATACTCCGCGGCTGGACCCAAGTTGCGGTCTTTGGCTGAAAGAATCCACTTTTTTTGGTGGAACCGCTCTTTCGTTCGGATTCGAAATCGTGTACATTAAGGGGAACATCCAAAATACAAGGAGGGGTCATATGACACTGCGACTTCAAATGTTGGGCACGGGCGGCGCCTTCGCCAAAAAATATTTCAACAACAACGGATTTGTATATGCCGACGACTTCAGCCTGCTTATCGACTGCGGTATAACGGCCCCGCTTTCGCTGCATCAAATGGGTAAACCGCTGGACGAAATCGACGCTATTCTGATAACGCATATTCATGGGGATCATGTCGGCGGATTGGAGGAACTTGTCTTCCGGATGAAGTATGGATCGGGGCGTAAACCGGTTCTTTATATCGCCGAAGCATTAGTCACCCCGCTATGGGAAAATACGCTGAAAGGCGGACTCGGCCAGGACGGCATCGCTTCGCTAGGGGACGCTTTTGAAGTACGGGTACTAAAGGAAGGAACCCCATGCGGGTTATCCCCAAACTTGAGCATAGAGATCATACGGACACCGCATATCCCTGGCAAAGCCAGCTACTCTCTTTATATCAACAATGAAATCTTCTACAGCGCGGATAAAGTGTTCCAGCCTGATTTGCTGCTTCACCTCGTGGAAGAAAGAAACTGCCGGAAAATTCTGCATGAAGTCCAGCTAACCGGACCCGGCGAAGTACACACGACACTGGATGAACTGTTGTCCCTCCCGCCGGAGATCCGCAATAAAATACTCCTGATGCATTACGGGGATGAAATGGAGAGTTATATCGGCCGTACGGCGGAGATGGAGTTTCTTCTCCAGCATGAGATTTATACGTTATAATGAAACAGCCCTCCGGATAAATTCATCGGAGGGCTGTTTTGACATCTTTTCGCGTTCAAATTATTCTAATCAAAACGGGGCAGAGCGTCCAGGTTGTTGCTCGGATCACCGTCGGCATCTCCCCGGATGTACATCTCCCCGTCTCTACCCTTAAACAGATTCACTCCGGCGATCGCTCCGGCCTGAACTTCCTGTTTTGCCTGAACGTAGTCCAATATACGGCCGCTGGATGTTTTAAAAGCAGCTAAATCGCCGTCGCCGTTTTTCTGTACCGCAATAAACCGTTCCCGCGCATCGAGTGCCATGCTTTCATCACATCTCCTCTGCTTGATTTCCCTAAGGAAAGGGATAGATGTAGCATGTCCCCTTTTGGCGGAGTCTATAATCTAGGATTTGAGCGCTTTGACCATTCGGACATGAGGAATCCCGGCGTCGTCAAACGGCTCCGTGGTGATCGTTTCATAGCCCAGTTTCCGATAAAATCCTTCGGCCTGACATTGTGCGTCCAGCACCGATTGAGTCAGTCCCAGTTCCCGGCCGAGTTCCTCCAGCGCGATCAGCAGTATTTTTCCCATTCCTAGCGAACGAAAGTTTTTGCGTACGGCGATCCGCTGCATTTTGGCTGCGTTATCTTTATAGTAGGTCAGTCTTCCTGTAGCCGCAAATGCCCCGTCTATCTCTACGAGAACATGGTTCACTTCAGGTCCAATCCGGTCGAACTCGTCGATTTCCAAATCAAGCGGAACATTCTGCTCCTCCACAAAAACTTCTTTGCGAATATTCAAGCATTGTTCCAATTGCTCTTCCGTTTTCACATGTATGATGACAGCAGCCATCTCTCTTCGCCCCCCATGCTGGTTCTCTATTCTATGTCAAACAAATGAACTGCATTATTATACAAAAAAAAGACATTCATGTATAGTTGAGTCAAGATCGAGTGCCATCCAACTATCGAAAGGAGTTTCACCTATGGTTATGGGCATCACCATCGCGGCGGCCGTGCTGATTGCCGTTCTTTTGATCGCCTCCATGTTCTATGTCACGAAAAAAGGTTATTCCCGGAAATGGGATGAAGACTAAAAGCCAACAACCGGTGATTTGAACCGCCGTCAAGGATGCGTCAAAGTTTCCTTCGAATACACATCATCCCGTACGGCCGGCGAATATACCCCATCCGATACGGACGGACCGAAAAACCACCAAGGCGAGGACGCCTGTCTGCGCAATGTGGTTTCATCAGCCTTTAGGCCGCATCCTACGGTAAAAGAAAGTGCACTGATGCCTATGATCAGGCAAAGCAACCGATACAGTATTTTGTAGCGTGCTTTAGACGATGCCTCCTTCCTGCTGTCGATAATCACGGCGTGAACTCCTCCTTAACTTATGTCTTGCATCATGACTTCCAGTGTTGCCAGGAATGCCTTTCCTATACGCTAACGATCGAACGGGAAGTATTTTAGGAGACTATCGCAAAAAGACTTGTACTCCTGCTTTAGGCAAGGATACAAGTCTTTCTCTACTTAATAGGGAACTTCTCAGTCGAAGCGCTCCGTCTTATACCATTTTGTTTTTCTGCGAAATATTTTATCCATAATCAAAGAGTAAAACGCCCGAACGGAAATAACGAGAAACAGTTGGGAATACGTAAAATAAGAGACTACGGAAACAATGAAATTGCGGACGTTGCTCTGTCCGATATCGGCCGCCAGGGCCAGATTGATCTGCAGGACATAAATATAGTACATCAATGCCCAAGCGATCATTAAATAGACGAAAATATCGCCACCGAAAATAAAAGGGGATACGATCGACGGAACAAACAAAGCTATGATCTGATAAACGATATTCGTTATGAAAATAATGTCCGAGATAATAATGGCGACCATGAACCAAAAATAACTGGCCGCATAATACAGGACATGCAGTTTGATCCGCCAACTTGACCTCCTGAACAGATGATGGATGTTGTCGATAATAACATGGTAATTTCCCTTAGACCACCGCTCCCGCTGCCTCATATATACGCTAAGCCTCTCAGGCTCCTGCTGATAAGCCTCCGCCTGCGGCGCCAAGGCAATAAGCTGGCCTCGCGTCAAAATCTCGAAAGAAATCGCGGTGTCCTCCGTAATTGCCTCCTCGTCCCAGCCTCCAATCTCCTGGATCAACGCCGACTTGACGATAAAGTTCGTCCCCGGGATGGTGCCAATCTTGAACAATTCCCATAATCCCGTATGATGTACCCGCTGTACGGTCACAAGCTCCAGGTTAATGCATTGGGTCAGGAAATTCTGGCTGCGGTTTCTCGCTTTGTTCCGTCCAAAGACGGCACCGAACAGCTCGGGTTCCTCCATCGCTTTCTGCACAAGGAAGGCAAGCGCGTTGCGCTCCGGTGCGGCATCCGCATCATAAACGCAGAGCCACTCTCCGGTGGCCAGCTTGCGCGCATCATTCAAAGCCCCGGACTTGCCGCCCTTCCCTGTCCGTTCAAGAATTATAAAGTCCCGATCGCGGTAAGCATCCTTGTTCTTTAAAGCCTTCAAATTCTCGGCCGTGCGGTCCGTGCAGTTGTCGGCGATGATGATGACCTGTACTTTCCTGGCCGGATAATTGAGCTGCAAGATATGCTCCACCGTTGAAGCTATAACGATCTCTTCATTATGGGCCGGGACCAGAACGCTGACGGTCGGATAATGTTCCATATTTGCCGGGATGGTCAAAGGGGAACGATTCTGCCTAAATATGAATTTGATCGCACCCGCCATAATTACGATGGCTTCCAGTACGGCAATCCAGATACTGATCACGGAGAAGATCAAGAAGAAGTCAGACATGAGGCTTCCCCCGATCGTACTTCTGAATCACCCTGGCACGAAAGACCAGCGTAAATATCGTTAATATGATCACAGCAAGGGTGAATAACGAAGAGACGATAATGCAAAGGATGATGAACCATCGATAGTCAATCATGCTGACACTTCCTTTCTGCCGCTTCCAGCTCACTAAATATATTCCGCAATAAGGTCGGTCTCCGTACCTCTTTCAAGGGCGTTAATGACATCATCGGTTTGCAAAAAGAAATCGGCCCGTTCCAGTTGAAACCCAAGTGTAGCCGAGCGCACGACGAGTTTCAGAGGTTGTCCCTTTTTATCTTCAAATTTGAGATTCATCATCGCGTTCTTCACCCGTTCCGTCACTACAGGAAAAAAGCTGCGGTCCGTCAACGGACAGAGGATGATGAAGCGCCCCATGTCGATCGAAAACTTGGAATCTTCCAGCCGGATTTGCTGTTGGATGGTAGTGGAGATTTCAAGCAGAAATCTGGAGTAGCGTTCAGGACCAAGCGATTCTAACACGAGCGGCAAAAACTCGATTTTAAAGATCGCCAGGGAGAAATCATATTGCTCCGGATACCTTTTGGCCAAATTGGTTTGCTTGGACAACATATCCGCAAAGGCTTCTTTGTTCCCGAGCCCGGTATCCAGATCTATCGTCGGATTTTTGTCGTTCAAATCTTTCAATCGAACCATCATGTTTTTCGTTCGGATAAGTCCGTTGTTCAAGAAAGACGCCACCATCACATTAGCGGGGATAAATAAAAGCCAGGACACTTCAAGCAGGTCGCTGCGCCCATGGGTAGTAAGCCATACCAGGTACGTAACCAGGAAAATAAATACAAGCACGACCGAGTAACCGACCGGCAGAAGCAGCCCTGCGGCGACCGCAGCAAGAGCCCCCACACTTGCGATCATTTCCCAAACAGAAAAATGCTGATCCATAAACAGATTCGAATACACCGCCAATTGTTCTAACAGTAAAATGGCCATCAGGCTGAGGAAGCCGATATCGATGCTGCGCAGTTTCTTTTTATGATCCAATGTGTACCTCCCTACCACTCAAACGAACCCGCTGTTGTAGTGTAGTTTGTTTGGAAGACTGTTTTCTATTAAATTAAACTACTATTTAATATCTGATGCATTTCTAAGATAGCAGATTTCAGCCAAAAGAGGCACTAAATTATCGAACAGGTGCGAATTCCGGTCAAACACATAACCGCCTTCAAAATTGGGGTCATTGTCCCGCATAGCGATCATGTATGGGTAGAGCTGCTCCGCCCAAGTTCTATCCTTGGTCTCGTAAGCCAGCAATATGGCCAACCCGTATACGGCCGGAGATTCGTATTTCACCGACGGCTCCCTGGTTTCCCGGTCATAGCGCCCTGGGAGCATGTTGCGCGCGGTCAGTTCCTGCTTAAGAAATCCGGTAAGCGGCTCCACGGACTCCCCCAACTCCGCCCGGTGAATCGCCACGATCAATTGATCGATCAAATTGATCTCCTGATCGTACCGGTACTTGCGGGAAGTGACTTGAAACGTTTTCGGAAAGAACGCTCCGTCATTGGGCATGTTGAGCAGCAAATCCGTATGCTTCTCCAGCAAATTCCTGTCGACGAGCCCGTGCCGCTGCATCGCCTGCAAGGCTGCCGTGTCCACGTAAGCCAAGCTTAACGCATCGGCCGAAGACTCATGCTTGAAGTCATGGTAATCGACAAAATAACCATCTACGGTGACCGAGGAGCGCAGCGTTTGCGTTAATTTTTCGGCCGTATCCAGAACCTCTTTCTCTTGCCAAAGATCATAGGCGTCCAGAAGCGCACCGATGACCCTGAAATCATCGCCAAGCGCATTGGTGTTCACCTCGGTTTTCCCGTCAGGCCGGAGCTTCCAGTAAACGTAATTTTGGGGCGAAACAAACAGTTCCTGCAGCAGCTCTAAACTCCCGTCAAAGCGCTGTTTGTCCTTATTTAGTACCGCTGTCTGCATCCAGAAGCCCAATGATTCCGATAAAGCCTCGCGTCCGGCGACGATATCCGGATTGTCCGATTTGAAATCCTGCAGGTATGAGGCTAGCGTTCCGTTGGGATTGGTCATATGCTTCTCGACAAAAGCGATGGTGGACGAAGGGGTCTTTTTTTCGGTTTTCTTGATAAATAGGAAAGCTGTTATAGCCAGAACTAACGCCAGAATGATGATCAAGAAAAGAGCGTTTTTTCTTTGTCCGACAATAAACGGTTTTGATTTCACGTGTTCCCTCCTCGCTTGTAGATTTCTTGCATCCTGTGGGAAACACTCCGTCTATTCAGTTCCTTGATCTTTTGCGAGCTTTTTGTCGATTTCCTTCAAATCTATTAGGCTTTCCGAGCCAAACCAGTCACTCAATTTGGATTTCGCCTTATCCCTGATATCATCGTTGATATAAACGGCCACTACGCCCAAGGCAGCCAACAACGACCCCAAATCATCAGTGTAACCTGCCACGGGCATGATGTCGGGCACTGCGTCAATTGGGCTGATAAAGTAAGCTAAAGCACCGATGATCACGGTTTTGGTCCAAGCGGGAACCTTTTCGTCCTTAAGACAATAAAAAAGCAAAAGTGCAACATAAACGACTTTGGATCCGGCCTTCTTTCCGAACTTCTTGATCTTCTTCCAAAAGGATTCTTCCGAATACTTTTCGTTCAACTTTGTATCTGCATCCATTGTATACACTCCTCGAAAACACTTGTAACGTTAAAAAATAATAAGTCTTGCAAAGATAGTACCAATAAATGTAGGGGGACCGCAACAAACAAGCGAAGAACATAAAAACGTAATGACCTGTGATGGCAGCTTCTCCTAATATTAGTACAAGAGGACTATTTGGGAGGGCATTCATTTCGAAGGTGATCATATACCTGATCATTTTTATTATCAGGATTTCCATCCCTATGGTAGATGAAAATATTGGATTAGCAGGTATGTTAGCGGTTGTAATTGCTATCGCAGCGATGTTAATTATTCGAAAACCTACATACAAAGTGGAACGAGTTGAACTTAGCGAAGAATTAAAGGGATTGGGAGTTATTGCGAGTAGCACTTCACACCATTTTCAAGTATTGCTGCTGGTTAAAAAAGAATCTATGTAACGTTCACTTTACTATGATTTGTTAATCATTGAAGGCGTCGAAACTACCTTTGAATTGAAATTGAATAAAATAAGAGCCGCAGAAGTTAAGACAGATGTTGAAATTGCGAATATCGTCCATAGTAGTGCAACGAGGGAATTGCAGGAGGGCTAATATTCGGTCCTGTCGGGGCAATAGTTGGTGCGAGGGCAACAAACAAAAAGCAAACGACATTACAAATGTTCCCATCAAGATTAATTCCAGTTATGTATGCAATGGATAATTCACCAGCTTTTATATTTGGATGAGTTGTTGACACATCATATAAGTGGGTAACTATATTTTTAGTAATAGCTTCAAAAAGCATAAGTCTTGAAAAATAGAATTTGAATATTGATAAATCTCATTAAAAGAAAGGTTTGTATTATGAAAAAAATGATATAAAGATACGCCATTGAACTTTTGAAAAAAATACTTTCCTAATAAATTTATTAAGGCGTCGCTCAGATCAAAGCTTGGGCTTTCCTAAATCAGATTCAATGACACGAGACCACGCTCCTCTTACTATAAGGAGCTAAATCTATGATTGTTAGTGGGCGGTTGGACCATGCAGACGTAAAATAAACCTAGATACTTATTCTAATTTACTTCTGAGTATGCATAAGAAACTGCTATTATGTTCAGTAAAATGCTGTTTGAGGAAGAAGTAGAAGAGGTTTTGATTTCTTGCCCAATTCTTGACCACTTGAATCAAAAAGGTTTATTTGTCATGTCTGAAAAACAGTAAAGAACCCTTACGGAGTAAAGGTTCTTTAGCATGATCTATAGTGAGTTCCAACCACTGACCCCACCTTGTCAGGATAAATGATAAATAATGAGGGTCAAAAATAAATTGATAGAAAGATCAACAGCAAAGGGCTACGTTTTCAAAAGATTACTTGTTAGAAAAAAACGGGTCATACAAAAATTTATTGACCAAATTATTGAACATCGTCCTCATTCTAAACCTATTAGAGCTATTTCCCTATAGAGTTGGCAATCTGAATTAGTTCAGAAATATCATACAAAGGAAGGAAGTCACCACCTTCGGCCTTGCTCGATGCTAAAGCATAGGTTAATCCTTTACTTCTCCAATATAACCCGCTAAAGTTCTGATTGCTTTGTATCCAGGTTTGTGTCCCGTCGTTTAATTTAGGACCTTTTTTTCCTTCCGGCTTGGATTTATCCTTCGAATTTGAAATAGACAATATTAGTTGCTCTCCATGCTCCACATTTGCAAAAGTAAGGCGTATCAAATTGAAGTTTGCTGGGACAATTTCGGCAGCCTGATTAGTAATTTGAAAGGGAACCTTAGGAATTCGAACCTCAAAAGGCATTTCGAGCAATGTATCTTCGAAAGATTTGCAACAATCTGAGCCTTGGTTCCATTCTACTACTCCGTTTGTTATTGATAGTCCGGCATAGTTTGGAGGACTTTGATCGATAGCAGTAGGCGGTATAGTATTCTGAGCTCCAGTCCCACATCCACTAGTCACCAAAAAGGCAGCAACTAGACAAATATATATTACTCTTTTCAAACTTATCAACCCCTTTTTTCTTAATATAACATAAATTTTCAAATGATTTCCAACTATGTGTATAATGGAAATGTAAGGGATCTGAATGGGTTACCTTACCAAATTATATTTAGGAGGGATTTTATTTATGATGAGTAATCGAAAACACCTCAGATTAACTCTAGTTTTCACTTTAGTAAGTAGTCTTCTTCTAACCATCTTTAATCCGGTAATAGCTTCTGCAGCAACTAAGACTAGCGAAACTGCTAAAGGAATCCTACAATATGGACCTGATGGAGGAATAACTTTCACAATCAGTCTAATAGCCCAAAGCATTATAACCTACTCAGGTGCTTCGGGTTCAACAATCACATTATCAATGTCTGATAGCAATGTTAGAATTCCACCTGGATATTCATACGGGGCCTCTGCATGTGGAACTCAAATAAATGTTCGTAATTACACGAGTATGAGGGATCCATTTAAGTACCTGGCTCTGTCCAATAAGACGAAGTATAGGGTAAATTAATTGTACTATTAGTAGCTATTTCAGGAAAAAATAGCGGTAGCGATTGGTCTAGACAAATTGGTGGTACGTTCACTGCAACGTTCCAGAATGAAGGATATGCACAACCAACTCCTAGTAAATGTTTTGGTGGTGGGACTGCGTCGAATACACTAACATTTAGTAATTAATATTAAGGAGGAGACGAAATGAATAGAAAGAGATTTATTATAATATCTTTCATAGTATTACTTGTTGCAGTCAGTTCCTCTTTGTACGCATCAGCAACTGATAAAGATTTAGTTACAAATGAACAAAAAAAGCTGATAGAAAATGCATTTGGTGAATTGAAAGATCAGAATAGTTCTATGAGCAAAAGCAACTTTGTTATCTCGGGGGGCGACATTGAAATAAGCAAATCGGAGTTTGATTTTTACAAAGTAAACATTAAACTGATAAATCAATTGAACGCAACATTAGACAGCTCTTCATATAAAATAGCTAGTCTTCCTACAGATCAGGAATTAATAGATGAGATGCTGAAAAAGCGAATTTCGGTACAACATGCTAAAAAAATAGGTATTACCGTAGCAGAAGGTGAAGTTAAAGAGGTTATAAATCGAGAAAAAGATATGCTTAATAGTGAAGATGTAGATGTTCAAAATCAAGCTCTTATTAGAGAGATAATGCACCAAAGAATTAATTTAACTGGACTTTCTGAAGAGGAATTTTGGGGCAGTGATTTAGTATTTAAAGAATATGAAAATACACTTTATATTGACAAATTATTTAATAAGTTAATTAGTGAAAAAGAGATAAGTGATATTCAAGACTTCGAAAAATTCCAGAATAATATACTCGAACAATATAAAGATGCTCATAGTACAGATTTAGATTAATTTTAGCCCGACACACTCCCAGTAACAGCGATATACGGAAAATCTTTAAAAGTGTATAATCGCAAGCCATTCTTTGAGTCACCTGACTTCCGTAGTCGGGTGGCTCTTTTTATTGCTGTTTAATGCAAAAAAGATGACATGTATGGACTATTTTGTTGGGCTCCCCAAAATCCGATTCCATGCTACGAGACATACCCATGCCACGCTCCTCTTACTACAAGGTGTTAATCCGAAGATTGTTAGTGAACGGTTGGGACATGCAGATGTCAGAATAAGCCTTGACACTTATTCACATCTGCTTCCTAGTATGCAAAAAGAAACGGCGATTATGTTTGGTAAAATGCTATTTGAAGAAGAAGTTGAGGAGGTTGTTTTGAACTAGTCAGAGGTTCGAAAACTACGATGAAATGACCAAAACAAGACCTTCTTGACCAAATCTTGACCATTTGAATCATAATGGTTTATTCGCCATGTCTGAAAAAACAGTGAGAAAGCAAAGAACCCTTACTCCGTAAGGGTTCTTTAGTATGATCTGTAGTGGGCTCGAACCACTGACCCCCACCCTGTCAAGATGGTGCTCTCCCAGCTGAGCTAACAGATCAGAATATATAGTGAAGACAAAATTTATCTTATCAGGGCGGGAAGCCGATGTCAAACGTTTTTTCCGGCAGGCTTGGATAAAATCGTCCTCAGGAAGCAAAATAAACGAATATCTGAGCTCATGACGCATGAGAATGCATCCAAAATTGGATGACAACATGTTCTGTAATGGAGGAAGCTGCACCCATGTTAAAAAAGCAAACCGCTATAGCCCTTGTTTTTTCCTTGTCCGCCGCTTTGTTTCCGGCGCATGCCGGAGCCGACGCTTCCTATCCCGTCGCCCAGATGAAAGAACGCAGTTATTACGAGCAACGGGGCGATATCGTCTGGGAAGTCCCGACCGCGGAGAAGTATATCGCCTTTACCTTCGACGACGGCCCTGACGCCAAGCAAACCCAGGAAATTCTGCAAGTTCTGAAGCAGTACGAGGCGAAAGCGACATTTTTTCTGGTCGGAGACCGAGTGGAACGCCATCCAGAGATTGTCCGCCATGAGTTGCAACAAGGGCATGAGATCGCCAATCATTCCTTCCATCATCCCTCCTTTCATCGGCTATCCGGAAGTTCCATCGAGAGCGAACTCACTAGAACACAGGACGCCATTTTTAAGGCGACAGGTGAAAAGCCCGTGCTTTTCCGTCCCCCCGGTGGCTATTACAATGAGACAATCATCAATCTATCCAAACAGAATCATTTGCAGATGGTGTTGTGGTCCTGGCACCAGGATACGAAAGACTGGAGATCTCCGGGGGTTCAGCGGATTGTGAACAAAGTGCTGGATAACGCAAGAAACGGCGATATAGTCCTAATGCATGATTTTGTCCATAATAGTAACCAAACTTCGGAAGCGCTGAAAGTGATTCTCCCCGAGCTGAAAAAGCGCGGATACTCGTTCGTTACGGTTTCGGAGCTGATGTCCCATAAGGTGGCCCCGAAAAACCATATCAAGGTCAGCCATTAGATGAAGGCATCGATGATTGAATACGTTTGGTCGCTGGAGAAGGCATGCCCTTCTTCTTTTCCCTTCTAATAGAAGGGAGTCCCCTGGAGAATCCGGTTAATGTATAGGAGATAAAAGAGGGATCGGGATGGAAGATCAATCTTCTGCCGAAAATCGCTATGTTCAGCGGCATCGACCGCCTATTCTCGATCATTACGGGCATGGGCTCCCTTCTACCCTGATGTTGATTGTTTTCGGGCTGCTCTTTTTCCTGATGTTTTTTCTTTTATAAGCTTAAAACGCGCATGGTTCAAGACTCCACCGTCAGGTCATCGGTTTACATAGAACGATTAGTGTGGGCACACCCTAACGACAGGTTTAAACAGAAGGAAGGAGAATGAATTATGGGCAAAGATAAAGAAAAGTTCGAAGGCATAGACAACGGTCCCGGTGTGGACCCGATCCCCGTCCCGGACGACGGAGTCGTGTCCTCCACGGAAATGTTGGAAGAGATCGTCGACAAAGTGCTGAATGATCCAAAAGATGAGGAAGAACAAAACAAATCGCGAGAGTGACCGAGACATGGAGCGAGGACATTGCATGAGTGTAAAAAAAGAGCCCGGCGCAATTCCTGCGCCGGGTCTTCCCCGTTCTACCGGGCTCCAATCAGTGTGCGGTCCAGCCGCCGTCCGCCGTCAGTACAACGCCGTTCACGAAGCTTGACTCGTCCGAAGCGAGAAACAGTGCCGCATATGCGATCTCTTGCGCTTCGCCCATCGGAGCGGATCCGGCTCGCCCGATGGCTTCCATCCCGAGTTGATTCGGTGCGGTGATCGTTCCGCTGATCGCCGTGTTCACTCCGCCCGGAGCGATCGCGTTGGTACGGATTCCTTTTGAACCGTAGACGGCCGCCGTATTTTTCGTGAGTCCGATCAAAGCGTGTTTTGAAGCCACATAGGCCGCTCCACCTCTGGCCCCGAACAGCCCGCCTACGGAAGCGTTGTTGATGATAACGCCTTTACCTTTTTCCAGCATAATCTTCAGCACCGCACGGGAAGCATACATCGGCCCGTTCAAATTGACGCCTAATACCCGCTCCCAATGCTCATGGGTAACTTCGCCGACAGGAATGAAATTGTCCATAATGCCGGCATTGTTGACCAGAATATCGACGGTGCCATAAGCTTGTACTGTCCGGTCGATGAGTTGCTGCACATCGGATTCCTTGGCTACGTTCGCCAGGATCCCGAGCGCTTCTCCTCCAGCCTCTTTAATGGAAGTCGAAACCTCATTAATCCGCTCTTCACTGATATCCGATGCAACAACTTTTGCCCCTTCTTTGGCGAACAATTCCGCGATCGCTCTGCCCATGCCGGAACCGGCACCCGTTACGATGACCACTTTATCGGACAATCTCATATCCATAACCTCCTGCTGAATGAGTTGGTTAATTCTTCAAATTTAATATAGCTCACAGTCGCCCATTATGCAAAATTCATCTATTCAAATTCACCTAAACACAAAATAAATAATTAAAATTTTAATAACTGTGATTTAAATCACATGTCATGTGAAAATTATCACTTATACTAAAGACATCAAAGATGATCATCCAAAAAAACAGAGAACAAATCCAAAAGGAGTGGTAATTATGTTTAACAATTTCCTCAGAACTAACAAATTTGCAATGTGGTTTTTGACCGTACTTCGGATTTACCTCGGTTATCAATGGATCACCGCCGGATGGCACAAAATAACTGGCGGATTCGACGCCGCGGGATTCCTGAATGGAGCCATCGCCAACAGTACCGGCGAACACGCAGCCGTCCAAGGATGGTGGGCCACATTCCTGCAGCATGTAGCACTTCCGGGCGTAGACATCTTTAACGTCATGGTTCCTTACGGTGAATTCCTGGTAGGTTTGGGCCTGTTGCTTGGAACGTTCACTACCTTCGCCGCTCTGATGGGACTGGTCATGAACGCAGCCTTCCTATTCTCGGGTACAGTAAGCACTAACGCACAAATGCTCCTGCTTGAAGTACTTGTAGTCGTAGCCGCCGCCAACGCCGGAAAAATCGGACTCGACCGTTATATTCTCCCTTATCTGCGTAAATTATTCCACAAAGAGAGAGCTGCAAGCCCGGTCACACCGGCTCCAAACCAACCATTGAAAGTAAAACATACGGCTTAAGCCAACAAAAATAGAGCAATCAAAAAAACGCCGGGGATCATCCCCAGCGTTTTTTTATTTCCGTAGTCCGGTTCCATCCTTTCCCGGTGATACAGCGCTTTTAACCCTTTGTTGAACAGCCAACCGGCTGCTAAAACGACGGTTAACCACAAGGCCGTCATCCAACGCCGCCTGAGCAGGGTAATGATCAGCACGATAGCAAAAATTACGATGTATCCCGTTGTTGTGCCAAGATCGGAGAATGCCTTAACCACCGGATTCCACCACTCACTTCTTAGGCTAAAGAAGAAATTACCGATTCTCCGGTCCAAGGATTGTAACCCTTCCGAATGTATGCCGAATCCGAGCAGAACAAAACAGACAGCCAGTACGACGGTCGTTATCCAGGCTTTCACCAAAGCTCCCTCCCCATCTTTATAATCTAGCGTATTGTACAAAGATCTCTTTTGGGGAGCAATACCTTCTAAGTATTAAGTTTATTTTAGGTGATCAAAGATAGATGTCTCGACTCTTTTCGGAAAATGGACCCCGTGCTCCCATGCCAGCTCGAAGGCTTCAACCCGGTGTTGCGGAGGAACATCCGGTCCCAGCTTGCCGAACACACGCTCAATGCTGAGAATTTGCGATTCATGGACCTCCAGCGCCCGGCGCTTAACTTCCCACTTACCGTTTTCCTCTATCCAGATCACGCTTGAAATATCAGACGCAAAAGAGCCCATCTGGTTATAATACAACTTTTGCACCGACGGAGCCTGCCCGCCGAATACGACTTCATTTACGGCATGATGAATGACGATATGATCCGAATGACCGGAAATGCCGTCCTCCGGAAAGGTAACGACAACATCCGCCTCATGCCTCCGTAAAAAATCGGCAATCTGTTGTTGCAGCACAGCCGGGGCGACTTCCTTCAGTTTTCCGTCTCCCATCCCTGCCTGCTCCATCACGGAGATGCCTAGAATGTCTACGGCTTTCGCAAGCTCGACATCTCTTTTTGTCGCCAGTTCCTCACGGGTCATTGCTCCTAGATGGCCTGTTTTCCCCGCGTCTCCCCGGGTTGCCGTAAATAGTATCGGCTTATTTCCTTCGTCGGCGATTTGCCGGATCAAATAAGAACAGCCGAACGTTTCATCGTCAGGATGAGCATAAATAAAAGCTACCGTTCTTGATTTAGTCATGATGAATTCCTCCTCATTTTTTATGCACAATATTTACTATACTTACTATACTTTAATATTGACTAAGTTAATAAAATTCACTACAATTCAGTAGAATCTAATATAGACAGGTGATCAAAATGAGTCAACATGCCTACCGCATTTTATTATTTTATAAATTCACGCCGATTGCCTCCCCTGAAACTTTCACGGCGGAGCATCTGCAATACTGCAAGGATATGGGTCTGAAAGGCCGTATTCTTATCGCTTCCGAAGGAATCAACGGCACCGTATCCGGTACCGTGGAACAAACCGACCGCTATATGGCCGATCTTCGCGCCATGACGGAGTTTAAGGACATCGTGTTTAAGATCGATGAAGCTGATGGCCATGCATTCAAAAAAATGTTCGTCCGCCATAAACAAGAGCTGGTAACTTTCCGGTATGAGCATGAGTTGGATCCGAACACGCTGAGCGGCAAGCGCTTGTCTCCGGCGGAGTTCCACGAACAGCTTCAGGATGAAGACGTGATCGTCATTGACGGCCGGAACGACTATGAATACGACATCGGCCACTTCCGCGGAGCGATTCGTCCGGAAGTTGAATCATTCCGGGAGTTTCCGGATTGGATCCGCGAAAACTTGGGCGAACATAAGGACAAAAAGATTTTGACCTATTGTACCGGCGGCATCCGCTGCGAGAAACTGACAGGCTTTTTGCTCAAGGAAGGATTTGAGGATGTTGCTCAGCTTGAAGGCGGCATAGTCACTTACGGCAAAGACCCTGAAGTTCAAGGGCGGTTGTTTGACGGTAAATGCTACGTGTTTGACGAACGGATTTCCGTGCCGATCAACCGTACGGATGAGGATATAGTTATTGCCAACTGCCATCATTGCGGAGTAACTCATGACCGATATATTAACTGTCCGGTCTGCAACCTGCAGTATGTATGCTGTGAAGACTGCGAAGAGGAGCATCAGGGCTTTTGCTCCGACGCATGCATGGAAGCCGTACAGGCGCAGGCCGTGAATCACAGCTGATCTCGCGCCCCGAAGGGAGTGTCTGACATGAATCAACCCAAGGATTTATCCACCCGTAACCGGATTTTGCAAATGATGAAGACATCCGGTCCGCTCAGCACCAAAGAAATCACCGGACAACTCGGCATCACGGAAATGGCGGTACGCCGCCATCTCGGAACGATGGAACGGGATGGTCTGATCGAATCGAAAATGGTCCGCCAGACGCTGGGCCGCCCTACTGCCGTTTACGGGCTTACCGAATTGGCTGAAGGTATGTTCCCTAAAAAATATCATACCCTGACTTTGGATCTGCTTGGCGAACTGGAGCAAGAATGCGGCGAAGACACGGTGAACCGCCTGTTCGACCGCCGTAAAGAGAAGCTGAACCGGCAGTACGAAGCCGATATGCAGGGGCTTGACCTTCCGGAGAAAGTGCGACGGCTGGCTGAAATTCAAAACGAAAACGGCTATATGACGGAATGCGAGCAGCAGGGGGACGACCACTTTGTGCTCATGGAACACAACTGCCCGATCTCCCAGATCGCGAACCAATACAATCACGCTTGCGATTGCGAGTTGAAGCTGTTTGAATCGCTGCTCGATGCCAAGGTCGAGCGGACGGAATGTCTGGCCCAGGAAGGCCGGAAATGCGTTTACGTCATCAAACGATAAAATAAATAACCTCCGGTTATTTAGCCTTCGGCTGCCGGAGGTTATTTATTTTGCTCTTTTTTTATATATCATGAAAAGCGTTCAGCTCTTCTTCAATAGTCTGCTTAATCAGTGCAATGCACTCCTCCGTTGTTTTGGCGGATACTTTTTTCCCGTTGACCATCGCATAAGGTCTGATTTTGCACAGGCCGCATAAATTTAGACAGTCCAGCCGGAGTACCGCGATTTCGGGGTATTCTTCCTCCAACTGCTCCAGTTCCAGCGCGCTCATCAGATTGCTGTCGCACACTTCCACGACAACGATGCCCATACCCACGATTAACTCACCCCAAACCTGAAATTATCTGCTTCGTTCGATCCCTCATTATGAGGAAATCCGGCCTGTTTGTCAATGTAATGCCCAATTTAACATACTTAATATACATTTATGTTGACTAAGTAGTGATGGATAATTATAATAGGGAGTGTTCAAACTAACATTACATATTCAATGGAGAGGATGATAAACAATGGCACATCAATTACCGGCACTTCCTTATGCAAACAATGCACTCGAACCTCATATCGACGAGCAAACGATGATGATTCACCATGATCGTCACCATAATACTTACGTAACGAACCTGAATGCGGCACTGGAATCCGCACCCGAGCTCCAATCGAAATCCGTAGAGGAACTGATCGCCGATCTGGACAGCGTTCCGGAAAGCATCCGCACTGCAGTCCGCAACAATGGCGGCGGCCATGCGAACCATTCCCTGTTCTGGGAAACGATCGGACCCAACGGCGGCGGCGCACCATCCGGCAAGATTGCTGAAGCAATCAACAGCGAACTCGGCGGCTTCGACAAATTCAAAGAAGATTTTTCGAAAGCAGCTACAACTCGTTTCGGCAGCGGCTGGGCATTCCTGGCAGTAGATGCTAACGGCAAATTGTCCGTTTACAGCTTGCCAAACCAGGATTCTCCGATCATGGAAGGCAAAACGCCGATCCTTGGTCTGGACGTTTGGGAACATGCCTACTACCTGAAATATCAAAACAAACGCCCTGATTACATCGCAGCCTTCTTCAACGTCATCAACTGGTCCGAAGTTGAGAAACGTTACGAAGCCGCTCTGAACAAATAATCAGCGTATAACAAAAAGACGGTAGGATCGAGGGGGACTCCCCAGATCCAGCCGTCTTTTTCTGTTCGAGCTTGTGCCGCGTCTCCGCTTATAACGATGCCTACCGTTGCATTCCTCTGTGTCTCTATTCCCATCTGCCTGCTGATCGTTCCGCTCTTAAGCCTGAGTTGTCTTGCTTCTCTTTTCGACTACTATATTTTCCAAATACCAACTTGTCTTGTTCCGTCCTTGCGTTATCCTACTATGGTACTTCTCTTCTGGTACTTCCCTTCTAGTACTTCTTTTTTGGTCTTCTTTTCTGGTACTTCTCCTATGCTACTTATCTAGCGCTTGCTTATCCATCCCCTTGCTACTCGCTTTATCGCTTTATCCTCAACTAACTTGTTTTCCCTCTATAACCCAACTAACTGGAATACCTACAGCTAATTTGAGAGAAAAGCTTGTTTTGGGCAACTTAAATGTATAAACTACAGCTAATTTCGAGCTGTTCAGCCTTTTGGGGTATATCAAGCAAAATTAACTGGAGGTTTTCCAGCTAATCACCCTAGTGGCTTTAATTCCGGAAAAACACCTGCATAAAATACAGCTAATTTTGTACCAGTGCTATGTGGAACCTATTATCATGTGCAACTTCCGTGGAACCTTGCCTTGCCTTACGTTGCTCTAAATTGCTTTACACTACTCTACATTGCTCTACGCTCTACATTGCCTTACGTGTCATTGCATATCCCTGCCTGTGTTGCATTCCCTCGTAAGTCAGTTGCCCGTATCCCCCTCCCCAGGGGCACCTTCCTTCTGGAACCTTACCTGTGGCCCTTAAAGAGGTTCTAGCGCTCACGAACGGAATTTCCATGCCGAAGCGTAGGCGCCACATGCACGCGGACCATCTCCCGGCTCGGACCGGACAGCGACAGCAAGAGCTTCGCCGCGGCATTGCACATCTTTTCTTTTTCCACGGACATCGTGGTAATCTTTAGTCCGCCCACCTCCTCATACTTGAGACCATCGAAGCCGACGATGGAGATCTCCGTAGAGTCCTCTCCCTGCCGTTTCCGGAGTTGTCTCGCGAGCAGATAAGCAATCCGGTCGTTCCCGCAAAAGAAAGCGCTTGGCAGTACGCTTAGTCCCTTCAAAAACGTACCGATTTCCTTCTCCGTATGATCAAAGCTTTGCGAAGAAGTTAGAGTGAATCGGTCGGCGATGTTCAGCTTGTGTTCTTGCATGGCTTTCCAATATCCGAACCAGCGCTCTTCATGGCTCGTCGTCAAATTGGTCGGCCCTATGAACCCGATGTCCCGGTGTCCTGCCCCGATCAGTACCGAGACGGCTTCCCAGGCTCCCTCGATATTCGCGGAAGTGACCACCGGGCAGGGAAGGTCCCGGTAATAGGAATCGAGCATGACGAGCGGAGTGTCCAGCTCCCACACGACTCTGGCATAAGCCTTGTCCACGATGCCGAACAAGATGATGCCCTGGTAAACGATGTCCGAGCAATGCCGAGGGAGCTCAAGCCGGGATTCCATCTCCCGGTCGATCGGCGCGATGACTGCATTCATTCCTTTTTTGCGGATGCTTTTTTCCAAGCCCCAAATCATATCATGATAAAACTGGAAATGATCATTGTCCTCATAGCTCATGATTCGCTCCGGCACCAGCACCAGAATGTTCCCGCCGCCGCTGCCCGGCGGTTTCGCGGCGAATTCGCCGTAGCCCAACTCCCTTGCCGTTTGCAGCACCCGGCTCCGCATCTCCTCGCTAACGCCTTTTTTATTTAAAAGAGCCAAGGATACCGCATTTTTGGATATACTCAAATGATCGGCGATGTCCTGCATCGACACTTTCTTTTTACGGCCCATTCTCTTTTCATTCCTTCCGAAACATGCTAAACTATGCCTAATGATACTTTACAAATTTGATTTTTGTCAAGTTTGTCAAGTAAACCTGCACTGTTCATCTGGAGGAATGCATTTTGAGTTACGCAGTTGGTATAGACATCGGCGGTACAAAAACCGCCATCGGACTCGTCGATTCCGACGGGCAAGTACTGTCAAAGAGCTCGCTGCCTACGGATCATACGGTGTCGCCTGCCGAGATGGTGGACCGGATCGCGTCTGCTGTCAAGCAGCTTACGGCGGGGACCGGTACCCCGGAATCAGATCTGCAAGGCATCGGCATCGGGGCGCCCGGGCCGCTGAACACCAAATTGGGCCAAATCGTGAAGCCGCCCAACATGTCGGGATGGTGGGGCTTCCCCGTCGTCGAATCCTTCAAACGGCATTTCAGTTTGCCGATTTCTTTTGAGAACGATGCTACCGCCGCAGCCCTCGCGGAAAAATGGCTCGGTGCGGCCCGCGCGGCCGACGACTTCGTCTTCATTACGATCAGCACCGGTATCGGGGCGGGTATCTACAGCCACGGCAAGCTGCTTACCGGAGCAACCGGCAATGCGGGAGATGTCGGCCACTTCGTCATCGACCCCGCAGCCGGAACCTGCGTCTGCGGTCAGCAAGGCTGCTGGGAGTACATCGCCTCCGGCACGGCGATCGCCAGACAGGCCAGCCAATTGCTGGGTCGCTCCGTCTCCACCAAAGAGGCCTTTGATCTTGCCTTTTCAGGTGCGGACGCCCGGATCGAGCAACTGGTCAACCAGGTATTCCGCTATATAGGGATCGGCTGCGTCACCCTGATCAATACGCTGGATCCGGAACTGCTTGTCATTGGCGGCGGCGTATCCCAGATCGGAGCCCCGCTGTTTGATACCGTAACCGATTATGTCAAGCAATATGCTTTGAATCCTTCGGGACGTAACACGCCTATCGTTCCCGCCGCGCTGCAGCAAGATGCCGGCCTCATCGGCGCCGCGGCCCTGGTCCATGTCACATATTAATTCAAGGAGGAAGCAATTATCATGAATCAACCGATTTTTTTAGCACCCGTATTTCAGGAACGCATTTGGGGCGGCACGAAACTCAAGCAACTGTTCGGGTACGAGATCCCGAATGATAGAACCGGAGAATGCTGGGCCGTATCCGCACATCCCAACGGTCAAAGCGTAGTCAAGAACGGCCCTTATCAAGGCATGCCGCTTGGCGAGCTCTGGAGCTCGCATCCGGAGCTGTTCCGTTCGAATTCAACCGTTTTTCCGCTGCTCACCAAAATTTTGGACGCTTCCGACGATCTTTCGGTCCAAGTCCATCCCGATGACGAGTATGCGGATAAGCACGAGAACGGCGAGCTGGGTAAGACCGAGTGCTGGTACATCGTCGATGCCGAACCGGGCTCCGTGATCATTTACGGTCATGAAGCCAAATCCAAAGAGCAACTGGTGCAAATGATCCAGGATGGCCAGTGGGACGATCTTCTGACCCAGGTACCCGTAAAGCCCGGCGACTTCTTCTACGTTCCGAGCGGAACGATTCATGCCCTCGGCAAAGGGATCGTTGTCCTGGAGACCCAGCAAAGCTCCGATACGACTTACCGTGTCTATGATTATGACCGCAAGGACAAAGAAGGAAATCTACGCGACCTGCACCTGGAGAAGGCGATTGATGTTACGACGATTCCTCAAGCGTACGAACCCGTGACATACAGCAGCAAAGAAACGGATGGCCTTTCCGTGACAACCTTTGTATCCAATTCCTTCTTCACCGTGGAAAAATGGAACCTGTCGGGAACCGCGAAATGTTCATCCAACGAAAAATATACGATCTACAGTGTGCTCGAAGGTGAAGGACTGCTGCATAGCCAGGGCCAGGCGTTTCCGCTGACCAAGGGCGACCATTTCATCCTGCCCGCTGGTTTCCGCCCTTTTGAACTGGAAGGAAGCCTCATGATGATCGTTTCCCATGAATAGTTTAACTCAAAAAAAAGACGCCCAACTGTCCTTCCGGACAACTGGGCGTCTTCTTTACCTGAAAAATTATTTTTGCAAATAACGTTCTTGGAGGATTGCGACATGATGAATAGCATGCCCGGCGATGATGTATGCGAGCGCCAGGGCCGAGCACGGATGCTCGCTGCACGTTCCGGTGCGTTCCCAGGCATCGTCATCAAGCTGGCGAATCAGCGATAACGTCGCAATCCGCACGGCCGCAAAATCCTGGAGCAGCTCGTTCACCGTAAGGCGGTCCGCCTTCGCATGGCCGACAAACAAATTTTCCTCAAACCCCGGCAAAGGAGTCGTATCTCCCCGGGCTATACGAAGCAGTCGGTAACTCATGACACGTTCCGTATCCGAAATATGTCCCAGCACTTCCTTAAGACTCCATTTCCCTTCCGCGTATCTGTATGCGCCATCTTCCTCCGAGAGGTTACCCAATAGCTGGATAATCTCATCAACCTGTTTTTCCAGAAGGGACGACAGATTTCCTTCCGGTACCTTCTGAATATAAGTTTCAAAATGAGTTGCATATTCTCCGGCCTGCGGTTTTTTCAACATTCTTCATCTCTCCTCCGGTTTATGTAATCAATCTTCCCAAACTTCGTCCATCAATTTTTTGATTTTTCGGGTGCGTTCCTCCGTCAGCTCCAGATCGGGTATCCATTGTTCCCCGTTCCAGAGAACGACATCCCCGGCCTTGACGCGGTCATCCACTTGTTGCCTGGATACATCTTGCCTTTGCCCTTCGATTTCAAGGATGCAAATATCCCCCTCGAACCCTTCCACAATGGCGCTCACCTCGCTTCACCTCTCCGTCGTGATCTCGTAATGCTGCCCGTCCGATGCAAACTCAATCGTCCCCTGAAGATCATTGCGATAAACCTGAGTTCCGTTTTTGCTCAAACGGTTGAGGATCTCCTGCTTGGGATGTCCGTAAGAGTTCTCCCCTACTTGGATGACCGCAAACTTAGGAGCAACCTGCTGCAAAAAAGTCAGCGACGTAGACGACTTTGAACCGTGATGTCCAACCAGAAGCACATCGGCCGACAAATCCTTGCCCGAGGCAAGCATGGCCTTCTCGCTTTCGCGCTCGGCATCGCCGGTCAGCAGAAATGAGGTTTCCCCATAGGTCACTTTCAGCACGGCGCTCATGTTGTTGCTGTCCTCGCTATATTCAACCGGGGCAATCATTTCTACTTGCACTTGGTCGTCCCATTCCAACTGCAGACCGGCCTGCGCCGTTTTGACCTTGAGTCCTTTATCCCGGATAGACTCCAGCAAGGACTCAAACGTCTTGGTGTTTGCCTGGATTTTCGGCATATAGATTGCGCCCACCTCATAATGGTCGATCACGACATCCAACCCGCCGATATGATCCGCATCCGGGTGCGTGCCAAGAATCACATCAAGATGATCGACACCGTACTGCCGCAAGTAATCCACCATTTGTTGCTCCCGGTCATTGTTGCCCGCATCAATCAGCATCGTGCTTCCGGACGGACTAATCAAGAGCTGTGATGCCCCCTGACCAACGTCCAAAAAAATGACCCTCAGCCGGTTCTGCGAAGTTATGGATGAAGAAGATGAGTCTTTGCTCTCCTGGGTGGAAATATCGACCAATTCCAAGGAGCATCCGGAAAATAAAGTACAAAGTACAACAAGGCAAATCCAAAGCAATACTCGTTGCGTCCGAAGCCAATTGCGTCTGATCATAGGTGTTAAATTCCTCTTTCCAAATCCTTTTTATTAATATAGCACAGGCTGATACCCGCTTTACAGTAAATGTTTCCAATGAAAAAGCAGCCTGCCTTCACCATGAAGGTAGACTGCCGCAAACTTGCTGTCTATTTAACCGTTACGCGGACCGTTACTGTCTTTCCGCCGTAGACCGCTTTGATTGTAGCGCTGCCCTTGGCAACCGCTTCAATCTTTCCGGCCGTTACTTTGGCTACGGAAGGCTTGGAACTAGTCCAAGTGGCGCTTCCGGTGACGGACGGCTTGTTGCCGTTATCGTATTGCGCCGTCAAAACTACCGTTTTGGCGGAACCCGGAGCCAATTTCAAACTTTTCTCATCCACCGTAAGCTTTACAAGCTTAGGAATTACGTTGACTTTCACGCTTAAATTATGCCCTTGGTAAAAACCTTTCAGCGTCGCGGTTCCCTCGGCTACGGCCTTGACTGAGGTCGATGAAATCATTGCGACTCCGCTGTTCGAGGATTCCCATCCGACTTTGCTGGACAGGTTAACCTTCTTGCCATCTTTATAGAATCCCGTTACCTTAATCGATTTTGACTTTTTGATATTCAGGTCAATATTGACCGGATCAACGACAACTTTAACGATCTTCGGCTCTATGGTAACCGGGATGCTAATCGTTTTATTCGAATACGTTCCTTTGAGAGTTGCCGATCCTTTCGTCAATCCCTTCAGTACTTTGCCCGTAGACGTGGTTTTGATAACAGCATTGGAGCCGGATACGCTCCACTCGATCGAGTCGGGCACGCTCGACTCTTCCCCGTCTTCCCAAACAGCGGTCACTACCGGAAGTCTGGTATCTTCGCCGATCACAGCGCTAAGTCTTTCTTCTTCGCTAATCAAAGCCAGCACTTTCTCCTTTACGGTAAGCTTCACCGTGACCGAAGCGCTGCGAATCGGAGAAGCAGTACCCGAAGTAACTTTGGACTCAGGCAGCTTGGCTGTCAAGGTAACCTCGCCCTTGCCCACGCCAACGATCTTCCCGTCTTCCACTTTGGCGATTTTATCGTCGCCGGATGTCCAGGTTACTTCTTTGCTGAAATCCACTTGTTCATCGTCAAGCTTGGTTCCCGTTACTTTCGGAAAGCTAAGGGATTCGCCTTTATAAAGTTCCAGTTCCGTCTTCTCCGTAGTCAGTTTGGTGATCGTCGAATTAACGGTAACCTTGAATGATTTGCTAATGCCCGAATGACTTACTTTAATAGTCGCGGTTCCTGTGGCCTTGGCAGAAACTTCTCCGCCAGACACCGTTGCCGCAAGCGGATTGGAGGACGTCCAGGTCGCTTTCGAAGTTACGTCTTCCGAATTGTTGGCACCGCTTCTAACCTCGGCCTCTACCTTCAGTGTCTCACCGATAAACATCGACTGGTCGGCCGAAGGATCGAGCAAAATCGCTTCATAAGGTGCGCGGACGTAAATGTCGGTTTGAGCCTTCACGCCAAGATATTCAGCGGTAAGGGTCGCTTTACCGATAGCCAGCACCTTGATTTTGCCGCCTTCCACCGTAACTACCCCTTTGTCGGAAGACGTCCAGGTTGCTTTATCCGTAACTTCCAACTCGGAGCTGTCGCTGGCGAGGGTCGACCAGGCCTGCAAGGTAGCTTTATCATCACCGACTACAAGCTCAATGTCTTCGGCAGACAATTCTTTATCGTTGTTCAAGAATTTCAATTTCAATTTCGAATAAGGCGAGTTGACCTTTGCGGTGAATGTGGCGGTAAGCCCCGAATATTTCGCGGTAACGGTAGCCGTACCTTCCCCGACAAGGGTAAGTTTACCTTTTTCGATCGTCAATACGCTCGAGTTCGAACTGGACCATTCCGCATCCGCGGTAACGTCCTTCGTAGCTTCGGAGCCCTGAATCGCGGCCAGTGCTTTTACGGTTGGATTTTCGCTGACCCCCAGGCTATATTTCCCGTCCTGAGCATATTCCAGACTCAATTCTTTATAGGAATCCTTTGCTTTTACTTCAATCGTCGAAGTCGCGCCTTGGGCATGATCCGCACGGATCGTTACGGTGCCCGCTTTCAACGCCGTTAAGAAGCCATTTGTTACTTTAATGGTTTCACCGTCACTGGACGTCCAGGTAACGGAATTCGTCAAGTCGCGCTTTACCGAGGAGCCTTCAACCGTACCCCATAATTTAAGCTGTTTCGTCTTTCCCACAGTGAGCTCAAGCGTCGTCCCTGATCCTTCGATGTCAATCGCAACTACATCGTTTGCGGCCGCAATAGCGCCATTCGGAAACACAGTGACTAGCAGCAATGTGAGCATCAGGAGCCATCCTGTCAATTTCTTTTTTGCAGTCATTCATTTCTCTCCTTTTGATCCATCTTTTGGCGGAAATCCTTCCTCTCCAGGCCTATGCGTTGTATATCGGCTTTTAGGAGAATTTTAGTAACCTTTTCCTTAAAAAACACGACCTTGGTCCTATTAAAATTCTTAAGCATCTGCTATATCTGCTAACCAGTTCACGGGCGTCTCTCCATGCTCTTCCAAAAAAAGATTGATCCGGGAAAACGGACGGCTCCCGAAAAACCCTCTTCTTGCGGACAAAGGACTGGGATGCGGTGAAGATATCACCGCATGCTTGGATGTGTCGATCATTCCTATCTTTCTCTGGGCGTGGCTTCCCCACAACACGAACGCAACCGGCTTTTCCCGGCGGTTCAATGCTCCGATCACGGCATCCGTAAACTTCTCCCAGCCTTTCCCCTGATGAGATCCGGGCTCCCCGTCCCTCACGGTAAGGACCGTATTAAGCAAGAGAACCCCTTGCTCCGCCCATGACGTCAAAGTTCCCGTCGCGGGGATCGGACACTCCAGGTCGCTCGATAATTCCTTATACATATTGCGCAGTGACGGAGGAATGCGGACTCCCGGCAACACGGAAAAGCTAAGCCCATGCGCCTGGCCCGGTCCATGATAAGGATCCTGTCCCAATAGGATTACCTTTGTTTCGGCATAGCCGGTCAACTTCAATGCCTGAAATAAAAACTCCCTTGGCGGATAAACGACTTGATGTTCGTACTCCCCGTCAAGCCAGCTCATAAGTTCCCTAAAATAAGGCTGCTCCACTTCACCGTGAAGCATTTCATCCCAATCGTTTCCAAACATTCTGCTCTCTCCCTCTACCCTGGGATTTGATATTCTCTCATCATCAATTTCATCATAGGTTCTGCATCCTCGGAGCGAGGCTGATTAAAGTTAAAGCTTTCAAAACTGCATGCATTCCGTCTCCTGCCGTCGAGCGTCCAGCTTAACCGGAATTTGCACCAGTCGACGGTCGCATTCTGAAAACCGCAGTAATGGCAACCGTCCCGTTCAAAATAGCACCGCAAGCCGGGCGGCAAACTCTGGACCAGGTCCAGATAGTTGTCCATGTTTTTCAGCTTCAAGATAACCTGAACCTCTAACGTATGAAAATCAATGATATAACGCGCAACCCGTTTATTTTTGAGATAATACTCTATTGTATCGTCCTTATAATGCGCTGCCAATTTTATTTGATCTGCGAAATAGCTATTAAGCGCAAGCAGCAACTCTCCGTTATTCTCATCAAGCAGCGCAGCAAGATCCCGTACCGTGCAATATTCAGGCAGCTTAGCCCGTTCCGCAACCCGTTTATAATCAAAATAATAAAACTCGTGCGGATCATTCCCCTGAAACGAATCTGTCAACGCATAGGCCTTGATCACAGTCATCAGCAGAGGATTATCGGGGAAAGTGATTACAATAGATTCTGCATGCTTTGCTATCTTATCTCCGTCAAACCCGCCGATCGTAAATCCGAAATCCATTAGCCTGCTTAAGATGAGGTGAACTTTATTCACCTTTTTCAGAGCTGTTTTGAAATCGGCAACCGTAATTTTCAGCCCGCAGACAGCCGATTCACCGAGCTTACCAATTGCGGCGATCACATCGCCTAACCGCTTAACGGAGCGCCAGGAGGCTTTCGCTAAATTGCCGTCCTCTTTATTTTCATTGACCAGATTAATATCGACTATCATTACCCCGTATGCCTCGGGTCTTAACTCCATATCGCGATACATGCGACCCATGATCCCGGTAAATTGCCGAAACGACATGACGAAGTCTTTCTCGCTCATTCCGCTCAGCAGTAGCGGATTGACGGTGAAATGCTCCGGCACATGCGGTATATGCCTATAATATGTAGTGACCTCGCGCTGCACATGATATTTGTGATCCATAACTCATCCTCCTCCTAAAATAAGCCGGATTAGCAAAATCAAATACATTTGAGAAACAATTCACATTTCAATAGGACGTACAAGAGTATTTTACCACTTAAATAGAACCACGGCATGCCAAAATATACAAATCGCACAGCCGCACTTACGCGCAGCCATGCGATCCTTATCCTGCAAAATAGATGGATGACGCATAAGCATTAATCTATCGCTTTTAATGAAGTAACCATATCAATTTGCTTAATCTTTCTGCTGATTAGCCTGTTTACGGCAAATGAGCACAAAAGTGTGATGGCAACTGCAATGAGATAACTTGAAATTCTTACTGTAGGAAACAACATAACGCTTTCGCTCGTACTTAACTTTTCGAGGGCGTGGATAGCCCCACTGCCCAATGGAACGGCCAGCACTATGCCAATCCACGTTAGCATTATATTTTCCCGGGACAACAGGGTCCGAATTTCCCGCTGATTAAAGCCTAGAACCTTTAATGTGGCCAATTCCCGCGCCATTTCCGTAAGGTTAATCAAGCCCAAGCTATAGATCACGGCAATTCCCAAAAAAACGGCTGCAATGGTAAGTCCCGCAGCGGAGGCAAATACGCCTTCGTTTAATTTCAGATTTGCATTTTTCATTTCTTCTTTAGAAACGATTTGAGTAACCGGATAATGCTCTTTAATCATCCCTAAATCTGCCTGATCCCCAATCAAAAGAGATGTAACAACAAACTGAGCCCCCATCTTCTCCCAAGTTTCCCCGTAAACATAAGCATGATTTGCTACGGGAGCCTTAATCGTTTCCGCTACCTTTACATCCCTCCATTCATCGTCAGCTATCTTCAGCTGAATTGAATTCCCCTTTGTCACACCTAAAACATCCGCAGTTCTTTCTGATAAAATAATTCCGTCTGAGGAATTGGTCACGGAGTTGCCGTCTGCATGATTTAAGTTTATGTAATCCCCCGAACCCATCACTGTAACCGGCAAATTTCTTACCGCCCGATCCGATTTTATCTGAATCCTGGATTCCTGTATGTACTGCACCGCGTCCTCGGCCGGACCAGGAACTGGCAAAGAAGCTGCATCCGAAGACTGTATGTCCGCTTTATAGGTAAAACGGTATTGCTGTTCAAATTCAACGAGGATAGATTTGTTGCTCGAATCAATATTGGCAAAACCAAACAAAATCAAAAAAGCACAACCAAAGGCACCGATGATTCCCATAAAACCACGTAATTTGTGAGCTTTTAAATTCCTGAAAATCCAGAGATTTTCAAAGGAAAGCCGAGCTTTGGAAGCCTTACCTGCCATCGACTTTTGGCGGCGGGTCTGTATGCTCCCTCTTAATACTGACGCCGGCGATTCCTTAAGTTTCTTGCCGCAGGCCATTAACACAGCAAGGATGCAGCATCCGTACATGGCGACAATGGCAAACAAAGATTCTAAAGGGAAAGAAACGATCCACTGGGGTAATATAAAGGACTGGGTTAACGTTCTCATGAAAATCATGGGAATTCCAAAGTACCCCGCCGCCATCCCGATAAGACTCCCTGTAAACCCTAAAAACAGTCCAAAACACATATAATGCCATCTAATCTGACGGGCGGAGAATCCCAGGGACATCAAAGTGCCAATCTGTATTCTTTGATTGCTGATAAGTCTGCTCATGGTACTGGCAACCACGAGTACCGCAAGAACAAAAAACAGCAACGGAGTGACATAAGCCAACGTTTTGAATTGGGCAATTTGACTTGCGGCACCAACGGTGCTTGTATGGTCCTCATGAGTGATGCTGTTTAAATATTTACTTCCCAAAACCGTTTCGGTTTGAGTAATAATGTTTTGCTGATCCGCTCCTGCCATTACCTTTAACAAAATCTGATTATAACCGGTCACATGGATGAATTGGCGGGCGGCTTGTTCCCCGATAAAGCCATAACCGTAGAGATCGTGCCGGGTCGACAATGTCTCCGAAGAGATATCTATCAATTTTTCCGGGCTCATAACCAAACCTTTTACAGCCATTTTCACGGTGCTGTTATTATCGGAAGTAAATTTTATGGTGTCCCCTACCTCAATCGCATTGGCTGAGGCATACTCCCGATCCAGCCAAATGCCGCTCTCGCCGGAGCGAAAAGATTCACCCGTGATTGGAAAAGGCTGAGCAAGCTTATTCTCATTGAGGATGAACAATTCAATGCTTCGATTGCCGGAATGTACCTTCAATACATTTCTTCCCTGTGCCTCTTCAACTCCAGGAAGATTTCTAATGTTGAGTATATCCTTGTCCTCAATATTTTCGGCATTGATCCAGATATCATTCATCCTGGTCTTATCATAAAAGCTCATAACGCTCTTCTCCAGGCGGTTGCCAACCGTGATAGCCCCGACAAATGTAAATACTCCACAAGCTACGATAATGATGATGGTAATAAATTGCGCTTTGGCGCTCCAAATGTCCCGAAACATTTTTTGGGGTAAAATCATCACCAGCACACCTCACTCATGGAAAGCGGCGACTCATTGATTACTACCTCGACTACCTTGCCGTCCTTAAGACGAATGACTTTATCGGCTGTATCCGCAATTGCGGCATTGTGAGTCACAATGATGACCGTCTGGCCGTTCTTCTTGCTGACATCCCGGAGCGTTGTCATTACAAGCGCCCCCGTAACACTGTCAAGGGCCCCGGTTGGCTCGTCGCATAACAGTAGCTTTGGATTTTTACAAATGGCTCTGGCAATGGATACCCGCTGCTGCTCACCGCCCGAAAGTTCTGCAGGAAAGTGATGAATCCGGTGACCAAGGCCCACGGCATTCAGTATCTCCGTGCTTTCAAGTGCGTGTTGGCAAAGCTTCTTCGATACATCGACATTTTCTTTGGCTGTCAAATTGGGAATGAGATTGTAAAACTGAAACACAAAACCAATATCATTACGGCGATAAAGGCCGAGTTGATCCAGCGAAAAATGGGCAATATTCACCCCATCGATGAAAATATTACCCGAGGTTGCTTGATCCATTCCTCCCAACAAGTTCAAAAGCGTACTTTTTCCGGATCCGGACGGACCAAGAATAACGACAAATTCTCCTTTTTCAATCACAAAATCCATCTCATGAATTGCGTTTACAGTCATTTCTCCTACCATATACTGACGGTTAACTTTTTCTATTTCTATGAATGGTTTCATGTGTCCGGTCTCCAGTCTTTTGTCATTAATTCCTAAATATCAGTTCCCCTCCCCTAAAAGAAAAAGGAGGCTTCTGGCTAAAGCGTTAGTTAATGATATTTCATCAAGCGATACTCCGGGATCTTCGCCCGGCAGCGAGTAACATTTGAAGAGGACCAAATCTCTTACTATTCCATCCATAGATGCCACTGCGAATGAAAAAATGTCAGGTAAAGGCATTATGGGGTTTAACGTACCGTCCTCCACCTTCCCCGCAAGGTAAGCCATGGCATACTGCATCAATTTTTCGAAATCCGTAACCTCGGCAATTTTACTTTTCTTTTTATTAAATAATTCAGGATTTGCAAGAAACTTCGTATTCATTTCGAACGTAAATTTGCCTTCGGTCGGAATAGATTCGATCAAATACTCCCCTAAATAATGAAAGACCTTCAAAATAACTTCCCGTACGCTTTTATCCTCCGAAAATAAAGGCTCGCAATTCGCCCATAATTGATATTGATCCTGGTTGCGATTAGTTAAGCCTATGAGAATATCATCGATATCTTCAAAATACCTGTAGACACTGCCTACACTTAGCTTGGTCTGACGGATAATATCTCTCATAGTTACTTCATAGGCAGGCTTTGTCTTGCACACCTCCTGTGCCGCATCCAGAATCATATTGCGCATCTTCTCTTCATACCCTTTCGGAACTTTGGGCATATGAACTCCTTTCCCATATATTAAAAATGACGGGGTCGTCACTTTTATAATATATGGACCTGATTTTATTTTGTCAAGACGAATTAACACAATTTGGGACGAGCGAAATGCTTGTCCGTTATTACTATAGGTGCCAAAACAGGTTTAGTAAATAACGGCTTTAAGCAAAAAAAACGTCTCCTCCGCTTTATACGGTGAGACGTTCTTTTTGGGGGTCGGTTTCAAGGTTCAAAGAACGTTGAAGCGACCGGTTATTTACTAATGATGCCGAGGACCGGGATCGAACCGGTACGGTAGTCACCTACCGCAGGATTTTAAGTCCTGTGCGTCTGCCAATTCCGCCACCCCGGCAAGGGTTTAGCCGGATTTTCACGCTTTTTAACGCAATCTTCCGTTTACTCCACGCAGAACCTCCGATAAATTAACGCACAGTTTTGCGCGTATTCCGAAAAATCCTGCGGGATTGATTATAGCACGAGGGGGCGTCGTATGGCAAGCGGTCGATAATGTGCGGAAATCCTGTGCGGTGGTTTTGACGCGAACGAAGTACCCAGAGGACTGCGGAAGTACAGCGCAAAAAGGGCGCAGACTCAACGGATTTCACTCCGCGAATCTGCGCCATTCTCGCCTTTATTCCGTGGTCACTAACACAGTATCCGGATAGTCACTATGATCGTCGCTGTCCTCGTTAATAGCGACGTAGAATCTCGTCGCGGATACCGGAAGTTCGAACGTAATCTGTGATTTGCCAGTTGCGTTCGGATTAAGCGTTCCTATCGAATTTCCACCGTTGGTCGGATCGTATAGATTCCCGTCTAAATCGCGCAATTTAATTCTGTGAGACATTACCGTTTTAGACGACTTGGTACGGTTAGTTGCGGATGCCTCCAAGGTAACAATGCTTCCGTCACGATTTACGCTATGAATGATAAAGTCGAAATCCTCTACGCGAACTACCTCACCTATACTAAACTTATGTATTTTTGCTTCTCTTTCCTCTTTACTGTCCTTACTAACTAGGGCTATAAGAAGTGCAGACATAACTAAGATCAAGGCGCCAAACAATATAAACAGCTTCTTCTTATCGGACATATATCAGCCTCTCCTCCAAATTACTTAAATAATACCACTATGTAAACGAAAAAAGAACCCCTCAGCGTAGTCTCTACGTTTGATTACGCAAAGACCCGCCAAGGGGTTCCGTTATCTTCTATTCCGTTTTAAACGTACTATATACGCCAGTTCCGATCAACGCGTACGTAACAACGTCAACGCCGATTTGCCACATGCCGAAGTCCGGCGCAACTCCGTATTTTTCGAGAATTTGATACGCAAGCCCGACAACCGCCGCAATAAACAACGGATTCATTAAACGTTTCTTCATCGATTTATTTCGCCCCTTTCGTAGTCACAACCGCAACCTTCGTTTTGTTGTCCCACGCAACAACCGCGCCCAATCTTTCGCCTACATCCCGCAGCGGCACGTACACCGATCCGTCGATAATGACGCCGTCCTTCGCCGGCTTTCCGTCAACTGTTACGCTCGCCTTCGTTACAATCACGTCGTTGTCCCCTTCCGTTTCTTTAATCCGCTTATATGCTGCATCAATCTGCGTCGTTGTTGGACGCCTGCCCGCGCGAAGTTGAGCCGTTGATAGTCCGAATGTCATCTCTAAATGCGGCATGTCCTTAAACGAGCGCCAATCGCCGCCCCACGCAAATCCGAGCTTCTTCGCTTCCTCGACGACTTCGGACCAATCCGGCAACGAGTCTTTATCCGCGTCCCTCAACGTATCCCACGAAACAGAGCGCCCGTCCGCAAGCAGTAGCGCAAAGTCTATCGCAACGCCGAAATTATGATTCGATTCGCCACCGCGTGCCTTCGTAACGATCTTCCCCGGCTTCGTCCGGCCCTGTGCGAAGAGTGCGTCTTGCTCGGCGTATGTCCGAAGTCCTTGCGTAATAATCACGTATACCTCGCGCGCATAACATCGGTCGATCAACGCCGAGGCCGCCGCAGCCACAACGGGATTAAGTCCGCTCAATCTTGCCGCTGACTTAGATCGTACATATTCGAGTGTGAGAGCCATTAAGCCGCTTCCTTTCCGTTGATTGCCGATTTGATTTCGTGTACGTCCTCCGCAAGACCGTCGTAACGATCCGCCAACTGTTCGAAGCGCTCCGTCAAATTTTCGGATAGTTTCATTAGGCGGTCCTCACGCGTGCGAGAATCGCGGAGTTGGTGGACAAATAGCGCGACAAAAAGGACCGCGAACGGTCCCTGTGTAATGAAATATTTTAAGATTTCCGATTCCATGCGTTCACCTCTTTCGGGATTATGCCGCGCTATCCTCCGTGATTTCTTTGTAATTTTCGGTGAGATATTCGTAGTCACATGCGCCGATGTTTCCGTTACCATCACGATATACAAACTGTCCGAGATTTACAACGAAGAGATTCGTTACGTCTTTGATAACGCCCGTTCTGACGCTCCCATCTGCTAAATAATCTACGGTGATAGGCCGGCCGGTGAGTGCGATAATTGCGCGTATCGTAGTCTGCTCTGCATCCGAAAATTCAATTGCCTCAACGCGATCTGTCGATTGAAATATTCTAATCATCGTCAACACCCTTCTTATTTTATTTCAAAAGCAACAACCTATTCGAAGGCATACCAATCTACCGTTTGAAAAGAGCCCGAAGAGGTCGGGCCGTGTATGTTGAATCCATCAGAGAGTAAGAATTGTTTGCTTGCGCTACCCTCTTCATACGCCGCGCCGGAAAGCCCGAATTGTGAGTATCCTAGCCAAAAGCCGTAATTTAATTCTCTGCCCATCACAGGCAGTCGAGATATAAAGAAACAATATGCATGATCCGGTGCAGTGTAAAAAACAACTCTCGGCCAAAAGCCTATACCACTCACTGTTGTTGGTGATGTTGCTGCAATAGCAACTGTTCCGGAAGCATATCTTTTACCCGTCACAATCTGCCCGATCTTAGCCGCCATTTGTGGAAACGTATCGCTGCCTGATGCCGGAACTCCTTTGCCAGTAATCGCGGCAGCGACTTGGGTTTTACCGTTACTGGCAAATGTAAAAAGTTCGTTTATGGCGGCGACCGTGTTAGTTTTTGTCCCGGTGAGCAAGGATGCCAATGGACCGACAGCGTTGTTAACTTTAGTCTGTGCGCCTGTGGGTGTTTCTGCCGCTGTGGCTGCCATATTCGCAGCATTTGCCGTAGCCTGTGCCACAGTGGCTGCTTCGTAAGCCTTTTTTACTGCGTTTGCCGTCGGGGCCTGTGTTGTCGATGTGCTGTTCGTCGTGTCGTTAAGCTGCACAATCCCCTTCGTTGTTGTCGTCGCGTCTGGAACCGTAATGTTCGCAAGCGCCTCCGTCACACTTGTATCTACGGATTGTGCAAGAGCATTCAGATCACGCGGCACATCTGCAGTCATGCTTCCGTCAATCAACGGTAATTTTAGATTCGCTGTTTCCGCCATCTATTACGTCAACCCCCCCGATTATAAATTTCGTCATACGGTTTTCCCGTCGCAGTAACCGCGTCATAAGTCCGTCCGCCTACCGCCAACTCCGCGTAAGTATAAAAACGGAACACGTACTCAATCGCCATATGTGCCGGAGTGATGTCGCGCACGGCCGCTTTCAATTCGTCGATTTGCTCCGGCACTCCGTACTGACTCACGAATGTAATCTGAATCGTATAATCCGCAGGCCGGTTCGCAACCTCAACGTCACCGTTCGCATAAGCCGACGCAACGCTATCGATAAGTTCCGCGGTCACCGCACCGACACCGCGCAGCCGGCCGAGAAGGATTTCGCGCCGTTGGGCGTATGTCTTCGTCGGGTCCGTCGTGATACCGAAAATGCGCTCCCACCGCGTAAGACCCCACGTTGCCGTCTCGATAAAAAATTGCGCGAGAACGTCGCCAATACCGGCGTTAAGCTTCGCAATTTCTTCCGCCTCGCAATCGAGTATATTCGTCGCGACCGGCATCTCGTCGTAATAACGCGGCACATAATCGCGCATGTCCCGCTTAATTTCCGCTACTGTCCTCACGCGGCAGTCACCACCACTCCGCCAAGCACCGCAACCTCTCCGTCAGCTATTGCGGTGTTCCCGGCCGTGCCGTTTAGCGTCAGGTTTTCGTAGTCAATAACGGGCGGAATATCGAGGATCACGTTAGCAATACGCGTAATCCGTACAAGCGGATCGGCAAACGCAAGCGATCGGAGATATGCGCGGACTCCCGTCTCGATCTGCGCCCGGACTTCCGCAACGGTTGCGCCCGGGGCGAGCGTTACTTTAACCGCGATATTAACCGGAACCTCAACGGCCCCGGCAATCGTAACGGCTGCGCCAATGGGAGCAACGCCTTGCCCGGTGCCGTCCTGCGTTGGGTCAATGTACGTTTGGGCTGCGGATACGACCGAAGGGTCAGGCGCGGTCTTATCGTCATCGAGCAGTACAATTTTTACGGTGCCGGGTCCGTTCCAAACCGGATAAACGCGCGCATCACTGACGCCGGGCACTTCGAGCGCCCATTGTCGATATTGATTAGCGTTACCCGATGTTGCCGGCCGCTGGGCCCGCTCGTAATAACGCGCCAACAACGACGCATCGGATTCCGCGTCAACACCGCCCTCGAAATAGGCCGCGCTGGTAACCGTTACGATTCCGACGAGGTCGCCAAGTAGCGTAGTTATTTCGCCTGCCCCAACGTTTCCGGCCGCCCCAGCGTCCTGCGCTTCTGCCGCGACGGTAACCGAGCCGCCGGTAATCGTAGTCTCCGTCGTCGTTACGAAATAGACCGGATTGTCGCCGCCGGTTGACGAAAGTGTTCCGCGCGATATCACCGTTCCAGCCGGCCCCGAAAAGGTAAGCGAACCGGCCGCTTTGACCGCAGGCTTCCGGGTCAATCCGTATTCCTTGGCGCGCATGTCGAGGTAGTTTCCGTACGTCGTATCCGCGAACCCGAACGCCAGGACGTTGTCGAGTTCGGAGTATGCTAACGTCAATTCAATCGCAGCCGGAGAGAGTAAATCGAACGTAACGGAGCCTTGCCGCTTATCGATATCGGCAGGAGACGCGCCAAGCATCCGTTCAAGTATCTCGGCTTTCGTTTGATCTTCGTACACTTACATTGCCACCTCCATTTGCAACGTGTCATCCGCCGTATCCACGTAAAAAGAGACGGACAACACGTCCGCCTCCTTCGTTATTCCAAAACCATATACGCGCTCAATCCGATCGTCGTAAATGAGCGCCTCCTCAATTACGCGCGGAATCTCCGACTCCATTAGCGCTTGTGTCGCGTTTTGGCCGATCAAATCGTCGAGTTCACAACCGTAATCATCGTCATAGGCCGCGAACCGGAATCGCGCCGTCTTTATCGCCTTGATAACGAATTGTTTGAGCGCGGCCTTTCCGTCAACAACGCCGCCCATCGCGCCTGTTTCGAAGTCGAGCGCATACGTCCGGAGCGGTTCCGGCTCACTTGCCGCGTTTAATTCCTCCGTTATATCAGCAGGTTCAAGCGGACTTAACGCCATACTTACGCACCTCCGATCCGGTCAAGTATTACGTAATTCTGGCCGGCTCCGTACGATAAGATAATAACGCGGTCGCCGGCTTTAAGCGCGTCCTCAAACTCGATTTCAACCGGCGCGGCGCCGTTTATCGCAGCCTTACGTTTGTGCATCGTTAGGTGTTCGCAGACTATTACGTCGTCCGCGTCGAGATCAAACGGTTGGCCGTCGACTTTAACGCGAATATCTGGAAGCGGCGAAAGGACCGTCGCGAACTCAACATCAACATCCTTGTTGTGGCCGAGTTCCCGAATGACATGGCGCAATTTGCTGCGGCCGGCTCCTTCGATCATTTCAACGGGCATTTACGCCGCCTCCTCGTAATTAATTTCCGGCAAATCGTCTGTTTTCGAAAGCGTAACATCCATCCGGTATGCGCTTTCTTCAAATACATGCTTATCCGCAGTTACGTAAAATCCGCCGGCCAACTTCGTCATTGACTCAAACGCGTACACCGCTGTTCCAGCGATGACCTCAACGTTTCCGAGCGCCTCAACCGAGATTTCTTCGCCCACTTTCGCCAGGTCCTTGAGACGTTGCTTCGCGAGTTGATCTAATTGCGATTTATTCGCGTCTGTACTCGCCGTTTCGTAGTGCTGCATCAGCCCATACTTAGCGATCATTGACGCATCCTTCGCCGCTGCGGTACTCCGCTTCTTTTCCTCGCCGGCTTCCACCTTTACGGCCGTACGCGTATCTTCGATCGACAGCGACCGGCTGGCCCCGGTTATGTTTACGCCTCGTTCCAAGTGCCAGCGAACGACTTCCTCTTTTCGTTCGCGAAGGTACAAGAGACCGCCCTTTGAAAATACGGAGAACTTGCGGCCGTTCTGTTTGCGCGTCTCTGTTAGTGCGGTCACGATCATATCCCACAGCGTTGTACCATGTAGATTCATTTTCGGGATTACATACCCCGTGTTCGCGACCGAACCGACGGGCACCTCGAACGCTTTACAAATTTCCTTTAAAATCGCGCCGGCCGTCATTTTCGTAAACTTGCGCGTATCAACGTTTTTGGTGAGATATACGTTTTCGTCATGCGCCGTGATAACCGCCTCGCCACGATCTGAAATGTAATATTCGAAAATGATTCCGCGAAACAGACCGGTATTGTTCGCGTAAAATCGGATCTCTTTTCCGACTTCAAACGGCACGGCCTGTTCCTTTCCGTTCAGCGTATTGGATATAGTCAACGTTAAAGTCCGATGTGGCTGCGCGACATCACCGGACCATTCAGCGGATTTTATGAGAGGCTCAATCCAATGCTTACCGTCATATAAAACGGTTATTCTCGTCATGACGGAATCACCAGCTTTTGTCCCGGTTTGATTAGATTCGGATTCGCACCGATGACTTTCTTATTCTTATCGTAAATCTTGCGCCAATCATCGCCATTACCGTAAACCCTAGCAGCGATTTTCCACAACGAGTCGCCGGCCTTAACTGTATAGGATTTCGGAGTTTCGCGCGTTGATGGACGAGCAGCGGCGTTAAGTTTCGGCATGCTTACACTAACTGAGCCGCCCGCCGCGCTGTTATCATCCTTTTTATTGACCGTCAGGAATACGTATTCCTTTAAACCGAGCGTATAATAAACGTCGCCAGGTTCCCCACCTCGCTCCGAGTACTCAAAACTCCGGATCGTTACCGCGACATTAATCGGCGTTCCTGTAACGATAAAGCGTGTAGGCTTTCCGGACCGTTGCCACCGCTCTATTATCGCGACACACTCGTACGGATCAACTACCGAAGGAACCGCGCAAAAAGAGGTGTTGTGATCACGTGGAAAAAATGAGGAAAGCGAATACTCGCGCAACTGGCCGCCACCAATTACCGTATATTCGCCGAGATTTGTTACGTCAATATCTTTAAATCCGTGCGTAGATGTTACTGAGATCGCGTCCGGATTAACCGGAAGCTGTAATGTCTCCGCGCCGTTATTAAACTTGAGCCAAAATTCCGCGATAAACACCTCCTTATTGCGCCAATACGTGGGCGAGCTTCGCAGCTAAACGGTCTATATCCGCATCTTCGCGAATGGTCACGCCGTTCAAGTTGATTACGATAGGCCGGGCGCTTCCTCCGCCATTACCGCCAGATTCCCGGTAAGACTGCGCTTCTGTACGCGTGAGGACCATTTCGTCGCGATGCAAGCGCGCCGGGTATCCGTTATAAGGGACGCGATTGAGTCCAGCGGCATGTCCAGGAAACTGCGGGAAAGGATTATCCTTCGCGATATTTCCGCCAGAATAAGACTTAGAACTTAAAGGGTTTAGAACCCAATCCAGGGTCTCCGGCTTCACCTGGTATGGTTGCGATTCCTTCAATGTGCCGCCTTCGCTGACTATCCCTTTGTAAAAATCAGCGCCTTTACCGCCCATCAATGTTTTTAACGTATCAACCGAGAGAATCCCTTTTAAAATCCCCTCACCAACCGAAACACCGATCTTTATGGCTGCTTGCATCAGAGGATCGGACGCTTTGAGTGCCCCCGCAAGGAATTTGATAACAGATGCTGCAATTTTCTCGATTTTTTCCCGACCGCCGCCGCCTAACCAGGCGTTGAAGGTTGTCATAATATCCTCAAATACAAACTTAATCTTGCTCTCAAGTGTGGTTAGTTTTTGGAACTCAGGGTTATTTGTGTAGTGACTAGCGATGTATTTCTTGATTTTTGCACTCATCCGCTCAAACGCAGCAGTGATTTGCGGAGTATACTGTATCACCATTTCGGCCGCGGCATTCGCGAAGTCGCTAATCAGAGGCATCGTCGGAAGTAACGCGGAAATCTGCAGCGTCTCGATTGCGCCCTGGAATTGCTCAACCGCACCGGCCGCATTGTCCATTTTTTTCCGAGCGACTTCGAGCGCTGTTGTCGTACTCATGTTTCTATAAAATTCTTTAACGCCCTTCGAACCAGCCTTATAAAGTGTGGTTGCCGCCTTTACCCCGTCGGTTCCGAACAAGTCCAGAAAGGTTGCAACGCGCTCCTGATCGGACATGTTCTTCGTTATCTTCTGGAGTATTTCCGCAACTTGATCGAGGCTCTTCAATTTACCGTTTTCGAAGAACTTGTTCGCCTTGCCTACGCCGATGCCGAGTCTTTCGAAGAGTTCCGCAGCTTTCTCCGTCTGTGGCTGCAGGTACATTAACATTGATTTAAAGCTTGTACCCGCATCTGACCCGTTCTTGAGTCCGTCATTCGACATCAGACCGATCGCCGCATTAAGATCCCGGAACGACACGCCGGCCATATCCGCAACGCCACCGGCCGACGCTATCCCGTAACCAATCCCGCGAATGTCTGTAGCTGCGGCGTTCGCCGTACCCGCAAGTATATCCGCGGTTTGCGCAGCCGTGAGCCCGTCCTTTTTGAACGCGTTGAGAGATGTCGCCATTGTCTCGGCAGCTTCCGTAAGCTCCAATCCGCCAGCCGTTGCGAGGTTTAGTGCTGCGTTTAGACCATCCGCTTGAACTTGGGCGGTCGTCATACCGGCCTTTAACAGTTCTTCTATAGCCTTTGCGGATTCCAACGCCGAGTATTTCGTGAGCGCGCCTTGTTGGAGGGCAAGCAACTGCATTTGCTGCATCTGCTCTTTCGTTGCGCCGGTCAACGCCTGGATCGAAGACATTTGCGCCTCGAAACTCATCGCCTTTTTAACGCTGGAATAACCGGCATATGCAGCGAATCCGACCCCAGCCAGCGCTCCGAACTTCGCCGCACTTTTCGCCAGGCTACCGAATGCAGATGCGCCAGTTTTAGCCAAACCGCCGAGTGACTTGCCGGCTTTTTGTGCGGCCTTATCGATATCAAGTAGCTTTCCGCGCGTTCTATCGCCGGATGACACGAATTTCCCATTTGCGTCACGGAGGCGTCCGGTCGCGTCCCGGTATGTATCCGTCGCCTTTTTGACGCGCTCCATTTGCTTTTCGACTTTTTTTAGTGGGGCAGAAATGTTATCTACGAGCTTTAATTTTGCTACGAGATCGAAAGCGATATAAACTACCTCCCTCCCGCGTTAATCCGACGTATTCGATCTTCACGTTCGGCCGTCTTCCGCTCTTTCTCTTCCTCTTCAAAAACGAGCATCATCGACGCGTACATAAACATTTGGTGACGCCGGTCTTTCGCGTAAACTTCGTCGGGCGGAATATGGTGCCGCTGAAAAATCGCATGCAAAAGAAACGGGACACCGCCCGCCCTGATTAGTTTTTTGCGTCTTCGATCAACTCTTCCTCATCGTCGAATCCCGAAATCTTCATAATCGCCGTCAACACTTTCGCAATCTCACCGGGCAGTAGCGCCTTTGTCACGCAGTCCGCCGCGTCCGTAGCACCATAATGCGCAATTAGTGCCTTGTCCGAAAAGTCCGGATCGACGCAACCCTTTGCGATAAGCACCGCGTTAAACAATTGACCGTCGAGTTCCTTCTCGCCCTTTCGCGTCGGGATTGTCGCCTGGTCACGCGCCCGGGTCATTTCCGCCTGATCCAGCGCCTTCACCGTAAAGTGCGTCTTAAGCCGCGAAATATAGACTACGTCCTGTACGTCAAGTGTTGCGCCGAGGAGCGCCTCAAGTCCGTTTTTAACCACTGTTTTCGCCATTATTTATATCATCCTCCGTTAATTTCGAATTAAAAAGCGGAGTCCGAAGACCCCGCAATAGTGCGCTCTTTTACACTGTCGGCCGGAGTTTATCCATGACCTCCGCGCCAGAAAAAACGAACGTTAGCTCATGTTCAACGATTGCGCCGACTTCGTAATTAATCAGCGGAATCTTATCAAACGTGACGTTTTTCAGGCGGACCCGATACGCGCCGAACGATTCCGGATCATCGAGTTTAACGACAAGCTCCGTTACAAACGGCGAGCTTACGTCGTCCATAACCTGCATCGCTTTTTCGATAAACTCGGACGTTACGAGATAGCCGCTTAGCGAGCCGGCTCCTTTCAGCGTCGTGACTTTGTTGCCGAGCCACCGCGTCCCGGCGAGCTTGATTTCTTCGAGTCCGATTTCAATCGTCGCCTCACAACCGGTGATATTCGTAAGCCAGTTTCCGTCCTGATCGAAGACCTGGCCGAAGTTTCCGTTAATAACTTTCCGCGAGTCTAAAATTGCTGTCACTTTATCACCGCCTTAAATGTTGATTGTGAGGAAGATACGCTCGATGCTGTCGACCTCCGAATAACCTACACGCAAGAACACCGCATCCCCCACGCTCGGATTATCCGGATCAAGTTCGACAACGGGCGCAGTAAGTACGTCGTTCCGTTCCAGCGATTCGAGATACGCCTTTACAGCGACGATGAGCGTTGCCTGCCCGTCCGCGTTGTTGTTCAATTTCCCGATATAGCTGTCCGCAGCCGTCCGCATGATATCCGTCGAAATCGATTGACGTGCGCGAATCGAACGGATTTTCTTACCGGATGTAGCGAGGCCTTGCTCGATTTTCACTTTTTCGCCGTCATGTACGAACACGAGCGAGCCCGCCTGCAGCGCCGCCTTAATCTGCGCATTCGTCAGGCGCTTTGTAACGTCATCGGCCGGAACTTGTGCGTATGTCGTCGAGCGGTTAATCGCTGTACCGGCGATAAGGCCGGCCACCCACGGCGCATACTCGGACGAGTTGAACGTTTCAGTTCCGATTTTTACGCCGGAAATCAGATTGACGATATAATCGTCCTTATTTAGCGTCGTCCGTGCGTTGCCTACTGTCGGGTCCGCGTCGGTCGCGTCGTCGCCGCCGATTACCGCAATAAAATGCTTGCCTTCCTCGCGGTTGCGTGTTAACCACGTTTTGGTCGCGGCCTGCTCCGTCACCTCGTACTCGCCGTCGAAAACGAATACGTTGAATTGGCGCGTGTCAAAAGCATCGCGCATATCGACGTAATCCTCTGCAACCGGCGTCGACGGCATTGTGTATACGAGTACTTCTTTTGCACCGCCTTGAAGCGTGAGAAGAATCGAATGTACATTCGCAAGGCCGAACGTATCGACCGCCTGCTTTTCGGACTCAATCGTATAAAACGTTTTGGCCTGCGCATTCGATCCGTAAGCCAGAAGCGGAATTGCGACCGTGCCGCGTGCGCCTCCGCGAATCTGAGCCGCCGCCGCTTCGACAAAGTTAATGTATAGGCCGGGCCGAACCGGAAGTGCGGTCGGGTCCCAGGAACCTCCTGCCATTAGAAAACCTCCTTCTGTAATAGAAAAAGGCGCTCCATAATGGAACGCCGCTTATCGTTGGTTGACCGTTACTTTGTTCATCTTCGGATACTGCGTTTGAGTCCGGGCTTCTCGCGCGGATGTTTCGAGGATTCCAATGCTCACATACATTCCGCTCTCCGTTTTAGCCGGTTGCGAAAACGCGAAGGACTCGACGCGCACCCGGCCGATTACGTCCGCCTCATAAAACGCCCGAGCCAACGCATCCATTTTCGGAAGCACCTGCTCCGCTTTCGACGCGAAATAAACAATTTGGTATTCGCGGTCAATTCGGAAGTGGTAGCGCGTTTCCGTCTCGCGATCATCGTTCAAAAAACGGATGACGAACGAATTGTGCGTAGGCGCGGTCGGCACCGTCTGTTTCGTTGTGGTCGCGTCTGGAAACTGCGCTTTAATAAACGACTCAATCGCGACAATATCATCAATTAGCGCCAATTTACCACCCCGCTCTCTCAAGGCCGGACTCGATTTCGTCCTCAATATGCTGATGCCACTTGCGCTCGTTCTTTTTCGCCGGCTCGTCGAGAAATTGCTTCACGGTTCCCGGCGTGCGCAAGTTCTTTCCGCCCGCGTCTTCTTCGTGGATGTAATAAGCGTAATTGAAACGACCACTCCGCGTATTGACAACAGCATTCGCGCTAATCGATCCGGTTAGGTTTGCGCCAGTCCCTTCGATTTGCTCGACGGTTATCGTTTTGCGCAATATCCCCTCGTCAATCGGCGCAACGTCAACAGCCTCCGCTTTCCACACGTTAAGTACGTCGTGCATACCGGCCCGGGCCGCTTCCGCCGCAATCTCCGGAGATTTAGCGATTAAATCCGCCAGTCCCGAAATGTCGAACTCAAATGACAACGCCATTACACGAACACCTCCGTCGATAGCGCTTTACCGTTGAGGCCGCGCTTAACCTCGATACTTACTGGCTTTCTCGCGACAGTCACGCCCAATTCGTTCGTGTACGTTATGACGTCGTCGTACGATACGTCCGGTAGTTTATCGAGGATAATGCGCAGGCTCGTCGTGGCCTCTTCGCCATATTGGTTCGTGACGACGTTGGTTTCCTCGGAGACGCGTGCCTTATACGTGATTACCGCGCCGGGCGTTGTTCCGCCCCATCCGTCATCCGCGCCTGGCTTCGTTACGGTTACGTTTTGTTTTAACGGGACCAGCGCCATTACAACGTCACCCACCCAACGCGCCGCTTCGAAATCGTTACACCGTTCTCCGCGCCGATGAGATCGAGCGCCACCTGCGGAATCAGCTTGCGCAGGTCAGCGTCCGGCCCCGTTATAAATGCGTCCTTAAAATCGAAGTTGGCGACGTCATTGACGGCAAATCCCGTTATTCCCTGACGCGCCAACCGGTTTGTATCGTTAAAAGCTATCACCAGCACATTCGCAAATTCATATACCGCCGCATCAGGTACAGTATATTTCGGATAGGCTCGGAGTAGCGTTCCTTCGGCGACGTTTAACATCCGTTGTCTTTTCGCCGCGTCCGCTTCCGTCCAATCTTCGATATCGACGCAATTTGCGGTAATGTAATGATCCGCGAGTATTACGTTTTGAGCCATGCGCCCACCTCCGTTTATTTTCCGGAGGCATTCGCCGCACTTTTTGCGCGAGTTTTAGGCGCAGGCTTAACGGGTTCATCCGCTGGCTCTGCGTCCTTTTTCGGCCCCTCCGGTTCTTGCTCCGGCTGCTTTTCCGGTTCGTCTTCATCTATGCGCCTAACGTCAATTAGCGCGTCAAGTACGTCAATCTCCGCTGGATCGTCCGTACTATATTGACCGCCACTAAAACGCCGGAACACGCCGTCAACGTAAAACCCGAGCGCTGGATAGCGCGGCGATTCGTATTTTGCCATCGTATACCTCCATAATAGTTTAGGCGCGAAGCATTAAGCCGCGCGCCTGTTATGATGCGTAGAGATTACGTCAAGCCTTTCAGGCGGCCGTGCGCCTTCTCTTGTTCCAGTTCCAGCGTGTATTCGCCGATGATTTGGCCGGTCGTGTAATCACCTTTCGTGCCGAGGTAAGTGTGCGAGAAATCGCGAGTAATCAGCGGACGAATCTTGGCGCGGTTAGCGTCGAAAAGGAACAATTCGTCGGAAGCGAGGTTTTGATTAAGAACAACCTCAAACTCACCGAAATCCGTCACGATCTTATCAACTACCTGGCCGCGAGTATTCTCACCGCGAGTTAGAACGATCTTGTTGGCGTCGGTTCCAGACAGCGCGATCTTTTGTTTGGCTGCGACCATGATTTTATAGTCGCCACCATTCGCAAAGCCCCCCGCGTCATATACGCCCTGCGCCAACGTATTGATTGCGGCGAGGGTCAGTGCGCCACCTACATTTGTTACATTCGAAGTGATAAACTGGCGAATACCTTTCATTTGACGGACTTGGCCGGACTCAAACGAAACACCGTTAATAAGCGCCTTTTCAAGTTGCAGCGCGAGTTCGAGTTGTTTCTTTTGCTTCTCGTATTCGTACAGATTGTCGATGCCGTATTGCGCAACAGCCTGCGCAGTTCCGGAAATCTCGATCGAGTCCGTGAAGATTTGCGTCAGGTTGGACTTACGTACGCGCGCCTTGTAGCGAGCCGCCCGAGCGTCGGCGCCTTCCACGCCTTCATCAAACAGGAACTCGACTTTAGCACCAGAAACTACCGCAGCGGCCGGGGTCGAAGCGTATCCGCGTGTTACCGTCAGCGTTTTAGTGCCACTATTAATTGCGGACACGTACAGCAATTCGTCACCGATTTTAGCTACGGAACCTACGCGGAATGGTGTAACGTCAGCGACTACGATTGCCACCGCATCGATCAACGCGGAAGCAGATGTCGTAGTTTCATCCGGGAACATTTCGTCCTCGAACCATACGTGTTCAACCGCTGTAACTGGCTGCGCAAAACCGATCGCGTTCAGGAGTGGTGTTTGATGTGGATTGAGATTCAACAACTCATCAACCACAGATTCCTTCTTACCAATCAAAGATTCATCATATACTTTAGGCATCTTTTTGTTTCCCCCTGTGTTTTAGGTGCTACGGATAACTCCGTGCAATAAAATAAGCCGCCCAAAATGAGCGACTTTGCTGAGAATAAATTTATTTAGACAGTTCGTGTTTAAGTGTGGCGTACGCCATTCGATCCTCGATTCGTCCGGTCCTCCGCGCTTTGTCCGCAGCTTCCTTGAGTAATTGTTCCTTCGTTTTATCCGGCAATGGATCGCCACCACCCGCAGCGCCCCCGATAGGTTTCGGAGCGGCTTGCGCGACCAAATACGGATAAGCCGCAACAAGTGCATCGACCGCTTCTTTCGCGCCGACCGCGTTGCCCTCTTCGTCCACCGTTACCGCGCCCAAATCCGCAAGTTTCAGCGCCGCGGCCAAGCGGTCCGCCGGAATGTTCGCGTCACGGGCCAGCGTTTTAAACTCCGCGTTAATCAAGCGTTGGTTCGCCGCCGTTAATGCGGATTCTCGCGCCTGCTCCGCCTCTTGCGCTTTCGCGCGCGCTTCTTCCAACTCTGCTGCAAGGCGTTCGGCCTCGGACAACTCCGCTTTCTTTCGCTCGGCTTCCGCTTGTTCTAACGCGTCGAGCTTCGCCTTAATATCGTCGTAATCTTCGCGGCCTTTGCGATCCCGCGTCAACCTTTTCGTAACTATCTCGTCAACTTCCGCCTGGGAAAACGTCTTTTCCGGTTCTGGCGTTGGGTCCGGAGTTGGTTGCGGATCAGGTTCGGGGTCTCCTTCCGCGAATAATTGCAAATTCAACGGATATCTATAAAGCGGCTCTGTGCGAATAATTTCGTTCTTCATTCGTTCCTCCCGCGTTTTAGCGCCGCGTAGCGCTTAGATTCCGGAAGTTTAACGCCATTCCGTAAGGCCAAAAATGGGCATAAAAATAGCGCCCCCATTGTTGAGAGCGCTAGTTATTGCGGAATTACTTTTGCGATTTCGGAGCGGCTAATAGTTTCGAGTGTTTCGTCCATATATTCGATTTCGAAATCGTCAGCAGAATAAACATGGACAATGGCTCCAATTCGTCCGTCTTTCGTCTCGACTACATCCAACATTTTCACTTCGATTTTCCCGCCTCCTTAATCATAATAGTTACCAAACGAGGGAAGTCTGTCCCTTCGTCTATTTGCCAGCCGGTAGTAACATCAGCAGTTCGTCCGCTAGGTCCAGTAAGGGGCATTACAACCTCAAACTTCGAACCAAAATTGTTCCTTCCCTTTTCTACGGATTCATAGTTAGGAAGGTTCCGTAAAATATCATCACGTAAATCCATCCAATTGTTTACATTGTATCCCAATACTTTCTCGAATACAACGGCTTTATTCTTGCCTACAATATGCGCTGGATTGAGAGCGTATCCCGCAAGTTTATCTTCACTAATCCTTGCGTTCTCATAACTGGGAAGAGTATTTTCGGCTGCGTTACTAAGTAGGTGCGGATCGCGAATTGGACTAACCACGTGCCTACAATTCGGATGAAAAATTTCCCGGCGTGGCAAGTCGCCAATATACGGATAATCTCCCGGAGCATCGCGCACCAACTTAACGATGCGCCCCTCCCAGTTTCGGCAGGCGTCGGCTGCGCCGTGACGCGAAATCCGTCCGTAATAAGCGCGCCGACCGATCGCTTCATTAAACGTTGCCTCCCGGTGTGACTCCGCCATCTTCGTCCGCGTCACCATTTCGACGTAGACTTCCGGCTTCCAACGGCGCCCGGCTGCGTCAATGATCCCGGTATTCACGGAGTCACCGAGCTTCTTCCGCAAGCCGGCGAGAATGTCCGTACTAATCGTCCGCCGGCCGTTGATTCCCTTCGACATGTTCGCGCGCATAGATTCCGCGGTGACCTGTCGGACCGCAGTCCTTACGCGCCGTTCAACGTTTTTGGTGACCGCAAGCAAATCCGCTTGTGTATCCGCAACGGCCGCCGCTACGAGTCCGCGGTTGATTCGCGAGAACTTTGCGACTTTGTCCGCGACTTCTTCGTCGAGCGAAACTAGCGCAGTCAAAACGCCATCGCGGACAGCCTGCGGAATGTTCTCTGCGACCCACGCCGCCGATTCGTCGTTAAGAGATGCGAGGATTTTCGTTACTACGACGAGGGCCGCCGCGGACATTGCCCGGGACATATTCGCGACATCAATGCGGTCGAGTTCCGCGAGGATTGCCGCGATTGCCGCCTTATAGGCGCGGACCAGACGGCCAACTTTGTAATCGTAAACGGGCTCCGGGATTCGCGATGCCATTAAGCAGCACTCCCATTAAATACCGAAGAGTCTACCGTCCCATTCGCGCGCACCTCGTCTGAGTCGATTCGCTTAATTCGTTCCTCCGCGGTTGCGTCATCTACGCCGTCGAGTTCCTTGATTGCGTCAGCTACGGATTGCGTCGGCTTGCCGCCCGTCCGGATATTAGCGACTTCCGCCGCTTCTTTCAGGTCCTGCGGAACACCATCGCGCCAATTAATTCGCGGATAAACTGGCTCGTACGGTTCGAAATCAGCTACGCCTCTATTCGCGAAATTTTCGAGTTGCATCGCGGTCCATATTGCGTCGCGGAGTGCCCGGTCGACGTGCGCCCGGATGCGATTGACTTTCGCCAAGATCGGCATGAACCGCGCTTTGATTGCACCGGAGTCCGTGTGCGACGTGCCGGTTCCGCCTTTATCGTTGGCAAGCGTTGTGCCGAACAACCATTGCGGCGTTTCCGACATTTGATAAACGAGGCCGAGCAGGATATCGAGTTCTTTAAATGCGGATTCGAGTTGGCCCTCCCATGTCATATAGCCCGGCGTGGTGTCTTCTTTTCTAACCGGAATATAACGGCCACCGCCGCGTAACGAACCGCCTTCTTCTTCTTCATCCATATCGTCCGGACCATACATCCACGGATCGGAATGCTTCCAAAGGATATAGTCAATCTGCGCGAGCCGTTCGTTAATCGCGGACAACACGCTCTCTAACTTTTCGACTCCGTTAATCCCTTCCCACCGGTCGTCTACGCTCTTGTACGGAATGTGATGTACGAGCAGCCGGTCGGTTCCTGTTTCCACAACGTCGCTTTCTTTCTCGGTTGCAACTTTCTCGCCGATTGTATACGTTGAAATCGGTACGGACCAGTCCGAATTGACGCCGCGTTCATGGAGTTTATAGCGCTCATATACGATAAACCCCGGTAGGTGCCTCTCGACGTTCAAATACGGGACATACGACGCGGGCTTTCCGGTGATCCAGCGGATAAGCTTGCCGCCGGGCTCTTCGACCCAATCGATCCAAGCGATATTAATCGCCTTGAACTTTTTCCGCGAGCCCTTCGCCAATTCCGGAAATACAAGGTTCGCCGGGACCGCCTCAATAACCGGTTCGAGCGGCGTCTCTGGCGCGGTCAATCCGAGTTGTTGCGCAAGTGCTTCCGTTTCACTTACGTCGGCCCGCGCAGCATAATACGTCTTGATAAACGAGTCGCCGCGGTAGCCGCCGCCGATGACGAGTTCGTGCGTCATTTGCGTCAAGTCGTTTTCCTCGACGATCGAGTCCAGGCGTTTCTGTTCGCGGCTGTCCGGACCCTTTCCGGATTCGTACGTCGGCGGCTCGCCGGTTAGCAAGTCCGCCGGCTTCGTGAGCAAAATGTCCATCAAGTTCACCGCGATGAACAGCGTTTTAAGCTGCGCGGCGTGCGGCGTGTCTTTCAAAAGCGACGAGGCGCGTTCGTATATTTCCGGATGACGTCCGTCGAATATGATGCGGCCGCGTTTGTATCGGGCCAGACGTGGGATATCACGTTCGGGCGGATATTGTGCTCCTGTTTCAAATAACTTCGTCAATTTGCGTTCCTCCTCTCCGTTGTTTTACGCCCATGCGGGCTTATTGCGGACCTTTTTCCGCGCGGTTCCCGCGATACTTACCGCCATTTCGAGCGCGTCCGGGAGGTCATCGTGTGAGCCGGCCGGATACATTTCGAATTGTTCGAGGAGCAACGCATGTTTCTTCGTAAATTGAATAGCGCCGCTCTCGATATCCGGGAGCAGCGCCTCTATTCGGAGGTCTTTTCTGGACCGCTGATATATCTCTTTAACGCGTGCCCGCGCCGGATATCCCACAGCCGTCAGCGCCTCTTTCAACTTATCTACGAAAAACTCCTGCGCCGCCTGCGCCTCTGCCGCGATCGCATTCGGCTGATACCGTAGTGTTTTATCGACAATTACACGCAAAAAAGCGTCCGGCTTTATTCGCTCACCGAACGCATCAATAACGTATTTTGTTCCGGTCTTTTTATTCCGTGCAATAACGACGATGGCCGAATAGTCACCGCGAGTTTTCCCCATCGCGAAGTCAACGCCCATATAGACGTCATATTCGTCAACCGGGCGCGGGTATTGCGAAAAGACATCGTTAAGCTTTCCGTCCCAATACGTGAACGCCTCCGGATTGAAAATCATCGACTCCTCATCGACCGGATTGTTCATATACTCCGTGTTAAACGCCTTCGACCCGTTGTCCCACTTCCACGTCATCAACTTCCAAATCGGCTGCGCTTCCGGCCACAATACAACGGCTCCGCGATCCATTTCCTCGCGATTGGCTTCGTATAGTTCTATCGCATCTTTAACGCGGTCCTCTTTCGGACGGTCCGGGTCCTTGTAAACGAGCCGGCACGCTTCCCACAAGTCCATGCGCTCGGGCCATTCGATGACCGCGCGATAGACTCGCGATTTAAAGTCTGACCGGTTGTAGAGCACGTCAACGAGAAGGGCTTCGTGATGGACCGTCGTTCCCATGTAAATAAACGCCGTTTTCTTCCCGCGTGGATCGCCGAGCGGTACGACCGTCTGCGCGAACCAGTCTTTGAGCTTGCGCCTGAGTTCCGGCGTCGCGGCGTTCGATTTAATGTCTTCGAGGTCGTCGCATATGATCAAGTCCGGCCGCACACCGTTCCAGTTCCGTCCCCGCAGCGCCTGGCCCGTTGATGCCGCTTCAACCTTCGTCAGCATCTTCTTCGTACCGTCTTCGCGCGATTCCCATGCGATAAACTCGGACGAGTTGTCTTTCGGGTTTTCCTGCTGCTTCGGCGATAATAGCGGCCCAAAGTCCGCCCGGAGCTTCGCGTTACTCTTTAACTGCAGCGCGATCCAATCGAGGTTGGCGCTGGATACCGCAGGCGTCTCCGATATGATAATCGCGTATTTACGTTTGCGGTAGCAGGTCTCGCGCAAAGGAGCGGCCTTTGTTAAATACGTCGATTTTGCGTGAGAACGCGGCGCCGCGACCGCGACCTTATCGTTGGTGATGACGTTCGACACAGCGTCTATAATCTCGGAAATCTCGCGGTGAAACTCCGGCGCTTCCGACGTGTCGACGATATCGAATCCGTCCCAGTTTCCGTCATTACCGGGATTGCGCGCCTCCGAAAAGTATTCGAGCGCAAATTCGAGCAAGTCCGTTTCGCAGCGGTGAATCCGCGACAACCGCTCGTACTCCGTTAAGGCTGCGTCAATCTCCGCCGCGTCGTCTGGAGAGAGGGCGCCTACGTCTACGCCGTCCAATACGTCAATAAGCGCCGCGAGTTCGCCGATTTTAACTTCGCGTTCTGTTCGATCGACCCAGCGGTTATTTATCCAAGCAATCGATATCGCCCCCTACCCGCAAGGCTTGATAGGTACCGGCTAATTCTTAATGCGCGCTCATCTGAGTACTGCCCGCAGGCCATAAACCACTCAATGTAGTCGGAATGTCTCTTACTACTATTACAACTCTTACACGCCGGAATAATGTTCTCAGCAACATAGCCGCCGCCAGCCGATACGGGTATGACGTGGTCCTGTTGTAGATCAGCTTCCGGCTCTCCACAGTAAGCACAGGAGTGGCCAAAGTACGACAGGCAGGTTTCCCACTCGTCTCTAGTAAAGGCTGCAGGTAACCCCCGCATACGAGACCTTCTTCTCTGTTCTTGTAATACTTTGTTTTCCCTTGCTTTTTCGGGATTCTCAATTTTCCATCTTCTAACTCTTTCGCGTACGGCGGACCTATTTGCTGCGCGATATACCGCGCCGTTTTGCTTAATCAGGTCGCGATTATTCTTTCTATACTCCGCTTGTATCTGCCTTACTTTCGCGGTGTTGTCCTCTCGGTATCTCTTATTAACCTGACTTGTGCATTCCTTACACTCCGATCGATATCCGTCTGTTGTTGCTTTTTTCTTGTAAAATTTATCAAATCCTTTGGTTTCTCCGCATTTAGTGCACCTTTTTTCTGACACGGTCCGCCCTCCCTTCCGTTCTTCCGTAGTTTTTGCGCGAAAATAGAGACGTTGGGCCGTAACCCTTCCGAATACCCTTGCGCTAGGGTAAGCGCGCTAATATTACGGTAATTTAGCGTAAGTCTTGCGTATGGTTGCGCTCGGGTCCGGAATCTCCGAAACCCAAACGTTATTTTTGATACGCCGATTGTAGATGCGCCTGAAACGGCCCATTTCGGAGGGGGCCTTGGGGGTCCGCGCTTTACCGCATTAACGCGACCTACATATGCACAAAAGCCACGTTTTGACCACTAGTCTACCGCCGCACCACTTCGCCACAAACCGCATAACCACGCGGCTTACAAGCGTTATTACCTACGCGAGTCATGCGCCAGCCCTCCGCCAATTTGCACTATTGCGCATATTTCCCGAGCTAATTGCGCCCGGTTTGCGCTGATTTCGAAAATTTCCGGAGGGGCGTGCGCCGGGAGCCGCGTGCAGATAAATCGCGCCCTATTCACAGGCTTCCACAATGCTCCCGCGCGAGTCCCTACATTATAGCGATCGAATAAACGTCAGCCCTGTGAGTCTTCGCCTTTGCTCCGTATCTTTAGCGCCTCGATACGAGCTGCCAACGCCTCGACGTCAGTCCCCTCGTTGCCCTTCGTTTCCACTTCGACCTTGTCCGTAAGCATTCCGTTAATCTGCAGTACTAACTTCGCGGCGGCTGCGTTACCTTCACGGATCGCCCACTCCGCCATAGACTCGACTACTTCCGGAAGCTTCGCGCTGTTATTGCGCACAATAGCTCGCTTAAGTTCCGCATCGAACGTTTTATCCTTGCGCCAATTACCGAGCGTATTAAAATGTACTCCGCATATCTCCGCGATCTCTTCGTAAGTCTTTCCGCCTTTATTCGGAATCGACAGCCACTCGATCGCGATGTACTGTTCCGCAGTCAGTGTCTTCGCCACCTTAACGCCCCCTCTCCGTATAATTGCGCGTGTCCTACGCCCGAGCAAAGCGCAGGAGTTGCGTCTATTTCGGTTCTTCCGCTAACTCATACGTCTCGATCGCGTAACAACGACCGAACCACATCCGCCACGTACACGCATACCACTTTCCGCCTTCTCCGTAGGTTGTGCGATACATAAACGGAAACAACTGCTTCACGTACCATAGCGCTTTATTCAACGTTATCCCTCCGTTTAATCAACGTTAATCAATACGCGAACCGGTCCGTAATCATCGATAATAACACCGTCGTTTCCCGCGATTAAGACGTTATCTTCCGGACCAAATACGAGTTCCCTTACGCCAGTCCTGCGTGCTAGTTCCGTGTGTAATTCCGCGGTAGAAACGCGAGATAAGTCCTGCGCTTCATCTTCGAATGATAGCGAGTGCGGTACGATCCCCTTCGGAATAACCGTTCCCTTTACCGTCTTCATATACGTAATCCCTCCGCTCACTTTGCGTTCGCTTATCGCGTATAAAATGACTACATGAGATACTTCTGTGAGTGGGCTTCATGATTCTTACTTGCAAAGGTTTGTGCAGGGCATTGCCTCGGCCTGCCGGCCTTGCAACCGTCGCCTATCGGCTCCGGGACTATTTCTATCCGCGAATAGAATTTATAACAACATCTGACGCGAATAAGATAATAGTTACACAAGGCCTGATCTTGGCCGCGGTGTCGGGCGCAAGCCCGTATCTTCCCCGCAATACAAGACTAAGAAATAATTTCGCCCTCAAAAGCGAATAAACCCGCGTGGCTCTAAGGTGCAAGCCCCGTTTTTGCTGTCCGGAAATTTACCGATAAGAGGGCGCTTTTGTCCGGAAATTTACCGATAAGGAATTACGCTGCCCTCTTCGCGAAGTTATTGCGGATAGAAAACATCTCACGCAATGTCGCGTCCGGCACGCCGCTTTTGCGGTAGAATACGAACGGATTGATCTTGTAATAGCGCGAGGTCCCGTAAATAACCTCGGCGAATACGTATTGGTCGCCAAAACGTAGGCTGCGCAACTTCGTATATACGGATTTCTCCGTCAATCCCGTAACAGACGCGATCCCTTCTTTCGTAAGCGGCAGCGTGCTCTCTACGTTGCGCTCGTACGGATTCGCACATATCGTATTCGTTTCGAGGTGGATGTACGGAAGCAGCTTGTACACGAAGCCTAAGTCGCGCGCCTTCACCTCGGAGTATAGCGCCTTAACCTTCGCAACAAACGTCTTTACCACCGCGGTATTATTAGTCGTACCCTGGAAATGGTAACGCGGATTAAGCCGGTATTTATCGTCGTCTTCGTAAATAATGCCGGCTGCCGTCATCTCCGCAAGGAACTCGTACAGCGTGGATTTACTTATTTGAAGCGTCCGCATCATGTCATCGCGGCTCATTGCGGTTTTGTCTGGATTCTCCAGGATTGCATCGTAATTGACGAAGCATTGCAAATATAAAAGGTACCCGCAATGTTTATCGGATACCTTTTCGATGACCTCGTCGATATTATTCATATTTGTAACCGTGAACTCCGCGCCTCGTCCGGCCTGTTCACGCTCTTTGATTCGTGCATATTCTTCGCGTTGTCTTGCGGTTGTAACCCGGTCGCCATCCGATAGTATCGCGGCTCGTTCGTGGATCTCGCCGGTCTCTGCGTCAACTAATCGTCTGATATCCGCCATTACTCACCGCTCACCTCCCGTAGATGCGCTTCGATTGCGCTAAATAGTTCCGGCGTATTATCTACCGCAAACAGCCGCGTATAGTCCGTTGTCCGGTCAGTCTTTGGCGCTAGGACCGCCGTGTCACTGTCTGCGCAAATGACTACGTGCGCGATCCCGTCCCAATGCGCAATGTCGCCTTTGTTGAACGTGCGATTTGCACCGGACTCCGTCTCTAACTCGCGCAACGCCTGCGTCGCCTTCTTCGCCTCGCGCTGGATCGCTTTAAGGCCGCGGATTGCTTCCGCGATATCTACGTCTACTTTTACGTTCAATTCGCGCAGTTTTTGCGCCATTTATAACGCCTCCTATTTGGTTGTTCCGGAAGGCCGACGGAGTTTACCCGCCTGTGCGTCAATCTTCCGTGGGCTTCATAACCCGTAGGCACATAATCGCGCAAAATGCACCCTACTCTAGTAAAATAGTCGCAAAATATGGTAAAATTTCGGTATAACACGCGAAAGGAGCCGTCGAAATGGCGCAACTTAAACGGAGTCAGGGCCGGAGTAGCCGATTTATGCGCCCGTTAACGTCCGATATCCACTTTTATACTGCGCAAATGGACCGGTCGCCGGTCGTCGTTTTTGCCGCAGGAGAACTCGTTGGTAGCGGTAGGATCGCGGAGATTACGGAGAATAGCGTGAAGATCGGGGACGAGCGATATCTTCGCGCGGTGTGTACGTTTAAATACGCGGCGTAACGCAAAAAGACCGCCAGATTAACGGTCTCTATACGATAAATCTCTCGAATACCGGACTCCGCAGCATCCCCGCGCGAGTCCAGTTTCGCATTTTCACACGTACTTGAATCCGCGGCTCCACGTAAACAAAGTCGCGATCTTCCCCGGTAATCAACGACTTATTTACGCCATAAAACGCCTTCTTTTCCGTTGGCCCCACGCCAAGTTCGATAATTCCGGCCGGACGCAATTTGCCGCGCTCATCCATAATTCCCACGAGCCACCCAAACTCAGCCTTCTTATACCCCGTAATATAAACGTCAGCATGCGCCCAGTTAATTACCTTGCGCCAGTTATCGGATCGGCGGCCTGTTTCATATACGCTGTCCGATCGTTTGCCGACAATGCCCTCCATTCCGCGCGCCTGAATCTGCGCAAATAACGCATCGCCCGCGCCTTCAACATGTGGTACGACGCTGATATTTGCGTTCGGCATCGGAATCCCTGCGAGGATCTCTTTGCGCTTCATTAGCGGCAATTTCCGCAGGTCCTCGCCGTTATATTGCAGCACGTCAAATACCGCGAAATAGGCCGGCAATGAAGCGGATAAGCGTGCAATCTTATCGGATCGTCGCGCCTGGAACCGGGACATTATCGCTTCAAAATCCGAAACGCCGGTCATTGGGTCTACGCATGCAATTTCGCCGTCTAATATGATGTCATGCGTAAATAGTCCTCCAGCGACTTCGGGGTATTGGCGCGTGCAGTCGTTATTATGGCGCGTATAAAGACGGACGTTGCCGGACTCTTGAGAAAAGATTAACCGGTGGCCGTCGATTTTTGGTTCGTATATGAAACGCGGATCGCTAAACGGACCCGGCGCAGTTGCGAGCAACATCGGATCAATAAACATAAAAACACCTCTATACCGATTATAGCGCGAGGCTATGCGATAGAGAGGCGGTAAGTGTTGGTAGCGGAATAATATGTCTCTTGAATAAGAACGTTTGTTCGTGTTAAACTATCCGCAGAGGTGATTACGGATGGAAACGAACACGCGCAAGAGCCGACCGCAAGTTGACGGACAGCTCGCGGATCAAATATCGCGATTCCTCGTCGAAACGCACCGCGCCAAACAGCCGGTCAACTTACGCATGATCGACGATTTCGAGGACATACGCGTAATCGGGGTGATCGAGCGGTTGGATACGCAGGGCCAACGATTTTTGGTCGACGGCGAATGGTTTAATGCTGCGGACATACTCGAAATGGGATTCGCGCGATGAACAAAGTCGCCGGCATTATCACGATGAAAGAACGCCGCATGCTTCGCGATTACATACTCCTCCCCTATATAGAAACGATGATAAAGCGCAGCATGGCGAATATCGAAAATTCAACGGACGTTTTGAGGCGCCTGTATCTAGCGGCGGCCCTCCGGATTCTTTCTGACGTTAGCCGCGATAAGGTCCGACTCAAGCGCGAATTAAAGAGCCGCAAGATTCAGATTACAGAAGAGATATCCTCAGAGTTAGTTCAGTATTACGACATCGTCTGCCGCGGATATACGGAGCGGTTCGGCTTGACGCGCGATGTAATGCGGTCCGAAATTAGCCTGCGCCTAACGCAATATGTCGCCCAAGTCAACGCGCTACTAAACGAAGAAAAAGCGCCGTCATCGCAAATAAACGGCGCTTCTCGTTATTTTTGAACAGATATCGCGTACTCAGCGTCAGTGTTAATGACGTTTATGCGTTGTTGTAAACGGACTACGTAAGCCGCAAAATCAACAGACGAACTTGGCGCGTCTAATTTAAACGAGTTGATCACGTTCCGTATGGTATCGCGCTGTTCTGGCGTGAGCTCATCTATGATCAAGACTACGCGGATATTTGTTCGAAAAGCTTGCTCGAGTAGGTGGTTCAGGTGGAGCGAAATCTGCTGCTCACGAATACCCGGGTAAAGCATGCGAATCCAACCCGATACTTTTTCGGTGACATCATCATTTGAATACACATAATCAATTACTTTCTGTGTCCAAGCTCGTACAGTCTGGTCGCGAATGGCCCCATCAGTTACGACACTAAACGTCGATGCAAACCGCATGAGTTGCGGAATTATATGTCCATTTAGGTAGTTGAATTTATCAACTGACTTACTCCGTGTCTCTCCATAACATTCATACTCAATGAGGTTAATCTGAAAAGGACACGAATCGCCTTTATCAAAACGAACCAATAAGGCGTCCGGTATACCCGACACCCCAGATACTCTCTCGTTTTTCGTAGAGGTAATCCCAGCCGTCTTAAACATGCGATTGTCGGATATAAGCAAGGTTCTGTTCTCAGGAAAATCATCAAAAAGCTCGTAAAAGTTCTCATTCACTAACGTCTCAAGCCCCGAAACAGCATGCTGCTCACTTCGGAATTTAATTGTCAAAAAAGTTCCCATGATGTTTAGCTTTGATTCAGATAAATCTTCGGCAATCTCGGCGTGATCACCTAACTCGATATCTTCGTCTGAGTCAACTTCTTCGAAATCGAAGATAAAATGCCTAGTTGTTTCGAATATATAGGGCTTATCCAGTTTAACTTCTGAGAAACAACGGTCGAGCACATCTAATGCGTTCGGATCGTTGATAGCCTTGGCTCCCTGCAGGTACTTCAAATTCCAATGCTGCCCACCAACACTTGATAAGATATTTATTTCAAATGGCTTGCAAAATTCAAGATTTTCAAGAGTAAACGCTTGAGGGTATGAATCTGCATCCTGCCAAGGACGTTTATCCGTAATCTCAGATAAAACCGCTCTTGCACCACAGTACGCTTTTTTCTCTGGCTTTACAACGAAATAAATAGTGTCCCCCGACGTAGGTCCTCTACGGGCGAAACCGGCAACTTTTTCGTTGATGCAAAGATAGTAATTCTCGATCGATTTTCCACAGTGTAAAATACGTACGCTCAAATCTACCATTCCTTTTAAGTCATGTTGCGTACATACTTCGACAAGCTACTAACAATTCCTCTAAAGAAAAGAAGAGTGCCAGTAACCCGGCACTCTGTTTCATTAGGCGGCGTCCCTGGCACTCTGTGTAGAAAGCCTGCGGCACGCAATACCCGCATACTCCGCGTCTAGCTCGAAGGCCATATAGTTACGGCCGGTTTCAAGACACGCCTGCGGAAGCGACCCCGTTCCTGCAAATCCGTCGAAAACAACGGCATCCGGATCGCTCGAATTTGTTACTAATGTTTTCAGCAACTCGACCGGCTTCTCCGTCGGATGCGTAAGCCTTGCCGCCGGGACCTTAGCGCAGTCTATAACGTCGGGCAGACGCTTTTCACGTAGAAGTGAACGCCCTTTGTGCCCAAATAGGATTAGCTCGTGCTTCGGACCGTAGGAGCCTTTCAGGTCCCCGGTTCCATGAACATTTTTATTCCAGACAATCAGATTCTTAAGTTTGAAGTGTTTCTCAAACTCAATCTTAAAGAAGTCGATGTGGTGCCAACTGCAAAACATGTAAATCGCGGTATCGTCCTTCAATATCCTATAACATTCCGCAATGTAGTCAGCAATCAGACCGTGGGCATCAACATCGTTCTCGAGGTGGCGAAACTTTTCCGTTGCGGTACGTCGGTTACTTCGGTAGTTCATCAAGTACGGAGGGTCCGTAACAATTAGATCAACGCTCTTGTCCGGAATCCTACGCATCCCTACGATACAATCCTCGTTATAAATCCGATTCAGTTCGATTGTCATTATGCCGCCATCTCCTTTTCATAAGTGTCTTCCGCTACGATTTCTTCGCGGCCAATCAGCGCCGACCACTTCGCGCCGATCCCGGCGGATTGCGTAAACGACGCACTCGCTCCATCAATAATCGGGCCCGGCGAAGTATCCCGGCGATATTTCGCATTCCTGGCGCGATTCTTACGTCTGGCTGCTCGGTCAATGAAGCGCTCCTCACGCGCAGTCCGATGACGACGCTCGGGCTTCGCTTGATTTGCGCCGGCCAAGTCGTAAGTTTCCGCCAAGCTTAGCGAGTATTCGTGGTCGTGGCGCCGGTCTAGCTGCGATTCGGAGAGGAACGGATAATCTTCGTCTTGCACCTTGTTACGCCGCTTGTCCGTCAATTCCTCGCGCAAGATATAGTCGGAAAGGCGCGCCAATTCCGTAGCATCCGGCGCAATCCCTACGCTATCAACGTACGCCTCGGTTAGCGCATGGACGGCCGCCATCCTTTCGCCGCGATCCGTAATTTCTTCCGCAATCAGATCCGTCACCGCATCGTGAAATTCCGCTTTGTAATCGAATACTACGTTTACTCCGCTCATATTACGCCGCCTCTCTTTCGTTGTCTCCCGCGCCTGTATATTCGACCGTGACCTCTCCGTATTCCCAACGCCTGTACACCGCCGCCAGCTTCTCCGCAGCCTCAGCGTACATTCGCGCAACGACTTGCCGGGCGATCCCCATGACGCGCGCTGCTTCGGCCTGCGTTAAGTCGAATCCGGAAATCAGCGCAACGGCTTCCGTCTGGCGCTCCGTCAGGCCGGCGTTATAAATTGCGCTGTTTAGATCGAGCAGGATGTCGCTGGCCGCGCGGTCGCCGCGGAATCTTGCGGAGGAAATGCGGTGCCGGTCGCGGAGTAGCGATTTAACGCCAGCCGCCGAATCTAGCGCGTACTTAACGGAGTATGTGCGCTCCTTTTTATCAACTTCGATTTTTACGTGTCCGATGGTGATCCGCCCCTTTTTCACGTATTGATGCGCTATATTTTCGTACAGTGCATCATTGCTAAACGACTCTTAGTTTCATTTGGGAATGTAGTCGATAAATCCCCCAAAATCCTCATGAAACCATTTGGCTCCGCACCGTTCAAACGCAAAGTCCTTTATGTCTATATTGCCTTCTTCATCAAAAGCCCCTTCTATTTCGTCATCGGTAATACCAATCGCTTTTAATTTCTGCTGATTTCCAAAGGTATTTTCAACAACTGCATGATATAAGGTTGAACCATCAGCGTCATAATCCACAATCTCGATACTGTTCAAAATTCCTAACTTCTCTTTAATTGTCACTAAAATCACTCCTTCACTATTTGTGGCTACTGCGTTATTCAACCGCCCCATCCGAGCCAATCACGCCGCGCCGACGGATGAACCACGTTTCCGTAAACGCCCGCTCACAATCGCTATGGACGCGTTCGTGCTCGTGTGTTTCCGTTATTTCGTCGCCGGCGTAAATTTCTCGCCCGCACCACGTACACTCCGTAACATGCGTCGGCTCATCACGCGGTCCCGGCGGTTCGAAACGGTACTCCGGAGTTCCATCGTTAATCGTGCGGCCACCTCCAATTCCGCATCTATTCCAACGCGTGATCGTGCGATTTCTGCGTATTCCGGCTCTTTCGATAATCCGTAAGATGGATCGCAAACTACGCTATCGAAAAAGTTGTCCGGATATTGGCGCAAAACCTCCGCACTGTCTCCGCAAATAACCGTGTTGATTTCCGTCAAAAAATCGCCTCCATTTCGTTTGATTTACGTTAGATGATTCGCTATAATCAATTCAAAATAATGAGTTAGGACGTGATGTGCATTGGCAATCGAGGTATTTACAAACGAGCCCATACGCGGTACTGAAATGACCCTCGTTACTGACAGTTTCGGGCGTCTACGCATGTCCTCCCTACTGGTCTCTTTGCTTCATTTAAAAGACGAGAGTGCGTCATTTTATTTAGGTTACGACAAAGAGAGAAGATCAATAGCTCTCGGCCCTGTCGGCGACGTATTTCCGAAGAACGCCCGACCGGTCACGTTTGACGCGAAAAGACACTACGCAAGTGCCAGAAGCTTCTTCACTGCGTTCGGTCTCCCGTTTGAGTGCGCAAAATTCGCGTACAAAGGTACCGACAACGGCTGGCTCATGTTCGAACGCATGAATTAAGCCGCCTCCAATTCCGGAGTCAGACCGTCGGAAGCTCCGGACGGAAGTCTGCCCGTCTCTTCCGTCCCCTTTCCGCCCGACCTAACTCGCAGCAATTCCACATCGCCCATATCACCGAACTCACGCGCTACCCATTCGCGGGCTTCCGGATTCTCGCGTTGCTCGCCCTCAGACGGCAGCCATCCGAAATGACTTCCGCAAATATAGTTCAATTTCGCGAGTAGCCGCTCGTCCTTGAACCATACGTGGATTGTACCTTTTGCGAACATTTTGAAGCGGAGCCACTCGTTTTCGAATTCTTGCGAAGATAACGCTGTAAACTCTCCGCTTACGTTCGGATCAATAAGTTGAAACGCCTTTACGATATCGTTAATCCATTGACGCACATCGTGGTTTATCCGGCTGTAGTCTTCTTTAAAGTCCCACGAATCGAAGTGTGAGTATTTGATCGGGATTACGATTTTCTTGTTGATTTTGTACGAACTGTTTGTTTTCCACCCGTTGTAGTAGTGGACATTGCCAGAATAGCTCGTCATATGCCGATCAGTTATCTTTTGAAATATCGCGACAATGCTGTCCGTCAATATTTCCCTCTGATTCGCGACGAGCGCCATCAAAAGCATCCGTATGTTTACCAGATTGATTTCCATGTTGCCCGCTGCTTCAATCTGGCGGTTTAGCTTCTTAATCGCCTCGTTCGTAAGTACCTTCCTAAACTCGTCCGTATCAAGTATCAATTCCCAATATCCGCGCCGTAGTCGGTCCAACTCCTCGCTCAAGTCGTTAGCGGAAAATTCCTTATTGTACGGAGTTATCATCGATAATGGCGACACTCGCTCCCGCCTATTAACTTGCGCAATGTATCCGAATAACGAACTCTTCGCACGTATTGCCTTGTACGTATCTTTCGCAAGCCGGCACGCCGTTTCGTACTCAAGGACTAGCCGCTCAATATCATTCATTTTCGCGCGTAATTCGGACGGCTTTACGTATGTCGAAAGTGCCGCGCCAACTTCCTCGTCCGCTTCCTTCCGGCGTGAAGCGCTAAAGAACGGGATTGAGTCGTATATCGACTTGCCGGCGCCTGCCTTTTCAACTTTGGCATGGATTAGCGCGACTTCTACGTCGGTCTTCCGTTCGGCTTGCGAAAAAGCTCCGCTAACATACCGGATTTCCGCGCCGTATTCGCTCAACTTCCGCAATAACTCCTGTCTTTTCGCGGAAAATGCGTTATCTATCGTTTCTTTGTTGAGAATCGCGAATATCTCACATTGAGATAGTTGCTTTTCCGCTAATTCCAGCGCTTTTAGGACGTGATCTACGCCGTTTGAGAATGGCGGATTCATGACGATGAAGTCGTATTCCTTGAATGTCTCGTACGTCAGAAAATCATCCCAAACAACGGAAATCCCCTCGCCCATCAACGCGCTTACGAGCCGTGGATCATTCTCAATCGCGTCTATCTTAAGCTCAGACCGGAACTTTTCTCGTATGTGGCGGATCATATCGCCTCTACCTGCGGACGGCTCCAGGATGCGTCCGCTAATTCGGTTTCCGTCGAGTAGTTTTACGAATAACTCGCGCGGCGTCGGGTAAAAGTCCTTATTATCCGTAAATATCAAGGTTAAGCCGCCTCCCGTTCGCTGGAACCCGCGCATGGCCGTTGCGCAAGAACTGCGTTAAGTTGCTCCGCCAGCGCGACGCCGATCCTATAAGCGACGCGCGATGCGACGCCGTTGCCGACGAAACGATATTGTGCGGAAAGCGATATGTCCGCTGGGAGTACGTACCAGTCCGGAACCGATTGGATTCGTAGGCACTCGCGGACGGTGAAGCGTCGTGGTCGTATATTACTGCCGCCGGGATGTACTCCCTCGTTTCGAGCACGCCCTCCGATTGTAGCCATCGGCAAATCCCATACTGCTTGTCTATTAGCCTTTTCATATGTCCATTCTGGATTCACATTTTCGAAAAGAAAAGCCTCCGGCTGCCCGCTTTCGATTGCTTCTAGGTACTCCCATACAAGTTTCCCACGCTCGCCTTCCTCACCTTCTCCTAACCCTGCAACGCTATAATCCTGACAAGGCGGACCACCAGCATACACATTAGCGCGGGGGAGCTTCACTTTGACTTCTGGATTCGTAATATCACCGCAAATAACATGATCACCGAGATTATGCGCGTAAGCCTTTGCAGCGTTCTTATCGAAATCGTTCGCGAATATCAAGTTAAAGCCGGCCGCCTTGAGTCCGACCCCCATCAAACCACCACCGCAAAACAGTTCAGCAACCGTTAGGCCGTTCGAAGGTAATTGCGAAGTAACGTTATAGTTACGTATTTGTACCATCTCCTTTCGTTCCGGATAAAAGCAGTTAGCACCGCCCGGGACGCCGTGGTTCCCGCTGACAACCGTCTTTGCGGGCGCGTCCAATTTAGATGCCGAATGCCCCAAGTATTCGCGCGTAGGAACGCCGCCGATGTGATTTTCCGTATCTTCTACGCTCCCTTCTTTACCGCTCGGATCAACAAGTCCGTTCGGTGCACCTTTCGCCCATTGCGCCAACACCGCCGGACTTGGCGCATCCATCTTTGCGACCGGATGTTTACGGATGTACTCCGAGTAGCCGCCGTTGGCCATTTTCTGCGCTACTGCAGCGCTAAGTGGTTTCAGATCGTGGTTCGCAACCATCCGCACCCTCCTCCGCCTGTTTCGCTCTATGCTTCTCACCCGGCGTCCGGCTGTCATAGGCCGCGCCCTTCATCTCGTCGAGCCGCCCGTAATAGTAACCGGCTTCGAACCCTTTCCGCCATTCATCGTAAATGTTCACGCAGCTTCACCGCCCGCGACGCGCAGCGACTCCATAATCTCGTCAATCTGCGCATACAACTCCGGTAACCCTGCGCCATTCATGACCGTAAAGTCCGCCGCGTATCCGTCGAGCGCTGTTTCGGTGCCGTGCGTCAGGTCGCGCAGATTGAACGTATCGCCCGATTCGATTGCGCGGTGGATGCGGAGGGATTCCGGTGCCTCGACGCGAATAAGGACGTAGCCCCGCGCCGATAACACTTCGGCTTCGTTTAACTGGCGGACGTCGGTTATGACGGCCCGGAACTGCGGAGTGCTACTCCATAATCCGCGGTTAGCGAAAGCAACTTTAACGCTTAATTCATGGTGCGAAGCAGCTTCGAGACATTTCCGCACCCATACGTCCGGATCGCGCTCGCGTACCGTCTGGCCGAACCATTGGTAGAGTTCGCGTGGCTTCGAGCCCTCCGCAGGCTCTCCGAACAATTCGTGGGCGTAGCGCTTGAGTTCGTCGCCGAACGCAAAGCGTGTGTAACCGTATTTCTCCGCGAGATAGGCGGCGACAACGTCCTTACCTGCACGGAGCTTGCCGATTAGTCCGATGTTGGGTAACGGCATTGGTTGCGACAACTTACGTACCATAGGCGCGCCCATACACCGCTTGTGTCCGGAGTACCAAACGCCCATATGCTGAAACGAATACACCGACGTTACGGCTTCACCGCAATAGTCGCAATTACTCATTTCCTCGCCTTCCTTTCCGGAGCCATCCGCTCCCACATGAAATCACGAAACAGTTCGCACAATTTCTTCGCGGCGAGCCACCGCTCCAACACGAACGCGTAAAGACGCACCAATCCGAACACGGCCAGCGCAAAGGCCGCCAACACCGCAAGTCCTGCGAACGCGATGCCGATCCACGTGAATACTGCGATCATTCTGCGCCCACCTCCGAAATTAAAATTGCGGTCATCTTGCGGTATTCAGGCGCAGGATGCCAAACGCTGTCCGCGTTCTGCCCACTAAGTCGGCGAATCTTGCGCCCGTTCGTCCAAACGTTGATTACGTCGACTTTCGCGTCATGAGGCAGCGCGTTAAGCTGCGCAATAACTTCGGTAACTGGGCGCTTCATTAGGCCGCCACTCCTTTCGCGGAGGAAGAAGCGGAGAGTTCCGCCCCTTCCCGCGTATCGTCGATGATACTGACGTCTTCTTCGAACGCCCAAGTATTTCCGTCTCTCCGTCCGTCATGTCTGTGCGCGTAGAGTAGACCGCCATCTTCTGCGTCAAGGCTTACGCAGACACCGGTTGTCCCCGGAAGGTACGCTCCTGAGCCCGTAGCCTTTACGATATCGCCAACGCGAACCTCCATCGGAGCCGGCACGCTCAAATATTCCGCAGGAACTTCGAGTCCGAGCGCACGCCGTAACGCAATGGCCCGTCCAATATGCGCGTTGAATACGTCGTTCGGTGCGCAGATGGAGCGTCCGCGCAACCATACGCCCGACTCGTCGCTACGAATAAGCGCCACGACCGTTCTCTTTTCGCGATTTACGTGGAACTCAACGAAGTCTATCGGCATATAACTCTCACCGCCGCCTTCAACGTACGGCCAAAATCCGATACGTCCGCATGAGTTTTCAATCGGTACCAGCGGAGTTTCCGACAGCGCCTTAACGTCAGCCTTCGCCCGTTCAACGAGTTCGTCGCGGATTTGTTGCGGCGTCTTCGGCGACTTCTGCGGCGGAATAACGGTCAGCTTCGGCGTGTTGTACTGCTCTTTTTCCAACGCTGCTACTCGTGATTCGAGCGCCGAAATCTGCGCCTGCAGCGACGCGATATTTTCTGCAGCCTGTTCCGGAGCCGGACGCGTGGAGAGGGGCATCGGAGCGACGTCCTCCTCGCTCTTTACTGGTTCTAATACGCGGTAACCGATATCGCCGCCGACGTGCCATACGCCGCCGTTGTAGACATACGAGTTGCCCGAAAAATCTGCGCTAACCGCTCCGTCGTCATAGGCGTATCTTACACGCGCTACGTTACCAGCCTTATAAAATCGTCCACAATCACGCGGAACTAGCACACGATCGCCCACCGCAGCCTTCCGGTCGACTATGCGGAACCGGGCGCCGTCGATGCGGATAATTTCGGTCGGTTCCAGGACGACGTACTCACTGTCTCGAATATTCGGACGGCCGGTTACGCAGGCGCCTATCGCATCTTCCGGAAACGGGCGGTGGTCATACCGTCCAGATACGAGCAGCACTTCGCCCACTTCATACGGATTTTCTACGCCGTCCATGTTGAATCCGCGATCGAATCCGTTAAATTTAATCCGCTCACCGACGGCCGCCTTACGCTTAACCTCGCGATATTCCCGTAAAAGACCGCCGAGTGATTCGTCCGCCAATACCGTAATTTGCTCGTTCATTTAATCCGCTCCCTTTTCGTCAATTATCGTTACTTCCAATTCGCGCTTGCCGAACTTTAACGCATCGCTAATTTCCGGAATGTACACGTCGATCCGTTTGCCCTTGATTTTCCCGCCACGGTCGTAACAAGTCCGCTCGCCGACACCTTCGATTTCGACGCGCGTCCCAAACGGTAACTCACGCGGACATGCCGCAGTTATGCCGTCCTCTACGCGTGCGCCTGACGCAGTGATTCCGTGGCTCGGCGTATAATCGTCGCCGATTGAATACGCGGTGACGACGTAGGTTTCCGGTTCAGACGGAAGCTTGCCCGTTGCTTCCGTCATTCCACCGACCGCAAACGCCAGCGCCAGGATCACCGCGGATATTACGCCGATTGCTGCGCCTCTGCGAACGCATCTTCCACTTGTGCGATGAGTGCGGCTTTCGCTTCGGCTGGCGTGATTTTTACGACGTCACTCGCGCGCGCCCAATCGTCCTTATTGCCGAATACGGCGCGTAGTCTATACGGAACGTACGAATCGTCAACAACCGTTACCTGCGCGATATCTCCTGCGCTTAACTCCTCGTTGTATGTCCGACTAACCACACGCACATAATCATCAACGCCAATTACGAATAGCGCCTCAAGTTCCGCGAGTTCTTCACGTTTCTGCTCGATGAGTGCGCGGATTTCGGCCGGTGAGTGTGGTGCGGATTCGACGCGGCAGAATACCGAAAACTTCGACGGGTTGGCGACAAATAAGAAACAAGTACCAAGGCCTAATCCGCGCTCATCGTTAACGTCGTCAACAAATCCGACAATGCCATACCTAGAGATATTTGCGAGATAAAACGCCCCCTCTTCCGCGTCGCCAACCGCACTGTCGTCGCACCGTAAAATATCATCAAGCCGTGCCGGCCCCTCCGTCTGCACATACCGCACGCCGCCGTATTCAATCTCGCGGTCGCTCAGCGTCTTAACTCCGTCCAATTTCGCCATTACTCGAACACCTCCGTTAGTTTTTCATCGATATACGCGTCGATCACGTCAAATTGCAGATGCTGCGCCAGGACCGTTCTCTCCGCAAGGCCGACGCTGTGCCATCCGGTATCAATTATGCCGTTCAAGCGGTCCGGCCCGACCGTTGCGATGACGTAGCCGACAATGCGCCCGGCCAGCGCATCGGCCGCAAGCCTAGCGAATTCGGCCGCCATTTCGTTCGCGGCGCAAGGGAACGGGATGATTTCGGCCAGTTGCGGTTTTTCTTCGCTCAATTTGCGTCACCCCTTTCGCTTTTCAAAGTACTTACGGTAAGCCCACGCGCTGGCCCACGCTGTTCCGATATTGGACGCCGCGATGAGTGCGAACACGCAAAGGATTGCGAATAAGTATGGATGATGCGTGATAAAATGTGTCATTTAACGACCTCCACTCCGGTAATCCGAACGATTTTTCCGCCGATAAAACGCTGTCCCCGGCGCGCCGATTCGAGTCGCTCATACGTCCTAATCGATGGTGCCGTGCTTGAGCCGCCGCCCTTCGGGTATCCCGTAATGTTTCCGTCGGCATCTACGCAGGCAAGTACGAATAAATCCGCGATTTTCACTTGCGCCCCTCCTTCGTCAATTTAGCGACCACTCTCGCAAGCCAAATCGCAAGTCTCCCGAACCCCAGCGCAATCAGAAACTCGCGCCAGGCTTGCCGGAGTTCTTCCGCAGCTTCGGCGAATGTCTGCCGCTGCCTACTCTGCACCTTCCCGCTCCTCAATTACGTAAATTTGTCCGCGCTGCTCGACGATTTCGTATTTTGCCGCGTCGATAACGTAGCCCGGGCGGAGTGTGACTTCGTGCTGGACAGGTTCGCGAAGGTTAAAACACAGCGCCGCAATATTAACGGCAACTACCGCAAGGACTGCGAAGATAGCCACAAACCCGTAGGAATCGTCATTCACTGCCGCAATGACGAAGCAGAAAGTGAATACTGCGACGCCAAGTAGGAACATTCCGAGTAACACAAGCACGGGAGCCGAACCGCCGCCAAACGTATTCAATACGTCCATTAAGCCGCAATCCTTTCCGCACTCGCGCCGTAATCAACGTCGGTGTCGTCGATAACTTCGTATTGCTTGTCCGCAAGAAACCCACAGTCACCAACAAAGTTTGCAGCGTAATTGCCGAATTTCTCCCCGTCCAGTTCTGGTCGCATCCGCTCAATCGTTTTAATCCCGTAAGGCTCTCCGCTCAAGGTGTGCGCGTAGACTTTTGCACCCACACGCGGCTCGTCCGGTTTCGGCGCATTAACGTATTCGTCCGGGACCGAGAGGCCGAGCGCTCGCCGTAGGCTAATCGCCTTGCCGATTTCCGCGTGGAATACGTCGTCGGGCGCAGCCTTTGCGGTGGCTTTTGCGACGTTTCTTCGGTTTACTTTCCCGCCGAATCCCGTCGTGCTGACGAGTGCAGTTACAGCGCGCTTTTCACGGTTTACGTAAAACTCAGCGGTATAAAACGTGTGGTGGAGTGCTGTTCCTTCCGGGAGCCTTCCACAGATGTCGCGGCCGATTCGCAGCAACTCCGCAATGTCCGCCTTGGCCAATTCGATGACCTGCGAACGAGTCAGCGGTTTAGGCTCCGTAACTACATCCGCCACGGTTGGCGTCTCGATTTCGTCGAGATACTTCCGGACGGCTGCGGCGTTCTCTCGCATGAAAAGAGCAAACGCTTCGGGGAGATTTGCGGACCCCGACGTTTCTTGTGCGATAGGTTCGAGAACGACGTACTCATGTTGACTGGCGAAGAACAATCCGTCCGGGTTTCCTTCGCCTCTCTTTACTGGGAATAAAGCGTTCCCGTCCTTGTCCAGCTTAACGATCGTGAGTGTGTCTCCGTTCTTGTAGTGGCCGAATGAAAGTCCGGCGTTTACGATCTTAATGCGCTCCCCTACGTTGGCCTTACGTTTAACTTCGCGATATTGAATTGTCATATTGCGCTCCTCCTTCGTTTTGGTGGCGCGGTTCTTTGCGCCCTTATACTGACCTTGTTGCCGTTAGATCCCGTTTCGCACAGTTTTAGCGCAGATAATTTTCGCTTTTCGCAAGTCTCCGCCGGGCCTCCGCTAATTTCCGTTCATACTTAGCGAGTAGGCCGGCGTAAATCTCAACGCTATTTTCGAGGCTTGCGACTTCTACGCGCTGCATTACGATGAGATGAGCGCAGGTGTTTCCGTTGTCCGGCAGTAGGATCATGCGACCGCCTCCGCAATATCGTCGATTAAATTCTCGCGAATAAGATACGCCAGGCATACCGCGAGTGCATCGCTGTCATCGTAGCCGACGCGGAATTTATAGTCCGGACTTAACCGCAGCCATTTGCGCACGGCCTCCGCAACTTCCGTCTTTTCCGCCTTCCCGTTGCCGGTCACAAGCTTTTTGACCGTCGTCGGGGTCAGCGCCGGTTTCAGGTCCTCCGCGAGATATCCGTAACTAGCGAGCGCTCGGTCAGCCGCCGCCCACGCGCTGAATATCGTCTGCGTCGCGCGTTTGTTCCGGCCGGATGTAAAGTCTTCGCGAACAACGAGCTTAAACGGACGATGCTGGCGGACGAACTGCGCAACAAACGTCTCGACCGTATAATTCCGGACCGCATCCGTATCGTCAGTAGATGTGGCGACGGAATCCGCCGCGACCAAATACGGAATGCGGTTCCGTATGTCAATCGCGGCTATTCCAGGGCTTAACGAAAGATCAAGTCCGCAGATTCGGAATACGTCAGGCTGCGCTTTCAGCTTCGCCAGAATTACGCACCTCCTCGTACGTAGCCTCGAATATTTCCGGCTTACATGGGTAAATCTCTCCAGCAACGCCGCGAGTAATGTAATCTCCTGGGGAAACTTGCATATCGCCCTCCAAGGTTCGTATTTGCATAAACGTCCCTCTTTCTTCGGTATAAAACCAAACCGCGCCCGCTCTTATTTCGTCAATTATCCACTCCGGGTCCTCTGTTTGGTCTGCATCTCCAGTCCACCGAAAAGCGTCTATCACAGCGGGTTTCTTACGGTATTTCCCCATAATTACGCAGCCTCCTTCGTAAGTTCTCTTTCCGCGCGAATCCGGTATATGTCCGCAAGTGCCTCCGCCGGGCCACGTTTTTTCCATTCCGGCAAGCTTGACCGTTGCAGGGCGGTGACTTGGCGTTCGATTTCCGCAAGCTCGTCCGGCGATAAGGACAACGCGCAGACCTGTTTGAAGTCATTGAATGTCCACTTTCCCAGGTCGATTTTCGGAGGAATGCCGAGATTGGCCGCGTCAACTATTCCCGCAAAATGGTCGAGCACTTCCGCACGCATTTCGTTCGTGATGTGGAGGCCGAACGCAACAATGTCCGGGTATTTTTCAACATCCGCCTCAGTCATTTCCCACCCTTTTTTCGATGCGTTGACGTAAAGAATCACGTAATAGTCCACGTTATACATTAGCGAGTAACAAATGCATTGTTTAACATGGTCTAACTTCGGACCGTTACGCACCGAGTACCCGGATGTCGTGGAGTATGTCGTTTGTTTCGACTTGCATTCAAGTCCCACCCGTAGAACCTCACCAAGCGGTGAGCGGTACTCCATAATGCCGTCGCCGGTTCCAAATAGTATGAATTTTTGCCCGTTATGTTCGATGACCGAGTTTAATTTCGCGAACTCTTCGAACATAGGCTCGCCTCTTTCGTTCCGCGCGAAGGAAAACCGCGATTTGCTGCCCGTTACCTTTTCATAATGTTTCTCCATAAACAGGACATCGCGCTGTATCATATCGCCGAGCGCCGTACCGATCCTCCGCCAGCGTCCCTGATGCGGAGGCATTTTCGTCTTCTCCTTCTTGGCTCCGCGCATCTTCTCATATAATCCGCGCGCGTCAGAGTTCGCAGCCGATGGCGAAAAATAAGGCGCTTCTTTCGACGGCCACACCTTGCGCGACTTATCCGTTAAGATGTCCGCATACCATTTGTGTATTTGCGCGTCGAGTGCGTCGTCGTAAACCTCCGGAGCCGCGTGCCAGGCGTTGAGGTGATGCGTAAAGTCTTGCGCGATTTTATCTGCGATTTGTTGAGAGATATTAAGCCGCCTCCTTCGTAATTACCTTCCAACCGTATGCGGAACCTTTCTTCGTCTCCTCAAGCGTCAAGGTCCCGATATCCGTTCCGCTCAAATACGCGAACACGTCCGACATATAGAGCGAATAACGCTTGCCCTCCGCATCCTCAACGATAAGGCCGGCGCTCGACCGCGACGAGAACCAGTCAACAATCGTATACTCGCCGGAAACTTGACGTTTGTCGCGCTTAACGAATGGTTTACTTTTTCGGCATGTGAAGCACCACGGGCTGTCCGGCTTGGTATCGTCCCCGCACACCTGACACACACGAACGTTAATTTGTCCGGTCATATTTACGCAGCCTCCTTCGTTATTTTCCGTACAATCGCACCCGGCGGCACGTATTTAAGCGGACGCTCCTCGCTATCAATCACGACATTGCGGTAACTGATTCCGTTAATCTCCGCCTTTTCCCGGAGCTTCGCGTAGAGATGCAGCGTCGCCTCTACGTCGTTCATTGCGCGGTGATGCTGGCGCAAAACAATTCCGTACCGTGCGCAGCAGTCCGCGAGTCGTGCGCTTTCGTCCGGATCGACCAGGCGCGAGAGGGCGCGGGTACAGACGAATCCTCTCGATATTGCCGGAAAGTCAAGGAACGACAGGTCGAACGGAGCATTGTGCGCGATTATCGTTGTTCCGTACGCAAAGTGACGCAGAGAATTGTACGCGCGATAGAAGTTCGGAGCCCCGTGCGAGTCCTCCGCACGAATCCCGGTCAACTCCGTGATCATTTCCGGAATCTCTACACCGGGCGGCAGCGCAACGAACGTTTGAAAGCGCCCGATTTCGCGGTAAGCAAGGCCGGGCGTGTCCGTAATGATTTCCGCGCGGATTGCGGCAATTTCCGTAATGTGGTCGGTGGACGGATCAAGTCCGGTCGTTTCGATATCGATGACGGTTACGATTTCAGGCGTGATCATTCTGCGGCCCTCCCCGGGACGTATTTTGTAACGGTAACTTCGCGCGGAACGACTTCCCATATTTCGTACGCAAAGTCTCCGCCATCCTGCATTTCCGTAGCCGGACGCTCCCGGTCAATCGTGAAGTACGCGGTCTTTCCGTCAGTTTGCGTAACCTTGTACGTGGTTATCTCCCGTGTGGTCCAGCGTCCGCCTTCGCCGTACCGCGTTGCTACCTCGTCGACTTCGTAGCCTTCCGGGTTGTACGCGTCGAGAATATCGTCAATCTCACGCCAATCAGCGTCACCGACCGTTCTCGAATAGATTGACGTGTTCGCCTTCGCTTCCAATTCGCGCAGTTTCTCAATTACGTTGCTCATACTTCGCCAACTCCTTCGCTATTAATTCGTCAATCTCGCGGCCGGGTGCGCCGTAATACGCCCACTCGTAGGTGAGCGCAAAGGCGAACGCGTCCGGAGCGACTCCGTTATCAACGCAGCGCTTAACATATTTGCGCACGTCATCGGCGCGGGCGTTCGGTCCCCATCCGCAGATACAGCCGTGGTCGCCGTATTCGTCCGCAAGTGTGCGGATCTGGCGCCGGCACTCCGAACAAGTGTACGTTGCGGTTTTGCGTTCACCAGGCGTAAGCATCACGCCGCCTCTTTCGCGACACGATACGGAAGTACAATCGCGTCGATTTCGTTTTCCTCATCGCGCAGGACGATCGGAGTCGCCTCGCCCGTAATTCCGACAATGACGCGCTGACTGCCGGCGTCCTTAAATACGTTTAGCGCGTTTAGGAAAAGCTGCGCATTGAACGCGACCGCTGCGTCTTTTCCGAAAGTGTCCGCAGTAAGCATCGCAGCGAAAGATGCGTTATCCTCCGATAGATTGACCGTTAATTTAACTCCGCTGCCCTGCGCCACATCTAAACGCGTAATGTGCGATTTGTCTGCGGAGAGCTTCGCAGTTTCCAGCGCCACCTTTACGCGGGCGATTGCGTCTTTAATGCCGGAGAAAAACGCCGTATCAACGAGCGTAATCTGCGTCGGAAGTTCCTGCGGAACAATCCGCGAAGTGTCTGGAAATACTCCGTCGATGACTGCGCCAGTTTTCGCATGAGACGTAAATGCCTCCGTAAAGTTATGCGCGCCACCGATCCGGAGCAGCGTAACCCGGTCCGTACAAACGACGGAACCATCTGCGGCGTAATGAACGCCTTGTAATACCGGAGTTGCTTCGGACTTCGTCGTAAAGTTCTTCGCGTGCTTCGTAATCAATTCGAGTTTCTTCGCCTGTGTAATCGCCATTTATGCGGCCTCCTTCGTTTTCTGCGCGAACCATGCGTCCGGCGTAACGCCTTTACCCCACCGCGTCATAATCGCAATATCCGTTCCGTTCGCAACGCTTCCCCACGAATAGGACTGCGTCATGATCCGCTCGATGACTGCGATATCTTCACGCGTGAAGTCTTCGGGGATCTCGAAAACTAATTCGTCATGAATCGTTCCCCACAGCGCCCATCCTTCGCGCTTCTTACACTCTTCGTGCGCCTTAATCATCGTGACTTTCGTTTGGATTGCGGAACTACCTTGTACGCGAGCGTTCGTCCCCTGGCGCATGGCCCGGTTAATTTTCGCGTTGTGCTTGCGCGACTCTTCGTATTTCGGATCGTTCCACTTTCCGAACGGTATTTCTTTACGCTTGAGCTTACCGTCGGGAAGGCGCCGCTTACGTTGTTGCTTATCCGCCCAAACAAATCCGAACTTGACGACGTGCTCCTCGTTCGCTTTCAACCACGCGGACAGCTTCGGCATTCCGCTGAACAGCTCCGTCTTAAACGCGGTCGCTTCCGGCTTTTTAAGTCCGAGCATTTCCGCGAGTGAGAAGTCGCTCATTCCGTACAGAGTCGCAAGCCATACGACTTTCATCGCCTTGCGTTCCGGTGTGTCCTCGCCGTTCGGCAGCTTATTGACTTCGTGATACGGTCGCTTATAATACATGCTCGCCATGTTTGCGTACGGATCGATTCCCTTTTCGAAAGCTTCGATTAGAACCGGTTCGCCGGATAAGTACGCGGTACAACGGATTTCCTGCGCCTTAAAGTCCGCGGAAACCAGCACTTTACCTTCCGGAGCCAGGAACATCTTCCGCGCCTCTTCCGGCTGATTTTGAACGTTGAACTGGTTCGAATCCTCCGCGTCTTCGTCCTTACCGGAACTGAATCGGCCCGTAACGGTTCCCATCGGATTAAAGCGCGAATGCCACCGCTTGGTCGACGGATTCTGTTTCGTCGGAAGCGAGTCGATATACGTTCCGCTGAGCTTCGTAATCTTGCGGTATTCCAACAAATCCGCAATGACTTCGAACTCTTTCGCGAGAGGCTTGAGCGTCTTCTTCGCGTCCATGTTCGGGAGCTCGCGGCCAATCGCCTTAGACAACGCGACCTTCATCTGCGGCGTGGAGTTTAGGTTAAGTTCGCCGTCTCCCTCGTGATGTTTCGCCATGACTCCGATTAACTTGGCGTGAAGCACTTTCGCACGTTGCCTCAACTGCTCCCCGTACTCTTTCGCGAAGTCGAGGTCGAGAATATATCCGTTCGCCTCCATATCGACAATTACGTAGAGGAGTGGAATCTCAACCGTTCGGTAGTAGTCGAGTACGGTAGACATTGCGGTAAGGTGCGTAAACTGGAATTGATATAAGCGCCAGGTCAGATCCGTATCCTTTGCCGCATATGCCAGCGCAATGTCCAGCGGAATTTCGTTAAACGGTGTTTTGCCGAACAGCTCGGCGAACGTGTCCGACTCGACTCCGAGATATTTCGGCGCGAGGTCTTTCAAGCGGAACGACATTTCGTTTTCGTTAAGCATGTGCATCGCGATCATCGTATCCCACGTAACGCCGCGCAAATCGTAGCCGTGCCGCCTGAACATCGCGATATCGAACATGGCGTTATGGAGAATCTTGCCAATCCCCTCGTCGTAAAGAAATCCGCGCAATTCCTCAAGAACGTAGTCTCGCGAAAGCTGCTCGCCGCTATCGTGCGCAACCGGAATATATACGTGCATCCCTTTTTCGCGTAATGGCGGAATACTCACGGACGGCAACGTTAAGGAGATGCCGACAATCACATCGGTATAAACGTCAACGCCCGTTGTTTCCGTATCGACCGCAACTTCGGACTCTTGGCGAAGTCTTTCGTTGAGTCGCGCCAACAGACGCTCGGAATTAATGAGGAAGTAGTTCGCCGGCATATCCGCAACCATCTTGCGCAAGGTTTCCTCGCGGATAGACTCGCGCAAATCCGTATATATCCGCAGCGCCTCCGCTTTGCTGAACCGCTTGCCTACGCCGGACGGATGCCTGCCCGTCGCACCCGTCTCCATGGCGTATTTTACCGCGAGTAGCTTTTCGCGGTCGGCGTCGCTATTCTTCATCGCAAGTATGCGCGCCCAAGCGTCCTCCAACGTTTTCTCCGCAGCCTTCTTGCGCTTGGCTGCGTCCTTAACGCGTTCGGTTGTCGCTTCCCGGTCGGTGTCAGCGGTCGGCGAGCGTAAGTTGAGTGTTAATTTAACGTCCAAGATGCGTCACCTCTTTCGCGTATTAGGCTGCGGCCTTTTCTTCGCGATCAAAGCGCTGTTCGGCCGGGACGATGAGCTTCGCGTCCTTTACGTATACTGCGTAATAATATCCAGAAGGGATACGTAAGCCCATTAGTAACTCCCCGTCGAGTTGAATACGCGGCTCGTCCTCAACCTTCCCGTAAATCCAATCGCTACTACCTAGCGAGCGTTTAGCTTCTACGATATCCCCGCGCTTAAACTCGCCGACCTTCCGCCCGATTGCCGCCCATTTCTCAATCTCCGCGACTTCCTCGGCGCTGACCTTTTCGAGTTGGTCCGGTTTGGCGTATGCCGTCGGCTGTCCTCCGCCCGTAATCTGCACCTTTTCGGAAGTGTTGCCGGGCTTCGGATCACCTACGGTATAGATTCCGCCAGTTTCGTAATCGAACAAGCCAAGCGTGCCGCCTCCGCTAATCAACCGCACCTTATCGCCTTTCGCGAACTGGTTACGCGGATCGACGGCCGCTTCGTATTCTTCGCGAGTGACTTTGCGGAGGGCACTGGCGTCACAGTATCCGTGCTTCTCGCCTTTATCTACGCGTAGTGCGTACTTTCCGGGAATGTCCGCAATCTGGACGGTAACGAAATCACCGTTTTTGATTCCACGGTGGCGTACGAGGCTTTCCGGAGCATTAACCAGTTCCGCATAACCGCCGTCGGCAAAGTCCCCGTATTTGAGCGCCTCTTTAGCTTCGCGTTGGGCCGCGGCAACTTCGGCCTCCGTTGCGCACTCAACGTCCTTCTCGTCGAGCCAATTGCCGAGAGTGCCGTCTGCTTTTTCCGCTCTATACGGGTAATGGCGGTGATCATCAATCACAATTTTGACGAACGTTCCGACAGCGTAATTGTGACTGGCATTATCTGCGACAACCTTCGCGTAATCCCCGACGGTCAGACGCTTCGGCTTCGCGGGCTGCGCAGATTCTTCGATCGGTTCGAGGACGACGTATTCAGTTAACGCAATTACGCGCTCGCCCAACGAATCCACCCAAACGTACCCGTCCGACTCTCTGACTTTATCGACGGTAAATTCGTCTCCGACTTCGTACCGGTCCTCGATCGGCCACAATTCTACGATCTTAATCCGCTCGCCCGCGCTTGCCTTGCGCTTAACCTCGCGGTATTTTTGTGTCGATTCCGTAACCTTTTCGTAGACTTCGTATTCCACGTCTGCCCCGTCAAACTCGTCTCCGTCTTCGTCAATAAACTGCGGATCATCGCAACAATCCACGCGAGTTACCTCGTAGAACGCGCCGTCAATAACGTAATCACAATCGTCATTATCCGTAATCTTGAGCACGTCACCGACCGCGGCTTTCCGGTCAACCTTCCGGTATTTAACGCCTTCGATTTCGACTTCAACCGTTGGAACCGTTACGTTCAATTTCGCCATTTATACGTTCTCCTCTCGTTCGGGCCGCGCCATATACGCTGTCGCCCGCCTTGCTTCGTGCTCTTTTCCGTTAGGCCGCGAACTCAACCGGTCCGGCCGCAGTCTGCTCCGTGTACATTTCGCGTTGAATACTTAGGGGCAGCTCGATCCAGCGCTTTTCTGCGCTTGCCTCGGTCGCCCAGTACTCGGTCAATCCGGAGTTTTCGAATACCCATACGCGAGGAGCCTCATCACCTTTAGCGCCCAGTACGCCGATTAGATAGTCGACTTCGGGCTGCGTATAAGGTTCGCCGTTTCCTTTGCGTGAGTACACGACCATTTCATTGCGCCGGTCCGACCGGAGTTTAATCGTCTTAACCTGGAACGTTTTCCATTCGCGACTAACCGGGTCACACGCCACAATGTCGTATGATTCGCGAGTCTGCGGAACCGCAACGGTCCATCCAGCGCATACGAGCGCCGTTCGTGCGACTTGCTCCGATACTTGACCAACGATTTCAGTGATGTGCGCCAAATATATGCGCCTCTCTTTCGTGTGGGGATCGCCAGCCAGCGGCAACCTGCGCGCCGGCCGACGTCATTAATACGTTAAGTCAACGCGAAATCAGAACGGAAGATCCTCGTCAGAAATGTCGAGCGGTTTATCGGCGTCACTTCCGCCAGATTGCGCAGGTGCTGCGGCACCAATCGTAAGGCCGAGGCGCGAAATATCGAAGCCGGCGACTACGAGATTCTTCGTCTGCTCGTCCTCATCCGCGACATAAAGACACGTTTCGAACAGCGCCATATCGAACGGTTTCTCTCCGAGTTTGGCGAAGTTTTTGCGCTCCTCTTCCGTCAAGTCTTCGTCCATATCGATGATCGGAGATAGCGCTACGACTGCGTTAGTGCTTGCGCCAGTCTTCGTAAGTTCGAACGCGATAGTGCCGAGTTTCTTCGAGTACTTTTCGATCACGGCCTTGAGCGTCTTCTCTTGTTTCGGCGACAAGTCAACAACGATGTCCTTGCCCGTAGACAAATCGTAGAAAGCACGGAGGAACCGTTGTTTGCCGCGGTACAAGTACGCCTCGTCCGTGATCTTTTTGACCGCTTCCTCACTGGCGCCGGCATCTTTCGCAGCCTTTGCGTCGGCATAAAGTAAGTCAGCCGCGCGATCCCACAACGTCGGGTCGGACTCGACGAAACCGCGATTATTACGCTTCGCTGGGTTCTTAGGCACGAACGTGTTCACTTTTTTATAGATGCTGTACCCGTAGTACTCAGCGACGTCGTACACGCTTTTTACGCCGACTTTGAACGAACTTCCGCTCTTGAACGATGTAATCGGACTCTCTTGCGCTCCTCCCGTATTATCCGTTGCGGCTGCGGCTGCTTCGCCCATCTTCGTAAACAGTGACATTCGATCACGTTCCTTTTCGTAGTATTAGGCGGATTGGTCGACGCTCCGCCGGGCGTCCGGTCGATAGGATTGCGCTCATGTACGCGGGCCCTGCGCACACTTGCGGCTTACACTTCGGCATAGCACGTACGGGAGCGCTCCAAACGCCGCTTAATTACGCCCGGCCCACGCATGAGACGGTCACAACCGTAAGATTGACGCTATTTTTACGCGACTAATGCGCGGCCCCTACGCCCGATATGTCGCAGCAACCGGAAAGTTACCGCAACACGGCCGACGTAGGAATCGGCTCTAAACGATCGCTGCGTATCCTTGCGCCAGCAGCGTCAATTCACGTTTCTCCTTCGTAATCCCGGCGTTAATCTCGCGAATCTGTAGCTCGACTGCGTTCATTCGCGCGGTCAACGCATTGCGGCGCGCGGCCGTCCGGGCCTTTGCGATTGCCAGGCGCAGGGTCGCCGCCTCCTGTTCGAGCGGTGCGCGTTTGGCGAGCGCTTCTACTTCGGCCTTCAATACTGCGAGTTCCTTGCGTTTGACCTCGCGACCAACTGCGGCGGCAACTGCGGAAACGGCCGGCGCCGGAATCTCCGCTTTCAACACGGTTAGGACCGCGCTATCAATCAAATCCGCGATAAATACGATGCCGGACTTGGCGAACATGCGACCGTAAGTTCCGTCCTCGGCGAGCGTGTTGCATACGTATTCCGCGTCGGCCATGTGCTGATTCGTCCAATTCGCGGCCGACGATTTCTCAACGCCGAACCGTTCGGTGATCCGACGGAGGGCGTGCGCGGTTAGGCGCCATTTCTGCGTCATGCGATCCGACCGCCTTTCAAGCGAATGTAGTCTGCCGGGTCTTCGTATACTTCCGGCGCGCCATTATATAGAAGGAACGCGTCGTCGAACGAGGAAAGGCGTACATTTTGCGAGATTTGCGGAACCATATTCGGATTGCTGCGTACTTTATATGTGGAATAACGTTTCATATCGGATACCTCCGGGTAAGTTGCTTTTAGGCAATAGGAAACTAAACGTTGACAATGCGCAATTTTTTGCGTAATATTGAAAACGTGAGATTGAATGAATTGTAAAGATTTAGGTTATGCTATACATAGAGCTAAAACTTACCGTTTGCTAATTTGCTTGACGATTGTGCTATACTAGTGTTGAGAGGACGGCTTTCGTGCCCGAAAACTCGTCCTTCTCATAAAGAAATCATGCCGTAAGATAATGACGCTTTACACGCAGTCCTTCTGGTAAGTATTCGAGAATATCTCCGTCTACTCCGAGTCTGAACTGACGTGCAATAAGATCAAGCTTGCGGCGAGCTTCTTGATGATGTATCCCGAGCGTTTTGGCGAACGCATTGACGGAAAACTCATCACATTCAAATGTCCTATTTTCTGTAGCGATTAGCGTCGCTACCGGATCGTTAGCGCGATCCACTAAGATGTCGAGAAGTTGGCGCTTCTCGGCTTCTTTTTTTGTTCCCATAACTGGTATAACCTCGGCTTCGGCAGATACAGCGTATATATCAGGTGGAAGTTTGTACTTTGGTTGGCACTCCCCTGACGCAACATCCTCCACTACTTCATCCAACGATCCTACAACTCGTTTTCGGCGTCTCTTGTTCCCTCTGAACACTTCAAGACGTTTGAGTTTCAAAGCCGCGGACAGAGAGTTCGTGAAGTCCCGGATATCATCCCGTCTAGATAACTCGAGCACCGCGTTATCAAACGTTTCCTGAGCTTTGTGCCTGTCTTGGCAACCTCGACTCAGAAGAGTGTCGCGATGAAAATCCCCGAACTCTGCGGACGCCTCCTCATACAAGTGATTGAACGTTTCTGCAGTAGGGTTCTGCCTGTGGGCTTCTGCTAGAATATTCAGTTTTTTACTACTCAAACTATATCAACTCCTAATAGATTTTGTGCCTTACACTTACTATGTTGCCGATGATTAAACTTTCGCACACTTTTTGCGGAAAATTTGTTAAAATAATTAATGATGACTGACACAGAAGGCAGGTAGGCGAATTGCGACGAGAACTGGGTCGCTGCCGCCTCGGTGTGGTTCTCGATGAAATCGGCTGGAGTCAGCAAGACTTGTCCGACTATTCTGCCGTTCCTAAATCTGTTATCTCCCGCGCTCTATCGGAAGAACCGGATCAGAAGCGTAAAATTTCATTACGCGACGCAATCGCAATTACAGACGCGATATACGTTGTGACCGGTAAATACTACCATCCGCGCGAGTTATATGAAGGAACATTAATGCCACCGAGCCGCCGCAGCGAGGGCGAATCTTAATGGTTTGCCCTGCGCAGTAGTTGCTGAATGTCAACTATCGCCATTATACGACAACTTTCGTCACGCTGTCATCATAAAATTTACCAGCGGACTATAAATTTCCCTTGTTTTCCCTATTTCCGTTATTCCCGCCTCGGTAGGATCTTTGTATCCGCTTGGCACCAACGCAATTTCCAACCGCAACCGTCCCTGCAAACTCTCCGCGATCTCATTCCGCCAGGCTCGTCCGGCCGCGTCGTTATCCCGCAATAGCACGAGAGTTTCGATCGGACTCCGCAAGATAAGATTGCGTTTCTTCTCGTTAAACGCCGCCCCACCGGTCGCAATCGCCGGCACTCCGATCGTCCAGAGATAGAGCGCATCGATTTCGCTCTCCACGCAGGCCGCGAGCTTGATATTCCGCGAATGAATAACGTCGATCCCGTATATCAAATCGCGGACCGGAACGCCCCCCTTTGTGTACCAAAAGCGTTTTGCGTAGGTTGTCCGATATTTTACCGTCAATAACCGTCCGGCAGCGTCAAACCACGGAATTGTCACGGCGCGGCTCTGCGGATCGTAACCGGTCCGAAATAGCGCCTGCACCTCCGGACTTATGCCGCGATTCGTGAGGTAGTCGGAGCGGTCCGTAGAGTAACGGTCGAGTAGCGCTATGTCGAGCGGTCGTGCGCGAGCCTTGGCGGTAGGTTTTCGTATTTGAAGCGTTATGTAGTCCGCCGGGCCATCCCGCTCGCTTTCCGTTAATATCTGGCGCGCTGTTTCTTCGTCGATGCCGCGTAACATGGCGAGAAGTTGGACGGGGCCGCCGCGCCTGAGATGCGGATCGATTGCGCCCGAATCGTTCCAGCATCCGAACAACTCCGAGTCCGGGTCCGTGGTGACGCGAAAGGACGGCCGGTCGTCTTCGCGGTTGGGCGAGCTGGCTTCGAGTTTGTCCGCGTGCCAGCGTGGGTTGCGCCAAGGATAACGCTCGATTTCCGCCATTAAGGCAGTTAGCATTAAGCACCACTCCTTGTATCAATCTGTTTCGTTTTGCTTATCTCTTCTGGCTTTAAGTCTTTTAACACTTAATTTAAATGCCGATTCGATCTCGCGAGCGATAAACAGTTTTTCACTGTCGTTGAGATCCTTAGTTTCATCTGCGACGGCTACTACGTCAAACAACTGCTCAAGCAATGGTGCTGCTTTAAACATATACTTACGTGATTCTTCAAGCACTTTCACGGAGCTATCCAACAGCTTGGAGAGGTCGTAGTAAAATTGACTTTTCTCCTGCTGGATGTAATCGCTAATATCAACTTCCGGAGAGATTCTTCCGGCAAGCGCAAAGATACTCTCCTTGTCCACGTTAATCGCATATGAAACCTTCTCAAGAGTCTCATCAGTTGGGTCCTTAACCAACCCCCTCTCAAGCTTACTCCACTGGGAAAAGCTGATCTCGGCCTTTTCAGCGATATCGCGGACGGTAAATCCGAGTTCTTGTCTTTTCTCGCGGATAAACTCCCCTAATAAATTTTCTTGCACTTCATATTCTCCTTCCAAAAATAAGTTGGAATATTTTCCATGGGTCAAGCATACTATGATTTGTTTTCCGCGTCAACACATTTTGTATCTTGTTAGGAAACAAACTGTATTGAATCAAAATCCACTTGCAAACTGCCCCGCAATTTCCGTACCCTTCGGCAGTTCCCGCAGCACCCCGTAGTCCATCAGCGCAACGAGTTCGATCGCAAACCCCTCGCCACCATTCCTACCCTTCTCAACGCCGAGCGCCCCGTTACCATTCGCGGCATCAAACGAAAATAGGTTAGTCGCGATTTCGAGTACGGCTTTCGTCGTCTTCACCTGGTCGCGTTTCGGCAGCTTCACCGCCCGGTGTTCGCCCTCTTCCGTTTCCTGACGCTCGGTCTGCGCCTGGATCGTGAATATACCGACGACATCGTGCGCACCAATAATCGTTTCCAAGCGCCGGGCCGCCATTTCCGCCGCACCGCCCGCTGTCTTATTCGCGTTCCGTCCGTAGACGTCGGACAATCCGTAGAATGGGTCGATGATAACAACGTCGATATCCGGCCGCATATGCAGTTCGCGATCCAACTCGTCCAAGCTGCGCGTAAGATTAGCGTCGCCTTTCGCCTGCAGGATAAGCTCGCCCGGATAATACTCGTTAATCTTCGCGACCATATCGAGCATGAACGATTCCAGTTCCGCGTCCATCTTGCCGGCGAGCATCGCCTTGTTCGGTAGGCCAACGTCGCCGAGTCCGTCCGCTTTAACTGCGCCATCTCTTGCGGTCGCGATCGAAATGAGCCGCGAAATTAGCGGATACCACTTAACCTCATATGACTTGGCCAGCACGACCGCCCCTTGCCGGAGCAGCTCGTCCAAAAAGACCTCGGACAAGTACGTTTTACCCCGGCCAGATTCAGCCATAATGATATAACAATCCCCGGAATAAAGGCCGCCAATCTCCGCATTAAGCGTCGCAAACGGCGTTTTCCATAACGTGTACGACTCGCCGGCCTTGCGCTTTTGGTACTCCGTTTTAAATGCGCCGGCCAACGTTAGGAGACTCGCGCCGATATCGCGTTTAACCGTCGCCTTGCCTTCGATTGATTCACCGAGTTCGCGCAGATATTTTCCGAAGTCGGCCGGCGCAAGCTGCGCAAATTTCTCAGCGAGTTCCGACGGGACTTTTCTGCCGCTGTCTTCGTCGGTGTATCCGTTGATCTTACGCAGGACTTCGCGCTTGGCTGCCGCGGCTTTAAGTTCGCCCGCGAGATATTCGAACGAATCCGAAACGTCCGGTATATACGTAATGTCCGGACACTCTGCCGCAAGTGTAACGTAGGACGGCGCTCGGCCGGCGTTCTGTTGCGCGTACTTAACGGTAAAGTCGTATGCTTGGCGCTCGCCTGGCGTCTCGAAGTCCTCGCGCGTGATTCCGTATTTGGTTAGCGCGGATATGTCGCCGACGTCGACCGTCTTTGAAAGTAACTGCTCTCCGTGTACTGGCATTCTCGATAGTCACCTCCGATAATAATAAGTAACAACTTACTTGTCTAATCGCGAAGAATGAAATTTTATCTTTAAAAGCAGCGCTAAACGAGTCAATCTATAAGTTGCTTCGATTTGCTAGATTATTCGACTTGCTCGTATGAAACGCTATGAAAAACTTTTCAATTCCTCTTCCCGCGTTTACTCTCACCCACAAACGGAACCACTCCGCACATGTCCCGCATACGATCCGCCATTCGACCGTCGAACACGCGCACCTGATCTTCGAATGTAACGTTTGAGGTATAAACCGAAGGTAATCCGTTGGTATTGCGGTGATTAATTACGCTGTGTAAATCTCCGCGAAACCCGTCTGACGCGTCGCGTACTCCAATATCGTCAAGCACGACAAACGGAGCAGTCCGTGCGCTCTGCATTTGACGGTAATATAATCGCGCGGCCGGTTCGGCAACATCTGTCGGTACGTGCGGTCTTGTAAACGTCGTATACAGCTTTTGCCAATCATTTACGTCTAAGAAGTATGCCGGCCGTTCCAGCGGTTGCCCGTTCCGTTGGAGCGACCCGATATAATGGCGTATGACCCACTCGTTTAATAGCGCCGCGGCCGTCGTTGTCTTTCCGGTGCCGGGCTCGTGCGAGAACAGATAAAGCGACTTGATTCGTTCCGTTCGCGGATTTAGCGCGGTATCGAATTGCCGCATAAAAGTCCCGACGTACGCCTCTGCGATTTTATACGCCTCTATCTGCGTTTCGCGCGCCGGACTGTTCGCGAGTGTGAGCCGCTTGTATTCCGCCGGTACGCCTGCCGCGCCGATCCTTCCGCCGAGGCCATCCGCGCCGTGACACGCTACGTACGACGGACAAATTGCGTTGCACTTGTCTCCGCCTGCTAGCGTACAGTGTTGCGCTAATATGCAGTTGTCTGCGTGTGCCATGCGATTCCTCCTTTGCTATATTTTCGAACTGTGACGTTTCTACTTCATCATCGCTTGAACTTGTTGCTGAATTTCCACCGCAATCTGCTCAATATTTCTAGCATGAGTTTCTATATGTTTCAGCCTTCCAGCAGGACGTTTCCCCGCTTTTGTTCGACCAACGGCGAAATGCTCTATCTGTACAAAATTTTCATGTAGATCATCGAGCAATGAGAATAACTCTGTGTTTTTCCGATTTGCCATTTAAACACCCTCTTGCGTTAAATGTGTCATATCTGCACCGAATGTTCGAACTACGACGTTAATCCAGCTTGCAATCTTCCAAATGATTAACCATATCGCTCAATCGTCCATTTACTTTTTCTTTGAATGATTCGATAATTTCCTCGTCCGTTTCCCCTTCCAACTCAATCGCATACGAACTGCTTTCATAAGGCAAAATCACGTCTACAGCCATTTTCGTTAAGTCGATACTTTCAATTTCTACCTCGCCGTTTTCTTTGCATAATCCCCTCAATTTGTTTTCAATGCTCATTCAAAAACCTCCTCATTTTTGTTGAACAAAATGTGTCTACTGCGACACTAAACTATTTTTATCCGCGCACCACACACGCATCTATTAACGTGCTTGCGCAACTCAACTTCGCGGCCGCAACTCGGACACTTCGCCGTCATAGCCAACTCGCCATCTCCTCCGCAGACATTGCGCTCACCACCGCCGCACTCGCTTTTTCCTTCCGTTGCCCTTCCGCCAGAACTTGCGGCATGATCCGCGGCAACATGTACGCGATCAGAAAGCCTGCGGTAAGCTGCGGATACTGTGCGCCAGGCTTGTACTCCGCGAAGGCTCGTTCGATAGTTTCACGTAAGGCCGCCGCACCGTAGTCGTTGAGTGCGCGCTTGATTACGCCTTGTTCAAACGCCCAGCCGCGCAATGGTACGTATTTCTCAATGCCGAATTTTTCCGCGTTGAGGTCGATGACCATAGCGTGTACCGTTCGCGTGTTCCAATTCGCAAGCGGAAGGTTGCGCCAGTCTTCGCGTTGCTCTGCGGTGATTTTAGGACGCGCCACTATTCCCCCACCTCCCGTAAAAATTCGCCGACTGCGACTGCGAGCGCCTCATCACTTTCGCCGCGTTCGTAAACTAAGCGGAGTTTCTCGACGTGGGATCGTATCATTTCGTTTTCATACGCCCACTCGTCCGCCATTGCCTCGAACCTACATCTCCGGTCTTCCTCAGCGGAGAGCGCGGATTCAGCCTCGACTGCCCGCCGGATCGCATGCGGCCATCCTTCACGCGCTTCTGCGATAAACCGCGCATCATCCTCGGTAATTGCCGAAGCCACGATCGTATCTAAGAAATCACTCCGACAGACTTCGTACTGATACTCCGAGTGAACGCTAGGCATCAAATGCCAGGGCCCGGATATCGCCGCCTCGCATATCGCCAAGTCCTCCGCAAGGTCCCGTGTAATCTCCGTTGTCACTCCGCTGACACCTCCGATTATATAAATTACATGCGAGATTCGTAAAACGCCAAATTCCGAGATTTGTTCGGTTTATCAAGTTTCCATATATCCACAGGTTTAACCAGGCTCAAATAAACTAGAATGAACTCAAATGGTATAAACAGGTATATATTACAGAGGAAAATTGGTAAATTACAGATGGTCTTTGTTTCAGCAATCTCCCGTTTTCTCGTTATTACTCTGTGTATCTTACATTTTCTCGATGGATTAGAAATGGGAGTTATTCGACACCGTTCGTCATTGATCTTAATATAACGCGAACGTACGTTCCTCATACGGACAACAAGCGGCCATTCACCGGACAGATATTTTAGCGGTAAATTACGCGTGTTTAGTCGGACATTCCCGCAAGTACCGGGACGCTGAGAAAGCGCCCATTTGCCCGGTAAAACTGCGATAAACGTACGGGATCATTGCGGACCCCAACCCATTCCGGCGATCGTTGCTACGGACAGCACAGCGCAAAGTCCGCAGGAAGCCGCGCATACAACCCTGAACCGTTGAATCGCGCCATCCTTCTCGTCTATGGAAAACGCTCCGAAACAGATAGCGCCGATCGTCGAAAGGATCGCGGAACACCACGTTAAGGCTCCGAAAAATGCGTTCCAGTCCATTACGCCGCCTCCTTTAATATCCGCGCATAGTATTCGTAATCCCCGTCATGTTGCGTTGCGCCCGTTCGCAATTCGATCCGTATTTCGTTCGTATTCAAAAACTTGCGCACATAGTCTATTTTCGTGAAAGTCCGCTTATCTAACGTTGAATAACACTCGCGGAAATACGCTAATACGTTGTGTCCGCGAACAACTGGCGTAATCTCAACGTCGAGCCATCGCCTGTTTAACGCATAGCGCACCCATTCGACGCCCTGATACAACGCGCGCGGAACGGGTTTATTTGCGCCATAATCGTAAACAACGCAAGTTTCACCGGACGCGAGCGCGAGTAAGAACGTATAATCGAGGTCCTGCAGTACGAAGTCCCAGCGTTTCTGTTCGCAGGCCGTCGATTGAATGCGGATAAACGCGTACGGCTCGGAGATATTCGGGATGGCTTCGATGCCATTCGTGAGATTGACGAAGTGTCTCGCCGTCATGCCGCCTCCCTCCGCTCTCGTAGTGCCCTCCAGAACATTACCTGTTCGCGCCAGGACATTCGTTTATATTGCGGATAGTCGTATAGCCACAAGTTAAATTCGCGGATTTCATCCGGAGTTAATTCGATTTCTGCGTTCATTCGCGTTCACCCTTTCCTTAGTATTCGAGAATATCGTCAACCGTTTCGATCTTCAATCCGTAATCCTCCCGTCCCATTGCGCAAATCGCTCGGCAGCGCTTTGTCGGCGCACCTCATCGCGGCTAATCATTCGCCGATACTCCGCGTCAGCGCGCAAGGCCGCGTAATAATCACCAACAACGCGCGACGCAATGGTGATATAATCCGGGTCGCCGTGTGAGTACGCGCCTCCGCCGTCGAGGTATTCGCGACCAAAAACTTTTCGGAAGCCCCATCGTTTCCTTTTCGCATATAATCGAGCGATCGCGTAATTACTGACCCACATACCGTCCTCACACTCGCGGATCTTCACGCGGTACTCCGTCCCATCCGGAGCCGTTACGGGAAATTTCGTAAGCTTAACGTTGCTCACGCCGCCACCTCCTCCGTTAACCTCGCGATAATCGCCGCGAGACACATCGCTTCTGGCGCGGCTTCTCCATAAGCTTGCGACACAAAGGCGCCCTCGTCGGTTTTAATCGCTGCGAAATAGTGATTAACGCCGTCATTGCGCTTAACGATGTATGCGTAAAATACCTCGAGGACCGACCACGCGTCGTCAAGCAGGCGCGTAGGCTTGAAGAAATTGACGGGAACCTCTACGTTACCGCTGGAATTTACCCAGTACCATGCGTTATACTCCGATTCAGGACTGTTCGGCCTTTCCTCTTTCCGCCAGCCGAACACAGCCTCCGCAACCCAAGCGTCACGTTCACGTGGAGCCATCCCGTCCCATTTTGCGATGATTTCGCCGCGTGTCATGCGGACACCTCCCGGAACATGGCATTAAATTTCGCAACTTGTTCGCCGATAATGACGTTCTCCTTCGCCTGCTTTCGGCGCTTTATTTCTTCTTGCTTCGCGTCAAAATCCGTAACATCTCGTTCAAGTTGCCTAAAATACTCGAGGATAGGCATAACCCACGTTCCTTTATGCAACCAGCCGTATGTTTCAGTCCATCCCGGATTTCCGCCAGTTATCCCGTACACCTTGAATAATTTTTCTTCCTCATCTATCAAATAAATGAAAAACGTCCGTCCCCTGGCGTGTGAAGCTGTCACGAACAAAACGTTCCCCCAACGGAAACATTCCGCGTCTCCCCCGTGATATTTATAACCTAATCCCGTTTTCTCAAGTCCGCCAAGGCCTCTTCTATGAGCCTCCCGAATTGCTACATGATAAGCGTCTGCTCCGTGCATCACTTCGTTCCCCTTTCGTTTTACCGTTAAATTAGCGCTACTACGCTCTACCCTACCGAATACACTACGCGCCGGGTTACGACGCTAATTTGACGTCAAAATCGCGCAACTGACCCGATGATAGCGCCGCGACTATCCGCTCAGTCTCCGCAGCAAGTTGCGCCATAAATTCGGCGAGTGTTTCCGCGTTTCCGCTCGCTGCCGCTTTAATCCGGACGGTCCCGAGAGCCGCCGTGAGCCCGGCGGGAGTATATCCGTAATAGCCGGCGTCCTCCCATACTTCGCGCGGTGACGGATCAAGCGTTGGATTTGCGGCGAGTCGCGCCTTCCAATTCGGAGCAAGCGTTGGGTCGACGAGGCGGCGTTCCTTTACGATAAAATTGCGGTCATCTGCGGTAAGGCGAAAATCTGGCGTGAGTTGTACGTTCAATTCGTTTTTCATGCGACGACACCTCCGTAAAATTTTTGATACCGCGCCCGTATCCGTTTCATACTTTCGTTGACGCCCTGGCGCGTAATTCCGAGCGTCTTTGCGATGTCTGTCTGCGGCACGCCCGCCGTTAGCAAGCGAATGATATTGCGCTGGCCCTCCGTTAGTGTCGCGGTAAACTCGTCGACCTCGGCTCCGGTATAGTCCGCTTCGCATTCCGGTTCCTTTGGCGCGCGATCGTCGTCCGGACCGTGTGCGTTCAAGCTTTCCGCCTTCCGGATCATCACGCAGTACTTCGCCTCCCGCGCATCCTCTACGGTAATTCCGAGTTGTTGCGCGATCTCCGCGTCCGACACATCGTCGAGACATTCGCGGCTGATACGCTGAGCATTTTCGGAGTGCTTGCGCGGTATCCGAATAACGTGCGCTCGGTCCCGGAACATGTGCCGGATGTGTCCGCGAATATACGGGGCTGCGATTTGAGCGAACGCCTTGCTTGCGTCAGAGTAGCGGTCATATGCGAGTATGAGTCCGATAGTGCCCTCGCTGACGACGTCTTCCTGCGGAATATGAAGCGCTTCGGCTCGCGAACGATAACGCCAAGCTATCGAGTAGACGAGCGGTAAGTTTGCGACAATGAACTCCGCGCGGCTTGACGGGCCGAGTAGCGGATTGTCCGGGTAATTGCGTTGAGTCATCGTGGGGCCCTCCGTTTCTTGTAGTGGATGCGCGGCGCTGCGGCCGGCTGCGTACTTCTTCGAATATGCTTACATATTCTTTTCTTTACGCGAAGAAAATCTATCAATGATATGTCTCTGTGCGCGTAAGGTATTTCTTATATCAATTGCTCCGCGAGGTTCAATGAGCGTAGCGAATTTAACCGAAGCGGTATTATTTGTTTCTCTCTTACATCTTTCTCTTTTAAAACCTTTCTATCTTTACAGTCGGCCTCAGGCATACCACCAGTCGTCGGCCCTAGGCATACTTCCTGTAGTCGGCCTCAGGCATACTTACTATCTTTGGGGTGATTTTTGAGAGCACATCGAATTGCCTGGGGATGCTGACCGATTTAAAAACGGCACTTAACTCCCTCATGTCAATTCCGCACTCTTGGGAAATCGCTGTCTGCATAGCGATGATCTCACGCCTCATTTTGGCGCGTAGTAGGAACTCCTCTTCCTCTAAGTCACCTTTCAGACTGTTGCAGGGCATACAGAGAATCCTCAAGTTGTTTACCTCGTCCGGACCTCCTTTACTCTCCGGGACAATGTGGTCAATGTTATAAACAAGCGAATAGTCTCCTTTACAGTCTCGCTTACTCACCAATCCAACCGCTCCGCACGTCCTCCCCTTGCTGTCAGCAAACCGTTCACGCTTTCTATATCCCCACGCTATTGCCATTCTTACGCAACCCCTTTTCTTTTTCTTCGCGGCCGGTATACGTTCATATCCGGAACAATCTTCGTCCCGTCCTCGTCAACAACGTAGCCGTCATCGGTTATCCGCGGGCAGTACGAGGGAAAATACCATTTAAATTTCCGCGTACTTTCCCAGCGAGTCGCCGTCCGGATAATTCCGTTAGCTTCGAGAATGTCCGCGAGCTGCTTGATGCGGTTTCGTTCGATCCGCAGCATTGACGTCAGCGTCTCGTACGATATGAAGCACGCCCCAAACCGGTCATTTATGGTCCCATCTGCGCGGAGATAATTTCCGTCGATGTACGACTGTAGCGTAAAGTAGAACGCTATAATGTCGCGTATGTCCGGCTTTCGTTGTCGAGAGTCTGCGTACACCTCGTCGTAGACTTCGCGTATGATTCGCGGAAACACCTTGCGGACGAGTTCGCGGTTGTACACCTCAAAACCGCCAGGCCCGTCGAGTAGCGTTTGCTTATCGTTTGGTAACGGTGTAATTGCGTTCATTTTATGTTTCGCCCCCTTCACTTACTCTGTTGCCGGTCGAATCGATCTCGCACACTTTCCGAAGAAATTTTCCGCCGCTTATCAAAAAAGACGACGTCCACACACGTCGCGCACATTATTCGCAAAAAAAAATAGCGCCCGCCCCTCCGGTTACTTCCGAAGAGACGAGCGCATTCACACGTCACAATTTCGTTATTCGTTTTTTATCCGTAATCAACCGATTCAGCGGCGACGCTTTCGTATGGTCCGACTTAATATCGTCATCAAGCAGCGAAATGTATCGCTGTGTCATCTTCATGTCCGCGTGGCCGAGCATCCGCTGCAGCGCAAACGGCGAGCCTGATCCGCGCAAAAATTCTAGCGCAAAGGCATGCCGCAAGTCGTACGGACGAATATGTACGCCGAGCTTCGTGCTGTACGCCTCGATACGGTCGCCCCAAGTATGCCGCGTCATCCTTCCGCCTTCCCACGTGCAAAATATCGGCACATCTGCGCTCCAATCCGCAGGCCTTATCGCAGTGAGTCTCCGTATCGCTTTTGCGGTATGGTCCGAAATAGGGAGCGTCCTGGATACGCGCGTCTTCGCCACTTTGGCCGCGATATAGATTTCGCAGGCTTGCGGATTGAAGTCGATCGGAATGAGGGACAGCGCCTCTTTCGGACGAATGCCGGAATCTAGCGTCAACAGAATGAGCGAATAATCGCGCAATCCCGTAAACGTCTTTTGATCGGGAAGCGTCAGTAACTCCCGCAATATCTCCGCGTCAATATTAACGACGCGCCCTTCGTCCTTCCGCTTCTTGATATTCGCGATCGGATTATCCGCGGCGTACCCGTTCTCCACGCACCAATTCAGAAACGTCCGCAAATAAACGAGCCGGTTGTTAAACGTAGGCGCCGCGATCTCCTCCGCGGATAAATGCGTATATGCCGCCTTTTTTAACTCCGCCGGGCTTGTCCACGCGTCAGGAAACCGTTTGAAGAACAGGCGCACGTGCTTATCGTAATCGCTATACGTCTGCTCCGATATCCCTTGCGTCTTTTTCCACGTTAGAAATCCGCCGAGCGCCTCCGCCCAGCCACGGAATTGCTCCGGAATCTCGTCCGGTATCCGCGTAATTCTCCGTCCTGCCATAACGCAAAAAATCCCCCTTCAACGTAAATTGAACGGAGATAAACGGTTGAACCTGCGATTAAATTAGCGTATCAGTTGACGGAAAATCAGGCGAGTCACCTACCGCAGGATTTTAAGTCCTGTGCGTCTGCCAATTCCGCCACCCCGGCAAGGGTAAGAAGGAAAAAATCCCGTAGATATGATTATATACGGATTTCCGATTTGTTTCAACTCTTTTCTGAATTATGGATTTTCACCTTGGGGGAAGACTAAATGATACTACAGAATGGAGGGAACAACGATGGAAATATTAACGGATAAATACCAAGTTGTACCATTGGATGCTGGCGCGGATGCGGTTGCCGTCATCAAAGAGGCGGAAGCAGCGCTTGAAGAGATGACCGGAGAGAAAATTACGCTGATTGCTTACGAAGAAACCAAAAAAGAATACAGGTTAAGATGAACGACTCCCGCCATCGTTAAACGAAACAAAAAGGCTTCCAGCGGAAGCCTTTTTGTCCTTTGATACGCATCGCCTATGAACGACGATCGGTTTCTCTTCTGCGCATCCCGGCAAGCCCGAGCAGGCCGATCAGACCAAGCCAGCCCCAATCCATGCGGTTATCGTTATTGTTAGCCGCATTGGCCCGGACATTATTCGTCGAATAATTGCCCCCTGTGGTGTTATTCATATCTGTGCCGTTCGTGTTGTTTCCATAAGCAGAGGCCGGCAGAACCAACACTGCGGAAATCAACGCCGTAACAAGCATGGCGGTCAAACTCTTTTTCAAAGAAAAGCACCTCCTGAGTTAGTGACTACATGCAGTAAGTTTCCCGATAATGCAGTCCTTTATGCAATGGAGGCCGGGGAGAAATAAAAACGGACATGTGCCCGGAAAACCGCATAAGATCTGCAGGGCTTAGGTAAACTATGGAAATCAGGCAGCTAAAATCATCCACCAGGAGGTTCACAATGTATTTTTACAAAGAAGATTTGATTAACGTAATCGTTCCGGATAAGCCTGATCCATCAGCAGCCAAGGTTCTTCAGGAAACGCTCGGCGGACGGGGGCAAACGCCCAGTCGTAATGGAGGAACCCTGGAAGTTACGGCACCTCCGGAAGGCTTCCCGCTTCCGTTCATGCCGGAGCTGCCCAGCGAGCACAGCCCTGGCTTGCATGACTTGAATAACTAACAGAAATACCGCTGCGGAATCCGTATTCCATAGCGGTATTTTTTCCCAAGTTTAGGTATTTAGATTTTTATGTCGATTTGGAATTTACTTCTTTACGTTCCCCGAGTGTTATCAATCCCCTTGAGGGTGTCTGCTGCCGCAATCAAACGCTTAATCCCTTCTTCTAATTGGGGCTCATTGATAAAGGAATAGCTTAGCCTGATCCGGTTATTAAGCAGTCCTAGAGGATCGCAAATGGCGCCGGGAAGAAAAGCAACGGAGCGATTCAGGCAGCGCTCCAAGAGCGACTCCGCCGTAATCTCCTCCGGCAGGCGAATCCACAAATTCAATCCGCCCTTCGGGCTCGCCCATTGCCACCCTGTTCCGGCAAGCTGTGCCTCCATTTTTTCTTTACGCAATTGAAGGGCGGTCCGTAGTTTGGCAATATGCGCCTGGAGCCGGTCGGAAAAAAAGTAGTGCTGGAATATTTTCTGGCCCAACAGCGGCGATCCATGATCCGTCAACGCTTTCATCGGAACCAAACAGTTCATGACCGGCGGACGGGCGGTCAGAAAGGCGACTCTAAGTCCGGGCGCCACATATTTGCTAAAGCTGCGGATATAAACCACATAACCTTCCGTATCGTAAAAAAACAATGGAGGAGGAGGAACACATTCAAAATAAATGTCATGGTTTATATCGTCCTCCACGAGGATGCATTGATAACTTTCCGCCAGTTCGACCAATCTTTTGCGCTGCGGGGAAGGTACCGTGAATCCGGTAGGGTTATGGAAGGTCGGATTCACATAGAACAAACGAGGGCGGTGACGGTTCATGATTTGTTCCACCCGATCGAGATCGTATCCTTCCTGAGAAATAGGAATGGGGATCAGTTTCGCATTCTGCTGCCGAAACAATTCGATAGCCGGACCGTATGTCGGTGTCTCAATTAATACCGTATCGCCGGGCTTGACCAGTGACCGGGATACCAGGTCGATCGCCTGCTGGGCACCCGTCGTAACCATCATTTCATCCGCCCCCGCCACAATCCCGTGTTTTTGCAAAAAATAACCGGCCATAGCCTCCCGCAGCTCCAAATCCCCCATTACGTCGGAGTATGTACTGAGTACCTTGGGATAAATATCGAACACTTGCCGCACATGATTGGATAAGTACCTGTTGGGCAGCAATTTCGGATCGATCAACGCCTTAGACATTTGATATTCCACGCTTTGGCTTTGGAATTCCATCGCTCTGTTGCGGTTAACAGTGGACTTGTGCACCCCATAGTCCCAGTGCAGCCGGTCATCCGGAATGCCGGCTCCTGGTGTCGGGACCGCCGCCGGAACTCTGCATACAAAATAACCGGATTTGTATTTCACCTCTATAATACCTTCATCCTTAAGCTTCCGATACGCCTTCAGCACCGTTAACCGGTGGACCTTCAAACGTTCGGACTGAATTCGAACCGAGGGCAGCTTGTCCCCGGGTTTCCACTCCCGTCTTGCAATACCCTCTACAACGGCATCGTATACCAGCCGCATGCGTTGACCGCTTTTTTCTTTCCTATCGTTCATGTCATTACCCCTTAACCCGTGCTCCATTTCATATCTGTTCTATTTTCGGCAATCTGTTCTAGGCTGTTTCTATTATAGTATACAAAAGAGGAGGAGTGAAAAGATGAAGTATTATGTCGTAGATGCATTTACGAAAGATATTTTCAAAGGAAACCCGGCAGGTGTATGCATAGTGAGCGAGTTCCCGGACACTGCATTCATGCAAAACATTGCCTATGAGAACAACTTGTCGGAAACCGCCTTTGTCGTGCCTCGTGACGGGTATTTTGACTTGAAGTGGTTTACGCCGGAATTGGAAATTGATCTATGTGGCCATGCGACATTGGCGAGCGCTTATGTGATTCATCATTTTTTCGATCAAGGTTTGACGGAGATGAATTTCCATACGTTAAGCGGCATATTGAAAGTTGTTAAGAAAGACGATCTGTTTGAACTGAATTTTCCTGCCCGTATTCCTGAAAAAATAGACTCCTTCTCTTTGATCGAGGAAATTCTAGGAGGGGACCCGGAAGAATTGTACGTAACCCGAAATCAGACAGGAACCCGTTATTATGCCGTACTTGAAAATGAAGAGCGGATTGCGCATTTTATCCCTGACTTTGAGTTAATTAAAAAGTTGCCGGACTCCTTCGGATTGGTGATCACGGCTAAAGGAAAACAAAGCGATTTCGTTTCCAGATTTTTCGCTCCCCACGCCGGCGTGGACGAGGATCCCGTTACCGGTTCCGTACACTGCACGCTCATTCCCTATTGGGCGGGAATTCTGGAAAAAGACAAACTGCTCGCCAAACAGTTGTCCAAAAGAGGCGGAATCCTCTACTGTGAAAATCTGGGGGCCAGAGTCGCGATCGGCGGACATGCTGTTCTTTATTTGGAAGGAAGCCTAAACGTCTAGGAAAGATTGCTTAAAACCGGAAAAACCACCTACACAGTGTGCAGGTGGTTTTCAGGGTTCAGACCATCGGGTAACTGAGCAAAAAATTATGTACATAAAGAACCAGTTGCTTTAAAGATTGTACCCTTTGGAATTCGGCTTCGTCGGATTCGAAATAATCCCAAGCGTTGCCAGAATGCCAAGCAAAACGTCAATGGCCGTTAGTACTTCTTGGGCTATAACTTCCGTTAAATCAAAAAGTCCGGTTAAATGGCCGATTAACTGGATGAGCAACAGAATTTGAGAAGCCACGCTCACCCAAAGCGCGTAATTCCGCCATCTTTTCTTGTTCATCCCGATCCCCCCCTATTTTCACCTTCTTAGCAGGCTATATAATATATGCATCCTATCTTAGTTTTAATATAAGTATTATGAGCTCGGCTCCCAATTCCAAAACCCCTGGCGACCTTTTGCCGGCACCGGGTTAGGCAACCGCCTTACATCTCCCAATTCCCAGGCAAACCTTCCATCCGTATAATCTCCGAACGCCATTTCTTGCTTCTCTATAGGATACCTATGCAGCGTGTTTAGAGTGCCATTTTCGAGTAAAGCCTTCTCATTCGGAGTTCGTAAAACAGAGTAGCATGCTTCTAACCTGCATATCGCAACGATAGTCCCGGTCGGCAAATTATCAACATGATATCCGTACATAGCAAGAATGGTTCGGAATGGCTCTGTCTGACAGATTTTCTTATCTATTTTTTTACCGGCATGGATCGCCAATTCTCCCCGGTAATTTGTAGCCCAACTGCGCGTTTCAAATTTCTTTTCCCCAAGAGCAATTAATGTTGCCCAAGGTTGGTGTATCGTGATGGTTTTCAATCCGATTCCTCCTTACGTTACATCATGAACATGTCAAAGCAGCAACCCTCTTCCGCCCAATCAACATAGGCAGAATCATCATAAACTGAATTAAAAAAGGGAGGCATACATTAATCATGCCAAACTACCGGATCATTGTCGACCTTTCTGACCGAATGCTTTATTTGCTGGATAACAATCAAGTCAAACGGGGATTTCCAGTGGGCATCGGTACCATGTTGACGCAAACTCCCGAAGGCGTCTATTCGATTATCAATAAAGCGCCAAATCCCGGTGGCCCTTTTGGAGCTTACTGGCTTGGTTTGTCCAGACCCCATTATGGCATTCACGGAACGAACGACCCCTCTTCCATTGGTAAACAAGTCTCTCACGGTTGTATCCGAATGTATAATCAGGATGTTATTCAATTAGCCAGCCTTGTATCGATCGGAACAAGCGTTACGATCCGGAAATAAAAAACAATCAATCTGCTTTAAAAACAAGAAGCCTTGGGGTAAGCCCCAGGCTTCTTGTTTTTTTGGTATTCATGATATTAATCCCATACTCTGGCGCGTGTCATTTGAGCCGTTCTCAAATAATCTAAGAGTTGACCCGTGTGGACAGATTCGTGGTAAGCTATGCGCAGTAACATATCCCCTAAAGATCGAATGTACCCTGCATCGCTGCGGTCTATTTTTATATTCGATAAATCCTCTTGAGTAAAAGACTTAACGCTACCGATAAATTGGCTCCTATAAGGTTCAGCAAATGCCAACTCATCCTGTACCGTCGTGAATTCGCGACTTTCAAACGGCGAGTCGTAAGATGATAAACTACCGCGATGAAGTAAAGCCAAATGATAGTAATGTTCACTGTCCAAAACATGGCGAATCATTTCTTTAATGCTCATTGCCTCCGAATCGGGCTTCCAATCCAGCTTTTCCTCGGGAATACTTAACCAAACTTTAATACTTCTGCGTCTAATCTCTTCAAAATTCAAAACAATAATTTCAAGTGCATTCATAGTAGCGTTATTTGTCCTTTCCTCTTCGTTGTTAGATTTAATTATAAGATCGAATTCTTGTCGGAACAACACCGGGATTTTAATCTATAAGGATATTAACTTAATTTAAACGTCCAATCCAATCAATTCGCAGAATCATATATTGTATAACAAATAATAGGAGGTGGAAAATTATGTGTAAAAGAAGAAAGGTAATCGTCGTAAAACTCCATCCTGGTCAAAAAGCCGTCGTTATTTGTAAGCATAGAAAACACCGGAACGTCACTTAAGTGAATATGCGGATTTGCTAGAACGCTCGAATGAGCGTTCTTTTATTTTGGGGTAAAACTACGGGCGAAGACATACTTCTGCCTCCGATACGGAGATATTTCGAATGACATCCATTGAAAAATTATGCTTTAAGTTGCATAGATTACTTCAAAAGCAGGAAAAAAGTGCTATTTTATCGAATTTTGTAATACCACTTTAGTCTGGTGCGGACAGTTCTTTAGTGGGATCCGCATAACGGTCGCCAGTGCACAGCGGACGTATTCACATAGATACTCGATTTTCAGGGGTGTCCGCTTTTGGAATTAAAACATAAAATTGAAGAACTTCGAGCCGAACTCAATAAATTTGCTATGTATAGTCGTTTGGCAGATCAGAAGTTAGTGGAACTAAGTCAAAAACTCGATCAACTACTGAACGAGTTTCATGAAATCAAAGAAACACTGAATCGTCAAAAAGAAAAATGACTCATGGGAGTCGCGAAAGCGACTCCTTTATAAGAAAGGGACTTTATTCATTAAAAAAACAGCCGGTGGAGTGGACTTTCAAGCTTAGGTTAGTTCCCATCATAAGACTTCCCCAACCTCCGAAGGAAAATTAAGAGCCTGCAGTGGTCGCAGACTCTTGATAATATGGTTTGCATAACTGAAACTCAGATTTGCCAATTTTCAATTTTTTCGGTCTCCGTTGCGTAACCAATTACTCTCATTTAGTAAAGAGGTATTAATATTCTCGAATTTTATGGTTTAGAATGTTAATATTAAACTTTTGAGGAGACCTGATATGTGCGGACGTTATACAATCACCGTCACTTTGGACGAATTAATGCTAAGGTACCTTGTTTATGAATCGACCATCACCGATTTTCGGCCAAAGTATAATGTTGCTCCCATGCAATTTATCCCGGCAATAGTTCAGGGTAAAAGCGGCAACCGGTTGGGAGAACTTCGTTGGGGACTTGTTCCCTCCTGGACTAAGGATGATAAAATCGGGAGAAAAATGATTAATGCGCGGGTAGAAACGCTGACCGAGAAACCTTCGTTTCATCGGCTGTTGGCGTCTCGTCGATGCATTATTCCTGCGGACGGGTTCTATGAATGGAAACAAGAAGGCAACCAAAAACAGCCATACAGAATCCTGATGCGTGACGGGGACATCTTCTCGTTTGCTGGACTGTTCGATATTTGGAGCGATCAACAAGGAAATAAGATATCTACCTGCACGATCATCACCACAGAACCTAACAGCCTTATGGCAAATATCCATAATCGTATGCCGGTCATTCTTCATCAAGGGAATGAGACGGAGTGGCTTGAACGCGCAAACACGGAAGTCCCTGTGCTAACGAAGTTGCTCAAACCCTACGATGCGAATAAGATGAGAGCTTACCGGGTGACGACTGCGGTAGGGAATGTGAGAAACGATAATAAGGAATTGATTGAGGAAATAGGGTAATCAGTTGCAAAAGGATCAATTAACCCCCATTCGACTTTCTCTGGCCGGAGGATCTCCCGGGCATGCTCCAAAAGGGCGGATTATTTTTGTTGCAAATGCAATAAAAATAGGTTAAATTTAATACAAAGGTTTTTTTGTTGTATTTGCAACAAAAAATAGGAATAGAGGAGTTAACAATGAGGGGAATTCTTCGTGAAATTGGCATGATCGCCAGAGCATTGGATTCTATAAGCAATATTGAATTTAAAGATTATGACCTTACAAAAGGACAATATCTCTATCTTGTGCGAATATGCGAAAACCCGGGAATCATTCAAGAAAAGTTAGCCGAGATGATAAAAGTGGATCGAACTACGGCAGCGCGGGCTATAAAAAAACTAGAAATGAACGGCTTTATCGAAAAGAAAGAAGACAAGCATAACAAAAAAATCAAAAAACTCTTCCCGACGGAAAAAGGGAAAAGCATTTATCCTTTCCTAATAAGAGAAAATGATTATTCCAATATCGTTTCATTGGAGGGATTTTCCGAAAGCGAAGCGGAAACCCTTTCTAATCTTCTTCGTAGAGTAAGAAAAAATATTGAAAAGGACTGGGAATTTGTAAAAAAAGGAAACAAGAGAACTTATTGAGCATAAAAAGGAGCGGCATAATTCAATGATTATAAATATAAAAAAGTGTACTCTTGACGATTCACGCAAACTACAAGAAATTAGCCATGAAACATTCAATGAGACATTTAAGCATCAGAATTCGCCCGAAAATATGAAGGCCTATTTGGAAAGGGCGTTTAACCTTGACCAATTAGAAAAAGAATTATCCAATGCCTCCTCGGGATTCTATTTTGTTTATTTTGATAATGAAGCCGCCGGATATTTAAAAGTCAATGCCCATGATGCCCAATCTGAAGAAATGGGTGATGAATCGCTTGAAATCGAGAGGATTTATATCAAACACCAATTTCAAAAACATGGGCTGGGCAAATACCTGCTAAATAAAGCGGTGGAAATTGCGATGGAACTCAATAAAAAGAAGATCTGGTTAGGCGTATGGGAAAAAAACGTAAATGCTATTGCTTTCTATAAGAAAATGGGGTTTGTCGAAAACGGATCTCACTCTTTTTATATGGGTGATGAAGAACAAACGGACTTGATCATGACTAAAACCCTCATGTAAATAAACGAAAATAACCCGCCCAGGTTGAAATGAAATGCTCCCTGTCAAGTAGACAGCGGAAAAAACAAAAACCGGTTAGGACTTTCCCTCAGTTCAAGTGTAGAGAACTGGGGGATTATTTTCATTAAGCAGTTCGGCGATACTCAAGGGGAGATAAGCCATTAAGTCGCTCGGTATACCGGTAGTTATTGTAGTATTGGATATAATTCCTCACATCTTCAAGAACATCATCGTAGGTATCGTATTTCTTCAAATAAAAGCTTTCTGCCTTGTATGTGCCCCAAAATCGTTCTATAGGCTGGTTATCCAGACAGCGGCTCACACGAGACATGCTCTTTGTAAAACCGTATTTCATCTTCAAGCGATTGTATTCATGTGAGGTATATTGGAAACCTCTGTCACTATGCAGAAGTGGCTTTATCCCACGCTTCCCCCTATACGCCTTCTTTACTGTATCCATGACTAGTTTGTTATTGTTTGAGGGGCTGAGCACCCACGAAACGATGGCGTTGTCGTACACATCAATAATCGCGCTCAAATAGGACTTCCGACCGTTCCCATACTTCAATTCGGTGACATCTGTACACCACTTCATATTCGGAGCAGCCGCTTGAAATTCACGGTTCATTACGTTTTCGGCGATATGTGTTTGCGTGGCTCTTACATCGTTTGGACGCTTCCTGCGAATCACTGCCTTTAATCCGAGAGTCCTCATGATTCGGTGGTATCGCTTTTTGTTGTACATCTTTTTAAGTTTACGGTTCAATGGGATGCGCATTTGACGATAACCCAGTATCCCTTTTCGCTTGTCATAGCGAAGCTTCACTTCTTTTGCTAGTGAAAGGTTTTCAAGTTCTCGTTTGGACGGCTTCCACTTTAGCCATTTATAATAGGCAGATCTGGCGACTTTAGCAAGCTTACATAACGCTAGTATGGCATAGCCCTTGTCCGTGTGCAGTTCTTGAATCGCTTGATACAAGTCTACATGTCGAACGAGGGTTAGCGTATACGTCTTCGCCGGATCTCTGCCAACTTTTTTTCGAAGGCATTCTCCATTTCTAAGTACTCGTTTCGCACCTCTAATTCTTTGATTCGAAGTTTAAGACGCTGCGTCTCATCTAGTGCTTCCTCAGGTCTACTGCGGCCACGACGGTCCCTAAGAGCCTCTTCGCGACCTGATTGATATTTACGAACCCATGCGTACACTTGTTGGTAGGAGACATCGTATTTCTTCATCGATTTCTGATAATCTAACTGATTGGCAAGGGTATACTGCACAATTTCAACACGCTCTTCAAAAGTGGTTTTACGTCCTTTATTCATGTGAACATTTCCTTTACGAGTAGGTTTGATTTCTTTCCCACAAGTATACTTGGAAATCCAGTTCGTCAAAACACTTTTACTTGAAATGCCATGCTGGTTTGTCGCTTCTCGGATGGAGTACTTTCCGGATAGAACGTTACGAATTGCGGTCTGCTTAAGCTCATGTGAGTACGGTTTCCAGGCCTTGGATTCCTTTACCCCTTCATCGCCCTCTGCTTCATATTTTCTTATCCAATCCTTGACGGTTTCGTTGTCGATCCCCAGTTGTTTCGCTTCATAATGAGGATTTGAATCATGTTGCAGGCATCTTTTGACAACGTCTAGTTTTACATCTAATGAAATTGGACTCTTTTTCGACATCAAAAAAACTCCCATCATGGTAGCAGTAGAAGTTTTGTTTTTTCTACTGTCTACTATAATGAGAGTATATCAGGTTAGCGCCAGGGGAACGGGTTATTTTCTGCTTATTCTGGGGGGCCTACCCCCAAGTGTTGTGCAGGAAGTCGGTGGCGACCGACGCCTTGTTTCTATTGTTCATTTCGCCTATCCCGTAGTATACCCCAATGCTATTGATGCATGGATAATTCAACTTCGGGCCATTCGTGTCACCAAATCACATTTTTCTAACGCATTACATGAGGAAAATCAACTGGATTTCCTACAGTTAATTTTCCGATTAACGGCCTGTTTAAGGAAAAAAGCTGGAAAACCTCCAGCTAATTTGGAAAGGTCAGCTGAATTCCAGCTTTAGTCCGGAAAATAGCTGGAACTTTTCCAGTTAATTGAGATGAATTGGGCTAAATGCAAGAATTAACTACATGTTTTCCAGTTAAATTTTTTAACGGTGCGGGCCGCAACAGTTCCAGGATATACTTAATGTCCCCCCCTATCAACCCCAAACATAGCAAAAAACCCTTGCTAGGCAAGGGTTTTCGCATGAATGGGCCCTGAGGGACTTGAACCCCCGACCAATCGGTTATGAGCCGACCGCTCTAACCAACTGAGCTAAGGGCCCGGATACCAAGAGACTAAAAAAGATTGCGGGGGCAGGATTTGAACCTGCGGCCTTCGGGTTATGAGCCCGACGAGCTACCGGGCTGCTCCACCCCGCGTCAGTAAATAGCGACAATTAATAATATACACGATATTGGCATATCACGTCAAGTGCTCAAGGGATAAATCTTACACCGTATTTCCCTCTCCGGGAACGGAATATTTCGATGACCCTCATTTCATCGAATCCGTAAATCCAACCGTCATGCTCCAATCTCCTGGCCAGGCAGCCTGCTTGAAATTTGGTTCGGTACAATTTATTAAAATAGACCCAACGCATCCCCCATAACTCCTTTCTTCGTTATGTGTATATTCTCCACCTTACCTATAGATTACCCAATAACGCATAAAAAAAGCCGCCGATTATCATCGGCAGCTTGATTGTTAATATTTAACTCCCCCTGCTCCCTCTTCTGGAATGAACGGCGTGCCGTCTTCTTGGAATTGGGTTTTCGGGTTGATCTTGATTTCTTGAAGCATTTTATTCCCCTTTTCCGCCCATTCATTGAGCGCTTCCTCAGGAGTTTTCTTGTTCTCCAGGACTTGTTGGAAGTAAGTCCGGCCAACATTGTTTATGCTGTACAGGCCAGGCTTATCGACCAGCAATTTGTCGTCCTTCGGATTGGTCGGCGGGAATGGTTTGAGCAAATAGAACGCCTGGATGTTATAGTTCAACCCTTGCTTTGGCTGGATGAAGGACTTCCGCGATACCATCTCGTAGCTATTGCTGCGAGATTTCAGCTTCGCAAAATCGGGACCGTTAACAAATTTAATGAACTCCCAAGCCGTATCCGCATTCGGTGCGCTGCTGTTGATCGAGAACGTATTGTTCAGATAAACGTTACCGCCTACGTCCGGTTTCTCGGGATGAACCGGAACAGTCACTACGTCCCAATCCACGGGAGTAAAGTTTTTAATTTTGGAAGCATTGTTGTTGGCATCCGCGATTTCATTCACATAATTGCTTTCGCCGATCGTCATGGCAACTTTGCCGGAAAGAAACAAATCGCCGCTGACTGCGGTCCATGTTTCGCTATTATTCATATTGCTGTTGCTGTCGGGAATAATTTTGTCCTTGGCCAATTTACTCATCGTTTCCCAAACTTTAACCCATTGCGGCGAATTCACGGTCATATTCTCAGCCTTTTCATCATACGTTTTGAGTTGCAGGCCAGAAATGTAAGAGTATTGCATATCCCCAAAAGGATCACTACCCATATAGCGGTTAAAGGAAAAGCCGTATACTCTGTCCTTGCCTTCACCTTTGGCTACAAGCCGGGCCTTAGCAAAAATATCGTCCCAGGTCGACTTGTCGGTTGGCGGTTCCACGCCGGCGTCCGTGAAAATTTTCTTGTTAAAGAAAAGCGCTGAGGAAGAGAAGGAAGGCGTCAAAGCGTACAGGTTACCTTCACCCAAATCTTTAAGCCCATCGATAACTGAAGGAACAAAATCGGTAGTATCGAATTTATCTTCCTGAATCATCGGATCCAGCTGCTTCAACAAATTTTCTTGAATAAGCTGCTTCAGCGTGCTCGTATCCGCAATTACGATATCGACAGGATTGCTTCCGGTCATCAGCTTTTTCATGCTATCCACGTAATCCGGCTGCACATACGGTTCAGTCCCGTCGTAATATCTATATTGGCTCTGATCGACAGCAGGCACGATTTCGATTTTTATATTTTGATTCGTATATTCAAAAATATCCGTATATTGTTGCCGGAACCAAGAATCGTCGCCGCCTCCGTAAGTCGTCCCGATCCGGAGTACTTTCTCCTCATTTTTATCCGATGCCTTGTTTCCGTTGCATCCGGCCAGCAGCCCCAATGCCAGGGAGGCTACCAGAGAAACCGTTAAAACTTTTAGCAGCTTCCCAAATCCGTTCTTCGTCATGATTTATCCCCCTCCAAAGATTTCGGTGCTGTAATGACGATTTTCTCCCCGTCAAATTCCATGCTTGCGCGTCCCCCAATACCAACGGCTTCCAGATATTCTTTGGGCACCTGAAGCCTCCCAACTCGGTCAACCACGACAAACGCTTCGTGCACTTCCTGCAATCCACCGCTCCCAAACCCCGAGTCCCCGGCGGCAAGATCCAGATTCGGATTTCGCTTCACGAATTCCGTGCTCGTCAATCCATCACGGATGGCGACGACACGATCTACTTTTCCGGCGAGCGTGAGATCATGGGTAACGATAACGATCGTAATGCCTAGTTCCTTATTGACTTTTCGAAAGATCGACATGATCTGATCGGAAGTCGCCGTATCCACCGAACCCGTCGGTTCATCGGCCAGCAGCATTTTCGGGCGGTTGGACAGCGAGATCGCTATCGCAACCCGCTGCTGTTCCCCACCCGAGAGCTGATGCAGTTTGTTATGCATGCGGTCCTTCAATCCGACCCATTCGAGCAATTGTTTAGCATATGCACGATCCAGTTTGCCCGCCAGCAGCATGGGCATCTCGACGTTTTCCAGCGCCGATAAATAAGGCAGCAGGTTGCGGGCATTGTTCTGCCACACAAAGCCGACGGTATTGCGTTTGTATTCCACAAGCTGGTCGTCGCGAATTTTGAGCAAATCCCAGCCTCCGACGTTGACCTGACCGGCAGACGGCCGGTCGAGGCCGCCCAGCATGTTCAGTAACGTCGATTTGCCGCTGCCGCTGTTGCCGATGATCGCCATCATCTCACCCTGCTCGACCGTTAAATTCAGTCCCTGGAGCGCAACAACCTCGATATCTTCCGATTTAAAAATTTTTACGAGTCCTTCGCAGTTAATCATTTTTTCGGTCGGGTTTACGCCGGGACTTTCTGTCATGTTGTCACTCATCTTACCGCTCCTCTCCCATCTTCACGGCCTGATGAACACGCAGCCGTCTAATTTGCCAGAAGAGCAGCCCGGCTCCCATGATCAGCATGACCAGCACGACCACATACAGCTTCATCGTATCCGAAGAGTTAAATATGATGCGGAACGGTGGTACTTGGGTCGTCACGTTGTCCGTCGTTTGCAAAAACGGAAGGTACAATTTGCCGGCGACTTTCCCGATGACGATCCCTAGAATAATGGATAGCCCCGCAGTCAAGATCTGCTCCGTCAGGAGCATGAAGGTCAATTGCTTCCGGGATAAACCCATTGCGCGGAGAATCCCGAATTGCACGACTCTGCCTGAGAGATTAAAGAACCAGTACAAAACATAGCCAATCAACGAAACGATGACCGAAACGATGAATCCAAGGCTAAGGATCCCGAATACGCCGCCCCGGGTCGGGTGTTTGCTTTGAGCTGCCAACTCGCTGCGGACATCCTTGACGGAATACAAGTCGATTCCTCGCTCGCTCAATTTCGTAACAAGCGGAGCCACCTTCGCGTCCGGTTTCATTTTCAGCCAGACTTCGTAAGGAACGAGCGGCGATTGATCGTAAATATAATCCAGATTCGCAATAATAAACGGCTTCTCGTCAGGATACTGGCTAGGCCAGTACGGCAAGATGCCATAAACTGCAAATTCCAGCGAAGCTTCCCCTAAAGAGACCGTGAACACATCCCCGGTCTTGAGTTTATATTTTTCCGCCATATTAGACGGCACCAGGGCCGCGCTCTCGTTCATCCCTAACAAATTCAAATACTGATAAGGATGCGCCGGGAACAAATCGTTCCGGAACCAGGCAACCTTGGAAAAATCAATGTTGTCGATCCCCATCAGATTACCCTGTCCCGCCGAGCGGCCGGAAATAATAATATTGCCTTTGGTTTGCAGCACGCGTGCGGCATGTTCCACGCCTTCAAGCTTACGAAACACCTCAAACGGCGGCTCCGAGTAGATCAATTTGGTAGGCTGCTGCCCGCCGCCTTGACCGCCACCCTGTCCTCCGCCACCGCCTTGGCCGCCACCCTGGCCTCCTCCGGAGCCTCCTTGGCCGCCGGAACCTCCCTGTCCCGTACCCCCTTGCTTAGGCTTTTTGGACATCTCGGGAGTAGCTTCCCACACGGTTTGCATGACTACATCAGCCCCGTATTTATACAGTGTACGTTCCGTCGAGTTCAGATCGATCGTCCGGGCAGCAGAGGCATTGTAAACCCCGAGTCCCAATGTCAGAACCAGAAGGATCATTAACGGATAGTAGGAAGATGCCGAACGCGACAATTGCGTTAAGCTCAAATAATACGGTACCGGCAGCCATTTCTTCCCGATCCAGCCAATCAGCTTAAGGATCCACGGAAACACGCGCAAGAAAAACAAGCCGATCGAAAAAATGGCCAGGGCCGGCACGAAAAACAGAAACGGCTGCACCTGCAGCTCATCCGTGGTCATCCCAGTCTGGAACGTAAGCATTTGACGTTCATAGAACAAGTAATAACCGTAACCCGCTATGCCCATCAGCACGATATCGATGAACCAGCGTTGCCAACCCGGGCGTTGGTCGGAACGGGCCTGCTTCTGCTTCGCGTTAACAATCGAGGCGCGCGCATAGGATATCGCCGGCAGCAAGGTCGCAAGGATCGCGATAATGACAGCCGCGGCACCCAAAAGAAAAGCATCCGTATTAAATCCAACCGGAATGGACTTCCGATTGACGAAAGCCAGGAACCCGTCGGCGGAGCCGATGCTCTTCGACATGAACCATCCGAGCAATGGTCCGGCTACCAAGGAGATAACCCCCAGAATCAAACCCTCAAGCAGATAGATGAATATAATTTGCTTTGTGGAAGCCCCCCTGCTTCGCAGAACGGCAATATCGCTCTGTTGTTTGTCAAGCGACTGGCGGGCGTTCATAACGATGAAATAGAACACCATGGCGATCATCGGTGCCGCCAGCGTAAACAACAGCGTCTGCATTTGCAGACTTTGCTTCCGGAAATCGTTCAGCAGGCTGCCGAACGAAATATCCAATTTCGTATCCTTCAGCTTTTGATACAGCTCGATATTCAGCCGATCCAGCGTGCTTGATAACGAGTTGAGCTGGCTGGTCTTGATTTCGCGCAGATCGAATGCATAATACCAGCTGGAATTGTGCAAAGGAATGTGCAATTGCTTCAAAAGCCCGTCGTCAAATACCGATTCATTGACATAAAAAGTATTCATCATGCCTTCCAGGCCTTGATACCAATAAGCATCGGTATCGTCCAGCGGCTGAAATGCTCCGACGATTTTCACTTTCAGTGTGACGTCCACGCCGCTGTATACCGGATATTCCATTACGTCACCGATATGCAAGTCCTGGCGGTACATCGCTTCTTCCAGCATCATCGCTTCAATCATGGTTCCGTCGGCTTTGTCCGAGAACAATTGACCTCCTGTCACGGAGACATGATCCTTCAGACCGCTCATAGAGGAGACGCTCATCGATCTCGTCCGGCTGGCGTCAACTTTGGTAGGATCTTCAGGATAAACCTCCGTTCCGCGAATGGAACGGGTATTTACATAGCTTTGATGAGGAAAACCAATCTCTTTCGGTACGTCATCAACAATATATTGATTCACTGCTTCAAGTCCGGCCAGATCCGTTTTGGCTCCTCCCGGCGCTTGATAGCTCATCACGAGAGAGCCGGCGGGCAAGCCTTCGCTCTCCGCTTTCAACGTACTGGATACGACCCGTTTCAGCGCGCCGTCCGAATACATCGGAATGCTGACCGTAAACGAAACCGCAACGATCAGACCGAGCAAGGTGCTGAGCGTCAGCCATTTGGTGTTCCACATTTTGCGGAACAATAACCGTAATAAAGGAACACCCATTAGCGACCCACTACTTTCTGCCCCGGCGAAAGCCCTTTAAGGATTTCAACGTCCGTCGAGGTTTGCAGACCAACCTCCACATCGGCTTCGCGCTTCGTTCCGTCCTCTTCAATGACCTGCACATAAGTACGCGATCCAATGGAACGGAGAGCGGAGATCGGAATCAACACGGCGTTTTCTTTCCGCTGGGTCACGATGGATACGCTGAGCTGGCGTCCGCGTTCAATATCCTTCGGCCATTTATCCAGCGACACGATCAAATACTTGTCGATCGAGTCTTTTTCCGGAGGAGTACCCGTTCCATTGCCTCCGCTGTTTCCGTTATCGGAAGAACTCGTTGCCACCGGCATCACTTTCACCTTGCCGTCAAACGTTCCCGCTGCATTAATATCTACTTTTGCCTTCATGCCGACGGAAATTTTCTCCAGATCTTCTTTGGCAAAAGAAGCCGCTACAACGAGGGAAGAAGTATCCGAAATAATGCCGAGCGATTCATAGGCCTTCACGGTACCGCCCTTTTGGGCGCTCATGGATACAATCGTTCCTGCAAACGGCGCCTTCAGCGTGCCATCGGCGATTTTTTGCTCCAGATCGACCAGTTCCTGCTGCTGTTCCTCAAACACTATGGATGCTTTATCAAAATCAATCTCGCTCATTTCATCCTTTGTGCGCAGCGTTTCTTTCATAGTAAGTTCCTGCTGACGAAAATCGAGGCGCTTCTTGCGCAGATCCATCTGCAATTTCTTCACGTCGAGAACTATGAGGACATCGCCTTGGGCGACTTTGTCCCCGGCTTTGACCTTGACCTCTTTAATATGAAGCCCCTCTTCCGTAAAATAAAGCGGCTCCTCCCGCTGACTCATCATCTTTCCTACGGCGCTTACGGTAAGCTCGATCGTCTCCGAACGCACTTCGTAATCCGGTTTCTTCGAGATGGTAGGCGGCGTAATGACCGGCAGAACCTCTTCCTCATCTTCGTTCGGAAGCAAGCCGCAGCCTGTCGTTGCAACGATAGCTAAGCATAAAGTTAACAAGCCCAGACTCCGCTTAATCCCCCTTTTTTTACCCGATAAATTTTCCATCCACCATTTCGTAAACATGGTCTGCTACCTCCAGGATTGTAGGATCGTGAGTAGTCATACAAATCGTCATTTGCTCCGTATGTATGATATTTTTGAATACCGCCATGACCTGCGCACCCATTTGGGAATCCAGGTTGGCTGTCGGCTCATCCGCCAATAACAATTTAGGCCGGTGCGCAATCGCTTTGGCAATTGCCACCCGCTGCTGTTCGCCCCCCGAGAGTTCGAACGGGCGGTGGAACATCCGCTTGCCGAGGCCGACAAGCTCCATACAATGGGTTACCCTGCGCTTCCATTCCTGCGGCGGAACTCCGGCCATCCGTAGAGACAGTTCGACATTTTCCCAGGCCGACAACAGCGGCAGTAAAGCGTAAGCCTGAAAAATAAAGCCGATATCATTCCGGCGGAGCAAGGTGCGTTTGTCATCGTTCAATTGATGCAGCGCCTGACCGCGGAACAAAATATCGCCCGACGAAGGCTGGTCCAGCCCTCCCAGCATGTTTAGCAGGGTTGTTTTCCCCGACCCGGATCTCCCCTTCAGCATAACGAGCTGGCCGGGGTTGACCTCCATATTAATGCCTTTCAGTACGTGAATTTCTCCGCCGCCCACGGGAAAAGTACGGTGCACTTCCCTCACGGTCAAAATAGGACCTTTCCCCATTTCCTGTACTTCATTAGGTACACGTTCAGGAAGGGAGACGCCATCCAAAAGTTTTTCTGTTATCGGTTCTGCCTCTGCGGCCCCGGCCTCACCCGCTGCCGCGGTTTCGGAAGGCGCTGCAGCTTCTTCAGGTTGAACTGGTTTGCGAAGCCATCGCATCATCTTGTATCGGTCTCCTAAGTTTCATATTGTTGCTGCCCCAAAACGGTAAGTGCCTGACGAACGCCGCTCTTCAATGCTCCGCCACGTCTTCACGTCTTGCATTATAAACGAAAATTCATACCAAAAAGTTACAAGAAATTTTACGATATTGATATTTTTATTTCCATAATTTTAACACTGATGGAATCTAGTATTTTTGTTAGTATTACGAGGATTGCTATTATATATGGAAAAGAGGGGAGCGTTATTAAACCGGTAAAGACAGCCCTTCTCATACTTGCCTTACTAACATCGGCGATCATTCAGCCGAAAACATATGTTTCCGGTAAGGAATTGCCTTTTAGAGATATTGAGTCAAGCTATGCCAGAGAAGCTATTGTTAGGTTAAATAGCAAACAGATTATGAACGGGACTTCGGACTATCTGTTTTCACCGGCCAAGCCGATTACCCGTGCGGAATTTGTCATTACCATGAATCGCATGCTGGGACTGGAATCCGTTGCTTCGTCGGTTCCCTCCTATAAGGATGTCCGTAAAAACCATTGGTTTTATTCCGGAGTCCAAGCGCAGACCGAACTGGGGTTGACCGAAGGTAAAGGGGATGGCGCTTTTGAGCCGTTTCAAGCTGTAACAAGGCAGGAAGCGGCGGTATGGATAATTCGAATTTTAAATGAGCGGACCGGAGGAACCGGACCTATTGCTGAATATCAAGATGATTCCTCGATCGCCGTTTGGGCTCGCCCCTACGTTTCGGCTATAACCGATCTCGGCCTCATGAAAGGGAGTTCAGGCCGGTTTAACCCGAACCGGTCTTTGACAAGGCAAGAGACCGCGGTCATTCTGGACCGTCTTCTGCAGAACAGCACCTGGTCGCGCAAGCTCTCAGCGAAAGCTGCTCCCGGCATCCAGATGGGATGGCAATTCGGCCAAACCGATGAACAGTATAAACAGTCGGTCCTGAAATCGAATGTGAATGTGCTCTCACCAAGATGGTTTTTCTTAAATGAGGACGGGAGTGTTTCGGATCACAGCGACCCGACCCTGGCGACTTGGGCCAAACAGAAAGGGAAACAGGTATGGGCATTGTTCGGCAACCGTTTAAATCAGGAAAACACACAATTGCTGTTATCGTCCCAAGAGAAAACCGCCGCGGCGATTGCCAAGATCAAAAACCTTGCCGTGAAGAATGGAATTCACGGGATTAATCTAGACTTTGAAAATGTAGCACCATCCGACCGCAAAAAGTTTACTGCATTTGTTACTGAACTTGCGCGTCAGTTGCATGCAAACAAAATGAAGTTGTCGGTTGACGTATCACCGGATCTCAAAACCGATTGGACGGAAGGCTTTGATTATGCCGCGTTGGGAAAAAGTGCGGACTACATCGTCTTGATGGGTTATGACGAGCATTGGTCCGGCGGAAAGGCAGGCTCCGTCTCCTCCTTGCCCTGGGTTCAATACGGACTGGATACTCTGCTGAAAGAGGTCCCAGCCTCCAAGGTCCTTTTGGGCCTTCCTTTGTACGTGCGGGATTGGGAAATCGACAACAAAGGAAACACCTTAATATCCGAAGACTTGACTTTGGCGGAACAAATTAAACGCCTTAACCGTGTAGGCGCCAAACCGGAATGGAACTACGATCTCGCTCAATACACGGCAACCTACTATTCCGCTACCGCTCACCGGATCTGGATGGAAGAATCCCGCTCCCTGTCGGAAAAATACGGGATGGCAAAGAACCGGAACATCGCAGGTTTCGCTTATTGGCATATCGGAGGAGAGACGCCGGAGATTTGGCCCGCCTTACGCAACGCAGAGAAGTACTCGGCGGTAAAATCGCAATAATTTTCACAAATAATGGAACAAGCCCGCAGAGCGTTACTCCTGCGGGCTTGTCATTTATCAACGGAGTCGGATCACTTCCCAAACGAACCTGGGTCCTCTCTCCATGACTTCAATAAAGCCAAATCATCCGGTTTGATCTCACCGCGCTCGATGGCAACGTCGATCAAAGCGGTGTAGTTGGACAACGATTGCAGCGGGATCCCAGCTTCTTCAAATCCTTGAACCGCTTTGTCCAACTGGTAGCTGAAAATCGCCAGCACGGCCAAAGGCTCGCCGCCCGCCTCGCGGACGGCCTGGGCCGCCTTGATTGAGCTGCCGCCCGTCGAGATCAAATCCTCGATGACGATCACCTTTTGCCCCGGCTTGATCAGCCCTTCGATTTGATTTTCTTTGCCATGGCCTTTAGCCTTATCGCGGATATAAGCCATCGGTAGTCCCAGCTTCTGTGAGACAAACGCAGCATGAGGAATGCCCGCTGTAGCCGTGCCGGCGATCACCTCGGTGTCCGGGTAGGCTCCACGGATAACCTCCGCAAAAGAATCGGCAATCAAATCCCGAATATCCGGATAGGACATCGTCAACCGGTTATCGCAATAAATCGGCGATTTGATGCCGGAGGTCCATGTAAACGGCTGATGCGGGCGAAGCGCCACCGCACCGATATCCAATAAGCGCCCTGCTACTTCATTAGCGATCTTGTCTGTGTTGATCATGCCTTCATCATCTCCTCAATGATTAATTCAGCAGCCTTGCGCGGCTGGGGTGAGGTAGTAATCGGGCGGCCGACAACGATATAGTCCGTTCCCTGCCGCATCGCTTCCTCCGGAGTTAATGTACGGGATTGGTCGCCCGCGCTGCTCCCCTCCGGGCGGATTCCCGGCGTGACCGTGATGAATGACGTCCCGCATCGGCCCTTGATCGCCTGTACTTCCAACGGAGAAGCAACGACGCCGTCAAGACCCGCTTCCTGGGTCAAGGCCGCATAGGACAGAACGGACTGCTCAACATTGCCCGGAATTCCAATTTCCCGGTTCAACATCTCCTGATTCGTACTGGTCAACTGAGTGACTCCGATCAGGATCGGCTTTCTCAGCGAAGATTCGCTGTCCAGAGCCGACAGTACGCCTTCTTTGGCCGCGGCCATCATCTTCAGTCCGCCTGATGCATGCACATTAAACATATCGACGCCAAGCCGGGTCAGGCTGTCCGCCCCGCCTTTTACCGTATTGGGGATGTCGTGCAGTTTCAGATCCAGAAAAACCGAGTATCCCTTGGCTTTCAACTCCTTCACAAAATCGGGCCCCGCGGTATAGTAAAGCTGCATTCCCACCTTCATATAGCATGGGATTCCCTCCAGGTCTTGAATCAGATTCCGGGCTTGTTCCGCCGATGGATAATCCAACGCAACCATCAGCCGGCCTGCGGCCTGTTCATACAAAAACGCCATTACCTCTCCTCCTGTTCATACTTGCGGCTCCGAAGCCGTAAGAGCATCCGGAGCCGCTTATTAACTTTAATGATTACTCTATTACAGCGAAGGCATTGCCTGGGAGGAGAAGTTGATCGTCTCCAGCATGTTCAGCAAGGCGCGCACCGTATCCAGCGAGGTCATGCACACAATCCCGTTCTCTACCGCTTCCCTGCGGATCCGGAAGCCATCGCGCTCCGGCTCCTTGCCTTTGGTCAGCGTGTTGATCACGAAGTGCGCCTCCCCATTGCGGATCAGATCCAGAATATTCGGTACGCCCTCGGTCAGCTTGTGTACGGTGGTGACATGGATACCCGCTTCAATCAAAGCAGCAGCCGTTCCTTCGGTAGCAATGATCTTGTAGCCCAGGTTGTAGAAACCACGCAGCAGTTCTACGGCTTCCTGCTTATCTTTATCCGCAACCGTAGCGATGATAGCGCCCGTGGACGGGATTTTCATGCCTGCTCCGATCAAGCCTTTATACAACGCTTTGGCATACTGTGGATCCCGGCCCATCACTTCGCCGGTAGATTTCATTTCCGGTCCGAGCGTAGGCTCGACGCGGCGGAGCTTGGCGAAGGAGAATACCGGCACTTTCACCGATACCTGTTGACTTTCCGGCCACAATCCATCTTCGTAACCCAGCTCTTTCAGCTTCGTGCCGAGGATAGCTTTCGTGGCCACATTGGCCATCGGAATGTTCGTTACTTTGCTTAAGAAAGGAACCGTCCGTGAGGAACGCGGATTTACCTCGATCACATACACTTCGTTTTTGTAAATGACGAACTGGATGTTAACCAGGCCGACCGTTTTAAGTTCTTTGGCGATTTTTATGGTGATATCTACGATTTTCTCCTTCAGATCAGCAGAAAGGTACTGAGGCGGATACACGGCAATCGAATCTCCCGAGTGAACCCCGGCCCGTTCGACATGTTCCATGATGCCCGGGATGAGCACTGTTTCACCGTCGCAAATCGCATCGACTTCAACCTCTTTACCGAGCATGTAGCGGTCGATGAGGACCGGATGCTCCGGATTGATGTTGACGGCCTCCTTCATATATTTCAGGAGTTCATTATCGGAGTAGACGATTTCCATCGCCCGTCCGCCAAGGACATAGGATGGCCGTACCAGTACCGGGTAGCCGAGCGACTGCGCCGTACCTACCGCTTCGTCCACCGTAGTCACCGTGCTGCCCTTCGGCTGGGCGATATTCAGTCTGGAAAGAAGCGCCTCGAACTTCTTGCGATCCTCCGCCTCGTCGATGCTTTCCAGCGAGGTGCCGAGGATACGTACTCCGGCAGCTTGCAATGGCGCCGCCAGGTTGATGGCCGTCTGGCCGCCGAACTGGACGATGACGCCGACCGGATTCTCTTGCTCGATGACGTTCATGACGTCTTCGAAGAAAAGCGGTTCAAAATACAAGCGGTCTGATGTATTAAAGTCCGTCGACACCGTCTCCGGATTATTGTTGATGATAACGGCCTCGTAGCCGGCCTTCTGGATCGCCCATACCGCATGTACGGTGGAATAATCGAATTCGATCCCCTGGCCGATCCGGATCGGACCGGAGCCCAGCACGACGATCTTTTCCTTTTCCGTTTGGATGACTTCATTTTCCGTCTCATACGTGGAGTAGTAGTAAGGCGTTGAAGCTTCAAACTCCGCCGCGCACGTGTCTACCATTTTGTAAACCGGACGTAGGTCTCTCTCCTTGCGGAACAGCGTGACGCTTTGCTCGGTCAGGTGCGTGCTTCCCTTTTTACCTACGCTCCGTAGCTCAGCAATCGCCCGATCCGTAAAACCGAGGCGTTTTGCTTCATACAGCGTTTCGTAAGTCAGTTCCGCTTCGGCCGCGATTTTGGTCTCGAATTGGACCAAACCTTCGATTTTGTCCAGGAACCACCAGTCGATCTGCGTCAGGTCCTGGATTTGCTGCAGGCTGTAGCCGCGGCGGAAAGCTTCGGCCACCAGGAACAGCCGCTCGTCGTCCGCCTTGATCAAACGCTGATCCAACGCTTCCTTGTCGAGTTGATCCGCACCTTTCAGGTAAAGACGGTGCGTGCCGATCTCCAGCGAACGAACCGCTTTGTGGATCGATTCTTCAAATGTCCGGCCGATAGCCATCACCTCGCCGGTAGCTTTCATTTGCGTTCCCAGCTTGCGGTTAGCGTTAACGAATTTATCGAACGGCCAGCGCGGGATTTTGCTGACGATATAGTCCAGTGTCGGCTCAAAGCAGGCGTAGGTCTGACCAGTTACCGGATTTACGATTTCGTCCAGCGTGTAGCCCATTGCGATCTTGGCTGCCATCTTCGCGATCGGGTAGCCGGTCGCTTTGGAGGCCAATGCCGATGAGCGGCTGACCCGCGGGTTCACCTCGATGACATAGTACTGGAAGCTTTGCGGATCCAGCGCGAACTGCACGTTGCAGCCGCCTTCGATGTTCAAAGCGCGGATGATTTTGAGCGATGCCGAGCGCAGCATTTGATATTCGCGGTCGGACAGCGTTTGACTTGGTGCCACTACGATACTGTCTCCGGTATGTACGCCGACCGGATCAAAATTCTCCATATTGCAGACGACGATGCAGTTGTCGTTCGCATCGCGCATAACTTCATATTCGACTTCCTTCATACCGGCGATCGACTTCTCGATCAGGCACTGGCCGATCGGGCTGTAACGAATTCCCGAAGCGACGGTTTCTTTCAATTCCTCCACCGTGGCGCAAATGCCGCCGCCGGTTCCGCCGAGCGTATAAGCCGGACGGACGATAACAGGGTAACCGATCTCTTCGGCGAAACTCAGCGCTTCATCCACCGTCGTAATGACCGTGCTCTCCGGCACCGGCTGCTCCAGTTCCTTCATCAGTTCCCGGAATAGATCACGGTCCTCCGCTTTTTCAATCGAGGTAAGCTGCGTTCCGAGCAGCTTCACATTCTCGCGCTCCAGAACCCCTGCGCGAGCCAGCTCAACGGCCATATTAAGCCCGGTTTGACCGCCGAGGGTCGGCAGGAGCCCGTCCGGGCGCTCCTGGCGAATAATTTGCGTGACAAACTCCAGCGTAATCGGTTCGATATATACTTTATCCGCCATATTGGTGTCGGTCATGATCGTAGCCGGGTTACTGTTAATCAGCACCACTTCTACGCCTTCTTCTTTCAGAGCCTGGCAGGCCTGGGTACCGGCGTAGTCGAACTCCGCCGCTTGGCCGATGACGATCGGGCCGGAACCAATGACTAGAATTTTCTTGAGTTCTTTGTTGATCGGCATATTACTGTGCTCCTTTCGCTGCTGCCATGAGTTCGGCTTGACGCGGTTTTTGCGGATGAAGCCGCTTGTGCTCGCGGATCATTTCAATAAAGTGGTCGAAGAGATAGCCATTATCATAAGGTCCAGGCGCCGCTTCCGGATGATATTGCACCGAGAAAGCGGGATGTTTGAGATGCTTGACGCCTTCGACCGTTTTGTCGTTATTGTTGATATGCGTCACTACCAGGTCCGTACCCGCAAGCGATGCTTCATTTACGGTATACCCATGGTTTTGGGACGTGATGTAACAGCGGCCGGTTTCGAGGTCCTTGACCGGATGGTTGCCGCCCCGGTGGCCGAATTTCAGCTTTTCCGTATCGGCGCCGCAGGCCAGGGACAACAGCTGGTGACCGAGGCAAATGCCGAAGATTGGATATTCACCGAGTAACTCGGCGATCGTGTTCACTGCATAAGGCACATCCTTAGGGTCGCCAGGTCCGTTGGAGAGTTGGATGCCATCCGGATGCAGGCGGCGGATTTCTTCGGCGGTCGTGTCATGCGGCACGATAACGACGTCGCAATCGCGCTTGTTCAGTTCGCGGAGAATCCCGCTTTTCGCTCCGAAGTCGACGAGAACAATCCGTTCTTTCGATCCCGGGCTGCTGTATACATTCGGCGTCGATGTCCGGGCAACCTGGTTACGCAGCTCATCGATGCTCGTCGTTGCCATCATATCCTGCAATTCCGCTACCGACTTGGAGGAAGTCGTCAAGATTCCCTTCATCGTCCCGTGCTGGCGGATAATCCGGGTCAGCATACGCGTGTCGATATCGGTAATGCCGGGAATACCGTATTCCTTCAGCAGATCACCCAGATTGTACTGCGCCCGCCAGTTGCTTGGCGTCGGCTCATAACGGCGGACGACGAACCCATGGATCGAAGGGGCGATCGATTCGAAATCGTCTCTCGAAATCCCATAGTTTCCGATTAGCGGATACGTCATCGTCACAATTTGTCCGCAGTAAGAAGGATCAGACAATACTTCCTGGTACCCTGTAATTCCTGTATTAAAAACGACCTCGCCGGTTTTATCGACTTCCGCGCCGAATGATTTCCCGGTAAATAGCGTGCCGTCTTCCAACAATAATCTTGCCTGCATCCTGCAGCACCCCTTTGCGTTAATCTATTTTATAATTGCTCTTTCCAGATCAGCTTTCCGTCAACGATCGTCGCCACCGGCCAGCCTTTAAGCTTCCAACCGGTAAATGGCGTATTGCGTCCTTTGGAGGCAAACTCCTCCGGATTGACTTCCTTCTCCAGATCCAGATCCACGATCGTCAGATCGGCTGGAGCTCCCGGCTCAAGCCGCCCGGCTTCCAGGCCGAATACACGGGCCGGATCAGCCGTCATCCGCTGTACCAGCATTTCCAAAGTCCAGTGGCCCTCCGCGACAAACTTCGTATACAGCAGCGGGAACGCCGTTTCAAATCCGACGATGCCGAACGGAGCAAGCTGCATCCCCTTGGCTTTTTCCTCCGCGCTGTGCGGAGCATGATCGGTAACGACGATATCGATCGTCCCATCCTCCAGTGCCTTGATGCAGGCCTCCACATCCCGTTTGGAGCGTAGCGGGGGATTCATTTTCCAGTTCGCATCCAGCCTCGGAATGTCTTCCTCGGACAAGATCAGGTGATGCGGGCAAATCTCGGCGGTCACATTGATGCCGATCTCCTTGGCCTGACGGATCAGACGGATCGATTGTTCCGTGCTGACATGGCATACATGATAGTGAACTCCCGTCGCTTCCGCCAGCAAAATATCCCGGCCGACGTGAATCGCTTCCGACTCGTTCGGGATCCCTTTCAACCCGTGGCGCTTGGCGAATTCTCCTTCCGCTACCGGCGCCCCTTCAACCAAGGAATTGTCCTCGCAGTGGGCGATGACCGGCATGCCCATCGAGGCGGCCCGGTTCATCGCGTCTTTCATCATCTGCGCGTTTTGGACGCCGACGCCGTCGTCGGTGAATCCGATTGCTCCAGCAGCTTTCAGCGCGGAGAAATCAGTCAATTCGCGCCCCAGCTCGTTTTTCGTAATCGCTGCGTAGGGCAACACATGAACCAGCCCGGCTTCTTTCGCTTTTTCCAGTACAAGGGATACTACTTCGGGACTATCCGTCACCGGCCTTGTGTTCGGCATGCAGGCGATCGTCGTGAACCCGCCTTTGGCCGCCGAACGAGCGCCTGACTCAATCGTTTCTTTATGTTCGAATCCCGGTTCTCTCAGGTGGACGTGCATGTCGATAAATCCCGGCGTCACCAGCTTGCCTGCCGCATCGATCTCACGGGTTCCTTCTCCGGGAACCGTCACCGGCTCCTGATCGGCAGCCGTGATCCGTTCGATTACCCCGCCCACAACCGTGATGTGCTTTCTTTCAAGTTCGCCGTTTCCGTTCAGAACACTTGCGTTTCGAATAATAAGCTGCATGGATGAAACCTCCGCTTTATCTTTTACAATCTATTAAAAAGTTCCGAGTTCGTTGTTTTCTATTTCATGGCTCTTTCCACAACCGCCATCCGGATGGGTACCCCATTCGACATCTGCTTGAAAATTCGCGATTGCGGGTGTTCGACCACTGCATCGTCGATCTCTACATTGCGGTTGATCGGGGCAGGGTGCATGATAATGACGTGCGGGGCAAGCAATGCAGCCCGCTCCTCTGTAAGACCGTACTCCAGACGATACTGCTCCGCCGATCTCAGCAATCCTTCGGCATGACGTTCCAGCTGTACGCGCAGCATCATGACTACGTCGGCGCAGAGCGCCTCATCCATCGATACATAAGGCGCATAACTTCCAAGTTCCGGGGCCTGCATGATTTCGGGGGCGCACAGTTTGACTTCCGCTCCGAATTTTTGCAGCGCCCAAAGGTTGGACCGTGCTACCCGGCTGTGCTTAATGTCTCCGATAATCGATACCTTCAACCCTTTCAATTCCCCGAAGTGTTTCTTCATCGTGTACAAATCGAGTAAGGCTTGGGTAGGATGCTCGTTGTTGCCGTCGCCGGCGTTGATGAGAGGCATCGACACTTTTGTGGCCAGATCCGCTAGCAGCCCTACCGGTTTCAGCCGGATAACGCCGGCATCGATTCCCATGGATTCGAGCGTACGCACCGTATCGTGGATCGATTCGCCTTTTTCCACGCTCGATACGGCGGCTGAAAAGTTCAGGACTTCCGCTCCCAATCTCTTCTCCGCCATCTCGAAGGAAAAGCGGGTGCGCGTGCTATTTTCAAAAAACATGTTGGCAACAAATCGGTCTTTCAGAACAGGAACCACTTTTTCTGTCCGGCTTTCCCAATAGGCAGCCCGGTCCAGAATCGAACCGATCTCGGAGGAGCTGAGCTCTTTAAGCCCAAGCAAACTGCGTTCCTTTAGAGCAGATGCTGTCATCGTCATCTCACTGTTCCCCCCGTTGCTGCAAAATGCGGACCTGATCGCTGCCATCCTTTTCCTCAAGAAGCACTTCGATTTCTTCCGCCTTGGAAGTCGGCACATTCTTTCCGATATAGTCCGGACGGATCGGCAGTTCCCGATGTCCACGATCCACAAGAACGGCAAGCTGGATGGATTCCGGCCGTCCGGCATCCATGATGGCGTCCATCGCGGCGCGTATCGTCCGGCCCGTATATAATACATCATCGAAGAGGATCACTTTTTTGTTTTGCACCGGTACGGCGTATTCGGCCCGCTCTGTCCCTCGTTCTTGGACGCTAAGGTCATCGCGGTAAGATGTAACGTCCAATTCGATCCAAGGGATCGGATTTCCTTCGATGCTTTCCAATCGTTCGGAGAGCCGTTTGGCCAGAAACACACCCCGTGTCTTAATCCCGGCCAAAACGCAGCCTTCAATACCGTTGTTGTGTTCAAGAATTTCATGGGCAATTCTGGTTAAGGCACGGCGAATGGCCATCTCATCCATAATAATATGACTTTCAGTGCTCATTGGATTCTCTCCTCCTCAGGATAAATTTCATCCAGATTCCGTGATTGGCCACAAAAAAACTCCTTGCCTGATCGAGGCAAGGAGTCTCTAGTCATAGTTAAGCCATGACTGTCATGCGGATCCAGGGTATGCATTGCCGCAGCAATAGTCATAGGTTTCCCAAAATCCTCATTCACGTTACCTTGCCAGCCTCACGGGACTGAATTAAAGGTTCTTATTGATTTACATGAATTATGACAGAATGCGGCCTACCTGTCAAGGCAACCAGCCTGGATAAATATACCTGTATATAATGAACGGCATAATTTCCAATGAGTCAACGAAAGCGTTATTTTCTTATAAATATACACTATTATTCATAATTATTCAAATCCTTTTTAAATCATTTCTCATCGGACGTGGATTAAACTTGAGTCCATACAAAAAACCGCCCGGCTCAACAGCCGGACGGTCATAAGTATAAATCATTCTAAAATATAAACTTCACTTCGCCAAGACGGCGTTTAATTTCCGCAATAACCCTTTCTTCCTCTTCAAGTCCTGCAGCGGCAAAGGTAACCGAAAACCGTACATAATGGCCCGCATCATCCCAAGGTACTGTCGAAATCAGCTTTTCCCGGATCAGGTATTGGGCAAAATCCTCGGCCGTCGCAAACGTCGGTCCGCCCTCGACTCCCTTCGGCGCTGCCACGTACAGAAAAAACGAGCCTTGCGGTTTTTTCGCCTTGAAACCGAGCTCATTCAGTGCGCCAACCAGCAGGTTGTGTCTGCGCGAATACTTCTCGGCAATCTTCTCGGTAATTTCCGGGTGGGCCAAACCGTAGGCCGCAGCTTTTTGGATCGCGATAAACTGACCGGAATCGTTATTATCTTTTACGTCGCTGAACGCTTTAACAATAAGCGGGTTCCCGGCAACAAAACCGATTCTCCATCCGGTCATGTTGTACGATTTCGAAAGGGAGTGCAACTCCACGCCAACGTCCTTCGCTCCGGGAACGGAAAGGAAGCTGAGCGGCTTCAATCCGTCATAGGTCAGGGCTGCATACGGCGCATCGTGAACGACAACAATATTATATTTGCGCGCAAATTCCACGACTTCCGTAAAGAATTTTGCGGTAGCGCTGGCGCCTGTCGGATTATTGGGGTAATTCAGGTAAATCAATTTTGCCTTGCGGGCGATCTCTTCAGGGATCGAAGCAAGATCCGGCAGAAAATTATTTTCTTCCGTCAAAGGTACCGTGTAAACCTCTCCGCCCAAATATTTCGTATGCGTCCCCAGAATCGGATAGCCCGGAACCGTCATAATCGTAACATCTCCCGGGTTAATGAAGCAGGAAGGCAACATGGCAAGCGCCGGCTTGGAGCCGATGGAATGCACGATTTCCGTATCGGGATCGATTCCATGCACGCCGAACACCTCTTGCAAATAGCTTGCAGCCGCTACCTTGAACTCGGGAATTCCGTTATCCGAATAGCCCCGATTTTCCGGTTTGGACGCTTCCTCCCCCAGCTTTGCCACAATACCGGCGTCCGCCATTTCATCGGGTTCGCCCACGCCCATATCGATCAATTCCACGCCTGGGAAATCCTTTTTAGCTGCGGCTTTAGCACGCTTTATTTTTTCGAACTTATAAATTGCCGTATCTTTTCCGTAATTCGCGCCTCCGATGCGATCCGCAAACTGGAGTTGAATGTATGTGTCCTGATAGAGTTCTACGCTCATAAAAAAGTCCATCTCCTTCTTAAAATCTCCCTTTTAAATATGCTGGAATCCGGGTTTTTAGAGAATGGATTAATCACCAGATCGTTTGTACTTTTCGACTATGTACCAAGAATGAATTATGTATCCATGAATCAAAAAAAGCATCTCCCATCCAGCCTTTTGACCTCCATGGCTGGTGCGAGATGCTCAATAAGTTTAAATTATTTTCCCTAACGGTTGCGCAGCGAATGCAATATGTCTTCTATGTCTCCAGGAATCGGAGCACTGAATTCCAGGTATTCGCCGGACGAAGGATGGGCAAATCCCAAAACGGCTGCATGCAGCGCCTGCCCTGACATCTTGACGCCTTTGCTTCGCCCGTAAAGCGGATCCCCGACAAGCGGATGTCCGATAAATTTCATATGCACGCGGATTTGATGCGTCCGTCCGGTTTCCAGCTTAAGCTCCAGCAACGTATAATCGCCGAAGCGTTCAGCCACCTGAAAATGAGTCACCGCTTCTTTGCTGTTCCGCTCGATGACCGTATACATTTTCCGGTCTGCCGGGTCCCTGCCGATCGGCGCATCGACCGTCCCTTGATCATGGCTGACATTCCCGTGAACAAGGGCGAAATATTTGCGGTTCACGGAATGTTCCTTAAGCTGCGCGGCCAATGAAGTATGGGCTTTATCGTTCTTGGCGGCCATCAGCAATCCGGAAGTATCCTTGTCGATCCGATGAACGATTCCGGGCCGAAGTTCGCCGTTGATGCCCGATAGATCCTTACAATGAAACATCAGCGCATTCACCAATGTGCCCGTAGAATGTCCCGGAGCCGGATGCACGACCATTCCTCGAGGTTTGTTTACCACAATGACATCACCGTCTTCATAATAAACGTCAAGAGAAATATCCTCCGGGACAATGGCAACCGGTTCTGCATCCGGGACAGTCAACGAGACGACGTCGCCCTCGGAAATTTTATAGTTGGCTTTGATCCGCGCCCCGTTGACCAGAATGTCTCCGTTTTCAATCCAAAGCTGGATCTGGCTGCGAGAGAATTCTTCGCCCACCTGAGCTTTAATATATTTGTCAATCCGATCCTTTGCTGCCCCGGCATCCGCCGTCCACTCCGCATTTCCGTCTTCAGGATCAAAATAAAGCTTGTCTGGTATCATACTTGCTCCTCATGCTCGCGTCCCGATTGATGTTTCTTTTCTCTCCGAATTTCAAGCAGCGAATCCAGAACGATCAAGGCAACCCCGATGACGATGCAGGAGTCCGCAACATTAAAGATGGGGAAGGTATAAGTTCCGAAATTAAACTGCAAAAAATCGACGACTTCACCGCTAACGGCACGGTCGAGGAAATTGCCCACAGCCCCGCCTAACACGAGCGATAACGCGGTGGGCAGAAGCTTGTTGCCGGAATTCTTCACTTTTTGAAGATACCAAATGATCCCCACCAAAACAACCGTTGTAATCGCGACAAAAAACCAGCGTTTTCCTTCCAATATGCCAAACGCTGCACCTGTATTCCGGTGAGATGTAATCAGGAAGAAGTTGCCGATCACCGGAATTTGTTCCCCGATGGTTAAGCTGTTCGCAATCAGATACTTCGTTCCTTGGTCAATTAGAAACATAATTAATGCAATCACAAAATAAATCACTCGGGAATTCACCTCGTTTTTTCGTTAGGCTGCCGAATAGGTTACGACAGAATGTTCCACTTGAAGACCTGTATATTGTAGCACAGCAGCAATTCACCCGTCCATGCGCGATAGGATTTTCCTTAGGTAAAACGTCATGGTTTTGCACAAAATAGCTTTACTGCGAAATACTCAAGCAAGCTTTCACGGAAAGGAGTTACATCCATGTCTCATTTGACGAAACAGCAACTGGCGGAGCTGAAGTTGGATCTTGAAAACGAGATTAAAGCAACCTGCCGCAGATTGGAGGAGAAAGAGCACTACGGGCTTCGCGGTTCCGTGCGGGACAATACCAGCGAGCTCTCGACCATTGATAATCATCCTGCCGATATCGGCAGCGAAATGTTTGAACGCGGCAAGGATTTTGCGCTGAACGAGCATGACGAACTGAAGCTGACCCGGATTAACGGCGCCTTGGACCGCATGGCCGAAGGTACTTACGGGTACTGTCAAACCTGCGGCCAGCCGATTAGTTTAGAACGGCTGAAGGCTGTGCCGGAAACGGCGTTCTGCATCGAGCACAGTCCCCAATCCTTTGTTTCGGCGGGACGGCCGATTGAAGAACTGTTCCTCGCCCCTCCGTTCGGGCGAACGAGCCTTGACGAGCATGAGGACCAAAACGGCTTTGACGGCGAAGATGCCTGGCAGATCGTTGAAAGCTATGGCACCTCCGACTCTCCGGCGCTCGCCGAGGATAATGAGATCGATGATTACAACGATATGGAGATTGAAGCGTCCGAAGAACTGGACGGGTTTGTCGAGCCGTATGAAACGTTTCTCGCTACGGACATTTACGGAGAGAACGTCGTTTTCTACCGCAACGGCGTGTACCGCAAATACATGGAGTCCACCGAGCATTTGGACAGCGAGGATTCCCTCGGTACCGGTTCTAATAAGTATTAAGCTCAAGTTGCCTTTGCACGATTCTAACGATATCGGCGATATAATCCCCGATAATCGGCAGGTTGAGGGCTCCAAGTACCTGAAGCACATAAATGATGGTGGCAGCGAAAAAGGTAAACCCGATCGCAATCCCTACGCCTCGCGCGGTACCGGATAATAAATTTAGCCAGATCAGACGCCACGGCGAGTTGAGCAGCAGTGTGTAATCGGCAATTCTGGATTTCTCCAGTTGCCGGCTCCAGTTTAAGGTCAGCCGGTACATGGCTCCCATCTGTTCCTCCGGCGTCCCGGAAGGCATGTGCAGCTCGGGCTCTTCCGGTGTTTTGGCTTTAGGTTTTCCTCTCCATATTCGACGCTTCATCGGTATCCTCCGGCAAAAATGAAACGAGCCGGGTCGGCTTCTTCCATTAGGAAGATTGCCTCGCCCAAGCTCGTTTTTTCTTGGTTAATTCTAGTATGACCGCCGGATCGGCGTGTCATACAAAGTAATCGTCACACCTTAGCTTATCCCCGGATATAGACGCCGATTTTTTTGCCGCCTAAATCTACCGTCTCGCCTTGGCCCTCGGCCGTTCCGAAGGACACATCCGTAATGAGTACATTATCTCTCAGCACATTCTCAAATGCCGTAATCGCGGTCTTAAGCTCATCGTCCACTTCCAGTGTCAGGTGCACTCTTTTTTCGATCGGAAGGTCAAGTTTTTTGCGCGTATCCTGGACGGCGCGAACCACTTCGCGGACCCAACCTTCCTGCTCCAGTTCCGGAGTGATGTCGGTATTCAGCGCAACGGTGATCCCGTAACCCGAAGCGGAGGCAAATCCTGATTTCGCCTGTTTCTCAATCAGAAGTTCCTCGGCGGTAACGTTCAGTTCCTCACCTTCAGGGGAAGTAACGCTCACCTGGCCGTTGTCCGCGATTTTGCGCGTTTCCTCGGGGCTCAGCCCCTTGAGGAAGCCTTGCAGGAAGCCTACGTTCTTACCGTATTTCTTTCCGGCTACTTTCAGGTTCAGCTTCAATGTCAAATCAACGAACCCGCTATCGCTCGTTTCGAGTTCGATTGTCTTAATATTGATTTCTTCTTTAATGATTTCCTCATATTGTGCCAGCGCAAAGTCACGGTCCATGGATACGATCAGACTCGACAGCGGTTGGCGGGTCTTGATCCCCGTCTCGTTGCGCACGTTGCGCGCCAGTTCGACGATTTGCCGGGCACTTTCCATATCCGCTTCCAGAGCCAGATCGATCAGCGATTCATCTACCGACGGATAATCGGCCAAGTGGACGCTTTCTCCGCCGCCCAGATTGGTGAAAATTTCCTCGGACAGCATCGGCGTGAACGGAGCCATCAGCTTGGACAGCGTAAGCAGCACATGAACGAGACTTTGATAGGCGGACACTTTGTCCTCGCCAAGGCCGCTGCCCCAGAAACGGTCGCGCGAACGGCGGATATACCAGTTGCTCAGTTCGTCGATAAACGACTCGATCGCTTTGGACGTGTTCACGAAATCATTCACGGCCAGACCTTTATCCACCAGCAAAATCAGGCTGTTCAACCGGGACAGGATCCAGCGGTCCAGCTTGTTATCGGAGTGACGGAACTCGTGCTCTTCCGGCTTATAGCCGTCGATGCCGGCATACAGCGTAAGGAAGGCGTGGGTATTAACGAGCGTATCCACCACTTTGGATTTGGCTTCCGCCACGATGCCTTTAGAGAAGCGCTTGCTGTTCCAAGGCGCACTGTCGGACAGCAGGGCCCAACGGAAAGCGTCGGTGCCGAATTCATTGATGATATCCCAAGGATCGATGACATTTCCTTTGGATTTGGACATCTTCTGTCCGTTTTCATCAAGCACGTGTCCGGTAGCGATGACCGCTTTGTATGGCGCTTTGCCCGTAAACAAGGTGGATACGGCCAATAAACTGTAGAACCAGCCGCGCGTTTGGTCGATCCCTTCGCAAATCATGTCGGCCGGGAACTGCTCTTCGAACGTCTTCTCGTTTTCGAACGGATAGTGATGCTGAGCAAACGGCATCGAACCGCTGTCGAACCAGACGTCGATGACTTCGCTCGTCCGTTCCATCACGCCGCCTTCGCAATGCGGACAATTAACCTTGACTTCATCCACGTAAGGTTTATGAAGCTCCAGATCTTCGCTGACCTCGCCGATCGCATGCGCGCGAAGCTCGGCCAGGCTATGCGGCGCGAACTGCTCGCCGCAATCCCGGCATACCCATACATTGAGCGGGGTACCCCAATAGCGGTTCCGGCTGATGTTCCAATCCACCAGTTCCTCCAGGAACTTGCCGAAGCGGCCTTCGCGGACATGACCGGGAAACCAGTTAACGGAGTTGTTATTGGCAATGAGTTGATCCTTGACGGCAGTGGTTTCAATGAACCAGCTATCCATCGCATAGTACAGCAACGGGGATTTACAACGCCAGCAGAACGGATAGCTGTGCTCGTATTTCTCTTTGCTGTAGAGCAGTCCTTTTTCGGACAGCGTTTTGACGATGTCGAGATCACAATCCTTCACGAAGCGTCCGGCAAAATCGCTTACCGACTCGGTGTAGCGGCCTTGGCCGTCGACCACGCTTACGAAGCTGATGCCGTTCTCGCGGCAGGTCCGGTAATCGTCTTCCCCGTGGGCCGGAGCCATATGCACGATCCCGGTACCGCTGGCGTCCGTTACGAACGAAGCGCCTACAATGACGTTCACTTTATCCGCTTTAATATAGCTGAATGGCGAAGCATACGTTTGGCCTACCAGCTCGTCGCCCTTAATGACCGACTCAATGTTGTAATCGCCCTTCATTACTTTTTCAACCAGGTTCTTGGCCACGATGTATATGCCGTCTTCCTGTTTCACTTTTGCATATTCCATAGCGGGATTGACCGCCAAAGCGACGTGAGCCGGCAAAGTCCATGGAGTGGTCGTCCAGGCAAGAACATACTCACCGGTGCTGTCCAGCTTGAATTTAGCGGTCGCGCTAAGATCCTTCACATCTTCGTACCCCTGGGCCACTTCATGCGAACTGAGCGAGGTTTGGCAGCATGGGCAGTAAGGGCTTACCCGATGGCCGCGGTAGAGCAATCCTTGTTCATGTACGGTGGCCAGAATGTTCCACACGCTCTCGATGTAATTGTTATCCAGCGTAATATACGGATTGTCCAGATCGGTCCAGTAAGCAATCGCTTCTGTAAATTCGCGCCATTGTTTTTCGTAGCCGAACACGCTGGCTTTGCATTTCTTGACGAATTCTTCAATGCCGTATTTTTCGATTTCCTGTTTCCCGGAAATACCCAGTTGTTTCTCAACGCCAAGTTCGACCGGAAGTCCGTGTGTATCCCAGCCTGCTTTACGAACCACACGGTATCCTTTCATGGTCTGGTAACGGCCGATAAAGTCCTTGATCACCCGTCCAAGTACATGTCCGATATGCGGAAGCCCATTCGCGGTCGGCGGGCCTTCATAAAACACATAGTTCGGACGGCCTTCCCGGTTCTCAATGCTACGCTTAAACGTATTCTCGCTGTTCCATTTGTTCAAAATGCGCAGGTCGCGTGTACGGGCCTGTTCCTTGACATCGACTTTTTTCATTTTGGTTTCTTCCCTTCAAAAAATTTCGATAAAAACAAAAAAAGCCTCATCCCAAAAGGGACGAGACTTTGTGCTCGCGTTACCACCCTTGTTTCATGCAAAACCGGATACCGAAAAGTTATCGCAGGCAGCATGACACCTTGATCCCATACGCTTCATATGGGTCCGGTATAACGGCCGGCTGCCGGCATAGCTTACGCTTTCCAAGCGGAAATTCAGCTAGGCTTCTCCGGGAGGATTTTCCGTCAGCGTCTTGAACATTGGCTTTCAGCAATTGCCAACTCTCTGGGGGACAACATCGCCGCGTACTGGTTCCCATCATCAAATCGATTTAGATCATTCATACATTCAACAAACAATATGTTATTATTTATAACTTATTTCCACGGGAAATGTCAACCTGATGAGAGGCTTAGTAAATTTCTTTCACTTCGCGGTCGCGGTCCTGTTCAGAGGAGCGTTCACGATTCTCAAGCGAATCCCATCCATCATGGCTCAACAAATCCAACTGAGCTTCCACCAACGTGCGGAAACGCGCGCGATAGATCGAAGCCTGTTTCTTTAACTCCTCAACTTCCATCGCAATTTTGCGCGATTTGGAGAGGGATTCGTTAACGATCCGGTCCGCGTTCTTCTCTGCTTCCTTTACGATCAACTGGGCTTCTTTCTTCGCATTGTTCTTAACTTCGTCGGCCGCTTCCTGCGCAACGATGATCGTCTTGCTTAACGTTTCTTCAATATTTGAAAAATGATCCAGTTTCTCTTGCAAAGAAAACAGTTGATTATGCAGCTCCTTGTTTTCCCGGATCACGATTTCGTAGTCTTTGATGACCTGGTCGAGGAATTCGTTTACTTCGTCTTCGTCATAGCCGCGAATGCGTCTCGAAAACTCCTTGTTATGTATATCCAGCGGTGTTAATGGCATGATCCGCACCTCCTATTATATTCAAAACTTCCCTTCGGGAAGCTTGTCTCACTCCCTACTTAGAGGTTGTTCAAAAAGCGGTCTTCTTATTGCAGGAAATACGGAAAACCTCACTTTTTGAACTCTCAATTTATACGTAAGTAGTTAATTTCGACAGGAATTGCAGATCTCCTGCAACGAGTTCAACTAAATTTACCGATTTTTACTCGGAGCCTGCCTCTTTTTGTCGCTCCGTCGCATTCCAGCACTTTAAACCGGCCGAACCCCTGTAAAGCGACGATATCGCCTTCTTTCAACAGTTTGGACGGATTTTCCTCCGTCTTCCAGTTGACCCGGCAGCGCCCCGCTTTGATCGGCACAAGCACCTTGCTCCGGCTAAGCCGGAACACATCGCCGGCAATCCCGTCCAAACGTAAAGAAGCCACCGTTAAATCCAGCGGCTCGAGTTCGGCTTCCGTCGTTCTCAGTGAATCCAGATCCACAAGTTCAGTCATGACTTGGACCCGGTGTACCTGCTGCAGATTCATGCTGAGAAAAGGGGATATTTCTTCCGCGATAATAACGTGGCAGCCGTCTTCCCGAACATGGATGTCGCCGATTTTCTCCCGTTTCAGTCCCAGGCCGAGAATCGCGCCCAGATAATCCCCATGCTGCAAAGCAGCCAGTTTCTGGTCATCCGAAGTAATGCTAAGCACTTTCATGCCCATCGGTTCGCTGCCGAGGTCGCGGTAATCCGGCGCAATGAGACCGCGCTGCCGCTCCGCGCCTTCATAACCCCCGTCCAGCCGTACGGCCGTATCAGGATGACGGTTAGCCAGCGATTGCAGAATAAAACATTGCCGCGGATCGAGAAAATCACTCAGCTTCACTTCGTGATAATCCCCGGCGCCCACGACCCACTCCCATGCCCGGTCCGCAAAGTGGCGTTCTTCCGGCTTAAAATGATCATAAATATCGCTCTTCATGATCTCAAACCATCACACGAAGATATAGTTCAACACGCTGATGAGACCCACCGCGGCTAAACGAAGAACAAGCAAAGCCACGATCGGGGAAAAGTCGATTGTTCCCATGAGCGGAGGAATAAACCGCCGGAACGGAGCCAAAAACGGCTCGACCAGCTTCCCGAGCAGTTCGCCGATAAAACTTTCACGAACGTTTGGAACCCAGGACATCAGAATGTAAACAAAAATCATATAAAAATAAATATTATAGATCAGCCAAACAATGTCTCCGATTGTATTTCCCAAGCTGTCATCACCTCATTCTGTTATATTCGGAATCCTCGGTCAGAATTTCCGTAATCGCTCCCTGAATTTCCACGGTATCCGGCGTGCACAGAAAAATATTGCCGCCGATTTTGGAAATGCTGCCGCTGAGCGCATAGATCGTACCGCTCAGGAAGTCGATAATCCGCATCGCCTGGTCGTTGCGTACCCGCTGCAGGTTAACTACGACGCTCCGGTGGGAACGCAAATGATCCGCGATCTCTTGGGCTTCGTCATAAGAGCGCGGTTCATAAAGAATCACCTTGACGTTCTTTTGCGAATGAATGCTGACCACATTACTTCCTCTTTGATTTTTACGGGTTTCAAAGCTCGGGGTTTCAAAATCCGGCTCATCCTGTCCCGGAAATGTTTCGCGCTCCACTATTTCTTCCTCTTCCTGCAAGCCCAAGAAGTTCATGAACCGGTTCATTACTCCCATTACATCTCATCCCCTTTCCCTATTAAAAGAGTCCCGAGGCGCACCCAGGTCGCCCCTTCTTCAATCGCCACTTCAAAATCACCCGACATGCCCATGGACAATTCCGTGAGAGGCTCCGCCGTCACACCCTTGGCATTTAACTCGTCCCGAAGCATCCGCAGCCCGCGAAAAACAGGTCTGGTGTCTTCAGGATCCTCTTCCTCCGGCGCCATTGTCATCAGCCCGATGATCTTCAAATGGGCCAACTGGTCGACTTCCCGAAGAAGAGTTTCGGCTTCTTCCGGCGCAACCCCTTGTTTGGATGCCTCACCGGAAATGTTGACCTGCAAAAACGCGTTCACTACAGTATCGGCCGTTGCGGCCCGCTTGTCCAGTTCTTGAGCCAGCGAAAACCGGTCCAGCGAATGAATATATTGAAATTTACCGACGACATCCTTGACCTTCCTGCTTTGGAGATGGCCGATAAAGTGCCATACCCCCTGCCCGCCAAGCGCCTCCCACTTCGGCACCGCTACGCCCGGGCGATTCTCCCCCAGGTGAATGATTCCGCTGTTCAGAACCGAGGAGGTCATCTCTGCTGAGACATACTTGGTCACGGCGATCACCGTGACATCTTCCCGATTTCTTCCGCTTCGGTCACAGGCCGCCATGATCATTTCTTCTACATGCTGTATCCGTTCTTTAAGTGACAAGAAAGGATCACCTCTCCTTCAAACCAACCCAGCTCGCCATCCGCCCGGTCACCCCGTTGTGCTTGCGGTAAGAGAAGAACCGGTCGCTATGGCAGCTTGTACACCAAGATGTACATTCGATATGAGTCGGCAATATTCCTGCTTTTATCATAATAATTCGATTCATTTCTTTCAAGTTCAGCATACTTCTTCCTTCCCGACGGGAAGGAGAATAAATTTTCGGAGCCCACTCCGCCTCTGGCATCTCTTGGAAAGCATCACGTACTTTCCCCATGACATGCTCATCCACTTCGTAGCAGCAGGAGCCAATGCTCGGGCCGATAGCAGTCCTGATCTGACTTCTGAGGCTGCCGTATTCGCGCTCCATCGTAGCGACAACCGCTTCGGCGATTAACCCGACCGTTCCTTTCCATCCCGCATGGGCAAGGCCTACAACCCGGTTCGCCGGATCAAGAAAATAAAGCGGCACGCAATCGGCATAGAAAGAAGTCAGAAGTACGCCCGGCACATTAGTTACCAGTCCGTCCGTTGCTTGAAAGGCACTTTCCCTGTCGCGGAACCCTTTACCCCGGTTCTTTTCCACGACGACAGCGACCGAGACTCCGTGAACCTGCTCCCCGCAGGTCCATGTTTCCGGGGGAAAGCCAAGCGCCCTGGCCAGCCTGCGGCGGTTTTCAAGCACGTCGACCGGATCGTCCCCGACATGAAACGCCAGGTTCAGGCTGCCGTAAGGCTCTTTTCCCGTCCCTCCTGAACGGCCCGAAAATCCCGCACTTAACCCCGGGACAGAAGTTTGCCAAGCTTTTAGTTCATATTGTTCAGGAATATCCTGTTTAGGATTCCAAATAAACGGTTCCATCATCCATCTCCCCTTGATGCACGGTAAAATCATTCCCAAATCCAAAGCGTCTTGCCAAAGTAGGCAATCCTCTAACTCAGTTTATCATATCTCAACTCCTGCGTTTACCCGCGGCGTTCCGCTCTTCCGTCCCGGTCGATATAAACGGTGGTCTCGTAGGCCGGCTGATTTCGGGATTCCCGTAATTCCTCCATCTTGACAAGTACGACATCCGAGCCGATTTTAACGATATTTTTCCAAGGGATAATCAGATCGGTACCGCCGCCGAAAAGTCCGAGAAATTTGGTGTTCGCAGGCACTACGATCGCCTCGATCAATCCCTGCCGCAGGTCCAACTCCAGATCGCTAATTTGCCCCAGCCGCTTGCCGTCCACGACATTGATGACGTCTTTCGTTTGAAAATCCGAGATTTTCATGCTCGCTCTCACCGCGTTATCCATATCCCATCGCTCCCCGTCTGCCAAATGCCATCCCTTTACTATATGATTGCCGCCTTCAAAAAATTAAAGGAAGTCATTAAGAAAACGACCACGCCTTTCTAATTTCATTTTTTCCATGACATGCTTCCCCCACTATAGATCACCGATTATTGCAAATGTTGGAAAAGTGCAGTCAGCCGCTGCCTGTCCAGCACATCCGCGACCTTCATGGGATGAAATCCTGTGGCGTGGATAGAATGGGCCAAAATGGCACGCCCCAGCTGTTCCCGCCGAGCACTTTCAACGGATAGCCGATTGCATGTATAGACGAAAAAAGGGCCCCTAAGGGGCCAGTCAGTCACGGTTACGACTTCACATGTTTCTGCATTTGTAAGATGGCGGATTTCTCTAGCCTGGATACCTGAGCCTGGGAGATGCCGATTTCGTCGGCCACCTCCATCTGGGTCTTGCCTTCGAAGAAGCGCATCGACAGGATCATCTTCTCCCGCCGCCCCAAACGCTGCATCGCTTCCCGCAGGGCGATTTCCTCGATCCAGGAGACATCCTTGTTCCTGTCGTCGCTGATCTGGTCCATGACATAGATGGGATCGCCCCCGTCATGATAGATCGGCTCGAACAACGATACCGGATCCTGGATGGCGTCCAGCGCGAAAACAACATCTTCTTTCGGAAGACCGAGCGCTTCCGAAATTTCGAAAATCGTAGGTTCCCGCGAGTTCTGGTTTGTCAGGCTATCGCGCATTTGCAGTGCCTTATATGCGATATCGCGCAGGCTCCGCGACACGCGGATCGGATTGTTATCCCGCAAGTACCGGCGGATTTCTCCGATGATCATCGGCACCGCATAAGTCGAGAATTTGACGTTTTGCGATAAGTCGAAATTATCGATGGCTTTCATGAGTCCGATGCAGCCGACTTGAAACAGGTCGTCCACATACTCCCCCCGATTGTTGAATCGCTGGATGACACTCAGTACGAGTCTGAGGTTGCCATTCACTAACTTTTCTCTGGCTGATCTTACGTGGTCCTGCTGCAAAGAGTGGAACAATTCACGCATTTCCGCATTGGTTAGAACGGGCAATTTTGCGGTGTCTACCCCGCAAATCTCGACTTTGTTTCGGGTCATCAAGTCTTACCTCCCAAGGAGAAACATTAATGATCATTATCTCCCGGGACTGTATTTTTATTCCTGAATTTACTCCATGCCCACTCCGCCTACACCATCTTGTTGAATTCCTTACGGAGCCGCTTGATGATCCGTTTTTCCAGCCGCGAAATGTAAGATTGGGAGATCCCGAGAAGATCCGCCACGTCTTTTTGCGTTTTTTCGTCGCCGTCGACGAGGCCGAATCGAAGCTCCATAATCATCCGCTCCCGTTCGCTCAGCTTGTCGAGCGCCTTGTGCAGCAGCTTGCGATCAACCTGCTCCTCGATGTTGCGGTAAATGGTGTCATTCTCTGTGCCGAGCACGTCGGAGAGTAGCAACTCGTTGCCGTCCCAATCGATGTTCAGCGGCTCGTCGAAAGAGACTTCCGTCCGGATTTTGCTGTTCCGGCGCAAATACATCAAGATCTCGTTTTCGATGCAGCGGGACGCATAGGTCGCCAACTTGATTTTTTTCTCCGGATCGAACGTGTTCACGGCCTTGATCAGCCCGATCGTACCGATCGAAACAAGATCCTCGATATTGATCCCCGTATTCTCGAATTTTCGGGCAATATATACAACCAGCCGAAGATTCCGCTCGATCAGCATCGCCCTGATCGCGGCATCCCCGGTAGACAGCCGCTGCAGCAAATATTCTTCTTCCTCACGCGTCAATGGAGGCGGCAGCGCTTCGCTTCCGCCGATATAATAGATTTCTTCGCTTTTCAGTCCGAATAAAAACAATATCCGGTAGTACTGCAGCTGCAGCATCAGTTTCCATTTTACACGCATGGCTTCTTTTTCCTCCCATATTACTTTCCCGTATTTCCGGCCTTAGCCGGCCTGTTGCGCCCCCATGGCATCACCCGTCAATGAAGGGTGTATGATAGCCCGGTAAGCACCCTCCGACGATAATATCCCCCCGTCCAATCCGATGAGCACGCGTGAGGTGCTGATTTCCCGGCTTTCGAGGGTAACGATCACTTCGTCCGGCTTAAGGGCAAGCATAAACTGCGAGCCTTTGTTCACCCCGCGGTAAGGGACGAGCCGCAAACGGTCCCGCCAGGGAAAGGACTCATCCTCCGACCATTCCAGAATAAGGTTGTCCGCCTGATTTCCCGACTCTGACCCGGATGAAGCATCCGGCAAAAACTCATGCCATAACGAGGTCTCCATCACCATTACCGGCAGCCGACTCAGCGGATCGGTTAATTGATTGCCGGTATCGATCAGCCCGGTGCAGCAAATCTCCGCTTCCCCGATCCGGACCTTCACGTCAGCAAGATAAGAAGAGATCAACTCCTGCCTTCTACGCGAAGACATGACCAGTTTGAACCAAATCAATACGGCAAAAAATGCGGCCAATGTAAACAAGGTTCCGATTTGCAGCGAGAACCCCATGCCCCCCGAGGCGGAATACCAGATTCCGTTCCAAAGCTCTCCGGAGTTTTGCAGTAAGTAATGGATTCCCAGAATACCTCCCGCTGCCGCAAAGTTGACGATGTAGAACGCCCCTAAATTCCGCAAATAGTTTTGCAGGCTGCCAAAGCCGAATGCGATCCATAGCATGACGACGGAAAACAGGAACTTGACTAAAAAAGTAAACAAAAATGTAAGTTCCGGCAAAAACATCATTACTACATAAGACGCTCCGACCGCCGCGGAAAGGACCAGCCGCCAAACGACAACTTTCCGCTTCCTCATCCATGCGGTTACAGCCAGAAGGCTTCCATCGATCAGCAGGTTCATTAAAAAAATAAGATCCAGATATACAACCAAGACTCCATCACCCGCCTGAACCCGTTCTCTACTAGAATCTATTTGCCTATGACGTGGAGATGGTTCTCAGTATAAAGACTTCCATATGTAAAGTCTGTCTAAAATTGAAGGCGGGAGTCCACTAATTTTGTCGAGCGCGAAAGATAGAGCGGCGCAAAAGGAAGAACCGGCCCAAGGTTCTCCTTTATCCTTGAGCCGGTTCTCATTCACTTATGCTTTTTTAGAATTGTCCTGTTATTTCCATAAGCATGGTCAACACTTTCGCCATCTGATCCCGGGTCGCTGTATCCTGCGGAGCAAATTTGCCCTCCGGCGTTCCGCTGATCAGTCCGAGTTCCCTTGCCGCTTTCACGAAGCCAAGCGCAAAATTACTGATATCCCCTTCGTCCGCAAAGGATGCGGAAGATGGAGTCGCTATCGGCAGGCCGGCAACATTTTTTTCTTTAGTATATTCGTGAGCTTTCATCACCATGGTAAGCATTTCTTCCCGGGTCACTTTTTGATCCGGCCGGAAGCTGCCGTCTTCATAACCTGCGAGAATCCCGGCCTGCTTCATGGCAGCTATAAAGCCGTGGTAGTAGGCATCGGGGTCCACATCGGTAAAAGTTACGTTCCCCGCGCTTGCTTCGTCGAGCTTCAAAGCCCTGCCCAGGAAGACCGCCATTTGTCCCCTTGTCACCGCCGCTTGCGGGGCAAAGTGCTCCTTATCGATTCCTGTAGTGATGCCTCTGGCCACTGAAATCTCAATATACTCTTTTGCCCAGGTATCCGCAGAATCCTTGAACGTTTTGACTGATTCCATGACGGTATAATAGCCGGTGTCCAAAATTTCAGAGACGAACCCACCGTTCTCGAACTTGCCGCCGCGGAATTGAACGAAGCCGTCATCGTCCATCTGATATAAGCCGGATTTTCTCTTATCGCCGAGACTTTTCATCTCCTCCGCCGTCATCGTCAACGACAGTACTACAGGCCCGTCGAATGCCGTAATTGAATTGCCATTGCCGGAAGCATCAACGGTAAAGCCTGTGAAAGAGATGATCTTTCCGGCCGGCTTCAGAGCCCGATCACCGATTTCCGCGTTTGATAGCAATCTTTGCGATTCCGTCCCGCTAACCGGAGCAAACCCGAGTGTCATCTCCTGCAATTGGGAAAGATCCATTCCGGTCGCTCCCGTGCCTGCGGGAATACTGATCATCGCGTTCGCTGTCCGAACTTTCAGGGCAATTCCGGCGTCCTTCAGCTTCGCAAGGTAAGGACCCGGCAGTGAGAGTTCCACCGTATCCGTCGTCAGTCCCCCGATGTCGATGACCATGCCCGCAGCCGATTTAATGTTATTCAACAACCCGGCATTTCCACCTAAATGTTGCTCTGCCAAATCCAAACCTTTCGTCAGTCGGTCTAATGCGGACTGAAATTCTACCGCTTTCAAGCCTATGATTTTCTTTCCGTCTTTATCGGTTCGCTCGAGGGAAGCAACCGTACCAAGTTTATCAAGCTCTTTCACAATTTTTTCCGCTGCCTCGGCTGTGCCCGAAGGCAATGCGTCAAGTTGCTTCTTTAAGGATTCCAGTGCACTATCCTTTGCCGTCTGTGAAGAAGAAGCAGAGCCTGAGGACGTCGTCCCGGTTCCTCCGCCTCCGTTGCCCGGGTCCGGATTCCCCGGATTGCCGCCCCCGGAATCCTGTTTATTAATCACAACCGCCGTCAGAGGCTCAAGAGTGATGGAGCTCGAGGTAAGCCGGAAACCGGAAGGTTCCGTCACCCCAATGCTACCGGCTTCATCATTATCGACAAGAACTTTACCCTCGGTTAAATTTACCTGCAAGGTCAGCGTTCGTGGCACGCTGTCCGCGTTCACGAATACATAATAGTTTCCGCTGCCGTCAGTGGCTTTGTTTTTGTAGGCGATGATCTTATCGCTCTCAGCAATTTCCGGCGAGTCGATCAGCGTGATATTTTGATCCACAAGACCGGCATTCCCGAGAGTGAAGGCATTCGTTGACTTTCTCAACGAGATCAGGCCGCTGGTATACTCCCGGGTAATATGATTGACAGGGTACGTCTTCGCATCCGTCGCTTTGGCCCAGTCGAACATATTGATCGCATCGGAAGAATCGTAGGAGTCGTGCACGAAATACCCAAAGGAATGTCCTGATTCATCTTTCAGTTCATGATATTTTTGCTCCGGCGCCCCATCGCCTTTCCACTGCTTGGTCCGGCCGTATTCTTGCCCTGCATGAAGGAAAGCACTTCCCTGGGAAGTCATAATCAGCAAATTCCCCAGCCGGATACGCTTGTGGATTTCCAGGTCATTGGCCGGTACCGCCGGATCTTTTTTGATCGACTGAGCGATGACATCATAGAGCGGCAGGTTGTCATGCGCCTCGATATAGGAAACCATATCCCCCGGATCATCCGCCGGCGTATTGGAAGGCTGCGCTTTGATGTTATTGAAGATACTCTCAATCGGTCTTGCTCCGCCCGTAATAAACCGGGGTTCACCTTCAGAGCCGTAGCCGGACTTCAATTCATTGCGAATTTCGTCGGAGAAAACGCCGACGTTATCCGTTTGATTCATCCAGTCCTGGGTGGCGCCATGTCCGTCAAGTGCAGGTTCCGCGATCCCCCCGCTGAACGTCCGCCAGCCTTCCCCAATAAAGAGGGCATCCGGATTGATCTTGGCCGCTTCGTCGTAAGCGTGCTGAACGGCTTCATAAGTAGCATCGCCCATCATATCCCAGCGCATGCCGTCGATTTTATATTCGTCGAACCAATACTTCACGGAATCTACCATTAATTTTTCGGCCATTTTGTGGTTCGTCGCCAGGTTATTCCCAAAGCCCCCCACATTGTTTCCGTTCGCATCTTTCCAAGCGTAATAACCCGGCACAATATCGTTCAGGAAATCGGCTTTGGCCATATGCGTATATACCACATCAAGAATAACGCCCATGCCGGCATCATGTACCGCATCGATTAGCCCTTTCAGTTCTTCGATCCGCAGTTGCGGGTCGGCAGGGTTTTCAGAATAAGCTCCATCCGGAGAAAAATAGTTATGCGGATCATACCCCCAGTTGTATTCGTTCCCTTGAGCCGAATAGTCGAGTTCTCTCTCCCCTATGCTCGTCTCGTCACCGTAATACCATGCCATGACGGGCATCAGCTGGACATGGGTAACTCCCAGGGATTTTAAATAATCCAGTTTATCGCCAAATGCCTTATAGGAGCCCCATCTTCCATTCAGGTCCCCTTCAACCGATGGGTCGGAAGTGAAGTCCCGGACGTGAATTTCCCAGATGACGGCATCCTCCCGCTGCTCATAACCGTCGATTTGTGCGTAGCCGTATTCATCAGGATCGGTACCGTTCAAATTCACAATCGCTGCTTTCCCTACGATATCTCCATCGGAACCAGCTTTCCCGCTCGTATCCACCCGGAATGGAGCCATTGACTTGGCATATGGATCAAGCACGGCTTTTGTTACTCCCTGATTTGTGACATAGTACTGATAAAAGTATCCCTTCAAATCGGAGATCTGAAAGTCGGACGGGACTGCCTCGGCCGTCCATACGCCCTGCTCGCCTAAACTCAGGTCGATGCTGCCTATGTAACGGGTCGCATCGTCTTTGTCATATACGCTTGCCGTAACTGAGCTGGCCGTCGGGGCCCAGAGCTTGAAGGCGACGCCTCCGTCATGATAGGTCGCCCCCAGATCGTTCCCGTCATAATAAAACACCTCATCCAGCATCCGCCAGCCTGTGGTAGCCGCAACCGTTCTGCCGGAGTAGGTCACACTAAGCGGAAGATGAGCAAGCAGGCTGCTGCCGGAAACTTCCACTTCCACCGCGCTGGCGCTGACAATACCCGCCTGCACGGCAGGGATTTCGTTCCCCTGGATGTCCTTGATCGCCAATTCATTTTTCAAGGATTCCGGATCCAAGCCGTCAGTCATCGTAAAGCCCAGCAATAATTTGCTTTCGGACAAGACTTCCGCCGATACGAGCCCCACCGGAACTTCTCCATAAGGAGAGACGTAGACATTGTTGTCGCCCTGCTTAATCCATAGGCGGTTGTAGCGGTCGGCAAGACTGAAAACTTTGTCACCGCCATCCTTCTCGTCTCCGTTATTGCGGTTGACGACCAGGAAACTGATCTTTTTGGCATTCGGTTGAAGCGGAACATCCACATAAGCGCCATATCGGTCGGTTTGCTCTGCCACAAATGGAGTTGCCCCGCCGGGCCAACCATCGGAGGGCATCGCTACATCTCCCCAGAGCCAAAGGCCATAGATATCATAATTCTGGTCATCGCGAGTGTAGTGAATCCTTACAGTGTTCCCCGGCAAATCCACCGGCTCATAAGAAAAAACCTGGTCCGAACCGGACTTAATCCATACCTCGTTCACATCCGGAGATAGCAGCGTCAGATTCTTGTCTCCGCCTTCCTTCTCACCCGTAGTCCGATGCACCACCAGAAAACCGACCTTCTTCGCACCTTCGCCAAGTCGGACGTCAACATAGTGTCCATATAAATCGGCTTGCGCAGGGTCGAAAGCGCTTGCACCGGAAGACCACCCATCCGACGGTTCCGCTACATCCCCCCAGAACCATAACCCCATGCCTTCGATATTCCCATTGTAATGAATGCGCAGAAATCCATCCGCTATCGCGATCCCGTCGTCAGCCGAGGAGCTCTGACTTTGATCTGCGTCGGCAGAGGCCTGTTCCGCGGATAATCCGAATCCAAAGGAACCAAACATCAACGAGATTATCATAAAAAATGAAAATATAGCCTTTCCTTTTAACTTCAATTTCACATTCATACCAACTTGCCTCCCTTGACGTTGCAAATAAAATCGAATTTTAGCGCAAACGATTGCACAAGTGAAAAATATTCTCCTCCTTCCTTAGCAACAATTAATACTTTCCAAGTTCGTAATTCCATGAAACCGTTTGCATTTCTTATACCATATGAACTGAAAATCGTCAATTGCTTCAATCTCGTCCTTCATAAAAAGGCTTCCCTTTTGGGGAAGCCTCGCACTTAATTACTTTTATTTCTCGCCCGGCGTCACCGGAATTTGCACTTCCGTCAGCCATTCGTCCGGATCATTTTTGTTCCAGATTCCGTCGATGTACGATTCTCTCGGCAAACCGGTCACGTCATATCCGTTCCCTTCGATCCATTTGAACAGCGCACCATAAGAGATCCCGATGGTTTCGTACGAACCCTGATGCAAAATACAAGCCGCGGTTTCGACCGCATCGATTTTTTTGAATTTGATCTGTTGTGAATCTTTACCGTATTCGGTTACGGCTTCGCAAATTTCGACATCGATGTCTTGATCCTTGTATTCCCCGTCATGAAAAAGCGTAAAGCAGTAAGCTGGTTCGGCACACTTCACTTTTTGGGAAGTCATATAGGCCCCCATCTCCGGATACAACGAGTTAAATGCCTCGTAGTTCGCCACCGTTCTTCTGAGTGAAGCGACGATGACCTCCGGCAATGCTTTGATAATCACATTATTCATACAGTTATCCTCCTTTTGCAACATAGTTAGGTGGTGCTGAATCCGCCGTATCTTTTGCTGCTCGGCTATCAAAGTCTGAAGCACTTCGGAGCGCTTGTTCTCAAGCAGTGCTACCATTTGCTCGTTAGTCGCCGAAGGTTCCAACGCCTGTTTTATTTCCTGAAGCGATAACCCGACTTCTTTCAAAACCAAAATCTGATGCAGGCGCGGCATTTGATCGGCCGAGTAATACCTATAGCCTGTAAATTCTTCGACATAGGCGGGATGTAACAGCCCCAATTCATCGTAATGACGAAGCGTCTTAATCGAAACCCGGTTCATTTTTGAGAAAACCCCGATTTTGTACACTTCAAATCCTCCTGTGCGCACATTGGATTCTGAACTAAGCATAAATGCTCCCCTAACCGGAGAGTCAAGAGTGAAAAAAGACCTTGCTCCTGGACAGGGGCAAGGTCTTCGGGGAAGACATATGGAACAGCATCTATTCGTTATTTCGGCGGTTCCGGAGAAAAGTCGGGATATCCAGTTGGTCTCCGCTCGGTTGATTACCGAATGGACGGAGCGCAGAAGACGACGTATTGCGATTCTCTTGCGGCTCGGATGTCCCGGCGGCAGGTTTTCTGCCCGGAATCATTGGAGGCGCCTTATGCTCAAATCCGGTCGCAATCACCGTAACCTTAATATCTTCCTTCATGTTCTCGTCAATGATGGCACCGAAGATCATGTTTACTTCCGGATCGGAAGCGGAGATTACGATTTCGGCAGCTTCATTCACTTCATACAACGACAGGTTCGCACCGCCGGTAATATTCATGATTACGCCGCGGGCGCCTTCGATCGACGTTTCAAGCAGAGGACTCATAATCGCCTTACGCGCAGCTTCGGCCGCGCGGTTCTCGCCGGTGGCAAGTCCGATGCCCATGAGTGCGGAACCCCGCTCCGTCATGATGGTTTTCACGTCAGCAAAGTCAAGGTTGATGAGTCCCGGTACGGCGATCAAGTCGGAAATGCCTTGTACAGCCTGACGGAGTACGTTATCCGCTTCACGGAACGCTTCCAGCATCGGCGTTTTCTTATCGACGATTTCCAACAACCGATCGTTTGGAATGACGATGAGGGTATCTACTTTTTCTTTCAGTGCTTCAATGCCCAGGTCGGCTTGCGAAGAACGCTTGCGTCCTTCAAACGTGAACGGACGCGTTACGACTCCGACGGTAAGCGCTCCGCATTCTCTAGCGATTTCCGCGATGACCGGCGCGGCACCGGTACCGGTTCCGCCGCCCATTCCGGCTGTTACGAACACCATATCGGCGCCCTTCAGTGTGTTCGCGATCAGATCACGGGATTCCTCCGCAGCCTTCTTGCCCACATCAGGGTTGGCACCGGCACCGAGGCCGCGCGTCAGTTTATCGCCAATTTGCAGTTTATGTTCGGATTTGGCCAAATGCAGTGCCTGGGCGTCCGTGTTCACCGTAATGAACTCAACCCCCTGAACACCGTTTTCAATCATCCGGTTTACGGCATTGCTTCCGCCACCGCCGCAGCCTATGACTTTAATTTGAGCCAAGCTCTCCATTTCAAAATCAAATTCCAACATACTATTCCATCTCCCCCTCATTATGCATGGATGGCCCGTCCATCGTAATATCCCTGATTATATAAATTCGCTGAATAATTTCTTAAGGCGTTCCATAACGCCTGTCTTCCGTGCCGTTTCCTGTGTTCCCGTTGATTTAGGGCGATTTGCCGTCTTCTTTGGTCCCGCATTGCGGATTCGGATATTTTTGATCACCTTATACAGGATACCTACGCCTCCGGTGAAGCCTGGATCGCGGACGCCAATATAATCGGGAACAGCGACACGAACGGATGCCGCCAGTTCTTCCTGGGCAATTTTCAGCAATCCCGGCATGGAAACGGTGCCTCCCGTAAGTATATAACCCCCAGGCAGTTCATTGTAACCAAGTCGCTTCACTTCCTGCCCGATCAATTGGAAAATTTCCTGTACCCGAGGCTCCGCAATCGCCGCGAGGTCCTCCTGGGTAAATTCCTTGTCCACATTACTGCCAATGCGGGTTACTTTAAAGGTGACGTCTGGCGCCGCATCCTCTATAGATGCGCAGCCATACTTCAACTTCACTTTCTCCGCCTGGTCAGTCAGCGTACGAAGACCATACGCAATATCATTCGTTATAAATTCTCCCCCAATCGGAAGCGTGGATGTAGCTACAATCGTGCCGCTTTCAAATACCGCGATTGTTGTGGAACCGGCGCCAATATCGACCAGCACCGAGCCCATAGTCTTTTCGTCCTTGGACAGGGCCAATTGACCTGCACCTAGAGAAAGGAGCACAAGGTCGCGCACCTTCAGTCCCGACTTTTCCACACAGCGAAGTAAATTATGTATCGCCGTTTTGGTACCGGTAACGATGGTTGCTTCCACTTCCAGGCGGACTCCGATCATACCTCTGGGATCCTGTATCCCTTCTAGTCCGTCAACCACATATTGCTTGGCGACGACGTCTAATATTTCCCGTTCCGGAGGAAGCGCAATTACCTCGGCTGCCTTCATTACCCGATCGATATCGTCTTCCCCGATTTCCCGGTCTTCATTTTGAACGGCTACAACTCCATGGCTCGTTTGGAGTCCGATATGATTTCCCGAAATGCCGACATACACTTCCGATATTTGAATACCCACCATACGTTCCGCGTGATCCACTGCACTTCGGATCGATTGAACGGTCTGGTCAATATCTACAATCGCGCCTTTGCGAATTCCTTCCGAGTCGGCAGATCCAACCCCAATAATATTAAAGGTTCCATTACTAATTTCCCCAATAATAGCACGAACTTTGGATGTACCGATGTCCAAACTAACAATGATGTCATTGTTGCTCAAGCCCCTGGCACCTCCTATTTCCCATAAAAATGTGATGTAGCAGTAAATTTCACTCTCTACATATTCAACGCCGACTAACCTTTCCCTCTTTTTTCTACAAATTTTTTGGTTTCCAAGTTTTGCATTGAAATCAGAAAAAAGAGGTACAAAGGGAACTAGCCCATAAAATGTATTTTATCATTGTTTGTCAATCGTGAGTAGTATCATTTTCATCGTCGGTTTCATCTTCGATTGGCGTATAAGGCACGTAAGTATCAGCTTCGAGCAAAGTCAGCGTCCCCGGATCCTGTGAGTCCATGATCATATTCATATACTCCGCCTTATCGGGCAACACGGAAATCGCTGAAATGATTTCAAAATGCGATCTCGTATACATTTTGATCCGATCCGGGTAGGAAACCGAAGGCGAAGGTGTTATCTCTGAAATCTCCGAGGTTAAGGATTCCGGAATTTTAGCCAGCGTGCCGCATAATTTTTCAAAATAGGGGTCGTCCACGGACCAACCGGTCAATATCGGCTTCTCAATTGGTATCGAGCCGTTCTTCAAAGGAATTTTCGTTCCGTTCGCCAGCAGCCCGTTCAAACGCCCCTCTTCCGTGAGTTCGTAAGCGACCACCGGAAACTCATGTACGGTAATCTCGATGCTTCCGGGAAAAGACTTGTCCACCGTAACTTCCTCTATCGACTTCACACCGGATAATCTACTTTTAATTTTGGAGGCGCTTGTCCCAAAAAACGGGGCTCCCGTCTTCAATCCGCTGATTTCCAGCAGCTCCTTGTCCGACTGATACGTATTGCCTTCAAAAGTAATCACCGAAATTTTGCTCAATGAGGAGCGAAAAAACAACACACAAAGCAAGATCAGTACCAGAAGAAAAAGAACTCCGGCTACTTTGCGGCTGCCTTTCTTTCTCGGCTTAGGCTCTTTAAGAACAGGCACATTTGCTTTTGGCATAATCATTCTCCGATAAAGTGAAAGTCAGTTTTTGAAACTTCCGGCGGTTTACAATAAAGCCTGTGTCCCCTCCATAGGAGGGGACTTAGCTCAGGCCAAATCCAGTTGTTTCAGGGCCGGGTTTTCCCGGTACATGACGCCGCCAAGCCGCTGAAACATCAGTTCAATCCGGTCGTAACCGCGATCAATATGATGAATTTGCTCGACAACCGTCCTCCCCTGTGCAGCCAATCCGGCGATGACGAGCGCGGCTCCTGCCCGCAAATCCGTGGCTTCCACGGTTGCACCGTATAATCTTGGCACCCCGCGGATGAAGGCCGAATTCAGATCCACCGAAATGTCGGCGCCCATCCGAACCAATTCATCCACATGTTTGAATCTGCCTTCAAACACCGTTTCTTTCATTAAACTTAGTCCGTCGGCCAGTGATAGCAGCACCATCACCTGGGACTGCAAATCGGTTGGAAAAGAAGGATACGGAGAAGTCACGATCCGCTCGACGGCCTTCGGACGTCCGCTACTGCTTACGGTTATTATATCATCGCACGTACCGATTTGAACACCGGCCCGGCGCAGCACATGGAACAACGAGGTTAAATGCGCAGGATTGCAGTGGGTCAGCGTTACCGTTCCCCGCGTTGCGGCGGCGGCTATCAGCGCGGTGCCGGCCACGATCCGGTCGGGTATGATTTCGTAGTCGCAAGGTGCCAGCGAATCGACTCCCCGGATCGTGATCGTATCCGTTCCCGCTCCTATGACGTCGGCTCCCATGGCGACCAAAAAGTGCTGCAGGTCCTGAATTTCAGGTTCACGGGCGGCATTAGTAATCACCGTGGTTCCCTCAGCCAGCGCCGCAGCCATCATAATGTTCTCCGTGGCCCCGACGCTGGGAAAATCGAGATGAATGTCGTTTCCCCTCAGTTTCCCCGCCCTGCACCAAATTTGATGATCATTCTCTTCGATCACGGCTCCCAGAGCCTGCAAACCTCTCAGATGCAGATCGATCTTCCGTTCTCCAATCGCGCAGCCGCCGGGCTGGTAAATGCAAACTTCGCCAAACCTAGCCAGAAGAGGACCCATAAGAAAAATCGAAGAACGCATCTGCTTCATCAAGTCTTCCGGAACATGGCTGGAATCCGCCCCTCCCGAATCCACGATAATCGTATCGTCTCTATGGGACGCCGTGCAGCCTAAACGGTTCAGAATGCCTAGCATGACGTCAATATCGAGCAGACGGGGGACATTTCGAAGTTGCATTTTGCCTTCAGCCAGCAGGCTCGCCGCCATGATCGGCAGTGCGGCATTTTTCGCTCCATGGATACGAATGGATCCTGATAGGGGTCTCCCGCCTTCGATCACCAATTTGTCCAATGTATCACCTCCGAGTTTACCGTTCACCCACGAAGAAGACCTCCGGCACCAGTGCGACTTCATATTTGGAAGCGATGGTGGTTTTGACTTGCTCCATGAGCCTAAGAACGTCCTCTGCTGTCGCTTGCCCGGTATTGACGATGAAGTTGGCGTGCAATGTGGATACTTCGGCGCCGCCTACGCTCAGACCTTTTAATCCTGCGGCTTCTATCAATCTGGCCGCATGATCGCCAGACGGATTACGGAATACGCTCCCGGCGCATGGCTGTTGAAGCGGCTGGGTCTTGCGCCGCCGGTCCTTGTAGGCCGCCATGGCTGCCGCAATCTCCAAACGATCGCCCGCCTCAAGCGAAAAATGAGCCAGGGCCACAATTCCGCGCCGCTCGTGCAGCATGGAATGACGGTATGCAAACTCCATATCCTCAGCGCTGCAAGTTACCAATTCACCTGTCTCCAGAACAATTTCAGCGGATTTGAATATGCGTGACACATCGGACCCATGTGCGCCGGCATTCATATACACGGCTCCCCCTACTGTTCCGGGTATTCCGCCGGCAAATTCCAGACCGGTTAACCCCTGTTTTCCGGCCATAATGCTTAATCTTACGAAGGATGCGCCTCCACCGGCCTCAATCTCCGCTCCGTTGAACTCGATCTTCTCCAATTCGTGTCCCAGCTTAATGACGGCGCCGCGAATGCCCTTGTCTGAAACGAGCATATTGGAACCTTTGCCGATCATCATCCATGGAACCTGCTCTTCATTTAGCAGGCGGATGAGGGTTGCCAACTGGATTTTATTCTCGGGAACGATCAAGGCATCAGCGGGACCGCCGATTTTCCATGTTGTATATTTCGACATCGGCTCGTCTGGCATTACCGTTCCGACTTCTTGGTGTGTTAGTTTCGATATCCACTGCTGCATCGCAAAATCCCTCCCTGATAAACATGCCGGATCCATATCCAGCCCGTGAAGGCATGGAAAGTCCGGTAGTGCCGCCCGGCTGAAAGCCGGCGCCCGGGTCCGCGAAAGACCAAGGAAGAAACGCGTCCTTCTTCCCGATCCTCATAAAATTAAGAATGTCACGATTTATAGGGTATCTTATGCCTTCCCTATGGAGAGTGTGACAATCGCCCAGCCCGGAGCTTGCCAGCAGGCTATGAATGAACGGACCCGGCAAGCCGCCGCATTTCCTGAACCATCAGATGAGCGGCTTCCGGTTTGCCGAGCCGTCTTGAAGACTCCGACATGGAGTCATGCCGGGTCTTGTTCTGCATGATTTCTTTTACCGTCTCAAAAAGAATATTTCCGCTCAGATCCGGTTCCAAAATGACTTGGGCCGCACCCGCTTGTTCCATCGTTCTGGCATTCTTCTCCTGGTGGTTGTTCGTCACATTCGGCGACGGGATCAGGATCGATGGAATTCCCAGCGAGGTCATTTCGGCCAAAAACGAAGCGCCCGCACGATTAATGATCAAGGATGTGGCGGCCAGTACTTCCGGCATGTTGTGCACGTAAGGCAGCACCTGCAAATTTCGCGGGATTCCCCCCAGATTGGCGGTGATCGCCTCCAGGGTCGGTGTAAAGTAATTGTCTCCGGTCACATAAACAAAAGAAAGTTGATCCAGTTCCTGCAAATATGGGGCCATTTCAATCATCGCCTCATTGATGGCTTTCGCTCCGCGGCTTCCTCCCACTACAAGTACAATAGAACTGCCTTTAGGCAGTCCAAGGGATTCAAAGCCTTTATTCTTATCCGCTTCGAACACGGTGGTAGCCCGCGGATTGCCCGTATACAAAATATGTTTTGCTTCGGGAAATGCGGCCTCCGATCCTTCAAAACTAACCGCTACCGTCGAGACATATTTGCTTAGAAAACGGTTCGTCAAACCCGGCACCGCATTCTGTTCGTGAATGATGCTTGGAATTCCGAGCTTGGCCGCGGCATAAACCACCGGTCCGCATACATATCCGCCCGTTCCGATCACCACGTCAGGCTTGAATTCGCGAAGCATTTGCTTGGAACTCCGCACGCCTTTCAGGAACCGCATGACGGTTTTCATATTTTCAAATGAAAGCTTCCGCCGGAAGCCGGTAATGTCAATCGCCTTAAAAAGAATGCCCTCTTTCGGAACCAGGGAGCTTTCCAGTCCTCTCTGTCCGCCGATATATAAAACCTCAGTTCCGGGAATTTCCTCGGCACATCTGCTTGCAACGGCCAGCGCGGGATAAATGTGTCCGCCCGTGCCGCCGCCGCTCAGTACGACGCGCATATACTCACCTCGCATAACGGGATAAATTTAGTAGAATACCAAGTGCCGTCAGCATCAAAGTCAGGGAAGAGCCCCCGTAACTGATGAGCGGCAGGGTGATGCCCGTGACAGGCATGAGGCCAATGACAACGCCGATATTGATGACGACTTGAACGCCGACCATGCCGACGATACCGACCGCCAGCAAACTGCCGAACATGTCGTCAACCGTCATCGCTACCCTCATGCCGCGCCACACAAGAATCAAAAACAACATAAGGACTAACAGACCGCCGATAAAGCCAAGCTCTTCCGCCAGTATCGAGAAAATAAAATCCGTTTGCGGCTCCGGCACATAACTGTATTTTTGCCGGCTCATGCCCAATCCCAATCCGGCCAGACCGCCCGGACCGATCGCATACAGCGATTGAATGATTTGATATCCCGCCCCCAACGGATCGGACCAAGGATCAAGAAATGCCGTGATCCGCTGCAGCCGGTATGGTGCAGCCAAGATTAACCCGACAAAACCCAAAGCGCCCACAGCGGCAAGTCCCGCCAAATGCTTGATCTTCGCTCCGGCTGTGAAAACGATCAGCAGCGCCGCTCCGAGCATGACCGTACCCGTACCCAAATCCGGTTGCAGCATGATGAAGCCGAAAGCGGCGCCGATGACGCCAAGCGGTGGCAGCAAGCCTCTCGTAAAATGCGTGATTCTATAATCTTCTTTACTCAGCCAGTAGGATAGAAACAGGATCATGCCCAGTTTCATGAATTCGGAAGGCTGAATGCCGAACGAACTGATGCCGAGCCAGCTTCGGGCACCGCCGCGCACAACGCCGATGCCGGGAATCAGCACGATGACGAGCAAGCCGAAGCAGATCAAAAGCAGAACTTTGGCGTATTTTTTCAGGATCCTGTAATCCACGTTCATCGTAAAAAACATGGCAACGAGGCCCAGTACGGCGAACAGAATCTGGCGTTTTACAAAATAAAACGAATCGCCGTAATCATGGAAGGCGAGTACCGAACCCGCGCTGTAAACCATCACGATTCCGATTGCCAGCAAGCCGAAAATGCTGGCCATTAACCAAAAATCCGGTGCAGAACGGCTCTTGACCATCGTGGAAGCCACCTCTTGAATAAGAAAGTAGGGGCTTTTCCACCCCTCTACTTAAAGGGTATGCACCGCCTCTTTAAAAATGCGTCCACGCTCTTCATAGGACGAGAACATGTCCCAGCTCGCGCAGGCCGGAGAGAGCAGGACGATGTCGCCTTGCTTCGCCAGACCGGCGGCCTTCCTGATCGCGGTGCGCAACGTCTCGGCGGCACTGTCACCAGTATCGACCAGCACGATCTCGGTTAGACCCGCAAGCGCGGCTACCTGCCCGATTTTCTCCTTCGTTTGTCCGATAGCTACTACGGCTTTTACCTTCTCTTTGAAAACGGGAAGCAGCTCCATGTAGTCCGAACCCCGGTCGAGCCCGCCGGCAAGGAGAACGATCGGTGAATCCAACGCGCCGAGCGCCATCACGGTAGCTTTGGAGTTGGTAGCTTTGGAGTTATTGTAGTAGGTTACGCCGTTTTTCGCCTCCACAAACTCAAGGCGGTGTTCCACGCCGCGAAAGAGGCGTAGAGGCTCTGCCAGCGCCTCAGGAGCAGCTCCGGCTGCCAAAGAAGCTGCCACCGCCGCCAGCGCGTTCTCCACGTTAAAGCGGCCGGGCAGGCCGATTTCAGCCGTATCGACAATCACGTGCTCCCGGTCTTCTCCGTCGCGGTAAACGATGCTTCGGCTCAATCCATCCTGCACATCCGGAATATAAGCGGGCTGAACGTATACACCCGGCGTACGCAGTTCCTCCGTCATGGAGAACGGGAGAAGTCTGGCCTTGATGTAAGGGACCAGTTCCCGGCAAACGGGGTCGTCCCAATTGATGACGGCCGTGTCGGATGCCGTTTGATTAGCGAAGAGCTTGGCTTTGGAGGAGATATAGTCTTCCATCGTCCCATGATAGTCCAGATGCGTCTCGGCTACATTGAGCAGAACCGCCACGGCAGGCCGGAATTCCTGAGTCCCTTTAAGCTGGAAGCTGCTGAGCTCGACGACCAGTCTGTCGTCCGCTTCTGCCGTTTCCGCTGCGGCACAAAGCGGCGTGCCTATGTTACCCGCTACGATCGGCGAAAGTCCTGCACCTTCAAGCATTTTACCGATCCACGTCGTGGTAGTCGTTTTGCCGTTGGAACCGGTAATACCGATGATCGGCGCTTTTGCCAGATGATAGGCAACTTCAACCTCGGTTACGATATCAATCCCCAGTTCCAGTGCCTTAGCTATAGGAGAGGCGCTATACGGAATGCCGGGATTTTTGACGACCAATTCCACGCCAGGATGGATCAGCCCGTCGGGATGCCCCCCGCATACAACAGAAATTCCCAAAGCCTCCAGTTCGGATGCTTCGGGACTGTCTTCCCTCGCCTTTTTATCATTGACCGTGACGACCGCGCCGCTCCGGTAAAGGGTTTTTGCGACCTGTACGCCGCTTTTTGCAAGACCGAGAACAACCACCTGACGTCCCCGGTATTCATCTGGATGTTTCATTTCTACAGCCCCTTGTTCAAATAAAGTCCAATTCCCGCCAGCAGCAGGCCGACAGCCCAAAACGTGACGACAACGCGCCATTCCGACCAACCCGACAATTCGAAGTGATGGTGGATCGGACTCATTTTAAAGATTCGTTTCCCACGGGTTTTAAACGATGCGACCTGCAGGACGACAGACAACATTTCAATTACGAAAATCCCGCCGATGACGAGGAACAGCAGTTCACTCTTGGTAACGATCGCGATAGCTGCTATAGCCCCTCCGATCCCGAGCGAGCCAGTATCGCCCATGAACACCTTGGCCGGATGCGCGTTAAACACGAGAAAGCCCAGCACCGCCCCGATCATGGCCGCCGCACAAACCGCAGCCGGAAGAGACGTGGCCTGCATAGCGATTACCGCGTAAGCCCCCAGCGCAATTGCGCTAACGCCGGAGAGCAATCCGTCCACCCCGTCGGTGAAATTAACCGCGTTGCTGATAGCAAGCATCATCACAATGATAAACGGATAGTAGAACCAGGCCCCCCAGTCAAAAGATATTTGCGTTCCGGGAATGCCGATAGCCGTACTGTGTCCTTCCGAAATCAGCAGCGCGCAGACAATTCCGGCGAACAACAGTTGTCCGAACATTTTTTGTTTGGGCGTTAATCCCAGAGATCGCTTAAACACGATTTTGATATAGTCGTCCAGAAACCCGACCAATCCGAAACCAAGCGTGGCTACAAGCAATACATAAAAATCCGTGTTGATTACGGAAAATTTCAGGAAAGCCAGTGTAAACGCCAAAATAATGACGATACCGCCCATTGTCGGCGTTCCCGCTTTTTTTTGGTGGCTCTGCGGCCCCTCGCCGCGAATCTGCTGTCCGAATTTCATCCGCCGCAGCAAAGGAATCAGCAAAGGGGCCGAAATCACCGCTAAAATGAAAGATACGCCGATCGTTAAAAGTATAAGTCCAAAGTCCATGGGATCACCCCCCTTTCGCCGGTATTATCGCTCTAGACTGCTATTTTTGACTGCGTCGACGACTTCTTCCAGCTTCATTCCGCGCGAAGCCTTCACAAGCAGTACATCCTTGGAATGCAGCATGGAAATCAGCATTTCAATCAGCTCACTTTTATCATGATATGCAAAAATAGTGCCTGGTTCCAATCTTTCCGCGGCGCCTTCCGCGATTTTCTCGGAAAGCGGGCCGTAAGTAAACAATAGATCCACCTTCTCCGGCGTAAGAAATCTGCCGACTTCGCGGTGAAAATCCTCCTCTGCTGCGCCGAGCTCCAGCATATCCCCAAGAACGGCAATCTTTTTCCGGTAACCGCGTTTTTTCTCAAGAACGCCAATAGCGGCTTTTACCGCGATCGGACTCGAATTGTAAGCATCGTTCAGAATCGTAATCCCGCTGGTTCCGACAACCGTTTCAATTCGCATTCCCGTCAACTTGACACGGCTTAGTCCTTCCGCAATATTCGCCTCGGAGACTCCATAATGACGTGCTACCGCTAGGGCCGCCAGTGCATTAACCACATTATGCTCGCCAAGCAGCGGCAATTCGAGCGGCGTGCTTCCGCCCGACCGGGAGGTAAACACCGTTTTGTCCTCCATGAACATGATACCGCTAGGATAATCGTCATTGGCGCCGCCGAGACCGAAGGTCATCATTTCCAAGCCGTCCGGCTTTACGGTAGCGGGCTCGGCCAATACCTCCTTGATAAGAGGTTCGTCCCCATTATAGACAAACAGCCCTCCCTGCTTCATACCCGACAAAATCTCAAGCTTGGCACGGGCGATTTCCAGCCTGGAGCCGAGTTGAAGGAGATGCGCCTCCCCTATATTGGTGACGATGGCGGTTTCCGGTTCAGCCAACTTTGACAGCAGCTCGATTTCGTGCCGCCCGCTCATCCCCATCTCCAGCACAGCTACGTCGCTATCCTTGGGCATAGCCAGGATCGTCAGCGGCAAACCGATATGATTGTTAAAGTTCCCTTGCGTTTTGTGGACTTTAAACGTCGTGGCAAGCAGCGAGAATACGAGATCCTTGGTCGTCGTCTTACCGTTGCTGCCCGTGATGCCCACCACTTTTGTTCCGCAGGCGGCAAGATAGCTCTTCGCCAGCGCCTGCATCGCTTCAAGCGTATCCTCGACGATGATGCCCGGACCCGGCGGAGTCTCTTTGGGCGCAGCCCATAAGACGGCAGCCGCGCCGGCCTGGAGACAATCGCCGGCAAAGTCATGTCCGTCAAACCGTTCGCCGGCCAGCGGGATGAACAGACATCCCGGCGTAATTTTGCGCGAGTCGGTAACGACTCCTTCTATGATGAGATCGGAATCGCCGGCGTTTGCGACGTAGCCTCCGCACATGGCGGCAATTTCCGCTAATTTTCGTTTTATCACTTGTCTAAACCCCTTATCGCTTCTTTAGCCACGATCCGGTCATCGAAATCGTGCACTTCTTTCCCGATCAACTGGTAGGTTTCATGGCCTTTCCCCGCAATCAATACTACATCTTCGGGGCTTGCCATTTCAATAGCCTTTTGAATGGCTTCGCGACGGTCCACGATGAGCTCATAACGGTCGCCCGGCACCTGATCCTCTTTCAATCCATCTTCGATATCTTTCAAAATAAGATCCGGATTCTCCGTCCGCGGATTATCGGAAGTCACGATCACGTGGTTGGATAAGCGGGCGGCAATTTTGCCCATAATCGGGCGTTTCGTCCGGTCCCGGTCTCCGCCGCAGCCGAAGACACTAATGACGCGGCCCTTCGCAAACTCGTTTACCGTGTTCAGGACATTTTCCAAGCCGTCAGGCGTATGCGCATAGTCGACAATGACCGCAAAGTCCTGGCCTTCATTCACGGCCTCAACGCGGCCTTCCACGCCTTGGATCGATTCGAGACTGTCCTTGATCGCAGCAAGCGGGATTTCTTCCAGCAGTGCTGCGCAGATCGCTGCCAGCGCATTGTAAACATTAAATTTCCCGACCATTTTCAGCATGATGTCGGCACTTCCCCGAAATGTATCCACATGGAAGGAAGTTCCTTTTGCGGTGATCGATATGTTCGATGCCCGTATATCCGCTTCATGCTCGACTCCGTAAGTGATCGTCTCCGCCGCCGTCTGCTTGGCGAAATAAGCCGAGGCCGGATCGTCAGCGTTTAGCACCGCATAGCTGCGAAGATCGGAAGAAGGATCATAAGTGTTGCCGAGCCGCGAAAAGAACAGTCCTTTGGCCGCCCGGTACTCCTCCATCGAATGATGGTAGTCCAGATGGTCTTGCGTCAGGTTCGTGAAAATTGCCGTTCGGAATCTCGTTCCTTTTACGCGCCCCTGTTCCAGGGCATGCGAGGAAACTTCCATGACGCAATACGCCGCTTCGGCTTCCTGCATTTCATGAAGATAACGCTGAAGGTCAAGAGATTCCGGTGTTGTACCCGACATCGGAAATGTCCGGCCGGCAAACTTGCGCTGAATCGTGCCGATCAGGCCGGTATTTTTCCCCTGATCTTCAAGAATCCGCTCAATTAAATAAGTTGTTGTCGTTTTTCCGTTCGTGCCCGTAACCCCGATTACTTTCATCCGCGAGCTTGGCGAACCGAAAAACACATTACCCAGCACCGCCATCGCAAGCCGGCTGTCCTTCACTTTAAGTTGCGGAAGCTCGACGTCCTCCAGCCACCGTTGTACTACGAGCGCAGCAGCGCCTTGGTCGGATGCCTTCTGGGCATAGTCATGTCCGTCTACCGTATGCCCCGGCAGGCAAAGAAACAAATCGCCGGACTGGATTTTTCGTGAATCAATGGAAATGCCGCTGCACTCGACTTCTGCGTCCCCTTGTATTTCCGACGCTATGATATAATTTGCTAAATCTTTAAGCCGCATAAGTTACCCCTCCGTCAATATTCAAAACGCCACTATCCATATTATCACCAAAAAAGGCGAAGTTCAGGAATTTTATTCACTAGTTTCATGATTATGACTTTGTTCCGCATCCGCTTCGCTGCCCATATAAATCCGGATCGTCGATCCCTTATCCACCCGCGTGCCGGCTTTGGGTGCCTGATTGATCACCACATTGCCCGCTCCCGATCTGGCGAGGTTAAAATTCATATTCATATCCTCGTAAATCTCCTGAGCCGTATGCCCGATCAAATCAGGCACTGTAACGACCGGAGTTTCGCCGTATTTATACTTCTTGGCAACCTGGTCTTTGCGGGGCGGAATTTTCATATATTCCAGGGCGTCCTTCATGATGTTGCGGACGATCGGAGCCGCCACTACACCGCCGAACTGTATGCCCTGAGGATTATCCACCGCCGTATACACGACAATTTGGGGATCGTCTGCCGGTGCAAAGCCGATGAACGAGACAATATGCTCATTTTGCGAGTAACGTCCGTTGATTACCTTCTGTGCGGTCCCCGTTTTCCCGCCGACGCGGTAGCCGTCGATAAACGCATTGCCCCCGGTTCCGTTAGCCACTACGCTTTCCAGCGCTTCCCGGACCTGTTTGGACGTATTTTCAGAAATAACCTGCCGGACCATTTCCGGTTCATTGGTGTAAACCACTTCTCCGGTGTCCGGGTTGGTCCATGACTTGGCTACATAAGGCTTATACAGCTTCCCGCCGTTAATCGCAGCCGACACGGCTGCAATCTGTTGAATAGGCGTTACCGAAACCCCTTGACCGAATGATGTCGTGGCCAGTTCCACCGGACCGACCCGGGAGAGTTTAAACAGGATGCCGTTCTCCTCGCCGCCAAGATCGATGCCGGTTTTGGTACCGAACCCAAAATCCCGGATATATTTGAACAAAGTTTCTTTACCCAGCCGCTGGCCTAGCGCCACGAATCCGGGGTTGCAGGAATTCTCCACCACCTGCAGAAAAGTCTGGCTGCCGTGCCCGCCTTTTTTCCAACAGCGAAGCGTAGCGCCTCCTACCTTAACGAATCCGGGATCAAAAAACCGCTCGTGCAGGAGACTTACTTTCTTCTCTTCCAGGGCGGCTGCCAGGGTGATGATTTTGAACGTAGAACCCGGCTCGTAGGTCATCCAAATCGGCAGATTGCGATTATAAACCTCTGCCTCGACCTCCTGGTACTCGGCAGGATCATAACCCGGTCTTGCCGCCATCGCCAGGATTTCCCCGGTTTTAGGGTTCATCGCGATGGACAGGGCAGAGTTGGCCTGAAGTCTGGCCATCGCCTGATCCAGTTCACGTTCCATGATGCTTTGAATCGATTTGTCGATTGTCAGCGTAAGATTCAGACCGTCTTTCGGCGCGGCATATTTTTCCGATGAGCCTGGCATCAGCCTGCCCCCGGCATCCGACAAATAAGAGACACTGCCGTTCATACCGCTCAGTTCGCTCTCGTACTTGCTCTCTACTCCTGTGAGTCCCTGGTTATATCCCCCCGTAAAGCCGAGGATATGGGCGGCAAGCCCTCCATAAGGATAATACCTTTTATTGTCCTCGGCAACGACAATACCCGGAAGAGCCAAATCACGAATTTGCTGCGCCTTTTCCATCGTAATTTTGCGTCCGCCGGGTTGCAGCCTGACTATGGATTGTTTTTTGGTGATCGCTTTTAAAACGGTTTCCTCGCTCATACCGAGCAAAGGCGCCAGACTCCGAGCCGTGGTTTCCGGTGTTTTTACCTGAACCGGAATCGCCATAACCGTCGGCGTCGTAATATTGTAGGCCAGCACACTGCCGTTACGGTCTGCAATTTCGCCCCGCTTGGCAGAGTAAGGAATATTGCGCCGCCATGAATCTTCCGCCTTGGCCGACAATTCGGCGCCCTTGCCGATCTGTACGTACGCAAGCCGGACGGCGAGAGCCGCAAACAGCAGACAAAGCAGCGTGAGCAGCAGCAACAACCTCCGCCGGACAATTACTTTGGATATTCTCATCGATTGCCCCCCTGTTCCATCCTGACACATGGTTATCTCATCACATGAATATTCAGGACAAACAGGGGTTAGAACAAGCTATGGAGAAGACCCGGAAGCTTCGTCGGCATTTTCGTCTCCGGCTTCCTCTTCGCCGGATCTGTCCGGGTCGTTATCTCCGGCTTGCATGAACGGAGGCTCCAGAACCAAATGCACCTTTCGTTGGCCGCCTTCTTCCGAGGCAGTTTGCGAGACGACATAACCTTCTCCTTCCGCCGTCACCGATACCTGGAGCGCGGAGAGAAGTTCCATCGCTTCACGAAGCGATTCTCCTTTGAGATTCGGAATCGTCATCGCTTTCCCTTCCTCGGTCAGGAGATACATATGCTGGCCTGCCTTTAGCGTACTTCCCGCCTTTGGAAACTGGGATACCAGTTCTTTTCCGCTCCCTAACGTTGCATAGGAAATCCCTTTACTGCCGAGCAGGTTCTTTGCTTCCTGCAGGGACATATTTTTTAAATCAGGCGTTTTTTGCCCGCTACTGCTTACTTGCCCGCTTTTAGCCGCCGTATTTTCCGTTTTTTTAGGTACGCCCAAATACTGAAGCGTCTGATTGGCGATCTTCTGGAACACCGGCGCAGCGGCAGCCCCGCCGCCAAGCTCCGAGTCTTTCGGTTCATCGATCAATACTAGGATGGCGATTTTGGGATCATCTACCGGAGCGTAGCCGATAAACGATATAACCTGTTTGGTATAATCATATACCCCTTTCACCGGTTTTACCGCCGTTCCCGTTTTCCCCGCAACCCGATACCCTTCGATATAGGCATGACGTCCGGTCCCGATTTTCCGGTCGGATACAACCTGTTCCAGATAGTCTCCGACTTCCTTTGCCTTATCCGGGGAAAGAATTTGCCGGATCTCTTTGGTTTGAGTCTTAACCGTTTCGCCGGTTTGCGGATCGGTAATCGACTTCACGATATGCGGCTCCAGCAGCTTTCCTCCGTTTGCCACAGCCGCGACCGCAGCTACTTGCTGCAGCGGAGTAACCAGCAGCTTACCGTGACCATAGGCCATCGCCGCAAAGTCCGCCTGCTGCTCCGGAGTTACGACGCCCTTGGCTTCTCCGGGAAGCTCGATTCCGGTCTTTTGTCCGAAGCCGAAGCTATCGACGTATTCCTTAAGCCGATCCGGTCCAAGCATTTCATAGCCTAATTTGACGAAAGCAACGTTACTTGAACGCTTAACCCCTTCCATATAACTGATTTGGCCCCATCCGGAGCGTTTAAGGTCATGGATTGTTTGCCCCGGCACCCGGATGCTCCCCGAGGTGTACGTGGCGTTCGGATTGAACAGTCCTTCCTGGACGGCTCCGGCCAAGGTGACGATCTTGAACGTCGAGCCGGGCTCATAGACCGACTTGATCGCATGATTGTAGAAATTTTTCTGGTCCACATCAACCCAGTATTCATTCGGATTATAAGTGGGCAGATTGGCCATCCCCAAGATATTCATCGTCTTCGGATCGGCTGCGATGACCGTCATACTGATCGGCTTCAACTCGTCGAATGCTTCCTTCATAGCTTCTTCGATATAATACTGGATTGTATAGTCAATCGTCAGCTGGATGTTCTTGCCATTCTTTACGGGGTTATAGATTTCGCTAGCTTTGGGAATCTCGATTCCCCTGCCGTCGCTCTTATATTCGATCGAGCCGTCTTGCCCTCTAAGCTCTTCATCATAGTAGGCTTCAAGCCCGGATACTGCATTGCCTTCCCGATCCGTATACCCCAGCACATGTGCTGCGAGATTATTTTTAGGATAATAGCGCTTTTGTTCTTTGACCAGGTAAATGCCCGTATCGTCCAGTTTATGCTTCTCCTTCAATTCCTTGGCGAAAGCCTCCACCTGATCCCGCAACTCCTGATCGATCTTCCAGCCTTCATTGCGGACTTCGCGCTGGGAGTAAAATTGGCCGTCCTTCTTCTTGGCCGTTACCAGCTCTTCCAGCTCACCCTTGTCTTTTCCGAGCAGCTTATTCAACCCGTCGACTACTTCGTTTTTCAGATCCAGCTCATTGATTAACTTGGGATTGATGGCCACCGTATAAGCAGGTGCATCCACCGCCAGAACATCTCCGTTCCGGTCGGTGATCATTCCCCGAGTAGCCGGGAGAATTTTCTTTTTGGACCAGAGTTCTTCGGCGTGTCCCTGCCAGAAATCAGCTTCAACGACCTGGAGCCAGAATACTCTCCCCATCAATACAGCAAAAAAGAGGGTTATACATCCCCCTATCAGCAGCGTCCTAAGTCTTATTCTCTTGATCATCGCTAAACCTCTTTAAATCCTTATTTTTTTGCGGTGGTCACTTCATCCACCGGTCCGGTTGCTTGCGAATTTGAAGGAACTTGAATATGGAAACCTTCTTGCTGCTCCACGTAACCAAGCGCGGCTGCCTTTGCCGGAATCTCTTCCTCCAGCTTTTCCTTCTGTACGGACAATTCCTTCACTTCTACGGTCATCGTCTGCATTTCGGTATCCAAATTGTACATTTCTCGTTTAATACTATAAAGATTAGCGTTTTGCCACAAAAGGCCGCCCATGACGGCCACGCAAAAAAGAATGGTCACCATATAGAGCAACTTCTCCTTAACGGGAAGAGACGAACGCCGTGTTACTACTTTCGTCGTTTCACGGTACCGTGGATTCTGATGCCCGCGTTCCGCTGTTTTCTCTTTTACTGCCAAATTCCCCCGTGTATAAGCCATTTCACATGTCCTCCGCTTTAGATTGCAATTTCTCCGCTACGCGCAGCTTTGCCGAGCGTGCCCGCGGATTTTGTTCCAGTTCCTCATCCGAAGGAACCACAGGTTTCCGGTTAATCAGTTTTAATGATCCTTTGCCTCCGCACACGCACATCGGAAAATCGGGCGGACAGGTGCATCTTTCCACATAGCTTGCAAAAATCTGTTTGCATATCCGGTCTTCGAGCGAATGAAAAGTAATGACCGAGACCCTTCCTTCCGGAGCAAGACAACGGACAGCCGCATGAAGCCCCTCTTCCAAAGCGCCCAGTTCATCATTCACCGCGATCCGTAAAGCCTGAAAGCTGCGTTTGGCGGGATGTCCGCCGGTTCGCCGCGCCGCTGCCGGGATACCTTCCTTTATCAACTCGACCAGTTGGCCCGTCGTCTCGATCGGAGACGACTGTCTTTTCTCCACGATGACCTTCGCGATTCGTCTCGAGAACTTCTCCTCGCCATATTGAAACAAAATACGAGCAATTTCACGTTCCGCCCATTCGTTAATGATTTCCTTTGCCGTCAGCTTCGCGGATTGGTCCATCCGCATATCTAACGGAGCATCCGCATTATAACTGAACCCGCGTTCTCCCTCATCAAACTGGGGAGACGAAACGCCGAGGTCGTACAAAATGCCGTCCACCTGCGGGACCCCGTCATGCTGCGGAACTCCGTCCAGTTCCAGCAATTTCTCCTGCAAATGGCGGAAATTGCTTTTTACTAGAGTGAGTCGGTCACCGTAAGAACCAAGATGTTCCTTGGCATTGTCGTGCGCCCAATCATCCTGATCAAAGGCGATTAACCTGCCGCCTTCGCCAAGCTGGGACAAAATGACAGCACTGTGACCGCCGCCGCCCAATGTGCAATCCACATAAATACCGTCCGGCTTAATGCGCAGCCCTTCTGTCGCTTCTTTCTTAAGCACCGTGATGTGATGAAACAAGACTGCAGCCCTCCAGACCGATCCGGGTCAAGCGTTATGTATCCGATACTTTGAGCTTCCCGGTTTAAAAGTTTTATAAGTCGAAATTAAAGTCAACCAGCTTCTCTGCAATTTCGTTAAAAGTATCTTCGGATTGCTGGAAGTACTGCTCCCACGTATCCCGGCTCCAAATTTCTACCCGGTTCGACACGCCGAGAACGACGCAATCCTTCTCCAGTTTGGCGTACTGCCTTAAATTGGAGGGTAAATTTACCCTTCCCTGTTTATCCCACTCGCATTCCGTCGCCCCTGAGAAAAAAAACCGGGTAAACGCGCGCGCGTCGGATTTCATCAGTGGCAAAGCTTTCAGCTTCTGTTCAAGTACTTCCCACTCTTGCAACGGGTATACGAAAAGGCACTGATCCAGGCCGCGGGTAACGACAAAAGAGCTTCCGAGGAGATCACGAAACTTAGCCGGGATAATAATTCGGCCTTTCTCGTCAATGCTATGTTGGAATTCCCCCATAAACATCGGTTGCTCACTCCTTACCTCTTTCCCCCACTTTGACCCACTTTCCACCACTATGAATAGTTATTATTCTGCATCCAAAGTCAAAATCCTTCTATTGTTCAAACTTTTTTTATTGGTAAAATCGCCCTGTCCTGAATGCGCATTGTTCTGAAGTATGTCCGAACGCCTGCGAAACTCCAATGAGGACGCAAAAAACCCCTCCCTCTATGTTGAAGGGAAGGGCCATGTACGTATGTTTATATTACAACAGAAGCTTAATAAAGATCTTCTATCTTAATGCTCTTGCCAACTGTCAAGATACGCGCGCTGTTCATCGGATAATGAATCGATACCCATACCCAGGCTTTCCAGTTTAAAGCGGGCCACCTGCTCATCGAGCTCATAAGGCACGTTGACCACCGTTTTGCCGATTTGCTCGTACTGCTCGTTGACGTATTTTAACGACAAAGCTTGCAGCGCAAACGTCATATCCATGATTTCAGCCGGATGTCCGTCCCCGGCGGCGAGATTGACGAGACGCCCTTCCGCAAGAACATACATCTTACGGCCGTCCTTCAGGTGGTATTCCTCGATGTTGCGGCGTACCGTCCGAACAGCGCTGGAACGCTCCGCAAGTTCCGGCTTATTCACTTCCACATCGAAATGTCCGGCATTGGAGAGAATCGCACCGTCCTTCATCACATCGTAATGCTCGCCACGAATCACATCGCGGTTGCCGGTAACCGTCACGAAGAAATCGCCAATCTTGGCCGCTTCGAGCATCGGCATGACGCGGAAGCCGTCCATGTAGGCTTCAACCGCTTTAATCGCATCTATCTCGGTTACGATGACGTTGGCGCCAAGCCCTTTGGCCCGCATGGCTACGCCTTTACCGCACCAGCCATAGCCAACAACGACAACGGTTTTACCGGCTACAACCAAATTGGTGGTCCGATCAATTCCGTCCCACACGGATTGTCCCGTTCCGTAGCGGTTATCGAACAAATATTTGCAATAGGCATCATTGACGGCAACCATCGGGAATTCCAATTTTCCTTCTTTATCCATCGCCTTAAGGCGCAAAATCCCGGTCGTAGTTTCTTCGGCACCGCCGCGGACATTTTCCAGCAGATCGGGACGCTCGGAATGTAAAATCGTGACGAGATCACCACCGTCGTCGATAATCAGGTCCGGCTTGGTTTCCAGCGCGCGGACCATAAGCTCTTTATACTCAGCAGGGTCCGGATTATATTTTGCAAAAACGGTCACCCCGTCCTCCACAAGTGCTGCGCACACATCATCTTGAGTAGACAACGGGTTGCTGCCCGTAATCGTTACTTCGGCGCCGCCCGCTTGAACTACCTTCGCCAGATAGGCGGTTTTGGCTTCCAGGTGCAACGAAATTGCGACTTTCAAACCTTTAAAAGGCTGCTCCGCCTCGAACTGCTTCCGGATGCGTCCAAGCACCGGCATATGGGCTTCTACCCAGTCAATTTTCAAATGCCCTTCCGGGGCTAATTTCAAATCCGCAACAATGCTGTTTTGAAGCGCAGAACTCATGATTCATTCCTCCTACAAATATATAATCCGGTGCTTTCCCGTTACATCATAAGGAATTACAGCCAAGTCGTCAATCCAGTCAGCTCCGTAACGATTCAAATAATAGAAAATGTTATAAACCCGTTCCTGCGGTTTACCGAGCGGGAAGAGCGAGAGTTCAATTCTGTCGAAGTGACGAAGCCCCGCTTCATTACTCTTTTCAAGCGCATCCTTGGCTTTTCCGCGCAAATAATCGATCTGATCGATGATTTTGTCCCGGTTGGCGTTGCCGAGCTTGGTCAAACCGGCTTGAATGCCGCCCAATTGTTCGATCAATGGATCATACATGCCGGTAAATGCCACCTTGATTTCATCGAATCGTTCCGAGAGATGAAGCGCATCCTGTCCGGAGAGCCAGGTCTCGCGTTTGGCTTGAAATACCTCACGATCCTTGACATCCTCCCAGCGGAGACTGTATTTATCCATATGCTTCTGAAGCGTACCTTCCAGGAGCGTAAAAGATTCCCGGGGGAGCAGGATCGGCATTTGCATATCCAGACGGCGGAACGCCCCGCGGGTCAAGCCCCAGTATGCTATTTCACCGGCTCCCAGCACCGTGCCAAGGACCGGCAGCAAGGAATCCTGCATAAGAGGCCGGGTCAACACATTGTTGCTGAAACGCTCAGGATGATCATGTAGCCGTTCAAGAAGTTCCTGTTTAGTCAGAACGACCTTCTCTTTCCGGTCGCAGAACTTGCCTTCCTGCTTAAACAGCAGCAATCGCTCACCCTCGTGTATGTAAAACAGATTGGCCCCGTTCTCCCGGGCATCCGCTTGAAGGGAGTGGCCGAGACGAAGCATATCGTGCGCCGCCTCCAGGTAAGCTTCTTCAAGTTCGTCGTTACGCGTAATCATCGTTTCGAATACAGGAATTTCAAGCCGTCGCAATTCCGTAGCTGCGGAATCCAGCAGGATGAGTCCGTATTTCCCAAACCAGTGCCCCATGAGCTTCGCAAAGGACTCGCTCAGCGTGACCGATGAAGTCGCGCTGTGTCGATATAATTCCAGCAGGCCCGATTTGAACTCGGTCTCCGGAAGCAGCTGTTCCAGCTCCCCGGCAACTTGTTCCCATGACTCGGCACTCAACTCGCTCCAGCTAACCGGCAAGCCTTGTTCATGCTCATGCGCAATCCGGATCCGTGTTACTTGCAAATCTTGCGACAAGACATAAGTATGATTGACTTCGTCCCAATCATGATCTTCCCCGGCGATCCAAAACACGGGTACGACCGGACGGTTCAATTTCAAGGCAGCTTCTTTAGCCGCCTTAATAATTGTTACGGCTTTATAGATGACGAGCAGCGGGCCTGTGAACAGACCGCTTTGCTGTCCCCCCACGATGACCGCCGTACCCGGTTGTTCCAGCTGATCGAGATGACGGGTAACCGCTTCATGCGGATTATGCTTCAGATTGAATTCGCGTAGCTGGGTCACAAGCTCCTTTCGACCCACACGAAGCCGATCGCTTTGATCCAGCCATTTTAGTCTTTCGCTCCAGCTGTTATCGTCAGCCGGATTATATTGATAGAGATGACTTACTTGTGAAAAATCCTGAATGAGCGCTTCCGCCAGCGGTTGCCCGGTTGGCAGCGGCTCCTGAACAATATTCATCAGAGTTTCGATCCTCCTGTCTCTTCTCAAAGGTAGACTCTTTAAAAATATAGCACACCCTGCAAATAATCGCTAAACAGGAATAGCCTTTTTGATGCTACCTTATTATAAAAAGGCTCCCGCACCTCAAGAAACGGTGCGAGAGCATCTTATGATCTGAATCCGGCTTATCCGGAAACAAAGTTATTTGTTCGGCATCGATACCCAGTGGCCTTTGGAAACTTCCACGAGTTCCGAATTGTCGAGATCAAACGCGCCACCGCTTGAAACCCCGTCTTTGGCCGAAGCAATCGGACCGTTGGCGCTGTCCTCTAGCAAAATCCGCTTCTTATTGGCTTCCACTTCCGGGTCCGGAATCGGAATCGCAGACAACAACGTTTTGGTGTAAGGATGAAGCGGGTTGGCATACAATTCTTCGCTCTCCGCCAATTCTACGATTCGTCCCAGGTACATAACGGCAACACGGTCACTGATATGTTTGACCATAGACAAATCATGGGCAATAAACAGATAGGTCAAGCCGAGGCGATCCTGCAGATCTTTAAGCAGGTTGACGACTTGGGCCTGAATGGATACGTCGAGTGCGGAGATCGGTTCGTCGCAAATGATGAACTTCGGATTTACCGCAAGGGCGCGGGCAATCCCGATCCGCTGGCGTTGTCCGCCGGAAAATTCATGGGGATACCGCGTTGCATGGTCCGGGTTTAACCCTACCATATCAAGCAGTTCCTCCACGCGTTTTTTCCGTTCGGCACGCGATCCGGCAAGCCCGTGAATATCCAGAGCTTCACCGATAATATCGGTAACCGTAAACCGCGGATTGAGCGAAGCGTACGGGTCTTGGAAGATCATCTGCATATCGCGGCGCATCGCCTTCATTTTGCGCGGCGACAACTGATTGATGTCCGTTCCGTTAAAACGTACGCTTCCGCCTGTCGGCTCGTACAAACGGAGAATGGTCCGGCCGGCCGTCGATTTACCGCAGCCAGATTCGCCCACAAGGCCAAGCGTTTCGCCCTCGGCAATCGAAAAACTGATATTGTTGACGGCTTTAAGCACGTTGCCTCCGCCGACATTGAAATATTTCTTCAATCCTTCAACTTCGATCAGGTTTTTGCTCATGACGACTGTCCCTCCTTGGCCATCGGGTGAAGATCCCAGCAACGGGCCATATGGGTGTCGCTGAATACAGTCGCCCCCGGATCGATGCGTTCGCAAATCTTCATAGCCTGTTCACAGCGTGCCGCAAACGGGCAGCCGATCGGTGGCTTGATCAGATCCGGCGGAGTCCCGATGATTGGAATCAGCGGCTCCCCCTTCTTCTGGTCAAGACGCGGCATCGATCTTAGCAAGCCTTTTGTATAAGGATGCTGCGGGTTTTTAAAGATTTCCCATTTCGTGCCGGTTTCCACTACTTCACCGGCATACATAACGATAACCCGGTCACACATGCCGGCAACTACGCCCAGGTCATGCGTGATCAGAATGATGGATGTGCCGAGACGCTGCTGCATCTCCTTCATGACATCCATGATTTGCGCTTGGATCGTAACGTCCAACGCGGTAGTCGGTTCATCCGCAATCAGCAGCGCGGGACGGCAAGCCAGCGCGATTGCAATCATCGCGCGCTGCCGCATACCGCCGGAAAATTCGTGAGGGTATTGGTTAAAGCGGGCTTCGGCATTATTAATGCCGACAAGCTTCAACATTTCAATAGCCTGTTTTTTCGCTTCGCCCGCTGACATTTTCTGATGTTTGATGAGTACTTCAGTAATTTGTTTGCCTACTTTAATAGTAGGATTCAAAGAGGTCATCGGATCCTGAAAAATCATGCCAATATCTTTACCGCGAATTGCTTCCATCTGTTTGATGCTTTTTTTGAGCAGGTCCTGTCCCTGGAACAGGATTTCACCTTGCTTGATGATTGACGGAGGGGACGGGATCAGGCGCATGATCGTTTGGGCCGTTACGCTCTTGCCGCTGCCGGATTCACCTACGATCGCAACCGTTTCTCCTTTACCTACTTCAAAGTTCATGCCGCGAACGGCTTTCACTTCGCCGCCTTTCACTTGGAAAGAGACGTGCAAATCTTTGACTTGTAAAATCGGCTCCATCATTCCACCTCCTATTTCTTCAGTTTAGGATCCAACGCGTCACGAAGACCGTCGCCAAAAATATTAAACGCCAACATCGTCAAACTGATGACAATGGCCGGGAACAGCATACGCCAAGGGTAGTACAACCAGCCTGTGAGGGCATCATTGATCATCGAACCCAGTGATGCGATCGGTGCCTGTACACCGAGACCAAGGAAGCTAAGGAAAGCTTCGGCAAAAATCGCGTTAGGTACGGACAATGTCACCGTAACGATAATCGGGCCTACCGCATTCGGCAGCAGATGGCGGAACAAGAGACGTCCGGAACCGGCACCCATCGAACGGGAAGCAAGCACGAACTCGCGGTTTTTAAGTTGCATAATTTCACCGCGGACAATCCAAGACATGTTAATCCAGCCTGTAATCGTCAGAGCCAGAATAATCGTCCCCAAACTCGGTTCCATTACGACAAGCAACAAGATGGTTACCAGCAAGTAAGGAATGGAATACAGAATTTCGGAAAACTTATTCATGATTTCATCAACACGGCCGCCGAAGTAGCCCATAATACCGCCGTAAATGACACCGATAAACAAATCGATACATGCGGCAGCAAAGCCTACGAGCAGGGATATTTGCGTCCCTTTCCAGGTACGTACCCACATATCGCGTCCGAGATCGTCCGTCCCGAACCAGTGCGTAGCGGATGGACCTTTGTTCGTATTCAGCAGATCATTCGAATAATAGTTATAACCATGTACCCATTTTGAAATCAGCGGACCTACAAAGGCAGTGATCGTAATTAACAGCAACACGACAAGCGCGGTCATCGCCATCTTGTTACTGCGCAGACGCTGCCACGCATCGCGCCAAGCGGAAATACTTTCGCGCTGGATCACTTCGGCTTCTTTTTCATCGGTACCGATTTTTCGGAAATCATCGGGAGTCAAATCGGCCGGAGTCGTCATCACTTTAATTGAATTCGTATCCATCCTTTATCCCTCCTTCCCTTTCGTAAGCTTGATCCGCGGATCAACGAAGACGTAAGCGATATCCGTAACGAAACGCGCCAACATCAACAAAATGCCGTAGAAAATCGTAATCCCCATAATGAGCGGATAATCGCGAACGCTGATCGCTTGCACAAACTGCTTGCCGATCCCGCCGATACCGAAAATTTGCTCAATGACAACCGAACCCGTAACGATGTTTGCCGTCATCGGTCCAAGATAAGTAACGACCGGCATAATTCCATTGCGGATAACGTGACGGAACAAAATCGCCATCCAACTCAAACCTTTTGCCTTCGCGGTCTTGATATAGTCGGCATGCAAAACTTCCAGCATGCTCGAACGCGTCAAACGAGCGATAAAAGCAATCGGCTGTGCGGTCAAGGCCGCAACCGGCAATACGTAATACAACGGCCCTTTAAAACCCATCGTGGGCAGCCAATGTAATTTTGAAGCAAAGACATATTGCAGCAATGAGGCTACCACGAAGCTTGGGACAGCAATGCCCAATACCGCCAGCACCATGGCCACGTTATCGATAAGCCGGCGATGATACAAGGCGGCAAGCATTCCCAAAGCCACCCCGACGATAACGGCAACGACGATCGCCACAACGCCTAGCTTCAAAGAAGCCGAGAAAGTTTGACCGATAATTTTGGATACATCTTGATTGATCATTTTCATCGAGATGCCAAAATCCCCTTGGACAATATCACCTAAATATTTTACATACTGCTGAATGACGGGCTTGTCGAGTCCATATTGCTCATATAGACGCTCTTGAATCGCAGGCGGCACCTTTTTCTCCGATGTAAAAGGATCGCCTGGAATGGCTTTCATCAGAAAGAAGGTGGCTGAAATCAAAATAAATAGCGAAACCAACATGAAAAAAAACTTATTGGCTACATAACGTACCATGCCCGTTAACACCTCCTCCTAATAAAATTTCGACATATTTCGATTTTAGGTGAAACAAACCGCTTTGTCTATTCCATTTGATTGTATAATCATGAAATCCTTGGGGAACTGCCGCACACAAAAAAAACGGGATATATATGGAATACCCACATATATATCCCGAAGTTGCTATTCGCTTCGTTCTTGCATATGCCTGCTGATTGGAATTACTTTTCAGTCAGATAAGCGCGAGAGTAGTCAACGCCGCCACTGAAATCAAGCACTACGCCTTTCAGATAAGGCTTCTCAGCCGAAACGTTAGTGTAATAGTAGATTGGCATCAAAACTTGATTGTCTTTAATCAGAATTTCTTCTGCCTTCGAGAAGTTAGCGTCGCGTGTCTCTGCTTTATCAGTAGATTTCGCTTCAGCAATCAATTTATCGTATTCTGCATTGGTGAAACCAGTGTCGTTGTTACCGCCGCCGGTTACCCACATATCCAAGAACGTCATAGGATCGTTGTAGTCGGCAGTCCAGCCGGCACGAGCCACCTGATAGTTCAGGTTTTGACGGTTTTCGATAAATACGCCCCATTCTTGGTTTTCCGTTTTCACGTTAATGCCAAGATTTTTCTTCCACATGTCTGCAACAGCAAGCGCAACTTTCTTATGCGCGTCACTGGAGTTATAAATCAAAGTGATTTCAGGAAGTTTTGTATAGCCTTTTTCTTGCATACCTTGTTCGAGCAATTTTTTGGCTTCTTCCAGGTTTTCCGTGAAGTAGTCGTCTTTGTGTTCGTTACGATATTCGTCGTTAACGCCTTTGATGCCCGGAGGAACATAACCGAATGCAGGAAGTTGTCCGCCGAGAGTTACATTATCGACAATCGCTTGGCGATCGATGGCCATTGCAAAAGCTCTACGGATATTTACGTTATCAAACGGCTCAGCCGTCACGTTAAATTCGTAATAGTACGTACTTGCGATCCCTTTAATCCCCAATTCATCTTTCAATTGATCTTTAAGGATCGGAATTTGGTCGGTTGGAATTTCACCGTTAGGATGACCTACGCGATCCAACTCGCCGTTTTGGTAACTAGCCAATTCAGTTGCGCTGCTGTTTACCAAAGACATAGAAATTTTGTTAAGCTTGATGCTGTCTTTATCCCAATAGTTTTCGTTTTTGGTCACTTCGATCGTTTGGCCTTTAATCCAGTTAGTCAGAGTAAATGCGCCGTTTACGATCATTTTGCTAGCGTCAACAGCCCATTTGTCATCATCCTTAACGGACGAGTGAACAGGATAATACGTATAGAAAGAAGTCAGACCCAGGAAGTATGGAGTAGGAGCTACGATTTCCACTTCAAGCGTGTAATCATCGATCGCCTTTACGCCGACTTGGCTGAAGTCCGTAACTTTTCCTTCATTATATTCTTGAGCATTTTTAAGGTAATACAACTGATAAGCGTATGGAGCGGCCGGTTGTGTGTTCGGGCTGAGTACGCGTTCCCAAGCAAATACGAAATCCTTCGCGGTTACAGGGTCGCCATTGCTCCATTTAGCATCTTGACGAAGATGAAAAGTGTACTTGGTTCCGTCAATTTCCCATTTCTCGGCAGCAGCCGGTTGCGGTTCACCGGAATCATCCATGCGCGTCAAGCCTTCGTACATGGTTTTCAATACCGTGTTGGCTTGGCTGTCTTGCGCTTGAGCCGGGTCGAAAGTAGGCGGCTCTGCACTCAGGTTGATTCTAAGCGTTTGATCTGCGGCCAACTTCTCATCACCGCTGTTAGCAGCCTTTTCGCCACTGTTGGAAGTTGCGTTGTTACCGCCGTTTGAGGCACTATTTTTCTTGTCGTTCGATCCGCATGCCGCTAGCAGCGTACCAACCGCAAGAACTAGTGTCAAAAGCAGTAATAGACTCTTACTCTTCTTCATCTTGCAGTGTCCCCCTTAAAAATTGTGGTATATGTTTTTAGATTATACAACCAGCGGTCAAAAAAATCCAACATAAATTTTCAGAAATTTAATCATTGGTTAATAAAAAGGACTATTTATTTAACAAAATAGTCCATTATACAATATTGACTTTTTCTAAGCTTAACAATTAACCAAACATGTCATAATTTTATGTAACAATTTTTTCTCTTTAGCGCGACCTATGCTCCGCTAATATATGTAATGAAGCTAATGAGAAAAAGCAGGATATAAGCGACGCCGGTTCCGGCGAAAGTCAGTCTCCATACTGCCCTTACCAGCCTGCGCATATCCACCTTGCCTTTCAAGCGGTTTTGCGCCCCTCCGATTAATCCGGTCGCAATCAACAGCACCAGTAAGATAAGATAAAAACCGAATTTGGAACCGAAGACGTTGTTAAACAAGGCAGAAACGGACAGGATCAAAAACAGCGTTGTCACATCCATAGCCAGTTTTACCGCAGCCTTTTTATCTTTTTTTACATAAGAAGCAATAAAATAAACAAGCACAAAGGGAATGACGGGTATGATGGCGAGAATGATGACAGACGTGAGCAAAATACTCAAATTTCCACCTCCTCAATGTATTTACCGGGTTTACTTGCCGGATAATGGTCCTCATTCTTCAAGACCGTATGCAAAAGGTTACTTGCTCGGTGAGTTACTATAATATTATATCTCTTCTGAGTCTAAAGAGCGCTGATCAGCCGCCAGAGCGTTTCATGTCCAGGGATATGAAGATTTACCTTTCGGGCCATTTCAACAAGACGGCCATTAATGAAGTCAACTTCCGTCGGGGAACCCTCGAGAACATCTTTTAACATGGATGAAGTATTCGCAGCAGTAGAATGGCAAACCGCCGCGATCGTGCCGTACATATCCGGATCAACGGAAATTCCATAGGCCTGGTAGACCGCCACCCCTTCATCGCAAAGCTGGCGCATCAGATCCGTACGCTCATTTCTTGCCAGTAATTCTCCATTAGGGATTCGCAACAGGGCGGTTAAAGGGTTTATAACGGCATTGATCAGCAGTTTTCTGTAAATCTCCTTATCGATGTCATTCGACAAAAAGACGGCGAATCCTGCCTTTTCAAGTCCAAGAATCAAACTTTCCGCGTTTTCTCTTCCAATTCGGTCCAACTCCGCCAGACTTCCTTGCTCCCTTTTTTTCAAACCCGCAGATACCGGGATCCCTACTTCCGTCTTTCCCAGTCCTGCGCGTTTCACATTGCCTCCGCTTGTCCGTTTCGCTCCTTCGGTAGTAACAACCGCATAGAGATATCTGTCAGGGAAGGCCGTCTTTATTTTTTCAAGATGTCCGACTCCGTTTTGATAACAAGCGATTTTCGTCTTTGGCCCCATAATTTCACCCATAGCCTTCAACAGCCGATCATCGATATGCCGCTGCTTCACGGTCAGTAAAATCCAATCCGGAGCGCGGTCTCTCCCATGTTCTGCCGCCTGATGTAGCGTATGCGCCGCAAAGCTGCCGGAATCAATAAAAAACTTTGATTCTTTGGGCCCCTCCACTTCAAATCCTTCCCTATTCAGCATCTCTGCCTGTTCGGGAGTTCTCGTCCAAAAAGCAACCTGTTCGCCGGCGCCCGCCAGCATCCCTCCAAACAACATGCCGAGAGCACCCGCACCGATAATATCTATTTTCATACTTTCTTTCTTCCTTTCCTTAAAGCGACCGAAGTTCCCTACTTCTTTTATACCAAACCTCCCCCCAAAAATACAAAACAACTCGCGAAGGGACTTTCCGGCCAAAATTACACAAAAAAAAAACCTGCCTCAGAGGCAGGATTTTAATTTGAAGCTTGACTATTCGATTCGTTCCAAATTCCCATTCGCATCCATTTTGAATCTCGTTTTTGCATCCTCTTCTTCTTCATTAAGAAAAGCCAAACGGCGGGCACGATCCATAATCTGAATTAACGCTTTGTAATCGTCATTAACCACCCGGTAGTCGGTCTGCACTTCATTTACTTGCGTGGATAAATGTTCATTTTCCTCGCGAAGTCTGGCAAGCAGATCTTCCTTTTCCCTCAGTTCTTTCTCAAGAGATTTAACATGCCGGCTCGTATCCTGAATCGTGCTTTTCCAGCCGCGCAAAAACCGGATCACGGCGTCGATCGAAATGGTCTCTTCCGTTACCCCTTCACTTCTGTAATTCCCTTCATCCAGTTCGACCGGAGCCAGCGAGGATATCGCCGGATTTCCCGCAATAGATCCTTGCTTCTTTAAATAACTCCGTTTTTGCCGCTGAGCTTTGGCAATGCCGATCGCCGCCTCATACTTTTTGCGGACGCAACTGTTCCACCGGAAGCCGCACGCTGCCGCCGTTCTCCCGATACGCTCTCCCACTTCCTCAAAGGCAGTCAATTGAGTGCTGCCCTCCCGAATATGGCGCAGAGTCACTTCCGCCAAAATCAAATCATCTTCCGCACTCCACGCATCTTGTCTCACCGCTGTCATGCTATAAAAACCTCCTAACGACATCCTAATATAACCGTCTTCCGGCCGGCTGTTCCGGCAGGCGTGCTGGTAAAAAACTTCTTACTCCATTTCTATGCCTCTCATAGAGTTCATAGAATCTATTTGATACTAAAATGTATTGCCAAATTAAAGCGCCTCCATACCTCATTTTAAAAAAACTAAATAAGCACACATCATTCACAAATATCAGGCAATAATATAAGTCACACAACAAGCCTAAACTTTCTAATTATTATCGACTTTTCGTTTACACTTGTTGGGGGAGCGGGTATAATGAGGTATAGAAATCGGTAGACGTGTATACATAGGAAAGGGGGATTTTCTCTTGGCACGCATGTTCCGCGTTCTTGGCTTTTTTACACTGGCCATCGGACTAATGGCTTTTGCCGGCAACCTGATTGAAATGGCTTTGCTGTTCTTCCTGCAAACCGCCTTCTTCGTACTGTTCGGTTACCTGAAGTTCACGGAAAGAACGTATATCTTGCTCTTCTGGGGATATATGATTGTAGCCTTTACAGGCTTCAGCTACTGGACAATCTTTCAGATGGGAATGCCGCTATAATCCCCTCTGTTCCAAAACTAAAGGCGATCCGGCTCATCCGGAGCGCCTTTTTTCATTTTTTGCGAAAGTTTAAAAATAAATAACATACTGATATTTGATTTACTGATATCATATATATGGATGAAATCCTATATGGGGAGAGTGGATCGAATTAACAGAGTAATGTCGGCATTTTTCCTCTCGATATCGCTAACGGTCGCCCTCTTGCTGCCCGCACGATTAATGGCCGCCCCGATGTCGGACGAGGAGTTGAAAGTGCTGCAAGAAAGCTTATCCATCGTAGAGATCGACAGGGAAATTGCCCGAATCGAGAAAGAACAGCAGCTAACCGAGCAGAACATTCAGCAGCTTGAGCTGCAACTTAAGGATAAGAACAATCAGATTCGCGGAAATCAGGAACAGGCGGGCAAGCGACTTGCTGCTTATTATATGGGCGAACGGGAAACACTGCTCTCAGCACTGCTATCCGCTAACAGTCTGAAGGATTTTTTCTCCATGCTGGACTATTATCAGTTGATCGCGGAAAGAGACCGGTATATTTTGAACAGCTATAAAACGGAATATGCCGATTTGGCAAAGACGAAACGCAAGCTCGACAAATTATCCTCCGATCTTGATCAAATGAAAGCAGGGTTGCTGCAACAGCGCAAGCGCGTCGCCCTCCTGCAACAAAGCGTTGACGGATCACTCAGCGCAAGTGTAGACCCCGAGAAATTGAAAGAAATGATTCGGGAGCTAACCGTTTATTGGGAAAATGTCGGTTTGTATGAAGTCCGCCGGTATTTCCGGGCACTTTCAGCGGCAATGTCCGGATTTCCCGACTTTTTGAAGGATCACGAAGACAGCCTATCATCCGATAAGGAAGGTTATATTTTAACGGTTAAGGAAGAGGATTTGAATAATTTCCTTCACGGCAGAAACGAACTTTTGAAGAACATGTCCTTCGTCTTTGAAGACGAACGAATTGTCGCGCAAGGCCGCAGAGAAGGTCTTGAACTGAAAGTGGAAGGCCATTATACCGTTGAGAACGAGCCGCAAAACTCGATTACGTTCCATGTGGACCGACTTCTGTTTAACGGTCTTGAGTTGCCGGATACTACCCGGCTAGAGCTTGAGAAAGACTTCGATCTCGGATTTTATCCCAAAAAAATAGTTCCCTTCGTCGAAGCCACCGAAGCGGAAATTCGTAAGGGAACCCTGATCATAAAGTTAAAAATCGCTCTATAACCTGAATATTGTCTATCGTAATTATAGGAAGGAAAAGTACTCATAATTGATTTAACTCGTTCAAATAAGATTTGGAATTGAGTTTCCCGTAAAAAAAAGTGGATGATAGCGCGGCATACTTTTCTATCAGATTGGGAATTCCGGAGCCCACGGGCATCGGAATTCCCTTTCCGTTTACGAGGGATGCCGGAATCCATGAGGGAAGCCCGTTTCGCGACGCCTGGTAATACATTGTTTTTAAGACGGGCAGATGACCAGTCAATTCATACCACCGGCGCTGCTGCAACTGCGATGTCATCGCCGAAATCCATAGCCCCGCCGCCTCTTTATTGTTTGATCTGGCCGAAACGGCAAAACTTCTTCCCTCGACCCACATCCCTGCCGAGTATTCCAGATCAGGGTATTTTATTAGGATATTGGGGTTCTGATGACGGTTTGCATCGCTCCACCTCACCAAGGCGAGAGGGATTTCCCCGCTGTAAAGTCGGCTCCAGGTTTGCTCTTCTTCTCCCGACTCCCGGAAATCCTTTAAAAACGGCCGTAGTGCATCAAGCTGTTGAACAGCTGCTTCAAGCTCTCCCGTCGTTTTGAACAAGGAAGCTGAGACTGGTGGCTTGGACTGCCCCGTCAACTGCCACATAAGGGACATGGCGGCATACGGATCGTTAAAATCCAAGGCAAACAAAAATGGTGATGTCGGTTGTTTTATAAAAGTACTAATGAGTTCTTGCCAGCCGTTAGCGGATGAAGGAAATTCCGTTCCCATTTCTTTTAGCTTGTTAGAATGATACACCCAAACATAGGGATCCGCATCCATCGGAACCGCCCATACATATCCGTTCCATTCATTCTGGCTCAAGGAAGCGCTTAACACTTCACCTGTTAAAGATCCCGAATAATAACTTTCCGTTGGCAGCAAATAACCGCCGGCCGCAAATTTCCGAACCCATATATTATCGAGCAGCAATACATCCGGAGAATCACCCAGTTCCAGCTCTTGCCGCACCGTGGAGTAATCTTTCCCGGCAATAAGGTTCGACAATTCGACTTCAATATGATATTCATCCGCAACCTCCTCATTCAGTTGCTGCAGACGAGAAAAGTCAGATTCGGGCAATTGAACCGCGACCGATATTTTGCCCGGAGCTTTCTCCTTCTCCAGGTTTTGCGGCGTAATCGGTTCCCTCTCTCCCTGGTCTTCGGATTTCATCAAAGTCGATGTTTCGCTCGGCGACAAATTGATTAAGGCTAGCAAAAGGATGGCAAAAAGCACCCAATGGTTTTTTCGCTTCACAACCTGTTCTTCCTCTCCGCTTGGTAAACCCCATAACTCAATCCCCTCTATTGTAACAAATCTCCCTGAAGATTGTCCTTACAAATCATTACAAAAAGACTACTTATAAATTACAAGGGGCCGGAGGCTTGCGCCTTCGGCCCTTATCGTCAACTGCAATTTCCGCCGATTACAGCAGGTCCGCCGCCAATTGGGCCAGCTTGGAGCGTTCTCCTTTTTCCAATGTAATATGACCGCTGATTCCCTGTTCCTTAAATCGTTCCACCAGATAAGTCAGCCCGTTGCTCGCCGAATCCAGATAAGGATGATCGATTTGTTCCGGATCGCCCATCAAAATGATTTTGCTGCCTTCACCCACCCGTGAAACAATCGTTTTTACTTCGTGACGGCTCAAATTTTGAGCTTCATCCACGATGATAAATTGTCCGGGAATGGAGCGGCCGCGGATATAGGTCAATGCCTCGACCTGAATGCTTCCCAGCCCCATCAGAATCTTCTCGATGTCACCGGATTTTTTCGTATCGAATAAATACTCAAGATTATCGTAGATCGGCTGCATCCAAGGGCGAAGCTTCTCCTCCTTTTCTCCAGGCAAATAGCCGATATCCTTGCCCATTGGCACAACCGGGCGGGCAATCAGCAATTTTTTATATTTATGGTCATCTTCCACTTTCAATAACCCGGCCGCCAAGGCAAGCAGCGTTTTACCCGTTCCGGCCTTCCCTGTAATGGTCACCAGCGGGATATCGTCGTTCAGCAGCAACTCCAGCGCCATCCGTTGTTGGGCGTTTCGGGCGCTGATTCCCCAAATCGGATCATTGCTTAAATACAATGGCTCGAGTCTTGAACCATCCCCATTGACCCGGAGCAAAGCGGACTTCCCGGTCCCCATTTCATCTTTTAAAATAACGAATTCATGCGGATACAAAGTATAGGGAAGACCTAGCGGCTTCACCGGCAAATAACGGTACGAATAAAACTCATCGATGACGGAAGGATGCACCTTGACTGTCGAATATCCACTATATAAATCGGTTGGACCGACGGTCCGATCGGACAAATAATCCTGCGCGTTCAATCCAAGAACATCCGCCTTGATTCTGACAAGGACATCTTTGCTCACCAGAACGACCGGGCGGGAATCATGTTCCTCTTGCTGTTCGAGGTGGTAGTTCAGCGCAACCGCTAAAATCCGATTGTCATTCGTTATTTCAACGAACATCTCCTGCACTCTGAGAAAGCTGCGATGGTTCAGTTCGACCTTCAGCATGCCGCCGTTGTCCAGTTGAACTCCATCGTGCAAATGTCCTTTTTCGCGAAGGCCATCCAATAATCGCGACACCCTGCGAGCATTTCGCCCGATTTCTTCGGCATTTCGCTTCTTGGAATCAATCTCCTCCAGAACTACCGCAGGAATGATCACCTCATGCTCCTCAAAAGCAAAAATCGATCCCGGATCGTGCAACAAAACATTGGTATCGAGCACATAGATTTTCTTCACGGATTATCCCCTCCACCGAAAATCGTCAGCCTCTAATTCGCATACATACTTTTCTCCGTCCGGGAAATGTTAAAACGTATAGTTTCCCACAAGATTTCTATGGAAAGGACGGTAGCAGTTCATGCGAATATGGCTGTGTTTGTTGTTGACAATATTCCTGCTTACCAGTTGCGCTACAGCAACTAAAAAGGCATCACCCTCTCCTCAGGATCAAAACAACAATGGTCCGCGGGTTCAAAGTACGAATGACGGGATTAGGAATATGAACGATACCGGTGCCGGTGCAATGTCGCAAACCGAACGCCAAAACCATCTGGAAGAGCTTGTTAAACGCGTGCCAGGTGTCAAAGGGGCCCACTGCGTCGTTATGGGCAAGACTGCAGTTGTCGGTATTGATGTGGACGCAGGGCTTGAACGGGCCAGGGTCGGAAGCATTAAATATACGGTAGCGGAAGCGCTCCGCAAAGATCCTCAAGGCGCAGGAGCGGTGGTCACTGCCGATATCGACCTGAACCAGCGGATCGCGGAAATCGGACAAAAGATTTCCGGCGGCCATCCGATCTCCGGTTTTGCTAATGAGCTTGCCGACATTATCGGACGCATCATTCCGCAACTGCCGGGCGATACGGTTCCCAGGGACACCAGACCTGCCGGTAATAACGGAACAGGCAATCTTAACGGCAATACCGACAATGTACCAGACAATAACGTAACCGGTACACCTCATGAGAACATCCGCAATAACCAACGCGGAACCAAAGAGATGCAAATCGCGCCAGGCAGATAACAGGGATGTCCCAAAAGAAAAAGCCCAGCGAAATATTCGCTAGGCTTTTTTCATGGCGGCAAACACTTGGTTGTCCAACAGTTCCGCCGCACGCTGATCATATACTTTGGCATAGGACGGCGCGGATGCGAGCTGTGCTCCATAAAACAGAGCATTTCGCACCGCTTCAATCTTCATGTCGAAGCAGCACATTTTGAAGGGAACCCCTTCAAGCGGGTCCTGAACGACTTCGGCTTTGCCGTTAATAGCGTAAATCGTCTCATCGCCGAAAACGGTAACCGTAATTCTTGGATGCGCCTTGATATTTCCGACCAGCCTCGAACGATGATCGATCGCAAAGCGCAGGGTGGAATGATCCACGGCATAAATCCATGAAACAGCGCTTGAAGTCGGTCCGCCGGACTCTTCGTCAACCGTACTCAACAGCACAAAAGTTTCGGACTGGAATGCAACGTACAACGGTTCAGACAATTGAGTAACGAGTTCAGACATAGCGCCAGCCCTCCTGTAGTACATATCATCCTGATACATGTTCAAACTATTTTCATATAGCTAATAACTAATTGTATTATACCATGGCCGAAAACTTGCCTTCAATCGTCAGTTGCCTGCTTGTACCGAACTTTCGTCGGTCTGGGGCGGCGCTTTCGTCCCGGCAAGCTCATTTTTGAGCGCTTGCTTGGCCTGCTCCAGTTCGTTGTCGTTCAAGTAAACGTATGGGTTTTTCCATTCCCCGGTTACCGGCACGAAATCAACGTTTTCTTTGGAAATATTCCAATAAGCGGAAATGATATTTTTCATCTGTTTGGATTCCAGGTCGGTCTCCATGTTTTTGCCGACCGACTCGATCACCTTGCCTGCGCCGAGCACCCCGTTTAACGATTTCGCCTGATCGATCAGGGCATGCAGCACTTCGTTCTGGCGGCGATTGCGGTCAAAATCGTCCGAAGCCTTCGTTTTCGGTTTGCAGTTGGTCTTCCGGTAGCGGACATAGCCGAGTGCATCCTCGCCGTTCAAATGCTGCGGCCCCGCGATCAGGTTGATATCGGTCCCGTCGGCCGTATCGCGGTAACACATGTTGGCATCCACATTTACGTCAACGCCTCCGAGTGAGTCAACGATGTCGCGGAAGCCCTGAAAGTTCAGGACGGTGACATAATCGATCGTCAGTCCGAAATATTTGCCCATCATCGTCTTCATTTCCTGTTCGGCGGAGTTACCCGATTTCTTCTCCGCCGCCAGGAATTTCGGATAAAAGGCGTTCAGTTTGTTCGTCTTGTAGCCGTCCATTTCAAAACGGGTATCCCGAGGTAAAGAAACGACGGTAGCCGATTTCGTATCCGGGTTCATGGAAATCACCATCATAACATCGCTTAGATGCGTCCCGGTTTCAGGCCGATAATCCGTCCCGAGCAGCAGCATCGTGAGCGGTTTTGTTTTCGCTGATTTCTCCGGCGCTACATTTGCAGAAGTCCCTGTATCGTCAATCACCTTGTCCACCGTGAGCCATAAAAATCCTACGTACGCGCCCACGCCGACAACCGCTAAAATTATAATGCTTAACAGTACCTTCAAAAAGGTTTTGGCACCGGATTTCTTTCTTTTCTTTGAACTTTTACCTTTAGGAGCTACTCCTTGGTTCTTTCCCCGTGGGGGCAAACCGCTGCGATTAGAACTCATGAAATCTAACACCTAATTTCGTCTGGATTAAGTCGCATGAATTATGACGAATAAAGTATCCGGAAAGTTACAGGATCTGTATCCTGGGCCTACTCCTGCTTGTTCACAGTGGACGGCGCAGGGGATGACTTATCCTTCCGGTTCCGGCGTCCTTCCACAAAATAACGGATGCGCACCATCAACATCAAAACTACGGCTACGAGAAGACATTGAATAATCGGCAGCTTGTCGATCTGGAAAATAAGCAGAAGGAAAGAACCGATCGCCATAAGCAGGTACAGAATGATCTCCTTTAGAAGCGGAAGCTTCTGCTGGGTGCGGAACACTTTGTTATACACGAAAATCACAAGCACATAAATGACGATGTAGGATATTACCGGATTTTGCGCAAACCAAGCCTGCAAGACGGGTCCCTCCTTCAATATCTTTATTCTTTAATCATTATTATAGATTGGCTTCAGCATTTTTGCGATGCTTTTCAGCACGTTCGCGTTCGCTCTTGTTCAAGATTTTCTTGCGGAGACGCACCGATTTCGGCGTAATTTCGCAATATTCATCATCGTTCAAATATTCAAGCGCCTGCTCCAGCGAGAAGAGCCGCGGCGTTTTCATTTTAACCGTTTCGTCTTTAGTCGCCGAGCGAACGTTCGTCAATTGTTTTTCTTTACAAATATTAACCACGATATCATTGTCACGGGTATGTTCCCCTACGATCATGCCCTCATAAATCTCCGTTCCCGGCTCCAAGAACAGAATACCGCGATCTTCGATGGACAAAATACCGTACAGCGTCGAAACGCCGTTTTCGCTTGAAACGAGAACACCTTCATGACGTCCGCCAACCTGGCCGCCGATCAGCGGTCCGTAGCTGTCAAATGCATGGTTCATGACGCCGTAGCCGCGAGTTAATGTAAGGAAGTGCGTGCTGTATCCAATCAGGCCGCGGGCCGGAATCAAGAATTCCAGACGGACTTGGCCGGTTCCATTGTTGACCATATTGACCATTTCGGCTTTCCGGGATCCCAAGCTTTCCATCACGGCGCCCATGCTTTCTTCCGGCACGTCGATCAGCAAACGTTCAACCGGCTCCATTCTCATGCCGTCGATTTCTTTGACGATAACTTCCGGCTTGGATACTTGAAGCTCATAGCCTTCACGGCGCATGTTCTCAATCAGAATGCCAAGATGCAACTCACCGCGTCCCGATACGATAAACGCATCAGGGCTGTCCGTTTCGTCGACGCGCAGCGAAACGTCCGTTTCCAATTCTTTAAACAACCGCTCGCGCAGCTTACGGGAAGTGACCCATTTTCCTTCGCGCCCGGCGAACGGGCTATTGTTGACCAGGAATGTCATCTGCAGGGTCGGTTCGTCAATCTTCAGAACCGGCAATGCTTCCGGCTGATTTGGATCCGCGATCGTTTCACCGATATTGATATCCTTGATCCCTGCGATCGCCACGATATCGCCGGCCCCGGCTTCTTCGATTTCCACCCGGCGAAGCCCCTGGAATCCGAAAAGTTTTTCAATCCGTGCCGTTTTCTTGCCACCATCGCGCGTCATGACCGCCACCGGCTGACCTTGACGAATTACGCCACGGTTGACACGGCCGATTGCAATCCGGCCAAGATATTCGTTATAGTCCATCAAAGTTACGAGAAATTGGAGCGGTTCGTCTACTTCTTCCGTAGGAGCGGGAATATGGTCGATGATCGTTTCGTAAAGAGCCAGCATGTTTTCGTCCTGTTTTTCAGGGTCCATGCTGGACGTTCCGTTCAGGGCGGATGCATAAACAACGGGGAATTCGAGCTGTTCATCGTTTGCTTCAAGCTCGATAAACAGATCAAGCACTTCGTCAATAACTTCCGCAGGACGGGCTGCCGGACGGTCAATCTTATTGACGACTACAATCGGAGTTAATTGATGCTCAAGCGCTTTGCGGAGCACGAATTTGGTCTGCGGCATGCAGCCTTCGTAAGCATCGACGACAAGCAGCACGCCGTCGACCATTTTCATGATCCGTTCCACTTCGCCGCCAAAGTCGGCGTGTCCCGGAGTATCCACGATATTGATCAAATAATCTTTATAAGTGATCGCTGTGTTTTTCGCCAAAATAGTAATTCCGCGTTCGCGTTCCAAATCGTTGGAATCCATCGCGCGTTCTTGGACGGATTCATTTTCCCGGTAAATACCGGATTGTTGAAGCAATTTGTCGACCAGTGTCGTTTTACCGTGGTCTACGTGAGCAATAATCGCAATGTTGCGGATTTGATTTCTTTCATGCATGTGTTTTCTCCATATCCTTTCGTCTCTGTTTCTTATTCTGAAAAGCTTTAAACAGCCTGAATCGCCATAAAACAAGCGTCGGACGATTTTTTACCCCGACGCTTGGACATATCCCTTATATTATACGCAAAATCAAAAAAAATTCAAGAACTTGCCATACATCACCAACCGCGCCGGCTTTTCCCCCTCGCCGCAATCAACCAGATGCCCCCAATGATAAGTACGGCGGCAACTAGATAAATGAGCGCAAGCGAGAACAACGTAACACCCAGCAATACGACCGATACGGCTCCGAGTATCACGGCAGCAATCAGAACGCCCTTCTGACGGACGGGAGAGAAAAATTCATACTCGTAAAGCCCGACCGCGATCCCGAGAATAAATCCGGGCCAGGTGTACTTCAGCGTGCTCCAGCCTCCGATGTTGGCGATGATAAACAAAATGCCGTATACCATCAGGATACCTCCGGGAAGCAAGAGCTCGGAAGGCCCTTTTCTCCAAAAATGCCACAGATGAAATATAATGCCCGGTATCAGTAACAGTAGTGGCCACAAGGCCTTTCCAAGAAAACTGAATACCCCGAGTTTCCCAAGCAGGATGATGATCCCGGCAGCCAGAATCAAAATTCCGGTCATGAGCTTGTTGTTATCGGACATCATATCACACACCTTCCAGTTGACAATGAGGGACAGGCCGCAGCAAATTACGACACTTCCCTTCTGATCTCAGTTTAAATGAAAACGTCACAAAAAACCACTCTCTCGTATACCAAGAAAGTGATTTTTTGTCACCCGTGTCCGAAGGGCCGGACGAAATCACGGTCAACGTTTCAAGTGATATTTATTTATCCAGCCGAACATAATAACGAGCACGGCAAGAACCACAGGGAGCAGGTTTGCGAAGCCGGGAAGAATCGCCGAAATCATGATTCCAAGCTGCGGATCGTGCAAAAACATGCCGCCGGCGGTATAGCCGAGAATCCCCGCTCCTGCGTAAGTCAGCACCGGCAACCGCTGCAGCCAGTCGGCAATCAAATTGCTGCCCCAAACGACAATAGGGATACTGATAGCGATCCCGATGACCAAGATGGCCAGGTCTCCTTCGGCCAGCGCGGCTATGGCAAGCACATTGTCGAGGCTCATAATAAAATCCGCCGCCAGGATCGTCTGTACCGCGCGCCACATGGTTCCCGCTTCTTTTACGCGGGAAGATTCTTGATGAGGCATAAGCAATTTAAAGGCGATCCCGGCAAGCAACAGACCCCCGGCAGCCTGAATAAAGGGGATCTGCAGTAACACAACCGCAATCCAGGTCAACAGGCAGCGGAGCAGCACCGCCCCCAGCGCTCCCCACCAGACGGCTTGTTTGCGTTGCTTCAGCGGCAAATCCTTGCTCGCCATCGCGATAACCAAAGCGTTGTCCCCGCTGAGCACCAGATTTATAATTAAGATTTCCGATAATAAAATGAACTGGTCCACGCTGATCCCCCTTTGTACAACCTCTTTTCATTTTTATGAGGCAAAGGGGCAAGCTATGCTTTTTTGTCCGCTATTAAAAATAATCTGGACAAATGAATCCATTTGGTTAATTAATACGTATATACGTCTGAAGAGGAAGTGACACACGTGGAATTTTTCAGTGCAACTTTTTTCCTGTCTCTGCTCAACATCATATTCATCGATTTGATATTGGCCGGGGACAATGCAATCGTTATCGGAATGGCGGCAAGAAAGCTTCCCAAAACAGTTCAGAAAAAAGCGATATTATACGGTACGGCTGGTGCCATTATACTTCGCATCGTCGCTACGCTCGTTGTCGTCTGGCTGCTTGGCATTCCCTGGCTCCTCGCCGTGGGCGGACTCATGCTTATCTTTATCGCTTACAAAGTGTTGGCTGATGAAGGGGATCACGATTCCGTAGATGCCAAAGACTCGCTTTGGCCCGCTGTGCGGACAATCGTCATCGCCGACGCGGCAATGGGTCTGGATAATGTGATCGCCGTAGCGGGTGCGTCAGGACAGCATACGATTCTGGTTATTATCGGTCTCTTGATCAGTGTGCCTATCGTCGTTTGGGGAAGCACTTTATTCATCAAGCTGCTCGGCCTATTTCCCTGGATCGCCTACGTTGGCGCCGCCGTGCTGGCTTATACCGCAGCCCACATGATAACCGAGGAACCGCATTTTCTTTCCTTTTTTGAGGACAACCCTTTGCTGCGGTACCTGTTTATCGCGCTCGTCATGGCCGGTGTTCTCTTTGCCGGTTATCGGAAGAAGAAACAGCATCAACGCAATGACGAAGAGAACAAGACCCAATCGCATCCGGCGACCCGGTGACAGACTGAGGTACGATATTCGTTATCAAACAAAAGATCGCTCCCAGGGCTTAACGCCTTTTGGGAGCGATCTTTTGTTTGAACACCTATTAAAACCAATTTTCCTGGATAACCTCGTCTTCGGCCGATGTTCTCTCCAACTTCTCGTTCGGCCTGATTATGAGACTCTCCGTATCTCGTACCGCGGTCTCGATTTGACCGGCCAGGTCACTCAAGCCCGCCTCGATTTTCTCGATTATCCGCAAATTCGGATTTGTCGTGGGCGATTTTGGGACAAATAAAGTACAACAATCCTCATAAGGCAAAATGGACAAATCGTAGGTCCCTATTTTCTTGGCCAGATGAATGATCTCATTCTTGTCGCTCATGACCAGCGGCCGCAGCAGCGGCAGTTCGGTAGCCCGGCCGATCACGTTCATGCTTGGCAGCGTCTGGCTGGCAACCTGGCCCAGGCTGTCCCCCGTCACCAAAGCAAGCGCCCCGTTCCGTTCGGCTAATGAAGAGGCTATTCGCAGCATCGCTCTGCGCATCAGCGTAATGATCAAATTATCCTGGCCGGTACCCGCCAATGAAGTTTGAATGTCCGTAAACGGAACGAGATGGAGCTTAATTTGGCCCGCAAAGCGCGATAACACGCCGGCAAGTTCAATGACTTTCTCCTCGGCCTTTTTGCTTGTAAACGGATAACTGTGAAAATGGATGCATTCGATTTCCAGTCCCCGCCGCATGGCTGACCAGCCTGCTACCGGGCTATCGATGCCACCGGAAAGCAATAGCATGGCTTTGCCGTTGGTGCCGAGCGGAAAACCACCGGCAGCGGGAATAACCTCTGAGTACAAATAGGTGACCTGCTCGCGGATTTCCACGCGCAGGTCAAGGTCAGGATGATGGACGTCCACTTTTAAATGGGAACATGCTTGGAGGATCGGTCCCCCCACCAATCTGTTCATTTCCTGCGAACCATATGGAAATTGCTTCCACACCCGGCGAGCGCTAACTTTAAATGTGGTTGGCTTATCGGAAGGCATGCTTTGGATAAAGGTCTTTGCCGCGTTCACGATGTCCTCTAGTCTGGAGGGAATCATTCGAACCGGGCTGATCGAAGTGATACCGAACACCTGTTTAAGCGATTCGCTGACCACATCCCAAGGTTCACCGTTCAGCACGACATAAATCCGCCCGTATTCCCGGATCACCTTTGCCGCAGGAAACGGCAAGAGCAGCGATTTCACGTGCGAAATCGCCGCTTTTTCAAACCTGGACCGGTTCTTTCCTTTGATCGTTATTTCTCCAAAGCGAAGCAGCAGCATATCATAGGATGTCATGATTTTTTCTCTCCCTTTAAATGCCGGACGCGCGATATTGACTTTCGCAACGCCTCGAGCAGACCTTCAATATCCTCTTCCGTATGTTCATCTCCGAGACTGATCCGTATGCCGGAAAGTGCCGCCTCCGCACTTTTTCCCATCGCCTGCAAAACCCGGCTAGGTTCGGAACGCCTGGAGGAACAAGCCGATTGGGTCGAGACCAGATAACCTTCTTCTTCCAGCATGTGAAGCAAAGCTTCCGCCTTCATCCCCGGGTATGAAAAATGCACGATATGCGGCGCACCGTCAAGCGTTGAGTTTAATTCCAGCTCCGGCATCGCCGAGATCTCCCCGATCAATCTCTCTTTGAGCCGTTTCATTTTCAGGGTAGTATTCCCCTCGCCTTCCTTAGCCAGCCGGACCGCTTTGGACATGCCGACGGCAAACGGAATATTTTCCGTCCCGGAGCGTCTTCCTTCCTCCTGACCTCCGCCCGCCAGCAAGGGTTGCAGGACGATTCCTTCACGGACGAAGAGCATCCCGATCCCTTTCGGTCCTCTTAGTTTATGCGCGGACAAGCTATATAAATCAATGCCGCTTTCATTAAGGGGCAGCCCTACTTTGCCGAATCCCTGTACGCCGTCCACATGAAAAAGAACGCGCGGATATTTCAACTTCAGCATCTTTCCGATGTCCGCAACAGGCTGGACAATTCCCGTCTCATTATTGACATGCATGACGGATACTAAGACGGTATCGCTCCTTACGGCATCTTCGACCTGCCGAACCGATATTTCCCCCGCTTTATTCACCGGCAAAAAAGTGACTTCCCACCCCCATCGCTCCAGTTGCCTGCAGCTCTCAAAAACGGAAGGATGCTCCGTAGCCGTAGTAATCAAATGCTTGCCGCGGCTTTCATACTGCAGGGCAGCACCCTTGATCGCCAAGTTATTACTTTCCGTCGCGCCGGAAGTAAATACGACCTCACCCGGCTTTACGCCGAGTGCTTCGGAGCAGACTTCCCGCGCTCTGCGCAGCAATTTGGCGCTTTCTTCGCCGAACCGGTGCAGTGACGAAGGGTTTCCGTAATGCCGGGCCATTACTTCTGCAATGGTCCGGGTTACTTCCTCATAGGGAGGGGTGGTGGCAGCGTGATCAAAATATTTCATACGATCCCTCCTGAACCAAATCCAATCATAATATTCACTTCAAAAAAAGACCAAAAGAAAAAACGCGAAAATCCGAGTGACCGGTGCGTTTTCCCATTTGATCTTTCACGGAATGATCCCGCTCTCCCAAGCGGTTCAGTACAATCTTGTTAAAACCAAGACTTACAATTCGTACTTTGAACGGGCAGCAGCAATTTTGGAGATATACTTCTGAGTTTCCTGAGGAAGCAGATGCAGCTTCTCCATCAATTGCTGATCATTAGTGATCCCAAGTCTCTGGAGTCTCCCCGGTCCCGCATTATAAGCCGCCAGCGCCGTGGTCTCCTCGCCGCCAAACCGTTTAAGCTGATAAGACAGGTAACGCGTGCCTCCATCGATATTCTGGGCAGGATCAAACGGGTTGCTTACGCCTAAACCGTTTGCAGTTCCGTCCATCAGCTGCATCAGTCCTTTGGCGCCTGCCGATGAAACCGCTTCGGGATTAAACGACGACTCGGTCTCGATCACCGCTTTGATCAGACTCTCCGGCACGCCATACTCCAAACTGGCTTGAGTTACCAGATCATCCATCTCTCCGCGAGTTTTGCCGATCGTAGCCGACCCCAAGGAGGAAGATGACCCCACCTGGAATCCTCCAACAACGGCATCCGGCAACATCTGTGGTAGCAAACCGTCATAAGACTCTCCGTAGGTAAGCGCAGATAATGGAAGCTTGCCCACCAAGTCTTCCGACTCAGAGCGTCCTTCCGACATCATCATTTCCTGTAGCAATATATCAAACAAGGAGCCTTCGTTTTCCGCACCGATGCGGGTGGCCGTATTCCCTTGCAGATCGATATCGGTTTTGGTTTGAAGCTGAATCAGCTGCGTCATAGTACGTGGATCAATTTGCATACTCGCTTGCCCCTCTTCTTGGTCCAAAGGTGTTATACCCTGTATTTTACACTTGAAGTGAAAACTTGACCACCCATTTATCGAAAATTGTAAAAAAAGCAAGTCGTTTCTTAGGGTAAAAGACCGACGTCATCGACGCCGGCCTGGGAATGGGTGACCTTGAGCAAGCTTTTAACGGGTAAAGGGAATGAGAACGAAATAGCTTAGGGTAGCGACAACTCCGAGGCCGATCGCCCAGGCACCGGAAGTTTTATTTCCCTGGCTGTAGGCGTAAAATCCCATTACGGCTGCCAGTGGCCCCAATATAATGGACCACATAAACAGCGCGGCGATCCCGAATCCGACTCCTATATACCCGACCGTTCTCCCCGCCGTCGCTGTTCCGCTGTCAGAGCGTTCGATGCGGGTATCGTCAGATTTCCGCCGTTCTCTCCGGACATCCCGGTTCACAGTGTTCATCGGCACTACTTCGGCCGCATACTCTTCCTGGTGGGTTTTTCGCGGATAATCGACTCGTTTCTTTGAGGACACGGGATGGTTTCGTTTTTCCTTGGTACGATCAGTCATCTCAGCACCTCCTGATTTAGGTCTCCGTTTTAAGACGATTTCGCCTTAAAGGTATGACAGCAAGTTGCGGAAGACGAAGCGGCAGTGTCCTTATGCTCGGTATCAAAAGATTCTCCTGCAAATTCGGCGTTATAGCTCTTGTCGGCGTGCTGATCGATGTCGATCATGATCAGGTCGGCTTGGCAGACGTTCTTCTCGCCCCAATAGGTACAATTCGATACGCTGCATTTGACTATGGGTTTGTCGCCATTTGGCATTTTGATCACCTCACAATTCATTTTCTCCGGACCTCAGTAACCGTATGCGGGTTACGCATTGTCAAATCGAAGCAAATCCCCCTCAAAGCGGGACCCAAGAAAACAAAAAAGATGCCATTTGGCATCCTTTGAACTTTGAACTATTTATTGGTTGTAAGCGGGTTTATCCTGACTTTTCCGCATCCGAAGCTGCGTTAAATAATCGCTTTCGTAATATGACAATGCGTCACGAAGTTCTTCGAACTCCCCGGTGATATCCAAAATCAGGTCCCTTGCCGCACGAACCGGCTTTTTGCGGAATCGGATGGCGTCCTGGCCCGTATAAGCATACCGCCCGTCCTCGGAGTAACTTTCATTTTTCGGATAGAAAAAACGGTTCACGCAATCATGATAAACCTGGTAGAGCACCTTTTCCGCAGATTCCTGGTCAAAAGTCCCCCGGCGCAGCACGATTCCCAGCTTTTCCTTACACACTTCCGAAAATACAAGCAAATGCCGAAGATCACATAAATAACCCTGGTAAAAAAGAATCGTTTCTTCATCCTGCCCTTCAGCCAGCTGTTGCAACGGAGTATGATTTAAAAAAGTTTCCATTTTACCGATCGCGGTACTTAATTGTTCTTTCGCGGATACGCACAGTTGCTGGATGTTTCGTTGTGACATGAATTACAACTCTCCCTCTTCCGTGAGCCGTCAGATTCCGGCATTTTGTAGTTTGTCCTTTAACGGATTCATCGTAACATAAAACAGCTGAAAGCGGTATCCTCCAGGCAAAGATTCCAGAATAAAACGTCCGGTTTCACCTCATTCTATGCCTATCGTTGTATTCTGCAAAGGAGGAAAGTCATGAGATGGCAAAGATGGGCCGCGCTGGCCCTAATGGGTGCCGCCGCAGCGACGCTTTACACCTTGATACCGGACTCGCCCGAACGCCCTTCCAGCCGGCAAACCGAAATCAATTCCGTTAAAGGAGCGGGGCAGGAACAAAAGCTGAAGCAAGCGATGCTTAAGCGCGATATGACTGCGACTGAACGCCTTGCCAGGCTTGACGCCAAAAAGCATCTCCGCAAGCTTGCCGATGCATATGCTTCCGCACGGCCGGGAGTCATCCCGGAAGACGCGGGCAACCTGCAAAAAGACCATAAGCAATTTCCTTCCTTGCGCTGGTTCTCCGGCGAGAAAGAACAGGAATTCCGGAGTACCCAGTTCAAAATGGAAGCGGGAGAGCAAAAACAATTGGACATTTATTTGAACTTTGCCCGGAAATCGCTCCGCAAAGGACATTCCTACGAATCTCCCGCCTTTCCACAGGGAAATCCGAAATACGTTGTGGCGGCGGAACCCGCCCCGGGAGGGAAACACGGCATGATTGCCGTCATGGATATGGCGATCCTGAAACGGGTACAGGATCATCAGCACAAAAATCTGCGCCTGATCCCGTATCCCAAAGAAGGAAAATACAAAGTGGAATCGGTACATACCGATACCCTGCATGACATTACCGTTAAAACCGGCCATGACAACGAAAAAGCCAGCCATTACTACGAGAACGAAATCGTCGTTACTTTCGCCCAGGCGCCCTCTGCCGCTGAAATGGAAAAGATCGAGGGTGATCTTCGCTGTAAACCTGCAAGAAATATCGGCAATACCTATATTTTCGCTTCTGAAACGATGGACATGAAACAGCTTAGATCCTATTTCAAAAAAAATTGGAAACCGAATTATGTGGAGCCACACTATCTATACATGACCAATGAAGACGAAATGAGTTCGTCCGAAGAAAGCCCGGAAATCCCCAATGATTTGCTGTTTTCCGAATACCAGTGGAATCTGCCGATCATTGAGACCAATCGGGGCTGGAAACTGTCCAAGGGCAGTGACGACGTCATCGTCGCGGTCGTAGACACAGGAGTCGATCTGAAGCATCCCGATCTCAAAGGCAGGCTGCTGCCGGGATACAACGTTGTCTCGACGGGAGACGAGCCACTTGATGACGTTGGACACGGCACGCATGTTGCCGGTATCATTTCCGCCAACGTGAATAATAGCGAAGGTATCGCCGGGATGATGTGGGGAGGCAAGATTCTGCCCGTAAAAGCGCTCGACGGCACCGGGTCCGGAACGACCTATTCCGTCGCGCAGGGGATCATCTGGGCGACCGATCACGGCGCCAAAGTCATCAACATGAGCCTCGGCAACTATGCGGATGCCCAGTTTCTGCACGAGGCGATCAAGTATGCTTATGACCGCGACGTCGTGCTGATCGCCGCGACGGGGAACGACAATACGGAACGCCCGGGTTACCCCGCCGCCTATCCGGAGGTCTTGTCCGTCTCGGCGACGGACTATCATCTTCAGCGGGCATCCTTTTCCAACTACGGCGATTACGTCGACGTGATGGCGCCGGGCGAAAGTATCGCCAGCACCTATCCCGACAACCAGTATGCCGCCTTGTCCGGCACATCGATGGCAAGTCCCCATGTATCGGCCCTGGCGGCCCTAATCCGTTCAGTGAATCCGGACCTGAAAAATACGGAGGTCATGGATATTATCCGTTCCAACGTTATCGATCTCGGGGATTCGGGTCATGACAAATATTTCGGATACGGGCAAATCGACGTATTTTCGGCGCTGGAAGCCGCGAGAGGCAATCAAGCTCCGCTGCAATTCTGGCCCCAGGCCATGCAGCGTAAAATGAACGGGATTTTGGATAAAGCCAAATAAAAAAACGGTTGGATGGAGGAAAGTCCTCATCCAACCGTTTTTACGATTTCTCAAGAAATAACATTTCAAGGTTCATTGCAAACATGACAAAAGTTGCAGTGAAGAAAGTTTGCCGTAAGCCGGGTTCTGTACTCTTTGCGGTAATGACGGGAACTACCCTCCCGCTTTTGAGCGACAATCATCTATCTAGGCCGCACATTACTGGGCGGCTCCAGCGACCAACCCGGACGCGCCTCGGGCTAAGGCTGCTTCGCGAAGAAGCTGCGTCCCATTAGGTCTTGCTCCAGATGGGGTTTACCAGGAACGAAGTCACCAGCGTTCCTCGGGGTCTCTTACACCTCGGTTCCATCCTTGCCTGTGCACGCTTTGCAGCGGCCATCGGCGGTCCATTTCTGTGGCACTATCCTTCGGCTCGCGCCGACTGGACGTTATCCAGCACCCTGCCCTATGGAGCCCGGACTTTCCTCCCGCGGCATAAAGCCGCCGGCGATTGTCTGTCAAACTTTCGAAGGCAACACTTGATAGTATACAGCGATTAGCTCGTAATCACAAGTAGGAATCTACAGGAAGGTAAACGGCTCTGTGTGGACTTCGGAAGGAAAAACCTTCGTGTCGTACCTGCTTTCCTGGAGTTTTTCCCGGAGCCAGTCGGCCACGCGGGACTTCATGATTTTTTCGGCGTTGTGGCCGGGATCGATTAGTGTTAATCCCGCCATTTCTGCATCCTGGGCGGTATGGTAATCAATATCGCCAGTGACCAATACATCCGCCCCTTTGAACATAGCCGCTCTCCAGTAACCGCCTCCCGAGCCGCCGATCACCGCCGCCTTTTTGATCTGGCGGCTCAAATCCCCGACAACCCGCACGGCAGGCACATCAAGTTTTTCTTTCACTCGCTGCACGAACTGTTCAAGCGTAACAGACTCTTGCAGCTTACCCACTCTTCCCAATCCAAAGGTCCGGCCCTTCAGATCCATGGGGTACAAATCATAGGCTACCTCTTCATACGGATGGCTTTTTAGCATCGCCTGGATCACTTTGCTGCGAATACTTTGCGGTACGACCGTTTCGATCCGTATTTCTTCCGCTTTCTCCATCCGTCCTTCCTTTCCAATATATGGTTCAGTGCCTTCACCGGGAACGAAGGTGCCGTAGCCCTCGATATTAAAACTGCAATGGCTGTAGTTGCCGATAGCACCCGCCCCAGCATTCAAAACCGCGTCCAGCACACGCTGATGATGATCCTTCGGCACGAATACAACCAACTTGTACAAATTGTCGGTATGAATATCTTCCACAGGCGCACTGCTCTCGATCCCGAGCACTTCCGCCATCCAATCGTTCATTCCACCCTCGGTCACATCAAGATTCGTATGCGCCACATAGACAGCGATATCATGCTTGATCAGCTTTTCGTATACTTTGCCCATCGGCGAATCGCTTTGCAGATTCCGGAGCGGACGATAAATGATCGCATGGTGGGCGATAATGAGATTCGCCCCGCGGGCGATGGCCTCGTCGGCCACCTGCTCGTTCACGTCAAGCGCCGTCAGAACGCCCGTAATTTCTTTTTGCAAACTGCCGAGCTGAAGGCCGATCTTGTCATCCTCCATCGCTACATGCTTGGGGGCAAGCTGCTCCATGTACTGAATTACGGTTTGGCCTTTTGCAAGCATGCCAGCACCTCCTTATACTGATTGGAAAGATTAAATAGCACCTCTTCTTTTTCACGGGCTGCCTCTTGTTTGGAAGCCGCCACCGAAAATATGATCTTATCCAGTTTCTCGATCTCCGATTCCCATTTGGCAAACCATGCTTCATTTGGCTGTTGCGTCAAGCGGGGCCCCATCAGCAGGAGCAATTCCTTGGTAAAAGAATTCGTGCTGCCGGGAATGGGACGTTCTTCATACAGCTTATCGTTTAAATCGCTTGCGGACGGGCTTCTCTCCGCCGTCAGAATCTCGTAAATTTTACCGTCTTCCTCCAAAATGACTTCTTCCGTCAAATACCAGCCATTAGAAAACAGCCAGCGCCGCACGAGGTCTTCACCGACATTAGGCTGAAGCACCAGACGGGTAACTCCCTCCAATTTATCGATTCCAGCCGACAGGATGGAGACGATCAAAGCTCCGCCCATGCCGGCAATTGTGACGGCATCCACTTCTCCCGGCGCGATGACGGCGAGACCGTTCCCTTTTCGGACAGACACCCGCTTGCCCTCTCCCGCTTCGGCAACCTGCCGCTTCGCAGCCTCCAAAGGACCCTCGTTCACTTCGCCTGCCACGGCAAAGCAAGCCTGTCCGCTTTGTACTGCATATACGGGAAGTAAAGCATGATCGGAGCCGATATCCGCAAACCTGCACCCCGACGGAAGCCGGTCCGCTATATGCTGTAATCTAGCTGAAAGTTTCATGATGACAACCACACCACCCATTTTTTTCTAAGTAGAAACAATAATGCAAATGCTGCAATAATTTTCAGCAAAATCAACAGTTCCATCCCTTGCGCAGATTGCTGCCTCAATAGAAGTGCATCAGCCTCAGGCATAAACCACAGCGTAAGCGATGCCGCAAAACAAACTCTGGCCAGCCGTTTTAGTCGATGATGGCTTAGCCACGTCAACCAAAATAACCCGAGGCTTAGCGGCAACCAAAGCAACTGGAGCATCCCCCACGACGCCTGCGGATGCAAACGCCCAAAGAAAAAGGCATACAGTAAAATCACGCATGCAAAGCCGCAATAATCCAAAATGCCGAATTGGAGAAATACTCCCGACAATAACCAAATGGTACCGCACCCGGCAATCAGCAAGATAGTCGCCGCATCTCCCGTCCAGCCCTGCAGGTTTATAATCCAGCTTCCCATACCCAACAGCAGCAGGCTTCCCGCTCCTGCCATTACCAGAGAAAAAGTCGGTCGTTTATGGCGGTAATAGCCCGAAGCGGCATAACAGCTTGAAGTAACAAGCAGTGCCGTTCCCATTTGCAATGGCCAGGGAAAAAAGCTAAAATAAAAAACAATAAAGAAAAAGAAGGAAATTAATCCAAAAGAAAGAAGCCATACTTTCCAGCTTCCCTGCTGTAATGATCCCAGGGAGAATAAGCTGCGCGGGGGCTCGGCCTTTTCGTCCCGGTACAAATTTTCAAGGAAATCGCAGTAATGTTCCGGCAGCAGCCGGCTTCGCCGCCATTGGCCGATTTCTCGTAATATGATTTCCCTTTTGTCACGTTCCAAGGCTTCACCTTCTTTCTGTGAAAAAAAAGACCTTGCTGCTTGGCTGCAGAAGGTCGGGAGTCTTTCGCTTATTCGAGGAAGTCCTTCAGCCGTTTGCTGCGGCTCGGATGCCGTAACTTGCGGAGCGCCTTCGCCTCGATCTGGCGAATTCTCTCCCTCGTTACGCCGAACACCTTGCCGACTTCCTCCAGCGTCCTCGTTCGGCCGTCATCCAACCCGAAACGCAGGCGAAGCACATTCTCTTCGCGTTCCGTAAGCGTATCAAGGACATCCTCCAGTTGTTCTTTCAGAAGTTCGTACGCAGCAGCATCGGCAGGCGCCAAAGCTTCCTGGTCTTCGATAAAGTCGCCGAGGTGGGAGTCGTCTTCTTCCCCGATCGGAGTTTCAAGCGATACCGGCTCTTGAGCAATTTTCATAATTTCTCGTACTTTTTCAACGCTGAGTTCCATCTCCGCCGCAATTTCTTCCGGCGTCGGTTCGCGCCCCAACTCCTGCAGGAGCTGACGGGAAACCCGAATCAGCTTATTGATCGTTTCGACCATATGCACCGGAATCCGGATCGTTCTTGCCTGATCGGCAATGGCGCGCGTAATGGCTTGGCGAATCCACCAGGTGGCATAAGTACTGAATTTAAAGCCCTTTTTGTGGTCAAATTTCTCAACCGCTTTAATAAGGCCCATATTGCCTTCCTGAATCAAATCGAGAAACAGCATACCGCGGCCCACGTACCGTTTGGCAATGCTGACCACAAGGCGCAGATTCGCTTCGGCCAGACGGCGTTTGGCTTCCTCGTCCCCGTTCTCGATTCGTTTGGCCAGCTCCATTTCGTCATCAGCCGATAGCAATGGCACACGACCAATTTCCTTCAAATACATCCGAACCGGGTCATTGATTTTAATGCCGGGAGGCAGTGTGAGATCATCTTCAAATGTGAACTCATCGCCGCCTTCGCGCCCCTCCTCTTCATTATTCCGTCTCGTCAGCTCTTCATCACTGTCATTGGTGATGTCAATGCCCATATCAGCTAAATGTTCAAAAAACTCGTCCATCTGCTCTGGATCCTGCTCGAAAGGGGAGAGCTTCTCCATGATTTCTTTATAGGTTAATGAAGACCTCTTTTTTCCTTGCTCAATCAGACGATCCTTCACCTGATCCAGGGTTAGTTCCGATTCTAGTTCCGTATGCTGATCATTCGTCATTTCCTGGCTCCCTCCTCCCTAGAAACATCCGAAAGTCCATCCTTCTCGAGGTTGTTCAAAAGCAGCTTTTGAACACGCACTTCTACTGTCTCTCTAGGGCAATAATCTCACTTGCAATTTGTGCCGCACGCAAAAAATCCCCGGCCCGCTCAGCCGATACCATTTCTTCTTTCTTGCGTTTGATTTGAACTTGTAGCGGTACCTTTTGGATTTCCCGGATACAATCATCCAGCTCCTGCGTGCTCCACTCTACAGGCGTATCCATCATGGCGATGGAAATGACGGTTTGCTCCAACCGTTCATCCTGAAGCGATGAAATGAACCGGCTGGCATCCGGGTCTTTTCCCTGCGCATAATAGGCGTATAGATAAGCAGCAATCGCTGCATGTTCATCGATATTAAAGCTGTCCCCGAGACGATCGCCCACATACCGGGCGACTTCGTCATCTTGTAGCATAAAGGAAAGCAGCCTACGTTCCGCAACATGATAAGCGGGCAGCAGAACCGGCATGGACGCCTGCCCCTTTTTATGCCTACCATTATTCCACCTTTTGGCCGTATTATCCCCCATAGGTATGTTTTTTTGCATAGCCTGGCGCATTTCGTTGCATTCCTGCTTCAAGCTGTCAAAAGACACCTGAAGGTCGGCAGACATTTCCTTCAAATAAATCTCCCGCTCCGTTGGCGACGGCAAGGGTGCTATCACTTCGAGCGCATCTTTGATGTAAGCGACCTTTCCGTCTTCCTCTAGCAGTATATGGTTTTTTTTCAGATATATAAGCTTAAATTTGACGGATGAAACAGCCCCATCCAACACTTGATGCCTGAACCGTTCAGCTCCGTACTTCTGAATAAATTCATCCGGGTCCAGCCCTTCGCTTAGCAGGGCAATTTTGGTGTTAAAGCCGATGGATTCCAGAATCGGAATGCTCTTGAGAGCAGCGGCTTGTCCTGCATTATCCCCGTCGTAACAGACGATAATCTCGTCAGCGAGTCCCCTCATCATGGCCGCATGGCTTTCGGTCAATGCCGTCCCCATCGTGGCCACTCCGTTGTGAACGCCAGCTTCCCATGCGCTGATGACGTCTCCGTACCCTTCAAACAGAATAATCTGCCGGGATTTTCTGATCTCCGACTTTGCCTGATGAAGATTGTACAGCGTCCGGCTTTTGCTGAACAGCTTACTTTCGGGAGAATTCAAATACTTGGGTTGGCCTTCCCCGAGCACCCTTCCGGCCAAAGCGATGACCTTGCCGTTCCGATTGTGCAACGGAAATATCACCCGATCGCGGAAACGATCAACGTAGCCGGTACCATCCTGCTTTGCGGACAATAAACCGCCCTTCTCCATCGTTCCGAGATCAAAGGATCGCTTCTCCAAAAACTGAACGAGCGTATCCCATCGTGCCGGCGCATAGCCGATTTGGAACGTGTCGATGGCTTTGTCGGTAAACCCTCTGGATTTTAGATAGTCCATGGCCGGTTTGCCGTGTTCCGTATTTTTTAGCAGGAAATGATACAGCTTGGAAGTCCATTCGTGAGCCTGCAGCTGTTGTTCCAACTCCAGATTGCGCGGCGAGTCTCCCGAACTTCCCATACCGAAATCGTACGGGATATGCGCTTCTTCAGCCATCATTCTTACCGCTTCGGGAAAAGTAAGCCCCTCGATTTCCATCCGAAACTTAATGGCGTTTCCACCTTTGCCGCAGCCGTAACAATGAAAAATTTGCCGTTCGGGCGTCACCGTGAACGAAGGGGTCTTCTCCGAATGAAACGGACATAACCCTTTCATATATTTGCCCTGTTTAGTCAGATGAACGTGCTTGCCGACCGTGTCGACGATATCATGCTGCCGCAAGACTGCTTCGATGACTTCCTCCGGAATGCTTCCTCGTCCGGTACTCATCTAAACCACCTTCATCTTTCTTAAGACGCATTACACGTAAATAATAATTCGCTAAAATTGTACATTCTCCTGCATATCTCGCAAAAGTTTTAACAAGACTCCTGTAAAATGCAGCCGATCCTCGTCGGTAAAAGGCTTCGGGCCTTTGAAATATCGGCCCCCGCGCCGTGCCTTGGCATGATGATGGCGGCGTTCCAACAAATAATCAATATTCCCCGGGTGAAAGATTTCGCCCCGGGGAGACAAAGTTCTGCATGATTTGGCAATCGCCAATGCCGCAAGTCCATAATCCTGCGTGACGACAATGTCGCCCCTGGCGATATGATTGGCAATATACAGATCGGCGCTCTGCTGGCTCCTGTCCACTTGAACGATCTCTACCCCCTCGCTCCCGCGAAGGACATGATCGTACGATGAAACCATGAGGACCCCGACATCGTAACGACGAGCCGCTTCCATAATTTCCGTCTTAACGGGACAGGAGTCGCCGTCAACGACTATTCGCGAATTCAAGAGACTCCCACTCCCTTTCGCCGGACTCCCGGCTTTATAAGATGAACGACTCCCGCCGCTCTCTGCCTCATTAAATAACTGGAAAAGCTCCAGCTATTTCGGCCTTTTCCCCTCAACATCCCATATTAACTGGAAAACCTCCCGTTAATTCGAGCCCTAATGCCAAATTCCCGCCGAAAGAACAGAATTAGCTGGAGGTTTTCCATCAAATTGCTTCATGCGGCCATACAAGCTTGAATTAGCTGGAGGTTTTCCAGCTAATTCATTCATCCAGTTCCGTATTTAACGGCTGCTAACTACTTCGCGATCACAAATACGCTCCTCCGAATTACATTGCGATCAAACCCCGGATTTTGAACTACCTCATCTTAATTAGGTTTAAAAACCGGCTTTTCAGCACCGAGAAGGTGAACTTCCTCATATATTATGCCCAAACTAGTTTGCTGAAATCGGCGAATGCCTTCAAATCCTGATCGATCGCTGCCAGCAAGGCAAGACGATTCGTACGGATTTCCTCATCCTCAGCCATAACCATGACCGCATCAAAAAATACCGTGATGGTTTCTTTCAACTCACCAAGCTGCCGCAATGCCTCTGCCCCGTTCCGGCTATCCAGCAATTTCCGGTATTCATCCGCAACCCTGCGCCATGTATCATAAAGCACTCGTTCTGCCGGATCGCCGAGCAGATCGGACCGTACTTTGGCCGCTGAAGCCTTCGCCGCCAAATTGCTGACCCGTCCGAAAGATTCGACGGTCGTTTTGAAGTCGTCCCGCTCTTGGACAGCGGCCATCAAAGCGGCGCCGCGGTCTACAACGGAAACGACATCATCATAACCGGCAGCCATAACGGCATCGACTACGTCATAACGGAAACTGTCGGACAGTGTCTTTCGGACGCGCAGGCCAAAGAACTCCATCAAGTCTTTCATGATTTCTTCCTTGGTCCGTTTCAGCTCATGGAAATGCTGATGCGTATCTAGGGCAATAGCGAAAATATCGCTAAGCCGGACTGAAAGTTTATGTTCCAGAATAATCTGGGCAATACCGGCAGCCTGGCGGCGAAGTCCGTAAGGATCCTGCGAGCCGGTCGGAATAATACCGATGGAGAAGCAGCCCGCAATCGTATCGATTTTATCCGCGATGCTAACGATGGAGCCAACATCCGAGCTTGGTGCGTCATCTCCGGAGAAGCGAGGCTGGTAGTGTTCAAAGATCCCTTTTGCCACCGCCTCGGATTCTCCAGCTTTATGCGCATAATCTTCTCCCATGACGCCTTGCAGTTCAGGGAATTCATAAACCATTTGTGTAACCAGGTCGAATTTGCAAATTTCCGCGGTGCGGCTGATTGCTTCAGCAGTTCCCGTGTCAATGCGCAGCAGGTCGGACAATTTTTCCGCATTGCGGCGAATCCGGCGAACCTTGTCTCCGACGGTTCCAAGCTCTTCGTGGAACACGATGCTCTCCAGCTTCGAAAGCGCGTCCTTAATGGCCAGCTTCTGGTCTTCCTCATAGAAAAATTTAGCGTCGGACAGACGGGCGCGAAGCACCTTTTCATTTCCTCTGGCGATGACGTCGAGCGAATGCGCATCCCCGTTCCGTACGGTTACAAAGAATGGCAGTAAAGCACCTTGTTCGTTTAATACCGGGAAATAACGCTGATGCTCACGCATCGAGGTAATTAGCACTTCCTGGGGAATATTCAGGAACGACTCCTCGAATTTGCCGAACAACGCAGTAGGCGTTTCGACCAGGAACAGAACTTCTTCCAGCAAATCATCCTTAACCGCAATATTCCAGCCCTTTTCCTCGGCCAATGCTTTGATCTGTTCACTGATCATCCGTTCCCGTTCGTTAACGTCCGCGATTACATGCTGAGCACGCAAAGATTCCACATATGCCGATGGTTCGGAGATGGCCGTATCCTGGCCGAGAAAACGATGTCCTCTCGTCACGTTACCCGATTTTACACCGGCGACTTCCAGGTCGATGATTTGATCTCCGAACAGAGCCACCATCCAGCGGATCGGACGCACGAATTTAAAATCGTAGCTGCCCCAGCGCATATTCTTCGGAAAATTCATCGCATGCAGGATGTCTTGCAGTCCTTCTGCAATGATGGATTTCGTCTCAACGCCTGCATGGCTTTTGCTGACATAAATGTACTCCGTGCCAGCCAGTTCCCTGAACGTAAACAGTGCCGGATCGACTCCTTGGCTGCGCGCAAACCCAAGCGCGGCTTTGCTCCATTCCCCATTCTCGTCTAAAGCGATTTTGCGGGAGGGTCCTTTCACTTCCTCATGAACGTCTTCCTGTTTTTCCGCCACGTCTTTTACCAGTACAGCCAAACGGCGAGGCGTTGCGTAGCTCGCAACCGCACCATGCCGAATCACTGATTCCTCCAGCCATTTTTCCAGCCGCTGCTTCAATTGCTCCATGGCAGCGCGAATAAAGCGTGCCGGCATTTCTTCCATCCCGATTTCAAACAACAGATCCTTAGTCACGGACAGCACCTCCTTTCAGCAGCATCGGAAGTCCGAGCTTTTCGCGTTCTTCCAAATACGTAGCCGCCACCTGACGCGCCAAATTCCGCACCCGGGTAATGTAACCCGTCCGTTCCGTCACACTGATCGCCCCGCGGGCGTCAAGCAGGTTGAAGGTATGCGAACACTTCAGAACATAATCGTAAGCCGGGAAAACGAGATGCTGTTCCATTGCTTTGCCGGCTTCCTGCTCATACATATTGAACAGGGTAAACAGCATTTTTACATCGGAAATTTCAAATGTATATTTCGAATGTTCATACTCAGCCTGATGAAATACATCCCCATAACTTATACCTTCGACCCATTCCAGATCGAATACATTTTCTTTATCCTGAATATATGAAGCAAGGCGTTCCATTCCATAGGTAATTTCCACGGCGACCGGATGGGTCTCGATCCCGCCAACTTGCTGAAAATAGGTGAACTGCGTAATTTCCATCCCGTCGAGCCAAACTTCCCAACCCAATCCCCAGGCACCAAGCCCCGGATGTTCCCAGTTATCTTCGACAAAGCGGATGTCGTGCTCCAAAGGATTAATGCCAAGCCGCTTCAGGCTCTCAAGATAAATCTCCTGAATATTATCGGGCGACGGCTTTAAAATCACCTGAAACTGGTGATGCTGATACAGGCGGTTCGGGTTCTCCCCGTAACGGCCGTCCGCCGGACGGCGGGAAGGCTCCACATAAGCCACATTCCAAGGTTCAGGCCCGATCGAGCGCAAGAATGTCATCGGATTTAGCGTACCCGCGCCCTTCTCCACGTCATAAGGCTGAACCACGATGCAGTTTTGTTCCGCCCAGAACTGCTGCAGAGTCAAAATCATATTTTGAAAATTCATGAACCATATCTCCTTTACCGTTGTATGTGTCAGCTCAGCGAAAAGACGATACGAAGACACAAAAAAGCCCCGCCGCCTACGCCTGCTGCCAGACGTAGGGACGAGAGCGATGTCCCGCGGTTCCACCCTACTTGATTTGTTAAACACCGGTCAAGACCGGCATAAACGCAAATCCGCTTTTCACGATTCATTTTCCCACGCTCCCGAGGTGCCGTTTCATGTGTTCTTCACTCCGGGCTTCCACTTTCCCCGGATCGCTGAGTTTCGGTTAAGAACTCACTACTTTTCCCGTTCAACGCATGGGTCTCCTTGTAAGGAGAAATTATGATCTATGATAAATGAATTTAGGACGTTCGTCAAATCTCATACTTGTCCAGTTGGTCTAAAAATTGACGGGATTTAAGCTTAAGTCCAAGCTGCATATCTATAAAGGCGCGCATCACGGCTTTCAGTTCCCCCTTTGTGGCATCCTTCACTTCGATATTGCCCAGTCTTCTCAGATCCATTTTTTCAAAAAGGGTCAATAGTTTAAGACTTCCCGGCGAAAGTTGCAGCGCTGCGGGATCGTGATGCCGACAAGCTCGGCATAACCTGCCCCCCAAGCGGGGGCTGACTGCGCCCGAATCGTCTACCCGCCCGCAAGAGATACAGCTTTCAAATGAAGGTCCGTAGCCAGCCGCCTGCAGGATCTTCATTTCAAACAGATGAATGACAACCTGCGGATCTTTTCCGGCAGTCAGTCCCTCCAGGCAAGCCTTCAGTTGCGTGAACCAAAAGCTTCCTACCTCTTCATCCTGCAGCGTCTTGTCAAGCAACTCGCATGCATAGGAAGCATAGGCGGCCAGATACAGATCCTCACGTAAAGAAAAGTGAGATTCGATAATCTCACCTGAATTCAACGTACCCAGACCGCTGTTTTGACGAAAAAAAGCAAATTCCCCAAAAGTAAAAAGCTGGGTAAGCGCCGCATGACGGCTTTTCACTTTCTTCGCTCCGCGCACCAGCACCCCGATTTTCCCATGGGACTCCGTGCAAAGCGTAATGATTTTGTTGCCCTCGCCGTAGTCCATGCTGCGGATGACGATTCCCTCCACCCTGTATAGCATGTCTCTTCCCCCAAGCCTCGCCTATTTCATTCGAGGTATTTCATAAAATGCTCACTCCGCTTGCTCCTCCTGAATAAGCAGTTCTTCGGCCGCTGCGGCCTCTTCGTCGGAATTGCCGGCGGCTTCTTTGTACAACAAATAAGCATCGACATCTCCAGTCATTGCAAAATACTTCCACGAAAAATCTCGCATTCGTATTCACCCTTTCTTCGGAAATGACGCGTGCATCTTCAAAGAATAGGATGTGCGGGTGAACCCGAACTATGCGTTGCAATAACTCCCAGTATAAAAACGGCTGATCTTGCGATTCTTTCGCAGGCCCACACTCAAATCAGAAATCTTTGTGGAAACCCAAGTCCTTTAAAATCCGCTCTTGATTGCGCCAGTCTTTCTTTACTTTGACCCAAAGCTCCAGGAATATCTTGGAGCCCAGCAAATTTTCAATGTCATGTCTGGCCAGCTTCCCGATTTCTTTGAGCAGGGACCCCTGTTTTCCGATGATGATTCCTTTCTGCGAATCTCGCTCCACGAATATAACAGCCGATATATAAACGACTCCATTATCCTCCACCCGCATATCTTCGATGGTTACGGCAATGGAATGCGGTACTTCTTCCCGGGTCAGATGCAAAATTTTCTCGCGAATGAGCTCCGCGCAGACGAACTGCTCCGGATGATCCGTAACTTGATCTTCGGGGTAATATTGCGGGCCTTCCGGCAAATATTTGCCGATTTGTTCCAGCAGCGTATTCACGTTATTTCCCAGCTTTGCCGAAATCGGGACGATTTCCGCAAAGTCGTATAGTTTCCGGTACTCCTCGATAATCGGCAGCAATTCTTCCGGCTGAATGCGGTCGATTTTGTTCAGCACAAGAATTACGGGAGTACGAATATCCTTCAGCCGTTCGATAATAAAACGGTCGCCGCCGCCCAGCCCCTCTGCCGTATCCACCAAAAAGAGTACCGCTTCGACTTCTCCCAGCGTGTTGAATGCCGTTGTGTTCATGTAATCGCCGAGCTTGGACTGGCGTTTATGGATGCCTGGCGTATCCAGGAAAACTACCTGCATCTCCTCTGAGGTATATACGCCGTGAATTTTATTCCGCGTCGTTTGCGGTTTGTCCGACATAATCGCGATTTTCTGACCGATAATCTGATTCATCAAAGTGGATTTACCGACATTCGGCCGGCCGACGATCGCTACAAAGCCGGATTTAAATTTGTTTTTTGCCATGTTGTTAGTCCTTTCCGTACAGATGGTTTCTCCAGCCAATCTTATTTTTTCTCGTTTAAATTAGAGGAACTGAAATAATGAGGTAGCAGTTTCCCTACGGTCGTTTCAAGGATATCGCCCTTCAGATTGCCGAGAATAACCGGCATCTCCGGGCCGCACAATTCGAGCATTACCTGACGGCAAACGCCGCATGGTGCTATCGGCCCTTCCGTGTCGCCGACCACCGCCAACGCCTTGAAGGTTCCTGGCTGCAAGCCATCCGCAATCGCCCGGAACATCGCCGTCCGTTCGGCGCAGTTAGTCGGCGCATAAGCCGCATTTTCTATGTTGCAACCGTGATGCACATGCCCGTCCTGATCCAGCAAGGCTGCACCGACCCCAAAACCGGAATAAGGAATGTAGGCCGCCGCCCGGGCTTTAATTGCTTCCTGAAGCAAAACGCTATTTTCCATTTTATCATCTCCTCTAAAACTTCATAAACCTTTCCCAGCCCAGCCATGATAAGACCGGTCCGTAAAACAATAAAATCCCGATTAGAACGGCAAAAGCCGCGGCGATCAGAACAGCACCGGCTGCGGCATCCTTGGCGACTTTGGCCAGCCTGTGCCATTCCGGAGTCACAAGATCGACTGCAGCTTCAATAGCGGTATTCAACAATTCTGCCGTAATCACTAGAGATATAACGAGCAAGAGCAGCGCAATATCCCGGAACGGAAGACCAAAGAAGAACGCGGCCAGGAGAACGATTATGGCTGCCGCAACATGGATCCGCATATTTCGTTCGGTTTTCAGCGAATTCCATATCCCGTTCCAGGCATTTCGAAAAGTCGCACTCCAACTACGCCGGGATTCCATTATCGGACAAGCCCGACCTGGGCCAGAACGGCTTCCTGTTTTCCCATCATCACTTTCTCGCTTGCTACGTCCTGATGATCGTATCCAAGCAAATGCAAAAATCCGTGAACAAACAAAAAACCGATTTCGCGATTCAGCGAGTGTCCATATTCCTCCGCTTGAGCCTCGGCGCGTTCCACGGAAATAATGATATCCCCGAGCACATCGGTCAGTTCATCCAGTTCCTCATCCTCTTCGAGTTCATACACGATGTCCATTTCTTCGTCCAGCGACTCGTTCATGGCGAAAGACAATACATCTGTCGGCCGGTCGATGCCGCGATATTCCCGGTTTAATTCATGAATGGCATCATCGGTAACGAAGGTCAACGCCACTTCCCCTTCCGTAACGCCTTCAGCCTCGCCTGCCTTTTGAAGCAGCTTGTCCAGCAGTTCAATGAATTGTTCGTCAATATCCAGTTTATCCTGTTCATTGTTCCAAACCAGACTTAGACTCATTAACATCATGCCCCCTATCCTTTTCTTGCGTTGCTTTAGTCTTTTTGATCTGTTCCGGATATTCAATCCGTGAATGGAAGATTCCCATCACGGTTTCCTTTAACGTTTGGGCAATCAGATCAAGCTCGCGCATCGTCAAATCACATTCGTTGAACTGGTGATCATCCAGACGGCTCTTGATAATTTTCTCGATCATCGTCTCGACCTGTTCCACCGTCGGTTTGCGCAGCGAGCGAACCGCAGCTTCTACACTGTCCGCGATCCCTACCACCGCTGCCTCCTTGGACTGGGCTTTAGGGCCGTGATAGCGGAAATCCTCTTCCGTAAAATCCGGCTCCACGCCTTGTTCCTCAGCCAATGAGAGGGCCTTGTGATAGAAGTAATGCAGAAAGGTCGTTCCGTGGTGCTGCTCCGCAATGTCCCGGATCGGCTTGGGCAGTTTATATTCCTTCTGCATTTCAACCCCGTCACGGGCATGTGCAATAATAATCGACTTGCTCAATTTCGGATCGATGAAATCATGCGGGTTCTCCATATTGTTCTGATTCTCGATAAAGTAACTCGGACGTTTCGTTTTGCCGATGTCGTGATAATACGAACCGACACGGCATAACAGCCCGTCCGCTCCGATCGCTTCCGCTGCGGCCTCCGACAAATTGCCTACCATGACGCTGTGATGGTATGTTCCCGGTGTTTCGGTTAGCAATTTGCGAAGCAACGGATGATTCGGGTTGGATAATTCCACGAGCTTCAGCGCCGACAGGATTCCGAACGTGACTTCAAAGAACGGCATCAGTCCGATGACCAGGATCGTCGTCAACAAGCCGCCGGCAATGGCAAACCCGATCGCGTACAACGCGTTGGACTCCGTCCAGCCGTTATTGTTGATCACGATCAGCGTAAAGACGGCTGCGGAGCCGAACAGGCAGATCATGATGCCGGCCTTCAGGAGCGTAGACCTCTGGCTGGCACGGTGTATCGCAAAGATTGAAGCAAACGAGATCACGAACGCAAAAAATCCGAATTGAAAATCAAATATTTGTCCCTGATGGACATTTAGAATCACGCTTGCAAGTATACTAAACAGGATGGAACAAATATAAGCCAAAGAGAGGTCGATCAGCAGCGTAATCAACATGGCCCCGGTAGCCACAGGCGCCAGATAACCGATATAAGGACGCTGCTCGTTCTGCACGATGCCCGTAACATGCATGGAAATGATCGTAATCAAAATGATCATCAGCAGCATGACAAATTGAGAGTTGTTATATTTAAATCGGCTGACTCCTTCCGATTGGCGCATGAACATAATCAGTCCGAGCGCCAACAAGCATGACAGCAGCACCAGTCCGAACTGAGGCCAATAATTGACTTCGTCCTTAAGCAACCCGTTTTTTTCGAGTAGCGTATACATTTCCTGGGTAATTTTCTCGCCCTTTTCGACCAGAACATCCCCCTGCTTGATGAACACTGTCGGCGTATTCTCCCGGGCTTCCACCTTCGCCGTTTTCGTCGCTTCTTCGTCATAAAACTTGTTGGCGGTAATGGACAGCCGCGCCAGTTCTTGCACCACTTCGCGGGAAATCCGCTTGCTTAGCGAACTGGTGCTGACCATTTCCGCTACCTTTGCCCGTGCCGTTTGTGCGTCGATGATCTGATCGGTCATCAGACGGGCAACGATATCGGCGGCCACCGGCTTCATCTCATTGATATCCTCAGCCGTCAGTTTCGGAATCTTAATAAATGTTTCTTCCGAAATATGATATTGCTGTTCGTCTACCTTCTGCGTCACTTCCTGAAAAAGTGTCGATGAATAAGTACTCGAGCTACGATTATTCATAATGAAATTCTGGACGTGGTCCTTCAAGCGTTGCGGCAATTCTTCACGGTAAATATTAATCTTGTCTTCCGTCGCCACCTGATCATCCTGATTCAGCCGAAAAATCCGGTCAAGCAACTGCGAAACCAAAGCTTCGTTGCGAAGCGGCAGAATGGTATAGACTTGTCCCACCTTCTCTGCGGCTTCTTCCTGCGCCTTCAATGTTGCCTTCGTATTCGGAATTTCCATCGGAGCCAAGATCTCTTTATCGCTTGGCAACCCTACTGCAATATCATAAGTTTCAGGCAACAGTTTGGGAGACATGCTCACATAAAGCATAGCGATTAACAGCACATACAGTACGTAACGTACCGATGCGCTGTGTTTCCACCCTGCCGTTCTGGAATGAAATTTACTTTTTTCTTGGCGATACTTTGGGTTTGAGTCCATGGGGACAGCCCTCCTGAAAAATTTAAAGCCCTGCGAACCCTGTTACGCATTACTATAAACGCTGGAACGCGAATGTAATGCTAGATGAATCCTTTTCGGGAGGGTCCGGGGGCTGGATGATTAACCCTGATTTTCAGCAGCACGGTCATAAGCAACAATAATTTTCTGAACGAGCGAATGCCTTACGACATCCGACTCCGTAAAAAACACAAATCCGATTTCTTCAATGGATTCCAAAATCTTTTTGGCCTCGACCAATCCGGATTTTTTCCCTTTTGGCAAATCGATCTGCGTAACATCGCCGGTAATGACCATTTTTGAACCGAAACCGAGCCGGGTCAGAAACATCTTCATCTGCTCAGGCGTCGTATTCTGAGCCTCGTCCAAAATGATAAAAGAATCGTCAAGCGTCCGTCCGCGCATGTAGGCGAGCGGAGCAATTTCAATCAGTCCGCGTTCCAATGCCTTCGCCGTTTGGTCGGGACCCATAACATCGTATAAAGCGTCGTACAGCGGCCGCAGATACGGATCCACTTTTTCCTGCAAATCGCCCGGAAGAAATCCAAGGCTTTCGCCGGCTTCCACGGCAGGTCGGGTCAAAATGATTCGTTTTACCGCGCCTTCCTTCAAAGCCGTAATGGCCAAAACAACGGCCAGATAGGTCTTGCCCGTACCTGCCGGCCCGATTCCGAATACGATGTCACGCTTCCGGATCGTAGTTACGTAATGTTTCTGTCCGATCGTTTTGACTCTGAGCGGTTTCCCGCGATAGGTAACGGCAATTTCACCTTTATATAAATCAAGCAGTTGATCTGCGCGAAAATCCTTGGCGAGATCGATGGCATACTGTACATCTCTTTCGGTAAGGATATAGCCGTTGCGGACCAGTTCCAGCAACACCTCAAACAATTGTTGAACACGCTCTACTTCACGCTCTTCTCCGCGTATGGATATTTCGGACTCTCTTAAGACGATGCTTGCGTTCAGATGCTGCTCAACCAGTTTAAGGAATACATCCTGGGGCCCAAATAAGGACAATCCTTCCGCGGCGTTTTGAAGACTTATTTTCGCATTGTGTAGTTGTTCTGACAAATAGACTCATTCTCCTTGGTCGTATACTATCGGAAGTTCTTCCGCAATATTTTGTTCCACTTCAAAAAGCACTTTCATATAAACTTTACCATTGTCTGTCTTCTCATGCAAAATTTTTTGATTCAAAATAACGCTATTCGCCCCGTGCTTAGCCAAAATATCTCTTCTGGCGCGTTCGATCCCGTCATTCACGGCCTGGTTCTTGGACAGCTTGATTTCCAATTCGGTCGTTTCAAGTATTTTCTCACTCATCCAGCCGATCGGCAGCTTGATGGATCTCCAGGTCAATGGATTAAACTCCGTCAGCATTTGGGAGTGATCAAAGTTCACTTTGCCGTACCCGGAAAGCTGGATCGCCGTTTTTCCGAAAAAGAGATATCCGCGCTCCTTCTTTTCCCCGGTGTAGGCCTTTTGCCTCCGGAGTAGCGGTACCTCGATATTATACTCATGCCATACGTTGCCTTTAACCTCGCCTTTGGAAACAACCGCTTTACCGCCCTGAATACCGGATACAAGTATCTGCCCCTTCCGGACGCGGTCGTTCTTATTTACTTCAGGCTGGCCTTTTTCCGCATAAATGTATGTAATAATCGCATCAGCCTTGCTAACCAGGTGCCGCGGACTCGCGAGCCCTTGCTCCTTCGGCTGCGTCGCCTCGACGATCTGAATGGAAATTTTCGTGCCCGTACGGGATACTCCGACCCAAGAGGTTCCCGGCAGCTTCCGGTTCAGCTCAGCGGAAAGCTTGTCCTGCTCGGGCAAAGAGAAAATCCATTGAAAAGGATACAGTCTTTCCTCGCGGGCAACCTTCAGCACGTCTTCATCCAGTATTTTTACATTTCCTTTGATTTCAATATCCCATACTAGCTGGGACAAGCTGAAAACAACGGCCAAGAAGACGGCAAAACCGATACCGAACCATTTCCTTTGCCAGAGCCGGGCTAAAGTAAAGGGCAATCCGGAACGTTTCTTAATCCGTAAGCGGCAGCCTGTCCTTTTCAGAAGCGGACGCAAAGAAAAAAAGTCCGCCACCTGCAAATTCATTTCCATTTTACCGTCAGGTAATGCTACCAAATCCCAAATCCGGATGCCCTGCCGGTAGAGTTCGTTAATAAATGATTCAATTGCCTCGCCTCGCACGACCACGGTCACTGTTCCACGCCATTGGGAAAATACCGGTGATTTCACTTGGATTCCTCCGTTCCGCGATATTTAATACCAAAGATCCGCCCTTCGATCACAACTTCCTCAGGCATTATCTCTTTAATGACCAATCCGGCTCCTTCAACCTCCAACTTGCCATGGCTAAGTTCCAAATGTAACGATTCGGGGGTAAAATGCACCACGCCCCGATGGTTCTCTATGTAAAGCTGCTTATTTCCGATCAAGGTGAGCCTGGGTAAATCGAGTACGAGATCACCCGGCAGGCCGAGCGCGTCGACCGTCCATTTGCGGAATTTGCGGACAAACCGGCTCATATGAGGCAATCCTCCTTCCTCTACTTTACAAAGTATGCGGAAGAAACATCATTTATGAGAAACAGAAAAAACACCTCCTACAAAATGTAGAAGGTGTTGCTTTGTCTCACCTATTGCAAAAGCTGTTGAACTGCCTCATTGACAAGCTTGCCGTCTGCCCGGCCTTTGACCTTAGGCATAAGCGCACTCATCACTTTCCCGATATCGGCTTTCGAAGTAGCCCCGGTTTCCTGGATGGTCTGCTGTACAATAACTTTAATTTCTTCTTCGTTCAGCTGTTCGGGAAGGTATTCGGCAATAATCTCGGCTTCCGCTCTGACGTTTGCGGCAAGATCGTCTCGACCCGCTTTTTCAAATTCTTGGAGGGCATCTTTGCGCTGTTTGATTTCACGACTTAGGATATCAAGCACTTCATTATCGTTCAAAGGTCTTTTCAAATCTATCTCAAGATTCTTAATCGTAGCACGAACCATTCGAATGGTGGAGAGTTTGAACTTGTCTTGACTCTTCATCGCCTGCTTCATATCTTCGTTCAATCGCTCGCTAAGATTCATGGTAGCATAATCCTCCTAAAACTTTCTTTTACGAGCAGCCTCAGACTTTTTCTTGCGCTTTACGCTTGGCTTTTCATAATGCTTGCGTTTCTTCACCTCAGCCAATACGCCATCTTTAGCAATAGAGCGTTTAAAGCGACGAAGTGCAGCATCAATTGTCTCGTTTTTGCGAACTTTAGTTTCAGACACCAGTTTTCCCTCCCTCCGACCAGACCGTCCAAGAGCATAACACGGTTCATCAAACTTCATTATAGGGGAAAAATAAATAGGGTGTCAACCTGAGCACCCATTTTAATATATGGAAGACTTAAAATCCCCGGTTCAAGCATGGGAATCGGAATTCTGTACCAATGCGCCCAAAGGTGCCCCGCCAAGTAAATGGTAATGGATATGGTATACTGCTTGTCCGCTGTCTTTGCCGCAATTATTGATCAGTCTGTAGCCGCTCTCGGCTACTCCAAGCTTCTTGGCCGCTTCTTGGGCAATGCGGTGCATCTCCCCGATCAGGGCAAAATCTTCCGGACCGACGTCATTCATCGTAGCGATATGTTTCTTCGGAATGATCAGCACATGACTCGGTGCCGCCGGTTGAATATCATGAAATACGAGAAATTGCTCGTCTTCGTAAACTTTGTTCGATGGGATCGAACCTTCCGCAATTTTGCAAAACAAACAGTTTTCCACCTATAAACCCTCCTAAATTATCGCGAATAGAATACGTAACTTCGATTCATGCTCAAAAAATGTATATTTGAATAGCTTCTACATGTTATCATACCGGAAAAAAAGGGCAAAAAAAAGAAGCACCCTGCTCACTCAGCGAGTTCGCTTCTCGGACGAACGTATTGGACCGAAATACGATAATCAGATCTCTGTCCCAATACGTCCATCGGGGTGCTTCACAAAATTGATGTCGGCTAACTGTAGTATAACAGCCAGGTGATACTGTATCTGTGATCTGTGTCACGTTATAAATCAAATGAGAAAAAATGGTTTTTAAATAAACTTACGGGTGTCATTGTTATGTCCGAATTTATAAGCGGCGATCAAAAAGAACACGATGGCGAATACGAACAGGGTGGACAGATTGAGCCAAATGCCGCCGAATCCGCTGCCGTCCTGCAATTCCTCGACCGCTAGCAGCACCCAGCGCTGCGGCATAAAGTCAGCGATCCGTCGCACGGCAACAGGCATAATCTCAACCGGAAAGAAGCAGCCGGCAAGCAGGCAGGTCGGCGTGACGATCAGGTTTTGCAAAGAGTCGGATACGCCCCTGTTTTTGGAAAAGGCGACGATCACCAGTGAGATACCGACGGAAGCAAGGGCAAACAGTCCAAGCAGGCCCGCGAGTGCCGTGATCGGAATGCCGGGGTCCAGCTTAAATACGTACCGCAAAAAGAACAGCGTCACTATGATTTGCAGCAGCATCACGATCATATTGACGATTATATTGGAAATCACGTAGGCTCTGGAACTGACCGGCGAAGAGATAATCCTGTAGAACGTCCGGTCCTCTCTGTGTTTAAGAATCAGTTCCGTCAGATTAACCGAAGACATCATCATGAACAAGATCAGGAACCCGAGCGATTGATAGGTCATATCCTTCGTTACCGATTTATCGTTTACGGTTTCCGCTTGCAGCTTAAATACCGTATTCCTGTATTCCTCGAATAGCTCCTGATACCTTGCAGGGTCCCCCTCGGCTGCCCTGCCTAGCGCCGTCATATTATCGATATAGTTATACAGCAACGCTTTTAAATAAGCCGTAACCTCTGCGCCTTTGATGGACGAGATAACGATATGATCCGGCTGACCGGCAAGCACGCTTTGGGAATAACCTTCTTCCAGCACGACCCCGCTGTCCAACTTGCCCGCCGCAAGCAGAGTCGCTAATTCCTCTTCCGTTACATTCTCGGCCTTCACCTGACCCATTTCCGAGATAAACCGAACCGTCTCGGCGGCAACGGTTTCCGCCCCGTCCCCGTTGACCACACCGACCCGAAGTACGCTTTGTCCGGCATTCGCGTAGATAAATGTCGATATCAGAACACCTGCAAGCGGCAATCCGAAATAGATGAGAATGTTGCCGCGTTTGCGGAACTCCTTCCGCAGCGAGGATAAAACAAGCCACCATATATTTTTCCCCATATCAAATTCCCTCCTTTCGGCGCATTAACACGGCCGACGCCATCAGCATCAATACGGCCAGACCGATATTCAGTCCAATGACGGGCCACATGGCTGCCGTTTCACCGCTATAGACGATTTTGGTCAAAGCGACATTTCCCCAGCGGATCGGAGACAGCCCGGCGATCCAACCGACTACGCCCAAATCCCCGTCTACGCTCATCGGAAAGTATGCCCCGCCAAAGAAAGCCGCCAGTTGCGTTATGATCATAAGTACGTTGCGGCTTGCCGTTCCATTGAATAGATAACCAACCGCGAGGCCCAGGCTCACCGCCAGAATGACTTCGGTGAACAATACGGCAACCACGGCAAGCAGGTGATCGCCCCAATAGGCCTTGAACAGAAATTTGCTAATGATAATGATCAAGAATACGCAGAGCATGTTCGAGCCGATGCTGCCGAGTATTTTTCCGGCAAAAATGGATCCCTTTGAAACCGGAGCGGCCACGAGACGCATCGACGTCCCTTGCCTGACCTCGGAGGTGATCAACCGGCTTGCCGACCACGCCCCCCACAGGGCAACCATACAGGTCATAGCCAGGGCATAATAATCAACGGCTCCTGGTTTCCGGTCGGCGACGATAGAGGTCTCTTTTATATAGTTTGCTTCTTTCCCTTCCCCCGTGCCCTCCGCCTGCATGACAGCTGTATCCTTCCCCGCCTGGGCTAAGACGGAACCGGCTTTGTATTTATCCGTAAACGCGGCAAGCATGCCTTGAACGATCGAGCTTTCAATCGCGCTGCGGCTGCTGCCGTACAAGGAAATGCCGCTCTCGGTCAACTCGACATAGTCGTCGTACCGATGCTGCTCCACTTCCTTCCGCCCGTCCATCCCTTCACTCCAGGACTCGAACTTTACGCCGGACTCCTCCACCGCCTTCGCGAAGGCATCAAAACTTTGCGTTAAAGGTCCGCCCCCGGTCTTATCTTGGACCAGTACGCGGATTTCACCGAGCTCCGGGGTGCTCGAGAAGCTGTTGCTCAAAGCTACCCCTAATATCAGGATCAGCAAGATCGGAAAAACGAGCATAAAGATCAAGGTCCACCGATCGCGAATATCACGTTTAATTTCTTTTAGCGCTATATTCAAAAAATTCAATCCACTAACCTCCCGTCGCTTTGATCTATCCAAACGGATAGGTCTAGGCCGATTTTGACTTAATCTCTCAGGTTACGGCCCGTCAGCGTCAGAAACACCGTTTCCAAATTGGGTTCCTGCTCCTCCACGGACCTGATGTCAGCGCCGCTATCGATGAGAACCTTCAGGATTTGGCTCAAATTATCGACCGCCATGTCGCTGCTGATGCGGAGCATATTATCCTCCACGCTGACGTCTCTAACCCCGGGAATATTTTTTAACGAGAGGGCAAGATCGGGCTCGCCCCTCTTCAGTTCAATTCGAATATCCTTCAGATCCGTAATCGTCGCGATAAGCTGCTCCTTTGTGCCGTCGGCGATAATTTTGCCGTGATCGATGATTGCGATGCGCGAACAGATTTCCTCTACTTCCTCCATATAATGGCTGGTGTAAATGATGGTACAGCCCATCTCGTTCAATTTGCGCACCGACGCAAGGATGTAAATCCGCGATTGGGGGTCGATGCCGACGGTCGGCTCATCCATGATGATCAACTTGGGACGATGGGCGATGGCACAGGCGATATTCAGCCGCCGCTTCATGCCTCCGGAGAAATTTTTCGGGAAACTTTTCGCCTTGTCCTCCAGGCCAACAAACTTCAGCGCTTCTTCCGTTCTTTCCTTCAGTTCTTCACCCCGCAGGCCATATAACCCGGCAAAAAACTTCACATTCTCGAAAGCGGTCATATCTTCATAGATGGCTAAATCCTGCGGCACGATGCCGAGGTTCATTTTGGCAAAACGGCTATGCTTTGCGATATTCTTATCCAGGATATTAATTTCGCCGCTGCTCGGCCTTAGTAAGGAGGCGACAAGATTGATCGTCGTGCTCTTTCCCGCCCCATTAGAACCAAGAAAGCCGAAAATCTCGCCTTCGCCCACAGTCAGCGACATATTGTCAACCGCTATGAAATCGCCGAATTTTTTGCTTAATCCGCGAATATCCAATACGTTCATCCTATCCACTCCGTTCGGGTTTCTCATTTGATTCATAGATTCATTGTAAAAAAAAGGATGACCTTATGACAGTGCATAAGTTCATCCTTTGAACATGAAGATATTCACAACTATTCATAGCCTGAGTCAACTTAGAAGGATGAGATTTCTCATGCATCTTCAAGGGGCATCAGCGTCGTCACGCTGAATCCCCGGGTTCCGTCGGCGATAATCGTCCCGTTTACCGCGGCCGTCCGCTCCTCCATCCCCAACAGCCCGAGCCCTTTCACAATTTTCGCCTCTCCCCGCCCATCATCGGAAACCACGGCTTTAATCAGCTTGCCTAGCACCCTTACCTCCACGTGAACGGCGCTTGCCGAGGCGTATTTAGCCGTATTGGTCAGCGCTTCGGTCACGTTGTCCTGAATGATTTTCCACTGCAGGGGAGTGATCCGCTCCATTTCTCCGTCATGGACCACTGTGGTGCGCAGCCCGGATTTGCTGCCGAAAGCTTCGACACCTGCCTTCAACCGATGAATGCCCAACTGTTGCACCGGGGGTTTGATATTTTTGAGCGTGAGCCTGATCTGCTCGATCGCCTCTTTAGAGATGCCGATCGCATTTTGCAGCAGGGTCTCGGCCGCTCCGAGATCGGAACGAAGCATCACTTTCGCCGCCTCCATCTGGATGAGCGCCCCCGTCATGGAATGTCCTACGCCGTCATGCAGCACCTGAGACAGGCGATTGCGTTCTTCCAGCTTATACGTATATTCCGAAGCACGGATAAATTCCTGATTTTCATGCAGTCTTTTCGTCAGTTTTTCCTGATCGTTCCGCATCTTGTCGAGCTGCTGATCCTGACGCAGTATCTTATTCGTATACCGGTGGGCATAGTTTCCGTTAAAAAAAACCAGCAGCGCAATGAAAGCATATAAAGGGAACAGGTTTTGCTGATCAATAATCAGTAAGGGAACTGCCATAACGACCAATACGGGAATCCGTTTGCGAAAATAAGCCGAGGCCAGCTCATATAAGCTAAGCGCCAGAAGCAACACAAAATCCGACTGGACATAAAAAGTACAAAATAATAGATAAGCAATTAAGGTAATCACGGCAGCTCGTTTGAGATAGATCGGCTTTAAAAGCGGTTCAATCAGGTTCAGTGCTACGTAAATCAAAAAAAACACCACGAACCAAGGTGACGGATCGGCGGTTCTAAAATAGGCGGCTACCACAACAAATAACAACAGGATCAGCTTATTCCCCAGATTCCACAGCTCCATAGCTTCAGCGGGTCCTTCCCGTCAAATAATAAATGGCGATTTGCGTCCGGTGCTCCAGTGCCGTCTTGTTCAAAATCGAAGTGATATAATTGGCTACCGTTCCTTCGGAAATGAACAATTCTTTGGATATTTCCTTGTTGGACAGGCCTTTGGCGATCCGTGACATCACATCCAGCTCGCGCTCCGTAAATAAGGCTGCATTAATCGGCGGTGCAGGGGGAATCCGGCTTTCGCCGAGGCTGCTTTTAAGCTTGTCCAGTATGACATTTTGCAGCACGTTATGACCGTGGTATACACTTTTGATCGCATCGCAAATCCGCTCCGGATCGTTATTTTTCAGCAAATATCCTTTCGCACCGTAGCGGATGGCGTCCAAGATATATTCATCGTCGTCAAACGTGGTCAAGATCAGCGGCTTGGTCTTCGTCTCTTCCACCAGCAGCCGTGTAGCCTCCACGCCATTCATATTGGGCATGCGAACGTCCAGCAGGGCCACATCCACCTCGTGCTCCTTGCAGTAATCGACGGCCTCGCGGCCGTCTCCCACCGTCGCAAGCACTTCAAATTCTTCAAAAGTATTCAAAATGATGCGCATGCCTTCCCTGATAAAGGAATTGTCATCCGCGATCAACACCGAGATCTTCATCGTCAGCCTCATTTCCCCACATAGTCCAGCTTCCGTTGTTACATCCGCTCCAGCATCACTTTCGAGCCTTCGCCTCCGTTTTCCGCCGGAATCACGATGAGCTTGCGGGCCAAACGTTCACGCAGCTCCGCGACATGCGTAATAATCCCTACGGCAAGATGATCATGATGCAGATGCTCCAGCGAAGTAATAACTGTATCCAATAATTCCGGATCCAAGGTGCCAAATCCTTCGTCCAGGAAAAAGAATTGCAGCGGATACTGTCCCCGCAGTTGAATTTGTGCGGATAAAGCCAATGCCAACGCCAAGGAGGTCAGGAAGGTTTCGCCTCCCGACAGTGTGAAGACCGGCCGCTTCACGCCCCCGTTGGCATCGTCGCAAATGACGAAGCCCCCGCCCGAGTCCGTCTCCAGAGCATAACGCTGCTTGGTCAGGGAGCGTAGTCGCTGGGAAGCCGCATGGCTGACATTCATCAGTTGTTCTTCGGCGACATATTCCACGAAGGCATTGCCGCGCAGCGAGGACTGGAGTTTGCCCAGCAATCCCGATTGATGCTCCAGCTTTAGCCTTTCCGTCTCCAGTTCCTTCCAACGGACATGCCTTGCTTCCAGATCCTCCAGGTCGCGCTCCGCCCGGGCTTTGCCCTGAAGCGCAGCTTCATCCTGCGCCTTAGCCAGTTCCAGGGCTTGCCGGCAAGTCTCCCACTCCGCTTCCGTCACCATGTTTCCGCCCAGCTTGGCATCGAGCTCCTTCAGGTTGATCTCATGCTCGCGTTCCTGGTCTCGGTGATCTTTTACGGTTCTCGCATCATGTTCGCTTTGTTCAGGGTCCATAAAGGACTCCACCACCTCCGCCTCCGTATTAAACGGAGAGGAAACCAGCCCTTCTTCCCAGCGTACTAGGTATTCCTGCTCCTGCTCACGCGCGGATTGCAGCGCCTGCCGGGCTAAGGCATCCCCCTGCGCCGCTTCGCGGTTCGAGGCCTCGCATTCCGCAAGCTTCTTGCGGCTGTCCTCGGCGGTCTGGCGAAGTGCCTGTAACCGCCGCTCCGTCTCGGGCAGCAGTTCCTCCACGGCACCTTCGCCGATCCAGGCCGCAAGCCGTTCATGCTTCTCCCGGAGCAAGGAATCTTTACCCTGTTCCTGTACTTCCCATTGCAGCAGCAACTTGTCCAGTTCTACGGCTTTCTGGGTCAGCGTGGAAATACTCGCCGATTTCTCTTCGATAAACGGGATGCTTACTTTCAGCCGCTGCTTGATATCTTCCCCGTGCCGGTCCTTCTCATCGATATGCAGCTGCAGCCGTTCAACCTCATCGAGATTCAAATCGGGATATTCCGCGGTCCACTCGGCCTGTTTGGCGGAGAGCGCCAACCGGCAGTCGCGGTTCCGCTCTGCAGCCAGCTCCAACAAGCTTGCAACCGAGGCCGCTTCCGCCCGGACAGCGGCAAGCTCGGGAGTCAGCGCCGAGAGCGAGGCTTTCGCTTCCCGCGCGTGCCGCTGAAGCCGCTCCAGCTCCTGCCGGTACATTGCGGCCTGCTCCTCCAGCTTGGCTGTGTGATGCCGGAAAGTCTCGAGGTCATCTGATGATTTCACCGAAGAAATGTCGACTTCAGCTTTCGCATCCCCGGCAGCCGCCGTTTCCAATTGCGCGGACTGACGGCCGGCAAACTCCTCCCCATCCTTCGTGCCCAGCATATCAAGCAGGTCACGGCATCCATCGGCATAGCGAGGCACGCTGTATTTCAGTTCGCGTACCGAGGCCAGCAGGGTCGGCAATTCCTCCAACTCCGATTCGCTTCCGGCACCTTCCTCATGTAGCGAGGCTGCCCCGGGGTGATGCAGCGAACCGCAAACCGGACAGGGTTGACCATCTTGCAGTCGCTCTGCCAGAGTAAGCGACCAGAGCTGAGTCTCCTTATCCTTTATCATGGCGCGAAGCTCGGCTTCCCGCGATAACAAGGCATTTTCAAAGCCCGGAATTTCCTCTTGCAGCACATTCAGATGAAACAGCTGTTCCAGGACTGAAGCGGTAAGTTCCCGGCATTTTGCCTCCGCCGATTGTTCGCGGGCCCCGATCTCCCCCATCCTGCCGGCGGCCTGTTCCGCTTTTGCCTTCAAAGACGACTCTTCCACTCCGGCTTTATCCGCTTCCTCCCGCAATCGGAGAATTTCCTGCCTGCGGTTTACCGCGAGCTGAACCCGCTGCCGTTCGGACGGTTTCACTTCGCTCTCGGTCAGCAGCCGGTCCAGCTCCTGCTGGCGCTGCTTTGCTTTGGCGAGGAGCTGCTCTTCTTTCAGCAGCTCCTCGGTGAGGTTCCGGCGCTGCCGAGTCCCTTGCTCGAGGGAAGCCCTCAGCTCCCGCAGCCCGGCGGCCAGCTCGTCGCATTCACGCTGGAGCGCTCTTGCCTGCTCCAACTGATCCAGGCGCAGCAGCAGCGCCGGCTCCTCGCGGCTGAGCGCTTCTCCGGCCGCCCCGGCTTCGGCGGCTGCCTGAGCAGCGGCGGCCGCAGCATAGGCGGCCGCTTCACCGGCGCGGACGGCGGCGGCTTCGCGCTCCGCCGCCAGCTGGCGCGCCGCTTTCCAGGCCGTGAGCACCGGCCTGATGCCGGCTGCGGCGGCCGCCTTGGCAAGCCGCGCCTCCAGCTCGCGGATCGCGACGTCCTGCCCGCGCAGCGCTTCCAGGAACGCCGCCCGGCGCGTGCGCTCCTCGCTCAGTTCGCGCACCTTGGCGAGCGACTCCGCGCGCTGCTGCGCAGCGCCGAGCTCCCTGCGACGCGCCTCCGCCAGCTCCGCGACGGCCTTCAGCGCCGCCTCAGCTTCCCTTAGCGCCTCTTCGGAGGCGCTGCCGAGCCCTTGCTGTTCAGCGGCGAGCTCTTTGATCGTCTGCTCCGTTCCCTTCACCTTGCGGGCGAGTTTCTGCCCGAGCAAATCCCCGTATTTCTCCAAATGGAACAACCGCTGCAACATCTGTCTGCGATCTACGCCCTTCAGGGACAAGAATTCGGCGAATTTGCCCTGAGGCAGCACGACGGCCCGGGTGAAGTCGTCCATCTTCAGGCCGATCTTCTCCTCCACCTGGCGCGTTACTTCCGCCAGCTTGTCGGCAAGCACCTTTTCGCCCTCCGGAGAGATCTCAATGAACCGGCTGATCGTATTGCTCACCGACTGTTCGCCTTGCCGTTTGAAGCGGCGTTCCACCCTGTACCGTTCCGGTCCCTGCGCGGAAACCAGCTCAAACGTAAAGGCGACAAACAGGCTATCCTCGGAATGATTCATAATTCCTTGAGTACCATTCGTTGCGCGGCCTACTTTTCCGTACATAGCCAGGGTTATAGCATCCAGCAAGGTTGATTTCCCGCTGCCGGTCGGCCCGAAAATCCCGAACAAGCCCGTATCGCAAAGACTCGTAAAATCGATCTCCTGCGTCTCGCGATAGCTTTGAAGGCCGGATAGTTTAAGCGATACCGGTTTCATGCTTCCGCCTCCCCGTCTTTCGGCTCTTCCTCTTCGGATACCAGCGACATGAACAATTCGACCAATTCTTCCTCGGGTTCCGCCCCTCCGCTCTGCCGCTGGTAGAACTTGCGGAACAGCTCATGGACCGGCATTTGGGAGCGCGAGGAAACCAACTCCTCGGCATCCCGTCCGGGATAGACGGGACGGATATGTACGATACCCTCATGCGCCCTTCGCAGCCTCTGAATATCGCCAAGCGACATCGCTTCGCCAAGATGGATTTCCAAATCGATAAATGCGCTGCGGTCCCGGCCCTCGTCCAAATAGCGCCAGACCTCCTCCAGTCCGCCCCTGCAGCTCCAGCGTACAAGCGGTTTCCCGCTGGTCAAAAACAGCTCCTCTACCTGCGGAACCCCGCCCGGCGCCAGATCCAGCTGAATCACCGACTTGGCCTGCCCCGCTTCCGAGAAGCTGTAAGCTAGCGGCGACCCGCTGTACCGGATCATTCCGCTGCCTTTGACGGCCTGCGGCCGATGCAGATGCCCCAGCGCCGTGTACTGAGCTCCGATATCCAAGGCGGACGGGTCCACCGTATACGCCCCGCCGACCTGAATCGGCCGCTCCGAATCGCATTCCAACCCGCCGAGCACGTAAATATGACTCATGGCCAAATTTACGGTATCCGGGCGGAAAGCGCCGGCCAGTTGCCGCATTAATTTGCCCACCTTGGCGCTGTAGGCGGTGCGCAGTTCCAACTCGTCGCCGTCTCCAGCCAGCAGTTCGGCTAGCCGGGACTCCGAAGGATAAGGAAGCGCCGCAATCACGGCGGTCTCCCCGCTCCGGGGCACCTGCAATGTAACGCTCGCCGCCGTCGGCAGACCGATCAGCGAGATGCCGCGGCGCGAAACTAGCGGAGCCACGGCGGATACCCGCTCCGGCTGGTCATGGTTGCCGGAGATGACCACAAGCTGCCGCCCGTTCTCCGTCAGGCGGGCTGCCGCCTCGTAAAACAACGACTCCGCCGCAGCCGGCGGGTTGACGCTGTCATAGACGTCACCGGCCATAAGGATGACGTCCGCTCGCTGCTCATCCGCCATCCGGACGAGTTCGTCCATAAACTGGGCCTGTTCCGGCAACCGGCTTCTTCCTTCCAGCGTCCGGCCCAAATGCCAATCGCCCGTGTGTAATATCCGCATGTTTTTTCCTCCACATCTGATGCTCCGGTATTGAGCCCGGTGCTCTGTTGTCCGTCGGCTTTCCGCATTGCTATCGCAATCGGACGCGTACTCCCAAAGGAGCCCCGGTCCCATATCCTCCGCAAGGTAACTGATTAATGCCTTTCGCTCACTGATCGCGAGCGCAGTGCTTAACCCGTACCGCTGGGAACGCAGGATTTGCCCCCGGCGCTCTGTTGTCCGTCGGCTTTCCGTATTGCTACCGCAATCGAACGCGTACTCCCAAAGGAGCCCCGGTCCCATATCCTTCGCAAGGTAACTGATTAATGCCTTTCGCTCACTGATCGCGAGCGCAGTGCTTAACCCTTACGCTGGGGGCGCAGGCTATGCGCCCGGTGCTCTGTTGTCCGTCGGCTTTCCGTATTGCTACCGCAATCGGACGCGTACTCCCAAAGGAGCCCCGGTCTCATATCCTCCGCAAGGTAACTGATTAATGCCTTTCGCTCACTGATCGCGAGCGCAGTGCTTAACCCTTACGCTGGGGGCGCAGGCTATGCGCCCGGTGCTCTGTTGTCCGTCGGCTTTCCGTATTGCTACCGCAATCGGACGCGTACTCCCAAAGGAGCCCCGGTCTCATATCCTCCGCAAGGTAACTGATTAATGCCTTTCGCTCACTGATCGCGAGCGCAGTGCTTAACCCTTACGCTGGGGGCGCAGGCTATGCGCCCGGTGCTCTGTTGTCCGTCGCTTTCCGTATTGCTACCGCAATCGGACGCGTACTCCCAAAGGAGCCCCGGTCCCATATCCTCCGCAAGGTAACTGATTAATGCCTTTCGCTCACTGATCGCGAGCGCAGTGCTTAACCCGTACCGCTGGGGGCGCAGGCTATACGCCCGGTGCTCTGTTGTCCGTCGGCTTTCCGTATTGCTACCGCAATCGAACGCGTACTCCCAAAGGAGCCCCGGTCTCATATCCTCCGCAAGGGTACTGTTTGTTCCTATTCGCTCACGGGTTTGCGAGCCGCAGTGCTTGAGCCCTACCGTGGGGCGGAGGCACTATGCGCCTGGTGCTCTGTTGTCTAGCGAGCTTCGGATCAAGTTCTTATAACTTGACGGCATCGCCGCTGTCGAAGAAGTAAAGCCATTTTTCCTCGACGGGGGTGCCGGTAATTTGTTTCACTGCGGTGGCGTAAAGTTCGAGTTGGAAGCGGTAGGTTTCTCTCAGGGCAGGGACGCCGCCGCGATGAGGGAGTACCTTGTCGCTTTTGTAATCGAGCAAAATTTGTCTGCCGTCCACGTAGAACAGGCAGTCCACGACCCCCTGGATCAGCACGGTTTCCTGATCAAGAATTTGAGCGATCCGGATACCGGATACCTCGGCTTCCGCAAGGGGGCCGTTCACGGGCGGCGCCAGCAGCGGAAACGCGTCGGCTGCAGACAATCCGTAGCTGAACGGCATTTCCCGGCGAACCCAGTCCGCTTTTTGGAGCATCTGTCCCAATGGGCTGCTCAGGAAATCCGCAATTCTGGCCACATCCATTTCCGCGGTTTGTTCCGGCGTCATAATCTGACGTTCAACCAGCATGGTTAAAGTATCTTGTACCGTTTTCTCGCATGGTTCCTTGTGAAAAGGCAAATGCTGCATCACTGTATGATAAGCCGTCCCCCGCTCGGTAGGCGTCATTTTGGCCTGCTCCATAAATTTAGGGCGGCGGAGATGGAGCTTGAAATCAACTTGATCCGCCGACTGCTCCAACTCTCTCCGGAGTTCATTTGCCCCAAAAAGATCAATAGGTGGTTCCTCCTGATCGGACAGCAGCGATTTCATTTCGGTGACCGAGGTTTTTGCCGAGATCCGGGTCGATATTTCAAAAGGATAAGACCAGCTCAGTTTGAAATTCACCTGGTCCTCAAGTTCGTGGTCACGGTGTTCCAAAACACTTACAGGTCCTCCGGATAGGAGTGCCCTTAGCCGGGCAGGGTCTGCAGGGTCTGTTCCTGAATCCGGACTTCCTCCCTGTTCCGAGACATCAAGCTCCTGGGCTGCCGCAGCCGCGGCTGTCGCAGACAGAACGATCTCACGGGCGGGCATAAAGCCGATCATCCAATCCGAAGCGCTATCTCCGAAAATAGCCGGAGAAACCTCGGGAAGGCCTCCGAAACGGCGCAGTTCAGCCGCAGCGGGATGCCGGATAAGGGACGGTCCGATCCAATCGAGATAGGATCTTCCCCGGGCCAACAGATAGTCGGGGAGCTTTTCTTCCTCTGTTTCCAGCGCTCCACCCCAGGTCTCCACGGTCCCAGCCAAGTCTTTAACCGACGAAATCAGGATCAGCTTGTCTTTCGGACGGGTGAGCGCCACGTAAAGTACCCGCATTTCCTCCGCCAGTAGTTCCATTTGCGCCCGCCTCCGAATCGCCAGGTTCGGCAGCGTTGGATAGCTAACCCGCAAGGCGCCGTCGACGAATTTTGGCCCGAAGCCCATCTCCTTGTGCATGAGAAAATTGGCGTTCAAATCTTGACGGTTGAACACTTTGGACAAGCCCGCGACAAAGACGACCGGAAATTCCAAGCCTTTGCTTTTGTGGATTGTCATGATCTGCACCGCGTCTTCCTGCGCGCCGGCAGATGCTGCTGCGCCCAGGTCTCCGCCGTTTTCCCGGAGCCGGTTTACATACCGAAGAAAGCGGAACAGCCCTCTCGAAGAGGTTGTCAGTTCATATTGTCTGGCCCGGTCATGCAGGGCGCGCAGATTGCCTTGCCGTAAGGCGCCTCCCGGCAGTCCGCCAACCCAGTCGAGATAACCGGTATTCCGGTAAATTCCCCAGATCAGGGTGCTGAGTTCGCCTTCTCTGGCGAGATTCCGCCAGGCGTCCAACTGCTTCAGAAAAACTTGCAATTTGGATGCCAGAGAAGTCTGATCCTGAGAAACCGCGGAATCATTTCCGGACTCAGATTCGAACTCCGATTCATGTCCCCCTTCCGCAGCGGCCAAAAGCGCCTCAAAGAAACTGCCTGTCCCGGCAGCCAGACGGACTTCCGCCAATTCTTCCTCGGAAAGTCCGTACATGGGCGACCGCAGCACGGCGGCCAGCGGAATATCCTGAAGCGGGTTATCTATAATTTGCAGCAGCGACAGCATCGTTTCTACTTCCGAAGCCTGAAAATACCCTTTGCTGAGTTCGCCGAACGCCGGAATGCCTTCCATGCGAAGCTCCTCGATCATAACGGGGGCCCAGGACAGGGTCGAGCGAAGCAGGATGACCATATCCCGGTATTCCACGGGCCGGGTTTCTTTCAAATGCTTATCGAAAATCTCCAGCGGCGGTTTTCCGCTGTCTCCCGTCAACTCGCGAATCCGGGCCGCAATCCCCCGCGCTTCCAGTCGGACGGCCTCAAGTTCGGCCGCGGTCTCCTCGTCACTTCCCGGTTCACCTCCGACCTCTTCGGTCGAGACAGACTCCCCGCCGGAGACTGACGACGCATCCGCGCTGCGGTCAATCAACAATAATTCCGGGCGATAGTCGCTACCTTCGGACAATTCCGGGAAACCATCGCCATAAACGAGCTCGGCCCTGGAATCGTAGGCAATCTCGGCAACGCCTTCGTTCATGATCTGTCTGAACAAGAAGTTGACCGCATTGACAACCTCGCTTCGACTGCGGAAATTGCGGGCCAAATTGATTCTTAACCCGCCATTATCAAAGCTGTTGCCGTAACTGCGATATTTCTCCAGGAATAGTCCCGGCTCAGCCAATCGGAACCGGTAGATGCTTTGCTTGACGTCACCAACCATAAACCGGTTCCCCGGCTCCTGCCGGGAAATGAGGCGGACAATGTCCTCTTGAACGGTATTCGTATCCTGATACTCGTCGAGCAGGACTTCATCGTACTGTGCCTGATATTCCAGCGCGGCATCCGAAGGCACGGCCATTTCAGGGGTAGAATCGGTACGACGCAAAATCTGCAGGCAATAGTGCTCCAAATCGGAAAAATCAAGCCAACCCTTGGCTGTCTTTTCCGACTTGTAACGCTCGCCGAATTCGATAACCAATTCTGCCAGTTCTTCCATCAGCGGAGCCGCCAGATGAAGCTCGTTCAAGAACGCCTCCGCCGGACGGCCGAACAACTGATTCCGCAGGTCGGTAACCATTTTCTTGGCTTCTTCCCGCAAACTTTTAACCCGCTCCTGCACCGCCGGATCTGTCTGATCCTTTTTGCAAGGCTTTAATTTGCCGAATCCGGCAGTCTGAAATGTCTCATGCAACCCGGACCAAGCGTTCTCCAGTACGGCTGACTTCAAACCGAGAACCGTCCCCAAGTCCTCTTCCAATGTCACGGAATAAGGCTCGGGACCCCCAGGGGAAACTGCCAGCGTTTTCGCCTGGCGCAGCAATTCTGCGGCACCATCCAACGTAATCGACGTATCGGCTAAAATACTTGCCACCCATAAGCTGCCTTCCAGCGCCGTAGGGTCGGGAGCCCGGAAGGCGGATGCCGCCTGGCGCAGCCAATGTTCGGGCCAGGAATGGCTTCGGGAGAAATCATACAGTTTTTGAATGAGAACAAAAACCGCATCATCGCTCCGTTCGCCGCTAAACCAGTCGATAAGCGCCAAAAAGGAGCTCCCATCCTGCTCCGAAGCATACTTCTCCTCAAACAGGTCCTCCAGTACCTCTTGCCGAAGCAAAGAGGTCTCGCTCTCCGAGGCGATGCGGAATCCGGGATCGAGCGGAATCAATGTGTAATAGCGCTGGATGACCTCCATGCAAAAAGAATGCAGCGTCGTAATCGACGCCCGTCCCAGCATGGCGAGCTGCCTGGTAAGATGCTCGCTTTCGGGATCGCGGGCCAGTTCTTTTTCCAGCGCCTCGCGGATCCGCTGCCTCATTTCGGAGGCTGCCGCCTTGGTAAAGGTGGCGACAAGCAGCCTGTCCACGCTGAGTGGGGCTTCGGCGGAGGACAGCTTGCGAATGATCCGCTCCACCAGTACCGCCGTTTTGCCGGAACCCGCCGCAGCAGCCACAAGTATATCTCCGCCGGACAGCGATATTGCCTTCCACTGGTCATCGCTCCAATAGCTTCCCTCCGGCTTGGGTATTATCAACATGGCTCATCCTTCTTTCCTTCCGGTCTCTCCAGCAGTTCCCACAGACGTTCCTTGCCCGGCTTGTTCAGCACCTGATAGGCGCTGCCGTCAAGCGCTTCCTCGAACCGACACACCGGTTTATAGGCACAATGGGTACAGGCTGTCTCGGTTCCAAGACGGTAGGGCGCTATTTTTACGTCCCCATCCGTAATTCTTGTTCCGATGTCCACGATCGTACGGCGCACCGAGCCCAGCAACGTCTGCCACTGCTCGGGCGTCGCTACGGAAGCGCTGCTGTAAAAGCCTCCATCCGCTTTGACCGCTACCGGCAATATTTCCGAATATCCTTTTTCCAGCTCACCGTCCATTTTGGCTATGACATCCCTGTCCGCCAGCAGGAGGCCCTTCATTTTAAACCGTTTGAGCAGTTCAAGCCGGGCTTCTTCAGCTCCAAGTCCATTTGCGCTTTGAAGCAGCGGGTTATGCACATGAAAATACAGCGTGCCTGCCGGAAGGGCAAACTGACCCAGCCACGATTCCGCCGAGCGCAGCAGAACATCCAGATAAGTTAACATCTGAAGCGACAATCCGTAGTACACTTCATGCAGCTTTAAATCGGTTTGGCTTGATTTATAATCAATAACGCGCAGCAAAACGCCCTCTTCGCCTTCCGCCATGTCGACCCGGTCGATCCGGCCGACGATTTCCATGACGCAGCCGTTCGGAAGCTCGAAGGTCAACGGAGACAGCGGCCGACCCGGTCCGAAGTCCAGTTCAAGGCCGACCGGTTCAAAGCTTCCCCGCCGGGACTGTTCTCCCAGGATAACGGAAGCGCGGCCGACGATATTTTTCAGTTTGCGCGAGATGTATCCATACCGCTTCGTACTGAGCAGAATTTCCCCCTGGAGTTTCGGTGCGAGCTTATCCACCGCGGCGTCCGCTTCCCTAACGCACTCTTCCGGAGTCAGGCTGCCCCAACTGCGGTTCTGTTCCTTGAAGGTAACCGCCATCTGGCTCAGCGCCGCATGGAACAACTGGCCGATGTCCGGCGCCTTAAGCCGGTACAATTGGCGTTCCTTCAATTTGAGCCCATGCGAGGCGAAATGCGAAAAAGGACACGCCGAAAATTTCTCCATCCGCGAGACACTGGTGCGCAGCCGTTTGCCGTACAATTTGCGGCTGGTTGCCGGAGTTAGTCCGCTAACCCGGTTGCGGTAATCCAGCGAGCCCAGCAGCGAATCGACGCGAAGTTCCCATTGCGGCTGCTCTTTATACCATCCCAGCACGCTCCACCAAAGAGGAGATATGGCCTGCCCCGACTTCCAAGCCCGAAGCTGGCCAATCAGCCGCGGCAATGTAGGCTCCGGACGGCTGACGAATTCAAGCTGGTAGGCCAGGGGATCGGAAACTAACGGTGCTTCGCTGATCTGTTGTTCTTGCAGCATACCTGCAGGAAAAATCCGTTTCATATGCCGGATGACTTCGGATGGGAGCAAGCCTTTCCCGTCCTCATCCGCGGTCGGATAACTAAGCCACAACGAGCGGCTTGCCGCGGAGAGCGCTCCATAAATCAGGAACCTCTCGTCAAGCAGCCTGCGCGTAATGCCGGGTGCCAGTTCCAACCCGATCTCGTCCAAACGGAGGCGCTCCTGATCACTCAGCAATCCTTCCTCCTGAAGGTTTGCCGGCATAACCCCCTCATTGATGCCCAGCAGGAAGGCGTGTTTGACGTGACGGGTCCGCGTACGGTCCGTACTGCCGACCAGAACCTGGTCCATGGCCGGCGGAACGAGTCCCAGCTTCAAATCCTTAAGGCCCGTCTCCAGAATGCCGGCGAACAGTTCGGCGGAGAGTTTTTCTTCGCCCATCATTTCCACGATTTGATCCAGCAGGCCTAAGATCGAATTCCACAACTGCCGATGTTCCATCGCCTGCTGTGGTTGTCCGCCCTGCAAGACCCGGTGGGCCATAAGATCCAGGCGCTGCGGCGCTTCAATCTCTTCAAGCAGCCGATAAACGGCCGCACACATATCCTGGACCGTATTAGCCCGCTTCAGCCGCTTTTCAAATCCCGACAACGGTACGGTCACTGCCGCACGGCACCGCTCGAGCAGTTGGAGCCTTTCGCTATCGGTCCGGTTCCGCGAAGCCTCGTCGCCTTCCAGCGACAGGCTGGGCGTCCCCTTCCACGGGCGCCCGTCGGTCCACCGGTATCCTTGAATCCCGCTGGCCAACGCGTAATTTTCCAGCAAATCCATATTTGCTCGCGTCAGGCTTCCGTCCAGCGGAAGCAGAAACTCGCTCTTTACGCAGCGGAACACATCCTCGTACTTCCAATATCTCAGCGCGACGTCCAGCGCCCCGCGGATGAATTCGATTAGCGGGTGGTGAAGAACGCTTGCTTTCTGGTCCATAAAAACCGGGATCCCGTAATCCTCGAACACAGGCCGGATGATATGTTCATAGTCACCGAGATTCCGCACAAACAGCGCCATATCCCGAAAACGGGCACCTTGTTCGCGGGCCAGCCTCAGCATTTCTCTGGCAGCTCCCTCCACCTCGATCCGGCGGTTTCCCGCGGCATAAAGGGATAAAGACCCGGCTAGGTCAGCGGGAGGCAAGCTGCCTGCCCAAGGTGTCCGCCGTTCGTAGGCCGATTCTAGATAGGACAGCGTTTCGCTGTTTCCAAATCTCCGAAAGGGGCGGGCGTCCAGAAGCTTGTTCGGTTTCACTTCCACGCCGAGCGACTCGGCCAGCTCCTGCAGCTTTATATAAGTCATTGCCGTCGGATGGAACAGGTTTAGCTCATGCGGAGCCATCCCGCCGTCATAAGGACGGTCCAGCGTCAGCGCGACAGTAACGGAAGACGCTACTTGCATCAATACGCCCAGCGCTTTATACTCCTGCGGCGTGAACGTATGAAACCCGTCGATCCACAAGTCGGCTCCCCGCAGGTAGGACGAATCGGGGGCTCCTTCTGCCAGTTTGACAACATGGTCTTCCGCATCGATATAGAGACGGGCCAGTTCCGCGTCAAATTCCCGGTACAAAATATTCAAATCATGCAGCTTGTCTTTAAGCAGCGGGGATTCTCCTGATACGGCTTCCAGCGCTTGAAGCTGCTCGTCCAGCCGGGTAAAATCGGCATTGTACTTTTTCATTTCCGTATACAGCGCATTGAGCTCATCAATCAGTCCAAGCTGATCGCTGCCATGGCTGTACAGCTTCAAGTCCTCCTTATGCCGTCTGAGGATTTTGTACAGCAGCATTTTTTTGCCTTCTTCGCTGATCGGAACAAGGGCGGACCCGCCCGTTTCCTGCATAACGCGCAAAGCCAGCCGGCGGAAGCCGAGCACCTGAACGCGTACGGTCCCCCGCAGTCCTGGAGCACTGACGAGCGCCTGTTCGATCTGGAAGGTCCCCTGTTCCGGAGCCAGCAAAATCATCGGAGGGCCCAAGGGGTCTTCCTTAAGCTTCGAGGTGATCTGTTCCAGTACCAAACTGCTCTTGCCGCTTCCCGAGCGGCCGATAATAAATTGTAATGACATGAAGGTACCTCCTAACCGCGAAGGCATTCATCCCTCGCCAAATTGCGACATTTTTTCTCCAGTTCAACTTCAAGTTATTACCCAGTATACCATATCGAGTCGAAACAGGAATGTACGTTCCCAGCCTAACAACAAAAACAATCCCTTCCAAAACATCCGGAAAGGATTGTCAATTTCATAGTAATCATAAGGTTTGCTAGATACATACTTTCGGCTTGAAACCCGCTTGAAGCCCACCTGAAACCTAGAAATCTGCTAGGGATCTGCCCTGGGAGGCCGGCAAAAAGCACACCAACAGCAGCAGAAATCAATCTAGAATCGTAGTACTTGCTCATCCATCAGGCCTCATCATAATTAACGGGAAAACCTACAGTTAATTCTATCCATTTGCCAGGTCCACCACAATTAACTGGAAAACCTACAGTTAATTTAGCGCTTCATGCGCAGATCCGCTCAAACCGGGTGAATTAGATGGAGGTTTCCCAGTTATTTTCTCCAAGTAAGCCGATTTATGAAAATTAACTGTAGAAAATCCATCTACTCAGAATAGTGCCACTTGGTTATTTAACCAAAGGTCATGCTATTTAGAAGTTTTTGCTGCGGACTTCAAAAATCGCAAATTTCAAATAATGGCCTTCGTCTACGCCCAAGATTTGGGGATGATCCTTCCCGGCGGCGCGCCATTCGACGAGGCGGAGGATTTTCCCGGCATCGGCCGCGGCTTCCTGGATCGTCTCCAGGAAAAGGTCGGGGCGCATATGGTACGAACAACTGGCGGTTACCAGATACCCGCCTTCATTGACCAGCTTCATCCCGTGCAGATTGATGTCCTTGTACCCCCGGCATGCGCCCTTAACGGCGCTCCGGGTTTTGGCGAAAGCCGGCGGGTCCAGAATGACGACGTCCCAGGTCCGTCCGCCTCCGGCCGTCATCGGCACCGAGGTGTCGGTTTTGCCCTCGTTGCCCGCGGCCGCCCGGTTACTGCGCTCGGACAGCCCCTTGACCTGGCTGCGGAGATAATCGAAAGCATCGGCGACTACAAACTCAACGCGATCCTCAAAACCGTTCAACTCCACATTGCTTTTGGCACTCTCTATTGCATGCTCGGAAATGTCCAGGCAGGTGACTTTTTTGGCTCCGTATTGGCACGCATGAAGCGTAAAGCTGCCCGTATGGGAAAAACACTCCAACACAGTCGCCCCGTCCCAATACGGAAAAGTAACTTCCTTGCCTTTCCGGTTGACGGGAACCTGTCTGGTTCCTTCCCCCTCAACCTCAATTTCCTGCAGCTCGATGCCGCTTCTGTCTCCCCATCCGGTCATAAGCGGCTTGATCGAAGCCCGGTTTTCCCGCTGGTCGAAAAAATACCCTGTCTTCTGTCCTTGCTCGATATCGACCAATATTTTCAGCCCGTTCTCCGTTACGGTCACATGCCGCAGCGGGTTGCCGTACAGCGGACCCTTAACCTGCTCGAGCCCTTCCATCTCGCGGATCGAAACATCGCTGCGTTCATAAATGCCTGTCGGCTGCAGCACGGTAACCAACGCCTTGACGACGGCTTCCCTGCAAAGATCCATCCCGAGCGTCAGCAACTGGATCACCAGCACCTCGCCAAAACGGTCCACGATCAACCCCGGCAAGAAATCGGCCTCACCGTAAACGAAACGATAGGCGTCCTCCCGGACAAAGCGCTCGCGAAGCTTCAAGCATTCCCGGAAACGTTCCTCGAAAAAGGCGGCATCCATCTCTTCCAATTCCACGAAAGAAACGACCCGAACGGTAATTTGCGAAGCCGGATTATAGTAGCCCGTAGCGAGAAAGCGGCGCCGGTGATCGAAGATCTGAACCAGACTTCCCGGTGCCGGCTCCCCCTCTACACTTTCAATTTCACTTTTATAAACCCAAGGATGACCTTGTTCCAGCCGCTTCTTGCGGCTGCGCGATAATATAACGGATCCCACGATTGTTCAACTCCTAAAAGTTTGTGAGCATTGCTACTCCGTATTACTTCATACAAAACTGCTTCGTAAACTCAAGTCTTGTGTTGTGAACGTTACCCTATGTCCAAGCTTCGTACTAAACTTCTCCGTAAGTGTAATCCAGCTTAGTGGACGTAAGCATAATTCTCGCTTCCATCCTGTTCAGTGCAGCAGCCTTTTTCCGGGCATGGGCCATACCCCGCCTCACTTCCCGGGCTGTATTCCCCGTCCGCTGCTGACATGGACTCCGGACAGGAAGCATATATGTAACTTGTACACTTTGCAAAAAAAAGGAGGTCATTGCCCGATGATTCACGATATCCTGGTTCCTGTAACGTTCGGACTGGCCCTCTTTCTGTTCGGCATGAAGCTGATGGAGGCCTCGCTTCATGCCTGGGCCGGCCCCAAACTGATCCGGGTGCTGCATGCCACGACGCGGACGCCTTGGACCGGTCTGGTGTCCAGCACGGTCATTTCCGCGGCGCTCCAGAGCAGCACCGCCGTCACGGTGATGACGATCGGGCTGGTCAACGCCGGGCTGCTATCCTACGCCCGGACGCTGGGCGTCATTCTGGGCGGCAACATTGGGACCTGTTTGACGACGGAATTAATCGCTCTGGATATTTCAAGTATAGGCGTTCCTCTGCTCATTATATCCCTGCTCTTTTGGGCGGCTGCCGTAACGGCTCAGGAGATGATTCCCGGAAGGAGAAACTCCAAATGGTTCTCCTTGCTTACCCCGGTGCAATTCGGTTCCTTCGCCACGGCGGGGTTCAGCTTGATCATAATCGCCATCCGCTGGATGCAATCGATCGGCCCCGGTCTCAAAGCTTACGGCATCATCGACTGGCTGCTGGATCACGCCGGGGACAGTCTGCTCTGGGGAGCCGTCGCGGGAGCGATATTGACCGCGCTCGTTCACAGCAGCGCAGCTACTATCGCGATGACTATGGGGCTGGTCGCTACAGGAGCCTTGCCCGTCCACCTTGGCATCGCCGTGGTCATCGGCTCCAATGTCGGCACATGCGTCACCGCGCTGATCGCTTCCATCGGCGGAACCCGGGCCGGAGTCTTTGTCGCCTGGTCTCATGTTGCGCTGAATGTAATTGGGGCGGCGCTGTTTCTCCCGCTGACATCCCAGCTCGGAACCGTATCCGCCTGGCTGTCCTCCGACCTCTCCTCGCAAATCGCCCATGCGCAAAGCATTTTTAACATCGTTTGTTCACTTCTGGCTCTGCCATTATGCTATCTTCCGGTTTGGTCTCGATTGGAACGGCCTCCGGTAACCACCACCGGACCAGCCGCTTACATGCGCAGCCGAAAGAGCTAAAGCTCCAATCCCAGCATCAAAAGCCCTTTTTCCAAAATAAAATCATTATTGTCATACCCCGATTTGAGCTGTTTTTCCCAGGCATCCATTGGCTCATACCAGGCTACGCCGCGGATCTCCTCAAGCTGGGGCCGGAGTTGGCCGCCCCGGCTTTCCACCAGATAGTAATGGACCTCTTTATCAACAGGTCCGTGGACAGGATGATTATACGTATAGGCTATGATATCGATCAGCGCATCAATCTTGCCGGTAATCCCGGTCTCTTCCCGTATTTCCCGAAGCGCCGTTTCCTCCACCGTCTCCCCCGGCTCGCTTTTTCCCTTGGCAAAAGAAAGCCTGCCGTACCGGTCCGTAATGAGCTGTATCTGCAACTGCCCGCCCTCATTCCGGTAAACAACGCCTCCTGCGGATATTTCCTTGTCCGGCATGATTCTCGTCTCCTTACACCGTATTACCCCGATTCAAAACAAGGACTTCAGCCCCGGCGGAGTGAAATCCCTGTTCAGTCCAAACGTTTATAGTTCATTAGGTTAGCCCCAAAACAGGCCCTTCCAGAAATTACGCCAAAGCCTGTGCCGTGCCATCCATTACGCGGACCAATTGTCCTTCGCTTGTGTTGGCATCGGCCTTCGTCATTTTGACGCGGCATATTTTGCCCGCCATATCGTGAGAACCGTCGAACTTGATCTGCAGGTAGTTATCGCTAAATCCAGTGACGAAGCCATTGCCCCATACGCCTTTTTCATCGCGTTCAGGAATTACGTCCAGCACCTGGCCGACAAACTTCTCGGCATAAGCGAGCTGCATTTGCTCGGACAAGTCGATCAGTTCCTGCACTCTGGCATGTTTGATTTCCTCGTCGATCTGATCCTCCATGCGTGCGGCCGGAGTACCGGTCCGTTTGGAGTAAGGGAAAACGTGCATCTCCGAAAAGCCGATCCGTTTAATCGCTTCAAATCCCTCGCGGTATAGCTCATCGGTTTCTCCGGGGAATCCGACGATCAAGTCGGTCGTAATCGCCACGTCCGGCATAAATTCACGGATCATCTTGATTTTTCCTTCAAATTCTTCGATCGTGTATTTCCGTCTCATGCGCTTAAGCACTTCATTGCTACCGGCTTGGAGCGGAATATGAAAATGACGGCACATCTTCGAAGAGCCTTTCAGCACTTCAAGCATGCGGTCATCAATTTGGCTCGCCTCAATCGAACTAATCCGGATGCGGCCCAGCCCTTCCACCTTATCCAGCTCCCAAAGCAGGTCGGACAAGCGATAGTTCTCCAGGTCGTCCCCATAGCCGCCGGTGTGGATCCCGGTCAGCACGATTTCGTTATAACCTGCCGCCACCAATTGGCGCGCCTGGGCCACGACGCTCTGCGGTTCCCGGCTGCGGGAAAGTCCGCGGGACCAAGGAATGATGCAGAAGGTGCAGAAGTTGTTGCAGCCCTCCTGGATTTTGAGGAAAGCACGCGTATGGTCCGCAAAATCAGGAACGTCAAGTTCTTCAAATTGGCGGGTTTTCATAATATTCCGCACCGCATTGATCGGTTGGCGCTGTGCCTGAATTTCCTTAACATAAGGAATGATCTTCTCGCGGTCCTGCGTCCCGATCACCAGATCGACGCCGGGAATGTCCAAAATTTCCGCCGGAGAAGTTTGGGCATAACAGCCCGTCACCGCTACGATGGCGTCCGGATTGCGCCGAATGGCTCGCCGGATAATTTGCCGGCTCTTTTTATCGCCCGTATTGGTTACGGTGCAGGTATTAATCAGATACACATCAGCCGTCTGTTCGAAATCGACCTGTTCATATCCTTCATTTTTAAACAACTGCCAGATCGCTTCCGTATCATAAAAGTTCACTTTGCAGCCGAGCGTGTAAAATGCAACGGATGGCATCCTCACATTCCCCCCATTTCTCCAGATTCATACATGATGCAAGTCAGGGCGGCCATGGCGGCCGTCTCCGTCCGCAGTACGCGCCGTCCCAAGCCGACCGATAGAGCTCCGGCCATCTCGGCTTCCGATACTTCGCGCTCGGAAAAACCGCCTTCGGGACCGACGATCACAGCTACGCTGCAGGACTGACCCGCCGCGAGCCGGCTCACGAAAGGCTTAAGCACGTCGCGAAGCTGCTGGCCGTGTTCTTTTTCGTAACATAAGCATACCAGATCGAAAGCGGATAAACTTTCAAGCATCTCCCGCCAGGAGACGGGGGCTTCAACAACGGGAATCCGGCTGCGGTGCGCCTGCTCCGCGGCTTCTTTGGCGATCTTGCGCCAGCGGGCCGTGCGTTTCTCTTCTTTTTTGCCATCGTACTGAACCACCGTTCGTTCCGATAAGAAAGGCAAAAACGAAGCCGCTCCGATCTCCGTGCATTTCTGGATCACGGTCTCCATCTTGTCGCCCTTAGGCAGGCTCTGCGCCACCGTGACCTGAAGCCACGACTCGCCCGACGGCTCCAGAGTCTCTATGATTTCCGCAGTCACTTCCTGCGGATCTATGCTTACGATCTCTGCAAGCACTTCGCGGGATTCCCCGTCGCTGACGATCAGCTTATCCCCCGGTTTGGAACGCATGACTTTGCCGATATGGCGGGCGTCCTCACCGGTAATGACAACGGTCTCTTCCCCGAACTGCTCCTGATCAATAAAATAGCGCTGCATTCTCATCATTCCTTGCCCTAAAATCACCAAAGTACATCATACAACTTTTATTTTGAGCTTTCCAGTACCTGTTCATTGACACTATCCCGGTAAAGTCCGGAAAATCTATAATTTTCATTTCGTCAAGCTCCGAACAACACGCGGAAGAAGACCAGGAAATGCTGCGACAAAGAATGTGCAGCTCCATACAATGGCCCGATTGTGTAAGCCTGCAAGCCCGGAACGATCAGGATCACGAGAAAGATCAGAATCGACCATTGCTCAAATTGCTGAAGCTTTCCAAGCACCCGACGCGGAACGACATCCTCAAGAATCCGGTATCCGTCAAGTGGAGGAAGCGGGATCAAGTTGAATAAGCATAAGAAAAAGTTCATGACGATAAACAGGCTGAAGAAGATATGAATGGCTTGGGAAAGCTTATCTTCTCCCATATAAGGCGAAACGACGCCAAATTGCAGCAACGCCGCAAAAATGGCCGCCCCGGCGATAGCCAACAGCAGATTGCTTAAAGGACCGGCCACGGATACGATCACGCCCATCAGGCGGGGTTTGCTGAAATTATCCCGGTTGACCGGGACCGGCCGCGCCCAGCCAAACCCGGCGATCAACAGCAGAATAATCCCCAGCAGATCGAAATGAACCGTAGGATTAAGTGTGACTCGTCCGAGCAGCTTGGCGGTCGGGTCTCCGAATTTGTTCGCGAAATAAGCATGGGAAAACTCGTGAACCGTAAACGCGATGACCAGCGTAATTAAATAAAACGGCAACTGGCTTAACGGAACGCGCAGTATTTGGTCAAGAAAATCCATCGAATTACCTCTTTCTCGCTACGAAAGCGACCCAGTCTTCTTCCCGGGCCGTCTGTGCAATTTCAAATCCCGCGGCAGTTAATACTTCTTCTACGGCCTGTTCCTTATTCATATAAATTCCGGACGCGATATAATACCCTCCCGGCTGCAATGCCTCGTAAACATCTTCAATAAACAGCAAAATGATCTCGGCCAATATGTTAGCTACGACGACCCGAACCGGAAGCTGTACATTTACAGTGTCATCGGCTCCTTTTTTCAGCACCGATAGCAGATCGCTTTCCACCACTTGGATCTGCTCTTCCAACCGGTTCAACCTGGTGTTCTCCGTCGCGCTGGACACCGCAACCGGATCCAGATCAAGCGCCAACACGCGGGAGGCACCCAGGCGGCAAGCGCCGATCGCCAAAATGCCGGAACCGGTACCGACGTCGATTACTTCGTCTCCTTCTTGAATAATTCCTTCGAGAGTCCGAAGGCACAATGAAGTCGTCGGGTGCGTCCCTGTTCCGAAAGCCATGCCGGGATCCAGTTCAATAATGCGCTCCTCCGGGGATGCAGGGGCATATTCTTCCCAAGTCGGCTTAATCGTTAGACGCGGTGACACGCGCAAGGGCTTGAAGTACTGCTTCCAGTTATTCGCCCAATCATCCTCGCTAACGTCTCTTACCGTAATGACCGGATTTCCGGGATCAATGTCATACTCCCGAAGCTCTTCGGTTCGCTCCGTGACCTGCCGGATCACTTCCTCCATATCGATACCCTCGGGGAAATATCCGCTGATCTTCGCTTCGCCCTCGGGAATATCGTTCGGCGGAATTTCGAACCACTGTCCCAGAGAAGTGTCGCGTGGCTTGTCATTATCCACATGCTCATCAATGGTTACGCCCCCCGCTCCCGCTTCATGCAGGAAATTGGAGATCATTTCCACCGCTTCCTCAGTTGTATGTATAGTCAACTCTTTCCATATCATCGTAAGTTTTCCTCCTCGAATGAGTACATGAAATCTATTGTACTATAGAATGAAAAGAGTGACAAAAGCAACTCATTCACGCAGGGCTTATGCCATTCTTTTAATACTAAAATGCAAAAAACGATTGAGCCTGGATGCCATCCATGCCCAATCGCTTCCGAATAAAATTCTTTAGTTAACGCTTAATTTTCGGTAGCACAGTCCCTTAATCGACCAGCACCATCCGTAACATTTGCCCTTCACTGTTCATCATCGTATTTAAAGCGATCCGCGCGGTCGACAGCAGCGGAACCTGGCCTGACAAAGCGGCGATCCAATGATGCTGCGAAGAGGCATAGGCATCCGGATACGGACTTAGGCGCCGGTGGCGTAAGGCCGCCAGTTCGAGGGTTACCGTACAGTCCATGTCAAAGTCCGCGATCGTCGTATGGTAGCAGAACCGTTTGGGCTCCGGCTGGTGCAGATTGTTATGCAGGCAAACATCTAAGACAACTAAGTCTTCCTGCCCCAGCAATTCTCGAAAATCATTCAACATAATACGTTGCTTTTTGATGTCAAATTTCTTGTGTCGGTGTTTCTCTGCCTGTACGGTGCATTCCAAAAAAAAGCAAGCCGCCGGAATGGATCCGGCAGCCTGCCGATAATATTCTGCTACACGTAGGATTAGTGTTTCAGGTTTTTGACTACAACCTATGCTGTCCCTGCTGACGTGCATCTGCCCGTTCGCTTCGTTCCAAAGCTTCCCAATCTTCCTGATCGGCAAATTCCTCCGCAAATTCGATGTCCTTATTGTGCCCGATGTCCATCCCCGGCGTTTTTGAGAACTGTCTTTTCGTTACGCGGTCCGGATATGATTTACTCATTTGCTTTCTCCTTTCGCTTGTCCCAATTCAAAGGTTACCCTGTTATGTCAGCCCGCCGGCTTCCTCAACGATCCGCAAAGCCTGATGATGAATGCTTTCATCCACAACAGCCGTAAGCAATATATCATGGCCGGTTGGTCCGCCTTGACCGCCATGGCTCATTCCGCTGGCCGCCGGATCCGCCGCGGTCAAAATACCGGCCGAAGTATTGGTGATCGCCGCATCCTGCGTTATCGCCGATAAACTGCTTATTTTTCCGGCAACCGGATTCATCGGATCATAGCCTTCGCCGGCATACCGGCTAAACCGGTCCACCGATACTTCGAGCGCCCGCAGCGCATTCAGTTTTCTGGCTACGCCTTCGGCTTCCTCCGGGCTTTTGAAATACGCCAGTATATTTTTCTCACTCATTTCAGAACCCTGCCTTTCCCTAGTTGAAGCGTAAATAAGAAACCACTTTGAACGGTTCTTTCGATTAGAATGACATTTATCCTTCACGTTTATTCCGCAATCTTTAAAATTTGAAACGCTTTTATCGTTATCCCGTATTACCTGTATTGCATAAGAACATACTTTAAACCATAGGAGGGTATCTACTTCAAATGCTAAAGAAATTAACGATGATCGTGATGGCGTTTACGCTGATGTTCGCCTTCACAACTCCGGATTTGGCGGATGCCAAGCGCGGAGGGGGATTTAAATCCGGCCCTCGGTCTTATACGCCGGCGCCAAAAAAATCAACAAACAGCGATTATCAAAAATCGGGCGATACTTCGAACACCAGAAAATCTGGAGCAACTACAGGGACTAATACCGGCCGCGGTTTCTTTAGCGGCGGAGGCTTTATGAAAGGCTTGATGCTCGGCGGACTGGCCGGCATGCTCTTCGGCGGATTGTTCGGAGGAATGGGCTTTTTGGGCAACCTGCTCGGACTCGCAGTAAACCTGCTTGCGATATATGCAATCATAGCCGTCGTGGTCTGGCTGTTCCGCCGCTTCAAACGCCGACCGCAGCATGACGATTATCACCGCGGAGGAAAATACTAAGCGATGGTCCTCAGTATGGACGAAATCATTAACGCGATCTGTATTCATACGGCTGAACGGGCCGGTCTCCGTCCCACCGATGTACAGGTCGAGCTGAGTTGGGACGAAGAGACCGGTTATACCGGGGAGATTTGGGCAGGCGGCAGAAGCAGATATATCGTGGAGTCCAACATCATGGAAGCGATCATGCAGTACGTTTACAAGGAATACGGCATCCGGGCTTTCCGGGATGACATTACCCTGGATTTGGGCGAGGAAATCATCGCACATATCCGGTCGTGAAATTCAGCCATATAAAAAAGCAAGCACCGGGCGTAAGCCTACGTGCTTGTTTTTTTACATTAAATCATCTGACCAGGTAACGGGGTTCGCGAGACTTCGCTTTTTTTCTGTATCCAGTGCCCTTCTGCCTAGCGATCACGCTTATGCAGCATGACGAAGAGAAAGCCTCCAAATGCCACGAGCCCAATTAACATCAGCATCATATTGCTGTAACGCACTGCCGCTGGATTCGTTACTGTCCCCACAAGAGGAAAATCCAGCCACGGCTTCGTCAGCAGTCCGCCTACGCCAGCAATGCCAATCCCTTCCGCCAGAAAGCAGACGAAATTGAGCATTCCCATGCCAGAACCCGCTTCATCCGGTTCCAACGTACTGGCAACACTTGCGGAAACAACGGTTTTTACGAACGACAAGCCGCCAAACGTCAATATCATCGATCCCGTAACCAACCATGGCGTCCGGTCCGTATAAAGCAGGATGATTAGAAACCCCACAGCAATCATGCTTAATCCGGACAGCATCGCGGTAGTATGGCCCCGGCGGTCGGTCAGCATCCCGCCAAGCATCCCGAACAGGATAACGCTCAACGTGCCTGGAAACAGAATAGCGCCTCCGATAAGGCCCGTCAGCATATGGTACACAGCTCTCATCAGATAAGGCACCATGGATATAAAACCGGCGACTGTGCCAAGAAGCAAGCCGCCCAGGAACACGCCGGCCAGATACCTTTTCTTACGAAACAGGAATGGTTCCAGGAACGGCTCCCGGTGCCGCCGGAGATGAAAGGCCAGCAGCGCAAACAGAACCAGACTGGCAATCAGGCAAATCCAATGGTACAGCGTCGTAAATAGCGCAAACGACAAAATGCCCGCAGACAGTAACACCGCGCCAATCTTATCGAATGCTTTCCTTACTGTAGTTTCGTCGGGCAGCGTCCGAAGTACGAACGGCAGGGCCGGCAGCGACAAGAGTGGCAGCGCAAATAACACCGACCAATGCATATATCCGGAAACAGCTCCACCGATGACCGGACCGAGCCCCTCGCCAAATGCGACGACGGATCCGATCAGACCGAAAGCCTTCCCTTGTTTTCCCGGTTCGACAATCTTGACAATCATCACCATGATCAACGACGGAATGGCCGATGCTCCTGCCCCCTGCAACAAACGCGCAGCCAGCACGCCCGGATACCAGGCATGACCCAACAGACCGAGAACCGAACCGAAGCCGTAGGTCAACATACCGAATAACAACAGCTTTCTTAGGCCGGCATGTTCCAATATTTTGCCGTACACGGCTACGCCAATAGCAAATGAAAGAGAAAAGCAGGTACTGGTCCAATTGGCCGCCGACGGCGGAATATGGAAATAAGCGGCGATGTCCGGCAGCGAGACGGAAAACATCGTTTCGTTCATTACGCTGAAAAACGTCAAAACGCTGAGCCACAGGATGAAACGTGATGCCTGAACTTCATTTCGGTATTGCACTTGAATTTACCCCTTAGAATGAAGGGGAATCGCTGGTTATAGGGTCATTGATGCGCCTTCCCCTAAATGTTGTACCCTTACCACATTATTTTGCCGCATGATGGGCTACGCCTCCCAATTTTGAAATGGATGAATAATCCAACCCGATTATATCATAAACCCGGTAAAAGCCCGAGACAGGCAACAAAAAAAGGTGTCCCCGACCATTTTCCAATGATCTTAAGGACACCTCTTTTACGATCTGACCTATTCATTTGTATCAAAAATTTCAGTCTCCGCGGAAGGCCCGCTTCATCCGGTCGAAGAACGACTGCTCATGTTCATGCGTATGCTCGCCGTCAAGCGCCGCAAATTGCCGCATCAGTTCTTTTTGCTCGTCATTGAGCTTGCTCGGCGTCACGACTACGACTTTGATGTGCTGGTCGCCTTGGCCGATGCCGCGAAGCTTCGGCACCCCTTTGCCTTTCAACCGGAAATAAGTTCCGGTTTGCGTACCGGCAGGAATTTTTAGCTTTACTTTTTCCGTCAGGGTCGGGATTTCAATCTCATCGCCAAGCGCCGCTTGAGCAAACGTCAGAGGCACTTCGCAGTAAATATCGTCGCCTTCGCGCTCGAAGAAATCATGCGGCTTCACGCGGATAACGATATATAGGTCGCCCGCAGGTCCCCCGCGCAATCCGCCTTCTCCTTCGCCGGACATCCGGAGTTGTGCGCCGTCATCCACGCCGGCAGGAATGCGGACATGAATTTTCCGTTGTTTCTTCACTTTGCCGCTGCCTGAACAGGTCGGGCATTTTTCTTTGATGATTTGTCCTTTGCCGCCGCAATTGCTGCACGCACGGCGGTTTACCATCCGGCCGAACGGCGTGTTCTGCACGACTTCCTGTTGTCCGGAGCCGTGGCAGACGGAGCAGGTTTCCGGCTTGGTGCCAGGTTTGGCTCCCGATCCAAAGCAGGTATCGCAATTTTCGGTTCTCGGAATCGTAATATCCGTCTCTTTGCCGAATACCGCTTCCTTAAACTCAACCGTCATCGTATACTGCAAATCATTTCCCCGTTGCGGGGCATTCGGATCGCGTCGGCCACCGCCCCCGCCACCGAAGAACATATCGAAAATATCGCCGAAACCGCCGAAATCGCCGCCGTTAAATCCGCCGCCCATCCCTTGGTTTGGATCGACATGTCCATATTGATCATATCTGGCCCGTTTACCCGAATCGCTCAGGACATCATAAGCTTCCTTTACTTCCTTGAACTTATCCTCCGCATCCGACGCCTTGTTTACGTCTGGGTGATATTGACGCGCCAGCTTGCGGTAGGCCTTCTTAATTTCATCGTCAGAAGCGCTTTTGCCAAGGCCAAGCACCTCATAATAATCTCGTTTTTCAGCCATCCTTCCACCCCCGTTATGACTTGTTTGGCGTGCCGGAGGAAAGTACCCTTAATCCGGCAAAAGGAAAGTCAAAGTACGGAAATAGCCCGCACTTTGACCTTCCCAGTTCACCTAAGTCTATTCACCGATCAGCCAACCTGTGATTTGCTTAAGTTAGTCCTGCTTCTTGTCCTCATCGACAACTTCGTACTCGGCATCTACCACATTGTCCTTGCCGCCGGCCGACGATGCACCTTGCGCGCCCTCCGCTTGTTGTTGAGCTTGCGCGGCTTGTTCATAAAGCTTAACAGACAGCTGCTGAACGATCTCGGTCAATTTCTCGGAAGCCGATTTGATGTTTTCCAGATCGTCGCTTTCCAGCGCTTTTTTCAACTCTTCTTTTGCCGCATTAGCTTGTTCCGTTTCAGCCGCATCGACTTTATCGCCAAGCTCTTTCAGCGTCTTGTCAACGCTGTAGATCAATTGGTCGCCGTTGTTCTTCGCTTCAACCAGCTCTTTGCGTTTCTTGTCTTCCTCGGCGTGAAGCTCGGCATCCTTCATCATGCGCTCCACTTCATCGTCGCTAAGGCCGCTGGAGGAAGTGATCGTGATCTTTTGGCTCTTGCCTGTGCCTTTATCGGTTGCCGACACGTTGACGATCCCGTTGGCGTCGATATCGAAGCTGACTTCGATTTGCGGTACGCCGCGCGGAGCCAGAGGGATGTCGCCCAGCATAAAGCGGCCAAGCGTTTTGTTGCCTGCAGCCATCTCGCGTTCCCCTTGCAGCACGTGGATTTCAACGCTAGGCTGATTATCCGCATAAGTCGAGAAGACTTGCGATTTGCTCGTAGGAATAGTGGTGTTGCGTTCGATCATTTTGGTAAATACGCCGCCAGCGGTTTCAATCCCCAGCGACAGTGGAGTTACGTCAAGCAATACGACGTCTTTGACGTCGCCGGTCAACACGCCCGCTTGTACGGCCGCACCGAGAGCAACAACTTCATCCGGGTTAACGCCCTTATGAGGGTCCTTGCCGGTCAGTTTCTTAATCGCTTCTTGTACAGCCGGAATCCGGGTGGATCCGCCCACCAGAACGATTTTATGGATATCGGCCGGTGTCATGCCCGCATCGCTAAGCGCACGACGGGTTGGTCCCAAAGTCCGTTCTACCAGATCCGCGGACAGTTCTTCGAATTTGGCCCGAGTCAGGTTCAATTCCAAGTGCTGAGGCACGCCGTCAACGACGGTGATGAACGGAAGGGAAATGGTCGTAGTAAGTACGCCGGACAGTTCTTTCTTCGCTTTTTCAGCCGCGTCTTTCAAACGTTGTACTGCAGCTTTATCCTTGCTAAGGTCAATGCCTTGGTCTTTTTTGAATTCAGCTACCAGGTAGTCGATGATCACTTGGTCAAAGTCGTCGCCGCCGAGACGGTTGTCGCCGCTGGTCGCTTTTACTTCAAAGAATCCGTCGCCAAGTTCCAGGATCGATACGTCAAACGTACCGCCGCCAAGGTCATATACGAGAATCGTTTGATCTTCGGACTTCTCCATACCGTAGGCAAGCGCTGCTGCCGTAGGCTCGTTGACGATACGCAGGACTTCAAGACCGGCGATTTTACCGGCATCTTTCGTCGCTTGACGCTGGCTGTCATTGAAATAGGCGGGCACCGTAATTACCGCTTGAGTTACGGGTTGGCCAAGATAAGCTTCGGCATCCGATTTCAGTTTTTGCAAAATAACCGCGGAAATCTCTTGCGGCGTGAAGTCTTTGCCGTCAATGCTTTCCTTGTGGTTCGTACCCATATGTCTTTTGATCGAAATGATCGTGCGGTCCGGATTGGTGATGGCCTGGCGCTTTGCCGTTTCGCCTACGATCCGTTCTCCGTCTTTCTTAAAGCCTACAACCGAAGGGGTTGTACGCGCGCCTTCCGGATTCGGAATAACGACGGCTTCGCCGCCTTCCATAACCGCAACGCAAGAGTTCGTGGTTCCAAGGTCAATACCGATTACTTTACTCATAGGAAAGTATCCTCCTTAATTAGTTGCTGTTTCATGATTTCTGTTTCTTGCATTAACCGCTGACTTTAACCATTGCCGGACGAAGCACTTTGTCCTTCAGCAGGTAGCCCTTCTGTACTTCCTCCACAACGGTGCCTTCCTCGTATTCATCGCTTTCCACCTGCATGATCGCCTGGTGAAGGTCCGGATTAAAAGGTGTGCCCACGGATTCCATCGGAGTCAAGCCTTCTGCCTTCAAAATACCTTCCAACTGGCGAAAGATCATCTCCACGCCTTTGGTATAAGACGAAATCTCCGTATTGTCCGCAGCGGTGCTCAATGCCCGTTCAAAGTTATCAATGACCGGCAGCAGCTCGGTAATGAGTTTGGCGGATGCATACTTGCCAAGCTCCTCCTTCTCTTTTACCGTACGGCGGCGGAAATTATCGAAATCGGCCTGTGTGCGCAGCAGTCGCTGTTTGTGCTCCTCCGCTTCAGCCCGCAGTTGATCAAGGTCGGGTTGACCTTCCGTTGGAACCTCCGGTACATCCTCTACGGAAATTTCTTGCTCTTCCGCGGTCTGGTTCGGATCCTGGTTCCCTTTGCCATTCACATTCAATTCTTCTTCCACACCCGTCTCAATGTTGTCATGAATCGGTTGTTGTTCCTTCAAGATGTCACCTCCTTAGCAGTATATGTTGCCATGATCGGCTAGGCTTTGTTTTTTCTGCTATTTCGTGCTGCTTATGAAACAAAGCTGGTGTTGTACCGTGCTGGTATTTTGCATTCCTTGTTAATGCAGCCGGGATAAAAACTTGGTCAAGTCTTTAGATAATATATCCAAGATCCCGATCACCCGGGCATATTCCATACGGGTCGGTCCCAAAATGCCGATCGTCCCCACCGCTTCGCCCTCAATGGCATAGGTTGCCGTAATCAGGCTGCAGTTGGCAAAAGCCTGATGATCATTCTCGGTCCCGATCCTGACTTGAATCCCGGTGCCCGTCGACGCTGAAATCATCATTTTCATTAATGTCGGCGTTTCTTCGAACAGGTCGAGAATGCTCTTCACTTTATCAATGTCCCGGAATTCAGGCTGGTTCAGCATATTGGTCGTTCCGCTAAGGAACAGCCGCTGCCCTTCCTGGCCGCTTTCGAGCACTTCATCCATCACGTTCATTAGATCCTCGAAGTGTTCGACATGCCGCTGCATTTCCTGACCGATCTCATTGTAAAGAGCCGTCTTCAGCTTAAAAATTGGTACCCCGGCCAACTTGCGGTTAAGCAAATTCACGACCTTTTCCATCTCCGAAACAGAGAGCCCTGCCGGAATCGAAACCGTCTTGTTCTCAACCTGGCCCGTGCTGGTCACTATGATGGCTACCGCTGTGTTTTCATTCAACGGAAGCAGTTGAAAATGCCGCAGAGACGTATGAAAAACTTCCGGCCCAAGCAGGATGGAAGTGTAATTCGTCATATGGGATAATATCGTTCCGGCATGCTGAACGACCTGTTCGATGGCATTTAGTTTTTCCGCAAAAAAAGCTTTCATCATTTTAAACTCGTTGGGCGCTAACAGATTTAAGGGTGCCAGATGATCCACATAGTACCGGTAACCTTTGTGAGAAGGTATGCGGCCGGCAGACGTATGCGGCTGTTCCAGAAATCCGAGTTCCTCCAGATCGGCCATCTCGTTGCGAATGGTAGCGGGACTGTACCCGACGTCCCCGCGCTTGGAGATGCTTCGGGATCCCACAGGTTCCGCCGAACTAATATAGTCGTCCACAATAGCCGTCAGAATCATTCTTTGGCGTTCCGTCAACATGGAAATCCCTCCTGTAAAGGTATATTCAAAGCTCGTTAGCACTCTAGCCCGTTGAGTGCTAAACCATAATACAAAAATACCAAACCAACCTGACGATTGTCAAGTCAGTCCAGTATCCTGAGTACGGCTATTTCGTCGCAAGCATGCTGCTTGGCGCAATTTACACAATCCGTCCAAACCTTCTCCGGAAAAATCTCTTTCTCGACCACGGCAAATCCGTTTTTCAGAAAAAAAGAAACTTCGTAGGTCAGTGCCATCACCTTGGGGAGGGCACGCTTTTTCGCCTCATCGACAAGTTGCTCGACCAGCATGGAACCGAGCCCGCGCCCTTTATACCCTTCCGCGATGCCGAGCGAGCGGATCTCCACCAGTTCTTCCCCAAGCTTGCATAGCGATCCGCAACCGACGATCTTGTCGTCCATTTCGGCGACAACAAAATCAGCGATCTGCCGTTCCAGTACCGCGCGCGAACGCGGAAGCATAATCCCTTGGCGGGCGTAGTTTTCAATCATCAAAAAAAGCGGCTCTACATCATCCAGTTTTGCTTGTCTGCATACTGCAACGGCTTGCATGCTCTCTCTCCCCCTCAAAACCAACGTTCAAACTAATATGAATAAATATACACGATGACGTATAAAAGTTCAAGAGAGATACGAGGTGATTTTTTGCAATTGTAGCCGCAACTCAGGTGAGCGCGCCGACAAACTCGGCAAACACTTCATTCCCGAAAAGAATTCCTTTTTCACTGAGTCGATAACCGCCATGATCTTCATGCATCTCCAGCAAACCCGCCGAAGTCATTTTATGCAGTTGGGCTTGAAACGTTTCCTCCAGCGAAACCCCGAATTGGGCGGAAAAATTCCGTATCCGTATTCCTTCCAGCATCCGAAGACCGACCATGACGAAGTCCTCCATCGCTTCTTCCTTCGAAACCTCGAACTGTTCCAGTCGCGGGAGTTTCTGCTTGGCGGCCTCGACATAGGGATTGACGCCCTTGATATTCATATGGCGCTGACGCTTAACGTAGCCGTGGGCACCAGCCCCCAGACCGTAATAATCTTCATTCCGCCAATACGTAATGTTATGTCGGCTTTCATATCCCGGTTTGGCAAAATTGCTGATTTCATATTGCTTGTACCCCGCAGCCTTCATACGCTCCATGAGCAGAAGGTACATTTTCAGTTCATCTTCTTCACCGGGAAGCGGAAGCTGATTCTTTTGAAACAAGGTATGGAACAGCGTATTCTCTTCCACTTTGAGGCTATAAATCGAATAATGCGGCAACCCCAGTTCCAGCGCCCGGCCAACGCTGTACTCCAGCATCTCCACTGTCTGGTTCGGCAAACCGAACATCAGGTCGATCGACAAATTATGAAGCCCCGCTTCGCGGGCATTCTCCAGACTCCTGTAAACGTCGTCCGTATTGTGGATCCGTCCAATTCCGGAGAGCAGCTCATTCTGGAACGCCTGCACGCCAAAGCTGACCCGGTTGACGCCGCCCGCCTTCATGACGGCCAGCTTTTCAGGATCGGTTGTACCCGGGTTGGCTTCCATCGTAAACTCAATGTCTTCCGCCCAGTTAGGAAAGTGCTTGCGGACCGAGCTTAGGAAAAACTCCATTTCTTCCGGGTTCAGCACCGTCGGCGTTCCTCCACCGACAAATATAGTCTTGATTTCGCTTGGAAGCGTTTCCCGCACGGTTAGTTCCATCTCTCGGTCCAATGCCCGCAAATAATCCATCACCGGCTGATCCTTCAGCACATAAGAATTAAAGTCGCAATAAAAGCACTTGTTCGTACAAAAAGGAATGTGTATATAAACCGCCTGGGGAGCGGCGCTATGTTCTTGCCCGTTTTCAGGCATTCCCTGGCCCATCGGCCCTGCGATACGATTCATGGCAATGCCTCCTTTTCTGATGATTTAATATAGAAGCAACTCTCAAGATAAACATTTTAGCAACCAAACAACCAGTTGAGCAAAACTAGTCAAAAACCTGAGTAAGAGGAAGTCGAAAAGATCGGTGCAAAATTATATCTGTTTGCCTGGATTTTATCCAAGCAAGCAGAGTAACTAACGGGTTGAACAACCTTTCGTTGGAATTTGTCCAGGGAAAACATCTCGCAGCGATTTTACTCGCCGTAATAAGGAAAGGAAAGCCCGTAGGCTTTCCTTTATCAACGATAACACTGACGCGCATCGGTCCTATTTGTCGTCGATTTTCAATACCGCCATAAAAGCTTCCTGCGGCACTTCGACATTGCCGACCTGCTTCATGCGCTTCTTGCCCTCTTTTTGCTTCTCCAACAGCTTCCGCTTCCGCGAAATGTCGCCGCCGTAGCATTTGGCGAGGACGTTCTTGCGCATCGCCTTGACCGTTTCGCGGGCGATAACCTTCGTACCGATGGATGCCTGGATCGGCACCTCGAACATCTGCCGCGGAATCAGCTCTCGCAGCTTCTCGCAAATGATCCGGCCGCGGTGGTAAGCCCGCTCCCGGTGCACGATGAAGGACAGGGCATCGACCTGTTCGCCGTTGAGCATAATGTCCATCTTCACCAGGTTGGATTTACGGTAACCGGACAGCTCGTAATCGAACGAGGCGTATCCCTTTGTGCTGGATTTCAGTTGATCGAAGAAATCGTAAACGATTTCCGACAACGGAATCTGATAGGTGATCGTCACCCGGGTCGTGTCGAGGTATTCCATATTCACGAATTCGCCGCGTTTACCTTGGCAGAGTTCCATCACGGTCCCGACATAATCGTTAGGCACGATGATCCCCGCCTTAACATAAGGCTCCTCAACATAATCGATTTTGCCGACTTCCGGATAGTTGGACGGATTATCGATGGTGATTATTTCCCCGTTCGTCAGCGTGACATGATAGATAACGCTCGGTGCCGTCGTAATGAGCGGAATGTTGAATTCGCGCTCAATCCGCTCCTGAATGACGTCCATGTGCAGCAGGCCGAGGAATCCGCAGCGGAACCCGAAACCGAGCGCGCTCGAGGTTTCCGGTTCAAAGCTCAGCGAAGCATCATTGAGCTGCAGCTTCTCCAGGGCTTCCCGAAGGTCGTTGTAATCCGAAGTTTCGATCGGATAAAGGCCGCAGTAGACCATCGGATTGATTTTGCGGTAACCAGGCAGCGGTTCGGCGGTCGGATGCTTCGCGTCCGTCACCGTGTCCCCGACCCGGGTGTCGCCCACGGTTTTGATCCCGGCGACGATGAAGCCGACATCGCCGACGTTCAGCTCGTCCACAATCGTCATGCGCGGTTTGAACGCGCCGACTTCGATGACCTCGAATATTTTGTCCGTCGCCATCATCTTGATTTTCGAGCCGGCTTTGATTTGTCCGTCGATGACGCGCACATAAACGATAACGCCTTTGTACGGGTCATAGTGAGAATCGAAAATCAGCGCTTTGAGCGGCTGGTCCGGATTCCCTGTAGGTGCGGGAACCTTTTGGACGACCTGCTCCAAAATTTCCTTGATCCCGATGCCCGCTTTGGCGGAGGCATGCACCGCTTCGCTCGCGTCCAGCCCGATCACGTCCTCAATCTCCTGCTTGACCCGATCCGGATCTGCGCTCGGGAGATCGATTTTGTTAATGACGGGCAAAATTTCAAGATTGTTATCCAGCGCCAAATATACATTGGCGAGTGTCTGAGCTTCGATGCCCTGAGCCGCATCCACGACGAGCAGCGCCCCTTCGCAAGCCGCAAGGCTGCGGGAGACTTCGTACGTAAAATCGACGTGCCCCGGCGTGTCGATCAGATTGAGCAAGTACTCTTCTCCGTCATCCGCACGGTAAGACAGGCGCACGGCCTGCAGCTTGATCGTAATGCCGCGCTCGCGCTCCAGATCCATCTGGTCCAGCACCTGTTCCTGCATTTCCCGGGAAGTCAAAGCCCCGGTATACTCAAGAATTCGGTCGGCCAAAGTCGATTTTCCATGGTCTATATGTGCGATAATACTGAAATTCCGTATCTTTTCTTGTCTTGCCCTAATATCTGTCATCCTTACCCCCACCATAAATCCTTGAAGTACAATCAATTTATTATATCAGGTGCAAAGGACGGCATCAATTGGTGATCCCGTGGAATGCGCCATTTTATCCTATTTAAACCGTCATGCGGGTATACACCTTATCCGTAGCGCAATGCTACTGCTTCAAGCCGGGCGCAATCAGCGAGACTCCGGCGGAGGATCAATCGACTCCCGGTGCACGATCAAGGCTGACATATAAATCGTTTCCTTCGGAAATTCAGGCCGGTTCATATGATTGAACAGAACCTGTACCTCCCTTTTCCCCATCAGCTCTTTTTCCACGTTTACGGTCGTAAGCCGCGGTTCCGACAAAAAAGTGTCCTCGATATTGTCAAAACCGGTGACGGACACTTGGTCCGGCACGCCTATATTTCCGTGAAACAATTAGAACAAAATACGCTGTGACCAAATAACAAATCATTCTGTTATCACTTTATATTGCATAGCTATGAAAATCGTCGGAACTATCGACGGTTTTTTATTTTGTCAAAATCTAAAAAACTAACAAACCCAAAAATTAAAAGGTTGAATTTAGATGGCGTTTAGACTTATATTAAACATAAGGTAGCTAATTTGTTATTTAAAAATATAACAAACAATAACAAACCAACAAGATACCAGACAGCGAGGTGGTTGGAATGAAACAACTAGATCCATACGTTGCGGGGATGACTTGGGGATTTATGGGCGTCCGGGGAACCTGGGGCAACGAAGAAGCTTCCGTTTCTATGGAGACCATGGTTGATACAACCGGTGCCAATTGGATAGCGATCGCCTTTTCCGCGCTTCAGGCAACCGCTTTTTCTACAGAAATCCCTTATCGGAATGAGCCCACCGTAAGCGATGAGGAAGTCAGATGGGCGGTGAAAAAGTCAAAATCACTGGGACTTAAAGTCTGCCTGAAACCTATCGTCAACTGCGCCGATGGGACTTGGCGAGCTCACATTAATTTCTTTGACAAAGACGTTCCTTGTGAGCCTAAATGGCGTGACTGGTTCGCTTCGTACAACGATTATATTCTTCATTTTGCGAAAATCGCCGAGGAAACCGGCTGCGAGATGCTCTGTATCGGTTGTGAAATGGTACAGACCGACCGGCGCGAATCCGAATGGCGGAATTTGATCTCGGAGGTACGGAAAGTATATGGCGGCCTGGTTACCTACAATTGCGACAAATATCAGGAGGACAATATCGCTTGGTGGGATGCTCTTGATCTCATCAGCTCCAGCGGCTACTATCCGATCGATGATTGGGATGCCCAACTCGACCGGATTGAAAGCGTTGTAAAGCGGTACAACAAGCCTTTCTTCTTTATGGAAGCAGGTTGTCCGAGCCGTACCGGATCCGCTGCCATCCCCAACGACTGGACCCTTCAAGGGGAGGCTAATCAAGCGGAGCAAGCGGACTTTTACCGCGTCATGTTCCAAAAATGCGGCAAGCGCGACTGGGTTCGCGGATTTATGCTCTGGGATTGGCCGGCGAAGCTGTACGCCCGGGAGGAGGCAGCGAACAATGACGACTACTGCGTTTATGGCAAGGAAGCCGAGAAGGTTGTGTACGGTACTTACTCGACCATGCTACGCATTACAAAATAATGAGGAGGTCCCGACGTGGACAAACAACTGTGGAAAGAGCAGCTCCAGCAAGAATTGAACGATAATATTTTGCAGTTCTGGATCGGCAAAACGATTGATTCCCAGCATGGCGGTTTCGTCGGAGAAATCGATCAGCAGCTTCATGTCAAGCACGATGCCGACAAAGGCCTTGTGCTGAACGCCCGGATTCTGTGGACATTCTCCTCGGCGCACCGTATGAATCCGTCACCGGAATATCTGAATATGGCGGAACGTGCTTACGATTATCTAGTGAATCATTTTCTGGACCGCGAATACGGAGGTTTGTACTGGATGGTTGATTACTTGGGATGTCCTGTTCAGGACAAGAAACAAGTATACGGCCAAGCCTTCGTCATTTACGCCCTGGCGGAATATTTCCGCGCTACCGGTCAACAGAAAGCACTGGATCTGGCGATCGAAATCTATCACGTCCTGGAAAAATACAGCTATGATCCGGTTCATAAAGGTTACATCGAGGCATTATCCCGCGAGTGGACGCAAACCGGAGATCTCAGCCTGAGCGACAAGGACCTGAACGAGAAAAAATCGATGAATACCCATCTTCATGTGCTGGAGGCTTATACCAACCTGTACCGGGTGTGGAAATCGCCGGAGCTGAAACACAGCTTGAGCGAGCTTATCGAAGTGACGATAGATCATATTATCGACCCTAAGCGCGCCCACTTCCTTCTGTTCTTTGACGAGGCGTGGCAAGTGAAGAGCCATCATATCTCCTATGGCCATGATATCGAAGGCAGCTGGCTGCTTGTGGAAGCCGCCGAGGTACTTGACCATCCCGATCTACTGAAACGGGCCATCCAAACGGCGGTAGCGATGGCGGTAGCCGTTCATGCCGAGGGTGTGGACAAGGACGGCGGCATTTGGAACGAGGCCGACCAGAACGGTCTGACCGATACCAACAAAGACTGGTGGCCGCAAGCGGAAGCGATGGTCGGGTTCTATAACGCCTACCAAATGACCGGTGACGAAAAATTCAAAGTGGCGGCAGCCCATTCCTGGGAATTCATCCAAAACTTCATCGTAGACCGCACCGGCGGCGAATGGTATTGGAGCGTGGACCAATCCGGCACCCCTCTGCCTCACGACCCGAAGGTCAGTGCGTGGAAATGCCCTTATCATAACGGGCGGGCCTGCATGGAGATGCTTGAACGTCTCGAACTCCATTAAGCGCGTAGTCCCGGAGGTTTGGATCGTGAAATCGGGAATTAAGGTAAATCTGGCTTTATAACACTTCTATATAATTTAATAATCCTATTGGAGGGAAACCATGAGCTTATTCGAGGAAAGAAAACAACAGCTTACCGACCGTTACGAAAATTTGATCGACCGGCGCAATGAAAAGGCGCCATTCGGCAATGGTGTTTATAATCGCTACAAATATCCCGTTTTGACGGCCGAACACGCTCCATTGATCTGGAAATATGATTTCAATCCGGATACGAACCCGTATTTCTCCGAACGTATCGGGGTCAATGGCGTATTTAATCCCGGCGCGATTCAACTGAACGGCAAATACTATCTCGTTGCCCGCGTGGAGGGCATGGACCGCAAATCGTTCTTTGCGGTTGCCGAAAGTGATAACGGCGTTGACGGCTTCCGCTTCTGGGATCGCCCGGTCGTTCTGCCTGAGACGGATGAACCGGACACGAACGTCTACGACATGCGGGTTGTTCAGCATGAGGATGGTTGGATCTACGGCCTGTTCTGCACGGAACGCAAAGATCCTAACGCTCCGCATGGCGATCTCTCCAGCGCGGTTGCCCAGTGCGGCATTGCCCGGACGAAAGACCTGATCGCCTGGGAACGCCTGGCCGATCTGAAAACCCCGTCCCAACAACAGCGTAATGTCGTGCTTCATCCGGAATTCGTGGAGGGCAAATACGCTTTCTATACGCGGCCGCAGGACGGGTTTATCGATACCGGCTCCGGCGGCGGCATCGGCTGGGGGCTGTCCGAATGTATCGAGAACGCCGTGATCGATAAGGAAATCATTATTGATGAACGTTTCTATCACACGATCAAGGAAGTGAAGAACGGCCAAGGCCCGGCGCCGATCAAGACGGATCGCGGCTGGTTGCACATCGCCCACGGCGTCCGCAATACGGCGGCCGGACTGAGATACGTGCTTTACGCTTTCCTCTCCGACCTGGAGAAGCCTTATGAAGTCACGCACCGTCCCGGCGGTTATCTGATTGCGCCGGAAGGCGAAGAACGCGTCGGCGACGTCTCGAACGTCGTATTCTGCAACGGGGTCATCGCTACCGCCGAGGGCGACGTGTACATTTACTACGCTTCCTCCGATACGCGGGTTCACGTGGCGGGAACATCCGTAGACCGGCTGCTGGACTACGTGCTGAACACGCCGGAAGACGCCATGCGCTCTTTCGCTTCCGTGGAACAAAGAATCGGACTGATCGACCGGAACTTGTCGCTTTAACATAAAAGAGAGCTGTCCCCTGCGGTGTATGCGCGGGGGCAGCTCTTCATTTTATACTTACACTAGCTTAACGAATTAACCGTAAAACCTACAGCTATTTTCACGAAAAACAAACTTTAGAGGAATTTAACTGTAAAACCTACAGCTAAAATCAAGCATATGAGTCCAACCTATTAATTTGAAGGAAATTAAATGCATGTTTTACAGTTATTCTCTCCCCCGCGCTCATTTCTCCTTGAATAACTGTAGGAAATACAGCTATTGACGATCATCTTGGCCTCTCTGCCGGCTATTACGGTAGCCAAGCTCTCCTTGCTCTCCTGCTCTCCTGCTCTCCTTGCTCTCCTTGCTCTCCTTGCTCTCCTTGCTTACCTTGCTTACCTTGCTTACCTTGCTTACCTTGTTCCCCTTGCGTCTCTTGCCTGCTTATGTTCCATAATTACATTTCTTAATTCATGCTTCTAATGGAGCTGCGGTAGACTCGCGGTGGACCAGTTCGGCGGATACCAATACTTTTTCATGCACCTGTTCCGGGTTCTCGATCCGCTCAATCAGCTTTCTGACCGCTCTGCGTCCCATCGCTTCCTTCGGCACATGCACCGTGGTGATCGGCGGCTCGCTGCGGTAAGCATCGTCGATATTGTCAAAGCCCGTAACGGTGATCTGGCCGGGAACCTCGATATTGATTCTTTTCAATACCTCCTCCACTCGTATCGCGATGGAATCATTGGCGCACACAAGCGCAGTCGGCATTTGCCGGTTTTTCTTCCGGTTCAAAATCCATTCCTCAAAGACAGGCGCAAACTCCCCAGTATCCACCCCGTTTAAGTGCAGCATCGGATCATCGATTCTCGGCGTTTCAAGTCCGTTCTGCTCCAAAGCTTCCCTAAATCCGGACCAACGGTCGCGGAAGCTGCGCGAAAACTGGATATTCGCGATGAAATGGAGCCGGGTATGCCCCAGTCCAAATAAATGGTTGCATAGACGGGAGATGCTGTCCCCATTGTTGGCGAACACGGTGTCCGTCGGAATGAGCGCATCCTCATGGTCCACCAAAACCATGGGGATCCCAAGCCGATGTACTTCAAGCAGCAGGGAGGAATCGATTTGGCCCACGCCGATCATGCCCAAAATCCCTTCGGGATTCAGGACATGAATAAAGTGATCTACCCGGGATTCCGAAACGATCACCATGCCCAGTCCCCGCATTTCCAACTCTTCGGAAATTCCCTCGAGAATTTTCCCCCAATAAAGCGAGTCCTTCGTCTGAAAACGAATGTTGGGCATCAACACGATGACCGATTGCTTTCCGGTAAACGAAGCAGGTTGCTGGGTCAGAGTCTGATTTTTCATGTAGACATTTTTTTGAGCAAAATAACCGAGCTGGGAAGCCGCCTGAATCACCCGGTTTTTGGTAGTTTCATTCACTCCGCCCTTTCCCGAAAGCGCCTTGGAAACGACGAACTTGGACACTCCCAGATGGTCGGCTATTTGCTGCATCGTAATTTTCTTCAACTGGCGATACCCCCGCAAACCATGATAACAGTTTGTATAATGTACTCATTTCATTATAACAAAGTTAGCACCGGGGATGCATTCGATTTAGACAATTATCATAATTATTCCGTGGATGGGCCGAACAAGGAAGCAAACCAGTGAATGCTTTTGCGGGATGCCTGCTGAAGCAGGTTTGCGGCCTTATCCGCAAAGCGGTCCACGGCCGGAGCAGCCGGCTCCGGTAGTAGCAGGTCCCCCGGAGTCTGGAGCATATCGTAGCCGGATGTTTGCCAATTATATCCGCCTTGGGAAGTCCAATTCTGCGCAGTAGAGCCTTGCGAGGGGGATACGCCGCTCACTCCATCGGCAGACTGGTTGCCATTGTTATTCGGGTTACCGTTGCCTCCAATGTTATATTGGCCATTGTTGTACTGACCGTTGGCGTACGGGTTGACGTTACCCGCTTGCCCGGATTGGGTTTGATAGAAGGGTCCGTTTACGGCACCGTTAGAAGAAGAGGCCGCTTGCCAGCCATTGGCTGTCCAGATCCCATTTTGCTGGAACCCGTTCTGACCGGCTCCCGTTTCCGACATCTGCATCCCCAATGTAACGCCGGCAACCAGCAAAATACCGTAAAACATGCTCTTCCTCAACGTTTTCGCCATGGAGCGCACTCCTTTTCACTAATTTTTCACTACTACCTCTACTTCTATGACTTTTTATTGCTTGCACCGGCCTCCGCCTTTGCCTGTTTCGAGTCTTTTTCCTTTCCGTCGCCCTTCGTCAGAGAGCCTGCCTTCTCCGCCTCCTGGCCTTCCCAATAAAGATCGGCTATGATTCCGGCCAATACTTGTGAAGTGCGTTCCAGTTCTTCCTCCGAATTGTCTATTCCCCCGATTTCAATCAAAATGCTTTGCGGGGACAGCGACTGATTGTATTCTCCGTTTCCTTGGGAGCTAGTTTTGCCCCAAATGCCGCGTGAAATGCCGGGATACGATTTCTCCAGCCGGTCATGAATCGAATTCGCGAAAGCTTCATTCTTCCTCCAGTTTTCGTTCGCATGTCCAATTATGAAGTAGACCTGTGCGTAAGACTCCCCGTTAATTTGCGTAGTCGTTTTCTCATGGCGCTGCGAATCTCGGTGGATATCAATGAAATATTGAAGTTTGCCGTTCTCGGCCATGGCCGTTTTTACGGTTTCTCTTGAATATTTATATGAATAATTGTAATTGTAATTACTTACAGTGGCCGCATAGTTTTGAAAAGAATGCATCGCAGCTACGCCTTTGCGCTCCAGCTCTTTGGCGAGAAATTCTCCGACCAGACCGACGTTCTTCTTCTCCTCGGCCGAACTCGGGTTATCCCCGTTCGTTCCAAGCAGGGGATTGTACGATTCCTGCGGATGGGAATGATAAATCATCACGATATTTTTGTTGCCCGGTTTGATGGGAGCATCTCCGGTCTGACCCGGATCTCCGTTAGGAGGATTTCCCGGGGTTGTATCAGGCGGAGTCGTTCCGGGGTCATTCTCCGGCTGCGGATCGCCTGCATCCGGCTCAGGATGATCCGGGGCGGTACCGTCGGCCCCGGTACCCGGCCGGTAATCCTCCGGTGCCTGCACGGTCGTATTGCCTGAACCTGTGCGCAGCAGGATCGGGCTGTCCGAGCCAAGGCCAGGAACCTCCCTGGCGACCAGGCTTTTCGGATCTGCCGGATTTACGTCGGTTAGCAATTGAAACACAAATTGGGACATCTGTTTACCCGAAAAAGCAGGCGTCTGTTGTTCACTGACCGAATGCGGCAACTCCATGCCGACCATCTCGATAAAAAAACGGCTCGACAGAGATGCCGCCAACCCTTTCATGGATGAAACGGGCGACGTGTTCAAGTTTTTTTCGGCGATCCCGAACGTGCCAAGCAGAACGAAAAATACGACCGACAATACCGACATCAGCAGAAAAGTTTGCCCCATCGCCAGCACGTGCAGCAGATTCCGCTTTAATTTTCCGATGTTCCAAGCTCTGAATTTCATTTTGTCTTATCCTCCTCCAGCCGGTAAATCTTAAGGCTCCATCTCTTTTAATCCAAATCTATGAACCTAGCGCGCAGATTAGAACCTTGAATTCTCACAAAAAGAAAGAAGTCCGCTAGATTGCGAACTTCATAGGGAGGAGGAGTTGATGATTTTAATGGGTATAGGTAGCAACGTTATCCGGATTTACGGCCTCATGAAGGGCCAGGTTAAGGCCGCTAGCGATCACATTGGCAATGTCTTCGATAAATTCGTCGATTTCCTTAGGGGTCACGATCAGATCATGCCCGAGCGGCTCGAGAACTTCTTTTACGAGGCCCAGTCGTTCACCTTCGCTTAGCTCCGTCAGGAGCCCAAGAATCTGCTTAGTCTGACCCGGCTGCCCCTCGTCGCTTTCCTGGTCGAAATGGGTTTTCATCAAATCGAATACATTGTTCACGATCGTGGAGGCGTAACATACGGTCGGAACGCCGATCGCGATGCAGGGAACGCCCAATATTTCTTTGGTCAGGCCCCGGCGCTTGTTTCCGATGCCTGAACCCGGATGGATTCCGATATCGGCAATCTGAATGGTCGTGTTCACCCGCTCCAGCGATCTGGAAGCCAGCGCATCAATGGCGATGATCAAATCGGGCTTGGTCCGTTCCACGATCCCCTGCACCACTTCGCTCGATTCAATACCGGTAATCCCAAGCACCCCGGGTGCTATTGCGCTCACTTCCCTATATCCCGGGGACACTTGATCCGGAGCCAGCTCAAAATAATGGCGGGTGACCAGCGCATTTTCCACCACAAGGGGTCCAAGCGCATCTGGCGTTACGTTCCAGTTACCGAGTCCGACAATGAGCACTTTGGCATTCTCATGGACGCCAATCTTGTTCAGGAACAAGCCGAACTCTTTGGCAAAAGCAGCCGAAACTTTTTCCTGCAGATCGCTGTCCTGACTGCGGAGCCCGGGGACCTCGATAGTGATATAGTGTCCAACCATTTTGCCGATTTGCCGCGATGCCGCCTCATTCGTCACATCCAGCCGGGTAATTTTGATGCCGTCGTGTTCATCGATCTGTTCGTTCAGTCCCGGCACCGGCCCGCCGTAAGCGGTCTCCGCCATCTCTTTTGATTCCACGGCCAGATCGGTCCGGACGGAGTAGTCCCGCAAATCCAAATTCATGTCATGATGACCTCCTTTTCCTCGGTTGCCTATAGTTTGCGGGAGAGAGAATGACATTATGCACATGAGCTTTGTTTCTACGAATCGATTGCATTTTAGCGGGGGGCATGATAAAATATTTTAAGTTGTGAATCATCTGGGATGATATATGCTTTACAGGAGGTGAATGCAATGCCAAACATTAAATCCGCAATCAAACGTGTAAAAACAAACGACAAGCGCCGTGCTCTGAACGCTTCGCAAAAGTCCGCTTTGCGTACGGTTGTTAAAACTGCCGATACCGCTCTGGCGAACAACGAAGTAGAAGTAGCTAAAGCCGCTTTCGCTGCTGCAGCCAAAAAATTGGACAAAGCCGTTACTAAAGGTTTGATCCACAAAAATGCAGCATCCCGCAAGAAATCCCGCTTGGCTAAAAAATTGAACGCCCTTACGTCCCAAGCGTAAGCGTCGCTATTTATAAACTTAAGCTCAGAGAGACCTGGACGATTTCGTTCAGGTCTTTTTGATGTTCTGTGCTATGCAAGGAGTTCGGCAGCGGGTGAGCTGCCCGCGTGCGGCAGGGTAGAGCGGAGGGGGAGGATTACATTGCACTGGCGGTTTGGCGATTTAAGTTGCTTGGTTCAGCTGTGTGTTTAGGTGGGATAAGAGTTACTGGGCGCGTTGTGTTGGCCAGGGGAAAAATAGTTACTTTTGTTCGCGGAGTGACTTAGGCGGCATAGGTTACTTGGTGCGTTGTGGAGATATTGGCGGCATAAGTTACTTAGTGCGAACGCGGGAGCTTTGGGGCATAGGTTACTTGGTGCGTTGTGGTGACATTGGTGGCATAAGTAACTTTGTGCGAACGCGGGAACTTTGGCGGCATAGGCTACTTGGTGCGTTGTGGAGACATTGGTGGCATAAGTTACTTAGTGCGAACGCGGGAGCTTTGGCGGCATAGGTTACTTGGTGCGTTGTGGTGACATTGGTGGCATAAGTAACTTTGTGCGCTGCGGGGGCGGCGTTCTCAAAAAAATAACTGCATTTTATACATCTAAAATCCCTCATATAAGAAAGTTTCGTAAATTAACCGGATTTCCTACAGTTAATTTTGCAGGTTCCGCAGAATGCAACTGATTTCGGGCCAATTAACTGGAGGTTTTCCAGCTAATTAGCATAAAACCGAAAAAAGCCCCGAATTAACTGGAGGTTTTCCAGTTATTTGGGGTCAAATTTGACTTGGCGACCCAGGAGGCTATCGTCTAAGTCTGTGCCCGGGGGAGAATTTCGGCCGCCTACGCCCCCAGCTTCAACAGAAACAATTCCAGCCCCAATACTTTGTCGATGCCGCCGCTCTTCATTTGGTAATCGAGCTGGGCCAATTCGGACAGGATTCGCTTTAGCCGCGCATGCTCAAATTTCCGGGCTTGTTCACCGGCAATTTTAACGGCGTAGGGATGCAGCCCCAGTTGCGAGGCAATCTGTTGCTGGGAGTAGCTTTGACGCGCCATATCCTTGACCTGTAGCATGATCCGGAACTGGCGGGCGATCAAGGCCGCAATTTTGATCGGTTCCTCGCGCTGTTTGAGCAGTTCATAGAAGATATCCAGCGCCTGTTCCAGTTTGAGGCCGGCAATATGCTCGACCATCGCGAACACATTTTGTTCCGTGGTTTTCGCCACCAGTTGATCGATTGCCGCGGCATCGATCATGCCGCCCTCGCCGGCGTACAAGCACAGCTTGTCCACCTCCACCGCCAGCGCCGTCATCTGCACGCCGACAGCCGCGACCAGCGCCTCGGCGGCTTCCCGGCCGATCCGGCGCCCGCGTTTTTCCACTTCGCGCACGACCCATTGGGTCAATTCGCTGCCCCCCAGCGGCATAAACGACAACACCGTGCCCGCGGCCTTCATCGCTTTTACGATCTTTTTCCGCTCGTCGAGCTTCTCCCCATGAACTACAAAAACGATAACGCTATGCTCGGCAGGATTATCCATGTAGGCCGTCAGCGCTTCGAGCTTATGCTCGATTTTCCCGCCTTCTTTGCCTGCCGTAAATACTGAGGAATCCCGCACGACAATCAACTTGCGCTCCACAAGAAACGGAAGCGTCTCGGCTTCTTCGACGACCACTTCCATCGGAGTCTCGGCCAGATCAAATACCGCCATAGAAAAATCCTTCTGGTCCGGATCCACCACTTGCTCCTGCAGCAAACCGATAAACTCCTGGATTTGGTATTTTTCAGTTCCGTAGCACAAATATAATGGGGAGACCTGCCCTTGTTTCAATTGTTTGACCGCTGTTTTAACATCCATCCGGCATCTCTCTCCCCTCTTCACGATTTCAATCCGCTCTTCCTATGATACTGTGAATCGGCCAATTAGTCCAAGGGCATAGAAGAGCAAACAAAGGGACCTCTGCACGCGGCGCAAGGTCCCTTTGTCCCGGAGCATCTATATAAACGCGGGCTGAAAAGCTCTAGAAACTTTCCCGCCGGCGGTCATACGACGATCAGGGTCAATCCTGTCTCTATTTATCTATATAACCTATTCCATATCTCCCGAAAAGGTGACTGGGAGATAAGCCGTATTTTTTCCGAAAAAATATCTGTATGCCTGAGCCGACAGCATGTTACTTAAGGCTGATTTGCGGAAGAATTACCGTCGGCGCCCGTTTCCGATTGTACCGGCTGTACGGTATGCGCTGCCGAGGTCCCGTCCTTTTCCGTCTCATACGTAAATGTTTTGCCGTCTTGGGACCATTCTCCATTTACCCAATTGCCGTCCAAGGTCTGATCCACCAAAAGCGTGCGATCCTCGGCATCATTCCGGTATACGTACAAATGATTATCCCGCAGTTCAGCCGTATATTTTCCGTCCGGGGAAGGCCACTGATTTGTCGCCAGGAAATTGGCGATTCCCATCATACTGCTATCCGCAAGTCCGTCAACAGGCGCCTTTTCCGGAACCATGGTTTTTAAGCTGGCATCGCTATCCTCTGCTTCTGCCCCTCCCTCATTATTCAAGGGAGCACTTTCCTGCGGCGTCTTAGCGTTTTTGTCCCGATCCAATGTCGCCGGGCTTGACGTTCCGCTATTCCCGCCGTTGGCAGCCGGATTGGCCGCTTTGGGAGGCGCAGCGTCATTGCCTGAGCGATCCGGCGTAGTTGTTTCCTGGGATCCGCCGCTTCCGCCATTGGAGGAGTCACTTTTGCTCTCTCCGCCTGCACCGTTCCCGGACGACTTTAAGCTCTCATCGGCTGCAGGAGTGTTGTGATCTTCTTGCATAATGGGACCGGTCTCGCCGCCATCTTGCTTCGAAAAATTATCCGCACTCTCTTCCGTCTCCGACGAGGAAGATCTATCTGCCGTAGAGGAGTTACTGTCGAATGCAACCCGTGAAGCTATCTCCGCATCCGGCATCGTCTTAGGTTCGTACTGATATATAAACACGCCTAAAATCACTGCTGCCGCAAGGCCAAAGGCACCTGTCCGGTAAGCGCGGCTGCTGCGTCGCACTGGCCGTTCGCGCCGGCTACGGCTTAACTCATCCGTGCTCTCCGCAGCCACCATCGTGCCCGCAACATCTTCGGCCGCGCTGCCTTCTTCCCGCCGCGCCCGGTCAATGACATCCAGTTGAGGAAGAATCGAGTCGACCAGACTAAAACGAGGAGTCACCTTCGGAAGCTCTTCCAGCTTGGCCGACAGCTCATTCAGTATGGCGAATTTCTCGGAGCATTCCGGGCAATTTTGCATATGTTCAAACAGAACTGAACTTTCTTCCTCGTTCAGATCGTGATCGATATAACGATGCATCCATTCCACCGCCTCCGGGCATTTCATCCTGATACACCACCTTTCTGATAATCTTGGAGTAAGTGTTGAAGCTGCTGCCTGGCCCTGAATAAATAGGATTTCACCGTATTGAGCGGCAAATTCAGGCTATCAGCGATTTCGTTATAAGAGAAATCCTGCAGATACCTTAGAACGACGACCATCCGGTGATGTTCCGGTAACTGGTCGATAGCTTCGCGTATGTCATGTGCCAAATATCCGGACATAACTTCTCTTTCGACGCTCTCATTCCCTTGGAAAACCATGTCATGTTCGTCGATCGAAACGGTTGGTTTGCTCCTCCGGAATTTGTCGATACAGATATTTGTGACAATTCGCTGTACCCAGGTTTTGAACTGGGCTTTTTCTTCATAAGAATCGATTTTGGTATAAATCCGAATCAGCGCTTCCTGGGCTGCATCCATTGCATCCTGTTCATTGTTTAAAATGTAATAGGCCGTCCGGTACACGTGAGTCTCTATTTCTCGCAATAGGGTGATTAGAGCGTCGCGATCGCCCGTTTGAGCGGCTCTGATGAGACCTTGCTCCACCACAAAGGCTCCCCCTTCCATGCAACCTTACAGACGTGATCGTCCATCAATATGTTGCAATGTTGTTACTATTTTTTTGAGTAAATATTAGGAAAAAAGTCTGGATTTCTAGTGCCTCCGTCTTCAATCTCATCTTAGGATACCAAAAAAAAGAGAACGCGTCATCCGCGCAGTCCTCTTATCGCAGCAAGAAATAAAAAAAGCCGACGACGGCGGTGCGCCGATGCCAGCTAGCTGTGGGAAAGTCAAGTCCTTTAAGTAGATTGGCGCTCAATAATTTGCGACGGGAGCGTAATGCTTTTATTCACGAAAGAACTGGAGGGTTGTTCAATCAAGTCTAACAGCAATTTGAACGCCTCGTTCCCGAGCAAAATCGGATTCAGGTCAATGCAACTGATGGAAGGAGATACTTTATCCAGGTACGGCGCATTGTTGAAACATAAAATCCCCACATCTTCGGGGACTCTCTTCCCTTTAGCCTGACAATATTTCAGTGCGCTTAAGGACATAATACTCTCCGTAGTGATAATCGAATCAAAGGAGAGACCCTGTTTCTCCACCTGCTCCAACGCTTGGGTAACCTCATCTTCCTCGTCCCCGCAGTAAAGAATATATTCCGGAGATAAATTTAGGCCGCTTTCTTCAATCGCCCGCTGATATCCATGGATTCGATCGTAAATAACATCCTGCTTCAAGTTGGGCGTGAGGAACAAAATCCGGCTGTAGCCTTTGTCCACCAAATATTTCGTCGAAATGTAGCTATCCCTTACATTGTCATTATGTATGGATAGAGCACTGTGCGATAAACTGCTGCCGATCATCACAAAAGGAATGTGTTTCGCCTTGAGGCCTTTTAACAAAATATCTTTATCGGATGAACGGATGCTAGTAAAAATAAACCCATCCACCTGCTTTTGCCGATACAGCTTCACGCATTTTTCCATCTGCTCTTCGATCGTATGGAACAAGGCAAACTGCAGGTTGTAGTCCTGCAGTTTGGCCGCATCGGAAATTCCGCAAAGTACGTCGCTGAAAAATGAGTTTCCGAGTATTTCTTTCGGGTTTCGCGCAATCGAGAAACAAATGGTCCTGGACCTGTTGGAAGAAAGCGACTGCGCGTTAATGTTAGGAACATATTTCAGTTCTTCCATAGCCTCGAGCACACGTTTCTTTATTTCCTCTGTTGTATTTCCTTTATTCGTAACTACCCTGGATACCGTTGCCGGTGACACGCCGGCTACCCGGGCAACATCTTTGATCGTTGCGATTTTCACTCACCTCAAATGAATAGTAGAATCCGGACTTATAAATGTATATATTTTACTATAATTTCGGGACCATAGCCAGTTATCTTTCCATCTGCAAGGATGAAACATCCGGAAGAGCATGAAATTTCTCCAAAACTTGAATCAAGGAAGCATTCTTAGGTGCGGCGAACGTAATTTTAATCCGCTGAACTTCATTCCCGAGACTGCCATTTTCGTTTGCGATGCTAATCGTTTTGATATCCAGATGATAGGAGGTCATTACGGCATACATTTCCGCTAAGCTTGGTGATTCAGGAGGCAGAGAAATTCTAAGGGTATGAATTTTTCTGGAAGCCAAAAACCGATGTTCTACTTTATTTAACGCCTTAAGCGAAATAATTACAATGAGGCAAGTGATCACGGCCGGATAATAAAATCCGGCGCCCACCGCGAGGCCAATCGCCGCCATGACCCATAACGTTGCCGCAGTGGTCAGCCCTTTTATCGATGCGCCTTTCTGCATGATCGTTCCCGCACCCAAAAAGCCTATACCGCTAATAACCTGGGCGGCCAGCCTGGCGGGATCGGTCCGTACGGTCGGTTCATTCAGAAAATCCGTAAACCCGTAAATCGATAACAACATGATCAGGGTGGAGCCCACACAAACCAATATATTGGTTCTCAAACCGGCTGCATGGCGGTTTATCTCTCTCTCATATCCTATAATTCCTCCCAAAAAAAGTGAAAGCAGCAAACGCATAATCAATTCCGGCGTTCCAATATGCCAGGGACTTGCCATAAGCCATACTACACATCCTTTGTCGGTTGCAATTTACCTAGAACGCTTGAAGCCCGGCGTCTATAATCGCTACCGGGCTCCAGGCATGAATTAGCTTTTTGAAGCGCCGGCGGTCAGTCCGCTAATCAGATACCGCTGGAAATAAAGGAATACGGTCGCAATCGGTACGGCAATCAAGATGGAGCCCGCGGCAAAGCGCGTGAAGTTCTGTCCGAATTCCTGATTGACCAAGTTAAACAATCCGAGTGCCAGCGTATAGTTTTCCGGACTGCGGATCACGATGCGCGGTAATAAGAAATCCATAAAAGGCGCCATAAAATTAAATAAGGCGACTACCGCGACAATCGGAACGGCCAACGGCAAAATAATCTGGAAGAAAATACGGAAATGGCCGGCTCCATCGATTTTTGCCGCTTCATCCAAATCCCTCGGAATCGTATCAAAATAACCTTTAACCAAAAACGCATGCGTCGGAATTGAAGTCCCTACGTATACCAGGGTTAATCCTATTAGGGAATCGAGCAAGCCCACCAGATTGAGCAAAATGTAAATGGCAACCATCCCCATTAACACCGGAAAAATCTTGATCAACATAAGGACATAAAGCCCGTTTTTTCGCCCGACAAAATTGTACCGCGAGAATGCGTATGCTACAAAAAGCGTCACCGTCAGGGAAAGCACAGTCTTAGCGCTGGCTACGATCAACGTGTTTTTATACCAAAGCAAATAATTGCTATCCTGATTGGTAAACAGCCATCTATAATGCTCTAACGAAGCATTTTTAGGGATAATCGTCGCACTGTACATACTGGTACCCGGATTGAGCGAAATCCCGAACACCCACAATAATGGATAAATAATAACCAGAAACATAATGAAGATAATCAGATAAATTCCTGCGACTTCAAGCCGTGACTTTAATTTGGCGTTCAACCGTTAGTCCCCCCTTCTTTAAAAGAACGAGTCCGTCGGAATTGAAAAAAGGCAATGCTGGCGACAAACACGCCCAGAATGATCGAGATAACGGCGGCCATGTTATAGTTCAGCGTATCAAAGGTCAGCTTATACACCCAGGATATTACGATATCCGTAGATCCTGCGGTTTGGCCCCGGACCGGCGGTCCGCCTTGATTGAATAAATAAATCAGATTAAAGTTGTTAAAGTTGCCTGTATATTGCATGATCAATAACGGAGCGGACGCGAACAATACATGGGGAAGCGTGATATTGCGGAATTTCTGCCATTTGCTGGCCCCATCCACTTCCGCTGCTTCGTACCAGTCTGACGAAACGCTTTGCAATACCCCGGTAAATAAGGCGAATACATAAGCAAAACCAAGCCAGACCTCGACGAATATGATGGCAACCTTGGTCCATAAAGGATCCGTAAGCCAGGGAATGTTTATTCCGAGAGGGGCCAAGAGTTGATTATTGACCGCACCGAACTGGTCGTTAAACATGGCCGCAAAGGTCAATATCGACACGAAACCAGGGATCGCCCAGGGAAGAATCAAAAAGGTTCGAATGAATTTCTTGAATTTTATCCGTTTATCATTGACGATAATCGCCAAAAATAGCGCAAGGCCTACCTGCAAGGTCGTTGCCACAAGCGTCCAGATAATGGTCCATGACAGCACGGAGAAAAACGTATTGCGCCACATCGGAACGGAAAAGACATTGAAGAAATTCTTCACTCCTACCCAACTTAGCAAAAACTTAGGGGGAGAATTGTAAATGTTATAGTTTGTAAAGGCTAGCGCCACCATAAACATCAAGGGCAATATTAGCACAAAAATAATCATGAAGAATCCGGGAGCTACCAACGCGTATGGAAAACCCTTGTCCCATGCGTTTTTGAACCCTTCTCTCAAGGTGGTCACTTTCCAGCCTTCCTTGATTCGCTCGGCATCCTTTTTGGCATCGATCAAATTCAACCAATAAACGCCTAATGCGAAAACAGTAAGGATAACGGATACAATGCCCTGAATGAGCAGCATTCTGGAATCGTCCACCCCCTCCATGGTCCCCAAAGTGACCAATCCCCAGTAGCCGATATTCAAAAAGTTGCCGAATACGACAAGGAATGCAGCAATTAAAATGAAAAAGAGGATTCCTTTAAAATATCTTCGGTTATAAAACTGTCCCAATCCCGGTACGATCGAGAGCATCATAGCTCTTTTGGGGCTATGGGAACCCGCTTTGCGGTTCTCTTCTTCGTGCTCGCTCAATATAATAGACCTCCCTGATGGCGAGTGAGGACTAAGCAGATGAGGATACAGAGTATCCCCATCTGCCGTACCATATTATTTCGCTGATGAATTATTAATGCTTATCTGTTCTTTGATCTGGTCAACCGCTTCATCGAGCACTTCTTTGGCGTCATTGCCTTGCGACAAGAAGACAAAGGCGTTCTTCATCGGCTCCCAGGTTTGGGATATTTCCGGAATATTTGGCGTAGGCGTGGCGTATTTGCTTTGTTCCGCAACCGCTGAGAAATAGGGATCCTTGGTAATCAGATCACTGGTCAAAATCCCCAGCGTTGCCGGAACCTCCCCGGCTACTCTGAAATGACTCTCAAGTGAAGTTTGACTGGTCATGTAAAGCGCGAGCTTTGCGGCCCATTCTTTATTTTTGGAATAAGGAGACAGAACCCAGCCTTTAACTCCCAAAAATGAAGGTGAATGCTCGCCGTTGTCCAGCTTCGGAATTGGAGCGACTCCGAGGTCATCCCCCAGCGCGCCGGCATAATTCATCAAAGAAGAAGGTACGGACAAGACAGCTCCGACCTTTCCTTCTTTAAATAAACCATCCATTACGTCCCCGGTAATAGACTTCGGCAAATAGTTCTTGTCAAACCAGGATTGCACTAACTGGGCTCCCTTTACGGCCCCCTCGTTATTCAAGCCGATATCTCCCACATCGTACCCTTTATCCTTGTCATAGCCGAAAATGTAACCGCCATTTCCTTGCATGAACATATTCGTATAATAGAAGTTGGTTCCATCAATCAGAAAGCCGTATTTATTTTGCGAAGAATCGGTATAGGTAGATGCAAACTTCTCCAGATCGCTCCAGGATTCCGGTTGCTCCGGCAACAGCTTTTTGTTGTAGAACAGGACTGCTGTTTCAACAACCATGGGCAAATTGTAAATCTTGCCATCGATCGTAACCGCTTGAATGGCTTCTTCGGAGTAATTTTTCAACACTTCTTCATCCAGATCATAAGGTTCGGCCAAACCCTGGAGAACGTTCTTTCCCATGGAGTTATGGGTCGCCCACCAGAGATCGGGTCCGCGACCGGCAGGACCATCCAGAGAGAATGTTTTGGATTGTTCGCGTGCGTTTACGGGTACTACCTCGACTTCGATCCCGTTATCGGCCGTGAATCTGCTAGTGATTGTCCGAATCGATTCGAGCTCTTTCTCGGATTCATTGGCCCATACCATCAATTTTGCAGGTTTGGCCGCTTCCTCCTGAGCGGCACCGTTTGATGCCGGAGCCGGTGCGGCTTCACGTTTCGGACCGCAGGCTGTAAGCGCTAACACTAGTGTGCAAGCTGCGATGACACTGATTGTTTTTTTCAACATGGAAATCCCCCATTATCATAAATTAATCGGATACGTGCGGCCCCAGATGGCCGGTATGCACTTCAGCGGACAAGCACTTGCCCTCACCGTCCATTATAAATTCAACGATCCCTGCATTGTAAACGGGAATGATATCGCCAGGATTGGCGACTTGCTTCAAGTCTGCGGTGGATTGCCCATGCCCAAAGACGACAATGTGCTCATCCGTCCCTAAAAAGGGAGCGATCTCCGCATCAAAGAAAGATTGAACTCTCACCCGGACCTGAGGAAAAGTTTCAGGCCAAACAGGCCACCAGGATTGGGAAAGGTCGTGGGAATGCAGGAACTCCGTATTCGGGAAATCGCTTACAATTTGTTCGCAGCTTTCCCACGGATAATCGCGATAATCCGGCCAATCCCCGTTAAATACTTCCGACATTTGCGGAACCAAAATAATCGGCATATTTTTATGATTAGCCAGGGGTGTCGCGGTCAAGACTGCCCGTTTCAACGGACTACAGAATATGGCCTTGATTGGAATATCGTCGAAAAATTGGGGGATTTGCTCTGCCTGCCATAACCCGATTGGGGACAAGCCGCAGTTAGCTCCTCCTCCCATACCAATGTTCATTGTCGATTGAGAATGCCTGATTACGTATAAATGCAAGGATGGTTCATCTCCTCTCGCCAATAAAAGCGATGTTTCTAGTTTGATAAGAATTCTAATGGCAGCACAGATGTTCCGTTTGATTCAAGCTCAAAACCTTAACCTCGTTCTCGTTCAGATCAAAGCAGTTAATACAGGTATTGGCTTGAACAAAATGAATATTCGATCCATTCGAAAGCTGCAAAATTTCACGGATCAGGAAGTCGATCAACATGCCGTGAGCAAAAAGGGCGATGCTATCATCCGTAGAGAGGCGTAGCTGTTCGACTATCGATTTCGCGCGATTCTCGACAGTCTCCCGGTTTTCGTCACCCGGACAGCTCCAACCCGGCTCAAGGATTTCTTCCGGCAGCATGACATCCGGTACAAACTTCTGGATCTCTTTACGAGGCAGGCTATAAAAAGCTGGCCCCTCCCTGTATTCATACAGATTCATCCATATCTCTACCGGGATAGATAGCAGATCCGAGAGCGGCTTGGCCGTTTGCATGGCACGGATCAACGGACTGGATACAATCCTTGTCACCGACTTACGGCCGAGAAATGACGCAACCTTATCGGCCTGCAACAGACCTGTTGAAGTCAAGGGTGAATCCGGCAAGTCTTCATCCAGAAACAGATTGCCGATCGATTGACCATGACGAATTAAAAATAACTTCATTCTACCTCCATGAGTTAAGCTTTGTTGTTAAGCAGCTGCTGAAACAATTGGAAAAACTCCATGAAACGACATGAAACAAAATGCTGAAATTAATGATACCGGTTTCAGGTATATTAAATCACGTTTCATCAGTCGTGTAAAGTCATTTTTCGAAAATCCCCATTAAAAAGTGCCTCGTCGCATACGAGACTCTTGCTTAACTATTCCAATTTGCGACGTATCCACAGGGTTCCCGATTTCACCTTCACTTGAATTTCACCCTGCAGGTCTGTTCTGTATATAAAACTCTCCGCTCTTTCAAGCCGTTCCATAACTCCGGCATTCGGATGGCCGTAGCTATTCGAGGCTCCGACTGAAATGATGGACAGCTTCGGTTGCAGCCGCGCAAGCCACTCCGCGGAGGTAGATGTCTTGCTTCCATGGTGCGCCACCTTCAATACGTCAACGGGAGACGGTAGCAGTAGCCGTTTTCCCGATTCTAGCGCAAGCACTTTCCTTTCCGCCGATACATCCATGTCCCCAGTAAACAAAAATGAGGCTCCCTCCATTTCAAGCCGGAAAACCAGGGATCGGTGGTTTTGCTCTTCCACATAAGGAACGCCTGAAAAAACCGGTTCATCCGGAGGTGCCAGAAACTCAATCGTCGTGGCCTCGTCCGGCGTTAGTTTCATACCTTGGTGAGCCGCATACACCGGGATGTTTCCGGCATTGGCGGTCGCCATCAGCTTATTCATTGTCGCGGAGGCGGCAAGACTTCCGTTAAACAGGAGCGCCTCCACCGGGAATTGTTCGACAACCGCCTGCAGACCGCCGATGTGATCCTGGTCTCCGTGGGTCAGTATAACGGCATCCAAGCGGTGGATTCCTCTTTTTTTGAGCAGAGGAACTACCGTTTTGGCCCCTACTTCAAACGGCTCCTTCCGGTTGCGCCAAGCATCGCCGGGTTTACGAAACGACACGGTTCCTCCTCCATCCACCAAGATATTAATTCCTGTCGGCGTAGTTATTAAGGCGCAATCGCCCTGCCCGACGTCGATAAACTGGACATGGCCAACTCCCTTTGCATTGGCGGGTTGGTAGCCGGTAACAAGCAATCCCGCGAATCCTGCTATCAAAATGCATGATAAGCAAAGTTGCTTCCAGGATGATTTGAGCCGGGTAAGGGTCGCAACATGCGGAAGCTTCGCTCCCGGATAGGGTGGGAGCGGGACCGTGTCATCTACGGAAGCAGCAGAGAATGCTGAATATGGCTGGGCCGCCGTTTTGTGTGCTCCCCGGCGCAAGAGCCAGTAGGCGAGGCCGTAAAAGATGGTAATCCATAGCAGCGATGGTGACTTCCAATAGGTCATGAATCCGCTGCGGTCAGTCAGCCATGCCGTAGCGGTGAAAGTAAGCGAGTTCAACAAGCGTACGGGATAGGCAATCCATTGTCCGAGCGGGAGCCAGACTCCGCTGGCTAACAGAGCCGCCGTTCCGACCGGCAGCGCGATCAGGCTGACAAGCGGAACGATCACCATATTCGCTACCAACGAAAGCAATGAGAACTGGTTAAAGTAGTAGATCGTGACCGGAAAAGAAACGAGCTGGGCGGCCACCGTGATCGCGGCCGCTCCCCTCAGGCGCTCAGGCAACCAGCGGAAATAAGGCGACAGCAGCGGCACGAATACGATTAGCCCGGCCGTGACCACAAAAGAGAGCTGAAAGCTCACATTTAGCAGATAATACGGGTCCCACAGCAGCATGAGCAAAGCGGCAGCGGACAGGACGTTTAATCCGTCCTTCAGAAGACCACGGCGCAGGAGATAAAGACCCAGCATCGTCATGATCCCCGATCGGATAACCGAGGGAGAAAAACCTGTCAGCAGTACATAGACGGGAACAAATCCCAGTACGATCCATATCGCGGTCTCGCGGGTGATCCGGCACAGGCGGAGCAGACCAAACAGCAGGCCTACATTAATCGCGACATGGCTTCCCGAAATTGCCAGAATATGCGTCAGCCCCAGATTGGTGAACTGTGCGTACTTCTCGGGCTCCAGATCATCGGCTAGGCCGATGATCAATCCTTTCATATAACCGGCCTGCCAGCCCGGAAAGAGTTTTCCTACTGTAACCCCCAGCCGGTCCCTTAAACTGTCGACCTTTCCCAATACTGCAGTAAAACTGAAATGATTCGGCGATTCGCTTATGACGCCGGAAGCCCCTTTCGTCTTTAGCAGCCAGTGAATTCTCTGATTACGCAAGTAGTTGCGGTAATCAAAGCCGCCAAAATTCCGGGCGTCTCCAGGACGCTCCAAGGTACCGCCAATGACAAATATCTGACCTCGCTTCCATGACGCCGCGGTCGCCAGTTCGGATTGCGAAGATAATCTTAGTTGCACGGCGACCTTTTCTTTACTTTCGTGCCATGGCTCCTTCCGTTCCCTAGAAGCACGCTCACCATTGGACTCGCCAGTAAAAGAATATCCGCTGAGCCGTAGCGTAAACGCCGCACGATCCCCGTCGATATCCACGGTCGACACAATCCTCCCTTCCACTTGGACCGGGATCCCTTCCAATTCCATCATCCCACTATTCTCAGGGGATATATATTTCGACCGGGCTTCAATAGCGCTGACGTTGCTTCCGTCGTTATTAGCCCAATAGGCCGCTCCGAGCGAAAATAGTATCCACAGGACCAGAAGCCGCCTCCAAGGAAACCGGCCGACTGTTGAGAGCAGCGGTGCCATCAAAGAAATGCCGCCCCAGAGCAGCCAAAAGGTTATTCCGTCGTACAAACAAGACAAACCATTACCGAGAATCCAACAGCAGGCGATAGCCGCCAAAGGTCTGCGCTCCATCCCTACCCCTCCCCTTCTTCATATGCGAAACAAAAAGAACCTCATCTGCATCAAGCAGATGAGGTTCTTCCTTCATCTTGTAAGTATTTCCGGTCATGCTCAGTTCTCGATTTCCGTGGCCGTTTCCCGCGGCGGATCATAGGATTCCAGGCGCCGGAAAACGATGCCTTTCTGGCTCATCATCGCCGTCACCTTTCCGGTGTCCTTAGGATAAGGCCGGTGGTACACGATCTCCGTTATCCCGCTGTTCGCCAACATGTTGGCGCAAGTCCAGCAGGGTTCGTCCGTGACGTACACGCTGGAGCCTTCGCGGTCGATGCGGTCGGTAAACAGCAGCAGATTTTGTTCGGCATGGATCGTGCGGACGCAGCGCTGTTTTTTGATCATGATTTCCTGCCCGTTTTCGACGGCAAGCTCATAGTCTTCCGCGATCATGCAGCCGGCTTCGGAGCAATCGGGCACGCCCGAAGGGGCGCCGTTGTACGCCGTTCCCAGCAGCTTCTTGCCCTGGACCAGCACAGCGCCGACATGCCGGCGGCTGCACCGTGAGCGAGTGGATACCATATAAGCGATATCCATGAAATAAGTATCCCAATCCTTGCGTTGATCCGGATTCATCCTGACATGTCCCCCATCTTTACAGCCTGATATGAGGCTTCATCTTCTCCAGCATTTTATCTCCGATGCCCTTTATTTCAGTCAGTTCGTTCACAGACTTGAAGGGGCCGTGCGCATTCCGGTAATCGATGATCGCCTGCGCTTTCTTCTCCCCGATGCCGGGGATTTCCTGCAGTTCGGTCGTCCCGGCGGTGTTTATGCTAATCAACCCGCTTTGTTCCCGCTGCAGGTCTCCTTCCGTCGGGTTCGCGGACGTGCCGCTCGTCCCGGGGGCTGCCGGCGTCCCTGCCGTACCGTTCGCCCCAAGGGGGGCTACGGCCGTACCTGCAGCTTCGGAAGCTTCCTGCGTTCCAGGAGCCGCGCTTGACGGATTCCCCGCATCCGCAGCAACTGCAGATGCTGGAGTGTTCTCACCCGTCGCTTTGCCGCCTTGCGTTTTCGCCGGTTCAGCCTGAACTTCTGCCGCGCTCCCGTCCTTTGCAGACATTGCGGAGGCGACGCTTTCGTTTATCGGAACCCAGCCTTCGATTCCCCGGGGATGGCTTCCCCCTAAGGCCAGAAGCATAAGCCCGGCTCCGATAACGGCGGATACAATCGATGTAATGATATATTCCCTCTTCAACCCGAACGCCCCAATCTTTAAAGAATCTGTTCGTGATAGGTCATGAAGATCCATTCAAGATGCATACATATTTAAATAGATGGTTTGAAATCAGGTTACGCACGGAAGGGGGAACCGGGATGAAAGTAGCCTTCATCGGAACAGGATCGATGGGAAGCTTGCTGATCGAAGCTTTTCTGCGTTCCGGTGCGCTGCACCCGCATTACATCTGTGCCAGCAATCGCTCCCCGCAAAAAGCGGAGCTGCTGGCTAAACGGCATCCCGGACTTCGCGTTACCGGCAGCAATGCCGAAGCCGCGAACGGGAGCCAAATTATTTTTCTTTGCGTGAAGCCGCTTGACTACCTCGCCGTCATCGACGAACTCGCCGGAATTGTAGACGAGCGGCAAATCGTCGTGTCCATAACCAGTCCGGTGCAAATCCGTATGCTGGAAGAGCGGATTCCGTCGAAAATCGCCAAAATCATCCCCAGCATTACGCACTCGGCACTCTCCGGGGCATCGCTGTGCATTTACGGCAGCCGCATCCTGCCGGAAGACCGGCTCCTGCTGGAACAGCTCATATCTTCCATCAGCATTCCTATGTCCATCCGGGAGACGGAAACGCGCATCGCCTCCGACATCGCCAGCTGCGGACCGGCGTTTATCGCCTTCATTCTGCAGCAGTGGGCGGAAGCCGCCTCCCGGCTTACCGGCATAGGAAGAGCCGAAGCTATCTCCCTGGGAGCCGAAATGCTGTACGGCACCGGCAAATTACTGACCGAAGGCGGCTTCACACCCGAAGAACTGCAAAGGCGCGTAGCCGTTCCAGGCGGAGTTACGGCCGAAGGCATCGCCGTATTGGATTCCGGTTTAAGCCGCGTTTTCTCAAGTCTTATTGAAGCGACGCACCGGAAATATGACGAGGACCTTGTCAAACTCGACGGATTATTCAACCCTCCATCCGGCGGTACTGCCGACCGGGAGGAGCGTGCTTAACCGACGACGATGTTCACCAGTTTTCCAGGAACCGCGATCACTTTGCGGATCGTTTTTCCTTCTACAGCCTGTTTCACGTTGGGAAGGCCCAAGCTATGTTCCTGCATGGCCGCCTGATCCAGATCTTTGGAGATCTTCGTCCGGTCGACGATTTTACCGTTGACCTGGACGACGATTTCGACTTCGGCGTCCACCGTCCAAGCTTCGTCATAAGCAGGCCATGGCTCATAAGAAACCGTTTCTTTATGGCCAAGCCGTTCCCACAATTCTTCCGCCAAATGCGGCGCAAGCGGGGACAGCAATTGCACGAAGTTCTCCGCCGCAGCTCTTGGCACGGCATCGACTTTGTACGCTTCATTAATGAAGATCATCAACTGGCTGATCGCGGTGTTAAAACGAAGAGCTTCAAAATCTTCGGTCACTTTCTTGATCGTTTTGTGCCAAGTCCGTTTGAATTCGTCGCTGCCATCGCCGTCCACGATCTTCGAGTTCAGGCTGCCGTCTTCGGTTACTAACAAGCGCCATACGCGGGACAAGAAGCGATGCGTTCCTTCGACGCCATTCGCATTCCAAGGCTTCGTAGCTTCCAATGGTCCCATGAACATTTCGTAAACCCGCAAAGTATCCGCGCCGAATTCGTTTACGATTTCGTCCGGATTGATGACGTTGCCGCGGGATTTACTCATTTTTTCGTTGTTCGTTCCGAGAATCATCCCTTGGTTGACCAGCTTATGGAACGGTTCTTTAGTAGATACTACGCCGAGGTCGTAAAGCACCTTGTGCCAGAAACGGGCGTACAGCAAGTGCAGCACCGCATGCTCGGCACCGCCGATGTACAGATCGACCGGCAGCCATTCCTGCTGCTTTTCTTTGGAGCACAGCTCCTTATCGTTATGCGGATCGATATACCGCAGGTAATACCAGCAACTTCCCGCCCATTGCGGCATAGTGTTCGTTTCGCGGCGGGCCGGCAGCCCGGTTTCCGGATCGATCGTATTGACCCACTCGGTCACATTGGCCAGCGGCGATTCGCCCGTACCGGACGGCTTGATGGCATCGACATCCGGCAGGACAAGCGGAAGCTGGTCCTCAGGAACCGGCTTCATCGTGCCGTCTTTCAGGTGCAGAATCGGAATCGGTTCGCCCCAATAACGCTGGCGGCTGAACAGCCAGTCGCGCAAACGGTAGGTCACTTTGCCTTTACCTTTGCCGCTTTCCTCCAGCCAGGCGATCATTTTCTTGATCGCTTCTTCATTGCGAAGACCGTTAAGGAAATCGGAATTGACGTGAGCCCCGTCTCCGGCATAAGCTTCCTTGGCAATATCGCCGCCCTCCACGACTTCAATGATCGAAAGGTCGAACTGCTTCGCAAACTCATAGTCGCGCTCGTCATGACCCGGTACGGCCATAATCGCGCCTGTACCGTAACCGGCCAGCACGTAATCCGCGATCCAGATCGGCAGTTTCGCGCCGTTCACCGGATTCACCGCATAGGCGCCCGTGAACACGCCGGTCTTTTCTTTAGCCAGATCCGTCCGTTCCAAGTCACTCTTGCGTGCGGCCTGATCTTGATAAGCTTTGATGGCATCACGTTGAGCTTCCGTCGTAATCCCGGCAACAAGCTCATGCTCAGGAGCGAGCACGGCATAGCTTGCGCCGAACAGCGTATCCGGACGAGTCGTAAATACGGTCAAGGACTCTTCATGCCCGTCGATAGCAAATACAACCTCTGCTCCTTCGGACTTGCCGATCCAGTTGCGCTGCATATCCTTGATGCTCTCCGACCAATCGAGTTCCTCGAGGTCTTCCAACAGGCGTTCCGCATATTCCGTAATTTTCAACACCCATTGACGCATCGGCTTGCGGATGACCGGATGGCCGCCGCGTTCGCTCTTGCCGTCGATGACTTCCTCGTTCGCCAGCACCGTACCGAGCGCAGGACACCAGTTCACGGGAACTTCGGCAACGTAGGCGAGCCCTTTTTTGTAAAGTTGAATAAATATCCATTGGGTCCATTTATAATAATCCGGATCCGTCGTGCTGATCTCCCGGTCCCAGTCGTACGAGAAACCGAGCGACTTGATTTGGCGCCGGAAGTTGTTGATGTTCTTGACCGTAATGTCGCGCGGATGCTCGCCGGTATCCAAAGCATGCTGCTCCGCCGGCAGACCGAATGCGTCCCAGCCCATCGGGTGAAGCACGTTGTAACCGCGCATCCGTTTAAAACGCGATACGATATCGGTCGCCGTGTAGCCTTCCGGATGGCCTACATGAAGCCCGGCGCCCGAAGGATAAGGGAACATGTCAAGCGCATAAAACTTCGGCTTGCCATCATCCTCCCGGGTTTTAAAGGTTTGATTTTTGTCCCAGTATGCCTGCCATTTCGGTTCGATGTTCTGGGCCTGGTAAACGTCTTGCGGCACGTTTTTGTCTGCCATAGTATTGAATCCTCCCTAAACTCTCTTCAAAATCACTGCTAAAAAATAAAAACCTCCCGATCCATAGCGTATCATCGCTAGGGACGAGAGGAAGTTTCCCGTGGTACCACCCTAGTTAGCGTCGAACATGCTTTGTCCTCCGCTCACTTTACACCCTTAACGCGGGTAAAACGACGATGTTTGGCATCATAACTCCGAGGCGAGTTCATTGTCATTCTCCAACCGGCTTGCACCATTGCACCGGCTCTCTGGATGGCAGAATTCAAACTAATAATCCTCTTCAAAGTTTAAACATATCCAATTGAATCACCAAATATTATATAAAACTGAATCCTTGCCGTCAATGGGGATTCAAGAACGAACCGGTTCTGAAAATCCGCAAACAATCTCTTAACAGTATAGATGAAAGGAGTATAATTTATTAATGTTCCCACATATCTTTTAATTATCGAGACGTGGCTCAGCTTGGTAGAGCGCTTGCTTCGGGAGCAAGAGGTCGCAGGTTCAAATCCTGTCGTCTCGATCCGTAAAAGCCCTTGTGTATTAAGGGTTTTTGTTTTATTAAAATGTATAAAACAGATAATTGAATAGGCCATATATCTGATTTGGTGTCGAATTGGTGCCCTTCATTCAGCTAATGCGAATTAACTTCTCTTCAACCAACGCTTAAAAACCTCTTTATCAATTAGTAACTGTCTTCCAGGACGCACAACATGAAACTGCCCTGATTTTACTAATGCGTAGGCCTGAGAAAGCCGAAAAAAATATTATTCGATTCATCCGTGAAGAAGGAGATACCGGGAGATTTAATATCGACAGCCTCGCCATTGATAAATTCAGCGGCGGATATGTAAGTTCAAATGCCATGAAAATCATTCCGGAAGTGTTAAGCAGCCAGTCGCCGGGAATCCGCCGGTGACTGGTTATTTTAATGTGAAAAACACCTCCAGGGGTCTCTTCTGTCCTACGACAGGCTTCCGGCCTCTTGAAGGTGTTTTTGATTTGTCTCACGTTATGGGACGGTGGGCGTTTTCTGCTGCTACTTCGCAGCATTGCCGATCAAGCGCGCAAGGGTTGCAATCTCCTCGGGATCACGTGTCGCCCCAAAGATGATCCAGCCCGTGCAATCACCCTGGGGGCCAACATAGACAATTTCGCCGTCTATCGTCTTTTGCTTCATGGAATTGGGTCTCGTCTTGCAGGGCTCCAGAGCATACATCTTGTCCGTGATCGCCCGTTTGGCTATCAGGGAACGGGGATAGCATGCCAGCGAACGGATCACATAGGCTGCGGCGTCTTTGCTTGCGTTCACCAGCATCTCGGCCGTCAGTTCTTCACCAGCGCTGGCGGCCGCGCAGTAATCGCGAACCTGCGGCAGAGCGGATAGCCCCTCCACTGGCTCAGGAACATATTGATAACAGCGGATCGGGCACAGCCTGATCTCTGAACCGTAGACGGCCAACGGGTCCTCCTCCAAAGGGGCATCGTCGCGCAGCAGCATTTTTTTTGCCGCAACCGGCAGGACATAACTTCCGCCGTGCTCCATATACGTCCCCGACAGTTGAATGTGGTAACCATCATCCACAGGTTGCGGGATATCCGTCAAATTCCGCACAGTATCCTCCCGAAATAGCACGGCTTCCCCGTAACTCGTTACCATCCGGATGGTTTTCTCATAAACGGGCAACGCTCCGTACCCTCTCACCGGGACAATGCCCTCCAGGCAAATGTGCCGCTCATCCCAGGCCATGCGGATCGACTCCATCAGTGCCGGGGAATAGGACGCCGTCCCGTGGACGGTTCTCACCTCATCCGGCGTACCGAAAATTTCAGGACCGATGGCGGCGACAGCCGCATAGAAGCCTGCATCCCAACCTGAACGCTCATTGTCGTAAAGGTCTACGTTTTCGGGATGCAGCAAATACCGCGTATCGCGCTCCCAACTGAACTTCTCCGACTCAAGCCTGAGTTCCCCTATATCCATACCGCGTTCAAGGATTACGGTAAAAACAAGCCTGCCATTGGATACGGTCAACAGATGCAGGTGAGAGCCAAAACGGTCTGTAAACAGCTTCAGAGTAACGAACCCGCCGTCCGGCAGCACAAACGGAATATCCGGCTGCATTTGCGACAGCATCAACTCGCCTGTGGGTTTACTGTTCATATGGACTATCTCCCGTTACGCCGAGATCAGATACACCGATTCGGCTCAGCAAAAAAACAGGCTCAAGCTGTTCAAAGCTGGTGACGGTAAGATGGGCGCGGGCAAGCAGTTGCTCTTCTCCAACGCCAACCACTCGCATGCCTGCCCGGATCGCCCCCTCTACGCCAGCCGCCGCATCTTCAAATACATAGCATACGAACGGAGCCACACCAAGAAGCCGGGCTGCCTGTAGGAACACCTCCGGGTCCGGCTTTGCTTTGACAATGCTGTTCCCGTCCACCACCACATCTAACCATGATCCGATATTCACTTTGTCCAAAATCAGCGGTGCGTTTTTGCTGGCCGATGCAATCGCTGTTTTGATTCCGCTTGAGCGCAAGTGATGGAGAAAGCTGCGTACGCCGGGCAATACATCAGCGGGCGTAAGCGTGGTGAGATACTCCTTGTACCACTCATTTTTCCGGGAAGCCAACGTCTCCTTCCGCTTCGCTGTTAGATTCGTTATCCCTCCGGCCCGAAGCAGAAGATCAAGCGACTCCATGCGACTGACACCCTTCAGTTGCTCATTCTCTTTCTCGCTGAAAGCAAACCCCAATTCCTCAGCAAGACGCTTCCAGGCTTGATAGTGAAATTTGGCGGTATCGACAATGACGCCGTCCAAATCAAAGATGGCTGCCTCAAATGGTTTGACTTGCAACAGCTTCTCCCCCGTTCAGTTTGTTCACTTCATAAGCATCTGGACGAACCGTTACTCGGTAGCGCTCCCCCCGCCAAACGACCTGGAATCTTATCTCCTCCCAGCCCTCAGGCAGCCGGGGTTGCAAGTGAAGGTTCTCGCTCCACATCGCGCTCGCCATACCGGCAAAGCCGTAAACGATAAGCTGCCACAGGCCACCGCAATTGGCGATGTGGATCCCCTCGGCAGCCCCTTTTTTCTCCACAGAGAGATCGATCGCCATCACTCGCTGCAGCAATTTTTCCGCTTCCTCCTTGTGTTCCAGCCAAGAGGCCACAATACCATGAACCGCTGCGGATAAGGAGGAATCATGGGTTGTGATCGGCTCATAATACGCATAGGCCGCCTTCATCTGCTCCCGGGTGAACTCTTGGGGGAAGAGCAGCATTAATTCGAGCACATCCGCCTGCTTTAGCGCCTTGGAGCGATAATTACGCTCCTGGGAAATGAAATGACCAAACGGTCTGGAGCGGTCCGTCCAGAGTGTGTCAAATTCCAGGTCCGCATACTGGGCGAAATCGTCGGATTGTGGAACGATCTCGGTCTGGCTGTCGTACGGCAGCCTCAGCTTCTCCGCCGTGTGCCGGAAGAGCTCTCGTTCATCCGGGCGGATGTCCAAGCGCTCAACCACGGCCGCATAGCCATCCGGCTTGCTGTGTTGCAGGTTGTAGAGACAAGCAACGGTCTGCTCCAGACTGAATTTGACCATCCGGTTGGTAAAGGCATTGTTGCGGGTGAACGGCAGGTATTCATCCGGCCCCATCACGCCGAGCAGTTCGCCGTACCCCTCCGGGTTCCAATCCACTCGGTCACACCAATAGCGTGCCGTCTCCACCAGAATATCGATGCCGTAACGCCCCAGAAATTCATCGTCTCCTGTTGCATTCACGTAATGGTACAAGGCATATACAACATCCGCTGTAATGTGGATTTCGTGATCGGCATACTGCCAGTTGGCACATTGCTCTTCCCCGCTTAAAGAGGACTCCCAGGCATAACGTGCTCCCCGGTAGCCGTACTTCCGAGCATTGCGCCGCGCCCCCTCCAGCGTATGGTAACGGAAAAGAAGCAAATTACGGGCGGCCTGCGGGCTGGTGTGCAGGAAAAAGGGCAGCAGGTTGATCTCCGTATCCCAGAAGTATCTGCCGAAATAAGCCTCGCCGGCATAACCCTTTGCACAGATAGCTACCCGGTCATCCTGCTCCGCATTGGAACGGACCAAATGGTAGAGAGAAGCGCGGACGTTGACTTGCGCCGCATCATCTCCCTGGATACGGATATCCGCATCCTCCCACTTGCTCTTCCATTTAGCAGCATGCCGATGATAAAGCTCTTCCCAGCCCCAATCCCGGGCTTGACCCAGATGCATCAGCGCCCGGTCACGCACCGTTCCCTCCTCCAAATCCCGATCCGTCGTCACCGCAGTCAGCTTACAGACCGTTAACTGGTCTCCGGTATGTAACAGGCATTCGCCCCGGAGTGATGCTATCATCGCGGTATGTTCATCCTGCCAGGTTATCGCTTCCGAAACTTCCAGCACAGACTGCATGAAGATTTGATTGCCTTCCTCCGTCAGAATGTCGAGTGACAAGCTGCCTTCGGGCTCTGACGCAGGAACAACCCGGGCAAAATGATTCATGCCATTGGTGCGCACATTAGCCCGGAGTGTGGGCTTCACCTCCAGGCTCCCTTCACCTGACAAGGCTTGAACTTGCACGCGCTGAATGCAAAGATGGGAATCTGCCATACTGATGTACCGGTGATATGTACAGTACAGACGCATACCCTCTGCCGTTTCCCATATAAATGAACGATGAAGGCTTCCATCACGCAAATCCAGCCAACGTTTGTAGCTGCTAATCCGGCACCGGTCCATGTCCAAACTCTCGCCAGCGGATTTGAGCTCAAGCCCCAAATAGTAAGGAAGATTAACAATTTCCTCCTTCAGCAGCGGATGCTGGCCAACAATCCCCGGAATGAAGGTTCCCTGCTTGGATTTGGGATGCCGTGGCTTCTCAAGCGTTACATTATCGGGAAAGCGCAGATATTCCTCGTCCTGGGGCGCATCACTGTACCCCTCCTCAAAGCTTCCACGGACGTGCATATAGCCATTCCCTTGGGTAAAGAGTCCCTCATAATATTTGTGCCGTTCGGCGTGATAGCCGTCTTCCTTCAGGCACCACAGGTTTTCCTCATTCATCTGCAATCCCTCAATTTCTTTGGTCTTTTCCCTTCGGTTCTCTTCCGTCAGATCAACCCTTAACCGCACCCGCAGCAAGTCCGGACACCACTTGCTTCTGCAGCAGGATATACACCAGAATACTTGGTATGATCACGACCATCGTAGCCGCAAACATCACGCCGTAATCACTGGCGAACTGGCTCTTGAAATAATAAAGCGCCAGCGGCAGCGTCCGGCTTTGATTGCCCGTTGTCAGAATAATAGCAAACTGAAATTCGTTCCAGCAGAGCAGGAATTGCATGACACCGGCGGTGCCGAAACCCGGCTTCGAAATCGGCAAAATAATTTTGAAGAATGTCTTGATGAAGCTAGCACCGTCCAGATAAGCCGATTCCTCCATTTCCTTCGGGATCGTCAAGAAGTAGCTTGTTAGAATATAAAGCGAGACCGGCAAGCCGAAGCCAGCATAAACAATAATGAGTCCAATCAGCTTGTCATAAAGGCCCAATGTGTTCACCGTCAAATATAGCGGCTGCAGCATGGCAGCACCCGGAATTAACAGAGATAGGGAGAACGCTGCCATCAGCAGCTTCTTTCCCCGGAAATGAAAACGTGCCAGAGCATAAGCAGCCATTCCGAGCAGAAGCAAATTCAACAATGTCCCGAAGATCCCCACGATCACGCTGTTAATGTAAAATCGGGATATCGGCGCAATTTTAAAAGCCATTATATAATTGGAAAAACTGAAGCTGCTTGGCCAGCCGAGCGAATTGGTCAAAATCTCGGCATTTGTCTTGAAAGATGCCAGGAACACCCACAGGAACGGGCCAAGCGACAGCAATACAATCAGAAGCACAAACCCATATTTAAGCACACCCAAACCTATTTTCAATATTCTCACCCCAGTCGCTCCATTCAGTTATGGGAGCTACCTATTCTGAACAGATTTCGGCACAGCAGAACAAAAATCAAGCCAAAGCCGATGAGGAAGACACCCACCGAATTGGAATAACCAAAGTTATTATCCATAAGTGCGGTCTTGTATATATAAATGGGCAAATTCATAGTTTCATTGCCAGGTCCGCCACCGGTCGTCATCATAATAATATCCATCTTCTGCAGCATGCTGGTTCCGGCCAGAATAACGCAGGTGCCGATAATATTACGCAGCATAGGAATGAGGATATACAGATTGATCTTCATCTCGCTGGCCCCGTCGATACGCGCTGATTCAAACAAGCTTTCCGGAATAGCTGCGATTTCGGCCAGAATCAGAATCGTAACGACAGCCGCATAGGGCAGCCAGGTCATGGTAACCGAGAGAAAAGCCGTCGCGTAATCCATGAACCAGTTCTGTGCGTAATCCGCATTGCCGAACGAGCGGACAATGCTGTTCACAGCACCAAAATCAGGATTGAGCAAGCACAAGAACAGCATACCTACGGCTGCACCTGAGATGATGTTAGGGAACATATAAACCGTTCGCGCAAACTTCCAATAGAATTCCTTCAAATTGAGAATGATGGCGAATACCGTACCAATGGCGACGTGGATCGTGGACTGAAGGAACACCCAGATCACCGTATTCAGAAAGCTCTTGCGGAAATTGGAATCATCCGTAAATAGTTCAATATAGTTAGCGAGACCGATAAAAATCGGTTTGCGCCCGGCCGACCATTCGGTAAACGATGTGCCAAACAAAATGACCAGCGATACGGCATAGACGACAATAAACAGTGCAACCGTCGGCACCAAGAACAGCGTAATATACCTTCTATTTTTTCTTACCATGCATATGGTCCTCCCCAACCGGATCTCCGGCAGGCATGCCTGCCGGAGATCCAATCACATTTCGTACACTCAATCGTCAGCTTGTGTTTATTTACTTTTAGCGGCAATATCCGTTAGCTCTTGTGTGATATCCTCTGCCGCCGATCGGCCGAATACCAGCTTCGGATAAAGCGTCTTCCAAGCATCGGTGACGTTGGGATAGACAATAGCGTCAAAGTTCCGATAATGAACCTCTGTCTGCTGGGCTACTGCTATAGATTCAACAAACAGCGGATACTTCTGTCTAAGCTCTTCCGAAGGCTGTACTTCATCGGATACGGGCATGACATTGCCATATTCAAGCGCGATGGTCTGTCCCTCAATGCCGGTCTTGAAACGGATGAATTTTTCGGCTGCATCACGGGTTTCTTGCGTTTTGGCCCCAATCATATACCCCACTTCATAGGTCGAGACCATGCTGTTGTTTGGAAACGCCGCGACCCCTACTTTTTTATCAAAGCCTTCACTGCACTTGGTCGGATCGCTAAAGTCTCCGATCATCCACGGCCCATTGGCAATAATTGCTGCTTTGTTCTGGCAGAAGTTGTTCGCTGCATTGGCATATCCGGCGCCAAGCGCATCCTTGGTTGCATATTTCTCCAGCATCGTCTTCATCAGGTTGAGGGCTTCGATCATTTCAGGCGTATTGAAGTCGGTGGGGTGCAGGGTGTTCATAAATGAATTGCCCGCATCTCCGTTCGTACCCACGATCGCACCAAGAATCAGGTTGGTCGTCCAGGCGTTCTCCCCGGTCATCAACGAGAGGGGGATAAAACCTGCTGCCTTGAGCTTCTCATTGTTACTCATAAATTCATCCCACGTCTGCGCTGGCTTAATCCCTGCCTGCTCAAACATTTCCTTGTTGTAGAAATAGCCGATATTCTGCTTCTGATCACTGATGGACCAGACCTTGCCATCCCGTGTATTGGCCGTGATTGCCGCCTCACCAATTTCTGCTTTCCATTCCGGATCCTTGTCCAGATACTCATTGAAAGGGGTTGCAAGATTGCTTTTGATCAAAAGGTCGTTAATTCCGTTCTTGCCCATCACCACATCCGGAACATCCCCGGAGGCAGCCAGAATCTTCAATTTATCCTCATAGGCGGAATCACTTGGAATCTCTTCAACCACAACTTCCACTTCATTGCCATACTTGGCATTGAACTGTTTGATCTGTTCTTCCTCCATCTTGGCTGACGCATGAGTACCCACCCGGAAGGTAAGATAAGAAATTTTCACCGGTGCCTTGGTAACAGGAGCAGCGCTTGCCTGTTCCGACTCGGAAGGTGCAGAGTTTGCGGGAGCCCCGCTGTTCTCTGATGCACTCGGTGATCCGCATGCCGAAATGGACATGACCAACATGAGAGTGCTTGCTAGAATACAACTCGTTTTGTACAATGACTTTCTCAAATCAAATCCCCCTTTAGGATAATGCGATTTGTTACAGCCCCATTGTAGAACAAAGAAAAGGGCAAATGAATTGGTTTTTCGGTATGATCTTTTATAATATTTTGAGCAAATAGCGAAGATGGTCGGTCTGCTGAAAGGGCTTTCAGTTTTCTTTAACTCTTTGTTGATTTCTTTACCAAATGGCTAGAGATAGCCCTGTTCGGCTATTCGACACAAAGAAAAGATTATATAATAACTTTACTATAGCGTCATTGCCAAGGAGCAGATAGCATGTCCAATGAAAACATCAGTTTTATCTCCCGCATTCCGGTAAGGAATAAGATTGTTATTATCATTTTTTTGCTTATTCTGCTGCCCATGACCTTCGCCGGCTGCTATTTCTATTGGAGCATCTCCGGGATTCTGACCCGAAATGCCAATGATAATCTGTCGCTTCTAATCGGCCAGACCAACGACAATATCGAGAAATCCTTCCAGGTTACTGATAATACCTCACTGCATTTCCTTGCCAATAAAACGGTAAGAGCCTGGTCCATCGAGGATGTGTCTCTGGGAGACGACTACTACAAAATATTTATCAATAAGCTTGAAATGGAAGAGGACCTGAAATACAGCCTGATGTTCAATAACGCTTGGAATATCAGCCTGCTATCAACCGCTTATGTTTTCTTTGACGCGGACAATTATGTATCCGTTATAAAGTCGCAGCCTAACATCGAACAAATCAACAAGAACAATCTCGCCATCTATCATTCGGTTCATGATATGGAACGGGGCAAGGAAATTGTCCCGCCAAGTGATGAGGATCGTACGATCTATTTCACCCGAATTGTATCCAATATCAACCTTCCCCAGCACCGTCTTGTGCTGATCTTTGGTACGAAAGAGTCCGATTTAGCGGAAAAGTATGCTGAACTGCTAGCCTTCCCGGGCGCTATAGCCTACATCATCGATAACCAGGGGACCGTCTATTCCACGGCCGATAAGCAAGCGCTGGGTTCTATTGTTTCTCCCGCCGTCTATGCACTGAAAGATCATCATGAAGTAGGTGAGGTGAAGATCAATCAGGAGAGCTATCTGGCTGTTTCCCGCAGCATCGGTACAACCGGTCTGACCTTCGTCGCAGGTATTCCTAAGAAGCAAATACTGTCTACATTGTCCGAGAGTATGCGCAGATACATTTGGATTATCGCTCTGATTGCTTTCGTGTCCCTCGCAGCAGGCGTCCTGTTATCCCTTCGCTTTACACGAGTTGTCCGTGATTTGCTGCGGAGTTTCCGCAAGGTCAAGAAAGGCGATTATAACGCCAGAATGCCGGCCTACAAGGATGTAGAGCTCAATCAAGTAAGCAGCACCTTCAATAATATGACGGAAGAGATCAATTATCTGATCAAGGAAGTTTATGAGAAGCACCTGTTAGTCAAAGAATCTGAAATTAAATTTTTGCAAGCTCAGATGAATCCCCACTTTCTATTTAATACGTTGATTACCATCGGCTATAAAGCAAAGCTATCCAAAGATGAGACCGTTTACAAGATGGTCACGTCCCTGACGGAGCTGCTGCAGGCAAGCATTTATTCCAATAGCATGGCCAAGGTTCCCATTCGTCAGGAACTGGACTTCATCAATTTTTACCTTTATCTACAGAAAGAAAGATTCGAGGATAAAATCGAGTACACGATCCAGATTGAGGACGAGGCTATACTGGATTTGCTGCTTCCCAAGCTGAGCGTCGAACCCTTGGTAGAGAATGCTGTAGTTCACGGGGTGGAGAAAAAGCTGGGCAAAGGGATCATCCATATCCGCATTTATCGCAGCAATGACTCGATTTATTTTGAGATCACCGACAACGGTAGCGGGTTCGAATATGTTCCGCGGAATTGGAATGAATTCGAAAGCAGAGCCCGGCGCAAACAAGGCCACAACAACATTGGCTTGATCAACACGCAAAAACGGGTCAAGCTGATTTACGGCGAGCCTTATGGAATTGATGTCGAGAGCGAATTTGGAGCAGGGGCCAAAGTTACTCTACATATCCCTGCTGATCAGGGGGAACTATCGCATGTATAACGTCATGATCGTGGATAATGAGCCTGTTATCAAAAAAGGGCTGCAATGTTTTATTGATTGGGAAGCTTTACAATGTGAGGTGGTGTGCGAAGCTTGTAATGGCATGGAGGCTGTGGAAATGCTGGGTCATTATGATATCCATATTATCGTCACCGATATCCGTATGCCGGGTATGGACGGTCTGGCTTTATCGAATTATGTACACCGGAATTTCCCGCAAATTAAGGTTATCATCCTTACCGCCTTCGCCGACTTCTCCTATGCCCAAACGGCCATTCAGTATGAAGTAGTCGATTTTGTGGTCAAGATCAACCCCACGGAGAAAATTCCTGTTGCCATTGAGAAGGCCACGCGATTGCTGGAAAAGGAGAAAGAGCAAAGAGAGAAATTGAGGCAGCTAGAGAGCAAGATTAATGATCATCTCTCTGAAATCAGCGAAAAATTTCTGAAGGAAGCCGTAGAGGGCTTAATCAGTGATGAAGCAAGCTTGTTCAACCGCTCAAGAGAGCTTGGTTTGCAGCTAGAGAACTATTTCGCCGTCTATCTGGAGTTTGAGGATAAGCACAGTTTCCCATTAACTAATGAATATCAACGGTTCCTGGCTTCCATTCGTCAATTCCTTGCACTAGCATTCGAGGAACGTCCTTCTTATATAATGGCCATGGAGCAAAGCACCTTGCTTGCGATTGTCTCCATGGACGGCGGTAATGCAGCGGTCTCAACACAAGCCTTGCTCACAATTTGTAACGAGATTCTCACGATGGCAAAGAACTTTAGACGATACCATCTGAATATCGGGATCAGTTCGATGCACTGGGATGTGCTGACACTGTCAACGGCTTACCGCGAAGCCAAAGAAGCGCTGCAAGGCAACTTCTACAGCGATAATCATGTTGCTGTTTATAGGCCGCATGCCAACCAAACGCTCACTCCCGGAGCGCCTCCTCATCATGCCGCAGAGCAAATTGCCGAATATCTGCAACATAGACAAAGCGAGTTGGCAATCCATCAACTTGACCGGTTACTTGAAAGCTACAGAAGCACCAAAGAGCCGATTGAAAATGTAAAGGTCGCTTGTCTGCTTATCGGTTCTTACTGTTTCCGCTTGCTAAGCGCCAGTCAACCCTTTGCAGCGGAGCCCACTGAAAGCCAAACCACGGTGTATAAGCAAATCCAGGAGAGCAAAAACATACAGCAGTTGACAGACATTCTAAAGCGTTTGATTCAAAGCTGTTCAAGGGCTTTGGCGTTCAATGACAAACAACCCAATTACATCGTTATAGAATGCCAAAAATATATAAGAGAGCATTACAATCAGAACTTAAATCTGCAAATTATTGCGGATCATATCCATATCAACAGCAGCTATCTCAGCCGCCTCTACAAAAAAGTAACTGGTGAATCCATCATCGACGCAATCAATAAGTATCGAATTGAAAAAGCCAAGAAATTGCTCAGGAATCCGGCGAGCAAAGTATTTGAAGTCGCGGAAGCCGTCGGTATCGAGACACCTGCTTATTTCACCCATGTATTTTCCAAATATGCAGGAATGAGTCCCAAGGAATACAAGCTGAATTATTCCCAGACTGAATTGAGATAAAAGCACTCACTGCTTATTGATTTTCTGCTCGGCATGGAACCAATAATATGATGAAAATTTCGGCTCTCTTTTATTGCTCACTGATCATTTAGTGAATACAGCATATCCTCTTTTGCCCAAGATTTTTTACTCCAGAAATCAAAAATGACATTTCATCTTCAAATTATAAATCTTATATTTATGTTATTCCCACCTAAACGCGATGCTAAAACCATAAATTAAAATGATCTAAAAAAGCAAAAAAGCCCAAACCATTAAGGGCATGGGCGGTGACATTTTATATTCAAATGGTGACAAACTAATTACAGCAGACAACATAGAATTCCACCCTCTTTTTAACGAATCTGTGATGTATTAGCCTATTTTTATAAAAAAATTTAAGATCCTTGCAACAATATGGATCGCAACGTTGTGTATAGGGCATGAAACAAAAAAACAAAATGGAGGTAAACAAAATGAAAAAAGCAAACAAAAAAATCGTCGCTGCATGCCTGGTGAGCTGCCTTTCTGTCGGAAGCCTGAGTGTCGTGGGAGCAGCATTCGCAGACAACTTGAAAAATCCAATCCAAACGCCACGGTAGCTTCGCAGGAAAAACAGGATAAAACCCAATCGAAAAAGAACATTCAGGTGGCTGTCGGCGAAACGTTTGACATTACCCTTGAAGAAAACACGACTACAGGTTATGCTTGGTCCTACAATACCAGCAATGGACTCGAACTCGTAAATACGAAGGTCACCGGCGAAGATACGAGTATAATCGCGACTTCTCACCAGAAGACCTGGACGATCAAAGCGGAAAAAGCAGGTACGTATACGGTTGACTTCACGTATGGACAATCCTTCAACGACAAGCAGGCTCCCTAACAGAAAAAGAACGTAACTTCCCCGTCCGTTTCCCCCAGTAAATCAAAAATATCTTTCAAATTCTCATTATCTAATTAAACATCCCGATAATCCGCTCCGCCAGCGGCTTCCACAAATTTGGGTACTCTTGTTGTATCAACTGCCTCACCTGCTCGGCCCGGATGCTGCCGAAATCATCGTTTTGAATGGCGAGCGTATAGGCTCCGTTTACCGCATCGCCAATAGCGATATGTCCGCTAGCGTAACCTCCGATGGCAATATGCGAAGCGACGGCGCAGCCGCCTAGCGAGAACATGCCGATCGACAGCCCGCCGATCGTAAGAATTCCTAGCGCAAGCCCGCCAATAGCAACGATACCGGCCGCGATCCCCCCCGCTCCCAGCAGCAAGCCAATGGCCAGCGCTGCCAGACTGACAAGACCCGCAGCAAGCGCGCCGATGCTTAAGCCGCCTAGCGCAAGGATCCCGATCGAGAGAACACCGATCGAAATATTGCCGACGGCAATAATTCCTTTGGCGACATGAATACCGCGTCCGACATGAATATGAACGAGCGGGATTCCGAATAACGTTTTCTTGCTTTTGTACTCATAGTGAAAATAAGGGCGCCAACCTGCCTGGACAGGTCCAGGAATTTGGGGCCGGGCCTCTCTGTTGTCGCTGGGGGTGTCCTTGACCAGATGATCCACGGTTACGTGAAATAGTTCACTTATTGCGATCATCTTATCCATCTCGGGATACGACTGTCCCGATTCCCACTTGGATACGGCTTGCCGCGAAACGCCAACGACCTCCGCCAAATTTTCCTGGGACAATCCTTTTTGTTTTCTGTAGCTTTGCAATTTATCCGCAAAGTCCATCGTCATCACCTCACGCTCATCTTATAATAACGCCCTGTTTTCGACTATCAAGTAAGGCTGGCAATGTGTCAACTACAGGTTGCGGAGAGACCATGAAGCCGATTTCCGTGATGTTTCCGCTCGTCAAATGACCACCAAGCCTCTTTTGAATTAAATCCCGACAATTTGTTTAAGGTGATGATCAAGATGATCCAGGTAATGCTCGAGCAGCCATTTTAAAGTGACTTGGCTTCCATCTGTCCATAAACTCGACTTGCTTAATTCCAGCTCATTGAGGTTCCTTACTATAATCCGTATCTGTTTGTTCCGTTGTTTCCAAAGTTCAAGCAGCTCCGCTTTTGTATAACCGTTCTGATAATCGTGAATTTTCACCAATTCGTTCTGCTTGTATCCTTCCAAGGTAACCGGCTGATCCGCCAAAATGATCTTTATGAAGCGCTGATGATTTATTGCCGCCGAATCGCACAAGTGGCCCAGGATTTCCAGTTTTGACCACTTATCCGGTAAAGGTTTGTTCGTAAAAAGCTCTTCGTCGATCCCTTGAATGGTCTTTGGAACTTCTTCAAGCAACGCTTCCAGCCTTTGCAACAAATTCACCACTTCCCCTTCCATCGTACCTTTTTTCTGATTAAGCAGTTGAGCCAAAGCTCCGATGATCAAGATTATCAAGCCTTGACTAACGAATTGTCAATCGTAAAAAGAGGCCCCTAGTTGTCCGCGGGATGTCGTCCATTTCCAAAATCAAAAACTTTGTGTCTAAATTCACAATACAGAACGAATAAGGGGCTACCTGTTGTTTTTTCGCTTGATGAAGGGATTTGACGGATTGTAAAATGTCATCAGAATGTACTATCCCCTTGCAGATATTGAAATTTCATAGCGCTACTTCGGAGGGGTCGTGGATTCTAAAAAGTCCGGGGAGAGGAAATCTATGAACAATTTTGCGAGTGTCAGCCAGGAATCTTGTATTGCCTGCGGTGCATGCAACTCCGCAGCACCGGAAATTTTCGATTTGGACGATAACGGAATTGCCGAAGTGATCTATGGGGGCGATTCCAACCGGGGAATTACGGCTATTGCCAAGGAACTGCTGGAAGAGCTGCAGGAAGCGATTGAAAGCTGTCCGACGAATTGCATCCAGCTATCCGCAGTCCCATTCGCTTAATACCTGCCTGCTGCCGCGGAACCTCTCAAACTTTACCGCGGAATAAACGAAAACAGCATGGTTCCGGTTCCCCGGGACCATGCTGTTTGATTTTTATGGCTTTAGTATTAGCGGTACGAACACGGAGGCGCAGTTGGCCTGGCGGAAGCGGGCGATGACATGCCTGCTCCAATCGCGTTCATATCCGGGATGACGCGACAGGAACAGCTCCTCCAGGTGGTTAAAGGCCACGTCATACGGGATGGACGGATTGTCCCCGTTGAATTCGAGCTGGGTAATATGCAGATAAATTCCGCCGGGCAAGAGTATTTGATGAACGCTGTCAGGCATGCCGTCAAAGGAGCTAACCCGCGTCCCGAAGCAGCGGTTTACTTTTCCTTCCATATCGGAATTACTCGGAAAACCGTAATAATCATGAATATAGTATTTGGCGGCTTCCGTAGCGAACACCTGATGCTCCACTTCAAAATACTTGGTGATGACGAACTCCTCCGAATCCGGAGGCGTCATGCTGCAGGCGATTTTCATTTCCGGTAAAGACACGATCTTATAGCGGAGGGAATCAAACCGCTCCGACTCGTTTGCGGGTATTTTTACGGGTTCGTATTTGGTCAGCATCTCTCCGGATAAATCATAAGTATTTAAAGGATAGCTGTTCTGATCGTAAACATATTTCGTTTCGTGGCGGAATTCCTCGACAAAGTATACGTCGGCATGCATCCGCTCTTCATAACCGGTTCTGCCCTCTTTTTTATGTTCGTTAATCAACATTTTCGCAAATCGGCCTGCCGGTACAGTTAAAGTGATTGTATTCTCCGGCAGATATTCAGGTAAATGTTCCAGGCTATCCACCTCAATGCCCACGACCACCTTGTAGTTCCCGTCTCCGGCAATGTCGTACCTTGCGCTTACGATCTCCTTATCCGCCAGGTCAATCCCGATGATTTCGGCCAGAAAGTCGATATCTCCTTCAGAAATGACTTTACGGGCATAAATGGAATCCGTTAATGAACGAGATGAAAAATCATCCGTGGAGAAATTATAACCCCTGCTTTCATAGTTGATCGGCAATCCGAACCCGACGATGAGCGTTTCCGCCCGGTCAACGATACTGCAATTCACGTTCACCTGTTCAACGCAGATTTCCTTTTCGGTTCTCCGGCTCGCTTCCTCCATCATTTTCATGATCGGCGGCTTCGATCGGGGGCTGTAGTTTTCATTACCTTGGACTTTCTTTTTTGCGGCATTCATTGTGGAACCTCCTCGAAATAGGTGAAGGACATAAGCTGAGCTATTATTATAGATGTGGGGGCAAGCACGAAAAATGTTGCCTACATCGTATCTCATGAATGTTTAGTTCAGCTTATTTAAACAGATCAAGATATTTCTAATGTACACATAGAATCAGCTCTTGTATTATCCGTTTTTAACATCATTTCAGGCTGCAAAAAATATGGACCCTCGTACTCTCCCGATTTTGAATGCCGCCATATTCATAGATAGCAAAAACCGAGCCGCCCATTTCAAAGCCGTTGTCCCTGACCCACGAAAAAAGCAGTTTTTCATATACCGCACTCTCTACGCAGCCGTTTCCTTCAAGAATGGCGAATCTGCCGCGTTCTGAAGTCAATATTTCCACTTCGGCCTGTTCCGGGAGTTCCAATAATTTGTCTATGCGGATTCCGCACACATATTCGTCTTCGTGATTCGATACGTAAAATTGGGTCGCCTCTTTCGCAAGATCCGGGTAGCGGCCGATCAAAAAATCGATGACCGACCCGGAGGCTTGTTCCTCAGCATCCGGCCCTCGGCTTCGGGACACCAGAAACGTCATCTCTTCGCATTCGAGTATCCGGATTTTGTCGTAATCGTTCCGTTTTTTCACCGGGAGATACAGCATTAGCTTTTTGACGCGTCCGTTTCTGAGTATGTATTCTTCAAAGTAAGGCCTATCTTCCTGCTCGAACATGCTTGTTTTCAGCCAGTTTCCATATAAATAATCCCAGGCGGAGCCAATCTGCACTTCGTTGTTTTGAACCGATGCCATCGCGAAGGTCGCCGAAAAACCGGGGACTTTTTCTACTTTTACAAATCCGCCGTTTTGCAGCAAAATCTCATAATAAGGCTCCGCGCCGGATAAATACAGCACATAAATAAAATCGATTCCGGGTCGCGCTTCGTTCCTTCCGAAGATCCTTCCCTGGAACTCCGGAAGAACGGACTGCAGATACCGGATTGCGTGTTGCTCAATGCCTTGGAGCTGCTCATGATGGAACTCAACGCTGATCGTTTCCGGTATTTGTTTGGCGGCGACATGGATATGATGTTCGGCAGGCCCGTCGAACCGGGGAAAATAATAATACGATGCACTATGCTTGTATTCGAGCGGAGTTTGCCCGGTCGCCTCTTTGACGGCCTTGCTAAAGGCTTGCTGCGAACTGTATCCGCAGGCATAGGCAATATCCGCGATGCTCTTGTTCGAATGCTTCAACAAAGCCAGCGCATTGGACAAACGGCGTTTGCGGATATACTCCTTAACGGAATGTCCGGTCAGATTATAAAAGTCCCTGTATAACTGCATAGATGAAACCAGGCCCATCCGCGAGACGGTCTCAATATCCAGCGGATGGGCTAGCCGGTTTTCAATTTGCGCTATGGCTTCCCGAATGTGGGGTTTGGTATACATGGATGTTTCCACCTTCTATTTGCTCGTTTTCTGAGGCTCAAGCACGGTGCGGAGATACCGTCCCGTATAGGATTCCTCAATTCCGGCAACCTGTTCCGGGGTTCCTTCGGCCACGACGCTCCCCCCTTGATGTCCTCCTTCCGGTCCCATATCAATGATATAGTCGGCGGACTTCATCACATCCAGATGATGTTCGATAACGATGACGGAATGCCCCTGATCCACCAGCTTATTTAAAGAAAAGAGCAGCTTCTGAATGTCCGAGAGATGCAGTCCCGTAGTCGGTTCATCCAGAATGTACAGGTTATGGGCGCCTCGTTTGATTTTGGATAGCTCGTAAGCCAGCTTCACCCGCTGCGCCTCGCCGCCGGACAATGTCGTTGAGCTTTGACCGAGACACATATAACCGAGTCCCAACTCATTCATAATGTCGAGTTTATGCCGCAAATATTTGTTGTCCTTAAAAAATTCCGCGGCTTCCTCCACCGTCATTTCAAGCACGTCGGCAATGCTTTTCCCCTGAACCTTGATTTCGAGGCCTTCCTTGGAAAAGCGCATCCCTTTACAAACCGGGCAGACGGTTTCGATATCCGCCATAAACTGCAGGCTCGTCACGATGATCCCGTCGCCCGCGCAATGCTCGCATCTCGTCCCGCCCGCATGGGTCAGGCTGAAATCGATCGGCTGGTATCCCAGCTTGACCGCCTCCGGCTGCATCGCGAACAGATCGCGGATTTTATCGTAAATCCCGATATAGGTCGCCGGATTGGATTTGCTGTTTCTGCCGATCGGGGCCTGATCAATGTTGATCACATGGTTCACCAGATCCGCGCCGAACAGGAAATCGTGATCCCCGGCCACGATCCGCGCCCCTGTCTTCAATACCTTCAACTGCTTGTACAGAATCTCGTTAATCAGCGAGCTTTTCCCCGATCCCGACACACCGGTGATACAAATGAATACGCCCAGAGGGATGTCCAAATCCACGTTTTTCAAATTGTTCTCGCGGGCACCCTGTACGGACAAAAACGTATCCCCCAAATTCCGGCGCCGTTTGGGAACCGGAATTTCGGACTTACCGGACAAATACCGGCCTGTTGCGGAATCCGGGGCCTTCGCGATGTCGTCAATGCTCCCCGAAGCGACGATCGTGCCCCCGTGAATTCCCGGCCCCGGCCCGATTTCGATAATATGATCGGCGTTTCGGATCGTATCCAGATCATGCTCGACGACGATCACGGTATTGCCGCTATCCCGGAGCTTTTTCATCGTTTCGATGACCCGGCTGGAATCCCGCGGATGAAGGCCGATGCTCGGTTCATCCATCACGTACAGCATCCCCATCAGTTCGCTGCTGATTTGCGTGGACATTTTGATCCGTTGCATTTCGCCGCCCGAGATGCTGTCGCTTCTGCGGCCCAGGCTGATATAATGAAGCCCGATTTCAATTAACAGCGTGGTTCTCGCCTGGATCTCGCGGAGAATGGAGGTTGCCACTTCCCATATCTCTTCCTCAAAAGTTAAGGCTGTCAGAAAATCCATCAACTCCGGAAGCTGCATCCGGCTAAGCTGATCGATGTTTTTGCTCCCTACCGTCACCTGCAACCGCTGCTTTTTCAGCCTTGCACCATGACATTCCGGACATATTTTCTCGATCATGCATTCCTTGATGAAGTTCGGTTCGAAGGCCTCGGAAGTCGACGACTTGCGGATATAGTGTTTATACCAGCTCTCCATCTCATGGACGAAGCCCCAGAAAGGCCGGTCGCGTCCGATGATCCAGTTCTTTTTTTGCGAATTCGGCGGTTGCAGCATCGGAAGCACCTCGCCTTTGGTGCCGTAAAACAAAAGGTCGTGGATGTGCTTGGGCAGCTCGTTAAACGGGGTATCCAGGCTAAAGCCATACTTCTGCGACAGGCTGTACATCAATACGGACCGGTAACTGTCCTTGCCCGCAGGATTGAAGACCGTTTTCTTAAGCGCCCCTTTGTTGATGCTTCTCTCCGGGGCAACCACCAAAAACCGGGGCTCCACCACGAAAGAAAGACCTACCCCCAGGCAGGTATGACAGGCGCTAGCGGGAGAATTGAAGGAGAAATGGAACGGCTGCATTTCGCAAAGAAAAGTATGGTGCTCCGGGCACCCGTAAGCTGAGTAAAAACTGTTATCCACGCCCCCAATGACCTCCACCTTGATCATGATATCCTCGTCCAGGGACAGCATGGTCGCTTCGATGGTTTTCGCCAGTTGAATATAAGTGTCCTGCTTGAGCGTAAAGCGGTCGATGATCACCTCGATCCGGTACTCGGCAGTTTCATCCAGCTCGCGTTTATCCGACAATGAAAAAGGCTCGCCGTCAACGAGCAGATTCTTATAGCCTTTTTCCCGCAGTTGATGGAAGGTATAGCTGTAGTCCTCGCCATATATTTTATACACGGGGGCGCGCAGCTCTACTACCGCTCCTTGAGGAAGACTGGAGATATGCTCGGCGATCTGGGCCGCGGAGAGCTGTTTCAAGGTATGGCCGCAATCGGGACAGACGCCGGTTCCGGCGGTCGCATATAGCAGCCTTAAATAATCGTTGATATCCGTAACGGTGCCGACGGTAGAACGAGGGTTATTATTTCCCTTTTTCTGCTCGATGGCAACAACGGGGGACAAGCCCCGGACATAGTCGACATTGGCTTTCTTTAATTGGCTGATCCGGCTCTTCGCGAAAGTGGAGATGGAGTCCAGAAACCGGCGTTGACCCTCTCCGTAAATGACGTCAAAAGCGAGCGACGATTTGCCGGAGCCGGAAACCCCGGTAATGACCGTCAGCTTATCCCGCGGGATCTCAGTAGAAATGTTCTTCAAATTGTTCTGCTTCGCACCGGAAATTTCAATGGTTGTTCGGACAGACATGCTTCAGTTCTCCTCTCGGTTACGGAATGTACAGATAGCCGATTTCTTCGACGGCCGGCTTGCTTTTCGGCGTAAGGCGGATACTCTGCGATACCCTTTCGATGACGCCTTTATCGGCCAAATAGTCCAAGGTGCCGACGATGAATTCACTATAAACTTGAAAATGTTTGGAGATGAGAGTTACCGTTTTGATCTCTTGATCGGACATGAATTCCAGGAGAGGCTTTTGAATGATGCCCAGATGGGATTCCAGATAACGGTCGATCCTATCGATCGATTCCGCGATTTCCTCGGGGCTTAGTCGGCGGGACATCGCATCCTGATAAAAAGGGGCGAGCACCTCCGGTGCCGTGCGAAGAGCCTGCTGGATCGCCTCGCGCGAAATCGCCTCTCCGCGCAGACAGAGTTCCATATGCGCGATCGATTCGGCAGCTTTAAGCAAGTAGTATTGGGCGTATAACGGATCTCTTCGTGCTTTGAGCCATTTCTGCGCCTTTTCGTACACATGCACTAGCGAGCCCGCGATATGGAACGCCGAAAGGGCGATATCGTCGCTGCCTATCTCCTTGAGATCTTCAAAAAAGTCTACTAAACTATCATCCGTGGAATAGACCATAGTACCTTTGGAAAAGTACGATTGGGAGAAAGAACCTCCGATATTTCGCTCTAGCCCTCTCTTGAACGAACTTCTCAACATCAGGTGAACATTGATGACGATGCCGTCTTCCATGATGCAGTAATTATCATGCTTCAAAACCTGATCCCGGACGACCAGCGTCATGTCGATATCGCTTTTTTCCCAAACCACGTCATATGCAAGGCTTCCGCCGATAATGACGGCTATCACATTGGGATCGTCTCTCACCTTGTCGATGAAACTGTACGTTGCCGCCATATAGCGCTCTTTTAATTGTTCCTGCATTACGTCATCCATTGCGTACCACCCTTTCTCTTCTTTTCCGTCACGTGACGGATTCGATATTTTGCGGAGGGGTGAATCATGGTAAGATCATACTATACTGGTTTATTTTAAATACGACAAAAATTGCTATGTTAAGGAGAAACCGGTGGATCATCATTTACTTGAGACCATTAGCCAAACCACGGATTTTATCGAGAACCATCTGCTCGAGGAACTGAATCTGGATATCATCGCGGGCCGCGTCAACCTGTCCAAGTTTCACTTGCTGCGCATCTGGAAAGGGGCCACCTCGACGGGTCTCATGGAATATGTCCGGAGAAGGCGGATTGCGGAGTCGCTGGCGGATTTGTTAAACGATCGCAACACCATCGAATTCATCTCGTCCAAATATTCCTTCGGCTCCGAAAGGACTTACAGCCGGATCTTCAAGGAAGAATACCATATCAGCCCTGCCAGATGGCGCCGGAATCCAGCATCGCTGAATATCCTGGACCGGTTTAATCCCGATTTTCTGAACCGGGCCGGCGAAGGGCTTGTCTTCTTCCGCTCCATCACCGTATTGCCCTCCTTTTCGATCGCCGGGATCGAACATGCCGTGGATGTGGAGGACAACCTCAAACATCAGACCGCCAACCGGCTTGGCGTCGATTATTTCTACAACAGCCGTCCCAAAATCATCAATCCCGTCAAAAAAGATATCTATATCGGCTTTACGACCGTTCCGAGTAACTTTCAAGGCTACACTTTTTATCAGCCCTCAACGCAAATCGGCCTAAACAGCATCGTCCCCCCCGAATTGAAAGTCAGGCATATCGCGACCCATAAATACGGCGTATTTACTTATATGGGCCCTCATCGCCCGGAGGAAATCACCTCCGAATCGCTGCGTACCATTTGGGAGCATGTTACCGAGGTTTGGATGCCTACGGTCCAATTCGATTTGCAAGAAAACTTCCGGTTTGAACTGATCAATTATGAAAAGTGCAACAAGCAATACTGCGAGTGTGACCTGTACTATCCAATTTCGGAATTATGATGCAGAGAGCCTGCTCACCCTCTTCCGCCTATCATGCAAAATTGACGGCAAAAAACCGGACTTGACAATCATTTGTTTAGTTACTAAACTTTAGATATGAAAACCAACTCTAAAACACCCATCCCTGGATCATCCCAATCAAATACAGGCAGCCTTCGTTTAGGCCAGCTCATCCTGCAGCTCCGCAAACTGGAGAGTTCACCCAAGTTCTACGGTACGGAGACTGCATTAACGCCTAGCGAAATTCATATGATCGATGCGATCGGAGAGGACGGCGGCGTTCTGATGAAAGAGCTTGCCGCTCGGCTCGGCATTACAAAAGGGGCGGTCACGCAAATCGTGGACCGCCTGGAAGCCAAGGCATTCGTCAAGCGTTCCCCGCATCCTCATATTTCGAGAGGCATCCTTGTAACGCTTACCGAATCCGGAAAAGAGGCTTATCGCGCCCATGCTCGGATGCATCTGGCTTTCTATGACCAGCTTCGGAATTCCTTTACGGAAGAAGAAATCGACATTTTTGAAAAATGCGTTGCTAAATTAAGCGACATTTTGAGAGAGTAATTTTTTTTACCGTTTTAGTTTAGTAACTAAACAATAAAGCAACGGATTATAACCCCGTACAAGTAAAGGTGGTTTCGGCAATGGATACTTCAAACGGCGAACTTATCGACGATTCCTTGCTCGGGGGTATTCAGTTTCAATGTGTTCATATGCCAAATAAAGCAACATAGAGAGGAAGAAAACAACCATGCGTGATTCCATCTTAGTAATCGGCGGATACGGCCATGTCGGCAAACAGATCAGCCGCGAGCTCGCCCGGTTATATCCGGGTAAGGTGCTTGCGGCCGGAAGAAGCCTGGATAAGGCGGAGGCTTTCAGCCGGGAAAGCAACGGAAGCGTTCTTCCCATGGAGATCGATATCCGGGTAGAACCCGATCACGATATGCTGGCCCGCATAAAACTGGTAGTAATGTGCCTGGATCAGCAAGATACCGCCTTCGTCCACTCCTGTCTGTCTCAAGGAATCCATTACGTCGACGTTTCTGCCGACTACCGCTTTTTGTCCCAGGTGGAACTGCTTTGCTCAACGGCACAATCAAACCGCGCTACTGCAGTTCTCAGCGTAGGCCTCGTGCCGGGGTTAAGCAACTTGATGGCTTTGCGGACAAAACGGCTATTGGACGTTGCGGAGGAAATCAACATTTCCGTGATGCTTGGCCTTGGAGATTCCCACGGCAAAGCGGCCATCGAGTGGACCATCGATCAAATGAATTGCGATTTTGGGGTATTGGAGCGGGGAGAGCCGGTAAAAGCGTTCAGCTTCAGGGAAGGGCGGAAAACCGATTTCGGCAACGGTCTCGGCAAAAGAACCGCTTATCGCTTCAATTTCGCCGATCAGCATATATTGCCTCGTACGCTTCAGGTGCCGACCGTCTCGACGCGGCTTTGTTTCGACTCGGCTCTCGCCACCCGTATGGTATCCGCCTTAAAAGCAATGGGAGCGCTTCGGATTTTGAACCTAAAGCAGGTGCGGGATTTCGCGGTGAACCGTTTCGCTTCATTCAAAGCCGGAGAGCCGATCTTTGCCGTCAAAGTCGATGCCATCGGCAAAAAGCAGAAAGAGAGCACCCTCGCGGAATGCTTCTTGTATGGATTACGGGAAGCGGAGGCCACCGCCAAAACGGCAGCCGTCATCGCCAAGGCGCTTTATGCTTCCGACCACCCTCACGGCGTCTTTCATATTGAAGAGTTGTTCGAATTCGCGGCATTCGAAGAGGCCTTAACCGGGACGGCGGAGATGTCGGAGCGGCTGGTCAAACTGCCTTAATACTGCGCGGCATGCTCCACTTTTCCGGATGCCCAAGTCAAGACGAAAAGCCCCCGCCCTTGTTGCCAAGCTGAAGGGCTTTTTCGACACCGTTTCATAAAAAGTTATCTTTCGAAACTGTTCTCGTAGAAGTCGAAGAAAGAGGAGATTTCGGACGCTTTCTGTCTGAGGGATTCGTCATCGGTGATTAACTGCCAGCCATAAGTCAGATAAGGCTCCCAGTTAGTCTTGCTGATGGATGCAAGCTCAAATTGCTTCTTAACCTCAAGGATTGCATCTTCATAGTCATTGCAGAACTGTTTAAAAGCCTTATCGGTATCAACAAAGATAGGCATGTCTTTTTTATTGTATCCCATTTTGTAAGCTTCTTCGCCGTTTCCGAACGAAAACTGCGGATTTTGCGCATCCATCTCCTTTACTACGACGGACAGTTCGCTTGAAGACTTCACGCCATTGAAACATCCGCCCAATAAAAGAGCCAGGCAAAACAACGGAAGGAACCCGATATACGGTTTTCTCATAAGGCAATTTACACCTCCTAAAGGCATCTATCTTGTGATTCCCAAAAAAATAAATCCGAGACTTTGTCCAATAATTATAAAGACAAGTTCGGATTTTCTCCATGATGTAATTTACTTATTTAACTTCAATAGTTCCTTCCCTCATGACGAAATAGCCGTTTTTCACGAAGGATAGAATCCGGCTTACGCTGATCCCGGTTTGATTGGAAATGTCCAGCACAATCGTATCCGGCCGCGCTTCAACGACGCTGCGTATTTTTTGGTAGATCGTTTCGCAGCTTTGGCACATTCGGTTACTCGATCTTTCGTATAAATTGCCGCAAAAATCACAAATCCTATAGTTTCCCATGGTGTCTCCTTAAGTATTTGCTAATCTTTCGATTTTTTTCATACCATCTGCGATAAGTACTAGGAATATTATACTTGTATTTCATAAATTTAAACAATATTATCGTTACAAAAGAACCAAATGAGGAGTTTATATGTTTTCGCTAAGTGACATTTATCATCCGATCACGGCTCAACCTCCGAAAAATGTGACCCATGTAGAACCGTGCGCGGAACTCAAACCTGGAGCAAATCAAGAATCATCATGAAGGAGGGAAGCCATGTTAGTACCACAATTATATTTGAACGGGGATTGTTGCGACGCGATCGAGCTTTATAAGAAAACCTTTAACACCGATACGGATTCAATGATGCTCGATCCGGAAAAAGAACCTGAAAAATTCGTTATTCACGCGGAAATGCATATTCTTGGCCAAAGAGTGATGCTTAGCGACTTCGGCGGTGAGGCTCTGGGCTCATGCGATTCAGTCATGGAATTGGTTGCTATTTTCGAAACCGAAGAAGTTCTAAAAGAGGCGTATGAAATCATGAACGAGGAGAGCACGACGATTACGCCGATCGGGCCGGTATTCTTCAGTCCGTGCATGGTTCAATTTGTCGATAAATTCGGCGTACGCTGGTGCTTCATGATCTAAATGAGTTGAACCCGGCCTAAGAGAGAACCGTGAAGTAAAAGCCGGAGAAGTTCCGTGAATCGGAAACTGCCCGGCTTTTCTTGCGTTGGGGTACCGGTATAAACCGGTCAAAGCGAAAAACTACTCTTCTTCAACTCCTCGATACTGAACAGAGTATCGTAGATTTCGACGGCCTCATTCCGGACAAAATGGTCGACGATCTGGAGTACCTGTTCCTCCGACGTGCCGTGAATCATTGCGTACAGGTTGTAAGGCCAGTCCGGATATGGCCTCCGTCGGTAACAATGGCTGACTTCGCTGAACCCAGCCAGTCTTTGTCCGGCTTTATCGACATGCTTCTCCGGAAGGAGGCCAACGAACAGGCCGTTCGCGGAAAATCCGATGTTCCGGTGCTTCAGGACGGCCCCGACTCGTTTGAGTGCTCCGGTCTCCCTCATTCTTTGTAGCCGCAGAAGAACCTCATCCACCGTACATCCCTTTCTGCGGGCGATATCTCCGTAAGGATCGGGCGAAAACGGAAGCTCCCCTTGCAGCTCGCGGACAAGCAGCAAATCAATATCGTCCATAGTCTCCCTCCCCTACCCCTTGCTGTTCTTCCATATTTAAAAATACCTTCAGCTTGTACATCTGCTCCGCCGGAAATTCATATATTTTAGCCTTACCCGCAGCCTCCCGGATCGACTCCAGGATGCCTGCCCGTTCCTCCTCGGTCCGTGCCGATAACGTAAACCACATATTTAACCGGTTACGGCGGCGGTAATTATGCGTAACGCCCTTGAAGCTGTTCACTACGGCAGCGACATCATAGAAAAGCTCTTCTTTGACTTCCATTGCGTACAATCTTCCCGAAAACCCGAGTTTTGCCGGATTAAAAATCCCCCCGACCCGGCGGATCATTCCGTCCTGCTTTAACCTTCCCGCTCTTTGCAGCACCTCTTGCACCGGCATGTCCAGATCGTCGGCGATTTTCTCCCAGGGCAGCTTTACGAGCGGAAGCCCCTCCTGCAGCCGGTTAAGCAAGGCTCTGTCTTTAGCATCCAGATCCACGGTTATCCCTCCATAACTTTCTGTGCGGGCGGTCTTTTGTGGCACCACGGTTCTTCAGCCAGAAAATTACCGCCGCTATAGTAAAATGACCGGGCCCGACAGCCTCCGCAAGTCCGGACATCGGGGCAGGAGCCGCAGGCCCCTTCATATTTTTTAAAATTCCGCAAATCTTGAAAAATGGGACTGTCCCGCCAAATGTCTGCAAAGGGCGTTTCGCGGACATTCCCCACTTTCACCGGCAGATACGGGCAAATGTGCACGTCCCCGTCCGGCAGTATCGAGCAGTAAGCAACGCCGGCGAGACAGCCTCTTGTATAGCGCATCTCCATATTCATGTTTTTGGCGAGCGGCATGAATTGCGGAGCGCAAGTAGGCTTGATCTCAATTCGTGTACCCTGCTGTTTCAGCAGCACCTTTCGGAGCACCGAATAGTAACGTTCATGCTTGAGTGCTTCTTCTTCAATGTGAACGGCGCGACCTGTCGGAACGAGAAAAAAGGGATGCAGCGACGCTACGTTCAACTCCTCCGCCATCTGCGCCACCTGTTCGAAATCATCCACATTGTCTTCTTTCAGCGTCATGTTGATTTGCACCTTTAATCCGGCGGCCTGCGCATGCCGGATCCCTTCCACCGCCTTTTCCCATCCTTCCTCGGCATTCCTGAACCGGTTATGGGACGCGGGATCGGCGCTGTCGATGCTGATGGCGATGCCTCCGAGTCCGGCATCCCTCAGCTCCCGCGCTTTGGCGGCGGTCAACAGCGTACCGTTGCTGCCGATCGCCGGCTTCAGCCCGATCGAGGCTGCATAGGCGACCAGCTCCATCAGGTCGCCCCGGATCAGCGGTTCGCCGCCGCTAAAGATCAGGAGCCGGAATCCGGCCTCCTTGATCTGATCAATAAGTCGGCGTCCTTCCTCGGTCGTGAGCTGACCCTCGAGGGAGGCCTCCGGACCCGAATCGCGGTAACAGTGCTCGCAGTACAGATTGCATCTCTTGGTCACATTCCAGGATACAAGCATCCCCTGCCTCCTTTCTGACTTCTTCCTATACCATCCGGATTTCCCGGTCGCTTAAATAACAAGCCGGATCGGCGTCCCAGTAATCGCCTCTGACCGATGATGCACGGGCGCGGAAATTTCCGTTGCAGATATCGAGCCAACCGCAACTCTTGCAGCGTCCCTTCAGCAGCGGCGCCCTGTCCCTCAGGCCGGCAAGGACCGGATGGGACGCTTTGCTCCAAAGGTCGCTGAATTTCCGCTCCCGGATATTGCCGATTTCGACGTCCCGCATGAATTGATCGGGATAAACGCGCCCTTGCCAGTCGACGCAGCCGATCGCCAGGCCGGAGCGGTTGCCGCCGTTGCGGCGCAGCAGCTCAAGCAGCGTGGCGGCGCGTTCGGGATCGCGCTCTTTCATCCACTGGTACAAATATACGCCGTCCGCATGGTTGTCCACCGTAAGCAGCTCGACGGCCTTTCCTTTCCGATGAAGCTCCAGCGTCTTGGCGATGATCTTCTCCACCGCCTGCCGGGATTGCTCGCGGGTGACATCCTCCTTCCTCAAAGCGCTGCCGCGTCCGGAATAGACCAGATGATAAAAACAGGCGCGCGTAATATTTTCTTCCTCGATCAATTCAAGAATCCCGTCCAGATCGTCGTAGGTATTGCTACTGATCGTAAACCGCAGACCGACCTTCAAACCGGCGTTCTGGCAGTTGCGTATCCCGCTAAGCGCCCGCCCGAACGAACCACCGCGCCCCCGAAACCGGTCATGCTTGCCTTCCAGCCCGTCGAGGCTGATGCCCGCATATTTGACGCCCGCCTCTTTAAGCAGCTTGGCTTTGCCGCTCGTAATTAGCGTGCCGTTGGTCGATAATACCGGACGCAGTCCCTTGCTTGAGGCATAAGCGATCAGTTCAGGCAGATCTCTGCGCATCAGCGGTTCGCCGCCGGAGAACAGCAGCACAGGCACGCGGAATGCGGCCAGATCATCGATGAAATCCATCGCTTCCGTCGTGCTCAATTCCCCCTCTTCCTTGGAGGGGCAAGCATCGGCATAACAATGGCGGCAGCTCAGATTACAGGCGCGCGTGGCATTCCAGACGACGACCGGACCTTTTTCGGCCGTTGTCCCGATCGGCCTCGCCCCGGCCGGAAGCGAATACCGCAGATGATCGCCTTCTCCGTCCAAACCGGTGAGCAGTTTCGTTACATTGATCATGCCTGTTCCTCTTTTCGCGATGGATAGTATCTATTCTTTTCACTATTTGTGAAAAAATACACATTCGAGTGTTCGGAAACAATTTAGTGATGAATTCCTTTCCCGCAGCGTTTAATCTATAAAGATCAGAGAGGGGATAACCTGTATATGAAAAAATGGATCATAGCGGTCATGCTGACATCGCTGATCATGGGCTGTTCCAATAAGGGGGGCGACTCGGAGGCTCGTAAGAAAGAGGAAGCAAAGCCTTCTATGGAAACGCAGCAAGGGAATAACGGAACTGGCGCAAAAACGGATACAAATAAGAATGCAAATACAAACTTGAATACAGATGCAAGTACGAACGCTCCGGCTAAAACACCTGGTAATCACCTCGAAGGGGAAAAACATGTCGTGAACCCTAATAAATTAAGTAACTTATTCGGGTTCGCTAATGCAGATGGCAGCCAAATTATCGTGACCGGCCAGAAATCCGGACTGGAATCGTCCCTATTGGAATACGGAAATATGATCGGGGAAGGAGGAAAGACGTTCGAAGTGCGGTTTGTGAAGTGGCAAAAAAGCAGCGAGCAAAGCAACGGCCGGGACACCGCCAACAATTTCGCCAACCTGGAAGGTTATATTTTCGAGGTAATAGACGGAAAGGCTACTCCCAACGAGACCTACTATGTGGTGAATGAACAGGACTTTGACTTCGAATCATTGCTTGAGATTACTTCCCCGGCGCAGACGGAGAGGGCGACCAATGCAGAACTCGAAGCTGAGGAAACGCTCATGGAAAACATCTCCCTCATGAGAGACCATGATGTGTCACAAATTTGGACCCTTGCCGACGTCGGCTCCGAACGCAAGCTTTATCTTGTACGATTTGAAAACAAAGATAAGGACCGGCTTTTCAGCATCGTCCTGTTTAACGGAGAAGACTTCTTATATCGGGATTATCCGGCCGTAGCCAAAGACGATAATTCCGTCTGGCGCGTGGATGACGGCGGCGAGGTGTCGCCGGATATGTTCCAGCTCCTGCTGGCCGCCGAAACGGAGCAAGGTCTCTTGCTGGGATTGTCTTGGTGGGGAGCGGAAGGTATCAATTCCTTTTTCCTGCTAGAAGACGGCGAGAACTTCGAAGAGTTGGACATCGAGTATGGGCGGTATACGTTGCCGTGACGTGCGCTGCAGTTGACATCTACGATAAGAATCAATCGTTTAGCTCCCATGCGGGATTCCAAACAACTTCCCAAAGATGGCCATCCGGATCCATGAAATGGCCGGAATATCCTCCCCAGAAAACGTCGTGCGCCGGGTCGGTGATTTTCGCGCCTGCCTTTTGGGCCTGCGCCATGATTTCATCCACTTCCACTCAAAAAAAGAACACACGTTCCCTTTTCATAGGGAAAATATGCTATACTAGAAGAGCAATAGAAGGCTTGCAAGGGCGGCCGGCTAAACTCCCGGAAGGGAGGTGATGCCTGTGGAGGTCAAAGATGCGATATCCTTAATGTTCATGTTCGGCATGTTCATTTTGGCGCTATTAACTTACCTCAAAAAGAAATAGGCCGCCCTCTAACCAGGATCGCGGCCTATTTCTATCGGTAGTGCCTGTTTGGAAGCCGCCGCCCTTAAAAGCGGTCATTGCTCCTGGAGCCGTGTTGACGCACGGCTCCTTGGCGTATTGTACGTTTTTTCTATCCACAATATACCACGAATAAGATCAAAATAAAAGAATGGCACCTTAGCAGTTTCAAAATTGTCTTCCGGATTTGGCTGAATCTAGTACATTAAATCTCCCGAAATCGTAGACCTTGTAGCAGTCACCTAATAAAGCTTCGGCAACTTATCCAGCGTAATCGCGTAATCGTTATTATAAGCGTTATAAAGTTCTTCTTTCGTCGTGAAAAGCTCGGTTCTTCCGAAGTCATTGGACCAGGTCATGAACCACAGCCAAGGAATTCGGGACTCCGACAACCGGGCAATGCTCGGAATCGGTCCTATTTCGCCGAGAGCGACAAGTTTGCGGGTTGGCGTGATGGCAATCAGTTCCTCATATTCCGCACGCAAATCCGTATGCTGATGGGCCGGGGGATACAAATCCCGGGAGATGATGTCGGCAACCTCGTCTCCGACGTATCCTTCGGCCAGCGGGGAATTCCAAACCCAGATCAGGTTGTTCAGGTCATGAACGTTAGTATACCGGTCATACATAATGCGGTATAACTGTTTTGCCGCTTTCGGCCCCTTGCTGCCCCACCAGAACCAGGTCCCCTCCGATTCATGGAATGGTCGCCACAAAATCGGAATGTGCTTGTCGCGAAACTCTTTCAGAATCTCGGCCATGTAGTCCATGTCAGATATAAACGCCTTGTATTCAACCGTACCTTCGATAATCGCCTTGGTAGCGTCGAAATCCGTGTGCTCCGCATAAAAGCTCTTGTCCCGGCCGCCAAGCGGAGAGAACCAGTGCCACGTAAAGGTGATCAGGCCGATTTCCTTTTCCGCCCATTCCCAGGCTTTTTGCAGCGTATCCTTGTTCTCGGCGACTTCCAGCAGGCACGCTTCGCCGCTGTCTTCATAATTGATGTTAGGCGAATAGCCGAGCAGTTCGAAACCGAGCAGCGCCGGCGATTTTCCCGTCACTTCTCGGATGTAGTGAAGTTCATCCTGGGCTATGGTCTGTGTGTGCTGACCCGTTATAATGCCCTTGCCGGAAATTTCGCTTAAATAGTTCAGAACGGCTTTTACTTCATCGGATGCTTTAGGATTACATGGTATAGTATGGATCGTATGCATGAGATCTACCCTTTCGTTACGCTCAATGACTAATCTGAGACGTTGTTATTATATTTTTATAATACATTTTTGTTATTTTTGTTATTACATTTATCATTAATAACAAAATAAATATAACGCCATAATCATAACTCAGTCAACAAACCATTTTTCCGATAACCAATTTTAATAACAGGTACAATTTTAAACTAACTTGTACTATCGCATAAAAAGAAAGCTCTGGCGACGTCGTATCACCAGAGCTTTCTTACTATAAGCAAACCTATACTTCTTGTTCTTTATTCGTTACGACGCTACCGTCTCCCAGAATAACCTCTCCCCGAATCAACAGCCTCTCGAAGTTCGAATTGGGATTGGCCATGCGCCAAAAAAGCTTGTCAACGGCCCGCATGCCGAGAAGCGCCTTGTTAACGTCTATGGTAGCGAGGAGAGGCAGCGATTCATCGGTGTTATCAAATCCGGTAATTTTGACCTGGCCGGGAACATGTATTCCCAACTTTAGAAGAGCTTCCATAACAAACTGGGCCGTCGTGTCATTCGTGCAAACAAACACCTCTGGCAATTCATGAGCTGCCACTACCTTCGGTACGGCTTCGTGAATATAAGCGATTTCCGGACCGATCAACTCGGGAATCTGTTCCTGTTTCAGCTTATGATCCTCCAACGCCGACCTGAATCCCAGCCAGCGTTCGTAGAAGCTTTGAGCATACCCGATATGTCCGACAAACTGGAAGCTTTTATAGCCTTTGCTAACCAGTTTGACCATCATTTCTCTCATGCATTGGAAATTATCCGTAAACACCGCATCCGCCTGGAAGGCCGGATCCTGGTGATCTACCATGACAACGGGGATGTCCAGCTTTTGGATATCGAGCAAAACCTGCGTCGATACGGCCCCGATCGTTACAATACCCCCAATCGCATTGGGATTGAGCAAGGAAAACACTGACTCGCCGGAAGGCTCCGTGAGCGTAAGAATGTCCGCCCCTCTCTGATTCAGTCGTGCGGAGATTCCGTTGAAAACCGGGCCCCAATACAAAGAGTCCATATCCTGATAACGGACATTAGGGAACAAGACAAGGATAGCGCCGGGCCTGGTCTCTCCATCCATGTTGTCAGGAGGACTAAGAAGCGCAGGAGGCTTTCCGGCATCCTTGAAATATCCGAGCTGCCCTGCGGCCTTCAGAATCATCTCTCGCGTCTGGGCGCTGACCCCCGACTTTCCCGCGAGCGCACGTGACACGGCATACTTAGAAACCCCGGAGAAATCCGCGATTTCCTGGATCGTTACTTTTTTCATATTATCAGCCTACTTGACGAAAAATTTATTCACCCTGCTGCAGATGCGTTAGCTTATGTTAGGTTTATTACATAATAACACGGATGAATTATAAACAAAATACATAATTCACATCAATTTCCCGCGCTCTCATACCGTCTCAAGCCGATATGCAGAATAAGCAGGGCTAATCCGACGAAGAGAATGGCAACGAGCGGGCTGAACCAGCCCCAATAGCTCCACGGTTCTTTGCCGAACAAGGCGGCCGCCGGGAAAAAGCTGACGAACGCAAACGGCACGATGATCGAAATAAAAAGCTGCATGCCTTGCGAGAAGATCGTGATCGGGTATTTGGCGAATTCGCCTAAGTTGTGGATCATGATCGGAAAAGCGTTCCCGCTGCTGCGAATCCAGAAGGCGAAGCAGTTGGCCGCCAAATTTATGGCAACCCGGATCGTCATAGCGGAGAGCAACAATATGATCGCCAACAAGACGGTCTGCAGGCTCCAGGCGATATCGATATGGGACAAAGCCATCACAATAATGCTTCCGCCGATCAAAATATTTCCGAGTCCGTTCATGCCGATGCCCGTGCAGAAAATTTGCAGCACGATCGGAACCGGCCGCACAAGGTAACGATCCAGTTCCCCCATATTGACCAGCCGAAGCATCCGCCACGTCCCTTCGAAAAACAGGGATCCTACACCCTCCGACATATAAATCGCCGCATACATAAAGGCCACCTCCCATAAGCCCCAGCCCTGAATATCCGGAATACGGGAGAACACCACCCACAAAAACAAAAACCCGGTTATTTGCGTCAACGCGGCAGCGCCGATCATGATGTAAAAGTCGGCGGAATATTCCATCATTGCTTTTAGCTGCTGGCTGTATAACCGCCAGTATAAATACAAAATTCGCCGCGGCGAGTTTTTTGTCCTTATTTTGATTTCCATGCCGTTACCCTCCGTGAATCGTGATTTGCCGGACGGCCCGGGACCACATCCATTTTCCGAGCAGCCATAACAGGACGATCCATATCCATTGGATGGCGATCAGTTCCAGCGCTGCGGTTCCCGCCGTCATGCCAAGACCGATTGTAACCGGCGTATTCACGATGCCCTGAAACGGCAGCAGCATCGCTACCGACTGCAGCCAGCCCGGAAAAAAGGCCAGCGGTACGAGGGCGCCGGAGAGCAGGTTGGTAATGGAAGTCCGGGCCCAATAAATGCCGAAGCTGCTGGTGGTCCAGAAGCAGAGCAAGGCCGATAAATAGACGATGCAGAATTTGACCAAAATCGAAGAAACCATGCTTAACGCGAACAACAGCAAAGTTCCTGCATTATGCGGCAGGGAAATCCCGAGTGTGAAAATGGCTGCAAAGCCGATCAGGATGCAGCTCAGCAGCCCCTCCAGCACGCAGGAGCCCAGCGTTTCCGCGAGCCTGGCCTTTTGGAACTGGATCGGACGAAGGAGGTCCATCATAACGCTGCCGTCTATGATTTTGCTCGTAATGCTCGATTCCGAATAATATGACAGCATGGAGTTGACGAAAAACGACACCAGCAAGTAGGCCTGCATTTGGCTCCACGTAAATCCGGAGAGCGAAAGCTGGTCCTGCCCGGCGTATATGGCCTGCCATAAACAATACATGGCGATCAGTCCGATAAAATTAGCGATAAAATTCAATATAAAAGAGAGCCGGTACGCAAGCCTATTTTGCATAGAGCAAAGCGCCAGGGAGAAATATTTTTTAAAGGATCCGGCCATTGCTTCAAGCACTCCCTTTCCCGGCTGCGGACAGTGCGGCAGAATCCAGCTGCCCGTCATAAACGCGGCGGATGATCTGCTCGATGCCGGGCTCGTCAATACGAAAATCGACGACTTCCCCGTGGCTCATCAGCCGCTTTACGATTTCGCTGGCCGTGCAACTGAAGCGGTCAAACCGGATGGACAGCGTCAGTTGGTCGCATACAGCACCTGTAGCCCCTTTGGTCCTGCTATCATTCCCGGCAATGCCGGGCCGTTCAACGCTAACGTCCGGCAGATCGCGGAACAACTCTTCCGCCCCCGGAATCGGAATGCTTAATTGCGTATGTATCGTTCTTTCCCTGGCGAACGTATCCTTCACTTCCTGCAGTTTGCCATCGTAGATGATTTGGCCCTGGTCGATGATGACAAGCCGTTCGCATAAATCCTCGATATCTCCGAGATCGTGTGTGGTCAGCATCATCGTCGTTCCTTTCGACCGATTCATCTCCTTGATAAAATCGCGGATCCGGTGCTTTACAGCAACGTCGAGCCCGATCGTCGGCTCGTCGAGGTAGACGATCTTCGGATCGTGCAGCAGTGCTGCGGCCAGATCGGCCCGCATCCGTTGGCCGAGCGACAGCTTGCGTGCGGAGAGGTGCAGGAACGCCTCCATTCCCAGTAGTTCCGTAAAGATATCCATGTTTCTTTTGAATGTATCCGCAGGCACCTGATAAATATCCCTTAACAGGCTGAGCGATTCCCGGACCGGGATGTCCCACCACAGCTGGGTCCGTTGGCCGAATACGGCGCCGATCACCTGTGCGTTCTCCATTCTTTGCTTGTAAGGAACCAGTCCGTTCACCAGCACCTCGCCGCCGGAAGGCACCAGTACGCCGCTCAGCATTTTTATCGTTGTCGATTTTCCGGCTCCGTTAGGGCCGACATAAGCAACGGTCTCCCCTTCTTCAATTCTCAGGTCGATGCCTTCCACAGCATACTTGTCCTTATAACGCTGGGTAAATAAATGCTTTACCGCTCCGGCCAATCCGGGATCTTTTACCGCCTGCCGGAACACTTTCTGCAATCCCCTGGTCTCAATTAAGCTCAACCGACTTCTCTCCCCTTCCTAAACCATGTTCTTACTACTATATAGCAAATATTTCTGCTTCCTACCGTATTAATTAACATTTCAGCACCGAATTTCATCCCAATTTTGTCTGTTATTAGACAAAAATTGAACTTCCCGCTATGATGTGAGAAAAACCAGCAGTAAGGGAGCGGCTCCATGAAATCCTTTTATCAAAACTGGAAACTGGATCAGGATCTGCCCATGGTCGTCCATCAAAGCAGAGATCTCACGTTCTATCCTCATTTTCATGCCGAGGTCGAATTTATTTATGTGGATTCGGGCAGCATCGTCGTTGGCGTTAATGAAGACAAACGACTACTGCAGCAGGGCGAGATGGCCGTTTTCTGCAGTAATGACATCCATTACTTTGACAGCAAAGACCGTTCTTCCGAGATGACCATCGTCATTTTCCATCCTGAGTTGATTGGAAAAACGGTAAGCTGGCCAGGCGACTTCGCTTTCGAATCCCCGTTTATTACCGGAGGTCATCCGGAGCTTCAGCCCATTAATCTTCTATTAAAACGGATTATGCTGGAAAAAAACGACGCTAAGCCGGGGCACCGTCTGTTCATTCAAGCGTGTTTGCTGGAGCTGTGCGGACTGCTTCAACGCCATCTGCCCATTTATGCCGCAGAGCGCGGACCGCAAACGCGGATCGCCTCCAAACGGGCAAGAATCCAGCAAATCCTGTCGTTCATTGAAGAACATTACCAGGATGATCTTTCCGTCGATGTCATGTGTGGGCAATTCGGGATGGAACCGTCCTATTTTTGTCGTACCTTTAAAAAAGCAATCGGCATGAACTTTAAAACTTACCTCAATAGTATTCGCGTGCTCAATGCGATGAGAAAATTGGCCGACAGCGATGCCAACATTACTGAAATTGCTCTGGAATGCGGATTTGGCAGCGTTCGAACCTTTAACCGGGTGTACCGGGAGCTCCAGGGGGCTTCTCCTTCCGATCTCCGCAGGGAAAAAAACTAAAATAACAACCATGATTGAAAGTGCATTTTTTGACTGGTTCCCGGCATAAACTGGCGAGAGATTTCACCAGTTTGTTTTTATAATGAACATACGTTCATCATTTCAAATTTGAATCTGTGATGGAGGGATTATATGAACCAGCTTCGCGTCGGCATGATCGGTTACAAATTTATGGGAAAAGCCCACAGCAACGCCTACCGTACGCTGCCTATGTTTTTTCCTGAGGCGGTAAAACCGGAGATGGCGGTATTATGCGGCAGGGACGGCCAGGCCGTTCAAAGGGCGGCGGAGCAATTAGGCTGGAGACAATACGTCACCGACTGGAAAGAGCTTGTGGCCCGGGACGATATCGACCTGATCGATATCAACGCGCCCAGCGATGCCCACAAAGAAATTGCGTTGGCTGCTGCGAAGGCGGGAAAACACATTTTTTGCGAAAAACCGTTAGCGCTTACACTTAGCGATTCCCGCGAGATGCTTCAAGCAGCAGAGGAAGCGGGAGTATGCCATATGGTCGGCTTTAACTACCGGTTTTCCCCGGCGGTCAAGCTGGTCAAAAAGCTGGTCGAAAGCGGCCGGCTGGGACAGATTTATCATTTCAGAGCCTGGTTCCTGCAGGACTGGATTCTCGATCCGGAGTTCCCGCTCGTATGGCGGCTGCAAAAAGAGATCGCTGGTTCCGGCTCGCACGGGGACCTGGGGGCGCATCTTATCGATCTAGCCCATTACCTGGTCGGCGATATTTCCGAAGTGATCGGCATGAGCGAAACGTTTATCAAAGAGCGGCCGCTCGCGGATGAAATGACGGGACTAAGCGCTAAGAGCAGTAAAGGCAAGGACGCTCCCAAAGGCCCGGTTACCGTTGACGACGCGACCCTGTTTCTGGCACGATTTGAGAACGGGGCGCTGGGCAGCTTCGAGGCGACGCGTTTTGCGGCGGGACACCGCTCGACCAATGCGTTCGAAATCAACGGCAGCCTCGGCAGCGTCAAATTCGACTTTGAACGGATGAATGAGCTCGAAGTTTACTTTACTTCGGATGATGAGGATGTGCAGGGCTTCCGTCGCGTTGTGGCGACGGACCCCGCCCATGCTTATGCGGAGGCCTGGTGGCCGCCGGGGCATACGCTCGGCTTTGAGCACACCTTCATTCATGAAGTGCTGGAGCTTGGTGAAGCGATCTCGGCAAGCAGGCAGCCTGAACCTAATTTCCGGGACGGGGTCAAATGCCAGGCCGTCTTGGAAGCGGTCGAGCGTTCGGTGAGCGAGCGCCGCTGGGTGGATTTATCGGAGATGTAATCCTAGTTGTGATCATATGAAATCTGAAATATTGAAGGAGACCAGATCAGCATGAAAAAAGCGTTAATCGTATGGGGCGGTTGGGACGGTCACGAACCGGAGCCGGTTGCGGCGATATTTGCTGAGGTATTGCGGGAACATAGCTTTGAGGTCGAAGTAGCGGATACGTTGGAGGCTTTTGCCGATGCGGAAAAGCTGCTCGGCCTGGACTTAATCGTACCGGTATGGACGATGGGCGAAATTTCGCAGGAGCTTGTAAACAACGTGTCGGCCGCGGTCCAGGCCGGGACCGGACTCGCCGGATGCCATGGCGGCATGTGCGATTCGTTCCGTAACAATGTGGACTGGCAATTTATGACCGGCGGACAATGGGTGGCGCATCCGGGAAACGACGGCGTCGAGTACAACGTGGAGATCAAACAAAGCTCAAGTCCGCTGGTGGATGGCATCGATGATTTTGCCGTACGGACGGAACAGTATTATCTGCATGTCGACCCTGCCGTCGAGGTGCTGGCCACGACCCGTTTTCCTGTCGTAGACGGTCCGCACCGGTTCAATAAAGCGGTGGATATGCCGGTTGTTTGGACCAAACGCTGGGGGCACGGCCGGGTGTATTACAATTCGCTTGGTCATCATGCCGACATCGTTGCATTGCCAACGGTCAAGGAACTAATGACGCGGGGCATGCTTTGGGCCGCGGAAGGCAAACCACGGACGGCTTTCCAAGACGGGGATGGATTATCCGGCGGCGGTTTCGGCTACAGCGGAATGGGCGACAGCCAATATGACGCATAAAGGGATGGAACAAACTATGGATAAGATCAAAGTCGGCATCATCGGTTGCGGAAAAATCAGCAGCATCTATATGGAAAATTGCCCGAAATTCGAGGTGCTTGATCTGACGGCTTGCGCGGACCTGGATTTGAACCGGGCCAAGGAACAGGCTGCCGCCTACGGCATTCCCCGCGCCTGTTCCACCGAAGAACTGCTGGCCGATCCGGAAATTGACATCGTTATCAACCTGACCGTGCCTGCCGTGCACGCCGAGATCAGCTTGAAGGCGCTGAAAGCCGGCAAGCATGTTTACGTCGAAAAGCCGCTCACCGTCTCGCTCGAAGCGGGGAAGCTGGTTCTTGAAGAAGCTCAAGCCAGAGGCCTGATGGTGGGATGCGCACCGGAAACCTTTTTCGGTGCCGGCATCCAGACCGCGCTCGGGCTGATCGAAGAAGGCGTGATCGGACGACCGGTTTCGGCCACCGCGTTCATGATGAGCCGGGGCCATGAGCACTGGCATCCCGATCCGGAATTTTACTATGCGCCTGGGGGCGGACCCATGTTTGACATGGGTCCGTATTATCTGACGGCGCTAGTGCAGTTGCTTGGGCCGATCGCCCGAATCGCCGGAATCACCGGCAAGGCTTTGCCGGAGCGAATAATTACCAGCGAGAAGAAGCGCGGATCGGTCATCCCGGTGGAAGTTCCGACGCATATCGCCGGAACTCTGGAGTTCGAGGGCGGGGCCATCGCCAGCCTGATCACCAGCTTTGATATTTTCGGCGGCAGCAGCCTTCCGCCGATCGAGATCCACGGCACGGAAGGCTCCCTGCTGGTGCCGGATCCGAACACCTTCGGCGGCCCTGTGAAATATCGCCGCACCGGCGAGGAGGAATGGACCGAACAGCCGCTGGTGCCGGGATATGAGGGCAACAGCCGCGGAATCGGGCCCGCCGATATGGTGTATGCCCTTCTGAACGGCCGCCCGCACCGGGCGAACGGCGAGCTTGCCTATCACGTGCTCGAAGCGATGTGGGCCTTTCATCATTCTTCCGACTCCGGGCGTTACTATGAAATGACCAGCAACTGCGAGCGCCCCGCCGCGCTTCCGGCCGGCCTGAAGCCGTATACGCTGGATTAACGCCGTAAAGTGAAAGGACCTCCCGCATGCGCGGAGGTCCTTTCACTTTACAAAGCGGCGCCTCATCATCCCGATCAGGCAAATGACTAGCAAAAAGTAAAATTCAGCGAGCAACGTTCACCCTCTTATTTATTTTGAGATAACCCCTTGGCTTGCAGGAACGCTTCTTTATACGCCGCCGCTTTTTTCGCTACCAATGAATAGTCTTTATGCTTCAATGCGTCGTTCGTCAGATCCGAACCGATGCCCACAGCTACTGCGCCGGCCTTGATCCAATCGCCGAGATTGTCCAGCGATACTCCGCCAGTCGGCATGATGTTGGCTTGCGGCAACGGCCCCCTGATCGCCTTGATCATCGATGGATCGTACAGGTTGCCCGGGAACAACTTAACTATATCCGCGCCTAGCTCCAGCGCTTCCTGGATTTCCTTGATCGTCATCGCACCCGGCATAACCGGAATCCGGTACCGGTTGCACAACATCACGGTTTCCCGGTTCAGACAAGGCCCGACGACGAATTGGGCACCGCTTAAAATCGCCGCGCGCGCCGTTTCGGGATCAAGCACCGTTCCGACGCCGATGATGGCAAAACCGGAAGAGTCTTGCGAGTTCCATGAATATTTGCGGGACAAGGTTTCAATCGCCCGCAGCGCGAACGGCACGGTCATCGTCACCTCGATCACCTTGATGCCTCCGGCAATCGCCTGCTCGGCCATCTCCACTACCTGCTCCGGCGTGTCCCCGCGCAATACGGCAACGACGCCTTCATCCGCGATTTTTTGTATGAGCTGCAGTTTTTTCATGAGAATTCCTCTCTCTTTCCGTCCTGGGATTTTTTATAATAAACCAAGTTCAAAATCGATTCTCTTACCGTAGCTTTTTATAATCCCCTCCGCTTTCTTGTCCCTTCATCCTATCACGACCGCATAGATTCTGAAATCAGGGAATTTAAAGGCCTGACCTCATTAATTTGAGCACTCCTTCCCCTCAAATCTTCCAATTGTGAAGAGATTGCTTGCAAAACGAACCAAAAGAGATTAATGTAAACCTATATGAACATTATAAACCCAAACAAACGAAATGAGGAGGATTTTTTGTGGAAAGACGTTATGCTTCCCATCCCAATGAAGTGAAACAATTTGACACCGCCCGGCTGCGTCAGGAATTTCACATTCCAAAACTGTTTACGCCCGACAAATTGGAGCTTGTGCTTACGCATGAAGACCGGATGATTGTCGGCGGAGCGGCTCCGGTCCATCAAGAAGTGAAGCTGGAGATCGATTTGAAGGAACTGGGCGTGTCCTATTTCCTGGAGCGGCGTGAACTGGGAGCCATCAACGTAGGCGGGCCGGGCGTTATCATCGTTGACGGAACCGAGTATGAACTGGATACCAAGGATTGCTTATTCATTGGAATGGGTTCACACGAGGTTATCTTCAAGAGCAAAGAAGCCTCGAACCCTGCTAAATTTTATTTGAACTCGGCACCGGCACATCAACAATTCCCTACAGCAAAAACAACGCTGGCCGAAGCTGAATCCGGAGCACTGGGCTCGATTGAAAACTCCAACGACCGGACGATCCACCGTTTTATCCATGAGAACGGGATTCAAAGCGCCCAGCTTGTCATGGGAATGACCCAGCTCAAGACCGGCAACATGTGGAATACGATGCCTTCGCACGTCCATCCGCGCCGGATGGAAGCTTATATGTATTTCGATCTTCCGGAAGATGCCGTCGTATTCCATCTGATGGGCGAGCCGAGCGAAACGCGCCACATCGTCATGAGAAACGAACAGGCGGTCCTTTCGCCAAGCTGGTCGATTCACAGCGGGGTCGGTACAAGCAATTATACGTTTATCTGGGGTATGGCCGGAGATAACAAAGCATACGCGGATATGGACGCCGTTCCGATGAAAGATTTAAAATAAGAAGTAAATTTCAAACGGAAGCGTGGAAATAAAAATGAGCTCGATACGACGATACGAAAAAATTATGGAAGTTCTGCTGACAAGCAAAGAGGTAACCGTAGCGGAGCTGAGCGAAAAGTTGGGGGTTACGGGCAAAACGATCCGCGAGGATCTAACCCGGCTCGAGGAGCAGGGATTGATTGTACGCATTCATGGCGGTGCCGTGTTGGCTCAAGGAGACCAGTTTGGTATCCTTCCCTCCAAGGAGCCGCTAATCAAGCATGCCGACGAAAAGGCGGATATTGCCCGCAAAGCGCTATTGCATATCAAGCAAAACGATATCATCGCGCTTGACGGAGGCAGCACGACGTTGGAAATTGCCCGCCGGCTGGACAATCAGCCTCTTACCGTGATCACGAACGATGTGTACATCGTCAGCGAACTGGCCGTAAAAGACAATATCCGTCTCGTCGTCCCCGGCGGCTACCGCGTCCGCAACATGCTCGCAGGACCGGAGGCTACCTCCTACGTTAAGGAACTGAATATTCAAAAAGCGTTTATCTCCGCGACGGGGATCCATCCCGAACACGGGCTGTCCATTTATACCGGAGACCTGATCGAATTTAAACGCGCGCTGATCGAAACGGCCCGCGAAGTGATCGCGGTCGTCAATCATCATAAATTCGGACAAACGGCGCTCCGCACCTTTGCTTCATTGAACGAGCTGACGCGGATTATTACGGACGGCAAGCTTCCGGACGAGGTTGGCCGGTCCTATTCAGATGCTGGAATTATCATAGAGTGAAGTAACCCTGTTTCATTGTGCATCCAATAACTCTAAGGAGTGTTCAATTTATGAAATTATTCGATCTTACTGGAAAAACGGCCCTGATCACCGGCTCCGCAGCCGGTCTCGGTCAAGGCATCGCGGTAGGACTTGCGGAAGCCGGCGCCGATATCGTTTGCGCATCCATAAGTTCAAGCCAGGAAACCGTAGACCGGATTACGGCCCTGGGCAAAAAGACTTCCGGCATTGAGGTGGATCTCAGCGATCACGGCAAGCTTCAGGACACGTTTGACGAGGCGCTCAAACTGACGGGACATATCGATATCCTGGTCAACAACGCCGGCATTATCCGCCGTACGCCGGCTAAGGATCATAGTGCGAAGGATTGGTTCGACGTCATTGACATCAACCTCAATACCGTGTTCCTGCTATCGCAAATCGCCGGCCGACATATGATTGAACGAGGCAGCGGCAAAATCATTAACATCTGCTCGATGCTTTCTTACCAAGGGGGTATCAACGTTCCTGGATACACGGCTTCCAAACATGGGGTAGCCGGCTTGACCAAAGCCTTCGCTAACGAATGGGCGGCGAGCGGCATCCAAGTCAATGCGATCGCTCCGGGATATATGGCTACGGACAACACCGCACCGATACGCGCCAACGAGAACAGAACCGCCTCCATCACGGACCGCATTCCGGCCGCACGCTGGGGAACACCGGAAGACGTAAAAGGCCCTGCCGTCTTCCTGGCATCTTCCGCCGCCGATTATCTGAACGGTCACGTACTTTGCGTAGACGGCGGCTGGATGGCTAGATAGAATTACATTAAAAAACAAGCCTGCCCAACTTTCGGATAGGCTTGTTTTTTTGCAGAATCAACTCAATTCACATGAAGTTGACTGTGGTAACGTTTGCAATTTGTAAGAAAATATCCTTTTATTTTTCAGTTCAAATTGCCGTTCTAGAATACTAAGCGTCCAACACTAGCTAATTGTTAAAATAAAATTCGACGGCAGGATTACTGGCTGTCACGGTATAGCTGTGGTTTTGTCCACCTTCCCAGACAACCTGATTGCCATACTTCTTGATGGCTTTGAACTCAATCTTCTCCCCTTCCAGAAGGTCGACCGTAATGATCCAGTCCGGATAATTATGATTCTGTCCCGGTCCGACAGCGTTCTCGGGACGCCAGTTACCAAGTTCCGCTACGTTTCCCGTCAGATAGACGCCTTGTCCGTCAAAGGTGGTGGCATTTTTAATAATGAAGGTTACCGGAACTAATGTTTTAACCGGTTCCGGTTCGCGATCCGTAATTACTCCGTTCTTAATCCATGAGTCTCCGGATACCAAATAGCCTGGTTGTTCAGCTCCAGGTGCCTGTTTCCCGCCACTGTTAAATATAACTTTCGCTTGATTCCAGCCGGATATCGTATAAGAATACCACCCGTTCCCCTCGTTTTGCATGGCAGTACCAGGCCAAGGGGCATTTTCCTTCTTCGGTGTCAGTGTATCATCATAATAATAAATATTTGGAGCACCCCAATCCGCCGGATTGAAATAATGGACTGTAATATCTTTGTTTGTATTTTGTGTTTTGGTAAAAGTATAGGTTTTGATCGTGTTCTTATCCGCATTATTGGCGGTCACAACCAGCGTATACGTGGAACCGTAAGCATCCCCTGCACCGAATGTAACCTTCTGTCCGGAGGTAAAGGCGATCTGGCTGCTTCCGTTCAAAGAGTACGTGCCTGCGTTAGCATCTTTATAACTGAGCGTAACTTCCAGACTATCGCTGTAGAAGGCGCCCTCCGGTTTGTCGATCGATATCGTTGGTGCAGTTCCATCGGGATGATTAGAAGTAATTACGCCATTTTTAATCCACTTTTCTCCTTGCACAGCGTATCCCGGCGATTGAGGCCCCGGACTCTGATTCGCGCCTGAGTTAAAGATAACTTTCGCCTGATTCCAGCCCTGTGCATGGTATACATACCAGCCGTTACCTTCATCCTTCATGGCTGTTCCCGGCCATGCCGCGCCTTCCTTTACTGGAGTTACCGAATCATTGTAGTAATAAATGTTAGGGGTTCCCCAGCCGGAAGGTTTATAAAAATGGACAGTCAAACCTGCACGGGGGTCCTCTTTCGTAAATGTATAGGTTTTGACAATTTGACCTGCCGCGCTGTTAGCTACGATTTTCAGAACGAATGTTGAGCCTATAGCAGAGCCGGTCCCGATTTTAACGGTTGTTCCTGAAGAAAATGGCGTTTCCGGTCCGCCGTTTAACGTATACGAAGCGGAATTCGCATTGGAGTAGGTCATCTTAACGTCAATGGAATCGGTGTAGAACCCGCCTTCCGCCTTGTCGATAGAAATAGTAGGAGTTTGTGTCGCCGCCTTATATAGAACGGCAACTTTGCCCGCACCAATATTACCTGTGATTCTTCCGTTCGAAACCGTAAATGTGCCTCCACCGCTGGCCGAGTTCTCGTAAACCCCATCCATCAGTTTCGTCTCGGAATTAATTTGGGCGTTTCCGCCGACGTTGATGATTGTCATACCTTTTGTTCCGCGTTCGACGAACAGGATTTGATTGCCTTGGGTTCTCAGGTATTCCCCCTCGCCTACCATGGCATTGTGAAATTTATTAACGGCTACGATATCTGGATCTTGCCATAAAGTGTTCCCAGCATCACCGAGTCTTCCTGCAAACTTTCCGCCTCCTGTAGGTCTGTTAAAGAATAAGGAAGTCGTTTCCGCACGGGAAGCCACGATCGACCAGGCTAATTTAATTTGCTGATCACTCATGCCCGTCGATTCATTTTTATCGTTGGCATACGTATCATGCGATTCTACCCAGGTGACAAGTTTGGAAGGGCTTACATTATTGGCGTTGAAGGATTTTGCGCTATCGACGTTTTTACTGCCTCCAAAGCCTACAGCGCTTCTGACGTCGTGTCCATAATTCGATGTTGTGAGGTTCAGATAACTCGTGTATCCGGCAAAATTGTCGGCTCCGCCTTGCAGCACTTCTCCATAATTGAACAAATTAGCCTTGTTGTCGAGCGCCCCCAATACCCGCGGCCAGAAATTGGATCCCGCCGTCTCGTTGGGTAATTCGATATGTTTGGCGGCGTCAAATCTGAATCCATCCGCACCCAAAGCTATGGCATCATTTAGAAAACCGATAATTATGTTTTGCAATTCCTGATTGGACGTGTTCAAATCCGGCAAGCTGATTCCCCATTGCGTCACCTGCCATCTGTTGTCCCAATTCTCAACCCCTCTGGCTTCATGCCAGAAATATCCGTTATTCCTAATGGATGAGTCCACATTGTAGGCCGGGGTATACTGTAAATTTCCACCTCCCGCATTGGCCATATGATTAGCGACTACGTCAACGATGATACTGATGCCATGCTTTTCCGCTTCATCATTCATTTTCTTGAATTGATCTCTATTTCCGAGCTGCGTATTACCGATTTTAAAGTTGGTAGGTTGGTACAAGACCCACCACTTGCTGCCTTCCATCGAGTCTTCTTTGGTGCCTTGGATCGGGGAGGTTTGTACGGCTTTAAATCCTGCTTCGGCCAGGGCCGGAAGATTCTTGGTGATCGTATCGAAGGACCAGTTCCAAGCATGAAAAATAAGTCCGTCCTTCGTTTTTGCCGGAAGCCCGTAATCCGCAGCAGCAGAGATTTGTACGCTGGGATTGCTTAACTGCTGGGTATCGGTACTTGCCTGAGCTCCTGCAGTTAAGCCCATACTTTGCAGCAACAAAGCTACAAATAGAACTAAACTCCAAAACGGCCTTGCCTTTCTCTTCATAAAACACTCTCCTTGTTAAATATATTTTTACAACTAACCTCAGGTTAGGAGTAAACAAGTAACAGAGGACAATGAATCACTAAGGATGCATACGATTATAAAAAGAAAAAAGAGATAATGTATTGCTGATTTTATCTCGCTAAAAAAAACAAGAAAACGTTTGCATAAATGGAAATAATCCACTTCCATGGGTATTATGTCACTGCATTGATATATTGTCAATGATTGCGTTTAAATTATATATATTGCCACTAGATCCAGGATCGAACGATGTCCCTCGCACCCTAGAACCGGTTTTGCGATCGGAGCGAAGTAATCAATCAGAAGATTCATATTCCTTAAGTTGTTCTTGGATGCGTAAGTCCGATACTGCTCAAATAAAGGCACGATCTCATGAAGTGTTCCTTCCGTTATTAGATCCGGTTGACCGGTTGATTCCCGACCGGTTTGACAAGCTTTTCAAGGTGAACCCTTTGCTCTCAATTTAAGGTAAATCAAAGAACGAATCGCAGAAACGCTATTTATTTGGCCCCCTCTAAAAACCTACTTTTTTAAGCGTTATACGTAATTATGTAAAAGACGATCAATGAATTAAATACGTTAAAAAAATAAACTTCCCAGTTCGGGAAGTTTACTCCATACTCCATATGGTGATTTATACCTCTAAAATAGAAGGCATAATGTGAGGCGCTCGTCCAACTTCTTTCATAAAATACTTCCGCATGACCCGGTGAATCGTCCGAATCCAGATGGCCCGGTCATAGGCTTCTCGCTCAGCCTGTTTCGTCAGATTGCGCTTCAGTACCGCCTCTGCCCGTCTTAGTAAAGGCCTGGCATCCTGCATGTATACAAAGCCGCGGGTCACGATATCGGGTCCCGCCAAAATCTGTCCGGTCTTCCGGTCCAGGGTCATGACCACGATGACGATTCCTTCCTGAGACAATTCCAACCGCTCTTCCATCAATTCGTCTTCCCGCGCCCTCATCTCACCGTTGCTGATAAACACTTCTCCCGAAGGTATCGTTCTGCCGCGTTTGGCCCGGTTACGATAAATTGACAGTGTATCGCCAATGTTCAAGACAAATGACCGTTCCTCTGTCAGGCCGGTTTGAAGCGCCAGCTTCTTGTGACTCAACAGCATCCGGTATTCGCCGTGGATCGGAATGAAGAATTTGGGGCGGATGAAGCTTAGCATCAATTTCAGATCCTCGCGGTTTCCGTGGCCTGAAGTGTGAATGTCAAAAATGGAACCATAAATCACCTCAGCCCCCGCCCGCATCAGCATGTCGATGCTTCGGTTGACGTTCTGCGTATTGCCAGGAATGGGCGACGAAGAAAAGACGACGGTATCGCCGGGATAAATCTGCACCGAGCGATGCGCACCGGATGCGATCCGGCTAAGCGCGGCATTAGGTTCGCCTTGGCTGCCTGTACAAATAATCAGCACTTGACGGTCTTCATACCGGTCGATATGTTTGACGTCGATCAGCATGCCTTCCGGAACGCGGATATAGCCCAGATCCTGCCCAATCGCGAATACTTTTTCCATGCTGCGGCCAATGACGGCGATTTTCCGGTTGCACTGCATAGCCGCCTCGACGACCTGCTGCAGCCGGTGCACGTTCGACGCAAATGTGGCAAAAAGGATCCTTCCGTCGCACTGCCGGAAAGTTTCCAGAATGGCACCGCCTACCCTGCGTTCGGAAGGGGTAAAGCCATCCTTCTCGCTGTTCGTGCTGTCCGCCAAGAGCGCGAGCACGCCCTCGCCGCCGACGCTTGCCATTTTGAACAAGTCTGCGGGCCGGTCTTCCGGCGTAAAATCAAACTTGAAATCGCCCGTATGGACAACGGCCCCGTAAGGCGTATCCACAACGATCCCGAACGCATCGGGAATACTGTGGGTTGTCCGGAAAAAATGCACCGATAGCTGTTGGAAATCGAAACGGTCGTTTTCCTCGAATACATGCAGCTTCACTTCGCCCAGCATGCGGTATTCCTCCAGCTTGGCACGGACCAGGCCGATCGTCAGCGGACCGCCGTAAACGGGAACGGAGAGCTGGCGAAGCACAAAAGGGAGCGCCCCGATATGGTCCTCGTGCCCGTGCGTCAGAAACAAACCTTTGATTTTGTGACGGTTTTCGATCAAATAAGTGATATCCGGAATGATATAGTCAATTCCTGATAACCGGGAGTCCGGAAATTTTAACCCGGCATCAATAATAACGATCTCATTCTTGTATTCAATGCCGTACATGTTTTTACCGATTTCGCCGATTCCGCCCAGGGAATAAATCCGTACAGGTGGCGGCGACGATTTGGGCCGCCGGTTCGGCTTTGCCGTATTTGCTGGTTTAGTATTTGCTTCATTCATTATGCGGTTAATCCTCTCTAGAATAATGCAGACTGATCTATGCTTAATTATACTGAAATCTAATCGCAATAACTAATTAATTTTTAAATCAGGCTTAAACGGCTCCTCAAGCCATAAAAACAAGCCGACGACGAAAAATGCCGAACATCAGCTAATTAACATTCTATTTCAAGAAATTACCCTTTCAGCAAAGCCTTCAAACAGCCGCCTGCAAACTGCGAATCCCGCGCCATAACACAGAACCCTGACCCAGAACATAATTCGGACCAGAAGCTCTCAAATTGGATGATAACGAACCGCCAAACAAAAAAGGCTGACAGAAATTCTGCTCAGCCTTTTTTGTTTGTGTCCCGAATCTGTTTAATCCAGCAACCCGCTCCGGCCAACCACGTCAAGCCAGCGCTCGGCAATCAGATGATGGCCCGCTGCTGTAGGATGCACTCCATCCCACAACCAATACGCCGCATCCGTCGTCTTCTCAACGGCGTCAAAAGCATCCTGGAGCGGAACAAAAACGGCATCGAACCGATCCGCCAGCTCGCGAACCTTGGATTGATACTTCGACATCAATTCCGTCCAATGTCCCCAATTTTCCTGGGTTGCCCCCGTTTTCAGGGTGAATGGTTCGCATAATACCAGCTTCGATTCCGGCAACACTTCCCGAGTTTCAGCCAACAAATGGACGTAAGCCTTTTCAAATCGGTCTGTTGCCCCGCTCGGTTCTCCGGATACGATTCTCCAAGCATCATTCACACCGATTAATATGCTGATAAGGTCCGGCTTAAGGCTGATCGCATCTTCATTCCACCGTGCGTATAAATCGGAAACGCGGTCCCCGCTCACCCCGCGGTTCACGAACAGCGGTTTTTGCGCTGCATTTTCATGACCTAACTTCCCAGCGATCATATAAGCATAGCTATGCCCCAAAACATGGTTGAGATCGTTTCCGCGGTCGCGGTTTCCGTCAGTAATCGAATCTCCTTGGAATAAAATCACCTTATTATTCATCTAAACAATCTCCTTCTCTTGTATCATCGAAAATTCCCTTGTTTTGCTTCATCAGGCGGCAAAGTCAGTATGGTTCCAGGCCGAGATCGTACGCCACATTCTTCAGAGAAAACTCGCATTTATTTTGCCGTATGTACGTTTTGAAATTCTTTGTGCTCTTCCCCCGGCTTAAACTACCTGCAATAATCACGAAATAGTCCGATCATCAATATGGACAAGATGACGCCTTTCTTCATGAACAGCCTGTTGTCCGGATCGCTATGCCGCCACCCGCAATTTACAAGGCGTTGTTTAAATTATACCAAGTAAAACTGATGCCGCGAAGTATCGAAAAGGGATCCTTTTCGGTAGCAGGTCATTGATGCATGAATTGGAAGAAATCCAAGGAAACGGACGATTTTGCCTCGACCCGTCCGGAAATATGGTTTTTGATTGGATTTTATCCATTCCAGGGCTGCCTCGCCTCCCCATCAGGCAGAAAGACCCTGCTTAGGTATCCCATCCTAGGCAAGGCCTTTTCCCTACTCAGGAGAAAGCCTATAACGATGGTCTCCCGATCCCTATTTTACAGCAACATAAAACAGTCTGGCCGCATCCGCCGTCGCTTCCACCCACTCGAAGTCGGCATAGCAGGAGACATCCCGGAACCCGCACCGTAATAGTTGGCTCTTCATCCATTCCGGATCGTAAGACCGCTGCACGTGGTTTTCCTCGAAACGACGGTACAACCCGGGACCGCTCTCGTCTTCACGGGCAAAAATAGTCAGATGATGTTCAATTTCATCCCGTGCATCATCCCGCTCGCAAGTCCAGATGTAAGCCACGGAGGATTCGTTCCAAATGAACGGCTGCTCCTCTTCATACCGCCGCAACGTGTTCGGATGATGAACATCGAACAGAAAAGTACCGCCCGGCTTCAACCCTTCATAGGTTCTGCGGAATGTACGGACGATGTCCTCCTCTTCCAGCAAGTAATTCAGGCAATCGCAAAAAGAAATCACCGAATCGACCGGTTCAGGCATTTCCCATTCCGTCATATCCTGCTGGACCCAACGTACGCCGCCATTGTGGAACAGACGGGAGCCCTGCGGCGTCCCTTCCATTTTGCGCCGGGCTACCGCCAGCATATCCGCAGACAGATCAATCCCGGTCACTTCAAAACCGGCGTTTACAAGCGGAATGGTAATACTGCCCGTTCCGCAACCAAGATCCACGACCGTTTTCGGCATGCCGTGCTTTTCCCAGGCTTGACGGGCAAAACGTATCCAGTCGGGATAAGGCATATCTTCCATCAATTCATCGTAAACATAGGCAAACTTTCGGTAAGATACCATGGCTGTCACCGCACTTTCATTTCCGCACATCTGTCGTTGCAGGTACAGTTTATTTTGTAATCCATGTTTGAGAATCGCTCAGTGTAGCTCATCTGCTTATTCCGGTCTGGTTTCTTCCTTGTCCTTCAATACGGAAGCCAGGTAAGTCCAGTTCTCTCTCTGCGTGATCTTGCCTTCCTTCAACAGCTTACCGAGCGCACGCTTGAACGCCGATTTGCTAATGCCGAACCGCTGCTTGATCAGGTCGGGCGCGGTAGCGTCCGAGAATGGCATCCCTCCGCCGGGGCGGCTCTCCAGGTAAGCCAGAATGCGCTCGGCATCTTCGTCGCGGCCGATTTCCTTACGCGGCACCATCGACAGGTTGATCCGTCCGTCCTCGCGGATATGCGAAACACGAACCTTGACCCGCTCGCCTAAACGCAATAGCCGGCTACGCTCGGAGGAATGGATCATCCCGATCACTCCGAATCCGAGCACCCCTCCGTCTACGATGACGAACGTCCCCATCTGTAGCGGCTTATAAACGACAGCTTCCATCCACTGGTTGTTCCAGGTCGTCGGCGCGTGAAAAGCATACTGGGCCAATTCCTGCTCCCCGGCCAACTTAGCCTTCAGGCGTCCCTGCTTGTCGTGCTCCATCAGAACATAGACCCGGTCTCCCACTTGGGGATGGAGCTCGCGGAGTTCAGGCAGCTCCCGGATCGGCAGCAACAGTTGCCGGCCCAGTCCCATTTCAAGAAAGCAGCCGAGACGCGGATGCACATCGGCTACCTCCAGCAGTGCGAGCTCCCCTAACGTGAGAAACGGTTTTTTCATCGTTGCGGCCAGCCGGTCATCCGTATCATAGAACAAAAACACTTCGACGGTCTCGCCCGGCTGGACTTTACTCGTCAGCTCCGAGTAATGAAGCAGCACGTCCTGCGTGCCTCCGCTGAGAAAATAGCCGTAAGGCGACACTTCCCGATCAACGGGAAGAGAAATAATCGTTCCCGCTACAAGGCTCATACGTTCTCCACTACTTTAGCGTCCGACCACAGACGCTCGATATTATAAAACTCCCGCTCGTCCCGGTGGAATACATGAACTACGACATCCCCCAAGTCCATAAGCACCCAACGGGCGGAGTTCATTCCCTCAATACCGCGAATATTTACGCCAGCTTCCTGGGCGCGTTTGCGCACCTCCGTCACGATGGCCTGTACTTGCGTGTCCGAGTTACCGTGACAGATGACGAAATAGTCGGCAATCATGGAGATTTCTTTCAGGTCTAGCGCCACGAGATTCATCGCTTTTTTGTCTTCCGCGGCTGCCACCGCAATACTTAGCAATTCATTTGGTGATACCGGCATTCATTCAGCCTCCTAGTTAAATAGATGTTGTAGCTTATAAAATCGCTCTCGTTGCTTTGATGAGATCGTTTCGGGCCAAGACGGTTAGCGGAAAAATCGCCTTCCGCTTCTCCAACAGGAAGGAAATCGTCGAATCGAAACCGGCGATCAGCGCTTCCTCCAGATTGTGCTCAGCCAGTTCGCGAATCCGCTCGACGCCGGGAAACTCCCGCCCCGGCTCCATATAATCGGCCAGACAGACAATCTTGTCCAGATTCGTCATGCCTACTCGCCCGGATGTATGATACCGGATAGCATCCAGCACCTCCCGATCCTCGATGCCGTAGTCGCGCTGCGAGATAAAAGCACCGACTTCCGCGTGCAGAAGCTGTTTGTCATGCTCCAGCAGTTCCGAATTCAAGCCGTTGTCGCGGATGACGGCTTCCTGCCGATCGACCGGCCAAAATTTGGCCAAATCGTGCAGGAGCGCGGCTAAATCCGCTTTTTCGGGATCGCCGCCAAAACGCTTCGCCAAGATCACCGCCGTGTCCATAACGCCTTCGACATGCTTCCAACGTTTGGCCGGCATTTGTCCGGAGACGATCCCGATCAGTTGATCACGAGTGTATTCCATACAATCCGCTCCTTACGATATATTCATACACCGCTTCGGGCACCATGTAACGCACCGACAATCCGCTGGAGATTCTTTTGCGGATCAGGCTGGAAGAAATATCGACGAGCGGCATATCCGCAAGAAGCACCGCGTCTTGAATATACGGCGGCAGCGCATCAAGCTCAAGAAAACTTCCGGGACGCTGCAGACCGATAAACCGCAGCATGCCCGTCAATTCCTCGATCCCCTCCCATTTTGGAAGGTAATTGACCATGTCGGCCCCGATGATAAAATGCAATTTCAAGGCCGGATGCTGGCCGCGAAGCTCTTTTATCGTATCGACGGTATAGGATACCCCGCCGCGGCGCAGCTCGATATCGAGCGGTTTGAATGCCGGATGGCTCCTCGTCGCCGCTTCCACCATGGCGAGCCGCTGCTCCCCGCTGACACCGGCCTGGTGTTTGTGGGGAGGAATATGAGAAGGCATGAACCAGACCTCTTCGAGTCGATATTGTTCGCGCGCAGCTTCCGCAGCCAACAAATGTCCCAGATGGATCGGGTCAAAGGCTCCCCCCATAATGCCGACTCTCTTCATGTCCATATCCTCCTCTGCCGCTTAAGGAAGCTCAATCTGTTTATATTCGCGAGATTCCTTATACAATACAATCGTTCTTCCGATCAGTTGAACCAACTCGGCTTCCGCTCCGGAAGCCAGCTCTTCGGCAATTTCCTTGGGATCGTCCAGATTGTTGTTGAGCACGGAAACTTTGATCAATTCCCGGCGTTCCAGCGCTTCGGAAATATGCCGGATGATCTGATCGTTCGTGCCCCCCTTGCCAACCTGAAAAATCGGCTGAAGATGGTGAGCTTGGCTCCGCAAATAACGTTTTTGTTTTCCAGTAAGCATGTAATTTCAAAACTCCTCTAAATTTAAAATAGTTGATTGGAGATATATCGGGTAGGGATAACCATTAGCTCAGGATGATCCGATCAAAAGCGCATTAACTGGAAAATATACAGCTAAATCGAGCTTACCGTTTTAATCATCCCAATAAACTGGATAATCTCCAGTTAATTGGCCGCTCGACTCGAATTAAAGACGACTTCGGTCAAAATAGATGGAGGTTTTCCGGTTAAATTCCTTCGATCGCGTAAATCGATGGAATTAACTGGAGAATTTCCAGTTAATGAAGCCAGAAACGGCTGCGCCGTACGCCTCATACCCGAATGTTTTAAAACGGCGGCACAGCCAACTCGTTAGCCGCCTATGCCAAACTGCTTAACACCGCGGCCCGCATCGCTTCCACGGGAGCCGGCATGCCGGTCCAATATTCAAAGGCGTAGCTCCCTTGATAAACGAACATTCCGATTCCATTATGGACCGTACAGCCTTTCCGTTCCGCCTGAATGAGCAATTCCGTCCGCAGCGGATTATAAATGAGGTCGCTTACGACGATGCCGGAAGGCAACCCAGCCGCATCTAGCGGCATATGGCCGGGATGCGGATACATTCCGACGGAGGTTGTATTGATCAAAATATCAACTTCCGGCAGCAGGTTGCCGGCCTCTTCCATGCCGCACCCCTGAAGGTGACCGAGATGGCTCCATTCCCGGGCCAAATCCCGCGCCTTCTCCGCCGTGCGGTTCGCCACGATTACCCGGGCAGGCGCCTCCTGCAGCAGGGCATACACAATGCCGCGTGCCGCGCCGCCGGAACCGAGCACAAGTACCCGCTTTCCGGTCAAATCGGGCGCAGCCTCCTCTTTCAAAGAACGGATATAGCCGATGCCATCCGTATTATAGCCTTTCAACACTCCGCCGTCATTGAGTATCGTATTCACCGCGCCGATGGCACGGGCTCCTTCGTCGATTTCGTCCAAATATTTTATGATCTCGACTTTATGTGGAACCGTTACGTTAACACCGCGGAATCCAAGCGCGCGGATTCCTTGTACCGCCTGCTGCAAACGCTCTTCTTTTACGTGAAGCGGTACGTAACTTCCCTCGATACCCGCAGCTTCAAGCGCCGCCATGTGCATTGCCGGAGACTTGGACTGAATGATCGGATCCCCCATGACGCCGAGCAACAGCGGCAATGGATTTCCTCCCCGCTCTTTCTCTACGACATTCATAGTTTTCCCCCTTTGATCCTTTCCGTAAACGAGAAAGAGACTAGATCACTGAAGGCCGGACCATCACTTTAATGCCTTTGGGCACATGAACAGCCACAACCGCACCCGACTCATTATTCACCTTGATCCAGCCCAGACCCGAAATAAACAGGTCGGACCGGCTCCCTTTCGCAACGCGGAACTCATGCTGCGTCCATTCCGGAAGTTTCTCCAGGTTTTCCCGGGTTGGAGGGCTAAGCAGTTCACCCGCATGATCCGCAAACAATTCGTCCGCCCGATCCAGCTTGGTCCGGTGCAGGGGAACCCGCCCGCTTACGAAGCAGGTGAACGATTGACGTTCCCCCTGAATAAAGTCGAACCGGCCAAACCCGCCGAAGAAAATGGTTTGCCCTTCATTCAACTGGTACACCGTCGGCTTCAACGGCTTATCCGGCAAAAGGATGCCCAGATCCTCCGGGCTCACGATCTCGCTGTACCTGGAGGGATACATAATGCCCGGCGTATCGATAATCGCTCTCCCGTCGTCCAACGGAATATGCACCATATCCAGCGTCGTCCCCGGATATCTGGACACGGTCAGTTCCTGATCAAGATCGCTGTAATCGCGGATCAGCCGGTTGATGAGCGTCGATTTGCCGACATTCGTCGCACCGACCACATACACGTCCCGATCACCGCGGTATCTTGCCAGCGCTTCCAGCAGACGGTCGAAGCCGCTGTTTTGCTTCGCGCTGCAGAGCACGACATCCTCCACTTTCAGCCCGAGATCCTTCGCTTCTTTTTGTACCCAGTTTCGCAGCTTGTTCCAATTGGTTACTTTGGGCAGCAGATCGATTTTGTTAACGGCGAGCAACACCGGGTTATTGCCGATAAAACGCTGAAGCCCGGAAATCACGCTGCCGTGAAAATCAAAAATATCGACGATGTGAATGACCAGCGCCTCTTTTCCGCCGATTTGGCCGAGCAGCCGTAAGAACTCGTCCTGCTCCACCGTAACGGATGAGGATTCATTGTAGTTTTTGATCCGGAAGCACCGCTGGCAAATGACCGGCTCCCGTGTAAGTGCCTGCTTCGGGGTATACCCCGGTCGGTTCTGCTCTTCGCTCTGCAGTTTGATCCCGCAGCCGCTGCAGCGGAATTGTCGTTCTTCGCTCCGCTTGTCTGTCATTTTTGCTTTTCCTCCTCAAGCCATAATCCCGATTTCCCCAAACGATGCTTGACGATCCGCTCCAAACGTCGGTTAATGCGGGTGCCGAGGCCCTCGTCACCGGCCGATATCGGAAGCACCAAAACAGTAAACAGCCCCTGCCGGTTGCCTCCCAGAATATCGGTCATCATTTGATCGCCTACCACAATCGTCTCCTTCGGATCTAGGCCCATAATCTCCATTCCTTTCCGGAATGAGGAGCCCGCCGGTTTTCTCGCCTTATGCACGAACTCAATATTTAAGGGGGTGGCGAATACCGACACCCTGTCCAAATTATTGTTTGACACGATCACAAGTTTAAATCCGGCTTTCTTTACCTTTTCGAACCATTCCACCAACTCGGGCGTAGCCAAAGGAGCTTTGGCCCCGACCAGCGTATTGTCCAGGTCCGTGATGATTCCCCGGTACCCTTGTTGGTACAGACCTTGGAGGTCGATATCAAAAACGCTGTTAACCCGCAGTTTTGGCAAAAATCCTTCAAACAATGTACGTTCACCTCGGTTTCATACGACAAACTATACCATATTCTGTCCCTGCTTTATATTTATATTTTAAATAAGAAAACATCCCCGGCGCAAGCACCGGGGATTCATTAACTGACCGTCATATTCTGAAACGTTCCACAAAATGTTCACCGGTTCTTCTTCGGGTCATCCGGATCAGCTTGCGTGAGAGCTCCTGAACGATGTTCCATTGATTCGGCGAAAACGCCTGCCGGCTATAACTGGCCCGTTCAAATTCCCGCAGCAACGCGTCCAGGGACGCCGTCAGTTCCGGCTGTTTCTCTTTCCAGCGGCCAAAAGATTCCCTTAGCGTCTCGTCGCCGCTCCGCTCAAAGCCTCGCCACCGCAGTCTGCGGACTACGCGATGCGTCTCCAGAACAATCTTTTCTTCAATCGTCAAAGGCCGTCCCAAACGCAATCTGTAAAATCCAAAGTACAGAACGGACCGCAGTTGGTACACTACCCACGCCAGAACAATCGCAAGCGCAACCAGGAATACGTTCCGGATCGTCTTGGGGCTAATTTCATTCAAAAAGCCGGCATCTTGTTTGGCGGATTCACGATCCACCGATGCATCATCGGTAAGCGTCACTACGCTCCCGTCCTGTTCGTACAGTACCGGGGCGTCAAAACCGGGAGTCGCTTCGAACGGAATCCACCCGTATTCGCCAAAATACAGCTCAGCCCAGGAGTGCGCGTCGGCATTATTAACCCGGTATGCCATCCCCGTTTCGGGGAACCGCTGCAGGTACTCAGGGTTAGGCTGGTTGCCCGGAGCATACCCTTTGACCCATCGTGCCGGAATGCCAAGCGACCTGGCCATCATCACCATGGAGGTGGAATAATAATCGCAATACCCTTGCTTAATCTCGAATAAGAATGCATCCACGAAGTCTTTGCTTTTTTTCCGGGACAAGTCGGGTTTATTTGTGTATTCATAGTTTTGCCGGAGATAGGCCTGCAAGAGTTCCATCTTCCTATAAGGGGTGGAGCCTTCTGCGGTAACCTGTACGGCCAGTTCCCGAACCCGCTCCGGAAACTCCGAAGGTAATTGCAGATATCCTCTGTCTTGAGAACCCTGATACAGTTCCTCGAAAGTAGCCTGCTGTACTTCCTCAAGCGGAATGACCGGGATGTTGGCGACTACTTTATACTTTTTCGGGTAGAGGCGCTCCATGGGTTCCTGACTGCTTAACGCCTTCTTATACCCGCCCCAATGGAGTTCGGCTTCCTTGGACGCCCACATCATGGTACCCCCGGCTTGCTGCTCCTCATCCAGCAATTCCACGCTGCCCATGGAATAACCGCCGAACAATACGGGATAGACTTCCTCGTTTTGCATCGTGATCGTTTGCTCCACCTGCATGGTGCTTACCTTCGGAGCTATTTTCGTGACCGGCAGCTCTCCGGTAGAGCTTTCCTGGTAGATTTCGTAATCCCGCACCTCATCTTGAAGATCCGCCCATCCCTTGCCGGTATAGTTCCGGCGCGTCTCTCCGCGCCAGTAGGACCTAACGGACGTATCCACGGCCATCACCGGGCTGTAACTAAATTCAAAACCGCCCCCAAGCTCCGTGTCGTCCCGGCTATAGCCGGAGATGACTTCTTGCGGAGCAATAATCGTGACGGCTCCTGCCGCTGCGGAAGCCGGAATTGCGGCGCTCCCGCCCGCTCCGTTCTCCTTGTTTTTCCAGGCCGTATACGGATCGGTTAACACCGGAGATACCGACGGCATGCTGATACCGATCAAAAGAACGCAGGCAAAAATAACAAGAATGTTAGCTGCGATCTTGACCGGCTGGCTCCGAAGCCGGCTCCAGCCTTGCGGATATTTGAGCTGAAAAGAGCGGAAGTGCAGGCTGACCAGCCAACCGAGCCCTCCGAACACCGTCCAAGCTACGTTTTGCCATAAATAATAGGAAGTAAACGAGTCCAGGATGGCAAAAGCCACCAGATCAGCAGCCAAAAAGACCAGAATGCGTTTTTTTCCGGTCAGCAGTTCCAGCGCGAGTTCAAAAAACGCCCAAGCCCCCAAGGAGAACCAAATATAAGGCGTAAATTGCTGGGCCATCTCGCGAAACTGATCCGGAAACAATTTGCCGGCCGGGGTGTACACTTGATATGCGACCAATACGATCCGCCAAACGGACATTACCGCAAAGGCCTTAATCACCCAGCGCCAGGCCGCCCCCAAAGGAAGCATCTCGATCACGGCAACCGTCAATAGAGTCACAGTAACAAGCGCCGTTGTCTCCTTAAACCATAAAGGCTCCGTGTAATCAATCCATGGCATAGCGATCAGAAGCAGCCATAATACCGAGAATATACGGTACCAGGAAAATCTTCGGTCTTTGGAACGATTCATCATCGGCCACCCCCCAGAGCTGACGGAAGTTCGCTCAGCGAAGTGACTGAAATCCCTTTCATTCCTCTATCCTGAAGGGACGCTTTCCATTGCCCCTGACGACTTGCCCCGGTACCCGGACCCGCCGTATGAATGTGATACGGCGTCATATATCGCGATTTGGCCCAGCGCATAATGCCGAGCATTTTATCATCGGTCAGCGGACTGATCAGAATAAAGAACGCTCCGGACGGAAAATACTCCCGCTTGGCCTCCAACATATCCTTGTAGGCGCCGTAACCGTCCGCATTAATATCCACTAGATAATGCAGCATCTGCTGGCGCTCCAGATAACCTTCCGCCGGAAGAAATCCTCGGAAGCTTTTGCCCAATGTGCAAAGTCCCATGCTGATTCTCTCCCGTGCGCCGTATTCCAACAGCGATGCGGCTATTGATACCGCCAGTTCGAATTGGGAGGGCTGAACGTAGCTGATCGAATGCGCATCCAGCACCAAAATCGTCTTCGGCAACGATTCATGTTCAAACTCCTTCGATTTCCAGGTCCCCGTCTTCGCCGTTGCATTCCAGTGAATCCTGGAGATCCGGTCGCCGTAGATATAATCGCGGACTCCGTTGATTTGGGTCGTTTCCCTGCGGGACAGGGCTATGGCGGTTTCCGGTCCGGCCAGACGCGAATTGCGGCTCTGCAACCGCCAATGGGGAATAAAAACGGTGCGCGGAAGAATACGGAACTCCCCGCCGGTCTCGAATACTCCTTTATGCTTCATTAGTCCGAAAATATCTTCCGAATGGCACTCCGTACCGGCAAACACGTACTTTCCCCGTTCCAGCGGAGGCGTCTGATAAATGATGGTACTCTCTTTGCGAAAATGAGGAACAACACTGTCTTCGAACATCCAGGAGTCCCCGTTGTGCCGCTGCAAATGTTCTCTAACCACGATGTAAGGAAGCGGCATAAACTTCGGAGGCTGCACCTGAAGCTTGACATGAACCTGGTCCCCGGCCTTCAGCATTCCCGACCTGTCGCTTTCCTGCGACAAGGTGCGCGAGCCTTTCACGCGCTTAATGCCTCCCAACCCGCCGACCACCCAATATAAAGCCAACAGCGATACCATCGTGAACAGCATCAGCGACGTTTTGCCGCCTTGGAATAATACGTAAAACAAACATACCAGCCACAATGAGGCTATCTTCCAAAAGTTCAGCGAGGAGAGCCCGGATCTGAATGTTTCCAGTACCGCTCGCATAAACTACCGTCCCGCAGATATCGGCACCTGAACCTGCCGCAAAATCTGCTGCAACACTTGGCCCGAATTCATACTGTCCAACCGGGATTCGGGACGCAGCAAAATCCGGTGTCCAAGCACATAAGGGGCCAAAATTTTCAAATCGTCAGGCAAGACGTAAGAGCGTCCCTGCATAAATGCGAACGCTTTAGCCGCCGTCACAAAAGCGAGCGAAGCCCGGGGCGAAGCGCCCAGAAGTACGGCTTCATGTTCCCGGGTACGACGCACGATTTCCAGAAGATAATCCGTCAGCAGTTCGCCGATGTGCACATCGCGGATTTCGCGTTGAATAGCGGCGATTTGCTCCATATTGGTCACCGGCCGCAACTGGTCGACAGGTTGCCCCTTACTATGGGTGAAGAGCATGTTTTTTTCGGTGGCCGTATCGGGATACCCCATCCCGATTTTTAGCATAAACCGGTCCAGTTGGGCTTCAGGCAGCATATAAGTACCTTCAAAATCAATCGGGTTCTGCGTGGCGCAAAGCATAAAGGGATTCGGCAAGGGATAAGTGACGCCATCCGCAGTAACGCTGCGCTCTTCCATAACCTCCAGCAGCGCGGACTGGGTTTTGGTCGTAGCCCGGTTGATCTCGTCAGCCAGCAAAATATTACTCATCACCGGTCCGGGACGGAACACAAAACGTTCCTCGTGGGGGTGAAATACCGACACGCCGGTAATATCGCTCGGCAAAATATCCGGATTGCATTGAATACGCCGGTACTCGCCGTCCATTGACTTGGCAAGCGCCTTGATCAGTTGGGTCTTGCCTGTTCCGGGCACATCTTCGATCAGTACGTGGCCGCCGGCAAGCAGAGCGGTGAGCAGCAAGTTGATTTCAAAAGATTTTCCAAGAATGCATGATTCCAAATTGTCTTTTACGGCGGTCATTATTGTCATCGATTGCTCATTTACGGGCACTTCTATTCCCTCCAGACATTTGATCGTCCTCTCGCATCTATGTTGTCTATGCTTATTTCTTATTTCTTCCTATTGTACATGATGTAAGTCCAAGAAGTATACTTGATACCCTTCGGGAGTGATGTTGAATATTTTCGGACGGAGGAACCTCCCGAACCCATGACAAAAAACCTTCAGCAAACGGCTGAAGGTTTTGCTTTTTTAGGCAACTCCAGATGTACCGAATCTCCTGATCAGCCCTTCGGACGGAAGACGAGTGCGGCCAAAAACGAGAAGATGATCGCCGCGGAGATCCCTGCGCTGGTAACATCGAAGATCCCGGTAATGACCCCGATCCATCCGTCCCGTTCCAGTTCGGTCAACGCGCCGTGCACGAGTGAATTGCCGAAACTGGTGATCGGTACGGAAGCGCCGGCGCCGGCAAATTTGACGAGCGGATCGTACCACCCCACCGCATCCATGACTGCTCCGATCACCACCAAGGTACTCATCGTGTGAGCCGGAGTCAGCTTGAATATATCGAACATGATCTGGCCGACGACGCAAAACAATCCCCCTACGACGAATGCCCACAGAAATATCATCGTAATCCTTCCTCCCTTTCCAGAGCCACCGCATGGGCGATGCACGGAATACTCTCGCCCTGCTGATAAGACAGCGGAGACAACAGCGCTCCCGTAGCCACGACCAGCACCCGGTTCAGCTCGCCTTTTTTCATTTTTTTCAAAATATGTCCGTAAGTCACGACCGCTGAGCATCCGCATCCGCTTCCTCCCGCAATCACGAAAGGCTGCTTGTCCCGGTCGTAAATCATCAGCCCGCAGTCATTGAATATCGTCTTGTTCATGGATACGCCATCTTGCTCCAGGACATCCTTAACAATGGCGTGTCCAACCGCTGCCAGGTCGCCGGTCACGATTAAATCGTAATCCTCCGGTCCCCGGCCCGTATCGCGGAAATGCGCGACCAGCGTATCCGCCGCTGCCGGCGCCATCGCTTCTCCCATATTGAACGGATCCTTCACGCCAAGGTCCTGAACCCGTCCGATGGTTGCATGAGTAATGCGCGGCCCGGAACCTTGGGAGGAGACCACCGCGGCGCCGGAACCGGTAATCGTGTATTGTGCCGTCAGAGGTTTTTGCGATCCGTATTCCGTCGGATACCTGAACTGCTTCTCCACGGTACAGTTATGGCTGGCCGTCCCGGCGAGCGCATAATTTGCGCCTCCGGCATCCACGATCAAGGCGGCCAGCGCCAAGCTTTCCATTGAGGTTGAGCATGCTCCAAAGACGCCCAAATAGGGAGCTCCGATCTTTCTGGCTGCAAAAGTGGCGCTGATGATCTGATTCATCAGATCCCCGCCGATGAAAAATTGAAGTTCTTCCCGGGAAATGCCCGCATGTACCAGCGCCAGCGAGGAGGCGTGTTCGAGAAGTTTGCGTTCGGCTTTTTCCCAAGTCTTCTCGTCGATCTCCAGATTGTCGTACACGAAATCAAAATCGCCCGACAGCGGGCCTTGCCCTTCTTCCGGGCCGACTACGGTCGCCGCTCCGATAATAGCCGGTTTCGATTTGAATTCCCAGGACTGCAAGCCGGTCAGCATCATCAGTGCGAGCCTCCCAATCCGAAAATGACATGCACCACGCCAATCAAAAAGGCCGCGACGACGCCGAAAACGATAACGGAGCCCGCCAGTTTGAACATATTGGCCCCGACGCCCAAAACAAGGCCTTCCGCCTTGGATTCCAGCGCCGAAGAGCACATGGAATTGGCGAACCCGGTCACGGGCACCGCCGTTCCTGCACCTGCCCACTGGGCGATTTTGTCGTAAACGCCAAATGAGGTGAGAATGACGGAAATAATAATCAGCACGGCGACCGTCGGACTGCTTGCTTCTCTGGAAGTCATACCGCCGAATGTCATAAATAGCTGCTGAATGCATTGTCCGATCAGACAAATCAGTCCCCCGACAAGGAATGCCTTCAGGCAGTTCCCGAAAATATTACTTTTGGGTTTATGTTTTTTGGCAATTTCTTTGTAATCTTCTTCGGTCAGCGACATGGAATTCAGCTTCACCCGGGCACCGGATCTCGATTTGGCTGGCAATCGCCATCCCTCCTTCGTACATAATCTATTGCGGGTCCGAATAGCGGATCTTTTTTCTTACGCCGTACATTCATTATTTGTCAGCGGGACATTTGTTATGTTTGGTAAATCATCCATAGCCGGACGAAACAAAAAAACAGCGGATTTCCCGTACCGGAAACCGCTGCTTTACAGCCTTAGCCTATGATTAAAGATATTGAAGGATGATGACCAGCAGAATGAACAATAACAAGATCACCAGCCAGTCTTTGGAATACCGCTCCATCATGACTTGCCTCCCTGCCTTCTTAGGCTCTTTCGAAAAGAACTTTGCTGCAGTATATGAACCATCGGGTGCTCCGGTGCCACTTCGAAATGTGGATTTTGTATTTCGCGTTATTCCGGAACATAGACATTCCTTGAAAGCTGGTACATACTAAATAATGATGGAAAGGAGAGAACGTTAGATGAATGAAAAAACAAAGGAACTTTTTAAACAATTGACTCAGTTTCCCGCTGCTCCGGGATTTGAGAGAGAGCTTCGCATCTGGTTCAAAAATCAGTTGTCGGCTTATACCGAAGAATTCGTGCAAGACCGCCTGGGAAGCCTGTTCGGCGTCCTGCGCGGCGATGACCAAGGGCCCCGGGTCATGGTGGCAGGGCATCTCGACGAGGTAGGCTTTATGACTACAGGCATTACCGATAACGGCATGGTGCATTTTCAGCCGCTCGGCGGCTGGTGGAGCCAGGCCGTGTTGGCGCAGCGCCTGCAACTCATTACCCCGCAGGGCCGAATCGTGGGCGTCGTCGGCTCGACCCCGACCCACCTGCTGGATGAGGCTCAACGCAGCAAACCTGTCGATATCAAGACGATGTACCTGGATATCGGGGCAGACAGCCGCGAGGAAGCCGAAGCGGCCGGGGTTCGCCCGGGGCAACAAATTGTCCCGATCTGCGAATTTACGCCTATGGTCAACCCGAAGAAGATTATGGCCAAAGCGTGGGACAACCGCTACGGCGTAGGCCTCGCCATCGAGCTGATGGAGGCGCTGCACGGCGAGAAGCTGCCCAACACGCTGTACTGCGGGGCCACCGTACAAGAGGAGCTCGGCCTTCGCGGTGCGCGGACCGCGGCGAATCTGATCCAGCCGGATATTTTCTTCGGCCTTGACGCAAGCGCCGCGAACGACACCACCGGCGACAAGAAAGCCTTCGGCCAATTAGGTCAAGGCGCGTTGCTCCGGATTTATGATCCAACGATGCTGACACATCGCGGGATGGTGGAATATATCCAGGATACGGCAGATACCCATAAGATCAAATATCAGTATTTCGTATCCCCGGGGGGGACGGATGCCGGACAAGTTCACCTGAGCGGAATCGGAGTTCCTTCCACCGTCATCGGGATTTGCTCGCGCTATATCCATACCTCGTCCTCGATCATTCATACGGACGATTATGCCGCAGCCAAAGAACTGCTAACCAAGCTGGTCAAAGGCCTGGACCGCACCACATTGAACACGATCCTGGAGCGGAGTTAAGCCTTAACAAATAAATAGAACAATAAAGAGGAGCCATCCTCTCCGATCTGTTTCGACCTGGGAGGATAGCCCCTTTTTTTACCGCATGCCCGTTATTACGAGTATTGTTTATTTTGTTTTCCGCTCGCCGAATAATCCATCCCAGCACTGTTTTAAAAGCTCAGTCGCCCATTTGTGATGATTCGTATCACTGTATTGCCGATACATGCACTCGATGCGCAAAATCAAGGCGAGATACAAATCATAAAGCTGCAGCCGCTCTTTTTCGGCGTCAGTGAAGGATTCCTTGCCGTATCCGCTTAAAAAAGCGGAGTTATTATCCCCGAATAATCCGCGGAAATAGTACTCCATGAGGGGATCCCCCCATAGCGCTCGTTCACAATCGATCAATCCGGTAATGCGGCCCTCTTTGACGAACAAGTTGCCGTCCCACAAATCCCAATGGACGAGGCGCGGTTCAGTGACCTCATTAAGGCTTACCCTGCGCTCTTCGAGCAAGGACCTGAACTCCACTTCGCTTGCCGGCAACTCCACCTGGGCATCCTTGGCGTCGGCAAGCAGGCCGGCAACCATGTCGGTAAATACGTCCGCCCAATCCGTTCCCTGCTTTTCTTCCTGAGCATAGTAACCGAACCGCTTACCAGAGATCTCATTCAGGCGGCGGCTCAACCGGCCCAGTTCCGCTTCGATCACCTTTCGCTCCTCTGCGGTAAGATTTTCCTTCGCTTTGTTGTACGGTTCCCCTGAAAGAAACTCCATAAAGAAGAACTCGAAACCGCCCGGCTCTGCTTCGTAATAATAGACTTCCGGCACCGGGATACTCCCGGTTTCCTTCAGAAGGTGAAGTACATCCACCTCGGCTCTCATGACATCCCGCTCATAACGCATCATTCCGGCTTCCATCCGGGGCGCCACCTTCAGGACGGACCGGGTGCCGTCGCTGAAAGTCAAGGCATAAGCGGAATTGAACCAGCCGTCTTTCAACTCCAATGCTGAAGCAATCCTTTTCTCCCCGCCGAAAGCGCGGCCTACCAAAACATCTAAATCTTCTGCGCTCAATTGCCGCTTAATTGCATTGTCCATCCGACATTCCTCCGTCATCCACCACAAAGCGTAGGTCTATACTAAGAAGCCGTTCAGGTACTTTGCAGGGTCCCATTCATTTTCTCATTCAAACGATCAATAACATGTTAAGCTTTGGCGCGCTCCAAAATCAAGACGCCGCGTCCAGGTACCGTAACGATCCCCGACACCGTTTCTCCGCCGAGCAGTTCCTTTTTGGCATCCGCGCCCGTTTCCACCATGGCTGCATCGGCATTGTGGTTCAGCAGGAACAGATATTCCATGCCGTTCTTCACCCGGCGTGCCACTTCCACGCCCGCAGGAGCGTTTAGCAGCGGTTTGATTCCTTTCTCTTCGCACAGGTTAGCGAGGAATCCTTCAAGGAACGAGGCCTCCGGGCTGCTGGCCACATAATAGGCGCGTCCGTTTCCGAAGCGGTTCACCGTCAGGACAGGCATCCCTTTATAGAAATCCGAGCCGTACTCGGCCAACACTTCGGCACCTTCGGAATGAATCAGGTCACAGAGCAGGTCGCACTCGAATTGCCCATCAAGTTTCCCCCATGAATGCTTCATCACGATCTGATTCTTCTGGTCCGGGAACAGCGCGTCAATCTCTTCCGCCCAGATGCCCATCACGGACCGCAGTTCTCCCGGATATCCGCCGGTCGTCACAAGGTCGTTCTCATTCACAATGCCGCTGAAGAACGTGGTAACAAAGGTGCCTCCGTTCGAAACGAATTTCTCCACCTTTTCCGCAAAACCCGGTTTAACCATGTACATAACCGGAGCAATAACGATTTCGTATTTGCCGAAGTCTTCTTCGACGGATACCATATCGCTCTCTACATGCATCTTGAACAAAGCGTCGTAATATTTGTGAACCTCTTTTTCATAATTCAGAGATACGGTCGGACCACTCGACAGGTCGGTAGCCCAGCGGTTCTCCCAATCGTAAACGATCCCGATTTTGGCCTCCGTCCGGGCATCCAGCAGCGTATCGCCAAGCTGTTCCAGTTCCCGGCCGAGCTCGGCGCATTCCCGGAATACGCGGGTATGCTCGTGGCCGACATGCTCGATCACGGCACCATGATACTTCTCGCACGCGCCGATGGAACGGCGAAGCTGGAAGAACAACACCGTATCCGCGCCCCGGGCCACGGCCTGATAACTCCACAAGCGCATAACGCCCGGACGCTTCAACGAGTTGTAGGCTTGCCAGTTTTGCTGGCTCGGCGTTTGCTCCATCAGCATGAACGGATCTCCGCTCTTCAGTCCCCGCATCAGATCATGCGTCATGGCCGTGTGGCTGACCGGCGTATCCAGGGAAGGATAGTTGTCCCAAGACACGATATCCATATATTTAGCCCATTCGAAATAGTTCAATTCCGGATAAAAGCCCATCAGATTCGTCGTAACCGGAATGTTCGGCGTGTGTTTCTTGAGTTCCTCGTACTCCAATCTATAGCATTCCAGCAAACTGTAAGACATAAATCTGCGGTAGTCCAGCGAGATGCCCTGGAAGTTGGTCCGGTTGCCGTTCCATTCTTCGCTCAGCTCACTCGGCGGAACGATGTCTTCCCAATCGTAGAACGTATGGCCCCAGAAGCGGGTATTCCACGCCTTGTTCAACGCTTCCAGGCTTCCGTAGCGTTCCTGAAGCCATTTGCGGAAACCGGCAGCACAATTATCACAGTAGCAGTAGCCGCCGTATTCATTGGAAATATGCCAGATCAGCAGGCCGGGATGATCCTTGTATCTCTCCGCCAGCTTGCCGGCCATGCGAACGGAATACTTGCGGTAGGTCGGGGAATTCGGGCAGGAATTATGGCGTCCGCCAAACTTGCGCTTTCTGCCCTGCACGTCCACGCGGGTTACGTCAGGATATTTTCGTGCCATCCAGGCCGGATGTGCCCCCGTACTTGTTGCCAAACAAGTGTAAACACCGCTCTTGTACAAACGGTCCATCGTTTCGTCCAGTTGGGCAAAATCGTAAGTATCTTCATCAGGCTGGTTCAACGCCCAGGAGAACACATTGACGGTCGCTACATCGATGCCGGCGAGCTTGAACATGCGCTCGTCCTCTTGCCAAATCCCCGCATCCCATTGCTCCGGGTTGTAGTCCCCGCCATACCATATTTTCGGCAGCTTATCATTGATCACTGCGAACACATCCTTTATATGTGATATAATTATATTACCATTGTAAAATCAAAGCTTAGCCCTTGATATATAATAATTCTGAACTCGAATATAATAATATGGAACTGTTAGGAGGATCCTTTCATGCTAACGCCTGCGTACCGGCGATACGTCTTCTCCCCCTCCGGGAACCCTCATCTTCCTCTGCTTGTCGAAAGTATCGGCTATAACCCCAGTCAGGAAAAAGTTACCCGTCCCGAAGGTTATCCCTGCTATCACTGGATTCAAACCGAGGCCGGGGAAGGAAGGCTAACCTACGGCAACGAAACGGTCGTCCTTGAGCCTCACACCGGTCTTCTCCTGCCTCCTGGCATGCCGCATACTTATGAAACTTCCGATGGAAAAGTTTGGAGAACGCTCTATCTGACGTTCGGCGGGGAAGCAACAAGCCATATCCTTTCCGCATTCGCCATTTCCGAACCTGCCTTTTTCCACTGGGAACCGGATTCGCCCCTGGCCCCCCTGCTGGGATCAATGCTTGAACAGCTTGATACCGGGGATGACCTATTCGGCCTTGAAACCTCCACCCAGACTTACCGCTTCCTTGGACTATTGAGTAAATTCGGGCAAGCCAGCAGCATCTCCGTAACCCGAAATATGGAGAAGCTGAATCCCTTGCTTAAGTGGATGGAAAAGCATTACGGCAATCCCGATCTCGGACTGGATAGCTTGGCCGATGTGCTCGGCATATCCGGACGGCATTTAAGCAAGCTGTTCCAGCTTACCTTCGGCCTTTCCCCTTATGCTTACCTCGTTCAAATGCGCATTCACAAGGCGAAAGAGCGCCTGGCCGGAGATCCGGATCTCACCGTGGCGAGCATTGCCGGACTAACCGGTTTTCGCGACACCAGCCATTTTGTGGCTACGTTCCGCAAGCATACGGGCCTGACCCCGCAGCAGTTCCGCAAGCTACATTAATGATTCCGCTAAACTAGCCTAATTCACATATGTAACCGGTAACCAAATCGTCATCCAATAAAAAAACAAAACTGCCCTCACGGCCAACAATGGACCGATAGGACAGCCTTTCATAACTGCATGCTATTTCTTCATATCTATATAAATCCGGTATGTTTCGTCCGGTTCCGTCCAAAAACGAAGTTCTTTATCGGGCGCGCTAGTTCCGTCCGGCTTAGTAACGGTAATCGGCTCGTCATAACGGACCGTGCACCAGCCGCTGCGTGAAGCCGTGATACGAGCCTCCGACAGGCGCCCCCCTATCCACTCCGCACTGACCGAGTAGCCGCCTCTTGCCTTGAGTCCACTAACGCTTCCGGTAGGCCAGGCTTTCGGCAGTGCAGGCAGCAGATGTATTCCGTCCCGGTGGCTCTGAATCAGCATTTCGGCGATCCCTGCGGTTCCTCCGAAATTACCGTCAATTTGGAACGGCGGATGGTCATCGAACAGATTCGGATAGGTCGAGCGGGATAAAAGCGTATTAACAAAACGGTACGCCGCTTCTCCATCTCCGAGTCTGGCATACAGATTTATCAGCCAGGCACAGCTCCAGCCTGTATGTCCGCCTCCTTGGCTGATCCGGCTATCCAGCGATTTCCGCGCCGCTTCCGCCAACTCAGGCGTGTTTTCCGGCGTAATGGCAGCGCCCGGATACAACCCGTATAAATGCGAAACATGCCGGTGGCCGGGTTCAGCTTCCGCAAAGTCTTGGCTCCATTCGCGCAAACGCCCGTCGGGCCCGATTTCCGGCTTGGCCATTTTCTCCATCGCTTCTTCCAACCGGGAAATCCACTCTTGGTCGGCTTCAAGAATGGATGCCGCTTGAATGCAATGCGTGAACAGCTCCGAGATCAAAAACAGATCCATCGTTGATCCCGCGGATACGCTGCAAGGTTCTCCGTCCGCCGTCAGGAATTTATTTTCCGGTGACGTTGAAGGAGCCGTTACCAGTTGACCGTTCGGCCCGACGATAAGCCAGTCCAGACAAAATTCCGCGGCCCCTTTCATCAACGGATAGGCCGTGTCCCGCAAAAAGGCTTCGTCCCGTACGAAGTCATAATGTTCCCAAAGGTGGCGGCAAAGCCATATTCCGCTCATCGGCCAGAACGCCCAACTGGCATCCCCGTCGCTCGGCGTGGCTGCCCTCCACAAATCAACGTTATGGTGCGCGGTCCAGCCCTGGGAACCGTAATGAATTCGTGCGGTTCTCGCGCCGGTTTCGCTTAAATCCGAAATGAGGCCGAATAGAGGCTCATGGCATTCGCTCAAATTACAAACTTCCACAGGCCAATAGTTCATTTCCGTATTAATATTTGTCGTATAATTGCTGTTCCAAGGCGGCTGCATATGCGGATTCCATATTCCCTGCAAATGAGCGGGCTGCGTTCCCGGTCTCGAGCTCCCCATCAGCAGATAGCGTCCGTATTGGAAATAGAGAGCTTCCAAAGCCGGATCATTCATTCCTGCCTGGTAACGGGCAAGACGCTCGTCCGTCGGCAAGGCAGCGTTGTCCGTTGACCCTAAATCAAGCTGCAACCGCCCGAAAAGACTTCCGTGATCCCGGATATGTCTGCTGCGCAGTTCGTCATAACCCAACTTCGCGGCTGCCTTAAGCGCGGCATTACATTTTCCTGCAATCCGGTCTTCAGCACCGCTTCCCGGCATGATGTCATATCCGGCGAAGTTGGTTACCGCTGCGAGCAGTACGGTCACCGAAATTGCACCTTTCACTTTCACGACCCCGGATTCTCTGACAACGGCCCCGCCTTCATGCAAGATCAGAATCTGTGTCTCAAAGGAAAGCCCCAGACCTTCCTCGTATAGCACGGATTGAGGGTGGTCGCCCAAATAGTTGTCGGCAATATGACTCGGCGCCCGGCCGTTCATTTTCAACCCGTTGCTTTCCTGCGCATCGCTTATCGTGTGACGTAACGGCGAATCGAGGGAAATGGAAAGATCCAGCACATCTTGCGAAGGCGATGCATACCGGAGAGCCAGAATCTGATCTACCGCGCTGACAAATACCTCGCGAGTGTAGCGGGCGGTTCCGCGGGAATAACGCACCTCCGCTATTCCGGTTTCCAGTTCCAGGCCTCTATAATATTCACTGAATGCGGCTTCTCCGGAGTGTTCCACCTTTAAATTGCCCAAAGGTTGATAAGACTCGCTCCGACGGCCCAGCATTTTAGAGTTTATTAAGGATTCCGCCTCTTTATATTTCCCGGAAAATATCAGTTCCCTGGCGCGGCCTAAATGCCGAAGGGCATCGTAATTTTGAGTATCGCGGGGAAATCCGGACCATAAAGTATCCTCGTTTAACGCTATGACCTCCGAGCGCTCCCCGCCGTAAATCATGCCGCCAATCCGCCCGTTTCCGACTGGCAGAGCCTCTTCCCAGCGGGAAGCGGGCTGATTGTACCATAACCTCCACCCTGTTTTCCCATTGTTACTATCCGTCATTTCTCTTACCTCCACTCCGTAAAACTTAGAGAAAAGGCCCGAATACGCTTACGGGCCTTTTCTACATCATGCTATAAGATTTTTTAAAACACAATTATTTAATGTCTTTTCCTGTAAACAACGATACTCTCGCTTTTACAAGCTCTGTATATTCGGCTTCCATTTTTTCTGCGCCGGCTTTATCCAGTTCAGCCAGGAAACCGTCATAGATTTTATCGAAGTCAGCCGTTTTTGCAAGCACCGCTTCCGGAATACGCTTACGGATGATATCTTGTGACTTTTTGGAGATTACTTGATAATCGCCGTCTGTCGGAACTGGCATGTTGTACAACGCGCCCCATTCCTTAGCTTCGAAGTCGCTTTCTTGCGGGAACAAATCTTTCCATGTTGTAGCTTTATAAGCTGCCAACGATTCTTTCTCAGCATCGGAATAAAGTTCTACGATTTGTTCCGGGAAGTTGATTGTATAGTAGTTATCGGTGGAATCTTTGACTCCGTCCCCATAACGAGCACTCATAACGGCGTACAATCCGGCTGGATTGCCAAGACCTGTTTCTTTGGTAAAGTTAGCTGTATCGTTCATTCTTCTTTCGGTGACCTCAGCTGGAATTACACGTTTTCCGTTTTCAACAGTGTAGTGTTTGCCTTCGATACCCCAGTTTCTGAGGATTTGACCTTCATCGGATGCCAGCCAGTCCAGGAACTTGATGGCACGAACCGGATCTTTACAAGCTGTTGTGATCGCGATACCGTATCCGTCAACCCCAGCAGGTTGGAAGGAATGATCAACATAGTCTTTGCTCAACGTAACAGGAAAGTGAGCGTAAGTATATTCGTTTTTGCCTGCAGCTTTCAAGGCATTTTCCCCGTCCATATAGCCCCACTCTTGGTCAATCAAGCCAATTACGCGGCCGCTGGCGATTTTTGCTTTGTATTGGTCTTCTTTTTGTACAAAAGTATCCTTGTCGAGCAATCCTTCATTGTACATATGGTTCAACCAACGGAAATATTCTTTCTCTTCTGGACGTTTGTAATGGAGCTTCGCTTCATAAGTTGCCGGATCGACATAGTATTCTCCGTCATCCGGAGCACCGGTAGCGATGAAAGCCGGGTTGGTAACGGTGATCATGATTCTCCAGTCATCCGCACTTAAGGTCAAAGGAATCGTAGGTTGTCCGTCCGTAGTCGGATGCTTCGCATAGTATTCCTTCAAGACATTTTCATAATCTTGCAAAGTGCGGACTTCAGGATAACCAAGTTCCTTCAATACACGGTGCTGGATTTCAAAACCGCCTGTGGCATCGAAGTATTGGTTGTCGACGCCCATGTTACTTACGATGGAATAAATGGCTGGATCTTCATTGCTGTATTTCAAACGGTTCATGTTATCGCCGAAAATCTTTTTGATATTCGGGGCATGCTCTTCGATCAAGTCGGTCAAATCCAAGATGAGTCCGGCATCGATCAGTTTGGACAGCTCGCCTTTTGCGAAAATCAGATCAGGTACATCGCCACTTGCGGCCATCAAAGCAACTTTGCTCTCGCCGCCGCCAGCACCTACGTCAAATTCCGCTTCCAGGGTAACCCCGGTTTTCTCTGTAATCGCTTTACCTACTTCATCCTGCATACCGTTCCAGTTAGGGCTGGCATCCCCGCCGAAAAAGCTGAAGGAGACAGGGCTTGTGTCTTCCGCCGCTTGCGTATTTTGGTTGTTATTTGCTTTGTTGCCTGTGTTGTTGCTTGCCGCAGTGTCATTGCCGGAATTTCCGCAGCCGCCAACGAGCAAGGTGCTGGCTAGCAGAAGAGCAGCAAAGGTTTTTGGACTTTTCCACTTCATGTCTATTTTCCCCCTAGAAAATTATTGTAACGCTATATTGTATAACAGGCATTACCTGCGTCTACCTTACCTATATCCGGCTCTAGTCCGGCATCCAAGCAATCAAAGTAAGGGCTTTCATTTGAAGCCTTTTAAAATGACCTTGCTTGGTAATGGGGTTCGAGCGGGGCTGGTTAAAGCCCCGCGGAACCGAAATGCTACAAAGTGATTAAGCCTTTACGGCACCCAAAGTCATGCCGGATACGAAGTATCTTTGCAGGAACGGATAAACGATCAGAATCGGAACCGTTACGACAATCGTAATCGCCATTTTGATGGATTCCGGAGATACCTGGGCCATCTGATTGGCCAAGTCATTCGCGTTTGCCATTGAAGCACCTTGGTTCGTGCTGGCAAGTACCTTCATCAATTCATACTGCAATGTAGTGAGGTCAGGCTTGTTTCCGTTATACAGATAAGTATCGAACCAGGAGTTCCATTGCCCGACTGCCAAGAACAGCGCAATCGTCGCCAATACCGGCTTACAGAGCGGAAGAATGATTTTGTAGTAAATCTTGAAATCATTGGCACCGTCAAGTTTTGCCGATTCTTGCAAAGCGTAAGGCAATCCGTCGATGAAGGACCTGATGATGAACACATTGAATGCGCTGACCAACCCAGGAAGGATGTAAATCCAGAATGTCCCGATCAGATCAAGGTGACGCATCAGCATGTAAGTCGGAACCAACCCGCCGGAGAAATACATCGTCAGAGCCAAGAAGGTGGAAACGAATTTCCGCGATTTAAAGTCCGGACGGCTCAAAGTATAAGCAAGCATAGATGCGCTTATCAAGCCAAGAATCGTACCGGCAACTGTCCGAAACATCGTAATTTTGAAACCTTGCAATAAGCCGGTATAACCGAAGATCGTCTTGTAATTTTCCAGTGTAAACTCACGCGGCCAAATATAAATGCCGCCCCGAACGGTATCCGTTGAATCATTTAACGAAATCGCAAGTACGTTCAAGAAAGGATACAACGTAATGATCAGGATCACTGTCATTAAAATGACATTGCAAATATCGAAAATTTTCTCTGATTTTGTCGCATTGAATGCTTTTGCTGCCACGTTTGTCCCCTCCTTTACATAATGCTTTCTTTCGTCGTTTTCTTCATGATGCCGTTTGCCGTGAGCAACAGAATGATACTTACGACGGAGGTGAACATGCTGATGGCTGTACCGTACGAGAAGCGGCTGATATTAATACCGTATTTCAACGCATATATGTCCAAAACTTCGGAATAATCCGTTACCAGTGCATTCTGAAGCTGGAACTGTTTCTCGAAGCCGATACCGATCAAGTGACCGATCGACATAATCAAGAGTACGGAAATTGTAGTACGGATTCCCGGAAGCGTAATATTCCACATTTGTCTGAATCGGCCCGCTCCATCGACCCGAGCGGCTTCATAAAGTTCCTTGTCGATCCCGGTGATCGCAGCCAAGTAGATGATCGCGTTCCATCCTGTCTCCTTCCATATATCGGAAGCGGTTACAATCCCCCAGAACCATTTCCCCTGAGCCATGAACTGTATGGGCTCGTTAATAATATGCAAGGACATTAAAATCTCATTTATAATCCCGCCGTCGATCGAGAGCATCTTCGTAATGATCCCTGCAACAACGACCCAGGATACGAAGTGAGGCAAATATGATACCGTCTGAACGGTCCGTTTGAATATGCTGCCTTTCAATTCGTTCAGGAACACCGCGAAAAAGATCGGCACGATAAACGTGAAGATGATGCCCATAATACTCATCGCTAGCGTGTTTCTTAATACCAGGTAAAATCTTTCGTCCTGGAACAAGTCCACAAAGTTTTTCATGCCGACCCATTTTTGTTCCGAAAAAGATTTGGCCGGCTTATAGTTCTGGAATGCCATCGTCCAGCCCCAGATTGGTAAATAGTTAAACACAAACAGCCAAATTACAAATGGCAAGGACATTAGGTATAAATATTTCTGTTGGACTATACTTTGCCAGAATCCTTTTTTCCGTTTCTTCGACGGTTCAGGGGTTACGCTTACATTTCTAGTCCCGTTGCTCGCTGAGAGCGTTTCCATCTGTCCAATCCCCCCTTCTCTGCTATACCTTTATGATAAAGTAGATGGGAGATCGGAAATACCCGATAGATTTCAAAGAAAACCATATAAAAATTAGACATTGACCGGAATTGTGAAAACTATTTCAGTTCCTTTTCCATATTCGCTCACGATGTTGAGGCCATGCTCTTCTCCATACGATAATACGAGTCTTTGATGAACATTGCGCAGACCGATCCGGTTATTGCCCGATTCCTCGGGGTTTGAAATCGATTGCCTTACCTCGGCAAGCCGCCCAGGCATCATTCCGAGGCCGTTGTCGCTAACCCGGATTTCAACAACATCATCCTTCATTTGAACTGCCAACCTGACTTCCACACCCTCCGCTTTATCCTCTACTCCGTGGACTACCGCATTCTCGACAAGAGGCTGGATAATGAGAGGCAGAACCCGGATATCCGAAGCCTGAAGGTCCACGGCCAATTCATAAATCAGTCGATCCTCGTAACGGAATTTCTGAATTTCGAGATAAGAACGGACCATATCGATTTCTTCCTTCAGCGGTGTGCTTTCCCTTCCGACTTCCAGATTTTTGCGCATCAAACGACCAAGCAGCCGGACAACATTAGCGATTTCCTTCTCGCCTTTCAAATGGGCATTCATACGAATAGACTCCAGCGCATTAAAAAGAAAATGAGGATTGATCTGGCTGGCCATCATCTTTAATTTGATTTCCCGTTGGGCCAATTCCAGACTGTTATTCTGTTCGGTCTTCTCCACTACCTGCTCCATCAGCCGGTTGATGCTTTCCACCATATAGTTGAATTGGCGGGATAATTGCCCAACTTCGTCGTTTCCGTCAATCCGCGAAACCACATTTAAATCCCCTAACGCCAACCGGTTCAAATTCCTGCTAAGCCGCAGCAGACGATTGGTCGTAAGCAACGATACGATGTAAACGAAAGCAAGTGCGATTAGCAGAATCAACAAAATGATAACCAGTCCGTAGATACTAACCCGATTAGCATCCTTAACGATATCGTCCGTATTAAAGACGGACATGATCCTTAACCCGTTGGCACTCGATTCGGGGACCAACTCATCCACGATCAAATAGGACGCCTCACCGCGAATGTCCATTTTGTGGCTGCCTTTAGTTACTTGGTTGAGATCCACGCCATAGTCCAGGCCATCCAGCGTCTTACCGACAAGGCTATGGTCTTTGGCGGCTACGACATGTCCTTGATCGTCCGCAATCAGCGTTTCGAATTCTTCCTGGCTAAGCATGCGGTTCAACTCATTTTGGTCCAGCGAAACCATCAAGACCCCTTTTGCGCGGCGTTCGGGGAACGGCAATTGCCGAATCAAGCTGAGCTTCTTCACCGGAATAACTTCCGGATCGTCAATATAAGACCAACCAAGATTCTTCGATTCCATCGCCTGCTGATACCATTTCGTTTCCTCAACCTCTTTCGTGACGGGAATTAACTCCGTGTTGTTGATCAGCGTCGGGTTATCGTAATAAAATCGGATGCCGGCAACTTCCCTGTACACCCGGGAAAACTGGATAAAACCGTCATAAGCCAAATAAGCCTTCGTCAATTCTAGTGCATTATCGTAACGGGTCGTGACCACCCGTTCCAGATCTTTGTCCAATAGCAGTGTATCGGAGACGTCCACAGGAATGCGCAGCATGTTTCCAAGCTGAGATTTGATTTTCTCCACATTGTTAGTCGTCTGCTCGATCGCGCGGTCCATCGCTTCCGCTCGGAAATAACTTACCACAGTGATGCCAACGATCAGGACGGGAATCATGACGACCAAAATGTAAGAAATGATCAGCTTATGCTTGAGCTTCATATTATTCGTGATTTGTATCGCTTTTTTAATCATGTTCATCGGCCTCCTGGACTTCGGTAGCATGGGAACGATAAATTCGTGAAAAAAAACCGAATATCCCCGACTTTTTGACAAGCGGGGATATTTCGGGAGCGCCGGGACCACAGGCGCATTAGCTTAAAATTAATTTATTGTTCCACCAGGGGCAACAAGGTTATTTCAAGAAAATCTGCAATTCCGTCTTACCGGAGAAGGAAGTTACTTCAACAGTTCCTTCATTAGTAAGCTCCCCGCCTTGAACGGTTGTCGCTTCGCCCATGCCGTGGAGCGATACCTTGAATGCTTTACCGGCACCTTCCGCGCTGAGGGTTACTTTAGAGCCTTCACGAACCGCGGTCACCAGAAGCTCGGTTTCACCTTTCACATTGCGAACCGTGCGAGTCACTTGAACGCCTTCTTGCAGCTGATACAATCCGAGCTCTACGCCGTCCGCGAAATCATAATCCGGCCGGGTATTGTTGGCCCCCTTCGCCAAGATCGAATTCTGGCGGACGAACAACGGCAAGCCTAAGAAATCATAGGTTTCTTTTTGCCATTTGCCGCCTTCCACAGTTTTGCCCGTGAGCAGGTGAGTCCATGTACCTTCAGGCAGGAAGTAAGTAACTTCCCCGGTTTCGCTGAACACAGGAGCGACCAGCAAGGAATCGCCCAGCATATATTGACGATCCAGCGTCTCAGTCGCCGGGTCATTCGGGAATTCCAGGAACATGGCGCGCATTGTCGGAACGCCTTTTTCCGTTGCATAAACGGCCGTATCAAACAGGTATGGCATCAGACTGCATTTCAGCTTGGTGAAGAATCGGGTAACGTCAACCGCTTCATCATCATAAGCCCAAGGCACCCGGTACGAGCTGCTGCCGTGCAAACGGCTGTGGCTGGACATCAAACCGAATGCTAGCCAGCGCTTGAACACATGAACCGGAGCAGTATTCTCGAAACCGCCGATGTCATGGCTCCAGAAACCGAAGCCGGACAAACCGAGCGACAGGCCGCCGCGAAGGCTTTCCGCCATCGATTCATAATCCGCGTAGCAGTCTCCGCCCCAGTGAACCGGGAATTTCTGACCGCCGACAGTAGCCGAACGGGCAAACAACGCTGCTTCATTTTTGCCAAGTTTCTCTTCCAATACTTCAAATACCACTTTGTTATAAAGGTAAGGGTAGTAGTTATGCATTTTGACCGGATCGGAACCGTCGTGGTAAACGACATCGGTAGGAATTCGCTCGCCGAAGTCGGTCTTGAAGCTGTCGACGCCCATGTCGACGAGTTCACGCAGGTAACCGGCAAACCATTCGCATGCTTCCGGATTCGTAAAGTCAACCAGAGCCATCCCCGGCTGCCACAAATTCCATTGCCATACGTCGCCGTTCGGCTTTTTCACGAGGTAGCCGTTTTGCTTGCCTTCTTCAAACAAGCGGGAACGCTGACCGATGTAAGGGTTGATCCATACGCAAATTTTCAAGCCTTTTTCTTTCAAGCGTTTCAGCATGCCGACCGGATCAGGGAACACGCGCTCATCCCATTTGAAATCCGTCCAGTGGAACTCGCGCATCCAGAAGCAGTCGAAATGGAAGACATGCAACGGAAGGTCTCTTTCGGCCATGCCGTCCACGAACGAATTAACCGTAGCTTCGTCATAGTCGGTTGTAAACGAAGTGGTAAGCCACAGGCCGAACGACCATGCCGGCGGCAACGAAGGCTTGCCGGTCAATGCCGTATATTTATCGAGCACATCCTTCGGCTCCGGTCCGTCGATGACGAAATATTCGATCGATTCGCCCGGTACGCTAAATTGGACTTTTTTCACTTTTTCCGACGCTACCTCGAAGGACACGCCGCCCGGATCATTAACCAATACGCCGTAGCCTTTGTTCGTAACGTAGAACGGAATGTTCTTATACGATTGTTCGGAGCTAGTGCCGCCGTCCTTGTTCCAGATATCGACAATTTGCCCGTTCTTGATGAAGGATGTAAAACGTTCGCCCAAACCATAAACGAGTTCACCGACGCTTAAGTCGAGCTCTTCGCGCATGAACGTGTTCCCGCCGGCTTCGGTCACGTGTGCCATAGATTTGAAGGCACTCCCTGTAAGACGCTGAGTCCCGCGGTAGAAATCTACCGACCATTGCGCGCCTTTGGAAATACGAACACTCAGATTGCCGCTTTTGAGTTCGGCATACTCATCGTTTTCCGTAATTACTGCATGATCGCCGCCCTTAGCCAGTTCAAAAGAAGGTCCATGATCCACGGTACCGGCAAAATGCACAAGCTTCACGCCGATCACGCCAGGAAACGGGGAATGGAATTGCACCGTAAGGAGCGTTGTATTAATCATATCGCCGCGGCCGCGAAGCGGTGTCGTCGAAGCTGATGCTGTCAGTGTATGGTCCTGAACCATAAAATCGTAGGCTTGAACCGCAGTGGAAAGCGTGTAACCATCGCGAATCAGCCAGTTGCCATCGGTAAATTTCATTGGTAATATACCGCCTTTCGATTGACATTGTTTTTTGAGTTCTTGATTTTCAAAATGATGCTGTAAATTCACTTACACTTGCATTATACTGATTAAAAAAGAAACATTCTAACATAATTAAATAAAAATATAACACTATATTGATGAGGTGATGGTATGGATCAAGCTCTGCGCCGATCCCTGAAAGAAAGCCGGGCTCACGGCGACGAACATCAGCCATTCGGTACCTACTGGTTCCGCTATGGCGCCGGAGAGCATGTCATTGACTGCCACTGGCATGAGGAAGCCGAATTCTTCTACTGTGTGGAAGGCGAGACGCTGTTCCAGGTCGATACCGATTATTTCACCGTCCGTGCCGGGGAGGCCGTGTTTGTCGACGGAGGAGACATTCACGCCGCTCACGCCAGCGGTGAAGAAGGCTGCGCTTTTTTCTCGCTGGTGTTTGACACGAATTTGCTCGCCAGCGCTCACTACGATGCCGTTCAGGAAAATATGATCCTTCCCTTGCAGGAAAGAAAAGCAACATTTCCCAGACATCTCCGGCGTGTTGAAGATGTTGAAATCAGCCTGTTGAACCATATTGTCTCCATTATGAAAAGCTGCGGCGAAGGATCTTCCGGGTACGAAGGAGCCGTTAAAGGCCATCTTTACCTGATGCTCGCGGAGATTTTCTCCCAGGACAAAACCTGTAACCGGACCGCGAGCAACCGGAGCGAGTCTTCAAAAATCGAACGTTTGAAAACGATTATTCACTATATTCAGCAAAATTACGGTCAACCTATTCGCCTGTCCGAGCTAGCGTCGCTGATTCCGATGAGCGAAGGCCAGTTCTGCCGCTTCTTTAAATCCATGACCCGGCAAACCCCGATGGATTATATTAATTCCTACCGGATTCGCCAAGCCGTTGAATTGCTCCGGCAGCCTGAACGAAAAATTTCAGATATCGCCCTTGAGGTCGGTTACGATAATATCAGCTACTTTATCCGGGTGTTCCGAAAGACGATGAACTGCTCGCCTTCGGAATTCCGGAGAAGACTGCAAAGCCAGATCGAAGCCTAAGTTTGCCGGTCGGCCATAATGCCTTAAAGTAATATTCCTTTTATTCCGGGGATCCATACTTTTGGGGCAACCCATCCACTGCATTATAGTAGTCTTCACGTTCGGGCCCAAATCATGAAGCCGCATTTTATTTTCAAATCGCATTGAAAATAAAATGAATTACCCATTAAATCAAGTTCAAAAACCGGCTTTTCAGCACCGAGAAGGTGGGGCAAAGTCAGGGACTGAGGAGCGGAGCGTAGGGAAAGCCTACGTGAGCACCTCAAATGTTTCCGGAGGAAACATACTTCGAAAGCATACGCTTCGGCCCTGGCTGAACCCCAGATTCGACGCCGAATCTACTTCTCAGTAACCCCTTCGTGATCAAAAGCCGGTTTTTGAATTACCCATTAAATCAAGATTCAAAAACCGGCTTTTCAGCACCGAGAAGGTGGGGCAAAGTCAGGGACTGAGGAGCGGAGCGTAGGGAAAGCCTACGTGAGCACCGGAAGGCCCTGGCTGAACCCCAGATTCGACGCCGAATCCACTCCAACGTAACCCCTTCGTGATCAAAGGCCGGTTTTTGAATTACCTTACGCGTGGTTGGCGGTTTTGCGGTAGGCGGAGGGGGATGTCCCCACATACTTCCGGAATTTGCTGTGGAAGTAGTCCACATTCGTATAGCCGACCTTTTCGGCAACTTGATATACCTTCAATCCTTCTTCAAGAAGGGACTTGGCCTTCTCAATCCGCACCTTGTCCAGATACGTGTTGAAGTATTCCCCGGTAGCGTTCTTGAACAATTTCCCAAGATACGCGCTGTTATAATTAAAGATTCCCGAAAGAGTTTCCAGCTTCAAATTGTCGCTGAAATTGCGGTGAATCAAATCAAGCATAATTTTCACCTCACGGTGTTTTCCGCCTTCGCCCAGTCCGCTCATCATCTGTTCCAGGAAAAATTCTGTTTTTTCGTAAACGCCTTCCAACGTCCATACTTTATGAATTTCCGACAAATAATCCGAGAACTCCTTACTACGGCTCTGAAGTTCCGGAGATTGCTGGAGGCCCTTGCCGAGAATCGAAGCCAACATTTCCACGAAACGGCGCTTGATTTCCCCTTCGCTCAAGCCATCGGACACCAGACTTTGACCCGTGCGGCGAACCAGCGATCTCATCGTCTCCCGGTTGCCTACTTCCACTGTATAGTAAAGCTGCTCATGAAGGGGTTCGGTTGGCCATTCTCCGGATTCTTTCGTCGCCTGGCCCTCCTGAACGGTCTCCAGACTCAGAAGCTTGCCGTTACCATGAAAAAAATGATTCTTATTCAGTTCGCGGGCCGCCGCATAGGAACGGCATACTTCTTCCAGATTGAATACCTTCGGACCTAGAGCCGCCGTAAAATCCACTCCCGCACCGATACCTGCTTCTCTAATTTTATTGTAAGTCTCTTCCATTTCAACTCCGAGAATCGGAGTTTTCAAGAGTATACCGATTTGCGTATGATAACTGAACACATAACCACGGCCGATTTGCTCGAATAACTCGACTGCTTTTTTTCTCATGCGAGCCGTAATCTCCGTGTCCGAGTCATCCTCCATATGCAAATTGATCAGCAAAACCTGATAGCTTTTCCACAGGAGTCCCAGTTCCTCCGCCTTGTCCAGCGTCGGCTTTTCTTCCTCATTCTCATTCAACAGGGATCGGATAAATACTTCTCTGCCCCATTCCCTCGTCGTATGCTGCCAAAGCTCGGCGATTTTTTCGTCGCTGATCTGCTGCTTGATTTTTTGCAAATAATCTATTAATTCTTCTTCATCGACCGGCTTCAGCAAATACCCGTCAGTCCGGTGCGTAATAGCCTTTTTAGCATAATCGAAGTCCGCATACCCGCTCAAAATCAGAACATGCAGCATCGGATCCAGCACGCGAAGTTGCTGAATCAGTTGAAGTCCATCCATCCCAGGCATCCGGATGTCCGCAATCACCAAGTCAGGTCTGTAGATTTTGTATTTTTCCAATGCTTCGTTGCCGTTTGCCGCCGTGTCTACGACAATATAACCGTGAGCGAACCAATCGATGAATGTACGAAGTCCTTCTCTCAACTTAGGTTCATCATCCACAATAAGCACTTTAATCATAGTTAGTTTCCCCCTGCCGGAAAGATCTCATTATGGCCTTCCGTCCAGCAACTTTCAATAATAAGAAATAAAATTTTCGATATTTTGAAAACGCAAATAATATCCTTCCCCAGCAGGAAAGAAATAAAGCGGTTACATTTAATTATAAGGAAATTTGAAATTCTCTCAAACATAATTCTGTTCATTTGTTGCACTATTTTGATGTTTTGAAAAGAAACAAAAGAATCTTTCGATCCGCTTGCGCGATTCGAAAGATTCTTTCTGCTGTCACGGATTTCATAGTTTAGTAAGCTCAAACCGCCCGGGCTGCTTCCTCGCTTTCTTGAAACTGAATCCGGTACAATTTTGCATACAAGCCCTGTTGGGCCAATAAGGATTCATGGGTGCCTTCCTCAACGATCCGTCCCTGTTCCATCACCAGAATCCGGTCGGCATTCAGTATGGTAGAGAGCCTGTGGGCAATGACTAAAGTCGTACGGTTTTGCATCAATAAGTCAAGCGAACGCTGGACGAGACTTTCCGTTTCGTTATCAAGAGCCGAAGTAGCTTCATCCAGCAGCAGCAACGGAGCTTCCCGCAAAAAGGCCCTTGCAATCGCAAGGCGTTGCTTTTGCCCTCCGGAAAGCGATGCTCCATGCTCCCCAATCTGTGTTCCATATCCCTCCGGAAGCTTCGTTATGAAATCATCGGCCCCAGCCATTCGGGCGGCTGCCGTAATTTCTTCTTCCGTCTTTTCTTCGCTTCCAAAGGCGATATTATCCCTTATCGTTCCCGCAAAAAGATACGGAACCTGCGGCACATAAGTCGTAAGCATCCGTCCCCTTTGAAGCTGGTCTTGCAAAGGAATGCCATAGAGTGAAACGCTGCCTGCATTCGGCTGATAAAGTCCGCAGCAAAGGCGAACGAGCGTCGATTTTCCCGAACCGCTAGGCCCGACGATAGCGACGGTTTCCCCGGCTTGAATCTCAAGATTCAGGCCGTTGAAAAGACCTGTATTCTCCGTTTCCGCAGAGGATGCATGCGCATAATCCACTTCCCTGAGACAAATTGCCGGCTGCTCACATTTAGCTTCGAGCCCTTTAGAGACCATCGGGGCCAGGTTTGTTTCTCCATATGTCTTTGCAGCTAATTCGGTATTCGTGACAGAAGCCTGAAATTCCGTGCTGCTTTCCCGTTGTCGTTCCTCCCCATCGTCTTCCGTTCTTTTGTCGAGAATTTCAAAAATCCGGTCGGAAGCGCCCAGCGCCTCCTGAACCGATCCCCAAGTCTGGGACATATGGACAAAAGGCCACTGAACCCTGCCAATTAATAAGACGAATGCTAATACGCCCCCGGCAGTCATCCCGCCTCCTAGGGCTGAATAAGCTATTAGACCCGAACAGGTGATCATGACCGCGTTATTGACAAAGCCGGAGGTCTGCCACAGCAGGCCGATCAATACCGTTCTTTTCCGCTGCAACACCCCCAACTGAGCCCGCTCATCCACAAACCGTTTAAGCAAAGCATCTTCCATTCCGAAAGCCCGGACCACCGTCATTCCCTGAACTACTTCCTGAAGCAATGACCTGAGCCCCGCATCCCGGGCAAAAATTTCTACGGATAAACGACGCAGTTTCCGGTCAAAAAAACGGCTGCAGAAAAACACGACAGGTCCGGAACCGAGCGCAAGCAGCGCGATCCATACATCCGAGCGGGCCAGATAAATAAACGAAACCAGGGTGAGCATCAAGTTATATAAAAGCTCATACACGATGTTGCTGACCATGCTCATCGCCGAATTTGCATCTTTATTGTTACGCGAAGACAGGTCGCCGGAATGCATACCCTGAATCTCCTGAAAGGAAAGGCGGTTACTTTTGTCGAACAGCCGGGATCGCAAATCCCAGGTCATGCGGAATTGAACCGCAAAACGAAAATAATGCTGGAAGATCAGACAGACCAAGATAATGACGCAGGCGATTCCGCATAGAACCGTAATCCGGCGCAGGCCGTCCATGTCCGAATTGGTAATAGTGTCAATAAACAATTTTTGAACCGTAGCAAATCCTATATCTATAACCATTTTAGCGCCGAGCAAAAGAATGGCGGCCAGAAAACCGGCCCGGTACAGGCCAGCATAGCTTACTAATCGGCGAAACGCGGACCAGACGGTTAAGGGCGGATTACTTTCCGAATTGGTTTTGGCCGTCATAGGCTTCCTCCCTCCGCCAGGACGAGCGGAGCTTCCGGTGAATGCAATCCTTTTTCCACCAGCGCCCGGTACCTTCCGTCTTCCGCCATCAGCGATTCATGACTTCCGGTTTCCAGAATCGAACCCGCTTCCAAATAATAAATCACGTCCGCGTCCCTGATCGTAGACAGCCGGTGCGCGACAACGACCGTGGTTCTGCCCCGCATCAGTTCGCTCAGAGCCCGTTGAATGATCTCCTCATGCTGGCTGTCGAGCGCGGCGGTCGGTTCGTCAAGAAGCAGTATTTCCGGTTCGCGCACAAAAGCGCGGGCGATCGCAAGCCGCTGCCGTTCCCCTCCGGACAAGGTCAACCCTCGCTCCCCGATCACGGTTTCATAGCCTTGCGGCAACCCTTCGATAAATTGGTGAATCCCCGCCGCACGGGCCGCATCTTTAACTGCCGGCAAATCGGCGTCAGCCCGCCCCCAGGCGATATTTTCCCAAATACTTCCAGAGAAGAGATAAGGTTCCTGCGACACATAAGCCATTCTGCTTCGCCACTCGCCAGGAGGAATTTCTGCCATGGCTCCCATTTCGCATTCAACGCTTCCCTTCACCGGCTCATAGACGGCCATCAACAGGCTGAGAATCGTGCTTTTTCCGCTCCCGCTAGGCCCGGCGAAGGCGGTTACCTTTCCTTTTTCAATATCGAACGACAAGTCTCTGAGTACCGGATCATGGCTGCCATAACCGAAGGAAACCTCATGAAACGACACGGTACCCAGGTCGCCGCTGATCTTGGCATCGCTTTGTCTTCGGGTCTTCTCTTCCTCCAGATCGACGATTTCGAAGACCCTGTTGCCCTGAGCCAAAGCCGATTGCAGCTCCGTCCAGAGATTGGAAAGTCGGGAAACCGGCCTGGTAATGGAATCAAAGGTGATGAGAAAAGCCGCCACCGCCCCCACGTCCAGGCGCCCCTGAATAACCAGATATCCGCCGAAGGAGAGCACGTACAGCAGGCCGCCGAGGACCACCGCGAACGGCATATTGTATCCCACCGCTTCAAGACGGGTTACTTTTAAATGAAGCGAGGTAATTCGGTCCAACCGTTGCCGGAACTGTCTTCCGAGCCTCGGAGCGAGCGAAAAAGCGCGTACCACTTCAGCCCCCTGCAGCGCATCCTGGACAAAAGCCTGCTGCTCTGCCACAGCCTGTTCCCTCTGCAGATGCAAATTGCGCATCCGGCGGCTGAACGGGATCATTACAAGCGGCAGCAAGATGCAGATCAACAGGGTTCCCAAGGTCAAAATGTATTGCAGCGACAACAAATAAGACAACAGAAATACGATCTGAAGCAAATTTCCGAACAATGCAATCGACTTCTCGTTGATCCCGCTTTGGGCTGCAGGCGCCGCGTCCTGAATTCGGCTGATCAAATCGGCCGAGTGATACTTCTCCAGTTCCTTTGTTTTCGAGCGCAATAACTTTGACAAGATGCTTGCCTGCAGGCTTGCCGTTGACCTGATTTCCAGCGTACCGGACAAATACGAACTAATGAAATTACCTGCCGCATCCGTAACAACTACGATAACTGCAAATATTACGCCGGAAACGAGTCCGGATAAATCTTTATTGACAGCGGCGTTTATAATTTTGCGCAATCCTTCCGCCAGAAGTACCCCGCTCACCGCCAAAATACCGGCCAGAATACACAAAACAATATACCGCCCCAGATACGGCCTGCCGAGCGATATTAACCGCTTTAGTGCAACGCCGGCCCCCATACTTATTCCGGCCGTACCGGAATTCTCTTTAACTTCGTCGGTTCCCATTCCGCCTTCTCCCCTTCTCCCAACTGCTCAGTCGATATCGGTTCCCCCCTGCTGCTTATTCATCCAGCATGACTTTTGACGTCAACTCCAGAAGTTCGCGAAGTCTCTCCTTATTCAAGTGATAATACAACCGGTGATCGCTCCTCTTGAATTCCACGAGATCCAGAAAGAAAAAGAAGTTCGCGTGATAGATCACCGCGGCCGGCGTAATCCCCAATTCAGCCGCGAGTTCGCTGCCATAGCGAGGCCGTTCCCGAAGCAGCATAACGAGGTCCATTCTCCGCTTGTCCGAAAGCGCCTTGAAAAATAATTCCGCCTTTTCCCGTTCCGCCGCCGGGCCGAAAACCCGGTCGTTATGAACGCCGAAAATCACCCAGAAATACGGTTTGTTCAACGGCCACATGTGATAATTCCCAACCTGGGATACGAAACTCACATGGAAGGCAGACGGGGTGTGAAACAGGTCCGGATCGGATTTATGGATATCTCTGATAAACCGTTCGGGATCCCCTTGAAAAAACGTTTCGTACCGGATCATAGCCCGCTCGCATTCCTCCCGGATGACCTTGGACCAATCCGCAAACACCTCACGGTAAAATTGCGAGATCAACTGCAAATAACGCTGCTTGGTCTCTTCCGGATGGGCCAGGCATTCAAGAAGCGGCTGCTGCGCGGCCTTTACTTCCTCCAGCGGAGTTATAAGTCGCACCCGTTGAATCAATCCGGGCAGGTCCTCGTACATATCTTCCCATGGACGGTCCTGGAGAAGATCTTCCATTTTGTCGTAATAAACGCCATAGGCCATATTCACGACCATTCTTTCCGCCTCGGCATCCTTCAGGAGCAATATCCAAGCCTCTGCGCTCAAAGGCTCAGGCGAAGCGGCAATGGATTCATAAAACGCATAATCCAAAGCTTTATGGAAATATTCGTATTCGAAAAAAAACTGCATTTCCCGAAGCATGTGAGGTGACATTTTCCTTTTGGCATCCTCGTATATCGTCTCAAGCAGCGGATCCAGTTCAATTCTATACTCCTCGGCCGCTTGAGCCATCTGGCGCTCACAAGCGAACATGCCCATCGTTACGATCAGTTCAAACGCTTCATTGTACGCAAAACTGATATTCTTCTTGAGTGGGACTTTCAAATGAATCGCCTCCTTTTTAGAAGAACTTTAAATAATGGTATTTATCAATAAGATTTAATATTTACTTAATGTTAAATTAACCCTTTTCTTTGCTTTTGTCAATCTTTGGATTCCACCGAAAATCCAACGAAAAGACTTCGACTCCCCGGCGTGAAATCAAAGAAGATCATGCCGCCATCCCCAGCAGAGACAGAAACAATAAAGACCGCTTGGCCCATGGCCAAACGGTCTTTCGCTCAAATCTTAGCGGGGGTCGCCATCTTTCACGGGTACGCCAAAATTCGGAGTCCCGTCTTCGTTCCAATGGAACACCTGGGCCCGGGTATGGCGGTTCGGGTCATATAACGGGTCCCCTGTGATCTCTTTGTAATTTCGGGCATGATAGATGATCACATCATCCAGACCGTCCTCCGACACCGTAAAGCTGTTATGCCCCGGCCCATACTGCCCCGTAACTTCATTCGTTTGAAAAACGGGCTTCGGCGATTTCTTCCACGATTTCGGATCCAGCAGGTCAGCCGATTCATCAGCTGTCAGGAGGCCCATGCAATAATTGAAATCGGTGGCGCTGGCCGAATAGCCAATGAAGATTCGTCCGTTCCGCTTGAGCACGGCCGCTCCTTCATTGACGCGAAAGCCGATGATTTCCCACGGGTGCTCCGGAGTCGAAATCATTACTTGTTCACCGGTCAGCGTCCAAGGGTTGCTCATTTTGGAAATATATAAATTCGAGTTGCCTTCGATGTCAGGATCCTTTTGCGCCCATACGTAATACTGTTCACCCTGATGCTCGAACGTCGTGGCATCCAGGGCGAACGATTCCCAGCGGGTACGAACTTGACCTTTTTCTACCCAAGTACCCTCAAGCGGATTAACGGCATCGTTCTCAAGCACAAACATGCGGTGATCAAACAAGCCGTCTTGCGTTTCAGTCGTTCTTGCGGCGGCGAAATAGATATACCATTTCCCCTGAATATAATGAATTTCCGGTGCCCAAATGTTGGCGCTAAGCAGTCCGGTTTCATATTTCCGCCATACCACCGCAGGAATCGCATCCTTCAGTCCCTGAATGGTGGTCGAACGGCACACTTCGATCCGGTCATATTCCGGAACCGAGGCCGTAAAGTAGTAGTACCCATCACGGTGTTTATAAACCCACGGATCCGCTCTCCGCTCCACAACCGGATTGATATATTCTCTATTTGTGTCCATGCAGGTTTCTCCTTTTAGCTAGTAATCCAAAATGATTATTTGTCTCCACTCCGTCCCAATTCCATTTACATGATTATCCCTTCACCGCACCCGCCGTCATGCCGTCGATAAAGTACTTCTGGAACGCCATGAACAAAATAAAGATCGGAACGATTGAAAAGAAAGATCCTACAATAAGCAAATCATAATTATTCCCGTACGGCGTAAGCAGTGTTTTCAAGCCGATCGGCAACGTATATTTGTCTGAATTGCTAAGAACCATGAACGGCCACAGGAAGTTGTTCCAACTGTTCATCCCGTTCAAAATCGCCATTGCAGCAAAGGAAGGCTTCATGACGGGCAGAATCAAACGCATGTAAATCCCGTATTCCGATGCACCGTCCACACGGCCCGCGGCAATGATTTCTTTCGGAATCCCGCTTAAATATTGCCGGAAGAAGAAGATTGTCGCCGCGCTCGCAATTCCGGGCAGAACAATCGCGGAATAGGAATTCATAAGCCCGATATTGTTCGTAAGCGTATATAGCGGCAGAAGCAATATTTCAAAGGGAACCATCATAATCAGAAGCACGCAGATAAACAGAAAATTTTTCCCTTTAAATTCATAGGCCGAAAATCCATAAGCGACTGTGGCACTGACAATCAAGGTAAGTGCAACTTGAACGACCGTCAGAAACAACGAGTTGAAGAACCAAGTAAAGTAGGAATGATTGCCCGTAAACAAAAAGATAAAGTTATCAAAGCTCATCCGGGACAAATCGAAACTTAAATTCAGACCGTTTCTTACTAGGTCTTCGCCCGGTTTAAAAGAAGCGAGAGTAATCGCATAGAACGGAATCAACACTAACACGCAAAGAACCGTAAAGAATACGAAGAGGGAGATCTTGAACGCAAATTGCTTTTTCACCATTAATTCTCCTCCTTCTTAAACAGGCCGGTAAACGCCAATTGGGTCAGGTTGATGATCATCGTTATGGCGAGCAGAACGATTCCCACCGTAGCCGCGTAGCCCAGGTTATTCTTCTCGATCCCTTGTCGGTACAAATAACCGACGATCGTAAGACCGATATTTTTCGGCGAGTTGTTGCCGTTCCAAAGCATCATGCTCTCAATAAACATAGCCAGACCGGCATAAATACTGATCGTGAGCACGTAAACCGTCGTCGGCTTCAGGAGCGGCATCGTAATTTTCGTAAATTGCTGGAATTTGGAAGCTCCATCGATGGAGGCGGCTTCATAGTAATCGTCCGGGATATTTTTCAAACCCGATAAAAAGTACAGCATATTGACCCCCGTCCATCTCCAGGTAGCCAGCACCAGCAGTGCAATATAACCGGTTGCCTGGCCTTTCAGAAACTTAACCGGGTCAATCCCGAAAAAACCGAGTACGCTGTTAATCAGGGAAGTATCCATTTCACCGAACATCAGGCGAAAGATCGTGCCTGCCACCACTACCGAAGTAAGCGCCGGAAAGAAAAAGGAGGATTTAAAAAATTCCCTTCCCCACATTGACTTACTGTTAATCAGCACCGCGAACAACATCGGAAAAGGGATTAAAATGATCAAAGTAAAAATCATATAGATCGCGCTATTGGTAATTGCCTTTAGGAAAACTCCGTCGCCCATCAGCTTGGAATAGTTATCGAAGCCGATCCATTGCGTCTCCTGGCCGAGCGTCACCTTCTGAAAACTCATCGTAAACGAGCTTGCCAACGGGTATACCCAAAAAATGATAAAAACCGCGACAAACGGCAGCACAAACACATAAGGAGCGACCTTTTGCGAGTACAAGAACCTTTTTATCATAGCTTCCTACCCCTTTTAGAAGAGAGCTGCCCCGGTAAAAGAGCAGCCCTCAAGTCTTGATACCATAGCTTACTTCAATTCTTGTTCGATTTGGGCCTGAGCATCATCCAGCGCTTGCTTGATGTCTTTTCCGTCCTCAAAAATTTCGTTCAGCGTGACGGTACAGAGTATATTGTTGATGGTTGGGCTGGCAGGAGTCGATTTGATGAGCTGAATTTCATCTTTAATTTCATTCAAGACGTCAAACGGGTTATTAACAAAGTATTTAACGAACTGATTCTCCGGGTTATGAGTTACGTCTTTCATATCCCACACGTCCATGTTGATCGGGTCAAAACCAAGCGTATCCCAAATATCGATGTTGGCATCCAGAGAAAGTTTGGCGTAGGCGATAAACTCTTTCGCCAATTGTACGTCTTTAGCCGTTTTAGTCACTACGGTTGCCGTACCGCCGCCGCCGAAGGAGCGTGGCATGCCTTTTTCCATCACGGGCAAAGGAGCGATCGCGATTTTACCGGCAAGGTCGGACATATAGTTGGTATAACGGGACATTTGCCACAGCGGCATAAATGCGGTTGCGTAATTGCCGGCATTGAATTCGCCGTAAGCTTCTTCCGTATCGGGCTGTCCGCCTGCGATGGTAGCGATCACATTGTTGTCCTGCAGGTCTTTCATCATGGTCAACCCTTTGACCATTGCTTCACTATTCACAACCGGGTTGCCGGCATCATCTGTAAAGTCCGCTCCTTGCTGCGCGAGCAGCATGGACTCTTGCCAAGTAGCGCTTGTGTCGGCCGTTCCCATGTACTTGCCGGTTTTTTCGTATACTTGCATACCAGCTGTCTTGAAATCGTCCCAAGTGACGATGTTTTTATAATCAACGCCGGCCGCTTCAAGAATTTCCGTATTATAAAAAGCCACGGAAGCACCTACGTGCGTAGATAATCCATATACGGTGCCGTCTTTGCTGTAAAGGTCGAGCTGCGATTGGACGACAGTCCCTTTATAAGGTTCAATCACATCATCCAACGATTCCAATTGCGGGGTCCCTTTCATGAAGTCCGGGTATTTGCCAAGCTCTATATCCGCGATATCCGGAGCACCGACACCGGTTTGCACCGCGATGGACAGCTTGTTATGCATATCGTCATAAGGCATCACCGTTACATTCAGCTTGATTTGACGATCGGGGTTGGCTTCGTTCCATTTCTTCAACATGCTTTCAAAATGTTGGCCGTGCAGCTCCACGAAAGTCCACAAGGACAATTCGGTCGCATTCTCGCCGGCCCCGCCTTCCATGACGGATGTTTCCCCGCCGGCATTTCCGGAAGATTTGCCGCCGCATGCCCCCAACATTGTTGCCATTGCCAGCACCAAAAACATAATAAACCATTTCTTTTTCATACCTTTGACCCTCCCACATGATTGATTGCGGCCTAAGCCTTTTTCAAACGGATAACATTCCAGGAAGCTTTGGATAAGCGGGCATGTACGAAGCCGTCCCGGCACTCCGCCCCTCCGCCGGAATGAGGTTTGACTTTTTCCTCATCCGCCGTATTAACCGCTTTCAACTCCTCGTTTTCAAGCACGATATGCTCGACTACGCGGTAGTTCTCGAATCCCCGGATATCGCACTCCAGTTCGAGCGCTTCCTCCAGATGGCGGTTGACGGCGAAAATCGTAATTTCCTCGACGTCTTCGCGGTATACGACGGCGCTATCGAGATAAGGGACATCGGTGTAATCCTGCGCATCATATTTTGGCGAGTCAACGATCGGCAACAGCGAAACGCCGCGGCCATATCGGGAAGCGTGCAAGTAAGGGTAGAAAATCGTCTGTTTCCAGGCACGTCCCCCGTTTTCGGTCATAATCGGCGCTATAACATTGACTAACTGGGCCAGGCAAGCCATTTTGACCCGGTCGGCGTGGCGGAGCATCGTAATCAGCATACTGCCGACAAGCAAGGCATCTTCAAAGTTGTATACGTCTTCCAATTGCGGCGGGCCAACGGTCCAAGGATCGATTTTGGTGTCCGCTTCATTAGAGTGATACCATACATTCCATTCATCAAAGCTCAGATACATCGTTTTTTTGCTGCGTTTCTTCGCTTTGACGTAATCGCAGGTGGCGCTTACCGTCCGGATAAAATGTTCCATGTCCATCGATCTGGCCAAGAAATTGGCCGTATCATTATCCCGGTTGCCATAATACTGATGGAGTGAGACAAAATCGGCGACCTCATAGGTATGATCCAGCGTAATCGCTTCCCATTCCGGAAAAGAAGGCATCCCCGTGCTGGAGCTGCCGCACGAAACAAGCTCGATACTCGGGTCAACGAGGCGCATGGCCTTTGCTGTTTCATAAGCCAATCGACCATATTCCTGCGGGGTCTTCTGTCCGATTTGCCAAGGTCCGTCCATTTCATTGCCCAGGCACCAGGTTTTGATGCCGTGCGGCAGTTCATACCCATGCCTCTTTCGCAGATCACTCCAGTAACTGCCTCCCGGATGATTGCAATACTCCAGCAGATTTCTGGCCGCATCCACGCCCCGGGTTCCAAGGTTAACCGCCATCATGACATCCGACCCGATTTCTCGCGCCCAGCGGGTAAACTCATTCGTACCCACTTCGTTCGGCTCCACTGTCCTCCAGGCGAGATCCAGGCGTTTTGGCCGATCGTTTAACGGGCCGACACCATCCTCCCAGTTATATCCGGACACAAAGTTTCCTCCGGGATAGCGGATTATGGGAACATTCAATTCTTGAATCAGCTGTTTAACATCCTTGCGAAATCCGTTGCTGTCCGAAGCGGGGTGGGAAGATTCATAAATTCCTCCGTAGACCGCCCTTCCCAGGTGTTCGACAAAGGAGCCATAAATTCGAGGGTCGACTTCGGCGATCTTGAACGATTTGTCCACAATCATTTTTGCTCGGGGTGCTGTTGATGCTGACGACAAGTCTATCACCTTCCGTTTTATATAATCCTAAACCTTTTCGAAATAACTTGAATGAATCCGCTTACAGGTATAAAATAACACATAAGAAGTGTCATGTAAATACATAAACCTAAATCTTTTTATATTTATATAAACATAAATAGGATTATCTTTAAAAGTAACTAATATAATAGCTTTATATACGCAAATTTGTATTTTAATTTTATATTTATATAAACCAAACAAACATAATAGTACCATTTTTCGATAAATTATTAAATATTTTTACAATTATTGATTTAAAGCTTTATTAATCAACCGAATTAGTTTATAATTATCTAAAATAAATAGATTTTTAATTATTTCCTATTGGAAGAGGGTTATTTTAAATGATCTACATCAAGGATTTGATGAGCGGGATCGATATCTTCAAAGCTTTAAGTTCTGAGATCAGAATTCAAATCCTCGAACTGCTTGCCAAAAACCAAGCCTTGAATTTGAACGAACTCGCCACGAAGTTAAATCTCAGCAACGGCGCTATCACTATGCATATTAAAAAACTCGAAGAGAGCGGCCTGATCGAGATTAATACTTCCGTGGGAAAACACGGCATCCAGAAAATCTGCTACCTGAACAAAGACAAACTGATGGTCGATCTTAGAAGCAAAGATGTGGAAAACCTGTACGAAGTGGAGATCCAGGTGGGACATTACAGTAATTACCAGGCAGTTCCAACCTGTGGGCTGGCTACCAAGGACAGCATTATCGGCGACTTTGACGATCCCCGGTACTTCGCCGATCCGCAGCGGATCGATTCCGAGATCATCTGGCTCGCCGAGGGATTCCTGGAATACCGGATTCCGAATTATCTCAAGCCGAATCAAACGTTTCGGGAAGTTCAGTTTTCCATGGAACTCGGCTCCGAGGCTCCGGGATTTAACGACAACTATCCGTCGGACATTTATTTCTATGTTAACGGGATCGAAATCGGCTACTGGACCAGCCCGGGCGATTTCGGAGACGCCCGCGGGACGTTCAATCCCGACTGGTGGCCGCCTCACCTCAACCAATACGGGATGCTCAAACTGATCCGCATCAACAATGAAGGAAGCTTTATCGACGGTTGCCGGATTTCCGATGTAACGCTCGATCAAATACAGCTGAATTACAAAAGCGAGCTTACGTTCCGCATCGCCGTGACCGAAGGATCGGCCAACAAGCGCGGCCTCACGATCTTCGGCAGAAATTTCGGCAACTACAGCCAGGATCTGCTAGCCCGCGTGCTGTATAATGTAGTTGAGTAAAGTTCGGGCCAAGCGTTCAATGCGGTCCATAACAAAACGAGGAATGCTTCTCCAAGGGGGGCATTCCTCGTTTTATTAGTTTTCTATCAAAGCAGGTAAGAGGCATGCATTGCTTGGCGCAGCTTCCCTGCAGGGAGGTATATTTACTAGCCTGTCTCCGAATCCGGCCGCAACAAGCCGCTGCGGTGCCCGCTTGGAGGATGTTAAGATCGGCAAAAATCGCGATCGTCGGCCCGGCACGGCACGGTGATTTTGACGCCGCGGATAATGAGCGAAGCCCCCCGCCGACGTAAAACCGGCTCTACAGGGATATTTGGCACCTTGCAATGAAACAGGAACATAGAAAAACCTCACCCTGACGGGTGAGGTAACAGACATGAAAAGGCGAGTTACATCCAAAATCCGACCGAATGAGGTCGAAATCCCACGCTCTACCGGGCTGCCGTAATCGTCAGCTCTTTCCCGTGGGTATCCCTGGAGTTGCTTCCAACCAGCACGGAGACACGGCACGGTTCCACCGCGAACCTCATCTCCCGATTCCAGATCGCAAGCTCCTCCCAGCCCAGGGTAAAACTGACAACCCGTTCTTCACCGGGGAACAGCTCCAGCTTTTGAAAGGCTTTAAGCTCGGCCAAACGCCGGGTGATACCGGATTCGCGCGCACGGAGATACAATTGGACGGTTTCGGCCCCGGCGCGGGTCCCGACGTTTTTGAGCCGGACCGTTACCGTTACTCTGCGGCCCGCTTCCAGTTCGGCTGCGGTTATTTCTTGCCGTGACAAGCCTGCCTCCAAATATTCGAACTTCGTGTAGCTCAGCCCGTAGCCGAAAGGATACAGCGCCGCGGAAGGCATGTCGACATACACCCGCAGGCGTCCGGGATCTTTTTGATTGTAGTAAACGGGGAGCTGTCCGGAAGACCGGGGGAGCGATACCGGCAGCTTCCCGCTCGGGTTCGCCTTGCCGAACAGCAGCTCGCCGATCGCCCGGCCGCCCTCCGGTCCCGGATACCAGGCGCAAAGCACGGCACCGCAGTGCTCGTCGACCCCGGACAGGGCATGCGGCCGGCCCTGAATGATCACCGCCACCACCGGAGTCCCGGTGGCCGCTACTTCTTCGACCAGCCGCCGCTGTAAGCCGCCAAGCGAAAGATCCGCGAGGTCTACGCCCTCCCCGCAATCCATTTCCGACGGGTTGCCGTTCGACACAATGGCCTCGCCGTTGCTGTCAAACTCCCCGTCGAACCTGCGGGCGCTGCTGCCGCCCAGCACCAACACGCATACGTCCGCGTTCTTCGCGGCATCTACCGCTTCCGCCAGGCCTTCCGTGGACAGATCGCGGATGCCGCAGCCGTGGGCGTACACGATCTCCGCACCTGCCGGGGCTACCGACCGGATTCCCTGCAGCACCGTGGTTCCGCTGCCTTCGTGCTGGACGCTCGTATAATCGCCAAGCTGGTTATACAGCCGATCGGCGTTGGGACCGATCACCGCGATGCGTTTCCGCTCTGCCCCAAGCGGCAGCAGTCCGCCCTCATTCTTGAGCAGCACGGCCGATTCGCGGGCCAATTGCAAGTTCACTTCGCGGAACTCCGGCCTGCCGACCATGGAGATTGGTCGCATTTCGTTGACATACGGGTGGTCAAACAGTCCCAGCCTGAATTTCAGGCGCAACACCCGCCGCACCGCCCGGTCGATATCATCTTCGGTCACGAGCCCTTGCTTGACCGCTGCTTCCAGTGTCGAAAATGCCGTATCCCACAGGCTCAAATCGACGCCCGACTCCAGCGCGAGGGCCCCCGCGGATTCATGGCTGCCGGTCAGTGCCAGCAGCCGGTCTATCGCGCAGCCGTCGGCCATGACGATACCGTCAAAGCCCCATTCTTCGCGCAATATTCCCGTAAGCAGCGGCTTGTTCGCATGGCATGGCACGCCGTCGATCTCGTTATACGCCGCCATGAATCCGGCGGCGCCCGCCTCCTTCCCGGCCTGGGCCGCGGGAAGATGGATCTCGCGCAGCTCCCGCTCGCCGATCGGCGCGGGACCGGCATTTCGCCCGCCCTGAGCGGTGCCCTGGGCGCAAAGATGCTTGAGGACCACCGCAACTTTGCCGATATTGGCGAGGTCCTGCGAGTTGTCGCCCTGCATCCCCCGCACGGCGGCTTCCGTAAACCGCGCGGTCAGGTACGGATCCTCGCTGAAACATTCCTCGGACCGGCCCCAGCGCGGATCGTGGAGAATGTCCAGCGCGGACACCAATCCCACATGCGCTCCACGGCTGCGGATTTCGGCAGCCACATAGCCGTATGCCTCTTCCATCAGCGCCGGATTCCAGGTCGCCCCGACGGCGAGATTCACCGGAAGCATCGTACCGTCCAGCGCCTGATGTCCGTGGGGACATTCTTCCGTCAACAGCACGGGGATCCCTAGGCGGGTATGTTCCAACATGTACTGTTGGACCATATTAGCCGCTTTCGCGCTATCGGAGGCCGTAATTCCGTTGCTATAATTAACGCCGGACCAGGGGTCGCTGCGGAACAAGCCGTAAAGCGCCCCCATCCCGCCTCCCTGGGCGACTTCTTTTTTGAATTCTTCGGTCAGGACAAAACCGTCCACCCGTTTGACGTAAGCGTTCCATCCATACATGCGCTGGTTAAGCTGTCCAACCTTTTCCGCCAGCGTCATTCTTTCCAGCAGATCGCTGATCCGCTCTTCAACCGGCACATGCGCCGCTTTATATTTTTCCATCCCGCATCTCCCCCCGCTTCGTACTCATGATACGGGCTCTTAGGTTCTCTGGCTGCCCGCGTCCCTGGTTGCGCTTAGCCCGCGGTATTCCTTCGGCGTCATTCCCGTATACGATTTGAATACGGAAACGAAATACTTATACTCCTTGTATCCCACTTTATCCGCCACTTCAAAAACTTTATCATGCGTTGTGGCCAGCAGGGCTTTGGCCTGCTCCATCCGCATTTCGTTCATATATTCCGTAAAGCCTTTGCCCGTGCTCTGCTTGAAAATATAACTGAAATAGCTCGGCGTAATTTTCAGCCAGGTTGCCACCTCGGAAGCTTTCAGATCCGTACGGTAATGCTCGTTCATATATTTTTTGGCCTTCTCGATGATCCAGTACGATTTATCGATGCCATAGTGGTCAATTTGCCGCAGCAATTCCTGCATCTCTTCCCTCACCACTGTCTCCAGCGAGGTGTACGAGTTAAAAAGGTTCAAATCCGGGTTTGCTTTGTGACCGTAATCCAGCTCGGTCATGCCGCTTTTCCGCAGCCGCTGCCGGAGCAACGCCGACAATTCCTCATACGCAAGCAAAATATCCCCCGGCAAAAACACTTCTTTCCGAAAAAACTCAAACATCCTCTCTACCTGAGAGGCGACTTCATCATGATCTTGTTTGAACATGGCCGTCAGCAGGCTTTTCGCCATATCGGCGGCATCGAATGCGGGCAGATTCCGGTCCTGCTCAATAGAGTCTCGATATTCCGGCAATAGAAGGACTTCGTCCTCCACTACGTGATACGGAAGCAACCCGTTGGCCTCGGCGCAACGCCGGGCCGTCTCTTCCAGATCATCGTAAGGCTCGGAAGCTCCGCAGTAAAGATTGCCTTTCCGGAGTTCCGGCAATGCCTGTTCCAGGAGCCCGTCCCACGTTTTCTTATCCAGACGGATATCGGACACGGCTAACGTAACGAGGAGGTTTTCATGATCGAACACGGATATCACGCGGAGGAATGGATGCCCGAGTTCCGTATGCAGCCTTTGAATCCAATCGTTCTGGATTTCCCGGTAGCTCTCCGGCGACTGTTCCCCAAACCGCTCGACAAAGCGGTCCAACTGGGTAACCAGCACGCGAAACTGAGCGCCCCGCAGGGAGGCAGGGGCTTCTTTGCCGTAGGCGATGCCGTGGCGGGCCATATTCGACAGCCATAGCTTCGCCTCCTGAGCTCCCCCGACTCTCGCTTCGGCCCGTATGTCAGTGACGATTTTTTGAACAACCCGGATCAATTCCTCGATTTCAACCGGCTTGAGCAAATAATCGCTAACCCCCAGACGGATGGCTTGACGCGCATATTCAAAATCCTCGTAACCGCTGATCATGACGACGCGCACTTCCGGGAACCGCTCCTTGAGGCGCTCCGCTAACTGTAGCCCGTCCATGCCCTCCATCCGGATATCGGAAAGCACCACGTCCACCTCGTGTTCTTCGAGTAACCGTAGCGCTTCCCTACCCTCATAGGCTTCTCCCACGACTTGAATACCGAGCTCTTCCCAATTTATCGTGTGCCGCAAGCCTTCGCAGATAACGGGTTCGTCGTCCACGATCAGCATCTTGATCCAGTTGTCTTTACGCTCCAATTTACTGTTCATGCTGCTCACCACCATGATCCTGACTTTCTCCCGAAGGAATTCTCAGACGTATCCAGGTTCCTTGCGGAGAGGTACTGACAATTTCCAGACCGTAGCCCGTTCCGAAAAAGATCGAAAGACGCTCATGGATGTTAGCCATGGCCCCTCCTATGTTGTCGTCCTTGTTCCGGCCTTGAAGCAAGGCTTGGATTTCCTTTTTCCGTGCCGGGGTCATCCCTTTCCCGTTGTCGATCACATCGATCCATATTTCCTCGAAGGCGGCATAACCATTTACCAGGATTTCATTGACCGGTTTCGACCGGTCAAACCCGTGCTTGATGAAATTCTCCACCAACGGTTGGATCGTAGCTTTAAGGATCAAGGTATCCTCAAGACCGGGTTCCGTATTTAATCTATAGCTCAGCTTGTCCCCTAAACGGCGCTGCTGCAGATACAAATAAGATTGGACAAACTCCATTTCCCGGCGCAGCGTCGTCTCGTAGCTGCCGTTATTCACGCTGGAACGGAAAAATTTCGAAAGCATTTCGATCAACTGGCTCGATTTATCCGCCTTTTCCAATCGGGCCGTCCACCGGATCATATCCAGCGTATTATAGAGAAAATGCGGGTCCATCTGGTTCTGCATCAGCTTTAACTCGGATTCGCGTTCTCTCAGCTCCAATTTGTATTTATGTTCGATTAGCTGTTGGATCGTAGCGACCATTTCATTGAACTTATGGTTCAGTTCCGCGATTTCGTCCCGGGATTCAATCGGTACGCGTGCGTTAAAATCTCCGTGGGTAACCCGGTGCGTCTCTTTTTTCAACCGTAGAATCGGGGTGATGATCGTATAATGAAACCCGATTAGCGCCGTCAGGCCAAGCAGCAAAATCGCGGTCAGGATAAACACCATCAGCCATTTGACGCCGCGAAATTCATCGGCGACCGTCGCCTCGGGAATCATGGCGACGACATTCCAGCCGGTGTTATTGATCGGCTTGTACAGCGTCAAATACCGACTGTCTTTTACCGAGTAATTAAAAAATCCTTCCCGTCCGGTTGCCAGCTTTCCGAGCAGCATCTCGTCGGGCTTGAAATTCTCGCTCAACTTGTCCTTGGAGCCCAATATGATCTGACCTTGCGCCCCGATGATATATACGCTGCCCGCTCCGTCCTCAAATATGCCTTTTTCCAGCAGACGAAGGATGCCGGCTTCATCCATCCGGATCGTGAGCCTCCCGAGCGGCTTAGTGATATCGTTGTACGAATTCAGAATCCGAAACATCGAGATCAGTTGCACTTCATCATACCAATCGCTGTTCAAGCTATAACCCTCCGTCCAAATGATGCTGCCTTTGCCGGCTTCGGCCTGCCGCACCCATTTGGATTCGTCTCCGCTGAACGGTTCGCCCATCTCGATGGAACTGCCGTTATAACCGGACACTTCGATGGAGCGGATATAACTTCGCGACATAAGCTGGAAGGTCAGAAACTCCTCGATATTCTTTTTGAGGTTGGCTCTCTGATCAGTTTTTAAGGGCGGAGATGTCCTCAGGAAATTTCTCATATCAGGACTTAGAATGAGATAGTTCGCTATGTCCTCCACCATTTTCGTCTGTTCCCCAAGCTGGCTGGTCACGTTATCCAGATTGCGTTTGGTAGAATTGATGAATTGATCTCTTAATGCCTGATTGAATTTATATTGAACGACAACGCCGACGCCAAAGGTCGGCAAAATGACAAAGAGCAGGAAGATGAAGAGGGCTTTTCGCTTCAGTCCGAAATTTCCGAGATATTTTCTGTAGCGTATCTTCATGCCGTATCTTCCCCTCCTCACTTTCGCCCGGTTTAACCCTTAACCGCTCCCGCCGTCATCCCGTTAACGAGCTGCTTCTGCAGCAGCAGGTAGAATATCAGGATCGGGATCAGCGCAATCGTCAAGGCAGCCATCTGCAGGGTAAGGCTTGCCGTTTCGATGCCGACGAAATTGGCCAACCCGAGCGGCAGCGTCTTAAGTTCCGTCGAGGTGATCAGCACGAGCGCGAATAAGTACTCGTTCCAGTTGTAGATAAAGTTCAAGATAATGACCGTGGCCAGGGCCGGCCTTGTGATCGGCAAAATAATCGACCAGAAGATGCGGTATACCCCCGCACCGTCCATGACGCCGGATTCCTCCAAATCTTTCGGGAACCCCCGCATGAAGCCTTCCAGAATGAAGACGGTCAAAGATAAGTGAAATGCCGTATAAGGCAAAATCAGCGACCAGTACGTATCAAGCAAATGCAGTTTTTGCATGATCAAAAATATCGGAATCAGGGTAGCATGGATCGGAACCAGCATCCCCAGCAAAAATAATCCGTAGGTCATCCCCTGGAGTTTGAATTTGAACCGCGACAGGAAATAGGCAGCCAGCGCCCCCAGCAGCACGGTAACAAGCAGGGAAACAAACGTAACGATAAGGCTATTTAAAAAATATACGTTCATATTTGCTACTTCCCAAGCCTTGGCGTAGTTCGAAAACTGCAAGACTTTCGGAAACGAAAACGGATCTGCCGCATATTCCTGTTCTCTCTTGAAGGAGTTGACCACCATCCAAAAGAGAGGAACTACATTAATAATAGCGAACAGGCTTAAAAATGTGTATGCAAAAAACTGAAACAGCCCTGATTTTCTATTCATGGCGCATTCCTCCCTTCCTTAAGCATCTTTCTCCCGGCCAAACCGGTTGATTAGCGAGATGACGATTAAACTGAACAGCAATACCAGAATGGATACCGCACTGCCGTAGCCGTAGCGCATATTGATAAAAGCGCTATTGTACATGTAAATCGTCATGACTTCGGTCTGATGCGCAGGACCGCCGCCCGTCAATATCTGAATCAGGTCAAAGACGCGGAAGGAGTTGCTGATACTGTAAACTACGCCTACCATAATCGTTCCCCGAACCATAGGGATCGTAATCCGCAGGGTCCGTTTCAGGCCCGTGGCCCCGTCCAATTCGGCGGCCTCGTTGACTTCGTCCGGAATATTTTGCAGCGCGGCCAGGAAAATAACCATGTACAAGCCGCAGTTTTGCCAGATATACGCGATACTGATCGACAACATCGACCATTTCGAGTCACCAAGCCAGTTCTGTTTCCAGCCGTCCAGCCCTATCATTCCCAGCAGATTGTTCAGCATGCCGTATTCCGTGTTGTACACCATTCCCCAGATCAGGGAGACCATGACCGAAGAAATAACGACCGGCATGAATCCGATGGTCCGGAAAATTCCCGAGCCTTTCAACCCTCGGTTGAGCAGCAGCGCCAGCAGCAAGCCCAGCGGGATTTGGCCGATCAGCCCGGTTACCATGATGATGACATTATTTTTTACCGACAGCCAAAAGGTGTCGTCGCCCAAAATTTTTACATAGTTATCGAGACCGGCAAAGGTCATGGAGCCGATTCCGTTCCAATTCATTAGAGAGTAGTACAAGGACAACCCGATCGGAACGATGGCAATACCCAGATAGATGATCAGCGCCGGAAACAAACCGAGGAAAATGGCAAATTTAGTCCCTCTTAGCGTTTGCATCGGGGATTCCTCCTTTTCTTCACACCCTTGGCCTCAAGCCCGATGAAAGAAGAAAACCCGGAAAGAACGGGTTTTCTTGTCGTCATCGGATTCAAAAGTCTAAGGTGATGGATATGTCAGCAGGTTTAGTTCATGTTGTCGAAAGCTTCTTGTACTTCCTTCGCAAGGTCTTCAGGCGTACCGTGTTTTACCGTCAACGCCTGAAGACCGTTTTGCAGGACGTCGACGACCTGAGTCGGAATGACGCTGTCAAATACCGGCGCCGTGCCGTTGCCCGTCAATTCCAGCATCTCTTTCAGATACTTGCTCGCGTCTTCCGGCACGTCCACCTTCGCAGGCACGACTACACCGTTACGAATCAATTCTTTATACAAGTCTTCGCTCACGAAAAATTTCAAAAATTCTTCGGCTGCTGCCCGCTTTTTCTCGTCCAGTCCGCTCTTGATGGAAATCCCGTATTGAACGACGCCCGCACTCTTGGTCGGTTCGCCCTTACCGCCTTCTACACTCGGGAACAGGGCAATTCCGAACTTGTCACCTTCGTCGTTATTGATCCGCACTCTGCCGTCAACGGTAGAGGAAGAGATGTGCATTGCCGCTTTGCCTTGGATAAAATAATCCTGGCCCTGTACGGAATCCATGTTATTGGCATCGGTATTAAACGCATCCAGTTTGGTCAACTCGTCGATGACCGACAGCGCCTTGACGAATTCCGGATCGGTGAATTTCGCTTTTTTCTCCAGAACGGCCGGCAGGAAATCGCTGCCCGTAAACCGGTCCCCGATGATCGAAATATACGAAGATTGCAGCGGCCATTGCTCCTTGTTGCCGAGAGAAATCGGCGTAATGCCTGCCGCTTTCAACTTTTTGACCGCGTCGATGAATTTGTCGTAGGTGTCCGGGAACGTATCGTAACCTACTTGCGCAAACATTTCTTTGTTGTAGTAAATAATATCCACGAAGGTTTGCTTAGTCGGCACCGCATATTGCTTGCCGTCGACGTTAAATCCGGTCAGTGCGCTCTCCGGCAAAATCGAGTTCCAATTCTCCATCAGGTCGTTGATCGGCTCCAGCAAATTACCTGCAACAAGCGGATCCAGATCGGCGCCTGGCCATACCACGTTGATGTCCGACAGGTTATTCCCCGCGGCGAGCGTGCGGAGCTTCGTTTTGTACTGGGCGGCAGGTACGCCGTCCTGTTTGATCACAATGTTCGGATGCTGCTTCTCGAATTCGGCGATTCGCGCCTTGTACACTTCGTTATCGACGTTCGGTGACGTCCAAGGATGCATCATGTTCAATGTGATGGTCTCCGTTTCCGAGCCGCCGCCATTAGAGGAAGCATTGTTGCCCTTGCCGCATGCTGCCGTGAAAATCGCCAGCAACGCAACCAGTCCGAGAAGTACCGCCTTTTTGCCTTTGTTTGTTTTGTTCATAACCAACCCTCTTTTCTCAATAATGAAATTCGGTTAAAAACCTAACAAATCATGATCTATTTATTATCTTGATTCGTTATATTCTTATTATAAATGGTCTTTTGTTCACGCTATATCCCATGAATCTTTGATTATATCCAAATATTTAAGGTGAATGCGGGTATTTATGCGATCCAAGAACGATTGTGCGTTATATAATGTAACACATATTGTAATAATCATGAAAGTAATCCGCATTACCGTAAGCGTTTTCAAATCAATTTCAGGAATAACCGCTTGTCGCGGTCGTCCCTGCTTACTTTTTCTCTTAGTTTTCCGGCTCGTTGAGAATATAATCCACGAGTTCCTCAAGCGGCACTGTCGCCAGAGCGATCGCCGTATCGGTAACTCCATAGTAGATATAAAGCAAGCCGTCTTTTACCACGTTTCCTGTCGGAAAAATCACGTTAGGAATCTGGAAACCAAACTTCTCGTAGTATGTCTCCGGCTCCATGATAAAATTCCGCGTCCGTGCGATGATTTTCTCGGGATTGTCCAGATCGAGCAGCATCGCTCCAACACGGTATACGATCTCATCATCCACCCCGTGATACAGCACCAGCCATCCGCGGTCCGTCTTCACCGGAGGCGTCGACCCGCCGATTTTACGGCATTCCCAAGCCGGATTTTCACCTTTGGCGAGCAGCTTAGGCTCTTCCCAATGAATGAGGTCGTCGGAATAAGTGATCCACATGCCCGCTTTTTCCGTGCCGTACGCTTCGCCCACATATTCCTCCGGCCGGCGCAGCAGCACGTATTTGCCGTTAATTTTTTCAGGGAACAAAATGTTGTCCCGGTCGTTGATTTCAAGCGGCGTCGTATCGGTCAGGAACTCCCAGTCTACCAGGTTTTTGGAGGTGAGAATCGAGGAACGGGTCAGCCAATGGCCTTCCTGCTCGCCCCAGCCGTCCGGATATTCCGGAATCGAACGCTCGGGTACGCCTCTACCTGTCGGATAGTAATTCATGGCGCAAGGACGCAGCGCGTAGTTCAAATAAAACGTATCTTCGATCTTGACGATGCGCGGATCCTGCACGCTCCCGTAAGGGAAACCGAGCATGTCCGGCGTAACGATCGGCTCGTCCTTCACATGCTTGAAATGCACGCCGTCTTCGCTTTCCAGCAAACCCAGAAAGTTTTTGCATGGCGTCAGCGATCCGGCAGTCCGCTCGATCATATAGAACTTTCCGTTATCAATAATGACCGCAGGGTTGAAAACGGTTACCTTTCTCCATTCATAACCCCCCGGTACCACAATCGGATTGTCCGGATGTCTCTCAATCTTCATCTGTATGCCTCCTCATGTAAACCTAAAAAGTTCTATGGGCCAAACCGTTGCGGCGCCCGACGGAAAGGTCGGTTATCGGCACCGCGAGAGTTTAAGCAATGTCTTATAGGGTTATTATAGAACGCTTTCTTTATGCAAAATATCCTGTGAACTTTAGAAATCATCTGAATAATAGGGCTGGTTTTCGTGCGTGCCGAACCAATGGAAAAATGGCGGCCAAAAGCGAGGAAAACTAAAGGAACTTTGGCGGAGGGACCTGACACCGGCTCAAGCCGGGCGCAACGAGATAGGGATATGAAGTGACAATAGATGATGTAATTGGGAGGTTGGAGATGAAGTGATAAAAATTGAGAGGTTGAGAGAGCAAGGTATATTAACATTAAAATAAGATAGGCGAGGATTCGGAAAGCCGTTTTGGTACAAAAGAGGACATAATTGACATGGGCCATTAATTTACGTGGTGTGGCAGGCGCGTCGGTGGTTCCGAGATAAATTTGGATGTATGCGGATACCGAAAATATACCCGGCACGAATGAACTTATGACCGCGAACCTGTTTTCAGTAATTTTCCAAGCTCAATTCAACCAGCACCAACAAGCAGACTGCCGTTTTAACTCCCCCTTCGTTCCTCTCACCAGGTCACAACGGTACATCATGTCGGTCAGGCCGAGCCAATCCGGTCCACGATCACCCTGGCATTCCGGCCTCGAAGATCATGTTGGTCACGTCGTCACGCCGGTCCATGTCGGTCACGCCGGCCACGTCGGTCACGTCGGTCGCGCAGATTTTAACGGACACAGGAGACCTTATTGAGATAAAAAACGGGGCTTTTACCGGCTAACGGACACAGAAGCCCTTAAGGAGCGTTTTTCGCGGAAAAATAGGGGGATCGTACCCATTTAAGGGCTCTGGTGTCCATTAAAATTCTAAATCGGCGATTTTCCGGAGTTTAACGGCTCTCATGGCCGTTAGAAATCAAAACAACCGGGGCGAGAGGCAATATGCCATCCCATCCCGGCTGTCAGACGGTGTATTCTAGAGTCCCCGAGCAGAGACTCGAAATTCCCCTTATCGTGAACTATGCGTCATAATTTACGATATAGTTTTGCAGCTCGGTGTTATAGTAGCCGATGCTGTATTCGATGATGTTCCCTTGCTCGTCGCGCGAGTAACGGCTGCGCTTGAGCAGTGGCGCTCCTTCGGACAAGCCCAAAATTCCCGCGGTTTCCCGGGAAGCTGCTGCCACACCGAACTCGTCCCGGAGCTTGTCGAGGGACAAGCCCTGCTCTTCAAGCAGCTCGTAGAGCGATTGGTCACTTAGGTCGGCTAATGTCAGACCATCTTTCATATCGCTACTCACGAAATGCACATAGTAGATGTAAGGGACGTCATCCAGATAGTAAACGCGCTCCAGCTTCAGGCAGCTCTCGCCAAACAATCGGTGCGGTTCGGTATCCGGCACGGTCTGCTCTTTCTCCGCCCGTAGCCATTGCTTCTTGATCCGGTGGCCGGACTCCACCAGAATCTCCGTGAAATGTTTCCACTTCGACAGCTTGGAAGCCGCTTTGTTTCGGATTACCTTTGTGCCCTTGCCGCTGCCTTTTTCCAGATAACCTTCCTGGACGAGCTCCTGGATCGCGCTGCGAACAGTAATTTTGCTGACGGCGAATTCCCGCTCCAAGAGAGGCTCCGACGGAATGTTACTCCCCAAAGGATATACGCCGTGCAAAATCCGGTCCTTCAAAATTTGTTTGATCTGCAAATATAACGGCCGGTCTTTTCGGGACAAGCTCACTTTAAACTCCACTACCTTTCCACATCGCCTATAGAGTTTTCCATAGCCCGGATAACGTCCCCCTCCGAGGCCATCGGCGTATCGCCGGCTACCGTATGGGCCAGCATGCCCGCCACCGCCGCAAAATTCACCGTCCGCTCCGGCTCGAATTGCTCCAGCTCCCCATGAATAATGCCGCTGGCGAAGGCATCTCCTGCCCCTATTCTATCATAGACGGAAAATCTCAGTCTCTCCGAATGCGTAAAGTGCCCTTCCTTGAACAAAAAGCCGCGCAGAGAGTGGGAGTTATCGCCATGGATATCCCGGTGCGTGCCGGCAATCGTCGAGATTTCGTATTGTTTCGCCACCGCAGGAATCAACTCGGCCAGCCGCTCCTCCCGCCCTTCTGCGGATGTACCCATTCCCAAGGTAAACATGGCGTCCTTTTCATTCATGAATACGATATCAGCCAGTTCCAGCATCTCTTCGTAATGCGGCTTGGCGGCGTTATGTCCCTTTTCTCCCCAGAGGGAGGGACGGAAATTGCAGTCGAAAATGACCTTGCCTCCTAGACTCTTGACGGCATTGGCCAGGTTTTTCATATGACTGCGGACCCCGTCGTTCATCGCGAGCGTAATGCCGCAGAAGTGCACCGCATCGACCGATGCCGCAATACGGTCAAAATCGTATGTGCCCTCCGGCGCCGTATTGAAGCTACTTTCCAGCCGGTTGGTATAGGTTACCCGGCTCGGACGAGCCCCGAAGCCGTTCTCCAAAAAATATAGCCCCAAGTAGTTTCCCCCGCGGAGAACGAAATCCGCTTCCGCTTCAATGCCCAGCTTCCGCAAATATGCCGCAGCCGCATCGCCTAGCGGACCCACGGGCAAGCGGGTTACCAAAGCCCCCGTATGTCCGAAACGGGCCAGTGCCGAAGCGACGTTAACGCCGGTTCCTGAAAAGGAATAGTTTAAAGTACTGGCCTGCGTCAGCAGATCATAACCCGGAACCTGCAGCCGCATCATGACCTCGCCAAATGCCGCGATGGTTTTAGGCATACGTATCCGCCAGCTTTTTCATGATGCCGAGCAAATCCCGCACATCCTGAACATTGGTATTTCCGGATTCCTTATCTATGATGGATGAATAAACGTGAGGAATGACTTGCTGCACTCCCGCCTCCAGGGCGATCCGCAGAATCGGCTCGAAATTGTCCATGTCGATGCCGCCCGTCGGCTCCAGCGCAAAACCTGCCTCGGCACATGCCGCCGCAACGGCACGATATTCGTCTTCCCGGCTTAGGCCTTGCATCGGAAAATATTTCAGCGCGTTCCCGCCCATGTCGCGCACCAGCGCAATCGCCGACGCCACCGGAACGATTGCCGCCTCGCTTTGCGCCGCGCTGATTGGCCCCGTAGAGATGTTCACGTATCCGACGCGACCTGTTGGGGATACGAGGCTGTTGATCCAGCTGTTCTTATCGCCGAGATTGGCGCGGGTCGCTCCCACGGCCGGAAACACCTGGTTGATATGACTGCCCGGATAATGCTTCGCGATCTCGGCCACCACCGCGGCCTGACGGTTATCGCCGGCGCCAAGCCCGATCGACACCGCTTCGTCGATTTCCCTGCCGTAGGCTTTCATGGCGTTAACGGCTTCGTCCACCGTAGGATAAGCCTTGGACAGAACGCCTACCAGAACATGTCCCTCCGCCGCTTCAAATACTTCTTTGGCATTGGCGATATCCTTCGCCAACACGTTCAAGGCTACACGCTCCTTGTAAAAACGTTTTGCAATCTGTGACATGTTAATTTCCCCCCGTCAATAATTTCCGTAACTGAGCCTCGATCACCTGAATGTCATCCCCAAGCAGCGGACGCGGGTCAATGTCGAAATAGCCTTGACGAACCCCGTAGTCCCGCGTATAAATCGCGATTTCACCGTGCTGGAGCCCCGCCGCGACTTCTTTGGCGGTCGTTCCCGCCTGCTGCGGATCGATATGAATACGTCCCCGGTAGATCGCTCGGCCCGCTTCGTCCTGAACGATCGTCACCTTTACGCCGGGGATGTCGTTCAATGGAGACAACGCCTCGAGGGAGGCTTTTTCCTGCTCGCTATTATCCACTTTGACCAGATATTCATCGAGGGCCTGGAGCAGGCCGAAACTCGTTTCCTTGCCTACCTTCATGCTTCTGCCGATGGCGTGCAATTGGACCTTCAGCCAATCGATATAGGTACGTTTTCCCGCTACGATTCCGGATGTCGGCCCTTCAATCGCTTTGGAACCGCTGTAGATCGCGAGATCCGAGCAGGTCACGTATTTGTGCAAATCCTCTTCGGCCGCCGCGTCCACGATGAGCGGAATACCGTTCTTCTGCGCAACGCCCCAGGCCTCCTCGACGGAAATCATGTTTTTTTGGACCGCATGATGCGATTTCACATACAAAATCGCCGCCGTTCTCTCCGAGATGGCATCCTCGATATGCTCGGCCCGGCCTTCGTTGGCGTAGCCGGCTTCCAGCAGCCGCCCGCCGCCCAAATAGACCATCGTTTCTACCGGTGCGCCGTACTGTACGTTATGGCCTTTCAAAATGATGATCTCATTGCGGTGAATGATCTCTTGATGTAGCCGCTCGCTGAGCCGCCGGTTTCCCCGCGTCACGACAGCCGCCACGGACAACGCAATCCCGCTGGAAGCGGAATTGACAATGACGGCCGCCTCGGAACCAAGCGCCTTCGAGATATGATCGCCCGCTTTGTCGACCAGATCGGCGATTTCGACGTAGCTTTGTCCGCCCTGCTTCATCGCTTCCATCACCGTATCGCTCGGCGCGGACACACCCAAAATGCTCATGCGCCCGCTGGCATTGATCACGCGCTTAAGCCCGTATTTCGCATTCAATGAGTTCCCCATTTGCCACAACTCCTTTTGCTTGAATTACTTGCTCCGCTACCCGCCGTTCTCCTTCCGAATCGGTCAACACTAAAGGACCGTTCTCCAGACTGAACAGCGTCAGATTTGCGTTATCCCCTGCCTGGATGCGTCCCAGTTCCGGTTTGCCCAGCCAAGCCGCCGCATGGGCGGTCACCATGGCGATGATTTCTTGGAGGGAATATCCGAGAAGAAGGAACTTGGACAGCACGTTCGCCATGCTGTACACCGGACCGTCCAGCCGATTGCCGCGGTAGATGTCCGTACTGATCGTATCCGGCTCGATGTCTTGGCGTTTGGCCGCTTCGGCCACCCGGAACGAAAAGCTTGCCGTGCCGTGCCCCACGTCCAAATGAACACCGCGCGCCACCGCATCGGTAAGCACCTGGAGCGGATGGCCTTCGGCATCGAACAGGTTATTCGGCTTTCCGTTGAGATAATGCGTTATGATATCTTTTCGCGCCAAAAGCGGAATTACCTCCCGGATGTCCGGCGGCGCCGAACCGATATGAACCATGAGCGGCAGCCCCGTCTCTTCGGACAGCTCCCGCGCTATGCGAAGCGGTTCGATTCCGCTCTCGCCGACCACGCTCCGGCTGATGCGCGCTTTTAAGCCGACGATGGAATCGCCGAATTTGGCGATGGCATGTTTGGCCCGTTCCCGATCGATCCACGCCATTTGCGACAATTCGTCGATGCGAAGCAAGCCGATGCGCGAAATGTTCAGAAACGCCAGCACTTTAGTCTTGGCTTGTTCCCCACTTCGGATCAAGTCCGCAATTCGGTCCGCCCCGCAGCTTCCGGCATCGACGATCGTCGTTACGCCCTGTCGGACGCCGATCTCATCGATCTCGTCCCCGTAAGGATGAAACTCCGGAAACGCATGGACATGCATATCGATCCAGCCGCTGGACACGTACGTGCCGCTGCCGTCATATATCTGCGAAGCGACTCCCTCTCCGGGCGCCGTAATCGCTGCGATGACGCCGTTCTCGATCACGATATCGATCTCTTCCCCGCTCACGCGCTTGACGCGGCGTAAGACAAATGAATCTTTCATGATCTTCACCCTTTTTGGTATAACGTTATAATGTTTACAATAGCACTTCCCTTGTGAGAAGTAAATATAACGTTATAATGTTTGTAGTTTGAATAGACTAGCTCAGGGTCTACCCGGTAGTGATGGATTCCGTCTCGACTTCAAGCTCAAACCCGATTTCAAACATGCGTTTCCATGGAAAATGGAGCCGTTGCAGCCTGATCCGCCCTTCCGAAATGCCCTCGAAATACTGCTCGGCGGCACGGTTCATTTTTTCCTCTAAAATTCCATGCACTTCGTCCAAACAATGTCCGATCACGTAATAGCTTGCGTCCAGGCCGGGTAAATCATTCTTCAGCATATCCTGACGAACTAGGGATTGATAAATGAAATCCTCGACCAGGCGCTCGTAGTAAAATTTCCGGCTCTCCCGGACAATCTCAGGAAAAATCGCTTCGTCCGGACGTTCCAGATAATACGAAACAATCACGAAATGGGCGATCACCGTGCCGAGCGCATTGCCTGATGTATTCCACCCGGCATAAGCGGTCAGACGATCCAGCAGTCCTCTTTGCTTCAAAAGATTCATCAACACCGGATCGCCGCCGTTGCACGTCGCCACGTCGCCCAATGCTACATGCTTGCCCTTGCGCAAATAAGCATCCATCGCTTCGACGATCTCCCGGTAATGAATCTCGGAAAAATAGGAACGATGCCGCTCCTTAAACGGAATCTGCTCCGCCATGCCCGCCTGATCGACAGCCGGGGAATGCACGATCAGCACCAGCGGAGTATCGCCGGAATGATCACCCAGCACGGCCCCGGAGGCGGTCAAATGGGATTTGACGCTTTCGTTCAAGCTCCGATCCTCATACTTCGGCTTGATCAGCGGCCCTTTGGTCGAAGAATAGCGTACGAAAACCTCAGGTTTATACTGTTTCAATCCGCAAAAAATATGCGCGAACATCGTGCAGCCGATCTCGTCGGCTCCAGGATAGATCATCACGCGGTCCATGATGCGCAGTTCCTCGACCCGGCCTATCATCATTTGCTGCTCTTTCGACGAAAATCCATACTCCGAGTTATCATCAAGCGGAATAACCAGGTGGTCGATAATCCCTTCCTGTGCCAGCATCAAATTGTAGTGATTCACCAACTGATTGACTCCCCGGCGCCCGACGAAATCGTCCAGGTAAACCTCCGGAATCAGCGTTTTTAACTCCTCCAGTTCCTGACTCTCATCATTGCTCAACCGGTCGCGTTCCGCTTTGTCGGTCAAATAGCTGTATTTGAAAATCTGGCCGCCATGAAATTTATAGTAATCCGGCTCTTCCTCATCCTTATTGTTGTTCGGCACCCGCATGATCAGATTGAAGGCGTGAATCCGGATTCCCGGATGGCGCTTCTTGATTTCGGCCAGTACGGACAAACGTTCCAAGCATTCCTCAAACGTCAGATGATGCAAGCGGGAAGGCACGATGCCACCGTAAACCAGCAAATCAATAGATACGAGCAAATAGTCCGCTCCCTCGGCTTCGTTCAAAAGCCACTCCCGGACCGCCGCCGTATCGGCCGGCTGTTTTTTTCGGCCCAAAAGCCGGATGTCAGGTACTGCGAGTTCCAGATCGGTCATTTCGGCGAGCCGCTGCGGAAACAAGTAGTTACATGGTCTTTCGTCAAGCGGCAAGTAGACCACTTTTGACATGATAGATTGCTCTCTCCCTCCGGTGGGTTTATTAAGCGCTTTCAATTTTACCTCTACGCTTACTGTAATCTTAGCTCTCTCCGGGTGAAAGAAATATCCCATGAAATTACGATAATATCCGAAAAAAACAGATCGGGGTCCATTAATGAATTCCCCGATCCCATGCCTCCAGCACGAGGATATCCTGCAATTGCGGCGGATCCGGCCAATGAATATATTGCTCTCGCTCCAGCGCTCGCAGCCCTTCGAGAATATCCTCCTTTCTTCTGCCGGTCATGCGTTCCAGTTCGCCCATCATCGGCATCCGCCGCCGCTGGATGGAGAAGTTGAACAAAATCCGCAGCAGCTTGCGGTCGAGATCAGGAAGCATGGCTGCCACGGCCTTTCACAGGCACGAAAGCCAAAATATTGGACTTGCGGAAAGCCCTCGGCTCCCCGGTTTTCAGGCAGGTGGCCCGCACCAGGTCTCCTTTCACCGCATGAACTTCGATCCGCCGCTGCGACACTCGCCCAGCCCGGTCGATGTAAATGATTTCGAGGATTTTTCCAATGTATTTTTCCACCAATACCATCTCCATATAAGAACGTTTGTTTGTATTATATGCGAACATTCGTTCTTTATTCAACAAGAAAAATTTCCGTTTTCAGGGGAGGTATGGAAGCCAAAGCAAGTTTAACAGGGAATTAAATGCGAATGGATGGAATTCCCTTTTCGATGAGGTCGTTTAAAAGAGGAGATATTAACTTAAGTTATATATATGCTGTACAGAAAAATATAAGCTGCGCGGATGAAGCGAGGCAAAACATATGACAAATAAACCCAGGGCGCCAGTGATCCGTACCTGGTCCAAAGTTGCCCCGCCGTAACTAATTGCCGTTTATTCAATTTCCTACAGGAAGGGGTCGAACTTAGATGTGGAGACAAAGAGACCGTTACCGGAGTTGGGGAAAAGGCGTGCTGTGGATCAGCGCGTTTGCCATCCTGCTCGCCTGCGGATATGTGATATATACTTTGTTTTCGGTGTATTGGGGAAAGTAGGCTCGGGATTTCGTGATTTTTCGCTGCCGCGTAATCGGGTTCAGCGCCGACTCATCGTCCCTTGCGCACTTTTCTGCGATCACAGTCAGGATGTCTTAAGCGTGGTTAAAATGTTTTTTTGCAGCCGGTTGAATGCAATCGCCGCTTCCTCGCGGGTTAGAGGCGCTCCCGGACGCGTGCCGTCAAACAAGCCTCCGGCTTTAGCCTCGGCCCAGTCTTTGGCCGCCCATTCGCTGACCTGGTGAATATCCCGTTCCGTCATGTTATGTTCCTCCTTTTCGTGTTGATTGGCCGGGTTGAGATAGTTCGCCTTCATGTCATCCAAGCTCCCCTTGTACTCGTTCAAATCGACGTTTCCCGCGATCCCGGCCACCTTGCCGCTGTCGCTGTACTGCCAGAAGTCCCATCGGTTCCAGGCGGGCACGTCATAGGGAACATTGGAACTGTACCGCGCGACCCAGAGCGGATATTGGCCCAACGAAGGTTGGAATTGCTGAGCGAACGCATTTCCCGTATAGATGATCGGAACGATGCCGGTCAGTTTCTGAACCTCTTTCAAAAAGGCGTCCGCCACAGCATTGATTTGGGATTTGCTTAAACCTGCCGGATTATTTTCGTAGTCCATGACAGGCGGCAGATCGAAGCGAATGCCTGAGGCCTGGATCGTTTTCGCAAAATGCCGCGCCTGTTGTTTGGCGGATTCCAGTATTGCCGCATCCATGAAGTGATACGCGCCGATCAAGAGACCGGCGGCCTTGGCGCCGGAGGCGTTTACTTTAAACTGCGGGTCTACCCAAGCTGTTCCTTGCGTCGCTTTGATAAAAGCAAAAGATATCCCGTCCGCCTTGACTTTAGGCCAGTTGATGCTGCCCTGCCAGCGGGATACGTCGATTCCTTTTGCGTTACGGCTGTTTCGTGCCTGCATCCTCATTTTCCTCCTCGCTGTCTCCGCTTTTGGATTGAAAAATCTTCACCGCGTTCCGCAGCACCCCCGGCATCGGGATGCCCATCCGCCCGACGTTTTCAATGATCGACAAAAGCTCTGTCGCCAGATAAAAAAAGATCACCGCATCCCGGATATAATGACCTTCGCCCAAAATCCCGTCGATCAGATGCGCGATCGATACAAGTATAAATATCGTGACCTTGCGGATAATCCCCTCATGCCCGATCCGGCTACGCAGCTCGCCGTTCATCCACGCCGCCACCCACCCGGTAACCCAGTCCGCAATCACGAAAACGAGCAGCACTTGGAGGAGGATGGAAAAACCGCCTACAGCGTAGCCCAGCACCGCTCCGAAAATAGAGGCCGTGTTGGTGATGATGTTATTGATCTGATCATTCATGTCGGTTGCCTCCTTGTTGATAATTGTATGAAAAATGCCCCCAGGGTTCGGGGGCGCGAAAGTAATGTATAATGTAACTCAATTCTAATATTGGTTTGTGCGCTTTTCGTCCTATAATGTTAAAGAAACCACTATAGAAGAGAATATTGAGATGTTTGTAGATTTAAAACGGTATGTTTCTTAGTCTGTTGGTTGTATAAAATTGAAACCTGTCCATTATTTTCGAGACTTCGCCGAATGTAATGATTATAGATTAATCCAGATACATTGATACTTGAATTTAGTTATCCTGACCCTAATGACCTGGTTTTCACTGGAGCCAGTTTACCGCTAGATTCCCATTGGGTATTTACGTCTTATTGTTAGTAAATTTTTGCCCCCAAAGCACTCATAAGCATTCTCCTTCCTTAGTCATAAGCCCACCAAAAAAAACTGGTGCTAATTAAGTTACCAGGCACGGGTAAACTAAAACCTGAAGAAGTAACAACTAGCGGTCCATCAAATTTATAATCAATTACTGAGTTATTAGTGAATACTAGAATGTCCGCTGCAAAGTTTCCCCCATAATTTATATCACTAGAATAGATGATAATTGTTGATCCGCTTGTCAGAAAAATAACCCTGGGCATAAAAGTTAAACCGATGTAAGTGACAACTGATACCGATGATTGGGTTGAATTCGGCCTTTCTACTATAATAGTGTCAGCAGAACTAATAATTGTCCCTTTTGCAAAACGACCAGATACAGAGATTTGCCCGATCTTAGCTGCTATTGAAGACCAAGTGTCATTTGCGGATGCAGGTACTCCCTTGGCGTTAACCGCATCCGCAATGCTGATTTTAGCATTAACGCCAGATTGAAAAAGATCAGGTGACCATGCGCCCCAAGCACCTGCGTATCTCATACGCATATAAAGCGTAGGTATAGAGTTTTCCAGAACTGTAACTCTTTGCATGCAGAAATTTGTATTAAGGTAACCAAAAACTTCCACATAAAACCAGTTACCTACAACAGGCGTATTATATAATGATGTTCCGAAGTATTGTCCGTTAGTGAACAGACTGTCTAGATCAGTTCCTGATATATCAACGCCTCTTCCTGAATCATCAGTCAGTTTGTGCTTTTGCCAGGGTTTAGCATCTACATATGTTTTTGAGGCTTTATCCGCCAATTGCACAGCAACTTTTCCCATAGCTAACTCCGTAGCTGCAACATTCTCCCGCGTTCCATTCGTCTCATTCGAAAGCTGTACAATCCCCGGAACTGTTAAAGATGCATACGGAATCTCAATAGCATGTAACTCCTCCCGTACCTCGCCCACCGCAGCATCAATCTTATCCCAGTTGTCATTCAGCATCGTCTGGATGTTGAATGTATCGTTCCCGTCCGTGACGGGGTCTTTTTTCAATAAGTTAAGGTTAGGTGTATTGCTAGCCAATGTGACCACCTCCTGCAAATTTGGATAAAGAGATCCGCTCCATGTCCTTGAGCAATAAAACTCCGTGAAGATCTTTGATCAGCAAGTAGCTGAACTCATACTCCACCGCCAGATGCGCCGGTTTGATCTCTTCGATGACCGCTTTCAGGTCGTCCAGATTCGGCGGAACGCCGATCGTATCGACGAACTTGATCGTAAAGCTCCATTCGGCGGGTTGAAAAGTTACGTCGACGGTGCCTCCGTCGTACGCTTCGGCGACGTTCTTGACGAGTCGGCCCGAGAATTGGCCGGCCCCGCGGAGCTTGGATTCGACCAGGGAGCGGCGCTGTTCCAGCGGCTTGGCCCGGTCCGTCGCGATCCCCAACTCGGATTCCCACCGATCCAATCCCCAGGTCGCCGTCCGGACAAAAAACTGATCCAGCGTCTCGTTAAGCGCGTCGTAAAGCGCATCCAGCTCCGCACCCTTGGCGGCCATGTCATATTTTATAATCCGTGAGTTTTCATAGAATCCGGGCAAGTAAGAAAACATCTCGCGTCCGATCGGACTTTCCATGTCATATAAACCCGTCTTCGTCACAACCGGATTCGTCATCATGCCCGCACTACCCATGGATATCCACCGTCCCTAACACGGCGACCTGCCCGGATAAAATCTCGATATTGGCATCGCTTCTGCCGTTTACGGTCAAGTCGGCATAATCCACGATAGGTGGAATATCCAGCAACACCGCCGCGATCCGAGTAAAACGCACAAGCGGATCGGCAAAAGCCAGCGTCTTCAAATAAGCGAGAATCCCGAATTCAATGCTTTTTTGGACCTCATCTCTCGTAGCTCCGGCAGCCAATGTCAAACGAACCGAGAGATGAATAGGCACCTCTTCGGCCGCCATCACCTTCACGACCGGTCCAGCCGGAGCCATCCCTTCCCCTTGTCCGTCCATCGTCGGATCGATGTACTCCTGGACCGCGGTCACGATCTCGGCATTCGCCGCCCGTTTCTCGGCGTCGAGCAGATAGATCCCCACGGTTCCCGGACCGTTCCAGAGCGGCCGCACCTGAACGCCGCCCACACCCGGCACTTCTCCCGCCCACTTCAAATACTGGGCTTTGTTGCCGCTGGTCCCCTGATTGCGAACCTGGGCATAAAAACGCTCCAAGAGCAGTTCATCCGACTCCGTATCGGCTCCTCCGCGGGTTTCCTTCGGGTTCGTTACAGCCGTAATCCCGCCAACCGGCGAGGACATGACCGTAATGACTCCTGCCGGGACGATTCCCATGCGACCAGTCATCGAAGCCCGGATCGATGCAACGCCTAGCCCATCGGCTCCCAAAGCGACGGACTCCGTCGTCTCGAATTCAATCGAAGCTTCGGCCGTAATTTCGTCGGCCGGAGTAGCCACCACGGTACCGGCGGGCACGACCGCCCCCGGCACGCCGGTGAACCGGACAGCTCCAGTCGCCGCAACGGCTGCCCTCCTTGTAATCCCGTGTTCGGCCGCCCTCAGGTTGAGATATTCTCCGTAGGCCGTACCCGCGAACCCCCGCTGCAACACCTGCTGGGCCCAGCCCGCCGCTTCTGCCAGCACGAAGGCCACCGGGGCCTGGGCATCCCAAATAAAAGAACCCTCGGATTTATCGATATCCGAAGGTACCCGCTCCAGCATCCGCTGCATGATCATTTCTTCATTTTTTTCCTGCAAAAAAAGCGGCAGCTCCGCCATCAGCTCACGCTCCCTTCCAAAGTCAATTCTTCATCGTGTATATTCGCAACCCGGCAAGTAAAGGAACACCGTTCCCCCTGCCATTCAAAAACAAAACCCTCCACGCTTGCCGTACGAGGGTCAATCAACAACGTTTCTCTGGCGATCCGCTGGATTTCGCTCTCCTGAACGGCCCGGCTGTAGCCTCTGCCAATGAGTTCCTCGAATTCTTGCCCATAGTCCCGCGAATAAATGAGATGTCTGTAACGCGGCGTGCGGATTGCCTTTTGGCACCACAGGATCCAGGCTTCCGTGCCTTCGGCTCCGGCTATTTTTCGCGTAGGCGTCATAACGAATTCTCCTGCATCAAAATCAAAACGCCAGCTTCTCCCAAAGCGCACGCCCTCATCCTGAACTTCGGACAACTGGTCCGCTCCCCAGGACTGTTCCGTATTTTCCGGAAAAAGATTAGCCACCTCTGCTCACCACCTTGCAAATCACGATTGCGTCATGCCCTCCGTTCAACGGGATCACAAGGACCCGGTCGCCGGGCTTATACTGCAATTTTAGAGACGATTCCTTTGTTTCGGAGGCTTCAAAAGAGTAATTCGCTTTTCCTTGAATGCCGCCTCCTCCGCTATCCTTAAGTCCCGTAACGGTTCCAGCCAATTTCAACTCAGGTAGCTTCAAGGTTCCGGGAAATTCGGCCACATAATAATCCCCGATTTCATGCTTGAACCGATCCAGCTTCAAACCGGAGGATTTAATCGTGCCAAGCTCGACGGCTACGCCGGAGAGAACTTCCTTGGTCTTGTTTACGGCATTGTCCCGTAGAGTAACCGCGAGCGCGGTGAATGGATCAACCGTCAAGAAAATACCTCCTTTTCACGTCCTCGAAAGAAGACAATTCCAGAGTCATATGCCCAGGATCGCCAAGTTGGTGGGTTACCGAGGTAACGATCAATCCCAGCCCGTTAAAATTCACCTTATCGCCGGCTCGAACCGTGTTAAGGTCCGTACAAGATACGGAATAGGAGACTCCTTTTCCCGTAAGCATCGATTCCGCCAGTTTTTTTGCGGCTTCCGTGGTTTTGACGTCGTCATCCTGAACGATTCGCTGAAGTACGCCGAACTTGGCCGTCTCTCCCGAAGCAATAGCGAGGACCTTGGCCGGGGCATCCTCTCCGCTCTCCGTCCCCAGTACCTTGACTCGGGTCACCGTTTCTTCCAGCGTACGGCTCTGCGTCGCCTCTTCGATGCCTTCCAATCGCCAGACGGTTTTGTTGCCGCCGATTTTGAACAGTTCCAGCCCGGAAGCTGTCATCCGCGGGATATACATGTCGCCGCCGGATTTCACTGTCTCCTTCAGGTCGGACATGATCATGCTATAAATCGTTTGGGCGCGATACACCGATTTCTTTAGCCTGGTTTTCGTATCCGGAAGGGACCCCAGCTTGATTTTCCAATCGGTCGCATACTTTTTCAGTCGCTGAGAAGCCGTTCCGCCCGCCGCAAAAAGACACTCATCCTCCGATTTCGCCAGATAGATCGTACAGTCGTAAACCGTAAGGGTCATCTTCTTGATCAGACTGGCCGTGCTGCTGCACTCCCAAACCACGCCGGGATGCAGCAGAGGTACCTGTTTGGTTGCACCGAACGGCACGCCGCTGATCCGGATTTCCTGACCGGGTTCGATCCCCGGAAAATCTCCCGGAATGTTCAAGGTGATGGAGGCCTGATAGGCGATCTGATCCAGCGATTCGGTCAGCGAGATACTCTCGATCAACTCGCGGAGATAATACTTGTTTTGCAGCACCACCTCGTAACTCATGACGGCATCACCAGCTTTTGCCCCGGTTTGATCTTGCCCGGATCTTTGCCGATGATTTTGACATTCGCATTGTAAATGGCCTGCCATTTGGCACTGCTCCCGAGCTCCAGCTTGGCGATTTTGTACAGCGTATCACCGGATTTGACCGTGTAGGTTTTGGCTTTCGGCTTGGTGTCCGGCCGTGATCCTTGTGTTTTCGGAGCAGCTGACGTGTTCGTATGGAACTTCATGTCCCGCCAAGTGCGTGCCGTCACTTCAAAATACACATCCCCCGGCTCTCCGCCTTTAAACGTCGTGTTATGCGCGGAGATCATCACCAGCACGTTGACCGCGGTTTCAGTGATCATCAGCCGAACCGGCGTCTTGCTGTTCATCATCCGGGTGAGCTGATTCATCGCCTCCTGCGGGTCGGGAAGATTCTTGTACTTGCAGTACCCTTTGTCATACGACACCGGAAAAAAAGAAGAGAAGGCGATTTCCTTCACCTTCTCTCCCGCAGGGAATTCGTATTCCCCGAGCGATAAAATATTGACCGTCTCCAACGATTTCCCTCTGGAGATCGTAATTTCTTCGGGATTGACCGGAAAATGAAAATCATTTCCCGCCCCGTCCCTCAAGTGAATATCCACGCACTTCCCTCCTTATCCCATATTCTGCAACTTTAATCGCATTTGATTGGCCATTAACTGGGCAGTAATTATGCTAAGTTCTTCAATGTTGAGTTCGTCTTTGTTGGAGTTAAGCTTAATGGCCCCCTCTGCAAAAGAAACGTTGATAGAAACTTCTTTTTTGCCAGTAGCTTCACTATCAGGTGGTTGTACGCCTATCGGGAAACCAAAGGTGTCATTCCTGAATTTTTCAAATTGTTCCATAGGACTCTCATATTTTTTTGGTTCATATAAATCCAGATAACTTTGAAACGGATCTATCATAAGACTCGGAATTTGAACTTTTGGTGAAGTTATCTTCTTTTCTACAACTGGATCAGGAACAGGAGTTCCCATAATATAACGCTGCGGCTTTTCTGGCCTTGTAACTCCTTGCACGCCAGGGGCCATAACTCGGTCAGAATATACAGTTGGCTCGTGCTCTGAAGTAAATACATCATACAGTCCTCCGCCGATCAATTCTCCGGCACGATCCCCTGCTACACTTAGTGCTAATCCTAATAAAACATTCCCGACTCCTGGAAGTCCAGAACCAAAAAAGACTCCAAGTCCCCCTCCTACCGCACCACCAATCATTCCTCCAATCTTTTCAGCTCTTTCTCTATCTGTTTTAGCAGTAGCAAATTCTGCAATATCAATAGGTGTACTTAAATACCCAAACTTAAGTTTTTTTATCAACTTAGAACCATTATTCTTCAAAAATGGCCATGCAGATCCTTTAACCCAACCTGTAGCAGGTTCAAGATATTTCCATATCTCACTTGGCTTTTTCTTGATATTTTCCCAATAATCCTTAACTGTATTAGTGAATTGTGGTATTTTTTCTTTAAGGATTTTATCCCCTTTACCTTTTATAGCCTCAAAAGACATATCATCCAAAAAACCAGCTATCCACTTTTGCACACTGGATATCTTCTCCGGGATTGATTTAATCCCATTCTTTTTCTCTCCCGTAACTCCGCCCAAGCCCTTCTGGCTACCTTCTAGATTAGCTACCCATCTTAAGTTAATCCTTTGCATAATCTGATTAGGATCTAATATCTCAAGAAAAGCTTGAAAAAAGCTCTCCCCCGCTTTCCTTCCAGCCTCAGCATAAGGCGATTCTTCCTTATCCATCAGTAGCTTTCGATCTTCTTCAGCGAAGTCGATTCTCCGTTTAGGGACCATTTCTTTCGGTGATTCGGCTAGTCCCAATGCTCCCATCATCACATCCTTCAACCCGCTGCCAAGGGCAGTACCGATGGAAGAAGAGATCTTCTGCAAGGTGCCTTGACCTTCTGCGCTTATCCAGTTGTCAAAAGAACCGCCAACCACCCCATCCCAATCCACTGCCTCCACCGAAACCCGCCATGGCCGCATACTGAGGCCGATCAGCGAGCCTTTGATTCTTGCGGCGGCTGCGGTTACGTTGTCCACAAGATGAACCATGGGCCGGACCTTGGTCCGTTGAATTTGCGTAAGAGTTCGCTTCACTTTTTCGGCGGCGGAAGTAAAGCGGTCATCTAACGTGATTTTCGGAGCAATCTTGGTTTTACCTAAAACAGCGGCCCGTCGCTGAGTTTGTTGAAGGAGCTTATCCAAGCTGCGAAGCTTTTTGTCCGTCTTGTCGACCTCATCGCTGTCGACTTCGATTTCCAATCCCAAAATTTCTTTTTTAGCCATATGCCACCTCCTTTCTCCGTACAGCGCTATCTACTTCAAGAGCCTCAAGGCGAAGGAGGCAGAGACATCATCTCCAGCTCCCTCTCCGAAAAAGCTCGAAGCAGCAGGCGCTCTCCTTTGGGAAGAGACCAGAACGCCCCGGGGCGAAGATGATGCCGCGTCCACAAATGGAACAGCAGCGTCGTCATGCCGCCGGAGTCAATCAGTTTTTTACGTCGTCGATGTCCACCCCAAAGCCGGAAATTTCAAGCACCTTGTCGCCCACGGCATCCAGTTCCCCGGCCAACAACAATCGGCGGACGGCTTCTTCGCCGCCGGACAGCTTCAAGCGGCTAATGAGCCGTTCGTCACCCCAACCGCTGAGTTTCACGCTTTGCTCCCCGCCTTGCTCCAGCTTTTTGACGACCTCCAAAGCCGCGGTCGCTTCCTTGATCAAAGCCGCGTTAAACAGCTCGCTGTCGATTTTTTCCGAAACCTGGCCTTTCGTGGTCTTGCGAACCGTGCAACGTTCACGAATCGAATCGACTTTGCTGGAGGTCAGACCCCGCAAGGTGATCCGTAAGCTTAGACGTCCAATAAAAACGGTCTCTTCCGGCAAATTCACTGCCGTCTCGAAGAGACCGTCCAAAATATCCTGTTCATTCAGTTGTTCCGTACTCATTGAATATGTCCTCCTTATTTTGGCTCTCCGTGGAATTAAGACACGACGATAGGATCCAGCAATTCGTACGACTCGAAAGTAAAGGCAGTTTCTTCCGCTACTTCCTCACCTGCGGTCCAGTTGGCGAGCTGGATTTTATCCACCATGCAGTTGTTCAACTGAATACGCTCAAAGCCGTAAGCCTCCGGATCGTCGAGCTTATGGATAATCGAAAACTTCTGGAATTCCCGCGTAATCATATCGGATGAAACTTTGTAGCCGCTCATCGTACCGGTTCCTTTTTTGCGACCCAATTTAAAGACGGTGTAGTCCGTGCCGACAAGATTCAATTCGCGTTTCTCCGCCTCAACGTTAGCTTCCAGATGATTCAGGTTCGACTGCCAAACTCCATCGATAAAAATCTGGCCGAACGTTCCCATGATGATGCGTCCCGGATCAAGATATTGTGCCATTTGCTATTCCCCCTCAAAATTATTGCACGTAAAACGTGCCGAAAATTTGTTCCATCACATCGGTGTCATCCGCCGTCCACGACAGGAATACCTGATCGTCTTCCGGTTGGAATTGCGGCGCGCTGCCGTAAAAACGCGGATCCAGCGTCACATCGAATCCGGTGGACTCGATGACGTTTTCAAGCGCAAGGGTTTGCAAATACTGCTTCCCGGCACTGATCAAGGCAAGTCGTCCCTCTTCGGTGTTGTTCACCTTGCCGATATAATTGTCCTCGGCGGTACGCTGCAAATCAGCGTTGATCTGGTCCAGCACCCGGATTTTGCGAATCTTCTTCCAGCCTTTGTTCTGGCCTTCCCGCAGCGTAACCAGACTGTTCACACCCCGCAACACCTTCACTTTACGCCCGTCATGTACCAGCAAAAAAACACCGTTCTGTACGCCGGACTCCTGCTCGGACCGGGTCCAGCGGCGGGTCACGTCCTCAAAAGGAGCGGCCGCGTAGGTTGAAGATTCCTTCAGGGACTGGCCTGCAATCAGCCCGGCAACCCAAGCCGCCACCTGGGCCGAGGAATAGGACTTGCCGTTCATTTTGGCGCCTGTACCGACGTTTACGATACCTTCATAATCGATGGCCGTACTGCGGGTGACCGCCTTATTAACGGCATCAGCCCCGGTATCTTCGGCCACTGTACCGCCAAGCGTCGCGATTATACCTTTCCCCTCGTTACGGACGCGCTTCAACCAGGCTACAATGCTGGTCCGGAGTGCAGCATCAGTCACGCCGTCAAGCGTAAGCACATGGAAATCCTGCGTCTCGAACGCTTCAGTCGCTTTCACGTAATCACCGTTCGTAATGCCGGAAATACCACTCTCCCCGCGGAAAAATGCCTCGCCGGATACATCCGCGAGCACGCCGTCGGCGATTTTTACCGCTGTGATCCACTTGTTTGCCGCATCGCTGTTAATAGCCTCGACAGCCGTGGTGGCTTCCCCGTCACCGATCGCAATCGTACGAAGCAACGTTCCGTCCTCGTAGAGCTTCAGCTCTTTGGCGTTCGCTACGGACAGGCTCGGTTGAATCGTTATTTTAAAGCCATTGCCCCGTTTGCCCGGGTAAATGGCCTTCAGCACGACGCTGTTCTCGGCTGTTGCCGCCGTATTTTTCAGCGTCAATTCCGCTGCAGCCGCCGAACTGTCGGCGATCCGATAAGCGAGTAGTTTTTTCGGCCCGCCCAGCAAAGCAAAATACAAGGTCGTTAAAGCGGATGCCCCGTCAGACTCATCGTCCGAAAACAGTTCCTTGATCGCGGCTTCATTCGCCACCTCGACAAATTGATTGACTGGCCCCCAATGGGATTTTACCGGGGCAACCACGACGCCGCGCGCGCCCGGCTGAATCGCCGATCCCGCCGCGCTCACGAAATTCATGTACAGGCCGGGAAGCACCGGCTGATTCGTCAAACTCCAATTTCCTCCTGCCATCTTACAGCACCTTCCTTTTCAAAAATTGTTGGACTAGCTGTTTTGCCTCTTGCACGCCGAAGGACTCTTGATGAGCCCCGTGGAGTGCTCCTGTCAGCACTTCGGACTTTACGCCCAAGAGAGACTGGCTATTTTCCGCTAATTCATTAAGCGAATAAACCGGAGTCGTCTTGGATTTGGAAGATTCCTTTTGGGTAGCTTTCAAAGTTTCTCACCTCAAATATGGGATTCATAATGGACGAACTGCATAAGCGGCGGCGCCGCCTCATCGGCCAAAGAAGTCACTCTCCGGCTTAAAGTTACGGTAAGCGGCCCTTCGCCGGTTGCGGCATAACCATCCGCGCTCGCGTTGGTTCTGGTATTCACCTGTGGGGTGATCACCCTTACAAATTTCCGGTCACCCGCCCCAATCGGGATCTTTACCGCCGCCGCCAAGCCCTCAACCAACTGCAATAAAGCTACATGCTCCTGGTTGGAATCTTTGGCTTGGATAAAGGCCGTTGCTTTCTTTTGCAGCTCATAGGCCGACGACCCTCTCGGGGTTGCATCCATTTCGGTAATCCGCCACAGGATCGAAGGAGTCTTCGGCTCTGGCGGCCAGTTGCCGCCGTATACGGACCAATCCGCCTCTAATGCTTGCCGTGTCCAAGCCGCGAGCGCCGTTAGCCACGGATCGCTGGTGATTGGAGTGAGCTCAGCCAAAGGCTTTGGAGATAGCACTGAAAGTTGCAAATTCCGTTGGATCGTATCGCGTTCATCATCGACGATGTCCGTACCGACTTGCCCTTGATAGAATGCAACCCGACTGCTTGTCGCTTCATCTCCTAGTAACTGCTTGTCCAAAGAATTGGCGATGGACGTGGTCAAAAAATCCAGTTCACTGGTAGGAGCATTGATCTTGGAAACGTAAAGGCGGATCTGAAAAAGATACCTCAGCCCCTTCCAAGGATTGCTCCCGCTGTCGCCCTCAAGGGACAGAACTGCATAGGGTTTGACGGGATTGACTCCTTCCGGAACTACCAGATAATAAACCTCTTTCAACTCCGGAATCGACTCGAGCAGTTTGGTTCGAATGACAGTAAGCGTTTGGTCTAGAATGATGTTTCACCTCCTTTCACGGGATGTGGCGAGGTTGTGAGAAATCCTTTTGACCGCTCCATTCAACAAAAAAAAGCCGCCATTAAATCGGCGACTTTGTCTTATTGAGCAGTTTCATCAAATCATGCGTCTCTCACTTGTTTTCCACAATATAAATTTAACACATCATAAGACAGATAGATGGACAGGCATCGGGCCGAAAACGGACAAGAGAGCGGCCATCCATAGGCTAAATGACAACCTAATAGCCTAGCAGAGAATTAGTAGGAAATACCCGTGATAAGTTCAAACTCTCCGGGAGTAATTACTCCGAACGAAACATATTGCCGGAGTTGAGGTTCCTTGGCCCATTTTTTCTCATAGTAGTACTTCAAACGCTCAAAATCGTTTTCAAACATTCGTCGTCCCTCCTTGATTTTCTACGCTCAATAAACGCAGTTCCAAACCAACAATCTGCGCTCCGAGCGCTTCGTTCTGAAGTATAAGCTCTAATGCTTCAAGCTCACGGGCCACCAACTCGGCACCCATGCGATCAAGTTCAGTCGGCCCTTGGGGAAGCGGTCTGGTTAGCTCCTCGATTTCTTCGGGCGAGAGACCTTCTTTCCAATACGTTGAAGGGTTTTGGGCCTCATCTTGCTCTCGTTTCTCCCAAGCTGCCAGATCAAATCGCGGGTGAAAAAGACCGGGTGGAACCGGAATCCCGACGATGTAGCCGACGGGTTGATGGGCTACTTTCTCTTCAATTTTTTCAAATTGGGAATAAAAAGGGACGACACCGGAGAAGGCATCGTCCATGATTGTGTCCTCTATAAAGAGGCCTTCTGAATCTACTTTACTTACTGCTTTCAACGTTATCCCTCCCTTATTACTCTACCAAGAACATGACGCCTTCAAAACTGACGTAATCCGGACCAAAATTAGCAACATTAACATTGCCATTCGGATATACATCAACATATGCAGGTACGATTTGGCCTACATTTGACGACAGTGTGATAAACCGACAAACATTGGCAGGTCGATACCCGACTGGAAGTTTAAAGACAGTAGATACGGCTTTAGCAACGAAAATCCCAGTAACTACGACCATCGAATTTGTATTTTTTTTATAGCGGACAGGATCCGAACCTTGCCCCGCTCCATTTAACAACGTCGGCGTGATCCACCCAGGCGAATCCTTCTCCGCCTTTTTCTGCTCCACCACGCTTACCCGCAGTAAAGCTTCGGCTACTCCAGCAGTCAAGTCACTAATCTGCGCATTTTCATTCGTGGCCAGTGTGCCAGTAAACGGCTGAATCGGTGATTTATCGAGCTTAAGGTAAGTAACGGAATATGTTGCATTTTGATCGAATTCTGTCCATGGTCTGTCTAAATATTCCTTTCCAAATGAGTAAACATCAGTCTTCATATGGCGGAAATCATTTGTTTTTTGATTTTCATTATATACTGTAATAAAGGAATCAACAGAGAAATTTAATTTTGAGCTTAGTGTTGGTTTATGATTAATAACTGCCCACAGATTCTGATTACTTACATTGCTAGGATTTGCCTTCTCACGCAACACAATCCCTGTGCTGACTTCGACAAGGTTATCCCCTTCGAGCAGCGTCAGGCAGCCTTCCGAAACGACTGGTTCGACGGTTTCCTTTGCGAGACGGTATAGGATCTGATAGGGTGTCCACCTAGAATTAATTACGGTTGTCGGCAAAATATAGCCAGAATTTCCAGAACCAGCCTCAAAAACACCTATCTTTGAGGTAGTAATAGGAGTTCCAATTCCGACATAGCGTTTAAGCCATCCCTTGGTTCCGATCCCGCTATATTGTTCATAGGTTGTATTCCAAGTTTCCTGAGATGTCATCACCCACCCGTTAAAATATGCCTTAATCTCGTCCTCTATCGGCACATACGAGATTTTGTAATTAACGACGAGTTTCTTCCCCGAGGCCGGAGCTGCCGCGACTGTAAATTCCCGCTCGTTGACGGATGTTACACTAACGGGAGTGTTGTCGACTCTCGCTGTCACAGTTTCCGACATAACCCAAAGCCCCGTTGGTGGTGCTGGCAACATAAATTTTACCGTGGAACCATCTCCGTTGAACTCATAGACTGCATCTGCTTCACCCCATCCGCTATCCGAGTTACTCACGGACAAATAAAGATAATTGTCAAATACAATAGCGAGGTCGCCGGAAATCCAGTTGTCAGGAAGAGTGTTCTTCAAGGGGGCGCCATTGTACTTTACGACAGTTTGAGAATAGGTTTTCGCATTTGGCAGGGGACAGGCGAAAACTTTATATCCCGGTCGAGCTTGCGCCGACAGCCATCCGGAGAAATTATTTAAAGTTTTCTTGCCCCACTTTGCCAATCTGAAATATTGCCCCTCTTTCTCGAACAATACGTCGGGATCACTCCCGTCGACTGGACTCGCGTGTAATTCAGTGTGGAATGCGAGCATTGTGTCCCAGCGTGGTTTGAACGGCTTACTATTGGATCCGATAACGAGCATCGGATTATTAAACTTGACGACATTAGGTGATGTATCAGTATTCACATAAACACGTAAATACTTTGTTCCGGATGGCGTTGTAAAAGTATTCATTAAGTAATCAGGAACAACAGCTATTTTTGCCTCGTTGATTGCGATCGCATACAATTTATTGGACTCACTATTCTCTCCGGATAATGAATAGGTTTCCTTCTCAACAGCTGGGATATCGACCTCGAACCAGAATCCCGCTCCCTGCTCCCCCTGCGTTTCAAGTGAGTAGGGGCCTGTGATTTTCGATCTTCCCTCGGTATTTGCATTCCGCCACTCATAAAACGGCGGCAGCAAATTTTCCCCGTATCGGATTGCGTACGGATTATCAACACCGATCATACCGGTCGATATATACGGGTACTTCGCGGCGACTTGCTCAGGAGTCATCCCGTCAAGTGCGGCATATTCGCTCGACGATATTTCGTATATCCTTAATGCATCAGCATTTCCTGCGTACCCCGACGGACCTACGAATACAGCTCCGAAATATACTGCCGTAGCTCCGGGAACTGCGTTCCGTGGCACTCGAAAAAATACAGTTTTAAACTTGTCTCCCGTTGAACTTTGTATAATTTCCGAGGTTATTTCCTTCCCTAACTCAGCCACTCTAATTCGGGCCTGGATACCGCTAGGTACTTTTAATGCCCCTACTGCAACGTAACATTTACCCGGATCATATTCTACTCTTTGATAAAGGTCGGCGTACGGATCTCCTTGAGATATCGTCACCTTAATACTGGAATTCCCTTCAACCTTGCTGGTCGTATCGAGCGAAAACCTTCCGTCGTTAGGCCACGATTGAAGTGATTCACATCCTCCCCAAGAAAGAAGATTAATCAAAGTCCGCCCCTTAATCTCCCCCAGCCGAAAGCGGGAATCCCTCTTGGCGTTGATCACCTGCAGCCCGGGCTGCAAGGTGATGTCTTCATATTCGGCGATATTTAGACGGTCCTCCAACATCGAAATTTCCGTGCCCTGGCTATTGATTTCGCTTCCCAGCGCGTTCATGTCCTGCGGCTGTACGGTGTCGTGCAGGTTCCAATCGGTTTTTGCCATTTAGGAAGCAACCTCCTTTACTTGAATGGTGTGGAGCAGCAAGGTGTCCGAGGCGATCGGCACATAGACTTCGTTCGTGCTGAGCGGTTGCCCCGAGGCATCGGCCAGCTCGATTTTGGTCACGAGCTCGACTCGTGAAGCGGAAATCATGTACTGCATCCCGATGGTGGACTCGTTCACCTGCTTGACCGTGAAATCGGTGATTTCCACGGTATCGTTCAATATCACTTTGGCTATTTTTGCGTTAGTATAATTTGCGATTTCGTTGAGAAAAGAACTGTTCATCATTTTACCGTCACCTCCGGACCCAGCTCGGTAAAGGCTTTGTCGCCCAATCTCCAAGTCCCGTCCAATTTGTAGACCCAATTAATCGGCCGTGCGGAGATTTCTTCTTGGAAAGCAATGACATCGCCAAGCGAAGTCTTCTGCCGGTAGATCAGATTCGCCGGCTTAATGACGCTTACGGTTCGTTCCACTTCCTTGAACACATCCGCGTTGTCGATATTCGCCGTAACCGTCAACACATAGTTGGCGTGATCGACGCCGACCAAAGTCATCCCGCTGCCCACCAAAAAATCCAGCCGTTGCTGCAAATAACGCATCGTAAACGGCGGCTTGGTGGAGTAACGGTTAATCAGGCGTTTTCGCCGGAATTCAAGACTTTCCGTTTGGGGATCAGCCTGAATGCCGAGCATTTTCTCGCGGCGCTTGATGGCCTGTTCGGAGGCAGACAACACGAACTGATCGTCCAGCAGCCGGTCCATAGCTTCCTGGACTTCAATCAATTCCTGCGATTCCACCTGAGTCAATTCCACTAGGTCCACTATATCGTGATAAAATTCCGGCAAATATTCCATCAGTCTATTCACTAAGTACGACCTCCCCGAGAACAGGGATTTGCTCGCTCCCCAAGACCAGATTGCCGGAAGAGCCGTTCAGCGTCGTTTTGGAAACATCGACTACACCGGGGACGGTCAACATCCGTGCCTCCAACTGGGCGACACGTACAACAAGCGCCGACTCGGCCGCCCAATTTTGCCGGAGCTGGAGCAGGTAAGAAGCCATAGAAGCTTCGATGTCGCTGCGTACCTGCCCGATGGTTGTCCCGGCGGCCAGCGTAACCACAGCCGAAACCGCAACGGCCACCCCTCCGGCCCCGGTGATCGTGACCCGGTGCCCGATCGGCGCCAGCCCGATGCCTTGGCCTCCGTTTACTTCCGGGTCGATCCGGGTCTGTACTTCAGCGATCAATGCCGCGGACGGCGGTGCATAATCGGTGGTAATGATGGTGGCTTTAACGGTGCCTCCGCCGTCCCATGCCGGAAATATTTTGACGCCGCCCACCCCGTCGATCGCATTCAGCTTTTGCTTGTAATCCGCGACATTGCCGCCAAACGGCTGCTCATTCACATATTCCAGATAGCGCTGGCGCAAAGCTTCATCGGTTTCGGCATCCTCTCCGGGCACCAGCAATTCGGAAAGCTCCGCGCGAGCCAGTCCTTCCACGTAGTCGACCGGCAGCAGCGTACCGTAATCACGGTTACCCAACGTGCCGGCCGTTTCGCATTCCAGCATCCATTCCGCAGACGATATTTTACCGATCACCGTATAATTCACCTCATTCAATGAAAAGCGGGTGCCGATCGGCACATCCAAGGGAATGCTCCCCGATGCGAAAAAAAGACCTTTTCGCTTAGACGTTGTAGCCGCTTCCCGCTGGATTCCGAACTCCTGCGTGCGGCGATCCAAAAATTCGCCGGTAGCCGTATCGGCAAAAGATAGATTTTGATTGCTTTCCAGTTCAATATACATTTGCGCCAATTCCGCGGCAGCGGGAGCCAATGCATCATAGATAATACTGCCGGGGCGTCTGTCTATCGAGTCCGGAACCCTCCCGAGCATGCGGGACAGAATCGCTTCAAAAGATTCATGTTCAACCATGGGCGTTCACCTCCGTTCTAAAGTCGCCAAAAATCGTATGCACCGTGAAGCCGGCGACGGCTTCATCCCCAGTGATGGCGATTTCAAAGTCCAAAACCTCGGATATCCGATCATCCTGAAGCAGAGCTTCGGTAATCCGCCGCTTGAGCTCGGCCCGAACATAACCTGACGGTCGTCCGATCAAGCCCCAGCTTTCGAATCCGTAATTGCTGTCATAAATAATATGGGCGAACCTCTCCGTTTGAAAGATTTTAAGACACGCTTGCTTAACCGCATCCAGGCCATCGGTGAATCCGGCGATCTTTTTGCGCTGAAGATCTAAATGATAGGTCCGGCTGGTTTCCCGGACAATTTGCATCTCGCCGGTCAAACTGCTGCCGATCGGAATCATGGCTTCACCACCTTGTCCCATACGACGTATTTTTGACCGCCTTGGACGCGAAGCAGCAGCACGACATCCCCTTTTTGCAAACCGGCCCGGATCACGATCTTATCGGTCAATGCCTCCTTCGTCGCTTCACTGCCGGGAAGAAGATGAGTGTGCTTCAAGTCCAGTTCATACCTTTGCAGAGATTCCGTTAAAATCAAAAAATCCTCATCAAACGTGAACCGTTGATCCACGTTCACTTCGAGAGGATGAGCGCGGGTTACCGTCCCGAACAGGACGGCCACCGGATTGCCGGCGCCAACCGCTTCACTGCCAAGCTTTCGTATTTTATCGCCAAGCGCCATCATATCACCTTCAATTCCATGCTAATCGTGTACTCTTCGCCGCTAAAACTGTGCGAGCATTCGTCCACCAAAAAATACTGGTCGATGCCTAATGCCGCGATATGAACGGCGATATAGGAACCAGCGCGAACCGTAGGATTTCCCAGTGCATCCAGCTTCAGTTTTTTAGTTTCCCGGTTTTTCAACTGGCTGAGCGTGTCGAGCAATTGCGCAATCTGTGCCTCGTTTTTGTTGGCATCTATTTTTTGCAGCAGTTGCAGCCGTCCCCATTTGGCAATATTGTCGCTGTCCTGGGATACATAAATGTCCTTGCCGCCGGTTTCCTGATTTTCCCGAACCAGCTTGATGCGGTTATACGTGTCGTTATCGATGCTTTTTTCGTAAGAATACCCGTACATCAGACTTTCCTCGCCGATGACAAGATCCAGTCGCATCTCCTTTGCATCCCGCAAGGCCAAAGCGCCAAAATCGTCATAAAAATTATAAATAATGCCCGTGTTGACGACCGTATGGTCCAATGCTTTACAGATCGTATCGATCAATTTCTGATCCTCGATCAGGGATTCAATCTTGTATTTCGTATCGGCAATATGGCCCCATTTCAGGCCAAAATCGTCGGCGATCCGTTTTATGACCGCGGCGGCGGTAATGTTTTTAAGCACATACGTTTCGCTGGAGGACAAGTACCGGATCTGGTCGTAGCATTTCACGCTGATCTGCTCTTCTTGACTGCTGCCTATCGTAAATACATATCCGTAAAAAATCGGCGCCCCGTCCCATTTGGAACGGACCACATCCCCGTTTTCGATCTTCAGGTTGTCGTCGGCAATCAGCGAAAAATCAAAACTGCCCGGCTTGCCGATCCGGGATGTTTTCCAGGAGGCATCGCTGACGAGCTCGGAGATGTCCCATACGGTTCCGTCTTTGTTGTCGAGCAAAACTTCAAGCATATGAATCTCCCCTTATCACGGCAGTTTGATAACTTTGCCTACCGGCAGCTTTTTGAGCTCGCTGTCTTTAATCCCGTTAAGACTTTGAATCTGCTTGTATTTGGAGCCGTCTCCCAAAAATCGCTTGGCTACCTTCCATAATGAATCTCCGGCAACCAAGGTATAGGTTTTCGGCGGTATCCGGGTATCCGGACGTGGAGGAGCACTGTTAGCCGTATTGGCTGGAGCCGTGTTCCCCGTTCCTCCGGCTTGCTGTTTATCAGGTTCGGAAACCTGCACTTTTTTGGCCGAATAAGGGCGGTATTCCTTTAATGAGATCTGGTATTGGATATCTCCGACTGCCCCGCCGCTTTCCGACCAGGTGAATTTTTCAATGCTCACATGCAAGCTGATTTCCATGCCGGACAAATTGACGACAAGCTTGACAGGCAGCTTCCGGCGGCGCCATTTCTGAATCGTGATGAGATAGTGGGAAGGCGAGAACCAGGTTTTGTTCCGAGGCACGTTTGCTCCGGGAAACCAGCTAGCAGGGAGCAGCCCTTCGAAGGAAATCTCCATCAGCTTCATGTTTTTAATGACATTGATTTCCCCCAGGCCGGAGATTTCATAGGTTTTGCCGTTGCCGGATTCGGAAAATTCGATTTTTTCCGGGAGCACAGGAAGCAGGATTTCTTCCGCGTCTTGGTTAACGGACAACGTCAATGAATACTCACTCATGCATACACCCCCGCGGCCGATGAAGAGATTTCTTCATCCAGCGATTGCTCGATTTTCGCCACGATCGTATCGATGTCCGCTCCATTAGTAACCGGCCCCGTCGTCACTTGGACGGTAGGCGTCAAGGACACGAAATTCTGGATCGATTTCATCTCGGCCAGTTCCCGCATCATTTTCAAATCCTCGCTGCTTATCGCGACTTCTTCATCCACGCCCCCGACCCGGTCTACCTTCCCGACATTCGGGATATTGGACGCTGAGCCGGCGCCGAAAGAATTGCCCGCAAACGGACTTGCGCTCACGTCGAGCTCGCCAGCCGGATTTTTGAATTTATCGCCGATTTTTCCTGCACCATTTTTCAGCTGGTCTGAAAATTTTAAACCACCCGAATAACCTTTTTTTGAGAATTCATTGATATTTTTATATTCCATCCGCTTTAGACTAACGATACTTTTATCGCTAACCGGCGCTTCAACGTCCATCATGCCTTTAAATTTATCGCTTAACGCATGAATATTGGTTTCATCCAGCAATTGAGCAGTGGCAAAATCGGTTCCAAAAATTCCGTTCACCTTTTCGACCAGCCAGTTAAAACCCTTCAACGCGCCGTTAATTCCAGCAAGGATAGTCTTCATAAACCCCCCGGCAAAGTCCTCGGCGGAGCGCAGCATATTATACATGAAGTTTCCAAACGTCATTACCAGATCGTAAAACAGCTTTTTAATGGCATATACCGGGTCAATGAACAAATTAATCAAGAACTCGGCATAGGAAGCAAACAAGTTATACAGTAAAGCGATAATATTGTAAATATTTGCATAAAGGGCATAAAACACCGCGAATACGACCCCAACTACTTCCTGCGCAGAAACGCCGAAATACATCAAGGCTGCGACCAGTATCCCAATTAGTGCCGCAATAAGCAAAATCGGCCAATTTATGGCAAGCCAAGTAATAGCCTGTGTAATGAGTGGCGGAATCATGTTCCACAACCCGATTATTAAATTAGGAATCTGTCGCATGGCCAATCCAATTAAAAATGCCGATATCCCGGACAACAGTCCCCACACAATCGGCAAATTATTTTGCAGCACCCCAGCAAACTGTTCCGCTCCCGCAATTAACGGATCGAATAATGAGAATACCATATTCAACCCGGTTTGCAGCCCCGTCATAAACGAAGCGACCGCGGGACTGTTCAAAATCTCGCTAACCTTGCTAATGATCGGATCAAGGTTGCGAATGGCCGTATTCTTCAGGCTCGTAAAATGATCGCTAAACGTCTTAGGCACCTGAGAGAACTTACCGTTGATCTCATCGGTCGCGGAAAACATGGCGTTCTTGATTACGTCCGAAGACAGAGCACCGCTGCCAGATAAAGCTTGAAGCTCCTGCTTGGTTTTTCCGGTATATTTGGATACCGCATCGGCCAGCATCGGGGCATACTCCGTCATGGAGCTAAAATCGCTGCCTTGAAATTTCCCTGCGGCCATGACTTGGGTCAGCTTGCCTGTTCCGCTTTTTTGGTCGGATTCGCTTTTCCCTTCGACTTTGTACGATTTGTTCAATAGCTCCTGAAAAGCAATCATTTCATCATTGGTTTTAAAGGCTTTGGGAGCCGCCTTTCCCATCTCGGCCACGCTGGAAGCCATGCTCATGTAATCGCCCCTGCTTCTCTGGGCAGCAGCAAACACCTTATCATGAAGTTGCTTTGAGGTTTGCAACTTATCGTTCACGGAATCCAGTCGGTAAAAGGTATTCACGTAGGCATCGCTAAAATCCATGGCGGGCTTCAACTGATCGACGGCCGATTTGGCCTTTTTAAATACATCGACTACGTTGGTCCCCATTTTCTTGATCCGGTCACCGAAACTGCTTTGAGCCTCTTCAGCTCCTTCCGTGCTTTTTTGAATCTCTGTCTGCGCCGCCGCTACCTGCATTTGAATAGGCACAATAGCCAGGAAAAGCTGGGCTGTTCGCGTAACGCTTCCATTGATCAACGACGACGCCTGACTCACTTCTCGGGAATAACTCTGGACCCTACTGGACAACCCGTCATACATTTGTAGCGCAGTGGACGTTCCGTCATACAATTGGAGCGCAGTAGACATTGTTGTCATTAGGTTATCAGCCTCCTTTCCGGGAAAATAAAAAACACCCTCTGCTCAGAGGGTGCTTTGATCCTATAGAATGGTTTCCTTATGTTTAGGGTCTTGCATTTGCTGATAAAACATTAAAACTTCACGGCTTTTTGGGATTGTTCGCTGCTTCTTTACCAGTTTCTTGTTAAATTTATGTGCAACGTCAAACATCATAAAAGTTGTTGAAAATTTGATGAATCCGACTTCCCCAATGGAATTAATATAAGAGATATTGTATTCTCTCGATAATGCCGTTTTCTTTTTTACATCTTTGCTGGTTTTCGTTACGGCATAAGGACGGACGATACCTTCATAAAATACCGTTCTCTCCGTTCCTTGTTCCACATAATAATGTGCAAAGTCTATTTCGGTAGAAGAAGCAATCATATTTATATGAGGGATTTTAAATACATTGTCTACTATCCATTTAAATCCTGCGTAATGTTTTTCGGTAATGATCAAAAACTCATCATCAAACGTCAGTTCAAGCAACGCTTCGGGATCTCTTAGCGGCAGCCCCGACACCAATTTTACAAAAGCCTTCGGCTTAAACATGCTCAGCCTCCTCAAGCAACGTGTATTACTTCCAATTATACACATTAGAAGAGAGGCTGTCCTACTTTTTCGCCGCTTTCTTCTCGGCTTGGATTCGCACCTGAATCATGGCGATCAATGCCGCTTTTTTCCTTGGATCCAGTTCTACGAAATCCCAAGGCATGAGATGGAATTTATGGAGGGCGTAGTAGGCAACGTTCGCCTCCCCGTCGCCCTCTTGGATCAGTTTTTTACTTCATTCGCCAGTTCGTTGACGTCCTTGTCAAAACCGTTAATCTCCTGCACTTTTTGCATCAAGGTCGCGTATTCGCCGGGCAGGAGCATTTTCCGCAGCAATTGGTCGGCGCCAAGCACCCCGTACGATTTTTGCAGCTCGGCATCTTTTAAGTCGGGAAACACCACGCTGGCGACGACCAGTTTGGTCAAATATTCATCCGAATTCGTGTCGAGCGTAACGATTCCTTTTTCCTTGATTTTGCGTTGGGAGGATTTCCGAATGACTTCGTTTTCCTCCTCCGTCATGCTCCGCAGCTTCCAAGGAATCGGTTTGCCCTTCTCATCCTTGAAACGGGCGGAAATGATCGCCTCATCCGTAATTTCCGACACGACGTTTTGCGCAAAAAACAGGCTCAAATTACTCATAATGATTCTTCTCTCCTTTTATACGCCCTGAATCGAGCTGAATGGCTCCAGAATGTCATAATCTTCAAACGTAAACGGCATTTCCTCATCCAGCATGTCGTCGCTGGTAGCATCAAATTTCGCCGCGATGACGCTGTCGAGATTGCAGTTCTTAAGAATGACGGTTTGTTTCCCGGCCGTACTGCCGGGCTGCTCGTTCACGATTTGCAGATCGAACCAGAAATCGGTGCCGGTCTGGATGTATTTGCGCATCAATTGCCGGAACGCCGAAGAAACGTAATAAATCGTCAAAGTGCCGCTACCTTTCCAACCGGCGGAACGCTGCGGCGTGTTCGTTTTCCCCAGCACGGGAACATCAACCTTGTTTTTCTCGATCGTGGCTTCGACCGTTTTGGCGTAAAACAATTCCTCGTTGCGGCCGTCAATAATGACGTACGCTTTGCCCTGTTTGCCGCTGATGGCGTCTTGCTTATTAAAATATCCCATGGATTTCCCTCCTTATTTTACCGTTACGTTCATGTAGATTTTTTCCGGACTGTCTACCGGCTGAACCGCAAGCGAAATCATGACTGCATCCACATCATCCCCAGGAAGAACCTGAAGGTCGGTTTGAGAATCGAAGTTTTGGATCGCGCCGAGCCCCTGTAGGCGTTCCAGATACGCGATAACCTCGCCCTTCAACAGGTTCCGTCCGTCCGCGTTGTTATCGATTTTGCCGATATAACTTTTGCTGAAAATCTTGCGGATATCGTTTGCCGTCGCATCCAGCACGCGAACCACCCGGTTTTTGCTGAACTTCTTGTCCTTTTGCGGCGTAAAAGACTTCAACGTGTTAACGTCCTGTTCGATCACCGCCTGACCGTTCGATGCGCTAAGCACCATTTCCCCGTTGCTCAAGGCCCGGACGATTTCGGAATGCGTATATTTAGGAGAGACGTCAACGGCATTCGGAATGGCCGCATAGGTCAGGGATTCGTTCACATCAGCCGCAGCTTCCATCGCCGCAATCTCCCAAAGCAAATGCACCGGATCGACGGTCATGCCGTCCGAGGTAATTACGCTGTTCTTCAAACTGATTACGCCCTCGTAATCGGCTCCCGGGTAATCGTGAAGCACGGTTTGAATTTTGTTCCCTTCTTCTTCGCGAAGCCGCTTCGTAAAGGCCACGGCAAGCTGCTTGATGGCCGAATCCGTGACGGGCACGCCCAGCACGTTAAACTCCTCCGCTTCAAAAGCGACGAATGCATCGGCATATTCTCCAGCCGTACCGGTCCCGTCCGTTCCGCCTTCCAGCAGCAGTCCCGCCGTTTCGGCAATCGTACCCGTTCCTTTGAAATCGATAAAGCCGTTTGCAGCTAATTCTTCCGCCTGGGTTACAGTCTGAAGATCTACCTCTTCGCCGTCCAGCAACGTTTGTACATCAAAAGCTCCCGGCTGATCCATGTTCGGTTGTACTACAACCTGCAAATCGTTGCCCCGGGTACCGGCATATTTCGCGGTTGCCGTTAGATTGCCAACCGTTCCGGCCGCTTTTTTGCCTCCGGCGGCTCCGATCCGGTAAATCAGCAGCTTGCTCGCGTGAGCCATCGCCGCCGTGATATGACGAATGCGGCTATCGGTAGGCCGGAAGCCGATTTGGGACAGAGCCTGTTCCATGTAAGTTCCCGATTCAAGCACCGTGATGCCGTTCTTTCCCCAAGGCAGCGGAGCCGGAAAAGCCGCAATCCCCCGTTCCCCAAGATTCCCGAGAGGCTTCGCCTCCGATTTGAAATTAATATAAACGCCGGGTCTTACCTTGTTTTGTACAGTAAAAGTACCACCTGCCATAATTACTTCACTCTCCTTGTCATGAATTGTTGAATTTGTTGTTCCGCTTCCTCCGGGGTATACGTCTGTCCTTCATCCAGTAGAATCGACAATACGTCCTTTTCCCTTTCGGAGAAACGACTGGACGTTAAAAATTGGGCCTTCGAAAACCTCGGATCATTCCGACTCTCCCGTGGCTTGAACATTTTTTTAATTGCCATGCTTGATATGGCCCTCCTCTTCCAAAGATTGCATTTTGGGACCTTCCGGAGCCGGTTGCCAGACCAAAAAATGAAAGCTGAAGAAAAAATGCAGACTCTTTTCAACGATTTCATATTTCATCTTGCTCCCAAAATATCTGGTCTCGTCGATTACGGCTTCCCGGAACAATTCAAACAGCGACTCTGCGGTTTCATGCAGGGATGCCCCCCGTTGGGCGGCTTCGGGAATATATTGAATAAGAAAAGACAGCGTTCGGTTATATCGCCTTCCGAGTTCCTGTTCCTGCGATGCCGTCAGCAGCTTGAGCAAAAAACAGGGACTTTGCGGAGTCTGTCCGTCCTGCGTTTGCTCTCCTCCATATACTCCGATGTCGGGAAACCGTGCAGTCAGCAGAGTCATAACTCCTTCACGAATGCGGTTTACGGTAACCTCGTTCATGGCACCATTACCTTCCCGGGCCCATGCCCCTCCAACACGCACCTAGGCAAGCTGCAAAACTGCCTGCTTCCTTCGAAACGTCCCCAGATGCAGCCGATACAGCATTTGGGCTGACTCCAATCCCCTTCGTCATCAAGGATTCCGGCCGGCGGATTTTTGTTGTTTTTTCGCGTGCTCAAATTCAGCTTCCCTCCCAAAAAGAAAAACCGCTGAATATTCAGCGGCTTTCGCGTATATTGTTGTGGTCTCACTTCATTTCCACAATACAAATTTATCACGTTGGAAGTCGAACAAATGGACAAGCATCGGGCAAATACCGGACAAAAACAGGAACTGATGTTCGTATTTTTGTCATCGAATGGATGATGGTTTACGGAGCGCCTCACTCAAGCTTGTATTCCACCAATAAAAAAAGCCGGCGATTAGCCGACTACAAATGATTGACCACCACTACTTCCCTCTTTCCTTGACACTGACTCCCCCTAACCTCCCGACCGTCGTTCTCTTCGTAAACTTCCAGCATCATGGCTACGGCCAGTATCCGAATGGCATCAGCCTTGATGCGCCGGTAGGTCCGGTCGCTAACGCCCATTTCGCCGCAGCTGATAAAATCATACTCTCCTTCGTCGTCCAAGTAACTGCGCTCGATCACTTCACGCTGCGTTTTTGTCAGCCCGTTCATCGCCTTGTCCAACAGTTCGGATTTGCGGATGAGCTCCGCTTCCCGGTCCACATTCCGGATCGCTGTTTGTTCCGCAGGCTTGCCGATCGCGTTTGTCGTACCATGATATCTGGGCTCGTAATTAACGGTAATTCCCGCTTCCTGGCGAATAAACCCGACTTGCCGATACTGCCGGACCTCTTCCAACCGTTTCTCTACGGCCGCCCGCGTAGCTGCGTAATCAATTGGCATCGTTTCAAATACGGTTAAGAAAATGTTGCTGCGTTTTCTTCCCACGGCGATCCCTCCCAGGATGATGATTTCTGTTTATGAAGTTACCATTTTGGTAACCAATAAGATACTCCTCAAATTCATGATACTACTTACATGTTTTCCTTTTAAATTAGATTACTGAATAAAAAACCCGATTGTTTCTGTCTTTTTTACCGATTCGGTAACTATAATCCCATTATAAATTACCGAAATGGTAATGTCAATTGATTTCCAGTTCAAGTTTTTACAACTATTAGTTTACCATTTTGGTAATATCGTGTTATACTATCCTAAACGGAAAAAGAGGGGTTTCTATGCAAAGTCTTGGGGATCGAATCAAATTCCTTAGGGAAAAACTGCAGATGACGCAAAAAGACCTCGCGGCTAAAGCGGGGCTGACCATAGTTCAGTTGTCCCGGTATGAGACGAGTGACCGCAAGCCGGATCCGGAGTCGCTCCGCAGCATCGTCGATGCCCTGGACACGAACGGAGACTACTTACTCGGACGGACCGAGGACACATCTCCTTCCTATGAGAAGGGGATGAGCATGTCTTTTTACGGCGGACCCGAGGCTTACACGGCAGACGAGATTGCTATGATGGAAGCAGCCTTGAAAGCGTACCGCGAACAGAAAAAGAAATTGCTTACCGGCGATAAAGAAAAAAATTAAAGGATTTCGGACAGCAACGTCGAATAATATATTTAAGGCTAAGCAATAACAATTAAGCAGATTCGTAGATGAGTATACTGGCCCTTTCAAAGGGCCCTTCTTTTCCGATACATACCGAACATACATTCTCTTTTTGGGGTGATTTTATGTTATTCTCCTACTACCGGGAGACCGAGTTGGAGCAGTGGATCAGCGGGAAATACTTAAAACACGGAATCGTGAGCAACGCTGAGCATGACATTGAACATATAGCCCGCGCTTTTGGGGTTGAATTGGTTTACGAAGAATGCCCTTCATTCTCCGACAATGAAGAGCAGGTGATTTTCCTTAACAAGCATGCGGACGATGTGACAGCGAGGGTGATCTTTTTCCATGAATTATGCCATGTTCTAAGACATGCCGGGGACCAGAGAAGAATGCCCGTTCTATTCAAAAATGCCCAGGAATCCGAGGCCGAGCAGTTCGTGCTGTATGCAGCTATTCCTTTTTATATGTTTGCGAAGCTCCCCGTTCCGGATCAGCGATGTGAAGCGATTCCTTTTCTCGCCGAAACCTTCCGCGTTCCGTATGAGTTGGCGGAACATAGGCTGGATCAAATCCAACGGCGGGTGCTCCACGGCAGTCTGATGGCCGCCGCCAAAGAGGCGGATCGGCAAAATCAGCGTCCCTCCGTCTGGTCCGGGGAAACCAAACGCGTTCTGGCCCAACTGGAACGCCAGTTAAGCGGCAGCGGAAAGCGAGGATTATAGGGTGCGTTTGGCGGTATACTGCGATTTCGTTTTGGATGGAATACGCCCCTTGCAGCTTGTGATTCAAACTGAGCATGGAGAGTTGGACTGGAGTGAGATATTGTACTTGCCGCTCTCGGGTCCTTTTGAGCGGTTCGAGCCCGAGCAGTTTGACGACCAAATCGGGGTGTCCGTGCTGTTGGAAGATCTCGTCTTGAAGCGCGATGGGGATGAGGAACTCGGCATTTCCCTCCCGAATCTCGCCCGGCGACATCCGGGAGCCGACATTACGCTGCTGGTGATCCAAATCAGCGATGCGGAAGAAGTGTTGGAATATAAGTGGGGCGACCGCTTAATGGAAAACGGGTGGGTTGAATAAAGAAAGCGGCAAGTAAAAGAGAGAAGCCGTGGCGGATTCGAAAAGATCGTGGATACTCAGCTTGGGGTGGGGGGGCCAATCTGATTGCTCAACTTGCTTTCCAAGTAACTTAGATCTCGAATCGCGCCTCTCTCTGTTACCTAAAACAATTTTAATGGAAAAACTACAGCTATTTCGGGGTAACCCCCCTTTTTTCACAAACTAACTGTAAAAACTACCGCTAAATATTGGACTTTTGTGCTTTATAGCCTGTTTTGATCAAATTAGAAAAGAATAACTGTAGGTTTTCCATCTATTTTCTTAGATTGGATGAATTGCTGAAAATTAGATGTAGAAAATCCAGTTAATCAGTTCTAGCACACTCGCACTCGCATCCGCTAACGCTCGATATGGATAACTCCGCTCAACTTGCTCCGGACCTCTTCCCGGGTCGGTAGCCCTTCCCAGTCTCCGGGGGCCTGGATAACCATGGAACCGATCAGGTTCCCCAGTCGTATCGCCTCTGGGTGTGAATCCCCCTGAAGCAGGCCCGCCAGAAAGCCCGCGCAGAAGCCGTCGCCGGCTCCGACGGAATCGACGACATGCTCCACCGGATAATAAGGTACGCTCGACAACTCCCCGTCCTCCAATAGGTAGGTCACCTGGTCGCCGCCTTTGATGATCTTTACCGCAGCCAGCTTGTTTAACTCAGGGATCATCTCTTCGAGGTGCTCCTTATTATAAAGAAGCCGCAGCTCATCCAGGCCCGGCAGGAAATAATCCGCCTGTTCGGCGAGCGCCAGCAGAACAGGCCTGGCTTCTGCCAGATTCCACAGCTTCAGCCGGAGATTCGGATCAAAGCTGACTTTCGTTCTGTGCTTTTTGGCCAGGGCCACCGCTTTAAACAGCGTTTCTTTACTGGAAGAGCTTAATGCGGCGGTGATGCCGGTTACGTGCAGAATTTTGGCGGAGGCGATATAATCTTCATCCAGGTCGCCCGGCCGCATCTGGCTGGCGGCTGAATGACGGCGGTAGTAGTAGACTGAGCTTCTGCCAAAGGCCTTTTCCCTCAGCATCAAACCGGTCGGAGCCTCGCCGGCCAAGCTGACTCGGGATACATCGACCCCTTCCCCCCGAATCGTTTTGTGGATTCGGCGGCCCAGCGGATCTTCCCCCAACCGTCCAAACCAGCCGGACCGGCAGCCCAGCCTTGCCAGCCCGATGGCGACGTTGCTCTCCGCACCGCCAAACGACATTTCCAGTTTGGAATCGTACTCCAGACCTCTCATATCGGCTGAAATCAGAAGCCCCATCGATTCCCCGAACGTTACGACTTCCGGCCCGCCAAATTCACCCGGAGACATACCAGTCCTCATGTTCAATTCGCTCCTTTTACAGCAGATGGGTGTGTACAAATCCAATTCGAGAACTTTCCACACTAATAATTAATCCAAATCCCAATTAACCGCTTAATCATCGTATCCGAAGTATTTAAAGTGCGAAAAATCGGCATAGCTGCCTTGGAGCATCCCCATATCATGGGCCGCGATGCCTACGAAATTCCCCGTAAAGCCGCCGGACAGAAATCCGATATGCTGTTCCGCAAACAGCTTCGACCACTTACTTTCATTGATTTGGCGCCAATGGAATTGCGCGGAGGCATTCTGCACTTCGACAGCCAGTTGAATCGGTAATTTCCCGTCAATCTCGATGACTTCGGAAATCAGAGAGAACACATCGGCCTCGCACTTCAGCATGCGGATCACTTTTCCCCGTTCTGTCTCATGGCTCACATAGGCATACAAATAATTGTCTTCATTCAGGTACAAGAGCAATCCGGCCATTTGCAAATAGTTATTCGGCTCGTATTCCATAGCCGTCTCGGCCCGAAAATGGATATCCCGCTGCCGGATCGCCAGAATGTGATGGTCAAACAGGCTTTGTACCGACTCCCCGGCCGTAAGCCGCAAATAACCGGGACGGGCCGTAAGCGAGCACCAGCTGTCGTCCGCCAGAATGCGCAACGTATTCCAAGTTTCGTGCAGGCGGGGACCATTAAAATTATCTTCAAAATAGTACCGTTTCGAAGATCCTTCCCGATCTCTTCCGCCGCCTGGCACCGGAACTTCTACCGATGGCGTGTTTCCGCCCGCCGTAAGCCGCAGCCAGCCTTCCTCGTCCCAATAGACTTGCTGCAAAGCCGTCTCCCGGCCAAGTATGGCATACTTTCCTTCCACCGGACGGGTACACAAATGCGCCATGTACCATGCCCCTTCCGGCGTCTGCACCAGGCTTCCATGGCCTGCACATTGCAGAGGCAACTCCGGTTGGTCCCGCGATGTCAGCATCGGATTGCGCGGATCCACTTCATACGGTCCGGTCAATTCACGGGAACGCGCCACGGTGACAGCATGCCCAGAACCCGTGCCGCCTTCCGCCGTGATCAAATAATAAAAGCCGTTTTGTTTATAAATATGTGGCGCTTCCGTTTTTTTCAGCCAGGTTCCGTCGAATAGCTTAAGCGGTTCTCCGATCAGCCGTTGCTGCTTGTCATCATATTCCTGCATCACGATTCCACTTGATTTATTTCCTTCCGGTATCCGATAATCCCAAAGCGTATTAAGCAGCCATTTCCGGCCGTCGTCATCATGAAACAGGGACGGGTCGAACCCGCTGCTGTTAAGATAAACCGGTTCCGACCATGGACCCCGAATATCCTTCGCCGTAATCAGGAAATTGTGATCGTCCTTGAACGGCCGCTTGGTGCTTTTTACATCCGTATAAATCAAATAAAAAAGACCTTCATTATAGCTCAACTGCGGTGCCCAAATGCTGCAGTTTTTCGGATTTCCCCGCAGGTGGACCTGATCCGTCAAAATATCGGTACAGTGCTCCCAGTTGGCCAAATCCTCCGATTGATACACCCGTACCCCAGGCAGCCATTCGAACGACGAAACGGCAATATAATAAATTTCCCCCACCCGTAAAATGCACGGGTCCGGATTAAATCCCCGCAATATCGGATTTTTGATTATGGTATTCATCTTCATCTTGTAACCCCCATCTCCCTTCTTCCTCATTCCCAGCAAGCACCTGCTCCATGCTCCAGGCTTCCCCGCCCGATAATGAGCATGCTGCCCAGTCCACTGCATTTTGCATACATTAATTATAAGGCCAAGACCATGAATCAATCCTGTCGTCAATTCTCCAGCAAATGCTTTGCCAAGAACGGCATCCAGGCGGCCCTTATCTCCGCGGTCTCCATATGGCCGCCCACGCCAAGAAGGGATTGCCAGTGTTCCGGTTTTCCGGCCGCAGCATAGGCCGCGCTTAGCCCGGATGATAGCAGTTCCACGCCTTCGACCGGGCAAAGCCGGTCGTTCCGGCCGACCAGGCTCATCCGCGGGCGCGGCACGATCAGCTTTTGGATATCCAGAGTCGAAAAATGCTTCAGCAGACCGGGCACGTAAGAATAAAAACCGTGATGATCGAGCCCTCTTTTGGCGATCAGGGTGCCGGCATCCACCTGGCCGGAGATGTCGATCGTCACCCCGACCCGCTCATCGAGCGCGGCCAGCCACCAGGCCATCAACCCGCCCATGGACATGCCGATCGTGGCGATCCGCGCAGCATCGATATCCCTGCGGCTGCACATGTAATCGAGAAGCCTGCGGTTATCGTAGAGCATCATGCCCCACATCACACGGCCCTGCCACAGCATCTCCTTGACCAGTTCGCTTTCGGTCTTCCCGCCGCGTTCGTTGAAGGCCCACATGTCGATGCAGCAGACCGCGCAGCCCATGCCGGTAAGCACTTTGGCAAACGACGGCTCCTGCAGATAAGGACTGCTGACAATCAGCTCCTTGCGCCCGTTCCCGTAATTCCCGCCATGGGAATGGTTATAGACTATGAGCGGAAACGGTCCGGTTCCTTCCAGTGGTTTGGCGACATAAGCCGGAACCGGTTCGATCCCGTTCAGTTCCAGCAGCAGCGTTTCCAGCACATATCCGTCCCGTTCCTCCAGCTTCAAGACTTTGGCCGATATCGGCTGCTCCGCCGGCAAATCTCCCAACAAGCCTAACAATTTGTTCCGAGCTCCATCCGCGCTCCGATCCATGCACTCTTCTCCCTTCCAAACTCTTTATTCCTAGTCCGCCCGATTCTAGATTCGTGTTCGTGAATCAAAGTACCTGCATCATGATTCCGCCGCTGGCGGGACGGCGACCTGTTCCAACAGCAACTCCTCCTGCTTTGTGTTTCTGGACTCGCAGTGCTCTAAGTTAACCCGCTCTCCATTCTCCACAAAAAAACCCGGCCCCTCATGATTTTCGATCGTGACATGGTGGAAGCGGATATCCCTTACATTTCCGAGGAAGAAGCCGCGATTGTTCATTTCGCCGACGCCCGCCATCATGGCCGGGACTCCCGGAACCGCATCCTCCGCCATGGAAATATCGATATGATCAAACGTGATTTCGGAAATGTATTGCTCGGCAAGCCCGTATAGGAATCCTGCGGCCGCATGAACCCGGCGCGCGGTAATGTTACCAAAGTAAATACGCCGGAAGCATGGCGTCTCCTCCGTCACGGGATAAAAATTTTTGTCCCAAACGTATTTGTCTTTGCCGCGCGGGCCGCAGAAATAATAGAGGTTCAAAATGAACGGACAAATGACGTCGTCCATGACGATATTGCTGATGCGGATATCTTCCACGATTCCTCCGCGTCCCCGCCGGGACTTCAGGCGAATGCCGCGGTCGGTGTGCTGGAACACACAGCCCGTGATTGTGACATTGCGGATATCCCCGCTCATCTCGCTGCCCAGCACCACGCCGCCGTGACCGTGAACCATCGTGCAATTCGTGATCGTAATATTTTCGCAGGAAACACGCTCCGCCGTATCTTCTGTGCCCGCTTTGATCGCGATGCAGTCGTCTCCCACATCGATATGGCAATTGCTGATCCGCACGTTCCGGCAGGATTCCGGATTAATACCGTCCGTATTCGGCGAATCGGCGGGATTCAGGATCGATAAATTGTCGATCGTGACGTCCGAACAACGAATAGGATTCACGGTCCAACTTGGGGAATTGACCAGGTGCAGATCTCTCAGCGTAACCCGGCGACAGCCGTAGAAGCCGATTAACGTCGGCCGGGGATATTCTAGTTCCTCCGGTGCGTTGCGCTTCTTGTCCCACCACGGCTGACCGTTCCCGTTCAGCGTACCGCTACCCGTGATTGCGATATTTTCCAGGTCCTGGCCGAAAACACACGATGCGTGCACCTGCTGCAGCACGCCCTCCCAGCTGGAGCTCACGACCGGATAGTGCTCCGGATTTGAACTGAAGGAGAGTACGGCACCAGGGCTTAAATGCAGCTCAATATTGCTTTTTATCAGGATCGCGCCCGTCAAATACGTGCCTGCCGGAACGAACACCGTTCCTCCGCCCGCCGCGGTCGCAGCATCGATGGCGGTCTGAATGGCCGCGGTCGATAAGGTTACGCCGTCTCCGGCCGCGCCATATTCGGTTATATTATATTCTTGCATCCTTCTTCCTCCCGTTAGCAACGTTCTTTCTTGCAGATTCCCCTTTATCTCAACGACTTTGATCGTCCTCTACTCTACTCTACTCTAAGTCCTTCAACTTCGACGCAGGCCTGCAAGAACGCGCCGAGGCCCTTCAAGTCGTTCGTAATGATCGGCTCGCTGATGTAATAGGCGTAGGTTCCGTCCCGGCGGTCTTCTCCGCCCAGTCCGGCTACCATGCAGTTTTTGTTCAGATTGACCCAGCCCTCTTTCGTTTCCAGCACAAACTCGGTAATCAGTCCCTGGAACGCTTTATCCAACGTTGCCTGCCAGCCGTCACCATCCAACAGCCCAAGCCGGATTCCCTTGGCGATGGCAAACACGATCATGCTGGAAGCCGAAGCTTCCAAATAATTTCCTTTGCGATCGCCCATATTCACAACCTGGTACCACACGCCGCTAGCCTCATCCTGATAATTTCTCAGGGCAGTCAGCACATCCCTGAAAATCCGGACGAGTTCGGCATAATCGCCGTGATCCTTCGGCAACAGCTCCAGGACGTCTGCCAATGCCATGACATACCATCCCAGGGACCGGCCCCAGAAATTCGGAGACAATCCGGTGGCGGAATCGCACCAGGGTTGAACCTTTTTTTCATCCCAGGCATGATACAGTAGCCCCGTTTCGGCGTCTTTCGTATGCTTTTCGCAAAGAACAAATTGCTTGGTTACGTCGTCAAGCCCTTTCCCCTCTTCAAAAACCAGTAAGTATTCAAGATAGAACGGCGATCCCATATAAAGACCGTCTAACCAAATTTGATAGGGATAGATTTGCTTGTGCCAAAACGCGCCCTCCGACGTGCGCGGATGACCGACCAGTTGCGCTCTCAGCAGCGCTGCCGCCTGCCGGTACTTGTCCAGACCCGTCTCCTTATGCAGCATGAACAGCAGTTTACCGTTATTGAGGTGGTCGATATTGTATTCATTCTGGCGGTAACCCCTCACGCTTCCGTCATCCCCGATAAAGTAATCCAGATTATCTTGGATGTACCGAAAATACTTGCGGTTTCCCGTCTTTTTCCACAGCAACGCAAAGCCCCTTAACACTACGCCGTAATCGTAGGACCATTTGCCCTGATACCCGTTGCCTTCGTACATTTTCGGCATCCGCGCCATGACGGATTCCGCGGTCTTAGCGGCCCAACTCATCACATTTGCACATCCTTCCGGTGAAATAATGACGGTCCTCGCCACGGATACATGGAAAGGACCCTTTAAATGGTCTGAGCTTAAACTTACTTAATCTTAAAGCGAAATCAGGAGTTGGCTTCCTTATAAGCAGCTTCGTATTCGCCAATAATTTTGTCGCCGCCTGATTTTTTCCATTTCTCGACCTCTGCCTTGAAACCATTCAAGTCGAGGGAACCGAGGATGTATTTATACGTGGCGTCCGTTATGATTTTTTGCAGCTCGGAGCCCATCGTATTGAAGTTTTCCGATTCCAGCGAATAGACCGGATTCAGGACGGCAAATTTCTCGTTTTCCAAAATCAGTTTGGCGGCTTCGACTTTCAGCGGATCCGAATCATGAATTTTATAACCCGGCTCCTTCGGACGGGATGAGGAGAACGGCTGAACTTCCTGCTGCCACTTATCCTGATCCAAAATGGTAGCCAAGCGAGGCAAGAAGTTCATTAATCAATCCGCCATCCACATTCAAAAACACATACGTAATCGATACGATGATGACCCAAGACATGAAATGCGGAAGATACACCATCGATTGCACCGTACTTTTAAACCATTTGCTCCGCACCTCGTTCATCATCAACGCCAAAATAATCGGTAACGGAAAGAAAAATACGATGTTCATGGCAAACAAGATCAGCGTATTACTTAGCAGCATGAAAAAAGTGGGCTCCGTAAACAGACGAACGAAATGCTTAAAGCCTACCCAAGGGCTTCCCGCGATCCCCAGGAAAGGCTGATAATCCTGAAAGGCGATTACCAATCCCCCCATCGGAAAGTACTTGAATACAATGAAGTATAAAAGCCCGGGGAAAATCATGAGGTACAAAAGCTTGTTGCGTTTTAAGCCGGTAAGAACCGGAGAAGCCTTTCGCTTAAATCCGGGCTTCAGTCTCACATCCAACGGTGCAGCACTTGATGACTTCACTAGACAACCTCCTTGGAACATTCCTTTTTACGTTCCCTAGCGTACCTTGATGAGGGCGTTCCGTATATAATCATCAGATGACAACGGTTTCATAACCGCCGTAGACTGGGCGTTCCCGGCTACTTCGCCTCATTTGATGATTATAAGCTAAGCTAATGAGTATGTATCGTTTTTGATTTCTTTTTCGCAATCGCGCAAGACCTAAAATGAGGATTATATACGTAATCCTCCTGTCGTTGTTAAGGTTGAAATGTGAAACGACGAAGAGGAGGATACTCAAGTGACTCAAATATCAAGTAAGAAACATTCCATCGGCGATCGTATCTTTACGATTGTCAACAACACGTTGTTAGCTCTCATCGCTCTAGCTTGTCTCTTGCCTTTTGTAAACATCATCGCCAGTTCTTTTGCTTCAACTCAGGAAATCGTGGAGAAACGCTTCATCCTGTTTCCAACCACGTTTTCCCTGGACGCTTACAAGTACATTTTTTCGACGCCGACAATCTTTAGGGGATTGGGCGTTTCGATTGGAACAACCGTAATCGGAACTATCCTGAGCATGATCCTTACCGCTGCAATGGCGTACGGATTGTCCCGCAGATATCTTTATGGAAGAAATACGATCAATTTTATCGTTGTGTTCTCCATGCTTTTTAGCGGCGGGATGATTCCTACTTTTTTGGTAGTAAAAAGCGCTCATCTGATCGATTCCTACTGGTCCATGATTATTCCGACCGCGATCAACGCGTTCAATCTGATCATCATGCGCAACTTCTTCCAGTCCTTGCCGGACAGTCTGGAGGAATCGGCCAAGATTGACGGCTGCACCGATCTTGGCGTATTCCTCAAAATCATGCTGCCCCTGTCGCTGCCATCGATTGCAACCATTTCACTCTTTTACGGGGTAGCGTATTGGAATACGTACATGAGTGCCATTCTTTACATCAATGACTATCTCAAATGGCCAATTCAGGTACTTCTGCGGCAAATCGTCATCGTATCCAGCGGCATGCAGGGAGACAACAGCGTCGTGGATATCATGCCTCCGGCGCAGGCGATCAAGATGGCCGTTATCGTTGTTGCCACCTTGCCGATGCTGATCGCTTATCCTTTCGTACAGCGCCACTTCGTTAAGGGAGCCATGCTCGGCTCGGTTAAGGGATGAACTGCTTACCTTGGACGCAAGCAAGGCACTAAAATAGATAAGTATGAGGCGTATCATCAAACCAATAACAAAAAAACGGTCTCTCGAAAGAGACCGCTTATAGAGTAGTTGGAAAAGTAAATTTCAATAACGGAGAAAACATGACAAAACCTAGATCAAATTGTTCTGCACAAGTGCGACAACTTCCTCAACCGTGCCAAACTGTAACGCTTGGGCGGCCATTTCCTCCATCTTGGCAGCCGATAGTCTTGAAATCTGACTGCGCGCCGGGAGGATCGAGGATGCGCTCATACTGAATTCATCCAGACCGAGACCTAGCAGCAACGGAATTGCTGTGGCATCTCCGGCCATTTCACCGCACATGCCGACCCATTTGCCTTGAGCATGTGCGGCGTCGATCACGTTCTTTACCAGGCGCAGGATCGCCGGGTTGTACGGCTGATACAAGTAAGATACCTGTTCGTTCATTCGATCGGCCGCCATAGTGTACTGAATGAGATCATTGGTGCCGATGCTGAAGAAATCGACTTCCTTGGCAAACTGGTCAGCCAGTACGGCCGTGGAAGGAATCTCCACCATAATGCCGAGCTGAATATTGTCCGAAATCGCGTGCCCCTCATCACGGAGCTTGGCTTTCTCCTCGAACAGCAAATCACGCGCGGCCCGGAATTCGCCTAGCGTGGCGATCATCGGGAACATAATCCGCAATTCTCCGTGCATGCTCGCTCGCAGCAGGGCACGCAGCTGCGTACGGAAAATGTCCTCGCGATCCAGACAGAGACGGATGGCCCGGAAGCCGAGGAACGGGTTCATTTCCTTCGGCAGATTCAGGTAAGGCAGCTCTTTGTCGCCGCCGATGTCCAGTGTGCGTACGACCACCGGCTTGCCGTTCATGCTTTCCAGCACGGTGCGGTAAGCGTTGTATTGGATCTCCTCGGAAGGCAGCTTGTCGCGGCCCATATACAGGAATTCAGTCCGGTACAGGCCCACGCCCTCACCGCCGTTCTCAAGCACGCCGGACATATCGTTTGGCGTACCGATATTGGCCGCCAGTTCCACGTGCTTGCCGTCTGCGGATACGGTCGGTTCCTCGCGGAGCATTTTCCATTCTTCAATTTGCCGGTTGTAGGCTTCCTGCTTTCGCTTGTACTCGGCGACCTCGGCTTCGCTTGGATGAATCAGCACTTCTCCGCCAAGCCCGTCGACGATGACAAGATCGCCGTCCTTCACTGCGGACAGCACCGTTTTAGCGCCGACAACCGCCGGAATTTCCAGAGAACGGGCCATAATCGCCGAGTGGGAGGTGCGTCCGCCGATATTAGTCGCAAATCCTTGGACATATTTGCGGTTGAGCTGGACTGTATCGGACGGAGTCAAATCCTCGGCGATTACAATCACCTCTTCACTAATCTCTGCCAAGCTCACATAGGTAATGCCCAGCAGGTGGTTCAGCACGCGCTTAGTTACATCGCGCATATCGGCGGCACGTTCTTGGAGATACGCATTTTTCATATTCTCGAACATTCCGATAAACCGGGTGGCCACTTCCTGCAGGGCATAGTCCGCATTGACGGCTTCCTCGCGGATCTTGTCCATCACGGGGCCGATCAGCTCAGGATCTTCCAGAATCAATAGATGGGATTCGAAAATCTCCGCCTTCTTTTCCCCTAGATCGACTAATGCACGTTCTTTGATACGTTGCAGCTCACCCTTCGATTTCTCCAGAGCAGCTCCCAGTTTGGTGATCTCGGCTTCCACATCAATGCCGGATTGTTTGGCAAAGACATAACCCGGTTGCTCCAGGATAAAAGCACGAGCCACGGCAATGCCGGCGGAAGCCGCAATTCCGGAAATTTTACTCATGAAGCTCGCCCAGTCCTTCCTTGATCATCACATCCTGAAGTGCATCGAGCGCTGCGGCCTCATCACTGCCTTCAGTGATCAGAGTCAGGATATCGCCGGTTTCGAGTCCCAAAGACAATACGCCCAGTATGGATTTCAGGGTTACTTTTTTGCCGTTAGCTTCCGCAAAAGCCTCAGCGCCCTTGAACTTATTGGCTGTATTGACCAGCGCTGTAGCAGGACGCGCATGAATTCCAGCTTCGTCGATAATTTTGAATGTTTTTTGCATGATCATTTCTCCACCCTTTACCGTCTTATTATATATTTAATAAATCCAGTCGCTACGGGAAATCTCATGATGCCTCGGGTGTAAACAGGATCTTTTCGAGCAGCATAGTTCCCGGCCCCGTTAAAGCAAATGCTATAACCGTTCCGATCCCCACGACTCCCCCAAACAAGAATCCGATGCTTAAAAAGATGGCATCAACACCTATTCTCCCGATATCATACCTTAATCCAAACTTTGACTCCGCATATCGCAAAATGGCATCAATCGCATACATACCATTGCCAAATCTCATCAACAAAACATAAGTGACGGAGTAACAAAAGTTAGCCATAATTACGATGGCTATTTTTATGAATAGAGATAAATCCGACAGTTCCATATTTGCAATTATTGGATGAATCAAGTTAATTAAGGGCCCTACAAAAAAAGAATAGATAATCGAAGAAAAACCTATAGATTTACGATTTAATAAAAGGCCAGCGGCAAGAAATACAATATTTACAAAAAAGCTTGTCAGGCCTACACTCATTCCGGTACTTTTATGCAATCCATCCAATAAAACGGTTAATGTATCGGACCCTATACTGCACTCGATAAATAAATTAACTGCTATCGCGGTAAACAACATGGCAACGACCAAAATCATAAATCGTCCGCCAAATTTCAGATAAATAGGCATTTACGAAACCTCAATCCAAGTTTTCTCCATTAGAAGCGATCACTTTTTGCATCCAGTAAAAACTGTCTTTACGTAAACGCTTTTCACTGCCATTGCCAAAATCATCTTGATCTACGTAAATAAATCCATAACGTTTGCTCATTTCCGAGGAAGAACAACTAATGATGTCAATGGGCCCCCAAGCATAATACCCTCTTAAATCCACCCCATCTTTTATGGCCTCTTTCATTTGCTCAATATGGGCCCGGAAATAGTCAATACGGTAGGAATCATGTATCGATTCGTCTTCTTCCAATGTGTCATGGTAGCCGATCCCGTTTTCCGTTATATAGATGGGGCACTGATACCGGTCATAAAACAGGTTAAGCAAGGTGCGAAGGCCAGTCGGATCAATGGTCCATCCCCAAGGGTTGGCCGGAAGATCGGAATTGCGGTAAGCTCCTGTTTTATTTTTCATACTTTCTTCATCAAAAATACGAGTATAGTAGTAGGAAAACGACATAAAGTCGGCCGTGTTTTTCAGGGCTTCTTCGTCGCCTTCTCCGAATTCGACGGTAATGTTATTGTCATGGAAATAGCGGAAAGCGTAACCGGGATAATATCCCCGGAGTAATACATCGGCGAAAAAGTACTCCATTTGATTTCTTCGAACGGTGGCAAAGACATCTTCCGGCCGGCAAGTAGCCGGATAAGCCGGTCCGCCGCAGAGCATCATACCAATTTGCAAATCCTTATTCAGATTTTTGGCATATTTCGTCACCAGACCACAGGCCACCATTTCATTATGCACACCCTGATATTTGGCAGAGTCCAGATCATCCACTACATCTTCAGCAATTCCCAGATGATTAAAGGATTCATACGCAATTAAGTTAATTTGATTAATAATAATCCAATATTTTACTTTTTTATGATAACGATCTATCACCACTTTGCTGAAGCGAACAAAAAAATCAATCACTTCTCTGGAGTACCACCCTTTATAGGCAGTTGTTAAATGAAGCGGCATTTCATAATGCGATAGGGTGATCATCGGCTCCATGCCGTTCGCTAAAATTTCGTCGATCAGGTCATCATAAAATTTCAAGCCTGCTTCATTCGGCTGTGCTTCGTCACCATTGGGAAAGATTCTTGCCCAGTTAATCGAGGTACGAAAGGTTTTCAGTCCCAGTTCCCTTAGCAATTTCAAATCTTCTTTATAGGTGTGATAGAAATCGATTCCCCAACGTTTCGGGAAAATTCGATCTTCGCTTGTAATAGCTTCTTTAATATAGTCTGTAGTTAACTCTGTATTTGATTTTTTTTCTAAAGGAATGCCATCCACATATTCATTAATATCCGCTACGCTTAACCCTTTTCCGTCAACATTATAAGCACCTTCTATTTGATTGGCGGCGACCGCTCCCCCCCATAAAAAATTGGAGGGGAATCCTTTTGGAATGTTGTTCATTATGATTTCTTCCTTCCTGATCTTTATTTATGAGCCAGCTCCAGGTTCGTTAGTCTTTGATTAAAGCTCTCAAAAATGTCGATTAACCGCTTGGCAATATTTATTTCACTATAGACCGTCATGAGCGTATCTTGCGCATGGGCAAATAAAACGGAGTACTCCCCATCTGCTCCTTCCGTTTCTTTTTGGATGCAATTCGTTTGCACGCGATGGGCGATGACAATTTCCGCGTTGGCTAATTTTATCTTCTCCTTAGCTCCAGCAAAATCGCTGTTTTCAATATCCTTTAAGGCATCGGTACAATGTTTTCTTGCTTCCCCTGCGTGCAAAATGATTTGCATCGCATCTTGAGCCACTTTTTCCGAGGTCATAATAAATATCTCCTTTATTAGAGGTTGTTCAAACTCGTATAATAGATTAATTGGTTTGCTGTAATTCTTTTTCAAGTTCTTGTTTTTCGTAGGTTTTGAAAAATGGATACCAAATCAGCGTGGCTACCGCGACACAGATTAACATCAAAATAATGCCTGTGATGGTTCCGGTTGTAATCCACGTCGAAATTGGAAAAGGGGCGTACCACATATCGAACACAACTTTCGGGATGGGGGCAAAGTGAATGACTTTGGTTCCGACCCAAACGATCAACGGTAAAATTAAACCGATGAGCCACATCGGCAGCATCAAAATGGGATTCCATACGATAGAACCAAATACTAAAGGCTCGTTGATATTAAAGATAGAAGGTACAAAACTTGCGCGTCCCAGCGCTTTTAACTTGTTGCTTTTGGAAAACACGTGCATAATGGCAAGCGGTAACGTACAAGCCACGCCTCCAACCCACAGGTATGCCGAATAAATCGTTTCGGCCGTTACGATATTATGTGCTCCCATGGTAGCGTTTGCGGTAATGGCTGCCAGAAAAATAGGTTTGGTTACAGGAGTTAACACCCAGCCGGAAATCCCCATGGAATATAAGAAACAACCGATAAACATGATTAACATGAATCCCCAAGGCGTCTCTACCACGCCGGCCAACGGCATAAAAATATTTAAAATGATGTTGTATATATCAATATGAACGAGATCGACCAACACCCAAGCCAGAGTTAAAGTTACCCCAATAGGGAGCATGGAATCAAACCAGGATCTGACAAAATCCGGTATGACGGAATCTTCTTTGAAAAAAGAGAATTTTCCGAACAGACCCATGATAAATCCGGTAAAAAGAGCGGCAATGATGGCGACAAACATGCCCCCGGTGCCTAAAGATTTATGAGTGAAACCAATCGTCCCGTCTTTTACGACTTGGGGAGTAATGATGATCAAAAGAGTAATCAGGCTTGTACATCCCGCGATAAAGCGTTGTTTTCTTAACTTCTTCTTTTCCATCAAATTAAATGGAATCAGGAAAGAAACCAACAGCGAAAGCATACCCATCGTCCATCCAAACGGAACCCAAAAATTAGGGTAGTTTTTGATTTGATATACATCTCCAGGTATAGTGAGAAGGCAAAATACCGATCCTAAAAGAATAAAAGGCAACAATTGCATGACGGAATCCTTGAGTGTAACTACCCATACATTGTTATTGACTTTATTCATCTTTGGAGAGAAGTCATTTTTCAGCCATTCCATTAATTTATTCATTTTTCTTATCCCCTTTAAATTTTCAATTCACTCATTAAATCATCCAAAGCAGCTTCCCCATCTAAAGTGGAATAATAAGAAGACTTCATTAAGAGCACTTTGACATCGGTATCTTTGGTAATTTCTTTGATTTCATCAATGACATAAGCCAAGTGGGGACCAACCAACAAAGCATCGATATCATCGATATAATTTTCAATTTCCGCTTCCCCTCTGGCTTTAATATCCATGTTCAGGTTTCTCTTTTTAGCAGCCTTGCGAATATTGGCAGCCATAAAACCGGAACTTGCTCCTGATCCGCAAACCAGCAACACGTTTAACATTTCTTTTGTATTTCCCATGGTAATCCTCCTTGTTTTTATTTTAGATTAAAGAAAGTATGAGTTTTCAGCGGAGCTGAAGCTTTCTTTAATCGCAAGAAAAACTTCCGATAAATGCGGTCTGTCTTCCGTGACTGTACATCGATAGAAGTTTTTCTTATAATGATTTGACAGCGCTATCTTTGTTACAACCAAACTATAATACAAACCCCAAAACGGGCTCAAATAAAAAACTGCACCCCTATGGTGCAACATTTAAAGCGAGGGATCTTGTGTGAAAACGCAGTATATCGATTTAATTCAATATTTAATCTCATATAACAATGAATGGATTTCATCGCAAAGTTTAGCAGATAAATATGGCATGTCCAAACGTACCATCAAATCTTATATAAGCGAGATCAATGCTATTCACCACGGGTTAATCCTATCGTCAAATAAAGGTTATAAAGTCGATACGGATAAAGTAAATATATTTTTAGCTAGTGAACATAAAGCAATTCCGCAAACCCAAGCCGAAAGAATGGCTTATATTCTAAAAAAACTGGTACATACCAATGAGTCAATAAATATTTATGATTTAAGTGACGCTCTTTTTATCAGCGAGTCAACGCTTAGACTTGATTTAAAGCTGATCAAAGAAAAGCTTGCCAAAAATAATTTGGAATTGCTTTTGGTTAAGGATCATATAGGCTTACTAGGAAAAGAAAAAGATAAGCGCAAATTAATGAGTAATATTTTGTACGAAGAGGCCAATGGAAGTTTTATTGATATTGATAAAATCAAAGGATTTTATAAAGAACTAAATGTAGATTACATTCGGGGAGTCGTTGTTGAAACTTTTTCTTCCCATCACTTTTTTACCAATGATTTTTATTTAACCAATGTAGTGATCCACATCACCATTGCTTTGGATAGAATGAAACATGATTTTCAATTTTTAAATAAAAGCGTGAATTATAACATGGATAACACTGCCTATTTCATCGCTAAAGAAATCGCCTTTAAATTGGAATCGTATTTTCATGTAAAATATTCGGAAGAAGAAATCACCGATTTGGCGATCTTAATTTCATGTAATGGGACCAATGTTAATTTTACGCAAATTGAAGTTAGCGACCTGGAGAATATCGCCGGCAAAAGTTGCATTGACTTGGTCAGTGAAATAGCATCGGATTTGGATAAGTATTACTATATCAGTATTGCCGATTCTGATTTTATTACGCGTTTTACATTGCATATAAAAAACCTTTTGATGAGATTAAAAAATAATCATTCAACGAAAAATCCATTAACGAACACGATCAGAAGAGAATGCCCGCTCATTTATGACTGCGCCGTTCATGCTTCACATGTGATAAAAGAAAAAACCGATTATATCATAAGCGATGATGAAATTGCATATTTGGCTTTTCACCTGGGATATGCCATTGAATTGCAACGGCAAACGAACGTAAAAATCTCGTGCACGGTACTGTTTCCGCTTTACTACAATATGAATGTGCAAATCATCAATAAATTACAGCAGTATTTTGGGGATGATATTTCGATTCATTCGATTGTAACCGATGAGAATGATTTGAATTATGCAACCAGTGATTTTATTATTTCTTCTGCCCAGTTGCATAAGATTCCGGAAGTACCCTATGTCGTAATTACCCCGTTTTTTATAGAAAGCGACCGGGAAAAGGTATCGAACAAAATATTTGAATTAAAAGAGCAAAAAAAGAAAAATCAATTTAAGCTCCATTTAAAATCTTTTTTGGACGAAAGACATTTTTACAACTCCACAAAATGGACTGATAAAGAAGACGTTTTACGTTTTATATGTCAAATTATGAATCAGGATGGTTATACAGATGAGGATTTTTTGGAAAAAATTATGGAACGGGAAGCCATGTCATCTACTGCGTTTGGACAAGTTGCTCTTCCTCATGCGATAAAAATGGAATCCCGCAAAACAGGGATGTTCATTTATTTGAATCCGAATGGGATCAAATGGGATTCTTCTACCGTGAAAATTGTATTATTGCTCACCGTAAGCGGAGAAGATCGAAAATTATTCCGTGATGTATTCGATGCATTTGCCACTATCTTAACGGACGATACAAATGTGAATCTGTTGTCTTCTACTCATAGCTTCGAAGATTTTACAAACAAATTAATCACTTGCTGGGAATAAATCTAAATGGCTTGCCTTGCTTTGCGATATTCCCCTGGGGTGACATGCTCCTTCTTTCGGAACGAGCGAATAAAGTTTTGCGGTTTATGATACTGGAGCCGCTCTGCGATCTCCCGAATGGTCATGTCGCTCTCGACCAGCCACTTCTTGGCCATTTCCAGCCTGTAATTCATCAGATAATCGCTAAAGGTCGTTCCGTATTCTTTTTTGAAAATATTGCTTAAGTAGTTCGGATTATAATGCAGCCGGTCCGCAATTTGCTCCAACGTCAATTCCTGATCGTACTCGGATCTGACGATGACGGCGATCTCTTCGGACAGACAGCGGAATTGCTTGTTCGTCTTGTCTTTCATGCTTCTGACCATCGGGAAAATCACTTCATTCACCAGTATCCGCTCAATTTCTTCGGGATTGCGGGTATCCAGCAGCACATGGTAAAGGGCGTGATTGTCCTGCGTCAGCAGCACCTCGATTCCGAGTAACTGTTCAAGCTGGATCAGATTGTTCACGAACCGGACCAGGGCCACCTCGAAGTTCATCGAATATTTATTTTTCTTCATCATTTCGGCAAGCAGCAGATACAAGGTGCGACTGACCTGCTCTTCATCGCCGAGACGAATAGCGTCAAAAAGCTGGGACTCCAGCTCGACCGGATAATGAAGCAGGACCGGGCCGGAAACGACCCTGGAGATGTCTTCATAAAAAATGATCGATTCCTTGCCCAGATTGAGGCGATGATGCAGCGCCTGTTTGCCCATTTCACAAGCCTCTTTGCTCTCCAATAAACTGTCAACCGTCTTGCTGATCCCGACGCTGATGGACACTTTCAAATATTCCCTGGCGTTTTTCATCAAGGCCGTAGCTTGCTCAAACAGTTGTTTACGGATTTCCGGTTCGGACTTGCCCGTGAACCTCAGAATGGTAGCCTGGGTTTTATCGTTCAAGATAATGGGAATCAGCCGCTGTTCCGGCGGGATCTGTTCTTCCACCAGCTTGTTGATCGCCAACAGCAAAATATCCTTGTCCGAGGCTTCGCGTTCACCGAGATTGTCCAACTGAATCAGCATCGTTACGTAAGACGTATTTTCGGGTAGCCGGTACCCCAATCGTGGCAGCTTTAAGGCCAGTTCTTCCGCAGAAACGCGGTTGCGGAACAGATTCACGATCAACTGCGTCTCGAGCTGCGGCTTTTCCGCTTCCATCAGGTTCTCGAGGCTTTCTTTCTCCGTCAATATCGTGTCAATGGAATGAATAATCGTTTCGATTTCATTTTTGGAGCCCGTCTGGTCATTCAGCGACAGGCTGCGTTTGATTTGACGGATCGGCCTGGTAAAGTAAACGGCAAAAATATAGGCCACGATTACTATTAAGAGCGTTAGCACCGTTCCCATCGTGATGATCCCAAATTTGGTCGTCTTAAGGGCACCGGAAATCTCCTTTTGATCCAACAAAGACAGATAAACCCAGTTGTTATAATCCGATTGCGCATAGATGACTTTTAACGGCGAACTAAAATTGTCTGTCTTTTTCAGGGATAACGCACCACTCGGTTCGTCTTCTTCCAAAATCGCGGTTAAAACTTGCTTCAATTGTTCATCACGAAGACCGGATTCGGCGGGGTTGCTTCCATACATCAGTTCGCCCTGCTTATTCAAAATATACACGACGCTATCGTCCCCGGTCTGAATCGTTTGGTCCAGCGTATCCAGCGAGATGTCCGACAAAGCGATCGCTTGCTTGTTTTTGGAGAACACGGGCAGCGTGTTCACGAGTCGGATGCCCGTTTCCGTCTTAACCCAGAACAGGCTTTGATCGTTGTTACCGATATACGTTTGGATCAATTCCGCCCTTTCTTCTTCATTCAGCTTCGACAGCCTTCCGTTGGATATCCGCCAGTTATGTTCCAGGCTGATCAGCGCATATTGCGTCCGCTCCATTCCCATGGTAGCGATGTAGTTAAGCTGGGTGTTCACGTCCCGGTATGCGATGAAATCCTGCTCCGTGATCGGATGATTGACGACCTCGCTGAACGATGTCGTCGTGCTGTATGTGTCAAACGCATATTCGATAGTTCGAATTTGCTGCTCCAAATTATTTTTGGTCTGCAAAATAAAGTTTTGCTTGCCGCCGGCGATCCGCTCATTCACCGAATTTACCGTGCTGAAATAAATATAACTGGCAAAACTGACCACAAGACCAATCCCAAGCACGAGAATAGGAATTAATATTTTATAGAACAATCTCCCTCGATGCATGATCGTTGCTCCTTTTCACGTGTAATCAATGGCAATTATAGCGCTTTCAATCCAACAGGGGCAATAACAATTTTCACGTGTGCACTACAAATCTACCTTGACTTTTAAAGAAAAAACAAATTAGAATGAAATCGTTAAACTAATTCGATTCCGATGAAAATTTCCTTTGGGAAGAAGAGGTTCTATGGTCACGATTAAAGATATTGCAAAAGTTGCCGGCGTTTCGCATACCACAGTTTCCCGGGCACTAAACGGCAGTCCGCTTATCAAGCAAGAAACCAAGGATAAAATTGCTAAAATTGCTGCAGAACTGAATTATATCCCCAATTTCAGCGCAAAAAGTTTGGTCATGAAAAAATCGTATACCATCGGCTTGTTTTTTTCCAGTATTGATCAAGGAACTTCATCCAGTTTTCTGGTCGACGTCATTAAGGGAATCCATCATGCGCTGGACGAAAATTATAGTTTGACGGTCCATGGGATCGACAGCATCCGGCATCTGGACGGCATCTCGCCGTACCGTTTTGACGGCATCCTGGTCATGAGCCAGAGCGATGCGGACAACGAATTTATTTATCATGTAAAAAGAGCGGGCATTCCGCTCGTCGTCCTCAACCGTCACCTGGAAGACCCCGGAATCATGAACGTCGTCGCCGATGACAAGTCCGGGGTACGGGAAGCGATCGACTACGCTATCGCTCTGGGCCATCGTAAGCTTGCGATGATTGAAGGCAAAGCCGGATTCAAATCGTCCACCGAGCGCAAACAGGGCTTTATGGACAGTTTGCTGGCCCACAGCCTCCCCCCGAGCTCCGAATATTTCGTAAGCGGCGATTACAGCATTGAGAGCGGGTACGTGAGGATGACTTCTTTGCTTGCCCTGCCGGTCCCTCCTACGCTCGTTTTTTGCGGCAATGACGACATGGCAATCGGGGCGATGAATGCTTGCTATGCCGGCCGAATAAGTATCCCGGATCAACTATCCCTGATCGGATTCGACGACATTGTGTTTGCCCGGTACACGAACCCGGCCCTTACGACCGTCCGCAGACCGATTGCGGATATCAGCGAACTCGGCACGCAAAAGCTGATCGAATTGATGCAGGAACCGCAGACTAAGCCGGAGCAGGTCCTGGTAAAAACCGAATTCATGATTCGCAAGACCGTTGCGAAGATATAATCCGGAGAATGATTCGCAATCTACGAATATTCATATATTGTCGACTTTTTAGAAAAAGAAGAGCGCTGCTTCTCTTTTTTTAAAACAAATTGTTCACGTGTGCATTAATCCTTTCTTCCTATTATGGATCAAAAACAATGAAATAGATTGGCGGGAGGAATAATCATGACAAGTACGTTGTTTATTGCAGGCGATTCTACGGCAGCGATAAAGGGAGCGTCCGAAAAACCGATGACGGGCTGGGGGGAATATCTTCAGGGTTACTTCAGATCATCATTCACCGTTGACAACCGGGCCGTGAACGGGCGGAGTACCAAATCGTTTTTGACGGAACGGCGGCTAACCGCGATTGAAAAGGAATTTCAGGCGGGAGACTACCTGTTCATCCAGTTCGGCCACAATGACGGCAAGTTGGAAGATCCCCTGCGCTACGCGGCACCGAATCCCGAATACCGGGAGAACCTCGTCCGCTTTATTGAAAGCGCTCGCCGCAACGGCGGGACGCCGGTGCTGCTGACTTCCGTCAGCCGGAGGCGTTTTCTGGAGGGCGGAATCCCCGATCCGCTGGCGGTCGGAGAATATCCGGAAGTCATGCGGCAGGTCGCGGACGACACCGGGACGGCACTGCTGGACATTTTTGCGGCTTCGCAGCAGCTATATCGGGCTTTGGGCGTCGACGGCACCCGGCATTTGTTCATGCATCTGCCGAAGCAGGCTCATCCGAATTATCCGGACGACATCAGCGACGACACCCATTTTTCGGATGTCGGGGCAAGGCATATCGCCAGTCTGGTGGCTCAAGCCATCCATCAATCTCATGCTTTGCCGGAATTGAAACGGCATCTTAAAGGAACCGCCGAAAGCGCGTTCCCCGGAAAGGGGGCTTGACCGCCGTGAACGTTACTTCGAACCTGGCATTGTCCTCGCCGCCGCCATTAAATCTGGGGGTGCGCGCCCATGATTTCGGGCGAATTCCGCTGGACAGCCTCATCGCGAAAATCCGGCGCTATCGATTTTCCCATGTCCAATTCGCTCCGGGAAAATCGTTTCCCGAGAGCGTTCCGAGCCTGTCCGCATTAAGTCCCGGAACCGCCGCCTATTATGGCGGTGCTTTCCGCGGGGCAGGCATCCACCTGGCGGTTCTCGGCTGCTACGTCAATATCGTTGCCTCCGATCACGCTAAACGGGTGAAAGCGCTGAGCGATTTCTCCACCCACCTGCGCCTGGCCAGGGATTTCGGAGCCAGTCTGGTCGGCACGGAAACCAGTAGTGTCGGCGAAGGCTATACGACGGACAACTTTACGGAGGAAGCCTTTCGGCAGGTTGTCGCTTCCGTCAGAATCATGGTGGCCGAGGCCGAGCGTTTCGGCGTTACGATCGGGATCGAAGCCGGACAGAATCACCCGCTTCATACGGCACCCCTGACGCGCCGGTTGCTTGACGAAGTCCCGTCAAACAATCTCCAGATCATCCTGGATTGCGCGAATTTGATGTCTCCGGCCAACTATTTGCGTCAGGATGAGATCATCACCAAGGCGCTTGAACTGCTGGACGACCGGATCGCCGTCATTCATCTTAAGGATTTTACAATCGAACAGGGACGAATTAACATCGTCCCCGTAGGTCTAGGGCAGCTACATTTCCACCCTATTCTCCGGTATATGAAATATAAACGCCCCCACATCCACGGGATTCTGGAAAGCACTCCCGAGCCGGATATGGAGGGAAGCATCGCCTTCTTGCAGCGAATTTACGCCGAGGTATGACCGATGCCCGTAGTGAGTACACTACGGGCATCTCGTATTCCAGTTGCTGCTATGATCATGATCCTCGCCGGCGTTGAAATCCGATGCCGGCTTTAATTCATCGGAATCACGGTACCAAAGAATTCTATCGTTTCGATTTGCTTGTCATTAATAAGAGGGGTAAAGGTTTTTACTATGGTGATGGTTTCGCTTAAATGATCCGCTACGACCATCCCCGTAAAAACACTTGTAGTTTCCGACGTCCCATCCTGGTAACGGATAATCATGGGATAATGGTCCGAATACTCGTTTAGTCCGATTTCCTTCCACGATTCGCTGGCCGCTTCCGAAATCTGTTTTGTAAAAGTGCTGCTCACCTTTAACGTAACTGAAATCGGGGAAACCGAAATCGATGACCATGTCGCTTCGTATCCGTAGAGCGTTAGCTTTTTATCCACCCGGTGCTGTGTCGAGATATTTTTATAATCCAGTTTTAATCTGGTTTCCCAGGAACCTGAGATGACGGTCTCATATTCGTCGGGGAAAGCTTCCGCCCCTTCCAGGTTCTCGACTAATAGAGTCACCTCCTGGCCTGGCGCCGTTTGATCCGTCACTAAATAACTCATCACTAAACTGATCTTATTATCCTCCGAATTTCCGTCATCCAATAAAGCAAAATCATAACCGGCACTGGAGGAACCTGCTGAATCCCAATCTAAGTCGCCCTCAAAACGATAGCGCTCCGCATTGAGGACGGTTCCTTCCGGTGCGGTGAAGTCCATTAAAATATAGATCAAATGACCGTCGCCGATAATTTGCTTAATTTCCAGGGTCCCGTTCTTGTTTGCGACCTGTTTATTAACTACATAAGCTCCATTTTGCAAATACCGCTCCTGCTCGCTATCAGACGGTTTCAGAAAATTTAGAAACTTCATATCTAGTCCAAAATACGCGGCCGCATAAGCCGTAGTCGTGATGAATCCGATCATCATCGCTGTTGCCAACATAGCCGTTCTTACATGTCGCCAGGGGATCGGCATTCTTTTCTCCGCCTGTTCGCCTTTAGCCGATAACGCCTGAAATAGTGTATCTTTATGTTCCTCCTTCGGCTTCAACGATTCAAATAGTCCCTTTAGACGGTTCTCGTTCAAAACATTCCCCTCCTCGCAAATCAGCCTTCAAACGTTCGCGCCCCTTCGATAATTGCGTTTGTATCGTGCTCTCCTTGCGATCCAGCAGTTTCGATATTTCTCTTACGGAATATTCCTCATAATAGTATAGATACAGAACCGTTCTGTATTTTTCGGGAAGCGAAAGAAGTTTTGCCAGCACCTCTCCCTGCTGCTTATCGTTTTCCCAACTCGTCTTTTCCGGCAATACGTCCATGTCAATGCGGCGGGATCTCCACCAGCTTTTTAACACGTCTTTACAGTGATTTTTGGTGGCAACGATCAGCCATGCCTTCTCATGCTCATGGTCATTAAACGTTTTGTTGTGCTTGAACATTTTTAAAAATATGGATTGAACGGCGTCATCCGCATCCGCCGTATTTTTCAAAAGGATGAAACACAGTCTGTATACCGTATCCACATGCATTCGATAGATTTCAGCAAATTCGTCATCTCTTGGCCCTAAAGCAGGATTGTCCATCGGTTCACCTCCTGTATATAACACGATTGACCCTGTAAAAATATCTTACTTAATATAAAACATTGTACGAACCTGTCCAAATCCATTACAATATTTCAGTATGCATTCCGGTATCGGAGGAATGCCAAGACAGCAAACGATCTCGTGGAGGCTCTTAAGGAACCATGCAAAACGCAACTTCAACTCAAGTAAAAATCATTACGGCCGATCCCAGCGGAATCGGCCTGTTCGGGCTGGCGATCGTCACCCTCGTCGCTTCCTCGCAAAAGCTGGGACTGACTGAAGGCCTTAGCTACGCTATCCCCTGGGCCATATTTTTGGGCGCCTTTGCCCAGCTGTACGCCAGCATTCAGGACGCCAAACATAACAACACTTTCGGGATGACCGCTTTCGGGGCGTATGCCTTTTTCTGGTTTGCCATGGGCGTCAGCTGGTTGATCAAGCTGGGAGCGCTTGGACCGGAGTTGGCGTCCGGCATCGACGGCAAGCAGCTTGGTTTTGCGTTTGCCGGATATCTCGTCTTCACCTTGTTCATGACCATCGGTGCGATGGAGACGCATAAAGTCCTGTTTTTCATTTTCGTATTGATCGATGTTCTTTTTCTCGGCCTTAGCCTGGATGCATTCGGTATCGTGCCGGAAGTATTCCATAAACTTGCCGCATTCGCGGAATTGGGTATCGGCCTGCTTTCGCTTTACGGCGCGGGCGCTGCGGTGCTGAATGTTCATTTTGGCCGGGTGTTCATGCCGGTCGGCCGTCCGTTCGGCATTTTTAAGGACCGGACTTAAACAAACGTATTCCAACCAAGCAAATGCAAAATCAAAGCCGCCTGATGCGCTCCGATACGCGCGACAGGCGGCCTTCGTTTTTTCTTCCGTTTAACCTGAACGTTGCTCACTTCACTCCGCTTCTTACCGCTTCTAAACGCGTCGGCGGGAATAAAACTCGGTCGCAAGAAACAAGATCCCCCCGGCAAAGGAGGTGAAAACCGCGAACAAATACATGCTTTCTCCCCCAAACAAGTCCGCTAGTCTTCCTCCAATAACGCCGCCGGTCATGCCGGACAAGCCGAGATACACCATGCTTAACAGGGAAAATCCGGTCGCGCAGAGCTGCGGTGGAAGGATCCGGGCGACATAATGCATGGAAACAATCCAGAATATCGCGAATGTAACGGCCGCTCCCGCTTGCAGTGCCAGCAGGACCCATGGATCATCGGTCAAATAATACATCAGCCAGCGCAGCGCGTACACAAGACCGACAATCCCGATCAGCACATATTCATGAATCCGGTTGATATACTTGCCAATCAAGGCAAATACGGGAATCTCAACGGCAGCAGCAAGCGCCCAGGCCCATCCCGCCATGGAATCGGAAGCGCCTAATTCCTTCATGTACAAGCCAAGCATAACATCGTTCATGCGGTGGGGTACTGAAATGATGAACACCATGAACAAAAACCATAAGAAAGATTTGTTCGTAAACAGTTCTTTTATAGATTTCAGGGACATGCCTTCCCCTTCGGCCGGTTCGTCGCGCAGAAAAAACAGCAGCAAGAGCGGCACAATCCAGGCTGCCCAAAGCAGATAAGGCAATTTGGCAATTCCTCCCAAAGCGGCCAGCAGCACCCCCCCTGAAAGAGAAACCACGGTATAACCCATGGAGCCGAATAACCGAAGCGAACCGTAGGCAACGCCTCTGCGCTCCGCCGACTGGACGGAGATGCTGTCGAGCAGCGGCATGGAAGGCTGAAAGAAGAAGTATAAGGCCAACACAAAGCATAGAGTCAGCGCGTAGCTCGTACCGGAATTAAACAGACCTATACTGCTAGCAATCGCTAAACTCCATAGCAGAAATATCATGATCTTTACCGCACGCAACCGATCGCTCAAATACCCCCAGAACGGCTGGATCAGGCTGGCCGCGAACGGGCCGATCATCATGAGAAAACCGACCTGGGAAGATGAGTATCCTAAGTCGGCAAAATATAAGGGCAAAAACGGTGCAAGCACAGCTAATATAGCATACTGCCAAAAATTCAATCCACGGAGAATCCACATTTGTCTGTCTTGCCGTGATTTATCTTTCTTGTTGTTGCTCAAAATTCGATCTCTCCATTTCATGTCGCAAGCATATGTTAGCTGTACAATCACATTCTATCATCCCATGAGAGCAATAGGAAAGGGGTCCCCGCTCGTTGAGCCGATAGTTTTATAGTGTTGATAAAAATCGGGGGCAAAACCAAAGAAACTGCACCAAAAAGGAGCAGTTTCTTTAATATTGGTCACACGCCTTTATTTGTACAGGTCAAAGTCCTTCACGGTTTCGCCGGTTCGTCCGGACCGGAAAATAGCTTCAATCAGGTTCAGCACCCGCAAGACTTCATCATTACGGACGATCGCCTCGTCCGCGCCTTCTATGACCGCAGCGAAATTGTCATAGAAGCTGCTGCGCTGAGCGTAAGGTTTCGGCAATGCTCCCGTGAGGGTCGCCATTTCCGATGGAGGCGCCATCGTTTTGGTCAATCCGACCCCGGCTTGAACCGGTTTCGGCTCCACGATTTCCGCATCGCGATTCCGGGTCACGATCCGGCCCGTCATCGACCAGTCTTCAATCACGCCCGTGCCTTCCGTTCCCTTCACATACCAGCGCGGAAGCGTAATGAAATTGGTGGTCCCTACCTCGACCAGAGCGGATACTCCATTTTCAAATTGCAGCATGGCTTCAAACCCGTCATCCACCTCATCGCCCAAAATAAAGCTCAAGGTGCTGCTCACGCTGATGATTTTACTGTCGATCATAAAGATCAATTGGTCCAACAGGTGAACGCCCCAATCCAGCAGCATTCCGCCGCCATGCGCATCAAGATGGCGCCAGTCGCCAGGGATTCCGTTCGCCCCGTGAACTCTTGACTCGATGCGGAACAAATCACCGATCGTTTTTTGTTCGTACATTTGTTTAATGATCAGGTAATCCTCGTCCCAACGACGATTTTGGTGCACCATCACCACCTTGTTCGCCTGGTCTGCCGCAGCCGTCATGGCTTCGAAATCCTCCACCGACATCGTGACCGGCTTTTCGCAAATGACATGCTTGCCTGCAGCGAATGCATGCAGCGCCAGGTCCTTGTGCACATCGTTCGGCGTCGCGATGAGGACGATCTCCGCAGCAGCATCGTTCAGGACCGCTTCATAGCTTTCGTAAGCGCGATAGCCGTCCTGTTCCGAAGCTTTTCCGCGGGCATGATCGATATCATAAGTGCCGATCACCTGAAGCCGGCCATTGTCCTTGATCAGTTTGGCATGATAGCTCCCCATGCCGCCGTAACCGATGATGACTACGGTATGTTTGTCGTCGTGATGATGATCCATTGTCGTTCTCCTCTCACCTTTCCAATGCTATGATGCAGGGATCAGTTCATATATACCGCCTTACCAGTGCGAGCCGATTCATAGATAGCCTCCAATATTTCAGAAACGACGCAGGCCTGCTCCGGCGTAACCACCGGCTCCAGATCCTGATCCACGGCTTCAATCCATCGTTTCATTTCCACATCGGCCGCGTTTTCGGCATTGCCGTCATAGAAAGCTACTCCGCCTGCGCCAAGTTCAATTTCTTTGGTATACAAGCGGCTGAATTCTTCCCCGTTAATGCGTAGCCCATTCTTCATGTCCGCTCCGGCTTCCGTGCCGCTAAGGCTGCATTTGGCTTCGTCCACCTCTAGCGAATTGATCGCCCAACTGGATTCTAGCATAATGGTTGCCCCGTCTTCCATAACAATCATACCAAACGCCGAATCCTCTACCTTAAACTTTTCAGGATCCCATGGCCCCCAGGCGTTTGCCGCATTTTCTTTCCGGGAGAGCTCATGGTATTTCGTACCCAAAACTACCTTCGGTTTATAATTGTCCATCATCCAAAGCGTCAGATCGAGCGCATGGGTCCCGATATCGATAAGCGGTCCTCCGCCCTGCTTGTCTTCATCCAAAAACACGCCCCACGTTGGAACGGCTCTTCTCCGGATCGCATGGGCTTTGGCAAAATAAATGCGTCCCAGCTTCCCTTCCTGGCACACCTTTTTCATGTACATGCTGTCCTCACGAAACCGGTTGTTATAACCGATCGTCAGTTTCTTTCCCGTGCGCTTGGCCGCTTCAACCATTCTCCGGGCATCCGCCGCCGTCTTGGCCATCGGCTTTTCGCACATCACGTGTTTGCCCGCTTCAAGCGAAGCTATGGAGATTTCGGCATGGGCATCGTTAGGCGTAAGCACATGCACGATGTCCAGGGAGCCGTCCTGCAAAAGTTCCCGGTAATCGCTGTAAACCGCGGCTCCCTCGGCGCCGTATTTGGCCGCAGCTTCTTCTGCACGTTCGGGGACAATGTCGCAAAAAGCAACCAATTCCACATTATCCAATTTGCTTAGGCTGGGCAAATGCTTACCGTTCGCAATGCCACCACAACCGATAATTCCAATACGATATACTTTACTCATGTTCAATTCACCTCATAATTGGATTTGGATTCTTTAGCCTTACGGTAAGCGGAAGGAGTCATTCCGAACCGCCTGCGAAACACTTGATGCAGATAAGTCGCATTGGAAAACCCTTCCGCCACCGCTATGGTTTCGATGGATGAAGCGCTCTCTTCGAGCTTACGGCAAACGGCATGCAGTCTGATGTCTTCCAGCACCTTGCTGAATGGCATTTCGGCATTTACGTTTCTGAAAATCCGCTGCAGCTGTCTCGGACTGATGTTCAACTTTTCGGCAACATTGTCCAGCGTCAGACTTGCCGAGTGATTGGCTTCCATGTACTGGACAGCATATTGATAACGGTAGGCCAGCATATCCCTGATCGGGGCTTCAGTACTTATTTCACCAGAGTCGTAGGCTCTAACCGCTTTTAACAAAATACTGATCACCATTTGTTTGATCGAAGTGTAGAATCCCCGGTGCTTTCCTTCGCAGACCTCATACGCTTCCAAGAAACAGTACATGGCCCGGTGACTGTCCAGTGCCGGTTTTCGCGGCAGGCTGCGCAGCTTTTCCACGCATTCTTCAGCCTCGGCCGCTTCCCAGGGATCGGCTTCAGGGTTGGATTTGGCAACGATATCCACATGCAGGCACAATTCGTACATGCCCTCTTCGAGGGAAGCTTCCTGATAATGCATCACCCCGGGACCGGTCAAGTAGAACATGCCTTCCGATAAAGCATAAGGGCGGTCTTCAAGAATGACGGACCCTTTTCCTTTCGGAATGAAATGGAATTCAAACTCCGCATGGTTATGAAAATCGATGATCCTGCCGGGTTCAAATGAAGTCAAATGGAACCTTAAAACGCGAATCTCGTAATTTCCCCAAGCGATAACGATATCCAGCCGCTCCAGCATATCCTGCTTTTCGAACATGACTTCAAAAGGAAAAGCATTCAACTTCAAGCTGCCGTCCATGGCTTACCGGCCCGGTTCCTGCAGCCGGATTACCCGGCCTTCTTTGGCCGAAGCATTCGCCGCCTCCATTAACCGCGTAAGCTCAACTGCGGTTTGAACATTGTCGGTTGCTGACGTATCGTTCTGAATGTGACGAACCCATTGGTCAAAGGCGCTTTCACGGTTGTCCGGAACGGCCAGCTCGGTCCAGTCGCCGCCCTTGTCGGCCGCTAAATTGGATCGGAGCAGCAATTTGTTTTCGGGCGTGCCGTACAGCAAGGTTCCTTCCGTTCCATGAACCTCGACCGTAAACGGAGAATGGCTGTTCACGAACCCCGCCTCGACCACGCCGATGGCGCCGGACCCGGTAAACAACGTCACTACGGCGTTATCTTCAACTTCCTTTCCGGTGACATAGCCGAAGTTTGCGCTCACTCCGGTCACTTCCTGTCCGAGGAACAGCCGGGTCAGGTACATCGGATGGCAGCCCAGATCGATCAGCGCGCCTCCGCCGCATTGCTCCAAATCATAAAAATGCTCGGGAAGCCAGCCGGCAATGGCGCCGTTATGAGATAGCCGCACCCGAACGTAAGTAACGTCGCCGAGCAGCCCCTGGCTCAGAACATCTTGAATTGCTAGGGTGTATCCGTCATTAAGCCGGGGCAAAGACACCGTAAATTTCACGCCGTTTTTAGCCACTTCATCCACGATTTCATGAACTTCCCGCAAAGTTGGAGCTATCACTTTTTCCGTAAAAATATGTTTGCCGGCCCGCGCCGCCGCGATGATCACTTCCTTATGCATGTTACTCGGCGCGTCCACGATGACCGCGTCCACATCGGGCCGGGCAAGCATCTCGGATAATGTCTCATAAAAAGGTACTCCCAGTTCTTCGGCCGCTTGCTTTCCTCGTTCCGATTGCTCATCCCATACCGCCGCGATTTCGGTGTCGTGATGATCTTGAGCTTGACGGGTATAATCCCAGGCATGGACGTGCCAATAACTGGCCTTGCCAATACGAATATTCAATGTAACTCCCTCCGGTTTCCATATATAATATTCTGACATCTACTTATTAAGTTATCACAATAGAAGTCATTTTTTTAGTAGAAGTATACGACAAAAATATGTAAAATCACGACATGAATATAAAGCTGATTTTTCATGACATGGCAAAAAAAGAACCTTAACTCCGTTTTTCAATAAAGCAAAGGAACGCTTTTCGTCCGGCTTGCCGGAGCCAACATTCAGCGGACTAACGCGCCGAACCCCGGTCTCCTGCAGCCCATTCCAGCGCATCGCCGATAGATTCGTTCCAGAAATCCCATGTGTGCTCCCTGACCTTCTTTATAGATGTGTTTCACGTTTTCACGATTCAGATATCCGGTAACCTTCCCGATTGACATCCAGCAGGAAGTCATCGGTTCCGCAGGCCATATAAATCTCCGGAATCGGAGCCGTTTCATCACAAAAAAGAACCTTGGAGATTTTGCCAAGATTCCTTTTAATACATACCGCTATTTTTTTACGTACTTTTCCACAGTGCTTCGCACCGCTCCCGGACCGGCCAGCATTTCTAGAAACATGGCTTCGATCTTGTCGCCGAGGCCGATTTCGTATAAGTTCACTCCGAAAAGTTGGTCATCCTCAAGAATTTTGCGGACCTCGGATGTTTGATCGCCCAAAGCCGTATTCCGCAAATGACCCTGAAGTTTGTCAAGCAACGGATCAGGGCTAAGCGTAAATTCCCGCCCTTGATCGTCTACGCCCAGCAGATAACGGCACCAGACAGCAATAGCCAACGGAATGGCGGTCAAGCCGGCGGGATCCAAATCCTCTCTGCGCATATAGGACTTGATCGTCTCACCAAAACGGATGCCCATCTTTTGGGACGTATCCGTGGCGATCCGCTGCGGCGTATCGGGGATATACGGATTGGCGAACCGCTCCTGCAAGACTTCGTCAAGAAACTGCTTGGGATGGATGATTTCCGGATCCACCACGACCGGCAATCCTTCCTCATAACCGATGATTTCGACGAACCGCCGCAACACGGAATCCTTCATTTCGTCCGCAATAAGGGTATAACCGAGCAAACAGCCGGAAACGGCAAGCGCGGTATGCAGCGGATTAAGGCAAGTGGTAACTTTCATCGTTTCCACCTTATTGACCGTTTCCCGATCGGTGAAAATAACCCCCGCTTCCTCTAGTGCCGGACGACCATTGGTGAATTTGTCTTCAATGACCAGATATTCGCTAATCTCTGCATTAACAAATGGAGCTGTGTACGTATGTTTGGAAGTGACGATCATCTCCATATCGGACAAACCGGAATCGACCAGCGCCGATTGAACCTTTACCGACGGGCGCGGCGTGATTTTGTCGATCATGGACAGCGGGAACGTAATTTTGCTTTCATCCTGAAGATAAGCGACGAAGCCTTCTTCTACCAAGCTTTTTTCCGCCCAAGCTTTAGCGACGGCAAGCACGCTGTCCCGCAGCTTGTCGCCGTTATGGGAACAATTGTCCATGCTTACGAAGGTCATCGGATACTGCCCTTTCAGGTAACGCCGGTAAGCAAGCGAGGCGACGATGCTCATCGCGTGAACCGGTTGCTCAGGACCGTTCATCAAATCCTTCTCCACAATGCTTAGGTATTTGCCGTCAGGCCCCGTCAGGGAGTAGCCCTTTTCCGTAATGGTGAAGCTGGCCATCTGCAGGCTCGGATTCTCGAACGCCTCGATCAAACGGCGATACTCGCTCGGCCGTTCTTTGTCCACCGCAAGACCTTCGACGATGCTGGCGACCACATTTTTCTGAAATTCGCCGTTCGCGTTCATCAGCACCAGCAACGTTAAATTATCATAGGGCTTGTAAACTCTACCGATCATTTCAAAATCGAAGGTCTCTGCCGCAATTATGCCGGTATCCGCTTTTCCGGCGTTCAACAGCTTTTGATGAGCATTAGCCACGAAACCACGGAAAATGTTGCCCGCTCCAAAATGTACCCATTGCGGATTATCGGAGGTTTTCCTCGCTACGGCGTCCAAGTCAAATTGCGGCAATTCGATGCCGGCCGCTTTCCAAGCAGCCTTGTCCAAAAGCCCCTTCCGGTCCAGCTTCAGCATCTAATTCACTTCCTTTGCATTCTTGGCATTTTCCAGGCTGTCCCAGACGCCGAGCAAATACATGATTCCCATGGCCCGGTCATACAAGCCATATCCTGGGCGGCAATTCTGCTCCTCACCCCACAAATGTCTGCCGTGATCCGGACGGACATATCCCTTGAACCCATTTTCATGGTATGCTTTTACGATTTCAGGCACATCCACGTTGCCATCCTGTCCGCGATGAGACACTTCGATGAAATCACCGTTTTCAAACACCTTCACGTTACGGATGTGGGCAAAGTAAATGCGGTCGTGGAATTCGCGAATCATGGCCGGCAAATCGTTCTCCGGATTCGTGCCTAACGAGCCGGTGCAGAAGGTCAGGCCGTTATATGGACTGTCGACCATGTCAAGAAGGCGGCGAATCGTATCTCGGCTGCGGATGATCCGCGGCAGTCCGAAGATCGGCCAAGCCGGATCGTCCGGATGGATGGCCATCTTGATGTCAACCTCTTCACATACAGGTATGATACGCTCAAGGAAATACTTTAAGTTCTCAAACAGCTTCTCTTCGGTGACTTCAGCATAGGCCGCAAACAGTTCGTCCAGCTTCGCCAGCCGCTCCGGTTCCCAGCCCGGCATCGTAAAGTTTCCGGCACCTTTGAGGATTTTGTCAACCATTTTGCGAGGATCGTCATTGATGGCAGCCTTTTCATAAAATAGAGCGTTAGACCCGTCAGGCAACACCTTATAAAGCTCCGTTCTAGTCCAGTCAAAAATGGGCATAAAGTTATAGCAAATTACTTTAACGCCTACTTTGGCCAACTTCCGGATCGTGTCGATGTAAATATCGATGTATTTATCGCGGGACGGCAGGCCGATTTTGATGTCATCATGAACATTGACGCTTTCCACAACCGCCGTGCTGAAACCTTTGCTTGTAATTTGATCGGCAACCTCCTGAATCCGCTCCATTTCCCACACTTCTCCGGCGACCTTATCATGCAGAGACCAGACAATACCCATCACCCCCGGAATTTGCCGGATATGATCGAGCGTGATATTGTCGTTCCCCTCCCCATACCATCTCCAAGTCATATTCATAACGAAGCCCTCCTCAAGATGTTAACGCATCAATCTTGTATACAAGATTTTTCTTGATCATAAATTAGGGAAATATATTTGTCAATCGTATAAAACAGAGTTCTTTCTCGGGTTTTTAAGTGAATTTAATTACAAAGGATTTGAACTCGCTCAAAGCAGTTGTATACTAGTAATAGATATTTCAAACGAAAGTAGGAATGGAATGTTTACGAAAGAAGAAATCATGAATCTGCTCAAAAGCGATATTTTGACGCTAAAATTAAAGCCCGGTACGATATTGAGCGAGACCGCCTTGTCCGAACGTTTTCAGCTTTCAAGGACGCCTTTGCGCGACGTGCTGAAGCAGCTGTCTCTTGAGTCTTATATCGATGTCTATCCCAAAAAAGGAAATTTCGTTTCGCATATCGATTTGGATTCCGTCGAGCAAATGATTTATATGAGAAGCACGCTGGAGAAGGAAATTATGAAAGACCTGGCCTCCCAGCTTTCGCTGAAAGAGATGCAGGAACTAAAGGAAATTTTGGACGCGCAGAAGGCCGCCATCAGGGAGGAAAATGCCGCGGATGCTTTTCTCGGCCTTGATGACCAATTTCACTGCACAGTGTACAGATTGGCGGGGCGCGAGTTTTTGTGGAATTTGATCCAGCAATCCAATGTTCACTACGTCAGATATCGAAAATTGCACATGTTGGAAAAAGGAAAGCTGTTGCAAATTTGGAATGAGCACCAACGCATGCTGGAATACATGGCGAATAAAGAAACGGCGAAAATCGACGACTTGGTGCACCATCATCTGAGGGAGGACATCAATTCTTTGGAATTTCTCGAAAAGTTCTCGGAGTATATCAAAAAATAGCTTAATCCAAGAAGAAGATGCTTGGCGAATTCTTACTTCCAAGGAATTCAAGCACCTCTGTATTCCTTTCCTGTTTTCCAGACAATTGTCGTGACTTTTTCTGGAGTAACTAACTAATGGCTTGTCCATTATACTTCCTCCATTCATCATGTGGCGAATTGCTTCGCCGGATTGACAGGTTGATGAATGGAGAAAGGCGGAGAACGGCCTAAATAACCTACCAGAACAATTACCATATTCTTCAGGAAAGTTGTGTTTATCTCTCACCACCTCACACTCACTAATTTATACATGCATTGTCCAAGTTCGGACTTTCGCCCAAAGAAGGCACGGTTACGCGCTCCGTGTTCATCGTTTTCGCAAGGCATAAGCAATAAAGTTCAGAGGTTTTCCGCGCCGCCTATGGCTATTTGCAATTTTAAATCGCACCTAAATACCCACAGCCGCCATCTCAGCGAGTACCTTTTCCCCTCTCTCCTCCATATCCCTGCCGCTGAACTTTTGTAGCGGCAGTTCGGAAACGATATTCCCGTCCTTCGTAAACAGAACCCTGTCAGCCCTGGCCGCTACTTTCGCGTCGTGGGTCACAAGCAATATAGCTGTGCCCTCTTTGTTGATGTCCACCAGCAGCCCCATGATTTCCTCCGCCGATTTTGAGTTGAGCGCGCCGGTCGGCTCGTCGGCAAAGAGAATCTCCGGCGCATTCATCAAGGCGCGACAGATGCCTGCCCGCTGGAGTTGGCCGCCCGAAACCTCCGTGGTATCCCTGCTTTCAAGCCCGGCAATCCCCGTTTTCTTCATCAGGGCTTTCGCCTTTTGCGTGAGTTTCGCTGTATCCTTTTTGCCCTCATGCGTGGCGGGGAGGATGATATTATCCAAAAGATTCAAGTTTTTCAGCATAGTGGGCTGCTGAAAGACAAAGCCCATTTTTGTCCGGCGAACATCCGCAAGCGCGTTTTCCCGGAGTTTAGATAGTTCGGCATCGCCAAATTTCACCGACCCGCCTGTAATCTCGTCCATGCCGCTGAGCGCGAACAGCAGTGTGGATTTTCCCGAACCGGACGGCCCCATCACGGCAACAAACTCGCCTTTTGCTATTTCCACGTTTACTCCGTTCAGCGCCTTGGCCTGCTCGTTACCCTTACCAAAGGTTTTCACGATATTTTTACCTGTAATAATGCTATTCATAATGTTAAGCCTCCTTGATATGTTCGGAAATCTTTAATGCCTGGATGCCGGAAACGCCCAGCATGGTGGCGACGACGACGCAACCCGCAATCAGCAGAGGCGAAACGAGGTAGACAAACCACGGGTTTACCGCAAAATGGAAGCTTGTTGCGCCAAAGGAAGAAACGATTGCCATGCCGACAAGCTCTCCCAGCGTGTTTGCCAGAATTGTGCCGATGATTACGCCCAGCGCCAGCACGGTGATGGAGCGCGTAAGATACTGCCCGCGAATGTCCGCACCGGTGAAGCCCATTGATTTCAGTATGGCGATGGGATAGCGGTCTTTCGCCACCAGCATTTTCATAAACAGCACCGTGACCAGTAGTGTGAGTAGGACGGTTACCCCGATAGCGACGGCGGAAGCCATTTTGATGGCGTCCCGTATAGAGCCGAGCATCTGCCCAATGCTTTCATCGATGCCGGTAACCTTGGCAAAGGGGAACTGTTCCCTGTACTGTGATATTGCCGCCTTTACACTCTGGCGGTCACGGAACGTGACCGCCATGCCGACGCTCAAAACATCTCTGCTATTTGCCTCAAAAATGGCCTGTGCCGTTCGTCCGCCGTTGGTGACATCAGAGTAAATCCCACAGACCGTCAGGTGCTTTTCCGCGCCGTCAACGATTAAAATGATTTCATCCCCAACGGTTTTTTCAAGGTCTTTAGCATTGAGGACGGAGAGAGCGAGTTCTGATTCCGACTGCGGCGCACGGCCTTTGGAGTAGGTGATAGGAAAGGCGGAATAGTCACCAAATGCCACCCGCAGCTTCTCCATCGTTCCGTCGTCCGCTTTCCGGTCTAACATCATGCCGGTGAACAAAGCATACTTTTCAACATTCTTATCCGCCGCCAGCACGTCGGCAACTTCCGCCGCCTTCCCCAGAACATCCTCCACCTGTGTCCGCATCACCCCGATATTAACGTCGGAAATTCCCATGCCCATGTAGGTGATGAAGCTTTCCGCAGAAATGGTGCTGCTGATATTTTGCGGCACAATCATAATGAATGAGGAAATGATCAGCACCATCAGCATGGTGACATACAGCTTTTTCCGGGAAAGAACATCCTTGATTCCAAGAAAGATATTCCGGGAAAAGAGTCTGTTATTACTCAGCCGGAAGATTCTGGCCGATTTCGATTTTTCCTGCGACGCGCCGAACCGCACCGCCTGTGCCGCGGATATTTTACGGAAACGCCGCAACACGCCGTTCACATACAGCATGACCCCCCCGCAGATTACCGTCGCCCCCAAAAGCCCGCAGAGCAAGCCGGGTAACGGGCTGCCGCTTTCGCCCATGTACAGGCGGATGTTTTGCATGAAAGGCGTTTGGAGCGGCAGGGAGGCCAGAAAGCCCAGCGCGCAGGCCACCCCCGCGATAGCGCCGTATTTCGCAAGGTAGAGCTTTTTAATCTGCGATACCCGCATCCCAACGGCCTTCAGTACGCCTATTTCCTTATAATCCTCTTCGATTTTAGCCAGTAGTGTAAAGCGGATGCACAAAAACGCCACGATGATGACAAGGACGCCTATCAACACCAGCACGGCAATCATGATGCCGTCCGTAATGCCGTTTATCATCTTTACTTGAGTGTAAGTGATAGCGGGCGGGCCGTTTGCAGGAAGCCCCGAGTCGAGATAGGTTGCCTCGAAAGCCGGGAAGGAAACGTCCTCTGCCAGCCGGAACTCAATAAGGTTTTCTAACTGTCCGAACTCACGGACTCTTTCAAAATCCGCTTGGCTCACAAGGAACCGCTTGGAGCTTACCATCGCCGCGTTCATGATAGAATCCCGTAAAAACCCCGCGACGGTAAAGGAAATGCCGTGGATTGTCACCGTATCGCCAAGTGCCGCGTTTCCTTCCTGCATGTAATAGATGGGGACATAGATTTCGCCGTCGGCGGGACGGACGACTTCGCCGTTTAAGTTAAGCAGGAAGTCGAATTTCTCGCCCTGCACTGAAAGGCCGTTGTCCTGTATGCTTCCAGCAAGGGAATCGTCCCCGATGACAATGTCCGCGCCCTCGATGTTGAGGAACTCCAACACCTGATAACCCTCTACGTTCTCATTAGCGTCCGCGAAGCTCCGCAACTGTTCCAGATCTACGTCGCCTGTGTGCATCTGCATAAAATGGGGCGACTTTGCCGAATGAAGCATATTGTCAATAGCGCCGAACAGATTTACTGTCAGCGATGCGCCCAAAGCGGTCAACATGGCGGCAACGAGGATAAACGCCGTAATCGTCGCGGTAATCAGCTTACTTTTGCGTATATCGTTTTTAATAATTTTTTGATACATATTCACCCCTCCGTCTTTCTGTGTCCTGAAACTTTTGGAAAACTCAGGACAAACATCTTTGTATAAGGAGAGGGGGCGTCCAATACGAAAACCTCACCGGAATGCTGTTCCATCACCTTTTTCACAATGGCAAGCCCAAGTCCTGTTCCACTACTGGTACTTCTTGAATCACTGCCGGAAACAAAAGGCTCGAACAGATTCCCGGCGATGGCCTCCGGGATAGCCGCTCCGTTATCGGCAATATGTATCTTAATACAGCCTGGTTCATCCGTCAGCTCCACAGACAATAGGCTGCCCACCGGGTTATGGCGGATTGCGTTTGTCAGCAAATTTCCAATAGCACGGTTGGTTTCCAACAAATTCGCCATGTAAAATACTGGATTGTCCGGCAACCGCAGCTCCAATTTCATCAGCTTGCTTTCGATTTCACCAAACAAAGTGGCGCAAGATACGCGAAGCAGCTCTACAAGGTCAACCTTCGCAAAATTCATCCGGTATTGCGGCGTACCCAGCTTGGAATAGGAAAGCAACTGGTCAATCAATTGGTTCATCTGCCCGGATTTCGCTTTAATCGCCAGATGGTATTCCCGCTGTTTGTCCGGCTCCTCCACCATACCGCTTGCCAAGGCTTGCGCGTATCCGGAAATCGTTGTCATGGGGGTTTTCAAGTCATGGGCAATGTGCGAGAAAAGCCGCATTCTCTCATTTTCCATTGTCATTCGCTTTTCTTCGGAGTCTTTCAGCTTTCGTACCATAAAATTGAAGGCATCCCGCATTTCCCCAAATTCCGTTTCTGTTTCAAAGTTCAGCGTAGTGTCCAAATGACCGGCCGTAACCTCCTTGAAACCTTCATCCATTTTCTGTACAGGATCCATGATTTTCCTGTTGATTCCGCGCCCAAAAAGGACAATCCCTATAAAATATATCGCAACTGTGATAAGATTCCAGAAAACTGAAAGCGTGATTTGAAGGGTTTCCGTTCCCTCAGCCAGAGGGGAAGACGCCAGTTCCGAGAAGTTCATCCCGTTATTCAATGTAAACAGACTGAATAAAAACTCCAATACCAGAAGCGTCAGTGCAATTCCGATGGTATAGCCTATGAATCTGCGCATGATGACTCTTTTGAAACTACGCTTTTTCTTCATGTACGCACCTCCAGACGATACCCTAATCCCCGGACGGTTCCGATGGATACCGTACCGTCACCTGGAAGTTTGCCGCGCAGCTTGCTGATGGCGACCATCACCGTATTGTCGTCCACGACGGCTGCCTCCTGCCATGCAGCTTCATAAATCTGCTGTTTGGTGTATACACGTCCGGGGCTTTGCATAAACAGTTTCATCATGTTAAATTCCGTGGCGGTAAGAGGGATTGTCCCGCTGCCAAAGCTAAGCGTGCAAGCGGAAACATCCATACACAGTTCGCCTGCCGTCAGCAAAGCCGCTTCGAAATCCGCCGTACCTCCGTCATAGCGGCGTAATTGAGCTTTGATTCGGGCTATGACCTCCAAAGGGTCAAAAGGCTTTGTCACATAATCGTCCGCACCAAGGTCAAGCCCCAATATTTTCTCATGGTTTTCCGTTTTGGCGCTCACGATAATAATGGGAAGATTGCTGAGTTCTCTCAAACCTTTGATAAGCTGATAGCCGTCAAGCTCCGGCATCATAATGTCGATGACAGCCAAATCAATCCGTGCGGACGCAGCCTGTTTAAGCGCCTCCAATCCATTTTCAGCCTGTATCACGGAATAGCCGTCCTTTTCTATATATAGCCGCAGAAGCTCACGAATTTCCTTCTCGTCATCTACAATCAGAATAGTTTTGCTCATGGTTTCACCTCTCTTCTTACTCATCATACCTTCGAGCCGTAAGTTCATTATAGTTGCCCTACCTTTCAGTTAAACATGGTTAACCTTAACATTACCTTAAGATTTCTCCAGCAATCCGGCTGTCAATCCTGAACATTGTGCCGGGAACGAAAATACTGCGACTTTGCGGGTCGAGGCATTGGAGCATAAGTTCCTGCGCATCTACTACGCCCGTGTTATAGAACACCTGATTAAACTGGACTCAGAAGCATGGTCACATTTTATTTTGAATGATTCACACGACTGCGCGAAAAATTGGCAGGTTTGATAACTGACATATTTAGTTGTTTGACATTGATTTGGCTTTTCTACTTGCACTTTGGACAAAACAACGGGAAGTTTTTTAGATCCATATCTTCTCGCATCTGAATCCGCGTTCCACTTTGGCAAATAGGACAGAACAACCATTCCAACTTCAATAATATATCACCCCAACAAATTCTTTCCGGAAAAGGGGCTGTCCAATAAGTCCCTAAAACAAAACATCCATGGTGTTTAACCGCAACCCTGACATGAAAATGAAGTCATGCTGGGTTTAGCGGTTTTCTGTTTTTCCATACTGGTAAGGAACGTAATTGGAATAAACACGTTGTTTTTTATGGTGGTTCGACCTTGCAAACAAAACAATGAGGACTCGAAGCGTGTAAGGAGATTACACACCTTGCTATGGAGAAGTACCGGTATTTACTGGCGCCCCGTTTACAATGTGTTAGAAGGCTACTTCGACATTACTCTGGCTAACGCACAGCGAATTAAAAACGTACCGGGACGGAAAACCGATGTATCTGATGCCGAATGGATTGCCAAGCTCCTTCTTCACGGTTTGGTCGAGCCAAGCTTCGTTCCTCCCTCTGAGCTTCGTGAGCTCACTCGCCTTTGCAAGAAACAGGTTGGCGGTTTAACCGCAAAGAAGAACCGACTCCAAAAGGTTCTAGAGTGTGCCAACATTAAACTTGGAACGGTCATTAGCGATGTCTTCGGTGTTTCCGGACGCAATCTCCTAATACGATTAATGGAGCAAGGTTTTATTGAGTCCGGCAAAATTGAAGCACGCATGAAAGGAACAATCAAGAAGAAAGTCTCCGCACTAGCGAATTCGCTGTTCGGCACACTAGATGAACACGAGCTTTTTATGATCCGGTTTCTGTGGAATGAAATCGCAATTTACGAAGAGTCTATTCGCCAACTGGATGAACGGATCGAGGAATATCTCAACAGTTACAAAGAAGAGATTGATGGCACTCATGCAAACGATACCCGGCGTAAAACGTACAACAGCGGCGAGCATCTTGGCAGAGATGGGGACGAACATGGTGCAATTTCCAACAGCAGCCCACCTGGCTTCCTGGGCTGGTGTGGCTCCCGGAAATCACGAAAGTGCGGGTCAAAAAAAAGTACACGCACCGTGAAAGGTAACCCCCACATCAAAACCGCATTGGCGAAGCTGCTTGGGCTGCATTGAAAGCCCAAAATACACGACTATCTACGAAGTTTTGGTCATTAGCTTCACGTCGCGGCAAGAAAAAGGGCTTTGGTGGCTCTCGCCAAGAAAATGCTAGTCATTCTCTACCACATGCTCAAAACGAAGCAAGCCAACGTTGAACGAGACCACTGCTAAATATGTAACTTAAAAATATAGACGGATGTATGGAAGATAAACAGGGTACCGAATATTCCGGTTCCCGGGCATCCTCTTGTCCTTTTTCCGCTCTCCTTCGACGTAGAAAGATAAACCCATCATAGTGCGGACTTCTTTTCTCAGAAAAAAAGTTGGGCTGGAAACCACCGTGTTTTCCACCCAACTTTTTTATGTGCTTGTTTATGCAGGAAAGCAGCGAGGCGGATGCCTGCTATCTTCAGTAGATTGTGGGCTAAGGCCACAATTTCCAAACTCGATGTGTACCTTGTCTAGTGCTCGCAAGGAGAACCGACGGAACGACCGGTTGCCCTTAATGTGACCAAATACACTTTCCACCTCGACTTTGCGTCGAGCATAGATGGCTGATTTCTCGCCATCCTCAAGGGCTTTTTCGGCCTTTGCTTTTAACTCTTCCCAGATCGTATTCCAATGGACCTGGCGTTTACCCTTTGCCTTCGTGCAGCTTGCCTTGAATGGACAATCTCCCAATCCTCACATTCATAATTGTAAAAGCTTTGCTCCAGGCCCGAAGCGTTCTTTTTCGTTTGGTATTTCTTAAAAGTGCACGTAGCGGCCATTCGGGCAAACAAAGCGGTCATTGCACGCGTCATACATCCAGTTAGCGGCGTTCCTTCTCTTTCATGTAGCTTCCTTAAGGGATAAGAAAATCAAAACGCGGCTCTTTTCTTCGCCAACCGCGTACAGATAGTTTTCCTCACTGCCATAGCCCGCATCGGCAAAAAAGACACAGCCAATCGCTCCAAATGTGGAATGAAGCAGCGTGTATCCATCGGCCGCTGATGAAGACTGTAAAACAGATTCCTTCGATCATCTCATCAATGACATGCGCCACATGATGGGCAGGAATATACATCTCCAGATCCAGAATCATCTGAGCCTGTTTGTTATCATAGTCTTTAAAGGTGGGTGCAAGGGTTCGTTGGAAACCATCTTTTCTTCCAAGCCCTCTAGAGGAGGCGTCAGCTCCGTGATATACTGTTCGGTAGTAGCCGTTTAATTATGCAAAAAAATCGCCTCTTCCTGAGCTGGTGGTGTGGTAACTTCTATTCTACAGGAAAAGACGGTTTTTTTTGTTCTATTTTTTCATTCAACAAAAGCGGGGCTTCCAGCAGTCAGTTTTCACTGACTTTCTGGACAGCCCCATCGGTTTTGGGGCTTATTTGCCGGATGACTTAATCTCTTGAAATTTTGTCACGTACTGGGCCGCCAAATCCGTGATCTGGTCGTAACGCCCTTGCGCCGCCGGTAGGCATGATGTTCAGGTGCGGCATTGGGCCTCTTACGGCCTTGACGAAATCCTCTCCGTACGCGCTGCCGGGGAACAGTTTTAATACATCGGCCCAAATTTCATCGCTTCTTTGATCTCGCCGAGCGTTTGCACCCCGGGCATATATGGAATGCCGTACAAATTGCAAAGCTTTGCCGTTTCTTCCTCGAACGATGGGCTGACGACGAACTCGGCTCCTGCCAGCAAAGCGATTCGGGCGGTCACCGGATCCAGTACGGTCCCGGCTCCAATCACCGCCGAATCACCTCGTCGGCTGATGGAGTGGTAAAGGTGACTTCGATATTCGTAAGTCCGCCCGCCCTTAACGCAAGCTTCGGACATTTTGAAGGCATCGTCGGCGTTATCAGCACGAATGACGGCTACCACGCCTACGGAAATTGAGTCAATCTTTTTAAACTCATCCCATAACACCGGTTCATAGAGCTGTCATTGTCAAACATCAGAATTATATGATATTTTATTTAGCCAAGTGAAAGCGCTGCATTATCCAAAGGAGGAAGTATTATGAACAAGTCATTATCCGTAATTACCTTCGGTGAAGCGATGGCCATGTTTTACGCCAACGAAGCCGGCGAATTGCATGAGGCAGCATCCTTTTCCAAAGCGCTTGCCGGAGCGGAAAGCAACGTAGCGGTAGGCTTGAGCCGTCTTGGTCATCCTACCGGGTACGTGACCAAGCTTGGGGAAGATAACTTAGGCAAGTTTATTATAAACATCCAAAACGAAGAGGGCGTCGATACGTCCCGCGTTATTTTCACAAAAGAACATGCCACCGGCATGCTTATGAAATCCAACGTGATGAGCGGAGATCCGAAAGTGGAATACTTCCGCAAGAATTCGGCGGCTTCCACGTTAAGCGTGGCGGATTTCGACGAAGCGTATTTCGACGGCGCCAGACATTTGCACGTCACCGGGATCTCGGCCGCTTTATCGCCGTCCATGCTGGAATTCTCCCATCACGCCATAGACTACATGAAGCTGCGGGGCAAAACGGTTTCGCTGGACCCCAACCTGCGTCCGGTATTATGGCCGGATAAGGAGACGATGGCTCGGACCATCAATGCCTTGGCAGTCAAAAGCGACTGGTTCCTGCCGGGAATCGGCGAAGCAAAAATACTTACCGGATTAACAGAACCGGAACATATTGCAGACTATTACTTGGATCTTGGCGTTTCACTGGTGGTTATCAAGATGGGGCCGCAAGGAGCTTATTATAAATCTCGTCAGACCGAGGGATTTGCCGAAGGATTCAAGGTGGAGCGCGTGGTCGACACGGTCGGAGCAGGGGACGGTTTCGCTACCGGCGTCATTAGCGGGCTTCTGGAGGATCTTGGCGTGCATGCGTCCGTCAGCCGTGGAAACGCGATTGGGGCACTTGCGATCCAGTCGCAGGGCGACATGGACGGCCTTCCGACGCGGAGCGAGCTTGAACGCTTTTTGGCGACCGCAAGCCACTAAGATTAACAATGATATTCTGAAAGAAAATCGTTCATTTCCCGATTCCTATCCTAAAAACGTAAAATAGTCGATTATGGAAAAATGCAAAAGCCGGTGATCAAGATCATCCTGATCACCGGCTTCCATGGTGACGCATAATTCCGGCTGACCTAGACGGGAAATCATCTGTAAAATTTCCAGAAACGTAATGCCCAGAATAACAAAGCGTATGAATACCACGAAATTTCCCAATTCAAAAAACCAAATCCGAAAGTCCCTCCCCATGGGAAAAGTGCAAAGGAATTCCTTCAGGTACTAAGCTGAATCGCTACCCTTGGTCTAAATTAGAAGAGCCTCTATTGAAACCCACAAACAAAAAATACAAGGTTAAAACGGTATATTAAACCAACAGTACCCTAACGATTTTTCGTAACTTTCCTTGATACATAAGTACATTCTTTCTTTTTTGCCTTCTCATTCTTAATACGGAAGCCCTTAAACGACCCGCAGCTTTTTATATTAATCTAACCGGCCGCCTTTTGGATATTTAAGGCTTTCTTGTTCGAATTTCCGGATCTGATATTGCCGTTAATAATCCCGCCTAAAATAACGATCACTCCAATCCACTGAGGCAAGCTTATTGGTTCAGCCAGCACCAAAGAGGACATGGTAACGACAACCGGCAGTTCGGATGCCGTCAGGATGGTTCCCAACCCTGAACCGACATGCGGCATTCCAATGGAAAACAAAAGGGGCGGAAGGACGACCCCGAATATACCCAATACCAATCCATAAGGAATCACCCCCATCAATACCTCCAAATCAAACAAAAACGTGGGCGGAAATGCGATAAATACGGTTATTACTCCCCCCGTGGAAAGAAGAGCGCTTTTTAATATGGGAGGGGCTTCCTTTTCAACAAAGCTACTCAAAAAAACGAATGAGGAAAAAGATAATGCAGCAAGCAATCCCCAAATGCTTCCCTGCCAAGACAACGCCATGCGTTCCTGAAACAGCAGATTGGCTGCCAAAATAGATCCGATTAGTAGCATTACAATGGAGATAAGCTTACTCTTTGTCGGTTTTTTCTTATGGAACACCCACTCCAATAGGGCCCCGATCCAAACAAATTGGAACAAAAAAACAATGGCAAGTGAAGCATTCAGGGTTTGTAAGGCTTGATAATAAAATATGCCCGTTAACCCGAACGGAATTCCGGACAGAATAAGTTTTGAGATTTGTAAAGAAGTTAATTTTTTCTTTTTGGTAAATAAAACGGCAAGCCAGGCAAGTACAACTCCGAAAAAATACTGTCCTCCGGTTACTACCGACACTGTAAAACCAGCTGCATACGCCAATTTAACAAATGTGGACAATATCCCGTAACAACAGCCTCCTAAAAAAACAATCAACGCATAGTGCCAGAATTTCATGATAGTCCTCCCTTTTTGAATGCAAAAAAAACCACACAAATGGCCAGTAAGGCCTTTGTGTGGCGAAAATAGAGATCGATCTCCAGAAAAGTCCACATCCAAAATCAATTTTTAGTATTCCGTTTCGAAAAACAGTATAAAAGCACACTTTAGTCGTTGTCAAGCTTTCTCTTATTTTCGTTATCGATAGAATTCAGTCAGATCTTCGAACAGTCGTTTAATAATTTCAAGCTCGGCTTCGCTATATCTTTCCAAAAACTCGTACATTCTTTGCTCTTCCTTCGTATGGAGCTCATCATGAGCGGCAAACAGCTTTTTCCCGACAGGCGTAAGCCGAAAGTACACTTCCTTTTTGTTGTCGTTGAGCTGGGCTTTTCGAACCCAACCTGCCTCGAGTAACTTTTTGGCGATCTTGGAGGTGTTCCCTTTGCTTAAATTTAACCTTTCCGCGATGGAAGTGAGATTGATCGGCTCTTGCTCTCCGATGCACGCAATGGTGTGCAGCTCCGTCATATTCAAGCTAAAGTCCGCATCTATATGCTTGCGGATATCCTCAAGGTAAGTGGATGCTATTCGGGTTTCATATTGTTCTTTTTGCTGAAGAAACCGAATGAAAAATTCATGTATTGCGGCTTTGTTTCGGTTGGAAGTACCCATAGTTCTGCTGGCTCCTCGACTCATTTTCAACATTATATCATAGATTATTTCCCTAGAAACAATAGTGACCGATTAGACCGTTAGTTGACACAATAAAGTGTGGACAGTACAATAAATATTGTTTCATAAGAAACTATGTTAATTGTTTTAATAATGGATTTAAATGATTTAATGTCTAATAAATTCATTCTAATGAAACTATAAATCGTCAAGAAGGTTCTTTGTTTTTTCAGAAACAATTGTCCGTGGCTGGGGGAAGAGTCATAAATACGGAAGCGGAAGCCCATAGATGATTAAACAATCAACTCAAGGCAGTTATTTTACTTGGAAGGCAGGAATGTGAATGAGCGTGGAATCCATAATCAAAGAGCGTAGAAGCATACGGAAGTTCGCCGATCAAGCTGTGCCGGATCATTTGATGCAAGAGTTATTTAATCGGGCGGCGGTTTCGTGCGACCCACAAATGCTGCAATCCATGCGGCTTATTATAGCCCTGCAAAACGAGTCCAAAAATCGCTTGTCGCATTACATGCTGGATTCCTTTACTGCTACCCGAATGGGAAAACTCATTCCCCGTTCCGTGAAAGAGACGATGGCTAAGTTTTTTTCCGAGGTCCCCGGTCTCTTGGTCATAGTAGTGGATGACCATGATTCGCAGCAACAGAAAGATATGCATTATGCGAATGCTTGCTTTTTCCTGCAAAACTTGCAGCTTTTGGCTTGGGAGAAGGGCATCGGCATGTTTTGGCGTTCGGATGAAATGTTGTATACCAAACCTTTCTTCGAACAACTGGGCATCTCGGACCGGGAACGATTGGTAGGTATTTTGCTCTTCGGTTTCATCGAAAAAACGCCTCGCCCTAGAAAACGTACGCCAGCCTCCAAGAAGTGGCTACACTGGCCGCAAATCTGATTTCTTTGGTTTCATTGGGACTTTGAAAGGAGGAGAAGAATGCCTTGTCTATAACGAGTTTATTGGGGAAAAGTTGCCGGCCGGGTCGTTTTGAACAGAAAGAAGTTGAACCCGAATTAATTCTGAAACTGTTGGAAACAGCCGTATGGGCACCGAATGATGGCTTGAGGGAGCCTTGGCGGTTTCTGTTCGTGGAAGGTGAAAAAGGGAGAGAAGCGATGCCGCTCCACCGCGAGGCACCGGCTCATCTTGTCGTCATTGCGGATGCAGTAGACGATATGCACAAGCAAGAGGAGGATTTAGCCGCCGTATTCTGCTTGATTCAAAACATGAGATTGCTTGGTTTGGAACAAAACATCGGCATGTTAATTTGTATGGATGATTGGATACACGATTCCTCATTGCGCCAAAGATTAGGAATCCGGGATCATGAACGAATTGCTGCAATTCTTGATATCGGTTATGCGGAAATCGGAGACACAACTAAAGAAATTCATACCTCTAGGCTTCGTATTAGCGAATGTTAACAGACAAGCGATTTCGGCGGCTTGAATTCATATGGGTAAGGAAAGTGCCTAAACTGAGATATCTCGGGCGCAGTGCTCCTCCCCGTTGCTCGATGAATACGCTACTGCAGCTCCTATTGAAGACTTTCTAAGTACTTATTGAGCACTTATTGAGTACTTATTGAGTTCTTATTGAGTACTTATTGAGTACTTATTGAGTACTTATTGAGTACTTATTGAGTACTTATTGAGTACTTATTGAGTACTTATTGAGTACTTATTGAGTACTTATTGAGTACTTATTGAGTACTTATTGAGTACTTATTGAGCACTTATTGAAGCTATTTGAGATCTTCACTACTGAAGCCCACTCTTGAGAAATAATGCAATAATACAGCAATTTGAGGCGATTCATCGTACCCCAGCAAAAATCCTGCAAATGTGCATCTTTTTCGCTCAGTAGTGCCTCTTTTCTATATATGCCAACAAAAAATAGTGCACTTTTGCAGCAATTTACTTCATTTCCCCATTTTCCAGCTAAAAATAATGTATTTTTGCAGCAATTTGCTGAGTATAGGCTGAGAGTGAACTATTTAACAAAATGCATGCTTGAGTTTATTATCCAACGCAAGTGATTTCTCGACAATCATGCCAATCACTCTTCTGCAATGCAAGATAACCCGCTCCGCGGAACGATTGTTGCGGATAAATAAATTTCTTTGGCTGCAGTAGTGACGAAGATGCTGTCATTGAACGAAAACGGAACAAGCAAGCGACCCGGATGGATCGCTTGCTTGTCGTTGTGAACGATTAGAGAAGCTTCTGCTGCATCATATCGATCAACGCCGCCGCTTCTTGCCTAAGAAGAGGGTCCCGCGGTTTATAATCGACTTTTCCGCCGCTCGCTTCGACTTCGGGACCGTAGAGTTCCCGGCTGACCACGTACTGAACGCCTTCCGAAGCCCATGGAGCGACCGGCCTCTTCAAGTCTGCTTGGGCGGGCGCGGCATCCATGGCGAATTTGACCAGGCGCCAGATGAAGATCGCTGCCTCTTCGCGCCGGATCGGCTCATCCGTTCCGAACGCCCCGCCCGGCCGCGCCTTACTATTTCGAATAACGCTAAAGGTGGTCTCTCCGGCACACATTAGCGGCGCAGCATCTTCGATCTTCAAAGGCAACCATGTATTCAGCATATCCTCCGTCCATGGTTAGGCCCGTCACATGGTTATTACCTCCATGCCCTCCAATGCCTACTCGTTGTCCAACCTTCCATTGAATTGAACCGGCTCCAAGCTCCTTTACAATACCGATAACTTCATGACCCGGAATCCGCGGATACTCAGGAGCGAATCCACTAATAGCTATCGAGTCCCCGTTACATACGCCGCAAGCTTCTACACGAAGGTGCACTTGTCCTTCTCCCGGTTGAGGCACGGGAATATCAACTAACCTCATTTTTTCTCCTTTACCCGGGATTTGTATAGCATTCATCATTTTCATGCATCTTTCCTCCTACAATTCGGATGCGGAATCATGATTCATATATAACAAAAGGAACCGGAAGTACACATTTTGCGCTCCCGGTTCCTCTCTTAGTATTTTTGATTTAATTATTTGCTTTTCTAAAGGGGCTAGATGATTTAATTAATAAGCACTGTAAATTCGAATTTCCGGTTCAGCTTGAAGAAGAAGTTTAAGCCCAGCTACGACATCCTTGTTAAATAGTTTACTTTCCAAATAAGCCTTGGCATCTGCAGCACTGCAGAATCCGTGAAGCACTTGAACATCTTCGTCACGAACCAACAATTCCTTAGAAACAAAACCCCGGTAATTCCTGTTAGGAACGGCTCTCTGTATGTAGTGTACACCTCTAATCAATTTATCAATCAATTAATCCTTTAGTATTTGAGAACGATATTTACTTCTTTTATGCAATTTCAATTTTACATTTAATAAATGAACGAAACATGTTAAAATTCAATTATTCAATTGATTGACACCTAATAATTGAAAGGAGCATACTTGGATGAATTGGAAAGAAATCACTACTCTTGAAGAATGGAACGAGATCGTTAAGAAATCATCGACGCGGGGACAAGTTATTCTCAAACATAGTACGACCTGTCCGGTTAGCTCCAATGCGCTTCATGAATATGAACAATATTTGAAGGACACTGCGAATGAACAAATAGATTATACACTTGTTAAAGTTATCGAATTCCGTTCCATATCAAATCAAATTGCAGAAGATTTAGGCTTGAAGCATGAATCACCCCAAATTATTTTTGTGAAAGACCAATCTAAATATTGGTCTGCATCGCACTGGGCGGTTACAAAGGCACACATGACAGCAGTATTAAACTGATTATCCAATGGGTAAGTCCTTCAGATAATTCATACTAATTAACTGAAAGAATCGAGGTAGTGAGTTATTATGGAAGACATGCTAAATTATGCAAAGGTCCATAATTCTGTTAGACTTACGACCAAAAGAAGAATATGAGACTGGCCATATAGCTGGCGCAATTTCGGTCCCTATTGAGGAACTTGAGACATTTATTCGTGAGTTACCGCAAAATACGGAAATTATTGCTTACGGCAGAGGTCCTTTATGTGTCTACTCGGCTTTGGCTACCCAAAAATTGCAAACCGAAGGCTTCACTGCCTATCGAATGGAAGAAAGCTTAAATGAATGGCAAGATCATTTTCAATGATTGAGTCTTCATTTTGTCAAAACTTTTCAATTGATTTTCTGCAGAAAAAAGAACTCCCCATTTTACGGAAGTTCTTTTTTTATTTTTCAAGTAATGCACTCGTTTGTTGAAGATCCAAGTAAAATTATCATCTCTCAATGAGACACTCAGTACGTTTTTTAACGTTTGAAGATCTTCCTCAGAAATATGCAAGGAAATCAATTATATGAATCAGAGTCATTCTTGTTACTTTTTCTTAAGGTTGTAGTCACGAACGGTGTCACTTGTCCCCTCTGGCCAACATGGAAAAATAACTCCTCTCAACGGGTGAAACAGACTTGGATTTCGGCTCCCCCATCCTGTTCTCCAATAAGCCGTCCTGCCCTTCACCCGGGCAGTCCTGTCGGAATCTCCCTTCCTCCAACTTCATGTCGATAAAATCGACAACCTGTTGCAGCGAGGCGATTTGGCTGACAATATTTTTCCGGTGGCTCCTTAAGAGTTCCACCAGTTCGGGATATTCTGCGGGATCGGTATCGATGGAGACCCCCAAAAAAGGCCTCATTTCCTCTAGCGGCATCCCCGTTTTTTTCAGGCAGGCGATCAGCCGGATCGTATCGATGTCCTCCTGTCGATAGATGCGATGTCCGTTGTCCTTACGCCTTGCACGAGGCAGCAGCGCGATCTTTTCGTAATAACGGATTGTATCCTCAGTAATTCCGGTTTGCTCGGCAGTTTGTTTTATCGAAAAGGTCTGCTCTTCCTTCATCCTGTTCCCTCCATAGATTGTTTTTTTATGCATTATACATCTTGGAGCTGGCTCCAAGTCAAGTTGCTTGTTTTTAGGAAAAACTTTGATTTTTACGCCTTGACTTGGAGTCGACTTCAAGTTGTAGTATTTGCGCTATCAAGGCAAATATTTCGATATCAGGAGGAGATGCACAATGAACAAGAACCCGCGTGAGCATATCGCATTAATAACAGGCGCAAGCGCCGGGATCGGGTTGGAATTAACCCGGAAATTGCTGTCGGAGGACTGGCAAGTGGTTGCTTTGAACCGCTCCGACTTTCCAAAGGAGGATATGAGCATCCAGAATGCGGTCAAAAGTGGATTGCTTCGAATTTATAAAACAGGCGATCTTGCCGATTATGTCAGCTTGAGACGTACTTTGGAAGAGATCAAAAGTAAAGAGCCGCGAATCGATATTTTGTTCAATAACGCCGGCGGGTCCTTTCCCGAGCTAAGCTATTCGAAACAAGGACGCGAGAGGCATTATGAGCTGTTGACGGTCGTTCCGTATATTTTACTGATGGAGTTGAAGGAGCTCCTGAAAATCAGCAGCTTTAAAACGGTGATCAATACCTCATCCTCCGCGCTAAAATTTACGAATGAGTTTACGATCGATATCCTGGAACGTCCCAAAACCTTCCGCAAGCTGATCGGTCCTTACGCCACCTCTAAGCTAGCTCTTTCACTGTGGACTCAAGCCATCGCGCCGAAGCTTGCCGAAGACGACATCATGATCCGCAGCGTCGACCCAGGCGGCAATAATACGCTAAAAAAAGGGAAAACATCCGGATTGCCTCTCTTGGTTGGAGTATTAATGAAGTTATTTTTCCCGCCGCCAACTCACGGCGCCAACAAGCTGTATGAAGGGGCTCTCGGGGAACACCGGAATAAAACCGGCGTGTTTTTGGTGAAAGGCCAGGTTGCGGAATTAAAATTTTCAGACCAGGCGCGGAGCGTTTTGGAAAGGCTACAAACGATTTATGAACACGATTTTTTGCAACGGAATTTATAACCTTCGGCGGGATGAACCTGTCCTTTGGTTACGCGGAAATAGAAAAGATCGCAGATACTATCTCTGCGATCTTTTTACAAAATTGAGAAATCCAAGCGGACAAAATATATAAGCAGATTCTAGGGGAAACGGATGAATCGTGCGTTTGCTCATATTCGTCCCGATCAAAATTTTTCCCACCCGAATATCGGCCTCATAAACTTGCGAAGGTAATAAGCCATTACGGTCGCCCAGGTCCATGAATTGCGCTTATTCTGGATGTATTGATCATTGATAATATACGTCCGAGTGGAAGTAGGGCTCTTCAGACCGAACTTCTCCCACTTCGCCGGATCATTCGAACCTCCGAGCTTTGCAAGCATATCCGCCGACTCTCTATTTACGTTGTCCATAATCTGCTCGTATGCTTCAGTAATTTGCGCATGAAATTCGTCGATCGGATTGCGGCTGGCAAGGCTCTCCAAGTGGATGCCTTCGCGAAGGTAAGAAACGTATGCCAGATGGTTAGACCAGAGCTTATCGATATAAAAAAGCCGTACCCGCTGCTCCGAAGGGCTCAGCGGCTTCTCGCCTTTCAAAATTCCGAGCCGCTCCCAGTATAGAATACGCCTCTGATCCTCCACCATATCCGAATAACAGTTCAGTTCCTGGTGGATATCGAAGTTTTGCCCCATAACAATGCGTTGAATACGCGTGATTTTGCTGCGGAGTCCCGGCTCTTCGAGCGCCTCATCCTGTCTGGGAGCGCGAACCGTTTTATGCATACCGAACTGTAGCAGCAACTCATCCTCCAAACTTACGAAGAATACGGAAGCTCCAGGGTCGCCTTGGCGGCCGGAACGCCCGCGCAATTGGTCGTCGATCCGCACACTTTCGTTAACATGTGTACCAATTACGTACAACCCGCCTAGCTTGGCGACAACTTCAGCTTGCATGGGGTTGCCGCCGCCAAGCCGAATGTCGACGCCGCGCCCCGCCATATTCGTAGACACCGTCACGGCACCGACTTCTCCCGCTTTGGCCACGATTTCAGCTTCTTCTGCGTCATTCTTCGCATTCAGAACATGGCAAAGTACGCCAGCAACCGCCAGCGCCTCCGCCAGCTTGTCAGACTCTTCGACGCTTGACGTGCCAATCAGAATGGGACGTCCCGCCCTATGGACAGACAAGATTTCTTGGATAAGCGCCTTGAATTTGGCTTCTTTATGGGTGTAGATCCGGTGTGGATGGTCGATCCGTATATTTGCCCGGTTCGGCGGGATTTGCACGACCTGCAACCTATAAGTATCTTCGAAATCCATTGCGGAAGCCTGCGCGGTAGCCGTCATTCCGCAAATACTTGGGTACAGGCTAATGAAGTGTTGAATGGTGATTGTCCCAAGAATTTTCCCGCCGGCTGTCCACTGCAGCCCTTCTTTGGCCGCTAGCGCGGCTTGCAGCCCGTCCGGCAAATATCTGTTCTCGGCCACGCGGCCGGTATATTCTTCGATCAGCTCGATTTTACCGTCCCGGACGATGTAATCGACGTCTTTTTTTAATAACGATTCCACATGCAGCGCACAATTCAATGATGTTAACAAATGACTATTATGGCTATCGTACAAATTACCGCATCCCAGCATCGACTCCGCTTTCTCGGCGCCTGCTTCATTCAAGTAAACGTTCCGCTGAAAATCGTCGAAGTCGTAATGCTCTACTTGCTGTAGCTGCCGAGCCACTTCTGCGAAACGAGTACCGTCGCTCTTGGAAGAGCCCGGCTCGCCGGCGATAACTAGCGGTACCCGCGCTTCGTCGAGAAGCAGCGAATCCGCTTCGTCGACGATGACGTAGTGGAAAGGACGATGCACGGTATCGGCTTCGTGTAGCGCTATTGTATCGCGCAAATAATCGAATCCCGCCTCTTTGGCCGTAACATAGGTGATATCCGCGGCGTACGCTTCCCGTTTCTCGGACAAGCTCATGCCAGCCTGAACCGAGCTTACCGTTAACCCGAGGAAACGATAGATCGGGCCCATCCACTCCGCATCTCGCTTTGCCAAATAATCGTTAAAAGTCAGCACATGAACGCCTTCGCCGGTTAGCGCATTTAGATAAGCAGGCATAACAGCGGAGAGTGTTTTTCCTTCACCGGTATGCTGCTCGATCAAAAACCTCTCGTGCAGAGCGATGGCAGCCATGATCTGAACATCGTAAGGCTGTAATCCGAGCTTTCTCTTCGCTGCCTCGCAGACTAACGCATAAGCATCGACAAGCAGTTCATCCAAAGGCGTACCCGATTTTGCTGCCTTTTTCAGCCGGAGAGATTCCGATTGCAGCCGCTGATCGTCCCAAGCTTCCAGGTTTCGTTTCCTGATGAGCTCCACTTTGTCCCGATAGCCTTTCAGCTTTTGCCGGTTATCGTGGTCTTTGAATTCTCGTATCAACTTAACGGCTAAATTCATCGGAATTTGATCCCTCCTCGGTAGAAACACACCATCTACTCATCCTTTAACCGTCGTTGATACAAAACAACAGACACAATCGTTAATACAACCGTCCATACCAATGTAATGAGGAGGGGTTTTAATAAATCTCCCGTCGTAAAGCCTGTATTGCTTATACCTAGCAAACGCACAAGCTGACTGCTTGGCACGTAATCCAGCACTTTGAAGACCGGATAATCCTTCACTAGTAGCGCTCCCCAAGGTGCCCCCATGAATACGAACGCCACAGGAAGTATAGATAATGATGCTTCAAGCAACGTCTTGGAGAATAAACCACATATCGTCCCGGCTGCTGTATAGAGAATAATCGAAAGAATGATTGTTGCCACAAACGCCCATATACTAGCTGGCTCATATCCAAATATAAACGTAGCAATAGCCAGAACAACAGCAGACATGACAAAGACTAAAGAACTTTTACCGATTAGAACATCCAAGGTCGTAGCCGGAGTCATCATTAATGACCGTAAAGTGTTACGCTCCTTTTCTTCCGCAATCAAGCAGGCTTGTGCGAAACATGTTAATAATACAAACGAAGTATTAAAAAGAAAACCGCTGGCTCCAGGCAAAGACGCACCTGCCCCCCGAAAAAGAAATGCGAGGATAATTGGGAAAATCAACATAATGGAGACCGCATAATTGCGAGAAAACTCTTTGTAATCCTTCACAAATATCGCCCGGGCACGTTTTAATGAGATACTCATAGTAACTCACTTCCTGTCATTTTAATAAAGATATCACCTAGACTTGGCTCTTTCGTCTCTAATCGATCAACTAACCCTCGTTTCATCCAATCGGCGATTTGATCAGCCGTTCCCTCATCGATCGGGAGGTCGTAGGCTTCCCCATTGATTAGCTCAACACTAACTATGTTTTCCCGATGCTGCCGTTTAAGTTCCTTTGGTGAGCCGATGGTTTGGATTTGTCCCTGATACAAAATCGCTACACGGTTGCATATCAATTCTGCCTCAGCCATATCATGGGTCGTTAAAAAGATCGTTGTCCCTTTCTCATTTAAGTAGCGTAAGCCTTTATAAATATGCGCTGAGTTTACTGGATCTAAAGCCGAAGTAGGTTCATCTAAAAATAATAATTCCGGCTCATGGATAATTGCGCATGCTAACATGACACGCTGACGCATCCCTTTCGATAAGAGATTGACTTTCTTTTTGCGCTCTCCGCTTAAGTTAACAAACTGCAGAACCTTATCGATCGAAGATCTTGGAAGATCATATAATTGGCGAAACAGCTCCAGATTTTCCTCAATCGATAATCTCTCATATAGACCACTGTTATCCGTCAAAATGCCAAAGCGCATTTTCTGAGCAGACTGATCCATCATTTCTGCCGGCTGGTTAAATACACTTGCCTGTCCGCTTGTCGGATTTAACTGCGCCGTTAAAATCTTTATTAATGTCGTTTTTCCTGAACCACTCGGACCCAGGAAACCAAAAATTTCCCCTTTCGGAATTGAAAAAGACACATCTGCCAATGCATCCTTATTTCCAAATCTCTTTCGAATATGTTCTACTTGGATAACATCCATGAACGCCACTTCCTTGAGAGTTGATGGCTTAAGTTTATAAAAATCGCATGCCTCCAGCCATCAAAACCCGTCGAAATGTAGCTTTTATTGTCTGAATGGTACCATGGAATGCTTGATTGGTCGATATTCCCCCGGAAATTAAAGGTTAAGAAGTACTTTTAATTCCTGCAATTTTGAACGGGATAACGGAACCACGGCATCTTTACCTGTATTTAATCGCAAGCTGTAGCTATTCTTCGTCCATGTAATAATCTCTCTTACTTTTTGCAAGTTAACGATATAGGATCGATGACACCTAAAAAATCCAAAATTCAACAATCTCTGCTCAAGCTCGGTTAGCGTCAAAGCACAGACATAATTTTCTCCACCCACATGAACAAGAATCGAACCATCTATACTTTCTATGTAATCGACTTCCGGCGGATCAAATAAAATCACTTTGTCATTTCTTTTCGTATAAATCTTCTGCAAGGTGATATTGGCCCGATCCTGTTCCTGCATCTCCTGCTTATCCTCTTCCGAGTCCCGAATATCCAGCGGATGAAATCCCAATTCGTTCAATCGATAAATGGCATCGCAGGAAATCATGGCATCCTCTAAATTTGAAGTTAAAATTAAAATCTGCTTCTCTTTCGAAAGGTCATCTAAAATCCGTTTAATATGACAACGATCTTCTTCTTCCAAGTAAAAATAAGGTTCTTCCAATACGAGTGTAGGCTGATGCGCAAAAAAGACACGCAGTAATGTCACATACATTCTTTTCGATGAGCTTAGATCCTTGATTTTTACCTTTCGTTCTTCTTTTAAAGCAAAATAATCCACTAACAGAGCGACCCGCTCATTCCGCTCCGTTACATGGATTAGAAAAGTGATCAGCTCTTCCACCGTTAAATGCATATACTCGTTTTGCCCCGCTCGAAATAAATAATATCGGGAATGATCCTCCAATTGATTCATTAAAAGCTGCTTTCGCTTCAAGTCCGTTATAATGCCAATCGATTGGTTCGATGTCATATCGAATTCGATCTTCGGTAGAAATAATTTCCCATCAAAATAGATTGGTTGAAATTGCATGCCATCCTCCTGGTCAGGCCGATATAGGATATATAACAATTATAAGGTTGGGATACTTTTTTGTCAGTTTCTAATGAAAGAGATAACGACATATCTTCTCTAAGCCTAATCAGAATATAAAAAGTCGTTTGATCCTTATGCTTTACATCCGATCCATCTAGCAGGCTATAGTTAGGAATAGGGAAAGTCCCGGTGTTACCAAGTGGCTTTGCCTTGCTCATCATCATCCGAAAGTCGGGCAACGACGTCAACAAAGAAAAGTAGTCGACCCGGAATAATCCCTTCTGGCGACTACTTTTCAAATAAACTACATTTGACAACGGGAACTGTCTCTCAAGCAGTTTTCAAACCACTTTTGGGTTTTAAAAACTTTTCCTGATCCTAGAATATTTTTGAATGGCTATCGTTATCTTCTAAACAACAACTTGCGCTTCTCCAAACTTGGCCCCTGCTCCGCTGCTGCCGAAATTCCGGGAGAGAGATGATATGATGTCAAAGAAAGCAAAAAAAGGGTCGCAACCCTTTTTTCAACATAAAAAGACGCTTGAAATTGTAAGCTACAAATTAAAATTGGATAATTCCAGATTCGGTGTTACGCCAAAGGGCTTGACTAAATCGTTCAATTGAGAAGGCTTTTTTCAAAATTCGGGAACATAAATAAAGGCTCGCCTTCGCTATTGCAAAAACTTATCGGGATCACCGTAACCTCGTTAAATCTCCCGAATGAAATTTTCGATACGTTCCATACCGGTCCTCGCTTTATAAATTTTCCCAACGGGAGCTGATGAACAAAGTGTAAATGCGTTTCCAGACAATTTTCAGCATCATGTATACCGGAATGACTACCAGCATCCCGATAATGCCAAACCAATTTCCGCTTCCCAAAACAAGAAGGATCGTCGTCACCGGATGGATGTCCAGTTTTTTTCCGAAAACATACGGTGAGATCACATTATCCTGAATTTGCTGCGCCACTAAAATTATTACCAGTGCCCAAATACCGATAGATGGAGACTCGATTAAACCAATAATAACAATCGGAACAGATGAAATAATAGCGCCAAACATGGGGATAAAGTTGAGGATAACCGCAATCAAAGTCAATAATAGGGCGTAAGGAAGTCCTATTATAATGAACCCGATAAACATAAGAATTCCTAATGCTAAATTGACAATGACCCTCCCGATAATATAATCATTTAATCCTTTGTCCATATCTCTGGTTACGCGATACACGGTTCTCCGGTATCGAACAGGAAAAAGTTTGGCTAGACCCCGCTTGAAGCGATGGCCCTCCTTCAGCATGTAATAAAGCAAAATCGGAAAAGTAAACAAAACGATAGCGAATTGGGACAGAAAAGAAATAAAGCTGGATAAATAATTGCTTAGAAAGGCGATTCCTTTGCTTAAATAATCAGTCAGATTAGCAAGCAAGTTCGAATCAGACGGAAGGATCTTCGAGAGAAATGAATCCTCTCCCAGATTTTTAATTTGGACATCAAGCTTAACCAGAAAGTTCGGAATGTTTTGCACTAAATTAAACAACTGATCGCGAAGGAGCGGCCAGACCCCTGCAATAAATCCAATAGCCAATATCACCAAGACAACATAAAGTATTAGGATCGCTATAGACCGTTTGATTTTATATCTTTCCATGTAAGCAACTACTGGCCGAAGCAAATAATAAAAGAAGCCCGCAAGCAGCAAAGGGATTAAGATCGCACCCATGACTGCTTGCATCGGCAAGAAAAAGGGTTTTACAAGAGAAAATAAATAAACGATGGCCAGTATAATCAGAACAAACTTCCCACCGCGTGTCCATTTATCAAGCAAGCTCATCTGCATTCACACCTACCTTCAAAATTTGTACATGCCAAATATTATAATATAAACTTTACTGCTTATAAAGGTTGGCTGCTCCATGAGTTGTCCTACTTACAACACGAAACGATGTCCCTTGCCCCTTTAACCGACATGGAAAAGTAACCCGTCTCGCTTGGTGAGACGGGTTTTGATTCCGGCTCTCCCGTCCTTTTCGCTATTGAACCCTCCAGACCTACATCCAAACAATCCCGGCGATATTTCCCCTCCCCCAGCTTCATGTCGATAAAATCGACGACCTGTTGCAGCGAGGCGATTGGGCTGATTGTTTTTTGTGCATTCTACATCTTGGAGCTTACTCCAAGATATAGAATGTGCGCTATCAGAGAAATTTCACGTAATCAGGAGGAGATGCACAATGAAGAAGAACCCGCATGAACATATCGCATTGTTTATAGGCGCAAGCGCCGGGATCAGGAATTGACCCGGAAATTGGACTGGCAGGTGATCACTTTGAACCATTCCGACTTTCCGGAGAACGATATGAGCATCATAAATGCGATCAAGGACGGCATCATGATCCGGAGTGCAGACCAGGCGCGGTATGTATTGAAAAGATTTCAAGCGATTTATGAACAGGAATTTTTACGGGGAAATTTTCAGCTCACCAGGAAATCACTAACCTAAAAGCTGCGTTAATAAACCTTTTTCAACAGTTCGACCATCTCTTCCAAGGTGAGCCCGAAGGACTTGTAATAGGACACCTCGCCAGCCAATTGTTTCGTAACCATTTCGTTACGTATTCGCAGCATCTCGCCGGGCGGGAAATCGGCCACAAAGCAACCTTCTCCCGGTACCGAATGGATCAAACCGCCCCGGATCGTCGTTGTTTTACCTGCACCGTTGACACCGATAAAACCCATGATATATGTTCCCTTAGAAAGCTGGTAATTGAAGGATAAATCGTGTCGATATTGTATTGATCCCGCACCACTAGCGGTTCAAGATCTAACAAGAACCCTGCTGCTGACAACCGATTATATTCATAAATACTTAGCTGAAGAACATCCAGTTGTTCTTGTTCGATAGACTGTTGGAGAGCTTGCACATAGTTCGAAGCAGTCTTCTCAAGTTTCATACTTTTGGGTCTAACAAGCTCAATCTCAATCGAATCGTTCTGGGCATGGAACATGTCACCGTATGTATCATTAAAGTATCTTTTTTCATTGTCGCGATTCATCACCTTCAACTTTAAAGCGTCAGGCGCCGTCAAGCTTGTACAACCTGCCAGTCCAATCACAAGTGAACCTATAAGCAGCAAAGATATTAAATTGAACTTGCGCAACGTAATCCCCCTTTTTTGAAAAACTGATTTCATTTCCCATAAGCTTTGAAGTATGTACACACGCGGAAGTGCGACGTTTGATAAATAATCAAGTGAAATAATTCACAATTATATACATTCCCACACCCTAGCACCTCTAATTTTTATATTAATCTATTATCGGATAAAATAACAGAATCTACTCGGTCCACGACATCGCCGGCTTCCGTGCCCAAAATAGCTAATAGCGTAATCTCATTTCTTCTTTTCGGTTTTAACGCTTTGGGCACGAAACAATCAATATCATATCGCATATAAACAAAAGCCACTCCTGAATAAAGAGTGGCTTTTGGATTTGTTATAAACCTTTCACGCTCGACAGAAAAGCTTCTTCCGGAAATACATCCCCCTAATGCTCCTTATATGTGTTACATTCACAAAGTAAAAAAACAGACTGATTCTCATCAATCTGCCCGTAGAAACTCTATTAAATCTTTGTACAAAATTACTTTTTCTTATAAAACTCATGATACAGCTTCATCAGCGCCCGTTTCTCTATTCGGGACACATAACTCCGGCTGATGCCGAGTTCCTTCGCGATTTCGCGCTGGGTCCGCTCTTCTCCCCCATGTTCCAGCCCGAATCGGCCTTTAATGACTTCCTGTTCCCGCTCATCCAGAATGTCGAGGTTCCGGTAAATCTTGCTCTTCTCCATTTTGAGCTGGACCCGGTCCACGACATCATCCGCTTCCGTTCCAAGAATATCTATTAGCGTAATCTCATTTCCTTCTTTGTCCGTTCCGATCGGATCATGCAGGGATACATCCTTTCGGGTTTTCTTTAGTGACCGTAAATGCATAAGTATTTCGTTCTCGATACAACGGGCCGCAAACGTGGCCAGCTTTGTGCCTTTGTTCGGTCGGAAGCTCTCAATCGCCTTGATGAGTCCTATCGTTCCGATGGAGATGAGGTCCTCCAAATCCTCGCCGGTGTTGTCGAATTTTTTTACTATATGCGCCACCAATCGTAAATTATGCTCGATGAGCAAATTGCGGGACACCGCGTCGCCTTCGGCCATCCGTTGCAGATGCCTCGTTTCCTCTTCTTCCGTCAAAGGCTGGGGAAACGCATTATTTTTTACGTAAGACACAAGCAACGTCAGCTGTTTGATGAACAAAGCTATGGCAGTAATCAATCCGGGCAAAGAAGACACCTCCTGCTGAATCACAATAGAGCAACCTTTAACCATTCCTTCCGGGTCACTTCAATTGTATGTGGGTAAGCGCCTATCTGTGCCTGTACGGGAGAAAAGAAAAAGGATAGCACAGAATGCTGTCCCAATAGAATATAGTGCCGAATTTGTTGAATTACCCCTTGCTCTTCACTATCCATACTCTGTAAAAAACGGTCCAGCATGTCTTCTTCCTTACTGCATAGGCTTTTCTCTTCTGCTGCAAACCAGTGTCGGGCTACTTCCAAGGCCGAAGTGCTTTTGTTCCACATTCACCTCGACCTTCCATGGAGCCAATGCGCATACGACCATCCACTCGGGGGGATCAGATTGAACTCCAATTCGCAGCCAGGCAAGTACGGCTTTCCATATTCGTCTGAGCGGATTACGAGTCGCTATCCGGTGATGATAATTCACTCAGCAAATCTTGCTTCAATCTCTCGATAAACTGCAGTTGTATTTCACATTGGTCATAAATGTTCTCAAAAATCATGAGCACATTCTTTGGGATTTCGGAATAAGCCTCCTTCTCCTTCTGACCGGCCTTCATTTCATCATAAATGTTGCGGATGGCCTGCTGCTGGACCTCTAAGGCTTGGATAATGTTTTCCTTGGGTGCTTCATCGATAAAAGTCAGGACGGTATATAGGGGGGTTGGAAAAACAACGGAAGTTTTCTTAAACGAATCGACCAGCATCCGGTCAAACTCATGCTTACCTTTGGACGTAACGGAATAGATCGCTTTCGAGCGGTTGCCGGTTTGCTCCAAGCTCTGCAAGCTCACCAATTCGTCCTTATCCAGTTTCCTCAAAGCATGATAAATGGACGCAGGCTGCACATAAGCCCATTTGTCTGTCTTTGCAGATTGCATTTTCTGTTGAATCTCATAACCAGACATCGGGCCGTATTTTAATAACAACCCAAGCACCATCACATTTGTCATAAATCTCTCTCCACTCAAAAGTAAATAATAAATACTAAAATTAGAATATTTCCATAATAGTATCGCTGTTTTCAGCATCTGTAAAGATCAGACAATCAAAAAAAGTGCGGTTACTCACTTTACATGCAGCAAACTGGTTGCTATAATTTAACAGAAATCAATACTAAAATTATAGTATTTACTTTTTACTATAATTGATGGAGGACCTCATATTACGAGAAATCATCCTTGGATTTTTAAGCTGGGCTGATTGTTTCGCAAATGTTGGAACAAACAGGAAACCGATCCCGAGCGATTTACAGCATCATCCCGAAAGCTGCTGTGTTGTTCAAACAGCTTCTGATCGAGGCATTCAGCAACTCTTCCGTTATTTTCCCGAGAACTTTTTACACCAGTTTGATTTTAATGGAGGAAGAGACAAGGACGATATCAACGCTGCCTTGGAGCAGCAGGAGTCTGCCATTCTTCAATTGAATGCAGATTAAAGTACTGTCAGGAGAACAAAAAGCAAAGGAGGGGAATCTCTGCAAATATTCAAACGATCTTCAGTCACATAATCGCTCATTGCCAGCTACAGGCCGGCTTAAAACTGAAGAATCAACTGCAATTGATGGATGCTTAATCTATATAACTTAATCATAAACAAGGAGGAAACTATGAACACGTATTCCAATTCCAAACAAAAAGCTGCTTTGCTCGTTGTTGGCCTGGCGATATTTCTGGATATGATGATTTACGGCATGATCGTTCCCATACTTCCGAAATACGCCAGCTCCCTGGGAGCATCCCAAACCGACATCGGCCTTCTCTTCGGAAGCTATGCAGCCGTATTGTTCATTGCAACCCCAATTTTCGGCTTCCTATCGGACCGTATCGGAAGACGCGGCCCTATGCTGTGGGGACTAATCGGCTTAGCTGCGGCAACCTTGTTGTTTGCATTCGCTGAATCTTTTTGGATGCTTATTGCGGCAAGATCCCTGCAGGGTCTCGCAGCAGCCGTCACCTGGACATCCGGTTTGGCTATCCTGGCGGATTTGTACTCTTCTGAGGAACGCGGGAAAGCTATGGGTCTGGCATTGTCGGGTCAGGCGGCAGGCATTCTTCTCGGTCCGACGATCGGCGGTTGGCTGTACGAACTGGGAGGTTACCAACTCCCGTTCCTGTTCGCAGCGGGATTGGCATTAGTCGACGGATTACTCCGTATTTTCTTGCTGCGGGATCTGCCGGAGAACAAAACGAGCAGCTTCCTTTCACCGTTCGGATTGTTACGCAACCGCAGCCTGCTGTTGATTACAGGAGTCGTTATTATAGGAGCAGCGGTACCCAGTGTGCTGGAACCAACCCTTCCCATTCATCTGCAACAAGAGTTCGGCGCAAAGCCGGGCATGATCGGTATGCTGTTTGCCATCCCGACGTTAGCCTATGGTCTTGCAACACCTGTGATCGGCAAGCTTTCCAGTAAAATCGGATACAAGCGTGCAATGCTTGTCGGATTGGTCGCGGTTGCCATCAGTCTACCGCTGGCTGCTCTGCCCAATTCCATGTGGATGCAAGCTGCATCCTTGGTTCTGCTCGGTGTGAGCATGGGCATGGTGCTCGCCCCTTGTCTTCCTGCCCTTGCGGAATTATCGGAAAATAGCGGATTGTCCTCCTATGGAATTACCTTTGCCATTTATAACACGGCCTATTCCATCGGCATGATGCTCGGTCCGGTATCCAGCGGCTTCTTAACCGAAGCCATCGGACTCAAGTATTCTTATCTCGCGGTAGGCTGCGTAGCCCTGTTGTATATGCTGCTCATTCTTCCAGCCATCCGCCGGGTTGATACCGTTAGATATAAGGGGTAGGAACCTGGCAGTGAAGAAGTTACATTAGGGCAAACATAAGCCTTGAGCTGCTGTAATGAACAACAACACGCCGAACGGCAATCGGACAACATGTCCCGGTTCTTCAACGAGATTATGTTGTTCATAAAGGTCGATTTGCCGGGAGGCGGACAAAATCACCGTCTTAAGCTAGTTGATTTTTCTCCGCTTAAGATTGGACCGAGCCTCCGGTTCCGGTCCCGGATTGCGCTATTCCCTTACTCGACTTCACCCCCTTCCTAATCATCGGTAACAAACAAAGCCGTCCCTCGCCCCGAAAGGCGATAGACGGCTTGTTCAATGAAGCGGATTAATTGACTACATGGGCCTGATGCCGAAGCTTCAGCACAAAAGTGCTGCCGATATCCGAACTGCTGTCCAGCTTTAACTCCCCACCCTGAGCACGGGCAAGTAAACGGCTGTAGGTCAATCCCAACCCCAAGCCGCGCACCTTGCGTTTTTTCGATTCCCCGCGATAAAAGCGTTCAAAAATTTGGCTTTGTTCTTCCGCCGCAATCCCGCTGCCGTTATCGCTGACGGCAATTTCAATATGGTTATCGCACGCCGTAAGCAGGATACCGATTTGCAGCGGGCGCTCACAAGTTGAAGCCTGAAGCGCGTTATTCAGCAGATTGACGATAATCTGCTGGATTCTGAGCGCATCCCCGCCGGTTAGCAGATCACCGTCTTCGGAATTCACGGTGACGGTGACTTCATCTTTCTCATGCGCCAGTTTCCATTGGTACACGATCTCCTCAACGAGCACCTTCACATCGAGGCGATCGCTCCGCATCTCCAAACTGCCCGAGGACATCGCGTTGTAATTGAGCAAATCGGCGACCATCCGTTCCATTCGTTCCGATTCTTTGAGCGCGATATCGAGAAACTCCTCTGCTTCCTCCGGGCTAACGACGTCCTCGCGTACAGCCAGCAACAGTCCCTTTATGGATGTGACCGGAGTTTTCAGTTCATGCGTAACGCCGGCTAGCGACAAGGCGCGCCATTCCTCCAGCTGCTTCAGCCGTAAGGCCATGTCTTTAAAGGAACCGACCAGTTCATTGATCTCCCGTTCCCGCGTCTTCACGTTCAACTCGACATCATACGAGCCCGCCGCAATTTGCCTGGCGCTGCGAGCCACGCTGCGAATCGGACGGGACAACTTCCGGGACAAGGAATACAGGGTGATCCAGCCGCACAGAATGAGCGTAAGCAGTAGCACCGCGATCAAGATAATTTCATTCGGACTGTAAGTAAGCGAGCGTTTGGATTGTAGCAGCGATACCTGACCCATCGGCTCACTGCCGCTCATAATCGGCGTTGTCACGGCGAGAAACCGGTGGTCCTTCGAGCGGGCAAGGTCATCCGTCAGTTTGTTTCGCATTTGCCCCTCACTGATCTCCGGCCGGGAAAAGATCAGATTTCCCTGTCTGTCGGTAATAATCAGACAGAGTTCGTTCTTGTCCAAATTGAAATAGACAAACCTGCTTTTCAACAGCTTATCAAATTCAGGCGGGATCACGATCTCTCCGCCAGGGGCAGCTACCCGCTCGGAAATTTCCTGCCCCAACAGGCCCGTCGTCTTCAACCGGTTATCCATCGCCGTTTCCCGGATCCAGTAGACGGCTGCCAGGGCGATGATGGCCAAACCGAGACATAAAATAATAAAATACCGGATCGTCCAGTATGACAAGATCGAGGTTTGTTTCTTATTTATTCTCTGATCCACAACTGATACCCCATTCCCCGTAGCGTACGGATTTCTCCTTCTTCGATCGGCCAATGGGACAGCGATTGCCTCAGCCGCTTGACGGACAAATCGACCGCACGGTCGCTGCCGTCGTAGTCGATTCCCCACACCTGTTCAATCAGCTGCTCCCGGGTAAACGTCCGGTTCGGCCATTCCGACAGAAACAACATCAAAGCCAACTCCCGGGGATTTAACGCGACCTCCGCCCCGTTCACCATAACCTGCTTGGCGGCAAGGTCGATGACCAAATTGCCGTAAATTCGCTTGCTCCCCCGGTCAATCCAGTGCGGCTGTCGGCGCAGTACGGCATTTACCCGCGCAACTACCTCTTCCGGAACGAAGGGCTTAATCATATAGTCATCGGCACCGCCATCGAGGCCCGCCAGCCGGTCGGCAATTCCGTCCCGCGCCGTCAGCATAATAACGGGGCAGGCGCTGGTTTTCCGAATCGTGGACAGCAGTGCCATCCCGTCGGTATCGGGCAGCATCAGGTCAAGCAGAACCAATTCCGGACCATTCACCTCGAATTGCTCCAATGCCGCTGCCCCGGTAGACGCCCTGAGGGGCAAAAATCCTGCCTTCTTAAGATAGGCGGCAAGGACGCGTGAGATCGCCTCTTCATCTTCTACAATAAGTACGGTTTTCACGGCATCCTCCTTTAAATCGCGTAATATTTGCGAATAACTTATTTTTGATATACGTAGATTCTCGTATTTAATCATTTAACATATCCTCGCATCCCCCGCAAGTATCTCAAAACCTTTTATCCACCTAAATTGGTATCCGGTGGAACTTTCACTCGGACATCTTCCCGACACATTAGGGTGTTAGATTAAAAAACAGATCAGGATAGGAGGAATAAATCCATGAACAAAAAAACTAGAAATTGGATTATTACAGGCGCTGCTGCAATTCTACTCGTCGGTGCGGGCGGCTATGCATTTCTAGATCATTATTTAGGCAATCAGGTACAAATAACAAAAGCTATTCCTGCAGGAAGCTCAACCGTTAACTCGGCGCCTGCCGATGCCGCGGCCAACGCGGCGGGCAACCAGGAAGGAGCGGTAGTAGATCCTGCTCAGTTGAATGGAGAATGGGTGACCGCCGCGGACTCGAAAGTTTATTTTTCGGTCACTACTTCCAGGGAGACCGTTAATTTTGAAAATACGGCGGTTAGCGGCAACTGGGTTATCGACCTGGAAGAACCCGCCAAGATGAAAGCTGACGGCAAGATTAACATGACCCAAGTAAGTTCCGGAAACGGCCAACGGGACGGGCATATCCAGCAAGCGGAATTCTTCAACGTAGCGGAATTCCCGGAAGCTTCCTTTACGGCATCCTCCTTCGAGGGGCTGCCTGCAAAATGGACGGAAGGTTCGATCTATGATCTCACCATGAACGGGACACTGACCGTCAAAGGGATCGATAAGGAAGTCTCGTTTGACGGGCAGGCGCTGTATCAGGAAGGTCAAGTTAGATTATCGGGTCTTACGAAAGTAACCTTCGCCGACTTCGGCATGGAAAATCCGCATTCGGTCGTACTCGAAACCGAAAATGACATTTCCGTCCAACTCGAGCTCGTGCTGGAGCGCTAAACCAAATAAATAAGGGCAATGCCAAGGTCAAAGACCTCGGCATTGCCCTTTATTTTTACTTGCTGCATACCCGAATAATTAGCTTACGCCTTAGCTCCGGCCGTTGTATGAGTAACCTGGTTACCCTCTTTTGCTTCCTGCGGAGCTGCATCTGTTGGGGCCGCTTCATTTGTCGTGCGGAGCGGAAGTTCCTTCAGGAAGAATACCAGAACGAATGCCACAACCAGTACGAGCGTAGCCGTCAGAAACACGACGGACAACGTATCGCCGAGCGCATCGCGAATTCCTGCGATCATTTGCGCGAACAAGGGCTGTACATCGGCAGGCAAGCTTGCCTGCGTTTGCTCGATCAGCGGCTTGTTCATCAGCGCTTGCGGATTGGCAAATGCCGTCAATTGCTTCGCCATCTCCGGATCTATTTGACTGAAGTCAGGAGCGTCTGCCGACGTCATCGCTGTCGTCAGGTTGGTCGTCAGGCTGTTTGACATAACCGTACCCATCACCGCGATACCGATCGTACCGCCGAGGTTACGGAACAATTGGGAAGAAGCCGTAACCACACCGAGTTCCTTATGCGGAACCGCATTTTGCGTAGCCAGCGAGAATACGGGCATCCCCAAACCAAGGCCCATACCGAACACGATCATGGCCAGAACCGCCATCCCGACGCTGTTCATAACTACCATCAACGCCATACCTACAATCATGATCGGTACACCGATCAAGGCATAGCGCTTGTACTTGCCTTTTTTTGCAATGAGTTGGCCTGTAATGGCACTCGTTACGACCATAAAAATAGACATTGGCATCGTAACATACCCGGAATAAGTAGGCGAAATGCCCATAACGCCCTGTACGAAGAAAGAGATATAGATCATGGCGCCCATCATGCCGAAGTTCATAATGAATCCGATGATATTTGAAATCGTAACGACGCCGTTTTTAAACAGATGCATCGGCAAAATCGGATTTTTGGTTTTCAATTCCACGAACACAAAAATGATAGCCGAAACTAAAGTAACCGCGAGAAGGCCCAAAATTTGTACCGAACCCCAGTCATATTGCGTACCGGCCCAAGAAAACGCGAGCAACAGCGGTACGATGGTCGTTGTCATGAACAACGAACCGAGATAGTCAATGCTTTCTCCACGCTTGCGATCCACTTTCGGGAACAAGGTAAGAATCATAATGAAGGCAACGATGCCGAGCGGCAGGAAAATCCAGAACAGCCAGTGCCAATCCAGATGGTCTACCAGATATCCGCCAAGCGTCGGGCCAAGTACGCTGGAAAAACCGAAGATCGCAGTCATGAAGCCCATCCATTTCCCGCGTTCACGCGGAGCGAACAAGTCCCCTACCGCCGTAAAGGCCGTGGATTGAATAATGCCGGCGCCGATCCCTTGGATACCCCGGTAAGTAATAAACTGAAATACGTCGTTGGAAGTCCCTGTAAGAAAGGCTCCAGCCATAAACAATAAAATACCGATCAATACAAACGGTTTTCGTCCGAACATATCGGACAGTTTCCCGACCAGCACGGTCGCAATCGTCGAAGTTAACAAATAAATGTTAATCGTCCATGTGTAATAATCCATGCCGTCCAGGATCGAAATAATCCGCGGCATCGCAGTACTCGTGATCGTCTGGTTAATTGCCGCAAAGAACATGGCCGCCATAATGGCGATCATAATCGTTACTTTGCGCTTTGATGATAAGTGTTCCATTTTCTCTCTCCACCTCTGTTTATCTGTTTATCTATGCTTATCTATCTTTCAATAGTGTCAAGCATGGCCGTAAAAATACGCTTCAGATGCATGATATCCTCATCATTCAGCGTATTGAAAATCGTTTGCGTCGATTCCTCGTGATTTTCCGTAATCGTCTGGATAATTTCTTGCCCTTTTTCCGTAATCGCAATGTAAACAACCCTGCGGTCCTTCTCGTCCCGATCCCTTGTAACATAGCCTTCCGTCAAAAGACGGTCCGTGAGGCCTGTGATGGCCGCCGAGGTTAACCCCAGCTTTTCTGCCAGATGCGAAACCTTTTGCTGTCCGGTCTTATTCAAAATATGAAGCATTTTGAACTGCGGAAAGCTTACGTTATATTCTCCTCCCCGTTTGTTCCACTCCTGCGAAATGGCTTTAATGAGAGTGCCGAACATCGTGGTTACTTCAAGCAGCGTTTCCCTTTGTACCAACTGGATTCCCTCCATATTTTCCTTCTTTTTTGTTTGCACCTCGCTTGCGTTGCTTATATTAAAATTTTAATTAAATAACTGAAATAATTATGACTTAATTATTAAAGCATTTACTAATATAATGGAATTGAATGAACTAGTCAAGTGAAATGGTCCGGGAATTTTTGCATCAAATAACAATGCCAAGTACAAATAAGCAAGAGGAATAGTCCTCTTGCTTGAATAGCTTGCTGATTTACTTGTTATGGAGGCTTCGAGCCGCCGGCTGTCGGCCGTCGGGGAACAATTAACTGTGTTTCCTCCAGTTAATTGTTCCGCATATTCCCAAAAATCAAAATTAGATGGAAAACCTCCATCTAATTAAACCTATCCGCCCACAAGTCCCTAACATTCGCAAAATTAACTGGAGGTTTTCCAGTTAACCCCAGCATTTTAGGCAAATCAGCAAAATTAGCTGGAGGTTTTCCAGTTATTATTTCCTTGCGCAAAAATGAAGTGGAGTTTAGTAATGTTAAGTGGTGCTGATATGAGCGCCCAGTAGAGCCAGCAGTTCACTGGTGTTCCTTAATGTGTTCCTTAATGTGTTCCTTAATGTGTTCCTTAATGTGTTCCTTAATATGCCTTAGCGTGCCTTAGTGTGCTTATTGCGCCTTAGTTAGTGTGCCCTAGTGTCCCCTAGTGTTCCTTAGTGTTGCCTTAGTGTGCCTAGTTTGCCTCAGTTTGCCTCAGTTTCCTCAGCTTCCTCAGTTTCCTCAGTTTGCCTCAGTTTCCCCAGTTTCCTCAGCTTTCTCAGTTTCCTCAGTTTGCCTTAGTGGATCCCTGTAAATCTCAGCCACACCCCATTACTCCTCTGTAACTTCCACTATGTTATACTGACCCAAATTATTGCACCCTTCATCCTCAACCTTTATAAGCATGCTTATAAAGCTGCTCGGCCAGGTCTTCAATCAAATCGCCGTAGGCCAATTTGTTGACCCAATGCCCGGGAATTGCCGCGAAGCCGTAGAAGGCTCCCGCCAACTGCCCATATACCGCCGCTGTCGTGTCTGCGTCTTCCCCAAGATTTACCGCCAGCAGAACGCCTTCCTCATAAGTGTTTGACTTATGGAAGGCCCATAAAGCCGCTTCCAGTGATTTAACGACATAGCCGGTACCGCGGATGAGCGGGGGTTCGCTATCTTTATACGACCCTCCGAGCACTTCCTCCACCTTCGGAGCTAATGTAGCAGCCCCCAAGAACTCCTTGATAGGCTTATCCGACAAAATGTCCTCCTTGCTCCATCCGTAAAGCGCGCCGAGAATGCAGGCGGCAAATCCCATGCAGGCATCGATGCATTCCGTCGCGGCATGCGTTGTTTTGGAACTTAGCCCCGCAAAGTGAATGGCACTCTCCGGCTTTGCTCCATAAAACATCGGAACGGGTGCGAGTCTCATGATGGAGCCGTTGCCTGCCGAATTAGGATCTTGCGATCCGGAGTAGCCTTCTCCCGTTCTTTCAAAATTCAAGATCGCCTCTCTGGTGGCGTTTCCGATATCAAAACATTCCCCGGTGGAGCTTAAATAGCCGTGCCGCATCCAGCTGTGATAGCGGGCCATCTGGGCTTTGGGATCGAATCCTTGCTTATTCAGCAAACTCTCCCCCAGGCAGAGCGCCATGGAAGTATCATCCGTCCATTGTCCGGCCCGGAGCTGAAACACGCCGCCGCCAACCATATCGGTCACGGGGGCAAAGGAACCCGGCGCCTGGAATTCGACGGTCGTCCCGATCGCGTCGCCTACCGCCAACCCGATCAGACATCCTTTGTAACGGTCAAGTGAAGATGCTGTCATTTTCTCACCTCATCCAATAGGTTTCGTAGTATAAGCCACTATAATATAATCATAGGAAGCAGGGTTTGGGCCAAAGCACAAACACAAAACAAAACAAAGTAGCAGAGAGCAAGGTAAAGTAACCAAACTATCCAAGCAAGCCAAGCAAAGGAGTGAAATTCATGTCCGCATCCGGTCTTAACCCCCGTTTTCGACATTATACCATCATGGGATTATCCCTTTTGATGATCATTATGGCCTGTAGCTTCACCCGTGAAAGCAACGCGGCTGCCGCCACGGACAGCAAGCCTCATCCGGAGGGCATAGAGGAGCCTGTCGTCATCAAGCAGAACAAACTGCCGAAAGGCTTTGTTTATCTGGATGAAGTCATTCCGACCGCCCAGTATGATATCCGGTATTATAGCGATAATAACTTTATCGGGCAGCAGATTAAAGGGTATGAAGCGCCGCTGGCTATCCTGACGTCCAAAGCGGCCAAAGCTCTGAAAAAAGCGAATGAGGAGTTGGACAAGCAAGGATACCGGCTCAAAATCATCGATGCCTATCGTCCGCAAAAAGCCGTAAACCACTTCATCTCCTGGTCCAAGAAAAGCGATGATATCCTGATGAAGGACCTGTTTTATCCGGACGTCGACAAAAAGAATCTGTTCAAGCTGGGTTACCTTTCCGGCAAATCCGGACATTCCCGGGGTAGCACGGTCGATCTGACTCTCGTCTATAAAAGAACCGGCGAAGAGGTCGATATGGGCAGCCGGGTGGACTTTCTAGGCGAAATTTCCAGCCATGGCACGAAGCTGATTACGAAAGAGCAGCGGAAAAACCGGTATATTCTAAAAACCGCCATGGTGAATCAAGGCTTCAAGCCTTATAGCAAGGAATGGTGGCACTATACGTTAAAAAATGAACCGTATCCCTCCACCTATTTTAACTTTGACATTGAGTAATCGGCTCGCTTAAAAAAGTTCTGATCCGGCCCGGACGGCCCCGTGATCTTCCGCATTCACGTAAAAGCCGGGCTGCGTATCAGTCAAGACTTCATATTCTTATTCACAGCTCCATCCATTCCGCTCGTCCTTCGACCTTCACGAGCGTTTTTCAGATTGTGCCTCGCTATAAACTCCACGATATTGCCCGCAGGATCTTGAAAATATACTGAGTGGGCATTCCATGAGTAAAACACACTTCATCCTCTTCGTCTTCCATCTAGAGCGTAACCCGGCTGCTCAGCCATATCCTCAATAATCTCTAGTCCCAAGACCTGGCCGTAAAATAATTTAAGTTGTTCCAGCGACCCTGTCTGCAAAAATGATGGGCGACCGGTGTCAAACCTTGGTTGAAGCGCTAATCAAAAGACCGGCAGTTGCACAGGCAACAACCGGTCTATTCTTTAACTATTCTATGGAATCGGCAATCCGGTCGCTTTGCGGAAATAACGCATCATAGGCTGGACAGGGCTCCCGGTCAAGAAACTGACGCAAGGGATCCGGCATTTCTTCGTATAAATGCTTGAGCGAAGATCCATTGTAGATATTGCCGATGATCACCGGGTGGCACAGCTCGGAAATGAGGATATCTCCGTTGCCGTGCAAATGAAGCTGCTTCTTCCCTTCAATACAATGGGGAAAATAGACGCCCGGCTGCTCCGCGAATCCAAGTTCATTCATAAAGCGGTCCATGCAAGTGAAATATAGGGCCATATCCTCTTTTTTTCGGGCGATCAGTCCGTTAACCGCGCTCTTTAAAGCTTCCCGCGCAGCGATCGATTTCCACCCGGTGTGATCCATCACAATGCTGTTCTGAATTTCATGAGTGCGGACGCCAAGCATATAGACATGGTCGCTTATTTCATCCATGTGGTACTCGGTTTCGTTGAATAGCAAGGTTTCCAGTACCGTATCCAACCCCGCTTCGGTACAAAGCGCGATATTTTCCCGGATTTTATGATACACGCTGGGATGAATCCGATAATAATCGCTAAACGATTCGGCGTTCACGAAATTAAAAGAAATATGGATATTCGTCAATCCGGCATCGGCCAACTGGCCAATACGTCCTTTATCCAGCAGACTGGCATTGGAATTTAATTGCGTATGAATGCCCCGTGACGAACAATAATTTACAACTTCCACGCAATCCCGGAATTTCAGGGTCACTTCTCCGCCGGATAGACGCACTCTTTTCAAACCCGGCAATTGTTCCAGCACTTCGATAATTTTCCCGGCACTAATGCTGTTTCCGTCATTTCGGTTATAGGCACAGCAATAGTCGCACCGAAAATTACAATTTGAGGTCACGCCTACTTCCAGCCCCTCAAGCTCATACGTTTCCGGTCTTTCCAGTTCCAAAGCCTTATAGGTCATTCCGTCCGATCCTCCTGTTTTTTCGCCCTTACGCGGGGCGTTTCAACACTAGCGATTATAAGGGCAGACGCGGGATAAAAATATGAGGAAAGCCTCTTTTTTGCCTAAAACTTGATCTGAATCAAGGTTTGAAGCAGGATTCACTGATAGAATAAAACCAAGGAGGGATTCACAATGGAAAAAAAATCGCTTGGCACACTCCAGGATTATCAAGAAGATAAATTTACGAAGCGCATTGCCTTTCAAAAAGGGGAAAGCGTGGTGTTCGTTTTGAATTTCATGCCGGGACAAAAATTACCGTCTCATCGCCATCCCGGCACCGATGTGTACATTCTGGCTCTGGAGGGAAGCGGAACGGTTACGGTTGACGGAACCGAGTCTGGACTTGCCAAAGGGGAGATCGTCCATCTTCATGGTGACGAAGAATTCTCCTACGCCAATGATGGAGACACCCCCGCCTCTTTATATGTCATCCTGACGAAGGTACCCGAACCCCGCTACGCTGAAAATATTTAATTGAACGAAGCCGAAAATAGAAGCAGCCTTATGCCGCATACAACGGAATAAGGCTGTTTCTTTTTCTGGTTTGTAAGCCCCTAATTACGATTTATAACTTCAAACGGTAGATTGCTTTGTTCTCCAGCCCTCGGATAAAAGGCGTCCAATCCTCCGTATCCGGCGTCGTATTCAAGGCGTCTTCCACCATTTGCAGCTTGGCGTCCATGGCATCGATGAAATGGAGCGCCACGGCTTCCGCCATTTGCGGCTGAACCGGGCTCCCCCATTCGCCGAGGTTATGATGCGACAGCACCAGATGTTGCAGGCCCATCACCTTGGACGATTCAAGCTCGATGCCCAGCCGGACAGCCGCCTCCGTAATCCAGTTGGACGCCATCGAAATATGCCCGACCAGCTTGCCTTGCACGCTGTATTCGGACACGATGCCGAGTTGGGCCACCATCTCTTCCGGCTTGGCGATATCATGCAGGATGATGCCGGCTTTCAGTAAATCTTCGTTCAGAAACGGCCGCTGTTTGCAAATAAATTCGCCAAGCTCCAGCATCCGGACCGTATGATAGGCGAGCCCGCCGAAGTAAGCATGATGATGGCTTTTTGCCGCCGGAGCCTGCTCCAGTTTCTCCTCCACTTTGCCGACGCAAAAACTGACGATGTCCCGGATCTCCTGATCGGCGATTCCGGCAATCACCTGCTTTATAGTATGAATGAGTTCCACCGATGAGATCGGAGCGGATCGAATAAAATCCGTCAATTTCACGCCGTCCTCCGGCTTTGCAGGACGGATTTGCCCAATTTTCACCTGTAATCTGTCACGGTAAGTTTGCACGAGCCCCTTCACCTTAACGAGACCCATCGGAAAAAAAGCCTCCTTATCGACAGCAGAGGCGTCCCACAGTTTTGCGGGCAGCTCCCCGGTCGCATCGGAAAGCACGATATCGAGATAATCCTTCGGCGGCGTACTGTTGGTCTGTTTAACTTCTACCTCCTTGAGCAGGTAAAAGCCTACAAATTCATCCTGATTCCCCAGTTGTCTAATCAATGTCACGCTAGATTCCCCCACAAAAGTAATAGTTTCATTATACTACGGGATTCGGTACAAAGATCATCGTTCGACAATAATTGTCAAAAACAAAAATCCCCCCCGGGTCACTTAGCAACCGGGGGGGGATTTCGTTACGGCAGGGGAATTTTATCTGCCTGCGGCTTCAAGGGCCACTTTTATAGCATCGACCACTTTGCCCGACAAGGTTTTGATCGAGTCGGTATCACCAAATGCAGCCGGACGGTATGCGTACTTATGCATGGCTCCGGTCGTCGGAGTTTCAATCTCTTGCTTCACGGCCAGTTCGTCCGCCGACAACTTGTCGGCAGCCTTGATCTTGCCGTTCGCATCCAGATAGAATACTTCCATCTTGAACGGTACATTTTTCTCTACGGTAACCATGACATAAGCTGATTTGTCGGCATTGGCACCGGCAAAAATACCGTTGGCATAGGCCGTTTTATACGATTCGGCGATTTCGGCTTTCTTGAATGCACGGTCCACTGCCGATTTAAACGCATCGCTGCTGCTCGTAGCGCCGGATACGGCATCCACATCCGCAGCTTTTTCACGGGTTACGGCTTGAAGATAGCTGGTCTTCAGAATCGGGATCGCTCTTACCACATCCGCATAAGCCGATGCCCCTCTGTCTTGAAGATCGACACCGACACGGAACAAGTCAATGCCGACAATGTTTCCGTTGCGCAGCGTAACGTCCGCCCGGTTGGTTCCTTTGTCGTAAGCATCGCCATAAGCGGTAAACTTACCGTCTTTATAGCTGCCTTGCACGGTGGACGCATTAAGCAGTGCATCCGCAAAAGCGGCTTTAGCTGCCGACGAAACAACTTCCTGACCTGGGATCAGAGCCAGACTCGTGCCCTTTTTAACCAGACCATCACTCAAAGAAGCAATCAGCGCCTTTTGGCCTTCGGTCAGATTTTCCACTTTAATCAGCTTGCCGTCTTTATCGAACAGATGAATTGTAACTTTGGTTACTTTGTAGGCTTGGAAATCAGCCAAAACGAGAGCCTGCGAGCGGTTGTCTACCCCGGCAAAAGTACCTTCAAAATAGGTTTTGCCTACAGGTATTTTCAACGCTTTTTCAAAAGCTCTTTCTACAGCTTCGTTCCAGCTATGGCTGCTTTCCGTTGCTCCGGAAATGGCATCCGTATCGCTATAGTTCTCGATATACGAACCGTTGGCAAGCAGTTTTGCAATCATCGGGGCATTGGCTTTTACGACATCTTCATAAGCGGTTTCGCCGCGATCGATCAGGTTGGCCCCCAATCTGTACAGCTTCACGTCAACCAGCTTCCCGTTGCGGATATATACGTCGGCACGTTCAACGCCTTTATCCCGGGCAGCGCCATAAGCGGAGTAGAAACCGTCAACATATTTCGAGTCATTGTTGATCTTCGCATTTTGCTCGGCATCCCAGAACGCGTTAACCGCAGCTTTAAAGTCAGCTTCCAGACCTTTAACGGCAACGGCTTTCGTTCCCCGGTACAGCAATTCATTAGCAATCGTGTACACCGTTTTTGCTTGTTCAAGAGTCATTGCGGTTTCGTCAATGGCTTCTCCTTTTTCATTCATAGGGTACACCTTCACGCCTACCAGTTTAGTTTTGTCGTAGTTGGCAAACACCATATATTTACCTTCCGGGTCCACACCCATATGTTCGCCTTCAAAATAAACCTCGCCTGCCGGCTTCTCTGCCAGCGCTCTTACGAACGCCCGGTCCACCGCCAGCTTCCAGCCGTTGCCGGAACGGGTGGCTCCGGAAACGACGTCAACATCGGCGGCTTGTTCCCGTGTTTTGCCGCGCAGACTGTTTTCCATAGGCTCATAAGCCTGCCACAGCCCGTTGTAATTGTTCCGCACATCCCGATCGATCAGTTTCGTGCTGGTTCTCAAAAGCTCTACGTCAGCAACCTTACCGTCCCTGATCGTAACCTTAGCGCCCTCTGTTCCCTTCGAATAGGCAGTTCCGTAAGTAACGTATACCCCGTCTTGATAAGGATTTTGAGGTTTTTCAGCAACTACTGGAGTTTTTGACGTAGTCTTGACTGTTTCTTTCACGGCTGGAACAGTCGTCTTCGTGGTAGCCGGCTTAGTTGTCGCTGGTTTTGTTGCTGGTTTTGTTGCCGGTTTTGTTGCCGGTTTTGTTTCCTGTTTCGTTGTCGTCTTGGCAGGCGTCGATTCTTTCGCCGGCGTTTTCGTTGTCGACTCCGCTTCCGAGGCGGCGGATACGACGTCGATGTTGGAAATCTTCAGCGGCGATAAATCGACCGTTAATGCCAGCGAAGATAACACCATCGTTGCACACACTGTTAAGGAAACAAGCTTTTTCAAATGCAATCCTCTCCTTTAATTAAAATCAGAAGTTATGTACCCGACTCTTAAAGTCAAACCAATTTAAAATGGATCGCCCCTTCCTTCCAATCGATCCTCCGCCTGCTCCGGTAAGCAATAAGGTGAAAATTTTCACAATTAATTGCAAAAAAAATCCCGCCAGCAACGGTTTCGATTTATGATACTGAATATCCTTTATCTATAGCTGTACCATATATCACAAGGGTGGCAACATATATCACTTTCATTATTTCGTTGTCTTTTCCAACCTGTAAGTTTCCTGATCCGGGTCGCATCCTCGTCAAAAGCCCTTACCATGATCGATGTCAATCTTCCGATATCCTGTTCGTAAATAGGTTCGAATTCGAGTTGGACATGGTCATCCATACAGCATTCCTCCTGCAATTGGTAAACATCTTCAGTAGACCATCGCCTCTACCTACGTGAAAAAACAGCCTCCGAACATTTTCGGCGGCTGTCCTTCTTTTACCTGCTATTCGTTTGATGCTGCCTATCACCTTTAATCGATGTTTCCGATGGCGATCCAGGTAATGAAGCCATAATTGATATGGCTTTCTTTAATCCTTGTTACTTCCACTATAGCCATCTCCGGCGTTTGTTCCTTCAGGGTAGCGTAATAGGCCGATTGGTTCGTCATCGCCACAATAACATATTGCGAGTTTGAGAAAGGCTGTTCGAACATGACCGTAATGTTTACGGACTGCTCATTTTTTATCAGTAAAAATGCACACATTCCGAACTGCTGCAAAGCCGGCTGCCCGGCAAGCGTCTGCACGGGTGTAGCAGCCAGATGTTCCGGTTGAACCGCTCCCGGCTGCAGATGGCGGGAACTGACCACAGCCTCGCCGAGATGCTGCTCAAGCACTGCCCCGTCAATTAGATGAAGACTGGACACGGTATTCGGCTGCAAATGATCCGGGCCTACCGCCTGATTGCCGAGCACCTCGGCATTTACTGCCCCCGATTGCAGATGTTTTCCTCCGATCGAATCCGGCCGCAGATCGGTACCGTTGATTCCGCCCTCCGGCAGCAGGCCGTCCCGCTGCAAGTCGGAGGACAGATGCCACGCTGTCACCGTATTCGGCTCGATATGGTGCGCCTGAACCGCAGCTTCTGCGAGGTGTACGGCTTCGACGGCGCCCTCGCTCAAATGTTGCGGGAGGATCACGCCGTTGCCCAAATGTTGCGGGAGGATCACGCCGTTGCCCAAATGCTGTTCGAGAACTGTGCTGTCTGCCAGGTGCTGACTGTGCACGGCTCCCGTTTGCAAATGATCCGGGCCTACCGCCTGATTGCCGAGCACCTCGGCATTTACTGCCCCCGATTGCAGATGTTTTCCTCCGATCGAATCCGGCTGCAGATCTGTACCGTTGATTCCGCCCTCCGGCAGCAGGCCGTCCCGCTGCAAGTCGGAGGACAGATGCCACGCCGTCACCGCATTCGGCTCGATATGGTGCGCCTGAACCGCAGCTTCTGCGAGGTGTACGGCTTCGACGACGCCCTCGCTCAAATGTTGCGGGAGGATCACGCCGTTGCCCAAATGCTGTTCGAGAACTGTGCTGTCTGCCAGGTGCTGACTGTGCACGGCTCCCGTTTGCAAATGATCCGGGCCTACCGCCTGATTGCCGAGCACCTCGGCATTAACGGCCCCCGATTGCAGATGTTTTCCTCCAATCGAATCCGGCTGCAGATCGGTACCGTTGATTCCGCCCTCCGGCAGCAGGCCGTCCCGCTGCAAGTCGGAGGACAGATGCCACGCTGTCACCGTATTCGGCTCGATATGATGCGCCTGCACCACGGCCTCTGCAAGATGAATAGATTCGACTGCGCCCTCGCTCAAATGCCGCGGGAGGATCACGCCGTTACCCAAATGCTGTTCGAGAACTGTGCTGTCTGCCAGGTGCTGACTGTGCACGGCTCCCGTTTGCAAATGATCCGGGCCTACCGCCTGATTGCCGAGCACTTCGGCATTAACGGCCCCCGCCTGCAGATGTCCACCGCCAATCGAACCCGATTGCAGGTCGGCCCCGTTGATTCCGTCTATCGGCAGTAAACCGCTTTGCAGCAATTCAGCCGATAAATGCGCAGCCGTTACCGCGTTGAATCCGATATGGCCGGACTCCAGCACGCCTTCGGCAAGATGACGCGCCTCGATGATGCCTTCTGCCAAATGCTGTGAATGAACCGTGCCGTGGCCTAAATGATGCTCCAGTACCGCTCCGATCGTCAAATGTTGACTATATACGCTATTCATCTGCAGATGGTCCGGGCCTACGGACTGGCGGCCCAATACCTTGGCATCCACGGAAGCTACCTGCAAATGTTTACGGCTTATCGCCCCCGGCTGTACATCGCTGCCGGTAATCCCGTTCTCCGGCAACAAACCGTCCCGCTGCAAATCGCTGGACAAATGCCACGCCGTCACCGCTTGCGGCCCGATATGGCCTGAATGTATTGCTGATTCCGCGATATTATCGTCCTTAACGGCGCCTTCCGCCAGATGCTCGGTCTGGATTATTCCAAGGCCCAGGTGCTGTTCAAGCACGGATCTCTCCGCAATATGCTGACTTTGCACGGCCCCGGCCTGCAAATGTTCCGAGCCTACGGACTCACGGCCCAGCGCCTCACCGATTACGGCTCCCGCCTGCAAATGCTCGCTTCCGATCGAACCGGGCTGCATATCTTCTCCACGGATTCCGCTCTCCGGCAACAAACCGTTCAGTTGCAGGTCCTCGGACAAATGCCACGACGTTACCGCTTGAGGTCCGATATGGTCGGAATGTATTGCCGATTCCGCGATATTGGCGCCCTCAACGGCGCCTTCCGCCAGATGCTGCGTCTGGATTACGCCGCGGCCCAAGTGCTGTTCAAGTACCGAACTCTCCGCAATATGCCGGCTTTGCACCGCTCCAGGCTGCACATGTTCCGAACGTACGGACTCGCGGCCCAACGCTTCACTGTTCACGGCGCCTGCCTGCAAATGCTCGCTTCCGATCGAACCGGGCTGCACATCTTCTCCGCTGATCCCGTTCTCCGGCAGCAAACCGTTCAGTTGCAGATCCTCGGACAAATGCCACGACGTTACTGCTTGAGGTCCGATATGCCCGAAATTTATCGCCTCTTCGGCAATATTGACGCCCTCAACAACGCCTTCCGCCAGATGCTTCGTTTGAATGATGCCCTGACCAAGATGCTGTCCGAGCACCGCCCCGTCAGTCAAATGTTGGCTTTGGAGTACCCCGGTTTGCAAATGTTCCGGGCCTACCGCTTCACGGCCCAGCGCCTCGGCGGTTACCGCTCCGGTTTGCAAATGTTTGCCGCCAATCGAACCGGGCCGCACATCTTCTCCGCCGATTCCGTTCTCCGGCAATAAACCGTCCCGCTGCAGGTCCTCGGACAAATGCCACGCCGTTACCGCATTTGGTCCGATATGGCCGGAATGTATCGCCGATTCCGCGATATTGACGCCCTCAACAATGCCTTCAGCCAGATGCTTCGTTTGAATGATGCCATGGCCCAGATGCTGTCCAAACACCGCTCCGTCAGTCAAATGCTGGCTTTGCAATACCCCGGTCTGCAAATGTTCCGGACCTACTGCCTCACGGCCCAGCGCCTCGGCGGTTACCGCTCCGTTTTGCAAATGTTTGCCGCCAATCGAACCGGGCCGCACATCTTCTCCGCCGATTCCGTTCTCCGGCAATAAACCGTCCCGCTGCAGGTTCTCGGACAAATGCCACGCCGTTACCGCATTCGGTCCGATATGACCGGAATGTATCGCCGATTCGACGATATGGGCACCTTCAACGGCGTCTTCTCCCAGATGTTTCGCCTGGATTACACCGTGGCCCAAGTGTTGTTCAAGTACCGTTCCAGTACCGATGTGCCGGCTTTGCACCGCCCCGGCCTGCAAATGTTCCGCACCTACGGACTCGCTGCCTAACGCTACAGCGTTCACCGCTCCCGCCTGTAAGTGACTGCCTCCGATCGAACCGGGCTGCACATCTTCCCCGCTGATCCCGTTCTCCGGCAGCAGACCGTCCCGCTGCAGATCGCCCGCCAAATGCCACGTGGTCACCGCGTTCGGTCCGATATGAATGGCTTGCACCGCCGCCTCCGTGAGATGCCCGCTCTCGACGGAACCTTCTGCCAAATGCTGCGGTCCGATTGCGGCGCTGCTCAAGTGCTGTCCGAGCACTGCTGCGTTGCCGATATGCCGACTTTGCACGGCTTCAGCCAGCAAATGCTCCGGACCCACGGACTGGCTGCCCAGCGCCTCAGCGCTTACGGCCCCGGCCTGCAAGTGAATCCCACCGATCGAACCGGGTTGTAGGTCCGATCCGCCGATTCCCTCTTCCGGCAGCAAGCCTTCCCGCTGCAGGTCCGTGGACAAGTGCCACGCCGTCACCGCGTTCGGTCCGATATGAATGGCTTGCACCGCCGCTTCCGTGAGATGCCCGCTCTCGACGGTGGCTTCCGCCAGATGCTGGGCGTGCACCGCGCCGCCGCCAAGGTGCTGTTCAAGCACCGCTCCGTTTGTGATATGCCGGCTTTGCACCGCCTCAGGCTGCAAATGATCACAGCCTACGGACTGACTGCCCAGCGATTCGGCGCTTACGGCATCCGCCTGCAAATGAGTGCTACCGATCGCCCCCGGCTGAATATCCGATCCGCCGATTCCTTCTTCCGGCAGCAAACCTTCCCGCTGCAGGTCGGCGGACAAATGCCAGGCAGCCACCGCGTTAGGTGCGATGTGTCCGGAATGCACGGCCGCATTCGTAATATGTCCGCCTTCAATGGCGTCTTCCGTCAGATGCTGCGCACGGATGACACTTTTGCCGACATGCTGGCTCAGCACCGCACCAGTCGTCAAGTGTTGGCTGTACACCGCGTTCGATTGCAAATGTTCCGAACCTACGGATTGGATCCCCAACACCCCGGCGTTTACGGACCCTGCCTGCAAATGCTTGCGGCCGATCGATTCCGGCTGCACATTTGCTCCGCTGATTCCCGCCTCCGGCAGCAATCCATCACGTTGCAACTCGGCGGAAAAATGCGACACCGTTACCGCATTGGGCGCGATATGACCGGATTGCACCGCCCCTTCCGCAATGTGGCCGCCCTCGATGATGGCCTTAGCCAAATGGCGGGACTGAATATTACCCGGAGATAGGTGCTGGCTCTGCACCGCTTCATCCATAAGATGATAGCATTGGACCGACTGGAGCTTCAGATGCAAAGCGCCTACCGATTCGTTTTGCAGTACCTCGCCATCGACCGCCCCTTTCAGAAAATGCTGACGGCGAATCGATCCCGCCTGAAGATCCTCTCCGCTGATCCCCGCCTCCGGCAGCAAGCCGTTATGCTGCAATTCGGGAGATAAATGAGCGACCGTTACGGCATTGATTTGAATATGGCGGGGTTCGATCACCTGGTCGGCGAGTATCCTGCCATTCACGCTGCCCGTCGCCAGATGGCGGGGCTCAATCAACTCTTCCGTGAGATGCTCGCTGCGAATCACCGCTCCGGCAAGTTGATGGCTTTGAACGGCCTGAGGCTGCAGATGGACGGCGCCCACCGATCTTTCTTTCAGGACATCGGAATCCACGATCCCCTTTTGCAAATGAGCACGCTGGATGGAAGCCGGCTGAAGATCTGCGCCGCTGATCCCTTCGCCCGGCAGCAGGCCTTCTTTTTGAAGACCGCCGGATAAATGCTCCCTTTTTACCGCGCCCGAGGTCAGATGGCGGGAATCGACGACTCCGGTCGCCAGATGAACTCCCTCCACGCTGTTTTCCCCCAAATGACGGGTCTTTACCGCGCCTGCTGCCAATTTCCCGGCCGTAACCGCTTCGCTTTGAATCGTGCGTTCCGAAACGGCTTCCGATGCGAGATGCGGTTCATGTACCGCACCCTGCTGAACCTGCTCCGTGCCGACTGCGCCGGCTGCCAGATGCCGGTTCGCGATGGCATCCTCCGCCACTCCTTCGGCTTGGATCGCCCCCGGGGCAATGTGCCAGGATTCCAAGGAACCCGGAGCGATTTTGGATGCCACAATGCTACCCTCGGCCAGCTTCGGGGCGGTAACCGCCAAATCGTTCAGCTTGTCGGTTGTGACGCTCTCCGGCGATAGTTTTAAAGAGGTAATCGCATGGTCTTGCAAATGTCTGGAAAATATCGCTCCGCTGCCTATGTGTTCCTCTTTAATCGTTCCGGCCTGAAGGAGACTGCTGTCAATGCTGTTCTCGGCCAGATGGAGCCGGAAGATCGATCCCGGCAAAATATGCCTGGAAGCAATTTGCTCCGGGCCGATGGCGGCTCCGGTTACCGCTCCGGGTGCAAGCTTGCTCTCCGTAATATTGCCGTCGGCCAGCTTGGAACCCGTAACACTTCCATTTTGAAGATGCCTTTCGGCTACCGACTCCGATGCAAGATGAGCCGATGAGATCGACGCCCCCTCAATTTTGTTGCCTGTCACCGCTCCACGTCCCAGATGGCGTTCCTGAACGGCCTCTATGGCGATTTGCTCGCCCATCACCGAGCCGGGCGACAAATGAAACGATGTTACCGATTCCTGGGCCAACTGCGGACCATGAACGGCGGATTTGGCAAGATGACGGGTCAGGACCGCTTCATCGGAGATTTTATTCGGCAAAATGCTCTGGTCGGCAATTTTGGATGAAGTAATCGCCTGATCAACCACTTGCGAAGTACCGACGGATTGGTCGGAAAGTTTCGTGGACAAAATGCTTTTATCCGCCAAATGTCTGCCATGGATTTCCCCGTTGCCGATCTGAACTTCGCCGACGCTTCCCGGCTTCAAATGGTAGGACTCCACGACACCTGGAAAGATGTGGCGGGACTGGATGACCTGATCGCCGATATGGGAGGAAGAGACAATCCCGCCCCTGAGTTGCTCGGTTCCCACGCTCGATGCGCCCAAATGTTCATTGCTGATCATGCCCGGAGCCAAATGCCGAACCGTGATGGCATTCTCGGCCAAATGTCTGCTCTCGACGGCCCCTTCCTGCAATTTCGACGCCGTAATCGCTCCATCCCGAATTTTGGAAGCCGTTACGGAGGCTTCTCCCAGCTTCGAAGTATCTACGGCTCCGTTTTCCATATGAATGGAACGGATTGCGGCGCTGCGGATTTTCTCCGGAGTTACGGCCTGATCCTGGATCAGATCCGTAGTCACGATCCACTCGCTCAGATGGCGACTCTCGATTGAGTTGTCCGCAAGCTTGCCGCCGTCAATGATCCCGTCTGCAAGCTTATCCCCGGTGACGCTGCCGTCTTCCAGCTTGCTGCCTCCGATCGACCGGTCGCGGATATTTCTCCCTTCCACGGCTCCGTCAATCAGATGGTCGCCCCGAATCGACAACGGGGCTACTTTGGAAGCGACGACGGCACCATCGGCCAGCTTGCTTCCAAGCACCGCATAGTCGGCCAGCCATGCCGAGCCGATCGTCCCGAATTTGATTTTGCCGGAATCGATAGTATACGGTGCGATTTTATCGCCCGTGACCGATGCATCCGTCAAATCGTCGGTGTAGATGATGCCCCCTTGAGTTTCCGGAGACTGCTTCTCCTCCAGCAGCGTCTCCAGTTCCTTTACATGATCCTTTTTCGAAAAAACCGGTACAGGAGCCTCTTCAATAATAATGACCGGCTCTTTTTTCACCTCCTGTTTTATCTCAGGTTTTACCACGGGCATTACCTCGAAAGGCTCCTCCTCCTCCACCTCTTCCACGTTCGTAACTTCCAAGACAGGAAGAGACTGATGAATTTTCATCTCTCTGGCCAGATCACTTCTGATACCGGAATTCCCTTCCTCCAGCATAGTCAACTCGTTTATTTCCGGATTATCCACATAGTAGAGCGACTTTCTCGCTCTGCTGGGTTTCGTGGTTCTGATTTTCTTTTTCAGAGCCGTCCTCTCCTTTGCCACAAGATGATCGTCTTAGGCATCATATGCGGAATTTTGGGCCCTTGTCACAGCTTCGCTTCCCAGCGCGATCAAAAAGCAGAAAAGTTTCTTTGCAATTCTTCCATTATCCCGCCGGCAAAGCGGGTCAACAACAATTAGTCTATAAACAGCAAAAGGCTCCTGCATGGATACAGTACGAGAACTTGACTAACTAGCCGCCATTCGAGGCCCGTCTTGCTGTCCACTGCCCCACTGTTCAGGTCCGTTGGTCCGTTCCTCATCTGTTAAAGTTAATATGAATGTTTTCTCTCGCTACACACGGCCCATTGCTCCAGATCCCACTACCAGAGTCCGCTCCAGGTCCTCAGAGAATTTAACTGGAAAACATGTAGGTAATTCTCGCAATTGGCCGATTCCGACTCCATTAACTGGAGAATCTCCAGCTAATTAACGGATTGAAGCTGAAATCGGGCCAATTGGTCTAATTTAACTGGAGGTTTTGCAGTTATTCTCCCAAAACCAGCCGCAATCAGAAAAATAACTGTAAGAAATCCAGTTGATTGCCACAAGGAACTCTCTCGCACGCACCACACTCCTACACCTACGCCTACCCCACCCCCTCCAAAAGCACAGATACATTCCCCATAAACCTCATAAAAAAGACCGTCCCTATCGCTGCTGCTAAAAACAGCGATGGACCGGCCTTTTCCCGTTCAAATGTTTACTGCTCTCTTACCCACACGCTCATTTCGCCTTCTCCGCGATTCGCCCAGGCGTAGTAAGGGATGAACTTGACGGTGTCGTTCTTCATTCCCGGCGCCGGTTCCGAGCTATACAGTCCGCCGGGCCATTCCTCGTCCCGCAGCCGAAGCGCTTCGGCCTCGATGGATACGATACCGCCGAGAAGGCTGTCTTCCTTTCCGGCCCTGAATTCCGCATCCCGCGGCAATACGATCTCGTGCAAATGTGGTCCGTTATCCGCCTGTTCCAGGCAGTAAACGAGCGGTCCCCTTTGCAGCGCAACCTTCCCGGCATTCGCGCGGACCAGTGGATGGCTGTATATTCGCGTGACCGGCATCTCAACTCGCAGCTCAAGAATGTCGCCCGGCTGCCATGCCCGCTCAATACGGGCATAGCCGTTGATCATAGTCTGATCGTTCAGCGGATAGCCCGCCCCGTTTACCGTCAGCGATGCCTCTTTGCACCAACCCGGAATGCGCACCGCCAAACCAAAAGCTTCCCCGGCTTCCGCCCGGATCACTTCCAGCTTGATCTTGCCGTCCCACGGATAGTTTGAAGTTTGCTTCAGTGTAACTTTGTTTCCTGCAACCTCAAGCGCCGCTTCCCCGCCGATATATAAATGCGTGTACAAGGTGTTCCCTTGCACCGTGTAAATATATTCGCCCAAGGAAGCCAGCAGGCGGGCCACGTTAGGCGGACAACAGGCGCAGCCGAACCATTCCTGGCGCACCGGCTTGATATGGTCGTACTTGCGGTTCGCTCCGCCGCAAGCCTTCGGATCGACCTCCAGCGGATTTACATAGAAGAAATGCTTGCCGTCGCGAGACATGCCGCCAACCACCGTATTGTACAATGCTCTTTCCATCACGTCGGCAAATTGGGACTCCGGCGCGATCCGCAGCATCCGCTGGGCAAAGAAGATCAGTCCGATCGAAGCGCAAGTCTCCGCATACACCGTATCGTTCGGCAGATCGTAATCGAACGAAAAGGCTTCTCCCTGCGGCATGGAGCCTACACCGCCCGTAATGTACATTTGCCGGGATACGATGTTATCCCATAGCTTCCGGCAGGCGGCAAGCAGGGATTTATCCCCCGTTTCGGCCGCTACGTCCGCCATCCCGGTCAGCATATAGAGCAGGCGAACCGCATGGCCGATGGCCTTCTCCTGCTCCCTCACCGGCAGATGCGACTGGTTATATTCCAAGTCGACCGCTTCATTACCTGACGGCCAATGGGTTTTCCCGCCGCGTTCATCCAACTGGATCTGATAAAAACTCGGCTTTTGCCCCCGTTGATCCACAAAATAACGGCCGAGCCGCAAATAGCGTTCATTCCCCGTCGCCTGATACAACTTCACGAGCGCCAGCTCGATCTCCTGGTGTCCGTCATAACCCGCCAGTTTCCCCGGCTCGGTTCCGAAGACGGAGTCGATATGATCCGCGAACCGGCTGACGACGTCAAGCAGCTTTCTTTTTCCCGTAGCTTGGAAATAGGCTACTCCCGCTTCGATCATATGGCCCGCGCAATAAAGTTCATGGCATTCCGCCAGATTGGTCCACTTCTGACCCGGTTCTTTTACCGTAAAATATGTGTTCAAATATCCGTCATCCTGCTGGGCCAGTGCAATAATATCGATCAGTCCGTCCGCAATTTCCTCCAAGGCCGGATCACGCTTCGCCTCTAACAGATAGGCCACCGCCTCGAGCCATTTGGCAATATCGCTATCCTGAAACACCATGCCGTAAAAATCGCCCTGTTCCAGACCTGCCGCAATTTTAAAATTGCGAACGGCTCCACTCGGCTCCGCACTGCCTACCCGGTCATTAAGCGCTTCCCATTGATAAGGGACGACCACATCGCGTACCAGTTGAATATAATAATTCCAGAATTCATCCTGAATCTGAACTTGATTTAAAGGCACTCTTGCAGAGTGAACCATTTTATCCGTTCCCGTTCCGTACATAATTGAAGAGCCCTCCCTTTTTGAAATATCATACTGACAAGATTTATTCTAGCTTATGTATATAATAAATAATATAATTGTAACCAACCTAATATTTATAATATTTCACACAAAAAAATGAGGGAAACTATATGATCAAAGCCACCGAAATTGTCCACATCCCTGCACCGCCGGCTCCATATTTCCTGGATTGCGGCTATGCCGTTTATAACGCCGGGGATCAGCATCCAAACCGTAATAACATCGGCATATTCGATTTGCTGTTTATCGAGAGAGGCACTTTGTTTATTGGAGAGGAACAACGTCAGTGGGAACTGAAGGCCGGCCAATCGCTGTTACTGCTGCCGGACCGGTACCATTACGCCGTCAAACCCTGCGAGGACCGGTGCACGTTTTACTGGCTCCATTTTCATACCATCTGTTCCTGGCAGGAGACCTTATCCGAAACCCCCGCTACCCTTCCGACGGAAGAACACTCCAGATTCTTCAAAACAGCTCCGTATTCTATCCAATTGCCAAAAATGTGGAATCTGCCCTATCCCGGCCAGACCTACCAGTTGATGGACCGGTTGCTCCAGTATTCTGCCGAACGGCAATCCAGCGCCTACTGGTTGCAGCAGCAGACTTTCGAAGAATTGCTCAGGATGATGGACCTGCGTCAACTGGAACAGTACGCTTCTCCGGTCGTTACCTTGGCGGAACAGGCGGAAGCATACATCAAGAACAATTACCGCTCCGAACTGACGAGCCAAAGTTTCTCGGAGGCGCTTCATTTTCATTACAACTACATTACCCGATGCATGAAGCAGGTCTACGGCATGACGCCTAACGACTATTTGCTTCACCATCGCCTTGAACAGGCCAAGCTGCTGCTGCTCAAAACCGAATGGCCGATTTCGGAAATCGCCAAGGAGGTCGGCTTCAGAAACGCTCCCTATTTCTCTAACCGGTTCACCTTGAAAAACGGCTGCTCTCCCCAGCAGTTCCGCAAGCAATATTCGAAATAAAATAAAAAGCTGCTTCTTCCGCCAAAGGATGGGGGTAAGAAACAGCTCGCAATCCGACCGTTATTCAGCGGTATACGTTCATGGGCTGATGGAACGGGACTTCCTGATACATCTGCCCCATAGTCTGCAGGGTTTGATCCGGGGCCTTAGCCACCATGTACCAACCTTTGCGAACCATGTAATTCCATACTTCAAAGGCTTGATGGGAGCACATCCGGAATGCATCCTCCAAAAATACCCGTAATTGGACCGTCGAACACTCAAATGTAGCCCATGCATACTCCCGGCCCGCTCTCTTTAAGGTAAGCAAGTACGAGGTTGCGATGCCACGGTCGTCAAGCTGATTCAGCTTGACCTGCGGCTGAATCGGTATATTACCAGCAGTTACGCTTGCTGTTGCAGGCGTCATCGGATTCACGGTGAGCTTAGGCACATCCAATTGATCTTGGGAGCCTTGCATTTTTGATGCAAACTCCACTTTCATATTGTAATCCTGGATATGCACGGCATAGTGGCGGGAAATCATATCCCGCAGTTCAGGATCCTGGGCCTGGTTCAAAAATAGCGCCATACTTTGGATGGAGTTCGTGCAACTCAGCAGCAGTTCGCTTAATTCATACGCTTCGTGGGCACCTAATATCAAAATTATCCTTCCTTTCGAATAAAAGAATCGGGATTTTCCCCATCTTATTTTCCCATCCTCCGCATTTCTTATCCCGATAACCTTCATAAACAAAAAAAGGGAACCCCGTATCCACGGAATCCCCTACTTTTCAATAAAAATCCATCATCATCCGGTTTTGCCCAGCTTGGTAATCGTTTTCTGCTTGAGCGATGCTTCGCCCTCTATTGCCTTCTCTTCATATTCAAAATTCACGGCATCGTCGGGGTTCAACCCGTCCGCTGTTCCTTGAACACTTTCACTCAATTGAAAAGATTCCGGTACCCCGTTCATCATGATTTCAGCGGAATGACTGTCCTCGAGTCCCACCCAGGTTCCTGTTCCTTGTTTCGTTTTCGAGGTATTTTCGGAATCCGGCTGATTCGTTCCCGTGTTGCCCGTACCCGTGTCATTCTGGTTGTTTGGCGAGGACGGATTTGCCGCGTTTCCGTCGTTCTCGGTATTTCCGGTATTTCCGGTATTTTCAGTATTACCGGCATTTCCGGCGTTACCGTTGTTTCCAGCGTTATCGGCGTTTCCGCCACAAGCTGTAAGCGCGAGTGTCAGAACTGCTACTGCTGCACATGTTAGTAATTTTTTATGTCTAGTCATAAGTAACACCTCCATAATAAAGAACGAAGGACCGTCCGGAAAAGTTACAGGTTTAATCATAGTAGCCTGCGTTATCCTCCATAAGCGTTTCGGCCTTCACTGTTACTATGGATTAACCGTTGGCATGGATCATAAAACAAAACCGCCTGCTAGTATAAAATCTGCTAGTCAGGCGGCCCTCTTTTTCACAAAATATAACATTTCTATTGCTTCTATTCGGCTACCTCTCCGGTATCCTCCGATTCCTTGCGCGCCGCGGACATAAACAAAATGATCAATAGAAATGCGATTAGCGCCATAAACGGAATGGTAATGAAGCCCCACCAGTTCAGATAATCGAAATTGCACGGAATCCCCACTTTACATGGAAGCAGCTTGGACATAGCCGGAATTTTTTGCTCGGCATAGTGGTACAAGGAAATGCAACCGCCGATCACACTGAGAGGAATGGCATAGATGGCTGCCGAACGGTCATTGCGGTAAGCGGCGATCCCCAAAACTATGACCTGAGGATACATGAAAATCCGCTGAAACCAGCACAATCTGCACGGTTCATAATGCAGTACTTCGCTCAAATACAGGCTGCCCGCAGTAGCTATAAGCGAGACCAGCCAGGCGAGATAAATGCCGTAATTCCTAAAAAATGATCGCATCCGCCCATTCCCCCTACTAAATTACTTACTTAACGCTTCATCGATGGCTCGCTTGAACTCATCGTAGTTTCCAAGATTCCCTGTAAACTCTATGCCGTTAATATAGAAGGTAGGTGTGCTGTCGATATTGAGCTTACCGGCTTTGCCGTACTGCTCGTCCACTTCGTTTTGATACGTTTTATTTTCGATGTCTTTCTGAAGCAAGTCATAGTCGACCGGAAGATTGATTTCTTTCGCCAGCCCGACCAAAAAATCAACCGTAGCCCATTGGGTCTTTTCCTCGCCTTGATTCTCATAAATAGCGTCAAAATAAGTCCAGTATGCCTCTTTGTTCTGGTGATAAACGGATTGCACAGCTAGCGCCGCCGTCGATGAATCCGGTCCGATAAACGGCAGGTTCATGAAATGAAAGGCGACGTCACCCTGCTCTATATAATCGCTGACTAACTGAGTTTTGATAGTATCATTCGCTATTTTACAAGCCGGACATTTGAAATCTCCGAATTCCACGATTTTAACCGGTGCATCGCTTTGGCCGAGCACGGGCAGATTATCGTAGTCAAAAGATGCAGCCTTTACGACAGGCTTCGGATCCAATGACAATACAACAGCGATGAGAACGAGCAAAACTCCCACCGTCGAGAACCAGATCAGCCGTCTTTTCCGCTGTTGTTGCAACTTCTTTTCCGCTTCCGCTTTTCGCTGCGCCAAGGCGTTTCCTTGCTTTTTCGGTGGCAATACAACCCCTTCTTTCTTCATTTAGAATAATTCCAATGTTTGATCCTGCAACCATTCTAGTTACAAAATCACTTTTCGTCAAGCTGAGAGGAAAAGTGAGGAAAATGCAAATTTTCACTGTACTAAAAACAAAAAAAGATGGCCATGCGGCCACCTTTTCCATTCGTGTCTTATGCGTCATTTCCGTCCGCCGTACCTGTGTCACCTGCATCCGACTCGCCGGCCGTTTCCTCCGATTCAGCACCCGTGCCGGTATCCACTTCCTCATCAACCACCCGCGGCAGCACAATCGATGCCAGCAGTTCCTCTTCCGAGCCAATGAGCGTAACGCCTTTCGGCAGGGTTACATCCGCCGCCGTTAATTTGTCGCCCGTGCCGAGCTCCGTCACATCGACTTCGATGCCGGCCGGCAAATTGTCCGGCAATCCTTCCACTTCCAGTTCCGTAGCCTGAACTTGCAGGATGCCTCCTGCCTTCGTTCCCTTGGCCGTTCCGCTTAAATGCAGCGGCACCTTGACGCGAATCGGTTTATTTTTGGACACTTTCTGGAAATCCACGTGGACGACGACTCCGCTCCGTTGCTGAATATCTTTAATCAATGCCGGGAAGGTCTCCCCACCCTCGATCCTCAGATCAAAAAACTCGGACCGTCCCGTGCGCGATACTTTCGCCAATTCTTTGGCATCGACATGAATCGGCAAGCTTTCCGCCTGGGCTCCATATATGACCGCCGGAATCCGTCCGCCTTGTCTCAGAAGCCGCAGCGACGCCCGGGTAAATTCTTCCCTCCGTGAAGCATCCAATTGTTGGGTTTGGTGGTTCGTTGCCATAATGCATCTACCTCCTGAAATTTATGCCATATGACTATCTTACCCAAATCAGGCTGTTCCTTAACGGCGAGGGACATAAAAAGAGGACATAGCCTTCGATTCCCATAGTCAGGTGAGAGTGGAAGAAGAACCGGAGTAGCAAGCGGTACACGCTAGCAGATACGGATGGATGCGTTAGGAGCTCGACGGGGCCGACGGATACCGGATCACGATTCGACGAAGCTGATTAGTTACTGGTCAGTTGCGGGTTAATTACGGGTTAATTACGGATTAGTTACGAGTTAGCTACGAGTTAGTTAATGATCAGTTACTAAATCAGTTACCGGATTGACTCCGAATGTTACTAACCGTTGCGCGTAAAGTTCGGGTGAATGTTCGACAATTGCTTTAAACGGATGTGGAGGGGTGAGACTGGCATCAATAAGGGCTCTGAGGATGATAGGCAATACTGAATGCTCAGTAATGGTGAATGCTAGAGTGCGTTGAAACTTTAACGGACATAGGAGACCTTAACTAACCGTTTTTTTGGCCTCCTCGCAATCTAACGGACACAGGAGACCTTAATCTCCTAAAATGGGCTCATTTCGTTGAAATTTCGCGGGAATAAGCGCTCTGGTGTCCGTTAGAATTCCCCCCCCCATTTTCGGGAGGGTTAACGTCTCTCATGTCCGTTAGAAAATAAAGCCGCAGGTTCATGAGCCAGGGAGCAGATTGCCTAGACAGCAGACTGCATAGATAGCAGATTCCATTAACAGCAGACAGTATGGACATCCAACAAATAAAAAACCGGTGCCCAAAGGCACCGGTTGAATAGATGAAACCCAAAATGCTGGAAAAGAAAAGTTCAAAATGGTTGCAGACCGAAGAACAACAAACGGTCACCCGTAAACTTGCTTAATGTCCGATTCCCCGGACAAGCTGCACGACCTCTTCAGCCGTCTGCTTTTGCAGGGCCAGATCCGCCAGATCCTTCATCTCCGCTTTGGACAGCTTGGAGATTTGCGAACGAGCCGGAAGGATCGAGGTTGCGCTCATGCTGAATTCATCGAGTCCCAATCCGAGCAGCAACGGAATCGCCGTGGCGTCGCCCGCCATCTCCCCGCACATGCCGGCCCAACGGCCTTCCTTGTGAGCGGCGTCGATGACCATTTTAACCAGGCGCAAAATCGCCGGATTGTACGGCTGATACAGATAAGATACGCGCTCGTTCATCCGATCCGCAGCCATCGTATATTGAATGAGATCGTTCGTGCCGATACTGAAGAAATCGACCTCTTTGGCGAACTGATCCGCCAGCACGGCGGTCGAAGGAATCTCGACCATAATGCCGAGCTGAATGGAGCCGGATACGGCAATGCCTTCCGAAACCAGCTTCTCCTTCTCTTCCAGCAGAAGCACCTTGGCCTGCCGGAATTCATCCAGCGTTGCGATCATCGGGAACATGATCCGCAGGTTCCCGTACGTGCTCGCCCGCAACAAGGCGCGCAACTGGGTGCGGAAAATATCAGTCCGCTCCAGGCAAAGCCGAACGGCGCGGAAGCCGAGGAACGGGTTCATTTCCTTCGGAAGATCGAGATAAGGGAGCTCCTTGTCCCCGCCGATATCCAAAGTTCTGACGACGACCGGCTTGCCTTCCATCTTTTCCAGTACTGTTTTATAAGCGTTAAACTGGACTTCTTCAGAAGGCAATTCGCTCCGACCCATGTACAAGAACTCGGTGCGGTACAGACCGACGCCCTCGCCGCCATTCTCCAACACGCCCGTAACATCGTTCGGGGTCCCGATATTGGCCGCGAGCTCAACATGTACCCCGTCCTCCGAAACGGTCGGGATCTCACGCAGCTTTTTCCATTCTTCGATTTGGCGAAGATGGTTATCGCGCTTAGTCTTATACTCCTCAAGCACCTCCGGGGCCGGGTTTACGATCACGACGCCGTCCAGCCCGTCGACGATAATCATGTCGCCAGAGTTGACTTGAGCCAGTACATCTTTCGTTCCTACGACAGCCGGAATTTCAAGGGATCGCGCCATAATAGCCGAATGCGAAGTTCTGCCTCCGATATTCGTAGTAAATCCCTTCACGTATTTCCGGTTGAGCTGAGCCGTATCCGAAGGAGTCAAATCTTCGGCAATGACGATCACTTCTTCGCTGATCTCTGCAGGATTCACATAGGAAAGTCCGAGCAGATGCGTCAGCACCCGCTTGGTAACGTCGCGCATATCCGCCGCGCGCTCACGAAGATACGCGCTTTTCATATTCTCAAACATGCTGATAAATTGCTTGGATGTTTCATCCAACGCATATTCAGCGCTCACTTTTTCCGCCGTAATTTTATCGCGAACCGGAGTCAACAGCTCCGGATCATTCAAAATCAACAGATGAGATTCGAAAATCTCCGCTTTTTTCTCGCCCAGTTCTTGAAGCGTGCGCTCTTTAATCGCTTCAAGCTCCCGTTGGGATGTTGCCAGGGCTTCCTCCAAACGGGCAAGCTCGGCAGCCGGATCATCACCATTTTGACGTTTCACTGTATAGTCAGGATGCTCCAATTTGAAAGCAGCGGCAATCGCAACCCCGGCCGATGCGGCAATGCCGTCTATCTTAAGCATTCACTTCGCCTAACCCTTCGTTAATCATCACATCCGTGAGCGCTTGAAGGGCTTCCGCAGCATTTTCACCCTCTACTAATAAAGTGATCGAATCCCCTTTTTCCAAACCGAGAGAAAGAACGCCCAAAATCGATTTCAGCGTTACTTTTTTACCGTTGGCTTCCGCAAAAGCTTCCGCCTCTTTAAATTTATTAGCGGTGTTTACCAATGCCGTTGCAGGGCGTGCGTGAATACCGTCTTCGTCTGTAATTCTGAAGTTTTTTTCCATTGTGTATACATCTCGCTTTCTTATTATGAGTTCTCCCTTTATTTTAAGGGATCGTAACCACCAAATCCAACTTTTGCCTTCGCTATAGTGTCTTAGCGGATCGTTATGATATTCTCTTCGCCCTTTTTCAAAGCACCGGATTTCTTCAGAGTTACCTCCGAACCTTCCGGCAGATTGGAGAAGATGATCGGCGATATAATGGAAGGGGCGTGCTCTTTCACATATTCGAGATCCACTTCCATGATCGGCTGTCCTGCGGAAACCAGGTCTCCCTCATTCACAAGAACGTTGAAGCCTTGCCCTTTCAGCTTAACGGTGTTTACCCCGATATGCACGAGCACTTCCTTGCCTCCGTCGGACATGATTCCCACAGCATGCTTACTAGGGAATACATTGAATACTTTACCGTAAACCGGAGAGCAGATCGTGCCGTCATGCGGAAGAACCGCGAAACCATCACCAGTCATCTTTTCGGAAAATACCGGATCAGGTACTTTAGTGATGTCCATCAGTTCGCCGTTCACCGGCATTACGATATCCTCCTGGATGACCGCATCGCCGTCCTGGGCTGCCTGCTGTTCCACCGCCACAGGTTTTTGTTCCGCTGCCGGAGCGTCAGGCTTCGTCGGGATCGCCGGCGTTTTACCGCTCATAATATCCGCAATCTGTGATTTGATGGTGTCCGATCTTGTACCGAAAATAGCCTGAATGTTGTTGCCTACTTCCAAAACGCCGGAAGCTCCAAGTTTTTTGAGCCGGTCCTTATCGACATTTCCTTTGTCCTTGACTTCGACCCGCAAACGGGTAATGCAAGCGTCCAAATGGGCGATATTGATTCCTCCGCCAAGCGCGGACAGAATGTTGTGCGGAAGTTCATCCTGCGTAACGGCTTTTCCTTGATTCGTACCGCTCTCCTCTGTTGCCGCGGCGTCCTCGCGACCCGGCGTCCTCAGATTGAATTTGCGGATCACGAACCTGAATCCGAAATAGTAGATCACGGCGAGAATTAATCCGACGATGATCACATACCACCAAGGGGTGCGTCCCGGTATAACCCCAAAGATCAGATAATCGATCAATCCGCCGGAAAAAGTCATTCCGATTTTCACGCCGAGGATGTGCATGGTCATGAAAGACAGACCTGCAAATACGCAATGCACCGCAAAAAGTATCGGAGCCACGAACAGGAACGAGAATTCCAACGGTTCGGTGATCCCTGTCAAAAACGATGTCAGGGCCGCGGAACCCATGATACCCGCAACATACTTTTTGTGCTCGGGTCTTGCTTCATGATAAATGGCAAGCGCAGCGGCCGGTAAGCCGAACATCATGAACGGGAATTTCCCTGTCATGAACGTACCTGCCGTAAACGGTTCGCCATCGCGCAATTGCGCCATGAATATCTGCTGGTCGCCTCGGATAAGCTGCCCTGCATGGTTTACATATTCCCCAAATTCAAACCAGAACGGGGAATAGAAAATATGATGCAATCCGAACGGAATCAGGGCACGTTCCACAATCCCGAAAATGAACGCGGACAGCGTCCGGTTCTGCTCCAGCATAAAATGCGACGCAGAATTCAATCCGGACTGAATCGGCGGCCAAATAATAACCATGATCAAGCCCAGAATGACGGATGTCGCAGCCGTCATAATCGGTACAAACCGTTTACCCGCAAAAAAACCGAGGTAGGAAGGCAGTTCGATTTTGAAGAAGCGGTTGTACATGCTTGCCGCCAAAATCCCGACAATAATACCTCCAAACACACCGGTAGCGAGCGTCGGAATCCCCAGCACGTTCGAATACGCGGGATCGGTCCCGATCATGGACGGTACGACGCCGATCACCGAGCCCATCGTTACATTCATAACGAGGTAGCCGATGATCGCAGCCAATCCGGCTACGCCTTCACCGCCGGCCAGTCCCACCGCTACGCCAACCGCAAACAACAGCGCAAGGTTCGTAAATACGATTTGCCCCGCGTTCATCATTACAGTAGCAATGGCGTGTACTGTATGGTTATCCAGAGCTGGCACGAGATCCAGGAACTCCGGACTAACCAGCATATTCCCTATCCCAAGAAGCAGACCGGCAGCTGGCAGCAGAGCAACTGGAAGCATAAGCGCCTTCCCGACTCTTTGTAAAACGCCGAATAACCTCTTAAACATATACATCCTCCTACGCACAATCTTTGAAGTTTTAAACAACAAAAAGACACGAATCAATAAAGTTTCCTAATCGTATATCCTTATTTACGGTTATAATACCCCGCAAATCGGCGATACAATCAAAAACCTTTTATCAACTCATGCCTGATCGAATCAGTCACACATTGTGATATGTTGTTGTTTATCGCAAAGATTATAACAAACCTGCTTAGCAAGCGCAAGTTACGTTATTGAAGTTGAGGAGGAGCCACGCGGTGTAAATGCATAGTCAAGTAACTGACTTCCGCGGGATAGACGGGCTTGTTCAAACGCTGTTCCATTAGCGCCGTCAACTTTCCCGCAAGGGAATAAAGCACGGGATATTCCTGTCTTAAGAGGTTATCGAGTTTTTCCACTTCACCGACCTGCTCGCCGCGGCGAATACGTTCAATCGCAAACCGCAAATGCGTCAAGAGTCGGGAATAATCCAAAGAGTTTCGCAAAATCGTAAACTTCAGTTCGCTTTCCACCAAGGCAACCAGTTCGGCAATCAGTTGGGTATGTCCCCGAACTTCGCTGATATGCCGGTTTGTTAACGCGCTGTTGATATGCAGGGCCACGAATCCGATTTCATCTTCCCCTAGATCGACTCCTAATTTCCGGTGAATCAAACCGATTGCATACTCCGCCAATTCATATTCCTCAGGATATATTTCCTTGGTTTCATACAGAAACGGATTATGAAAAGCGAGATCCTGCTCAGCCCTTTTGATGGCAAAAGCGAGGTGATCCGTGAGAGCGATATGTATATGCTCGTTAAGTTTAGCCTGTGTCTTTTTTGTGATATACATAATGATCTCACCAATGATCTCAATCAATTGCTCATCAACCTGCGGAACAAGCTGTTTGTACTGCTCTTGTTCATGCTGGTTCGTCAGAATGAACATTTTTTCTACCGATTCGAGAGGAATAGAATCGCCAGTCTTCCGGTTAAAACCAATGCCTTTTCCGATCACGACCACTTCGCCGTGTTCGGGATGATGGGCAATGATGACGTTGTTATTCAACACTTTGGCCACTTGAAGGCTATTCACAATTGCACCTCATTTTAAATGCATTATTCTATTCTCCGGAACGCTAATGCCTATTATAATCGACGTCTCTTATCCTTGCCAGCCTTTGCATTAAATAATACAAAAGCATCCCTCAGGCTTGAGGAATGCTTCAGTATAAACGTAATTTATTGCCGATTTATGGGGTTTCCTGGGATGCCGCGCTTTCGAGCAACACGGAAGCTTTGGCCGCCGGTACCGGCGCTGCGGCTGGCTGCGCTATCTTGCCTTTGGTCAGTCCCTGGATAAGCTGATCCAAATCGATGCCGGATACGTTCTTTAACATTTCGGGCGCCGTCGCCATCAGCTCGGTGACATAGTTGCTGACGCGTGCAGCCCCTTCGCCTTTGCCGGTATCAACTACTGTCAGCTTATCGATCGTTGAGAGCGGAGCCGCGATTTTACCGGCCAGCTCAGGCAGCATCTTCACGACGATATCGAGGATGGCCGCCTCGCCGAACTTCTGGAACGCCTCGGCAAGCTTTTCTTTCGCCTCGGCCTCGGCCAGCCCCCGCAAACGGATGATTTCGGCATCCGCCGTACCTTTGGCCCGTTCCGCATCCGCGATAGCGAGACCCTCCAGCCGCTTTTGTTCGGCCGATGCTTTTGCCTGCGTCTCTATGGAATACTGCAGCGCATCCGCTTCGCGCATCTTCCGGGCTTTATCCGCTTCCGCCGCTTGCTCCACGGCATAACGGTCCGCGTCGGCTTTTTTCTTTACCTCCGCGTCATATTGTTTCTGCCGGACCATAATTTCTTTATCTTGCAAATCAATTTCACGTTCTTTGCGGACAAGTTCAACCTTCATTTGTTCCTCGACCATCGTCTGTTTGGCCCGGGCTTCCTGAATATGATAAGCCTGGTCCGCTTCGGCTTTGGCGGTATCCTGTTCCTTCTTAAACGAAGCGACCTTCAATTCTTTCTCTTTGGAGGCTTCCGCAATATTCGTATCCCGCACCAGCTCTGCCTTTTGTCCGGATTCCTCGGCAAGCGCTTTCTGAATTCGCGCGTCCCGCACCGCTTCCGCCTCGGCAATCTCCGCATCCCGCTTGACCGCCGCGATCCGCGGCTTCCCTAGCGCTTCAAGGTACCCATGCTTGTCGCGTACGTCCTTGATCGTGAACGAAACGATTTGAAGACCCATTTTTTTCAGATCCCGTGCCGCCACGCCTTGAACTTCCTGGGCAAATTTATCGCGGTTCCGGTACACTTCCTCAACAGTCATGGAGCCGAGAATGGACCGCAGATGCCCTTCCAGCACTTCCTGCGCTTCGCCTTTGAGCGATTCAATCGGCTTGCCCATGAACTGTTCCGCCGCTGTCGCTACATCCTCCACCACACTCCCTACCTTGATGATCGCAACCCCGTCTGCAGATACAGGAACCCCTTGTTCCGTGTACACTTCCGGCGTCATAACGTCCAGCTTGTGGGACAACAGGGACATGAATTCCGCTTTTTGGAAAATAGGCCATATAAACGCGCCGCCCCCACGGACGATTTTGATCTTGCGGCCTGATTCATCCCCGGATATATTTTTGCTCCCGAGAAAAGACCCCGTCACAATCATCGCTTCATCCGGGCTAACCGTTTTGTAGCGAGCCCAGAAAGCCAACCCAAGCACGATAATGACGGCAATCACGACAATGGGGATCAACAAGAAGTCAGGTACTGTTTCAAACAATCACATCATCTCCTTTTGTTGTTCTGTTTCATAAAGCTCGGATACTTGAACCACACCGTCTTTCAAATCAACGATCACCACCAGGGCTCCCGCGGGAATGTCCCGTCTGTCCCAGCTTGCTGCCGTGTGCAGCGTATTGCCGGCAACGAATTTGACCATAATCTCCCCGTAGCCTTTCGAGGGGATCGGTACGGTAACTTCACCGAGCTTCCCGGGAAGTTCGGCATGGGAATACCCGATTGAATTCTCGCTGTTCTCCATCGGCTTCACATAGGCAAAGTAGATGATCACGGAAATCAAAAGCGCAATCAGAATCGCCAGAATCATTACGGCGGTGTCATTAAGGCTAGTGTAGCGAATTAGCAGAACTCCGGCTCCGCCAAATGTCGTGATTGCGGATGCCGTGACAACCGGTTTTAAAAAATCCGCCGAGATAGCATCGAATATGCCTTCGAGCCAGCTTCCCAGCAAATCTCCGAGAATGGCGCTAATAAATGCAAACAATGCCCCGCCGACGAAACAACCCCAGAATAAAATCTCCAAACCGTTCCCCCCTTTCAGGTTCAATCTTTCACTATATGTTATTTGTTACGTAAATACTTCTCTATTGTTTCAATAAATTCCCTGCTTACGAATGAAAAGACCCTCTTCCTTTCGGAAGAGGGTCTTGGTAAATCCCTGTATTATAAGGAATTTCTGTAGATATTCAGAACATCTTGTTTATCAAGCTGCGCGAAATTTCCGAAGGAACCGAAGCGGACCGCTTTATCGGCCATAAACTCCAAACTGCTGTCATCGATCTTATAATCGGCCAACCGGCTTGGCGCACCAATCGAATTCCAGAAACTCCGCAGCGCTTTAACGCCTTCCTCGGCTATTTCACGATCGCTCTTGCCTTCCGGATTCACATCGAATACATTGATTGCCATCCGTTTAAACCGGGCAACGTCATGATGCATCACATGCTTCATCCAATTCGGGAACAGGATGGCAAGCCCGCCGCCATGCGGAATATCGTATACTGCCGATACGGCGTGTTCAATATTGTGAGTAGCCCAATCGCCGGATAACCCCATATTTAAAACCCCGTTGAGGGCCATGGTGCCGCAATAAAGAATCGTTTCACGGTATTCGGTGTTTTCCAGGTCTGCAATCAATTTAGGCGCTGTTTCGATCACGGTGCGGAGCACGGTTTCACAGAATCCGTCCTGAACGAGCGTGTTGGTTTCTTTATGAAAATAGTGCTCGAATACATGCGACATGATATCTACCAAGCCGTATACGGTTTGATCCTTCGGCAGGGACACTGTATTTTCCGGTTCGAGGATCGAGAACGCAGGGTAAGCTAATTTGCTGCCCCAGCCCAGCTTCTCTTTCGTTTCTTCATTCGAAATAACCGAGCTGCCGTTCATTTCCGATCCGGTCGCCGCCATCGTCAGCACCGTACCCAGGGGAAGCGCATCCTTCGGAGCGGCTTTCCGCTCGGCGAAATCCCACATATCGCCGTCATATTTAGCGCCGACCGCAATCGCCTTCGCACAGTCCAGCACGCTGCCGCCGCCGACCGCCAGCACCAGCTGAATCCCGTTCGCTTTGCACAAATCCACGCCGCGATGCACGGTCGACAGCCGCGGGTTCGGCTCCACGCCGGCCAGTTCGGTCACTTCAGCGCCGATTTCCTTCAAAATAGCCGTCACTTTCTCATATAGACCACTACGCTTAATACTGCCACCACCATAAACGAGCAGCACTTTACTGCCGTACCGGGGAATCTCCTGTTTCAAAGCCTTCAATTGATCCTTGCCGAAAATCAGCTTGGTTGGGTTATGGAATTGAAAACGATCCATGTTCGTTCCCTCCTGGTTATATAAATAAGTTAAACATACCACCTTTAATTATACTTCCATTCAAGTCGCGAAAACAAACGCCTGGGTAGCCAAAGTCTCATCCCGCTTCCGACAAGTCCAGTATTTCGCCGACCTTAGCCGACCAGTTCCACGCAGTACTTCGGAACGCTCACGTCTGGCTTCATTGGGTCAAGCTAAAAGAAGGTCAGGTCTGGTTGGATACATTCAAACAGGACGGTAATTTCAAGCCAATCATCGCAACCTCGATTTGCTGCAATGCACAAATAAGCCTCAGGCCACATCGGCCTAAGTCTGCCAATATATAAAAGCTGTCCTCCTTAGGAGGACAGCTCTTGATAACCGGCGGCGCCGACGAAACGACGGAACGCTTCGCGTCCGGCTTCGTTTACCTTAAATACGCCGGCGTGGCCAAGAATCTCCGCAAACTTGCGGCCTACTTCTTCTTTGAGCAGCGCGTCGGCTTGCTTGCGCTCCAGCTTCATGCCGTGGCGGTCAACCAGTTCGCGAATCCAATCGGCGTGCACGGCCAGCGGGCTGTCACCCTTCGGATTCGAAACCGCCGCATCGTACAATCCGGCATCGCCGCTCAGTATGCCGGCAATATCGGCGAGTTCCTGTTTCAGGCGGCCCGGCAAAATCGCGAGGCCCATCACTTCGATCAAGCCGATATTCTCTTTTTTGATGTGATGCATTTCCCGGTGCGGATGGAACAACCCCTCGGGATGCTGCTCATTGGTACGGTTGTTGCGCAGTACGATATCCACTTCGTATCCGCCGTCCGCGCTCCGCCGGACGATCGGCGTCACCGTATTGTGAGGTACGGGTTCGCCTTCGGTATCTTCGCTAAAGGCCAGCACTTCTGCTGCAGGATCGCTGTAGGCTTTCCACTTTTCATACATATCGTTCGCTGCTTCCAGCATCACGTCGGGATCCTGCCCTTTAAGCCGCAGCACCGACATCGGCCAATGCACCATGCTCGCTGTCACTCCGGCGAATTCCGGATGGCTGAACACCGCTTCGATCGGTGCTTTTTCCAGCGGGAACGTGTGCCGTCCGCCCTGGAAGTGGTCATGCGTCAGAATGGAGCCGCCTACGATCGGCAAATCCGCATTGGAGCCGATAAAATAATGCGGAAACCGTCCGGTAAAATCAAGCAGACGCTTAAAGGTCAGCTTCGTCAGCTTCATCGGCACGTGATCATGATGGAACACGATACAATGTTCATTGTAATAAACGTAAGGCGAGTACTGGAAAAACCACGGTTCCCTGTTCAATTCGAGCGGGATGACCCGCAGATTTTGCCGGGCAGGGTGGTTGATCCGCCCTGCATAGCCCACGTTTTCCCGGCATAGCTGGCACTTCGGGTACACCGGAGGCGGCAGCAGCTTGGCCATCGCAATTTCCTTCGGATTCTTTTCCGGCTTGGAAAGGTTAATCGTGATTTCCATGTCGCCGAAGGACGTCGGCTGGTTCCAGTAAATATTTTGCGCAACCCGGTCCATCCGGATATAGTTGCTGTCTACGGACAGCTTATAGAACTCGTCCGTAGCTGCTTGAATGCCGCCATTCTCCGCCGTTTTACCGAATTTGGCGATCGTTTCCGAAGGACGCGGCATCAAAAGTCCCATAATGCGGGCGTCCAGCAAATCGCGATAAGTATCCGTATTCTCCGGAATCAGCCCGATTTCAACGCCGTAGTCGATCAATACGTTCAGCGGCTGCTGCGGTCCAGTCAGTACTTCCTCTGCGGTTTCGCCCGCGAATGGCTCGTCAAACCCGTACAACTCCAGCAGCCGGTTTCGGGAATAATCAAGGTCCCACCAGTCAATCAGCCCTTGCTGCAAAGCATAGTGAGTCAGCCGTTCAATCGCATGCTGCGCATTTTGTCTGTTATGGTTCGCTTCAGCTTCCACTATTCTTCACTCCTTAGTTGTCACCATAGCCGTCAGGATGATGGAGATGCCACTCCCAGGCACTGCGGATAATATCGTCCAATTTGTTGCGGGTAGGCTGCCATCCGAGCACGGTTCTCGCTTTGTCCGAAGATGCGATCAAAACGGCAGGGTCTCCTTCGCGCCGCGGGCTAAGGACGACCGGAAAATCGCGGCCGGTAACTTCTTTGACCTTGGCGATAACCTCTTTGACCGAGAAGCCTTGACCGTTGCCGAGATTGAACACGTTGCTGTCCCCGCCGCCGATCAAATACTCCACCGCGCGCAGATGGGCATCCGCCAGATCGCCGACATGAATATAATCGCGGACGCAAGTACCGTCCGGTGTATTGTAGTCGTCGCCGAACACCTTGATGGAATCCCGTTGCCCCAACGCCGTTTGCAGAATCAGCGGAATCAAGTGGCTTTCCGGATTGTGATCCTCACCGATTTTCCCGCTTTCATGAGCACCTGCGGCATTAAAGTAACGGAGAGCCACATACTTGATGCCAAGTACCTGATCAAACCAGGCCATCATCCGTTCCATCGTCAGCTTCGTTTCTCCATAAACGTTCGTAGGATGAGTAGGATCCGTCTCTTCAATCGGCACCTTATCCGGCTCGCCGTAGGTCGCCGCCGTGGAGGAGAAAACGATTTTCCGCACATTTGCGGCATCCATCGCTTCCAGCAGGCAGAGCGTTCCGTAAACGTTGTTGTCATAATATTTAACCGGATTTTGCATGCTTTCGCCGACCAGGGAATTGGCGGCAAAATGAATCACCGCTTCAATCTCATTCTCGGCAAACAGTTTGGCGAGCAGTTCTTTATCGCGCAAATCCCCTTCATACAACTTCCCGCCAAGCAAGGCTCCTCTGTGCCCGGATTGCAGATTGTCGATGACTACGACTTCCTTGCCTTTGTCCAGCAGTTCCGCTACCGTATGGGAACCGATATATCCGGCTCCGCCAGTCACTAAAATCGCCATGTTCAGCTCTCCCCTTTCACTTCATGGACTCCATTGCCGACGCCGCATACATAAAACTCGCCTTCCAGGCCGGTACGTTCCTTGTAAGCCGCACCTACCTCCGATACAAAGCGATCTACGGCATCTTCATGAACGAGGGATACCGTACAGCCGCCAAAGCCGGCTCCGGTCATCCGTGCGCCCAGCGTACCTTCAATCTTGCGGGCTTCCTCGACCATTACATCCAGTTCCATACAGCTTACTTCATACAGATCGCGCAGGGAATCGTGAGAGGCGTTCATCAACTCTCCGAATGACACCAAGTCGTTTGCGCTAAGCGCATCTACCGATTTCAGCACGCGGGCGTTCTCTTCCACCACATGAGTTGCGCGACGGAGCAGCACTTCATCGCTAAATTTTCCTTTTAGTTGTTCAAAACGTTCCGGCGAAAGATGAGCCAAATACTGGATTTGAGGTTCTTCCTCCTGCACGATACGAAGCGCTGCGTCGCACTGTTCCCGGCGTTCATTATATTTGGAATCCACTAGTCCTCTACGCTTGTTAGTATTGCCGATCACCAACTTGTTCGCTCCCGTCTTGAACGGTACCAGTTTATACTCCAGCGTGTCGCACATGAGCAGAATCGCATGGTCCTTGGCTCCATTCGATACGGCGAACTGGTCCATAATTCCGCTGTTAACGCCAACATAGAGGTTCTCCGCTTTTTGCGAGAGTACGGCAATCTCGACTTTATCCGTAGGCTGGCTCTCCATGGACAGCAGCGCGTAGGCAGTTACGACTTCAATGGAAGCCGAAGAGGATAAGCCCGCTCCATTCGGAATTTCTCCGTGGAACAGCAGATCATAACCACTCGTGAGTGAAACTCCTTTTTTCCCAAGCTCCACAATCACGCCTACCGGATAATCAACCCATTCTTCCGTTTTGGCCTTACCCAATTCTTCCAGTCCGATTTCGGCCGTGTAAGGCAAATTGGTTGATGCAAATGTTACTTTCTTATCATCGCGTTTCCGGACGGCAACCGTGGTTCCGAATTCTAGAGCGGCCGGCAGCACGTAACCGCCGTTGTAATCGATATGCTCGCCGATCAGATTGACCCGGCCCGGAGCATTGAAGATTCGTACAGTCTCTCCGCTTTCCCCGCAACGTGATATAAACAATTGTTCCATTTCCTGTTTCTTCATTAGCGTACACCCCATCTTCATGGAATCTTATGTTCTTGTACCTAGTATAAGAAAAAGCATTGTTTTTGATAATGCATCTATGCGAGAATAATATGGACAAATGTGACCACCCTTTTGTAAAGGAGTCTCTCTTATGACCCAAGAAACGTATAGCGCGGCAGCCAATCCGGAAGTTTACGGGGTCAGTGACCTGCATGTCCTGTTCGCTGGCGAAAGTCAGACCCAAGCTGACCACCGGCTCGGACCAAAAGTCTACGATTACTTCCTGCTTCATTTCGTCGAACAAGGAAAAGGAAGCTTCCGGACGGAATTCGCCCATTATGATCTCAGTCAGGGTGATTGCTTCCTGATCCAGCCCGATCAGCTCGTCAGCTACGCTTCCGACAACGCCGAGCCTTGGCGCTATCGCTGGATCGCGTTTACCGGAGCCAAGGCGCATGACCTGATTCAGCGCGCGGGTTTCACCCCGCAGCTTCCAGTGTTCCGGCCCGGCGATGACAGCCGGGTTCCCGGACTGCTTGAAGCGGTGCTTCAAGCTTTTCGCAGCAAGAAACCGAGCTCCCATTTAGCCTCACTGGGTTGCTTGCATCTTATCATGGCCGAAGCGGAAGACACGCTGGTAAGGGAGTTTGCCTTTCCGGCAGGTGAAACGGGAGTACAGCGCATCGTCAAACAAATGATCCACTATATGTCCAGTCAATATGCGCATCCTATGTCGATCGAGCAAATGTGTTCAAGTCTCGGATACAACCGGGCTTATTTATCGCGGATTTTCAAAAAAGAAACGGGACATACCCCCGTCACCTACTTGCTGAAACTGAGAATCGACAAATCGCGCCAGTTGCTCCGCGAGCGCCCCGAATTGTCGATCGAACAGATCGCCGCCTCCGTCGGCCTGGCGGATGCCTTGTATTTCTCCCGCCAGTTTCGCCGCTTCCATGGCGAATCGCCCAGCGAATACCGAAAAAATGCATCCGGCCGCCCAAATCGCAAAAACACCCCTACTCCATAGCTCAGGATATAGGGGTGCCGCTCTCTCGAAGGCCGATGAACGGTCTTCCTATATTATTGGTGATCTCCATTCGTATTTAAAATCGTTTCGATGCGGGTCAGCTCTTCGTCCGAGAACTCCAGCTTGCTGAGCGCTTGCACATTCTCCTCGATTTGGCTGACCCGGCTGGCGCCGATCAGGGCGGAGGTCACTTTGCCTCCGCGCAGCACCCAAGCAAGCGCGAACTGCGCCAGGCTTTGGCCGCGGGCCGCCGCCATTTGATTCAGCGCACGAACTTTCCGCAGTGTTTCCGGAGTAATTTGTTCTTCCTTCAAGAACCCCGTCGAGCTCTTGGCCCGGGAATCATCCGGAATGCCGTTCAGGTATTTGTTTGTCAGCAGCCCTTGAGCCAGTGGGCAGAAAGCGATACTGCCGACGCCGTTCTCTTCCAGCACGTCCTGCAGTCCGTTCTCAATCCAGCGTTCAAGCATGGAATAGCTTGGCTGGTGAATAAGTAAGGGCGTGCCGAGTTGTTTTAAAATGGCGACAGCCTCGGCGGTCTGCTCCGCGGAGTAGCTGGAAATGCCTACGTACAGCGCTTTGCCCGAGCGTACGATGTGATCGAGCGCCATCATCGTTTCTTCCAGTGGAGTTTCCGGGTCCGGACGGTGCGAATAAAAAATATCGACATAATCGAGTCCCATCCGTTTCAAACTCTGATCCAGACTGGAGACCAGGTACTTCCGCGAACCCCATTCCCCGTAAGGTCCGGGCCACATATAATAACCGGCTTTGGTGGAAATCACCATTTCATCCCGGTACGGAGCGAAATCCTTTTTCAAAACCTGCCCGAACATCTCTTCTGCCGAGCCCGCGGGAGGTCCATAGTTATTAGCCAGGTCAAAATGGGTAATTCCCAGATCAAAAGCGCGGCGCAGCATTTCACGCCCGTTTTCAAACGTGTTGACGCCTCCAAAGTTATGCCAGAGACCCAGTGAAATCGCCGGAAGCTTCAAACCTGACCGGCCCACCCGGTTATATTTCATAGTTTCATAACGATCATCGCTAGCAGTATAGACCATGTTTTCCCATCCTTCCTGAAGTGAAATGTCTTTGAGACACATCATAGCTCGTTCAAATATCTTTGGCAAGAAACCGTTTTCTTGCCAGAGCTCCGTCATGAACCGCTTTCCATCCGGCGGAGCCAGTCTCCCGTTTCTTTCATTACCCTGCCGATCGGTTCTTTAATGTGCAAATCGGCCCTGGAATCATAGGCGGTTGAGGAAGCATTGAGCAGCACCGTCCGGCTTCCCCTGAAATAAGTGATCAGCGACGCGGCAGGCTGCACTGTCAGGGATGTACCTCCAATCAGAAGCAGATCAGCTTCCGCGATCGCTCTAACCGTGTCTTCGATTGTTGCTTCATTTAAGCTTTCTCCATAAAGGACGACATCGGGCTTCACCACCCCGCCGCAGGCTTTGCATTGCGGGACAACCCCCTGGCTATTCATCACCTCATCCAGCGTATGAAAGCTCCGGCATTCCATGCAATAGTTGCGGTGAATGGAACCGTGCAATTCCAGCACCTTACGGCTGCCTGCCATTTGATGCAGACCATCTATATTTTGCGTGACGACAGCCTGAAGCTGCCCTGCCTTTTCCAAGTCGGCCAGCAAGAGATGAGCCGGATTCGGCTTTGCTTCCGGATGAATCATCTTCGACTTATAGAAATCGAAGAACACTTCCGGATGCCGATTAAAGAAACGCCGGCTTAATATTTCCTCAGGCGCGTACGGCGAGTCTTTTTCGGCCTGATAGATCCCGGCTGCGGAACGAAAATCGGGAATGCCGCTCTCCGTCGAGATGCCCGCGCCGCCGAAAAAAACGATATTCCGGCTTTCCTTCATCCATTCGGCCAATGTTTTCGCTTGCGGTATCGACATTTCCACGTCTGCCATCTCAATTTCCTCCCTGCTGACCAGCTTCTTCAAACGCTGCAGTCAGTTTTTCATATCCCGGAACAATGACGTCGGCATCCAGCAAATAAGAGGCTCCGCCGCCTTCAAGTGCGATTCCGACCTTCCAATAGACTCCCGCTTGCTTGCCCATCGCCATATCGGCGTTGCTGTCCCCGAAAACAAGGCACTCTTCTGGGGGAACCCCCAATTCATGCATCGCCAAAATCGCCATTTCGGGATCGGGTTTGCCCTTAACCACGCGGTCCCGCCCTACCACGCTCCTGAAATAGTCGCGAATTCCGAGCCATTCCAGATGTTTGATCGCCTCCGGAGTAGTGTCCGACGTAACAACGCCAAGTTCGATTCCGACGAGGCGGCAGGAAGACAAGAATGCCTTCAATCCAGGGATAGGATGGGCGCTGCGCCGTTTCTCGACCTCCACCATCGCGGATGCACTGAATTGGCGAACTTGGACCACGGCTTCATTCCAGGGCACGCCGGCGACATATAGCTGCCAGGCCAGAAGCGCCGTTACTTCTTCTTCCGTTCCCATGGCGAGCGGGCCGGTTTTATCGTACCCTCCGACATGGTTATCCTGATCGTAGCGCAATCCAATCAACCTGGATTTCTCTACGGGAAGCCTGGCTCCCAGCACGGCCAGATGCCCCTCCAGGAGTTCCGTCAGGGTGTTCGCCCAATCTCCCCAAAGCTGCATAAAATCAAGCAGCGTTCCGTCTTTGTCAAACAAAATCCCCCGGCACGGAACAAAAATCTCATTTATATATATTCCGGGCATCAAGGCATCACCTCCCGAGTCAAAATTCAGCATATGATTCTCAATATTCCTATTGTACCCCTAGCGGAAAAAAGAGACAAAACCCGCCTAAAGGAGGGTTCATGAGATGGACACAACTAAAGGCTCTGACAGCGTTTTCTATTGTGATAATAATCACAAGGCTTCGTCAATAAAAAGAGTATTTTAAACAAGAGAACATTGCTTCAAATTTTTAATATTTCGCTATGCACGATCCGATTAGCGAAGCTGCAAGGAAAGGGGTCTACGTCATGTCGGCTAACCATATAAATCAACGAGGAGAGACGTTTTTTCTCAACTTGCGCTTTTTGCTCATCGTTTGCGTTTTTGTCGGCAATGCCATCGAACCGCTCATAACCCGAATGGAAGGAATGCATTCCCTGTATTTGTGGATTTTCACCTTCCATATGCCCCTGTTTGTATTCGTGACCGGCTACTTTGCCAAGTCCAGCCTGACCGGTGAAGCCGGCCGCAAGGTCATGCTGCAAATCGGATTGCAATATCTTATTTTCCAAAGCCTATACTCCGTGCTTGACGTTACGATATTTCAAGTTGATGGAATTCACCATTCCTTCTTCGCGCCATATCTGCTGCTTTGGTTCCTGGCCAGCCATTTATGCTGGCGGCTGCTGCTGCTTGCACTCCGCAAGTGCTCCCCGCTTCAGCAGCTCGTCATCTCCGTCGCGCTGGGCGTATTGGTCGGCTACCTGCAACTGGACGGAGTCTGGTTCAGCATCTCCCGAACGTTTGTGTTCCTGCCTTTCTTTATCGCAGGCTATCATTTCTCCTTTGCCGCATTGGAAATCATCCTCACGCGAAAAGTCAGAATCGCCGGAATGGTGCTTTCCGCCGGTTTATTTCTGGCGATTTTCCTAAGCGGATCCCGCTTCATCCCAGGCTGGCTATACGGCAGCATGACTTATATGCAACTGGATCATCATGAATGGTATGCCGGTTTGTACCGTTTGGCTCTTTACTTGCTGCAATTGATCGCTGGGTCTGTTTTCCTTTCATTTGTACCGCACAAAGAAAGCCGTTTGACCGATTTTGGCCGAAGAACGCTGTACGTCTTCCTGCTGCACGGACTGATTATCCGTTTGGCCGCCGCGACGCCGCTGTACGATTACGTCCATACCGGCGCAGCCGGCCTGGCTGTGATCGTCGGTGCCATAGGCTTGACGCTGCTGCTAAGTCAACCGGTTGTACGTAAATGGACATCTCCTGCGATCGAACCACCGGTACAATGGGCGCTGTCCTTGACTCGCAGGGCGAGCGGACATTCCGGAGTCATAAGCAAGCATCAATAGCTTCTCTAATGAAAATAACATATTTTGATAGAATCAGAATAAAAAGGGACCTTTAGGCCCTTTTTTCTTTTTATGCAGATTGTTGGTTTCAAACTAAGTGACTGTGGTAAATAAACCATACGCAGGATAAAACGACTTAAGGAGTTGATATGCATGGCACGGGGTAAGGGCAAAATGAGCCGTGAGGAAGCAGGCCGTTTAGGAGGACAAGCCACCTCCAAGAATCACGGCAAGGAATTCTATCAGGAAATCGGCCAAAAAGGCGGAGAAGCAACCTCCAGAAACCATGACAAGGAATTCTACCAGGAAATCGGCCAAAAAGGCGGGGAAGCCACGTCCGAGAAATACGACAAAGAGTTTTATCGCGAAATCGGCCGTAAGGGCGGAGAAGCTCGCAATAACAATAATGAATAATGGAAACAGGCGGGTAATTGCTTAGTTTCTTTATGAAAGAAGCTCCGGCAGCACCGGGGTTTCTTTTTTCTGTCGGTAGAAAAAGCGGAATACATATGATAGACTTTAAAGAAAACCTTTAGCGGTGTAAAGTTCATAATCAATATATTTCATATTTCTAGTGGGGGGAATCTTCATCATGGCAGCAAACAAAATGCGTTCAGACATGATCAAAAAAGGCTTCGACCGCGCTCCTCACCGCAGCTTGCTGCGGGCCGCAGGCGTGAAGGACGAAGATTTCGGCAAACCGTTTATCGCGGTGTGCAACTCTTATATCGATATCGTGCCGGGACATGTCCATCTACAGGAATTCGGCAAGATCGTCAAAGAAGCAATCCGCGAAGCCGGCGGTGTACCGTTTGAATTCAACACCATCGGTGTGGACGACGGCATCGCGATGGGCCATATCGGAATGCGGTATTCCCTGCCGAGCCGGGAAATTATTGCCGACTCCCTGGAAACCGTAGTATCCGCGCACTGGTTCGACGGCATGGTCTGCATCCCGAACTGCGACAAAATCACGCCCGGCATGATGATGGGCGCGTTGCGCGTCAACATTCCGACCGTGTTCGTCAGCGGCGGCCCGATGAAGGCCGGCGTGGACAGCAAAGGACGCAAGCTGTCGCTTACTTCCGTATTTGAAGGCGTCGGCGCTCACCAAGCCGGTCAAATCAGTGATGATGAACTGCTGGAACTCGAACAATACGGCTGTCCTACCTGTGGCTCCTGCTCGGGCATGTTCACAGCCAACTCCATGAACTGTCTGGCTGAAGCAATGGGCTTAGCGATGCCGGGCAACGGAACGATCCTGGCCGTAGCCGAAGAGCGCCGCGAATTCGTAAGACAATCCGCACGTCAGCTCATGGAACTGATCAAGATCGACCTCAAGCCACGTGACATCGTTACCAAAGAATCGATCGATAACGCGTTTGCACTCGATATGGCCATGGGCGGCTCCACGAATACGGTGCTGCACACGCTCGCCTTGGCTCAGGAAGCAGGAATCGATTATCCGCTTGAACGTATCAATGAAGTAGCGAACCGCGTGCCTCACATCGCCAAGCTGGCACCGGCTTCCGATATTTTCATCGAAGATGTTCATCGTGCCGGTGGCGTAAGCGCCGTGCTGCATGAATTGCTCAAGAAACCAGGAGCCATTTTCGGAGACCGGATCACGGTGACAGGCAAAACAATCGCCGAAAACGTGGAAGGCTGCGAGATCCTGGATCATAACGTCATCCATCCGATCGACAAGCCGTATTCAGAAAAAGGCGGTTTGGCCATTCTGTACGGCAACCTGGCTCCGGAAGGCTCCGTTATCAAAGTTGGCGCCGTAGATCCTTCGGTTGGCGGCTACCATAAAGGTCCGGCCATCTGCTTTGATTCCCAGGAGTCGGCACTCGAAGGAATCGCGAACGGCAAAGTGAAGGAAGGCAGCGTCGTTGTCATCCGCTACGAAGGGCCGAAAGGCGGACCGGGGATGCCGGAAATGCTGGCGCCTACGTCGCAAATCGTCGGCATGGGTCTCGGCGCCAAAGTCGGCCTGATTACCGACGGACGCTTCTCCGGCGCTTCCCGCGGCATCAGCATCGGCCATATTTCTCCGGAAGCCGCCGAAGGCGGGCCGATCGCCTTTGTCGAAGACGGAGACATCATCGAGTTGGATTTGAACAACCGGAAAATCGAGCTCCAGGTCGATGACGAAGAAATGGCGCGCCGCCGCGCCAACTGGAAAGGCTTCGAGCCTAAAGTGAAGACCGGCTACCTGGCGCGTTATTCCAAGCTCGTTACCAACGCCAGCTCCGGCGGGGTATTGAAGATCTAAATATTCATAGTGAGCATAAGAAAAAACCGTCCGTGCTGTTGCCGGACGGTTTCTTTTGTATCCTGGATATATAAGTGCTATGAGCATGGAATCGTCGTGCTTAAAACCGCCTCTTCTTCGATTTCTTCATTCTCTTGTTTTGCCGCCATCTTCCGGTGAGACCCGTCCGTCAAATACTGTTTGACGAGATAATCTATCGGCATCACTATCAGCTTGGGAATCAATTGCTCGGCGGACTGCTTTACCCGGGAGTTTCCATCCGGATGAATAACGCGAAGCAAAAATTTTAAGTACCATTGCGATGACTTGGCAAACCATCCTTTCTGAAGATCCGTAACCGTGAAGCCGAATTTCTCCGGCCCACGGTTAATCATGCTTACGCCGTATAACGCCTTGACGTCATGCAATTCGCGATGATCCACTACATGCTTTGCCAGCTTCGGCAACTCCTTCTCCATGTTACGCACCATTTTAATGGCCAATTGCATTGAAGATTTGGAACGCGTACCGATTTCGAACAGCTTTTTATTGTCAAAATGAAGTTCCATGATCCGGTCTCCGTTGCAAAGCTTGATTCCCCCGATCATTTCAACCGGATCCCCGTGATATGGGCGGATTCGAAAATACAAGAACGGGTCTTCCTTGTTGGCCGATTGAAGCTGGAACACCAGATGGAATATTTTTTCCCATAACAGCCATAAAGAAACAACGCAGCGCTTGGTCCAGGACAACGGTTGGGGCACGGCCGGGGTGACTTTCTCATCGGAGCTCATTCGGGTTCCTCTCTGTCTCGCCGATTCGCTTGTCGCAATCATTTCATCGACCCGGATGCTTCTCAACTTCCGCTTCTCCGCTTCCTTCAGAACCCTTTCCAGAGCGACCAGCATTTCTCCCGGTGCCCCGCTGTTAGCTCCCAGCGTTGAACCGCAATCATGCAGCAGGAATACTTCCCCGCCTCGGAGCTTCTTCATCATTCGATTCGTCAGGCGGTCAGCGCCGAGCCGTTCGCGCCAATCGCTGAACATCGCGGACCAAAGCACGATTTGGGTATCGTCACGTTTTGCAAAATCAAACAGGTTTACAATGCCCCATGGCGGACGGTAGTAATTGGTCTTGTCTCCCGTAACTTCCTGAATAATCTTGCTAGTTTTTTGAATCTGTTTCTTAACGGCCGCGGGTCCCATAAACCAGTTTGTCTTATGAACGTAATTGTGGATACCGATCAAATGTCCTTCTTCATGCATCCGTTTCAACAAATCGGGATGTTTCTCCGCATTGGAACCGACAACAAAAAAGGTTGCCTTGGCATCATAGCGCTTCAGCAAGTCCAGTAATTGCGGGGTATAAACGGAATCGGGACCATCATCAAAAGTAAGTGCAAATGTATCGTCTCTCGCCCCGCGCCTAAAAACACGAAAACCGAATATGCGTGTAATCAGACCGGGTATGAACGCATATAGCGATGAAATATAGAACAACCACAGCAGCAAAGTCTCCATGTCGTTTTTCCCCACTTTTCTATGATCAATGACTTTGTCATGCCCTAAAGCATAGCATCCCCATTATTTTATCATACACGACACACAATTAGTGCCCTTTTTTAGAAAAGAGTCTGGATGATTTGCCAGTTCCCGCTGCTCATGATCCCTGTTCAGCCAGCATATCCAGCGTCTGCCGGAACAAAGCAGTTGCCTGATTCGGAGAACCTTCCGGCCGGTTCTGCACAAGTACGGCAACCGCATATTTCGGGTTCCCGACCGGACCGTATCCGATGAACCATTGATGATTGAGTTTCTTCCCGCCTTTTTTTATCTGAGCGGTACCGGATTTGCCGGCTAACGGCCACTTCGCCTGTTTTAGGGCACTACCCGTTCCGTCTTCCACCACTTGTCTCATCCAGTCCAGCAGTAGCCCCGCCGTATGGGCAGATATCCTTTGCCGGGTTCTGCCGGTGGTATGTACGGGGAAATTGGCCATCACGGAACCGTCTCTAAAACGAATCTGCGTAACCAGACGCGGAAAGGCGACTTCCCCGTCATGAAGCAGCGTAACGACCAGATTTGCAGCTTGAAGCGGAGTTACAAGCACATCGCGTTGTCCCAAGGACGTCTGGGCTAACACGCCTCCATCCATGTTAACATCGGGACTGAATACGGCTCCTTTCTCTTCCTGGTCAATCTGTGATAAATCTTCTCCCCCCATAAAAGCGCGCTGACTCCAACCGATTTTACGGTTTAGTCCGAGGCTGTACGCCGTCCGCTCGATGACATCCGCGGAAAGGCGCTCTCCAAGGGTAGCAAATACCACATTGCAGGAATTTGCAAATCCTTCCTTTAACGTGATGTCTCCGTGTCCGCCTTCTTTCCAGCACGATAACCCGTATTTGCCGTAATGTCCGGAACAGTGAAACACCTCGCCCGGAAAAGTAACATGGCCTTCCAAAGCGGCAGCCGCAATTACGGTTTTAAAAACGGAACCGGGGGCAACGGCTTTCACAGCTCTGTTGCTCCAGTCCCCGCTGCTTAAATCTACATGTACCGGGTCATAAAACGGGCGGGAAACCATCGATATGACGTCTCCCTGCCTTGCATCCAACACAACGACAGCGCCTTCCTGCACATTCAACCGGTCAACTATTTTCTCCAACTGCTGTTGAATACCGTTATCGACCGTCGTAGCGATTTGAACCGGATAATAAGGATTGGACTGGCCTTCCACCCTTGTCCCGATTTGCGGGAAAGGCCGTTTTTTTCCGTCAACCGAATAGTAAACCCGCGTTCCCCCGCTTCCCCGCAGAAACCGGTCCATGGTTCTCTCCAGTCCCGAAGCCCCCACCTGCATGGTCAATGGAAATGGATAGGTCTTGCCGATTTTACGAATCACTTCCGGGCGCTGGGCCACATAGCCAAGCCATTGATTTCCTCTCATCCCGGCCGGATATCGCTCCATGAATGGAAGCACTTCGAATCCGTTTACAGGCGGCCAAGCACCTCCGCGATGATCCCAATAAAGAGCGTTGTCCTGCGTATTGAGTTCGCCATATCCCAAGACTGGACTCGCAGCCGGCAGAGCTTTTTCTTTTGGTTGCCGCCACTTTTGTGGTCTCAACAGACCGCTCCAGAGCAACTTCAACTCCGCCGGGGATATGCCAAGACGATTGGCCAATCCTTTGATTTGGGATTCATCCGGTAGTTCCGAAACGGGAAACAGAGTCGGTCTCCAAGTGGTAAAGCCCGTCAGCGACATCCCGTTACGATCCACAAAATGCCCCCGCCCCGAATCCAGCATAATTCCCTCCTCCCGCTGTCTGACCGCCATTTCATTCATCGTTTTTCCCGAGGCGGTCAGAGGCAAATAGGCAGAGGCCCACTGAATCCAGGCTATTCGCGCAACAAACACGGCAATAACGATTATGAAAGCAATTAAAATATAGAATATGCGTTTTTTGTGCAATAATGACATGCTAATCGCTCCCGCTTGTTTTCCCTCCATTATTTCCTGGGAAAAGCAGGTTCACACGCCGACAACAAGGCAACCGGCAAATAAATAAAAACCACCGGAGCAAAAGCTCCGGTGGTCTTAAATCATTAGTTATACGGTAAACTTGGATAAAGATTCCTTCAATCCGTTAGACACATTCTCCAGTTTATTCGACAATTGAACGAGCTGATCTCCTACCGTTTGCTGTTCACTGCTAAGCGATGCAACCTCCTCGGATGTAGCTGAGGATTGTTGAGCAACCGCGCTTACATTGCCCATCGCTTCCGAAAGAACGTTCTGCGAAGCATTCAATTCATCAATGGAAGACGTAACCGTATCCAGATGGCGAATGAACCCTACCATCTGCTCCTGCACGGAAACGAAAATCTGACTTGTTTCCTTCACCGAACTGATTTGTTCCTGGAACAGCGGGCTGGCATCCGACAAAGCCTGAACCGTTTCGTTCATCTCTTGCTGAATGTTATCCGTAATTTGTCCTACCATCGTAATGGATTGCCGCGATTGATCCGCCAGTTGCCGGATTTCATCGGCGACTACCATAAAGCCGCGTCCCGCTGCGCCTGCCCGAGCTGCTTCGATCGTAGCATTCAGGGATAAAATATTCGTCTGCTGAGTAATATTCTGCATAACTTCAAGCACTTTCATCACCGACGAAGTACTTGCTTTCAGGGAATCCACCTTCTCGGTTAACGAGTTGATCATGTCGACGGTCATATTTGTTTTATCCAAGAGCCCATTCAAATATTCCGTACCGGTTTGACTTGATTTCTCGACCTGGTGCGCCGATTCCTCCATCTCTTTGTTAGCATGGATAACCAGTTCCATTTGCCGGGAAATATTCTCGGTCAAGGTGTTGCCGCGTTCGGCTTCGTTTGCAAGACTGGTTGCCCCATTCGCGATTTCTTCCGTGGCTACGGCGATTTCTTTGGCTGACAGTGCCGTCTTATTGGAAGCCTGAGTCAGCTCGGTCGCCGTATCCAGAACATCCTGTGCCGAGTGATTCGTTTGTTTTACGAGTGCCGTAATATGCTCCATCATAAGATTAAAACTGCCCGTCAACTGGCCAATTTCATCTTTGGATTTCGTTTCCATCCGGACATTCAGGTTACCTCTTGCGCCTTCTTCCATCAGATTTCTCAAATTACCCAATGGATGGGCAATCATTCTTACCATCCACATCGCAATGAGGATCGTAATGATCGCTACTACGGCCGCAGAGATATATGTAGTCAGCAAAATACCGTTGGCGTCTTTAATCAATTCCGCTGTTGCTACCGTTCCAACCAGTTTCCATCCGGTGGCTTGCTGAGTATTGAAGACGGCAAGAACCGATTTTCCGTCGGTATTTTCAGTTATGATGCTACCTGTCGTTTGGTCTCCCGCTTTATCCATATGAATTCCCGTTGGCTTGCCCTCTTGCCCGTCGACCGAAGAACCGACTACCACGTTATCCGCGGCAAGCATTTGGATTTCCGAATTTTTGCCGAGATTGACTTCTTTCAAATATTCGGTAAGTACTTCCAGGTTAACGTCCGCAATCAGAATGAAACGCTTCATGCTGTTCACGCTTTGAACCGAACGAACCAGACGGAACATGGACGTTCCCGAACTTTTCTCCTCAGGTACGTTCATCCACAATACTTTTGTGCTTTGGGAAGCCTCTTCAAACCACGGTTCATTCCGAACCGATTCCAAAAAAGTCATGCTAGTGTTTCCCGAGGTTACGTCATCTACGATTTTATCGGGCGATATCATGTATACAGCAAGAATGCCCTTCGTGGAAAACGTCAAACCGTTCAACCGCGTTCTCATTTTGTTCGTTACCGTAAAGCGCTCATAATCCGAAATGTTGGGGAGCGAAGCTTCCATAATCGCATTCTGCATCTCGTCATCCAAAAACATCTGCTGGAGATTTTCTTCGTACTTTTTGAGCACGATGTCCAGTTTCTGCGAAGTTTGAACAATCGTCTGCTGGTTGGCGCTTTTCGCGTTTTCCTGGATGGTCCCCTTTGCCATTTGGTAAGAAATAATACCGATCGTCAATACGAAAAACATAATAGCAATAAAAAAGATCAAAAATAAACGGACACCAACCGATTTGCTGGGATTCATTTGGTTGGGCAGCATTTTTCCCAAAGATGATGTTGTTTTGTCCTTCAATCCCACGATGAAGGATTTTTTACTACCTTCTTTTGTAGCTCCTAAGCCCTTCTTCTTGGTTTCCTTGCTGTTACCCTCTTGGTTCTCTCTCTTCGGAACCAGACCCATTTCAATCACCCACCGCTCATAATAGTCGTCGCACCCTCAAAACTAGGCTTGAGGTCATGCTCAAAATTACTTACTTTCTTTACATATCTATAACATGATTCGACAGTAAATGACGACTTCCTCTTTAATATCGGTAAATTGAAGGGCTGAATTTAAATTTTTCCGTTAAAAATATCAACGAAACACAAAAAGGGGTCTTTCGTCCTAATCCTCAGTTTTCGTGCAAACGATTTATCACAAAGGCATCCTTGAATACGGTATCATTAGGAAAATGGAAAGTTATTTTTTGGGAATATTGTGGCGTTTCTATGAAGAAAGCCTCGGCAGTTTTCTAAACTTTGCCGAGGCTCAAAATGAGAGAGTATATTATTTTCTTTTCCGCATCATGTCAAAATAAAAAACCGGCTGATCCACCTTGATTTTGACTCGTTGCAGCGGATGACGGGCTGCATCAAGCTCATTGCCCTCTTCGTCCCAGATTGCGGTGACGGTCTGTTTGAAAAAAGTGTCTCCCGGGCCGAAAAACTCGACTTCCTGTCCCGGTTTGAAGTGGTTGCGCTGCTGAATGACTGCCATACCGTTGGTTTCGTCATACTCAAGAACCAGTCCGGCAAAATCATAAGGAGCCGCCTTTTCTTCCGGCTCGTAAATATGATCTTCGTGATCCGGCGTGTCATAGAAAAACCCGGTATTCAACGGACGGTTCGCCGCCTTGTTGATCTCCTCGATCCATTCCGGCTTCAGGACGTAGTTTTCCGGGTCGGCCATATAAGAATCGATCGCTTGGCGGTACACATTGACTACCGTTGCCACATAATGAATCGACTTCATTCGCCCTTCTATTTTGAAACTGTCCACGCCAACATCGATCAGGTCCGGGACATGCCCGATCATGCAAAGGTCTTTAGAGCCCATTGTGAATGCATTATCCTGCTCTTCGAACAAAGGCAGCTGCGTCACCCCGAGCTGGAATTGGCGAAGCACCGGGTCGTCCATCGCTTCTTCTTCCGAAATCCAGGCCGTTTCAGGCCGGCTGTCCTCGAACAGATCGTATTTCCAGCGGCAGGATTGGCAGCAGCCTCCCCGGTTGGAGTCGCGGTCCGTAAAATGGTTGGACAACACGCAACGACCGGAATAGGAAGAACACATTGCGCCATGAATGAACGCTTCGATTTCAACGTCGACATGCTTTTTGATTTCTTCGATTTCTTCCAGGCTCGTCTCCCGACCAAGCACGACCCGGGGCAAGCCTTCCTCTTTCCAAAATTTCACGGCCTGCCAGTTCACCGTCGACTGCTGGGTGCTAAGATGGACTTCCAGTCCGGGCACCGCCCGGCGGGCTGTATCTACAATAATCGGATCGGCGACGATGACTGCGGAAATTCCCGCCTCGTACAAATTGCGCAGGTATTCCTCAATCCCCTCCAGATCCTCGTTATGGGCATAAATATTCGTTGCGACAAACACTTTGGCGCCGTATTTTTTGGCAAACTCGACCCCTTCGCGCATTTCCTCGAAACTGAAGTTGTCCGCATTGGAACGAAGGCCGTATTTTTGTCCTCCGATATACACGGCATCGGCCCCGTAGTGAATCGCGAATTTCAGTTTTTCGAGGTTTCCCGCCGGCGCGAGCAATTCTGGCTTCTCCAGCCGGTACCGCTTTCCGGTGTATTTCGGTATGTGTCTCTCCGCTGTTTGCATCTTCGTTCACCTCTTGAATTAAATAATCCCGCTTTGTGCAATGCAGCCGGGACTGCAGAAAAGTTTGGGCCTTCGATCGCTGTTGCAGTTGGATTGTTTGATTCACCAAATTCAAATTAGGTAACAATCCAACCGCAAAGGCGAACGCTAACGCTTCTCCGACTCCAAATTTCCCTCCGTCCCTCTAAATTGCACTTTTAAAAATTGATTTAATACACCTGTTCCTTGTAGAAGAAACCGAACGAAAGCTCGCGCTCGGGATCTTGGATCCCCCGGATGCTCTCAATCCAGGCTTCGTCAAATTCATAATTTTCAGGGTCCTGAAAATAGGCATCGATCGCTTGGCGATAAATGCGGATCACCGTTTCGTTGTACACTGACGGCTTGAACAAGGTTTCGATCTTGAAGCTGTCCACCCCGGCCGCCATCAGCAGATGCAGGTCCTCCAAAATGCAAATATCGTCCGAACTCATAATGTGAGTCCCGTTTGCATCTTCATAGATCGGGAATTTCTCATCAGGGCGCTCCGCTTCAATCAGAAATAGACCCCGATCCTTGTCCAGGCCTTCGCCTTCCACCGGCCGGCCTTGATGAGTCATATAACTGCGGACAAGGCGTCGTTTGGAATGATAGATATTCGTCATTCCGTGTACCTGAACTTCCGAGTCTACCTTGAGCTCAGGCTGCATCTCCGTAATCTCATCCATGTTCAATTCGCGGGCAAGCACGACGCGGCTGGCCCCTTTAGTGCCCCAATAATTGGCTGTGGAATAGTTCGTCGAGGTCATCTCGGCGTTCCAGTGAAGCGGGATTTGAGGAGCGATCTCCCGGACGGTCTGAAGCACGGCAGGATCCCCGAATTGGATTCCGTCGATTCCTGCCTCTGCCAGCTCCTTCACATAATGCCGCAGCCCGTCCAATTGTTCGTTGTGCATCAATTTATTGATGCTTACGTAAACTTTGGCCTCGCGTTCGTGTCCGGTCTTTACGGCCTCCGCGATATCCGCAGTTGAAAATTCGCCCGGCAGGCGCATTCCAAACTTGGCCTCGCCGATCAGCACCGCATTTGCCCCCGCTTCCAGATAAGCTTTCACTTCGGTCAAAGAGCCTGCGGGAACAAGCAGTTCCGGTTTGTTTCCCATGTATATCCACCTCTGTTATTTGGCCATAGCCTTGCTTTTCTTGATGTTCTTTAAATGCTCTTCATACGTTTTGGCGAACAGATGCTCACCGCTGCCGTCTTTTTTGGTCACATAAAAGAGATACTCCGATGCCTCCGGCGCAAGTGCCGCTTCAATCGATTTCAAACTGGGCGCGGCGATGGGCCCTGGCGGAAGTCCTTCATACAGATAAGTGTTATAAGGACTGTCCACGCTTCTTAGGTCGGAGTTTAACAGCCGCTCCTTAGGCTTTCCAAGCAAGTACTGGACGGTCGCGTCAATTTCGAGCTTCATTCCTTTGGCAAGCCGGTTATAAATAACACCGGCCACAACGCCCCGTTCGGAATCCGCAACCACTTCGCGCTCAACCAGCGAAGCGATCGTCATCAGTTCATTCAGGTCGATTCCGCGCTGAGCCAACTTCTCTTGGTAATCCGGAATTCCATTCAACCGGTTAGCCGTTTCGTCCAGCATTCGCTGCACGATGTCCGCTTCGCTGCTCCCTTTTTTCAGTTCGTAGGTTTCCGGGAACAAGTATCCTTCTAACTTATAGGTGAGCTGGTCATTTCCCGGCAGATCGGCAAGCAGCGCATGATTCAATCCTTCGGCCTTCTTGGCCAGATCCAAAAAGATCTCTTTCTTGATAATTCCCTGTTCAACCAGCTTTTCCGCCATTTGCGTCACAGTGAATCCTTCCGGAATCGTAAAACGGATCATTTCCGCTTTAATCACATCGCCGCTGTTCAGCTTGGCGATAATCTCGTCATACGTGACGCCCGGCTTCAATTCGTACACACCGGCTTGGAACCGGCTCCCCTCCGACTTCCATTTCAAATAGGAAAGGAAGAAAAATGAATTTTTTATCAGGCCTTGATCTTCAAGTATGTTCGCAATGCCGCCCGTTCCGGTTCCAGGCTCAATCGTAAATTTTACCGCCTGTTCCGATTGCTTTACAGGCTGCATCCCGTTATATACATACCAGCCGCCGGCCGCGCCGATGACGATAATAATCAGGAGGATCGAAACCAGCCATTTCAGTACCTTCTTCAATAAATCAACCCCTCTTAGCCCCGCAGACCAACTAAAGTTTATTCTTTGCAGCGGGAATCCCGTAAATGAATAACTCTTGACAATTCAAAAAGAGCGGTTGTCCCGCCCTTCTCAATCCGATCTATATTACCACAGGTATGCCTTCCCGGTCTATTCCGGGAAGGTCAATTCATCATACAATTCAGACACATTTTCCCACTCTTCGTCGTCATCGATCGTAACGAGCTCCAGGGAGCCGTCAGCAGCCGTCAAAATTTTGAAAATTTCATGTTCTTCGTCACCATCGCCGCTTTCCGGGCGAAGTACGGCGTAAGAAGCTCCAACTACATCAAATTCCTTCTCGACGTTGTAATAAGAAACCTTACCTGAATCATCCTGCAGTTCCACTACAGGACCAAAAGCGTCGCTGACTCGCGAGGTCCAAACCACCTGATCCGCTGAATAATCAGTCACGGTCATCCTCCCCGTCAAACTCATCGATGAGCGTATTAAACGTCTCTTCAACGATTTCCCACTCTTCATCGCTCTCGATGGTATACAGTTTCAGGTCATCTCCGTCTTCTTCGTAACGGAATGCGTATACTTCTTCGCTCTCTTCATCTTCACTTTCAGAGGAATCCAAAGGAACGACCATCATATACTTGGCATCCGAACCGTCGACTTCGAATTTCATAATTACTTCGAATTCTTCCTCATTGCCCTCGTCGTCGGGGATATAAATAATTTCCGGTTCTTCTTCATTGCCGATACGATCTTTAGACATGTGCGATCACCCTCACCTTTGACTCTTAGAGTCCAAATAATTTTGCAAAATCAAACTCGCGGCCATTTTATCAACGACCCCTTTGCGCTTTTTCCGGCTGACATCCGCTTCGAGCAAAGTCCGATGGGCGGATACCGTGGTCAAACGCTCATCCCATAAATGAACGGGAATCTGAAGAAGACTCTTCAGCTCCTCGGCAAAGGCCATGCATATCTCTCCACGGGGTCCGATCGTACCGTTCATGTTCTTAGGAAGCCCGACAACGACTTCCTCGATCCCATGCTCCGATACCAGTCCGGCGATGATTTCGAGATCTTCGCCTTCACGGCGGCGCTCAATCACCATGAGCCCTTGGGCGGTCCAGCCGAAAGCGTCACTGACGGCTACACCGATCCGCCGGTCCCCGTAATCCAAACCTAATATTTTCATGCAATCTCCTAACGGTGGCCGGCAAGATAATATCTGACCAGCTCTTCGATCAATTCGTCGCGCTCTTTCTTGCGAACCATGCTTCTCGCATTATTATGGCGCGGAATATATGCCGGGTCTCCGGACAATAAGTAACCTACAATCTGATTAATCGGATTATAGTCTTTCTCCTGGAGAGCCTCGTAAACCGCAAGTAGGATTTCCTGTGACGACGCTTCCTGCTCATCGCCAGTGACGTTGAACTTGACGGTTTTATCCATGGAGTCCATGATGACACCTCGCTTCTTCAGACATGCGGCAAATCCGCAGCCGATTTCGTCATTATATATATTTACTATATCATATCATGGGCCCCATAAGGAAATTTTCGGTAGGGTAATTCAAAAAGCCGATTGGCTTATGCCTGCGAAGCGATCCATTGCTCAGGCAGCTTCAATGCAGCATCCAGCTTGGATCCATCCTTACCCCCGGCTTGAGCCATGTCCGGACGTCCGCCGCCACCGCCGCCGCAAACGGCTGCGACTTCTTTGACCAGCTTGCCGGCATGAAGCCCGCGTTTCACTTCATCCTGAGGCACAACCACGACAAAGTTCACTTTGTCGTCCATGGCGGCCCCAAGCACGAGCACGGTATCCGGCAATTTTGCCTTCAACTCGTCGGCCAGTCCGCGAAGCGCATCCATTGTTCCGGCCTGCACTTTTGCGGAGAGGAGCTTGGTTTCGCCTACCATGATCACTTTCTCTGTCAATTCTCCAGCTTCAATAACGCTGAGCTTGCTTTGCAGGGACTCGTTTTCGCGGCCCAAATCTTTAAGCTGCTGATACAACGCTTCGATCCGTTTAGGGACATCGCCCACATTAGACTTCAGCAATCCTGCCGATTGTTTCAGAAGATCCAGTTGTCCGTCCATAAACAGATACGCCCCGCGTCCGGTTACCGCTTCGATCCGCCGTACCCCCGAGCCGATCCCGCTTTCGCTCACCAGTTTGAACAGTCCGATTTCCGAAGTATTGTTCACATGGCAACCGCCGCACAGCTCCAAGCTGTAACCGCCGACTTGAACGACCCGGACGATATCCCCGTATTTTTCACCAAACAATGCCATCGCACCCATAGACTTCGCTTCATCAATCGGTTTCAATTCGATCAAGACCTCAAGAGAGTTCCAGATTTGCTCGTTTACCCGGCGTTCGATCTCAACCAGTTCCTCCGGCGAAATACTGCCCAGATGCGAGAAATCGAACCGAAGCCGCTGCGGCTCCACCAGGGACCCCGCCTGATTGACATGCTCGCCCAATGTTTCCTTTAAGGCTTTATGAAGCAGGTGAGTCGCTGTGTGGTTCTTCACGATATCCCGGCGCATTTCCCGGTTAACCTCCGCGGTTGCTTCCGAACCGGTGCGCAGTTCACCTGACGTCACGGTAACCTGATGAACATACTGGCCGTGCGGCGCCTTAAACAATCCTTGTACCGCAGCACTTCCGGAACCGCTACGAATCGTCCCTTGGTCGCTGACCTGGCCGCCGCTTTCGGCATAAAATGGCGTCTTGGCCAAAATGATCTGCCCTGTCTGGCCGGTTGTGAGCGTATCGACAAACCGATCGTCCGAAATAATCGCCACAATTTCAGTTGCCGCATCAAGCTCATTATATCCAATGAAATCCGTTTTAGTCGTAAAATCCGACAAAACTCCGCCCTGAACCTTCATGCTTCCGTTATCGTGACGGGCGGCCCGGGCACGCTCGCGCTGTTCTTCCATAGCCGCTTCAAACCCTTCACGGTCAACGCCAAGTCCTTGCTCGGCCGCAAAGTCTTCGGTCAAATCCAGCGGGAAGCCGTACGTATCGTACAATTTAAACGCATCCGCGCCGCCGATCAGCGAACGTCCCGCGGCTTTGGCTTCGGCGCTTACTTCCGCCAAAATCGCCAGCCCGTCGCTTAGCGTTTCATGGAAACGTTCCTCCTCCGAACGAATAACCTTCTCGATAAATTCGCGCTTCGTGACAACATCCGTATAGTAACTACCCATGATTTCGCCAACCGTCTCCACGAGGTTGTACATAAACGGCTTGTCCAGCCCGATCAGCTTTCCGTATCGGACCGCGCGGCGGAGCAAACGCCGGATTACATATCCACGGCCTTCATTGGAAGGAAGCACGCCGTCGGCTACCGCAAAGGCGACCGTACGGATATGGTCGGCAATAACTTTCAGCGCCACGTCCGTATCCTCTTGAACTCCGTAAGTCACGCCGGCCACCGAAGCGGTTTTGGCAATAATCGGCTGGAACAAGTCGGTGTCGAAGTTGGAATTGACGTTTTGCAGAATCGATGCGAACCGTTCAAGACCGGCGCCGGTATCAATGTTTTTGTTCGGAAGCGGAGTGTAGCTGCCGTCTTTATTGTGATTGAATTGGGAGAACACAAGGTTCCATACTTCCAGGAACCGTTCATTCTCGCCGCCGGGAAAGCATTCGGGATCGGACAGATCGCCATAGGCGTCGCCGCGGTCATAGAAAATTTCCGTACAAGGACCGCAAGGACCTTCGCCGATATCCCAGAAATTGTCCTCCAGCTTAATGATGCGCTCGGCCGGAATGCCGATTTTTTCGTTCCAGAGCTTGAAGGCTTCCTCATCCTCCGGATACACGGTCACCGAAAGACGTTCCGGGTCAAACCCGATCCAGTCTTTGCCGGTCAGGAATTCCCATGCCCAAGTAATCGTTTCTTCCTTGAAGTAATCGCCGATCGAGAAATTACCCAGCATTTCGAAAAAGGTATGGTGACGGCGCGTTTTCCCGACGTTCTCAATATCATTGGTACGAATACATTTCTGGGAATTGGCCAACCTCGGATTCTCCGGTTTTTCCCGGCCGTCAAAATAAGCTTTGAGCGGAGCCATCCCGGCATTGATCCACAATAGGGACGGATCGTTATGCGGAACGAGCGAAGCGCTCGGTTCCACCTTATGTCCTTTGCTTGCAAAAAACTGCAGCCATTTAGAGCGTATCTCACTTGCTTTCATCTATATTCCTCCTAAAGTTTAATCTTTGCTTGACTAGCCAAGTTGACGATTGAACTATCTTTAAAAAAGAAAAAACGCCCCTGAAAATCAGGGACGATTGTCTCGCGGTACCACCCTGGTTATCGTCTCCCCCACAATTCCGGCTTAAAGAGAGGCGATCGCCTTGTACGGTCCGATAACGGGAACCCCCCGGTGAATTTTGAACTCACACTCGGAAAACAGCATTTCTGTCCGGCGATATTTCGGGTTCTTTCAGCCAGCGCCAGGAACGTGGCCGACTCGGCCGCAAACCTTGGCGAAGGAACGCCTTCTCTGGGAAAATCAACAACGGACATACTTTTTTTCGTCAACGTTTTGCTTTTATAAATCAGATAACACTTTGATTACAAATTATAAAGGGCGGCAACGAAGCTGTCAATGCGCTTCCTCCATGCTTTTATACCGTTTTACGTCTAACATAATACGAATAAAAATGCTGAAGCACGACCTTGCCCACGGCGAAAAACGGAACCGCGAGCACAAGCCCCGGAATGCCGCCGATCTCGCCCCCGACCAACAGGGCGAAAATGATCAGCAATGGATGCAAATGAAGCGTCTTTCCCACCACTTGCGGAGAAATGATATTGCTCTCGATCAACTGGCAGATCATATTGACCAGAAACACCATCAGCACCATTTTCCAGGAGATCGTCGTAGCCATGACTAATGCCGGGGCCGCTCCAAGAAAAGGACCGAGGTAGGGAATAATGTTGCAAACAGCAACAACTCCGGCAAGGAGAAGGGCAAACGGCATTCCAATGATCACATAGCCGATATAGGCAAGTACGCCGATAATGACGCAGACTAACAATTGGCCGCGCACATAATTGCCCAACGCATCGTCGATTTCTTTTAGCAGCATCACAATGGATTTACGCCGCGATTTCGGCAAATATCTTAACACGAGCCGTTCGAAAGCCTCAAAGTCCTTAAGAATATAGAAAATCAGAAACGGGACGATAAACGCGTTGAACACGACGCCGATCGTCGTTCCGATATTATTCAAAAAACTTGAAATCGAGGCAGCCAGCCGGTGTTCAAACTGAAAAAACCAATTGCTCATTCCCATCCGAATGCTGCCGGGGAGCATGCTATTATCCCAGCGGTTCATCAACTGCTGCGTATGTAAAGTAAGCTCGGGCAAGTGCTCCCCCAACTCCTCCAGCTGTTCCACGAACATAGGAATGACGTTCATCAAGATAACTGACAGGCTGGTTAGAAATACGGCATAAATGAGCAGCACCGATACCGTGCGGGGCACTTTCCGACCGCCTAGCATCCTGACGACGGGATTTAGCACATACGAGATGATGATGGCGATAATAAAAGGGGAGAGTATCGCTTTCAGGAAACCAAAGACAACGCCGAACATCGGCCGGAGCAGCCACACAAAATATAAGATGACCAGACCCAGCAGCAGCCACACCCCATAGCGGAACACCTTGCTGTTATTCAACGGCTCCACTCAAAATACCCCCTCCCGAACTTCGGAGTCGGACCAGCTATGAAGAAAGTATATGCCCGGGAGGACAAAAATAATCGTAAGGAAACGAAAAAAGACGATCCCCAAAGCGTAATACGCTCTGGGGATCGCCCCTTTACCATTCATTATCCGCCAAATCAGAAACTGTTAGGATAGATGCATTTGGGGAAATTCCTGAGGAACCTCTTCTCCAAAAAACAAATCATCCAAAGAGCTGAGCGTTCCATCCTCTTCTACTTGATAGACCGACATCTTCTCCCCATTTACCGTTAATTCGATAAAGCAGCCCCAGCAATAAAATTGATGGGAACCGATTTTGCCGATATCTTTGGAACTGCAGTTTGGACACTTCATCATTTACTTATCACCTATCCGTTAACAGAATTCATAGCATTCTCCAGCCGCTGCTCACTGTTTGGAGGCACCATGATCGCATTTTCGCCCTTGCTCATTTCGGGGGTAAAAGGCAGCACTTTACGCCCTTCCATCAGATCGGAGATGAACCCGTCACTGACTTCAATACCTGTAATTGTATTTCCCAATTCATGGTCAAAATAAACATCCGTTACATTTCCTATCAAAATTCCGTCCTCCGTAAGGACAGGAAGTTCTTTCAACTTCCCGTTGCCGGAAAGAAAGGTAAATTGTATATTCTCGGCTTCCTGTTTTCGGATCGCCTGTTGATTGCGAATCATTACGGCATCTTCGCCATATGCAACGATATCTTCCCAGAGTACAACCTTGATCGTGGAGGAAAACATCGCTTTCCCTTCCAATTGAATGCCCGTGATACTCCAGTTCTCATCGAGAAGGAAATCGAGGACTTTCCCGATCTGTTTGCCGTCTTGTACATCAAAAACGGCCGAGCCTACCATTTCCTGAAGTTTCATGAGCCTGGTCCTCCTACTGTGGCAGTCTTCTGATCCTGAAAAACAGCGTATACCTCCTTCCGAAAAAACTGCAAAAGACGCCCATTATCTTCTTTTACGAAGACGTTCCAAAATGGTTCCAATTTTTTCGGCGGTATGTTGCATTTCTTCAGTAGTATTACCCAAACCAAAGCTGAATCGAATCGCCGAGCGCAAAATATTTTGCGGGAGATTCATCGCTTCCAGCACATGCGACGGTTCCAGGGAACCCGAGGAACAAGCCGAGCCGCTGGCGACGGCGATTCCTTCCATATCAAGATTCATCAGCATCGTCTCCGTATCGCATTCGGGAAAGCTGATATTAAGAATATGCGGAAGGCGCTGCGATGGGTGGCCGTTGACATGAAACCGTTCCTCTCCGATCTCACGCTTCAGCGCGGAGATCAGAACTTCACGTAGCTGCTCATCGCGGGCAGCCCGCTCCGGAAGCTGTGCGGCGGCCAGTTCGGCCGCTTTGGCAAATCCGGCGATTCCCGCCATGTTTTCCGTTCCGGCTCGGCGCTTGCGCTCCTGCAGTCCTCCGTAAAGGATAGGCTCAATGGAAAGTTCCCGCCGGATATACAAAGCGCCAACGCCTTGAGGTCCATTGATCTTGTGTGAGGAAAAGCTCATCAAATCGACAGGTAGCTCATGGCAGTTGATCGGCAAAGCCCCCATTGCTTGAACCGCATCCACATGGAAAACGATATCCCGGGAAGAAGTCAATTCACCGATTTCAGCTATCGGCTGAATCGTCCCCGTTTCATTGTTGCCATACATCACGCTGACCAGAATCGTATCCGGCCGTATAGCCTCATGAACTTGCTCGGGATGAACTTGCCCATACCGGTCGACAGGTAAATATGTAACTTCATATCCTTGTTGTTCCAGTCGTTGGCAAGCATGAATAACGGCATGATGCTCGATCGCCGTCGTAATGATATGCCTGCCACGGTCACTCCGGGCCTCCGCTGTCCCGAACAAAGCAAGATTGTCGCTCTCGGTTCCGCCTCCCGTAAATACCAGCTCTTCGGAACGGCATCCGATAAATCGGGCCAGCTTGTCCCTTGAACCGTTTACGAGTCTTTTGGCCGCACGTCCGAAGGAATGAACGCTTGACGCGTTGCCGTACTGTTCCGTCATGACGCCCAGCATCGCCTCCGCAACCTCCGGATGCACCGGGGTCGAAGCCGCATGATCCAAGTATATGGTTTTCATTTTGACATCACCTTGTTTTAGAGGTAGTACACCTTACAGATTATCTATAAATGGAATACCGTCCCTTCCGGAACGGCATTCATGTTGGCTCATCTATGTTATGCGCATCTCGGCTAAAAAAAGTATTTACTGTACAGGTGCTTATCCATATTAATCGTATTCCCCAAATTTGTACAGCTTATAAATTTATTCATTGCACAAGCTCTATTTATTACATTAATAAGGAAGATTGGAGATACAACGGGAAAAAACAAGATTCAACATCTGTTGGTCATAAACCCTGTGCTTCGCATTCTGTTCGAGGACCCAGTTCGCAAAACCTAAAGCTCTTGTATAGCTGTGCTGATCCCATTGATTGATTCTAAAAAACACGAAATCCAGCATGGTTTGGTATTCTTCGGCAGATAATTCCAATCCTAATTTATTGAATTGTCTTTGCCGGATTCTCCGGGCGGAATCATCTTGAATGGCCTTGTGCAGATGGGATACTTGTCCGCTATGCTGACGGTAAAATAGCAGGTTGGCAGGCAGATTAGCTACCTTTGTTTCAAAGGCCAGCCGGTTCCACAGCTCATAATCTTCCGCGTGCGGATAATTGCTGTCATACCGGACTCCTAACCTTTGAACCAGGCTGTTGCGCATGATCACTAAAGGATGGCATAGGCAGCAATGAAACAGCAGCCAGGTTTTGATTTCCTCATGGTTAGCCGGATTAACTTTTGGTCTTCCTGCACTCGAACTAGTAAAAGCAGCGGCGCTTAAGCCGATGTCCGGGTTTTGATCCATAAACGAGACCTGAAGCTCCAGCCGGTTGGGCGTGGAGATATCGTCGCTATCCATGCGAACGATATAATCCCCGGTCGCCAAACCGAATCCTTCATTAAGCGTGGACACCAGGCCTTGATTTTTTTCATGATAAATTCTCCTGACCCTGTAATCCGTGATCCGTGAAATCAGGCTGGCCGAGCCGTCCGTAGAACCGTCATCGATCAAGATCAGTTCAAAATCCCTGTAAGTCTGGCCCAGCATGCTGTTGACCGCTTCCAGAACAAAATCCGCATTGTTGTATACCGGCATAATAATAGAAGCCCGCGGCACAAAATCACCTCCCAAAAAGTTACTCCTTATAAAATATGGGAATGGAGCTTGTCACGTTTGGACTTCCTGTCCAGTTGTACTTTTCTCCCTTAACAGGACAGAAATCATCGTATTCTACTATGAAAAATAAAATAACCCGATCCGTTTGGACGAATCGGGTTATTTTCCTATGCTATTCTAGCCGCAGCGATTTATTGAGTTAATCACATATCATACACTATATATAGAACATGTAATTTTCTTTGGCGCCTCGCTCCTCGAAGGAAATCAGGTTTTCGAGGGTCGTGGAATCCAGCACTTCGGCGATGCTATCGCGAATCCGCAGCCATAAATCACGTTTGGCCGGATCATCTTCTTCCGTAAAATCAACCGGAGAAATCGGACCCTCCAATACGCGGATAATGTCACCCGCGGTGATTTCGCCTGCCTCGCGGGACAAAATGTACCCGCCGTAAGCGCCACGAACGCTTTTGACCAGACCGGCATTGCGCAGCGGTGCGATCAGTTGTTCGAGATAATGCTCGGATAACTGGTTCTTTTCGGCAATGCTTTTGAGGGAAGTCGGTCCTTCGCCAAATTTAGCGGCCAACTCCATCATAATTGTCAGGCCATAGCGTCCTTTTGTGGAAATCTTCAAAGAAGCCACCTCTTTCAATTTTCAAATAATCTTTATATAATTGAACTTTGATCAAATAAGGTTACGGAAAAGATAACTGGATTTCCATATACATCTATTCCTATCATTAACCTTTGTTTATCGTAACATATCCCATCTCGTTTTGGAAAATAAATCGGTGAATAAATTATATAATTTGTTCGCCGGGCGCGGACAATAATTTAGCGAAAGTTCGAAGGTTTCGCGCCGCTTCAACCATCGGCTCGAAGTGATCGTCCGCCTATGGTAAAATAACGTCAGGCCAAGGCGCCTGAAGGAGTGATGAAATGACCAAGACCAAACCCATACATGAAACCCGCGTCGTCGTCGGCATGTCCGGCGGTGTCGATTCATCGGTTACCGCGCTTCTGCTGAAACAGCAGGGGTATGACGTAATCGGCATATTCATGAAAAACTGGGACGATACGGACGAGTTCGGCTACTGCACGGCGGAAGCGGATGCCGAAGATGTTCGCCGCGTCTGCGAGCAGATCGACATCCCGTACTATACCGTCAATTTCGAAAAAGAATACTACGATAAAGTATTTGCCTATTTCCTGGAGGAATATAAGCGGGGCCGCACGCCGAACCCGGATGTCATGTGCAACCGCGAAATCAAATTCGGCGAGTTTCTGAACAAGGCGCTGGATCTCGGCGCCGATTTCGTAGCCACCGGGCATTACGCCCGCGTTGTGGAAGAAAGCGGAACTTACAAACTGCTGCGGGGCGTGGACAGCAACAAAGACCAAACCTACTTTTTGAACGCGCTAAATCAGGAGCAGCTGTCCAAAGCCATGTTTCCGATTGGTCACCTTCCTAAACCGGAAGTGCGGCGGATCGCGGAAGAAGCAGGACTTTATACCGCCAAGAAAAAAGATAGTACGGGCGTCTGCTTCATTGGGGAACGCAATTTCCGCGAATTTTTGAGCCATTATCTGCCGGCCAAATCGGGAGAGATGGTCGACATCGTCACCGGCGAGGTCAAAGGCCGGCATGACGGGCTGATGTATTACACGCTCGGCCAACGGCAAGGCCTTGGCATCGGCGGATCCGGCTCGGGCGAGCCGTGGTTTGTCGCCGAAAAAGATCTCGAGCGGAACATCCTTTACGTCGTGCAAGGAGACACGCATCCGAGCCTCTACTCCACCGGGTTGACCGCCTCGGACATCAACTGGATCGCCGGAACGGACCAGTTGCCGCAAGGGCCTTTCAAATGCACCGCCAAATTCCGGTACCGCCAACCGGATCAAGGCGTGACCCTAACGGCGCGGGAAGACGGCACCGTGTTCGTGCAGTTCGACGGACCGCAAAAGGCGATTACGCCAGGGCAAGCGGTCGTATTTTATGATGGCGAAGTCTGCCTCGGCGGCGGCATCATTGAAGTGCCTGAAAAGCTGCCCGTTCCCGAACTGGGCTTGCACCGGTAATTTCAGGAGCAATCAAAATAATTTGAGCGACAAAATAGATAAAGCACCCGCTTTTCCGGCAATCAGACGCCGGAAAGTGCAGGTGCTTCTTTTTGCTGAGTGATAAATAAGGCCCAATTAACCGGATAACCTACAATTATCGGGAAATCGGCTATTGGCGCTTCATTAGCTGTAAAACCTACAGTTCCTTCGGCCGAATACGCTGCTCTTTACGTAAAACCTCCGAAATAGATGGAGGATTTCCAGTTAATCCGTGTAAATGCGGTAAAAACGGTAAATTAGCTGGAGGAAATCCAGTTAATTTGCCGTTACGAGGAAAATGTCCCTGTTCCGGGCCGTTCCTAACCAGCCCAGACTAATCGTCCCTGCGCCGTAGCTCCTGGTTATGCCGAATCTTGCTTTCATTTCCCTGCTCGGTCGCATTATAGAAGCTCCGGCCGGCCAGATTCGGCGGCAAGTAATCCTGCTTCACGTAATGGCCGGGGAAATTGTGCGGATACTTGTATCCGGTGTGTCCGAGCTTGACCGCCCCTTTATAATGGGCGTCCCGCAAATGCAGCGGCACTTCGGCCGACTTGACTTCGTCCATGGCCGACATTGCGTTTGAGATCGCCGCTACGACGGCGTTCGACTTCGGGCTCTCCACGGCGAACAGAATCGCCTGGGCGATGTTCAGCTTCGCTTCAGGCCAGCCGTTGTTGCGGTAAGCATCCAGGGCGCTTACCGCTTGCACCATGGCCTGGGGATTGGCAAGCCCGATGTCCTCGCTCGCGGCGGCAATCAGCCGCCGGATGAACGTCATCGGGTCCATGCCCAGTTTCTCTACCGCGTAGAGAAACCAGAACAGCGCGGCATCGCTGGAGCCGCGGATGCTCTTGTGGAACGCGGAGAGGACGTCGTACTGCGTCGACTCATCCGCTTTGACCAGGGGGCGGCGGATCGATTCCTCCGCCACCTCCTGCGTAATGCAGACGGTGCCGCCCTCGTCCGGCGGCGTCGTCATCGCGGCCAGCTCCAGCGCGTTCAGGGCCCGGCGGATATCGCCGTTGGCCATCTCCGCAATGTGCTGGAGCGCCTCTTCCGTGGCCTCGAGCTTCATAAAGCCGAGGCCCTTGTCCCGATCGCTCAGCGCCCGCCGCATCGCGATCAGCGAATGGTCCTTCGTCAGCGGCTCCAACTGAAAGAGCGTCGAACGGCTCAGCAAGGCCCCGTTGACATAATGGAACGGGTTCTCCGTCGTCGCGCCGATAAAAATGATCGTCCCCTTCTCCACCGCCGGCAGCAAGGCGTCCTGCCGCGAACTGTTGAAGCGGTGTACCTCGTCGAGAAACAGGATCGTTTTCGTGCCGTAAAAAGCCTTATCATTCTGCGCTTTCTCGATGACCTCGCGAACGTCCTTAACGGACGCATCGACCGCATTGAGCCGGATGAATTCAGCCTGCGTATGATTCGATATAATGTGGGCTAGCGTCGTTTTGCCGCATCCCGGCGGACCATAAAGCAGGATAGATGAAACCTGATCCGCTTCGATCGCTCGCCGCAATAATTTTCCGGGACCGACGATGCTTTCCTGCCCTATATACTCGTCCAGGGTGGTAGGACGCATTCGGTCGGCAAGCAGCCGTCCGGATGGATCCTGATCCTGGTGATAGGAGAATAAATCCATGACTTCACTTCCTTGAATCATTGTTTGTCCAATATACTCTATCTATTCTAGCACACGCCCGGTAAAAAACATTTATAAACGTTCTTTAGCTTCCTTCCGGTCAGGGAATATGAGTTAATATAGATGTCGGGCCGACGAATCACTGGAAAAGGGGGCTGATCGAAGTGATTACAGTGAGTGAGGTGGCTTCCGCGTAACGCGGAAGCTCATGCAACGAGGGGCTTATTGCCCCTCTTATTTCCGTTTGAACCGGTCTATGTTAAGATAGATGCAAGTTAAGGAAAATAAGGAAATTCAAATTATGCCGAAAGGGGGATTTACGACCATGTACACTCAAGTTTTCCAACCCACACCGTCATCAACAGAACGGATCAAGGAGGATCATGATCGTGAACTACAAAAACGGGAAGGATGTGCTTCCCCCTAGGCTGCTGAAAGAGCTCCAGGATTATATTCAAGGCGAACTGCTCTATATCCCCAAACCGGATTGCTCCAGAGCGTTATGGGGAGAACTCAGCGGAACCCGCACATCAATGGCCAAAAGAAACGAAGAAATATTCCGGCTCTATCGCACCGGACATTCCGTCAGCGATTTGGCGGAAAGGTTCTTTCTATCCGATGAAAGCATCCGTAAAATTGTTTGCAAAATACGCTCCTCGCTCAGAGAAGCGGCGACCGTTACCGAATAAGCCAAGAGGCCGTCCCAAAGCAAGTTTTGGGCGGCCTTTATTGTTGTCTCCAAAGTCGCAATCATGTACTGAGCGAATGAAGGAGCCCCATGGGCTGCTTCATATGTTTATTTATTCATTTTTTTCAAGCACGGTAGGAGTTAAAGCAGGCAGAAGGTATAATATACATAATGATCAACAACGAAAGCGGAACTCCATTGAATCGAGGTAACCGGACGATGCAGATAAACCAAGATAATCAAGGCCGACCAAGCCGCATAGATTCCCAGGCGGGCTCCAAACGTTGCGCGCGCTGCGGCGAGATTAAGCCCGTGTCCGATTTCCTTAGAAGAACCGGCAAGCGTTCCGCCAAGGGCTCGCGCCGCGGCACGTGCCGTAATTGCCGGGCCCAACTGAAAAAACTGGAGCAAACAGCGGCATTCCCAATGGGAACCGATCCGAGCCTTGAAATGCCGTCGCGAGAAGCAGCGCATTCGCATTTCCCGACGCCGGAACCGCTGTTTAAGCCTCAGCGCCGGACAACACGAGCCTTGCCGTCCCCGCTTCCCGTAGAAGGCCCAGACGCTTCCGTACTGCGACCGAACCGGCAGGGCAAAATCCGCATGCGCGGACGCACGGACAAAGGCAGCCGCTGGCATCAGGAAGTTGACCTTGAACTGGCCGTCACCTTGGTTAAGGAGCATGCCGCGGTCGTAGTAAATCGCCATACGATCCGCCGCCTATACAGCAATAAGGCATTTCGCCGCTACATCCTCGCGCGCGACCGCCATACCTGTTTCTTTTGCGGCGGCTACGGCGATACGATCGACCATCTGCTGCCGAAAGCCAAGGGAGGGCATACCACGCCGATGAACTGTGTATGCGCCTGCAACGAATGCAACCAAAGCAAAGCCGACCAGCGCCTGGAGGATTTTATCGGGGAATAGACCCGCTAAACCGCTGTCCCGGTGTCCTCCTGAGGCCCGGGAACGTAAACCGGCAAATCCTGGCCATGCAGCAGCCAGAGTTCATGCAGGGCCCGCGTGCAGCCGACATAAAGGAGACGTGCGTCACCCGGGCCGTAATGTTCCCGGTCCACATCGGTCACGATTACGGCATCAAACTCCAGCCCCTTGGAGAGATAGACCGGGAGCACGGAAATCCCGCCCGTATATCGTCTCTGGTCTCCGCCAATCAGATTGGCGCCCATGCCTGCTTCATTCAAATAGGCATGCAGTTGCTCCGCTTCCTCCATCGTCCGGGTCAATAAGGCTATCGTTCGATGGCTGCCTGACAGTACCTGCTTCAAAACATCCGATATAGCCGCCAACCGCACTTCCTCTGCAGCCGGTTTCAACCGCACCGGTTCTCCGCTGCGGAATACCGGCACGGCCAGCAGTTCCGTCCCTACGCCCCGCTTCAAAATTTCGTTGGCAAAATCGATAATTTCCATCGTCGACCGGTAACTTCGCGTCAAAGCGAAATAAGCCGTTTCCTCCGGCGCGAACAGCGCCTGCATCTCATTCCAGCTACGGACTCCTTTATAATAGTGAATCCCTTGGGACAAATCCCCCAAGATGGAAAAGGAATGGCCTCTCACAAACCGGTCCAGCACGGCAACCTGTAACGGGCTGAAATCCTGGGCTTCATCGATCACGACATGGTCAAAAGTCATATTCCCTTCAATTTCATGGATTCGGGAGTACAGATAGAGTAGCGCCGCCAGATCTTCCTCTTGGATGATACCTTTTTTCAGGTATGTCTGCGTCTCTTTTACAATCTCTTTCGGGATCCCGAACACAAGATCGTGTCCGGAAGAAGTTTTGGCTTTGGCGGAGACGGAATGAAACAGTCCCTTATACAGTGCCACGGCTTCAAGCTCCGGCCATTTTTTGGCGTACGCTTTTTCCCGCTGTTGCGCTTTCTTCTTCCGCTCTTTCAGTGCGGCGGCTGAAGGAGATTTCTTCAGTTCCATTTCCGCCCAACGGTGAATCCGGGCCAGTACGCGCTCTTTACGACGGGCGACGGGATAATGCCGGTATTCTCCTTCAAACCATTCAACAATGGTTTGACGCGACAGCTTCGTACCATCCCATGGTTCGAAATCGAGCTCGGGTACACAGCCGGATTCAACCTCTTCCAGATAGCCGTCAAGTACAGACTTAAACGCAATCGCACCTTTGAACCTTCCCGGTAGTTCCATATCCTTGGAAGCGTCACCCCGCTTGTCCCCGCCATCAAACCAACGAGCCAGACTTTCCGGCCCATCGGTTGGGGCCTGGTCAAGCCCAAGTACCCGGGCCGCCCAATCACCGAAGGTACTCTGCTGAATGTCGCCAACTCCTAATTCCGGCAAGACTTCGGAAATATAATCGATAAACATATGGTTCGGGGCAAAGATTACCATCCGCTCCGCCTTGATTTGCTCCTTGTACTGGTACAGCAAAAAGGCGAGCCTGTGCAGCGCTACGGTTGTTTTTCCGCTACCGGCCACCCCTTGAATAATTAGTGCGGTATTTCTGGCGGCCCGGATAATAAGATCCTGCTCCGCCTGAATCGTTGACACGATGTCGCGCAAACGGTTGTCTTTGTTCTCCCCGAGACGATAAACGAGAAATTCATCCGAAACCGCCGGGCCTTCACTGTCCTTGTTGTAAGTGTCCACTACCCGTTCCAAGATTCCTTTGCGAATAACGATGTTCCGCTTCAAATAGACAAGGCCCTCAATCAGGCCTTCGGGAGCTTCGTAAGCGGCAGAATCACCGCCGGTAAAAGAATAAAACAGGCTTGCCACCGGAGCGCGCCAATCGATGACGACCGGCTTTCCTCCGTCTTGATCCCCCACGCCAACCTTGCCGATATAAAGGGGCTGCGCTTCTTTCCCCTGCTCCTCAAAATCCAGCCGTCCGAAATAGGGCTCACGGATCGACCGTTCGAGCTGCTGCCTGTGAGATTCCCTGCCTGCTTCCAGCACCTGCTCGGTAAAGTCATGCCCTGTGTAGACGGGAATGCTCCGCAGCGCTCTCAACTGGTTGTCAATATCGCGGAGAGTGCGGTCCAGCCGCTCTTTCTCTTCTTGATAGGCACTTTGAAAATGGTCCACTTTCAGTTACCTCCTAAGGTTCTTATTCCGTCTGCTCTCCGGCATGCTCTTCCGAAGTCAAAAGGAGTTATATTATAGCATTCATGCACGGAAAAAGCGAATGACTGGCAAAAATGCAGACCCGGGAAATCCCGGGTCTGCGTAAGTTCTTTGTCAATCAGAGCTCATGGATCAGCTCCGGTCTCATCCCCGGGCTTCCTCCGCTTCAAGCAGTTCCCGCACGGCTACGCTGACCATGATTAAGCCCACGACAGGCGGCACGAACGAATTGCTGGCCGGCGGCTGCTTGGCCTTGCGGATTTTCGCTCCGGCCGGCGCGATTTTCTCCGTTACATCTGCCCGCGGTTTAACCGGCTGTTCTGTGGAGAATACGACCTTGACACCCTTTTTGATCCCGTCTTCCCGCAGCTTGGTACGGATCACGCGAGCCATCGGGTCCATATGGGTTTTGGAAATATCGGCGACCTGGAACTTCGTCGGGTCCATCTTATTTGCAGCGCCCATGCTGGAGAGGATTGAAATCCCGCGTTTTCGGCATTCCTTGATCAGATGGATTTTGTAAATAATCGTATCCGAGGCGTCCAGCACATAGTCGATATCATATTTAAACAGTTCTTCATAGGTCTCATCGGTGTAAAACATATTCAAGGCGATCGTCTCGCACTCCGGATTGATCAGCTTGACCCTTTCGCACATCAGATCCGCTTTCTTCTGGCCGATCGTCGTCGTCAAGGCGTGAATCTGCCGGTTAATATTGGTGATATCGACAACGTCCTTATCGATCAGTATAATACGTCCGATTCCGGTTCGCGCCAGCCCTTCGACCGCCATAGCACCCACGCCGCCGATACCGAGCACCGCTACCGTACTCTTTTTTAAAACGTCGAGGCCATCGGCTCCAATGGCCAGCTCTGTCCGTGAAAATTGATGAAGCATGGTTTGCTACCTCCCAGATAGGTTTGGCTCATCCTTTTTGATAGGCCATTCATGTTTTAGCATCATCTGCAGAGATCCTGAGGTAAGGAGATCCAAGGGGAGCAGCTTAGCAGCCTGTCCGCAAAACCGGAATTAACCTTGACGATGAAATCCGCTCCTGCGTGATCGGTCAACTGCAGCTTAACATACAGATGATTGTCCTGTTTGTCATAATACCATCCCGACCGCCGTTCCTCAAGATGCCCCCAAGCTGAGGCCCTCGGAAATTCCGGAAATCCCGACCGGAATAAGTGACTCTCCGCTATGTAAGACTAAGTTTCAGGAGTTTGTCCCTGTTACGCACCTCGGATATTTGCCAATACAAATTTAAAAACGCGGGGGATTAATCCCCCGCGCTTCATCAGTATCATGTCTATTCAGTCCCGGATTTACTTTTTGTCTTCAACGGGCTTTTTGGCCAGCTTGATATGAAGCTGCTCCAATTGACGCGGATCCACTTCGGACGGTGCATTCATAAGCAGATCGGTGGCGCTTGCCGTTTTCGGGAAGGCGATCGTCTCCCGCAGATTCGAGCGTCCCGCCAGCAGCATGACCAGACGGTCCAAGCCGAAGGCGATGCCGCCGTGCGGAGGCGTACCGTACTCGAATGCATCCAGCAAATAACCGAACTTCTCTTGTGCCTCTTCAGGCGAAATTCCGATCGCATCGAACATTTTCTCTTGAATATCGCGCTTGTAAATCCGCATGGATCCGCCGCCTACTTCATAACCGTTCAATACGAGGTCATAGGCTTGCGCCAGAATCTGTCCAGGGTCGGTCTCGAACAAATGCAAATCTTCTTCGCGTGGACGGGTGAACGGATGGTGCTCCGCAACGTAACGTTTCTGTTCTTCGTCCCAGCCGAGCAACGGGAAGTCGACAACCCAGGCAAATTTATAAATATTATCGTCGATCAGGCCTAGCTGGCGGCCGATTTTCAAGCGAAGCGCGCCCAAAACGTCGGCAACCACTTTTTTGTTGTCCGCCGAGAAGAGCAGCAAGTCCCCTTCTTCAGCGCCCGTGCGTTCCTTGATAGCTTCGATTTCCTGCTCGGTGAAGAATTTGACGATCGGGCCCTTGAATTCCCCTTCCTTCACTTGAATCCACGCAAGTCCCTTCGCTCCGTAACGCGCCGCGAACGGACCGAGATCGTCGATGTCCTTCCGGCTCCAGGTACCGCAGCCTTTGGCATTCAGAACTTTCACTTCCCCGCCTTTTTCGATCACGGAAGCGAACACCTTCACGCCGCTGGCAGCCACGAGGTCGCTCACATTCACAAGCTCAAGACCGAAACGCAGGTCCGGTTTGTCCGAACCGTACTTGCCCATGGCATCGGCATAGCTGAGGCGCTGGAACGGCGTAGGAATATCGATCCCCTTCGTTTCCTTGAACAGGCGGACAACCAGCTTTTCCATCAAATCCAACAGCTCGTCCCGGCTGAGGAAGGAGGTCTCGATGTCGACCTGCGTAAACTCCGGCTGGCGGTCAGCGCGCAAATCCTCGTCCCGGAAGCAGCGGGCGATCTGATAGTAGCGTTCAACGCCGCTCACCATCAGCAGCTGTTTGTACAATTGCGGCGATTGCGGCAAAGCGAAGAATTCGCCGGGATGTACGCGGCTTGGCACGAGATAATCCCGAGCGCCTTCTGGCGAGCTCAACGTCAGGATCGGGGTTTCCACATCGATAAAGCCTTCGCCGTCCAGGAAATCGCGGAAGACTTTAGAAGCTTTGGAACGAAGCCAAAGCGTTTTTTGCATTTCCGGACGGCGCAGGTCCAGGTAACGGTATTTCAAGCGAAGCGATTCATCCACCTCGACGCCGTCTTCGATAAAGAACGGAGGCGTTTTAGCCGCATTCAGCACTTCGATCTCCGTAATTTGCACTTCGATTTCACCGGTCGGCAAATTCGGGTTGACGGTTTCGGTGTCCCGTTTTACAACTTTGCCGCTGACGGCAAGCACGTATTCGCTGCGCACTTTATCGGCGACTTGCAACGCTTCTCCTGAATAAGCCGGGTTGAAAACGATTTGGACGAGTCCGCTGCGATCTCGCAAATCAATAAACAGGACGCCCCCGAGATCGCGGCGGGTTTGAACCCAACCGTTTAGTGTTACGGTTTCTCCGATGTTTGCGGTGCTAAGTGTGCCGCATTGATGAGTACGTTTCATAACAGTTTGTAACTCCTTCGTAAATATATTTTTATAAAAACTTATATCCATTTCATGCGTTTATTTCAGTTCATTCACAAGTTCCGCAAGTTTAACGGTACGCTGTTCTCCGGTTTCCATCGATTTCAGCGCGATTTCCCCGCGCTCCAGCTCATCGTCTCCAAGAATGGCCGTATAACGGGCCTGCATGCGGTCGGCGGATTTCATCTGTGCTTTCATTTTACGGCCAAGGTAATCCCTCTCGGCAGAGAAGCCGGCTTTGCGCAAATGGAACAGCTGGGTCGTAATTTCCTTATCGGCGGCCTCCCCTAAGGCAACGAGATAAACGTCGAGCGGTTGGATGCCGCTCAACCCGATTTCCTGCTTCTCGAGAATGAGCGCGATCCGCTCCATGCCGAGCGCCATGCCGATGCCGGGCTGGTCGGGTCCTCCGACTTCGGCCACCAGGCCGTTGTACCGGCCGCCGCCTCCGATCGTGTCAATCGCGCCGATGCCCTGGGCTTTATATTCAAACGCGGTATGCGTGTAATAATCCAACCCGCGTACCAGCCGGTGATTGATGACATAATCCACTTCCATCGCCGTCAACAGTTCCTGAACCTTGGCAAAATGGGCGATGCATTCCTCATCAAGACTATCCAGAATCGACGGTGCCCCACCGAATTTGTCCTGATCGACCTTGCAGTCCAGCACCCGCAGCGGATTCCGTTCCATCCGGGACTGGCAGTCCTTGCACAGGCTGTCCTTCATCGGATTCAGGAAGGCCAGCAGCTTCTCGCGGTACGCCTCCCGGCTGGCCGGGTTGCCTACCGAGTTAATCTCCACTTTTACGTCTTTGAGACCAAGCTCGCGGCAATACTGAAAACCTAATGCCACAACTTCCGCATCGATTGCCGGATCGGTCGCCCCGAACGCCTCGACCCCGAACTGGTGGAACTGGCGCTGGCGTCCAGCCTGAGGTCGCTCATACCGGAACATGGGTCCGATATAGTATAGCTTGGTTACATCAGGCTCCCCGTACAGTTTATTTTCCACATAAGAACGGACGACGCCGGCTGTCCCTTCCGGTCGCAGCGTCATCCACCGCTCACCTTTGTCCTGGAAGGTATACATTTCCTTCTCCACGATGTCCGTCGTTTCGCCCACACCCCGTTCAAACAACGAAGTCTGTTCAAAAATCGGCGTCCGTATTTCCCGGTAATTAAAACGCCGGCACAGGTCCCGGGCCTTCTCTTCGATCAACTGCCATTTCTCCACAGTACCCGGCAGCAAATCCTGAGTACCCGTAGGTTTTTGAAACGCCATGTCCCCATCCTCCATCTTTTGCATTTATCGTTTTCTTCTTACATTAGCGTAAAAACACCCTGAAAAATAAAAAACTCCCGTTCCTGTTTAATTACAACAGGGACGAGAGATTGGATTTCCAATTTACCCGTGGTGCCACCCACATTCCGAATACCCAACTCATAGCTACAAACAGATCGAGTCATCTCGCCGATCTCTGCATGTGATGAAGTATTCGCTTCATAGCGGTGTAACGCCCGCCTGCGCCGTACGTCTACTTTGCCGGAGAAATTGCTGTCATAACTCCGCGCATTTTGCCGTCGGTTCTCGAGGAAGTCTTTCGTTCAATCATCACCGGAATCCTTCCAGCCAACCTTTTTCAGACTGCAATTCTCAAATGAATTGCCAAACCGTCAAGGCAGGAATTCCTCTCTGCGGGTGTGGGGTTAAAGTACTTTGTCCCGTCGTAGAATCGGTATGAAACTGTATATTTCCTGATTTTAAGGAATTGCAGTAACAAAGTCAAGTAAGAACAAAGAAAAAAACCTGCACCAACGGGGCACAGGTCCAAAGGTTATATAAAAAAGGGGGTCATGTTGTTATTATAAACAGGCTATGTTAAAGGAACATGAAACTAATATTACAGTTACATTACAAGAAATTGCGGAACCGGCTTTTTTGTTGCAAAAGGGCGGTGCCTTCAATCCAGATGTTCGACAAACGCCCCTTGCAAACGCAGTTTATGAACGATATCGTCATAATCCGCCTCCCTGACTTTGGCAGTCAATACATACTTCAAGTTTCTGTAATCATCATCACTTACACCAGTAACGTCGGTTACGGGATCCAGTTCCGAATCGAAATTGGGACGATCCCGTTCGGTATCGACTCGCTCGCCGTTGATTTTGCCGTCTTCGGCATCCTTGTCTCCCATCGCTACTACCGGCAGCACTCCTTGCGCGGATACGGTTCCCGGTATGCCTACGGCACCATACGTTCCGCCTGTGTTAACAGTTGTGCTGTTAACAGGGAGTAAGGGAACGAGAATATTGTGGCTTCTGCCGATCGAATGATCCAGCGAACTGACCTCAACCTGTTCCATTTCAAAGGGGAGCAAGCTTGTCCTTGCCCCTTCCGCCTGGTCTTCACTCCTGAAATACGCTTGAATATGCTTGGCCATGTTCAATCTCTCCTTTTTGAACTGCAAATATTTTCTTTCCAGTCCCAAGTGGTCTAGCCTTAAATAATCACTTGGCTCCCGACTGCAACTTTCCCAACAATTCCCGTACAAATGCGGGCTCGTCCTTCGGTGTTCGCGAAGTTACGAAGTTGCCGTCAACGACGACCTCCTCGTCGCGGAACTTTGCGCCTGCATTTACCATATCGTCCTGCAATGGCGGATAGCAGGTGATCGTTCTGCCCTTCAATAAACCGGCGCTAATCATAATTTGCGGACCATGGCAGATCGCGGCAATCGGCTTGCCGGATTTATCGGCGTTTGCGACAAATTCCAAAATCCCTAGGTCCAGTCTGAGATTTTCAGGGGAAGACCCGCCGGGAATAACCACGGCCTCGTAATCTTCCGCCTTCACCTCGGCGATTCCCTTATCTGCCGTATATTCGACCTTGCCTTGTTTGCCTTTTAAAGTTTCCCCGGCTTTAAGACCGATGATATCTGCCTCGTGACCGGCTTTCTTCACTTCATCGTATGGAACCTGCATTTCCGAATCTTCAAATTGGTTCGCAAGCAAAAAAGCTACTTTGCTCATGAGTTCGTTCTCCTCCCGGAAGTGTCTTTCGCTTGTTATTACCCGAATGGCCTTGCTTTATAACACAACAAAAAAGGCACCGGGTTTCCCTTTCCCCGATCCCTTTTTTTCTTCGCCTCTTTAGCTTCCCGGCCGGGGGACATATTCCCCCGAGGGTCTGATTTCCCGAACGGCCTTCAGTTCCTCGGCCTGTGCGGAGCGCGCCAGAGCCTGCGCTTCGTTTCGACCACCCGCGGTGAGCAAGGGAGACCCCTGCCAAATCCGCGATTTTAAAGATTGACGCATTGAGATCAGGAACTCCTTTATGCGGACGTTTTTCACAGCATACCCACAGGTTGTCCAATAAAAGAATCCCTTATCCCGTAAAGCAACCAAACTCAAACCAAGGGATGCTCCAAAATGAGCGTAACCGGCCCCCAATTCGTAAACTCCACATCCATATCGGCGCCGAATTTTCCGGTTTCCACAACCAGGTCTTTTTGACGAAGAAGTTCGTTAAACCGGTCATAAAGCGGGGCTGCGATATCCGGCTTCGCGGCGTTGGTAAAACTAGGGCGTTTGCCCTTCCGGCAGTCCCCGTACAGTGTAAACTGCGAAACCGACAAAATGGCTCCGCCGATCTCCGCTACACTGAGATTCATCTTACCGTCCTCGTCTTCAAAAATGCGTAATCCCGCGATTTTGTCGGCAAGGTATGCCGCATCCTTTTCGTTATCCCCATGCGTAATTCCTACCAGCAAAACGAGGCCTTGGCCGATGGACCCGATAGTTTCGTTACCGACCACCACCTTGCCTTTCTTACAGCGTTGGACCACTATTTTCATGCTGTTTTGCTCCTCATGTGCTGATGGGATGCTCCGGTTTCTTGCACGTTATTGCATAATCCGGTGCACCGTATAAACGTCTTTCACGCGCTTGATTCTTTCCACCACGGATTGCAGATGATCCGTATTCCGGATCAGAATCGTCATATGGACAAGCGCCATTTTATTTTTATCCGACCGTCCGGAAACCGCCGAAATATTCGTTTTGCTTTCCGACACGGCCTGAAGCACTTCGTTCAGGAAATTGCGCCGATCGTGTCCCGTAATCTCGATATCGACGCTGTAGTTGGCCTCAATGGCGCTTTCCCATTCCACATCGATGACGCGGGCTGCTTCCTCGTCGTCACTGCCGTTTGGAATGTTCGGACAGTCGCTGCGGTGTACGGAGACGCCGCGGCCACGCGTAATATAACCGACGATGTCGTCGCCTGGAACCGGATTGCAGCATCTGGCAAAGCGAACGAGCAGATTATCGATCCCTTTCACCACAACACCGTTCGTCGGACGCTGCTTCCGCTCTTCCGGCGCAGCTTTGACTTCCTTCACTTCCGAAGTAAGCTCGATCGAGTTGCTCTCTTCCTGTTCTTTGCGGAGCTTCTCCGTCAGTTTCGTCGTGATCTGAGCGGCGGTAATACCGCCAAAGCCGACTGCGGACAGCATGTCGTCGATATCGTTGAAGGCGAACTTTTTGCAGGCTTCCATCAGCTTGTCATCGGACATCCAGGCGGACGGTTCAATGCCTGCACGTTTCAGCTCGCGCTCGATCGCTTCGCGTCCCTTTTCAACATTTTCCTCCCGCTTCTCCTTCTTGAACCACTGCTTGATTTTGCTGCGGGCATGGGAGGACTGGGCGATTTTGAGCCAGTCTTGGCTCGGCCCGTAAGAATGTTTGGACGTCAGAATTTCGATGATATCCCCGGTCTTCAGTCTGTGATCCAGGGGAACGATCCGGCCGTTCACCTTGGCGCCGATCGTCCGGTTGCCGACTTCGGTATGAATCCGGTAGGCAAAATCCAAAGGCACCGATCCCGAAGGCAGCTCGATCACTTCGCCGGATGGAGTAAACACGAACACCAAATCCGTGAAAAAATCCATTTTAAGCGACTCCACGAATTCCGATGCATCCTTGGCCTCGTGCTGGAGTTCCAAAATTTCGTTGAAAAAGGTCATTCTTTTCTCAGGACCGCCGCTTTCCGGACCTTCCTTATAAGCCCAGTGCGCCGCAATCCCGTATTCTGCGGTCCGGTGCATCTCCCAGGTGCGGATTTGCACTTCGGTCGGCTCGCCATTAGGTCCCACAACCGTTGTGTGCAACGACTGGTACATATTGGCCTTCGGCATGGCTATATAATCCTTAAAGCGGCCAGGCATCGGTTTCCATAATGTATGAATAATGCCCAAAGTCGCATAGCAATCCTTAATATTGTCGACAATAACCCGAATCGCGAGCAGATCATAAATCTCATTGAACTGTTTGTTTTTTGTGGTCATCTTCTTATAGACGCTATAGATATGCTTGGGACGGCCCAATAAATCGGCTTCGACCCCCATCTCATCCAGCTTCTCGGAAATGCGTGCAATGACGCTATCGATATATTCTTCGCGTTCCGCTCTTTTTTTCCGCATCAAATTAGCGATCCGGTAATATTGCTGCGGATTCAAGTACCGGAGCGCAATATCTTCCATCTCCCATTTGATCGCCGATATCCCGAGCCGATTTGCAATCGGACAAAAAATTTCCAGCGTTTCATACGCGATGCGCCGCTGGCTCTCCTCGGATTGATATTTCAACGTACGCATATTGTGGAGACGGTCCGCAAGCTTAATGACAATGACGCGGATGTCCTGCGCCATAGCGATGAACATTTTCCGGTAATTCTCATTTTGCTGTTCTTCCTTGGACTGGAACTTGATCCGTTCCAGTTTGGTCAACCCGTCGACAAGCATGGCGCAGTCTTGGCCGAAATGCTCTTCAATTTCCTTCAGGGAAACGGTTGTGTCCTCTACAACGTCATGAAGCAACGCAGCAATAATGGACAAGATATCCATCTGCATATTGACGACAATTTCCGCAACCGCTAAAGGATGCAGAATATATGGTTCCCCGGATTTGCGCACTTGTCCGTGATGGGCCTGCTCCGCGAAATCATAGGCTTCCCGAATGTGCTCCAGGTCCGGTTGTTTTATATAGGCCGACGCCTTTTCAAGTAATCGCTCTATGCCCATTGAATCCTGCTCGATTCCTTTCTATAATCCCCAATTTTGATTTCCTATAATTATGACTCTTGCGCCTTCTTCCGTCAACTCTTAGCCATGGTATGTTGCGAAAAAGCAGACCGTTACCAGCCCTGTTCACAAATAACCCCGTGAGCCCTTTCCATGTATGCTGGTATTTTCTTTAGGAGAATTTGTAGAATAAACCCGCTCTTTATAAATTTTTATGTTGTAAAATGACTGCAATCTAATTAATCTATTAAGGATAGTTATCATTAACCGTGAAAAAATAGAGGAGTGACCTTGTTTGCAGCGCGAAATCCAAGTTAATGAAAAAGTTTCTTTAGGACCCGGCGTCCTGCTGAGTTTGCAGCATCTATTCGCCATGTTCGGCAGCACCGTGCTTGTGCCGAATCTGTTCGGGGTCGATCCCGGCATGATTCTGCTGATGAACGGTATCGGAACCCTGCTTTACATTTTCATCTGTAGAGGAAAAATCCCCGCTTACCTCGGCTCCAGCTTTGCTTTCATTTCCCCGGTAACTTTGGTTCTGGTTGCACATCCCGATAACGGTTATTCGCTGGCACTGGGTGCCTTCATCGTGACCGGCGTCATCTTCGTATTGGTCGGATTGGTGGCCAAGTATGCCGGCACGTCCTGGATCGATGTCGTGTTCCCGCCGGCAGCCATGGGCGCCATCGTGGCCTTGATCGGTCTCGAACTGATTCCGGTAGCCGCCGGCATGGCAGGATGGATCTCGAAAAACCCTGCCCAGGCATGGACACCGGACTCAACCAGCATCTTGTTGTCCTTGGTTACCCTCGGTGTCACCGTGCTCGGTGCCGTCCTGTTCCGCGGTTTTCCAAAAATCATTCATATCCTGATCGGAATTGTGGTCGGTTACGTCCTTGCGTATATACTTGGAGAAGTGAATACCACAGCCATTGCTGAAGCCAATTGGTTCTCGCTCCCTACCGTTACTACACCGCAATGGGATATTTCCGCAATCATCACCATTATCCCGGTTGCCCTGGTCGTAATTGTCGAGCACATCGGGCATTTGCTTGTAACGAGCAACATCGTAGGTAAAGATCTATCCAAAGATCCCGGTCTGCACCGCTCGTTGTTCGGGAACGGGATATCGACCATCCTGTCCGGCTTCGTCGGTTCCACTCCCAATACCACTTACGGCGAAAATATCGGGGTCATGGCGTTGACAAAGGTCTATTCCATCTTCGTCATCGGCGGTGCAGCCATTTTTGCGATTCTGCTATCTTTCTCGGGCAAATTTTCCGCGATCATCGCCTTTATTCCGGAGCCGGTCATGGGCGGTGTATCCCTGCTTCTGTTCGGAGTCATCGCGGCTTCTGGTCTGCGGATCTTTGTAGAGCAAAAGGTCGATTTCTCCAAACCGACCAATATGCTGCTCGCGACGATTGTTCTGGTCATCGGACTCAGCGGAACCAAGCTGACTATGGGCCATATCGAACTGAAAGGGATGGCTTTGGCCACCATCGTCGGCATCGTGCTCAGCTTGTTCTTTAAATTGATTCAAGTGCTTGGCTGGTCCAATGATAAGGATGAAGCGGCTCACTAAGCCGCTGTAAATAAAAAGGCTGTCTCTCAAGTTTAACCTTGAGGACAGCTTCTTTATTTACAGTTCATGTAATTAATAATCGTAATGTACCAGGGTGAATACATCGATACCCGGCAGCTTTGCACGTCCGTTCAGTTCGCCGAGCTCGATCAGGAAGGCGGTTCCGACTACATTTCCCCCAAGCTGACGGACAAGATTGACCGAAGTGGAGATCGTACCTCCCGTAGCGAGAAGATCATCGGCGATCAGGATATTTTGCCCCGGCTTGATGGCATCGCTGTGCATGGCAAGCGTGTCCTTACCGTATTCGAGATCGTATCCTACCTCAATGGTTTCATAAGGCAATTTGCCGCTTTTGCGGATAGGGACAAATCCTACGCCCAGGGCATAAGCCAGCGGTGCACCGACAACGAAGCCGCGGGCTTCCGGGCCGGCGATCAGATCGATCTTCAGATCGGAAACGAGCTCTTTCAACTGGTCGATCGCCAGACGGTACTTCTCCCCGTCGTTCAATAAGGTTGTAATGTCCTTAAAGCTGATGCCTGGTTGCGGGAAATCGGGAATAACCCGGATATAGTCTTTGAAATCCAATAAAATCTCCTCCTAGAAAATATGCAAAGCTTAATAAGTATATGGTTATGAAGCCCCTTGTGTCCGGACTTGCATCCATTCCGTAATCTGCGGAACCTGTGCATGCAGCAGAATCCGTTCCATTTCTGCCAGCCGCCCCAGTTCTCTGTACCTCGTTGAGGTTTCCAATTCGCGCTTGGACGGGGATGACGTCACTGTTACTATTCCCGAAGTTCTCGCAATAAAGCCAAGTTCCTCAAAAACGTCCAATATCAGGATAAGCATGCGTCCGGACAAGGAGGTGCGAGCTTTTAGCGCGGTAATTAAATCTTCTTCTCTAAGACCCTCGGGAGCAAGGCTTCTAAGAAGGGCGTATACGTTTTTGAATTTGTCCCGGGATGGTGGTTCTATCAATTCCTGAACCGGAGTTTTCGGATGGAGTAAATATACTCTTTCCAGCGAACCGAACAAGGACAGCATGCCGTTCCATTCCACAGGGGATTCCGGCATTTCCAAAATAAACAGCGTTTTGATATCCTCAGCCCTCTTCGGATCCGATTCGGAATCCGCCGGACTAACGCCGACTCTCCTATCATATACCCATATTGCGGGTTCATTCAAATCGTCATGTCCCTTTAGGAACGGAGAGCCAGGATTCGCCACAGCCGCCGCCGTCCCCGGTCCGCAAAAATTCCATTTTGCCAGATTGCTTCCCAGTTCGTTCATTTTGACGACGGGACTTCGTGAGCCGCGGTAATCATAGACCTGCATATGGGAAACGCCCAAATCCTGAATCAATAACTGCGGTTTGCGGGAACCGTTCCATTCGTTAATGCTTGCTTCCGCTATGATATCAAGGACCGCTTCTTCCGATAGCAGGAAATCCAAATCACCTTTCCCAAAGGCAACCGCTTCCACCGTTTTCCCGTTTTGGCTTATCGTTAGCCGCAAATGCTTGCCGTCCTTGCCCATCTGCCTGGATTCGATCAGTTTCACGCCGCGGATCAGCAACCGTGGACAAGGATTTTCCATTCCGAATGGAGCCAGCAGCTCCATTTGCTCAATGACCGGAAGGGTAATCTCTTGCAGGGAGCATTCCAGGTCACTTCGCATGACCGGCATAAAATGCTCCGGCTGCAGTACCCCGGACGCGAATTCGTTCAGACGCCGGTCGAAGTCGGCAAGCGACTCCCGGTTCAAGGACATCCCTGCCGCTGCAGGATGACCGCCGAAATGGTCCAGTAAATCGGCGCAATGCGTTAACGCCTCATAAATATCCAGGCCCGGGATGGACCGGGCGGAGCCTTTACATTCCCCAGTCTCCGAGTTAATGCCCAATACGAGTGTGGGGCGATAATACCGTTCCAGAATTTTCGAGGCAACGATGCCGACTACGCCGACGTTCCATCCTTCCCCCGCGACGACGATCACATCCGGAAGCCGTCCGGCGGCCTCCTTCGCTTCCAACTCAACCATCGCCTCTTGAACGATGGCCTCGACCAATGCTTGACGCTGCTTGTTCATGAGATCCAGATCAAGGGCAGCCCGCTCGGCCTCTTCCAAGCTTTGGGTGGTCAGCAGTTCCACCGCTGCACTGGCATGACTCATCCGCCCGCTGGCATTGATGCGCGGGGCGAGGCCGAAGGCAATGTTGGTAGCCGTCACTTCGCCGGATTTCCAGCCAGCGGTGCGAAGCAGTGCTGTCATTCCCGGAAAAGCAGAGTGCATCATGGATGCCAGCCCGTAAGTGACAATGACTCTGTTCTCGCCGGTAAGCGGCATCAAATCTGCGATCGTTCCGAGTGCTGCCAATTCGGTCCATTCCCGTGGAACTTCACTGCCCAGCAAAGCCACGGCCAGTTTATAGGCAACCCCGACGCCCGCCAATCCCTTAAAGGGATAAGGACAATAGGGAAGCTTTGGATTAATAAGTGCATAAGCAGCCGGAAGAACGGCCGGAGGCTCATGGTGATCGGTCACGATCACGTCCATTCCTGCACTTGAGGCGTAGGCGATTTGCTCGACGGCGCTGATCCCGGTATCGACCGTAACCACTAGCGTTACTCCGCGCTCCCTGGCTTGCTCCAGAGCGTGAATATGCAGTCCGTAACCTTCCTTGGAGCGATGGGGAATGTAATATTCGAAGTCGGCTTGCAAATGTCGCATAAGATGGATCATCAATGAGGTTGAAGAAACTCCGTCCGCATCATAATCCCCGTAAACTAAAATGCGCTCCCCGTCGTCAACCGCCTGCCTGATGCGGGGGACCGCTTCTGCCATGCCGCTCAAAAGGAACGGATCATGCAAATCTTCCATCGTGCCTTTAAGGAAACGGGAGGCTGCCTGCGGATCTTCCATCCCCCGCGTAACCATTAACGCAGCCAAAATCGGAGGAATGTCCAATTGCTGCGCAAGTCTGGAAGCAACGTCTTTATCGCAAGGGAGCGTCTTCCATTGGTATTTCGGCTGAAGCAAAATTACACACCTTCTTTCTCGACCGCCCAATATTACTACTGGATTAAGGTTGGCAAGTCTTCGCCGGACCCCTCGCAGTTACTTTTATAAGGATAACCGGGATCATAGGGCAACACTTGAATGCTCACGTCACTGATATGTGAGAAACGGTTCATGAGCAGTACTTTCGCCCGGCTCGCGATTTCATTCGCTTCCATGACGGTAATTCGGGGATTCACGCTGATTCTAGCCGCTATCGTCACATAATGACCGTTTTCCTGAGCTATCAACTCGTCTACGGTAATGACTCCATGCACCCTTTGGACGGTTTCGATAAAGCGCGTGGCGTCTTCCTCCTGAATTACGGAAATCAAAGAGCCGTATACGGATCCGCGCACCATCCGGTATACCCGCCAAAGCACCAGGCATGCCACAAACAGCGCTACAACCGGATCCAGATAGAGCAAAACCGGCAATTCCATCGCTTGTCCGGTCATCGTACCAAACACGCCGATCAAGACGGCGACAGATGAATACCAGGAATAACGGTGTGTTTCAATGAGAAATCGCGTATGCTCTCCCGACTGTTTCCGCGCTTGGCGATACTGATATTGAAACAGTGCTTCTTTAAGAGCTATGGATATTACAATGGCGACCCCGGCCATATAGCCCGGCGGGACAAGTTCTCCTTTTGAAACAGCGGCAATCGAAGAGATGCCCATCTGGAAGCTTCCCATCAGCAAAAAAACGGACAGGAAAATAACCAGCAGCGGCTCTTTAACCCCTCCAGGTAAAGATCTCGAATGAGTCATTTTTCCTTTCATGGATTGCCGGTTAAATTTGAGTTTATCCGACACCATCGCAGCTGCATCTGAAGCCGAATACAAAGCGTCAGCCAGCAAAGCCCGGCTGTCAAACAGCAGACCCACCGTGCCCTTGAAAGCGGCCAAGACAATATGATTGGCAATGCCGAGCCAATCAGCGGAAGCGGCTGGAGCGGCTTGTTCGCGTGACATATGAATCCTCCTGAAGCACTTTTTAAAAAATCCCTGCAAATTAATGCTATGAGCTATTAACATATAGAATCGTAAAGCCGCGTCCATTTCGACGCGGCTCTACCATGCCAAACAAAAGGCAAAATGGCCTTATATAGGTTTTTAGGATGCTTTGGCCGGCTTATTTTTTTGTTTGCTCTTAAGAACGAACCACAGCGGGCTGGCGATGAAAATAGTTGAATATGCGCCGAACAGAAGCCCGATGACCATAGCCAGCGAGAACATCCGGATCGACTCCCCGCCAAGCAAGAACAGGAAGAACGCGGCGATAAAGACCGTCAAAGCGGTGTAAATGGACCGCATAATCGTCTGGGATATACTTTTGTTCACGAGATCGGCCAAATCGCTTGTCGACTTCAGCTTGCTGAAACGCAAGTTTTCGCGAATCCGGTCAAAGATAACGATCGTGTCATTAATGGAGTAACCGATGATGGTTAAAACGGCAATAATGAATGTCAGATCGACTTCGAAGCGGAAAATGGAGAAAACCGCGACGACCAAGAAAGCGTCATGCAGCAAAGATACGATCGCAGCCACCGCGAAGCGCCATTCAAACCGGATACTGACATAGATGATAATGCCAAGGCAAGAAATCAGCACGGCATAGATGGCATTTCTGGCCAATTCCTTCGCCATTTCGGGATCCACTGTATTGACTTCAAACGAAGCCGACTCGTCAAGCTTCGTAATTTCCTGTTTCAACTGGGATTCATGATCCTCGTTAAGAACATTAGTGAAGCGGATAGTCATACGGTCATCGCCCGGACTTACCAATGTCCCTTCCGCAATGCCGAGTTTTTCCAGAACCGGATGGATCTGTTCCTCCGTCAGCTTTTGGGAAGTCGTAATATCCACATTGGAACCGGCTCGGAAATCAACGCTGTAATTCAATCCGAACAAGGACAGGCAAATGATCCCGATGATCGTCAATGCGATCGAGACCATGTAGCAGTATTTACTTATATGAACAAAATTGAAGCTTTTCACGTTTTTATTAAAGCTCACGGATTTCACTCTCCTTTACACCGAAGTATTTCGGCTTCGACAATTTCCCTGCCTTAACCAGCAGGTTTAGAAGCCAACGGGAGAGGTAAACATTCGTAGCGATACTGAGCACGATTTCCACAATCAGGACAAGCGCAAAGCCTTTGACGGCACCGGTCCCGAACCAGTACATGACAGCCGCAACGATGATGGTCGTAATATTCGAGTCCAGTACGGTGCGCAAAGAATGCTTGTCCCCGGCTTTGACGGCGGACATGATGCTTTTACCGGTCCGCATTTCTTCATGGATCCGTTCGTTGGTAATGATATTGGCATCCACGGCCATCCCGATCCCGAGAATGAATGCCGCGATCCCCGGCAAAGTCAAGGTGAAGTCAGCCCATACAAACACTAGAATGAGCAGCCAAGTATGAACGATCAGAGTAAATGCGGCCACCAGACCGGGAACCCGGTACATACCGACCATGAACAACAAAATGAACACCGAGGCAATCAAGCCGGCTTCAATGGTTTGGTCTAGCGATTGCTTCCCTAGCGTTGCGCCGACGCTCTGCGAGTATTTCTCGGTAAGCTTGAGCGGCAGGGCGCCTAGGTTGATTTGATCTCTCAGTTCCTTGGCTTTATCAAGATCGCCGCCCACGCTGATCGAGGCGGTTCCGTCCGTGAGGACAGCCTGTACCACAGGGTCGGAGACCAATGTATCATTCATAAAGATCGCCAGCGGTTGACCGAGTAAACGCTTGGTCACTTCGGCAAATTTGTCTTTACTCTTTACTTTGATACTAACGAGGGGTTCACTCATCTGGCCAAATTCCAGTTTGGCCCCATTTTCTGTAAAGTCCGTACCGATCATTTCGATTTTGTTGTATTCGTCGGCGGTCTTCTCCGTTCCGTCTTTACTGCGGAAAGTGAGCGAAGCCGGTTCTTTCATTTGTTTGCGGACTTCGGCTTCGTCCGTTACGCCAGCCAGTTTGAGACGAATGCGGTTCGTGCCTTCGGTCGTAACCTCAGGTTCGCTGGTCCCCAGTTTGTTTGCCCGTTCTTCAAGGCTTTGGGCTGTCTTGAGTAATGACTCCTTGGATACTTTTGCTCCGCCTTCCATCGGCGTCGCTTCATACAAAATCTCAAATCCGCCTTTTAAATCAAGGCCGAGATGTACATTGTTCAGCAAGCCGGGGGTTGACCAGGCCATAATGCCGACAGAGACAACCACGACGGTTATGAATGCGATGATTCTTTTCATCCCGTACTTATTTCCCCTTTCAGTTTTCAATCTCTGTAAGTTTCAGAGGCAAGGCTCCCAGATTGATCAGATCGCACAAATCCTTTGCATCTTGCAGATCTCCTCCTACGGAAATGGAGGCGTGTCCATCTGTAAGAACGCCCTGAATTATCGGCTCCGAAATCAATCTATCGTCCATAAAGATCCCCAGCGGCTGACCGAGCAGACGCTCCGTCAGCTCCGCCAGATTTTCCTTGCTCTTGAATTCAATGACTACCATAGGTTCATTCATCTGGTTAAATACCAATTCCGTTCCTTCTTTAATGAGATCCGCTCCGGTCATTTCAATGACGTTATACTCAGCGGCTGATGTCTCCGTACCGTCTTTACTTCGAAAAGTAAGTAAAGCCGGTTCTCCCAACCGCCTTCGGACTTCGTCCTCGTCCGTAACATCCGCCAATCTGACGCGGATCCGCTTTGTTCCAACAACCCTTATTTCAGGTTTGCTTAAACCTAGCACTTCGGCTCTCATCTCAAGACTCTGGACCGTCATGATCAGCGCTTCTTTGGTTACCGGAGCCCCGCTTTCCATCGGCGTTGCCTCATAAGTAATCACGAAACCCTCTTTATGATCAAGTCCGGAAGAATCGCTGTTTTGCGGGCCTGGGGATGAGCAGGCTGTGATTGCGATGCCCATGATAACGATCATGACGGTTATGGATGCGAAGATCCTTTTCATCCGATACTCTTTTCCCCTTTCAATTCTCAATATTCCTATTATAGCTATGCATGAAAAGACCGTCAATTTATCAAATATTGTCGTTTTGATTCATCAATCTCATTATTCCACCACAAAAAAGACCCCTTTCAATCGAATCGGGATCCACGATATGCGGAAATCGTCATGAAATTCATAAACTGGGTTGTTTTTAATGAAAGGATATCATTTACTAGCTGATACAAAGGCGGGATGCCGTTCTTCTCGTATTTCTGGCTGACGCAATCCCAGATGTCGGGCCCGGTAACCTGTTCGTATCCGAGTAACCGGAACTCTTCCGCTTTGCTCCGGCATAAGCTTTCGATCGCTTCATTAAACTCCTGCTCGCCCATTTCGTCTTCAGCCATCATGATGCCTCCTTCCGTCTCCCCGTCTTAATACATTCTACCTTATTATTATGATTCCTGCATACGAACTATAAAAAGACAAGGCATGAATCGGGACAGGTCCAGCATATCTTTAGTAACAACTGCTAGTCTTGTTGGTTATATCGCTTCTTTCGGGAGAGAGGGAACCATTTTGAACAAACAAACCTTTATCCAAGGCACCATGATTCTGCTGGCCGCCGGTATCGTCAACCGCATTCTCGGGTTCATCCCCCGGATTCTGTTGCCCCGGATCATCGGATCGGAAGGCGTTGGACTTTATCAGCTTGGATACCCATTTTTTCTTGTTCTGGTCACGATCATTTCCGGGGGGATCCCCTTGGCTGTAGCCAAACTGGTTGCCGAAGCGGAATCGGCCGGAAATCCGGAACGCTCGAAAAACGTTCTGCGGACGAGCCTGATTTTTGCTGCGGGAGCCGGAATATTATTTACCGTGTTGTGTATAGCAGGCGCTCCGCTGGCCAGTCGTTACATATTGACCGACACCCGGGTATATCAAACCTTCGTTGCCATGAGCCCGATGATTGCCATCGTCTCCATCTCTTCGGTATACCGCGGATATTTTCAAGGTAAACAGGACATGATTCCTTCGGCCGTCTCCTCGATTTTGGAGACGATAGCCCGGATCATCTGCGTCCTGTGGTTTTCCTATCTGTTGCTTCCTATGGGCATCGAGTATGCCGCAGCCGGAGCCATGCTGGGGGTTGCAGCAGGTGAGGTCGTCGGCCTGGCGGTTCTGCTCTGGCAATACAGGCTGCTTCGGCGGCGGGAGAATAGCTTCGGTCCGGGTTCCGATCCAGTCCCTAAAGGTTCCGATCCCTCCAATGCGCTCCCTTCCAAGGACACATTGCCGTTCTTGTCTATGTTCCGCAGAATTATGCGGATAGCCATCCCTGTCACCGGCGGCCGGTTGGTGGGGTCCATGTCCTATTTGCTGGAATCAATCACAACCGCACAAAGCCTGGCCATCGCCGGGATTGCCACCGCCGTGGCAACTTCCCAGTACGGAGCGCTTCAAGGGATGATTATCCCGCTTCTTCTCCTGCCTGGGGCACTCACGTCCTCCCTTGCCGTTTCGTTGGTTCCTTCGCTTGCGGATGCTCAGGCGAGGGGCGATATGAAGACTATTCACCTGCGACTGCACCAGTCAATCCGGTTAGCGCTGGTCACCGGCGCGCCATTTGCAGCCATTATGTATGTATTGGCAGAGCCGCTCTGTTTACTCATTTATAACAACGGTGAGATTGCAGGAATGCTGAAAATCATGGCGCCGTTCGCTCTTTTTCTTTACGTCCAAGCTCCTCTTCAGGCAACTTTGCAGGCCCTGGATAAACCCGGGCGGGCATTGATCAATACCTTGATCGGAGCCGTCATAAAGATCGTCTTAATTTTCTACTTGGCTTCCAATCCCGAATTCGGCATCTATGGTGCGATCTTGGCAATCATTGTAAATTTTGTAATTGTAACTTTATTGCACGGATACAGCGTGTACCGAACGATCCACTATCGTCTTCCGTTATTTGATATAATGAAGGTTTGCTGCGGAATGGTCATTATGGCCGGAGCGGCTGCCTATCTTTATAATCATTTTGCATTCAGCGATAGCCTCTGGCTACAATTCATTTCCGCAGCCTTCGTATCAACGGTTCTTTATGTTCTTCTTGCCGGGATCATGGGGGTGATCGATCTGCACGACATCAGACGCATCCCGATTCTTCGCAGATGGTTCCGGGGGTAAGCTTCAAGTGGAGTTTTTGGAGTTGATATAGAGCCTTCCTTTATGATCGATAGAACAAAAGAATACATCCTTAAAATCATAAATCCCCTTGGATCGAATTTGATTCTTTAACCAAAACCGGTTTTTTCCGATTTGCATCAGATTATTGTCATCCACCTTCCCATCCAGAATAAGCGGTAAAGGGAGGGCTTCATATTTTACTTTAGGTACCAGAGCTGACAATGCCGATTCCCGCTTCTTATAGGCGTTGCCGGAAGGTGTGTCCTCAGGACTTTCATTCTGTTCTTTTGGCAAGACACTGAGCTGCCCGCTGGTTTCAAGCACCGCAAATTCCACATCTGCAATGCTATCTATATTTTTCGAACGCAACTGCATGAGGAGATCATCCAAGTTATAGCGTTGCTTTTTCATCTCCTCTTGATTGATATCTCCATTGCGTATAATTACGCTGGGTTTGCCGTCGAACCAAAGTCGAAGCTTGCGGAAGCGGAGAGACAATATGGCGATGCCGAGTTGAATCAGCAGCAAAATGATCATCGGTACGATACCGTCATACAACGGGCGATTTTGATCCTCCAGGACAATGACCGCAATTTCGGCAACCATGATGGATATAACGAGGTCAAAAATGGACAGTTGGCCGATTTCTCTTTTTCCCATGATTCTCATAACCAGAAACACCATCACATACATGAGCAGCGTACGGAAAACCATAACCGACAGGTGTGCCACCACAGCTTATCCCCTCCCTGCAATGTCGTTCTAATAAGTCAAGGGTGTACTGGTATTCTGGCCCCGGTCATCACATTCCATGCCAAACAATATATTCCTAAAATTATGTTATTTCTGTCATATCGCCAGAAGCTTGGCCATAAAATGGGATATCAAGACTTGAATGGAGGATCACTTATGCATTTCATTCGACGTTTGGGTTCTTTCGGACTATCCCATCCCACCTTATCCGGTTTATGGTATGCTTTTTTCTGGATGATGATCGGGGCTTTTGTCTTGTCCTTGCTTTTGCAGTCCAACATTTTGGAGGAAGAAAATCTGTCGTTGTACACTTACATTGTCCATGGAGCCTCCTTACTCGCCGGTGGGGTCGTGTCCGGAAAGCGTGCCAAACAGAAAGGGTTGTACCAGGGATCGATTACGGGTCTGATTTATGGAATTTTACTGCTCTTGATCAGCTTTTTGGCCTTGGACAATTCACTTGGGCTTGGCGAGTTGGCATTGGTCGTGCCCGCATTGGTGCTGGGGGCCATCGGCGGGGTTTTCGGAGTGAATTTGAACAAAAAGTAAAAGAACTGCAAACTTCTCCATTCTCCTATATGTTAATCTGAAGGTAGATTCCAGGTTATGTAAAGGAGGATACCTTTTGCTTTTTCATTCCATGCAGACCATTTCGTGGTTTACCCTGTTAGTCCTCATCCTGTTTGTCTTGATCAGTTTCTTCCAAAATCCATGGAATGCGGTCGTTGCCCTAGCCGGTGAGTTTTTGCGATCCAAAAAGTTCATGTGGACGTTTTTATTTATGATTGGCGTTTTACTGCTAAACAGGTACGAACTAGCGTGGGAAGACAAGCTGTCTTACTCAGCGGATTTCACACCATGGATATTCCAGTTGGAGGGGCACTTTGTCCGACAATTTCAAACCTTGTTTCACGCGCCATGGGTAACTGGGATTACTTCCTTTTTCTATCTTATCGTTTTCCAGTCGTTGATTTTAGCTTCGCTCTTTATTTATGCCGGAGAAAAAAGAACTGTATTTTTACATGCGACCTGCTGTGCGGTAATCCTAAATTACCTCATAGCGATCCCGTTTTATTTTCTGTTCCCGGTTAACGAAGTATGGTCGTATCCGCCTTCCGGCGTGTCGTTTTATATGCTGGAAGCTTTTCCGGAGTTTGAAACGGTCTATCGCCCGCTCTCCGGGCTTAACAACTGCTTTCCGAGCTTACATACCTCCATCTCAGTCACGATGGCTATCCTGGCCGTTCGCTCCGGTAACCGCAGATGGGGATTTCTCGCTTCGATCAGCGCAGTTATTATAGTGTTCTCCATCTTCTATTTAGGAATCCACTGGCTCACGGATATGATAGGAGGTTTACTGCTCGCCGGAGTCTCCTCCACATTGGCTCTCAAATGGGCCCGGCGTCGGAATCGCAGCTATGATGCCCGCACGCTCTTTTCTGCATAATGAAGAACAAAGCCACGATGACCTCGAGCGAGGTTTCGTGGCTTTGATATTTGCTTTACGCTTATCCTAACTTTCTGAAACTCGGTGACTGATCGCACTGCGGTCGAATGTCACTTTCGTCGTATCATTGATACGCAAAACTACAACATCGTCGGCCAGTTCCAGGATCGTGCCGTGCAACCCGCCGATCGTGACGATCTTATCGCCTTTTTGAAGCGCATTGAGCATATTATTGCGAGTAGTTTGTTTTTTCTTCTGAGGACGAATCAGCAAGAAATAAAACACGGCAAACATAATTACGAGGGGAACAATAAACGAAATCAGCGAACCGGTTCCGCTTGGTGTGCCTGCTGCTAATGGAAACATACATCCTTCCTCCTTTCAAATTTATAGCGTGGTTCCATTAAAATCCCTTTTCATTGCCAATCAGACCATACTGCTCAAAAAATTCATCCCGGAAGTCCAAAAGTCTGTCATCCATAATAGCCTGACGGACCTTGCCCATCAGATTGATCAGGAAATGCAGATTGTGGTATGTAGTCAACCGAAGACCGAACGTCTCGTCCGCTTTAATAAGATGGCGGAGATAAGCGCGGGAATAATTCCGGCAAGTATAGCATCCGCACTCCGGATCCAATGGTCCAAAATCGTTAGCATACTGAGCGTTACGGACAACCAGTCTGCCCTGACTTGTCATCGTGGTTCCGTTACGGGCAATCCGTGTCGGCAAGACGCAATCAAACATATCGACTCCCCGAATCGCCCCTTCAATCAGAGCATCGGGAGAACCTACCCCCATCAGATAACGGGGCTTGTCTGACGGCAACAGCGGCACCGTACACTCCAACATTTCATACATCAAATGTTTGGGCTCGCCCACACTCAGTCCACCAATAGCATACCCCGGAAAATCCAGGGAAGTCAAATCTCTGGCGCTTTGCTTGCGTAAATCCTCAAACATGCCGCCCTGAACGATCCCAAACAGCCCTTGATCATGAGGTCTGGCATGACTTTTCAGGCAGCGCTCCGCCCATCGGGTGGTCCGCTCCATCGATTTTTTTACATAATCGTAATCGGCGGGATACGGGGCGCATTCGTCAAAGGCCATCATAATATCCGGACCGAGCGCGTTTTCGATTTCCATCACCACTTCCGGAGACAAAAACAGCTTATCCCCGTTCAAATGAGAGCGGTAGTGAACGCCTTCTTCCGTAATTTTGCGCATTTCGCTAAGCGAAAAGACTTGAAATCCGCCGCTATCAGTCAAAATCGCACGGTCCCAGTTCATAAATTTATGGAGCCCGCCGGCTTCCCGGACAAGTTCATGACCCGGACGCAGGAACAAGTGATACGTGTTGCTAAGAATGATCCGGGCATCCATTTCTTTCAATTCTTCCGGGCTCATCGTCTTAACGGTAGCCTGAGTCCCTACGGGCATAAATACGGGCGTTTCAATCGTGCCGTGCGGCGTATGCACCCGTCCCAATCTTGCTCCCGACTGTTTGCATGTTTTGATATGTTCATAAGTAATCGCTGCTGCCATTGTTATCATCCATCCTCTGTAGCCTTAGTAAATAAACATGGCGTCGCCAAAACTGAAGAACCGGTATTTCCGTTCAATCGCTTCCTGGTACGCCTTTAATATATTCTCCCGTCCCGCAAGCGCGCTGACAAGCATGACCAGCGTCGACTTGGGAAGATGAAAATTGGTGATCATCGCATCCACCAGTCCGAATTCATAACCGGGATATATAAAAATACCCGTCCAGCCGCTACTCTTCACGACGGGGCCGTCGCCGCATTTCTGGGCAACCGTCTCCAGCGTTCTCGCTGAGGTCGTTCCCACCGCGATGATGCGGCCGCCCCTGGCTTGGGTTTCGTTGAGCAGATCCGCCGTTTCCTGCGGAAGAACATAATACTCCTCGTGCATCACATGGTCCTCAACGCGATTGACGGACATCGGACGGAAAGTTCCCAATCCGACATGCAGCGTTACAAAGGCGATGTCTATACCTTTTGCCCGGATGTCCTCCAGCAACGACTCGGTAAAATGCAAACCGGCCGTCGGTGCGGCTGCGGACCCTTCATGTTTGGAGTATACCGTCTGGTATCGTTCACGATCATCCAGCTTTTCTTTTATATAAGGCGGCAAAGGCATTTGCCCCAGCCGGTCAAGGATTTCATTGAAGATTCCTTGATAGGCGAAGCGAAGGACTCTCCCCCCCATATCCCCTTCCGACTCGATCGTGGCTTTCAACTCTTCGCCGAAAATGATAACCGCGCCGATTTTTAGTTTTTTGCCGGGTTTCACGAGCGCCTCCCAGCGGTCATCGCCCAGGCTTTTGAGCAGAAGCACTTCCGCCTTCGCCCCTGTATCTTCTTTAACGCCGAACAGTCGCGCCGGAATGACTCGGGTGTCATTTAAGACTAGCGTGTCTCCCGGCTGCAAATATTCCACGATATCCGAGAAAAGTTGATGCCGGATGCCGCCATCCCGCTTATTTAAAGTCAGCAGCCGCGAAGCGCTCCGCTCCACGAGCGGAGTCTGGGCAATCAATTCTTCCGGCAGCTCAAAATCATACAAGTCCACATTCATAATCAGTACGCCTTCATTCCTTGACAATCGTCACATTTTGATAGTAGTGTTGCAGAATTTGCCGGTAATCATACCCGGCTTCGGCCATTCCCTTGGCCCCCCATTGGGACATGCCGATCCCATGACCGAACCCTTTGCCAACGAACAAAAATTCGTTGCTTTGATCTATGACGCGGGCAACGTTGTTTCCGTCCATAACAACCATGTTGCCTCCAGTCCAAGTTTTGACACCGGATGAGGTCAGCACCGGAGTACCCGAGGCAGCTGTGCCGTTTGTCGTTACGCCTCCGGCACTCTGTACAGTATACCTTCCGGTAGTGGCAATATCAAACAGAGTGCTGGGCAGTCCGTTTAACGCCGAACGGAAGGCATCCGGATATTTCACATCAAGGATTTGCCCATTCGCTTTAACTTGGGTTACCCGGCCCGAGGGTCCTCTTTGGGTAATCTCAAGATTCATGATCGGAGAGGAAAACTCGGTGGCTGTTTTGCCTTTTAGCGACTTCAAAAGTTCCGCCGAGCTGTAAGGTCCCCGGATCCAGGAATACGCGCTCGATTCATCCACTTTATCAAGCACAATGGCTTGATCTCCCGGATTCAGCTTGGCTACGGGATCCACATCGGACTGAATCAGCGGAAGTGGCCGAACCATGACCGAGCTGGTGCTCACCGTCAGTTTGCTTAAACCCGCTGCCGTGCTCCCTCCGGACATGGCCGTATTGTCTTCGCGTACATAACCGGTCGCACCGTTCGATAGAAGCACATGGTACCATGATTTTAACGAAGCCTGCGTTACCTCATCTTCCTTGCTCGGCACGCTGGAATACACGGGGTTGAAGCTGTTCCATGCTTCCGTGGAATCTGCGGTCACTCCGCCGCTGTTGGAGGAAAAGATCCCTTCAACGACTTTTCCGTCCGCCATCATCACTTCACCCGCCGTGCTGTCTACAGCCAGAACAGTACTGTCAGCCTCTTTCTCGGCCCCGTTATAAACTTGGCTCAACGTCGTGTCCACTAGTCCGGCAACCTTGTATTTATTAAGTGAAACGTTATACAACGCATAACTTCGTGCAGCCACTGCTTGCGCCTTCAAAGATTCTTGAGGCCAGGAGGACGACATCTCTGCTCCAAGTACCGAGTACAGATATTGTTCCAACTGGACCTCATTGACGAGCGCGAGCTGCCCGTTATATCGGCTGATTTCAAAGTCGCCCCGGTATTTGCGTCCTGAACGTTCGACTAACTGAAGCAGAGAGTCATCGCCGTCGCGGATCAAGAGAGTCGCGTCATTGCCGCTAAGCTCATAGTGATCGACAGGAGATGGCGTATCCAGGTTCAACGTTACATCGCTGTGAAGGATGATCGCGGTTCCCGTTTGCGAAACAGGTGACCATGACATTTGCGGGAACGTCTGCGCCAATTGAGCTTGCAGTACCCCCTGCTCGGCTTCGCTGGCGGCGCCCCCCACCCATACCGCATACTGCTGTGGTCCCGTCATAACCACAAAGGCACCCGACCCGGATGTGCTTAATGTACCGAGAACCGCCTGTGCTTCTCCTTGACTGCCGAAGCTACCGGCCGAAACATAATAATTGCCGTGAACCGACGGATTTTGGCCCTTTAGCCAAGCCGACACTGACCCGGCGACTCTGTCTACGGCTTTTTGGGCTTCCGAGGCATTGGCATAAGGCCCGGTGTAAACTTCGTATATGGTTCCCCCTGCGCTATTGCGGGCAAACGCAACAGGTTTGTCGGTCGTTCCCTGCAATTTTTTGACCGCTGCCGACACTGTCTTCCAGTCGGCGCTTTCCAGCGCTTTTACCTTATATCCGTCTACACTAAAGCGCGCGGATTGACCGGGGGCTAATTGAATCCAGTCCCCGGCTCCCGTCCGCGGCCCTGCCCCCCAAGATGAATCGGCCTTTAAAGTAACCGCCGGTATGGTCGATTTATAGGTACTGCCGAGATCCAGATACATGGCAACCCGTACATGAGTACCCGTGGCCGAATCCGCCATTGCCGGAAGCTGAATCGCGCCGGCCAGCAGTATTCCGGCAATGATTCCTTTTCCCCACCTGCTCCATTTGAATCCCGATAACGTTGATCTCATGCGGTTACGCCTCCTTCATGATGCCAAGTTGTTTCTTAGTTCACATTTTTTGTTTCTTAGAGATCTTATTTATGTTCCTCCGGAAGCGGTAAGCCTAAATGTTGGTAACCCGCCGGAGTCACAACCCGTCCCCGTGGTGTCCGCTGCAAAAATCCAATCTGCAGCAAATATGGCTCATATACATCCTCGATCGTCTGGCTTTCTTCGCCGATGGTTGCTGCGATCGTATCGAGGCCTACCGGGCCGCCCCGGAAACTGGTGATCATGGCACGAAGCATTTTATGATCGATCAAGTCAAGCCCCATAGGGTCAACCTGGAGCATCTGAAGCGATTCTCTGGCGATCTCGGGGGTGATCATCCCATCCCCGCGTACTTGAGCATAATCCCTTACCCGCTTCAGCAGGCGATTGGCGATGCGTGGCGTCCCCCTGGATCGGAGCGCGATTTCATCCGCAGCATCCCCGATAATTTCAATCTCCAGTATATCGGCATTGCGCGATACGATAAAGCTAAGCTCGTCCTGCGTATAAAACTCTAGGCGGCTGACTACCCCGAAGCGGTCACGTAGGGGAGCTGACAGCAGGCCTGCACGGGTTGTAGCGCCAACCAATGTAAAAGGAGGCAGATCCAACCGTACGGAACGGGCGCTAGGGCCCTTGCCGATCATAATATCCAGCGCGAAATCCTCCATCGCCGGATAAAGAACTTCTTCCACCGTCCGGTGCAACCGATGGATTTCATCAATAAACAGGACGTCGCCTTCCTGGAGATTGGTCAACAAGGCGGCAAGATCGCCCGGCCGTTCAATCGCTGGCCCCGAAGTCGTACGCAGATTTACGCCAAGCTCATTGGCGATAATATTGGCCAGCGTCGTTTTGCCAAGCCCCGGAGGTCCGTATAGTAGGACATGATCCAGCGCTTCTTTGCGCATTTTTGCCGCTTCAATATATATTTTCAAATTCTCTTTGATTTGATTTTGCCCAATATACTCCGCCAAATAGCGGGGACGCAGGCTAAGCTCGACGGCTTGGTCTTCCATCATCAAGTTCGCGGATATGATCCGGTCTTCCATCATCGCCTTCCAGCACCTCTTTCTTCCAGCCTGTTATCAACCTGCATACAGCAGCTTGAGGGCCTTTTTCATAACCGAATCGACAGCCTCGTCTTGACTCACTTGATCCTTCAGTTTGCTCCATACCCGGTCCAGCTCCATATCGGTATATCCAAGCGCCTTCAATCCTTCTCTAGCCTCAGGCCAGCCCGGATTGCCGTCTTGGAAAGCCGATGCGGCGGCAGGTTCGGGATCGAACAAGGAAGCCGTGCCGCCCATGCCCTCCAGCTTGTCCTTCAAATCCAGGATCATGCGCTGTGCCGTTTTTTTGCCGATGCCCGGTAGCTTGGTCAAAAACGAAATGTTCTCCTGATGAATTGCAGCCACCACCGTATCCGGGTTGCCCCCGCTTAAAATCCCCATAGCCACTCGGGGACCGATCCCCGACACCTCGATTAGCTTACGGAACAGCTTCTGCTCGTCCCGGGTCGAAAACCCGAACAGCAAAATAGCGTCTTCACGCACATGATGATGCGTATACACCGTAACTGTCTCTTGGTTTTTGGCCGAGAAGGCATACGGGTTCGGACAGAAAACGCGATACCCTACCCCGTGGACATCCAACACAACATATTCACTTTCAAGATGGGCAACCTGGCCCCGTAAAAAATCTATCATGACCGCAATACCTCATTCAATTTGGAATTTAGTGTACAAGAGTGAGCGTGGCAAATGGCTACCGCTAGCGCATCCGCAACGTCATCCGGTTTCGGGATGGCCTGAAGCTTCAGGAACATCCTGGTCATTTCCTGTACCTGTCTTTTCTCGGCTTTCCCATAACCGACAATCGCCTGTTTTACCTGCATCGGCGTATATTCCGATACGGGGAGCCCCTTCTGCATCGCAGCCAGAACCATGACGCCTCGGGCCTGGCTAACCGACATGGCGGTTGTTACGTTGCGATTAAAAAATAACTTCTCCAGCGCTACCGCATCCGGTTTATATTTGTCGATCAGTTGGACCATGCCTTCATATACATGCAGCAAACGTTCCTCTTCGGGCGTGTGTGCCTCGGTCTGAATGCAGCCGTATTGAACCGGGACACATTTGCTGCCTTGCTTATCGATAAATCCGAAACCAACGATAGCGATTCCGGGGTCAATTCCCAATATTCGCAAAGTTCAACCTCTCCCCAACCTGATCAAGTCTTCCGAAGCCTTTAATTTTAGTTTACAAAGGTCCGGCTCTATGTCCTGATAAGCGAACATATGTATTCACTTTATTATAACAAAAGTTAATGCTATTGAGGAAAAAGTTTGTATAACTGCCTAAAAGCAAGCTGCGGACAACTGCATCATAATTGGAAACAGCAAAAAGAGACGTTAATGTTAACGTCTCTAAGCTTAACGCCCTATTGTCTGTTCTGTTGCATTGTTTTTTCCGATGCTTCAACGGCAAAGTCGCTAAAGGTGGATAATACGCTGTTATATTCTTCAACGTCCTGAATTCGTATGCCACTGTTCAGCTGTTTCAGCACTTCCGAAGGAAGCGCGCTTTCCATCGTTTCTACATCGAGTTGAAAAAAAGTACGAATCACCTTTTCCTGCTTCGGCGGGCCCTCAAAAAGACTCAAATTCCCGTTTTTGTCGATGCCTACATAGCCCTCTCGCCGGCAAACATCGGACAGTCCTTGAACATGCTCGTCGAACCATACGTCACCACCCGGGGCAAGTCGGCCGGTCCAAGCTGGGTGTTCTTTGGACAATTGACTAATTTCCGTCGGTTTCATCAATCCGAGTACCAAGCTTTCCTCACCGCAGGTATATATTTTATTCAAATGAACGATTCGGAGTTGATTGGACTCGCGGAGATGCTCCAGCCAATCTTGCGAGGATTCCTCCGCTAACTGATCTTCCAGTTTGCCGAACGTTTCCAGAACAAGCGGTTCTTTCGTCATCAGCTTCTCCATTTGTTCGGACAAGAGCATGCCTAACCATGCCATTAATGCCACCAAGACGCAAGCCCCGATGGTCCAAATAGCCCGTTTCCATCGTCTCCAACGTTTTTTGAGCTGTTTTCTGATATTGAAAATATTCACGGGGATCCCCTTCATTCGGAATTTTATGTATATTGTGACCGCCAAAGGGAGGAAATATACAACATCCGAAAAGGAACGCGACAGGATCATCAGACCTGTTCACAACCTTGCTTCATAGCAGCAAAGATTCCGGAATTAGTCCCAGAATAAAATAAAAAAACAGCCATCAACGATGACTGTTTTCAATCGGGACGACACGATTTGAACATGCGACCCCCTGGTCCCAAACCAGGTGCTCTACCAAGCTGAGCTACGTCCCGATATATGCCGGTGAAGGGACTCGAACCCCCACGGTTTCCCTCACGATTTTGAGTCGCGCGCGTCTGCCAATTCCGCCACACCGGCTTATGCAATTTAAAAAATGGCGCGCCCTAAGAGATTCGAACTCCTGACCTTTTGATTCGTAGTCAAACGCTCTATCCAGCTGAGCTAAGGGCGCAAATTATGGAGCGGACGACGGGAATCGAACCCGCGACCCTCGCCTTGGCAAGGCGATGCTCTACCGCTGAGCCACGTCCGCGAAGAATAAAAAAATGGTGAGCCATGAAGGACTCGAACCTTCGACACCCTGATTAAAAGTCAGGTGCTCTACCAACTGAGCTAATGGCTCGCATATGCGAATCAAGATAAAAATGGCGGAGCCGACGGGATTCGAACCCGCGGTCTCCTGCGTGACAGGCAGGCATGTTAGGCCTCTACACCACGGCTCCACACTGATAAATCTTCATCCCTTTAAGGGATAATTGCGGGGGCAGGATTTGAACCTGCGGCCTTCGGGTTATGAGCCCGACGAGCTACCGGGCTGCTCCACCCCGCGTCAGTAAAAAATATTAGATTGATGGTGGAGGCTGAGGGGATCGAACCCCCGACCCTCTGCTTGTAAGGCAGATGCTCTCCCAGCTGAGCTAAGCCTCCATATGTATTGCAAATTCAAGAATGGTGACCCGTAGGGGATTCGAACCCCTGTTACCTCCGTGAAAGGGAGGTGTCTTAACCCCTTGACCAACGGGCCATGATTTAATTTGGGGTCCCCAGAAAGTATTCAAAAATAGCTTCGAAGCTACCCTTCACTTTCTGGGGATTTGACTCCCCGAACAGGACTCGAACCTGTGACAACTCGATTAACAGTCGAGTGCTCTACCAACTGAGCTATCAGGGAATATTATGCTTGGCGGCGTCCTACTCTCCCAGGACCCTTCGGTCCAAGTACCATCGGCGCTGGAGGGCTTAACGGTCGTGTTCGGGATGGGTACGCGTGGAACCCCTCCGCCATCGCCACCAAACATGATTTTTCGAAGCTTTCGCTTCTCGAAATCGCTGCGAGAAAATATCAAACCTTATAAAAGGCATGCAGCTTAGTTCAGATGTTTTAATCACCTGAAAACTGGATACGAAACGTGAATTTGCGTGTTAGCCCTTACTGGGTTTCCCGGGGTCCCCGAAAAGTAATCGGAATTACCTTCGAAGCCTCGCGTCACTTTTTGGGGTGTTATTGGATAAGCCCTCGACCGATTAGTACCTGTCAGCTCCATACATTGCTGCACTTCCACCTCAGGCCTATCAACCTCGTCGTCTTCAAGGGGTCTT